>JAGDZN010000001.1:0-969549 GCA_049115835.1 Reichenbachiella sp.
TTTGGGGACACGTTCATTGGTCCAGTCTCTGAGAATAATACCCGTGAGAAAACTGATCCTAAGTTTATTCGAAATTCATTTGTTCTTCAAGATGAAGATAAGTTCACAACACTTCATCAGGGAGAACCCCATGAATTCAAATCTATGATGATACCACCAGAAGTGACATCCGGGTTAGCTACAGAGAATGAAATTTGGTATTGGCCTGGCGACGGGTTTGTATTGCGCGATACTTTGCATGTCTTTGTTTCCAAATTTACACAAACAGGAGATGGAATGTGGGATTTTAAATTTGTCGAAACAGCCTTAGTGAGCTTTACACTGCCAAGTATTCAAGAAGTAAGACATATCACAATCGAAGGGACTCGTGATTCGCCTATTCATTTTGGTCATGCTGTATTTGAAACAACTGAACACATATACATTTATGGGTTAGGAAAAAAGGGACCATATGTAGCACGTACAACACCAAATTCTTTGTTTGAAAATTGGGAATATAGAAGTGGGAATGACTGGACTTCCAAGGTGGAAAAAGCAGAACCCATGCGAAAAATGGATGGATCAGAACAATTCAGTGTCATCCAATTAGAAAATAAAATAGTCTACATAACGCAACATGGTAGTTTTAGTAAAGATGTCTACAGTTATGTATCAGATACTCCTTTTGGGCCTTGGTCTGATGGAACCTTAATCTATACAACGCCTGTTCCGTTTGAAAATGAAAATTTAATCACTTACAATACTGTGGCACACCCCCAATTCAACCGCGATGGAAAACTCCTGATATCATATAATACTAACAGCTATATTTTAGAAGACCACTACACAAATGCTGCAATCTACAAACCTAGGTTTGCTCGAATACCACTTGAATTGATTCTTAAATAATTGTACATGCCATTCAACAAAGAACCTTCCGTTAGAATAAAAGGAAATCACAAATGTCTCGGCAATTGGGATCAAATCGGGTCAGAATTAATTAATCAGGTTAAATCAAATACATCTGCAATAATTGCTATAGAGTGTTATCAAGGGGTTTTTATTGATGATGTCATCAACAGATTGTCAAAGTCTATCTCATTCAATCATATCATTCGGTCTAGCTCGGTAATGAAATCAATCGAAGAAATAGAAAAAATGACTTTTCCAGATGTCACAGATGATCGTGTATTTGGGTATCTCTCCCGTTTGAATATTGATGACTTTTTTAACCAAAAAGAGCTTCAAAAGCAAAAAGCATCTGTTCTGAATTTATCAGGGATCAATCTGATCATTGGTGAAGGTGCATCACTTTTGTGTGAAGAACCAGATGTGATAGTTTACGCTGATATGGCACGATGGGAAATCCAGCAGCGCATGCGTAGCAACAAAGTTCAAAACATTGGATTAAGAAACCATTCCGAAAAAACAGAATTGCAATACAAACGAGCATTTTTTGTAGATTGGAGAGTTTGTGATCGATTGAAAAAGAAGCTTAGGTCGAAAATAGATTTTTGGCTGGACACAAATGGCGCACAGCCGAAGATGATTACAAATGCTTCTTATGAAGAGGGCCTAAGACAAGCACTAATTCAGCCATTCAGTCTAGTACCTTTTTTTGACCCTGGCCCATGGGGAGGTCAGTGGATGAGGGATAAATTTGAACTCGACCCGGAGCCAGAAAATTTTGCTTGGTGTTTCAACTGCGTACCAGAAGAAAACAGTCTCTTGCTGCGATTTGGTAATGTTACATTTGAAACACCCTCTATAAACCTAGTCTTTTTTCACCCAAAAGAGCTAATGGGAGAAGCAGTTTATTCTAGATTCGGGGATGAATTTCCAATTCGATTTGATTTTCTCGATACCATGGACGGTGGTAATCTAAGTTTACAGGTGCATCCACTTACAGAATACATTCAGGAAAAATTTGGCATGCACTATACACAAGACGAAAGTTATTACATGCTGGATGCAAAGCCTGGTGCAAAAGTATATCTTGGATTCAAAGACGGTGTTGATAAAAAACAGATGTTTTCTGAACTACGAGAATCTAATCATGAAAAGCCGTTTGAAGCAGACAATTATGTCGCTTCATGGGAAGCCAAAAAACACGACCATTTCTTAATTCCTGCGGGGACAATTCATTGCTCTGGAAACGACGGTATGGTTCTGGAAATATCTGCTACACCCTATATTTTCACTTTCAAACTCTGGGACTGGGGTCGCTTAGGTATTGATGGTAAACCCCGTCCTATAAATGTAGATCATGGAGAGAATGTTCTCCAAATGGACCGTACAACTGATTGGGTTGAAAAAGAACTGGTAAACAATATCACTGAAGTCAAAATAGGCGATGGATGGAGAGAAGAACGCACAGGTTTACATGAAACGGAATTTATAGAGACAAGACGGCATTGGTTTAGCAAACCTGTAACTCATACGACCCACTCCACTGTAAATGTTTTGAACCTGGTAGAGGGAGATCAAGCAATTGTGGAAAGCCCTACTGGTGACTTTGAACCTTTTGTAGTGAATTATACGGAAACATTCGTTGTGCCTGCCAATATCGTATCTTACACTATTAGACCATACGGGTCCAGTGAAGGAAAAGAAATTGCCACTTTGAAGGCATACGTTAGAACATAAAACACAAGTAAAGAATGTCTGATAACAAAACTACAAGTAGCTATATATACAAAGTCTCAATTGTTGCTTCACTCGGTGGGTTATTGTTCGGTTATGATACCGCTGTCATAGCTGGAGCCATTGGCTTTTTACAAACCAAATTTAATCTGACACCCGCTATGACGGGATGGGCAGCGTCCTCAGCAATATGGGGTTGTGTTTTTGGGGCAATGATCGCTGGATTCTTCAGTGATAAATATGGTCGAAAAAAAGTTCTAATGATGACAGCAATACTCTTTGCTATTTCGGCCATAGGTTCGGCTATACCTTCTAATCTTACTCAGTTTGTATTGGCAAGGTTTATAGGTGGCGTAGGTGTAGGAGCAGCGTCGATGCTGGCACCGCTATATATCTCAGAGATTGCTCCGGCAAACATCCGAGGCACATTAGTCACAATGTATCAACTCGCAATTGTTATTGGTATCAATATTATCTATTTCGTCAATTTGAAAATTTCTGAGACTGGAACTGAGGCCTGGAATATAGACATGGGATGGAGATTTATGCTGGGTTCTGAATTGATTCCGGCAAGTTTGTTTCTAGTTACCTTGTTCTTCGTTCCGGAAAGCCCCAGATGGCTTACCAAAGAAGGAAAAGAGGACGAAGCACTTAAAATACTAGAAAAAGTAAATGGTCTAGAAAAAGCAAAACGTGTTCTAAATGAAGTCAAAGAAGCTTTACTTGAAGAAAAAGGTAGCATCAAAGAATTAATTCAACCTGGTTTCAGAACTGCTTTGATAGTAGGAATGATTTTAGCAATGTTTTCGCAAATTACAGGAATAAATGCGATCATCTATTATGCTCCAGAGATTTTCAAGAGTGTAGGATTTGGAACTAATTCAGCATTATTACAAACAGTGATTATTGGAATAACCAATACGATTTTTACTTTCATTGCCATTTGGTTGATTGATAAAGCCGGTCGAAGAACTCTCCTTCTTTGGGGTGTAACAGGCATGATTGTCTGTCTATTTTCAGTTGGTTTAATGTTTTACCTAGATGTAAGTTCAGGTCCTTGGTTACTCATTTTCATTTTAGGTTTTGTTGGTAGTTTCTCGGCTTCCCTTGGACCTATTCCTTGGGTATTGATTTCAGAAATTTTTCCTACTAAAATTAGAGGGGTGGCAATGTCAATAGCCATTTTCACACTTTGGATAGGAGTTATATTAATTACTCAATTTACACCTATGCTATTGGATGGAATTGGTGGTGCATTTACCTTTTGGATCTTCATGATCAATGCAATTGTCTTAGTCATTTTCACATACAAAATGATTCCAGAAACAAAAGGTAAGACGCTAGAAGAAATTGAGCATGCCTGGAAATCTGGATCAATGGAATGAAAGATTCGCCGCTTATACTGACTTTGGACGCTGGAGGCACCAACTTCGTTTTTTCGGCAATGAAAGACCGAGAAATAGTAACAAATCCAATCAATAAAAAAGCCTATGCTGATAATTTGAATCATTGTTTAGAAAGCTTATTTAATGGGTTTAAAGAGACCATAACAAAACTAAAATCACCTCCAGATGCCATAAGTTTTGCTTTTCCTGGACCAGCAAATTATCACATGGGCATAATAGGAAATTTACCGAATTTTAATGCTTTTAATGGTGATACCCCTTTAGGGCCAATATTAGAAAATGAATTTGGAATTCCAGTGTACATCAATAACGATGGGAATTTGTTTGCTTATGGAGAAGCGACTTCCGGTCAACTTCCCGTTATTAATGAAAAACTTAAAAAAGCCGGAAGTCTTAAAAAATTTAATAACCTAATTGGTATAACATTGGGAACTGGAATTGGATCAGGAATTGTTATCGATGGTCATCTCCTTCTTGGGGACAATGCCTGTGGAGCAGAAATTCATAATACCCTGAATAGGGATAACTCTAATTGGAATTGTGAGGAGAGTATTAGTACCCGAGCAATACAAAGAGTCTATGCTGAAGAAAGTGACATAGCTTTTGATAGCAAAATATTTCCCGGTGACATTTACAATATAGCAAAAGGAAAAGATAAAGGAAATAAGGAAGCTGCACTGAGCGCATTCAAACAGTTTGGTACCTCTTTGGGAAGTACCATATGCAACATCGTAAGTATCATTGATGGATTGGTAGTAATTGGTGGAGGTATAACCAAAGGGTGGGATCTATTTGGATCACATACATTAAGAGAAATTAACAAGTCTTACAGAGACCATACAGGCAAGATGCATGATCGTCTTTCTTATCGATTTTTTGATTTAACACGAGAGGAATACTTACTTGAATTTACAAAAGGCTCAGAAAAAAAGATGGCGATACCAGGTTCTGGTAAAGAGTTGGTATACGACACCATGCCCAGAACAGGCATCACTTTATCTCAAATTGGTGCTAGCCAATCAATCATGCTTGGTGCTTATGATTTTGCCGTCTCAAAACTTCAGAACAAATGAAATACCTTGTCGCTATTATATTATCATTAGGATCAATCTGGTCGTTTGCACAAACCCCGGCTGACTATGTAGATCCCATCATAGGAAGTCATGATTCTAGATGGATTATGTTTCCTGGACCGACTATGCCGTTTGGTATGGTCAAGTTGAGCCCTGACAATCAAGAACGAGGATGGAAAGCGGGTTATGAATATGAAATAGAAAATATTGCTGGATTTAGCCATATTCATAGCTGGACAATGGCTGGGCTGCTTACCATTCCGACAATCGGTCCACTCAAAATAATACCAGGTACGGAAAAAGATCCAGATCGGGGATATCGGTCTCGATTTCGTCATGAAACTGAGGTAGCTGAACCAGGGTACTATGCAGTAACCTTAGATGATTATGGAATTCGAGCAGAATTGACAACTACTACCCGATCTGGATTCCATCGATATACTTTCCCAAAAAACGACTCCAGCAGGATTCAAATTGACCTTCTTACTCCTTCAGAATATGGCTATGAGATTGATTACACACACGTCAAAAGGGTGTCTGCCACTGAAATTGAAGGCGTTTCGTACCAGCAAAGTCTAAGGAAAGCAAACTACAATGAATATGTATTGAATTTCGTGATACGATTTGATAAACCTTTCAAATCTTTGAATGGATGGACTAAAGAAGAAATTAGTAGAAATGCAGATTTCCTTTCCTCAAAATTTGGTCATAAAGATACCGGTATTTGGGTCGAATATGAAACAAACGAAGGCGAGCAAATTCAAATGCAGGTAGGCATCTCACTAGTCAGTGTAGAGCAGGCACGACTTAATCTCGAAACTGAGCTGAATGACTATGATTGGAATTTTGAAGCGGTTCGTGCTGATAATAAAAATTCATGGAATGACCTTCTCTCTGTTATTGAAGTAGAAGGAAAAGAAGAAACGAAAAAGAAATTTTATACCAATCTATATAGAGCATATGCAGGTAGAACTACTTGGAGTGATGTAAATGGAAGGTATGTGGACATGTATGAAAAAGTCCAACAGATGCCAGATACATCAATGCCTCTTTATGGCAGTGATGGATTTTGGATTTCCATGTTTAACCTCAACCAATTATGGCCCCTCGCTACTCCACAAATTTCTAACAACTGGGTCAATAGTATGCTAGAAATATATGACAAAGGTGGATGGTTGCCAAAAGGACCTACAGGAATTGAATACTCAGGTATCATGGTTGCTTCTCATCAGATATCCCTTCTTACCGGTGCCTATCATAAAGGCATAAGGAATTATGATGTTAAAAAATTATATGATGCGGTCAATAAACTACAGACTGAACAAGGACATGCCCATGATGCCGGGGGGTATGTTGGCAATCGAAATTTAACGATATATAAAGAAAAAGGCTTTGTTCCGGATGAAGTAGGACCAGCTTCTAACACCCTTGCTTATGCATATGATGACTGGTCTGTAGGACAGTTCGCCAAGGCACTAGGAAAAGAAAAGGATTATAAAGACTACACACGACGAGCCTTTAATTATGAAAATATTTTCGATACAGACATTGGTTTTATGAGACGTAAAAATGCCGATGGTTCATGGTCAGAATTCAATGAATTTGGAGACGTTGCCTGGTTAGGCTCTGGCTGGGTTGAAGGAAACGCATGGCAATATACTTTCTTTGTACCACATGATGTCAATGGATTAGTATCCCTAATGGGTAAAGATGTTTTCAATGACCGTCTTGAAAATGGGTTCAAACAGGCACATCCTCACAATTTCAATTCGGAGCATCTTGGAGCCAACAGTCTTGATGGAATGGGTGTTTTACCAATCAACCACGGAAACCAACCCAATATGCAAGCTGCATATTTATTCAATTACACAGGAAAACCCTGGCTCACTCAGTATTGGGCCAATGAGATCATGGACAAATATTATGGTTCTGGCCCCATTGATGGATGGAAAGGCGATGAAGACCAAGGACAAATGGGTGCTTGGTACGTAATGAGTGCTATGGGACTTTTTCAAATGGACGGAGGTGCTTCGGAAAGACCAATTTACGAACTAGGAAGTCCTCAATTCGAAAAAATCACTATTCACCTAGATCAAGACTTTTATAAAGGCGAAAAATTTATAATATCCGCAAAAAATGTCTCGGATAAAAACATCTATATCCAATCAGCAAAGTTGAACGGCAAACCTCTTAATAAACTGTGGTTTTATCATGATGAACTAGTTGCAGGAGGATCTCTTGAATTGAAAATGGGATCAAAACCGAACAAGAAATGGGCATCAAGCACTGCAGCTATTCCTCCTTCATTGAGTAGCATGCTCTCCGCTGAAGAAAAAGAAGAAATCAAATCATACGATAAGTTTAAGGAAGAAATGGATGAATGGAACAGAGCCATGAAAGCGTACTACTTCCATAAGAAGGAACATTTTGAATCATTGCCGGATACCGAAAATGAGATAATATTTCTTGGCAATAGCATCACTGATGGAGCTGAGTGGTTTGAATTGTTTGGTGGAAATCCAAATATAAAGAATCGTGGGATTGGTGGAGATGATACTGATGGAGTACTGGCAAGACTAGATGAGGTCACCTCTTCGAATCCAAAACAGGTATTTATTATGATTGGAACTAACGATCTGGCCTATGGGAAATCAGTGGAGTATATTGTTGAAAATTACAAAAAAATAATTAACCAAATTCAAACCGCTAGCCCAAATACGGAAATTATTATACAAGCTGTTTTACCTGTTGAAGACGCTCTTCATTATACACGGCCCAATGCTTCCATTATGGAGATCAACAAGCAATTGGAAGAAGTTTGTAAATCAGAGAGCCTCAAATACATCGACATTCACACACCTTTCAATGACGAAAATGGCAAACTGAACAAAGAATTTTCAATTGATGGGTTACACTTGAATGGAGCGGGTTATTTGAAGTGGAAAGAAATTTTAATGAATTATATAGATCAATAAGGATAAGACTATGAAAAACCTATTGGCATTCTTCGCAATGGCATCATTGATGTTCTCTTGTGAATCAGGACAAGACAAAAAAGAAAAAACTATACTGGCAGACACTTTGGTAAACTATACTGTTCGAGCTGCACCTGAATGGACCAACCTTTTTTACCGCAATGAAGGATGGTTTGGTGCAGATGGTATTTTTTCTATCACTTTTGATGGTGACGAGTCCTTTGGATCTGGTCAAGATAAAGAAGTGATGTTAAGTTTTTCTGATACGATGACAGGAACTGTACTTGGAGATTCTGCTGTGGAGAACTTTAAAATGGTCAACAACTCATTCGCCTATGTGCAAAATGCAGTCCCATCAGAAGAAACTGTGTCTATAGAATACAAAAAAAACATTGCTGGTGAGGCTCTTTCCTATTTCAGTCCCAATACTCCCAATACTCTTGATGGAGAGTATTATTGGATGGGAGAAATGTTCGTAAACAAAGAGGACAATAACAGCATTAACATATTTGGCTATCGCGTTTTTGACAAAAGCGAAGCTTCCTGGGATTTTGAAATCAGGGGTGTAACTATAATTACCATACCTGAAGGAGAACGAGTACCTTTTGAGCGACAATCGCAAATTGATGCTCCTCTGTTCATGAATCTAGAAGGGATTGGATCAGGTACTTTCGGGTCAGGAGTTTATATGAATACAGAATGGGCCGGTGCGCCAAATCCAGATGGGTATATGTATATATATGGTCTCATCGACCCCAACAAGCAATTAGTTGTAGCTCGAGTTGAACCTAAAAATTTCAAGAATTTTAATGAATGGAAATATTGGGATGGACAATCATGGCAAGACGACATAACTAAAACTCGACCCGTAACAGATCGAGTCAGCAATGAGGTGAGTTTGACACCCATGAAAGATGGTCGATACTTACTGGTCTTTCAATCCGATGGTATAGGAGCTACCACAGCCATTCGAATCGGTAAATCACCAGTTGGGCCATTTGGACCACTTCAGCATATTTGGAAGGCACCGGAAGCCGGTCAAGCTCCCGGAATAATACCCTACAATGCCAAAGCTCATCCAGTTCTATCAACTGAGAATGAACTTCTCATTAGCTATAACACTATTTCCTATGACTATTTTAAGGACATACTAACACATCCACATATGTACCGTCCTCGTTTTTTCTGGCTAACTATTAATGATTAACTCAAATTTAAAAGAAATGAAGAACCTAGTAACACTCACTATCCTTGCGCTAATAATTTTGAGCTGTCAACCGAAGACAAGTCGGCAACTAGACACCATACTACTTGCTTCAATGGGCAACAAGTACAAAACAGATTACGAAACTGCAATTCAAAATTTCAAACAGGAAATCAAAGCAGACTCTACGAATTTAAATGCATGGGTCGGCTTAGGTGAAACTGAGATTATTCTTTTTCTATTCGGTTATACCTCACGTTCAGAGACAGTGCCTATAGCCGAACAGTGTTTGATTCAAGCCCATAATATTGATTCTTTGGATGCAGGTACATTAAAGCTTTCTGGCTTAGTGAAATTTCTTGATTGGAATTGGGAAGCTGCTCGACAGGACTTCCTCGCTTCCATTGCCACAAATCCTTCTGACTTGAGTACTAGACATTGGTATTCTCTCTGGTTAGTGACCATGGGAAGGATAGATGAAGCACTGGTTCAACATGATACTATAACTTCTTTGGATACAAACGAAGACTTTCTTGTTGGTAGAGGTTCGATTTACTATTTTTTGAGAGATAATAAAGCGCTGGAAAAACTCATGCTCAAAACAATTGCTAAAGACCCTGCTTCTCCTTGGCCTTACGATTGGTTAGGAATGGCTTACATTGAGCAAAAAGATTATAAAAATTCATTGGACACCTATTTCAAAGCTTTTGAGCTTTCAGACGGAACGGTAGAAGTTGGAGCGGGCCTTGGTCATGCTTTGGGTTTTGCAGGTGAATACGAATTGGCAAAACAAATGGCTGATTACTATGAGGAGGCTGCAAAAACAGCCTATTTACCACAAATGCAGCGTGCTTTTATTCACATAGGAATAGGTGAGCATGAAAAAGCGATTGACTTACTTGAAGAAGCATATGATCAAAAATCTTGGTTCTTGATATTTATGGGTGTTGAACCTTGGCTTGACCCTCTCAGAGAAATGGATAGGTTTAAAAAACTGAAAGCCAAAATGAATTATCCGGATTGGAATTCAAAGAGTAGCATTGATTGATTCATATTGACTTGGATAATTAAATAAAACCGTCTTAGGACAAAATCAATGAGACTAAGACGGTTTTAATATTATTTTTTACGCTTGCCAGTTACAATAAATAATACTCCTCCCACCCTTCTCTTGGAGGAGTACCTACCAGCATTTTGTTTGCCAATTCGTTATTTGTGATTTGTTTAGTCTCTCTATCGAATTTCAGCTTGGTACTTAACCTTTGTGCTAATACCCCCAAAGTGAAAACCTGACTCAATGGACCTGCTATATCAAAAGATGAACGACATTTTTCTTCACCTTTACATCCCAATACGAAATTTTTAAAATGATTGGAAGGACTTTTTGGTACTTCTGGCAAACTAGAAGCCATATCTTTCGCTTTTTCTTCAGGAATTATGGTCAATGGACCGCTATGTGATCCGCCTTTAAAGGTCAACTCTTTGCCATAAATGATTTTTCCTGGTGCAAGTTTCGCAGGTTGAATTTCTGTATTGCTTGGAGGCGGAATATCAGGATTGATTTCGGAAACACCATAACCTTGCGGAACAGGTGGAATATTATCCAATCCATCATACCACGTAATATCAACGGGTGGCATCTCTCCACGCTCAGGAAATTTAAATTCTAAAGTTGAAGAAAATGGGAAAAAGAAAGAATTATGACCATCCAGCAAAGTTGGGTTAATTTCATACGGGAGTCCCAAATCTAAAAACTGATGCGCCGTATCTAAAATATGAGCTCCCCAGTCGCCTAACGCTCCCATTCCAAAGTCATACCAGCAACGCCACTGACCATGGTGGTAATCTTTATTATAATTATGATGCTGAGCTGTGTTTAGCCATACATCCCAATCCATAGTCTTAGGAATTTTTTGGCCTTTTGGAAAACTGGTTATACTTGGATCAAATTGATGCCATCTCCGCGCTTTATTCATATGGGCAGTAATAGCTGTCACATCTTTAATGACACCTGCGTCTTTCCAAGCTTTGAATTGAAAATAATTCTCTCCAGAGTGACCTTGATTACCCATTTGAGTAGCAACTTTATACTTTTCAGCTCCAGCCATCATCAATTCAACTTCGTTAAATGTTCTAGCCATCGGCTTTTCAACATATACGTGCTTTCCCAATGACATTGCTAACATCGTTATAGGAAAATGGGAAAAATCTGGAGTACCAACGCTTACAGCATCGACCAAATCTCCCATTTTATCAAACATTTTTCTAAAATCCTTAAAACGAGGGGCTTGTGGAAATTTATTCATTATTTCCAAAGTATGCTCTCCTCCCATGTCCACATCACAGAGTGCTACTATATTGACAAGACCCGTATCATATAAATCATTAATAATTTGCCCACCTCTATGCCCTATTCCTACACATGCTAAATTCACTTTATCACTAGGTGCGAAACTTCCAAATGGTTTCCCCAAAACAGAAGTCGGAATGATGGAAAAGCCTGCAACACCCGTTAAGGCTGATGCTCCTGTTGTTATAAATTTTCTTCTTTTCATAAGCTTATTTTATTCGATTTAATCCCATCAATCGGGGTAATATCTTTATTGTAATTCTCTGATTTTAATACTCCTATAACTCACCTCATCTCCATGATCTTGAAGCAGGATGCATCCTTCTGGCCATTGACCGAAGTTTTCCCATCCTGCATATTTACTATAGGCAACGAGTGCTCTAAATATTTGAGAAGTTCTATCATACTCCACCACTTTTTCATTGTTTAGCCAGTGCTCCACCTGACCATCTTTAGCAACAATCCTGGCTTTATTCCACTGGCCAATTCCCTTGAACTGCTTTGCTCTTCCTTTAAAAGATAAATTTTCAGCGGTAATCAAATCATATAATGAACCTACGGTCCTATTGCCATTTACCCCCTTTTTTGCATCAGGATGTTTCTGATCATCCAAAATCTGGAACTCACATCCAATGGCACTGCCGGCCCCTTTGTTCAAGCTAGGATCTACATAATACTTGATCCCACTATTTGCTCCTTCAGTGATTTTGAATTCCAATTCTAATTCAAAATTGGAATACTTTTTAGTGGTCACTATATCCCCTGGCCCTGTTGATTCACCTCCGTCAGTCTTTTGCACTGTCAATTCACCTTCTTTCATTTGCCAACCTGATGCTGGAAATTCATCTAATTTCGCGCCTCTCCAACCCGTATCAGTTTCTCCATCCCACAATAAACGAAAACCATTATTTTTTTCCCAATTGGTCAATTCATTTTTCAAATAGCTTATTTCAGGAACTTGAGGATCTCTGTCCCAAATTTCGTCTTCAAATCCACTGGTAAGGATTTTAATATTTTTCCATTTAATTTGAGCTCCTTTGAGCTTGTCTCCGCCTATACTATGTACCTGTAAACCTATTACTCCTTCAGCGGTCATGTCATCAGCCAATCGAGCACATTGAACACCATTCACCCATGTATTGATTTCATTGCCAATTGCTTCAATATGAATTTTATTCCATCCTCCAATGAGGATAGCTTTTCTAGCTTTTTCATTTCTACTTAAAGGATACAGCCATCCTCGTCTAGATTCATCGTAGATGCCTCCACTCCATGCACGGGCTGCAGGATCAATCTCTACTTGATAACCATGAAGTCTACCTTCTCTATAATTCTTATCCATATTGGAACGAATCTGTGTTCCTGAATTTAAACCGGAATTGATATAGATTTCCAATTCCAAAATAAAGTCAGCGTACCTTCCTTTGGTTGTCAAAAAACTATTGGGTGAGTTGGGCACCGCAGTACCTACCAATTCACCATTCACCACTTCGTAGGTTGCTTCACCACCTACTTGTTTCCAACCCTTAAGATCTTTTCCATTGAACAAATCTTTCCATTGTGCTTGAGCACCAAATGTCATTGAAACGAAAATTATTCCAATTCCTAATTGCTTAATCATATGATAATTATTCTTTTTTTTCTACTAGTTACTCCATTTAATTCAATGGGAGAGCAATATAATAAAGAATGGGATTTCAATCGCTTTCCATTAAAAAAGCGATTGATGAAAAAAATATAATTGAATTAATGGCGGAAGCTTATTCTACCAAAAAAGAATTAAAAATTCAAAAAACATCTTATAGACTTCATACTCAACGTATCAATTTTTAATTAAAACTGCAATTACGAATAATATAATGTTGTATATTTACTGCAATTACGAATAATATATGAAAAAGACGAAACTAGGAGAATTCGAAGAGCTCGTTTTACTTACCGTAGCTGTGTTACAAGAAAATGCTTATGGGGTTGAAATTAAAAGGGAACTTGAAGACCGGTTGACCGAAAAATTAAGCGTAGGATCAATTCAATCAGCACTAAAGAGAATGGAGCAAAAAGGATTCTTGACTTCCGAATTTGGTGAAGCGTCAAAGAAACGCGGAGGAAAAAGGAAAAGAATTTACTGTGCAACACCCTATGCTCATCGAATTCTAGCTGAAATGAAAGACGTCAGAACCAAACTTTATGAATCCGTTCCTATTCCCTTGACCATTTTTCAATTGACATAAAGTGCAGACCAAAGAACATTTCGATCCGCCCAAATGGCCTTTGAAACTGCTAAGGTATTCTATGAAAAAAGAATACTTAGAAGAAATTGAAGGAGATATGGAAGAAGTCTTCCAGGATAATTTAGAATTCCTATCTGAGCGTAAAGCAAAGCAGGTTTACACAAAGGAAGTCTTTAAGCTTTTACGTCCTATACTATTAAAAAATCTCGAAGAAAAATATCAACTGACACAATACGGCATGGTTAAGAATTATATAAAAGTTGCTTTCAGAATACTGAAAAAAGAAAAAGCTTTTGCTTTTATCAATGTCATGGGGCTCGCCCTGGCGATAGCATGCAGTTTGCTCATCTATCTCTGGGTGAACGATGAAGTCGAATACAATAACTTCTTGACTTCAGGTGACCGTGTTTGTTATGTATATAAAATAGAATCTCAAACTAATGGAGAGGTGGACACCTACCAATCTACCCCCTACCCGCTTAAAAATGTAATTAGGGAAAAATACCCTGCTATTGAAGAATCCATGATTATGTCATGGGGTCAGTGGAAATCATTTCAAAAAGAAGAAAGCCTACTGCAATTCGAAGGAATCTATGCCTCACCTGAGATTTTTGAAATGTTTGAAATGCATTTTGAAAAAGGTGATGGTTCACCTATGAAAGATAAAATCGAGTCAATTGCCATTTCGGCATCCTTTGCTAAAAAAATGTACGGAGAAGATTGGAAGTCTTCTGATATCATTGGACAAAACATAACGACAGAATATAAAGAAGTCTTTGAATTGGTAGGTGTTTTTGAAGATTTGCCCAAACGAAGCACATTGAAATTCGACTTTGTAATGACCTTTGAAGGGAATTTGAAAAAGAATCAATGGCTTAACAAATGGGGAAATAGTGGAAGTCGAACTTATGTCAAGTTAGCACAAGGGGTGGATTTGAATGAAGCACAATTATCAGTAAAAAATGCAGTAAAAGACAATTCTGATATTGACTGGGCTCAGTATAATGAATTATTACTTCAGCCATTTGAAAGGAACTATCTGTATGACAGATTTGAAATGGGAAAAGAAGCAGGTGGGAAAATTGAGTATATCAGATTACTGTCTATTGGTGCTGTATTGATATTGGTTTTGGCTAGTATCAATTTTATGAATCTATCAACTGCTCGCTCTTCAAAACGATCAAAAGAAACTGGCGTAAGAAAAGTCTTGGGTGCTTTTAAGTCTAACTTGAGGGCTCAGCATTTAATAGAATCATTGATGATCACTTTTTTCTCATCAATTGTTGCTTTTGGGTTAATACTCATATTCTTACCCTACTTTAATGACTTAATGGAAAAAGAGATATCCCTGAGTTTCCTCAAAGGGGATTTTCTTATAGGCATATTCGTATTCATTGTATTTTTAGGTTTATTCTCCGGGGCTTATCCAGCCTTCTACTTGTCTTCTTTGAAAACAGTGGTGTCTTTGAAAGGAGGGCATAAACTCAGTTCAGTTAATCTTTTCTTTAGAAAAGGATTGGTAATATTTCAATTCATGATAACAATAATCATGATAACTGGTGCCATAGTAGTTTATCAACAGGTTCAATATATTCAAACGAAGAATATAGGTTTTGAAAGGTCCAATTTGATTAGGAGTTGGGCTACTAACATGAGCAAATCAAAAGATTATCCTGTGATTAAAACTGAACTATTGAATAGACCGGGGATCGCTTCAATAACGACAACTAACCAAAACTTAATTTCTATAGGAAATTCGACCAATGATCCTACTTGGGATGAAAAAGGAGCCGATGAACAATTGGAATTTTATGTAATGAAATCTAATCCAGACCTTTTGCCGACCATGGAAATGAAATTGCTTTTGGGACGAAATTTTAGTTGGGAAATGAGCAATGACACAGCCAACTTTATTATTAATGAATCCGCACAAAAATTAATGCAAATGACTGATCCCATTGGCAAGAACTTAGAAATGTGGGACAAAAAAGGAAAAGTCATTGGAGTGATTGAAGACTTTCACAATGCTTCACTACACGAACAAATTGAACCTCTAATTATTTTGTATGGAGAAGAAGATCTCTGGTATTTGTTTACTAGAACCCAACCAGGTAAAACGAAGGAGGCTTTGGCATCCTTAGAGGAAGTATTTAAAATGTACAATCCTAAGAGAGAGTTTCAATATGATTTTATGGATGACATCTATAGTAGAAATTATAAAAGTGAGTTAATGGTCAAAGATCTTTCTTTATTCTTCACGGTACTCGCGATCATCATTTCGTGCCTTGGATTATTTGCGTTGGTAGCTTATACGGCCGAACAACGAACAAAAGAAATAGGTATAAGAAAAGTATTGGGAGCAAGTATCTCAAATATTCTTCAACTTCTATCCACAGAATTTCTTATTCTATTGACAATTTCAATGATCATCGCAATTCCAACTGCTTATTACGTAATGTCAGGCTGGCTAGATGGATTTGCCTATAGAATTGAACTCACTTGGTATTTATTTGGGCTAGCCAGCATATCGACAGTTGTTATAGCCTATACTATTATAGGAAGCCATGCTGTACGTTCGGCAATGGCGAATCCTGTCGATTCCTTAAGAAACGAATAATTTGAGAAAATTTTCTAGAACAACTCAACCTGAATTGTTTTTTGATCCATAAGTCTTAAAATCAAAAGTCAGCTAGAAGTATTCTTCTATTCGTTATTTTCAATAACGATTTCTAGTGTTTTGCAGAATTCACGAGTAAATTTCAGTATCCACTTGTAGATACCAATAGAACCATTGCCATGACACCACAAGAATTAGGGTTTAGTCCTGAACTCGAGGCATTCAGATTAGATAATAATCTTGAAGAACATTTAACAGGTCGAGTTGTTTCAGTTCATCGAGAAAGATATGGAGTGAAAGTCGGACATGATGAATATGAATCAGAGCTTATTGGCAACCTTAGATTTACGATAGAAAGCCATGCTGATTTTCCAGCGGTAGGAGATTGGGTAGCAATTTCTCCTTATGACGATCGAAAAGCACTGATCCATGCTATTTATCCTCGGTCATCAATGATTGAAAGACAAGCGGTAGGACAATATGGTCAAACACAAGTTATTGCTACAAATATTGATTGTGGCCTTATTGTACAAGCCGCGGATCGAGATTTTAATATGAATCGAATAGATCGTTATCTGACCATTTGTAATGCCTCAGAAATCGAAGTTGCTATTGTTCTTAGTAAAATTGATCTAATTTCAGAAGAGGAATCGAAGGTGCTTCATGAATCTCTTAAAGAGCGATTTACAGATATACATATTTTCTTAATCAGTAATGAATCGATGCAAGGGTTAACGGAATTAGAAAGCATCATTCTCCCAGGAAAAACTTATTGTTTGTTGGGGTCTTCTGGTGTAGGAAAATCAACCCTTTTAAATTATTTAAAAGGGGACCAATTAATGAAAACTGCGCCGATCAATACAGAGATAAATCGAGGAAAGCACACCACTACACATCGTGAGTTAGTGGTCCTTAAAGGTGGAGGAATACTGATAGACAATCCTGGAATGAGAGAAGTAGGAATTGGTGATACCGGCGAGGGCCTAGCAATGACTTTTGAACAAGTCAGCGAATTGTCTCAAGACTGTAGATTCAAAGATTGTAGTCATGAAATTGAAGAAGGTTGTGCAGTATTGGAGGCATTAGATGCTGGAGAACTGGATCACGCTGCTTATACTAATTTTCAAAAATTAAAAAGAGAGCAGGCCCATTTTCAAATGGATGTACATGAAAAAAGGAAAAAAGGAAAATCACTTTCTAAAATGATTCGTTCGCATCAAAAGGCGAAAAGAAAAAAATAAACATCAAACTACTACTTTTAGCTGATTATTAATGTTTTATCGACAAAACTATGCGTTGAAAAAAAAACGAAACAGCAGCCATCTTTGTCTTTAGTGACATCTTTTTACAAACCTTTACCCCAGCATGACAAACAGAAGTTTTAAGATTCGTCTATTTACTAAGTCATTTTAAACACTTAGAGAAATAAACCACGAATCATGAAATACCCAATCTTGATTATTGTCTGCACTTTTGCTTTTCAAATAAAAGCTCAGTTGATTGAACACATCCCTATTAAAAATCTATCGAGTAAACCAATTATTCAGGTCACTGTAAATGGAAAAAAATGCAACTTTCTGGTTGACACAGGCGCTGATATTTCTATTTTTAATACATCGCGCTTAAAAAAATTCCACCTCGAGGCAAGTAAAATCTATGGGAAGCACTTGGCGATTGGTGCTCATGGTCATACCACAGAAGTAGTCAAAGTTTCAAATGTAAAGATTTCATTGACAGAGAATATTCACCTTTCAGAAATCTATGGTATGAATATCGACAAAGTCTCTATGTCCATTCATGAAAAAACTTCAATACGAGTAGATGGAATCCTTGGCTCAGACATGCTGATAAAGTATCGAGGAATCATTGACTATCACAGCAGACAAATCACACTTATTGATAATAAATGGAAGAAAGAATTAGCCATGAAATGAGTAGTTAGACTTCTCACAATACTGTTTACAACATATGTTATAAAATAGGCAACAACGGTGCTATATGTTGCGTCAACATTCGAAATAGCTTTGGCTAACCTTAAACAAAGAAGTCATGAAGAAGCTATTTAAATTATCACAAACACTAATAATTGGTGCCATTTGTCTGGTCGTACAAACCGAATGTCCCAATTTCAAATCCAAAATTTAATCGACTATTGAACTAAAAGAGATCAATAATCATTCTATTCATTATGGGTAAATTCGCTATTTTAATTACTGAATTTTCGATCCAGTATTAGCCAAATTGGATAATTAGTAAATTTGGTTTGGAATAGTGTGATGAAGGCGAAAATATTAACCCTTTTATTTATTTGTCCTGCTTTAATAGCAATTGCTCAAATAGGACCAGGCGGTGTTGGAAATTCCACCAACAATGTTCTATGGCTGAATGCCGATATAATCGCTCAAGGAGATAATACGGCGTTAACTTCTTGGTCAGACCTGTCTGGTAATAACAATCACGCAACACAAGGAAACACTTCTTATCATCCTCGTTTTGAAACCGATGAAATTAATGGACAGGGTGTGGTTAGATTTGATGGAATCGATGACTATTTGGATGACGTTTATTCTTACAATGCTCGAACGGTCTTTGCGGTATATCAAATACTAAGTGCTAACCAAGCCGGTACAGATCTTCGTCAATTATGGGGTAATTATGACGATGGAGTACATGTGGCTCTCAACGCAAGAAATAATCCTGGTACATGGAGTTTTGATGCTGACAACCGTGTGACCAATACAGGAAGGTTTGGATTAAATGGTGCGGCATATAGTGGGTTTCTTGGAAATCCCGGGTCCCCAAACTGACAGATGATCAAGTTGATTGAGTCGCAGTAGAATTTAAGGCAACACTCGCTGTTTCACGTCAGGTTATAGGTTCTCTATTTTCTACTTATACACCTAGTGATCATCAATACGGAGGTGAAATTGCAGAATTAATTGTATGCGATGTTACGATAAATGATACCCAGAGAATCATCGAAGAGAACTATCTAGCTGCAAAATACAATTTGACTATTTCCAATGACCATTACACTTATTCGAGTTCACACGGGAATGAGTTGGCTGGAATTGGTCAAGAATCTGTTGGAAATGGTTTATACTACCTAAAAACGCTTAGCACTACGGAAAAAGTGATTAAGGTTTCTGAATTATAATTTCAGGGTTGCTCCTAATTAAATAAATTATTTCTGTTATATAAGAGGGTTTGATTTTCAAAATCACCTTCAAAAGTTTATAAATAACACAGTACGATATTAAAAGTTTTTATCTATTGGTATAGACTATTATATTTATCGAATGAATCGTTCGGATAAAATATTTTTCTTGGCAACTTTCCTCTCTTTTTTTCTTTCCGTCTATCTCTGGTTTAATGGGCAGAAAGATGAAGGGTTGTTCGTTGGACTTTGGGTTCCTTCAATATTGACTGCCGCAGTTTTTATAAAGCTAATTTCAAAACAGACAATCAGGAAAAAATGATGTTAACTGAAGAATTTATTTTCATGTCTGGTGTAGTTGTTTTCAGCCTGTTTGTATACGCAACTGTTTCTGAAATTAGGAGAAAGGAAAAAGCCAATGAAGACAATTGAAAAATAAAAATTGATCCTTTCCATTATCATTGCTCTGTCTGCTTTACTTTCTGATTTTCGTTGGAAGGAGATGAATTCTATAGATTTTGAATTGCAGAAAGCGTCTTATGACAAGGAGCAAATATATTTCTATTCAAGTCTAATAAATGCCAACAATGAAGTTACAGCATTACATAGTGAGAATAATTTTTCATTTAAGGAGCACGCCAAGCCGCTGGACCTATTTGACTATTGGGAAAAGAGAGAAAATGAAGAATATGAGATTCTTTTTACCAAAACCGCCTATACCCTAGACGAATCAGCAAGCTATTTTCATAAGCATCGTCTGGCTGATCCAAAATACTTGGCTAAAACAATGCCCTCTTCGAAAATTTCATTAGTTGATTCAATTTACTATTTATCAGTTGGGTTTGGTGCCCCAGATATTGAATACAAACTGTATTTTTTCAACCAAACTGAACTTGAGTTAGCATATCCAGAATTAGACTTTTATTTTTCCCAACACGATGGAATTGAAGAAAAACCTATTCTCACTGCCATCCAACACAATTTTGCATATAGCAGAGTATTGTTTCAACGCACAAGTAAAATGTCAGTATCAATATCACGATATTTCGAACTAAACAATAATCGAACTCTGATACTAAATTATACTTTGAATTATATCCACAACATGCCACCTGATTTTATCGGTGGTAGTAATTACCTTTTAGAAAGAATTAAAGCTGGAATATTAGAACTCATACAAGAAACACAAATTCATTGTATATCTAATAGTGGTCAATGATTGGGATTAATTCCTCAATGAATTTGGGGAGCGCAACGTATTTGAATTCTACTGATAAGACTTCAAAAACTTAATCAACTCATTAGGATCGGCGATCGGTATTATTTGACTATCCTGAGAATCGTATTCCTGAGTAATATGATTTCCCGCCATTAGTAGAGGCAGATTCGTTTGCTTTTTGAATTTATCAACCAAAGCTTTCAAGTCAGAAATCTGACTTAAGATTGCTACCGTGAAAAATAAATCACATTTAGAGATTTCTGCTATTTGTCCTAAGTTGTCATAGGGAACCCTTGCGCCTAAATAATAAATTTTCCATCCAAGGTCTTTAGCAATATATGTAGCTAACAATAAACCAATCTCATGCTCTTCTTCTTGAGGTAAAAACAAGGCAATACTTCTGTTTACTTCCCTAGAATAAGCAATTGAATCTATTGCAGTAATCAACTTTTGACGAATCAAATTTGAAATGAAGTGCTCCTGTGCAGGCATGGCTTTGCTGGCACCCCAAAGCACTCCAACATGTGCTAAAAAAGGATAAACTACATTGAGAATTGTACTTAAAACACCAACTCTATTGACTTGTTTCTGAAAAATTATATTAAATGAATCTTCATCCATCTCGAGCATAGCAATGGACATGGCTTGAATTTGGTCTTGATACTCTCCATTGACTGGCCGTGATACAATGTCAATTACAGAATCATTAATATCATCATTGGACATCTTATCAATCTTAGAAATCTTAAATCCATTCCTTATCAAGATGCCTATATTGAGTAATTGACGCATTTGGTCGTCACTATAATATCTGATATTAGTTGAGGTCCTTTCAGGATTTAGAAAAGAATACCTTTTCTCCCAAATCCTTAGTGTATGGGCTTTGATTCCAGATAACGACTCGACTTGTGCAACAGAATAAATACTCATATCAATTTTGTTTAACGAAATAAACCAAGAGATAAACTATGCAATATACGAAAACTACAGTTTATCATACTATATACTCAATTGGCCGTAATTATGTTTAAATTATTTTATTGCCTATTAAACATTTTGGATGCTAGTCTCGTAATAATGTTCAGGTTTATTCATTCATAAGTTAAACAAATTGAATACAAAGTCTAATTTTTTGCACCTACTTCGTGCTAAAATCGGAAATTATTTAGCCGAATGACATCACTATTCGAATAACTAAAACAATAAAACAATGTTCAGATTATTTAAACGTCCAACCAAAGCTCAAATTCTTGAGCGCAATTACAGAAAGCTTATAGAGGAATCGCATAAACTCTCGAGAACCAATAGAACATTGAGTGATCAAAAGTTTGTAGAGGCCCAAGCAATTATAGATCAATTGGAAAAAATCTAAGGATAACCATGGCATTCTATCAGTTTAAAACAGAGCAAGTCTTACCGGCAGAGATGAATGAAGTTTGGAAATTCATTTCTTCACCTGCAAATTTGAAAAAGATCACGCCATCGTATATGGGATTCAACATTACATCTGAAGTCCCCAAAGCTATGTATCAAGGTTTAATTGTAACTTACAAGGTGACCCCTCTATTAGGTATCAAGACTGATTGGATGACAGAAATTACTCATATTAAAGAAGGAGAGTACTTTGTTGATGAACAAAGAGTAGGGCCTTATTCTTTGTGGCATCATCAGCATCATCTGGAACCAATAAAAGAAGGCGTTCTTATGAAAGACATCATCACTTATGCCCCTCCTATGTGGTTGCTTGGTATTCTGGCCAATAAGCTAATTATAAAACGGAAATTAAAAGAAATCTTCGAGTTTCGAAGGCAAGCATTGGTGCAAGAATTTGGTGAAGCGCCAATTGGAATGGCTGTATAACTATTGTTGACATAACCATGAAAATTTTACTAACGGGAGCTACAGGATATATTGGAAAGCGATTATTGCCAGCATTAATAGAACAAGGGCATCATGTGGTATGTTGTGTAAGGGATAAAAATCGCTTCAATCCCCCTAGTTCCTTATTGCAAAGCATTGATATAATTGAAGTAGACTTCCTTGACATTGATTCTCTAGAGGCACTACCAAAAGATATCGAAGGGGCTTTCTATCTTATGCATTCTATGTCCACATCATCAGATTATCAGTCATTAGAAAAACTTTCTGCTTCAAATTTCAAAGCTGCTATTAGTCACACTAATTGTAATCATGTGGTATACTTAAGTGGAATCATAAATGATAATGAGCTCAGCAAGCACCTTGCTTCACGAAAGATGGTTGAAAATGAATTGGCACGTGATTCATATGCCCTGACGACCTTACGTGCAGGAATCATCATTGGTAGTGGAAGTGCGTCTTTCGAAATCATTAGAGATTTAGTGGAAAAGTTACCAGCCATGATAACCCCAAAATGGCTCAATACTAAATGTCAACCTATAGGTATTCAAGATGTCATCACCTTTCTAACTAAAACCATATTTAAAAAAGAGACTTACAATCAGAATTTTGACATAGGAGGGCCGGATATACTGACCTACAAAGAAATGCTCTTGGGATATGCGAAGGTTCGTGGATTAAAGAGAACAATCTTGACGCTACCTGTAATGACACCAAAACTTAGCTCCTATTGGCTGTATTTTGTAACATCTACTTCATACAAGCTAGCCATTGCTTTGGTCAATAGCATGAAGGTTGAAGTTGTTTGCAGGGATCGGAGGATTAACGATATCATAGGAATTGAAACGATCCCATATTTGGAGGCATTGGAAAGGACATTACAGAAAGTAGTCAGCAATCAAGTAGTTTCTAGTTGGAAGGATTCACTGGTCAGTGGTAGGTTTGATCACAACATTTCAGAGCATTTGATAGTCCCTAGCTTTGGTTGCTATAAGGATCATCGTTCTTCTGAATTTGAGGATCTGAAATCATGTAAATCCAAAATTTGGAGTATTGGCGGTGACACTGGATGGTATTATGCCAATTGGTTGTGGAAGCTTAGGGGGTTTATGGATAAACTATCAGGCGGCGTAGGGCTCCGTAGAGGCAGGACGAATTTAGAAGAAATTAATTCTGGCGACACGGTGGATTTCTGGAGAGTCCTTTACAGCAATAAAAAAGAAGGAAGACTTTTACTATTCGCCGAGATGAAATTGCCTGGAGAGGCTTGGCTTGAATTTAAAATATGCGAAAAAAAATTATTACAAACAGCCACTTTTAGACCTAAAGGGCTCTGGGGTCGAATCTATTGGTATAGCGTATTGCCATTTCATGGAGCCATCTTCAATGGAATGCTTCTAAATCTTTCAAAGAAATGAAAATCAATGTTTTCTGGTTTCGAAGAGATTTGAGATTGCATGACAATACAGGTTTGATAGCGGCACTCAAGTCTAGCTTGCCTGTACTTCCCATATTCATTTTTGATTCAAACATTTTAGATGAACTAGAAAGGGATGATCCTAGAGTTCAGTTCATTCATCAAACTATCAATGGAATCCAGCAAGAATTGATGATGATTGGTAAATCTATTCGTGTTTTTGTAGGAAGCCCTGAAAAAGTATGGAAACAAATACTATCTGAATATGACATTGATGAAGTCTATGTGAATAAAGATTACGAACCCTATGCCCTGGAAAGGGATCGTCAGATTAATCAACTCCTTGCCAATCAAAATATTGAATATAAAGCTTTCAAGGATCAGGTGATTTTCGAAGAATCTGAAATCGTCAAAGCAGATGGATTGCCATATACGGTCTACACCCCTTATGAGAATAAGTGGTTATCCAGCATTGACCCTAGTTCTTTTTACAAGAGTAATCACTCTTTTGAAAACTTAGTCAATGAAATTCATGAAATACCAGACTTGAATACAATAGGGTTTACCTGCTCTTCCATCAAGGTATGGCCTCCACAATTGGCTCAACTATCAAATTATAGTGATTCTCGAGATTTTCCTGCACAGGATTCTACAAGTAAATTAGGTCCTCACTTGAGATTTGGAACGGTCAGTATCAGGGAGATGGTATCAATTGCGATTGAAACGAATCAAACTTTTTTGAGCGAACTTATTTGGAGAGAATTTTTCATGCAAATACTTTTTCATTTCCCTTATGTAGTCTCCAAAGCTTTCAAGCCCAAATACGACAATATTGTATGGAGAAATAATGATGTTGAGTTTGAAAAGTGGTGTCAAGGTCAGACAGGCTATCCGATTGTTGATGCTGGCATGAGAGAATTAAATACGACCGGATACATGCACAACAGAGTCAGGATGATAACGGCTAGTTTTTTGATCAAACACTTACTTATAGATTGGCGATGGGGTGAGGCCTACTTTGCTCAAAAACTACTGGACTATGACCATGCCTCTAATAACGGCAACTGGCAATGGGTTGCAGGCACTGGTTGCGATGCTGCTCCCTATTTTCGGATTTTTAATCCTGTGGAGCAGACTAAAAAGTTTGACAAGAAAATGGAATACATCAAGAAATGGGTGCCTGAGTTTAATGAACTAGAATATCCTGTCCCTATTGTAGATCATAAATTCGCAAGAGATCGAGTATTGAACGCATACAAACTAGTATAAAGCAGAATTATTATTAAATATTGTTTAACTATTTAGTTAAATTTTTAAACATTTTTTATCTTAGAATTGATTAGTCAACATAGCATGAATAAAGTACATATTATAGGATCTGGATTCTCATCATTAGCTACAGGTTGCTACTTGGCTAAAGCGGGTTATGAAGTAACCCTGCTTGAAAAAAATAATTCTATAGGCGGAAGAGCTCGGGAAATGCATATAGATGGATTTCGATTTGACATGGGACCTAGTTGGTATTGGATGCCTGATGTCTTTGATAAATTCTTTCAAGATTTTGGACACGTGACAAGTGATTTCTATGAGTTGTCAAAACTATCACCCTCTTACCGAGTACATTTTGAAAATGACGAATATTTAGATGTACCAGATACTATTGAAGAGCTTTATAAGCTTTTTGAACAAGTTGAACCGGGAAGTTCCATTGAGCTTAAGGACTTTCTAAGTGTCGCTAAAACAAATTATGAGATCGCTATGAAGGACCTAGTCTATCAACCGGGTTTGAACCCTTTTGAATTGGTCACACCAAGTACAGCGATGAGATTGAACCAGTTTATTCAAACCGTCTCTTCTCAGGTTAGAAAGAGGTTTAAAAACCCAAAGCTGATCAAAATATTAGAATTCCCTGTATTGTTCTTAGGAGCTAAACCTCAAAACACACCAGGGTTCTACAATTTTATGAATTGGGCAGATTTTGGGCTTGGCACCTGGTACCCTAAGGGAGGAATGATTCAAGTAATCAAGGGTATGGAAAAGTTGCTACGTTCCCTAGGTGGGAAAATCTATACTAATAGCCCTGTTGAGAAAATAGAATCTGATAATAAGGAAGTTACGGGACTAGTTGTTAATGGAGAGTTAATCTCCACTGATCTCATAGTGAGCGGTGCTGACTACAATCATACTGAAACGCTACTCGACCCGAAAAAAAGAAATTATTCAGCCAATTATTGGAAGAAAAAGACTTTTGCGCCTTCTTCTCTTCTCTTCTATGTTGGGTTTAAAAAGAAACTGATCAATGTCAAGCATCATATGCTCTTCTTTGATACTGATTTTGAAGAACATGCTAGTGAGATTTACGACAATCCTAAATGGCCCAGTAACCCCTTATTTTATGCCAATTTCACCAGTACAACGGATGAAAATGATGCTCCAGCAGGAAAGGACAATGGTTTTATATTAATTCCATTGGCGCCAGGGTTAGATGATAATAAAGAGTTGCATGAGAAATACTTTGATATTGTCATATCAAGATTAGAAAAGCAAACTAATCAGACGCTTAAAGATGCCATACTTTTTAAGGAAAGTTATGGCATTCAAAATTTCATCGACGACTATAATGCATACAAAGGGAATGCCTATGGAATGGCCAATACCTTAGCTCAAACGGCTTTTCTAAGACCCAAAATCAAGAATAAAAAGCTACGTAATCTATACTATACAGGTCAATTGACTGTACCCGGACCTGGAGTACCACCCAGTTTAATCTCTGGCAAAGTTGTTAGTAACCAAATAATTAAAGAACACCTAATCAAAAAAGCATCATGAAAGAGTTATTTGATCAATTGTCTTATGAAGCGAGTGCAAAAGTTACTTCCACCTATAGTACTTCATTCTACTCTGCCGTGAGAATGCTTTCACCATCTATCCAACCTGCTATCCATAGTATTTATGGGTTCGTAAGGTTTGCAGATGAAATAGTCGATAGCTTTCAAGGGTACAGGCAGGAAGCGCTTTTGAACCGATTTGAAGAAGATTACCACCAGGCGCTTGAAGAAAAAGTAAGTCTCAACCCAATTCTAAATTCGTTCGTTTTGACATTGGAAGAATACAATATCGATTTGGCGTTGGTGGATGCATTCCTTTCCAGCATGCGAATGGACTTAACTAAGAAAGACTATCAATCTCAAGAAGAATATGAAAAATACATCTATGGGTCGGCAGATGTAGTTGGTTTGATGTGCTTAAAAGTATTCGTTATTGGTGATCAAGAAGAGTATGATCGTTTAAAACCATTTGCTATGAGACTTGGATCTGCATTTCAAAAAGTAAATTTTTTAAGAGATCTTAAAAGTGATCAAGAATTATTGGAAAGAAGTTATTTTCCACAGGTCGATTTAAAGAATCTGAGTAATGAAGATAAATCCAGAATCATAAAGGAGATTGAAAATGACTTTCAAGAAGCCTACAAAGGCATCATTGAACTGCCAATGACAGCTAAATTCGGTGTATACGCAGCCTATGTGTTTTACAAGAAGTTATTAAAAAAGCTTAAGAAGATTCCTTCTAATCAGATATTAGATCGGCGTGTAAGAGTCAATGATTCAACCAAGCTTATGTTATTAGCGAAATCTTACCTTGACATCAAATTAAACTTCGTATGATGGTCCTATTCATCACATTTATATCTCTATTGGCATCAGGAAATGAGGCTCATGAATTAGATAAAGTCAGGCTTGAATTTCTCTTTGAAAAACCTTCTAAAGAGCAATTGATTAAATGGATTGATGAAGAGCAAGACGGACCTATAATTGAACAAGCGTACCAAGGATTAAGTATGACTCTTATGGCAGAGCATGTCTTCTCTCCTCTTAATAAACTCAGCTATTTTCAAGATGGGAAAGAATTAATTGAAAAATGCATTAAAGAAAATCCAAACAACCCAGAGCTTAGATATATACGTCTAATTGTACAACTCAATGCTCCCTATTTTTTGGGTTATAATGATAATATTGAAAATGATTTAAAAATTTTCACAACAATGATTGAGCAGGATCTTTTGCAAACCAATCAAATGGCAAAAAACATTTTGAATACGAAGCATATTGACGACTTTTATAAGTGGAAAAAGACCTTAAAGCTTTTTACGAATGACTGAACCTCAAGTAATATTGGTTGATAACAATGATGAAGTCATTGGCTCCATGGGAAAACAAGAAGCACATGTTCAAGGCAAGCTGCATCGTGCAATATCTATATTAGTATTCAACACCAAAGGAGAATGGCTTATCCATCAACGAGCAAAGAACAAATATCATTGCGGCGGTCTCTGGACCAATGCTTGTTGTAGTCATCCAGCACCTGGAGAAAGTTCAGAGGAAGCGGCAATCAGAAGGTTGCAACAAGAAATGGGACTGTACACCAAGGATATAGAGAAACTATTTAAATTCAAGTATAAAGCTGCTTTTGATAATGAATTGACTGAGCACGAAATCGATCATGTGTTCAGGGTAGTGTCCAACGATACGCCAGAAATTAATGAAGAAGAAGTGGCAGATTATAAATACCTCACTGGTTCAGAAATTTCCCGATTGATGCGTAAGCATCCTTTATCTTTTACGCCTTGGTTTAAATTGATATTTGATAGGATTACTAACGATTCTACTTTAGTGTTATGATACTAAACATTCTTCTTTTTATTCTAACCTTTGCATTTATGGAGTTTGTGGCTTGGTTTTCACATAAATACATAATGCATGGGTTCCTGTGGAATCTTCACGAAGATCACCACAAACCAAATCATAGAGCACTTCCATTTGAAAACAATGACTCATTTTTTGTGATTTTTGCAACGCCAGCCATTGTCATGTTGCTGCTGGGTTCGATTTGGAATTGGCCATATGTCAATGCAATTGGTATTGGAATTACTGCCTATGGAATGTGCTATTTTCTTGTCCATGATGTATTTATACACCAACGAATTAAATGGATGAGAAATTCTGATAATTTTTACTTTAGAGCGATTAGAAGAGCGCACAAAGTTCATCATAAACACCTCGGTAAAGAAGACGGCGAATGCTTCGGAATGCTTTTTGTACCGTTTAAATATTTTAAAGATGAATCAGCAAAAAGATGAAACTCTACCTTCTTCTCAACATTGGAAGTATCGCCCTTCCTCTGCTTTTTAGCTTTCATCCCAAAATCCAGTTTCATAAAGAGTGGAAGCACCTTTTTCCTGCGTTAATTTTTACAGCAATCCCTTTCCTAATATGGGACATTTGGTTTACTCATGCCGGTTTCTGGGGATTCAACTCAGCATATCTAGTAGGTCTTGATATAATCGGCCTACCACTTGAAGAATGGATGTTTTTCATATGCATTCCTTACGCATGTTTATTCACAATGCATGTTTTAAATAAAAATCTGCCTAGCATAAAATTCACAGATCTAACCACAAAAATAGTTTCACTCCTGCTTATTGGGACTTTTCTTGTACTCGGAATAGTATTCTTTGATCGGTCTTATACGGCAGTTAATTATATTTTCGCTTCAATCGTCCTTGCGTTAACTTGGAAGTTTCAGCGCCAAATCCTGAATTCATATTATGTAGGATATTTAGTTATTCTTCTCCCTTTTCTGATTGTCAATGGCATATTAACAGGGTCTTACATTGAGGGTGAAATTGTATGGTATAACAACATTGAAAATCTTAACTATCGAATTAGCACGATACCCATTGAAGATTTTACTTATGCCTTCAGCATGCTGCTTTTAGCAAAGCTTTTAATGTCCTCTTTGAAAAAAAGAAATTAGATCAATTTCATTGAATAATCTTTCCCCTGAATTCGATATCAAATTGGACATAAAAAAACCCCAACTTTCGTTGAGGTTTTTATCGTGATTCGGCTGGGGCTCGAACCCAGGACCCTCTCCTTAAAAGGGAGATGCTCTACCAACTGAGCTACCGAATCTTACTACTTAAAACAAAGAAAATTTTCACTTTTGTGAGGCATTCCTTTATTTTGCGGTTGCAAAGTTATGAATCTGATGAACAAAAAACAAAGCCTTTTATTTAATTTATTTTCTGTTTTTTTAATACTCTCCTTAATCCCTTTTTCTGAGGCTTTTAGCCAAGAAAAATCATTAGAATTAATTGAAGCTGACTCACTTTTTAAGGAAAAAAAGTACACCGAGTCGTACACAATCTATGAAAAGATCATGAGGTCTGAGGAAAAAGCCACTCCTCAAATGCTGATGAGAATGGCATTTATCAAAGAAGGATTGGGTGATCATAGCCTCGCCCTGTTTTATTTGAATCAATATTACCTTAAAACGTCCGATCGCAATGCTCAGCAAAAAATGGAGAATTTGGCCAGTGAACATGAGTTAAGAGGTTACGACGGTTCGGATACTGTTTTCTTTATCTGGTTAGTGAACAAATACTATTTTGAATTCATCGGCTTGATTCTTTTCATTTCTACACTAATGTTAACAGTTATCGTTTTTCGTAAAATCAAAAAGAAAGGTACAACCACTCCTTATGCGATATCCCTTATAATACTGCTGGTCTTATTCTATTTTGTGATCAACTACCAACTGAGTCAAGAACAAGTAATAATCATTGAAAACCATGCGTACTTAATGAGTGGGCCTTCTTCTGGTTCTGATCTAGTTGATGTAGTACAAAAAGGGCATCGGGTTCAATTTTTAGATGATGATGGTATATGGGTTAAGGTCGAATGGAATGGACAAGAAGTCTACATTCGGAAGTCGAAAATCAAACCTATCAGTTAGTCCTTAAACAAGGAAGGATCCTCCTTATGCATTACATTGTAAACAGTGCGGTCCATGATTTTAGGAATCCACTTATTAAAGAAAGTCAACCACCATCCTAAAGGTGTCAAAATGAGGTCTCTTTGGCCTCTTTGTTGTCCTCGGTAAATATATCCAGCCACTTTTTCAGCGGACATGGCTTTTTTTTCATCTCTAAAGGACTCCCCCACTGATTCGCCATTTGCAGAGAGTGCTGTATTTCTAATGTTGGTATCTGTATAACCAGGACTAATCATGAAAATATTAACCCCTCGTTTCTTCACCTCTATCCGCAAGGATTCGAAAAATCCTTCCATTGCAAACTTAGATGCTGAATAAGCGGTTCGGCCTGGCGTCCCTCGATGACCGTTTATTGACGAGACCCCTACAATAGAACCCTTTGATTTAAGTAGGTGTGGTAAAGCATGCTTCACATAATTTATAGTCCCTATCAGATTTACTTTGATTACATCTTCAAAAACTTTCAAGTCCAAATCTTCAAAAAATGCCTTCATTGAAACACCTGCATTACAGATTAAAACATCAACTGATCCAAATTTCTCAATAGCCTGATCAACGACATATTTGGCCCCCGCCTCTTCAATGGAATCTGCTTCTATTCCTAAATATTGACCATTAATTGCTTCTAATTTCTCTTCAGTATCGGAAAATCTTGTTTTATCCCTTCCAGTAAAAACAACATTATAGCCTTTTTGAGCGTAGAGTACAGCACAAGCACTTCCAATGCCCGACGAACCGCCAGTGATTATTACAGTTTTTCTCATAAGATTTGTCTCAAAGATATATTTATAAATCAATTAGAAAAGCAGGCAGCCTCCTATATTTTATTCTAATTTTGAGGCTTATGGGAAGAAGAAAGAAACTACCACTATTAGAGAATTTAACTATTGAAGCTATTGCTGCTGAAGGCAAGAGTTTGGCTAGACTTGAGGGTCAAGTTGTATTTGTACAACATGCTGTACCAGGCGATGTTGTAGATGTCCAAGTCAACAAAAAGAAAAAAAGTTTCTTCGAAGGATACCCTACTAAGTATCATAAAAAATCAGACCTAAGAGTAGAACCTATTTGCGAACATTTTGGTGTATGCGGTGGTTGTAAATGGCAACATTTGAATTACAATTCTCAATTAGAATTTAAACAGCAACAAGTAGTCGATTCTTTGGAGCGAATTGCCAAAGTAGCGCTTCCTGAAATATCACCCATTATTGGCTCTGCTAAGTCGGCAGGTTATCGCAACAAATTGGAATTCACTTTTTCAAATAAAAAATGGCTCACCAAAGAGCAAATTGATACTGAAGAAGAAATAGAACGAAACGGATTGGGTTTTCACATCCCAAGACTCTTTGACAAAGTAGTCGATGTTGAAACCTGTCATTTAATGGAAGAGCCCATCAATGCCATTAAAAATGAAATTCGAGGATATGCGCTAGAATACGGCCTTTCTTTCTTTGATATTAGAGAACAACATGGATTGTTACGAACACTCATGATGCGAATGACCGAAGCAGGTGAAATCATGGTATTGCTGCAGGTTTTTGAAAATGATCAAGAAGCAATAAATGGATTACTCAATCATATCAAAAACAAATTTCCGCAAATTACATCCCTCCTCTATGTCATCAACCAAAAAAAGAATGACACCATATTTGATCAAGAGATTAAAGTTTTTTCTGGCAAAGATCACATTATAGAAAAAATGGGAGACTTAGATTTCAAGATTGGCCCTAAGTCATTTTATCAAACCAATTCGGCACAAGCCAAGGTATTATACGATCAAGCTTTAAATTTTGCAGATTTCAACGGGGATGAACTCGTCTATGACTTATACACCGGCACAGGCACGATTGCTAACTACTGTGCAAATTCAGTCAAAAAAGTAGTGGGTATTGAATATGTTGAAGATGCAATCAAAGATGCATTTGTAAATTCTGAAGTGAATAAAATAGACAATACCGACTTCTATGCTGGTGACATGAAAGACTTACTTGACGATGAATTCATCGCACACCATGGGCAGCCGGATGTAATTATAACTGATCCACCGCGAGCAGGCATGCACGAAAATGTGGTGAACATGATCATGAAAGTAGCCCCAAAAAAGGTCGTTTATGTAAGTTGCAATCCTGCCACACAGGCTAGAGACATATCCCTGATGGATGAAAAATACCAGGTCACAAAAGTACAGCCTGTAGACATGTTTCCTCATACTCACCACGTAGAGAATATCGTTTTGCTGGAATTGAAATCGACCTAATCGCCACGCCTCGAAAAAAGGGCATTTAGAAGTATTTAATCTACATTTTTTTTAACACCATAAAAGATTATTTGGATTTCTACTCGGGTGACATAAAGGACTTACGTGATGATTATTGGTCAAAGGTCATTTCAGATCGCTTTGTCAAACCCTTCCAGTTCTTAAAAGTCAAGTAGCGAATTCCAGTTGACGCTGCTCATGGTCAATATCACATCTACTTAGCAAAGTGGACCTTTCTACCATAACGTCTAATACATTCTAATAAGAATTAATCTTTAAGTGACTGATTAGAAATAGTTCCAAAAATCTACGCTGACCCTTTTGCCATCAGCAGTATCACCAATCTCAACTGCTTTCTTTTTCATTTCCACACGCAATTCTTTCACTTTCTCCTGATGTTTAGGGAAAGGGGCTAAATCAAAAGTTTCCCATGGGTCTGTAGTCAAATTGAATAGTTGTGTAACCCTTGAACCAACTTTTAACTCTTCTTTATGCTTGCGTGGTGCACGTACATATTCAATAAGTTTATAATCTCCCTTTCGGTACGCTCTCTGAAATTGAAGATACGCATGATAGGTATGATCTCTAATCGAATCTACTTGGCCTACTATCACAGGCAATAAACTTCGTCCTGAAACGGTCTCTGGTTTTTCAATACCGGCCAAATCACAAATTGTTGGGAATATGTCATGAATATAGGTCAGTGCATCAATTCTTTTTCCCATATCATTTTCTTTTATGAGACCACCAGATATGATCAAAGGAACATGCACCCCATCTTCATCATAAACATTTTGCTTGCCCAATAACCCATGATTCCCTACTGCAAGGCCACTATCTCCTGCGAAAACAATTATTGTATTTTCATAGGTACCGTTTGCCTTAAGTGTTGCTATTACGCGTCCAATTTGTTCATCCAAATGAGATATAATGGCATAATAATCCGATAAATGTCCTTTAGAAATTTCTTCCGTTCTAGGCCAAGCATCAAGTTCCTCATCACGAAGGACATAGTGACCATTGTCGAAGGGGTGTTGTGCCATATATGATGGTGGCAATTTGATTTGATCCTCAGGGTACATCTCCTTGAACTTAACTGGCGCTTGTCTTGGATCATGAGGCGTTGGAAAAGCTAAATACATATAAAATGGTTTCTTCTTTGGTACTCCATTTTGCAGAAAATCAATGGCATTATCAGCCAAAACTTCAGAAACGTGTGGGCCTGTTTTTTCGGTGCCTGTAGGACCTCTTTTGTCGTTCTTTGAAAGTGGTCTTTTTACTACTTTTCCTTCATTGTCATATTCAAGCAGGTAACAATCTTCTTTATTGTAAATTCCTTTAGAATTCCATTCACTGTAAGGCATTCTAAATTGATCTGTGAGGTACGCCGGTTTACCTGCTACTTTGCCACCAGAGTGATATGCTCTACTCAATGAATTCATATCCTGATGCCATTTGCCTACATGATGAGCATGATAACCGGCATCCATAAATGCCTCGCTCATCATTGTATGTTCCTTAGGTATGGTATATCCAATTCCATCTAGCTCGAACAGATTCCTACCAGTATGCAGCATGGCTCTACTTGGAATACATGTTGCTCCGGAGAAAGCACCCATCAAATAAGCTTTCGTAAATGAAATTCCTTCTTCGGCTAACTTATCCATACTTGGTGTTTTTAAATCTTCACCACCTAAAGCGTGAACTCCTGAATACCTGTGATCATCCGTATAAATCACTATCACATTTGGTCGGTTCTTTTTTTGAGCTGATAGATTGCACAATGAAAACAGCAACAGCATTATCGAAATAAATCGTATCATTCAGTTTATTATTTAAGTCCAGTGGTCATTCAAATGCTATCGAAAATGCAAAGTCAACTTATCATATAATTGAAGAGTTGACCCAACCATTGTAGCATCTAACTAAGATCTATAAATATTCTTTGTCTATTCCAAAAGATCCGAGAAATTTTGAGTAGATATTTAGTAAGTAGTATATACTCTTTACTCTCCTTCGACAATTCTGAGCAAATAATTAAAATTCTCTATCTAAATTTGCGCTATGAACAACGATCCAGAATTAAACGGAAAATACCTCGGTACAATCACTCAGGATTTTGCCAAGGTATCCGACAATTTGAAAGAAGCTTCTTATCAAATTCGGACAAGAGGTTTTTCAAAACATCCCATTTTTGCTATTTCCAAAACCGAAGTACCGGTAGGTCAGACGCTGTTCAAGAAAGGGGAGCTAGATGCTGAATGGAATTATCATGCCTCATTTCTAGATGAGTTTGTTCAACGCAAATTAATTGAGGAAGAAAATATAAAAGCTTTTGAAGAGGCCTATAAAGACCCGGATGAATTTTGCTGTCTTTTTGTAGTTGACCAAGACTTTACAAATTTCGTCTTCATTCCGTACCCGGAAGATAATTGATCGAAACATTTTTAGATTCCAATTTTGAATCTAAAAAACCATCAAGATTCATTTCATTTTTAACAAAAGATATTGGAATATCTAATTGACGTAATCATCCCGGTACTCAACGAGCAAAATGCAGTTGGATTGGTAATAGATGAAATTCCTAAATCGTTAGTCAGAAATATCATCGTGGTGGACAATGGATCCACAGATGATACCCCAAATGTTGCCATTAAGAAAGGAGCAGTAGTTTTGTATGAGTCAAAAAAAGGATATGGTCAAGCCTGTTTATGTGGAATGAAATGGATAGAAGAAAGTCCTGAAAAAAAACCTGATTTAGTAATTTTTCTTGATGGGGACTATTCTGATTATCCTGAACACATGGCTGAATTAATTAAACCTATTCAAGAAAAAAACATGGATTTGGTGATAGGTTCTCGTGCTTTGGGACAAAAAGAAAAGGGTTCTATGACTATACCTCAAAGATTCGGTAATTGGTTGTCGACATTTCTTATAAGGTTGATATATGGAGTTCATTTTACCGATTTAGGTCCTTTCAGAGGAGTGAAGTACGCTAGTCTTCTTAATTTGGGAATGCAAGACAAAACTTATGGATGGACCGTAGAGATGCAAGTCAAGGCAGCAAAATTAAAAATGAAAACATGTGAGGTCCCGGTGAATTATCGCCATCGAATTGGTGTTTCTAAAATATCTGGAACGATAAAAGGAACTATAATGGCAGGGTATAAAATTTTAGCTACTATTTTTAAGTATTGGTAATGGCGTGGATCATCATTAGCATATACATCTTGAGTTTGCTATTCATTTTCATGTTTAGCCTAGGACAGCTACACCTAACTTGGGTCTATTTAAGAACTAAGAAACTCAGAAAAACCCCAGTAAAGCTTTCTCATTTCCCTACAATTACTGTGCAACTACCAATATTTAATGAAAAATATGTAGCAGAACGTCTCATTGACTGTATCGCTCAATTAGAATACCCCCATGACAAACTGGAAATTCAAGTATTGGATGACTCCACAGACGAGACCATTGAAATCATTTCAAGAAAGATAAAATGCTACTTGGATCAAGGAATTGATATTCACCACATAAGAAGAAATGACCGCAGAGGATTCAAAGCAGGTGCTCTTGCATACGGCAACAAAATTGCCAAAGGTGAATTTATGGCGATTTTCGATGCTGATTTTATACCTGAAAAGGATTTCCTGCTGAACACAGTGAGTTATTTTGACAACCCTGAAGTAGGCTGTGTACAAACCCGTTGGGGACATATTAACAAAGACTACTCCATGCTCACCAAGCTCCAAGCATTTGGTTTGGATGCTCACTTTACAGTAGAGCAAAGTGGAAGAAACCTTTCGCGCAGTTTTATGAATTTTAATGGAACTGCAGGAGTTTGGAGAAAGACTTGTATTGAAGAAGCTGGAGGATGGTCTGCTGAAACATTAACAGAAGATCTAGATTTAAGTTATAGAGCTCAACTCAAAGGCTGGAAATTCAAATATGCTGAGGATGTAGTTGCTCCGGCTGAATTACCTGTGATTATGTCGGCCATCAAATCTCAACAATATCGTTGGAATAAGGGAGCGGCCCAAACGGCTAAAAAAAACCTATTAAATGTCCTCAAGTCTCCTTACAATTTTAGAACTAAAGTGCATGCATTTTTTCATTTGTTAAATAGCTCAGTATTCTTATCATTGATCATTGCAGCAGTTATGAGTATTCCTTTGCTAATGTTAAAGTCTGAACATATCGCTTTTGAGACTCTATTTTCAATAGGAAGGGTTTTTCTGATTGGGTTTTTCTCCATTTCTATATTCTACTTTGTTGGAACAAAGGCAGTTGGCACTAAGGATCCAATTCGATATTTCTTAAAGAACTACCCTCTTTTTCTTTTCTATTCCATGGGACTTTCGTTACACAATGCGATAGCGGTAGCAGAAGGACTATTTGGCAAAAAAAGCCCTTTCATTCGCACACCAAAATTCAATATCAAAAACCGAACCGACAAATGGAATAAAAACCAATATGTACAGTCAAAGCTTACTTGGCCCACTGCTTTAGAAGGATTGCTTGCTGTATATTTTATTGGTGGTGTGGTAATAGGTTTGATGGCAGGAGATTTCATATTGATCATTTTTCATACTATGTTGGCATTAGGTTTTGGAATCATCTTTTTCCATTCCTTAGTCGCCATGAAACATGCTTAAAAATTTAATTGAGAAAGGCTATCTTGGATTCTCAGGTTTAATTATCAGCATCCTCTTTATTCATTACGGGCTTGAAAGACATCAATCGATTCTTTTGTTGAGCTCATATTCATTGGGTTTCATTGGCTACATCTTCATTTTAAATTCTAATGTCTCAATGAAGGAGGCAATTGGCTTTGGTATTTTAATTCGTCTTTCTCTGTTCTTTTCTTTACCCAATCTGTCTGACGATTTCTATCGTTTTATTTGGGATGGTAATTTGATTCAAAACGGCATACATCCTTTTTCTGTTACTCCGGATCAATTGATGTCATTGAATCTCCAGGTAGGTCAAAATCAAGTAATTTATGATTCACTCAATTCTCAGCGCTACTTTACCATTTATCCACCGATAAGCCAATTCATTTTTTGGATTTCAACCTTTAGTTCTCAAGTATTGACCAATGTGAACATCTTGAGAATAATCATTCTATTTTTCGAAATAGGTACTTTTATTTTACTCAAATTCTTTTTTAATCCCTCCAAAAAAGGCTCTGTTTTAGCTATTTATGCCCTCAATCCTTTGGTCATATTGGAGTTAACAGGTAACCTTCATTTCGAAGGAATCATGTTATTCTTTTTACTATTGAGTATTGTCGCAATTCAAAAACAAAAATGGATTATCACATCAATTTCATTGGCGTCGGGTATAGGCGTGAAATTAATTCCTCTGATGTTTTTACCAGTATTAGTCCGTAAAATTGGACAGAAACACTCCCTATTAGTCTATGCGTTGTGTAGTGTTATTCTCATAATAATCGCTCTTCCTTTACTGAATGTACAATTGATTAATGGAATGTCAGACAGTTTGTATTTGTTTTTCAACAAATTTGAATTCAATGCAGGGTTCTTTTTTCTATTGAAAGAGATGGGCTTGGCAATATTTGGATTTGACATTATTCATATTGTAGGTCCTCTACTCCCATTATTAGCCCTCATAATAATTTTGAGTATCAGCTTTTTTAAAGTCAATTCTGACACAGATTTGACAAAGGTTTTTTCCCTAATTTTATTGATCCAATTATTTCTTTCAACGATTGTGCATCCCTGGTATATTATCCCTCTAATTGCGTTAGCTGTATCTACTGGTTATCGATTTCCTATTGTTTGGTCATTTTTGATCTTTTTTACCTACATAGGATACGAATTAACTGGTTATAAAGACCCATTGATTGTCATTTGGATAGAATACCTGGCAGTTGGCTATTTAGCCACAAGAGAAATATTTTATGGTCATAAAACAGAAATAACAAATGGGTGAAAATTGTCTCATCTTATTTATTCGAAATCCTGAACTAGGTAAAGTAAAAACAAGGTTGGCAAAAACCATGGGTGACGAGGCTGCTTTAGCTATCTATAAACAGCTTTTAATTCATACGTATCAAGCTATCAAAAATACAAAATGCGATAAAAAAATCTACTTTTCTAAAAAAATAGAAACCCTGGAAGGTTGGAATAGTAATTACGAAGCTGAAATTCAAATAGAAGGTGACTTAGGTGAAAAAATGTTTCAGTCTATTGAGAGACAATTATCACAATACAACAAAGTATGTATCATTGGAAGTGATTGCCCGGAATTAACCACATCAATAATTGATGATGCTTTTTCAGAACTTGACAAAAAAGATGTAGTAATTGGTCCTGCAAATGATGGAGGCTATTATTTATTAGGATTGAAAAAATTAATACCATCAATATTCAAGAACATGCATTGGAGCAGCGAATCCGTATTTTCTGAAACAAACCATCGCCTTAAAGAAGAAAATATAACTGTTGGAATATTACCTGAACTTATCGATGTGGATACAGAAGAAGATTGGAAACTCGTTGAAAAGAAAATTATGACTACTTAATATATCATTAGAAGCTATTAAATGTTCGCAAAGTATATATATGTTTTCTTAGCAAGTCTGGCACTCAACGAGGTAAGCCAAAATCAAAACGAATGGCAGGATTTCCTAAATGCCTCTCATCAAATAGGTCTATGTGCTTTCAGGACCAATGAGGCGTCTTGTCAAATCCATAAAAAGCAAACGGAAACGCGAAAAAATGATGCTTTAAACGAAGACATGGAATACTTCTCCTTGAATGAGCAATGGGCTGAAAATAGAATTACCAATTGGGCTGAAAACAGAAATGGACCTAAAGAAAATTTCGTCCTTCTATTTGACCTTCAACAAAGATTGAACCCCTATCCTAAAGAAAGATATCAAATGCCTCTGGATGGGTTTATGATTTTGAATATGAAAAGAGAAATTAAAGTTATAGGCAGGCCCGTTAGTGAGCATGTTTTAAAAATAACTTTGAGTACAGATTCTTTAGGGTTTTTAGAGAATAGATTTTGGCGCGAATTTATGACAGGTAGACCAGGGAGAATTGTAGAATCCTCCACTTTTGACGTTATTTCTACGAGAGACCCAAAAAAAGCTTGTCAAAATTTTTCAACCGCTCTACAAAGTTTAAGAGGGGAATAAATAGAATTAACCACCCTTTTTTCACCATTGAATTCGAGAATTAACAGACTCAATGAACTAGATTCTTTCATCTCATTTCGGATTACTATATTTCCCTCTAGTATTCCTAAAATTTCTCCTTCATTCCTCCTATTTTTGCCGCTCAAAAGAGTCCTTCCATTTTATGATTTCTATTTTCAAAAAAAATGACACTACCTACTATCTCGTAGGGTCTCAAAGTGCTTTTTCATCAACTGATATCACTAAGCTTACATGGCTTTTTGGCAATGCACAATATGTTGACGAAAAATCAATCTCTGGTACATTCATAGGTCCTAGAAAAGAGATGCTTACTCCTTGGAGTACAAACGCTGTAGAAATCACCCAAAACATGGGTATTGAAGGCATTGATAGAATTGAAGAATTCAATACGGATGGAGATTTCGATCCAATGTTGAAACAACGATATAATCAACTTGATGCCTCTGTTTTCATCATTGATAAACAACCAGATGAAATCATTGAAATCGATGATATTGAAGCTTACAATCAACAAGAAGGATTGGCTTTGAGCCAAAAAGAAGTAGAATATTTGGCATCTGTCTCTAATAGTTTGGGGAGGAAATTATCAGACAGTGAAGTTTTTGGATTTTCTCAAGTCAATTCAGAACATTGCCGACACAAAATATTCAATGGCCAATTCATCATTGACGGACAGGAAAAAGATGTTTCTCTATTCAAACTGATCAAAGAAACATCTAAACAACACCCTGGCTTAATTGAATCCGCCTACAAAGACAATGTAGCTTTTGTCAAGGGGCCTAAAATGCAGCAATGGGCACCAAAATCTCAAAACAAACCAGATTACTACGAGACCAAAGAAGTAGAATCCATAATCTCTTTGAAAGCAGAAACGCACAATTTTCCAACAACTGTTGAGCCTTTCAATGGTGCCGCAACTGGTTCAGGAGGAGAGATTAGGGATCGCATGGCGGGAGGTCAAGCAAGTATTCCCTTAGCAGGAACAGCAGTATACATGACTTCTTATCCAAGATTAAACGGTGGTAGAAGTTGGGAGAAAAAAATCAATGAAAGACCCTGGCTTTATCAAACGCCCTTAGATATATTGATCAAAGCATCTAACGGTGCTAGTGATTTTGGAAATAAATTTGGTCAGCCTTTAATCTGCGGTAGTCTTTTGACTTTCGAACATGAAGAAAATGATGAATCATCGGGGTATGACAAAGTCATCATGCAAGCAGGTGGTATTGGCTATGGTCGTTTAGAGCAAGCGCAAAAACAAACGGTACCTGCAGGTGACAAAATCGTCATTATGGGAGGTGACAACTACCGGATCGGTATGGGAGGTAGTTCTGTTTCATCTGTAACCACAGGAGAATTTGCCAACGCCATTGAACTCAATGCCATTCAGCGTTCAAACCCTGAAATGCAAAAGAGGGTAGCCAATGCTATTCGATCTATGGCAGAAAGCGACAACAACCCAATTCATTCTGTTCATGATCATGGAGCAGGTGGTCATCTCAATTGTTTATCTGAATTAGTCGAAGATACAGGAGGAAACATCAATATTGACCAATTACCCGTTGGAGATCCAACACTTTCGGACAAAGAGATAATTGGTAATGAGTCTCAAGAACGCATGGGGCTGGCGATCCCAGCATCAGCCATAGAGAATCTCCAAGAAATTGCAGCCCGAGAAAGAGCCCCATTATTTGTCGTTGGTGAAGCAACAGGAGATATGAATTTCACCCTTAGAAACGCAAAAAGCACAAAAGCAGCTGTGGATTGGAAGCTATCTCACATGTTTGGTTCTTCGCCCAAAACGGTATTAGTAGATACCACCATCAACAAGGAATACAAATCAGCTTCTTCGAATGAATCCGATTTTGTTAAGGACTTAACTGAATTACTTCAATTAGAAGCGGTAGCATGCAAAGATTGGCTCACAAACAAAGTGGACCGATGTGTCACAGGTCGTGTGGCAAAACAGCAAACATGTGGTGAGATTCAACTTCCTTTGAACAATGTCGCCGTGATGGCTTTGGATTTCAAAAACAACAAAGGAATCGCAACTTCTATTGGTCATGCTCCAATTGCTAGTTTAGCAGATCCGCTTAAGGGATCGCAATTGGCCATCACAAAAGCCTTAACCAACTTAATCTGGGCGCCATTGACACACGGCTTAGGTGGTGTTTCTTTAAGTGCCAATTGGATGTGGCCAACAAAAAGTGCGGGTGAGAACAGCAGGTTGTACCAGGCCGTTCAAGCCATCAGCGAATATGCTATAGCATTGGGCATCAACATCCCAACAGGTAAGGATTCACTATCTATGACTCAAAAATATGGAGATGGTAAAACAGTAGACTCACCTGGAACTGTAATCATATCTTCAGTAGGAGAAACTTCAGACATCAACAAAGTAGTATCTCCTGACATCAAAAAAAGAGAAAATACAGAATTGGTTTACATTCCACTCTCTGATGGTCAATATTCAATTGATGGTAGTAGCTATGCTCAATCTAAAAATGCAATTGGGAATTCACCAGTAGGATCACCCAATGCAGACTACTTCAAAAAAGTATTTGCAGCTGTTCAAGGACTGATCAATAATGATCAAGTATTGGCAGGACATGATGTTTCAGCAGGTGGTTTGATTACTACTTTACTGGAAATGCATTTTCCTACATCAAATACAGGAGCGACTATCGACCTTTCGGAACTTGGTTCATATACCCAAATTGGGTTTAGTGAAGCACCCGGTTTGGTGTTGCAAGTTGATATTGGGAGCATAAACGGAACACTCGAAAAAGCTGGTATTCAATTTTCTCTACTAGGAGAAGTCAATTTTGATAGGAAATTCACCGTTAATGACAATAGTCTAGATATAGATGCATTGAGAGATGTTTGGATGAAAACATCCCATTTATTGGATCTTCATCAAACTAATGAAACAGAGGCCAATGCTCGCTACGAGAATTACAAGAAACAACCAATGGCATTCAATTTTCCTGAAAATTGGTCAGGAAAGTTAAGTGATTTAAAGGTTGATTTAGGTCGGAAAACCAATTCAGGACTGAAAGCAGCAATCATTCGAGAGAAAGGTTCAAATAGTGAACGAGAAATGGCATACTGTTTATATATGGCAGGTTTTGATGTCAAGGATGTTCATATGACAGACTTAATTTCAGGCCGAGAAGATCTTTCAGAAGTCAACATGATTGTCTTTGTGGGTGGATTTTCGAACTCAGATGTTTTAGATTCAGCCAAAGGTTGGGCAGGAGCTTTCAAATACAATGAAAGAGCGAACAAGGCCTTGAAGAATTTTTACGCCAGACCAGATACCTTGAGTTTAGGTATTTGCAATGGATGTCAGCTAATGATGGAATTGGATCTTGTTTTTCCAGAGATGGAGAATCATCCAAAAATGCATCATAATGATTCAGGGAAATTTGAGTCTAAATTTTTGGATGTTACGGTTCCTAAAAATGATTCTGTCATGTTAGGAAATATGTCGGATACTCAATTAGGTGTATGGATTGCACACGGTGAAGGCAAGTTCGGTTTGCCTTTATCAGAAGAAAACTACAATGTTTGCCTTAAATATGCACATGAAGGATACCCTGGAAATCCTAATGGCTCAGATTATGGAGTTGCTGGTGTTCATTCTAGTGATGGTCGTCATTTAGCGATGATGCCTCACCCTGAACGATCTATGTTCCCTTGGAACTGGGCACATTATCCGGATCAACAAGATGAAGTATCTCCTTGGATCTTAGCATTTCAGAATGCAAAGGACTGGGTAGAGCAACAAACTAAATAGATTTTTCTATAGGCTTACCAAAGAAAAAAACCTCTCAATGACTTGAGAGGTTTTAAAAACTGAGTAACTACAAAAGATTACCAACTGATAATTAACTATTCACTTTTGGGGAATATACTAATGGCAACGCCACCGGCTCTACAAAGTGCAAAATCGATGATTGACTCATTAGTTAATTCAATTTCCTCTATCACATACCCTGTAGGGTTATCTATATAATCAGCATCGTTAGAATTTCTATAGATAGTAGCGTCATAGACTTTCCCAGCTGATAGAAAATTGAAGTTGATGGATGTAGACCTTGCTTTCTCGTTTGTAATTGCTCCTACAAACCAATTATCTGTTCCTCGTTCCTGCCGTGCAATACTTACGTGCTCTCCAATTTCTCCATCTAATGGCACTGTTTTTTCCCAATCTGTGGCTACATCTTTGATAAATTGAAAAGCAGGATGCCCTTCATAGTTTTTAGGTAAATCATTAGCCATCATCATCGGTGCATAAATAATTGTATACAATGCTAATTCCCTGGCCATAGTCCCTAACACTTGATTGCCAGGATTCGTCTTGATCTTTATGTCAAAAACACCGGGTGTGTAATCGAATGGCCCAGACAAACATCTAGTAAAAGGAAGTACTGTTACATGCCCAGGCGAATTACCTCCCATTGCATTGTACTCTTGTCCCTTTGCTCCTTCTCTAGAAACCATGTTCGGATAAGTTCTTCTTTTTCCTGTATCATGAATTGGTTCATGTGCAACGATCATTGTTTTGTACTTTGCACCCATTTCAATCCCTCTTTGAAAATGCTGAACAAAAGCCTGACCATGATGGTACAAACCATTGGGCAATGTATCTCCATTTTCTACATACCCAGTTTTCACTGCTTTCATGCCGTATTTAGACAAAAACTTGTAAGCATCCTCTAGCTGTTCATCGTAATTGTCAATATCAGCTCCTGTTTCATGATGGCCTATGACATAAACTCCTTTCTCTTCACCATACTTACTCAATTCCTCGACATCAAAATCAGGATACGGCTTATCAAATTCAAATTTGGTTCCTCCCCCCATCCAAGGGCCATCCCAACCATAATTCCAACCTTCAACAAGCACGCCTTTAAATCCATGTTCGGATGCAAAATCAATATATTTCTTGACATTATTAGTGTTCGCTGCATGTTTCGGTCCTTGATGCCAGGTACCTAGATTCACAAACATTTCCCACCAAACACCAATATACTTTCCAGGTTGCACCCATGAGACATCACCCAATTTATTAGGTTCATTCAAATTCAAAATCATGTAATTTGTGATTAAATCACTGGACTTTTCCTCCACCTGAATCGTCCGCCAAGGTGTATTAAATGGTGCTTTCAAATAGGCTTTTACTGCATTGGTCTTGCTGTAAGGCACTAAATCACATTTCAAGTCCGTTCCTTCAGTTTTCTTGATTACCATACTTGAATAGTCATATAATGCTGCTTCATGCAAGTGCATGAATAGACCATTCTTACCTTCTATTGTCAAAGGAGTATGCACCAGTTTCATTTCACTGACTTTCGTTGGTGTATATTCATACTCGTATCGATTTCCATCGTAGGCTGGTATCCACCATGCTTTATGATCATCAGACATATTGAATTCAGTCAATTCATCCATGACTTCAAAGTCGGCCAGACCTCCATTTTCTGGAAATTCATATCTCAATGCAACACCTCCATCAAACGCCCTAAAAATTACATTAAGTTTTATTCCATTATTGACTAGTTCAACCTTAAGTTCATTGTAATTATTCCTAATAAATCTTTCTTCACCCCATGGTTGCTCCCATGTTTCATCAAATGATGAAATAGCACTTTTCTCAATAGAAAAGCCATTTTTTAGTGAAACACCATTTCCTAGTTCAAAACCTAAAGCCGATTGTTTTACAATTGACTTCTCACCATAATTTGCCTTGTAACTTATCGATCCCTCATCATCAATATTGAAATCAATTTTAACATTTTCATCTGGAGATGAAACAGACATGGGTAATTCCTTTTTATCACAGGCTAAAAAAGCCATCAAAGGGATAAAAAATAGTAATTTGTATATTTTCATATTGTTTTTAATCTAACTGGTAAAAATGTAATTAGTCTTCGTCCTCTACTCTTAAGCTGAGATATGCCGCAATGATAAAAGCACATCCACTTGCCACTAAAGCAAAAACGGCGTTTCCTCCATAAACATATTTGACTAATGGTCCGCCAATTACTGCATGAACAAGTTGAGGAATGACGATGAAGAAATTGAAAATCCCCATGTAAACACCCATTTTCTTGACAGGAATTGAGCCTACTAAGATGGCATAAGGCATGGCCAAGATACTTGCCCAAGCAATACCAATACCCACCATGGATCCTATCAACCACCACTCATTAGGTGCGAAATAAATTGATATAAGTCCGACCCCTCCTATCAGTAGAGAAATTGAATGGGTCATTTTACGGCCAACTTTTTCCGCAACTGCAGGAAGGAAAAATGCATAAATGGCGCTTATAGCATTGTATACCCCGAAGAGGATTCCAACCCAATCTCCTGCATCTTGATAGGTCTTTGAATGAGTATCATCGATTGACAAACCATAAATATGTTGAGCAATTGCAGGCGTTGAAAAGACCCACATCCCAAAAAGACCAAACCAAGAAAAGAATTGAACAAAACTCAATTGCTTCATTGCTTTTGGCATGTTACCAAAATCCGTGAATATATCTAATAAGCTATCTGTATTTTTCTCCGTTGATTCATTTTCAGTTTGATGACTCTCAAATGACGCAAGTTCTTCTGGGCTATATTCTTTGGTAGTCATTACCGTAACTAAAATACTACCAATCAATACGCCAGCACCAATGAAAAATGATAACAAAAGATTGAGAGGAACCTCACCGATCCCCGCTTCATTTGATATCCCAACTATATTCGTCAAAAAGTAAGGCAACCAACTACCAATCACTGCTCCAATTCCTATCAGCACAGTCTGAATACTAAATCCCAAAGTCCGTTGATCTGCGGGCATCATGTCTGCTACCAATGCTCTAAAAGGTTCCATGGCTATGTTAAATGAAGCATCCATTATCATTAACATACCAGCACCTATCCAAAGAGCGGGAAGAAATGCCGTAAACAAACCTGCGTTCGGTAAAAGAATTAACCCCATTGCTGCAAGTACAGCACCCGCTAAGAAAAATGGCTTCCTTCGACCAAACTTAGTCCAAGTCTTATCGCTATAATGTCCTACTATTGGTTGAACAATTAGCCCAGTCATAGGAGCAACTATCCAAAACCATGATAATTCATGGACGTCAGCACCGAAAATTTGAAGAATTCTACTGGCATTTGCATTTTGTAAAGCGAAACCCATTTGAATGCCCAGAAATCCAAAACTCAGATTCCATACTTCCCAAAAATTCAGATGCCTTTTGTTCATTTTGCAGTATTATTTTCAAAAATCAAATATTGCCAAGGTTTCAGTTCAATGGGTTCACCCATTTGAAGGTCAAACTCTGAGCCCGTAAAAGTATCGGTATAATCACCAACTACAGTTTGGTCCGTCAAACTAAATTCTTGATTTTCCTCTGATAAATTAATGATACCAATTACTTGATTTTCATTCTTTTCTCTTACAAAACCATAAACCCACTCGTCATTATTAATTCTTTTAGTAACACCTCCATATCCTCCATTCCATAGTGATTCATTGTCACTTTTTAGAGACACTAACTTTGTATAAAAAGTAGTCAATTCATTTGGATCATTCCAATCGATAGTGTCCTTTTCAAAAAATCTAAGCCTTTTATCTAGACCCACTTCTTGACCACCATATATCATTGGAAAGCCATATGCGGTAAAAATAAAAGTAGCGAATGCCTTATGACCTTCCCCATATCGCTCATCTATTGTTCCTGCCCAAGAGTTTTCATCATGATTGGTGATTATAGTCATTCTAAAAGGATTGTTTCCATAAAGTGCACGATCCTTATTAATAAAGTCGTTGATGTCATGGGCATTTTTTTCTCCTTTGACAACTGATTCTGTGAGGTGCAAGAGCTCCCAAGAATAAGAGGCATGGAAAGCGCTGTGCATTCTTGGCTCATCCCACTCCGCCAGCCAAAACAAATCTTTCAACTCATTCAGTTCTGCGGTTGCTTCTTCCCAAAAATAAAGAGGGATTTCATGTCCTGCATGATCACATCGAAATCCATCAATATCGGTTTCCGTTACCCAAAACTTCATTTCTTTGATCATGGATTCTCTAGCTTCATTGTTAGTATGATCCAACAATGCTATGTCAGTCCAATCCGCTTCATAAGTAATATTGCCGTCCTTATCTTTAGCATAATATTCAGGATTATTTTCAACCCATGGATGATCCCATCCCGTATGATTTGGTACCCAATCCAATATCACAACCATGTCAAGATCATGCGCTTTTTTAACCATTTGTTTGAAGTCTTCTAGTGTTCCAAATTCTGGATTGACTTCAGAATAATTGGCTATTGAGTAATAGCTACCCAACCCACCTTTTCTATTTTTTTCACTTATCGGTTGAACCGGCATGATCCAGAGCATTTCTATACCTAAATTTTTAATCCTTGGTAAATGATCCGCAAAGGCACTAATCGACCCTTCAGGGGTAAATTGTCTGATATTAACTTCATAAACTGTCATCGCCGCGGCTCTTTCCGGAAATACAACTTGGACCTCTTGCTTTTGATCCAATTGATTTTGACAACCAACTGTTATAACAGTTAGAAGAAAATAGAATGACATTTTAATATTCATGATTGATCTAGTATGTTATTACCAAGAAATTGAGAATTCTTCTTTTTTCAGATCAAAAGTAGCAAACTCGACTGCCTCAGCTTTATAATCTTTGTGTTTACCCATTTCTATCGGATCAAAATTCGAAAGTGGAAAAATGAAATGGTAGTCTTCTCTTTCTGTTGGAAGTTTTTCAAGCTCAGTTTCATTAAAGCCATGGAAATACACTTTTACTTTTTTGAAATGGCTTTCAAAAATCCCTACCACCTTACTGAATTCCAGAGAATTTGTTTTCGGATAATATGATATTGTACGACTATAATACTCTCCTGATTCGTAACCATACGAATTGCCATCATCTTCGTAAAACTTAAATTCGCCATATACGCTTCCTCGATACAAATGAAGCTCCAATATTTCGGAACTTAATTCTTGATTACTTGAAATCGAAGATTGCATTGGAAGTATAGCCGATTCTTTGACAAACACCGGTAACTTCTCCACTGGACATTCAACTATAGTTTCAGATGACCCTTCATATGCTTTATCATCAAATAAATCATACCACTTGCCTTTAGGCAAATAGATTTTTTCCAATTCTTTTTTACTAGAAACTGGCGCAACTAAAATGGAACTACCAAATAAAAATTCATTTTCATAAGCCTCCATATAGACGTTTTCATCGTGTGTATAATTGATGGCCAATGATCTATTAATGGGCATTCCTGTCTTAGTCGCTTCTTGAAAAACCGAATATATATACGGCATCAAGCGATAGCGTAAACTGATGTAATTTCTTGAAATTTCTTCCGAATGTTCGCCATAAGTCCATGGTTCACTCGATTTAGTATTAACATTAGAATGGCCTCTAAAAAAAGGTGTAAAAGCTGCCATGGAAATCCATCGCGCAAATAATGATTCTGAGGCATTCCCAATAAAACCACCTGCATCAAAACCTGCAAAAGGAATTCCTGAAAGACCCATACTATTCAACATTCTCATTCCTAAAAGCATATGCTCATCAGACGCCACATTGTCACCAGTCCAAACAGCTGCATATTGTTGAATACCAGCGAAACCTGCTCTAGTCAAATTAAAAGGTCTTGACCCTCCTAAATTTTTCTTGGCTGCTTCAAAAGTACTCTTCGCCATCATCATTCCATATATATTACGGGCTTTCCGCGTCGAAGCTGGATTTCCTTCAAAATCGAATTCAATCAACTCAGGAAGTGACTGTCCCCAAGTTGCAATTTCATTCATATCATTCCAAAACCCTTCAACGCCAATGTCACTATATGCTCTTAATTGTTCTCCCCACCACTCTCTGGTTTTGTGATTTGTGAAATCAGGAAAATGACACCAACCCGGCCAAACTTGACCTTCGTAGTTTTCTCCATCCGGGTATTTTATAAAGACATCATTTTTAATTCCATCTTCATATGTATGATATCCTTCTTCTACTTTGATACCTGGATCACACATTACAACCACTTTGAATCCCAAATCCTTCAATTTGTTTATCATTGATTGAGGATCAGGAAATCGTTCACCATCCCAAGTAAAGGTTTTGTATTTATCCATATAATGGATATCCAAAACGATGACATCAGCTGGAATTTGTTTCTCTCTAAAAGTTTGGGCCGTACTCAATACCTCAAGTTCAGGATAATAACTATACCTACACTGTTGATATCCCAGCGCCCATTTCGGTGGCAAAGTCATTTTCCCGGTTAACTCCGTATATGAGTTTATTATTTCATGGACGCTATCATTGTAAATAAAGAAATAGTCCATGTCTCCCGCATCCGCTGAAAAGCTCGAAAACCTATTGTTAGATGCTCCAAAATTGAAGTGTGTCTTATGTGTATTGTTGAAATAAATACCATAGCATAATTGACTGTGAACTCCAATATAAAATGGAATTGAGCAATAAATTGGATCAGTTGTAACATCATAGCCAAAATGATCTGTATTCCAATTCTGAAAACCCATTCCCTTTTTATTTAAAGGGCCTGTTTTTTCACCTAACCCTATGAATTTTTCATTAGGCTGTAATTTTTTATAGGTTGTTACTTGATCACCTATCCAAGAAGTTCCAAATGAAGCTTCATCTTCATTGATGACTTCACCTCTCTTATTTCTAAAAGATATTCTAAAAGGACATTTTTCTATGGTAACCTCAACCATATCAGTCGATATGATTATACAGTCGTCCTTATCAAGATAATCAAAAGATTTCTTAGAAATTGAATCTAAAAGTCCATATGGGTTTTCCTCAAAGTCCTCGTTACGTGTAGATCTTACTCTAATAATTCCTTCATCATATACTTCCACCCTTATATTTTCGGTTTCAGTTTTACAATGAATTCCGAAAATATCCAGATCATACGACGATAACGAACCTATAGAAGAATTCCTTTGGGAAATTATTTTCTTATTGTCTTCGGCAATCATAAAACAATTATATCAGTAATAATATAACTTGTAGATGATCTTCAAAGGGAACTTGAAATGTTCAAAAAGCCCTTAAATCTAGCATTAAGTTTAGGACTTTAACAAATTTTGAAATCTTCATGATCGGCAATAGATGGCATTAAACCTACCTACAGTAGTTTTTAATCATGTTTCAAACGTTTGCGGAAATAATTGAAAAAATATTTAGGAAGACTTCCTGATCAACAGATTTGTATTCAGTACTTTGGTTATTGGCTTCTGTTTTAAACCTTCATCTTCAAGCTCCTCAATCAACCTTTTAGCTGCTTCTCTACCCATTTCTTCACCAGGCTGTGCTATAGTTGTCAATTGAGGTTCTATCAATTGTGAAAATTGCCAGTTGCTAAAACCAACTATACCGATGTCCTCAGGTATTTTAAGATTAGCTTCTTTAATTGCACGCATGGCACCATATGCTGACATGTCATTGTTGGCAAATATAGCATCTGGTGGTTCAGGTAATGCTAGTAAACGCTGCATGCAGTAAAAACCTTCATCCATAGTTCCATTAAAACATGGAAGAATATAGTTAGGGTCAACTTCCCTGTTATTCTTTTTTAAGGCATCTTCATAACCCCTCTTCCTTTCCGCACCGATTTTAAGATTTTCTGGCCCTGAAAGGTGTGCTATCCTATTATACTTTTTATTAATCAAATGTTGCGTCGCTGAAACCGCTCCTTCGTAATCATCTACAATGATTTTACTGACATCCAATTCTGAAGTCTCTCTGTCAAAAAGCACAACGGGTATTTTCTCTGCCACCTCTTTAAAATGATCGAAATTGACAGTCTCTTTCGAAAATGATACGATCAATCCATCTATTCTTTGATTAAGCAAAGCTTTAGTGTCTTTCACCTCTCTTTCATAAGACTCACCAGTTTGGCAAAACATAACTGTATACCCTGCCTTATAGGCGATTTCTTCAATACCTAAAATAACCGTTGAAAAGAAAAAATGAACTATCTCAGGAACTATAACCCCTATAGTATGTGTCTTTTGACTTCTTAAATTTTGTGCAACTACATTTGGTTCATAATTCAATTTAGAAGCCAAATCGTTAACTTCTTTTTTTGTATGCTCACTGATATCTGGGTGATCATTTAGCGCACGCGATATGGTAGAGGGAGAAAGACCCAGTTCTTTAGCAAGATCTTTTATGGTCACCTGACTACTTTTCATATTTCAAAACTTGTAAAAACCTAAAGTTCATTACTCAATAATAGCATGAAGGAACAATTCAAAAAAATTAAGTCGACTTTTCTTTGAACAAATTAATGAATGGAAATGCCATTTACGTGAATAGTACAATTTTCTACCATTCATCTATTTTTGAATAATCTAAATCATGAGTTGACTCGAAAGAATGTCGCCAAATAATATTTCCAAAAAAAAAGAATGCTCCGCAAACGTTTGCGGTTTCGTTTGCATGAAAAAAACCTTTCAAAAATCGCCCTAAGAAGCTTGTATTGTAACTTTTTCACTCTATTATTGAATGTGCAGTAGAGCAAAAGACAATTGAAAAAACATCAATTATGTAAGTCGAAACGCTTTAAAGCGCCATTTTTAAAAGGAATAAATGTGAACTAATAATTTAAGCTTGATAAGGATGTATTTTCAAAGAGAACGAAATGTTCAAAAAGCAAATCTTAGAATAATACAATATTTAAAAAGTGAAATTAAAAACTAGAATTATGAAAATGTATACAAGACTATTGACTTTTTTTATGTCGATTTTGGTTGCTTCAATGTTTATAGCATGTGAAGATGATGAGCCTACTATTCCCGAAGGCGGTGATGGTATTTTAGTAGCGGATGGATTTTTCATCACAAAAGCTGGCGTTGAACCAGTTTCTACTTCTCAACTTAAATCAGCTCAAGTAGATGCCCCAGACTTCGGAGCAATGGCAAGAGAAGGATTCCTACAAGGATATGTTTATTTGACTGCAGGTAATTACAATATAGTAGAGGTATTTGACAAAGCTATTGTAACTACTATCGGTGGAACACTCGAAGAAGTCACAGAAGTAAACAACCCAGAATGTGATGAATCTGGCTACAGCTTAGTTTCTGCTGCGACTGATGGTGCTGCTTTTGCAGTGAGCGCAGATGGATTATACGTAATTGCTTATGATCAAACGCTTGGTGAGATTGCTTTTGATCAAATAGAAGGTGCTGGAATTATTGGTGGAGCTACTGTAGGTGGATGGTCAAATGACACACCTTTAACGGGTTCTGTAACTGCTGAAGGAGGTTCTTGGTCTGCTACAGAGGTAACGTTAGATGTAAATCAAATGAAATTCAGATTTAACTGCCGTTGGGCCATTGACAGAAGGTTGGATACTGACATGCCATTTGATAATGCCAATGGATATTCATTCTTCACCAACTACGGTGGAACATTTGACAACCTTTTGCCAGGTAACGAAGGCGCTAACATAGAAATTGCTGAATATGCTGAATATACAGTCGCAATGATGTGGGACCCATCAGATGGATTCACTGCTGAATTGACTAGAACAGGCGATGCAGTAGAAAAGCCTGATTACTCTCCAACTATGTTTATGGTAGGTGATGCCCTAAATGGATGGGATTTAGAAGGTGGTGAAGGAATTGCAATGGTTCCAGTTCACAGTAACGATCACCTTTTCTGGGGTATTGCATGGCTAGAAACTGGAGGAGGATTCAAGTTTGCTCCTGAAGAACTTTGGGCTGGTGATTTTGGAATTACTGGTACAGCAACTGACGGAGTATATGCACAAGGATCTGACAACGTTCCTGCTCCAGCAACTTCAGGGTACTACATGATTGTAGTTAATTTAGATCCAGCTGGTCCTACGGTTGAAGTAAATGCTCCATTAGTATATGGATTAGGTGAAGCATTTGATGGAGATTGGACAGGTGCTAATGATACTTACAAATTCACAGTTGACAATTCTAATTCTACGGATGGTTCAATCAGTTTCTCTAATTTCCCAACTGCTGGTAATTTGAGAATGCATGTTACAGCATCAACTTTCCTTCCTGTTGGAGAAGCTGATGATGTTCAATGGTGGCAAGCTGAATTTGCTGTCATTGATGGCGCGATAGAATACAGAGCTAAAGGAGGTGATCAAGCTGCAGTTGCTGTAACTGCAGGTGGTAGTGTTTCCTTGAATTTCAAAGCTGGAACTGGCGTAATCCAGTAACATTAAATCAATAAAAACCTGAGCCTCAATGGCTCAGGTTTTACTTTTCTTTTTTTTATACACATAGTTTCTTGACTCAAACTTCGAATGAAGAATTACACACTTATTATTGTGCTGATATTGGTATCTACTTTTTTACAAGCCCAAAAAATAGATATTGAGCCAACCATAACTCCTGATTTCTTTCAGGCGGATGAAGAAATTACCATTCAATACAATGTTACAGGAACTTCAATGAGCACTTGGGATGACGCTTGGCTTTGGCTATGGACTCCTGATAATGACAATGCTTCCGTCACTTCGAACGTAAACCCTGCTTCCGATGACACAGCGCTTTCTGACGCTGCTAAATTCACTAAGACCGAGGACAATGGGCAGCATTTTTTCACGATCAAAATAACCCTGACGGATTTTACCAATCTGTCAAAAAATGAAATCAATCAAGTCGGTATGCTGATCAAAGGAAACGACTGGGCTGATGGACAATCTGTGGACTATACTACAGCTACAACTAATGAGCTTACCATTAGATTTGATAATCCAACAGGTACAATAGAATATTATGAATCAGGCGCAGAAATTTCAATTGAACTGACTGTTTCTGAAACATCCAACATTGTCTTGAAAGTTGACGATATTGAATTGACTACAAAAGAAGATGCAACGACGTTAACATTTATACATCCAATTATTGAAGATGGTGAATTTCATGTAATTACGGCTATTGCCACTACAGAATCGAGTTCGGCAGAAAACCAATTTTCATATAGCTTGATCCCTGATGATGTACCCACTCCTGATGGATTACATGATGGAATTAATTACCACGATGATGGGTCAGTGACTTTAGTTCTCATGGCTCCCAACAAAAATAACGTGGTTGTGATCGGTGATTTCAATGACTGGGAGGTCGATGCAGATTTCGCTATGAATAGAGATGGAGAAAGGTTTTGGGTGACAATAAACGGCCTAAATCCTAATGAATTAAATCGATTCCAATATTTAATTGATGGAGAAATTCGAATCGCTGACCCATATTCAGAAAAAATTGGGTCTCCTTATGACGATCCAGAGATTATTGAAGAAGGAAGATATCCTGGATTAGAAGAATTTCCCTATGATGATACTCAACACGCAGTTAGTTATTTGAAATTAGATCAAACTCCCTATGAATGGGAAGTGACAGATTTTGTAAGGCCAGATGTTGAAGATTTGGTCATTTATGAGCTATTGATACGTGATTTTACAGATGAACGAAGTTACCAAGCCGCCATAAACAAATTGGATTATCTACAAGATTTAGGTGTCAATGCTTTGGAATTAATGCCTATCACCGAATTCGAAGGAAACATTAGCTGGGGATACAACCCATCTTTTAAAATGGCTACTGACAAGTATTATGGCACAGAAAATGAATTGAAGCTTCTAATTGATGAAGCGCACAAACGTGGAATGGCCGTCATTTTTGACATGGTGTTAAATCATACATTTGGAAGAGGCCCATTAGCTAGAATCGATAATGATGACGCCTATGGTGCTCCGACCAATAATAACGTTTGGCTCAACAGAACAGCAAAACATCCTTTCAACGTGGGTTATGACTATAATCATGAGAGTCAGTACACCAAGGACTATATCGACCAAGTAAATGCCTATTGGCTCACTGAATACAACATCGACGGCTATCGATTTGATTTATCAAAAGGTTTTACCCAAAAAAATACAGGTAACGACGTAGGAGCATGGAATAGATACGATGCCTCAAGAGTAGCGCTTTTAAAGAGAATGGCAGATGAAATTTGGAATGTTGACTCGGACTCCTATATAATTTTCGAACATCTTTCCGAGAACCAAGAAGAAACGGAATTGGCCAATTATGGAATAATGCTCTGGACCAACATGACGCATGATTACAAAGAATTAGGAAGAGGCTATTCTCAAGATTTGGATTGGATCTATCATGAAAGTCGCGGCTGGAACGACCCTCACTTAGTAGGGTATATTGAAAGTCATGATGAAGAAAGACTCATGGTCGATCTTCTTGCTTCTGGAACTCGCTCTCTAGCATATTCACTCGTTCGATCTCAACTAAATGCCGCCTTCTTCTTTCCGATCCCGGGTCCAAAAATGATCTGGCAATTTGGTGAAATGGGTTATGACGAACCTTTGAACAGAAATGACAATGGGGATCATCTTAAAATCAAACCTACCCATTGGGAGTATCTTGAGGATGAAAACAGAAAAAAGCTGGTTGATGTGTATACGGCACTATCAAATCTAAAAACCAAAACAGGCTATATCGATTCTGAGTATTTCTCATGGAGAACTAACGGTGACATTAAATGGATTAACATCGATCATCCAGAGGTCCAAATTTGTGTCGTGGGTAACTTCACTAATGTCACGAAAACAGGAAATGCGCATCTATTAGGTAATGGAACATGGTACAACTATTTGACCGAAGAGCCTATGGAAGTTTCCGATTATGAAAATTTGGAACTTCAATTTAGCGCAGGACAATTCTATGTATTCACGTCAGAATTGATAGAAAATTATATTGAGAATGACCCTTTCATTTTGACAACAGAGGAAAAACTTAGTGAACCACAAGTTAGCATTTACCCTAACCCAGTAAATGACATGCTTAATATTAACGCCCCCACTCAAATCCAAAGTATCAAAGTATTTGATTTGAGTGGGCATGAAATTTTGAATCAGTCGAATATTGAAAATTCAGCTTCGATTGAACTTAACCTTAGAAGCCTTAATAAAGGTATTTATATCATTAATATATTGACACATGACAACTTTGTTTCACAACGATTTGTTAAAGAATAAACTTGAGAACATATGATAACACGGTACTTTAAAGAAATAAATATTAAACACAACCATTCAGTGATGAAAAGCATAAAAAAACTATTTATTATATGCTCGTTACTAGCCTCAACAGGTGCAATTGCTCAAGATGTAACAGTAACCGGAAAAGTGACTGATGCATCTGATGGAAGCTCTATTCCTGGTGTGACTATCGTAGATTTGTCTACGGGTAAGGGAGCGGTTTCAGATATAGAAGGGAACTACAGCATGGTTGCCTCTTCAGATTCTGAATTGACATTCAGTTTCATAGGCTATGCTACACAGAAAATCAATGTGGCTAACAGGTCTGTAATTGATGTGCAACTAGAGTTAGACATCCAAGAATTGTCGGAAGTAGTGGTCATTGGCTATGGAGCGGTGAAGAAAACTGATTTGACAGGTGTTGTCGCGGTTGTAGAAGAAGAGCAATTCAATAAAGGAATCATTGGATCTCCTGACAAATTACTAGTAGGAAAAGTAGCGGGTCTACAAATTAACACAAGTGGCGACCCTGGATCTGATACTGAGATTAGATTGCGGGGTTCTTCCATAAATGGTCAAGATCCTCTATTCGTTATAGACGGTATACCATTGAGCAAAGAAGATGGAACGGTGGGAGGAAGAAACCCTCTTAATTTCATGAATCCAAATGATGTTGAAAGTGTTACCGTATTGAAAGATGCTTCAGCGGCAGCTATTTATGGATCAAGAGGTGCGAATGGCGTAATCATTATTACAACTAAAAATGGAGAGGCAGGTAAGATGAAAATCTCTTACGATGGTTTCTATTCATTGTCAGTATTCACTCAAAAAGTTGGACTTCTTTCTCCTGAAAATTTCCGATTAGCCATTTTCGATAAGGCACCCGGAGAAATTGATGACCTAGGTGACTACAATACTGACTGGGTAGATGAAGTTCTCCAAACTGCGCACGGCATGCAACACAATGTGGCTGTATCTGGTGGTGGAAAAACCAATAATTATTTTGCGTCTGTCAATTATCTAGACAATAAAGGGGTAATGCGTAATACTTCTAATAAAAGCACTAGTATTTCATTGAAATACAATCAAAAGCTTTTCAATAATACGTTGGACGTTAGAATTACTTCTAAAACTGGATTTGTCAAAGATCAGTTTTCTCCTAACGTCATTGGTGATGCCATGAGGTTTGACCCAACAAGACCTGTCAACGATACAACTGCTATGTTTGGAGGTTATTATCAATGGAATAATTCATTGGCAGTAGGAAACCCTGTAGCCAACCAAGACCTCAATAACCAAGAGGGTGAAACAATAAGAACACTTAACTCATTAGAATTGGAATATAAGTTACCTTTCTTAGATGGGTTGACTTTTAAAACAATTGGAGGTTACAACTATACAAGAGGTCAGTACTACAGTGTTGCAAGTGAATTCAATAAAACACAAGTTCAAAACAACAGTGGTATTGGAATCAATGATGAAGAAGAAACCAAGAAAACTAAATTGTTAGAAGCCTATTTCAATTATAAAACTGAAATTGGTGATAAGAATAATATAGATTTAACGGCAGGGTATTCATGGCAAAACTTCAGACAAGATCAGCATAAGCTTGCAGGTAATGAAGCTATGTTGGAAAATGATGAATACGTTATTAACGATACAACAAGAAATGATTTCAATCCTCTAGAAGATCGACTCATATCTTTTTTCGGAAGGGCAAACATTGACATTAAAGGTAAATATTTGATCACTGCGTCTTTGAGAAGAGATGGCTCAACTAAATTCGGTGAAAGTAACAAATGGGGATTATTTCCTGCAGCGGCCTTTGCCTGGAGAGTTATAGAAGAGGATTTTGCCTCTAATTGGGAGATCTTTTCTGATTTTAAATTACGAGTAGGTTATGGCGTAACAGGTAATCAAGATATTGATAGCTACAAATACAATACATTCTATAGATATAGTGATGATTTTGCTCAATATCAATTTGGTAATCAATTTTACAACACACTTAGGCCAGGCGGCGTAGACCCGAATCTAAAATGGGAAGAAACTGTCTCCACTAATTTCGGTGTGGATGTTGGCCTTTTTGATGGGAAATTGAATATGTCCCTTGAGTATTATATCAAAAATGTTAATGACTTATTATATGAAGTTGCAGTGCCTGCAGGTACTAACCTATCCGACAGAGTACTAACAAATATCGGAGAAGTACAAAATAAAGGTTGGGAATTTAATTTGGGAGCAGTTGTAGTTGACAATGAAAACTTCCAATGGGATCTCTCTTTCAATTTGGCAACGAACCAAAATGAAGTAATCAAGCTTGACAACTCGTCTTTTGACCCAACTTTTGGAGGTTATTCAAGAGGAGATATCTCAGGTGACGTTGGACAAAGAATTCAGGTACTAAAAGTGGGTGAACCCATTGATGCTTTTAGAACCTATGTTCACAAAAAAGATGAAACAGGTAGTCCTGTTGTAGGTACAGATTTAGAGATGTATGAAGATCAACTTACAGTTGACACAGATGGTGATGGTGTTTTTGATTCAGGTGATGGCGTTATTAATGAGGATGATTTAGTAGTAGGAGAAAGCCCAACACCTTCATTATTATTAGGTCTCACGTCTATTATGAAATATAAATCATGGGATTTAACGTTTACGGTTAGAAGTAGTCATGGAAATTATGTTTATAACAATGTAGCATCAAGCATGGGTTACTTTGATTTGCTTACTGAAAATAATGTAACGAACAATATTCATGAATCAGCTTATGAATCAGGGTATAGAACAAGACAATTACACTCAGATTATTATGTTGAAAATGCTTCTTTCGTAAAACTTGATAATATTACATTAGGCTACACTTTTGAGCAGCTTAGTTTTGCAAGAATCAAAGCTTATGTTACAGCTCAAAATGTTTTGACAATCTCACCGTACAGTGGTGTAGAACCAGAAATTTTCAACGGAATAGACAACAATCTATACCCAAGATCATCAACGTTTATCATTGGTTTAAATGCAAATTTTTAAGAAATACAACATGAAAAAATTATTAACTCTATTAGTTTCCATATCTGTATTTTCTTGTACCGATTTGGACTTAGCACCAGAAGATGCTTTTGTCGACGCAGTAATCTTTGATGATCCTGAAGCATATCGATCGTATTTGGCTAAAATATATGCCGCATATACCCTTACAGGTCAGGAAGGACCAGCAGGCGCTGCTGACATATCCATTGTAAATGACGAGGGTTTTACAAGTTATATTAGAGCCTATTGGAAAGCACAAGAATTAACTACTGATGAAGCAGTCATCGGATGGTCAGATGCAGGAATTCGTGATTTACATTTTCACGTATGGGGGTCTCAAAATCAATTTGCCAAAGTATTGTACTATAGAATATTCTATATCATTGCTTATACCAATGACTTCTTAGCTCAATCAACTCCAGCCAAACTGGAAGAGCATAACATCAGTGGAGATTGGCAAGCAGAAATAGAAGTTTATAGAGCAGAAGCGAGATTTTTGAGAGCTTTGGCCTATTGGCATGCGTTGGACCTTTTTAGAAATGTTCCAATTCTTACAACGATCAGTACCGACTTGCCAGTTCAATCATCACCTTCTGAATTGTTCGAATTCATTGAGAATGAATTGGATGATATTGAACCAGTCTTAGCGGCTCCAATGGCCAATGACTATGGACGCGCGGATCAAGGAGCTCTATGGATGCTACGTGCTAAATTATATCTAAATGCTGAAGTCTATATCAATGAAAGCAGATACGATGAGGTAATAACTGCAATAAACAATGTGGTCAATGCAGGGTATTCATTACATGATACTTATGCGGAATTATGGATGACTGATAATGATCGATTAGCTAGTTCCGAAGTTATTTATGCCATTCCTCATGATGGTGACAACTCACAAACATGGGGAGGTACAACCTTTTTAGCCCACGCAGGTATCGGTGGTTATATGAGTGACAATATATTGGATGGAACCGAAAACGATCCGACGCCTACCGATGACCTTAATGAAGCACTCAATAACTATGGTGTTGGCGGTGGATGGGCCGGTCTAAGGACTACAAGTACGATGGTTGAAAAATTCCAAGACATTGTTACTCCTGGTGACATGGATCCAAGAAATTCATTTTACACGAATGGACAGAGTCTGGAAATATCAGATATTGCAACTTTTGAGGAAGGTTATGCAGTTACCAAATGGTTGAATATCTCTTCGACTGGAGAACCTGGTGTAGATCCCGATTTTGTTGATACAGATTATCCAATGTTCCGATTAGCAGATGCTTACTTAATGTATGCAGAGGCTGTAGTCAGAGGCGGAACTGGTGGAGATAGAGCAACTGCCTTAGGATATATCAATGCGCTTAGACAAAGAGCCTATGGTGATAACTCTGCTGACATTACTGATGGTGAAATGACAGCGTCATTTATCTTGGATGAAAGAGTCAGAGAACTACACTGGGAAGGAACAAGAAGGGTTGATTTGATACGTTATGGTCAATTTACAGATCAAGGTGTATGGCCTTGGAAAGGTGGGGTAGCAGAAGGAACCACAACTTCCTCCCGTTATGATATATTCCCTATTCCAGCAGACGATTTGAATGTTAATCCAAACATGATTCAAAATGAAGGGTATTAATAGCAAAGGACATGTAATACTTGTCCTGGCCATTTTTTCTTTTTTATTAAGCATGTGTACGAAAATTCAAAATGTCATAGAACCTGATAAAAAAGAATCGTTTGACTATAGAAAGTCCGTTTTTTATGAAATTTTCGTTCAGTCTTTTGCTGATTCAAATGGAGATGGAATTGGAGACATTCCCGGGATGACATCTAAATTGGATTACTTGGTTGATCTTGGTATTGACGTTATATGGTTGATGCCAATGTCCCCTTCTCCTAGTTATCACAAATATGATGTGACGGATTATAAAGGAATTCATCCTGATTATGGGACGATGGATGATTTTAAAACATTCATCTCTGAGGCGCATAACAGGAACATCAAAGTGGTCATGGATTTTGTTGTAAATCATAGTTCGGCACAGCACCCTTGGTTTTTAGATGCTATCGAAGGCAAGGATGCTAAGTATCGTGATTATTACGTCTGGGCAGACAAGGATTCAATAGCGGATCAATTAGCTAAAAAGGAGACTTCTTTTGACTCAGACAATATCAGACAATGGCATCCAGTCAATGAGGATGAAACCAAAGAGCACTATTATGGTTTTTTCTATGGAGGTATGCCTGATCTGAATTACGATAATTTAGTTCTCAGAAAGGAGATTTATGAAATTGGAAAGTATTGGTTGAGAGAAGTAGGATTAGATGGTTTTCGATTGGATGCAGCAAAACATATATTTCCAGATGACCGAGCAAAAGACAGTCACGCTTTTTGGGTGGAATTCAAATCTGAAATGCAAAAAATTAATCCAAATGTATACCTAATTGGTGAAGTTTGGTCGGATGCTGAAATGGCCTCTCCATACGCCGCGGGATTTACATCGCTTTTTAATTTTGATAGAGCTTTTAGTGTTTTGGAAAGTATCAATAAGCAAAAAGTGATTACGGCTCAAATTTCGGGGCACGGGTACAAAATAGATTCCAATTTGAGCATTCCGGAGGTTATCAATACGACCTTACCTTATTTCAGTAAACACAATCCAAATTTCATTGAAGCTAGTTTTTTAAGTAACCATGATCAAAATAGGGTTGCTTCAGTATTGGAGAATGATTTAGATAAGAACAAATTGGCTGCTTCTATCCTATTCACTTTGCCAGGCACTCCCTATATTTATTATGGGGAGGAAATAGGAATGTTAGGGATGAAGCCTGACGAAAATATAAGGGAGCCTATGATTTGGAATGAGGACGACAATGATAATTTAAGGGCAACATGGATGAAGCCCGAATACTCAACTGCACAGACTATAAATTCTGTTCAAAAACAATCTACAGATGACGAATCTCTATTAAATCACTACAAGGCTTTAGTAAAGTTGAAAAAATCAAATGTTTTGTCTTTGGGTGATATTAAGAATGTAGATTTTGACAATCAGAAGCTATTAGCGTTTACACGTAATTATCAAAATGAGTCATTTCTAATTATTCATAATTTATCAGAAAATGATACAAAGATTGATCTCAATGATTCATATCAGACAGAAAATTTAATCTGGAAGAACGGCGATTATTCTCTAGCCAACGATTCAATTAAAATCGGACCTAGAAGTAGTCTAGTCTTTAAAAACTGATAATTTTAGATATTAAATCATAGTTAAAAGGGCGAATAATAGTATTCGCCCTTTGTTTTATGGTGGTTGGCTAATTCATTCAGATAAATCTTAACGAATTTCTACATTAAAGTTTGAATTGAAAAAACTTAATTCTACTTTTGTACTCCCAAAAATAGTGGGTACCATTTTGTCCGATGGTGTAACTGGCAACACGTCTGGTTTTGGTCCAGAAGAGTCTAGGTTCGAGCCCTAGTCGGACAACCAAGAAATCCCGATCCCGATTGCTTCGGGATCGGGATTTTAATTTTAAGAATATGTCACAAGTTAAATTATTTGCAGGTACAGGTTCTCCGGTCTTAGCAGAGAAAATCGCACACTTCTATGGCACGCCCTTAGGTGAATCCACCTGTAGAAAATTCAGCGATGGGGAAATTTCTTACACCTTTAACGAAACCGTTCGTGGTTGCGACGTGTTCCTAATCCAATCCACTAATGGATCGGACAATATCATGGAGTTAATGCTCATGATTGATGCTGCGAAGAGAGCAAGTGCAAATGCGGTCAATGTCGTTGTTCCTTATTTCGGTTACGCCCGACAAGACAGGAAAGATCAACCAAGAGTTTCGATCGCCGCAAAAATGATGGCCACCATTCTTCAAGCTGCCGGAGCTGACCGAATTTTGACCTGTGACCTTCATGCGGACCAAATTCAAGGATTTTTCGACATCCCTGTTGATCATTTAACAGGCCCTTCATTGTTCGTTCCTTACATTCAAAAATTAGGATTGAAAGACCTTCTTTTTGCTGCACCTGATGTAGGAGGAACCAAAAGAGTTAGGGAATTTGCAAAATATTTTGCTGCTGAAATGGTCGTTTGTGACAAGCATAGAAAAAGAGCAAATGAAGTAGCGTCCATGCAAGTAATCGGTGATGTAACAGGGAAAAACGTAATCCTAATAGATGACATGATTGATACTGGAGGTACACTTTCTAAGGCTGCCAATTTAATCATGGAAAAAGGAGCAAAATCCGTTAGGGCTATTTGTACGCATGCCATTCTATCAGGTAGCGCTTATGAGAACATTGAAAAATCTGCACTTAAAGAATTAGTTGTAAGTGACAGTATTCCTTTAAAAAAGGAATCTAAAAAAATTCAAGTAGCCAGCTTAGCTGAGTTATTTGCTAAAGTGATCAGGAAAATCCATGATCACGAATCGATAAGTTCATTATTTGTCATTTAATATAAAGTAGTTATTATGAAAGCGATTGAGATTATAGGGTATCATAGAGCAAATCTCGGTAAATCAGAATCTAAGAGACTTAGAGACCAAGGAATGATTCCTTGCGTGGTTTATGGAGGAGAAAAACAGGTACATTTTTATTCACCTGCTATTTTGTTTAGAGAGTTGGTTTACACTTCAGAAGCACACTTTGTAAAGTTAAACATCGAAGGGCTGGAAATGGATTGCATCATGCAAGACATTCAATTTCACCCAGTAAGTGAAAATATTCTACATGTTGACTTTTTCCAATGGTTCACTGGTACACCTATTAAAATGGACATTCCAGTTCACTTGGTAGGAACTTCTCCTGGAGTTGTAGGCGGAGGTACTTTGATCCATAAAAGAAGAATGTTAACCATCAAGTCTTTACCGAAAAATATGCCTGAGCATATCAATGTGGATCTTTCCACATTGGATTTTGGAAAAGCCGTAAAAGTGCAGGACGTTCCTACAGAAGACTTTGAAATCATGGATACTCCACAAGCATCTATTGCTGTTGTTGAAGTTCCAAGAGCACTTAGAGGCAAATCAGATGAAGAGGAAGAAGGAGTTGAAGGTGAAGAAGGAGCAGAAGGAGCAGAAGAAGCTACTGCAGAAGCTGCAACTGAATAATCTTTTTTCTATTAAGAAACGAAATCCTGTCTCGATGAAAATTGAGACAGGATTTTTTTTGCCCCATTACAATTAATAAATTTGATCCCATGAAATACCTCATAGCAGGCTTAGGAAATATAGGCCCGGAATATGAACTCACCCGTCACAATATTGGATTTTTAGTATTAGACCGCTTAGCGGATCAATTCAAAGTTTCATTCGAACATCTCAAATTAGCCAACAAGACTGAATTTAAATATAAAGGCAGAGGTATTCATTTAATCAAACCAACCACTTTTATGAATCGAAGTGGTAAAGCCGTAAACTATTGGATGCAAGAATTAAAAATCCCAAAAAGCAATCTACTTGTCATAACAGATGACATTGCTTTACCTCATGGAAAATTGCGTATGCGGGCCAAAGGAAGTAATGCGGGGCACAATGGGCTTAGGGATATCGATGATCAAACCGGAGGGAATGACTATACCAGACTTAAATTTGGGATTGACAATGACTTTCACAAAGGACAACAAGCCGACTATGTATTGAGCAATTTCTCAAAAGATCAATTGAATAGTTTAGAAGAACGATTGGATAAAACCTGTGAAATGATTCTTGCTTTTTGCACTCTGGGTGCACAAAGAACCATGAACCAATTCAATGAATAATATTATGATTAAAAAAAGTGCTTGACAAATTAAAATAATAGTCATACTTTCAAAATCTAACATATTATTAAAATCCTATAATTATGACAATCTTACAAAAATTGAGTGCTCTATTGTTAGCGATTGCTTTTCTCGCAGCTGTTTCATGTTCTCCAGGGAGTAACAAAGATGCCAACACTGAAGCACCTGAAGCAGAAGAAACTTCCACGGCAACGGAAGTTACATCTGAGTTGGATAGCACAACTGTAGAAATGTCTTCAGACAGCACAAGTGTAGCAGAAGAAGATAGTACCGCTACAGAATAAGCAAACCACCCTCTGATATTTTAAAATGAGAGCTGTAATCGCTCTCATTTTTTTGTTAAATACGATATTTGTTTGAAAATGATTCTGATTAATCCAGAAAATTGTTAAATACTCACAGCTTTTATAGTTGGTATTTACTAATTTTGCCCTCTTAATTTGACACCACGTATAAGAAACATTATTCATTTTTCACAAATACGCATAAAGCACGCCGTGGAAAACTTTTTAGGCACATTCTATTTCAATTATATTTTTAGCGAATGAAATTATCAAAATTCAAATTTGACCTTCCTCCAGGATTGTTAGCCATGTACCCTGCAGAAAATCGTGATGAAGCGAGAATGATGGTGGTACATAAAGAAACAGGTAAAATTGAACATAAAATGTTCAAGGACATTATTGACTTTTACAAAGAAGGTGATAAAGTCATTGTCAATGACACAAAAGTATTCCCTGCAAGACTTTATGGAAACAAGGAAAAAACCGGTGCCAAAATAGAAGTATTCCTGTTGAGAGAACTCAACAAGGAATTGAATCTTTGGGATGTGCTTGTTGATCCTGCTCGTAAAATAAGAGTTGGCAATAAGTTGTATTTCGGCGAAGGTGAGCTTGTGGCAGAGGTTATTGACAATACAACTTCTAGAGGAAGAACCATTCGATTCTTGTTTGATGGTACCAACGAAGAGTTTTACAAAGCCATTGATGAATTAGGAGAAACTCCCCTTCCAAAAGAGATTGCCCGAAAAGCTGAGGAAGAAGACAGGGAAAGGTTTCAAACTATCTATGCGGACAAAGTAGGTGCAGTAGCAGCTCCAACCGCTGGGATTCATTTCACCAAGCAAGTGATGAAAAGACTAGAGTTGCAAGGTGTGGATGTTCATCCTGTCACTTTGCATTTAGGGTTGGGTACATTTAGACCAGTGGATGTTGAAGATTTGACTAAGCACAAGATGGACTCAGAAAATTACATGGTGCCTGAGGACACAACTGACGCTGTCAACGGAGCATTAGATAATAAAAATAATATTTGCGCTATAGGTACAACGGTTTTGAGAGCACTTGAATCATCCGTTTCAGCCAACGATCGATTAAAAGCAAATGATGGATGGACAGACAAGTTTATCTTCCCTCCTTATGAGCCAAAAATTGTCAAGTCGATGGTAACCAACTTTCATTTACCAGAATCTACTCTTTTGATGAATACGGCAGCATTTGGAGGATACGATTTGATCATGGAAGCGTATCAAGTGGCCATCAAGGAAAAATATAGATTCTTTAGTTATGGCGATGCGATGTTGATCGTTTAATGGATCAAAAAAATTAAAAATTGAAAACTCCGTCCTTCTGGTCGGAGTTTTTTTTATTTTGAAACATAATTAAAACGTTACATGAAGAAACATGTCATCATAGTCGCAGGAGGATCAGGCAGCCGGATGAAGGCAGACATTCCAAAACAGTTTTTAACGCTTCTGGAGTATCCAATTCTAATGCATACTATCAAGGAATTTTATTCGAATGATTCCTCCATAAACATAGTATTGGTGCTTCCTGTAACACAATTTGACTATTGGCAAAAACTAATTTCCAAACATTCTTTTGATATAGAACATTCGGTAGTCAAGGGAGGAGACACACGATTTGCTTCAGTAAGGAATGGACTGGAATCAATTGATGGAAATGGACTTGTAGCGATTCATGATGGTGCGAGACCTCTGGTGAGTCAAACCATTATAACAACAACCTTCAACCAAGCTGCAATTAACGGCAATGCTATTGCCTCGGTAGCTTTGAAAGATTCTATTAGACAAACTACAAAGACTAACAATTGGATGGTAAATCGTAAAGATTATCGAATTATTCAGACTCCCCAGACATTTGATATCGAACTCATTAAAAAGGCTTTTAAAAATGCTAATCCAAGCAGACAGTATACAGATGACGCCAGTGTACTTGAAGATTTAAATATGAAGGTATATCTCGTGGAAGGTGACTATGAAAATATCAAAATTACAACACCTGAAGACATAATCATGGCTGAAGCAATTCTCAATTCAAGGCAATAAAAAACTCCAACCGTAAACGACTGGAGTTCTATTAAATTTCCTACTTGGCAATAACGTCAGTATTCATCCTCGTTAAAGAAGAAGTCTTCTTTCGTTGGATAATCCGGCCAAATTTCCTCAATTGTTTCGAAAGGATGACCATCATCCTCTAACTCTTGTAAGTTCTCTACAACTTCTAATGGCGCTCCAGAGCGGATCGAATAATCTATCAACTCGTCCTTCGAAGCAGGCCAGGGTGCATCCTCTAAATATGACGCTAATTCTAATGTCCAGTACATAACAATTTCCCCTTTTTATTGTGGTTTATAATAATCGTGCAAAAATACTTTTTTCATCGACATAACAAACTAATCTTCAACTTTTAGTTTTGTATTAGTGTTTTTAATATACTATCGCCATTCTTTTTTTACAAAACTTATCGACCAATTTGTTAATTTATTTTATGAATGACTAAGTTTTTAAAATTTCAAGCTGAGTTTGATAGTCTTTCAGCATTTTCACTTTACGTTCAACTTTACGTTCCTGCACTTTCAATTTTGATTCCAACATATCAACAAATGTCCCTTTGTTAATATGCATATTCCCCATGTTTTCACTAAATGAAGACAATTCTTCTTTATCCCTTCTCAATAAATTTTTTAACACTTGAATGGAAAGCTGAATCTTTTCTTTCTCTGACTTATTAGCAAAACCTTTATTCTTTCTTGTTGCCAATTGCAAAACGAAATTCTGTTCATTCACTACATCTGCAAAAGCCAGAAATTCTTCCTGCATAGCAGAGAACTTCGATTTTGGCAAACTACCAGCAGATTTCCATTGGCCTTTCAAAGTATTCAAGTCTCCTTGAACATTTTCCAATCGACGATCAGCTAGTTTTTTCATTCTTTCCAGGATAGACTCTCGCTCCTTCAAAACACTCTTTTCATCAAAGGATTTTGATTTTTTAGATACTGATCTAGCCTTTCTAAGTTCTTCAAAATATTGTTGGCAAACTTTCCAATATGAACCATTCAATTTCTTGAAATCCTCTGAGGGGATTGTCCCCGTTTCCTTCCATTGTTTTTGAAGATCCTTTACTTTATCGACCGAAGAAAGGAATTTTTTACTTTTTACAAACCCCTCTATTTGATCTATGATATTCTGATAATCTTCAACTCTTGCTGATTTGAGTAAATTTTTTGCTTCCAAAAACGACTTTCTCTTTTCAAAAAACTGATCCAAACCAAGTTTGAATTTATTTTCTACTTCCTCAGAAATAGAACCTTCTGCACTGCCCGTTTTAACCCATCTTATCTTCAAATCCTTGATTAGCTCGAAGGCTTCAATCATGTCATTATTTTCTAAGATAGTATCCAATTCAAGCAAAAGGGCTTGCTTAATCTCGGTATTTTTTTGTCTGTTCTTAGAAACATATTCTTGAAGCATCGCTTCATATACTTCAATTTTTTCCAAAAGCAATTGATAATCACCTAAACCCTCATAAGAAGTAATAGAAGTTTTGAGATTCAATAATCCTGACAAAAAAGAACCTTTATTGTCAGAGCCATCAATCTTACTTAAGATTTTTTCAAGCTTAGATTTTAGCTTTTCAAAATTGGCAACAAACTTTTCGACAATTTTCAATTCATGATCCTCTTGAATCTCTTGTAATTTAAGAGGAGGAATTTCACCGATAGCATCTCGGTGTAAATAATTATTTTCTATAAATCCGTAAGGAATATCCACTATTACCTAGCAATTAAGATGAGAATTTTTAACCAAATGCAAAAATAAATGTCAGAGCCTATGATGATCACTTAAACGAAGATTTTTTTTAGCATATTTGTTCTAAATATCAATAACCTATGAGCGACGAAAAAATTATCTTTTCAATGGCGGGCGTCAGCAAGACCTACCCTCCTCAAAAACAAGTTTTAAAAAATATCTACCTGTCTTTTTTTTACGGTGCCAAAATTGGTGTATTAGGATTAAATGGATCTGGTAAATCTTCTCTACTTCGTATCATAGCTGGAACAGACAATACTTACCAAGGTGAAGTTGTTTTTTCAGAAGGCTACAGCATAGGCATGTTAGAACAAGAGCCGCAATTTGACAAATCCAAAACGGTCAAAGAAGTTGTAGAAGAAGGCGTGCAGGAAATTGTAGACCTATTGCAGGAGTTTGAAGTCATTAATGAGAAGTTTGCGGACCCTGCTGTTTTGGATGATCCTGATAAAATGCAAAAAGTCATGGATGACCAAGCTGTTGTTCAAGAAAAACTGGATGCCGCAAATGCCTGGGAATTAGATAGTCGGCTTGAGCGTGCCATGGACGCACTTAGAACTCCTCCTGGTGACGCCAAAATAGAGAACCTTTCTGGAGGTGAGAAAAGACGTGTTGCCCTTTGTCGTCTGCTACTTCAAGAACCGGATGTGCTTTTACTTGATGAACCTACCAACCATTTGGATGCTGAATCGGTACACTGGTTAGAACAGCATCTAAATCAATACAAAGGCACGGTCATAGCCGTAACGCATGATAGATACTTTTTAGACAACGTTGCTGGATGGATATTGGAGTTAGATCGTGGTGAAGGCATTCCATGGAAAGGGAATTATTCTTCTTGGTTGGAACAAAAAGAAAAACGCTTATCGCAGGAAGAGAAGACAGAATCAAAAAGACAAAAAACTCTACAAAGAGAACTCGAATGGGTTCGAATGGCACCAAAAGGTCGTCAGGCAAAAGCAAAAGCCAGATTAAGCGCCTATGATAAACTGGCAGGACAAGATGCCGCTGAAAGAGAAGCGAAGCTAGAGCTTTATATTCCTGCGGGTCAAAGACTGGGATCAAAAGTTATCGAAGCAAAAAATGTAGCCAAGGCATTTGGTGACAAGCTACTTTATGAAGATTTGAATTTCGCACTCCCTCAAGGAGGTATAGTAGGAATTGTAGGACCTAATGGAGCAGGTAAAACTACCTTGTTCAATTTGATCACTGAAAAAGAGAAACCAGATACTGGAACTTTTGAAATCGGTTCTACTGTGGATATTGCTTATGTGGATCAAGAACACGATAATCTAGACCCAACCAAATCGGTATGGGAAACAATAACCGATGGCAATGAATTGATCGAACTCGGAGGTAAACAAATGAATTCGAGAGCTTATGTGAGCAAATTCAACTTTGGAGGTTCAGATCAACAAAAGAAAGTCGGTGATTTATCTGGCGGAGAAAGAAATCGTGTTCACCTCGCTATGACCATCAAAAAAGGAGCTAACCTTCTATTACTCGATGAGCCTACCAATGATTTGGATGTAAATACTTTGAGGGCTTTGGAAGAAGGCTTGGATAACTTTGCCGGTTGTGCAGTGATTATCAGTCATGATAGATGGTTTTTGGATAGAGTTTGTACCCATACTTTAGCTTTTGAAGGCGACAGTCAAGTGCATTTTTTTGAAGGAAATTTTTCAGAATATGAAGAAGCTAAAATGAAAAGATTAGGGAATGTAGAACCTAAGAGAATTAGATATAAGAAATTACAGTAATCATATTGCCAGAAGCATTTTTCAATTCTAGTATCGACATAAGTGACATCAATGGATTAAAGTTATGAAAACAAATGTTGTGGATTAATTGTCTTTGTTTTAGGGATCAGTTGTAGTCCAAATGAAGAAAATAAAAATGAACTGCCGAACATCATAATCATATTGGCAGACAACATGTTTGGAGAACAAGTTTAAAAAAAGGGGTCTTATCGGGATATTCTAACCATCTAATTGACACATCCAGAGCAACGATTGCTTCCTTAACCAAATCAATTGGATACAATACTGAGGTATTTGAAAAATGATTTTCTCAGAGGGATCTAGGGGAAGACAAAAACCAAAAGGGCAACCTTTTAAAAAGCCATATCAATTGTACAATTTAGAAAGTGACCCTCAAGAAAAACTAAATGTATTAGAAAAGAATGACGAAATCGCTCTAGAAATAGAAGGCATTTTAAATGATATCATGATTTCAACTTACAGTAAGGAAATCGGACTAGATAATTAATTTTCTACTGGTCTTTCCAAAATTTTCCCTACTACATCAACATCATAATTAATGTAAGTACCCCATGGACCATGTAGCCATAGAAGCGCTTTATAACCTTCGTTCGCAACAACAATGGGTCGAATATTCTTGTATTTTGAACCAGAAGTTATGGCCTCCCATTTTATTGTAGATATATCATCCGTATCATTGATAGTGGCTTTATAAATCTCATGTTTACCCCCGGTGTTTTCTCCTGTCGTAGGATTTACATCTGTGGAAATAAATACTTGAGTAGGATCTTCCGGATCAAAAGCCATAAGTCCAGTATAGCTACTCTCTAATGAATATAAACACTTTCCGGCATAGGCTATCTCTCGATCAATCCACTGTTTTCCATCCCATGAAGCAATTCGGTAGCGATGGTCATTGTTATCTATGTAAAGTGAATAGCCAATGTGAGGATTATTTTGAGCATCTTTTCCCATGGCACAAGTCCATGCACTGTTGGGAACACTTTCGTTTACATAAGGTTTTTCCTTCGTTTCACTCCCTACATATATTTTCTCCCCCTCTGAAGTACGTAATGGCCCTTCACTTAAGTCTTTAATCTTTGTTCCATCCACATTATAGAAACTTCCATTTCGAAAAACCGCATAGTATACACTATTACCGTAGACTCTCGGGTGCCCATCTGTATATGATATTCCTACGGTATTTTCATCTACTTGAGCATAACGAGCATAGGGTCTATGTCGACCTGAAACGTCATTAGCTATGAAATGAGTGCTTTTGGACCAAGTTTCTCCATGATCTGTAGATGTTATGAAAGCCGGATTAAAAGTGGGGCCGTCACGAAAAAAATTATAGAGTTTCCCCTCATCTTTCATATAATACAAATTCATATAAGTTACCCCCGAGTTATGCTCGTAATTGTGAAAAAACTCCTTTCGATCTCCCCATTTCATATAGTCATCTGAAGAAGAAATATTGTAATAGTGAATCTTCTCATTGGCATGTTTGGCCCAAACGGCCAATATGCTTTGGTCTGGACGTACATACAGTGCCGGAACATCATGATCATCAGGTTGCATTTCTTTATGAAGGGTAACAGCTCCATCCTTCTTTTCTGTTTGCAAATCAAAAACCCCCAACCTAACATCACCATTTTGGCCATCAAGACCGGCAATTACCAGTTTTCCATTTTTAATAACGGCCCTAGGGTCTTGATACCAGCACCATCCGCCATTTTCCATAAAAACAGTTTCAGCTGCAGCATCTGGTGATTCGACTTGCGGGTAATGCTTGCTTAGATACTTGAACATCTCCGTACCCGCAGCCAAAAAAGCGCCACTGCCATAAAGCTCTGAATAATTCTCAAAGCTTTCCCCAGGAGCAGCACCAACTGGCTGAACAAAACCTAACATCCCTTCTTCATTTACTGCTTGAGCTAATGCATTCCAAGCCTTTATTAAAACGGGTTCATACGTCGCTTGATCTAAGAAACCATTGTTGATCCCCCATGCCAGACCAAAAGCAAAAAAAGAAGTCCCACTGGTCTCAATAGAAGGATAGTCCTCAAAGTCGCCTAAAATTCCAGCGGACCAGGTACCATCTTCGCGTTGTGTATTTTTCAACGTATTTGCCATTTCCTGAAATAAACCTGTATAAAAACCCGTATTTTTCCAATTCTCTGGAAAATCAGGAATCATCAAAGCGAGTCCTCCAAATACCCAACCGTTTCCTCTAGACCAGAAAATCTTCTGCCCATTTTTTTCCTTTTGATCTAAAAAACTTTCATCCCGAGAAAAAAGCTTTTCATTTTGATCCCAGAGCTTAGCATAAGTCATCCGATATTGCTCGTGCATGTAGTTGAGGTATTTTGGATCTTTAGAGACTTTTGAAAGGCGTGTCCAAACAGGAGGTGCCATAAACAATGCATCACACCAATCCCAATGCCATTTATTTCGATCCTCACTTTCTAATATTTCATCAAACTGCTTTCGAGTAGGTTGAGCCCATACATTTCGTTTGTAATAATCTGCTAGATTCAGATACATCTGACCTACCGCATGATCATCTGCGTGATATTTTCGAGTATGCAATTTCCAGCCATTCTTTCTACCGACTTCTCTTAGCCAATCAACATATTTTGGATCGTCCGCAATAGTGTGAAACTGATACAATCCTGAGTACAAAGCAGCGGGAATCCATTCCAAATCATGATAACGATTACGGTGATGCCATTTTTTTTGATATTCGGGGGAAGGCAAAGCTCGGTATGCACCTTGTTCTTCATAGTTCTCTAATTGCCAATCTGCAACTTTTCGTGTGAGTGTTATTACTTCATCGGCAGTTGGTACTTTTTGTTCATCATTACAAGAGAATAGGACTATTAGAAATAAGAAAAATGCTGATTGAAAGTATTTCATTGGTTAAGATTAAATTAGGTTATAAATTCTTGCAGGCACGAAACTACATAAAATATCATTTTTTCACTACTTACTCATTGAGGACTATCGCATGCAAATATGATAACCGTCCATTTGGCAATAAATACCGAGTCATGCAAAGTGTTTGTAGAACCTTGCAATCCCACAACGAATTGAAAATGCCTATTCAAAAGACTCTTGAAAGTGGCAATTAAATCAAGTATTTTAGTAACAAGGTATTGCTCCAGTTGTCTAGACAAATGAGAAATAAACAAGGTTGTTTTATGATATTTAAAACAACAAAAACATACACCATATTACGTAGAATGCTGCAACAGCAGTAGCAATTCAAAAAACAACTTGGTACACATGGAAAAAGAAATCAATTCAGACAGCTTCAAATTAAAAGTGAAAATATCAACTTTATGGATAGTCATAATGTTCAATATGGTCTTTGCTGATGTCTACTCTATCATGGTTGAATTAGTAAATGGAAACACATTAGAAATTCCCGGAGAAGTTACAACCATCATGGCAATTGCAGCAATTGTAACCAATATCCCGATACTGATGATTTATTTTTCACGAGTACTTCAGTACAAGAACAATCGAATGGCTAATATCATCGCAGCAATATTCACAATCATTTATGTGGTTGGAGGAGGTCATATGGCCCCACACTATCTTATCAGCGCTTCGATCGAAGTACTTCTACTCATTTATATTCTAATCAGCGCATGGAGATGGAAAGAAATAGAATAAAGGGCAAGCATTTATCGCAATTTGACTTGAACTCATTCTGAAACAAACAACTTTTCTACTCCCATCTGAGTAAGCAACATCCAAGCTTCATGCCCTTTTATAGGGCTATTAGCATATAGAACTTTTGGATAATTATTTCCCCAAATTGGTTGAAATTGTTCCTCAAGTAAACTAGACATGGGAATGTTAATTGCTTCTTTTTGATGTGAGATGAGATATTCTTGTGGTTCTCGTAAATCCACAAATATCATATTCTCCTTTTCTGCAATTCCTGCAGAGTCAAGCATGTAATTAGTCAAAATCACTTTCGCATGCATTTCTTGAGCAGTCAATTTAAAATTACTATTATTATTAAATAACGTCAGGATAATTAAAAACCCAAAGATTGAAACTGTAATGATACCAAGTGGTCGAATAGATGATTTCATAATCTTATAATTAACTGCATCCTCCTTCTACTCTTTTCTTTTTCCTGCCACCTACAGGTGCCATAGGCTTGAATTCGATTTTGGGTAAGGCCTTTGCTCCCGTAAAAAACTGACGCGCTGCTGATCTTCTCTCGTACAAATCAAACTCATCCTGAGGGGCAATTTGGTCAGGGTATACAGGGTTAAGAATATCTCTATTCCAGGCCTTCAACCCACCTTTAAGCAAGTAATTATTAGCATAACCCAAATGCTTCATCATTACCCAAACCTGGGTTGAAACTTGATCTCCTTCACCATAGATTATATTTTTCATGATGTCTTGATCAAATAAGTAAGCATAACGCTCACTGAATACACTGTCTAAAGGAATATTGATTGCGCCGCGCAAAGGCTCTTTAAATTCGTTCATTGGTCGAACATCGATCAATTGAATTGAAGGGTCACCTATGATCAATAAATGTGCTAACTCATCTACAGAAACGTAGTTCGTCTTCAAAAGCATTTCTTGAAGCAACTCTTTTTCCGTTAACTGAATAGAGTCATTCTTTCGACTAGGAAGCATTGCAGCAGTAATTCCTAGTGCCAAGATAACAACCGATAAAATTTCTCTGCTTTTCATGATTATAGTTCGTTTGTGATATCAGGTCTTCTAAATCTCTTTTCTGCCCATTCTCCTACCCAAAACATAACCACTGCCGCTGCAACTACCATAAAGATGGTAATGCCATCTGTCAATTTTAGTGCAGATGATATTTTAATCCCTCCAAGGTAATTCGCTGTGTAGAGATCTTCCCATAGTGTAAAAGTTTCACCGAAAGCAAAGATGCCAACCAATGACCCTCCTAAAAATGCTACTGCATCAATCTTGCCTATAGCAGCTGCACAAACACTTGTACCTGGGCAAAACCCACCTACAATAAAGCCAAGCCCCATAACTACTCCACCGACAATCGCTGAATCAATATAATACTCATTGACATATACTATACTCATATCGATCATCTCAAAATAATTAAAGAAAGCTAATCCCAGCATAGCTACAATCGCAGCAGTAAAAAACACTTTAAGCACAGTAGTGTCATATCCATAAAACATGCCAGCTAGTTTCCTACTAGAAGAAAAACCAGCCTGTTCTAAAGCAAACCCAAAGCCTAAGCCTATAATAAAGGCAATTAGAAAATTCAGTTCCTGAGATATTTCGTAAATAGGAATTAAAGGTGCCATATCAAATCCAGTTTTTTCTAAAGAAATAAGCAAAAATATAAGCTGTGCCAAAGATGGCAGCCATAGTAACAAACCCTGCAAGCGACAGGGTTGCCATGCCACTAAGTGCTGCACCACTGGTACAACCTCTTCCTAGTTGTGATCCGAACCCAAACAGTGCTCCTCCTGACATAGCCAGCAATAGTCTTTTCCTTGATGTGATTTTCGGTGAGTGCTCTGTTTTAACTCCCAGTCGACCTGATAATGCGCCTGACAAGAATCCACCAACTAAAACACCTAAAACTTGAAAAACTAACCAGCTATTCATTGGATTTTTGTCATTGGTGACATATTTCGCATAAAACGATGATGCTTCCGCTTTTTCCTGATCTACCATATCGATGGTAGAGACCACCACACTTTTCATAGCGCCACTGGCGCCCAGCCCCCGTCCTGTCAAATAAAAAGACAACAGTAGAACCATTCCCAATATAATCCCCGCTAGATAGGGGTTCATGTATTTGGTTTTTCCAGTTATGTAATTATGATGTGTCATTTTAATATAAATATCTACTTGCCTGACCGGCATAAACAATGATAAAACGTAAGGTTAGACTTCCAAATAGAATCAGTCCTACGGGAATGATAACCGGTATTTTTTGTCCCCTTAATTCTAACAACTCCAATATTGCTGGTACAATCATGCCAATGAATACTACAAAGATCCAGAAAGGTAAAGTGTACTGCCCACCTAAAAACATTTGTGCTGCTTCAATCTGCATTTCTGTACTTGCCATCAATCCCATGAACATATGAATGATGAAAAACAATTCTATTCCTATAATGACTAAGTCAATTTGACTAAAGAGTTTTCGCTCTAGTTCATTTTTCGAAATTAGCATGATCATCGCTGCACCAGCCGACAAACCAGAAGCTAGAAACAATGGCCCTAATATTGAAGTGTTCCAAAGAGGCCTTGCGTTGAATGCGGATAAAAGAATACCCGTATATATTCCAAGTATCACAGAATAAAAAACCATGATCCATGCTAATACTCGTCGATGCTTTATAAAATAGACCTCAGCATTTTTAAGCCATTCAAACTTCCAATCCCATTTGGGAAAAGCTTCTCTGATATAGGTCGCGCACCAAAGTATAGATAGTGGTGTAATGACCATCAAGGTCCAAGCTCCCCAAGACATCGGTGATTCCAATCGAATACTTGTGTACAATCGCCAGAAATACAGTTTGTGATGCAAATCCAAAAACAAAGCGACAAGTCCTAATGCCAAGGCAATTGGTGCGATCATTGGTGCCCATTTAATGGCCGCCGGATATTCATTTTCTTTCCCCTTTAAATAATAAAAAGAAGCAAAAAATAATACGCCAGCTGCCAAGCCTCCAGTAAAAAGATAAAATGCAATTTCCCATCCCCAAAGGTTGAGTGTTGGATCAACCATGGGGTTCATGCGGCCGCTGATAATAATTTCTTCTTCCATGACATTTTAGATTAAGAAGTACAATTGAGGGTCCGTGCCTGCTTCAGTTTTCAATCGCTTGTATTTCCTTGTTTTGACTTTTTTAGACACTTCGCTGTTAGGATCATCCAAATCTCCAAAGTACAGACAATTGGTAGGGCATACACTTACACATGCGGGCTGCTCACCCTTTCGAACTTTGTGAATACAGAAAGTACACTTATCTACATAGCCATCTGGATGCATATAGCGAGCATCATAAGGACATGCTTGTATACAAGCTCCACAACCAATACACTGGTCAGCAGTTACTAATACAACACCTCCTTCGGCTATGTGACTGGCTGATGTTGGGCAACAACGAACACAAGGAGCATTGGCACAGTGATGACATCTTTCGGATCTAATTTCCATGCTCAAATCAGGGTAAGTACCACTAGTCGCTTCTACTATCCAATCGCGGCAGTAACCTACAGGAACTTTGTTCTCGAGTTGGCATGCGACGACACAGTCGCTGCAGCCTACACATTTCTTCATATCGATCGCCATTGCGTACCTCATGACTCAATAGGTTTTTCGGTTAACAAAGTCACAAAATTTCCTCTCATACCGGTTCCTCCCATCACTGGGTCAAGCATAACATTACTTATGAGTTCTGTATCACTGGCGCCTTTTCCAAAGGCCCTGCTCAATTGCTTATTTGAGTGTCCAAACCCATGCACCATATACACTGAGTCCCATCTGATTCTTTCGGTGATTCTCACTTTAATAGAAAATGAGGAGACTATGTCGTCTTGATTTTTCAACCAAACATATTGTCCATTTTCCAAACCCCATTGCTTTGCGACTTTAGGATTCACCCATAGGTCATTCTCTTTGACTATATCAGCTAGATTAGCATTATTGGCTGTTCTGCTAAAAGTATGCACTGGTGATCTTCCATAATTCAATCGATAGAACCCTGTCGGAGGCTGAGCATGTTCTGTGAAGTTAGGTAAAGGATCAAAGCCTTCATTGGCCATTTCCGTAGAGTACAACTCTATCTTACCCGTGTTGGTGTTGAACTCGAATTCTTGACCATCGATAAAGTATAAATCATCGTATTCACGTTTATACGTTTTGACTCCAATCTTTTGCATTTCTTCCAGAGAACTATCTACTTGTTTCAACTGCCAATCCAATACTTCTTCAATGTCACCATATTTGAAATATTCATTCAACCCTAGCTTCAACCCTAATTCTTTAGCAATCCACCAATCGGGTTTCGATTTATATTTAGGCTTAACTGCTGGCATACGTAATGAAATTACTGGTTCACGATGCGGGGAATTCCGAATTGCGTCATAACGTTCTAAATATGTACATTCTGGCAAAACCACGTCCGCATACCCAGTTATTTCCATAGGCATCGTATCTATAACCACGAGCATTTCTAGATGCTTAATGGCTTCCATGGTCCTCTGTTGATCTGGTAATGTGTGAATCAAATTCGTTCCATTCACAATCCATCCTTTGATATTTAGATCTCGCTGATCAGAAGGAACCGTTATGTCACAAAGGCCATTAGATACAATCTCTGAAGCGAGATTGTACTTTCCTGACATGGCATCCCTCCACGATTTATTTGGTTTCGGATAATCAGGATGAGGGAAATCAGGAATACTGACTTTTTCAGGGCTATAAAAACCTCCTCTTCTTCCCCAAGACCCTAATAATGCGTTTATAATAGCTACCGCACGTAATCGTTGTGTGTCATCGCCATACCACGTGACATGACGACCTGGGTGAACTATTACTGCTGGTGCAGCATTGGCCATTTCTTTGGCTGTTTCTCGAATGACTTTCGGTGCTATTGTCGTAATCCCGTATGCCCATTCAGGAGTGAATGCCTGTACATGTGCCTTGAGTTGGTCAAAACCATAACAGTATTTTTCTACATACTTTTTGTCATACCACTCTTCATTGATGATAACGTTCATCCAAGAAAGAAGCAGAGCCATATCTGTAGCTGGCTTAATCGGCAACCAATGTTTTGATTTGCTTGCAGCGGTGGAGAACCTTGGATCAACGGTAATAATTGTGGCACCTTTATCGATGGCTTCTGACATTTCCTGTACTTGGCCATTGTGCATGTTTTCACCGATATGCGATCCGATCAGAACCAGACACTTTGTGTCTCTGATATCCGTTCTTTCTGGTGACAAAACCCCCTCTCCAAATGTATTGTAAAAAGCAACTTCTCTTGGCCCTCTACATTGTGCAAATGATGGTGCCGTAATGTGATTAGATCCATAAGCCTTGAGCATATGACCAAGGAATTTACCGCCAGAACCATGGGTAAAAAGCGCCACACTTTCAGGTCCAGATTCCTCAGCAATCCTTTTCATCTTCCCAGCGATCACGTCCAAAGCATGAGCCCAGCTTGTAGGCTCAAAAACTTGTCTTCCGTCCTTCTCTACTCTAATCAAAGGGGTCTTAAGTCGATCTTCATCGTGATACATACCGACTCCTCCTGTGCCTCTTGGGCAAAGTCTACCATTGCAATGTGGATCATCATCATGTCCCTCAACCTTCCAAATTTTGCCTTTTTCGTCTTTCGTGACCCACCCGGCACATTTCCAAAAACATACTTCACAGTATGTCGGTGTGCGGGTAACCTTGGCAGGAGCAGAAGTCGAGTCGTTGCGTATTGCACCATCTGCCCAATTAAATACTGAACCAGCAATTGCCGCTGTTCCTAAACCTGCTCCTGAAATTTTGATGAAATCTCTTCTCGTACTTTTCATTGGGTGTCATTTTCAACCTCAATGTAGATACTCAGTAAAAAAATAGAAATGATGTAAAACAGTTTTGTATGTGATTTTAATTGCCCATCAAATTTCAATAAATCATTCCTCTATAAAACATGCGCATTGGTCGAAAAATCGTATCTAAACCTCACTTTAAACTGCAGAATTCCTGTGTGTATCCAATGCAATATTTAATTTCACTTTGCTTCAATATGGGTTATAAGGAATTACAGCAGAAATACATTAATGGTAAACAAGTGATCAGCTTGGTTGCTGTAATCTTAACTATAGTGGGCTTCATTCTGGATGGAATAACCTACTACTCCATTTATTCTTCAATTCAAATAAGGCTTCAGATCTTCTTTGTAGCGTTATTTGTAATTGCTCTTGTACTCCACCTCATTGACCGAAATAAATATTACATTTATTCATTTGGTATAATTTCCTATGGTGTCATTTTCAATATCATTTTCGCTACTATATTTATACATACATTCGAATCTTTTGAAAAATTCACAGAAGCGAATATCATTTCTAGAGATATATTTTTTGTTTTTCTTTATATAGCTCTAAGCGGATTCATCTTAGGAAAAGCTCACTTATTCATTCAGGGAATACAATTAATAGGACTTATCTTTTATCTGATCCTTGTCAAAAAGAATTCATTTTTTCTAGATAACGGTTTGATCTATATAGTGTCTACTGTTGGATTCATTATTACTTTTTACTTTTTTGTTGGGACTTTAGAAAGTTTAATTAAAGGACTTAAGTCTTCGTATAGCCAATCGAACAAACTTCAACTTTCCGAGCATAATAAGAATCAAAATCTAATTAATTATCAACAAAAGCTGTTGCAACTTCATAAAGAGCTTCCTTCTTTTGAAGGAAATCTCGATGAACTTCTCGAAAAAATATGTTCCACGGCAGCGAAAAATTTATTCATCAATAGGGTAAGTGTCTGGGTTTTAGAAGGGGACAATGCTGTACTTGTAAGAAAGCATCTATTTGAATCAAATAAATCAACTAAAAAGGAAGTATTCTTGCACCAAAAGGATTATCCCATTTACTTCAAATCAATATTGGAAAATTCATTCATATTGGCGAATGATGTTTCCGATCACGCTGACACTGTTGAATTAAAGAAGAGCTTGCTTAACGATAATGATGTTACTTCGATATTAGACTGCCCAATTATAATTGACGGGAAAACCTATGGCGTTATATGTTGTGAGAATCAACATGAAATTAAGAATTGGAGTGCTGAAGACGTTTTATTCGTCCAATCGCTTTCTGAATACGTTTCGTTGGCATACAAGAATCAAAAAATTAAGTTGCTACTCGAGCAGGTGAGTAATCAGAATATTGAACTCCTTGAGAAAACTAACGAAATTGAAGACATCAATGATGAACTGAACAAAGTCAACAACGAACTCTCTAATATAAATAGCAACCTGGATGATACTGTAAAGAAAAGAACTGAAGAATTAGAATTGCAAAATCTTCAACTCACCGAATACGCCTTTATCAACTCCCATTTACTACGTGCCCCACTTTCTAGGATACTAGGACTATCCAAATTAATGTCTGCAGAAACGGCAACACCCGAGAACAAAGAACTTATTGTTGCATTGAATAATTCCTCATCTGAATTGGATGAAATCATCAGAAAAATTAATGATATCTTATATGATGGAAATAGTTTAAGTAGAGATGACGTCCAGAAAATAATTGATAAAAAAACTTATTCAAAAGTCACCAAAGACTGAACATCAGTGTCAAATGGTTCTAAATGCCCTCGACCGTTTAGAAATCCTAACTCCACTAAAAAAGAAAATCCAGAAACAATGCCACCTGTTTTATGCACCAGTTGAGCTGCCGCCGCTGCTGTACCACCAGTAGCCAACAGATCGTCATGTATTAGAATCCTTTGTCCATCTTGAATGGCATCTATGTGGATTTCCATTTCTGCCGTATCATATTCCAGTTCATACTCATGACTGATGGTTTGAAAAGGAAGTTTTCCAGCTTTTCTAACCGGAATAAAAGGTACGTTCAGTTGTTGTGCCAATTGCATTCCGTAAATAAACCCTCGAGACTCTACGCCAACTACGCCACCGACCCCTTTCCCTTTCCAATAGTCCAAAAAAGCATGACTCACTTCTAATGACAAATAAGGGTCTGCCAAAATCGGTGTGATGTCCTTGAACAAAATTCCGGGTTTTGGAAAGTTCTTGACATCTCTAATCGTAGCAATCAATTTTTCTTGCAAATTCATGACATCTCGCCTTTTGTATCGTAAGGAATTTACTTTTTAAATGTTTAATTTTCTATGTACTTTATCATAATTCATCCTAATTTATATCAAGGTTTATGCAATCATTTTTCAGAGAAATTTTCGAATATCATCATCATTTCAACCAACAATTCATTAGCCAAATCGAAGATAAACTTGCTGAATTACCGGACAGAGTAACCTATCTCTTATCCCATAATATCAACGCCCATCTCGTGTGGAACACAAGGATTCTAGGAGGTTCTCTGCCAGCCATGCAAGAGGAATATCCACTTGTGACCGTCCGAGAATTGGATACTAAAAATTACCAAAATACACTTGACATTATTGATAGTAGAGAATTGAGTGAATCTATTTCATATAATAATTCTAAAAATGAGTCTTTTGAAAACTCATTGCAAGACATTCTTTTTCATGTGAATAATCACCATACTCATCACAGAGGGCAATTGATTTCTGACATTCGTCAAAGTGGTTTTGCTCCTATCCCGAGTGATTATATATTTTTCAAACGATAAAAATGTTGAAAGAAGAAGCATTGGTGGACAAAGAATATCTTTTGGAAAAATTCCCAGGAAAAGGCGGTTGGACGTATGCCAAAATACCGGAAGTACCCCTCCAAAAGCATTCACCTTTTGGATGGGCCAAGGTCAAGGGGTTCATCGATTCATACGAACTAAAATCTTATAAACTGATGCCAATGGGTGATGGTTCTTTGTTTCTCCCTGTTAAAGCTCAGATTAGAAAAAAACTCAAAAAAGAGGCTGGCGATAAGGTACATGTAATTCTTTATGAAGATGAATTACCAACTGAAGTTCCTCAGGAAATACTAGATTGCCTTGAGAACGAGCCTGAAGCAAACGAGCAATTTTGGAATTTAACCGACGATCAGCGTAGGTTTAGACTAAACATCATCTACTCCGCTAAATCCGATGAAACAAAAGCAAAAAATATAGTACGGATGATTGAGGAGCTTACAAGTAAATAACAATATCTTGAATCATAAAAAATGAAATTCGAATTCAATCGTTTTTGAATATATGAGTCCAATGCTTAAAAACATTTTAAGGAAAAAAAAGAGACCTGTCATCATAGGCGTACATGGTTTGGGTAATAAACCACCTAAGGCATTGTTAGTAAATTGGTGGAAGTGGTCTTTAACTGAAGGGCTCCGGAAAATAAAGGGCAAACAAAAAGGATTCAACTTTAAGATGGCTTACTGGGCAGACTTAATGTATGAAAAACCCTTAAATCCAAAAATTAAAGACCCTGAACATGAATTGCATATCGAAGAACCTTATATCGCTGAACCAATACCTTCACCCAAAATTCGTCATACTTTTTGGCACTATTGGAAACTAGTGTTTGACGGGATTAAAGAAAAAGTGTTCCTCAGTCGAAATGGGCTTGCAAACTATCGTGTTTTGTTTGACATGGTCGTCCGTAGTGAATTTAAAGATCTTGCAGCGTATTATGAAACACCTGATGAGGACATACTCGAAACAGAACCATTTAAACAGAAAATTAGACAGCGTTTAAAATATCTTCTCAGAAAATACAAAGACCACAAAATATTGATTGTATCTCATTCGATGGGTTCATTAGTCGCTTATGACGTTTTAAGCGAAGTTCCTAATCAATACGAGATTGAGGTATTTATCTCTATGGGCTCTCCAATTGGACTACCAGTACTTCGCGAAAAAATGGCTAAAGAAATGAAGATACCATTTGAAGAGCATACCATACTCCCTACCCCTGACAATGTTAAGAATTGGTACAATTTTTCCGATGAACAAGATCATTTTGCTGTTTTCGATGATCTTTCCAACTACTACTCACCCAATAAGAACGGAGTAGCTCCTATTGATTATATCGTTGATAATGACTACAAAGATTGGGTAACAAACAATGCACATAAATCCTTTGGTTACCTTAGAACTCCCGAACTGGCAAAAATAATAGCTGAATATATAGGCCAAAAAGAAACGATTTGGCAAAAGGGACGGAATTTATTGAAGAAAAAAAAGTAGGGCTACCTCATCTTACCGCTTATATAACAAGGGCTGGTTAACTTGAATAAATCATTTTATTTTAAAATATTGCGACAAACTATAAGCTTATACCGTTATGAAGAATTCAATTCTAATACTTGTATTTGTTGCTATGCTTATAACAGGGCAAAGCTGTCAAAATAACAGCCATTCTGACTCAATTAATAACCTATTACTAAAGGAATGGGAAGGTAAATATGGTGGTGTCCCGGCATTTGACAAAATGGATGTTGCACTCCTTACGCCTGCTATGAAACAAGCGATGGCAATGAATATCCAAGAAATAGAGGCTATTGCTGAAAACCCAGAAAAACCCACCTTCGAAAATACCAACCTTGCATTTGATAATGCGGGACAAGAACTAAGTAGAGTAAATACATATTATAGCATCTATCGAAGAAACTTATCGAGTGAGGAGTTCAGAGCCGTTGCGAAAGTCCTAGAACCTTTACGATCGGAACACTCATCAAGAATCGTTCAAAATGAAAAATTGTTCTTAAGAATCAAATCAGTCTATGAAGAAAGTCTGATCAATCCATTCCCTGCGGATCAACAAAGAATGGTTCAAATGGATTATGAATACTTTACCATGCGGGGTGCAGAATTAAACTCGGAAAAAAAGAAGAGGTATGCCGAAATCGACAAAGAGCTTTCAGGTTTATATATCAATTTCTCTAACAATGTCTTGCATGACGAAGAAGAGTATGTGACCTATTTAAACGAAAATCAATTGAAAGGTCTTTCGGAATCATACATAAAAAGTGCCGCTTTGGTTGCTCAGGAGAATGGAAAAGACGGAATGTATGGTATTAAAAACACCCGTTCATCTATGGCTCCATTTCTAACTTATTCCGAAGAAAGAGCCCTTAGAGAAAAAGTATGGAAAAACTATTATGCACGCGGTGACAATGGCGATGAATTTGACAATAATGAAATCATTGTCAAAATACTAAAATTGAGAAGAGAACGAGTTCAACTTTTGGGTTTTGATAATTATGGAGAATGGCGCCTTAGCAATCGCATGGCTAAAAATCCGCAAAATGCACTTAACCTATTGGAAGCTGTTTGGCCAGCTGCGATTGCAAGGGTGAGTGAGGAAGTATCAGATATGCAGGCATTAGCTGATAAAGAAGGAGCCAGTATCAGTATTGCTCCCTGGGACTACCGATACTATGCAGAAAAAGTTCGATTGGAAAAATACGCATTGGATGGGGATGAAGTCAAAAAGTACCTCCAATTGGATAAATTGAGAGAAGCCATGTTTTTTGTAGCAGGTGAGCTTTTCAATTTCAAATTTACTGCCATTGCCAAAGGAAAAGTTCCCGTATTTCATGAAGATGTAAAAGTTTGGGAGGTAACAGATAAATCATCCGGCAGACTGATTGGATTGTGGTATCTGGATCCTTATGCCCGAAAAGGAAAACGATCGGGTGCATGGGCAAATTCATATAGAAGTCATTCAAGCTATGACAGAGAAGTCACCGTTCTAAGTTCTAATAATTCCAACTTCATAAAAGGAGCTCCAGGAGAACCAGTGTTGGTTTCTTGGGATGATGCTAATACCTTCTTTCATGAAATGGGACATGCCTTACATGCCTTATCCTCTAACGTTCGGTATACAGGATTAAACTATGGGGTTAGAGATTATACTGAGTTTCATAGTCAATTGTTAGAAAGGTGGTTGAGCACAGACGAGGTAATCAATAACTATCTTTTACACAGTGAAACAGGTCAACCAATGCCAGCAGAATTGGTTTCTAAAATTAAAAAAGCAGCCAATTTTAACCAAGGTTTTTCGACTACTGAGTATTTAGCTTCCGCTATAATGGACATGAAATTTCATTTGGCAGATCCAAAAGATTTAAATGTTGATAGTTTTGAGAGAGAAGAACTAGCTAAAATAGGAATGCCAACAGAGCTCGTCATGCGACACCGTTCACCTCAATTCAATCATGTTTTTAGTAGTGAAGGATATGCTACAGGCTATTATGGTTACATGTGGGCAGATGTATTGACCGCAGATGCTGCGGAAGCATTTAGTGAATCTCCCAATGGTTTTTATGACAAAGCATTAGCCAAGAAAATGGTAGAAACCTTATTTGCTCCTAGAAATTCGATGGACCCTGCTGAAGCCTATAGAAAGTTTAGAGGAAGAGATGCAGAAGTAAGCGCTCTAATGAGAGACCGTGGATTTCCAGTAAAATAAATTCAATTCGCACCATGCCGACTGACCAACTTTACTTTCAGCTTATCTGGTAAAAAAGTGTCACTTAATAATTTTTGCCGAAGTTCTTGGGTTATTGACTTGGCATAAATCATATTGAATACTTCAGTGATTGTTAATCCATCACGCTGACTTTCAAGCAATTCCAATTGATCGCCGACAACAACTTTACCCGTTCCCAATATCCGAACATAAGTTCCACAATAGCCTGAGCTAATCATTTTCTTCAGAACACCTTGATCATTAAATCGAATACCTAATTTGAAACAAGGCTCTCTAGGTTGAGTAATTTGTATTTTACATTCACCCAATTGAAATATATCACCTATGTGAAGATTACTTTCATCCAACCCATCTACTGTGAGATTTTCACCAAACATCCCAAACGGCAATTCTTTGTCAGGATATAATTCTTTCCAAAAAGCATAATGATCAGCACTATATAAATAGCAAGCTTGATTCAGTCCCCCATGATGTTTTCGGTCTACGACTGCATCCCCTTTCACATCATGCTCCCCAAGTTCAATAGGTCCGCTAATAGGTTCTTTAAAGATTCCAGTTTTAACAGGTAAAACTCTCCAAAAAACTCTTTTTGGTTTAGAAATGTTCGTAGATACTACTTTCATGAAACTTAGGATTTATCGAATGACAATTTAACAAAGCTATAGTCACAAAAAAAGGGCACCAATAAAAGTGCCCTTTCATACTTAACCTAATTAACCGTATTGATTGATTTTATTCATTCGGGTAAAAAACCTCTTCGCTATTACTCGCATTGACAACCCCAAACTTAGCCGCTTGTAATGTCTCCAAATTAAGACCTAGTGGATTATTTGATAAGTCAAATGTGAGCGTTTCTGTAGGGTAAGCTTCACAGAGGTCACCATTTCCATCATGCGTAACAAAAACTATGAATTGTGGAGGGTAAATGGCTAATATTCCTTCAGGCCAGACCAAAGTAAAATCATGATCCTCACATCCTCCACTGTATGATACACTCAAGGATAAAATCCAATCATCAAGCACAACCCAGTTCAATTCAAATGGGTCTGTTTCTTGTGATGCATTATCATAGTGCTGCTGATCTTGAATACTATTAAAATCTACTGAAAGGTCATCAGCAGTATTTTCTTCCTCGCAGCTAAAAAATACGAGTATGGACAATATAAATATTAGAGGTCTCATGTTTTACTTTCTTGTTACAATTTAGACACACTAACTTTTAAAATGGTTGGTAGACTATCAAGAATTCTTCCAAAGACATCCCTTTGATTACAAATCGTCTAGGTCAAAAGAATTTAATCCATTCCTTTAATTTCACCAGTCAATGTTTCAATTGTCGTTTTTGCATCACCGAAAAGCATTTTTGTTTTGTCTTTGAAAAACAACGGGTTTTCAATTCCAGAGTACCCAGGATTCATGCTTCGTTTCATGACGATCACGTTCTTGGAATTCAACAATTCTAAAACAGGCATTCCATATATAGGACTACCTGGATCATCTAAGGCTGAAGGATTGACCACATCATTTGCACCAACGACTAAACTCACATCTGTATCGTTGAACATTGCATTGGCATCTTCCAAATCTTTCAACTTATCATAGGACACATCTGCCTCCGCAAGAAGAACATTCATATGACCTGGCATCCGGCCAGCAACAGGATGAATAGCATAGTTGACATTAACACCTGCTTCAGTAAGTACTTTATCTAACTCTTTAGCCGCTTTTTGAGCTTGGGCAACTGCCATTCCGTACCCAGGAATAATCATTACGTTACTCGCGTATCTCAATAGTATAGCGGTATCATTAGCAGTAGCCACTTTAACATCACCTTGCTCACCACCTGCAGTAGAAGTTTTACCTCCTCCAAATCCTCCTATAATCACATTAAATAAAGAACGGTTCATTGCTTGGCACATCAACACCGTTAATATTGTTCCTGATGAACCTACTAAGATCCCTCCCAAAAGCATCACCATGTTACCATATACGATTCCTGCTAATGCAGCAGCAATTCCCGTGAAAGCGTTTAACAAGGATATAACAACTGGCATATCTGCTCCTCCAATTGGAAGCACAAATGTGAAACCATAAATCAATGATACTCCTAAGATGACTAAAGGCAAATATGGTGTAAGTCCTGGATTGAGAATTTCATAAATCATCAATCCCAAGCAGATCAACACCCAAATAATATTGAAATAGGAAGAAAACGAACTTCTCCAATCTTTAACCTTACCTGCCAATTTACCATAAGCTATCAAGCTCCCCGTAAAGGCTACCCCCCCAATAAAAAGGGCTAAAAAAGCTGTTGTGATATATCCAATACTCGCTGTAGTTTCGAATTTATGCACTTCGATAATTGAAATGGCCACAGCACAAGCTCCACCAAATCCATTGAATAAGGAAACTAATTCAGGAATGGCAGTCATTTCTACTTTCTTAGAAAAGACCATTCCTATCACCGCACCGATCACCAAAGCAATAATGATCAACAAGTAGTTTCCATTATCGTTTTCTAATGGTTCTAAAATCGAAACTAAGATCGCGAGCCCCATTCCTACTGCAGCAATAATATTTCCTTTGGCAGCAGTTGCTGGACTACTCAATCGTCTCAATCCGATGATCAACAACACTGTTGATACTATATATAGTAAGTCTACGTATTCCATTCTTATTTCTTTTTAAACATCTCTAACATTCGGTTGGTCACAGCATGACCTCCGACTACATTGATGGTTCCTAAAACAATCCCAACAAAACCAGTTGCTAAATCCATATAATCCGTTGGTGCAGATTGTCTTATAAGAATAATTGCGCCAATAATCACAATTCCACTGATTGCATTTGATCCAGACATCAGGGGAGTATGAAGTACAGTTGGCACTTTGGATATAATTTCAAATCCTAAATAGATCGTAATAATCCATAAGTTTATGGTTAGGATGTTATCTCTGAGATAATCTAGTATTTCTAACATGATGGTTCTTTTTTATTATGCTTTGACAGCAGTATTTTCTTCTTTATATAAAAGTGTGTTTGAAACAATATCACTTTCATAATCAATATTCTCAATTCCCTCCTTCAATACATATTGTAAAAAATTGAAAACATTGTTACTATAAACCAAACTGGATTGTGCTCCCATTTGGTTGTACAACTTTGAGTCACCAATGATTTTCACACCATCAACATCTACAGTTTGATCATCTTTTGACAAATCCACATTGCCGCCACTAGCTGTTGCCATATCTACGATTACACTTCCAGCCTTCATTCCTTCTACGGTTCGCTTCTCTATCAATTGAGGTGCCTGCCTACCAGGGATATTTGCTGTAGTAATTACAATATCTGCTTTTAAAGCCGTCTGGTGAATTAATTCTTTTTGTTTTTGAATATACTCTTCTGTTTGTTCGACTGCATAGCCTCCTGCCGCTGCATTTTCTGTTGCTCCTTCAACTTCGATGAATTTCCCACCTAAGCTTTGAACTTCTTCTTTAACAGCAGATCGTACATCAAATACTTCTACAATTGAGCCCAACCTTCTTGCTGTTGCAATGGCTTGCAGACCTGCGACACCCGCTCCTAAAATCATAACTTTAGCTGGTGGGATTGTTCCGGCTGAAGTTGTCATCATTGGTAAATAACCAGGAAAATTGTCAGCAGCAGTTAACACCGCTTTATATCCTGACAAGGAAGCCAATGAAGACAAAACATCCATGGATTGTGCGATAGAAGACCTGGGGAGCAAATCCAAACTAAATGCCCTTAATTTGTTTTCCTTCAATGCTTTGATCAAGTCAGACTCGACACGTGCATTAAACTTACCTATCACCAAAGCATTCTTATTGATTGAAGATACCTCAGATGGTTCTATTCCAGAGTAAGTCAGTATAATATCGCAACCCGTTAAAATTTCCTTTCTGGAAGCTAATTCAACACCTAAATCTGTATAAGACTGGTCTTCATAATTAGAATTACTTCCAGCCCCTTTTTCGATAAGAACTTTCGCGTCATTCTTAATATATTTAGCAGCCACTTTGGGTACCGCAGCCACAAGATTCTCTTCCGTACACTTTAATACGCCTATTTTCATCGTCGTTGGTTTAGTCTATTTATGCAACCCAAAGGGTTGCGCAACTTTTGGGAGTTTGCTGTTTTTGACAGCGCGAAGATATTGTAAAGGTTGCAAACTACGTAGAGAAGAAATAATATTTTATCCTAAAAAAATAGACATTACATAGACACAATTAATTTCTCCTAATTAAATGATAGCTATCTTCTCCTAAACTTCTTTTTTTTCTTTGAAAAACCTGATTTTCTTAATGACTTACTGTTTTTAGAAAATGGCTGATCTTCTAGTACTTCCTTAACTATTTGACCGCCTAAAAGTTTTTCTGCTAAGTCTCGTCGGTTCTTATTTAATAACTTGTCTTTTATTCTTTGTCGGTATTCCTTTTTGTGCCAAAAGAAAAACATATGTTGAGCGCGCTTTTCTTTTTCCGTTTTCGGGGCATACATTTTCTCCATGGTGTAAGGATGATAGCCGGAATAATAGATGACGGTAGCTACGGTCATAGGAGTTGGTGTAAAATCTTGAACCTGTTCTAGCATAAAACCCATATCCTTCGTTTCAGCCGCCAAGTTCGCCATGTCTTCTTCCTTACAACCAGGATGACTAGAAATGAAATAAGGGATCAAAGGTTGATTCAAATTATGCTTTTTATTGATCTGATCGTATTTCTTCTTGAAATTATGAAAATGCTTGAATGAAGGTTTTCGCATCACACGTAAAGTATCATCCGCTGTATGCTCGGGGGCCACTTTCAGCCGTCCTGAAACATGGCGACTTACTACTTGATCTAAGTATTCATTGATGCTATCATCCGCATTTTTGTTATAGCTTTCAACTAATAAATCATAACGTATACCACTTCCAACAAACGCTTTTTTGACTTTGGGGTGTTTGTCCACATCACGGTACAATTCCGTCATCTGAGAATGATTTGTATCTAAATTGCTACAAATCACGGGATGAATGCAAGAAGGGCTCACACAACGATCGCAAATCTCTTGAACTTTCCCCTTCATTCCATACATGTTCGCCGAAGGCCCACCTAAATCAGAAATATAGCCTTTAAAATCAGGCATGCTTGTCACTTGATCTACTTCTTTCAAAATAGATTCTTTACTCCTACTTGCTATGAACTTTCCTTGATGCGCAGAAATGGTACAAAAACTACATCCTCCAAAACACCCTCTATGCATATTGATAGAAAACTTGATCATTTCATATGCCGGTATGGGTCCTCTTTTCTTGTATTTTGGGTGAGGAAGCCGAGTATAAGGTAAGTCGAAAGATTGATCTATTTCCTTTTCTGTCATCGTATAGTACGGCGGATTGATCACAACATTCCAATCACCTGCAGACTGCACTATCCGATCCGCTTGAAGCTTATTCGATTCTTGTTCTACATGTTTAAAATTCGCAGCATATGATTTAGGATCCCTGAGACATTTTTCATGATTATTGAGATTAATTGTATTCCACTCACTGTCTATCACTTCATCATGTCTCGGTAACTTATAGCTAGTTTGAGCAATTTGTCTCATTTGATCAAAAGGCACACCTTTACCTAACAATCTCAACACCTCACGAAGTGGTTGTTCTCCCATACCATATACTAACATATCAGCTTCACTATCCACAAGAATAGAAGGCATCAGTTTATCTGACCAATAGTCGTAGTGAGTCACCCTTCTGAGACTTGCTTCTACGCCACCAATGATGACAGGCACATCTGGATAAAGTTTCTTTAATATTTTTGAATAGGTTATAGTCGCATAATCAGGGCGAAATCCAGCCTCTCCTCCTGGAGTATAAGCATCATTGCTACGTCTTCTTTTATTAGCCGTATAATGATTGACCATGGTATCCATACAACCGGAAGTGACACCAAAAAACAACTTAGGTTTTCCAAATTTTTTAAAATCTCTTAAGTCGTCCTGCCAATTGGGTTGAGGTATGATACCAACTTTATATCCTTCACTTTCGATGATCCGCCCGATAACAGCCCCTCCAAAAGCAGGATGATCTACATAGGCATCACCTGATATTATAACGACATCCAATTCACTCCAGCCACGCTCGAGCATTTCCTTTTTTGTTATCGGTAACCAGTCTGTAATCTTATGATTGGGCATCATTATACAAAGGTAGAGAAGAAAATGTGGAAAGGGTGGACCTATTTGACAGAACGGCCAGAATTATTAATTTTATATTACGCTTCTATAAAAAAATCCCCTATGCTGAATTTTTCAAAAACAAATTCGTCAGATCAAGATTTTGTATCTCTTGTTGAACTCTTGGATGCGGATTTGAAAATTAGAGATGGAGAGGATCATGAGTTCTATCATCAATTCAATGGCATAGAAGACATCAATTTCGTTGTAGTAGCTTATAGTCATAATAAAGCTGTTGGATGTGGAGCGATCAAGGAATTAGACACACAAAGGATGGAAGTTAAAAGAATGTATGTTTTGCCAGAAGAAAGAGGGAATGGTTTTGCCTCAAGCATATTGAATGAATTGGAACAATGGGCTAAACATCTAGGATATGAAAGATGTGTCTTAGAAACAGGAAAAATGCAACCTGAGGCCATTGCGCTATATCAAAAATGTGGGTATCAAACTATTTCCAATTATGGCCAGTATTCTGGGATTGAGAACAGCCTATGCTTTGAAAAAATTATTCAATAAAAAATCAATAATTTTAATTTCTTAAATTTTAGGTACATTTGTATCTAATAATCGCAAGATCAAATTCACCACTAGTATACTTGAGAAAGTCTTCGGACTTTCTTTTTTTATGGCTCATCGCAAACGATCTTCAGAAACTGCGCTTCTGTGTAACCGGTCGTTCTTATTTTCTCACCTAGCGAATTATAATAAACAACCACATAATAGTCCGCTTCAGGAAACGAATGTTCAGCGAAATAAAGAGCCTCTTCCTGATTTCCAAGGTTATAAATATCATTGTAAACAGGTGGTATGATCAACCCCAATTGGCTATGATAGATACCCAAGCCATCGCCACTCACATATTTGATGATCTTCTCATTATTCTCATTTTTTACATATTCAAATGATTCCACATCTTCTAATAGCGTCTTTTGTTCATTCATGGTGAGCAACATCCACTTTCCATCTTCCTTACCCCAAAAAGTGCTATCTGACCAGTACGCTATTTCTTCGAATTCTGGAGAGACTATCAAATTATTCTTTTTACTCAAGATACCATACAATCCTTCTTCTTTCACTTTATATAACTCTTCATTGTAGGCAGATAGTTTCTCTTCAAATTCTAGCTTCATCAATATTCGATCCTTAAAATTATAAGCCCCAAATTTTCCATCCAATATCACAGAGGCTACACCTTTCTCAGCAAGTCCAATTGCATCGTACCTTACTCTCATGATTAATCTTCCTTGCTCGTCAACTGCTCCGTACTTCCCATTCTCCTTAACCAAAAAAACATTGTCATCTATGAAATCAACTTCCGGATATGAGGTCTGAAACAAAAGAATACCGTCTTTGTATACTAAGTTTTCTCCTTCTCTTCGAACGACCAAGTAATGAGAATTGGAAATACCAGGATCACCAATGGAAGTGAGATACTCACCTTTTTCTATGTGAATTATTTCCTTATTAGGAAAGATGGCCGACCCTTCACTTTCTCTAAATATAATAGCTATATCCTCGCCAAGTAATTTCAAAGAGTCTATGGCCAAAATCGGATCGTCTTCTAAATACTTACTGCGCACTTCCCATTTGTCATTCTTTTTAAGGCCCAGCCACTCTTTGTTCTGCAGGATCTTATCATAAATCTCATCTTCCACCTCTCCTTTTTCTTTGCTAAAAATTTGATACCCTATAGGTTTTTGAAAAATCCATGTATTCAACCTTGTGTTGATTCTTTGCGTCGACGGAGGTGACAACTGCTTTAGATCCTCATTGAAAAGTATTTCTGTTTCTCCTTCAAAAGCAATCAAATACTTCTTGTCTATCAATTCTACTTCTTCATAATTATCATCAAACGAAATAGAGAATTCCCCATTGGCATTTTCTATTTCAGCATAATTACTCAATGCTATTCGACCTTCTTTTTCAAACAACCAGTAGCTTCCCACAAGAGATATTTGATCATAATTATGTGCTGATATTTGATTTCCACCAAAATCATACAACGCCATTTTCCCACTTTTCTCAGCAGCAAAAACCTTACTTCCTAACCATTTGACTTCTTCAAAGTCAAATGGTAGAATTTGAAATCCGGAAATATGTATCGCTCCTGTCTTTCCTCCCACAGTTAAAACTATCACACCGTCGTCTGAATCAATAAACGAATTAATATCACCTTGATAGATGGAATCACCGTTTCTATTAACGAGGAGTGAATTTTCATTCTTTTGAATAAGCAACAAGTCATTGGTAATATTTCCACAATATTGAGAAGCATTTATTCCTTGAAATGACAGCCCATGTTGGGTTTGCCCTTGGAGGTTAATGAACTGATATTTGTCATCTTCCAAAATTGGCACCCAAGGCGATCCATTTAATCTATTCAAGTCTGCTATTGAATCCTCAAATATTTTTAGAGAAGACAAATTCCTAGGATCTAGTTTTTTTTCATCAAGTTCTCCTCTGTGATAAAGAATCTTGAAAGAGTGGAGAGTAAGAAAAGAATTATCGTATTCATTTATAAATGCATATATATCTGACGGGTTTAAATCCAAGATCATTAAATCATATAAGTCATTTTCTATTTCATTTCTAAATGGCGTACCTGGGTATTTCTTTAAGAACAGCTCTAAATCCTCCTTGATTCCTGATTTTGTTTTATCACTGTAAACAAGTTTTTCAAAACGCTCTTGAGCAACGGCTACTTGTTTCGCATTGGGATACATAGTGATGAACTTTTGATACTCTTGCCATGTGTCAATTTCTTCTACTTGGTTAAAGACTAACTCATTTCTTATCTCAAGCGCTTCATCATATTGCTCAGCATCAGAAAACAAAACCATATAGGACTCAATGGAAGAAATCGTATTCTCACTTTTAGCATTTTCAAATGCTAAGAGTGCTGTTTTTCTTAATACTTCAAAGAAATCCTCTTTAAGAATTTCTGACTTCTCCATCTCCTTTTCATGTTCTTCATTCATATCTTTCAACAAATGAATTCCCAATAGAATATGCTGACGAGACTTAACAACATTATAATCCGGAAATGAATCAGTTAGGAAAAGAAGAGCGTAAACGTATTCGGTATTTGGATTTAAGCTGTCCCTTTCAACAGACTTCTCCAAATACTCAATGACCTTGTCATACTCACCTTCTTTTAGAGCTTTAAGGGCTTGACGTGATTTATTTGCCATTAAAATCAACGGCATTAGACACAACAACAAAAAATACAGCTTTCGAATCACAATCGTTCTAGGTATAATTGAGGCTAAAATAATAAAATGAACATTCAGCAACTAAATAACGAGCTAGGCAATGTAGACTTATATCTATTGGATCAAATTCTCAAAGGAAGAATATCTACAAAATCCAATATCTTGGATGCTGGTTGTGGTGAAGGAAGAAATCTGATATATTTTTTAAATAATGGTTTTTCTGTAAAGGGAATCGATAAAAGCATTGATGCTATCAGAATGCTTCATTTTATCATTGGTTCTAAATATCCGAAATATGATAAGCAGCATTTTGCTGTTGGAGAAATCGATGATTTACCTTATCCAAGTTCGACCTTTGATTATACTATTTGCAGCGCAGTATTACATTTTGCTCAGGACACCACTCATTTCTGGAAAATGATTTCAGAACTAAATAGAATCACATCAAATCATGGGACATTATTTATTCGAATGGCTTCCGATATTGGATTGAAAGGACATACCCCACATGGAAATAGTCAATTCCTACTTCCTGATGGCAGTATAAGGTTTTTATTAAATCAACAAATGATTCAGGATTTAAAAAATGAATTCAATCTAACTGAAGTTGAACCCATAAAAACAGTTGTTGTAGACAACCAAAGGTCCATGACAACATTAGTTCTGAAAAAAATTGAATAATACGAAATGATTGATCCAAAAGTTCGTAATAAGATTGGTACAATGGATATCCGTTGTTATCATTGATTGAATTAAATTTACTCGACTTTTGTCGTTGTTATGTTTCAAAAATTAATCCTTATAGTTACTCTTTTAGTTTGTTCTCAATGGGGCTTTTCACAAAGCTTTCTCAATTGGCAATTGCGCGATCGGTATTTTTCTGTATACGCCGGAGCAGGTTTTGCAGGCTATTTCGGAGATCTCACCAATGGACATCCCATGAGCAATGGACTTTCGAGCTATAATCTTGGCGTAGAAGCTAGATTGTATTCTAAAATTGCCGCCAGAGTTCAAGGAAGTTATTATAGGATAGAAGGTTCTGATCACAATGCATCGGATAGTTCTTATAACCAACAAAGAAATCTTTCTTTTCAGTCTAAAAATTGGGAATGGCAATTTCAAGCCATGTATTACTTCTTCCATTATCGAGATAAATATCATAAAAGAAGAACTTATGAGCCATATGCTGCTATTGGCATTGGGCAAACTTTTTATAACCCTAAAGCTGATTATAGAGGAGTATCCTATGACCTAAGGTCGGCAGGTTTGGAATCTGGAACTTATGGAAAATCTGCCATGGTTATACCCGTTAGTTTGGGTGTCAAAGCAGCTTTTAATGAGTTCTTAAATTTGGCTGTAGATATAGGTTACCGATATGCTTTTACTAAACACTTAGATGATGTTTCCGGTAGCACCTCGGGCCCCTTTGATCAAGGAACACCAGAATATTTTTTAAGTAATCGTCATGACCAAATCCCTATTGTCAACCAACAAGCCTATGATAGTTTTACCACTGGGTCTCAACGTGGCAATGGGACAAATGACTCTTACATCACAATCAATTTCAGTATTGAACTTTATTTACCTAAGGACGTTTTCAAATTCAGAAAGGATAAAAATCAAAAAGAGAAAATTCTTGGGAAACCTTCGGGGTACGATTGATCATATGAATACTCATCACGGAAAAATATTCGCCATTTTAATAATGGCTTTTTGCATTCAATTGAATGGACTTGCTCAAAGTGGAAATATCAAATTGGCTAAATTGAAATATGATGGTGGCGGTGACTGGTATGCCAACAAAACTGCACTGCCGAATCTTGCTAAATTTTGCAATCAACAATTGAAAACAACTTTGGACCGAGAAGAAGAAGTTGTTGAAGTAGGAAGTCCGGATTTGTTTTTATATCCTTTTGTTTATTTAACCGGACACGGAAATATTGTGTTAAATCCTGGTCAAGCAGAAAATCTACGCAAATACATGATAGGAGGAGGTTTTCTACATATTGATGACAATTATGGGCTAGATCCATTCATCAGATTAGAAATCAAAAAAGTGTTTCCAGAATTGGAATTTGTTGAGTTACCATTTGATCATGAAATCTATCATCAAAAATATAAATTTAAGAATGGGCTTCCTAAAATTCATGAACATGACGGCAAACCTGCACAAGGTTTTGGATTAATCTATGAGGGAAGATTAGTTTGCTATTATTCGTATGAATCTGACTTAGGCAATGGGTGGGAAGATCAAAGTATTCATAACAATTCTCAACCCAAACGACAACAAGCACTTCAAATGGGAGCCAATATTATTTCGTATGCATTTTCAAATTTCTAAAGTGCATTAAACGATATACCAATACTAAAATCGGTCTTTCCTTTAGGTGCTAAAACGATTAAATCTTTTCGTGTATTAAATGCATTTGGAGGACAGGTGACAGGCTCTATCGCGATTGATTTTCTATCATCCGGAGTATATACTTGAAGATATCTATATTGCCCAACTCCACTATCCTGCCAAATTCCGATTTTTGTTTTACTCGTCTGATCTTCAAGAAATACATTGAACTTATTTCTATCCTCGATTTCGAAACAGTCATCTAATTTTGATTCATTTATTAGATTTTTATTTTCAAAACCATGTCGCTGAGACAAAGAATTTCCAGCTAAAGAGCTAACACGGGCAGCGTTCTCCATTCTTAAATTGACATTGTCCACGTTATCATACTTGAAGTACGGATGCCAACCATCCCCCAACGGCAAATTTATAGTATCTGTATTTTCAAGGGTTGTTTTGATTTTAAGGTTACCACTAGTCATCTTATAAGAAACTAAAATCTTATAAGAAAAAGGATATCCGACTTCAGTTCCCAGGTATTCATGGCTTAAAACAAGCTCTGCACTTTTGTCATCTGATTTTTTACTAACCAATTCAAATGGTTTATTATGCAGCAAACCATGCAGGTTATTGTTCCCCTCCACTTCATTTATGAACATTTGAAATACACTTCCTTCAAATTCATATTTCCCATGATAAAGTCTATTTGGAAAAGGAGACAGCTTACTACCTTTAAAACCAGAATGCATCGTATTTCGAATTTCCTGATCTGAAGAATAACCAGCAATCATTGAAACCAGCTCGCCCGACCCGTTCTTAACCATAAGATCATTGAGTCCAACTCCCACGTCAGCTAGAACTTCCAAATATTCTCCTGTTGATTGGTCAGTCAGACGATAAGCGTCAAACCTTCCTATAGGATTTAATGTAATTTCAAACATGAATAGGACTAATTAAAAGCCAAAAGGCCTTGAATGGAAAAAAAATTACTCAAAACAAACATCATCCATGGGTGCTTCCGCTCTTTCTTCACCCATTTCAATAGCTTTTCTAAATGTTTGGCAAGCCTCAGAATCATTCTGGAATTTCATATATGCAAGGCCCAAATTGTAAAGTACTCCAGCATCTGGTCCAGCATTTTCAAGATACCTCTGATAATATTCAATTGAGTATCTGTAATTATCTAGTGCTCGATAAGAATTACCTAAAAGGACAAAATTTCTTATAAGTGTATTATCGTGATAAACGGAGGACTTAAAATCCCTGATAGCTTCTTTATGCATATCCAGTTTTGCTTTTACAATTCCTCTATTCATTAAATCGTTGGCATTATCAGATCTAATATCCAATGCTGAGTCATAATCTAATAAAGCCTCTTTGTACATTCCTTTCTGAAAACTTTCAAATGCTCTTTTCGAAAATGCCATGGCAAAGTCTCCTTGACCATATAATACTTTATTTATCTCATCTCGTTCTACATCACTAACCAAAAAACTTAAATGGTAAAGCCCTGCTCTATGATGTTGATTAATTCTCAAAGCAGCTCTGTAATCCGAAATAGCACCGTCTTTGTCTCCCAATGAAAATTTAAACTGTCCCCTATTCACATAATAATAGGGGTCATGATTGTTGTATTCAATGGCTTTATCATAATCCATCAATGTGGGAGTTTTAAAACCCATTTTTTCATATGACTTTGCCCTATGCTCATAAAGGTCGGCCATCAACTGTTCCAAATTGTGAATTGCTCCTAATTCGAAATCTCCATTATCATCAATATTTAGCCCTTTATAAACAATGGCTGTCGATTCCCATTCTTCAATATTATTTATCAAATAAGTTAAATCTTTTACCGCTTGTTTATAGTTTCCTCTTTTGTGATAGATCAGTGCTCTTTTGAAATGAGCGACTCTATTGACAGGATTAATTTTTAATGCTGCATGAAAATCATCTAAGGCACTAATATCATCCTTCAGTAATTCTTTGACTTGACCTCTTGCAAAATAGTAATCGGAGACACTTGGGTTAGCCTTGATAGCGCTATCATAATAAACACGTGCCAACTCAAATTGACCATTGATCAACGACTGGTTTCCTTTTTCGTAATAATTCCTGTCTGTACTTTGCTTGGAATTAAGCAAAGCATTACCAGCCACTGATCTGTTCAGAACCGATAGTAGTAGCACAATAGACCATACGAATTTTACGCTTATACGCATTATCCCTTTTTAATTTTATTAAAGCTAGTTGATACAGGTAGAATGGACAACACAAATATCTATTAAATATCCGTTAAACCCATCAAAAATATATTTTTTAGCAATATTATTATAATCCTCTTCAATCATATTTTATCGGTATATCTTTGCCTAACCGACATAAAGATAAATAATCATACAATATATTAGAATAATGATAAAAGATTTCGTAGAAGAGTTACAATGGAGAGGGATGATACATGATATGATGCCTGGAGTCCAAGATCAACTCAACAAAGAAATGACCTCCGCATACATTGGATTTGACCCCACGGCTGATTCTTTGCATATCGGGAGCCTCGTACAGATTATGACTTTGGTTCATCTTCAAAGAGCAGGCCATAAACCTATGGCCTTGGTGGGTGGCGCGACAGGTATGGTTGGAGATCCTTCCGGTAAATCAGCGGAAAGAAATCTACTCTCTGAGGATATACTTGAACACAACTTGAACTGTGTTAAGAATCAATTGGAGAAATTCCTTGATTTTGATTGTGGAGAAAACGCTGCCGAAATGATCAATAATTATGATTGGTTCAAGGATTTCAACTTTTTAGATTTTATCAGAGATGTCGGAAAACACATTTCAATCAATTACATGTTAGCTAAAGATTCGGTAAAATCACGACTTGAAACTGGCATGTCATTTACTGAATTTAGCTACCAATTAGTACAAGGATATGACTTCTATTGGCTGAATGAAAATAAGAATTGTAAGATTCAATTGGGCGGTTCTGATCAATGGGGAAATATCGTAACAGGGACTGAGTTGATCCGAAGAAAAAGTGATGGTGAAGCATGGGCTATCACTACTCCTTTAATTAAGAAAGCAGACGGTACAAAATTTGGAAAAACTGAAGGCGGTAATGTTTGGTTAGATCGTGAAAAAACGTCTCCTTATAAGTTCTTTCAGTATTGGTTAAATGCGTCTGACGCTGATGCGGAGAATTACATCAAAATTTTTACCCTCTTTCAAAAAGAAGAAATTCAGGGCATAATTAAGAGGCACAAAGAAGCGCCTCATCTTAGAATATTACAAAATTCTTTAGCAAAGGATATTACAATTAGAGTGCATTCTGAAGAAGACTACAGCATGGCAGTGAAAGCTTCAAATATATTGTTTGGAAAGTCAACAGCAGAAGATCTAGAGTCTTTAGATGAAGAAACATTATTGGCTGTTTTTGAAGGTGTGCCTCAGACTACAGTTTCTAAATCTTCAATAGAAACAACTGAAAATGTTACTGATTTTTTATCTGATGTAACAAATGGCATAGTGTTTCAATCAAAGGGGGAAGCAAGGCGAATGATCAAAGGAGGTGGTGTCAGTATCAATAAATCAAAACTGACTTCTCCCGACCAAACAGTCAATTTCAATCTTTTGAATGACAAATATTTACTGGCTCAAAAAGGAAAGAAAAACTATTACTTAATTCTTATTAAAGGTTAAACTTGGAAAATCTCCATGTTCAATTAACGAAGGGATGAAAAAAATCATAATTTATAGCCTACTGACCATAGGCTTTTATACTTCTTGCAATATAAATATGGGACAAGATCATAAATACACCAATAATCTTATCAATGAAACCAGTCCCTATTTGTTGCAACATGCACATAACCCAGTAAACTGGCAGCCATGGGGTTCTGAAGCATTAGCCGAAGCGAAGAAAAAAGACAAATTAATGATTGTCAGTGTCGGCTATGCTGCCTGTCACTGGTGTCATGTCATGGAGCACGAATCGTTTGAAGATACGCTGATTGCGGCAAAAATGAATGAACATTTTGTTTCTATCAAAGTAGACAGAGAAGAACGGCCAGATATAGATCAAATCTACATGGATGCTGCTCAATTGATGACAGGTCGAGGAGGATGGCCACTAAATGTGATAACCCTTCCTGATGGGAAGCCAGTATATGCTGCAACCTATCTACCCAGAGATAATTGGGAAAAACTGCTTGATTATTTCGCAGAGATATATAAAAATGAACCTGAAAAAGTTCGAGAGCAAGCAGAAAAAATAACTCAAGGCATTGCTCAACACGAAATGCCTGAGTTCAAGCAAAATATAGATGGTTATGATGCTGACACACTTGTAAAAATAAGTAAGGAAATCGTAGCAAATATTGATGCAAAATTCGGAGGTCGGAACGGTGCACCAAAATTTCCAATGCCGGCCGTATATGAATCATTATTAACGCAAAACTATTTTTTGAATGATGATAAAGTGGATGCTGCTCTTAAGGTTACCCTTGATCGAATGGCTGAAGGAGGAATCTATGATCATTTAGGCGGAGGTTTTTCAAGGTATAGCACTGATGACCAGTGGATTGTTCCTCATTTTGAAAAAATGCTATATGACAATGCTCAATTGATCAGTTTATATAGTCATGCTTACCAAGTGTTTAAAGATGAAAAGTATGCACAAGCAGTTAGAGAGACGATAGCTTTTTGCATTAGAGAGTTGTCTGATGATAATGGCGGATTCTATTCTTCTCTGGATGCAGATAGCGAAGGCGAGGAAGGAAAATTTTATGTGTGGAGTGAAAATGAAATCGATGATATAATCGGCACTTCTTCTGACATGTTTAAAGATTATTATGGAGTTTCTAAAAAAGGAAACTTTGAAGGGCACAACATTCTAGTGAGAACTGAAAATACTTCAAAAGTAGCTGAGAAATACTCCTTGTCAGAAATTGAATTATTCAAAAATATTGAAGCTTCAAAGGCATTACTCATGAATGCACGTGACAAAAGAATCAGGCCCGGTTTGGATGACAAAATTCTCACTTCATGGAATGGGCTCATGATTTCGGGCTTGGTGGATGCTTACTTTTCATTAGGTGATGCGACATTTTTAGATAGAGCTATTAAAGCTGGTATATTTCTGAAAAAGAATCAGCTAGATATTGATGGAAAACTCCTTAGAAATCACAAAGAAGGTCGCTCAACCATTTCTGGATTTTTAGACGATTATGCAAATACTATTTTGGCTTTCATCAAATTGTATGAAGCTACATTTGATGAAGCATGGTTATATGATGCGCAATTGATTAAAGAATATGTAGTTGCCCACTTTACGGACGCTGAAAGTCAAATGTTTTATTACACGTCTGATCTGGATGAAAAACTGATCGCTCGGAAAATGGAATTATCAGACAATGTTATCCCGGCATCAAATTCAGTGATGGCTCATTCTCTGTTTCAATTAGGTAAGTACTTCTATAAAGAAAGTGACGTAAAAAGAGCGGGCCAAATGGTTGCCAATATGGAAGAGAACTTCAGAACTTATCCTCACTATTATAGCAATTGGGCAAGGCTTTATACACTGATGGGGAATAGTCATTTTGAGGTGGCTATTGTAGGTGATGACGCTCAAACAAAAAAGCTTGAAGTAGCTGAGAATTTTATCCCTAACAAGATTCTCCTGGGTGGAAAAGATGAAGGTACGTTAGAATTACTGAAAGGAAAACTAGCATCAGATGCCACGTACATTTATGTGTGTACTAATAAGTCTTGTCAGTTACCCGTAAAAGAATCTACAAAAGCATTAGCACAAATTAGGAAATAGGATGAATGCTATGCTCATTTAATTTTTTAATTAATTTAGAATATGGCTTCAATCTCACTCAATGCAGAACAATCTTCTTTTCAGAAGAAAATGAGCAATAACTTTCTGCTAAGGCTCTTTCTACTTTTCAAAATTCCATTAGGATTTTTAGGAGGAATGAAAGTTGTGAGTTTGACTCCTGAAAAGGCAGTAACAACGATTCCTTTCAAATGGCTTAATCGTAACCCTTTCAAATCAATGTACTTTGGCGTCCAGGGTATGGCTGCCGAATTGTCTACTGGTACCATTGCGCTAATGGCGATCAAAGGACATACCCCAAGTGTTGCAGGCATAGTAACTGGGTTTGAGGGAAGTTTTCACAAACAGGCAAAGGATAGAGTTTTCTTTACATGTGAAGATGGCACACAAATTTTTCAGGCAATAAAAAAATGCATAGAAACCCAAGAAGGGCAAACAGTAAAAGTAAAAACAGTGGGAAAAACTAAAGATGGAGTAGTGGTTTCCGATTTTATTTTCACTTGGTCATTTAAACAACGGTCAAGCTGACTTTACCTCAGTAAACTAGCCAGTAAAATCTTCTCAAAATGTAATCATAGTGCTTGAATCGTTTTTTTTCATGATTTTTGGATAAATATCTGAATCCACCATCATGAGTAAAATAAGAAAAAAGGACGCCCTTGATTTTCATGAATTCCCAATACCTGGGAAAATTGAAGTTCGTCCGACAAAAACCCTCTCGACTCAACATGATTTAGCGTTGGCCTACTCACCAGGAGTTGCTGAACCTTGCCTTGATATTGCAGCCAATAAAGAAGATGTCTATAGGTATACATCAAAAGGAAATTTGGTAGGCGTTATTTCAAATGGGACGGCTGTGCTAGGATTAGGCAATATAGGCCCAGAAGCATCCAAACCAGTTATGGAAGGGAAAGGTGTCCTATTCAAGAAGTTTGCTGGGATCGATGTGTTTGACATTGAAATTGAAGAAACCGATCCAGATAAATTCATTGAAATAGTCAAGTCTCTTGAACCGACTTTTGGGGCTATCAATTTAGAAGACATCAAGGCACCGGAGAGTTTCAAAATTGAAACAGAGCTTAAAGAAAAAATGAATATCCCGGTCATGCATGATGACCAACACGGCACTGCTATAATTTCAAGTGCAGCTTTGATCAATGCGCTTCAGGTAGTGAACAAAAAAATTGAAGAAGTTAAGATCGTTGTGAGTGGAGCTGGTGGTGCCGCTATCGCTTGCACAGATTTGTATGTCAAAATGGGGGCGAGAAAGGAGAATATATTGATGCTCGACAGCAAAGGCGTCATCAAAACTGACCGTGCTAATTTGGACCCTATGAAAGCTAAGTACGCTAGTGAATCCCACGCGACTACACTTTCTGAAGCCATTATAGATGCCGACGTATTCCTTGGACTTTCGCAAGGAAACATCATGTCGGCTGAAGACTTAAAAGTCATGGCAAAAGATCCAATTGTATTTGCCCTATCCAACCCCGATCCTGAGATCCCTTATGATTTAGCAATGAATACGCGCAAGGATGTAATCATGGCAACTGGTAGATCTGATCATCCAAATCAAGTCAACAATGTTCTTGGCTTTCCATACATTTTTCGAGGGGCATTGGATGTCAGAGCTACAACGATCAATGAACAAATGAAATTGGCAGCTGTGAATGCACTGGCTGAACTTGCGCATCATGCAGTGCCTGATGCGGTCACAAAAGCATATGGCGATGAACATATCAAATTCGGCAAAGAATATTTGATTCCTAAACCACTTGACCCTAGATTGATTGCAAGTATTTCCTCGGCTGTCGCAAAAGCGGCAATTGATTCAGGCGTAGCTCGGACAACAATTGCGGATTGGGATGAGTACAAAATGAAATTGGAAGAACGCTTAGGTATGGGTGAAAGAATAATTTCACGTCTAGCATCAAGAGCAAAAAAGGATCCTCAAAAAGTTGTATTCGCAGAAGGTGACCGACTGTCAATTCTAAAGGCAGCTCAATTGATTATCGATGAAGGTACCGCCATTCCAATTCTATTGGGAAATGAAGCAAAGATTCGTCAAATCATCGAAGAGAATGAACTTGAAATCAATTGTGAAATCATTGATACTTATGAGAAAAGAGACCAGCGTATGATTTATGCTCAGACACTTTTCGAAAAAAGACAACGAAAAGGCATGACCAGCGGTCAAGCACAAAGACTCATGATCGATCGGAATTATTATGCAGCGATGATGGTGGAATGTGGGGATGCAGACGCATTGGTTTCTGGATTATCTAATGACTATTCCAACACGATTCGACCAGCATTACATGTGATTGGCATGGAACCAGGAGTTAAAACTGTGGCAGGCATGTATGTTATCCGGAATCAGAAAGGAACATTCTTTTTATCCGACACCACGGTCAATGTTGATCCTGATGAAAAGGCAATGTTAGATATCATAGAACTTACTAACCGTGCAGTTCGGTTTTTTCATTTTGAACCTCGAATCGCGGTACTGTCTTATTCAACTTTTGGTTCGACTAAAGGTGAAATTCCTGAAAAAACAGCAAAAGTCGCTGCCATGGCTAAAGCGAAATGGCCAGACATGATTATTGATGGTGATCTACAAGCCAACGTTGCACTGAATCCTGAAATGATGGCCGGCAGCTACCCCTTTTCAACTTTGAATGGAAAACGAGTCAATACACTGATTTTTCCCAATTTGGCTTCAGGAAACATCGCCTACAAACTGCTTATGGAAATCGGCTCTAGTGATGCCATTGGTCCTGTATTAATGGGTATGAACAAACCTGTCCATATTTTACAGCGAGGGAGTAGCGTTCGTCAAATTTTCAATATGGCAACAATTGCAGCCGTTGATGCCATTGAAAGTAAAACAAGAAGCCAAAAGTAGATACTGAAAATAGAAAAGTTGAATAACGCTTTCATTGATCAACTTTAAAGACGGCACTTAATGAAGCACCTTATCACAGGTAAATATTTAAATTCAAAGTAGGTGATTTGCAATAACTATTTACAATTGGATATAATCAGCAATTCACTCCTCATGGTATAAAACAATCCAAAGATGGTTTTACCTCCTAAAATTGAAATTCACTAGTCTAATTCCAATATTAACTAAACTTTTAGTTCAAACTTTTTGAATTCTCAAACTATATTCTTAGTTTCGAACTAATAATTTAGTTTATCAACTACTTAGAAGCAACAATGAAGTCATTAACAAAAGCTGAAGAAGAAATAATGCAAGTGCTATGGCAATTGAATGCTGCGTTCGTCAAAGAGATTATTGTCAAATTGCCTGACCCGAAACCAGCCTATAATACGGTATCAACTATAGTTCGCATCTTAAAGAAAAAAGGTTTCGTAGGACATGAAGGCCATGGTCAATCACACAAATATTATCCTATTGTCACTAAAGACGAGTACACTAAAACGTTCATGCAAGGTTTTGTTAAGAAATACTTTAGCGGTTCGTACTCGCAAATGGTATCGTTCTTCACCAAAGAAGAAAATTTAAGCTTAAGTGAACTGGAAGCACTCATTAATGAACTTAAAACCAAAGAATCATGAGTAATTATTTAATTGAATTATCCATAATCCATATTTTACTAGTTCTAGGTTATTGGTGTTTTCTAAGCAATGAACAGCAGTATGGCAAAATGCGATTATACCTCTTACTTACTACTATTCTTGCCTTTTTAATACCGTTGATATCTCTTCCCAACACACTATTTGGAAATAGCGATCATTTAGTAGCTATTCCTATTGATACGATCTCATTGAATGCAATTGCTATTCAACCTCAACCAATTTTTACACCATGGAATTTCAATCTATTAATTTGGATCTATGCAGTTGTAAGCACATTTTTCCTAATCAAAACGATTGTAAATGTTTGCTCTTTAATACGCTTGGCTCGTCAAAGCAGGCTTGAAAAATACAACCACACATTTATTCGAAGAGTCCGAAATATTGAAGGAAGTTTTACTTTTTTCAACTGGATTTTTTTGAATGAAGATATTGACAATAACCAGCCAGATTATGAGGTGATTATTAAACATGAAACAGCACATGTTAAGCTAGGTCATACTTATGATTTGCTATTTTTTGAACTTACCAACGTTCTCTTTTGGTGGCTTCCAACTGTCTTGTTTATCAGTAAGGAAATTAAAAAAATTCATGAATTTCAGGCTGATGCCTATGCATTAGAGTCCTTTAGTTTTGAAAAATACTCGACCATTTTAATTAATTCTACTATAAATAATAATGGATTTAATTTAACCAGTTCGTATCACGATGGTCTCATCCTAAAACGGATCCGGGCAATGAAAATGTCCGTAAAAAACATGAATCCTTGGAAAATTGCAGGACTTGGTTCAATGATGACGATTGTCATTCTGTTTTTTGCGTGCAATGTAGATCCTAAGCAAAAAACGTCTGAATTTGAGAGTCAAAAGAGCTCACAAATTGTAAATAAAGAAGAAAATCTATTTAAGGTAGTAGAAGAAAAACCAAAGTACCCAGGAGGCATGGACGCACTCTATCGCTATATCATGAACGAAATAAGTTACCCTAAAATAGCAAGGCTAAATAATGTTGAAGGAACTGTCTTGGTCGAATTCATTGTAGAGAAAGATGGGTCCTTGTCAAATGTAAAAGCCGTTGATGGCATTGGGTCTGGTTGTGATGCCGAAGCTATTCGTGTTTTGAAAAATGCTCTCAATTTTGAACCAGCTAAGCAAAGAGGAAAAGCTGTTAGGATGCAATTAACTATACCTATAGAGTTTAAACTAGATCCAATAAGAAAAAATAAAGACAAAAGTGCACAAGGAATAATCATTATTAATGAAGCCAAATCAATACTAGAGAACTTTGTGGTAAATGCTATCTACACAAACGGACATTGGAGAGGAACCATATATGATGAAGAAGGAAAAGGACTTCCAGGCGCAAACATTGTTGTTGCAGGGACCACTACAGGAACCGTATCAGATATAGATGGTACATTCAAAATAAAGTCAAATGAAACCGACAACATTGTAATCAGCTTTGTAGGGTATCAAAGTCAGTTGATCGCAAAAGAATAATTAGAGATTTTAAAGTAGAAGAAATCCACCGCCATTGGATTCTCCAGTTGTTATTTTACTCAGATTGGCATTGAAGCAGTTATCTTTTTTTTAAAATTATGGCAAGACTTTTCTTTTCTTGCGTAAGAGGTTTTATTATTGTCTGATAAAGAACTAAACTACCCCAACAATATGTTTAAAGCAGTAGGAAATTTTTTCAGTGGACTCTTTGCCTCAGAACCTAAGGAATTAATCGCAAGAATCTCTAAGGAAAACCAAATTGGTCTCTACAAATCCTTAAAACTAGCGGAGGAGGTCAAAAAAGAGCAAAAAAGACAAGCCATTTTAGCAGAAAAAAGAGCCATCAAGGAAGCTGAAAAAGCGAAAAAAGAAGCTGAAAAAAAGGCCAAAATTGAAGCGAAGGAAGCTGCTAAAAAAGCTAAAATTGAAGCGAAGGAAGCTGCCATCAAAGCAAAACAAGAAGCCAAAGCTGCTAAGCTTGCAGAAAAGCAAGAAAAAAAATAGTATAGAAGTCAACCAAATTTCTTTTGGTAATCTTCGATGCTTTTTTGAATGATCCGATGTGCGACTTCTTTGTTCTGAAATTCCTCTACCTGCACGGTCTTGTTTTCTAATTTCTTATAGTCTTCAAAAAAACTAGATAATTCCTTTGTAAAATGAGGTGGTAACTCATTGATATCGTTGATGTGATTGATACTCATATCGTTCTCAGCAACTGCAATAATTTTATCATCTGCCTCACCTTCGTCCAACATACCCATTACACCGATTACTTTGGCCGATACAATGCACATTGGAACCACATCAATCTGCGACAAAATAAGAATATCCAATGGATCACCGTCATCACAATATGTACGTGGAATAAATCCATAATTAGCAGGGTAGTTAATAGAAGAGTATAATACTCGATCTAATATCAGTAAACCACTTTCCTTATCAAGTTCATATTTCGCTCTTGTATTTTTAGGAATCTCAATAATACCTTGTACAAATTCAGGAGTGCGAGAACCGATCATTACACTATGCCATGGGTTATTCATTATGTATCTTTTATTAGTTTATTACTCGAAGATTCTTTTGTCAACTCATCTAGGCTATCCAGCGCTTTGAATAAGTTTTTTAGTTCTTCATTATTCTTGGTAAACAAATCTGATTCACCTGATTCATCCAGTTGATCCGTTATTGTTTTTATACACATTTGATTGATGTCTTTGGCAGGGGTATACACATGTCTCACTTCCGTTTCAGTCTGACTCATGATTAAAACATTGGCTGTAACCAGTTTATTAATCGCATCGGATACAAAACGATGGGGAATTCCTAATTCCTCTGCTAATTTCCTTTTCGTATAAGGTCGTTCGTCTTTTTCAAACGCGATGGCAATCGACCTTGTCACTGCAAGTGCAATTCTTTTCTTTTCTTTAGCAGAGAACTCTATGTTTCTTTCATCAGGAATGTACTCGTCCACTTTCTCCAAGGCATAAGAAAATTCTCCTCCTATGAAAACAATGGTCCAACTCAATTGCGTAAAAATGAAGAATAGTGGTAAAGCTGCCAAACTTCCATAAATGGCATTATATCGAGCAACGAAAATAGAAATATTGATAAATCCCCATTGTGTAAGTTGAAATATCGTACCTGCCAAGATTCCTGCATAGAGCCCTGACCTAAAACTGACCTTCCTATTAGGCATAATGACGTAAACCATTGTGTACAACGCCCAAATCAATATATAAGGAGATATAGTAAATAACAGCACAGCCAATGGTGCACTATAGAATTCCATTTCAAACTTCTCTCCTACCATCCTGATTTGCCTGGTCAAGAATACTGTAGTACTACTTGACAAAACCATGAGCGTAGGTCCAACTATTAGTATGGCTAAGTAATCAGTAAATTTTCTGATCCAAGTCCGAGCAGTCTGTTTCCCCCAAATACTATTGAATACGTCTTCAACATTGTTGAGGAGTCTCATGACAGTAAATATCAAAATAATTGTACTGACTCCTGCAATTACACCTCCTTTTGCATTGTCCAACATTTTTTGAGCCAATTCAAAAGTAGTTGTCATAACCACTTCTTGCGCAGGAAATAAATTCGCTAATTCTTGTTGAAGGTTTATAGCAAAACCAAAACCTTTAGAAATACCAAAAACTAGTGCCAAAAGTGGTACAACTGAAAGTATGGTCAAGTAAGTAAGCGCCGAAGATTTTAATGCGATTTGATCCTTATTAATTTCCTTGATCGTAATCATGAAAACTTTTAGGGCTTTGAGCATCAACGGATGAAATTCCGAGCGATAATCTCGCTTCCAAATATCTACATTTAAAAACCTATTGACTGAAGCAACCTTCTCTGGAATATTCATTAATTCTCAAAACTAAATGATCCTTCCTTGGACACATTCTTCTCATAAAGGTATGTCATTATTCCGTCTTTAAGTCCCACATTGGGTACAAGAATTTTATTAGCTCCTGCTTTTTTCATGGCGTTGATATATATACCTGATGCAGGAACTATCACATCCGCACGATCTGCATTCATTTGTAGTTTATGCATCCGTTCTGAATAATCCATTTTATTGAGATCATTGAGACAGTCTTCCATTTTTTTCAATGATATAAATTCCCCTTTTACACCGCTTACAAGCTCAAACAATTTATTAATGTTCCCACCTGTTCCTATGGCTTTTATTTCCGCTACCGTAGGAAGGTTGGTTTCTAACCAAGAATAAAGTTGTAACCAGGCCTCTTTTCTGCACTTATCATCTAATACTCTCACCGAACCAATAGGGAAAGACTGAGCTGCCAATTTTTCACCTTGATGATAGACATTCAATTCGGTACTTCCTCCACCAACATCTATATGAAGATAGTTGCCTTCTGCGACATGAAAAGATATGACTCGATTAATCATATCAGCTTCCTCTTCGCCTGAAATTATATTGATTTCTAATCCACAGTCTTCTTTTACAGCTTGAACCAGTTCTTCTCCATTACCAGCTTCTCGCATGGCTGAAGTAGCACACGCAAAATATTCATCTACTCTATAAAGATCAATCATAGTTTTAAAGGCTGACATCAGCTTGATGAAATCATTGAATTTCGTTTCACCAATCTTTCTTTGAGTAAAAACATCACTTCCCAGCCTTAAGGGAAAACGGATCAACTGTAATTTCTTAAAAGTAGTAGTATCACCATAACGGATCACATTAGTCACTTGAAGCCTGACGGCGTTGGATCCAATATCAATGGCTGCTAGAATCATAATTTAGTTTTATATGAAAATAGATAGAGAACCGCTTTAATCACTCTCAACTTCATTACCCATCAAAAATGCCTTAATATAATCTTCCAAGTCTCCATCAAGCACATTTTGCACATCTGTACGTTCAACACCTGTACGGGCATCTTTGATCAATTTATAAGGATGTAAAACATAATTTCGGATTTGCGATCCGAAATCAACTCGCATTTTTCCACTTTCTATCTCATCACGTTTCTCATTCCGTTTGTCTACCTCTATTTGATAAAGACGGGATTTCAACATTTTCATTGCATGTTCCTTATTGGCTAGTTGGGATCGTTCAATTGAACATACTATTACGATACCAGAAGGCTTATGGGTCAACTGCACTTTCGTTTCTACTTTGTTGACATTCTGACCTCCAGCACCACCTGATCTTGATGTTTGCCATTCGATATCACCGGGGTTCACATCTATCTCAATCGTATCATCGGCAATTGGATAAACATAGACAGAAGCAAATGAGGTATGTCTTCTTCCTCCTGAATCAAACGGAGAAATTCTCACCAAGCGATGTACGCCTGTTTCAGATTTCAAAAATCCATAACCAAATGGACCATCAAATTCAAGAGTTACTGATTTGATTCCTGCAGTATCTCCTGCTTGGTAGTTGAGTTGTTTAACCTTGAAGCCATTTTTCTCACCCCACATAATGTACATTCGAAGTAGAATGCTGGCCCAATCATTACTTTCTGTTCCTCCAGCTCCAGGATTTATTTCCATCACAGCACCTAGCTGGTCTTCCTCACCACTTAGCATACGTTTGAATTCCAATTCTTCTAAGGACTTCATAGCTTTGCTGTATTCGAGATCTACTTCAGCCATTTCTACCTCACCCCCTTCGTAGAATTCATGCAAAGTTTCTAGATCTTCACTCAAACTGTGGACATTGGCAAAACTGTCAGTCCATACTTTTTTAGCTTTAATGAGTTTTAAGGTTTTTTCTGCTTCTTTCGGATCATCCCAAAAATCTGGTTGAGTAGTAATAGTCTCCTCTTCTTCTACTTCTTTTACTTTGACATCATAGTCAAAGATACCCCCGCAGTGCAGTGACGCGGGCCTTTAATTCCTTCAATTGATCTGTAGTCATCTCTCTCTATTAATGGAAGTCAAAGTTATGAATGAAATGCTAAATCAGCCTGCATATCTTTTGGGATTATTTAATTAAATATAATAAAGATGATATTTTAAGTAATTTTGCACCCTAATTGAAACCCTATACATGAGAACCGTATTTGAAGCACCTGATGCCACTTTTGAAGTAGATGAAATACACTCCATTTTTTCATTTAGTTGGAATGGCATTGTTAGTGAAAAAAGTGTCAAACGTGTTATGACATTGGCCTCCAAATCCAGCGCAATCTTGGAAGATGTTCATTGGTTTATTGACAGAAGAAACCTTGAAGGATATTCTCCTGAAGCCAGAATATGGCTTAAAAATGAATTCGTCAATGAAGTTGGTAAAGAATTAATTTCAAAAACAGATCGCATCGCAGCAGTTAATTCAGATTCTCCGATGTCTAAATTATCTTCTAATGTCTTGATTGATGCATTGAAAAAAATTAATAGCGATATTGATTACCAAGAATTTGACATCCCAAAACCTGCATTAAACTGGCTCCAGAACATCATTGAAGATGTCAAGCCTTCAAAGAAAAAAAGAAGGTTCTTCGGGCGGAAAAAGTAATCAAATATTTTTGGTCAAATGAGTTTAAAAAAGTCATGACCTAAAAAAGGCGAAGTATTTTAAACACTTCGCCTTTTTTATTTATTGATAAGAGTTTTTAAATCCTATAGACCCAACCATATTTATCTTCGACTCGGCCTGTTTTAATATCATCCAAGGTTTTGAATAATTTCTCTGATAATGGTTTAGCCTCAGGTAACACATAATCTTGACCTTTACAACCGATCATTCGAATCTGCGAAATTGTTGCAGCAGTTCCAGCACCAAATGCTTCTTTCACCTCTCCTTTTATAAGTGACGCTTCAAGTTCCGCAACACTAAGTTTGCGCTCCTCAATTTTCACCCCCCAATCTTTTGCCAAAGTCAAAACACTGTCTCTTGTTATGCCATTCAAAATTGAATCTTCTGTAGGTGCTGTTATCAATGTATCATTGATGTAAAACAAAAGGTTCATTGTGCCTGCCTCCTCTATGTACTCATGTTCCTGACCATCTGTCCAAATCAATTGATGATAACCTTCTTTTTGAGCTTGGAGTGCAGGGTACAAAGATGCCGCATAATTCCCAGCGGTTTTTGCGTATCCAACCCCTCCTTTTACGGCTCTAGTAAATTTAGTTTCAATTTTTACATTGACAGGTTCAGAATAGTAAGCACCAACAGGACCTGTGAAAATTAGAAATTTGTAAGTCAATGATGGACGAATCCCAACATAAGGGTCATCTGCAAAAATTATAGGACGAATATATAATGATGTATCAGGTCTTGTTGGAATCCATGCAGAATCCAATTTTAACAATTCAGTCATCGCAGACATAAATAAGTCTTCCGAAATTGGAGGTATGCACATTCTCTCTGCACTTACAATCATTCTTTGAGCATTAGCCTGGGGACGAAATACTAAAATATCTCCTGATTCATGTTTATATGCTTTTAGCCCTTCAAAGACAGACTGTGCATAATGTAAAGTTGCATTTGCAGGACTAATCGACAAATCTGCAAAAGGCTCAATTCTCATATTGGACCATTCCCCATTGTCAAATTCAGCCACAAACATGTGATCCGAATATTGCTTTCCAAATTCTATATTACCAAAGTCAACTTCGCTCAAACGCGAATTTTTAACCTCCTTGATATCAAATGCCAACGTACTCATCATAATTGTATGCTTAGGTAACTCCAAAGGTATAGTATTTGGCATTTTAAGGAGCTTTTTAGGAAAGAATTAGATGATAAAATTAAGGTTTCCAGGGAATTTCTTCAACTTCCAGTTTTTGACTCATCCATCTACACAAAACAAAAAGGTAATCTGACAAGCGATTTAAGTAGATGACAATGTTTTCATCCACATAATCGCTTTGCGCTAAAAGCACAACTCCCCTTTCTGCTCGCCTACAGACGCATCGAGCAACATGTCCAAAAGAAACAGACTCATGACCTCCTGGTAACACAAAAAACTTCAAAGGTGTAAGCTGTGCATCCATATCGTCAATCCATTTTTCTAAATCTTCGACCACTTTGTTATTAAATTCAGGAATTTTAACTTTTGATTTATCTGAGTCAGAGGCTAGGTGAGATCCAATTACAAATAGGTCACTTTGTATTTTCACAATTTTTTTACTGTGTTCTCTATTCACTGTTTGGTCTCTTAACAATCCCAAATAGCTATTGAGTTCATCCACTGTACCATAAGATTCAATGCGTAAATCCGATTTTAAAAGCCTAGTACCTCCTAGTATTCCTGTCTTTCCTTTGTCTCCTGTCTTAGTGTATATTTTCACTATTTAAAGTATTTATATCATGTTTTATCGCAAACAATAATTTGTTCTTTGATTCAAATATCGTAAACTTAGATTACTTATTCACTTGACCCTATTAAGCAGCATATGAAAATCAAACGTTTATTGATATTCCTTTTAGGAATATCTTTTCTCACTAGCTGTTTTGACAATCACCCAAAAGCAGACATGGTATTGTTTAATAGCAATATTTATACCGTCAACAGCCTTGAACCTAAAGCAGAAGCAATTGCTATCAAAGAAGGTAAAATTGTATACGTTGGCAACAATGTAAATGCGAACAATTGGGTTACTGATTCTACTCAAGTACTTGATTTATCAGGAATGACAATAGTACCTGGCTTTATCGAAGGTCACGGCCATATAATGGGAATGGGATTCAAAAAATTAAATCTTGACCTATCCAATGCTAAAAGTTTTGACCAAATAATTAAAATGGTTGAGAAAAAAGCAAATTCAATGGAGAATGGAGAATGGATAATTGGTAGAGGATGGCATCAAGAAAAATGGACTACTTCTGGAGAACCATTAATTGCAGGTTTCCCTATCAACAAAAGACTCTCCGAGATATCGCCTAAAAATCCAGTTGTTTTAGAACATGCTAGCGGTCATGCCATATTAGTAAACCAGGCTGCTATTCAACTTTCTGGCATAAAGCATTTAAAAGGGGTTCAAGAAAATGCTGACATAATTAAAGATTCTAATGGGAACCTGACAGGAATTTTTAGCGAAGGGAGCATGGGTTTAATCAAATCAAATATTCCTGAACGGAGTGACGAAAGGAGAATTGAAGCACTCAATTATGCTATCGAAGAATGCTTATCAAACGGCGTAACTAGTTTCCAAAATGCTGGAACGGATCAACAGACCATCAATCTCTTTCATTCATTTCTAAAAAATGACATGTTAAAAATTAGAATGTATGCTATGATCAAAGGTCGAGATCATCAACTGGTTGAAAATTGGTTTGTTCATGGTCCATCTATTGGGCTAGGAAATAATTTCCTAACGATCCGTTCGATCAAACTTGTTGCTGATGGGGCGCTTGGATCAAGGGGAGCACTACTTATGGATGATTATACTGACGCTCCAGATCAAAGAGGTTCTAGAATTCAAAGTTTAGATTACATCATGCGAACTTCTGAAAAAGCTTTTAATAAAGGTTTTCAAATCAATACGCATTGCATTGGTGATCAGGCAAACAAAGACCTGTTGGATATCTATGAGATTGTATTTCAATCTGACACCACCAAGAAAAATTCTCGATTTAGGATTGAACATGCGCAACACTTAAGAAACGAAGATATTCCAAGGTTTGGACAAATGGGTGTTATTCCATCTGTTCAGGCAATACATCATTCATCTGATCGGCCTTGGGCAATTGACAGATTGGGCAAAGAGCGAATTGAAAATGGATCCTACCCATGGAGAAGCCTGATAGATTCGGGAGCTAAGGTAATGAATGGAACGGATGTACCAGTTGAGCCAATTAGCCCTATTGCCAATTTTTATGCTTCGGTCTCAAGAAAAACACTCTTCGGAGGGCCAGATGGTGGATATGAACCAAAAGAAAAAATGAGTCGTCAGGAAGCTCTTGAAAGTATGACCATCAATGCAGCTTTCGGGGCTTTTGAAGATGTTTTTAAAGGATCAATTGAAGTTGGAAAAGTGGCAGATTTTGCAGTGCTATCTCAAGACATCATGAAAGTTTCCGAAGCAGAAATCTTAAATACAGAGGTCCTATATACCGTTGTGGACGGGAAAGTCGTTTTTAAGAAATAGGCTAATTCATCAGGATTTTACATGCTTAGAAAACAACAATATCATTCATTCATCGGTCTATTGAACTCACTCATCGAAAAAAGTGTTCCACTCATCTAGATCAGTTTTATCTTTAGCATTCTTACCATCATCCAGCCTTTCAATTAAAAAAAATGAATAGCAATGAAGGCATTACTCTGTTTCTTAGGTTTCTCATTAATTGTTTCATTAGGATATTCAGCTGACAGAACTTGGGATCCTTCAAATAATAGCACTGACTGGTGTGATAATTCGAATTGGGTAGAAGGAGATGTTCCCACTAATGCGGATAAAGCTATTATAGCAGCATGTACGGAGGGACTGAATTGTCCCCATATTACGGTGACTGATTGCGGTACTGCAGCCATTGTCAAAGAAATAGTTATTCAAGACAACGCAACATTAACAGTTGCAGCTACATTAAAAGGTGATCCAGGTAGAAACATAGAAATACAAGGTGGTACATTGAAAGTTTTAACCGGTGCAATTATCAGTGATTTCAAAGACTTCAAGTTTAAAACAAATAACGACGGAGTTTACTACCAAAATGGTGGAAGTGTCACATTAGAAGATGATTTCAAAGTTGAATCGGATAATAACTCTTTGACTATTGTTGATGGAGATTTTACTTTAGGAAAATCATTTGAGCTAAAAGGTGACGGCAATGATATTAGTATTACTGGAGGAAACATTTCATTTCAATATGTAAAAACATATGGAGGAGGTGGAATAGAAGGTTGTGGAACCTCAGCTTGCTCAAACCCTTCGGATGGACAAAACAATGATTTTAGTATAACAGGGGCAGGTGTTACATTAAAGGTTACTGGGATTGATCTAGGAACGGGAGGGTTAGCAGAAGCGCTTGAGAATACGATTACCATTGGATCTGATATTTCATATGACCCAAGTTCCCCTGCCAATCCACTAGGCGAAGACTCCGTATTTGGAGTGGATGCTCTTGACGGTAACGTATCAATATCAAGTGTCATTTTACCTGTAAAAATTATCCTTTTTGAGGCTCAAGAGGACTTGAATCAAAGCATTAGACTTAACTGGTCTACGGCCTCCGAGAGAGACAATGATGGCTTCTATGTTGAAAGAAGCTTAGATGGCGATGAATTTAGAAGCATTGCTTTTATTGATGGAAATGGCACCACCAATAACATCAATAACTATCAATATACCGACCATTATTTCACCTCTCATACTTATTACAGATTGAAACAAGTAGACTTTGATGGTGTTTTTGAGTACAGTGAAATCATTTCAGTAACTTCTTCAAATTCGTCATTCAACATCTACCCTAACCCGATAATAGGCAATCAAAACATTACTATTACAGGCCGATTCATGAATTCAATTTCTATGAGTTTATTAAGTCTGGAAGGAAGGGTTTTAGTTAATGAAACTGGAAAATTAGATCAAGTTTCGTCTTTAATAAATAAGGAATTGGGAAACCTAAAAGAAGGAATCTATATTATTCGGATAGAAGATAACCAAAGAATATCCAACCTCCGGTTAGTAAAGAAATAGATCTTTCCTTCCTGAAAGAAAAATATTACCCCTTTTTCAATTCAAGAATGGTAATTTCAGGTAATATCCCTACTCGACCAGGATAACCTAAAAAACCGAATCCTCGATTCACATAGAGATGCTGATTTCCTTCCGTATACAGATCAGCCCATTGTTTGTATAAGTATTGTGAAGGGCTCCACCTAAAATTTCCTATTTCGACACCAAACTGAAAACCATGAGTATGCCCTGAAAGGGTCAAGTCAATGTCTCCATGCTCAAGTCTAACTTGTGCATCCCAGTGACTCGGATCATGTGATAACAAAATTTTTGTATCTGCTTCCAAGTTCCTAGTTGCCAATTCCATATTTCCGTGCTTTACAAATCCTCGTTCTCCCCAATTCTCAACCCCTATCAAAGCCAATCTTTCACCATTCACTTCAATATATCGATGTTCGTTTAACAAAATATCCCAGCCCATGTTTTTATGAGACTGCACCAAATTTTCGAAATTTTGTTTTTTAGCTTTTTGAGAGGGCCAAGATTTGTAATCCCCATAATCATGATTCCCCAAAACTGAGTAACTACCTAACGGTGCTTTAGCTTTTTCAAAAATGTTCATGTAGTCCTTAACTTCACTCGCGTCATTATTAACAAGGTCACCTGTAAACAAGAAAAGGTCAGGTTTCTCCGCCAACATCATGTCTACTCCCCCTTGTACTGCAGTCTTGTTATAAAAACTCCCGCTATGAATATCAGACAATTGCGCTATTCTCAATCCGTCGAAAGCACTGGGTAAACTCTTTATCAACACGGTCCTTTTCCTAACTCTATAATCATAGGCTCCTGAAATGATACCATAACTTAACGTTGCCATTGGAATAATTCCAGCAACCAAAGCTGATTTCGCTAAAAAATCAGACCTGGTAATTCCTTCCTTGGAAGCAGCAGCTCCGTTTTGAACCAGCCCTTGATATGCGTATTTTCCTACTCGAATAATATCATCAGCGAAAACAAAAATACCAGCGATAAATTTTGACAGAAAATTTATCGCAAATGCCGTGACTATTAAACTACGAATTGTACCATGTTTTGTAGAATCTAACAAGTTCCAAGATAGCAGCCCAATGAAAGTCAGACCTGTCAACGACCAATAAAGGATATTGACAAATAATCGTGTTTGATTAGATAGACCTTGTGTTAATACTTTGACTGCCTGGAACACATAATAATCCAGGAAAACGTAGAATAGAAAAACAAAAATGAAAATAGTTAATCGATGCATGGAAGGATATAATAATTAATAAAGACAAAACGCAATTTTCTAATTAGAGTTGCTCAAATAAACTTTCTTACAGATGCATGACTTATTTATTCTTGTCCTTATATTTTTGCTTTTCAAATAAATACTATGCAAAATCATAATACTGAAATCACCCTTGACATCAAACAAAGCATTCAGCACTTTTTGAAAGGCAAGTCTTATAGTAAAATAGGGTTGCTAGTAGATGAAAACACCAAAGAGCATTGTCTTTATAAAATATTACCAGCTCTACCAGAGCATTATTTAATGGAGATCAAAAGTGGTGAAGAAAACAAAAACCTATCTACTTGTGAGGACATTTGGTTAGCCATGACAGAAGCTGGTTTTGACAGAAAGGCTTTGTTGATCAATCTGGGAGGAGGAGTTATAGGCGATATGGGGGGGTTTGCTGCAACCGCCTATAAGCGCGGTTTTGATTTTCTAAATATTCCTACAACACTATTGTCTCAAGTAGATGCCAGTGTAGGTGGAAAATTGGGAATTGATTTTCATGGTTTCAAAAACCATATTGGTTTTTTCAAAGAACCTAAAAACGTCCTCATTCACACCGACTTTTTTAAAACGCTGCCTGAAAAAGAGGTAAGGTCTGGGTTTGCTGAAGTAATCAAACATGGGTTGATCTTCGACAAGTCATATTGGGAAAAAGTAAAAATGATTGATCCTTTCAACACTAGCTGGGATGAAGTAGTTGAAACGTCTATAAATATAAAAAAGGAAGTAGTAACTCAAGATCCATTCGAATCAGGCCTAAGAAAAATATTGAATTTTGGACATACGATTGGTCATGCAGTTGAGTCTTACTTTCTAGAGCAACCAGGCAAAAGGCTTTTACATGGTGAAGCCATTGCAGTTGGAATGATTTGTGAAGCCTATTTATCCAAAAAAATTACCGGCCTTTCAAGTGAAGAACTGGATGAAATTGTTAACTATTTGACCCAAGTGTACAGTCCTATCACAATTGATCCAAAACTATTTGACGATATCCTACACTTGACGCTTCAAGATAAAAAAAATGAAGGTGGAGTAGTTCAATTTAGCCTATTAAAATCAATAGGAGAATGTGCAGTAAATATTCCGATATCTGTTGCTGATATGGTAGACAGCTTGTTTTATTTCAATCAAAAATTGGCTAAATAAAAAGCTGTTCTTTTTTTGCTTTGTTTTTAGAGACTTTTTCTTTTTGAATATGATTGCGCTCTGATTTGAGCAACATAAACGCAGCAACACCAATAGCAGCTCCAGCTGAAGCTTTGGTTATAAATTTCATTATCGTATTTTTTTTGTTTTTCACTTCTTAAATATTGTTTCTAATTCTAATGCTGCTTATTTGTAATACAAGTATGTTTAACAATACCCCTATTGCAATCCATTTAATAAGTTATTCAACGTAATAATTATGCTGTGGTTTAAGTTCCACTAAAGAAAAAGCTATTGTCTATGCATTTTTTCCTTCATTTTTCATCCATGCTATAAGTATTCAAAAAATCATTTTAATATTGCGCTAAATTATAAACCTCATTTAATGAGCACCTCAATTAAATTATCCAAACCCACAGTTCAGCTTTCATTAAAAGTTCCACTTACTTCCTCAAAGAGCGAAAGCAATAGAGCACTTTTGATAAATGAACTTGGAGGAAAAAATTCTACATTGACCAACTTATCTTCGGCTAGAGATACTAAAACTATGGCATCTCTTCTGGATTCAGATGAATTTGTACTAGATGTCCTAGATGCAGGAACAGTCATGAGATTTATGACTGCTTTTTTAGCTATTGGAAATAAATCTAGGAAAATAACGGGAACACCTCGAATGTGCCAGCGTCCAATTAAAATATTGGTTGATGCATTAAAAAAACTAGGGGCCAACATATCTTATGAAAAAGAAGAAGGTTACCCTCCTCTATTATTTGAACCTTTCAGTAATCAAAAGACCAATCAACTATCAGTTCCTGGAAATATAAGCAGCCAATATATTTCCGCACTTCTTATGATAGCTCCAACACTCCCTCAAGGATTGAATATTAAATTGGAAGGTGAAATTTACAGTAGGCCTTATATTGAAATGACACTTAACTTAATGAGACATTTCGGAATTGACAGTCATTTTGAAGGTGCTCAAATTACAGTCGAGCCGCAAGAATACCAAGCGAACAACTACACAATTGAATCTGATTGGTCAGGGGCCAGCTATTGGTATAGCTTGGTAGCCTTGGCTGATAAAGCAGAAATAACGCTAAAAGGACTTCGCAAGGAATCCAATCAAGGAGATGCTGCCATTGTTCAAATCATGGAAGGATTGGGGGTAAAATCTGAATTTAGTGGCGAAGAAGTAACTTTGACCAAAACTACCATTCAAGACCAATTGACCATAGACTTCAAATCTTGTCCTGATTTGGGTCAAACGGTTTTTGCATGTGCCGCTGCTAAAGGTGTGACATTAAAAATGACAGGATTAGAAAGTTTAAGAATAAAAGAATCTGATCGAACAGAGGCAATGGCCACCGAAATGGCGAAATTTGGGGCAACCCTAGAAGAAACCTCTCCGGGCCAATGGTTATTGACGCCAGCCTCATCTATTGATCCTGATAAGCCATTGACCTTTGATACCTACGATGATCATCGTATGGCGATGGCGTTGGCACCATTATGCATGAAGTTTGATGTCACCATCAATGAACCTGAAGTGGTGGTAAAATCTTATCCGGAATATTGGGATCATTTGAAAGACGCTGGTATCAAGACACAATGAAGCTTAAAGCCATCATACCAACTTTCTTAGCAGCTAGTTTACAACTACTATTTGGTCTTGTGTATATTTTTAGAAATGAATTTATGCCTTATCATGCTCAAGCGGTAGGAATTGAATGGGAACAAGTTTCAGAGTCCTTTCAATATCTCTTCATAGCAGGAATGAAAATAGCAGGAGTCGGTTTTTTGATGTCTTCCATGATGGTGGCTTATTTACAAATTCAATTCATGAAAGATTTTCACAAATGGATACCCAACTTAATACTCTTCATTGGAACGATGAGTTACATTGGCTCCATGTCTGCCATTTTAATCGTAAAGTTTAATACACAAGGCAATCCTCCATATCTTTTGGCAACTGCAGGTTGGATTCTAATAATTGTCGGATATTTTTTCAATAGAAGATTCGTCAAGGCTACAGAAATCAATGTTTAGCCGAAAAATCTTTCAACAGTAGCTTTAGTAGTAGGATAGAGATCATCATTGGTAATATCGGATTTTTCGATTATTAATAATTGCCTTTTTTTATCGAGATTCTTTCCTTCATTTGAGTCACTGATAGACAACACTTCACAATCCAAATTGTTTTTTTCAAAATTCAAATTGATTGATTTCTTTGTATTCTCTGCGCTAATCATTGAGGCAAGTAGAATTGGCTTATCAGGATGTTTATCCATTAATTTTTCAATCATTTCAATATAACCCATCTCTATTGGAGAATGTAAAGAAGTTGAAATCACAAATCCACTTACATTCTCGGAATTTAGAGTATCCAATTCACTTTTTTTGGTCAGCCTAAACGGATCAAACCTACAATCATTCATTAATTTTTTCATCTCATTAACAATGAATAGGTTGGGTCGGGCAAGGATTATCTGTTTTTTCATAATTAATTATTCTCAATATTGATGGAAACGTCAATCTCAATAAATAGATTCATTCCCAATGATTTCAAATAAAATAGACGGTACCAATTTCAAAAAAAGGCATCCAAATGGCATATGAATTGATTATTTTACTACCCTATAATCGTTTTTCAATTATCTATGCTTTTTAGCCTAGAAAACAATTAGGAAAAAACCCTATAAAAATGGGCTACAAAGCCTATTGTTTTGTAGGAACAATCGGACTTACCTTTGTTTTACAATGATTGAAGCGACAATAGAATATTTTATAAGTCCTCTGTTTTAGTAACAATAATTGCAGTATCAAACCAAAAATTAACATGCGACTCAAACCAAAGTTTAATTTTCAATTTAGTATTGGGAAGAAGATCACCATAAGTTTCGTAACACTCATTATAGTGATCGTCTTTAACGGTCTCTACACGACTCTTACATTAAACAACAGTACAGAAGTTCTTAATGTCATCTCTAATAGAGTTAACCCAACTTTAAAAACCATAGATGACTTTAAGACTTTAGTCAAAGACGCACGTACTTATTCAACAAATTGGGTGTACGTTAGTCGTTATGACAAGGACAAGAAAAAGCTTCAACTTCTACATAGTGAGTCCTTTCCTGCTCTTAAGAATAAACTACAAAACCTTTCTGATTCAAGTTTTACTGAAGAAGAAATAATAATCTACAACGATTTAATCACCTCATTTGAAGGTATTATAACAGATCAAGTAACAATAATGGAAAGTCTGGACAATGCCTTGGCCTATGAGGATGCCATGACATTATTTATTTGTGAAGACTTGATCGAAAGCAATATCATTCCTACTTCTGATGCAATTATTGACCAATTGGAAGAGCAAATAAAGGTGAAAGACGCACATTCTGAAGAACTCAAAACTGAACTATTAGGATCATTTGGAGACTTAAGGGCAACCATAATCATCTTAGGCCTAGTAGGTGCAGTATTCGCATTGTTGATTTCATATTTTCTATCTCAGAATATCACGGTGCCGATCAACACGCTCCAGCAAAAAATTGATCAACTCAGGCTTGGCATTATTCCTTCAGGAATGATCGTCAAAAACAAGGATGAAATTGGAGAAATGAGCAAAGGTATCAATGCATTGATTGATGCATTTAAATCTTCCTCTGAATTTGCTAAGAGCATTGGAAATGGAGATTTAGAAGCAGACTTTCAAGCAATGAGCGATGAAGATGCTTTAGGACATGCCTTATTGTCTATGAGAAATAATTTGAAACAGGTTATCAATGAAACAAATGAAGTAGTTCAGGCTGCCGGCGAACAAGGAAAACTAAGCTCTCACATTGAAATACAAAACAAACAAGGTGCATGGCACGATCTAAGTGTTTCAATTAATAATTTATTAGAATCTGTTGCTACCCCACTTCTAGAGATTAACCAAATAGTTACAGCCATGGCAGGCGGTGATTTAACTCAACGATACAATGGAAAAGCCAATGGAGACATATTTACCTTAACTAGTAATTTGAATACCGCATCTAAAAATCTAGGTGATTTACTAAACAGAATAGCGGGAAGCGCAAACATTGTAGATGCTTCTTCTTTGGAAATGCTCAACGCGAGTATAGAAATGACCTCAAATACAGGTGAAATTGCTTCAGCTATCGCGCAAATGAGTGCCGGGGCTCAGAACCAAGTAAACAAAGTGGATGAAGCTTCAACGTTGGTGGAACAAATCCTGCACTTCTCTGCTGAAATGGGAGGAAAAGCCTCGAACATAAAAGAAGCTGCACGAGTTGGTGTAGATAGCAGTGAGCGAGGAAAAGAAATGATTGACAACGTAGCTGTGAGTATGACCGAAATATCCACGTATACTGAAAAGACTACAGGTTCTATTCAAGTATTGGCTGAAAGATCGACAGAGATTACAAGGGTCTTGAGTGTCATTACGGATATTGCTTCACAGACTAATCTTCTTGCATTAAACGCCGCGATTGAAGCAGCGCAAGCTGGTGATGCAGGACGTGGATTTGCAGTAGTTGCCGAGGAAATTAGAAAATTAGCAGAAGATTCTAAGAATTCAGCTCAAGAAATTGAAAAGCTCGTTCAAGCTGTGAAGACTGATACAGATCAAGCTACCGAGATGATGCAAACAATGAATAAAAGCGTGAAAGCTGGAGATGAAGCTTCGAAATCTGCTTCTGCCTCATTTATTGAAATTACAGAATCTAACAGTAAAACTTTGACGCTTAGCGAAGACATTGAAAATGCTACTAAATCGCAGCAGAACGATATGAATAAAGTGGTATCGATCACTGAATCCATTGTTGTGATTGCAGAGCAAACGGCCTCAGGAACTGAGGAGGTTGCCAGTTCGGCCAGTGAGTTATCGGCAGGAATGGAAAATTACAACAGCAAGACACAAGAATTAACAGATCTTGCGTCGACATTGAAACAAGAAATAAAGAAATTTAATTTAGACGATTCTTCGATGCAAATCGCGTCCTAAAATCCTTAAATATATACTCGTTAAATATTAAACAATTTCAATTCAAACCAAATGAAAAAATTGAGATCATCATTAGTTATACTTTTTTGTCTATGGTTAGGTTATTCGGCCTCAGCACAAGAGAGCAAATTCAAAGCCCTCTTTATATACAAATTTGCTGAGTACATAGAATGGCCAAACGGATCGGGTAAAATCGTAGTGGGAGTCGTCGGAAAGACAGATGTCCAAAAGCAGCTTTCTACCTTTGCAGCAAGCAAGGAGAATATTGACGTCATAAGTATTGCAGGTGCCAATGACGTAAGCAAATGTCAAATCATATTTGTACCTTCTTCGAAGAACAAAATGATCCCGGAATTTGCCGATAAAATCGGAGGAAATAGTGTACTACTTGTCAGCGGTGACAGTGAAATGGTACACACCTACGCAGATATCGGCTTCTATTTAGAATCAGGAAAATTGAGATTCCTAATCAGCCCGAAAAGCATTGAGCATAAGAAAATGACCCCTAGCTCTAAGCTATTATCCCTCGGTAAAAACATATAAATAACTACTTAACATTATAAAAAAATGAAATTTTCAACGAAAATTAACAGGATAGCTATGCTCTTTTTTGTAGCGCTATCACAGAGCACATGGGCACAGGATGCCGGAGAGGACATTTTAGAATTGTCACTAGAAGATTTGATGAATATCGAGATTACTTCGGTATCAAAAAAAGCAGAGAGATTGCAAGACGTAGCTTCGTCAATCTATGTGCTGACAGCTGATGATATTATGAAATCAGGCGCTACCACGATTCATGAAGCATTGAGAACTGTGCCAGGATACTGGGGCGTTCAGGATGAATACTCATCAGTGCAATCTAGCGTTAGATTCAGTCGAGCTGACAATACTTTTCAAGGAACTGTATTGTATCTTTTGGATGGAACTCCTATCCAAGATCAAATGACTTCTACTTTCTTATTCAAGAATTTTGATATTCCGCTTGAAGAAATAGAAAGAATTGAAGTTATACGAGGATCTGGAGGAACGATCTATGGTGCTAATTCAGCTACTGGTGTAGTTAATATTTTCACTAAAAACCCAGAAGATTATAAAGGATTCACCGCAATAGCAGAAGGTGCTACCCCAGGATATTTTGCTGCAAGCTTACATGCAGGTGGAGCAATTTCTGAAAAATTTGCAATTTCAGGCTATGCCAAAGCAAGACAATTCAGCGGATGGGAATCACTTGCTGGTAAAGATGAAGACGGAAATGAGGTTCATGCTCAAAGCAGGTTTACAGAAGATTATGAAAAATCAACCATGTGGAGCATGGGGTTGAAAATGAACTTCAATTTAAGTGAAAAGACAAAAATATCACTTCGAACGCACTATAACACACTAAGTAAAATAGACTATTCGAACTATTTCACTGGAGATAATTTTGATCTATTCACTCAAACAATTATTTCCGATGAGTTAGTGCTAAATGATACACGGTCAAGTAGATTCACAAGCAACTTAAGGTTAGATCAAACATTTAACGAAAATCACTCTTTATTTTTTAGAATATCAACAAATCAAGAAAATGACTTTAGCAAATTAGGAGGCGGGTATAATATCTCAAACCACTTTTATGATTTCGAAGTACAAGACAATATCTCTTTAGGATCATTCAATGATTTGAGCATAGGTGCAAATTATAGACTTGTAAATTTTGACGTCCATGATATCAATTATACAGGAGCTATAAATTATATCGACCCACAAGCATCTGAGAATCTTAAAGGAGCTTTTGTTCAAGATAAAATCAAGTTGATGGATGGAAAACTCAATTTCACGTTAGGCATTAAAGCTGAGAATTACTCATTAGTAAATGATGATTTCTATTTTTCTCCAATGGCTAAAATATCATTTATTCCTTCTGAGACAATGACAATTTGGGGAGGGTTTACTCAGTCATACACTACTCCTGGGTTTAATAATACCAACATCGATTTGACATTGTTCGAGACGCCTTCCGCTGCTGCATGGACGCAAGCAGCAACTGCTGGAGTCTATGGAGGAGCGTATGAACTAGCTTACCAAGGAGCAATTGATGCAGGTCAATCAGAAACCGATGCAGCTGCTTTTGCACAGGTAACTGCTAATAATTATATAGCTTCTCCAGAAGGCCAGGCTGTTATTGCTACGACTGCTGATGGATTAATGACAAGTAATCCATCAGTAGCGGTGAAAAATGGATCCAACACAGTTCCGACAAGATTTCAAACTTTTGAGGTTGGGTTTAGAACCAAATTAGGTGGACAATTTAGCTTTGAAACAAATTTCTTTTATTCAAATATCACAGATGGAATCGGTGTATCTGCCGACAGTGGTGTGCTGCCAAACGAAGAATCACCAACACGACCAGGTGAGTTTGCAACCTACTACCAATATGGAAATTATTTAAAAGGAAACACTTTAGGCACTGAAACAATGATACGCTACCAACCAATTGCTGGTTTATCATTTGAATTAGCTCATTCATGGTTGAAATCTACTTGGGAATATCAAGAAAATTCTGATTTTGACATTTCAGTTTTAGATGACGTAGATCAAACGCCGGAAACGCCAAAAGTTCCTGAACAAATTTTCAAATTCAGAGCTAACTATGATGTTACTGAAACTATCAATGTCAACCTTTCTCTCATTTATGCGACAGAATTTTCTACTCAAGCGGAGTACAGGTTTGACCAAGAGCGATACGAAAATGTGGCCATTGGAGAACCTTCAACGACTATCGCGGCAAATGATTCGAGAACCATTGTGAACCTAAGAATTGAAAAGACATTTTTAGATAATCAACTAGCTGTTTATGCTTTTGGTAATGACATATTCAATGATGGGATGATAGCCGCTACTGACAACGTGTACAATGTTACTTTAAGTCAAATTGGAGCGATGTACGGTGCAGGCATCCAATATCGTTTGAAATAAAAATAGTTTAGGGTTTGGTTTGAGGGCAGGTTCTCCCGGAGGGGAGGCCTGCTATTTTTCAAATTAAAACTGTGCTAATAGTATAATCCAAAAAACAGACCTATTAAGAATTGGTTTGAGGGCAGGTTCTCCCGGTGGGGAGGCCTGCTATTTTATTAACTGCACTTTCAAACTACTCTAAAGCCGATTATTCTCTCTAAAAGACCTAGGAATATCCCCTAAAAGCATCAGTAGTAACACTTAAATTTAGTTGATTTCCATTGTTCAAGTACCTCTATTGATACAAAATGCAAGATATTTGCGTTCAATGGATATGACAGAAATAAAAAGAAAAAATTGGACAAGTTGGGACAAAGCGTACATGACGCTATTAATTGTCACAACGATCGTTTATTATTTTACAGAACTGACTGGAAGGATATCAAGTTTTGATACTTTGTTAGGATATTAAGCAACACCTCCACCAAAAGATGGAGGTGTTGTTTTTTTTAAATTGCTTCCGAGCCTTTCTCCCCAGTTCGAATCCTGATTACGTCATCCAATGGCATAATCATTATTTTACCACTTCCCAACATTCCATTTTCGTTGGATTTAGTTGCTGTTGAAATTGCATTCACTGTTACGTCCACAAATTCATCATTAACGGCTATTTCTACTCGAACATTAGATGTCATATTCGGAACAACTTTTTGTCCCCTATATATCTCTTCAGTGCCATGAGCTCGCCCATGACCAGAAACGTTGCTTGCTGTAATTCTTGATACCCCAGCATCTACCAATGATTGTCTTACTTGGTCAAGCTGATTCTCTCTTATGATTGCTATTATTAGTTTCATAGTAGTTTTAGTTAGGGTTATTCATTCCATATCCACGTTCGCCATGATAATAATTATCTAAGCCTTTCATCTCTCCTTGGTCACTTGACCTTACGTTTTTGAATTTATTGATAATCCATAAAATCAAAAAGGTGCCAACACCAGCATATACAATAGCTATTACAACTGCCACAACTTGTGTATAAAGTTGGTTCCAGACTGTCCAATCTTCACCAGCAAGTGCAGCTGCTTCAGTAAACCATGAATCACGAATGAAGAATGTTAAAAATATAGCTCCAACAATCCCTCCTACTCCATGTATACCAAATGCATCAAGCGTATCATCATATCCAAATTTCGTTTTTAGAATTACTGCGTAATAACAAACACCAGTTGCCAAAACGCCTAGAGCAATGGCTCCAATAGGTTGTACTACACCAGCCGCAGGAGTAATCGCAACCAAACCTGCCAAAATACCACTCACAAAACCTAGAGCTGTTGCTTTTCCTTGATGCCACCCTTCAATGATAATCCATGAAAGTGCTCCAGCTGCTGCAGCAATTTGTGTAACGGTCAATGCTTGTGCAGTAGCCAATCCACTTGATATACTACTTCCAGCATTGAATCCAAACCAACCAACCCAGAGCAAACCAGCCCCGATCAAAGTCATAACCAAATTATTTGGACTCATTGGTAAATGAGGAAATGCTTTTCTTGGACCTAAATACATTGCTGCTACAAGTCCACTAACTCCAGCTGAAATATGCACAACTGTTCCTCCAGCAAAATCTATGGCACCATTGGCTCCTAAATTGAAAAGGAATCCATCGCCTGCCCATACCCAATGACAAAGTGGATTATAAATAACTACTCCCCAAATGGCAATGAAAATGCAGTAAGCTTTAAAGTTTACTCTTTCAGCAAATGCTCCTGCGATCAAAGCCGGAGTAATAATGGCAAATTTCCCCTGAAACATTACGAAAACATATTCAGGAATGCCTTCTGCCATGATGCTTTCGTCAATTCCTTGAAGAAGGAAATAATCCCAATTCCAACCGAACCATCCTCCTAGGACATTTTGGCCAAAAGCCATTGAATAGCCAACTATTACCCAAAGTAAGGTCATGATACCCATAGCTGTAAAACTATGCATCATGGTTCCCAGTACATTTTTGGTACGAACCAACCCGCCGTAGAACATGGCAAGCCCTGGTATCATCAGTAATACCAGTGCAGTGGAAGTAATCATCCATGAAGTGGCACCAGTATCTATTTCTGGAGTATCTCCAGCAAAGACAGGAGCCAATGGCATGCAAAAAAGCAACGCCAGTAATAAGTGCTTAAGTTTAAATTTCATCTAAAAGAGGTTTAATGAATAGAATATCTATTTGTCTCACATTTGGGTAATGCCAGCAATTCTGAATTGAAATGCCTTGCAAAATAATAAATGTTCTAAAAACTACGTAGTTTGAAATTAAGGAATACCAAAAATTACTCAAAAAACCCTCTAATGAGAGTATTACAAGTTGATACGATTATCATGTATGGTATTAAGTGCCGTTTGAAGTTCTCTCTTCAATTTCACTTGATTCTCACGAGCTAAGTTTTTGTGCTCTGTGTATTCGCCTTCAAGATTAGAATATGCTTTTTGCATTTTTTTCGTAATTGAATTACTTCGAACATACATAAAATACAAAGTAACTGCCCCTCCAACCAACAAAGCAATAATCAACCAAACCATAATATTATACATAGTTTTTACCATTGGAATACCGACAAATGAAATCTTATCGTTAAGAGATTCACTTTCTAACAAGGAGACTTTAGTGTTCGATAACTGTACATTCAACGAATCTAATTCCATTTGAAGTGCTCCAACTTTAGCCCTGGCAGAATTAATCTTACCTTCACGAACTGCCAGAGTATCTGATACAATTCTCCAAAATTCGCTTAATTTCGGTTCTTTAATCATCCTATAGGCTTCCCAAGTAGATGTTTCATTTTCTTGAAATTGCGTAAACTGATCCTGAATAGTTTCTTGCCCAAAGCTCATCTGAACTTTAGAAAACATGATTACACAAAGAATGACGATGAATAGTGATGCTGATTGCTGCATTGAGGACAAAATTGGACGCTGATTGAAAATAATAATATTAATTCTTCAAATAATTACAAATCTAAGTAATTTATCAGTAGATCAAATTCCGTTAGAGGTGTTTTATTTATTTGATACCGATTTTTTTTGGCAAAAATTTAGTGAACCTTATTTTTTCCTGAAGACTCTTCTCAATAAAAAATTGGATCCCACCGTTTACTAAAAACACTTTAATGCTTTTCTCAAAACAAATGCGAATAGCACTTATTTTAGATGTCATACCACCAGTGCCCAAACCATTCTCTCGTTCTTCAATATAGGATTCGACCGATTTCAAATCCGTGACTTCAGAAATGAAATTAGCATCATCATATAAATTCGGGTTTTTATCAAACATTCCATCAATATCAGAGGCTATCAACAAGGTATCTGCTTCCACAAGTGTTGCCACTAATGCCGAGAGTTTGTCATTGTCACCCAATACAATTTCTTCAACAGAAACAGTATCATTTTCGTTGATCACAGGAATGTATCCATGGTCCAAAAGTTCAGATATGGTGTTTTTAGTATTTGTTTTTGACTCCTGATTTTCGAAATCCCTGTAAGTCATTAGACATTGAGCGACATGCAATCCAAAATCACTGAACACTTCACTAAAAACCTGCATCAATTTAGGTTGTCCAATGGCCGACATTGCTTGTTTTGAATGTACAACATTCTCCCATCCGTGGATATCTACGAATTGTTTGGCCATCGCAATTGCTCCAGATGATACCAATACAATATCATATTGCTCCTTGAGATTCACGAATTGTCGAGCAATATCTTCCAATTTTCCCCTACTGATTCGGTTCGTTCCAGCCGTCAAAGTTGACGTTCCTATTTTAATGACTAGTCTTGGTTTCATATTATCTGACTTGTCCTTGGCCCGAGATAAACCATTTATTGGTCACTAATTGAGCGAGCCCTACAGGACCTCTAAAATGTAGCTTTTGCGTGCTGATGGCTATCTCAGCACCAAAACCGAATTGTCCGCCGTCGGTAAACCGAGTCGAAGCATTGTGATATACAGCAGCGCAATCTACTAAATGCAGAAATTCTTCTGCAGAATCATCGTCACTAGAAACAATAACACCGGAATGGCCTCCAGAATACTCATTGATTTTCTGAATTGCTTCTTCCATATTCTCTACTAAACCGAATAATATTTTCGGTGATAAGAATTCTTCTGCATACATCGACTCATCTGACATTGCAGTCACTCCATCTCTTTTAGAGAAAAAATCTCCGTCTCCTTGAACATCCAAGTTGATGCTTCGAGCACCTGTCAAAACAGTATCCACCCATTCATCAAGCCCTGGGATTTCCCTATGAAAAAGAACTTTGTCCACTGCATTACAAACACTTAACCTGCTTTTACCATTTAAAATTAAATTCAATGCCATATCTAAATCGGCATTTTTATGCACATAGATGAAATTATTTCCACGTCCACTAATAATAACAGGAACTGATGTGTTATTCTTGATATAGTTAATTAATCCATCACCACCTCTTGGAATTATTAAATCCAATTTATGGGTATTCTCTGCCAGTAATTTTTGAGTGGTTTCTCGATCAATGTCTAGATATTCTACGGCATCTTGTTCAACATCATTTCCGCTGAGCGCCTCTTTCCAGAGTTTCACCAAATACAAATTCGAATGCTTTGCTTCCTTCCCTCCTTTCAGCAAAATCTTATTCCCAGCCTTGAAAGCGCTAATTGCAGCTTCAATAGTAACATCTGGGCGTGATTCATAAATAATAAGAATCTTTCCAAAAGGAACAACGCGATTATCAACGGTCATTCCATTAGGATGGTCGTAGCTATTAAGAATTTTTCCTTGAGGATCCTCCAATCCAATGACTTCTTCAATGGCTGAAACCATTCCAGCCACTTTCTTTTCATCTACTTTGAGTCGATCGATCAATGTTGGATCCAGACCATCTGTTTGCTCCAAATCTTTCTGATTTTCTGCGATGATATCTTCTTGATGATCGGCAATTAATGATGCCAAATCCTTCAATACCTGATCTTTTTGTGCTGTACTAAGAATCATAGAATAATGCTCTGCTAAAAAAGGGCAAAGGTATATGTTCTATAATAAAAGAATAAGAAAGTTCAAGTTGAATAATGTAGTGGATGAAATTTCTGAAGATCACACTTTCTCAAAAACCAGTCGATAATGATCCATGATTTCTTGCTCGAAACATACGCGATTTGGGCTAACTTTGAAAACCGCTACTTGGTGTCTGAATTCCTTATCAACTAAATACCTTCCCATTAGCGTTAGATACAACCAGTACTTCTTCAAACCAAACTTTCGGAATTTCTTCCTCCATTGGCCGATAGTTTCAATGTAATCCAAACGACCGCTGCTTTGTGAAATCAATTTGAATTTTGGTTCTGCATTTTTGATGACCATTTCTGGTCCATACGGCAACCATGAGCCTGGGAATTCCTTGATCATCAGTGCCAAAACATGAGATGCCGAACCTGGTTCAGCATTGACATCTATTTCTTCAAATGGCAACATGTTTTTACTAAAAGTCATTGTTTGCATGTAGAACCTTCCACCCACTGGTAAAAGATCATAAAGTGTCTGAAAAAAATCGCTATAAACTTTTTCTTGATTACCCGCTTGATATTCCTCCACTGAACAAAAATGCTCTAATCCACCGATACAAGTAATGGCATCAAACGTGCCAAAATCCTCCGGTTTAACATACCTACAGTCCTTAACAAGGACGTTCATTCCATTTTTTTTGCACGCCTCAGCTTGACCTTTCGATAATGTCAATCCAATTGTCTCAGCACCTCGATCCTCTTTGATGTATTTCGAAAAAGGACCCCAACCACAAGCCATATCTAGTACTTTGCTGCCTTTCTTAACATTCAAAGAATCTGCTATGAATTTATGTTTGGCTTCCTGTGCCGACTCTAATGTCATTGAAAAATCACCATCGTATTTTGCTCCACTGTAATCAGCAGATTCCCCCATGCTCAATCGGAAAATTTCATCAATAGTCGTGTAGGTAAAGTCAAGGTCTTGTTTATCAGCCATATTATTCTTATAAGTCTAGGTGGGTTGTCTACTGGATAAGCAGGGTTAAAATTTTTGAATATGCGATAGTCAAACCAGTGAAATGAAAATTTGTAGAAGAAACTCAAAGTCGCTTCATTCAACTAAGTTAACCGCTTATTCTTCTTATTCTTTAAACTGTTGAATTATATTCTAGAAATACAGAATAATAGACCCTCTTAAAATGCTATTACCTTATAGCTCTCTGATCCAAATATTTCGAAAGCTTACCAAGTCTCCGTGATCTTGAAGTACTAAGGACCCTTTATTTTCATGCTTTTTATATAGTGGTGAACCTATGTAGGCAGTAGGCCCCCAAATAGAAACATTGTTTTGAACCAACACGCCGTTATGAAGGACGGTCACACGAGCTGGTGAAACGACCCTCCCAGAAGTACCAAAAATGGGAGCTGTAAATATTATATCATAAGATTGCCATTCGCCAGTTGGTCTACATGCATTTACCAACGGTATATGCTGTTTGTATATAGAAGACGCTTGACCATTTGCATAAGTCTTGCTTTCATATGAATCCAAAACTTGGACTTCATATCTCCCCATTAAAAATACACCGCTATTTCCTTTGCTTTGACCTTCTCCATCATCTGACAAAGGTGATCGCCATTCAATATGCAACTGACAATCCCCAAATTTTTGTTTGGTACTAATTACACCTGCACCTGGTTTTACAGTAACAACTCCTTCCTGTACATCCCACATAGCCTTTTCTCCATCTTTGGATTGAAACATCGAAAGGTCTTTTCCATCAAACAAAACGATTGCGTCTGAAGGGGCTGAACGATTTTCCCCAGCGGTCACTTTAGACGGAACAGGCTCCCACAATTCCGTGGTTTTTGGATCTTTTTGAGCGTAAGAAAAAAGAGTAGAGAAACAGCAAGTAGCTATTAGTAAAAATCGCTTCATTTTCATATAGTAAATGGTGAACTAATTATTTTAATACTTAAGGTTAGCTGAAAGAAAAGTAAAAACAAAAATTGAGTGATTTGAAAGTAGGACTGGCTCATGAAAAATAGGTATTGAATGTAGGAGGAGCGAATGATTTCACTGTAAAAACTGCTAACCTTATAATTTCCTAATGAGGTTAATGATTATAGAAGTGACTTTTATTCGGTTGTTGTGGAGCTTAGTGACAATACGGTACAAAAAACGATATAAATATATAGGCTAAAATAGCTGAGGATACTTCCATAGCTGTTGAAAAGTCCGCTACAATTTATAAATTTGGATCATGGGGTGACTAAGTGAGGGATCAAAAGTTAGCCCCTTCTTATTTCCACTCATAACAGCTATTCGTTGTATTCCGTTTGAACAAAATTCCTAAGCACATTCAGTAGAAATTATCGATGAAAATAAAAATTTTGACATTACTTTTTATGGTAATGATTAGTCAGGCATACGCCCAAACGGTCAGTGGAATAGTGATTGACGAATATCAAAAACCAATTCAAGCAGTCAGTATACTGAATAAAACCACCGGACAACATACACATTCAGATGAACAAGGTAAATTTGTGGCTGAAAATCTGGCTATTGGAGACTCCCTAGAATTCACTCACATTAGTTTCAAAAGTAAAGTCTTAGCAATTATAAATCTAAATGCTCCCTTAAGCATTGTTTTATATCCTAAAGCAATAAACCTAAGTGAAGTGGTGATTTCGTCTAAAATCAATATTTTACATAGTATTACTGATATCGATATACAAACTAACCCTGTAAATTCTTCTCAAGATGTTTTGAGAAAAGTACCAGGACTTTTTATTGGGCAACATGCTGGAGGTGGTAAGGCAGAACAAATGTTTTTGCGTGGCTTTGACATTGACCATGGAACAGATGTTCAAGTTACTGTTGATGGACTTCCTGTAAACATGGTATCTCATGCTCATGGCCAAGGTTATGCGGATTTGCATTTTGTAATTCCAGAAACAGTTGACAAAATTGATTTTGGAAAAGGCCCTTATTATGAGACAAAAGGAAACTTTAACACGGCAGGATATGTCAATTTCAAGACAAAAAGTAGACTAGAAAATAATGCTATAAAATTAGAAGCTGGACAGTTTGATACTTACCGAGTTTTAGGAATGTTTAATCTACTTGAGAGCAACCATCACAATGCATATGTGGCAACTGAGTATTTGGCTTCAGATGGTCCATTTGAAAGTCCACAAAACTTCAATAGAATTAATCTCTTTGGAAAGTATACCGGTTTTATATCTAACACTAATAAAATAGGAATTGTCGTTTCTCATTTCAATAGTAAATGGGACGCTTCAGGTCAAATTCCAGAACGTGCTGTAAACAATGGTTCAATTTCTCGATTTGGCGCTATTGATGATACGGAAGGTGGAAATACTTCCAGAACCAATTTCTTAATTAATTATGACAAAGTTATCAATGATAACTCTTCGGTAAGCAGTTCAATTTATTTCAGTCAATACAATTTTGAACTCTACTCCAACTTTACCTTCTATCTGGAAGACCCAATCAACGGTGACCAAATACGCCAAAAAGAAAGTCGAAATATCTTTGGGTTAAATAGCGAATACAGCAGAATGTTCTCAACCAATAAATTCGATGGCAATTGGTATGTTGGTCTAAACCTTCGCAACGATCAGAGCGATGAAAATGAATTATCGCACACCCTAAACCGCAGTGAAACCTTAGAGTCAATTCAATTAGGTAATATAAATGAAACCAATTTTGGTGCTTATTTAGGAACAAAAATAAACTTCAATAAATGGACATTGAATCCAGCAATCCGTGTGGATTATTTCGATTTCCAATATAATGATGCCTTACTTCCTGAATACAATACACAAGAAGAAAACAAAGCTATTTTCAGCCCTAAATTCAACATAATATATAATCAATCTCAAGCGCTTCAATTGTATTTAAAAACAGGAAAAGGATTTCATTCAAATGATACCCGAGTAGTTGTCGCATCACAAGATGAAAAAACACTTCCTTCTGCCTATGGGTTTGACGTAGGCTTCAATTGGAAACCAGCATCAAAAATGATACTCAATATCGCATATTGGAATTTATACCTAGAGCAAGAATTTGTATATGTCGGTGATGCAGGATTAGTAGAACCTAGTGGCGAAACAATGCGTCAAGGTATTGACTTGAGCTATCGTTATCAACCTCTATCATGGTTGTTTTGGAACTTTGATGCTAATTATACTTTTGCTAAAAGTATCAATGAACCAGCAGGACAGAATTACATTCCTTTGGCTCCAGATTTCACTTTGGTAAGTGGAATAAATGTCATCCATGAATCTGGAATATATGGTGGCTTCAACATCCGACACTTAGGTGATCGCCCCGCAAATGAGGACAATTCTATTGTGGCAATAGGATATACCGTTGCAGACTTAAACTTGGGATACACTTGGGAAAAATTGAGTCTTGCTTTTCAAATTCAAAACCTTTTTAATACTGAATGGAATGAGACTCAGTTTGCCACAGAATCGCGCTTGCAAAATGAAACTGAACCTGTGGAAGAAATTCATTTTACACCTGGAACTCCTTTTTTTATTAAAACTAGCATAGCCTATAAATTTTAGAATCAATTGATCAATGACAATTAGAGGTTTGTAAATAACATTATTATGAAAAAAATATTTGAAACTTTCAGACAGAAATGGACGGAGTATATTCTAGAAATTCTGGTCATTATGATTGGAATTTTGGGTGCTTTTATGCTCAACGATTGGAACGAGTCGAACCGATTAGATAATCAACGTCAAGAATTGATAGCGTCTCTCATAGAAGATTTTGAATATAACAGTACAACTTTAGAAGAAGAGAGAATAGTTATGTCCAAAGGTCGACTAACCAAAATGGACTTGTTTTACGATTTGCTCAACAGAGATGAAAAGACAGTGTCAATGGATTCATTAAGAAACCTGGCAGTTACTTTCTTTAGATTTGACTATTTTCGTCCCAACCTCACGGCCTATAATGTAGCAAAGTCAAGTGGCAGTTTAGAATTGTTGGATAATAAAAAGTTATTGGAAAAAATAACTTTATTCAATAGAGAACATGAAATTTTATTAATGGTTCAAAACCAAAATGGTCATTCCTATTATGCAGGTTCTGGATGGGAATTTCGTAAAACAATCTTGCCTGGTGTAATTTATAACAGTCGTTATTCCGGAACTTATGAATCAAATCATACTTTCGATGAATACAAATTATTAATGACTAGCCCTTTGGCGCTGAATGCCCTTCATAATTTCTACGTCTTAGAAGGTAACAACCAGGAGCAGCTGTCACAAATGTTAGTGCACTCAAATGAGATTTTGGAGATACTCAGAAAAATGGAAGATTGAAAAATCTTTCACTTCAAAAGATTTAAAGTAGATATACAAGCCTGACGGACTATCAAAATCATTCATTCCAACATAAGAGAATAGGTAAACATCTATCAAGAGGTAATTGGCAAAGTGTTTAAAATTCAAAAGAGTTCCAGTGTTTTTATAACTTCACTTAGTTAAACAAAATCAAAAAATGGAAGAGAAGACTTTGCGTCAACTTGCTGCGATAATGTTCACTGACATTGTAGGATATACCGCGATGATGGAAGATGACGAAAAAAATGCAATAAAAGTCAGAGCTCGGCATAGAGATGTCTTCCAAAAACAACATCAATTTCATCATGGTGAAATAATTCAGTACTACGGAGATGGGGCACTGAGTATTTTTAAAAGCGCTGTTGAGGCCGTCAATTGTGCGATTCAAATTCAAAAAAATCTATTAGAGGGGCTCCCTAAAGTACCAATAAGATTGGGGCTGCATATGGGTGACATTGTCTATAATAGAACAGAGGTCTATGGGGACGGTGTGAACTTCGCTTCCAGAATTGAAAACATGGGATTGGCAGGTGCCATTCTTCTGTCAGGGAAACTAAATGACGAACTAAAAAATCATTCAAGCATTTCTACTGTATCGCTTGGTTTTTTTGAATTGAAAAACATTAGCGAACCCGTGGAGATTTTTGCGGTCGATAATGAAGGAATCATCGTGCCAAAAGCTGAGGATTTAACAGTAAAACAAAAATCAGCAAATAATACAATAGCAGTCCTGCCTTTCGTCAACATGAGTACCAGCCAAGAAAATGAGTATTTCAGTGACGGCATTACCGAAGAAATAATCAATGCTTTGGCTAAAATTAACAACCTCAATGTCACTTCCCGGACCTCTTCATTCTTCTATAAGAATAAAAACATCCCAATTACAAAAATCAGCAAAGAGCTTAATGTGTCAACAATTCTTGAAGGTAGTGTCAGACTTGCCGGTGACAAAGTAAGAATAACTGCCCAATTAATTCAGGCAGAAAACGATTTTCATTTTTGGTCAGAAACTTGGGACAGAAACCTTGAAGATATTTTTGAGGTTCAAGATGAGATTAGTGTAATCATAGCAGATAAGTATAGAGAACAATTTGGTCATATTGAAATTCAAGACCATTTGGTGGATAAACAGACAAAAAACGTCCAGGCATATGAATTTTCATTAAAAGCCAAGTACTACCGAAACAGATGGAATCCAGAAGATGTGAAATTGGCCATCTCGTTATATGAAAAGGCATTAGAGCTTGACCCTAATCACTCCGAATCTTTCGTGGGAATTGCTGATTGTTACAGCTTTTTGGGAACTACAGGTTTTATGTCATTTGAAGAAGCTTGGGGTAAATCTATTCAATTCACCGATCTTGCTTTAGCGTTAAATGAACAGCTGTCAGAAGTCCATTACCAATTATCAAATAGAGCATTTTTTATTGAGTGTGATTTCAGTAAATCTTTAAATGAAATGAAGCTCGCTTTGAAAATCAACCCAAACAATGCCGAGGCACAACAATTCATATCTTTTCTATATATAGTTTCCGGAGATAAAGAGAATTCCAGTCATCATTTGAACCTTGCCTTACAACTAAACCCTCTGTCTGAAGAAACTCAATTCTTTCATGCCTACTTCCACTATATGGTAGGGAATTTCAAAAAGTCAAATAGGCTCCTAGACAAATGTCTGAAAACCAATAACAAAAATATACCAGCGCATTATGTAAAATCTATATGTTTACTAAAATTGGGGAGGCATGATGAAGTGATCACCTATTTCGACAAAATGCCAAAGGATGTTGTTATTCTTGGAGAAAAAACTGGCGCACTGACGTTAGCCTATACTTTCAAAAAGGACGATTTTAATAAAAAAAATTGCTTCAAACAACTTGAAGATCAAGCTAAAGCCCCTGACGGTTTTACTGCCGACTCGTTCTTATTTTTGGTTTACGCGGTTAGTGGGGAAATTGACAAAGCATTCGAATGGATTTCTCAAGCCATTAGTAATAAGTCTTCTTTGTTGCTTTTGCGTTTTGCCGATCCTTTAGTAGATAATATTAAAAAGGATCCAAGGTATTTAGAATTTCAAAAAGAAATCTTCAAATCAGATTCAAGTGTTCATAAATCTGAGAATAAAAAAGCCCTGTTAGATAAAAAATCCATAAATGACTATACAAGTCAATTAATTGAACATATCCATGAAAATAAACCATATTTAGATGCTGGATTGTCATTGCGTTCTTTGGCTGAGCAAATTGACATACATCCAAATCAGCTTTCCTGGCTTCTAAATGAAAACTTAGGGAAAAATTTCAACGATTTTATTAATCACTATCGAATAGAAAACTTTAAAGCTCTCAGTAAAGACCCAAAGTCATCAAACATCACCATTTTGGGGTTAGCATATGAAAGCGGTTTTAACTCGAAAACTGTATTTAATACTTATTTTAAAAAAGAGACCGGTTTGACCCCTAGACAATACATGAATCACTGAGATTTTAAAAGGGCATATCATGAAGTTCTATTTTACATCAAATGGTTCGGAATTATAATTTGGAACAATCCATTTAATTATCATCTTCATCTTTGTTTCATACTCAAAAACGAAAACTATGAAAGCAATTGAATACACGGAATATGGAGGGCCAGAGGTTTTACAATTAATAGAAACAAATAAACCAATACCAAAGGAAAACGAAGTACTAGTTAAAATTCATGCCACAACGGTTACATCTACAGAATGTACTTTCAGGAAAGGAGATCCCTATTTTTCCCGACTTTTTACAGGGTTGACAAAACCAAAAATTAATAGACTTGGAGAAGAGCTAGCTGGAACAATTAAAGCTATCGGAAAAAACATCACCCAATTTAAAGTTGGTGATGAAGTTTTTGGAACTGCAGGACCAGACTTTGGGGCCAATGCTGAATATATCACTATCCCTGAAAATGGAGTGTTGAGTATCAAACCCCAAAATCTGAACTTTGAAGAGTCTGCTTCTTGCATAGATGGATTTTTAACAGCGCTTCCTTTTCTCAGAGATACAGGACAAATTAAAAAAGGACAAAAAGTATTAATCTATGGTGCTTCTGGAAGTATTGGTTCTTCAGCTGTACAAGTGGCTAAATATTATGAGGCAATTGTAACAGCAGTGTGTAGTGAATCTAACTTTGAAATGGTTAATAGCCTTGGTGCTGATGAATTGATAGACTATAAAAAAGAAGATTTTACAAAAAATGGTTTGACCTATGATATCATATTTGATGCGGTAGGAAAAATTTCATTCTCAAAATGCAAAAAATCACTCACATCAAAAGGTATTTTTCTTGAATCTGGTATAGGTTTAGGTGTCTTCAAACATGTGATATGGACATCTCTTTTTAGTGGAAAAAAAGCAAAAATCGCAGCTACTGGGTTAAGACCTCAACTCGAGCGAAACATAGATTTAAACTTGCTCAAAACGCTAATTGAAGATAAGACGATAAGACCGGTTATTGACAAACAATATCCCTTAGATAATATCGTAGAAGCGCATCGATATGTTGACAAGGGGCATAAAAAAGGGAATGTAGTTATCTCTATTTAATCAACTTGCATAAACCCAAATAGATGATTGCAAGCATTTTAAAATAGAAAGATGTATTCTATTCTTTTATAGGAATGAACCATACATCCTTTTCCAAATCAACACCTCCACCGATCTCCTGAATAACCCTATCAATGATAAAAACACCAGTCTCAGCCATGTCATCAAAACTATCGATTCCGTCGTTTGGGAAATTCTGACGTGTTCTATGGATATTGAATTGATTTGAAAACTTTCTTCCGAACGCTTGCTCCACTCCTTCTTTCCCCAACATAAAGCCGAGCAATCCACCCCAGGTTGCAGTTGGGTTATCCGAATCCCATCCAGCCAGCGTACCTATTTTGATGGTTTCTTTTATATCCCCTTCTCCATAAAATAAGCTAATCAAACTAGAGGCAAAATTGATTCCACCAGCAAAACAGCCATTACAATACAAATTTTTAGAAGTGATATCATAGCCATCTTTTTGATCCACTTGATAACGCTGATAAACTTCATCTCTAGCTTTTTCCCAAGTGGCTCCAGATTCATATTGAGATTTAACAAAATCATACATTTTTGAAGCGTATGATGAATCAGGTAATTGCTGTTTGGCTACTTCTGCCATCCATAGCACATGTTCCTTTGGAGGTTTTGACAGATCTACAGTAGAAGCCAAAGCATACATCACTACATAAAACTCCGATATCCATGCGGCATTTTCCTGGGCCACAGTTCTAATAGGGAGATGAGCCATTTTTAAAGCAATGTCCGGTCTAGTGGGTGCAAAAAACCCGAAGATTTCTGTAGTGAGCTGTGCATCAATCATTTCAAAATGCTCATTATTTTCCGGCAAGCTTGTTTCAGGTGGTACTTTTCCCGCTAACATTAACTCCAACGCTCGTTGATTAGAAACCCATAGGAAATTCTCCTCCTCTTCTTTTATATGCTTCAACCAACCATCACGAATCTGTTCACCTGAGAGAATACTGGTTCTATTTGTAAACAAAAGGTGTTGATATATGTACTCTATATCCGTATCATCATCAGCTCCCCAAACTTCCCATTTATTTCTAAAAACAAAGTCAATGTTTTCTGAAAGATCACTTGGTACCCCTTCTCCCCAGATACTGGGCTGATCTGGTTTACCCCAATTGTCCCTTGTATAAAATTTGCCAGTTCTTATTTCTCCTATATCGCCAATTTTATCCATCTCTGTTACCAGACCTGTCCAATTCGCAATACACTGGCCTAACCAAAAGCCATAAAGTTGATCCTTGTAATGTGCACGAGAAATGACTAGATCAGATGATTTAGGTTCATATTTAGTGTATATCAAATTTGGATCTGATGAGGCATTTCTTTCGGATATCTGCTTTCGACTATTATGCTGGCAGCCAAGTAATAAAGCTATCAACACAACCAAATAGTAATAATTCAGTATTCTCATTCCACGATCACTTGATATATCGAAAATCATGTCCGTTTTTTAGTTGTGTCACAAATTCATAGATCAATTTAATCACATTCGATATGTCCTCATAATGTGCCGTCTCAACTGTTGTATGCATATACTTCAAAGGCAAAGAAATCAATGCAGATGCGACGCCTTCATTAGAATAGGCAAAAGCATCCGTATCTGTTCCCGTGGATCGGGATGTTGCTGCACGCTGGTAAGGTATTTTCTTTTTGTCAGCCACTTTCATGACCATCCCCAATAAGTTATTTTGTACAGCAGGGCCAAAAGTCAATACAGGGCCTTTACCTGCTTTTTGATCTCCTGATATCTTTTTATCATACATGGGAGAATGGGTATCATGGCAAACATCGGTAACAATTGCTACATCTGGTTTAATTCTAGATGCCATCATTTCAGCACCGCGCAACCCTATTTCTTCCTGTACAGCATTGACAATGTACAAACCAAACGGCAGTTTTACTTTTTTCAAGTGTAATTCTCTTGCCACTTCAGCAATCATAAAACCGCCTATGCGGTTATCCAAAGCTCTTCCACAAACAAATTTCTCATTCAGGTCCATTAATTCGTCATTAAAAGTAATTACGTTACCTACTTTCACACCCAGTTTTTCTACTTCTTCCTTAGACTCACACCCTACATCTATAAAAATATTCTCCATCGTCGGAGGTTTTTCACTGGATCCTTTACGTACGTGAATTGCAGGCCAACCGAAAACCCCTTTAACCATTCCTTTTTCCGTATAAATATTCACACGTTTTGAAGGTGCGATCTGGTGATCAGAACCACCATTTCTTATTACATAGATATAGCCTGAGTCAGAAATATAATTCACAAACCAACTTATTTCATCAGCATGTGCTTCTATTACTACTTTGTACTTCTCTTCTGGGTTGATCACAGCAGCAACTGACCCATAAGTATCGGTTATATAACTATCTGTAAAAGGTTTTACATAGTCCAACCACAACTTTTGTCCGTCGGTTTCAAAGCCTGTAGGAGAAGCGTTGTTTAAATATTTGTAAAGGAAATCTCTGCTTGATTTTTTCATTGGTATTAATTTATTCGTACCAAAGATAATAGGTCTATTCTATTTCACGTCATGCGATTTTTATTGATATATTAGCGCGAATTTTCAATGCATGAAGACAGGCGTTATTGACATGGGCACGAATACTTTTCATTTGCTTATTGCAGATGATAAGGGAAATGTTTTGCACAAAGAAAAAGTTGCGGTCAGGTTAGGTCAAGGCGGCATATCTGATGGAACATTATCTTCAGAAGCTATTGACAGGGCCTTAATAACACTTCAAGATTTCAGTAAAAAACTTCAACTGCATCAAACAGAAAAGACATACGCCACTGCTACGAGTGCTGTAAGGAGCGCCAATAATCAGAATGAGTTCATTCAATTGGTCAAGGAAAAAACGGGCATAGAAATCACTGTACTAGATGGAAAAGATGAAGCTTTTCTAATCCATAAAGGAGTTTGCGAATACATTGATTTTGAAGATAGCACTGGACTAATAGTTGATATTGGTGGAGGGAGTATTGAATTCATTATTGCAGACAGAAAAGAAATAAAATGGCTGAGAAGTTACGAAATTGGCGGTCAACGACTGATTGATCAATTTCATAAATCAGACCCTATCTCATCTGAAGAAGTAGACACTCTGAATATTTTCTTAACTGAGACGCTGAATGAGGTTTATACAAAATGCCAGTCCTTCAATGCTTCTTTCTTAATCGGATCTTCTGGATCTTTTGATACTTTTTGGGATATTTTCAAATCGGACCAATCTATTGCTGATGAACAAAAACCAAAATTGCTAAGAAAAAATTTTGAAAAAATTCATTTCGATCTTAAAAACAAAAGCAGACAACAACGACTGTTAATACCTGGCATGATTCCAATGAGAGTAGATATGATCGTAGGTGCTTCAATCGTCACTAAGAATATCATTGATAACTGTGGCTTTGACTTAATAAAAATATCACCTTTTGCCCTTAAAGAGGGTGTTTTGGCTTTTGGTTTACCGAAAAGAAAATAGATTTGCCACATGTACTCATATAACCATTTATTTCAGTTTTCAAAGAATGTATTCATAGCTATTGGACACAATGAAGTTCATGCAGAGGCAGCTGCCAAAGTATTAGTCAACGCAGACATGCGTGGCGTTGATTCGCATGGAATTGCTCGACTCAAGGGTTATGTCCGACTTTGGGAGGTTGACAGAATCAATGCCAATCCTGATATTAAAATCGTGCATGAAACACCATCTACAGCGGTAGTAGATGCTGACATGGCACTCGGGCTCATCTCTGGACCAGAAGCGATGAAAGTTGCCATTGACAAGGCAAAAAATGTGGGTACCGGCTGGGTAAGTGTAAAGAATTCCAATCATTATGGGATTGCAGGTTATCACTCTATGATGGCTTTGGAACATGATATGATAGGCATCTCAATGACGAATGCCAGTCCTTTGGTAGCACCAACATTTTCCAAAGAACGACTTTTAGGTACTAACCCAATTTCCGTTGCTATTCCGGCAAAAAATGAACCTCCATTTGTAGCAGATATGGCAACTACTACAGCGGCCAATGGCAAACTTGAAGTTCTGCAAAGAAAAAAACAAGATGCTCCAGTAGGGTGGGTCCAAGATCAAGACGGGAATCCAACTACTAACTCAAGCGGTGTAAATGAAGGAGGAGCGTTACTACCACTAGGTGGTGACAGAGAACATGCTTCACATAAGGGCTATATTCTAGGTTCTATTGTAGACATTTTCTCTGCAGTTTTGTCTGGAGCCAATTATGGCCCATGGGTTCCACCATTTGTAAGTTTTATTGATCCTCTTCCAGATTTAAAGGGTGAAGGATTGGGACATTTTTTTGGTGCTATGCGCGTAGATGCTTTTAGGCCAAAAGATGATTTTTTAAGTCATATGGACACATGGATTTCGAGATTTCGAGATTCAAAGCCTGTCGATGCCAAAAATCCAGTTTTGATACCTGGGGACCCTGAAAGAGAAATGGAAAAAATCAGATCAAAAGAAGGTGTACCTCTTATTGATCCCGTCATTAATGATCTAAAAGAAATTGCCAGTAAATTCGATTTGCAATTTTAAAATCCGACTACAAAGCCGAATGATATCGCATAGGGCGAAGTATATGGTCCATTATCAAATGGATCATTTGAATTGTAACTGAAGTTATAAAGTATTGAGGCCACAAAAGCTCCGTTTCTACCAACGGGTTGCATTATTCCTCCACCGGCTAAGAAAGCATCATACGGGTCTCTTTCTTCGCTATACCCCCCATTATTAGGTGCATCTATTTCCAACACTGTTCCCATCACTTCATACTGAGCCATAATAAAGAATGGCTCTTTTATAACAAACCTTGAAAAAAAATTACCGCCAATAGTATTGGATGAGTATCCGAAATATCCAGGCTGTTCATCAAATTTAGAGTAGGAATAAAACATACCGACACCTGCATCCCAACCATCCAGAATTTTGTAACCTACTGCGGGTGCAGCAGTAAGATAAAGGCTTCCTTGACCAAAAGAAAAGCCAAAACTTGGCTGGAAAAACAGGTTATCAGTCCATCCGCTGCTACTTTTACTTCTACTTGATTTACCAGGTTTCCCACCTTCTATTCGGTAACCGGACTTTGACTGGGCATTAGCTTCAATAAGTGCACTGCCAATAATTATTATTAAGATTGCAATTTTCTTCATTCTGAAAACAGTTGTTACTCAACATCTACAACAACAAAGACATCCTCATTGTCTTTTTTCAAATAATACTTCTCTCGAGCAAATTGTTCCAAAAGATCTTCATTATTCAGTAATGCTTCTCGGTCTGCTTTTACTTCCTCGATTTTGTCAATATAATAAGCTTTCTCATCCTCCAATTCGGATAGCTTACTGCTTAATTGAAACTGAGAATAAATATCATTGGAATCAAAAAAGGTCATCCAAACTAAAAAAGCTACAGAGGAGATCATGTAGAAATTTCGAGGTATTTTTAATTTGGGTTTAAACATCCTGATTGCGTTTGGTTGCACTAAATTATCAAATCCAAGGCGAAAAACCCAAGTTGTTTATTCAACAAAAAAGAATTTCATCCCATTTACTTCAAAATGTATACAAAATAGTTTTCTTAGTTTGCTCAATATTTCGTTTCTAATTCTATGAAAATACTGCTCACTGAAGATAATATCGAATTGCAGAATAGCATTGTACAATATCTTAAAAACGAAGGTATTGTCTGTGAATGTGCCAATTCCATTTCTCAATGCAAAGAAAAGCTCTCTGCCTTTCAATATGATATCGTCATTCTTGATCGAATGCTTCCAGATGGAGATGGAATTGAATTGATCTCTTATATCAAAGAGCAAAAAGTGATTGCAGGGATTATGATAGCTTCAGCAAAAGATAAATTGGATGACAAGGTAGATGGCTTGAATTTAGGTGCTGATGATTACATCACGAAACCATTTTTTATGACCGAATTAGTAGCACGACTCAATGCACTTTACCGCAGAAAAAACTTCAGTGGAAATCATACCATCAAAGCAGGAAACATAGAGATTGATACAGCCAAAATGCAAGTTTCAGCGAACAGTTCTTTTGTACCCCTCACTCGTAAAGAATATGACCTTTTGGTTTACTTTTTTGCTAACCAAAATAGAATACTGACCAAAGTAGCTATCGCAGAACATTTGTGGGGTGACTATACTGATGCATTGGGATCTTTAGATTTTGTCTATCAACATATCAAAAACCTACGAAAAAAAATAATGGCTAAAGGAGGAAACGACTTTATAGAAACGGTTTATGGCACAGGTTATAGATTTTTAATAAAAGAATTGTGAAACTAATACATAAGTTCATACTGGTTTATTTATTGCTATCACTAGTTGTATTCAGCATCGGTGGTATCATTACATTTTATACTTTCTCAAAGGTTAATGACAAAGAAACTGATAAAGAGCTCAGAGGGCAAGCTCATCAAATTTACAAACTCATAAAAAAAGAAATCCCACTGGCACCTCTAAATGATAATTATGACACAAAAATCAAAATACTGAAAGATACGATTGATCTAAAAAAGTCTTCCACGTACTCTGACACTCTTGCATTTCACCGGTCATCGAATGACGTAATTCCTTTCAGGAAAATCACGCACATCAGAAATATCAATGGGATATGGTATCAAATCGAAATACATAATTCCCTGTTAGAACCTGATGATACCATATATGGTGTTTTTGTTTCGAATTCTCTAGTGTACCTTTTACTAGTTTCTTGCTCTTTATTGCTCAGTTTTTTTATCTCCAAATGGTTGTTGAGTCCATTCAATTTATCATTACAAACGATAGAAAAATTCAGTCTGAAAGATCAGAGTAAAATTTCTTTTCCCAAAACCAATATCGCAGAATTCGATCAACTCAATCAATTCATTCAAAAGATGACTGAAAAAGCCATATTGGACTATAATAACCTCCGCGAATTCTCTGAAAACATTGCGCACGAAATTCGAACTCCTCTTGCAGTAGCCTCTGGCAAACTCGACCTGCTTTTACAGGTGCAAAATATTGAACAGAAGGATGCTCAAATGATTGCTGAAGCTCAGCAATCATTAAAGAAAATATCCAACATTCAGCATTCTCTGGCTATTATGAGCAAGATCCAAAACGAGGAATTTCATTTAGACAAAAAGACTGACGTTTCTAAAATTGTTCATGCTGTTTTGGAACAACATGAAGACCTAACCTCCCTTAGAAAAATCAAAGTTACTACACATGTCATTTCAAATCTTGTATTGAAAAATGATCCTGTATGGCTAGAAATGATTGTAACTAACTTAATTCAGAACGCCATCAAGCATAACTTGGTTGAAAATGGGTTTATTGAAGTATCACTTACGAAAGAGTATTTAATGATTAAAAATAGCGGTGAGAAATTAAAATCTTCTTCCAAAGAGTTAATTCATCGTTTTAAGAAAAATGGAAACGGTACAGATTCCTTAGGCCTGGGTTTATCAATTGTAAAAGATATATGTCAAAAGTCAGGCTATCAATTGAATTATGATTTTGATGGCTTTTCCAATGAACATCAATTGTCAGTCACTTTTCAAAATTCAGATTCTCTTCAGAATTAATACAGAAAGCAGATAGTTTCTAAAGGTACATTTGTTTACATCTTTTCAAAATGAATAAAAAATATTTCCTTTTACTACTATTAACTCTGATTCTCATTAGTGAATCCATCGCACAACAATCGGTCACTTTAAAAGGTAAGGTTGTTGATGAAATTAATAGATCTCCTTTGGAATACTCTTCTGTAGCACTTTACACACTAGGTGAAAACAAACTACTCGACGGGTCTATCACCAATGACAAAGGAGAATTTCAACTTCAAATTAAGCCGGGTGAGTATATTCTCAAAGTCAAATACATTTCCTATTTGGACAAAAACATCAAAGTAACGGTTTCACTGAATGAAAAGATTAAGGATTTGGGAAACATTGGATTGCAAATCAAGTCCACTGAGTTAGATGAAGTGGTTGTGACCAGTCAAAAAGATCAGTTTGAGTTTTCCCTTGACAAAAGGACATTCAACGTAGGCGAGAACGTAAGTAATCTTGGAAAAAATGCCGCTGAAATATTAGACAATATTCCATCCGTCCAAGTCGACATTGAAGGTGAAGTTTCGCTTAGGGGAAACAACAATATCAATATTCTAGTAGATGGCAAACCATCAGGACTGGTGGGTATTAGTAACCAAGATGCATTGAGACAATTACAAGGAACAATGATTGAAAGAATCGAAGTTATCACAAATCCTTCCGCGAGGTACGATGCTGAAGGTTCCGGTGGTATAATTAATATTGTATTGAAAAAAGACGCCCGCAAAGGTGTAAATGGTTCTTTCAACGTCAATATTGGATATCCCGCCAACTTGAATGGCTCTGTCAATATGAATTACCGCTCCGGTAAATTCAATTTTTTTGTAAGTGGAGGTATCCAATACCGAGAAAGAGAAGGTATGGGATATTCCTATCAAACTTTCACAACACCTGGTTTTGAATACAACACTGAGCGTAACAGAGATCAATCTAGAAGTGGTCTTTCCGAAAACTTCCGTTTTGGATCCGATTATTTTTTTAACGAAAAGAGCATTTTAACCCTTTCAGTCCTGCTTAAAAATTCAGACGAAAATAATGAGAGCAATGTATACTATAATGATTATGATATAAACGGTATAATTTCGAACCAGGAGCATAGATTAGACAATGAAACAGAAGACGAAGGCAACATAGAATTTGCATTGAACTACAAAAAAGAATTTGAACGAAAAGACCATTCATTGACTTTCTTTTCTCAATATAGAGACAATGGTGAGGTCGAGCAATCGGATGTCACTCATCATTACTTGACTTTAGATACAGATACTGCACAGCAAGTATACAATGATGAAAGTGAAAACAATTTATTGCTGCAAATTGATTATGTGCACCCTTTCGGAATTAATGGAAAATTTGAATCTGGACTAAAATCAAATTTCAGAAGAATTGGAAACGACTATCAAGTGTCTCAACTTAATGCCAATGGTTGGGAATTGATTCCAGCGTTTTCCAGTGATTTTGAATATGACGAGGACATCCACGCGGTTTATGGAATTTACGGTAATAAGACAGGCAAAGTTTCCTATCAGCTAGGATTGAGAACAGAGATCACAGATATAAAAACGAGACTCATCACAACCGGTGAGCACAATTCTAAGTTCTATTACAATGTGTTTCCATCTGCACACCTGACATATTCTTTCAAGAAAGATCGTGATTTACAAGCCAGTTATAGTAGAAGAATGAAACGTCCTAGATTTAGATCCCTTAATCCGTTTAGCTCGTTTAGTGATAACCGAAATATTCGAACCGGAAACCCTGACCTTGATCCAGAATTGTCAGACGCTTTGGAAGTAGGTTATCTAGCTAGCTGGGAATCAGCTTCTGTATATGGAGGTGTATACTATAACTATACGACTGACGTCATCCAGCGAATTAGCCAATATGTTATAACAGAAACAGATAGCATCATCGTTAGCCAGCCTCAAAATCTGGCCAGCAGAAACTCTTACGGATTAGAATTAACCTTTTCGAAAGAAATTGATAAGTGGCTCAAGTTGAATGGAAGTTTCAATTTTTACCGATCACTTACAGAAGGCTCTGTATTGTTTGGAGAGCGTATGACTTCCCTCGAAGCTGATGCAAGGTCATGGAGTGCTAGAGCTAATTCAACATTTACACTACCCAAGAACCTGGATCTACAGCTTAATTTTAACTACAGAGGACCACAAAATACTACTCAAGGTAAAAGCCTCTCTTATTACACAATAGATTTAGGTGCTTCGAAGCAAATCATGAAGAAAAAAGGAACACTAACATTGAGTGTCCAAGATGTATTTAATACCCGAAAGTATCGGTGGGAAACTGAAACAGAATCTTTTGTAGAATATAGTGAATACCAGCGAAACACCCGTCAAATTCTTCTCAGCTTTATGTATCGATTGAATCAAAAGGACAAAGGAAGAAGAAATGGACAAAAAGGTCGTCAAAGAGCTCCAGGAGCAAGTGATGAAGGTGTCGATTTCTAAAAAATAGAAAAGTCTTGAATTCAATTGAACCCAAGACTTTTTTATTCTTCATTCGTGTACATAATAGTAAACGAATTTATATGCTAGAATTTAAGCTTTTGGAAAAACTGCTACTTCTCCTAATTCCTCTTCAATCCTCAACAATTGGTTGTATTTAGCCATTCTATCAGATCTAGACAAAGATCCCGTCTTGATTTGACCAGCATTTGTAGCTACAGCGATATCAGCAATCGTTGAATCTTCAGTTTCACCGGATCTATGAGAAACAACTGCAGTAAATCCGGCTTTATGTGCCAATTCTATCGCGTCTAAAGTCTCAGACAAAGTACCGATTTGGTTTACTTTGATCAAAATAGAATTTGCAGACTTTTCTTCGATTCCTCTTTGCAAGAACTTGACATTTGTCACAAATAAATCATCCCCTACCAATTGACACTTATCACCAATCTTAGCAGTCAAGGCAGCCCAAGCAGCCCAATCTTCTTCAGCACAACCGTCCTCAATAGAATCAATTGGATATTTTTCGACCAATTCAGCCAAATATTCAACTTGCTCATTCATGTCTCTAACTTTACCATTAGGTCCTTCGAACTTTGCGTAGTTATATTTACCATCTTCGAAGAATTCTGAAGAAGCACAATCTAAGCCAATTGTAATATCAGATCCTGGTTTGTATCCGGCTGCTTTTATAGCATCTAAAACACTTTCCAAAGCTTCTTCGGTACCTCCAGTGAATGCTGGTGCAAAACCACCTTCATCACCTACAGCAGTACTCAATCCTTTTCCTTTCAAGATTTTAGCTAAAGCATGAAAAGTTTCTGCACCCATTTGCATTGCTTGAGAAAAAGACTCAGCCCCGATAGGTCTAATCATGAATTCTTGAAAAGCAATCGTTGCATCTGAATGAGAACCACCGTTAATGATATTCATCATTGGTACAGGCAAAGTATGAGCATTTGTACCGCCGATATATCTAAATAATGGCAGTCCAAGTTCCTCAGCTGCAGCTTTAGCAACCGCTAGAGATACTCCTAAGATCGCATTTGCACCCAACTTAGATTTCGTATCTGTCCCATCCAAATCAATCATCAATTGATCGATATATCTCTGATCAAATATTGACAATCCAAGCAATTCGTTTTGGATCGTTTCATTTACGTTATCCACCGCTTTCAATACTCCTTTTCCAAGGTAAGTACCTTTATCACCATCTCTCAATTCTACTGCTTCGTTCACGCCTGTAGAAGCACCTGATGGTACTGCTGCTCTACCTAATACGCCACTTTCAGTTACTACATCTACTTCGATGGTTGGATTTCCTCTTGAATCCAGTATTTGTCTCGCAAATACACTTTCTATCAAACTCATGATTCTTTATGTTTTTTAATTAGTTGAATGAAATCGTCAAATAAGTATCTGGAATCGTGCGGTCCAGGAGAAGCCTCCGGGTGATGTTGCACGGAAAATGCCGGCTTATCTTTTAGCCTGATTCCAGCTACTGTGTTATCATTAAGGTTAATGTGTGTAAGTTCTACGTTATCCGATTTATCTAAAGACTCCTTGTCTACCGCAAAACCATGGTTTTGTGATGTAACTTCACTCAAACCAGTAATTATATTTTTCACAGGATGATTCAATCCCCTGTGTCCATGATGCATTTTAAATGTAGAGATTCCGTTAGCCAATGCTAATACTTGATGACCTAAACAAATACCAAACAATGGTTTCTTCTCTTCAAGAATTTGTTTCACGGTATCAATGGCATAGGGCATAGCTGAGGGATCACCTGGGCCGTTAGAAATGAAGTAACCATCCGGGTTCCAAGCCTTCAGTTCAGAAAACGGAGTTTCAGCAGGAAAAACTTTGCATTCACATCCTCGATCTACCAGATTACTAAGGATAGATTTTTTAACACCAATATCCAGTACTGCCACTTTAATGGAGGCATCATCATTCTTAAGTGTATATATTTCTTTTGTGGTCACTTTAGAAGCAAGTTCTAAATGATCCATACTTGGGACCTCAGCCAATTTCTTTTTTAAAATTTCTACTTCTGTGAAATCAGTAGAAATTATTGCATTCATAGCTCCTGCAGTCCTCACATGTTTGACCAACTTTCTAGTATCAACACCTGCAATTCCTACAACGCCATGGCTTAACAAATAATCATCCAAGGATGATCCCGCACTTGGTCTACTGTATATCTCAGAAAATTCATTAATTACGATTCCATTAATTTGGGGTTTATCCGATTCCTGCTCAGCATCCATCGCACCATAATTTCCGATGTGCGAATTTGTATTGATTACTATTTGGCCAAAATAAGACGGGTCTGTGTAGACTTCCTGATATCCGGTCATTCCGGTATTAAAGCAGATTTCTCCACCGCTGGTACCTTCACTACCGATAGAAATTCCCTCCAAATGAGTGCCGTCTGCTAATAAAATATATGCTTTTTTTCTCTCTTTTGATTTCATATGATGACTAGAGTGGGTGGTTATTTTACCGCAAATTTCATTAAAAGTTTTGACATAAAAAAAGCCATCTCGAAAGTAATCGAGATGGCTTTTATATCTTTAGAAAACTCCAATTACTCTTTGCTTTCTTTATCTTCTTCCTCAGTAGAATCATCCTTTGATTCAGCCTCATCTGCTGGTGCAGCTTCTGCAGTTTTTGCTTCTACTTCTTCTTTAACCTCCGCTTCCGCAACCGGTGCAGCTTCTGCAGTATCTTCTACAACTACTGCATCTTCTACTACAGAATCTTCAGTTTTTGCTTCTACTGCCGGAGTTGATTCAGCTGAAGTTCCTTTACCTCTTCTACTTCTTCTTGTCTTAGCTTTAGCAGGTGCTTTTTCATTCAACAACAATTCGTTGTAATCGACTAGTTCCATGATACACATTTCAGCATTGTCACCCTGACGAGTCCCAGTTTTGAAAATTCTTGTATATCCACCTGGTCTGCTTGCCACTTTTTCTGCAACATCAGAAAAAAGCGTAGTTACAGATTCTTTGTTTTGCAAGTATGAAAAAACTACTCTTCTAGAGTGGGTCGTATCTGACTTAGCTTTAGTGATAATTGGCTCAACGTATTTTCTCAAAGCTTTTGCCTTGGCTACTGTAGTTGTAATCCTTTTGTGCAAAATCAATGAAGAAGCCATGTTAGAAAGCATAGCAGCTCTATGAGGTGCCGTTCTACCTAAATGATTAAATTTCTTCCCGTGTCTCATTATATTACTCCTCTTCTAATTTATATTTTGACAAATCCATGCCAAACGTCAAGTTCTTATCTGCTACTAACTGCTCCAATTCAGCAAGTGATTTCTTACCAAAGTTTCTAAATTTCATCATATCAGAGATCTCTAATCTGACCAAATCACCTAGAGACTTAACATCAGCAGCTTTCAAACAATTATAAGCTCTAACTGAAAGATCAAGATCATTCAAGCCAGTCTTTAATAGTTTTCTCATGTGAAGTAATTCTTCATCCACTGCTTCAGGCTCACTTGTATCAAGAGAATCTAAGATCATTGTTTGATCAGAGAATAACATGAAGTGTTGAATCAAGATATTAGCAGCACCTTTTAAAGCATTTTCTGGGTGAATAGAACCATCAGTTTCAATATCCAAAACCAATTGCTCATAATCCGTCTTTTGCTCAACCCTAGTATTTTCTACAGAGAACTTTACATTTTTCACTGGAGTGAAAATTGCATCAATTGGAATAAATCCAAAAACTTGCTCTTCAGGTTTATTCTCTTCCGCTGTAACATATCCACGTCCTTTTTCGACAGATAGTTCAACTTCTAGACTTGTACTTTCATCAAGATTACAAATCACATGTTCAGGGTTCAAAATCTCAAATGAGGTAGTACCAGCTGACAAATCACCAGCTGTGAACTGTTTTTTACCTGATATGCTCACTACAATCTTGCTTTCAGCAGTTTCAGCAATTTTCTTAAATCTTACCATTTTAAGATTTAAGATGATTTCTGAAACATCCTCTACTACACCTTCGATCGTAGAAAACTCATGCAATACTCCAGGAATTTTAACACCAGTTATGGCATATCCTTCCAATGAAGACAATAAGATTCTTCTCAATGCATTACCTACGGTAACTCCGTATCCTTGCTCGAGTGGTTTGAAAGTAAACAAGCCATGAAAGTCATCAGCCTTCTCCATCACCACCTTTTCAGGCATTTGAAATGCTAGTATTGACATAATTATTTCTTTATTAAAAACTTAGATTAACTTATTATTTAGAGTACAATTCAACGATCAATTGTTCCTTCACATTTTCAGGAATCTCGTCTCTTGTAGGAAGTACCATGAACTTACCAGAAAGCTCAGCAGAATTCCATTCAAACCATGGATACTTACTTACAGAACCTCTTGTCAAGCTAGCAGTAATAGCTTCCATTGATTTTGATTTTTCTCTTACAGCAATAACATCTCCAATTTTCAAAGACATTGAAGGAATGTTAACAACTTCACCATTTACGGTAATGTGTTTGTGTAATACAAATTGTCTAGCTGCACTTCTAGTAGGAGCAATACCTAATCTAAAAACAACATTGTCCAATCTAGACTCTAATAATTGTAAAAGAATTGTACCTGTGATACCACTCTTTTGAGATGCTTTTTTGAATAAATTAGAAAACTGCTTTTCTAACAATCCATAAGTATATTTTGCTTTTTGCTTTTCAGCCAACTGAATAGCATATTCTGACTGCTTCTTTCTTCTACCTCTTCCGTGTTGCCCTGGAGGGTAACTCTTCTTAGTCAATGTTTTGTCCGGGCCGAAGATTGGGTCGTTAAACTTCCTTGCAATCTTAGTTTTAGGTCCTGTATATCTTGCCATTTTTTCTTATTCTAAAAATGATATTAAACTCTTCTTCTCTTAGGTGCTCTACAACCATTGTGTGGTAATGGAGTAACATCTTTAATCATTGTTACTTCGATACCCGTATTTTGAATTGCTCTAATTGCAGACTCACGTCCAGCTCCAGGTCCTTTTACAAAAACCTCAACCTTTCTAAGACCTAAATCATGTGCTTTTTGAGCACAGTCCTGAGCAGCTACCTGAGCAGCATAAGGAGTATTCTTCTTAGAACCTTTAAAACCCATTTTACCAGCAGATGCCCATGACACTACTTGACCAGAATTATTTGTCAAAGAAATGATGATGTTGTTGAATGAAGCTTTAATGTGCGCTTGCCCTACTGGCTCAACAACTACAACTCTTTTTCTTCCTTTGTCTTTTCTTTTTTCAGCCATCTCTAATATTATTTAGTAGCTATCTTTTTGTTAGCAACAGTTTTTCTCTTTCCTTTTCTAGTTCGAGCATTGTTTTTAGTATGCTGACCTCTAACTGGTAACCCTTTTCTATGTCGCAATCCACGGTAGCATCCAATATCCAAAAGACGCTTAATGTTCAATTGTACTTCAGATTTTAATACACCTTCAACCTTGAATCGTTCAGAAATTATATTTCTGACCTTTCCAGCGTCATCTTCAGACCAATCTTGAACTTTTAAATTCAGATCCACTCCAGCTTCGTTCAATATACTCTGAGCTGAACTACGTCCTATACCGAAAATATAGGTTAGTGCAATTTCACCTCTTTTATTGTCTGGAATATCTACTCCTGCTATTCTAGCCATAATTATCCTTGTCTTTGCTTGAACCTTGGGTTCTTTTTATTAATAACGTAAACTTTTCCGTTTCTACGGATGATTTTGCAATCCGCGCTTCTCTTTTTTACAGAGGCCCTAACTTTCATAATCTCTTTTATTTATAGCGATAAACTATTCTGCCTTTAGACAAATCATATGGAGACATCTCCATTTTTACTTTATCCCCTGGTAAAATTTTGATGTAGTGCATCCTCATTTTACCAGAAATATGAGCTATAACTTCATGCCCATTTTCTAATTCTACTCTAAACATTGCGTTTGACAATGCTTCTTTAATTGTACCGTCTTGCTCTATAGATGCTTGTTTAGCCATAGTAATAAATTGTTTTAAGCAACCGCAATATTTTGTGATCGACCTCTTACTTTACCAGACTTCATCATGCCTTCATAGTGACGCATTAGCAAGTAACTCTCTATTTGTTGTAGTGTATCCAAAATCACACCAACCATAATCAATAGTGAAGTACCTCCATAAAACTGAGCGAAATTTCCACTCACACCCGCCATCTGCGCAAAAGCAGGTAATATTGCTACAATAGCCAGAAATAACGATCCTGGAAAAGTAACTCTTGTCAAAACAGTATCTATAAATTCAGAAGTTGCAGCTCCCGGTTTAACACCTGGAATGAAACCTCCATTTCTTTTCATATCATCAGCAATTTGATTCGGATTAACCGATATCGCTGTATAGAAAAATGTAAACAATATGATCATGATGGCAAATGTCAAATTATATTGCCATGACATGAAATTTGAGAAAGTATTCCCTACATAATTTGCAATGTCACTTGATTCAGCAAAATAACTTGCGATCATAGCTGGTAAAAACATCAAAGATTGAGCAAATATAATTGGCATAACACCTGCTGAATTTACTTTGATAGGAATGTATTGTCGTTGTCCACCGTATACTTTATTACCTACGACTTGTTTCGCATATTGAACAGGTATTCTTCTGACTGCTTGTGTCAATAATACAACCGCCATTACTACAAAGAACAATCCGATAATTTCTAATAAGAAGAAAAGTGCGCCACTCATTCCTCTAGTCATTGCTTCTTGAACCAAACTACCAGGGAATCTTGAAATGATACCAATCATTATCAGCATTGAAATACCATTACCAATACCTTTATCAGTAATCTTTTCTCCTAACCACATACAGAAAATTGTACCTGCAGTTAATATGGTCAAAGATGATACTGAAAACAAGAATCTATTTTCTACAATAATAGCTTCTGCAGGTATAGATGCGGCCAAATATGCCCCGCCTTGTGCAAAAGTTATTGCAATTGTAAGAACTCTTGTAATTTGATTGATTTTCTTTCTGCCACTATCGCCTTCTTTCTGCAATTTTTGAAAATAAGGAACCGCCATTGTTAACAATTGTATAACAATAGAAGCTGAGATATATGGCATAATACCCAAACCAAAGATTGATGCATTACTAAATGCTCCACCCAACATGGTATCAAGTATTCCAAATATACCATCTGCTTTATCAGGCAAGGCTGAAGGATCAATACCGGGTAAAACCACAAAAGATCCTAATCGAAAAATGATTAGAAATCCTACTGTGTTCAATATACGAACCCTTAGATCCTCAATGGTAAAAATATTCCTTATGGTACTAAAAAATTTCTTCATATTTTAAAGAACTGTAGCTTTCCCTCCTGCTTTTTCAATTGCCTCAATAGCTGATTTTGAAAAGGCATGAGCTGAAATTTCTACTTTGCTGGTCAATTCACCTCTATTCAAAATTTTGACTATATCATTCTTGCTAGCAAGACCGTTTTCAATCAAAACTTCTAATGTAACTTTTGTTATTTTTTTGTCCGCCAATGCTTGAATCGTATCAAGATTAATTGGCTTAGTCTCAACTCTGTTTGGGCTTGTAAAACCAAACTTAGGAACTCGTCTATACAATGGCATTTGACCGCCTTCGAATCCTCCTTTAGTAGAGTAACCCGATCTTGATTGAGCACCTTTATGACCTTTAGTAGAAGTACCTCCTCTTCCAGATCCCTGACCTCTACCTATTCTTTTGCTCGTTTTAGTTGAGCCTTCTGCAGGTTTTAGTGTATTTAGTTTCATCGTTATTCTAAAAAAAGTCTTCTAATTATTTATTTTCTACAGTCACTAGGTGACCGATTTTCTTAACCATCCCAGCAATTTGAGGAGTCAATTCTTTTTCAACAGACCTATTGATTCTTCCTAAACCCAAAGCTTTAATTGTAAGCTTTTGGTCGTTTGGTCTATTGATAATACTTCTTCTCTGTGTAATAATTACTTTGCCCATCTTCTTATCCGTTAAAAACTGTTGACAACTCTACACCTCTTTGTTGAGCTACTGCGTAAGGATCTCTCATTTGAGCCAAAGCATGGAAAGTAGCTTTTACCACATTGTGTGGGTTTGAAGATCCTTTGGATTTAGCAAGTACATCATGTACACCTGCACTCTCTAGTACTGCACGCATTGCACCACCTGCAATAACACCCGTACCAGGGGCTGCTGGTTTCAACAATACAAATCCTCCACCGAATTTACCTAGTGCGTCATGAGGAACAGTTCCTTTATGAACTGGTACCCTTACCAAATTCTTTTTAGCATCATCAATCCCTTTTGTGATTGAATCAGTAACTTCATTCGCTTTTCCTAATCCGTATCCAACTACACCATTACCATCTCCAACAACCACAATTGCAGAAAAACTGAATCTACGTCCACCTTTTACAACCTTTGCAACTCTTTTGATAGCAACAACCTTTTCTTGTAGGTCGATTTCACTTGCTTTTAGTACTCTTATATTCTTCTTAGACATAACGAATTAAAATTTAAGGCCTCCCTCTCTAGCACCTTCTGCTAAAGCTTTAACTTTTCCATGATAAGGGTAACCTCCTCTATCAAAAACCACTACAGATATTCCACTTTTAGTTGCTTTCTCTGCAAGGCTTTTACCTACTTCTTTAGCTACGTCAATGTTTGCGTTAGCTTTTCCCAATTCGAGAGATGAAGTAGCAACCATTGTGTTACTGTTTTCATCATCTACCAATTGAACGTAGATTCCTTTGTTACTTTTAAATACAGATAATCTTGGTCTTGCGGTTGTGCCGCTCACTTTGTTACGAATACCTCTTCGTATTCTAAGTCTTCTTTGCTCTTTAGTAATTGCCATGTCTATCTATTATTTAGCAGCAGTTTTACCAGCTTTTCTTCTAATGATTTCACCAACAAATCGAATACCTTTTCCTTTGTATGGCTCAATTTTTCTCAAGGTTCTGATTTTTGCAGCAACCTCTCCAATCAATTCTTTATCAATCGCTTCTAACGTTACAATAGGATTCTTTCCTTTTTGCGTTTCCGCGCTCACTTTTATTTCAGAAGGAATCTGCATGAAAATGTTGTGTGAATAACCTAAGTTTAATTCAAGTACATTCCCTTGAGTAGCAGCTTTGTATCCTACACCTACTAACTCTAATTGTTTTTTGAATCCATCAGAAACACCTTCAACCATATTGAAGATTAATGACCTATAAAGACCATGAAGTGCTTTATGTCTCTTTTGTTCGGTTGGTCTTTTTACAGTCAATCTTCCATCTGCTATTGCTACCTCAAAATCAGTATCAATATCTCTTGAAAGCGATCCTTTAGATCCTTTTACATTGACAGTACCGTTGTTTACAGTAACTTCAACACCTTGCGGTAATACAACCGGTTTATTTCCTATTCGTGACATCTTTCAATCAATTAATAAACGTAGCACAAAACTTCCCCACCAACATTCTGCTCTTTCGCTTGTTTGTTAGTAATGACTCCATTTGAAGTAGACATAATTGCTACACCTAAGCCATTTAATACACGAGGTAGTTCACCAGCACTCGCGTATTTTCGTAAACCAGGTGTACTAATTCTCTCTAAACTCACAATCGCAGACTGTTTAGTCTGTGCATTATACTTTAGAGCAATTTTAATTTTACCCTGAACGCCATCGTCTTCAAACTTGTAGTTTCGAATAAAACCCTGGCTCATCAATACTTTAGTGATCTCCTTTTTCATGTTAGAAGCTGGGATCTCCACGATTCTATGATTTGCCTTGATGGCATTTCTCAATCTTGTCAAATAATCTGCTATCGGATCTGTCATTACAGTATACTTTTAAGCCCCTTTTTTTGTTGGGGCTGCAAAGTTAGTTAATATTTTAAATAATCTAAACTTATTTTACCAGCTCGACTTAGTTACACCTGGAATTTTTCCATCGCTAGCCATTTCTCGGAATGTAACCCTTGAAATACCAAACTTTCTCATGTAACCCTTAGGTCTGCCAGTTAGCTTGCATCTGTTATGCAATCTTACTTTTGAGGAGTTTCTAGGTAACTTATCTAAAGCTTCATAATCACCAGCAGCTTTTAATTCAGCACGCTTGGCAGCATATTTAGCTACAAGTTTTTCTCTTTTTCTCTCTCTGGCTTTTACTGATTCTCTTGCCATCTTAGTTATTGTTTCCTTTTGCGAAAGGCATACCGAATGCCTTCAATAATTCAAAACTTTCTTCGTCAGTATTAGCTGTCGTCACGAAAGTGATGTCCATTCCAGAAATACTGTTAATCTTATCTATACTGATCTCAGGGAAAATGATTTGCTCCTGAACACCCAAAGTATAATTACCTCGTCCGTCGAAACCTTTTGCCTTTATACCTCTAAAGTCTCTAACTCTAGGTAAAGCAATAGTCATCAAACGATCCAAGAATTCATACATCTTTTCTCCTCTCAATGTTACTCTTGCTCCAATTGGCATATCTTCTCTTAACTTAAAGTTAGAGATCGCCTTTTTAGATAACGTTGCAACTGCTTGCTGACCAGTAATCTGAGTCAATTCCGCCACACCATGATCTACCAATTTCTTGTCAGACACTGCTGCACCAATACCTTTATTGATACTTATCTTCTGGATCTTTGGAACTTGCATGACAGATTTGTACTGAAACTTCTCTTTCAATGCAGGAACGATCTCCTCTTGATACTTTGTTCTTAATCTAGGAATAGCCATCTTAAATTACCTCTCCTGTTTTTTTAGAATATCTTTTCAACTTTCCTTCAGCATCTGCTTTTCTACCAACTCTTGTAGCTTCTCCTGTAGCAGGATCAACTAACATCAAGTTACTAGCATGAATAGATGCCTCCAATTTCTTAATTCCTCCTTCAGGACTTTCTGCAGAAGGTTTGGTGTGCTTAGTCACCATATTTAGCCCTTCAACGATTGCTCTGTACTTTGAAGGAATAACTTCTAATACAGTTCCTGTCTTTCCTTTTGAATTACCAGAAAGGACTTTTACTGTATCGCCTTTTTTAATGTGAAGTTTCATAATTAAATTCTTTCTTGACTTAACAATCTATTAAAGCACCTCTGGTGCAAGAGAAACAATCTTCATAAATTGCTTTTCTCTTAATTCTCTGGCCACAGGGCCGAAAATCCTTGTTCCTCTTGGTTCATCATTTTCATTCAACAACACAGCTGCATTGTCTTCAAATCTTATATATGAACCATCTTTTCTTCTAATTTCTTTCTTCGTTCGAACAACAACTGCTTTAGACACAGTTCCTTTCTTGAGACTACTTGAAGAAATAGCTGATTTCACAGAGACAACAATTTTGTCACCAATCGAAGCATACCTTTTTCCAGTACCTCCTAACACACGAATACAAAGTACTTCTTTAGCACCACTGTTATCCGCTACGCCTAATCTTGATTCTTGTTGTACCATATTACTTAGCTCTTTCTAATATTTCAACCAATCTCCATCTTTTGCTTTTGCTCAATGGTCTTGTTTCCATGATCTTCACTGTATCGCCTTCTCCACAGTCATTTTTCTCATCATGTGCATGAAACTTCTTCGTTTTACTCACGAATTTCCCGTAGATAGGGTGTTTCATTTTTCTTTGAACAACTACAGTGATGGTCTTGTCCATCTTGCTGCTGACCACTTTGCCAATTCGCTCTTTTCTTAAATTTCTTGTCTCCATTTCGAACTTATTGTTGAGCTAATTGTTTAGCTCTGATTTCAGTGCTGATTCTCGCTACTAATTTTTTTGCCTCTCTCAACCTCATAGGATTTTCGATAGGCGTAATAGCATGCGCAAATTTCAATTTCGCTAAGCTGTCTTTTTCAGCTGCTAGCTTACCTGTCAACTCTTCTAGTGACAATGCTTTTATTTCAGAATTCTTCATGACGCTTCTATATAAAAATTAGTCCTGATAATCTCGTCTTACGACAAATTTTGTTCTGATTGGTAACTTCTGCTCTGCTAATCGCAAAGCTTCTTTTCCCAATTCCTTATTGATACCAGCAGCTTCAAAAAGAATAGTACCTGGTTTTACTACAGCGACCCAATATTCCGGTGCTCCTTTACCTTTACCCATTCTTACTTCAGCAGGTTTTTTAGTCACTGGCTTATCTGGAAATACTCTAATCCATACTTGACCTTCACGTTTCATAGCTCTAGTCATGGAAATCCTTGCTGCTTCTATTTGTCTACTGGTAATCCATCCAGGCTCCAATGCTTTGATTCCAAAAGTTCCAAAAGCTAACGTGTGTCCACGTTGTGCAAGGCCTTTAATTCTACCTTTCTGCTTTTTTCTGAATTTGGTTCTTTTCGGCTGTAACATTTTATAACTCTTTTAAACCCCGAGAGGTAATGTTAATATTATCTTCTTTGTCTTTTCGGTCCGTCTCCTCCTGGTCTTCCACCTCTTCGTTGACCTCCACCTTGCTGGCTCTTAGCACCTACGTTTGGAGAAAGATCTCTTTTACCAAAGATCTCACCTTTGAAAATCCAAACTTTGATACCGATTTTACCATAAATAGTATTTGCTTCAGAAATAGCATAATCAATATCTGCTCTTAAAGTATGCAAAGGAATTCTTCCCTCTTTGTACTGCTCAGATCTTGCCATTTCAGCACCACCTAATCTACCAGAAACTTTGATTTTGATTCCTTCTGCTCCTACTCTCATGGTAGCAGCAATAGATTGTTTCATTGCTCTTCTAAAAGAAATTCTAGCTTGTAACTGTTGTGCGATAGATTGTCCTACCAAAACAGCATCCAATTCAGGTCTTTTGATTTCAAAAATATTAATTTGAAGATCTTTTCCTGTAATTAGCTTTAATTCTTCTTTGATCTTATCAACCTCAGATCCACCTTTTCCAATCACAACGCCCGGACGAGCAGTGTGAATTGTCAACGTGATTCTTTTTATTGTCCTTTCGATTACCACTTTAGAAATGCCACCTTTAGGAATCCTTGCAGTGATATACTTTCTAATTTTGGTGTCTTCTACCAATTTATCAGGAAATGTCTTTCCGCCGTACCAGTTAGAATCCCAACCTTTTACAACTCCTAATCTAAATCCTATCGGGTTTACCTTTTGTCCCATAATCTTACTTTTCTGCTTTTTTGGTAGTAGTTTCTGTAACAGCTTCTTTATTATTAAAGCTATCTACGATCAAAGTAACATGATTCGATCTTTTTCTGATTCTATGAGCACGCCCTTGTGGAGCAGGTCTCAATCTTTTCAAAATTCTACCGCTATCCACGTGTATAGTTTTGATATATAAATCAGCTTCTTCTAATTTCTGATCTTCGTTCTTTATTTCCCAGTTAGAAATAGCTGATAATACTAGTTTCTCTAATCTATCAGCACCTTGTTTCGCTTCGAACTTCAAAATATTGAGTGCGTGGTTGACTCTTTGGCCTCTGACCAAATCAGCTACTACTCGCATTTTTCGAGGAGAAGTGGGTACGTTGTTAAGTTTTGCTACAGCTTCCATATCTCAGCTTATCTCTTTTTGTCCTTCTTATTAATATGACCTCTAAAGTTTCTAGTAGGTGCAAATTCTCCCATTTTATGACCAACCATATTTTCAGTAACAAATACTGGGATAAACTTATTGCCATTGTGAACTGCAAATGTGTGTCCTACGAAATCCGGAGAAATCATTGATCTTCTTGACCAGGTCTTAATTACTGTCTTCTTTCCTGAATCATTCATAGCATCCACCTTGTTCTCAAGTCTGAAATCTATGTAGGGTCCTTTTTTTAGTGATCTTCCCATTGCTTATTTCTTTTTACCGATGATCATCTTGTTAGAATATTTCTTAGGAGTTCTGGTCTTTTGACCTTTAGCCATAATACCATTCCTAGATCTAGGGTGACCTCCTGAAGATTTACCTTCACCACCGCCCATTGGGTGATCTACTGGATTCATTGCTACGCCTCTAACACGTGGTCTTCTTCCTAACCATCTGTTTCTACCAGCCTTTCCAAGTCTTACGTTCATATGATCACCGTTAGATACGGTTCCTATTGTTGCAACACAAGTGGCCAAGACCATTCTCATTTCACCTGAAGGCAATTTGACAGTAGCATATTTACCATCTCTAGCCAAAAGTTGTACATAAGTACCAGCACTTCTCGCCATTGATGCTCCCTTTCCAGGTTTCAACTCCACATTGTGAATGATGGTACCCAATGGAATGTCTGCTATAAACAATGTATTCCCAACTTCTGGGGCAACATCCTTTCCAGACAATAGTGTCTGTCCAACTTCTATTCCTTGAGGAGCAATGATGTATCTTTTTTCTCCATCTGCGTAAAACAGCAAAGCTATCCTTGCAGTTCTCATCGGATCATACTCAATTGACTTTACAACAGCAGGTATACCATGCTTATCTCTTTTAAAGTCAATAACTCTATATTTTCTCTTATGTCCACCTCCGACATTTCGGATAGTCATTTTACCAGAACTATTTCTACCACCTGATCGATGCGTAGACTTAGTCAATGATTTTTCCGGGCTAGATGCAGTGATCTCTTCAAATACAGGTGCGACTCTGTATCTGGTTCCGGGGGTTATTGGTCTTAATTTCTTTACAGCCATTTTCTAACTATTTATACTCCTCCGTAAAAATCAATAATCTCACCTTCGGCCACTTGTACAATGGCTTTCTTATATGCGGAAGTTCTCCCTGTGACTACTTTCGACTTAGTGTATTTCGACTTTGATTTACCAGGATACACCATAGTGTTTACCGACTCAACTGTCACGCCATACGTTTTTTCGATAGCCTTTTTTATCTCTACTTTGTTGGCGTCTTTGTCGACAACAAATCCATATTTTCCGCTTTCATTAAGCGCTGAAACCTTCTCGGTAACTAATGGTTTTTTCAATATACTCATCTTCTTATTTCGTTAATAAGTTATGAAGTTTTTCAACTGATCCTTCAGCCAATATTACTGTGTCAGCATTCAGCAAATCATAAGTATTGATTTGATCAGCAGTCGTAACATTAGTTTTTTGAAGATTTCTAGAAGACAAGACAACGTTCGGATTATGATCTCCTAAGATCAACAAGGTTTTCTTATCAACTAAAGAGAGGCTATTTAACAAAGCAGTATAATCTTTAGTTTTTGGAACTTCCAATGTAAAATCTTCTATAACTGAGATGTTTTTCTCACCTGCTTTGTAAGACAATGCAGATTTACGAGCCAAACTTTTCAATTTCTTATTCAACTTAGAATCATAATTTCTTGGCTTTGGGCCAAAAACTCTTCCTCCTCCTCTGAATATTGGAGACTTGATACTACCAGCACGGGCAGTTCCAGTTCCTTTTTGTTTCTTTATTTTTCGTGTAGACCCTGCAATTTCAGCTCTTTCCTTAGACTTGTGTGTTCCTTGTCTTTGGTTTGCTAAAAATTGTTTGACATCTAGATAGATAGCATGATCATTTGGTTCAATTCCAAAAACATCCTTCTTCAAATCTACTGTTCTCCCGGTGTCTTCACCGCTTTTGCTTAATACGGATACTTTCATGACTATTTCTCTAGAATTACTATTGAATTTTTAGGACCGGGAATAGATCCACTCACAACTACCAAATTTTTCTCTGGTACAATTTTTAAAATTTGAAGGTTGGTCACTTTTATACGGTTATTACCAGTCTGACCCGCCATTCTCATTCCTTTGAAAACTCTCGCAGGATAAGAAGCACCACCGACAGAACCAGGAGCTCTTAATCTGTTATGCTGACCATGAGTAGCTTGACCAACACCACCAAAGTTGTGTCTTTTTACTACACCCTGAAATCCTTTTCCTTTTGAATTAGCAACTACATCAACAAAGTCTTCCACTTGAAATACTTCATCAATTTTAAGTTCTCTACCTAATTCTACTCCTCCTTCAAATTCTTCCCTAAAATTTCGGAACTCAGCAACATGCTGCTTAGGAGTTGTTTTTGCTTTCGCAAAATGACCTTTTAAAGCCTTAGTAGTACGCTTTTCTTTACGTTCGCCGTAACCAAGCTGTACTGCCTTGTACCCATCGGTCTCTTCGTTCTTGACTTGTGTAATCACACAAGGACCAGCTTCGATCAACGTGCATGCGACATTACGTCCATCGGCACTAAAGATGCTAGTCATCCCAATTTTTTTTCCAATTATACCTGACATTTCAGTATTAAATTTCTTATTGTTTTTAACTCCTTTCAAGGACTTACCTCAAAAAGGAGTGCAAAGATAGCAATTATAAAATTCGGTTCAAACAAACCGTAAAAAATATTTCAAGAGATTTTGGTGCAAAAAAAGAACCATGCTTTTTACATGGTTCCCTATGCTATTAGTTTATCTGACTATCAGACCTTTATCTCTACATCAACACCACTTGGTAATTCAAGCTTCATTAAAGCATCTACAGTTTTTGCACTGTTAGAATAGATATCTACCAATCTTTTGTAAGTACAAAGTTGGAATTGCTCTCTTGCTTTCTTGTTTACGTGTGGTGATTTCAAAACAGTAAACTTTTCTTTGATCGTAGGAAGAGGAATTGGTCCGCTTACTACAGCTCCAGTTGTTTTTACTGCTCTAACGATCTTCTCAGAAGATTTGTCAACCAAGTTGTGATCGTATGACTTTAATTTGATTCTAATTTTTTGATTCATGATCGTTATTATTTTACAGCCTCTCCTTGTACTTTCTTAATTACATCCTCAGCGATATTTCTTGGCACTGGATCGTAGTGCGAGAAAGTCAATGAAGCAGTAGCTCTACCAGAAGTCATCGTTCTTAAGTCAGTGATATATCCAAATAACTCAGATAAAGGAACATCAGCCTTTACCACTTGAGAGTTTCCTTTAACATCCATCCCTTTCATGATTCCTCTTCTTCTGTTCATATCACCAGTTACCGAACCAGTATATTCATCTGGAGTAACTACTTCAACACCCATGATAGGCTCTAATAATACTGGACTTGCTTTTTTGGCAGCCTCTTTAAAACCTAACCTAGCAGCCAATTCAAAAGAAAGTGCGTCTGAATCAACATCATGGAAAGAACCATGGTATAATTTCACTTTCATGCTATCTAATGGGAAACCCGCAAGAGGTCCATTGTCCATAGCTTGTTTAAATCCTTTTTCGATCGAAGGAATGAATTCTTTTGGAATTGCACCTCCAACGATTTTATTAACGAATTGTAAGCCTTCTTTTTCGTAATCCTCATCTATCGGAGACAATTCAAACAAAATATCAGCAAACTTACCTTTACCACCTGATTGCTTTTTGTAAACTTCTTTGTGATCAACAAGAGACTGAATCGCTTCTTTATAAGCAACTTGAGGAGCACCTTGGTTTATTTCAACCTTAAATTCTCTCTTCAATCTATCAATGATAATATCTAAGTGAAGTTCTCCCATCCCTTTCAAGATAGTTTGACCAGTCTCATGATTAGTCTCTACAACCAATGTAGGATCTTCCTCTACCAATTTCGCAATTGCCATTCCTAATTTATCGACATCAGCTTGAGTCTTTGGCTCAATAGCATATCCAATTACCGGATCTGGAAAATCCATAGATTCTAAAACAATCTTATGTTTTTCGTCGCAAAGCGTATCTCCTGTCTTAATATCCTTAAATCCGACAACAGCAGCAATATCACCAGCATGGAACTGGTCAATTTGATTTTGCTTATTAGCGTGCATTTGGAAAATTCTAGAAATCCTTTCCTTCTTCATAGTTCTAGTATTAAATACATATGAACCAGAATCCAACATCCCAGAATAAGATCTAGCAAAACAAAGTCGTCCAACGAAAGGATCAGTTGCAATTTTAAAAGCCAAAGCCGCAAATGGCTCATCTTTCGATGGCTTTCTCAATTCTGCTTCCTCCGTATCAGGATTTGTACCTTCAATACCTTCTCTGTCCATCGGTGAAGGAAGCAATTCCATCACATAGTCAAGCATTGTTTGTACACCTTTATTTTTGAAAGCAGAACCACAGAACATTGGAACGAAGTCCATGTTAATTGTCGCCTGTCTAGATGCCGCGATTATTTCTTCTTTTGTAATTGACTCAGGATCTTCGAAGTATTTCTCCATTAATCCTTCATCATATTCAGCTACAGCTTCGAGTAACTCCTCTCTGTATTTATCAACGTCATCAACCATGTCAGCTGGTATCTCGATTTCTTCAAAGGTCATCCCTTTGTCTTCCTCGTTCCATACCATTGCTTTTCTTTCAACAAGATCAACAACACCTCTAAATCCTTCTTCAGCCCCAATTGGTAATTGGAATGGGACAGATTTAGTCCCCAATCTTTCTTTCACCTGATTACAAACCATCAAGAAATCTGCTCCAGCTCTATCCATTTTGTTAACAAAACCAAGTCTTGCAACATTATAGTTATCTGCTAGTCTCCAGTTAGTTTCTGACTGTGGTTCAACACCATCAACTGCACTAAATAAGAATACCAATCCATCCAATACTCTTAAAGATCTGTTCACCTCAACCGTAAAGTCGACATGACCAGGAGTATCAATGATATTGATGTGATAATCATCTCCTTTATAAGGCCAAAATACAGTAGTAGCAGCCGAAGTAATTGTAATTCCTCTTTCCTGCTCTTGCTCCATCCAGTCCATTGTGGCAGCACCATCATGAACTTCGCCTATTTTATGGCTAACTCCGGTATAGTATAATATACGCTCTGTAGTGGTAGTTTTACCTGCATCAATGTGAGCAGCAATACCAATATTTCTAGTAAATTTTAAATCTCTAGCCATTACTTAAAATCTGAAGTGTGAGAATGCTTTGTTAGCGTCAGCCATACGGTGGGTATCGTCTTTTTTCTTAACTGCAGCTCCTTCTCCTTTAGAACCAGCAATTATTTCGCCCGCTAATCTTTCTTTCATAGTTTTCTCGCCTCTATTACGAGAAAAAGAAATCATCCACTTGATACCTAGTGAAATTTTACGTGAAGGTCTCACTTCAATAGGTACCTGAAAAGTTGCTCCTCCTACTCTTCTGCTTTTTACTTCTACAGAAGGGCTGATGTTACTAAGCGCCTTTTTCCAAGTCTCAAGACCATTCTCACTTGTCTTTTCTTCTACAATTGCAATTGCATCATAGAAAATAGAATAAGCAATACTCTTCTTTCCATCCACCATTAGGTAGTTCACGAACTTAGATACCAACGTATCCTGGAACTTTGGATCTGGAAGAATATATCTCTTCTTTGGTTTAGATTTTCTCATTATTTTTTAATTGTATATTATTTTTTATCCTTTGGCTTCTTAGCGCCATATTTTGATCTCCTCTGAGTACGACCACTTACACCAGCAGTATCCAATGCACCTCTGATAATGTGATATCTAACTCCTGGTAAATCTTTCACTCTCCCTCCTCTGATCAAAACAATAGAGTGTTCTTGTAGGTTGTGACCTTCTCCTGGAATATAAGCATTCACTTCTTTTCCATTTGTCAATCTCACCCTCGCCACTTTTCTCATTGCTGAGTTTGGTTTCTTTGGAGTAGTAGTATAAACTCTGGTGCAAACTCCTCTTCTTTGTGGACATGAGTCCAAAGCAGGAGACTTTGACTTAGATACCAAGGTTTTTCTACCTTTTCTTACTAACTGTTGTATAGTAGGCATTTCTTATAATTTATTTTACCACCGTTCAATTTTTCGGAACGCAAAAATAGGAATTAAGAATTTATAGACAAAATTTCTCAATCCCTATTTTATATAATATTACTCAGATCTTACGCTTCGCCAACGGCTCCACCAAAATTCATAGGAAATTTGGGAGAATCATCAACCTGCTTTATCGGTCCGAATGTTTGTTCATACTTATTTAGATTATCCTGAAGTGCCATAAACAACCTTTTCGCATGTTCAGGAGTAACAACGACTCTTGACTTTACTTTGGCTTTAGGCACACCTGGCATCAGTCGAATAAAATCGATCACAAACTCAGAATTAGAATGAGCAATCATGGCCAAATTGGCATAAACACCTTCTGCTATTTCCTCAGACAATTCGATATTAATCTGATTGCCCGGTTTTTGCTCCGATTTTTCTTCCTTCTTACTCATTTTCTTGTAAGTCTTTCGATCTGTTTGCAAACTCTTCTTTTGAGCTCACCAATGTATCATACTCCTCTTGAGATCCAACGATAAGGTCTTTAAACTCTCGTTGACCTGTACCTGCTGGAATCAAGTGCCCTACAATAACATTTTCTTTCAAGCCTGCTAAGTAATCTCGTTTACCTCTGATAGAAGCTTCACTCAATACTTTAGTAGTCTCTTGGAATGAAGCTGCTGATATGAAACTTTCCGTTCCTAAAGAAGCTTGTGTAATTCCCTGAAGTGTTGGTTTAGAAACAGCTGGTTCCGCATTTCTGACTTCAACAATTTTCAAATCTTTTCTTTTCAAGCTAGAGTTTTCATCTCTAAGTTGTCTAGACGTGATAATCTTTCCAGGTTTTAATATTTCAGAATCACCTCCATCAGTAACGACTTTCAAATCCAATACAGAATCATTCTCTATCATGAATTTCTGTTTGTCAACAATTTGGTTAGGCAAGAAACTAGTATCTCCTGCATCCAAAATGTTCACTTTTTGCATCATTTGTCTAACGATAGTCTCAATGTGTTTATCGTTGATCTTCACACCTTGCAATCTGTATACTTCTTGAATTTCATTCACCAAGTATTCTTGAACTGCAGTAGGCCCTTTGATCGCTAAGATATCTGCTGGTGTAACAGCACCATCAGATAAAGAATATCCAGCTCTAACAAAGTCATTGTCTTGAACAAGGATATGTTTTGACAAAGGAACTAGGTATCTTTTCTTCACTGCATCTTTAGACTCAACAAAAATCTCTCTGTTTCCTCTTTTGATTCCACCGTATGTTACAACACCATCTATTTCAGAAACAACTGCAGGGTTAGAAGGGTTACGAGCTTCAAAAAGCTCCGTTACTCTTGGAAGACCCCCAGTAATATCTCTTGATTTACCCATTGACCTTGGGATTTTCACCAATATCTGACCAGACTTGATTTTATCCCCATGATCCACGGCTAAGTGAGCTCCAACAGGGATGTTATAAACTCTATCTTCTTTAGTGCTATTAACAATAATAGCAGGGTTCTTAGTTTTATCTTTTGTATCAATAATCACTTTTTCTCTGTGACCGGTCTGCTCATCAGATTCCTCTTTATAAGTAATTCCTTCGATCACAGATTCGAAATCTACAGTACCATCATATTCCGACAAGATTACTGCGTTATATGGATCCCAATTACAAAGTTGATCTCCTTTTTTGACTTTCTTTTTGTTTTTCACTCCAAGGAAAGCGCCATAAGGAACATGATTACTTATCAATGTTTTTCCAGATTCAGGATCGATGATTTTTATCTCACCTGCACGTCCCATTACTACATCAACTGCCTTATCATCTGCATCAGTCGTTTTCAAAGATCTCAATTCTTCAAACTCAACAACACCATCAAATTTAGCTGTAATGGTTGCATCAACCGCAATGTTCGATGCAGTACCCCCAACGTGGAAAGTTCTTAATGTCAACTGAGTACCTGGCTCACCGATAGATTGCGCTGCAATTACACCTACAGCTTCACCATTCTGTGCCATTTGACCAGTAGCCAAGTTTCTTCCGTAACATTTCGAACAAACACCTCTCTTAGACTCACAAGTCAATACTGATCTGATTTCTACTTCTTCGATGCTTGTCTCATCAATTAGGTCCGCTATTTCTTCTGTTATCTCACCACCAGAAGCAATAATTAAGTCTTCTGAAATTGGATCATAAACATCATGAACCGAAACTCGTCCTAAAATTCTTTCTGATAAAGGCTCGACGATATCTTCATTATCCTTCAATGCCGAAACAACAAGACCTCTAAGCGTACCACAATCTTCTTCGTTGACAACTACATCCTGAGACACATCTACCAAACGTCTAGTAAGGTAACCAGCATCTGCTGTTTTCAATGCAGTATCGGCCAATCCTTTACGAGCACCGTGTGTAGAGATAAAGTACTCAATTACATCAAGTCCTTCTTTAAAGTTCGAGAGAATTGGATTTTCAATGATCTCACCAACTGAACCCTGTAAGTTCTTTTGTGGTTTAGCCATCAACCCTCTCATTCCTCCTAACTGTCGAATCTGTTCTCTAGAACCCCTTGCACCAGAGTGCATCATCATGTAGATCGAGTTGAATCCTTGATCTTCTTCTTCAAGTTGAGTCATCAATGTACCAGTCAACATAGAGTTGATTCTGGTCCATATATCAATTACTTGATTATAACGCTCATTGTCTGTAATTAGACCCATTTGGTAATTACCCCAAACAACATCTACTTCCTCTTTCGCCTGAGCAACCAATTTATCTTTTTCCTTTGGAATCTTGATATCTCCAAGACCCATTGATAGTCCACCTTTATAAGCAGATTGGAATCCTAAGTGCTTAATGTCATCCAAGAAGTTGGCAGTTCTAGCCATTCCTGAAATTTTAAATACATTAGAAATAATTTGTTGTAATTTCTTTTTTGACAAAAGCTCATCCACAAATCCTACTTCCTCAGGTACGTGCTGGTTGAACAATACTCGACCTGCTACTGTTTCAATAACCTTAGTTTCAAGTTCTCCTTCTTCAGTGCGAACTTTGGTTCTAACTTTAATGAAAGCATGCTTTGAAAGTTTCCCTTCATTGATGGCAATAATTACTTCCTCAGCATTGTAGAAAGTCATTCCTTCACCAGGTACTTTTTCCTTGTCTGTACTTCTACGTCCTTTTGTCACATAGTATAATCCAAGAACCATATCCTGAGATGGCACCGTAATTGGAGCACCGTTAGCAGGGTTCAGAATATTATGTGATGCCAACATAAGAACAGATGCTTCTAAAATTGCTTCGTGTCCTAATGGAACGTGAACAGCCATTTGGTCACCATCAAAATCGGCATTAAATGCTGTACAAGCTAAAGGATGCAACTGAATCGCTTTGCCCTCAATTAATTTCGGTTGAAAAGCTTGAATACCTAATCTGTGAAGTGTTGGAGCTCTGTTCAATAGAACTGGATGTCCTTTCAACACGTTCTCCAAAATATCCCAAACAACAGGATCTTTTCTATCAACAATTTTCTTTGCAGATTTAACCGTTTTCACGATTCCTCTTTCTATTAATTTTCTAATGATAAAAGGCTTGAAAAGCTCAGCTGCCATGCCCTTAGGAAGGCCACATTCATGCATTTTCAATTCAGGACCTACGACAATTACTGAACGTCCAGAATAATCAACCCTTTTACCCAATAAGTTTTGACGGAATCTACCTTGCTTTCCTTTAAGCATATCACTTAAAGATTTCAATGCTCTGTTTCCATCAGACCTTACTGCATTTACTTTTCTTGAGTTATCAAATAAAGAATCAACTGCTTCCTGAAGCATTCTTTTCTCATTTCTGAGAATTACTTCCGGTGCTTTGATATCTACCAATCGCTTCAAACGATTATTTCTAATGATAACTCTTCTGTAAAGGTCATTTAAATCAGATGTTGCAAATCGTCCACCATCTAATGGCACCAAAGGTCTCAATTCTGGAGGAATAACAGGAACCATTTTGATGATCATCCATTCTGGTCTGTTTTCGATTCTAGTTTTAGCATCTCTAAAAGCTTCTACCACTTTTAGTCTTTTCAATGCTTCAGCCTTCCTCTGTTGAGAAGTATCAGTAGCTGCTTGGTGTCTTAATTGGTATGATAAATCATCCAATTCTATTCTTGACAAAGACATCTCTAGTGCCTCAGCTCCCATTTTTGCGATGAACTTATTCGGATCATCGTCATCTAATAGTTGATTTTCTCTAGGAAGTTTATCCAAAATATCCAAATACTCATCCTCTGTCAAGAAATCATGACGATTGATACCATCTTCTTCTTTGACGCCAGGTTGAATAACCAAAAATCTTTCGTAATAGATAATCTGATCAAGTTTCTTAGTTGGGATTCCCAACAAGTAACCAATTTTATTTGGCAATGACTTGAAATACCAGATATGAGCTACAGGTACAACCAATTCGATATGCCCCATTCTCTCTCTACGTACCTTTTTCTCGGTAACTTCAACACCACATCGATCACAGATAATACCTTTATATCTGATTCTTTTATATTTTCCGCAATGACATTCCCAATCCTTTACTGGACCGAAAATTCTCTCACAAAACAATCCACCCATTTCAGGCTTATATGTTCTGTAATTGATAGTTTCCGGCTGAGTAACCTCACCATGTGAGCTTTCCAGAATAGATTCGGGAGAAGCCAAACTTACCGTTACTTTAGTAAAGTCGATGTTTAGCTTTTTGTTTTTTCTGAATGCCATAATTATATCTTATATAAGTTAGTTGTCCCGACGAATCGGGACAGAATGATCAAAATAATTAGTCTAAAGTGATTTCAAGAGCCAAACCTCTCAATTCATGAACCAGTACATTGAATGATTCAGGAATATTAGGTTTATTCATATTTTCGCCCTTGACAATGGCTTCATAAGCCTTGGCTCTACCGATGACGTCATCAGACTTGATTGTCAAAATCTCTTGAAGAACGTTGGCTGCACCAAATGCTTCCAATGCCCAAACTTCCATTTCTCCAAATCTCTGTCCACCAAATTGTGCCTTACCACCCAATGGCTGTTGAGTAATCAACGAGTATGGTCCGATAGATCTAGCATGCATTTTGTCATCCACCAAGTGACCTAGTTTCAACATATATGCTATACCCACTGTAACAGGCTGATCAAATCTTTGACCAGTCAATCCATCATACAAGTATGAACGTCCAAATTCAGGAAGACCAGCTTCTTTCAATTCAGCAGCCACTTCATCCATGCTTGCACCATCAAAGATTGGTGTAGCATATTTACGACCTAATTCAAGGCCAGCCCATGCCAACACTGTTTCATAGATCTGTCCAATGTTCATCCTTGAAGGTACACCTAACGGATTCAAGCAAATATCAACAGCGGTACCATCCTCAAGGAATGGCATGTCTTCTTCTCTGACAATTCTTGCAACAACACCTTTGTTACCGTGACGTCCAGCCATTTTATCCCCAACTTTCAATTTACGTTTCTTAGCAACATAAACTTTTGCCAATTGAACAATTCCTGCTGGTAATTCATCTCCAACTTCAAGCGTAAATCTTTCCTTTTTGAAGATTCCACCAATATCGTTTCTTTTCTTGTTGTAATTTTTTACAAGATCAACGATCAATTCATTAGTTACTTCATCAGTAGTCCACTTCTCAAGAATCAAATCGGAAATAAGGTTTACTTCTTCTTGAACATGATAACTACTTTCATCCCTATAGACATTTTTAGGAGGGAATATGTTCTCTTCAATGTTTTTAGCACTGAATTTCACACCTTTCGCTATGATTTCCTCACCAAATTTATGTTCAACACCTTGACTCGTTTTTCCACCAATCAATTGAACTAATTTATCTATAATTTGATTTCTAAGTTCCACCAAATCTTTAGAGTAATTGGTTTTCAAAAGCTCAACTTCCTTCTTAGATCTAGCTCTTAAATCTTTGTCTTTTTTCGGTCTTGAGAAAAGCTTAGTGTCAATTACTACACCTCTTAATGAAGGAGAAGCTTTCAATGAAGCATCCTTAACATCACCTGCCTTATCACCAAAAATCGCTCTCAAAAGTTTTTCTTCAGGTGTTGGATCAGTTTCACCCTTTGGTGTAATTTTTCCAATAAGAATATCACCTTCCTTAACTTCTGCTCCAACTCTGATGATTCCATGTTCATCCAAGTTTTTCACTGCTTCTTCAGAAACATTAGGAATTTCAGAAGTCAATTCTTCTTCACCTCTTTTTGTATCCCTAACTTCAAGTTCAAACTCTTCGATATGAAGAGATGTAAAAACATCATCTCTCACAACTTTCTCTGAGATAACAATTGCATCCTCAAAGTTATATCCTTGCCAAGGCATGTATGCCACTCGAAGGTTGCGACCCAATGCCAATTCACCATTTTCAGTTGCAAATCCTTCACAAAGTGGTTGACCTTTTTCAACGATATCACCTTTGAAAACAATAGGTTTCAAGTTGATACAAGTATCTTGATTTGTTCTTCTAAACTTGATCAAGTTGTAGGTTACATACTCATTATTGAAAGAAACCAATTTCTGATTATCAGAAATATCATATTTCACAACAATCTTATTAGCATCTACTTCAGTAACTTCTCCTTTTCCAGTTGCAAGAATCAAAGATCTTGAATCCAAAGCAACTCTTCTTTCCAAACCTGTACCAACAATTGGTGCTTGTGGTTTCAACAAAGGAACTGCCTGGCGCTGCATGTTAGATCCCATCAAGGCTCTGTTTGCATCATCATGCTCTAAGAAAGGAATCATAGATGCCGCTACAGATACAATCTGATTTGGTGCAACATCCATGTATCTTAATTCTTTTGGCTCAACTACAGGAAAGTCGCCTTCGAACCTAGCTTTAACTTTATCATTGATAAAATCACCATTATCTTTCAATGGTGCATTTGCCTGAGCAATGTTGTATGTATCTTCTTCTTCAGCAGTCAAGTACTGAACATTTGAAGTCATATCTACTCTACCATTCTCTACATTTCTGTAGGGAGTTTCGATAAAGCCCATGTGGTTCACTTTTGCATGAACACACAAAGAAGAAATCAAACCAATGTTTGGTCCTTCAGGAGTCTCAATTGTACAAAGTCTTCCGTAGTGAGTGTAGTGAACATCTCGTACTTCAAACCCTGCTCTTTCTCTAGAAAGACCTCCAGGCCCAAGTGCCGACATTCTTCTTTTGTGAGTAATCTCAGCCAATGGATTCGTTTGATCCATGAATTGAGACAGTTGATTCGTTCCGAAGAACGAATTGATCACAGATGAAAGGGTTCTTGCATTGATCAAATCAATAGGCTTAAACTCTTCATTGTCTCTTACATTCATTCTTTCTTTAATGGTTCTTGCCATTCTAGAAAGTCCAACACCAAATTGAGCATATAGTTGCTCACCAACCGTTCTTACACGTCTATTACTCAAGTGATCAATATCATCAACTACTGCTTTAGAGTTGATCAGACCAATCAAATATTTTACGATAAGGATGATATCCTCAGTCGTCAAAACTCTTGACTCATTAGATAAGTCAAGCTGTAATTTTCTATTAATTCTATATCTACCTACCTCACCAAGATCATAACGCTTGTCACTAAAGAACAAGTTGTTGATAATATCGCGAGCAGTTTGCTCATCCGGTGCTTCAGTATTTCTTAATTGTCTATAGATCTGCTCTACAGCTTCTTTCTCAGAATTCGAATTATCTTTTTGAAGTGTATTATAGATGATAGAATAATCTGTGATGTTAACATCCTTTTTATGCAGAATGATAGATTTAGATCCAGAATCTACAATAGTCTCTATATCTTCATCATTGACAACAGAGTCTCTTTCAAGAACAACTTCGTTTCTATCAATTGAAACAACCTCTCCAGTATCTTCATCAACAAAATCCTCCGTCCATGTTCTAAGAACACGAGCTGCGAGTTTTCTGCCAACTATTTTCTTCAAAGCTTTCTTTTCTGCTTCAACTTCCTCAGAAAGACCAAATAAGTCTAGAATATCTTTATCCGAACCATAACCTATTGCACGAAGCAAAGTTGTTACGGGAAATTTCTTTTTTCTATCAATGTAAGCATACATCACGTTGTTTACATCTGTTGCAAACTCTATCCAAGAACCTCTAAAAGGTATAATTCTAGCGGAATAAAGTTTAGTACCATTTGTATGCTTGCTTTGCGCAAAAAATACACCTGGAGATCTGTGCAACTGAGAAACAATGACTCTTTCAGCTCCATTGATTACAAATGACCCTTTTTTGGTCATATAAGGAATGTTTCCTAAGAACACTTCCTGCTCAATAGTTTCAAAATCATCGTTGTCTTCATCATTACAAGACAACTTCAATTTCGCCTTCAATGGCACAGAATAGGTAAGTCCTCTATCAATACTCTCGTCAACATTGTATTTTGGAGGATCCACCATATAATCGATGAATTCTAATACAAAGTTGTCCCTAGAATCAGAGATTGGAAAGTTTTCTGAAAACACCTTGAACAATCCCTCTTGGATTCTTTTTTCAGCTGGAGTTTCTAGTTGAAAAAAGTCTTCAAATGATTGTAACTGAACCTTCAAGAAATCAGGATAGTCTATCACTGATTTTATCGAAGAAAAATTAATTCTTCCTGATTTATTTTTACTAGCCAAGGCAGTACTGTTTTATGTTATCAATACAAGAAATGTTTCTTTTGACAGAAACAGGAAAAGACCTGATCACGATTTTAGTCGTGACCAGGTCTAAAATAGACAATTCTAAATGTATGGAACTGTCAAGTTTTATTTAAGCTCTACTTCAGCTCCAGCTTCTTCAAGCTGCTTTTTAAGACCTTCAGCCTCTTCTTTTGCTAAACCTTCTTTGATCGCTTTAGGAGCTCCGTCTACTAATTCTTTAGCTTCTTTCAATCCTAATCCTGTCAATTCTTTAACAAGTTTAACGATTGCTAATTTTGCTCCTCCTGGAGCAACCAAGATTACGTCGAATGCGCTTTTCTCTTCAGCTGCACCAGCGTCTCCACCAGCAGCACCAGCTACCATTACAGGAGCGGCTGCAGCTGCAGGCTCAATGCCATGCTCATCCTTCAATATCTCAGCTAATTCGTTTACTTCCTTAACAGTTAAGTTTACCAACTGATCAGCGAATGCTTTTAAATCTGCCATTATTTTTAATATTTAGAAATTAATAATTTAAACCTTATTTAACGTTCTGACAACGTCTTAACCAATCCTGAAAGCGTAGATCCTCCACTCTGAAGAGCAGATACCACATTCTTAGCAGGAGACTGCAACAACCCAACAATTTCTCCGATAAGCTCCTGTTTAGATTTGAGCTTACTGAGCATATCAAGATGTTGTTCGCCAATGAAGAGATCGTATTCGATGGAAGCTCCCTTCAATGCTGGTCTTTCGTCTTTGTCAGCTTTTTTATAATCCTTAATAACTTTCGCAGGAATGTTTGCATTTTCACCTGTAAACATTACGCCTGTAAAGCCTGTTAATACTTCATCATTCAATGAAGAGAAATCTGCATCGACTGTTTCCAATGCCTTTCTTATCAAAGTGTTTTTAAACACTCTATATTCTACACCGTTTTCAAAGCACTTTCTTCTAAGATCATTTACTTCTGCTACTGTCAACCCTGAGGCATCAGTGAAGTAGAAGTTTTTGGTCTCTTTGAATTTTTCAGAAAGCTCTTGAATTACTAGTGCTTTATCTTCTCTTTTCATTTTATTTCTTTTTTAATCTTGCTGATCACTCAACAATGATTAGTTAAAAGCTAATTACAATCCTTCGATTGATCCCTGATCTATTCTTATTCCAGAACTCATTGTACTTGACAATGCGATGCTCTTGAAATAGGTGCCTTTAGCACTAGCTGGTTTCAATTTTGATACAGTCCTGATTAGTTCCATTGCATTATCTCTGATTTTCTCAGGAGTAAATGAAACTTTACCAACACTTGCATGAATTATACCAAACTTATCTACTTTGAAATCAATCTTACCCGATTTTACTTCGTTAACAGCTTTCGCTACATCCAAAGTAACTGTACCAGACTTAGGATTTGGCATCAAACCTCTAGGTCCTAAAACTCTACCAATACGACCAACTTTGGCCATAACTGTAGGCATAGTAATGATGACATCAATATCAGTCCAACCACCTTCGATTTTCTTGATATAATCATCTAAACCAACATGATCTGCTCCAGCATCTTTAGCCTCTTGTTCTTTATCTGGCGTGCAAAGCACTAATACTTTAATGTCCTTACCAGTCCCATGAGGAAGGGCAACAACACCACGTACCATTTGATCAGCCTTTCGAGGATCTACTCCCAATCTAATATCAACATCCACAGATGCATCAAATTTAGATTTAGTTATATCCTTTATTATTTCTGAGGCCTCATCCAAATTATAATTTTTGGATTGATCGTATCTTTCAGCAGCCAGCTTTTGATTCTTAGTTAATTTTGCCATTGTCTTCAATTAATTGGCCCAAGGGGCATTGCCTTTTACTCTTAATCCCATACTCCTTGCAGTACCAGCTACTTGCTTCATTGCTGACTCAACGGTAAATGCGTTTAAATCTGGCAATTTGGTTTCTGCAATTTCTTTTACCTGATCCCAGGTAACAGATCCTACTTTGTCTCTATTAGGTTCAGAAGAACCTTTTTTCAACTTTGCAGCATTTAATAAAAGCACTGCAGCAGGAGGAGTTTTGATGACAAAATCAAATGATTTGTCGCTATAAATAGTAACAAGCACAGGAAGTACCTGACCCGCTTTTTCTTGGGTTCTGGCATTAAACTGCTTACAGAAATCCATTATGTTAAGACCTTTACTACCAAGTGCTGGTCCAACAGGAGGAGAAGGGTTGGCAGCGCCACCCTTTATCTGTAACTTTAAGTAACCACTAATTTCCTTAGCCATTTTTACTCTATTTTTTCTACTTGAACATAATTAAGTTCCACAGGTGTATTTCGGCCAAAGATTTTCACCATTACATTTAGCTTCTTTCTTTCTTCGAATACTTCTTCTACACTTCCTGTAAAACCACTGAATGGACCATCCATTACATTGACTGTTTCCCCCACAATAAAAGGAGTATCAAGTTTTTCTTCGAACTCATCTACTTCTTCTACTTTACCCAAAATTCGGTTAACCTCATTTTGACGCAGTGGAACGGGAGTCTTTGAAGGACCTCCATCATTTGAACCTAAAAAGCCTATGACTCCTGGTATATTGGTGATAGTATGTTGTACTTCACCATGGTTGATATCCGCCGAGATTAAAATATATCCTGGGAAAAAATTTCTTTCCCTGACACGTTTCTTACCATTCCTCATCTCATAGACCTTCTCTGAAGGGATCATGACTTGCGGAATGAAATCTTGCAGATTCATCCTGGATATTTCAGTTTCTAGATAAGATTTTACCTTCTTCTCTTGTCCACTGACAGCACGCACAACGTACCACTTAAGTTCACTCATAATAAGCAGGACTTTTAACTTTATAGATTTTTATAATACCAATTCAACACGTTCTCAAAACCGAGATCGATCAAACCAATAAAGATTGCAAAGATCAGGGAAGCGACTAAGACCAAAACTGAACTGTTTTGAAGCTCACTATATTTGGACCATGTAACCTTGTGGACCATTTCATCATAAGACTCCTTTATAAAATCAACCAGTTTTGTCATAATTCAAACCTTTACATTTTCATTGCACGGGTGGAGAGACTCGAACTCCCAGCCAACGGTTTTGGAGACCGCTACTCTACCAATTGAGCTACACCCGTATATCCTGAAGCCCAAAAGGACTGCAAAATTAGCTTAAAAATTTTTATAAACAAATGCGCTTCATTAAAAAATGAAGCGCATTTGAAAATCTTTATTAATATGTTAGGAAATCTTAATCTAAGATCTCAGTAACTTGACCAGAACCAACTGTTCTACCACCTTCTCTGATCGCAAATCTCAATCCTTTTTCCATTGCGATTTTGTTGATCAATTCAACTTCGATAGTAACGTTATCACCTGGCATAACCATTTCTACTCCTTGTGGAAGCATGATTTCACCTGTAACATCAGTTGTTCTTACATAAAACTGAGGTCTGTATTTGTTAAAGAATGGAGTATGTCTTCCACCTTCTTCTTTTGACAATACATAAATCTCAGCTTTGAATTTAGCGTGAGGAGTTACTGATTTAGGCTTACAAATGATCATTCCTCTTTTGATATCAGCTTTCTCGATACCTCTAAGCAATAGACCAACGTTATCGCCAGCTTCACCTCTATCCAATATTTTTCTAAACATTTCAACACCAGTGATAGTAGAAGTCATGTCTTGAGCACCCATACCAATGATATCAACTGCATCACCTGTATTAGTTACACCTCTTTCGATTCTACCTGTAGCAACTGTACCTCTACCTGTGATAGAGAATACATCTTCAACTGGCATTAAGAAATCTTTATCTACATCTCTTTCTGGAAGTGGAATGAATTCATCAACGGCTGTCATCAATTCGTCAACTTTAGCCACCCACTCTGCTTCACCATTCAATGCACCAAGTGCAGAACCCGCAATTACAGGAATATCATCACCTGGAAAATCATACTCAGAAAGCAATTCTCTTACTTCCATTTCAACTAACTCAAGCAATTCTGGATCATCAACCAAATCTACTTTGTTCATAAATACTACCAAAGCTGGTACACCTACCTGGCGAGAAAGCAAGATGTGCTCTCTTGTCTGTGGCATTGGACCGTCAGTAGCAGCAACTACGATAATTGCACCATCCATTTGAGCAGCACCAGTAATCATGTTTTTCACATAATCGGCGTGACCAGGACAATCCACATGAGCGTAGTGTCTAGAATCTGTTTGATATTCAATGTGTGAAGTATTAATTGTAATACCTCTTTCCTTTTCTTCTGGAGCATTGTCAATAGAAGAGAAGTCTTTTTGCTCTGCCAGACCTTTGTTCGCAAGAACCGAAGATATCGCAGCAGTCAAAGTTGTCTTTCCGTGATCCACGTGACCAATTGTACCAATATTCACGTGAGGTTTCGAACGGTCAAAGGTTTCTTTAGCCATGTCTGAAAATTCCTATTTTAGTTAAATTTTTATTTAATTATAAAAAAGTCGTAGAACAACAAGTCCCACAACATTAGTATTCACCAATATTCCAGCAAGCTGGATTGTCAAAAATAGAGCCAATGACGGGATTTGAACCCGTGACCTCTTCCTTACCAAGGAAGCACTCTACCCCTGAGCTACATCGGCTTGTATTTAATATGAGCGGGAGACGAGGCTCGAACCCGCGACCTACAGCTTGGAAGGCTGTCGCTCTACCAACTGAGCTACTCCCGCTTATCAAACATTGACTCTTTAGAGTCAAAGCCAATGGTGGGGGAAGAAGGATTCGAACCTTCGAAGACATAAGTCAACGGATTTACAGTCCGTCCCAGTTGGCCGCTTTGGTATTCCCCCGATTCAATATTATTAAAGAACTCTCCTTTCAAAATGACATACTAATTGCGTCTCATTTTTTTAAGGAAGTGCAAAATTATATGCTTTTGATTCTTATTCAAATTTTTGCAAATTTATTTTCCCAACATATTAAAGTTTTTGAAAGGATATCAATTGAAGTCAATTTTAGCTACTTTTTCAAATGAAAATAAAATTGAACCTTTTATCTCAATATTAATCCCAGAAATATGAAAACTAATTGGCCTAAGACTCCATTTTATTTTGCAATCATTCTGACAATCCTCATCCAAATGAGTTGCACAGATCAAAGCAATAACACTACAAATACTATGACAGTAAAAGACATGCACTCATTTAGTGATCCCAATCAATCCCGTATTGAACATCTGGTTTGGACTGCACAAATTAATTTTGAAGAAAAGAAAATATTAGCTGAAGCCAATTTCACAATTCGTTCATCTATCGATGCAAGTCAGATTGTTTTGGATACGAAAATGTTAAAAATTAATTCTGTTAAAAATGGAAATAATGAAGCACTAACCTTTGAGTTAGGTCAAGAGGATTCTTTTCTTGGAAGTTCCCTTACGATTGATATTACTCCTCAAACAAAAAACATCATCATCGGTTATGAAACATCTCCGGAGGCAGAAGCAGTACAATGGCTTGATCCTGTACAGACCGCTGGAAAAGCATCTCCTTTTCTATTCACTCAATCCCAAGCCATATTAGCCCGTTCATGGATTCCTATTCAAGATTCACCCGGTATCAGATTTACATATGAAGCAGATGTAACCGTTCCAAATGATCTTTTAGCGCTAATGAGTGCTTCAAACCCTATTGAAAAAAATTCAAACGGATTGTATCATTTTGAAATGAAACAACCTATTCCTGCCTACTTAATGGCTCTAACTGTAGGAGACATAACGTTTGCTCCTTTGGGAACTAGAAGTGGCGTATATGCTGAACCATCGATGTTAGATAAGTCAGCTGCAGAATTTGAGGATTTGGAGAAAATGATCGCCTCGGCAGAATCACTTTATGGAAAATATCAATGGGATCGTTATGATCTTATCGTATTACCTCCCAGCTTTCCCTTCGGCGGAATGGAAAACCCTAGGTTAACATTTGCTACTCCAACCATATTAGCAGGAGATAAATCGCTTACTTCATTGGTAGCTCATGAATTAGCGCATAGCTGGTCCGGCAACTTAGTGACCAACGCGACATGGGACGATTTTTGGTTAAATGAAGGGTTTACAGTCTATTTTGAATATCGTATTATGGAGGCAGTTTATGGAAGGGAATATTCTGAGATGCTGTCGCTTTTGTCGTATGAAGATCTAAATACTGAAGTTTCAGAAATGATAGCGGATGGTAATGAACTAGATACACACCTCAAACTCAATTTAACAGGAAGAAATCCAGATGACGGCATGACTACAATAGCCTACGACAAAGGATATTTCTTTTTGCGCTTGATTGAAGAAACTGTAGGCCGGGAAAGGTTTGATGATTTTCTGAAATCTTACTTCACCAAAAATGCTTTTGAAGTAATGACTACTGAGGATTTTATAACAATTTTAGAAAGGGATTTATTTAAAGCCTATAAAATAGATATGGATCCTGACCTTGTCAATAACTGGATCTATGGCAAGGGTGTCCCAAGTAGCTGTCCTGTTCCCGTTTCTGATAAATTCACGAATGTAGAAAAAGCACTAGTTGATTGGCATAAAAATGAAAATACTGAAAGCTTAATCAAATCATTTAATAGCGATTTATGGAGTACTCATGAATGGCTACATTTTCTACGATCAATGCCAGATAGTTTAAGTACAGAACAAATGACTAATCTGGATTTAGCTTTTAGTTTCACTCAATCCAATAACAGTGAGATTACTGCTTCATGGTTGAAGCTTGTTATCGCTTCTCAATATGAAAACGGTTATGCGAAATTAGAATCATTTCTAATAAATACGGGTAGAAGAAAATTTCTCACTCCGTTATATAAGGAAATGTTGAATAAAGAAGAGGGTGTTGCTATGGCAAAAGCTATTTATGAAAAAGCCAGACCAAACTACCACTTTGTTTCTTATAGTTCTATTGATGAGCTGCTATCGCAATGATTGGAGATAAGACATAAAAAAAGCTCCAGAACGAATTCTGGAGCCAGCAGCATTTTGAGAAAAATTAATTATGAATCAAAGATGATACGTGGACAATTAATAATTCTGCCAAATGTCTTAAAATACCTGCCAATATCGCATTATTTGGAATCAGACATTATTTTTTAGAGCTGGTCATATAATTCTAATAGTCTTTCATCCTTCTCATTGGACTTGACTTTTCTTAAGAGATCTTCTACACCTTCAATATCAGTCAGCAATAGTAACCCTTGATATCCTGAAAATCTTGCAGTATAATTTGAATTATTTAGCGCAGCATCAAAAAAATGGTTAGTAGCGCTTCTTCGATATTTAACAGGTGCGTTGATCAGTTTTTCTGAATAGATCTGCAAGAAATAATACAAATCTTCATTTTTAACTTCTTTTATTTTTTCTTCAAACCACTTGAATGAAGCTTCATCTGTTTGCTTCCCATAGTACATCCCAATCGGCAAGATGATGTTAATGTTGGTTTCTGTTGAAAATGATGAGAGTTGTTCCTCTTCTAAAATCCATTCGTTTTCCGTCCATTGTGTCAATGCAGAACCAACTACTAAATAAGAGGAATCTTTAAGTGCATTTTTGATTTGTTCCTTGTAATTATCAGGATCTTCTTGTCCTACATATACCAAAGCCATAGCCCTTACAAAAGATGAGGGATCCAAAATTAAATCATCAATACTTTCTTGGTACTTCTTGATCTTTACTTTATTTTCAATCAAATATTCAATAGCATATTGGCGAATTATATAATAAGGATCTTTAAACGCTTCATTAAGAATCTCCCCCACTAACTTTTTATTCTTGATTTTGTATAAACTATCAATCGTCTCCATTCGTCCATAAAGGCTTAAATCATTCTTGATTTGAAATGATAATTCCTTATCTGACAAAGGGTGACTTATTTCTGCCAATAGCTGCCTTTCACTATCAAAAATTACTAGATCGGGCTCCTCTATCATTTTAAATTGATAAACCTCCATGGCCTCTTTCAATACTACAGGATAACTGGTGGATTCAGTTCCTTCCCATACATCGATAAAAACAGGCAGTTCATAAATAGGCGTTTCTTTATTCTCCTGAATTTGAGTCACAATCACTGTAAGTGTATCTTTTTCATAGTTGTGCTTTACCTCAATCACCGGGTGTCCTGGATGAAAAAACCATTGATTAAAAAACCAATTGAGGTCCTCACCACATATGGCTTCAAACGCCATTCTAAGATTTGCTAACTCGACCGATTGATAAGCATTGTCTCTGAGGTACTTGTTCAAACCTAGAAAAAAGGCTTCATCACCAAGATAATTTCTAAGCATATGTAGCACTGCCGCTCCTTTATTATAGGAATGACTATCAAACATATTCTCTTTATCATCATAATAATACCTGAGCAAATTTTTCGGTTCATGAACCGCTTCACCAAAATATTGCTCATGATCTTCCATTAGATTATAGTCCGCTTCATCTCTGCCATACTTATGCTCATTCCATAGGTACTCTGAATAACTAGCAAAGCCTTCATTCAAGGTCAAGTTTGACCAGGACTCACAAGTCACTAAATCACCAAACCATTGATGAAATAGTTCATGAGCAATGATATCATCCCAATTGAAATCGATCAATTCTCTTTTTGTCAATTGAAGAGACTCCATAAAAACAGAAGATGTTGTATTTTCCATGGCGCCAGAAACATAATCACGAACCACAACCTGATCATAATTTTGCCAAGGGAATGGATAATCCAACATCTCTGAAAAGAACTCCATCATTTCAGGTGTTCTTCCGAAAATACTTTTCGCATGATCTTCAAACTTTGGTTCTACGTGGTATGCCAAAGGAATTTTATTCCATTGATCCTTTGTAACGGCATACTCACCTATAGACATCATAAATAAATATGGCGCATGAGGTTGATCCATGACCCAAGTATCTGTGCGCGTGCCATTGCTATTTTTTATTTGCTGCGTGAGAATGCCATTGGATAGTGTATTAAAATTATCTTCGATTGTAATCGAAATTTCCTGTGTACATCGTTCATTGGGTTTGTCTATGGTTGGAAACCAAACTGAAGAAGCCTCTGTTTCTCCTTGCGTCCAAATTTGCTTCGGTTTATTTGGATCTTTCCCCAAAGGATTTATGAAATAAAGACCTTTATCTTCCGTGATAGCTTCACTTCCTTTTATCACAATTTCATTGGGTTTAGCTACATATTCTATGTAAATCTCAATGGTGTCTTTTCTAGTATAACTTTTTACTAGGTCAACTGCTATTTGCATACCATCATATTCGAAATTCAACTCAGATTCGGACTTATTTTCAACCAACTTCACTTTGACCACACTCATCCCTTTTGCATCTAGGAGAAGTTCTTTTTGTTCGAAAAAATATGGTTTCAATATCAAATTAGCTTTTCCAAACAAAAACTGCTTTTCCCAATCAAACGATACATCCAATTTCGTATGTATCAAATCAAAATATCTCGTATTTGATTCCTGATATGCTAATTTGGATGTCAAAACTTCCGGATTAATTTGATCCTCTTCATTCTGAGAAAATGCCAGAAAAGAACCCAATGAACAGCCAAGACAAAGAATACTGGTCAAAAAAGACCTAAAAAAATCAAACATACTTTTTATTTGAAATTAATTGAAAGTTGAAATATCGCGCTAAATTATCACTTTTCATCCAACAACTTACGTTAGATTCAACAGATATTTCAATGCGTAAGATAAGATTGATTAGGCATTGGGTTTCCTCATTTATTACTATTTTCGCCATTCAAATTAGCTAAAAACATGCTTAATTATAACAAACTGAACAACATCACAGGTTGGCTAACTTTTATAGTCGCAACTACAGTTTATACATTGACCGTTGAACCAACGGCTAGTTATTGGGATTGTGGTGAATTTATTGCCGTTTCATACAAATTAGAAGTTCCTCATCCTCCTGGAGCTCCCTTGTTCCTCTTGATTGGAAGAATGTTCTCTTTTCTGGCCGGAGGTGATGTAGAAAAAGTTGCTTATTGGATCAATATGGTAAGTGTTTTGAGTAGCGGATTCACTATCATGTTCTTGTTTTGGTCTATTACACATTTAGCCAAAAAAATGGTTAATGAAGCTACAGCTTGGGCTGATTATTTGGTTATAGGCTCAGGCCTAGTAGGAGCGATGGCTTATACTTTTTCAGATTCATTTTGGTTTTCAGCAGTCGAAGCTGAGGTATATGGTATGTCGTCATTCTTTACGGCTTTCATCGTTTGGGCCATGCTCAAATGGGAAAATTTAGAAGAAGGTGCTCTTCAAAACCGTTGGATGATTCTCATTGCCTACATGATTGGCTTGAGTATAGGGGTACACTTGCTGAATCTTGTAACCTTACCTGCATTGGGTTTGATCTACTATTTCAAGAAAAGAGAAAACCCATCTTTAAGAGGAATCATTACCACTATGGTCGCAAGCGGTGGAATTATCTTGATTATCATGGAAGGTGTAATACCTGGCTTACCTTCATTAGCTGCAAAATTTGAAATTGGATTTGTCAATACTTTAGGGATGCCTTTTGGAACGGGCGTTGCGTTACTTGTCGTTTCATTTTTAGGTTATATAATCTATAGCATTTACCATACAAGTTCTGGTGAAAAACTAAGCAATTTATTCGTTTTAATTACAACAGGTTTTTTAACATTTTTCATTCTTAATATGTTAACTGGAATGAATCCGGTTTACTCTCTATTCCTGGCTATCACCTCCACGATTGCAGTGTATTATTCGGTGCAAAAGGACATTAATAAAACCGCCATCATAACGTTATTAGGAATTCTTCCGGGCATTGCAGTCTGGTATCTGTTTTTTGAAGGCACAAAAAGAGAAAAGTTTATAGATCAAATGAGTGTAAGCCGAATCAACACCATTTTGATTTCTTTCGCGTTTATACTTATTGGTTATTCTTCATATTCAATTATATTGATAAGATCAAATTACAATCCCCCGATTGATGAAAATAACCCTGAAGACGTTCTAAGTTATGTTTCTTATTTAAAAAGGGAACAGTATGGGAGTAGACCTTTATTGTATGGACAATACTTTACTGCCGAACTGATTGATCAGAAAAAAGGTGAGAAAGTTTATACAAAAGGTAAAGACAGTTATGAAGTAACGGACTATAAACTAGAATATGTTTATGATCCAGATCATACTACGATACTTCCACGTGCGTACAGTAATCAACCACATCATGTGACAAAGTATCGAGAAGTCATGGGACTAAAGAAAGGCGAAAAACCAAGTTTTATTGACAATATAGCCTTCATGTTTTCTCATCAGATAGGCACTATGTATTTTCGCTATTTCATGTGGAATTTTGCAGGCAGAGCTTCAGATATTCAAGGTGCCGGCTGGATAGGCATCACTGATGCTTTTGAGGAGGTTCCAGCCATGCTTTCAGAAAACAAAGGCCGGAATATATTTTTTATGATTCCGTTGATCATTGGATTGGCGGGAATGATCTTTCAGTATTATACGGATATTAAAACATTCTCGTTTGTCGCCATGTTGTTTTTCCTGACAGGGGCAGCTATTGTGCTTTACCTAAACTCACCTCCAGTCGAACCTAGAGAAAGGGATTACATCTATGCCGGCTCCTATTATGCCTTCGCCATTTGGATAGGCTTAGGGGTCATAGCGGTATTCAATGGTTTGGCCAGACTCATGAAGAAAAATTCTATTTCAGTAATAATTGCAACTTTAATATGCCTAACGGCACCTGCAATCATGGCTTCTGAAGGTTGGGATGATCATGATCGATCAGATAGATACTTCTCTGTGGACTCAGCAAAAAACTTTTTGGCATCATGTGAAGAAAATGCCATCATTTTTACGGGAGGTGATAATGATACATTTCCACTTTGGTACGTACAAGAAGTAGAAGGTTTTAGAACGGATGTTAGAGTCATCGTCTTGAGTTATTTCAATACGGATTGGTATATCGCCCAAATGATGCGGGACGCTTATGAATCAAAGCCTCTTCCATTTGGACTAGATCTAAACAATTATAAGCAAGGAGGCCTCAATGACTACCTACCATTTGCAGAAAGGAATATCAAAGGAGGAAGTATGGATGCCAGACAATATCTTAAATTGATTAAAGAGGAGCATCCAGCACTACAAGTTCCAACTTCGTTGAGTAATTACAATTCCGTTCCAACAAAGAATTTTTTCTTACCTGTAGATACCAGTAGAGTAATTGATTTGGCTATCATTCCGGATCAACACCGAGAAAAAATGGTCGATAAAATGACTTGGACTATGAAAGGTCGCGGATTGGAAAAAAAGGATCTAGCTATCCTTGATTTGATTGTAAATAATAATTGGGAGCGCCCAATCTATTTCAACAACACTTCTGCTTCCAGCGTCAATTTCAATTTGAAACGATTCATGGTTCAAGAAGGAAATGCTTTCAGACTTCTTCCTGTCCGAAATTCAGAAAATGAAATGTTGGTGGATTCGGAAAAAATGTACAACAATATGATGAATAATTTTCATTGGCGAGAATTAGACAATCCTGAAGTATATTACTCTGAAGATTATAGAAACTTTGTACTCAATCATAGAGCTGGTTTCAACACGCTAATTGAAGCACTATTAACTGAGGGAAAAATAGAAAAAGCAAAAAATGCACTTTTCAGATGTCTAGAGACAATGCCTGATAATGTCATTAGATATGACCACTTCAGCGTACAACAAGTAGGCTTTTTATTAATGCTGGATGAAAAAGAAAAAGCGATTGAAATGGCGGATTTGATGTCGACCCGGTCTGATGAAATGTTGACATATCTTATGGAAAAGGGTATAGTTGATCAATTTGAAATGCAAAAGAATCTGATTTCATTAAGTGAAATTTCAAGAGTATTCAGAGGAGTAGATGATGGAGAATTAGCTAAGAAATACGAGGATTTGTTTAGAAAGCATTATCAATACGCACAATAAAAATACCTAAGTCAAAAAGAAAGCCCTGATTCAAGTACTCGAACCAGGGCTTTTTCATTATTGCTATATTTTTACTTTTTCAAAAATTTAAAAGCTTTTTTGAATTGTGATTGATCATCCTTGACAACTAAAAAATAATAGCCAGATGAAAACTCTTTCACATCGATTCTATACTTATCCCTTCCCAATTGCTCAACAATTAAATCTACCGAATTACCAATGACACTGTGCATCTCAAATTCTGTAGTCAGAAGATTAGAATTTTTGATATTAACCACAACATAATCAATAGAAGGATTAGGATAGACATCTATTTGATTAGAAATGTCTAAACCATTGTTTTCATAGATCTGAGCTTCTGCAGTATAGGTCTGCTGTTCTCTGTCTTGACTCTGGATCATCCCAGAAGACAGTAGCATTATCATTGCCAACATCGTTTTTTTCAAACTCATATAGAACCGTACTAACAAACACTGCTTTACAAAATACGCATTTAAGCGACTTTGGTTATACCATAAGATAGTTAATTAATTGTGAAGTTTATTATGCATGCCGACATTTTCGACAAAACAGATCAAATTAAAGACCAATTTATACGGTATTCAAATAATAAAACTCAATTGCGATTTACGATTCGCTGAAATGCCTTGCCAATATTATCTATGAGATCAGAAGCTATCAGTGACTCCTCACTATTCATTTCCTTATAAATATCGCCAGAAAGTCCATGTAAATAAACTCCTAAAATAGATGCTTCGTCACAATTATATCCTTGACCAATAAGAGCTGTGATTACACCTGTCAACACATCTCCACTTCCTCCAGTGGCCATGCCAGAATTTCCAGTTGTATTGAAAAAAACCATCCCATCTGGTGTTGCTATACTGGTATTAGCTCCTTTCAATATCAAAATTACTTTGTACTTTTTTGCAAAACTTAATTGTAGCGCTAAGCGTTCATAGTCATTTTTCCAACCTCCCACCAACCTTTGAAACTCACCAGGATGAGGGGTCAAAACAGAATATTCTGGAAGTTCAGCTAACCAGCTTTTATTTTCTGAAATAATATTGAGCGCATCTGCATCTAATACAATTGGGACTTTTGAGTTCTCAATAATTAATTTTACGGCGCCGCTAGTTTTGTAATCAACTCCTATCCCAGGTCCAATTCCAATGCTATTATAATTTTCTATTCCCGGAATATCACCAATTAAATTTTCTTCATTTGACGCAATAACCATAGCTTCTGGAACCGATACCTGCATAATATCAACCCCACACCTGGGTAAAAAAGTTGTGACCAAGCCAGCTCCGGCGCGGAGACAGGCCTTAACCGCCAACACAGCAGCACCCATTTTACCCATGGAACCAGCGACTATTAGATTTTTCCCAGCTGTTCCTTTATGTGAATACTTACTTCTTTTTTTATAAATTGAATGAACAAAGCGCTCTGTTATTTGATAGTAATTTGAAGGTAGTGATCGAATGAAACCCTTATCTAAACCTATGTCAACAACATCAACCGACCCAGAAAATTTTTCGTTTTGCGGCAACAAATGTGACAATTTAGCAGTTTGAAATGTGATTGTATTTGATACATCCAAAATACTTCCATCTTGAAAAGTCTCACTACATGCCAAACCAGAAGCAATATCAACAGCAACTATCTTATGACATTTAGAATTTGTAATGTGTTCAAGCAATTCTCCATATATACCATTGACACCTCTAGTTAAACCTGATCCAAAAATTGCGTCTAAAACAAGTGTATTTCCGTTCAATTCCGGGAAGTCATGTTCCTTTTTTATACAAAAAGGAATTGAAGACGACTTTAATCTGTCATAATTGATATTAAAATCAACAGACCCTTTTTCTACATTCCCAATAATAAAGGTCTTTACCCTATAATCAAGTGCAAGCAATAACCTGGCAATTGCTAATCCATCACCCCCATTGTTTCCGGTTCCACAGAAAATATAGACAGGTCGAGAATTGGAATAAATAGATGTGAATTTCTCTACAAAAGCCTTTGAGGCTCTTTCCATTAAATCAATGGATGATATAGGCTCATGCTTAATTGTAAACTGGTCTGCTTGGCGTATTTGTTCGGCATTCAGAATTTTAATACAAAGGTCCGTATTCATAATTAATTACAAAAAAGTCACAGTCTTTATTAAAATTGACTTGGAGCTTCAATATAAAAATTATAAAATAAATTAAGACCCGATCAATTGAACTATCGATCCACTTCTCCCATTACAAAATCCATAGAACCAATGATTGCAATCATATCTGCAATCATATGTCCTCTAGACATTTCTGGCAATACAGATAGGTTGGAAAAGCTACAACCACGAGCCTTGCTGCGAATCGGAATATCAGAGCGCCCGTCTGTTCTAAAAAAGAAGCCTAACTCACCTTTAGGGTTTTCAGCTCGAGAATAGAAATCCTGTGCTTTTGGCCGAATTTTCTTAGGAACCATTGCACGCGGATCGAATTCTTTTGTCCTTTTATGTTCTTTGGTAAGCTTTTCTAAGGATTGTTCAATTATTCTTACAGACTGTCGAACTTCTTCGACTCGAACCCAAGTTCTATCCCAGCAATCTCCTATTTGTCCTTTTTCTCCTTTTCCAATGGGGACATCGAAATCAATTTCCGGATAAACCGAATAAGCGTCTACTTTTCTCAAATCATAACGAAGACCAGAGGCCCGAAGCATCGGTCCGGTAACACCATAATTAATTGCAAGATTTCTAGATAAAACGCCCACATTTGCTGTCCGTTCTACAAATATTTTATTGTTGATCAGAACATCATCTAATTCCTGAAGTTTAGGCTTTAAGTATTTGATAAATTCTAAACACTTTTCTTCAAAACCGACCGGTAAATCATAAAACAAACCTCCAATCCATACATAATTGTATAGCATCCTTGCACCACTCACCCATTCCAACATTCTCAGGATATGTTCTCGATCTCGCATCATCCAAAGAAATGGGGTAAAGGCCCCTATGTCCACACCATAAGTACCTATCGCGACAAAATGAGAAGCAATCCTATTAAGTTCTGCCACTACAACTCTGATGTATTCTGTTCTTTTTGGAATTTCCTTATCAATCCCGAGCATTTTTTCCACACCCATCGCCCATGCATGTTCTGAATTCATTGCAGCGACATAGTCCAAACGATCTACAAAAGGAATTCCTTGATTAAAAGGAACGGATTCTGTGTGTTTTTCAAAGCACCTATGCAGGTATCCCATATGAGGAACTATGTCAACCACAATCTCCCCATCGGTGACAACCTCTAACCTTAATACACCATGGGTAGATGGATGTTGAGGTCCAATGTTGATGATCATTTCCTCAGATTTCAAATCACCTTCCTTGTACAAATTAGGAACTGATTCATTGAGATTATCTGGTCGGTATTTGTACTCTACAGATTGGCTCATATCGGATCGTCCTCCTCTCTGACTGTTTTCATACCTCTGTATTCCTCTGGCTCAACATAATCCTTTCTCAATGGGTGCCCTTCCCAATCAGCAGGCATCAAGATTCTTCTTAGATCAGGGTGATTCCTAAATTGTATACCCAATAGATCATAGGCTTCTCGTTCATGCCATTCAGCTGCCATGTAAACAGAACACAATGATTCTACTTCTGGATTCTCGCGTGGCAAAATTACTTTCAGCATCAAAGCATGTTCCAGAGGAATAGAATATAAGTTATATACAACTTCCATAGTTCCTACCTCGGGCCCGTTGTCGATTCCAGTTAAACAAGATAACATATCGAAGAATAACCCTTCTCGATCCGCTAGGATCTGACAAACGTCTTTGATTACTTCTGGATTGATTATTAATGCCTTAGGCGTAGCGTTTTCGTCGATAGATACTACTGCAGAATCTCCAAACAGTCTTACAATTTCATGTTTAAAATCTTCGATGCCCATTAACCTATTTTTTCTACTATGTCACGTAAACCCTTAGGCTCGCCTAAAGTCTCTCCTTGAATTTTTTCACGCAGTTTAATGATTCCACCGATCAATGCTTCTGGCCTTGGTGGACATCCCGGAACATAAACATCTACAGGAATTATCTTATCGACACCTTTCACCACATGATATCCATGTTCCCAATATGGACCTCCACAATTGGCACATGACCCCATTGAAATGACGTATCTAGGTTCAGCCATTTGCTCATAAAGCCTTCGAACACGATCCGCCATTTTATAAGTAACCGTTCCTGCCACAATCATAACATCTGACATTCTTGGACTAGCTCTAGGTATTACCCCAAAACGATCCAAATCATAGGCAGAAGTATAAGCCCCCATCATCTCAATTGCACAACAAGCAAGCCCAAAGCCCATTGGCCATATACTGGACAATCTTGCCCAATTTGTTAGGTCTTCGAGACTGCTAATGATCACGCCTCCATTGTTGAATTTTTGATCGAGTAACCCTTTCATTATTAATAGGAAATTGAAAGTATAAAGTTAAAAACTATCATTTACCGTACTTGGAATTAATATTTTCGTAGAGGTCTTCTGGAATAGTATTTTCCCAAACAAATGGTTTCACTTCTGGTTTTTCCCAGTCTAGAAACCCTTTCCCCCATACATATGCGAGGCCTATGGCGAGAATCAATATGAAGAGTCCCATTTCAACGAATGCCAATGCCCCCCATTGACCATTTGTAGCTTCATTCAATTCTTCATTTCCAAAAACAATGGCCCAAGGAAAAAGAAATAACAATTCTGTTTCGAAAAGCACAAAAACCAGTGCGACGACATAAAATCTAATATTAAATTTTCCCCATGCCGTCCCTGTGGGGTCTTCTCCACATTCATAGGTAGTTTGCTTTTCTTCATTGGGTCGGTCCGGCCGAAGAAGTCTACTAGTAATCAGCGAACCTATGATAGCAATCAATCCGCCAATGGCAAAAAGAAGGACAATTTGGTAATCTGTGAGTTGAAATTCCATTTGGTGGATAAAGATAATACAAACGAAATGAAGGGAAATTAGATGCTTAATTAATATGATTAATTTCTCCTTTCATATAAAAACTAAAGGGAGGAATCTTTACAGTAAGACTTCTCCCTTTAGCTGAAATTACAATAAATATTCTAATTAAATGGCTTTTAAAGCAGCATTTAATGTAGCACTTGGTCTCATAGACTTTGAAGCAAGATCAACACTTGGCTGATAATATCCAGCAATGTCTTCTTCTTTTCCTTGTGCACCTACTAACTCAGAATTGATTTTATCTTCGTTTTCTTCCAGCGTCTTCGCTAGCAAAGTAAACTTAGCCTGTAGATCACTGTCTTTGCTTTGAGCTGCCACAGCCTGTGCCCAGTACAATGCTATATAAAAATGACTACCTCTATTATCAATTCCTCCTACCCTTCGAGCAGGTGATTTATCATTATCTAAGAATTTACTAGTAGCTTCATCCAATGTTTCAGCCAATACTTGTGCCTTAGGATTATCAAAGTTTTGAGCAAGGTGCTCTAGAGAGACAGCTGTTGCCAAAAACTCTCCTAAAGAGTCCCATCTTAAATATCCTTCTTGATTGAATTGCTGAACATGTTTCGGAGCAGAACCCCCAGCACCCGTTTCAAACAGTCCTCCTCCATTCATCAATGGAACAATTGAAAGCATTTTCGCACTTGTTCCTACCTCCAAGATTGGGAACAAATCGGTTAAGTAATCTCTCAATACATTTCCTGTTACTGAAATTGTATCTTCTCCTTTTCTGATCCTATCAATCGAAAACTGTGTTGCCTCTACAGGAGATTTGATTAACAATTCCAACCCTGCAGTATCATGATCCTTAAGGTAAACATTTACTTTCTTGATCAATTCAGCATCATGTGCTCTGTTTTTGTCTAACCAAAATACAGCAGGAACTCCAGTAGCTTTTGCTCTATTCACAGCTAGTTTCACCCAATCCTGGATCGGAGCATCTTTCACCTGACACATTCTGAAAATGTCACCCGCACCAACAGTTTGCTCGATCAACACTTTTCCAGTTGCATCTACTACCTTGATAGTTCCAGCAGCCTCCATTTGGAAAGTCTTGTCGTGTGAACCGTACTCTTCAGCTTTCTGTGCCATTAAACCGACATTTGGCACACTCCCCATGCTTGATGGATCGTATGCACCATTTTTCTTACAGTCTTCAATCACTGTTTGATAAACACCTGCATAGCTTCGGTCTGGAATTACGGCCTTAGTATCTTGCTGCTCTCCCTCCTTGTTCCACATTTGCCCCGATGTGCGAATCATTGCAGGCATAGATGCATCTATAATTACATCACTTGGAACATGTAAGTTTGTGATTCCTTTGTCTGAATTAACCATTGCCAAATCTGGACTTTCTGCATAGACAGCAGCAATAGCGCTTTCAACTTCACTTTGTTTATCATGACCTTTAATCTTTGCATAAACATCCCCTAATCCATTATTGACGTCTACACCCAACTCAGCAAATAGATCACCATACTTATCAAAAACATCTTTATAAAACACTTCTACTACTGCACCAAATATTTTTGGGTCAGACACCTTCATCATGGTCGCTTTCAAATGCAATGAAAACAAGATTCCTTGTGTTTTTGCGTCCGCAATTTCCTTTCCTACAAATTCTTTCAATTCGGTCACATTCATCACTGAAGCATCTATAATTTCTCCAGCCTTCAAAGGTGTAGAAGCTTTCAACACTTTGGAAGATCCATCAGCACCATGAAATTCAATTTTTGCTTCAGTTGCTTCAGTTATCGTTAGCGATTTTTCACTTCCATAAAAATCTCCCTGGCTCATGCTCGCTACATGTGTTTTAGAATCAGCAGCCCAAGCTCCCATTGAATGTGGATGCTTCTTAGCATAATTTTTTACAGCTTTTGGTGCTCTCCTATCAGAATTACCTTCTCTCAGAACAGGGTTTACTGCACTACCCAATACTTTAGAATATCGTCCTTTAATCTCTTTTTCAGCATCCGTTTTCGGCTCTTCAGGGTAATTAGGTATATCATATCCTTGTCCTTGCAATTCTTTGATTGCTTCCTGCAATTGTGGAATAGATGCGCTAATGTTAGGCAATTTGATGATGTTGGCCTCTGGCATTTTTGCTAATTCTCCCAATTCTGCTAATGCATCATTTATTTTTTGATCATCTGTTAAGTTATCAGGGAAATTAGCAATAATTCTTCCAGCCAAGGAGATGTCTCTTGTCTCGACTTGAACACCTGCTGCCTTCGTGAATGTTTGTATAATTGGAAGAAGCGAATAAGTTGCTAAAGCAGGAGCTTCATCAGTTTTTGTGTAAATAATTTTAGCCATTGTATTTTGTGTAATTAACTGTGTGATAATAGGTCAATTGCATGCTGTATTTCAAGCCACGAAGTTAGTAAATGTTTGGGGGATTGATAGACTGCAACTCGATATTTAGACAACTCTATTTTTCGGACTAAACTCATTCTCCAGCATTTCTCAAGTGAATGCATTTTTCTCCATTATTATGACAATCCTTCTCTTACTTTTGCATCATGGCAGGAACATACAAAGACGAAAAGGCAATTCTCAACAAACTAAAAATTGACAAGCTTAATCCAATGCAAGAGGAAGCTCAATCAGTTATCCAATCTAATGCGGATACAGTGCTTCTCTCCCCTACTGGCACAGGTAAAACGCTGGCATTTCTTTTACCAATTTTCGCATCTTTTGATCCCGAATGCGCTGAGATCCAAGCAATGATAATTGTACCTTCAAGAGAGCTTGCCATCCAAATTGATCAGGTGGCGAAGGAAATGGGCACTGGTTATAAAACCAATGCAGTTTATGGGGGCCGAACTGGTTCTAAAGATCGAATTGAAATTAAACACCGACCAGCTCTTTTGATCGGGACTCCTGGCCGAATCGCAGATCATTTGAGAAGGGAGGCATTTGCAACAGATTTTATTTCTACCATCGTTCTAGATGAATTCGACAAGTCGTTAGAAATCGGGTTTGAATCCGAAATGAAAGATATTCTTCGATTACTCCCAAAAGTCAACAAAAGAATTCTGACTTCTGCCACACAAAAAGTAGAGATCCCACGATTCGTAGGATTGGAAGAACCTGTTTATGTTGATTATTTGAAATGGAGTTCATCTCAACTTCAGATCAAGACAATAATGTCTCCTGAGAAGGATAAATTAAATACCTTGATTGATGCATTGCGTCATATTGGTAATCAGCCAGGAATAGTTTTTTGCAATTTCAAAGAGACCATTCAAAGAGTCAGTGATCATTTGACCAACAATGATATCAGTCACGGTTGTTTTTATGGTGGGATGGAACAAGTTGATCGTGAGAGAGCTTTGATCAAATTTCGAAATGGGACCTACCAATTGATTATTGCGACAGATTTAGCTGCAAGAGGAATTGATATTCCGGAAATGAAATTCATTATTCATTATCAATTGCCACCCCGAGAAGAAGAGTTTACCCATAGAAACGGCAGGACTGCCAGAATGAAAAGTGATGGCACAGCCTACGTAATTCAATGGGTGAAGGAAAAACTACCTGAGTTCATATTAGATGCCACTGTGGAAAGTTTGAAGAACAAACCCATTCCTAAACCTCCCATTTGGCAAACTTTGTTAATTTCTGGAGGAAGAAAAGACAAAATATCAAAAGGAGATATTGCTGGTCTTTTTTTCAAACAAGGCAAACTCAACAAAGAAGAATTGGGGATCATTGAAATCAAACAAGAGTGCGCTTTTGTGGCGGTTCACAAATCCAAAGTCAAAAGTGTAATTCAATTGACAAACAATACTAGATTGAAGAAAAAGAAGGTCAGAGTGAGTGTGGGTTAATTATACTTTTTGCCTTGACACAAAAAGTAACAAAAAAGTCAAGGCTATAAATCAATTTCGGAAATTCTTCAATCTTTGTTAAAAGATCCAAACTTTGCCGACTAGTCGGCATCAAACAGTGGATTCAAATACGTTTTAGATACTTCAGAATTCTTTTTCGAAATTTATTTAAGGCCAGCATAATCCTAACCAATAGCGCTGGCTTGTCAAAAAATGTGTCTCCCACCAGCTTAATCTTATAATTTTTGCATACTATTAGTTCAGTACGGAGGACTAAGTATGTATGCTGATTGCATTTCTCAAGTCAATCAATGCAACTATTAAATCATCAATATCATCCTTGATTAAATACTTCTTCAATTCCAAATCGATACACCAATCAAGGTCATTTGGATTCTGACTTTGCACGTAGTAAACGTGTAAAACTATTTTAACTAGATCTTCCCATTACACCAAAGATGTCTTGAATTCGATATTAGCCTCACCGCACTACCTGGAGTCATAATTTTTCTCATAACCAGAAAATTTACTTGCATATCAAGGCAGAAGCGTGTTAGATTGCCTCATTCCGTTCGCGATAACACAAGAAAATTAATAACTCTCCTCTTGACTTGGGAAATTATTGGATTTCACGTCCTTGATGTAATTGGCGGTGGCATCGGTGATTACTTGGCTGAGGTCAGCATACTGACGCAAGAATCTTGGTTTGAATTCTTGAGTGATTCCTAGCATATCATGCACCACTAATACCTGTCCGTCACAATGAGGTCCAGCACCTATTCCAATTGTAGGAATGGTGATGGATTCGGACACTTTTTTAGCCAATTCACTAGGAATCTTTTCTAGAACAATGGCATAACAACCACATTCTTCTAGAATTTTGGCATCTGATATAAGTTTCTCAGCTTCTTCTTCTTCTCGAGCTCTGACCGTATAAGTACCGAACTTATATATAGATTGTGGTGTCAAACCTAAGTGACCCATTACAGGTACTCCAGCGCTCAATACGCGCATCACACTTTCTTTGATTTCTTCTCCGCCTTCCATTTTCACACTATGCGCTCCGGACTCTTTCATGATCCGAATAGCTGACTCCAGTGCTAAACGAGAATTTCCTTGATAACTTCCGAAAGGAATATCAACAACCACAAATGCTCTTGATATCGCTTTGACCACACCTGAAGCATGGTAAATCATGTGATCCAAAGTAATGGGAAGTGTTGTTTCATTTCCTGCCATAACATTCGAAGCAGAATCACCCACGAGTAAAACATCTATTCCTGCTTGATCTAAAATTCGAGCCATAGAATAGTCATATGCTGTCAGCATTGAAATTTTCTCACCTCGATTCTTCATTTCTTGAAGTTGGTGAGTTGTGACACGTTTAATGTTGGATTGGTGAACGCTCATGAGTGGAAAGTTATAAAGTTAAATGAGGAATGTTTGTCAAGTTTCAAAAATATATGGAATGAACCTGACATTACTTTTTCCACTTGATACTACAACCTATGCTTGGGTGTTGTTCAGTATCTATAGGTATGCCTACTACTAAATTTCCAAGTGCCATTCTCAAATCTTCTCCGGTTGAAGGCACTCCGTTCCCAGGAGAAGAACTATCGAATCTTCCACGATAAGCACATTTCAAGTCGACATCAAATAGGAAAAAATCCGGTGTACATTCAGCTTTATAGGCTTTGGCGACTTCTTGTGTTTCATCATATAAATAAGGAAAATCAAGCTGTCCTTCTTCCGAAAACTTCTTCATCAATTCAGGAGAGTCTTCCGGAAAATTTACAATATCATTGGAGGAAATAGCCACAAATGAAATGCCCTGGCTCATGTATTCATCAGAAATATTCTTTAACTGATCCTGAATGTGAATAACATATGGGCAGTGATTGCATATAAACATGATCACTGTGCCTTTTTCTCCTTTGATTTCGGAAAGAGATAATTCTATTCCTGAAACTGTATTATAAAGTTTGAAATCTGGAGCCAGTGTGCCTAATGGCATCATAGTAGAAAAGGCGCTAGGCATATTATCGAGGTTTAATCTTAGAGTAAAAAGTTAAAATTAAATTTTAACTTTTTACTCATCCCTTCTATTTTTTAACAGAATTCGTCGAATACCTGTACCAAATGATCTGCGATCATTTCAGCGCTTCTTCCTTCGATATGGTGTCTTTCAACAAAGTGTGCTAACTCGCCGTCTTTGAACAACGCTATTGATGGAGATGATGGAGGGTACGGTAAAGTAAATTCTCTCGCCTTTTGAACAGCCTCAGCATCAACACCAGCAAAAACTGTTGCAAGGTTTGTTGGTTTTTTCTCGCTCCCTTCAACAGCCATTTTGACACCAGGTCTAGCAGCTCCTGCCGCACAACCGCATACTGAATTGATAACTAACAAAGTTGTTCCTTCGTGATCGGTTAAATGATTGGTTACAGCATCTGCTGATTTAAATTCTTCGAAACCCACAGAAGTTAAATCTGCTCTCATGGGTGCTACTAATTCTTCTGGATACATGTCTTCTATATTTTGGTAATTTTAAAAATCGTTTTACATAAAACCAAGTTCCAACTTGGCAGCTTCAGACATCATGTCTGTTTCATATGGTGGATCAAATGTAACTTCCACATCTACCTTTCCCACACCTTCTATCGCTTCTATATTTTGCTTCATCTCATCTGGAATCGCTTCTGCAGATGGACATGCAGGAGAAGTTAACGTCATCAACACATAAACGTTGTTCACAGGAAAAACATTTATTTCATAGATAAGTCCTAATTCATAGACATCCACTGGAATCTCCGGATCATAGACCTTTTTGATTGCCTCCAATACCTTCTCCTTTAAATCCTTTTCTTCCATTTCTATAAATTAAACTTTGGCTTTCATGGCCAGCGCATAAATCTGCATTTGTTTGATCATGGCTCCAAATCCATTGGATCTTTGCGTTCCAATGAATCTATTCATGCCGATTTTTTCCTTGAAATATAAATCGGCATTTAAAATGTCATCAGCATCCTGACCAGACAATACGGTTAACAAAATACTCACAAGTCCTTTAGTTATAGCCGTATTACTATCCGCTTGATAAACAACTTTACCATCTTCAAGTATCGCATTTAGCCATACTTTTGATTGGCAACCTTTTACAATATTCTGTTCTGATCTATGTTCCTCTGGAAAATCTGGCAACTTCGCACCTAATTCCATGATATAACCAATGGTCATTTCCATGTCACCATCGAGCATATTAAAATCCTCTATAATAGAATCTTGTATGTCGTCAATACTGGCCATTTAGCTTTTAAACATCTTTATAGCTGATTTCAGCGCGTCAACAAAAATTTCAATTTCCTCTTTCGTATTGTAAACAGAAAAAGAGGCACGAACAGTTCCCTCGATTTCAAAAGTATTCATCAATGGTTGTGCACAATGATGTCCAGTTCTTACAGCAATTCCTTTTGCATCCAGTATTTGTCCCAAATCAAATGGATGTACATCTTCGATTAAAAATGAAATCACACTTGCTTTTTTGTCAGCTGTTCCGATGGCTTGAAAACCCTCCACATTCTTTAAAAGCTCGTTCGCATATTCCATTAACTCATCTTCATGAGCTGCGATAGACTCTTGCGTTAATTCTTCCACAAAATCAATCGCCGTTTTAAACGCTATTACCTCACCGATATTTGGTGTCCCAGCTTCAAACTTATAGGGTATGTCATTATAAGTTGTCCCTGAGAAACTAACCTCCTTGATCATTTCACCTCCACCTTGATAAGGTGGCATAGCCTCAAGCAATGCTCTTTTCCCATACAAGGCACCCACTCCAGTAGGCCCATAAACCTTATGAGCAGAAAAAGCCAAAAAGTCACAATTCAATTGTTGCACATCCAATCTTACATGAGGCGCTGCCTGAGCTCCATCTATTAGCACCTTTGCACCAATAGCATGCGCTTTGTCAATGATTTCTTTGACCGGGTTAATTGTTCCAAGCGCATTGGATATATAATTGATGGAAACAAGTTTCGTTTTATCGGTTAATAGCTTTTCGTATTCAGAAATAACTAGTTCCCCTTTTTCATTAACAGGAATGACTTTGAGAATTGCTCCTTTTTCTTCACAAAGCATTTGCCAGGGAACAATATTGGAGTGATGCTCTAAGCCTGAAATAATGATTTCGTCTTCTTTACCTATAAATTTCCTCCCGAAGCTAGATGCAACCAAATTGATCCCTTCCGTGGTTCCTTTGGTAAAAATCACTTCTTCTGGTTCGCCTGCATTGATAAACTTAGCAACAGCCTTCCTGGTATCTTCAAATGCAGTAGTTGACCTTTCGGCTAGTGTATGAATTCCTCTATGAATGTTGGCATTATCTGAGTTATAATAATGATTCAATGCATCAATAACAGACTGAGGTTTTTGTGAAGTAGCCGCATTGTCAAAATACACCAAAGGCTTCCCATTAACCTCCTGATGAAGAATAGGAAATTGCTTTCTAATAGCTGATATATCCAACCCAGATGTCGTTTTTACTTCCACGTTTTTCAATCGGTTAAATAGAATTTTCTAAACATGTAGTCTTTCGACTACCTTATCAGTGATCTCCACTTTGAGCCATCCAAGTTTCACTTTCTCAATGACTTCAGAAACGCTAGCCAACAGAATCATCGACTTAGCCTTGTCTTTATCAATCCCTCTAGCTCTGAGGTAAAAAATAGCTTCCTCATCCAACTGACCTGTTGTACAGCCATGTGAACATTTCACATCATCCGCCCAAATCTCTAGTTGAGGTTTGGTGTTAATAACAGCTGTATCACTCAATAGAATGTTGCCATTAGATTGAAAGGCATTTGTCTTCTGTGCAGCTTGTCTCACAAATATTTTACCATTGAAAACACCGCGAGATTTATCATCAATTATTCCCTTGTATAGCTCATTGCTGTTGCAATTTGGCTGCATATGATCTACTACGGTGTGATTATCAACATGAGATTTTCCTTTGGTCAAATACAATCCGTACATATTACTCTCACAACCTTCACCATCCACTTTGATGTTCAAGTTGTTTCTAACCATCTCTCCTCCAAAAGTGAAAACATAAGAAGAAAATACACTGTCTCTTTCCTGATAGACCTCAGTATTTCCAACATAAACTGACTCATCACTTTCTTCCTGAACCTTGTACAAGCTAATATTTGCATTTGCCTTTACGACATAATTCTTTGATTCATTGATGAAAGTTTTGCCTTCATTGGCAGATAAATGAAAATGAACAAAATCAGCCTTAGCACTTTCATTTGCTAAATAAATGTTTTTGACAAAACCTGTATTAGATTCATCGACTACCGAAAAATAATAGCAAATCACTGGGACCGCTACTGATTTTCCTTTCAGTACTTCCACTACCACACCGCTGTTGGCAAAAACATCGTTCTGAGCAGCAAAAGCATCATCACTTTCTTGCAACAACTGATCTAAATCTTTTCTATCTGAAAGCGCATCAATTTTTAATTCATTGTCAGGTGAAACTATATCTGAATACTCAGCTTTGTAAAAGCCATTGATAAAAATGAGGACATTTGCTCCTTGATGCTTTTCTCTCACATCATTAATCAATTCAGTAGGGATTTCTGATACTTCCTTGAGCAAGGAAAAGTCAAATTCAGTAGCTGCTTTGGTCAACTTTGTAAATTTGTACTCCTCAGATTTAGGTCCGGGGAAACCACTTTCTTTCAAGAAAGCCAAGGACGTTTTTCTCACCTCTGACAAACCTTGAACAGCATTACCGTTCAAATTTGTAATGTAAAGCTCTGCTTGATCAACAATTTCTTGTCCTTGTATTTTATTCTTCAAAGTACTCATTAAGCTTCTTGTAAATCCTTTGTGATCCAATCGTAACCTTTCGCTTCGAGCTCCAAAGCCAATTCTTTTGGTCCAGATTTAACGATTCGCCCTTGGTACAAGACGTGTACAAAATCTGGTACAATGTAATCCAACAGCCTTTGATAATGTGTTACAACGATCGTGGCGTTATCCTCACTTTTTAATGCATTCACACCATTAGCTACTATTCGTAGCGCATCGATATCTAAACCCGAATCTGTTTCATCAAGTAATGCGAGCTTAGGTTCTAGCATTGCCATTTGAAAAATTTCATTTCTTTTCTTTTCTCCTCCAGAAAAGCCTTCATTTAATGACCTACTCAAAAGTGACTGATCAATCTCAACCAATTTCATTTTTTCCTTCATTTGCTTTAGGAAAGCTACCGCATCCAACGGTTCTAGACCTTTGTGCTCTCTTACTTGGTTTAAAGCAGTTTTCATAAAGTTGGTAGTGGTAACTCCAGGGATTTCTACCGGGTATTGGAAGGCCAAAAAGATACCTTCTCTTGCTCTTTCTTCTGCAGCCAAGTCCAACAAGTCATTTCCCAAATATTCTACTGAGCCGCCTGTTACTTCAAATGTTTCTCTTCCAGCCAATACTGATGCCAAAGTACTTTTACCAGAGCCATTTGGCCCCATGATTGCATGTACTTCTCCAGGATTTACTTCAAGATTAATTCCTCTTAAAATTTCCTTTTCTTCTACTTTGGCTTGTAAATTTTTAATGCTAAGCATAGCTTAATTCAATGTTTAATCTATTTCTATTAGTTTGATGTTTCAAGTGCTTCCAGACAACAAACAATTTGATTATTTCTAAAGGGCAATTATAATTATCAATTACCCTACTGAGCCTTCCAATGTCAATGCCAATAATTTCTGTGCTTCTACAGCAAATTCCATTGGCAGCTTATTCAAAACTTCTTTGGCATATCCGTTGACAATTAACGCTACGGCATTTTCCTCGTCAATTCCTCTCTGCGTACAGTAGAAAATTTGATCCTCTCCTATTTTAGAAGTAGTTGCTTCATGCTCTACTTGTGCAGAGGAGTTTTCAATATTGATATATGGAAAGGTATGTGCTCCACACTGATCACCTATAAGCAATGAATCGCATTGCGAGAAATTTCTAGCCTTTTCAGCTCTAGGCATGACTTTTACCTCACCACGGTAACTATTCTGAGACTTTCCTGCCGAAATTCCTTTTGACACAATCCGAGACTTGGTACCTTTTCCAATATGGATCATTTTAGTACCCGTATCAGCTTGTTGATAATTATTGGTCACCGCTACAGAATAAAATTCACCTATCGAATAATCTCCTTTCAATATACATGAAGGGTATTTCCAAGTTACAGCTGAACCTGTTTCAACTTGTGTCCAGGATATCTTTGAGTGATCGCCAGCACATATACCTCTTTTCGTTACAAAATTGTATATGCCTCCTTTTCCGTTCTTATCACCAGGAAACCAGTTTTGAACTGTTGAATATTTTACTTCCGCATCCCTGTTGGCGATGATTTCTACAACTGCTGCGTGTAATTGGTTTTCATCTCTCTGAGGGGCAGTACAACCTTCAAGATAGCTCACATATGACCCTTCTTCCGCCACGATCAATGTTCTTTCAAATTGCCCAGTGTTGGCTGCATTGATTCTGAAATATGTCGAGAGTTCCATAGGACACCTCACCCCTTTTGGAATGTAGCAAAATGAGCCATCTGAAAATACCGCTGAATTCAAAGCAGAAAAATAATTGTCAGCTACTGGTACAACCGAACCTAAATGTTTTTTGATCAATTCAGGATGTTCTTTGACCGCTTCGCTGAATGAACAGAAAATGATTCCTAATTCACCCAAAGTTTCTTTAAAAGTAGTAGCAACTGAAACAGAATCAATCACTGCATCCACGGCAACTCCCGTCAATCTTTTTTGTTCTGTAAGCGAGATGCCCAACTTATTGAATGTTTCGATCATTTCAGGATCAATATCATCCAAGCTTTTAGGTGCAACTTTTTGCTTCGGCGCAGAATAGTACTTGATTGCTTGATAGTCAATTTTCGGATACTTTACATTGGACCAATCTGGTTCATCCATTGTAATCCATTTATCAAAAGCTTTCAATCTCCAATCCAATAGCCACTCTGGCTCATTTTTCTTGGCTGAAATAAAGCGCACTATGTCTTTGTTTAGACCCAATGGCGCTTCATCTGCTTCAAAATCCACAGACCATCCGTGCTCGTACTCTTTGGAGGTAAACTCCTCTAATATTTGGTCGTCATTGCTCATGGGCAATATATCGCTTTATTTAGATTGAATTTAAATAGGCTCAAAATTAGTACGTTTAGACGAGTATCAAAGTTCTAATCATATAATTTTTTTTGAAAAGCTTATAAAGCAAATTTATCAATTTCTAATACCTAAATTTAAATTCTGAAATCTCAGAGATCGATATGAAGAAAACACTAATTCAATATACCCTTATTTTCATCTTAGTATTGTCAAAATGGCTATCATCTTCAGCATTGGGTCAAGCAACTGTCAATCTCAATGAACTCAGAATGTCATCGGCAGTCATCATTGTAAAAGACCTCAAGTCCTCCGCATCTTGGTACTACAAATACTTAAAATTCAAAATCAAAGAATTCAAACCAGAAAAGCACGTTAAAATGACTCACAACGGCTTTCAGTTAACTTTACGAAAAGGCAAGAGCACCCTACTATTGAGAGAAATCACATTTACCAAAGGTAAAAAATATGTGAATGGGATAAATAAATTAGGATTTACTTCTAACCAGTTTGATAGTTTAAATTTCTATTTACAACGACACGAACAGAAATTCATGAAGCCTGCTAGTTTGGATCAAAACATAGGTAAACAAACAATGATTGTTTATGACCCTGACGGAAATCAAATCTTTTTGATCGATGAGCCATCTGATCCTTCATCATTTATATTAAAGCCAAACTTTCTATCAATTAATTCTTCTGATTATATCACTACACTCAAGTGGTACACAACCCATCTTGGTTTTGAGGAAATAGAATTGAAAGATGACAGCAATGCACATTTTCAATCATTGCTTAGAAAGGACGACATCATTCTTGAGCTAATCCATTTGCCTTACGAATCATTAGAGACTACAGAGTTTATGCCTATCGAAAGAGACCTAGCATCCTTTGATAGAGTTGTTTTTGAAAAAGGACTCGCTAAAAAAGTAATTTCTGAATTGGACAACAATGGCAATAAAATTGTAATAAGGAAATAAAAACAGGATGTTCAGATTCCTTTTTATCATCTTATTAATCAGCCCTACGCTCGCTTTCAGTCAAGCAAACGATAGTATACCCTTGCTCTTGCTCGATACTGAAATTCAAATTGAAGCTACTGAAGGTATCAATAGCATGTACAATTTTGACTTCAAAAGAGCCGATTCTCAATTCAAATGGTTGAAAGGTAAATATGGATGGCACCCCTTACCTTATTTTTTGTTAGGGTTAAGCCAGTGGTGGCGAATCATGCCTGACATTAAGAATACCTCTTATGATGAACAATTTTTAATGTATATGGACAGCTCAATTCTTTTAGCTGAAAATATATTTACCAAAGGCAGCCAAGTAGAAGGTGGATTCTTTCTAGCGGCGGCTCATGCATTCAAAGGAAGACTGTATGCTGAGAGAAGATCTTGGACAAAAGCAGCTTCTGAAGGTAAAAAAGCGCTGAATTATTTAGAATATACAAGAGAGAAAGAGGAGTTCGGGCCTGAAATACTTTTTGGTGATGCTATTTATAATTACTACTCAGTTTGGGTACCAGAACATTACCCTATCCTTAAACCAGTTATGGTATTCTTTAAAGATGGAAATAAAGAATTAGGTATGAATCAACTCATGAATGTTGCTAACAATGCATTCTTCACCAGAACTGAAGCGCAATATTATCTGATGCAAATCCACTCTTCTGAGGGAGATAGAAATGAAGCCATGTTTCGAGCGGATTATTTACACAAGACATTTCCAAACAACGCATATTTTCACAGGTACTATGCCAGAATGCTATATTCCATGGGAAGATATACCGAGTTAAAGGCATCTTGCCACAGCATTCTCAACAAAATCGATAGCCTCTATCAGGGATATGAACTCAATAGTGGCCGATACGCCGCGTTTTTTTTAGGACAAGTCTATTCTTATGACAGCAATGAAGAACAAGCCAAGAAGTTTTATAAAAAAACGGTAGCGTTCGGAGAAAAAATCGGTGCACAGGAAAAAGGGTATCATTTGTTTTCTTTACTCAAACTTGGAGAAATGGCTTTGAAGGAGGATGACGAAACAACCGCCAAATCTTATTTCAAACAAGTAAAAAAATTAGCTTCAAGAAAATCCAAAAGTTATAAAATGGCAAAAGGATACTTAAAAGAATTATAAGTATCCTCTAATTAACCCATATCTTTTTTGAGAAAGCGCTGCCTTGGACGGTTACTTGTACAATGTAAAGCCCCCCATTTGAAACCTTTAATGTCGTATTTTGTGAATCCGAAGAACCATATTGCAATAATTGGCCATTCAGGTTTATCAATTGAAAATCATAATTCTCTCTAGTTTGACTACTAATTGATAATTCTCGATGGTTGATCAACCTAACTGAAAACTCATCTTCAATTTCATCAAGCCCTAATACAGGATTATTCTCAAAATTTATCTCAGCCATCAAAATCGCATTGTCCTGATCGTCTATTAAATTGACAATCACCTTATGCGAACCACTGATCAATGATAGATTAGATAAATCTATTGTTCTTTCTAAGCCCAAAGGAGAAAATTGAATCAATTGATTTTCAATTTGCATGGAGTAGTCATCTAGATATATTTCCAGATCGTATGACGCGTTTGCATGAAAAGTATTCAGTTGGTATTTCAACATTTGAAATTCGTTATCCCAGGATATCCCTATTCCAGCAAATTCATTCATTTCATCAACTACTGCCATTCCAATGCTGGGAACGTAAGATTCTGTCCAAGCTTTTTGTTCCAGGGGTGTTAATACCGCATCAGAAAAAAAACGATCGGAAACACCTGCCCAAAGTTCTATGTAGTTATCAGCCCCTCCATTACTATAGTCGAACATGTCATTGTCCACATTATCTTGTCCCCAAGTCCATAACTTCATACCACTAGTTTCTACATTTTCTGAGATTCTAAAAATCCCTTCTTCATTCTCATGATTAATTACACCCCAAAATTGATCCTTAAGATCTTTTGCATAGGCAATTCCCATATTCGACCATTCACTCAGAATTTCAATTTCAGACATTTGACCTATTGAACCATTCCCACCGATCCAGCTATTTGGACTCCATCCTGCTTCATATTCTTCTACGGGTATCACAATTTCGGAAGTTAAAGGACTACTTGTGTTGCCTGGATCTGTCCCAGGAGTCATCGTGGTACAAGTCCAATATTCATAGTTGATATTCTCAGATCGATTGTTAATTAGTTTGACATCAAAATCCCATATTGATGCATCATTATAAACCGTTATGTCAACTTGACAGGTAATTCCAGTAATCCCATTGTTGAAGCCACCAGGTGCACCATTATATTGTGTGTCATCTGTTAACTCCATTCTAACAATCACTTTCTCTGATGAATTTTCAATTACTGAATAATCCCACGGCAGTAACCATGATTTACCATGTTCGGGTTCAGGAAGTGTTGGAAAAATACCCCCATATACCATTAGCCAGTCATAGTAAAAGTTCCCTTCTCCAATTCCATATGCAGATCCACATTCACTTTGGTACAAATATTCATGACCAGTCGGTTTGTAAAAGAATGAAATAACTCTGGCTCCATATTCCGGCAAAACAACCAATCTGATCAAATCATTTTCTATAACTTTTCCATCAAAAGTGACTTCCTCAATGTCCGAGTCATCATTACTCGCTGTTTTCATACTAAAATCATCATTAAGCTCAAATCGATGATGCTGCCAAGTAACTAAGGAATCTCTGAGCACCACTTGGCCAAATAAAAATTCTGGAGCTATGATCATGATTATTGTAGAAATTATCCGACTACAGCGTTTCAAATTATTTCTAGAATAAAGACTAGAACCTGTCATAACTCATTACTTAATCGTTAAAATTATTTTTTTTACTTTTCCAGTCCTTTCGAACAATTCCTTTGAAAGTGATTTCGTGAGTTGAGCAGTGTCAAATGACAAAGAACTATCATCATACAATTGAACCATTAGTTTCTTCTTATCTCCTTTTTCGTAAATAATGGGCACCTGACAATAGGTAAAACCAAGACTTCCTTTGTTCAATAAGATTGATTGACTATCTCCAAAAACATCATAATACTCGAAATTCTTATCACTATTGAGAAACTCGATATCACTCAAAAAGAACGGAGAAAACTCTATTATGGAATCTCGAACATGCACACCTAGTTCCGCCCAACGATTAATGATATCTTCTTTTACCTGCCCAGTCATTCCCGGTTGCTGAGCCCCTTTTCCATAAGGAGTATGAGAATAAGGATCTGTTGGAAACCCACCATATAAATCTGGCGTTTTGTTAATTCCAATTCCAGCTCTGATCTCATAATAATGATCAATTAGGACACCCATTAATTGGTTGTTAGCATCAGTATTTTTAAACTTCTCTATATTCTCTTGTATCGCTAAAAGCAATTTTGACACCATGTGCCAATATATGCTACCTAACCCCTCATAACCGAAAAAGGTCCCTGATCGTCCAGTAAAGGACTTATGATCAAATGTTTCTTCAAAAAGCTCTAATAAGTAATCAGCGTCTTTTGATGCCAATTCACTGTATGATTCTTTACTTTCCAAATTGGCAAGTGCAGATTTTAAATTTTCAGCATTATTGTAATCCCCATTAAAATGAAAGCCTCCAATCTTGTTAGGAACGACAATGCTATGATTAGAATTTTCAATTAGCTTTTTCAATAATTCTGACCTTTCAACTTGGCTTTTAGTCAGATTGTTTTTTTCTAAAAACCGAGGCAATTCACGATTTGGATAAAGCATATAACTGTATTGCTCGTCTCTATAAATTGCACTGGACTTTAGACCCTCTAACAATTCTATTACTTCTTCTAAATCCAATAATCCTGAAGTCAATACTGCTACTTGACCTTCAAGCATCTCATATAAATGAGATACTTTAATTTCTTCTTCCTGTAAGTCTACAATGTTGTAAGAATGGTAAAGTCTATCTTCCCTTTTATTTTTCCTGATAGAAGCATCAAAATACTTCTTAGAAAGTCCTAATAATTCTTGAACCTCCTTTTTCGATATTTCACCTATCCCATCAAAATTCAGATTATAAACAGATTCACGATACGATTCTCCTAGCTTGCCAAGTTGATCAACGAAAACCTTTCTTTTTTTATCTTCAATTCTTCCTTCTAACTCATTTTCAGAATCTCGTAATACGTTCAGTACACCATTAAAAAGTGTAATTAGAGGTCTGTTTAATTTGTATTTTTCAAGATCTGATTGATCGAAAACATCTTGGAAAAAAGATACAAACCTTCTTAAATAAAATAGAGTGACCATAGACACACCATTACCCACAAGTGCATTGTTCGCATCATTCCATTCAGGACGTTGTGTGTTTAACCAGATTCCAGCGTCTGGAATGAAGTTGTACATTTTTGTGAGAAATGTAACCATCAACTTTTCGACAAAAGTCGACTTCAACAATACATGCTCAGAGGTATGAACTAGTTTTCCATCTGCCCCAACAAAATCAACGTGTTTATTTATATCATCATGAAGCTGCTCATCAAAATCAATGGTATCATCTGGGTTTTCATAGATATCTTCATATTTTTTGATCCTATATGGAACATTGGCAGATACAAATATTTCTTTGTCTAATAATCCCAACAATTTATCTGGATCATGCTTATAAGACAGCTCCAGAAGTTTAAGCAAATAAATAATCTGATGATCACCCCAATAGCCTATAAATGTCCAAGGATCGTCAGGTTCAATAACTTCCCAGTCGATCCCATTCTGTGAAATTCGATATGGATTATAACCATCGGCGGTTGAAGCATTCAAAAACTTGACAATAACTGATTCGATAAACTCCGGATAAGAAATAGTCAGTGTTTCCCAATTTTGAAAGATATCTCTCCAATTGCCCTGATACGCGTAATTAGGAGAGCCATCTGGCTTATTAGTTTCTATTGAAAATTTATTCCATGGGCGACTAGGGTCTCCATGCCTACGACTAAATGAAAGAGGTAAATATTCATAGCAAAGTCTAAGAAGATCCGCATTCCCATTTTCCACAGCTTTTTGGATAATTTCACCATACACTGCCGACCTTTCAAATTGAGCGAAAAAGTCTCTTTCCGATTGGGAAACAATTTTGTTCATTGACTCAATAAAGTCTTTAAGATCTGGGATATTGATATTGTATTGATCAACAAATAAACCTCCACGCATGACGTTAAACATCACATTCGAAAAGTGCCGACCGACACTCATCTCATCACCCGTCAATTGAAGCCCATCAGATAGACCCACCAATTTTTTCAACTTCTGAGTACTTTGCGTTAAGTCATCCTCAATGAGCATAAAAGCCTCATTGCCATTTGCTTTTAGATTTTCTTTTAATTCGATTATCGATGAATGGTCTTTACTGAGTTCAGCAACGGTTAACCAAGATTTCGAACCTTTAGTCGGTAAGCTGAATGTAGATTCAATAAAAAATGCTCCTGATTCAGCTTTTATATCTGACTCATTGAGTAGCGACTTCCCTTTTCTAAATTGAGAAAGTTGCTTCGACGATAAAAGAAATTTTTCAATTTCAAGTCCGACCGAATAAACCACTGTTGCTTTTAAAGCTTCACTAGGAACAGCTCTATCAATGATTATTGAGCTAAGCGTGAATAAACCGATATTGCTTTCCGGATGCAATTCGTTCCGTTTATAAGCGTTAACAAGATTTCCTCTTTCTCTTTGCAGAGCGCTGGTTACACCAAATGGAAGAATGTTTTGAATGCCATCTAAAATTTTTAATTCAATGTCCTTTTCTGAAAAACTCTGAACCCAACTCTTTTTAACAAATCCATATTTTTCAGAATAAGACCATGAATATTTGAAAACAAGCTCTAAATCATGGTTTACTTCTTCAAAAAGAATCGTATTTCCAGTTACATTTTTGAAGAGATTTCTTCCTATTGAATAGGCCCCTTTTTGTATTTCAGAAAATGGTTCCCATAAGAGTTTCTTTCCCTCACGATTTACAATGATCAGAGTTTTACTTCCAGTTGTTTCAAAAGACTGGGTGATTTTATCATCTGTATAATATGGGAAGAGGGCATTATCTTCGTTTTTCTGACCTGCAGATAATCCACCAGAACTTGATATAAACATCCATGAATCCAAATGACTCACAATGCTCATGAAAAAAGGATCCATCTGATCGAAATTCTCAATCCGATAAAATTGGTCTCCATCAATGTCGACGTACTTCCCGCCCACTTTCTTGTCGTTACTATCTAGAATAGTCTTTCCTGAATAAATCCGATTGTCTGACATTGGTATTTGTTATTTCTAGCTGGTAATTCTTAAACATCATTGATTCACTCTGGTCTCATCACTAGATTTCTCAATTTTTTACAAAAAACGGAATGTTAGCATGGGCTGCATGTCCATTGCCATCATATGCATATACAAATAATCGATAGGCCCCTGGGTAAGATGGAGAAGTGAAATCCAAATTCTGATTTGCTCCTTGATTTGTCAACCCATCAAGAGACGCTATTTCATCCTCATGATCCCCCCCTTCGGTAGTCTCTTTACTTTCAGGTTTAATTTCCCATCTATAAGTCAAAGAATCGTTTTCGAAATCCACAATAGAAGCAATAGCTGAGTAACTCTTTTCTGATTCTAAATAGATATTATCCGAGGCAACTTTTTCGTCCAGTCTAAAAGATTGAATCCTTGGTGAACGATTCTGAGGCCATTCTTCATTCCATATATAATGCATTACATCAATAGATTCTGTCTCGAATCCTTCTTGTAAAAACATGCCATACCAGGTAGGTGTCCTTTCTTGTTTTTGTCCCCATAGAAATACGTAAGAACCTATGCATTGGTCATCATAAGGTTCAATTGCCGTTTGGTAACCTTTTAAATAATAATCCGCTTTAACAGAACTATTATTTTCAATGGGTGCCCCCCATTCTGTTTTCCCTACTTCCCAGTGCCCAATAGCACCCCATTCTGTGACCATATAAGGCTTGGTCCAATCACAATCTTGAATATATTTTGGAAGATTCACAAGGTCTCCATACAGCTGAATACTAAGGACATCTATGTCACTTGCCCTTTCCTTGATTATGTTAACTAGTTCTTTATTAATTCCTGCAACAGTAGTTGTAGTAGGGTGATTTGGATCTATTTCGTGAATCATTTTTGATATATCATTCAAAGCGTCATAAACTTTTACATTTGAAGCATGATGATTCATCTCATTTCCAATAACCCAAAATAAAAGTGCTGGATGATCTTTATACTTGATTACTTCTTCTTTCATCTTTTGAAACTGGGCTTCAACGGCCATTTCATCATCATAGTCAAATCCATGTCTTTCTCTTTGAACATCCAAACACAAGCTCACGGTCAAACCATTCTTCATCGCCCTATCCAGTATTTCTTGACCACTTTGAACTCCATTGTCCGTTCTCCAAGTCCTGAAAGAATTACCCCCATGCTTCGCTAAAGCTTCCATGTCCCCATATTCTAACCCTGCACCTTCTAATTTATAAGGTTCACCAGCTCTAAGTATAACATAGCGATCACCTTCCTTTTTGATTTCAACTTTTATAGGCCCCTCTGATATGACCATTTTGGATTCTTCTGTACAACTGAAAAACAAAGCTGTGAAAACTACTACTAAAGGTAATGGGTGTCTAAAAAATGTTAACATTATGAATTTATTTAACCAATGACTTTTCTAATTCTTCAAGGGATTTTCCCTTAGTCTCAGGAACTACAAGAAGTACAAAGACAAAGCCTAAGGCCGCAAATACTCCGTAGATTAAAAATGTGGTGGCACTTCCCAAATTGGCTAACTCCCAAGGGAAAATGAATTGCACCAAAAAACTCACAGCTGAATTGATAAATCCGGCAAATGAAATTGCCAATCCTCTTATTTTTAATGGGAATAATTCTGAGAATAACACCCACATAACCGGACCAATGGAGAAAGCAAACGAGGCTACAAATCCCAAGATTCCGATTAAAATCAAAGTTGAATTCATTTTAATGGCAGCCGTGATTAAGTTCGATTCGAATTGTTTGGCCTGCTCTGTTGGGAGGACTTCATTTACTGCTTTTTTGAAAGCGACATCAGACCCATATTTTATGCCCAAAATGGGTTGCAGTGCTTCTGTTGTTATCTCAGAAGGTAATCCCACAATAGATGATTCCTCCAAGGTATAGGTAGCCGAATTGAATCCGTAGGCCAATAAAAACATTGACAACGCTATACCAGCTACACCAAAAGTCAATAGTGGTTTTCTACCCAATCGATCAATAAACAGAATGGCTACAATGGTAAAAACTAGATTAGTCAATCCTACCAAAATTGCCTGGATAAAAGATGCATCCGTACCGATTCCAGATTGCTCAAATATCATTGGCGCGTAGAAAAACACAGAGTTTATTCCTGTAATTTGTTGCAAGACAGCAACAACAACTCCAATCACCAAAACCAAACGCATGGCAGGTTTGAATAACTCTTTAAGTGGAACTTTAGACTCTTTTTGATCTGATTTGATGCTATTTTCAACATCTTCAATTTGCTTTTTAGATTCTTCTTCACTGACAACCTTTTCAAAGGTTTTTATAGCCAGGTCCTTCCTTCCTTTCATTACTTGCCAACGTGGACTTTCTGGCACCATGAACATACCAATGAAGTAAAGAACTGCAGGGAGCGTTTCTAACCCTAACATCCATCGCCAATTGTAGGTATCTAGTTTTAATGCTTGTACCCAAGCAGCATCAGATTGTCCCCCATTTAGTATTAAATAATTAGTGAAAAATGCTGCGGAGATTCCTATCACAATATTGAGTTGATTGAACGACACTAGACGCCCTCTCATAGCAGGTGGTGCTATTTCAGCAATGTACATGGGGGCAAGAATCAAAGACGCACCGACGCCAAACCCTCCTAACATCCTAGCCAATACAAGTATCAAAAAAGTTGGTGCTAACGCTGAAGCAATAGCAGAAATTGCGAACAAAACGGCAGCAATTTGCAACATCAGTTTTCTACCATAACGATCACTAAGTGGACCGGATATCATCATGGCCAGGGTCGCTGTTAAAGTCAAAGAGCTAACTGACCATCCAAGCTGGAGTTTCGTCAAATTAAACTCTGGTTCAATAAATTTTACAACGCCTGAAATTACTGAAGCATCAAACCCCATCAAAAATCCACCAAGTGCTACTATTAACGAAGTCTTTATTGTATATACCTGTTTTTCAGTCATTTAAATACTTTTATAATCAATTAATAATTCTGGATTGAGTATAGATTTCCTGCGAAGCTCGTTTTTCTGAACTGAGTAGGAAGTCTTTTTCCTTCCTACTCTGTTCAAAAACTATTGCAACTATGATTAACTAAATAATGTGTTCATGTTTAATAACCAGCATTCTGAATGAGTACACCACCTGACAGATCGATCTGCTCTTGTGGTATCGGGAAAAACCCCTTTGTTGATGCATCGAAGGTTACATCAAATAAAGATTGATCACCTATGTAATCCGATCCTCGAATTCCAGATTCTGTCAATTCACCTTCTGCAAAAGTCAAGCCTTTACGAAGCAGGTCATGATATCTCAATCCTTCCAGTGCTAATTCTAATCTTCTTTCGTTATAGATATTATCTGGCGTTGCGGGAATACTACCTAAGCCAACTCGACCTCTGACTCGATCTAAATAGTTTTGCGCATTTGGACTTCCCAATTCAGCTGCCATCAACAACACATCAGAAAATCGGATGACCCGATGATTGGCTGTTCTATTCAATTCAAATTGACCACTCGCCCCATAATGTTCATTATCAGAAGTATATTTTTGTGAATAGTATCCAGTGTGCTGATATCCATAGGCCAAAACGCCATCCAATTCCCCTTCAAAAAGCACCGTTGCGTCAAGTCTAGGATCTCCAGCCATGGCGGTGACCAGGCTTTCACTCACTGTCGCGAAACTCCAGCCCCTTGTCCAATTAAGTGAACCACTTTCAACTCTTGGACCCTGCTGTTGAGCGCTCAGATTTCCATTGCCTCCTCGAACATAACCCCAATCCCACCAGATTGGTGCGTCACCATAAGATATTTCAAATACTGATTCTATGCTAAATTCAGAAGCCAATCGAAAAATCTGTGAATAATCAGCCAATAGATCATGACCGCTATCATTTATTACTTCTTCAAGATAAGACAAAACTTGAGCGTTTCCGATGGTTACATCTCCAGCTACCAAATCAGCACCATAGACTCCATTATAAAACAAATAAACTCTACCTAATAATGATTTTGCCGCTTCACTAGTCGCTCTACCCCGATCGTCACCATCCAAAACTGCCCAATCTGGCAAGTCATCTATGGCTTCTACCAAATCCAATGCTATTTGATCATAAACTTCCTTAGGCGTATTTTGTTCTTGCGAATACTCCGAAGGACCTGATAAAGTGTTTGTTAAAAGAGGAATATTTTCAAAAAACCTAACTTGTTCGAAATTGAAATACGCTCTTAAGAACTTGGCTTCTGCAATTGTTCTGGCTTTGAATTCATCTGAAGCATCGATTAAATCGATGATTTCCAAATAAAGATTCGCTCTATAAATGCCGATATAATTTTTAATCCACAATGAATGTACGATTGCATTACTCGTAGGGATTGTGAATGTATTCAACTCATCCTGATTGGCTCCATCATTGGCATCGCCTCCTCCAGCAAATGAATCGTCAGAAAGCATATCTGAAACTGAAATGATCGGACACCAGGAAACTCCAGGTGATGATTGATATCCTAAGACGTCATAGACCGCTACAAGAGCTTCTTGCGCATCTCTTTCTGTTTGATAAAAATTCGTCGACACGATTTCATCCAAAGGATTTCGTTCTAAAAACTCATCGGAACATCCAAAAACTAGAACCGAGGTAATTATCGCTATGAAATATTTTTTGATTTTCATAATTGAAATTTTTTAATTCTTAAAATGTAAGGGTCGTCCCAACTCTAAATGTTCTTGATTGTGGATACACTGCTCTGTCAATCCCAATGTCTATAGCATTGTCTGGATTGGTTCCAATTTCAGGTTCAGCTCCACTGTAATTTGTAAGGGTTGCCAAATTCTCTACAGAGACATAAAATCGCCATAAACTTGCTCCCATCTTATCCAAAATTGATGTCGGTAAAGAGTATCCTATCTGAACGTTTTTAATTTTCAAGAAAGAACCATCCTCAATGTAGAGATCTGAAATTGCATAATTATTATTTCTATCGTCCCACGTATATCTTGGTTCTCTATTAGAAGTACCTTCTCCGGTCCATCTATCTAAGATGCTTGATGGCATGTTTGTCAATTGGAAATCTCTTCTTTGAATTCCGTTAAAAACATCATTACCTAAAGATGCATACATAAATATTGAAAAATCAAACCCTTTGTAATCCAAGTTGGCAGTCATCCCCAATGTCCAGTCCGGCGTAGGGCTTCCAATGAAAACTCGGTCATCATCGTTAATTACACCATCCTCATTTACATCAACAAAACGAACATCTCCAGCCTCTGCATTTGGCTGAATTACTTCTCCTTCATTGCTGATATATTGAAAAACTTCTGCCTGCGTTTGAAATAGTCCATCCGTTTGCAACCCATAGAAAAAACCTATTGGCTGACCTTCTTCAGCTCTTGATACTGGACCTGCAACAGACCATGATCCTCCTGAAATGAATCCTTGTTCATTAACAATATCCGTAACAGTGTTTACATTATAAGCACCGTTCAAATTAATTGAATAATTCAGATCACCGGCTTGGCTTCTCCAGTCTATAGAGAGTTCAACGCCTTTATTCTCAATACTTCCAACATTGGCTTGAGAAGGATCATTACCCACATGTGCCAAAATTGCTACGCTCTCTAAAAGCTTATTCGTCTTTTTTGAATAGTAATCAGCTGTAAAAGTCAACCTATTTTCAAACATCCCTAAATCAACTGCAATATCAATCTGCTCTGATTCTTCCCACTGAATGTCTTGATTGGCCACCGATAAAGGTGATGATCCAACTAATTCTTGTTGGCCAATAATGTAACTCCTACCTTGATTGATTCTTGAAATGAATTGATAGTTTGGAATTGATTCATTTCCATTAATACCCCAAGATGCACGGAACTTAAGTAAATTCACAGGTCCTAGGTTTTGAAGGAATGCTTCATCACTTGCTATCCATGCAACACCCAATGAAGGGAAAATTCCAAATCGCTTATTTGCACCAAACTTTGAAGAACCATCCTTTCTAAGAATACCTGTAAATGAGTATTTGTCTTTAAAATCATAAGTTACTCTTCCAAATAGTGAATACAACGCCGCATGTTCAGCACCACCACCTGCTTGATCAACTGTATCAGTCGCCATGTTCAAATACACATTGTCATGATCGAAGGTTGGAACTTTAGCGTTCGAACCTGACAAATTTTCATAATTGTATTCTTGTGCTGATATCCCTGCTAAACCTGACAAATGATGATCTCCAATATTCTTGGTATAAGAAACTGTATTATCCCATTGCCATGTGTAATATCTTTTCATTTCTTTGTTGACAGAACTGATATCACGACTTTGAGAACCATTCAAATAGTACTCTGGTATATGACTGTCATCCAAAACATATGCTAAGTCAATACCAAAACTTGTTCTAAATTTCAACCCTTTAATAGGTTCTAACTCTCCGTATACATTTCCAACCAATTTATCAACTCTGGTCTCAGAATAACTATTTTCTATCAATGCCAATGGATTGACAATTTCTGCTTGTATAATTTCAGAGATTCCATAAACTCTTCCACCTGGAGTTGTGACTACTGGTTGTGTACTGTATGGAGCTTGACTCAATACATCTTCATCATCCTCGTATACTGGTGTTAATGGATCTAAATTTATGGCACTACTGTAAGCACCATTAAAGTTTGAATTTGCATCTATTCCTCTTTTTACAATATGAGAATAAGATAAGTTTTCACCGAAAGTAAGCATCTTATTGACTTTATGAGTCGAGTTCATCCTTGTCGTAAATCGATCAAATTGGGATCGATCACCACCTATGATTCCTTGTTGTGAGAAATAAGACAAGGAAGACATAAATGTTGACATGTCGTTGCCTCCTGTAACCGTAATACTATGATTTTGAATCGGAGCATTTTCTGTAAACATTGCATCCTGCCAATTGGTGTCATGAGGTTGCACTTCGTTCGGGTCGAACGGCAAGTTGTTAGGATCGCGTCCTGCATTCAGATAACCCTCATTTTGAATGGTCACATATTGCTCTGCATTTAAAACACCTATCGTTTGAGCGACATTTTGAACTCCATAATAACCAGAATAAGAAATATTCATTTGGCCTTTTGTTCCTGTTTTTGTTGTGATAAGCACCACACCGTTAGCTGCTCTTGCTCCATAAATAGCTGCAGAAGCCGCATCTTTCAAAACATCCATGGATTCGATATCACTTGGATTCAAATAATCTATACCACCGACTACCAAACCATCTACGACATATAACGGTTTAGCATTTCCCGTAGTACCAGCTCCTCTAATTCTAACGGTTGGTTCCTCTCCCGGCTGACCTGTCAATTGAGTGACTTGAACACCAGGCGTACGACCTTGCAAAGCCGATTCAACCCTAAGCACAGGGGTAGAATTAATCTGATCTGAATCCACAGTCGCTATGGCTCCAGTAACTACTTTCTTCTTCTGAGTACCATAACCAATTACAACTACCTCACTCAATTCTGTTACAGAAATATCAAGACCTACGGAAATACTGGACCGTCCATTAACTACTTGCTCTTGATTTATATATCCAATGAAACTATAAATTAACACCGCATTGTCATCTTGAACGGCAATCGAATAGTTTCCTTCAATATCTGTAACTGTACCATTTGTAGTTCCTTTAACTACAATGGTCACACCTGGAATTTCTTCCCCTGTTGCACCATCTGTTACCTTACCCGTAACGGTGACACTTTGACCAAAAAGGCCAAATGAATAGAGACTTAACAAAAGGCCTCCAAAAAGTTTGTAAAAGTTTTTAATCATAATCTTGTCTTTTATCAATTGATTATTGCGATTGTGTCATTCAAAACTGACATTATCAATTAATGGCCTAAACCATTACTCTAATTTGATCGATACTCTTGCGATGGAATTAAACCATCTGTTATTCATTAGTTATCCTGAAATACTCTGATGTAATCCACCATCATTTTTTGTGGAAATACCGTAAATGAATTTGGACTGCCTGGCCATCTTCCACCTACTGCCACATTGAAAATAAAGAAATAATCCTGATGAAATTCACTCAAAGATCCTGGAGTAATATCTACCACATTAAACTGTACATCATCTAAATACCATGTGATCTTATTCTCATCCCAAATGATTGAAAATACATGAAATTCGTCAGCAAAAATGCCAGATGCTAGACTCGTTCCATTTCCGTAACTTGCATAGCTTCCATTATTATCCCAGTGAATTGTACCATGGACTTCATTGTCTGTACTAGAACCACCAACCATTTCCATAATATCCACTTCACCACATGCAGGCCATCCGACTGCATCGATATTTGAACCTAACATCCAAAGTGCCGGCCATAGACCTTGACCATAAGGCAATACTGCTCTTATATCTACTCGGCCGTACCGAAACTGTTGTTTACCCTTAGTGATTATTCGTGATGAAGTATAATCATAACCATTGAATGATTCATTTTTAGCTTCAATAGTCAAAATGCCTTCAGTAACAGTTGTATTTGCTTCAAGATAATATTCCAACTCATCATTACCCCAGCCTCCATTACCGTTTCCAATTTCAAATGTCCAGTCAGCCAAGTTCAAAGAATTTCCATCAAACTCATCGCTCCAAACTAATGTCATGCCATCATAACTAGGGGGCGTGATATAACCATCTCCTGGTTGAACATTATTCTCAGTTTCTACAGTGATTTGCTCTGTTTTCTTAATAAATCTACCAGAACTTCCAAAAGCCAGTACCTCGACAGTATATATTCCTGATGATAGATAGGTGTATTCAAATACTCCCGTCGTATTCTCAATGGGATCTACTTCACCGCTCACACCACTATAAAAATGATAATCCGTCGTGTTATCTGCCATAGCTTCTATGTTCACCAAACCAGATCCGTCTTCGGAAATTGTAATATCGAGTGTTAGATTTGAAGGATCATCAGATCCAGCATCTGCACTTTCATCACATGATGAAAAAAGAAATAATAATAAAAAAGTAGAGAATTGTAATTTCATATTATCTATTGAGACCAAGACAACTGTCTTTAAGGTAATAAAAAGGGAGTCAATAGAGTCATTGACTCCCAAAAATTTGAAATTATAGTACTTTGAAAAATGAGAAGAGCGCACTCTTCTCATTCTGTTATTAGTTGAATTTAAGGTTTCTGATATAGAATTCTGCACCAACATCATGGCCTCCACCACCAATATTGATATAGACCATATCAAAATCATTTCTATCTTTTGGCGTTGCACCATTATCCGGCACTGCCACAAATGAAGGAGCCGTAATATCATAAGTCAATGTAACCCATTGATCTTTTGCTACACCTTCAGTAGAGAATTCTAAATTATCTTCCCACCAATTTGGAGGACAAGTAGTTGCTCCAAGACCAACGATCACTTTGTCATTTAACGCACCATCGTAATCATTTGAATTAGGAAGAAATACATCTATTGAAACAGTAGAAATATTCTCGAAATTGATTCCATTTACCGTGGGTGAAGTTTGCAATTTCAACTCTTGATACTGAACACCAGCATTTCTAATGAACTTGCCAACTTTAGTAGCCGCAGCATTTGCAGGATCGTCTACTCCATAAATAATACCAGAACCAGAAGCAATTGTATCAAGTAAAACAAATTCTTCAGCTGCATCTGAAGCAAAAGTTCTAGACAACTCTGTAGGTGAAATTGCTGGAGCTGGACTACATGGTTCAACTACGCTCTCTGTCACCAATTCAGGCTCCAAACCAGCATCAGTATAATGCGCATATCTAATTGGCCAATATACCCCGTCATAGATGAATTCAACCAACATCACATCGTATCCAGTAAATTGCTCTACTGAAACTTGGAAACTAGTTTCTAATTCAGGAACAATTCTTTCTCCAGTACTTCCCAATTTAGGGATACCAATCCAAGCTCCCATTCCTGTCAAAGTAATGACACCTGTAGAAGATTCAAATTCAAAACTATGTGTCGTGTTTCTGAAAGCATCAATATCGTCACCACAAGCATTGGTCATTGTTTGTCCTTCGAATTCTGAATCCTCATAACAACCTTCTGCTAATCCTGGATCACAACCTTCAATATTGTTAAACAATCCATATTCAGCCCACCATACACCTTTATTATCAAACTCAAACGTTCCATCAAGATGGAAAGTAAACTCTTGTTGGTAAATACATGGTCTATCACCATTGTTGGTTGCACCTGACCACCAAGCTGCAGGGTCATCTGCATTCGGACCTAAAGACATAGAAACTCCTTCTCTATACAATCTCCATGTTTTTGACACTTCACCTGTAATCAATTTCAGTGCTTCGTTAGGATCCGTAATGGTAAAGCTATCTTCGAAAGTTGATGTTACGCCAGCTGCGTTAGTTGCAACAAGAGTTACAGTATAATCACCTGGCGTTGTGTAAGTATAAACCGGATGTTCTTCAACGGATACTCCACCATCACCAAAACTCCATCCATAAACTTCAGCATTTTGTGAGAAATTTGTGAATGATACCTCTGCCCATTCTGGATCCCCAATTGCATATTGAAAACTTGCAATAGGATCTTCCACTTCTACAGGAACATCATCTTCATCACATGCTGAAAATGACAAGACTGTTAAAATTGCGAATAGCCATGCTACTCGACTGTGTAATACTCTTTTCATAGTAATTTAATTTTGTTTCAATTTTTAATCTGTTATCAGTTCATGATGTGCAGTATATAAACCATAACGAACACATCACTGAATCATTCTAGTTTCACAAACTAAACTTACTATGCAACAATAATTATAAAAATACACCACATCATGAATACATCAACGCCATAAAATCAATACATCATAAATACTACAAAACGGTGCAAAAATTGACTTTTATCATAATTCAAGCCATATTTAATATTTCAAAAAAATAAATAGCTATTCATCGCATAATTACATTAATCAATTAAAAGAGAAAGTCATGAGGAAGTTGATTTGCTTATTGGTGTTTAATATTCTATTGTCAATTCAAGGTTTTTCACAGCCAATAACAGGGCTCCCATATATTAAAAACTTCACTACCCAAGACTACAATGGTGGCATTATCAATTTTGCCTTAGCCCAAGACAAACGTGGAATAATTTATGCTGCCAACAACTATGGTCTTTTAGAATATGACGGTACTACCTGGAGAAAATATAATGTAAGCAACAATACGAAACTAAGATCAGTCGCAATTGATGATAGTGGAAAAATTTTCGCAGGTGCACAAGATCAATTCGGCTATTACTTTCCTTCTAAAAATGGATTATTAGAATATCATTCTCTCTCTGACTCTCTTTATAAAGATTCTCGAATATTGGACGAGGTCTGGAAAACTTATATCATTGGTGATAAAGTTTATTTCTCAACCTTCAATCACATATATAAATACGACGGCACTAACATTAAATCAATTGATCCTAACCAATCTATCGAGTTTACATTCTCTGTAAAAAATCAACTTTACGTACAGACACCCGCTAACGGACTATCCTTATTGTTTAACGATTCACTGGTCCATATCACTGGAAGTGAAATTCTAATTAACAAACACATTTCTGGCATCCTACCATACGCTAAAAACGAGCTACTGATTGCGACAGAAAATAATGGCATTTTCATTAAAGGGAACAGCAATTTCGAAGAATGGAATGCTCCTGTGAATCAAAGGTTGAAAGATGCCTTTGTAAAATGTCTACTTCAACTCTCTGATGGGTCAATTGCTATCGGTACTGCCAGCGATGGCCTATATATAGTGGACAATTCTGGAGCAATCATTCACCATTTAACAAAAGGAAAGGGGCTAATTAATAGAACCATTTTATGCCTACTAGAAGATGATTATGGCAATATATGGGTTGGTCAAAACAATGGATTTGCTAAAATTGAATACTCCTCGCCCTTTACTTTCATCAACGAAAATTCAGGATTGCAGGGTACTGGATACTGCTCCTATTTTGATGGACAAAAATTGTATATGGGTACAAACAATGGGCTATTTGAATATTCAAACAACGATTCGGGTAGTGATCCAATATTCACTCTTGTTCCCAATACAAAAGGGCAGGTCTATTCAATTGACAAATATGGGTCTGAATTGCTGTTGGGCAGGCATGAAGGTGCTTCAATACTAAAGAACAATAAAGTCACTAAGCTAACATCCAATCAAGGAGCATGGAAATTCATGATTCCTAGGCAAAATCCGAACATATTAATAGAAGGAAATTATTTCGGCTTCCAGGTATATGATAGAATAAAAGGACAATGGAAAAATCCTACTGTGTTGGACGACTTCAACGAATCATCCAGGGTGTTCGAAGAAGACACGGATGGGACCATCTGGATGACTCATGGTTATAAAGGTGTGTTTAGGTTAAAACTAGCAACTGATTATAAATCCATTGAAGAAATACAGTTCTACAATGATGAGGATGGTTTTAATAGCAACCAGTTAATCAATGTGTTTCACATAAACAGTGAGCTGATTTTTTGTTCAGCAGATGGAACATTTGCATATAACAAGAACAAAGATGGATTTGAATTACACGACCGTTTCACGAGCCTTTTTGGCCCTAATGTCAGAATAATTGAAATGGAAGAAGATGCTTTGGGCAACGTGTACTTCATCAATTCTGATTCAACCGGATTATTAACTAAAGATCGATTCGGAAATTATTTCTCTAAATCCAAAATATTCAAGAAAATTCATTCTCTACTAAATGATGACCTACACGATATTACATCTATAGATCACAACTCAACAATGTTTGGAGCAAAGGAAGGCTTTGTGCTTTTCAATACGCAAAAGCAAACTAAGCTTCTCGAACCTATCCAATTATTCATTCGTAAAATTATCATTTCAAATAAGGACTCGACCATATTTGATGGTCACTTTATTAAAAATGGGCTTATTGTAAACGACCAACCATCCGATCAAAAAATCAACCTTAAATATGAAAACAATTCTATTCTTTTCAATTTCAGTTGCACCTTTTCCGATGAATTAGCAAAGACTGAATATAGCTATAAACTTGAAGGGTTTGATAATGACTGGTCCGCTTGGAACGCCAAAACTGACAAGGAGTATACAAATCTGAGAGAGAAGACGTATCACTTCAAAGTAAAATCAAAAAATATTTACGATGTTGAAAGTAAAATTACAAGTTACACCTTCACTGTATTACCTCCTTGGTATCGAACCAATACCGCCTACATTCTATTTTTCATTTTAGCTATTAGTCTTATAAGTGGCATCATGTTTAGCCAAAGCTTTAGACATAAGAAAGAAAAAAGAAGTTTAACCCTCAAACAGGAGCGAGAACTTATCAAAAAAGATAATACACTACAGGAATTTTCAAAAAAGACAGAAGCCGAAATTGTGTCTCTAAAAAATGAGAAACTGGCTTTAGAGATAAATACTAAAAACAAGGAATTAGCTACATCTACAATGAACCTCCTCAATAAAAACAAATTTTTAACTGAGCTCAAGGATACCATGAGTCAAACTGTGGCTTTAGGCAAAAGTGGAGAAAACAAGAAGCTAAAAGATATGATGAAAAGCATTGAAAGAAATATGGCTGGAGATTCTGAATGGGAACATTTTCAACATCATTTCGACCAAGTACATGGTGATTTTTCGCACAGACTACTTGAAGAATATCCTAAACTTTCTCCGCAGGAGGTAAAACTTTCAACTTACTTGAGAATGAACCTCAGCACTAAAGAAATTGCGCAACTTTTAAATATTACCGTCAGAGGAGTTGAGATTGCACGTTATCGTCTGCGCAAAAAACTGGACCTAGTTCGTGAAGATAATTTAACTGAATTCATCCTAAGTTTCTAAAAATCTAAACCCATCTTTTGAATGGCTGAATAAATGTTTGAATAAAGTATGGATTAATTTTCATATCTTCATCCCATGATGAAGATAAATGACAGGAATACCATCAATGCATGGTGCTCTTATGATCTGGCTAACTCGGTTTACAACCTAATAATTACCACTGCAATTTTCCCGATTTACTATACCAATTCAACAAAAGAAGCATTTGGAGGAGATATTGTAAGTTTTTTCGGAATATCTATTGATAGTTCAGTTTTGTATAGCTACGCAATTTCATTTTCATTTTTAATTGCTGTCATGCTGTACCCGTTGCTTTCTGGAATTGCTGATTATAGGGGAACTAAGAAAGTATTCATGAGATTCTTCACTTACATCGGTTCTTTTGCTTGTGTAAGTCTTTATCTTTTTGATGGATCAAATATTGAATTTGGAATTTTGGTTGCTATTACGGCTAGTATAGGATATGCCTCTTCTGTTGTATTTTACAACGCTTTTTTACCTGAAATTGTCACAGAAGAGCGCATGGATAGTGTCAGTGCACGTGGTTTTTCTATGGGTTACTTTGGTAGTGTTATATTATTAATTGTGTCATTAGTTTTAGTTTCCATTCCTGAAACTTTCGGTTTTGAAGGAGCTGGAAGTGCTACACGCTTCGTATTTCTTATGGTCGGGCTATGGTGGTTCGGATTTTCGCATATCTCTTTTTCATTCCTTAAAGACAACCCCACCAATAACAAAATAAACAGTGAGGCAATGAAAAAAGGTTTTCAAGAGCTATCGAATGTTTTCTCTGGTATAAAAAAACAAATCAATACGCTTCGATTCTTATATTCATTTTTCTTCTATTCGATGGGCGTGCAAACCGTCATGTTGTTGGCGCCACTTTTTGCAGCTAATGAAATAGGAATGGAAAGCTCTGAATTAATTATTGTGATTCTAATTATTCAACTAGTCGCTATTGCTGGAGCATACTTATTTGCTGGAATATCGGAAAAATATGGAAACAAGTTCTCATTAATTCTTTCGGCTGCCCTATGGATGGTGATTTGTGTAGCAGGCTATTTAATAGCAGACAAGCTGCTTTTCTATACGTTAGCCGGTCTCTTAGGACTCGTGATGGGTGGTATTCAATCTATTTCCAGATCGACTTATTCCAAATTAATCCCACAAGGGGCAAAGGATACGGCCTCCTATTTTAGTTTTTACGATGTAACAGAAAAATCTGCAATTGTTCTAGGCACATTTGCGTATGGGTTTATTCACCAAATGACAGGGAGTATGCGAAATTCTATTCTTTTTATGGCCTTGTTTTTTGCAGCTGGGATTATCATTCTTTCCAAAGCACATTTCAAAACGAAAGAAGAAAATTGATTTATCAATTACTTAAATTAACAGTAGCTGTCGGACTTAGAATTTTTTTCAAAAGTTTCTCAGTTCACAAACCATACGATCTACCAACGTCTGGGCCTATTATAGTAGTTGGAAATCACCCCAATACTTTCATGGATCCCTTCATACTCGCGACATTATTTAAGCAGCAAGTAGGATTCCTAGGCAATGCCTCCATTTTCGTGAATGGGTTTGTCAATTCAATTTTCAAGTACTTCGGTGTGATTCCAATCTACAGACAACAGGATGTCGCACCCAATACAGCACCTGACAACCGCAAAACTTTTAGCGCATGTTATGCTCATCTTGAAAAAAAGAAAGCTATCATGCTTTTTCCAGAAGGAACAAGCTTTCATGAATTAAAATTAAGAAAAATAAAAACCGGAACAGCCAGGATCGCTTTAGGCGTAGAGGAAATAAATAATTTCAACCTTGGTGTGCGTATAATTCCTGTTGGATTGTATTACAGTAATCCCTCTAAATTTAGAAGCAAAATATATGTCAATATTGGAGAGATGATTTCAGTGGACAGTTATAAAGATTCGTTTCTAGAAGACCAAAATGAGACGGTCGTTTCTTTGACTAAGGCAATCAGGCAGTCCCTTGAAAAGCTGACCATTCAAACTGCCGACAAAGATCAAGAATCATTGTTCTTTAAAATCAAAAGAATCTATAAATCACAACTTACAGATTCTATAGATCCAAAAGACAAAAAAGAAGAGTTTCGAATCACAAAAGAAATTTCCAATGCGATACAATACTTTAATGTAGTACTTCCTGAAAAATTTGAGTCCATCAAAAACAAGATAGATCGTTGTGATGTTTTGTTGAATAAGTTTAAAACCTCTGCAGTGAAGATACCGAATATTGAAAATCGATTATTATCGTACTTTAAAGTATTCTTTGGCCTCCTTTATTCTATTGCAACTATTCCATTCTTGGTTTATGGACTAATTCAGAACTACTTACCTTTTAATATTCCCTATTGGATAGCCAATTCTATAACCAAGTTAAAAGAGTACCACGCTCCTATAATGTTAACCCTCGGAATTTTTTTATTCCCTATTTATTATGGATTATCCTATTGGCTATTTAACGCCTATTTCGAGCTCAGTGGCATTGAAAAAATAATTTATGTAGTTTCTCTTCCTATCTCTGGCTATTTCGCGTTGCACTACTATAATTTCTATCAAAAGGGAATCATATTTGCGCGGACAGTGATGACATATAGGTCATCCAAAATAATGATTATGGAACTAGAATTATTGAGAAATGAAATTATTAATGATCTCGATGAAGCTAAGGAAATCTATTTAAACAGGTTATAAAAATGACGAAAATACTTCACAATCCTCGATGCACTAAAAGCAGACAAACATTGGCAATTCTAGAAGAAAAGGGAGAACAAGTTGAAATTATAGAATACTTAAAGACACCGCCAACAATAGAAGAACTGACAGCTATTGTTGAAGCATTAGCTATCTCTCCATACAGTCTATTGAGACGAGGAGAGAAGATTTTCAAAGAACAATTCAAAGGAAAAGAATTGAGCGATTCAGAATGGATAGAAGCCATGGTAAATAATCCTATATTAATCGAAAGGCCGATCGTTATTAAAGACGGAAAGGCGGTTTTAGGCCGTCCACCAGAAAACATTATAGATATTTTATAATTTTTAAAACTGACTTTGGACTTCTGAAAAATCTTATGCTATATTTGCGTCTCGTTTTTGAGGAGTACATCAAAACGAAGGGAATTTTTACCCTGGAGAGGTGGGTGAGTGGCTGAAACCACATGTTTGCTAAACATGCGAACGGGTTAAACCGTTCCGGGGGTTCGAATCCCCCTCTCTCCGCAAAAAACGCTTCAAAAAGAAGTTTTGAAGAAAGAAAATGTTGGTCTGCTAGCTCAACTGGATAGAGCATCACGCCTCTGGCGTGAAGGTTTCTGGTTCGAGCTCATGACAATCTCCTAAAGTGGAGAATAATAATATTGATGGTCTGCTAGCTCAACTGGATAGAGCAACTGCCTTCTAAGCAGTAGGTTTCAGGTTCGAGTCCTGAGCGGATCACAAAAGCTGTCAATAATACCGGTGGCAACTTAAAGTACGGGGTGTAGCGCAGTCCGGTTAGCGTATCACGCTTTTAGCGTGAGGGTCGCTAAAGTTTGAAATGTTTGTAGTTTATATTCTATATAGTAAGAAGCTCAAGAAGTTTTATGTTGGTTCGACCAATAATATAGAAGATCGGATTTATCGTCATAACTCTGGTCAAAGTAAGTTTACAAAAAAAGGAGTTCCATGGGAACTAGTTACATTCGTTGAATGTAATGACCGACCTGAAGCAGTTAGGTTGGAAAATAGAATAAAGAAAAGAGGCATCAAGAGATACCTTGATGATACACAGTTCGGGGTGTAGCGCAGTCCGGTTAGCGTACCTGGTTTGGGACCAGGGGGTCGCAGGTTCGAATCCTGCCACCCCGACAATTAGAGAGTCAAATCTCACCAAAACCCTTCAAACAACACGTTTGGAGGGTTTTTTCTTTTTAAGCCCTCCAAAATATTCGTTAAAAACCACCATTCCAGTGAACAATTCGGTGAACAGTTTTTTTGTTCACTATTTTAGTTAATTGATTGATTTACAGTACTTTATTTAGTATATTTAAGTACAAATAGGGTCAAACTCTAGTGAATAAAATTTTGTTCACCGCTTAAATCAACCAAATGAGCACAAATCACACCTTTTCTGCTTTATCGATTATTAGATCCAGCAGGTCTAAAAATGATCTCCTTCCGATATATTTAAGAATCACTGTTAACGGAAAAAGAGCCGAGATCTCTACAAAAGAGTACGTCCAAAAGAATAAATGGAATAAAGACAAAGGACGGATGATCGGCCAGTCCGAAGCTGCACGCAATTTGAATCACAGGTTGGACACATGGGAACATAAAGCCAAAGAAGCCTATAACCAACTACTAAGAGACGATAAAAGAATTAGTGCCCAGGTGATTAAAAACAAAGTACTTGGCATTACCGAAGGATCAAACGACCTCCTCCCCTTTTTTGATGCACAAGAAAAAGAAGTGCAATCAAAAATAGGAATCGACTACTCAACCGGAACCCACAAGAACTATGTTGCGACAGGCAAGCATCTCAAATCATTCTTAGAAAAGAAATTCAAATCTAGGGTCATTACGTTGAAGGATTTGAACTATGACTTCATTGACAAATTCGAAACCTACTTGAAACTGGAAATAGGCAACTCCAACAATGGCGCCATTAAACACATCCAAAGACTTAAGAAGGTCGTTCATGTGGCCATGAAAAGAGGTCTCCTGACCGCAAACCCATTTGCTGCGTATAGCGTCAAAATTGAAAAGGTCAATAGGGAATTTTTGACAGAAGATGAATTACAAATTATTTCTACTCAGGATCTAACCAGTCCAACACTACATAAAGTGAGAGACCTGTTCATATTCATATGCTACACAGGTCTATCCTATTCAGATCTTGCTGATTTGAAAGAGGATAATTTAATCAAAGGAATTGATGGCGGCTTATGGTTGGTTATAGAACGGAACAAAACCAGTGTTGTGACACGGATTCCTTTATTGGAACCTGCACTTGAGATTCTTGATAAATATAAAAACAGACCCGATGCACAAAACCAAGAGAAGCTTTTGCCAGTCATGTCCAATCAAAAAATGAATAAGTATCTCAAGGAAATTGCCACTATATGTAAAATACACAAGCCAGTCACTTGCCATATCGGAAGACACACTTTCGCGACAACTATCACCTTGAGTAATAGCATTCCGATAGAAACTGTTAGCCAGATGCTGGGACACACTAGCCTTAGAACAACACAGATTTATGCTAAAGTTGTTCAGGAAAAGATCAGTAATGATATGGGTAAATTGAAAGACATTTTAGCGCAAAAGAAAGATAAAGCCGCTAATCAATAAAGTCGACAATAGCCTCCACTCCTACTCCAGCATAGTTTGAGTATTCTTCGATGGTCACCAACTGGTGACTTTCTTTGTTTAGGTTCGTTTTGATTTTCTGTAAGACCATACGACCATAGCGCTCACTTTTGCCAGTGATGCGCTGGATATCCTTAGGGTATATTATGATTCGTTTTAGTCTCATTTATTATAGATCATACACTATCCATACTTAACCCATGTGGCATCTTCGGCAAAAAGCCGCAAATACTATTCGAAGCGGAAGTATGAATTTGCTCTCTTCTACTAAATATCTTCAATTAGAGCCATTAATCAAACATTATTAGACAATGGCTAGACAAAAAGGAATAATCAAATTGCAAGGAACCATCGGAGATGTATCCTTCTACAAGAGCAAAGATGGCTACCTCGCCAGGGAAAAAGGAGGAGTGGATGCAGAACGAATCAAGAACGATCCAGCCTTTCAGAGAACCCGAGAGAACGGTTCTGAATTTGGACATGCGGGAAAAGCCGGCAGGGTTTTGAGAAATGCATTTCGGTTAATGCTGCAAAATGCATCTGACTCCAAAGTGACCAGTCGCTTGACGAAGGAAATGGTTCGGATCGTCAAATCCGATACGACCAATGCGCGAGGAGAGCGTGTAGTAACTGAAGGAGAAATTGAAACTTTGAATGGATTCGATTTCAATATTGATGGTAAGCTCAGTGCAACAATGTATGCACCGTACACTCCATCTATCGATCGGGCAACTGGAGAGTTAAGTATTACTATCCCGGCGTTTGTGCCTGGTGAAACCATTGCTTATCCAGAAGGCGCTACGCATGTTAAGTTTTTGGTGGGTGCTGCAGAAGTGGATTTTGAGAATGAGTCTTTCAATTTTGGAAAGGCATCTAGTCCCGAGATTGTTCTTGGGCCACAGAATGCAGCACAACAAGACCTGCTTGTTCCACTGAATGCCAATAGCACATTAGAGTTGTTTCTGGTATTTGGCATGGACTTTCTGCAAGAAGTTAATGGCGTGATGTATCCACTCAAAACGGGTGCACACAATCCACTAACAATTGTGGGTGTAGAAAAGCTTCCTTAAGCAAACTCAAGACTAATCAAGAGTAAGGAACAAAAGGGAAGCTCAAGGATGGCAATTGGTTGGTTTGCTGTTCTTATGAGTTTCCCAAGTTCCCTTCCTCCGCAAAAGCTCATTATAATAGATAAACCTGGATTAAAATGTCTGATCATCACTTCACCGGAGGCACAAGGCTTGGTACTATCAGTGGTACCGTACTCAGTATTACGGCTAATATCAATTCTGCAGATTTAATCAAGACTTGCATGCTTGCGGCTATAGGTGCTACGGTAAGTTTTTTGGTATCGGTTTTTTGGAGGTGGCTTATGAGAACGGCGAAGAATTAAGAACATTTCATCATTGGATGGATAAACAGATTAAATAATATACTCCGTGCATATTGTCGTAACATCGCGAAGGATGCTATTCTCTATCACAAACTGAAATAGTTTTGAACTATTTTAGTCAAGTAATTCATAGTCTTCAAGCTCTTGATGAATACTTGATAATTCAGTGTTTAGTTGCCCAATATATTCAGTACAAATATGAAAATAGAGGTCTTCTTTGTCATCTTCTAATTCAATTTTAAAAGAGCCCTTTTTCAAAAATGAAATCAGCTTATTAAAGACACTTTTTACTTCATTTGGTCTGTCTTCCGTCAACTCAATTTCAAGTTCTTCTCCCTCTTTAATATGCAAAACAAGAGAAGTCTTTTCTTCTGACCTGTTTATTGTAGCTTTATGCATTTCCATATATTTTTCCTCTTTCTCCGAAGGCATTTCTACCACCTTCAAGTGTTTTCATACTTATTTCTTTCCAGTCTAAATCTTCCTTTCCTTCTACTTTACATTTTAAACTATTTGAGAAAGGATTTCCTGAAAATGTATAATATCCGTTTGTATCATGTTGTCTGTAGATAGAGTTATATGGTAGAGTTCTTACAGCTATGTTAGCATCATGTGTTGCTATAATTATTTTCTTACCACGCAATGCGTGTTGTTTTAGTATTGGAACAATCACATTACTGATATAATCATTTCCCAAACTTTTTTCAGGTTCATCGATTAGATATATTTCTTTATCTTCCATTAATTCATTATAAAGCAAAACCATTGATGACTCACCAGTTGAAGGTGTGTATTGTTCTCCTTCAATTGTAAAATGTCTGTAAAATAAGAGCAAGTCACTTATACTCGTTATCGTATCCGAATTGTCAATTTGTTTAAGATCATTAATTTTCTCAAAAAGTGTATTAGCATAGATGTGATTAGTAAGAGCTCTTAAATTATCTGCTACAAATCTTTGAGGGTTTTTACTCGCGGTTTTAACAGGCTTATAATCTGTATCTATTACTGCCCCATCTTGAATTTTAACATTAGTTTGACAATATAAATGACCTTTTTCACCTAGATCACCAACATATTCAATCTGTGGTTCAATCTTCGCTGAAATACATTGATTAATTTTATTTAAATCTCTTTCAATTTTAATTCGATTGCTTGCATACTCTCTAAATCCTGTTGACACAGGTTTTTGTGGCTGTCCAGTCTTTCTTGCTATCTCCTCAACGAAGACCGTTATTATTTGATTAAAAAGCGAAATACTTTTTAAGTCAGTAAATTTTCTTAGCGATTCATTTTTTAATTTCGAGCTGATTTTTTTCAAAATATCTTTTAGTTGACTGATTAATTCTTCTCCTACTACTTCATCTAGAATTTGTTCTGATTCTATAAAACCTAAAAATTGTTCAATTCTATCATAAAGACCACTTATTTCTTCAAAACCTCTTTCAAGTGAAGAAGAATCTTCTTGTGAATAGTTTTTTATAATAAGATCCCTTGAAATACGGTTTGTTTCATCAACTGAAAAATATCTCAGGTATGAGCTTAAGCTTGTGACGTTTTTTTCTGTCACACTTCTCAACCTTTTTAATTCAATGTAGCAATTGTCAATTTCGAAACTTGTTGACTCTGAATTATAATTCCTTCCTTTTAAATCATAAACTTCATCGAGTTTCTGAGTATTGGATTCATAAACACTGTTTTCAAATCCAATATCATTATAGTGTTTTGAAATTGACCTGAGAATCTCTGTTTTGCCTGTACCTTTGGATCCAAAAAGAATATTTATGTCATTATAGATATCTAATTCTATTAACTCAGCAATACCAAAAACATTCAACTGTAGGGGTTCTGGTGTTTTCTTATCTAGAATTGTATTGATTGTTGCATTATCTTTTTCTAGAAGTAAACAGAATTGTTCGTAAGACTCGACAGGTAAACGTATGTCAGGCAAAGATTTAGATATTTCTTGATAGTCATCCCAATTGTGAATGTCCGAGCCGTATATGGAATTATGACCATGACTAATAAAAATACCAGCTGAAATGGAATTCGAGGCTTCCTTAAGCACTCTGTTCTTATTTTGAACTAAACCAATCAATTTCTCTAAATCTTCATCAATCAGATTCGGTTTTTTACCAAAATAGTGTGCTATATAAATCGAGTCAAGCTGGTTAAAAGCAGATACAGTTTCTTCAATAGATATTGTGAAATTATCTGCTGTTTTATCTTGAAGCAGTTGTTGAACCGTATCATTAAATGCAACGACATTTTTGGGATTAGAAATAACAATTAAGTGCGCTCTTCGATTATTTTCAATAATATCCAATTCTATACCTGGCCAAATCTGACAGACATCATTTACCTTTTTATTTATCTCTTCAAATTGACTTAAGTCAAAGTGATTATGGTTCGTTATGGATAATATTTTCACATCTGTTAGCCTGATGATTTCATCAAACTTTTCCGCACTGATGTTTCGATATTCAGAATCACCACCTTTACATTTTTTTGTATGAGTGTGTATATCAATTTTCATTCTAAGGACAATTGTTTTTCTAATTGTGTCACTAAAAATTGTTACTTCTCGAAGTGCTGATTTAGACCTGGGCTGCAATCCTGATCTGATAACGTGAATGTAGGGGATTTGTCCTAGAATGACAACAGTCAATATTTGGTGTTGAGTTATTGAAATTGTGATATGTAGATGCCTTTTGGGGTGGAATGATTTTGAAATGTCGGGGTATGACGGGAGTCATACTTTGGCTTGGGTTGTGGGTTTTCAAAATTGAATGGAGCAAAGGGTTGGTTTTCCTTCGAAAGGCTCAGGATGACAGATCGTTTTTGATGAACGTGAGCAAAATTGCGAGCCGCCTGCGAGCGTGAAGGAAGCCACACAGGAGGATCATGAGGCACGAATGAGACTGAGTGTGTGTAGCAGCTTAGGATGTGCGGTGGTTGTGGGGCTGCTACTGTCTGACTGAACCCAGCAGGCGAGCCAAATAATGAGTAGTCGGTGGATCCCGCAGTGGCTAGAGAAACTAGCCTCTGCGGGAGACAGGGAGACTACTGTGAGGACTGACGCTAGTCAAAAACAGATACCATGACAGACTGCTCGCAGAGCACCTCTGGTATCAGATGTCCTGACGTAGGAAGGGTATCCGATAGTCTGGCGTGGTATATGCCTGACGAGGAAGGAGGAACGCCATATTACCTGCTAAACGCTGTATTTACCAAGAGTGAAATGGAGCGACCGATAGGGAGACGGGAAGAATACTCGAATTATTTCAATTTGATGAATATCGTTGAGGAATCGAACAAAAAGATAACATAGCGAATATAATACCATAATAATGATTTAGATATACTTTATTTTCCGATAGGACATTAAAAAACATCATAAAACGTGACCTGTAACTTCAATTCGCCAAATGGCCATAATCAAAGCAAAACTCAAAAAAAAGAATAAAACTGAATATCAAACTAACAAACTAGGAGAAGCACTAGTCTACATTCAATACGATTATCAGGGCAACAAAACTCTCTTCAATACGGTGGTTCACGTCGAGCCTCGCTATTGGAATGAAGATATGGATCAGAATAAACTCATTAAATCAGGACTGAAAGAATGTTCCACTAAAACCAGTCTCATGAGCAAACTTAAATTTCAAATTGACGAAGTGGTTATACGTTTAAGCCATGTCGAAATTGAACCAACCATAGAGCTGGTCAAGGAGGAAGTTTAAGGGAGATCTGAAATTAAGCAATACAAAAAAAGGGTGTTGCTGATTTATTTCAAGATTTCAATCACCAACCTGAACAAGAAAAAAATCATCAAATACTATAAAGGGATACAATACCTTTTAAAATGATCTAAAGAGTTTCATGATTACAAAAAAAATCATAACAATTGACAAAAATGCCCTCAATTTTATTGATGAAATTCAAAGGTATCGTTATCAACGAAAAGAACTTATTGAACAACTCTTCCGAAGGAATAATCAAGAGCTTGAAAGCCTTCTTATCCAAAGTAAAGAACAACGGAAATGAATTAAATATCAACCCTACCGATATCAAAGTAAGATAGGAACAGCCACAAATCATATTTTTAACAACTAAGGAACTCTATCAATTATATAAATATGAGTTCGAAAAAGAGAGTCTGAGTATCGTAAGAGGTGTTTTTAAATTAGGGTGTTGCAATGTTACAGATATTCTGATTTAAGCTGCTTATCGAAACATCACATCAAAGGTGATATCATCCAAATGAAAGCTTATAAAAACATGAAGGATACAAAAGCTGCAATTATCCCAAAAGCTCGAGAAATTCCAGAAAAATACAATTATGAAATCCCTAGATATATTGGACCTGTTTATAACAGATATATAAAGGATGCCTGCAAGGAAGCTGAAATTAATTCTAAAATAGAAATCATCGAAAAGAGAGCCGGAGAAAAGGACGTCATCACGATGGAAAAATGGGAAGTAATTAGCAGCCACAATGCAGTTTGAACATTTAACACACACTCTCTCAAAAGGGAATGTCAGCTCATGAAGTTGCTCGCACGACAGGGAAAACTACCAAAGTGATCGACAAACACTATGCTGGAGTTGACGAAGACAATGGGGTAGAGAAAATGCTGAGTGCTTATTCAAAATGAATAAACATGACTACATTTGAACTAAAAACCCTCCATTAGCCTTAAGCTCAACTTCAAACTTTCCGTCGTCTCCTAGCTCAATTGCTTGTTGTCGCCAAGATCTTTCTTTTGTTCCATCCGTAATCAAAGTAACTTTCGAACTGTTGATAAATGAAAAATCCAAAACCAGTCCCTTCGTTTGATTTTCTCCATTGATACCAGCGACAAACCACTGGGTCCCACTTCGCCTGGCAATAACGACATACTTACCAGGAAAACCATCTACAAATACGGACTCATCCCATGCTACGGGAACAGCCTTCATGGCATCTTTCACATAGTCAGGCACTTCACTCATACCTTCGGGGGTTTCTGCATAGTGCTGCAACCCAGATATGAATAGTGTTGATAAAGCCAACTCAAAACCATTGGACGTTTGACGCTCGACACCCGGTATCTCCGAAAAACAAACTGGAGTAAAATCCATAGGGTCAAACACATTTCTAGTAAAGGGAAGCATGGCACAATGCGCCACAGCCGCATCGGCATTGGCTTGGGCAAAGGTGATAAACTCCATACCCTTGATGGACTCCATAGTCAGCAGGTTAGGGTATGTCCTTTGCCAGCCTCTAGGCAAGGTACATCCATGAAAATTGACCATGATCTCAGCTTCTGCAGCGTCCGTCAGTATCTCGTGATAATATTCGATCACGGACTGACCATCGCCACCAAAGAAATCAATTTTCACCCCTTTGATTCCCATTTCATGGATTTTATTGAACTCCGCCAATCTCGATGCTCGAGTCAACATGACATTTTTAGGCGTCTGATAAGCTTCGCTCCAGTCGCCAGCAGAATTGTACCACAGCAGCAAACCAACATCTTTGGTAGCCGCATAGTCTGCCAATTCTTTGATTTTGTCATAGCCTACCTGAGTGTCCCACAAGCCATCTACCAAACAATACTCCCAGCCCATATCGGCAGCATAATCGATGAACTGCTTCTGTGTTTCGTAGTTCACAGAATTGTCCTTGAGGATGACCCAACTCCATGCAGCACGTCCTGGCTCGACCCAAGAAAAGTTACCTGAGATGGCGGGAAGCGCCACATCAGTGCCTAACGTAGATTCTGTAATCGTTTTCAAGCTACCTACTGCGATTACGCGCCATGGAGAATACCAATCACCTGTCGATTGGGGTAAAAGCTCTCCACTGAAAATATTTTCGGCCTGCTGAGGAAACTCAATTTGATAGGCTCCCTCAGGGGATGCTGAAGTCAGCCTCGATGCACAATAATTCTTGTCCAAGCCCGCTTCTGATAGCAAAACCCATTGGTCTTTGGCTTGAAATAAAGCTGGAAAAACCCATCCAGCATTAGTTGGGCTGCTCTCCTCTACGGATATATCCATCAGATAATTTTCTTCGTAAGAAGGATTCGTTCTTGCCCATCCGGTCTTAGCTTCAGAGCAAGGCTGCAGCCAAGCTCGGGCATCATCTGGCAAATTGAATTTGGTGCGCTCCTCGGTGATAAATTTAAATTCTTCATCTCCGGGCATAAAGTATCTGAAGGCCACACCGTCGTTTGACACCTGAAAAATGATCTGAAAATCTAGACCATCCTGATTCTGAAATGTAAAAACTTTCTTATTGGCCAAATAAGTGATCGCTCTTTTTTTACCCACTTTCAGTGCATAGGTATCTTCTACCGTTTCAGCGTCAGATATGGACGTCAAATTGAGGCTTTGGGAAAAATCCGCATCTTTTCTAACCAGTCCTAATTCTGATGGCTCGATGAGCAACTGTCCTTGACTAGTAACCGTGTACATGGGGGTGCCTTCTGCATTCAGCGCCACTTCAACCTCCACCTTGCCATTGGGACTGGTCAATGATCCGTCTTGCACATCCGAGCAACTGGAGAGTTGAAAAAATGAAATAAGTAAAATTATATTGACTAGCGTTAGTTTCACGTGAGTTGCTAAATAGTAAATTAAGAATTTGGAAGTGTCTGGCGAAGTGTCTTGCACCCATATACGCCCCCGGCAGTTTTCCCCGGCAAGGACCTAAAGGTTACCTTCACCTTTTTTTTGTTATTAGTCAATGCTTTCGGGATGGCATAAACTTCGTTGTAAAATTGATCGGGCTTGTTTCGATTCAATATTTGGCTGGCCAGCAACTGATCGTTGATCAAAATCTCAAATTCCCGATTGCCAGCATCGCCTCCCCAGTAGGTCACCATCAGCTCATTGGTTTCATTGGGATCTACTTGCATTTGAAAAGCAAACCACCCGTCTACAGCATGACGCCACTTTCGGTTGAACGCTTCTCCACTTGTCGTATTTTCTCCTGCTAGTTTGTGGTCTCGTTCTGGCTGCATTTCGCCGATCCGCAGGTCGTCGACCAAACGTCGCTCGAGTTCGAATTGTGCCTTTTTTGTTGAATCTATTTTTTGTTTGTGCGATTGCCATTCGATTTCATTATAGATATCCAAGTACACCATATACTTTTCATTTACTACTTCATAAAACGGCTTTAGCGTAATATTGTCTGGAAATCCTACTCCTGTACTCTGAGCAGCATAGCGCTTTGGATTCCAATTGATCCATTCTTCGAGAGGCTTGTCCTTGGCTAAAAACACTGGATAGTCGAAAGACTCTTTTTCCTCAGGCATGACCCCAGCCAACAAGACTGGGCCATGAAATAAGGCTATTTTATTTTCGTTGCCCAATAGCTGCTCTGAACGCAAGTTCATATTCAATGTGAGCTTTAGTTCATCACCAGATTTGAAAGGCTTATCCACCCGGATATATCCTCGTTGGATTGAGGTCTTTATATCCGCACCATTGAGAAATACTTGATAGTCCGCACTCCAAGACGGCAGCCTAAGATAGATGGGCTGCTTGGAATCGTACTTTTCGAATTGTACTTTGATTTCATTTTGTCTTGGGAAGTTGGTTTCTAATTTTAGTTGAAGGTTAGACGTGGTCAATGAGGAAGCGATGTACTGATCTATAACCAGTGCTTTCTCTGCGGTTTGATAATAGATGAACGAAGCGTATTTGGCATGACTTTCCCATCCAGTGCCCACGCAGCACCAGAACGAATCAAACGGTTCGCTGTAAGTCTTTCGACCACCAGCCTGCAAGGGGACGAAGTAACTCACCATTCCGTTTTCTGGATTTTGTGAGGCGAGGATGTGATTGAAAAGTGCCTTTTCAATATAGTCCCCCCAGCGCTGATCAAACTCCCATTTGTTGACATGCTGTGCCAGTTTGATCATGTTATAGGTATTGCAGGTCTCGGACGAGCTTTCGGACAATCTACCCTTCAGGCTACCAGCTGGACCAAAATGTTCGTGCTCGCTATTTCCTCCATTGGCATAGCTATGATCGGCTAACACTTTTCGCAGGAAATAGGCCGCAATCGTACTGTCTTTTGTCGAGCCTGTCAATTCACAAATCTTGGCTGATCCTATTATCTTCGGCACTTGTGTATTGGCATGTAGACCAACCAATTGATCGGTTTGCGCCGCCAATGGATCCATGACTGATCGATGATAAAAACGATTCGCCATATCTAAATATGTTGCTGCTCCAGTGATTTCATACAGCTGTGCCAAAGCATCATTCATTCCACCAAATTCACATGCCAACATTTGTTGAAATTGTGCATCCGAAAGATTTGAGAATTTATCATCTATCCAATCCGTAAATTTTACCGCTATATCTAAAGCCAATAGATTGTCTGTATACTTGTAGGAGTCAATCAATCCTGCCAATAATTTGTGTTGCGTATACCATGGTACCCACAAACCGTTGAGGTCAAACCCCTGAGATCTGATATCTCCTGCTGCTATCTCATTCCAAACTTTATCTTCATCAGGAATCGCTCCAATATACCCTGTTTTCCGGGCGATTTGACAAGACTTCAACTCATCCACAATGTAGTCTACACGCTGTTTGAATCGCTCATCCCCTGTGCTGGCATACATCAAAGCGCAAGCACTCATGTAATGTCCCAGAGAATGTCCCGATATACCACGGCTCTCCCATCCACCATATATCTCCCCTTTTGGCTTCAATCCTGCATAGAGCAAATACCTGTGCAACAAACGGTCTGGTTCTAAATCTAAGATCCATTTTTGATCTGCGAGCATGGCATTTTTGAATGGACTATCCAGTAACCGAACATTCTCTAACGAAACTGGCTCAAGCACCAGTCTTTCATTTGGTTTTTGGTCTGGTGAACAAGCAAATAGAAATGCAACAAGTAAAGGGTAATATTTTCTCATTTTAAATTCGTTTATTGGAATAGGTCGATTAACATCCATTTTGGATATATCATTAAGGATGGTAAAGATCATCTACAATCGAAGCATAGACTCAATGCAATAATGAGTCATAAGAGGGACTTGCTGCGTGCTTACAAAATCCCTCTTTTTATTCGACTCGTTTAACCAAATTAAAACTATATTTTCACACCCTACAGTTCTATTCCTAGCAGCAATTATCAATCTATCAAGAGAGACTGATGATCATTTATAAATTCGATTGACCCCATTTGGTGTCCGATCAATTTTTTTCATCGTTCCATCGTCATTGAAGTATTGGTAGTCAATGCATACAGATCTTCTAAATTCTCCTCCTTGTGGCAATGAGCCATCATGATACACAAAATACCAATTCCCCTTAAACTCCAAAACCCCCTGATGGTTGGTCGGTGAATTCGGCATGACGTCATTCAGGCGGCCTTTATACTCCCATGGACCTTCTGGGCTGCTCGCCATGGCATAGTCGATCACTTCAGGAAACTCAGCAGAATAAGTCAGGTAGTATTTGTCATCTTTCTTGAAGACCCATGGCCCTTCTGTAAAAGCAGGCAAATCTATAGTCATGATCGGCCCGTCCAATTCAATCATATTGCTTTTCAATTTCGCATACTTCAACACGGTATTTCCCCAGTACAAATAAGCAGTTCCATCATCATCAATAAAAACCGCTGGATCGATATCATCCCAACTGATGTCAGTATGTTTCGTCATATCATTCGTAACCAAAGCTTTTCCTAAAGCATCGGTAAATGGACCCGTCGGACTTTCTCCAACGGCGACACCTATGGACATCCCTGGAATTTTAGCATGATCCAAAGTCACATACCAATAAAATTTTCCGTTCTTTTCCACGACATGTGCTGCCCATGCAGATCCTTTTGCCCATTCGAATTGGTTCGTATTTAATGAAGGGCCGTGATTGGTCCAGTTGACCATATCCGTTGTAGAAAAAATATACCAGTCATTCATCAAAAAGCCCTTTTGCCCAAACTGCTGTTCGTCATGTCCCGTGTACAGATAAAACACCTCATCGTAAACCATCGCAGCGGGATCGGCAGTGTAAATATCCTTGATCACAGGATTGTTATCTACCTTCAATAATTCAGGCTGCAATGACTTTTTTTGATCTTTTCCTACTGATGTACAAGCACTTAAAAACACAAGTGCAACCAATATATATTTACTATTTATGTAATTTTGTTTCATTTAGATATCGTTGTTTTAATCCTTTAATACCGAAGAGTCCACAATGGGCCAACCTTCTTCATCCCAAGTCATTTGTGCTATTTTCAGAATGGGAGCACCATTCTTTTGGGTATCATATGCATGAAAAATGAGATAATCCTTATCATCAAAAGTATAAGCACTATTGTGACCTACTCCAGCCCATCTTTTATCTCCTTCGATCACCAACGAACCACCTCCTTGGATCATAGACTTTCCTTCTTTATCTAAATAGGGACCCGTCACGTCATTGGATCTACCCACCACTACTTTGTATGTGCTATTTTCTCCCCGACAGCAATAATCCCACGAGACAAATAAGAAATACATTGAGTCCTTCTTGAAAATGAATGGTGCTTCAAGAGCCGCGTCACCAGGGCTTTTGTCTTCTGTAAATTCGGATCGTTTTCTTTTGGCAATGGTAAACCATTCTTGAGGTTCAACAAGTGCTGTCCTATTCGGGATCAACTTGGTCAATTTCAACCCCTCCCAAAACGAACCAAAGGACATCCAGGCATAACCTTTGTCATCTTCTATGATATTGGGATCTATGGCATTCCACAAATCCCTATTCGGTACGGATTGCAAAACCATCCCTTGGTCTACCCATTTGAAGTCAGGGCTGGTCGGGTCTAGTGTCACATTGGTCACCAGACCAATAGCAGAAGTATTCTTGGCAAATGATGAAACCGAATAGTACAAATAATACTTTCCATTGAAATAGGATATGTCAGGTGCCCAAAAATGACCTTTGAAATCCAATACCGTTTCGGAAGTCCATGAAGGAGGTTGTTCAAAAACCGGTTTTTCTTGCGACCACTCTTTCATGTTTTGGGATGAATAAACAGATATGCCCTGGCCCGTGCAAAACAGATAATAAGTATCGTCTGCCTTGATCATAACAGGATCATGGACATGAACATCCTTTTGTTGTGCGCGAGAAGCCCAACAGATACAGCAAAAGACTAGAAATGTTAGATATCTATATTTCATCATTCGATTTTTTTACCCCAGTATGCCACTCCCTCGGTATTCAATCCTGTGAAAAGAATTGTTTCTGCTACCTCATTTTCCCAATCACGTCCACGCTCTACTTTGAGCTTGAATGGTGCCGCCTCACCATCTAATTCAAAAGTTAACCAAGGGGCGGTATAGGTCCAAGAACCAGTAGAAGCTCCTGAGACCGTCCCACCAGCATGGATGGTCAAATCTGCTGCATTTTGAAAATCAGGCTGAGTTTGTTCATCCGCAAATCCCGGAACTACCTTATATCCCATCATTATCTGCTCCCACTTGCCGACGATTTCACTTTCTGCTACAGCGTTTTCTTCTTCCGCAGCGTATCGCTCAGGGCTTACCATTGGCCACCCATCTTCGGTCCAGTGGAGTTGTCTCACATGCATGACCATGTAAAAACTATTTTCTCCCGGACGTCCTTGATGCGCCATATAGAATTCTTTAGACTCTCGGTCAATGAAAACTGACGGATGAGAAACACCTTGCCACCCAGAATGTCCTTTGAATCTATATGGTGTCAAAATCATAGGTAAGTCATCCACATCCTCATTCATATCCCGTCCTAAATAGTCATAAAATGGACCATCCGGATTGTCCGATCTTCCTACTCTCACATTGTACTTAGTGTGCAACCAATCGTAGGCAATAAACATATAGTACTTGTTAAACTCCTCATTGTATATTATCTCAGGCCCTTCAATGTTGCCATTGATTGTATTGCCTGTAAACGCCCGTTGTGCTACACGTGTCCCTTTACTTCCTTCACTCTTAGCCAAACCTGTCCCAGGATCTAGTTCTATACGATAGATTCCATCCCAAGCCGAACCATAATAAAACCAATGCGAACCATCCTTGGCTACTGTGACTGTAGGATCTATAGCATTGGTCTGTCGCGCATTGTTATTTAAAGAAGTGACTACCAGTCCTCGCTCCGTAAAAGGACCATAGGGTTTGTCAGAAACCATTAGCCCTATCGCACTCAATCGAGGTGTCTCTGACGATATAGAATAGTAAACTCTGTACTCTCCATCCACTATCATCACATAAGGTGCCCAAAGATTGTTAAAAGGTTCACCGCCATTGGAGCGTATATGATCAAGTCCAAGAGGAGGATAACCTGCATCACTTATTTGATCAACTGGTAAATTGTCACCTCCCACTACCCAGCCTACAAACTCCCACTCCACCAGGTTTTTACTCCTGCGAATGTTATGACCTGGGCGTACCGTTGCTCCAAATGCTACATCAGTGGTATAGCAGTAGAAAAAATCTCCATTGTCTATGATCGATGGATCATGAATGTTGTAATGCGCCCAGTCATAGATATTAGCTGTACCTGCTATGTTACCATAGGTATCACTAAACTGCGTAAAATCTATCGGTCCATCTCCTAAATTGGAATCCAAAGTATCCGCAGGGACATTAGGGTCACCTGTCATAATTCCTGTAGGTACTTGTTCATCTTCACAAGAGAGCAGACCTCCCATAGCAAAAAATAACACTATGACTACAAAATGACCCTTAATTTTCTCCATGCTATTCATACTCTTCACTTATCTCTTTCCTCAGTACGCCTGAAGTCAACCTTCTCTTACTTGACTTCTAAAACCACCACAGAAAAAGGAGGCATTTCTACGATCCACTTATCACCTTTTTTCTTAAACCCTTTGAAAGCCTCTGGCTCTATAGTCTTGGGTTTGTCAAATGAATTGAAATCTTCTATCGAAGATGATTTCAAAATCGCACCGGTTACTTTCTTATTATCTGTATTGTTCAATGACAATTCGACGGTCTGAGCCTTCTTTGTATCAATATTCGTCAGAGACACATGAATCGCCCCACTCTTGTCCACCGATGCAGAACCAGATACAGCAGGCAATTTCTCTCCTTCAAACTCATAATCAGGGGTAGTCAATTCCATTGGAAGCAAAGTAGCGTCTTGGTGTACATTGTACATTTTCATCACGTGATAAGTAGGCGTCAATATCAGTTTTTCGCCTTCAGTCAATATCACAGCCTGAAGTACATTCACTATTTGTGCCAAGTTGGCCATTCTGACCCTGTCAGCATGATTATTGAAGATATTCAATGTCGTGCCAGCGATCATGGCATCACGCATGGTGTTTTGCTGATACAGCGCACCCTTTGTCTTGGCTTCTTCAGAATCATACCAGCCACCCCATTCATCTACGATCAAATCAATTTTCTTTTCAGGGTCATACTTGTCCATGATTGCAGCATGTTTGTTTATGAGTTCTTCCATGAACAATGCTGACTTCATCGTAGCAAAATACAATTCTTCTCCAAAGTTTACATCTGGCCCCTTGTTGCCCCAGTCGATTACCGAGTATGAATGCAACGCTACTCCTTCTATCAAATTTTTTGGGATGTCCCTCATCAATACTTCTGTCCATTGGTAATCATCACCATTAGCCCCAGATGCTATTCTAAATACGCCATCGCTGTTGCTCCAATCGGTCATAAAAGTACTGTACTGCCTGTAAAGGTTGGCATAAAACTCTGGCGTCATATTGCCACCACAGCCCCACATCTCATTGCCTACTCCCCAGTACTTGACTCCCCACGGTTCTGTTCTGCCGTTCTCAATTCTTAAATCAGACATAGGGCTTCCTTTTGGGTGATTCACATATTGGACCCAATCTGCCAATTCTTTGACTTCACCACTACCTACATTACCTGCTAAATATGGTTCAGCACCTATTCGCTCACACAGATTCAAAAAATCATGTGTACCAAAACTATTGTCTTCGGTAGTTCCTCCCCACCACATATTGACGATGCTTGGCCTCAGAGCGGGATCACCTATACCATCCATCCAGTGGTAAGTATCAGCAAAACAACCACCAGGCCATCGTAAAACAGGCACTTTCAACGCTAATAATGCTTCAATGATATCATTGCGTACTCCGTCAGTATTGGGTATGGACTCATTGTCTCCTACATAGATTCCGTCATATATGCAACTCCCCAGATGCTCGGCAAAGTGACCATATATATTTTTGTTGATGGTAAACTCACCTTTGTCCGCTTGTATAGTAACCGTTGCGTCTTGAGCTTGAGCGACAAGGGCAACTAATCCAATTGCTACTGATAATAATGTTCTTTTCATTCTTTTTTACTTTACACCTACCTTAATAATTGACAAAGAGTATGCCTCTAAGTCAACAGTCAAATCCTTTCCTGTTCTTTTCGTTTCTAATTTTCTTGGGCTGATTTTATCCGCTACATCTAATGAGTTGACAGCTGCTAAATCCTGAGTAGCAAGCACCTCTACCTCAACCTGATCGCTCAATTCTGCACCAGCTACTTCGAAAGAGACCTGAATAGCAGACTCATTTGAGTTGACGATCTTGATGATCAATTCTCCAGCGTCTTCGTCTCTTGTAGCAGAAGCATATAGGCCTTCTTGACCTGTTACTGCTTTCCCATCCTTTTTGAGTGAGATAACGTGTGTGCCAGGATTGTTGGCATACATCTTCTGTACGTAGTAGTTCGCTGTTCCATAGCTCTTGAGGTTGTCAAACCAAATCAAATCTGGTGTCCATTGCCAACCTTCTGCATGTGCAAAAAGTGGTGCATAGGAAGTCATAGTGACCAGATCCGCATTACGTTCCAAACCTGTAAGAAATGCCGCTTCTGAAAGGGCAGTCTGCCAATTGTTTTTATTGTCGGGGCTAGCGACACCTACGCTTTGTGCCGCCCACTCTCCTACAAAAAGCTTAGAGCCAGTGCGCTCATAGTTGTCATACCAATCAGCATTTTCCATAAACCAACTCGGATTTCTATAAAAGTGCTCATCCACAATTTCGGGCTTAAGTCTGCGCCACTCTTGCCAGAGATACTCAATCTCCTCTTCGCCATTAGGAAAGATCGACCCATCTGATCCGGTCGCTGCAATAATCTGTATCTCGGGATACTTCGCTTTAATTGCGGTTACAATCGGCACATAACGTTCCACATATTGAGGACCCCATTGCTCGTTTCCAACACCCAGCATTTTGAGGTTAAATGGTTCGGGGTGCCCCATATCGGCTCGCAATTTCCCCCATTTGGTATCTGTAGATCCATTGGCAAATTCGATGAGATCAAGTGCATCTTCAATATACGGATCCAATTGATTCAATGGAACCAACTCTCCTGTGTTGAACTGGCAAGCCATACCACAGTTGAGGATGGGCATAGGTTCTGCCTCTAAATCCTCAGCTAATAAGAAATACTCATAAAACCCAACTCCGAAACTTTGGTAATAATCTGGTGCAGGTCTGTGGTCAAACTCAAAATTCCAACGGTTGATAGTAGTTACTCTTTCATCTAAGTCTCCTACTGTGTTTTTCCATTGATATCGTTGAGATAGGTCAAAACCCTCCACAATACATCCACCAGGGAAACGTAAAAAACCAGGATCCATATCCGCTAGCAGCTGAACGAGATCTGCTCTCAATCCATTTTTTCTTCCCTTCCAAGTATCTGTTGGAAAAAGGGAAACCATGTCTATGTCAACAGTTCCTACTCCTTCGAACCATATATTCATGGTACCTTTTGCATCGGTTTTAGAAGGAGTCAATGAAGCTGTAAGGGTTTGCCAGTCGTTGTTGATGCCCTCTACTCGACCGTCAGCAATTATTTGACCCTTTGAATCTAACAATTCAATTCGGATCGCCGAAACCTTGCCTTCAACGCCTCTGACTTGGACACTAAAATCATGAGGAAGACCTTCTTTGAGTCCCATCCCTCGAAAACCTTCATTCATCAGTCCTGCTCCAGAACCCGGATCGCTGATTTGTACGCGCATGAACCTGGCGTTTCGAGGGTTGTCAGTATTGATGGGTAAAAACCGAACACCGAGCCCTTTGTCTTTGAGTTCGGTCCAGCCGCGTAGGGGTTTGTCAAATTCAAAAGATCGGTTTTTGACCAATTCGGCATACAATCCACCATCGATGGCGAAATTGATATCCTCAAAGAAGATACCGTACATGGTGGGTTCGACTTTAGCAATTGTCTCATTAAAATCAATTTCATAAGAAAGTGACTGAGCTTCTTCAGCTTTTGTAGCTGTGTCGGCAGTGTTGCATCCAAATGCAAGTACGGCTCCAGCTCCAATTCCAAATATATGATTTAGTATTTTTTTCATGCGTTGTTATTATTCTATAGAAAAGCCCTATTGGCCAGGTTTTATTATTGAATCATTCTCAAGTTTCATCTTCTTTTTCATCGTTATTTCTCATTGGATCTTCTTTCCCCAGATGGATTCACCCGATGAGTTCAATCCTGCAAAAACCAGCGTTAGTGCTCTAGGAGATGCTTCCCAATCTACTTCACGCTCTACGCTCAACTTTGTAGTACCTATGGTCAGTACATTTTGGGTAGCATCGAATGACCAAGTGCCTGTCAGTGCGCCTGTGGCTTGGTTGCTAGATGAAAGGGTTAAGTCCACGGAGGTCTGTTGTGTTCCATATTGGTATTTTAGTGTGATGAACTCCCAGCTTCCGACTAGCTCATTTTCAATTATTGCCGTTTCAGGCACAGCAGTGTACCTTTCTGGCATCACCACGGGCCAAGCATCATCAGTCCATCGTACTTTCCGCACATGTCCCATCATAATGGCATTGCTATAGGCATTTCCATTAGTATTTGCTGGTAGTCGAGCTTGTGATGCATAAAACCAATCACCTGTTTCTTCATTTTCAAACATAGCATTGTGAGCAAACCCAACCCATCCAGAATGATTATCAAACTTATAGGGATGAGTCAATATTGGATATACATCTCTTCCATTGGTCACATTCACACCATCATATCCCTTGTATGGCCCTGTGACATTGGTAGACCTACATACTCTGGTGTTATAGGGAACATCTAGACCATCGTAGGCTAAAAACAGATAATAATATCCCGTTTCATCATTATACATTACTTCTGGCCCTTCTGATCCCTGCCACCTTGATCCACCGGTTCTAGTATAGATATGGGTTCCCCAAGTGGCCTCATTGTTGATATCAAAATCGTTTAATGGCATACCTGATGCAGGGTCTATTTGAATAGCCGCGATACCGCTGTGCCATGAGCCATAAAACATCCAGTGCTCTCCACCTGGTGTTTCGACATACGATGGATCAATGGCATTGTACTTAAAATAACCGCTCCAATCACAACAAAATGAAGAACGACTCCAATCGGTACCTTTATCCGAAACAGAACAGACCACCATTCCTTTGTCTACCCATGTGTTTTGTAAAGGATCTGATGTTTCCATCATACCGATGAAAGCTCTTTCAGTCCATGTGTTATCAAAATTTGCTTCACTGGTGGATGCTCCGCTACCTATAAAATTGTCAACAATAATGCTATAGTACATGCGGTAAACATTACCGACTTTGCGGACAACAGGTGCCCAATGTCCAAACCTTGGATTGGCAATAGGACTTAATCCATAGGAGGCTCTAATATTGTTAAGGCTGTCTTTAACCCAAGCAGGGGTATCAGGCATGGCTGCACCCATATAGGTCCAGTTTACCAAGTCCATGGATCGACGACCATGAAAGTGTCCATGCCCGTCATGAGCGTTTCCATAAGAGGCGTTGGTTGCATACATGTAGTAGTATTCTCCATCAAAAAACATACTTGGATCATGGACATTGGCCAGGTTCCAATTGGATCGATTGCTCCATGAAGCTAATCCAGAGTAGTCATCTGCATAAGTAGGAATACTGTATGTAGAATCTATTACAGGTTCTTCTATTGGGTCCTCATCAGGGTCTACTGTGATGATCCCTGTAGGACTCAAATCATCCTCTTTACATCCTGTAAAAAATAAAGTGGCTAAGCTTAAAGCAAGTACCAGAAAATTCTTAATTGTCATATTAAATTCTTTTGTTAACCAATTGGATTCAAATCAGTGTCCACCATCTATTACACACTGTTTCATTAAATAATTAGTCGCTTTTAAATTTGATTCAATCCAGGTAGGTCACAATTAAAAACATCCTTCTCAGTATAAATTCATACACTGAGAAGGCGTTTTTTCTAGTTGATTGTCACTATTCTAAATCCACTACAGGTCGTACTGTGTATCCTTTCGCAAAGAAATCAGCGCTGTTGTCTTCACCCAAATTCGCCGAGTTACCTCTTAGATTTTGGTTGTCATTAAGTGTATTTTGAAAGATGGGGAAATACTCATGACCAGGTAAATAGTGATCATAAGATGATGAAACACCAACAGAACCAGAATTAAGCGGATCTGTATTGGCTGTGCCATCCGTTACATAATATGCATGCTCCACCAACTGGTTCAAACGATCTGAATCATAAAAAAATCCCCAGCGAAGCAAGTCTATTCCTCGTCCATTTTCACAACCAAATTCTTTAGGTCTCTCTACGTTTGCTATTTGCTCAAAAAGTTTATTGGCATCACCAGTAAAGTCTGTAAGTAAAAGATCTGGAAGTGCTACACGCTGACGCACTTCGTTGATGTAATTGATAGCTTGTTGATTTGGCCCGCTTACTTCGTTGATACACTCAGCAGCTCGCAATAATACATCACTGTATCTCATCAATCGAAGATTGATTCCACATTGCAATCCATTGGTAATCGAGCTGTAAATGTTGTTTCTAGCATTGGTAAACTTCGCAATAGAAACTCCGCCTTGAGATGTATTCGATCTTGGAGACTCTGTTCTCTCTTCTTGATACACTACGTTGCTACGAGGGTCTCCACCTGGGTATGCTGCCGTAGGTATATCAGTATAATTGCTATACTCAGATTCATAGGTAACCAACGTCCAATACAACCGAGGATCCAAACGATCGTCTGTACAATTTTCGGCTTTAAATAAATTATACAACCATGACGAACCCGCTAAGTCACCCCAGCTTCCCAAATCTTGAGAAGCATAGTTACTTTCTACTGCATGTCCTTGTGTCGCATCTCGTGTGATATTGACAGGAGTCCATTCCTCATCTGGTCCACCGGTTCCAAAATCCAAAAATTGAACTTCAAATAAACTTTCTATATTGTTTTCGGTATCTTCTTTGAAATTATCACCATAATCAGCCGTAAGTGCATATCCACCGTAAGTACCACCTATTATTTCCTGAAGGATCGTTAAGGCCTCAGAAAATTTATGTCGAAACATCAGCACACGAGCCAAGTAACCTGCTGCGGCACCACTTGTCGCACGGCCCTGAGCCCATTCACCACCAGTGTCTTTCGAAGGCAACATTTCCATAGCTGCTCTAAAATCAGCTTCTATCTGGTCAAACACCTCATCCTGTGTATTATTCGTCGCATAGAGTGTGTTGAGATCCGAGTAAGACGAATAGTCAGTAATCAACGGAACGTCTTGATAGTAAGTAGCCAAATTATAGTATGCCAAAGACCTAAGAAAGAGTGCCTGCCCAGCTATCTCACCGTAAGACTCGTCGGACATATCAACTTCGTCCACTTTTGATAACACAAAGTTGGTACGGTTGACGACATGGTAGTTGTCACGCCACGGCCACTCATCGCCGATACCAACAGTACCTGGAGAGTTTAGATTGTCATAAGGTAGATACCACTGCTGAGATGAGTTCCAGACTTCATCGCCTCGTACAGCGTCCAAAGTATAACCTACACGGGCAAATGTACCCTCTAGGCGTATACGGTTGTAACAAGCGATCACTGCCTCCTGTAGCTCTGACTCTGAATCGCCAAAATCAAAGGTGGTCTGCTGATTCGGATTCACGACTTCAAGCCGATCCTCACAACCCGTTAAGCCTGCAAATAGCGCCGAAATCGTTAGAATTATTTTTAAAGTTTTCATATTGATAACCATTTTTTTAGATTATAAATTTAGAATGAGAATTGTGCTCCGAACATAATGGTTCGTGGTGTAGGATACGAAGCATAGTTGTAACCGGGTGTATAAGTACCTCCGGCAAAGTCGACGTTGTATCCTTGATAATTAGAAAATGTATGCAAGTTTTGCAACGTTGCATAAACACGAACATTGTTTACATAATTACCAAATACTTTATCAGGAAGAGTATATCCCAATTGGATGTTAGCAATTCTCAAATAGGATGCATCCTGCACAAATCGCTGACTGAAAGCATCATTCGCTATTGGACTTTCCGGGCTAATTAGTGCGCGAGGTATATTGGTATTTGGATTCTCCGGTGTCCAAGCATTCAAGAGATTCACACTTTTATTGAGTGTACCATAATTACCGTTTAATGTAAGATCTACAAAATCAACCGCATTAAAACCAGCGGCTCCAAACAAGAATATATTTAAGTCCAAGCCTTTCCACCCTGCTCGAACATTCAAACCATAGTTGAAATCTGGTAAACCACTACCCAAGTAAGTTTGGTCCAAGTTATTGATCGTACCATCGTTGTTGACATCTGCATACGCAGCGTCACCAGGTACTGCTCCAGGCTGCACTACTGTCTGGCCTTCAGCATTGACTCTATTATCTATTTGATCCTGTGAAGCGAAGACCCCTTCGAAAACATATCCATAAAGTTCGCCTACTTCACGACCTACTTCTGTACGAGAAAAAGCGTCTGGACGTGGCTGATTTGCAACTCCCAACTTGGTCACTTCGTTTTTCAGCGTGGACAAATTGGCCGTCACATCCAATTTCAAACCTCCATTGTCATAGTGATAACCCACAAGAAATTCTAGACCAGAATTGACCATGGTAGATGAATTCATCCTAACTTCTGCGTTGGTAAATCCAGCTTGAATTGGCACAGGCACATCATAGTGAAGTCCTTCTGTTTCAGCGCTGTACCAATCAAATGTAAAGTCCAGTTGACCATCAAACATGGCTAAATCCAAACCAACATCGATGGTCTTTTTCCTTTCCCAAATTAGGCCTGTGTTTACAAAATTGGACAATGACGAACCCCTTGCGACACTATTGCCAAAGCTATAAGTATAATCGTTTCTCTGCATTCCATCCATGTATTCATATGGACCGAGATTCGAGAGATTACCTAGTTCACCGTAACTAGCACGTACCTTTAAAAGGCTAATAGTAGATTCCGAAACGGGAAAGAAATTTTCGCGATCAATACGCCAGCCGGCTGACACTGATGGGAAAATACCTGAGTTGATATCTGGGGCTAGTCGACTTGAAGCATCTCTTCGTACTGTTGCAGATAGCAGATATTTCTTGTCAAACTCATAGATCAATCGTCCCAAGTAAGATGTCATGTAGGCCTCCTCAACATAGCTATCAGAAGCCGTCTCTTCTGCGGTACTCAACTGCAAGAAGTAAGGTTCGGACAATGTATTACCGTCAGCTGTCAATCTATAATGATCTTCGCGCTGATAGGTATATCCAGCTAGTACATTAAGATGGCTCTTGCCAAAATTACCATCGTAATTGATTGTATTTTCAAGTAGAGATGCACTGTATTCTCGATTCTCTCGTGTTAGTTTTTCATTACTTTTAGTCAAGTAATTGGTAGTACTTTGAATAAAAGCTGGCACGAAAGTAAGATCATTTACAAAGGTTTTGCTATACGAAGTATTGAGCGTGTAGTTCAATTTATGATTGGTGTTTTTTACACCCACCATATCAAACAAGTCTACTATAGCAGAACCTGAACCTACTAAGCGGTGCACTTTTGAATTTCGCTCCAGCAAATTATTGGTCAACAAAACGTTAGTGACACGTAAGTCTCCATGAATATCATCATAGTAAGTACCATAACCATATGAGTCATAACTATACTCAGAAGCTGGTGACAATATACCATCCAACACCCAAGTCGATTCATCATACGCTTTGATGGTCGGAGGTGTAATCAACGCTGAAGCCATTACTGGAAACTGCGCGCCATATAGTCCCTGCACAAATTCATTAGCATTACTAAGTGCCATATTATCCTGATCACTTTGACTATAAACTAAGCCCGTTTTGAACTTGATAAACTTCGTCTCAAAGTTGTTGTTGATACGAGCTGTATAGCGTTCCAAGTTAGGACCGGCACCTTTTATCGTACCCTCTTGAGAAAAATAGTCAATGGCAATGTTATAAGTATTGTTTTTACCACCTCCAGAAAAATTGATGTTGTGGTTTTGACGAACACCTATTTTGAAAGCCTCATCTTGCCAATTGGTGTTGACCACACTTGGATCAATGTAATCAGCGTGTGCGGGATTGTATCCATTAGGTACAACTCTATTACTGTTTTCATATGCCATAGTGAGATATTGACCATACTGCTCAGAATCCATCACATCGTACACTCCATCTTGTACCTGATCAAACCCAACGTAACCGCTATAATCAACCCTCAGCGGTTGGTTCTTCTGACCCTGCTTAGTAGTGATGATCACCACGCCATTGGCAGCTCGTGCACCATAGATAGCTGCAGCAGATGCATCTTTCAACACCTGAAGTGATTCTATATCATTGGGCGAAAAGTCACGAATAGTAGTACCTATGATCACACCATCTACAATATAAAGTGGGGCTGTATTACCAAAAGACCCCATACCTCGAATACGTACTACAGGGTCAGCCCCTGGTTGCCCGTCAGATGTAATATTCACACCTGCTATTTTTCCTTGAAGCGCAGTTGAGATATTAGAACTCGAAATTTTCTTCATCTCATCTGTATCGACAATGGCAACTGACCCGGTAAGGTCAACTTTACGTTGAGTACCATAACCAATCACAACCACTTCTTCGAGCTCAGTTAGGTCCATTTCCAAAGTGACAGTACCTATGTCAGATCTACCTCCTACAGTTACTTCACTACTTTTGTACCCGATAAAAGATAACGTAATCGTAGCATTAGTAGGTACAGATATAGAGAAGTTACCTTCAATATCTGTAACGGTACCATTCGTCGTACCTACTTGCTGCACAGTAGCACCTGGTAGGGGTTCTCCTGTGTTGTCTACAATTTTACCCGTTACTGTTATGTCCTCTGCCTGGGCGGTAGACATCAGGTCGGCACTGCCGTTTCCTTCTGCATAAGTTACCGGCGAGATCGCCAGCAATCCCAACAGGATTATATATATATATTTCATCATTTAAATGTTTTTAAGTCTTGGTGATTAGTTAACAAGTACGATATATGAGCGCTCCAAAACGATAGCAGTCGCCAAATCAGCACTGTCTACTGTAACGCCAGCATATTGTTGGAAATGCGTATCTCCATTGGCATACGTCACATCATATCGAATATCGGCCGTGTTGTCACCGTTATTAGTCACTGTGATTTCGATGTAAGCTCCATGAAGGTTTGCAGCAAAAACGCCAAAATCCCAATCGTTGGTAAGGGTAGCTGTTGCGTAACCATCGCCCCAACCAAAATTATCCATTCGTACTACTGCATTTTCCGTTAAATCTGCTTTTCGAAGGATAGTCGCAGGACTATGCCAGTTGTTCACTGCATCAGAATAGAGGTACATTTTGGTTGTTGTACTTGTACCTGAAGCAACTGTCTGGTCACTAGAAAACTCCGTCCACCATGCAGTAGAGAAATCAGTAGCACCGACTTGTCCTATACCTTGTACAAGATTTAGAGGAACGGTAGTCGTCACTGTACTTGTCGCACCGACATAAGATATTTCGGCAGATTGAGCTCCAGCTACAGCCGGTATCTTTCCAAATTGAAGCGCAGAATTATCCAATACGCCAGTAGTAGCATCCGAATAAGTAGCGGTTACAACTATGCCATTGGTATTAAAAATTATAGAGTCACTGTTGAAGAAATAGTACTCTGTGATGGCCGGCATTGTGGTTACCTCCAGGCTTGCAACAGAATTAGTCACTTCCAAATTATAAAAAGTGGATACAGCTCGTCCATATGCCCCTTGTTTGGTTTTGCTATAAGCGACGCTCACCGTTTTTTCTCCAAGGGTAGTCATGTCAGGTACCACATTGAAAGAAACATCTGCAGAATCTACTTCAGCAGAAGAACCATCATCAAACATCACAGTAGCTATTGCATCACCCCAGAAGTTCTCATCTCCAATTTCAACAAATGCCGGTGTCCCTGATACAGTTATAGAAACTGGATTAGCATCTACTATAGCTGTCACCTGAGAGGGTAGAAGGTATGCTTCCTCCATTTCAAAATAACTTGCATCTGCTATTAAAAATACGTTGAGATCCAATGTAGCAGAAACAGGTTGATTATAAGTCATGACCAGTTCTTCGCCATTTGTTCCAATAGCTGTCATGGTTACAAATACATAGCCTGTCGCCGAATGATCAATATCCAGCGTTACATAAGCACCGTCCATAGTGGTACGGAAATTTGCCCAATCATCTTCAGTCACCCCATCATCAGGATTTGAAGCATAATTATTCGAGATCAAGCCTAAATCAAAATCTCCATTGCCCCAGCCGAATGCATCCGAACGAAGAGCAAAATACTCTTCGTATCCATCACCTTCACGATCCGCGACTTCATTGGCAGCTATAAAAGTCAAATTATTCCAATTGTTTGCACTACCTCCATTGTGGTTGTAAAATTCCAAGCGTAATAATTTATTGCTAGGTACAGTGAAATAATCAGAGAATGCAGTGAACCAAGCCGAACTGTAATCTTCAGCTCCTACTATTGCTGTAGTGATATCAATAAAAGTAGTATCACCTGTATCAATCGCATCTTTTGCTGCCTGAATTGAATCAATAAGGTGCAGACGATTTGCAGGATCATTTATTGTATAAAGCTCCTCTTCTTCGCAACCTATTAAGCTAAATGCGACCAAAACTGCTGCGAACAAAGCGCTCTTTATCAGTTTAGTTGTTTTCATATCATTATATTTAAATGCGTTCATTCTCTTTTATAATAGTGTCTCTAAATATTCACTTTGATTAACCCGAGGTATGGGTCTCTTACTGCTCAATTTGCAGTTGACAGTGCTTGTAAAAGAAATGGGTAAGCACTGACCGTAACTTCTGGTAAAAATTTTCATATCATACTTAACGTTTAATTGTTAAAATTTTTGATCAACTCGGAATTTGACGTCTATCCCTGGGGTAAAACTCTATATTGAACTGACCAAACAGGTGGAGCATTGTTTTTTTGAAATGGATTATTGTTCATCCATCTGATTATCAATGCTTTAAAACATGACAAAAAGCATGTTTTATTAAAATTTCTTCTCAAAAAGAGCGAGAATTCTGCTCTTCCTGATATCGTTTAGGTGATTGTCCGGTTTGTTTGCTGAATAACCTTGAAAAATATTTGGGATCGTTGTAGCCCGTAGCATAAGCTACCTCAGAGATGGTTAGCTGTCCTTCTCTCAGCATTTGCTTAGCTTCTTTGATTTTTAGACTATTGACAAACTCGGTGGTAGATTGGCCTACTAGAGCGGTAAGTTTAGTATGCAGGAGACTTCTACTGACTCCTAATGATCTGACGATATTTTGAATTCCGAAATCAGAATTATTCATATTTTCTTTTACGGTTTGGATCGCCTTTTTCAAAAACGCTTCGTCTTTCTTGTTGCCGGTAAGTTCTGCTAATGGCAGGTCGTCTTGCTGACCAAATCGCTTTTTTAGCTGTCTTCTGGATTCTAATAAGTTAATAATTCGTGCTTCGAGCACCTCGAAACTGAATGGTTTGGACAAGTAATCGTCCGCACCCGTTTCAAGTCCAGCGATTTGATTTTCGACAGACGATTTCGCCGTGAGTAATATTACGGGAATATGGCTGGTAACGAAATTAGTTTTGATCGCGGCACAGAGTTCCAAGCCATTCTTTTTTGGCATCATGATATCGCTCACTATTAAATTCGGACTGTATTCTATAGCCAAACTTTCACCAAATTCACCATCCTGAGCCAATATCACATTGTATTTTTCACTCAGACGATCTGCCACGAACTTTCTCAAATCCAGATTGTCTTCCACGATGAGTACGGTATCTCTGGTATCGTCAATCTCCACTTGCTCTTCCTCTATAGGATCAGCTCCTTTCACGAGCAGTTCATTTTTTAGTACTTCTAACTGATCCTGAATATTGATACTAATAGATGGCTCTGTCTGATCTGCTTGAGTGGATACATGCTTTTCTAATCCTGGTAATTGAACTTCAAAAACAGACCCATGGCCTAATTCGCTGCTCACATGTATCTGCCCTTCATGTGCCTTGATCAATTCTTCAGTAATGGCCAAACCGATACCAGACCCCTCGATGTTGAAGGCTTTTTCGGATTCGATTCTGAAAAATCGTTTAAAGATCAAGGGAAGATTTTCTTCACTTATGCCTTGTCCCGAATCAATAATTTTGAAACTGACAACCGGAGTCTGATCAGTTAGAGATTCCTTGACATTGAGTAGAGAATCAAGATATGCTACTCTGCTCAATTCGAACCGGACAAAACCACCTGCTGGTGTATACTTTATTGCATTAGACAGCAAGTTATACAGAATATTTTCAACCTTTTTTTCATCCAAACAAAGCTCAAAACCTTCTCCTAGCTGGTGGTATTGCAAGGTGACATCTTTAATCTCCGCCAGTGGTTTGAACACTTCGAAGGTAGATTGACTTAATTCATCCACTCTCATCTTAGAAATAGTCAAACCCACTTCTCCTTTCTCTATCTTTCTGAAATCCATAATTTCATTGATCAAATGAAGCAACCGCTTGGCATTTCTATTGATTACATGTAGGTTGTCCTTTACTTCTCCATTCAAATTGAAGTGATTTAGCAAACGCTCCATCGGCCCGATGATCAAAGTCAAGGGCGTTCTGAATTCGTGAGAAATATTGGTGAAAAAACTTAGCCTAAGTTGGCTCACCAAGTTTAGTTTTTCGTTCAACTGAATCAGCTCGTCTCTCTTGCTACTAATCTCAGCATTGTTTTTTTCGAGTTGCCTATTTTGGCCCTCGATCAGCTCCTGCTTGGCGGCCAGGTCTTCATTCGAATGTTTAAGCTGCTCAGCTTGCTTACTGATGGCCTCTTTTTGTCTGTTGATTTCCTGCGTTCGAAGTTTAACTTGATTTTCTAGGTCAGTTTTTTGCTTTTTTAAAGCATAAAGCCGGTATCTCAAGTAACCCACTACCGCAGCAATGCCTAATAAAATCGATAGCACTCTAAACCATAACGTTTCCCAAAACGGAGGTAAAACTGTGATAGAAATAGCTGCAGATTCTTGACTAAATCGGCCATCGTGCCCAGACGCTTTTACTAGAAATTTGTATTTTCCGGGTTTGAGATTGTTGTAGGTGGCAGACCTTCGGCCAGGCGCAGCCTGATTCCATTGTTTGTCAAATCCCTCTAGTTTGTAGGCATACGAGATCAAATCTGAATCCATAAAATGAAATGACGAATACTCAAAAGTGACAATCTGCTCCTTATACGAGAGCTGTATTTCCGTCGAATTGATAATGGCGTCTTTAGTCACTATAATGCCATTGTAGGACTTGTTTGGGATGATCGACTTGTTGAGCAAATTGATATCCGTAATTCTAACAGTTGGATTGTTGATGTCTTCACTTATCCACTCGGGATAAAAGCTGTCCAGGCCATTCATTCCGCCAAAATAGAGTTTCCCTGATTCGTTTTTAAAATAGGCTCCCCAATAGAATTGGTTATTTCGCAGACCTTCGGATTTAAAAAAATTCCTGCTCAACTCAGTCTCAGGGTCAAATCTGGTCAATCCATAATCGGTACTGAGCCAAAGTTTATAATTGTTGTCTTCAATGATGCCATATATAATATTATTGCTCAACCTATTTTTGCTGGTGGTGAAGGAACTTATTACAAACTCATCCCTTTCTTTTGATATCTTGTTTAATCCTTGTCCATAAGTTCCACACCAAATGTTGCCCTTGTGGTCCTCAATTAAAGAGATTATATAGTTGTTGCTAATCGTGCCAGGTAAGCTAGGGTCATGATAAAAACTCAAGACGTCTTTGGTCGGGTCGTTAATATCAATTCTGAACAAACCGTCTCGCGTACCTACCCATAGTTTATGGTTTTGACTCAGCACCAAGCAGCCCACCCCTTTATTGATCTCATATCCCTGATCGGAGAAATAATCTACAAACCGACCTGAATCGGGATTAAAAACGACCAAACCATGAAGTGTACCAATCCATATTCGTCCATTTTCATCCTCTACAATGGAAGAAATAAAGTTGCTAGTCAGCCCGCTATTCTCTGCTGTCACTCGTCCGAAGGCCTGTTTAGATTCAGTATCTAAGTCATACAGTCTATTGAGGCCCACTCCCCACGTACCGACCCACAACACGCCTCTGCTATCCTTCAACATTGTGGTAATAAAATCGCTGCTAATGGTGGACGGATTAGACACCTCTGTGGTGAAATGGGTCATCTTTTCGTTCTTCTTGTGCAGTCGGTTCAGTCCGCCGCCCGCTGTCCCAATCCAGAGATATTTTTCATCTTCAAAAATAGAGTTGATGGTGTTGCTGTTTAGACTGTTTTTATTACCCACTTCATGTGAAAGACCATCGAAGTAGCTACTATTGGCATTGACCACATTGAGCCCACCGCGTTCGGTACCTACCCAGAGGTTGCTATCATTATCTATCAGGAGACAATTCAAAAAATCGTTGTTGAGACCATCTTTGTTTTCTGGTTCGCTGGTGTAATTTGAAAAGGATAATTCATCGGGATACCTGATACTAATACCTCCTAGAGTTGCTATTATGAGCTCCCCTTTCTCGCCTTCGATCATATCCATAATCGTATTGTGGATAAGAGAACTTAGATTGGCAGGGTCATTATAAAAACGATTGAAATTATCGGCAGACGGGTTGTATTGATTTAAACCCACCTCCGTGCCTACCCAAATTTCACCACTGGATAATTCAAGGATATTCAAAATCACATTAGACGACAGGCTATTGAAATCAGTTGGGTCAAAATGGTATTTTCGTTTTAGTTCAAGATTGGTGTTGTACTTATATAATCGCTGATCCGTACCGATCCATAAGCTTTGATCAGTAGTTTGTGTGATGGCCTGCACTCTTGTGCCTTGTAGCTTGGAAGATGGATGGAGCGGTATAAACTTTTCTACATCAAAAACGCCAGTTTTGTTTTGAATGCGTAACGAAATGAGTCCACGATTAGAACCGACCAGCAGTGCTCCAGATTCATGCCCACTGAGTACAAAATAGGAGTCAAATTTAGATAGACCATTGGATTCATCGATAATCTGAACGATTCGTTTCTTCTCATTTAGAAAAATAAAGAGCCCTTCCTTGGTTCCGATCCAGAGATTGGCAAACTGATCTTGATAGAGAGAATAGATGAAATTATTACCTAGATACTGATCTCCTGGATTCTGGTCGTTGAAAACCTCAAATTCATAACCATCATATTTGCAGAGCCCATTCCAAGTACCCAACCACACAAAACCGCTTGCGTCCTGAAGCATACAATCCACCATGTTCTGAGATAACCCATCCTGGGTGGTTAGATGTTGAAATCTGATTTTTTCCACCTGCTCTTGTCCAACCAAATGGAAATTTGCAAATAACCAGACCAATAAGATCAAATGGCTCCTTTTTCTCAAAATACAAATGGGTTTGTATGTTACGCACAAAATTAATGAACTTAACTCTGATATAGCCAAACTGCTATTGTACTCCCTTTTATGTGCCCAAATATAAATATTTAAGTGTATTAATGACACTTATTAAAATATAATATTTACATTTGATGAATGATTGTACTTTATACACTTATTATATCTATGACATGGTAAGTGTTTGATGGTATTAAAAAACGAAATTATTTAAGACTAAAACATCAAATTATATGGGATTCTCAACATTGGACTACATCGTCTTTGGCGTCTATTGTGTTGTCATTATTGGTATTGGGCTATGGGTATCTAAACCTAAAAAAGGAGAAGAGAAAACAGCCAATGACTATTTTCTGGCAGGCAATTCACTCACTTGGTGGGCAGTAGGTGCCTCACTGATAGCCGCCAACATCTCTGCCGAACATTTTATCGCCATGTCTGGTTCTGGCTATGCCATAGGATTGGCCATTGCTGCTTACGAATGGATAGCGGCGATTACGCTTATTGTGGTGGCCAAATATTTCCTTCCGATTTTTCTTGAGAAGAAAATATACACCATGCCGCAATTTATCAATCAGCGGTTCAACCGATCAGTAAGCTCCTTTTTTGCCATATTCTGGCTGATAGTATATGTCTTTGTAAACCTTACATCAGTCAGTTATCTAGGTGCATTAGCCCTTGAAAACATTATAGGTGTACCACTGGTCTATGGCATCATTGGCTTGCTACTATTCTCGGGGATCTATTCAGTATATGGCGGTATGACTTCAGTAGCGTGGACTGATGTGATACAAGTTGTCTTTTTGATTATTGGTGGACTATTTACCACTTTCCTTGCACTAGATGCTGTAGGCTCTGGAAGTATCTTAGATGGGTTTGCTACTATATATGAAAAAACCTCGCATCACTTCCACATGGTCATCGCCAAAGGGGCGTCCGTAGTACCAGATGGCAGCGGTGGATTCAAAGACACTTTCAACGATCTTCCAGGTATTGCCGTTTTGGTAGGCGCAATGTGGCTCACCAACTTGGGGTATTGGGGTTTTAACCAATATATTATACAAAAAGGGCTTGCAGCAAAGTCCATTAATGAAGCAAAGAAAGGATTGATCTTCGCTGGATACTTAAAAATTCTCATTCCTCTATTGGTCGTTATACCTGGCATTACAGCCTACGTTTTGATGAACCATTTTTCGCCAGAGGAACTCTCTACCATCATAGGCAAACCAATAGAAGCGATTGGAGTGATAGGCAAGTCCGATGAGGCCTACCCTTGGCTGCTCAAGAATTTTGTCCCTACAGGCATTAGAGGTTTAGCCTTCGCTGCATTAGCTGCGGCTATTGTATCCTCATTGGCTTCTATGATCAATAGCACCTCTACGATCTTTACCATGGATATTTATAAGGAGTTTTTCAATAAAAAAGCATCCAACAAGCAGTTGGTATTGGTTGGTAGAGTTGCCGCGATGGTTGCACTTACCATCGCTATGGGAGTGGCTCCCATGCTCAATAGCTTGGATCAAGTATTCCAATATATTCAGGAATACACTGGTTTTATATATCCTGGTGTAGTGGTTGTTTTTGCGATGGGCTTATTCTGGAAGCAGATGACATCAAAAGCAGCCTTATGGACGACCATCATTACCATACCTATCGGTATTGCTATCAAACTCATGCTCCCCGAAATTCCTTTCATTATGCGAATGGGTTACGTTTTCATGATTCTTTGTGCTGTTGCCTCGATCATAAGTTTTGTTGACAAAGGTATTAAAGTGAAAGCCCCATCAGCTGATCCTGTACTCATCAAGCTATCCATGAATAGCTCTTATATTTTTATTGGTATGGGACTCATTTGCTTGGTAATAGGACTACTTTTTAGCAGCTCCATGTCTCACCTGGGGTTAGAATCAATTTTTATGATGGGTACTTTGTTGGTGATGCTTAGTATTATTTTCTATACCAATGTAAAAATTGAAATGGAAGATCCTAATGCCTTGAAATTAGAAAATCCTAAAACTTTATTTAACACTACTGTTGGATTCAACATTGGTGCCATTGGCATCATTACTATTGTTGCATTCTTGTACGGTATATTTTGGTAAATCATGAGAAACATATTCTTCAATACATTACTAGCTACTTGCATCCTTTTCATTTTGAGCTGTCAAAATGAAAAGGGTGATGAATTCTCAATCTCAGAATCAGTATTTGGCGCTATGCCAGATGGTCAGGAAGCAAAATTGTTCACGATTATTTCACCTAATGGTACTGTAATAAAAGTAACCAACTATGGGGGGATCATTACCTCCCTCCTGACGCCCGATAGAAATGGCCAATTGGGAGATATTGTCTTGGGATACGATAAGCTTCAAGATTACCTGGATGCCAGCCCGTATTTTGGGGCGATTATTGGCCGATATGGCAATCGAATAGCCAAGGGCGAATTCTCTCTAGATAGTCAGATCTATTCATTAGCCACCAATAATGGTGCAAACCACTTGCATGGTGGACTAGCGGGATATGACAAGGTGCTATGGGAGGCTGAAACCTTTATCAAGAAAGAATCAGCGGGAATAATATTCAAACGAACAAGCCCGGATATGGAAGAGGGATATCCTGGCAACCTCAATTGCAAGGTCACCTATACTTTCGATCTGAATAATCAATTAACTTTTGAATATGAAGCGCGAACAGATAAACCTACAATTGTCAACCTGACTAATCATTCATATTTCAACCTGACAGGTGATCCATTGCAAACCATATTGAATCACGAATTAACGCTTCCTGCTTCGAACTTTTTGCCGGTGGATAGTACCTTGATTCCAGAAGGGCAACTGCAAGCAGTGGCGGGCTCTCCATTTGACTTCACGAAAGCCAACGTGATCGGCGATCGAATTGACAATAATAACACCCAACTCAAATTCGGACTGGGCTACGATCACTGCTGGGTGTATGATGATCAAAGCGATAAGTTGAAATTTGGTGGAAACTTGTATGAGCCTAGTACTGGCCGAGAAATCAGTATTTATACCACAGAGCCGGCTGTACAGTTCTATAGTGGCAATTTCCTGGATGGCAATAATGTTGGTAAAACTGATATTGCGTATCAATTCAGAACAGGTCTTTGTTTGGAAACACAACACTACCCTAACTCGCCTAACCAGGAACAATTTCCATCTACTAGGTTAGATCCGGAGCAGACCTACTACACCAAATCGATATATGTATTTGGTACTAGATGATATATAGTAAGTAGAATTCATGAAATAAAAAGGGCGTCCAAATGGACGCCCTTTTTATTTGACCAATACCAATTTGCCCGAATGGGTATAACGAGCAGAGGCGCACCAACTAAAAAGAGCACCCCTTTCGAGATACTCTTTTCACATTACTCCAAAATCCTACTTAGTTACCCTTGGCATAATCTGCCAAGAATTGGGCAAGCCCTTTGTCCGTCAATGGGTGTTCCAACAGACCTGTGATCACCTTCAGGGGACAAGTAACTACATCTGCACCGATCTCCGCGCACTTGATTAGGTGCATGTTGTGACGAATAGATGCTGCCAAAATCTCAGTTTCGAATCCATAATTACCGAAAATAGATTTGATCTGGGCAATAAAAGCCGTTCCGTCTTGAGATATATCATCCAGTCGACCCAAGAATGGAGAAATGTAAGACGCTCCTGCCTTGGCAGCAAGGATGGCTTGACCAGCACTGAATATCAAAGTACAGTTTGTTCTGATACCTTTTTCTGTCAATGTCTTGATCAACTTCACACCATCTCCTATCATAGGGACTTTCACCACGATCTTAGGATCTATGGCTGCTAGTTCCAATGCTTCAGGCAACATTTTGTCGTATTCTGTAGCGATCACTTCAGCACTTACTTTATCATCTACGATATCGCAGATATCCTTGTAGTGCTTCAAGATGTTTTCCTGACCAGTAATGCCTTCTTTGGCCATCAACGAAGGATTGGTTGTTACCCCATCCAACACGCCTAAATCATAGGCTTCTTGTATTTCGGCTAAGTTAGCCGTGTCAATAAAAAATTTCATATTTTACACTGTTATGCTTCTGTGATAGTTGTTTGTAAGAACGAATTCACCAGATTGAATACATTACCTCCGGTGAAGCCGAATTTTTCATCCAGAACGCCTGCCGGAGCAGAATAACCAAAATGATCCAACCCGAATACTTTGCCATTGGCTCCAGCTAATCCTTCAAGATTGACCGGCAATCCTGCGGTCAGCCCAAACACTGGTACACCTTCTGGTATTACGCTTTTTTGATATTCGGTAGATTGATTTCTGAATAACCCTTCTGAAATAATGGAGGCGACCGACACTTTCAATCCTTCTTTTTGCTCTAGCAATTTTGCACCTTCCAGTAGTGTTGACACTTCTGATCCATTGGCTACTAGCACAATGTCTGGGTTATCTATCGCCTTCACGACATAGCCACCTCTTTCTGCCTGTAGCGCTTCCTGATACCTGTTGGCTTCCGCCGGAATGTCTTTGATGTTTTGTCTGGACAAGATCAATCCTGTCGACGTATTGTTCTCCAAAGCCATCTTCCATGCTACCGTAGCCTCTGCGGAATCAGCTGGTCTGAGTGCCATAAAACTGATGTTTCCAGAGTGGTTTTTCAATTTTTCCAACAACCTGATTTGTGCCTCCTGTTCGATCGGCTGATGTGTAGGGCCATCCTCTCCTACTCGGAAAGCATCATGCGTCCATACATAGATGACTTGTAATTCCTGAATTGCTCCTAGTCTAATGGCCGGCTTCATATAGTCCGAAAACACGAAGAATGTTCCCACCACAGGAATCACACCACCATGCAAGGCCATACCATTGGCGATAGCCGCCATCGTAAGTTCTGCCACGCCTGATTGCAAGAACTGTCCACCAAAATCATTCTTCTGAATTGATCTAGTTTTCTTCAGAAAACCATCTGTCTTGTCGCTGTTAGAAAGATCTGCCGATGACACAATCATGTTTTCTACTTTATCCGCTAAGTGAGCCAAGACGGTAGAAGAAGCGGCTCTAGTGGCTTGGTTTTCTTTTTGTGCGATTTGGCCGAAGTCAATATCAGGTAGTTGACCTGACAGAAACTGATCTAGCTTTTTAGCTTGATCTCTGTTGATTTCTCTCCAGGAGGTTTCTTTAGCTTTCGCTGTAAGTGCCGCTAGATGTTTGGCTTCCAGTACTTGCTGGTAATGCTTTTCTACATCTGATTGGATCGTAAACGGTTCTTCGGGATTTCCTCCAAGGTTGGCAATGGTCTTATCGAAATCTGCTCCCGTATTACCGATGGGCTGTCCGTGCAGTTCGCAGTGGCCTTCAAATGTTTCGCCCTCAGCCGATACACAACCTTTGCCCATGATCGTTTTACCGATGATCAGAGTCGGCTTTTCTGTTTCAGCATTAGCCTCCATCAAGGCCTTTCTGATCTGGTCATGATTGTGCGCATCGATGGTGATCACCTTCCATCCCCAAGCTTCGTATTTCATAGCTGTGTCTTCGGTGGTCACCTCTTCTGTCATCGTAGAAAGCTGGACATCGTTGCTATCGAAAAACAATATGAAGTTGTTTAAACCCAGATGTCCTGCGATTCTACCCGCTCCTTGCGAAATTTCCTCCTGTATCCCTCCATCGGAGATAAATCCATAGACCTTCTGATCCATCCAATCGCCAAACTTGGCTTGGAGAAACTTAGCAGCTATAGCCGCGCCTACACCCATCACATGCCCCTGACCCAGTGGGCCAGAGGTATTTTCGACACCTCTCTCTACATCGACTTCCGGATGGCCAGGCGTGATAGATCCCCATTGACGGAAGTTTTTCAAATCCTCCATGCTGTATTTGCCCAACAGGCTATACTGTGCGTACATCAAAGACGACAAGTGACCAGCATCCATAAAAAATCGATCTCGGGCATGCCAAGACATGTCTTGAGGGTCGAATCTCAAAAATTCTGAGTACAAGATGTGCATAAAGTCTGCTCCACCCATTGGGCCTCCAGGATGACCGGATTTGGCTTTTTCTACCATAGCGATCGCCAAGGCGCGTATATTATCCGCTGATTGTAAATCCACGTTATTCATTATTCAATATTTTTAGTGCTGATAAAATACCTCGTTGTGCTTGAGGGTATTTTTAAATGCATTCAATTCTGTATTTTCATCAATGGTAACCATTTCCAATCCCACCATCTCAGTATAATCCTCGAGGTACTCATTGGATAGGTTTTGGCTATAGCAAGTATGGTGTGCACCACCAGCCAATATCCATGCACTCGCTGCAATATCCAGATTCGGCTTGGCGTCCCAAAGCACACGTGCCGTTGGCAAGTGTGGTAGGTCATGCGTCGGTTCAAAACCTTCCACATTATTGACTAAAAGGCGCATACGTCCACCCATATCCACGACGGAAGCATTGAGTGCTTCTCCGGCAACCGCATTAAACACCAATCTCACGGGATCTTCTTTGCCTCCAATGCCTAATGGATGGATTTCACATTTTACCTTCTCATCGGTAATAGACGGACAAATCTCCAGCATGTGTGATCCCAAGACTTGATCTCCTTGTGGACTGAAGTGATAGGTATAATCTTCCATAAAACTATTGCCGCCTTTAAGACCAGCGGCCATCACTTTCATGGTTCTCACCAGCGCGGCAGTTTTCCAATCGCCTTCTCCGGCAAAACCATAACCATCAGCCATCAATCGCTGAGAAGCTATACCAGGTAATTGTTTCATGCCATGTAAATTTTCGAATGTATCCGTGAAGGCGGTAAACCCACCTTCTTCCATGAAGCTTCGAAGCCCTAATTCTATTCGTGCCGCATCTTCCAAAGAAGCACGTTGTGAACCGCCAGCTTGAATTGGCGCAGATAGGTCATAGGTAGCTTCGTATTCTTCAAGCAAAGTTTTCACTTGGCCGTCCGTGGCATTGTTGATGTGCTCTACCACATCTCCTACGCCGTATCCTCCCACTGAATAACCAAATTTGATCTGTGCCTCCACTTTGTCACCTTCTGTAACGGCCACTTCTCTCATGTTGTCTCCGATGCGAGCCACGATTCCGGTTTGAGCATCGGCATGCGCGGATGCTACCCTTGTCCAGACGTTGATTTTTTCTACCACTTTTGGATCTTTCCAGTGGCCAACTACGACTTTTCTATTCAACCTCAATCTCGAACAGATGAACCCAAATTCTCTGTCGCCATGCGCCGATTGGTTCAAATTCATGAAATCCATATTTATCGTCGACCATGGAATCTCCGCGTTGAATTGTGTGTGCAAATGCAAGAATGGTTTGTTTAAAATTTTCAAACCATTGATCCACATTTTGGCAGGCGAAAACGTGTGCATCCAAAGTACCAATCCCACACAGGTATCTGCGTTGTTAGCTGCTCTACACTCTTGCGTGATCTCCTCAGGGGTAGTCACCACCCCTTTGTACACCACCTTCACAGGGATGCTTTTTTCATTGTTCAAGAAATTTGAAATTTCTTCCGAATGCGTGGCTACTTGTTTTAAAGTTTCTGGTCCGTACAAATGCTGACTGCCTGTCACAAACCACACTTCGTTATTTTCTATGTTTATCATTGTAATTTCTTTTAAAGTTTAAGATTGACCGTAGTAAGAATTTTTGCCATGCTTTCTTTCGTAATGCTTTTGTTGCAAGGCTTCTTTGATTTTAGGTACATCTGGGCGGATCGTTTTTGTGATCCAAGCCATTTTGGCCACTTCTTCCAATACCGCACTGTGATACACGGCTTTCTCGACTGATTCTCCCCAAGTAAATGGCGCATGGTTGGCCACAATCACCATGGGCACCTCTTCGGGCGAAATTGACTTGTCTTTGAAGGCGTTGATGATCTGAAATCCTGTTTCATACTCATAATCCCCCTTGATCATTTGGTCAGACATCACAGGCGCACAGGGAATATCCGTGGCCAAATGATCCGCATGAGTAGTTCCCAAAATGGGTATATCCAATTGGGTCTGTGCCCACGCCGTGGCATGTGTAGAATGTGTATGCACGATGCCTCCAATAGACTCCCATTGCTTGTACAAGACTGCATGAGTTTTGGTATCAGAAGAGGGTCTTTTCGTACCTTCCACCAGTTGCCCATCCAAATTCAGCACCACCATATCTTTAGGTCTCAGGTCCTCATAAGGCACCCCACTAGGTTTGATAGCGAATACACCTCTCTCTCTGTCCACTGCGCTGGCATTGCCAAAAGTAAATAGTACCAGACCCAATTGAGGCAATTTCATATTGGCCTCATAGGCCTCTTCTTTTAATTGTTTGAATTCACTCATAATTAAACTTTTGATGATTCGATTAGTTCTCCCAGTTGATTGTATTTCTGATAAAGATCTTCGTACACAGGTACCAGCTCGGATTGAGGCTGATAGGTTTTATCAAAACCACCACCCATTTTTTTCATGGCTAGGTGCACATCGTCATAGACACCCGCGGCCACCGCACCAAACATGGCTGCTCCTAGCGCACATGTTTGTTCAGACTTCCCAACTTTAATGGGCATATTGAGCGTATTGGATAAGGTCTGCATGACATAAGTGGATTTTTTGGCTACTCCTCCCAGGGCAATAACTCCCTTGATTTCTACACCTTCATCAATGAATCGATCCACAATTTTTCGCGCTCCGAAACAGGTAGCCTCCACCAAACTTTTGAACACACGTGGTGCATCTGTACCTAGATTGATACCAGTAAGCACTCCTTTTAGGTTTTGATTGGCGTCAGGTGTTCTCCGGCCATTCATCCAATCCAAAGACACCATATCTTTAGGTGTGACCGGAATGGCCGAAGCTTGTTCTGCCAAAGCAGGAATAATTTTATCGTCCAGCTGATCGCTGATCTCTTTTTGGATGCTTTCATCTAAGAGGTTCAATGGCCACATCAGTAGTCTTTTAAACCAGGCATAAACATCACCAAAGGCGGATTGGCCAGCTTCCAATCCCAGCATTCCAGGAATCACTGAACCACTTACTTGTCCACAAATGCCTTTTACCAAATGTTCGTTTTCTTGTAGTGGAGCTACCATGATATCGCAGGTGGAAGTGCCAATCACCTTACTCAGGAATCCAGGTTCTATTTCACCACCCACAGCACCCATGTGCGCATCGTACGCACCAACGGCCACTACTACATCTGTGGACAATCCCAATTCATTAGCCCAGCGCTGAGAAAGCGTGCCGGCTGATTCGTTGGATTCATATACTGTATCAAACAGGTCCGTATTGAATTCTGCTAGGCTACTATCGATTTGTGTTAAAAAGTCTTTTGAAGGAACGCCGTGGTAAGAAGCGTGCCATAGAGCTTTGTGCCCCGCTGCACAAACACCTCGCTTGAGAGTAGATACATCTTCACCCCCAGTCAATAAAAATGGAATCCAGTCGCAATGTTCTACCCATGAGGCTGCCTGTGTACGTACTTGTGCATCCACTTTGTTCGTTCGGGCTATCTTGGCCCAATACCATTCGGAGGAATAAATGCCGCCTACGTATTGCAGGTAGTTTGGATCCGCTCCTTCGCTCAACTGATTGATTTTTTCAGCTTCAGCGATGGCCGTGTGGTCTTTCCAAAGGTGAAACATCGCATGAGGATTTTCTTCAAACCCAGGTAGCAGCGCTAGCGGTGTGCCGCTTTGATCGACAGGACATGGAGTAGAGCCTGTGGTATCTACTCCGATACCTACTATTCTTGATCTAACCTCATCTCCAGCAGCAGCCAGACTCTCTTGGATCACAGTGGTCATGGACTCTACATAATCCTGTGGATGCTGTCTAAATTGATTTTCATGTGGGATACAATATTTTCCATCTTTCCATCTAGCATAATAACTAACAGCAGTTCCTACCTCCTCGCCTGTATGCACATTCACAATCAATGCCCGCACACTGTCTGACCCAAAGTCTAATCCTATTGTAAAATTTTCACCATTCATACGCTTTTTATTTTTAAGTGTTATTTGTACACTTATGCAATACTAAATATTTTTAGTGTTACTTTTACACTTATTAATAAATTTTTTAATGGTTACTAAAATTCAAGACCTCTTTTATATTTGACTTTATTAGAAATGAATCACTACTCCATCATGCAAGAAACCATGACATATGAGCATTTAGACAGTATCCCCGTAGCTGTGGATTGCATTATATTCGGGTTTAATGAGAATAAATTAGAGCTTCTTCTCATTCATCGTGGATTTGAACCAGAAAAAGACAAATGGTCGCTGATGGGTGGGTTTGTTAAGGAAGATGAAGACTTAGATCGTGCCGCTTCTCGCGTATTGAAAGCATTGACCGGACTTGAAAATATATTTATGGAACAAGTCAAGACCTATGGGAAAGTCAACCGTGATCCTGGAGGACGGGTGATGTCTGTCACCTACTATGCCCTGATCAGAAAAGATCAATACGATGAAAATCTGGTGGAAAAACATCATGCCAAGTGGTTTCCGCTTGATTCCTTACCATCAATGATTTTTGATCATAAAGAAATGGCTTCTGGAGCTATCAATCGATTAAGACAAAAAGTTAAGACTGAAACCATTGGTTTCAATCTACTTCCGGAAAAGTTTACCCTCCCCCAACTACAAGCCCTCTATGAGACCATACTGGGTGAATCCATTGACAAGCGTAATTTCAGGAAGAAAATAGCGACCATGGACTTTCTGATTAAACTAGAAGAAAAAGATAGAAACACTTCAAAACGAGGAGCCTTTCTTTACCGATTTGACAAAAACAAACTTAAAAAAAATAAGCCCTTCAACCTCTAACTGCCTAGCATGATTAAGTAAATACCGGCTATAATTCCGAGCAATATAACAGCCTTGCGCTTCTTGTTTTTCTCTTTGAATAAGATGGCTCCTATGCCAAAAGAAATAATCACGCTACTCCTTCGTAGTAACGACAATATCGAAACCAAGGAGTCTTCAAAGGTTAGCGCATAGAAGTAGGCAAAGTCTCCCAATACCAAGACGACCCCAATCCAAGGAATTGCCCTACTCCATTTAAACTTGGTCAGCTTCTCCCGCCGAGGATACCAAAACAATAGCAATACCAACGCCAAAACAGGCACCTGATAAAATGAAAAATAAGCTTGGACAGCTACCCGATTGTATTGACTGATGAGAAATTTATCATAAAGGGTACTCAGCGTACCAATGATTGTGGCTATCATAATAAACCAGACCCACTTATTGCTTCCGAAATGAATACCTTCTCTTTTTCCCGTACTTGAAAATAGAAAAAAGAATATCAATGCCACAGCCATTCCCACCCATTGTAGTATGGACAGTTGCTCTCCATAAATCAATATCGCCCCGATAAGCGTCCATATCGGGCCAGTCGCTCTGATCGGTGAGACGATACTAATAGGCAAATTTTTGAGCGCCATATAGGACAATATCCAGGAAGAGATAACGATAAACGTTTTGATCAAAATATGAATGTGGAACTTCAGATCGCCCTTGGGTACATAGAAGTTATCGTATTGGTCAAAATTCGGGACTGTCCATGACAAAATCCAATGTGGTAGAAATAATAAGGCTGATGAAAGGGTCGCAAAAAATAAGACAGGTAGTACGGCATTTTCATTTAAGGCCCGCTTCTTTAATAAATCATAAATACCAAGTCCCATCATTGATAGAACGCCCATCATTATCCACATGAAAACCTCGCTTTTATAGAATGACAAAAATAGAAGATAACCAACATTAGACTAACCAAACTGCAAGCACTTGACAAAATCGCTTCGCGTTTTCAACAAAAGGAGTCAATCATAAATAGAGAATTAGTGAGGTCATTTATAACTAAAATTCGCCTCAATATGATCATAACTCATTCTAAGCTTCTCAAATATCAACATCCTCGTTACATGAAACTTAATTTATTCTATCCCAAATTTTTGAAAGAAGGTTGAAACTTTATGAGGACACATATATGTTCAGGCTTTGTTCTCAACTTTTTTAGCACCATCAAATCAACCCTTTCATCTTCTGTATAGTCCCGCGTCCATACTTGCATTTTCGCTGAATCTCACAGTTGGAATATCCTCTCTCTTGAGATACCTCTGGATGTCAGTAGCTTGGATAAGAATTTTACTAGCGCCTCCTTAGAGCCTGTTTTCCGGCCTGTAGAGAGACCCTTTTCTTTTCTAGACTTGAGGAGAACTAAGCTACTCACTCTCTAAACGAGCTAGGTCAGTCATAATATTGACGATCAGTTTAGCGAAGGCTTGACCTTTCGCGTTCAGTCCTCTAATAGTATATCCGAGAGTATGAATGATAAGGGCACCTCCTCTTTTTCCAACTCTTCAATGATGCTTAAAACTTCTCTCGTGTTTCTTCCCAATCTCGATATCTCTGATATCATAAGTGCATCAATAGTTCCATCGACCTTCCTCTAAAAAAGTCCGAGTACTTCTTCCATTTTTTGCATGATTGTCAACCACGACACCTGAGAGAAAAATGTTGCAAATAGCATGCCCCAACCCGTTTCTGGCCTTTTATGATTTTCTTTGACAGACATAGTACTGTCTCCTATTAGGAATACTGTTGTCGTGTTTTGAGATATCGACAAAACTGAGACTAAATAAATAATCGTAAGAAACTTTAACATTTGTGAATAGCGCTTTAAGATAATTCACAAAACTCCTTTAAAATCAATATATCTACTATTCATAATTTATGATATACCAAGTATTATGTCTTTTCCGCCTTTCCTGAATTAAATATTGCAAAAACAATGAGTTGCAAAACAAGAAATTAATATAAAATTCATAATAATGGCTAGTTGATTTATATTCATTCCATACACCGTCCTTTTAAATGAGACTGTAAATTCAAATTTAACATGCAATGGACATTGGTGTTGAATTTTTAAAGAAAGTGATACAATTGCTTCCGTCTTTGAAAGGGTTGAAAGAGGATATAAACATTATATTTTTATAAGTACTTAAATGATCAGGGCCTATATTCTTTTGTCTAAAGATGCCGGTGAAAAAGCAACTACATTATAAACCTCCCTCATTCGGCTCCTCACCCTATTGCCATATATTTTTTCTATTTCTGAGCTATTAAGATTCGTTGTAATATGCGTCAGCATACCTGAGGTGATGAAATGATCATATCTGGAGAGGAGGATTTCGGACATGACATTGCAGTCATTGCCGTAGTATTTGAGGTTGTTTTCTAATCCCAGGTCATCGAAGCAATGGGTAATGGGTTCCATTTCTGGTTTGCCTCTTCTAAATGCGCAATCGCTGTATTTCTGAATCACTCCGTATCCTTCTTGGATAAACTGGAATGCGACTTTCCTGCAAGAGATCATGACATGTGGAGGGTATTTGGCAGTGATGTATCGGAAGAGGTTCATGAGGCTTGTTTTACCACATCCAATGGGCCCTGTGAGCATCAATCCTTTCTTGTGATCAATTCCGAGTTTGTCCGCGTTCTCTTTGTCGCGCATGAAGTAGACGAGGAGTTTGAATATTACAGGATGATCTTCTTCTTGAATTTTGAATTTTTGGCCGTAGATTTTTTTGCCAGTAGATTGGAGGATTGAGAGGCATTCGGAGAAGGGAAAGGTGGAGGAGGTAAATGTCATAGAGTTGGTGATGGTTGGATTCATAATAATTACATTGTTTTATGCTCTTCTCCTCTGGCCAGAGAGGTCCTTCATTTTTTCTTGATAAAAAACGAAGCAAAAAATCAAGGACGGTGAATCATGGGCTAAGAAAATGCACTGATTCTTGAAGCGAAAAAAACTCCTCCCGCTTTCAGCAGGACTCAAACAGTTTTTCGCAAAATGAGTTTCAAAATGCATTTTCTTTTAGCGCCCATTCTTCAAGGCCCATCTATCTACTTCTAAGCTGCTGACTCATTCATAATGGCTCATTGAAATTTTTATTTTGATTGACATTACTGTTTATATGTTTGTATTGTTTATTATGTTTATTACTGTTTATAGAAGGTACCAGTACTATTCCATGACCTTTCCCACTACCCTTCCCAGTACTATTCCCAGTACCTTTCCCAAAATCGTACATGTTCACTAAGCTTCCTTTTGTTGGATTGAATGACGGTTTGTATTCTATATATTTCCAATTATGTAGGTCTTTCATGCACTTGGTATAGGTGCTTTTGGATCCAATTCTTGATAATTTCATCATTTCTGATCTGGCGATTGAAATAGGATTGTCAAAGCGATTGAAGTTCCAAAATTGAAAGAGTGCAAAGTACAGGCTTACATGAGTTGGATTGAGCCGGTCATCATTCGAGACTTTCTCAAACCAACCATTCATGTGCTTGATGTAATTGACGTTGTCATTTTTCATTGGGATTGCCACGTCGAATCTCCTTGCAATGACGACTAATATGAGTTGTCAATTCGGTTGGATTCTAGCATTTGCTTTACATCGGTAAACGAGTAGTAGATCACACCTCCTATTTTAGTGTAGGGCAAAGTGCCATTGACACGGAGGTTTTGTAAAGTGCCTGGTGAAATCTTGAGCATCTTCCTTATCTCGCTAGACCTAAGCCACTGCTTATGCTCATTGGTTGGATTCAACATTTGTTTGATCTCGTCGATCAATTCCACTTTGAAATCTCTTAGATCATCGGTTGTAATAATTGTAGCTGACATAAATTGTTTTGGTTTAAATGATTTATGCAAAGCTGTGACGGTTTGAATTCTATTGTTCACAAGATGATCCCAACTTGGGAGAAATTATTTTTTCATATTCTTAATAAAAAATCCATAACTATCTAATTATCAACTATTTGTTGGCAAATAAAAATTCAAAATAATGTGAATTTAGTCTTATTTGATACGTTCTCTACCCATATGGGTATTTTAAAAGCTGAAATATGCATTTACAGGACGTCAGGGCTACTTTTATAATGCAAAAGATGAAATTCGGTTATCCAAATGTGATTTGAAACAAGAAAATTGGTGAAAAATGGAAAAACCCGTAGATGATCCCAACTTGGTATAAAACTCATTGGTTTTCATTCGTCATTTTTTCTAACAGACTGTTTTTCAGGGTGTTTACAAATGTCACTGGGTCTTTTTTGCACTTAATATCCGTATAAGCACGGTAGAAATTACCCATATCAAGGTTAAAAAGGGTCTCAAAGGTCTCTACAAGGTCTTTTATGTCGCCATTGATGGCGTCTGCAGCATGCAGCGCATAAATCAGCTCGGTCAGATCGGTTTTGGATTTCTGCCATCGTAGTGATTTTATGTTTTCCCAAGTTGGATCCAAGTTGGGATGCTTCAAAGTGAAGTATTCATTCTTTAAAAACTGAACATATCTGTTAGCGGCCACTAAACAACTCAGGGTTGCATCGGCTGGCGAACTGAAAGTTAAGTCCGAAGGATATTCCAAACCCCCGTGGATCTTAGGGTCAAATTCTCTTTTTGTAAAATAGATTTCGTCCAGGTAGGTACTACCCAATTGGATATAGTGATTGAATTCACAGTGTTTGGTGATAAAGCCAGAGGCTTTATCCATCGCAAGATCAATGTGATGCTTTTTAGCTTTAACACTGCCTTTCGGTCTCTGTTTCAAATAAGCAAAAACTTCCATGTGATAATGTAGTTCTGAAAGAATCTTCGGTTTGATCTCTTTGAAGAAAGCAATTTGATCTTGAATGGAATCCAAGTCACATGAGAAATAGAGATCTCGCAGCTTCTTAGAAATAGTTTGACAAAGTTTGATTTTTTCGGAACACTTGTCGATGGTGGAGGTTTCTAATTGATCAATTTCAATTTTCCCTCTCTCAAGTTCTTCGACAAGAACAATGTAGGTGTGCATATGGTTAGTTGGTTGATTGATAGTATCCCACCATGCTGCGTGAGGCAAATTAAATAAAAAGATCTCTATTCAACTACATCAGTATGATGATTTAAGTCATGTTATGACTAAAAAAAGAATTAATAGGATTTAACCCATGGGTGCTAAACTGATTTAAATGATAGCAAAATATGCGGTTACCTATTCGGTTACTTATGAATACTAAATAATTGTATACAGCTGATTTACAAAGACATATAAGGCTATGGTCAGTCCCTCCTTCTCAAAAAATCAAACGACCAATGAGCATGTAGGTGTAAAATGTATTAATGGAAAGGTGAACAATTCGGTGAACAAGTAATGAAATAAACAACTAACTAATTGATAGTTAATTGTTTATGATAGAATAAATAATCCTGCCACCCCGACATTTTGAAGCCACTCAGTTGAGTGGCTTTTTTATTAAATAAATCTTTTACTTCATTATTAAATAAAAAATAGCGTATCACGCCTTTGGCGTGAGGATCCCAGGTTGGAATCCTGACACACCGACAACAAGAGCAAAACTCGAAGTTATACTTCGGGCTTTTTTTCTTATTAACTGAGTTTTTCAATTCAAATATGCACGAATCAGGAGATGACAATTTAGAACCTGATTTACAATAAAAGGACTGCATTGAAGTTTGCTATTATGCGAACAAAATTATTTTCCACATTCAATTTCTTCCAATAAAGACCATTAATATAACAGAAGATAAGTCTGCCATTTAAGGGATATTCTATTCTAAAAAGCAGGGGTAAATTCAATAAACGCTTGAGTAAGTTGTATAAATCCCTCATAATAAGCACTTTGCTTTCATATGAAATCTAGACTACTGAAATCCAAAGATGTAACTAGGTTTATTATTAATACCAGGAATAATTGAATTCGTTCATTTACAGCACTTGAGAAAATTAATTCCTGTACGTATTTCAAGTTTGTTTTTTGTCTGATTGAATAGCATTTTTCATTTCAATTAGAATAGTGACAGAAGGCCATGGAATGGAGTTCGCCATTCAAATTTTTACAATAGAATAACAACTAAAAAAATAATAATCGATCATAAATATCGTCGATTATTTTGCTCATTGAATTTTGAATTCATAATTCAATGAGCAAATTTAATCCCATTGATAATGTCATAACTATAATAATTGCTTAACACTAAAAACCAATACTATGAAATCAACCAAACTTTTAATTCTATCCATGTCATTTTTAGTGACATTGAATCTTTCTGGAGCTACACCTACACCTCCCGCCGGAAAAAAATGGGAGAAAATTGAAAACATGTCCGATGAATTTGATGGATCGTCATTAAACACTTCTAAATGGGCGGACAATGACCCCCAATGGGCTGGAAGACAACCCGCTCGATTTGAGCCAGGCGCTATTTCTGTTACTGGTGGAAATCTTAGAATTACTGCTGATGTACTCGCCAATCCTGGTGGAGGATGGACCCATCAAGGTGGCTTGGTTAGAAGCCTCAATAAAGCAACATACGGGTATTATGAATCCAGAATGAAAGGAAATAAAACTTTCTTATCTTCAACTTTTTGGCTTTTTAATAAAAGAAATGAATATACAGGTTGTGATGTCCGAACTACTGAACTGGACATAACTGAAAACGTCGGAATCAACACGGGCGGTTCAAGTTGGATCAACGGAATGATAACCAAAATGAATTCTAATACCCATAGTCGAGATGCTGCTTGTGGTAGTACACCAATAGGACAACAGGGTAATAAAGCCGATCTAGGTGGAAATGTGTACGATGCTTACCATGTGTATGGGGTTTGGTGGAAAAGTAAAAATGAATTGATTTTCTATTTAGATGGAAATAATGTAGGCACTGTGACCCCTCCTGCGGATTTTGATTTAGGTATGTATTTACGCATGGTAGTTGAGTCATATGACTGGAACCCTCCAAAAAACGGAAGTGACGGCATGAATGATTCTTTTAACAACCGTACAACTTACTACGATTGGACTAGATCCTGGAGATTGGTAGATGATAATAACCCTCAACCTACAGAAACTGTTAGTTGTAATTCTCTTCCTTCCTCAATTGTTTCTTCAACATCTATCACTGTATCGGTACCGTATGAAGCCAATCAAACGAGGGACGTTGTAGTTGAATTTTGGGATGCAGGTTGGTTAGGTCAAGGAACCACATCGGTAAATGCAGGTTCAGGAAACGCCACTATCACTATTCCTTTGACGACTTCTCCTCCCGCTGGGTCGAACTACCTATTTAAAACTAGTATTCGACCAACAAACGGTAATTGGCAAACCAATATTAATACATGTACTGAAACCAATGTAACAGTCACGATAACTCCCGCTCAATCACCCTATGGTGGTACTAATCGAACTTTACCCGGCACGATAGAGGCTGAGGATTATGATCTTGGGGGTGAAGGCATTGCCTATCATGATACAGATACAGGTAACAATGGGAATCTATATAGAACAGACGATGTAGACATAGAAGCTCGCGATGGAGGTTTCAATATCGGTTGGGGTGCTGCTGGTGAATGGCTAGAATATACTGTAAATGCATCAACTGGAACTTATAGTATTGAAGCTCGCATGGCATCAACTACTAGTGGCAAAACAATGGTTGTAAAACTTGATGGAACGACCCTTGGCACAATAAATGTACCGAATACTGGTGACTGGGGTACTTTTGAAACTGTTTCTATTGAAAACATTGCAATAACCGGTGGCAATGACAAAATCCTTAGGCTTGAACTTGTAGGTGGCGGGATGAATCTTAACTGGGTGAAGTTTTCTTCTGGTCCAGTTACAATCCCTGTAACAGGAATAACTTTATCTTCAACTTCCGAAACATTAGAAATTGGACAATCTGTTGATCTAAATGAATCGGTTGTTCCTTCTAGTGCTACAGACAAGTCTGTTGCCTGGACCACCAGCAATGGAGCAGTGGCTACGGTAAGCTCAACTGGATTGGTAACTGCAGTTTCTGCAGGTACAGCAACCATCACAGCAACAACAACAGATGGTGGATTTACTGCAACCTCTTCGATATTAGTAAATGTTGCTCCTGATCCATGTGCTTTACCTTGGACGGATACAAACAAATCCATTACTCAAACAACGCTCAATTATAGTTCAGGATCCATTGATATTTCCTGTGCTTCGACTGTGAAAATTTCAATGATTATAGAAGGCGTAGGCGCAATGGAAAATGCAGATTATTTAAACATATACTACAAAGTGGATGGAGGCAATCAAGTAGCAATCTCTGAAAATACCAATGCTTTTGCTTCTAAAGATATTGAAGCATCTGAAATCATTGGTTCTTCTGTTGAAATTATAATCAATGGATATACAAGCTGGTCAGATGAGACATATACTATTAATAATATTAACGTTACTGCTGATTCTACACCTCCGCCATCAAGCAATCTACTGGCAAACTCTGGATTTGAAACCGGAGATTTGACTTCTTATGGTTCTTGGGGCGGTGTTTCGGTAGTTGGAAACAATCAGCATGCAGGTAGTTACGCTGTAACAGTCAACGGGGCAGGTGCTCCTTCGCAAGTAGTCAATGTTAGTCCAAATACAACTTATACATTCAGTGTTTGGGGTAAAGTCGCTGCTTCTGGTCAATCAGTTAACGTAGGAGTTAAAAACCATGATGCCACTGAGACTTCTACACAATTGAATAGTACAAGCTATTCAAGAGTATCTCATACATTCACAACTGGCGCCAATGCAACATCCGTTCAAGTTTATTTTTACTGCCCAAATGCTTCTTACCAAGCTTGGGGTGATGATTTTGAACTCGTTGAAGGCAATGCTGCAGCTAGAAGAATTGATTCACAAGATGTGGAATCAACTTTGAGAGATCAGAACTCAATTTCAGTTTATCCGAACCCATTGGAAAGTGGAGATGTTAAACTTTCACTCCTTGATGACAAAGATTCTTTTGTAAGAATATATGACATCAGAGGCAAATTGATTTTTGAACGAAACAATGTTCGTAATCAACTCAAAATAGACCGACATGAATTTAATACAACAGGTATGTATTTCGTTCATGTCCAATCAGGAATCATCAATAAAAGAATAAAATTGATTATTCGATAAATTAATAAAGGCAGCCAAGAATTGTAACTATTTCGTGGCTGCCTTTTTTATAAAATAAAACCCCCTAAACCCTCTAATACCTAGCTATGAAAATAAAAATCAAGTACAATAGTGCTTTGGAAAATACAATAGTATTTAGCCAATATACCGTTATGTGCTATTAAATCATTTAGTATTGATCCATCCATAACACATGCATGTGTCAATTCTTATCTATAGCACGGTTGAGCACTTCACATTTAATGTAACACGCAGCATTCCTAAATAATTAGTTCCTGGAAGCTGCCAAATCACTGACACATTCATACAAAATATTTTGAATTCAATATTCATTATACAGGATTGCCATGGGCAATTATAAATTTTAATAACAATCACACTTTAAATATCAAACTTATGAAACTAAAAATTCTATCTTTATTCACGCTCATTATACTACTGAGCATGACCAAATCACTCGCTCAGCGTCCACACTTCGACAAGAGCAAAGACATTCTTATTGCTGCATATGATATCAAACCAGATCCTGATGACATTCACGCAGCAGCAGCTTTAGGCAGTATGCTTGCACACCCCGATTTAGATGGGGTTAATTATTTTGCTGTTGCTGGAGCGTACGGTGGTCAGGGAGGCAGTTACTTAGAGTCAAATTCACTATTCAACATGGCCTTTGGTAACAACTGGGCTGACGCTCACAACAACAGATCGGCTGCTATCACCGCTATTACAAATAAAGTAGTTCCCATCCTTCAAAACGGAGGAAAAGTCTGGGTGCAAGAGGGAGGTCAATCAGATGTGACCGCTGACTGGTTGATGCCTATGATTAATGCAAGTAATGGCATAAATTCAGCACTGACAAAAACCAATGTCGTTGTAGTTCAACATGATGACGGGTTTAATGAAGGCCAAGCCAATCAAACAAAGCTCAACAACGTAAAAGCAAATACTTATTACTTTCTTCTTGATGATGGTAACGCCGGTTGGAATGATGCTTGGGGAGATCATGGTCCTTGGTCAACTCCAATGTACAGAGATCGTAGCAACACATTTGTAGATAATGCAAAAACTTCCCCGAACACGGTTGCCAAAAATTTGTGGACAGAAGCAGATAGAATATTCAATGCATATTTTCCAAACGGGTTTCCACATGACTGGTCATTCTTTTACACTGATGGTGTTGATTATTCTGATTGTGTAGAGAATTGGTGGATTTTTGAAATCGGAACTAATGCAGATACGCATGCTAAATTCTGGAACAGATATGTAATGAATACCCCTCAGAATGCCATCAACGTAACAGGTGTGAGTGTTACTCCGGCCTCTACGTCTATAGAAGCAGGCTCATCTGCGGCGTTGAGTGCCAACGTATCTCCCTCAAATGCTTCGAATAAAAATGTTAATTGGACATCAAGTAATACTAACGTTGCTTCTGTAAATTCTAGCGGCGTGGTATCAGGAATTTCTGCTGGTACGGCTACTATAACCGCAACAACTCAAGACGGCGGGTTTACGGATACAAGTGCTATAACTATTACTCCATCCACTGGAGGCAATGGTGCATGGCAAGAATCGGGAGGATACCTTGTCGTTGATACAGAATCTCTTGATTTCCCTGCTGGTTCGCTTTGGTCAAAACATACTACTGGAGGTAATGACCCTTGGGGTAATGGCTATATTCAATATGATGGACCAGATCGTCAATTTGTCGACCCTCTTCCCGACGGTGTTTTAAAGTATAACATTAAGATATCTACACCAGGTACTTATCAATTAATCTGGAGAACTGGATATGGTTTTAATTCTACTACATTCGATGGTGCCAATGATTCTTGGTTGAAAATAAACGGAAGTGATTTCTATGGAATGAAAGGTGGTGTGAAAACCAGCAGTGTTGATCACTTCATGAAAGTATGGGTACAGAAAGATGCTTTTGTCAATGAATGTAATGGAGAACACGCTGGTGTCAATAACCTCACTATTTTTGCAGATTTTGATTCTCCAGGGTATTATTCTATAGAAGTTGCAGGTCGTTCGCAAGGACATGTTATTGATAGGCTTTTCCTATTCCAAGATGGAAAAGGAACGTTGGCTATGGCCAATAACGGACCTGAGTCTCTAAGAGAGGGTGGTTCAAACCCTATTCCTGTAACTGGTGTTAACGTATCCCCTGCTTCTGCTTCTGTTGCTGCTGGCAGCACGACTCCTTTAAGTGCTTCTGTAACACCTAACAATGCAACTAACAAATCTGTAAGCTGGTCTTCTAGCAACAACAACATTGCTACAGTAAATGGAAGCGGTGTAGTAACTGGGGTGGCTGCTGGATCTGCTACCATCACTGCTACTACTGCTGATGGAGGATTTACTGATACTAGTAGCATTACTGTCACTCCTTCTACTGGTGGAAGTACCGTAAACTTAAGCGCCACACAAGATGCTTACCTACAGGGAGCAGGAGGAACACTTATCAACAACGCTGACCTTAGAGTGGAGTCTGGAAACAGGGTGTCTTATTTGATGTTTGACTTAAGTGGCGTCTCTGGAAACATCACTGCTGCTTCACTGAAATTATCTGTAAGTTCTGATAGCGGAAATGGTACCATTAATGTCCATGAAGGCAATAGCAACAACTGGACTGAAGCAAACCTTTCAAATAGCAACAAACCTGCACAAGGTGCTTTATTAGGATCGCTTAATACCACATATGCCTTAACTCAGTCTTACACATGGACACTTGATGCGGCTGAAATCAGTGGTGGTGGAAACTTAAGTTTGATCGTATCTGCCGCTGGTGGAAATGATGTTTCTTTTGGTTCTGATGAAAATGGAAATGCTTCTTACAAGCCTGTACTGACTATTACTACTTCTGGTGATACTCAGCCTATTCCTGTCACTGGCGTAACTGTTTCTCCTTCGACTAGCTCCCTTGAAGTTGGACAAACTGCTGTCTTAAACGAAACAGTTGCTCCGGCTAATGCAGATGATAAATCTGTGGCTTGGTCTACCAGTAATGCTGCTGTCGCTACCGTGAGCAATACAGGGCTTGTTACTGCTGTGGCCGCTGGGTCTGCTACCATCACTGTGACTACTACAGATGGTGGGTTTACCGCTGCTTGTTCTGTTACTGTGACAGTTCCTCCTACTGGCCAAGGCCCTTACGGTGGTACTAATCGTACTTTACCTGGTACCATTGAAGCGGAAGATTATGATACTGGAGGGCAAGGTGTTGCTTACAACGATACTGATACTGGCAACAATGGTAATCAGTACAGAACTGACGATGTTGATATTGAAGCACGTGATGGTGGATTCAACGTCGGATGGGGTGCTGCCGGAGAATGGTTGGAATACACCGTCCATGCTACTGCTGGTACTTACAACATTGAAGCTAGAATGGCGGCTACTACCAACGGTAAATCCATGGTCGTGAAGTTGGATGGTGCTACTCTCGGTACCATCAATGTACCTAACACGGGTGACTGGGGTACTTTCCAAACTGTTTCTATTGATAACATCGCTGTATCTGGTGGTAATGACAAAGTATTAAGATTAGAACTTGTTGGTGGGGGAATGAACCTTAACTGGGTCAAGTTCTCTTCGGCTGGACCTACGCCTGTGCCTGTTACTGGTGTAACAATTTCTTCGGCTGCTGAAACTTTGGATATCGGACAAACGGTTGACTTGAATGAAACCGTTGCTCCTGCTAATGCGGATGACAAATCTGTTGCTTGGTCTACGAGCGATGCTGGGGTTGCGACTGTTAGCAATTCTGGACTTGTAACTGCCGTGGCAGCTGGCTCTGCGACCATCACTGTCACTACCAACGATGGTGGGTTTACGGCTACTTCAGCGATTACGGTAAACACTCCTCCTACGGGCAATGACTTTACTTTAGGGAATGGATCTGATACCAATGCTGGTGTGGATGGTTGGAACTCTAACATGTTAGTCAATGAAACGGATACCTACACCAACAATTCTGGTAGTTCACAGTCTATTACAATCAATGAGTTTTCTTTTTATGCCAACAAAGAAGCTGATCCTGTAACGCCATTTGTAGTGAAAGTTAACAGCGACAACAACTTTACTGTTTTAGCTGTGGGTACTTCTCGTACCAGTGCTGCTTACAACGTAGGACAAAACACGCTTGCATTTAACGACGGCTCTGCCAAGGTGATCAATGTCGCAAATGGAGAGACCATTGCTACTGGATTCCTTGATGCCAATGCTGATGGGTCTGGTGGAAATCTTGGTTCGGTTATAGCTTGGGAAAGCAATGCTCCTGCAGATCAAATCTGGTACACTGGTGGTGCAGCTAGTGGAAATTCTGGTAGTGTGACTGAAGGCTCTGCTCCAACAAGTGGTGCTAGCACGATTACTACATTAACTAGAAATTATCACTTCAACATTAGCTTTACGGCTGGGGCTTCATCTGTGATCAATGTCACAGGGGTAAGCATATCTTCTGCTTCTGAAACTCTAGAAATCGGTCAAACTGTTGACTTGAATGAGACTGTTTCTCCAGTTAACGCTGATGATAAATCTGTTTCTTGGTCTACTTCCAATCCCGTTATAGCAACAGTGAGCAACTCTGGTTTAGTCACAGCTGTGGCCGCTGGATCGGCTTCTATCACTGTAACTACTAATGATGGTGGGTTTACTGCTTCTTCGAGCATAACAGTAAATGCACCTCCTGTGTCAAACAACCTTTTATCAAATCCTGGTTTTGAAATGGGTGATTTGACTTCTTATGGTTCTTGGGGTGGTGTATCTGTAGTCGTAAATAATCAACGTTCTGGTAGTTACGCAGTAACAGTGAACGGAGCTGGTGCTCCTTCACAAGTTGTCAACGTTTCACCTAACACAACATACACATTCAGTCTTTGGGGTAAAGTAGCTTCTGCCGGACAGTCCGTCAATGTAGGTGTGAAAGGTCACGATGCCGCTGAAACGGTTACTCAACTAACGAGCACTTCTTATACCAAAGTCTCACATACTTTCACTACAGGTGCAAATGCGACAACAGCACAGGTCTACTTCTATGTGCCTGGTGCTAACACTCAAGCTTGGGGGGATGATTTTGAATTGGTTGAGGGTAATAGTGCAGCTAGAAGAATCCATTCTTTTGATCCGAACGAAGACAACAGCTTACTTAATGTAATCTCAGTATATCCTAATCCACTATACAACAATGAATTGAAAATCTCATTAGCAAGTGATCAGGATTCATATGTTAGAATTTTTGACATCAATGGTCAATTAATCTATCAAAAAGCAAATACTAGAGACCAATTGGTTGTTTCACAAAATGAGTTTACTTCCAAAGGAATGTACTTCATACATGTCCAATCTGGAACCATCAACAAACGCTTGAAATTGATTGTGAGGTAAACTATTTAAAAAGAGCTGGAGAGCTTTATGCACTTCGGCTCTTTTTTTAATTAATAATTCACCAGACTAACTTCATTTCTATTACAGTTCTTGATGTAATTGCAACTATATTTCTTTGGAAAAAAAGAAATAGTTTAAAACACAACTTATGTTTTGGCATTAATATCAGAATCATTTCTATCTATCAATTCACCCCCCATATCTGGACAAAATTCTACTATTTTTCAAATGCGATATACTAAATTGAATCTACGCTATTAAAAAAACACCGCTAAATAATGAAAACAGTAAAGACAGATAAAGACATATTCTATGGGTCATTATTGTTACTTATCGTATTTACTGCTCCACTGATTGTTTTTCCATTACAAAGTCGAATACAGCTTGAAAACATAAAATTAATTATAGAAGACAACATCGGTAGTTTATATCAATTACTTGCCTTGACGGTTTTCATCTTTTCGATTTGGTTGGCCTTTGGAAAACATGGAAAGACCAGGCTTGGTGAGAATAATTATAATTTCAGTACTTACAGTTGGGCCTCAATGTTATTCTGCGCTGGAGTAGCCACTGGAATCTTATATTGGGGAACCATAGAATGGTCCTATTATCTTCTAAACCCACCCTTTGGACTCGATCGAAATGACCCGTTAACAATAGAATATGCCTCTACATATGGAATGTTTCATTGGGGACTCGTCGGATGGTCATTCTATTGTATACCTGCTGTTGCAATTAGCTATGCGTATTACATTAAAAAATATCCTGTACTTCGGTTAAGTCGAGGGTGCCAAGCCGTATTAGGTGAAAAAATGATGCGTGGAAGAACAGGGAAAATTATTGACATTTTATTTATGGTTGGCCTATTAGGCTCCACAGGAACATCCATGGGATTAGGCACTCCTATGATAACAGCAGGGATAGAACATCTAACAGGAATCCCAGATTCATTTGGAATGAAAATCACCGTTATTACAATTTGCGCTGTTATTTTTTCAGTTTCTGTTTATTTGGGTCTTGGAAGAGGTATCAAAAAACTCAGTAACACCAATACTATTATAGCATTCTTTTTTCTCTCATTTGTATTTATCGTAGGGCCATCAGCCTTTATGCTCAAAATGAGTGTCAATAGTTTTGGCCTAATGACTCAAAATTTTATTCGTATGCTTACTTGGACTGATCCATTAAGTGACTCGAGATTTGTAGAAGACTGGAGTATATTTTATTGGGCATGGTGGGTAGCTGTAGGCCCATTTATGGGGATTTTTATTACTAAAATTTCTGGTGGCAGGACCATTAGGCAAATGGTTCTGGGAACCATGCTTTTCGGCAGTTTAGGTTGTACTATATTCTATGGAGTATTAGGAAACTACGCTTTGGATCTACATCTTAATGGGAAATTAAATATTCTAGAAATGGTCGAAAACAGTTCCCCAGCAAAAGCGATAGCACATATTATTGCATCATTACCATTCGGAAATATGATGCTGTTTATGTTTTGCACCATGAGCGTCATTTTCATGGCTACAAGTTTTGATTCGACTTCTTATACTTTAGCATCATGCGCTTCAGAAAAATTAGAAGCTCACAAAGATCCTGAAAGGTGGCAAAGACTTTTTTGGGCGTTTGCATTAATCATATTACCACTCACGCTCATGTTTGTAGGAGGTCTCGAAGCTTTGAAAATAGCTGTGCTAATTTCTGCACTTCCGTTGATCATAGTTTACATCATAATGTGTTGGTCCCTAATAAAAATTTTTAAATAAAAATTCATGCAATTTTTACAAAAAAAAATAAATGTTGTAATTGTAGCAGGAGCTTCTGGAATAGGTAGGGTTATCGCTGAAAAGTTCAATCAACAAGGCGCTCAGCTTTTCGTTTGCGATATAGACGAAAGGCATTTGTCTGATTTCGGTCAGGCACAGCCCAATATTTACCTTCAGCGTACTGATGTTTCAAAATTCAATGAAGTTCAAGCATTCTTTAAAACTGTAGCTCAAAAAGTTAAACACATTGATGTATTAATTAATTGTGCAGGAATCGCAGGCCCTACTGCTCCTATGGACGAAATAGAACCTAAGGATTGGGAACGAACCGTAGATGTAAATATCAATGGAATGTTCTATTGTCTTAAAGAATGCATACCCTTGCTTAAAGGTTCCAACAACGGGTCAATCATCAATTTAGCTTCAAATGCTGCCTTTTTTGGTTTTCCACTTCGCTCACCCTACACGGCTGCAAAATGGGCCACTATTGGTATGACCAAAACATTGGCTATGGAATTAGGTGGCAAAGGAATCAGGGTAAATGCAATTTGCCCCGGCAGTGTGTCTGGAGAAAGGATCAATCGAGTAATTGAAGCAGATGCTAAAACGCAACAAAAATCCATTGAAGAAATTAAAAAATTATACGTCAAACAATCTTCTTTAAAGTCATTTGTAGAACCAGAAGATGTAGCCCATTTAGCTCTTTTTCTGTCCTCCGATTATGGAAGGTTTATATCCGGACAAGCAATAGGTCTAGATGGGCATACTGAAGGTTTATCAAATGAATTATAAAAAATAGAAATATGAAAGCAGCTTGGTTTAATCAATTCGGATCTGCCGAAAATGTAATGAAAGTCGGAGAATGGGAAAGCCCTATGCCAAAATCAAACGAAGTGAAAGTAAGAATACATACTTCTTGTGTTAACCCGTCTGATACCAAAAAACGAGCAGGAGCTAATCCTTCTCTTTTGGATCCAGGACCGGTAATTCCTCACAGTGATGGAGCTGGCATAATTATGGCTGTTGGTTCAGGCGTTAGCAGTTCGAGAATTGGTGAAAGAGTCTGGGTTTACAATGCACAATATGGTCGTCAAGAGGGTACCGCTGCGGAATTTGTATGTCTACCTGAAAATCAAGCCGTTTGGTTGCCTGATAGTGCTAGTTTCGAAACTGGTGCTATGATGGGTATCCCGGCCATGACAGCACATAGATGTGTACTAGGTGATGGTTCTGTTAAAGATCAAAAAATTCTAATTACTGGTGGAGCCGGAAGAGTTGGTTTTTATGCCATTCAGTGGGCAAAACATTTCGGTGCAACCGTAATTGCAACTGCAGCATCGGAAAAAAGCGCTGCTGAATGCCAAAAAGCAGGGGCAGATTTGGTCATTGGTCACCCTTCAGCTAAATCGAATGAAGAATTGTTAGAGTTTACAATGGGACAAAAAATCGATCGCGTCGTAGATGGGGATTTTGGGGCAAATCTTCTACCAGCCTTGGATATTATTAAAACAAGCGGAACGATTGCATCCTATTCATCCATGACCGATATGAATCCTACCATTCCATTTGTCAGAATGATGTTTATGGATTTGACTTTACGTTTGGTTTTAGTCTATGCAATGCCAGAGGAAGCAAAAGATCAAGCTAAGCAAGACATTACGGATTTATTAACGAAAGACTTATTGATTAATAGAGTAGCTGCTCAATTCCCTCTACACCAGACGCCTAGAGCACATGATTTGATTGAAAAGGGAGGGATTTTTGGGTCAGTAGTGATTAATTTCTAAAATAGCTTGAACTAAATAAATCTTCGAGAATTGATACTTGGCATAGCCACTTCATAAATCTTAAAAATTTTGGCTAAGAAAAATCATGAACATAATGATGCAATTGATAAATTATTCATTTTGGCGTAGAACAAGTTTTCTATTTGTTTTTTCTTTCGTCACTTTCGGACCAGCACAATCTCAACAATTTGATATCCGAGTGGCTGGAATCAATAGAACCTATCGTCTGCATATCCCCAGGGATTTACCATCTCAGGCGCCATTAGTTTTTGTCTTACACGGTTATTCTGGTAATTCAGCTTCCATTGAAAATTATTCAGAAATGAACAGCATAGCGGAAGAAAATAATTTTGCAGTATGTTATCCTCAAGGATTAAGAGATCAATGGAACGCTACCTTTTGGAATGTGGGATATTCGTTTCACAATAATCAAACGGTAGATGACATACTTTTTCTAACTACGCTGGCAACAACCCTGCAATCCACTTATAATCTGAGTCCCTCTCAAACATTTTGCACCGGCATGTCAAATGGTGGAGACATGTCGTACTTATTGGCATGTGAGGCCTCAGACGTTTTTTCGGCTGTGGCACCAATTGCAGGCACCATGATGGAAGGTACATATATCGCTTGTCAGGATTCGAACCCAATCCCGGTTTTTGAAATACATGGCACGCATGATAACATCACTTATTGGGAAGGTGATATCAATGATAATCAAGGATATGGACCTTACTTAGATGTAATGACGGTATTTGAATTTTGGGCTGATCTTAACAACTGCACGGATTTCAAAATGGAGAATTTGTCAAATATCAATTCAGGTGATGGAAGTACGGTCACAAGTCTAAAGTATTCCGGTGGCATCAATGGGAATCAAGTTTGGCTCTATAGAATCAATAATGGTGGCCATGATTGGCCTGGCAATTCGGGCAATATGGATATTAATGCCAGCAAAGAAATTTGGAATTTTTTCAGCTTATTTGCTCCTGACAGAGTCTTAGAAGTTCCAAGTGTTCTTGAAATAGATACTAACATCTTAGAGAATTTCCCTAATCCCTTCACCTCTACTACGATTATCAATTATGCGCTAACGGAGGAAGCAATGGTTGTGTTAAACATCAATGATTTGATGGGTAAAAAAATCAATACGCTTGTCAATCAAACCGAATTGCCTGGTAAAAAATCTTTGCTTTGGACGCGACAAATTCAGCAGGGCTTGCGATTAAACCAGGAATTTATTTGATAAAGGTCCAAATTGGTTCACATGCATATTCCAAAAAAGTAATGCTGAATCCTTAGCAAGGGTTTTATAGTCTTATCAATAAATACCAAATCTATATTATGATCTCACATTCATATTAATGTGAGTCAGTCTTTGAATTTCTAATGACTTTTTCTTGATATAACTTAAGCTTAGCGAGGATATTTCGATATTGCTTTTCCCCATCCTTGTCCAGTTCTGTGTTTGCAAATAGAATCCGACCATTCTTTGTTTTTGGGTCAAAAAACATAAATGTGGATACTCCAGGATCGCCACCAGAATGACCAACCAATCCACTTGGTGGTAAACTCATAAAAATCCCTTCATTGTGCTCTTCATTTTCCAATTGGGGCTGAAACAACTCCTGATAACTCTCTCTTTTGAGCACCGCTCCCTTGCCCATAGAACCTCTGATTAGTTCAGACAAATATTTGCCAAGATCCGCAACGGAAGTAATCAACCCACCATCAGGATATGTAATCAGAGAGTAAAAGGGTATTTGTGTTCGTGACGATGTGTAGAGTTTCGTATGAGCGGCCAAATTAACTTGGTCAAATGACCAGCCAGTAGCATTCATACCAAGGGGTTGAAAAACATGTTGGCTTGTGAATTCATCAAATTTTTGTCCTGAGGCTTGTTCTAAGACTACGGCAGCAAGCGTGGCTCCAATATTTGAATACTCAAAATCAGTACCCGGTTTGGTTTCTAAAAAACCAGCAGGGTCATACCACTTTCCTTCCTTTAGCAAGACATTTTTCATCATGTCCATCATCGGCATATGTTCTTCGGGTGGGTTTAAAGACACATACATTCCAAAATCTTCAATGACATTCTCCTCTTTTAAAACATAGGATTTATCGCCGTAATATTGGGTGTCTTTAATGGTGGAAGTATGTGTTGCCAAATGTCTAATAGTTATCGGTTCATTTGGGGAAAATGGGTTTTTTACTTCGAAAGGCAAATATTCATTTATAGGGTCATCCAGCTTTAATAACTGAAGTTCTTGAGCCTTGAGAAGCGCTACACCTATAAATGTTTTGGAAATTGATGCGACATTTTGAATGGTAGTTTCTGAATACTCATTACCCAATTCAGCTTCAGCCGATCCAAATCCCTGCATGTAATAGGTTTGATTCTGATCCACTAATGCCACTGAGAACCCAACAATATTTCCTGCTTCACTTATAGACTCTAAGTCTCTAGTTAATGAGTCCAATACCAATGAATGTTCATTTGTTTCTACCAATGATTGGTGCTCATTTCCTCCTTTGTTTTGACAAGCCGTGAGGACGAACATAAAGAGAAGAATTCGGCTACTTTTTAATGGAAATGTCATAATACTACTTTTAATAATATTGTTCACTATTCAATTCCATTAACCCTTTTTCAATAATGCTCAGCCCTTTTTGTAGGCTCTCATCATCAACAGTAAAGGGCACTAATATCCTGATGACGTTGCTATTGGTTCCAGCCGTTATCATAGAAAGTTTATGTTGGCGACAATAAGCCATCAATTGGGCAGTCAACTGAGTAGCTGGTTCCTTAGTTTGTCTATCTGTCACCATTTCAAATGCTAGCATAGCTCCTACTCCTCTCACCTCACCTATCAACTCACATTGTTCTTTCATTTTACAAAAAGACTCATATATTTTTTCGCCTATTCGCACGCTTTTTTCAAGCATACCATCTTCCAACAATTTTATGGTAGCCAATGCCGCCGCGCACGCTAATGGGTTTCCACCATAAGTGCCACCTATCCCTCCAATCTGGGGCTTGTCCATTATTTCAGATCTTCCAGTGACTGCGCTTAAGGGCATACCAGAAGCCATGGACTTAGCCATTGTCATGAGGTCGTAATCAATTTCAAAAACATCAGAGGCAAACATTTGCCCTGTGCGCCCAAAGCCACTCTGCACCTCATCGACTATAGAAAGGATACCGTGTGCCTGAGTTAAAGACCTTAATTCCTGATAAAAGGCCTTGTCTGCATGAATAAAACCACCTTCTCCTTGGATCGGCTCATAGATGATCGCTGCTATACTTACAGGATCTACTGTATCTACAAAACATTTTTTAAGTGCCTTCAATGAAATTTCATTGGCTTTGGATTGATCTCCATCTGCAAGTCGATAGGCGTTAGGAAATGGTATTCGGTACACATCATTCATAAAAGGTCCAAAACCTTTCTTATAAGGATTAATTTTTGAAGTCAAACTCATTCCTGTATAAGTTCTTCCATGAAAGGCATTATCGAAACACAAGATTCCAGACCTTCCGGTATATCGTCGAGCAATTTTAATCGCATTTTCAACAGCTTCAGCTCCCGAATTTGCTAGCATAGTCTTTTTTTCGAATCGCCCGGGAGTAATCTGGTTTAGTTTATCGGCCAGCAAGATATAACCATCATACATCGATACGTGAAAACAAGAATGGATGAGTCGGTCTGCCTGTTCTTTGATGGCCTCAACTACCGCAGGGTGACAATGTCCTGTGTTTACGACACCTATTCCTCCCGAAAAATCTATCCACTCACTCCCATCCATATCTTTGATCACTGCTCCTTGCGCAGATTCCACTATACAATCACTCAGGTTGAATACTCCTTGAGGTACAGCATTCTTTCTTAGTTCAAGTAAATCCGCTTTATTCATGATTGGCATGTTGTTTCATTTTTTTATTTATTAATAATTTACCATACTTACCTGTAGACCATAGATATAGGATAAGTCCCAACAAAAGCCATAAAATCACAATCGTCCATTCAATACCATTTAATGATGACGGATTGCCTGGCAAATACAGGTAAATGAGTCCCAATGAACAGAAAAATGCCGCGAGACCAATGCCTTTACCAAATGAGACTTTAAAAGGACGGCGCATTAATGGAGATTTCTTTCTTAATTGATAAAATGATAGCGCAACCAAACTCCAGGATATGACTATACCAAGCCCGCCAGCATTGACCAGCCAACCCAGGGCTTCCTTACCAAATAGTGTCGCGAGCATCGATAGAAACGTAACAAATACAATAGCAGTTTGAGGCGTTTTATACTTTGGATGCAACAGACCAAAAGACCTGGGTAGCATGTTTGAATTTCCCATGGCATAAATCGCGCGAGTGGCTCCTACAAAGAAGCTATTCCAACTGGTAATGATACCGGCTAGGCCGGCAACTAGCAATAATTTTTTGGCCCAAGTCCCCATATAGATCTTGCCCATAGCATGGGCAGGAGCTATTGCTTCATGAAGGATTTCTTGTCGAGATATTGAATTTCCCACACTATAAATTATTCCTACATACCACAAAACTGCCATCAATACAGACCCCACCAATATTTTCCCAATTTGTTTGAAAGGAAGATTTATTTCCTCAGCGACTTGCGGAATCACGTCAAATCCAACAAACATAAATGGCGTCATGACAAGAACAGTAACCATCGAAATTGATATTTTCGAAGCATCAAAAAGTTGAATTGAATCTAAGTTAGTTGGTGGAAAAAAAATACCTCCTATAATCAACATTAGGCCTACAATCAGGATCAGCGCTGTAAACAAGATCTGAACCAAGGATGCCGTTTTAATTCCGAAATAATTGATAGTTCCTATGACAGCAGCTCCAAAACAACCGATCCCAATCCAGCCAAAATAAATAGGATTGCCATTGAAGGTCCAAAATGGAATTCCATGATTCATTGGGAAAATATTTTCCATGACTACTGGGAGCGCCACTGCCTCAAATGCACATACAGAAACATAACCAAGAATAATAAACCAAGTGCAGATAAAAGAAGCATTTAAACCTAACCCTGCGAAACTAAAAACGTGTTCTCCACCCACTTTAGGCATCGCAGAAGTCAGCTCTGCATAAGTCAGTCCAACTAGTAAAACAACGAGCCCACCAATAAAAAATGCCAGAACAGCACCCAAAACACCTGCTTCATTGATCCAAGTTCCAGTCAACACAACCCATCCCCAACCAATCATTGCACCAAAGGATAACGAAAAGATATCCCAAGCACCAAGAACACGATTAAAATTCGACATAGATCATCTACTTATCTTTGAGAAAAAGAATAAATCAAAACTAGATGGAATCTGTTCAGAAGACCCATAAAAATCAGTTTTGATACAGGGTGAAATTGTTCATGAGAAATAAACGACTATGCATAGAATCATAAAATTTACACTCTAAATGGAATTGGAGTGAAAAGTATTATATACCAATTAACATGGCTGCTAGCTCATTTGGAGCAGACCATTGTGCATTGTGATCCGCTGTTAGGTGAAGGACAGGCCAGCCCTTTTGCCTGGCCCGCTCCGCTTGATCGTAAAAGCCATCTTCTTCAGGTGACTGCCCTTTTTCAACAGTCAAAATATAGGAAGTAGGTAATTGTTCTAGGTTTGATTTTTCTATTTGAATATCATCTGACCATGTTTTGGCTGGATGTGGTACGTCCATAGGAGGGTGCTGAGCAGCCTGGACCCAGGATGGAATGATGAATCCATCTGTAGATTGTCCCAAAGCACCCATAATTGAAATCGCACTTTCTCCATTTTCTGGCACTACCGCATCCAGATAAACCAAGTGTTTAATTCGGTCCGAAACTTGGTTGGCTACCCCTGTCACAACCATCCCTCCATAACTATGGCCTACTAGAATGATATTATCCAATTCCTCAAACAATATCGTATTCACTACATCTGAAATATGCGTATCCAAACTGATGTCTTTGTTTGCCAAATGAACGCGTTCGCCCTGACCAGTGAGTGTTGGCCGATAAACATTATGACCTTTGGCTGTAAGCAATGAATCGACTTTCTTGAAAGCCCAACCTCCACCCCAGGCGCCATGCACGATAACAATAGTGGATTTATATGTTTTTTCATTTTTTGACTCACAGCCTACGCAAAAAAGATAAAAAACAACAAGTAAGTTCAATAGTTTAATCATAATATTAAGATGATACGCTTGACTAATTGACTACAATTTTATGGGTCTTTTTCTTATCAATTACCAGATAATACAGTCCTTTAGGAAATTCACTCACGTGAAAATCAACCAAACTATTTTCAACCGGAATATGACTCATCAATTGTCCGAATTCATTGTAAATCTTCATGTCACGGATATTGGAGTCTATGTTTCGGATGTGTATCCAATCAGATGAGGGATTCGGGTATATCGCGATTTCCATAGCAATTGGGACATCTAGTATTACAATTTCCACAAAAGCGCCAGGGTTCATGTCTTTTTCCGAAAATGCCTTAAAACCCTTTCCATATTTTAATGCTCTAAAAACCGCATTCAGTGGTGTATTATCTGGACTAACAGGAATTTGTCCCTGATTCAAAGGGCCATTGCCTACCACAGGGTTTATGTATTTCCATACCATAGATTCATTCTCATCAATCTCGTAAAAGGTACCGTGAGCACCATCATTTATCAATAAGTGACCATTTGGCAGTTGCTGCACCCCAGAGATATACCAGGAGTAAAAATCCGTTGGGACATCAGCGGTATATTCATAGTCGAAAGTAGAAGGTAAAAAGCTTCCCCATTCATCTTTTTCATAAATCCCCTCTGAATTCTGCATAGGATCAATTTTCACAATAGATGTATAATCGCCAGAAGGTCTGTTTTTGCCATTATTGAAAATCATAATTTTACCTTCATCTGGTAGGCCAGCACCAATCCACTGTGCATTGTGCTGTCCAAATAATTGCTGATCATCAACTGTCCCAACACTATAAGTAATGGGATTTCCCCATCGAAAGATAAGATCTCCTTTTTCTTCTCTGGCTTCTTCGGTCGTTGTATTATGATCAATTATCCATATTTCATCAAAGTTGAGTACACTGATCATGATTTGATCTAAATCCGCGTTATAGTTAATCGAATTAGCATGATGCCAATCCGATCCTTCCTTACCTTCTTTTACGTAGTTGAGATTAATTTTTCCGATTTCATCCGACACTACCCCAAAGTTTTCTTTGGTAGCATCAAAATCCTGAACCAAATGATCCCATGCATGCCACTCCCAAATGATATTTCCTCCTTCTGTTCCAATTGGTTGGATTTCCAATACCATCTCTGGCCATAAACCTGTATCTGGTGAAATTTCTGGATCTCTTCCATTAGCTATCAAATCCTCCTTCTTGATGCTTTCCCAGACCAAAACGAGTACATTTCCATTGGGTAAAACCTGAAAATCGTGGTGTAATCTTGACTCAGCAGTTGAGTTTTCATAGGTCCAAATTACATTTCCATCCCAATCAAATTTTTCTATAACACCTCCAGCACCTCCAGCTCTGATTCTATCATCATTGGTTCGACCGGCTCTGTACAAGGTTCCATCTTCCATTAAATACACTGCATTTCCCGGAGGATATTCACTCTCCCATTGGTGCACTATTCTTCCATCATTGTCTATAAGATAGACCAATTTATTTCCAGCTGGAGAAAACAAAGTATACGCATCAAAAGATTCTCCAGAATTGAAAATCAACCCAACTGTGTTTTCCTGTGCAACTGAAAAGACGGAGAATGCCATTTCCAACATCATCATCCCCAGCACATATTTCAACCTACTCATCTTCATCGGTCCATTTTTTTATAAAATTATAAAATCAAGTCCTTTTGGATAGAAGGAATAATCCAAAATTGAGGGTCAAAATAATCGATGCTCCTCATTGTCCATTAAAAATACAATTATTGACAATTATCTATTATTAATTTTCTCCGGTCATAAAATGAAACATGGGCATTTTACCCCCATAACTTGGATAATATATATCTTATTAATTCTTACTAATAAATAGTTTTGTTCATGTGATTTTATGTCCTTAATACATAAGACATGTGTATAACTATTTATGAATATTAGAAAAAGAAATATGAAAAGATTAATTACACAAACGAAACTACTTAGTGCATTGATACTCCTTAGTGTATGCATGTCATGTGAAGAAGACATGGGTTTACCTCCAGGAAATATTCCTGAAAGTGCTCCTACTGCTACTAATATTGGGGAAGATGAAATTTTAGAACCCGGAGACGAAATTGTTTTCACAGGAAATTTCGTGGACGCTCAAGGTCTCACCTCAATAACTATTGTCAATGCGGAAATGAGTCTCGATGAAAATATAACACTGAATAATGAACTTATATATGAATTAGAACATCCATTTACTATACCTGCTAATACCGTGCCTGGAGAATACCCAGCTGTAATCACAGCAACAAATAATGTAGGTATATCACAGGCTTATACTAGAAACATATCCATTCCTGAACCTCCTCCAGCTTGCTTAGAAGATCATACGGTATTCGATGGAGAAAACATAGAAGGAATGGCTTCAAACGGCGCGTATGCAGACGATCCATTCGCTGTTACACTTGGCGCAAGTGTTACTGGAGATATGATTACTTTGACCGGAGATTATACCAACTATCAAGGAAATACATTAACGGTACAAGCGGTTCCAGATGGTGACGATACAACCAATGGCACTTTAGTTTGGACAGAAGAATTATTAGGTTCTGATGGATACGCAATTTACCATGCCATTCCAACACCAGGTACTACCAGCACCTATAACGCTTGTACAGGTGCGTTAACAATATACTATGACTATGAGTGGAATTATGAAGCCGGTGCAGGTTGGGAATATTGGTACTCTGCGGAATTAACACTTCAGATTGTACCTTGTACAGATACTTACACAGTCTTTGATGCTGGAACATTGTCTGGGACTGCTTCTCAAGCCGCGTACGCAGATGATCCATTCGCACTTTCAATGACTTCAGTACTATCTGGCGATATGATAACGCTGACCGGTGAGTATACAAACTATCAAGGCAACACTTTGACAGTTCAAGCAGTACCTAACGGAGAAGATAACACCATAGGTGAATTAAGCTGGTCGGAAGAATTATTGGGCTCTGATGGTTATGCTATTTATCATTCTATACCAACACCTGGTACAACCAGCACTTACGACGCTTGCTCTGGGGAAATGACTATCTATTATGATTATGAGTGGAACTATGAAGCTGGCGCGGGTTGGGAATATTGGTACTCAGCTGAACTAACCATCGCACTGGAATAATTTATTTTTTCTAACCTAGTCATAATTTACCACCTCCATATTGGAGGTGGTTTTTTTATGAACGAACCTTTCTCTTACGCAAATCAAATCACTAGGTTTAATTTTGTAATAGCCTGATAGAGGGATTTCATTCTTCATAAAAAGAATAGAGTAGAAGACATGATCAATGTCATTTTAGAATAACAAAGTGATTTGAAGTTCGATAATGAATTAAAAGAGATTTCAATAGATTATGCATGTCTTATTCTAAGGGCTTTACGCTCAATTGATATTGAAAGATATTCATTCTGTAATTGGGTGCAATCAATAATGTCTAGATTAGAAGATTGCTCCAACCTTTTTTTCAACAAATTTGAAGGTAAGTGAACAAAATTGATGATCGATGCATAACTATTTATCCATTTCAAAGAACTTCCTCAGCTCTTTGAATCCATTAACATAATGGATGTCAGGTTGCCAGTGATATTCATATTTATACACTGTAAACTTCTTAGGCGCTTCAATAAAATTATAAGTGGCAAAACTGGTCGAAGGTGGGCAAACATCATCTTGCAGTCCAATGCCCATCCAGACAGGGCATTTTATTTTAGTTGCTAAATTTTTAGAATCAAAATAAGTCCATGTATTTAGAATAGACTGCCATGTTTGATCTGGGTGAGATTCAAACCATGCATCCACTTCTTGCCAATGTGTAATTTCAAAGTAATTTTGCATGTCGCACAAATAAGGTACGTCGGCAATGCATAAATCGATTCGTTGATCCAACCCTGCTGTAAAAAAGCTCAATCCTCCTCCTTGACTTCCTCCCCAGACAGCCAGTCGATCCATATCTACATCATCTCTGTTCGCTAGGTAATCTACCGCTTTGAGGCAATCTAAAATAATTCCTCGATAGTAATAGTCATATGCAGATTCCATTCCCCTCACCCACATATCATATCCTCTAGGGCCAGTATCATCACTTTCGCCATGATCTCTGGTGTTGAATGAAAAAACGATCAAATCATCGTATTGATCTATCGGCTTCATGTTCTCTGTATAGCCTGGCACTCTCAATAGGGCTGGGTATTTACCTTTCTTCTTGGGTACTTCCAACCAACCTCTAACAGTGAGGCCTCCAAAACTTTGCATTTCAACTTTATAAAGATCAGTTTTTGTCGTTTTGTCTCTTTTCACTGGAGTGACCTTGTACTTTGGATCTACTTTTTTGAGCTCTGCAATTGACTGGCTCCAAAACTGTTCGAAATCGTCATTGGAACTGGTCTGAGCTTGTATCTTTTCCGGGTCAATTCCTATCACCTGTTGAACTTTTTGAACTACTCCTTTTTCGGATTTCACCTCAGCCATCACTCGATAAAATCCTGGACCAGGGTAAACGAAAATAGGACAATAGACACTAAAAAGTGTATTTCCCTTGATTTTCACTTTCAACACCTGATTCATTAGCGGTTTCCAAGTATCCGTCGATATACTCCATTCAACACTAAACTCATTTTCAGTGTTTTCATTACTTTGAATTTTCAAAATGGACTGTACCATATTTACATTATTGAAGATACCATCTTCATCAGGGACATCTAGACTAATAGAAAAAGGATCAGTCGCTTGAGCCTTTAACTTGGCACCAACGAAAAGGAGCAATACGCTAAATAATATAGTGATACACCTGGAAGTCATTATAATAGTTTTATTGGGTATTTAGCTTTATGGTTATCGGTTCCAAATCCTCTGATTCGAAAACCAACTCATTATCACCTTCAAAAGCGTCAATCCATACATAAGCCATCAATTTTCCTTTGTATGATTTTTGGACATAATCCTTATAATTTTCTATATTTATTGGATTGGCATCTTCCAATCCAAGCAATTTAACTGCTCCCTTGGTACTTACAGAAATATTCACTTCCGAATTGTAAACTAAATCAGTATTGGCATCCATAACTTGTACTTGAATATGTGCCAATTTACCATTCTTATAATCATCCATAGACAGTATTTTTGCCATCAACTTTATTGGCTTACCCGCTGTGACCAATGAATCTCTGGTCACTTCTTTACCTCCTACTTCGCCAATAACTATCAAATTTCCTGATTCAAATGGCAAGTCATATGTGATGACTCGACCGGGGTAATCTTTCAAATATTTTCTCGCTAATGGCTTACCATTTAGCAATAGCATAACAGACTCACTATTCGTATAAACTGCTACTGTTAGCGCTTGATTTTTTTCCCAATTCCAATGGGGTGCCCCTTTCCTATGAGACCAAAGATCTTTGGAATTCATCTTGACCGGCTCATCGGAAACGACCATATGAACCATGGGCTCATTGCTCCATAAACTTTGTCTAAAATAGAATTCATTTTTTCCATTCCCGGCCAAATCGATCAGTCCAGATGTACTGTGACGTCTTGGAAATTGTCCTGCTTCTCCGAGGTATTCTATTCCTGTCCATAGAAATTGACCTATTACATAATCGTTATTTTCTACAACCTCCCAAGCCGACAATGACATGCCATTTTCACTACCGTATAATGGGCGATTTGGAAATCTAGCATGATCAGACTCATACCGAAACTCTTGATAGTTGTATCCAGCGACATCCAAGGCTTCAGCATAACCTGTCTCATTGGAAACCAAAGCGGAAGCCAATCCTGCAGTCACAGGTCGACTTTCATCCAATTCTTTAACTGCCAAGGTAAGTTCTTTGGCTATTTCTCCAAGCCTGTTTGAATGGGGTTTAGAAGGATCAAACTTTGCTGAAGTTTGAGGGTTATCTTCTGTATTGAGGATTTCATGGGTATAAGGATCATTGGGATAATCTACTTCATTGCCTATACTCCACATAATAATTGACGGATGATTTCGGTCTCTTTTTACTACATCTTGCAAATCTCTTTTAGACCATTCAGAAAAATGCTCTGCATATCCGTCCATACTTGGAGCTCCATTGTTCCATCCTTTCACCCATTTATTCTTGGGCATTTCCCACTCGTCAAATATCTCATCCAAAACAAGAAAACCTTTTTCATTACACAAATCATAGAAATCGGGAGAAAATGGATTGTGGCTGGTGCGTATCGCATTGCACCCCATTTCCTTGAGCCTGTCTAGTCTCCTGCTCAACACAGGTTTCGGAACTGCCGCTCCGAAGGTTCCTGCATCATGATGCATGCAGATACCTTTGAGTTTTCTGTTTTTACCATTTAAGAAGAATCCCATATCAGGATCAAACCGCGTTTTCCTAAATCCAATATCTGTGGACAAACGATCCAATTCCACTCCACTACTATGAATAATGGTCTCCAACCGATATAGATTCGGATCATCAACATCCCATCGAATCGGGTTTTGAACCAGCATGTTTAGTTTTCTCTTTTGGTTTTCTCTTGAATTTAAGGAAATGAGTTCTTCTATTTCTTGCACCAATTTGTCCCCAAAATATAGTTGTTGCTTAATAGCTATACTTTGCCCTGCATCCGATTCGTTAATTACATCAGTTTCTATTTCTAAAACAGCACCACTATCCGTCCATGAAGACACATAAGCATAGACACCCCAATTCTCAATATGTGTCTTATTAGTAGCTATTAGCTTGACATCTCGATAAATCCCTGATCCTGTATACCAACGAGAATCTGCATACTTGGTGTGATCCACTTTCACTTTGATGGTATTTTGACCATTAAAATTCAAATAAGGCGTTAGATCATATTGGAATGAAACATAACCATTTGGTCGATTACCCAAAAACTGGTCGTTGATCCAAACATCACTGTTGTTGTAAACACCATCGAACGCAATAAACCATTTCTTAATTTCATCAATTGACTCTAAATCAAAGCTCTTCTGGTACCATCCGATACCCCCAGGCAAATATCCTGTGCCACTTGCCCAAACACTATCGAATTTTCCTTCAATAGACCAATCATGCGGTAGATCCACATTTATCCACTGATCTGCATTTAAGGTGTCGGCCAATTGAAATTTCCATTGGAAATTAAAGCTCTTCACAACCCTGGAGTTATTCTCTTTTTGTTGTTCACAAGAAAAAAGGCTAAATATCCCTACTACTCCCATCAAATAAATAAATCGAAACATAATATTTTAAATTTTTAATTAAAAGAACGCTGAATCCAACCGATACATAAGTCAACCCATTGGTCAGTACCATCAGATGCTCTTCCCAATCCAAATCCATGATCACCTTTTTCAAACAAGTGCATTTCCACAGGTACACCATATTTTTTCAAAACTGCTGCGTAAGCTGTGGACTCTTCTACAGGACATGTTCGATCATCATAAGAATGAACCAAAAAAGCTGGCGGAGTTTCCTTGTTTACTTGTGCCAAAATATTGTTTTTTTCGATTTCTTCAGGGGTCATTTTTCTATGATAAAGATCCTTTTCTAGCCACTTAATATTTTCCTCAGATGGCACAGTTACTCCATAAATCAAAACTGAAAAATCGGGGTTTTCCTCTTCATTACTGCTCTTCCATATACCCATAATCGTGGCGAGATGACTCCCAGCCGAAAACCCCAAAACGCCTACTTTACGCTTATCAAAGCCCAATTCCTGCGATTTACTTCTGAATAATTTAATCGCCTGACGTGCGTCTGACAAAGGCACATTTTCTGGTTCATTTGATGATTTTGGGTTTGGCAATCGGTATTTGAGAACTGCAGCTGTGATGCCGGCTTTAGATAACTTTTTGGCAACATCATACCCTTCATGATACATTGCAACCACTCCATAACCTCCTCCTGGAATTACCAAAACAGCCTTTCCAGAATTTTCACCTATAGATTCAAAAATCGTAAGCGTGGGCTCGGTAACGTTTTGGGCACAGGTAGTACCCCACACTTCTATTTCTATCTCTACTAAATCATTTTCTATGTAGAACGGTTTTTCTCCTGATGACCAAAGATTAATTGCCTTTTGCGCTTGTGCATATTGAAAAGAGAAAAGAATTAGAAGGGCACCTAAAAATTTCATTCCGGATTCATTTTTTTGTCAATTGGAAAAATCGAAAATGAGTAGGAATATTTACTCTCCAAGAGCCTGTTTTCATCGTGTGGCCGATATCCCCATGAGTTATCGCCACCAACACCCATCTGTTTCAGATCAACATTTACTTCAATAAAGTTTGTCATCGTAACTTCAAAATCATGCCAACGATCCGTATCAAAATCTCTGATAGAAAAATGATAGGCACTCATATCAAGAGGTTGCGGACCTTGAAAAACAAGTCCTCTACCCTTGCTGTCCTGCAACGCCATCCACCTTACATCAGTCTTATTGCCACTTTCTTGTGGAAAATCATAAGGCGTGTATTGATCTATGACTTTTCCCGTGTATTGATCGATAAAGCTGCTGATGTACCTATCTTGATATGATTCGCCAGGCCCTCTCCCATACCATGTCATTTGATCATATTCCACAGGCATCTGCAAATTCATCCCAAAACGAGGCAATTCTGTCGATGCTGAATCACCTTTTTCAAATGTTGAAGTAACATCTATACGTCCATTTTGATGAACCAAATAGCTCACTTCATATGGCGAGTTCCCCTCCTTGATTAAGGCTTTAACAACTACTTCCAGTTTACCATTTATATTCTTTTTAAAATCAAAAGAAGAAATTACCAACCCATCATTGACATTTTTCCATTTATCCATTTTCCATTGCATGCCATACCCTCTGTCGTTGTTGGTAGGTATTCTCCAGAAATTGGGCTGCAACGGATATTTCATTAGGAAAGAACTCTTATAAATATATGAATTGAGATATCCATATTGTTTTGAAAAAATCGCTGTAAAATCCTCCCCGAGGATCAAGACTTCATCATCATGCTCTACGACTTTCAATTCTGTTTGGGTATTAGTATCAGCAATATCAAATACACTTCCGTTATTTGGAATTGAAAATTGAGCGCTTGCTATCACATCGCCCACAGGAATCAATTTTGAATCAATTTTGGTTTTCACTTTCACATTAATAAAGTATTCTACCCCTTCTTTCTTCTCAAAATTTATTGGTACTGTAATTACGCCTCTCTTTCCAGGTAGAATTTGCTTTACTTTTAAGTCTCCATTACTTACTACTACGCCATTTCCCTTAATCTCATATTCAAAATCAAAATCGTTTGTATTTGTAAAAGCAAACCAATTTTTCAACTCTATTTTCCCTTTATTTAGATCTACTTCTTTAAACTTCAAATTCTGATACACCATTTTCACTTCACTCAAATGAGGTTTGGGGGAACGGTCAGAAAAAACCAAACCATTCATACAAAAATCCCAATCACTGGGTATACCATCGTGACCAAAATCTCCCCCATATACATATATCGAATCACCTGATCCCGTATAAGATAATAACCCTTGATCTACCCAATCCCAAATGAAACCACCTTGTAACTGAGGTTCTGACTCGATCAAATCCCAATATTTAGATAAATTCCCAATGCTATTTCCCATAGCATGCGCATACTCACACATCACAAAAGGTCGTGTATCATCAGTGGCCAAATATTGTTTGATATGATCAATTTGTGGATACATAGGCACCACAATATCAGTATACTCTTCCATGAAAGCTTGCTCATATTGCACAGGTCTTGTATTGTCTCTTTCTTTAATCCAAGATGCTGTAGCTTCAAAATTCTTCCCTGATCCAGCCTCATTTCCTAAAGACCAAATGATGATCGAGGCATGATTCTTATCTCGCTCAACCATTCGTCTTGTTCGATCCAGATGTGCTTCTTTCCAATCTGGATTGTTACCCAGTGTTTTGTCTAGGCTATAGCCATCATTGTGCAAAGAGCCCATGGCATGACTTTCAATGTTTGCTTCGTCCACTATATACAAACCATATTCATCACACAATTCATACCATCGTGGGTGGCTCGGATAGTGTGATGTTCGTACAGAATTGATGTTGTTTTGTTTCATCAACATGATATCCTTTACCATGCTTTCCTCACTCACAACATGCCCGGTATAAGGGTCATGCTCATGCCGATTGACCCCTTTGAATAAAATAGCCTTTCCATTGACTCTTACTTGACCATTGGTAATATCTACTGTCCTAAATCCAATTTTAGAAAGATATATTGCCTCTGTATTCTTACTTGAATTTGTGACTTCAATCTTGAGCTCATACAAATTGGGATATTCTGCACTCCATTGACGTACTGACTTAATATTGTCTGAAAATTTTATAGTGGAATTACTCACATTTTTCGATTCCATGAATACAGCTTTATCTGAAAGTATATCCGTTACCGTGACTTCCACCATTGATCCATCAAATGATGCATTGTCCTTTTCGAACTGCAACGTCAAATCCAGCTCACCATTCTTAAAAGTTTTGTCCAAACCCGCTTTCACAAAGTAGTCTTCCAATTTCACCTTAGGAAGTGAAATTAAGTACACATCTCGCTCTATACCGCTGAGACGCCACATGTCTTGATCTTCAAGATAACTACCATCATTCCATCGATATACCTGAAGTGCTATAGTGTTCTTACCAACCTTTAATACATCAGAAACATCAAATTCGACAGGTGTTTTCGAACCTTTTCCAAATCCAACATATTCACCGTTGATCCAACAATAAAATGCAGAATTGACTGCTCCAAAATGCAATACCACGTCATCAAGACTAAAGTCTTTCTGCAATTCAAAAGTCTTTAAATAGGAGCCCACCGGATTAAAATGACTTTGTATTACCGGAGGCGTTTTATCATGCGGATATTTCACATTGGTGTAAATTGGGACACCATAGCCTTGCATTTGCCAATCAGCTGGAACTTCAATATTTCCCCAATCTTTAGATATTGATGGATCCTTTTCAAAATCAACGGCCCGAGCATCCGGATTAATTCCCCAATGAAACTTCCAAGTGCCGTTCAAAGAATAGTATCTCGAAGACAAAGTTTTATCATTTAGTTTGGCTTGCTTTTTGTTTTCGAATGGAAACATGCTAGCATGTGGCCGGAGTGTATTTACACCTGTAATAGATGGGTTTTGAATCTCCTCAAAACTTTGTCCAAAAGATTGGAAAAAAGAAAAAAATGCAACGGGAATTATTACCAGAATATACTTCAAATTCATTTTCGCTTAATTATTAATTACTTTCTCGAGAACGCCTGTCCTCCAACTAACACCAATATCAAAATTAGGAATTGGGACAAAAATTATGCGGAAATAATAAGCCTAGAGAAAGGGTATAATTGTCCAATTATCCGTTTTAGGGCATTTTCAAGACGTCGTCAATAGCATTCTTGCTATCTACAGTCTTTTTCATGTTGTTCTGGTATTCTGAAGGCAGCATATTGAATTGCTTTTTGAAGCAGTTTCTGAAGTATTTTAGATCCGTAAAATCCAGTGAAAATGCGACTTCAGAGACAGAAACATCATCAGAAATCAGCATCTGGGCAGCTTTTTTCAATTTAATCGTTCGAATGAATTGATTGATGGACTGACCTGTCAAAGATTTTATTTTTCGGTAGAGAGAAGTACGACTGAACCCAAGTTCCTTGCATAATTCGGGGACATTCAACTCTCCATCATTGAGTATTTCAATAATCTTAGTCTCTGCATCTAATATAAATTGTAATTCTTTTGAAGGAACAGAATTATTCTCAATCCAATTTCCATTCTCATGCAACTGTTTCAAATGTTCTCTAGACTGCAACAAATTGCTCACCCTTGCTAATAGCACATCAGAACTAAAAGGCTTGGTGACATAAGCATCCGCGCCTGTCTCATATCCTTCAATTTTTGAATTATCGGCAGACTTTGCAGAAAGCAAAATAATAGGTATGTGGCTTGTTGCAGTATTTTCTTTCAAATGTTCACAGAATTCCAAACCATTCATCTTGGGCATCATGACATCTGAAATTATAATATCAGGAACATACTCATTGGCTATTTTAAGTGCTTCCTCACCATCAGATACGGTTATGACTTTGAACTGCGTATTAAAAACAGATGCTACATAAGTGCAAATGTCCTGATTATCATCTGCAACAAGCATGACACTTTCATTGTCACTGATGATATTTTGATCCGACTCTTCAATTTTCTCTATGATATCAAAATCCTCAACATCGCCTTGCTTCGCCTCTATGAATCGTATGTAGTCCTTATTTTCAAAATGCTTTTTATCTTCAGGAATAATCACAGTGAATTTCGTTCCATTTCTAGGCTCACTTTCTACTTTAATTGACCCACCATGTAGCTCCACTAGATTTTTACACAATGAAAGGCCGATGCCCGTTCCACCGGTGCCCAATGTGTTTTTAGCCTGATAAAATGGAGTGAATATTAATTCATATTCATCTAGACTTACCCCACGACCTCTGTCTTCCACTTCCATAAATATTTGACTATCTCTATGGTATACATGAAACTTGACTTTCTCTCCAGACTCTGAATATTTGAGCGCATTGGACAGAAGATTGTTTAAAATGATCTGCACTTTTTCAATATCCACCCAGGCCATCAGGTTAGTCTCAGAGTAAAATCCAAATTTGATGTCTTTTTCTTTCGCCAGATAAGAAAAGCTCTCAGCTTCTTCCTGTGCCAATATATTGAGATCATATTGACCTATATTAAGAATGGTATTTTCGGTTTCTATTTTTCGGAATTCTAGAAGTCTATTGATCAGTTTATATAACACTTGTCCATTTCGCTTGATCAATTGCAAACTGTTTTTTTGCTCCTTTGAGAAGTTTACATTCTTTAATAAATCATTGACTGGCCCCATAATTAACGTAATAGGTGTTTTGAGCTCATGCGAGAAATTCGTGTAAAAACGTAGTTTTTCCTGAATACCATCATGTTCTTGTTGCCTTAATTTTTTCTCATAGTAAAGCGTTTGCTTCAACTTTACTCTTTGGTTATAATATTTTATGAATTGCCATAAAACAAAAATGAAAAAGAGGAAGAAGAAGGAGTAAGCATACCATGTTCTCCACCAAGGAGGACTGATTCGAATTACTATACTCTTCTCAGGGCCTTTAATTCCACCTGTTTTGTCAGTGACACGGGCATGGAAAACATAGGTCGCAGGAGGCACCTTTCTATAGGTTGCACTTTTAACTTGATAGACAGAATTCCATGAGCGATCAAACCCTTCCAAATAATACTCGAATGTCCAACCTTCAGAATGTGGAAAATCTAAAACATCAAAATCAATTGTAAACAGATCATCGGTATAGTCAAGCCTAATTTTTTCTGCCACAGATATATTTGTAGCGAGACGTCCATTCTTTCCCTTGGATGCTGAAATTCTTGTATTCCATACTTTCAATTCAGTAAATGTAATTTTTGGCATGGCCATGTTAGACAATAGCTCTTCTGGATAAAATATGTTCAGTCCATTGATACCTCCAAAGAGCAAATACCCATTTTTAGATAAAAACCCTGACCCATCATTGAATTGTCCATTTTGCAAACCATTCAAAGAATTATAGTTTATAATGCTGTTGTCGCTGATGTTGAAAGCTGAGATACTGAGATTAGTGCTTATCCAAAGGTGTCCCTGATTATCATTAACAATTGCTCTGACTGTATTGTTGATTAGTCCTTTGGTTTCATCAAAAATTGAAAATGTTTCATTTTTTATATCAAAAGAAACCAACCCGGACTGACTAGTCCCGATGAATATCCTATCTCCGATCCTTTCCAAATCATAGGCAACTGGAGTGTATGATTCACCTTGATCGTGCCAGTTATAATATTGCAGCTTGTCACCTTTCATGTCCAATCTAATCAAACCCTCTCCATAACATCCTAACCAGATAACTTGATTATCTAAATCAGTATCGATAGCTCTAATGTCCAATTGTTTCGTTGACTCGATTGATTCCAATCTTTGAATATTTTTATCATATTTCAAGAGCCCTCCCCGATTGGTACCGAACCATAGTGTACCACTCGAATCTTCATGTATTGTTCTAATGTCATTGGTAGTTAAATCACTTTTTTTTTGTTCGGCATTAAAAAGCTTGACTTCACCGCTAGCCAAATTGATTCTATTAATTCCTCCACTGTAGGTTGCAATCCAAAGATTATTCTCTTTGTCAATTAAAGAAGACAATATGGCGTCATCGCTAATCCGAACTCCTTTATTGGTACTTGCAAAAAGGCTCACTTTCTGAGTATTCGGGTCAAAATAGTTTAAGCCACCACCATCTGTCCCTATCCAAACTCCCCCTGAATCATCCTCAGCGATACCCCAGACATTTTGGTTCGTCAAGGAATTCTTCATATTGACTTTCTTCGTAATCGTATAGACGGCTTCTCCCATAGGGTTAAAGACATTCAAACCATCTCTATGTGTACCCAGCCATAAATTCCCAACATGATCTTGAAAAACTTTACTTATAGTTCTATGTGAAACGCTATGATCAAAATCTGATGGCTCAAAATTGGTAACCTTAAAATTTGAAGGCTCTATTGAGGCGTTATTGTTTTGTATTGAAATTAATCCTGAATTTCTTGTCCCCAACCAAATAATTCCTTTACTATCTTCAAAAACAGAAATTATTTCATCATCAGGCATAGATGCCCTTTTTTCTTTACTCAGATGCACCCAATCATAACCCCCTGCTCTGAAAAGAAAGGCACCTCCCATGCCGCCCACCCAAATATTCCCTTGAGAATCTTTCATGATGTCATTGATCATAGCATCCCCTTTTGGTGTCATCATTTCAGGGTTTATATGCTTTGAAATTTTTGTTGAGAGATCTACAATTATGAGTCCTTCTTGTCTTGTACCAATCCAAAGTTGACTATTTACCCATTCAAGAGCTGTCACATCCAACTTATTCTCAACTATGTTGGGTAGTTTGTTTGCAAACGTTAATGGAGTAAATTCCTTCCCATTGTATTTCAATACGCCTCCACCAAAAGATCCAAAATAAAGGTCCCCACTCTTTGATTCTGAAACACTTAGGACATTTTTATGACTTTCAATGCCCGTTTTTTTGTGTAAATATATCTTTTCAATTCGGTCATCTATATAATTGTATTTGGCTAACCCAAAATCAGTCAAAGCCCAAACATCATTTTTCTTGTCTACATATACAGAATAAACCTGATTATTGGGAATGGAATAAAGCGTGTCTAGGCTGTTACGATAAGACTTGAACCGAGTTCCGTCAAACCTAAAAAGGCCATCCTGCGTTGCAACCCAAACGAAACCAATAGAATCCTGAGTAATATCATTGACCCAATAATTTGACAATCCTTGAGTCTCATTCAGCTTATAAAACTTGTATTGTCTAGGCAATCGGTCATTGGAATTAGCTAAGACGTCAAGACTAACTGCCAACAACACGGTAATTGATAACCAAACATTTCTCATTCTACACCTATTTTTTACAAATTCCATCACGGAAAATAGCAGCTCATTCTAAGTATTAATTTAGCAAGACTAATTCACAACTTCCAAACATTACTCCATCACGCAAGTAACCAAAGCTCTTTTAGGTACAATCACCGTATCCTGAATGGCTATTTCTTGACTTATTTTCAAATTGACTCCTTCTTCACCTGTTGTCATATAAACCGTGAGAGAATCGTAACTCTCATCCAAGCCTGAAAATGTAACATGCTTTTCTTCTATTTCCTGATTTACCAACACCACAACTACTTGACTTTCTGATTGAAAAGCAGACTCTAAAAGGCCGCTCACATTTTCTTTCGAGTTCACATTATCAGATCGAGTAGTGTGGATTCGCTCCATACCGGGCCGTACAAATCGTGAATATTGACCAAGAGCCCATAGCATTTTAGATTCATAATAATTGCCTCCATTTTTGTTGTGATCAATATAAATTAATCCATCCTTGTAATCATAAGGGCTTATAGCCAACCACCATTGCCAAGCAGCAGCATTGGCGATAGTCAAATCTGCATGTATCACCCTAGCCATGTAAAGGGCAGGATCGATCCCCAAATCCCTACCATTTCCAGAAACCTCCTCATTGTCTTCCAATAGAGTATATTCAGTCATCCAATAATCCAATGTAGGGTCCACCAAACCAATTTCCGAAATCAACTTTTCTCGGCTTGAAACCAATAAATTTAAATCCCATGTGGTATAATAGCTATGTCCAACTATTTTGTGTGCCACTGAAGATAGGTCGCCTAAATAATTAGTTGAGGAAGGTGAATAGAAATTTTTGATCTGATCAGACCTATTGGGATCCCTAGAATTAAAATAGAGAAAATCAATCTGCCCAGCTTCTGTGATTTCTATTTTTGAGGCGATTCCTTCCGTATCAAACCTTTCGGCCAGCACCTTGGTCATGTCAGCTATTTCGTCATTATTCCAAGGACTACCCTCCTGGCCACAACATTTCCATTCCCATTGGGGTTCGTTGAAAGGGCTTATGTAATCAAAAGTGATTCCTGTATTGATTCGAATATTTTTGACTATTTCAACCAAATAATCTGCGTATTTCCCATAGTTCGCTGCTTCGATATTCGCACCAAACCCAAAATCAGACCAGGCCTTTCCGTTGGTTGTATAGACTACTGGAGGGCTGTTGACAAAACCTACAAAACGCTCTACTCCAAATGATTTTGCTTTTTCCAGAAACCAAAGTTGGCCTTTTTGACGAGTCCAATCATACATCTCGTTTTCATCTATGAAAGAAGGTGCCCGACGCCACTCATCATTTATTTCACTAAGTTCTCCTTGTGCAGTACTTCCTGCACCAATGTTGAAACGCCATGCACTTAATCCAATTCCAACTGGGTCTCCAGTCGCCCCAATGTCCATACTAAACAGCAATTCAGCCATTTTTACTTTGCTTGCTTCTGGCCAATTATCACCCACAAATTGTGTAGACCAAGCATCAGAAGCCCCAAAATTATTGATGGTTTGAAAAGATCTACTTGGCTGTAGTCGAATGGTTAAAACATCAGGTTGGATAGGTGGTAGAGTTGGTGGATTTTCCTCACTTTTATTGCAACCCTGCAAGCTTGTAGTTATTATTAATACACTTATCCAAAATATCTTATTATTGTTACTCATTATTCTTTTCCATTTTTATCAACTGCATTTGGCCATTGTTTTTTGCAAAAAGAAGTGCTTTTTCTCCGCCCAATGAAATCAATGCTGAAACACGGATATCTCCTTTAACAAATAAATTTATATCACTATTGGAGACCGGGTTGAAATTTCCCATCCCATCTCCCAATAGTAAAGACCCAAGACTTGCATCGTTTCTAGGTGTTTCCACTTCAGAAGTATGCAGGTTACCTGAAAGTAGAATATCATGATTGCCATCTTTATTGAAATCTTCTACAATAATCGATTGTACCGCTGATACTTGCACTTCCTTGGGTAAAGAATGAACGATGAATTTCCCATCCCCAATATTCTCAAAGTATGAACTAGAGAAATTAGTTACATTAAAATTAATGGCTCCTTGAAGTTGATCTGCTTCAAACATATCTTGTATAGATGCCTTTCCAAATGCGTCATATGATTTGAACCTCTCAGAAATGAAAGGCATCTGATTTGAGCTGCATTGTCTTCCCCTCAATGGAAATAACTGTCCATCCTCCGCAAATGTGAGGACAATATCCCAATTGGAATTGTTATCAAAATCACTCGCATATATCTCGAATGGTTCTGATTCGCTTGCCTTGTATTTATAATTCAATCCGTTGTTTCCTGCCACAATATCCAAATCACCGTCCTTATCAAAATCCCCAGAAGCTAAAGAATACCACCATCCAGACTCCAATTCCAGTCCGCTATCATGCGTCTTGTTGATGAATTTATCTTCATCATTAATCAGGATCTCTGGATGCTTCCATTCACCGACAACCATTAAATCGATCTTTCCGTCCTGATTGATATCTTGCCATAGTGCGTCAGTCACCATTCCCATATCTTCAAAAGATTGAAAAACAGAAAATGAAATCGTTGTTGATGAACTTTCATTTTTCAAAATATAACTCGCTTCTGATTTAGGGTATTGCCCTGGTAACAAACGACAGCCTATGAATAAATCCAAATGGCCATCTCCATCAAAGTCTTCAGGTTTAACCACGGCTCCACTTACCTTCATTTCTTCCAATACAATAACTTTAGTGAATAATCCATCCTCATTAAGGTAAATTCTATCGGCATACCTAACGTCATTCCTTTCATATTCACTTCCTCCGCTCACTACATACAAATCCAGATCTCCATCTTGGTCAAAGTCTTCTAAAAAAGCATCGACATCTTCACTGGACTGATGTTGTTTAAAAACATCACTGTCCTTAATTTCAAATTTATGATTCGCTCGCTGATAGAAAACTTGACCTGACTGACCTATAGCCCCCCCAACAAACACATCCTCCAAACCGTCCATGTTCACATCTCCAACAGCTAAAGCGGGTCCCATCCTAGACATTCTATGAGGCAAAAGTCCCTCCCTTTGAAAATCATCAAAATCATTCTCTTCATGCTTAAAAAGTAAATTGGACTCTATTGTGACGTCAGACCACGTAATTCTTGATGAAGCACTTTCTTTTACCTCTTCTTTAGCATTCTTTTGTTTCAGTTCAAATATGCCATTTGCCTGTACATCTCGTTCTATGCTAACCGAACCATTTGGCCAAATCACTTTTAATGAGTCAACTCTCTTTGCAGAACCCAAACCAACATGAATATCCGCATGCTGGGCAGATTGAAACCCACGTGTAGATTGATTTTCAAATAACTGTATTTGCGTTCCTAGGTACACTTCCAATCGTGCACCTAATGCAAGTGTATTCTCACTGTTTCCTTGAAGCTTAACTTTTAGATAGTTATTACCATTTTTCGAAGACATATTTTCATATATACGAGCTTCTTCATCCATGTTATTCGTCACCAAATCCAGATCACCGTCCAGATCTAGGTCTACATAAATAGCTCCATTAGCTATATCGGGGTCCCCTTCAAACATATCCGTTTTCTTAAAACGACCTTCATGGTTAAGATACAGGTGGTTGCTTTTGGCTCGAATTGGCATCTTTTGAATAATATCAGCGGTAAGTTTTCGCGCCAACAGTTTATTCTCTCTTGTATTTTTAGGGTGTTTAGAGAAAAAGTCATTGAATACTCTTTCCTTGTACTTGACAAAATCATTATTTCGAAAATCTCTTTTCACCCCATTGGAAATAAACAAATCTTTCAATCCATCATTGTCCACATCGAAAAACAAAGGTGCCCAGCTCCAGTCAGAATTAGATACACCTTGCATCTGTGCTTGGTCAGAAAATTGGGGAATACCATTCAGCACCCCCATATTCGTCTGCAAACAATTGTACATGTACTGGTGGTGTAATCCTTGATCTACCAAAGTGTAGAACTGTTGAGGGTTCATTCCGCTCATCGAGGTTTTTATGTCGTAATTATTCTCCCCTACCATGTCAACTGACATGAAGTCAAGCCATCCATCATTATTGTAATCGGCTATATCATTACCCATAGAAAAAAATGAAATATGGCCTGTCGATTCTTTTATGACTTCTTTAAATGTTCCGTTTTTTTGGTTGAGGTATAAATGATCACTTTCAGAGAAATCGTGACCGACTAATATGTCTTGCCAACCGTCATTATTGAGATCACCGATAGCCAATCCTAACCCGTAGCTTAGTGAGTTATTGATGATCCCTGCCTGGTTACTGATGTTGCTATAAAAACCATTTTTATTTTCATAAAGTTGCTCTGCTTGAGACTCAGAGCGTGTATTCAATCGTGTGACAAGTTGATCATCTTCATAGGAATTGGTGCCATGATTGATCAGAAACATGTCTAAATCTCCATCTCTGTCAAAATCAAGGAAAGCGGCTTGTGTTGAATTATGAGCTAAGTCTAATCCATATTGTTTGCCATTTTCTTTGAAAATTGGTATCCCTTTTTCATCTAACCCTTGGTTGACGTAAAGCAAATTCATTCTTTTATCTGGATCTCCAAATTTCCCTGAACGTGAAACATAGATGTCCATTTGACCATCATTGTTGATGTCAACTATCGTTACACCTGTGCAAAATCCACTTTTCGGTCCCTGAGTTCCACTTGAAAGGGTTATATCTTTGAATTTGAGACCACCCTGATTTAAAAATAGTTTATTAGTTGAAAGGTTAGAAACAAAGTATAAATCAACGAGCTGATCTCCATTAAAATCAGCTGCAGCAACACCACCTCCATTATAAAGATACTCGTATAGAATACCATTTAAACCTGCTGTTTCTTTGATGTCATTTTTGAAATTAACCCCAGTTTGCTGACTATTCAATTGATGAAATAGCTGGGTACTTTCTTTTTTCAACAACGAAGGTTCTTCTTTTGAATCACAACCCAAAAGGAATAGAAAAATGTATATTAACTGCCTAATCCTCATATATAAAGATAGCAGACTCATCAAATGAGTCTGCTATCAACATGATTAAAGTTTATTAGTATAATGGATTCTGGGTCAATGCCCCATTGGATGAATTTATCTCATCAATGGGTATTGGGAACCAATAATGCTGTTCCAAAAACTGCTTTCCTGAAAGTGCTTCTTGCGTATAATCATAGGCCAAATTGCCAAAGCCATCATTGGTAATATTCACCCTTCTCGCCGGTCTATTCTCCACATCCATCGCAATCTTCCATCGGCGAACATCAAAATATCTATGCTCCTCAAAACTCAACTCGACACGTCGTTCATTTCTGATTTTCTCCCTCATCTGTGCTTGCGTCAATCCAGCAGGAATATTTGGCATACCGGCTCTACCCCTCACTTGATTGATGGCTTCATATACGGATGCATCTGCACCAACAGCCTCATTTTGTGCTTCCGCATAGTTTAGCAAAATCTCTGCATAACGTATGTACCTCCATGGAGTCGTTGTACCCATATTGTCCCAATCATCCAAAGCTATGTCTTCGTTGAAGAACTTTCTCATATAATACCCTGTAGGAGATGTATTCCAATTTTCCGGGCCATCAGCACTGTCCTGTCCGCCTGGAACAAAAGTTTCCACATCTCTACCTCTGTAAGAAGCGCCATTGTGCAATACCGTTGCATAAAAACGAGGATCTCTATCAGTGTAAGGATCTTGATCATCGTAACCAGACCCTAATTCATCAATCGCCATCCCATTGCTCATTTCAAAGTCATCAACGAAATTTTGCATGGGACAATTACCACCCCATCCACCATAGCCATTTGGTGCGTTCATCCTTTCGATAGGAATGGTCCAACTCGAAACGTTGAATTCACGAATGAAAATATCTTCGTTTGTTGGTCCATTGACAAACAATCTTCTGTAGTTCTCAGCTGGATCTGAATCCAAATTATCAACCAGACTATAGCCCATATCCATCACAACAGCAGCAGCGTCAGCAGCTTCTTGCCATTTGGTCGGATCGTTCGTATCATTGGTAAATAAAGGACTAGCAGCATACAGTAACACACGCGATTTTAATGCCAATGCAACTTCTTCCGTCGCTCTACCTCGTTCCCATGAAGCATCATTTCTATTCGGTAAGTCAGTCGCTGCAGCATCCAATTCACTAATAATGTAATCCACTGTTTCGTCTATTGTGGCTCTTACGTATAAGTCAGAATAATCTTCCCCTATTTGAGCAACACGATCCCCTATCAATGGAACACCTCCAAAACCTTTGAGTAAAACAAAATACCGCCATGCTCTAATAAATCTTACTTCAGCATTCAGTATAATCTTTCTTTCGTCAGTTATATCTACGCTGGGGATGTTTTGTAGTGCCAAATTTGCCTCTCGAATTCCTCGATAACCTCTACCCCATGCTGTACTTGTAAAACCAAAAAGAGACGGGCTCAATTGACCTCTCTGAACCAAGTAAGTCTCATCATCATTCGAATAAATGGTCTCATCTGTAATAGAACACCATAATGCCCAATGAAGCCCTCTCTGAAAACCTACAGAACCTTCTGTAACATCTTGTTCTTTTTCAGTTAGCCTGATACCATTATACAGTCCGACAATAAATGCCTCTGCAGTGGATGGACTTGCCCAAATCAGATCATCTGCCAAATTAGTTGATTGAACATCTAAAAATTCATCGTCACAAGCACTAAGAACGATACCTATTGTCAATATTAAATATGTTATTCTTTTCATCTTCTTAGAATTTAATGGTTGCTCCTACATTGAAAATTTGATGCTGGGGATAAAACTGTCCGCTTTCATTATCTCCTTCAGGATCAAAATCACCTGACTTAGCAAATGTGGCTACATTCAAGGCGTTCACATAAATGCGTGCATTTTTCATTTTAATTTTCTCTAGAATTGACTTAGGTAGTGTGTAACCAACTTCCAAATTCTTTATTCTCATAAAAGCTGTGTTCGTCAACCAGAAGTCATTTCTATTCAACCCCCCATTGATACTAGAAGAAGTCCTTGTATCAACTCTTGGATACGTTCCATTCGGATTGGTTGGGCTCCATCTATTTTGGGCCCAACTATTGGTGTAGTTTCCAATCGTACCGGCCTCCTGTAAAATGTATTGGACAGATTCACTTTGCCCTTGTAATAGAAAGCTAAAATCAAAACCCTTTATGGAGAAACCGCCGGTAAACCCAAATATGAATTTAGGTACATCGGTCAAATCACTTCTGACTCTATCATTAGCATCTATAGACCCATTTCCATCTACATCTCTGAACATTAAATCTCCTGGTATATTACCCTCAAGACTAGGATTTGCTTCAATATCCTCAACGGATCTAAAAATACCAATTGCTTCATAATAGAGCTCAGCTCCAATTGGGCTACCTGCAAATAGTTGATATTCTGGACTTCCTTCTGCTTCATCTAAAAACACGACATTACTTTCATTATATGTCATATTTGCATTGGCAAATACATTCCACTCGCCAAATTTATTGCTGTATCCTAATTGTAATTCGATTCCACTATTCTCTACAATACCGAGGTTCTCAAAAGGAATAATATCATCTCCATTGAATTCATTGACAATTCCTGAAACCCAAGGAATACTTGCATCCCGTGGGTACAATAGGTCAGATCGTTCTTCATGAAAATAATCTACTTCCAATGTAAATCTTTCTAAGAATCCAATTTCGACACCTATGTCCAATTTTTTATTCGTCTCCCAAGTAATGTTAGGATTAGCCAATTGAAAAATAGAATAAGTCCCAACTGAATTACCGTTCAATACATTCCCTCCAGGATTCAGTCGATATGAATTCAAATACTGAAAAGCATCAATTCTATCATTTCCCATTAAGCCATAAGATGCTCTTAATTTTAAATTGTTCATAGACTCAAGTCCGAACCAATCTTCTTCAGAAACTCTCCATCCAACTGAAGCACTTGGGAAAAACCCATATCTGTTTCCTGATGGAAAAATTGATGAACCGTCATATCTCATTTGGACTTCTAATAAGTATCGATCTTTCAGATTGTATACCAATCTACCAAAAACATTTCTTCTGGTTTCATCATAGCTATTCCCGTTCGCACTACTTTCTTCAGGTAATGAACCTCCTAAATCTAATTCTGGGATGGCTGGAGAAATGAATCCTCTTCTGAAAGCATCGAACCAGTTGTAATTGTTTTCCTGCTGTTCGTAAGCGACAAATGCGGATATCGAATGATCTCCAAACTGCTTATTGAAATTCAAACTAATATTCATAGTCGTCAATGTCTGCGTTTCAGAGACTTCATACAATTGTGCATTGATCGGCCCACCTCTTACTTCATCATAGGAAGGAGGATCAGTACTATTGTTGATATTGTAAACAGTCCAAGGAGTTTCCCATAACTTCCTAGAACTAAATGTCTTATCAACTGCCAACCAACCTTTGACGGAAAGAAAATCTGCAAAAGGAAGCGTATAATCAAAATTTACTAAACTATTCAAAGTTGTCTTTGGCTGTTTATCAGTCCCTGGCTCATCTGTTACCATAACCAAAGGGTTTTTTCCTTCCTCTACTCCTGAAGATGGGCCAACACCTGGATAGTAAGCAGGTTCTGTAGGATAACCTCGATAAGCAAACCTGAAAATATTAGAAGCTCCGTCTGTAGGAAATACAGCATTTTCTTGTCTGGCTGCAATATCAATACCAATTTTCAAATTGTCTGTGGCATATATATCGATGTTAGATCTTATATTCCATTGTTCAAAATCCAATACTCCGTCCTGATAAATCCCTTCTTGGGTTCTTCGACCCATTGAAACAAAGTAGCTTACTTTCTCATTTCCTCCAGAAAGAGAAATATTCATTTGATCTTGATGTGAGACTGGAGCTATTACTTCATCCAACCAATTTGTGTTGGCGTAGTTCAAAGGATCCGAGCCATTTCTAAATAGTTCTATTTCATCCTGGGAATAAAATTGATTAAACCCTCCATTAGGATTATTATAGTAACCGATTTCATTTTGAATAGTAGCATAAGTAGGTGCATCAGCCATATCAGGCAAACGAGTAGGCTTCACAAAACCATGATTGTATGAGAATGAAAGTTCCGGTTTTCCAGTTGTACCTCTTTTCGTGGTTACAATAATAACACCGTTAGCGGCCCTAGCTCCATAGATAGCGGCTGAGGCATCTTTTAGCACTGAAACACTCTCTATATCATTAGGATCTAACCTATCTAGACCTCCTACCCGACCAGCAACTCCATCTATTACAATTAGGGGTGAATTATCTCCATTACTGCTTTTTCCTCTTATCAATAGTTGTGTACCGTCAAATCCTGGCTCTCCAGAGGAAGTACTAGTGACCAGCCCAGATATTCTACCGGCGAAAGAATTCGATAGATTAGGCTGAGGACTTTTTTGTAATTCTTCACCTTTAGCTGTAGAAATAGATCCTATCAAAGTCTTCTTGTCTTGAGTTCCATACCCGACTACCACTACTTCATCCAATGATTGATAATCAGTTTGAAGTGTAACATCAAGTACCGCCTGCCCTCCAATCGTTATTGATTGAGTCGAATACCCAACAAAAGAGAAAATCAGCATCCCTTCTGAAGGGACATTGAGTTTATAATTACCATCAATGTCTGTTACGGTACCCTGAGTAGTGCCCTCTACTAATATTGTTACGCCTGGCATCCCTTCACCAGAATCTTCTGCAATCACTTTTCCCGTGATTTCAGACTCCTGAGCAAAAACATCAGTAGTGAACAATACCAGCAATGCAAGCATCAATGGAATTCGTATAATGTGTTTCATATAAAATATTTTAAGTGTTCAACTTTGAGAAATGTAATTAATGTCCATTTACCATCATGAAATGATGACAACAGAAACAAAATCTACCCAATTCTCATCGTAATTAAATTTAGTATAACTCAAAAGTAGAATTGAACTACCTTAGTATAGGTAAGTAAATTATCCAAAGACAGGGGTCACTTTATCCTCTTTTTGAAAAACAATCAACCTTTTTTCACTTAAAAAAAGTTGAAGAAATTGAGAACTGAAATGAAAGTTGAGGTACACTTTACAATAATATTTACTAACTCAAAGTTGGATATTTAAATAATGAAGAGTGCTCTTTAGTTAGTTCAGAAGAAGAATACCAAGTAAGGGTTAACTTCAATTTATTTAAATCTTTAGGCGTGTATTTATGAAGAATTAATGATAACATTCTCTAGTATTAAGATATGAAATAGTTTGTCACAACGTCAAAACAAACGTCGTACCTTTCCCCTCAATCGAATTAACTTGAAGACTTCCACCATGTAATCTCAAAATATGATGGGATAGACTTAAACCAATTCCTGTCCCCTGCTCTTTGGTTGTGAAAAATGGAATGAAAATTTGTTCTAACACTTCTGGTGAAATACCTGTCCCGTTATCAGATACACTGATTTGCAATTGTTCATTATCTATATGGGCTTCTAACTTCACAAACCCATCTGACCTATCATTCAATGATTCAAGTGCGTTTTTTGACAAATTGATCAAGACCTGACTGAGTTGAGCTTCATCAGCCAAAACCTGATCCACTTCTTCAGAAACAGAAACCGTAAATCTGGCCTTTTTGAAATTAGGTTCTTGACTTACCAGAATTCGAATGTTTTCCAAGAATTGTTTTACCTCAAAAGATTCTTTTATTGGTACCGGAACCTTAGTCAGTCTGCGATATGAATCAACGAATGTGATCAATCCATTCCCACGTTGTTTGATGATATTTAGACCTTTAACGGTATTTTCAATTATTCCTGGATCCAAATTGGATTTCTTCACATTGCTTTCATCCTCATAAAATTCAGAAATCGTCTCTGCCAATGAAGTGATCGGTGTTACTGAATTCATAATTTCATGCGTTAATACTTTAATCAACCGAATCCATGACTCAATCTCCTGCTCTTCTAATTCACTTTTGATATTATTGATGGCCACCAATATCAATTCTTTTCCTTTGATAGTGATTGAACTTGGTTTTAAGGATAATTGAACGGCTTCTTTTTCAGTATTGAATTTAACCATTCTGTCGACTCCAGATTCCAATGATTTGAAAGCCAAGTATAATTTTTCATTAACTCTAGCCAATTGACTAATCTGTGTCAAATGACTATACCCCAATAATTTTTGTGCAGCGCTGTTTGTCAAAAGAACTTTCCCTTCTTTCTCATAGGTCATAAAACCAGTTACTGATTTTTCTAAAATATATGAGTAATATTTTTCTTGAGAAATTTGATTTCTTCTAGCCGTCTGAATGAGTTTATTGACTTTATTCAAACTTATATTTAATTCTCGCTCCGTCTTATTTTGAACTTTTTCGGAAAAATGAAGTGTCGAATCTTCATTTCGAACTGCATCAAAAAAGTAAGTGATTTTTCTATTGGTATTATTTGTCGATCCAACGAGCAATAAAGTTTGAATAATCAATGTAACCAATATTAGTCCTGCCAAAGGATACTGTTTGGTCTGAAATATCAAAAAACCCACTAAGAGGCTGGTGAGAAAGATAAATACCACTCTCAAAATCATTTTGAAAAAAGCACTATTAATCATGACTCAAGAGTTCTCCTTCCAAATCAAACCGTTTGATTTTATTGTAAAGTGTTTGTCTTGACACGCCAAGCTCACTTGCGGCAGAGCTCATGTTTCCCTCATATTTCTTAACTACCTCGATGATCATAATTCGCTCCATCTGCTCAAGCGTTTGTGGGTTGGACCTCCTTCGCTGCTGAATGTTGGATTTAAAATCAAAATCATTTTCGGTCAACTCTTTTCCATCTGATAGAATCACAGCCTTCTCTATCATGTGCTGCAACTCTCGAATATTACCTGGCCAATTGTAATCCTCAAATTGTCTTTTAGCCTCCATAGACAATGACAGTCCTTTTTTTTCGTACTTCTCTGTGTACAAAATGAGGAAATGATCTGTCAATAAAAGAATGTCTTCGGAGCGTTCACGCAAAGGCGGTAACTTAATTTCTATAGTATTGATCCGATAGAGCAGATCTTCTCTAAAATCACCTGATCTTACAAGCTCTTCTAAATTGGCATTTGTTGCACAAATCAATCGAATATCAACAGGAATCGCTTCATTTGAACCAACCGGTGTAATGACTCGGTTTTGGATAGCTGCCAGAAGTTTGACTTGCGACACCAAAGGCGTATTTCCAATTTCATCTAAAAAAAGTGATCCATGATTAGCTTCATCGAACTTGCCTCTCCTGTCGTTTATTGCGTCGGTAAATGAACCCTTGGTATGACCAAACAATTCGCTTTCAAACAAATTGCTATTCATGGCTCCTAAATCGACGCTCACTAATTTCTCTTTGTGCCTATCTGATCGTTGGTGAATTTCCCTTGCAATCAATTCTTTTCCTGTCCCGTTTTCTCCGGTTATCAGGATATTCACATCAGTTCCAGCTACTTTATGCACTACATCCAAGACTTCTTTAAATGGAGGGGAATTTCCTACGATTTCGCTTTGCTTTCCTGATTCTTTTGGTGAGGCTTTTTTAGTCGAAATAGCTGAAGGAGACATTTTGTCTCTTGACTTTTTTAGTTTGAGACTTGCTTCAATTGTCGTTATTAAGTTTTTATTATCCCAAGGCTTCAATACAAAATCTGCAGCCCCAAGCTTCAGTGATTTCACCGCTAAATTGACATCTCCATAAGCGGTTATAGTCACTACACTTATGGTTGGATCAATTTTTATGATTTCTTTCAACCAGTACAAACCTTCATTGCCTGAGTTGACACCAGCAGAAAAATTCATATCAAGAATGATCACATCAAAGCGTTCATTTTTGAGTAAGGTGACCAATCGGTTGGGGTTATCGATGCATTTTACTTTTTCGAATTTGAATCTCAAAAGCATATCCAGGGCATCCAGTATACTCGAGTTGTCATCAACGACTAGTATGTTTCCTTTTTTTGGCACGTAACTTTAAATATGTTGACTTATAAAGGTCAATTTAGGAATTGTCCAAGGCGATATCAAATGAGTGTCAAATTTCTGGACACTTATTTTAAAATAAAACACGGAATATTCAAGCACTCATCCTTCATTAAATCCTAATTCTTTCGACAATCTAATCGCGCTAAAGAAGACGAACTATACTAATGGTATCCATTTATTGAAATAAAACAACAATGTTCAGGTTTTGTCTATTTGTAGAAAAGTGTAAAAAGAATGATTCTCAACATATTTACCGTTGAAAAGCATGGTAAAATCCCAAGGTGGAAAAAATTAGAAGAAAATGAAGACTTTAAAGATGAAAAGAATAATATCGGGATTATTGATTTTGTTTGGGTACCATTTGACACAAGGACAAGATTGGGATGGGATTGTAGTTCCAGCTGACCCTGGAGAAGGTCACATCTGGGAACTCCAAACAGCACCTTCAGATGATTTCAACTATAGTTTTGAAGCAGCCGACATCCAAACAAATTTTGGAAGTGACAAATGGTACAATTTTTATCATAACAATTGGGATGGTCCAGGCACCACATATTGGCAATATGATCATGTATCCGTAGATGGCAGTAACCTGCTCATAACATCTTCAAGAAACCCTAGCACCAGTAAAATGGGTGTTCCGGGAGTAAATGCTGGCTGTATTACATCCAACCATAAAGTGCAATACCCTGTATATGTTGAAGCTAGTGTCAGCGTCGCAAATATCACACTTGCCTCTGATGTTTGGTTACTCAGCCCAGATGACACTCAGGAGATAGACATTATTGAATGCTATGGAGGTGCAGAAAACGGCAATTCATTTTTTTCAAAATTCATCCACCTAAGTCATCATTCTTTCATAAGGGATCCATTCACTGATTATCAACCTAGAGATATAAACAGTTGGTGGGATAAACCTGGGGTGACCAGTTGGGGTCAATATTCATGGAATGATGGTGATAGAAAATATGTTCAAGTGGGAGTCAATTGGATCAGTCCATTCCATTTCGAGTATTATATCGATGGAGAATTGGTAAGGGTATTGTATGACAAGGCGTTTGCTTCTAAAAATAATGAGACATGGAGCTATACATATCCGACCATGACTGAAGGCGAATTAGATTTTGAAAACGGTTATCAAAAAGTAATCACTTTTTCCACCAGCTCAACCTATTCATTTCAAACTTTGCAAGAAGCGAGTGAAACATCCACAACAAGCGTCATTGATCCTTATAACTATCAAAACGGCAATGGGTTTACTAAAGAAATGGACATTATTATCAACGTAGAGTCACAAGATTGGCATGTAGAAGCTGGCCGAACACCGACAGATGCAGAACTAGCTGATCCAGCTAGAAATACGATGAAAGTAGATTGGTTAAGAGTATACAAACCCATAGAGGGTGAAATACATGTTACGGATGTCAATGTTTTGCCAACTACTATATCTACTGGGATTGATCAAAAAAGACTTCTAACCGTTGAAGTATTACCATTTGATGCATCCAATAAAGAAATTGTTTGGTCTTCTAGTAATGAAAGCATTGTAACGGTAGATCAAGATGGCTGGTTAACTGGTAAAGCCTCTGGAATAGCAACAATATATGCAACTAATAGTCATGGTGAAGGAAACATAGATGTCATTGGTACTTCCGAAGTAACCGTGCAGAATGATGTGTTTGAAGTACCTGTAGAAAGCATATCTGTTAATCCCAGTTCAGGAAACTTATTGGTTGATGGTGAGCTACAATTGTCCGCAACAATTTTACCAATTGATGCCACTGATCCAACTGTGACTTGGACATCTGCTGACATTTCAATCACTACAGTTGATGAAAATGGATTACTCAAAGCAATAGGTCCTGGTGAAGTTATAATCACGGCTACAGCTGTTGGAGGATTGACTGCCGAAAGCACCATCAATGTATCTAATGATCCTATTATTTGGATAAATCCCGAAAGTTTGAAATCTACAGTTTATGTGGTCGGAGATGTAATTGAAATGAGCTGCACGTTTGATGCAGGAGGAAGTACCATAAATACTGAGGGCGTCAAATTTTGGCTGAGAGAAATCACAGAAAATTGGGGAATTGTCAATGATATTATTGAATTCGACGTTTCTGTAGCAGGATTATCAAATGGCACTGCAAATGCCAGTATTTCAACTGCAGGACTACCAGCTACAGAAGACCTCTCTAGCGGGAATTTCTATTTCTTATTCATCACCTTTACGGATGCAGAAGGAAATTTCAAAGAAGCACCAGGCCTGTACCCTATTCAGTTGGTCAATCCTGAGGTGACAGATATTTCTATTTCTCCTACCACTGGATCTATTGAGATTGGAGAGACTTTGAGCGTTTCTGCAATAGTAACTCCTTCAAATGCTTCACAAGAAGTGACTTGGAGTACTAGCGATGAGGGCATAGCAATTGTTAGCCAGAGTGGTTTGATTACAGGTATATCGAAAGGTCAAGCAACGATTACTGCCACTTCGGCCAACTCAAGTATTACTGCAACAACTGTTGTAACAGTAACGGAAACCATAACCTCGATTGAAAATCAAAGTGATTTACAAATCTCAATATATCCTAATCCAGCGCATAGTTACCTATACATCAAATCATCAACGTGGCTAAATCAGGTATCTGTAATTAGTTTAACTGGCAATGAAATGATGACAACCTCTTTAGCAGGAAAAATAGTCAAATTAGACACACGTGGTTTATTAAAAGGCTTGTACATAGTGAGACTATATACTGAAGAAGGTGACTTCATCAATAAAAAACTTGTTATCGAGTAATCTAATTGCTTCTTTAGTATCAAATACTTAGAAAATCTAGTTTAAATACAGTTCTTATCAAGGTGAAAATAGATTGGGAATCATCACACCCAATCTATTTTAACTCATTCAATATTATTGTTTATTATTTACAGGGTTCGTTATAGTTCGATTCCAGAATCGGCAAATAATGTTGAATAAAACTGTCCAAAATATTGACATACACTGTCAAAATATTTGACAGTTATTGCCAAAATAAATTTTAAAATATTTTTAACTTATTGATTATAAAACTTTTATAAAGTTGGTATGGGCATTGTGTTAAATCTTACACCAAACCTTCTAAACACTTAAGAATATGAAAATTCGAAACATATTAAAGCTCATTGCAATTCTCCCAGTTGTACTTTTTATATTGATTAATTTATAATATCGACATTATGTTTAAAAACTTCCTCACACTCGCTTATCGACATTTCGTAAGATCCCCGCTTACCTCGTTTATTCAGGGGTTTGGGTTGACAGCCGCATTTACAGTTTCAATCCTGATCATGATGTGGGTAGTCCGCGAATTACAGGCCGACCACTTTGTGGCTGAACGGGACCTTGTGTATCGCCTGGAGAGTAGCGATGAACAGAGAGAAAGAACTGCCATTATTTCTCCGAGCATTGCCCCCCTTCTCAAAGAATATCTTCCTGAAGTGGAAGAGGTTGTCCGAATTGGGGTTGGTCCAGTGACACCCAATCGTCTGTATCGAGTAAAGGAGGGTTCTAAGGAATTCTTTCCATCTGGACGGTCCCGATCGATGGATAGTTCATTTTACCAGGTATTTCCGTATGAGTTCATATCAGGAAATCCGCAAACCGCCTTAACAAATCCCAGGTCCATTGTAATCTCACGCAGGATGGCAGAAGGCTTATTCGGCACGGACGATGTGCTGAACGAATGGGTTTTTGGTCCGGATAGCATTGCCTACACGATATCTGGTGTCATTGATAATATCCCGCACACGCATATGCCCACGGATATACTTGGGTACTTCAGACCCGGAGGCGGAGGCTATAGCGGACACGATGTTGTTAAGACCTGGAGGTATCCGGCTCATCCCACCTATTTACGTGTCAGGGAAAATATTGATATAGCGCAGTTGGAGCATAAGATCAATCTGTTGGTCGATGAGCATCGCCCAGCGTATTTCAAAGAGATTCGTCCTGTCCAGCAATTTTATCTGCGTCCGCTCAAGGAGATATACCTCACGAATAATGATGTATTGGAGAACGGTTTTTTTGACCATGGAAATTCAAATAAGGTAATAGCCTTTGCCACTATTGCGATTATGATCCTGATACTGGCCACCATCAATTTTATCAACCTGAATACGGCCAAATCTTTCGAGCGTGCAAAGGAAGTCGGGATGAAACGGATTTCAGGAGCTTCTCACAGACAAATTTTCATTCAGTTTATCGGAGAAGCAACGCTGACTGCAACCCTATCATTTCTTCTGGCAATAATATTTGTCGATACGCTGCTTCCATATTTTAATACGCTTATGGGGTCAGATGTTTCATTTCTAGATATGATGAACCTACATGCCCTGATTTTTCTTCTCCTAAGTTGGCTCGGCATCAGCCTTCTGTCCGGTGTATTTCCTTCTCTTTATATCATTTCATTAGAACCGATCATGGCAGTAAAGGGTGCGGTGCAAAGGGTGAAAGGATTCAATGCAAAAAAAGCAAATCTCATTTTTCAATTTGCACTCATCATGATCCTCATTGTGGGTTTCACTACTGCATATCGACAGATTGATTTTATGAAAAATCGTTCGCTGGGATTTGATATTGATAATCGGGTGTATTTCCAGTATTCAGACGATGCTGAAGGAGCAAAATCACTAAAACAATCTCTACTGAGCAATCCCAACATCTTTAGTGCGACTAAAACGATGACCGTGCCCGGAGTGAACAACCTGTCAAATGGCAGAACCTATAAATTCAACTACCTTGAAAATGAATACAATATGAATCCGCTATTTGTTGACGAGGATTTCCAGGAGACGTTCGGACTGAAAATGGCTGCTGGCAGATTCTTTTCAAAAGATCATCCTCTTGATTATGAAGCACCAGGCACTAAACGGAAATGGGTGAATACCGTCTTGAATGAGACGGCAGTTGAACTCCTGGGCTTGCAGAATCCGGTGGGTTCGGTTTTCAGGCGTGAAGGCAAAGACTTTCGCGTAATTGGTGTTTTCAAAGATTTTCATCTCAATTCCCTGACGAGCCCGATACCACCCGTTTTTGTGCTTTGGGTAAGTCCCTGGTCCAAAAAAATGACAGTCCATATTTCACAGCACGACCAGGATCAGACCCTTCAGTTCATTGCGGAACAGGTTCAGAGCAGGCAGGAATACCAAGTTACATTGAGATTCCTGAAGGATGCATTTGAAGCACAGTATGGAAATGACGAGAACTTTACCACGATCATCGGGTACATAACGTTGCTGGCTATCATCATTGCAGGCATGGGACTGCTTGGCGTTTCCGCCCATTCAATCAAGATAAGGATCAAAGAAATTGGTATACGAAAGACCATGGGTGCAAGCACCATCCAGGTCCTGATCCTGTTAGTAAGAGGTTTTGTCGGAGTGATCATCATCGCGACCATTATTGCTGCACCGATTGCGTGGGAAATAATGGATCAATGGTTGCAAGATTACCCTTATCGAATAGATCAAAATATCTGGGTGTTTGCCTTTGCTGGAGGTATTACCATTTTAATCGCATTCATGACCGTTTTCTGGAATAGCTGGAGAGCATCATCGATGAATCCAGCGAGGTTGATTAGGTATGAATAATAAACGTCATCGCGAGCGGAGCGAAGCGATCTCCTATTAAAAGACTGCTTCGTTCTCGACAATTGTCGAGTCCGCGAAGTGACGAAATAATAAATGAATGAAATAGAAAACACAATAATACTAAGAAACCATGTTCAAAAACTTCTTCGTACTCGCATACCGACATTTTGTAAGGTCTCCCTTAACGTCATCTATCGAACTATTTGGCATGACGGCTGGTTTGACTGTTTTTCTACTTGTTGCCCTTTGGGTGATGAATGAATCCAGCTATGACAAACACATAAATCATCTTGATCGTATTTATCGATTGGAAATGACAGATGAAGATGCGAAACTAATTGCATCGAGTTTTTCACCCATTGCGCCTGCCCTAAAAGCCCAAATCCCGGCTGTGGAAGAAGCCATGAGAATGCGGATTTTTGGCTGGCAAGCCACTGCTACAACCAGTAACAATCTTGATGCGCAGAGTTATTTTGTGGGTCATAAATTGTATGCAGACCCTGAGATCATTGATTTTTTATCAGTCAAATTCATTTCTGGAGATCCTAAAACAGCCTTGGCAAGAAAACATACCGCTGTGATAACCGAAAGTTTAGCGGAAACCATATTTGGTATAAGCGAGGCGGCGATTGGCAATTCATTATTCTTTAGCAATGGCATGAAGCAAGGCGTTACTATTACAGGTGTCGTGGAAGATGTTAAAAATTTCCACCTTCCTTATCAATTAATTATGTCCTTCGCCTCTTTAGAAGATCATCCGGGTTCAAAGAGATATGGGTTTGATGATTGGAATTCATGGGACAACAGGTTCTATGCCTATCTACGTGTCGGCGAATACAGTGATATAAATGAACTAGAAAATAGCATTAAAAAATTGGTGGATGCCAATAGTGGTCTAAAGGACGATTATACTGATTTTTCTTTATTTCCTTTATCTGAAGTCTATTTTGATGACAGAGAAGCACAATATGCAAATTACAGCTTGAGAGGGGACAAAGTCAAAATGTTGACCTACGGCTCAATAGCTTTGTTTGCACTGCTCATCGCCTGCATTAATTTTATTAATTTGAACAATGCAAAGTCCCTAGAAAGAGCGCGTGAAGTCGGTATCAAAAAGGTATCCGGTGCATCGCGAAGAACCATATTTATACAGTTTTTGGGAGAGGCCAGTTTAATGTGTGTGATATCGATGATCCTGGCGTTGATTTTTACACATACGCTTTTACCTCAGTTCAATACCATCATGAATGTCGACCTTTCTATCAATCTATTAATGGGTTTTTTACCTGTTACACTTCTTATAGGCATGCTTGTATTTGTCAGCCTCATGTCAGGCGGATTTCCTGCCTTATTCATTTCTTCTTTTCAACCGATGCAGGTGATCAAAGGACTACAAACTAAAAAAGGAGGTAAAATTGATTATCAAAAATTAAGTCTCGTTATTCAGTTTTCTTTGACTATCATCTTAATCATTGGCTCCATTACGGTCTATAGACAGGTGCATTTTTTGAAAAATACGGACCTGGGATTTGACAAGAATGCTTTGGTTGCTTTTGAGTGTAGCAGAGAAAATACTGTTGGAAAGTCAGATATACTTAAAAACTTATTAGCGGAGCATCCCAATGTCATAAGTGCCAGTCATATGCGGGCGACACCCGGTCATCGGACGGTTGATGAAAGAAGTCAGGCGATGTTTTATCACAATGGTATCGAATATTATTTACCATACGCTCCTGTTGATGAAAATTATTTCGAAACACTTGGATTGGAATTAATTGCTGGTCGTTTTTTTGATTATCGAAAGTCTGACAAATATTGGAGGTATACCCCTGACAATAATGTTGAAGGTCCTGGATCAGTCGTATTAAATGAAACTGCTGTTAAGAACTTGGGTTTAACAGATCCGGTTGGAACAAAAATCCAGGTAGGGGATGATCGTGATGAACTATATGTCATTGGTGTGGTTAAAGATTTTCACTTGGCGTCTTTGAATAAAAAAATTGACCCATTGATATTTTTCAATTCTGATCTTAGGTTTCAAATGGTAGTCAAAATAGCTACTCAGGATATGCCTGCTACGATTAATTTCATTCAAGATGAAGTGGCCAGAGTCACGGGTAAAAGACCATCTCCAGAATTTCTAGATGTACGGTTGAATCGGTTGTATGGCGATGATGAAAAGTTTGCCAAGCTCGTTGGCTATTTCACAATTATCGGCATCATCATAGCTGCCATGGGATTATTTGGCGTAGCATCTCGTGCCATCAAAATACGCATCAAAGAGATTGGAATCCGCAAAAGTTTAGGAGCTTCTTCCGGTCAAATCTTAGGATTGTTACTTAGTTCATTCATCAAAGTCGTCCTTATAGCTGGTGTTATAGCGATTCCAATAGGGTGGTATTTGACAAGTAATTGGCTGGACAACTATGCTTATCATACAGACGTCACTTTGTGGGTGTTTTTGGCCGCTTGTGGACTCACCTTGATCATTGCGCTATTGACCATCTTCTGGAATAGCTGGAGAGCATCATCGATGAATCCGGCACGGCTGATTAGGTATGAGTAGGAATTCATCAAACGTCATCGTGAGGAACGAAGCGATCTGCTAGACTAATAGATTGATTTGTTCACTATTATCTGGCAAAGCTGGAAGCTTCTACATTGAATCCATCAAGATCGATGGGATATGAATAAAACTACATATTGATATGATTGATGTTTTCAATGGATGAAGGGATCTTCTCTGGATCTTCATCAATGATTTGAAGAATGTCTCTCGTGATACCTCTGGATATATTCGAAATAGGCACATCATTTGGAGAGCCTTCGAATGGATTTTCACCCGCTAGACCTATGCGTAACATCGTATTAAACACCCAGATAACGATCACGGTAAAGGGAATATTGAACCACACAAAATAGGCCCCAATCAATGGATTTGTGTTAGATATGGTCATACCCATATTTGCGAAAGCTGGGATAATCGCCATAGGCAATAACCACATAAAAATATGGACAAAGTGGTATCCGATACTTCCGTATTGCTTGGGGTAAGGGAAATTTTTGATTCTTTCCGACTTGCCTTGAAGAGCGGTCATCTCAATTAGCATTTGTTGTAAATTCAACAATGTAAAATCCCATATTTTTTTTTCGTCTGTTAATTTCCTCAAATGATCAGACTGAAGATTTATGATGGCATTAGGAATATTTTCTTTGGATAATACTTTGTCATATTCTTCTTGAGATAGCAGGGGTTTTAATTCTACATTGAGATCGTTTTCAAATTCAGGTACATGATACTGAAATTTCTCTTTTTTGTGCATCGTCTCATAGGATGCTTCCCAAGGTTTTTTGGTTCTCATGGCGAATCTCAAGGCTGTCAACCAGGCAATATGACGATTGGTTATCACTTTTAAAGTCGCTGTCTCATCTTGCTTTGCTTCAGGTCGATGCATGTAAAAACTGTTCTTCACTGTGATGATGAAAGACCTAGAAGTGTTGACAATTCCTCCCCAAATTTTTCTTGCTTCCCATATTCTGTCATAAGCGGCGTTGTTCTGAAAACCTATCATGAATGCTACTGCGGTGCCAATAAGCCCCACAGGCGTCAAAGGCACCTGAAGCCATTTGATACCTAATAGGTCATAGAGTATAGTGACTACTGTTGCTAGTATGAAAAAGAAAATAAGTTCTCTCTTCGTCCACACTAAAACATTTTTGAAAGGAAACCGCCTCTGTATATACATACTGTTTTTAGGTTAAAAATAAGAGAATATACTGGATACTTATAAGATGACACTTCTATTTCTTCTGTTCACCTCGCATTATCTCAAAGTCTGAACTTACTAATTAATAATAAAGTCAACGCTTAACTTTTCGACTTATCAAGGTTTTTAGTCAACCTTTTTACGATGACATCACTTTCAAGTTTGATTGGAAAGTTGTCCATTACTTTTTTTGTTTCGGCATTAAAAACATACACTACTCCTGTAGATTTCTTATTCGTCATATAATCTGCCAAACCCATTTTTTCTAATTGTATCAAAGATTTGCTTTTTGTGGCTTCATCACTTAAATCGTTACTCAATACAATGATTTGTTTATCAATTTTGTACTCATCAATTAAAGAATGAATACGCTCGCCATTGGCTTTACAATATTTGCACCAGGTTGCTTCACTGATTACGATGAATAAACTGGTGGATTGTGCATGACTTGCATTTATATATGTCATAGCCAGCATTGATGCTAACACTATTTGCTTAATCATATTACTTCGGAGGTTTTGTTTTGAGAAGTGATTACATTAATTCAAATGAATTGGTTCACTCAAGGCGTCAATATTTTTCCTTTCTAGACTTATATGAATTGAGCGTACATTTCTGTACTAATCATTTTGCACTATTCTTAAGACCAATTTTCTTGAAACCTTTTCTCAGCTTTCAGGTCAAAATCAAATCAAAAAATATATCGAAGTAGATGACTAAAATAAGCACTTGAAATTCCTAAGATTTCCCAATTAATAAAGAATGCTTTGCATAGCTCTAGCAGGAATAGTGACTTCAATTTCCTGATCAGCCACAAATAGATAAAACTTAATTTCATTGTCTGAATCATTCATCACCACCGTGACATAGGATCCATCCGGGTTTTGGAATGTTGTACTTTCAAGAAAACTTCGACTGCAAACGGTGCTTATTCTTTTTGCTCCTACTTTAAGATATTTCGAGAAATGCCCAATATAGTAATAAGAAGGTGTATAAATTAATTCATCGCTTCTTGTATCGGCATGGACAGGTGCAAAACATAAGTTCCCTACATGATTCGGTCCGCCATTTTCATTGAGCAATATATTCCAATCTGTCCACCCTGCTGTACCCATGTTAAAATCATTAATCATTGATTTTCCATACCGCTCAGCATTTGGCCAGTAATGATACTTCTCTCGATCAAAACTTTCATTGCAGCCTTCGGTAAACATCAACTCTTTATCGGGAAAAGATTCACGTATTGCCGCTAGGTTTTCAAATTTCGGTTCACTTCCCGTCCACGTTTCATACCAGTGAAACCCGGTTCCCCAAACGTATTTAGCTGCTTCAGGATCCCCTAATATCGTATTGGCCCGATTAGTTATCAAATCTCTATTATGATCCCAAACAATAATATTCTTATCCCCTAACCCTTCTTTCTCTAATGTAGGCCCCAGGTGATTTTTAAGAAAGTCTCTTTCTTCTTTCGCTGAATAGATGCATGATTCCCATCGTTGAGTTGCCATCGGTTCGTTTTGTATAGTCAGTCCCCAAATAGGGATATCCAATGCCTCATACGCTTTGATGAATTTAGCATAATACAATGCCCAAGAATCATAATATTCTGGTAATAATCTACCTCCCTGAAGCATGTTGTTATTTGATTTCATAAATGCAGGAGGGCTCCAAGGTGATACATAAGTCATCAATTCTCCTCCAGCTGCTTTAATGGCTCTTTTCATCATGGGAATTTTTGACTCAAGATCCCGGTCTACTGAAAAAGTAGCCAAAGACTTATCTCCTTCTTCGATATAGGTATAATTACCGGAACTGAAATCACAACTGTGAATATGTGTTCTAAGCAAAGAATAACCAATCCCTTCTTCCGTATAATATGCTTTGATCAGTTCATCCTGTTTTTCAGGAGAAAGCTTATCAAAGGTTGTTGATGAAGCATCCGTAATGGCTCCTCCTATTCCGACAAAAGTCTGAAATTTTTTGTTCGGATTAATGAAAATAGACATCTCCGTTTCAAGCGGTTGATGGCCTGTGCTAAACTGACTTACACCCGTTTGGGTCAGCCGAAATTCAGTGTCCTTGGCCGTCGTTATGATAGTTGCACTTTTGTTTTCTACAGATAGAACAGCTGCATTCTCAATAGCGTTTTGCTCATTATTCTGCCGAGTTGTACAAAATTGAAATAAAGAAATTACAGGAATTAATAATAGAAACTTTTTCATAATTATAAAGAATTGAGATTTGGCCAATTATAAGTTGCTACGGATAAAGCGGGTAACTGACTTGAAAATTTATGCTGATCAATCTGGATATTGAACTGCTGATCAGAACTGGTGTTATTAAGTACGATAAGAATAATATTATTTTCATATGAAAATGCCACGTTTGGCAATTCCATACTTGAATTAGAAGCTATTCTTACTGCTCCAGGTCTTACAAATTTTGATGCATGGGCAATAATAAAATAGGAAGAATTTCTTTTGATCTTATCTCCATCAATTGTCAAAGCTCCCAAACACCTAGAACATCCTCCATCAGTATGAGGCTCAAGCGCTGAATCCGCTGCAAGATTCCATTCTAAAACGTTCTTGCTCCAATTTCTGGTAGCACCAATGATTAGGTTTTTCACATGCCATTGTACATCTTCAGAAAAATTTCCGGGGGCACCCACCCATTGTTCTGTGAAATAGATGTTTTTATCTGGATAAGCTTCATGAACTTTGGATAACTCACTTATATCTCCTCCATAAAGATGAAAAGCCGAACCTTCCACATATTGTCTGGCTATAGGGTCATCCAAAATGGTCATAGGATAATCAATCCTATCTGCGTTGTGATCGTACAACAATATCTTGGTCGATATATTTTGGCTGTTGAATATTGGTCCTAAATGATCTCTAATAAAGACTAATTGCTCTTCCGGCGTCATATACATGCTAGGATTATTTCCTGGATGTAGTGGTTCATTTTGAACGCTTATAGCACTAATGTTAATTCCTTCATTACGCATCGCTTCAATATACTTCGCGAAGTATTCCGCATATACCTGATAGCAATTAGGTTTTAGCTGTCCCCCTTTAGTTTCTTCGTTGGTTTTCATCCAAGTAGGTGGTGACCAAGGAGTCGCCATCAATTGAATGTTTGAATTGACATCCAATATCTCTTTAAGTAACGGTATTAAGTATTTTTTATCTTTTTCAATTGAAAAGTGTTTTAATTCAAAATCATCATCTCCTTCTGATAGATCATCGTAAGAAAAAATGGTTTCATCTAAATCTGAAGCCCCAAGGCTAATTCTCAAATAGCTAATACCAATATCATCATCTTTCAATCCAAAAAGTTCTTCAAGTAAAAGAGCTCTTTTTTCACGAGGAAGATTATAAATATGCATGGCGCTTCCACCCGTCAGGTTATAGCCAAAACCTGACATTTCCTGATACTTTTCATTAGTATCAATAAGGATTAATTTGTTTTCATTTTCTCTCGAAGGAGATAATAAGTAATCTACTTTGGAAAATTTGAACGCTTCATCGGGCGTTGTTAAATAGGTCTGTACTTCCGAAATTCCTGATCCTTCACCATTTGTATTATCTACACAAGAGGATAGTGTAAATCCAGAAAAAATTATAATAAAAAGGTAATGAAATATTTTTGAATGCATGGATCAATTAAATTGGTGTACTTATCGTTTTAGAGATAAATTCTAGATAGATCTAGTCCGACAAGACTGAATAAGAAAAATCTGAAAAAATAGAATCAAGGAGGCTGGTTTTCAGAACCTCCTTGATATACTATTGAACTATGAATTAATAAACCATTGTAACATTATCGATAACGTAACCAGTTGCACCAAACCTCAATCCACCACCTCTCAAACATATGTAATAGGTGCCAGCCGTTTCAATGGTAATTGTTCCTGTTGTATCACCACAACCAGCAGCAATGGCAGGTCCACTATATGTCACTTCACAATTCCATGCATCAGAAGGTTTAACAACCATAGTCGCACCATGATCTGAACCGTAATCAGAACCTTCTACAGGTTCATTTGGTCCAACCCAAGTTTCAAACCATGAATCACCAACACCATCGAATGATATATCAAAGTCTACAACGTAATCACCAGGTTCAAGAACCAATTCCTGATACATACCTAAGTGACCTTCACCCCCCCAATCAGCATCAGTTGCTGTCATGGTAGCTACCCCATCTGCTATCGCAAGCGTTCCATTACCTGTAGTATTGTGTGATATTAATGTCCAACTACTGGCATCATCAAACCCTCCATTCACAATAACATTGACTGGCTCTGCAGACAAAACTGTGATATCTTCACTGTACATATTTGATCCACCGCCATTCGTAGCTGTGAGTGTTACCGTATATAAACCTGCTTCTGCATATTCATGCACTGGGTTTTCATCTGTTGAGGCTGCTGTACCATCACCAAATTCCCAAGAATAAGTGTCCCCATTTAAAGTTTCATTAGTGAATGAAATTAATTGAAAGTTTTCTTCATCAGCTTCTGCGGAGAAAAATGCAATAGGTGCATCAATGGATTCATCATCATCACAAGATGTCATGAACATTCCAATGACTAAAGTCATTGTTAATAATCTCAAATAGTTATTTACTGTTTTCATAATCTTAATTGTTTGTTGAAATAATTTTAGTTTTTATCTTGTTTGTTGGAGCAGGATTTTCCTACTCCACAGATATTTTCTTTATTGATAAGCTGGTACGAACTGTGTTAATGTACCTTCATTTACTAACCTGATTTCTGCTGCTGGAATAGGTAGCATTCCCCATGAATTAGTATTGAAAACTCCTAACTCAAAATCTCCTGGATTTTCTATGCCATCAGGTGTCACCCAGGAAGCATCTATCATAGTTTTTGCATAATCAAGACCTCTTCTAAGTAAATCCCATTTCCTATGACCTTCTCCAGCTAGCTCCACTCTCCGTTCATGATAAATATCATCTAGATCGATCGTCGCTAACCTTGCCGGCTCACCCATTGCCCGTACCCTTACCTCATTGAGATAGTCAGCGGCGATGACTGGGTTAGAAGTCAAGTTCAACTCTGCACCGATTAAGTATAATTCAGCCAACCTCATGTCTTTGTAATTAATCGCCCAGTTGTGGTCAACATTTCCATTAGGTGCGATATAAGCTGACTGAGGCATGTATTTGGCATTGAAATACCCTGTATTCTGATAACTATGGAAATAGCTTGTGAGATTAACATCTGCGTTATAGCAAGTGACGTTTAACCTAGGATCACCGGGCTCATATTCATCTACTAGCGACCATGACATGGTACCAAAACTCCATCCAGGATTGATATCCGGATCTCCCTGAGGTTCTCTAGGGCCATAGAATACGGAAGAGAAATTACCTCGAATTCCCCATCCACCCCAATCGTCGGAAGCAGCATTTTCTGAATATTGCCATTCAAAAATGGATTCTTGGTTATTCTCGTTGTCCCAATCAAATACTTCTGCATACGTAGGCATCAATGAGTATCTTCCACTACCCAATATTTCATCCACCATGATTCTGACAAATGATTCATCTAGACTTGTTCCATTGCTATCAACCCACGCCGTAGCTCCTAGAACTGGCTGGAAGAATCCCACATGTAATTGGTAGATTCTGGCGATTAACATTCTTGCTACATCTTTAGTGATTCGACCTAATTCATCAGGGCCTACAGCTAGTGGTAAATCTGGAATAGCAGTCAACAATTCATCTGCAATAAAAGTGAGGACTTCGTCTGGTGTTCGCTGAGTAGGGTTTTTAGAATCACTGATATCATCCAAATTCTCTTTATACAATGGCACCCAACCATAATGCCTAACCAAATCCCAATAAAAATGGGCCCTCAAAACTTTCACTTCAGCTCTCATTCGGTCCTGTCTGCCATCAGTTTCCCAATTGATTCCAGCTTCTTTCTCCAAATAGACATTGGCCCTGTAAATTCCGGAATAGCATTTATTCCATAGATCCATGGCGGCTCCATTTTCAGGAGTCACTGTTCCTCGTTCTTGTTCTTGGTATTGACCCATTCCACCACCTGGTTCTCCTCCTGTAAATGCATCATCGGACACAATATCTGATTGCATGGGTACATATATCCAGGGTTGAACCGCCAATGCACTGTAAACCGCTACCATGGCTTCCATGGCATCAGCCTCAGAAGAATATGCGTTTGCTTCTGTTCGATTCAGTTTAGGCTCTAATTCAAGAAAATCATCTGAACAGTTGGTAAAATTCAATACCAAAAGAATTGCTATTGTTTTATATAATAGATTTTTCATAATACTTTTCAATTGGATTAATTAAAATGTTACGTTAAGGCCTGCCATAAATGTCTTTGGCTGAGGATAGATACCATAATCGACCCCTACATTCAGAGGGCCACCTCCTACTTCCACTTCCATACCTGAGTATTTGGTGAAAGTGACAAGGTTTTCTGAAGTCACGTAGAATCTAACTTTTTCTACTTTTAGTGTTTCAGTAAGCTTATCAGGCAGTGTATATCCCAATGTGATATTCTTTAATCGAAGAAAATCGGCGTCTTCAAGATAAAAGTCTGATGGGTTTCTCCAAGACCTATTATTGTCAAGACTGGTCAATCTAGGAATTGAACTTCCTGTATTATTTTCTGACCATGCATCTAAAGCATCAGTTGTGTAATTCGAAACCATTAGGTCAACTCTACGCGTCGCATTGTAGATTTGATGACCCAAGGCTGAATACCAAAACATTCCAAGATCTAAACCTTTCCATTCGAAATTTAGATTTAAACCCATCATTATTTTTGGGTAAGGATTTCCTAGATTGACTTTGTCCTCATCATTGAGTGTTCCATCTTCGTTAGTATCTACAAAAATTAAATCTCCCAATTGTGCATTAGGCTGATGGGTCGCACTTCCTAGCTCAGCTGGATGATTAAATATTCCGGCAGTTTGATAGCCCCAGAAATATCCCATAGGCTGTCCTATTTCAGCTCTTTGGATCGTTCCCTGACCGTGTGCTCCACCAGCCCCATCCAGTACTGACAGGCCTTCAGCTATTGCTATCAACTCATTTTTATTCGTACTCGCTGTAAATGAAATATTAGTAAATAGCTGATCTGCGAATGTATTTTTGTATCCTAATTCAAACTCAAAACCAGAATTTCTTACATCTCCAGCATTGATTACACCTACATTATTCCCAACACCTTGTCTTGGATAAAAGCCGTTTCCACTAACCAACCAATCTTTGTTTTTCTTATCATAATAATCAGCTGATAAAGTCACCTTGCCCTGGAAAAAAGTTAAATCTATACCAATATCAAGCTGTTCTGAGGATTCCCATTTTATAGAGGGGTTAGCTAAAAACGAAGGTTGAATACCTTCATATAAATTTTGTCCTGTACCAAAGAAATAGGAATGGCCGTTTGACACAGTTGAAGTAAACTGAAAATCACTGATATTTTCGTTTCCATTTTGTCCCCAACTGGCTCTTAGTTTACCAAAATCAAGTATGTTCCCAGATGGTATAAAGCTTTCTTCAGTAAACACCCAACCTACAGCCACTCCGGGAAATGTTCCATATCGATTGTTTTCACCAAATCTTGATGAACCATCGACTCTAACGACCGCTTCCAATAAATACTTCTCGTGATAGTCATAGTACAACCGACCAAAATAACTCTGTAATGTATGATCGCCAAAACCTCCTCCAGCTCGACCAAGTACCTGAACAGAATTATCGATATAGGCTTTATCAAAAGTGTCAAAAATCAAACTGTCTTTAGAGCCATATAGACTCTCACTCCATTCTCTGAACTGAGAAAATCCTCCTAGCAATGTAAAATTATGATCACCTATTGATTTCTTGTATGTGATCGTATTATCCCAATTCCATCTGAAATATTCGTTGATGGACTTGCTTGTAGAATTAAAATCTGTCTTATTCGTTGGATTTATGTAATACAGCGGTGTATAAGACCTATTGTCAACAATCGCTACCTCGGTACTAAAGCTAGACCTTGCTTTTAACCCTTCAATGATTTCCAATTCAACATTTATACCACCTAACCCTTTATAAGTCTTTGTTTCACTATTGATTTGATGTAATAAGGCAACCGGGTTTACAACTTCTTGCATGCCTAATCCATAATCACCTGGAACGCCCCAAGAGCCATCTGTATTCGTTACTGGTATAATAGGAGGTAGATTAATAGCCTGATTAATACCTGCCCCATATTGACTATTGGTATCGATCCCTTTTGCCGAAATATTCACAAAATTCATATTTGCACCTACCGTTAAACGTTTGTAGGTTCGGTTACCTTTTATTCTAAAAGTCACTCTGTCAAATTCAGATTTTCCAGCTCCGATTAATCCTTCCTGCTTGAAGTAATTAATAGAAGAAGCAAAAGACCCTTTTTCCGAACCACCAGAAATTCCGACCGTGTGGCTCGTTTTCGGAGCATTGTAATTGTACATTTCATCCTGCCAATCCGTATTTGTTGTCATTGTATCCCTTGCAGCAGAAGGAAAAAGAGGACTTCTTCCATCATTGATATAAGCTTCATTGATCACATTGATGTATTGTTCTGAATTCAGTACATCCTGTTTTTTCCAAGGATTTTGAACTCCATAATAACCGCTATAGGTAATTTTAGTTGGTTGTCCTTTCTTTCCTCCTTTGGTAGTGATTAGCACCACGCCATTGGAAGCTCTGGTTCCATAGATGGCAGAAGAAGTAGCATCCTTTAATATCTCAACCGATTCAATATCCGCTGGATTCAGGAAATCCAAACCCGCTCCTGACAAAGGAAGTCCATCTACAATATAGAGTGGAGAAACATCTCCATTGGTTCCAGCTCCTCTAATCACGACGGATAATTGATCTCCAGGCTGCCCAGAATTGTTCATGACCATCACGCCCGCTGCTCGTCCTTGCAATGCTTGCTCAATTCTTAAGTCCGTTGACCTTTCAAGCGTTACGGCATCAATTTTAGAAATGGCGCCTGTTACAACTTTTTTCTTTTGCGTTCCATATCCTGTAACGATGACTTCATCAAGTGAAAGAACATCCGTCATTAATGCAACGTCAATTACACTTTGATTATCGACTGTGATTTTTTGAGTCACATAGCCAATAAATGAAAATGTTAATTCGCCATTTTCCACGTTGGAAATTTGATATTTACCGTCAAGGTCAGTTACGGTGCCACCATTTTTATAAATAATCGTAACACCCGGTAATGACTCACCTGTTTCAGCATCTGTCACCGTACCACTTATTTCCCCTTGAGCAAAGGAAGTACGAGCGAACAGCAACATTAAAATGAGAAAAAAACATCCTCTTAGTTCGTAAGTTTTTATCATATCATATTTAGTTTTTTGTGATGACATATCATGTATATCATTCCAATTTATAATCAGTAATTCAAATGTATTATTAACAAAAAGGCTCTGGTAATAAACGTCTACTGCTAAATCACTTCGTGTGATTATCAGGGTACATTTTTTATACATCAAAATTCCTATCTAATTGATTTATAGAATTATAAGTAATTATATATTCAGTTTTTTAATCAGAATTGATCTCTATTATTTGAAGAAAATGGGTACATTTTTTTGGTATTAATGTGATATTATAAAGTTGGATTCATCAAGTGATATTTTTCACCAGATTTCAAATCAAAATCGGTAATTGACAAGTGTTGAAAACGACCTGTTCGAATAATCAAATCAATAATAAATGAGAATGTAAGAACTGATATTGCATTGGATAATCAACTTAAGGAAGCATCTATCTTAGAACAAATACGCTCTAGAAAATGAGTATATGTTAAGATTTGAAAGACAAAAAAGGAAAGGTGATTCCAAATCTATATTCTACAATCAATGCTCGTAGAAAGTACTAAAGATTTACTTTATGGCTCAACAAGTCTCGGGAATTTGGCCCAACGAAAATCTCAAAGTCGCCAGACTCAAAAACAAAATCACCAATTGAATTGTAAAAAGACAAGTCATCCTGTGTAAGGGTAAAATGGACGGTTTCACGACTTTTAGAATCAACACCAAGCTTTTGAAAAGCCTTTAATTCTAATACAGGCCGTGCCACTGTAGCTACCAAATCTCGGATATATAATTGCATGATTTCTTCTCCTTTTACCTCACCTATGTTTTTAATATCTACTTTTATATGCACAATTGAATCACCTTGAGTTTGAACCTCAAAATTTTCATATGTGAATTCAGAATAGCTTAATCCGTATCCAAAGGGATATAATGCAGATTCCTCTATATCCATATGGTGAGGGTAGAAGATTGATCCAGGTTGTGGTCTTCCTGTACTTAGATGATTATAATAAATGGGTAATTGACCTACACTTCGTGGAAAACTCATCGGTAGCTTGCCAGAAGGATTTGATTTTCCAGTAACAATCTCAGCAATGGCATTACCAGCTTCAGAACCAAGATACCATGTTTCTAATATGGATGGAATGTTTTCAGCCTCCCATGGAATGGTCAACGGCCTTCCATTCATAAGGATTAGTACGATGTTTTTATTTGCCTTGTAGACCTCTTTCAACAATTCTAATTGAAGTCCGGGCAATCCAATTTTTGATCTAGCTCTTGCTTCCCCAGTCATATGAGCGGGTTCACCAAGAACCATGAATACGATTTCCGAATTTTTCGCGATTTTTTTGGCTTCATTAAACCCAGTCCTGTCATTCTCCTCAATGGTTAGATTAGAACCAAAATCATTTCTTCCTATAGACAGTTTACAACCCTCAGCATAAGTTAAACTAACTCCATTTCCGATCGCAGCCTCCAAACCTTCATAAAATGAAACCGCAGAATTAGTTTCACCTTGTGCTCTCCAATTACCCAACGGGGCATCTTTGTCTTTTGCCAATGGCCCTATTACAGCTATTCTTTTTTGATTTTTAAGAGGAAGAATTTTTCCCTCATTTTTTAGCAATACAATTGATGATACCCCAGCTTTTCTAGAGGCAGTTAAGTGTTCTTTATTTAATACTTGAAATTTTTCTCTTTCGACATTGCTATATTTATAAGGGTCCTCAAACAACCCAAGTTTAAACTTCAATGTCAATACTCTTATGACTGCCTCATCTATTATTTGTTCTGAAACCTGTCCTGAAGTGACCAAATCCACGAGGTTTTCTACATATGCATGTCCCTCCATATCAATATCACAACCAGCCAGAGCTGCTAGTTTTGCCGCTTCTTTTTTATTTGCTGCAACTCCATGATTAATGAGTTCACCTACAGAATTCCAGTCGGATATAACTATTCCGTTATAACCCCACCGGCCATGCAAAGTTTCATTGACTAAAGTTTGATTTGCTGTACTGGGTATTCCATCCAAATCATTGAATGAGTTCATGAAAGAGGAAATTCCAATATCAGCTACTGCCTTAAATGGAGGAAAAACTACGTTTAGCAATGTGTTTTTACCTATTTCGACAGTATTATAATCTTTCCCACTTTCTGCAAAACCATATCCTGCAAAATGTTTCGCACATGCGGCAATTGTCCATTCATCAGACAAATCTTGGCCTTGATAACCTCTTACTTTTGCTTTTGCAATTTCAGAAGTTAGATATGGATCTTCACCTGATCCTTCCATCACTCTTCCCCAACGAGCATCTCTGGTTATATCAATCATAGGTGAAAATGTCCAGTGAACACCAGAGGAAGCGGTTTCAATGGCCGCTATTTGCGCTGAACGTTCAATCATTTCTAAATCCCAGGAAGAAGCTTCCCCCAGAGGTATTGGGAAAATAGTTTTGTATCCATGTATTACATCATAGGCAAATAAAAGAGGTATTTTCAACCTTGTATTTTCTACCACAATTTTTTGTAATTGATAGGTCTCCTCAGCACCTAAAAGACTTATCACAGACCCAACTTCTCCCGTAACAAATTGATTATATTTTTCCTTTGTATCCCCAGAACTTGCAGTCGGACCTGTCATTTCTGTGCCAGCAACATATTGGTTCATTTGACCAACTTTTTCTCTCAAAGTCATTAATTGAAGAACGCTATCTGCCTTTTGTCTAAATAAATCTTCTTCCGTTGTCGAAGACCTATCGGAACATCTCACTCCACATAATATGACAATACAACCCAATAATATATTCTTTCCCAAATGATCAATCATTCTATTATCTGCTAATAATGATTTAATTCTGAAGATTATTTCTTTTAATAATTAATGATCAATCGTTGTTGAATTGTATCTGAACCTTTCCGGATTTCTAGAATATACATTCCTGAATTGATATTTGCTGTATTTATTTCGTACTTGAAACTTTGTTGGTTTATTAATTCTTTCTTAAGAATTTTTCCATCCATAGATAATACAGATACAACACTATTTTGAAAATCATGACCATTTGTAGTAGAAATAGTCACCATATGAGAAGCTGGATTTGGGTAAATACTTATTTCACTTTTTTTTTCTACTTCATCATCCAACGACAGAACAACTTTTGTAAATCGAAAATAATTAATATTTATACCGTCTCTTATAATTTTCATTCGAAGAATGCTTCTTCCCTCTTCTAAATTAATTGCAAAAGGGTCAGTATTTCGCCAGGTTTGCCATCCACCAGTGATAGGAACATCAACTCTTACACTTGAGATCAATTCTTCATCGAGAGACAATTGTTGAAACTCTATTTCCCCGGCGTTGTATGGGCATGCAGTCCTAGCTTGTACATAATAGTTTCCACCTTCTGGGATTGTAATATGGTAGTCTGCATAATCTCCAGAATTGGTGTAACCTAGGTTATATTCTCCTCCACCTATATCCTCAGTTTTTTCCAAAACAAAACCATTGTTTACAAAAAAGTCCTCGGCGTTTACTTTACCTGGTAAACTATAATGAATAGGTAATCCACTAGCTACTTCAAGATTGTCAATGGATTCTAATACTTCTCCGGTATTTGATTTAACACTAGTTCCTGAATACGACATCTCAATTTCACTTTCATATTTTATCTGTTTATCAATTGTTAAGGCAATTGATTTCTGACCTCCCTCGCGAACTTCTGCCATTAAAATATCTGTTTGTTCTCCATCAATAATAATCATAAATCCATCTTTTGAAATTGATGCTGGATCCAGGTCCTTATTAACATTGAAAAATATTTGTCCTCCAGATTCAGAAGTAATAGCCGAAACAGCTTTAAAACCGAGTTCACTAACTTCCATGGCATAGGTTATATCCATGAAATTCAAATTCGAAGCACCCTTAACTATGTAGAATTTGATAACATTTTTACCTTCTTCTAGGATGACATCTTCAACTAAAGTACTCTCCCATGTTTGATATCCACCGGTTTTAGGAAAAACAATTTCCCCAGTTTGATCATCTCCATTTACAAATAATTTTGCAACTCCATCATTGACTCCTGCATATCTAAAATCTACGTTATATACTCCTGCGGCATCAACATCTACAGTATAATTCATCCATTCTCTGTCAATGGTCCACCCTACATTGAAACCATTAGTCTCTTGATCTTCACAAGCTTCTATATCTACCCCATCATTTCTGTAACGTCCTCCTAAATTCCAACCAGCTCCGCCCGGTTGTCCGGTCTCATTGGTAAAATCTTCATCACTGTAAGCAATGTCTTGAGTACCCAGATCATAATCAGTAAAAAACAACCTTTTAGTAGTTTCTTCTAATACAAGATTTTCTTTAAATGGTAATGCAGTCTTTTCATATGGTTGTCTCATCATGGCATCAACTACATCAAAGTGATAGGTGTTATTCTCTGCCTTTAAATTTTCAGCTATTCCCATAAGCGAGGCGTAAGCTTCACTTTCTGATGGCTTTGGATTAGACTCAGGATTATTCCAATAGTCCAATATATCTTGATAACCTTCATTAATTTCTATTTCTTGGACGTTGTTTCCTCCCATTTTCTTTTGAGGCCACCAAGACCAACCAAAATTATTAGCCTCTAATAACTCTATGGCATCCGTAAACCAAACATTCGAATTCTCTCCGGTTTCTCCTAACCAAATCGGCACATTCCATTTGTTCTGTGTCTCTAGGTGTGGGCCTAAAGAACCCTGATCATTTGCATTCCAATATTTGTGATAGCTTATCACAAGATTATCATCCCAGAGTTGATCCGGGAGACCATTGTAATTATTACCCCAACAATTACCTTCAATAATCACCAAGTGATTCTGGTCTACCTCTCTAATTGCTTCAATGGCTCGTCGCTGAATATCCCACAAAGGAGCATTGGAACTTTGGTTACATCCATTCGGATCGCCACTATGATTTTCAAATCCCCAATTGGTTTCATTTATGAGGTCATAACCACCCATATAAGGTTCATCAGCATATCTCTCTGCCAATTTTCTCCATAAGGCAACCATTTTGTCTTTGTTAAAATCACTTTCCCATAAGGACGGTTTTGTGGGATCATAGTCACTGATATCTGCGTTTTCGCCTTGACCACCCGGTGCTGCATGCAAGTCCAAAATTAGATACATCTCATTTGCTTCGCACCAAGACAAAAGATTGTCTACCATCACAAACCCATCTTCTAACCAGGTTATTTCTCCTTCCACCGCCTCTTCTTCAATCGGTGGTGTGAAAAGTTTGAAGTGCATAGGAAGCCTTACTGAATTAAAACCCCAAGAGGCCATAGAATCAATGTCCCTTTTTGTACAATGGTTAGCAAGCCATTCAGCATAAAACTCATCTTTCTTTTCTTCACCTATTAAATCCTCGATTCTATCTTCTAGTTCGTGCTGAGCCCCCCAAGTTCTAAGCATATATCCTTCCTGAAGCATCCAGCCTCCTAACCCAATACCTCTAAGTACTAAATTGTTTTCATCCTTGTCCAAAATTCTCTTTCCTTCGACATGTAGATATTGCGCATTAATTGATATAGAAGACCATACTATAGATAAGAATAGTAAAATCAGAGATTTCATGTTCATGCTTTCCTTCAAGGAGCGAAGCGTTTTTAATAGGCAATATTCTAATTTCATATTAATTCCGTATTTAATCCTTTGTTGAATATAAATTTGCGATTAGATTTCAAATGTATTTCGATCCTTATACCTTTATTCAGTTCTTACTACATTTAATATACATCGTGATGAAATTTTGACTACTTAAATATTACATCACAATTATTAAAATGCTTTATAACAGACACTTAACCAAAACATTGCACACCTCTAAATCGAATGTTTAGAAATAATATTATAGTCATTATAGTCTTTCAATTGACTTGGACGGTATGTCCTCAGTCATTGATTTTTGGTCAGACTCTAAGTGAATCTTTTCCTGACATTAGTGGTCAATCAAAAATCATTCATTACACAAAAACAGATTATACCAAAGAATCTCAGTTTTGGGCAATGGCCGAAGACGACACTGGTCTAATATATTTCGGGACCAACAATGGAGTGATCATTTTTGATGGAAAAAATTGGAGTCACCTTTCTTTACCCAACAATTCATCTGTGCATACAGTTGCTCGAGGTAACGATGGGAAAATATATATTGGAGGCTATAATGAATTTGGTACCGTTGAGAGAGATGGATATGGTGCTTTCTATTATCAATCTATGATTGATTTGTTACCTCCTGATGAAAGAAATACTGACGAAGTATGGCAAATATTGCCATTTAGAGATCTAATTATCGTTCGGAGCTTCGACAAATTAATCATTGTTTCAAACGGTAAAGCAATAGTTCTTCCAACTCAAAATCGTTACAGACACATAAGTTTAGTAAAAGAAGAAATCTATGTCGTTGATGAAACCGGGATCCATCTTTTAGATCCTTTTAATTTGAAATACGGTCTTTTGATAGAATCAAATCAATTTAACAATGAAGAAATAATTAGCATATTACCAGCAAAAATTGGCCTGAATTTAATCGCCTTTTCAAGACAAGGAAATTCATACATTATTGATCCTAAATCGACCACCATAACTTTTGATAAAAATCATTTGGATTCGGAAAATAGCGATCAAATTTTTAGCGCAATTAAAACTAAGGATGGGCTTTATTACTTAGGAACTATTAATAGTCACCTGATTATTTATAATAGAAAGAATGGAAGTCACTCGTTTCATAGAAATGATTTGCAGGACAAAACAGTATTAAATATTTATGAATCTCGAAATGGTAATATTTGGACGCTGCTAAATAAGGGGGTAGACTGTTTAGAAATATCATTTCCTGGATCCGCTTTGTTTGAAGGCGCTTCCGTCTATAGTGCCGTTTTCCATAAGAATAAAATGTACCTTGCTACCAATCAAGGAGTATACGAGTCAGAAGTAGATGAAAGTAATAGAATTATATCTAGAAACGATTTTACAATCATTGAAGGATTAGAAGCTCAAGCATGGGACTTAAATTTATTGGACGATAAAGTATTTGTAGGGCATGACAAAGGGACTTTTGTTTTAGAAGAAGAAAAAATATACAAAATAAAAGGCACGAATGGAATTTGGAAGACTATTCCGATTAAAGACAAACCAAATGTTCTTTTGACTTGTGGTTATGAAGGATTACAAGTTATAGAGCGAGACGCAAACGGAGTTTATGTCTTACAAAACAAAGTGGAAAACTTTGACATTTCTACCCGTGACATAATTCAAGGAGATGAACCAGGGATCTTTTGGGTCTGCCATGGATATTTAGGTGTATTCAAAATCAGTCTTAATGAAGACTTCACTCGTGTCATATCAAAAGAGCACTTTACCGACAAAAATGGACTTCCTTCACAATACAGTATAAATGTCACAAAATACGAGGATCAAATTTTATTCTTGTCAAAAAATGGCCTATTCACTTTTGATAAAAATAGCAACTCATTCATAGCACATCCTGAGCTTAATGAAATATTTAACACCAACCTCAACATTTCTAAACTCACTCAATTCAAAAACGAATCTTGGTTTATACAGGACAATAGTTTAGGGTACTTTACTCATGAAAACCCTAAATCGTTGCAAAAAAGCATTTTTTCGTCACTCAACGGTACTTTTATAACATCAATGGAATTTATTGCTCCGATTGAAAATAAAAAAGTTGTTGTTGCCAACAATGAAGGATTGTATCTCTATGATTTAGACTTATCAACTAATGATCATCAAGCACCTACACTACTTAGCAGGATAAGTTATAAGGACAGTAATGACAGTTTGAACTTTGTAGATCTTGAAACTAATAAAGAGTCGATTGTATTACCTAATGACATTAGTTCATTAAGTATACATTTTACCGCACCATTATTGTCTCCAAGAGATGGAATCCAGTTTAGTTATAAACTCAACAACTTTGACAAAAGTTGGTCAACATGGGATGAGAAACCTTCTAGAGAGTATAGCTATCTCAAACAAGGCAATTATGAATTTCATGTGAAAGGAAAAAGTCTCTTAGAGGAATATTCGAAAGAAGCCATTTTTAAAATTGAAATCTTGCCTATCTGGTACAAAACCAAATTGGCTTATTTGGTATTCGTAATATTTCTTGGAGTTCTGGCATGGGTACTGATCTTTTTAGTCCGAAGAAAATTGGATACTACCAGAAAAGAAGAAGCCAAACTAAGAAAAGTTCTGGAACTAGAGTTACAACAAATGAACTTCGAGCGTGAAAAAGAGTTGATGATCAAAGACAATGAAAAACTTGAATATGACATTGTCAATAAGAGTAAAGAAATAGCAAATTATACACTCCTTCTTGTTAACAAACATGAGCTTTTGTCTGAAATCAACAGAGAACTCAACGATATAAAAAAATATGCAAAGCTTGATAAAACCAAAAACAGCATTCGGAATATAGCAAAAAAAATAAGTTTGAACCTGCAAGATGAAGAGCACTTAAAAGTGTTTGATACAAATTTTGAACGTGTTCATCATGAATTTTTTGATGAATTGAAAGCTAAGTTTCCTGACTTGCAGCAAAAAGAATTGCGATTGTGTGGTCTAGTAAAAATGAACATGACCAATAAAGAAATTGCCTCAATACTTAATATTTCTGTGCGGGGTATAGAAACCGCACGATACAGACTCAGAAAAAGGCTTAGTATTGATCAAGATGTCAATATTGTTGAATTTCTTGAAACCTTATCGTCTTCTTCTCTAAATGACCAATTTGATGATGCTGACGAAAATGAAAACGAGTTTTAATACTTTGTACCACTCAGTATAATTTTCGATAAATAGCATAATCAAGAATAACAACTATAAATTCACTCCAGTCCCACTGAAAACACTTTCGTTGTCCCACTTAGAATACCATGGATCTCTTGTTTCAAATTGAAATTTTTTCATATCCGACTTTAATCTTTTTAAGACTTCAAGATATTTCGGATCATTGGCGAGATTGATTATTTCTTCGGGATCATTTTTTAAATCATATAATTCAAATTCCGTTCGGTTCAAATAATCTTCTACGGTACGCTTTCCAAAATACTCTTTTTCATTTCTAACTACATCTTGATAAGTTGACGATATCCACAAGTCAGAAGCAAATGGATATGTAAGTCCGTAAGCTATATTCCAGATTAACTTGTATTGTCTTTCCCTCACCACTCTCATTGGATAATACATCGTAACTTCATGAAAAGTATGAGAGGCATATATTTTTTCCTTAGCACTATCAATGGAATCTACAGACTCAGTTTTACCATAAAAGCTTTCACCATGAAAATTCTGCTTTTGATAATTAATTCCAGCATAATCTAAGATCGTTGGCATTAAGTCTACCCATGACACCATCTTATTGGTTGTAACTCCTTTGTTTTCTTGATTGGGAGATTTGATAATACATGGGAGCTTTATCCCTGGTTCATAAACGGTGGTTTTTGCTCCGGGAAATGCAATTCCATTGTCAGAAATATAAATAATGACTGTGTTTTCATATTTCCCAGCTTTTTTCAATTCATTAATCAATCGACCAACACCTTGATCTATCCTAGACACCGATTGATAATAATTGGCAAGTTCAGCTCGGCAAGTTTCTGTATCCGGCAAATAATCTGGTACTATTACTTCTTCAGGACTGTAACTTATCTGAGTCACACCTTCATATCCATTCTCCAAATTCCCAAAACTATTAGGCGCATTCCAAGGATCAGGTGTAAAAGGATGCCCTCTATGCGGATCATCGGTGCAGAAATACAAAAAGAATGGCTCATCGTTTTTGTTAATGAAATCTGAGCTATTCTCTGCCATTTCAATCGTATTTCTAGGATCAGCTTCTAAAACTTCTTGGAAGAAATAGACGCTTTCTGGTGCCAAATGATACTTACCGATTCGTGCCGTACGATAATTGTTTTGATCTAAAATTACAGGTAAGGTTTTGACTGAATCAAAAGTGCTGAAATGGTGAAAATCATGTGCATGACCATAATGTCCTATGGCATGATTAAACTGGCCAGTTAGCAAAGTCGATCTGCTGGCACTGCAGCTTGCACTGGTACAAAATGCATCAGTGAATTTGGTGCCATCTTGCGCCAATTGATCAATGTTTGGTGTTTGAATGACTTGATTGCCATAACAACCAACAGCATCTAAACCATGATCATCCGAAACAATTAAAACGATATTGGGTTTATCAGCGTCTTTTTCAACAATGGACTCTTTTTCCTGAACGCAAGAAAAGAGACCTAAAATCAGAAATATGATTACTCTTTGGTGATTCTTCGTTTCTCTAATAGTCATTTTCTACCACTCAATATTCTTTTCAATAAAATTGATCAAGGAATTTGCCATAATTTGTTGCTCTTCTCTATTCGGGTGGCCCTTGCTATTCTTATATGACATAAAATGGGAATACATCTTATCATCATTTAAATTATCAATGGCTGATTGAATATAACCAGGCCATATTGACCCTTCAATTGTTGCATCCATACTTCCCAAAGCTCCAATAATATGGGCGTCAGGATATTTCTGCCTAATGTCCGAAAGAAATGATTGATACGCTTTGACAATAAAACTGTCTGTGGGTGGAGTGTCTCCGAAATTCTTTTTGAATTCTTCTCTCTCTGGCCTATTAACTAGCCAAGAATCATTCTGAAATAAATTCACCACTACAATGTCAGGATGATGACTTGAAAAATCCCATTGACTTGTTGAGTCCAATGGGTTCATATTGTCATATACATCCGGCATGATATAGGGGAACCAACTGATCATAATTCCAATTCCTGCTTTACAAATGCATCTGAAATCAGCATCGAAATATCGAGCAGTTATCGAACTATATGCCAAATAATTATTGGCAAATTGACTCTCCCCAGAATCATTGCCTGATTGATCATCAACTGCGTATCCAGTGGATATAGAATCCCCGTAAAACTCAATACTTCTTTTCTTTTCAACTGATTTTGGCAGGACTTTGGCGTTTTTTCCTTCAACACTAAACCCATAAAATGAAGTTTTTCCTTCTCCCAAATCGGTTCTTCTATATAGCTCAATTGTATGCTTTCCTTTGGATAAACCTGTAACCAACTCATACGATTTCTTTTCTGTAGAAACATTTATGACATTCAAAGTATCTCCATCTAACAAAACATAGTAATAGTTTTTTCCAAACTCATCTTGTAACAAAGCGGAAACGGTGGATCCTTCAAAATTGATTGAAACAGCATTGCCAGACCAATAAAACTCTGCGTGATCTTCAAAACTTTTATCTACTCTTCCCGAATATGAGAGTTCTGAATTTGAGAATGAGACACTTAATTCTATTTGTGTATTACAGCTGATTAAGGATACAAAAACAAAATACAGGCCCAGTGCTCTAATAAGGTCTTTCATAAAATTGGAAATTTTATTATCTGGAAAGCAATATAAAAAAGACTGCTACAAAAACAATTTTGGCTTCAGTCCTACATCAGAAAAAAGCCCATGAAATCATGGGCTCGCGTACGAATTATCTATCACCAATAATTGACTCGTACTGTGTTGTTGTACTATTTCTTGACTATTCTTTTTGTTGTTATTCCACCTTCTTCGTTATTAAAACGCAAATAATAAACACCTCTCTTCAAGGTTGTTGTGTTAATTCTTGAATCTAGGCTTTGTTCTTTTCCTCTCATGACAATACTACCATCTTGTGAAATAATTTGCCATTCCAAGTTTCCCGCTTCTGGGGAAGAGCTCAAATTAATTTTATTTGTAAATGGGTTGGGATACACATCCACTGCATTGGATGCTCCACGTTGAGTCGATGAAACCAAATTATCAACAATATCAAAAGATTGCTCAACATCTTCAGCCGCGTTGTGATTAGCATCTCCAGCTTGACTGGCAATAATTGTTACACTCCCAGGACCAACAATTGAAACGGTCGCTCCTAAAATGGTTACAACGTTGTCATTTGAACTTGTAAACGTTATATCCAAATTTGAATCTGATGAAGCAACCAATTCAAATTCCGAATCATCAAGTGTTTTGTCACCGATGCTGGCAAAAGAGATTGTTTGATCTGCTTTGTTCACAACCAATATTTGCCCTACATCTGGTGCTGAATTGAAAGTTTCATCTCCCGATTGACTAGCAGTAATTGTTGTACTACCCGCTCCAACAATGGTGATGGTGTTTCCAGCTATTATTGCTACATCAAGGTTGGAACTTTCAAAATTCAAACTCAATCCTGAACTTGCCGAACCAATCAAATCAAAAGCAGCATCCCCAAATGTCACTACCGCTAAAGAAGCGAATGTGATAGTTTGATCTTGTTTTTCTACTACGTCATCAATTACTTCAAAAGTGTGACTTACTTCTAATGCTGCATTATAATTTTCATTCCCAGATTGACTAGCAGTAATTGTTACTTCTCCTTCGGAAACTATGGATGCAGTAGAACCAACAATTGAAACTATATTTTCATCCGAACTTGTAAATGTGATTTCTAATCCAGAATTAGATTCCCCATCTAGAACAAAATCCTCGTCATTTAAAGACTTATCATCCAAGACTGAGAAGCTTATTGTTTGATCAGCTTTTTCAATAATCAAATTTTGTAAAACATCAGTTGCGGCATTGAAATCATCATTGCCATCTTGCCTCGCTGTGATGGTAGTTTGACCAGCGCCAACAATAGTCACAACATTACCAGAAATTGTAGCAACCGTTTCGTCTGAACTGATAAAAGTCACTTCCAATCCTGAAGTTGCATTTGCAGTTAATCCAAAAGCATCATCTCCATAAGTACGACTTTCTAATGATTCAAATGAAATAGTCTGATCTAACTTTTGAGGGTCATCGACATTAAATGAAACCTCTTCTTCCGCTTCATTATAATTTTCATTTCCAACTTGAGAAACTGTAATAGTCACCACGCCACTATTTCCATCTAGTGTTATGGTGGTACCCTCTAACATTGCTGGGCCAGAAATACTGTAACTTAAAGCAAGATTCGTATCGATTTCAGCTTCAATATCAAAAGCAGGATCGGTAGTTAATTTATCACTTATCTCAGCTATCGAAATCATCTGTTCTGCCTTTGCTATTGTGAGTACCTGAATGACCTCACTTGCAGGCAAATAGTCGTCATCTCCAATTTGTGAAGCTGTGATATTCGTGAATCCAGCACCCTGAATGGTAATTACTCCATTGGATAATGTTGCCACTGATTCATTTTCAATAGTAAATTGAACTGGCAGCCCACTGCTTGCTGAAGCTGATAAATTAAAATCATCATCCCCATATACTTTACTTGGCAGTTCCCCAAAGGTTATTGATTGAGCCAATTTACCAGAAGTCGAAACGGTAATTACGTTCGAATATTCGGATGGGCCGCTTTCATTGACAGCAGCGACTCTATAATAATACACTGTTTCTTGCTGAAGTCCTGTAACTTCTTTTGATAAGCCTACTACTTCCAAAGTTTCATACCCTTCAATCAAATCTGTAAAATCATTATTAGCAGAAACCTGAAGTATTGCATCATAGACGCCATCCACGGAATTCCATGACTCCCAACTGGCAGTAAATTGATCCTTGAGAACTGAAGTTGCTTCAATAGCGACGGGCGCGTTATACAAAGTCACGGTCTCAATTTCTTCGGAAAAAGCTGAAAGTCCACCACTACTTTCGGCTCTAACTCGCCAATAATAATACTTCCCATGTTCAAGTAAAGAAATTTCATAAAACGCGTTTTCTGTTGAAATATCATCAATGAATGGAGAAGAAAAATCTTCATCATCATCTACTGTAATTCGATAATTATCGGCGTTCAATATATTGTCCCAATTGGCTGTAAATGATGAAGAAGTCATGGAGTTTGCCATGAGGTTAGAAGGAGTATCTGGAACAACAGGTGCTGTGACATTCCACCCAGAATTTCCACCTAGATCAAAACTATTATTAGCATTAAAAGTTGCTCCTGATGCATTGTTATCTTTAATTTCCAACCATTCTGCATTAATTTCAGTAGCAGTCAAACTGACAAAATAATGTGGATCTCCAGGAGTTTCAGAGGAAATTGAAATATGATCTTCTGAAGTTCCTTGGGCAGATAGCACACTGAAGTTTATCGTATTTATTCCTTCAAAATCTAAAAACTGGATTTCCGTTCCTGGATTTATTTCAAAGAGATCAGTAATAAATTCACCCTTAATATTAATATTATCACTAATAGAAAGTTCATTGAACGCAATATTGCCATCCGACAATCCGAAATCTAGGTTTACGGATAAATCGGTATAAGTATAAAAAATAGGCTCCACGGTATATAGCAACACTCTCGATCCGGTAAAATCAATATCTTCACCCACAGAATTTATATGAGTGTCTCTTATATGAAGGGTACTGTTCTGAGCGCTTACAATTCCTCCTTCTGCTACATCCAAATCATCAATTTTTAATTCTACATTATCACAGTTGAATATGGCTCCATTTTTTATGTATAAATTCTCAATATAAATGTCATCTGAAAGGGTAACACTTTTTTCCACAATGAGGTTTCGAAGGCCAGAAGCTCCATTGCCGGTCAGCGTTCCGTTGACAGAATGCATCACCATATTGTTGATATTATTAAAATATACATTATTACCTAAGGCAGCTGAACCATGAATATTCAACGTCTTATTGGCAAAGAATTCAGGTGAATTGGCAATTCCCAGTAATGTCAGATCATTTAATTCTACATCTTCGGATGTTATCCTTATTATTTGATTTTCCGTCGAAATTGATTGCTCATCAAAGTAGACATTGTCTATCAAACCTGGAAGATCGGTATGCATCGTGCTTCCGCCGCTCGTTGTTGCCCAATGACTGAGATCATCCCAATCACCACCATCTCCTACCCAGAAATAGTCTTGTGAAACGGGAGCCGAAATATTCCACCCAGAATTATTCCCTCCGTCTACAGAATTGGCTGCATTGAATGTGGCCCCTCCAGTTGCAACTACATCTGATAGGTTGATGTAGGACCCATCTACTATTCCAGAAGATTGACTAATCGTAGCTTGAGTTTCGGAGCAAGAGGATCCAATTGTAATAAAGTTTGATTTTGTCCCTTGAATCTCTAGTTCACCTATTGTTTGAGTAAAACCACAGCCGAAGTTCACGTTTACTCCAGGAGATAAAATCAATTTTTCAAAAGAATTATTTCCAAGAATTGGCAATGTTCCTATAGGGACCTCAACAGTCGTTGGAGGATAAGAAAGATCCCCTCCTCTGAACATCAAAGACGTGGTATTAAAATCCGCGACTACAAAGGATACATTATTTCCGTATTGCAAATCAAGAAGTTGCCCCGAATTATTCCACCAGTGGAACGTGACCGTACTATTATCTCCTGTGATTAGCGTTTGATTTCCACCAGAACCAAAGGTTATTGATGATGCATACAAATCATTACCATTTAAATCTAATGTGGCATTTTTGGTAATGGTAACTGTTCCAGCTGTAGTGAGTTGGTCAATGACTGACCAGTCACCATCTCCCTCAAACGAGTAATGAGCATATTGATTTTTCCTTGCTTCTGGATCTGTACCCAATGAAATGGTTTCTGACTCATTTGATAAAAACGTAAAATCCATAAAGTTTAACCCAACGTTATCAGGCACAGTCAATGAACCAAAAACTTCCAAAGTCGATTCATTCTCCTTGAAATCAACTTCTAGGGTAACCGCACTCCAATCCATATCTTCACAAAATGCATCTTGGTTTACTTCTACTACCTGGTCTGCTGCTGAAAACGAATTCTGATCAAATATTATATCATCATGCTTCGTTGGTAAAACCCCAAAAGTAATATCACCACCACTTGAAGTAGCCCAATGATTGAGATCACTCCAGACACCACTGCCTCCTATCCAATAGTAGGTAGTTCCTTGGGGTATAGGGATTGCCGTAATTACTTCCAATTTCTCAGGAGTTTCTTGCAAATTGGCAGAAGTTTCATCATCCTCAGCGACGATATAAATATCATAAGGTGTGGAATGATTCAACCCCGATACAAATACATTTAAGCTATTACCTATGAAACTTTCACTGCTAGCTACAATTGCTATTTCGTCATCTCCATTTGTTCCATTTTTCACTTGCTCTGAACTTGGAGTCGAAGAATTATCTTCCAAAACCACAAAATAAACAGTGCCATGTTCTGACAAATCTATACTCAAATTGAATGTAGTTTCATCAACATCAGAGATGCTTGGGGAATTGACTAAGAAAGTTGGAGCTGTTAGATCCAATGTTCTTGTTTGAATTTTTGTAACACTCGTTTGAACATTAGGAGTGCTTTGATCATCCTCTGCAACAAAATAGAGGTCATAGTCTGTGCCTAATGTTAGACTAGTAACATTAGCGGTTACTTCCGTCTCAGTGAAATCCAAAGACCCACTTTTTATTGGTGCTTGATCCTCACCGTCGGTACCACTCTTTAACTGTGCCACACTAGGCTCGACTACATCATGATTGAGAACTACATAGTATATTTTTCCGGGTTCATTAAGGCTCATATCAAAAAAGAAACTTGACTCATTGATACTATAAACACTTGGGTATGACTCAGTAAATAAAGGAGCAGTATTATCAGGGGTAGTAAACGATATTGTTTCGATTGTACTTCTATTTGTGGAAGCGTCTTCTGCTATCGCGTAAAAATCAAAAATTTCTCCAGGAACTAAACTTGAAAACTCAATTTGATAGTTTTCAGAAGGATCATTTGCTTCGATTGTTCCAAAACCAAATGATGTTTGACTTCCACTATTAATAGTTCCATTCAATAGGCCGGTGATATTTAATGCTGGATCTCCCCCAGCTACTAAACCATAGTAGACCGTCCCAATTTCGTCTAGTGACACTTCTATTGTAGTGGTTGTTTCACTTGCAGAAATAAAATCAGGTGTGCTATTGTCAAAATTGGGTGCTGTTTGATCCAGGGTTGTAACCTCAACCAAAACCGGGTCTGACATTAGATTTCCATGAGCATCTTCTAAAGCAACATAAACATCATAGTTTGTTGCTTCCAATAATGTAGAAAACGTTTTTTTAAATTCACCTGGGTAGGTAAAAGAACTTGAAGCAATCGGAGCGTCATCATTTGCATCCGTCAAACTTTGAACTTGGTTTGAAGTAGGAGCTGCTGCACCATCTTCTAATATGACAGTATAAACATAAGAAGGGTTTTCATCGCTGTAGATAACCAATTCAAAACCGTTTATTGACAATTCTCGAATCCATGGAGTTTCGCTTATAAAAACAGGAGGAACATCATCCAAAATCAGAAACGATTGTAACACTTCATCCGCAGCTTCATAATTGTCATTGCCATATTGGTTGGCCCGAATTGATACATTTCCATAGCCATCAAAATGCACCTCATTGAAATTTTCAATATGTGAATTTCCTGAACCTGAATTGAAGGAATAGGTTATTTCTAGTCCAGAGTCAGAGGTAGCATCTAATAAGTACGATCCTGTTGTGAAATTTTGATCATCTATCGGAGGAAATGTTATGGTTTGAGAAGCTTTATTTACTTCAATTACCTGACTATACTGAGTTGCCGCAGCATAAGTAGCATTGCCAATTTGGTCAAACAAAAGGTTAGCTGTACCTGCATTTTCAATATGTAGGGTGTAAGATCCTCCTCCGTTGTCAGTAATGGTGAAAACATTTTCATCAGATGATGAAGGGCTCAATGTCAATGAACTAGTAGATTCAGCTTCCACAAGAATGTCTGAATCTCCATAGCTAGGGGAAAAATCTGGAGTATTCGTTATGCTAATAATTTGGGACTTTTTCGTGACTTCCAGCGACGCTGTAGCTTCTGCTTCTAGATATGTGTCCGTTTCTGGAAAGTGAATAGTTAATGTCACCGTTCCTAATGTATTTCCAGTAATTTCAAAATTAGATGCGTTTTCAACAACAGACGCAATCGATGGAGATGATGAAATCAAGTCATCAGGGTCCTCTCCACTGTCCGAGGTGAAATCTGATTTTTCCAATGTCAATATCTCATCTAACTCTAGGTCATCAAAAGAAGGAAAATCAACGGTTTGAGTTGTTTTGAAAACTGTCAAAGAATATGACACATCATGTGCTGCATTATAGTTGTCGTCTCCATCCTGTTCAGCAATAATGTTGACGGTCCCAGCACCTAGGATGGACACAGCCCACGTACCATCTTCATTATCAGAAACCCTAGCAATACTCAGGTTATCAGATCGAAAGTCCACATCCAATCCAGAAGACGAGGTTGCAGATACATTAAAATCATCTGCATCAGTGATTAAAGTCTTTTCGAAAGGTGAAAAAGGCAGCGACCAATTAATGGTCTGGTCTATAGGATCTATGGTATATTCCATACTGCTAGATCCTGAACATCCTGCAGCATTTTCTACTGTGACTGAATAAACCCCTCCTTCTGAAACCGAAATTGATTGACTACTGGCCCCTGTAGACCAGTCATAGGAAGAAAATCCTGCTCCAGCATCTATTGTCAAAGAATTACCAATAGGATCAAAATCCTCTGAAACATTAGATAAATTAACAACAGGTGGATCGCACAAAACCCACAAGTCGGAACCAGCGATTACTACTTCTCCGGTACTGGTATTTTCTATACCTTGATCCACAGTCACCGCAGATTCATAAACTGAAAAGCCTGTTTGTGAACCCGTATTGTCAAATACCACAAATCCAGCATAAAGTCCCAATGCAGGATTACCGTCATCTGGATTTGTGTCTAAAACCAAATTGCCTGGTACGACATAATCACCGTTGCCATCTATAAATAGACCTACTGCTTTTGACGAATTCGCTTGATGGTCATTACTAGCTGTATTGCTATTTACAATCAATCGACTGTGAAAAGACTCCAATCCAGTGGAAATCGCATATCCTCCAATCACTAAATTGTAACTAGGGCTATACCAGGACCTCCCTGAGACAATTGCATTTGAATTATCAATAATTATTTTTTCAGGGTCATCAATATCAGTCGCCGTATTTGATTTAAAACTGGACCCATTGTACATTACAATTTGGGTAGATGATCCCAAATCGGTCATAAAAGCCACATTTGAACCGTTTTTTGCCATTCCATCAATTGAAGACCAAGAAGTCGAATAAGAATTGATGAGCGTTGGGTTAGTACTTGTTGTGAATGAAGTGGATATGCTATAGTATTCCAGACTGCCATTATCCAATGCTCCCATGTAAATGGTTCCTCCGTCCACAACCAATTTATGACCTTTTTCTGCAATAGAGCCGTTATCGTAACTTCTAATCGTCTCAGTTCCTCCAGAAGTAAATCTTCCTATAAGCATATTTTGAACTCCAGCAGCACCTCCATAGGTAAAACCTACAGCATATAGGGTAGATCCGACAAGCTCTGCGTCGTAAAAAGATGAAGAATATGACACTGATGTGCTTGAATTACCATCCAATTTATAAGTCCATAAAGGTGATCCCCCAGAAGAACTATACTTCAGCACTATAGCTTCTGTTTTCCCATTCGGGGATCCTCCATTGTCATCTTCATAGGATCCTATAACATAACAGTTTCCCGAATCATCAACTTCCAATTTATAGGGTATGTCGTCAACACTGTAGCTAGGGTTACTGTCATAAGTAGCTATTAGGCTGCATGAAGAAGTGGTACATTTTACTAGCACCATATCGATATCTGAATTGGTTTTTTTGCCCAAAAGATATACGTTATCACTTCCGTCTACCCCCATATCAACAAGTTCATCATAATAGGATGCACTTATTGGTAAATCAGTTTTAGGGACAAATTGACCGAATGACAGTTCAGTATAGAAAATAATAGCGGCAATTAGGAGGTTTTTAAGTTTCATGATAGGAGTATATTGGTGATACATCCTACCAAATTGCTCACATCATGGTATACTTAAAAAGTGTATTTAGTGAACGACCATTTTTATTTAGTAAACGGAAAACACAATGGGCATTCATTAAATCAATGACAGTTTCTCGAAGAACTCTTTGCGATAAGTTTTTCCTATTTGAATTTGGTTTTCACCTACAAATACATACCCCTCTGAAATGGAGTCAATCCGATCAAAATTGACCAAAAATGATCTGTGAATTCTCACGAAACCATACTTTTGAATTTTGTCTTCAATGCTTTTCAAAGTATGACTGATGATGAATTTTTTGTCTTCAGTATGCAAATAGGCGTAGTTGTCAAAAGCTTCGACATAGAGGATATCACTAGACATCACCGAGACTATTTCCTTATCATTTTTAAAAAACAATTTTTGAGGCTCATTTTTCTTTAAACTTACTTCAACCCGGTGAGCAGCCATTTCGATATTGGCAATCAATTCATTTTCGTTGAAAGGCTTAACAACGTATCCAGAAGGGTTGGTTTTTTTGGCGCGATTCAATGTGCTTTCGTCGTAGTAGCTTGTTAAAAAAACAAAAGGAATATCTATTTCAGAAGCCAATTCAATTCCATCTTTATCACCTTCAATATTTACATCTAACAAAGCTAGGTCCGGTCGGTCATTTTGAATTATTTCCAAGGCATCAACCGCTTCGTCAACAATTCCCACAATTTTATAATTGTGTTTTTCTAAAATTAAAGCTATGTCATCTGCAATGAGTGGTTCATCCTCGACAATAAGTATTCTAGACTTTTTCATTCGACCAATTTATATCTTGACATCACCAGTTTAATTGTTGTACCTCCTTCCGAAATAATGCTGATTTTTGCCTTCAATTTTCTGCTCAATGATCGTACAATTTTCCAACCGAATGAGTTAGAAGATTCGATTTCATCTTCATTTAAACCCTTTCCGTTATCCTTTAATATCATAATTAGCTCGTTATCAATTTCTTTCAGTGATAAATTCAAGTCTCCATTACTCTGTCCATCAAATGCATACTTCAGACTATTGGTAACCAATTCGTTTAATACTAAACCCAGTGGTATAACGGTATCAATGTCCATGATGAATTCTTCGCAATTAATCTTATACTCTAAAGAATCTTGCATGTCGTAGATGGCGACCAGTTGAGAAATTAAGTTTCCAGCATATTGTTGAAAATTTACCCCTCGGATGTCATTAGTCAAATATAGATTTTGATGGATCAACGCCATTGATTTCACACGATTCTTTCCTTCCAAGACGGCTTCCTTTGCCGAATCATTTTCTAATGATTCAGATTGTAAGTTTAGCAAACTAGATATCACTTGAAGATTGTTTTTGACTCTGTGATGGATTTCCTTTAATAAATCTTCACGCTCTACTAGCGCTACATTGACCTGCTTGTTTTTTTCTTCGAGAAGTCTTGATATTTTAGCCTTACTCCTGTACCTGATGTATACAAATATTATAATGATCAACGCAATGATACTAAGTAGTACAAGGACATTTCTTTGATTGTTTCGTAGAATAATTTGGTTCCGCTGATTTTCATTTTCCAAATTTAAATTGGCAATTTCCTTTTCTCTATTTGCTTTTTCATACAACTGTTCCAATTCGGCTGTCTTCTCAATTGTTTTTTGATCAAGGTATCGATTGTTTAAATTAAGGTATTTTTCAAGGCTTTCGAGCCCTAATTGATAATTACCTGATGCTTTATGAAAAGCATATTCAAGACTATAGTAATGTATAGTACTCTCTAAATAATCTTCTTCAAGCAAATGATTTTTCATTTTCAATAAATTCTCATTTACTTTTTTTAATTGCTTCTTTTCTAAATAGTACTCTCCTAAATTCAGATAAATCTGCAGTCGAATATATGGATCATCTTTATCTTCAATAAGCGATTCCGCTTCTTGATATGCAGCAAAAGATTTGTCAGCTTGTCCCAAATTTTTGTAGGATATTCCTAGATTAATCAGTTCCCCTCGATATGCTAGTTCATCTCCAATTTTCTTAGCTAAGTCCATGCACTTTTGAGAATAGTATAATGAAGAATCGTACTTTTCTATTCTCTGAAAAATAGAACTCATGTTTGTATAAGTATTTAATAACCCCTTATTATTCTTCAATTCTTTTTTAATCCGAATAGAACGTCTAGACACAACTAATGCCATGTCATATCTTTTGGTTTTTTCATAGATACGTCCGAGGTTGTTATAAAGCCTTGACAAATTTGGTTTGTCATCTAAAATTTCAAAAATTGGCTCTGACGCAGAATAATAATAAAGAGAAGAATCTAATTTCCCTTGATAAAAAAATGTTACACCAATATTAAAAAGGGATATGGCCATCCCCTTCCTATCATCATTTTTTTTACTTAAATCATAGGATGCATTGTAATAGAAAATTGCACTATCAAATTGATAATTCCAATCATGAGCCCAACCCTTGGCAGTCAAGCCTAAACGAATCATATTATCAAGTCCGGAATTGAGGCCATAAGTATGAGCATAACTAGCGTGGTACCAGGCTGAATCAAAATTAATCCCACACCAGTTGTAACAAATTTCAGAATGAAAATAAGCCTTACTACTATCAGAAGATGTTCTTTTCAATTCTTTATGAAGAGAATCTATTGAAACCAAATCTTGCGCATTGCTAGGTCTTATCTGCATTGCGATAATAAAGTAAGAAAGGATCAAAGTGATTCTCAAAATGGTCATTTTGTAACAGCAGTAAGCGCTTGAACAATTTAATCAGACTTATCTAACCCTACAACTGGCTTTTACTTTTAAGAAATTTTTGAAATGAAATTTTGAAAGTAACTCTACCTTGTTAATTAGTACAACAATTTTTTATCACTAAACTATACCTATAAAGACCAAGCTCTACCCACTTCCTCCACGGGGATGCATCCATCAAACTTGCCAGGCACAGGCAAATAAGTGAGTACGTTTTCGCCTATATCTTCAGAAGCAAAATAGCCAAACATAATCAGTTCTTTGACTTTGAACAGGAAGCTGTAAATAAAAAATGAGTCATCATCGGAAGATTTCTCTTTTAGCAATTTCTTAATCCCCTTTTGTTTTTGCTCATCTATGTCAAAATACGTAGACAAATCAGACTTAAAATCATCAACAGAAGCATCTTGAACTTTATTCCCAGTCTTGTCCTCAAAAGATTTCAACCATATTTTGACTCCTTTCTTAATTTTCAACTGCTCCTTTTCATTGACAACATCAGCCAAAAACAAATCTGCAAATATGTGAGCGTTAACATCCAATGCTCCTGGGGTATCCGTTTTTGGTAAAATCAAATTGGACAGCTGTTCCAGTCCAAAGGCCTCTTCTTTGGAAAAGAACTTTGGTTGCCAATTGACATTAGCTTCATTGTTACATGAAGTCAAAATACTTGTAAGTACAGCAGGTGTAACTGAATACCCTAATACCAATGAAATAGCTTTTAGTGTTTCTCTTCTTTCCATCTTACAATTCGTTTTTCTTAAACAATTCTACTGCATAATTGGCCGCTCTTGCAGTAATAGCCATATATGTCAATGAAGGGTTTTGACAAGCTGAAGAAGTCATACATGCGCCATCAGTTATAAAAATGTTTTTAGCTGCATGCACCTGATTCCATTCATTGAGCACTGAAGTCTTAGGGTCTCTTCCCATTCTAGCTGTCCCCATTTCATGGATTCCCAAGCCTATGGTAGTAATGTTGCTACTGGCATAAACATTTTTGACACCAGCCGCTTCCAGCATTTCCCCTGCCTGCTGAGCCATATGATCAACCATATTTTTTTCATTCTCCTTAAACTCAGCATCAAAAGTTACAGTAGGAAGTCCCCAATTATCTAATTTTTCATAATTGAGTGAGATTTTATTTTCATGATAAGGCAAGCATTCACCAAACCCTCCAACACCTATTCCCCATGACCCTGGATCCAACATTTCATTTTTGAAATCTTCTCCATATGAGAAATCATTTTTTCCGCGCTGATAACCTGATCTTCTACCGGATCCTTGATAACCATATCCTCTGATAAAATTATCTGCCTTCGTTTTTTCATTGAGATTTACAAATCTGGGTATGTAAAAGCCTGTTGGTCTCTTCCCTTTATAATACTTATCTTCAAAACCTTCAACCGTTCCATATGCTCTACCTCCCATCGCATGATCCATCAAATTATGACCTAATTCTCCACTGTCATTCCCAAGTCCGTCCGGGAACCGATCTGATTTCGAATTCATTAAGAGAGACGTCGAAGCAATTGCCGAAGCATTTAGAAAAATTACTTTGGCTTTAAAAACCATTTCTTCCTTCGTATTTTTATCGATAACCCTAACACCAGTTGCTTTTTCTGTATCTGGATCATACAATACTTCCGCCACAACCGAATCAGGTCTAAGCGTGAGGTTTCCAGTAGCCATCGCAGCAGGTAAAGTACTGGATTGAGTACTGAAATACCCTCCATATGGACATCCCCTATTACATCTACTTCGTGATTGGCATTGTGTTCTTCCTTCCAACTCGCCAGTCACATGCGCACAACGTCCGATGATTAGATTTCTTTCTTCATAATTAGCTTCAATGCCTTCTTTCACCTTTTGTTCAACACATGTCAATTCAAAAGCAGGTTGAAACTTACCATCGGGCAGCTGCTCCAACCCTTCCATACTACCACTCACCCCAATAAAAGATTCTACTTTATCATACCAAGGTGCTATATCTTTATAACGGATCGGCCAATCAACTCCATGTCCATCTTTTTTGTTGGCTTCAAAATCCATAGGACTCAGACGATAACTTTGACGACCCCAGGTCAATGATCTTCCACCTACATGATACCCTCGCAACCAATCAAATCTTTTCGTTTCATTATAGGGGTGCTCTTTATCATTGGTAAAAAAATGTTTGGTTGTCTCCTTTACCGAATAATGATTCCTTCTATTTGGGTCATAATTAACTTTTTCCTCCGCAGACAGAAACCCTTTGTATTTCATGTCCCACGGATCTAAGTTAGCAGTAGGATAATCTTTGACATGCTTGACATCTCTACCGCGTTCAAGCATAATCGTTTTAAGCCCACCTTCGCAAAGCTCTTTTGCTGCCCATCCTCCAGAGATGCCTGACCCGACAACAATCGCATCATAGGTATTCTCAGTATTTAATTTAAAATTCAAATTTGCCATTTAGCCTCGTCGTTTTTCTTCCTCTAATTCTAAATATTTCGGTGATTATTGAAACTTGAACTATAATTCTCCTAAGTACAGAATAATTCTATTTCTATTTTCTCAAAATCAACTTTGAATCTACGCGAATTTTTAGTCAATCAAAACTTAGGCATGACCAAACACGTAAGAAAAGTAAATCAACCCTCCTATTGAAATCATTTTGACCCGTTCCGTTCAAAGGATATGATCAAAAAAAGGACGATCAGTGCAAGATCATTATTTAGACATCGTTAAAAATAAGATGGAATTAGTATTATGATTATATTCAAATTTTAAATTCGAAAAGTATGAAAACCTTTTTTTTTATCATCGCATTATCTTCAATCAGCATTTCTGGAAATGTTCCTGATCTTAACGTTAAAATTGTTGAATATTTAGATTCAGTGATGGGTAAAAAAGTGGCACGTGGAGAATGCTGGGATTTGGCAGCAGGTGCATTAGCTCACTCTGGCGCTTACTTTGATCGCAGTTCCAAAAAATCCGTATTGATATATGGTCGCCGAATAGATCCTAAAAAAGAGGAAGTCTTCCCTGGTGACATGATACAATTTGAGAAAGTCCAAGTTGAGTGGAAAAAAGGAGCTTCTACATTTTCCGAATCTATGGGACATCATACAGCAGTTGTATATAAAGTAAATGCAACTGGTGACTATCAAATCGCACACCAAAACACCAGCAGTTGGGGTAAAAAAGTTGGGGTAAGTACTTTCAAACTTGATCGGGTAAAAAAAGGAAAAGTGATGATCTATCGTCCAATTAAAGAAAAAGGATAGACTTGTTTTTATATTCGTGCCTGATTCATGGCACGATTTCTCAGTTTTCAAAATAAGGTTGATTCCGAAATAGACTCTTTTCTTTCGGAAAATGTTCTTGGTACACCGGGTCAAAGCATGGTGTATAAGCAACTAAAAACTTCAGAAAAACTGAATCATATCCCTAATCCAACGTTTATGTCTTTGAAAAAAGGCAATAATCTAATTGGAACTAGTTGTTTCTGTTCGCGTCCTTTGAGCGATTATAATTCGTTTTACATTCGATATTTTTCATTTAACGCAGTGTATCGGAGAAATACCCCTCACTCATCTGGTCAAAAGAAAAATTCACTAATCAAAGAAGAAGTACTGGATGCGCTAGAAAGTGAATCTCCTTTTAACCTAAATGAAAACCCTTCAATATTTTACGCCTATGTAGATCCAAATAACGAAAGATCTAGAAAGCTTTGCGCGGAACTGGGGTTCAAAAATGTTCGTTCATTTTCCACAATCACCTTTAGTCGATTTTCTCCCGAAAAAGACAAAAGAATTGAGAAATTGAAAGATGATCAAAAAGGAGAAATGAGAAAACTACTCAATAATCAATACAGCGAATATTCTTTTTATACTGAGGAAAACTTGTTCTATAAAGATGGCTATTTTGTAATTAGAAACCGAAGCAACGAAATTTTAGCAGGAGTTCAAGCTTCTTTAGAAAAATGGGATATTAGAGAGATGCCGGGATTCGTTGGGTGGATAACTTTGAATGTACTAAGTAAAGTACCATTCTTAAAACGAATCATCAATCCAAATTACCGATTCATCACATTAGAATCTATTTACCTAAAAAATGGAAATGAACAGCTCCTAGAAGGATTACTCGAAAGTGTTTTGTCACTTTTTCATGTAAATGTAGGTTTGATCACCGCTGACAAACAGTCAAACTTATATCATAATATTAAAAAGTTAAGATTAGGACCTTTGAACAAACTAAAAAAAGAGGTCGGTGCTGATATAATTGTCAAGTCGAGTCAATCTTCAATGTCTTTATCAAATTTTCATGACAAGCCTTGTTTTATTTCCACCTTAGATTTAGCATGATTGTCCCAGTCCATTATATTTGCCAAATACCTAAATAATAAACAGATGAGGCTGGCTTCTTTAGCACGCAAAATAAAAATAACTCCCTCCAAGCTTTCTGAATTTTTGATTGACCAAAAAATCGATCTTACTCAAGGGAGCAATACAAAACTTACTGATGCGCAAGTTGCTCAAACCTTATTGCATTTTGGCAAAGAGCTTCCTTCAGAAAAAACTACCGAAACGGAACCCCCTTCAGTTGAAGTTGTTGAAATAGAAAATGATACAGCAGAAGCAGTCGAAGAATTAGAACCAATAGAGGACACAATAGATCCAAAGGAAGAAATTGAAGAAACCTCTGAGGCCAAAAAGAATCAAATTAAAGACCTCAACGTTCCAGATGAAGAAACTGTTGTTGATGATTCTAAAATAGTATCTGTTATAGAAGAATCTATCGAAGAAGAAGAAGAAGAAGAAGAAGGAAATTTATTGAAGGAAGATGAATCTGTGACTATCGTGGATCCTTCTTATCTGAATAAACGACATGAAGACGATGATGAATTAGGATTGACTGAAAAGGCTGCCCTCGATGAAAACGTTAAAATCATTAAGCCTCCAAAAGTCAAGCTTCAAGGACTTACAGTAAAAGGGAAAATTGAACTTCCCGAACCTAAAGTCAAAATAGAAGTAGAGAAAGAAGAAATCAATGAAGAGGAAAAACCAATAGATCCGGACAAAATCATTTACACCAGTGGTCCACAGCGTGATAGGACTAGAAAACCAAAGAAACACAATAAGAGAAAACGAGATTCAAATTTCAATCCATTAGAAGAGGAAAGAAAGAGAAAAGCGAATAAGGAAAAAAGAGAAGAAGAAAGAAGATTAAAAGCATTAAAAGCGGCGAAAGCCAAACACTATAAAACCACTGTTGTTCAGAAAAAACAAACAGCCAAAAAAATTAACAAACCAAAGGAATTAGCTAAAACGGTCAATAGCGTATCTAGACAAAAACCATCTCCCACAAACAATCCATTAAAAAGGTTTTGGAGGTGGATGAATACTTAATAGGCTTCTGTCACGACTATTTCTGACAGTCCTAGAATATCAGCACCTTCCTTGATCGTTTTGATCATAACTGAAAATGATAATTTATCAATTTCATAGGAAAAAAGAATTCCTTGTAACTCACCTTTTTCATCAAAATTTCGTGATGACTCAATGTATTTAGCACCATTGTTTTTGATGATATTGTTAAAATCAATATCCAATGTTCCAGGTGAATTTTTCAAACCAAAATTCAAACCCAATTCCTTCCACTTGCGAGGAAGTTTATTCCCTTTTTCAGCACTGAAGACTACTTTATTCACCACTTTGCTTTGACTTGAATAGACTAAAAAATTTCCAGCCATGTCATAAATCTCACACCAATCTTCTCCTTCTGCCTTTTGAACACAATTCCCTTTATTTTCAATTTCACTATTGGTCGTTTCGCCAATTACAATATTAAAAGGCAACTCGGTCAATGTAGATTGTGCATATACCGAATTGCTAAACATCAGAACAGTTAAAATGCAAGATGCTAATATAAACTTGTGTTTTGTTGAATTCATATTCTAATCTATCGATAAATCATGACGATCACAAGTAATTAAAGATGTCCTTTAATACCTCTTATTCTACAATAAACAGTGACCACAATTCCATGTTTTCCATCAGAGATTTGAGACTTAATTCGCATGTGCTTAATTTTACCTTTCAACAGAAGATTATATGTGTCCAAAACATTTTTTATCAGCTTTTCTGGTATTTGCTCAACTCTCCCTCTCCGCTCAATCTTCAATTGAACCGTTACTAGAAATAGGACAGAATTATATCGAGGTATCGGCCGGAGATAGTATAAATTTTTCAATAAAGAATAATTCGATAAATGGAATTGTTTCTATGAAAAATGCTCCTGAAAAGGCTTTTTTGTCGGATCAATTGGAATTTGACTGGATCGTCCCTTCTGAGTTTTCTGGACAGCGAATCATGATTGATTTTTCTCTAGAAGACAGTACAGGCTTACTTGATCATAAATCGATGATGATAATGATCAAAAAAACTGTCGATTTACCGGTCATTAAAATCCAAAGTGAATATGGAGAAAAAACAATATACAATCTTCAAATTGGCACTTCACTAGAGTTGATTGCCACTGGATTGTCTTCGTCTTCTGAAAACCCGGAAGATGTTCAACTTGATTATTATTTTAATGATCAGTCGTCATTGAAGCAGATTGATGGAGCCGAAGTGGAGGTAGTTAAAAATGTAGCAACCATTGTCTGGAATCCTACACACGCTCTACTCATCGAAAAATATTTCAGTTTGACACTTGTGGTCATGGACAAAGAGTTTCATGTGACCAAAAAGACTTTACTTTTTGTGGTCAACAAAAAAAACCAGAGCCCCTATTTTATCTATCCAGTGTTGGATGAATATTATATAAGTGCGCACGAAAATCTAACAGTGAATGTGACAGCGGGTGATCCGGATGGTGATTCCTTGATATATCATTTAGACATCCCAACGAAAATAGGAAACCCGAAACTTTCAGAGAGAGGAAAGTTTAGCTGGAGACTTAACGATGACCAAATCATGCGATTAAGAAAGTCTTTCCCAATTGAAGTAACTGTAGAGGTTACAGAAATCGGTGTTGATAACCCCAATACAATTGTCAAAAGATTTGTAGTTCAAAAAAGCGTAAGAAATCAACCTCCAAAAATTTTAAATCTCCAAAACGAAAGAATTTCAGAAGGCCTGAGCTATAGAAAAACAGTTTTTATTCAGGATGGAAACGACGATTATACAGAACTAGAAATTGATATTCGTGGTGCTCCCAAAGGAATGGAATGGACTTTTATTGACAATATGTTGGTTATTGATTGGACGCCTGATTTTAACGTCGTTGGTGTGGAGATGAAACCTGAAAAATTTGACATGCTCTTGGTTGTAAGCGACCCATATGGATATGTAGACCAAAAAGCTTTTACGTTGACCGTCGTTCATAGAGAAGACACTGATCTGACCTATAGGACCTATATGGATTATCGAGATGATGCGGTTTATATGGTAGAGACCCTGTCCCAAATTCATCAAGAAATGATCAAAAGGGAAAACAAAATTGAGAATACCAAAAAGAGTCTTTCCGTTCTTACGATGATCTTTGCTGCGTATACAGCTAGCGGTACTTATTATGAAGAAGGTTCATTCGCGCATACCATGGTACCTTTTGTTGGTAGTCTAGCAGTCATTGCAGGAGGTATTAATGCATTTGGGTTTAACGACCTACCACAATATAGTTCCATTCGAGAAAACTCTTTTGTACTCCAACAAAAACTCATGTATGTGCTTGCTATTCTAAGTGAGTATCGCATTGAAGGTCCTAATAGTCCAAACTTAGAAAGTGCAGAATTTCGAGAAGATCTTAAAACTTTCGAACAATGGGCGGCAAAGGACAAGCTAGATTTCAAGCATTATTATAGCAATTTCCTCTCTTTGAACTATATCAAAAGGAGAAAAAAGAAAGAAATAAAAGAGGCAAATGAACTCAACCGAGAACCGAGTGGCATGCTATTTCTGGAAATGAATACTTTTTAATTTCAAATGCAAAAAAATGTTAAAAACGATTAAGCATATGGAGCTTGTTTGGCCTATATCTATATTTGCGATAGGTCAAAAAGTTGTTTTATGATTTGGAGCGGTCAGCTCGGCAATCTGGAATATGTATTCATTCTTCTCTTTGCCATTTTTTATTTCGCATATATTTTTAAGACCATTCGTGCAGCACGAGCATTGAATTGTCATTTTCGTAGAGTATTCTACAAAATAGTGCTTCGTACATCTGTATTTGGCTTACTGATTGTTGCACTATTAGGCCCTTCTTTTGGACAGACACAACGCGAGATTAAGTCAATTGGAAAGGATATTTTTATTGCTGTCGATTTGTCTCAATCTATGAATGCTTTTGACATTCAGCCCAGTAGATTAGAAAAGCTAAAATTTGAATTAAAGAAGATAGTTGACGAATTTTCATCCGACCGTATTGGACTTATTATGTTCTCTAATGAAGCCTACGTACAATGTCCTTTAACTTATGACAAAAGTGCCCTAAACCTTTTTTTAGAGACTTTAAATACAAGCTTGGTTCCTAATACAGGCACAGATTTTGGTCCACCAATGAAACTTGCTTTGGAAAAAATAAAAGGTGAAGATGAATCAATGACTCGGCAAAAATCAAAAATTATTATTTTGATCAGTGATGGGGAAGATTTTGGAGAAGACACTGAGAAAATTGCCCAAGAAGTAAAGGAAGCTGGCATTAAATTATACACGTTAGGTATAGGGACTGCACATGGCTCTAAAATAATGACTCGAGCAGGCTTTAAAAAAGATCGTAGTGGACAAGATGTTATTTCAAAGTTGAATCCCGTTGCGCTGAAAAAATTGGCCAATCAAACAAAAGGCAAATATTTTGAAATTAATAATCAGCAAAATGATGTTGAAAAATTGATCAATACTATTGATGGAATAGAAGGTGAATTAAGAGACGCAAGGCACATGGATGTCTCTGCAAATAAGTACTATTATTTTTTAGCACTTGCGATGCTACTTTTATTCATTGATTCTACCATCAAAACAAAAACACTGACGGTATGAATAAAATATTCACCATTTTCTTATTAAGCTTTTTCACAGGAGATCTTTCGGATATTTCTAAGAAAAATTCTTTGAAAAAAAATGCAGAAGTAGCATTTATTAAAGGGGATTACGAAGAAGCATCTAAGCACTATTCTTATTTATTAGATACAATGGCTGTTACGGATGAAGCAGCTACCATGAATTATGCTCACGCCAACTTCAAACTTGGAAATGTAGAAGAAGCTCAAAGACAATACCAAAAATTGGTATTGTCGAAAGACAAAAAAATGAAGTCCTTGGCATATCAACAATTGGGAGCAGTATCCAATGACCCTAAGACTTTGGAAAAAGCAATGTCTTACTTCAAAGAGTCTATCAAGAATGATCCTACCAACGATGACGCACGATATAATTATGAATTGGTCAAGAAAAAATTAAACGAACAAGATCAAAACAAGGAAGACAATCAGGATCAAAATCAGGACGATCAGGATAAAAAAGATCAGGATCAAGAAAAGGACCAGGAAAAACAGGATCAAGAAAACAAGGATCAAAAAGGGGATAAAGAAGATCAATCTGAGCAAGAAAATCAAGAGCAACAGGATCAAGAGAAACAGGATCAAGAACAGCAGGATCAAGAACAGCAGGATCAAGAGGAGCAAAATAGAGATCAAGAAGGTGAAGAGGAAGGAAAGGAAGAAGAGCAAAACCAACCTCAAGAAGATGAACAAAAAGACGGCGAAGAGAAAGAAGAGCAACAGAGTAAATCTGAAGAAGAAAACAAAGAGGAAGGCAAAGAAAATCAGCCCCCTGCTCCAAGTACAGCCGATAAATTAGAGGAAATGAATATCTCTGAAGAGAAAGCCAAAATGATTTTGGAGGCTCTGAAAAACAGTGAGATACAATACATACAGCAAAACCGTAGGGCTCCTACCAAAAAGAAAGACTCTGACAAACCAGATTGGTAGTTAATTACTATAGGCCAGAATACTATTCATACTTGTAATCTTCTAGCACACAGATTAATTTACCCACATGAGTAAATTTAAAATGGGTGGCCCTGGAATTATTATTGCCGCTGCTTTCATTGGACCTGGGACAGTGACCATCTGCACATTGGCAGGTGCAAATCATGGTTTACAACTCCTATGGGCAGTATTACTCTCAATAGGCTTGACCATTTTCCTTCAGGAAATGTCAATTCGGCTCAGTATTGTCTCACGATTAGATCTTGTTGATCTAATCAAACAAGAAATCCAACTTCCTATTATTAAATCTATCGTACTTTTTATCATTCTTTCTGCGGTAGTTATAGGAAATGGAGCGTATGAAGCAGGAAACATTTCAGGAGGAGCCTTAGGTATCAATTCATTCATAGACTTATCAATTGGCTCCATCAACCTTACCCCGATTTTAATCGGATTGATTGCTTTTACAATACTTTGGTATGGAACTCAAAAAGTTCTTGCAACGAGCTTGACATTTTTAGTGATTCTATTAAGTGTAGGATTCATTGCATCAGCCATTATGGTTCAACCTAATCTCGGGTTACTTCTTTCAAACATTTTCGTTCCTCATATTCCTAAGGATGGATTTTTATTGGTCTTAGGTGTCTTTGGAACGACCGTTGTTCCGTACAATCTCTTTTTACACGCTTCTTTGGCCAAACAAAAATGGGCAAATGAGACGAGTCTATTTGAAGCTAGACGAGACACAATAATAGCGATTTCTATTGGTGGTATTATTTCCATGGCAATTGTCATATCTGCGTCAACATTGGAAGGACAATCAATTAATAATGCTATGGATATGGCCAAAGGCCTTGAACCCATTTTTGGAAGTTTTGCTAAATATTTAATATCACTAGGTCTGTTTTCAGCAGGTATTACTTCGGCCATTACGGCACCACTTGCAGCGGCTTATGTATTGACCACTGGATTAGGCTGGAATACAAGCTTAAAGTCCTGGCCATTTCGCTTGACTTGGATCTCAGTATTATTTTCAGGCGTACTATTCTCTTCTATTGGATATAAACCTATTTCGATCATCCACTTTGCACAAATTACTAATGGACTTATCCTCCCTATCGTAGCTATTTTATTGGTTTGGTTATGCACTAAAAAATCAATTTTAAAAAATCATCTCAATAATAGGTTCACTACTTTGGCAGGAATTTTCATGGTTACTCTTTTATTAGTCCTAGGTTTCAAAAGCATTTGGATGGTATTCAGATAAAAAGTCGTTGATATTATTAATCTTTGAATCCAAACAAAAAATCTTATGATGAATTCTAAAGAAGATGGAAGTATACGTAGCAATATCACGATAGGAGCCTCTGTTGATATTGTACAAAAGCACCACCAGCGCTCAGGTGAACTAACTCAGGGAGTGGTAAAAAGACTCCTTACGAAATCTCTAAACCACACGCATGGCATCAAGGTTCAACTTGAAACAGGAGAAGTTGGTCGGGTAAAAAAAGTTAATCTATCAGATAATTGAAATTTTGATAGCACCTCTATGGTAAGAAAAACTCCAAACTCATTCTAGGAATAACTTATATTGGAGTAAATTGAAATTGTCACTAATAAAAATTCAGCTTTTCAATAATGAATACTTCCAAAAACTGCTCTATTATCATATTGATCCTTGTCCTGATTGGATGTCAAACTAAGCAAAAATCTACCAATAAAACAGTTAAAGAGAATACTAAGGTCAGTGCTGCTATCGCTAAAGCTACCTATACTTATATGGCGATTGATGACTTTCAATCTTCTTCTAATCTAAATGACATTCCTTTTTATCAGGAAATTAGAATCGACGCGCTGGCCGTAGACCCAACCATCTATCCCGACCTTTTTGCTACGGCGGAAATGGTTTTTGAAGAAGAAGAATCCGTATATGACTTTTCGATTACAACAATGCTCGAAGTGGATGGCGAATCCTCCTATCGTTTGCTTATAAACGGAGAAGTTATTGGAAATGTGACCAACCCAGAAAAATCTGGAGAAAACATTTTTGTCCATTCTTTTGGCCAAAGTATTCTAAAACCAGGAGATACGATTAGGATTCAGGCAAACAATCATTCTAATAAAAAATACATGAATGGCTCTCAACTCAGTTATGCGAGAGGACGCTGGTCCAAACTAATTTTGACAAAACAATCCCAATAGTCATTTTTACTTCTTTTGCTTAAAACGATAAATGGTTTTTGTTCGATATTCTTCTCCAGGCTTTAGTAAAGTAGTTGGAAAATCAGGCTGATTTGGAGTATCTGGAAAGTGTTGTGTTTCTAAGCATAGTCCATACCTGCGATCATATGTTTTCCCCAATTTGCCAATGATTGAGCTATTTAGAAAGTTACCTGAATAAAATTGAATCCCTGGTTCTGTGGTCAATACTTCCAACATTCGTCCGCTTATTGAATCCGTCAGTATAGCGGCTAAGGTCATCCCGTCTTCATCTTGGTTTGAAGGGTTTAAAACCCAATTGTGGTCATACCCATTTCCTTTCTTGAGTTGTTCATTTTCTACATTAATCCTACTACCTATAATTGTAGGAGTATTAAAATCAAATGGAGTATTCACAACTTCTACTATCCCTCTGTCAGGAATCAAAGACTCATTGACTGGTGTGTATTCATAAGCATTGATCATCAATTCATGCCCTAAAATATCTCTGGACAGATCCCCACTCAAATTGAAATATGAATGCTGTGTTAAATTCACATGAGTCGTTTTATTTGTTGATGCCACATATTCTATGGTCAAACTATTCTGTCCATCCAATGTATATATTACTTCGACCGGCAAGTTTCCAGGAAACCCTTCCTCCATATCTTTACTTTCATAATTCAATATTAACCCAGCCGAGCTATCAGTTACAAATTCCTTGACATTCCAGATGACTTTATCAAAGCCAGTCACACCGCCATGTAGATTATTTGGTTCATTGTTTATTGCTAATTGATAGCTTTCTCCTTCAATAGAAAATTGACCCTTCGCTATTCTATTCCCATAACGTCCTACCACTGCGCCAAAATACGAAGGATTCTTTATGTACCCTTTGACATTTTCAAAACCGAGTACAACATCTTCAAAAACACCCTTATTGTTAGGCGCCAACCATGATGTGATCACAGCCCCATAATTCATAATGCTTATTTCCATTCCAGAAGGAGATTTCAAAGTGTACAAAAAGACTTTTTGACCTGAATCAAGTATGCCAAATTCACTTTGCTCCACGGCAAAATAATCCCTAGAGATTTTTTCAAACGAAGATTTTTTCGATTTTTGACATGAAGCTGAAATGATTAAAAATATTATACAGATAAATAAAGCGTTTCTCATTTTATAAAATTTAGGAATTAGCCGTCTAGATCTACCAAAGAAAAAGCCATCCTTCAAATGATGGATGGCTTCCGTTCTCTATTAGACCTTTCTACTAAATGGTTAGTTTTCGGACAAAGGAGCTATGTTTGATTCTCGATCTTCCTTGTGCCCACAATAAGAACATTTGTAATGTTTTCTAAGGATACCACTTTCATTTGCTTTTGGTTCCTGAATCACCTCTTCATCTACTTCATGTAGCGTTCTATAATTACAACTATCACAAATCAGATCGTATAAGCTACCGTTGTATTTTTCAATGATCTTATAGCCTGATTTTTCATCAATCCATACATCATATTCATAAGCGGATATCTTTTCATGATGAATCATTTCTTGAGTCATATGAACATCTTCTTCATCCTCTGTCAACAATTTCATTTCATTGCCATCAGGTGACTTACGTGGTTTAAATCTGATGTCATGCAATTTTTTTTCTAATTTGAAAGGATAATAAACATGCAAATAGGTATTGAAAAAATACCCTACACCAAAGCCTATTGCTAATGAAAGAAATGTTTTAATTGACAATATGAATTGAGATTCCGTAACATGCTCTTTTACAATCAACCCATTAAAGAAAAAAGTAAATCCAATTGACAATGCAAGTGCGGCATACCAAAAGAACCTGACTTCATTTGCACTAATAAATTCATATTTCACAGTTCTTTTTGAGATTAAAGCTCTTCGAATCAAATAATAAAGAACAATCAATATAGCAGCCGCAACAGCAATCTCTGACCATATTACAACGATTTGCTGCCAGTATTTAATAAAAGGTGCAGACGAATTTTCCATGTTTAATATTTATTTTAAGTCAAGTTAACGAATATAAACTCAAGTAAAATGATCCAATCCAACAATCTGGAATCTTGAATTTAATTAATTGGTTCATATCTTTATTCTTTCTACAAGTAGATTGTAACCTCTCAAATTAATCAATTTAATCGATAGAAAGTAGTTAAGTAAAACAAGCTTAATTTTAAGGGCTATTCAAAAGGATTAATTTAATTATTTCACCCAGTCAATTCCTTTTTTAAGCTTTGAATTAGTCATTTCTTCTTTGGAACCAGGTGCTACTTCATGCATATACTCCCAATTGGCTTGAGGTGGCAGACTCATTAATATAGATTCCGTACGACCATCCGTATCTAACCCAAATTTTGTCCCTTTATCCAATACCAAGTTAAACTCAACATACCTTCCTCTTCTCAAATATTGCCATGATTTTTCATTTTCAGAAAATGATAGTGATTTGTTTTGATTCATCAACTTTGTATAGATAGGTGCGAATTGACTACCTACATCCTTTACAAATTCCCACCGTTCATCAATAGAAATATCTTTGGTTTCCATCAAACGGTCAAAGAAAATACCTCCAATACCTCGTGTTTCTTTCCTGTGTTTGATATAGAAATAATCATCTGCCCATTTTTTAAATTTATCATAGTATGCTGAATCATGTCTATCACAACAATTCTTCATTTGTTTATGAAACCAAGTAGCATCTTCATCCACTACATAATGAGGCGTTAGATCAATACCACCACCAAACCAGCTAACTCCATTACTCATTTCAAAATAACGGACATTCATGTGGATAATTGGAACCATCGGACTAGCAGGATGCATCACAATCGATACTCCAGTGGCATAAAAATCTGACTTTTCTAACCCCAATGCATTTAGAATTTTTTCTGGTGTAGGTCCGTGAACTGCAGAAAAATTCACTCCCCCTTTTTCTATTACAACTCCGTTTTGAATAATCCTTGTTCTACCTCCTCCACCTTCTGGTCTTTCCCATAAATCTTCTTCAAACTTCCCAGACTCATCTTCTTTTTCGATAGCCACACAAATATCATCTTGAAGTGACTTGAACCAATTCTCTACTTCTTTTCTTTCCATTACTATTGCTTTAAAAAGGATAGCCTATCCCTAAATTCCAAATCAGATTACTGTACCCTTCATATTGGGGTAAATCCGAAGAAGGCCGATCATCATAGCCTCCATTATAGTTTCTACCAGGATCATATATCTTCCATGCCGCATCCAAACGCAACAATAAAAAAGACAGATCAAATCGTAAGCCATAACCTGCTCCAACTGCTAATTCTTTGGCGAAATTTGAAAACTCAAATTTACTTCCAGGGCGAACTGGATCTTCTCTTAAGGTCCATATATTTCCGATGTCCATAAAAATCGCCCCATGAACAAACCCAAACAACCGATGTCTTAGTTCTATGCTCGCTTCAAATTGAATTTCTCCAGGTTGTTCATATTGGTTGTTATATACACCGGTAGAATCTACTATTGGCAAAAATGATCCCGGACCTAAACGTCTTGGCTCCCAAGCTCGAATACTATTACTACCTCCTCCGAAATAAAATTTCTCATATGGTAATGTTTCATTATCGCCATACGGAAGCGCGAAACCTGCCTTCACGCGATACGCCAGAGATACATATTGACCAAAAGGATTGTTCCTTCTAAAATCAACATTAAATCTCGCATACTGATAGATTTCTATACTGTCTTTAGCCGCTATGCTTTCATAAAGCCCTGCTGTATTTCCTCCTGTTTCTATCTTATACCTAAAAAAAGCCGATGATTTCTTCTTATTCCCATAATCATTGAAATTATAATTAGCTGAATACCAAATACTGTTTACAAAAGCCGAATTAAAAGAGTTTATTAGATTGTTTCCCTCTGATTCCAATCGTTCTAAGAATTCTAAATAAGCTTGAGTAACATCAGAATTAATAAAATTGATATCGATCAAACTAAAATTGTGAGTAATTCTTTTTTTGTAATTTATCCAAGAGTACACCAAGGACGCATTAATCGTGTTACGTTGATATTCCGGACGATAATTGAAATTTAAATCAAATGAAACCCTTGTTTTAGGGTTTAATCGACCTAATCTCGACTTGAAATCTCTACTAATTGGAAACATAAACTGAGGGAAAGTGAAAGAGAGATTGGCACCATAATCTAAACTTTCGTAGGGGCTATCGGTATCCGTTGCTCCAGAGATTCCTTCAAACCCAACTCGACCACTCAACTCCATTACTTCGAGTCCTTTGAACGTGTTTCTATTTTTAATAGAAGCATTGAAGAAAGGACCTGGCAACCCTTGACTGACATTCAAACCCAATTCACTGGATGTTTGAAATTTACTTAATGGAGAAGTATGAATGTTCGCTATAAACAATCCCCCGACCGTATCATAACTAACATTAACAAACCGGAAAATATCCATATTGGATAACTGTTTTTGCGTTTCCGTTGTATTGCTTCTACTGTATAAACTGTCTTTATTAAGAAATACACGCCAGTCCAATATTTTTTCTGAGTAACGTCTGCTGTGAAATTGATAAGAAATTCCTTTGTACTCATTATAGGCTCTAGGCAATGGTTGATCTTTTATTTCAGCATCTGTTACAAAATTGATAGAATCAATACTGTAAATCTTATGCCCCTTTTTATTAGTTGGATTGACCACATTTACGCCAACGATCACGCGCTTTTCACCGAGGCTAGCGGTGTCTACTACATAGTTGACGAATCTTCTGCTAAACGCATAATACCCATTATTCTTCATCAAACTATTGATGCGGTTTCGTTCTTCTACTAGGTTATTTTGCTGGTAGTTTACTTTAGATTGGATTTTGGAATTTAGTCTGTCCGTATCCAAAATTTTGGCGATTAAAGAGTCCTGAATATCATAAAAAACTGAATCCACTATATAGGGATCTCTTTTGTCTATTTCATAAGTGGATGTCACCAACTTAAACTCCTCATCGCTTGAGTAGCTCACTTGTGCATTGAAATAACCTTTAGAATGCAAATATTTTGTAATGCTTTCAAGCGTAAGAGATTCTTTGGCAGTGTCGTAAATGGCCAAAGGTTCTCCGAGTCTCATTGCAAAATTTCCTTCTCTAATATTCCTGTTTTGCTTGTCGACAATCGTACCAAGTTTTTCTCTTAATTTCTTTTGCTTCTTTTCTTTACCTTCTTTCTTCTTAATTTTTTCACCATACTTGATATTTGCTTCTTGAATTTTATTCACATACTTCATCGAATCAAAATGCTTCAAACCAATTTGATACAGATCTACATAAGGTGACCAAGGGAAAAAGAGGATTCTGTCATTTGGTTTATATTCGAAAAGTGATTTTAACTCCTCTTTATTAAGATCTCTGGCACCTATCAGTTTTTGATCCACAAGAATCTTTTCATCGTCCTTCAAGTAGCGACGTCCCATACAGCTACCTAGGACTAGTAGCACAAGTATAAAACCGAATATTTTTCTCAAATAGGTTGCTATGTCAATATAATAATGGTGAACTCGGATATTGGCTACTTTTAATTAAAATTAATCCCTTATGTTTGGTCAAATTAATTGCCGCTGGACATTGAAAAAGTCCTTTCCGGTTTACTTGTAAATAATAATGCTGCTCGAATGCTATCAAATCGTGCTTCAAAATTCATCAAATCATTACAATTAAAAAAATTTCGACAATCCGAAGGACAGTTCGTTGTTGAAGGAGCCAAAAATGTTACAGAATTGATAAATTCGGAATTATCAATTACAGATTTATTTGTCACAAAAGAATTTGCTGATGCCCATGTTGACTTTTTGAAAAATGTCGAATTTGATATCGTCAAAGAAACCAACTTGACTAAAATTGGCTCTTTAAAAACGAACAATGCTGCCTTAGCAGTAGTACGTATTCCTGAAAAAGAATCTCTCAATCTAAACGAGGGTTGCACACTTGCATTAGATCGAATCAAAGATCCAGGCAATCTAGGTACCATCATTCGCATAGCTGATTGGTATGGAATACAACAGATAATCTGTTCTCCTGATAGTGTAGATTGCTATAACCCAAAAGTAATTAGTGCTACAATGGGCTCATTTACGCGTGTTCAAGTCCATTACCATAAGTTAGAACCTTTGGCAGAACAAGCACATATGACATACGCCACTTCGCTGGATGGTGAGTCTATTTTAAAAATGCAAGCAATCGAACCTTCCATAGTATTTTTTGGAAATGAATCAACAGGGTTAGATAAACAAATCCAGAGTCTAGCTAGAAAAAAAATAAAGATTCCGGGATATGGACATGCAGAATCACTGAATGTCGCTGTTTCGGTCGGAGTATTTTGTGATAACTTTATGAGAATTTTAAACAAAAACAAAAATTAACCGATGTCCAAAGGAAATATTTTAATTACAGGGGTCTCAACAGGAATTGGATATTACTCAGCAAAAAAATTTATAGAGGAAGGGTTCACCGTGTATGGAAGTGTGCGAAAGCAGGAGGATGCAGATCGGGTTTCAAATGAATTAGGTGATCACTATAAACCTTTGGTTTTTGACGTTCTCGATCATGACAAAATACAAGCAGCAGCAGACCAATTAAAAACAACAATTGGCAAAGAAGGTTTGCAATGCCTGATTAACAATTCCGGTGTTGCCATTAGTGGTCCTTTAGAAATATTGGATATGGCATCATACAAATATCAATTTGATGTCAACTATTTTGGTCTTATCGCGGTGACTAAAGCGTTCTTGCCCCTATTAGGAACGCAAGAAAATTGCCCTCATCCTCCTGGTAAAATCATCAATATCAGCTCAATAGCAGGAAAAACATGCATGCCATTCATGACCCCTTATTCTAATTCCAAAGCAGCAGTTGATAGTTTGACAGAAGGATTGAGAAGAGAATTGATCATTTTTGGAATCGATGTGATTGCAATGAATCCTGGGCCAATTGAAACACCTATTTGGGAAAAAGCTGAAGAACCAAATGGTGCGATACTAGAATCTGCATATGGAAAGTACATGACTAATGTCTCAAAATTCTTTTTAAAGTCAGTTAAAAATGCAATCAAGGTAGAAACCTTTGTTGATAAAGTTTATAAGAACTTTAAAAGCAAAAATCCAAAAACTTCTGAAGTAATTATGTTTGGCAAATTCTCGCAGTACATCGTGCCTAAATATTTACTTTCTTCAAGAAAATATGACAAGATCCTGAGGTCCATATTAAAAGTTTAGCATTATGATGATCAAAGAACATGTCAAATTGATTGAAAGGTTTTACACAGCCTTTCAAAATAAAAAAGCCGATGAAATGATCTCCTGTTATCATCAGGATTTAGAATTTGAAGATCCAGCATTTGGAACTTTAGATTACACACAGACATGTGCCATGTGGTCTATGCTCATTGAAGCTGGTAAAGATTTAGAGATCTCTTTTAAAAATGCTTGGTCTGAAAATGAATTTGGAGGAGCTGATTGGGAGGCGAAATATACCTTTAGTAAAACAGGCAGAAAAGTACACAATAGAATAGATGCAAAGTTTTTATTCAAAGACAATCTCATCGTTGGTCACAGAGATCATTTTGATTTTTACAAATGGACTCGGATGGCCTTAGGAGGCCCAGGAATACTGCTTGGATGGACTAACTATTTGCAAAAGAAAGTGAACACCAACGTCTTGAATCTTCTCGAGAAATGGATTTCAACTCATTAATTTTTCTTCAGTTGCCTGTTTTCCATAAAATACCAAACAACCCCTAGGGTAACTAAAATCATATATAAACCTATACTCCAGGTATTAAACAGACTTTCATTGGTCAACGCTGCCATCACCATTTGGTACTCTATGTACAAAAGCAAAAGCGCTGTTATAACATTAATGTATCTTATAAATTTTGTAGAAATCGTATAATAACCTTGAGCATTCTCTATAGTTATTTCGTCATGGTAATTATGTAAATGAGGCACTTGATGAAGGTAAAACAACAACCCATAAACTGCTAAGTTGACACAAGGCATAAAGAAAAGCATCCACCTACCGCTATAGCCATCCACATTTCCCGACATATCAAAATGGCTTGCGACATTCTCTGGCAAGTCGGCATAGTAAAAAATTGGGAGGCAAAAGCATAAAATCACAGTCCCCCATCCCAATAATTCTAAAATCAAATCATTTCGATCTAGTTCGATTTTCAATTTCGGATTATCAAAATTCATCATCTCATTTTTGCTCTTTTCACCAGATAAGTCGAAAGTATCTTGTCAAAGCCCTCACTAATATCAGCATCCACAAAATCAATCTTCAATTGTGAACATTTCAAATATAGCTCATGGTGAGTTTTTTCCATTTGATTCTGATATGCTGACTTAATTTCTGTAGGTGTCAATTTCACAATTTCACCAGATTCTAAATCCTCAAATTTGTAAGGTCGATCCTCAAATTCAAAATCCAATTCAGTTTTCTTATCATTGACATGGAACAAAACGACTTCATGCTTATTGTGTTTTAAATGTTGAAGTGCAGAAAAAACGTCATCGTTTTGACTCATATCATTTTGAAGCATATCAGAGAATATCAATACAAGAGAACGTCTAGGTATTTTATTCGCAATCTCATGAAGCACTTTCGCAGTATTTGTCTTTTTTTGAACAGGTGTTTGATCAAAAATCCGCTGAAGCTGAATCAACAAATTATTGACATGTTTAGAAGTTGAGCGTACTTCAGATTGAAAATCAATTTGATTCGAAAATGTAAACAACCCAACTGCATCTCTTTGTTTTTGAAGTAAAAATGAAAGGGCCGCACATGCAAGTATAGAAAATTTCACTTTTCCCATATGAGGCTGTGGGTAATACATAGAGGACGATGTATCTAATATTATGTGACACCTAAGATTAGTCTCTTCTTCAAAACGTTTGGTGTATAGCCTATCTGTTTTTGCAAAAACTTTCCAATCAATATGTCTTGTACTTTCACCAAAATTGTAAAGTTGATGCTCTGCAAATTCAACTGAAAATCCATGATAAGGAGATTTGTGAAGCCCCGTAATAAACCCTTCTACCATTTGCTTTGCGAGCAATTCCACATTAGCAAATTCCTTTAATTTATTGATGTCCAAATTGAGTTTCAAGATAGCAGCCCTTGCGGGAGATTTATTTGTTAATACATATTGTAACGTGAATCTAAGGAATGTTATTCACATCTCCTCAAAGCCTATTTGTTCTATCTTCTGACTATCATTTATTATCCAATTACTGATTTGCATTTATAATTTAATTTACTTTATATTTAACTTTTCAAGTGAATTTATTTTACGCTATCGGTAAATAAATGACCAAACCAAACTAAAAGAAAAAGTGGAAGAGAATAAAGATAACGAAAGAGCCGAGATTTTTTCAGAACGTGTAAGAGCAGGGAAGAGGACCTATTTTTTCGATGTAAAAGCCACCCGTTCCAACGATTATTATCTGACTATTACAGAGAGTAAAAGAAAATATAAAGAAGACAGTTTCTTCTATGAAAAGCATAAGATTTTTCTTTACAAAGAAGACTTCAATAAGTTTGTCAAAGCACTGAACGAAACTGTTGATCATGTCAAAAACGAATTATTACCAGAAGTTGATTTTGATGAGTTCGATAGAGAAAGAGAGGCATCTATTGACGGAAATAACAATTCTGAAAAAGCGAATTCAGAGCTTAATTGGGATTGATTTTTTAAGAAAAAAAAACGTTAAGCTCCTAAGTCTCTTTGGAGCTTTTTTTATACCTAATTCATGATCAATAAGACCCTCTTATCGATTTTAGCAATTACCGCCGTCTTTATATTCGGGGCATGGGTTTTCTATGATGTGTTTGTGTATCTGGTCATTGCTTTGGTTTTAGCAACCATTCTACGACCCATGAATAATTTCATAAGCAGAACGTACATATTCAGAATCAAAGTCCCACGAATTCTTGCCATACTATTATCATTTTCTGTTGTGGTAGGTGTTATTACAGCATTCATGTTATTGTTCATCCCACTGATCATTGATCAAATGGATGTTCTTTCTAAAATCAATATTGAGTCAGTATACTCGAATCTCTCAAAACCAATTGTTGCGCTAGAAGATTTCCTCATTCGAAACGGAATAGTAAATCCAGATCGTCATGATTTGAGTGAAACAATCAAAACTTCATTATTTGAATTTGTAAAGGATATCAATATTCGATCTGTCTTTAATGATGTACTAAAACTTACCGGTGGTTTTATGATAAGTCTTTTAGCGGTCTCTTTCATTACGTTTTTTCTATTATTTGAAAATGGTATCGTAAGTCGCTTGTTGATAGCAATGATCCCTAACCAATACTTTGAATTATTTATTTCTGCCATCTACAAAATTGAAAACTTACTTTCAAATTATTTGATTGGTCTATTTCTCCAAATGATATCTATTTTTGCTATAGCAGGAATAGGACTGTCAATTTTAGGGGTAAAGTATGCATTGACCATTGCCCTATTTGCCGCAATTGCAAATCTCATTCCGTATTTAGGTCCATCTTTAGGTACAATTTTTGGTATTATCATCGGGATATCTTCTTCGAATCATTTTGCATTTGATGAATTTACCTTATTCCTTATTATAAAAATTAGTGCGGTTTTTGCAATTGTTCAAGTTGCAGACAACGTTTTTTTACAACCTGTTATTTTTTCTAAAAGTATAAAAGCACATCCTCTGGAAATTTTTGTTGTTATCTTTGCGGCCGCTACGATAGCAGGTATTCCCGGTATGATCGCAGCAGTTCCTGCATACACCATACTTCGTGTTTCGATCATGGAAATCAGGGACGGTTTCAAAAGTTATAAAGTTTTTCAGATATCAAAATAAGATTTTAAAATGGGTTTGAAATGTGGCATCGTTGGTCTTCCAAATGTTGGAAAGTCCACCCTATTCAATGCGCTATCCAATGCTAAAGCTGAAGCAGCAAATTTTCCTTTTTGTACCATTGAGCCTAATGTAGGTGTCATCACCGTACCTGATGAACGTCTTCATATTCTGGAAAAACTCGTAAGCCCACAAAAAGTCCTCCCTACTGTTATTGAATTTGTCGATATAGCAGGGTTAGTGAAAGGCGCTAGTAAAGGTGAAGGCCTAGGAAATAAATTCTTGGCTAATATCAGAGAAGTTGATGCCATTGTTCATGTTACTAGGTGTTTTAACGATGACAATATCGTCCATGTCGACGGAATAATCAACCCTGTCAATGACAAAGAGGTGATCGATACTGAATTGCAAATCAAGGATTTAGAATCTATTGAGAAGAAAATTCAGAAAAATGCTAAAATGGCAAAATCTGGAGATGCCAAATTAAAAGCAGAATTGATTATTCTAGAAGAATACAAAACGCTTCTAGAATCAGGGAAGAATGCTCGGGCATTGGAAATGACTGAAGAAAGGAAAGAGGCCATTGCGGATATGCAGCTTTTAACAGTAAAGCCGGTCATTTATGCGGCAAATGTGGAAGAATCAGCAATCCTCACTGGTAATGAGCATGTAGAAGCACTGAAATCAGCAGTTGCGGATGAAGATGCACAAGTAGTTATGGTAAGTGCTGCCATCGAATCTCAAATAGCAGAATTTGACGATCCTGAGGAAAAAGAAATGTTTCTAGGAGAATATGGATTAAAAGAATCCGGTTTGGATAAATTGATTCGGGCAGCCTACGATCTTTTAGACCTAATCACCTACTTCACTGCCGGTGAAACAGAAGTACGTGCCTGGACTATTAAAAAGGGTTGGAAAGCACCCCAAGCTGCGGGAGTCATTCATACCGATTTTGAAAAAGGCTTCATTAAGGCTGAAGTCATTAAAATTCCAGATTATCAAGAATACAAGACTGAAGCTGGTTGTAAGGATGCAGGCAAACTCCGAGTAGAGGGCAAAGAATATGTCGTTGCTGATGGAGATGTAATGCATTTTAGATTTAATGTGTAAATGACTTATGCAAATCTAACATTCTCGAAATGAGTATATTTGATTTGAGCATGAACGCTTTAGAGTGTTTAAAACTCAAAATAACCAAATCAAGTTTACTATGAAGTTAGTCTTTACCATCTTTATCTTATTATTTCTCTTTTCATTTAATCCATGTTGGAGTCAGAATGGTATTTATCTAGAAATCTCAAATGATCAAGTCACTAATGATAATGGAATTACTGGAATAGATAATAGCGGAAGATATGTAACTTTTTTTGGCCGTAAAATGACAAAGAAATACGGTATTCCAACTGTGACCTCTTTCTCCTCGTCAATTTTTGATACTTATATAGGGAAGTTTGTAGAAATCACCAACGAATCTCAACTATTGTGCATCGGGAAATCATTTTTTGAAATTGGAAGTGAAATTTGGACTCTTGACCCTCCGGATTTTAGGAGAAATTCAAAATTTAATGATTACACACTAGGAGAGCTTCAAAAAGTTTATCCCCTAATGGCATCTATTTCTTCAGTAAAAGATAACTATTTCACCATTCATTCAAGTATTAAAAAAAATACAAATGAAACTTTTGGGGAGACCTATGTTCAAGTTTTTTCAAAAAACATCATAAACAATAGCATAAATAAACTTTTCGAAAAACCTGCAGATATTTCATGTATTGATCTTTTTAACAATCAGTTAGTAGTTGTCAAACGTGACCCAGGTTCTTATGACTCCTTCCTTGATTTCTACGACTTAAATAGTGGTGAGCTAAATAAGCGATACACACTGACAGAAGACATGTTAACTTTAGGGTCTGCATTTAGCATTGATGTAAACGGTAATGGTGATGTTTTTATTGGTGTCGGAATGCTTAAAGAACTTAGTGGAATCAGCAAGGAAAAAGTTCTAGTAATACCTAAAAATAATTTTGATATGCATTTTGAAATTCCAGGAGGCCTATTTATTTCACTTGATGTCAACAGTAATAAGCTACTTACTGTTTCACCAAACACTGGGATTATTGAATTACGAGATTTAGATAGCGGAAATGTTATCTACAAGACAAAAGCTTTAAGCAATAGTCACACCTCAGCTAAAGGTGGAGGCATAAATAAGTTTAACAATGGAAAACACTTTCTAATTGCCTATACAAATAACATTAGTAGTTTAATTGATACGGGTACTAAACAAGAAATTTGCAAATTGTATATTGACGAAAAGGATTGGGCAGTCATAGCAGCAGATGGTCGAGTAGATGGTTCCAAAGGAGCCTTTGAAAAACTGGAGTGGCGTGAGTACGTGGAAGACCAACTGATCAGCAAAACTTCCCTTGAATCTTCTTTTAACAACTTCTACACTCCTGGCCTTTTCCAACTATTGATCAATGGAAATATTGAAAACAATCAATCCTTGCAAGAGTTTATTAATCAAGCACCAGCGGTGGAAATCACTAGTCCAAATAATGAAACCACTTCCAGCGATAAGCAAGCTTCGATCACAGTAAAAGCGACATCAAACGGAGATCCCATCAGTGACATTCAGCTTTTTGTAAACAACAAGCTCATTGGTGTAGACACTCGTGGATTTAAGTCAGTAGGACTAAATGAAAAGACCTTTGAGGTGGTCTTAGTGAAAGGCGAAAATGTAATAGCCGCCAAAGCCATAAGTCAAAAATACTATGAATCACCGCTGGACAAAATTACAATCACCTACACTGGGCCAAAATCGAATGCCAACCTGCACATATTAGCTGTAGGGCTAGATCAGTACATGAATTCGGCATATAACCTTAATTATGCTATTGCTGATGCCTCAGCTTTTAGTTCTAAGTTAAACACCAGCTCGACCGACATTTTTAACAACACCTATGTTTATGAGATTTTTGATCAAAATGCACAAAAGAAAAAGTTGATCCAACAGTTTGAAATGATCGCTACTCAATCCAAACCAGAAGATGTCTTTGTCTTTTTTTATGCTGGACATGGGGTCATGAGTGAAGGCGTCTCTAAGGACTTTTATCTTGCTTTACATGGCGTTACTCAGCTCTACGGACGGGACGATCTTCTTCAAACAAATGGTTTATCGGCTACCGAACTCAGGGACTATTCGGCTGCAATAAAGGCGCAAAAACAAGTAATAATTTTAGATGCTTGTCAAAGCGGTGGTGCGGTAACCACCTTTGCATCCAGAGGTGCCGCCGAAGAAAAAGCAGTGGTCCAACTTGCCAGATCATCTGGCGCCATATTACTTTCGTCAACAGGCAGTGAACAATTAGCCGCAGAGTTTGATCAATTGGGGCACGGTGTTTTCACTTATGCCCTACTCCAAGCCATGGATGGTAAGGCTGACGGAGGTTCACTGGATGGAAAGATTACAGTAAAGGAAATTGAAGCTTATCTTAACGATCAAATCCCAGTACTTACCGAGAAATACAAGGGAACCCCTCAATACCCTCGAGCATGGTCTACTGGACAAGATTTTCCTATTGTCATTAAAGGGACAAAATAAGTGAGCATCAATTGGAAAAACGACCAATCAAACATTTTGCCCTCATATATAATTATTCTATTTTTAATGCAAACGACATAATCCTAAAAACATGGCAACTCTGGTATCAGAAATAATGGAACAAGACATCATCAGTGTCAATATTGTTGATTCTCTTAAAACCGTTGCAAACGTTTTTGAAAACATCAAAATTCGACATCTACCCGTTATGTCTGGAGATACGCTTTTTGGGATGGTAAGTAAGTCTGATGTTTCGAGAATGAAACAATTCTGTCAAGTATTGGACTCTGGGGATAAAGCTTTATACGAAGAACTCGAAAGAGTTTCTATCAAAGCGATCATGAAAAGTCCTATCACCATAGACAAATCCAAGACTATAAAAGAAGCCACTGAAATCCTTGTTAAGAATCATTTTCACGCTATACCGGTCACAGACAATGGAAAAATGGTTGGAATAGTTACTTCTACAGATTTACTCAATTACTACACTAAATGAGTTAAAAGTAATCCTTACCCATTTCTACGTATTTATTTCTAGGTGATCTCATCTCATTTTTTCTATTAATTCGTAAATTTGCGACCCGAAAACGGTTAATATATCGGTTTTCAATTAAAAAATTGACTCAATCATATGAACACATATAACGATTACATCCAAGAGATCGAAGAGCGAAAAGGAGCTGGGCTTAGCCCAAAGCCCATAGAAGGAGCTGAATTACTTTGCGCAATCATTGCACAAATTAAAGATTCCGGAAACGCGAACCGAGAAGACTCTCTTAAATTCTTTATTTACAATGTTCTACCTGGTACTACTAGTGCTGCGGGTGTAAAAGCAAAATTCTTAAGGGAAATCATTCTTGGTGAGTCCGAAATTGAAGAAATCACTCCTTCTTTTGCATTTGAGTTATTATCTCACATGAAAGGTGGGCCTTCTATTGAAGTATTACTTGATTTAGCTTTGGGTGCTGATTCTTCAGTAGCACTAGAAGCTGCAAAGATTCTTAAAACCCAAGTTTTCCTCTATGATGCAGATACAGCTCGTTTAGCAGAGGCCTTCAAAAGTGGTAATACAATCGCTAAGGATATTTTAGAAAGTTATGCCAAGGCAGAATTCTTTACTAAGCTGCCTGAAGTGGATGAAGAAATTGAAGTTGTAACTTATATCGCTGGTATAGGAGATATTTCTACTGATTTGCTTTCTCCTGGTGGAGAAGCTCATTCTAGGTCGGATCGCGAATTGCACGGTCAGTGTATTTTTGAGAGCAATAAAGAAATGCAAAGTGAACTTGCAGCACTGAAAGAAAAGCATCCTGACAAACGTGTAATGTTGCTTGCTGAAAAAGGCACAATGGGAGTTGGTTCTTCAAGAATGTCGGGCGTTAACAATGTGGCATTATGGACGGGAATTCAAGCTAGTCCTTACGTTCCTTTCATCAACATTGCACCAATCATTGGTGGTACTAACGGAATCTCTCCAATTTTCTTAACTACAATAGGTGTAACGGGTGGTATAGGTATTGACCTTAAAAACTGGATAAAAAAGACAGATGAAAATGGCAACACAATTCTTGATGCTGATGGCGAACCTGTTTTAGAACAAACTTATTCTGTAGATACGGGTACAGTTTTAACTATTAATACAAAGGAGAAAAAGCTTTACAAAAATGGTGAAGCTGTAAAAGATATATCTACTGCTTTAACTCCTCAAAAGGTAGAGTTCATCAAAGCTGGTGGCTCTTATGCCATTGTTTTTGGAAAAAAGATTCAAACATTTGCTGCTAAAACTTTAGGCATCGAAGCACCAGTTGTTTTTGCGCCTTCAAAAGAGATTTCTCACGAAGGCCAAGGCCTAACAGCTGTAGAAAAAATATTCAATAAAAATGCTGTAGGTACTACACCAGGTGTCACTTTGCATGCAGGCTCAGACGTACGGGTTGAGGTTAATATTGTGGGATCACAAGATACTACAGGACTAATGACTTCTCAGGAGCTAGAAGCTATGGCAGCTACAACGATTTCTCCAATTGTAGACGGTGCGTATCAGTCTGGCTGTCATACGGCTTCAGTTTGGGATAATAAAGCACAAGCAAACATCCCTAAACTCATGAAATTCATGAGTGATTTTGGACTAATTACTGCTCGTGACCCAAAAGGGAAATATCATGCGATGACGGATGTTATTCACAAAGTATTGAACGATATAACAATCGACGACTGGGCGATCATCATTGGAGGAGACTCTCATACAAGAATGTCGAAAGGGGTTGCTTTTGGTGCTGATTCAGGTACAGTGGCACTTGCGCTGGCTACTGGTGAAGCTTCAATGCCAATTCCAGAATCTGTGAAGGTGACTTTCAAAGGCGATATGAAGAGCTACATGGATTTTCGTGATGTCGTTCATGCAACACAACTACAAATGCTGAAGCAATTCAGCGGAGAAAATGTATTCCAAGGTAGAATCATTGAAGTTCATATCGGAACACTTACTGCAGACCAAGCATTCACATTTACTGATTGGACTGCAGAGATGAAAGCTAAAGCTTCTATCTGTATCTCTGAAGATAATACGTTAATTGAATCTCTAGAGATTGCAAAAGGTAGAATCCAGATCATGATCGATAAGGGCATGGATAATGAGAAGCAAGTTCTTCAAGGTTTGATTGATATCGCAAACAAGAGAATTGCAGAGATTAAATCTGGAGAGAAGCCAGCACTTACCCCAGACGCGAATGCTAAGTACTATGCTGATGTTGTCGTCGACCTTGATTTGATCGCTGAGCCAATGATTGCTGATCCTGATGTAAACAATGATGATGTTTCAAAAAGATATACTCACGATGTGATTAGACCTTTGTCTTATTATGGTGGAGATAAGAAAGTAGATCTTGGTTTTATAGGTTCTTGTATGATTCACAAAGGTGATATGAAGATTCTAGCACAGATGCTTAAAAATATAGAATCACAGCAAGGAGAAGTTAAATTCAAAGCACCTCTTGTGGTTGCACCCCCAACATATAATATCGTAGATGAATTAAAAGCTGAAGGTGACTGGGAAGTTTTACAGAAATACTCGGGATTTGAATTTGATGATAACGCCCCTAAAGGAGCTGCACGTACTAAGTACGATAACATGTTATACTTAGAACGTCCGGGTTGCAACCTTTGTATGGGTAACCAAGAAAAAGCAGCACCTGGAGACACAGTAATGGCGACTTCAACTCGTCTTTTTCAGGGAAGAGTAGTAAAAGATTCAGCTGAGAAAAAAGGAGAATCATTACTTTCTTCTACTCCTGTGGTAGTATTATCTACCGTATTAGGAAGAACACCCAATTTGGATGAATATGAAGCGGCAGTAGACGGTATTAACTTAACCAAATTCAAACCTTCTGGTAAATTACTAGTTAAGTAAGTCAAGCACATAAAAGTCAAGACAGCATAAAAAAAGGCTGCCTCAATGAGGCAGCCTTTTTTTTTTATAAGTAGAATCATCCAAATCTAATACCTACATTCTCTTATTCCAAATATGGTACTGCATTTGTTAAAATCCCATGTAGCAAGAGCTTATAAAGCTATGAGGAAAATATTCACATTTCAATTTTTTATAGAAAATATAGAAAAAAATATAATAGCAAGCGTATTTACAACTATTCGTATTCTCAGTTGTTTCCTTTCAAAGTCTATAAGACTTTCTTCGAATCTGAGAAGAGTGATACGTCTATACATAGTAAAGTCTATCTTATTGATGACAAAATAGCATATGTTGGTTCTCTTAATTACACCGTAAGTGGGATGAAGTATAACTACGAGACTAGCGTTAGAATTGAAGATCCGCCCGCAGTGCTAAAAATAGAAGAAGCGTTTTTTCAACTTTTGCATCATTCAAAATTACCGGAAATTAATATTCAAGAATGGGGCAAGCAACTTTACGAAGAACCGATCAACTAAACATATAGTATTTAAAAAACTACATATCTGGCTGGAGTTGATTTATGAGTGATTTTTACTAGCTTTGCAATGTATTTAAGACAACTACATAAAGAAACGGTTTCAGTAATGAGACCGTTCTTTTTTATTTATAAAGTATATAATAAAACATGTCAATATCATATTACACCGAAGAAGGACTCAATAAACTCAAAGAAGAGTTAAACGACCTGAGAACTAAAGGAAGAACAGATATCGCGAAACAAATCGCTGAAGCACGTGACAAAGGTGATCTAAGTGAAAATGCCGAATACGATGCCGCAAAAGACGCACAAGGTCTTTTAGAATTGAAAATTAAGAAATTAGAAGTAGTAGTAGGAAACGCTCGAGTAATGGATGAATCTCAAATTGATACATCTAAAGTTTCGGTATTATCCAAAGTAAAAATCAAGAACTTGAAGAATAATATGGAATTCAGTTATTCTTTGGTTGCAGAATCTGAAGCAGATCTCAAAGCAGGTAAGATATCTGTTGAATCCCCAATTGGAAAAGGTTTGTTGGGAAAGAAAAAAGGAGAAAAAGCAGCTATCAAGGTACCAGCTGGTGAAATTGAATTTGAAATCCTGGAAATCGGTATCTAAGTCATGGCAAGCATTTTTACGAGAATTATTAATCGTGACATACCAGCTCATATTGTAGCTGAGAACGAGGATTATTTGGCATTTCTAGACATCAATCCTTTAGCAAAAGGTCATTGTTTGGCAATTCCTAAAAAAGAAGTGGATTACATATTTGATTTGGATGATGAAACTTTTACAGGTTTGCATTTATTCGCTAAGGAAGTAGCGAAAGGAATAGAAAAAGTGATTCCTTGTCAGAGAATTGGCATTACTGTAATTGGCACTGAAGTTCCACATGCGCACGTCCATTTGATACCCATCAATTCATTGGATGATATGAATTTTAGTCAACCAAAACTATGTCTTGAGCCGGTAGAAATTGCCAAAATTGCGAAGAGTATTAGAGAAGCCATTGACGCCTAATGTGTGCTAAAACACAAGTGACTGTTCAAAAAGTTCATACTTATACTGGACATAAAGATGCAATCTATACCCTCGAACCCGGTGAAAAAGAAAATATTTTCTATTCAGCGGGTGGTGACGGACATGTCATTGAATGGGACCTGAACAATTTCGAAAGTGGCAGATTAATTGCAAAAATCCCAACTTCTGTTTACGGATTACACTTTTTAGCGGAAAGAGGAATCCTAATCATTGGTCAAAACTATGAGGGCATCCATCTAATCAATGTTGCGGACCTGTCTATAGTGGGATCACTGAAGCTGACAAAGAATGCTATTTTTGATATCAAGGTTTTTGAAAACTTAATCATTGTTGCTGCTGGAAATGGTGAACTCTTTGTTGTTGACTTAGATACATTACAAATCGTAAAAAAATCTTCTATCGCGGAAAAAAACCTTCGAACCATTTTCATCACGGAAAAGAAAAAATGTTTGATCGGAACCAGTGAAGGAAAAATCATCCAAATTGATTTAGGAACACTGAAGATTGAAAAAGAGATATTAGGACATGATAATTCTGTATTCTCTTTGGCGTCTTCATCAAATGAACCATTAATGGTTAGCGGAAGCAGGGATGCCAAATTAAAGTTCTGGGACATTGAAACGCTATCTATTACTGAATCCATTAATGCTCACATGTACGCGATCAATGATATTAAATTTCATAAATCAGGACTGCATTTTGCAACAGCCAGTATGGATAAAACGATCAAGATTTGGGATTACAAAAAGAAAAAGCTTATTAAGGTCATTGATAAGGCCAGGCATCAAGGTCATCTAACATCAGTCAACAAACTTGTTTGGTCTAGTCATAATGACTATTTGATCTCATGTAGCGATGATCGATCCATAGGTGTATGGAGCATAGATATTGGTAAATAATGTGTATTATTGCATAGTTAAGCTAGCCTTACGTATATAAACTACCATATTTTACGTTTTGATTAAGTAAATTAAGTTAACGGTAACTGTCCGTATATGGTAATTACGTCAACAAAAATAAGCCTTAAAGAGGCCAATGACAGTAATAAAAGTTTATACTCATGAAAATCACTCCATTAGAAATACGACAAAAATCATTCGAAAAAGCATTTCGAGGGATCAACAAAGAAGAGGTCAACGCATTTTTATTATCCCTCTCTCATGAATGGGAAAGAATGCTTGATGAAAATAAAGGCATTAAAAATAATGTAGAAAAACTTGAAAAAGAGGTTCAGAAACTTCGCGAGGTTGAAACTACATTATTCAAAACTCTTAAAACTGCCGAAGACACAGGCGCAAGCGTTGTAGAACAAGCAAACAAGACTGCTGAACTTCATATGCGTGAGACCCAAATGAATGCCGACGCAATGGTCAATGATGCTAAAAACCAAGCAAGGGCAATTATTGACAAGGCGGAAGGTCAGGCTAAGGAAATTCTAGATGAGATGAGCAAGGAAGTTCGAGAACTGGAAGAAAACTATCGAATCATAGAAAACCAAAGAGATAATGTCGTTTCTCAATTGAAATTACTTTCGGGTGATGTCATGAGTAAAGTTGAAAAAATCAAATATCAAGAGTCAGGAATAGAAACACATCTCAAGAAAGTAAAACAAATGCTTCGTGACACTACAGAAAGAGTAGAAGAAAAAGCAGATTCCGTTGACTTTGACAATATTAAAATTGAAAAAACGTCTGTAAAGCAGGAAGTAAAAACCCCTGAAAAAGCAGTCGTAACAAAAACTGTGAAACCTGAACCTCGGCCAATGGCTCCTATGCCTAAAAAACCAGAAGCAAAGCTTTCTGAAGGAGGTGATGTTTCTTTCTTTGATCAATTGGAAGATTAAGGTTTATGTTGATTCGTTTAGAAGGGCTTGAGTTTTTTGCCCATCATGGCTTCTATGAAGAAGAACAGAAAATCGGTAATAAATACACTGTAGACATTGTCATCAAACTAGCAAGCAATAGTGATTTTTCAGATGACAATCTTGATGATACAATCAACTACGAGGTGGTATATGAAATCATTAACGAAATCATGAGAACACCTACCAAATTACTTGAAACCTTGGCATCTAGAATCAATCGAGATATTTCTTTAAAGTTTCCAGACATAGACAGCACCACAACAACTGTTAGCAAACACAACCCTCCTATCAAAGGTATATGCGCCAAAGCATCCGTAACTTTGGAACAAACTTTGTAAACTGGAGAAAAATGAATGCTTTTGTCAAAGGATTGATTTCCCTATTTATTGCATCTTCCGTTTTAGGATGCACTGATGAAAATACGAAAGTTGTATTTGAATCAGAAAATCTAAAACTCATCCAACTAACAGAAAATACTTTTGTCCACATTTCATACTTACAAACAAATGATTTTGGAAAAGTTGCCTGCAATGGCCTTGTGTACATAAACAATGGAGAGGCTGCAGTTTTGGACACTCCTACAGATTCTTTGGCTGCTCTCGAACTTATTTCGTGGGTTGAAGATCAAGATAACACCAAATTAAAGTATGTTGTGCCGACCCATTTTCACTCTGACTGTTTAGGAAGTCTTGATCAATTTCATTCAAAAGGAGTAACATCAGTTTGCCATACAATGACTAAAGATTTAATAGATACATTAAAGCAACCTATTCCTAAAGTTACATTTTCAAACCAGGAAAAATTAACAGTAGGTTCTTCAGATATAATCCTTGAGTATTTCGGGCCAGGTCACACAATTGATAATATTATCGCTTATGTCCAAGAAGATAATGTCTTATTTGGTGGATGTTTAGTAAAGTCAATTGGCGCGTCGAAAGGATATACGGGAGATGCTGATACAACTTCATGGAGTTCTACAGTCAGGAAAATCAATAAAAAATATTTAGATATCGTTCAGGTTGTACCTGGACATGGGTCACCAGGAAATCAATCGCTTTTGGAATATACAGCTGAACTTTTTGAATGACCTATTCTGGTTTATTAAAAACAAAACCTCTGGTCTCAGCATCTTCTTGAAAGTCAACTTCCAAACCCATCAAATACATAACATGTTTTTTGTCTACAATGACAGGTACATCATTTGTTGTATAAGATAAATCAGCATCTTCAGTTTTATCAAAACCAATCACATAACCCATGGCACCACAACCCCCTCCTTTAATACCTATCCTAAGAGAATAATCACTAGGAATGCCTTTGTGATTCATTATGTCCTTGACTTCCTTGACCGCTTTAGGGGTAATATTTACTGGCTCCAGTTTCATTTTAATTTTTTGAGACTTTGCTTTGGCAAAATTAGTTAATTTTGGTTCTTACCATAAATTGATCTAAAGTGGAAGCACTCGTTGAATTTGGAAAAATAATATTGCCGGCCGGCGTTGTACTATATGCTATGTATTTGGTCGTAAGGCTATTTCTACAAAAGGAATATGACAAAAAGCTGATAGATATAAAGCTCAAGAATATTGAAACCGTTCTTCCCGTTCGATTACAGGCCTACGAACGTATTTGTCTCTTATTAGAAAGGATTACACCTAAAAATTTAATATCTAGATTGAATTCGCCGGATTATACGGCCGAAGAATTTCATCATATTCTTTTGCATGAAATTAGAGAAGAATTTAATCACAATATTTCTCAACAAGTATATATTAGCGGAGAGTCTTGGGATCTTGTAAAAAGCTCGATGGAAGAGGTGATCATGATTATCAACGAGGCATCTGGAGAAATGACAGAGGAAAACAAAAGCATTGACCTTTCTAGAAAAATATTTGATAAAGTTTTAGAAAAACAACAACTCATCATTGATGTTGCGTTGAAGTTTATTAAAGAAGAAATCCAACAATCTTTTTAAATAAAAAGCCATGGATAAAAAAGCTACATTCGATAAATACAAAAACAAAGCGGCAGAGATCCTTTCAGATAATGAAAGGGTAAATGACCTTTTATCAAAAACTAGGAATAAGCTTAAATCCATTGTTGAAAATAACGAAAAACTTCAATCCCTTTCAGATAAAGTAGCAACGTTTTATCGCATGCTCAAATCGAAATTTAATGGTGAGTACGATGAATTTCCTTGGAGAACAGTATTGCTCATTGCAGGTGCAATGCTTTATTTCATTACGCCTCTTGACTTCATTCCTGACTTTATTCCGATCCTGGGGTTAACAGATGATTTTGCGATAGTTGCATGGATATACAGCAGTATAGAAGAGGATATTGAAAGATTTGAGGCTTGGGAAAACACCATTGAAATAGAACCCGTAGATGAAAAATAATCTTCTTAGAAAATTGGGCCTCTTCTTAGGTTTGGTATTAATTGTTCTGGCTACTTCTGAGTTTTCACGTAGCTATCAAGCGGGCGCTCCCAAATGGAATTACATCTTCCTTATATTCGGAATGTTAATTATTCTTTTTTATACTCTTTTTGGAAAAAGAAGGTAATATTTCTCTCTCCCATCCTCTCTTATTTTCTTAGTTTTGCAGATCGTTTTTAAATGAAATACTAAGGCATCCTTTTACATGAAAATCTCTCTGAATTGGCTCAAAGAATACATAGACATCAATGAATCGATTGATGACGTCTCAGCTGTATTAACAAGTACTGGACTGGAAGTTGAAGGAATTGAAAGTTTCGAAGAAATCCCAGATAGTCTTGAAGGAATTGTAATCGGTGAAATCATGGAATGCTCCAAGCATCCAGATGCAGATAAGTTGAGCATTACTAAAGTAGATATTGGCAGTACCGAACTAGCTCCAATAGTTTGTGGAGCACCCAACGTTGCTGCTGGTCAAAAGGTGGTCGTAGCTACTGTCGGCACTAAACTCTACCCCACTGGAGGTGACTCTTTTAAAATCAAGAAAGCGAAAATAAGAGGTGAAGTATCTGAAGGCATGATTTGTGCTGAAGATGAAATTGGCTTGGGAACATCACATGATGGTATCATGGTATTAGATACTGATTTGGTCAATGGGACCCCAGCTAAAGAATTTTTCAACCCCCAAAGTGACACAACCATTGAAATTGGGCTGACACCGAATCGTGCCGATGCTGCTTCTCATTTTGGTGTTGCGAGAGACCTGAAAGCTGCGTTCCAAAGACCTACTAAATTTCCTGATATATCAACTTTTAAAGTCGATAATCAATCTAAACCAGTAAAAGTAAGCGTTGAGAATAACGACGCATGTCCTAGATATAGTGGTCTGACTATTTCTAATGTTAAAGTATCTGATTCTCCAAAATGGCTGGCTGCTCGACTTAAAAGCATCGGGCTCACACCAATTAATAACATAGTTGATGCCACAAATTATGTGCTACATTCTTTAGGACAACCGTTGCATGCCTTCGACTTAGCAGAAGTAAAAGGGAATAAGATAATTGTAAAGACATTACCAGAAGGAACACCTTTTTTAGCGCTTGATGAAAAAGAGCGTAAACTGTCATCAAAAGATCTTATGATTTGTAATGAGTCTGAAGGCATGTGCATTGCTGGCGTATTTGGAGGCATTCATTCAGGTGTGAAAAATTCTACCACAGATATATTTTTAGAATCTGCCTATTTCTCCTCAGACTACGTCCGAAATACTGCGACAAAACATGCTTTAAAAACTGATGCTTCTTTCCGATTTGAGAGAGGTACTGATCCAAACATTACCGTGGATGCACTCAAATGGGCAGCAATGTTAATTAAAGAAATTGCAGGTGGCGAGATTAGTTCTGATATCATTGATATTTTCCCAACACCTATAGAAGACTTTCAGGTTGATATTAAGTACAAAAATATAGATCGCCTAATAGGAAAAGAGATACCGCATGATCGGATAAAAGAAATATTGACAGCCCTAGATATCACTATTTCTAATGAAACTGAAGATGGTTTTCAATGTGCTATTCCTCCCTACCGTTTTGATGTTACTCGTGAGGCGGATGTCATTGAAGAGATTCTTAGAATTTATGGCTACAATAACATCGAACTTGAGGATTATTCAAGTGCTGATTTTTTAGCGCATTTCCCTTCACCTGACAAAGACAAAGTGCAAGAGAAAACTGGTCTTTTTCTATCTGCCAATGGTTTCAATGAGATCATTAGTAATTCACTCTCCAACCCTGATTACGTTGCTAAAACAGGATATTGGAATATTGAAGAAAATGTAGCGGTACTTAATAAGTTGAGTGAAGATCTAGGGATCATGCGCCGATCAATGGTATTCTCTGGGCTTGAATCATTGAAATATAATATCAACAGAAAACAGTCAAATCTTAAGTTTTTTGAATTTGGTAGAGTATATACCAAAACTGGTGAAAAGTACAATGAAAAAGAACAATTGGCTATTCACTTAAGCGGACTAAAATCAGAAGAAAGTTGGAATGTGGATAAAAAGTCAATCGATTTTCATGACATCTCTGGTATCGTTCATAAATTATTAGATAAATTTAGCCTTGCTGATTTAAATTCTGTTCCGAGCAAAAATCAGATTTTCGATTATGGCTTGGACATTTCCCTTAATGGGTCCATTCTTGGCTCTTTTGGGAAATTAAATAATAAAGTTCTCAAGCTAACCGATGTATCTCAAGATGTCTTTTATGCTGAACTAGATTGGAAAAAATTAGTAAAACAATACGGTAAGAAAATACAGTACCGCGAAGTGTCTAAATTCCCTGAAGTACGTCGCGATCTTTCATTGGTGATTGACAAAAGCGTTACATTCAATGAAATATTGGTTCTTGCCAATAAAGAAAGTAAGAAACTGATCAAACAGATTAATGTTTTCAGTATCTATGAGGGAGAGAATATCGGTGAAGACAAAAAGTCATATGCCTTGAGTTTTATACTTCAAGATCATGACAAAACACTCACCGACAAAGTCATTGATAAAACGATGAATGCTTTGATCAACAGTTTTGAGAAAAATATAAGTGCGATAATTAGAAAATAAAATGTCCGACAACCCATTACGATCAGAACTTAACGGCTTGGAAAGAAAATTGGTATTGTTGCTTAGCAATCATCAAAAACAAAAACAAGAAATTGAGATTTTGAAGAATGAAGTAAAAGGACTCAAGTCGCAACTCAATGAAAAAGACGAAGTTTTATCAGACTTTCAAAATAAAGATAAAATAAGTAAAATTGTGAATGGCGTGAATGCCAACGAAAGCAACCCTACAGAACTAGGAGAAGTGCTGGATGAATATATAAAAGAAGTTGATAAGTGTATCGCTCAGTTGAGTGAATAAGTTTAGCTGAATGAACGAACTTTCAATAAAAATAAAAATAGGCAACAGAGAATACCCAATGAAGGTAGCAGCCAATGAAGAGGCCAAAATACGTGAAGCGGGTAAAAAGATAAATGAAAAATTGAGGTCCTATCAAGAACAATTTGGGATTGATGATAAACAGGACCTTCTTGCCATGGTGGCAATAGATAGTTATGTACAAAAGACACATGCTCCCCAGCATCAACAGACGACTGATGATGCAGCCATGGATCAAATAGAAAAACTCAACCGGTTAATCTCTGCAGAACTATAGATAGTATTCATTTTTAACAGCCGTAATTTCGCGAGCCTTCTGCCATGACTAAATTATATATCATGGACAGTACCCTATTAATACTCATATATACGCTGGGAGGAACTATCGTAGGTTTCGGATTCAGCAAGTTGCTAGCAAAAAGAAGTCAAAAGAAAAAAGTAGCAGAAGCTAAAAGCCAAGCTGATATCGTTCTTAAAGAAGCTGAATTAAAAGCGGAAAGAATCAAGAATGATAGAATTCATGAAGCTAAAGACAAGTATCTACGTCTGAGAACAGAATTCGAGGAAGAAACCAATCGCAAGAAAAATCAAATCATTACTAACGAAAACAAAGTTAAGCAGCGTGATGCGGAAGTTTCTAAACAGATTGAAAGAAATAAACGAACAGAAGCAGAGCTGGAAAGTCAAAAAGAGAACCTTGAAGCTCAAATGGAAATTGTCAAGCGGCGTAAAGAAGACCTAGATAAAGCACGCCAAGAGCAGTCTTCTGCGCTTGAAAAAATATCTGGTTTATCTGCAACAGAAGCCATTGAGCAACTCAAAGAAAATCTCAAAGATGAAGCTAGAAGTAAAGCATCATCCCATATCAAAGACATCATTGACGAGGCAAAACTTACTGCCAATAAGGAAGCAAAAAAGATTGTCATTCAAACCATTCAAAGGACTGCCACCGAGCATGCTATTGAAAACTGTGTTTCAATTTTCAATATAGAAAGTGATGATGTCAAAGGAAAAATCATAGGTCGAGAAGGTAGAAATATAAGAGCAATTGAAGCTGCTACTGGTGTTGAGATTATTGTAGATGATACGCCTGAAGCCATTATTATTTCAGGATTCGACCCTGTCCGAAGAGAAATTGCCAGACTATCTCTTCACCGTTTGGTAACTGATGGCCGAATTCACCCAGCGCGAATTGAAGAAGTGGTTGCCAAGACGACTAAAAACATTGAAGAGGAAATCGTAGAAATAGGAGAAAGAACAGTAATCGACTTAGGTATTCATGGTCTACACCCAGAATTGATCAAGATGGTGGGACGAATGAGATTCCGTTCCTCCTATGGCCAGAACCTTTTACAGCATTCTAGAGAAGTAGCTAAACTTTGCGCCAATTTAGCAGCGGAATTGGGTTTGAATGCTAAACTAGCCAAGCGTGCAGGCCTTCTTCATGACATAGGAAAAGTAACCTATGAAGAATCTGAACAACCTCATGCCATTGCTGGAATGGAACTTGCAAAAAAATACAAGGAGAACGCAGAAGTCTGCAATGCCATCGGTGCTCACCATGATGAAATAGAAATGACTTCTATGATCTCTCCTTTAATTCAAACTTGTGATGCCATTTCAGGATCCCGACCTGGTGCTCGACGGGAAATTATGGAATCTTACATCAAGCGACTCAAAGATCTTGAAGCATTGGCATTAGGATTTGATGGCGTGCATAAGTGCTATGCGATTCAAGCGGGTCGTGAACTTCGAGTATTGGTAGACGCAGAAAATGTTGGAGATAAGGATGCTTCAAATTTAGCATTTGAAATCTCATCCAAGATAGAAAGTGACATGCAGTACCCAGGTCAAATTAAAGTCACGGTAATCAGGGAGATGAGGTCGATTAGTTATGCAAAATAATTTAATGGGATAACGATTATAGCATAAAATGAAATAGCTCCTTAAGCAAATTTTCTTCTCTTTTCTCTTCTATCAGATACTAACACTGTTAATGATAGATTCTTACCTTTCACCTGTTTGTTCCTATCTATATTTATCCTATCTTAATCCTCCCAAAAACACAACATTAACGGCTCAATGGACTTCATAGTCCATTGAGTAATACATACTAAAAATGAGAGATTTCGCCTTCGGAGTGGATCATATGACTGTGAGCATTGCTTTAAGTATTGCTCAAGGAAAAACGATTGGAATTTTCTCCAAAAAGTCAATTCAGCAAATCAATAAAAGTAGTCAATCTATAGACAGTATTGTAGCGCGTGGAGAAACACTCTATGGGGTTAATACAGGTTTTGGTCCGCTTTGCACAACTAAAATTTCCAAAGAAGAAACTCAAATATTACAAGTCAACATATTGAAAAGCCATAGTGCAGGCATGGGCAACCCTGTTTCGATAGATGTTGCCAAGCTGATGATGATCCTTAAACTTCATGCTTTAAGTTTTGGGTACTCTGGCATTAGACTAGAAACATTAGAGCGAATTAAATGGATGTTGGATCATAATATCATTCCTGTTGTACCAGAATTAGGATCAGTAGGTGCCTCCGGAGATTTGGCACCCTTGGCTCATTTATTCCTCCCACTCATTGGATTAGGAGAAGTAAGTTATAAAAACAAAGTAGTTCCTACGGAAGAGGTCTTTGTTAAAGAAAAATTATCTCCTATAGAACTTGGGCCAAAAGAAGGATTAGCCTTGATCAATGGCACGCAATTCATATGCGCGCATGCGATCATAGCGGTTGATAAATTGCATAATTGCTTAGAAAACGCTGACATCATTGGTGCTATGAGTCTTGAGTCCCAACTAGGTTCGGTTAAACCTTTTCAGGAAGCACTTCACAAAATCAGACCTCATAAAGGAGCTCAATATGTTGCAAATAGAATGAGACATCTTTTGAAAGGTTCTGAGATGGTAGAATCTCATATGAATTGTGATAGAGTACAAGACCCATATTCTTTACGGTGTATACCTCAAGTGCATGGTAGTAGTCGAAATGCTTGGTTGCATTTAAAAGAAGCAACAGAAATAGAAATTAATTCAGTTACAGATAATCCGATTGTGCTAGATGCTGATAATACCGTCAGTGGTGGAAACTTTCATGGGCAACCTCTAGCCCTCCCACTTGATTACGCCTGTTTTGCAGCCTCAGAAATAGGAAATATTTCTGACAGGAGAACCTATCTTCTTTTAGAAGGAAAAAATGGACTACCAGAATTGCTTATGAAAAACACTGGAGTGAATTCTGGCTTTATGCTGGCACAGTACACAACAGCTGCTCTGGTCACAGAGAATAAAACACTTTGCTTTCCCGCAAGTGCGGACAGTATTCCCACCTCATTAGGCCAAGAAGACCATGTAAGCATGGGATCTATTAGTGGAAGAAAATTGATTTCTATTATTAATAATTTGGAAAAAATACTGGCCATAGAATTGACTTGCGCTGCTCAGGCTTTCGACTACAGAAGGCCTTTAAAATCGTCACCCTTTCTGGAAAAATGCCATGAAATAATCAGAAAGAAAATTAATCATGCCGAAGAAGATCGTGTTTTTTCTAAAGATCTTCAAAGCGCTTTGGAAATTATTGAAAGCCAATCTTTAACTAAAGTTTCATACAAAAAATCAAAAAAAGAAAATATCCCATTAAACGGCGAGTACGATGAATTATTCAGACTTTATTGACAAATACGCTGAACACCCCACCTATATTCCACCAACGGGTACAGCTTTGAATTGCAAATCGTGGCAATCAGAGGCTCCTCTACGGATGTTGCTCAACAATTTGAGTCAAGAGGTGGCTGAAAACCCTGATGATTTTGTGGTCTATGGAGGCATTGGACAAGCGGTACGTAACAGGGCATCTTTGGAAAAGATCATTAAGCTACTGTTGGAAATTGATGATAATCACAGTTTGTTAGTTCAATCAGGAAAACCTGTAGGTGTATTACCGTCGCATCCAGAAGCTCCAAGGGTTTTGATCGCAAATAGTAATTTGGTACCTGCTTGGGCTAATTGGGATCATTTCAATGAACTGAAAGAGGAAGGTTTAATGATGTATGGCCAAATGACCGCTGGAAGTTGGATCTACATTGGTGCTCAAGGAATCTTGCAAGGAACTCATGAGACCTTTGTGAATTGTGGAAATGTACATTTTGCAGGAAATCTAAAACATAAACTTATCGTTAGTGGAGGGCTTGGAGGTATGGGTGGAGCTCAACCATTGGCAGCAACTTTAGCGGATGCTACATTTTTGGGTGCCGATGTTGATGCCAGTCGAATCAAAAAAAGATTAGATGATAAGTACATCGACCGAATGACTCATGATTATGATGAAGCAAAAAAATGGGCTTTGGAAGCCAAAGAAAAAGGCGAAGCTATTTCAATTGGTTTAGTCAGTGACATTGGTGACATGTTAGAAAGACTGATAAATGATAACATCATACCAGATGTTCTAACAGATCAAACATCAGCACATGATCCACTCAATGGTTATATTCCCAATGGTCTTGGTTTAGAAAAAGCATCTATTTTAAGAGTGACAGATCCAAAAGAATATGAAAAAAGATCATTAAAATCGATGGCCCGGCATGTTGGCTTGATGTTAGAAATGAAGAAAAAAGGAAGCATCGTTTTTGACTATGGAAATAACTTAAGAGAATTTGCCAAGCAAGGTGGCGAATCACATGCCTATGATTTTCCAGGATTTGTTCCGGCTTATATTAGACCTTTGTTCTGTGAAGGAAAAGGTCCATTTAGATGGGCAGCGTTGTCCGGTGATCCAGAAGATATCTACACTACAGATATTGCATTGATGGAATTGTTTCCTGAGAATATAAGACTTAAGAAATGGCTGTTAGGTGCAAAAGAAAAAATTCAATTCCAAGGATTACCTTCTAGAATATGCTGGTTAGGAATGGGAGAAAGAGAACAAGCAGGATTGTTATTCAATGATCTCGTCAAATCAGGAAAAATTAAAGCACCTATAGTGATTGGCCGTGATCATTTGGATTGCGGTTCCGTAGCTTCTCCTAACCGTGAAACGGAAGGGATGTTAGATGGATCAGACGCAGTCTCGGATTGGCCTTTACTCAATTTGATGATCAATGTCTCAGGGGGCGCAACATGGGTGTCGTTCCATCATGGCGGTGGCGTTGGAATGGGTTATTCACAACATGCTGGAATGGTTGTGCTAGCGGATGGAACGGACAGAGCGGAAAGATGCCTAAAACGTGTATTAAACAACGACCCGGCTATGGGTGTCATTCGACATAACGACGCAGGATATGAAAGTGCTTCAGATTTTGCAGATCAATTTAATTTAAAAGTATGAGTGTACCCTCCAGAAAACTAGTCGGGCCTTTTACGCAAATATTAACCATGGATGATTCTATTGGAATCATTGAAAATGGTGGGATTATAATTAATGGGTCTGAAATTGAAGTCATCAGCAACTTTAAAGAACTACGAGACTTAGCTTTAGAAGAGCACATATTCATAGATGAACTCAAAGAATCAATGGTACTTTTACCAGGTCTGATTGATGCACATACTCACATATGTTTTGCTGGATCTCGTGCTAAGGACTATGCCATGCGTAGCGAAGGAAAATCGTATCAGGAAATTGCAAAATCTGGTGGAGGTATCATGAATACGGTTCAAAAAACCCGGAAAGCAACACGGGATGAATTGATAGATGGTATTCTAGAAAGAGGAACAATATTATCCTTGAATGGTGTCACTACTTGCGAGGTAAAAAGTGGCTATGGTCTTACCGTCAAAGAAGAACTGAAAATGTTGCACGCTATTCACCAAGCGAATGAACAATTAGAAATAGATCTAGTTCCAACAGCACTACCAGCTCATGTCTGTCCTCCAGAATTTGATGATCCAGAGAAGTACTTGATGCACATATCAAATGAATTACTCCCTGAAATTGTAGTACAAAAATTAGCCAAAAGAGCAGATATCTTCATCGAAGAAGGTGCATTTAGCATTAAACAATCGATCCCGTATTTAACCAAATGTCAAGAGTTAGGTTTTGATTTAACAATTCATGCAGATCAATTTAACGTAGGTGGTAGCCAGGTGGCAATAGACTATAATGCAGTGAGTGCTGATCACCTTGAAGCATCTGGTACAAAAGAAATTAAGGCTCTGGCTGCTAGCCAAACAATTGCTACTGCTCTTCCAGGAGCTTCATTAGGGCTGGGAATGCAATTTGCTCCTGCCAGAAAATTAATTGATAACGGTGTGACAGTATGCATTGCCAGCGACTGGAACCCAGGCAGTGCCCCTATGGGTGATCTTTTAGCTCAAGCATCCTTGATCGGTATCTTTGAAAAATTGAATCATGATGAAATTTTGTCGGGCATTACAAAGCATGCGGCAAATGCTTTATCCATCCAAAATATTGGTATCTTGAAAAAAGGAAATCAAGCAGATATGATAGGTTTTTCATGTGCTAATTCCTATGAAATCCTTTACCATCAAGGAGCAATGAAACCATCAAAAATTTGGAAAAAAGGACGAAATATTAAATAAATGTATCAAGCAAAAAAATCTACTGATTGGGACAATATTAATGACCCAATAGAAAGGGTAGAGAAAAGCAGAGTTTGTTATAATGTCCAAACTCAAGACCTTAAAACTGAACCTATAAAATTAGATAAGGGTAAGCCAGCGCTAGTAGGTTTCTGTTCTGATGAAGGAGTAACCAGAAACAATGGAAGGTCCGGTGCAAAAAAAGCGCCTGATGAAATCAGAAATGCACTTGGAAAAATGGCGTGGCATGGGAAGCCTGATTTTCTTATAGATGTAGGAAATGAAATCTGTCCGGACAAGCAACTTGAAAAAGCGCAAGCCGAATACAGTCAAATCATTGGGAGATTATTATTAAAACAACATTTTCCCATTGGAATAGGAGGTGGACATGAAATTGCCATTGCTGGATATAACGGCATTCGATTGGCATTCAAAAAACAAAAACTTGGTATTATCAATTTCGATGCACATTTTGATATCCGATCGATAGAAGACAAGGGTCCAAATTCAGGAACCTCTTTTTTTCAAATGAATGATGCAAGCTTTAAGGCCGGAAATCCATTTCATTATTTATGCCTAGGTGTCCAGGATTTTTCAAATTCTAATGTGCTTTTCAAAAGAGCTAAAGAGCTTGGCATTATCTGGCAAACTGCGGAAAACATTAAAGCCAACCCTATTCAAGATCTAAATAATGAAATTGATGCATTCATTGATGAAATGGATATTGTTTATCTATCCATTTGCATGGACGTATTCAATGAAATCTATGCACCAGGAGTAAGTGCACCCAATACCATGGGACTTGAACCAGGCACTGTTCTAAGTGCTATTCAGCATGTGATGGGCTCTGGGAAAGTAGTTTATGTTGATATTGCAGAAACCAATCCAGAATATGATATTGATGGAAGGACTACCAGACTGGCAGCAAATATTTTATATCATATAATCAAATAGAACCATAAATTATCCGTAGAAAAAATAAACTCATATGATATTGCAACATCAATGCATCGTTTTATCGTATGTGTCAAGGTAACTTCACAATTTAAGTCTTACACCCCGTTTTATTATTATGAGTGAAAAGAAAGCAAGCCTAGGTCAGGTGTTCAAAACCATCGTGCTGCCACGAAAAAATTTATTATTAATTGGACTACTTCTAATAATCATAAGCAGACTAGCAAGTCTGGTTTTGCCTGGTGCAAGTAAGTACCTCATGGATGATGTGATAGTAAAAGGTGATTTAGAAATGCTTTGGCAACTACTTTATGTTGTAGCTGGTGCGATAGCTGTCCAGGCTGTAACTAGTTTTGCCTTGACGAGACTATTGAGTGTGGAAGCTCAACATTTAATCGCCCAACTTCGGGTTAAAGTTCAAAAACACATTATTCAATTACCCATCAACTTTTTTGATAGCCAGAAAAGTGGTGCTCTGGTCTCTAGAATAATGAGTGATGTTGAAGGCGTAAGAAATTTGGTCGGCACTGGACTGGTACAACTTTTCGGTGGTGTATTGACTGCCATCATCTCTTTGGTGCTTTTGATTCAAATCAGTCCAATGATGACTTTATATGTCTTACTTCCTGTTGGAATTTTTGGGATAATATCATTAAAAGCATTCGGTTACATTCGACCCATTTTCAGAAAAAGAGGAAAAATCAATGCCGAAGTTACTGGACGATTGACAGAAACTTTAGGAGGTATTAGAGTCATCAAAGGTTTTGGTGCTGAGGAGCAAGAAATAGCCACTTTTGAATCTGGAGCTTTAAGGCTTTTCGATAATGTAAAGAAAAGTTTGACCTCTACCGCAATAGTTACCAGTTCAGCAACACTACTACTCGGATTAGCTACTACAGGAATAATGGGCATTGGAGGCTACATGATTATTAATAATGAGCTCACTTTCGGTGAGTTTCTATCCTTCACTTTGTATTTAGGATTTATGATTGCTCCTATTGTACAAATGAGCAACATCGGAAGCCAATTAACTGAAGCATTCGCTGGTTTAGACAGAACCGAAGAAATTATGTCTTTGGAAACAGAGAATGATGATTCCAATAGAAGCATCGATGTAAATAGTATCGAAGGAAATATCCATTTTGATCATGTCTCTTTTGCCTACGAGGAAGGAAAAAAAGTAATTAAGGACGTTTCCTTTCGATCCTCCCAAGGAAGCGTTACAGCACTTGTAGGTACATCCGGCTCGGGAAAATCTACCATAGCAGGATTGGTCGCATCATTTACTTCTCCTGATGAAGGAAAGATTTTATTAGACGGACAAGATTTATCCAAAGTGACTTTGGATAGTTACCGGAAACACTTAGGCGTGGTATTACAAGATGATTTCTTATTTGAAGGTACCATTAGAGAAAATGTATTGTTCCCCAGACCTGATGCAAGTGATGAACAACTTCAAGCTGCTGTGAAAGCTGCGCATGTCAATGAATTTTCGGATCGATTTGAAGATGGATTAGACACTTTGATTGGTGAACGTGGAGTAAAACTTTCCGGAGGACAACGACAAAGAATTGCCATTGCCAGAGCAGTCCTAGCAGACCCAAAAATATTGATTCTAGATGAAGCGACTTCCAATCTTGACACTGAAAGTGAAGCCCTTATTCAAGAAAGCCTAAAAGCTTTGTTTGCAGGTCGAACAACCTTTGTCATTGCACATAGATTAAGTACGATCAGACAAGCAGATCAAATATTAGTGATTGAAGACGGTCAGATTGCAGAATCAGGAACACACGATGAGTTGATTAAAAAAGAAGGTAGATATCACGATCTTTATACTTATCAAGCAAGAATATAAGAATCGGTATTTCACCTATTTGTTGGACATGATTAAGGATTGGCATTGAGGTTGTTATTCAACTAACAAAAAAACAAACTTAATATCATGAAAAACGCACTATTAATTATCACTTTATTTGCAATAACTTTTTTTACTGCATGTGAAGAGGATCTATGTTTACAAGGCTCTGGCACAATCAATGAATACCCCTTAAATGTCAATATTTTCTCCGGTATATCACTTTTAGGTCCCATCAACTTAAAAGTTCAACAAGGGAATGCACAGGTCGTTACTGTAGAGGCAGAACCTGAAATGTATAGTGAATTGACCTATAGAGTGAACAACGAAATATTGGAAATAGGATATGAAGGAAACGTGGAATGTTTTGATACAGATTTTGGTGTCACAGTAAATGTTACGGTTCCAGATATATCATATATTTCCGTTAATGGAATAAGTGAAATTGAATCTGTAGGTGACTTGAATGTGGAAACGCTTAACCTTGCAATTTCCGGGAAAGCTGATGTAACCCTAACAGGCAGCACGAATGCACAAAATATTGATTTATCCGGTGAATTAATTGCTCATAATTTCGAGCTTGAAGTAAAGGGCCTTTCCCTTGATATTTCTGGGCTGGCCAATATGGAAGTCTCATGTATCAACACTTTAGATATTGAAGTTTCTGGTTCTGCCAATATTGACTACAAAGGCTCACCTCAAATCACACAGAATGTAAGTGGCTCTTTGAATTTAACAGATAAGAATTAGACTATTGGATCCCTTCCTATGATAAATTAATTATAGGAAGGGATTTTGATTGATTCTATTGATGCATTGTCCAGTTCAAGCCTTTTTCTCAACCTAAAACGAGCAATTTCTACTCCTCTGACAGAGACTTATAAAAGATTGAATCATTCTTTAAACTGATATCTCTCCATTTCTTAGAACATGCTACTTGCAAATTAGTCCTTCTAATGTCGTAAGAAGATTTCCCCACCAATACTGGTTCAAATACAGTTGTTTCAATGTATAAAATGCCTCTAAATTCATGAATTAGTTTACTGTTATGATGAGACTTTATGATGACCTACAACCATTCGTCATTGAACACTAGAGATGCTAGGTTTTTACAAATCAAACATTCAGTTTCTGAGTAATGGCGAGACAACCTAAACAATTTTTATTTATCAAAATAGTATTCTGTATTATGAAATCCACATTCTTATTTCTCTCAACCGCATCAATAATTCTAATATCACTGCTTAATTCATGTTCCCAAAGTGATAATGAAATACCTGAAACAACACCAAGTTTCACCTTTAGCACACTTGCTTTCTATGATCGAGAAAATCAAAACAACAGTGGAGATATACTTCTAAAATATGTCTTGACAAGTGATATTGCTCCGATAGATGAAATGAGATTAATTGTGAGCACATCTCAATTAACCCTAGAAGATGCATTGAACCTTTCCTCTGAAAGTTATTCTGTAATAGAAAAACTAGATAGTCGTGACTCTCATTTAAGTTCTGACTTGGAAGATTTGGATGGTAATCCAATAATTGAAGAAGTAGACTATCAAGTCTATATTCTAGGTATATTTCAAAACTCAGAATTCTCCCCAGTATTGACACCCGCTCAAACCATCACTCTTAAAAATGAGGTCGTGGTAGTTACACCAACCATCACTGGCGAATACAATGCAATGGAAGATCTTGTTATCGCCAATGATGGGACTTTATACATCAATGGTGGTGGTTTTGGTGCCACAACTCAACTATTCAAAATCACAACTGAAGGAAGAAGTACGGTTATATCGAACGGTTTAAATGGTGCTGTGGGAATAGCACTCGACGCTGAAGGGAACGTCTACTCTTCTAACTTTAACAACACAACGATTAACAAAATCACACCAGATGGTCAAACATCTGCATTCATTACAGATAATCTTTTAGTTGGAGGAGGAGGTCTGGCTTTTGATCAATCAGGGAATCTATTTAATGCCTTTGCGGCTGTTCAAAAAGTCTTTCGCATATCAAATGGAAATGTCGAAGAATTTAGCAGTAGTACGCTTATCCATAGTCCTATTGGGTTAACATTTGGTTCAAGTGACAGTGATTTGTATGTATCTAGTTTTACTACTGGGCAAATATTTCATATTAATGAGCAGGGTGAACCAACACTTATTACAGATACACCTGTATCCATAGGGCACATGGCATATTCAAATGATCATCTATTTGTTACGGGCTGGAATGAACATCAAGTCCTTAAGGTGTCGTTGGATGGGACAATTATAGCTACTTACGGCACTGGTACCGCCGGCGATTTGGATGGCACTATTGATCAAGCAACATTTAATCAGCCAAATGGAATAGATGTCACCCCAGATGGGAAACATGTTTTCGTCTCACAAGGGTCGTTGATTCTTAGAAAGATAATATTAGATAGACCTGAATAAATTCAGTTCTCAATAAAGAAATGAGCATTTTTCAACAAGAAACATCCTCATTTCTTTTTATATAAAAGGAAAAACTGATTTATAATTTCACATACAACTTGCATTTGAACGGCCGATTCGAATGCTTTCCTAACTTATAGATATATTTGGAAATAAGAGCCTGAAATGTAACCCCTCTTAATAAGAGAAAAGTTTATGAGACTAAAAATTCCTGCCTTTTTTGCTTTGATAATTATCAATTCGATTTTGTTTCAAAGATGCAAATCTTCAATTGAGAATTACCAACACAAAATCATTCAAGAGAGTCCAACTGAAGGAGTCAATCATGCGATTGAAATAGAAAAAAAAACACCAATTGAAGTTGCTGAAGGCTTAAAGGCTACATTGTGGGCATCTGATTCTTTGGCGCCGGACCCTATCGCAATGTCTATTGATGCCTATGGAAGTGTCTATTTGACTCGAACCAATCGTCAAAAAAATAGCGAATTCGACATCAGGGGTCATAGAGATTGGATTCCCTCCTCGATTGCCTTACAAACTGTAGAAGATCGACGTGCATTTTTGAAAGAAACTTTTTCGCTTGACAAAAGCAATGAAAACTCATGGTTGAAAGATCTCAACAAAGATGGCCTTCATGACTGGAAAGACTTGGCTGTAGAAAAAGATGAAGTTTGGAAACTTGAAGATCGCAACAAGGATGGAATTGCCGATATTTCCACAAGAATTGTTGATGATTTCAATGAAGAAATTACGGATGTCGCGGGTGCATTGCTTGTGCGAAAAAATGATGTGTTTGTTGGAGTTGGCCCAGATATGTGGCGAATTACAGATAGCAATAAAGATGGGAAATTGGATACGAAAGTATCAATCAGCCATGGATATGCTATACATATCGGCTTTAGTGGGCATGGTATGTCAGGAGTGGTTGAAGGTCCAGATGGTAAAATCTATTGGGGAATCGGCGATATAGGAGCAAATATTAAAACTAAAGATGGGAAAAAATATGAATATCCTAATCAGGGTATTTTGGTTAGAGCAAATCCTGATGGTAGCGACTTTGAAGTATTTGCATCAGGGTTGAGAAATGTGCATGAATTCGTTTTTGATGAGTATGGAAATATCATAGGTGCAGATAATGATGGTGATCATGATGGTGAAAAAGAACGTTTGATTTATATAGTTGAGGGATCAGACGCGGGCTGGAGGTCGAGTTGGCAATATGGGAAATACACAGATCCTAAAAACAATTCATATAAGGTTTGGATGGATGAGAAATTACATCTACCTCGTTGGGAAGGGCAAGCTGCTTACATTATCCCGCCTATCACTAACTTTCACAATGGGCCAACAGGAATGGCATACAATCCAGGAACCGCATTAGGAGAAAAATGGAAAAACAGATTCTTTTTAGTAGAATTCACAGGTACACCTTCACGTTCTCCGATTTGGGCGTTTACCTTAAAGCCTTCTGGAGCTTCATTTAGACTCGACCAAGAAGAAATAGCAATGCACGGAATATTGCCTACAGGAATTCAATTTGGCCCTGATGGTGCTTTATATGCTGCAGATTGGATCAACGGCTGGGGTACTAAAAACTATGGTAGAGTATGGAAACTGGATGTGACGGATGAAAAAAATGATTTGGCATTAGCTCGTGCGAAAACCAAGGAGCTAATGCAATTAGATTATGAAGAAATTGACAATGAAAAACTATACCACCTACTCTTCTATGAAGACATGAGAATCCGTCAAAAATCCCAATTTGAACTGGTAAGGAGGGGTGAGGAATGTGTACAATTATTAGTCAATGCGATAAGGCAAAATGATCATCAATTAGCAAGAATTCATGGTATCTGGGGTATTGGACAACTGATACGTCAACAAAAAGCTGAACCTGAAATATTACTTGACTTCATTCAAGAGAAAGATGTGGAAATACTAGCTCAAGTCGCAAAAGTATTAGGCGAGGTACGATACCAAAATGCCGGCCAACAATTAATTCCACTTCTGGAACATGAAGATTTCCGAGTACAGTTTTACGCTGCACAAGCAATAGGAAGAATGGCCTATCAACCTGCCACTCAACCTTTGCTAAAAATGTTAGAAACTAACCATGACAAAGATGTATATATTCGACATGCAGGTGTATTGGCGCTCTCCAGAATTGGCGATGTGGACGCTATATCTCGTTTGAAAAATGATTCAAACCGTTCACTGCGAATTGCAGCAGTTCTTGTATTACGCAGACTTAGACATGAAAATATATCCTTGTTTTTGAATGATGATGACGAATACATAATAGCTGAAGCAGCTAGAGGAATAAATGATGATCGTTCTATTGAAAGCGCATTACCAAAACTTGCTTCATTACTTCAGGAACCAAAAATATCATCTGAAGCAGTCCTTCGAAGAAGTATAAACGCTGCATCAAGGGTTGGAAGTGAAAAAGAAATTGACCTATTAGTCCAATTCTCTCTACGTGAAAGTACGGATCCGTTGTTGCGAGCAGAAGCAATATCCGTCATAGGCAATTGGGCTGAACCTTCAAAATTAGACAGGGTAGATGGTAGATATAGAGGTTCCATAAATAGAGAAAACCAATATGTCATTTCCCGATGGAAACCTTCTATTGATGAAAATCTCAATTCAAATAACAGTGAAATTGTCGTAGCTACTATCAATGCTATGACAACTTTAGGAATTTCAGATTTTATGGATGTTCAATTCCTTATGACCAAAAATCATCCTTCACCATCAGTCAGAGCTGCTAATATTTCATCACTCATTGAATTAGGACATAAAGATTTAGATGCAATGATTGAAACCAGTATGAATGACAATGATGAACTCGTGCGAGCAACAGCTATAAGCCATATAAATGAATTAAGCATAAGTAAGGAAAGTTTGGGAGAGATAATAGCTCCCATTTTCAACAAAGGAACGATCAAAGAACAACAAGAGTTATTGAGAGTTATGGGTTCTATGCCGATTGATGTTACTGAAAATGCTTTTGGCAATCTAGCTGATCAATGGATCAATGGCCAAATCAACGAAAGCATTTCTCTTGATCTACTTGATGCTATTGATCAGACTAATTCAGAAAAATTAGTGAAAAAAATAGCGCCTCATAAACCTAAAGGGCAGACGGTTGAAGATTTTAAGGAAGTGCTTTATGGTGGTGATATTCAAAGAGGTGCTGATATTTTATGGGGAAATGCTACAGCGCAATGTTTAAGATGTCATACGGTTGAAGAAAAAGATGGAACGGTAGGTCCATCTCTAAAAGGCATCGCTGACAAACTTAGCAGAGAGCAATTACTGGAAGCACTAATCGAACCTAGTAAAAGGCTTGCTCCAGGATATGGCTCTGTGGTCTTGACCTTAACCGATGATTCGACTATTTCAGGTATTTTGATGGCTGAAAATGATGAGCACCTCACACTTACCACTTCAAATCCAGAGCCTCTTGAGATACCTATTGGCAGGATAGCTAAACGAGTAAACATTCCTTCAAGCATGCCTCCAATGGGTTCAATTCTTTCACGTAGGGAACTTAGAGATTTAGTAGAATATTTATCCGTGTTGAAGGAATAATTCAAATTAAAAAATAATTGAGCCCGAATTTACTTGTTCGCATAGTTACCACTTATTTCAAACTTTTTGTTAAAATCTATATTTGGAATAAGTCTGAAAGCAATAAACTAATCGCTGAATTAAATGGGAATCTAGAGACTATCACTTTCGATAAAGAAACTGCTACACGAATTAAAGCTTACACGACACAAAGTGCTTTAACGAATAGCTGGTTTTCAACTCTAAGAGGCACCCCAACATCTTCGCTGGAACAAAAAGCGGCACTTTACACAGGTGCCATCACCCCTTTGCTCGATGACTTAACAGACGTATCCAAAGAGCCAAGCGCTGAAATTTGGAAGAATATTTCGAACAAAGACGTCCAACATTCAATTCATGAATTTCCAACAATAGTTTATTTAAATAAAAAACTTCATACGTTGTGCAACGATCATTTTCATGGTGTTTTCAGAGAAGTTTTAATAGCTCAAGATACCAGTATTAAACAAATCAAAAATGACCCTTTAACAACAGATGAATTAATTCAAATAACGAAACACAAAGGAGGAAAAGCCACTTTGCTTTATCGATTAATATTAGATAACCATTTGGTCAAGGGAGAAGAAATTGCTTGTTTAATACTTGGTTTCCTATTGCAAATAATCAATGATGCCTTTGACATTTTCAAAGATCACCAAGATCGACAACAAACATTGCTTACAAAAACCAATGACATTTCATCTATCTATCAATTGTTTTTGAAAAATGAACATGACTTCCTTTTACATTGGAGTGGACTACCATATAAAAAAAGTAACATTCTAAAGTCTCTCATCGAAATCTCTACAATCTTAAGTCGTGGACATGTATGTTTCAATCAGTTAATTAAACTTCAAGAAGAAAGTAAAGGAAATTTTGAACTCAACAAATTCAGTCGTTCGCAGCTCATTTGTGATATGGAAAAGCCTATTAATATTTGGAGAAGTCTACAATATTCGAGACAGATACTTTCAAAATTTTCTGAGTTTCGATAGTTAATATGAACTTTACCTGGTTGAGAAATTAAGTTATTCAAAATTCACTTCATGCAGCATTAACCCTGAGGCAGGTGCAATGTAATTCAGAGGAGCCTCTCTTTCAGATGATAATGATTTTTCTATATCGATCACATCTATTTCACCTTTACCCACTGAGATTAAGGACCCCATCATCATACGTACTTGGTGCCTCATAAAACCAGCTCCACGTACACGAAATAGATAACTTTTTTTCGGAAAAAAATTCGCTGTTAATACATCGTTTTCTGCAATTTCACTTAGTACAATTTCTCTTTCAAAAACAGTCTTATCAGAAGGCTTATAGCAATAATTTTCAAAATTATGAATTCCTTGAAAAAGCGTTGCCGCTTCAATCATTGCATTGATATCCAAATCTTCCTGAAGGTAACACATAAAGGGTGCAGCAAAAGGGTGATTTTTTCCTCCAAAAGAGAATAAATAATGATATTCCTTCATTTTGGCACTTTTTATGACATTGAATTTCGAGTTCACTTCTTCAATGCTTAATACCCTGATATCAGCGGGTAGATTATAGTTTAATTCATGTAGAAGATTATTGGCATCAATCGGTTCTTTGAGAAACAACTCAAAATAGGTTTGAGAAGCAGACACCATGGCATCTGTCCTACCGGTAACTAAGGTTTTAAAATGTTCATGCTTTAGGACAAATTTCAGTGTTCGCTCCACCATACGTTGGACCGTATTCACTTCTGGTTGTTTTTGCCATCCATGGTATCGAAAACCCAAATACTGTATCTCTAATAAATAAAACGATTCCTTCATATACATTTCCTTAGATGCAATATTACTGAATAGTAGGTCTATTGATTGAATAGAAAATCACCATTCTTTGCTAAAGCAATAGAGACTGAATGGAGAAAAGCATATATTCGTAAACCACCAAAACTTATCAACCTTGACTAAATTTTCAATTTTCATACTGTTACTTATTTCGAGTACTATTTGCCCGGCGCAAAATAAACCTTACAATTTCACCTTTGACCATTATGCGATCAATGTTGCTGATTTGAATAGAAGTGTTGCTTTTTATCAAAAATATTTTTTCGTTGAGGAAATTGAAGACGGTACTAAAAAGGAAAACATCCGATGGTTTTCATTAGGGAACAATCAAGAACTACACATTATTATGGTTAGTAATCTAGATATAAAAATACCAAAAGGAGTACATATGGCCCTGACTATTGGTGACTTAGATAAGTACATCACCTTTCTAGAAATGCATAAGACCGAATACTTCAATTGGCCGGGAGATCGAATGAGAGTTTCTACACGACCAGATAATGTTCGACAGATTTACATCCAAGACCCTGATGGCTATTGGATAGAAATCAACAACGGCATTACTAGATTTAAAGGATAGACCTCATGAATAAAACAATTTATTTGATCACAATTGTATTCTTTTCTCAATGTGGCCCTTCAAAAAATAACTCAAGTCAAGAAAACGTTTTTGAAGAATTATCACCAGCAGAGAACCTTGCTTGGGTAAAACAAAATTTAGATCGTGTCATGAAGCCTAAGAATTTTAGAGCCAATAATGGCATAACCATGCCTTATCGTTTGTTTACTTCTCCATCGTACAATGATACTACCTCTCTACCCTTACTTATACATTTACATGGAAGAGGTGAAAGAGGTACCGATAATACACCTAAAATTTACAATAACATACCACTTTTCAACGGCCCAAATTCAATAGTATCTCCAAATGTTCAATACAAATACCCATCCATAGTGTTGGTGCCGCAGTGCTCTGACAAAACTATCAATGAAGAATGGGCAAAGTGGGTTGGAAATACTCCTGAAACTCCTTTTGAAGGTCTTGGTGAAGATGGATCGTATACGATGTCTCCTCTCCCTTCTGAATCAGGAGCAGCGGTTTTGCAATTGATTGATCATATTATTGAAAAGTACAATGTTGACGAATCCAGAGTCTATTTGACAGGCCTGTCCATGGGTGGATTTGGTACTTGGGAATATGTAGGTCGAAGACCCGATTTATTTGCTGCGGCTGTACCCATGGCAGGGTTTTCTGATCCTAATACTATTGATAAAATAAAACACATTCCTTTCTGGATTTTTCATGGAAACATTGATAAATGGAACCCAGTTCAAAGCTCGAGAAACATGTACGACTTGTTAAATGAGTCAGGAGCTGATGTCAGATACACAGAATATGATAGTGTCGGACACACTCCTGCATTTCATCTAGCTTGGCAAGAACCCGAATTACTTCCTTGGATATTTTCTCAGCAGAAGAATTAATCACCTTTCCCAAACACTATAGTCTTTACCTTTTCCAGCTGCCAATAAATCGGACATATAGTAGGTGTCCAAAGTATGAATATCTTTTAGCAGGAATTCCGAGTTAGAAATAATTTCCATAACTGTAAACTCATATTTCTCCCCATAGTTAGTGAGGACATAATCTTTGTGCGTCCGAATATTATTGAAAGCAATGCTCATTTATTTCTATTATATTTATACCTGCAGTATTTGTGAGGTGAAAATATGAAAATTTTCATTGCCAAATGAAACACACCTTCAATTTACTGATCGCAATGCTATGTATTGTCCATTTGACACATGGTCAAATTGGAAATTATACTATGGGCGCTAGGTCTGCTTCACTAGCTGGTTCATCAGTAACTCTAATGGACCAATGGTCTTCTTTCAACAATATTGGTGCACTTTCTTATGTAGAAGACATTAACATTTTTGCTACCTACAAAAATCTATATGGATTGCCAGAACTCTCTAGTATGGCAGTTGGCGTTACTTTGCCTGTGTGGATAGGAACCGCAACGCTAGGGGCATATCGTTTTGGTGGAGACCTACTCAACGACCATCGAGTCCATGCAGGATTCAGTAATCGATTTGGAATTGTAAGCCTTGGTGCCAACTTCAGCTATTTTCAATTAAATATAGAAGGGGGTGGTACACAAACTAATTTCCTTTTCGATTTTGGTGGTCACGCAAAATTGAGTGAACAATTCTATTTTGGTGCCCACATCTCTAATGTGAACCAAGCAAAGCTATCTGATTTAACAGGAGAAAAAATATCAACCATTATGAAAACCGGGTTGAGTTACCGTCCAAATGAACATCTAATGATCAACTCAGAAATTGAAAAATCAATAGACGATGATTTCAGAATAAAAATTGGCATAGAATATGAAATTATAAATAGTGTTTTTGCTCGAACCGGTATTCTCACTTCTCCTTTTAACAGCAACTTTGGTATAGGATTTGAACCAGGGCAGATATCCGTTGATTATGCCTTTGGCATGCATCAGGATTTAGGCGATTTCCATCAATTTTCATTTACATATCGTATTTCCAAAAAATGAAACTATGGCTGGCTATATGGATTCTAATTCTGTTTTCTTCTATATTAAATGCTCAAGACAGACCTGAAATCAATATTCAAGACTTCATTGAAAACATGTTTCAAGTGCCAGATGAAAATGTAAACTATGATGATCTATATGAGTCTCTTTACCAACTGTACGTCAACCCAATAGATCTCAACAATACGAACAAAACTGAGCTTTCAAGAATGTACGTGCTCAGTATTTCGCAAATCAATAACCTCCACTCCTACATTGAAACCAATAAGCCCTTATTATCCGTTTTTGAACTTCAGGTTATAGATGGTTTTGATACAGATATCATAGAAAAGATCATGCCTTTTATCGAAGTTCGTTCCCCTGGAGACGCGTCTTCAAAGGGCAATTTGTTCCATCGAATTGCACATGAAAGCGACAATATTTTGCTTTTCCGAACCGAGACGCTACTTCAATCGCAAAGGGGATATTTAGAAACCGATTCTTCACGTTATTTAGGATCAGCCCTTAAATTTTACAGTCGATATCAAACTAATAGATCCAAGGATTTTTCTATTGGATTCACAATAGAAAAAGACGCTGGAGAACAAGTTACTTGGGATCCAAAAAATCATCAATACGGATTTGACTATTATTCATTCCATGCATTTCTGGAGGATAAAGGTTTTTTTGATAGAATCGCAATTGGAGATTATCAAATGCAATTTGGACAAGGTCTAGTTATAGGCTCGGGTTTTAATCCAGGCAAAGGTGCCGAAACAATCACAACAGTAAAAAGAAGTAATTCTGGCATCCGTCCCTATACATCAGTACTCGAATCTGGTTTCATGCGTGGGGCAGCAGTAACTTTAAACATTGGGAGTGACTGGCAATTAAGTCCTTTTTACTCTCAGTTGCGACAAGACGGTTCTGTTCAAATTGGAAATGAAATAGGTGAAATCAGTGAATATGTTTCGAGCATTCAAGACACTGGCTTGCACCGCAATTACAACGAGTTGTCTAAGAAAGACCGTATAACAGAGCAGACTTATGGCATCAACCTAACCTACAACCATACGAATTCAGGAAATTTTCAATCAGGAATAACCATGATCAATACACAATATTCCTTGAGTCTAGAAAAATCAATGAACAACTATAATCAATATGAATTTAGGGGAGATCAAAACCATAATATAGGCATATTCATAAACTATAATTGGCAAAACTTTCTATTCTTCGGTGAGTCTGCCGTTTCAAAATCAGGCGGTCTTGCTCACATCGCTGGGCTATTGGCTAGTTTGTCGCCTATTCTTTCAATGAGTTTCTCTTTAAGAAGTTATGATAAAGATTATCATTCCTTTTATGGGAACTCTTTTGGTGAAGGTTCCAGAAATATCAATGAAAAAGGGTTGTATTGGGGCATAAAAATAGAGCCTAACAGAAAATTTACTTTTTCAGCTTTTTATGATCGATTTCAATTTCCTTGGTTAAAGTATCGAGTAGAAGCCCCATCAGAAGGCTATGAATATTTGGTAAAAACAGAATTTAAACCTACCAAAAAACTAGCATTTTACTTTCAATTTAGGGAACAATCCAAAGAAGTCAGTCTTTCACACGACTCAGGAAATATCAGTAATTTGGTAGCAGGAATTAAACGCTCAGGTGCCGGCAATCTGGATATCAAATTGAATCCTCAAATAGGCTTAAAATCTAGAATTCAATTCAGTCATTATCAACTTGAACAAGAGCCTACCACCGGATTGACGATAGTTCAAGATTTGAATTTGACATTCTCCAAATGGAGAATCAGTTTGCGGTATGCTTTATTCGACACAGACGACTATGAAAACAGACAATATGTGTATGAAAAAGATTTACTTTATGCGTTTTCAATCCCAGCCTATGCTGGCACGGGAAGCAGAAGTTATTTACTCATACAATACAATCCTTTTCGAAAACTTTCACTTTGGGCTAAGTATGGCGTATACTATTTTAGTGAAGGTGATGTCATTGGCTCTGGATTGTCAGAAATCGAAGGCAAAAAAAAATCTGAGTTGAAATTTCAACTCAGATTTTCGTTTTAATCTTGATAGTAAATATTATTCACCAACAACACTCTCAGTCACGTTGATGATATGATCACCAATTTTCTCACAGGCAAAAATGACATCACGGTAGATAATACCTGTTTTTACATCATAATTTGGCTCATCAATATTTTTAATGTGTTTCTTATTTAACTCTTTAGTTAAAGCATTGATTTCATCCTCTTTTTCTCTCGCTGTCTTATCAGATACATCACTGTAATCCATTGCCAAGTTACTCTTCATGATATCAAAAGCTTCGTCCACTACACCAAACATTTTGCGAGTATTTTCCAATTGTCTCTCATTATATTTCAAGTCATGCTTGCTTCTTCTTTTCAGGTCTCGGGCCATTCGTTCTTGGATATCACCAATTCGTTCCAAATCCTTGGTCATATTGAGCATGGAGTGAATTTCGTTAGATGTTGAAGAGCTTAATCTACCTTCTGCCACTTTCACCAAATAATCGTTGATTTCAAGCTCCATATCATCGGTTCGTTGTTCATACTCATATATTTTTTGAGCCAACTCTTCCTGTTCCTTTTTATCATCAGATTCAACGACTTTCAAAACAAGCTGATTCATTTTGATTAACAACTTGCAATATTTAGAGAGCTCCTTTCTAACTTCTAGCAATGACAACTCTGCAGTACGCATTAAGTTCGTACCGATATAGTCCAAATGAAACTCCTGATCCTCTTCGTCCTTGAACTTTATCATTTTAGTAACTAAAGTTTCAATCTGTGGAACAAACCATATCATTATTGCAGTATTAATAATGTTAAAGCTTATGTGAAAATAAGTCAGCCCCCATTTAACTGCTGGTATGTCAACCAACGGAGAGCCTTCACCAATGCTGATCATAAAACTATCTATCGCCCCTATGTAGAAATAGAAAATAACGAGCATCCATACAACTCCGAACACATTGAACATAAAGTGAGCTAATGCAGCCCGCTTAGCATGTACGTTACCCACCAGCGCAGCTAAATTTGCCGTAATAGTAGTTCCAATATTCTCTCCTAAAACAATTGCACATGCCATTTCATAGGGAATCCAACCATTGTCAACCATGATTAATGTAATAGCCATAGCTGCACTTGAAGACTGAACGATAACCGTCAGCAACGTACCAATCAATACTGAAAGAATAATTGCTAAAAAGCCAAGATTTTCAATACTTGATATCCATGCTAAAATTTCTGGGTTACTTTTCAAATCAGGCACCGCACCTTTCAATGCGCTCAAACCCATAAATAAAAGTGCAAACCCTATCATGAATTCACCCCAATATTTTAGAGATGTCTTCTTCATGAACATCAAAGGGAATCCAAAAGCAATAATTGGCAATGTGTAATGAGAGATGCTAAACTTAGAAAAACCAAATACTATGATCAAAATACCGGTAACTGTCGTTCCGATATTAGCCCCCATAATTACACCTATTGCTTCACGTAATTTGAGTAAGCCTGCGTTCACAAAGCTTACTACCATTACTGTAGTCGCCGATGAAGATTGTATGATAGCAGTAGTGAAAAACCCCGTAAAAACCCCACTGAGCCTATTGGAGGTAATCAAACTCATCACAGATCTCAACTTGTCACCTGCCACTTTTTGGATAGATTCACTCATGACTTTCATTCCAAAAATGAAAAACCCTAAAGCACCTATCAATTTCAATAATTCAAAAAATCCGTATTCCACTTCTTTAAATGTTTATATTTTCCTTTTCTCAATGGTTCATTTACTTCGCCAAGTTTAAATAAAACTTGACACATTATCTAAATCGCCCCTAAGAATCATCGAATCTTAACATTCGGATAATATTGGCCATTAAACTTTAAACTAAGTTTGCGTTCCATTATGAATAAGACTAAACACAGTCCATATCAAATACTTTCTTTCGTTGCAGCTATTACTGTTGCACTTTTGATATTTCTATGGTCTTTAGATTTAATGACCACAACGTTTCAAGAAATTGGAAATGAAACGGTTTTAAAGGTACTTCAAATTACCTCGAACCCTTTTATCAGTTTATTCATTGGGCTATTTATAACAGCCGTGATACAGAGTAGTTCTACAAGTACTTCATTAATTGTTGCTATCGTTGCTTCTGGAAGTCTCTCGTTGGAAAACGCCATTCCTATGATCATGGGTGCGAATATAGGAACGACGTTAACAAGTACTGTCATATCCTTAAGTTATATCACAAATAATAGAGAATTTAAAGATGCATTGACCTGTGGGGTCATGCATGACTTTTTCAACATTATGACAGTCATTATTCTTTTTCCCTTGGAATACTACTACAATATGCTTTCTAAATTAGCTTCTTCCCTAGCTAGTATTATTGGACCTCCTTTAGGTGAAAATAGCATCAATTCTGAGGTTACATTTGAATTATTCCACGGCATCAATACTTATTTAATCAATATTGTAGAATTCAAAATATTCCTTATACTCCTATCAGCTATCTGTCTTTTCATTTCAATCAAAGTATTGTCAAAAATTATTTCTAAAAGATTAATAGGCAATCACAATGAAAGATTTCAAGATGTATTCTTTCGCAGTCCCATCAACTCGTTTGGTTTTGGGACGCTACTGACTTCTGGTATACAATCCAGCTCAATATCTACTACGATAATAGTTCCAATTGGTGCCACTGGAAAAATTCCTGTAGAGAAAATATTTCCTTACATTGTTGGCGCCAACATCGGTACGACTTTGACAGCTCTGATCGCAGCATTCAACAAATCTGAAGCAGCGCAGAGCATAGCATTAGCACATTTCCTATTTAATGCAATCGGAACGATTATATTCTTGCTTGTCCCTTACATTAAAGACCTTCCCAGCACATATGCAAAGAAATTCGCTGAAATGACAGTACAATTCAAAGTTATAGGCTTTGTTTATATTTTAGTTATTTTCTTCATCCTTCCATTGGCACTTATATTTATCAATAATTTGTTGAGCAGGTAAAAAGGCTTCCTCCTTTTGTTAACAGTAACTTAACATTAAGATAATTTACACTTCCACAATTCTGAAAAGTGTGACCGTATATTTGCGCCGTTATTCAAGAAAAAACATGCGAAAATATTTAACCATTTTTGCAGTGGTATGCCTATGCACTACTGTAAAATCACAGTCCTTTGAAGGTACTAAAATTGGAAACGGTATACGTTTCACAGCTCCAGATTCATCATTTTCTGTTCAGTCAAATATTCGATTTCAAACTCAGTATGCAGGGGTTCGAAATCAAGAAAGTCATGAATATACAGATCAATTTACAATAAGACGATTTCGATTAAAGTTTAAGGGATACTTGGTAGATCCTAAAATTGGCTACAAAATTGAACTTGCCCTTTCTAACAGAGATCAGGGTGACTTCTATGCAGAAAATGGTGGTGCTGCAAGCATCGTACTAGATGCAGTGCTAAAATGGAAATTCGCTCCAGGATGGCAACTATGGGTAGGACAAACAAAACTTCCAGGTAACAGAGAGCGAGTCATATCATCAGGTCAGCTTCAACTCGTCGATCGAAGTAGATTGAATAGTCGGTTTACCATCGATCGTGACAAAGGACTTTGGTTGCATCATGAGCACAATCTGGGAGGCTCACTGGTATTGAGAGAAATTGTTTCCGTAACATCAGGAGAAGGACGTAATGTGACGGTCTCAAATGAATCTGGTTATGATTATACTGGTAGAATCGAAATTTTACCTTTTGGCAAATTCACAAAAAAAGGAGATTACTTTGGAGGAGATTTAATGAGAGAGCCGAGACCAAAATTAGCTATTGGTGTTACTTATGATCATAATATTGGAACAAACAGAGAAAGAGGTCAACTTGGAAGATTTATTTTTAATCCAGATGGAAGTGGAGAACGAAGTGATCTATCTACCATTTTTGCTGACGCCATGTTCAAGTACAAGGGATTCACAGCTATGTATGAATATGCTAACAAAAAAGTAGCAGATGGGGATATATATGGTTTGGATACAAGTGGAAATATTAGATACTTCTATACCGGTGAGGCCCACAATATTCAAACAGGATATTTATTCAAAAGTAATTGGTCAATTGATGCAAGATTTACAGACATTCAACCTTCAGCAATTGCACACCCTGAAGACCCTAGTATTACTCACGTTGATGATCCTGAAAGAAGATATCAAGTAGGTTGGTCGAAATATATTGGTGGTCATAACTTAAAACTACAAGGAAGTGTGGCATATAGAGATAGACTCACAAAAGATGATGAGACAATCTACTTACTTCAATTAGAAATAGGATTCTAATTGGAATCCTTCAATTTTACAATTTCATTTTGAAGGTTTTTGACAATACCTGACAACTCTTCTATCGACATATCATTCTTCGGATCACTTCCTTGATCAGGAAAATCAATGCTGATATAGGCTTTGGACTCCCAAACCTCTATGACGTCTTTTGCATCAATTTGGTAAGGTGAGTAACTTTTATTGTCTGACACTAAAAAAAGCTTTCCGGTATCTTCAACATAATTAAATACTCGTTTATATACTACTCCCTCCTCTTTACTTAACAGAATATAGGTGCGACCATTTTTGATATATGATACATTTTCTAGGTATTCCCCTATTATGATTGTTCCAGGTAATAAAGGGAGCATAGAATCCCCGGATATCTCGAAAGCTCTATAGGTAGCATTTTTTGGCAGAAATGGCAATTGAAACCTAGGCATAGACTCTATATAAGTCGGATCGGCATAACCATTCATATAACCTGCAGACGCTTTTTGGGGGATGAGTTCAATATTTTCATTATCCTCTTTGTCAACGGTTATGGACAAAACTTTTGCTGCTCCATTTTCAACTTTGTGTAATTCATCATCGGATAGTTGACTTACATTTTTGCTTATTATGGTATCTACGCTGACATTAAATATATCTGACATTCTTAGAAGGTTATTGAGACGGGGATCAGCTCTACCTTCTTCGTATGCTCCTACCAAGGATCTTTTTATACCTACGGCATCTGCAAAAGTTTCTTGTGTGTATCCGAATTTCTTTCTTAAATACTTAATATTTTCATTGACCTGAGCGATTTCCATGATCCTATGGTTTTGGATGTTTAGACAAACTTAAATAAGTAAAAAGATTAGGCATCAAACATAATCATATTTGAATCCATAGCCCTTTGGCCTCCAATCGAGTATAGATTGATATGGTGGAAATTATCTCTGTTTCTAACTTTATCAAGTCGAATCATAATTTTTTCTATAACATTCTTTAGTGTCTCTCCAGATTCAGCCAAAACATAGCCGTATAACTTTTTCTTTTTTTCAATCGAAGCATGAAACTTCACCTGACACTTACCTGATTTTAATTTTTTAGATGTAATTCTAAGATTATACTCCCCTTCAACTTTATACTCATTCATTGCTAATTTTTTTATCATTATCTATTGCTTTAATAGTTCAACTAATGAACACCCATTGTAATTGATAATAAAATTAGTAATATTATTTGAGTAGGCCAAATAAATACTAAAAAATTTAGTATTTATTTGGCCTTATAAAAAGGCTAGTGTCAATAATGCTATTATTGAAGTTGCTTTTGATTTACCTTTTTTTAGAGAACTTTCTTCCTCCTCCTTTCCCTGATCGAAAAGGTTTGTAAGTAGCATTTGGGTTATATTCGGGTCCCTCTCCAATATGATTTGGGAGATTTACTTTTCTAATTTCTTTTTCTATTAGCTTTTCAATGTTGTTGAATTTATACATATCCTCCTCATTGACGAAAGTGAAGGCGATTCCATTGGCTTCAGCTCTACCAGTTCTACCAATACGATGAACATAATCCTCAGCATCCTGTGGTACATTATAATTGATCACCATATCAATTCCTTTGATATCTATACCTCGACTCATTACATCCGTCGCTACTAACACATTTATGTTTTTATTAACGTATTCCTGAAGGACAATTTCACGTTGCTTTTGTTCCAATCCAGAATGTATAGGCGCCGCATTCAATCCGATTTTTTTAAGCTCTCTTGCCACTTGATCTACTTGTGCTTTTTTGGATAAAAAGATGATGACATTATCCATTTTTTTAGCTGTGAGCAAGTGTTTGACCAAGTCAATTTTTTGTCCGTCATAGGTCATAAAAGCAGCTTGAACAATCGATTCTGAAGGTTTAGAAATTGCAATACTAATTTCCTCAGGATCAGTTAATACTTCTTGTGCAAGTTTTCTTATTTTTGGCGGCATGGTTGCTGAAAAAAGCAGTGTTTGCCTCTTGGCAGGTAAAGTCTTCATAATGGTTTTTATATCATCATAAAATCCCATGTCTAACATCCGATCTGCTTCGTCTAGAATAAAATGTCTAACTTTTGTCAGGTCTACATATTCCTGTTGAAGGTGTGCAATCAACCGACCAGGTGTGGCTATGATTATATTGGCTCCTTTGATCAACGCTTTCTTCTGTACGTCCCAAGAAACACCATCTCCACCGCCATAAACTGCCAGTGAACTTATTTCTACAAAATATCCCAATCCCTGTATTTGTTGATCAATTTGAATCGCCAATTCACGTGTAGGGACTATAACAAGCGCATCTATTGTTCCGTGCGTCTTTTGATCGTCAATTTGCTGTAGTGTTGGAAGCAAAAAGGCTGCTGTCTTTCCTGTACCAGTCTGCGCACATCCAATTAAATCCTTATTCTTTAGTATTACGGGTATAGCTTGTGCTTGAATGGGTGTTGTATTTTTAAACCCCATTGCCTCTACTCCGTCCAATACAGGTGTGTGTATGCCTACTTCCTTAAAATCCAATGTAATGTCTTAAAATTGTGAGGCTCAAAACTAATCCAAATTGTTGAGTTTTATGGGTACTCCATTGATTTCCAATGAGGAAGATTTTAAAGGAAATCTATTGTTGTCTCTATCTAGATCTGCAATAAATTGATTTGGATCAATTTCTATGCTTTTAATATCTTCCAAATCATTGTCGATAACAAAAGAATAATAATCATTTACCCAAGGCCAATTGCTTAATACTATATGTTCTTTTGGTACTGATTTGTGACCTAGCATCATGCTCAGTGCTATTTGATACCATTCTTCCCTTCCATTATTCAATGTGACTTTAATCTCCAATGGCATAGGCATCTCTCCAATTTTTTCTAATTGTATTTTAGTCCCCTTTTTTGAAGCACTTACATTTTTTAGACCATAATCGATTGTTTTTGTTGTTTTAATCCAATAGTTAAAATACCAATCTAATTCCAAACCACTTTGCTTTTCCATTACGCGCATGAAATCAATTTCGTCAGGGTGCTTGAAACGCCACTCATAGCAATACCTTAGCAAAGCTTTTTTAAATACTTCCTTGCCCATAATACCCTCTAGTTGACGAAGCGTAATTGCTCCTTTCGAATAGGAGGAAACCCAATAAGGACTTGTGGTTTTAAGCCGATCTGCATGGGTAGTCAAAGGTTCTTCATTCCCTGAATTGACCATTTTTAAGTATTTCTTAAAATTATTAGCATGAGGATTTAAGGCAGAATTATCGGATTTGAAAACATGTTCTTTAGTTAAATTGGTTCCATACGAAGTGAAACCTTCATCCATCCAGTAATAATAATTTTCATTAGTACCTAACATCATTTGAAACCAACTATGAATGAATTCATGAATCGATACTGCGACCAGGCTTGATATGTTTCTATGTCCAGTGATCAATGTAGCCATGGGGTATTCCATACCTCCATCACCACCCTGAATAAACGAGTATACAGGATATGGGTATTCTCCAAAATTATCTTCTATGAACGGAAGTGCATCTAGCATATAGGATTGAAGTGTCGCCCAATTATCATTCAAAGTATCTTTCTTGTAGAAATAATGAAACTTCAAATCAGCCTTCATCTGAACTATATCATGGACAAAGTCAGGATCAGCTGCCCACATAAAATCATGGACATTCTCTGCTTTAAAATGATAGGTTAATCTAGCAGTGGTAGCTTTGGCTTTTGAGTATCCTTTTCCAATTTCTTCAGGGTTTTGAAGCACTCCACCTGCCGCAACAGTATAAGCGCTGTCAATGTTAATCTTCACATCAAAATCACCCCAAGGACTATAAAACTCCCGACCTACATACTGATCCGCGTGCCACCCAGAGCGATCATACTCGGCCATTTTTGGATACCACTGCCCGATGGAATATCTAATTCCTTCCTTGTTATCCCTACCTGTTCTTCGAATTTGCAGAGGGATTTGTGATTCAAATTGCATTTTGAATTCCGTTGTGCTATTCGGCAAAAGAGGCTTGGATAATTTTACTTTCATCACAGTTCCTTCAATAGCATATTTCAATTTATTTCCTTCTTGAGTAAAGGATTTAATTTTCTGAAAACCTATTTCATTTTCTTTCAGGTAATATATTCTGTCTTTTACTCTTTTATCTGGATCGACGACAGATCTGTTTCGTACATCCATCATGCTTCCTGGTTGAAATGCATTAAAATACAAATGGAAAAAAACGTACCCAAGCGTGTCCGGTGAATTATTATAGTAGGTAAGATTTTGTTTACCGATAAGCTGATTCGTTTCAACATTCAAGTCTACCTCCATTAAATACTCTACTCGCTGTTGCCATCGATTTTGGGCTTGAATACAAATTGAAACTATGGTTAAAAAGGAAATGAGAAATATTCTACGAATCATGTTTTACTAATTTATCAAAGCCAACAAAGTAAAAAGAAATTGAACGAATGACTATTTGTTTTTGATAAGAGGTCAATTTATAAAACATTCAAATTGATATTACCTAATTTGGAAATAGTCTATTCTAAGCATTAGAATCAAATCATCTTACATATCATACCAAAATAATCTGTAAAACTATTAGTTTTGCATTTAATAGAGCGGGCCTTAGAATAGTCGCTAGCTAATAATTAATAAATAATAAGAATGGCGAAATCGCAACAGACTTTCAACAAAAAGGAAAAAGAGAAAAAACGTTTAAAAAAACGTAAAGACAAACAGGAAAAGAAAGAAGAGCGTAGACAAAATTCTGAAGGAGGAGGCCTAGAACAAATGATGGCTTATTTGGATGAAGATGGAAACATTGTAGATACACCTCCAGATCCAATCAAAAAGAAAAAAGAAGTAAGTATTGAAAGCATTCAAATTTCAGTACCAAAACAAGAAGATATTTATATAGATCCTATCAAAAAAGGTCGTGTTGAATTTTTTGATGATACTAAAGGCTTTGGGTTTATTAAAGAAATTGATACACAAGAAAAATACTTTGTCCATGTCAATGGCCTAATTGATGAAATTAAAGAAGGTGACAAAGTTGTTTTTGAGTTAGAAAAAGGAATGAAAGGCATGAACGCAGTTCGCGTCAAAGTAGAGTAACATTACTCAATAGTCGATATTGCGAACATACTTTAGCAAAAAAATAAAAAGTCCTCAAGGAAATTCTTGAGGACTTTTTTATGGATTAAACTGTAGTTAAATAACAGAAGCTGGTAAAAAGACAGAGAACTTAGCACCTTCTCCCAGTTCACTTGAGACAGCAATTGTACCTTTATTAAGATTCACAAAATCACGAACCAAAGTTAGACCTATTCCAGTACCTTTTTCATGTGATGTCCCGTACGTGGTATTACTCAATTCATAAATGGAATCTAACTTATCCCTCTCTATTCCAACTCCATTGTCCTTAACAGAAAATTCTAAACCCGATGTTGTAGGAGACACCTCAATTAATATCTTGCCTTCTTCTTCAGTAAACTTGATAGCATTGGACAATAAATTTCTAACGATAATAGCCAAAGAATTTCTATCACCGATAAAGGTAGTATTTGCTTTCACCTTCAATTCAATTTTGATCTTCTTCTTTGTAGCATTTTCCTGTAAAAAACCAACAACTTCCTTAAATAAAGGCTGTATTTCTATGGTAGAAGCATTGAGTGTCAAATTCCCCGATTGATTGAGGGTCCAAGAAAGCAAATTGTCCAACAATGTTCTTAGACCTTTTACTGATCCGGTCATTGCATTGACCATTTCTTCTACTTTATCCAGATTCTTTTCTTTTCTATAAAACTGAATCAATTCTGTAATAGATTGTAGAGAATTCAAAGGGCTTCTTAGATCGTGACCTATGATAGAAAATAACTGATTCTTTGTTTTGTTGGCTTGATCAAGTATCTCCTTCTTATTTTCAACTTCAAGCGTTCTTTCCCGAACTTTAATTTCTAATTTTCGATTTGCTCTTTTTATGCTATTCATTCTCCAAATAATGAATAGATAAATCGAGAAAAAGAAGACTGCTATGTACAATACATAAGCAATGTAAGATTTGTAAAAAGGTGTTAAAACAATAAAGTCAAATTCCGCTACTTCACTAACTGTATTGGATGAATTCTTTGCTCTAACTTGAAATACGTATTTGCCATGCTCTAGATTTTCATATTTTTTTTGAGAGTTCATCGTCCACCCCGACCAATCACTTCTTTCACCTAAAAGTCTATACTGAAAAAATGTTTCCCCTTGAACAGAAAGATCATTAGTAAAAGAATTAAACTCTAATGTGATGTTTTCACTTCCAAATTCAATTTTATCCTTAGGAGGAGTCAATCGAAAAAGAACTGAATCTTCATTATATACCAACTCACTTATACTGCACAAGAAGTTCTCATTTAGATTTTTATTAGAAAGTTTGCTATCAAAACGTATCAAACCACCGGCGCCTCCAAACCATGAGATTCCTCTATCTTCTGAATAAATATTATTGACACGGAAGTCCGTTTTAAATTTATAATCACATGATTTGAATACTTCGTTTTTTTCAAAGATTTGCTCACAATAATTTATTCTGTGTTCATTTTCAAAACAAACCCAAATATGATTATCCGCTGTTAAGCTTACCTCATTAATTCGAACAATTTCTTCCATAAAAGATAGGTCTTTTTTGGAATGAATTCTGCCCTCCATCGTAATCAACATTGATTCTTTTGGAGTAAATATTAATAGCTCATTGTTATATTTTATTCCATTGAAACTCCCTAACTCATAGGTGTGTTTTTTTGTTATTGATAATTCATTCCCTGAATAGGACATCTGAAGAATAACTAGATTTCCGTAATTAGTAATTAATGCTAGGTGATTCTCGAATTCTACAATTTTCTTGATTGGTTCTATGAAGTCATCCAATACTGTTAATTTATACTCATTTTTAGTTTTATAATATACTCCGAAGTGATCTTCACCGACACTGGCAAAAATGGTCTCCCTATCCTCTGAAACTTTTATTTTATGCGTTTCCTTTATTATTTCAAAGGCCGTAAGCTTGTTGTTTTCTAATGATCGTATCCCCGCCTGAGCACCAATCAACAATTGATTATTTAGTAGGTCCAAGGACAGCACTGCCTGAAGGTTATTCCTGTGAATCTGCTTAGCCTTAAATTTCAAAGTCTCTTTAGGATCAATTTGATAAAGTCCGTACATAGTAGACACATATAAAATTCCATTTACACGTATTACGTCCGTTACCCAATCTCTCAGTCCTAGATTGTGATCGAAATAAGTTAAAGGGGAATTGTATTGAACGTTACTTATTCCTTTACCAGTAGCCATCCAAAGATTTTTATCACTTAAAGCAGATACGGAAAGAATTTGATTACTAGGAAGTCCTGCTTTATCATCAAAAAAGTCCAACAGTTTCCCTCTACTATCAATAACCACTAAACCTGAGTTCAAAGATGCAAAAGCATAATTACCGTTGGGTGTAACACATCCATGATAAATACTAAAATTATAAAAAATTGAATCTCCTTCAGTTTTTAAAGGTTGAACCTTTCCATGGTCATAAATGTATATCCCTTGTTTTCGACTGGCCACCATAATTTTCCCATTTGGGTATGGCAGGTACATATTGAGTTTGATATTTGAAAAGTATTCACCTCCTGGCAACACTTTAACTTCATTGCCGATAACCTGGCACAATCCAATATCTTTTTCTCTCACATAGACTGTGTCATTTATGGTATATGCTACGTCAAATCCTCCTTCAGGACTTGCAATAGCATCTACGCTATCTCCTCTTTTCACAAAAAGATATTTTCTAGATCTAAAAACAACGGTGTTGCTTGTTTTTTGAACTTCCCATACCACTTCGAAATCGTGATATTTAGGATCTATTTTATCTAATAAAGATACATATGTCAGTCTACCATTTTTATTTGAAAGATATCCGAATTCATTAGAAGAACCGATATAAACCACTCCATCTGATCCTACTTCCACAAAATAGACAGGCTTATTTTTATTTATAGTTACCAAGTCCCACTTGAATCCATCAAAAACTAAAACACCATCCTCATTAGCGATATACTGCACTCCAATGGAGTCTCTAGCAACCATATAATTCATGCTATTGGCATGAAAATCTTTGTGTGTATAGTTTGTAATAAATGGGAATCCTTTTTCAGAAGGTGTCTGTGCTTGCAATTTGAAAGATACAAATGCGAGGAGTATAAGTACTGCCTTAATGTTAAAAGCCATTCTGGTTGTAGAATAAAATATTAGTGAGTCAGGCAGAAACAGCAATTAGCTTATTTCATGACACAAAAACAAATTATTCCTGGCAAATTCTGTACCTGTGTACTGTTTAATTTAAAATAATTCTATTTGCTCCGGAAGAAGCCTAAAAGACATTCTGTGATGAGGAGTAACACCATGAGTAATTATACTATCTCTATGCGTTTTTGTAGGATATCCGGCATTAGTATTCCATCCGTAATGAGGATGATCTTGATGCAAAGATTGCATTATTTCATCACGAGCTGTTTTAGCCAAAACTGATGCTGCTGCAATTGAATAGTACTTCCCATCTCCCTGTATGATCGTTTCATGGTTTATGCCTTCGTATTGATTAAATCGATTACCATCAATTAGAAGCAACTCGGGTTTAGTTTTTAATTGATCTATAGCTCGATGCATGGCAAGAAAGGATGCGTTTAGAATATTGATTTCATCAATCTTTTTATTGCTTACAATTCCAACAGACCAAGCAATTGCTTTTTCTTTAATTTCTTCTCTTAAGTAAGTACGTTGTTTGATTGATAATTTTTTCGAATCATTCAAAACGTCATGTGTAAAATTGGCGGGTAGAATCACAGCGGCTGCCACTACAGGCCCTGCCAAACAGCCTCGCCCGGCCTCATCGCATCCCGCTTCAATTACTCCTTTATTGAAATACGATTTTAGTCCCATAAATTGATTTGATTTGCTCAAATTTAAAAATTATAAAAGTCATTCATCAAAACAATAAAACTAAAATTGAGTTTTAAATAATTAAGTGTAACTTTTTACTGAGATTAGCATAACCAACATGGCTCAAATAGGAAATAATATTGAATTTGCCATTGCACTACTTACGCAAGGTAAGCTAGTCGCAATCCCTACGGATACCGTTTATGGATTGGCGGGCAACGCGATGAATGGCGATGCTATTGAAAAAATTTTTGAAGTAAAAGCAAGACCTAAAGACAAGGCCCTTATTGCAATGACTCACAGCATTAAGAAAGCTTCTCTTTTCCTCAATTCTATCCCTATGGATGGACACAAACTCGCTGAAAAGTATTGGCCAGGTGCTTTAACATTAATATTTGAAGCAAATACCAACATCCCCAAATCTATGATTGCTAATGGAGATACTGTTGGGGTCAGAGTGCCTGATCATGTTATGACTTTAGAATTGCTCAAGGACATCGATTTTCCTTTAGCGGTAACCAGTGCAAACTTATCTGGTCAAAAAAGTCCAACATCGGCTCAGGAGGTTAATGAACAAATTGGAGATCAAATTGACTATATATTAGATGGGGGCCAAAGCCCCCTTGGATTTGAATCAACAATCGTTGGGTTTACAGAGGAAAAACCCGTTATTTTGCGCTCAGGTGCCATCGCAGATGATGACATCTTTAAGACGCTAAATATCGATTAACAAATACATAAGCATAATACAATGACTACTTTAGATCAATTCAATTTTGAAGGGAAAAAGGCGTTAATTCGTGTGGACTTTAATGTCCCATTGAACGACCAATTCGAAATCACTGATGACACCCGTATCAGAGCAGCAACTCCTACGATTAAAAAAATATTGGCAGATGGCGGATCAGCCATCTTGATGAGCCACTTGGGAAGGCCTAAAAATGGACCAGAGGATAAATTCTCTTTAAAATATCTGGTAAATACCTTATCAGAAAGGTTTGGCACTACTGTGAAATTTGCAGATGACTGTATTGGACAAGAAGCTTCCGATCTAGCAGCTGGGCTACAGTCAGGTGAAGTGCTATTATTGAATAACTTAAGATTCTACAAAGAAGAAACTAAGGGAGATGAGGCATTCGCTGAAAAACTTTCAAAGTTAGGTGATGTCTATGTAAATGATGCTTTTGGTACTGCTCATCGAGCACACGCTTCTACTACTATAGTTGCTAAATTCTTCACAGATAAAGTGTGTGGCTATGTGATGCAAGCAGAACTTGACAATGCAGAAAAAGTCTTGAATAATCCTCAAAGACCATTCACAGCAATCATGGGTGGAGCTAAAGTGTCAGACAAAATCATGATAATCGAAAAGTTGTTAGACAAAGTTGACAATTTGATTATTGGTGGAGGAATGTCTTATACTTTCTCCAAGGCGAACGGAGGCAGCATTGGACAATCACTATGTGAAGATGACAAAATGCCACTGACTAAAGAAATCGTAGCAAAGGCTGAAGCTAAAGGAGTAAAATTGTATTTACCGATTGACAACACTATAGCTGACGACTTTAGCAATGATGCCAATACACAAGTGGTTAAAAGAGGTGAAATTCCGGATGCATGGGAAGGTCTTGATATCGGACCTGAAACTGCAGAACTTTTTAAAAGCATAGTTGGAGAATCTAAGACTGTTTTATGGAATGGTCCAATGGGTGTCTTTGAATTCCCAACCTTTGCAAAAGGGACTGATGCAATCGCAGAAGCCGTAGTGAAAGCGACCGAAGGTGGTGGATTTTCTTTGATTGGTGGTGGAGATTCTGCTTCAGCCATCAACAACTTAGGTTATGGGGACAAGGTCTCATATGTTTCGACAGGAGGCGGTGCTCTACTCGAATACATGGAAGGCAAAGTTCTTCCCGGAGTTGCTGCATTGCAGGGTTAATAAAAATAAAAACAATGAAAAAAGCAGCCTTGATAAGGGGCTGCTTTTTTATTAGATAGAGTATGATTAATCGATAGAATACTTATTCACACAAATAATTCTTGCCTAACAAGTTAGTTCATGGCAATTTCTTGGGTATATAGTTCCGTTATTTCCACTGGATCTTTGACCTTCCAAAGTACCTCTTCAAGTTTCTCTGTATCTTGGTATCTGATATTAATGGCCTTATCCAATATCTCTGTCAATTGAACTGTAGCTTCTTCCTTTCTTTTCCAACCTTTCTTCACTGATTTTTTTAAGTGTTTATTAGCTTTTTGAACAGAATAGTAAATCGACGGTTTCTCAACAATGGTGCTCTTAGTCTGATTGATCTCATTGTATTCCACATATGTGTATTGCTCTCTGAGCAACTGTAGTTTATGAGCAAATTCATCTCCAAATGGATGTTTTGAAAGAGGAACAGTAGTTTTCAACTCTATCAATTCTTTTTTTTCATAAGAAAATTCATAGGATTGTGCTTTTGTTTTATTTGATATACTGAGTGTTACAAGCACTAATAAAATGGATTTTGCTATTGCATTTTTCATTGTTCGATAGTTTGATGATAATTGTTAAATGCAATTTTAGCCCAGAGCATAATTTCATACTATGGCATATTCACGGAAGGAATAGACTTTTTGACAGGTTTCCAACTATCTAAAAACACTTCTTCTTTTTTATACCCATTAGCTGTGGAAAATATTCATTCTCATTTTCAGAAAATATAATTCTGCTTGAATATATAGCTTTGACTGAGGAAATCCTTTCCTCAACATCACTTTTAGAAATTGCTTCACCGTTGGCCGTAGGAAACAACTTCATAGTTAACTCTAGAATTTGCTATTCCAATTCAAACTTGAATACAGTTGCCAATGGATTAAATTTTTCATCCGGCATGGTCAAGAAAAAATCTCCTGATGTAAGTTCCCAATCAACATCCACATCTGAACCTAGAAGTGTCACGTTTTTAATGGGAGAAGGAGGAATATTGCGATGATATCCACCAATAGTCCTCATAGATATGCGCTTTCCGACCTCAGGCACACCCAAGAAGAATACATACATGGACTTGTTATCTTTAGATATTGTAAATCGAACATCTTTTTCTGAATACTGCACAGTAGATGACTGCCCACCAAGGTGTCCATCTCCCGCTGCGGCAGAACCATATCCAAAAATGGTATGTGGATGTGTACGATAAACAGCTTCTCCATGGACATCCATCCAATCTCCAATTTCTTTAAGGACAGCTCTTTGTTCATGATTAATTACACCATCTGCCCTAGGTGAAATATTCAGTAGCACAATACCATTTTTACTCCAGACGTCAATCATGTTGCGAACAACCAATTCAGCAGTTTTGTATTGATGACCTTCGACATACATCCACCGACTATGACCCAGCGTGATATCTGTCATCCAAGGCATCGGATGTACATCTCGTCTACCACCCTGCTCAAAATCTAATACACTGCAGTTCATCGGCATGTCGTTTTGCTTATGACAGGTTACGACTTCTTGCCCATTTTTCAAGCCATTGTTAAAAAAATTAGCAGCCATTTTTAATCTGTATTCCTCTGGAATCATATTCAACCATGAGTCGTACCAGATTACATCTGGGTCATATTTATCGACTACTTCATTCACCTGATCCAACCAGTATTGGTTGAATTCATCTATGGTTTCGAAATTGCCAAACAACTTCCTCAACTTTGAGTCCGTCGTAGCTGTTGGAAAATCTGGATGATAAGGATAGTGACTATTATAACCCGTTTTCCAAAGAGATGAATCATTGGCATTGCGTTGGCCATTTCGAGCGTGATGAAATGTTGCCAATGTCTTTATACCTCTCTTTTTTAACGAAGCAAACAAATCTCCTAAAACATCCCTCTTAGGACCCATATCCTTTGCATTCCAAGGATTTACATCGCTGTCCCACATAGCAAAACCATCATGGTGTTGTGCCACTGGCCCAGCAAACTTTGCTCCTGTGGTTTTGAATAACTCAGCCCATTCTTCCGGATCAAATTTCTCTGCTTTAAACATGGGAATAAAATCTTCGTACCCAAACTCAGTGTTATCACCGTATTTTTCACGATGATATTTTTGCACTTTCCCCTTTTCCATGTACATATTTCTAGGATACCAAGCACTACCAAAAGCCGGTACACTGTATGGTCCCCAATGGAAATACATGCCTAATTTAGCATCTGAAAACCACTCAGGAGCAGCTTCATGTTTAGCGATAGATTCCCAACTCGGCTGAAATTCTTTTTCTTCCTTTTTTGCAGACTGATCAATTTGACTACAAGCCATACCGATAATCAACAACACTATTAACATGAATATATTTTTGAACTGCATCTCGTTTTTTACTTATTCCGTGTCTATTAAATACTATTTCTGATCAAATTCTTTCACTGTTGGCATCTTCTCATCAGCTTGCTTTATTCCAGGTGTACTATTTAATCCATCGAAATAACGCAAATAATTATGTGAACCGTATTTCTTTTTTTTGTCAATGGCTTCTTGTCCAATTTCTCTTAACCTTGGAAGATCCACTTTTTCGTCAGCAACAAGTAATAGGTATTTGTTTTGAGAAATCATATCTCCATTTTTGCCCATTAATTTAATTTCTACAAAAAACTGATCTCCCAATTCTCCAGGAACTTTACACTTTACTGTTGCAAAATCCTTAGAACTGTCAGGCGTGATATTTCCAATTTCAATAGTTTCTCTTTTTACTTCTTTTTTATTTGTGTCATAAAATACAACTTCTGCGTTACATGATTTGAACTCCTGATACAGATCATTGACCACCCAAATTTTACCAATAAAATCCTCCCCGGGCAGCCACCTTCTTCTGTCATGTTGTAAACTGACTAAAAGAGGTTGATAAGCCATTTTCACATAATCGTAGGAAATTTTGGGTTGCTGATAATAATCTACAATTCCCCATTTCATATCAGGAGCAAAAGTGATATAATGGCAAATGCTAATAGCACTAGATTTTGGTTTTCGTCTGCGGTAATATTCTAAACCATATTGGAAAATCACCCCTTGAGATATTTGTGTCGCATCTACAAATTCTTGTATACTGCCCGTTGATTGAGATCCAACTACCTCGAAATTCAAAGTTCGGAATACATCGAAATCTGTCCAGTGATGTCCCCAACTTGGTCCAGGAGGCCACAACTCATTTTCAGGAATAAATTTCTTAATACTTTCTACATTCGGACAAGACGAAATAGCCAATTCTGGAACTACAGCGAAATTTTGTTTATTAAAAAACCGCTCCATATTGATTTTTCCTTCACTATAAAAAAGGCCATTTGCATGAGTACTTTCATTGGGTTTAAAACCCAATTCTATTCCAACATGATCGCTTAATGGAGAAACTGGTACGTAATGCAAGTTAGAATAAGGTTTGACCACTTCACCTAATTCTTTCATCAGATTAAGGTTATGTAACGGATCAGAAGCAGTCATCAAAATCTCCTCCCCTCCTTCAATTATCACCATACAAGGATGGTTTCGCAAGTCTTTGACAACAGAAATTGCTTCAGAGAAAATCGCTTTCTTGAACTCAATAGTCTTAGGAAGAGATAAGCTAGCAATAGGAAGTATATCCTGCCAAACAGTTATTCCTTCTCGGTTGCAAAGCTCATAGAAGTAAGGTATCTCAGTTGGATGCCATCCAAAAATCCTAAGATTATTTAAATTCCCAGCTTTAGCTAAACGAACAAATTCCTCGTATTTGTCATTTGTTGCACGACCAAAGAAAATATCAGGGGGCCCTCCCCATGTTCCCGACCTGATAAAATGACGCTTCCCATTGACCATTACGGTCCATGGATTTTCCACCTGATCTTTTGTAAACCCAGGATTCATTTTCATTTCAATCTCACGTATTCCAAAGAGTCTATCATCAGCATCCAACAACTCTCTTTTTCTGTTGATTACTGCGACATTCACAGTGTACAAATTCTGATCTCCTAAGTCCCAAGGATACCACAATTTGGCATCTGGAATTTCTATTGAAACTGTGAATTGATTCTTTCCTAGAGATAGTTTTTTCTGAATAGTAGATTTATATTCTTTAGATTTAAAATTCTCCCCTTTAACACTAAAAAGTATATCAAAGCTTTTTTCTGTAGTACCTCTATTCTCAATATCAACTTGAATATCAAGGTCAGCCGAGCCTTTCTTTCCGATTTTGGTTTGGACATAAATGTCCTGAATTTTTGCTGCTTCAAATGCCTCCAACCGGACTGGTTTCCAAATACCCGTAGGAACTACATCTACCCAGTAATCTCCATGCCAAGCTGGTTTTCTTCCAGCCACCTGACTGTACCTTCTAGGAGCAGGATGCAATCGGACTGCCAGTGTGTTTCTTCCTCTTCTCTTCTGCTCAAAACTTACTAATTCGGTAATATCATAGGAGAAAGAGGTAAACATTCCTTCATGAGTTCCCAACATTTTACCATTCACGAATACATCACAAGCATAGTCAACTCCATCAAAGGTTAATTCAATGGTCTTACCTTTCATTTCTTCAGGGACATTGAAAATATTTAGATACCACCATTCATATTCATTGACCCACTTGGCTTTAACACTGTTTCGACCAAAATGAGGATCATCAATTCGGCCGATGCGCCAAAGGTCTGTAAATACATCTCCTGGTACCTGTGCAGGGGCCCAATTCAAAGCATCACCCATGTGATCATAACTAATTTCAGGGAATTTCTCTTCCATGCCTCTTCCAGGTAAGGTTCCTTGAACTTTCCATAAGTATCCACTTAAGTCATGGGTCAGCCTTTCTGTTTTGTTAGAAACCTCACTGTTTTGAGCAGTAACTATTGGACTTAATGACAACATTATGGTCAGTAAGAAAATTGAGTTTAAAGTTTTTCGTATCAAGGTTTAAAATATTAAAAGGTGAATTAGCATTTTCTACTTTCTTAAATCTTCATTTTGCTTTTTAATTCTATCGAGTTGTTTTGAACTCAGCGAATGTGTATAGTGGAATTCAGGACTGCGTGGATAATAATGACGTTTCATGTTTTGATCATCAATATCTCGGCTTAAATCACAATCAAAACGTGTCAGTATTGTATGATAAGGTTTTCCTTTCCCTCCAGCACCTATAAAATGAGAAATGCCCCATGTGATGCCTCGTCCGTCTTTAGTATCGGTAAAAGCATCTGGAACATATGGACCTGCTGCTATGGGTAATAGTTCTGTAATAGAAGCGATTTCAAAATTCACCCAATCTTCTGCGTATTGAATGGTATTGTGTTCCTGCCCATCGCGTTGAATAATTGCCGCTACACCTTCTTTAAAGGGAAAAAGGGTAGTTTCGTGACCAGAATTAATAACAGGATTTAACGGATGCTTTTTAAACGGTCCCAGTGGGTTTTCTGCTATAGCCAAACCTTGCATTCTGATTTTTGAAGGCCTGAATTCAGGTCGCTGATCAAAGTCACTTTTGTAATAAATGTAAATCTTTCCATCATGTACCAGTGGATAAGGGTCATGAATAGAGTATTGGTCCCATGATCCTTCCGGACCATTTGGAATGACTACTTTGTTGACATGCGTCCAAGGTCCATCTGGCGAATCTGCATATGCAACTGAAACTGGGCAAAAATCACCTCGCAATCCACTGGCTTCCATAAATGCCTGAAAATACAGATAGTATTTGCCTTTGAATTTTAAAATATCAGTTGTCGTAACCGAACGCCACCCTGGTTGTGGTTTTGGTGGACGAGACACTGCGATTCCCTGTTCTTCCCATGTAAACCCATCTTCGGAAGTTGCATACCAAATATCAGCTAAATCCCAATCGCTAGAAGGGATTTCGTCTGTAGCTTCCTTTGCTCGAGACATACCAACAGCCTTAAATTTTGTTTTTCGACCTGTATACCAGACATAGTACTTGCCATTTTCGAAAATTACCTTAGAAGGGTCTCTACGCGTGATCGTACCATCTCCTCCGTTATAGTCAAATCCTTTAAGTTCAGTGTACTTAAATTGTGTATACAATTCCGATTGTTCTAATCGAATATTCTCATATGCATCATAATTTCTCTCTACTGCCGCACTGAGAGGCCTATTAGGTTTCTCTGAAGGAATTAAAAATGGAAAATATTTTTGTTCCAATGACGCTTTCCCTAAAGGCTGCTGCGCATTAGTATTACCTTGTTTGTCTTGGCATCCGGAGAACATAATTACTCCTAAAATTAAAGCCATCATTGTCTTATGCATATCAAAAATTTAAAGTGTTACATTTATGAAACATTTACTCGTTTAAGAGTTCAGCATTAGCTTCCTTTATCCTTTGTCGTTGCGCTTTACTTAAACCTTGCCTATAGTGTACTTCTGAACCATAAAGGGTATAATGCTCTTTCATTTGCGGGTCATGTAAATCAAGGCTTAGATCACAATCGAATCGTGTCAATACAGATTGATAATTTTTAGATTTGTCGGGCCCTTCTTTTATAAAGTGTGAAATTCCCCATGTAATACCTCTGCCGTCTTTGGTATCAGTGAATGCATCCGGCACATATGGACCTGCCGCTAAGGGCAATAATTCCACATTTGAAACAACTTCAAAATTCACCCAATCTTTAGCATACTGAATAGTGTTATGTTCATGTCCATTACGTTGAATAATAGCAGCTACACCTTCTCTAAATGGAAAAAGGGTAGTTTCATGACCAGAATTAATCAATGGATTTAAAGGGTGTTTTTCAAAAGGTCCCAATGGGTTCTCGGCAATCACTAATCCTTGCATCAGCACTTTTGAAGGGTTAAACTCATTTCTTTTGTCAAAACCAGCTTTATAATAGATATAAATCTTACCATCGTGTACCAATGGATAAGGATCATGTATCTGAAATTGATCCCATGTACCTTCCGGCCCATTAGGAATTACCAGGTCGCCTGTATGTGTCCAAGGCCCATCAGGAGAATCTGCATATGCAACTGATACAGGACAAAAATCACCACGTAATCCGCTTGCTTCCATAAACGCTTGGAAATACAGATAATATTTTCCTTTCCATTTTAATATATCAGTGGTGGTAACTGACCGCCAACCAGGTTGCGGCTTAGGTGGTCGAGCGACAGCTATCCCCTGTTCTTCCCAGGTAAAACCATCTTCTGATGTGGCATACCAAATGTCGGCTAAGTCCCAATCGGCTGAAGGTATTACATCAGTAGCCTCTTTTGCCTTGGACATACCAACTGGCGTTACTTCTGATTTTCTTCCAGTGTACCATACATAGTATTTTCCATTTTCAAAAATAACTTTAGAAGGATCTCGTCTGGAAACAGTACCATTACTTCCATTATAATCCAAGCCTTTTAATTTGGTGTATTTAAATTGCGTGTACAATTCATTTTGCTCTGGCCTCATTGTTCCATAAGTATCGTATCCGCGAGCAACGCCTGCGCTTAGCGGTCGCTCAGGTTTCTCAGAAGGAATGAAAAATGGAAAATCATTATTAACACTCACAGAAAGACTAGTTGTTTCCTCTTGTGTAGTTGTTTCAGAATTGCATGCTGCAAGCATTACTACAGTAACCCACAGTGGTAAACGATGTACTATTTTCATATATCTAAAATTCAAAAGTCAATTCAATTACTATCGGCTCATCTACATTACTGAAGTAGTTTTTATTACTTCCTTGTGGGCCAGATGAGGAAGCTGGCATAAACTTGGTCCCTATGGCCGGTATATTCTTTACAAATGAGAAATCTCCAGCTGGAAAATCGTTTACTGTAGCTCCTTTTTTTGGTTCTGCAGGTTGATCTGGAGTGAGCATTCGCAAGAATGTAAATTCTGAATGACAATATACCGTAAAGCCATTGTCACTTTTTCCATTCAGTTTAACCCAATTGATATTTGAAAAGAATCCTTTAAACTCTGGGTAAACCCAACCCGATTCTCCTGTAACTGTATTGTTATAATCATTTTCCCAAACGTTCAATTGCGTACCTTTCATACGATTTCTCCACACCCTATATGGGCCATCACCCAGCCACTTCATACCTTCTACCTCTTCTTCAGGGAAAGAAAAGGTGATTCCTCCCACATAACCTTCAACAATTTTTTGATTCCTAATTTCAACTTTCAAATCAAGTAAACCACTGGAATACACTGTCCATTTAAAGAAATCCAAGGTCATTTCTTTATTTTCCTCCCAATCATAATATTTCTTTCTTTTCTTGAATAGGCCGGTAATCTCAACTTTATCCGGCGTTGATTTAACTTCTACTTTTTCCAATTCCGTCTTGTTACCAATAAGTATGGGGCCATCCCTTAATGGAATAAGACGACCTTCTTTTTTTGCTTCCTTCAATAACCCTGTTTTGGAAGAGAACTTAAATTGGTTATCACCAACACGCACAGTTATTAATTCATCGGATGTAAAAGTCTTAATACTTCCACCTTTACTGAAGCTCAATTGATCACTGTTAATTTGTTTAGGTGTTTTCACTGGAAATGTCCAAGTAAATATTTCCATTCCTTGAGGATCGATTGCTGTCAAGAATAGTGCATCTGCTGACGTCCAGTTATCAAGCAATTCCACCTTAAAAATTCCTTTGGTCATAGGAGCCAAAGCAGGAAGCTTGACCTCACTTTGGTTCAATACCTTGAATTCTTTATTTCCTTTAGGTCCATTGAACTTAACCCATTTAGCAGAAATTGTACATTCATCTAGGTTAGTGAAATGGTATCGATTTTCAACTTTAAATATGCCTGTAAAGTCGTCTCTGATATACCGATCTGCTATGTAAATAGGTGACCAGACTTCTTTGATAGTAAAATAGCTCCCTTCTTTTTCTCCATAAGGACCTACAATACCATCTGGTGCATGATTCCCGTCAGTATCGATTATGCCTCCTTTATCAGTCCTTACCACTCCTTCATCAGCAAAATCCCATAAAAAACCACCGGCTGCCAGAGGCATATTCCACATTTGCTTCCAGTAATCATCAAGACCTGCCCCATGCCCACCATCATATAATCCATGTAAGAATTCGGTTGGAAAATAGATTTTATCTTTTAAAGGAGAATCAAAAGCGAACTTATAATAATCTGGATAATGCATGGTATTCATCTTTTTAAACGAATTCCAAGGGTGAATAACTTCACGGTTTTGTATATCCCATTTGGCAAAATCATCATCCAATTCCAGGTTCCACCCTGTTTCGTTTCCGTTTGCCCATAATACAATTGAAGGATGGTTCACATCTCTAACTATCATTTCCTCAATCAGCTTCTCTCCAACATCAGTATCCAAATAGGGATTATGCCATGTACACAGTTCATCAATTACGAAAAGTCCAAGAGAATCACAAATGTCTAAGAAATGAACATCTGGTGGGTAATGCGACATTCGTACGGCATTCATATTCATGTCCTTCATCATTTTTACATGTTCGATACTGAGTGCTTTTGAGGTAGTACGGCCCGATTCTGGATGAAAACTATGTCTATTTACTCCTTTGAATTTTATCTGCTGGCCATTCACGTAAATACCATCGCTCTCTCTTATCTCAACCGTACGAAAGCCAATTCGTTTTGAAATCAAATGAAGTATCTCACCTTTTTTGTCTAATAGGCTGAATTGAAGTTCGTAAAGATTAGGCTTTTCAGGATTCCATGTTTGGATGTCTGATGCTGTTGCAGAAAAAGTCCATTGAGTCTTTTCCTTTTTTATATTTTTTATGTTTAAATCTTCAACTTCCTTACCATACAGGTCCTTCAAAGTCCATTCTATGGAACTCGCTTTTCCAGAAACCAGATTTATTTGTGCATTGATCTCGCCACTAGCCCTCGCATCAATGGCAAGACGTTCTATTCTATCTTTAGGTAAAACTTCTAGATAGACTGGGCGAAAAATTCCACCGAAGATCCAGAAATCAGTTTTTCGTTCTGCAGCATTAACAGATACATTACTTGACATTTTATTTACTTTTACCTCCAATAAATTTTCAGCCCCATACTTCAAAAGTTTAGAGATAGAATACTTGAATTCGTAAAATGCTCCTTGGTGAATTTCTCCCGCCGGTTTTCCATTGATTTTCACTTCGGCATCTGTCATGACACCTTCAAATACAATCTTTACTTCTTTGTTTTTCCAAACAGCTGGAACTTGAAACTTATGTTTGTAAAGGCCATGTTCGTCATGATAAGGTTTTGATACTTTGAAGTCACGACCATAATTATAATTTCCAAACCCTTGTTGCTCCCAACATGATGGTACTCCAATTTTTGTCCATTTACCACTTTGCATTCCATCTGAACAGAAAAAATCCCATTCCACGAGGTTGTCTTTACCTGTTCCTGATAAATAATGAATTTCGGTTTCATGAGGTTGTTGAGCGATAGTCACTCTGATTAATCCAAAGAACAATAGTAGTGTCGATAGGTAGCCAAATTGCTTTTTCATTTTATTCTTCTGTTTTAAAAGTTCACCACTAAAACTTAAATGTCAAATCAAGAACAATCGGGTCATCATCATTTCCAAAATAATGTTCAGAACTTCCATGTGGTCCCATGGTCTCTGGATACTGAAATTTGCTACCCATACCAGGTATATTCATTACAAAAGAAATGTCTCCTACAGGAAATTTAGGAATGACTTTATCCCTCTTAGCGTCCAAAGGCACATCAGGAGTAAGCATTCGTAAATAAGTATGAGGTGTTTTACAATACACGGTAAATCCATTTTCATTATTTCCTTTCAATTTCGACCAGTACAGACTTGAGAAAAAACCTTTAAACTCTGGGTAAACAAAACCCGATTGACCTGTAATGGTGTTATTGTAATCGTTCTCCCAAACCTGAAATTTGGTTCCCTTCATGCGATTACGCCAGACACGATAGGGACCATCTCCAAGCCATTTCATACCTGCCACTTCCTCCTCAGGAAAAGAAAAAGTTATACCTCTAAAGCCTTTCAACTTCCTATAGCCTTTAAATTCAACTCTTAAATCCAACAAACCGTTGGGATATACCGTCCATTTTATAATGTCTGAAGCATACTCCTTTACTGTGGACCAGCCTGGTGACTTATCCGTTTTTTCAAAAACCACTGTTATCTCGACTTTTTCTTTAAAAGGTTTAACCGTAACTTTTTCAATTTTGGTTTTTTGATTTAAGATAATAGGACCATTAGACAGGGGAATTACCTTATTTTCCTTCCTTACTTCTTTCAACAAACCAGTTTCTTTTGAAAAAAGATAGGTTCTACCTGAGGCCTCCACTTTTATTTGACCTTCTGTAGAAGTTGTTAATATTTGTCCTTTGCCTGAATAATCAATTTTGGAGCTACTCACTTTTTTTGGCTTGGATACAGGATAGCTCCAAGTAAAAATTTCTTTCTCATATTGGTCAATTGCCTTTAAATGTAAAGCATCAGCAGATTGCCAATCTTGTGGCTTGACTACTGTAAACTTTCCTTTGGCTGATGGTCCTAAATGTGGCAATATCACATTGCTCTCTCCAATAATAGAACCACCGTTATTTTCACTATCAGGTCCTTCAAATTTTATCCACTTTGCGGTCATGGAACATTTCTCCAAGTTGGTGTAGTGGTAGCGATTCTCCAATCTGAAAATCCCATTAAAGTCTTCATTGATAAAACGGTCTTCAATGTAAATTGGGGACCATACTTCTTTGATAGTAAAATAGCTCCCCTCTTTTTCACCATAAGGTCCCACAATCCCATCTGCCGCTTTATTTCCCTGCAAGTCAATTTCATTATTTCTGTCTGTACGCTCCACACCTTCATCCGCAAAATCCCAAAGAAAACCTCCTGCACTTAGAGGGAGATTCCACATAATGTTCCAGTAATCTTCTAAGCCTGCTCCATGTCCACCATCGTATAAACCATGTAAAAATTCAGTTGGGAACAATATTTTTTCCTTAGAGCAAGCGTCATTAATCAATGAATGATAATGGCTATAATGAATAGTGTTTGTCTTTTTGTAGATGCTCCATGGGTGAATTACTTCGCGTTTTTGAATATCCCATTTGGCATAGTCGTCATCAAGTTCAGGGTTCCAACCTTGTTCATTTCCATTTGCCCAAAGAATTATCGACGCATGATTAACATCACGAACTACCGTTTCCTTCACGATCTTTCGGCCGACTTTAGTGTCCAACATTGGATTGTGCCAAGTACAAATTTCGTCGATCACGAAAAGACCGAGAGAGTCACAGACATCCAAAAAATGCACATCCGGAGGATAATGGGACATTCGAACTGCATTCATGTTCATGTCCTTCATCTGCTCGACTTGTTCGATACTCCATGCTTTCGAAGTGGTACGACCTGAAGAAGGATGAAAGGCATGCCTGTTCACTCCTTTGAATTTTATACGCTGCCCATTAACATATATACCATCTCCTTCCAATATTTCGACGGTTCTAAAACCAATCCGTTTATAGATTTGGTGAAGGACATTCTTATTCTTATCAAGAAGTGAAATTTGAAGTGTATACAAGTTCGGAAATTCAGGATTCCAAGCTTTAATATCTTTTACTCTGCTTTGAATTTTCCATTTATTCTTGTCTTTGGTGATTTGTACATCTAAGTCTTGCAACTTATCTCTTGATAAATCAAAAAGACTAAGCTTAATGTCACTCGCTTTCTTAGCATCTAGGTACACATCTGCAGTGATACTTCCGTCAGCTTTCGCATTTATGGCTACTCGATCAATATTATCCATTGGAGATATCTCCAAATATACGGGGCGGTATATACCACCAAATATCCAAAAGTCAGCGGCACGTTCTGCATGATTAATGGATTCATTGGCTGAAACTTTATTGACTTTTACTTCCAATAGGTTCTCTGATCCATAATTGAGCAATTTTGTGATTGTGTATTTGAACTCATAAAATGCTCCTTGATGAATTTCGCCAGCTAACTTGCCGTTTATTCTTACTTCTGCATCCGTCATGACTCCTTCGAACACTAATTTTATATCACGACTTTTCCAGTCTTCTGGAACTGAGAATTCATACTTATATAATCCGTATTCTGAAGCAACATCTAAATCGTCCATTCCAGAACCATAATTATACGTACCAAAGCCTTTTTGCTCCCAACAAGAAGGAACTCCTATGGTGGTCCATTTACCACTTTCTCTACCATCAGAACAATAGAATTCCCAATCAACTAAATTGTCCTTATCCGTTCCCGATAGATACTTTATTTCAGTTTTCAGATTGGATGAAACTAGGTCCTGGGCATTCGAAGACTCAATTGACAAAATCACTAATATCAAAAGAATTAATAGAAGCCTATTTTGTATTTTCTTTTCCATAATGAATTAATAGAACCGTTTAATTTGCTTTCAAAGCAGATGATTGAACCCCAAAGTCATACATCCTCTATCAAATGAAATTAATTTGATGATAAACTACTACCTTTAACCTTGTGTTAACGGTAGTTATAACAGTTAACGCTGATCCAAAAAATTGCTTTAACATTACTAAAAGCAGACTTTAATCGAATCGAAAGACCAAGAATGCCAACTGAAGAGAAAAAGCTGGAAATAGCAGAACGACTAATTCTAAGCAATACTTTCAAAAAGGCTCCAACTAGTATGGCACTACTCCGCTACCTTGTTGAGGCCAATATTGATGATCGTTTTTTAAAAGAAGGGATTATAGATATTGAATTTTTTGGTACAGAAGTCGACTCGGATAAAAACAATCCCAAAGTTCGTGTCAACATCTACAACCTGAGAAAAAAACTCGATACTTATTATAAAAAAGAAGGAGCAAATGACAAATGGCAAATTTGCATTGATAAAGGCCAATACAGTATTCGCTTTGAAAGGAGAAAGTCGGAATTGGCACAGTTGTCTACGGATAAAGTAAAATACTTAATTCCTTATCTCCTGTTATTCGTAAGTACTGTAATCATTATTCTTCACTACATCCCCAAAAGGAAACCGTCCATTTGGGAACCCATTCTAAATAATGGTAGAGAAACAAATTTATTTATAGGAGACGCTTTCGGGTTTAGAGGTAGAACGGTAAATGGTTCTCAAGGATGGACAAGAGATTTCACAATTAATAGTATTGAAGAATATTATGCAATGATTGAAGAACAACCTGATCTTAAAGAAAGCACTTACCCTACTAACTTTTTCTATTCGACACGAATGGCTGAAAATGCAACCTATGATTTGTCTAAATTTTTCAGCCAATGGGATAAAGATTTTAATATTCGATATGCTACAAATGCATCTTTTGATGAATTAACGGAAGAGAATACGATTTATGTCGGAAGAATCACTAATCAGAGTAAGTTCATCTACTTGTTCAATGAATCAAATCCATATGTCAAAATTGACGAATCCAAAATTTTATTGAAAGGACATGAATCATTGCACGACACAACTATAGTATACCAATCTTCAGGCTTAGAATCTGATTTAGCAATAGTAAGTAGAGTTACCGCATCGGATAATACAGAGCAATTTTTCTTTTTTTCAAATCATGACATTGGGGTCATGGCAACCGCAGAGTATTTCACAAATCAAGATTCAATCAATGCATTTTGTGAAAGGCATATAAAAAACAAACGCCATTTTACAGCTGTTTTTCGAGCTAAAGGAAAAGATCGAATTGACTTAAAGTTGGAAAAAATATTCGTTGCTCCTTTTTGAGCAAATAAAAGCATACAAAATTATTTCAGAGTTTAAGTTCTCCTTAAGGCCAACACATTACCAATAAGAATCAAAACAATACCAATAATTGAAACAACTGTCAATTGATAGTTTTCGAATGCCATAGATATCCCTATAGAAATAACTGGAATAACTACCAAAGCATAAGCGGCTTTGTCGGGTCCTATTCTACTGATTAATGTTAAATAAGAACCAAATGCCGTTACTGAACCAAATACCGCCAAATACAATAGGGAAGAAACATACCCTTGAGACATTTCAAAGGTAAAAGGCCGCTGCAGAATCAACGCTACACCTGTCATCAATAGGGCACCATATACCATACCGAAAGCATTAGCTTGGATCACAGGGATACCATTGGCTGAATTACGTGCTGAGGTGATATTTCCCAAAGAAGCCAATACCACCGAAAACATGCCAATACCCACCCCAAGTAAAATACTATCCGAAAAATTAAAGCTTAAAAATTCGTTGCTAAAAATAAAAATGGTGCCCGATAAACCAAACAATGCACCAATAATAACTCTCCGGTTAATCTCTTTTTTAAGGAACAAACGTCCAAATAATGAATTCATAAATACAATGGTCGAGAATGCTACGGCCATTAACCCACTTGTGATATGTACTTCTGCCTCGTAAGCCATCCAGTAATTTATTCCGAATAGGAAAAACCCTTGGACGGCCATGAACAAATGATCTTTGAGTGAAAATTTCAAGTTTACACCTTTGATAAGGCAAAACAGCATCATTACTCCACCAGCAATATAATATCTGTATACTACAGAGATTAAGGGATCCACTGTGCCTAATTGAAACTTGATTACATACCAAGTAGATCCCCAAATCAATGCGGGAATTAGGAATAACCAAAAATTACTTTTCATGGATTTTGTTAAATGATTTGAAAGAACCTATAACGAATTGTCAATAAAAAGTCGTCGAATATCAGACAACTTTATCTGACTAATACCATTTTACCCGCTTTCTTCTGCCCTCTATATTCCACATAATAAAAGTACATACCGTTTGGCATACTGTCACCGGTAGAATTAGTACCATCCCATTCTACCAATACTTGACCAGCAAATTGAGGCGCATGCAATAATAGTTTAATTCTTTTACCAGATGAATTGACAATCCAAATAGTGACATAATCATCCTCAGGAATGGTCAATTCGATATTGATTCTATCTGTAAATGGATTGGGGTATCCGGGATGAATTACTATGCTTTCCACATCATCTATTACAGGCTCAACTTCTAAAGCATTTGAAACGGTAGATTCAAAAACTCCATTTCCATGAGTGGCCACAACAATTCGGCCATCATTTGAACGATAATCCATCATACGCACGACAGAATTGCCCAAAGAGTTAACCCCTTCTTGCACCCATACCGTTGAAGCTCCTAGCAATTCTGTAGTACTAAAAAGGCCTGCTGACGTACCGACAAAATATTTATATCCTCCTCCTACCAGCGGAACAATTTCACACCAACGAACACTAGGACCATTTCCTTCACCATTTTCTGACTCTTCTAAGTTTCCTCCCATTTGCTGAATCGTCTGACCTCCGTCAAATGAAGCGAAAATGCTTAGAATGTTATAATTACCATAAGTGAACATAAAATGATCAGCATTGGATGGATCAATGCCAATACTAGAAACATAGCCGGGTTGATAAAACAAGGAATCCGTAGATGCATCAATTGCATTGGCATTCGCCACACGAGAAATCAAACCAGAACGACTGCCATAATACAAAGTATGAGCTGGAGAAGTAGAAATATCCAAGGCCGATACCGTATGGTTTGCCTTTTTGGTTGATTCTATTTTTGTCCAGTTAATAGGTGTAGGTTTTTGTCTGCCTCCTGCGATTTGAGTTAAATTATCATTTCTCCAAACCACAGTTCCACCTGCCAAGTACATTCTATTGTGGTTATTCGGATCTAGTACAAAAGGATTAATAAAAAGATAACCAGATCCACCTGACGGATCCACTTGAGCAAATGCAATCATTTCATAATATGAATCGAGGGAAACTCTAAAAACATTTCCATTTTGAAACGAAACATACCAAAACGCCTCCCCTTTTGTAGTAGCACAAAATGAACCATCCCCCCCTAAAATTCTATTCCAGGGTACAGCCTCACCTCCAATTGACCTCAAATAACTACCATTGTCTTGCATGCCTCCTAATATTTGATGTGAAAATTTGGATTTGGAAATAGCCACACTATAGAATTGAGAAGTGATGTATCCATTGTTTCTTGCCTCCCAAGTCACTTCATCCGCTTGATTATTAAGGGTCAAATGTATCCCGCCGTCACTTGCGGTTAGCATTTTATTAGGGTCTGATGGATAGAAAAGGATATCGTGAAAATCAGGATGATGACCACTATAGAGATCATTGGATTCTTCCGGATCATATCCACCAATATGATCAATTCCTGTGGCAGTTAGAAATCCATCCGATGACCTAAACAGATTTGTCCCTCCATAATACACAATATTCGAATTTTCCGGATGCACTTTTAAAGTCATATTGTAAGAACTTTGAGTATCAAGGTCAGCCAATTCACTGTCCTCAGAATCCAACGCATACGAATGATTGACCCATGTGCCATTTATATTTTTCCAAATAAAATTTTCATCATTGTTAGCGATCCAGAAGTAGATTGTATTTACATCACTTGGGGAATAATCCATTACTATTCGATCATGATTCATTGGAAATCCACCAGGAGTAATATTAACCCAGTTGATTCCATCACTAGATTTATGAACTCCCTTGTTCACCAAAGTATCTCCCATGCCTGTCTGAGTGCTTAATGTAGCGAACATATCCCCAGTTGGAAGAATCAAAATATTGGTATAAAAAGAAGCTTGAGAATCATTAATATCTTCTAAGTCAGAATTTATTAAATCATCCCCTAAAACAGTAGTCCAAGTAGCTCCTCCATCCAACGATCTCACAATTCCTCCATAAATGGCTGCATATAAATCTCCTGGACCATCGTCATTTGGGCTAATTTTTAAGTTCCACACATAGTTAAACGGACTATCAAAAATCTCGTACTTTTCAAAAGAAGTAGATGGCAAAATATCCCAAGATTCACCCCCATCTAATGATTTGAATATTCCATCCCCTCGATATGGCGTATCTCCAATTCTTGCTGAATTTCCTCGTAATTCTCCAGTACCATGATACCAAATATTTTCTTGACCACTACTAATATCCTGAACAATACAAGTTGAATTGTTCAGAGTTGCTGGGTGTGATGTCCTATTCCATCCTCTACCTCCATCCTCACTTTTCCACATTCCTCCTGATACTCCTCCAGCTATGAGAACATTTTCATTTGTTACATCTATTTCAAGTGCGCGTGTCCTTCCTCCCACATTACCTGGCCCAGTCAATGTCCAATCTAGCGTGTTTTTTTTGAATTGAGCATTGACTCCTACTTGACTTTTTTTGGTGAAATTCAGTTGCTTTCTTTGTATTGAAACAGGCAATGTACCTGTCTTTGGATCAATAATTTGCATCATTTCAAACTCATGTCTCGCATAAGGATCATCTTCTGAACCAATCGCACTGGGTGCCTCTATTAACCTGGCAGGCTTGTCCTGCATATGCTCTATACAAGATGTTAAAATGAGTAAAATGACAATTGGGTAAAGCTTCATTCTTGGGCATTTATTGAATGCCGCCAAATTAAACAATTAGAGACAATTTCTTTGTAAACCATTATGACATGCATACTATTTTTTAAGTTGTAAGACTTATTGTATTTTTAAGCGACAAAAGGCCGAAGGCAAAAAAACACAATATGAACAGTCGAAATTTTATTTGGTATGCACTTCCAATGATGCTTTTTTTAGGACTAAGCTGGTTATACGAGCCTTGGTTTTATCAGAGGTACATCGCAAGCGAAAAACTGACTACCATAAAGAAAAGAGACTTTAAAATTGTCGGTCATAAAGGAGCTTCAGGTTATGCACCAGAAAATACTTTAGTTTCTTTTCAAAAAGCCATGGACTTGGGAGCAGATGCAATTGAGATTGATGTTCATTTCACCAAGGATGGCGAGGTTGTGGTTTTTCATGACGAAGAAGTGTCCAGAACGACGAATGGCGAAGGAAAAATTCATGAATTCACTTTAGCAGAAGTCAAACAACTAGATGCTGGGTCATGGTTCGATGAAGACCTTCTAAAAGAAGGTGAGGTTTCTGAATTTGAAGGAGAAGAAGTGCCAACCCTTGAAGAAACCATTGATTTGATCCACGGAAAATTGGAGTGCGTAATTGACATAAAATCAAAGGGTCATTTATATTATGAAGGATTTTCAAAACGAATCGTTGAAATAATCGAAGAAAAGGGTGCAAAAGACTGGTGTGTTATACAGGCATATGATGAACAGTATTTAGAAGATGCCTATCAAATCGATTCAACGATTCAGGTCAAAAAGATTATGATGGGAGAAGACGAGACCCACTTGTTGGCATTTTACATTCATGCTAAGAGTTTTACAGATCACAGAAACATGCATGAATTCTACAATACTTTAAACCCACATTTTACAACGTTATCCCAAAGGAGAATATTCAGATTTAAGGCGAGAGGATATAAAGTCTTCACCTATGTAGTCAATGAACGTTCAGATATGCTAAAAATGCTTAATATGGGCGTAGACGGCATTATAACAGATTTTCCTGACAGAATGGTCACAATCAAAGAGGAACTCAAAGAAATCGATCATGAAAGGAAAATAGAAGCCGATCGAGAAGCTGCCGAATAAGTTGAAATCTAAATACCAAAATGGCGAACAATTTTATCATAAATTGTACATCTCTTTCAATGGATTTATTGCCGTAACACTTCTGCCCATGGGTTGGTTGCTTTTGGAAAAGCAAACTGATCAACTAGTTCCTTTGCCAATAGACGCTTTCTATACATGGCTTATTATAACTTCCATTTTCCTAGCAACGTCGGCATTAATCTATAGTTCATTAACTAAATTTAAAAAAGCCACTCGGCAAGCAGCTGAAAATAAACGGTTAAGAATAAAACTTGACGCGTACAGGCGAGCTTCTACAACGAAATATTTCGAATTTCTATTAGTTGGAATTCTCTATTTTGTGGGAATGTGGCTTACAGGAAATACGCTATTTTTAGTAGGCTATATTGTTAGTCTTATTCTATTATCTCTAGGCAGACCAACTATTTCTGCCTTTATTGAGGATCTAAAACTATCAGCAGAAGAAGAAACAATATTACTGGAGAAGAAGCCAATTGAATAGCAATTATCAATTCTTGTTTCTAAGTTTGCCGCCGATAAAAATTCAAAACAATGAGAGTAGTAATCACAGGATTAGGTGCAGTAACGCCTTTAGGAAATGATGTGAAAACTTTTTGGGACAATGCTGTAAAAGGAGTTAGTGGAGCTGGTATCATTACCCGTTTTAATCCTGAAAAATTCAAAACAAAATTTGCTTGTGAAGTAAAAAGTTTTGATCCTAAAGAATATTTGGATCGAAATGAAATCAAACGTACCGACAGATATTCTCAATACGCATTACATGCCGCTGCTCAAGCCATAGAGGATTCCGGGTTTAATTTTGAAAAAATGGACCCCTTTGATGTAGGTGTAATTTGGGGTTCAGGCCAAGGAGGAATAGAAACGCTTGAGAAAGAAGTACAGTATTATACTCAAAAAGAATTCGAACCAAGATTCAACCCATTCTTAATACCAAAGATGTTAAGTAATATGGCTGGTGGTATGATCTCTCTCAAATACGGGTATATGGGCATCAACTACAGCACAGTTTCCGCTTGTGCTACTTCTAATACCAGTATAATGGATGCTTTCAATTACATCAAATTAGGGAAAGCAAAAATTTTCATTACAGGTGGTTCTGAATCAGGAATAACAGAAGCATCAATTGGTGGTTTTGGAGCGATGAAGGCGCTATCGACTAAAAATGACAGCCCTCAAACGGCGTCTCGTCCTTATGATATAGAACGTGATGGTTTCGTTATGGGAGAAGGTGCCGGAGCATTAATATTGGAAGAATATGAACATGCGAAAGCAAGAGGCGCTAACATTTATGCTGAAATAATAGGAACTTCAATGACTAATGACGCTTATCATATGACTGCAACTCACCCCGAAGGACTAGGTGCATATATGGCAATGAAATTAGCTTTAGATGAAGGAAAAATCAATCCGTCAGAAGTTGACTATATCAATACACACTCAACTTCTACTCCTGTTGGGGATATCAGCGAACCACAAGCAATTCGCCGATTAATGGAAGGTGTAACCAACAATGCATCTATTAGTGGGACCAAATCCATGACAGGCCATTTATTAGGAGCGGCAGGAGCCATAGAAGCCATACTTTCTGTGAAAAGTATCAATGACAACATTATCCCTCCTACCATCAATACTGAAAAAATTGATCCTGAAATCGGCGATGATCTGGATATTGTTATAAAGGAAGCCAGAGAAAAATCAGTCAAAATAGCTATGAGTAATACGTTTGGTTTTGGCGGACACAATGGAATAGCCGTATTCAAAGAGATATAGTCCAACGGCACCATAAAAAATAATTATCTTTAGAATTGAACTTTTTAGGATCTCAAACACTTTTGATTACTGATGTTCACTTTTATAGAATAATAAACACGATGGAAGCTTTTGAATATTTTGTAGTTATGAGTTCATTGATACTCGGACTGGGTATCGCTCAAATATTAATGGGCTTTTCTGATTTGATAGCACATTACAGCCAAGTTCGTTTTTCCCTAACGCATATTATATATGCTATTGTGGTTTTCATTATTCACTTGCAAGACTGGTGGTACAGCTATCAATACAGTCTACAGATAGAGAATTGGACGTTTCTACTGACCATTGGTCTATTTACTTTTCATATTATCCTGTTTTTACAAGCTCGTATTCTATTTCCTACTGGCGCAAGAAGTCAAGAAACTGATATGGTCAAGTACTTTGGAGAAAACTGGCGACTACTTTATTCTTTGGGTTCTTTAACGGTACTCATTAGTATCATCAAGAATCTAACACTATCAAACCATACATTAATTGAGATTTGGCCTCAGCCTTTATACTTAGCAATATATCTCGCATTTATTCTGTTAAATGTGAAAAATTACTATGCTCATGTCACTTTCGTAACGCTCCAATTAATGATTTGGATTATTATCATTGCAACCGATCCATATGTGATACATTAAGACACATTACCTGAATTAGTTGAATTGGATTATCTTAATGATTCAAAAATAATCCGTTCATGAATCAATCATCTCTTATTGCAATAATCATTCTTACAGCTTTGACGAGTTGTACACAGTTGTCTGAAAAAAATGACCCCTACCGATCATGGGATTCCTATTTGGGTGACCAAGGGAGAACACATTACTCTTCATTAGATCAAATCAATATTGACAATGTTTCGGAACTAGAAGTAGCATGGACCTACCAAACCGGTGACTCTGATGATAAAAGTTATATTCAATGCAATCCTCTGATTGTCGACAGTATACTATTTTCTACTTCGCCCAAGCTGAAAGTTTTTGCCTTGGACGCTAAAACAGGAAAAGAAATATGGCAATTTGATCCATTTCAAGATGAAAATAAACATGACTTTGTTCGTGGACTACTTTATTGGGAGAATAGAATATTTTTTACGGCAAGTAAATATTTACACTGTCTAGATGCTTCTACAGGGGAATTGGTGAATGAATTTGGAGAAAATGGCAAACTCGATTTAAGTCAAGGTCTTGGGCGAGATGTGAATGCACTTTCATATGGATATAAAGCACCACCGACTAGGTACAAAAACCTTTTAATCATGGGCTCAATTGTAGCAGAATCACTCCCTGCAGCACCGGGTCATATAAGAGCTTTCGACATAAAAACGGGGGAACAAAAATGGATATTTCATACAATACCACACCCCGGAGAACCTGGATTTGAAACATGGGAAGACTCAACCTCTTATCAATTTATTGGTGGAGCAAACAATTGGACGGGTCTGACGGTTGACGAAGAAAGGGGAATCGCTTTTGTTCCAACTGGTTCTGCCTCCTATGATTTTTATGGAGCCAATCGGAAAGGGGCTAATCTTTACGCAAATTGTCTACTTGCATTGGATGCAAATACAGGGAATCTCTTGTGGCATTTTCAAGCAGTGCATCATGATATATGGGACCGTGATTTCCCAGCTCCTCCTACATTAGTAACGGTTGAAAAAGAGGGGAAAAAAATTGATGCCGTTGCACAAATAGCAAAGTCAGGACATGTATATGTCTTTGATAGAGAAACGGGAGAATCACTTTTTCCTATAGAGGAAAAGCCATACGAACCTTCAAATTTAATTGGTGAAGAGACCTGGCCTACACAACCTCTTCCGTTGTCTCCGCCACCTTTTTCCAAACAAGAATTAACTGAAAATGATTTGAATCCATATTCTAATCACAAAGAAAAAATGTTGGAACGATTCAAAGGTTATAAAACTGGAGGGCAATTTATTCCACCTAGCCTTGAAGGTACCCTAATTTATCCAGGATTAGATGGCGGCGGAGAATGGGGAGGTGCTGGATATGACCCAACCACAAACATGCTGTATATTAATGCCAATGAAATGGCGTGGATAATTAAGATGATCCAAATCAAACAAGTAGATGATAAAAATGTACTCGCATCTGGAAAAGCCGTATATCAAGCTAATTGCATGAGCTGTCATGGAGAAAAATTCCAAGGTTCAACATTCCATGGTGATGCACCTAGCCTTGTGAGCATAAAACATCGGATGAATATATATGATGCTGAAACTATCTTGTGGAAAGGTAAAGGAAGTATGCCCCCATTTGCCCATTTGAAAAAAGAAAAGATCAAAGCGGTTTTGACTTATATATTTAATCAAAATATTCAAATTGATGATTCGGGAGAAGTCAATAGCAGCAATATCGAGTACAGAATGACAGGATATCAAAGATTCTTAGACCCAGATGGATATCCAGGAGTCAAACCTCCTTGGGGCACCCTTAATGCAATTGATCTGAACAAAGGAACTATAGAATGGAAAGTCACTCTAGGAGAATTTGATGACTTAACGGAAAAAGGAATCCCTAAAACAGGTACTGAAAATTATGGAGGGCCAGTTGTTACTGCTGGTGGTTTAATTTTTATTGGCGCTACGAGTGACGGCTATTTTAGAGCTTTTAATAAGCAAAATGGAGAGGAAATATGGAAAACCAAACTCCCTGCATCGGCTCAATCAACACCTGCGACCTATGAAATTGAGGGGCACCAATATGTAGTAATCGCAGCAGGAGGTGGAAAAGGAACGAAAGAAAAAAGCGATACCTATATCGCCTATCGATTACCATTAAAGCAATGATGCCTTAGTTAGACATTCGCTTGATCACCAATTTATAATAATTCTGACTTGAAAATTAATAGATCCTAGTTTAACTAAAGTAATCTCTCACTTTCCAATATGATTTTAGTCAGTTTTTTAATGTCGTAGAATTCTCATCTTTGGATTGAAATAATTACCCATTCAACCCCCAATTCTATGAATACTATAAAGAAAATTCTGATCCCGATTGACTTCTCAAATAGTGCCAATGCTGCGATCAACTATGCGCTGGGAATGACTCAAAATGATCGCAATATTGAATTTACTTTGATTCATGTATTAGAAGGTGATTCAAATGAAAGTAAGGTTAAGGTTCAACTAGATGAAATAGAGAAGAACACTTTTGCTTCAGAAAATATAAAATGTAATTCAATTATTAAAGAAGGAACTCTTGCTGACGTACTTATCAAAACCAAAGACGAACTAGATATAGATTTGATTGTCATGGGAACCGCTGGTTCTCCTGATATTCCACCTGCCTCCAAAACCATTAGTTTATTAAAAAAAGCAGACTGCTCACTACTTGCTGTTCCTGAAAAAAACAATGGATTTGAACTCAAGAACATAGCACTTGCTTGGGACAAAAAAGCCATTGACGACACTTCCAATCTCGGAGTGCTTCATGATCTTGCTCGTTGGTATAATGCCAAGGTTCATTTACTGACCATTGATAGAGATGAAGAGCCACATGAAATCACTTTTGGAGAAAATGTAAAAACATTAGAATACTATATGGAAAGTTTGGATTACAGACATTCATTTCCAAAAAACACGGACATTGAACAAGGAATCAATGATTATGTAAAAGAAAAAAGTATAGATATACTGGCTATTATGCCAAGACATCATGCTGTCAATACCGCTCCATCCAATGGAAAGTTGACGCAAGTATTAGCAGGCCACAGTGATGTGCCGCTTCTTATATTAGATTAATTAAAAATTAGATTGGGTAATTTTTGTTGGGGGGCTCTTTTAGAGTCCTCCTTCATTTTATGGTTTATTCAATATTTTTTGAATTTCTGGCAAACCATTTTCAACCAATTTATAGTGCCCATATGGAAGATTTAAAATCTCGACATTTTTCACATCACTCAAAAATTTGTGGTGATTCCTTACACCAACCACTTTGTCTTTTTGTCCAAAGATTAATGCACCCTTCACAATCGAATTAGACATTCTTTGCGCAAGTTTTTTTCTTGAGATTCTTAGTTCCTTAAAAGAAATCCATGAGTAAAAAACGCTCATTCTCGCCTCTTCACTCTCTAACTGACTCATTACGAACTTCACATTATATGAATTCATAATGCCAATTGAATCGCAAAGTTTTACCAATGAAAAAAGGAGCTTTGGTTTTTTCATTAAGAAAAAGAACAATTGCTGCATCCCTAATGGAAAGGTTGCCAACTCATATATGAATCGTTTTTCTATTCCATCTACTGCAACTAATATCAAATGATCCATGCTATTCTCAAATGAAGAAAAAGTACTTATGGCGAATCTTCCACCAAGACTAAAACCTAAAACGGAAAATCTGTTAATTTTTAAATATTTCAATAATTCACCCAAAGTAATTTTCCATTCATCATTTTTCAAATATTTACCTTTAGCATTCCTCTTACTACCCCCTAGAAAATAAGGATTGATAGACAAGACCGAAATATTTGATAGCTCCATCGCTAGAGTTTCGAAAACTTCGTAAGATTCCCCAAAACCTGGAAAAGCAATTAAATATTCGTTTTTATCACCATACAGGCAATATTCTAGTTCATTGCTTAGAGAATCAGTAAATACAGCAGCCACTTTTTTCATTGCGAGCGAAAAAATATCCTAAAAAATCGAACACTTTTCAAATACGTTCGTAAAAACTTCGGAAACTATAAAAGAATTAACAGTTTCCTTGGTTTCTTTGCCGTCAAATATGACAGAAATAAAAAACAAAATACTCCTCTCAGCTGACAGTCAGTTTCATCGATATGGTATACGTAGTGTATCGATGGATGACATTGCCAGGGAATTAAAGATGTCCAAAAAGACAATCTATCAATATTTTAAAGACAAGGATGAGATCGTGAAAATGGTTTCTTCATTACACATAGAAAGAGAAAAAAATGAATTTGAAGAGGTATTGAAAACAGCTGAAAATGCCTTAGAAGAGATTTTTAAATTGTCGAAATGTTTAAGGAAAAACATGAGTGAAATAAATCCTTCTTTACTTTTTGACATCCAAAAATTTCATCCTTCTTCTTGGACTCTTTGGGAAGAATTCAAAAATGAATTTATTCGAAATGCTGTCCTAAGAGTTATAGCCCGAGGTAAAAAGGAAGGTTTCTTTAGAAAAGGCCTAAATGCTGAAGTGTTGGCAACGCTACGAATAGAGACTATTGAAATGACATTTAACCAAAATATATTTCCCAAAGCCAAATTTGACTTTACGGAAGTGCAACTCACATTATTAGACCATTTTGTTCATGGATTACTGACCATAAAAGGTCAGGAAATTTATGACGAAATGACAAACTCAATCGCCAAATGATGCCAGAAAACAAAACAATTATTAAACTCATTGCATTCCTATTGTTTTTCCAACAGGTGGGGAATGCTCAGGAGATAAAGACAAATTACTCCTTACAAGAAGCTTTAGATTATGCATTAAGTAATAATCAAGAAGGGAAAAATGCTCGTCTGGATATGGAAATTTCAGATAGACAAGTAGGAGAAATAATGGCCGCTGGTCTTCCTCAATTAAATGCCAGAGCCAATATCGATTACAACTATGCCCTACGTCGGACATTTTTAGATACTGCAGATGCATTCTTTCCATTACCTCCAGATCTAAATAGTAATACAGTTGGGTTTGCTTTAGGTGTTCCATATAGTGGATTCTTCGGTGCAACCTTGGATCAAATGATTTTTGATGGCGCATTTATTATAGGTGTAAAGGCGGCTAAAACCCTGAAAGAATTAACTAGGAAAGATAACATCCGAACGAATATTGAAATTAGGGAGGCCGTTTCAAAAGCCTATTTCGGAGTTTTAGTGAATCGTGAGCGGTATTTATTAATTGAGAGAAATTTTACTAGAGTAGATTCTCTTTTAATAGACACCAAACTACTTCATCAAAATGGATTCTCTGAAAAAATTGACGTCAATAGAGTTCAAGTTCAATACAACAATTTAAAAGTTGAATTGGAAAACTATCAATCAATTGTAGATCTGTCCTTGTCGATATTAAAGTTTCAGATGGGATTAGATCTTAGACAACCTTTGGAGTTATCAGATGCAATTCAAGACATCGATTACTTTGATTTTGAATTGGCCAAAAACTTTAACTACGATCGTAGAATTGAATACTCACAAATGAATATTAGAAAGGAGCTCAATCAATTGGATATCAAAAATGTAAAATCACAATACATACCTACACTTGATTTGGTTGCTTCGTATGGAAAAAACACTGGAGCACTTGCTCTTGGTGAAGTCTTTAGCAATGAATGGTTTTCGACTGGAATGGTTGGTATTCGAGCCAGTGTTCCACTTTTCGATGGACTCAGAAAAAGAAGAATAGTTCAGCAACGAAAATTGGAAGCTGAGAAAATCGAAAATCAATTCGATCAACTCAGGTATAATATTGACATTGAAATCCAACAATCACTCGCGAATTACAACCGAGAAATTGAACGTATCAAAGCCCAAGAAGAAAATATGGAGCTTGCTAGAGAAGTATTTGACGTTGCCACTTTGAAATACAAAGAAGGTGTCGGCTCAAATATTGAGGTAATTGAAGCAGATGCCTCTTACAAAGAAGCTCAAACCAATTATTACAACGCACTTTATGATGCTTTAATATCCAAAATAGATCTTCAAAAAGCATATGGCGTCCTTTAAAAAAATCAACATGAAAACACCAATCAATATGAAAAATACTACACTTATATTCACCATTGCACTATTCATGGCAGCATGTAATGATGGAACAGATCTAGATGCTAAAAAAGCTGAAGTCAATGATTTAAAAGCGGAAGCACTCGCGCTTAATAAGAAAATATCTGACCTTGAAAATGAAATAAAAAAAGAAGATCCCGAATATGGCAAAAAGAGCATCAATGCCGTATTGGTAACTACTAAAAATGTCACTCCGGAATACTTTGAGCACAAAGTTGAAGTTAGAGGAAGTGTCAATTCTCGAACCAACGTTACAGTCAGCGCCGAAATTCCAGGGAAAATCCAAACGGTCAATGTGAGTGAAGGTGATTTTGTAAAAAAAGGGGACCTCCTATTTACACAAGACAGTGAAATTATTTCGAACAATATAGCTGAATTAGAAAAATCATTAGAATTAGCTACTGTTGTTGCTCGAAAACAAGACAATCTATACAAGCAAAATGTAGGAACTGAAATCCAATATTTGCAAGCTAAGAACAATCAAGAATCGCTTGAGCGTAGATTGGCAACAGCTAAATCTCAAATGAGACAAGCCCGAGTTAGAGCACCATTTAATGGTAGTGTGGATCGAGTGGATGCCAAAGTAGGTGAAATGGCACAACCAGGAAATCCAATGGTGAGAATAGTGAATCCAAACGATGTTCACATTAGTTCCGATGTATCAGAGCGGTTCATTGGAAAATTCAAGAAAGGTGATCAAGTAGACATCTACTTTCCTACACAAGATCAAAAATTATCATCAACTGTCTCCTCCGTAGGTCAAGTTATCAATGCTGAAAACAGGACTTTTGAAATGGAAATCAATCTTCCTAAACTGAATTTTGCTATAAGACCAAATCAAGTGGTAGTACTTAACCTTACAGACTACTCGAACGATCAGGCTTTAAAGATTCCTACGAAATTAATATTAAGAGACAAACAAGGACAGTACATCTATGGTCTTAAAAAAGACAAAGACATGAATGTGGCCACCAAAGTATATGTGGAGACCGGAATCTCTTACAATAATGAGACCGAAATTAAATCTGGTCTCATGCACAATCAATTAATCGCATTGAAAGGATATAGAGATTTGGTAGAAGGAGTAGCGGTTCAAATTGTAAATGAAGAGAAATCTGGTACTGCAGGAACCTCTGCAAATGCTGTCTCAAATTAAATAGAACATCTATTAAATACTCAACAATGTCTGATACCAATCAAAAAGAGAAAATGAAAGACAAGCAGTTTAGCTTGACCACTCTTTCGATAAATAATAGAACCACTGTTTTTGTCATTACAGCATTAATAGTGCTCATGGGTGTTTCCACTTATATAGGATTGCCTAAAGAAAGCTTTCCTGAAATCCGGCAACCGGTCGTCTATATAGGTACTCCTCATCCAGGAAATTCACCGGTTGATATGGAGAATTTGATTACACGACCTATAGAAAAAGAGATAAATACAATTTCATCTGTGGACGAAATCAAATCCACTTCGATGCAAGATTATTCAACTATTATAGTAGAATTTACTTCCACGACTAAAATTGAAGATGCTCTTACAAAAGTTAAAGATGCAGTAGATCGAGCCAAGCCAGAATTACCCAATGACTTGGAAGCAGATCCGAACATCTTTGAAATGAACTTCGCGGAATTTCCAGTTTTAAATATTAATCTGTCAGGAAATTATAATATTGAAAAACTCAATGATTGGGCGGAATATCTTGAAGATGAAATCGAAAAAATCACTGAAATTTCAAAAGTAGAAATCCGCGGTGTAGACAAAAAAGAAGTTCGCATCAATGTTGATCCGTATCAAATGGAGGCACGTTTAGTGAACTTTGGGGATATAGAAAACGCGATAAGAGCAGAAAACATCACCCTATCCGGAGGAAATCTTAAAGAGGGGGAAATCAGAAGATCCATCAGAGTAGTCGGTGAATTTGATAAGCCTTCAGAACTTTTGGATGTTATAGTCAAACATGAAAATGGGAAAATAGTATACCTCGGAGATATTGCTGATGTCGAATTTGGGTATAAGGAAAAGGAAAACTATGCACGATTAAGAAAGAACCCGGTAGTGATGTTGGATGTAATCAAGCGAAGTGGTGAGAACTTACTTGTTGCAACTGACAAAATCAACGCCATACTGGAGGACGCCAAAGTCAATATTTTCCCGAAAGACTTAGTCATCACTATTACTAACGATCAATCGCAGCAAACACGAGACATGGTCAGTAGTCTTGAAAACAACATTATTTCGGGCATACTGCTTGTGGTTTTAGTCCTTTTATTCTTTTTAGGTACAAGAAATGCTCTTTTTGTGGGTGTAGCCATACCACTTTCTATGTTCATGTCATTCATGGTATTGGGAATGTTTGGTATCACTATAAACATGATGGTGCTATTCTCTTTGATCATGGCACTCGGTATGTTGGTTGACAATGGTATTGTTGTAGTAGAAAACACTTATCGACTAATGGAAGAGGGGAATACTTCTTATGCCGCAGCAAAACGAGGGGTTGGTGAAGTGGCATGGCCTATAATTGCGTCAACTGCAACGACATTAGCGGCCTTCTTACCTTTGGCTTTTTGGCCTGGAATCATGGGTGAATTCATGAAATTCCTTCCAATTACTTTGATGGTCACTTTAGGATCATCGCTTTTCGTAGCATTAGTGGTTAACCCAGTATTAATCACAGCATTCATGAAAGTGGATGATGGAAAAGAAATAGATAAGAAAAAAATACTTATCTATTTTGCAATTGCCATTGGACTAGGAGGACTAATGCTACTTGGTAAAATCACTGCGCTAGGAAATCTGTCCATTGCTTTTGGTCTCCTTATTATGCTTAATGTTTTCGTTCTTGTGCCAATATCAAGAAGGTTTCAAAGCGCGTTTCTGCCATGGGTCGAAGGACTATATAGCAGAACTCTAAAATTTGCACTTTCAGGTTCAAAACCATATTTGTTTTTTTGGGGTACAGTTGGCATGCTTTTCTTTTCAATAATGTTGATGGTAGTAATTCCACCGAACGTTGAATTCTTCCCAAAAACTCCACCGAAATATGTGAATGTTTTCATTGAATTTCCAATAGGAACCGATGTTGAAACAACCAACAGTTTCACCAAGGAAGTTGAAGACCGAGTATTCGAAGTAGTGAAACCCTATGAATCTATCGTAAAGTCTATCATCGCAAATGTAGGTGCTGGTGCTTCTGATCCTATGGATCAAACAGCCTTTGGACAGGGAGAAACTCCAAACAAGGCAAGGATCACAGTTAATTTTGAAGACTTTAGACTAAGAAATGGTATATCTACTAATGAGATATTAGATACTTTGAGAGCAGCAATGGTTGGTTATCCTGGTGTTGCTGTTACCGTGGATCAAGATTCTCAAGGACCTCCAGTTGGCAAGCCTATTAGTATTGAAATTAGAGGAGATGATTTCATCACGCTGATAGATGTTTCTGAGCAAATGAAAAGCTACATCAATAAATCAGGTATAGAAGGGATTGAAAAATTGAAGTCCAATTTAGAAACCGGAAAACCAGAATTAATTGTTGATATAGATAGAGACAAGGCCAGAAGATTTGGACTTTCTACACAATCCATAGCCATGGAGGTCAGAACAGCTTTGTTTGGAAAAGAGATTTCAAAATTTAAGCAAGGTGAAGATGACTATGAAATTCAATTGAGGTTGAAAGAGAATTATCGCTATGATGTCGATGCATTGCTGAACAAAAGTGTAGTGTATAGAAATCAGTCCAATGGTAAAATCATGAGCGTTCCTATTTCGTCAGTTGCTAAAGCAAAATTAAGTTCAACCTACGGTTCAATAAGAAGAAAAGACATGGATCGTGTGGTGACTATTAGCTCCAACGTCGTGACTGGATATAATGCGACCATCATAAGCACTCAAATAAAAGAGCTTCTTGCGGATTATAAAATGCCTCCAGGATACGAATTCAAATTTGGAGGAGAGCAGGAGAAACAAGCAGAAGAAATGGCGTTCTTGAGCAGTGCACTATTGATTGCCGTATTTTTAATTTTCTTGATCATTGTTTCCCAATTCAATAAAATCACAACACCATTTATCATCATGATGTCAGTGGTTCTGAGTACAATAGGAGTTTTCTTGGGCCTAGTAATATTTCAAATGAATTTCGTGGTGATCATGACGATGATCGGAATTATATCACTCGCTGGTATCGTGGTAAACAATGCTATTGTTTTAATAGACTTTATTGAACTCAGTAGAAATAGAAAAAGAGCAGAAAAAGGAACAGATAAGTTGGCAATGGAAGACATTATAGATTCCATAATAATTGCAGGCACCACAAGATTGCGTCCAGTATTACTAACAGCAATCACTACAGTTCTTGGGTTAATTCCTCTAGCAGTAGGAATTAACATTGATTTCATCAAATTCTTTTCTGAATACAATGCTGATTTCTTTTTGGGTGGTGATAATGTAGCTTTTTGGGGACCTATGTCTTGGACCATTATTTTTGGTTTAACATTTGCAACATTCCTAACACTAGTGATAGTACCTGTGATGTACTTGTTCTTTGCTAAAGTGAACCGAAAGTTGGGAATTAGTTAAAACAATTCATTAAAAGTATTTTTAAGGCGATGGATTTTAATCTATCGCCTTTTTTTATGACTTGACTTATTTGTTCTCCGAACTTCATGTTAGATATTATCATTATTTTTATTGAGTCTAACATTAACTTTCCTAATGAGGATATTGCTTATTCTTTCATTCATAATTTACACGTTCCAAGGAAACGCCCAATTGCTGAAACTCCAGTCAACGGATTCTTTAAATGGGAAACCCATAAAACAGTTTTATACAACGGCATGGTTAAAATTTAGTGGATTCTATGATTTTGTGGGCATTCCAAATGAATCAGCTATGCACCTCCCTTCTATTCCCACTGATAGGGAAAACATAACGAAAGACCCTCAATATCATGCCGATCTCAATCAGACCCGATTGAAATTTGCCTCTACATTCCAGACCAAAAAACTTGGAGAGATTATGTCCTATATAGAAACCGACTTCTATGGAAATGGTGGAGGTGGCCTTAGATTGAGGCATGCTTATGTTCGATTTCTAAATTTTAGGATAGGACAAACTTGGTCCGGATTTACCGATGAAGAGGCTTGGCCCAACATTACCGATTTTGATGGTCCTGCAACAGGAGCATGGGTAAGAAGTGCGCAAATAACCTACTTCGTCAGGCCCAATGAAAACCAAGACATCCTTTTTGCCATTGAAAAACCTTCACAGGACTATAGTCGATATTTAGAAATAGATTCACTTGTTCAGCCGGCACTTCAAAATATCCCAGACTTTGTCACACACTATGAAATCCGTTGGAAAAAAGGTCATTTTCAATTAGCAGGTGTAGCCAGAGCCATCGAATACCAAGACCAAAATAATAATACACAAAGACTCTTTGGGTGGGGCTTTAATTTATCTGGAAGTCAAATATTTGGAGAAAGAGATACGTTCATTTGGCAAGGAGCTGGTGGAGAAGGTATCGCAAGATATCTAGTTTCATTTGGAGGCGGCGGTTGGGATGCTATTCCTAATTTTGAAGGGCATTTAATAACTGTTCCTGTTTATGGAGGATACTTAGGCTATCAACATTTCTGGAATAAAGCGCAGCCCATTGAGTTAGAAAAAAGTAGTTTCAGCTCCACAATCGTATATGGATATGTACATCTCAAAAATCCTTTAGGTGATCCAGCACCAAGCTTACTAACCGGATCATATGCCAGTGCTAATATTTACTGGCATGTAGTGGGGCCATTGAATTTTGCGGCAGAAGCTATTTATGGATTTAGGACAGATGAATACGAAAGTTCTGGCGACAACCTAAGAATTCAATTCATTATGGAATATAATTTTTAGGTTTTTATCTGATTATGACATAATGAAAATATAAATTCGTCCTTACCCACTAATGACAAATTGATTTGAACCCAAAAATTGATTTTGACAATACTGAGATTGCTTTTGCCGACAAGTCCAATTGGGACCTTCGTCGCATGCAGTTCTTATTTGCCTCAATGAACAATCCAACATTTTCTAAAGTTGGGATTTTACTCACTAGAGTGCTATTAGCCGTTAGATTTCCAATCAAATGGCTTGTCAAAAGAACCATATTTCGTCAATTCTGTGGTGGTGAATCACTACAAGAATCACTAAAGACGGTAGATAAATTGTCAGCTTCAAATATCAAAACTATCCTTGATTATTCGGCAGAAGGAGAAAGATCTGAAAAAGTCTTTGATGCGAATAAAGAGGAAATATTACGCTCGTTAGAATTAGCTAAAGAATCTAATGATATACCAACCGGTGTTATGAAATTGACTGGATTCTGCTCATTTGGTTTGTTGGCAAAAAAACAAGCGGGTCGCAAATTTTCACCTGAACAAGTAAAAAGATTTGAAGCCTTTGAAAAACGAGTAGAAGAAATATGTGAGCGAGCTGTCGCCTATGAAAAATTTCTGTTCATAGATGCCGAAGAAACTTGGATTCAGATAACTATTGATGATATAGTCAATCGAATGATGGCAAAGTACAACAAAGATCGAGTCTTTATTTTTAATACTTATCAAATGTATTTGGTTGATTCTCTCGATAAATTAAAAGCGATTCACGAAAAGGGAGAAAACGAAGGGTTCAAAATAGGCGCCAAATTGGTCCGCGGTGCATACATGGAAAAAGAACGAGAAAGGGCGGTTGAAAAGGGTTATCCTGACCCAGTCCATTCTGACAAAGAAGGTACGGATGATGCATATAATAATGCTGTTCAATATTGTCTTTCTAATATTGAAGAAATAGCACTTTGTGCTGGCACTCACAACGAATCAAGTTCTCTATTGGTCACAGAACTCATGGAAGAACATAAAATTAATAGAGATGATCATCGTGTCTATCTTGCTCAATTGTTTGGCATGAGTGATAACATTTCTTACAACTTGGCCGATGCAGGTTACAACGTCGCTAAATATGTTCCTTACGGAGCTGTTAGGAAAGTGCTACCATATATGATGCGACGAGCAGAAGAAAATACGGCGATTGCTGGTCAAAGTAGTCGTGAATACAATCAGGTAAAAAAAGAGATTGCTCGAAGAAGAAAGGCAGGAAAATGATTATCTTCCTGCTTTAATTAAATCAAGCGCAGTATTTATGACAGAAAAGAGCCGAGAACCTTCCCTTATCCAAGCCCTTATTCCTATACTGTTTCTAATCACCTTTTTAGCCATTAATGTTAGTATTTTTGGCGATTCAGCTTTAGATGGATCTAATCAAATTGTACTTATTCTGTCAGGTGGAGTTGCTGCTATCATGGCATGGAGGCTTGGTTTCACTTGGCAAGAAATCCAAAATGGCATTACGAAAAGTATAAATTCTGCCATGCCCTCAATATTGATTTTACTAATTATAGGTTGTGTGGCAGGCAGTTGGTTAATCAGCGGAGTGGTACCTGCATTAATCTATTATGGACTTCTCATCTTAAACCCGACCATATTTCTGTTTGCGGCCTGTATCGTTTGTGCAATAGTTTCTTTGGCAACAGGTAGTTCGTGGACCACAGCTGCAACTGTTGGCATTGCATTAATTGGCATTGGACAGACCTTGGGTATTTCTCTTGGTATGGTCGCTGGAGCAATTATATCAGGCTCCTACTTCGGAGATAAAATGTCACCACTTTCTGATACAACTAACTTAGCGCCTGCAATGGCAGGAACAGACCTATTTACACACATTCGTTATATGACCATAACGACATTTCCTTCAATGGCAATCACACTCGTACTATTTTTAATTTTAGGGTTTTGGGGAAATCATACGGAACAAGCCGTTGCGACTAATGATGTACTAAATGCCATCACTTCAAAATTTGACATTAATATTTGGTTATTGATTGTGCCAGCTGTGGTTATATTCTTAATTGTAAAAAAGGTACCCGCACTACCAGCACTTTTAACTGGTACACTATTGGCGCTGGTATTTGCGTTAATTTTCCAGCGAAATGTCGTCTTGGAAGTATCAGGAGTTGAAGGAAGTTATTTGAAACAGCTTTTCGTTGGGAGTATGAAATCTTTATATGGATCTATAAGTATTAGCACATCAAACGAAATGGTCAATGAATTGCTAAGTTCTGGAGGAATGGCGGGCATGTTGAAAACCGTTTGGCTAATCATTTCAGCCATGGTATTTGGTGGTATTATGGAAGGAGCTGGTTTACTAAAACGGGTTGTGCGAGAAATCATGAAATTGGTAAAATCAACTGGTTCGTTAATTGCTTCTACGGCTGCAACCTCTGGTTTTTTTAATATTGCAGCTTCGGATCAGTATTTGGCGATTGTGGTACCTGGTAGAATGTATGCCCCTGCTTTTGAAGAAAAAGGACTTGCTCCTGAGAATTTAAGTAGAACTCTTGAAGACAGTGGAACTGTTACTTCGGTATTGGTTCCTTGGAACACATGTGGCGCCTACCATGCTAGTGTTTTAGGCGTGAGTACAGGAATGTACTTACCCTATTGTTTTTTCAACATAATTAGCCCGTTGATGACAATAATTTTTGGATATTTGAATTTTAAAATAAAGCACCTGACCAACGAAACGGAAAAAAAGGAAGATAGATAGATGAAGATCAGGAAAATTACAAAAGATGAAGTCAACGCGCTTCCACTCATAAAATATGAAGGTAAATGTAAAGTTATAAGCAATGCCCAGGAAGTCAAATCAGCAATTGATGATTTAAGTAAATATGAATTACTTGGTTTTGATACTGAAACTAAACCTGCATTCAAAAAAGGCCAGGTCTATCCTGTCGCTTTACTTCAATTGGCTTCACCCAATATGGTTTATTTATTTCGACTATTGGAAACTGGCTTTACTGATGAAATGATTGCTCTTTTTGAGAATCCTAAAATCACAATTGCTGGTATTGGTATTCGCGATGACATTAAAGATTTACAAAAACTAAAGCATTTTGAGCCTACCGGTTTTGTAGATCTAAATACATATGCCAAAGAACATGATTTCGAAAGCATAGGTGCTCGAAATTTTTCTGGGATGTTTCTTAAAGGTAGAATTTCAAAGAGCCAACAAGTTTCAAACTGGGAAAACGAAACGCTCACTGAAGCACAAATCAGTTATGCGGCAACAGATGCTTGGATATGTATTAGTATTTATGAAGGTTTGGTAGCATTAGAAGCTAAGAGGGCCTAACCAATAGCTATAATCTTCGCTCAAGTTTAGCCTTTCTATCGAAGGTGTATTTTCAAATATCGCATAAACTGAAGACCCACTCCCACTCATTGAACAATAAACAGGATTACAATCTATAAGTCTTTTCTTTATATTCTGAATTTCAGGATGCATTTCAAAAACAGGGATTTCAAAATCGTTGACCAAATTCTCTCTCCAGCTATCTCTAGACTGAGATAAAATTTCTTGAACTGATAAATTCGGCATTTTTGGTTTCATTTTGGAAAAAGCAATTCCCGTATTTACATGGATGTTGGGGTGCACGACCAACAATTGTAGTTCACTTAAGTCCAAATCAATATCATTGAACTTGTCGCCAATTCCGGACACTAATCTTGGTTTATTCTGAATAAAAAAAGGACAATCAGCACCTAATGCTATTGCATAACTTTCCAGTTTTTCAATAGAAATTTTAAGTTCAAAAAGGTCATTCAACAACTTTAAGCAAAAAGCTCCGTCTGACGATCCTCCTCCTAGTCCTGCGCCCATAGGAATCACCTTATGCAAGTGTATTTTAACTGGTCTAATATCAAAATCAACTTTCAATAATTCATAAGCCTTAACACATAAGTTTTGGCTGGAATCTCCAGGTATTGCTATACCAGTACTCCTGAACTCAAAAGTATCAGATGAAATAACTTCCAATGCATCTTTCCAACCAATGGGCAAAAAACATGAGCTAATGTTATGATAACCATCGCTGCGTTTCGCAGTGATATTGAGTCCTAGGTTTATTTTTGCATTTGGAAAAGCAATCATAGGTCGAAGATAGAAAACGAGTTCGAGAATTCTTCTTGATGAGCAAAAAGAGTGATTTTAGCTACCCTATTTCTTTTGTAACGACTCGTTGAATCACCTACCTTACAGTATGAGGAAATTTCAAATTATCATCTACGGTTCATATGGTTACACGGGTCAGCTTATTGTAGAAGAATGCAAATCCAAGAACTTAAATGTTTTGCTATCCGGTCGGAACGAGGATAAACTAGCGGCACAATCTAATGAAACGGGCTATCCATATGAAATCATCGAAACTCATGACGAAAAAGCTCTAAAAAAACTCCTTCTACAAGGTGATATTGTAATTCACTGTGGAGGTCCTTTCAAATATACCGCCAAACAGATGGCCATAGCGTGTCTGGAAACCAAAACCCACTACACTGATATCACAGGAGAATATGAAGTGTTTGAATTGATGGCTGAATATGACAAACCAGCAAAGGAAAGAGGTATCTTAATAATGCCTGGTGTAGGATTTGATGTTGTCCCATCCGATTGTTTAGCGTTACACTTGAAAAAAAGATTGCCTGAAGCAACTCATTTGAATCTAGCCTTTGTAACAACAGCAGGTGGTTTGTCACGAGGTACCAATAAAACCATGGTAGAAACATTAGGACTTGGCGGTACGATCAGAATAGATGGGAAGCTGACAACTATACCTATGGGACATGATGTAAAGGAAATAGATTTTGGTGCTTTCTCAAGCAAAGCGATGTGCATTCCGTGGGGAGACATTTCTACTGCCTGGCGCAGTACGGGTATTCAGAATATCAAGGTTTATATGGCTGTTCATGAAAAAATGATCAAAAATGTCAAAATTGGCAATTGGCTAGGATGGTTACTTCGTCAGCGCTGGGTGAAAAACTATATGCTTAAAAAAATAGATAAAGGTCCTGCAGGGCCTTCTGAAGAAAAACGAAACAAAGGAAGAAGCCTACTCTGGGGGAAAGCCTGGAATGAACAAGGAACAGAAATAGAAGCGCGTCTTGATGTACCTAGCGGCTACCTGCTCACTGCTAAAACTGCTGTGCTTATCGCAGAAAAACTGTTAAACACTGAAGTGCGTTCTGGATACTTCACTCCGGCTCAATACTTTGGAGAGGGGTTGATTTTAGAAATTGAAAGTGCGAAGTATTTTTAAAACAATTTCTTTTCCTTCAGAATCTAGAAATTCTAAAAGACCAATATTTTCATTTTTTTCAAAGTCTGTTTAGAAATTCTATTGACACCATAATAGTTAATCCCTCCTAAAAATAACTTAACCAAGCTTTTTGCTTGTTGTTCTGCTTATAATGATCGAACTTTTTACTTATAGGATAAAGTGTAGCTAAAACGAGAATCCAAATGAGATAAACCACTCCCAATGAAAAACCATAGCCTTTTAAAATAACTGCGTCTCCCACCCATTCATCCAAAACCATAGCTTCCCACCCTGTCCATGTCAGCTCTGTTGCTACTATGGCAAATAGATGAATTATATATAAATGTGCGATGTAGAAGAAAAAAGGTATTCTTCCAAACATCATAAAAGAATCAACCCACTTTCCTTTAAAGCTTTCACTTATTGCCATGATTATAAATGTAGGCCCGAGTGTTATGAGTAGATATGAAAAAGAAGGTGGGTATTTATTTACATTCAATGCTGACATTAAGTTTTGAGAGAATGACCCTAAATCCGTCCAAACTGTTGGATTGCCATATAGATTAAAGCCTCTGAGAATTCCGAACAATAAAATCGAGGAGATGCCTATCATCAAGAGTATTTGCTTTCTGCGACCAGGATCAAAGGATTTGTGGTACAACCCTCCCATGGCATATCCCAATGACATGACTCCTATCCAAGGAACTAGTGGATAAAAAATAGTGAATGTAAAATGGTCGTTGATCGGAAAAGATCCATTTTCATGAAGCAACGACCACCAAAAAGTATCCAAGGAAATATTATCCAATAGGTTATGTCCAGCAATCATTACAATACTAAAAATCAAAACCAATTTATCAGGTAAGTGAACCAATCCAGCTAGAACAATCATGCTCACACCAAGGGTCGCAATCACATCGAGTTCAATCGAGGGCATTGCCGGATTGAAGTACCAAGCGAAATTGATCAACGTTTGTTGAATGAAAATCAGCCAAATACCTCTTTTTAGCAGAAATACAGTTGACTCCTTTGAAGATCGACGATTACTGACAAAAAATACCGAGACACCTGCCAATAAACTAAAAGCGGGTGCACAAAAATTCGTAATCCATCGCGTAAGATATATTGGCCATGTGGTGGCTTCAGGGTCTAATGGATTAAAAATAAAAGCCTCAGCATGAAAATAGTCTCTAGTATGATCCAATGCCATCAATAAAAGGACAATTCCTTTCAAGAGATCTAATGATTGGACTCTTTGGTTCGGTATTTTTTGCATGAATTTGATTCAAATGAGGGTACTTAACTCCCTAATATAACACAATCCTCCTCACACAATCCAACAAAAAAGCAGTCATTAGTTATTTCCTGATGGATATAACTAATGACTGCTCTATATTCTTTTCAGCGTAAACTGATTACTTATTTCTGTAATTGCTCTACCAAAGCAGGAGTCATTCCTGATGTTGAGAAACCACCATCATGCATGAGATTCTGCATGGTTACCATTTTTGTCAAATCAGAGAACATAGTTACACAATAATCTGCACAAGCTCCGGCTGAAGCATTACCCAGTGGACTCATCTTTTCAGCATAATCCATGAATACATCAAATCCTCCTACACCCGAACCAGCAGTGGTCATGGTAGGTGATTGTGAAATTGTATTCACACGCACTTTCTTCAGTCGACCCAACCTTTCTCCATAACTACGAGCAATTGATTCTAGCATCGCTTTGGCTTGCGCCATGTCTGAATAATCTGGATAGGTTCTTTGAGCAGCGATATAAGAAAGTGCCAAGATGGAACCCCATTCGTTCATAGCATCTTGCTTTTCAGCTACAGCCATTACTTTGTGAAACGAGATCGCTGAAATATCCATGGTCTTAAGCATCCAATCATAGTTCAGGTCACCATAGTCTTTTCCTTTACGAACGTTAGGACTCATTCCAATAGAATGAAGTACAAAATCCAATTTACCACCCAAAACTTCGACTGATTTTTCAAATAAGTTATTCAAATCATCCATCGAAGTAGCATCCGCTGGAATTATTTCAGCATTACATTCTTCCCCTAATTTGTTGATGGCACCCATTCTCAATGCAATTGGTGCATTAGTTAATGTAAAAGTAGCTCCTTGCTCCTTGCACTTTAATGCAACTTTCCAAGCAATGGAGTTTTCATCCAAAGCACCAAAAATGATTCCTCTTTTTCCTTTTAGTAAGTCGTTTGCCATGTCTTATAATTGTCTATTTGATTTTATCGGGTGCAAATATATGAAGTCTGCCGGCTTTATGTTTTTTATTTTAATTCTTTGTGATCAATTCACGTGCGCTATTGATCGCTGTTTCAGAGGGTTGATCCCCTCCTATCATTTTGGCTATTTCCTCTAAACGATCAGTTTCAGACAGTTCTTTGATTAAGCTTTCCGTTTTTTCAGCGTGATTATTCTTATACACATAGTAATGGGCTTCACCTTTTGCTGCTACCTGAGGCAGGTGACTTATCGCAATTATCTGATGATTTGTTGCCATTTTTTTCATCATCCCGGCCAATTTAATTGCAATTTCTCCTGAAACTCCTGTGTCAATTTCATCAAATATCACAGTCGGCATGGCTGTCTTATCAGCCAATAAAAATTTGATACAAAACATTAATCTCGAAAATTCACCTCCTGAAGCAACATTACCTATCGGTTCTGGTTTAATTCCTTTGTTTGCTGTGAATAGCAATTCAACCTCGTCTATTCCCATTTTCCATGGCTCCACTCTTTTGTAGATAATATCTACTTGCCCATCAGGCATTCCGACTTCTGCCAATAATTGATTGAGCGCATGAGAAAATACATCAATATTCTTTCTTCGGATTTCTGATAATTTTTCAGCTTCTCGGATCATCACCTTATTCGCCGAATCCTTTTCTACGACTAATTTTTTAATAGTTTCTTCTAAATCCAGAACACTTGAACTGTTTTTCTCCAAGTCCGATTGTATTGCGATTAGTTCATCAATACTTTGAACCTTATGTTTGAGTTGAAGACGATTGATCAAATCCAATCTTGCATTCACAACTTCCGTTCTTTCCGAATCAAATTCTATGTGATCCTTTTCAACCTGAAGGTCATGAATAATATCTACCAATTCAGCCGTTGAACTTTCAAAGCGCTCTCCTAATTTTTCTAAGTTTTCTGAAAATTGCGATAACTTTCTCAGCACTGATACCGCTTCCTTCAATTTATCAATGATTGAAATCTCAGCTTCATCAAATTCTACGGTTACCTGAGTTAAAGATTGTTTAATTTCTTCCGCATTTTCAAGAACTTTTTGCTCTTCTTCTAAGGCATGCTGCTCTCCTATTTTCAATTCCGCATTTACCAACTCCTCCAACAAAAACGACTTATAATCTGCGTCTGTTTTCGAATCTTTCTCTTGCTCGTTGAGTTCTCCTAATTTCTTGACTATCCCGTTATATCTTAAAAACGCTTGTTGGAACAATTTAAGGGCTTCTTCGGATTGTGCATAATCATCGACCAACTTCAATTTTACTACTTTACCTGCTAGTTGAGCACTCTCATTTTGAGAATGAATGTCCATCAGTTTATTGCCCACTGATTTTAATATATCTAGTGTAACAGGAATATCGTTGATAAAGGCTCGGGATTTTCCTTTAGGATTGATTTCTCTTCGTATAATTGATAGATCTTCATAATCCAAATCTTCACTCTCGAAGAATTCAAACAATCCCAAAGACGATATTTCAAACTCCCCTTCGATCACACATTTCTTTTCTTTGTCCAATAAGGCCTTAGTATCTGCACGATTTCCTAATAACAAACCAACAGCCCCAAGCATAATAGACTTACCAGCTCCTGTTTCCCCAGTGATAATATTCAACCCTTTATTAGGTTCAATATTGAGCTGACGAATCAAAGCATAATTTTGGATGGTAAGACTATTGATCATTGACAGTTAATCGAAAAGTGGATGACTCAAAAATAGATATTTTACTTTTAAAATGGTGAAGCGAACCTGTTGTCTAATTAGTAAGAATCGTTCTAAAAACTTCGGTCTTTGAAGGATCCATCTGTCTAAGTAGATCATATGCTTGTCTTCTCATGGCCATATCCCCTTGAGAAAATACACTCACAATTTCATCCGACTTTGAGTCTAAAAATGAAATTACCATTATTGATCTCGGTTTCGAACGATTGACCTCATATATTTTCTTTATTGCCTCCAATATGTTAGTTCTGGCTTCATCAGGGTTTTCAGCCATCAAATCCATACCTTTTATATGATACTCATACATGGCTTCACGAAATGGTCTCATTATCGGATCCAAAGCATTTTCTGCCCACCAATACCGATTCCGAATACTATTGAATTGATCCCAACCTCCATAATTTGAAGATTGTGCATTCAAAACAGTTTGCCATGCCTTGTCAAAATGCCGGTCACCACCTAAATTTTCAAAGGAGTCAAAATCATATGCTAAAACCACGTTCGCATAAAATCCCAAAATGGACGTAATATTAGATGAATAAGAAGCCTCATTAAAATTTAATGGCTGCCCTTCTGTGTATTCAAAATTGAAATCTCTATCTGCAAAATTAATAATGGTAGTTTCGTAATTTGTATTGTAAATAGGTCTCACTGAAATGACTTGGACAGCACCATTATAAAATCCGATTTCCGGTTGTGATTCTAAAGTGATTTGAACCATGCACTTTATTTTTTCTGGTCCATCAAACCTTTCTTCCGACCATTTTTGATCATTAAGAAAATTCGCAAACTCACTTTCCATCTGGTCAAATATTCCACGCTCGGTAGTCTCAATTTGTTGAGAATTCACAGAAACTCGACAATTCAACTCTTGAGCAGATAGACTCCAACTAAAAATTATTAAAAAAAATGTCGCTAATATCTTACACTTTGTGTTTTTCATAAATCGCATCTACTATATCTGTAGCAACTTCCATCTTGTTTTTCAATGGATATTCAATAGATTTTTGATCAGCATTGAAGATAGTAATTTTATTAGTATCAGCGGAAAATCCAGCTCCTTTATCATTCAAAGAATTCAGAATGATAAAATCTAGATTTTTCTTCTTCAATTTAGCTAAGGCATTTTCAGTTTCGTTTTCCGTTTCTAAGGCAAACCCTACATTAATTTGATTCGCAGTTTTTACCTTTCCCAACTCAGCCGCTATGTCCTTGTTCTTAACCAACTCCAGCGTTAGGCTTTGATCAGACTTTTTGATTTTTTGACTGGCAACTATTTTAGGTTTATAATCTGCAACGGCCGCTGCAAAGATTGCTATTTCACTGCTTGCATATAGTTTGTTCGTGACATCAAACATCTCATCCGCTGATCCGACTCTAGTCACTTCAATACTTTTATTTGTTACTTTCTCAACACCAGGCCCTGCTATAAGTTTCACATTAGCTCCTTCTTCGCTTAAAGTTTTTGCCAAGGCCAATCCCATTTTACCAGAAGAGTGATTGCCAATAAATCGAACGGGATCAATTTTTTCAAATGTTGGTCCTGCAGTAATTACGACCTCTACTCCTTCAAATCTTTTTTTTTTACTCAAAAAGTGATCGACAGCGTCAAGAATAGATTCTGGTTCCATCATTCTTCCTTCCCCCACAAGGCCACTTGCCAGCTCTCCATGCTCAGCTTCCAATATTGTATTTCCATAGGTCGAAAGTTTTTGAAGGTTGTCATTCGTAGCAGGGTGCTTATACATATCTAGATCCATAGCAGGAGCTACCATCACTGGACATTTAGCGGAGAGATATACGGCAGAAAGCAAATTATCACATAACCCTGTTGCCATTTTTGCAATGGTATTTGCACTAGCAGGAGCAATAATCATTAGGTCAGCCCACTGACCCAATGAGACATGGTTTTCCCACTCTCCTTGTTCGTTTCGTTCAAATTTCGATAAAACTGGATTCTTGGATAATGTGGATAATGTTAGAGGTGTAATGAATCCTTTGGCAGAATCCGTCATGATCACTTTTACATTACACCCTTTTTTGATCAGGAGCCTGACCAAGTGTGCAGATTTGTATGCGGCAATACTGCCGCATACTCCTATTAAAATATTCTTTCCCTCCATGAGGGCTTAATTAAACTGTAATGCCGCCTTCTTCGTCTTCAGGCGTACGATGCATCACTTTTCCTTCTAAAAACTCTTGCGTTGCAACCTTTGTAGGTTTAGGCATTCTTTCATAGAATTTAGAAATCTCAATTTGTTCTCTATTCTCAAAGATTTCTTCCAAATTATCTACAGTAGATGCAAATTCAGCAAGTTTACCGTTCAACTCTTCTTTTACATTAGAAGAAATTTGTCTTGCTCTTTTAGAAATCACCGTAATCGTTTTATAGATATTTCCAGTGTCATCAGACAACTTATCGATATCTCTAGTTTCAATTGATGCGTTAATAGCCATAGTTCACTTATTTATAATTTTTTCAATTGATTGATTGATTCGTCGTACCTTTCCATAGCGTCTTTTAGTAGTTCACTATCAGGGTATTTATCAACAAACCGCTCGTACAATTCAATCGTTTTTTTATATCTCTCTTTTTGCTTTGACCTAATACTTTGTTTAGCATAACTATATTCGGCATCCACGGCCAAGTACAATACTTGCTCATTCAGTTTAGAATCAGGAAATTCATCCTCGAAAGTTTCGAAAGCAACCCGAGCTGCCTCCCATCTTTCTAGTTTATAATATTGTTTAGCATTTTCAAAATTCTTCTTTTCCAATTTTTGCTGCAACTCATCGATCATCGCTGTTGCTTTTGGCGAGTATTCAGAATACGGATTATTATTTAAAAAAGTTTGAAATGCGTCAATGGCTTCAACAGTACTTGTCTGATCAAGGTTATAATCTGGTGATTGGAGGTACAAAGAATGTGCTCTTAGATACTCTGCTTCAATAGCGTATTCACTTCTGGAATATACCAACACAAACTCTTGAAAATAGCTTGCGCTTAGGATGTATTGTTTCTGATGATAATAAGACGAGGCTCTCAAATAACTTGCCCTCTCTCCATCAACCGTTCCTTTAATAATTGGCAATACTTGATCGAGCAAGACACTGGCTTTATAATATTCCTCTTCTTCATAGTAGGCAATGGCTGCAGCATACTTCGCTTGCCAATCTGTACTTTTTTGGATTTTCCTGAATTTACTACAGGAAACCGCTAAAACACAGAGCGTAAACATGAAAAAAAGCTTGAAATACCTCGATTTTCGCATAGGGGTGCAAATATAGTCTTCTTTGGAAGAAATTCAATAAAAATTTTACATGCGTAAAAGGATAATTTCTCGCAATTTGTATGGGTAAAGAATGCTAGTTCTTTATGGGAAGTTGCTTAGGCCTTTTAAGGTTTCGAGATTTAATCTGCCTGTTAACTTCCTTTTTTATTTCCCCTTCTATCTCCGGCTTAGCGTCCAGAATTGATTGATCCAGAATAACTTGATCATCTGCTGATTCAGAAACTTGATAATAGGTCGCGACTTCATGTAATTCTGGTCGTTCGTCATCCCGCCAATCAAAATCATCAAGAAATATCTCATCATCCACTAACTCATGAGGAGGAATAAATTGAGCCTCTGGGTTTTTATAAAAAGTAATATTGTCAAGTTGGTTTTTAACAAAAACCATGCGCATACTGCTGCAGTATATTTTATTCATTCCGATAAATAAACTATCACCCTCTAAAACGAAATAATGGCTCTCCCCATTTCCTTTCACATCCATCGTTGAAATGTTTCCTAACGAATCAAAAAGGCCAATCATATTCCTTCCTTTGATTTGATTGTATTGCCCCATTGTATCGACAGAAGTTAAAAATGAATTTCTCCTCAATTTCATTTTGTGAATCACGTCATTCTTAAAATTAAGATCAATTGAATCCGCCTCCATCTGATTATCCAAATTCCAGAGAATAGGATCTTCAAACATTTTCATAGTAGAATCGGCTAAGAAATACGAAAGTGAATCACATTTTCCCTGGAGGTTTCCTTTATAAATTAAGATGTTGTGATAAGCTAAAATCCGTTCTTTATCCTTATCAGCATTTTCAACAGAAACCAAAGTATCAGCAGACAAAAACATTGTATCCTGCTTCATCACTCTTTTCATTAAAGGATCTCCGAAAACTTTACTAATCCCTTCTTTTTTGTCGTATACGCCTTTTTCTCCAAAAATAATCACGTCATCCTTTTTTGAAGTCATCACCACATTCCCGGTAGCTGTATAAAATCTTCTTTGGTCGTCAATAAATATATGATCACCAATCAAGATATAATTTTTAGTTTCAATGGTTCCTTCTTTGAATACTGTCTGCTCAATAGCTGTCCTAAATGTTCCACCATCAGCATCGACTGTAGTACCATCTTTATTTTCTATATAAGTAGGACCCTTAGTTATTGCAATTTTACTTATGGTTGAATATTCTAGAGTATCAGATTTAAGGTTATAATCAGGTGCTACCAACAAAACATCTTTAAAGAAGTAGGCCTTATTTATCTTGGAATGAAAACGACCATAATTACTGGTCAGCGTATTATTTTCATCCACCATCTTCCCGTCATTGCTAAATTCTGCAATTTCAAGAATTGTATTGTAATCAAGAAAATCAGTATAAAGCACTTTATTTCCTCTTCTATAAACTACATCTTCTCTCAATAAAGCCATTCCGATATTACCTTTATAAATGAGTTTTCGAGAGGTAATCGTTACAGAATCTCCATCTTTGATTCTTACTCGTCCATAGGCTTCCATTACATTGGTTTCTTGAAAGTAATAAGCTGAGTCACAGTATACAATGGTGTTTTTTTGCTTAAAAACAACCCTATCAATTAGTTTTTTATACCGAACTACTCCCTCTTTTACATTGGTCAATTTTTCGGCTTTATACTTTATTTTATTGCGTTTTTTCTGCGCAACCGAATCCCAAGTAGATAGTGAAATTATAAAAATGAATAAAAATGATATTCTCTGCATAATATGCTTGTACAAGTCACAAAGCTAATTCGTTAGAATAACGAAAAAAACCTAAGTTTGATTTAAAATATAAATCATGTTATCTCTGCTTAGTCGATTTCAAAAATACATCAATGATCAACAGTTAATTTCTGGCGATGAAAAATTGATTATTGCGGTAAGTGGAGGTGTGGATTCTGTTGTTCTCTGTCATCTATTTAGTCAATTAAAAAAGGCTTTTGAGATCGCTCATTGCAATTTTGGATTAAGAGGGGAAGAATCTGAGACCGATGAAATTTATGTTCGAGAACTTGCAGAATCTTATAGTGTACCTGTACATGTAAAGAAATTTCAAACTGATGAATACGCAAAACAACATGGGATTTCTATTCAAATGGCTGCAAGAGATTTGAGGTATGATTGGTTCAAAAAATTAACGGGACAGAACACTTCGGCATTGTTGGCAACCGCACATCACGCCAATGACCAAATTGAAACTGTCTTTTACAACTTGGCAAAAGGAACTGGAATTTCCGGATTGCGTGGAATTAAAGCAAAAAGTCAACACATCATCCGACCATTGCTATTTGCAACTAAACAAGAAATTCTAGAGTTCGCCAACATGAACCACTTGTATTGGAGAGAAGATGCTTCTAATGAAAGTGATAAGTACCATCGAAATCATATGAGACATCATGTAATTCCAGAATTATCGAAAATCAATCCCAGTTTAGAAAAAACCCTTCAAAGAAACATAGATCGCTTTCAATCATTGGAAAATTTATTGTTTGCAAAAGTCCAGGATGTAATAGAAAACTATGGAAAAATGGACAGTGATGTATTCTCTTTGAAAATGGATTGGTTTGATTTGTCTAAAGGCGGCCTAGTGGTATTAGAAGAACTAATAAAGCCTTACGGTTTTAATAATGATCAATGCCAAAACATTGTTGATTCATTATCAAATGGCACAGGCAACCAATTTTTTAGTGGAACGCACAAACTCTCCATCGATCGTGGTTGCATTTTACTTCAGGAAGTATCTAACAATGAGGAAATTAGTGTAGTAATTCAAGAAGGGAATGAAAGTATTGTGATCGATAATCAAAAACTAACATTGAAAAGAGTGGATCAAAAAGTCGAATTTGAAAACAATGCGAATTGTGCATATTTAGATTTTGACAAAGTCCACTTCCCTATTTTTGTGCGAAATTGGCAAAAAGGAGATCGGTTCATTCCATTAGGTATGAAGCAAGAAAAAAAAGTAAGTGATTTTATGATTGATGAGAAAATTCCTCTAAACTTGAAAAAGAGGTTACTGCTTTTTGAATCCAACAATGAGATCTTTTGGATCGCCGGACACCGAATCAGTGATCGTCACAAAATCACTCCAAAAACAAAAAAATCGTTGATCATCAAACTGGAAGAAAATGTTTAATCTATTTTCAAAAAAATACAGTCAAGAAGAATTGAATCATTTTGAATTCTTGTCAACGGTACGTCCTTTTGAAAGCCTCGACAACAGTGAACTTGAATTGTTTTTACCTATCATGTACTTAAGAAACTATAATAAAGACGAAGTAGTGTTTTTTAATGGTGATCCAAGTCAAGCATTATACATCGTCAAGTCTGGAGAAATAAAACTATCTATTGATGTCAAAGGAAAAACCGAGGACATAACCAATGTGATACCCGGAAGAGCATTTGGCTTCAATTCATTTTTAAAAGAAACTAAAAGGTATTTTAACGCCATTGTTAAATCTGAAGGGGCTGAAATTTTTGTACTACCGAGAATAAATATTTCCGAGATACTAGAAAATCATCACGAGGTAAAAGCAAAAGTTATGTCAAGTATGGTTGAAAAATATAATTACCACACAGAGAATCTTTTCAAAGCCTACAGTCAAAATTTTGGTTTTTTCGAGTTGAACAAAATCTATGAGAACCCTGATTGATCTCATGTAAAAATCAGTCACAGGACATTATTTTAGTGTGATATTTGCCTAATTTTGCGCTTAATACAATTGATCATTTATTAAGAAAATATAAAATCATGAAAGTAACTGTTGTAGGTGCTGGGAACGTAGGTGCCAGTGTCGCTGAATATGTCGCCATGAAAGAATTGGCTGATGAAGTTGTTATCCTTGACATCAAAGAAGGATTCGCAGAAGGTAAAGCCATGGACCTTAACCAATGCGCAACTTTGAACGGGTTTAATACCAAAGTAATAGGAACAACGGGTGACTATTCCAAAACTGCAGGATCTACAGTAGTTGTGATAACATCTGGAATCCCAAGAAAACCGGGCATGACACGTGAAGAATTGATTGGCACTAATGCAGGCATTGTGAAATCGGTTACTGAAAACTTAGTAAAGCACTCTCCAGATGCGATCCTAGTGGTTATTTCCAACCCTATGGATACGATGACTTACCTCTCTGCTAAATCTAGCGGATTACCAAAAAACAAAGTAATTGGTATGGGTGGAGCCTTAGATAGTGCAAGATTCAAATATAGATTGACCGAAGCTTTAGGTTGCAACGCCAATGATGTTCAAGGAATGGTTATTGGTGGACATGGTGATACTACTATGATTCCATTGACAAGAATGGCGCAATACAATGCTACGCCGGTGACAAGTCACTTAGATGCTGAAAGATTGGAGAAAGTAGCGGCTGATACAATGGTTGGCGGAGCGACTTTAACTGGTCTTTTAGGAACTTCTGCATGGTATGCTCCTGGAGCAGCTGGATCTGCCGTTGTTGAATCAATAATCAGAGATGAGAAAAAAATGATTCCATGCTCTGTTTTACTTGAAGGAGAATATGGACAAGATGATATTTGTATCGGAGTGCCTGTGATTCTTGGAAGAAACGGTATCGAAAAAATCGTTGAACTTGATTTGAATGATGACGAAAAAGCAAAATTCGAAGCTAGTGCCGCAGCAGTAAGAAAAATGAACGATGCTTTAGAATTATAGAATTCTATAAGTAGAAAATGGAAAGGCGATACTCGATTGAGTATCGCCTTTTTTCATATTAGGACCCTACTGGAATCAAATGAACTACCTAGATTTCTCATATTTCATTAAATTCCATCTTCAAATAAACCTATAAGACAAAAACTATGGATTCAAATATTAATTTAAAAAATCAATCATGGCTGGTCGCCTGTGTTTTAACTATTGGCATGACCATAAGTTGCGCTCCGGAAAAAAAAGAAGTTAGTACCACAGCAGAAAAAGTTGAAGTTGCTCCCAAAGAAATTGGCGTACAGATTTATTCTGCGAGAGATGCACTGAAAGAAGATTTTAAAGGTACCATTAAAAAAGTAGCTGATATAGGTTATAAATATGTTGAGGCATTTGGTCTTGGAACGGATGGAATGATAAAAGGTATGACCCCTGCGGAATACAAACGGATAGCAGATAGCCTAGGAGTCAAAGTCATTTCCGTTCATGCAACCTATTTCACCCCAGATCAAGCAGACGTGATGATCAAGGCAGCTCAGGAGTTGGGAGTAGAATACCTTATGATACCATGGTTGAATGAAGATTTGAGAGTTGACTATGAAGCCATCGCTGCCAATTTTAATGAAGTTGGTAAAAAGTTTCAAGGATCGGGCATCAAGTTTGGCTATCATAATCATGCATTTGAATTTGAACCTACTCCAGACGGAAGAATTCCAGAGGAAATCTTGATAGAAAATACAGACCCAGAGTTGGTAACTTTTCAAGCCGATTTATATTGGGTCAAAAAAGGAGGCGTTGATCCCATGACGCTATTGAAAAAATATCCAGGTAGGTTTTCTCTTTTTCATGTCAAAGATGCGGATGATTCTTTAAATCAGACGACCGTTGGGGAAGGCATCATTGACTTTGAAGAAATACTGAAAGCAAAAGATTTGTCAGGATATCAATATTATTTCGTGGAAGACGAAAGAACGGATGATCCTCTTGGTAATTTACAAAAAGCATTCGATCACCTCAATACGCTTGATTTCTAGTAACAGAAACATTTAAGGATAGTAACAATTACGCATGTCAATTAAGATGTGCGTTGTTGTTATTTAATACGCCTATTCGTCTTTCAGCTTATCAAAAAGATTAGAAAGAGAGACTTTTAAAGATCTGCTTAACATCGTGACCAATAAGTAGAAGAATCTACTTTTAGCTAGACTTTGTTCAAACTGAAATTAGTTCTTGTAAATACTAGGAACAACGCGACCGAAATACCTGCCGAACCAAACGCCATACACATCACCATGATTTGATATCTCACGGCAATCAAAGGCGAAATCCCTGAAAGTATTTGGCCGGTCATCATGCCAGGAAGTGAGACCAAACCTACGGCAAAAAGAGAATTGGTAATAGGAATCAGAGCAGCACGAAAAGCAGTGTTTCTTGCATCAATATAAGGAAGTCCACGTTTCAATTCAGACACCAATCGTTCACCAGCCAAACTGACGCTATTCATAGAATTAGCGAAAATCATTCCCGCTAAAGGAATCAAATATTGTGGTAAATACCAAGGGTCCAACATTAATACACCCTGACTGATTAATAGAAGAACCAATAGGCCACCCAATACTATGGACGCCAAAGCTTTTAAGTACAATTGCGTGCGCTGGTCACTCAAAGTGCGCAAAGCAATCCAACTTGATGAAAACAGCATAACTACTAAAACACCAATTACAATCCATGCATTGTCTGATTCAAAAATATAAGTAAGGGCATATCCTATTAAAATCAATTGTACGACCATTCTGAATATAGCCCAAATAGATGTTTTTAAGCCCTGCTTCCATTTCCACATGACCACTAAAACCATGAATACAGGAATTAGGGCTACCAACAAATTTGGTACTGATATTATTTGAATTGATTTATCCATTTTAAGATTTCCTTCTTTTGACTTTGCTATTAAAACAAAAAAGTCCGTACGACAATCGTACGAACTTCATCAATATCGTTAATAAATAAATCAATTCTGCTCCTCTGAATAGGATATCGAATTCACTCTTTCATCTATCATCAATAAAGCCTTAGGATCATCACCCAACATATCGAACAATTCGAGGATTCGTCTGACCACAAATTCTTCTTCGACTTGTTCCTTGACATACCATTGCATAAAGTTTTCGGTCGCGAAATCATTGGCTTTTCTACAGGCAGCAACCACTTCATTGATGGACTTAGTTACCCGGATTTCGCTATCTAGAGTAAGTTCAAAAACTTCTTTTAAAGATCCATATTTGGACGTTGGCATTTTCACTTCAGGTGAAATAGCCTCACCACCCATATCACTGATGAAATGAAATAGCTTTAACATATGAGCCCTCTCTTCATCACTTTGTGCATAGAAAAACTCTGCACTCGTTTCATAACCATTTTGGTCACACCAAGATGCCATGGCTAAATAAGAAGCAGATGACTGTGCCTCTAATTTAACTTGTTGATTTAGTAGATTCAGTATTCCTTCTTCTACCGCAACTCTGTGTCTCTTTGATCCTTTCATTGTAATGATTTTGTAATTCTATTGAATAAATTAAACCATTCTCATGACAAATGGTTTTAATGATTGAAAATTTAGAACCATTCTAAAGACAGAGTATAAACGTAGTATTTTTAATAACTTAAAAATTCTGATATTTTTGTGAAATGATCCATTTGAAACTTACCTTATCTTTTATTCTAATCCTTGGCTTTTTTTTCGCCAAATCTCAAAGCATCACTTATCTAGGTAATGAAGGTGTTTTCATCGAATACAAAGGTTCAAAAATCCTTATTGACGCACTTTTTGACGAGTACAATTTCAAATTCGATGCTCCCAGCAATAGTACCATGACCAAAATAATGAAGGGCACTGCTCCATTCAATGGTATTGATATGGTTCTCGCCACTCATGCTCACCGAGATCATTTCAAAGGTCAACTAGCGGTAGACTTTTTGAAAGCAAATCAGTCCGCAAGACTTGTTGCCCCGCCTCAAGCTTTGGATTCTATGAAAAAATTTCCAGATTCATTCAATAAAATTAGTTCTCACATTTACAGTTTCCCTTGGAAAAAAGGTTGGAAATCTGTCAATCAAGGGGAAATTCAAATCCAAACTACCTACATGCTACATGCCGGAAAAAGAAATTTCAAAGTTCAGAATCAGGTGTACATGATAACTATCGGCGGTAAAAAGATTTTGCACCTTGGGGATACTCAAATGGAAAGAGATAATTTTGACAACCTAAGATTAGAATATGAAGAATTTGATGCCGTTATCGTTCCCTTTTGGTATCTCACCAATGTATATGGTGCTGAACTTGTAAGAAAATTTATGAAGTCCAAAAAAGTAATTGGGATGCACTTTCCTAAAAATCCAAATGAACAACCTATTACAAAAGTTAGACAGCAATTCCCAAAAGCAGTCACTTTTACCAAAGTCGGTCAAAAAACAACTTTCTAAATCCCTTAATACTCCTGCTTGACCACAAGAAGAACATAGCCATCTTCAAGCAAAAGATATCCTTGATCATAACAATAGTGATATTCCTGTCCTGCTTTAGTGGTATATGAATTGGTGTAAAAATCAAAATTGAATCCTTTCGTTAACATTTTATCACGCTTCGCTTTTGTTTTGCCGTTTGGGTTCATTTCTAACAAAATTCTCCTATTCTTTCTTAGAACATTATTGACATTGCGTACAAAATTGTTGGCATCTGAATTCGACTTGTTATTGTAGGCATTTCGGCAGGCATCAGAACAAAACTTCTTATCTACCCTGCCAAAAATTGCTTTACCACATTCAGGACAGGCTCTTTCTTCATCGTTCAAAGACATACTTTTTTAGGTTGATTTAAAATGTAAAGTACTGTTATTCTGAAACATATCCAATTACAAACGACTACAAACGCTTTTTAATCGACTACAATTGCTTAAAAACCGACTATCGTTTTGATCTCATTCAATATTTGCCAAGTCAATCGACAAATTCATCTAACAACTGGTGAATCATATTTAAACTTATAATTTTTATTATCATGAATACTTTAAGAAACAACGTACAATTAATTGGTAGATTAGGTAATGATCCAGAATTAAGAACGTTCGAAAGCGGGAAAAAAATGGCCACTTTTTCTATGGCCACCAATGAAGTCTACTATGACGGCAAGGGTGAAAAAGTTGAAGACACACAATGGCACAACATTGTGGCATGGGACAAAAAAGCCGACATTATAGAAGGGTATCTTAAAAAAGGAAGTGAGATAGCTATGCAGGGCAAGCTGGTCAATCGTAAATATGAAAAGGATGGCGAAACCAAGTATATCACAGAAATAAATCTAAATGAATTATTAATGATGGACAAAAAGGAGTCGTAGAATTCACAAAACTTCAATGACAAAAACCATCCCGACAAGTCGGGATGGTTTTGTTGTTGTTGTGAGTATTTAGAGAAATGTTGGAATGCAGACTGATTTCTAAAATGAAACCTGCCCGCATTCACAACACATATCAATTATCTTTTGACTAATCTATCATTGATAGTTTCTCCTTCTGAAGTGGTTGCTTTCATCAAATAAACTCCACTCTTTAGGTTTCTGAGATCTAGATCATTCGTCCCTCCAGTATGGATCACTACATGTCCAGACAAATCATACAAAACGATAGAAGCAATATTCTCTGTATGTAAAAAGTCTTGTACTGGGTTAGGATAGAAACTATATGAGACTAGATCCGCAGCAGAAGAAACTATAATTTCTACGGTTGAAGTTTCAATCATGCAACCATTTGCATCTTCAACAACTACAGAATAACTTCCTTGATTCAATCCTTCAAAAAGATTTGAAGAACTGAAGTTCGTCCCATCAATAGAATATTCATACGGAGCTGTCCCTCCAATCACATTTGTGGTGATACTATTCCCTTCAATTGTCACAGTAGCGGATAAAACATCAGGTTCAGTAATAGTAGTAGTTAGTTCGGTAGAGCAGCCATTAGCATCCATTATCGTCACAGAATACACACCACTAGCTAACCCCGAAACATCTCGAGTTTCCATACCATTCGACCAACTATAAGAATACGGTTCCAATCCTCCTGCTACATTAATAACTATACCGCCCGATGACTCGTTAAAACACAAAACCTGCTGAGTTGACACGATACTGGCCGTGAAATCTTCACAAGGATCTCCAACATCGAATGAAACAATTATTTCAGTCGCGGCATTGTAATTCCTATCGCCTCCCTGTGTAGCTGTGATTGAAACTCTACCACTTACGCCTGTTAGATCAACAGTAGTACCAGACAATGTTGCAGGCCCACTGATAGACAGTGTTACATCTAGACCTGAAGAAGCACTTACCTCAAGATTAAAACTTGGATCGTCAATTTCTCTATTTGCAATTGCTTCAAAAGATATAACTTGATCTGCTTTGTTAACTGTTAAAACACCATTTTCAAAGAACAGAGAATAATTAATATCTGAACCTCCACTTAGAATTAAGTCGTAGATACCAGCTTCTAATGCCGGATCAATTGGTGCTGCGGCCATAAGTTCTTCACCTCCTCCATTTCTTTCAACATAATTGAGTGCTGGAAGAACATCCAGATCTTCCAAACCTTGACTTAATACAAAACCACTTACTTGGTAGGTCAATTCAGGGGTAGCATCGCCATAAGTAATTGTATAATTGTCAGCAGTTACAATAAGCTGAACTTGATTGACAGTGAAGGTGGCATTTACATATTGAAAATTATAATTTTCGTCTGAGCCACCATCCAATACAAGATCATAAGTTCCGGCGTCTTGGACCGGGTCAATGGCAACTGCTAAAGGACTAGCAGATGACAATTTACTTATACCTCTCTCTTGAATTGTGATGGATGGTTCAGCATCTAAAGCTGATTCATTTTCGTTATTTACAAATCCACTGTATTCAAAAGTTAGATCTGGAGTTGACTCGCCATATGATATGGTTTGGTCACTTGCCGTCACAGTTAAAATCGCAGCTGAAACATTGAATGTTCTTTGAATAGGTGATGCTGAGTAAAAATCATTATCACCATTTTGATCTGCCTGAACAATGACCGTACCTGCTCCAGTTATGCTCATGTTAGTACCTGTTATAGTTGCGGGTCCACTAATGACTGAAAAACTTACAGGTAAAGTAGAACTTGCTGTTGCTGAAAGTGTAATATCAGTATCGCCATATGTCATATCGGCCAAAGCATCGAAAGTTATCGTTTGGTCTGTTTTGTTCTCTTCAACGGTAACTACAGCTGTAGCGGTACTTGAATTATTTGCTCCATCTGTTACGGTCAATGTTACCGTATTCTGACCAAGATCTGCCAATGTGAAACTGGTAATATCCAGACTCACTGACATATTGTTGCAGTTGTCAGTAGAACCATTGTTGATATCCAAAGCACTGATAGTTGCACTATTATTTGCATCCAAACGAACATTGATATCCTGTGCTATTGCAACTGGAGCCTCATCATCAATTATGGTCACTACAGCAGTTTCTGTGACAGAATTACTACTGGCATCTGTCACTATAACATCAATTGTATGCTCTCCTAAATCGGCACAAGAAAAATCAGAGGTAGAAAAACTGATGGCCAAATTCAACTCGGTAGTGCAATTGTCTACGACAGAAGTGATCACATCCGCTTGTTCAACAGAAACATTCCCAGTTTCGTCCAAGGACAAAGTGACATTCTTTGTAACCAAAGTAGGTGCAATATTATCAATAACCGTTACCGTAGCATTCTCAGAAGACTGGTTTCCAGATTCATCTTCTACAATCAGAAGTACAGTATTTTCCCCTAAATCAGTACAATCGAATGACAATTGATCTAAATCAACAATCAATGTTTCCGATCCTGTACAGTTGTCACTCGATCCGTTATCAACATCTGCTGCAGTAATCATGGCGTTACCTTGAGCATCCAATTCCACCGTGACATTCTGAACAATAATTGTTGGTGCTATCTCATCCATCACAGTGATTGTTGCTGAAGTAGACGATTGATTTCCACCAGCATCTTCTACAGTAAAAGTAACCACATTCTCTCCAATGTCGGTACAGTCAAATTCAGATTGATCAAGTGAAAAGACTAGACTTTCTGCGTTCGTACAATTATCAGCAGATCCATTATCCACATTACTTCCAGACACCGAAACATTGCCTGATTCATCAAGTTGTACTGTTAAATTTTGTGCCACCGCTGTAGGAGCTTCAGTATCACCAATTGTGATTTCTGTTGTCATTTGAAAATCACAGGTATCTCCACATTCTATCTCTACACCAGAAGTAATCCAGTCCGTCGCAGCATCCATATTGGTTAAATTTCCATTATTTGCTCCAGCCAAATCAGTGGTTGTCAATGCGCTATTCTCATTCAAATTATAGTATAAGTCCAATCCAATTTCGTCTCCTGCTAAACATTGATTTTTGTAAGTCGAAATTTCAGTAGCGGATCTGGCTACACTCCAAATTCTCACATCGTCCATTTGACCTTCATAATATTCCGCTGCGCCGCCTTGAATTCTGTCTTCTCCAATGACGATGTTAGATGCACTCAATGGCAATGAACTAAAAGTTGCCGAGGCACTAGTACCTACAATATCGCCATTCACATAGAGCTTGATTACACCATTGTCAAAAATAGCTGCTACATGATTCCATTCATTTAATGTTAACACATTTGGAACGCCAAAAGAAAAAGTGTTATTTCCCACTCCAGATACAATTAACCTTAAGGCTTTACCATTGTTTACATTAGCATCGTATGTATCTATGGCAAGTTCCCCAGCCAAAACAGAGCTACTCCCTTGATAACTTGAAATAACCCTTGAATAAGAAGTCTTTGCTGGCTTCATCCATAATTCAATTGTCAAAGCATTTGTTGCAGGAGGAATATATCCCGTCACAATTTTGTCATCTACTCCATCAAAATCTAAAGCGCTATGTCCTTCGCTTGGTAATTTGGCAAAAACGTTGAACGTAGTAGTACTACTGATATTGCCGGTGCTAAAATCTAAACCACTACCTGTTCCAGCTATAGGGCCATCTTTTATCTCATTGTCCTCAGAGTCCCTCAAGTAGTAATCAAGCCCTACTTGGGAACTTCCAGTTGAAATGGTACCAATTGATCCATCTGGACAAAAACTTGTACTTGCGGTTGTTACTGTCTCATCGACGAAAAGAGAATTCACTGTCACTGTTGCATCTGCTGTGGCAGTGTTTCCACTTTCATCTTCTATGGTTAATGTGACAATTTGGTCTCCAACTTCACCACAACCAAAAGTAGATTTTGAAATTGATTTGATTAGCGCACTTGTACAATTGTCGCTTGAACCATTGTCAATATCATCAGCCGTAATAGTTACTTCTCCTGAAATCGCATCTAATTGAACTGAAATATCTTGGGCAACCGCTGTTGGCGCAACTTCATCTCCGATGGTCACGACAGTTGAAAGTTGATAATCACAAGCTTTATCCCCACAAGATGGGCTCACCACTTGCACCCAATCTGTAGCACCATCCATGTTTACTAGAGCTCCATCTAAAGCAGAGGTCGATTGATCCGTCAAAGAAATTCCTGTTCCGTCTTCGAAGATGAAATGTCCAACTACGTTCGTTTCGCTACCTGACAAACAAGTATTCACAATTGAAGCAATACTTGAAGCATCCAGTTCCGTATCCCAAATTGTAAGTTGATCTATTAATCCTTCAGAATAACTTGTTGAAAAGGCACCTACCAAATGATTCGTAGTATTGGCCAAAGTTGTTCCTGTGCCATTGTTCGTTGAGTTTTCCAGTTCACCATCGACGTACACCTTCCAATCACCACTCGTGACATTTACCGTTCCAACAATATAATGCCAATCACCGTCATTGACAGAGGTTGTAGAAAAACCTGAACCTCGAGCAGCTCCAGAACCATCTCTTCCAGAAATTTGCACAAATCCAGTAGCATCCAAATACAAATAATATCCAAGTGAATAATCATATTTACTAGCAATAAACTGGGATGCTGAAGACTTGGTGGTTTTAATCCAAGCTGCCACAGTTACTTCGGTCGTTACACCTCTATTATCTGCTCCAAGATTCACATAATCATTTACTCCATCAAAATCGAGAGCAGATTGAGTTTGAGTCAATTCCTTTTCAGCAATGATATTAAATGCTGTAGTCTCACTTAGGTTACCTGTAACCAAATCTAAGCCACTTCCTGTACCTGCGAAGGGCCCATCAATAATGCTATTATCTGAATCTTTTCTCAATGTATAATTAAATCCAACCACTGAGCTGCCAGTTGAGATGGTAGAACTCCCTGTTCCATCAGGACACATCGTAGTATTCGTTGAAGAAATTGTTTCGTCATTTATTTCTGAGGTAATTGTGACTGTTGCATCTGACGATGAAATATTCCCCATTTCATCCTCTACAGTAAGCGTCACTACATTATCTCCTGTATCTTCACAAGTAAATTTTGTTTTGGACAAAGACATGATCAGTGATCCTGAACTACAATTATCTGTTGATCCATTATCAATTTGTGACGGGTCTATTGTCACAAAACCAAGTGCAGCATCAACATTTGCAATAATATCTTGAGTGATAATCTCTGGCTCTAAATTATCTTCTATTGTAACATTGGCCTGAGCTGTTCCTGTATTTCCATTTCCATCGTCCAAAGTCAATGTTACTGAATTAACACCTAGATCAGCACAAGAAAAAGTGGTCTTATCAAGACTAAGTGTCAGCGCATCCCCACAAATTCCTGTTATCTCTGAGCCATCATCGATATCAGAAGGGTTAATTGTTGCATTTCCAGATTCGTCCAACTGAACTGTGATGTTCTGTGTGCTCACCACCGGAACGTATGTCACAGTAACAGTAGCTGTAGCAGTAGAAGTTGCCTGTGTTGCAAAAGTTTCATGAGCAGTAAGTGTCACTACATTGAAACCAAGGTCGTCACAAGTAAAATCCATTTTATCAAGGCTCAAGGTAAATGGCTCGTCACAAACGGCGGCAGACCCATCGTCTATGTCATCAGTAGTGATTGAAGCTTTGCCTTCAGCATCTAAGGCTATGGTGATATCTTGTGCCGCTGCAGTAACACCTGAAGTACCAGAACACGCAGTTTCAGCGGCTAGTTGGGTAACCGCAGCAGCGTCTACTGGTATGTTGTAAAATCTCAAATCGTCAATCAATTCTTCATATATGTTTGTAGAATTTCCCTCTTTGCTATTTCCAACCGTAACTGGGATAGATGCATCCGTAAACGCTCGCATTTGAGGATGTATAGCACTTCCTACATTTTTCACAGATGAAGCCGAAACTTGTAATGAACCATCCACATAGACATTATAAATCTGCCAAATAACTCTATCTGTCCTTTGATACGGTGCATTAAACCAATTTCCTGCATAAGAATCAATTACCACTACTATGTGATGCCATTGATCATCTGATATAATAGAAGTAGACTCTGTATCTTTCCATCCTATATACCCTGTAGCACCTGCGGAAGTATTGTTGGCGTGATACCATTTAAAATTAGAAGCTACGCCTACTTTCCCATTTCTCAGGTAGGTATACCAGCCAGTTTCACTTGCGCCTTGTGCTTCAGAGGCTCTTACACTATGATCTATTATTACCCTTTTGTTTGCGTCATTAGTGGAAGTTTTCATCCAGAAACTAACGGATACATCGTATCCTGCATCTCCTGTTCTTTGAAGATATGAACCATTCAAGTTTACGGATTTAATGGGGCCAGAAGCTCGGTTGTTTTCAAAAGACAAAGCTGTACCTGTAATGCTAAATGGATTGACTCCAACCGCATTGTCCAATCTTTCGTTTGTGAATTTGTACTCTGCAATAAGTCCAGTGGTAGGCACTTGTCCATAAGCCATAGAGCTTAACAGCGTAGCTAGTAGCGTGAGTCTAAATAATAATTTTTTCATGATATGTGTCGTTTTGATTGTTATTATAAGTGACAGCTATGGCTATCACAATCAAACATAAATCATGAATACAAGGAGAAAAGGGACAATGAATATTCGTTACGCTTAGTTGAATATTCGTTATACTCTTTCGATTATTTGATTTTATGGTTTTCTTACAATTCTTTTAATGCCTTCATTAGCGCATCTTTTTTACGAACTGCAACTGGTAAGATACTACCATCTTTCATGTGAACTATACCTCCTTCTTTTTTCTCAAACCGATCAAAATGAACAAGGTTTATTAAATGGGATTGATGTGCCCTGAAAAAACCTTGCCCTTGAAAAAGGGAATCATACTCTTTGAGCGTTTTACTGACCATTATCATTCGTTCATCACTTAAGAAGAATCTTGTGTAATTGGCTTCTGATTCACAACGAACAATTTCCTGGATAGACACTAAATAAACCGTCTCTGCATCTTTTAAAAGGATTTTTTGCTCACTTAGGTCTTTGTTTTGATTATCTACCAGACTAGAAATTTTCAATTGCTCTTCTTGCTTATCTAAAGCCGTTTCTGCTTTCTTCACAGCATTGACCAACTCATCTGGATCTACAGGCTTGAGTAAATAATCGATAGCGCTGAATTTAAATGCCTTTATTGCAAATGCATCATGACCTGTTGCAAAAATGACTTTGAAATCAGGAGGTCCATATAAAGACAATAAATCAAATCCCGTTCCGTCGGTCATTTCTACATCTAAAAAAACAATGTCCGGCTGATGTTCCTTGATGCAAGAAATGCCTGATTTTACTCCATCTGCTTCAGCAACAATATCAATGTGTTTCGCATAAATTCCTAAGAGTGCACGCATGTTTTCTCTTACATTGGAATCGTCATCAATTAGCACTGCTCTCATAGGACAAATCTAAACATAGCTGAACGGAACTTTCAATTCAATTCGCATTCCTTCTACTTGATTTTTGTCATTTTTTCTTTCTTCAAGCACCAATTGGATTTTTTCTTTTAATGATTTGTTAAAAAGCGCCATTCGTTCTCTAATGATTGTAGTGGCTAGAGATTTGTGTTCAGTGCTATCATTGCTCTTTTGTAGTCCACCTCCATTATCAAGCACTTCAATGGAAATATGTTCTTTTTCCTTTTGAAAACTTATTTCAATTAGTCCTTGTCCTTTAGAATCAATGATCCCGTGCTCTATGGCATTTTCTACAAAGGGCTGTACAAACATAGGTGGGATCGTGTCAGATTCAATTTCTATACCTTCATCCACTTTGATATTAAAATCAAACGAATTGTCCAATCTAAGTTTATGAATCTCAAGATAATTCGTCAACATTTCTATTTCTGATTCGACAGGTATAAACTCTTCTCTCGAATTTTCTAATATCTCGCGCATTAGTTTTGAAAACTTACTCAAATAGATTGCTGCTTCCTGCGCACTATTTTTAAGCATAAAATTCTGAATGGCCATTAATGCATTAAATATAAAATGTGGGTTCAATTGAGATCTTAGAAATCGCTGCTCAATTTCTGTTCTTGCTTCTTTATTTTTCAGTTCTTTTTGTCGGGTAAATACATATGCACCAAAGCCTCCAAAAAAGATCACAATCAGCCCAATCAATATTAATTGATTTTTTTGTTGAAGTTCCAACCTCTGAATAGTCGCCTGCTGAGAAAGAGAAGAAATTTCTGCTTCTTTCTTCTCAGTTTCGTACTTGGTTTCCATTTCAGTCATTTGGCTTGCTTTTTTCTCATCGAATATTTGACCATATAATTTCTGATATTCCAATTGAGCTTCATAAGCCTTCGAAGGTTCATTCAATCTATAATAGGCTTTTGCCATGTCTTCATAAACTTTGTAATAAAGATCTACCTGACCAGATTTTTCTCCATGCTGAATAGCTAGTTCACTATACTTAATAGCATTTTTGTATTGTTCAAGTGCAATAGAATTCTCTACGTTGTTCACGTATAATGAGGGTAAATATATTTCAAACCCAGAATTAGACGCCAAATGGATCAACTCATTATTGATCGAAACAGCTCTTTCCAAATTTCCTTCTAACCTATAAGCATATGAGATTCCTTGCAACAAAAGAATCTCCATATTCTTATCCTTTATTTCCTTATTCACCTCTATTCCTTCGTTAAAATAAAAGTGAGCCAACTTATAATCTCCACTATCTGCTTTAAGATAACCGAGCCATTCGAGAACACTCACTTCTCTCTCCTTATCACTAATTATTCTTGTGATATCTAACAATTCGGTAAAATAAGCAGTGCTCAATTTTGAAGGATGGTGATCGTAATAAAAAGTTGCTATATTCAGCTTACATGTTACTACTAATCTTTGGTCATTTATTTTTTCAGCAATTTCCAACGCATTTAAGTATACTACCAAGGCTGAATCGACTTGACCAGTATGTTGTAAATTGGTCCCTAATCCTATATTAATTGAACTTAAAGAAACACTGTCATTTGAGACTAAAGCTCTTTTCATTCCTTCATTAAAATAGAATGAACTCGAATCAAATTGACCTGAAGATTGATAAAAGAAACCAAGTCTGCTTAGAATTTTAGCGGCATCAGCGTTTAATTCTCCTGCTATTCCAATCTGAGATGCTTTTTTAAAAAAGTAAATTGTGCTATCCAGCTCACCAAGACAATACTTTGCATCTCCATAATTCTTATAAGCCATCATTAATCCAAAGGGATAATTCAGAGATAGCATACTATCTTTCAAATTCCTGTAAAAGAGAGCGGCCTTTTTAAAGTCAATGCAAGCATATTCTTTCAAAGAATCATTTAATGCATTGATTTGATCCTCTCCTTTAATCTTAGACGTAATTGAAGTTGTGGCTTTATTTTGAGATTGAACCTTTGAAGTACCTAGGTTAATCAAAATAAATATTAGCACAATTTTCTTCATTCTTGAAAGTTAACAATCAAAATTGTATGGAACTGATAATCCTTTCGAAGAAAATCAAAATGATATCGTTATTCAATTTGTAGAATTTATCATTCCACCTATCCATTCTACAAATAACCAAAAGGAACTCTCAATTCGACTTTTGTACCCAATATTTCACCATGATCATTTTTAATATCAGCCAACATCAATTGAATTTTTTCTTTCAATGATTTATTGAATAGATCCATGCGCTCTTGAATAATTGTAGATGCAAGAGAGTTATGCTCTTTTGTCTTTATTCCCTCATGAGAGAGCCCACCACCATTGTCCCTAACTTCGATTGAAATATGCTCATTTTCTTTACTAAATTTCAATTCAATCAAACCTCTACCTTTCGCGTTGATGATGCCGTGTTCAATGGCATTTTCCACAAAAGGTTGGACAAACATGGGTGGAATAGTGTCCATCTCACCATCTATATTATCATCCAAATCTATTTTATAGTCAAAAGAATTATCCGCACGTAACTTGTGAATTTCTAAATAATTGGTCAGCATTTCGATTTCAGATTCTACAGGAATGAATTCTTCTCTTGAGTTTTCCAGAATCTCCCGCATCAATTTCGAAAACTTGGCAAGATACAATGCAGCTTCTTGTGCACTATTTTTCAACATGAAATTTTGAATAGCCATCAAAGCATTAAAAATGAAATGAGGATTCAATTGTGATCGAAGAAAACGTTGTTCAATTTCAGTACGAGCTTCTTTATTTTTTAATGCTTTTTGCCGCACAAAAAGATAAGCACCCAATGAGCCGAGAACTATTGCTATGATCCCAATCAGCATCATTTGGTTTATTTTTTGGATTTCAAGAGATTGAATCAATGCTTGTTGTGAAAGGGACGCGATTTCAGTTTCTTTTTTTTCTGTCTCGTACTTAGTTTCAATTTCAGCAATGGCAGATCTTTTGTCAAGTCCCAATAGCATACTATCTATTGAATAGAATTTCTTGTGTGCTTTAAATGCTAATTCATACTTTCCAGCTGCATCATAAGCTTCACTTAACAGAAAATAAGCATTAGCCTCTGTTTTAGCATCTCCAATTTCCTTGGTGATCGTCACGGCTTTTTGAGAACTTTTTATCGCATTAGCCAATTGGCCTAGTTTTATATAACATTCTGTAATGTTTACCAAAGCCCCGGCATAGCTTCTTTTTTCACCTACTTCTTCGGACATGGACATTGCCATTAAATTGTACTCAATGGATTTTTTGCAATTTCCAGATTCATTATAGTTCTCAGCTAATGCTTGATAATTAAAGGCTAAGAAGAACTTTCTATTTAGTTTTTCATTAATGCTTATTGTTTTGTCCAGATAATGAAATGAAGAATCATACATTTGTAACCTTGTAAATACCGAACCCAAATTGTGATAGATTCGACCCATATCCATGCTTTCTTCATTAAAAAAGTTTGATGCCCGCGAAAAATATTTAACAGCTTGAACATATTCTTCATTCTGATAATATGCATTTCCAATGGCTATATTAAAACTACCACGCAACGCATCATGAACCACTTCTCCTAAAATTTTTAAGCCACGAACTGCATAAAAGATTATTGAGTCGTTTTGGGCAAGTCTTGTATGAACACCACTTCGCGAGAGATACGCATTGGCCAAAGTCAATGTATCATTGATGCCTTTGGCTAATGCTATCTGTTGATTGGAATAAATTAGTGCAGAATCCATTTGGCTTAAATTAGCGTGGCAACTAACAGTATGTTTAAGTGCTATGCTTTTTCCTTTAGGATCATCTGCCATGTCATAAAGGTTTCTGGCATCTGACAAGATAAGGAGTGCTTTACGCATGTTACCTCCGCAAATTTCACCGTAAGCTTTCAAGGTCAACGCATACGCCCATGGTGAATACTTATCACTTGATTTTGCTTGACTGATAATAAATTGAGAAAGAGAATCGAATTTATGCATATCAACGCACACATATTCTTTGGACAGTTGATTGAGACTATCGAGATTCTCCTTAGAATCAGCTTGAATGTTGAGGCACTGAGTAGATAAAAAAATGAATAATACCGCAACCTTTTTCATCCTACAATAATAATGATTTCAGTGATTATCCAATCATCTTTAAAATACTGCAAATGCTAACTTAAATTGATTAGTTCAACCCCTCCAAAACTACCTTCAAATTTTCTAAAGCAGGTAGCATTTCTATGGCGACTTTTTTACCATCTGCATAAGCCTTTAGTCGTTCTGGCATTACTACTGTTTCTTCAATGATAGGTTCTACCAAATCTCCAAATTTGGCGGGATGTGCAGTTTCTAGAAATACTCCTGCTTGCGCTGGATTGTTTTCCAAAAATGCTTTAAGTCCCAAATAGCCTACAGCTCCATGAGGGTCAAGCAAATAATTAGTGTGGCTTTTAACTTCTTTGATACATTGTACGGTCTCATCATCATTATAACTAAACCCTACCAAATTTTCTTTAAACACATCCCAGGAAGCTCCAAACAAATCATTCATTCGGAAAAAATTACTAGGATTTCCCACATCCATTGCATTTGAAATTGTCATGACAGAAGGTTTAGGATCAAAACTTCCAGAATTCAAATAAGCAGGGACAATATCATTCGCGTTTGATGATGCAATGTATTGTTTAATTGGTAAACCCATCTGTTTAGCCAAAAGTCCAGCTGTTAGATTTCCATAATTCCCACTAGGTACTGAAATAACCAATTCCTCTATTCCTTGTTTTTTTAGTTGAGCATATGCCCAAAAATAATAGAACGACTGGGGCACTAGTCGCGCCATATTAATAGAATTTGCCGAACTAAGATTGTACTTCTCTCTCAATTCAGAATTCAAGAAGGCTTCTTTTACAATCTTTTGACAATCATCAAATGTACCATCAACTTCACAAGCTGTTATATTTTGACCCAATGTCGTTAGTTGCTGCTCTTGAATCTTACTAATCTTTCCTCCTCCAGGATAAAGGATTACAACATTAATGTTGTCCATTCCTAGGAATCCGTTACCAACAGCTGCACCCGTATCACCGGAAGTTGCAACAAGTATGGTTGCTTTTTTCGCATTTTGTCCAGAAAAGTAACTCAAGCATCTGGCTAAAAATCTTGCCCCAACGTCCTTGAATGCTAGGGTAGGTCCATGATACAATTCCAAAGAATAAATCCCTTTTTCCACTTCTACCAATGGAATTTCGAAATTCATGGTATCCGTGACCAAAGCTTTTAATTCATCCCTGGGAATTTCATCATCTATATATTTTGAAGCAACTTCAAATCCAATTTCAGCTAATGTCTTATCTTGAATTGTATCAAAAAATTCTTGTGGTAATTTCTGAATAGTTTTCGGCATATATAAGCCATTGTCATCGGGTAAGCCTTTAAAAATGGCTTCTTCAAAACTGACTTCTGGAACTCGCTTATTGGTACTGTAGTATTTCATGATATTAACTAAGCGCAAATGGCAGCAGCCAATTGCCATAATATTTAACTGGGCGTTTCTGTATCTACAATTCTTACACCTTCAGTCCCAATTTTGGACAAGTAAGTAAAGGCGACAATCCCGACTTCATCGTAGATCGCTTGCATGGTTAGTCTAATTTTTTCTGCCGTGGCTTTTCCTTTTGAAAATGCGAAGATTGAAGGTCCAGATCCAGCAATGCTGCAACCAACGGCTCCATTTTCAAATGCTTTATTTTTTACTTCATCATACATCGGAATCAAAAGCTTTCTGGTTGGCTCAACAATATTGTCAACCATCGATCTACCTATTAAAGCAAAATCTTCTTCATATAACCCTGATACTAATCCTCCCACGTTACCCCATTGAGCAACTGCTTGCTCAAGTTTTACCTGACTCTTGAGCATTCTTTTGGCATCAGTAGTTTTAACCACTACTTGGGGATGAACGATTGAAACGTATAAATCTTTCGGTGCAGGCAATTTCAATACATCTAGAGGGGTGTAATCTCTTACCAATGTGATACCACCTAGTAAATTAGGCCCAACATTGTCGGCATGTGCTTTCCCTGAAATCACCTTTTCACCTTCCATTGCATAAGTAATCAATTCATGGGTATTAAAAGGTTTTCCAATCAATTCATTGACAGCAAAAACAGCCCCGGCAGAACTAGACGAACTTGTTCCTAATCCACTACCAGGAAAGATTTCTTTATCGAAAGTAAAAGTAAAACCTGCATTGATGCCAGCGGCATGAAGCAGAGCTTTTGCCGCCACTGATGCAACATTCGTTTTCGGATCAGTCGGAATATCAAACTTTTCACAAGGCTCGATAACGAGCTTACCGTCATCTCTTCTGGCGACGGTTATTTTTTCACCAATTCCATCAAGTGCAAATCCTAGGACATCGTACCCGCAACCTACATTGGCAATGGTTGAGGGAGAAAAAACAGTTATTTGATCAGTCAATTTCAAAACTTCTAAAGAATTTCGGATCGAAATTATTAACTATGCGCGATCCGCATTACGTCCGCAAATATACCGCTTGCAGTGACTTCTGCACCTGCTCCGGCTCCTTTTATCACAAGAGGTTGATCACTGTATCTATTTGTATAAAATAAGACAATGTTGTCTTTCCCTTCCAAAACATAAAAAGGATGACCTTCCGGGATTTCTTGTAGGCCAACAGAGGCTTTGCCATTATCATATGTCGCCACAAACTTCAATCTGCATCCATTAGATTCAGCTTTCGTCACTAAATCTTGAAAAACCTGCTCTTTTTCTTTCAATGAAGCAAAAAACTGATCGTTGGTTTTGGTCTTCATACATTCTTCAGGAATGAAAGATTTATTGGCTATTTCATCCAGCTCAACTCTTATACCGCTTTCTCTAATTAGGATCAAAATTTTTCGCATTACATCAACCCCACTCAAATCAATTTTCGGATCTGGTTCAGTGTAACCTTCATCCCCGGCTTGTTTTACAACATCAGCAAAACTTACACCAGGTTTAAATGTGTTGAATATGAAATTCAAACTTCCGGATAAAACTGCTTGAATCTTATTGACTTTATCACCACTTTTAATCAAATCACCTAAAGACGTTATCACAGGTAAGCCGGCTCCAACATTGGTCTCGAATAGGAACTTTGATTTATACTCTCGTGCTGTATTTTTTAATTCTACGTACTTATCATATTCGGAAGCACAGGCAATTTTATTGGGAGTGACCACTGAAATACTTTTCTTGAGAATTTCATAATAAAGCCCTGCAATTCCAGCATCAGCCGTATTATCCACAAATACACTGTTACGCATATTCATGAACTCCATTTGACTTACAAAAGCTCCTGGTTGCATAGGTTCGCCTTTCTTATCTAAGTCTTTCTTCCAAGTCTTTAAATTTATTCCTTCATGAAAAAAGAACATCTTTCTGCTATTGGCAATACCCACAACTCTGAGATCCACATTTTCATTTTCAAGAAGATATTCTTGTTGCTTTTCGATTTGATCAATGAATGTCCCTCCTACATTGCCAATCCCTATCATGAAAAGATTCATGGTTTTTTTCTGCGAAAGGAAAAAACTTTCGTGCAACACGTTCAAGGCTTTTTTCAAATGTTTTTCCTCGATAACAACTGTGATGTTTCTTTCGGAAGAACCTTGAGCTATTGCCTTAATGTTTATCCCATTTTCTCCAAGAGAAGAAAACATCTGACCCCCTACACCCACATGATCTCTCATTTTATCTCCTACCAAAGCGACAATCGCCAGGTTCGATTCAACCTCCAATGGATCCACTTTCTTGATGCTTAGTTCAAACTGAAATTCTTCAGCGATAGCAGCCTTAGAAGCTTCTACGTCTTTCATATCAACTCCGACACAAATCGAATGTTCGGAAGATGCTTGGGTAATAATTACTACATTAACCTTTGACTCGGATAATGCCCTGAAAAGTCTGAAAGAAAACTTTGGGATACCCACCATTCCACTACCGGTCAAATTAAGTAAGGCAATATCTTTTACACTTGAAAGACCCTTAACATATTGTCTTGTACCATTTGCCTCATCTGATATAGTGGTCCCAGATGCATCTGAATCAAATGTATTTTTAATTTTTATAGGAATTTTTTGATCCAACACAGGTTGAATCGTTGGAGGATAGATCACCTTAGCACCAAAATGCGATAATTCCATGGCTTCTTGAAACGATAGTTTCTCTATTGAATGAGCCGATTTAACTTGCCGAGGATCAGCAGTCATCATTCCGTTAACGTCTGTCCATATTTCAAATGAATCAGCATTTAAAGCCGAGGCAAAAATTGCCGCTGTATAATCAGATCCTCCTCGACCTAGTGTAGTAGTTACACCATCAAGGTTTCCAGACACAAAACCAGGACACAAAACCAAATTCCCTGAATTTTGAATGAAGGCCTTAATGCGTTTGTTGGTTACTGCAAAATCAACAATCGCATTGTTGAATGTACTATCAGTAATGATCAATTCTTTCGGTATTGCTAGTGTTACCTTCAGCCCTTCAGATTCAAGGAAGCTAGCAATGATGTTTGAAGAAAATGTCTCACCAAAACTCAATACCCTGTCCAACGTTTTTGGTGATAATTCACGGATCAAGAATATTCCTTTCATGATATCATCCAACTCATTCAAAAGAATTTTGAATTTACTAAACGCAGATGATTGACTTTTCACAGGCAATAATTCCTTTATCGTATCTAAGTGTCTCTTCTCAATGGTAGATAGTTGATCTTCGTACGACTCATCGCTTTCTGCTGCCATTTTACTACATTCATGTAGCAAATTGGTCACACCTCCAAGTGCTGAAACCACACAAACGGTTTTTTCACTGGAATCTCCTGAAATCAAAATATCCTTAACAATTCTCAAATTATCCGGGGTACCTACGGATGTACCTCCAAATTTCAATACTTTCATTATTATCAATAGTTAAAAGCTATTCATCAAAAGTTGACTTTAGCTCAATTTTACGTTCCGCAAATATGCGATAAACATTCATAAGAAGTATCACCACAATACATCCCATTATTCCTATATAGACTTCTTTTGACGAAGCTAAAGGCAATTCTTTGTTCCATCTACCTATATAGCTTATAAAGGCAATAGAATCGACGATTAATAATGCTCCTATCAATTTCCAATACAATGATATTGAAAACTTCTTTTGACTATTCAAATAAACAGGTGAAAGAATCAGTACAACATACCCAATCATCCCTCCAGCGGTACGAAGTGTAAAAAGTTGGTAGTCATTCACCCAATGATTAGTGACTAAAAAAACTAGATGAATCAAATGATTGAGCAAAATGAGTGACAAAAGTAGTACAAAAGTCTTTTGACCTTTTTGCGTTGAAAAAATGCTTTTCAACCCAGAAATTGCTGTCCATAATAACAGCCCTTCCAATAGCACCAAAGTTACCCGAGCAGAATATCTCGATGCCAATGAGTATTTCACTGCGTCCTGATCTGACATGCTCACCGAAAAGAAATAGATGACTACTTCCAGAAGGACGACAATAAATCCATATGAAATTAACCTCTTTTGCATCAAATCAAATATTGTAGTATGTCTGGTTTTTCATTTAAATACTCATAAATGAAATTTCGCTCTTCCATTTTCTTGAAAAGCCTTTGAAGATCATTTGATTCTTGAATTTCAATACCAATAAAAACAGGCCCCTTCTCTCTACTATGTTTCTTCGAATATTCAAAGTGCACAATGTCATCACCGGGACCTAGCACGTCGGAAACGAATTCTTTTAAGGCTCCAGCCCGTTGTGGAAATCGAACCATGAAATAATGTTTCAACTTCTCGAATAAAAGCGACCGCTCTTTGATTTCTTCAGTTCTGGTAATATCATTATTACTTCCACTAATAATACACACCACATTTTTTCCTTGGATGTCCTCCTGAAAATAATCTAGAGCAGCCAAACTCAAAGCTCCTGCAGGTTCCACCACAATAGCCTCTTCATTATACAACTTCAATATTGTTGTACAAATCTTGCCTTCTGGAATCAAAGTCAAGTCTTTGACATTTCCCTTACATATTTCCAACGTTTTTTTTCCTACAGCTTTCACTGCTGCTCCATCCACGAAAGTGTCAATTTTCTTCAACTGAATATTCTCTCCCGATTCAAGAGATCGTTTCATTGCAGGGGCACCCATAGGCTCCAATCCAATGATCTTTGTTGTAGGAGACAGCTTATTAAAAACTAAAATAGCACCTGAAATCAACCCTCCACCTCCTACTGGAACAAACAAATAATCTATAGGTTGTACCGATTCCTCTAGAATTTCTAATGCGACCGTTCCTTGACCCTCAATGATAAGTTCGTCATCGAAAGGGTGGACAAAAGTTGCTCCTTTTTTCTCTTGAAAATTTTGAGCATTTTGAAATGCATCATCAAAAGTATCACCTGAAAGAACAATCTCAATTTTATCCTTACCGAACATTTTGACTTGATTGATCTTTTGTTTGGGTGTTACATTCGGCATAAAAATAGTTCCGTGGATTCCCAACAAATTACATGAATATGCAACACCTTGAGCGTGATTTCCAGCACTTGCACAAACGATACCTTTTTTACGTTCTACGGAAGAAAGACTTTGAATTTTGTTGAAAGCACCACGAATTTTATAAGAACGAACTGCTTGTAAGTCTTCGCGTTTAAAACTCACGTTTGCTTGATACCTTTCAGAAAAGTTTAGGTTTTTTGCAAGAGGTGTTCTCAAGGACACTCCCTTGAGTCTATCAGCTGCTTTCTTTATTCCTTCAAAGGATGCGACTACTGATGTTATTGTATTTTTTTCATCAAGTAGCATGCTCATGTTAACGGAGCTTCAATTTTGATATCTGAGGTGCAGAATTCTTCTATGGCCTCCGCGATTTTGCTAAATGTTGCATTCAGCACTTCTACATTTTCTTCAAGTAGCGTAATTCGAAATCCTCTTAACTCAGATTGAAAAGACGACAGTGGGACAACACAAACTCCTTTTGCAGCTAACAAATAATATACAAATCGTTTGTCAGGCTCTCCTATTTTCTCAACCCATTTTTCAGCCAAAGATCTAATTTTTGGATCATCAATATGCATGAATTGCTTATTATTAATCGCACCATCTTTGAATACAATGGTATTGTAGAATGCACCATTAGTTTTATTAAAAGTGATGTAAGGAATCTTTTTTAAATGTTCTGATATAATATCACTCCTTGACTCAATCTCTTCTCTGCGTTCTATTAAATATTCTTTGAATTTTGGATGCTCTTGAATGATGGGCAAAGCTTTTTGCGGTAAAGTTGTAGAACACACTTCAACCATTTTAGCATTTTCCAATGTCAAACAAAATTGATCAAAATCTGGATCCGATTTACGATTATAAAATTCCATCCATCCACATCTAGACCCTGGCCAAGGAGTGTCCTTAGAAATTCCTTTCATTGCTATTCCAGGAACATCTCCCAATACTTCCGCCAACGCCTTAGTCTCAACACCGTTATAGATGATGTTAGTATAAATCTCATCGCTCACTAAAAACAAATTGAACTCCTTCGCTATTTCAACAATTTCTTTAAGCACTTCTACCGGATATACCATGCCTGTTGGATTGTCAGGATTGATCACCAATATCCCAACAATATTTGGATTATATCTGACTTTCAATCTCAAATCATCTAAATCAGGATACCAGTTGTTTTCCGGATCCAAATTATAGGTCAATGGTTCTTTGTTAGAGTGTGCTGCTTCCAAGGCAGAATGAGTAGAGTAAGCAGGAGACGGACCTATGACTCTAGAATATGGATTTAGAAATTGATAGAGCTTCCCTATTGCATCACCCAACCCATTAAAGAACAATACATCGTCAGAAGTAATTTGCACACCTCCTCTTATATTGTTTTTTTCAGCTACATATTGCCTTGTTTCTAAAACACCCTTGGAATGACAATAGCCATAGGTTGAATTATCATTGACTAGGTCAGTTAAAATTTCTTTGATCCAGGCGGGAACTACGGCATTCTTAAGAATTGGATCCCCAATATTCTCCCAATAGATTTTTTGACCAAGACTTTCTAAAGCCTCCGCTTTCTTCACTATGTCCCTTATTTCATAGTCAAGCTGTCTTGCCCCTTCGTGTAGTAATACCTGTCTCATTTTTATTTAATTCGTCATGGTTAGTGAAGCGAAACAATCTACCCAACCTCTAAGGGTAGATTGTTTCGCTAAAAACTTTATGATGACGGTTTATTCATTCTAAAAATCCTTAATGCTCAAAAGGTTTGCTTCAGAATTTTCCAATTCCTGGATATATTCTTCAGTTTTTCTCTTTGATTTAGAAATTGCCACTCGACCAGATCTCACGAATTCTAATAGACCTAGAGGAATAAGTTTTTCATATAGCGCATGGGTTTCTTCCTTCAAACCAGTCTTTTCGATGATGATATGATCTTCCTCAATCACTAAAATCCTGGCACCATTATTTCTAACCAACTTCTCAATGCTTTGTCCATTCAAAAACACTTTTGTTGGCACTTTATATAAAGCTATTTCCTGATAGTAAATCTGATCTTCCGTGTACAAGAAAGCACCCATTACATCAACAATCTTGTTAATTTGTTTGACCACTTTTTCGATCTCATCTTGCTCGCCGGTCACAACAATCGTAAACCTACTCATCCCTTTTACCTCAGTCGTAGAAACATTCAAACTATCAATGTTGATTTTCCTTCTAGTGAAAATGATAGTAATCTTATTAAGTAGACCTGCTTTATCTTCAGTCAATACTGATATTGTGTGTTGATTTTCCACTTTTATACTAATTACTTGCTCAACTTTATTTCAGATACAGACGCTCCTGTAGGAACCATTGGAAATACATTTCCTTCTTTTTCAACAACAACTTCTAAAAAGTAGGGACCATCATGTTTCAAGAATGCTTCAATCGCACCATTTAAATCCTCCCTTTTTTCAACTTTATTACAGGGAATACCATAACCTTCAGAGATCTTTTGAAAATCCGGATTGACCATTTCTGTACTTGAGTACCTTCTTTCGAAGAACATTTCCTGCCATTGCCGAACCATGCCAAGAAAGCTATTATTTAATACCAATATTTTCACACCAATATTGCTTTGGAAGATGGTACCCAATTCCTGAATATTCATTTGGAATCCACCATCACCTATCACCGCTATCACTTGCCTTTCTGGTTTACTCATTTTTGCTCCCATTGCAGCGGGCAGTGCAAATCCCATTGTACCTAATCCTCCCGATGTTAAGTTCAACCTTGTCTCAGCAAATTCATAATATCTACAAGCAACCATTTGGTGCTGCCCAACATCCGTTGTTAATATGGCTTCACCTTTTGTCTTATCGGATATCATTTTTATCACTTCAGACATTTTCAATTCTTCTCCCTGAGGGTTGAAATCACCTTCTATGACTTTGTCAAACTCAATTTTATCACAATCTTTAAATTCTTGTAACCAAGCAGTGTGTTTGTTCTCTCTTATCAATGGATTCAATTGCAACAAAGAAGCCTTGGCGTCTGAAATGACTGCTACATCAGCTTTTACATTTTTATTAACTTCTGCAGGATCAATTTCAATGTGAATAACTTTAGCTTGCTTTGCATATCTACTCAAATCTCCTGTTACCCGATCATCAAACCGCATACCAATGGCAATCAATAAATCGCATTCATTGGTTTTAACATTTGGTCCGTAATTGCCATGCATTCCTAACATGCCTGTGTATAACGGGTGTGCATTTGGAACGGCAGACAAACCCAGTAACGTTGATGCCATAGGAATTTCTGCTTTTTCAGCCAATTGTAGCAACTCACTTTGGGCACCAGAAATGATAATCCCATGCCCAACCAGAATCAAAGGCTTCTTCGCTTCATTTATCAATTTTGCAGCTTCCTCAACCTTATCAATTTTCAATGGTGGATATGGATGATAGCTTCTAATTCTTTCGCACTTTTTATAAGAAAAATCAGCCTCTTCAATCTGAGCATTCTTGGTTATATCAACCAATACTGGTCCTGGACGACCTGAATTCGCAATGTAAAAAGCCTTGGCAATTGCTTCAGGAATTTCAGACGCTCTAGTAACTTGAATATTCCATTTAGTTACAGGCATGGAAATGCCCACAACGTCCGTTTCTTGAAAAGCATCTGTTCCTAAAAGGTGAGCAGCAACTTGACCAGTGATACAAACAATAGGCGTTGAATCAATTTGAGCATCAGCAATACCTGTAATAAGATTAGTCGCACCTGGGCCAGAAGTAGCAAAAGCTACACCGGTCTTTCCACTGACTCTAGCAAAACCTTGTGCTGCATGTACAGCACCTTGTTCATGTCTCACTAGGATGTGATTCAACTTGTCTTCATACTTATATAACTCATCATAAATAGGCATAATTGCCCCACCAGGATATCCGAAAATTGTATCGATACCTTCTTCCAGCAAGCATCTCAGCAATGCTTCGGAACCAGATATTTTTTCAGTCTTTGAAATCGTCCTTTGTTCTTGCTCTAATGTAGAAATTTCCATTTCTCCTATTTTTATTCGTCAGTAACGCACCCTTCAGATGCGGACTTTACTTGATTAATATATTTCTTTAATATTCCTTTTGTAGCTTTATATGCAGGTTGCTTCCATTCTTTTCTTCTTTCTGCTATCTCCGCATCAGTCAGCTTAACATTCATTTCATTATTGACTGCATCAATGGTGATAATGTCGCCATCTTTGATCAAACCAATCATTCCACCTTCTTGTGCTTCTGGTGTTACATGACCTACTACAAATCCATGCGATCCACCTGAAAAACGACCATCTGTGATCAACGCCACATCTTTACCTAATCCAGCCCCCATTACGGCACTTGTAGGTTTTAGCATTTCCGGCATACCTGGAGCTCCTTTTGGCCCAGAATATCTGATCACAATAACTTCACCTTTCTGTACTTCCTCACCAATTCCTCGAATCGCATCGAATTCATCGTTGTAACATCTCGCTGGTCCTTCAAAAATCTCGCCTTCTTTTCCTGTAATCTTAGCTACACAACCTTCTGAAGCCAGGTTTCCATAGAGCACTTGTAGGTGGCCCGTTTTCTTGATCGGCTCTGCAAATGAGTAAATCACATCTTGCCCTGCCTTCAATGGTGCACTACTTTCAAGATTTTCTGCTAACGTTTTACCCGTAACCGTCATGCAGTCACCATGTAGGTATCCTTCTTTCAATAATGCTTTCATCACCGCTGGAACTCCACCAACATTATGAAGATCTTCCATCAAATACTTTCCACTTGGTTTCAAATCAGCAATAAATGGAGTACTATCCGAAATTCTTTGGAAGTCATCCAGTCCTAATTTCAAATCCACAGATCTAGCCATAGCAATCAAATGCAAGACTGCATTGGTTGACCCACCCAAAATCATGATCAAACGAATCGCATTTTCAAATGCTTCTTTCGTCATAATTTCTTTAGGCCTCAAATCATTTTCAAGTAAGTATCGTACCGCTTGTCCTACTCTAAATGTTTCTTGTTTTTTGTCTTCGCTTTCAGCCGGATTAGAAGAAGAGGTTGGAAGACTCATTCCCATAGCTTCAATTGCTGACGCCATTGTATTGGCAGTATACATACCTCCACAAGCACCTGGTCCAGGAATAGAATTTTGGATGATTCCTTTATAATCCTCATCTGAAATATTATTCCCCAATTTGTGACCGTATGCCTCAAACGCTGAAACAATGTTAAGGTCTTCTCCTTTCCATTTCCCAGGCCGAACAGAGCCTCCATATACCATTAATCCGGGTCTATTCAGTCTTCCTAGTGCCATTATGGCTCCAGGCATATTTTTATCGCAACCTACCACAGGAACAACCGCATCATAGAATTGAGCTTGGACTACAGTTTCAATGGAATCCGCAATGATATCCCTTGAAATCAGAGAATATTTCATACCCGTGGTACCATTTGATATTCCATCAGAAACTCCTATCGTATGAAATATCAGTCCCACCAAGTCCGCTTCCCTTACACCTTTTTTCACCTGATGTGATAAAATGTTTAGATGCATGTTACAAGGGTTTCCTTCGAAACCTGTGCTTACAATACCCACTTGACCTTTATCCATGTCAGCCTCTGTCAATCCGGCAGCATATAACTGTGCCTGAGAACCCGGTTGAGAGGGGTCTTGTGTAATTACTTTACTGTACTTGTTTAATTCCATTGATTTATCCTATTCCTGATTCACTTAATTCTTCGTTGGTTACTCTTGCTCTATACATTTGAAATAATTCATAAGCAATCGTGTCCTTCCAATTCTTTTTAAATATCGTATCATTCACTGAAGCTATGCTAGCGATTTCAGTTGCTGTTCCTGTGAAAAATGCGACGTCCGCTTCTTTGAGTTCTACTGGTTTGAATAACTTTTCTATGACTGGGTAACCCAATTCCATGGCAAATTCAATGATCGTTGCTCGTGTAATACCTGGATAAATATTACCCAAAGGTGGAGTGATCAACATATCATCTTTAACATAAAAGAAGTTTTGACCAGAACCCTGAGCAACAAACCCATGTTCATCTAATAGAAGAGCCTCATCAAATCCATGCTTTTTGGCTTCATTAGTAGCTAATATCGAATTGGTGTAGATACCGTTGATTTTAGCGTCTATTGGAACTGACTTTGGGCTCGGTCTTTCATGGCTAGAAATCATCACTTTTTGATTTTCATATCCAAGATAGGGCGGCCATTCCCAAGCAGCCAACATAATATGAACCTCACTACAAGTAACCAATTTCATGTTAGCTCCTAAGTAAACTAAGGGTCGTATATATGCATTGTCCGCTCCATTTTTTTCAATGAGTTCATAAGACAATTTTACTAGATCATCAATATCCCATGGAAACTTAATACTCATTTTATCACATGAATACTTTAGTCTTTCGAAATGTTCTTTGGCTTTGTAGATATTAGGTCCAGCAGCGCTACCATAGGATCGTATCCCTTCGAACACACCATTTCCATGATGAAGAGTCTGGCTGAATAGATCCACCTTTGCCTCGGTGGCCTTAACCCATTCTCCATCGAGGTAGATGATTGAATTTTCGTTGTAATACATAGTCCTATTCTATTTACTTTAAAAAAGACATAAAAAAAGCGTCATTCTTTGGGAATGACGCTTCAAATATTTTTTCAATTATTGAAATATCACTCCCGTATTGAGGCCGCCACGGCTACAACAATCGTTAGTGTTATGACAATAATGTTTCTCATTTCTGATTCTATTATTGCCAAAGGTAGAATAAATAAAAACTGGCATCCAAATTAAATGTCAGTTTTTTTACCTTTTTAGCTCCTAACTATTTTATCGTATCGCGCACTAGTAGCTTTGTCAAAATAATAATTCACAAATTTTGCTACGTTCTCTTGATTGAAAATCAATGCACTAGGCACTAACCATATGTTCATCAAGTAAGCCTTTCAATTGTTCATCATTGATGACATCATGTGAATCTGCTAATTTTAGAAATTTCTGATACACACCTTCCAACTCCTCTTTCGATAATTCAGCGCCAATTTTTTCCAACCGATAGCTTAATGCCGCTCTACCACTTCTTGCAGTTAAAACTATTGATGATTCATTCACTCCAACTTCGGCTGGGTCAATTATCTCATAGTTATCACGATTTTTTATTACTCCATCTTGGTGAATACCTGAAGAATGAGAAAATGCATTGGCTCCAACGATTGCTTTATTTGCTTGTACTGGCATTCTCATTCTCTCCTGTACTAGCTTGCTTATACCTAAAAGTCTTTTCGCATTAATATTAGTGTCTGCTGCAAGATCACCATGTTTCCGCATAATCATAACCACCTCTTCTAAAGAAGTATTTCCTGCTCTTTCACCAATTCCATTAATGGTACATTCTATTTGACGTGCTCCGTTTTGAATACCCGCAATTGAATTGGCTGTTGCCAAACCTAGGTCATTATGACAATGTGTAGATATGATTGCATTTTCAATGCCTTTAACATTATCCATTAAGTACTTAATCTTAGCTCCATATTCTTCTGGAAGACAGTAACCGGTTGTATCAGGTATGTTCACCACTGTTGCACCCTCTTCAATTACAGCTTCGATGACTTGAGCCAAAAATGCATTATCTGTTCGTCCTGCATCTTCTGCATAAAACTCTATATCCTCCACATATTTCTTCGCCCATTTTATGGCTTGACGACTTCTGACTAAGATGTCTTCTCTTGTAGTTTTAATCTTGGTAAAAACGTGTTGATCAGAAGTTCCGATTCCAGTATGGATTCTTGGGAACTTAGCATGTTTCAATGCTTCGCCAGCACAAATAATATCTTTTTCAACTGCTCTGGTCAAGCCACAGACCGTAGCATTCTTAACTATTTTTGCTATCTCAGAAACAGACTCAAAATCACCTGGACTTGAAATAGGGAAACCCGCTTCAATGATATCTACACCCAAATGCTCGAGCTCTTCTGCAAGGAGTAATTTATTCTTGGTATCTAACCGGCAACCAGGAACTTGTTCTCCATCTCGAAGTGTAGTATCAAAAATATGAATGCGATTTTCCATAATTATTATTTTTTCGTAGCTCAAAAGTAAATAGTCGTCTATCGTCAAAAAATACCTTTCTTTTTTTTAATTACGATTTCTAACATAATAATTTGTCTTTAAATCACTATTTTTGATCGATAAACAGCATAATAAATACAATGCCTAAAGAGAGTTCAGACACCCTTTACACCTTAGTCAAATCACTAAAAAAAAGTGAAAAGCGCTATTTTAAGATTGCTGTTTCAGATGCTGGAGACAGAAAGTATTCCAAGTTATTCGACCTAGTAGATCAGCAGAAAAAATTCAATGATGGCGAGATTTTAAAAAAGGACAAGAGCCTGAATCCCAATCAACTATCGAATCTTAAGGCGCATTTGTATACTAAAATATTACAGAACCTTCGAGACTACAATTCCAGCAACTTACCTAATATCAAGATTAGGGATATGATTGATCATGCTGAAATCCTATTTAATAAAAGCTTGTACAGCCAATGTGGAGATGTAATTAAAAAAGCTAAAAAAATGGCAGTCAAAAGCGACAATCTTGAACTGCAATTAGAAATATTGAAATGGGAAAAACAAATGCTTTCTCATTCAATTGGAAAAGACAATATGTCGCGCACGGATCTCGTAATCAAAGAAGTTCAAGATGTAACCACCAGGATCAATAACATTAATTCATTTTCAAATCTCCAGTTTCGATTACAGTCAATGTATAAAAAAATGGGATTTATTCGAAATGAAACCGACTTTCAAGAAATATCAAAAGTTTTCACAGACAACATCCCTTATTTTGTCAAAGAGGAGCTTTCTGTGAGTGAAAATATCAGCTTGTACAACCTATATGTAGGTTACTATTTTTTTGTACAAGATTTTGAAAAAGGTTATAAATATGCGAAACAACTCGTAGACATTTTCATGGGAGAAAAAACTTTGATGATGTCCAGAATTGAAACCTATCTCAATAGCTTAAACAATCTTTTAATAGCACAAAACAAACTCAATAAATATCGAGAGTTTCAAAATACAACACGAGAACTGCGCGCATTAAACAACCTCCCTTCTGCATATTTAACAGAAAACATCAGGTTAAAACTCCTTAAGTACACCTTCGTTCATGAGTTCAACAGACTCTTTATGATGGGAGATTTCGAACGAGGCGTTTCATTGATGAATCGAATCAATACTGGACTTGAGCCTATCATCAAACAACTCGACCCCCACTCTAAAATGATCATGTTCTATAAAACAGCATGTTTATATTTTGGAAATGGAAATTTTAAGTTAGCGATCAATTCATTGAATCAAATAATCAATTCTCCAGAAGCAGATCTAAGAGAGGACATACATGGGTTTGCCAGGATTTTAAATCTCATTAGTCATTATGAATTGGGAAATATGGAACTCATCGAATATTATGTCAGATCTACTTATCGCTTTCTTTTGAAGAAAGAAGATCTACATCAATTTCAGAAGTACATTCTAAACTTTCTAGTAAGACTAAATACCCATATTACAGAAGAAGAATTAAAAAAGAGATTCATTGCTTTAAGAAAAAACTTAGTCCCTTTAAGCATGGACCCTTATGAAAAAAGAGCTTTTATATACTTTGATATTATTTCATGGCTGGAATCCAAAATTGAGGGTAGAGAAATACAGGAAATCATCAAGGAAAAAGCAAATAAACGAATAAATTCGAAGCAACATTAGACCCCAAAAAACATGCAAGAAGTTTACATCGCCTCAGCTGTTCGAACTCCCATTGGGAGTTTCGGAGGTAGCCTTTCAGAATTTACATCAGTAGAGTTAGGTTCATTAGCAATCAAAGGAGCACTAGAAAAATCCAAAATCAGTCCTGATCAAGTTGATGAAGTATTCCTAGGAAATGTATTGGCTGCTGGACTTGGGCAAGCTCCGGCAAGGCAAGCTTCGATTGGTGCTGGTATAGGGCACAATGTTCCTTGTACTACAATTAACAAAGTATGTGCTTCCGGAATGAAATCTGTCATGCTCGCAGCGCAGTCCATCATGCTTGGTAACAACAATATCGTGGTAGCAGGTGGAATGGAAAGCATGTCCAACGTACCCTACTATGTCCCGAAAGCGAGATTTGGACATAAATACGGTAATGGAGTACTAATTGATGGGTTGCAACACGATGGATTGTGGGAGCCATATCATGAATTCCCAATGGGAAGCTGCGCGGACAACACTGCGAAGGAAATGAAAATAAATAGGGAAGCTCAAGATGAATATGCGATCAATTCTTATAAACAGTCGATCGATTCTTCGGAAAAAGGCTTCTTCAAAGAAGAAATAATTCCTGTTGAGATTCCTCAGAAAAAAGGAGATCCTTTATTGATGACTGAAGACGAAGAGATTCGAAATGTGAAATTTGATAAAATCCCAAATCTAAGACCTGTGTTTAATAAGGAAGGCACGGTAACTGCTGCAAATGCTTCGACTATCAATGATGGCGCGTCTTCGCTTATAGTTATTGGCAAATCTAAAATGGAAGAATTGGGACTGAAACCGATTGCCAAAATCTTAGGGTTTGCTGACGCAGCAAGAGAACCATTGTGGTTCACTACCGCACCATCCCTTGCAATCCCTAAAGCTATTGAAAATGCAAACTTGACTAAAGAGGACGTTGATTTTTACGAAATCAATGAAGCTTTTTCAGTAGTCGCACTTGCAAACATTCAAGAATTAGCTATTAATCCTGAAACGGTCAATGTTCTAGGTGGATCGGTTGCAATGGGACACCCTTTGGGTGCATCAGGAGCAAGAATTATTACAACACTTACTTCTGTGCTGAATCGAAAAAATGGTTCAATTGGAGTCGCAGGGATTTGCAATGGAGGCGGTGGTGCTTCGGCCATTGTCATTGAACGCATGTAATAAACATATATTTCCAGCATTAAATAAATGCACCTACATTTGTCTATGCACTTTTAGCACATTTGTTTTTCTAAATCAATGAAGAGAGCTCTTCTGTTTTTCACTTTATTAAACATTACTTTCAATCTTTTCTCCCAAGGGAAAGTAGTGACTAGATATACAACTGCTACAGAACAAGGAGTCTACCCAATAAAAGAGAAGTATTCAACCATTCAAAAAGATACCATTTTAGTTCATGGGGCATACACGATGTATAGCTATTCCGGGCAAGTGATTATAACAGGAAATTATTCAGAAGGAAAAAGAGATGGAGAATTTCTAAATTTTTACGAATCTGGCAATACCCAGAGGAGGACTGTTTATGAGAATGGTCTCCGTCAAGGCAAAACAGAAGTTTTCGATAAAAAAGGAAATCTCATTCAATCTGGCACTTTCAGAAATGATACGCTCACAGGTGTATTATCTTCCTATTACGAAAATGGAAAAATTAAGAATACCACTGAATTTAAGAAAGGAAAGCCGGATGGAGAAGTAACTGAGTATTACCCCAATGGACAAATTAAAGAAGCCATCTCATACATCAATGGAAAACAAAGTGGCATCAACACCACCTACTACGAGGATGGAACAATCAAATCAAAAATCAATTATACCAATGGTCTAATTGATGGTTTAGCATTGAGCTACTACCCGAATGGACAACTTAATACTGAAGCGAATCAACGCAACGGCTCTAGTCAGGGTTCCTACAAAAAATATTATGCAAATGGGCAATTGATGACTTCTGGGTTTTACCGTGCAGGAAAGCTAGAAGGAGTCATAAAATCATACTACGAAGATGGATCCATAGAAAAGGAACTTTACCTCTCTGAAGGTAAAAAAACAGGAAAGAACACTACTTTTCATCAAAATGGAAAAGTCAAAACGAAAAGTCAATACTCCAATTTTGAAAAAAACAACAATGAGGAAGAATTCAATGATAGAGGCACCTTAATAGCAATACGGAAATATCGAGAAGAAAAGAAAAGTGGAGAATGGAAATACTTTAATGATCAAGGGAAGATCACTTTGAATGAGAACTACGAATTAGGAAAACTCGAGGGAAAACGAACTTTTTTCAACAATAAGGGAAAACCTCAAAAAATTGAACGTTATGAAAAAGGGAAAAAACATGGGGAAGAAAAGAGCTTTCATCCCAATGGAAAAGTCCTTGAAAGTCAAATTTACAAATTTGACAGAAAAGACGGTGTTTATGAAAAACTGAACAAACAAGGAAAACCAGAAATACAAGGGCTTTATGCTAGAAACAAAAAAAATGGAACCTGGAAGTATTTCGATAAAAATGGCGACCTTATAAAAACTGAGGTCTATAAAATGGGGCGGTTGACAAAAACCAAATAACGCTTCCCTTTGCCCTCTTAATTATTTATTGTCTACTCCAAATTTTGACCTAAAATAGATTCTTCATTGGATAATGCAAGATTAATTTTTTGAATTACTTTATCCATTTGCACAGCTTCTTTTTCCAAGATGGCAATGAGCTCCTCCAAGGTAAGATTATCATTTTTTGCCAGTTCAATTAAACCAAGAATGTTTGACATTGGACGTCTGATTTCATGTGAGTTTATCCAAATGTATTCTGCTAACTTTTCATTGTGATGTGAAATCAAAGTAAGCTTTTCTTGCAGTTCATTTTGAGCCTTCACTATATCCGTAATCTCCACATTCACCCCCTTCACTTCCTTCAATTCACCATCAATATACCAAGGCCGGATCCGTGTTACAAAATAACGATTGGGTTTCCCATCTTTCATTATCCGAAATGTAAGATCCTGCGATTCGACTGTTTTTCCTACATTTTCTATAGCATTCAGTATATTAATACTATCATCTGGATGTAATTGCTTCAATATTTCATGAACATTTGGAGGAGGCAAATTCGAGTCATACCCCCAAATATCAAAATTTCCTTGACTCCAATGATTCTCTTTAGTTTCTTTGTTTACCCACCAACTACCAATACGACCTAGTTTTTCTGAATCAGCTAAAGCAGCTTCTCGCTCGAGCATATCCATTTCTTGTTGTTCTATTTTTTCAGTGGCCGTTGCAATAATTATCAACTGGATATGTTCTGTATTTTTTTGAACTTGCTTAATAGATATAACATGCCAAGCATCAGATTTATCTCCCGATTGAAGCCTGCCTTTTACGATGATATTGCTCTTCGAACTATTAAATGAGGCGCGTAATTTTTGATTTAATCTTTTCAAATCTTTAGGAGATACACCTTTTAGAAATGAATAACCATTTTTGAAATCCGAATTGAATTTTCTGACCGATTGATTACAATAATCAATTTTCAAATCAGCATTCAAAATGAATACTAATTCTTGCATATTTTCCAAAATAAAATGCTCCAATGACATAATAGGATGGCTTTTACTTTTTCTTAAAGGAGATCAAATTACCCAATCCCAATAAATTTCAATATAAAGGATAACAACCTCTTGTCAAAAGTTTTCCGGAATTGGGGTTGACCCTGAATAACAAAAAAATCAGTAGACAATTAAGACTGAAATCTCCTTCAAAAGCAATTGCCTCGTATGTTAAATTAGAAAAAATCAACTCTGAACATGATATTCGGGGTAATTCCTAATCCACTCTGATTTACTTCCTCAACTTCTTGATTTTCTCCCACGCGGAAATAACGACTGATTGTATTTTGATAATTGGTCAAATTCCATACAGAAAAACCAACTTGACCTCTTGCTTTTTTGCCCATGTCAAACTTATATTTCACTGAAACATCTAGTCTAAAGTAGTTATTTAGATTGCTACTATTCGGGAATTCATAATTGATTTTTCCATCAGTAACCGGAGTACCAGGCAATGGCGCTGTATAGGGTCTACCGGTATGCCAATTAAATCCAATCGACGATTCCATCTTTTTTGTCGCAAAACTGTACCCATTCGAAACAGAGTGTCTGATATCAATATTACCTGGGAACTCTTGATCAAGTAGTTGATCAAACTCATTAAGCGTTCGAGATAAATTATACCCTAGCCAACCTGAAAATTTTTCATCTGAATAGTTCATCAAAAAATCCAAACCAGTTGAAGAATAATTCCCTGGAGACCTCACTAATTCAAATTGATTTTGAAATGCTTGACTCGAAGTAATAATACCATCAACATATTTCATATATCCTTCTACACTTATTAAAAAATGAGCAATCGTGTACTGCAGTCCCAATGATAATTGACGACTTTTTATCAATGGGACGTCCTGACCATTTGAAAGCACCCACCTCCTTTTTTCAACACCTAAAAAATCATTTTGTAAATCAATAATTTGTGTCGACGCCTGACTTTTATATTCACCCAATAGATAAACAGATAATTTGTCCGAAAGGTGATAATTCACCGAGAATCTGGGTTCAACGACAAGCTCTTCCAACTGCTGGTAATAATTCATTCTTACACCGGTTCTGAAGTCTAATTTTTTCGGATCAGATAAGTAATTTCCTTCTGCGTACCACACATGATTGTCCAACACATCCTTGACTAATCTTTCAAATTCTGGATTATTAATTACATCCAGATTAGTAGCACTGATTTCAGTAAAATGATAACCACTTGACAAAGAAAATTGAGTATTGAATACCCACTGAGCATCCAACTTCACCCCCCAATCCAGGACCAAATTCTCTTGATTCAAATTTTGACTAAACAATAAATTATTATTTTGAGATCTCAATTGATAATGTGATAGGTATCCATTGGCTTGGGTTGACAAATTCCCATTCCAAATCCTTTCGTAGGAAATCCCTGCCGCACTGCTTTTTTGCTGTACTTGACTGAATTTAGTGAGCTCCTTGTTGCTACTCACTAGATATTCTTCATACGAGAGATTATTGACTACATTGAGAACACTAATGCGCAAATGATCTTTAGAACTAATATCCCATAAATATTTAAGTCCTAAATCATAGTAATAAAAATCATTTACTCCTCCTTCTAATGAATCAACTTGATTATAATTAAGGTTTTCCACCTCTCCAAATGCCTTCTCAAAATATTGATTATAAGTAGGTGTATGAATCAGGTTAGCTACAGAATGCCTTGCGGCTAGGTTTATCGACATACTATTTGTCAAAGGTACTTTGAATTCCACATCTGTGTTCAGCAGATTCAACCCAGCGCTTGCTGAAAACTTCTCATCCACTTCGTCATTGGTTCTGATGTCAATTGTTCCAGAAACCGCATTTCCATTAGCAGATTGAGTTCCATTTTTAAATACGGTAACATGATCCGTAAATATTGGATTAAAGATAGATATTAATCCAAAAAAATGGCCCGATTGGTAAAGCCTGACCCCATCCCATAAAATCAGATTTTGGTCATTGGTTCCTCCTCGAATATTAATATCAGATACAGACTCATTCACACTATGAATACTCGGCAATACCTGTAAACTCATTAATACATCTGAATCTAAAAGCCCTGGAAGCCCCTGTAGTTCTGAACTTCGAATGACGTATTCACCCCCAGCTTTTCTTTCAATCCCTTGGGTGATATAATTGGAAATGACCACTTCCTCTAAAGTGGAAATAAAAGGCGCTAAAAATATGGTTTGACAAGCACCTGACGAAGAGTCATGTCTTTCTGTTTTTGTCTCATACCCTACATGACGAATGGTGACTAAACTATACTCTTGATTGGAAGGTATTTCCAACTCAAATCGACCTGATTCTGAAGAGATGGTAGACACATCCCCTAAAATGATAAAAGCGCCAGACACAGGCGTTTTATCTTGTGCACTCACTAAATAGCCACAAAACAGCCTATTAGCATCGATTTTCTGAACAGCATAGAACTGACCATCTATTTGCTCTATTTTAAGTAGTGTGTTCTTTTCTATGTAAGCGATGTATTCAGATAATGACGTACTGATCAACAGCGTGTCAATGGCAATACCATGGACGCTTTCATCGAGATAGGAAAAAGATACTTTGAAACGACTTTCCAGTGATTTTAACACATTCTCAATAGGCACTTTATCATTTACCATTTGTCCAAAAGAGGGTGAGGCAATTGAGATAATAAAGATTAAAAAAGGAATGCTAAAACTCTTAAATATCACTGAGTAAAGTCACTTGGCGATCATCAACTTTAAATGTAATATTTAATGGTTTTGTAATCGACTCTAAAGCCAAATTTAGATTGGAATGGGTGAACTTTCCAGTAAATAATCGTTCGGTATTCACACCTTGGTTGATTATAGCTATGCCATACTGCCTTTCCAATTCGCTCAATACCTGCTTGTAAGCTACACTTTCAAAAGCACTCTTCCCATCCAACCAAGAAGGCTGACTCCCGAGACCAGATTGAATCATTTCTATGGTTCCGTCAACCATTCTGAGTGATTGATTTTTAATTAAAATGCGTTCACCCAAAGCAGTCTCCACTTTCACAGATCCATGGAAACACTTTACTTCAAAATAATCTTCCCTGTCCTTTATATTGAAAGCAGTACCTAAAACACTTACCGTTCCAGCGGAAGATTCGATCTCAAATCGCGAACCTTTCGTCACTTCAAAATAAGCTTCCCCTTTTAAAAACGCTTTCCTATCATTCGACCAATCACTTTTTTCATAACTCAAGTTCGACTGAGCATTCAAAATCACCTTTGATTGATCTGGAAGAACCATCTCACGATTGACCTTGGCTATTAAAGGTTCATCCAAAGCATTAATTTGAAAAAACAAATAGGCAAAACCAATGACTAAGACAATGGATGCCGCGATCCTAAACGCAATGGTTGAATAGATCGGAACTACTTTTGAAGTGGATATTCTTTCTTTTAGTTGTTTGAAAAGCGCTTTTTGATCAATTTCTGGAGATTTGTATGTCAACAAAGCGCCAGATATTTTTTCAACAAACTCGAAATCTTCAGTCTGTTCAAACTGCTTTCTTTCCTCTTCGTTCAAGGAGTCAGATAGCCACTTCTTTATGTATTCTTCTTCTTTCATTGATTACTTTACAACCTATATAACAGACGAAATATCAAAACTCCTACTGCCTAACCAAAGTTTTCTAATTTAGATTTTAATATCTTCAACGTCGTGTAGATTCTTTTTTCAACTGCTTTTCTAGATATCTCTAATAAATCCGCTATCTCTTGATGTTTCTTGCCCTCCACCCTATTGAGCATGAAAGTAACTCTTTGCTCCTCTGTCAGACTTTCCAAAGCCAGTTGAAGTCTTTCACTGTATTCATTTTCCTCCATGAGATACTCAGGTGTCTCGAAAGTTGTTGTCTTATGATCTTCTTTAACGAAGTTCAATACAGTTTTCCTTCTGGATAGTGCATTGAGCATTTGATTATTTGCTACAGTAAATAAAAATGACCTGGCCTTATCTATTGGTACGTTTTTACAATTGTCCCATAGTTTGATGAATGCTTCTTGAACTAAATCTTGTGGGTTATTATCTGACCCGTATTTATAATACAGGAATTGATATACCTCCTTATTATATTTTTCAAATATCCCTTTAAATGTAGCCTCTTTACAAATTGATTGTGAATCCTTTTTCACCATTATCTCAACTTTTTTTATTCAACGGTAGGAGTTTTGACAAGTCACCTGTTTAATATTCGTACCGTAAAGATGATCACAAAACAATGATTTCAAAGACAGGATATTTATTTTCATTCATTTTCATATGGGCCTTCATCATTGGGTGCCAAGAATCTGCCTATGAAATAAAAGTATCCACCAATGGCAGTAATATTACATCCGGTTCATCATTGGCCAATTTAATATCCTTTTCTACATTGAATGATGGTTCAGAGGACAATATCCTCGACAATGCCAGTTTAACGTCTATTAAATTTCCTGTCACTGTTATCGCCAACGATCAACAACTTTTAGTAGAATCAATTGACGACTTAGCGAACATTGAAAACATTTACCATGTCGAACGTTACCTCAAAGACAGCATACAACTGTTATTTCCAGTGAAAGCAATCCTGCCCAACTACACTGAAGTTACCATTGAAAGTCAAACAGCACTGGATGATCTGGTATCACAAAGTATTGAAGGAGGCGAAGATGACGATATCGAATGTAGAAAATTCGTATTTCCTTTGACCGTCAATTACTATGATGCGCAAAATCAACGAGCTTTTATCAAAGAATTTCAGATTGACCGTGAATTGAATTTATTCATTGATGGATTACACGAATCTGACGTGTTCTCATTTTCTTATCCTATAGGATTAGAAACTAAAGATGGAAATGAGCAAAACATTGTACAAAACAATGATGACTTAACTGATTTACTCAATAATGGAATTGACCTTTGTGAAGAAAACGATGAAAAGTACTACAATGACGGTGATTATAATTTCAATACAGGAAAATTAAATATTGAATTGACGGACGCACCTTTTCCTACAGATCTCGTCGAACAAGCAAATGTGAGCATTGATCTACTGGAAATTAAAAAATCAAATGCTTCAGAAGGTGGAGAAGAAGATTACCTTATTCTATCGGAAAATGAACTATCATTTAATCTAATCGATCTCACCAATGGGATTACCACTGCACTAGTAGGAATGCAAATACCAGTAGGCGAATACGATCAAATGAGAATGCGGATCAATGAGGCTACTGTTGTACTAAAAGATGGTTCGATTTTCGATCTGGATATTCCAAGTGGATCTGTCAATGGGGTCAAAATCATATTTAAGTCTCCATTATCCATCTCTGAAAATGCAGAAGAAAACTTATTATTGGATTTTGATGTGAGTCGTTCTTTTGTGGTACAAGGAAATGCATCATCACCATCAGGCATCAACGGATTTTTATTCAATCCTGTCATCAAAGCCATCAATCTATCTGAAACTGGATCTCTTTCCGGAACTGTCTCGGACGAACTTAGTAAGAATCCGCTGCCTAATTCACAAATCTCAATTTATGCAGCCGATACGTTGAACACAACTACATTCACAAACATCGATGGCGATTATATGGCATTGGGGCTGTCACCAGGGGTTTACAAAGTAGCAGCAGAAAATAATTCATATTTATCAATGACGGAAGAAAATATACTCATTAACCAAGGAGAAGAAACTGAGTTAAACTTTGAGTTGACCTCACATAAATAATTTTTTACAGAATTTTAAACAAAACGTTATGAATATTAGAAAAGGATTAAACTTATTATCACTGCTATCATTGACGCTATTTTTCACAAATTGTGAGAGCGACAACAATGGTGCTGCTAAAATCCAAGTGAGCTTAATAGATGCGCCTGCTGATTATGAAAAAGTATTGATTGACATTCAGGATGTACAAGTCAATGTTAGCTCGGATGAAAGCGACGAAAGCGGATGGCAATCCTTAGAAAACGCGCAACCCGGTGTTTATGATTTGTTATTATTAACCAATGGTGAAGAAGCGTTTCTTGGAGAAATTGAATTGCCAGAAGGTCAATTAGGCCAGGTCAGGCTGATCCTAGGTGATGGAAATGTAGTAACTGTGGATGGACAGGACAATGACTTGACTGTTCCTTCTGGATCACAAAGCGGACTAAAACTGAATGTAAATACTGATATCGAAGCAGGCATTACATACAAATTAGTGATTGATTTTGATGCCGCGAAATCAGTAGTTATGGCTGGAAATTCTGGAATGTATAACTTAAAACCAGTGATCAGAGCTCAAATGGAAGCAACCACAGGAGCCATACATGGCACTGTCACGCCAATAGATGTTGCATCAGTTGTTTATGCAATTGTTGGGGAAGACAGCGTATCAAGTTACCCTGATGAAAATGGAGAATTCTTGATCCGTGCTTTAGATGAAGCTACTTATACAGTAAGCGCGGTACCTGCTGAAGATAGCGGTTTGGAAGCCGTAATTGTTGAAAATATAGCTGTTACCGTTGGAAGCACATCAGAGGCTGGAGAATTGGAACTTACCACTCCAGAAGCGCCGGCTCAATGAGCAATTGAGTAAGATTAAAACTAGATCTAAACAAGCCAGCAAATGTAAGAAAGGTCTAATGAAGTTAAACTTCATTGTTCTTTCAACAATCATTAGAAAACTCCGAGATATCTCGGAGTTTTCAAACTTTATATGCTATCAAACAGTCCTCATCGACCTTTCTACTGTCTTCATTAAAAACAGTGCATTGACGACATTATTATTCAAATAAATTACATTTGCATGCATGAACAAAGGTCTAAAATCTACAGATTTTCAGTTTGAAGGACTGATTAAGAAATACACAGGTAAAGTCCGTGACGTGTATGAATTTGAAGAAAAACTAGCCATGGTCGCCTCCGATCGAATCTCTGCATTCGATGTAGTGCTCCCTGAACCTATTCCATACAAAGGACAAGTCTTGAATCAAGTGGCAGCAAAATTTCTAGAGGCCACTTCTGACATCGTTCCGAATTGGGTAGAGGAAGTTCCTGACCCAAATGTCACTGTCGGCAAAAGATGTGAACCTTTCGCTGTAGAAATGGTCATTCGTGGGTATTTAGCTGGACACGCTGCCAGAGAATACAAATTAGGTAAAAGGGTCCTTTGTGGTGTTGAGCTTCCGGAAGGATTGATCGAAAATGACAAGTTGCCTGAGCCCATTATCACACCTACCACTAAAGCGCAGGAAGGACATGATGAGGATATTTCTAGAGAAGATATTTTAGCCCAAGGAATCGTTGAAGAATCTTTGTACTTACAATTAGAAAATTATACCAGAAAACTTTTCCAGCGAGGAACTGAAATGGCTGCAGAAAGAGGGCTCATCCTTGTTGATACAAAATATGAATTTGGATTATATAATGGGAAAGTAATTCTAATCGATGAGATTCACACTCCTGACTCCAGTAGGTATTTTTACAAGGACTCTTATAAGGAACTGCAGGAAAAAGAAGCACCACAAAGGCAACTTTCAAAGGAGTTTGTACGTCAATGGTTAATCTCTGAAGGTTTTCAAGGAAAGGATGGGCAGCAGATACCAGATATGACTGAAGAAAAGGTCAATTCTATATCGGAACGTTACATTGAACTCTATGAAAAAATTACGGGACAGGCCTTCAAGCGTGGAGAGTTGGATAACATTGAGGATCGAATAAAACAAAACATAGCAAAATCACTATAAGGATATGAAATACACATTAGATAGACAGGAAAAATACAACGTACTTCAGTTTGACGAAGAAAAATTGGATTCTACGCTTTCCCCTGAACTGAAATCTGAGTTTTTAACAATTCATGGGCAGGGAATATCCAACATTATAGTGGATTTGAAAAATGCTAAATATATTGATTCTTCTGGCCTAAGCGCCCTCCTTGTTGGAAACAGAGTTTTCACCGAAGATGGAGGTTCTTTTATCCTTTGTAATATTTCTGATCATGCTAAAAAATTGATCTCGATATCTCAATTGGACAAAGTATTAACCATCCTTCCATCTGTTGAGGAAGCTGTTGATCTTGTCTTTTTGAATGATTTAGAACAAGGATTAGAAGGAGACGCTGAATAGTCGCTAAAGAAATTTGGCATTATCACTCACCATACTTGGTTCGAATGCTTCTGTGCCTGCGCACAATAGGAATCAAACAGCACAACTGCTCAATATGATGCAAGTGCCATTTTTGATTGATTGTGGGGAAGGCACACAGCTTCAACTCAAGAAATATAAATTTAAGGCACAAAAAATCGATCATATTTTTATCTCCCATTTGCATGGAGATCATTATTATGGATTGATGGGTCTGATTTCGTCCATGCATCTCTATGGTCGTCAAAAAGATTTGAATATCTATTGTCCTCCTGGCCTCAAAGAAATAATCAGTATCAATCTCAAAAATTCTCAGACATTTTTGAATTACAAGATTAATTTGACTGAATGGACACCAGGTAGCCATGAATTGCTTTTTGAGAATCAGCATCTAACAGTTCATTCATTTCCATTGAATCACCGCATCAATTGCTCAGGTTTCCTTTTCCGTGAAAAAGCTAAGAAACGAAGAATTGATAAGAACAAACTGACAGAAAATGTTTCCCCTCAAGTCATTATCAAATTAAAAAATGGTGAAGATATTCTGGATGACGATGGCAACGTAAAATATGCAAATGATCATTACACCCAGTCTCCCTCACCTTCCGTTTCTTATGCCTTTTGCTCTGATACAAAATATGATGAATCCATTATAGAATATATCAAAGGAATCGATTTGCTTTATCATGAATCAACTTTTATGAACGACATGCAAGATCGTGCTGCCGTCACTTTTCACTCAACAGCAGAACAAGCCGGTACTATTGCTAAAAAGGCGAAAGTTAAAAAATTACTAATAGGCCATTTCTCTACTCGTTACAAAGAGTTGGAACCTATGTTAAGTGAAGCAAAAAACGCTTTCTCAAATACAGAACTCGCCCTTGAAGGGGTAGAATTCGAAGTAAAATAAATTCATTCAATTCTTGTGAACCTTTCTCAAAAGCTCAGATGTGACTATTTTTGAAATGGTCTTCAATTATCTCTATGTCCAAATCAGTCTCTTTTGAAAATAAAAAAAACAACCTTTTTCTTGTTCTGGCAGGCTTCTTCATCACCAATGCGATCATCGCAGAAATAATTGGTGTTAAGATTTTCTCTCTTGAAAAGTGGATAAATGCTTCTCCAGCACAGATCAATTTCTTTGGTCAATTTGTTTTGGATTTTAATTTGACCGCTGGGGTCATTTTATGGCCTGCAGTTTTTATCACTACAGATATCATCAATGAGTATTTTGGGAAAAAAGGAGTTCAAAAAATCAGCTTTCTAACTGCGGGGTTGATATCATTCGCATTTCTGATCATTTACATCATCACATTATTACCCCCTGCTGATTTTTGGTTGGATATTAATGCTCAAGATTCCGAAGGCAAACCTTTTAATATTGACTTTGCCTTTAAAACCATTTTCAGACAAGGTTTAGGAATTATCATCGGCTCCTTGGTAGCATTTCTCATCGCCCAGCTACTCGATGTATATGTTTTTCAAAAATTAAGAAAAATCACTGGCTCAGGAAAAGTATGGCTTAGAGCTACAGGCTCTACCTTAGTTTCTCAATTTATTGACAGTTTCGTTGTCCTTATTATCGCCTTTTATATATGGGGCAATTGGTCACTCAATCAAGTGATTGCTGTTGGTATCATCAATTATATATATAAATTTTTCGTAGCTGTGGCACTTACTCCTTTGATCTACTTAGGACATGCAATAATTGATAAGTATCTAGGAAAAGAAGATGCTGAACTTTTAGCAGCAGAAGCCGCAAAGTCCAGCACCTCTCTATTATAGTATAGAATGCTTCTTTAGGTGAATTCTAAACTTTAACGAGTTTGTGATATCAAAATTGTACTAGTAAATCTTTGAATACAACTATATTCGATGGGCAGGAGAATTTAACCGATTACTCTCCAAAATTCAAAGAGGAATGATCCCAGCTTAAATCTTGATGATAAAATATTTCCTCTCCTCTTATGACCAAAGGAGAATGAAAATTGTTTTCATAGAGTTGTCCAGTTCCCAGCCCTTGATGCATGGACACATCGTATTCAGCAGTAAATTGACAAATAGCATTTAGCCCTATATTGGATTCTAAGGCAGAAGTAATCCACCAGCCAATATTTCTTTCTTCCGCCAATTCAATCCATTCTTTAGTCGATCGGAATCCTCCCAACAAAGAAGGTTTTAAAACAATAAATTGAGGATTGGTAGCATCCAGTAATTCCTTTTTCTCTTTTAAAGAAAAGACTCCTATGAGCTCTTCGTCTAATGCAACCGGGATATTGGACTTTTGACATACCAATTTCAAAGATTGTAATTGGTGCGGCATGATGGGTTGCTCAATGGAATGAAGATCAAACTGGTCTAGCACCTCTAGTTTTTTAAGGACTTCCTGAGTTTTAAAAGCCCCATTTGCATCTACTCGCAATGTCAATTCATTCACTTTGTACTTCTTCCTGATTGACTTCAAAATCTTACACTCTGTATCAAAATCTATTGCTCCAATTTTGATTTTAATACATTTAAATCCATTCTTGATTTTCTCCTCTATTTGCTTTTGCATGAATGCTTCTTCTCCCATCCAGACCAGCCCATTAATTGGAATGCCTTTCTTGCTTGTATAAAAACCATTATTAAAAAACCGAAATTTGCCATTACCTATCAAATCGTATAGTGCCGTTTCCAATCCGAACCGAATAGCAGGGCGATTAAAAGGAACATATTCATCAATTAATTGATCTATCGCTACAATAGAACTTGGTGGTGACACTTTTTCTAATGCTTCTGACAACTTTGCAAGTTCTTTGTCAAAGTCGACGGAATAGTCAAAACTGAGCCGGTCAATTATGCTGACTTCTCCCAAACCGAAAATATTTGGACTATCCTTTTGATAAACTTTTAAGATCCAAGAATCTTTTGTTTTCAAGACTCCCCTTGATGTTCCGGCATCAAACTTAAAATAGAGCGTATGTTTTTGAAATTTTAGTACCAAGCCTTTAGAATTATTTGACTAATAAAAATACAAATTCATTCTTCATTCAAGATCGAAAACTTCAATTTTGCCAACAAATAGTATTAGATGAGCACGCTACCCGACAGTTTAGAACCATACAATTACGAGCTACCAGAAGATCGTATCGCAAAACATCCATTGGCTAATCGAGAAGACTCTAAATTGTTGGTATACGAGAATGGCAATATTTCTCACCATGAATTCAAAAACATCCATGATCAAATACCAAAGAATGCCACATTATTTCTGAATAATACAAAAGTGATTGCTGCTCGACTCTATTTTTTCAAATCAACTGGAGCTAGAATAGAAGTTTTTTTAACCGAGCCGATCCATCCACACAAAGAGATTGTTCAGGCACTAAAGACAACAAATAAATGTGTCTGGAAATGCATCATTGGAAATCTCAAAAAATGGAAAGGTGATGAAATTTTGAGCATGGAATTGGACCATTTTCAATTGACCGCCTCTATCAAGAACCGAGAAACTGGTGAAGTCGAGTTTTCATGGCCGGGTGATTTTGAATTTTTGGAAGTCATCGAATCCGCAGGACATGTTCCGCTACCTCCATATATGAATCGCCCAGATGAGGACACGGACAAAAATCGATATCAAACGGTGTTTTCAGAATTAGAAGGTGCTGTAGCAGCGCCTACTGCGGGCTTGCATTTTACAGAAGAAATATTGCATGGATTAACTAAAAAAGGTATCAAACAAGACACCTTAACGTTACATGTTAGTGCTGGAACCTTCCGTCCGATTAAATCAGAAAATTTTCAGAACCATGAAATGCACAATGAGCAAATCATCATTCATCGACGAAACATTGAAAACATTCTTAATTCAGAAGGGCCAATAGTGGCGGTAGGCACGACTGCTCTACGCACACTTGAAAGCATGTTCTGGTATGGGGTAAAACTTTTGGAAAATGATCAAGCTCCATTCTTCATTAAACAAAATGATCCATACGAACTAAAACAGTCTAAATCCTTGAAGGACTCACTTCAAGCCGTACTTAAAAGAATGGCATTCTTGGAAGTTGATTCCATAAAAGGAGAAACCGAAATATTCATCTATCCGGGATACAAATTTAGAATTGTAGAATGTCTATCCACGAACTTTCATATGCCTGGCTCAACGCTAATTCTTTTAGTGGCAGCTTTTGTAGGAGATAAATGGAAGGAAATTTATTGTGAAGCACTCGAAAAAGATTATCGCTTTTTGAGTTATGGCGACACTTCATTCCTTTTACGGAATAAAAATGAGAATAACAGAACCTAGGACAGATTCTGGCGTTAGATCACCTTTCCTAGTTTGATTTAAAGACTCACACCAGCAGGGTGTGGGTCTTTTTCATTTTTGAGGAGTCTCTTCTTTTCCTTGCACTTCGTCGAGTCTTTTCGACAGTTTATCAATTTTGGACTGTGTCTTTTCAAACTCATACATGATAATATCTCTTATGACCATGTCATCAGCTTTAGTATCCTTGTGATGTAACTCATTCATAGTATTCACTACGATAGCAATGAAAATATTCAAAGTAGTATAAGTAGCGATTAATATAAATGGGATGAAAAAGAAGTAAGCGTAGGGCATACTTTCCATCATAGGCCTAGCAATGCCAGAAGACCAACTCTCCAATGTCATCACCTGAAAAAGCGTAAACATTGAATCACCTATGTCTCCAAACCAATGTGGAAATGCATCACCATATAAATTGGTGGCAAGTACAGCAAAAATGTAAAATACAGTTACCAATAAAACGGAAATCCACCCTATGCTTGGTATAGACTTTATTAAGGCTTCTATGATGATTCGCAGTTTCGGTACGTTCTTCACCAACCGCAAGGTTCTCAAAATCCGCATGGTTCTGAAGACTGAAAAAGCTGCTGCTGCCGGTATCACGGCAATGGCTACAATTGTAAAATCAAATATATTCCAAGCGTCTTTGAAAAACTTAAAACCAAAAGCATACAGCTTCAAGACAATTTCTAAAACAAAAACCATAAGAATGGCATTGTCTACAAAATCAAACCAACGGCCATAACTTTCCATCCATGGCTTAGATGTCTCCATACCTATGGAAACGCTATTAATTACAATGAGTGTTACTATGAAATGCTGAACATGTCTGCTTTCAAGAAATTCTCCTAATTTCTCTCTATGATTTGCCATCTGCTCTAAATTCCAATTATGTTAAAAGTTAAAAAAATAGGTCTTTTCGAATTCAACTTTCGATAAGTGCTTCTTGATTCAAAATTTCCCTCACATTCCTTCTGATTTTTTTAGTCAATTCATCCAAAGGAAGATCATTGATATCTTTCCCAAAAGGATCTTCAATTTCTTCAGATATCAATTCAAGACTGAACAAGAAATAAAATACTGGTAATACGATGATTGTTGTCCAATAGCCGAACTGCCAAAGCAAACCAAAAGGAAGTGTGAAAATATAAAAGAAGATAAATTTCTTAATAAACATACTGTACGAATAAGGTATCGGAGTAGTATGGATTCTTTCACAGGCTCCTATGATATCCGTATATCCTTTTAATTCTTTATCCATCATGAAATACTCGAATTCAGAAATGTCTCCTTTTTCCCTCATGGCTTTCACGCGGTTGTACATTGCTCGTGTAATGTAGTTAGGTTGATGTTTTGAATTGAGAAGTCCTTCTTTGTCCTTTTCTGTAAGCGCTGTCATTTCCGAAATGTCCGTGCTTTCTCTAAGATGTTCTTTCATAGCGACCACTATGTTGGGAATCATATGACTGAAGAAAACTATGGTCTCTTCATCCTTCGCAAAGGTGTTGATTTTAATTGCTAAGTTTCTTGTGTCATTTACTAGCTGCCCCCAAAGTTTTCTTCCTTCCCACCATCTATCATAGGCAGTATTGGTTCTCAAAACCAAAAACAGCCCTAGAAATATTCCGAGAATAGAATGGAATGTTAGAATACCAGGATAGTGAGCCTCAAAAACATCCAGCACCAAATATTCCAAGAGCACTGTAAAAACAGTCATGGCTATCAACATTGGCAGCAATCTCTTTATTACATACCGGCTGTAGAAGTCGAAAACCAGCCAATTTTTGGGACTATAATTTATCATTTGCTCGTTGAATGGATGTTAAGTTCTAAATTAATGATTGTTATATCAAATACATAAAATAATGGAACGGATTGAGGTGGGCGATTACACTTATTTTGGTAGAGTAACTTTACAAACTTAGACAGTTTGTTCGATCTCATATGATTGATTTGATTATTTAATTTCTTTTTGTTTCAAGTTGGTTGGTACTATCTTTTAATATTTATTTCAAAATAGTTAATATTAGTGTTTGAAAGACTCAACGTTTCTATCAAATTCACCACCTTAATGATCTACCGTCTTATTTGTATTTTTCTTTCAGTACTAATTAGTAATTCTCTTTTAGCCCAAAAAGGAGACTTATTTCTCACGCATCATAAACTGGACATTGAAGGATTAGACAATACAAATTTTGATATCAAAATTAACAGTCATGGTGAATTGTGTATTGCCAACAGGTCTGGACTATTACTTTATGATGGATTCAACTGGGATTATATCTCCACTCCTAGCTCTGCTTTATCGATAGAATATGACTCGGATGACAACTTGTATGTAGGTTGTGTAGGGGACTTTGGAAAAATTGATTTGCTGGACAACAAACTTCAGTTTGTTTCTCTTAATCCCAATAAAAGCGATGAGGGTGTCTATTTTAAAACGGTGTACAAAGATTCCAGTATTTACTTTCTCAGTGAAGAAAACATTCTAAGGTATAACATCGCTCAAAAGAGATCCAATATTTTTTACAACAGGGATGAAGATGAATATTTCACCAATCTGTTTGAAGTAGATGGAGATGTTTTGGTACAAACAAATGATAGTCTTTATCACTATGTAAATGACACTATTGCGCCTTACAATTGGGAAAAACCAGAAGGAGCAGATTTCGTCTTTTTCGATAAGCATCCGGATAAAAATCAATATGTAGTCGGCACCACTGACAACAAGGCCTATATCTATGAAAATAAAGTTTTCACAGAATGTAAGGTGAATGATTTTCTGGATCACAATGAATCATTTATTGAAAATGGACGATGGCTTAATTCAAGATATTTTGCACTAAGTACATTAGAAAACGGTTGTATTCTTTTTGACAATGACAAACAGCGGATTGTTGAAGTAATAAATCAAAGTAAAGGGCTCCCTGACAATGAGATTCAGGCCATAGGTGTTGATCATGAAGAGGGTCTTTGGATCTCACATCAATTTGGTTTGACAAGAATGGAAATCAGTATTCCGTTCAGAAGTTTCACCAATTTCCAAGGACTTCATGGAACGATTTCAGAAGCATTTTTCTATCGAAAGAAACTCTATGTGGCGACAAGTGAAGGAGTTTATCATTTGGACAGACAAAATGTTTACAAAAACACAGTCTACTATACAGAAGTAAAATCGAAACAGGAACCTATTAAAACACCTACACAGACCAAGAAACCAAAAAGGTCTTCAAGTAGGAAGGGGAAAAAATCACAGAAACAAGAAGCCAACGATGCAACATCTTCATCCTCCAGCACACACCCACCAAAAGCTGTAACCAGAAGGGTAAGGAAAGAAGTCATTGAATCCAGGTATATGTTTAAACCCATAAAAGGGATTCATTCTAAGACAGAGAAATTCATCATCTATCGAAATAAATTATTAGCTGCAGGTACCAATGGTGTTTATGAAATTAAAGGAGATCATGCAGAGCTAGTCATACATGCTCCTGTAAGATTCATTACACCGGAGAGAAAAACGAATCGCCTTATTATTGGTACACTCTATAATGAGATCAAATTGTACGAGCTTCATGACAAAGTTTGGACAGAATCGGAAGATTTAAACCTTCATGGAGAACTAGTCATGACGGCTTTTAATGATCGGAGCGGACGAACGTGGTTTGTCACGCCAACCGCGTTGATGGAGTTTCATGAGTTCTCAGCGGATCACTTGACTTACAATACCTATAAGTATAGAAATCAATTCATTGATGATACCAAGCTCACTTATATAGATCGCCAACTTTATTTGATCAATTCTGAAGGATACTTCTATCTACACACGGGTCTCAAGGAAATGGTAGAAGACACCGTACTGATGCAACAAATTGGTAAACCCATCAAACACCTCCAACAGCGCAATGGAATTATTTGGGTTTTCAACGGTGAAAATTGGTTTATGATTAACAAAGACAAATCCATCGTTCAACAAGATGTATTTGGCCTTTTTCCAAATATGACTTACGTTTCAAAATATGGAAGTCGCCATTGGTTGGTCAATGACTCGAGAGAAATCTTGCAGTATGAACCTGCTATTTCTGATTCTTTGATCAATGAAAACAAAGTATTCTATCGAAAGGTAACCAGTAATAAAGGTGATGTAAAAATTACCGATAATATGAGTTTCGCTTATGACGAGAATTCTATTCTTTTCGAGTTGTCCAAACCTGATTATCGTGGTATCCTAAAACCTGAATACCAACACAGGTTGTCAGGCAATCAACAACAGGAATGGTCGCCTTGGTCCAGCAACAATACGATACCCTTTAATCTACTTCCACACGACAACTACACCCTTGAAGTTAGATCACGAGATTCTTTCGGTAATATTGAAGATGGAAGAACTGTGAAATTCGTCATTCACCCTCCGTTTTGGAAAGAACTCTGGTTTTACGGCTTAGAAATCATATTTATGGCTGGATTAGTAATCACTTCCATTGTCATTAATCGTAGAACAAAAACGAAATATGTGTTAGTCACTGAAGGCCTGACTATTTTGACTATAGTCATGGTCATCGAATTTTTACAAACGGTCTTTGGTAGCTACGTAGTTCAAAGTTCGCCTATTGTAGATTTTGGAATCGATGTAGTCATTGCGCTTTTTGTATTTCCAATAGAACAAGTCCTTAAGAAATACATGAAAGCCGACAAGAAAGGAAACGGTATGAAAGGGAAAGGTCTTTTTGATTTCTTGTCATCCAAAAAGAAACCAAAAGAAAAAAAAGGTCAAGAATCTTCCAGTAAGAAAAATCTCAAACCTCCTACACCTCAAGAAAAAAAGAAAAAATAATTTCTGCTAGTCAACCTGCAATTTGCCTCTGATACTCTCTCTGGCATCAAGCTCATTTTTTGCTGCGGCAACACTGTTTAAAAAACTCACTTCAACACCTTTTTCATCATCGAATGTAAGTGTCACTTGATCTCCATGAACTGTCTCAATAAACTGCCATGTTAATTGCAGCATATTTGTATCAACCCATGTTCCGAAAGCCGCTACTTGTGAGGATAACTGTAGTAAAACAGGGGTTGGAATTATATTGTTATTTCTATCCATAAAATTTTCCTTAACGACCCAACCATTCATACCATGGATAATTGTCACGTCTTCCTTACCTTCTCCTGAAATAGTCAGCTCTAGAAGATTCTGATAAAACTTAAAGGACATTGATTTCAATCCAAGTTCATTGGGTTCAAATACAACAGTCTTGCCTGAAATCTCAGATGTCCTAGGAGACACTATATTCAACTTCAGCTGTTTTTGGTTTAAACGAGTTAATCTCTTCAACAAAACTTCATTTTTTTCTGTTTTTTCAATCAACTGTTCATCTCGAAAAGTCGGAATTATGTAATCCCAAACCAACTTCATGGTTACACCCATATCAGCACTTTGGCTATTGATAGCAATGACCGCATCGTATTTGGGTAAAACAATACAAAATTGACCAAAAGCGCCATCTGCTCTGTATCCACCTACTGTATTTCTCCAAAATTGAAAGCCATATCCCATTCCCCAATCACTCGTGTCACTTCCATCCGCTGAAGTCTCAATCTGTTTGCTAGTCGCATTTTCAATCCATGGTCGATTCAACAACTGTTCTCCATCCCACATTCCTTTTTGCAAATAGAATTGCCCAAGTTTGGCAACTGATTCGAGGGTTGTTCTAAAACCAAACCCTCCTGTATTTATACTATCAGGATTCATTAACCACTCAGTTTCCAAAATCCCCAAAGGCTTAAAAAATCGAGGCGTCAAAAATTGTTCAACGGTCTTTCCGGTAATTTCTTGGAGAATAGCAGACAACATAAATGTTGCCGCTGTGTTGTAGGAAAAGATAGTCCCAGGTTTATTTTCTATAGGGTACGACAAAAATGTTTTCACCCATGATTCATCTAATGAAGCACCAATCATTTCCATGGGCTCTCCTATTTGTCCCGTTGACATGGTCAATAAGTGCTTTACTTTTAACTTGGAAAGATTTTCGCTCTTCTCCTCTGGCACAAATTCAGGAAAAAACTTATAAACCGTATCTTCCAAATTCATCAGCCCTTCTTGAATAGCAAATCCTACAGCTGTAGATGTAAAACTTTTACTTAAAGAATATAGTTGATGTTTATATGCTGGTTTATAAGGATTCCACCATCCTTCTGCAATAACTTGACCATGACGCAGCACCATAACTCCATGAAATTGGGTAGTACTTACCTTCACAGAGTCCAGAAAAGTGATCAAACCTTCAGATGATACCCATTGAGATTCTGGTGTACTTCGAGGTAATGCATTTTCATCAGCTACTTGGACTTCTTGAGTCAGTGGAGTACACGACGAAAAAAACAGAATTGTAAAAACGCAACCGTTGATTAGAATTTTCGAAAATTTCATGAAGAAAGTTAAAAATGAAAAAGAAGAAGTCATGCTCTATCAACGCTATACTTACCACCACCAAACAAAGCGATACTGACAAATGCAATTAGATAGACCAGTGCTTTTTCTTTTGACCCAATGGGGTCACCAGCATGCACCACAAATGCAGCAACTGCCATGGTTGCAATTATTGGCAATGTGGACCATTTAGTTTTAAAACCAATCATCACCAGAACTGGAGCCACAACTTCCCCAATGACGGCCAAAATCAAGGTGGGCAAAGCCCCAATACCGATTGGATCTCCAAAAGAAAAATCACCGTTTATCAATTTCATGAATTTCGGAATTCCGTGTGTTAGCATCAGGGCAGAAAACCCTACTCTCAAGATCAATAATCCTAAATTGTTCATATTTACTATTTTTTAATAACCGTCCCGTCTCAAACAATTTGCAATCTATTTCAAAAAATGTCAACAGACAGAATTGTCGTTAAAAATTGTAATATACTTATCCAACCAATTAAAGCGCATCTGTGTCTTGAACATATGTATAGAATATTATATTATTTGATGTTGATATTATTGTCGTTTGAAATGTACTCTTGTAAAGAAGAAATTCCTACAACAATTGCTGATGATATTCTTGGGACCTGGTATACACAAGGCAATGTTTATGTTATAAACAACCATTCATATAGAAGTAGAAATGAACTCGAGTTTTCATTAGAAAACAAATACGAAAAAAGAGAAATGATTTTATCGGCCCCAGATTCGTTAGTGGTTGGATATGCTGGACTCTATCAAGGAGAATACTTAATTTCTAATGATACGCTATATCTAAGCGAAATGACTTATTACTGTTTAGATGAGCAAAGTGAATTTACAGAGCGTTCAAATCTTATAGATTGTGGTTATGATTTAGCAAATACTAAGAACAAAATATCGATCCAAAATGGTGAGCTTCTAATATTCCCTTTCTGTCCTATGGATTTGCCTCATACTAGTTGTCTCAATATTGAGAAATTCCAAAGAATCGCTTTATAACATCTCGTTTGCCAAATTTGCTAATTCAGATCGTTCTCCTTTTTCTAAAGTGACATGTGCAAAAAGATCTTGACCTTGCAATCGATCTACTAAATAGGACAATCCATTACTTTGAGAATCCAAATACGGTGTGTCTATCTGATTGATATCTCCTGTAAAAATTATCTTACAATTTTCACCCGCTCGAGTAATAATAGTTTTAACCTCATGAGGCGTTAAGTTTTGTGCTTCATCCACAATGAAATAGATATTGGATAAACTTCTTCCCCTGATATATGCTAATGGAGTAATCAACAATTTTTCTTTATTGACCATTTCCGTGATTCGTGTATAATCCTTGTCTGACTCTTTGTACTGGTTTTGAATATATTTCAAATTATCCCAAAGTGGTTCCATGTATGGATTCAATTTTGACTTGATATCTCCAGGTAAATACCCAATGTCTTTGTTACTCAACGGCACAATGGGCCGAGCCAAAAATATTTGTTTAAAATCTCTTCTTTGTTCCAAAGCGGAAGCCAAAGCCATCAATGTTTTACCAGTTCCTGCCACACCTGTAATTGCTACTAATTTAACTTCAGGGTTACTCATTGCATGGATTGCAAAAGCTTGTTCAGCGTTCTTGGGTTTAATGCCATACACCCCTTTCTTTTCTACATGACCTACATTTTGGGCAATGGGATTGTAATAAGCCAGTGCCGAGTTTTTAGGACTCTTGAGAATATAATAGCAATTGTTAATTGGGTCTTGATCTGCCAATGCACGCTTTGTAGAAACAGCTCCTTTTTTGTACAAATCATCAATAGTAGCTGCAGTGATTCCATCCACTTCCGTCTTTCCAAGTGAAGACATCGTGTCTACATTTTTGATTTTGCCCGTTTCATAATCTTCAGCGAGCAAATCAAGTGACTTGGCTTTTAATCGCAGGTTGATGTCTTTGGAAACAAGAATAACTTTCTTGCTTTTTTCTTCTTTTTTGAGACGTAACGCCGCATTTAGTATCTTATGATCATTTTTATGATCACTAAAAATGTGCTCTGCATCCAACTCCGGTTTCGTTGTAGAATGTAAGAGTACTTTCAAGTTTCCTCTAGACTTTCCATTCAATGGAATCCAGTCATGAAGGAGATTTTCTTTGGCTAAACCATCCAAAAGTCTTGCAAATTCTCGTGCTTCAAAATTGATTGTATCATTACCTTTTTTGAAATTGTCAAGCTCTTCAAGGACTGTGATTGGGATGGCTACATTATGTTCTGCAAAGTTCATAATGGAGTCATGAGCAAACAAAATAACGGAGGTATCGAGAACGAAAATTTTCTTCTGAGGTGATTTCTTGGCCATAAGCTGAAATATTTTTGACTTAAAGTAATCTGCTCAAAAATCGAACAAAGAACAAGAAAAAATGTACAATATGTTTTTATAAAACCCTTCTATGATTTCTTCCATTTTCCTGTAAGAAACCTGAGTCATTGAAAATGAGATTTATTTGTTTGCCCAAGCTTTTCGGATGGCCTCTTGTTGCTCTGTGGCATTAAATTCTATCTCCATATAAGCCTTGGATTTTACCTCCACTTCAATGGCATTCGCACTCAATTTTTTCTTTTTTCGTTTCCCCTTTTTGTCCTCTCTTAAAACCAAAGCAACAATCTCATCTCCCTTTTTATGCCTTTCCTTAAAAGCAGCAAACTCTTCTTCGTAATTCTCTATGTCAATGTCCACGCCATCAAATTTCACAATTATATCACCTTCTTTATAACCCATTTCTTTTCCAAATGTGTTCATGGCATCAATAGACTGAATGATTAGTCGGTTGTCTTCATCATTAACAGAAAAGCTAATATGCCCTAATGACAACTCTTTTTTCTTAATTGGTGGTGTATATATGACACCCACTTTTTTCAATATTTCTTGGTAAGGTATGGGCACACTTCCTTCCACATATAAGGCAAAAAAACTGCGTATTTCAGGAAATGTCAAAGATGTAATCTTGTCAAATAATTCTTCATCTTTAAAGGATTTAGACTTCCCATATTCCAATGCCAGGTCATTCATGAGTTCTTGAACCCCATATTCTCCATTTGATAATTCTCTGAGCCTAATATCCAAAGCCATCCCAATTAATGCCCCTTTTTGATAAACATTAGGGTATTGATCCTTTGTTTCTTTTAGGCATCCCTTACTCATTTCAGTGAAAGGCAAGGTGTCATTGTATTTTTTTGAATCTCCGATCTTTCCTCGAATAACTTCAAGGAAATCCGGAAATCCCATAGATCCATATTTAACTTGTGCCAAATGGGCTGCGTATTCGGTAACACCTTCATACAACCACAAGTGCTTTGACATTTTTGGTTCTATAAAATCAAAATTTCCAATTTCTTCAGAATGGATATTTAAAGGAGTGACAATATGAAAAAATTCATGAGCAGAAATATCCCGAATTGATTGGGTCAGGAAACTAGGATTCATCTCAGGCATAGAATAAAAAGAACTATACGAGTGCTCCAAAGCACCAAACCCTCCTGACATAGATCGTCCATTGAACAGATAGACTATAAAAGCGTATTTATCTACAGGGAGGGTATCTCCTAAATAAGTTTTCTGTGCATTTAACGTTTCAATGACCTGTTCCTTTATAAACTCTGATGAAAGAACATCATTTGGTGAATAAGTTGAAATAAGGATATCTGCTCCCCCTACATTAAAAGTCACTGTATCAGGTTCGCAATACATAATAGGTCCATCTGCCAAATCAAAATAGTTTTTAGTATTATAAACGTCGATACTGTCATTTTGAATTGACTTGTTTAATGCAGAGGCTCCAAACATTTTTGTTGGATGCTTTATTTTGAGATCAAAGGGCAGGTCCTTCATTCCATTAAGATATCCGGCAAAGCCAAAGGTATTCAGCACAAAATTCTTGCCTTCTTCGATATTAGTTCCTGCTGGTTCAAAAATCACATTCTCCTTATTTGTATCGTATGAATCTTCTACCCAATAGGAGATAGAAGTCAAGTTCTTGGCTCCTTTGATCAAAATTCTATTCTGAGAAATTGAGTCTATTTCTAAAGGTTGTTCTTTAGCATCCAAAGCTTTAAAATCAGATAAAAACCGACCAAAATCATAAATACTGTAAGTCCCCGGAACAATTTTAGGAATGTGAAATTCTATTTCGTCTTGGTCGATTTCAGGCAATAGCGTATAAGTGACTTTTACTTTGTCGTCCACTACATTGGTCAAATCTATCGTGACTTTGTATTCACTTTGAGCAAATAATGAAAGTGAAAATGAGGACATCAAAATGCCGAAAAAATACTTCTTCATAATATATTTTTTAAGAACCGAACCAAGTTATAAATTATCTAATAATGACTGAAACTAATTTTGACAAGAGGTAATTATCTCCTTTTAAGAAATCGATTATTACAAAGAGAAATTTGGATCTATTCGTTTTGCACGTTCAATACTTTCATGCAATTCTTTTTCCCTGCCAAGCGCTTGATAACACATAGCTTCCATTTCGAATAATTGCAAACTATCCGTCCATATTTCCTTAGACCAAGCCAATGACTGAATGGCCTCTTCATATTGACCTAAAACCAAATGCATCTCTGAAACTTTTAGATATATGAAGTAATGTTTCTTTGGTATCATATCGGCATTTATTACCACGGGGTATGCTTTTCCAATAGTCACCTCATATTCATGAGCAGCCATTTGTGAACTTTGAGTATAATAATTTAGCGCTTGTTCCGGATTACCTCCAACTTCATAGAGATCAGCAATATCAAAAAAGAAATTGGCATTTTTGTAGCCATACATTCTAAGCCTTTGATAAATCCTCAATGTTTTTTTGAGCTCTCCCTTGCCTCTATAGGCCTTTGCCATTTTTAGCATATAATTATAATTAGAACTAATGGCATAGTCACTCAATACCTCGTAATACGCTAAAGCTTTATCAAATTCACCATTTTCCAGTTTTAAATCAGCTTCATCTCTGATGTCATAAATCAGGCCATCTCTATAATCCCTCATATAGTATTCTTCTGTATAGAATCGACCCATTTCTTCAATCATCGCCAAACTCTGAACTAGTTCTCCCGATTCTTTTTTTTCTTTTACCCTTTTGAAAACATCCCTTCTCTCTTTCAAGATTAATGCCAATTCCTCTTTTCTATGTTTTTCAACAAAGTAGAGGGAGGTTTTCACAATGACAGCCACAGAAAAAGCAAATAAAAATGCATACAAAGTCGCTTTTAAATTTTCCTTAGAGTTGACTTTTTGCCTATAAATAGGCGGCCTTTTTGTTCGATACGTAGGAGGAGGTGGAGGCTGATGATAATTGGCAGACGTCTGATTTCCATACTTTAGCATCAAATCATAATTTGATCTAGAATAGGAATTTGAAAGAATCTGATAGGCGGTGTTTATTTCTTTAAACAATTCTTCCATATTCGAGTCACCACTGTTGCGATCTGGATGATAAATCAGGGCTTTCTCTTTATAAGCGCGCTTTATCTCAACCTGCGTAGCATTCGATTCAATTCCCAATACGTCATAGTAGGTCGCCATATCGTTAGAATTTGACTATAGATTAACGAAGGATATGAAAAATTGATACGTTTTAACTTACAACCCAGCCAATTTCACAATAGTGTTCCAATTCCTAGTAGTCATCCGAACCTTCAATTTACGTTCAAAAAAATTATTATCCATTTTAGATTTGCCTATTCCATCTGCATACTTCATGAAAATGAAAGGTTTATTTAAAGAGTATTCGTCATTTCCTGTTGAAGAATTCTTCAAAGCTGAGACATTATCTTCATCTGGCCATTCGTAGGTGAAACCGACATACAATGATTTGGTTTCTACACCCTCACGAAACCAATGATTCTTCTCCGGAATGGCTTGAATCTCACCTTGTCGAATTACTAAAACAGGTACGTCAAATCCGAAGGCCTGTTGAATAGCTAATTCAATTTTATCCGCCAATTTTATAGCACTATTTTCGTCCGATTCAAAAACTACATTTCCACTTTGAATATAGGTTTGGACATTAGATAATTTGATGGAATTCAAAGTGGTCTTTAAGTCTGCCATAGCGATTTTCTTTTGTCCACTTACATTTATCCCTCTAAGAAGAGCTACATATTTTTGCATCTTTCAAAAGTAATAAAAAGCCCACCTCCTTTTGAAATAATTTGATTTCACAGTCGTTAGTTTTTTATTTCATACCTAATACCTTTTTCGCAATCAGCAAAGTATCCATTATTTTTGTGCTCATTCAAATCAGGAAAATGACATCATTATTGAGAAATATTACATTGTGCTTATTCGTAGCACTTTTGACTTCATGTGACAAAAACAATAACCTATCTCTTTTCACTATCAATGATGACCTAAGTCTAGGTGCTCAAGTGAGCCAACAAATCGCTGATGATCCCAATACATATCCAGTGCTCGATGAAGATCTAAATATTGAGGCATACGATTATTTAAATGCCATCACGGATGAAATTTTACAATCTGGAGCAGTTCAATATAGAAATGAATTCGTTTGGCAAATGCATATCATTGATGATGACGCAACTTTGAATGCTTTTGCGACCCCTGGAGGATACATTTATGTCTATACAGGTTTGATAAAATATTTGGAAAATGTAGATGATCTAGCCGGTGTTTTAGGACATGAAATTGCTCATTCAGATTTAAGACATAGCAGTAGATCTCTTCAACGAGAATATGGAATTAGCATACTATTCAGTCTTTTATTGGGCGACAACCCAAGTGAACTCGTCCAAATTACGGCGCAAATCGCTGGAGGACTTGCAGGGTTGAGTTTTAGTAGAGAATTCGAATCAGAAGCAGATGAACGTTCTGTTGAGTTTTTATCTCCGACTCAGTATGCTTGTGATGGAGCTGCTTCCTTTTTCGAAAAACTCGAAGAACAAGGACTGGGTTCGAATCAGCCTAAGTTTTTGAGTACACACCCTCCGTCGGATGAAAGAGTTGTTGAGATAAATGCAAAAGCAAGTGCTTTAGGATGTGAAACAGCCAATAGTGATGACAATACGGACGGCATGACCTACACTGAATTTCAAAATTTATTTTAAAACCTTACTCCTATTTTTGCATCATGATCAATCTGTTTTGCAGATTGTAAAATAGCTATTCATATAATTCCACTTTCGATACCCACTAACAATTCTTTGGCTTAATTTTGCCGATTAAATTTTTAGACATGATATTAAGCGAACAGGAAATAATCAGACGTCAAGCGAGAGAGCAGTTAATCAATGCGGGAATTGAGCCCTACCCGTCAGATACTTTCGAAGTTAACGTCACAACAGCGGACATTCACGAAAACTACGAAAAACGCAAAACTGATTATAAGAGTATTTCTATTGCAGGCAGATTGATGAGTCGTCGAATCATGGGCTCAGCATCATTTGCAGAAATACAAGATGCCACAGGTCGTATCCAAATCTATCTTCGAAGAGATGACATCTGCCCAGATGAGGATAAATCGCTTTACAATAATGTGTTTAAAAAAATGATGGACATTGGTGACATCATTGGTCTTCACGGTTATGTCTTTACTACCCAAGTAGGTGAGATTTCTATCCATGTCACAAAATTAAAAATGCTCAGTAAGTCACTAAAACCTTTACCAATTGTAAAGGAGACCACTGACGAGGATGGAAATAAAAAAACTTTTGATGCATTTACAGATCCTGAGATGAGATATCGTCAGCGATATGTGGATATGATTGTGAATCCTGAAGTACGAGAAACATTTATCAAGAGAACTAAATTGGTAAACTCAATGCGTGGTTTTTTGGCTGATAAAGGTTACCTAGAAGTTGAAACACCCATTTTACAACCATTGTACGGAGGTGCAGCAGCACGACCTTTCAAAACTCATCACAATACTTTGGACATGACACTCTATCTGCGCATAGCCAATGAATTATATCTAAAAAGGTTAATTGTAGGTGGATATGACGGTGTTTTTGAATTTTCAAAAGACTTCAGAAACGAAGGCATGTCTCGCTTTCATAATCCTGAGTTTACACAAGTTGAGCTGTATGTGGCCTACAAGGACTATGAATGGATGATGAACCTCGTGGAAGCTATGGTCGAAAAAGTAGCCATGGATCTGCACGGTACTACAGAAGTACAAGTAGGTGAAAACGTAATCAATTTCCAAAGACCTTGGAAACGATTCACCATGTTCGAGGCAATAGCGCATTTTACAGGAATTGACATTTCAGCTATGGACGAATCACAACTTCGTGAAACTGCAAAAAAACTTGATGTGCCTGTCGATGAAACAATGGGTAAAGGAAAATTGATTGATGAGATTTTCGGTGAAAAATGTGAAGCACAATTGATACAACCTACTTTTATCACAGACTACCCAGTAGAAATGTCGCCATTGGCTAAAAAGCACAAGAATAAGCCAGGACTAGTTGAGCGGTTTGAAGCTATCGCCAATGGGAAAGAAATATGTAATGCCTTCTCTGAATTAAATGACCCAATCGATCAACGAAAAAGGTTTGAAGAGCAATTAGAACTGGGAAAACGAGGTGATGATGAGGCGATGATGTTGGATGAAGATTTCCTACGAGCTTTGGAATATGGGATGCCACCTACAGCAGGTCTTGGTGTAGGTATTGATCGTTTGGCTATGATGATGACTAATTCAAATTCTATACAGGACGTCCTGTTTTTTCCTCAAATGAAACCTGAGAAAAAAGTGCTTGCTTTGACGGAGGCACAATACGAAGAATTGGGTGTTGCTACAGACCTAATTCAGATTTTGCAAAAATTAGGCGTAGTGACGAAAGAACAATTTGCCGAGGCTAAGGATAGTAAACTCTTCAATGATGTATGCGGAACTCGCAAGAAATTAAAATTGAAAGATGTTAAAAATCCATCGTTGGAAGATGTACAAGGATGGATAGAAAAAGCCAACTAATGTCTCATTGGTTTCTTTTTTCGGCATAAAATGTTCATTCTACAATTTGTAGAAGACCGAGATCCACAATTCATGGTATTTTTACAACCGTCATTAAACAACTAAATAATGAGAGGGTTAGTCATTGGTATTATTTCAATGTGCATTGGTTTATATTCCTGTACCAATATAAAGTACGATGAAAACTCATCTCCAGATGAATTTCGTTTTTCACAGGAGGTTTTTTTGACTAATCTCAATGAACCGGTTGAATTAGAAGTTTTACCAAACGGCAATGTTCTTTTCGTGCAAAGAAAAGGCGGTATTAAACTTTATGATCCTGAAAACATGAGAATGGTTTTGGAGGACAGCCTCCCTGTCTTCTATGGATTTGAAGATGGTTTAATGGGAATGGCTCTTGACCCAAATTTCTCAAAGAATAACTGGATTTATCTCTATTATTCTCCGGTTGGTGATGAGCCTAAACAACATCTCTCAAGATTTGTACTCACTAGCGAAGGTATTGCTGATGAAAAACTCATGCTCATCGTACCTACACAAAGAGATGAATGCTGTCATACGGGCGGCTCTATTGAATTCAACACTGCAGAAGGTCTACTTTATTTATCAACAGGAGATGACACGAATCCTTTTAAATCAAACGGATATGGTCCGATTGACGATCGTGAAGGTTTGGCGCCATTCGATGCACGCCGTACGTCTTCAAATACAAACGATCTTAGAGGAAAAATATTAAGAATCAAACCCGAAGATGATGGTACATATTCCATTCCTAAAGGAAATCTGTTCGTGGATGACGACCCAAAAACACGTCCAGAGATTTATGTGATGGGTTGTAGAAACCCGTACCGCATTACTGTAGACCAAAAAAGAGGATGGCTATATTGGGGAGATGTTGGCCCAGATGCAGGAGATAATCATGAAAAAAGAGGACCTAGAGGTTATGACGAAATGAACATGGCAAATAAGCCCGGTTATTATGGATGGCCTCTTTTTATCGGAGATAATAAGGCTTACGGAGATTACGATTTTGAAACGAAAGAAATAACCGGTTTTTTCGACCCAGAGCACCCAATCAACGATTCAAAAAACAATACGGGAATACAAGAGTTACCACCTGCAACACCTGCGATGATCTATTATCCATATTCTAATAGTAGCGAATTTCCTCAGCTAACAAATGGAGGAAGAACTGCAATGACTGGCCCGGTATTTTATAGTGAACCGGGACAAAACAAGTCCATAGGATTTCCATCTTATTTTGATGGTCGTCTTTTTATTTATGATTGGATGAGAGATTGGATATTCACCATTTTGGTGGATGAAAAGGGAGTCGCTTCTGACTTTCAACCATTTACTCCTTCCATGGATTTTAATAATATCATAGACATAGATTTTGGTTCCGACGGCAGTCTATATATGATAGAATATGGCAGTGCTTGGTTTAAACAAAACCAAGATGCTCAACTATCTAGACTTAATTTTAACCGAGGCAATCGTGTACCCGTAATGAACGTGGAAGTTTCAAAAACGGCAGGAAGCAGTCCGTTAACAGTCACATTGGATGCGTCAAATTCGATAGATCATGACAATGATGAACTTTCCTATAGTTGGAAAATAGGCGATGAAATATTCACAAGTGCCTCAATTACCTACACTTTCGAAGAAAATGGAATACACAGACCAAGGCTGACACTAGAAGATGGTGCTGGGCATACTTTGATTAAACAATTTAAAGTAGAAGTTGGAAATGACCCACCTTTGGTTGACATCATCATTGAAGGCAATCAAACATTTTATTGGCCCAACAGAGAAATTAAATACGATGTAAAAGTCAATGATAATCAAGACGGATCACTTCGAAACGGCATTGCTAGAGAAGCTGTTAATTTTGATATTGCTTACTTAGATGGATTGGATCAAGCTCAACTTTTGGGTCACCAAATGCCTATCAGCTCAGGCGAAGCAATGATCGGAAAATCAGATTGTATGTCCTGTCACAAGGTCAATGGAAAATCTGTAGGTCCGTCATTCATGGAAGTGGCTAATCGGTATAGAAATGATAAGAATGCCATGGATCACTTAAGCACTAAGATAGTAAAAGGAGGAAGTGGTGCATGGGGTGACCATTCGATGTCCGCTCACCCCGATTTTACCATGGAAGAAACAAACAGTATGGTTGAATACATATTATCCCTGACTGAAGTAGAAGAAGAACTAAAGCCATTATCAGGAAGCCATATTGCTCAAGTAGAGGACGACAAAAAAATATTGGTGTTTTCAGCTCAATACACCGATCAAGGAGCTAAAGGCATGTCCTCCATTTCTTCGATCAAGAATATTCAGTTGAAATCAAATTCTTTAAACCCTGGCAGAGTTAGTGATCAACACAATGTAGGGATCAAGCAAGGATGGTTAATCAACAAAACACAAAATGGATCTTGGGTTATGTACGAAAATATAGACCTCAATGGCATTGAATCTATTGATGTAAACATTCGAAAAAGAAACGATCAAAAAGTAACCATTTCTTTCAGGGTAGGAAAACCGGATGGAACTGAAATAGGATCCGTCGAAATACTGGAGTCAACAGAAAAATACGCCATTGCTACTGTTGTATTAGACAACTTCAATGAGCAGCATGACCTGTATCTTGTATTTGAAGGTGATATCCAGGCCAATAACTTGGTCCAAGTACAAAACATTCAATTTCAACCCGTCAAATAGCACAGTTTCCCCATCGGATTTCATTAATTTGCATTGTATAAAAATGCCTGTTTGATGAAAGTAATTATTGCTTTGTTTTTCCTATTGAGCTGCTCGAATTTGTTTGCTCAAAATATCGAAGGAAATGTTTCCGATTTTGTAAGTGGTGAAAAATTATTGGGTGCGGCTGTGACACTTTCAACGGATGGAAAGGGGTCTGTAACCGATGAAAAAGGCAATTTTATTATTAGTGATTTGTCTCCCGGTCTTTACGAATTAACGATTTCTTACTTAGGATATCTGCCAAAGGTCATACCTGAAATTTGGGTAAAAAATGGTAAAACCAGTGCACTTGTAGTTCGCCTCAAAAGAGATCCTCAGCAACTGGATGAAGTAGTTGTTTCCAGTACACCGAATATTGCTAAACTCTCTGCCATACGAATCACAGAAGAAAAAATCAATCGATATGCTGCTTCATATAATGATCCCTCAAGACTGGCGATCGCCTCTTCTGATGCCATGGTATCCAATGATCAAAATAATCAGATATCTGTTCGAGGATTATCCCCGACTTTAAATGTTTGGAGACTAGAAGGGGTCGAAATAGTGAACCCAAATCATCTATCAAACGCAGGCACGTTCAACGATCAGCCAGCCGCTACCGGAGGTGGTGTCAATATAATCAGCGCTCAAATGTTAGACAATTCCGAATTCTTAGTGGGGCATATGGACAATTCCTACAACAATGGGGTGGCAGGTATTTTTGACATGAATCTAAGAAATGGTTACAACGGTGGTCATCAATTTACTGCACAAGCATCCTTCATAGGGTTTGACTTCAGTGCTGAAGGACCACTGTCCAAAAGCAGCAATGCCAGCTATCTTGCTAATTACAGATATTCATTTACTGGTTTACTCGGGTTGATGGGCGTAGACTTTGGAGGAGAAACGATAGGTTATCAAGACCTGTCTTTCAACGTTAATTTACCACTAAAAAACAATGCTTCAATCAAAGTATTCGCTTTGGGTGGATTGAGTGAGAATGACTTTAGCGCAAAATCTCTTGAAGAATCTGAATATGAAAAAGACCGCTCGGATATTCTGTTTAATGGAAAAATGGGTGCGATCGGCGCAAAATATGAAACTCCCCTTAGCAAAAACCTAAGACTTTCTTTGACCAGCGTTTTTTCAATGGGAGATGACCAAAGAGAGCAAACTTCATATACTAATCTGGAAGAGCCATGGATGATGCAATTCCATCAACAAAAGAATAGTCTTTGGTCCAACAGATTGCATTTTATATTTAATCAGACTCGATCGATGCTGGAGACGGGTGTGACTTTCAATGCCTATTCGTTTGACTATCAGAATGAAAATGATTTTCAAGATCTATCGATTGAAAGTAGTCTGAGTCAGTTGGCACCGTATGCCAATTGGCAGTATGCGTTATCCAACATGTTTTCACTAAATATGGGTTTGACCTATTATTATATCAGTCGTGAAGACCAATCTGAAAGTGAGATCGACTACCGCTTGTCGCTAGATTTCGAAAATAACAATACCGGCGCTTCATTAGCTTTTGGAAAATACAGCCAAGTTCAACTACCCTATAAATCCTTTGTAAGTGATCCCTACCAGCAAAATGATTTCTTTTATGTTTTTGGGCTGATGACTAGTTACAGGTATATTGCTAATGTTCAACAACAATTCAATTCCACTTTGATAAAACTTGAAGGATTTTACTATCACTTCCCAGAAATAGTGCAACCTCAGAATAATAACGACCCTTATGCTGCGAATACTTATGGAGCATCTTTAAATATCTCGAGCACAACTCAATTTTTATACTATGATATAGGAGCCACTGTTTTCAACTCGACATTTGGTGATGGCAACAGCAATCCATTCGACGTTCAACAATCATATTCAGCTTCATTTGGTAAAAAATGGGATTTTGAGGGAGGTGAAAAAAGCAGAACGCTTTCAGTCAACGTCAAAGGAATATATCAAGGAGGTTTGCATCAATTGTATGATTCTCCAGAGTACAAATCACAATTGAATGATTATGCTCGTTTGGATTTTAGAATTCAATGGGTAAAGAGCAAAACCAAAACAACAACTAGTTGGTCTTTGGATATTCAAAACATCACCAACAGACAAAATGAAGCTTTTCAATATTATGATAGTTTTACTGGACAAATTGAGACAAATTACCAGTTGGGGTTGATTCCAGTTTTAACATACCGCATAGAATTTTAATTAACATCATGAAAATAAAAGCGTTTAGCATTTTCTACTTTTTAATTTTCGCTTCTTTTGCCTTTGTGCAGTTCAATGACCCAGATCCCCTTTTTTGGGTCCTGTTGTATAGTCTTGTCGCATTGGTGTCATTCGCTCGACTATTTGGATATTCTTCGTCCATTGTGTTTATAGTGCTAACGTTTACATTAGTTGGAACTTCCCTTTTCTACTTCGCAGGTTTCATGGAATACCTTACGCAGCCTAACAAGCATGAAATCATAGGTGACATGGTGTATAAGAAACCTTACATAGAACAAACAAGAGAATTTTTAGGACTGCTTTTAGCAGCCGGATCCACATTTCATCAGTTTAAAATGAAATAAAGTTACAGACCGCCCTGACACTTTTATATTGAATATGAAAACATGAATGAAGAAGAGATGCACAACGATTTTATAATAAGAATTGCAACAGTGGTTGATTTATCGGCATTGGTAAAAGTCAATGGAAAACTTTTTGATCATAAAATCAAACCACATCGTGCTAAGGAATTTTTAGAAGACCCAAGACACCACATGCTTATCGCCTATGATAATGGCAAAGTCGTAGGAATGATTTCAGCAGTCCATTATGTACACCCTGACAAGGATCCTCAATTATTCATCAATGAACTAGGGGTTGTGGAAGAGTTTCAAAACCAAGGGCTAGGAAGAGAATTGGTTCGACATATGTGTGAACATGGGAAGAACCTAGGATGCACCGAAGCATGGGTTGCGACCGCTGCGAGCAACGAAGCTGCCATCAAAGCTTATACTGCTGCAGGTGGTATTGAAGGATCAGAAGGCACTATTCTATTTGAATTTAATAATGACCTTTGATCGCTAGTTCTAGGCACTTCAATTCTTTATTTTTTTCTCTAAGCTTCAAAATAATGCATCGGTTGATGATTGCTTTTCAAAAAAACTATATTCAGTGCTGCATCCTTTATATTAGCTGATTGTGTTAACCCAAAACTCAATCTATGCTTCTTTTTTTCATTCCCATATACATCGGTATTACACTCTATATTGGTTTTTGGGCATCCGGAAAAATAAAAACTGCTAGTGATTTTACACTCGCAGGAAAAAGTTTATCAACCTCCTTCGTAGGCGTTACCTTATTTGCTACATGGTTCGGCTCCAGTCAAATCATGGGAAACCCAAGTCATTTTGTGGAAAATGGTTTTTCTTCTTTTTTTACTTTGGTATTTACCAATGTTATATGCCTAGGAACAGTCGGATATTTCTATGTTAAAAAACTGTATCGATTAAACATTGTGACGATTGGCGATTTTTTCCGAATAAGGTATAATAGGCAAATGGATCTCGTGATATCCATCATTTTGCTTTTTACCTATCCTCATTGGATTGCTGCTCAATTTGTTGCTTTGGCTTTTCTTTTTGACAACGTTCTAGGTATTTCTGTTGAATATGGCATCCTTCTAAGTGCCTCCGTAGTTGTCTTGTATACCTATGTGGGTGGTATGTGGGCAGTATCCTATACGGACATGCTACAAAGTATCTTGATTCTCATAGGCATGATCATATTGCTCATCAATGTATTAGATCTTACCGGAGGGTTTGCTCCTCTTTTTGAGAACAAACCCAAAGCGTTTTTCAGTATACTACCCAAAAATAATTTTGAAGATTGGAACGAGTACATAGCGATTTTGCTGGCTATGTTACTTGGTGTATTGCCTGCCCAAGAAATCTATCAACGTGCATTTTCTGCCAAGTCGGAAAAAGCCGCCCAAAATGGATTGTATTTGGCCGGTGTTTTACTCCTCGTTTTGACAAGTATTCCTTTAATTATTGCATTAGGTGCAGCCACTTTACATCCAGAATTGATGGCAGAAGAAAATGGACAGAACATCATTCCAAATATGGTTTCGCTTCATTCAACTATGCCTGTTCAGATCTTGTTTTATGGAGCGCTTATTTCCGCGATACTGAGTACGTCAAGTGGCGCCATTTTAGCGCCTGCTACCGTCATTGGCGAAAACTTAATTAGACCCTATCAACCCAACTTATCCGACAAAAAATTACTTCTTTACACAAGACTTAGTGTATTGCTCGTTGCTGGCATGTCTTGTTATATTGCTTATGACGATGCTGACATAGTCGCCCTTGTGGTTGCTTCAATCAGTCTACTTCTGGTCTGTGTATTTGCACCTTTTACTTTTGGCCTATTCTGGAAAAGGGCATCCATTATTGGTGCCTGGTCTGCAATTATCGTTGGTGGTTTAACATGGCTTATGTGCCATCTCTTGGAAACGAAAATAGATGCAACAATATATGGCACGCCAGCAAGTTGCATTGCTATGATCATTGGGAGTATTTGGCAACCAGATCAAAATAAAAGCGAATAATTAAGAGGTAAGTCCAACCAAACTGATTACAAGCGGGTCTAATAAATATGAAAATAGCAATTTCTATTACTCTATCTTTTTTAGCTCTTTTTTCATGCCATGAAGAAAGTGAAAAAACGTGCATTGAGGACTTAAAAGAAGACTGCGTTTGCACCTATCACTACGATCCTGTTTGTGGTTGCAATGGAAAAACATATGGTAATTCCTGTACGGCAGAATGTAATGGCATTACTGAATACTCCAGTGGCGATTGTGATAAATGATGATTTCTTGTCTAAGATTATAAAAAGAAAAAATTTATAAAGCCTAAAGAAGATATCCGCATCTTGCTCAATTGTTGACTATGTAGGATTAATTCCCTAATATAGTCTTTGGGTAGACTTGCAGCCAAACCCACAGCACATCTTGAGAAAACGAATTATCCGATAACAAACGGTTAATATCGGATATATTATTGAATATCAGCTTTTTATAAAAACAAACACCTAAAAGATATATAAGATATATGTTGCACTGTGCAACATATTCGTACGTTATGAGCAAAGCTGCTTGCAAGTCTATCCTTAAAAAATGTTAAATATATTTCTACGAAAGTCTGAAACAACTTTTTATATCAACCTTTCATTCTACTTGTGTAAATCAATCGAGCATGATAAGAAAAATAATAGTTTCAGTCGTTGTACTTCTTACGAGTTTTGATCTGATTTCTCAGGAAGTTTATTCGGGGAAACTCATAGACCAACAGACTAAAAGCCCTATTGCCTTTGCACATATATTTAGTCCAGAATTGGGTATTGGAACAACATCCAATAGCCTAGGTGGATGGTCAATTGAAGTCCCTGACTCCATTTTAAAATTCAAACTTGTCCTTTCACATACAAGTTACAAATCCCGAGTTATTAGCTTTGAGTCTCGAATTGCAAATGGTGAGGTCTATGAATTAGAACCTGCTATTGTACGATTGGCAGAAATATCAATCACGCCTATAGATCCCTTGGAGATAATAAAAAAAGCTATTGCCAATAGTGAAATAAACTATCCAACTAGAGAAGTAACCCTCAAGGGGTTTCAGCGAGAAGTCATAAAATCTCAGAATGAAGTTGTTCAAGTACTTGAAGCTGAATATGAATCTTATTATGATGACAAGGAACTAAAAAACAATTTAATCAAAGGGTTATATGCTGAAAACAAAGAATTTAGAAATGGCGATAAATTATGGTCAAATAAGACTGGCGGATTTTATGTTTTTGGATTGACGGCTTTGGGCAATTCACAAAGACCATTTCATGACAATATGTTAGGTATCGGAACCTTAGATATCGAACGCGTAATCAAGTATTACGATTTTGAATACGAAGGCAATATTGAATTAGAGTCTGGCGAAGCTTACATTTTAAAGTTTAATCAAAAAGCAGGAGTTAAAAAGGGCTTGATTCAAGGAACGATATTTATCGATGCTGACACCTATGCTATTGTGGAATTGGAGTACCGTTTGAGTGATCAAGGAAAAAAGCACTTGAAAACGAATAAAAGATGGAATGGTCAAGTAGTAAGTACAGCTCCATTTGTTAAAAAAGTAAAGATCACTGATGAATTGCGTAAGGTCACTTACAAGAAACACCTTGGGAAATGGTATTTAAGTTCGATAGTTCATGACATAGATTTTACAGCCACTGTGAAACTCCCATTAAAGACTATTGCAAAAAGTAGCGTACTAACCCAGCATACAGAACAAGTGATTTATAAAATTGAAAATTGCACTTGTCCAAATCACAAAAACAGCTTACCAACTGACATGTACCATTTCCAGGTCTATCTTAAAAATCAATGCGAAAACTATGAAGCAACGAACTGGCAGTCTAGCCAAAAGATTAAGGGTGACATGGACTACTCAAAACTTATAACTAAGCTTAAAAAACAAAATCGGAAAATAAAATAAGCTCATAACATTTTGTATGATATCATCCGCGTGTACTGCTAGAGGGAAATTCAGAGGCTTCTGGGAACCTCGCCAATACTGTGTTTTTGCCTATTATGAATCAAAAAAAGTAATTGACCAAAGCACAGCTTTGGCTATTTAGAATCCGAAACATTATCTTCACCAAAACGGACGCTACATACAGTGGCGTTGAGCACATTTAAAAAAATGGAAACTAAACAATACATCAAAAGAGGTCAAGGTGAAAACTTTAATTATTCGCAAGACCATTGCTTCATTAAGCTTTCTTCGAGAGATACAAAAGGCGAATTGTGCTTAATTGAAGACACTTTAAAGCCAGGATTTCATCTAAAGCGGCATCATCATAAAATTATGACTGAGGTGTTTTATATGCTGGAGGGTGAAATGGAACTTATATTTGATGATGAAACAATTGTTTTAAATGAAGGTGATACAATTACGGTCCCACCGAATGTGTGGCATGAAGCTATTTGCAAGAACGGTGGAAAAATGCTTACAATATTTAAAAATGGACAGTTTGATATCTTTTTAGAAGAACTATCGAAAATGACTGAAGAGGATTTTGCCAATGAAAAATTGATGAAATCTATCGCTAACAAATTTGATATCTACGAAGAATAAAAACTGTGTACAACAATACCTATACACCCTGCCTTTCTGGACACTGCGTATGGCCAAACCTTACCCCTTGACCAAAATGGAATAATCAGGATAGAAATAAGTAAGATGTACCTTAACCTAGGAAGATCAAACCTTGAGGTGTCTCGTATACTACTTCATGAACTAATCCATGCCGAGCTTTGGGGGCAAGCAACGAATGGTCAGAGTTCTACTGATTTTTGGTCTCAGTATCAGGATTTTATCGAATCTATTACTGGTTCAAGGCAACATAATTTAATGGCCAAATAATATAGATCACTTAGCAAGCATAATGCAGTTATGTGATCAACAAAACGGAATGAGTCGCAGCAATAGTGATTTCTATGTGCAGATGGCATGGGGTGGTCTATACGAAACAGATGCGTTTGAAATACGTGTAGCGTATCAGTCAAATATTTATAGAATATTCTGCTGCTTTGATGAAGGACAACTTGTTATTCTCTTTAACGGCTTTCAAAAGAAGTCTCAAAAAACACCAAAGAAGGAAATTGATAAAGCAATAAAGCTTAAAAACGAATACTTTCAATCAAAAAACAATAGACCATGAAAGATTACTCAAAAGTTACAACATTCGATGAGCTACTAGAAGTTAAACATGGCTGAATCGGCACGGATTCAAGCAACGAGTATGAAGAAGGTGCTCAAATGTTTTCATTGTAAGTGAAATGCTCAAAGAAGCGCGTAAAGAAGCAAACATGACGCAAGAACAATTAGCGGAACGAGCTGGAACTAAAAAAAGCTACATTTCGAAGATTGAAAATGCTAAATGGAACATCTAACTTTCTACACTCATTAGAATCTTCGAAAAAGGACTCAATAAGCTTATAGGTCTAACATTCTTATAATAAATCTCTCTAACATTTTGTATGACATCATCAGTGGGAAGTGCTAGAGTTGAGATCTGAGGTTTCTGGAAGCAGGTCAAAACTGTGTTTTGGCCTATGGTTAACCAAAAATGAAATAGTCCAAAGTACAGCTTTGGCTATTTTGATTCCGTTACTACTTTCTATCGTTTCTCAACTTCATAATCCTGAAACCTCTCGGTGTAGCAAAATTCAGGGATACCAAAACTGCCTACGGTCTTAGTTACGTATCTGAACTTTTACTTGTGTCATCTCAACCTTTGATGTACGCTTTAACTGGTAAAGCAGAATCCAATGCAGCAGTCTTTTTGATCAGTTGTAATCACGAGATTAGCCCCCTATTTTGAGCTTTTTATTGATTTACATCCATAACATTTTTACTTATTATCCAAATAGCATGCTTTTCCTTTAATTCTGATGCTTATCTTTGCGCTCAATTTCGTCGGATTGAAAATTTAAGCATTTAAAAAAGCATTATGTCAGCGGATTCTACAACTCTAAGAGTTTTGAACAAACCGAAACTCAAAACAGAGATTAGTTTTATTATTCTTCATCTTTTGCCTTTAGCGGCATTCTATACTGGAGCAACTTTCTTTGATTGGATGGTTTGTATATTCCTTTACTTCTTTCGCATGTTTTGGATTACAGGTGGCTACCATAGATATTTTGCGCATCGATCTTACAAAACTTCAAGAGTCTTCCAATTCATTATTGCTTTTATGGCACAAACATCTGTGCAAAAAGGAGCATTATGGTGGGCAAGTCATCATAGAGTTCATCACAGAACAAGCGATACACCAGCGGATCCACATTCAATGAAACTATACGGCTTTTGGTATTCACACATTGGATGGATCATAGGGCCAGATTTTAAAGAGACAGATTACAAAATCATTGCTGACTATTCTAAATATCCAGAATTAGTATGGCTAAATAAGAATCACCTATTTCCACCGTTTGTTCTTGCGTTGGCTGTACTGGCTTTAGGAGGAATAGTTAATGGTGGTAGCATTATGGCTATGTTCTCAACAGCTGGCGTTTCATGCTTATTAGTGGGCTTTTTTCTAAGCACTGTCATCTTGTTCCATGGTACTTTCAGTATCAATTCAATCATGCACAAATTCGGTAACCAGCGCTATGAGTCAAATGATGAATCAAAAAACAGTTTAGTATTGGCTCTCGTGACATTGGGTGAAGGGTGGCACAATAACCATCATTATTATGAAGTAGCTGCGCGGCAAGGGTTCTTTTGGTGGGAAATCGACATTACCTGGTATATTCTTAAAACACTCTCTTTTTTCGGTATTGTATGGGATATGAAAGATGTTCCTAGGCACATTAAATATTCTAAAAATAAAGCCGAAGCAAGAGAATTAGCAAAAGAAGGAAAAGCAGCTTGAAGTTTCTACTTCGTTTATGATCCAAGCCAAACGTATTAGTAAAAAGTTTGCTCCAAAGAACAATGCACTTTCTAGCATTTCTTTCGACATAAAAGAAGGGGAAATCATCTACTTGCTAGGTGAAAGTGGCTCAGGAAAAAGTACGCTTGTAAAAATTCTAGCCGGATTAGAAGATGCTGACAAGGGGCATGCTATTATTGAAAATGAAAAAATCACTGGGCCTAAAAAAAATTTAGTTCCTGGTTATGACCATATAGCGTACGTTTCACAAGATTTTAAACTTGGACAGTTTCAGACTGTAAAGGACAATGTGGGGCTTAAAATCCCTTACCTGAAAGGTGATGAAAAAGAAGAACGTATAGAAGAGTTGCTTAAAATATGTGGCCTGAAACATAGAAAAGATGCCTTCCCCAAAGAACTCTCAGGAGGTGAACAGCAGCGTGTAGCCATGGCTGCTAAAATTGCTCATTCACCGCAAGTGGTTTTGATGGACGAGCCATTCAGTAACTTAGATCTCCCTTTAAAAAGAAAGCTTCGATTGGACGTCCTTGAAATGTTGAAAGCGGAAAAAACAACAGTAATCGTCGTAAGTCATGATCCAGCAGAAGCTTTAGGAGTTGCAGATAGAATCATGGTCTTCGAAAAAGGAAAATTGATTCAGTTCGATTCTCCAAAAAAAATATATCGATACCCCAAGTCTGTATATGTAGCACAACTGTTAGGAGAAATCAATCATGTAAAACCTGACAAAACCCTTCGACTTGTTAGACCGGAAAAATTTATCGTTGAGGCCAAAGGCAAACATGGTGGAATAGTAGATAAATGTTTGTTCCAAGGAGACAAGTATCATGTCTATGTAAATACCACAATTTCTGACAATCCAGTATTGCTATACACTTCTAAAGAAATAAAAAGGCATACAAAAGTCCGCTTCTCTATTGACTAAAATAGAAGCCTCGCTACCAAAATAGCATTTTATGCACCTTATTTGAAACAAATTGTGCGTCAATGAATGGTGCACACGGGCATATCTTTGGTCTTTGTATTTAAATAAACATAAATCTACGATCATGCCCATTTTGAAATCACTTGCACTGCAATGTTTCATTATCTCCCTTATTTCTTGTCAATCACAAGATCAGACGGTTCAAAAAACTACTCCCAACTGGGGGTTTAACCCACAGTTTGAGAGCAAAATTGATAGCTTGGTTTCAATATTGACGCTAGAAGAAAAAGTCAACTTAGCACATGGCAGCGGAAAGTTTTTTTCCGGTGGTGTTGAAAGACTTGGAATCTCTGAGGTACAATATGCAGATGGCCCACTGGGTGTCAGAGAAGAAATTGAACGTGACACTTGGTCACCTATCGGTTGGACCAATGATTCTGCCTCCTACTTTCCATGTGGAGGTGGACTTGCTGCTACATGGAACCCAGCACTTTCACGTATTTATGGTGAATGTATAGGGGCAGAAGCACGAGCTCGTGGAAAAGATTACCTGTTAGCTCCTGCTATCAATATTCAAAGAACTCCATTGAATGGAAGAAATTATGAATACTTTTCTGAAGACCCTTATTTGATTTCAACCATGGCTGTACCGTATGTTCGAGGCGTACAAGATCAAGATGTTGCAGCATGTGTCAAACATTTTGCCGTCAATAACCAAGAAACTAATCGTGAATTTGTTGACGCACAAATGAACGAAAGGGCATTGAGAGAAATCTATTTGCCGGCATTTAAAGCCACTGTTCAAGAAGGACAAGCTTATTCCATCATGGGTGCTTACAATAAATTTAGAGGAAAGTACTTATGTGAAAATCAATACATGTTAAATGACATTCTCAAAGGAGAATGGGGTTTTCAGGGCACCGTGGTTTCAGATTGGGCTGCTACTCATTCGACCATAGCATCAGCGAACAGTGGATTGGATGTTGAAATGGGATCAGCTGGAGATTATCAAGACTGGTTTATGGCTGATGCACTCAAAGATGCTGTGAAGTCGGGTGATGTAAGCGAAAAGGTCATTGATGAAATCGCTAGAAGAAATCTTAGAGTATTAATTAATCTCAAAAAAACAGATAGCAATCGGAAAAAAGGAGCCATCAATATTGAAAAGCACCGAAAACTCATGTACGAAGTTGCTTCTGAATCAATCGTGTTGCTGAAAAATTCGAATAATGTCTTACCTCTAGATGTACAAACAATTAAATCCATTGCTGTCATAGGTGATAATGCAAAACAAAAACATGCCTCAGGTGGATTTGGCGCTGGTGTTAAAGTGCAATATGAAGTGAGTCCTTTTGAAGGACTGCAAAACAGGCTACCGAATATGGCATTGAATTATGCTCAAGGGTATAAAAAACAATTTATTCCTGATGGAAATAAAAGAGAATTCTTACTCCAACCTGACAATACTCCTAATCAAAAAATGATTGATGAAGCTGTTGCTGCAGCTCAGAAATCAGATGTCGCAATTATTTTTGCTGGATCCAATAGAATATCGGAATCTGAATCAATGGATCGTGCGGATATGGATTTACCATATGGACAAATAGAATTAATAGAAGCGGTAGCCGCTGCAAATCCTAAAACGGTAGTTGTATTGGCCTGCGGAACTCCATTTGATTTAAGAAGAGTGAATGATGCATCTTCTGCGATCATTTGGGCCTGGTTTAATGGCTCTGAAGGCGGTAATGCCCTAGCAGACGTAATTATAGGGACCGTAAATCCTTCTGGAAAACTACCGTTCACCATACCTTATAAGTTAGAAGACTCTCCAGCACATGCCACTAACAGTTTTCCAGGCACTAAAGAGTCGGTAACATATGATGAAGGACTTTTAGTAGGATACCGATGGTTTGATACGAAGAAAGTTCCGGCACTATTTGCCTTTGGGCATGGAGAATCCTACACATCCTACGAATATGGTGTGGTATCTACAGATAAACCTGAGTACAAAAATGGTGAAACGATAAGCGTATCTGTTGAAGTAAAAAATTCAGGAGACATAGAGGGATTAGAAACTGTACAGATCTACATGGAAGATGTTGAATCTAGTTTAATGCGGCCCTTAAAAGAATTGAAAGGCTTCAGCAAAGTATCATTAGATGCTGGACAGACTGATAAAGTACAAATTGACATTCCCGTTTCAAGCTTAGCGTTTTTTGATGATAAAAAAATGAAATGGGTTGTCGAACCAGGTGAATTCAAAATTCATATAGGCACTTCATCTGCGGATGTTAAAAAAACATTATCAGTAGAAGTGATATAAGTGAAATCACCATATAAAAAATAAAGAAAACACGGCATTCCATCATCCGTGTTTTTTTACCTTTAATTTATGTGGAGTTTCTGGGAAAAAGAATCATTTATTGGTCAACCTGATTATATCATAATCGGCAGTGGTATTGTAGGTTTGTCAGCTGCCATCCAAATAAAAAACAAACGCCCAAATAGTTCCATTCTAATAATTGAAGCTGGTCACTTACCTAGTGGCGCAAGTACAAAAAACGCAGGGTTCACTTGCTTTGGTAGTCCAAGCGAATTGTTAATGGATCTTGAAGAATCCAATCCCAAAGATGTTTTTGAATTGGTAAAAAGGCGATATGATGGTTTGGCGGCTTTGCGCGAAACTCTAGGTGATAAAAATATAGCATATGAATCACCGGGGAGCTATGAACTTTTTACAGATAAAAGTAGCTATGACAAAACTAGCCATGAACTTCATAATCTAAATCAAGAAGCTCTCCAAGTACTGGGTTTCAGCCCATATGAAATAGATTCACAAATTGTAGACCATTTGGGATTTAAAGACTTTTCTGGTGCCATTAGAATCCATGGTGAAGGGCAAATCAATACTGGAAAAATGATGAAATCCCTAATTTCAAAAGCCTTATCGCTGAACATTCAAATTATCAATGGATTGAAAGTTCGAGAAATTTTCCATGAAGAAAACCACATCGATATAGTGACTGATTCAGGAATAATAAAGTGCACAAAATGCCTTGTTGCCACGAACGGTTTTGCCAAAAAACTCTTACCTGATCTTGATATTAGTCCTGCACGAGCTCAAGTATTGCTTACAAAACCGATTGAAAACCTGAAAATACAAGGTACTTTCCATTTCGACAGAGGCTACTATTATTTTCGAAACATAGGTGATCGAATTCTGTTTGGTGGGGGCAGAAATCTAGATATAAAGGGCGAGGAAACAAGTGAGATGAAAATTAATGTCAACATTCAACAGAAGCTAAAAAAAGTGCTAAGCGAAAGTATTTTACCCAACCACAACTTTGAAATAGCACAGCAATGGGTGGGTATAATGGGTATTGGAAAGGAAAAGAAGCCTATATTAAAAGAAATAAATTCCGGATTATACTGTGCAGCACGACTTGGTGGAATGGGTATTGCAATTGGCACGTTAGTCGGACAAGAAGTGGCAGATTTAATGGTTCAGTAGAGTCCTATTCCCCATCCACCAAATATTCCTGTGCTTCTTCTAAAGTATCGAATATTCTTAATTTGCTATCCGTGAACTTAATATACCCTTGAATCAAAATGTTCTTTAAACCTGTTATGCCAGTAACTGCCGTTTTAATTGGTATGTTTTTTAAGATGTATTTTCCATCATCTTTGATTCTGGACATAAATTGAGTCCCAACGGATGCATTGGTAAAATCACAAAGAAAAAGCAAACGCTCATTTCTTTCTTTAATGATCCTAGCGGCCTCAATCCCATCATCTATTAATTGTGGCTGCTCACTCATGTCTTTTAAGTTGATGAACAGTATTTCTTTACCTTTATATTCTATATAGCTTACTGGCATGTTGAAAGTTATTGAGTTGGACTTTGGATAAATTTATCCATTTAATAACTTAAAACATAGCCGTATAGTGGTCATTACATTTGAATATTAAAAACTAAGAAATTGAAGAAAATAAAATGGGGTATCATAGGCACTGGTAAAATTGCGAACAAGTTTGCTTCTGACATGCAATACACGACCAATGCGAAATTACATGCTGTTGGCTCTCGAAATCTAAGCTCAGCTAAATCATTTGCTACAAATTATGGATGTTCAATATATTACGATAGCTATGAGGCTTTGTATCATGACGAAGAAATTGAAGCGATTTACATAGCGACACCTCATAATTTCCATTTTCAAAATGCTACAGATGTACTGCAAGCGGGAAAGGCAGTATTATGCGAAAAACCTTTAACGGTCAACCCCAATGAATGTAAATCTCTCATCGCAATTGCCGAAAAATCAAAGCAATATTTAATGGAAGGAATGTGGACTTACTTTTTACCATCTATTATCAAAACACAGGAATGGATTGCAAAGGGAGAAATTGGTCAAATAACACAGATCAAAGCTGATTTTGGTTTCAAAGCAGAATTCAACCCAAATGGAAGACTGTTCAACCCCGAATTAGCTGGAGGAGCAATGTTGGATATAGGAATTTATCCAATTGCATTGAGTTGGCTGATTATGAAACAACACCCCAAAAATATCAAAGTAGTTGGATCACATGCATCTACAGGTGTTGATATGGAATCAATTTTCATTTTCGAATATGAGAACGAAACTGCTGTGCTTGGGTCCAGTCTTCGTACTCAATTGCCAAATACCGGCTATGTTGTTGGCACAGAAGGCTTCATCGAAATTCCTAATTTCTGGATGAGCCATGAAGCTATCTTACACAAACACAATCAGAAAATTGAACACTACAAATCGCCTCGAAAAGGAAATGGATTTGAATACGAAATTGAAGCGGTAAGTAAAGACATCATTGCTGGAAAACTACAATCCGACATCATGCCACTGAGTCATAGCTTGGCCCTTCAAGAGCAGATGAAACTAGTGTTGGATAAGATGTAACCATGCTTATTATCCGTTTTTCACATGAATAGTAAACTCAACTCTACGATTTAATTTTCTTGTTTCGGGATTGGCATTGCTAGCTCTAGGTTTAGTTCCACCAAATCCCTTTCCAGAAATTCTCCCTTTCTTGACGCCATAAGTTATCAGATATTTTTTGACGGTCTCAACTCTTTCTTGACTCAATTTTATGTTCGCTGATGAATTACCTTGATTATCAGTATGCCCTGATAAGAAGATGCTTACTTCAGGATTTAGCTGCATCATTTCCACTACTAGGTCCAATTCCTTATGTGAACCGTTACTAAGTACAGCAGTTCCTTTTTCAAACAAAACATGATCTAGACTCATAGTCATGCCCTCTTCAATAAGATTCAGACCAATTTCTTTGTTCTTAATCTTAATCAAATCCTCTTTTTTCAGTTCCTCTTCATAAGACATGTAGTGTAAAGCGCTCACTTTAAACAAATAATCTATTTCACCCTCTACTTTGACTACAAATTTTCCAACCGAGTTTGCATGGACCTTAAACCTTTTCATCCCGTCTTTTGACTCTAACACAACTTGTGCACCTATTAAAGGGTTATTTGTTTTTCCATTAAACACCCTTCCTGTCAGTACCATATGCTCTATTTCTGGCTCCTCAACAACTTCCGGTAATTCTATAAAGGGAATTTCCACTTGGTTCATATCAGGTTGAATCTTTACTTTCACAATATCTCCATATCCTTCACTGTTTTGCGTGGTAACAGCATATCCGAATTCGCTTTCCAATTGGAATACAAAAGCAGACTCTTGGCCTGATGTATTCAACATATTACCCAGGTTTACTGGCTCAGTCCAATTCAACCATGTTTCATCCAACCGTGTACTCATAAAAATGTCAAAACTACCCTCTCCTCCATGACCATTTGATGAGAAAAACAGGGTCTTATTATCGGGAGCTAAAAAAGGATTGGTCTCTTGAAGCTTTGAATTAATAATGGAGCCAAGGTTCTTAGGAGTCGACCAACTACCATCCTCTCTTTTTTGACAAACGTAGATATCTTCTACTCCGTAGTTTCCAAATGATTCCATTCCCATCATGATATATTTTGAGTCGATGGAAACGCTTCCTGATAGATGCTCTGAGAGAGACTTGAAGTAGGATATATAAAATTTCTTGAAAGCGACATATTTGCCATCTACGATTCTACATGTTGCTAATCCATCCTTATTTCTAAATAGTATTGTTGAAGGACTTAAAAATCCGATAACGATATTTTCTCCATCATCATTAAGCGCTGAAACATTATATGGCGTTGTCCATTGACCCTCAGAAGACAACTCACTCACCCAAATATCTCCTTTGTCTTTTTGACCCCCACTATTCCTTGCATCTCCACTTCTAGAGAAAAATAATCTATTGCCATCAGGATCGATCATTATATTACTTTCATGTCCGGAAGTGTTGATTAGTGAGTCTAAAGCTATGTGTTCACTATAAACTTTCAGCTGCCCCAAAACAGCGTCTACTGTAAAGATTCCAATGCAAAAAACTAATAATGCTAATCTTCTTTTCATATCAATCATGTTACCCACAAAAATGTCATTCTAAATATTCAAATGCAAGGTGCCCATAATTACTAACTCCATTACAATATTATTTTTTTTATATTTATTTGGATTATAATATTTTTATCATATATTTATATGACTATATTGATATTATATATCATTATATTATAATCAACTACTACCAACAATTATATTTAGGTGTTTAAATAGGTTAAAAAGTCCTACGCAGAAGGTGTAGGACTTTTTCCGTTACTCTGGAAATAGATCATAAATTAAATCATGGATTCTTGGGCGAATATTCAGTTGATAAATCATTCGGTTCTCTCTGGTCGGATATACTCTATTGGCTAAAAAAATGAATAACAGATCATTCTTTGGGTCAGCCCAAATCAATGTACCTGTGTATCCTGAATGCCCATAACTATTTGCACTGACCAATTTCGCCACACTCGTTTTAATAGAATCATATTCTATGAGAGGTTTATCAAATCCCAAGCCTCTACGGTTATCTTCTTGACAAAATTGACAGCGGGTAAATTCCTTAATGGTTGATTCTTTTAAATATTGTCTTCCATCATAAACACCATTATTTAGCAGCATTTGAAACACTTTCGCCAAATCAAATGAATTACTAAACAAACCTGCATTGCCAGACAATCCTAGCATCATCGCAGCCCCTTCATCATGAACCACTCCATGAAGCTTATTCATTCTAAAAAACGAATCAATTTCTGTAGGTACGATTTGATTTTCTAAAAATCTATTCAAGGGATAAAACCCGATTGTTTCCGCTCCTAATGGTTTATAAAAAGTCTCATCCAAATAAACATCAATTCGTTTACCGGAGAGGTCTTCAATCAATTGCGGAAAAAGATAGAAAGCCAACCCTGAATACACATAAGCCTCCTCATCATACAGATCAGACTTTTTAATCATCTTTTTGATTTTCTTTTCGAAATAATCCTTGTGTAAAAACAAATTAGAACCGGGGATTCGATTGGGAAAATTATCAGAGGAATCTGAAGCCACCGTTTTCCTCTTATACTCGCCATTCTTCTTCTTAGATTCTTTGTAATATGGAATCCAATTTTTTAATCTTGACTGATGCGCTAAAACTTTCCGCATAGTAATATCTTTCTTATCGCTCTTTTTTAAAAAAGGAAAATATTCCCCCATTGTTTTATCTAAATCAAAATTGCCTTCATCATAAAGGCTCATGAGCCCCAATGTGGTTCCAGCGATTTTGGTAATAGAAGCCAAATCGTAGATGTCACTGACTTTTACCTCCCGAATACTATCATAAGTATGATAGCCATAAGAATTGTGGAAAAACACTTGCCCTGATTTTGCAAGCAAAATTTGACATCCTGGAAATGCACTAGAATCAATCGCTTCTGAAATAATCGAATCCAAACCTTGATAAAGCCGGACCGAATCTACACCCAGTTTCTCCAAACTTTGATACACCAAAACTTGATCATTTATAGTATTCAGATTGTCTTGGGCTTTCGGAGCTTCCAGCAACATCAAACAGGCACAAAATACGAAAAGGAACCTCATCATTATTTATTAATTATGCGCAAAGCCTCTCGCTGACTAAGCCCGCTAAGCTCGTTTTTATTTACAAAATCTACCACCCAATCAGGATTTGTTTTTCCATATTCTCTCAAAACCCAACCGATCGCTTTGTTGATGAAAAACTCTTGTGACCCCAAAGAGCGATGAATAATATTTTCCAATAAATCAGTGTCCAAATCACTTTTGTTTTTCAACTGAAAAATAATGCAAGTACGTTGCAGCCACATGTTACCGTCATTCATCCATTTTGGTATGACCTTTTCAATTTCTTTTGGATATTTTTTGAAATACGGGCCGACCAGATTCACGGCTATAAAATCAACAGTATCCCACCAGGACTTATGAGTTATCATAAATTCAAACATCTCTAAATCCTCAATTGCTAAGGATTTTTGATATTTGGGAAGCAAGTCCATCCCAAACATTTGAAAATCACGTTGAGGTTTATTCCACAATGCTCGAATCAGTTCAGGTATCAGCACTTTTGAAGGCAAATATTCTTTGATCAAAAACGGCTTCTCAACTTCTCTTCTATCGGGAGATTTTAAACCAAAATACTCAAATTGACCCCTCATATAGGCTTTTTGTTGCGAAGCGACATCAGGGTTCTCTGATCTTTTGAACTCCATTGCGAGCTGTTCGAGATAATCTTCTAATTCGGGATTCATTTTGGTCTTTGATTACAGAAAACTATTACAAATAAATTTATAGTTTAGTTTTTGGTTTTAAAAGTAATAAACCTAAATTTGCACTCCGAAAAAATAATACAGTAGAAATGGCGAATCATAAATCGGCTTTAAAAAGAATCAGATCTAACGAAGCTAAAAGGCTAAGAAACAGGTATCAGCATAAGACTACCAGAACTTTCATCAAAAGATTGAAAGAAACTGCTAGCAAACCAGAAGCTGAAGAGTTATTGAAAACTGTGACTGGTATGATCGATAAGTTGGCTAAAAATAATATTATCCATAAGAATAAAGCGGCACACCAAAAGTCTCAATTGGCTAAATTGGTTTCTGCACTATAAGACAAATACTATTCGAAAAGAATTCAATGCTCTCGACATGTCGAGAGCATTTTTTGTTTCAGGGTTTTTCATTTCAGTTTTATCCTATAAATTGAAAAAGGAAAAATAAAATACTCTATGCAATACGCTCAAAACCTGACCATTAAAAAATGGGCAGAAGAAGATCGGCCTAGAGAAAAATTAATTATTAAAGGAAAATCCGCACTTTCAGATGCGGAATTAATTGCCATTCTTATAGGATCCGGCAACCGAGAATATTCTGCAGTGGAACTTTCCAAAAAGATCCTCTCAACTCTCAATAATGACCTCAATCAACTGGCTAAGTTGAATGTAAGCGATCTTCAAAAGTTCAATGGAGTTGGAGAAGCGAAAGCTATCTCAATTATCAGTGCACTTGAATTGGGTAGAAGAAGGAAGGAGTCTGAAAACACAGTCCGTATAAAAATCACAAGTTCAACTGACGTGTACAATCTTCTCACACCAATGATGCTTGACCTGCCTCATGAAGAGTTTTGGGTGGTCTATTGTAATCGTGCAAATCAGGTGATTAGAAAGGAACAAATAAGTGCTGGAGGTGTTTCAGGTACTGTTGTGGATAATAAGATCATTTTTAAAAAAGCGTTAGAAATATTAGCCTCTAGCATTATTCTAGCACACAATCATCCATCGGGAAATCTAAAACCTAGTCAAGCTGATGTCAATTTGACAAAAAAATTGGTAGCAGCGGGTAAACTGATGGAAATCCCGGTCTTGGATCATGTCATTTTCACTGACCATGGTTACTTTAGCTTTTCGGACGAATCCATGATATAAACGTGAAAAAAATCATCCTCATAATTGGAACGCTTGCGATCGCTGCTACCATCTATTCTTTATCAACAGAAAATGAAAACCCTGAAGAATATATCAAACTAATTGAGAAAGAAAGGTTGAAAAAAGATCAAACTATGAGTTCAGGGAAAGACTCCCCGTTTGGTATTTATGGAGATACTACTGTAAAACTTAGTTATTATCCCGTCAATCCGAAATACAATTTGACAGCAAAAATTGAATTGATAGAAACAAGGCAATTTCTTACTCTAGGCAGTTCAGACGGAAACCCCGTCAAATATCAGAAATATGCTTACGCAAAATTTAAAATAGATGATAAACCATATCAATTATTGATTCTTAAAGATCCAGAAGTAAAGAATGGAGGCCTTTTTACCGCATTTGTAGATGAAACTAGTGCCATAGAAACTTATGGTGCAGGGAGGTATTTAGATTTGGAATTTAAAAGAGCCAAAAGAATCAATCTTGACTTCAATAAGGCCTACAACCCGTATTGCAACTATAATGACAACTATTCTTGCCCTTTCCCTCCAAAGGATAACCAACTACCAATTAGGATTGAAGCCGGTGAATTAATCTATCATTGAAATTACTCCCAGGTATCCAACTTCGCTTGTGCAGCTGACTTTTTCTGCTCAAATACCTGCTCATACGCTTGAAATTCTTCCAGCGATAAAACATCATATAATCTCATTATAGATCCTTCAGCGTAACTCAATAAACCCATGCTGAAACATTGATCAATATACGCTTGAATAAGCGGTGCAGAATATTCGTTGATACTGATGGCATTCAAGAGTATACTATATGCTGTATCATCATCTTTTTGGACTTTGTTAAAGAAATTCGCTGACGCTATAACTCCCTCCTCGAAAAATGGATTTTGCAAACCTAATAATTCGAAATCTACAGCGATTGTTTTTTTATTCACACCTTCCCCGATTCTCAATAGGTTTTCTAGATCTATTTTTTCTTTTTCAAAAGAATATATGCTTTCCCATCTAATACTTGAATCCTTCACTGCTTTCTCCAATTCTACCAAGCGTTCTTTCACATCCAATCTCCCGCTATCTAATTTCAAAATCTCTTTATTCAAAAGAAATTGACCCATCGATTTTTCTCCAAGAAGCGAATACATTTGTGACAAGTCTGTAGAAGCCCAAGGATAGCCTGACTCTCTTGATTTTTCAAAGTATTTCGATGCTTGCAAAGTCGCTCCCAACTCCATGCTCCATTTGCCCATCAAGCCATTAATCATTCCATTGTCTTCGTTTTCGGCTTCCAGTATCCTCATCAATTCAAATGCCTGACTCAACTGGCCTTGTCTATAATAATTCAGACCTTTGATAAATTTCAATTCATTGTGATAATCTCCATTTCGGGGATTAGCAATGAATTGATCTACGATCTGGAGGAAAATTTTATCTCCGTTTTTAGAACATGCAATACCTAGGTTCTTCAAGTAGCTGTATGAATAGAGATGCAAGAAAGTTGACTTCAAAGGAGTCGGATCCAATAATCCGGCAGTATTTCCAGTTGAAATCGCATTTCCCAGTCTATTGTTTTGGAAGCCTAGCCTATCAGACGCATTCATCTGCTCTAGATCAAATGATAAATTCCTCATGGTGGATACAGCTAATAAATTTGCACTTGTCAAAGTACCATGCCACGAATTATCATCTGTATCACTTAAATAAAAAAGTATTGAGTCGACGACATTGGTTTTATTATAAAGCAAAGCCAGATTATTCTTAAGTGCCCAACTCGCAGGAAATTTTTTTAGTCCCTTTTGATAAGTGAACAGTGCATCAAAAAATCGATTGTCATCCTCATACGCCGATCCAAGACTTGCATATGCATATTCACTTGATCGTCTCCGTATGGCATTATTCATTTTAGGTATGATTCTTTCAACATCAGTTTCCAAAACTGCCAACATGTAGTTTGATTTATGATTTCCATTGGAACTAGCCAACACATTACCGTAGGTGGACCCATAACCATAATAAGCCTGTGCAGCTTCCTTTCTTTCCAATTGAAGATTTAAATCACCCATTCCATTAAAATATCCTGAAACAGACTGAGAAAGTGATGCATAATCAGATGCGAAGAAGAGAGCCGCAACTGCTATCAATCCTGCCAATCTAGAAGTTGCATAAGGAAAATTATCTTCCTTGAACGCAATTCTATGTATGGGAAGGTTCTTCATCAATAAATTAATGAAATTGATAATTATATAAATGAAAAACATACCTCCAAAAGAGAGGTGCCCAAAAACGATCATGTCTTCTAGGGCTTCTATGGTGGAATCATTTCCGCTTATTGAATAGAAAACAATGGAGGTCAAGCAAACAATTCCTAAACTCAAATAAATGACAATGGCATAGGGATGAAAAGGTAAAGTTTTGCCATACAATACTTCTCTCCCTTTGAGTCCCCAAACTCCGAGCACGGCAGAAACAGACAATAGAAGAAAAGGGTTAATGTAATAAATATCCCAATCTAAGTAACCCGTATTTTTAAAATAAACCAGCGCAACATTCAACAAATACACAAAAGAAAACACGATAAAATGTCTGGCATTTCCAGATTCATTTTGACTAACGCCTTCAGTGGTCAAAGCCAAAATTGAATAGACTATTTCATGTCCAATCAACAAAATAAAAATAACAGATAGCACAAGCGCAGGCCAATAAGAATGATATGCCATTTGTAATAATGGCGCCTCAACAGATGCGGTAATGATTATCGCACCCGTGGAAAGTAACATCAAACTCATAAATGTCACAAAACGAATTCTTTTGGAAACACTTTTATTGACTGAATTGAAATAATAAGCAGGGAAGATGAAAAGAGCAGAATTTGCTCCTATCACGACTTTGTCTTCTAAACCTAATAGTCCTAAACGACCTACGCCAGATCCAGCTACGACTAGTATTAGTAAACCCATACAGGCAATAAACCAAAACCTGCTTGTATAAGACACCATTGTCAGTATCCCCATCACAGCAGTATAAAGAATGACTAAAAACAAATAAATCATCCAAGGCGCCAACAAACGATAGCCTCCAGTCACTTTTTGAAGAATCAATGAAATTTCGGTGTTAATCGTACTTTCTAATAGCGCAGAATGATTGGAATGAATTGGATAAAGCACCTCCTGCAATTGAGCCGTTATTTCCCAATCAAAAAAATAAGAGACATCACCCAATTGAAATATCAAAACGGTGATAACCAACAGCAACAAAGAGGTAGAAAGAATTTTGAAAATCAGACGGTCGGGAGCTTCCCATTCACTCCAAAAATCAATATTGTTCATGTACAATGATTAGCCTAATACTTTCGGGACAATGAAAAAATCCCCATCTTTTTCTGGCGCGTTTTTCAAAGCTTCATCTCCTTTGAAAACTTCCACAACCTTATCTTCACGCAACGGAACATCTTCCTCATTGACATTTCCAAGTGGAGCAACGGCTGAAGTATCTACTTCATCCAATTTCTCAACCCAATCCAGAATATCACCTAAGTCTTTTCCATACTTTTCCAATTGATCTTCTGAGAGTTCTAATCGAGCAAGATGCGCTAGTTTTTGTACCGTTTTCTTATCTACTGACATAGTATTGAATTGAATTTCAAAATTAGTAAATATTTTATGAGGTGTAGTTCAAAGAAACAAAAATATGAGAATTGGTTCTTCTGTTAGTTCAGGATCAATTTTTTCACTTCATTCCCTATCGTGACAAAAAATATTCCTCGTGGTAAAGCGGAAATATCAAAAGTTTCTTTTTCACTTTTCAACTCTTTTGACAATTGCAATTGTCCAGACAAGGAATAAATTTCAATATTATTATTCGAAAAACCTTTCATATGCACTGTCAATTCATTTCTAGCAGGGTTAGGATAAAAACCCCATTGTTCTTTCCTAATTAACTCTATTCTCAGCGGAACTTGAATCCGAGAATCCTCAATCAAAGTCCAATTCTCTCCAAAATGATTATCCAACTGCAAAGATTTAAGAGTAAAAACCCCATGACCGATAGGCCAATAATCATTATTATGATATCGAATATGATCGACAACCATTCCAAAGGAATTCAAAAGCTGGATCGTTTCTCCACTATTTGACAACTTTCCTTCTTGCCACTCAATCACATTTTGGTTGTCATCCCACCACCCCGTGCTACCTTGACTAGTTAAATAAAGTGTGTCTCCGGGATTCAATATCGTATTTTCAGGAATTAATTGAGTAAATCCTTTATCAACTCTATAATTAGATAGGTCAATAGACTTAGTTGAAGGGTTTACAACAGCTATAAATTCTGCCGCCCCAGTATTATTCTGATCGACAAATATTTGTACTATTTTGACATTTTGGGAGACCTTCAATTGCATATTTGGAGCTCCCAATGTTGAGCCGAATTCACTACCAGTTAATGCTTTAGAATTGTCCGATATCGCAAAATTCATACTATCGGGGTTTACAAAAAGAGGATTGCTAAATATGTTTCCACTACCTAATGGCAGCTCATCACTATCAGATAGAGAGTGATCAATTCTGATCGTAGAATAGTCATCGGAAAAATAACTTTCCAAAGGAGCATTCGAAAGAATACTGTTTTTTATAATAGCATTTCCACCTGCTTTTCCGAGATTTTTTTCATAACAAGCAACGGACTGTACAGTATTATAGAAAGTGCAATAATCAATTGTTACACGACTAGAATCTTTCACTGCCACCCCCATTTGGCTATTGACAAAAAGTGAATTAGTAATATGTGCAGAAGACCTTTGACCTACAGATACTCCTTTGTCTGATATGTTATGAGCAATTACTCTGTCTATCAGTATATTTTCTGCTTTTTCTCCAATATCAATTGCATCGCTATTTGGTCCCAAGAAATCATAGAATTGGCAATTTGATATTGAACCACCATTTACTTCATCATAGTCTATTCCATCTGTGTCCGGCATTTCATTTCCATAAAAGATGGTATTCGTTATTTCTGCTTCTCCATATTTCACATTAATCAAATCTCCTGATACCGCAGAATGGAGTAAGCTATTGGACAATTGAATGTTAGAATACTGTGAAAAAATTGGATTGCTATAAACATTTTCGATTAAAATATTATTCATAACAATGTCCGCCTTGAACGCTGAAATTGCAGCACGGTCACGAACAGGAATAGGTCCGTTGGAAGCTCCTTCTAATACCAAGTGATTCAATTCAGACTCGGTTTCAGTATCTAGAAAAACAATAGCACCCCATGGTTGATCCCCAGCACTTTTGATTGAAACTTGGTGATCCTTTGTTCCTAAAACATGCAACTCACCTTCTATGATCATACTAGCACCTTCCGGCATTTGTAATTCAACACCAGGTTCAATAATCATAATTGCTGTGGGTTCAACCTTTATATCTCCCAGAGCTAAATATGGTGAGCAATCCACAGTTAACGTCAAGTCACTCGCCACGATCTCTTGAATGACACACATCGCATTATCTTCAAAAACTGCAGTCAGTACCAAATCTTCTTCCAGAGTTAACTCATATAATTGTTCAGCGTTTATAATTTCTTCAGACTCACCCAATTTCCATCCTACAAAATCGTATCCAGAGTTCGATTGAGCCTTGAATTCTAATAAAGCATTCGTGAGATGTAATCCTGAAAATCCAGGTGTAAAAGCCATCTCATTCATCCATATTTTCCCTGCTCCTTCTGGACTAATATTAACTTCCAATTTCGAGGTATTAGGAAATCCATAATTCGCTAAATCCTCAATCAAATATCCCGGTCTTTGCTTTGTAAAATTGATGACTTTGGCAATTTGCTCATTCCAATATTCTATGGATGAAATGGCATCACCATAATTAGAAGTTGCCCCATCCCAACGCGTGATATGTCTAAATATTTCATTTTCAATTTTACCTTTATGAATCTCAATTAAATCTGCCATTTGACTCGGATGAAAGGTGGTCAATAAATGATCCATAAGACGATGAACAAAATAATTTTTATACCCTTCATTGTTCATAAGTTCATCAAAAGGTACTACTGATTTACCTAAGAAATAATCAATTAAGTTCTCATCCGGCTTAAAAAAACCTCGATCCAAATCCATGACTATCCATTGCCATTTTCCCCAATTTTTTGGTTTCCAACCCATGATATTATGCCCTATTGAAGTGTTCCTAACATATAGTTCAGTAATCATCAAATCACTGAAATTTTCAATGTCCATCAATTCTGCTACAGCATCGAAATTTTCCTGAACACTTAAATCTTTATCTAGCAAATCCTTCAAATGATCAAAGGCTACTAAGTCACCTGCCTCAATTACATCCTTGTTCTCTATTAAATCAAAAGTTCCGGATTTCATACCAAAATTGCCAATAATATAGTCTTCATTGACTTTGGATCTAATATTATGGATTCCCATGTACTGACTATTGATATAGACTACAGATTCTCGAAATCCCATGGTTGCCAATTCCATATTTTGAGAAACGGCATCTTGTCCTAGCTTATCTCTGAACAATGTATAAGCCCAATCACTTCCTGAAGCCCGTAATGCAAAATCATCAAATTGAATTCTACTTCTATCATAAAAAAGTGGATACTCCAATTTTCCGTTGTATCTACTTTTAAAATAAATACCAAGCATTTTCTGTGGCAACTGCCATGACCAAAGACCATTAACTTTAGCTCCCGCTAATTCATTAAAGGCCGCACGATCACCACCAATATTTTCGAATAATTCAATATTGATAGGCACCTCCCAATCGGGCTTATGATCCTGTACATATATCCCCAGATCTGCATCCCAAAAATTTTCAGGATTAGAAGAAATAGAAATAATTGGCAAATCATGAGTGGCATTTATAAAATAAGAGTTTGTAATTATGGGACCGGCAATCAACCCCTCATCTATAATCCTCGCACGGATCACACTATGAACATTAACAGGTATAGGATGCTCGAAAATGGCAGATTCTTTGTTCGGTTCAGAACCATCTATTGTGTAATAAATATCTCCACCAAAATAAGAAGTCAATATGACTTGAAGAGGTGATTCGAACAGTCCTCCTTTGACAGAAAAATCAACTGAATTCTTCGTAAATCCAGAGTAACTTGCAGTCAAATTCTCCATTCCAGGTGTTGGCTCAGAGTAATATACCCATTCTCCATTGAGATCTCTGCCCATAGATATGTCCGATTTTTGAGCTGGATATTTAAATTCATCCTCAATGACTGTATTTGGTTTAAACAATCCTATTTCTTCTCCGTTTGCGGACAAATTGAAATTTGTATGTAAACCTGTATTTTGACCATCAGCCCATACCAATAAATAGTCTTTTGGAGGAATGATGACACTCGTCTCGAAAAACCATTTTTTAGGATTGCTAACATTATCAGACAAATAATAACCTTGGACATTTACAGCATTTGACCCTGCATTATATATTTCAATCCAATCAGCACTCTCATCAAAATCTGGATCATCTATTGTTGATGAATTTGATGCTTGAAACTCATTGATACGCAATTGCGCAATTGTTCGCCCACCAGACAAGAGAAGCAATGTAACTATTAAGCACCTCCAAAATACACTCATAAAATTAAAACGAATTAGAACACAAAATTACTCTATTCAATATTGAATTTGTCAGATATTTCATATCAACACCCGAATGAATAGAAATTGAATTTCAACCTGAATATGGTTTTTGTTATATTTATATATGATGAACGTCATGTTTTTTTCTGCTTGACTTTCTCATTTTTGAATCTTAATCGATTTATTAATGCCAATTAAAAGCTATATACTGATTCCTCACCCTAGGAAACTGACTTTACTCGCAGAAAAACTCACGCAAATGAATGAAGTTGAGATTCTACCTTCAGATAATAAGGATGTAATCGTTGCTGTTACAGATACTCCAAATGAAGAGGAAGATAAACGATTAGTATCAACACTTGAAGCCTGCACTGAATTGGCTCATTTAACACTTGTTTCTGGATTTGAAGAAAATGCCATATGATAAATACAGCCATTGACCGTAGAAAATTTATTAGAGAAGCTGCAAAGCTTGCTGCTTTGACTACTGCAGTTGCTATGTTCCCAGGGATAATCTTTGCTGAAGAGCAAGAAGCTGGACTCAAAGGATTGGATCAAAAAGATCTTAAATGGAAAAAAACACCTTGTCGATTCTGTGGAGTGGGTTGTGGTCTTAAAGTCGCTGTTCAAGACGGTAAAGCTGTAGCGGTAAAAGGCGACCCTAAAAGCCCGGTCAATAAAGGGCTTTGTTGTGTAAAAGGCTATCACTCAATCATGGCTCTTTATGGTGCCGATCGATTGACCAAAGCTCAGGTCAGAAAAAATGGAGAGATGGTGGATGTGCCAATCCAAGAAGCTTTGGATCTGGTAGCGACCAAAATGAAAGAAACAATATCAGAACATGGAAAAGATGCCGTGTCAATCTATGGCTCAGGTCAATGGACGATTCCTGATGGTTATGTAGCTTCTAAATTTTTCAAAGGGGCTATTGGCACCAACAATGTTGAGGCAAATGCTCGACTGTGCATGGCAAGCGCGGTAACTGGTTTCTTGACTTCATTTGGGTTAGATGAACCAATGGGGTGTTATGAAGATATAGATCATGCAGATGCATTCGTTCTTTGGGGAAACAATATGGCAGAGATGCACCCGGTGCTTTTCTCCAGGCTGTTGGATAACAGACTCAAGCGCCCTGTTAAAATTATTGACTTAGCAACTCGTACGACACGTACATCTGCAGCGGCAGACAAGTCTATTCTATTCAACCCACAGACGGATTTAGCGATTGCCAATGCGATCTGCTATGAAATCATTGAGAACGGTTGGGTTAATAGCGAATTTGTTATAAAACACTGCACGTTCAAAGAAGGCAAAACCAATATAGGTTATGGTCTAGAAGAAAAATTCGCTTTCAAAGACGAAGCAAGAGGAATTGATTTTGAAGCCTATACAGAATTTCTTTCAGATTATACACCTGAAAAGGTTGCCAAGTACAGTGGAGTCTCTGTCAAAGACATCAAGTATTTGGCTTCACTCTACGGTAATCCAAACAAAAAAATCATGTCTCTCTGGTGTATGGGTATGAACCAACACACAAGAGGTACTTGGATCAACAACTTGGTCTACAATATTCATTTATTAGTTGGTAAAATCTCTACTCCTGGAAACAGTCCATTCTCTTTGACAGGTCAACCTAGTGCTTGCGGAACTGTACGTGAGGTGGGTACCTTAACTCACAAACTTCCACACGGGGTGGTGATGAAAGAAAAAGATCGAAAAATGGCGGCTGAAATTTGGAATGTACCCGTAAAAAACATTCAACCCAAGCCGACACACCATACGGTCTCTATGTTCAGAGCATTGGATCGTGGAGAAATCAAGTTCATGTGGATACAAGTTACTAATCCAATGGTAACCATGCCGAAATTGAACCGGTACCGTGCGGGATGTGAAAAAGACGGAAGATTTATTGTCGTATCTGATGTCTATCCAACACCTACCACTGATGTCGCTGACGTGATCCTTCCTTCGGCAATGTGGATAGAAAGAGAAGGTATGTATGGTAACTCTGAAAGAAGAACACAACACTTTGACAAATTAATAGACCCTCCAGGAGATGCCATGAGTGATACCTGGCAGTTAATCGAGGTAGCGAAAAGGATGGGCTTTGAAAAGCAATTTCCATGGTCAGAAAAGGAGCACATCGAAATGATCTATAAGGAATATGGCCTTTTCCATAAAGGGAAAAAACATGGTATGGCTCCTTATGAAGAACTGAAGAAGAATCCAGGCCTACAATGGCCTTATGTTGATGGAAAAGAAACCAAATGGAGATTCCATGGCAAATATGACCCTGCCTGTAAGTCTGACACTTTTGACTTCTATGGTAAACCTGACGGTAAAGCCTGGATTTGGAGCAGACCCTTTGAAGCGCCTCCTGAGTCACCAGATACAGAATATCCATTCTGGTTGAATACTGGTCGAGTCATCGAGCATTGGCATACAGGATCCATGACAAGAAGGGTCTCTGTCCTTCATCAGGCAGTGCCTGAAAGCTATGTTGAATTGAACCCCGATGATGCTTATGCAATGAGCATTAAAAATGGAGATAAGGTTAAACTATCTTCTCGTCGTGGCGAAATTGTGATGAAAGCAGCCATAAAACAAAGAGGTGTACCCACCAAAGGTCAAGTTTTCGTGCCATTTTTTGATGAGAATTACTTGATCAATGAGCTGACTTTGGACGCATTCTGCCCTATTTCTAAGCAGCCTGATTATAAAAAATGTGCAGTCAAAGTGGAGAAAGTCTAAACGATGGTAACCAAGCAAAATAAGTACATCTTAACATTCATCGTTTTGCTGATGATTTCCTTTATTGTCATTTTAGAGGTAAGCATATTATCAAGCCAGACTGAGGCAAGGACTAATGTTTCAGCTTTAGAAACAACAGGGGTGCCTGTAGAACAGGGTATGTTCTTGAGGTCATCAAAAGCACTAGATTATGTTGAGATTCAGGACATTCCGAGTAGTCGAGAATTAATAGAGTATTATCATAATCGTGCATATGACGGTGCTCCTCCTCGCATCCCGCATGCTCTTTTGGATGGTGATGACCATATCGGAGCAAAAAGCTGTTTGCAGTGTCATCAAAATGGAGGATATGTAGATCAATTTAAAGCTTTCGCACCAGTGACGCCACATCCAGATTATTTGAATTGTCGGCAATGTCATGTGCCAACAAAAACGAACCGACTTTTTGTCAAAAGTGACTTTGTTCGAAAAGAGGCTCCAAATACTCACCAAAGTGCATTGAAGGGAAGTCCTCCAATTATACCTCATTCATTGCAATTAAGAGAGAATTGTTTGGCTTGTCATGCCGGACCATCTGCCTCAAAAGAAATTAGAGTGAGTCACCCAGAACGGGTCAATTGTAGACAATGTCATGCCCAGTCTAATATAGATCCTGTTGTATTTAGTAGACTAATAAAAAAACAAGATTGATGAATTTGAAAAGTCTTTATATCATAGCTAGCCTTACTGCCGCTTTTCTTTTTTATCAAGGATGTTCTCATCACGAAAAAAGTCGCGTCCAGGAAATCAAGGAAAACAATGATCCAATTATCTATCAAATGAGTTCAGAGGGTTTGGTAGACGATCAAGGAATAAAAACTATTTTGACAGACATAAGTGGATTGGATTCTCAATTTCTAATCGCCAAAAGAGCACACGAAATTACCAATCTCCCTTGTGGAAATTGCCATTCTAAAAAATTATCAGACCTAAAAAGTCCAAAAGGAAAAAAAGCACATTGGGATGTTGAGCTAATTCATGCGGATATAAAAGCCATGAACTGTAAAACATGTCATGATATGGACAAACCCAATGTTTTAAAATCCCTTACTGGACAAAATATCGATTTTGATCATTCATATCAACTTTGTGGCCAATGCCATTCGACACAATATAAAGATTGGCAAGGCGGTGCCCATGGCAAAAGTTTAGGTGGCTGGGTACCTCCACGAGTTTCACAGACATGTACGGGCTGTCATAACGCACATAAACCCGCGTTCGAAAAAAGATGGCCGTCAAGGTTGAATACAACAAGGATTAAACAAGAAAACCCATAATTACCCATGAGTGAAGAAAAGAAAACCCCTTGTAGTAGTAATTGCTCATGTTCCCAGGAGAACAATTCTGAGCAAAATACCATTAACCAAGGATTCCATCAAATAGCCAATGCACCAACAAGTCGCAGAGGAATGTTGAAAAAATTGACCACCGGTTTGTTGACTGGTGCTGGCATGACAGCCACAGGTTGTAGTATTCTGAGCAGTGACGAAGAAAAAGAACTCAATAGCTTACAATGGGATGAGTTCTTTAAAACAAATTATCGGTTAATGACTGATAAAGAAAAAAGCAATACTGTTGAACGTCTGGAAAAACTATACGAAAAGAACAACGGCAAGAAAATTAATGTCTCTTCTAAAGATGCCAATGAAGATGTTCTTTTCGGTTATGCATTTAACATTTCCAAATGCCAGGGTTACATGGATTGTGTCAATGCCTGTGTTGAAGAAAACAACCAGGACAGAAACAGTGAGATGCAATATATCCGAATCCATGAACATGAAAATGGTCAAATGAATTTTGAATTAGCCAATGATGATTACTACCATGAAGTTCCTGCCGCAGGACATTTCTATATGGGTACCCAATGTTTTCATTGTGAAAACCCTCCTTGCGTCGAAGTTTGCCCTGTTGGAGCAACTTGGAAAGAAAAAGATGGAATTGTCGTGATCGATTATGACTGGTGTATAGGTTGTCGTTATTGTATGGCCGCTTGCCCATATGATGGCAGGAGATTTAACTGGGCTACCCCAGAAGTACCAGAAGAAGAAGTCAACAAAGAACAACACTATTTAGGAAATCGTCTTAGAAAAAAGGGCGTTATGGAAAAATGTACTTTCTGCATTCAAAGATCAAGAAATGGGAAAAATCCCGCTTGCGTAGAAGCTTGTCCAACTGGTGCCAGAATTTTCGGCAATCTGCTTGATCCAAAGAGTGAAATCCGATGGGTTCTTGACAATAAAAAAGTATTCCGTTTAAAAGAAGATTTGGGGACGGAGCCCAAATTTTGGTATTTTATGGATTGAAGAAATGATGAAACAATTAACGATATTCAATTCTCTTGTCAAAGACTCTTTTGCCAATGCCATGCAAGGGTCAAGGTCCTATCATCTTTGGATGGGCATTTTGACATTTCTCATGCTCTTTGGTGCTTATGCCTACTACATCCAATTGGATGAAGGACTGATAGTCACCGGAATGAGTGACAATGTCAGCTGGGGATTGTATATCTCAAATTTCACGTTTTTAGTAGGGGTAGCTGCTGCTGCAGTCATGCTTGTCATGCCTACTTATGTCTTGAAAGACGTTGATTTTTCTAGTGCTGTTTTAATTGGAGAAGGCCTAGCTGTAGCGGCTCTAGTGATGTGTTTGGCTTTTGTTACTGTGGACTTGGGAGGGCCTGCAAGAGCATGGCATCTTATCCCCATCATCGGTTATTTCAACTGGCCCAATTCCATGCTATCATGGGATGTTTTGGTTCTAAATGGTTATTTATTTATCAATCTAACTATCCCACTGTATATCTTGATTACAAAATATCAAGGTAATGAACCTAATAAAAACTACTATTTACCGGGAGTCATGATTTCCATTTTTTGGGCCGTTGGCATTCATATGGTCACTGCTTTTTTATATGCTGGCCTACCTGCAAGACCCTTTTGGAACAATGCTCTACTTGGCCCCAGATTTTTGGCTTCAGCATTTGCCGCTGGTCCCGCATTGATTATCATTATTTTGAAAATGATCAACAAGTTCACGGATTATCAGACTACCAATAAAACTATCGATAAACTGGCCATGGTCGTGACAGTAGCTGCACAAGTCAATTTGGTCATGTTGATTTCGGAATTATTCAAAGAATTCTATGCTCCTACACATCACAGTTTGAGTGCTATTTACTTATTCTTCGGAATTGGTGACAAGGCAGCTTTAGTTCCTTGGATTTACACTTCTCTTGGATTAAACATCATTGCCACGGGAATATTGACACTTCATTTGCTTTTCAAAAGTTATAAATGGCTATTTCTTGCTTGCATCTTTCTATTTATTTCAATCTGGATTGACAAAGGCATGGGTTTGATCATTCCTGGATTCATCCCGGGCTTGTGGGGGGATATTGTCGAATACTCACCCACATGGATTGAAGTGGCTGTCATGATCGGTATATGGGCTATGGGCGCATTTATTTTTACTATGCTTGCAAAAACAGCCATCGAGATAGAGAAAGGAAGAATGAAATTCAAGAGTTGATGGAATTGTTCACATTAGCCCGTATCATTCATGTCCTAGCAGTAATTATTTGGATCGGTGGGGTAGCTATGGTCACTACTGTGATCATCCCAGCCGTGAAACAGATGAGGTCCAAAGAAGAACAAATAGATACTTTTCATAAAATTGAAGGTCGATTTGCCTTGCAAGCCAAAATTACAACTTTGTTGACGGGTATTACTGGGTTTTATATGCTTCATGTCTTAGAAGCTTGGGATAGATATTTTTATCTCCAGTACTGGTGGATTCATGCTATGACATTTGTTTGGATTGTGTTTTCCTTGATCTTATATATATTCGAACCTTTTGTGCTTCACAAACTTTTTAAAAAGTATGCTTACAAGAACCCAGGCAAAACATTTAATTTCATGCATCAATTACACTGGATACTCCTATTAATAAGCCTAATCACTACTGCTGGTGCAGTAGCTGGAAGTCATGGATGGTTTTGGTTTTGATCTAGTAAATCACCCTACCAACTTTTAATACTGTCTTTTCTTTTAATTTATATCTTTGATTTCAATTCGATAATTCTCTACACCAAAAATTATGAAGTCCATATTTATCTTTGCCTGTTTTACAATTGTAATCACTATTAACGCTTGTAATTCTACAGGTAAGGAATCAAAAACAAACAATAATGTAGAAGCAGCCTGGACTGATCTATTAGACAAAGATCTAAGCAAATGGGACATCTATTTAGGTATTCCGCATAAGAACTCTGGTATAGAAGGGTATGAAGACGTAGAAGACGTTAAAACAGGAATTGCATTAGGCCTTGGAAACAAGAACAATGTGTTTTCAGTTATCGAAGAGAACAATGAAAACATATTGAAAATTACGGGTGAAATTTTTGGTGGTCTTGTGAGCAAGCAGGAATTTGAGAATTACCATTTGACATTTCAAGTTAAATGGGGTGATAAAAAATGGGAACCTAGATTAGATGCCAAAAGAAACAATGGGATGCTTTACCATAGTGTTGGAGCGTTTGGGTCAGGGCTTTGGAATACATGGATGAGCAGTCTTGAATTTGAGGTTGAAGAATCAAATTTTGGAGATTATATCAGCATCAACGATGCCAATGTAAGAGCACTATCCCCAGCAATTAAAAAAGAAGATGGCAATTTCTATTTCACCCCGGGAGCGGAAATGAAATCTTTCAATTGGGCTTATGAAGAAACTGGTCGTTGTTTCAAAAGCGACGATTATGAAAAACCATTTGGTCAATGGAATACTTTGGAATTGTATTGTTTTGGGGACACTGCTATTCACATCGTCAATGGAGAAGTGGTAATGGCTATTTATCAACCCGAGTTTTATAACGGTTCAGACTGGATTCCTATGAACAAAGGGAAATTGCAAATACAATCAGAAGCAGCAGAATGTTACTTTAAAAATATTAAAATCAAACCCATTACTGCAATGGATGATAAATATCGAAACTATTTAAAGTAAACTTACTTTGAATGGAAAACCACCTGACATGACGAATATGAACTTACCAATTCAAAGGTGAATATATGTAATCCTATATCCATCAGGCTGATAACATGAAAAAACTATTGGAATCCGTAGCCAAACAGCTTCTCAAAGAAAAATTTGGATATAACGAATTCAGACCATTACAAGAGGAGATCGTCCAAGAAGTTCTGAAGGGAAATGATGCTTTAGTACTAATGCCCACGGGTGGTGGAAAATCCATTTGTTTTCAATTGCCCGCTTTGGTGAAGGAAGGGACATGTCTCGTAATTTCCCCTTTGATATCTTTAATGAAGGATCAAGTGGAAGCCTTGAAATTGAACGGGATTTCATCAGCATTTCTTAATAGTTCCTTGTCCTCCAAAGAACAAAATGAGATTGAGGAGCGATTCATGGATGGAAAGCTCAACCTCCTGTATGTGTCTCCAGAAAAATTGCTAAATCGAGATTTTTACAATGTTCTCAATTCAACAACGCTCAATTTGATTGCAGTTGATGAAGCCCATTGTATTTCACAATGGGGACACGATTTCCGACCAGAATACACTAAACTCGATTTCATTAAAAAGCAATTCCCAACCATCCCCATCATGGCTTTGACTGCAACCGCAGACAAAGCGACTCGAACCGATATTCTCAAGCAATTAGGAATCCCTGGTGCAAAAACATTCTTAGCCTCCTTTGACAGACCCAATATTGAATTGACTGTTAGACCAGGTCAAGGGCGCCTCGAATCTATCATTAAATTGATTAATCAAAATTCCCAAGAATCTGGTATTATCTACTGTTTAAGTAGAAAAAGCACTGAATCCCTATCTGCCAAGTTACAAGCCCAAGGCATAGATGCAGATTTTTATCATGCTGGGATGCCAGCTGATGTTAGGAATAAAACCCAAGAACGGTTTATCAAAGATGATTTAAAAGTGGTTTGTGCCACTATTGCATTTGGAATGGGAATTGATAAATCAAATGTTCGGTGGGTCGTTCATTACAATTTGCCCAAAAACCTCGAAGGGTATTATCAAGAAATTGGACGTGCTGGTCGCGATGGATTGAACTCGAGAGCCCTGTTATTTTTCAGTTATGGTGATGTCGTTCAGTTGCGCCAATTTATTGAAGACAGCCCACAAAAACAGCTATTAGAAGCTAAACTACAGAGGATGCAGCAATTTGCAGAAGCAACGACATGTCGCCGTAAAGTATTATTAAGCTATTTTGGAGAGCAATTAGAAGACGATTGTGGCAATTGTGACGTTTGTCGCAACCCACCCCAATTCATGGATGGTACTATCTTGGCACAGAAGGCATTGTCTGCTATTGCCCGCACACAAGAAAAAATAGGAATTGGTATATTAATCGATATTCTGCGCGGATCTGGCAGACAGGACATATTTCAGTTGGGGTATCATCAGATTAAAACATATGGAGCAGGAAAGGAAAATTCTTATTTCGAATGGCAACACTACATTGGCCAGTTTCTTAATATAGGCCTCTTTGAAATCGCATTTGATCAGCACAACTTACTTCGAATTACTGAACTAGGAAAAAAAGTTTTGAAGAATAGATTTCCTGTTAACATTACTCGACCCCTCACAACCAAAGAAATTGACGCAAAAAGAAAACCCACTAAAATATCAAAAACAGCAAAACGATCTGACGAACTCTTTGAAAAATTAAGAACGCTCAGAAAAGCCATAGCAGTAGAACAACAAGTACCTGCCTATTTAGTTTTCAATGATGTCTCGCTAGAAGAAATGTCAAGCCTTCGCCCCACAACCGAAGATGCCTTCATAGACATCACTGGGGTCGGCCAACAAAAACTTACTCAGTATGGCGATCGCTTTATCAAAGAAATCATTGGTTTTATAAAACTCAAATCAGAGCAAGGAGAAAAATTAAAAGGTGCAACACATCTCATCACTCACGAATTGATTAAAGATGGATTGACCGTAGATCAAATTGCGGAGAAAAGAGAATTAAATATTATCACAATTTATTCTCACATCGCTACTCTTTATGAGCAAAACAAAATCTCCAATCTCAGCGCCTACTTATCAGAAAATGAAGAAAAATCCATCATTAAGGGCATAAAAGAAACTGGCGTCACGGATCAACTGAAACCACTATTCGAGCACTTTAAAGAACAGATTCCATACCACAAATTGCGATTAGGTTTGGCTATTTTTAAAATGAAATCCTTGGAGAAATAATCAATTATTCAACCATCAATAGACTAATCACACAATACATGCATCCGGATATCGAAAGCATCCATGTTTTCTAATAGTTCATCGATGAATTTCGGATTGTTAATGTAAAAATTGAGGAAGTTATCATGGCGTTCCTGAAGACCCCCTCCTGGAAATAGTTTTCCCTTCAGTGTTGCCAATTGATTCAACGCCGTTTCATGTTTTTGCTCTTCTGACTTCTTCAAGCGTTTTTCAACGTTTTCCAATCCTTTGAGTGCTTTGGCATGCTCAGCAGCAATAAATCCCTTAAGTGATCCATCTACCACAAGCGCTTTCTTTTCAAGCTCATTGTAAACTTTTTTTAGATCGTCCAATTCACCATTTAGATTCATCTCCGACTGCCCGTGTTTGGAAAGATAATCTGCTTGAAGGTCATTTTCGGTTTTGAATAATTCCTCATCCGAAAGCTCAAACTTTTTGAGTTTCTTTTGTGCAGCTCCATTAATATATAAACCAAAATTACGAGGTAAAAGCACTGGGAAAACGGTATCATATTGCTTGAAAACATCTCCCAATTGCAGCCAATAGATAACCTCTGCTGGCCCGCCAATGTAAGCGAGATTAGGCAAAATAATTTCCTCATAAAGTGGTCGCAATACTACATTTGGACTAAATTTTTCCGGTGATTTTTCTGCCAACTCAATGATCTGCTCTTTACTAAATTTAAGATCCGAATTGAGCACTTGGTATTGTCCGTTTTCTAAAACTATTCTTTCTCGTTGGTTTTTATCCAGATAGAAAAAATTAATCTCCCTTGGAAAAATTTGAGTTCGATAACCTAGTGACTCAAGTGCAGTATTCGTTTTTTTGACTGCATTATGCCCTGTATGATTAATCAGGTCATCTTTTATAACTGGTGATAACTGTTTTTTCAATCTTGGTTCATCCGCATCAATGGCTACCAAGCCATGCTCCCCAAAAAGTTCATTGACATAGCACCTAACAGCATCCGATAGGTTTTCATTTTCTCGATATGCTTTGTCAAATAAAGGAATATGTTCAGATAGATCATCTAATATTTTATGAATACCTTTTGTTGACATCCTTCCTACCGCACCTTTTTCGTCACATTCCCATTGATGTTTTTTTCCGAAAAGGTTAAAATAAGAAATCTCATTAAAATCGTGATCTTCTGAAGCCATCCAATACACTGGGACAAAATTGTAGGAAGGGTATTTTTCCTTTAGAGACTTACAAGCATTAATTGCAGTAGCAATTTTGTATATAAAATAAAGTGGCCCTGTGAAAATATTGAGTTGATGACCCGTGGTAATAGTAAATGTATTGGGTTTAGAAAGAAGCGAAAGGTTTTCTTCAAGAGAAGCAGAAATAGTTAAATCTTGATATTGATCTGACAAGACTTGACCTAAGACTTCTCTCTTTTCATCAGAAAACTGTTTTTTCCGTATCTGCTCTTCAAAATTCTCTATATCAGGTGATAATCCAAAAAAGGGTTTTAACTCTTCTTTCTTGTCCAAATAGTCAAGGAAAAACTGTGAGAAAGAACCTGTATCCTTGAGATCGATTTTTGTTACCTGCATATTAGAAGTTAATTACAATGACAGGTTGTACGGAAGATATGATTTTTAGATACCCTCATTATGAGACTTTCTTAATAATAGTTGTTATTTTTTAAAAAGTGGGTCACCATAAAGATCAAATGGCTCTGCTTCTGTTATTTTCACATCCACGAAATCCCCTACCCTCAAATAATCTTTCTCAGCATTAATCAATACTTCATTGTCAACTTCTGGAGAATCATATTCCGTTCTTCCAATGAAATATTTTCCATCCTTTCGATCAATCAAAGTTTTATAAGTGTTCCCGATTTTTGCCAAATTCTTTTCAAGTGAAATTCCCTCTTGCAACTCCATCAAGGCATTCACACGTTCTTCTTTTACTTCCTCAGGAACATCGTCATTCATAGTTCCAGAATGCGTGTCTTCTTCATGAGAGTAAGCAAAAACACCCATTCGATCAAATTGGCTTCTTTCTACAAAATCCATCATCTCCTGGAATTCGTCCTCAGTTTCTCCAGGGTGGCCAGCAATCAAAGTAGTCCTGATCGCAATATCTGGAATTTTACTACGAATATCATCCAATAACTTCTGCGTCTTTTCACGATCAGTACCACGGCGCATCAATTTCAATATTTTTGAAGAGCCATGTTGCAAAGGAATATCCAAGTAGTTACAAATGTTTGGCCTTTCTGCCATTATATCAAGAACATCCATCGGAAAACGAGTAGGAAAAGCATAATGAAGTCGAATCCAATCCAATCCTTCAACATCTGCCAACCTAGCCATCAACTCTGCTAAATTCCTTTTCTTATAAATATCTAAACCATAATAGGTAGAGTCTTGAGCGATTAACAGGATTTCTTTGGTTCCTTTCTTTACTAAGTTTTGTGCCTCCAGCACAAGCTCTTCAATCGGTCTAGAAACATGCTTTCCACGCATTAAAGGAATTGCACAAAACGAACAAGGTCGATCACATCCTTCTGCAATTTTGAGGTATGAAAAATGAGAATCTGTAGTTGTTAAACGTTCACCTACTAATTCATGCTTATAGTCAGCTTTGAATTTAGCTAGTAATCCTTTGAGATCGGTAGTTCCAAAATACTCATCTACATTTGGGATTTCTTTTCGAAGATCATCTTTGTAGCGATGTGAAAGGCAACCTGTAACAAATACCTTTTCTATGATTCCTTGCTCTTTGGCATCCACAAAATTCAGGATGGTTTCGATGGATTCTTGTTTGGCATTTTCTATAAATCCACAAGTATTGATGATGACGGTATTTGCGTCATTCTTTTTAGACTCATGAACAGCGTCTATGTCATTGCCTTTCAGCTGTGTCAAAATCACTTCTGAATCCACAATATTCTTTGCGCATCCTAAAGTTACGATGTTGACTTTTTCCTTTTTTCTTCCTTTAGTCTTCAAATCTCAAAATTTGAGCAAAGGTAGACCTTATCCAATCAAAGTTTAGCGAATAGCATTCAAAGTTATACCTTGAGGATACCAACCGGCATTAATGATTGAAAAATAGAATGATAATTAATATGATAAATATTATTGCGATCATGGTTATAATAGTCCTCTATAAACGTCTAAAATTTTCTTTCTGAATACAATGCTATATTTCGCATTGACCAACTCTATTTCGGCCCTATTTTTATTATTGAGGCTTTCTAGATAAGTATAAAAATCAGTATTCCCATTGTCATACCTCGTCTTTACGTAATCAAAAGACTGCGTTAGTGCCACTAAATTCTCTTGTGCTGCTTTGTAAGTTTCTTGCGCTGATAGGAGATCAACATAAACCTGCTGAATCGTATTGGTAACGTCTAATTCTGCTTGTTCCACACCCAATTTAGCACTTTCCATATTGATTCTTGCTACTTGGGCATCTGTGTTATTCCTGAAATTCTGGAAAAGTGGAATGGTCATTCGTATTTCCAAGGACTTATTGGTCAGATTACTATATTGATCACTGATCGGAAGTGTTACTCCGAGTGTATCACTATTCAATGATGAATATTGAGTTGCATAATCTCCAATAAGTCGTAACGTTGGAACAGACTGTGATTTTGCCATTTTCATATTGTACTTAGCTGCCTCGGCGGTAGATTCAGCACTTTTCAAACTGGGGGAATAAGCAAGACTTGCATCTAAAACTACTTTAAACTCCTCTAGAACAACTAGCTCACCTTCATCATCAAAGGAATATGAAGCTACATCAAAATCTCTAGACACTTCCAATTGAAGCGTCTGGAGCAATATCAACATATCGGTCATCAACCGGTTTTTTAAATTCACCAAACGCAAATTTTCATTCGCCAGCTGAGATCGGAAATTGTATACTTGTTCTAGATCTCCAACTCCTATACTATTTCTTTGCTCTTCTCGGGATAATTGTGCTTGTAGTAATTCCAAGCGAGCTTCAGATATTTTTATATTCTCTTTGTCAAGCACGACAGACAAATAAGAACCTAATACCGATGATCTCAAATCCTGTTCTTGTGCTGTTACTAAGTTCTGTTGAGCATCGAGATTGCTGGCCGCAAATCTCCTCCGATGCACATTTCGCATACCATTGAACAATATCAAATTTGCATTTAGATTTAAGAAACTACTCTCTCTATTTCCTGTAAAAAATTGACCCGAACTGTTATCAAAACTAGTACCGTTATTCAAAGAATAGTTTCCAAAACCATTGAGAGAAGGAAGGAAATTCATAATTGCTTGAAAGTCATTTGCTTTAGCAATTTTTGCATTATTCCTAACTCTTTTGAGCTGAATATTATTCTCCATAGCTATGATAATACACTCATCGATCGTTAATACTCTCTTATTATCATTACTTGTTGAATCTTGATTTTGACCATGTACAGAATACATAAGACAAACCAATGCCACGATAAAACAATCTCTCATCTTCACTTTAAATAAATTCATTGTTGCGGTCCTCAAACAATTAAGGCAGGGGCGTGTAAAATGCAACCTAACTTTCATCAGGTTGCATCATATTCAAAAGGTTAAATTAGACTAATGCTTTGTCTTTCGAATTAACATTCTCAGATACAATCTGACCATCAAAAAGATGTATTACTCGGTGTGCATATTCTGCATCAACTGGGGAGTGAGTCACCATGATTACTGTAGTTCCACTATCGTTTAAATCACTCAACAGCGTCATAACTTCCTGCCCATTAGCGGAATCTAGATTTCCAGTAGGCTCATCTGCCAAGATCAATTTAGGTTTTGCGACAACCGCTCTAGAAATAGCCACTCTTTGCTGCTGCCCACCGGACAACTGTTGTGGAAAGTGATTACGTCTGTGCATAATTTTCATATTTTCCATCACCTCTTCTACTCTTTTCTTTCTTTCGGAAGCAGAAAATTTCAAATAAATTAAAGGTAGTTCGATATTTTCAAATACAGTCAATTCATCTATTAAGTTAAAACTCTGGAAAACGAATCCAATATTTGCCTTTCTGAGATCTGCCCGTTGCCTTTCGCTGTAAGAAGAAATCTCTTCATCTCTAAAATTAAACGTCCCTTCTGAAGGATTGTCCAACAAACCAATGATATTTAGTAATGTAGATTTCCCACAACCAGAGGGTCCCATGATAGCCACAAATTCACCTTCTTTAACGTCAAGATTTACACCGGCCAAAGCCGTCGTTTCTATTTCATCGGTGTAGTAGAACTTTTTGAGTCCATCTGTCTGTATTAATGCATTTCCGTTTTCCATTTGTCTTAAGGTTTTATTTGATTTTTTAATGTCTTATTTAAATACTAATCTGTCTTTATCATCATAGCCATCATAAGAAGAGACGACTACTTTTTCACCAGGTTGCAATCCTTCGATCACTTCATAGAATCTTGGATTTTGTCTACCCAATCTAATTTTTCTTCTTGTTGCAAAATCTCCTGAAGGATCCACAACAAATATCCAATTACCACCCGTCGTTTGATAAAAACTACCACGTGGAATTTGAACTGCTTCAATATTCTCGCTTAATTGAAGTCGAATCTGTAAGGTCTGCCCTCTTCGAATTCCTTTAGGAATTTCAGCAGAAAATTTCAAATCCACTGAAAACAGTCCATTGATAACTTCTGGGTATATTTTATAGATGCTTAAACCATAGGTGTTTCCATTGAAATCAAAAGTTCCGTCTAAGCCTTCATATATTCTAGAGATGTAATGTTCATCAATAGTCGCACGTACTTTGAACCCATTTAAATCATCTATCTGTGCTATGTTTTGACCTTGTCTTATTGATTCCCCAATTTCTACATTGACGGAAGACAGTCTTCCAGAAATAGGTGCTTTGATGTACAAGTTATCCAAATTCTTGCGAATCATTTCTAAATTGCTTCTAGTACGTTTGAGCGTTTCTTCGGTTTGTTTGATTTGAATTTTTGTGTTTTTCGTATCAAATTTTTGAGACTCAATTTCAATATCTCTAGCACTAATTAACCGATCATATGCCCTTTTTAACCTTAAAAATTCTTGTTCGCTGATGACTTTTTCGTCTCTCAATTTGACCCCTCTATCATAGTTGTCCTTCGCCTCATCTATATCATACTCCAGCGTTTTTAGTCTTCTTTGTAGTTCAAACTCATTTCGTTGCAATTGCAATTTGAAATTTTCCAATTCATTAACAAGTCGAAAAACTTGTGTTTCATTATTCATGAAATTTTGGACCAAATTATTATTTGCCAATTTCAATATCATATCACCTTTGTTCACCAGAATTCCACCCTCAAGATATTTGATCTCAACATTCCCTCCTTCTATAGCATCCAAACGGATGGTTTTGATCGGAAGAACATTTCCGTCGACTGGGATAAATTCTCTGAATTGACCCCTTATTACTTCAGAAACATTAATTTTTTCTACCTCTACGTTGAGTTTAGAACCTTTTTCTGCAAAAATGAAATTGTACAAAATAAAGCTAACAAACAATACGCCTATTGAAATACCCGCAATTCTTCCTACCGTCCACTTTTTCTTCTTAATCTTCCTGTCCATCTAATTGTTTAATTCAAGTTGATCTCTTAATGCCAATAAAAGTGCCATAGTTTCAATATACTGATTTACAGATATTTACAAATATATAACTCCAAAACAGAGCAAATACTTGTTCGACATTGAAACATAGGTGTTCGATATCGATCAGTTACGCGGCCTATTCTCCCATAGAGTAGCTTAGGCTCCGGTAAAATTGGACAAAAAAATACACCTCCTGATAGAAAGAGGTGTATAACTATGGCAATAATATGATGATTTTAATCAGGCAGCTTCTTCAAAAACTGAAGTCAAATCAGGGTTTGCCTTATTTTGCATATTTTGAATCACTTTGTGCATCCAGATTAAACAACCAGCTGATAAAACGAACATTAGGATCCAGCAGCTTGACCAGATACCTGTTCCTTCCAATAGGTAACCGAAAAGAATAGGACAAAAGAACCCTCCAAGTCCTCCTAGCACTCCTACCATTCCTCCTACTACGCCTACTTCTTCTGGAAAATAATCGGGTATGTGCTTATAAACAGCAGCTTTTCCAATACCCCATATTGCCCCTATAATCACAGCAATGATGGCAAAAATCCATAAATTGGCTTGGAAGTAAATATGAGTTTTACCTTCTGCGATTAATTGTTTTTTGGTGATTTCATCCCCTACTTTCACATTAGCACGTTGCCAAGACTCTTTGGCAGGGAAAATCCTGAAATCATTATCCGCATTTTCAAGTTTATTTCCTTTCTCCTTAAGATTATAAGTGATACCACCAGCTTCAATCATATTGTCAGTCACTTTTGTAACTATACCTGTCCTTTTAGCATTGATTCCTTTGCCCGCAGCGAAAATATCCATTTTAGGTACAACCAGCATGATACTGAATATGGCTGAACTGATCAATACCCAATACATCACCTGTCTGGCACCAAATCTATCCGATAACCATCCTCCAAATGCACGTATGATACCTGATGGCAAACTAAAACAAGATGCCAAAAATCCCGCTGTAGCTAAATCCAAAGCATATACATTGGTATAATAAGGGACTAACCACCCTGCAAATGCTACAAAACATCCGAATACTAAAAAGTAGTACATCCCAAACCTCCACACTCTCATGCTTTTCAAAGGCTGCAACATTCCCACTAAAGTTTTATTACTTGTTGCTGGTTTTCTATTCTCTGTGATGAAAAAGAAAACGATTGCCGTCAATACAAGTACAGCAGCATAAATTTGAGGCATGGTTCTCCAGCCTTCAAGATCTGTACGACCATCAGTCAGATAGATTAAAAGTTTAGGACCAACCAAAGTAGTAATTGCTGCCCCTGCATTTCCTGCTCCAAAAATTCCTAGTGCCGTACCTTGCCTTTCTTTTGGAAACCAAATGGAAGAAAATGCAATACCTATGGCAAAACTGGTACCTGTTAAACCAAAACCTAAACTACAAAGTGCGTATGTCCAAAAGCTATCTGCATAAGAAAGTAAGAACATGGGTATGGCACATACTAAAAGTAAGATCGTGTATACTGGTTTTCCTCCAAATTTATCAGTCAGAATCCCTGCTGGCAACCTAAATATAGCACCTGTTAATACAGGGATACCGATAAGCCATCCTATTTCCACTGCAGTCCAATCAAATATTTGATTGTCTACTAAAAAGGTGACGAGTACACCGTTTAGTAGCCAGCCTGCGAAACAAATTGTAAATGCTAAAGTATTGGCAAAAAGCGTCCTATTGGCTTTGCCAGAATCGAAATTAGTAATCATGGTTGTGCTTTTATTAACTACGTATTTTTAATACGTATATATACGTACAAAATAACGGCGTTCTATCACCATATTCTATGGTTGTCTGCACATAAAAACCTGCTTTTTAGCAGGTTTAGCTATATATATTTAGAAATCAGCCATTTAGCTGTCCAAAAAGAAATTATGCTCTGAAATTTCCTTTTTCAATCGATCCAAATCTACGATACCTAATTGCTTTCCTTTGGCTCTTACCAAGTTCTCTTTTTTCAGATTGGATATCACTCTGATTACCTGTTCCTCTGTAGTTCCGGCAAAACCAGCAATGTCTTTTCTTGATAAACGAATTTCAAAAAAGTCACCAGGTTGACCAAATTTCCTCCTAATATAGAGGAAAGCGTCGATAACTTTTTCTCGTACCGTCATATGTGCAAATTTCTTAACTTTCGTTTCACTCTTGTTTAGCTCTTCAGCATAAAAAAGCATCATGTCAAACGTCAGATCCGGTAATTTGTGCATCATTTCAAAAAGCACATCGTTCGTAAAATTACATAGAACGGTGTCCTCCAAAGCCACTGCGCTGATTGGGGAGAATTTACCAGTTCCAAACCCTCGGTGACCTATGATTTCTCCGTCTCGAGCAAAACGAACAATCTGTTCTCTCCCGTGTAATCCCGTTTTCGAAACTTTTGTTTTACCTTGATAAACAAAATATAAACCATGAACAGGAGCTCCTTCAATGATAAATTGCTGAGATTTTTTACATAAAATAGTATGCTTTTTCTCCACAAATGAAATAGCCTCCTCAGTCATAATATTTTTCTTAATAATACAATTTACATTCTCACATGTCGTGCACTCGGCTTTTTGCATGATGCTTTTTATTTGCTTTGCTAACGCAAAGATGTTTAATTATTCAATTTAAACGTAGGTTAATGTAATTCTTTGAAAATCATGTGGATCAATACTAAAGAACACACCTGTTTAGGCAGCTTGATTAGATCTTGATTTCAAATTGATGGCTATAAAAGTAAATGCTGAGACCCAAGAACGTTTTACAAATTCATTCCAGTCGTCGCCTATCAATGATTCAATGCTAAAAAGTAAAGCAGCTCCAATCGTTCCATAATCCGAATCCTTAAGTAATTGACTGTTACTGTTTTTAGCTATCATATGAAGGGTAGGTACTATTTCTCGATCATTCGATAAGTTATGGATCAAATTTTGAGCTAAAGAAAACAAACGCTCTTCATCTAAACCTATTTCTTTCCTCATTGTATTATAAAGAATTGGGTCTAAATGATGTAAGTATTGATAGAAAATGATTGTTGCTTTTTTTGAGAAATTAGCAATCTTCTCAAAAGAAACTTGAACGGTTTCAATCTCCTCTGAGGTCAGTGCTTCATCCATCTCCTTTTTTCCAAGAATATATCTCAATAAACTCATAGTGCTTTAATTATGCTTATCAGCGTAAAAACCATTTTTGGGAATGTTGTAATACGAACGAATAAACATGTAACATCTCTTTAATAGTTAAAGAGTAAAGTGCAATGTTAGGTTCGAATACCCATTTGAAAAATGGGATATGATGGGGAGACTCCATTTTATTGTCATGATAAAACATGCAATAAAACAGGGAATCAATTGAACATCGAATTAATTACAAGCTACTTAAGCCATAGTATGAAAGACGTTTTGTACGTCATCATCTTCTTCCAACTTCTCCAAAAGCTTATTAACCTCTTCTTGTTGCTCTTCTGATAATTCTTTTACAGTCTGAGGAATTCGATCAAATCCAGAAGAGAGTATTTCAATATTATTCTCTTCAAAATACTTTTGAAGAGATCCGAAATCAGAAAATCCGCCATAAACCATCATACCATCTTCATCTTCAAAAACTTCTTCCGCTCCAAAATCTATCAATTCTAATTCCAGATCTTCCGGATCTAATCCTTCTTTGTTCAGACGAAAGTTGCAAGTATGATCAAACATGAATTCAACAGAACCCGAAGTACCCAAATTGCCTTCACATTTAGTAAAATAGCTTCTTACATTCGCCACAGTTCTGTTATTATTATCGGTAGCAGTTTCAACAAGGATCGCTATTCCATGAGGTGCATAACCCTCAAAAAGGGTTTCTTTGAAATCACCTTGCTCCTTATCTGAAGCTTTTTTTATGGCTCTCTCAATATTGTCTTTTGGCATGTTGGCGGCCTTTGCATTTTGCATAACTGCCCTAAGACGAGAATTGGTATCAGGATCTGGACCACCTGATTTCACTGCAATGACAATTTCTTTCCCAATACGGGTAAATGTCCGGGACATTTGTCCCCACCTTTTCATTTTTCTTGCTTTGCGAAATTCAAATGCTCTTCCCATAATTCTGTGTTTCTAAAATGCAAATATAAAATAGGTTCAAAATGAATTGGAAGTTATGCCGCATAAAAAAGATGAAGAATCTACTTTCGTCAAAGAAAATTATTGTGCTAACTTAGAACCATGTCAGTTCTCCTCAATTTTAATGATATTGTATTAGAAGCCTGGGCTAATTATGACAGCTCTCGAAAGGTGGTCTCTATCAACGATATCAGTGCGATGGTTTCTACCAATCATGTGTATCGACTCAAATTAGAAAATGGAACGATAGTCATAGGCAAACTATCCTACTTTGGTTCATATGAAGATTTTCTTGAAGATCATTCCCTGATCAATTCTTTGGCCATCAACTTGCCAGACCCATTTGACACGTTGATATCTCGGTCTTTGACAAAAGGGAATCAATTATTCACATATAGGCATAAAAATGAGCATTTAGATGCGTGGGTAGTTTTTTACAACCCAATCAAGACCGATGTGATGTTGCCAGCCATCTTGGATGAAAAACAGATTAAAAAATTAGGTAGTGAAGTTGCCAAATTTCACTTAGCATGTACTAATGTCAAAAACATCCTTCCGAGCTGGTCCAAAACCTTAAGAAAAGATTTGGATTACCTAGTTGAAATATGCAATTCGGAAGTTGGGCAATATGAACATCGTGGCAATATTGATACGATCAAGAAACAAATCGATCTTTTTTACAACAACATGGCTCATTTAGAAGCAGAAGACTGGACGGCCATTCCCATTTTTGTAGATTGGAATATTGGCAATTTTTCGGTAAATAAAAAAGGTGGTCTTTACTCTAGATGGGATTATGACTGGTTTAGAATGAGTTCAAGAATTTTGGACTTCTATTTTTTTAGCCGAGTCTGCTCTACAATTGGAGACAGAAAGGAGTTTAGCTACCTCATTGACCCTGTCAATGAAGACCGATTTATTCTGTTTTTAAAAGAATACCACAAAATATTTCCATTGACAAGAAATGAAGTTCTATTCATAAAAGAAGCGTATCGCTTTTTTATCATCAACTATGTAATAAAAGATGGACGTTACTTTTTTCATGAAATTTATGCCACGAAACTACAAAAAGAAGCCTACGATATTTACTTCCCTAAAATAGATGATTTTAACAGTGAGAAAATCCTTAAAGCCCTAAAACTCTAAATAATGATTATTGATAATTTTAAAGATGTAGTGACAAACTATGAAGTAGTATTCTTTGACGCATATGGAGTGTTAAAAAATTCAAGCGGGTTAATCAAAGGAATAAAGAGAACATTCGAATTCTTAGAGGAACATAATATAGACTATTACATTTTGACGAATGATGCTTCTCGTGGGCCTGAGGACTTAGCAAAATCTTATCATGAACAAGGGTTAACCATGATAACTGAAGAAAAAATCATATCATCTGGTATGCTTGCTAGAGATTATCTAAAACTCAAAGTAAATGACGGTAGAGTAGCCTACTTAGGCACTTCAAAATCTGCTCATTATTTAGAAGAAACCGGACTACATGCGCTATCCATAGCTGATCTTGTTATTGAAGACATTGACGAAGTAAATGCACTGGTTTTCTTGGATGATGAGGGTTTTGATTGGAAGCAAGATGTCAATAAACTAATCAACCTTCTTAGACTCAGAAATATCCCTGTTATTGTAGCCAATACAGATCTTTCATATCCAGTATCTGATAGTGAAATTGCAATTGCAATCGGCAGCATCGCTGAAATGGTTGAACGAATCTCAGGAAAGCATTTCATCTATTTTGGAAAACCTGATTCGAACATGTTCATTTTTGCATACCAACATACACAACGAGCAGAAGAGGTTGGTAAGGAAAAGATTTTAATGGTTGGGGACACTTTGCACACTGATATTCTTGGTGGAAATAAGTTTGGTATTGACACAGCTTTGGTCCTAACAGGGAATACGTTAAAGAAAAACGCTGAAGTAAAAATTGCCTCCTCAGGTATCATTCCAGATTACGTATGTGATTCTGCGGTAATAGATTAATTTTAATAAATGGTAAAGATTTTTCCAGTTGTAATTCGAGTAATATTAGGTGCCTTTTTCATTTTTTCGGGAATAGTAAAAATAAGACCTATTGAACCCTTTGAATACACCTTAGTGGAGTCTGGCTGGGTTAGCTGGAACTTTGCACCTTTCGTAGCAAGAGCCTTCATATCGATAGAAATTCTATTAGGCCTTTTTTGTTTGATTAACCTCAAACTTAGGAATACCCTGATAGGAATTGGATTGGTGCTTATTGGATTTACCTTCTATTTACTGATTCAAGTTTTTACGATTGGAAATCAAGATGATTGTGGTTGTTTAGGCACATTTCTAGCAATGACAACGGAACATTCTATTTATAAAAATATTGTATTACTACTACTAACTGGAGTGATTTTCAAGCTTCATGATTTGAATTCGCCTGAAATACCTTTTCAAAAGTACATTCTGATTGCTTGTTTTGTGATACCATTTACGTTTATACTTAGACCATTAAAATATGATTCCAAGGCCATTAAGATTGATGAGCCAATTGACCTTTCTCAAATTCCGGCAATACATGGTTCTCAAGACTCAATCAGATATGAGGTAGGACAATCACTAATTGTCTTTTTAAACCCCAGGTGCAGCCACTGCAAAAATGCCGCTAAACGAATTCGCATCGTCGATCAGAAAAACGAAATCCCTCCGGTTTATTTTGTTTTCTATGGTGATGAAAAAGATGTTATGCAATTTATGACTGATCACAAAGTTGACTACCCTTTTGTTATATACAAGGATCCAGGATTTATGGAATTGACACAAGGTTCATATCCTAGAATGTTCTTCGTAGAAGATGGGCTAGTAACCAAGTTTTGGAAAGGGGATAAATTTGCTGATTCTGAACTGTCCAGCTTAATTGCTAATTGAACTGATAGACTAATTTAGCCCCGGCAAAATAATTCACAGGCAGACCTGGATAATAATATCGCCCTGTAAAGGTGTTAATTTGAATCATAGAAGCATATTTCTCATCCAAAATATTATTGACCCCAGCGTAAATATCTATGATTACCTTCTCTATGCTTTTTTGAAATCCAACTTTTAAATTAACCAGATTATAACTATCTGTGTAAATTGAATTATCATCTAAAATAGGCATCGCACCAACACTTTGCCAATTCACATTTCCATAATGTCCCATCGCAGTTTTAACACTCATTTTATAATCTAAATTCCTATTCGGTACTCCAGTCATTTCGTTTCCAGAATAGTCATTTTCACCATCTACAAATTCATCAAATTTATATTTCATGAGGGTCAATGATAAACGATGATTCCATTCCAAAATGTCATTCTTCACGATATTATGATCCAACATCATTTCTAATCCATTATGATGAGCGTTACCGGCATTTATCCCATATAAAACATTATCCACAACTTGATCAACAATCAAATCATTTACTATCATGCTGTATAATGCCAGTTCAAATAGAAGCTGATTATTAAACATTGCACCCTTTAGGCCCAATTCATAATTGAATCCTGACTCTGGCTTCAATTCTGTGTTCACTTCTCCATCAGGATAAAGCGTCTCTTCAAACGTTGGTAAAGAAAAACCATGAGCAGCCAAAGCATAAAGTGCAATATCATTTGATAGAAAACGAGTGACGCTCAATTTTGGAGAAAAAACAGGACTGAATTTAAATTCTCCTGACAGATCATCTCCTCCCACGTTATAATTATCATCCAATTTATAAGATGAAAAATTCAGGTTTGTACCTAGAGTTACGAGCCAATGCTCATTAGGCTTATACTCGGAAACAAGAAAGACGTTACCATAATTCCTATTTTGACTGTAATCAAGGGTCAAATTCCCATTTTGACTATTGATGTTTTCAAATTCCTGATATGTGTAATTCTCAAGAAACAACTCTGTACCTAGCGCGACGCTCAATTGATTTCGGTCAAAAAAGCTTCGTTTGACATTGCCTCGAAATCCGAAGTTCACATAATCTACTCCAGTGTTTCCTAGGAAAGTTGGTCGGACTTCATTAGAATTTCCTGAATTCATAAACACAGTCAACGATGATTCTAGTTGATCATTCCAAGTTGTATTCAGCGATACCCCTGCTCGAAATCTAGAATTATCTTCATTTCCTTCTGCATTGCCCCAAGAACTGGCGGCATTCGTTGGGTTATTTTCATAGTCTTCTTCATTCAACGAGCTAGGGATATAAGCCAATAGCTTTGAGTAATTCAAATAGCTAGATAAAGTTGATTGATTGCCTAGGAACAGTTTTCCAAGCAATGTAATGGATTGTCTATCATACTCGTTGTTATCCCGATAACCGTCACTATGAATGTCCTGATAATATAACGATAGTGATTTGTCAGAAGAAGCTAACTGCAAACCCAATTGATTCCTAAACAGACCAAATGAACCGTAGGAAGACTCAAATGACATATTGCTTTTTCCATTCGGGGTTTTTGATATCATATGTATGGCACCTCCAAGCCCCGCACCAAAGGTGGTCGAAATAGGCCCTCTATAGACTTCCACCCCTCCTAAAGTAGCAAAATCAATGTCTTCAATCGTTGTTTCTCCTTCGCCACTTGACAAAGGAATTTCATCTAGGTAAGCTTTGATTTTATTGGTTGAGAAAGGGGAACGAGCACCAATTCCTCGTATGGTAATACGGTTCGTATTGAGAGCCCCTGACTGCATATATACTCCTGGAATTGCATTGATAATGGGTTGCAATTGCACCCCATTTGCTCGTTGCATGTCTAGTGCCGTTATCACTGAAACAGACCCTGGCAGCTCAATTAAGTCATGTCCAAATAAATCTGATTGAACGGTCACTTCTTCTAAAATAGTATTGACAGAGTCGACATCCATTTCTTGAGAAAGGCCTTCAAAAAGTATGATTAATGAGATTAATAAGGACAGCAAATAACGCATAAAACAGATTGGGGATATATCAGTTCGCAATATATTAAATCAACCATTCACTTGCCATCGATGCCTCATATTAGACTACTAACTTAACGCTTTGATCAAAATCACGAATTCAACTGATGTTTGACAGTAAAAACAGGCAAGACAATGAGTAAATTAATTCTAGTAAAAGACCTTTTATTAATCATCTTAAGTGTTTTAATAATGAAAAAGAGAGAGAAAATAAGTGCAATAATGACTGAAAAAGTTGTGACTTGCGATATCAACGAATCACTTAAAGTGATCAATGAATTGTTTAATAAACATGACATCAGACATATTCCCATTTTGTCAGAAGATAAGCTGGTAGGAATTATGAGTAAAACAGATATTCTAAGAATCAGTTTTGGCAATACGTTTGGAGAAGCGCAAGAAGATGCTGATGAAGCTATATTCGAGATGCTATCAATTAATCAAGTAATGAAACATAGCCCTAAGACCGTTTCGTCCAATCAACCCATTCGAGATGCTGCTCAAATATTCACTGATGTAGAATTTCATGCGCTTCCTGTTATTGATGATGGGCAGCTGGTTGGCATTGTCACTACCACAGATATTATCAAATATTTCATTGAGAACTAGAATTGCGTATTTTTAAATAAAAACTCAAACACCTTGAAAGGAAATCGTATTGATATTAAAAAAATAATATCGACTGAAGCTTACAATAATATGCTTGAGTTGCATCAAGTTGAGCTATTAAAACTTCAGCAACATTTAATTGAATCCGGCCAAAGATTAGTAATCATATTTGAAGGCAGAGATGCTGCAGGAAAAGGAGGTACAATCAAAAGGTTTATAGAGCACCTTAATCCAAGAGTGTTTCGAGTAATTGCCCTTTCCAAACCAAACGAAAAAGAAAAAGGACAATGGTACTTTCAGCGATACATAAAACATATGCCCACCAAAGGAGAAATTGTCTTCTTCGATCGAAGTTGGTATAATCGAGCGGTTGTAGAACCTGCCATGGGTTTTTGCACAACGGAACAATATGGAAAATTTATGCATCAGGTAAATGATGTAGAAAAAATGCTGACCGAAACGGGAATCAAGATTGTGAAGTTTTGGCTCTCTCTGGACAAAAAGGAACAGAAGAAGCGCTTCAAGTCCCGAACAAGTGACCCACTTAAAATGTGGAAATTAAGTCCTGTTGATAAAAAAGCCCAAAAAATGTGGGATGAGTTTACCATGTTCATCAACGCTATGATCGAAAAGACAGACACTAAACATTGCCCTTGGATCGAGATTGATGCAAATGTCAAAAAACAGGCTAGGATGGAAATGATCAGCTATGTCCTAAGTCTCTATGACTACCCGGGGAAGTCCCAGGAAGTCGTAGATATGCAATGGAAGGCAGGTTGATAAGTGTCATCATTTTTGAAATGCTAATTATTCATTTGTCGTTTGAAATGACTTAATCTAAACGGCTTTATTAGGCAAATAAGAACAGGAAGGTATATTTTCAAAGTAGAAGTTGACATAATAATTATATTAAATAGCTGAATAGATTGTTGAAATTTCAGAGTTATTGTAACGCATTCTTCACCTTGGCTAGTTGTAGCTAATCAGAAAATCTCTTATCGAGTCATCCGGTCCCAAAACCATTTTTTTCTTTATTCGGAAAATATTCTTTTTCACAGAATCCATTTCGATATGTGAAACGTTAGCAATATCTCGATTGTCCATTCCTACTTTCAGGTAAGCGCATATTTTCAATTGGTTGAGCGTGAGTGTATCAAAAGAGCTCTTGATTTTTTCAAAAAACTTAGGATACACCTCTTCAAACTTACTCATGAAATTGTCCCAAGCGTCTTCTTGATGATCCAAATTTGATTGAATCATTTTCTTGATGTTTTTCAGCTCTCCTTGGCTATTCTCAGAGGTTTCTACAAGTGTTGATATTTTGTCCTCAAGTTTTTTTAGCGTATTATTTCGTTCATTAAACTGCATGGCATAGCTAGCTAGTTCTCTGTCTCGAGACTGAATTTGAGCTTCTAGTAATTGTTTTTCTTTAAGTGCTGACTCCTCGATTTTGATGTTTTGAGCTTCAATTAAATTGTTCTTTTCCCTTAGCCTTTTATTGGATTTAACCTTTGTTTGATAAATGACATAACCTGACACAAGTACCATCATGAGAAACGATGAAAGTGAAATGTAGATGATTCTTTCTTTGGTCGCTTTTTCTTCAAGTCGAATTTGTTCTTTTTCATTTTCTACAGCTAACGCTTTTTCTTTCTTTTCAAAATAAAATTCTGATTCTTGATAAGCGAGTTTGGCTATGTTTTCGGTATTCAAAACTGAATCACGAGATTGAAGATATTCAGCCAGGTGTTGGGAGGCTTGTTCAAAATGTTTCTTCTTCAAATTCAATTCGTAAAGCGCCAATGATGACTTTGAAATAAAATCATGTTCATCAATACGCCTCGCTATCATAAGACTTTTAGAAAAAGCTTCTTTAGCAAGATTATCCTTTTTTAGCTTAGTATTAAGCTCTCCTAATGCAAAATATGCTGTAGTACGGTATAGGTTATTGTCACACTTGTTTGCTGAGTTTACCGCTTGATCGATAAATGATATGGCAGATTCAAAATTTCCTTGTTTTATTAAACACAAACCAATGTTACCTTTTATGTAGCCCATTTCGCAGGGTTGCTGTACCTGCTCTCCTATTTTCAAAGCCTTGTAATAATCAGTGAGTGCGCTAGAGATATCACCTTGACGTAATTTCAACATTCCTATATTAAAGATGAGGTCGAGATGTATATTGGGGTGAGCTAATGTGTCAAGCAAGTCCAGTGCTTTTTTATAGTGTTCCAAGGCAATATCATAACTCATCATTGTTTGGTAAACATTGGCAATGTTATTATGTGTTGCCACTCTTACGTGAGTCTTATTTTGTTCTTCAAAAATTCTTAGGCATTCATGGTGATGTATTAGTGCCTCCACAGGTTCTCCAATGGAATTATAACTAGCAGCGACTAATTGATGCAATTGCCCAATTTTGTTAGGGATTTTGTTTTCCAATTGTTTTTCGTAGATCATTTTGATAGTCTCAATACAATGATCGATAGTTTCTTGCCTCTTCTGTTGTTGATATAAGGCAGCACCTTGAAGGTATCTAGCATCCATTTGTTTGGTTCCTATTCCGAGAAAAGCATATATGGAATCAGCTTTTTTGGTATGTAGGACGAGTAGATCGTTTTCGTTTCTGTAGTAATGAAATCGAGCCATCTTGAGATGACTGTGACCAATCCATTTTGGATTTCCTAAGTCATATGCTTTTCGCAATCCTTGTTTCGCACGGATGATCATACTGTCCTTATTTACATTCTTATATTGGCTTGCCAACTTAAAAAGTACTTGCATTGCTATCGTATCAGACTTAGCTGTGTTTAATACAACCTTAAGCGAATCAATTTTTGGAGATTGAGTGAAACCTGTCCCAAATCCCAATAAGAAAATTAACGAGAGTGTCCATCTATTCATGAAGTAAAAAAGCACTAAAAATCGCTCTAATGCATGTAATATCACTAAAACATTCGCGCCTGTCCACTGATTGTCCCTTGATTACATACATACCTGTCCACCTTTAGTCCCGGCTTGCACAGCTTAATTGGGTACGCCCTCTACTAGTATTGCATCCTACCTGTTGATAATAATGAATTAATTATCTCAAATCAATAGTTGAAACTAGAACAAGAAAAAGCCATGAAAATATTCGAATTGAAGTATTATATATTATTCCTAATAGCAACCTTCATAAGTCAAAATATTTTGGGGCAAAATTCTTGTGAAACCGCTACTAATATTAATTCGACGGGCTTGTATGATGTGGATTACACCGACGGAGATCAATGGTACGCCTTTACGGCTTCCAAGAACGGAGATGCAGTCATTACCACTGGTATATCCTCTCATGCAGGTACTACCACCAAACTTCACAAAGCATCCGGAGAAGTAGGATTCTACTGGAAGGATACTATGATAGAAATTTGGCCTAGCTGTGAAGATGTTGCATGGTTATCGAATGACGATTATTATGGACTATTCGATGGAGCATCCGAAATCAACCCCGGTTCAGGCTTTACATTATTGGCAGATCAAACGTATTTAATCAAATTAGTTGATTCACCAAATGGATTCGAAAATGCCAGAGGTGGCCAATCTCCATTCGAAATCTTTTATTGGGACGATCTTGTCATCGGTACTGAAGAAATTCCACTTGATGTGACATTAGGTTTAAATGAGGACTATGCGCATTTGTATTATGCCGAAGAGCAATGGTTCACTTATCAACTTCCAAATGATGGTATATTTAGTATCACATTTTCAACTTATTATGATGGTTCGAATACTCAAATAAATTCAGAGAACGAAATAGTTTTAACCCAATGGAATGATGACTATGATGAGCCTAACAATGGATTTACTTTCAATGGCTTGAAGGATGATGTCGTTAAATTCTCATTAAACGGCGCGAATAGAAACAATACTTTTTCAGCTGTATTTGAAGATGAAATTAGCTGCAGTGAGGCAGTAGATTTGACAAACAATATTGTGGTCAATGGTGGATTTACATATTCTGTAGATAATACAGAAGGTAGCCAATTCTTCGAAGTGACCGTACCTCAGGATGGCTGGTTAGAAATGACCACATGTATCATCGGCTATCAGCACGATACCTACTTACGTGTCTACCAGGACAATTGCGATAATATAAAAGAGGAAACAGAAACTGGCTGTGTATCGCAAGCTGCGTTAGATTTTGAAGTACATGCAGGAGAAACTTTCATATTCGAATGGGATCCTGTGCAATTGCAAGACCCTCATTATTTAGGGCTAGACCCGTATCAATATCAAGCTCAAATGATTTTTCACGAATTAGTGGATGGCGAATCATGCGCCAATGTCCAAATAATGACTGAAGGTTTGAATGTAGTGGATTATTGGTTTGGGGATCAATTTTTTACATATACTGCCGAATCCGATGGTGCTTTGGAAGTATCTACTTGTGGTGTAGATGATGCATATTTTTTGAACGGATTTGACATAAGAAATAATTGTGCTGGAAGTCCAATTGGAATACTAGATGATACCTGTCCATTGTATGAAGATGATTGGCAGCAATCTATAGCTTATGAAATATCCCAAGGGGAGCAAGTAATAGTTCAAATGTATAATAGATATCACCTGCGAGAAGATTATAATTTCAATGTAATATTTACGCCTTCAGGCATGTCTTGTGAATTACCTATTGAAATTTCAGAACCAAACATTTATGACGTAGCCCATGTACATCAGGAAGATAATGATCAATGGTACAAATTTGCAGCGCCAAAAAGCGGTAGCGCAATCATAACAACATTGATCCCTTCTTTGGCAAGTAATAATTATATGTCAGCAGGTGACACTAACATGGAAATATATGATGCATGTGGTGGTAATTTGATCGCTTCCAATGACGATTATGTAGGATATTTTGGAGGCTCCCGTATAGATATGGAATTGACGGCTGGCACGGAATATTATATCCTTATGATTGATGAATGGATCACTAATTCCTATCGCTTCGAAATCTTCTATGAAGAAGATTTAATTATTGGTACGGAAGAATCTCCGCTGGATGCTGTGTTGGGTGACAATGGCACATTCGGAAATCTTCACTATGTTAATTCTCAGTGGTTCACCTATGAATTTACTCACTCGGGAGAATTTAACATTGAATTAAACTCCTACGTGGAACACATTGACTATTGGACTTTCCTTTCTGCCAATCAACCCATTATCATACATGAAGAAGAAGATACTGGCGTGCCTTTGGGTTTCACATTTAACGCCACTGCCGGGGATGTTATTAAATTCAACCTAAATAGCTTAGCCAATAATACATTCACAGCCTCCTTTGAAGAAGCAGGGATCATCTGGTCGGCAGGTGCTTGGTCTAATGTTACAGGTCCTGCCGAAGGCGATCATGTAATCATTGATGACCTTTACAATACTGGTTTTAGTGGTGAGTTTTTGGTTAAAAACCTTGAAATAACGGCTAATGGCGAATTGACCGTTTCACCGCTGACCACTCTGGATGTCAAAGGAAACTTGATCAATAATGGGTTTGTGTTCGTAGAATCAGGATCAAGCTTTCTGACCTATGAAGCCAATACATTTACTGGCAATGAGGTGATTTTTCACCGATTGATGAGGCATGCTACTTCAGCATATTCCATGATAGGTAGCCCTGTAAAATATGATGCAACAATCACCGGCGCTACCATTGCACCTATCATTTGGGGATATGATGAAAGTATCGATTATGACCAGGGAGTCAATGATGGGTTGAACCGATGGATCAACTGGTCAGGTCAAGCTTTTATTCCTGGAAGAGGCTATGCGATAGCCAATGTGCCGCAATTCGAGTTTTCTGGAATTCCTAACGTTGGAGATGTGGTTGTGGACGATCTTTCTTTTACCGTCGATCCTACGAGTTCAGCAGAAAGCCATGGCTGGCACATGATTTCCAATCCTTATGGCGCTGCCATTAACGTCAGTGACTTTTTAGAAAACAACCCAGCTATCAATGGTCAAATAGCACTATGGGATGATCCCAATACGGGCTCAAGAGGAACTTCCTCCGATTACATGATCATGAACAGCCTAGGTCAGGTAGGCAGTGATCCAAGAGGTAATCATTTCAATGGGCATGTATTGTCTGGACAAGGATTTATGGTGCAAGTATTGGATGATGCGGTCGACCCAAAAGTGACATTTAAGGAGGCCATGCGTGTAGGTGGAATGAATAATGATGATAATTTCTTTAGGAAAACAAAAAGCGAAGTTCCGACCATAAAACTGGCGATGAGCGCACATGGATTTTATAGTGAAACTTTGATCGGTTTTCCAACCAGTGCCACAATTGGGGTTGACAGGATGTTCGATGCAACGAAACTAAGAAGTCAAACAGCTTTCAATCTCTATTCTTGGTTGGGAGACAAGCCATTGGCCATCCAAGGATTACCGTTAGAAAACGACCAAATGATTCCGCTAGGCATAGACATGGAGTCGGAACAAATGGTGACTTTTTCAATACCTGCGATTACTGGTCTGGATAATTATTCGCTATTCTTTGTGGATACCAACGATGATACGGAGATCGCAATCAAGTCAAACGATCCGGTGAATATTCAATTGTCACCGGGTCAAGACCAAAACAGATATGCCTTGCGAATTACGGACAACACCTTGGTTTCAAGCAATGAGCAAGCCATTTTCGATGTGCAAATATATACGGGTCAAGACATGCTGAAATTGTTCAGTACGTCCAATGAAGATAGAATTCAATTGAAGATCATTGATCTATCAGGAAAGCTGGTTTATGACGGTGAATCTAATCTACACAACGGAATCGCCCTATTTACCAAACCACATCATACCGGGGTTCTAATAGCGCACGTCAAATCAGGCAATCAGATTAAAGCTGTCAAGTTTATCAATAGATAAATATTGATTACAAACAGTTTGAATCAAAACAATAACATCATGAAAATATTAAGCATAACAACAGTTGTATTGACAATAATCGGATCAAGTTCCACCATAGCAATGGCACAAGGAGGTCCACCAGCGACGCCAATTGATGGAGGTTTAGGCCTTCTGCTCGGTGCTGGACTGCTCTATGGAATTAAGAAGTTTCGTAACTTGAATAACAAGTGACCCATTTAAAATGTGGGATGAGTTTACCATGTTCATCAACGCTATGACCGGAAAAAACAGATACTAAACATTGCCGTTGGATCAAGATTGATGCAAATGTCAAAAAACAGGCTAGGATAGCAATGATCAGCCATGTCCTAAGTCTCTATGACTACCCGGGGAAGTCCCAGGAAGTCGTAGATATGCAGTGGAAGGCTAAATAGTTTTATTCAAAAGCTGAAACTGTCCTTTCAATAATATTGCAACAATCATTCAATTGTTCTTCAGTCATTACTAAAGGTGGCGCAAAACGTATAATATTGCCATGTGTGGGTTTTGCCAAAAGGCCATTGTCGCGCAACGCCAAACAAATGTTCCAGGCAGTATCACTATCTTCTGTGTCATTGATAACAATAGCGTTTAATAATCCTTTTCCACGAACTAGGTTAACTAGAGAACTCTTTTCCACAAATTGATTCATACGTTCTCTAAACAGTTGACCCAATTTATCAGCATTCTCTGCAAGCCTTTCATCTCTAACCACTTCTAAAGCCGTCATCGCTATTCGAGCAGCAAGAGGATTTCCGCCAAAAGTTGACCCATGCTGACCTGGTCTAATCACGTCCATGATATCATCATTGGCCATGGCACATGAAACCGGATATACACCACCCGATATGGCTTTACCCAGAATTAAAATGTCAGGCTTTACGTCTTCGTGATCACATGCCAATAACTTGCCCGTTCTTGCAATCCCCGTTTGAACTTCATCAGCAATAAAGAGTACATTATTTTGTTTACATAATTCCGAGGATTTTTTCAAAAACCCTTCATCAGGCACATATACGCCTGCCTCTCCTTGAATAGGCTCTACCAAAAATCCCGCTACATTCGAATCTTTCAGCGCTTCTTCTAACGCCTTTATATCATTGTAAGGAATTTTCACAAACCCAGGGGTGTGAGGTCCAAAATTTTTATGAGAACCTGCATCACTTGAAAAAGAGATGACGGTGGTGGTCCGTCCATGAAAATTATTTTCACAGACAATAATTTTCGCTTGATTTTCAGGAATCCCTTTTACTTCATAAGCCCACTTCCGAGTTATTTTTATGGCTGTTTCCACTCCTTCAGCACCGGTATTCATCGGAAGAATTTTGTCATAACCGAACAGCTCAGTCATGTATTGCGAATATTCCCCCAGGACATTATTATAAAAAGCCCTACTTGTAAGAGTCAAAGTCTCAGCTTGGGATTTCATCGCTTCCACTATGCGGGGATGGCAATGACCTTGGTTTACTGCTGAATAAGCAGATAGAAAATCATAATATCTTTTGCCTTCTACATCCCAAAGAAACACACCTTCTCCTTTGGCGAGGACTACAGGTAAAGGATGGTAATCGTGGGCACCATATTTCTCGTCTCGAGTTATGGCTTGATCAGTTGTCATTTCTTGAATCATATTGGTAATTGTTGTTTCATCAAATGTACTCAATCAAGAGTGAATCATCAACTTGGCAAAACTTAGAAGCAAGGTTTTGTCGCCAGCCTTTTCAAAACTTATATGGGCCTTTTTATTGATCCCTTGAATCTCAATTTTCGTGACATGACCGAAACCAAATTTAGGGTGTTCTACTTTCATCCCAGCCTCAAGCTTAGAGGTGTCGCTCGGTTTGAAACCTGTGGAAGGTTTATGAAAAATCATGTTTGGCGAAGGTTTGGGAGTGGCGTGTTTTGTACTAGAAATAAATTTTTTGACATAGTCATTACCAGGTGATACAGGTTGACTGAACTTCTGATTCATTTTTAAAAAATCCTGATCAATCTCCTCTAAGAATCTACTAGGCTCACAAGTCTTCAATCGACCAAATCTGTACCTTGTCAATGCATAACTAAGATAAAGTTGAGACTCTGCCCTAGTAATAGCCACATAAAATAAGCGTCTTTCTTCCTCTAAATCCTGTCGCGAACTGATCATCATTTGAGAAGGAAAAAGATCTTCTTCCATTCCGACGATGAAAACATTTTTAAACTCCAATCCCTTCGCCATATGAATGGTCATTAAAGTGACAAAATCTGGATCTTCATTTTTGTCATTATCAGCATCCGTCAATAGCGCAATTTCTTGCAAAAACGCAGACATTGATTTGTCTTCGTTCTGATCATTCTCTACATACTCTTTGATTCCATTCAATAATTCCTGGACATTTTCATACCGATTCCTTCCTTCTATGGTTTTATCATCATAGAGTTCTTTGAGCAAACCAGAGTTTTTGGCAATCATGGTTGCAGCTTCAAATGCGTCTTTCTTTTCTACAGCAATTTTGAAACTCTTCAACAACGTCAAAAAATCAGTAATAGCTGCTGCAGAGCGTCCACCAATAAAATGATTCGCATTTTGTAAAGTATCCCAAATGGTAATATCATTTTCAGCAGCTGCCACCATAATTTTATCTACGGTACCCGGACCAATTCCTCGTTTGGGCAGATTGATGATTCTCCTAAAAGCCTGTTCATCACTATGATTAACGGTATATCGGATGTAACCTAAAATGTCTTTAATTTCCTTCCTTTGATAAAAAGAAAGCCCTCCTACAATCCGATATTTGATATTGTTGCGTCTAAGCGCTTCCTCTAAAGCTCTGGACTGGCTATTAGTTCTATATAGAATAGCAAAATCAGTATTCTTAAATTGGTTATTAACCTTACTCTCGAATATGGCTGATGCTACCAATTTACCTTCTTCGTTATCGGAAGTCGCTTTGATAACCTCAATTTTATCCCCATCCATATTATCCGTCCAAACGCTTTTGCGCAACTGATTTTTATTCTTCCCAATGACAGAATTTGCGGCGTTAACGATATTTTTAGAAGAACGATAGTTCTGTTCAAGCTTGACAACTTTTAACTCAGGATAGTCTTTTTCAAAATTTAGAATATTTTGAATGTCAGCACCTCGGAAGGCATAAATACTTTGTGCGTCATCTCCTACCACCGCAATATTCCTTCGCACGGCAGCCAACTTTTTGGTGATTAAATATTGAGAAATATTGGTATCCTGAAACTCATCGACCAAAACATACTTGAATCTTTGCTGGTACTTATTGAGAACATCTACATGATCTCTAAAAAGCACGTTCGTATTAAACAATAAGTCATCAAAGTCCATGGCATCCGCCTTGAAACATCTCTGAACATATTCCTTGTATATCTTGCCCATTTCAGGTTTACCATTGTCAGCATCGTCCTGGGTATAAATGGGGTTGTTGGTATATTCTTGCCAAGAAACTAATCTATTTTTCGCGCTGGAAATCCTGTTGAAAACTACATTCGGCTTGTATAATTTATCATCAAGTCCATAGAACTTAACAATATTCTTAATTAATGATTTAGAATCATCTGCATCGTAAATAGTAAAATGACTTGGATAACCTAATTTTCCAGCTTCTGCTCTTAGTATTCTTGCAAATACCGAGTGAAAAGTACCCATCCACAAATTCCGAGCATCATTTCCAACAACGGATTCAATCCTTTGGCGCATTTCTTTTGCTGCCTTATTCGTAAACGTTAAGGACAAGATCGAAAAAGGATCCTCTTTATGCGCTTTTATCAAATGGGCTATTCTATAAGTTAGTACCCGTGTTTTTCCAGACCCCGCTCCTGCGATAATCATACAGGGGCCATGAACATTTTCTACAGCTTCACGCTGTGGATCATTTAAGTCATTGAGATATTCGAATTGAGCATTTTCTGGCATAGTCGCAATTTATGAATCAGCACTCATATCGTCATTATCATTGATTTGCTTTTCCAAATCCTGGTACCATTTTTCTCCATATTTTCTGGTCAAGGGACCTTTCAAAAATTTGTATACCGGGACTTTGAGTTCATCACCTAATTGACAGGCAGGATCACAAATTTCCCAACGATCATAATTCAACGCATCATAGTGATCATATTTTGTAACCCTTATAGGATACAAGTGACAAGAAATTGGTTTTTGCCATTCAATGTCCCCTTGGTTATACGCCTCTTCAATTCCGCATTTTAAAATTCCCGCTTTATCATATATCCCAAAGGCACATTCTTTTCCTCCAATTGTAGTGGTACAAAACTCACCTTCATCATCGACCATATAGGCTCCTTCATCTTCAATCGCCTCTCTTCCTTCTTGTGAGAGATAAGGCATTACACGCTCAAGAATACCATCAATAATTGGCAATTCGTCTTGTTCTAATGGAGCTCCTAAATCTCCTTCAACACAACAAGCTCCTTTGCATTTTTGTAGGTCACAAACGAAATGCTTTTCCTTCAGGTCATCAGACAATACTGCTTTATCCACTATAATCATAGTCCTTTGAATTTTGGCAAATGCAAATCTATCCAGACTATACGTATGCTACTTGATTTTTGTAAAAGGAATTTTATTAGAATTCTTTTATGTCAGATAAGAACTTATTTCCGTAAGGATCTCAGAAGTAAGTGGCTTGGTAAAAAGCTTTTGAACTTCACGGTATTGATCTGCCAGTTCGGCATCTTGATAGTACTGTGAAGAAGTCAATACAAATAGCTTTATTTTTTCACTTTCGACAGCAGTCATCATCTTTCGATACTCTCGTATGAAGTCCCAACCACTGATCGTTGGCATATTAATATCAAGAAGAATCACATCAGGTAATGAATCGGGACTGTTTTTCACATGTTCCTCTAAATAATTTAAACCTTTAGTTGAACTGGTGACAGATTCCACCAACATATCTGGATTAAAATCTTTAATTACCTTGGTGCAAATCAAGTTATTGATCTCATCGTCATCAATGATTAATATTTTTGTTTGTACTGACATTTAAATACTATGGTGGACAAATATTACAATCAAGATAAATTAATTCTCTGAATCAAAGAATACATTTAATCCTCAATTTTTGGCTAACTTAAAAATTAATTCTAACCAATGGAAAGAAAGTTACGTCTTATATCTATCAAAAAAACAAAAAACATGAATATTCAATCCATCACAAAAAAAATAATGGGTCTAGGCCTTGGAATCATCTTGAGCACAAGTCTTCATGCCCAGCAAAAAGCCAGTCCTGCAAAATCATCAACAGCTGATGTAAACGGGAATTCTGTTACTATTCGATACAGTAGTCCTTCGGTAAAAGGAAGAACTATTTGGGGAGGATTAGTACCTTATGACAAAGTTTGGAGAACAGGTGCCAATGAGGCAACCGTTATTGAAGTTTCCAAGGATTGTAAAATGGGAGGAAAAGACGTAAAAGCAGGAACTTACACACTTTTTACCATTCCGAAGGAGGGAGACTGGACCGTGATACTCAATTCAGTTTTAGGTCAGTGGGGTGCGTACAAATACGATAAGTCAAAAGATGTGGCACGATTCTCAGCTAAGACCAATGTAGCAGAACCAACGGAAATGTTTGATATTAGCGTTGAAGATTCTGGAGTGGTTACCATGACATGGGACAAGCTAAGTGCCTCTTTCGAAATAAAATAAATCTCAAAGTCAATAATTTTTCAAGCCCTTTAGAATTCTCTAAAGGGCTTTTTTTATGGTTTATTAATGACCTTTTAAGTTCTGTATAAAATTTTAGTAATATTTGCTAATAGTCCAAGTAATTGGAGCACGCATGGATCCTATTCGAAAAATAATTGTGAAAAATAAATTGTGAAAATTCTAATTGCACCAGATTCCTTTAAAGAAAGCCTCTCAGCCAATGAGGTCTGTAAGGCCATTGAAAAAGGTATTTTGGAAGCTAATTCAACTGCAAAAATTACAACCATTCCAATGGCCGATGGTGGAGAAGGTTCAATTGACGCTATCATATCAGGAGGTAATGGAAAATTAATTAACACGAAAACGCATGGACCTCTTTTAAGGAGCATCAATTCAAGTTTCGGTATGGTTGGAAAAACCGCCATTATCGAAATGGCAAAATCATCTGGACTGGAGTTGCTTACTCCTGAAGAAAGGAATCCTTTGATCACTAGTACTTTTGGAACAGGCGAACTCATCAAAACAGCACTTGAAATCGGCTGCAATGAAATGATAATTTGCATCGGAGGAAGTGCCACGAACGATGGGGGAATGGGTGCATTGAGAGCTTTAGGCGTTCGATTCTTGGACGAACACAGAAAGCAAATAGACCCCGGCGGAGGATCTTTGGAGAACTTAAAAGCCATCGATTTTTCCAAAATGGATCCGAGGGTTCGGAAATGCAAATTTAAAGTAGCTTGTGATGTGACCAATCCATTGCTCGGAGAGAATGGGGCTTCCAAAACTTTTGCTCCCCAAAAAGGTGCGGATTCAGTGCAAATAGAAATACTTGAAAAATCAATGAGTCACTTTGCAGAAATTACTCGATTCGTAGTGAGTCATGATGTCTCTAATAAACCCGGTGCCGGAGCAGCTGGCGGTTTAGGTTTTGGATTGATGGCCTATTTGAATGCCAAACTGGAATCAGGCTTTGACATCATCAGCAAATTAGTAGAGCTTGAAAAACATATCAAAAAAGCAGATGTAATCATCACCGGCGAAGGCAAAATTGACTTTCAAACCCAACATGGAAAAGTACCATGGGGTGTTCTTCAGTTAGCAAAAAAACATAAGAAACGGGTCATTGCAGTTTGTGGAATTAAAGGAGAAGGGGCAGATCAACTAGAAGGATTTGAAAAGATCTATTCATTGGTAAATGAAAATGTTAATACAACGGAGGCAATGAAGAAAGGAAGAGAGCTTCTAATTAAACTAGGCAGCCAAATTATCGAGTAATGCTAAGTATTAGAAATTGAATCAATAACCATATTTCTTCTTCCAATTAGCTCTAAGCTTATTACGCATTTCCTCTTCCCTAGGGTTTTTCCCCGGCTCAAAAAGTGCAGTACCTTTGATCTCATCTGGCAAAAATTCGAAATCTACGAAATTCCCGGAATGGTCATGAGCGTACTGATAACCTTTGCCATATCCTATTTCTTTCATGAGTTTGGTAGGTGCATTGCGAATGCCTAGTGGGACTGACAAATCACCCGTCTGATTGACGAGCTGTTGTGCTTTGTTGATGGCCATATAAGAAGCATTGCTCTTGGCTGAACATGCTAAGTAAATGACACATTGACTTAAAATTATTCTGGCTTCTGGATAGCCAATGACATTGACCGCCTGAAAGGCATTATTGGCGATAACTAAAGCCGTTGGGTTGGCGTTACCAACATCCTCAGATGCCAAAATCAAAAGTCGTCTGGCAATGAACTTCACATCTTCTCCTCCTTCTATCATTCTGGCCAAATAATAAACTGCGGCATTGGGGTCGCTCCCTCTAATCGATTTGATGAAAGCGGAGATAATATCGTAATGCATCTCGCCACTTTTATCGTAGATGGCGGCTTTTTTCTGCGCTATTTCTGTAACTAAATCATTGGTGATAATGGCTTTTTTCTTGTCTTGAGAGTCCACCACTAACTCCAGTAAATTCAGTAATTTCCGGCCATCACCACCAGATAATCGCAATAATGCTTGATCCTCTTTGATATTGACTTTTCTTTCAGCCATGACCTTATCTTGGGTCAAAGCGTTGTCCACCAATTGTAACAATTCTTCCTTGGATAAAGCATTGAGCACATAAGCTTGACATCTTGACAATAGGGCGGCATTCACTTCGAAACTTGGGTTTTCAGTGGTCGCACCAATAAGTGTGATCTGCCCTTTTTCTACTGCCCCTAGAAGCGCATCTTGTTGTGACTTGTTGAATCGATGAATCTCATCGATAAATAAAATGGACTTTGCACCTAACCTCGATTTTTGAATGACCTCTCTGATATCTTTGACGCCAGAGCTAATGGCACTCAAAGTATAAAATGGCATTTTAGCAGAGTTTGCTATGATGTTGGCAATCGTGGTCTTACCAACTCCAGGAGGTCCCCATAAGATCATAGATGGAACAGCACCAGAATTGACTGCTCTTTGGAGGATTTTTTTAAGATGATCTTGCCCTACTAATTCATCTAAAGTAGTGGGTCGTAATCTTTCGGCAAGGGGAATATTGTTTCCTGACATCAATTAATAAATGGAAACGTAAAAATTAGAAAAAAAGATGAGAAAGGCTATTATTCAGACTCGTCTTCAGAAGGTACAGGGGCTTCTTCTTCCTTTTGCTCTTTGGCTTTCTCCAAAGTTTCAGCATCGACTTCACCTTCTTCTTCCTCTTCAGGTTCTTTCTCCTTCTTTTTGAATAGTCCTTTTTTCTTTTCTTCTACCACTGTAGAATCCTCTTCGCTGTGTAAATCATCCACTAATTGAGCTGCCAACTCCTCTGGTGTAGGTGGTGGTGGGCGATTGTCCAGAAATAATTCTCCGAAATACTTATTGTAATACTCTTGCTCTTGATTATATGAATTGTTCGGATGGTATCGGTATTTATATTTTGGACCATCGTCTTCAGTGACTGCAAATTCTGGGACTACTCTTACTGAATCCATACCCAAAGAATCGGAACCCGCAAAATCACTGGCTAAAAACTCGGGTTCAGGCTCATGATAATACAAAGGGTCTTTTTCAGGTGGTCCCAAAACATTCTTTTTGGGAGCAGTCATCATTTCATAATTTTTGATGAATAAATTAGTCTTTTTATTTACACCATTTTTTGTACGCCTTGAAGCCATGGCAAATTTCGGCGTGCTATCATTGAGAAATAATGAATACCGCGCCATTCGAATAGAATCATTTAAGATATATGTACTTTGAAATGCAGGGCATACCACATTGTCCTTACATCCGTAAAGCAACACACAACACACAATCCATATAGGAAGAAGAATTTTCTTCACAAATTTTATTCAATAATTAAAAAGGCAGGCAATAACACTTACTCTAACTACCAAAATTGTAGAATATTTCCCTATTTATTCAATTTATCATCACCATATTGGGTTCATACTCATTCCTCAGGTCGAATCTTAACAATAATTCTCCGAATAGTACAAAAAGGCGGTTTGAAGGGATTAAGAAATGTTTTGTAAAAGTGCTTTGTCTTTTTTAGTCAAACCTTGTACCACCATATCGTAAGAATGATCCACCCATTCGAATATTTTCTGGTCTGATACAGTTCCATCAATATCTACACTGTTCCAGTGCTTTTTATTCATGTGATAACCTGGTCTGACACAACTAAATGTTTCTCTTAATTGGATCGCCAATTCTGGATCACATTTCAAATTTGTAAATTCGAAATTATCGACATCTGCTAAAGCAAACATCTTATTCATGACTTTAAAAACTATGGTATGTTCATCAAAAGGGAAATCCTCTGTGACTCCCGGCTTTTGCAAACAATAATCTCTAAAGAATTCAATATTCATCCTAAAAAAAGAGCTTTTTTGCAATGAAGTATAAAATAGCCAATAGGAAGACTATTATGGCAATCTTATTGATGCCATGCATCATTTTTAAGTTTAAATCAGGCTTTCTATTAGGATCAGATTTTCTAAAAAAATACCCAAACACTTCTCCAAGCGCAAAGAATTTTTTAGATGACTCTTTTTGTTCGTTTTCCATAATCAACTCATTATTTCTTGCGTGGTAGACACTTCCACCCAGTTGTCATCCTCCTTAATAATATTAATCAATTCGTCTACCGCATGCTCTGAAGGCACTGAACGTTTGACGACTTCTTGTCCTCGGTACAAAGTAATCTTTCCTTTGCCTGAACCTACATATCCATAATCTGCATCAGCCATTTCCCCGGGACCATTGACAATACAACCCATGATGCCAATTTTGACACCTTTCAAATGATCCGTTCTTTTTCTGATCATTGCAGTAGTCTCTTGTAAATCAAAAAGCGTCCTTCCGCATGATGGGCACGAAATGTATTCCGTTTTACTCATCCTCGTACGAGCGGCTTGAAGAATACCGAAAGCAGTATCATTCTCGACCTTGTTACTGCCATTTCCTGAAAGCATCACGCCATCGCCTAATCCATCAATAAGTAAAGCGCCAATATCAGTAGCTGCCTTCAATTGAAATTCGGTTTGATCAGACGCTTCAATATCTCTTTCTATAACGACAGGCAGTTCTATTTCTTGAATCATCAACTCAAAAATGAATCTACGCAATTCTGCCATGGCATGCTCATTGGTTGTACCAATAACCAAGATCACATTTTCTAGACCTGACAATTGCGGTATTGAATCAAGATCTTTAGAGCTCATTCTTAGAAATGCCACCGATGCTCCCACATGGTGCAAGTCAGCTAATGTGCACATTGGGAATTTGTTAACTTGATCCTCCAGTTTTTTCCAAAATTCGAAATCAATTATCTCCTTTAATCCATTCGGCAGCATGAAACTTGCTGGATTTACACCTGTATAGAGGTAATCTGCACCCAAGTCATTCATTCTCCACTTGTCAGGTTCAGGCAAATAAAAATGACCTACTTCCTTCAAATCAGCAACGCTTTTGATCGGTTGATCACTGAAATTTGCAATTACTCTTGGAACATTGTGATCCCCAAAATTTAAAACTTCACTTGTCCGCCGCCTTTCATAACTGAAAGGGTCTACTGGCAGCTTGTCCAAAGGCATTATTTCAGCGTGACCCTTCCGATTCAAATATCTATCCACTAACGACTGAGCTACGGGTGCTTCGAATTCAGGTTCCTCTGTCAACGAGACACGTACAGTATCTCCCAATCCATCTTCTAGTAAGGCACCGATACCCACAGCTGATTTGATGCGACCATCTTCACCATCTCCTGCTTCAGTAACTCCCAAATGCAAGGGATAAGGTTTTAATCCTTCTTCTTCTAATTTATTCACCAGTAAACGATAAGCCTGAACCATTATTCTTGTATTGCTTGCCTTCATAGATATGACTATGTCATGATAATCTAATTCAGTACAAATTCTAATGAATTCTAATGCTGACTCAACCATACCCAATGGTGTATCACCAAAGCGACTCATAATACGGTCAGAAAGGGAACCATGATTGGTCCCAATTCTCATAACGGTACCATGCTTTTTGCAAATATTTACCAGTGGTGTAAATTTCTCTTTAATTCTAAGAAGCTCAGCCTCATAAGATTCTTCACTGTATTCAATAGTCTCGAACTTCTTTTTATCTGCGTAATTCCCTGGATTGACCCTTACTTTTTCAACAATCTCAGCTGCCAATTCAGCTGCATTGGGTGTAAAATGAATATCTGCAACCAAAGGTACATCCACACCTTTGCTCCTAAGGTTATCCTTAATGTTCTTAAGATTAGCAGCTTCATTCATGCTGGGTGCTGTTATTCGGACATATTCACATCCAGAATCGACCATTCTTATCGTTTGTGCAACGGATCCTTCTGTATCCATGGTATCAACAGTAGTCATGGATTGCACACGAATAGACTGATCACCTCCCATAGGAATCCCTCCAATATTTACTTCATGGGATTTTCGTCTTGAATACGCTATCAGCGAATTACAATATTTTTTTGAATCCAAGTGCTCGTTCTTTATTTGTGTAAAAATAGAATGATCTCAATTAATTCTGTCTTTCCTAGGAGTCTAATGTCTTGATTTTACCATTTATCACCTTAAAAAACTATTTAAAACAAAGTCGTCTTAATTCAAAACATTTTTCGGTTGATTTAGGTTTGTAATTATCGTATAAGCGATTAACATTATTTGCAACAACAATTCAAGAACATGAAAATTATCAATAAACTAATATTCGTACTCGTGCTGACTTCAGCTTTTACCGTTAGCACAGTAGAAGGACAGAAAAAAAAGAAGAAATCTAAAACTGAATCTTCAGCCCCTAAAGAGAAAAAGAAGAAATCTGTCTCCGAACTTGTAAAATCTCATTCTAAAATCGAAGGCTTGTTCACCTTTTATCAAGATTCAACTTCTGGAAAGCTCAAAATGTTTATTAAGCAAGACCAGCTGAATAAAGATTTCATCCATTTCTATTACGTAGAAAATGGAGCGGTAGAAGTTTCTGCTTTTAGAGGACAATTCCGTGGAAGCAATATCATTAGAATTAAAAAATTCTTTGACAAAATAGAAATCAGCCGTCAGAATACCTCGTTCTATTTTGATCCTAGCAGTGCGCTCAGCAATGCACAGGATGCTAATATTTCAAAGGGAATTCTATACTCTTCAGAAATTAAAGCAGGCAGCGAAAAAGAAGGTGGTTATTTGATAGATGCAGACCCGATCTTTTTAAAGGACGGTTTAGGCATCATAGATTACACACAATTCAGACAGAGTCCTAAATCATTTAAATTAGGTGGTCTAAGCAAAACCAAAACTAAAGTTCGAAACATCAATAATTACACTGAAAACTCAGATGTAATTGTAGAATATGTTTATGAAAATAAAAGAATTGAAAGATTGGATGCTGAATCGGTAACTGATGCTCGAAATATCAGCATTTTAGTACAGCACTCATTAATTCAAGTCCCGGACAATGATTACGAAATTCGTTATGATGATCCAAGAATAGGGTATTTCACAGATCAAGTAAGCGATTTAACCACTACTGACTTAGTCAATTACAAAGACCTTATTCATCGATGGAATCTCAAGAAAAAAGATGAATCTGCTGCTATTTCTGATCCAATAGAACCAATCACTTGGTGGATCGAGAATACGACTCCTGTTGAATTCAGAGAGACGATTGCTGAGGGAGTTCTTCAATGGAACAAAGCTTTTGAAAAAGCTGGGTTTTCAAATGCAATGGTTGTCAAAGTTCAGCCCGATACTGCGACATGGGATGCAGGTGACATTAAATACAATGTTCTTAGATGGACATCATCACCCAACCCTCCTTTTGGAGGATACGGTCCTAGTTTTGTTAACCCAAGAACAGGTCAAATTTTAGGTGCTGACATCATGTTAGAATATGTATACCACACGAACAGAGTGATCTATTCAAAACTATATGAAACCACCAATCTTGAAAATAACCATCTCATATGTAGTGCTGGTCATAATTTTCAAGAAAACACAATGCTGGGACTTTCTATGCTCAGCGCTAGTGGCGCTTCAGATAATGAAATGGAAGGTTTAAAGAAAGAAGCGATGTTAGAATTGATCATGCATGAAGTAGGCCACACATTGGGACTTAATCATAATATGAAAGCCAGCCAATTATATAGCCCAGCTCAATTAGCTGATAAAGATTTCATCAAGGGAAAAGCACTTGCTGGGTCAGTAATGGACTATATGGCCATCAATCTAACTCTGGATTCGGAAAAACAAGGTCAGTATTTTTCTCCGACCGTTGGCCCTTATGACTTATGGGCCATAGAATTTGGATATACAGCAGATGCCAGTGAAGCGAATCTGAATAAAATATTAGCACGTTCAACCGAACCTGCCTTATTGTTTGGAAACGACGCAGACGACATGAGATCCCCTGGCAGAGGAATAGACCCTCGTGTGATGATCGGTGATTTATCGAATGATCAAATAAGCTATTCCATAGACCGAATTAAGCTCTCAAATAACCTCTTCGCTTCCCTACAGGAAAAGTTCAGCACTGAAGGTGAATCATATGCTGAATTAAGAGTGAATTTCAACATACTTATGAGGAATCAAGCAATCGCTTCCAACGTCATATCAAGGTTTATAGGCGGGGTTTATGTTGATCGATCCATGGCAGGGCAAGAAGGGGCTGGCAAGCCATTTACGCCAGTATCATATGAAGATCAAAAAAGAGCAATGACAGCGCTGGAAAAATACACCTTTGCACCTGATGCGTTTAGCGCACCTGAAGAATTGTACAATTACCTTGCGCGTCAAAGACGTGGATTTAATCACTATGGTAAAAATGAAGATCCTCATATCCATGATCAAGTATTGAAAGCTCAAAATAATGTATTGACTCAAATTTTACATAAAAACACATTGCAAAGAATTAGCGATAGTGAATTATATGGAAACAAATATGTTTTGTCGGAATATATGATCAATTTGAATAATGCAATCTTCAAAGCAGATACCTACAAAAATGTCAATACGAAACGTCAAAATTTGCAGATTGAATACACAAAAATGTTGATTGACATTATTGGTGAAAAAAGTGGTTATATGAATTCCACCAAATCAATGGCACTTTATAATTTAAAGTCCATCAGGAAAATTGCAGCTTCTACGAGTGGAAATGTAGCAACGAAAGCACATAGACAACACTTGAAATTATTGATTGACGATGCATTAGAAAGTTAAAAATTTCTAATAATAGACCTAAAACCCCAATTGGCTAGCGCTTGTTGGGGTTTTATTTTTTATCAATTACAAATCTCCAAGTTGTGGCCTAATGACTAAATCTTCAATCACTGAGGTCTTTGACAAACCATAAGCTCCCCACAATGATGCAGCTATGTCTTCTACCCTCATCAATCGATCTTTTGGAACATCTACTCCTTCCCAGCTTGAAGTATAGGTCGCACCTGGTAAAACTGAGGTGACTCTTATTCCAAAAGGTTTCATTTCTTCTCTGAGTACTTTGGACATACCGTACAAAGCAAATTTTGATATGCTATAACTTCCGCCATTCGGGTAAGCAGTAATACTTGCAACCGAACACATATTGAATATGTGTCCCGATTTTTGCTTTACCATTATAGGCAACAATCCACGTGTCAAATGATACGCACTGTAGAGATTTGTATTCATCATCAGTTCCAAATTGCCTTCCTCCTCTTTCAAAATTTCTCCAGGAATAAAAATGCCTGTATTATTCACCAGCACATCAATATTGAGAAATTGGGACTTTACAAATTCTACAAAGCTTAATACTTCGTCTTTTTTGGACAAATCTGCTTTAAGAATATAAATATTCACCTCAGGATGAGCCAATTCAACGTTCTTCTTCAATTCATTTAGCGCTTCAATACTTCTCGAACAAGTACAAATATTAAAACCTTCACTTGCGAGTTTTTGGATAATAGCTTTTCCTATTCCCCTTGTACCACCTGTTACAACGGCTGTTTTATTTGCCATAATTTTCAAAGTTTAAAAATCTGAATTTAACATGTTAACTAAAGAATCCCTCAAACCATTGACATTTTTTGACTGACTTGGATTTATTGACACATGCGTAAAAAATATACCAAGAATGAATATCGATATAGTGAGCGTAAATTGTTATTTTGGTCACAAATTATCAATCCATGAGAAGCTTAGGCCGTTTTCTGATATTCATAGGATCAATGTTCGCACGTCGCGAGTCTTTTATGACTTATGTGAGGTTAACCGTGAATGAATCCATGAAAATTGGTGTAAATTCTATTCTTCTGGTAGGAATAGTTTCTTCTTTCATTGGAGCAGTTACGACTTTGCAAACTGCATATAACTTAGTGAGTCCATTTATACCAAATTATGTAATCTCTCTAGTGGTCCGAGATATGACCATTTTAGAACTTGCGCCTACGGTAATGGCCATAGTATTTGCTGGAAAAGTAGGGTCTAACATTGCTGGAGAATTAGGCACCATGAGAATCACTGAGCAAATAGATGCCCTCGAGGTAATGGGGATAAACTCAACCTCCTATCTCGTTTTACCAAAGATTCTTGCCTCCATAATAACGTATCCTATGCTAGTCGTGCTCGCTGCTTTTTTAGCATTGGTCGGAGGCTATTTGGCAGGAACAGCAACAGGCGTTATAACTGCTACTGAATATATCTATGGAATAAGATATGAGTTTATAGAGTATAACATTACGTTCGCTTTAATTAAGTCTTACTCGTTTGCATTTCTTGTTGCAGCTATTTCAGCGTATAAGGGCTTTTATACTGAAGGCGGTGCTTTGGAAGTAGGAATAGCAAGCACAAAAGCAGTAACTAACTCATGTATCGGAATACTGTGTGCCGATTTTTTATTGACTAAACTTCTCCTCTGATAATGATAGAAGTAAGAAATATTACCAAATCGTTTTCTGGGAAAGAGATTCTTAAAGGAATCTCAGCCACATTTGATCAGGGAAAAACAAACATGATCATTGGAGCCAGTGGAACTGGTAAAAGTGTATTGTTAAAAAATATTGTTGGCCTCATTCAGCCTGATACTGGCGATATTTCCTATGATGGAAGAATCTTCAATGGCGCTGATGAAAATGTTAAAACTGAAATTCGGAGAGAAATCGGAATGCTTTTCCAAGGCGGAGCTTTATTTGATTCAATGACCGTGGAACAAAATGTCATGTTTCCTTTAAATGTGCTCACGACACTTTCAAAAGATGAAAAAATCGACCGAGTTAATCATTGCTTGGAAAGAGTAGACTTAATCAACTCTAATAAAAAAATGCCCTCAGAATTAAGTGGAGGAATGAAAAAGAGAGTTGGAATTGCAAGAGCTATTGTCAATCATTCCAAATATCTTTTTTGTGACGAACCCAATTCTGGATTAGACCCACAAACGTCGATTAGAATTGACAACCTTATCAAAGATATTACGGAGGAACTTAATATTACAACTGTCGTGGTTTCACATGATATGAATTCAGTGATGGAAATAGGTGACAAAGTAATTTTTATTCATCAAGGAGAAAAATTATGGGAAGGTAATAATGACACAATTTTCGATTGTGAAGTCGAAGAACTTCAGGACTTCATTTTTGCAAATAATTTAATGCGGAGTGTGAAGAAAAACAGAAGCCGGTCGTAACCGGCTTCTTATTCTCAAAATTGATACTCATTCAGATCCAATAGTCCTTCTTAGATATTGAACCACAACGCCATCATAAGCGTGATATATGAAATCGATGTTGCCACCAACTTCACTACCTTCCAGTACATCACATCACTTTGATTGACTAAATAACCTAAGATCATCATGACTCAATTTGTTTTGGTGATATACGAAGTACCAAAGAAATGTCCGCAACGGACAAATTTTTATGTGAATCACCCGAAATACTCGATGGGTCGATCAGTAAGGGTTATAAACCGATGAATTAGAACAATGCGGTGATCTGTAACCTCCCCATGTGGATTACCTCTTGATTTTCACTCTTTCTTCCTTCATAACCCAGGTTCATTTGAAGACCAGAAATCAATTTTTGATTAAAAGATAGTTGCCATGACATATTATTTCCTGGTTGGAGAGCATTCAAAAGTTCATATGCTGAGGCAGTATTAAGGTCTCCTATGAAATCAATTTTGGTGAAAGTAAAATTCGCACTTAATGAATTGCTGGTACCACGAGACCAACGCGTTTCTAAGCGACCTTCATTAATTTCTGAACTCTCCTCAGCCTCTGCTTCAATATTTTCTTTATTGACTTTTCTGTAAAGAACTGAAAGCCTCATATTATTGGTTGGTTGCCAAATAATACCTGGTGAAATCTCTTGATTATTGATGGTGTAATTTCGAGTTTCCTCGAATTGGGAGGCATTTCTTTTTTCACCACGAACAAGTTTTCCTGTCAAACTTATTTCTCTTGATATATGATACCTAAGATTGGTGATATAATCGGTATTATTCCTAGAATCAATTCCTCGTGAAATCAATTGTTTTGATCTGTTTACAACATAGGTGAAATCCAGCCCTAAGCCTCTTCCTGATTTATTATAAAACATTGTACTTCTGAGACCATCTCTTGCGAAAATCAAGTCTGCATCATCTATGTCTAAAGAAAACGGGTTGAATCGTGCACTAAAATCGTCATTTGTAGTTTTTTTATTAATGTTTACATTTGTCCTGTTACTAAATCTTCCCAAAACTCTTTTTAAACCAGTCCCATTTTTCCAACTCCTCGGCATTTCTCCGTTAAAGGTGAATACAAATAGCGTATTGAAGGCGTTTATGAAATCTGATGTGGGTACGAATACTTTTATATAATTTCTTTCATCAAAATTGATTGCCTCGAAAAACTCAGAGATATCTTGAACACCATCTCCGTTCAAATCTCTCCAGGTATGCGTTCCTTCACCGGTAGCAACTTGAACATAGATATACTCACGAAGAATTTCTCGACTGCTAGAAGTGGCATAGTTCATATCAGCTCGAATATGATTCTTTAGATACGAGCTTCTCCATTGCACTCTACCTAAAACTAAACTCTCATCATCTAAATCACTATATCCAGCTTGATACGCCAATTCACGGTAAGTCATTGTCAAGTTAAAAAAATGTTTTTTTCCTTGAGGTGAAGTTAGATTAGCACTGGTGGTATTCGTTCGAACATAAGGAATCAACTCACCATTTAATACATTTTTATCTTCTCTGATAATGTGCTCAATTTTGAAATGAGTTTTAGTTGTATCATTGCTTCGTAAATAAAATTGTTGTGCTTGAAAATTCATAGCTGTCCGCGTCAATGAATCAGAACTATTGATTCTAACCTGGTTGTCTTCTGAAGATACCTTATATCCCGGTACAACAAAAAATCGATCGAAATAGGCTTCACCATGCCATCGCTCCCACGTGTTATGATCTGTGAAACTTTGATTTTCCATATCAAAATATGAACCTGACACATTCACAGGTCCAAATGCCTTTCTTAAATTCAAATCTAGTTGTTGTCCATCAATAGCGTTTTCTTTATCACGAGTACTAAATCTTGCATTGAAAAGATTTCTCGCATTCTTTTTTATTTCTAATCCAACATTAAAAATATTATTACTCGTTCTGAAGGTATCGGTTTGTGAGTTGTAACTCCAATTACGATCATATTCAATGGGTCTAAAGCGATCAATTGCATTAAAGTCTTTTCCGTTGTATTCAAAATCAAGGTTGGCTGAAAGTGTATAGTCATTCATGAAATTGATGGGTAATTCATGGATGCTAATTCCTGATTTATTTGCAAGGTCTTTGTTGTCTTCATTGTCAATATCCGAGTATAAGTTTAGATCGTGATTCGAAAAAGCCACCTCGCTATAAAAGTTGACGTAATTATTCAAATCTACTTTGGCACCAATCACAGCCATTTGTTTCATGTTGGGAGCAGGAACAAATCGTACAGCAGCATAATTTCCTAAAGAAATGCCTAGTTGCGGTGAAACCCATTCATAAACTCTTCCATTGACTTCACTCTCGGAAAGCACATAGTTAGCCTCTCCCATTTCAACTTGAGAAAAAGAGACTTGATACAATGTTTGCGTCGAGTCTCTAGAATATCTAAATATGGTCTGAAGATTACCATCAAAGTCAACGGTATCAATTTTTTCATATAAAACAAGGTTAGAAACGTAATCAACTTCCATTTCACTATTTATAGGAACAGGTAAATTATCATCTCCTGCCAAACTCATCTTCAGTTTATCATCATCCGATAACTGAAAAGACAAGGGCCTATGGATATCGTCTTTCTCTAGATAGTATGCAAAATTCATGGATAACTTTCCCATTGAAATTTCTTGATTAGCACTCAGTATAGAACGGCTATAGTTTTGATCAGAATACTCGAAGGTTACTCTGATTCTAGAGAATTGAGTAACGAGAATATTTGGATTGAATGTAACTTCACCTAAGTTATAGTCAATGGTATAGTCGTTGTTATATCCTCTCACCATTAATTGACCATCGAGGTATACTTTTTCGGAATTGGCCATAACTATGACATAATTTTGTCCATCGGGTCCGTGCAATTGATAAGGACCTTGAAGACCTTCTTCCGCATCTAAAGTTATATCCACGAACTGGCCTTTAGCTGCTGCAACCGCAACTGAAGATTGACCTTTTCCTTCCTTTAAGCCATATTTAATATCGAAAGAACCTCCCAACACATTCTTGTAATATTTCAAAAAATGAGATGGAGAATTTTGTAAAAGCACATCTCCGGCTTTTAATGACAAGTTCTCATTGTAAATCTCAAAAGTAACATTGTCAAACTCTCTTAACTGCTGTGTGTTTCCCTCCGGTTGAAATGGAACATTCTGATCAGTAATATCTGCCCGTATATTTAGCTTTTCTGTCAATTTTCCATCCATTTGAAAATTGAAAGAAGAGATGACATTTACACTTTGCGCATTACCGAAACTAATGCCTCTAGTCAGACTGCCTGTTTTGTAGATGTTCGGAGTAGCAAATAACTCTTCTTTTTTTCCAACCCCTTTTTTTCTCATAAATAGTGGTTTGAAAGCAGCGGAAGAATCATAGATCGCTGTGCTTTTATGCAGAAAAGTTTTATTCCTTCGAACTGGAATTACTCGATAACAAATTTCTAGAAGTTCATTTGTAGGGCTTCCTAGTTTCAGTTCATAATTGCTTTGATTAAAAGTAAATTTTGTACCATTTGAAATCGAAATAGACGCTGGGTCAATTACCAAACTATCTTTCAAAACTACTTTGACAATATTTGGTTTGATATTAATACATCGACGATTAGAATCTTGAGCATTGGCTTGAAAGTTCAAACCAAATATTGTCCAAAAGAAACATACGTAGACTGTTTTGCGCATTACCTGAATTCAGCTTCAAGTCTAAAATTACTTTGTAATCAACTGGATACTAAGGTTTGGATGGAAATAAGATGAGTTGCTTTCAGCAACGATTTCATTTTTTATTATATAGAGGTAGCTGAATAAAAAATGTAGTCCCATTTTTGATTGAAGATTCAAACCATATTTCACCTCCTGCATGCTCAATGCCTCTTTTTGCTACTGCCAATCCAATACCGGACCCAGCATCTTTAGTACTAAAATTAGGAATGAAAACTTTATCCCTGATATTTTCAGGTATGCCTTCTCCAGTATCTGTAAAACTAAGGATAACGCCAGACTCGTTGATAACTTGCTTTACAACAAGCATTGGATTATCTATTGCTTTCATACTTTCAAAAGCGTTTAGAATTAGGTTATTAAAAATTCGCCCAAACAATTTCTTATCACCAAATACTAAACATTTGTCCTCTTCTAAGATCACTTCTATATTCTTACCAACATGTAAATCAATGGACTTATGAATTGCCTGAATAATATCAAAAGGAGCATTTTCAGGTGACGGCATTTTTGCAAAATGGCTAAACGAAGTGACAATATCATCCAATGTATCAATTTGGTTCAGCAATACATCAACGGATTTTTTGTCTACTTTAGTATCATTCAATACTCTGGATAGGTGTTGAATGGTCAATTTCATCGGAGTTAATGGATTCTTTATTTCATGTGCAACTTGTTTGGCCATTTCTCTCCAAGCAGCTTCCTTTTCATTTCGTGCCAGTTCCATCTTGGTTGCTTCCAATTTAGAAAGCATGTTATTGTATTCCTTTACCAACTTTCCAATTTCATCATCCGCATTCCATTCCAATGGTTGATTGGTATCTACAAATCCCGTTTCATGCAATTTATCCGCGATTCGAACAATCGGCCTAGTCAACCTTGACACTACCCAATATGCCAACCAAATTGAAAAGATAAATATGAAAGTGAAAATGTTAATAATGTTGCCAAAAACTTGCAACTGCTGACGCTTCACGTGATTTTTTGATCCGAAATATGGAGAGGCCAACACACCTAATAGTTTTCCTGTATCTGGTGAGTTAATGCTGACATAAGATGACTTGTATGAAAATCCACCAATCGTTTCACTTAATGTCACACTCTCCTTCCCTTGTTGATTCATTGCATTTTGCACCTTAGGATTCAAATACCTCGAAATAACCGCTTTATCAAAGATCTCAGGCGTACTGGATGCAAGTAAAACTCCTTTTTCATCATAGACATTCAAATCTCTACCTGCATGCAATGCCAATTCATTAATTTCATTATCAAGTTGACCTTTATTGATATTCTTCAAATAAAAGGCATTCAAAATATCATCTAAGTTTTCAGCGACGAGAAATGCGCCTTTTAGGTTTGACTTCTCTATTTCCGATTTATTTGAACGATCCGTGGTAGAAAGCACAGCTACGGCAACCAAAATCAATGGTAGTACAAAAGAGGCAATCGAATAGACCATGATTTTTGTTGAAAAGTTAAAATCTCCTTTCTTTCGCTTATCCAGCAATATTATGGCCGCTATAGACAAGCTGATGGCTGTTAAAAGAACAATGAATAAAAAGGAGAAATTGGAAATGATATCGATGTTGGAATAAGTTTTTTTACTGACTATCGTTATCCGTTTACCCACTTTGACAGCCAAATGCTGATAACCATTTCGTTCAATTCCTTTTGAATACAATTCATTATTATCCAACCAATCTAAATCAAATGAAGCTTCGTATTCATAATTTCCAGAAGTGAAATTGAATATCCCATCTACAAGAAATGCATAATCATAACTGTTCTGATTGGCATTTTTTTCACGAAGCAATTGAGGCAACACTCTTTTGGAAGAAAATTTTCGCAACGTCAATTCTATTTGTAATTGGCAGATAATACTGTCTGTTCTTCCTAAAAGAGAAAAACAGGTATACTTTTTTCGTTTATTATGATCCGTGCGGCCATCATAAAAAATATTGGGGTAGGCTGTTTTGAATCTTTCATCCTGAAATTGAGATTTAATCTTGTCTAAGTTTTGTCCTCTATACCTATTCGAAATACCAAGGCCTTCTTTGTTAAAAAAATACACATCAATCTCATAATCATGAAAATAGTTTTTCAAATAAACCCTCTGAATTCTATTTTCTATTGCATTCATATCGAACGACTTGGCAGATGCAATTTGAATTAACTCTTCATCCAACTGGATCTGATCAACAATATCTGATAAGATATATTCACCTTCAATGTCTCGATCCAATTGTAAAAAGCTGGCAAAACGCTGCATTCCATAACGCTCTTTCTTTTCGTACCCTTTATATATCATGGTTGATCCAACGAAAGCTAAAACGATACAAGTGAACAACAAATAATTAATGCTACTGAACCGAAATGAGCTCAAGTTATCAGGCATTTTGAAATAATAGATGCCTACCAAATAAGGGATATTCACAAAAATAGCTACCCAAAGAATGTCGTTAAAAAGAGCAAAAAAAAGTATTACGATTGTAGCTAAAATATGAATATAAAGTTCCTTTTTTCGATCCTTCACTTGGATCTTTACAAAACGGTACGCAAGGAAATGCACTAAGAAAAAAAATAGTGCAAGTAGTATAATCAATGTAAAAGCGGCTATTCTTATGTCTGAGAATGCCAGTGAACCGGCTATATCCAAACTCAGCGAAGCATTTCTTTGAAATATTTGAATAGAATCAGAGAACAAGTAAAGAGAAGAATAACTAGTTAGAATCAGGACTAACGCACCGAAGAGTCTTGTGATTTCATGAGTTTGGTTAATTTTTCTACTTTCAGTGAATAACAGAAAAACAAGCACCAAATTGATGAAAAGCAAATTGATAATTCCATCTCCTAAACTTGGATAAAACCAATTATAAGAAAAAGTACCTGCTTCAAAAATAGACAGCTTCCCAAATTCTACAGGTAGGCTAACGACGATTATGATCATTCGTAAAAAAGCAAGTGCAACAATTAAGAATAGTGCTGCGAGTTGAACGTTTTTGTTTTCTTTCAACCATGTAGCCATAGAATATATTATTCTCAAAGAACCCATTAATAACAAAATCAATAGTCCTGTAATAACTCTATTGACATCTTCATTATAAAAACTTCCTTTTGCTGATTTTATATAGAATAATGTTTGGCCATTATATCGTACGGGTATTGCATTTTCATCTTTTGATATATTGAGGTTACCTGAGATAAATAATCTATTATATCGATCCTGCAAGAGCGGATTGGATATTGAATAGGTCCTGCGAATTGGAATAAGCCCTACAATGACAGATGCTTTTCCTTCCCACATTATCTCTTGTGATCTAAAGATAAATTCACCATGTCGGTTAGTTAAAACGGATCCTGTAGAGTTTTCTTGAACGACCGATAGTCTCGGAATGAAATCATTGGAAGTCCAGTACTTAAGCTGTCCATCCATCCCAAAAATGAAAAAAGAAATAGGTGATTGATCTTGCGACTTAAATTTCCTTTCATCAAAATCGGCAAAGGAAGCTGCAATTTCGGCTGAGGCTAATGATATAGCCTGTTCAATCTCTTTAGCCATACTTTTCTCTTCTTTTTGTGAAGAAAAAAGAAGATATCCCAACAACAATCCTGATGTTAATGTTGTAAAAAGGACAATCCGTATGGATAGTGAATTAAAAATAATATTGAATCTTAGTTCGGAGGATCAAAATACAAAAATTATTCCGAATCGCTATAATTGGCATCAAAAGGTATGCCACCGAAAAGATGTAAAAAAATGGATCTGCTATATCGAAACATAAATGGCCACATAAATAGAACAGCAGAAATTACCACAACTGTATAAACCCAAAGATGAGGATCTTGAAAAAACACAAAGAGAATAAATACGCAACAAAAGGTTATTGCTACTGAAAAAGCATAACTCACTATCATGGCACCATAATAGAATCCTGGTTCAGGTTCAAAAGTCTGATTACATTTTGGACATTGATCATACATTTCGCTGGAGAACCATTTTTTAAGTTGAATGCCATTAAACATTCTACCTTTTCTGCATTTTGGACAACTACACTGAAGAATTGCTTGACCTAAGTTGTTTCCCATGTTTTCGATATTTATAGAGCCATACACCCGCCAATGCAAATACAACAAGATATGGAGAAAAGAATAAGTACATGATTCCAAAATTGAGTCCTTCAGCTAATGCCAATTCACCATTGCTGACATTATTCACAATGGTAGTTTTGCACATTGCGCACTGTGCCATTACTTGTTGACTCAAAATCGATAGAAGGGCAGTTAGAATTATTGCTGATTTCTTCATTACGTAAATCTAATTGTTATTCTTCTAACTCGGATAATAAGGACTGGCCATAAAATAGACCAAAACTCCAGATATAGATACAAACATCCAAATTGGCCAAGTATACTTCACTGTTTTCAAATGGCTGTCTATTTTTCCTGCAATTGCGAAGTAAAAAGCCATGAGTACAAAAGGTACCACGACAATAGACATTAAAATGTGTGATAGTAATACACCCAAGTAAAAGTATCTAAGGTTTCCAATTCTGATTTCTTCTCCTCTTTCTAAGGTACCATTCAAATTAGTGTCACCATATATAGCTGAATCACTTGTGGCATGATAAACCGAATATGCCAATAAGAATAGAATTCCCAATGACAATGCCATTGACATAAATGTTTTGTGCCAAATTACTTCTCCCAATCTTGCATAATATCTCCCCATCACTAAAAAAATAGCCGTGGTTGTATTTATAAATGCGTTGGCAGCTGGAATGTCCTTCAGCCATACAAGATCTGAATCTATTTTAAAAGGTGAAAAAATTAACACCGCTACCAACGAGGGTACGAGAATGGATAATAGTACGATTACTAAAATCGCAACTTTGTTCTTTTTCATATTAATTACTTAGTAAAATATGCAACTCTGTATTGAGACGATCAATTTCTTTGAGTTCTAATGGGTCATAAACACCTCTAATTCTTCTTTCGTCATCACAAAGCACTAGCTTTGATCCCGTGAATTTGCTTTGGATAGCATCAAATCTTAAATCAATTTGCATGTCACAACGACTAAAAGACAATATATCCTTGGCATTACTTTGATAAAATTTTGCATTTTCAAAAGTTGACAAGGTACCAATACTAGCATTGCTGGTAGATAAAGATACAAATTGTATTTCTTCATAACCTTGAAATTTATTTAGAAAAGTCAACATGTTGTTCCTTACTTCTGAACCATTTGATTGTATTCCGCCCAGGTCATAGACTACTACCCTATTACTTTCAAAATCAGGCTTATCCGCATCTATTTCAAAATATTTTCTCGCATAAAACTGCTTATTAGAATCGACCTTTTGACAACCAACCAATGGTGATTCCAATCCTTTTTCGTAAAAAATGGGAATGACAAAATGGTTTTCACCAAAAGATTGTAAAAACAAATAGATACAGACTGGCATACCTATTAGTACAAAAAGAAATAACCATTTAAGTTTCATAGACAAAAAAAAAGCCGTTTGTTAAAACGGCATTTTGATAATTTTTTGATTCTAACTCATCCAAATATTGCTGTGTAAATAGCATCCCCTTGAATCAACAAAGCCAGAATTAACCAGACTACAAATAAACACGGCAATAGTATCGTCCATATCAAAGCTTTACTCTCATGTTTTAAGTGCATAAACTCTCCAACTATGTAAAAAGCTTTTACAATTGTTAATACAATGAATATTGATGTCTTTAGCATTCCTGAAGACATAGTGAAAGCAATAATGAATTCAACGCTTGTCCATCCTGCTAGGATCAACATCACAGTCCAAATTCTTTTAATCTTCTCTTTATTTGGTGGGACTACATCAACCCCTTTGATTTCTTGTTCCATTTTTTTAATGCTTTAAGGTTAAACGAGGTAAAAGAAGGTGAATACAAAGACCCAAACTAAGTCTACAAAGTGCCAGTACAAACCAACTTTTTCCACCATTTCATAGGTTCCTCTTCTTTCTAGTTTACCTACAACTGTTTGATAAAAAATTATAAATAATAAGACGACGCCAGAGAAGACGTGAAATCCATGAAAACCTGTGATAAAGAAAAACAGTGCCGCAAAATTAGGTGGTCCATATTGATTGATGGAAAGATTCGCTCCAAATATTTTTGTAACACCATCCGTTAACAATCCACCTTCATCAGTTCCAATAATAAAGTGTGTCCATTCCCAAGCTTGGCATCCCAAGAACGTCAGTCCCCCTACGATTGTCCAGAGCATCCATTTTTCTACAGCCACTCTATCATTTCTATGACCAGCTTCAACCGCTAGTACCATGGTTACACTACTCATAATTAAAATGAACGTCATGATACCCACAAACACTAACGGTAAATTCACTCCATGTAAAAAAGGCACTGCATTAAATACCACTTCCGGAATAGGCCAGTATTCTTGTGAAAAAACAAATTCCTCAACGCCTCCCGTAAAAGCAGGATGACTGTATCTGATCAAACCATATGCGACCAAAAGTGAAGAAAATGTAAATGCATCTGAAAGCAAGAAAAACCACATCATGAGTTTTCCATAGCTTGCTTTGAAAGGTTCGTTTCCCCCTTGCCAAAGTTTTTCGTTTGATTCGTCTATTACAACTGCGGTACCAGCCATCGGATAGTCTGTTTTAATTAATGATTAAGATTCAAAAATAGGTATAAATACAACCAAAGTCCACCTAAAAAATGCCAATATGTTGCACACATTTCAATTTGCACTAATGCTTTAGAATGAACTTTATATTTAAAAGCCGATACAACCACAATGATCAAAAAGATTAATCCACTGATCAAGTGAAAGGCATGGACTCCTGTCAATACATATATAAAAGATCCTGCAGGATTTCCTACAAAATACACACCACTTGCAACCAATTCTTGCCATGCTTGATATTGACCTATCAAAAACACGAAACCAACAACCGTCGTTAACAAAAGCATATTTTTCATTTTGCCAATTTCATCCTTTTTGGCAAAAAAGTAACTGATGTGCATCAATACACTACTAACTACAATTGCTATACTGGTGTAAGCAAACATGGGTGGAAGCTCAAAATCCAACCAATATCCATCTGATTGTTTGACTACATATGCACTGGTAAAAGCTGCAAACAGCATTACAACAGATACCATAAATAACCAAAGCGCAAATTTCTTCGGGTGCATTTTAAAGGATGTTCCTTTGTCTTTTTGTATTTGCATAGTTGCTGCCATATTAAATTTTGTCTAGTAAATAAGCAATTTGAACGATGGGTAAATATAGGAATGAACCATACATAATTTTCAAAGCCACTTTATCAGAGTGATCTCTCATCAAATTGAAAGTCTGTGCTAAAAATCCACATGCACAAAGGGACGCTACAACCGCTGAATTTAGTCCTGTCAAGCCAAAATACGAAGGCAATAAACCTAATGGAAGCAAAAACAAGGTATACACCATTATGTTAATAGCTGTGTTTAAATCTTTTTTTCCTTTGTTTGGCAGTAACTTGAATCCAGCTTTTTTATAGTCCTCATCACCAACCCAGGCGATCGCCCAAAAATGAGGGAATTGCCATATGAACTGTATGCCAAAAATAATTAGTGCCTCATGAGAAATACCTCCGGTTGCTGCTACCCAACCTAATAAAGGTGGTAAAGCCCCTGGAATCGCACCCACAAATACAGCGATAGGCCCTACTCTCTTCAACGGTGTATAAATAAAACTATAGAGTATTAGGGATACAATTGAAAGTAGTACTGTTAATGGATTCGTCGAAATCCAAAGTATTGAAAGTCCTACCATTGCTACGATGAATGCGAAAATAGATGCCTCCATCTGCGAAAGTCGGCCTGTAGGAAGTGGCCTTCCTTTTGTTCTTTTCATTAGGGCATCGAATTCTACCTCAATAACTTGATTAATCGTTACGGAAGCGCCCGACACTAACATTCCTCCAAAAGAAAGTAGTATCAAATTCCAGACATTTAGGATTCCATCAGTTCCCAAAACATACCCAAATCCCGAAGAAAAAGCGACCAAAAAGGACAACCTCAACTTCAAAAGTTCAATATAGGCTTTTACCTTTCCTAACAATGTCAATTCAATATTTGTCACTTGATTATGCATGAACTAATTCTGGATTATCAGATGATTTCTCACTTATTAATAAATATAAAAAATACTGGAGGCCAAAGATCATCAAAGCCAACAACAAATGCACTGGTTGTATGAAAAATGGTAAAGCAAAGTAAGCTAATATCACTCCACTAAGTATTTCCAAGACCACTAATCCCCCTAAACTCCAAACAAGCAGTTTTGAAGTTTCAAAATTCTCAATGCTCTTTGTCAATCTGTAAATCAAGTAAATATGAACTCCTAATAGCAAAAGAGAATATGATCTATGTATATAAAAAGTAAACCCTAATTGATCTATCCATTGCCAACGCTCAGATTCTCCCAAATTGATAGCTATAGAATCTATTGCTTCTCGTATCTGAGTTCCCAATAAGACTTGAGCAAAAAATAAGATCATGCAAAACATTATTAATCTCCTTACTTTATAGGGCTTGTAGGTTACCATACCTTTAATATGCTCCTTGTACGTGAAAAATCTAATGTAAATTAAAAGTGCGATTAGTCCGATGGCCAGAATCATATGAAAAGTGATCATACCAGGAAGCAAATTAGTACTCACTACTAAAGAACCAACCCAACCTTGAAAAACAACCAAAACCAATGCGGCCAATGACAATAAGAATACTCTCTTGTTTGCTGTCCAATAGGAAAAAGAAACCACCAAACAGGCTATAATTAATAAGCCAATTATTACACCAACTAATCGATTAAGATATTCAATCCAAGTTTTCGTCATATTGAAAACTTGCTCTTCTTTAACAGATTCTCCATGCTTCACTTCGTCTGCTAATTCATGGAGGCCAAGCAAATTCAACATGCTAGCCAAACGAGCATTTTTTTCAATTCGTTTTTCTGTATAGATCTCCCGATAGTTTTCTGGCAGCTCACTTTCACATGTTGGAGGAATATACGACCCAAAACATTTTGGCCAATCAGGACAACCCATACCAGAACCTGTACTACGAACAATGCCGCCTACTAGTATTAAACAGTAGACGGCAATGATTGTAATCGTATTAAGTCTGATGAATAAACCCTCTTTAGGTTTGTTTATCATATTTTTCTAATCTGCGTTTTCATTTTTAGCTTCTTCAGCTTCATGAGGCAGGTTAGATTCTGGAGTATCTGATAGTTTTACGGTTTGAGGAATAAAATCCTCTGCAGCACCAGGTTTACTATAATCATATGGCCATCTATAAACTGCTGGTATTTTTCCAGGCCAGTTACCATGACCAGGAAGTCTAGGTGTTGTCCACTCCAAAGTATTTGAATTCCAAGGATTAGCTGGCGCCTTTTTACCTCTTACCATATTATAGAAGAAATTGAATAGGAATATGAATTGAGCGCCAAATGTAATGATTGCTGCTACCGTAACAAACATGTTCAAATCACCAAAAGAACTGAAAGCGTCAAAATTAGTGAATGAATAATATCTTCTTGGAAAGCCTGCTATACCAATATAATGCATTGGAAAAAACACTAAATACACACCTACGAATGTCAACCAGAAATGAATATAACCTAATTTCTCGTCCATCATTCTACCAAACATTTTTGGGTACCAATGATAGATACCTGCAACCATTCCAAAGAACGCAGAACTACCCATCACTAAGTGAAAGTGTGCTACAACAAAATAAGTATCATGTAAGAATATATCCAGCGCTGAATTTCCTAGAAAAATTCCAGTTACACCTCCTGAAATGAATAGTGAAACCAACCCAATAGAAAACAGCATCGCGGGAGTAAACCTAATATTACCTCTCCACAATGTGGTGATATAATTAAAAGCTTTGATCGCAGAAGGAACTGCAATAATCAAAGTCAATATCATAAAAATAGAACCTAAGAATGGACTCATTCCGGTCACGAACATATGATGCGCCCATACAACAAAAGATAAGATTCCAATTCCCATCATTGATCCAATCATCGCTCTGTATCCGAAAATAGGCTTACGTGAATTCGTAGAAATTATCTCTGATGTAATACCCAATGAAGGTAGTATGATGATATAAACTTCTGGGTGTCCCAAGAACCAAAATAAATGTTGGAAGAGAATTGGGCTTCCTCCAGAATTAGGAAGTGCTTCACCACCTATATATATGTCAGATAAATAGAAACTTGTTCCAAAAGATCGATCAAATACCAACAATAGTGCAGCTGCAACTAAAACAGGGAACGATAAAAGTCCCAAAATTGCTGTAAGGAAAAATGCCCATATCGTCAAAGGCATTCTAGTGAAAGACATACCTTCAGTCCTAAGATTGATTATAGTTGTGATATAGTTTATTCCTCCTAAAAGCGTTGAAGCAATAAAGGCTACCATAGAAACCAACCACAATGTCATACCTAAACCAGAACCAGAAATGGCCTGAGGAAGCGCACTCAATGGAGGATAAATAGTCCATCCACCACCAGCAGGCCCAGTCTCAATAAACAAAGAGATAAACATTAATACACTTGATAAGAAAAAGAACCAGTATGAAAGCATGTTCATAAAACCTGATGCCATATCTCTTGCTCCGATTTGTAATGGAATCAAGAAATTACTGAAGGTACCACTTAACCCAGCTGTCAATACAAAAAATACCATGATGGTACCGTGCATTGTTACAAGTGCTAAATAAAATTCAGTATCGATTTTACCAGTATCAGTGATCCACTCACCTAATAAAGGTCTTAACCATTCTAAGTCCATTCCAGGAAACCCTAATTGCAATCTGAAAATCAATGACAAACCGCCACCAATGATTGCCCAAAGGATACCTGTAATAAGAAATTGTTTCCCAATGACTTTGTGATCTTGAGAAAAAATATAATTCGTTACGAAATTGCCGTGATGCTCATGATCATCATGCGCTTCGTGATCCCCGCTATGCTCTTGTATTTGTGCTTCAGAAACTGCCATAATTTTCTTTTTTATAATGAAGTTTTCACTTCTTCACCGCTTTCGATTTCATTTGATGCCACTGTTTGTACAGGACTTACTTCTAGACTTGATAAGTAATCAGGATTTTTGGACAACCATGACTTCTGTTCAGATTTCCATTTTTCGTAATCCTCTGGCTCATCCACAACAATAATCGCTCGCATACCAAAATGTGCTTTACCGCAAATCTTATTACATACTAATTCATATTGAAAATCCGGATTTCCAGTTTCAGCTGCCATATCAGCTGTCGACTTGGTAGGAATAAACCAAAATTGAGTTGGCATCCCTGGAACAGCATTCATTTGCAATCTAAACCAAGGAACATATACACTATGAATTACATCTCTCGCTCTTATTTTAAATAGAACTGGCTCTCCTTTAGGAATATGGATTTCTCTAGGAATGAAATCATCCTTTGCGTATTTGTTTTTAAAGTCTACCCCTAACTTATTATCATCATCAATCAATTTATAATCAAAAGGTCCCAACTTCCCATCAGGTCCAGGATATCTTGATGCCCAAGCATACTGATAACCAAAAACTTCAATTACTTCAGCATTTTCAGGCGCCTGATCTGTTATGTTACTCCATGCTCTCCATCCATAAAAAACAAGTAGTGTTAATACTACAGCTGGTATAAATGTCCAAATAGCTTCTAACGTATTATTGTGAGCATAAAAATGCGCTTTTTGTCCTTCTTTATGTTGGTACTTAAAAGCAAACCAAAAAAGAAAAATATGAGTTAGTATAAAAACGAAACATGTAATCGCCATTGTGACCCAAAAAATCACAAATGTCACTTCTCCATGCTCAGAGGCAACGGGTACAGTATATCGATCAAATTGAGTATAGGAATATCCAAAAAATAGAATAGTTCCTAATATCAGGAATACCATAAACAACACGGCATTCACCTTATTGCTTGTTCCCAAAGACTCTCCATCTTTATTCCCTCTAACTACTTGTACCAGGGTGTGCGCTCTGAATATAGTCACCAAAATGGCTCCTATCAAAACTACCGATACCAAGATTACAATGTTCAGCATGACTATCTATGTCTATTTTTTACTTAATGTTATTATATATGATGATTCATGGTCTCGCTCATCATCGGGTGATTCTTCGCTACCAAAGGATATTTAGCTAGTGATCTCAATGTCACAAAAATGAATAATGACGCAAATACCAGCAGCAATCCTATTTCCAATAATCCAAAGCCTCCATTTGACTTCAGCGTTCCTGGGGTTACCATTAGATAAAAATCCAACCAGTGTCCAAAAAGGATTATTGGACAAACAACTTTCAACATTCTCGTATGTCTTTTAGCATCCCTAGTCATCAATAAAAGGAATGGCAAGAAAAAGTTCAATATCAAGTTCATGAAGAAGAATCCAACATATTGATCACTTTTCCATCTTTCTACAAAATAGATGGTCTCTTCAGGAATGTTGGCGTAGTAAATCAACATGAATTGTGAAAACCAAATGTAAGTCCAGAAGATGCTAAAGCCCCAAATGAATTTTGCAAGATCATGTAAATGATTCGCATTTACGACTTTTAAGTACCCTTGGTCTTTTAAGAAAACCGCAATAAAAGCGATCAATGCTAGACCTGATACCCACCAACTTGCGAATACATACCAACCAAACATAGTTGAGAACCAATGTGGATCAATTGACATTACCCAATCCCAAGCGGCAATCGAAGAAGAATATCCAAAGAAAACTAGGAATCCAGCAGACAAGGCCATAGACTTTTTCCAACGATCTTCACCTCCTTCAATATCTTCTGACAACATGTGTTTTCGGATTTTCGCAAAAAGCCAGTACCACAAACCAAAGAAAATCACCATTCTAGCTACAAAAAATGCAGGAAAACCTCCTGCATGCAAAGGCCAGAAAAAATAGCCTGATTTCCCTTTTAAAATTTCGTCTCCACCCACTTCTGCATACAGATCGTGATGCGTCCAGTGAAATATATCATGCCCAAATGCCAAGAAAAACACAAGCATCAAAGTTCCAGCAATAGGCAACCAACTTGCCATTGCCATTGGAATTCTTTTCAATCCTACAGACCAACCAGCTTGTGCAACATACTGAATGGCAATAAAGAAAATTCCAATTACAGCAAGTCCAGTGAAAAACAAGTTATTAATCCAAAGGTTAGCAAATACTCTTTGCGACCAGTGAAATTCACCATGTCCTCCTGCTTCTGCAGCATGTTCTGCTCCATGATGACCTCCCATATTCATCATAACAATTCCTAAAATCACTAATAATATACCAGCAGCTAAAACAATGAAGATGTTCTTTTTCGCTCCTGCTGAGAATATAAATTTTTCGTCACTCATAATACTATTCCTCTTTTAGAATTATTGATTTTGCAGTGTTTGTACAAACTTCACAATCTTCCATCGATCTTCAATACTTACTTGAGATCCATGAGCACCCATTCGACCTTTCCCATGTGTAATTACATGAAAAATATGTCCTTCAGGCTTATCTTTTACAGCTCTTGAATTATAAGGAGTTACTCCTTTGAAGACTTGTCCAACCAGACCATCCCCTAATCCTGTATCGCCATGACAATGCTGACAATATCGATCAAACAACACAGCACCTTCAGCAACAACTGCAGCGCTTGAATCGAGTGGGTTTTTCAATATTCTGCCTGCTAATTCGATAGAATCCTTTGGGATTCTATAGGGTAAATACTTTCCTCGAGCCACTGTATTAGCAACTGGTTCACGCATATTCATGCCATTAGGATTGTTGGGGTTTGATGTGTAAAACTCAGCTTCTCCACCTTCTTGTGAGGTCAACCATCTTCCCGCTTCAGTATCTGTCACTTGCGACAATCCTTCGTAAGGTACCGAATGGTACATTTGAGGTGCGTACTCCACACCGGTCTTATCACCTCGAGCTGCACATGACACTGCCGCATAGCTTGCCGCTGCAATGACCAACCCGTTTATATATTTATTCAATTTCATCTATTTCCTAATTAGAAAGTTCTATTGATCAATCGAAATTCTTATTATTAACTTCTTCTGCTCCTGAGTTCTTTAAAGCTGATTTGATATCAGCTTCACTCATTTTATTTTTTTCTATATCCACCGCGATGATATGTTTGTCATCGGTAATTCGTAGATCAAAGATTCTTGGCTTTGCCCAAGGTTTTAAATTACTAGCCACAAAGAAAGTACCGACCATTCCGAATGCTGCTAATAAAACTGTCAATTCAAACGTCACAGGAATAAAAGTTGGAAATGGTAAAAAATCCTTCCCACCTACTATCATAGGCCAATCAACAGCCATCATTCCTATTTGCATCGTCAAGGCCAAGATGGTCCCAGTCAATCCAAAAATAAACGCTGCTATCGACAGGTTCGACCTTTTATATCCTAAAACATCATCAATTCCGTGCACTGGAAATGGAGAAAATACTTCGTGAATTTTCACTCCACCTTCGCGAACATTCTTGATAGCACCAAGTAAGACGTCCTCGTCGCTATATACTCCTAAAACAAAATTCTTATTGCCACTCATTTTATTTACTAGTTTTTTCGCCAGTTGCTTTAACAATACTTTTTACTTCCGCCATGTTAATAACTGGGAAGAATTTAGCGAACAAGAAGAACGCTGTGAAGAACAATCCAAAGGACCAAATATAAGTTCCTACATCTACCCATGTCGGATAGAACATTGCCCAACTCGAAGGTAAAAAGTCCCTGTGTAGCGATGTTACAATAATTACGAATCGCTCGAACCACATTCCAATATTCACAATTATTGAAATGATAAATGTTGCCGCGATATTTGTTCTGATTCTTTTGAACCAAAATAATTGTGGGGAAACCACATTACAAGTCATCATAGAAGCATATGCCCACCAATAAGGCCCCAGTGCTCTATTATAAAAAGCATATTGCTCTCCTTCCACGCCTGAATACCATGCGATGAATAGCTCAGTGATATATGCGACTCCAACAATCGAACCTGTCACCATAATGATTATGTTCATTAAGGAGATGTGTTCTATTGTGATATAATCTTCTAGTTTATAAACTTTTCTTGTAACGATAAGCAATGTTAAAACCATTGCGAACCCTGAGAAAATAGCCCCTGCCACAAAATAAGGAGGGAATATGGTCGTATGCCATCCTGGAATAACTGAAGTGGCAAAATCAAAGGATACAATTGTGTGTACTGAAAGCACCAATGGTGTTGCTAGACCTGCTAAAACCAAAGCGACCGTCTCGTATCGAGACCAATCTTTTGCTCCACCAGTCCATCCAAAAGCCAATGTTCCATAAACCGTCTTAGCCATTCCAGTTGCCCTATCTCTAATGGTGGCAAAATCAGGAATCAACCCAATGTACCAAAAAACAAGTGATACTGAGAAATAAGTTGAAATTGCAAATACATCCCATAAAAGAGGAGAGTTGAAATTTACCCAAAGCGAACCATATGTATTCGGTAATGGAAGTGCCCAAACTGCTCCAATCCATGGTCGACCCATATGAAGCAAAGGAAACTGTAAGGCACAAATTACCGCAAAGATGGTCATAGCCTCTGCAGATCGGTTAATTGACATTCTCCATCTCTGTCTAAATAGTAACAGAATAGCAGAAATCAATGTACCAGCATGACCGATACCAACCCACCATACAAAGTTGGTGATATCCCATGCCCAACCTACAGTCTTGTTCAGACCCCAGCTACCTATTCCTTCCCAAACCAAAGTCCAAACAGCATAAGCCCCCCAAGCCAAAAGGGCAAGGGAAATAGCCATTACTGCCATCCAAGATTTAGCTGGCTTTTCTTCGACTCTTTTGCAAATGTCGTCAGTTACGTCGTGTACTGTTTTACCCCCGGTAACGAGTGGCTTACGAACTACTGCTTCTGCATGCATATTAATTCAATTTTATATTTAAGCTTAAGCTTCGTTTTCCTCTTTATTTCTAATCTTAGTGAAATACCAAACATTTGGCTTCACTGAAAGTTCTTCCAATACGTGGTAAGCTCTTTCTTCTTTTACTTCTGGTCCATCTTCACCATATTCCAAATTCAATAATCCAGTGATATTAGATTTTGGATCTTTCAAGTCACCAAAAACAATTGCTTCTGATGGACAAGCTGAAGCACAAGCAGATGTAATTTCACCATCTACAGGTCTTCTACCTTCTTTCTTAGCTTCTAGTTTTCCGTATTGAATCTTCTGAACACAGAATGAACATTTTTCCATGACTCCTCTAGCTCGAACCGTCACGTCAGGATTCAAGACCATTTTACCAAGATCATTGTTCATTGAAGTGTTTTCAGCGAATTGATCATTGTCATGATATTTGAACCAGTTAAATCTTCTTACTTTATAAGGACAGTTATTAGCACAATATCTAGTACCAATACATCTGTTATAAGCCATTTGATTGAGACCTTCCGTAGAATGGTTAGTAGCAGCAACTGGACAAACAGTCTCACAAGGAGCATTGTTACATTGCTGGCACATCATCGGTTGGAAAGTCACTTCAGGATTCTCAGCAGCAACTTCCATTGCTAATAAATCATCTGTAGCATCACTACTGTAGTAACGATCAATTCTCAACCATGACATTTCACGTCTGTTAAGAACCTCAGCCTTACCTACTACAGGTACATTATTTTCCGCTTGACATGAAACTGTACAAGCTCCACAACCAGTACATGAGTTTAAGTCAATGGTCATTCCCCAGTGGTGGTTTGGATATTCATGTCCTTTCCACAATGAGATGGCACCTGGTTTCTTTTTACCGCTGTAAGTCGAAATCATTGGCTGGTAACGACCAGCACTAGCGTCTTTTTTGTACTTTGATAAAATCGACTCTTGAACCACATTTTCACGACCCATATAAGTTTCATGTGTTTGTGTTTGAGCCACTTGATATTTTTCACCACTTAACTCAACTTTTACTCCAGAGGAGATAGTTGTGTTTTGGAATCCTTTTGAGTAGTCTAATAAAGTATAGGCATTCTCTCCAATACCATCAGCTACTTTACCAGCATTTGTTCTACCGTATCCTAATGCCACACCGACTGTCCCTGCCGCTTGACCTGGCTGGACCATAGCAGGCAATTTCATAGAGGTATTACCCACTGTCAATGTAACCAATTGAGTCGTCATGTCACCTATTACCAAACCTAGCTCTTCCGCCATTTTGGGAGATACAGTCACATAGTTGTCCCAAACCGCTTTAGTAATCGGATCTGGCATTTCTTGCAACCATGGGTTATTGGCTTGAGTACCATTACCCACTGAATAATTTTCGTAAACTGTCAGCTCAATACCAGAACCCGTTGATGATAGTTTTGAAGCTGCAGCACTAACGTCTCCGTTAAAGGCTAACATTTCAAGCGTCATTGGAACTGGCTTTTCAACTGCCCCGTCTTGAAGCAATTTATCCCAAACCATTTGAGATTCTCCACCTAATCCTTCAGTCCATTTAGATTTTAACGAATCAAAGTAATTGGTAGTACTACCAGCCCAAATTAAGAATGAATCTTGTGCTTGGCGTGTATTGAATAATGGAGAAATAGTTGGCTGTGAGAAACTATAGTTACCTGTTACTGGTTCAAAATCTCCCCAAGCTTCTAAGAAGTGGTGATCAGGTGCTAATGCGGTAACCTCAGCAGTAGTTTCATCATTTCTATCAGAAGTAGAAACAGAGAATTTAGCTTTTTTCAAACCTGCAGCGATCTGTGCTCCCATGGCATGATCGTAAACAGGGTTACAGTTAAAAAACAAAACTCCATCAATTTGGCCAGCGTTTAGACCTTTGATGAAGTTGATCATGGCTTTGTCATCACCTTTTCTTGTGTTAACTGCCGCTCTTATATTGATCGTTGAACCATAGCAACCCAGAAGGTCGTTAATACCATTGACCAATATTTGAATATTTTCGTCGTTCGACCCGGAAACAACTAATGATTTGCCTTTTGATGCCCAAAGATCTTTAGATGCTTTAGTTAATACTGCGTTGTTTGCAACTTTTGGTGCAGATACCTGAGCCGCTCCAGCTTTTGAAGCAATGGCATTATATAGGTTCGCAATAAAAGCACCTTGTTCAGATGGCTTGATAGCTGTTCTATAATCAGCATTTGAACCTGTCAAAGACAAGTTAGATTCGAATGCATACAAACGAGACATGGTCTTTTTCTTAGGACCTAATTTTCTTGTCTGAGCAAATTGCTTGCTATGAAGCGTTCCATTCAACCAACCTCCTAAAAAGTCAGCACCGAAAGTGACAATCGTATCAGCTTTGCTAAAATCATAAGATGGGACGACTTTACGTCCAAAACTCTTTTCGTTAGCAGTAAGCATACCGTCAAACGATACTTGATCGTATTGTATGTGCTCAACGCTAGTATATTTTTCTTTCAATGAAGCAATTGCCGACAAAGTAGATGGACTAAATACTGAAGAACTTACCAAAGTTACTTTTCCAGCTGTAGCTAATTTAGAAGCTACATCTTTATCCAATTCGTCCCAGCTGACATCTTTACCATTTAACTGAGGACCTGACAATCTTTGTTTGTCATAAAGGGACAAAACAGAAGCTTGAGACTGTGCTGAAGTTCCCCCTCCACTTACTGCAGAAAGTTTGTTGCCGTCAATTTTAATTGGACGACCTTCTCTTGTTTTGACAACTACACTACAGTAATCATTTCCATTGATATAAGTCGATGCGTAGTAGTTTGGAACTCCCGGATCTAAGTCAACAGGCTTATTAAGGTAAGGAATTGCCTTTCTGACTGGTGTTTCACAAGCTGCCAATGAAGCAGCAGCTACTCCAAAACCCATTAATTTCAGAAAATCTCTTCTGCTTGCTCCAGTTCCTTCGTTATCGCCACTGATTGGCAAATATTCTGCGAACTCCTTGCCAGCATTTTTCTCAAATTCAGGATTCTTGGTTAGTTCTTCCAGTCCCTTCCAATATCTCTTTTTGGTATTTTCCATTTTATGATTGCTTCCCAAATATTGTTTCAATAATTAATAGTGACACTTAGCGCATTCCAAACCGCCTATGTCTTCTACCTTCATTGGTTCTTTACTTTTTGACTCATGCAACTCCACTAAGTTGTCATAGTATTCATTACCCTTAGTATTTACATCTGTATCTCTATGGCAATTGATACACCATCCCATTGTCAATGGAGCATATTGATATACCACATCCATCTCTTCGATAGGACCATGACAAGTTTGACATTCAATCTCTGCAACACCTACGTGCTGAGAGTGATTGAAATAAGACAAGTCTGGCAGGTTGTGAATTCTTACCCATTGGATTGGTTCATTATTCTCAATCGCTGCGTATATTTTTTGAATTTCTGGAGACTCTGTCTTGATAGAAGAGTGACAATTCATACAAATATTCGGCGAAGGAATATTTGCATTTTTACTTTTTCTCACTCCTGTATGACAGTAATTACAATCAATCTCCATTTGTCCGGCATGAATTTCATGAGAGAACGCAATGGGTTGAGTTGGCTGATATCCTTGTTGCACACCGATCGTGAAAATACCATCAAGTACTGATTTCAAAACGATGGCTGTAAATATGAAGGCAACTAATCCTAAAAATGCATTGCTTCTAACTAATGCCTTGATGTCAAAACTTTGATCAACAACTTCACGATCATTTTCATCTAGATCACTTTTCTGTGCCAAATATTTTTTCAACAATGAAATGATCATTGCCAGAACAATCAATATCAATACAAGCACAACAAACAATATGATCATCACAATGTTCATAAATTGTGAAGGTCCTGCATTGCCACCAGCTGCTCCTCCAGCAGCAGTTGTAACTGCTTCTGTTGCTACCACAACTTCTTTAGAAGATTCTGCTTTTAAATAAGATACTATAGAGAGTATTTCTTCATCCGAAAAATCAAAAGAAGTCATTTCTGTCTTGTTGTATTCATTGTACAACTTCACAGCATAAGCATCACCAGATTTAATGACTTTCGCAGAGTTTTGCACAAATGCAGTAATCCAAGCAACATCTCTTCTCTTATGTACATCACGCAAAGCTGGTCCAACAACTTTGTCATTTATGGAGTGACAAACCGTACAATTCGCTTTAAATAGTTTTTCACCGCTAGCTATGACCGCTTCATCCACAGGTATGCCATCTGCATCCTGTGCTAAAGCCCCATATTGGGCGAAGAAAACTGAAAAAATAAAGGAGAGAGTCAGGAGGGATTTTCGGACGTAATTTTCCTTTTTGGGATAGAAACTATAATTCTTCAACATCAGTTTTAGCTTTCCTTTTTGTAAAAGTGGTTGCAAATGTAACATGGCGGTTTTTGATTTCAAAAACATAATAATGCCTTATACGTACTGTTTTTGCACTCCTAGTGATAATATTAATTCATATCACTGTAAATCAACATTTTATCAATAGAAATTAAGTAGCGATTTGTGCTATTTAGAATAATTACAAATAAAAACGGATGATTGATGTCATGATAGTTGCTAACGGTTATCATGGAAAATTCTCCTAATATTTTACCAGCTAAATGCATAATATTCCTATGTATGTTGCAATACATAATATTCTTATGTATACTTGCCTATGTATTCAAAAGAGCTGCTCAAAGGCACATTAAAAACGATTCTTCTGAAAATGCTCTCAGAGCATGGGAGAATGTACGGATATGAATTGACCCAAAAAGTCAAGGAATTGTCCCAAGAAAAGATTTCGTTGACGGAAGGAGCCCTCTATCCTATGCTTCATAAAATGGAGGCTGAAAATTTGGTCACCACGGAAACGGAAATAGTAAATGGTAGAAAAAGGAAATATTATGCAGTAACCAATGTTGGAAATGCTGAAGCACAAAGTAAGTCTACCGAATTCGTAGAATTTGTACAGACAATCTTACTTCTACTTAACCCTCAACTAACTAAAAAGTAAAATCATGACGGCACTTAATAGCAATCAAATACTATATATAAAAAATGATCTGAAATCTCGCAAGATTAGTTCAGGATATAAGCCGGAGTTACTAGATCATGTATGTTGTTTAGTCGAAGGACATATGAATAAAGATCTGGATTTTGCTCAAGCATATGCTAAATCATTGTTCGATTTTAGCGAACAAGGTTTTATAGATTTGAAACCACAGTCCCCAGTTATCAAGAAAAAAAGAAAATTAGTCGCCAGTCAACTCGCTGGTGCGACAATAGCGGCATCCATACTTATGATGGTATTAGTTGTCGGGGCACAAGAACCACCAAGAATTAACCCGTTATTTGATGGTGCTGAAGTAACCTCATCATTTGGTTTTCGCAAGAGTCCAAAAACGGGGAAAAGACAACACCACAGAGGAATTGATTTTAGGTGTGAAATGGGCACGCCAATTAAATCTACTGCTGGAGGAATTGTTATCAGTGTCGAAGAAAATGAAGGAGGATATGGCAAAAAAATTGAAATTGAGCATGACAATTCTTTCGTCACTAGGTATGCACATTTAAGTGAAATTAATGTGATTGAAGGTCAAAAAGTGTTGCTTGGAGAAACGATAGGACTTTCTGGTAATAGTGGATATTCCACGGCACCACACTTACATTATGAGGTTATAAAAAATGGGAATGTCGTAAATCCGGCAGAATATATGGCTCGAAATCAACTCGATTAAATGCTATTTTATATTCTTTCCTAATACAAAATTCAAGGTAATGCCAGCTTGAGAAGATTCATAATTGAAATGAAAAAATGGACTGATACCCAAGTAATACTTTCTTACTATCAGTCCTGCTTTAAACTTCAAGCTAGTTTTATTGAAATCAACATCTTCACCTGTACTTTCGTAATTTCCAATTATTCCCCAATTATAGGAAGGCCCTATTGTGAAATAACCAATTAGCGAATTTAGCTTGATTACATAACCTAGATCAAGAGAGATAGAATTTGTTATTGTCCAAAATTCTGGCTTTCCAAAAAAATAATCAGCTCTATCAAATCCTGTAGAAACAAGTAAACGTTCTCCCATTTGGACATTAAAACTGGCTTGATAACCGATTTCTTCTCCCACTAATCCCATACCTGCATCCACCCACAAAGACTTTTTTTCCTTCCTTACTTCAACTACGTTTTCCTCGGTGGCTTTATACCCTGGATCAAATTGAGCCCATACGTCAATATTGTAGCATATCGAAATGAAACTTAGAAAAAAAAGAAACTTAGGTGTCATGATCATTGAATCAGACTTCAAAGATATTATCTCGAAGAATAGAATCTAGAACAATTGTTAAAAACTAATTCGTTGGCAACAAATCAGTTTTTGAATTTAATAAATCTGCCAAATGCGAGATTTGCTGTTATACCAGCATATTGAATTTCAGAGTTGATATTGATATAAGGCGTAACGCCGATCGCAACGTACTCCCAAGTATACAAAAAGCCAACTCGTAGTTTCATACTCCAAACATCAAAATCCCTTTCAGTACTTTCGTCTCTAAAGACACCCTTGATCTTAGTTGCTCCGGCAGTGAAATAAAACAACATTTGCTTATGTTTTGCTAGATAGCCTAAAGAAAATCCGCGAGATTCAGTATCCGTTGTAGTAGGCTCGCCGATTGCATACCCGGCGTCAAAAGAACCATCAAACTCATAAGAAACTAATAAACTTCTGATTACTTCAAAACTCGCACAACCGGTTATTGCCAAGTTTTGATGTGCGGTGCCTGCCCCACCTTCTGCCCAGAAACTTCGTTTATACACCTGTCTAGATGAATCAATCTGGCATCTTGCTGTCAAAAAAAACAACAACATTCCTACAATCAAAATGATTGACCTTTTCATGGTTAAGTCGGTTTGTTTTGTTTGATTATACGACAATCAACCCCCTCTATCCCCTACTACTAAAATATTTAAATTTCGCTATCGTCTGTTTTGATCTTCATCAAAACGGAAAATGCATCGTTTATATCTTTTTGAGAAACCACTACTGAGAATTCATTGGATGTAGAGATGACCTCAACGATGTTGATCCCATACCATGCAATCATTTTAAATATATAATAGTACAAACCATAAGCTCTAACATTGGAGGCCTTCAGTTTCACAGTAGCAGAACTCAACTGAGCATCATTATTTAATAATTGCTCCTCATTGAAAATCCTATTTACACGCTCTATGATATTGTCACTACATATCAATGTCCTTTCGTACATTCCCTGAGTAAAGGAGCAATAGGTGTCTGGTAAAGATTGGATTTCATGTAGCAGTCTCGTCTGATTCTCTGTCAGTGTATTCGAATTAGCAAAGGTAAAAGTAGAGAGACCAGATCGAACGAATATATCTCCAATGTGCTGACGAAAGTTCTTTGGGTTCATATTCAAACTATTATTTCCCATAATAGAACGACGTTTCAGAGCCATGAGAATTGAGGCTTCTGTAGCATCTTTCATCAATTCTTTGGAAACAAAAGGTTTCAGCATTCTGGCCAGCGAAGAATAATTAATCAACCCAGCATTCATAGCTTCTTCCACGAAGGGCATCTTCCGAATCCCTTCATCCACAATATCTGATATTTTTTTCATTAATGTTAAATTATTAACAGGCTGCAAATTATATGAAAATTATTCACATTTATTTCACGTCGGACACATTAAAAAATACTTTTGATCATTAAACCCAAAGAAATATCAAGAAATGACAGTTAATACGCCCTTTTACCATTATGACATGGAGTTGCTGGAAAGCACACTTCAAGCCCTTCAAAATGCGGTTCCAAGCCCGAATTTCAAGGTTCATTATGCGATAAAAGCAAATGCGGAACAGCGAGTGCTTGAGACTATCCAAAGATATGGATTGGGAGCGGATTGCGTAAGTGGCAATGAAATCAAAAAAGCCATTGAAACAGGTTTTGACGCCTCGGAAATCGTGCTAGCCGGTATTGGCAAAACTGATGAAGAACTTCAATTGGCAATTTCAGCTGGTATTCATAGCATAAATTGTGAGTCAATCGAAGAGCTAGAAGTAATTAATGAAATTGCTGAAAGCAATAACAAAACAGCTCACATATCATTTCGAATCAATCCAAATGTGGATGCTAAAACACACCACAAAATCACAACAGGGTTAAGCGAAAATAAGTTTGGTATACCTATCAGTGAAGTAGGCCGGGCTTCAGCTGAGATTAGAAGAATGAATAACCTAGAATTAAAAGGTATTCATTTCCACATTGGCTCACAGATTTTGTCTATGGAGCCTTTTGAAAAGCTTTGTGCACAGGTGAATAATCTTTTAGACGAAATGGAAGCCGATGGCGTCACACTTGAACATATCAATGTAGGGGGTGGTTTAGGTATAGATTATTTGAACCCAGAAGCAAACCCTATTCCTGACTTTGAATCTTATTTTAGCATTTTTAAAGAAAATTTGAATGTCAGAGAAGGGCAAACTGTTCATTTCGAATTGGGAAGATCAGTAGTAGGGCAATGTGGTTCATTGGTCACAAAAGTCCTGTATCTCAAAAAAGGTGCTACCAAGCAATTTGCCATTGTCGATGCAGGAATGACAGATTTGATTCGACCTGCCTTGTACGACTCATACCATGAGATTGAAAACTTGTCTGGTGATAGCGCTTTAGGCTCAGATACTTATTCAGTAGTAGGACCAATTTGCGAAAGTTCTGATGTCTTTGGGAATGCAGAAATGCCTATTACTAAAAGAGGAGATTATTTAAAAATAAAGTCTGCTGGTGCTTATGGACAAGTTTTGAGTTCAAATTATAATTTGAGGGATCGTGCAGCAACCATTTATTCTGATGAAAAATCCTTAGAGGCCTGTATTTTGAAATCAGAAACTGCTATGGCATAAAAAAATAATAAGTAGAATTCCAAAATCAGAGCAAGCCAACCTATGGACCTTGCTCTTTTTTTTATCTTATTTTGAAAAAAATCCTAGAAACAGGGATGATCAACAAAGCTGCCAGCGACAAGAATACGAAAGACACCTCTAGACTCAATAAATGAGCAATGTATCCAATTATAGGAGGGCCTGCTAGCATCCCAACCATACCATAAGTTCCAATCAACGAAATGGCCATGCCAACAGAGTACTTTTTTGAAGTGCTCGCCAAGCTAAAAGTCATTGGAATGATGGCTGCAGTTCCAAAACCTACTAAAGTAAAGCCGAACATTGCTGGCCAAAAAGTTGGGAATATTATTGAGATAGAAAACCCGGAAACGGTAACCAAGGAACTAATGACATACATAGCCTTCAATCCAAACTTGTCAATCATTTTATCTGAGACAAACCTTGATATTGCCATCGCTACCATAAACGTCAAATAGCCATAAGTGAAAATATCAACCAAAACGACTTCTCTAAAATAAACGCCGCTCCAATCAAACATTCCTCCTTCAGTAATGGCTGCCAAGAACACCAAAGCGCCTAATGTAAGTATTAATGGGTCCGGCTTGCCAAATTTCAATTTATTCTCAGAGGTAGCTTTATCTCCCACCATTAACCAGGAATGAGTAAGACCAAATGATATGACGGCTATTCCACCAACAAAGATAAAATGGGTGGACATACTAATACCTAGATAAACCATTAGTGTACTAAATCCAACACCTGTAATCCCACCAACACTCCAAAGTCCGTGAAATGAACCATTGATCTTTTTGTCATAATGATCTTGCAGATTTATCGCTTGGGTATTCATGGAGATGTTGGCAATGCGATTGAAAAATGCAAATAAAAAAAGCCCCAATCCGAATAGCCAAAGTGAATGTAAAAAGCCCAATGAAAATACAAAAAAAGACAATAAAACAGATCCCCAAAGCACCGGTTTTCTAGTCTCATACTTTTCTACCAACCATCCCGAAACCGGAAGCCCCAAAATAGAACTTATGGGCATTACCAGCAATAGTGTACCTAACTCTGCTTCATTTAGATTGAATAATTCCTTGATGGAAGGAACTCTTGATGCTAGCGTCGAAAAAACTAAGCCTGATAAAAAGAAAACAGTACTCAGAGCAATACGATTTTTGGTCTTTACTTCCATCCATATGTTTTGGCGCAATGATCGGCAAGGAGTTCAATCTGTCCAACTCTTAAACTAAAAAATAACGGAGTTCAACGGTCAATGGAAACATCGCAGCATATATCCTCAGCTGAAATTAAAAAAGGAGCCAATAGGCCCCCTTTTAGGTTAAAGTAAAGTTAGTTAATCCTTTTATTCTGATTACTAGGGTGACCTCAGACCCTCTCAAAATCACTATATTTCCCAGTACTTTTTAAGTAACGGTTGAGTATCCTTTGGCAATTCCGTGAAATCTTTGAATTGTTTTAAAACCGTTAAAACAGGCATTATTTTCTCGTTTATATATTCTTGTTTGTATTCTGGAAATTCTTCTATCAATTGATCTACATACGCAATCTGTGCTATATAAGAATAAAATTTATTGCTGTCTTTCTTAAGCTTAAAAAGCTCTGTTTCCTCTTCTCTTTTCCTGATAGATGAGGATTTGAACTGCGCATAGAGTGCTGTTGCCAATGAAAGGATTAATATGAGACCTATTGCTATATTCATCTATCACAAAGATTTAAAAATCAAATTTTCCATACAATACCCATTTGTGGGTATATTTTTCATCGGTTTTAATATTGAACTCAACAAACCACGATAATTTATATTCAAATATCAATACGCTCATTAGCGTATATTCAATAGTGCTAACAGGGTTAAATGAAAGTAGATTACGCTCTCAATTGTGATCAGAACTGATCCTTTGAAGGGCACTCTAGGATTGACTCGAATATTTGGTCGTAGATTAACAATTGATCACACCGAATTCAATCAATGAGCTGCATTTTATCGGATAGGTGAAAGATTAAAACATCAACTCATACTTCAAACAATCGTTAAATTGCTTTATTTCAAGCTTTTTCCAGATTCTATTCCTGTGCGTTCGAACTGTATTTGTAGATAAGAAAAGATGACTGCCAATATCATTATTACTGTAGCCTTTGACGATGAGACGAAGGACTTCTCTTTCTCTTTGAGTCAGGCTTTCAAACATCATAAATGTCTCTGTAGACAAGTATAATTCTCCAAGGTGACGTGACATGATACTGTACACTTTCTCTATCTGTGACAAGTCATAATACGTGCTGAGATAGGTTGATTCTGTCAAAAACTTTTTGTGGGTATGAACCCAAAAATGTTCATTACTCCCTTCTTTACGAATGAATTGAAAATAAGAAAGTGTGTTGTGAGGATCGTATTTGATAAAACGGCCCATCATTTTCCTTTGATAAGCCAAATTTTCAGGGTGCACATATTTCCCTACTCTTTCCATTCCATTTTCCACCAGCTCAACACTGTCAATATTTAGTAAGTTTTTTATATGATTATTAGAAAAACGATAATCCCATGTGTCTACTTCATTGATAACAACTAGCATAGGTATAAAGTCTAGAATATCCTTGAAAGTCTCAGGATCGTTCTTGTACATTTTTTCTAAGCGAATTAGTTGCTGCCTATTATCACTTGAGAAACCATGCAATTGATGATTTGTCATAATAATTTTGGGTTATACTGCGTCAATATATTAATAAATTCATATTAACTGCAGCCTTACGCCTTATTATCTCAGGTCTTTAGGAAAAAAATCCTACTTTTATGAAAATTAACAACCCAGCTATGAAAATCCTTTTTATCCATGGCAATTCGTCATCTGCTAAAGCAGTTGATAAAATCAGTTCTGATGAATTTCAAATCATTGCTAAAGATCTTCCTGGACATGGAAGTCAAATGTACTCCAATCAACCTGAAAAAGAATATAGATTCAGTGCACTCAAAGAGCATGTCAAATCAGTAGCTAAGCAGATAGATGAGCCATTTATTCTATGTGGAAATTCATTGGGTGGACATATAGTGATGGAAATCTCTGAGGAATTAGAGCATTGTAGAGCATTAATAGTATTTGGTGCTCCTCCATTAAAAAAACCGCTCAATACAGAGGAAGCATTTCTACCCAATGATATGCTCAATGCTTATTTAAAAGCTGATTTCACCGAAGAAGAAATAGGAAACGTAATTCCATTTACAGTTCAAAACAATGAATGTATCCCTCTTTTGATTGAAGATTTTAAAAATACAGATCCAAAATTTCGTGATGTATTTGCATTGTCAGCATTGTACGACGGAGAAATTGATGATGAAAAGATGATCATAGAGCGCTTAAAAATTCCAGTTTTTTTAATTCATGGAATGCAAGATCCAAGCGTCAATCTAGCATATTTGAAATCCATTAGTAACATAAGTAAAATATATGAAATAGATAATTGCGGACATTATCCTACCCTAGAACAACCAGAAATATTCACGGAAATTTTAAATGAAATAGTGATGGAGTTGGATCATTAAGTTTTGTCACCTCATCACTTCACTAGGAAAACTTACAATCGACTCTAATCCGTCCTTACCAACGGCTGCTACTCCAAATAGATAATTGTCAATCACTATACCTTCCAAAGTGAATTCATAGACATTACCAACAAATCGATGCATTTTCCAAGTTGGGCTGGTTGTCAAACGCCAGTAAACCTTATACCCTAAAATATTTTCATCATTAGATTTGTCCCAAGCCAAAGTAGTTGAAGGTTTTACTACACCACCAATTTTCACATTTTTAGGAGCATCAGGAGCCAAGGCCAGAGACGCTAGATTAATTGCATTGACTGATGTCATTTTCCTGCAGTATTCAAAGTTTACTCCTTCGATCACATCTCCGTATTCTATTCCATTTTCTTTTCTTATATCCTGATGTTGGCGGTTATAGTTTTCATGCGCTTCCATAATTCGTACGCCAGGAAAACCTGCATCATTAAAAGGTTTGTGATGACCGCCTCGACCAAATCGATCTAATCGATAAATCATCATAGGGTTCATTTCAGGCATATAGGTTTGAGTAGTATTGTGAACATACCTTGCCAGTTGACGAGAAACACCATCTATTTCACCCCCATAGTACCTTCTTCTTTTCCTTTCTTGTTCTGTTTCAGTCACAGGTGTAGGTTCTGAGAAGATTCTGAAGGTCCGATTATCTATCACGCCATCCACTCCTTCAATATTGCCAATCATATCGTTGTTTAAAACACCAATAATTTCCCATTCTTCTTCCTTTGCCTTAGCAGCCAAAATTTTCCCACCAAAAAGTCCCTGTTCTTCACCAGCCAAACCAGCATAGACAATGGTACCAGGAAATTTATATTTAGTTAAAACTCTAGCAGCTTCCATTGCCCCTGCCATACCTGTTGCATTGTCATTGGCGCCTGGAGAAGTATCCTCAAAGTTATTAGGATCCGTCACGCGAGAATCAATATCTCCAGACATCATCACATAACGATTTGGATATTTATAGCCTCGCTGAATCGCTATCACACTGACTAAATATACATCCCGAATTATTCGATCATTGGTTCCTTTTTTGATCGTATCTGCTACATATATAACCTCCAGGCAACCATTGCACGCCTTTGATATTTCCTCGAATTCAGCCTTAATCCAACGTCTAGCTGAACCAATTCCTTTTTTTTTGGATCTTGTGTCTGATAACGTATGTCTTGTACCAAATTCAACCAACTTTCGCACATCTCCCTCAAGTCTATCTGCTGAAACGTCATTAATTATCTCATACATTTGACTATATATCTCTGGGGTTTGAGATCTTGAATGGAAGAAACAGAATAAAACTAACAGCGTGAAATATATTGATTTGGGGTTCATATAGTAGCGTATCTTACGTGGATTTGATACAAAGTAGTAAATGATTCTTAACCATCAAAAATCTCAACTGTTGATCTTCATCTCTCTAACCTTCTTGAAATATCAAAAACAAGGTCTCTAAGTTTTTCAGATAAGTGTTACAATCATTTTTTGTTTCAATTTATTCGATAATTTTACTGTGGCAGTACCAATGCCGAATCTTTATTACAATTCAACCAGCTGATTAGCAAACGCTTGTAGATTATTTTAAAGATTCTATAGTAAAACAGTAACCGAATAACTGAAAAGTATGTTTAGAGTATTTGAGTTTTACTCATTTACAGTAAACAATATTCACTTAACCTAATAATTGAAAGGTCGGCTTAAGTTATTAAGCAAAAGGCCTGAATCATTTTTTTAATTTAGAATGCTAATTGATCTTATTTCAAGAAAGTTTTCTCAGGTATTTCTAACCATCCTCCTGTGCTCTCTGACTATGGCAGGCATGGCGCAAGATCTTACGAGAATCTTTGGCTCTATTGTCGATGAAATTAGCGGTGAGCCACTTCCATATGTCAATATTTCATTTGAAGGTACAGCTATCGGGACGGTCTCAGATGTGGATGGAAAATTTTACATTGAAACTACAGAAGCCACTTCTCGACTCAAGGTTTCTTTTATTGGATATGAATCCAAATTTCATCCAATTAAAATAGGTCAAACTCAGACTGTCTCGGTTGCATTACTAGAATCAAGTATTCAGTTGGACGCTATTGTAGTTTCTAGCAAAAAATTGCGATATAGAAACAAAAACAACCCTGCGGTTTCTATCATAAAAAAAATTATAGATCACAAAGAAAGTAACCGCCCTCAATCTTTAGACTATTTTGAATATGACAAGTATGATAAAGTTGAGTTTGACCTAAACAACATCACACAAAAATTCAAGGACAAAAAATCAATGAAAAATTTTCAATTGATTTTTGATTACGTAGACACTTCTGAAGTGAACGGGCAAACCTATCTGCCTATTTTTTTAAGAGAAACCAGTTCCAAAGTGTACTATAGAAAAAGTCCGCAAAAAACCATTGAATACAGAAAAGGTCAGAAAATGACTGGATTTGAAGAATACTTTGACAATGAAGGAATTTCTTCCATGATTGACAAAATGTATCAAGATATAGATATCTATGACAACAGTATCAATATTCTAACTCAAAAATTCACAAGTCCAATATCTTCAATTGGTCCCATGACCTACAAATATTATGTGGCTGATACTTTAGAGATAGACAGTGTCAAATATTTCAAAGTTGCATTCCAGCCACGCAATGAGAACAACCTTGCATTTGTGGGCAATATGCTTATAACAACAGATTCCAGTTTTGCTGTTAAAAAAGTTTCCATGCGACTCTCTCAAAAAATAAATCTCAATTTTGTAGAAGACCTCTATGTAGATCAGGAATTTGAAAAAAATGAATTTGGCACCTATGATCTAATCACTGACAAAATCAGTATTGATTTTGAATTGGTCAATAAGAATGGGATGGGCGTGTTTGGAAAACGTACGGTGTCCTATCGCGACATGGTTTATAACAAACCACAGCAAAATGAGATGTATTCTGGACTGACTAATCTTGTGATAGATCCTAATTTAGAAAATCAGCCTGATGAATTTTGGGAGCAGGCTAGGCACATGGATTTATCCCGTTCGGAGCAAGGAGTGTTCACCATGATTGAGCAAGTCAAAGAAATCCCTGCTTTCAAACGCATGATGGACCTAATCATGCTAATTTTTGTAGGATATATTGATTTGGGTCCGGTGGAGATAGGGCCGATTAATACTTTCGTTAGTTGGAATGACATTGAAGGTTTTAGAACAAGATTTGGGGGAAGAACGACAGATGAGTTTAGTGAGAAATTTTTGATAGATGCGTATGGTGCCTATGGTTTTAATGATGAAGAATTTAAGTATTCCGGAACACTAACTCATTTCTTCAATACCAAACCGCTCACAGCAATAAGGGGTTCCTATCAACAAGAAATTCGAAACCCTGGTCAGCAGTTGCAATTTTGGATGGAAGACAATTTCTTTTTGTCCTTTCGAAGAGGGGTCAATGACAAACGTTTTTATAAAAACAAGGCAGAATTTGAATTACTCAAAGATTTAAATCATGGACTTTCATTTAATGCCAGTGCAAAATATGTAGAAACAGAACCTGCTGGTGTTTTAAGTTTTTTACCAGGTGAAAATATTAGAGATCCGGACGATGGCTTTATTACTAGAGAAGAAAGAGAACTCCAGACAATCACAACCTCTGAAACGAGTTTAACCGTCCGGTTTGCTCCAAACGAGCAATATTACAAAGGCAAAAAATACAGAATCCCTATTCCAAATAAGCATCCCGTATTCACTATCATTTATGACCATGGTTTTGATGATCTTCTAGGTTCTGATTACGGATACAACCGACTCAGTTTGGGAATTTACAAACGTTCCTTCTTTTCACCAATTGGCTACCTTGATGCTGAAATGGAAGCCCGTAAATTATGGGGTAAAGTCCCCTATCCTTTGTTGAATATTCCAAATGCAAATCAGACGTATAGTTACCAAGTTCGTGCATATAACTTGATGAACTATCTTGAATTCGTTAGTGACGAATATGTAAGTTTGCGGTTGGCGCATCATTTCAATGGCTTTATTATGAATAAAGTCCCTATTTTGAAAAAGATGAAACTTCGATCAATCATCACAATGAAAGCCTTATATGGTCGTTTGACTGAACTCAATGACCCATCTTTTGACCAAAATTCTGACTTACCTGATCTACCGAGTAATCCTGATGGAACCCAAGCAACTTACCCATTAGACTTCTATTTGGAATCAAGTATCGGTGTGGGTAATATTTTCAATATTTTCAGAATAGATTTAGTTAAGCGATGGACTGATGTTGATCGAACAGATGTTTCTGCAAATATTAATGTTCGAGCAACATTCAAGATTGAATTTTGAGAGGGACACATTTTATGGATGAAAGTATGATTAAATATGTAATAGGCTTATCTTTGCTCGAAATTTTACCTAATCCTTCCACCTTCCTTTAAGATACTAAATGATTGAAATAAAGCAAGTCCAAAGCAAAAAGGACTTAACCAAATTCATAGATTTTCCTCATGAACTCTACAAACATGATGACAATTATGTCCCTGAACTATTCTTGGCACAAGAAGATTTGCTTGGCAAGAAACATCCCTTCTTTCTCCATTCAGAGGCAGACTATTTTCTAGCCTATCAAGACGAAAAAATTGTAGGCAGAATTGCTGCCATAAAAAATAACAATTTCATCGAGTACACTGGTGATCAAGCAGGTAGTTTTGGATTCTTTGATGTTATTGATGATTTTGAAGTAGCCAAAGCATTACTAGACAAAGCTACTGAATGGGTCAAAGCAAAAGGGCTTGTTCAGTTATTAGGACCAAGCAATTTTTCGACAAATGAAACTTGTGGAACATTAATAGAAGGCTTTGATTCACCTCCAACAGTGATGATGACTTACAACAAGCCATACTATGCTGACTTTTTAGAGAAATATGGTTTTGAAAAGGACATGGATTTATTGTCTTATAAAATCATGACTAAAGATGTGCCAGATAAGTTATTGAAAATGGCACCTAAAATATTGGAAAGATTGAATGGAAAAGGAATTACCATTCGCAAACCCAATATGAAAAAATTCAAGGAAGAGGTCGACCTTATTATCAAAATCTATAATCAGGCCTGGGAGAAAAATTGGGGATTTGTGCCCATGACAGATGAAGAGTTTAGACATGCTGCCAAAGATATGAAGCAAGTACTAGATCCTGATTTCCTTCTTATTGCTGAACATGATGGGGTTCCTATAGGATTTTCTTTATCCCTTCCGGACATGAATGTTCCTTTAAAGCATCTAAAAAAGGGTCGTTTGCTTCCATTTGGGATTTTTAAACTGCTATATCATAAAAAAAACATTGATAGAGTGAGGGTTATCACTCTTGGAATTGTCGAAGGTTATAGGAAGTTGGGTATTGATGCATATTTCTATACCAAAGCATTCGAAGAAGCAAAAAATAAAAAGATGTTATTCGGAGAGGCTTCTTGGATATTGGAGAATAACGAAATGATGAACAAGGCGTTGATAAACATCAATGGTCAAGTTTATAAAAAACACAGATTGTATAAAAAGGCAATTTGAAAAATAAAAAAACAAAGGATAATTTGGCTTGATTACAGAATAACCAAAATATATTTTGCAGTATACTTGAATTGCATTATTTTGAGCATTTGAAAAATCCACCAAAAGATCTTTAATTAAATAAAACGGATAATTAATGAGCTTATTAAAGGAACGCTTAGCGAAATACAGCTACGCAGAAGAGGTAAGAAAACAAGGATTATACCCGTATTTTAGGGAAATCAGTTCCAATCAAGACACAGAAGTGCTTATCAATGGCAAAGATGTTTTAATGTTTGGATCCAATAGTTATTTAGGCCTTACCAATCATCCAAAAGTCAAAGAAGCTGCTAAAAATGCTATAGATAAATACGGTACCGGTTGTGCTGGATCTAGATTTTTGAATGGAACGCTGGATTTGCACGTTCAATTAGAAAATGCTTTAGCAAAATTCTTCAATAAGGAAGCTGCATTGGTTTTTAGTACTGGCTTTCAATCCAATCTTGGAACTATTGCTGGTCTTTCAGGAAGAAACGATTATATATTGATTGACGAGCTTGATCATGCATCTATCATAGATGCTACTCGCTTATCTTTCTCCAAAGTGATAAAATTTAAGCATAATGACATGGAATCTTTGGAGCGACAGCTTCGAGATCTTCCTGATCCTTCTGTAAAACTCATTGTTGTCGATGGGATATTCAGTATGGAAGGTGATATTGTCAAGTTACCGGAAATGGTTGCTTTGGCAAAAAAATACCTTGCTACAATCATTGTGGATGATGCACATTCAGTTGGCGTCATCGGTAAAAATGGATCCGGTACTGCGTCACATTTTGGTCTTGAAGATGATGTGGATTTTATTGTAGGAACATTCAGTAAATCTCTGGCTTCATTAGGAGGTTTTGTTGCTACGGATCATGTTTCTGTTGAATATTTGAAACACCACTCTAGAGCATTAATGTTTAGTGCAAGCATTCCCCCTGCATCTGCTGCTAGTGCACTTGCAGCATTGGACATAATGCAAAATGAACCAGAAATCATCGAGAAGCTTTGGGATAATACAAACTACACAATCAAAAATTTAAAACAACTTGGTTTCGAAATTGGAGATTGTGAATCTCCGATTGTACCTATCTACATCAGAGATAATGAAAAGACATTTCAGGTAACTCAATTTTTGATTGAAAATGGAGTATTTGTGAATCCTGTTATATCTCCAGCAGTAAAAAGTGATTGCTCACTAATTAGATTTTCTCTGATGGCAACACATACTCATCAGCAAATTGATTTTGCACTTGAAAAACTTGTTGAAGCCCGAAAAGCCATTGGATTTGGAGAATTCAGTGAAGTGAAAGCCGATGGTTCATTGATCATTAAATAATTTCCGGACAATTATCAATTTGCCCCTTTGAGAAATATTTTTCTCATCATCCAGAAGATTATGTACAAATTAATTTCATTCTCTCGTAACGATTTAACACATGATTTTTTCGTACTTGGTAGAAATGAAAACACATTACTATTAAGTTAAAAATAATTCTAATGAATAATTAGGGGGTAAGAAATTAATGTTGTCATTAAAGTATATTGATAGAATTGAAATGCTAGGTTTGACTGTGTAAATCGATGAAAATTATCGAGATTTGCGCATCGAAACAGCTACCCTCCTAAAAGATGTAAGTTTTAGAAACCATTAAATGGTTTTATATTAATGAATGATTATAAGATAAAATTATAGTATAAATGTCAGACACAACTAAAATTCAAGCCCCTACAGGAAAACTCGCCATATTGACGCCTGGAATGGGAGCAGTTTCTACAACATTAATGGCCGGTGTTATCAGTGTTAGAAAAGGACTTTCTGAACCTATTGGATCACTTACCCAAATGGGAACCATTCGTTTAGGCAAAAGGACGGACAATAGAAATCCTCTCATTAAAGATTTCGTTCCACTAGCTGGCTTGGATGATGTTGTATTTGGTGGATGGGATGTTTTTGAAGACAATGCTTATGAAGCAGCCATGCATGCTCAAGTTATCGATAAAGACATGCTTAACGAAATCAAACCAGAATTGGAGCAAATCAAACCAATGAAGGCTGTTTTCGACAAAAACTACGTAAAAAGACTAGAGGGTACTTTCATCAAAGAAGCTAAAACCAAAATGGAATTGGCAGAAGCAGTCATGAAAGATATTGAGGATTTTAAAACTCAAAATGGCTGTGAAAGAGTGGTGATGATTTGGTGTGGATCCACTGAAATTTATATCGAGGAGGGCGAAGTTCATTCTACTATAGAAAAATTAGAAGAAGGCTTGAGAAACAATCATCCTGATATTGCGCCAAGCATGATCTATGCATACGCTGCAGTTAAAATGGGAATTCCGTATGCAAATGGTGCTCCCAATTTGTCGTGTGACGTAGATGCAATGGTTGATCTTGCAAAAGAAACAGGTGCGCCAATTGCCGGTAAAGATTTTAAAACAGGTCAGACTTTAATGAAGACCATTTTGGCTCCTGGATTAAAAGCTAGATCCTTGGGAATCAATGGATGGTTCTCTACCAACATCCTTGGCAACAGAGATGGCGAAGTATTGGATGATCCAGACAACTTCAAAACGAAAGAAGTATCAAAACTTGGTGTTTTAGAAGAAGTGCTTGAGCCAGAATTGCACCCTAGTTTATATGGTGATTTATATCACAAAGTAAGAATTAACTATTATCCTCCACGCGGCGATGACAAAGAAGGTTGGGATAATATCGATATATTCGGTTGGTTAGGCTACAAAATGCAAATCAAAGTGGATTTCCTTTGTAAGGATTCAATTTTAGCAGCCCCACTCGCATTGGATTTAGCCTTATTCCTTGATCTAGCATCTAGAGCAGGGATGAAAGGTGGCATTCAAGAATGGCTTTCATTCTATTTGAAATCTCCTCAAGCTAAGAAAGGGTTGAGACCACAACATGATATTTTTGTACAATTGATGAAGTTGAAAAATACTTTAAGACATATGCAAGGTGAAGATTTGATCACAAACTTAGGCCTTGATTATTACGATTGATAGAATAAAAAATCAGTTCATAAAAAACTCCTTGTTACAACTGTAGCAAGGAGTTTTTTATTTCCGGCCTAAAGGGACGACGAGAGCTAATCCGGTATATTCCAAACCAAAAACAGGAAAAACAGATGCTCTTCCCTCCTTTTTTTCTTTTCTGTGCCAATGCGGAATCAAAACACCAATAGTGGCCCCCACAGCATAACCGATCATTACGTCCGTTGGAAAATGCTTACCAGCCGCTATTCGTAAATATCCTGTTAGAGCTGGTATAGCTGCAGCAGACGACCACAAAACGATCTTTGATGCTTTGCTTGCATTTGGATGATAGTCACTGATCACTTTTGCCATAAAAAATGAAAAAGCCGCAGTGTGCGACGTGTGTCCTGAGAAAAAAGAACGCGTTCCATTATCAGTCAACTTATCGTCCATTGGAGCTTCTGAATTGTACAAAAACGGCCTGGGTCTTCTCACTGTATTTTTCGCGATTAGAGTTAGACCATAAGTAGACAAAAACACTTCCCCTGTCATAACCAGTAGCGGTCCTAAGTCCCCCTTTGTATGAGAATTTGTCAAAAAATAGAGTGGAAATAAAGTGACACTCGATCTAAAAAAATCACTATAGGAAGCCGCAACGATAGAATAGTTGTCGGTAGCTCCCCGATCAAAACTATTAACATCTTGAGTATCCAAACCGGCAATTTCCTCTGCCGTCATGGGTGTGTTCAATGACGTTTGACTAAGTAATGCTCCAGTAGAAAATAATGTTACTCCTGCTGCAAGAAAAGGAATTTCATGTTTGAAACTAATATTGTATGGAGATTTATTATGTGATCGATCCCCGCACATATCACATACTTCAACATTCGATGAAGTCTGAGCTTGTAGAATATGAGTTTGTAGAACAATTAAAACAATGATTCTAATTGTTCTTTTCAAGTTTGACCATTGAAAAGAAGACAATATTTGCGTTTTTGAATCTATCAAATCATTCCCTCTACCCAATAAATGTATTGTTAAATGATTCAATTTCAGAAGCTAATCCAATGATGATTAACACTTCGGTGTCTTTTAAACTTGAATGGATTGGAGGGTTAAACAATAGTTTACTCTTATCATCTTTTAACCCAATAATAGAAACGCCACTTTGCTTTCTAACGTCTAGCTGGGCAATTGATTTATTCTTGAATTCTTGCCTTAAATCATTTACATGGATTTCCTCTAAACTATAATCTCCACTTCCAGAAAGTAAATCCAAATATTCAACAACAACTGGTTTAGTTATGTGTTGGGCCATATGCAATCCCCCAACAGCATCAGGCATAATTACTTTAGTAGCTCCTGCTCGAATCAACTTCTTTTCTGAACTATCTTCAGAAGCTCTTGAAATGATAGTAATATTATGATTTAATTCCCTTGCAGTCAGGGAAAGAAAAACATTCTGAGCATCACTTGGCAACGTACTTATAATGGCTGCTGCCTTTTCAATGCCAGCGCCAATCAATACTTCATCATCTGTGGCATCTCCACGAATTACTTTAAAATTATAATACTGTTCAATTTTCTCTATTCTATCTTCTTGAGTCTCTAAGACAACAAACTGAGTACCTTGATCCGCCAACTCCTCACAAGCCTTTACTCCGTTTCTACCAAACCCACAAACGATTACATGATTCTCCATTTTTCTAACTTCTTTGTTGAACAAATACCTTTTGTACATTTTGTTTAATTCACCTTCAAAAAGATAAGCAGATACAACTGAAACTACATAGGCAATAATTGCAAGGTTTATAATGATATAAATGCTCGTAAATATTCTACCATCTTCTGAAAGTGGCCTGATTTCATTGAACCCTACAGTTGAGAAAGTGATAACCGCCATGTAAAGCGCTTCGGAAAAAGTAAAGTCTTCCAAAATCATGAAACCCGATATGCCAGAGAACATTGAAAAGAAAAGTAAAACAATGGCAAATAAAAATCTGTCTACTTTAAGTTTCTTCAGAATGACGGGGTTAAATGAAGATTGATTTGCCATAATTACTCCGTTTCAATTTCATTTGTGGGGACTTTTTCTAAGCGCTTTTTCTGATTTTTAGGTTTATCAGGAATCTTCTTTTTTCTGAATCCTAACCGGTAAGTCAAATAGTAGTTAAATCCAAAATTGCTTGCTTTATCAGCAGGGCCAAACCCAGGAATACTATATGGCATCAAATCTTCAGGTGTATCCATCCATTTTGCCAATTTGAACCTGATCGTATATCCCAAAAATAGTGGGCCTACTATTCTGACACTTATTCCAACATTTGCTTCAAACCACTGCGCTTTAAAATTATTGTTCGAATAGGACAATTCATTGGCTTCCCATGCCCCTTCCGGAACCGTGTAGCTTATTTGATCATTTAGTTTCGAGTTGGCATACATGAGTCCAAAGAATATGTTGGTTCTACTCTTCTCATACTTCATGAAGTTAATTTGAGGGCCTACTCTAAAAAACCGACCTTCACTTGTGTAATCGAAACTAGTTCCATTAGAAAGGTGAGAATTCTCGAATCCGAAATCAAAGGCGAGAAACAACTGATCAAAGTCCATTTTTGCACTAAACTCTGCTTGGGTATCACCACCTGATGCCATGTCTATCAAACCAACCACATCCGATGACAAAAACAACAATGAGGGTTTCCAATCTCTCGGTGCTTCCAAAGATTCTTGTGCATTTAAGTCCTGAATAAGAACTAGAAATAAAAAACTAATTATATACTCTGATGTTCTCATCAATTTCTAGGTCAAACTCAGAATTTATTAATCGGGCCGAATCAAATGAATGATCAACTATTGAAAGTCCACTATACCTAAAATTTGGTCCACACTCTTCAGAAAGCCATTCAAGCTGCTTGTCATAACTCAATACAATACTATCAATCCGAACTCCTGTAACAAATCTAAAGGTAACTTCAAATGCTGAAGGATTCATAGGAAAATTAAAAACTTGAATTGAGTCCTCAGAATCATAGAGGATCGAATCGGATCCTCTAGCCAGAATCAATTCATATTTTATAGACACTTTTTCAAAAGTCTCATCATCATAAAAACCAATACTTAAAGAATCATAGGGAAGTTCCTGATTGCAAGCTGGATCTTCACTACACGCCACACAGAAAAAAAACAGAGCTAAAAGAAATATTAAGGGTATCGCCTTCAAGGTCATCAGGTCAAAATTATTTGTCGCTAAGATACTTATATATCACGAATCCATTGCTCGTAAAATGAACCAACCGTTGATCATTAAATAGAATTTTCTCCATTTTTTGTAAAGGTAATTCTACGGAAGTTTCACTCTCATTATATAAATTCTTCAATATCAAATCATCTTGATTTACATAGTAAGTATAATCTTGATAAAACTGGAAATTTCCATTGTTGACAGGGACTATACTCATTTCAAAATTACCTATGCTATCAAATATGTAAACCTTATTATGAGCATCTGTCAAATAAAGTCTATTTTGATGAATAATCAATGAGGATATCTCTGCCTCATTTTGGTTAAGAATCCTAGCCAAAGATTTCTTTTCAACTATCATATTTCTATTGACATCTAGCATTTTTAAAGTAAAATCAGAGCGATCAACAACCCATACATTTTGCTGGAAATTTGCAGCTATTTCAGAAACAAAACCAATTTCAAATTCTTGGATTGAATACCTCGCTGGAGATCGCAAATAACGATCCAGAATCACGTATTCTTGTAAATTTTCATAGAACACTAAAACTTTCAGCTGCGAAATAGCAGCAAGTTGATGTACTTTACTTGATGCAGAAGAAGAATATTCAGCCAACAAACTGCCTTTATCGTTGTATTTTTTTATATCACCATTTTCTGTTGAAAGGTAAATGTTACCTAATTGGTCTTGGTCATACTGATCTATGTTCTTGAGAAAAACTTCATTCACTATTGTCCATTGGCCAAAAGAATCAATCGTTGAAAATGAGAACAGAAAAACAAGAAGTAATCTTATCATTCCTTAAAAGTTTTTAACCTAAGTCCATGCTCGTCCAATTCGGCATAAGTATAGTTTGAGACCCAATCACCAAGATTAACAAAAACAGCGTCATTTTCCATCTCTTGATATTTTGGGATATGGCTATCTCCATAGATGTAAAAGTCATGATGATCATTTTTTTCTACATCCGAACTGTGAATAATGAGTTTTTCATTTCCTGTTGCAATTGGAGTTGATGCTTTACTCAATGAGGACCAAAATCTAGCCAATCCATATCCAATATTTGGATGTAGCCAACCGAACAACCATTTGCAAAAAGTATTGGTGAAAATAGATTTTATGATTTTAAACTTCAATCCTCCTGGCCCTAAACCATCACCATGTGCAATATAAAGTTTATTATCACCTAGCATTACAGAAATAGGTTCTGTAATAATAATGGCTCCCATCTCTTTATTAAGATAGTCATTGAACCAGAGGTCATGATTACCACAAAAAATAACAAGTGTTATTCCCTTGTCAGAAAGTTCTGCTAGTTTTCCTAAAAATCGAACAAAACCTTTTGGAGCTACATGTCTATATTCAAACCAAAAATCAAACAAGTCCCCAACGAGAAATATTTGCTGAGCGTCAACACTGATACAGTCCAGCCAAGCAACAATTTTCCGTTCTCTGATCAATGAACTCTCCTCATCAGGAACGCCAAGATGAAAATCACTTGCAAAATAGATCTTCTTCCCTAATTGTAATTTTGAATTTTCAAGCGTCATTAAGAGAATTGGGATAAGTTATTTTATCCCAATTTAATTAATTCGTATCGTCAGATGATGTTTCAACACCTTCATTTGTTTCAACTGCAGCACCTGATTCTTCTTCTACCTCCGACTTAATGGTAGATTTCAATTCTTCTAAAGCTTCTTCATTCTTCTTTTCTTGAGGTCCTTTGGGACCCAGGTTACCATTCGTGAAAGCTTCATAATTCGTTTCTTTCTCAAATGGTCTTTTCCCAATCAATTCTTCCAAATCAGCTTGAAAAATTATTTCCTTCTCCAGTAATTCTTGTGCAAGAATTTCAAGTTGATCTCTCTTATCAATTAATAAAGCCTTTGTTCGGCCATATGATTTATCAATTATTTTCTTGACTTCTAAATCAATTTTCTCAGCCGTCGCTTCAGAATACATTTTATTAAAATTATACTCCGATTGCTTAGAATCATAATATGAAACATTTCCAATGGACTCATTCATACCATACACAGTGACAATACTATAAGCCATCTTAGTAATTCGTTCCAGATCACTCAATGCGCCAGTTGATACTTTTCCGAAAACAATTTCTTCTGCCGCACGGCCTCCTAGTGCCATGCACATTTCATCCAACAATTGTTCAGTTTGATATAGGTATTGCTCTTTAGGTAAATATTGAGCGTAACCCAATGCAGCTAACCCACGAGGAACTATACTTACTTTAACCAAAGGATCAGCATGCTCTAAGAACCACCCAGCCACTGCATGTCCAGCCTCGTGATATGCTACGATTTTCTTTTCCTCAGGAGAAATTATTTTACTTTTCTTTTCTAACCCACCAATGACTCTATCAATAGCATCTTGAAAATCTTTCAGGTCAACTGCTTTCTTGTCTTTTCTAGCAGCTATGAGTGCCGCTTCATTACAAACATTGGCAATCTCAGCACCGGCAAAACCTGGAGTCTGCGCTGCTAATTTCTTGGATTCTACGTCCTTCTTTATTTTGATAGGGGCCAAATGAACTTTGAAAATGGCATCTCTACCAACAATATCGGGTTTGTCAATACTAATTTGACGATCAAATCGACCTGGTCTTAGTAAAGCAGAATCCAAAACATCTGGACGGTTTGTGGCTGCCAATATAATCACACCCGAATCCGTAGAGAATCCATCCATTTCAACTAACAATGAATTCAATGTGTTTTCTCTTTCGTCATTAGACCCTGGCATTTGACCTTTTCCTCTTGATCGACCAATCGCATCAATCTCATCAATAAAAACGATACATGGCGCTTTCTCTTTAGCTTGCTTAAACAAATCTCGCACTCTAGCAGCACCTACACCAACAAACATTTCTACAAAATCAGAACCTGATAAAGTAAAGAATGGTACAGCAGCTTCACCTGCTACAGCTTTGGCCAATAAAGTTTTACCTGTACCTGGAGGTCCTACTAACAATGCACCTTTTGGAATTTTACCTCCTAACTTGGTGAATTTCGAAGGTGTTTTCAGAAAGTCAACGATTTCTTTTACTTCTTCTTTAGCTTCATCCAATCCAGCAACATTATCAAAAGTAATTTTTACTTTATTCTCAGCATCAAACAATGCAGCCTTGGATTTACCTATATTAAAGATTTGACCACCAGGGCCACCTCCTCCAGTCATTCTTCGCATTAACAGCCAAAAGCCTAATATTATAATTATGAAGAAACCGGAGTTAAGAAACATATTAGTATAATCAGAACGATCATCTACCAAATATTCATACTCTGCTCCATTGCGTAATTTGGAATCAAGTTCATCTTTTTTCTTTACAAAAATGTCCTTGCTTTCAATTTTGAAGTAGAACTGCGGACCAGAATTCGAAAGACCAAATTTATTTTGCTCCTCAAGTTGAAGTCTATACTTGCTATTCTGAAGTGCCTCCGATCGAAGTGTGACTTCAACTATGTTTTGATTCCCTATCAATGTCACTTTCTGAACGTCATCACTAATGACCATCTGCTCAAATCTCTTGAAAGAAATTTCTGTTGCTGAATTATTATTTGAGAAATAGGAAATACCTAGAATAAAGGTCATCAGCCCTATTATGATCCAAATCTGATAACTTGGTTTGTTGGGCTGATTAGCTCCGTTCTTGTTTCTTGGTTTGTCTGCCATTATATATGGATTAAGATTTTAATTAACGAGTTGGTGTAAGTAAAGTTCAGCTTTCGATCGAAGTAATCACCGCGTCTCCCCAAAGTTTCTCCAACCCATAAAATGCTCTTTTTTCTTTATTAAAAATGTGGACCACAACATCTGCATAGTCAAGGAGAATCCATTCCTTGTTGTCCCCCCCTTCTTTTCTCCATGGGTTCACACCAACTTGTTTGTTCATAGCTTCCTCCACTGATTCTGCTATAGCGTCAACTTGAATATCCGACCCTCCTGAACAAATAATAAAATAGTCTGCAACTGCATTGGATATCTCTTTTAGATCTATCATGACAACCTCTTGGGCCTTTTTCTCCAGCATTCCGTTTATAACAATCCTGCTTGTTTTTTGAGAATCTAAGACCTCTTGTAATTCTGTCATACTTTGTATCTAAATTTGGGTTCAAAACTAACTAAATAATATTGCATAAATTCTTTGCCAAAACTGAATATTTAGGGAAAAAGGTAATATTTCTGCCACAATGTCACTCCACAAACGAAGAAGCTCAGTCAATCCTCTCTAAAAATGTAGAAGAAGGCACCTGTATTATCACGGCTAATCAATCCCAAGGAAAAGGACAAAGAGGGAATAGTTGGGAGTCAGAACCAGATAAGAATATCACATTTTCCATAATATTGAAACCCGATTTTCTCACCGTAATCAACCAATTTGGTCTTCATATAATTTCTTCTTTAGCGATATATGAAGTCCTGTTTGATTTTGCAGGAAAAAATTTAAAAATTAAATGGCCCAACGATATTTATTTCAATGAAAATAAAATAGGAGGTATTCTCATTGAAAATTCTATAAGGGGAAAAAATATTGACAGTAGCATTATTGGGATTGGTATTAATGTAAATCAAATCGCCTTTGAGAATGATCATGCCACATCTCTCAAAGAAATTTCTGGATTAAAATTTGAAATCAACGACCTTATTGAAAAGATTATTATTGCATTAGAAAAGAGGTATAGCCAGTTAAAAAACGGTGAATATGACAAATTGAAAATTCAATACCTCAGAAGACTCTATTTATATGAGCTTCCCTCCCTATTCAAAAGCGACAACCAACTCTTTACTGGAACTATTAAAGGAATAGACTCCGATGGCAAACTTATTATCAATGATGAAACAGCAGACCGATTATTTGATTTTAAGGAAGTTGAATTTGTAAGAAATTAATTCTCAATAGTTTTCACTTTCAATTAATAACTAATCATATATCTTTGCGTTCCATTTCATGAAAAAGGAATTAAAATGATTGATACAGAATTGAAAAACAAAGTAAAAGACATCAGTCTCGCTGACTGGGGTCGAAAAGAAATCAAACTGGCAGAAGCTGAGATGCCTGGACTAATGTCCTTACGTGAAGAATTTGGCACAAGCAAACCATTGGCAGGAGCAAGAATCGCAGGATGTCTACATATGACCATCCAAACTGCGGTTTTAATTGAAACACTTACCGAATTAGGTGCTGAAGTAAGCTGGTCTTCTTGTAACATTTTCTCAACGCAAGATCACGCAGCAGCAGCAATAGCCAAAGCTGACATCCCTGTTTATGCTTGGAAAGGCATGAACGAAGAAGAATTTGATTGGTGTATCGAGCAAACTTTGTTTGCCTTTGAAGGTGGAAAACCTTTGAACATGATTTTGGATGATGGAGGTGATTTAACCAACATGGTTCTTGATAGATTCCCTGAGTTAGTTAAGGATATTAGAGGCCTTTCTGAAGAAACAACTACAGGTGTACACAGGTTACAAGAGAGAGAAGAGAACGGAACGCTTCCTTTGCCGGCCATCAACGTCAATGATTCAGTGACTAAATCAAAATTTGATAACAAGTATGGTTGTAAAGAATCTCTTGTTGATGCAATAAGAAGAGCAACTGATGTAATGATGGCAGGAAAAGTTGCTGTTGTCGCTGGTTACGGAGATGTTGGAAAAGGCTCAGCTGCTTCGTTAAGAGGAGCAGGTGCAAGAGTGATCGTAACGGAAATCGATCCAATTTGTGCTTTGCAAGCGGCTATGGATGGTTTTGCAGTGAAGAAAATGGATGATGCGGTGAAAGAAGGAGACATCATCGTTACCACAACTGGAAACAAAGACATTATTGTAGGTCGTCATTTCGAGTCTATGAAGGACAAAGCTATTGTTTGCAACATTGGTCATTTTGACAATGAAATTGACGTTGCATGGCTTAACGAAAACGCTGCTAAAAATGAAATTAAACCTCAAGTTGATCTTTATACATTGAATGGTAAAGAGATCATTTTATTGGCCGAAGGTAGGTTAGTAAATTTAGGATGTGCTACAGGTCACCCGTCATTTGTAATGTCTAATTCATTTACAAATCAAACTTTAGCGCAATTGGAACTTTGGATGAATACCGATAAGTATGAAAACAAAGTCTATATGTTACCTAAGCATTTGGATGAAAAAGTTGCCAAGTTGCATTTAGCTAAAATTGGCGTGGATCTGGAAGTTTTAAGTCAGGAACAAGCTGAATACATCGGGGTGACAGTTGAAGGACCTTTTAAGCCTGAGTATTACAGATACTAAATAACACTTGTAATGAAATTTAAAGGCTCTATCAATAGATAGAGCCTTTTTTATTGTCTCCATTTATCAGGTTATAGAGATTTATTATCTTACTCAACAAACGTAGACGGAGACTATTCGTAATTATGTGTAGGAACATCTAATCCTAGCGTTACAAATACCGATGGAAGAAATAACAGCCAACAACGATTATTCCGAAAAGGAAAAAAACCAGCTCTTCAACGATGAGTTCATGCCACACCTGGATGCACTTTATAATTTTGGCTATCGATTGACTTATGACAAAGATGATTCAAAGGATTTGGTTCAGGACACTTTCATGAAGTCATTCCGGTTTATTAACTCTTTCCATCGAGGCACCAACGCGAAAGCCTGGTTGTTTCGTATTCTGAAGAATAGTTTCATCAACGACTTTCGCAAAAAAAGCAAGCAACCATCCAAGGTCGATTATCAAGAAGTTGAAGGATTTTATAACTCAGAGGGAACTAAAAAAGCGGTTACAACCGATTTAAGAATTGATACGGTAAAAAATCTTATTGGCGATGAAATTACCAATGCCTTAAATAGTTTGGATGTGGATTTTCGCACGGTCATTATACTATGTGACCTTGAAGGGTTTACTTATGAGGAAATGGCTAAGATATTGGATATACCTATTGGGACCGTTAGGTCAAGATTACACAGAGCGCGGAACTTATTGAAAGAAAAATTGATTGACTATGCGAAAAGCATGGGTTATAATAAAGAAAATTAGCTGTGGGATTGAATAAACTAATAATGAATGTAAAATTTCGTACTGGAATGGCGAAATGCACGGAATACTTAGAAATGATTCAGAACGTGGTGGACAATGAGTCTAGCCGAAAAGAAGAAGTCTACCTAAGAAGACACTTGAAAATGTGTCTAAAATGTCTCGATAAACTAAATTTGGATGTGGAACTGAAAAAAGCACTCCAGCACAAGTTGAAAAATCAACCTGTACCAGCAGGATTGGCTGATTCTATTCGCAAGAAAATTTCATCATCTGCTTAAATATCTATGCACAAAGGCAAAGCCATTATCTTTTCTGCTCCTTCAGGTTCTGGAAAAACAACCATTGTCAACAATCTCCTTCAAAAATTACCTCAATTAAGTTTCTCCATTTCAGCCGCTAGCAGGCAACCGCGAAAAGGAGAAAAAGATGGAATATCGTATCATTTTCTAAGTGTAAAAGAATTTAAACAGAAAATTTCGCAAGACGATTTTGTTGAATGGGAGGAAGTCTATGAAGGAAACTTTTATGGCACCTTAAAAAGTGAAATCAATCGAATTTGGGAAGCTGGAAATCATGTCATATTTGATGTAGATGTAAAAGGTGGAGTAAGTTTAAAAAAATATTTTGGTGATGATGCACTAGCAATTTTTGTAAAAGTTCCAGACATAAAAACCCTGGAAACCAGATTAAATAAAAGAGGCTCAGAAACCCCAGAAAGTCTTAAAGGAAGAATTGAAAAAGCGGAATATGAATTCACCTTCGAATCTGAATTTGATCACTCCATAATGAACGTTGATTTAGAAAAATCTCTTTCAGAAAGCATCGAGATCGTGAGAAAATTCATTTCACCAGCATAACATGAAGGTAGGACTATTCTTCGGCTCTTTCAACCCCATCCATGTAGGGCACATGATCATTGCACAAACCATGGTCGAGTCAGGAAAAATAGATGAACTTTGGTTTGTCATCAGCCCGCAAAACCCTTTCAAGAAAAACAAAAACCTTTTGCATGAATTTGATCGATTGGATCTAGTAGAAGCGGCCATTGGATATAATCCAAAATTTAAAGCTTCTGATGTTGAATTTAACATGCCAAAACCAAGTTATACAATTGATACTTTGACCTTATTGTCGGAGAGATATGATGATATTGAATTCAAATTAATTATGGGTGAAGATAATTTGACTCAATTTCACAAATGGAAAAACTATAAAGAGATTTTGGTCCAGTATGGGCTACTCGTTTATCCACGACCCAATGCAGAGAAACATCAAATTGAGCTAAACGAAAAAACACTTTTCGTAGAATCTCCATTGTTGAACATCTCTGCAACTTTTATAAGAGACCGAATCCGAAATGGACATACAATTAAATACCTAGTACCATCTGAAGTAGAAGAAATGATTAGGCGTAAAGAATATTTTCTATGATCAATTAGATAGTCATTATATCTTTTTCTTTCAATACGACTAGTTCATCGATTTTAACGACATGTGCATCCGTTAATTTTTGAACATCGTCTTCAGCGCCTTTAACGGCATCCTCAGAAGCTCCTTCTTTCAAAAGTTTTCTCAACGATTCATTAGTATCTTTTCTAACATTTCTAATACTAACCTTTCCTTGCTCAGCTTCTGATTTTACTTGCTTTACCAAGGTTTGTCTTCTTTCTTCTGTCAAAGGAGGAATATTGATTCTGATCTGCTCTCCATCACTTTGAGGATTTAAACCCAAATCACTGTTGATAATGGCTTTTTCAATTTCTCCAAGAAGTGCTTTTTCCCATGGTTTGACTGACAATGTTCTAGCATCAGGTGTATTTACAGTAGCCACTTGGTTAATTGGAGTAGAACTACCATAATAGTCAACCATCAATCCATCTAGCATATTAGGCATAGCTTTTCCTGCTCGAATTTTTGACAACTCCTGATGAGTATGAGCGATTGATTTGTCCATTAGCTCCTTGGCTTCCTCTAAAAACATCTCAATTTCTTCCATGACTTATTTTACGATTATAAATTTTAAAGATAACAAATGTCAGCAATTTTATATTAGTGAATCAATGTACCTACATCTTCACCTTTTACTATATCGTATAAATTGCCTTTCTTATTCATATCAAATACTATAATTGGTAGTTTGTTTTCTTGACACAACGTAAAAGCCGTCATATCCATGACATTGAGTCCTTTTTCATATACATCCTGAAAAGAAATGTCTTTGAATTTGGTGGCTGAAGGATCTTTTTCTGGATCTGCGGTATAGACTCCATCAACTCTCGTCCCTTTTAATACTACATCTGCGCTCATTTCAATAGCACGTAAACTAGCCGTAGAATCTGTAGTAAAATATGGATTACCTATTCCAGCACCGAAAATGACAATTCTTCCCTTCTCTAAATGCCTTACTGCTCTTCTTTTAATAAAAGGTTCGCACACTTCTTCAATCTTTATTCCAGACAATAATCTAGTATACATTCCCGATTTTTCTAGTGCTGACTGCAATGCCATCCCATTTATCACTGTGGCTAGCATGCCCATATAATCTCCTTGAACTCTATCGATTCCGGATTTTTCCCCATCAACTCCTCTAAAAATGTTCCCACCACCTATTACAATAGCAATCTCAACCCCTTCATCTAGGACTCTCTTTATATCCTGAACATATTGATCTAGACGAACAGCATCTATACCATATTGATTTTCACCCATTAAGGCTTCACCACTTAACTTTAAGAGAATTCTTTTGTATTTCATGAGGGTTTTCGTTCGATTTCAAATTGCACAAATATAGATTGGAAACCTCTAGTTGTATCAGTTCAACGCAATAATTTTCATACTTTATTGAGACAAATGAATAGGTCTGCTCAAACTTTCTTCTAGAGAAATAATTGTTTCGGTTCTTTCTATCCCTTCGACTTCTTGAATTTTATCATGCAAGATCTCCCTCAGGTGATTCGTATCTCTACAATGTATCTTGATGAAAATATTGTAATTTCCAGTTGTATAATGAATCTTAACAATTTCAGGAATTAGTTTTAATTCTGAAACCACTTTGTCATAAAGAGAACTCTTTTCTAAATAAACGCCCAAGAAACATGTTACATCATAACCCAACTTGGAATAGTCAAGTTGAAGTGTAGTTCCTTGCACAACCCCCATTTCTTCAAGTTTCTTCATGCGAACATGAACGGTCCCTCCTGAAACAAAGACTTTTTTTGCAATTTCTGTATAAGGAGTTTTAGCGTCAATCATCAGATGAGAGAGGATTTTTAAATCCACATCATCAATTTCATAATTTTTGGCCATATTATTAATGTGTTTTTGTGAAATACACAACAATTATAAGCATATATTAGATAGCATCTAAATATCATACCTTTTTTATATAATATTTTTAATTATCCGTTTAGTTTTTGTAATTTTGAAATCTCAAAGGGAACAAAAGAGTTCTTTTTATTACATAATGTAGGGTGATGAAACAGGCAGCCATGCCCCCCTGTCTCGGGGGTGGAGATAAAGAATAAAGTCGCACTCCGTGTACCTAACTGCTCCGTGGAGGTTCGAATCCTTCTCCTACAGCTATCATTTTTGGGTTAATGTTGTTTAATGAAAGAGTCTGGATTCATCCAGACTTTTTTTATTTGTCAAACTCAATTTTCAAATCTATTTGATAATACCCTTTCCATTGTAGATATTTAAAGTTTGAACAAAACGCTAATTCTTTCTATATGGCTAAATATGATCGCCCCTGGACTAAAAGTTACCCTGCTGGCATTCCCACTGAAATAAACCCTGAAGTATATAGTTCTCTTGTTGACCTTCTTGAAGATGGTTTTGAAAAATTTTCGGATCTACCATGTATGGAGAACATGGGAAAAGTCCTGACATACGATCAGTTGCATACACAAGTCAATCATTTTGCATCGTTTCTTCAACACCATACTAGTCTTGAAAAAGGTGATCGCATAGCCATTCAGATGCCTAATTTATTACAATATCCAATTGCGATGTTTGCCGCTTTAAAATGCGGATTGATTGTTGTCAACATAAATCCTCTGTATACAGCAACTGAAATGAAACATCAAATCAATGATGCTGGAGCAAAAGCCATCGTTATTTTGGAGAATTTTGCTTCTAATCTGCAAAAGATTGTTTCAGAAACGCCTCTTGAAACTGTGATCACTACTGAAATTGGAGATGCATTAGGAGGTTTGAAAAAAGTAATCACCAATTTTGTAGTTAGAAAAGTCAAGAAAATGGTTCCAGCATTTTCTCTTCCTTCTTCAATTAAATTCAATGATGCACTAAAAAAAGGAACAGCTCAAAATTTTCAGCATGTAGCAATTGCAGGAGAAGATATTGCCTTCCTCCAATACACTGGAGGAACAACTGGCGTTTCCAAAGGAGCAATGCTTAGTCATAAAAATTTAGTTGCAAATCTTGAGCAAGTATTTGGATGGCTTTCATTAAAGCTAGAAGAAGGCAAAGAAACAGTCATCACTGCTTTACCACTTTACCACATTTTCGCGTTGACTTCAAATTGTATGACCATGTTCAAATTTGGAGCACATAATGTACTTATTACGAATCCTCGAGATATGCCTGGATTTATCAAGGAAATGAGTAAGCACCAGTTTTCTGTCATGACAGGAGTCAATACTTTATTCAATGGTCTCTTAAACCAGCCAGCATTTTCCAAACTCGATTTTAGTAAATTAAAAGCTGCAATAGGCGGTGGAATGGCCGTCCAAAAACCGGTTGCTGATAAATGGTTGGAAATTACAGGTAGCCCTTTGGCTGAAGGTTATGGCTTGACTGAAACATCTCCTGTACTAACTGTAAATCCATTAAATGGAGGTCAAAAAATAGGATCTATTGGGTTGCCAATGCCAAGCACAGATATAAAATTAGTTGGTGATGATGGAAATGAAGTTGCACAAGGAGAAATTGGTGAATTATATGCTCGAGGCCCCCAAATTATGAAAGGTTATTGGGAAAAGCCTGATGAAACTTCCAATGTAATGGATGGGGAATGGTTCAAAACTGGGGACATGGCAACGATGGATAAGGATGGTTTCTTTCAAATCGTGGATAGAAAAAAAGAAATGATTTTAGTCTCAGGATTCAATGTATACCCTAATGAAATAGAAGAAGCTTTGACGCAGCATTCTAAAATATTTGAAGTAGGAGTGATCGGTGTTCCAAATTCAAAGTCAACTGAGGCAGTCAAAGCTTTTATAGTGAAAAATGATGATTCATTAACCATAGAGGAAATTCAAGAATTTGCACATGAAAACCTTACAAGGTACAAATGCCCGAAACATATAGAATTCGTTTCTGAACTACCAAAAACTAATGTTGGCAAAATTTTAAGACGAATTCTTAAAGAAGAGGATGAAAAAATCAATCAGTACGAATAAAACTTAATAAAAAGCTTAAGGGTTTAGTAGGTTTGTGCCAAACGAAATCCAAACTCGATGAAAAAGTCTTTTCTCTTAGCCATTTTTTTATTACTCTTTTTTTCTTCTTTCGCTCAAACAGATACCACTTACTGGAACAAGGGCGGTAATATTGGCATTACATTTAATCAATCTACCCTTTCAAATTGGGCTGCAGGTGGTACTAGTTCCATATCTGGAGGTGCTTTTTTTACTCAATTCTTTGATTATTTAAAAGGTCGAACCAAATGGAATAACTCAATTGAACTCGGATACGGTCTCATCAAAGAAAATGATCTCCCCCAAAGAAAAACTGATGATAAAATCATATTGACATCCAGTTATGGATATCAATTAAGCAGCTCAGATGAAAAATGGTATTTATCTACTTTACTTGATTTTAGAACACAATTTTATGAAGGATTTGATGCTGATGAACCTGATAAACTTATTTCTAATTTTATGGCGCCTGCCTATTTATTAGCAACTGTCGGAATTGAATGGAAACCTACCAGCTATTTTACCATGGGACTAGGACCTGTATCAGCAAAATGGACATTCGTTTACAACGATGAATTATCAGCTCGAGGAGAATACGGAGTTGAACCTGGGGAAAACTTAAGATCAGAGTTTGGAGGAACTTTTGCTGCAGCATTTGATAAAGAAATATTTGACAATGTTCAGTTCAAATCAAAACTGCTATTATTTTCCAACTACCTTGAAAACCCAGACAAAATTGATGTCAATTGGGAAAATACAGTGAATATGAAAATCAATGATGTATTAAGTGCCAATTTATTCAATCAATTAATTTACGATTATGATGTAAAATTTGATCAACTAGATGATGCTGGAAATCCAATTGTAGATCCTGAAGGAAACCCATTGCAAGAGGACAGAGTTCAATTTAAGAACATATTAGGTATTGGAATTAGCTATAAATTTGGTGGAACCAGAGGGTAATTTCAGCATTCAGCAATGACCGAGAAAAAGAAGATTCTGTTTATTGTCAATCCAATTTCTGGAGGGAAGACATTGAAGAATTTAGAATATGAGATTTCTCAAAACTTAGATCTTGATACATTCGATTATTCAATTTATTTTACAACAGGGCGAGGTGATGCTATTAAAAAAGCATCTAACTCTGCTAAATCCAATGACATCATAGTAGCAGTTGGTGGTGATGGCACTATTAATGAAATAGCGCAAGGTTTGATTGGTACTCAAACTGCTCTCGCAATTATTCCAAAAGGATCAGGAAACGGATTCTCCAATTATTTTAATATTCCTCACAATCCGTCAAAAGCAATAAAAAAGTTAAATGGACTGAAAATCAAAGAAATAGATACTGCCACTTTCAACCATCAACTTTTTCTGAGTGTTGCAGGTATGGGCTTTGATGCTACAGTTGCTCATGCGTTTGATACTTTTGGAAAACGTGGTTTTTTATCATACGCATGGTTGACACTAAGGGAATTTATCAATTTCAAACCCAGCACTTACCAAATTGAGATTGATGGCAACTTAATTGAAGAAGATGCATTTCTAATTACTGCAGCCAACTCAAATCAATTTGGAAATAAGGCATATATCGCACCTAACGCTGTAATAGATGATGGTTTATTGGAGTTAGTAATAATTAAACCATTTAGGTTCTGGCAAGCGCCTTCTATAGTTTACCATCTTTTTAATGGTTCAATACAGAATTGTAAACTTTGTCAGAATTTACAAGGTCATAAAATAACGATCAAATCCAGCGATCTAATTGCTCAAATTGATGGAGAACTAACAACAGCAGAAAGTATCAATACTATTGAAATATCAGCCTCTTCTCTCAAGATGGTTGTTTGATGGCAATCAGATTCGTTTGCGATTGAATATATTTGTTTAAATAGCCAATTTTAGGGTAATGAACCATGAAAATTAATCTAAACGAAATATGGGAATTTATGGAGATGGCTCCCGAGCCAAAAACTGCCGAAAAGGGTGATCAATGGATCTATGAACTTGTCGCTGGGGAGGTTGTCATTAAAAATTTAAAAACTGAAGACATTCAAAATCTTAAAATGGAGGAAAACTATGATACGGAATTACTTCCATCCATTTTCACATTCAGGGAAATCCTTTGGCAACCTAATGTATATACAGAACCTGCCTTATGCATACCACAATTAAATATATTGAAGGTATTCTGTGAAGATTATGTAATTGAATTGAAGGATACTCAGAACGGAAATGTTTGGCCCTATTATAGTTTATTACATGGATTAGGAAACTATTGCAAAGAAGCACTAGAAAGAATTAACAAAGATAAAAAGAACAAGGATATAAGAATCTCTAGTATTTTAGGAGATCTTAGAAAGAATGCATTTCCCATTGTTAAATTCTTCATCTTTCACCCGATGAACCGAATGGACTACCAAACAGATGCGCTCAACCGTTTGAATTATGCGGTGAAAATTATGCTCACGCAGTATAACAATAAGTACTATGATCTTCTGGACCCCTATTGGAATGTCAGCGTGGGCAATCCTGATAAACTGAACAAGAGTTTAAAATCCAAAGAAAAGTCAACTGCTTCATCACCCACGGAGGTTAAGGCCTCGACTTCCCATAGCGACAAAGTTGAATCGGAAATTGAATCGAAATCAGATGCAAAACCTACGAATTCTGTAGAAAGCGAAAAAGTTTAATAAGGCTTTCCTTTTATAGTATTATAGAATAGACGATTCAGCAAAATAACATTTCAACACCCATTTAGCCTCTAATAATTGATCACATACAGTATTCATTATTAAATAGCTTCCACACTAGTACACTTCTTATTTTTTACACCTAACTTTGCGCCTTAATTTTTAAGAGCATGACAGAAATCAGGAATGTAGCAATCATTGCACACGTTGACCATGGAAAAACAACTTTGGTTGACAAAATCATTTATGCAGCACAAGCGAATGATGCCAAAAGATCACAAGACAACAATGAGTTGATTCTTGATTCGAATGATCTTGAAAGAGAGCGTGGAATTACCATTCTTTCTAAAAACGTATCCGTCAATTACAAAGGAACTAAAATCAACATCATTGACACGCCTGGTCACGCCGATTTTGGCGGTGAAGTGGAGAGAGTGTTAAGCATGGCTGATGGTGTTATACTATTGGTAGATGCTTTTGAAGGCGCTATGCCACAAACTCGATTTGTTTTGGGAAAAGCATTGGGCTTAGGATTGAAACCTATTGTTGTAGTCAACAAAGTTGACAAAGAAAATTGTCGCCCCGACGAAGTGCATGAAGAAGTATTTGATCTCATGTTCAATCTTGATGCTACAGAGGATCAATTAGATTTCCCTACTTTATATGGTTCGTCTAAAAATGGATGGATGAACCATGATTGGAAAGACGAAATAGACAACCTTGATCCATTATTAGATACTATAATAGAAAAGATTCCTGCTCCTGAGCAAAAGGAAGGTGTATTAAGAATGAAAATTACTTCCTTGGATTTCTCTTCTTTTACTGGAAGAATAGCCATAGGAAGAATTCATCAAGGTTCGATCAAAGTGGGCCAAAGCCTGGGACTAACTAAAAGTGATGGCTCTGTCAAAAGAGTTAGAATAAAAGAATTACACATCTTCGAAGGGCTGGGTAAGAGAAGTGTTGAAGAAGTTGAGTGCGGTGATATTTGTGCGGTAACTGGTATAGAAGATTTTGAAATTGGAGATACAGTTACTGATTTTGATAATCCCGAGCCTTTAGATAGAGTAGGTGTAGATGAACCTACCATGAACATGCTTTTCACGATCAACAACTCACCATTTTTTGGTAAGGAAGGAAAATTTGTCACTTCGAGACACTTGAGAGATCGCTTGATGAAAGAGATTGAAAAGAATTTAGCCTTGAGAGTTGAACCAACAGACAGCGAAGATAAATTTTTGGTTTATGGTAGAGGCGTCCTTCATTTGTCTGTTTTGATTGAAACAATGAGAAGAGAAGGTTATGAGCTTCAAGTAGGCCAACCACAAGTAATCTATAAAGATATTGAAGGTCAAAAACATGAACCAATTGAGCATTTGGTAATTGATGTTCCCGAAGATGTGTCTGGAAAAGCTATTGAATTGGTGACCAAGAGAAAAGGTGAAATGACGATCATGCAACCTAAAGGTGATGTTCAACACTTGGAATTCAACATTCCTGCAAGAGGGTTAATTGGGCTTAGAAATCAAGTATTAACTGCTACAGGTGGAGAAGCTGTGATGACGCACAGATTCCAAGGATACGAGCCTTTCAAAGGCGAAATTCCTGAAAGACTAAATGGTTCGTTGGTTTCGATGGAAACAGGTCCAGGCACTTCTTACTCAATTGATAAATTACAAGATCGTGGTACATTTTTCGTGGAACCAGGAGACGAACTTTACGTCGGCCAGGTAATAGGCGAGCACTCAAGATCCAATGATTTGGCTGTCAATATCCAAAAAGGAAAACAATTGACTAACATGAGAAAATCTGGAACCGATGCAAGTATGAAAATCGCCCCTGCTAAGAAATTCTCTTTGGAAGAAGCATTGGAATACATCAACAAGGACGAATATGTGGAAGTAACACCGCTTTCACTACGAATGAGAAAAATCGAGTTTAAAGCTTAATTAACGAATCGAAATACGAAATAAAAAAGCAACCCATTANNTAATGGGTTGCTTTTTTATTTCTAAGCAAATCGTTTTGGAGCAATCAATCTGTTTTTAGTTGATTACACCTAATTCCTTCCCCACTTTTACAAAAGCATCTATCGCTTTTCGAATATGTTTTTCCTCATGTGCTGCTGACAACTGTACTCTGATACGGGCTTTGTCTTTGGCTACCACTGGATAGAAAAACCCGATCACATAAATTCCTTCATCCAATAATCGCTTTGCGAATTCTTGAGCCAAAGGCGCTTCATACAACATGATTGGCACAATAGGATGATCTCCTTTAACAATATCAAAACCGGCTTTGGTCATTTCAGTCCTGAAAAGTTGTGTATTGCTTTCTAATTTATCACGTAATTCTGTAGATTTCGAAAGCATATCTAACACTTTCAAAGTAGCACCAACAATGGCCGGTGCTAAAGTATTGGAAAACAAATAGGGTCTTGAGTGTTGTCTCAGAAGTTCAACAATTTCTTTTCTGGCCGCAGTAAAACCACCAGAAGCTCCTCCTAAAGCTTTACCAAAAGTGCCAGTGATAATATCTACTCGATCCATCACATCTCGATATTCGTGGGTGCCTCTTCCCGACTTACCTATAAAACCTGTGGAGTGACATTCATCAATCATCACTAATGCTTCATACTGATCAGCCAAATCACAAATCTTATTTAATTGTGCAATAGTTCCATCCATAGAAAATGAGCCATCAGTGACTATTAATTTTCTTCTTGCTCCAACGGCACCTTTGAGCTGAGTCTCCAGATCACTCATTTCATTGTGTTTGTATCGAAAACGTTGCGCCTTACAAAGCCGAATACCATCGATGATAGAAGCATGGTTCAATTCATCGGATATAATTGCATCTTCTGCCGACAGCAATGGCTCAAATAGACCTCCATTCGCATCAAAAGCTGCAGCATATAAAATGCAGTCTTCCATTCTGAGAAAGTCAGCGGTCTTCTTTTCTAATTCCTTATGAATGTCTTGTGTACCGCAAATAAAACGCACAGAAGAAAGTCCAAATCCATGGGTCTTGATTGCTTCAATACCTGCATCAATTACTTGAGGATGGGCAGCTAAGCCTAAATAATTATTAGCACAAAAATTGATCACTTCATCGTTTGAAGTCGTACTGATTTCTGCTCCTTGTTTAGATGTAATTATCCTTTCATTTTTATACAAACCATTGGACTTGATTTGCTCGAGGGTATCATTCAATTGATTTTTAATACTACCGTACATGGGATGAAGTTTTATTTGAAAATGATGACTCTTATGAATTCATCAATGATGCACCAATTCATTTTTATATTTTTTCTCTAATTCCTTGATCATGATTTTGGTAATCATTTCCAAGTTGTATTTGGGTTTCCATTTCCAATCATTTTTAGCCTGTGTATCATCTATACTCATGGGCCAATTTTCCGCTATTTCTTGTCTAAAATCTGGATCATATTTGATTTCAAATTTCGGAATCACTCTTTTAATAGCACTGGCAAGTTGTTTTGGAGAAAAGCTCACACCTGCAAGGTTGTAAGAAGTCCGAATCGCAATATTCTCAATTGGTGCATGCATCAATTCAATCGTCGCCCTAATGCAATCTTCCATATACATCATCGGCAATGCTGTGGTTGATTCTAAAAAGCATTTGAAGGGTTCATGCTTTACAGCTTTGTGAAAAATATCTATCGCATAATCAGTAGTTCCTCCACCGGGCATTGATTGATGACCTATGATCCCTGGATAGCGCAACGATCTTACATCTAAATTATACTTTTTATAGTAGTAATTTGCCCAATTCTCTCCTGCCACTTTACTCATGCCATATACAGTAGTCGGAATTAAAGGTGAATTTTGTGGTGTTTTCAACCTCTTCACTCCTTCTCCAAAAACAGCAATTGAACTTGGAAAGAATACTTTTTTCACATTACACAATCGAGCCGCTTCTAAGACATTAAAAAATGACTTCATATTGATATCCCATGTATTCAAAGGAAACTCTTCACCTGAAGCAGACAGGATCGCCGCCATATGATAAATCTCATTGACATGATTTTCTTCAACAACTTTTATCATTTTATCAAAGTCAGTCGCATCAAAACCGATAAATCTTCCTTGAAAACTAGGATCAAAGCGTAAATCAGAAGCGATGACTCGATCCATTCCGTACATTTTATGTAGTTCCTGAACGAGCACCGATCCTAACTGACCACTCGCTCCTATAACGAGAATTGTCTTCATTTCAATTTGGGTTAATGTTGAAATTAACATCAATTCTAGATTAAATATTTGTATTTTTAAATATATACAGGAATAATAGCTTTATTTAATACTAATTCCAGTATTAAATACTTTCAATCCTTGTTCAGTAAAAACTGCAAAGTAAAAATTATGGATAGTCTTGATGAAATTGACATAACGATTTTAAGAATTCTTCAAAAAGATGCAAAAAAGACCGCTAAGGAAATAGCTACCACATTGCAACTTACCATCTCACCTGTTTACGAAAGAATCAGAAGATTAGAAAACAATGGTTTTATTAAAAAATATGTGGCCATATTGGACAAAAACTCAATAGACCGATCAGTCACGGCATTGTGTCAAGTATCTATGAAAGAACATAGCGAGGCTTTTATTGAAAAATTTGAAAAGCAAATTCAAGGTTTAGAAGAAGTGCAGGAATGTTATCACATGGCTGGTGAAGTAGATTTTATACTCAAGATCAATGTCAATGACTTAGAAAGTTATCATGAATTTGTACGATATAAGCTATCTAAAATAGAAAATATAGGCGTGCTCAATTCAACCTTCGTTTTGAAGGAAATAAAGCACACTTCAGAGTACTACATTTAGAAATATTCCTTTTCAGTTTTGTGACAAGAAAACAGCAATAATTCCTCCTTTGCTGATATGATTAATATCATAGGACTGAACATGAACCGTCTTCATCTTTGCGTGATCTTTAGATCATAACAAAATAGACAATTCGATCATGAACAAAGCACATACTTTCCACATCCCTGTTATGGGAATTGGATTTACCATAGACACGCCTATTAAAGTAGCCCACCTTGGAATCGATTCAGTAATATTTATAAGTGATGACATCCTTCTTGAAAAAATGAGGAGAATGTATTCCGAAAGATATGGATTGGTTTACAAAAGTATTTCGGATAAATCGCATGACTATCGTGCCAAACGTGTCACTGCATATCTCGATCTAATTCATGAATTAGTAAAACTAAAATTCAATAGAATTAAAAATTTCACTGGAGACAACTTCAATGAAGTTGATAAATATTTTCAATTATTACCGAATTCATCTGATTTAAAACTATCATTTCAACAAATGGTTGATCAGAATGTATCTCCGAAAAAGATTAGCCAATGGTTGTCAGAAAATCTTTACATGGGCAGTATTGATGTAAATATTATGACCAAACTTGATCGTGAAAATTACAAGAAAAAAGAAAAACTAAGTGCTGAATTCAATGATGCACATGCGGCACTACGTGGTTATGCGAAGAGTACTTTGAGTTCTTCAATTGTATTTTCAGCGGGAATGAATCCAAGACTTTTTGGTTATGCCGAACAGTTTGATGATTTCTACCCAAATGAAAAAGGAGAGATCAGGAAAAAAATAGTACTGAAAGTAAGTGACTATCGGTCCGCATTGATTCAAGGGAAGTTTTTAGCAAAAAAAGGACTTTGGGTCTCTGAATATAGAATCGAATCAGGACTGAACTGTGGGGGTCACGCTTTTGCTACAGAGGGATTTTTGATGGGGCCTATATTAGAACAGTTCAAAGAGAAGAAAGAAGAGCTTATAAAGTCAGTTCAAGAAGTGTTAGTGAGTGCTTTGGAAGGAAAAAATAAAACTATACCTAAAGGTAATTTGAATCTAAAGGTAACTGCTCAAGGTGGTGTAGGCACGGCCGAAGAACATCAATTCTTGCTTAGTCATTATGAAGTTGATTCTGTTGGATGGGGCACTCCCTTTCTATTAGTACCTGAAGCAACAAGCGTGGATGAAGGAACCATGAACAAATTGATGAGTGCAAAAGAAAAAGATTTATATCTGAGTCATATTTCTCCATTGGGTGTTCCCTTCAATAATCTTCGTGGTAATACAAAAGATATTGAAAAGCTCAATTTCATTGCTAAAGGTAGACCAGGAAGTGCCTGTCCTAAAAAGTTTTTGGCTTTGGTTAAAAATGGGGAAGAGGAACCCATATGTCGAGCTTCTCGTCAATTCCAACATTTGAAATTGAAAGAATTGGATAGTATGGACTTAACTATAGAGGAACACAAAAAAAGATATCAACAAATAGTCGAGCCATCTTGTCTTTGTGTAGGCCTAGGAACATCCGCTCTAATTGTAAACGATATAGACAGGAAAGTAGAAGGAGATGCAGTCTTGATTTGTCCAGGCCCTAACATGGCATACTTTTCTAAAAAATTGACTTTAAATGAAATGACAAATCATATTTATGGAAGGCAAAATGTGATCGATCGTTTGGACCGACCTAATATGTTTATAAAAGAACTGGTTCTGTATATTGATTATTTGAAAAAGAAAATAGAAACTTTCGGAGATGAAATCAGTCCTAAGGATCAAAAGTACGTTGCCAATTTTTCAAACAATCTTAAAGAAGGAATTCAATACTATATGAGTCTTTTTGGGAAAAGTGAAAATATGGACAAAGAAAGACAGAAGTTGATTATCCGAGCATTTGAAGAATGTAGAATAAGATTAAATAGTTTAGAATTTCTCACCTTAGCATCTTGATTTCAATCCAATAAAAAAGGGTTGTTACTAAATTAAGAACAACCCTTTTTTGAAATCCTATAGATCAAATCAACTTTTATCTTCCTTCACTTTTGATTTGAATAATTGCGGTTTGAAAATAATCTGTGTCCAAGCCCAATTATTGGTTAACGAAGCATCCCCCCCTTTAATCAACTCCATTGATTCTGTAGCAAACATATGAGAGTATCCCAATTTCCATGTTACGGCAGGAATTAACTTTTTTACATAGACCAGATCTACTTCCGTACCCAACCCAGCGCTAGCATTTGTTCCGTCGGTCTGAACAATATCAGAAGCAGCCATAAAATAATGTAAGTGACCCGACAATGAACCTCCTTTCTCTCCAAAGCTGAATTTAGTTTTCAAAAAGATGTCTTGAAGACCTTTGTTGCTGTGACCATTACCCACATAGAAATAGTCCATAAAACCATAAAAAGCGTGATTAGTTCCAAAAGCCGGAGCAAAATTTTCTTTCTTATCACTGGAAGTCGGATCATCTCCGGATAAATGATCATATCCAATTGTGATCGGTGTAATGTCTGTTTTAATTGTTGCAGATACAGAAAACATATAAGCTCCTAAGTCTATACTTTCGACTTTTCCTCCTTGATAGAATAATTCTGCATTGACTTTAAAATTCCCAAATTCTTTCATTCCCATCATACCATAGGTCTGTCTTGCAGATAGGCTATCAGCCGAGACATCATATTGTCTACCCTCATTGACCAAATAAACTGAAAGAGAAGCTGCATCAAATTGCTTATTTAAATAAGCGTACTCCATATGTTTATAGTTTGCTACAGCATGATAGGCTCCATTGGCAGGTGGTGGATAACTAGAACCTGTCAATTTCACTGGCTCTTGCGCAACAGACGGATTCTGATTAAATGCAAAACCCGTATGGATTTTCAACTTATTTTCAGTCTCATACATAAATAATAAGGCATCATGTCTTCGTCCTTGCATTGCCCATTCCAAACCTCCAAAAAATCGTTGGTTGTCATAGGAAATCATTTGTCGTCCTGCTTTGAATGAAAGTGCTGGTGTAAAATAATAACGACCCCATCCTTCGGCTAAGGCAGTCATCGCATTGTCAGTCTTGTGAACCTGACCATTGGCTCCCCACATCCTGACATCTTGAAGAGTAATTTGCAACTCGAATTTTTCTTCTTTGTAATTAGCATAGAGTCGGGATCTTTGTTCTACAAAAAAAGCAGGATCGGCTCCTTCTTCTTTTGGTGCTTTGAATCCATTCCTGAATTCGGGTCTTGCGTTGATTTCTGCAGTTAGTGTAAATTGTCCAAAAGATCTATTGGACGTACATACCACTGCTAATAGTGCTAGATAAAGTACTTGTTTCATATTAGGTGCTTTTTGTGAATTATTGAAATTAATAATATTTGGCAAAACTAAAGTACTCTATTAGACCCCTCCATGACCAAATAATATGAAAAACATGATATTTCGCAGGAAATATCATGTCGAGGTATTTCTTGCTTTCTTTACCCTTTTTCAATTCTCGTCATTGTCCAAGGAATAAATACATTTTCTTCATTGCTAAATAATACCTTCAATTTAAAAACAATACTCGCTACTTGGCATGTTTCGATCTTGAGTAAGAAAGAATCATTCAATAATGCACGAATATTCTTGGATTATTAAAATCAATACCCTAAATTGGTTGACCAATTAATGGACGGCCAGATTCTGATCCTCCATTTTTTTTGAATTTAGCACGAGTCGAAACGAACTAAATAAAAAATGACTATGAAAAATTATGATTTAAAAAATGTGTTTAAAGCATCTTATTGGGGCATCTCAATGATGGCTTTGATGGTTACCTCAGCAGTGATGTTGACTTCATGTGATGAAGACGATATCATACCTACTGATGCAACTGCTGGTTTTACTTTTGTTGCCACTGAGTTAGATGTGGTTTTTACAAATACATCTGTAGATGCTGAAGTATATGCTTGGGACTTTGGTGATGGATCTACTCCTTCAACTGATACGAATCCTACTCACACTTATGCTGAAGATGGAAGTTACACTGTTACTTTAATTGCTACAGGTGAATTAGGAAGTATTCCTGATACTCACACTGAAACTGTAAATGTTGCAAGAAACATCGTTCATCCAGTTGCGCTGTTCGATACTGAAATCGAAGATTTGGTAGTAACTATTACAAACAATTCTACTGATGCAATGTCTTATGCATGGGATTTTGGAGTTGAAGATGATGAAACAGACGTATCTACAGAAGAAAATCCAGTATATACTTATGCTGAAAGTGGAACTTATACCATTACATTGGTCGCTACAGGAGAAGAGGGAAGTAATCCTAGTACTGTAACTGCAGAAGTTACTGTTGAAGCTAACTTCGCTGCTTTTACTTACAGAACAGAACAACTTTATGCTAAAATGTGGGAACTAGGTGGATACTCGGACAACGATGATTCAACTTATGTGTGGGCATGGGATTTCGGTGATGGTCAAGGTACTTCTGATGATGATACTCCTATTTACGGATATGATGCTGCAGGTACATATGATGTAACACTGACTTTGACTTTGACGAAAACAGCTGATCAATCTACAACTGATTTCATGTATACGGGTGAAGTTACTGTAGCTGAATTAGATCCTTCATTCATTGGAATCACTAATGGTACATTAGATGATTATCCGGATGATAAGAACAAGAACAACGACGTATTTGAAAGACCCCTTCGATGGGACAACCAGAGCAATGATGAATTCAGAGCTGGTGGTATGTCTACTGATGGTTATAAAGACAACGGTACTGATAAAACGTACTCTTTGAAATATTATGGCGTTGAGAGAGGTGCATATCAAGAAATGTGGGTTGAAGATGGCAAAAGCTATACACTTTCATATGTATGGGCTGGAGATGCCTTAGATGATGGAAACGGAGAGCTCGCAGATGACATGCGAATCACTACTCGAATACTCAACAAAGGAATTAGCTCATTTGATGACTATGATGCTGATAATATCTTAGGAGAACATGTGATTACAGCTGGTGAATGTACTGGTAAAGATAAATATACAGCAGCATCATTTACATTTACTGCTAGTGGAAATACAGCTTTATTCTTCGTATTTAGTAATGATGGAACGAATGGAAGCAGAGAAATTTGGCAAGATAATATCACTCTTGTTCAAAACGATTAAGTCATAGCTTAATTAGTTAACAGGTATTAAAAACCGCTTGAGAAAGTGTCTCAAGCGGTTTTTTCATGCAATATTTTTAGATACTATGCACCCAATTTGTCAATACTATCAACCAACCTACTTATCTAGGACAATACTTTAGTGCAGAATCTATGTATTATAATGTATTAGAAACAGTTTCTCGTATCTAGACCATGCACAGTCTTTTATTCTAAAATATGAGTATTACTTACTCGGCACTAAAGGATACAAGCGCAATTTGTAGATTCGTAGACCCCTGTTGAACCTCCATATTTCATAGGAAACGACCTCCTAGCATTCTTAGCATGTGCTCCAATCACAAGCATACTTCTTATGAGCGCTGATGTCCTAATAAAAAAGGCTGCATATTACCACCTTTCAATTTTGAGAAGTGATAATAAACAGCCTTTCAACCGGAATTCGTACAGTGCTTAGTAAACCAACTTCAGTTTTAGATTTTCCTGAACCAAAAAACTACCAGAATTCATAACACTATTGTCAGAGTGGCTATTGTTTTTAGCTCCCCAAAGTAAGGCGACCAAGTTCACTCCATTATTTTTAAAGGTATTCCCCTTAATTTCCACATTAACTATGCCTCTGGTGTTAATCAGAATACCGCTTGATTCCTGACCTCCACTTCTCGTAAAACTAGAATTTGAAACCATCAAATTACCTCCAATTGTAGATTCATCGTATCCACCTCTATAATAGTCAATGACATTTTGTTTGATATTCTCAAATTCACATTGATCAATTGTCAGGAACTCAACATTGTAATCTCCCTTGTCATTCGTCTCTTCTGACAAGTCAATTCCGTTTTCACAATTTTTGAATGTACTTTTTGAGAAGGTTATTTCTTCTGCAAAACTCTGCTTATAAGCCTTCAAGACGTATTCAAAATTCGAAATCTCACAGCCAAAAACGTTTAGCATATAATGACTAGACATGTTGTTTTTCAAACTAGCAAATGCCATTTGAGATCCAGTTCCTTTTAAGATAATGTCTTGTAAAGTGAGATACCCTTTAGGGTTCATTTCAAATGCGGCTGAACCTTTTGGACCATCATAAGATATTGTCGCTTTATTCTTTGCATCTTTCGAACGAATGATGATTTGTTTATTAATTACCAGTGATTTGGAAATTGAAAAGTATCCTGGGTCAAGTTCTATGACATCTCCTGCTGATGCTTCAGATAGCTTCTCTTCCAATTCTAGACTAGATTTTACACTAGCCAGCGTCCCTTCTTTTTCCTTTTTATCACTCACATACCAATTCGTCCCGTATTTACTTCTATTCAGGATTTTTGGATCCGTTGCTGTGCCAGGTGCAATTGCTCCTATAGATTGTTCTCCATTTCTGGATTTTCCAAATATATCCATTGAGATGGCATCATATTCATAACCCTTATAAACTTCAACTCCCTCAATAGGCTGAATAGGTACCATAATATTATCCGCAATTTCTTTCAATTCAAAATTACTTTTCTTCAGACCTTCACGTCCTCCAAACTCTACGTTTTGATTATTAATCGCGTTACTTTTGAACATCACACCATCCGCTTTATCATGTTCTACTATAGGTGACGGATCTCCAATGGAATTGTAAATCAAATTATTAGTGACTTCTGTTCTAACAGGTCTAGCAGAACGTATTTCTGACAATGGAAGAACTTCTTTTTGGCTTATGTTTGTACCAACACCAAATTGCCATGGTGATGGGCAATTGATCCAGGTATTAAAAGCTACTACCACATCTGTCACCTGATTGTATCTGTTCAAAGGAGACTTTGGAATGCCATTCATTACCGCCAAAGGACTTCTAAAGCTTTTGCCCTTCAAATTATAAAAATAGTTGTTAGTAACTCTATGTCCTGTATTGATGATTCGAATACCTCCAATATTCTCGTTCGACTCATCCCCTATGAAATAATTGCCATCAATAATACAATAGTTACCATGGCGCGTCACCAATGATCCTTCACTTTTGAAGAATACATTATTTCTGAATTCATTAAAGTTCGTCTTACTAGAAATGACTTCAACTTCACCATTACATTCTTCAAATAAATTGTTAGCCACTAATGTATTGCTTGGGGACATTGAACTAAAGCTATCTCCTAACTGTATGGTTTCTGCTTTAGGCCCTCCTTTTCTTGGACGTGGGCCAAAATGATTATCCGTAATTTGGTGATAATTCCTAATGTTTTGATTGCCCTTAATTTCAACTCTAACAGTAGGTCCTTCATTGGATTTTCCTGCTAAGTAGCAATGATCCATTTGATTGTACTTTCCCCAAAATTCAACCCAATGATCTTTTCTATCCCGACTCATTTGATTGAAACCTTCAATCACTGTATTGGTTATCCTACAGTTGTTAGCTATTTCATTTTTTGAAACTTTGAAATCAATAACAGCATTTGATGGTGTATACCCATTTCGAAAATACAAGCCACTCACGATGATATATTCTCCACCAAACTTCAAATAAGATTCACCTTCAATAAAAACCTTTCCTGGCGTTTCAGCTTGGATTGTTATTGGCTTTTCTTTCGTGCCTTTGACTCTCAATTTTATTTGTGCATCTTTCCATACTCCATTGGCCATTACAATATTGGATCCAGGAACCGCATTTTTAACAGCATCTTCTAATTCAGAGAAATTGCTGACTTTGATGCCAGATATTCCTTTTTGTTCTTCACATGATAGTATTGTTATTACAATCACTAGCAAAGCAATAATTTTATTCATCGTATTATTCATAATGAGTTTTACCTTTATTTTTAATTTAAGACAGGTTAGAAATTAAATTAGGAATTACCTATTCCTGCCTCTAGCTTTAAGCGATCTATCTCGCTTTTCAATTTTCCGTTTTCCTCTTCCAGTTTGAGTCGGTTGATCGTTTCTTCCGTTACATCTCTTGAAATTCCAAATATCCCTACAACATCTCTATCCAAGTTTAGTAAAGGAAGTTTAGTGCTCGACTTATAACTAACAACACCATTTTTCAATACTTTTTCTTCAACAACATTAAGGAGAGGCTCTTTGGTTTTCATGATATTTTGTTCAATATCAAACTGCTCTTTTGCATTATCACCAAAAAAATCAAAATCACTCTTTCCAACCAGTTCTTTTGGATCATCAAGTCCAAAACGAATAGCATGTGACATACTATTTCTAATAAACTTACAATCCTTGTCCTTGAAATAAATCAGATCTGGCATGTTATTCAATAGAGCGTCTAAAAGATATTTCTCTTTCTCAAAAGCTTCCTTCATTTTAAAAATTGCCGTATTGTCTTCTCTATTATCCGAGTGTTTAACCATACTCATTCCTTCTTTCAAAGATTCTGCTACTTCAGCCAATTCGGCAACTTTCAAATTATAGCTTTCCATTCCAGATGACAATTCGACTGCTGAAGCGGCCACCTCTGAGGTTCCTGCTGCAGTTTGTTCAACAATGACCACAACTGATTCAGAGAGATCTAAAATCGTCTTAATATCCGCTCTTTGTTTTTCACTGCTTTGCAAAATATCCACTGAACACTCAAGGTTAGTATTAGAAGATTCAGAAATTTTATTAAAAACATCTGCTGCTTCCTTAGATACCTTCTCTCCATTTTTTACGGTAACGGACATTTTCGACATATGATTTGATGCCATTTGTGTATCAGCCTGTACTCCTAAAACTAATTGTTCAATGGTTTTCGCAGAATCTGCAGCTTCTTCCGCAAGTTTTCTAATTTCTTCAGCAACTACTGCAAATCCTCTGCCTGAATCTCCAGCTTGTGCCGCTTCAATTGCTGCGTTTAACGCGAGTAAATTTGTTTGAGAAGCAATGTCCTTAATAATGTTCAGTACACTTGAAATTTCTTTCGACCGGTCAGTCAAGATATTGATAGAATCAGAAGTTTTATCAGAATAGTCGTTGATCAAATTCATATTGTCTACTACTCCTTTGATCATTTCTAATCCAGCCTTGCTATTAGAAACACCATCTTTGGCTACTTCATTGATCTTACTGGCTTTCTCGTTCATTTCATTTGAAGAGGACTGAACCCCTTCAATCAATGCAAATGTTTCTTCTAATTTCGTCAACTGTTGTTGAGCACCATTACTCATTTGTGAAATAGAAGAAGCAATTTCTTGTGTATTCGCGTTCATTTCTTCACTTGAAACTTGCATTTCAGAGGTGGAATTATCTATGATGCTTGCATTCTTTGCTACTTGAGCCAAAAGCCCGTCAATATTATCCAAGGCCAGATTCAGATTATTTGACATTCTATTCAAATCACCTTTTTCTTCTTCGCTATATCTGGGCGTTAAATCACCTGTAGACAAAGATTGAATTATTCTATTTAAAAGAACCAAAGGTCTAGAAAACGAAGACAATAAATCATTGATTCCTTCACCCAGTTCTCTCCATGCCCCTTCATGATTCGTAAGGTCTATTTGAGCATCGAGGTTGCCTTCAACGAGTGCCTGATCCACAGTAGATTGGGTGTCAGAAATAAAGTCATTCATCTTAGTTTGCATACCCTGTAGAGACAACCCAATTAGATCATTTTTTCCTGATGACTCATATTTTGAGTCAATCTGACCCACCGCAATTGATGATGCCAAATTCACAACTTCTTGCTGTCTCAATGCATAGGTTTTTAGCCCAATGAGTATATTTCCAAACCTATCAATTCTATCCTCATTTACGTTAATATCAATTTGAACATCAAAATTGCCTTCTGACAATTGGTTTACAATAGAAATGATTTTGTCTAGCGGTCGGCGGACAAGAAAGTATATTACACCTATTTGTAAACCAATGATCGCAAGAACACCTAAATAATACAGGGCCTTATAATCGCTTTCAACAGTAGCTCCAACATATACTAGAGCAGAATTCAAGATACTCAGACCAACTATATCAATAATGATTTTTAATGTAGTAGGAATCGATCTTAACTTGCTAATTGTTAGAATTGATGTCAAAACAATTAGCGAAAGCACAATAAGTATTAAATAATCTTCTTTCATAGCTGCTATTTTTTTATTTACAATCTTTTTTGGATAGGTTTCACGCAGTTATAATTTAATTTATTTTCTACTTATCACATCTTTAGGTTCTTTTAGGCAGACTTTATTGTACTCAATTAATGTTCGACTGTCAAATCGAAAAATTTCACTTTGGCAAAGGCCCCTTCATCTCTTGTACCTAAATAGTTACCTGCTTTAAAATAATTTTCAAAAACCGACCATCTTTCCATATCCTTGGATTCATAGACCAAAGATTCATTACCATTTAATACAACTTCAAGTCTCCCTTCAGAAGCAATGACCTCTAAAGTGAATGGCTCAAAACCAACAAGTTGTTTGAAGTATTTACCTTCGTCATCAATCCACATATCTTTTTTAAGCACATCTTTATCGGAAACCTTCTTTTTTCTAAGCACTTTGGTTTTGACACGAATACCTCCTTTTTGCCAATAAATTTTAAGTATTGGGGGAGCGTCATTATCATCTTTTCCAATCAATTGTTTTTGTTCATCAGACAATCGTCCATGGATTTGCATGATTATTGTTTTATGATATTTCCCATTTGCATCTTTTGAAATGTCATCCATTTGAATTGTCCCCTTCATTCTTCCACCTTCGGTAAAAGTCCAATTCTTTTTATAGTTGCCAGGATCCATTTGTTCTCGCAATTCGGTCCGGCTATACTTAGTATTTTTAGTTGTTCCTCCGGGATAAGTATAAAACACTAAGGAACCATCTGTGGAATCGTTGTACATAAATGGCATTAAAGCCTTATTTGTAGCATATTCTAAAATCTCAGGTGGCTCTACTTTCTTAGGATTTTCTATTGGCAAAGTAACTTTCCAATGACTCAAGTTGATATTTGGCAATTTGTATCCTTTTTCCTGAGCAAGAACTTCATCCGGCATAGCCATCAAAAACAAGCCGCCAACTATGCAAAAAACAAAGCTACTCGGGCGTAAGCCCAAGTAACTTAATAGTTTGTTGAAGAAATACAAATTCATCATTTTGTATAATCAGTGATTAAATTCCTAAAGCCTGACCTCCACCAATTTGGATAGTTTCAGCTGTTATAAATGAAGCATCATCACTACCTAAGAAAGAAACAACGGATGCAACTTCTTCAGGCTCACCAATTCTACCCAACAAAATATTATTTTTCCATGAAGCAAACACTTCTGGTTTAGTTGCTTTAATCTGAGCATGGAAAGGCGTATCAATCGTTCCAGGAGATACAGCATTAACTCTAATTCCATATTCAGCTAAATCCTTTGCTAAGGCTCTTGTAATCGCATGAACTCCAGCTTTAGAAGTTCCATATACACCTGCTCCAGGACCACCGGCATTCCAACCTGCATTGGAAGTATAATTTATAATTGAAGCATTTTCACCTTTTTTAAGGAAAGGAATAGCCGCTCTTGATGCAAAAAAGACAGAGTCAAGATTTAAAGCCATAACGAACCTATAAAATTCAGTTGTCATTTCTTCAAATCTAGATCTTCCACCTAAACCACCTGCATTATTTACTAGAAGGTCAATTTTACCGTATTTCTCACCAATTTTGGTAATGTTCTCGGTTACAGCATCATCACTTGTAACATCAAACCCAAAATACTCAGCTGTGATACCTTCAGCTTCAAGTTCCTTTACTCTTTCCGCTCCTTTATCATCTTCAATACCGTTCAAGACCACTGTGTATCCATCTTTTCCCAATCTCTTAGCAACTGCAAAACCAATTCCTCCTGTAGCTCCTGTTACTATTGCTACTTTATTATTTGACATATTCGTATAATTTATATTTCTACTTAAAATTTTATAATTCTTTTTTTGAAATTCTTATCTCTTGGACTTTAAAGGCTCAATATTTGGGCATAATATCCAAATGCTGAGTAAAGCAATAACCGCTAGACTTGCACCTATAATAAATGCCGGTGTGTAGTTCCCTCCAGAAGTTAACCAAGGCACAAGTGTCGTAAGGCCTACAGCTCCTAACTTAGCAGCCATTCCTGCAAATCCAGATAAACTAGCCACTGTTTTCTTTCCAAACATGTCACTTGGTAATGTCTGTACATTTCCAATGGCCGTTTGAAACCCAAAGAGGATCACTGCCATGATAAGTACTGCAAATACAGGGTCCCCAGGATTCGCCATAGCCAGCAAAGAAGGTAGCATTATCAAACAACCTAATGTGATGACTAATTTTCGAGTTCTATTTACTGTCCAACCAATTTTTATTCTGTTTTGAGCCAATAGTCCTCCGAACCATGCTCCCAACATTGCGCCTACATAAGGAACCCAACCATAGATGCCAATCGATTTAACATCCATTCCATACACTTCATTAAGGTATATTGGAATCCAAAAAACAAACAACCACCAAATAGGATCAATAACCGCAGAAGCTATAATAACGCCCCAGCTTTCTTTACGGGTCAAAAGTTCTGCAGTACTTGGATTGTATGCATTTTCATCCTCAACTTCTTCGTCACTATTTGACTGGCCGCTAAGGATATATTTTCTTTCTTCTTCTGTAATCCAAGGATGTGATTGAGGCGGTGACTTCACTAAATAGAGCCAAGGTATCAACCATAATAACCCTACTAAACCAACGAAGATAAAAATGAGTTGCCAACTAAAATAAATGGTCAAGAATGCGATCATTGGTATCGCGATTATGCCACCAATAGCAGCGCCAGAATTAAATAGTCCTTGAGCTAATGCTCTTTCTTTTGAAGGAAACCATTCTGCATTTGCTTTAGCAGCACCTGGCCAGTTACCTGCCTCGGCAATACCCAGAATACTTCTGAAAAAACCAAAACTTAGAATACCTTGAGCAAGTGCATGAAGAGCCGTTGCAATTGACCATACGCCAATGGATAAAGCAAATCCCAATCTTGTGCCCACCCAATCAAATATTTTACCAAATATTGCTTGACCAAAAGCATATGAGAAAACAAAAATCACAGATATCAAAGCGTATATGCTTTTACGCTCATCATCTGAGCTCTCAGGGAATAATTCAGGTGCTATGTCAACCCAAAGCACACTGAGCGAATTTCGATCGATATAATTTATAATGGTTGCCAAGGCTATCAAACCAATCACCCACCATCTAAGTCCTTTTATTTTCATAATTATCTATTTTTTATCTCCGAAATATGATACGCCATCTCCACTCAAAAAATCTTCTCTAACTGGGCTAAACACATCAATCAAAATTCCTTCTTCTAAACAAGTAGCACTATGTAAAAGGTTTGGTTCTATATACACACCATCACCAGCTTTGACAATCTGCTTCTGACCATCAATTATAAATTCAAACTTCCCAGAAACGCATTGGGTTGCTTGAGTATGAAAATGCTTGTGTGGAGATCCTAAAGCTCCTTTTTCGAACTTTACTTGCACCATCATTATTTGATTATCATAGCCCATAAACTTGCGTGAAACGCCTCCTCCGAGTACTTCCCACTCCATTTCGTCTGCTAAAATGTATTTTTCACTAGCTCTTTTCATTTTCTATTTTCAGTTTTATAATAACTATATGGACCAGTCCAAGTCCTTATTTCATTTTCTATTTTCAATTCGTGTACCTTCTTGAGATCCTCATTATTGTTGACCACAGTCAATATCAATTCTATACCTGAGTTTGTTGTGACTTTCATAACACTGTATGAAGAATCGTCCTGGATTATTTCAACTTTTTCAATTTTGCTATATGCATTTTGACCAAACTCACTTACTCTAGAATAATAGCCATGAGGTTCTATGACTGAACAAAAAAGTGTATTCGAAGTAGCTTTTCTTCTTAAGATTAAGACAGGATCGTGCCTTAAATTAAAATCGGGATCATTTGCTCCTGTTCGACCTAATACTACTTGGTCATTATCTGTTGAAACTGATGTTATTGAATAAAACTTATCATTATCAAACCAATTAAACTTAATATTTCCTTCCTCTATTTTGCTATTGGCTTCATTCCATATATGCTGGTAACCATTTGATTTTCCCAGTGGAGCAAATGTCCGATTTTTAACTAAATCGAAGTTTGTTTTCAATATTTGTCCTTGAAAGTAGAATGGAAGGTCATATTGGTTTTTTTTCTTACTCTTAACCTTGTACAAATCAAGTATTATTGGTCGTAACAATGCCTCATCAGATAACATTGCAAAAGTTCTGGTCATTTCGATATCCTTGTAAGCCATCGTGTCTTTTACAGAGATTATTTGTATTGGCTCTTCATTAAGATTAGAAAAATAGTAGTACGGCTGATTGGCATTTGCAACATCTATATTTCCCATATACTGTGTCTTTTCATTCACCACAATCGTGTTATGTCCAACGGTTTGTTTTCCGAATGTCTTATTTTCCTTTAGGTATCCTCCCCCCTTTTTCTGATCTATGTTCACATACCGTACGGTTCCATAATCCTGAATTATCTCATCAGCTCCATCATTCAGTAAAAATGATAACTTGTCATAGTGCCCGTGTCCCATTCCTTGAGTAGAGTACTTAAACACTAATTCCAAGTTATCCGTCGGAGCTCTTAAAATTGTTAAGCCTCCTTTATCACCATTCGCTCCATCTTTCAAATTGGTCGATTGTTTTTTCAGTCCTTTTTCCTTGCCATCTCTAATGCCTTTTGCTACTGAAAAACCAGCATCATCCAAAAGAACCTTTCCATGCTTCTTAGCGACAGACAACAACTGATCGTCCATTCCAGCATGACTATATATTATATTTACTGCTGAAACCAACTCACGTGAGAAATACGACATCCCTTTTTGAGCATCATTAATAGGAAAGAATTCTCCAGCTGAATTCGTAAGATCCAATAGAGTGAATACCGCTTTTTTCAGAACTGAATCTCGGTATTCAAATATTTTCATACTTGGTCGAGCATTGTCTAGACTTCTGGCAAAAACAATGAATGGGTACATTGAATAACGCTGATAATAGGGCCCTTCTGCATAAAAACCGTCAGGAGAAAATAATTCATCAATTTGAGCTAAGAAACCCAATTTTTGATCCTCTGATGTAAGTATTCTACCACCATCATTATCAAATTCATCTATCTTATCTTTGTCTATTTTTAGACCATAAAGGGCTCTTTGAACTAACTCATCATCTTCAATGGCTAAACCGACCATTCCTACAGCGGCACATCCCCAAGTGCTGTGATTATGAATTCGATTAAAAAATTGGGGGTTTTCTATTGAAATATAATCTGCGTAAGGTCGTAGTAATTGATTCTCAATTATTTCTTTATCCTCAATTGTCAACCAACCTTTTATGCAATCATAGGCCTGACTAGTGTAAACGAGCCAATTCGCGTCATTTAAACATTGCCAGAAAATTTTTCCTCTGGCGTAAGATCTTTCAACTGGATGCTTTCCAATAGTTGGAAACATCTTGGCATACTCCAATAGCATATCTCTAATAAAAGTAGCGTAGGTTTCATCTCCAGTGATTTGAAAAAGCAACCCTGCTTTCTGCATCATAAAAAAGTTCTTCTTATGTTGATCATGTGTATAACCACCTGCCATATCCTTTGGAATAGGTACATCAATACCTTCAGCTATGCCATTAGAAACTTCTTTTTTAACAGCATTTAATGTTTGATCAAAAAGTGGAACAGTTCCTAAGTTTTGCTTGATTATAGCAACACCTTCATTAGTAATGGATAAAGAAGGGGTTCCTAAATTGTCAGGTCCGATTTTCTTTTTATTCTGACAAGACAGCAAAAAGATTAATCCTATTACTAGCAGAAAAGAACTGTATTTGTACAAACCGAACCTTAATTTCATATTTTATTAAACCTATTTTTGTATTGCATTATTGGTTTAAAACCAGTTTAGACAATGAATAAAATATTTTGGGATGAACAGCTGAAACAAGAAATGCCAATTGTAACAATCACGAGTCGAATCAATATGTTCCATGACACTTTCATTATTTCAATCTGTTCAATGTTCCCAAAATATTATTTTTTTACTCTTCTATTTCTTGACATCTAATCAAATAAAAGAATTTATGAGAATGTCAACTGACAATGAATCCAGCTAACATTCTCATAATTTTACTCTTCTAATTCATCTGCAAACTCAATCTCTATATCATCAATCCATGTATCGTCTGAATCTGGATATTCTGCAGTGTTCCATTCATTGTGCATCACGAAAGCTATTTCCGTATAGATTCCTGAATTGAATGTCAATTGATATCCTTTATGAGTATTGTGAGGGCCACCAGAAAAAGAATATGGATCATTGTCTGGTGTATCATTAATGATGTAAGTTTTATCACCTAGAATAGCCGCATCTTCAAAAGGCCCATTGTAGATATCCACCAATATAATGTTATCATCTGCAGTAGCAGCACCAGAAAAACTTCTCATCTTCAATGAAAATTTGATAATGTAATTTGTCTCTGGTTCCACTCTAATGGATTGATACAACCACCTTCGATCAGATAGTTCACTTGCACCTGTAGGTAGCTTCAAACTAAATGTTCCACCTGGCGTGCTATTATTACTTTCTCCACCTGACGCTTGTGGTAGCCAAGATCCATTACCCCATAATTCATCCGCGCTATTGTTCAATGCACTACTCCACCAATTATCACGATTTCCATTGGCAGTTGTACTGTCCTCCATTGAACCGTTGATGAATTGATATAATATTCTTGCCGGCTTTTCAATCAAAATCAATTGAGAAGTATCGGAAGATACACCATGGTTATCAGTAGCAGTTAAAGTAACTTCATAGGTTCCATCCACAGCGAATTCATGCCTCGGATTTTCATCACTTGATGTTGATCCATCATCAAAATTCCACTCATACATCGTTGCACTACTGGACAAATTGGAAAATATTACCTCCTTGTAATTTTCAGTAAAAGCTACATAAGTATAATCAGCGGCAGGAGGCGTTAAATCTGGTATTGAGCCTTCCTCTGGCAATATATTTTCCTCACATGAATTCAACATCACTGATGACGTCAGAGCGAATGCGACCATCATTAATAGATGAGATCGTTTCGACTTAATTTTCTTATTTATTAATTTCATCATTACAAAATTTAAATTAATAGCCTGGATTTTGCTCCATTAATCCTTGGCTTAAATTGATCTCTCTTTGAGGTATTGGAAGCAATAAATCTGCAGCACTAAAATTAAAATCATTGGCATCTGCAAATGCTAAAAGCGTCTCCACAGCTACTCCCATTCTTATTAGATCAAATAATCTTTTATTCTCAAAAGCCAATTCGACTCTTCTTTCATTGATCAAATCTTCTTTTGTCACTGAAGTCACTGCGCTAAATATTCCTGCTCTGTTTCTTACAGTTCTAAAATGTCTAAGTGCATCTGGGTTTGTAGTTGACTCTCCTGTATCCATTGTAGCTTCAACATGTAACAACAAAACATCTGCATACCTCAAAACAATCCAATCATTTCCTGCAAGCGTTGGATCATTAGAAGTTGGATCTATACCCAACTGTTCATCACCATTCGGAACGTATTTCACTACTTGATTTTGTGACGTTTGTGCTGCATCATTTCTATATGAATATGGCGTTCTAAGCGGTCCTCCAAATGCTTCCAATGCGACTATTGCATCATCCGTTACATAGTTTAATCCACTTGATCTACCTACAGCGTTTAACCACTCTGCAGAGAAATTTTGGCTGTCATCTGTATTATCCGGTAAAAATCCAATTGCGAATATTACTTCTGAATTGTCCTCTTGAAAAAACACATCCCTGAAATCGGCTTCTAATGAATATCTATTGCTAGCAATTACCGCATTGACCAATGCTAACGCCTCGCTATATTCCTGATGTATCAAATGAACCTTTGCTAAAAAGGTCTGAGCTGCTGCTCTTGATGCTCTGTTTTTGTGTGTATTGTCCAAATGCTGAATCGCAAAGTTGAAATCCTCCTTAATTAAAGTATAGATGTCAGCAACGGGCCTTCTAGTATATGGCGTTGTCAAATCACCAGGGCCTATGATTCCTTCTATCAATGGAATATCACCATATAATCTAACCAAGTTGAAATAAGCATATGCTCTAACAAATCTAGCTTCAGCTTCAATTGCATCTCTATTTTGATCAGTGGCTGCATCCAGATTCTCCAATACTATATGAGCACGATAGATTACATTATAGTAACTTCTATAATAGTTAGCAACCGTACCATTAGTCGGCTCTACTTCGAAACGATCAAATTGTGAGGCATTACCTTCTCCACTTTTAGATCGGGTATTATCACTTCTCATTTCTGTTATCTGATATTCCAATTGAATACCATGAACATCGTCAACGTTAGTGCTATTTATTCCTTGAATCCCATCATACATGTTGAAAACTCCTTCATAAAGATTTTCTTCGGTAGTAAAATAGGTATCTACTTCTGGCACAGTGGGTGTTGGAGACAGAAACTCTTCACAAGAGTAAAATGACCCTAAACACACCAACGACACTATTAATTTTAATTTATTCATCATATTTCTATTAATATTTAAAAATATATTTCTTAAAAATCCAGGTTAACACCCACTGTAAATTTCTGAGCTACTGGACCACCACCAACTTGATAACCATAGGTCGTTGGAGAAGTTCGTCTTATAGATTCAGGATTAAATCCAGTATAGCCGTCTGCCATAGCATACCAAACATTTTGCGCCGTAAAGTATATTCGGGCATTATCTATTCTTGCTTTATTAATCAGACTTTTGGAAAAAGTATAACCGATGTTGATAGTTCGTAAAGAGATGTATGACGCATCTTGTACAATACTACTGGTGAAAATCTTTTCTCTTAAATTTTCTGGATTCAGCGCCAACTCATTCTGATCCTGCTGACTGTTAAAATGGTTATACAAATATTGATCAGCCATGTTTCTAACTTCCGCACCATGACTTCCCTGGAACATAAAGCTCACATCAACTGGGCCAATTTTAAATTCATTGGTAATACTCCAGTTAAAATCAGGGTATGGACTTCCTAATACTGTTTTATCATCATCATCGATGACACCATCACCATTAATGTCTCGTACATAAACATCTCTTGCCTCTCCACCAATTGGGTGATAAGCATTTTCAATGTGTTCTTTGGGCAATTCTTCCTTGACAACCCAACCGTAAAATGATGAAATTGGATGGCCTACTAAATTGATCCATTCAGCCGCTCTCTTTTCATCAACAGATTGAATTTGACCATCAGAATCTGCAAAGTCAGTTAATGTATTCTTATTTTTTGACCCTAATCCTGTAACAGACCAAGTGAATTTGTCACCTCTGATAATATTGGCCCTCAACTCAAACTCAAACCCTTCATTCTTAACTTCACCAATATTTACCAAGGCAGTATTAAATCCAGTTGTAGATGACACAGGATTGTCTAATAGAAGTGCATCACTTATTCTTTGATAATAATCAAATGATCCCGTAATAATGTTACCAAATAATCCAAAATCTACTGCAGGATTATATTCAATAGATCTTTCCCATTGCAAAGAATTGTTCGCAATGTTGATAGGATTCTGAGCAACCATTGTTGCGTTATTCACTACTGCAGAACTTAAATTAAGCAGTGCTTGAGGAGAGTAGTATGCTCTGATTCTTTCCTCTTCGCTAGAACCAACATTGATATTGTCATTCCCAGTAACCCCGTAACTGAATCTAAATTTCAAATTATTCAGCACTTTGGAGTTTTTCAAAAAGTTTTCCTCAGAAACTCTCCATCCAAAAGACAAAGCTGGGAAATTTCCGAATTTAGAATCGCTTCCAAAAACGGAAGAACCATCTCTTCTGAAGCTAGCTGAGAATAAATACTTGTCCTTATAAGAATAATTTACTCTACTAATAAAAGACAATAACCTACTCTCTCTACTATATTCTGCTGAATCTGCAATGGTCGTTCCATCTCTTACACCTCTGAATTCATCGGATGTATAACCCGTACCAGTAATGCTGTAAAAATCGTTTTGATTAGTCTCTATCAGAGCACCTACTGTGGCATCTATTTGATGATCACCTAAGGTTTTTTTATAGTCCAAAAATGTCTGCCCAGTCATAGTGGAAGCTGTTTGTTCCTGATAGTTAGAAGAAGCTGCCTCAGCACCATTATGCCTTGATAAGACGCCTTGCCATCTTGTATATTCTGTGCTTTGGAAAGCAGCAGAAAAAGCTGCGTTGACACTAAAATCATTTGAAATCTTATACCTAGCTCCTAATTTTCCGAAGATTTTAAATTTCTCATCCCTTCTATCTTTCTCAAGGATTTTTGCCATAGGATTTGTATTTCCAGTACTTCCTATATCTACTTCAGTCGTATCCCCATCAACGATAAGAAATGGATAATTATCGAAATGATCTTGTCTAGCATAATCACCTACTTGGACATCTGGGAAATTTTCTCTGTCCACAAATTGTATAGTACTATCGTCATGGTAAATAGGTAGCCAAGGTGCTTGTCTAAGTACATCATGGGTAGAACCATCAAATCTTCTTCTCTGTGTGAACGAAGGGTTTACACTTAAAGACATTTGAAATTTCTTATTAAACTTATGTTTAATCTGAGCCTTCAGATTGTACTTTTTAAAATCATCTGTCACCAATACACCTTCATCATGAAGATAAGTGATGTTCGTACTGAAAGTGGTTTTTTTATTTCCTCCTCTAGCACTCAATGAATGGCTTTGGATAATTCCTCCGTTGAAAAAGTCATCTTGCCAATTATGATCTACCCCTATGCTCTCCTTATATTGTTGTCTAAGTGACAACTCACCAGTCTCTTCCAATTCAAGAGCTGATCCCTCAGCAACAGATCTGTTGTAATTAGGGTTTCTTAGTGCATCCTGAACACCAAAGAACATATTGTATGAAAACTGAGTATTTCCTTCTTTACCGGCTTTGGTTGTGATCATAATTACTCCATTTGCTCCTCTAGATCCAAAAATGGACGCAGAAGCAGCATCTTTAAGGACTTCAATGGATTCAACATCGTTCATATCAATAGAACTCCAGAACGAATAATCAACCATGACACCATCAATGACTAATAACGGGTTGGCACCCCCCGAAACAGAACCTGTCCCTCGAATTCTGATTGTTGGAGCACTACCTACACCTTGATCTGGCGTATTGTCATTCGATGAACCACCTGTGTTTTGGATAAGAACCCCAGAAACTTGTCCTAATAAAGCTTCATCCGCTCTTGAAACAGCAATCTGATCTAGTTTTTCATTTTTGACCTTTGAGATAGCTCCTGTCAAATGTGATTTCTTTTGCGTACCGTAGCCAATCACTACAATTTCTTCCAGTTGTTTTACATCCGGAGCAAGAGAAATTTCTAGAGTGCTTCTACCACCGACTTTAACTTCCTGTGTTTCATAACCAACAAAAGAAACTTTCAAAGTGGCATTACCATCTGTTACTGTCAGAGTGAAATTTCCATCAATGTCTGTTACTGTCCCATTGGAAGTTCCCATTTCCAAAATCGTAACGCCAGGAAATCCTTCACCAGTTTCTGAGACTATCGCTCCACTTATTACCACTGCATCTTGTGCAGCTACTGGAAGCGTAATCAAGAAACTGAGTAACATCAAAAGCAGTCGAATTTGCTTTTGACAAAAAATTATTTTTCGTAAAATGTTATTCATTTTTTTCAGTTTTATAATTCTTAAAAGTTCTAAAGAGAATGGAATGAGTAGAGAATGCTCTAGATATCGCTAGAATAACCTATCTTTGAAGTAAGCAAACGTGATCCGTTTATAATTTTAAAAACTGTGGCCAAACGAGTATTTTAATAATTAGTGAACAGAATCATTCCGCTAAATGGATTAGCCCTTGGCTAATCCATTTTTTTATCTAGTATTTTTCATATTGCAATATTATTTTTTGTTTTGTTAAAGCTCTCAATTTGCTCCTTTTGAGAATAATTCATGATGTCATTTAAGTGAGATTTCATCATTTCACCCACTCCTTTTACATCTCCTTTTTTAATGAGCTCTAGTATTTTTTCATGCTCTTCACCCGCTGCACTTGATCTACCTTCACCGCAAACATTATGTTCTTTAAAATAGCTTAGTATATCTGGTGTAATAATTAGCATCAAAGATGTTAATACTGAATTTTTGCTTGCTTCCGCGATTTTGAGGTGAAACATTAAATCCTCTTCTACCGCGTATTCGGAATGCAAAGTTTTGTCTCGATGTGCCAACATTGCTTTTTCTATTTCCACAATATCTTCATCGGTCCTTCTTTCAGCAGCCAACATGGCTGCATTCGTTTCAAGTAGAACTCTTGTTTCTACCAAAGATTTAAAATCACTTCCTTCCAGCCTCAGAACATCTGAAATAAGCCCCTCCAATGCAGTTATACCTAATCCTGCCACGACTGTTCCACTTTGTGGCAGCGTTTTTAAGATCCCATAAAACTCTAGTTTTTTTATAGCATCTCGGACATGAGTTCTACCTACTCCTAACTTTTCACATAACTTTCTTTCCGGAGGCAGTTTGTCTCCTGCATTTAATTGTCCTGAGGTAATAAGTTCTTTAATTTGATTGATAATTTTATCAACCGGGGTTTCGATTTGTATTTGACTAAAATTCTTTAAAATTTCCATGGTAACATTTAATTGATCGACTAGTAATTGGTTGACCAATTTAGAATAAGCCAAGGAAATCTCCAAATATTTTGACCATTATCTGCTAATTATCATGAAATTCATTGTTTTTTCGACTGCCAATAAAATTTAGTGGTCAAAACATGAAATTTCTATTTGAATTGATATTGAAACACTAACCCAATTCCCACTTAAAAAATAAATGCCGATAGACTAAATCTACCGGCATTCTGTTTTACTAAATAATAATCAATTTCTAAGCTTGAAAAAGATTCCTACACAAGGCATGGAGGACTCTCCAAAGCTAAAATTATCAATTCCCTAAATTAGGATTTCTAGCAACTTCGGCTGCAGGAATAGCAATTAGGTAATCATCTACAGCATTAAAATTCGCTTTAGCTCCTTCTAATCCCCCTGCTCCAAACACATCACCATTAGCAGTATTTCCCAAATCTCTTCTAACAATATCGTACCATCTTTTCATCTCAAAAGCTAACTCCAATCTACGCTCTTCAAGTACTTCATCTACTGTTACTCCTCCTCCATGTAAAGCTGGTGAAGCGCTTACAGGATATTTGGTTTGAATTGCTGGGTCCACACTATTTGAACCTGCCAATTGCGCACGTGATCTTACTTGATTAAGATAGTTAACTGCAGCTCCATCGTTATTAATTTCGACTGCAGCTTCAGCAGCAATCAATAATACTTCAGCGTAACGCATCATATGGTAGTTCTGTTCTGAAGCTCTACCTGAACCTCCAAAATCACTACCCAAAAAACGATTATATTTAGCTATAAATGGTTGCCCACTGTGGTTTCTTGCATCCAAAGCGTTCCAACCAACAAGGTTATTACCATCAGCATCCTGAATAGGGTTTCCATCACTCAATACTGGTACTTGATCAAAACGAACTTCAGTTGGAGTATCAGCAGCTCCAATTTCAAAAACCGCTGTTGTATCTATACTTACGGCTCTTCTGTAATCCTGACCATCCCATCTGTTATACACTTCAACAGAAGTTGCTAAAACTGCCCAACCATTATTTTGTGGGTAATTTGTAGCGGCGCGAATTCCAGACAACGGTCCAATATAATCAGTGTTCGGATCTCCGATTCCTACATTTCCAATATAATCCAAATTAAATATTGGCTCTTTAGAAGCATTAACCATATCATAACGCCACAAATTTTGATAATCATCATCCAAGGCTAAATCATATACTCCTGCATTATCAATCACATCTTCAGCTTCATCAAATGCAGCTTGATAACTACCCATCGTTAAATGTACAGATGCCAAATATGCGCTTGCCGCTGCCTTGGATGCAAGTGCCCTATTACTAACTTGATTTGGTAAATTCGCCTTAGCAAAAGTTAAATCAGAAATTATTCCGGCATATATATCAGCAACCGGTGTCTTTTCTACATTACTACCCGCTTCAACATCTGAAACAGGCTCAGTAAGATAAGGTACAGATCCAAATTGCCTAACAATATGATAATAAACAAAAGCTCTTAGAAAATAGGCTTCTGCAACTACTGGATCAATAGCACTTTGATCAACATTTCCAGATTCTGCCAACAAACGTGCACCATCAATAGCCAAATTAGATGAAGCAACTATTTGCCAAATATTTGGCCATGCATAAGTTGTATTTCCATTATCATCTAAATCAGTGAATTCGTCATGATCTATTCTTTCTTGTCTCGTACCTGGATCTGAAATCTTAACCATATCTCCACGCAACATGATTGCCATTCCTGCTTCTCTTACAAGAAAAGGTCTATCGTGCACATAAGTATACACGGCATTCACCGAATTTTGCAGTGAGGCTAAATCCGTAAAATAAGCTTCAGGAGACAATAAACCGACCGGCTCCTCTTCTAAATCTGAACATGCTGATATTGATAAACCTAGTATCAATAAGAACAAAAATCTATATTTATTCATCTTATCTTTTATTTAAAATTTCAAATTAACGCTAAATGTATAAGATCTAACTGTTGGGTAATTCCCGTAATCAAATCCATTCGTAGTATTGCTGTTAACATCGTCACCAGAATCACCACCTTCAGACAAATAATTCACCTCAGGATCTAACCCGGAGTAGTCTGTAATAGTTAACAAGTTCTGAGCACTGATAGAAAACCGCACAGATTGCATACGCAATTTTTCAACAATATCGGACGGTAAACTGTAGCCTAACGCCAAGTTCTTTAATCTCACATAACTACCATCTTCTACAAAACGACTGGAAAGCTCTCTTGCTGAATTATTCCCTATGCGTGGTATGTTTGTGTTAGTATTCTCAGGAGTCCAAGCATTTTCTAAATTCTCTCGAATCGTGTTTCCATCTCCATTGTACAACTGCACTTTTGTAAGGTTAAAAATATCACCTCCTTTAGAACCTTGGATAAAGATATTTAAATCAAACCCTTTGTAAGTAAGTGTGTTATTAAATCCCCATGTAAAATCAGGTGTAGGGTCTCCAATAATTGTTCGATCTCCAGTATCTATCACACCATTAAAAGTGCCATCTTCGTCTGCGATATCAGTAAACAAAGGATCTCCTTCTACACCATTTGCTAACATAGCAGTACCTTCTGGTAATGCACCTCCTTGATAAACACCTCTGTATTCATATCCGTAAAATACGCCTGGTGTTTCTCCTTCTCTGAGTATGTGAGTGTCACTTCTACTAAAATAACTTGGAGAAGCATCTAACAGTACATCTTCACCACCAATTAGAGAAATTACTTCCGTTTTATTAGTAGACAAGTTGAAGTTTGATGTCCATTTGAAATCGTTGTTATCAATATTGACTGTATTCAAAGTAATTTCAAATCCACTATTGTTAATCTCTCCAACATTAGCTACTGCAGCTGATGTTGCAAAACCCAAATACTGTGGTTGATTGTAGTTATTCAACAAAAGGTCCTTGGTATCTATGTTGTAATAATTTAATGAAGCAGTAATTCTGTCATCAATAAAACCTAAATCTAAACCAATGTTTGTCTGATAAGATGTCTCCCACTTCAGGTTAGCGTTTGCCGCTTGATCGGGGGTAACTCCACTAACAATTTGTCCTCCACTAAGGCCTTGAACATCAGTGAGTTTTGCAAAAGCTGAATATGGTGCGATCGCTTGATTTCCGGTTAAACCATAACTTGCTCTTAATTTAAGATTTGATATCGTAGAATTATCTTTTAAGAATCCTTCATTTGATATCCTCCACCCAATTGCGCCAGAAGGGAAGACAGCATATTTTTCATTTTCTGAAAAGTTTGATGCACCATCTCTTCTTACTGTTGCGGTAATTAAATACTTATCATCAAAATCATAATTCGCTCTTGCGAAAAGAGATTGAATTTCCGACTCAACTAAGGACGAAGTAGGGAATGTTGCATTTGCAGCTCCAGATAAGTTATGATAGGAATAACTATCCTTAATTAATCCTGTAGAGCCAGCTGAAAATCTAGAAGTCGTATTCTTTTGATAAGAATAACCTGCTAAAACTGACAAATTACCTTTTCCTATTTCTTTTTTGTAAGTCAAATAGTTTTCACTGATTACAGAATTAGACTGTCTGTTATTTATATCCGCTTTACCACCATTTCCTTGATCTTGAATTGTCAAAGTTGATGGTACATAAGTCCCAATGTTTTCATTTAAGGAGCTAAAACCGAAAGTGGTTTTGAAACTTAAGCCTTCGATTATTTCGTAATCCAAATAAAGGTTTGCTCTATTTCTATCGGCAATTGTTTCGTTTACTCGCTGAGTCGCAACTGCCCATGGATTGTCAACATCATCTCCTACAGAATTTATTGTATAAGAGCCGTCATCATTTGTAATTCCACGATCTGGAGTAAATCTAAACATAAGACCTACCACATCATCACCACCACCGTTTGCAGATTCTCCATCTGATTGAGTAGCAATCCCATTTTTCGTTTCACGACTTGCAAAGAGGTTAATTCCCATTTTTAACTTATCAGTGATTTGTGCATCTACATTTGACAGAAATGTAAATCGCTCGAAATCAGAGTTAACTATAACACCTTCCTGAGTGAAATAGTTCGCTGACGCATAAAAATTCACTTTCTCGCTTCCACCAGAAAATGACAATTGGTGATTCTGGAGACCACCTTTTTGATATAGCTCATCTTGCCAATCAGTATTTGCAGTTCCTTGAGTATAGCTAGGATTTAAAATCTGTTGATATGTAGCAAATTCATCCGCATTTAATAAATCTAACTCGTTTGCTGTTTGCGAAGAAGAAAAAGATGAATTAAGTTCTACTGTAAATCTTCCTTTAACACCCTTTTTCGTAGTTACCATCACAACTCCATTCGATCCTCTCGAACCATAGATCGCAGTTGCTGATGCATCTTTTAATATCTCGATGGACTCAATATCATTTTGCTGAGGCATGGCAGCACCTACAAATCCATCAACAACAATTAGCGGATTACTGCTCGCTGTTAACGAAGTATTTCCTCTAATTTTTATGCTAATTGGAGCTCCTGGCTCACCACCATTATTTGATTGTACTACAACCCCTGCAGCTCGTCCTTGAAGGGCTTGCGCAGCATCTAAAGCCGGAAATGCCTGTAAGTCCTCAGATTTAACAGACTCGACACTACCAGTAATATCACTTTTCTTCACAGAACCATAACCCACTACCACGATTTCTTCAAGTTGTTGTACATCTGGTTCCAGATTAATAGTAATCGTAGATCTTCCTTCAAGAGCGATCTCCTGGGTCGTGTATCCAATAAAAGAGACTCTGAGTACTGCATTACCAGAGGACACAGAAATTGTATAATTTCCATCAATATCGGAAACAGTACCATTCGACGTACCAACTTCCAAGATCGTTGCTCCTGGAATCGCATCACCTGTTTCTGACAATACTTGACCACTCACTGCCACATCTTGGGCAAGAGCAGGACTCATTGCAAAAACAAATACCATCAAAAGCACAAGATTTAAGTTCTTTTGATAAAAAATTATTTTTTGTAAAAAGTTATTCATTTCATTTAGTTTATTTTTTAAAAAGTTTTCTAATAAGTCAGAATGACAATGAATGCCTTAGAATATTGCCTGAAATGGCTATATTGGTATAAGCAATCTGGTGATCAATGAGTTGTTTTATTATAACTGTAGCCAAACGGGTATTTTAAAACTTCTGAACCATTCTCATCCTGCTGAATGGATTGGCCCTTGGCAAATCCATATATTATTCTAGTCTTCTATTTCTATCATTTAGATTTAGTTTATTTAAAAGGTTTTATTTGTTCTTTTTGTGAATAATTTAAGATGTCCTGAAGGTGTGCTTTCATCATTTCTCCAACTTCCTCTACATCTTGGGCTTTGATGCACTCAACTATCTTTTCATGTTCTCCCTTTGAAGCAACTGAACGACCATCCCCGCAGACATCATGTTCTTTGAAATAACTAAGGATATCCGGAGTAATAATCAACATCAACGACGTAAGTACGGAATTCTTACTCGCCTCTGCGATTTTCAAATGAAACATAAGGTCTTCTTCCACAGCATATTCATGCAGTACTAGTTTCTCCTTATGAGCCATCATAGCCTTTTCTATTTCTCTTATATCTTTTTCCGTTCTTCTTTCTGCGGCAAGCATTGCTGCATTTGTTTCGAGCAAAAATCTCGTTTCCACCAATGACTTAAAATCTTTTCCTTCCAAACGCAAAACATCAGAAATCAATCCTTCCAATGCCGTAATGCCTAGCCCAGCTACAACCGTTCCATTTTGTGGAAGTGTTTTTAAAACTCCGTAAAACTCCAATTTTTTAATAGCATCTCTGACGTGAGTTCTTCCTATTCCTAATTGCTCACATAGCTTTCTTTCAGCTGGCAATTTGTCACCAGGATTTAGCTGTCCAGAAGTGATAAGTTGTTTTATCTGATTGATGATTTTATCAACAGGTGTTTCAATATGAATCTGACTAAAGTTTTTAAGTAATTCCACGTATTTTGAATTGATCGACAACTAATTGGTTGACCAATTTAATGCACACCAATCAAACTTGCAAAATATTCTGCATTTTTATGCTGAATGACAGGAAAAATCACATAATCTGAAAGCGGAAAAAATAAGTAAATGCTGTAAATCGATACTATTCAAAGAATTACAGTAAATTGCGTTTTTTATTTAACTATTAATTATGAGTAACGGTACAGTAAAGTTTTTTAATAACTCTAAGGGTTATGGTTTTATCACACCTGATGATGGTGGAAAAGATGTGTTTGTTCATATGAATGCATTGACTGACGAAATTCGTGAAGGCGACAAAGTTAGCTTTGACGTTGAAGAAGGTCAGAAAGGTTTGAACGCAGTAAATGTAAAAGTACAATAACCTGTATTTTAGAATATTAGCGTTTGCTAGAGCCTGTCATTTGTGATAGGCTTTTTTTGGCTATAAACTTTTCTTGAATGCGTTTGATAGGTTGCATTAAAAGCTGCCTCTATCATTAGCCCTAATATGGCACGGGCATACAAATAGGTCCTATTAAATGAGAATTTTTCTAGATTACCAGTAATTTCATGCAGAACAACCGTTTTGGATAGATTGTCTAACCAAGCCATGAAATAGTAAAATACTATCTATTGTATTTTGAATCATATTGATGTTCATCTCCATTGGGCAAAACGTAGGTGTGTCGCCAATTTGATCCTTCGATGACGCTTTCCATGAAATAGCTTACTTTTTTAACATTCACTTTGTCTTTCATTGCTTTTTGAAGGTGTTCTAACAAACTGCCGTCCACCTTAAAATCTTTTGCGAAATAATGATAAAACTCATCATTAACGCTATCCAAAAAAACAATACCTAGATAGGTCAGGTCATCCTCTTCTTCCTTAGAACCTTCTATTAATTGAAAATATATGCTTATCTCAATTGAATCAAGAGGAATGGAAAATTCAGAAGCCTTCTGCTTTTGCTGTGCTCTATAAATAATCCATTTGAATGAATCTTGACTTTCCTTCAAATCAACCTTAAACACAGGATTTCTATTATTCAACCTGCTTTTTCCGATATAAGAGAGCAAGAGAGCGAAAAGAATAAAACCTGTGTAGAGCTGGAAGGAAAACTGGTTGTACCACAGCACAAAATCTGTTTCTTTCTCCGCATAATCCCCCTCTTCATCTTTAACATAATCGGTCTTTAATCCTTCCAAACCATCATTATCCTTTAGAATTACATTTCCTGATTTGTCCCTAATTTCGTAGATGATTCTTGGGTAATTCTTACTAGTATCGGACTTTAAAACTCGTGCTACCAAAAATTCATGACTTGCAATCAAATCGTTGATATGACTCGTGTATAGGGCGTAATTTTCATTTCTGATTTTCTCATCATTTCTATAATTCCTTTTTATACCATCAAAAATGTATTTCGATATTTCCATGAATGAGGTCCCATCTTTAGCAACTAACACACATTCTCGATCATATGACAGGTCATGATGAACTTTCAATTTTTTATTAAAGAATGTTGTATCTCCTAAAGATTTGTTAATTACATAACTTCTCATTTGTGATTCCCAAGATTCAATAGAAAAAGTATCCAATGTATCCTTAACAACAGGTACACGATTCTTGTAAAAAGACAATATTGAATCGAAATCTGCCTTCTCTTTTCCATAGAGACTTTTTCTAAACTTTATCCATGAAATATCATTAAAATATAGAGGTCTATACACAGTAATCAGATGTTTTGCTGGTTGCATTTGAATCTCAACTGATTCAAATTTTTCATCAATGGTTCTTTGAGAAGATCCTGTGACCCATGAATAAAATACCCAAGAAAAAAGAGCAAGAAGCAGTAAATAGAATTTTATACCCATGTTTTCCATCAAAGAATGTCTTTGTAAAATTTCAACTACTGCAATCTATTTTAACTCATTTAAATTGACGAATGACGTTTAATATTTTCGTTGTTTTTTCAAATTCTATTGAAATCAAAAGTTTCAATTGTGAATGAAAGCATAAGTATCTTCCTCTGTATAGAAAGAATACCAATCTTTTCCAGTATGTTATGGATGCTAATCATAGATCAGGGTATTAATCGCACCCTGGTAGTTTAAAAAGGTTAGTAATTAATCTTTTAGTAAAAGCCGGTCATTTTTGATCGGTTTTTTCATAGTGTAGGGGGCTTAGAGATCAATAAGATGAACTACAAAATATAATGAATAACCTCAAACCATGTCCATACAATTGTTTTTGCGGTCATTTCCAAATAATTACTAATTAACTTCTATAAATCGTTGGCTGATGTAGCCATGTACTTTACTAAGAGCAAGACTTGTTGTTGAAGGTCCTGTTCTTATATATAAATGTTCATCTTGACCTGATATAAAATAAGCTGGCTCAGAGGTAGCTCTACAGTCTACGCGCAATACTTTTTTACCTTGCAATTCGAGAATATGTGTATGTATAAACTTCAAGTGAAGACTTCCAATTTTCTCTTTGATCAAATTGGTTAAATGAAGTATCAACTTGTCATCATTTGGAAATCTATCAGTCTCTAAACCTAATATTTCTCCATCATCTTTGACACCAATCAGCAATGTTCCTCCTTTTGAATTGATAAAAGCGGCTATTGTTTTCAAAGACGCATTTTCAATTGCTACATCTTTTTGACCAGTATGCATATTCATTCTTAAGGTTGACTTAAATTCAATCGCATCACCTTCTCCTCTGTTTATTATTTCCTGAGTAGTTGCTTCTTCTCTTGTCACCAAATATTGTGCAATTTTCTTAGTCATTTGTCGCACAATCTTCAAAGTCAACGATGCAGGAACAAATGCTTCATCAAATAGTTTCGCACCACTAATTTTTATCAATTTTGAAGAAACAGTAGCTAGTGTATCACCACTGCGAATTGTTTCGTTGATCACGCCAATTTCCCCAAATATTTCCCCAGAGTTTAAAGCAGCGTATTCGCTTCCACTTATATTTAGTTGCACCGTTCCTTCCATCACAACAAACATGAACCTTGATTTATCGGAGGTGGTGAAAATATACTCTTGCGCTTCATAATCTTGGATTTCACAAATTTCAGATAGTTGCAATAATTCCTGATAATTCAAGGACTCAAAGGTTCTGTTTTCTGTAAAAAATTGAAGAATATCAGTCATGAAGGTGTTAAATTAAATGGTGCGTCAATCAGCAATAAATTAATTAGCGAAGAATCCATCAGGCCAAGTATATTTACCTGGCTTTACTATAAACGTCTTCTCTGGATCATCAACTGGGTTGATCAAAACAACTCCTAAAGCCATCTCTTGTTGTACTTTGAATGTAGAATAACCCTGTGACAATACAAAAGCCTCCGCAGTTGCAGCTCCTGTCAATCCGATTACTAGCTTTTCACTAGTCATCTCATTTCCAATAAATTTTCCTAATCCTTCAAACCACGTAAGAAATAAAGAAGACAATTTTTTCTCTTTACTAATGGGGTGCTGAATCGAAACAGCAATTTTTTTTGAAGCTTTTAACCTTGTTAACAATTCATTTTGCCAGTTGGTATAATTTAGCTTTTCAATTTCAAATAGATTTCCCTCACGACCACTAGGCAACTCTAACAATTGATATTCGGAGGAAGAAACTAATTCAGCTTCTCTTTCATTTTTTATAGCGCTCCCATTAATTATTAATATATATTCATGATAGGCGAACCTTTTGTTCATTGACCTTTTCTCTTCAAACCCACTAATTTGTAGAAACACTTCAAAACATTCGGCCGCACCAGCACATAAGTCAAAGTCACCTATTTTTTCCAGGTATGACTTTATATCCTCTGATTTCTCTACATCGCCAGATATTAAGCCGTCATTAGGAAGGTCATTAGAGGCATTTTGATGTTCATGATTGAATATTGCTTCTTTAGCACTTACAATGTCTTCAATATAGGAGAATTCAGCTGGGTGAATTGGGTCATCCCCAAAAATAGTTTCAGGCAATTGAACACCATTAATCAAATATCTTCCATTTTTAATTTGTTCACCACGACTTGGGTTATTTGGAAAAAGAAAGATTCTGTCATAGTCAAAGTGATATTGTAAAACATCAAGTTCCGCCACAATATGACCTCTCATTGTGGAATCTACTTTTTTAAATATTTTAACTGGCGATTTGGATTTAATTAATTCCAAGCAAATTGCCTCCATAATTCTGACCGCCTCAATTTCATTCTTTGCTCTTGTCCTTGTATTGACAATGATAATCTCACAATCTACCTCTGTATTGAGCTCTATTTGAATTTCATGACTCAATCCATAGCGATGAGCTATTCCTGCTACCTCTACTGCTCCTGAAAAATCATCTGCTAATACTACAATCATTATTCATATTTTATGCTCTTCAAGTGAAGATATCAATTAATTATATGGACTCAAATTATCCGCAAATAATAGTCGTCTAAAAATTGATGTTAATCCGACAGACTGATAAAAAGTGGGCATATCAATATAATTATGTCATAGGTTGTTTCGTTTCCTTTTAATATTCTTGGCTAGAATATATGTTAGCAGCTTACAAAATTATGAAGACAATGAGGTATTTGTTGCTTATGGGTTTTATGGTGTACTATGGCATGAGCTTTGGTCAAAAAATTGAGGCTGAATCTGGCACTTTAGTGGGCGTACAACTATCTACTGAAAAAAATGGATATTCTGGAGATGGTTATGTCACTGGATTTGATCAATCAGGTGATAGGGTAACTATGACTTTTCAAGTTTCAGCATCTGGCCTATACGAATTGAAAATAGGATACGCCGCGTCTAGTAACAAAACCAATAACATTTCTGTCAATGGAGAATTAGTAGGAGAACATGTATTCCTTGCTTCTGGTTCGTTTTCAGAAACAAGGTTTGGTTTGATTTTTTTAAGCCAAGGATCGAATGAAATCACTATTAGTCACAATTGGGGTTGGTTTGATGTAGACTACATCAGGGTAGAACCTGGCCAACCCCATGATATCTATAATATAGATGAAAATTTAATCAACCCAAATGCCTCCCTTGAGGCGGTTTCACTTTATCAATATTTGAAAGACTTATATGGAAAGCGAACTCTTTCGGGACAGCAAAGTAACTCGGGAGGAGATTTAGATTTGGACGCGCTTGAAGAAATGACAGGTAAAATACCGGCAATCAAAGGCTTTGACCTGATCGATTATTCGCCATCTAGAGTGTTCTATGGGACGAATTCTACAGAGACACAAGATCTCATTGACTGGGTAGAATCCGGAGGTATTGCCACTTGTGCATGGCATTGGAATGCTCCTGAAGACTGGCTACCTAATGAACCAGGAAATGAATGGTGGAGTGGTTTCTATACAAGAGCTACAACATTCGATCCGAGAATAGCAATGAATGATAACACAAGTGACCAATACAACTTCATCATCAGAGATATTGATGCTATTGCTGCAGAATTGAAAATCATACAGGCTGCCAATGTACCAGTGCTTTGGAGGCCTTTGCATGAAGCCGCTGGTGAATGGTTCTGGTGGGGGGCTTATGGCCCTGAAGTATGCAAGTGGTTATGGAATCTAATGTATAACAGGTTGACTAATCATCATGAATTAAACAATCTAATATGGGTATGGACAGAGCAATATCAAATAGCGCCTCTTGAATGGTACCCAGGTGACGAAAAAGTAGACATTATTGGAATGGACATCTACCTCGATTTTATGGAGACAACACCCAGTTTTGCTAGGTTTGACGGAACGGTAGGGTTACACACCGGTAAAAAAATTATCACCATGTCTGAAACTGCCACTATTCCTTCTGCTCATGGAATGATACTTCAAAAGGCCAAATGGAGCTGGTTTTGTTCCTGGACAAGCCAACACTATTCAAGCTTGACCGAACGAAATACTGAAGACTTTATTTCTGAAGTCTACAATCATGAATACATTATAACTTTTGATGAAATCCCAGATTTAAATAACTACGAAAGTCAGTTTTACGAAGAAATTATCATAGAGGAAGACGACTTACCACTCAATATTTCAGAACAATTTGAAGGGAACATTAGCATCTACCCTAACCCTACTACAGGTGACTTCAAACTTTCCATTTGGAAGAAAGAGAACATTGATTCTATTACAGTATCGAACAATTTGGGTCAAAAAATATTTGAAATTGATTCTCAAGACATCTTGGATGAAATCAATATTGATATGTCAAATCAAAAAAGTGGAGTATATATTGTAAATATATTAACCCAAAGAGGTCATGCAACTTATAAATTGATCAAGCTGTAGAATCAATCTGTACGGTAGAATCCTCCTTTATTTTCTCTTCTTTTCAACGATTGTTGAATAATAAGATATGCAACCGTTATCATATTTCTCAATTCCGATAATTGAGGTGATATTTTAGCCCGAATATATAATTCTTCGGTTTCCTCATACAGTAATTTCAGTCGTCGATTGGCACGATTGAGCCTCTCCGTAGACCTAATGATTCCTACGTAATCACTCATAATTGCTTGGACTTCTTTTCGATTATGTGTAATTAGTATTAGTTCCTTAGGTTGAGTGGTTCCTTCTTCACTCCACTCAGGAGGCACCGGAATATCTGGAATTTTATCAATGAGCAAAGTTGATTTTAAAAATCCATTATGAGCAAAAATGAGCGCTTCTAAAAGAGAATTAGATGCCAAGCGGTTTGCACCATGCAAACCTGTACAGGCACTTTCCCCACAAACAAATAGATTAGCTACACTAGATTGACCATGGACGTCTACTTCTACTCCTCCACATAGATAATGGGCGGCAGGAACTACAGGTATCATATCCTTCGAAATATCTATGCCAATTTCCTCACATTTACTCAAAATGTTCGGGAAATGTATTTCAAACTTTTCTAAATCGAGGTGTCGGCAATCAAGGTAGACATAGTCATCTCCACTCTTTTTTAATTCGGCATCTATCGCTCTAGACACTATATCTCTGGAAGCCAGTTCTCTACGTTCATCGTACTTGCTCATAAACAGTTCATCCTGCTTGTTTCTCAATAATGCACCAAACCCCCGAACAGCTTCTGATATTAGAAATGTCTGGCCATCATTTGTCTCATACAATGCTGTTGGATGAAATTGGACGAACTCCATGTGCTTTATCTGTGCCTTGGCGCGATATGCCATAGCGACTCCATCTCCTGTGGCTATTTTAGGATTTGTTGTATTTAGATAGACTTGCCCTACTCCTCCTGTTGCTAGCGTAGTAATTTTAGCTCCATAAGTTTCTATTTTGCGCGTTTTCTCATTGAGTACGTAAGCCCCGAAACACGTTCTGGTCTTTTTATCTTTTTCAATTTTCAGGTGATGTTCTGTGATCAAATCAACGGCAAAATGATGAGCAAGCACATCAATATTCCGCTGAGCATGAATTTGAGAAAGCATGGTATTCTCTATTTCTTGTCCAGTAATATCTTTATGGTGAAGAATTCTGTTTTGAGAATGCCCACCCTCTTTTCCTAGGTCAAAATCACCCTTTAGACTTTTGTCAAAATCCGCTCCCCAATTGATCAATTCATTTAGCCTTTCTGGTGCTTCTTTTACAACTAATTCTACGATTTCGGGATTACAAAGTCCATCGCCCGCTTTGAGCGTATCTTCAATATGCAGATCGAACGAGTCCACTATTTTATCCATCACAACTGCTATGCCACCCTGCGCATATCGTGTATTGGATTCATTTTCAAATGATTTTGTAACAATAGCCAACTTCTTGTTGGGGAATTTTTGTGCAGTCTTTAGTGCATAAGTTAGCCCTGCGATTCCAGACCCAACGACTAAGAAATCATATTGATTCATATATTACTTGGATAACTCCAACATCCGCTCCAATGGTACCAGAGCTTTTCTACGAATGTCTACAGGCACATCAATTTCAGGAGATTCATTTTTCAAACAAAGATAGAGTTTTTCCAGAGTATTCATTTTCATAAAGTGGCATTCGGAACAAGCACAAGTATTATCATCTTTGGATGGGGCAGCTATCAGTTTTTTGTGTGGCACTCTCTTCTGCATTTCATGAAGAATGCCGGCCTCTGTTGCTACAATAAATTCATCTGCTTCGTCCGTTTGAACAAAACTTAATAGTTTTTCCGTAGAGCCCACAAAAGCAGAAATCCTCAAAATATTTTGAGTAGATTCTGGGTGAGCAATAAATTTAGCATTTGGGTTTTCTTTATGTAAATCCAAAATCTTGTCCATAGAAAATGCCTCATGTACCATACAAGCTCCATCCCACAAAACCATATCACGTCCAGTTTGTATGTTGAGATATTCACCAAGATTACGATCCGGGGCACAGATTATCTTTTGATCTTTAGGAAGAGAATTAATGATATCAACTGCATTTGATGAAGTACAAATAATATCGCTCATAGCTTTAATCTCTGCACTACAATTTATATAAGTGACAACAATATGATCTGGATGAGCATCCACAAATTCTTTGAAGGGCCCTGGAGGAGCTGATTCCGCTAAAGAACATCCAGCGTTAACATCAGGCAAAATTACTTTTTTATCTGGGTTTATTATCTTGGCCGTTTCTGCCATAAAATGAACACCGGCAAAAACAATAATATCAGCATCCGTTGCTTGTGCTTTTCGAGAAAGCCCCAAACTATCACCAACATAATCGGCTAAATCCTGGATGTCTGCTTCTTGATAATAATGTGCGAGCAATACCGCATTTTTCTTTTTCTTAAGACGAATAATTTCTTCTATATATTCAGCTCTGGTCGTAGGCTCTAAATGTTTCTGCACTTCTGCCATTTCTATATTCTCGTCTTTTTGTTGAAAGTAATACGAATTCGCAAATCTAAAGGATGCTAGAGTCATCACAAAAAGAGATGAAAGCTTTGTATTTTACATGAAGTATTTAGCCTAGTATTAATTTAATTCCTAAATTAACTCTTCGATCCGAATCAAATATTTATTTAATCATTTACCGAGAAAAATAAGCATCATGTTAAACTTGACCAAAGATAACCCTAATGAAGGACTAGCTAGAGTTACCTACATACTAGTTATTCTTATTGCCATCGTAACAATGCTGGTATACTCTGAAGAATATGTTGTCCCTTTCATTGTTGCACTAATCATATGGTTCATTATTCATGAATTGAGAGAGAATCTTCAAATGATCCCTTGGGTTAGAAAAAATGTCCCAATATGGCTTCAAAGTACAATCGCATTTTTTGTGATCGGGTTGGTAATTGCAGCAATTCTTGAAATGATCTACTATAATCTCTCCAGTCTCTATGAGTCAGTTGATATGTACCAAAAGAATTTCCAAATAGTATTACTTCAATTGAATCAGATTGCAGGTTGGGATATTGCTGCTAAAGTCAATGCGTCTATGGCTGAATTTGATTTTGATGCTTTTGTAACCTCAACCATAGACTACTTCACTACTCTATTTGGTGACGGCTTTTTAATCATAATTTATGTGGCTTTTTTACTAGTTGAGGAAACTATATTCCCCATGAAGCTCAAGGCATTTTATCCAGAAGAAGAAGATCAAGAAAAGAAAGGTGAACTATTCTATAAAATGGACCAAAATATCGGACGCTATCTAAGGTTGAAGACGCTGGTGAGCTTTATCACCGGAGGGTTGAGCTACATAGCACTGCTTATTTTTGGGGTCGAGGCTGCTTTGTTTTGGGCATTCATGATATTCATTTTGAATTTTATTCCAACAATAGGTTCTTTAATCGCGACTATTTTTCCGGCCTTATTTGCTATTTTTCAAATGGCTGAACTAGCTCCATTTCTTTATATACTGTTATCAGTAGGGATAATTCAGGTCGCTGTTGGTAACGTTTTAGAACCGAAGTTAATGGGAACTTCTTTGAATATGAGTTCACTTGTCGTTATCCTTTCATTGACTATGTGGGGTGCTATTTGGGGAATAATGGGAATGATACTTAGTGTACCAATTACAGTAATGATGATTATTGTTTTTGAAGAAATCCCAAGTCTTAGATTTATAGCTGTAGCGCTATCTGAGAAAGGTGAACTGAGCAAACCGCTCACTCGACCAAAACCACCTAAAACGGATCGATAATTAGTTACTGTCAGTAGTGGAGGCTTGAGCGCTAGCTTGAGCCCATTCGAAAGAATTAACTTCGACATGAACCAAATCCTCCGGGCCATGATAGAATTCTTCGATAACAAGGAATTCTTCTTGTCCTGAGTTATTCGTATGTCCTAATAAATAGTAATGTAGATTTTCCGTTTGAATCGTAACTTCAAGTTTATACACTGCGGTAATAAGTACATCTTTGTAAAAATTCGAGATTACTTCATTGACAATTTCTTGTTCGGCTTTGTAAGCTATACTGTGCCAAAGTTCTCCTCCTTTGCCAAATGCTTTTATACTTAGAACATCCTCTTGATCTAGTCCCACAGCATCATGTAAAACTATAAATTGTTCAAATTCATTCAAAGAAGGTTTTTCTTTGAATTTACCAGAATAATCTTGAGCTAAAAGTGATAGCTCAACATTCATAATGACAAAAATCAATAATAGTGAAGTTTTCATGAGTCGGTTAATGGTTTTGATATTTCAAAGGAAAACCAAATAACGCTTTCAAGAGAAAGTAATCGATGAATGAAACAAATGAATCGACGTATTATTAAAGTTCTTTAAATAATACAATTCAACCTACTCATATGAATAAATAACTATTATAACTCCTTTAATTTTCCACTATAGGACATTGAGCTTTTGTACGTACTATTTACCGATATGGAGGCTGACCAACCACTTAATGTGATCATAAAACTATGCTGTTCATTATTTTCAGATTTGGCTTTGAACCTTATCATCGCCTTATTTTTCTTGTCCTTATATTTTACTGAATATTCCAATAATTCACCATCAAAAGAAATTCCAGTATCGGCACCATACCCCGCATTTTGGGAAGTACCATAAAAAGGCAAATCTGTTTTTCCTTTACTACCATCAATAATCAAATTGTAAGATTGTCCTGTCAACTGAATAGATCGTCCTCTCTTTCCAGAGGCTCTTTCAATATTGATTCTCATCTTCCCACTTTCAATCACTTCTGTCATAGCGACAAATTCATTTTTCGCCTTTTCCTTTTTGGCCTTTTTCTTTTCAGCTCTTGTTTGAGCTAAAAGAGAACTAGATGCCATTAAAACACAAATAAGTACGACTAATATTTTTTTCATATTTAGAAATTTTACTAAGAATATGAAAATTAAATAAAATGACCTCATCTATTAATAATTGGATTGAAATTTTATGGCTTTGTCGTGAACGTTATCCACAGCATCACTAATGGATGGGTATAAATTATCGATTCCAATCATTTCTATAGCTCCTGTCTGTACCAGTTTATCCCTTACAGGGCCAATAATGCTTACCATTTTGAAACTGATACCTAAGTCTTTCAAAGAATCTATAATATCCAATAATCCAGACAAACCAGTAGAATCAATATCACTTATACTTTGTGCATCCAAAATCAATGTTTTTAGTTCGGGTTTGTCTTTGACAATAATGCCAATTTTCTCTTTGAGTGAGTTGATATTGGCGAAATAGAGGCGAGCATCAAATCTCAAAATAGCAACATCAGGAAAATCATTTGCATTTTCATAACGAGAAAGGTTTCTAAAATGATTTGTACCTTGAATTCGTCCTAATAAGGCCATATGGGGCTCTGAAGTCTTAAACACGAGCATTATAAGTGACAGTACTACACCGATAATCACACCTTTCTCGATTCCAAAAATTAAAGTGCCAATAAAAGTAGAAATGAGCATGAGGAAATCACTTTTGTCCGATTTCCAAAGTACGATTACTTTTTTGATGTCAATGATTCCCAACACAGCTACAATTATTATAGCTGCCAATATGACTTTTGGTAAATGATAAAATAATGGTGTAAGAAAAACAAGGGTCAAAACAACCAGAAAAACACTAATCAAAGACGCCACTACACTCCGTGCTCCAGCTCTATCATTCACCACTGATCGGCTCAAACCTCCTGTGGTAGGTAAGGCACTAAACATCGAACCAACAATGTTCCCTATGCCTAGCCCAACTAATTCCCTATTTGGTGATATTTCATATTCCTTGGCGTGCCTTCTTTGCAACGTAGTTCCAACGGAAAAAGCTTCTATGAAACCCACCATCGCCAATGTAAAAGCAATTGGTAAAAGATCTTGTATAATTGATAAATCAAGTAAAGGAATACCGAAATTGGGTAGACCTGCAGGAATGGTACCCACAATCCGAACGTCTTTGCCTTCTAATCCTAAGTAATAAGAAATCAAGACGCCAAGAATCAAAACCAGTAAACTCCCAGGTATTTTCGGCCAAAATCTTCTAGTCATGATCAATATCATAATTGAACTCAAACCGAGAACCAGAGTCAAATGTTTTACTAGATTCAAATTCTCGATCAATTCTAATAGAGTACTAAATAAAAATTTAGTTTTACTCAATTCTATGCCAAAAATAGGTCCTAACTGATTAATGCTGATGGTCAATGCCACGGCGTATACAAAACCATTAATTACTGGGATCGATACAAAATTGACAAGAAAACCAAGCCTCAGCACACCCATACTGACTTGAAGCACACCTACCATCAAGGCTAACAAAAGAGCAACAGCTATATAATTATGTGAGCCAACGGCTGATATACTTCCTATTGCAATGGCAACCAATAATGAATCCATGGCAGCAGGCCCGACTGCTAGTTGCCTCGAAGAACCAAAAATGGAATACATTAATGGCGGAAAAATGCCTGCATACAATCCATAAACAGGAGGTAAGCCTGCAATCATAGCATAAGCCATTCCCTGGGGTATCAACATTATTCCTACTGTTAATCCTGCGACTAAGTCTCCTTTGAAATCAGAAGATTTATAATGATTGAAAGCCTTTAAAAACGGGAAAATCTCACGCATACTTAATTAATAGAAGTACAAATGTACTTTTATTAATTTTTCTTAATTGTAACGAATGTTACATTTAAAGTATCTCTATCTTATTTCGATGTACTTCAATTCTGTCTTCGTCCTGAAGTTTCTTCAGCAGTCTTGAGATTACAACTCTTGAAGTACTTAAATCCGTAGCTATTTCTTGATGAGTTTTACTTATTTCAAAACTACCTGTGTTTTGTTTTATGTCTAAAAGATAATTCATCAGTCTTTCATCTAGTTTCAAAAAAGCCACAGAATCCAAAGCTGCAAGCATTTCTTCTATTCTCTCATTGTATGAGTTGAAGATAAATTGCCTCCATGAAGAGTATTTCATCCACAGATCCATGTTTTCTAGAGGTATCATTGCAACTTTGACGTTAGTCTCTGCAATTGCCTTAATTTCACTTTTCTTATGTTTCAAACAACAAGTCAATGACATTGCACATGTATCACCTCCTCCCAGGTAGTATAAAAACAGTTCTCGTCCTTTCTCATCCTCACGAACAATTTTAATGGCTCCATCTAATACCAAAGGAATACTTTTTACATATTTTCCGAAATCAATTAATACAGATCCAGAATCTAGTTCTTTCAAATGAGCACTTGTAATTATGTCCTGCATCAAGTCAGACTGGAATATTTGACCAAATTTTCCTTGTATAAGTTCTTCCATTAGTTCAATCAATTTTCGTTGAAGAGAATCAATTATCAAAAATCGACAATAGGTTTTAATTATTAACAATATATATCTAAATTTGCGGACTTATTTTCCCACATAGGAAATGAAGGCAAACAGAAATTATAAAATTGACATCTTTGGACTCAAAATTGGAGCTCATGATTTTGATTTTTATTTTGACAAAACGCTCTTTGAAAGTATTGAAGATAGGTTAATCGAATCTGGCCAAGGCGAGTGTAAAGTTACCCTGATTAAAAAAGAAACAATGATTGAATTGTTGTTTCAAATTTCAGGAAAAATTAACTTGACTTGTGACCGAAGCAATGAACAGTTTGATTACCCCTTGGAGCTAACTGAAAAACTAATTCTCAAATATGGGGAAGCGTTTGATGATAGTAGAGATGATATTTGGGTCATACCTGGCGTACAGCAAAGTATTAATATAGAACAAGTTCTGTATGAATTTTTGTCGTTGGCAGTTCCCATGAAAAAATTACATCCAAGATTTCAAGACGAAGATGAAGATGAAGAAGGACTTGAATTTGTCTATTCATCAGAAGAAGAGTCTCTTGAAGAAGAGAAAAAAGAAGAAAATGATACGGATCCTAGATGGGATGCGTTGAAAAATATTAAAAATTTAAATTAAGTAAACACGAAGAACGATGGCACATCCTAAACGAAAGATATCCAAGCAACGTAGGGACAAAAGAAGGACGCATTATAAGTCAGAGGCTAAAAATTATGTAGTATGTGCTACTACAGGCGAAGCACATTTGCCACACAGAGCTTACTGGTATGAAGACAAACTTTACTATAAAGGTAAGGTTGTAATCGAAAAAGAAGTTTTGGCTTAAGTCAAAATAATGATCTTATTAATACATAAAGTCTGCCCAATAAAGCAGACTTTATGTCTTTAATGAATCAAGAAGTTAACCGCTATAGACTCCTACCTATCTTTACGAATTGGGCAATATTTTTTTATATTGCCAATCAATAATAAATTATGCATTATTTTCTCTATTCGTTGAAAAGCATAACAACATCCTCAAATGACAAATATTAGAGCAGCTATTACTGGCGTACATGGTTATGTACCAGACTACGTCCTGACCAACGCCGAATTAGAAACTTTCGTAGAAACAAGTGACGATTGGATCACTTCTAGAACTGGCATAAAAGAGAGAAGAATAATTAAAGAAGAAGGTGTCGGCACCTCGATCATAGGTGTAGAGTCATGTAAGGGTTTACTGGAAAAAACAGGAACCGACCCAAAAGACATTGACTTGATCATATGTGCAACAATCACCCCTGACATGCCTTTTCCAGCCACAGCCAACATCGTTGCAGATGAAATAGGTGCTACTAATTCTTTTAGTTATGATATGGCTGCTGCTTGTTCAGGATTTCTTTTTGCTCTATCGACAGGCGCCCAATTCATTGAAACTGGTAAATACAAAAAAGTAATAGTCATTGGGGCGGATAAAATGTCCTCCATTATCAACTATGAAGATAGAACCACATGCATAATTTTTGGTGATGGTGGGGGTGCTGTTTTATTAGAACCTAGCGAAGATGAAAATGGGATTGTGGATTCTATTCTAAAAACGGACGGTTCTGGAGCACAATATCTAGGCATGCCTGGTGGAGGTAGTAGAATGCCTGCTACAGTCGAATCAGTGATGGCTAAAAAGCATTATGCATTTCAAGAAGGTTCTGCAGTATTCAAATTTGCAGTGACTAATATGGCAGATGTATCTGCAGAAATAATGGAAAAAAACAATCTCACTGGAGATGACATTGCGTGGCTAGTTCCGCATCAAGCGAACAAAAGAATTATCGATGCTACCGCTCGAAGAATGGAAATTGAAGATGACAAAGTCATGATCAACATTCAGAAATATGGTAACACGACAAGTGGCACTTTACCATTATGTCTTTGGGACTATGAAAATCAATTGAAAAAAGGTGACAATATTGTCCTTGCTGCATTTGGCGGAGGATTTACTTGGGGTTCCATTTATTTGAAATGGGCTTACGATCCAAAATAAAAACAATAAACTCTAATCAACATGGCAAGTACTGCAGATTTTAAAAATGGAATGTGTATTGAGTTCAACCATGGGTTGTACTTCATCATCGACTTTCAACATGTTAAGCCAGGCAAGGGACCTGCTTTTGTCAGAACTAAATTAAAAAACGTCAAGACAGGCAAAGTTCTTGACAACACTTTCACTTCAGGACATAAGGTCAATACCGCAAGGATCGAAAGAAGAAATTATCAATACCTATATAAAGATGATATGGGTTATAATTTCATGGACAGTACTACTTATGAACAAATTAGTCTTCAACCAGAGTTGATAGATGCTCCACAATTTTTAAAAGATGGTCAAGAAGTTGACATCATTTTTCATGCTGAAGAGGAATTAGTGCTAGGATGTGAGCTTCCAACTCACATAATCTTGGACATAACCTATACTGAACCAGGCCTAAAAGGAGATACCGCTACGAATGCTTCAAAGCCAGCGACGGTTGAAACTGGAGCTACTGTACAAGTGCCCCTTTTTGTGAATGAGAGTGATACAATCAAAATCGAAAGCAAAACAGGTGCTTACGTAGAAAGAGTTAAAAAATAAATTGGCGCGCATTGGCGTGCTTTAATAAATTTTATAATCGAACTATTCTCTTTAATTTGCAAACCATTTTAATGGATTGCAGAGAATTGAGAAACACAAAATTATAACTTCTATAGAATGAAAATAAAGGAAATCAGAGACCTAATAGATTATGTGTCAAGCACAGGACTAGAAGAGGTAAATATCGAGACTGAGGAATTTAAGCTTAAAGTCAAAAGAAACAATGAATCTCAAATTGTTGAGAGAGCTGCACCAGCGCCTGCCCCTGTAGCGCCTGCACCAGCAGCACCAGCATCTGCTCCTGCTCCTGCACCAGCTACAACTGCTGAGGCCAGTGCTCCATCAGGAAAATATGTAGAAATCAAGTCACCTATGATTGGAACCTTCTATGCCACAGCTAATCCTGAATCGCCGGCATTCGTTAATGTAGGTGATAAAGTTAAAGTAGGAGATACTGTATGTATCGTCGAGGCTATGAAACTTTTCAATGAAATAGAGTCTGAAGTATCTGGCACTATTGTAAAAGTGTTAATAGAGAATTCTAATCCTGTTGAATACGACCAACCGCTATTTTTGGTTGACCCGTCGTAATTATTGATCTGATAAACTCGGAAAAAGTGTTTAAAAAAATATTAATCGCAAACAGGGGTGAAATCGCTCTAAGAGTAATTCGAACCTGTAAAGAAATGGGCATCAAAACGGTGGCCGTATATTCAACTGCTGATGCAGAAAGTTTGCATGTTCGATTTGCCGATGAGGCGGTATGCATAGGACCTCCTCCAAGTACTGAGTCCTACTTGGATATTAAAAAAATTATTTCCGCAGCTGAAATTACTAATGCAGATGCTATTCACCCAGGATACGGTTTTTTATCTGAGAATGCAGAATTTGCACGTGTCTGTGAGGAGTACAATATCAAATTCATAGGTGCCAGTGCAGAAATGATCAATCGAATGGGCGACAAAGCTTCTGCTAAGGACACCATGAAAAAAGCAGGCGTACCTACGATTCCGGGTTCCGACGGTTTATTAAAATCTGTTGCAGAAGGCTTGAAAATTGCGAAAGAGATTAAATATCCTGTTATCATTAAAGCTACCGCTGGTGGTGGTGGAAGAGGTATGAGGATAATCAAAAAAGACAGTGAATTTCAGAAAGCTTGGGACAGTGCACGTACAGAATCAAAAGCGGCATTTGGTAATGATGGTATGTATCTTGAAAAATACATTGAAGAACCAAGACATGTAGAGCTTCAGATTGTAGGAGATAGTAGAGGAAAAGCATGTCACTTGTCAGAAAGAGATTGTTCCGTTCAAAGAAGACACCAAAAACTCACTGAAGAAACTCCATGTCCAGCAACGGTCATGAATGACAAATTGAGGAAGAAAATGGGTAAAGCTGCTATACTGGGAGCCGAAGCTATTAAATACGAAGGTGTTGGAACAGTAGAGTTTTTATTAGACAAGCATGGCGATTTCTATTTCATGGAAATGAACACAAGAATCCAAGTAGAACATCCAATTACCGAAGAAGTAACCGATTTTGACTTGATCAAAGAACAAATCAAAGTCGCATCAGGAATTCCTATTTCCGGTGAAAACTACTTCCCTCAATTACATGCAATTGAATGTAGAATTAATGCTGAAGATCCTGAAAAGGATTTCAGACCATCACCAGGGAAAATCACGACACTTCACCTGCCAGGTGGTCATGGAGTAAGAGTTGACACACACGTGTATGCAGGATATTCCATTCCTCCTAATTATGACTCTATGATCGCTAAAGTGATCACTTCTGCTCAAACAAGAGAAGAGGCCTTAGTCAGAATGAAGAGAGCATTACAAGAATTTGTAATAGAAGGTGTCAAAACAACTATTCCTTTCCATATAAAATTGATGGATGATGAGATATTCAAGTCAGGTCAATTCACAACAGCATTCATGGAAAGTTTTGATTTGTCGGATCTATAATTAGAAAGTCCAAATACAATATTTAATTTAGCAACCATCCCGAAATAACGGGATGGTTTTTTTATGAAGAATTTGTCACTCTTTTTAACATGCACTTTTGGCATTCTGACGTTCCAGGTCGATGCGCAGGACTCATTGAATCATCACTCTAAAGAAGTATTTGTTGGAGTTGGAATGGCTTCATATAATGGGGACTTGGGAGACGGTTATCAAAGTGGATCACTTCTTGGCGTAGTTGGCATCAAATTAAATAATAAGAAGAAATTGAATAGCAATTTCAATATAACATTTGGTCAAATAAGTGGCCAGGAGCTGGATTATGCATTTGAACCTAATCCCTCGGCTACACCAAACACTTATTTTTCATCTTCCTTCATTTCATTCAATTATGATTTACAATTCAATTTTATAGATCTGCCTAAACTTAAAGTTTATCTTTCACAGGGGGTTGGTTTGATGCGGTATGAAGCCAAAGATCAATTCTCGAACTCCCTACTAGATCAAACAAATACTAGGGCTGTTGGTGAAGAGTATCGAAATTTGACAGTTGTACTTCCGACCCAACTTGGATTCAAATACAAACTTCCTAATGATTTTGGTTTGGGTCTTCAAGCAGGTTTTTACAATACGATGACCGACTATATCGATAACATTTCTCAATGGGGAAACAAAGAGGGGAATGACAATATTTTCTCCATTAGGTTTCAATTATCAGTCCCACTTAATTGAAATGCAAGTATTTCAAGTGGTAGTCCATAGATATTATACGTTTTCGCAGACATCTTCGAAGTGGTTTGTATGCTCTTGTAAAAATAAATTTTACTTTTGCGTTTAATACTAAGTCTCATTTTTGGTGGCAAAATTTCTAAGTCTCTTTTTTATCTCATTCATTTATGTTTTGGCAACACCGGTAGCCAATGCTCAATTACAAATGGATGTTCATTTCGGCGTAATTACGAATCAAATAGATGGTGATAGAAGTTCAGAAGTATTTGGGATAAAATACTTACCAAGCACAGCATTTCAAGCAGGTGTCTCTCTTGATTTTAAAGTGGCGGAGGACGTTTTTATTAGCGTTCAACCAGGATATAAAAATATAGAGTCACTTGTTTTACTAGAAAACGAAAACTACGAAAATGAAATTTTAGACAAGGCGACAGCCAAAGATGCCCTAAAATGGATTCCATCGCGTGACTTGACTATTCATAATGTTGTTATTCCAGTTTTTATAAAAATCATTTCTGATAATGACCGATTTCAATATCATGCCGGTATTGAAGCATCTATTCCTTTTAGTGCGAAAGAAAAGGATAAAACCACAGGTGAAAGTAGCGATGTTCTAAGTCATATAAATGAAATTAATTTGTACGCCATTTTAGGTATTGGGTACCGATTCAATCTTTTTTCTACAAAGTTTACATTTGACCTTTTTTATTCACAGAGTGTCAATAATATAAGTAGTGAAACTGCTTTAGATCCTAATTTTCCTGTTCGAATGAAAGTTAGTGGTGTAGAAACGAGACTTTCATGGAGAATTCCTACCAAGAAATAATATTATCCCAATGAATAAAATATTAATCTTTAGTTTTTCATTCATTCTACTTTGTTTTTCGACTCAGGCACAAGATTCACTCGTTAATATCTCATACCCGACTCTCAATGGCACTAAAGTCAACGGTTTTTCTGGAATGCGTTCTCCCTTCAATAATTCACAAGCCTATTTTCAAATGGGAATAGGAGAATCGGAAAGATTTACAACCGAAGGGGTACCTGTCGGAGATTCTACGATATTCAATTTAAGGAATGCGCTTTTATATACCAGCTTGTCGATTGGATACCAGCAGAAAATTAAAGATTGGATTTCAATTTATGGGAGATTTAATATATCAGCCAGATTAGGTACTGGCGTTGAATCTATCATCGTACAAGGAGTTAATACAATTGAAGGTGCAGAATTTGGAGTTTCATTTAAACTAGCTGAAGGAAAGAAATTTCGACTAGCTGGTTATACCAAATTGCATCGGGTTGAAGTTGAGATTATTAATGTACGCGAATACATTGTAGATTTAATTCTTGGAGATCCTTATGCCGCGGTCCAAAAAACGGTACCTGCACAGAATATTGGTGGAGGAATACTCTTTGGAATAGCACCATTTAATTTCTTATCCTTTAGCATGGATGGTAGTTTGTCATATGGAGAAACGGTCGAACGCCACAAAACAATTTGGATGTATGATATTCAAGGCAGCCTTGATTTGGCACTTAAACCATTGCTTAATGTTCCGATCAACTTACTATTTGGGGCTGGTTCGTCAACAATGATCAGTATTTATACATCTACCGGTGATTATAGTTTGTTGACGCAAGCCAAAATTATGTATACTGGGTCAGATGCTTTTTCAATTGGTCTTGAATTATTTAATGCCAAATCGCCAATTTCTGATGATAGACATATCAGATTACAAGGTGGACAATTCACATGCAACTTCTATTTCAATAAATAAATAGTAAAGCTCTTCCTTTTCTAACTCATTTCTTACACACGCAACCATTTTCATTTTATTTACGTTTAGGTATTTAATATTATATTTACATTTAGTAATTATATATTAATCATGAAAAAATATCAATTAGGGGAATTTGAAGAAGTGGTACTACTAACTGTTGCAGTTCTCTACGACCAGGCATATGGTGTATCAGTTCGACATGAAATAGAAGGAAGGTTGAAAAGAAAAGTCAGCGTGAGTGCTTTGCAAACGGCGTTACGTCGAATGGAGAAAAAAGGATTTTTGGAGTCCAATTTCGGTGAGGCTACAGCGATCAGAGGAGGAAAGAAGAAACGCTATTTTCGAGTTACACCATTTGGAAGACAAGCGCTAGAATATGCCAAAGACACTCGCACAGAACTCTGGGAAGCCATTCCGAATGTTGCTTTTGACATCAGTAAATGAATCACAAGCCATACCGATCTCCCCCTTTAAATTTTTCAAAATTCCTTAATTGGTTTTGTAAAAAAGAATATATAGAAGACATACAAGGTGATTTAATCGAGGAATATCACCTGCTTTTAGATGAAAATATTTCAGTTAACAAGGCAAACAACTGGTATAGAAAGCAAGTAATTAGACTTTTTCGGCCGAGTATGATGAAAGAAACAAAGGTCCAACAACTCATAGAAAAACAAACAACCATGTTCAAAAACCATTTAAAAATAGGCTATCGAAATCTGTGGAAATATAAGAATGCCACAGTCATTAATATCTCAGGACTAGCCCTTGGAATGGCTGCATTTATTCTAATATCATTGTTCATCCAAGACGAACTCAATTACGATAAACATCATGAAAATGCGGACAATATATATCGAGTAACAGTTAAGAATTTTACTTTTGATGGGTCAATGAGTAGGCACTGGGCATTTGCCTCAGCAGGGCATGCGAGCAGGTTAAAAGAAGATTATTCATTCATAACCCACGCAGTACGATTTTTTGTTTGGGCGTATCCTGATTTGCAGCATGGTGATTTAAAACTTCCGAGCCAACAAGTAGTTTTCTGTGATAATGATGTATTCGATATTTTCAGTTTTCCTTTCCTTATCGGAAACAAAGAACAAGCATTTCAAGATATCTATTCTATCGTATTGACGGAAGAAACAGCAATTCGTGTCTTTGGAAATGATTGGAAAGAAAAGGACATATTAGGAACACCAGTCATACTTTCAAGAGATGGCAACGAAGGCCCTTTTAAAGTGTCGGGTGTCATTGAAAACATGCCAGAACAACAACATTTTCATTTTGACTATCTAGCACCCATAAGATTCGTAGAGTCTATCATGGGTGAAGGAGAGATGAATAATGTTGGTGGTAACTATAATTGGTTGACTTATTTAAGAATTGATCCAAATACTAACATGGATGAATTCCATGGCCTTTCAGATGGATTTTTTGATAAATACATGGATAAAACACAAAATCAATTGGCTAGTGAAAGATATAAATTTGCATTTCAGCCTTTGAAGGATATTCACTTGCATTCCAACCTAGAAAGTGAAATAGAGACGAATGGAAGCATCCAACAAATTTACATTTTTGGTATTGTTGGAGTACTACTATTGATTGTGGCATGTATCAATTATATGAATCTGGCTACTTCACATTACTCCAGAAGAATGAAAGAAGTAGGCGTTCGAAAAGTTGTAGGCGCTAGCCGATCATCTTTACTAGCCCAATTCTTAACAGAATCACTGCTTATCACTTTATTATCGACACCTGTAACCGTTGTCCTTGTAATATTTGGACTTCCGTATATCAATACTTTCATGGACAAAAATCTCATTTTTGATGTCATACAAAACATTGAATTGATATGTGCTTTATTATTATTGACATTGCTAGTAAGCGCAGCTGCTGGCATGTATCCCGCCCTTTTTCTTTCCAGAATAAATGCCCTGAAATCACTAAAGGGGGAGTCCACTATGAAATCGAGTAAATGGAATTTCAGAAGTTGGTTGGTCACTTTTCAGTTTGCCGTTGCAATAGCCCTTATTTTTTCCATACTCGTAATTGAGAGTCAAATGCAATTCATTCAAAATTCTGATCCTGGATATCAAAAAGAGCACATTCTAAACCTAAACTTATCACGTAACATCAATAATGTCGATGTGTTCAAAAGAGAATTGCTGAGTATACCCGATGTAGAAAATGTCACAATGTCCTCCAGAATACCTACAGGGAGGCTTATGGACAATATGGGCTCCAAATTCTACAAAGGTGATTCACTTGTTCCATCTAACTTTAGACTACCTCAAATCTCCGTTGATGAATATTTTTTAAATACATACGACATAGAACTCATTGCCGGAGAACCTTTCAAAAAATCTCAGGACATGTATATCGACTCAATAGGCTATTATATCATCAATCGAAAAGCTGCTGAGGCAATGGGTTATCAAAATCCAAAAGATATTATAGGTGCAAAGCTTTCGTATGGTCCTTTTAATGGGAATGGATTGAAAATAGGAAATATTCAAGGGGTAGTTGAAGACTTTCATTTCGAATCGATGCATAGCCCAATAGTACCCATGGTTATGCTAAAAACAAATGATAATTTCAGAGAGGTGTCACTCAAATTAAAAAGCCACGAGATAACGAAGACGCTAGAAAGCATAGAGTCGGTTTATGCAAAATTCGACCCTGAAACAAGTCCGAGTTATCATTTCATTGATGAGCTATTCGATCTTCAGTATCAAAACGAAGAACGATTAGGGAAAATGATTAAAGTCTTTACATTCATAGCCATTTTTATCGGTTGTCTCGGACTAATAGGCATGGTTGGGTTTATTATTGAAACCAAAACCAAAGAAATTGGCATAAGGAAAGTACTTGGTGCGTCGGTTCAGAATATTATTCAAATAATATCAAGTCATTTCTTTGTTCTCATAATGATTGCATTTACTGTAGCCATACCAATCAGTTTCTGGTACATGAGTGATTGGTTAGAAGCATTTGAATATCGAACAGAAATATCATTGACTATCATATTCTTACCTCTAGTGTTCACTTTTATTTTTACAGCATTCACATTGGGTTATCAAAGTTTTAAAGCGTCAAACGCTAATCCCGTGGAAAGCCTTAAAGCGGAGTGAATGAAAAAGGATTTGTGTGAGACACGCTGATAAACATTGTATCACTCCGGATACCACTCAACCAAACGAACATCAATGTTTGAATTTTGATTATTAACTAAACTCTTGAAAAGGTTAACATCACTGAACCCTCCTTTTCCTCTGTAATGGAACGGGTAGACTATTTTTGGTTGAAATTCCAGGACGGCTGAAGCCGCCGATTCTATTGTCATAGTATACGGCTGATTCATGCAGACAAAAGCTATATCGATATTTTCTAATTCTCGCATTTCCGGTATGTCCTCCGTATCACCACAAATATAAATTCTCTTAGTTCCTAAGGTGAGTACATACCCATTTCCCCTACCCTTTGGATGTCTCGAATTCTCATCATCTGGTAAATTATACATTGGAACCGCTTCAATCTTTATTCCCAACATTTGTGTGGATGCACCATTGGCCAAAATAGAAACGCCTGGAAAATCTTTAGCAACTATATCAGCTACCGCTTTTGGAGCAATGATAGGCGTATTACCAAGATCTAATGATTTTAAAGTTTCAACATTCATATGATCCCCGTGTATATCAGTAATCAAAATCAAATCTGGTTTAGCAATATTCTTAAATGCTTCAACACCACCATAAGGATCAGTATAAATTATTTTTCCATCAAAATGAATGGCCATAGTAGCATGTAGAATAGGTTGAATTTTGATCTCTCCGCTACTGGTCGGGATTTCCAAAAGTTGATTTTTTTGACTGAAAACAATTAGACAAAAAAAACATAATAGAGTCGCGAGTAAATATTTTTTCATAGCGGATTATAAGTTTGTCGTATTTGAAGGTACAAAAAAACTATCAATATTATTAGTTAACATTCCTTCACTTGAACAAATCGAACTGCTTGTCACTCGGTTTTCTAAATAGCCTTGTGTTCAATTGGATTGATTTTTTATTCAAATCATATTTTTTACAAGCCATTTTAAACATCTTCGAAATGCTCATAGCATACTCACCTTCGCCTTTCATCCTTGTTCCAAATCGACTGTCACTCAATTTTCCACCATGCAATTCGCTGATTTGATTCAATACTTTATCCTTTCTATCTGGAAAGTGTTTATCCAACCAATTTCCAAATATTACAGGCAAAATTCCATTTAATCTGACCGTAGTATATCTCAAAGCAAACGCACCATTATCCGCTACCTTCTCTGCCATTCTCATGATCTCTTGGTTATTGATTGAGGGTATGATGGGAGCCATCATAACTATAACTGGTATCCCATTATTGGACAATTTTCTAATTGCTTTCAGTTTTTGTTCTATGCTTGAAGTTCGAGGTTCCATGATGCGTCTCAAATCATTGTCTAAAGTTGTTATTGATAATACAACTTGAACCAGATTTAGGTCTGCCAATTGTCTTAGAATTTCTAGATCACGAAGTATCAAAGCATTTTTAGTAATGATACCCACCGGATGTTTGCAAGCCAACATTAGCTTGAGTAGGTCACGAGTCAATTCAAATTTTCGCTCTATGGGTTGATAACAATCTGTATTTCCTGAAAGCATAATTGGTTTTGGTTTCCAACTTCTACTATTCAACTTTTTTTCTAAAAGATTTAAGGAATTCGGTTTTACCAATAGCTTAGATTCAAAATCTAATCCAGCACTGTAACCCCAAAATTCATGTGAATTTCTGGCATAACAATAAATACAACCGTGTTCGCAACCTTGATAAGGATTCATGGAATATTCAAATCCAATGTCAGGACTTGGCACCTTATTCACAATCGTTTTTGGATAGACTTTGATTATTTCAGTCCTGAGTGCAGAAATTTTTTCTCCAGTTTGATGTAAATGCTCGAAATACTCAGCATCATCATCGTACTGTTGATTAAGAAATTGGTTATTAGGATTGACCTCTGCACCACGGCCTTTAAGGTTTCTCATATTAGTAAATTCGAAGTAATTTGAAATTTACTAATTATTTTAGCTTATTACTAATTTTATTAGTTTTTAGCTGGGTTTTGTTCTTCCGATCTCTCTATTAGTTTTTGATCTAAATTCTTAGAAGCTTTAGCACCGAGTTTCTTCATTTTTTCGGCACGGGTAACTAAGTTCCCTGTTCCTTCATAAAGCTTTTTAGCAGCGTCTTGGTAAGTATTTTGAGTTGTAGCCAGTTGAACACCCACTTTTTTGATGTCTTCCGTAAAAGAGACAAATTTATCGTAAAGGTTTCCGCCTTCACGTGCAATTTCAATCGCATTTCTATTTTGGTATTCTTGTTTCCAAATACTAGCAATGGTTCTTAAAGTAGCAATCAATGTGGCAGGACTAACAATCACAATATTTTTTGCATATGCATCATTGAATAGCTCTCCATCATGCTGAACTGCTAAAGAAAACGCCGGCTCAACGGGTATAAACATAAGCACAAAATCCAACCCTTCTACTCCATAAAGATTCTGATAATTCTTTTCGCTTAATCCCTTTATGTGAGCCCTAATTGACAAAAGATGAGCCTTAGCTTGTGCAGCTCTTTCCTCTTTTTCATCGGCGTTGGCAAATCGTTCATACGCTATTAATGATACTTTTGAATCTACAATCACACATTTTTGATCTGGCAATTTTACAATTACATCAGGTTGAAATCGGGTTCCTTCTTCGTTGGTCAATGATTCTTGAACATGATACTCTCTTCCTTTTTCTAATCCAGATTTCTCCAGAATACTTTCAAGAATGAATTCTCCCCAGTTACCTTGTGCCTTTGTATCTCCTTTCAAGGCTTTGACAAGGTTTTCTGCTTCTTTCGTGATCCTTTGATTCAACTCTTTGAACCCTAATAATTGTTCTTTTAACGCCGAATTGCGTGCGATGCTTTCCTTATTGGACTCTTCTACTCTTTTTTCGAAATTGATGATTTTTTCACCTAGCGGTTTCAAAAGTTCACCTACTTGCACCTTATTCTGATCCGTGAATTTTTTACTTTTTTCTTCAAAAATATCATTTGCTAAATTCTTAAACTCCGCTGAAAATTGATCTTGAATATTTTTCAGTTCTTCCTTCTGAGTCTTTAATTTTTCCTGGGCATTTTTATATTCAGATTCTAACCGTACAAACTGATTATTGAGTTGGAAGGTATCTTCCTTTTCTGTTTTCAATTCCGCTTGCAATGTCTGGAAAGAAGCATCCAATGCTTGAGATTTATCTATTTCCGCCTTGAGCTGAAATTCCAGCTCTTTTGCACGAATTGTACTCTCACTCCCGTTACCATTTTGGAATTTGAATTTTGCAATCAGCCATGTAGTTACTCCTCCTATGAGCAATCCAATGATTAAATATATTAGGTTGTAAGCGTCCATTAAACAAATCTAAAGCGAATGCAATTATTCTTTCTAATTTTCAAAGTACTTCTGTAGCCAAGCGAAAAATTCCATGCTCCAGGCCAGTGCGACATGAAGCGCTACCCCTCCCCAGATTCTTTTAGAATAGAACGCAAGTATTCCTATGAAATATCCACCAAAAGCAGAGCTAACGCACTCTGAGATAGGTTTTCCAAAGTGTAGAAACACATAAGAACCAACCATGGCCAATACGGCATGGCCACCCAATACTCGTATAAAGCCCAATACTAAAAATCCTCTAAAAAAAGTTTCTATGCTCAAAAAGTTGAATCCATATACAAATTCATAGAGTAAAACAGAAAAGATCTCATTAAAACCATGAGCTTCTGCAAATGCGCGCCCTCCAGATCTCTCATAAAGTGGATAATAAACCGCCAAATCAGAAAAAGTTGCGGCAATTGACATAAGTACAAACACCCCTATTATTAAAAAAATATACGGCTTAAAATCCGTATTCTTTGTGGACAATCCATACCAAGACTGGGAAGCATCTCTTGGCTTCTCATAAAAATTATAAAAAAGCACTACTGGTATGAACGTTGTGATAAAAGGTCTAACCCACCAAAGGACTTTTCTAACAAATAAACGGTCTACCGAATTCAAATCTTCTAAAAGAGAATAATGAAAAAAGAAGGAACGTTGCCATCCGATTATAATAAAACCAAAGACAAAGAGAATCCAAAATTCTTTCGATTTGACCCATACTTTGTTGACGCCAAAAATATAAAGTAGACCACAAATGACTAAAAAAGGAAATCCTGTTTCCAGAGACATCAAGAGCCATTTGTAAAATGACTTGTTATATATTCGAATATAGTTTTTCTCTAAATCGAAAGAAAAATTTAGGAAGATACAACAGCCTAAAAACAAAGCAACAGATAGGTAAAGGCCTAAATGGAAATGTGATTTAAAATACTGCTTTAGGTAACCAATAATGTCAGACATACAATACTCATTTCATATTTGATCTTTTTTCAAAAAAATCAACCCCTCAAATATGTCGACCAAATTTCATTTTAGTATTAAAAACTAACTAATTTTAAATACTTTAGAGGCTATACTTTATGTCAAACAGCTGGAATAAAATCTTCTTTGCCTTTCTTTTAGTTTTTAACATCCAGTTAAATGCCCAAGATCTCATTAACCCTGAGTTGGCTTTATCTGACAGTGAGGACATCAATGAAAAACTGATAGTGCTGAAAGATATCTCAGGGGAATTGGGAATCGAAGATATACTTCAAGATCATAACCAACTTAAGTTTTCCTCCACATTTGACTTGACAGAATCAAATATTTTCTGGGGTAAAGTATCTTTCCATAATCACCTGAACCGAGCCAAATCCTACAATCTTTTTGTCGGAATGAATGATTATATCGATGCATATTATGTGTCAAAAGGGAAACTGATTTACAAGGCCAAAAGTGGATATTTGTATCCTGGTCACATGAAAGATATTGAAGCCGGAAGTTATTTCATTCCGGTACAAATTGATGCAAACTCTACTTTAGACGTCTATTTCAGAATTGAAGAAAAAATTCATAACAGTCCTGAATTTAATTTGAAACTAGTCTCGGGTGACAAATGGACGGAATTTGTCTTTAATAAATATATTGTTGGTTTTACATTCCAATTGATTCTATGGGCTGTTATTTTTTACAGTCTTTTGATGTTTGCCGCCACCAGAATAAAAGACTTTTTAATCTATTCAATTTATCTGTTTCTGCACTCCATTACATTTTTGTTCTTTTCAAATGGATTAAGAGAACTAATTCTTCAAAACATCCCTTGGGCTACAAGTTATTTTATCCCTGTTGTCATTTTGACTATATCAGCTTATTGGTGGTTTCTCCAGGACTTTGTCAATACACGTAAGTATTTTCCAAATCAGGTTTTGAAAATTCAAACGTTTATTATTAGCAATATTGCCCTCTATGTCATTTGCATACTGCTGATTGCTTTTACGGAGGACATTAATTTAGTGTCTAATGTCGTTCAGGTGATTCTAGGAACCAATGTTGTCATTATTCTTTGGTTTATCTATCAGATATACCAATCCAAATATATTCTTGTTAAGTACTTCATATATGGAACAGCATTATTTCTTATCCTCACTGTTTTTGAATTGATAACATGGGACGCTAATGCTTCAACAGCGAATTTCGTGAAATATGGGGTGTTGGCTGAAATTATTGTTTTCTCTTTTGGCTTAGCCCATAAAAAAAGATTGCTTTCTGAAGAAAAGAAATTGGTAGTCGATAAGCAGATTGATCAACTAAAAGTAAATGAAAGCTTAGCGCAGTGGCAAAAAGAAGAATTAGAAAAAATCATTGATAACAGGACCGATAAAATCAAGCAAAAAAATAAAATCTTAAAAACTGCGATGAAAGAGGCAAGGGAAGCGGCTAAAGTAAAGTCTGATTTTCTCTCTGTTATGAGCCATGAAATTAGAACACCGATGAATGCCGTCATCGGCATGATCCACCTGCTGCTTAACGAAAGTCCAAAAAAATCTCAAATGGAGAATCTCAAGACATTGAAATTCTCCGCAGAAAACCTACTGGTTCTTATCAATGACATATTAGACTATAGCAAAGTAGAATCAGGTAAAGTAACCTTAGAGAACATCCCTTTTGATCTTCGTGAATTGACCAATGGAATAGGAAATACTTATGAATTGAAAGCTTCTGAAAATGGTATTAAGTTTAGCGTTTTGATAGATCAAAAAATACCAGCCTCTTTGAAGGGAGACCCAGCCCGAATCACTCAAATACTTAATAATCTCATTAGTAATGCTATAAAATTCACCCCTCAAGGTCAAGTAAAACTGTTGATCAATATGATTAACAAAACCAATAATAAAGTAAAAATAGAGTTTACCATTGAAGATACCGGGATCGGAATTTCTGGTGAAAATCTTGACTTGATATTTGAGAGTTTCACACAAGCACACACTGATACAAGTCGGGTTTATGGTGGAACAGGATTAGGCTTGGCCATCACCAAAAAACTAATCACACTTTTCGAGAGTCAAATATTGGTGGAAAGTGTTGTAGGGAAAGGTTCTAAGTTTTCTTTTTCTCTTCTATTGGAAGAGTCGGCAGAATCACCACACATAAGCGAAGAAGATCAAACTGAAAAAATTCTGAGCATTAAGAATAAAAATGTTTTGATCGTAGATGATAATTACATTAATCTCATGATGGCGAAGAAATTCATTGAAAAATGGGGGATGAAATGTAACACAGTAGAATCAGGAAAGGATGCTTTAACATCCATTTTTAATGTCGACTATGACTTGATACTAATGGATCTACAAATGCCTGAAATGGATGGGTATGAAACCACTGCAACCATTCGTTCACTTGAAAGTCCAAACATCAAAAACATACCAATTATTGCTGTCTCTGCAGATACTTACGAAAATGTACGAACTAAAATATACGATGTAGGTATGGACAATTTCTTGGCAAAACCCTTCAACCCAAATGACCTACTTAATTTGGTGTATAAATACTGCACAATGTCTGGACAAAAGAAAGAATTTTAATTCAATATCTTTTTTAGACACTCTTAATAAGAGAAACATATCGTTGCATCTAAATCTCTTCTTCTAATTTTAAGTACGTTTTTGATTCGAAAAACAACTTGATCATGATGAAAATAATAGCCACATTACTTTTAACCTATTTAACACTCTCTTTGTTCGCACAAAAAAACCTGGAAATTAATGATGAAGGTTATTTTCAAATGGACGGACTGGACGTTACCGTCTTTAGTGATATCTACCCTGACGGTCATCAAACGGGAGTCACGATCATCCAACATGGCGTACGTGTTGCGGCAAATGGAGACCTTAGACTAGAAGCTTCTCCGGGACAATGGTCACCGGTACCTAAAGGCGGAAAACTTATCATCGATGCTCCATCTAAAAGCATAGATCAAAAGCTTTGGTACCCAGATTCAAGCAAGAATAGAAAAGGATTCAACCCCATTATTTATCCTGATTTGACTTTTTCATACCATGTTAAAGTCACAGCCTTAAAAGGAAGTGCTTTTAAAATCACGGTCAATTTAGATGAGCCTTTACCAGAAGAATGGATTGGTAAAGTTGGGTTTAATTTTGAACTGTTTCCAGGTGATTTATTTGGCTCATCCTATTTGATGGATGACGAAATGGGAATTTTCCCTACCCAACCCAATGGACCCTTGTTTGAATTAAATAACCGAATACTCGCTCGACCTTTTGCTACTGGCAATCAATTGATCATCGCACCTGAATCTGATTTACAAAGGATTAAAATCGAGTCCAACAGCATTCCATTATCAGTCATTGACGGTCGTACAAATCATAATAATGGCTGGTTTATTGTACGTAGTTTAATCCCATCCGGAGCAACAAATAAGGCCATTGAATGGACCATCACGCCGAATGTCATTGAAGGCTGGAAATACAATCCAGTTGTACAAGTATCGCAACTTGGTTATCACCCTAATCAAAAGAAAACAGCCATTGTAGAATTAGATGGTAGGCAGGACGAATTTGAAAATTTTACTATTTATAAGTTAACAGCGGAAGGCAAAAAAGAAGTCAAGCAAGGAGAAACAAAAAGCTGGGGTAAATTTTTGAGATACAATTATGCAACATTTGATTTCTCGGAAATTAAACAACCCGGCATGTATCAAGCATCCTATGGAGGTACTATTTCGAATCCTTTTCAAATTTCTGAAGATGTCTATGATAGGAATGTATGGCAACCAACCCTTGAATACTATCTACCCGTTCAAATGTGCCATATGCGTGTCAATGAAAAATACAGAGTGTGGCATGATCGCTGCCATCTAGATGATGCATTGATGGCTCCTACAGATCTAAATCACTTTGATGGGTACAAGCAAGGATCTTCTACACTAACCAGTTTTGAATCAGGCCAAGCCATATCAGGATTGAATAAAGGTGGATGGCATGATGCAGGAGATTATGACCTAAGAGTGGAGTCTCAAATCGGTACGACGTGGATGCTAGCACTTATGGTCGAAGAATTTGGATTGGATTATGATGCTACATTTATTGATAATGAAAACAAAATAGTTGAAATACATCAACCTGATGGAAAATCAGACGCTTTACAACAAATTGAACATGGATTAGAAACAGTTTTAGGAGGTTATCGCTCACTAGGAAGATTATATCGAGGAATAATCTGTCCAACACTTCGACAATATGTAATGCTCGGTGATGCCGTATCGATGACAGACAATCTCATTTTCGACCCCAAATTGGATTCAGGTGATTTTATGGCTAATTCTTCAGGAATTGCTGATGACCGCTGGGTTTTTACAGAGGAAAATCCAAATCGAGAGCTGTACGTTGTAGCTGGTCTCGCTGCAGCTTCTCGAGTCTTGAAGACATCGAACCCCGAGCTTTCTTCTGAGGCCTTAGAAGTAGCTGAAACCATTTGGAATCAATCTTCCGAAACAAAAAATGCAATTAGAAATAAAATATTGGCGCTAAGTGAACTGATCCTTGCCACGAATAATCCCACTTATACTAAGTCTTTTATTGCTCTTCAAAATGAAATTGTTGAAAACATATCAAAAACAGGATGGGCTGTCGGTCATGTAATTCACAAAATCGAGAATAAAAAATTTAGAAAAGCTGTAGCACAAGCAGTATCTCAATATCAAGCAGAACTAGTAGTAGCTCAAAATGAAGACTCCCCTTATGGTGTGCCTTATAAGCCAAATATATGGGGAGCAGGATGGAGTATTCAAAGGTTTGGTGTAGAACAGTATTTCTTCAATAAAGGTTGGCCAGAACTGACCTCCACATCATTTTATGAAAATGCCCTTCATTTTATATTAGGGGTACATCCTGGCACTAATACTGCTTCGTTTGCTTCAGGTGTAGGATCAAAATCAATCACAGTAGCGTACGGTGTGAATCGAGCAGACTGGTCCTTCATACCTGGCGGTTCGGTATCAGGCACAGCTTTGATCAGACCCAATCTTCCTGAACTAAAAGAATGGCCTTTCTTTTGGCAGCAAACAGAATATGTAATGGGTGGCGGTGCCACCAACTATATGTTTCTGGCCTTAGCAGTACAGCAATTGTACAAGGACGAATAGCATCTCCTCCAAAATCGAAACATGAAATAAATCATTTTTAGAATTAAGTTTTAATTCTGATATTGTGAAATTCATATCAATTCAAGTAATTGATTATTTTGCATATGAGAAAACTTAGACCCTAAGCAGTGATTTATCATATTGAAAACGAACATTTCAAAGTTCAAGTCAAAGAAGACGGCGCTGAATTGTGTAGCATTCAGTCTAAAAAAACTGACAGAGAGTATATCTGGCAAGCAGACCCAGAAATTTGGGGCAGTTCCGCTCCAGTACTGTTTCCAGTTATTGGAGTTTTAAAAGAAGGCGAGTACGACTATGACGGGAAAAAATATTCCTTGCCGAAACATGGGATAATCAGAAACAATTCGAATGTAAAACTTATCAACAAAACCTCATCAAGGTTGTCATTTTTATTCTCCAGCTCAGAAGAAACACTGACTCAATATCCTTTCAATTTTGATTTGAAAGTCAGCTTTTTCTTGTTTGAAAATAAGCTGCAAGTTTTTCATGAAATCGTCAACTTGAATGAAGAACCCATGCATTTTTCATTGGGGGCACATCCAGCATTTAATGTACCATGGTTAGATGGTGAAAATTATGATGATTATTATTTGGAATTTGAACGTCAGGAAAATGCCTCTATCTATGAATTTAAGTCATCAGGACTTCTAGGTAAAAAAGAAATCCCTTTTCTGGAGAATGAAACGAAATTGGGCCTAAGCCATGATTTGTTTGAAAAAGATGCTAAAATATTTACCGAACTTAGTTCTAATGAAGTAAGTATCAAATCAAAAACCAACAAAAACAAAATCAGCATCAATTTCGATGATTTTCCATTTTTAGCACTTTGGGCTAAACCCAAGGGAAATTTTGTCTGTATCGAACCTTGGGATGGACTTCCTGATTATGAAAACACAGATAAGGATTTTACCACTAAACCAGGCAATGTTAAGCTAACACCTGGCAATACACATTACGCTTCATATACCATACAAATATTTGAGAAGTAGTTGATTCACGATTGGGAAATTCTTACTTTTAAGCATAACCAAAACCAAACCTCATGATCAAGAATATAATTATCGCTGTTCTAGCGTTAATGGCTATATTTTTTCTTTTCTTAGGATTCATCAAAACCAAGGAAGCCGAACTATCAAAAGCAGAAGCAATTGCCAATTTAGAATACGCAGAAATGCATAGAAAAGACGCTGAAGCTGCAGAAATGAGAGCTGTCGATTTGGCAGCTGAAGCTATAAGACAAAAGAATGCTGTGAATGTGGCCCGTGAAGAATTGGCAAAATGCAAGGGTCAATAAAAATACTTTTTTTTGAAATCAACAACCATGAAAAAAAATATCGTCATAATAGTTTTAGTAATAACTACATTTTTCTCCTTAGCACTCGCATTTATAAAATCTCAAGAAGCTGAGAAAAATAAAGGTGAAGCTATGAATAATCTGCAACAAGCAGAAATGCATAGAAAAAACGCCGAAGAGGTAGAAATGAGAGCTGTCGATTTGGCAGCTGAAGCTATAAGACAAAAGAAAGCTGCTGAAGTGGCAAGAAAAGCTGCAGAAGAAGCGCTATCGAAGTGTAAAGGCCGTTAGTCCATCTTGGCTCTCGAGCCTAACTTGATTACTTCTAAACCATTAATCTTTCCTTTTTCTAAATTGAATCTCAACAAGGTTCTTTCTTTGTGAAAGCCATGACGACCCGCTGCACCTGGATTGAGGTAAAGTACACCTTTTCGTTTTGGATCATGCATCACGGTCAATATGTGTGAATGACCACAGATAAATAAATCCGGTCTCCACTTATCAATCAAGGGTCGGACCCTAGGGTTATACCTGGGAGGCTTTCCACCTATATGAGTCATCCAGACTTTCACTCCCTCGCATTCAAATTTTTGATCTTCAGGAAACATCTCCCGAACCTTGTGGCCATCGATATTCCCATATACCCCGAGCACTGGTTTGAATGCTCCAAGTTCCTCTATAAGTAACTTATTTCCTACATCCCCCGCATGCCAGATTTGATCCACTTCGGCGAAATATTCAAAAACCTTAGGATCCAAAAATCCATGCGTGTCTGATATAAGTCCAATTCGCATTAATTACTTGATTTCCTTTGACTTAGTAGAATTCACAAACATCACGTCTCCGATATCTCCATATCCATGGAATAATTCTTCTCCCATTTGCTTGATGGCTTCAGAGCGAAAACCAATAATTGTTAAATCAGCTCCTTTGGAGTGTTCATTGATTAACTGCTTATTGTTCACATTTTCCTTTTTTTCAATGATATTGATGTTATGTGCCGATATTGGCAATCGACCTGTTTTTATCAACTCTAACAATTCAGTCTTTTCTTCATTGACATCAGCATATGGGGCAATAGCAGAAATTTTAATTTCAGCTTTTTTCCATTGAGGGTGACCAATAATGACATAACCTAAAAGGATCATCAAATTGGCATTATTAAAGTCTGAAGGAGTAATCCATATGTGGATTTCTGACTTTACATCTAAACCTTTATCACTACTTGCCAGAATACAAGTGTCGAACCCAGAGGTCCGAACCATCGAATAATTCTCCATAATGTTTTCCAAACCTTCTGGATTCTTCTTCGAAAATTCGAACAGGATCATGTTGTTTTCCTTACCTGAAACACTTGGTAATTGAAGACATTGAGCGATGGCTGTGGTATAAGAGGGAGAAACCAAAGTATCCACATAGACATTGCTCTCAGATAAGTTTGCCGCTCGTATGAGCCTGGTCAATTCTTCTTTGGATAAATCATTCGTCTCTTTAGAATAATATCCTTTTATGTAATGCAAATAAGTTCCGAAACCATACCTGTGGGAAATCCAACGCATCATTTCAAAAGCAGCAGGTCTTTCAAATGACTTACCCGAAATACAAATTACAGACGGTCTCCAACTTTCATCATCCTTTTCTGCCTTCTGAATAAAAACCTGAATCTGACGAATCAATTGAAAAATAACGCCTTGAAAAATTCTTGCCATCCCCGCCTTGTCATCATTATAGTTTGATAAACCTAGATAGATCATAACCATTATAAATATGGACGCAAAAGCATAGGTAGGTTCCATTTTGAACATTAGAAACAAACACATCAACGCACCTAACAAGGATATATACCATTTCGATTTGAAGGCCGGACGATAAGAGGGGTCCGCAGCAAAGTGTTGGAAAAATGATATGGTGCAAATAGCCCCATATGTTACCATGAAAAACATAGAAATAACTTTTGCTACTGTATCAATACTCCCTAGGCTAACAAAGAAAAGCGCTAATAACACAGTCAAGATTGTAGCATTGACAGGTTCGTTGTTCTTAAGACTTCCTTTAGATAGCGTTGTATTGATTTTGGACAAAGGAAAAACATTGTCTCCTGCTAAAGCTTGCAATGTTCTCGGAGCAACCATAATAGAACCTAATGCAGATGAGATAGTGGCCGCAGCCAAACCAATTGGAATTATAGGTCCCCAAATTGCGATATTTGACATTATCAATTGATTGCCAACCAAATCTTCAGGAGATGCATTTGTCGCTAGCTTATAAGCGATGAAAATATAGGCTATCATTCCTGTTATTGTAGCAGACACCGTTCCCCATGGAATGGATTTTTTGGGGTCCTTCAAATCGCCAGATAATCCGACACCTGCGGTCATACCAGTAAAGGCTGGAAATATGATTGCAAACACCAAGAAAAAATCATCGCTTTGTGTCACTTTGTCTAACAACGTCGACTTTCCAATTTCTAAAGAATACTCGGCACTTCCAGCAAAGAAGAACACCAAGGACACAAGTAGTGTAAAAACTACAATGTATAACGCTTTCATTCCTAAATCTGCCCCTTTAGTGAGCATTAGAACACTTAGTAAGAGCACAGCAGGTATGCTAATCATTCTTTTATCTGAAATCAGTATACCATAATTTTCATTGAGCCAGAGAATTACAGGATCAAACGCTTCAGCAAAAGCAATGACATAAAAAGCAACGCTTATGGCTTGCGAAAGGTATAATGCTACCCCGATTGAGGCGCCAATATTGATTCCAAATGAACGTGATATAATATAATATTCTCCCCCACCTTCTACTTTTTGATTGGTTGCTATTTCCGCTATAGCCATGGCAGTAGGTATTGTAACCAAGTGACCAATAAATATTATTGCCACAGTTCCCATGAATCCAACGCTTCCGACAGCATATCCAAACCTAAGGAACATAACCGCCCCTAAAATGGTAGAAATTGCTGTTAGAAAAACAGGTAAAGTTCCAAAATTGGCTTTTTTCTGAAGAAGTTCACTCATAGGTTAACGTCTGATAGTTACTGTTCTCAATTGATTTCCTGTAGTACAATAAATCTCATAATAATCTCCATTATCATGATGAAGCATTGCAATTCTATTTCCAGTTTCTAAAGGTTCAACATGGAGCATCATGCCTTCCATATTATAGAGATAGGTCAGCTCGTTCAATTTGTCTATGAGAACAATGACTTCATTGTGCGTATCAAATGAATAGTATTGAACTCCATAACTTGATGAATTTAGAGGAACATCAAAAAGCACTTCCAAGTTTTCATTGTGAAAATGTAAGCGATTGGTTGATTGTTTGGTGACCACAAACTTTTCTCCATTATTTGAGTTTATCAGATTAAATTTTTCTTTTACACTTTCTTTTAAAAATTGTTCCCTTCTAATTACTCTTCCCAATAAGTTAAATTCTATCAATTCTCCATTATCGGTTACTACGACTAATTCTGATGAGGCCAGAGTTCCTCCTTTTTGTATATGTAAAGGACTCGAAACATTTCCCTTCAAATCAATTGGAAAACCTTTCTTACCAATGCCTTGCCTGTTCAAACCATGAACTATACCATTGTCTTGAAGAAACATCATATAATCTGCATTTCTTACTCGCAAGTGAGTTCCTGGCATCATAGGAGAACCTGTTAGTTTCTTTGGATTCCAGCCTTTGAGTTTTTTACCTGCTTTGTTATACATGTAATAAAAGCTTTTTTCAGTAGCAGCCAAAAATCTATAATCCTTTGATCCATCATAGTCAATCAACGAAATATATTTAATAGGCTGATCCGATTTTACACTGATCGGGTAACCAGGGATATACGTACCTGTTCTATCTATTATATGTATACTATGCTTGAGTGCAAAGAGATATTGGAGCTTACCATTTTTATAATAGTCAATTTGATAAACAGGCGTAGCAAGTCTTCCTTTCAATGGGACTTTAAGGACCTTTTGGTTATTGGAATTCACTAAATGAATATTAAAGGACGAATCCTGAACCATCATTTCCAATGTTCGATTTTTGTGATTTCTAACACCAAATGGTTTGGAAATCACCGACTGATCAAAGTTCAAAAATCGTTTTGTTTGAAGGCTTTTTGGCTCCTGTTTTTTTAACAATTTTCCAGGATGTTGAAAAGTGATATTCGTATAAAAATTGTCATCCACTTTGATAAACTGTGCTGCCGCATATTCGATTTGCGAAAAAACGACTTCATGTTCCTTAAGATATTCACCCCACTCGGGGATCAAGTTTTCACCAACCATTTGCCAAAATCCTGTTCCTTTGGCATAGACACTAAAATTGGCATCATCATTTGTTGTCTCTAAAAATTTATTCGTTTTGATTGATTTGCGCCAAGTATTTTCAGCATCTATATCATCTATCAAGGTATGCAATGCATGTTGACTATTTGCTAAGAAGATATAGCCTTGGTTTACGAAATAATACACCTCAGGAAATCCTTGAAAAATGTCACCAAATAATCTCGCCGGTACTTCTTCAATATTGATAAAACCTACTCTTCGACCCATATAAGTGTCCGAATTGTCTCCATTATCGGATCCTACCGACTTAGCCAAATCATTAAAAACCTTCTCAGCAAGAATATGATCTTCATGTTTAATGCAAACAATTTTTTCACGAATAAAAGATCGCTTGGTATCAAACATAAACATGCCTACTTCATGTTTAACCAGCTTGTAAAATGATGACTTATCAAAACCATATTTATTTTCTAATTCACCAACAGCTGTCAATTGAGAAGGTTTATGTTTCCTCCAATATACCTTTAAACCGTCGTGCCATTCTTTCGTGTCATCAAAGGAAACATGCAACACTAAAGACGAATGATCAGGAATTACATTTTTCATCTCAAATCCCACTCCCCTAACACTCTGATAGGCTGACAAATAATTCATCTGCGCAGTGTCGAGAATTGAAAACCCAGAAAAATCGATTTTGTCATTTGTTACTGAAACATCCAAATACATCAATTGAGAAAACCATTCCAGCGCTGAGAGGTTCATGCTGCGATTTTCTAATATCCTTCTGGTCAATTTCGAGGTGTGTTCAATATTAATATACAACCTTCCTTCTCCAACCAGTTTTTGTTTAGTAGAAGAAAATAAATCTGCATTTTTTACGAATTCATTTTCTCTACCTTTTTCCAGCATACGAATGGCATCATCAACTAAAAATGGAGAAAAACTGGTGATTAAGAAGTTGTTGTAAAAAATATAGGCGAGCGTTATTTTTCCTTTCGAAAATTCATTGATAGTATATCCCTGATAAAGTCGTTCGCTTTTTTTAAACCCTTGTTTCTCAATCAAAGCAACCACCTCGCTGAAATAGCTATGAAGTTTAAGGTTCTTCACTTCTATCAAATATAAATTAGAAAGAGAACGAGCAGACTTATCACTTTTGTGGAAAGAAATTAGAATTCTGCTTTGTTCGAATAGATTTCCAGTTGCATCTGTTTTCAATTTTATTGAATCAAGCAGACTAAAATTGTGGACTAACTGATCGAACTCAGGTAATGCTTTGAGATTTTTAAGCACCTTCCGGCCTTCCTCGCCCATAATCAACTGATTCAAATCCACCGGTTGAAATACCGCTATGGAGGTATTTGGAACAAATGTCCAAAGGTCAACGCGGCCGGGTTTCCATGAAAAATAGTAGAATGCCCCTCCTGCTCCTAAAAGGATTGTAGTCAATAAAATGATCAGGGATTTCTTCACGCCAGCTGTTTTAACGTAAAATAGAATGAGAAAGCAAATAATCCAACAAATTAGACTTTAAGCCACTTTGCCGATATAATAAAATACTAAATATTCGCTTCGTTAGAATTTTTTGGGTCTGTTGTCAACTCTTTTGCTTCCATCATAAAGTTCGTATTCAAGTAATCGGCAATCGATTCGGGCATTCATCAATTCAGTTCGACTTTTGGTCCTCAAACCTACTTTTTTAGCCAAGTTCATATTACCCGTAAATATATAACCGGTTTTACCTTGACACGATTTTTTAAAGAAGTCTCCAATACCAGAATAGACATTCACTAATTCGTCTTCCGCTCCAAGTCTTTCACCGTACTCCGGATTGAGCATTACAATTCCACGTCCTGAAGGAATAAATGTCTTTTCAAAAGGTACTTTGTCAAATTCTATCAGTTCTTCAACACCAGCATTTTTAGCATTTTCCCTTGCCGCTTTTATTGCCATTCCATCTAAGTCCGAAGCAATAATGGTTGATTTTATGTCATCTTTAATTTCAACTTTAGAAAGGGCTTTTTGCCAAATGGATTCATCGTATCCATTGAGGTGCATAAAACCAAAATTGTCCCGAAGTAATCCTGGTGGGCGACCAGATGCCATTAGGGCAGCTTCTATTGCCAGTGTTCCACTACCACACATGGGATTGATAAATGTATTTTTACTATCATCCCAACCAGCTGAGACTAAACATGCTGAAGCTAAAGATTCTAACATAGGGGCTTTAAACGGCATTTTTCGATAGCCATGTTTGGCTATTGTTTCTCCAGATGTATCAAAATAAATATGTACTTTATTTAAATACCAAAACAAAAAGATCACAGTACGATCACTTTCATTTCCTGAATCCGGTCTGATTCCGTTTTCTTCCTGCATTCTATCCACAATTGCATCTTTCAATTTCAAATTTGCAAATCGGGTATCTAAAATAAAATCATTTTTTACAAATGACTGAACCGAGATATAACCATCTTTAGGAATCAACTTATGCCAAGGAATTTTTTTGGCTTCTTCGTACAACTTATCAGGTTTGTTTGCTTCAAAAGACTTGATCAACCATAATACTCTGGAGGCAGTACGAAGGTTTAGGTTTAGATGAACCACTTCTTCCCACCCTCCTTCAACAGTAACGCCGTTCTTTTCAACTTTCAATATTCTATGACCTAACGCCTCCACTTCCTTTTTAAGAATTGGAGCAATGGAAGGTGCACAATTAACAACAAGTTTTGAACGACGCATGTGGTATATTAATTAATGGTAAATTCTTATTTTTAGAAATGAGATACGCAAAGATGAAACAATATATCTTACTCGTCATTGCATTTTTATTTTTTACTGTTATAGCTAATGCTCAGGACACAGAAGCCTCCAAATCGTATAGATTAATCTATTGGATTAGCCATTCCTATTAGGAACTTTTCGCAAACAGAGGTATTATCTAAAACCGGAAATACCAAAATGGGTTTTTCCTTGTTTTCTATCGATTTAGCTTACTATCAAAAAATGCATTTATTTCAGGATCTCTACAGAGAACTTCCAACTCTTATACCATGGGTACATACTCAGAATTATTCTTCAAAAATGAATTTCAACAACCTTTTCATTTCCTTAGCATCCAATTATAGGAGCATCATCCATGGTCACTTTGAAAAAAAGTTGAGGCAAACATTTTATCTGATCCAATATTGTTTGGCATAGAAACCCAAAGCCAATTCCGAATCAAACAATATTAATTACCAATCCATATCTGTAGGAGTTGGAATAAGACTACTCTTTTAAACTTCTATTGCCGAGAAAATATCTGATGAAACCAGGCAATAGTTTCGATACCTTTCATAAAATTCTCAACACCATAACTTTCGTTAGGTGAATGGATTGCATCTTCATCTAACCCCATGCCCAATAGAACGGAGTCCAAGCCAAGTTCTTTTTCGAAAAGTGCTACAATAGGAATACTACCTCCATCTCTGGTCGGAATTGGTTTCTTTCCCCATGCCTTCGTAACAGCTTCACTTGCGGCCTTATATCCTTTTGAATCTGTAGGAGTAACAGCAGCCTCTCCTCCATGGTGTGGCGTAACTTTTACTTTGACATATGAAGGTGCAATAAGCATTAAATGATCTGTAATCAGTTTTGTAATTTCATCACTATCTTGATTCGGCACTAATCGAGTGGATATTTTGGCATAGGCTTTAGACGGTAACACGGTCTTGGCTCCTTCTCCAATATATCCACCCCAAATACCATTGACATCCAAAGTCGGACGGATACCTGTTCTTTCAATAGTTGAAAAGCCGTCCTCACCTTTCACATCAGCTATATCCAAATCCTTTTTATAGGCTTCTAAATCGAATGGTGCTTTAGCCATTTCAAATCGCTCATCGGCAGAAAGTTCAGCCACTTTTTCGTAAAACCCTGGAATAGTAATTCGTCCATTATCATCTATCAAAGATGAAATCATGTCACAAAGTGTATTAATAGGATTTCCAACGGCCCCTCCATACACACCAGAATGCAAATCGCGATTGGGTCCTGTGACTTCTACCTCCAGATAACTCAATCCTCGAAGACCCACAGTTATGGATGGCACATCGTTTGCCAACATGCTTGTATCTGAAATCAAAATAACATCAGCTCTTAATTTGTCCTTATTGACTGCAACAAAATCACCTAAATTGTCAGAACCTACTTCCTCTTCTCCTTCAATCATGAATTTGACGTTGCATGCCAACTCGTCGTTTTGATTTAAAGCCTCAAAAGCCTTGATATGCATATACATTTGACCTTTGTCATCACATGCACCTCTTGCATAAATCCTATCATCTTTGATCACAGGTTCAAATGGAGGTGAATCCCATAGTTCATAGGGATCAGCAGGTTGAACGTCATAATGACCATAAACTAAAATTGTTGGTTTAGACGGGTCAATGATTTTTTCTGCATAAACAATTGGATGCCCAGGAGTTTCACATATTTCCACATTATCAACACCCGCTTTCTCAAATTTTTCTTTGATAAAAACGGCCGCTTTCCTTACATCTTCCTTGAACTTCGAGTCCGCACTTACCGAAGGGATCTTAAGGAGATCAAATAATTCAGCGAGATAGGTTTGTTGGTTGGACTGTATATGTTTAATTGATTTCATAGAATTAATGTTGTTTAAAGTGAAGGTAATAAAGCTGCCATTCTATTTTGCAACTTCTTGGCTTCTTCTCTAGCCTTTTCAGCAAAATTGCGATCGCTGCTCGCATATATTATCCCACGTGCTGAGTTAATGAGCAATCCACATTGCTTATTCATACCATGCTTGCACACAGCGTCTAAATCTCCTCCCTGTGCTCCTATGCCTGGAACTAGTAAAAAATGATCCGGAACTATTTTTCTAATATTTCCAAGATATTCTGGTCGAGTAGCTCCTACTACATACATCATGTTTTCATCAGAACCCCATTTAGCTGATTTTTCTAAAACATGCTCATACAACGGTCTTCCATCAGATTCCAGAAACTGAAAGTCCTTTCCGCCTTCGTTAGAAGTTACGCCTAATAATATCACCCATTTATCTTGGAATTTCAGAAAAGGCTGAACAGAATCAGATCCCATATAGGGCGCAACTGTAACTGAGTCAAAATTCATATTGTCAAAAAATGCTCGAGCATACAGTGATGAAGTATTCCCAATGTCCCCTCTTTTCGCATCAGCAATCGTAAAAATTTCTTCTGGAATATAATTGATTGTTTTTTCCAATGATTCCCAACCTTTGGCACCCATTGCCTCGTAAAATGCAATGTTGGGTTTATAGGCAACTACCAAATCTTTCGTTGCATCAATAATCGCTTTATTGAATTCAAAAATGGGATCTTCGGTATCCAATAAGAACTTGGGTATTTTGTTCAAATCTGTGTCTAAGCCTACACATAGGAATGATCGCTTTTTTTGGATTTGATCAAAAAGAAATGCTTTATTCATGCTGCAAAAATAAGGATACCTAGAACAAATTGTTGAGTATTGTGTTTGTAATTAAATAAGTATTTTTGTTCCGTATGGATTCAATTTTCATCAAACCGAAAGACAAAAAAGAGCTCAAGTACATCATAGAATTGATGGAAAATGTGGGCGCAAACTATCGTCAAGTCACCAAAGAAGCGGCAGAGGAGTTTGAAATGGCTATGATGATCAAAGACAAAACCTTAAGTACTTCGGGAATTATTCGACAAGAATCAGGCATTTCAAAAATGACGCTTCAAAAAGAAAATATTTTAGACCAAAGTGAGCGAGATATCAAGGACAAACTGATCGTTACGGAACTCAAAATTAGAACTGAAGAAGACGAATGGCTCAACCAATAAATTGGACATTGACTGCTCGAAAAGACCGGCAGAAAATATTAGAAGAAATCTTTAAACGAGACGGTCATAAAAACGAATGTCGGAAACTTGCCATGCTTATTCGCATTCATATGAAATACATCTCCAAATACAATTTTGCAGGATTAGAATCAAAGTTTCCTGGAATGCGTGAGACTACCTGCGGAGACTATAAATTGTTCTATAAAATTCGACTAGATCAAATCACCATAACCGGCATTTTTGGCACCAAGAAAATTTCTAAAAAGAAAAAATAGAAGTGCGACTCATCAACCACCCCGTGCTCTGCAATTACTACGTTACTTATCGTTGCAATGCTAAGTGTGGTTTTTGTGATATTTGGGAGAAGCCTTCACCATATGTTAGCTTAGAAAATGTTCATGAAAATCTATTAGCGCTCAGAAAATTGGGCGTGAAAGTCATCGATTTCACTGGGGGAGAACCCTTGCTCCATCAAGAAATCGATCAGTTTTTCGCTTTAGCTAAAAAACTGAAATTTATCACAACCTTAACGACCAATGGACTGCTATATCCAAAATTTGCAGAAAGGCTAAAAGGTCATATTGATATGCTTCATTTTAGCCTAGATTCTGCGGATAAAAAAGTCCATGACGAAATGAGAGGTGTTGCTTGCTTTGATCATGTCATGGAATCCATTCAAATTGCAAAATCAATAGGTGAAAAGCCAGACATAATTTTTACCGTTTTTGAAAATAACAAATCAGAGATAAGAGCTGTTTATGAAAACATATGCATTCCCAATGATCTTGTTTTAATACTCAACCCTGCCTTTGATTATGGTGAAGTAGAAACAGGAGTAGCACTATCAATAGATACTTTACAGGAATTAAAAAAGTGGAGCAAAAAAAGAAATGTGTATTTGAACAATGCATTTCTTGAATTAAGAAATGATGGTGGGAATCAAGTAGATAATCCAGTCTGCAAAGCAGCAAGTACAACTATCGTAATCAACCCAGAAAATAAATTGACCCTACCTTGCTATCATTTAGGTTCTAAAAAGTTTCCAATTAATGGAAACCTTGAAAATATTTATCATTCAAAGGAAGCTCAGAAGCTAATTGCCTTAGAAGGACGGCTTTCTGAATGCCAAGGCTGTACAATCAATTGTTATATGCAGCCATCTTTCGCTGTTGAAGTCAATAAATATTTCTGGTCTGCATTGCCAAGTACAATCAAGTACAATAGAATGAAAGGCACTTGGAAACAATTATTGAATTGAATTACAAATCCAAGACTTCATAAGCCTCATCCATAGAATGTAATTCCATTGCAGTATAACCTACGTTGTCACTTGCTTCCTGGAACTGCAATTGGGTTTTCTTGTTTTCAACTATTCTTATTATTCTACCTACACCCATATCTATCATGAAAGCCTGCATTTTCTGAATTTCAAGCATCCCTTTATTAGTAGTAGGTTCCAATTTTGATATCTCTCCAATAAATGTGAATCCTCTTTTTAATTCTTTAGTTTTTGCCTTGACCTCTTGAATGCTTTTCTTTATTTCCTCTTCTGAGAAAAGACCTTCCGCATGAAATGCGATTACATTTTTTATTAGATCCGTTTTAACTGCAAACATGATTTTGCTTTTGAAAGATTTAGTTTTGAAAGCAAATCTAGTGTTACTCATGGCTACAATCAATTCGTAAAAACAGCTAAAATTTTCTAGGCTATTTCACTTAATAAACTATAAAAACGTCTACGTATTTTGAATAGCTACAATATTCCATCCAATTAAAATTTCCATTTTTTATAAGAATTTTAACCGCAGTAAAAAATTAAGAAATCAACAGTAATTGAATCGAATCTCAAATAAATGATTTCCATTTTTCACCATTTTGTGTAAGAAATGTGAAAATTCATCTACATACATTCAGATCAGTATATCTTACCTAAGAGCATTATTTAAAATTTTGACTTCTAATTTTATTCCAATTATGAACCTATCTATACAAAATTTATCTAAAACTTATTCTAACGGTGTGCACGCTCTAAAAAACGTGAATTTAGAAATCGGAACAGGCATGTTCGGCTTACTAGGTCCAAATGGTGCAGGAAAATCAAGCCTAATGCGAACGATCGCAACACTTCAGGAACCAGATGAAGGCTCAATTCAATTTGGAGATATAGATGTACTCGGGCAAAAAGACCTAGTTAGAAAAACCTTAGGTTATTTGCCTCAGGAATTTGGAGTCTACCCAAAAATTAGTGCAGAGGTATTATTGGACCATCTTGCTGTTCTAAAAGGTGTCAATCAAAAAGGTGAAAGAAAAGAGTTAGTTCAATCGCTTTTACAAAAAACCAATCTCTACAATGACCGAAAGAAAAACTTAGGTGGTTTCTCAGGAGGAATGAAACAGCGATTTGGAATTGCTCAAGCTTTACTTTGTAGCCCTAAATTGATTATAGTTGACGAACCTACCGCTGGACTTGATCCTGCTGAACGCAATAGATTTCACAATTTACTGAGCGAATTGGGAGAAAACACAGTTGTCATTCTATCTACACACATAGTAGATGATGTGAAAGAACTTTGCACAGATATGGCCATTATTAATAAAGGAGAAGTCTTATTAAAAGGCAATCCAATGGAATCCATCGAAACAATCAAAGGTAAAATTTGGAGAAAAACCATAGAGAAAGCTGAACTTCAAGAGTATAAATCTGAGTTCAATGTGGTTTCAGAAAAATTGATCGCCGGCAAACCTATCGTTCATATCTACGCTGACAGTGCACCAGACAATTCTTTTGAGTCGGTTCCTGCCGATTTAGAAGATGTCTATTTTGCTCAAATATTCTCAAACGAGCATCAAGAAGTAGCTGTTTAATCCTTTCTCACCTAGAAACTCAGAACTATGTTTTTTGAAATTTTCAAATTTGAATTAAAATATCGTCTAAAAAGACCAGCTACCTACATCTACTTTGGCATTCTCTTCCTAATGAGTTTTTTAGCTGTGACAACAGATGTGATCCAAGTAGGGAATACCAACTCATTGGTCAAAGAAAATGCCCCAGCACTCATAGCCAGCATGACTATGAATATGTTCTTGATTGTTATGTTGATTTGTTCGGCGGTGATGGGCGTCTCAGTGCTCAGGGATTTTGAACATAACACCGAATCGATAATGTTTAGCAACCCTATCAAAAAAAGAGACTATTTACTCGGAAGGTTCTTTGGGTCTTTCGTCATCATGTCATTAATTGCTACCGGCGTTACGATTGGATTTATTCTAGGAGAATTTTGGCCTGGAATCGGCACCTATTGGCCTGCTCGCGAAGCGGATAAAATGTTACCGTTTACTGCCTGGCATTATTGGCAACCTTTTTTCCTATTGACCATCCCTAATATTTTCTTTACAGGTGTTTTGTTCTTCCTAAGTGGAACACTGAGCAGAAAAATGTTAATGGTTTACACCCAAGGCATAGGTTTCTTCATCCTCTACCAAATATCGAACATTTTCACAAGAGATATAGGCGACCGTTACTTCGCTTCCATTATTGATCCAATGAGTGCGTCTACGACTCGTTTCATGACACAGTATTGGACTGCCATTGAGCAAAATACCCTCACTGTTCCTCTTGAAGGAGCCATGTTATGGAATAGACTTCTCTGGGTGTCCTTAGGAATATTGGGATTATTCATAACGCATTATACCTTCAATTTTAACGTAGTAAGAAACAGTCTTTTTGGTCGAAAAAAGACCATTGTAGCATCTCAAAATAAAGTCAACACTCAAGTAGAAATACCTAAAGTAAGCAGGTCATTTTCTTTGAGCACGACCCTTTCTCAAACTTTCAGGCAATCATTTTTCTACGCTAAAATTGTTCTGAAAGAAATTCCATTTATTGCTATTGTATTGGGTGGTCTTATGTTGCTCTTTATTTCATCCACTAGAATGGGACGAATGTATGGTGTAGACACCTATCCAACAACTTATGCGGTTTTGGAGCTGATCACGGGTAGCTTTTCAATTTTCTTTCTGATCATCATGGTATTTTATTCAGGGGAATTGATCTGGAAAGAAAGAGCTGTAAAGATCAATTTGATTTACGATTCTATGCCTATTAAGGATATCACCAACCTTATTGGTAAATTTTTGGGACTTGTCATGGTATACATTCTGATGTTGGCTCTACTCATTTTTTGTGGCATTATCATTCAAACTTTCAAAGGCTACTACGACTATCAGATTGGACAATACTTTAGTACACTGTTCACAGGAATGTTTTCATTCTTGGTTTTATACACTTTACTATCCATGTTTATCCATGTCATTGTTAACCACAAATTTCTGGGTCATGCGATGATCATTGTGTTTTTTATCACCATGGGCATCCTTTCTTCCCTTGGGGTAGAGCATGCTATGTTGCAATTTGGTGATGCTGAGTTAGGTACTTACTCGGACATGAACGGTTACGGTCATTTTTTAATAAGTTTTTCTTGGTTGGATTTTTATTGGTTTACATTCTCAGGAATCCTTTTCCTTTTGACCGCATTCCTAGCTGTCCGAGGTTCTGAGACTAAAATGATCACACGATTCAAAATTGGACAACAGCGATTAACTAAGCCTGTCATCGCGTTTGGAATATCTGCCTTCTTATTATTCACTTTATCAGGTTGTTATATCTATTACAACACCAATGTGTTGCACGAATACATTAATTCTGATCAGCAAGAAGAGCGGCAGGCTGACTATGAAAAAACACTGAAAACATACAAGACACTGATTCAACCAAAGATTGTTGATATCAACTTAACGGTTGATTTATACCCCGAAAACAGAGACTTTACAGCTAAAGGCTACTTTGTAATTACGAATAAATCAGAAGAAGATATCAAAGACATTCATATTCAAGGGTCTAGCGAAGAAGATGCCGAAATATCTATGCTTTCTTTTGAAGGTGATGCCAACGTTAAAGAATCTTTTGAAGAGTTTAGGTATACTATTTACGAGTTGAATACGCCCCTTCAACCTGGCGACTCAATAAAAATGAACTGGCAAATTGACTTTACAACGGAAGGCTTTAAAGAAGGTGGATCTAGCACCAGTGTGGTTTATAATGGTACTTTCTTCAATAATTTCATTTTCCCAACTTTTGGATATAATGAAGACTTTGAATTAAGCGACCCAGATAAAAGGAAGGAGTATGATCTTCCTGTTAAGGATAGAATGCTTCCACGAGATGATCCTCGCGGCTTGTCTATGAACTTGATCACGGACGACGCAGACAAAGTCAATTTTGAAATTGTCATGAGCACTAGCCCTGATCAGATCGCCATAGCTCCTGGTTATTTACAGCGAGAATGGGAGGAAGATGGCCGGCGCTATTTTCATTATAAAATGGATAAACCCATAATCGCTTTCTTCAGCATGGTTTCGGCTCGTTACGAAATAGAAAAAGATATCTGGGTTAGTCAAGAAGGAGATACTGTCAATCTAGAAATCTACTATCATCATGCACATAATATGAATCTCGATCGCATGATGAGATCAATGAAAAATTCCTTTGATTACTTCTCTGAAAATTTCAGTCCCTATTTGTACAAACAGATGAGGATCATGGAATTCCCAAGGTATGCCACCTTCGCACAATCATTTGCCAATACGGTGCCTTTCTCAGAAGGTATTGGGTTCAATTTGGATTTCAAAGAAGATGATATTGACATGGCTTACTATGTCACCGCACATGAACTTGCACACCAGTGGTGGGCACATACGGTAACAGAAGCCAATGTTCAAGGAAATGCTATGCTTTCAGAGACCATGTCTCAATACTCAGCTTTAATGGTGATGAAAAAAGAAAATCCACCAGAAATGATGCAAAAATTCTTGTCCTATGAACTCGATAGATATTTATCAGGAAGAAGATCAGAAACCATTCAAGAGAGACCATTAGAACTCGTAGAAAGCCAAGGCTATATTCATTACAGAAAGGGATCTCTGGTAATGTATGCATTGCAAGACATGATCACCGAGGACAGCGTTAACAGCGCATTGCGCAGATATATTCGAGATTGGGCTGGTAAAGAAGATCCTTATGTTTCATCAGATAAATTGGTCCAATATTTTAAAGAAGTGACCCCTGATAGTTTGCAATACATCATCACTGATATGTTTGAAACAATCACTTTGTTTGAAAATAAAACAGATGATGTGTACTATAAGGAACTTGAGAATGGTACATACGAAGTTGAAATTAAATTCTCTGCTAAGAAAATGCGTGCAGACAGCATAGGTGCCTTAACCGATATTGAAATGAACGATTGGATAGATGTAGGCATCTATGGAGAGCAAGTAGAAGAAAAAGACAGATTGATTTATCTTGAAAAACATCAAATCAAATCTGGTGAATCATCATTGAAAATTAATGTGCCAGAGAAACCAACGAAGGCAGGAATAGATGTTATCAATAAACTAATAGATCGAAACCCAAAGGACAATACAAAAAATGCAAGCCTTCATGAAGATGTTAACTCATAGCCATGAATCATGTTAAAGCACCAAAAAGGGTAAATGGGTTGTTTTTTTAAGAATGAAATAGATTAGTTATCAATTTCTAAATCTTCATATACATAAACGTTATCCACCCAGAATCCATCTGGTTCTAACTTAGCATGTAATTTATACCCCTTTGTCAAAAGCTTATCATGCAAAGCATCAGAAGGTCTTTCAATGGTCATCACATTGAATCGATATTTATCAAATGGGAAATCAATCAATATTTCTTCTTCGTAACCTTCTACATCCAACGACAAGTAATCAATAATACTTGGCATGTTTTGGCTCTTCAGTATTTGGGACAATGGAACTGCATCCATTGCAGTGCCACTTTCATCAATACTTCCTGTTGCCCCATCATTATTAAAATATACCTTTTTATTTTCCCCAGCAACGCATGAAAAAAGTGTTTTGCAATTTCTATTTTTAACAAGGTTTTTGTAAAACCTGGGATTTGCTTCAATGCATAGACCTTCCCAGCCAAACTTATTCTCTAAATAGTAAGTATTGCTGCTTTTAACCCCGTTTGAGCCACCCAAATCTACAAATGTCCCATTTCTTTTATTATTAAGAAGACCCAATACAATCATATCTTGCCCATCTTGAGAAGTAGCAAAATGATTATTAAAGAAACGATGGTATTTCACCAGAAGTCTTACTGGAAATTGCCAACCATGTGTGATTAATTTGTCGTAAAAAAAATTTCCTGGTCCCATTAATGTATGTTATAAATGAATTGTCGACAAAACTAGTAATATAACTGGAATGTTTGAAACTTAAATTGTCGTTTTCCCTTCATAATCTTTTGTGAAAACCTCATCTACCGGCTCCCACAATTCTATTTTGTGGCCCTCATCATCCATAATCCATGCGAATTTCCCGTATTCAAATTCTTCCATTTCACCTACAATTTTCACCCCCTCTTCTTTTAATTGCTTGAGCAATAGAATCAGATTATCTACTCGATAATTAATCATAAACTCACTTTTCGAGGGCTCATAATACTTTGTATCTTTGCTCATTGGACTCCATTGTAAATATCCTTTTTCTTCTGGCTTGGCCCCTTGACGAAACTCAAATAATGATCCGTATTCATTTGTAGATAAACCAAGATGCTTATTATACCATTCTCTTGATTTAATTGGGTCTTTACTTTTAAAAAATATTCCTCCTATTCCAGTTACTCTTTTCATAAATAATTCGATTAGTGATGACTACCCAAGGTAACACAGAAGAATAATATTTATCATTTGATAACTTGGAATTACACTAAAAATCGCATGCCTCATTGTCACTTTTGAGAATTCCTTTGATTTATGACCTAAAATGGAGAATCGTACAGGGAATATTTACTATTTATTCACCTATATTTGTGCCCGTAAAATCAGAGACAGAAATTTAATCTTTTTAAGAAATGTCCTTTATCATATTTACTTCAATTGCCGCATTTACACTGGTAATTCTCCTATTGGTTTTTATTCTACTTTTCGCTCAGTCAAAACTGGTTCAATCTGGTGATGTAAAAATTACTGTAAATGGCGATAGCGGAAGTCCAATGGTAGCATCTGCCGGTTCTACTCTCTTAAGTACTTTAAGTGCGCAAAAAATATTTTTACCTTCTGCTTGTGGCGGAGGAGGTACATGTGCCATGTGTAAATGTAAAGTGTTAGATGGTGGTGGTGATGTCCTACCAACAGAAGTTGGTCACTTAAACCGTACAGAACAAAAAGAACATGTTCGACTAGCCTGTCAGGTCAAAGTCAAACAAGACATGGACATTGAGATTCCCGAAGAAATTTTTGGCATCAAAAAATGGGAATGTGAAGTGATCTCAAATTACAATGTTGCGACCTTTATCAAAGCATTTATTGTAAAGTTGCCTGAAGGTGAAAATCTCGATTTCGAAGCTGGTGGATATATACAAATTGATGTACCAAAAGTTGAAGTTGATTTTAAAGATATTGACATCACTCCAGAACCTAACGATCCAGAGGGTCCTGATAAATTCAAAGAAGATTGGGACAAGTTTGGCTTGTGGGATTTGAAAATGAAGAATGACGAAGAGATTTTCAGAGCATATTCCATGGCAAACCACCCTGCTGAAGGAAATATCGTAATGTTGACTATTCGTATCGCTACCCCGCCTTGGGATAGAAACAAAAATGCATGGATGGATGTAAACCCTGGCATCTGCTCATCATATGTCTTCTCTAGAAAACCTGGAGATAAGGTGACTATTTCAGGCCCATATGGTGAATTCTTCATCCATGAGACACAATCTGAAATGATTTACGTAGGTGGTGGAGCAGGAATGGCACCGATGAGATCTCATTTATTCCACCTCTTTCATACATTAAAGACTGGTAGAAAAGTAACTTATTGGTATGGAGGAAGGTCTAAAAGAGAATTATTCTACATTGACGACTTTAGACAAATAGAAAAAGAATTTCCAAATTTTCAATTTGAAATTGTGCTGTCGGATCCTCTTCCAGAAGACAACTGGACTGAGAAAAAAGACATGGACGATAATGAAGGCGACGGCTTCTTAGGATTTGTTCACAATGCAGTCATCGATCAACAATTGAAAAAACATGATGCTCCAGAAGACATTGAGTTTTATTTCTGTGGCCCGCCGATGATGAATCAAGCAGTTTTGAAAATGTGTGATGATTGGGGTGTCCCTCCAGAGCATGTTTCATTTGATGATTTCGGCGGTTAATCTGAAATCAATTTAAAACATTACTAAAGTCCTGTTTCGATGAGTTGAAGCAGGACTTTTTTTGTTTCATTGCTTTTGGAATACAACACATTCGGATAAAGAATAGAATTTTTAGCGCTTTCAAAGAATGGCAAGGAACTGTGAAAGCCCAAATCTTGTTGATGGTGAGAATTAGCTGGCTTTTGTCATCAAGGACATTTTATTCTTAAATTACAGACGGTCTAGCATAAACACTTTTTTATGAAAAAAATTCTTCCCTTATCATTACTCATATTTTTTCTAGTCGCACCTTCAGGTTCATCTTTTGCACAAGGAATGATGCAGGTAAGACTAAAGACAGTAGATGGTGATTATAGTTCAATAAATGATCTCAAAGGATCATCTTTAACGGTCGTTGATTTTTGGGCAACATGGTGCAAGCCTTGTATGAAGTCTATACCAAAACTTGTTAAGTTGTCTCATGAGTTTGATGAAAATGAAGTAGCATTTGTTGGTATCAATGCTGATAGTCCTAGAAATATTTCTAAAGTTCGGCCATTAGCAAAGTCACTTAGAATAGATTACCCAGTATTAATGGATACCAATCAAGACCTCTACAATGAATTACAAGTCTTAGCTCTTCCTACTCTAATAATATTAGATTCTGATGGTAAAATCCTATTCTCTCATGAAGGATACACTCCTGGGGACGAGAAAAAATTCAAAATGAAAATCGAAGAATTTCTGAGCAATGAGAATTAGTATTTGCCTAATTATCTTGTTGTGTTTAAATCTGAATTTTTCACATGCACAACTGAGAGGTTCTAACCTGCTCGAATATCAACTCGGAAATATTCCCAATCAAGAACCAGCTTTCCAAAGCTCTCTTTTTGATCAATTAGATCTATCCTATAGGTATAAGAATATCGGACTGGACACTCGAATAGAACAGTATTACCCTTCTTTTGGGGAAGACATTGATTATACAGAAATCAGCCAATTCAAATTTCAATACAAAACAGATATGTTGGAAGTAGAAGTTGGAAATCTCTATACTTCCTTCGGTCGTGGACTTCTTTTAAGAACCTATGAAATACCAGGATCAATATGGGAAACGAGAGGATATCGTGTGCGCTATGGATTCTATAAAGACCTATTGGGAGGATCTGTTAAATTAAACTACAAAAACCTATCGATTAAAGTGCTTAGAGGAGAAGTGCTGGATGTGACTTTACCTCCTACGCTTTCAGAAGATTCAGACCGGCGTCCAGATCTTGTGGAAGGCATCGAAACTTCGTATAGACTGGGAAAACAAACAGTTGGAGCGATCTATATGAGGCATCATACAGAATCTCAATCTATTCCAGATGCAGAACCGGGAAAGTTCCTCTCCTTATATTATGATGGATACTTATTCGACCTTTTTTCACTTTATGGTGAATTGGCAAAAAAAGTAGGCGGTGATACTGAGTATTTTTCGTTCTCAGATGATGAAGCATATTCCGGATATGTTGGCCTTAATTTTTATATCGCAAATTTTGGCGTCAGTCTCGAGTACAAAAATTATCATAATTTTTCCTTGGGTTCCGGAATAAATGATCCTCCTACTTTAGTCAAAGAACACTCATATAGATTACTTAATAGAAGTACGCATGTACCAATTCTCACTGATGAGCAAGGCTATCAAGCCGAAATTTATTACACTTTTGAGAATAGCAGCATGTTGACATTTAATACTTCCCGTTCTATGAATGAGATCACTGAAGAAAGACAGCCTGTATTTGAAGAGTATTTTTTGGAGTATCAATTTTATCCAGATGAGAACCTTTCCACCAAAATTTTTGTTGACTATTCGAAGGATCCTTTTGTCAATGAAGATGACAGGTATTCTGCAGGTAGTTATTTTGATTTAACACATGAAAAACTTACTTCAACACTGGAATTCGAATGGCAATACATTGACAGAGTCAACGACTTTGAAAGTGTAGCATTTTCAAATTATTACATGTCATATACTTTAGCAAAACCATCTTTATACAGTGCCTCTATAGTTATGGAATTAACTTATGACCCTATTCAACTAGAAGAAGGTAGTTCGAAAAACATATATCCTTCTTTCGTAGGAACGTTCAGACCAAATTCTAAAAATATCATTACCTTATTTGCTGGTAAAAGAAGAGGTGGGCCTGCTTGCAACTCTGGTGTGTGCTATAATGTACTTGATTTTGAAGGTATAGAACTACGACTAACAACTAGATTCTAAAAACTATGAAAACGTTATTAAAGGCAACCTTATTTCTATTATTAACTCTAAATTCTGGCACAAGTTTTTCTCAGGAAATGGGAGATGAAGCTCCCGATTTTACTTTAGAAAAACTAGGCGGTGGTAGCTTCACATTGTCCGATCATTCTGGAAAAGTAGTATTCATTTTCTTTTTTGGAGCAGGTTGCCCGCATTGTGTATCGAATGGACCCAATACTGAAAATGTAATTTATAAGGTTTACAAAGACCATCCGGATTTTGTAGCAATTGGTGCAGATACTTGGGATTATAATGAAAGTGGAGTTGCTAACTATCGATCAAGTACAGGGATAACTTATCCTTTAGGTTTGATGGCAGGTGAGTTAGAACCACTTTTCGATACAACGTATGATAGAATGATAGTCATTGACAAAGACGGTATCATTAGGTATAAATCAACCGCCAATGCAACAACAAGTGTCGTTGCAGATGCAGCTGATGTCGTGAAGACCTATTTGGCAATGGATGCAAGTGGTGGAGGTGATAATGGTGGAGGTGATAATGGTGGAGGTGATAATGGAGGTGGTGATAATGGAGGTGGTGATAATGGAGGTGGTGATAATGGAATGAATGGTGGAGGAGATACGGTAACTTCAATTGAAAAGATGGATGAATTAAATGATATATCTGTATACCCGATACCCGCTCAAAACCAAATAACGATTAAAAGTGAGGCTTTCTTAAAAAATGATGCTACTATTTCTATATATACAATGACAGGTCAATTGGTTTTACAAAAGAAAGTAACTCAACGAAATAATAACTATAGTACTTTGTCCATTCCACTCGTTTTGGAAGGACTAAATTTTGTGGAAATATCATTTTCCAATCAACAGACTATAAGGAAGAAACTGATTATAAGTAAATAATACTTGGCTCCTTATCAAACCAATACATACAGTACTTCCCTCTGCTAATTCTTTTTGATGAAAAAGTCCTTTCACTAAATGTTGGACAGAATATTTTTTATGTAGTTTTGAGAATGCTCAAAGAATCATAACTGCACATCATGGATCTTAAACTCTACTTTGACCCGATTGAAGAAAAATTCGCTAATGACGAATTTTCCAGTGACTCTTTGATCCAATCATTCTATTTGAACGAAGAAATTTTGCCAGATCTAGATCAGATGGATTTGGCTATTATAGGTTTGTATGATTCAATTGCCGATCAAAGTTTGGAACAAACCGGCATTAGCGTTATCAGAGAAAAATTATATAATCTTAAAAAGGGGGATACAAAATGCAGTGTGATTGACTTAGGAAATCTAAGAAATGGCCATGACCATGATGACACATGTATGAGGCTCAAAACTGTTTGCCAAAAACTCATAGCAAGGAACATTCTCCCTATCATAATAGGAGGACCTCATTCCTTGGATTATGGTCAATACCAGGCCTATGAAGATGAAGAAAAACTAATCAATATACTGAATGTAGATTCTAGATTCGATTTATATGATAAGAGTGATTCTGAAGATGAAAAGCATGTCCATAAAATTTTCACTCATGAACCTAATTTTTTATTCCACTACAATCAATTGGCTTATCAGTCATATTTGATCAATCCCAAGACACTTAAGGTCATTGAGCAATTAAAGTTTTCAGCATTAAGATTAGGAGAAATGCGCGAGGATTTTAAAAAAGTTGAGCCCATCGTTCGTGAGGCAGATATGCTCACTTTTGACATCTCTGCTATCAATAAAATATACGCTCCTGGAGGACGAAATAGTGAAATATTTGGGTTGACAGGTGAAGAAGCTTGTCAAATTATGTGGTATGCAGGTATGAACGATAAACTCTCCTCTGTGGGAGTATATGGATATCTAGCTACAAAAGATTCCAATGATCATCAAACCGCTATGGTCATGGCCACTATGGTTTGGTATTTCATAGAAGGTTTCAAAAATAGAAAAGGTGAAAAAGGATTTCAGACTAACGATTATCTAAAATATGTAGTTTCGTTAAATGCTGAACCTGAGACTATTGTTTTTTATAGAAGTAGGCTTTCGGATAAATGGTGGATGGAAATTCCAAATATCAATCATACCGGAATTTATGATCGGAATTATATAGTGCCCTGTGATCCATCTGATTATGAAACTGCCACATCTGGTGAGATTCCAGAAAGATGGATCAGCGTATTTTCTAAACTTTCGTGATAATCACTCTGGCATGATTATCCACATGATGATATAAACAAGAATTCCTGGAAACGCTATGGACAGCATGGATAGTAAGATATAACCGATTCTTACAAGTGTTTTATCTAAACCTAAGTAATCCGCTATTCCACCACAAACTCCTCCCAATACTCTGTCTGATGATCTTTTCAATATTCTAGTCATTCTTGTAATTTTTCAATGTAATAATAAAAGTTCTAAAAACTTGATCATGCACTTGGCTGATCACATTTTTAGATTGCTTTGTCATGATTTCCACTTTTTCTAACCTATTAAATTTATGAAAACTAGAAGCAGTCGTCTGAAGACTGATAATAATTGCTACTATTACGCCTAGCACAATAAGTAGATATTTAGTTTTGTTCAGTTCTGTTTTCTTCATGACAGGTTAAAGTTTCGGTTATTTTATTTTGAGTTTTGACCTTCATTAAGAAATGAAACAAAGGGTGTGCCATAAATTACAACTCCCTGTTAATCTACATGTTACACGATTTATTAATTATGATTAATGAAAACATGTATCAATAACGAACACCAAAAAGTGGGATTGTGTTCGGTGAATGCTTACTTTTCAGATGAATCTAATACCGCATTCCAAACTCTAAATACATTCTTGTAGCAAATTTTTTCAATATCACTTTCAGAATAGCCTCTATTCAAAAGTTCTGCAATCAAATTGGGATAGTCTGCGGCAGTTTTAAGACCAACGGGTAAAGAATTTCCAACTCCATCAAAGTCAGATCCAAAACCCACATAATCAATCCCCACCAAATCAACGACATAATCTATATGATCAGCTGCATTGGTAACGTCAGCAAAAAAATCATTTTCATTCATCCAGTTATTTTCAAAAGCAGTTTTAACTGAATCATTAGCATCTGGGTGTTCTTTGGCAAATTCCTTATTTAGTTGCTTAAGCGTATTCCATTTATCTTTTGAAGCGCCTAATAGGAATGTAGATCCAAAATTGATTTGTATTACACCTTGCTTTGAAGCAAGAAGTTTGATCATGTCATCCGACATGTTTCTTTCAAATCCAGGAACAAATTGTCTGACTGATGAATGTGAAGCAATGCAAGGAACATCCGTCATGGCCATCACATCATAAAAAGTACTATCTGAGACATGAGAAATATCTACCATAATCCCTACACGATTCATTTCTTTAACAACTTCCTCCCCAAAAGGACTTAATCCATTCCATGACCTTTTCTTATCATAAGAAGAATCACATATCCTATTTACTTTTCCATGGGTTAAAGTGATGTATCTAATGCCTCGATCAAAAAAGTATTGCACGTTTTCTAAATCATCTTCTAAACCCGAACCATTTTCCATCCCCATTGGTAATGACACCAAATCGTTCTTAAAATTGTTTATCACATCAGCCGGAGAACCTGCCAATGCAAAATGTTCAGGATACGTTTTTGTGATTTGCTCAACCATGTTAATGAGTGAGTCTGCCAAAGCCTTGGAGGCACCATTTTTACGTTGAAGTTTAGACGGAAGAAAAATAGACATAAACGGTGCGTTAAGCCCTCCTTTTTTGGCTTTTCCAAAATCAAAATTTCCTTCTATTTCTTGACTCAGATCCGGAATATTTCCTGCCCTCATGTACCCTTCCTCAGCTAACTTATATGGCAAATCAATATGCCCATCAGTTATGATGAATTTTTGAGAAAGGGAAACTGCCAATTCTTGATTGGTCAATTCTTGAGGTAGGCCACGATTATTTTTCGAAGTATTATTTTCTCGTGTATTGCACGACAATAAAACAATTGCCATTAGTAGAAAAAGTTGATATCTCATTTCTCTAATATAGAGAAATTCTATTTTGAATACATCTGTATTATAGCTTCTTCTGTTTTTTATTGTTTCTCATTTCGTTATAACTCTGTTCGAATTGTTTTTCTAGAGGTATGTTTTTACTTAGATCAGTTACTATTTGTTCTGTGATAGGAAAATCTTTGATGACACTGAAATCACTCCAAAAAGAGGGATTATATGGATTTAGTCGTGGATCTTTTCTTTCCTTAGGCAGCAACAAATTCTCTTTTGGAGGTTTTACTATTTGATCCGTAATGGCCTCTCCCAACATCATCTCAAATCGATTACCCACATCACAAAAAGGCTGTTTGGTTTCCTTCATTAGCATATCCCCTTCAAATGCATAATTGAGATACTTAAGAAAGTATTTATTTTTTTGCTTTTTAAACTGCAGTGTTTTTGCAACCAGCGACACACGCTGAATTGTAGAATCACTACAAACCAAATCATTGGTTTGTCCGTCAAGCAATCGAAATTCATCTTCCAATCTCAGCACAGCATAATTATCAGCATCGATAAACAGCTTAAAATTAAAATTGCTCATCATCGGATTTTCACTTTTCCCTTTGATAATATAAACTACGCGATCTTCAAGCATCGTAACTTTATCAATTTCATACTCATTTTGCGAAATGCGCATGGAAGACTTCTTTAAAAGAACATCGTTCATATGATTGAGAATTACAAAGGGATTTCGTTGAGCATTCAGTGCTCTGCTTAAATATTGCTCTACATACTTTGACTTTCGAGTCTCTTTCAAATAGATTTTTTCAGGGTAGCCCACTTTTTTATTGGATGCATACCCCTTTCCAAAAAGATCAAAAGTTGCTTCAAATAACGAGACGTACTCTCCGCATTCTTTTTTATGTGCTCTGGTAAACCCATCAATTAAATAGGGTGATGTAGGATAATTAATAGGAATGTTATCGATCACTTTCTGCATAATCTCCTTGGCTGTCATTTGTTCATCACTAACAATAACTTCATCAAGGATGATGGTATTTTCTTCCAATTGAATCTGCAAATTATTTTCATCAATTAGACTCCTTATAACTTGCTTGAATGGCTTATATCCCATTGAAGAAATGAGTAAAGAGTCAAAAGAGTTTTGGATGGAAATCTGAATTTCAAACTCCCCTAAAAAATTCGAAACTACACCTTTCGAAGTGCCTTGAACACTCACTGTGGCAAATGACAATGGTTCTCTAGTTACTGCGTCTAATATTGTACCTTTTAAAGCAAAATCTTCATTCTTCGCTTTTGCCAAACAATCAATATTTGTTGCTGTGACAATAAAAAATAACATAAGCACCAGTCTTACAAATGGAGCTACAAGTCCCAATTCTTTCATCAATTTAAAATCTCTTAATAGGTGGCTATTCATTTTTTTCGGTAAACAAGATTACTTATCAAACTGTTTGCCCATTAACTGATTCTCTTCTAACTCTTCCAGTAATTGACGTCTGGTTGGATTCAATTTTACAATATTATAATTCTCCCAGAAATCACGATCATAATTACTTTCCTGATTCTCAATAATTTCATGAGGATCCAACAAAGAATTTTTTTCTGGTTTCACAGTAGGATTTGTATTTACTTCGTTTACCAAATATTCCTGAAAAATTTCATGCTCAAAAAGAAAATCACCTGAATGAAGATCATAGTCCATTCCGGAAGAATTGAAATTGTGATACCTAGGGTATAGCTTTCCATCTACTTCCTGAAATTCAAGGATCTCTTTCGCCCAACGTTGTTCATGCTTAATCGTATCGCCACAGGACCATTTGTTTTCGGCCACCCCGTCCAACCAAACATAATCGAGTTCCATTTTTCTTATTGCATAGTTTTCTATGTCCACATAAAAATAAAATTTCCAGTCATTCAAGGCTTTTATTTTATACACTAGGCGGTCTCCAATACTTTCATACCCTTCAATTGAAATGGCATAATTATTCTTTTTCCATTTTAAAGCCCTAGACACATATCTTACATCATTCATCCTCAATAACTCGCGCATGGTATTCATGATCATAAAGCCATGATATTTAAATTCTCCTGTTAAACTCTTTCGGACATGATTTAGCGTTACTTTTTCTGGTGATTGTCTTGGGTACCCTTTGTCATATACAGTTGCAGCCGCCTCGAATAAACTTACACATTTGCCGTCTTCAATTTTATAATCCCGATAAAACAACTTGAGTTCAAAAGGACCATTTGGATAATTATTTTTAATATTTTTAATTGCCAGCTTCAATATCTCTTCTGCTGATATCTCTTTATTGGTGACTACCACTTCTTCGAGTACAATTATCTGATTTTTCAAGGCAAATTGTAATTGATTCTCTTTCAGCACATCTTTTACCGGTATTATCAGTACATAATAACCAACAGTGGAAATTTTAATTGAATCGTCTTGATACTTCTTTGGGAATGAGAATTCAAATGCTCCAGAAGAATTAGTGACAACTCCAGCATGAGAACCAGAAATACTAATTGTAGCAAAAGCTAATGGCAAACCAGAGTCAATATCGATAACATTTCCTTTAATTTTTATCGATTTTTGAGCCTTTGCCAATTGTGGCATACAATAGGACAAAACAATCCATGTTCCTACCAACCAAAGAATTCTATTCATAACACAATTTTCAGTTTCAGAGAGATTAGTTATGCAAAAGTAAATAATATTTATTAAATTCACATTTGCATAAGAAATATGAATACAAAAGGAAATTATCTGGGCGAGTTCGAAGAATTAATTCTATTAGCTGTGACATCTTTAGTCGATGATGCATACGGCGTTTCCGTAATGAAATACATTAACCAAGAAACAGGTAGAAATGTTAATATTAGCGCCGTACATGAAGGACTCAAACGGCTTCAAAAAAAAGGTTACCTAGAATCTAGCATGGGAGATCCTACACAAGTTAGAGGGGGGCGTCGAAAGCGTTTTTTCGAGGTAACGGCCCTTGGGAAAAGTACACTGGAGGAAGTGATGAATCTCAAAATACAACTATATAAAAAGGTGCCTAACTTTTCTTTAAAGATAATCTGATGAACATGCTTCCGCCTAAATGGATCGATCGATTCTTGGTCTGGTATTGTGACCCTGACCTTCTCGAAGAAATTCAAGGAGATGCCCGTGAATTATATTTTGAGCGATTATCACAGGAAGGTAAAACAAAAGCGAATTGGAAATATGCATTTGATATCATACGCTTTTGTCGATGGTCCAACATTCACAAACTGAGTGATGGAAGTAAACCTGGGTATTTCGACATATTGTGGAATTTGAACATAAAACTTGCATTTCGAAATGCAGCTCGTAACAAATTAATATTTTCTGCGAAAATATTAAGCCTTTCCAATTGTCTCGCTTTTGCATTGCTTCTTTCAGTATTTGTACTTCAGGAGTACTCCTTTGACAATCACATCAAGGATCATAAACTCATTTATCGCATTGGAACTCAAATAGACATTGAGGGAGTTGTTTCTCGTGATGCCCAATCTGCTGAACTTCTTGCTGATACCATGGAAGAAGAAATACCGGAAATAGAAATTGCCTCCTGGTATGCCGACCATTTCTTCAACTTTAGACACATTCTTGAGTTCAATGAGAAAAGGTTTTATAATGAAAAAGTACTTGCTACTAATTCTAAAATTGTCTCAATATTAGATCTCAAATTTCTTCAAGGTGAAAAAGAAGCCCTAGAAGAAATCTATTCTATCGTTTTAACAGAGTCATCTGCCAAAAAGATATTTGGATCAGAGGACCCTATGGGCAAGACAATTGATTTTAATGGAAATGATGTTGATGTATCAGGCATCATTGAAGATCCACCGAGTTCCTCCCATGTTGAATTTGATGCATTGGTGTCTTGGGAAGGCTATCCTCATTTTTGTGATTGTTGGTCCGATGTTGGCGTCTACACTTATATCAAAATAAAAAAAGAAGCTCAAATAAACATTGTTCAAGGTAAGATTGAGCAACTTATGAACAAGTATAAAATGAACATGGCTGAAGATAAAAAATTCTTATCATCAGAAAACCTATCAGTTACTCCTATTATTGAAAATATTACAGACTTACACCTTGGAGCACCTATCAAATATGACACAACTAAAAAAAGAAGTAAGATTAACCTACACATTTTAATAGTAGCAGCCATACTTTTTTTCTTAACCGGTTTTATCAATTTTCTCAATTTGTCCCTGGCCGAACTCACACTCAATTTCAAAAAATTAGGTATTCTTAAAGTATTTGGTGGATCTACTGCCATCTCCTCGAAGGCCATTTATGCAGAACTTTTCCTAAGCATTATAGTTGTATTTCCATTAACTACTCTGCTATTTTTCATAGGAATTGCGTACGCCAATGACTCTCTAAATATTAGCATTGAAAACCATATTTTGTATTCAATGAATTTCGGATTGATCATTTTCGCATTCGTTTCTGTATTCCTGTTCACTTCTAAAATGTGCTCATTTATCATTTCGAAATCTAGTGATGTACTAAATGCTATTAAAGGAAAACTGAATGTCAACCACTCCGGCTATAAAATAAGAGAAATCCTAGTAGGTGTACAGTTGTCATTTTCAATCATCATTATTGCCATCATATTCATTATTGTTGATCAGTTTACTTTTATCAACGAAACGGACAAGGGTTTTGAGGACAAAAACACATTGGTAGTTAAAATACCATTTGGCTCATTTTCGGAAACAACCGTTTTTGAAAATACACTTTCCCAAATAAAAGGTGTGAACAAAACGGCCGCAAGTTCATTTTATATTGACGAAATAAATTGGGGAGATGCCTATGAAATTGAATTGGAGGATGGAAAAAAAGGAGTTATCGTCAAAGAAGAGTATTGGGGTTATGGTTTTACTGACCTATTAAATATTAAAATTGTTGAAGGTCGAGACTTTGATAAAAACATAAAATCTGACCAATACCAAGGGTTTTTAGTAAACGAAACAGCGGTTAAAGCTTTTGGCTGGCAGAATCCTATTGGAAAAAAAATCAATCATGGGCGTGTGATCGGCGTGATCAAAGATTTTAATACAAGCTCCCTTCATCATGAAATCGAACCATTGATCGTCTATCATGGCGCTAGTGATTATTGGGATGCAGAGTATGTATTCTTAAAATTAGATCCGCTTAGATCAACGCATACAATTTCAAAAATAGAAAAACAGTTTCAAAAGTTTTATCCAGAAAATATTATGGAATGGGAATATCTAGATGCTGCCTTGGCCAATTTATATCGCCAAGATTTCCAAGTCCGTGATATATTAAAAATTGGTTTGCTCATTTCTCTTTTCGTTTCATGTCTTGGAATTTTCAGTATATCAGCTCTACTTGTTCTTATAAAGGCAAAAGAAATGGGTATTAGAAAAATTGTAGGTGCTAGTCAGCTTCAGTTATTTGGTTTGCACATTTTCAATTTCACGAAATTCATTGTCATAGCGGTGTCAATTGCTTGGCCGGTAACTTACTATTTATCAAACCATTGGTTAAACAATTTTGCTTACAGAATAGATCTCAGTGCATGGTATTTTATCGTACCAGGATTGTTAACATTAATGGTAATCTTGATTACGTCAGGATTTCATGGTCTGAAGAACTCAAACATCAACCCTATTGAAGTGTTGAACCAGGAATAAATCTAAGCCATTTCCGAAAGCTCCAACCATCTCATTTCTTTTTCATCTACATCAGATTGGATCTGATTGATTTCTTTAGACCATTCGGTAAGTTTTGCATGATCTGTCTCTCCGGACATGATCTTACCTTCTAATTCCTTTTTTCTTGAGTTTAAATTTTCAATCTCTTTTTCAAGCCCATTAAACTCTTGCTGCTCATTATAACTCAGCTTTTTCTTAGACTCCTTTTCCTTTGTTTGATAGCTGGATTTATCCTTTTTCTGCGAATTAGAGACTCCTGATTGTTTTACCTTTTCCTTAGACTCAAGTCTATAATCTGTATAGTTACCTGGAAAATCTCTGATGGTAGGTGTTCTATCAAATACAAACAAATGATCAACCAACTTGTCCATAAAATACCGATCATGAGAAACGATCAATAAACTTCCAGAAAAATTTTGCAAGTAATCTTCCAAAATATTCAATGTCACAATATCTAAATCATTGGTAGGTTCATCTAATATCAAGAAATTTGGATTGGCCATTAATACTTTGAGTAATTGGAGCCTTCTTTTTTCTCCTCCACTCAATTTATCTATATGAGAAAATTGCGTCTTAGGAGGAAATAAGAATTGGTTCAACAATTGAGATGCGGTAACAGTGCTTCCGTCATCTAAAGTTATTACCTCCGCTACCTCTTTGACTACATCGATGACCTTTTTGCCTGGTTTTTCCTCAAATGTCGTCTGCTTATAATAGCCGAACACTGTGTTAAAACCTTTATCAATTATACCAGCATCTGCCTTCAATTGCTCTGTGATAACATTTAAAAAAGTAGACTTTCCAGTGCCGTTCTTGCCAACGATTCCCACTTTCTCACCTCTTGTGAACAAGTGTGTAAAATCTTTGAACATCACAACATCGTCCCACGATTTAGCAATTTTATCTAATTCAAGTATTTTCTTTCCTTGTCTTTTACCTCCTATATTGATTTCTAGATCTTCACGGCCAAGATTGACATTAGCCTTTTTTTTGGTATCATAAAATGCATCAATTCTATATTTCGCTTTTGTACCGCGTGCTTTAGGTTGTCGACGCATCCACTCTAATTCTTTTGATAATAGATTTTTCGCTTTGTCTTTGGAAGCTTGCTGCATATCCATATTCTCTGCCTTTTTCTCTAAGTAATAAGCATAGTTTCCTTTGTATCTAAAAATCTGTCCCTGATCTATTTCGATGATCTCGTTGCAAACTTTATCGAGAAAATAACGATCATGCGTTACCATCATCAATGACAAATTTTGACCCGCAAGAAATTCTTCTAGCCACTCAATGATTTCCAAATCTAAGTGGTTAGTAGGCTCATCAAGTATTAAAAAATCCGGTTCGTCGAGCAAAGCTTTGGCCAAAGCTATTCTTTTCTGCTGCCCACCCGAAAGATCAGAAATGGGTTGATTCAAGTCATTAATACCCAATTTTCCGAGTATTTCTTTCAATCGGTATTCAAAGTCCCAGGCATTATATCCATCTATCTTTTCAACCAGATCCTGTACTCGGAGCTGTTCTTCATCAGATAGTTCCGTCTTTTCAACCAATCCCCAATATTCATTCAGCAACTTAGCTTCAGGATGGGACTCATCAAAAATAGAATCCAATATAGTAGTGAATCCAGATAAATCTGGTGATTGATCAAGGAACGCAACTCGAATACCTTTTTGGAAAGATACTACCCCCTCATCTTGAGATTGATTTCCTGCAATGATGTTTAGCATGGTAGATTTACCACAACCATTGACTCCAACCAATGCAACCTTTTGCCCTTGATCTATTCCAAATGTGACATTTTCAAATAGTTCTTTATCATTGTAACTTTTTGAAAGTTTCTCTACAGAGAGTGCAATTGGGGGCATGGGCTTACATTATTGATTGAAGCCGCAAAGCTACTCAACTAAATAAGATTATGACTTCTTTTTGAAAGCGGCTTCTGCAGCTTGCTTAATTTCATCCGCTGCTGTAGATAAATGATTTTTAATTTCCATCCATTTACCTTCGTTCTTTTTTTTAAATTCGTTGTACTCGTTTTCAAGATTATCCTTCTTACCTCTAAGTACTTTTATTTTTTCTTCGACTTCATCTCTCACTTCATCCGTCGCACCTTTAGTGTCTTCGATTAATTGATCAATTTTCTTACCTAGCTCATGCAAGATTTTTTCTACTTGTCCTTGATGTCCTTCGCTCATTTTATTTCTATTATAACTTACTTTCATTTTGTATTATGTAAAATAATAAAGCTGATTGGCATTTATTTTATATTAGGCGCTCAAATATAATACTTGAAACATACGGACTATGTCAAAACATTTGCTAATTGGAATTACTGGAGGGAGTGGCTCAGGCAAAACCTATTTGCTTGAACAAATCAAAAAGGCATTTTCTGAAGATGAAATCTGTATCATTTCTCAAGACAATTATTATAAACCCATCGATCAACAAGTGTCAGATTCAAATGGTATTGAAAATTTCGATTTACCTGGATCAATAGACAATGAATCATTTGCTAGTGACATAGCCAGATTAAAATCTGGTAAATCAATAGAAAGAAAAGAGTATAGTTTTAACAATTCAGCATCAGCACCAAGAATGTTGAAGATACTACCTGCACCAATTATTATTGCTGAAGGAATATTTGTCTTTCACGACCAATCGATTTTAAGATCACTTGACTTTAAAGTGTTTGTAGATAGCGATCTGCAAAAAATGCTTAAACGGAGAATTCAACGTGATGCCATCGAGCGCGGTTATGACATTAATGATGTTAGATATAGATATCAACATCACGTCTTACCTGCTTACAAACAATACATTTTGCCCTATAAGAAAGAAGCTGATTTTACTGTTCAAAATGATAACAACAATATATTTCTCCAACATTTGAATTTGCTAATTGAGAAAATCAAAGCGTTACATGCTTCAAAAAAAAAGGTCAACACGCGTTGACCTTTTTGTCGGAGTGACAGGATTTGAACCTGCGGCCCCCACGTCCCTAACGTGGTGCGCTAACCGGGCTGCGCCACACCCCGAAATGTCCACAAATGTAGAAAATTCACTTTACTCCTTTCTAGGATACCACCAAATAAATAAAAAAAGCACTCAACATAAAAGACGATATGAAATTCAGCCTCATCGCATTTTTAAAATTCACATGATCCGCATTTTTAAAAGACTTCCAAAACCAGTATAAAAAGAAAACCACTACTGGTGTTAATGCCAATTGAAACATGATTGCGTCATCCTCCGAGTAGATATTTAGTAAAAAATATAGAAACCCCATATTCGACAACATGAAAAATACTCCAGTAAACAAAAATGTGCCTTTGATCCCTAATTTCAAACTTAAGGTAATGTCCCCTCTTGAATCATCTTCTTCATGCTGATAAATTTGAGTCATTGGATAACTACCTAATAGAAGTGCTGAACTTAAAATAGCAGGAACCTGATATTTCCAATTAAAAATTGCTTCTAGAGGCATATCTAGTACACCATAAACTGTCATCAGTAACGTGAAATAACCTTGAAAAACTCCCACTGTCAACCATCCCAACACAGGTTTACTTTTAATTCTTATCGAAGGGTGACTATAAGCTTTAGAAACTAATCCATAAATTAATAGCATTATAGCATATTTCCAATCTATTAAAAGCCCCAAGCACAATGCAAAAAAATCAAAGACCATGGAAGTCCAATACAAGTCATTTTGCACTTTAGGTGGATTCCTAAGCCCTCCTATACTTTTTTCATCCTTATCAAAATATGAATTGAAGCCATTACTTGCAGGGTAAAGGAATAAGTGCAAAGACACAAAAACAATCACGATCCTTGCAACCTCCATAGAATCTGAAATCGCCAAACCAAAAAGAAATATTGGCATCAGAAAAAAAGAAAAAGGAATTCGAAGATGAAGTAAAGTTGAACGAGTCATTTTGTGTAAAAAGATAGAATTTTCATATCATTTGTCAAATTAACTAACCTTCCTCAATGAATAACACTTTCGCTAGGGATCATTTGATTTATTGTGCGTATTTTAAACATTCAAATGGGAGCATATATTTCATCCATAGGCATAGCAAATCCTGCCAACAAATACACACAAGAAACTATCGCGGATTTCATGTGTAACAATTTCGCAACATCTGATGAAGAAAAGAAAAAGATTAAAATTCTTTATCGTGCGACCGGTATACGCGAACGCTATTCTGTATTGAATGATTACAAAAAAGTCAATGGTTCTTACTCCTTTTATTCTAATACCCCGGATTTAGAACCTTTCCCTACAACAGAACAACGAATGAAGCTTTATCGTGAAAAAGCAGTCCCTCTTGCCATTGAGGCAATCAGCAATTGTACACATGGCCGGGAGGACTATTCTTCATTCACTCATTTAATCACGGTAAGTTGTACTGGTATGTATGCCCCTGGCCTAGATGTCGATATAATCAAAGCGCTAAATCTACGGCCCGACATTAACCGGACTAGCCTCAACTTTATGGGCTGTTATGCAGCCATGAATGCATTGGTCTTGGCTAAAGAATATTGTTCTAATCGTAAAAACATTAAGGTCCTTGTAGTCAGTGTAGAACTTTGTAGCATTCACCTTCAAAAAAAACAATCTGAAGACAACCTACTGGCTCACTCACTCTTTTCTGATGGTGCTGCAGCTGCCATTGTAACTTCTGATCCTCAACCTGAAAATTTAGAAATTTGCTCAGCCTCTAGCTACTTAGCACTCAACGGAAAACATGACATGGCTTGGCAAATTGGAGATTTTGGATTTGAAATGTCATTGACATCATATGTTCCAAATATCATAAAAAATGGGATTGGTGAACTGACTAAAAATTTACTAAAAGACTCAAACTTATCCCTCAAAGACATTGACACTTTCGCTGTACACCCTGGTGGGAAGAAAATATTGGAAGCCGTTGAAAAAGAATTAAAAATCTCAAAAACCGACAATGCATTAGCATATGATGTATTGAGAAAATATGGGAACATGTCATCGCCAACTATACTATTCGTTTTAAAAAATTTGATGACGAATCAAAAGCCCAATCAGAATGTCCTGTCATTCGCATTTGGCCCTGGGCTAACTATGGAAACAATTTTATTCAAGACGCATTGAGATGCTGAATTTCTTAAAAAAACGGTCATCTCAACTTGAAATAATGGATGATTTTCTGTGCAATGGGAAAGTGGTGGATCAAACACTACGTGAACTTCATGCTATTAATACTTATTTAGGAGGAAATCAGATTTCAATTACTGCATTTCAAAAGCTGATCAAAGATAAAAAACATGAAAACTATTCTTTGGTCGATTTAGGTTGTGGTGGTGGGGATACACTAATTCTATTTTCCAATTGGGCTAAAAAAAATAATGTGCATCTAAAATTAGTGGGGGTGGATGCCAATAAATACATAACCGACTATGCTTCACAAAACTGTTCTAGTGTTTCAAATATCTCAATAATTTCAGAAAATATATTCAGTGAAAAATTTAATAGTGAGCATTTTGATGTGGCTCATGCAAGTCTGTTTTTGCATCATTTCACTGATGCTGAAATCATTTCTCTTTTAAGGCAACTGATGGATCAAGTAAAAATAGGTATCATAATCAATGACCTGCATCGACATCCTATATCCTATTACTTCACAAAATGGATATTAACTCGTTGGTCAAAATCAGAAATGGTAAAATTCGATTCGGTTGTTTCTGTGGCTCGATCTTTCACACGAAAAGAACTTGAATCTTACTTGCAAACTGCTGGAATTAACAATTACTCATTAAAATGGAAATGGGCTTTCCGTTGGGAATTGATAATCCGTAAATAATTGATATTAAAAAAGAGACATAAAAAAAGGCCACCTCTCGGTAAGCCTTCTTAATCCACCTGTATTATCCCGATCTTTAATCTCTTTTGGGCTTGAGTTTCTAAAAAAAGAGCCATCGCTTTGCAACGACTCTTTTTAATCCACCTGTATTATCCCGTTTCTTCGATCTGCAAATTTTGGGTCTTTTAAAAAAGAGCTGCCGCTTTGCAGCAACCCTTTTAATCCACCTGTATTATCCCGATCTTTAATCTCTTTTTTGGACTTTGTGTTTCTAAAAAAAGAGCCATCGCTCTGCAACGACTCTTTTTAATCCACCTGTATTATCCCGTTTCTTTATGCTACTTTTTGTGGTGGTGCTTCACCCCCCAATACTTTGATTTCTGGCACTTCTTTGAAGTTGAAAGTCATTTCGAACATGCTCTCTAAATCCTCACCTGCTTCCTTCATGTCCTCATCTCCTTCTTCAAAAAACCAATTAACAACAACCTTCTTACCAGTTTCATTAATTTTCGATAACTTCTTCATGAATATGTATAGGCATTTAGATGAACTTGTATTAAAGTATTCAAAAGCCAGATTAGTGACCATTCGAACTTCACCTCTTTCTACATATGAATCTAAACTGTTCAATACATAATTATAAAATGCCAATGGATTTTCAGGACTTGATTTTCCTCTCATATCCAAGATCCCTTTTTTAGGGTTGAAGTAAACTGATGGTGTTACTCTTGACGATCTGATAAAATATCCATTCATGATTTCAAGTATTTAGATTTATTAATCGGTTAATGTTGATTAGTGATCTCGTTTATTAATCTTAATCACAATTCAAAAGTAGGTCGTATATAGAGGTTCTGAAATAGAGGATATTCGTAAAATATTTTTTAAGGAAAACGATTCTCATTCGTCTAAGAAAACAAGTAATTCATCGAAGCAATTGCCTCATCGTTCTAAAAAAGGGGTTTGAGAAAGGTCTAAAAAAAAATTGCCTTGAATATTCCTCTAGGAAAACGATTCAAGGCAATTAGGGGCATCTTTTAGGTAACTAGGAATTTTACCTATACTATTTGAACATTTCTTGTTACATCAGTCCAAATCAATCAGTTTTTCTTTGATTGCATATTTCACCAATTGGGCTGTACTTTTCAAATTTAGCTTTTGCATAATGTGATTTCTATGCGCATCCACTGTTCGAATACTAATAAAAAGCTTATCTGCTATTTCTCTGTTAGAAAGTCCTGAAGCTATTTGCTGTAATACTTCTACCTCTCTTTTACTTAACACTTTGTTTTCACTAGCAACTCTTTCCCCTTTGCTTTGTTTGTAGAAACCTTTAAAAATTACTTGCGAAACCTTCTCACCAAAGAATTGTTCTCCAGCCATCACTTTTCTAATTGCCTCTGCTAGCGTTTCTTTTTTGGTGTCCTTCGCTAAATAACCAGAAACCCCCGCCTTAATTGCCTCAGAAATGTGGTCCTGTGTTACTTCCATAGACAAAATTATAATTTTAACACTTTTAAAGTCCGCAATAATCTGTTTTGCAGTCTCTATTCCATTCATTCCTGGCATATTGATATCCAATAAAACAACATCAGGAAGATCAGATTCTATTTTCTTTAGCGCTTCTTCTCCACTTTCTGCATCACCTATGATTTCAAAATCATCATAAATTGACAACATAGTAATAATTCCTTCTCTGACTAACGAATGGTCATCTACGACCAATATGCTTGTTTTTGACATAGGTTTAGTTATTTAGTGGAAACCAAGATTTAACGATTGTTCCTTTTTTAGGAACTGAATCTATTTCAAAGTGTCCGTTTTGCAAAGATGTCCTTTCTTTCATGTTCTTTATACCATTCCAGTTAATTTCTGTGTCAAAACCAACACCGTCATCTTTTATCTCTAAAATAATGTTTTCAGAGGTAGTTTCAGCATTGATGCTGACATTCTTCGCCTTGGCATATTTTATAACATTGTTAATAGCTTCTTGAGCTACGCGATAAATTGTGTTTGAAAGTTCCAAATCATAATTTCCTGGAAGTTCAATTTGGTGTGTCAAATTAAATTCTGCAACATTTTGGATATCTTCTATCAAATATTCTAAAGTTTTTTTTAATCCAAAATCTTGAAGGTGGCGATTAGCCAAATTTCTTGACACTCTCCTTATTTCTTCCAAGGTTGTTCCCAATAAATCTTCTACCTCGTCTTTTCCAGATTCCAAATTCTCAACAACACTCGCATCTAACGAGGAAAGTTTGAATTTTGCCGCCACAAGCATCTGACCAATTCCATCATGAATATCCCTTGCAATTCTTGCTCTTTCCTCCTGTTGGGCATTAAAAATTGATTTACTGATTTCTCTTTGTTCGGTTATATCTTGAACCACTCCCATGATAGTAATGACTTTACCTCTGTGATTGGTGGTGATATTTCCAGAATTTCGCACGATTTTTATTGACTCATCCGGTAAAACAATGCGATGCTCAATATCGTAGAATTTTTTTTTGGCTAAAAATACTTCTCTGAAAAAAGACCTGTCTTGAGGGTGAATTCTAGTCCTATATAAATCAAAAACAGAAATATCACTTTCCGTTATTAAATCAAATATTTTTCCAAACTCATCCGAAAAAACAAATGTGCTTTTGAATGAATTCCACTCAAAGCTACCCATCCTAGCCACTGCCTCAGCATTTTCCAAAATTGCTTGATTCTTTTGCAGTTGCTCTTCGTATTTCTTTCGTGAGGTTATGTCAATTACTGTTCCTGATGCCCTAAGTGGTTTATCATCTAACGACCTTCTTGTAATCTTCCCCCTGGCTGCTACCCACCTAGAATTATCTTTTCCTTTCCTGTGTATAGGAAACTCATGATCAAAAAGCGTTGTTTTTCCTTCTACAACAGCATTTAGTGCTTCTTTGACACTCTCGTCTTTCATCTCACTTTTTTCTTGGAAATAATTAAACTCAATGATCGCATCCTCTACTCCCAAACCTAGAATTGACAGACTTTTCGGGTTATATACGATCGTATTAGACATAAAATCCAGATCCCAGATTCCCATGTCCGTCCCTTCCAAAGCCAACTCTAAACGCTCTTTGTTTAAAATGAGCTCATGTTCTGCAGATTTTTTTTCTCTGTTGATCTTTTTTTCATTCAATGCCCTCTCAATAACCAAGGGAAGTCTTGATAGACTGTCTTTAGAAACCATATCCGTAATGCCAGTTTTTAATGCTTCAACAGCATTTTTTTCACCAACGGTATCAGAGACAACTATAAATGGAACATCAATCTCTTCTATCAACCTAAAAGCATCAATTGCCGAACATGTAGGTAAGGCATAATCAGAAATAATAAGGTGTGGTAAAAAGTCATATAACTTTTCTTTAAACTCTTTTAGATTTTCTACCTGAATGTGCTCATTGTCGAATCCGGCACTTTTGATTTCATTTAAAGCCGCAGAGACATCACTCTTATTATTTTCTAGAAAGAGAATATTTAATTTTGTTGTATTCAATAGTATTATGCTGTTTGTGTCAATTACGTAATAAGACTATTCTAAATTACTTAACTCCATACTATTGTCCAACATTAAAAATCGGCTTACTTGAAAATACCATGGTATTGAGTTAGCTTCGCGCCATAGGCGTCCTTTCGGGGCACAAAACATAATACGATGAACATTCACGAATATCAATCAAAAGAAATATTAAAAGGGTATGGTGTCAACATTCAAGAAGGAATAGTGGCAGATACACCAGAAGCTGCATTATTGGCAGCAAAAGAATTGAATTCTACTACTGGCACAAGCTGGTATGTGATTAAAGCACAGATTCACGCTGGAGGAAGAGGAAAAGGTAAAGTCAATGAAACTGGATCAAACGGTGTGGTTTTGGCCAAAAGCCTAGATGATGTTTCGCAAAAAGCAAAAGACATTCTACACGGTACATTGGTTACACATCAAACTGGTCCAGAAGGTAAAAAAGTGAACAAAGTTCTTATTGCTCAAGATGTCTACTACCCAGGGGAATCTGAACCTAGTGAGTATTACTTAAGTATTCTTCTAGATAGAGCTAAGGGATGCAATGTAATCATGGCATCTACCGAAGGTGGAATGGATATTGAAACAGTTGCAGAAGAAACGCCTGAAAAAATCATCAAAGAATGGATTGACCCTGCTGTGGGACTCCAAGGCTTCCAAGCACGAAAAGTCGCTTTTGCTTTAGGTCTTGAAGGAGATGCTTTTAAAGGAATGGTTAAATTTATTTTCTCATTGTACAAAGCATACCTTGGGACGGACTCTTCAATGTTTGAAATCAATCCAGTATTAAAAACTTCTGACAATAAAATCTTGGCCGTTGATGCTAAAGTTGACTTGGATGACAATGCGCTATTCAGGCATCGAGATTTAATGGAATTAAGAGATTTATCAGAGGAAGATCCTGCGGAAGTTGAAGCCGGAAAATCTGGTCTAAATTACGTTAAACTTGATGGAAACGTAGGATGTATGGTAAATGGAGCTGGACTTGCTATGGCTACCATGGATATCATCAAATTATCTGGCGGTGATCCAGCAAACTTTCTCGATGTAGGAGGAACTGCGAATGCTGAAACCGTTGAAGCTGGTTTTAGAATCATTATGCAGGATCCTAATGTGAAAGCGATCTTGATCAATATTTTTGGTGGAATCGTTAGATGTGATCGTGTTGCAAGTGGTGTGGTAGAAGCGTATAAGAACATTGGTGAAATCAGTATTCCAATTATAGTGAGGCTTCAAGGTACCAACGCTGAAGAAGGCGCCAAGATCATTGAAGAGTCAGGATTGAAAGTATATTCTGCGATTGTCTTAAAAGACGCAGCACAAAAAGTAAAAGAACTTATTTAAAGTAATAGGGTTAAAGAATAAAGTTCAATGAGCTTTACACATTAAACCAATTAACTGCGTGCGTAGTTCAACTGGATAGAATACCAGATTTCGGCTCTGGGGGTTGAGGGTTCGAATCCTTCCGCGCGCACAACCTAAGTGGTCATATGCCTCAAGAAAAACTTTCTTGAGGCATTTTTTTATTTTCAAAACTTACGTATCCGTCAAACTTCGTTTTCCTATACCAGGCTCAAGTAACTATCCTACCCATTTCATGCTCTTTTAAGGTTGTTCTGTTTATCAATGGAAAATAGCTCTTCGATGATCCTCTTCAGCAAATTCGGACTTTTATAAAAAGGATCAAGAAGAAGCCAATCTGTTATGAATTTGGATACGGAGAAATACGATATTTATTTTGTAAGGATTGAACCCACTTGCTCTTATGCCGCATAACATACATCCTCATCATTTAACTACTAATTGCATAAAAAAGGCGATCCCAGTGGGATCGCCAAGTGTCTCAGTCCAATTATAGGATTAGAAACAGCCTTAATTCCTCTTCAGAATTTTCCGAACCAATCGATCATGTTCAAATATTACTTCCATCAAATAATGTCCGGTTCTTAAATCAGATAACTGAATATGTCCACGTACATTAACGAGTGATTTGACCAACTCACCTTGTAAAGAGTAGAAATTCAAACTTACTGGTTCGTCCGTATCAATCACAACAAAGTCAGTGACAGGATTAGGATAAATGCTGACAGATTTTTTCAAATCATCACCTACAGCTAAAATGTCACTTACTTCAAAAGAAACAGACATTGATTCAGCTGCATTGTAGTTAACATTTCCTGTTTGAGATACAGTTACTATTACAGTACCATTTGTACCATCCAGGGTAATAGTAGAACCTGAAATTGTAGCTGGTCCACTAACAATATAGGTCACTTCCAATCCTGAACTGGCAGAGGCTACTACATCAAATGGGTTGTCCGTTGATTGCTTATCATTTATCTCTTCAAGAGAAATACTTTGATCTGCCTTATTAATAGTCAACTCTCCATCAGTCTTCACTATAACATAATTATCTGCTTCACCACCTGTCAAAGCAATTGCATATGTTCCAGCATCGCTTGTATTAGTAGCTGTAGTACTGATAATTGGTTCTTGCGTCAAATCAGCTCTCGTTTCTCCATTTACAAACCCTGAATATTCAAAAGTCAATGCTGGAAGTGCATCACCGTAAACGATGCTTTGGCTGTTGGCAGTTACGGATAGAGTAGCTTTCTGAACAGAAAATGATTGTTGCACACTGGCTGAATAAAACTCATCATTTCCTGCCTGTGTCGCTTCTACAATCACTGTGCCTATACCTGTTAGTGAGAGTGTATTTCCAGACATTGCTGCAGGGCCACTGATGACAGCATACGTTACACTTAGCCCAGAGCTGGCATTCGCCGAAATGGTAAAGTTTGCATCTCCATAAGTTTTGTCTGCAACCTCCGTAAATGAAATGGTTTGATCTTGTTTGTATTCTTCAATTGTTACAATTGCCGTCGCACTGCTACTATTGCCACTCATATCCTCGACAGTAAGAGTTACGGTATTAGCTCCCAAATGGGTCTCGTTGAAGGAATCAATATTCAAACTCATGGTGAATGAACAATTGTCTGATGAGGAATTATCAACATCGCTTGCAGTTATTACAGCCATATTATTAGCATCCAATTGAACAGTAATGTCCTGAGCAAGAGCCACTGGAACAATATCATCAACAACAGTGATTGTGGATGTAGCTGTAGAACTATTTCCACTATCATCAGTGACAGTAAGTGTCACACTATTTGCACCGATATCTGAGCAAGAAAAGTTTGCCTGACTCAAGTCAAGAGATAAATTGTTAGTACAGAAATCATTCGATCCATTGTCCACTGTGCTCGGGTCCACCGAAACAACTCCTGATGCATCAAGGTTGACTGTGATATCCATGGCAATGGCCGTTGGACTTATCACATCTTCAACAAGTACATTAGCGGTCATGTTTGAAATATTGCCATAAGCATCTTCTACTGTCAATGTTACTGTGTTGTTACCAATGTCTGTACATGTAAAATTTGTTTTATCAAGACTTAATAGCAAGTTTCCTTCAGATGTACAATTGTCCGACGATCCATTGTTTATGTCGGTAGTTGTGATTGAAGCAGTGCCTGCTGCATCTAATTCAACTGAAATGTTTTGAGTCACAACAGTTGGTAGAATTTCATCGAGCACAGTTACAGTTACTGATGTTGTTGCCGTATTTCCACCGAGATCTTCTACGGTCAGTGTGACTGTATTATTACCAATTTCTGAACATGTAAATGAAGTTTTACTTAAACTTAAAATGAGAGCATTGTCTGCTGTACAATTATCTGATGATCCATTATTGATGTCATCAGTTGTAATGAAGGCACTTCCATTAGCGTCTAGTTGTAGGGTTATATCTTGTGCTACGACTATGGGATTGACACTATCTTCTATTGTTACTGTCGCTTCAGAAGTCATTTCAAATCCACATACTGCTTTGGTACAAGTTGGGCCTGTTATTCCAATCCAATCTGAAGCTGCGTCCATGTTCATGGTGCCATTTAAAGCTGTAGAAGATAAATCGGTAACGGTTGTACCAGAACCTTCATCTAATTTAAAATGGCCGACTACACCTGCTTCTGATCCAGTAAGGCAGTCACTCATATTCGCAATAATGGTTGCTTGAGGCACCTCTATATTCCAAACGGTTAATTGATCAATTTGACCATTGAAAAAACCAGTCGAGTTATGCGATCCAACCGTAAAATCGGAAGAATTGGCAAGTGTTGATCCGGTAGCATTGGTAGCAGATGATTCCAAAACACCATCTACGTATATTCTCCATACTCCTGTGATGATACTGATACTACCCACCACGTAATGCCACTGATTGTCAGTAACAAATGACGAGCTAACCCCTGATGTTTTATATCCTCCTGATCCATCTCTGCCATCGATAGCCACTTGTCCACTGGCATTCATGATCAAAGCTGCCCCAGTTGCTCCATTGTATTTACTGGCGATAAATTGAACACCATTCGGTGAACCTGTTTTTATCCACGCTGCCATGGTGACAGATCCTGCGATATTTCTACCATCTGTCCCCAAACTAATATCATCATCAACTCCATCAAAGTCAAGGGCGTAATTGCCTTTTGACTCTGCATATACGTTATAGGTCGTAGTAGCATTTATGACACCTGTGTTGAAAGTTAAACCACTTCCATTTCCTTGAATTGGACCATCGACAATATCGTCGTTGACACTGTTTCTTAAATAATAAACCAAATCGCTGTCAGAGCCACCAGTGGTAATTGTGGTGCTATTTCCTGAACTGCAAAATTCAGCATCTGTAGCCGTCACAGTTGCATCAGTAAAAGTTGAGCTAATGGTTACGTTGGCAGTTGCAGTTGCTTGATTTCCACTTTCATCTTCGACAGTCAACGTCACGATGTTTACACCAGCATCCGAACAGGTAAATTCTGTCTTTGATAGTGACATAGTGAGCAATCCTGAGCAATTATCAGATGACCCATCGTCAATCATGTCTGCGGTGACAGTTGTTGACCCACTTGCATCCAATTGAACAGAGATGTCTTGTGTTACTACCGTAATAGAGTTTTCTACAGTCACTGTGGCTGTCGCAGTCCTAATGTTTCCGGCGCCATCATCCGCACTGAGTGTCACGACATTGTCACCTAAATCCGCACAAGTAAAATCTGTCTTGTCAAGACTCAATGAGAATGCAGTGGTACAAGTAGCATTTGTTCCATTGTCGATATCTGCAGCAGCAATCGAAACATTGCCCGTACCATCTAATTGAACTGTGATATCCTGAGCGATAACTGGGTAAACTACCGTAACAGTAGCAGTGGTTTGATCATTGGCACCTCCTGCATCCTCAGTTGCTGTGAGTGTTACCACGTTATCACCTAAATCAGCACAAGTAAATGCCGAAACATCAAGACCTAAAGTAAATGCCACTCCACAAGCAGCACCTGAGCCATCATTGACATCATCAGCTGTAATACTAGCATTCCCAGTACCGTCTAGTTCTACAGTAATGTCTTTTGTCACAGCAGTAATTGACCCGTAAATTGATTCGGAAAATTCATACGCTCCCATGTCCAATGTGTTCTGAACTCTATTGTTTCCGGCAATGTCAGTGGCTGGTAAAGTTACTACACTATTGCCGGCATCAATAGCAGGTGATGTACAATAGAGAGTGTAATCATCATTCGCTTCATCATTGAACTGTGGGTCAGAATTTGTTCCTCCTTGCTGACCTCCTTCTATTATACTATTGCTTACAGTTGATCCTGAAGTGGTGATAGATAAAGGGCTTGAGCTTCCATTTCCATGTATAATAGAATTTTTAATAGTTGTATTGCCAGCTCTTGCCATGGTAATTACATTGCCATTAACTCCAGTGTTATTTGCAAAAGTAGAATTGATGATTTCAACATCCAACCCTAATGTGTTTCCACCACTTGCTGTACTTGTTCCTAAATAAATACTAGAAGCAGAAGCATTTGAGACATTATCATAAAACAGGCAATTAACAATTGATCCATACCCATAGAGGTCGTATCCACTAGATCCATAATAAATCATTGCACTTAATTCATGTGAATAATTATTGCGAATTATACTATTTTCAAAGTCAACATCGAAACTTAAATTAGAAACTCCACATGGAGTGAAATAAGAAAATACCGCTACGTTAGTTCCTGTGTTTTTTTCTAAAATGCAATTGGTAATTGAAGCTGATGGAGCGTCATTTGCAGTGTATGGATTAATATAAATGGCACCACCTCTAACGTCATAAAATTGATTAACAGCTGCTGTAGAGCAAGAAGCATCAGTGCTTCCATTGGCATTACCACCTGTAATTGTAAAACCATCAATCACAATACTTTGTGCATTTCCTTTTATACTTACTACATGATAGGCATTGTCCTGACGTGTTGCTTCCGTATGTAGTATAGTGGCATTGTCGTTTCCAGATAAATCTCCACTTAAAACAGTAACATTGGCTTTTGGATCACGTTGAGTGAAATTAGTTTCCGTACCGACAAATCCACCGTACAATTTTGTGTTATGGGGTATGTTAAACGTTGACTTTCGATCACTTGCTCCTGGTGTATATGTTCCACTAGCAACCCAGATATCGGCTCCTAGATTTGAAGAAAGTGCACTTTGAATATCGGTAAAAGCATCGTTCCATGTTAGACCGTTGTTTGCACCTGAGGCATTTGCATTAACATAAATTTTACCAGAGGTAGTGAACGATTCAACATCCGACCAATCCGAAAGGCCTCCTCCGCAATTACTACGTACATATACGTCATAGTCAGTAAAAGGAGTTAATCCTGTTATAGATGCAGGGTTATTCGTAGTTCCCGAAATAATGGTTGCATTATCAACAGGCTGCCCGCTTTCCACAATTGCAACATCCCAACTTGTTTGTCCGGCTTGTGAAGTCCATGAAATTTCCGCAGATGTTTCACCTATTGTTGAAGCAACAATATCGAAAGGGATACATGGATCTTCAGCATGTAAATTAACTATTGAAGCAGCCGAAAGTGCTCCTGTATAAATCCGAATGTCATCAATTTCGTCTTGATAAGTATCTGTTAAATTTGAATTCTGATTTTGGGCAACGGTGATAGGCACGTTTGGAATTAGATTAGCGGATATATTTGAACTACTGCCCCCAGAACCTCTATCTACATTTTGTGAGCCTTCTAAAACACCATCTATGTAGACTTTATAAGTATATCGCTTTATCCAACCGCCCGAATAAAATATACTTTTCTGTGCGGATACAGCAATATGATGCCAATTTCCATCAGCAATATTGGTAGTTCCTCCTGTGTAGGCATAACCCGTAAATGAACCAACAACATTACCGTTCGAAACATGTGAATGATAATAATTGGCTGCTAACCCAACTGTCCCATTTATTAAGTAAGTATACCAACCCTGTTCGTTGGTATTGTCAAAATGTTGAGCACGATTGCTTTGATCAATTATTGTTCTTTTCGAAGCATCGTTTGTGGATGTTTTAATCCAAAAACTAACTGTCATGTTGGAAGTTGATATCGTGCTTCTACGTAAATAATCTCCATTTAAGTCCACGGCATCACCTGAGTTGGAAAACCGGTCAGTAACTGAAGTTAATGAAGAGCCCGTTTGTGTAAAATCATTGGTGCTGATTCCATCGGTTAAGACGCCACCAGTAAATTTGTATTCTCCTACTAGTCCTGTGGTCGGAACTTGTCCGTAAACCATTGAACTTAAGAGCATGTTTAGCATTGTAAGTGTATAAAATAGTCGTTTCATAATTATTTTGTTTTAAGGCTATGCTCAAAAATGAATAACCAAACGATACACTTTTCACATCGACTTCCGAACCGTAGTTATCAGTTTCCGAATAGGCAAGCTTATTCTGGATGTGTCTGAGAAACTAGAAGAACTAGATACTAGCACTTATCTGCTTGAAATACACTAACACAAACTATGACCTTTAACAAATTTTAAAAATTTCATTAAAGGAAATGCCCACCTTGGGTTTCCACCGAAGTATATAATTATGAAGCTTCCTAATTGAATAAGAATCAGAAGTACAGTTCGATCTATCAAAGAGGGTAAACCCAGGCTCAAAAAACCTGCATCAGTTCAAGGAAATCAGCTTTCTTTTTCTAGGAAATGGAAATACTCTTTTCATCTTCCCATAATGATATAACCACCATCTTGATTAAAGTATTGATTGTTTTGCGTTAACTAGGATCTGATTAATGAACCGGCACCACAGTTGCCAGTAGAACCATAGTCTACCGGAACTGTAATGTCCTGTCCTGTTGCTGTTGGAAAAATATTATTTTCTGCATTAGTGGTAGTCCCTAATAGAATTTCATTACAATTATTCTGTTTTAAGGCTATGCTCAAAAATGAATAAGCAAACGATACATTTTTCACATCGACTTCCGAATCGTAGATGTCAGTTTCCGAATAGGAGCACTTATTCTGTCATGTAATTGAGACTCTATATTGCAATTAATTACATGAAAAGGACATGAGACTCCACCGAAGCATATAGATATGCAACTTCCTGATTGAATGGAAATCAAAAGTTCAGGTCGAAGTGTTGATTTATCAAAAAAAAGTAGACCTAGACTCAAATAGCCTGCATCAGTTCAAGGAATTCAGCTTTCTTTTCTCTGGATATACTGATGTTTTTTTCATTTTCCATGATGATGTAACCACCATCTTGATTGACGTATTGATTGATATGTTTGAGATTGATTAGGTAGGAGCGATGTGGTTGGTAAAATTCTGTCGCTGAGTTTAATATATCAATGAAAAATTTCATCGGTTTACTTACCAAAAGCTCGCCATCATTTTCTGTAAACACTTTTGTATACATACGGTCTGCTTCTAAGCAAATGATGTCGTCAATTTTTACAAAAAGTACCCCATTCGAAACAGGGAGTCCAATTTTTCTTATTGCTGTAGCATTCAAGGTATTTTTCAGTTCTTCTAGTCTCTCACTCACTTGTGATTTTCCACGGTGATCAATGGCTTTGTTTATCGCCATTTCTACTTGCTCATCTCGTAATGGTTTTAACAGGTAATCAACCGCATTAAGTTCAAACGCCTTAATTGCATAATCGCTATAGGCGGTGGTGAAAATGATTTCGAAGGTAATCTGACTGGGTGTGAAAAAATCTAACAATTGAATACCCAAATATCCCGGCATCTCAATGTCCAGAAAGACAATGTCTGGATGAAACTCATTGATAACTCTCACTCCTTCCGGTAGATCACTTGCTTCTCTTATTTCAGTAATCTGTGGACAATTATCTTTCACTAAGCCTTGTAAAAGTCGCCTTGCCTTATCTTCGTCATCTATTATTAAAGCTTTCATTTCCTCAATTGTAATATGATTGATTACTATACAACCGCATTAACTTCCGAATTGTCATTTTCACTTTCCGAAACATATTCGTCAGAGGGTGGAATATTCAAAATGACTTTAGTCCCGATTCCCTCTCCATTTTCATCTACCAAATCAACTATATCCTCTGAAATAGGATATTTTCTGTCCACGTTTAGAAGTTCTATTCTACTCTTAGTAGCCTCGGTTGCAAAAGGCTTATGACCATAGTTGCGCATTTGATTAACTTCTGAAGACTTTTTTCTTCCAATCCCATTATCAATAACTGTACAGATAAGCGAACCATTCGAATCACTCTTTTCAATGGAAATTGACAATTTTCGTTCACCTGTTTTATGTAAGAGCCCATGCTTTATTGCATTCTCTACATATGGCTGAATAAACAGGGTAGGAATCTGAATTTCCTTATTCAATGTATCTTGGATCGTGATTTCATAGATTAAGGTATCTTCAAACCGAACTTTCTCAAGTTCAAGATATATGCTCAGCGCTTTGACTTCCTCATTTAAGGTGATAGTATTCACCTTGCTATGCTCCAGATAAATTCGCATCAAATCCGCAAACTTCCCCAGGTATTTTCCAGCCAGTTTTCGTTCATTAGACATGATATACTCCTGAATAGAATTCATCGCGTTGAACAAAAAATGTGGATTCATTTGAGAGCGCAAAGCTTTGAGCTCTGATTCGCGTATCCGCTGGTTCAATTCAGCTTGTAGTCTTTTTCTTTTATTTGATCGTGACTTTAAGATAAAATAGATAATGCTCAAGATCATTAAGCCAAAAATCAGAACTGAGAATAGTGCCTGATCTCTCTGCTTGATCTGAAGTGCCTGTATGGTTGATTGCTGGGAAAGAGCTTCAATGTCACGTTTCTTTTGTTGAACGTCAAATTCTGTTTGAGCCCACTGAAGTTGCGTCTCCTTTTCGAGTGTGAAAAAAGAATCCCTAAGGATCATATGACCTTGCTGAAGTTCAAATGCTTCTTGTAACATTCCATGTTGTGCATACAGATTTGCCTTCTTTTCAAGAATGTCCAGTTGTATGGGTAAGAAAACATCACTGTTTTGGCACATAATGAGACCTTGATTGAGGAAATAGATGGCTGAATCAAATTGATCTAGCGCAATCGATATGTCTGCCAAGTGGTTATATGCCCCAGCTTTCCATGTTTGCATTTGAGTTTCATTTGCGGCTTCCAATGTACGTCTTAAGTAGGCTTTAGCACCAGGGTATTTTCCTTCTACTTTCAGAATCTTCCCCAGATTGACAGTACAAAATATTTTTGCCCTTAAAAAGTCTTTCTCAATGGCCAAATTCAGTGCTTGGTTTGTCAAAATAAATGCACTATCAAGGTCTCCAGAATTGAAAAAAATATTACCATATACAATGAGATGATTACCCTGAATCCTATCGTAGGAAGGGTCGCTTTTTTCCAAGTTATTCAACTCAATTGCCTTTTTCAAATAAATTTTTCCTGTTTCTGTATCTCCCTGTGAAGCCACCATGCTTCCAATGTTATTGTAGCATGACGATGCTTCCGTGAATTCCTCAAGTCTCATGAAAATTTGATAACATTCATTGGTCATCAGAATAGCCTTAGCATAGTCTCCTGCTATAGTCAATCGCATGGATTTGTAATACAAAAAACTAGCGTAATAGTAATCGAGCCCAAGCTTTTCGGATCGCTCAATGGCAAGGAAAGAAAGTTTGGTCTTTGTGGAATCAGCCAAAGACTCATCGAAATATACCATTTCTCGCAATGCCCTGAAATCTTCCTCATCATTGGTGACTTCTATCTGATGATAGATGCTGTCGTAATCAATTTTCTGACAATAGGACTTGTTTGACAGTAAGAACGTGGTCAGTAAACTTAATATCAGTGTGGATGTATAAAGCTTTGGTGATTCCATTTTAGTCCCACACACGTGAAAACATGCCTCCATTGAACAAATATATGATTATAAAGTAATAATCTAAACCCCAGAAGAAGTGAGAATCTTACGTGATTGTGATTTCAAAAATTTTGGGTCAAGTTGAGATCAAACCAAACGATGTAGAAAGTTGTCAAAAACGGTCTAACAGTTTATTCAAACAAATTTGTTTTTTGTATCGAAAAGGCACATCGGATATCAAGTTGTAGGATAAATGAGTATCCTTCCGCGTAAACAAAAAAAGGTTGTCAATTGACAACCTTTTTTTGTTTAAATATTCTTATGGAATTATTACGCATCTTGTTCTTTCTCTTTGTGACCACAATGCGTACAATTAAAATACAACATTTTCACATTCGTATCTTCGTCAATTTCCTCTTTAGTCAATTTCAAAGTTCTGAAGTTACATTTTCCACAAATCCTATTCGTTGATCCTAAATAGGTCTCTATAATGGTATCCTTATTTGTTTCGTCAAGCCAAACATCAAAATCAAATCTAAACTCATCTTCTTGACGAATCATTTCTTCTGTCAAATATTCATCTTCTTCCTCTTCATTTAATAGACGCATTGGACGACCCGTTTTAGGATTCTTTCTTTCTTTAAACCTAATATCGGATAACTTTCTTTCAAGAATAAATGGATAATATATTATTAAATAAGACCAGATTGCATAACCAATAGTCACTGCAATTCCGATTGGAAGCGCTGCTTTCATCACGAAAATGAATGTATGACCAAAATCGCGTTCGTTGAGCATTAACATATTAATTACTAATGCAATTGCGATGGCAAAACCCACTGAAGCTTGCTTCATAACAGCTACTTCTTTGGATTGGACAAATTTGTATTTTTTGGTACGGTTGCTAATTGCTGCTGCAATGATTACATAAAAAATGTAATAGGCTGATGACAAGACAACGAGTACTAGTGCGGCGTTCGTTGCTATGTTTGACCAATACTCCAGCATTCCTTCTACAGGTTGATTCATGGTTAAATTATTTGGCTCCTTTAAATTATTCTAAATATATAAAAATTTCGTTTACTACGATGTGTAGTAATTCAAAATATTGCTATGTCAATTATGCACTCTTCACACTTTGAAGCACATCTTCTATGTACTTAAAAGTTGAAAGTACTTCAGCTTTTCCGTTAACTATTGCTACATCATGCTCAAAATGGGCCGATGGCTTTTTATCTGAAGTGATAATCGTCCATCCATCTGATAATTGGCGCACGTTCTTTGTACCCATATTGATCATTGGTTCAATGGCTATTACCAAACCTTCTTTCATCACTGGACCTTTCCCTCTTTTCCCAAAGTTTGGCACTTCTGGACTCTCATGCATTTCCTTGCCGAGTCCATGTCCGACTAGTTCTCTAACAACCCCATATCCATTTTTTTCGGCATGCTGCTGTATCGCAAAACTCACATCACCAATTCGATTTCCATGCTTAACTTGAGCAATTCCCAAATCGAGACACTCCTTAGTTACTTGGAGAAGTTTTCTAACTTCTTCTTTCACTTCACCTACCTCAAACGTGTATGCATGATCACCATAAAAACCATTTTTGAAAACACCAATATCAACGCCCACTACATCTCCATCTTCTAACGGTCTGTCAGTTGGTATTCCATGCACCACTTGTTCATTTACAGATGTGATTATGGTATTGGGGTAATCATACAATCCCAAAAAACCTGGCTTAGCCCCATGATCTCGAATAAATGTCTCTGCCAATGCATCCAAATGCAAGGGTGTAACTCCAGGTTTTAACTCCTGTGCGATCATCCCCAATGTTTTCGAAACTAATTGTGCGCTTTCACGCATCAATTCTATTTCTTCAAGTGTCTTGTAATGAATCATTTTAATTTTAAAAACGGCAAAAATAGCGTTTTAATCAAGCCCAAAAAAAAACCCCGATACAAAAGTATCGAGGTTCTTTTAATTTCAATTTCTTACATCACGCCTTCAAGGACTTCCTTAATAGGCACTCTTGCACCATCCTTATAAGCTACTATCCATGCATCTTTCACTCCCATCTCTCTCAAGTACTTTTTGAATGTATCAGACTCCCAATAGTCTCTGAATACACCTAGTGTGTACCTCAAAGTTCCACTATCATTGTCTACTTCAAAAGATGGATTATCCTCAGAAAACTTCTTCAAATCTTTTTGCTTGAATGCTCCAATCTGTACTTTAAAGACTACACCTTTTGAAGGTACAACGCTTCTTGAAGATGCCTGTTGAACTGGCTTCTCTGCAGCTTTTCTCTTCGCTTCAGCTACTTCACGTCTCATAGAAGATACTTGATCCTGATAATCAGCTATCTGATCATCCTTTTCTTTAAGCTTATCATCATTCGATCCAACTTCTTTTTTTAGACTACTCACCTGTCCTTTCAAAGACTTGTTTTCTTCTAATAGTGCTTTATATTGTTCTGGAGTTAAGGACTTAATCCTTTTCTTCCATTCCTTTTTTTCTTTTTTCGACAATTGAGCTGTGGCGGTCTGAGCAAACGACACGGCTACAATTAAGGAAAGAACAACTAGTATATTTCTCATGATTTTATGATTTAATCCTACTTTTAATTGCTAATGTACAAAATTAATGAGCTAAATATAGTACAAAAACTACAATAGTTGTACTATTTTAAGTTTTGTTAAATTATTATCATTTCTTTAAACTACCCACCATATCAGCAGGAATCACCCATTCATCAAATTGTTCATTAGTTAACAACCCCAAATCTAAGGCCGCCTCTCTAAGGGTTTTTCCTTCTTTATGAGCCTTTTTCGCGATTTTCGCAGCATTTTCATAACCAATATGAGTATTGAGTGCGGTCACAAGCATTAGTGACTTTTCTAATTTCTCCTCGATAACTGAATGATTAGGCTCTATTCCAACAGCACAGTTATCATTAAACGACTCACAAGCATCTCCTATCAATCTTGCTGAATTGAGCAAATTATAGATCATTATAGGCTTGAAAACGTTTAATTCGAAATGACCTGTCATACCCCCTACGGAAGTTGCGACATCATTTCCTATCACTTGCGCACAGACCATCGTCAAAGCTTCACATTGAGTTGGATTTACTTTTCCAGGCATAATAGAAGAGCCTGGTTCGTTTTCCGGAATTACCAATTCTCCGATTCCACTTCTTGGGCCAGAAGACAACATTCTAATATCATTTCCGATCTTCATCAAACTTACCGCTAATTGCTTTAACGCCCCACTACATTCAACGATAGCGTCATGTGCGGCTAATGCTTCAAACTTATTGTCAGCTGAAATAAAAGGAAAACCAGAGTGCTTAGCGATTTTCTCTGCTACCAAATCAGAATAACCTTCTGGTGTGTTGAGCCCTGTTCCTACAGCAGTTCCTCCAAGTGCCAATTCAGAAAGATGCGCCATGGTATTATTTAAAGATTTGAGTCCATGATCTAATTGAGAGACGTACCCAGAAAACTCATGACCCAAAGTTAGAGGAGTAGCATCCATAAAATGAGTCCGTCCTATTTTTACTACTTCAGCAAAATCTCTAACCTTTTTTTCAAGTGTGTCTCGGAGAAGCTTTACTTTAGGTATTGTAGTTTCAGCGATCATCTTATAACCCGCTATGTGCATAGCAGTTGGGAATGTATCATTAGAGGATTGAGATTTGTTTACATCATCATTCGGATGAATCAACTTTTTCTCATCTGAAAGAGAACCACCATTCAAAACATGGGCACGGTTAGCGATTACTTCATTCGCGTTCATATTGGATTGGGTTCCAGATCCAGTTTGCCAAACAACTAGTGGAAATTGATCATCTAATTGGCCAGAAGACACCTCATCACAAACTTTACCAATTAAATCACATTTGGTTTGATCTAAAACTCCTAAGTCATGATTCGCTTCAGCAGCTGATTTTTTTAAGATGGCAAATGCATGAATTATTTCAATTGGCATTTTCATCGCTTCACCGCCTATTTTAAAATTCATTTTGGAACGTTGGGTTTGTGCTCCCCAATATTTTTCGGCAGGTACTTTAACCTCCCCCATGGTATCTTTTTCAATTCTGTATTCCATATTATTATTGATTTGTAATGAAGCCGATTATTGTTTGAAATTGTAACAAAGATAGGTCGAAGAACTTGATTTTACTTGATTCAATTAAGATTTAGACGCAATATATTGCCATAAAACGACACCAATAGTTACGCTAATATTTAAAGAATGCTTAGTGCCATATTGAGGTATTTCCAAACACCCATCTGAAGCATCTACCACGTCTTGTTCTACGCCAAAAACCTCATTCCCAAATATGAAACAATACTTTTCATTTTCCTGGACTGAAAAATGATTTAACTTCAAAGATCCATCAGCCTGCTCAACGGCAATAATTTTCCAACCTTCATCTTGAAGTTGACGAATAACTGTTAAAGTATCTTTGGCATATTCCCATTCTACAGAATCCGTAGCACCGATGGCCGTTTTGTGAATGTCTCTATGGGGAGGTGTACCTGTAATTCCGCAAAGAAAAATTTTCTGGACATTGAAAGCATCGGAAGTCCGAAAAGCGGAACCAACATTATTCAGACTCCTAATGTTATCCAAAACGACAATTACGTTATTCTTTTTCTGAGATTTAAACGCTTCAACCGAAACCCGATTCAGCTCTTCATTTTTTAATTTTTTCATTATATACAAAGAAATAGAGTCATTGTAGAAAAGCCATCAATGCAATGATTTTTATTATGTGGAAAAAGATGCTCTTTCTATTTTCAACATATGATGTGGACTGTATAAATTCGTGGTTCAACTAAAAAACAATGACTGCCAAAGCCAAGGAAACTCCGTTAATGAAGCAATACAATGCCATCAAGACCAAACATCCTGATGCATTGCTCTTGTTTCGAGTGGGTGACTTTTATGAAACTTTTGGAGAAGACGCCGTAAAAGCCAGTCAAATACTGAGCATAGTGCTTACAAAACGGGCCAATGGATCTGCTTCACATATAGAATTGGCGGGCTTTCCTCATCATTCTCTAGACACCTATTTACCTAAACTAGTACGAGCTGGTAATAGAGTTGCTATTTGCGATCAGTTAGAAGATCCAAAAACAGTCAAAGGCATAGTAAAACGAGGTGTTACAGAATTAGTGACACCTGGATTGACTTTGAATGACAATGTTTTAGATCAAAAGAAAAACAACTATTTGGCTTCTATTTCATTTGGAAAGGAAATGCATGGCATTTCCTTTTTGGATTTGAGCACTGGGGAATTCATGGTTTCTCAGGGAAACAATGATTATGTAGACAAACTGATTCAAAGTTTTAGTCCATCAGAAATCATCTATTGTAAAAAATACAAAGATTCATTCAGTGAAATATTCGGTGAAGAATTCAATACTTTTTGTCTAGAAGATTGGATTTACGGACACGATTTTGGTTATGAAAAATTAAATACCCTTTTCAAAACTAAAAACCTAAAAGGTTTTGGGATTGAAGAAATAAAGGAAGGAATATGTGCCGCTGGCGCCATTCTTTTTTACCTCGAAGAAACAGAGCACAAAGAAATCGCTCACATATCATCTATCACCAGAATAGACACCGAACGTTACGTTTGGCTAGACAAATTTACCATTCGGAACTTAGAGCTCGTTTATCCTCAACAGCCAGATGGTGTACCACTCATATCTATTTTAGACAAAACTCAAACCGCTATGGGTGCTCGTCTTCTAAAAAAATGGATGGTACTCCCCTTAAAAGACAAAGCGACAATCACTCGAAGGTTAGAGGCAGTAGAAGCTTTCTTAAAAAAGCATGACGTCACTTCTAAAATAACCGAGGAACTCAATCAAATGAGTGACATAGAGCGATTGGTTTCCAAAGTAGCTGCTCTTCGTGTAAATCCTAGAGAAATATTACACTTAAAAAAGGCTTTGCAACATATCAAGCCAATCAAAGAAATACTTGAAAAAAGCAAAACAGATACTTTTATAAATCTTGGCAATCAACTCAACCTCTGTTCAGATTTAGTGGAAAAGTTAGATCAGCAACTTCAAGAAGAATTACCGCTGAATGCGACCCAAGGAAATATCATCAAAGATGGCATTGATGAAGAAATGGATGAACTGAGGAAAATTGCTTTTTCAGGAAAGGATTATCTCCTTCAAATACAAGAAAGAGAAAAAGATAGAACCGGGATCTCATCTCTTAAAATTGCTTACAACAAGGTTTTCGGTTACTATTTAGAAGTCTCTAATGCTCATAAAGATAAAGTACCTGTAGAATGGATAAGAAAGCAAACGCTTGTAAATGCGGAAAGGTATATCACTGAGGAACTCAAAACTTACGAAGAAAAAATCCTCAATGCAGAAGAAAAACTAAGTTCAATTGAATTCAAATTATTCAATGATTTGGTTCAATACTCTGCAAAATACGTATTGGAAATTCAGGAAAATGCAAAAGCGATTGCAAATCTTGATTGTCTCATTTCATTTTCTATAGCCGCTGAAAAAAACAACTACTGTCGACCAGGCATCAATGAATCAAAAGAACTGGACATCAAAGAAGGAAGACACCCAGTTATAGAAACCCAACTTCCCAATGGTGAACCTTATATTCCAAATAGTATTTATTTGGATGATCAGTCACAGCAAATCATCATTATCACAGGGCCAAATATGGCTGGAAAGTCTGCGTTATTAAGACAAACTGCCTTGATCGTATTAATGGCCCAAATGGGTTCTTTTGTGCCTGCATCTCATGCCAACATTGGAATAATCGATAAAATATTTACTCGCGTAGGGGCTTCTGACAATTTATCAAAAGGTGAGTCTACATTCATGGTGGAGATGAATGAAACAGCTAGCATTCTAAATAATCTCAGTGAAAATAGCCTAGTGTTGATGGATGAAATAGGACGGGGCACTAGCACTTATGATGGTGTTTCCATAGCCTGGTCAATTGTTGAACATTTGCATAATCACCCTTCAAACAAGGCTAAAACTATGTTTGCAACCCATTATCACGAATTGAATCAAATAGCTGAAGATTTCCCAAGAGTTAAAAATTTTAACGTATCAGTGAAAGAACTTGACAACCGGGTAATTTTCATGAGAAAATTGAAAGAAGGAGGAAGTCAACACAGCTTTGGGATCCATGTAGCTCAAATGGCGGGTATGCCTAACAAGGTAGTCCTCCGTGCGAATGAAATTCTAAAGCATCTCGAAAAAGATAAAATCACTGATGATCATCAAGAGAAAATTGAAACCATGCCTAAGGCCAACTTTCAACTAAACATGTTCGAAAGTGACCCTCGATTTGAAGAAGTTTTGGAGCTATTGACCAAATTAGATGTCAATACTATTTCTCCAGTAGAAGCTCTACTTAAACTCAACGAAGTTAAGAATATTCTAAAAGGCTGAAATAAGTAAGTGCTATATTTTTGGGATGGTAAAATAAAATATAGATCCTTGAGGACTATTTCCCCCAACCCAAATTTTTCCGTGATGTAGTTCTTCTATTATTTTTTGACAGTGCGCTAGGCCTAAGCCACTTCCTTCATACGCTTGCTTTTTATGAAGCCTTTGGTACAGCTTGAAAATTTTATTTCGATCTCCTGGCTGAATACCAATACCATTGTCTCTAATAGAAAATTTCCAATGGGTCTCTTGTTCAGTAGCATCAATTTCTATTCTCGGGGCATCTTTTCCTATATATTTCAATGCATTACCTATTAAATTTTGAAACACAACATGTAATTCTGTTTCGAGCCCTTTAACTACTGGTAATTCGCTAACCAGGATCTTTGCTTTCGTTTCATCAATCAAGGCTTTGTGGTCATCCACTATGCCGTCCGCAATTACTTGGCAGTTAACATCGGTAATAACACTTTCTTTACCTAACCGAGAATAATCCAAAAGACCCTTTATCAAATCAGACATTCTACCCGCTCCTTGGTTCAAGAAATCTAAGCATTGTTCAACTTCTTCATCTTGATTATCTTTTAACCGAACTTCCAACAAGCTCACAACACCTCTTATTGTATTTAATGGCTCTTGTAAATCATGAGAAGCGACATAGGCAAATTGCTCCATTTCATGATTTTTAATCTCAAGTTCCTTTGTGTATTTCGTTAATTCTTCTGATTTTTTTAAGTGATTAATGTTAATATGGCATCCTAAAAAAGTCCTAGGGGCGCCATTTTCATCTTTTTCAAGAATGCTTCCTGTACATATAACCCACACGGTTGATCCATCTTTATGATGATACCGAACTTCGCATTTATATGGGATTTTCCCATTCGACTCAATATGCTCCTCCATATTGGCATGGGCTCTTGGCAAGTCTTGATCGAACATCAAGGCATTAATAGTATCTAAAGAATCAGCTAACTCTTCCTCATTATATCCAAACATTGATTTGAATGTAGGACTGAGAAACAAGCTATTATCTTTTAAATTCCAAATCCAGTATCCTGCAAGACTGGATTCAAGGATACTCTGAAAAAGCAGCTCACTTTTTTCTAATTTGGCTCTAGTTTGAGCAAGCTCTCTCTGCAACGATTCAACCGTTGGAGGCATTTTTTCTAATTGATCCATAAAAAAGGATAAAGAGTTATACGTTTAACTATTCACTCTTCTCAAATGCTAAATAGGGTTCTGTGCTAAAGAAACCAGTTCCAATTTAGTAACAATTTAAATTATTTGACAATCAATGGGCGAAATATTTAAACCTATATACTTCCGTTAAAGCGAATGACAAGTAACGGTAGATTCAACTTGCCAACTAATTTCTATCTTTCAAGCCACTCTAAGAAATCTGGAACTCTAACTCGACTGATTAAGATTTGATCTTTCGTTGGAGGTTCGAGTATTACTTCCAAACGACTATTGAAATACTTATTCGCTTGTTTAATCGAATGAACGTTGGCAATATACTTTCTTGAAAGTCTAAAAAATTCATTGGGGTCTAATAAATTCACTAATTCATCCAGTTTAAAAGCGATAATAAACTTGGCATTTTCTTTTGCTACCAAATAAGTGTAATCATCCTCAGCATAGAAATAGGCTATATCTTCTACAGAAACATGCCTCAGCCTATCTCCCGTTTTAATGATGAATCTTTTTTTATAGTCTTTGCTCAGATTCATTTCCAACAGTTGTTGGATTTTTTCCGGATTAAGAATACTCTCTTTTTCACCTTCATTAACACCATGTAGGTTATGATATTTATTTAGGCTATTCTCTAATTCTTCCTTATCGATAGGTTTCAATAAGTAGTCTATGCTGTTTAATTTGAAAGCTTGAACTGCATATTGATCAAATGCTGTTGTAAATATGATAGGTGCTTTTACTTCTACTTTTTGAAAAATTTCAAAGCTTAGGCCATCTGACAATTGAACATCTAAAAAGATTAAATCTGGTTCGTCATTATCATTTAACCATTCCAATGATTCTTCGATTGACTCCAAACAATCGAGCACATCAATTTGGGGATCAATTCTACCCAAAAGTCTTTTCAATTCGTTTTGAGCAAAAGGCTCATCTTCTATAATCAATACCTTCATATTCCGGCTTCAATAACGGTATAGTTACGATGAAAAAATCATCCGTTTGTTTAATAGTTACTTTTTCATCAGTAACAATATCATAGTGACTGATAATATTATCCAGTCCAATTTTTGATGAGTATCCTTTTGATGTTTTCAATCTCAGCGTATTCTGAATAACAATACGTTCGTCTTGATTCGAAATTGCAATACCCAACGGATATTTTGTGGACACAACATTGTGTTTTATTGCATTTTCTATTAACAATTGTAAAATTAATGGTGGAACCTGATAATTTTGAATTTTCTCATCCAAATCGACACTCAGGTAAAGTCTTTTACCAAACCTCAATCTAATAAGTTCAATGTATGAACTACTTGCCTCCAATTCTTCTTTGACAGTTACTAATCCTTTATTTCTGTGCTCCAAAACATTCCTATATACTCCAGACAACTTGCTAATAAAAGTATAAGCCGCATCCTGATCTTCATAAACCAATGACGAAAGAGTATTCAAACTATTGAATAAGAAATGAGGGTTCACCTGCGTCTTCAACATCTCATGTCGAAATTCAAGACTCTCCTTTTTAAATCGATCAACATCACTCAATGAATTTCTCCATCTTCTTATAAAAAAGAAGAATAGATCGATCGCAACCATAGCAATTGTAACCGATATAGTAGTGGAAACAATCACTACATCCTCGAATAATGGTCGAACAGCGTTCTCGTTTATAAGGTTTTCAAGAAATATTGAGAATATGACTAATGCAAACAAAGTCACTGCTGCATTTGAAACAATCTGAATTAAAAATCTTTTTGTATGCTGATTCTCCCAAGGAATCAAACTATCTAACCTGTGATCAACCCATCTAATGCCTTCCAATATCATTAGGGCTAAAAGAATAGTTGATACATAATCTTTTATTTCCCAGGTCATGGCATGGTCATAGTACAAACTGTACATAAAATCTGAGAATAACCGTATAGAAACACCCATTACAAGAATGCTGGTCCATCTCCACCAGTTTAAATTTCTGATTTTATTGTTAAACATATTATTTTCTAAGGCTGATTTAAGAATGATAATGCGAAGTACGTGTGTGTGTACTAATTATGAAAAGGTTTGATTCATTATTTAAACTGCTTCAATCACAAAATGTACCGTTTCGATCTTAATATTTATTATATCCCTATAATTCTTTCTTATTTCGGTAATCTCTTAAACTAATTATTATGAATCAATCCTCTAAAACCAATAAATCCTTTACTAAGAATTTAGCAAAGGAAGCGGATAAAAAAATAGCACCTAACTCAGATGCAAATAATGATGAACAAGAAAAAGATTCTCAAAAATTCATCGCAATTCTAGCTTTGGCATGTTGGTAAAAAAACCTGCTACACCATTGCAGCAGGTTTCGGTTAATATGTTCAATAATTACTTTTTTACAATAACCTTTTCAACCGTGAAATTGGCATTTGATACTTTGTACGAGTAACTCCCTGCGGGAAATCTTGAAAGGTCAAAACGCTTTAGAACCAACGTCTCATCAGTTACTTTTTCAAAATGAATCAATGTTTTATCTTGATCATAGATTTGAATGAAAACTTTTTCATCTTCTAGTTTCTCAAACCCAATTATAACTTTCCCATCGACTTGTCCTTCGATAGTTACATCAAGCTCTTCACTTGAATTTCCTTTTTTCTCAATTCCAGCAATTGCGTTGTTTGCAAATGCCAATACTGTTGCAATTAATAATACTTTGATCGTTCTCATTTTAATAATATTTATAGTGATTAATGATTGATTACACAGCAATGATAGAAGCATCCTTTATCAGAAAAAATCATTAATCGGCGAGTTTTATTATTTTTCAGGTGAATTTCAATTTTTTACAGTTGGGTTTAATAATAGCCCTCTAAGCTCATTAAACGTGGTTTTTCGCAGATAATAATGTGATAATTTCAAGCCAATTAAATAAAATATGAGTAATCTGATGTTAACTTTTGGAAAACAATAAACTCACATGAAGGGCATAAAAAAAGGCTGTCATTCCCGTTTGGATTGACAGCCTTAGAACTAGTATGAATGATAAGACTAAATTATGATTCTCTTTTAAGTCAGTTTTAAAAAAGGTCCCCGACACTGGGCCGAGGATCTTCTCAACAAATAGTTTACCTCTTAAAACTTCTAAACCTTTTTATCTTGTTTTATAAACTGATGATGCAAGGATAGCCCCTCAATCAAAATCTGAAAAGTTGAATTCGGTGAATTGCAGAATTAGGCAGGTGAAATAAAGTATATTTTGGGTCAAATAATTACCGGCTTTTTGGGAATATTTGGCTACTCTCAAAGCATAATAAAATACCAAATTATAAACATGTACAGCCCTGCCAAATCCCATAAAAAAAGGGCTTTCAAATAATTGAAAGCCCTTTTTCAACTTGATAAATTATACCTATTTCAGAGGAGCAACAGGGTAATCTTTCATAATTCGTGTAGCACCTTTTGCCGCTCTTTCTTCTCTTCCTTTTTCTTTTTCACTAATTGTACCTTTTCCTGTGGACTCCCAAATTAGCAGTTTTTCTTTTGCATCATAGACAGAAACTACCAATGTTCCCACAGTATAGTCAGACTCAGAATACGTGGTTGTTGAATGGCCAGCTCCCCAACCATAACCAGGTCCGTGTCCATACCTACCATAACCATAGCCTCCACCATAGCCTCCTGTACTAGTTGTATTTGCAGTTGTCTGAGTTTTTTGTTCTGCAACGATAAATAGCGTCACGATGATATCACCTTGCCCTTTTTCAACCAATTTGATACCACGTTTCTCAAATTCATCACCAAACGCTTTTTCAATTCGTTCTTTATCAAATCGATTTAATATTTTATCACTATTGTCTGCCCAGCCATAATATTCCAAAGTTTTGTGCTGTGAGAAATCCACCGACTTATCATAATCAGTAGTTACTTTAATACTTGAACAAGAAGCGAAAATCGCTGCTGACAATGCGAACATTACAAAATTTTTCATTACCAAATAAGTTAATTGTTTACGAATTATTGTTTACGAGAATCGTTAGACAAAAGATATGCCAAAAACATCTTTTTAAAAAGAAAAGAGACCGCCTTAAAAAATGCGATCCCTTTAATATTTTAATCATTCCAAATTTGTATAGAATCACATATGAATTGGGCGATTTTCTGTAGCAGCTAGACATGCTTCTTTCACTGCCTCCATATAAGTGGGGTGTGCATGAGACATTCTAGATACATCCTCTGCTGATGCTCTAAATTCCATGGCCGTCACTGCGGCTGCTATCATGTCAGCTGCGCGTGCACCTATTATATGAACCCCTAATATCTCATCGGTCGATTTATCTGCGATTACTTTGACCAAACCATCGGTATCCATACTTGCCCTCGCACGTCCCAAAGCCTTATATGGAAAAGAACCAATTTTAAAAGCTTTCCCAGCTTCTTTCAACTGTTCTTCCGTTTGGCCAACGCCTGCTACTTCTGGCCAAGTATAAACAACTCCAGGAATAAGGTTATAATTGATATGAGGCTTTTGTCCAGCTAAATATTCTGCCACGAGCGCTCCTTCTTCTTCAGCCTTATGAGCCAGCATTGCTCCTTTCACAACGTCACCAATAGCAAAGATATTCGCAGCTGAAGTTTTCAAGTATCCATCGGTTTCTATACGTCCTCTTTCATCAATCTTAACACCAGCATTTTCTAGTCCTAAGTTATCGGTGTAGGGCCTTCGACCTATAGAAACCAAGCAATAGTCACCTTTCAATTCAAGTACTTCACCTTTAGGTGTATCTGCCTTAATCGTGACATTTTTTCCTTTCGTCTCTACACCTGAAACCTTGTGTTTTAAAAAAAAATTGATGCCAAGTTTTTTAAGTGACTTTGTCAATTCTTTAGACATCGTTCCATCCATCCCAGGAACAATTCTATCCAAAAATTCAACCACAGATACGTCAGAACCCAACCGTGCATAAACTGATCCTAATTCCAAACCAATGACACCACCGCCAATGATAACCAAATGCTTGGGTATCTCTTTAAGTTCCAATGCTTCGGTACTGGTTATAACTCGCTTTTTATCAATTTTGATAAATGGTAAGGAAGTTGGTTTTGACCCAGTCGCAATAATTACTTTTTCAGTTTTTACTTCCTCTTCTTTTTTTCCTGCTACTTTAATCGTGTTTTTATCTATAAAAGAGCCAAAACCTTCGAAAACATCAATTTTGTTTTTCTTCATTAGATAAGCGATCCCTTCAACATTTTGCTTTACTACTTCACCTTTGCGAGAAATCATTTGTTTGAAATTCACTTTCGGTGTAGGAATGTCAATACCGTGTTCTTTGAAAGTATGTTCCGCATCATGAAAATGATGAGAAGAATCCAGTAGAGCTTTCGAAGGGATACAACCAACGTTCAGGCATGTTCCACCAAGGGTACTATATTTTTCGATGATGGCCACTTTCATTCCTAGTTGAGCACATCTTATTGCAGCCACATATCCTCCCGGGCCTGACCCTATTACTGTTACGTCATATTTCATAATTTCTTCTAATTAAATACCCAACATTAAACGAGCAGGATCCTCAAGCAACTGCTTCAATTTAACTAAAAAGCTAACTGATTCTCTACCATCAATAATCCTATGGTCATAAGAAAGCGCCAAATACATGATTGGCCTAATTTCAACCTGGCCATTAATTGCAACGGGTCTTTCTACTATATTATGCATGCCTAGAATTGCTGACTGAGGTGCATTGATAATGGGAGTTGAAAGCATTGATCCAAAAATCCCACCATTAGTGACTGTAAAAGTACCTCCTTGCATTTCATCAATGCTCAACTTGTTATCTCTTGCTTTCACCGCAAGTCTGACTACTTCACTTTCTACTTGATCAAAAGACAAGGATTCAGCATTTCTTATAACTGGGACAACTAAACCTTTTGGGGCAGATACAGCAATAGACACGTCACAATATTCACTGTAAACAATTTCCTCTCCATCAATTTGAGCATTGACTGCAGGAAATTCTTTTAGCGCTTCACAACTGGCTTTTATGAAAAATGACATGAACCCTAATCCTACTCCATACTTATCTTTGAACTGCTCTTTGTACTTTTTTCTCAAATCCATTACTGGTTTCATGTCAACTTCGTTGAAAGTAGTCAACATGGCAGTTTCGTTCTTCACTGAAACCAACCTCCTAGCAACAGTTTTTCTAAGTGGAGAAAGTTTTTTCCTATTTTGTTCACGTCCACCTCCAAATGCAGGAACCGCTACCGTTGCTTCTTTAGCACGAGGTGGGGCTGTTTTCGAAGAAGGTTTCTCTGCCTTTTGAGCATCTTCTTTAGTCACTCTTCCACCAATTCCAGACCCTGTTAATGCAGATGCTTCAATTCCTTTTTCTGCTAATATTTTGGCAGCAGCTGGTGATGGATGTCCCTTGGCATATTCAGAATTTTCAGCATCAGATGCAACTGGAGTTTCATCCTTCGAGGATGAAGAGGCACCACCTTCTACAACTTCAATCTTACATATGAGTCCACCAATCGGTATTGTATCTCCTTCTTGTGCAACCCTAATGAGTATTCCCCTGGCTTCAGCACCCAGCTCAAAAGTGGCTTTGTCTGATTCTATTTCTGCAATAATCTCATCCATTTCCACAACATCACCATCTTCCTTCAACCATGAACCAACAGTCACTTCAGTGATCGATTCTCCAACAGTAGGAACAATCATTTCATATATTTCACCTGTTTTTCCTCCTTCCGATGTTGTTGTCGTGTCGGGCGTGGGGGATGAGGTTTCATTTTTAGCTCCGGATTCGTCTATGGTACAGACAGTGGTGCCAATTTCTATGGTCTCACCCTCTTCTACTTTAATTGAGAGAATCCCAGCAGATTCTGCATTTAATTCAAACGTGGCTTTGTCTGATTCTAACTCACAGATTACCTCATCCATTTCGACATAGTCACCTTCTTGTTTGGCCCATTGCGAAATAGTAACTTCAGTTATTGACTCTCCAACGGTTGGTATTTTGATATCTATCATTTTAATTTCTTTAAAAATTTAAACCTTATATCGAAAAGGCTTTATTGATAATTTCTTCTTGCTCTTTTTTGTGAACTTTAGCATACCCAGTAGCAGGGGATGCAGCCGCTTTTCTTGAAATAATGTCTTTTTGAACATCTCTAAAAACTCTCAAGATAAATGACCAAGCTCCCATGTTTTCTGGTTCTTCTTGCACCCAATGGGTAACATTGACCTTATACTTTTTAAGCTCTTTTAAAACCTGCTTTTTAGGAAAAGGGTGAAGTTGTTCTACTCTGATGATTGCGACGTCTTTTCTTTCGTCTTTCTGTTGTTTTTCTAGTAAATCAAAATACACTTTACCTGTACACAAAAGGACTTTTTTAACCTCTTTTGCATCAACATAATCATCGCCTATTACCTCCTGGAATCGTCCTTCTGTAAACTCTTCTAACTTTGAAACTACTAAAGGGTGTCGAAACAAGGATTTTGGAGACATCAAAATACAAGGCATTCTAAATGGCATTGCCAATTGTCGCCTGATCATATGAAAATAATTGGATGGCTTTGTCAAATTACAGATGTACATATTATTCCCTGAAGCTAACTGAAGGTATCTCTCTGGACGCGCGTTTGAATGTTCTGGTCCTTGACCTTCATAACCATGCGGCAATAGCATGACCAAACCATTCATTCGTCTCCATTTTGTATATGAGCACGAGATGAACTGATCGATCATAACCTGAGCTCCATTCGCAAAATCACCAAATTGTGCTTCCCAGATGACCACTGCGTTTGGATCAGCCATAGCATAGCCAAATTCAAACCCTAGAGCACCAAATTCTGAAAGCAAAGAATTATAAATCCTGAAATCAGTCTGATACTTATCGATATGATCCAAGAAACTATATGGTTCATTGGATGTCATATCCCTCACCACAGCATGTCGGTGAGAGAATGTTCCTCTTTTGGTATCCTGACCAGAAATCCTCACAATTTTCTTTTCTAAAAGCATTGAACCATAAGCCAGCAGTTCAGCTGCTGACCAATTCAATTCTTTTTTGTCGAAAAACATTTCTTTTCTCTGCTTTAATACCTTTTCAATTTGTTTGATTGGTTTAAATGATTTCGGAACCTTCGTAAGTGCTTCTCCAACTTTACTAATTGCATCTTCTGAAATAGAAGTATCTGGGGATTGATCAAAGTCCGTTGGTTTAGAAATTCTCATTTGAGAGAATTCCTTCTCACTTTGTTGTAATGTATATGGAAGCTTGTCTTGCTTCACCATATTCAAACGATCTTGAAGCAATCCTTTGAATTGCTTATCCATTGATGAAGCTAGACCTGCGTCAACATCTCCTCGTTCAATCAAACTCTTATTGTAAACTTCCCTTGGATTAGGGTGTTTGGAAATGATATTATAAAGTGAAGGCTGCGTAAACTTAGGTTCATCAGACTCATTATGACCATGACGTCTATAACAAACCATGTCCACAAATATGTCCATGTGAAATTTTTGTCGATATTCCGCTGCTACTTTCATGCAAAAGACTACGGCCTCTGGGTTATCACCATTGACATGAAGAACAGGGGCATCTACCGATTTTGCCATGTCAGTACAATATATACTTGACCTTGCATCTTCGAAATCCGTCGTAAAACCTACTTGATTGTTAATTACGAAATGAATAGTTCCTCCAGTATGGTAAGCATCCAGCTTAGACATTTGAATTAATTCGTATCCAATTCCTTGTCCTGCAATAGCGGAATCACCGTGAATCAAAATTGGCATAATCTTATCCTGATTACCTTCATAAAGGTTGTCAATTTTAGATCTAACAAATCCTTCAACCACTGGATTGACTGCTTCTAAGTGTGATGGATTAGGCGCTAATTTTAAATTAACTGTTTGGCCTGATGGAGTGACTACTTCGGATGAAAATCCCATGTGATATTTTACATCACCATCCCCCATAGTGGTATCAGTTGGTGAAGCTCCTTCAAATTCATTGAATACTTGCTCGTAAGTCTTCCCCATAATATTCACTAGTACATTGAGTCTACCTCTATGTGCCATGCCTATAACAACTTCTTCTACGCCTAGTTCTGCTGCTCTATTGACCACTGCATCAATTGCAGGTATGGTCGTTTCTCCACCTTCTAAGGAAAATCTTTTCTGCCCTAGGTATTTTGTATGAAGGAAATTTTCAAAAACTACTGCTTCATTGAGTTTAGCTAGAATTTGCTTCTTTTCTTCGATCAGTGGGTTGAAATTAAGCGCTTCCCTTTCAACTTTTTCCATAAACCAACTCAAGCGATCTGGTTCCCGAATATACATGTATTCGAAACCAACAGTTCCCTCATAAATATCCTTTAATGAGCTCAATATTTTTGAAAGTGTAGCCTTGCCTATACCTATTATATTACCACATTCAAATTCCAAAGAAAGATCTTCTTTAGTAAGCCCAAAATCCTCAATGTCCAAAAGTGCTTTTCTATCTTTTCTTTCTCGAACCGGATTAGTTATAGACCTTAAGTGACCCCTTGATCGATATGCATGAATTAGATCACGAACCGCTAATTCTTTATTCGAAACAGGAGTATCTACATCTGTACTTCCATTTTCACTTCCATGAGTTCTTGAAAACTCATACCCTTCAAAAAACCTTTGCCATGTAACATCCACAGAATCGGGATCCTGTTTAAATGATTCGTACATACTATCAATTACACTTACATCTGCGTTGGCGATATAACTAAATTTGTCCATCAGTATTGCTTTTTGATTTTTGCGATGACAAATGTAATGTGTTCACACACCAATCAAAAACCGTATAAGCGGTTATTCGATTATATAAATTACCCAGTTATTTTTAGCTCAAATTAGTTCTGAAGACCAGTTTAGCAATCGGCGTTTTCTTTTTTACCTTCCAAATTTCTGATTACTACAATTTTTCTCTACATTTGCGGACTTTTTAACAAATTGTGGACGTGATCCACGACTTAAATTTTATAATTAAAAATGGCTGTAAAAATCAGACTAGCCCGTAGAGGGCGAAAAAAACGAGCAATATACGATGTAGTCGTAGCTGATGCTCGTGCGCCACGTGATGGCCGATTTATCGAAAAATTAGGTTCTTTTAATCCTAACATTGATCCAGTGACTGTCAATATTGATGTTGACAAAGCATTTGATTGGGTAATGAAAGGGGCACTACCTACAGAAACCGCAAGAAAATTACTTTCTGATAAAGGAGTAATGTTGAAAAAACATTTACAAATAGGTGTAAACAAGGGTGCAATTACACAAGAAGCTGCTGATAAGAAATATGAGGCATGGTTAAGTGAGAAAGAAGGAACAATCCAGAAATCCGCTGACGATGTTCAAAAAGCAAAAGATGCAGACAAGAAGGCAAGACTCGAAGCAGAAGCGAAAGTAAATGCTGCTAGGACTGAAGCAATTGCTGCTAAGAAAGTAGTTGCGGAGGAAGCAGAAGCTGCTGCTAATGCTGAGGAAGCTAGTGAAGAGGCCACAGAGGAAACTCCAGCAGCTGAAGCTACAGAGGCTCCAGTTGAGGAAGCACCTGCTAAGGAAGAATCACCAGCAGAGCCGGCTGCAGAAGTCAAAGAAGAAGCACCTGCAGCAGAGCCGGTTGCTGAAGCAAAAGAAGAAGCTCCTGCAGAGGAAAAAGCTGACGAAGAAAAAGCAGCTGAATAATCGAATATGAAGGTTGATGATTGCTACCAACTAGGTTATGTAATCAAGACCCATGGATTAAAAGGTGAAATCCAACTTCATTTAGATGTGGATGACCCTTTTGAATATCAAGAATTGGAATCAATGTTTGTGTTGAAAAATCAAACATTGATTCCTTTTTTTTTGGAGCGCATTCAAATCAATGGCAAAAAAGCCATTGCTAAAATCGAAGAAATTGATTCTATCGAAGAGGCCAGCGACCTAGTTGCCTCCGAGATCTATCTCCCGGAAAGTAATTTGCCCGCTCTGGCCGATGGTCAGTACTACTTTCATCAATTAATCGGAATGAAGGTTGTTGAAAGAGAGAGTGTACTAGGAACTGTTGATCAAGTTTATGAAATCCCTCCTCAGAATTTGATTTCATTAATTCACCAACAAAAAGAAGTACTTATTCCTATTAATGATGATATCATAAAAAATGTAGATCTTGATAAAAAAGAAATCCTGGTAGAATTGCCAGATGGATTACTAGCAGTATTTTTGGAAGACAATGAGAATTGATATTCTGACTTGCGTACCGGACATGTTCAAAGGAACTGTTGATCAGAGCATTCTTAAACGTGCTGCCGATAAAAATATCGCGTCTATTCATATCCACAATTTGAGGGATTATGCTATTAACAAACAAAAGCAAATAGATGATTATGCTTTTGGTGGAGGAGCAGGCATGGTGCTTATGATCGAACCTATTGATAAATGTATCACTTGGTTAAAATCTGAACGCAATTATGACGAGGTGATTTATATGAGCCCAGATGGTCAAATGCTGAACCAAAATATTTCCAACGAAATAAGTCTCAAAAAAAACATCATCATTCTTTGTGGACATTATAAAGGCGTCGATGAAAGAATTAGAAAGCATCTCATTACTCGAGAAATAAGCATTGGGAATTATGTACTCTCTGGAGGGGAATTAGCTGCTGCTGTACTCTCAGATTCAATTATCAGACTTATACCAGGCGTGCTTTCCGATGAAACTTCAGCGTTGACTGATAGTTTTCAAGATAACTTAGTTGCCCCGCCGGTTTACACCAGACCTGCAGAATATAAAGGTTGGGAAGCACCTTCTATATTACTTTCTGGTCATCAAGCTAAAATCGATGAATGGCGCTTCGAACAAGCAGTAATTAGAACAAAGGAAAGGCGTCCCGATTTACTTGAGAATCAAGAGAAAAAAAAATAACCCACAGACAATAATTATCTTAAAAAGGATAGTAGCTAAATAAAATATAATTATCTATATTTGCACTCCGATTTTCAAAAGGGGTTAAAAGAGCTAATACAATGAGCGAATTAATAAAATTAATAGAAAGCGAGGATAACGAAAGAAGAGCAAGTCTCCCATCTTTTGGTTCTGGTGACACTGTCAACATCCACGTTAAGATAAAAGAAGGTAATAAGGAAAGAATCCAACAGTTTCAGGGTACTGTGATGCAGAGAAAAAACCCTAATTCAAATGGAGAAACTTTTACCGTTAGAAAAATTTCAAGTGGTATCGCTGTAGAAAGAATTTTCCCTTTACTTTCTCCAAACATCGACAAGATCGAAGTGATGAGAAAAGGTAAGGTTAGAAGAGCTAGATTATACTACTTAAGAGGTAGAAAAGGAAAAGCGGCAAGAATTAAAGAAAGCCTTTAGTTTCAATTCGCAGAAAAAATTGAAAGCTGTTCTGACCTCAGAATGGCTTTTTTTATGCTCTGGCCATTAAATTTACGTATCAGCTTTATCAATCAAAATAGTACTGGAAATGAAGGTTGAATTTTACAAATATCAAGGCACTGGCAATGATTTCATTATGATAGACAATCGTAGTGGACATTTCAAACATGACGTTTCAATTATAGCAAATTTATGCGGGAGAAAAATGGGCATTGGAGCAGATGGACTTATTTTGATCCAAGATTTTGAAGGTGCTGATTTTGAAATGGTTTATTTCAATGCAGACGGAAGTCAAAGCCTTTGTGGTAATGGCAGCCGTTGCGCAGTGAATTTTGCTAAGTTTCTCAACATTATTGACGGCCATTGTACTTTTCAAACTATTGATGGAATTTATGCAGCAGAAATTCAGGGTGAAATCGTTCACTTAAAAATGAAAGATCAAAATGCACCGGAAAAGTTTGAAGAGCACTATTTTTTAAATAATGGTTCCCCTCATCATATCATGTTTGTAGAAAATGCAGAAAATGCACCTGTAGTCAAACAAGGACGTACCATCAGAAATCTTCAGCAGTATTCTCCAGGTGGCACGAATGTCAATTTCGTTCAAATCAACAATCAGCATGAAGTTTTTGTACGCACTTATGAAAGGGGAGTTGAAGATGAAACTCTTTCTTGTGGAACTGGCATCACGGCCTCATGTTTGGCAGCTGCAGACAATGGATTGATGAGTCCAATTGATGTAAAATCCTTAGGAGGTGAACTTCAAGTTAGGTTTGAAAAATCTGAGAATGGTGGTTTTCAAAATATCTGGCTTATCGGACCTGCGAAACAAGTTTTCAACGGAAGCGTAGAACTATAAACACTATTTCCCAGCACTCTTCATAAAATATTTCTTTGAGAAAGAAGCTGTTGTCCTAGCTGAGAATAAAAAAGAAATTAAATTTACGATCCATAAAAAAATAGTCTTTATGATTGATTTTATTGCCAAAGGAGCAGCAAAGCTTTTTGGAACAAAGGCCGACAAAGATATCAAGGAACTAACACCCTATGTTGGCCTGATAAATGCAGAATTCGATAAGCTAAATATTCTTAGCGATGATGAATTGAGAGGAAAAACCACAGAATTAAAAGGTGTTATTGCCAATCATCTCAAGCCCATCGACGAGCAGATGGCTGCTCTCCATCAAAGTGTTGATGACTCTCCCGAAATGGACATCGATGAAAAAGAAGGAATTTTTAACAAAATCGATGCGCTAGAAAAAGACAGAGATGTAAAGCTAGAAGAAATATTACTCGAAATCCTTCCTCAAGCGTTTGCAGTAGTGAAGGAAACTGCACGTCGTTTTTCAGAAAATGAAAAGCTAACTGTTTCTGCTACCATGATGGACAAAATGTTGGCTGCTAACAAACCACACATAGAGATATCTGGCGAAACAGCTACATGGCACAATAAGTGGACGGCATCTGGTATCGAGGTGGTTTGGAATATGGTTCATTATGATGTCCAACTAATTGGAGGTGTAGTATTGCATCAGGGAAAAGTTGCTGAGATGATCACTGGTGAAGGTAAAACTTTGGTTGCTACCTTACCAGCTTATTTGAATGGACTTTCTGGCCGTGGAGTACATATTATTACTGTCAATGACTATTTAGCGAAAAGAGATTCAGAATGGAACGCTCCGATATTTGAATTCCACGGGCTTTCTGTTGATTGTATTGATAAGCATAAAGCAAATTCTGCTGAAAGAAGAAAAGCATATGCAGGAGACATTGTATATGGAACCAACAATGAATTTGGTTTTGATTATCTACGTGATAATATGGCGCATCACCCGGATGACCTAGTTCAAGGGAAACATCATTTTGCGATGATTGATGAGGTCGATTCTGTCTTGATTGATGATGCTAGAACACCTCTTATCATTTCCGGTCCAGTTCCAAGAGGGGATGAGCATGAATTTTATGATCTAAAACCACGAATTGGAAAATTAGTTGAAGCCCAAAGGAAAATAGTTTCTCAATATCTAAATGATGCCAAAAAAGGCATTGCTGCAGACGATCAAAATGAAGGTGGTGTAGCATTATTTAGAGCTTTCAGAGGCTTGCCAAAATACAAACCGTTGATCAAATATTTGAGTGAAACGGGTGTGAAACAGATCCTACAGAAAACGGAGAATGTCTATTTAGCTGACAATCAAAAGTTGATGCCAGAAGCTGATGCTCCATTATATTTTACAATAGATGAAAAAACCAATGGCATTGAACTGACTGATAAGGGGATTGACCTTATAACTGGAGAAGGAGAAGATTCAAACTTTTTCATAATGCCAGATATCGGTTTAGAAATAGCAAAATTAGAAAATGACGCTGCTTTGGATGAAAGCGATATGCTTCATCAAAAAGAAACCTTGATTAGAGATTATAATGTTAAGGCACAACGAATTCATTCTGTTAACCAGCTACTTAAAGCTTATGCGCTTTTCGAAAAAGACACAGAATACATCGTTGTTGATGATAAAGTAAAAATTGTCGATGAACAGACCGGTCGTGTCATGGATGGACGTCGATATTCTGACGGACTGCATCAGGCAATTGAAGCAAAAGAAAATGTGAAAGTCGAGGATGCCACACAGACCTACGCTACCGTCACTTTGCAAAACTATTTCAGAATGTACCACAAATTGGCGGGTATGACTGGAACAGCAGAGACTGAAGCAGGTGAATTGTGGGAAATTTATAAGCTCGATGTAATTGTTGTTCCTCCAAATCGTCCAATGCAAAGGAAAGACATGGAGGACAAAGTGTATAAAACTGTCCGAGAGAAGTTTAATGCCGTTGCTGATGAAATACTTGAACTGACTAAGGCTGGCAGGCCTGTCCTTGTAGGAACCACTTCTGTCGAAATCTCAGAATTGGTGAGCAGAATGCTCAAAATGAAAAACATCAAACATCAGGTGTTAAATGCTAAACAACATGCAAAAGAAGCTGATGTAGTTGCAGAAGCAGGAAAGCCAGGGACAGTAACAATCGCAACAAATATGGCTGGACGTGGAACGGATATTAAACTAACTCCTGAATCCAAAGCTGCGGGTGGATTAGCTATAATTGGCACCGAACGCCATGAATCTCGTCGTGTTGATCGCCAGTTAAGGGGACGTTCTGGAAGACAAGGAGACGTGGGATCTTCTCAATTCTATGTTAGTCTTGAAGATAGTTTGATGAGACTTTTTATGGCTGAGCGCGTTGCTAAAGTTATGGACAGACTTGGTCTCGAAGAGGGAGAAGTAATTCAGCACAGCATGATTACTAAATCCATTGAAAGAGCCCAGAAAAAAGTTGAAGAAAACAACTTTGCTTCACGTAAACATTTATTGGAATACGATGATGTTATGAATTCTCAAAGAGAAGTCATCTACAAAAGACGAAGAAATGCATTGTTTGGTGAACGGCTGGATCTTGATATTCTAAACATGCTCTATGACACATCTGAGGAAATTGCAAATAATTCAAAAGACTCCGTTGATTATCAAAGTTTCAAATTAAATAGTTTATCCATACTTGGGCTTGATACAAAAATATCAGAGGAGGATTTTACTGGGACTTCGCATGCTGACTTAAGTAACAAGCTATATATTGAAGCACTAGCAAATTATCATGCTAAAAATGACAATGTAAGAACACGGTCTTTACCTGTGCTAAAAAATATCCAACGTGATAGAGGTGCAACTTTCAAAGATGTTCAAATCCCATTTTCTGACGGGCAAAAACAAGTAGGGGTCGTTGCTAACTTGGAAAAATCCATTGAAACAGAAGGACGTGAAATGATCAAGCAAATGGAAAAGCTTATTGCACTAGCCATTATTGATCAAACTTGGAAAGAACACTTGAGAGAAATGGATGACCTGAAACAATCGGTAAGAATGGCTGTTCATGAACAAAAAGACCCATTATTGATTTACAAATTTGAGTCTTTCAACATGTTCAAATTATTTGTCTCAAAAGTCAATGAAGATACAGTCAGCTTTTTAACGAAAGCAGAAATCCCAGTTCAAGACCCCGACCAAGTACAAGAAGCAAGGCAAAGACGATCGAAGCAGGATTATAAAGAATCGAAAGAGGAAAGTGGATCATCACTGTCTGGAGAGGGACATAGGACTGCTCCCGTTGAAAAAACAGCTCCTATCAAATCAGAGAAAATCTATGGAAGAAATGATAGAGTAACTGTGCAATATGTAGATGGGTCTATGAAGGAAAATGTGAAATTTAAAAGTGTAGAACTGGACGTTGCAGACAATAAATGTGTCATCGTAGAATAATCAACTATGCTGAAGTCTTCATTTTTTGTTAATTTGGAAAAGATACTTAAATCAGTTTTTGTGTTTCCTATCATCACTCTTACAGCATTACTTCAATTTTGTGGCCCAGCTGCCACTAAAACAGTCGTCACTTCGAGTTATGAAGAAGACCTATCCGAGTATAGGGATGATTATGAAATAATAGATGAAGAAACTTCTGAAGAATCTATGGAGAATGAAATTGAAGAAGTCATCAGAGAAGATACCGAACCCATGCACGGGATCGGCGAAGAACTAGATAGTGTAACCAATATTATGATTGCCTCTAGAATAAGTATTGAAGAACTTGACGGTTTTACTATACAGATTTATTCTGGTAACAGTAGAGACAAGGCCAATTCTTTCAGAAGAGCAGCTTTCGAGTTAATTGAAGATACTAAGCCTGTTCTGATATATGAACAGCCTAATTACAAAGTGAGAATTGGTAAATACTACTCAAGAATAGAAGCAAACGAAGATTTCAACATCTTAAGCGAAACATTTTCTAGAGCCGTTTTAATTCCTACCAAAATTAAAATTGACAATGGTCAATGAAAAATTTACAATGGACCTGCTCAAAAAAATAAAATCACTTTCTGAATCTCATCATAAGCAAACGATAGAGAATAGAAGACACATACATGCTAATCCAGAACTGTCGTTTAAAGAAGAAAAAACTGCTGCTTTTGTAATGTCGATTTTACAAAAAGAAGGACTGAAAGTTAGAGGTGGGATTGCAGGAAATGGAATAGAAATTTTGATTGAAGGAAAAAATCCAAAATCTAAAATTGTAGCCCTTAGAGCCGATATGGATGCGTTGCCAATCCATGAGCAAAATGAAGTTACTTACAAATCAAAAAATGAAGGAGTCATGCATGCTTGCGGTCATGATGTACACACTTCGTCACTTATTACAACTGCAAAAATTTTGAATGAAGTGAAAAACGATTTTGATGGAACCATCAAATTTATTTTTCAACCTGGAGAAGAATTGCTTCCTGGTGGTGCTTCTTTGATGATAAAAGAAGGTATTCTTGAAAATCCAAAACCTTCTTCAATTTTTGGTCAGCATGTTATGCCGCTAATTCCTGTAGGGAAAGTAGGTTTTAGGAAGGGCATGTATATGGCCAGTGCTGATGAGATTTATGTAACTGTAAAAGGAAAAGGTGGTCATGCAGCACTTCCTGATCAATTGGTAGATCCTGTGTTAATCTCATCTCATATCATTGTTGCGCTACAGCAAATTTCTAGCAGAATGGCCGATCCAAAAACGCCAACGGTCCTGTCTTTTGGGAAAGTATCAGCGGAAGGTGCTACCAATGTTATCCCCAACGAAGTGAAAATATCGGGTACATTTAGAACGTTGGATGAGGAATGGAGATTTGAAGCCCACAAAAAAATGAAACTTTTAGCCGAGACATTGGCGGAATCTATGGGCGGCACATGTGAATTCAGAATTGAAGTGGGTTATCCCTATTTAAAGAACGATCCACAATTAACGGATAGGGCAAAGAATGCAGCAATTGACTATCTCGGAAAAGAAAATGTAGTAGATCTCGATGTATGGATGGCAGCTGAAGATTTTGCCTATTATTCTCAAACCACCGATGCATGTTTCTACCGATTAGGTACTCGAAACGAATCCAAAAATATAATTTCTGGTGTTCACACCCCCACATTTGATATTGACGAGGATGCTTTGTCTCATGGACCTGGTCTGATGGCTTGGCTGGCAATCAATGAACTCAATTCAAAATGAAATTAAAGGCCAATATAATAGGCCTTATCTGTGGACCACTGGTCTTCATATTAATTTATTTTATTGTTCCTTTTGATGGTCTCTCTTCTGAGGGACGAGGAGTTCTAGCATGTACAACTTGGTTGGCCATATGGTGGATGACAGAGGCAATTCCTGTAGAAGCAACTGCTTTATTACCAATCATACTTTTTCCTTTAACAGGGTCCTTGGATATAAAATCAACGACTTTTCCCTATGCCAACCCTATCATTTATTTATTCTTGGGTGGATTTATTATTGCTATCGCTATTGAAAAATGTAACCTGCATAGAAGAATTGCACTCAATATCATTGCGCTAATTGGTACAAATCCAAGACGTGTAATTCTTGGTTTTATGATTGCTACAGGTTTTCTTTCCATGTGGATTTCAAATACGGCTTCTACATTGATGATGGTACCTATTGGCCTTTCAGTCATTGCACAACTCAATTCAAATAAAGACTTTTCAAAAGCATTACTATTAGCAATAGCCTATTCAGCTTCTATTGGAGGTATGGCAACATTGATCGGCACACCCCCGAATATTGTATTTGCAGGAGTAATAAAGTCAACTTTTGGCGTAGATGTTGGCTTCTTAGATTGGATGCTGATAGGTATTCCCTTTTCAATGGTATTAGTAGTATTTACATGGTTATTTCTTTCCCGATTTGCATTTAAAATAGATAATCATGAAAGTGAACAAGTTGGGTTCGAAACTGGAATCAAGGCGCTAGGCAAAATGTCTTTAGAAGAAAAAAGAGTACTGACAGTTTTTCTAATTACTGCTTTTTGTTGGGTGAGTCGAAAATTTCTACTCAATCCTCTAGTTCCAGCGCTTAACGATACAATCATAGCTATCGCAGGAGCAATATCTCTTTTTTTAATCCCTGACAGTAAAGGAGAGAAATTGATTGATTGGAAACAAATGAATAAGCTTCCATGGGGCGTTTTAATGCTTTTTGGAGGTGGTTTGTCTATAGCCAATGCCTTTGTTCAAACTGATTTGGCCAGTTGGGTTGGCTTACAACTCAATCAATTAAGTACCATGGATGTTTTAATTCTTATTTTACTCATTGCTACCTTCGTGAACTTCTTAACTGAGCTTACCTCAAATGTTGCTACTGCAAGCATGATTCTTCCGATTCTAGCTGCTCTTTCAATCTCTATAAGCCTTCACCCCTATTTCCTTATGGTGGCAGCAATTTTGGCGTCTTCTTGTGCCTTCATGCTTCCAATAGCAACACCACCAAATGCCATTGTTTTCGGTAATGATCACATTCACATGAAAGATATGGTCAAAACAGGGCTATTCATTAATCTACTTTCCATTCTATTGATAACACTTTTTGTATACTTTTTAATGCCGCTCGTTTGGGAACTAAACCTTGCCGATTTTCAACTGGTAAAAAATTAGTCATTGGATATCTAAGAGATCAACTATATTTATGTTTCATAATCAATTGATATAATACATTGGCAGATTTCTTTAGCATTAGTCGTATTAAAGAGACATTCTCAGATTACTTAAAAGTAAAATTTGAACTCTTTAAACTTGATATTTCAGAGCACATCGCAAATGTGTTGGCACAAGTTATCGCTTATGTAGTTATCCTTCTGATGGCCACATTGGTTTTGGGATTTACTAGCATAGGCATTTCCTTTTGGCTCAATGAACTATTTGAAAGTAACTATTTAGGCTTCTTATTAACAGCTGGTTTTTATTTATTTATTTTGATCATCGTGTTTATTTTTCTTAAATCTGGAAAATTAAAATCATTATTTGAGAACATGCTCATTGGCTCGATGGACGTTGAGGAAAAGAAAGGAGAAAAGAATGGAAAAGGGTGATTTGAAAACGATAAGGAAAAATCTACTTGCAAAAGAAAAGAATCTACGTTCTTCCCTTGATGAACAAACCAATAAGGTAGGAAATGTTATCAACGATAATATTGCGCGAGTTGCGCTCATTGGAACAGGAGTTATTGCCAGCTACTTTATTTTCAACTCATTAGCACCATCCAAAAGAAAGAAGAAAAAAGGCAAAAAGAATAAAACTCGGACAAGCGGAAACAGTAAAGTTGCAAAAACAATAATTACAGAAGCCCTGAAAACTGTTATTCCTTTAGCAATAGAAAAGATTAAACTTAAAGAAGAATTAAACTCAAAATGATTCTTGAGCAACTCATATCAAATAAGAAAATAAATAGGAAATCTTTAGCGGTTCTTATTGATCCGGACAAAGTAGATAATGTTGATGCTCTTATAGGATTGGTACGATTATGTGTTGAGAACTATGTTGATTACCTTTTAGTTGGAGGAAGCCTCATGGCTAATGATAATTTTTCCAAAGTCATTAACATATTAAAATCCAATTGTAACATTCCGGTGATAATCTTCCCTGGCAACCACATACAAATTGATTCTAATGCAGATGGTATACTACTGTTATCTCTTATCTCTGGTCGTAATCCTGAATTTTTAATTGGACAGCATGTTCATGCGGCCCCTATATTAAAAAAAAGTAAAATAGAAATCGTATCTGTAGGTTATATGCTCGTTAACAGTGGAGCATCTACATCCGCCAGTTATATGAGCAATACGATCCCTATACCTTCGGACAAACCGACGATTGCAGCATGTACGGCGATGGCTGGAGAAATGCTAGGACTGAACTCAATCTATTTAGACGCTGGCAGTGGTGCCAATTCTCCTGTGCCTCAAAAAATAATATCCAGAGTATCACGATCAATTGACGTTCCGTTGATTGTTGGTGGGGGCTTAAACTCTACAAGCAGAATTAATCTGGCCTTGGAAGCAGGCGCCGACATGATTGTTCTAGGAAATGGTGTTGAAAAAGAAGAAAGTCTATTGGTAAAGGCTTCTGAAAGGATACTTTCCGCAAATCAAGCTTTAAACATTAATTAATGTTTCCCTTCTTCTCATTTTTCCAGCAGGTATACCAAACATCATCTTGAATCTACGGCAAAAATAAGCTGTGTCATTATACCCAACGTCCTTGCCTATTTCTCGAATGCTTTTCTTGGTGGTTCGCAAATGCGTCACAGCCATTTCCATTCTTTGGTATTCAATATAATCCTGTGGGTTAATCCCGGTTAACATTTTAAAATATTGACCTACATAGTCTTCAGAAACATTTGCAACATTTGCCAATGCCTTATTCGACAAATCTTCATTCAAATTTTCCTTGATGTAAGCGAAAATATCTATGAGTCTTGGATCTTTGAAGTAGGTCGAATTGGTGGCTAATTGTTCAACAAAAAGTCCTTTGTCCAGAATAAATCTAATTAACTCAACTACCAAATTATCTGTCAAAAGCTTAACTACTCTCCCTTTTCCCGGAGCTTCCGAATAAATCTCTGATACAATTTGTTTGATTAAACCGATCAATTTATGGTTATTATTGATCACAAAAGCTGGTATATCTAGAGAAGCAAAAAAGTTGACTGTATCGAATACCTTGGCTTCAAAATTTATTAATGTAATATTTTCTGCCTCAGGTTTATTGACATACTTTTCGTTGGTCTGAAAGAATTTCTCTTTATTATTTAAAAAATCGTCATTCGAGAGATTGATAGCATTTCCACTTCCATAGGTCAGTGGAACCATTTTTCCACCTGGCACGAATAAGATTTCATTCTCATGAACCGTTTCTTTTTCCTTGCCAAATTTCACTTCTCCATGATGGACATAAACGAAAACATTTTCAACATCATAGTAATTTTCAACAGTCAAAGGCTGTAAAATATTAATATTCTTAGCACTGATAAATCGAACGCCTAGAGATTCTATGATTTTATTGTAATCCTCCATTGAATTATTCAATAACGATTGGCTCAATTAAGCCATTCACCAACTTTGATATTGTATAAATCTAATATATTGTTGAATAAATACAAAGATTACTATTTAAAATTAATATTCCTCTTTTTTAGACTATTTTAATATTTGCCTCGCAATGACAATATTTTGTATCTCTGAAGTGCCCTCATATATTTGAGTAATCTTGGCATCTCGCATCAATCTTTCAACATGAAATTCTTTAACATAGCCATAACCACCATGCACTTGCACCGCATCAACGGTAACTTCCATGGCCGTTTGCGATGCAAATAATTTAGCCATTGCAGCCTCTTTTACAAAATCTAAACCTTTATCTTTTCTATAGGCTGCTTGTAAACAAAGTAACTTTGCCGCCTCAATTTTTACCGCCATCTGCGATAACTTGAACTGAATGGCCTGATGGTCGGCAATAGCCTTTCCAAAAGCTCTTCTTTCTTTTGCATACGCAAGCGAAATCTCCATGGCGCCTGTAGCTATTCCAAGTGCTTGAGAAGCAATTCCTATGCGTCCTCCGTTTAAAACTTTCATTGCGATTCCAAACCCAGCACCATTGTCACCTAGCCTGTTCTCCTTAGGGACCTTGACATCCTGAAACATCAAAGAATGAGTATCAGAACCTCTAATTCCAAGCTTATTCTCTTTTGGTCCTATCGTAAAGCCTTCTGCACCCCTCTCAACAATTATTGCATTAATTCCTTTGTGCTTTTTTTCTGGATCGGTCTGAGCCATCACGATGTACACCGAAGCACTGCTTCCGTTGGTGATCCAGTTTTTAGTACCATTTATTAAGTAATGATCTCCTTTATCTTCAGCCGTTGTTCTTTGTGATGTCGCATCAGAACCTGCTTCTGGCTCTGAAAGACAGAAGGCTCCAATGATTTCTCCTGTAGACAACCTTGTAAGGTATTTTTGTTTTTGATCTTCAGTACCAAATGACTCTAAGGCCCAACATACCAAAGAATTATTCACTGACATCACTACCGCACTTGAAGCGTCAACTTTGGAAATCTCAGTCATTGCTAATACATATGAAATAGAGTCCATTCCTCCTCCATTGTACTTAGGGTCTACCATCATTCCCATGAACCCCAACGCTCCCATCTCCTTAATCTCACTTTCCGGAAAAAGTTGTTTTTCATCACGATCAATTACACCTGGTAACAATGTATTTTGAGCAAATTCTCTTGCGGCCTCTTGAACTGCCAATTGCTCTTCAGTTAATGAAAATTCCATATTATATATTTGTTATGCATGCATACTAAATAGTAAATAAAACAAAAAAAAAGGACTAAAACGATGTTTTAGTCCTTTCATTAAAGTTTTTAAATTTTAATCTCTGCTACCACCAGACAAAATCATAACCCAATACAGTAATTGCGTAATCGCCGAAATCGCCGCTACTACATAAGTCATAGCTGCCCATTGAAGCGCATCCTTGGCCATCGCATGTTCTTCTCTATTCACTATTCTCTTTTCATCAATCCATGCTAGAGCTCTATTACTTGCGTCAAATTCTACCGGTAACGTAACTAACGAAAACAACGTGATTACGAACTGTGCTGCCACAACTACCAATAAAATACTATCCAAGCCCATCGCAAATATTATATTGCCAAATATGAACATCCCTATCATAACAAAATTTAATACTTTAGCACTAAGATTTTGAATAGGAACCATGGCAGAACGAAATTCAAGGAAACTATATGCTGTAGCATGTTGAACTGCGTGTCCACACTCATGAGATGCTACAGCAGCAGCTGCTGCACTCCTACCTTGATATACTTCTGGACTAAGGTTCACTGTTTTATTTCCGGGGTTATAATGATCGGATAGGTGGCCTTCCACAGACACAACTTTTACATCATGAATTCCATGATCCCGGAGCATCATTTCAGCAATCTCTCTACCTGAGAGCCCGGATTGCAACCCTATCTGTGAATATTTCTTGAATTTATTTTTCAATCGACTACTGACTATAAAGCCAATAATCATGAATACTATGAGTAGAATAATTAACATGTCTCTAATTGATTATAATTTATATAATTGATACTACGGTTTTGACCCTAGATCTGTTTGATTTTTTTTAGAAATAAATGTTGAAATGAACATGCATGCTCCTCCAAATACTAGAATAAAAATAACTTGAGAAGTGTGTAACATTGTCGCAAAAAATTTGCTTGTTGTATCGCCTACGCCATAAATCATGAGAACTCCACTTACTAAAGCGTGGTAAGCTCCTATTCCACCTTGAACGGGTGCTGCCATAGCCACTCCAGCCGCAGCTAAAATTGAGAGGCCTGCACCTATGGTTAGGTTAGAAGTTTCAGGCATGGAAAAAAATATCACATAACTCATTAGAAAGTACGCAATCCATATTCCGAAAGTTGAATAGATAAATCCAGGGATGTTTTCAATATTTCTAATAGATAAAAAACCTTGAACTAAATCATTCAGTTTTTGATTAATCTTATTTAGAGTAGGATGGGAAAACTCCTTGACCAAAAGGTTCTTAAGAATTAATATGCCTATTACCCCTAATGAAATAATTACGATTATCGAAAGGTAAATGCTAGTAGCGTGATCTTCAATATTTGTCCATCCTACTGAATCCAAAAAGTAATTATAAATCTTATCAAATTCGATAATAAAATCTAGCATTATCAATCCTAACAAGATCATAAAATCAATAAGTCTTTCTATAACAACTGTTCCAAAAGCAGTGCTCATCGAAACACTATCATTCTTTTTAAGCAGACCGCAACGAGTAATTTCCCCTAGACGAGGCAAAGCTAAATTGGCTAAATACCCTGACATCACAGCTAAAAACGTACGGTGAGTTTTAAGGTGATAACCAAATGGCTTCAACATTAAATTCCATCTATAAGCCCTCAGCCAATGACTTACAATTGCTAGACCAATTGACAGCAGCACCCACCAATAATTAACATATTTCAATCGACTTATAAAATCATCCAATGAAATATCTCTAAATACTAAATAAAAAAGCACCCCTGCTAAAACAAGAGAAATGAAGTACTTCAATACATTGGACCATTTCATATTTTAATATTATCAATTAATCTTACTCCATGAACCATCGCGGCACAACAAATCGAATAATTCATGGTCTCCAATTTCGTTGTGTGTATAATATCCATAGTATCACTTACAACTACCTCTAAGTACTCAACTTTTATAAAATCCTGTGAATTTAAAATTGAGAAAGCTCGTTCTTTTGAAGTTTGAACATCATCTCCTAAGCGTATCGCACGCCTACAATCACTTAGGACTCTAAATATTATCGCCGCATCCTGTTTTTGTTTAACAGAAAGTAATTGGTTCCTTGAAGACATGGCCAAGCCTGAATCTTCACGAACCGTATCAACTGAAACAATTTCTATTGGGAAAGCCAAATCAAGAACTAACTTTTTTACAACAGCCAATTGTTGTAAATCTTTACTCCCAAAAAAGGCCAAGTCCGGCTGAACCATATTAAAGAATTTTGAAACGACAAGGCCTACTCCTGAAAAGTGACCTGGCCGATGAGCTCCTTCCATGGTCAATTCCAAATTTCCAAAACTCATTGCCAGATTTTCTTTTTCCGTTGGATACATTTCATCCACTGTTGGCATAAATACAACATCACAACCCTCTGATGAAAGTAGATTGCAATCTGCTTTTTCAGTTCTTGGGTATTTAATTAGATCTTTGGGATTATTAAATTGAGTGGGATTGACGAAAATACTGCAAATGACTAAATCACTTTTTTCCTTTGCTGTTCTGACCAAAGTTAAATGCCCATTATGGAGTGCTCCCATTGTCGGCACAAAACCAATAGTAAGTTTTTGAGATCGTTTTTCCCTAATTAAGGACCTCATTTCCAATAAATCAGTAACTATTCTCACAAAAAATGCTATTGTCAGGCGGCCAAACCCTGTATTTAGGCATTACTATTGAAAAAGAGCCAAAAATAGTATAATTTTGTGGCTGTTTTGTAACAATCATTTTAAAAAAGAAGGTTTATGTCAAAGTATAAAATCTTATATGTAGCAAGTGAAATAAACCCATTTTTACAAACCACAGAAGTGGCAGACTTTGTACGTGCTTTACCACAAGCAATGCAGGAGAGAGGAATGGAAATAAGGATATTGGTTCCAAGATTTGGACTGATCAATGAGAGAAAGAATAGGCTACACGAAGTTGTGAGATTATCTGGGATAAACATAGCAGTAGGTGATGAGGAAAAGCCTTTAATCATCAAAGTCGCGTCTATTCCTAACGCAAAACTTCAGGTGTACTTTATAGACAATGAAGATTACTTCCACAGGAAATCTGTCTTTTTTGATAAAGAAGAGAAGTTCCATGAGGACAATGACGAAAGAGCTATCTTTTTCTGCAAAGGTGTTTTAGAGACTGTCAAAAAACTAGGTTGGGCTCCAGACATCGTACACTGTAATGATTGGATGACTAGTTTCGTTCCTTTGTATTTAAAAACGACATATAAGAACGATCCGATTTTTAAAGATTCTAAATCTGTATTTACTCTTTACGACAGCCCATTTGAACATAAATTCAATGGAGACCTTATCAACAAAGCAATGATGATGGATATTGATGAGGGGATGCTAGATCACTTAAGAACTGGTGATATCGAAGGATTTGTGAAGCTCGGTATAGAATATGCTGATGCTGTAATCAAATCGAAAGATGAAACTAGCAAAGTTTTTGATAACTTAATTTCACAAGCTTCTACGAGTAAAAAAGTAGAAACTATTCAAAAAGATGATAACTTTTTAGATTCCTATTTTAATCTTTACAATGAACTTGTTGGCTAAGATTTGGAATGGCTTGTTGATAATCGCAGGCCTTTTCATATTTTCATGCGAAGATCCATCCGATATCGGTTTGGCATTGGATCCTGACGCGCTTTCTACTCAAATTAGCTATAAGGAAATTACTCTTACAGCAGAGAATGTTTTTAACGATAGCTTAAAAACGAGCAATACTTCTGTCCTTCTAGTTGGGAAATCACAAAGTGATATTTTCGGAACCACGGAATCAACGGCATATGTTAGACTATCTACCGACAATTCGTCCCTTTCGCCTTTGGATACAGATGGAGTAACGCAGTATTATGTTTATGATTCTACCGTTTTGACGCTTCAATACTTTTCAGTTAATGCAGATCATGTTGCAAATACGCAAACCATTTCGGTTCACCAATTGGAAGATCAACTTATCTCAAGTGTAAGCTATCTTTCGAGATTCGATACTCCGTATATGGCAAATGATCCAGACGATACATTTGATTTTAAAATCGACAAGGAAGATTTGGATGAGGCACTAGAAAATCCTCTGGATACACCAAACTACCAACTCACTACACATCTTTCTGCATTTCTGGGTCAACAATTATTTGATATAGTGGAAAGCAATGAAACTCAGGAATTGTTAAGAGATGACTTTAAAGGAATTGCTTTTGTTTCTGATCCTAATAATGATGCGTTAATCGGGTTTAATGCTGGAGGTGGTACAAACATTACTGTTCATTATCATATCATGGAAGAAACAGAAGATGGTCCCGTAGTAGATACTGATAGTCTAGGCATTGTATTCTCTTTAACAAGTGCCAATGCCAGATATAATAAGATTGAAGTAGATCGGACAGGGTCACTAATAGGTGCCAATATTGGGGAGGACTTAGCAACATTTGAAACTGGCGATGGAAAAGTATATATGAATCCAGCAACCGGTATTTATCCAAAAGTTTCCTTGCAGCCTTTGTACGACTTTTTTGAAGAAGAAAGTGGTGAAACAGGTCAGCCAATTCTAATCTCAAGAGCAGAACTAGTTGTGACTTCAGCGTTGAATGATGGTGAATATAGGGCCAACAATGCTAATTTTCGAATGCTCTTCATGAATGAAGGCAAACAGGTCAACACTTCAGGGTTAATCATTGGAGATTTGGTTTCTTCAATCGTATCAACTGATATTGGTTATTTAGGTGGCAGTCAAGCTCCTTTAATTGCCTCTTTTACTGATTCTCTTACTGACTACAGAGCTTCTATGACTTTCTTTATACAGTTAGTAGAAAACGGAGATGTCTACTCGTCTATTGATGCGGAAGGAAATAAAGTTCGTCTTGAAAGTTTTTCTTTGATGCCTTCTGATATTCAAATTGCCGATTACTCAGTAATCGACTTATCTGATATAAAATTAAACCTTTACTACGCTCAACCCAACTAGTACTATGTGTGGAATTGTTGCCTACATAGGAAATAAAAAAGCTTACCCTATAGTACTCAACGGTCTTAAAAGACTTGAATATAGAGGTTATGACAGCACAGGGGTCTCGCTAATAGAAAATGATCAATTAGAGGTTTTTAAAAAATCTGGAAAAGTTTCTGAATTAGAGGCAGCACTTGGCGAACGAGACTTTTCAAGTACTGTTGGAATAGGTCATACTCGATGGGCTACACATGGAGAACCAAATGATAAAAATGCCCACCCTCACTTTTCCTTTCACAAAAAGCTGTCTATGGTTCACAATGGAATCATTGAGAACTATGGCAGTATCAAAAAAGAACTTGAGGGAAAAGGCTGTTCATTTTTGAGCGATACTGATACAGAAGTATTAACTAGCTTTATTGAGAATATTTGGGAAGAAAACAACTGTTCTTTAGAAGAGGCAGTTCGTCAAGCACTGACTGCAGTGGAAGGCGCATATGCCATTGTGTTAATGGACAAGAACAACCCTGACCAAATAGTTGCCGCTAGAAAAGGAAGTCCAATGGTATTGGGAATTGGAGATGACGAATATTTCGTGGCTTCAGACGCAACCCCAATTATTGAATATACAGACGAAGTTGTTTATCTCAATGATCAAGAAATTGCCATTCTAAGCAGAAATGGTTTTAGAATCGTCAATACAAAAGACGAAAAGCAATCTCCATACATTCAAAAAGTTGAGCTTGAACTGGATGCCATTGAAAAAGGTGGTTATGAACATTTCATGTTGAAAGAAATTTTTGAGCAGCCAAATTCTATCGGCGACAGCATGAGAGGAAGACTCGACGCTCAAAATCAGGCGCTGACCCTAGGAGGCATTCAAAAATATGCAGAAGCACTTATTGGCGCAAAACGAATTATCGTCATTGGTTGTGGCACATCCTGGCATTCCGGTTTGGTAGCAGAATATCTGTTTGAAGAGTATTGCAGGATACCTGTTGAAGTAGAATATGCCTCTGAATTTAGATATAGAAATCCTGTCATAAACAAAGGTGATATCGTACTGGCGATTTCTCAATCTGGAGAAACCGCTGATACACTAGCTGCTATTGAATTAGCTAAATCGAAAGGGGCCATCATTCTTGGAATTGTTAATGTCGTAGGTTCTTCGATATCCAGAGCTTCTCATGAAGGTGCCTACCTACACACAGGCCCTGAAATTGGGGTTGCCAGTACCAAAGCATTTACTGGACAGCTTTCTGTTTTGATTATGATTGCCCTGAAAGTGGCGAAAAGAAAGGGGACCATAACAGAAGATAATTACAAGGAACTTTTGAAAGACCTTGCTTCTATCCCTGAGAAAATAAAAGAAGTTTTAGAATCAAATGATAAGATTGAATTGATTGCAGATTTGTTCAAAGATGCGAGCAATTTTATCTACTTAGGAAGAGGGTATAATTTTCCCGTTGCATTAGAGGGTGCACTTAAACTTAAAGAAATTTCATACATACATGCTGAAGGTTATCCTGCTGCTGAAATGAAACATGGCCCAATTGCATTGATAGACGAGAAAATGCCAGTTGTATGTATTGCTACTAGAGACAGTTCATACGATAAAGTTGTTTCTAATATTCAAGAAGTTAAAGCAAGAAAAGGAGTGATCATTGCCGTCGTAACCAAAGGAGATTCTTTGATCCCAGGGATTGCAGATTTCGTTATCGAAGTTCCTGAATGCGCTGAAGCATTAATGCCTTTGATTTCAGTAGTTCCTCTTCAATTACTATCTTATCACATAGCTATAATGAGAGGTTGCAACGTTGACCAGCCGCGAAATTTGGCAAAATCAGTAACTGTAGAATAATATGAAAACTATTATAAACACTAAAAATGCTCCTGCTCCAATAGGTCCTTATAATCAAGCAATCAAAGCAGGAAATACATTATATGTTTCAGGTCAAATCCCGATCAATCCTGAGACAGGTGAATTAGTTGATGAAAGTATAGAAAAAGAAACCCATCAAGTTCTACAAAACCTAAATGCGATTATTGAAGCTGCAGGAGGTAACTTGATGCACGTTGTAAAATGCTCTATTTTTGTTACAGACATGAATAATTTTAGCAAAGTAAACGAGGTTTACGCTGGATATTTTTCAGCTGAAGCTCCAGCCAGGGAAACTGTACAAGTAAGTGCTTTACCAAAAAATGTTAATGTTGAAATATCCTGCATCGCAGTATTATAACAGCATCATAAAGTAATATTTTAATTTAATATGCTCTTTACGAGCATATTTTTTTGTTTAAAACAATGAGTCAAAAAGTTAGAGTCCGATTTGCCCCTAGCCCCACTGGAGTATTGCATATTGGTGGTGTAAGAACGGCATTGTATAATTATTTATTTGCCAAAAAGGCTGGCGGAAAATTCATCTTAAGAATTGAAGATACTGATCAATCAAGATTTGTAAGTGGTGCAGAGGAATACATAAAATCTTCTTTAAAATGGTGTGGCATTACTTGGGATGAAGGGCCTGAAATGGGTGGCGATTTTGCCCCTTACCGACAATCTGAAAGAAAGGATATTTACAAAAAATACGCCTTGCAAATGATTGATGAAGGAACAGCCTACTATGCATTTGACACTCCTGAAGAACTGAATGAATTAAGGGAAAGATTGAAGGCAGCTAAAGCCAACTCCCTCAACTATAATTCAATTTCAAGGACTACAATGAATAATTCATTGACTCTACCTGATAATGTAGTACAGGAAAAACTGAATTCAGGAGTACCCTACGTCATACGGATGAAAGTACCAGCCAAAGAAGATATTAGACTCAATGACATGGTCAGAGGCTGGGTCAATGTTCATTCATCTACCATCGACGATAAAGTTTTGATGAAATCGGATGGCATGCCTACTTATCATCTTGCCAATGTGGTAGATGATTATTTGATGGAAATCACGCATGTAATACGAGGCGAAGAATGGCTACCTTCTGCACCATTGCATGTGTTATTATATAAATACTTAGGATGGGAAGAAGCCATGCCCACATTCGCCCATCTTCCACTCTTGTTGAAACCGGATGGCAATGGGAAATTGAGTAAAAGAGATGCCGCGAAACATGGCTTTCCTATATTTCCTCTTGCTTGGAAAGGAGAAGGTGAAGATGCAGAATTAAAGGGGTTTAAAGAAGAAGGTTATTTGGCTGAGTCCTTTGTAAATTTCTTAGCACTTTTAGGTTGGAATCCAGGAACAGAAAAAGAGATTTTCAATATGGAAGAATTAATTGAAAACTTTTCAACAGAAGGAATTAACAAGTCAGGTGCCAAATTTGATATTCAAAAGGCCATCTGGTTTAACCAACAATATTTAAGGGAGCTGCCTGTTGACGCCTTAGCAGCGGAAGTTCTGAAATATACGAAAAATGAAAAAGTAGAATGTGATGAAGCCAAGGCTTCTAACATCGCAGAACTTCTACAAGAACGTATCGATCTATTACCAGAATTGATCTCAAAAGGAAAATATTTTTTTGAAGCGCCAACACATTATGTGGAAAAGGTTGTAAGAAAAAAATGGAATGAAACCACAAAATCTGTTTTTCAAGACATGGTTTTAGAACTTGAAAACAAAGATTCAATTTCCGCAGAATCATTTCAAGAGATTTTCAATTCGATGCTCGAAAAGAATGAAACACATGTTGGTGCAGCGATGCAAATTCTTAGAGTCGCTGTGACTGGCGAGTCAGGTGGGCCAGACTTAATGAAAACCATGGAAGTACTTGGAACAAATGAGGTAGGTCAGCGTATAACAAATGCAATCATAGCGTTTGACGCAATCAAATAATGGCAGATAAAAAGAAAAAACCTAAAGTCAATCCACAACTGGAAGGGTTTGATGTGAAAATCAACAGCTTTGGAGAGATAAAGAGTTCGTTAAACATTGACGAAATCAATAATTTTTTAGATAAAAATGTTGAAGATAAAAAATTGATAGACAGAGATGATTTGGATGAAAATTGACTTCTAAATTTCATGGCTGTTATTACTTTCATTCAATTTTCTTGCAATCCCTTGTATCTTCATTCAAATATTTATCTTTGCACCCGTTCGAATAGATAAAATATGGCTTGGTTTAAAAGAACTGATAAAGGAATTCAAACTCCTACAGAAGCAAAAAAAGAAGCACCAGACGGATTGTGGTACAAAACTCCCAGCGGGAAGATTGTTCACATGAGAGAATTGAGAAACAATTCTTATGTGAGCCCTGAAGATGACTATCATGTTCGAATTGGCTCTAAAGAATATTTTGAAATTCTTTTTGATGGCAACAAGTTTAACGAACTAGATGCCGATTTAAGTTCCGGCGACCCATTGGGTTTTGTTGATACAAAGGCCTACCCTGATAGAATCAAGGCAACGCAAAAAAAAGCTGGCCTTAAAGACGCCATTAGAAGTGCAGAAGGGAAAATGAATGGAAAGTCCATCGTAGTATCTTGCATGGATTTCAGCTTTATCGGTGGATCAATGGGGTCTGTGGTTGGTGAAAAAATAGCACGTGCTGTAGATCATTCATTGAAAGAAAAAATACCATTTCTAATGATCTCAAAATCAGGAGGTGCAAGAATGATGGAAGCGGGATTTTCATTGATGCAAATGGCTAAGACTTCTGCAAGACTTGCCTTGCTATCTGAAGCAAAAATTCCATATATATCGTTGTTAACAGACCCTACCACAGGAGGAGTTACTGCGTCGTTTGCTATGTTAGGAGATTTCAATATAGCAGAACCAGGAGCTTTAATAGGTTTCGCAGGCCCTCGAGTGATTAGAGAGACTATTGGAAAAGATTTACCCAAAGGATTTCAAAGCGCAGAATTTGTCAAAGACCATGGCTTCCTTGATTTCATCGTTGACCGAAGAAGTCTTAAAAGTAAGCTCACAACTTTGCTTAATCTCTTAGAGAATTAAATCGATCTTATTCTATTTTAGGGTCTGAGTTTATACCTCGGCAGTTTCTGATGAATTATTTGAATCTGTTTGCTCAACTGCTTCCTTAAAATAAGTCTTCTGAAATATTAATATTGCCAAAACCCCGCAAAAGATTGATGCATCGGCTACATTAAAGACAGGCCAAAGAGACATATATCGTCCTCCCATGAACGGGATGAAATCGGGCAATCTACCCTCCCAGATATCAACATAAAACATGTCTACCACTTGTCCATAAAACCAGGCTGTAGGTGCGTCATATGGTGCATTATTAAGAAAAACACCGTAAAAAGTGCTGTCAATAACATTTCCTATTGCACCACCAAGGATCATAGCGATACTGATTAAAAGACCTTGATGAACATCTTTTTTGATCAACGTATAGAGGTAATAGCCTATTCCAACCATAGCAACTAACCTAAACAAAGTCAAAATTAGTTTGCCATATTCTGTACCCAACTTCATTCCAAAGGCCATTCCCGGATTAGTTAGGTAATGTAATTTGAAAAATTCTCCGAGAATCTGAATTTGACCACCGGCTCCCATGTCCATATTAAAATGAACTAGAAGCTTCACCACTTGATCGATAATAATAATGACAACACTTATTAAAAAATACTTGTAATACTTCATTTTCAATTTAATTTTCAACTTCAATCCCTACTTCCAAAGTCCAATCATCAATTTCCAATGACTCTCCTTTGACTACTTTGTCTACAATACTCAATGCAATAGCTTGTGTTTCCACACAAAGATATTCCTTAAATGAATTGATCGCATCAACCACGATTTGGTCATTACAAGCTAAATCTACTTTGATCTTATCTTGTACCTCAAGACCTTTATCCTTTCTTAAATTTTGCAGTCGATTTACAATATCTCTTGCAATTCCTTCCTTTTTGAGTTCTTCAGTTAGGTTTATATCAAGTGCTACTGTCAGTCCATTTTCACTTGCTACCAACCAACCTGGAATATCCTGAGAAGATATTTCAACATCCTCAAGACTAATTTGAATGCTTTCTCCTTTGATATCCAGCACGAAGTTATTTTCCTGTTCTAATTTTGCAATTTCTTCGGCTCGAAATTGCCCAATTGCCTCGGAAATTTCTTTCATTTTAGATCCATATAACTGACCTAATTTTCTGAAATTTGGTTTGATAGACTTCACAAGGATTCCAGAAGTATCATCAATAAATTCAATGCTTTTAACATTAACTTCTGTCAATATCAATTCTTCTACTGCTTTCACATGAGTCTTCGTCTCCTCATTCAATATGGGGATCATGATTTTAGCCAAAGGTTGTCTTACTTTCAATTTCTCTTTTTTCCTCAATGAATGGACCAATGAGGAAATTTTCTGTGCCATGTCCATTCTTGCCTCTAAGGGTAAATCGATCTGTGATGAATTAGAAACAGGGAAATCAGCCAAGTGCACCGATTCGTGAGATTCAAGCTTTGAAACCGTATTGAGTTCGATATAAATGTTGTCCATGAAAAACGGTGCTATTGGAGCAGACAATTTTGCTACAACATTCAAACAAGTATAAAGGGATTGATAAGCAGCCATCTTATCCTTATTATAGTCACCCTTCCAAAAACGCTTTCTATTTAATCTAACGTACCAATTACTTAAGTCATCGATAACGAAATCCTGAATTAATCTAGCCGCCTTGGTCGGTTCGTAAGAATTGTATGATTCATCTACTAATGAAATCAAGGTATTTAACTTACTAATGATCCATCGATCGCTTTCTGTTCTTTCATTTAAAGGAATCTCTTCCTCTGTGAATGAAAAACCATCCAGATTAGCGTACAAAGCGAAAAATGAATACGTGTTAATAAAGGTCCCAAAAAATCTTCTTTGTGCCTCAGCAACTCCTTCAATATCGAATTTGAGATTATCCCAAGGATTGGCATTGGCAATCATATACCAACGTGTGGCATCTGGCCCATATTTTTTTAGTGTCTCAAATGGATCTACTGCATTCCCCAATCGTTTGGACATTTTATTTCCGCTCTTGTCTAAGACCAGTCCATTAGCAATCACATTTTTAAAAGCCACTTGATCAAAAAGCATAGTCGCTATTGCGTGCAATGTAAAAAACCATCCTCTAGTTTGATCCACTCCTTCTGCTATAAAATCTGCAGGATAGACATCATTCAAACCACCTTCTTTAAAACTTTCAGCTGAAGGATCATCTCCCATGAAATGAAATTGGGCATATGGCATGGCACCTGAATCAAACCAAACATCAATCAAATCCGGTTCTCTCGTTAATTTCTGACCTGAATCACTGACCAAATATATGTCATCAACATATGGTCTATGCAAGTCAAAATCTTCAGGTAATTCTTCTTTCATGAAGCCTGCTTCTATTGCTTTATCAACTTCAGATTTAAGCTCTGACAGTGAACCAATACACTTTTCTTCTTTTCTGTCTTCTGAGACCCAAATTGGTAGCGGTGTGCCCCAATATCGAGAGCGACTCAAATTCCAATCCACAAGATTCTCGAGCCAATTTCCAAAGCGACCTGTCCCTGTTGATTCAGGTTTCCAATTGATTGTTTTATTTAATTCAACCAATCTTTCTTTATAAGCCGTTGTTTTGATAAACCAAGAGTCCAATGGGTAGTACAAAACGGGCTTATCAGTTCTCCAACAATGCGGATATGAGTGACTGTATTTTTCAACCTTGAAAGCCTTGTTATCTTCTTTCAGTTTGATCGCAATAAGGACATCAGTCGGCTTAAATCCAGGATCCTTTCTTTCTTCATCTGAATAGTATTCTTCTTTTACAAATTTTCCTGCAAAATCAGATACCTCTTCTACAAACCTTCCTTGTTTATCGACCAAAGGCATTTCCAATCCTTCTTGATCCTTTACAAGTACTCCAGGAACACCTGCAGTTTTTGCAGCCAAAAAGTCGTCTGCTCCAAAAGTCGGTGCGATATGCACAATCCCAGTTCCATCTTCTGTGGAAACAAAATCTCCAGGAATCACACGAAAAGCATCCTGTTCTAATTCTTGATTGAGCACATATGGCAAAAGTTGCTCATATTTAATATCGACTAAGTCATTCCCTATAAACTCTGCCTCAACTTCCCAGGGAATGATTTTATCTCCACCATTGTAAGCTGAAAAATCACCCTCTTTTCCTTTATCATCAAAATACTTTCCTTTGAGTTCCTCCGCTAACACCACAGATACTGGTAAAAAGGTATAAGGATTGAAAGTTCTCACTTTCACATATTTTATCTTTTTTCCTATGGCAAGGGCACTATTCGATGGTAAGGTCCAAGGGGTTGTTGTCCATGCCAAGAAAAATATTTGCTCATCGTCATTAGAAAACAGCGCATTCGAAACATCATTCCTAACTACTTTGAATTGTGCTACCACTGAAGTGTCCTTTACATCTCTGTAGGTGCCTGGCTGGTTCAGCTCATGTGAGCTCAATCCAGTACCAGCTGCCGGAGAATACGGTTGTACAGTATAACCTTTATATAAAAGATCTTTCTCATAAAATTTCTTCAGCAGATGCCAAAGAGATTCCATATAATTTTTGTCAAATGTGATGTACGGGTCATCCAGATCAACCCAATAACCCATCTTTTCCGTAAGATCATCCCACTGATCTTTGAATTTCATGACTGCCTCTTTGCACTTGGCATTGTACTCTTTAACAGATATTTTAGTGCCAATATCCTCTTTGGTAATGCCTAATTCTTTTTCGACTTGCAATTCCACTGGAAGACCATGTGTATCCCAACCGCCTTTTCTCTTTACTTGAAATCCTTTGAGCGTTTTGTATCTACAAAAAATATCTTTTACCGCTCTAGCCATCACATGGTGAATACCTGGAGTACCATTGGCCGAAGGAGGACCTTCATAAAAAACAAAAGACGGTGCTCCTTCTTTTTGTTCAACAGACTTTTGAAAAATATTATTTTTTTTCCATCCATCTAAGATCTCATCTGCAATTGAGGCGTAGTTCACGCCTTTGTATTCTTTGTATTTCAATTTAAAAGGGTATTGATTAAAACTTATTCTGAGGTTGAGTCCTTTTTTTCGCTATTTACCTTGATCATGCCAAGATCAATCTCTTCATCTTCTTCTTCATGATAGAATTCTGGAAATCTTTCAATTAAAGGATGACTCCTTTTGTTTCTTTTACCACTGTCGAATCGAAGAAGTAATGCTGGCAAGACAATTAGATTAGTCAACATCGCCATTAACAAAGTAGTACTCGTTAGCAATCCCAATGCTACTGTGCCTCCAAAATCAGATGCGGCAAAAATTATAAAACCGAAAAAAAGTATAATGGAAGTATAAATCATACTTGCACCAGTTTCCCTTAAACTTTTGCTTACGGCAACAGGTACAAAAAAGTTGTTGGCAAATAACTCTTGACGATATTTTGCTAAAAAGTGAATGGAGTCATCAACAGAAATACCAAAAGCAATACTAAAAATCAAAGCAGTACTTGGTTTTAATGGTATTCCCACCAGTCCCATCATTCCACCTGTGATCATTAAAGGAATAATATTTGGAATCAAACAAATGATAATCATCTGCACATTCTTAAATAATACTCCCATGATAATAGCGATGATTACAAAGGCAATAATCATACTTGTAATCAAATTATCTATTAAAAATTTATTGCCTTTTATAAAAAGTAACGTGGTACCTGTAATCGATACACTTAATTTGCTTCCATCGAAAATACTATTGATTTTAGGTTGAATTACCTGATTCACTAATGAATCCATAATGACAGAACCCACATCTGCCATTTTCAAAGAAATTCTGATGTGTCTTCCAGTGCTATCCACAAAGGATTTTGCAATTCCGTCTTCATCAGAATCCTTTGTTAAATATCTAAATATGAAATTTTTATCTCTATTGTTAGGCAACCCATAATAACTTCTTTTATCATTATAAAAAGCTTGTCTTGTTGCCTTAATAAAACTGACTACTGACATCGGCTTAGATATATGATCCAAAGAGTCTAAAAATGATTCAAATCGATCAATCTTTCTAAGATTATTAATGCTCTGAACTCCTTTTTTCACCCCTGTATCAACGATGATCTCTAAAGGCATAACGCCACTAAAATTTTCCTCAAAAAATTTCAAGTCTTGTTTTTCTGTACTTTCTTCGGGTAGGTCATCTACCATGTAGGATACTGCCTTGATCTTTGATATACCAAAAATGCAAATTAATACAACCAGTGCCGTGACATTGAAAACGTAGAATTTATGTCTATGCACAAGTAAATCAAATGCAGTCAATACTTTGTCAAGCGGTTTAAAAGACAAATGGCTTAAATGACGATCCGAAGGTGGCTTCATATAAGAAAATGTTGCCGGAATCATAATCAAGCTCAACACAAATGTTGCCATGATATTAATGCCTGCTACAATACCAAATTCAATTAGTATTGGGATGCCAGTGAATGCCAGTACCAAAAATCCAACAGCTGTAGTACAGTTGGTAATGAAAGTAACGATTCCAATTTTTTTGATGATAGTTCTTAATGCTGCAATTTGGTCACCATGAGCAAAATACTCTTGGTGATACTTGTTCAGCATATACACAGCATTAGGAATACCTATGACCACAATAATAGGTGGTATCAATCCGGTCAGTAGTGTGACTTCATAATCTAAAAGTGATAAGGTACCCATGACCCATATTACTATAGCTACAATCACAACCAGAGGAATAATAACCGCCTTGAATGATCTGAAGAACAGAAATAGAATAAAACAAGTAACAAATACAGACAGTATTAGAAACATAACCAATTCCGATTTGATCTTACTTGTATTAGTATACCTCACGAATGGTAGACCAGCATACCTCATTTTGATATTCGTGTCATTTTCGAACAACTTCGTAGATTGCAAAACATCAGCAACCACTAAGTCTCGCTTCTTCGAATTCATGATTTCTTTGTCAATCGTGACTAAAATCATGCATGCTCCGTTATCTACATTAATAAGCTGACCATTATAAAAGCGCAAGCTCAGGGCATAATTCACTAAGCTATCTAAGCTTTTTTGATCCTGAGGAATGCTAGTAAACATCTCTTCCAAAACGAATCTCTTCTCATCTTGATCCTTTACCAATTTTTTCAGATTGGCTAAACTAAGTACATCTTTTACTCCATTGATTCTAAACAAATCATCTGTCATGTACTTTAATTTGTGAAAATTCTCAACTTCGTAGATAGCGCTGTCTCTGATCCCAATGGCAAGAATATTTCCATCTTCTCCAAATTCACTTTTAAATTCTTGAAATTTGATCATGTCAGCATCGTCATCCGGAACAATATTGGCTAATGAAAAAGACCAGACAATAAATTGACTTTGATAAGCCATAAAAGCAGTGCTTATTATGACAGATAGAATCAAATAAAATCTGAACTTAAGTATGAAAAAAGATAGTTTATGCCACATGAATCAAAAAAATGATCTGCAAAGGTAAGGATTTTTAGATAGTAATGATCGAATAAAAAAGGGGCTTTCGCCCCTCTTTACATTTCTTCTAAAATGATTCAATTTTGATACTTCAAAACCGCTTTCTTCAGTACATCCTTATTCGTTGTAATATTGGGATTAGAGTAAATTTTTGCCGACAATTCTGCAATCACAGCTTTCTTATAACCCAATTTAATTGCCACATCTTCACAATATTTAACCTCACTTAAAAAGATTTCCTTGTCAATTTTCATCAACTGCACAACGTAATACAAGCATTCGAATTTTTCATCATCCGTCATTGTACTAAGCGGTGGCATGGGCTCAGGGTTGTTCAACAATTCTTCAACATGATCTTCATCAATCCCATTGGCCTTTCCGACCATCAGAATCATATCTTTTTCATCATCTGCAAAATCGTTATCGATTTTTGCAAGACCAATGAGCATACTGAGTTGTGATTTTATATTCATTTTCAAATACTTTACGCTTCTAATTTATACTTTTCCAACAAATCTTGCAATTCTTCAATGCTACTAGAGATATTTGGATCGCTAAATATTCGACCACTCAAAGCTTTTATGATCGATTTTTTAAATCCAAGAATCATTGCCAACTCTTCACAAAATTTAATCTCGCTCAAATAAACCTTTTTATCTGCTTTCATCAATATGATGATATTATATAAATAATCCAATTTGCCTTCTTCAGTTAAAGGAATCTCCTTGGGCAATTCATGCACCCTTTGGCTCAACAATTCATGAAAAAGGTCATCAATTTCTCTTTCCGATACATCATGCGCGATTCCTAGCGCATATATTGACCTTTTTTCAAAATTTGACAGATTATTGTCTACCAATGATAATTGGATTAAACTTTTCAACTGATCTCGGAATTCCATATAATTATTACAGCGGTAGATTTTCAATACGAAAATAGCAAATTATGAATTTATTGGTTTTTGATCAAGTTCTGACCTAGTTGTCAGAATAAAGATTTAACGCTCTTCATATCTATTTTGCAGCACTAGGCAAGACGGATAAGAGAATATAATTCACGACCTCATAAAAAACTTAAAATATAACGCTTTCAATTCATTCGAACTTGACTTAAATTATGAGATTTTCATGCCTAGGAAGGCAATTAGAGAAATCACTATATAATTTAGGTTAGGTTGCTTGATATAAAAAAAATAGTTTAATTTAGGCCTCCAATCAGTATTTTTACAAGTTAGAATTTAATGGTCTGATTTAAATTCATGCATTGGAACGTATAAATCAGATCAAAAACGAATAAACATGGGCATATTAATACCACTAATACTAATATCCATTAGTTGTGTTGTGATTTGGAGAGCTGGGGATGGATTTATGACTGCTTCTGAATATATCGGAAGAAACTTATCTGAAGGTGTACGGGGCGCCTCGATCAATGCAATTGCTAGTTCGATGCCCGAAGTGTTTACATCAATATTCTTCCTTTTCATTCTTATGGATGACAAAGGCTTTTCAGGAGGAATTGGAACAACTGCAGGAAGTGCAATATTCAATTCCATGGTTATTCCAGCAGTTTCGGTAATTGCTGTTATCGGCATGGGGCTTGCTAAAAGAATCGAAGTATCGAAAAAAGTTATTCTACGCGATGGCATCGCCCTAATAGTGATTGAATTAATTTTCTTAGTTCTTATTAGTGGATCTTCTCTGGACTGGTATCATGGTCTAATATTGATGATGGCATATTTGATCTATATCTCATACATGTTTTTATCAATGAACTTCAATAAGAAAAAAGCTGCTAAAGCAGCCGTGGAAGCAGGTGAAGTTGAAGAAGAGGAAGAAGAAGAGGAAGAGGATGATGAGCCTAAACCATCAATGATAAGAAGCATTTTAACTTTCGATTTAGAAAACACTTTCATTAGGACTAAAATTGATGGATCTAATGCATGGCCACTTTTAGTTACTTCTACAGTTGCTATTGCTGCTGTATGTTATTTGCTAGTTGTTGCCTGTGAATGGATTGGGCTTGCAGAATATGAAGTGCCTTATTTAGGTACCTTTCAAGGATTAGATATTCCTTTGATGTTCGTTGCTTTGATATTGGCATCAGCAGCATCTAGTTTTCCAGACACAATCATTTCAATTAAAGATGCTCAAAGAGGTCAATACGACGATGCAATTTCAAATGCACTTGGCAGTAATATTTTTGATGTTTGTTTCGCATTAGGATTTCCATTATTTCTATTTGCTGTAATTCAAGGGCCGATCGCCATGAGCCCAGAAATTGTTGCTCAAAGTACAGAATTAAGATTCTTGTTGTTACTCTTAACGATCTCAGCAGTAATCATTTTCTTATCTACTAAGTATATCGGAAAGGCTAAGGCTTTTATACTTTTAGGGATATATATTGCTTTTATAGTCTATATCGTTGGAAGAAGTGCTGACAATGCACTAGCAGAATCTATCAAAGATTTCTTACTTGGCACAGTCAGCGCGTTAGGCATTAATTAAGCACAAAATTTATGGGAACAACCATCCGGACATTCACCGGTTGGTTGCCTTGCTTACCTGGCTTCCATTTTGGCGCTAAGTTGAGCACTCTCAAGGCTTCTTGATCACACCCATTGCTTATCCCTTTGACGATTTTGGCCTCGGTTATATTTCCTTCTTTGTCAATTATAAATTGAATGAAAACTTTACCTTGAATATTGGCTCTTCTTTCATAAGTCGGATACTTCATATTCTTGCCAAGAAACGTATAGAAAGCTGACATACCTCCTAATGGTTCTGGCATCACTTCTGCAAAATCCGTAAAATCTGCTGCGATCTCAATTGGTAATTCTTCAATTTCAATTTTGTCACTGGGAAGTTCAAAGATCTCTGGCTCTTCTATTTTAATTTCAAAGATGCTGTTTTCTATAGCGACAGGGACATAAATTGGAGTTTGAGACTTTATTATTGGCTTTGGTCTAGCAGGTATTTTATGCATTGTAGGAAGTATCTCCATATCATAGATTATCTCTTCTTTCCATTCTGACTCTACTATTATAGCTTTCTCCTTTTTGAATGACCATTCAAAAGCTGTTAGTACTAGTAACATACTAATAAGGAGACCAATGCTCAAAAACATACCTCTTTTGCGTTCCAGATCTATCTCTGGATTTTTTCTTAATTCCATGATTCTAATAATTATATGTTAAACAAAAATCTATCGATCAAAGGATCGGAATATTAGAATTAAGACCTTCCCGGGTAGGGCTTAATAATTACTTTCTTTTAAAATTTTCAAATTTTTCTTTTTCGGAGTTTGAATTCTGAATTCTTTTTTCTGACACCCGCTGAATTCCAAAAGCGATGGCCCCCAATACAGCAATTAACCCAAAAACAGCTGCCAAAAGTTTTAATCTATTAGAAGTCCTACTGGTAGCATTGAATTGTCTTGTCAACCGCTGAAAATCCTTATGCCTAACAATTTGACCTTGAGTCAAAGACCTCCTTCTCAATTTGATGTCGTATCTCGTCATCTTTCTATTGATTAGATTTTTTATAAAATTTCTCTTTAATTTTTGATAGTGCGCGATACAATTTCATTTTCACCGCACTTTCCTTTTTATCCAAAATGAAACTGATCTCTTTGAAGTTCTTATTCTCAAAATACTTCAGTTCTATAATCTTAATTTCAAGCTCATTCAATTCTTGGATTAATTCTTTAATTGCTTCAATTCTGCATTCTTTCTCTTCAACCTGATCACAAGTAATTACATTATTGATGGTATTCCTTTCTAAGTATAAAAAACGCTTTTTTTGATCTATAAAATGCTTATTAATCTCATTGTTTGCTATCCTATAAAGCCATGCTCCAAAAGGGACTCCTCTTATTTCATACTTATGAATAGCATGCATTGCATTTAGAAAAACTTTAGATGTCAAATCAGCTGTAAGGTGTTCATCATTTGTTTTCCTAATAATGAACCTGAAAATGCATTCGAAATGCTGATTATAAAGTAGTTCAAAATGTTTTATATTCTTCTGTGCTTTTCGGATTGCATCTATTTCAAGCTTCTGAGACCATGGTTCGGTATTTCTTTTACTAGTCAAATTTTGAACGTTTACTTAATAATCCTTACTTCTTAAAAAAGTCACACGTTATTGTAATTTTCTTTATCTATCGACTGATATTTGTATAGGTAAGACCCCCTAAATAACCTATGCCAGATGTAGACAAGAATAAGTTGAAAACCGTTTTTCTGAGAAAAAGAAAAACCCTTTCAGAAGAAGAATATGACAAAAGGAATGCCAAATTGTTTTATTCATTCAGTCAGTTACTTGATGAGTTAGAACCTACTACAATTCACACTTTCATTCCTTTGGAAAAAAATATGGAAGTTGATACCTGGATCATGATCAAATACATGAAAGCTTTAGGTCTAAGAATCGCCGTGTCGAAAATGCTACCTGGCAGTAATGATTTAGAGCATTTTGAGTTTATCAATAGACGACAACTCGTTGAAAACAAATTAGGAATACTAGAGCCAGAAAATGGTGAAAATGTACCTGTGAATCAAATGGATGTCGTTTTGGTTCCGTTGATTGTATTTGACCGGAAAGGTCATAGAATCGGTTATGGCAAAGGTTATTACGATAAATTCATGTCCCAATGCAAACCTACTTGTATAAAAATCGGACTTAGCCTTTTAACACCATTAGATAAAATTCCTTACATGGAAAGTCATGATATTCCTCTTGATTATTGTATTTCTCCAATCGGGATTCATCAGTTTAATAATTAGATATGAAAAATATGTTGGACGTAGTAATAATTGGTGGTGGTCCTATTGGTTTGGCATGTGGAATTGAAGCCAAAAAAAACAACCTTTCCTATTTAATTCTCGAAAAGGGTTGTTTAGTTAATTCCCTCTACAACTATCCGATGAATATGACCTTTTTTTCTACTTCGGAAAAACTGGAAATCGGGGATGTCCCATTCATTTCACACAACCCTAAACCCACTAGGTCCGAGGCACTAGAGTATTATCGTCGGGTGTGTACAACATGGAAACTCAAGGTAAATCTTTATGAAAGGGTCGAGGAAGTAATAAATGATGAAGGATTTCGCATTTCAACATCAAAGGATGTTTATTATGCAAAGAATTTAGTTTTAGCCACTGGTTTTTATGACTTGCCTTTTTTACTCAATGTAAAAGGAGAAAATTTGCCAAAAGTAAGGCATTACTATGATGAACCGCACCCTTACTTTGGTCAAAACATTCTCGTAATAGGAGCTGCTAACTCTGCTGTAGATGTGGCTTTAGAAACCTACCGAAAAGGAGCTAATGTTACGATGGTTGTAAGAGACCCGAAGATTAATGAAAGGGTCAAATATTGGGTTAAACCAGATATAGAGAATCGTATTAAAGAAGGATCAATTAATGCCTACTTTGATTCTTCGATCTCTGAGATCAGAGAAACTGAAGTAGATATTCAAACCCCAAGCGGTAACCTTACTTTGAGTAATGATTTTGTGCTAGCAATGACAGGATATCAGCCTAGTTTTAGTTTTTTAGAATCATTAGGTATTGAAATTGGTGAAGATGAAATGAAAACACCTTCGCACAATTCAACAACTATGGAGACGAATGTACCAGGGATTTATCTTGCTGGTGTAGTTTGTGGAGGCCTTCAAACGAATAAATGGTTCATTGAAAACTCGAGAGTGCATGCTGAAGAGATTATAAAAAACATCCTATTACAGCATTGAAAAGTATCTTTTTGCCTCCTTCATCACTTTCGGGGCTAGATAAATAGCCGAAACCATAGTTGGGATCGACATTAACCCGTACATCACAAAAATTATATTAACCACACCACCCAAACTCCATAAAGAGCCTACTATAATCATTATCACATACCAATAATTAAAGAGTTTTCCATACTTTACTCCCACCAGATAAGAGAGGCACTTCTGACCAATGTACGAAAATCCAAAAACAGTTGTAAAAGCAAAGATCAAAACGCATGCAAACAAAATATAAGAACCCAGGTAGGGTATGGCCATGTCAAAAGCTTTTGCAGTTAAGGATATACCATCAAGTTCAGTTTCTGTCCAAACACCTGTTGACAAGATGCAAAGAGCTGTCATCGTACAAATGACCAGTGTATCAATGAAAGGGCCTAACATTGCAACCATTCCTTCTCTTATGGGCTCATCCGTTTTTGCAGCACCATGCATCATTGGAGCCGTACCTATTCCTGCTTCGTTTGAAAATGCAGCCCGTTTGGCTCCTTCAATGATAATAGAACCAACCGCACCACCCAACACGGCATCGGCTTGAAAAGCGTCTTGGAATATCAAAATGAAATTATCTAAAACACTAGACCAGTTGAATAACATAATAAATAGTACAGCCAGAACATACACCACTACCATTGTAGGAACTAACCGTGAAGCCACCTCACCTATTTTTTTAATCCCACCAAATATGATCAGTGAAGTAAAAACAACAATGACTAAACCAATAAGCAGATTTGTATAAAGTTCATTTTCAGTTATTAATCCTGCTGGTCTGAGTACAACGTCTTTAGTCACTTGTACAATTTGATTTGCTTGGAATACAGGTGTAGCACCGAAGATTCCCGCCACAGCAAAAAATCCTGCAAGTGGTAGAAAACTTTTTGGCATTGCTTCTCGAATCACATACATCGGTCCACCTTGTAACTGTCCCTCACTATCTAATCCTCGATATTTAACAGCAAGCGTACATGTAAAGAATTTTGTCGTCATGCCTAAGAATGCACTTACCCACATCCAAAAAATAGCTCCTGGACCTCCAGCGACTATTGCCAATGCAACACCACTGACATTACCCATACCCACTGTTGCCGCCAAATGCCCTGACAAAGCTTGAAAATGACTTATTTCCCCTTTTTCACCTTCCTTATCGAACTTACCTCTCAATATATCTATGGCGTGAAAAAAGTATTTGAAGGGTAAGAATTTTGAGTAAAATGTGAAAAAGAGTCCTCCTCCCAATAATAAAATCAGCAAAGGCATGCCCCATACAAAACTGACTGCAGAAATTAAAAATTGATCGATTGATTTCAGTATTTCCATTTTTACTATTTTTCCAATAATGGTGAAAGTACTTTCCAAACATTCTCCATGAGAATGGAATGACCTTCTGCCGTAGGGTGAATGCCATCTTCTAAATTAAGTTCAGGAATACCGGCTACACCATCCAGCAAAAAAGGGATCAATTGAATGTCGTTCTCTTTAGCCAATTCTGGATAGATCATTTCAAAGTCCTTCGTATATACCTGCCCCATATTTGGTGGGATTTTCATGCCCGCAAGTATAATTTGACATTCAGGGTATTTAGCGAATACTTTATCAATAATGTGCTGCAAATTTTTCTTGGTTTCAAGCGTTTTGATCCCTCTAAGGCCATCATTAGCCCCTAATTCCAAAACAAATATTTCGATAGGATTTTTTAGTACCCAATCAACTCTAGTAGCACCACTAGCTGTAGTCTCACCACTTAAACCAGCATTGACCGTTCTGTATGCGATGTTCAAGGAATCAAGCCTATTCTGTATCAAAGCAGAAAAAGCTTCAGAAAGGTCGAGCTGATATCCTGCAGTAATACTATTTCCAAAAAAAAGTATGGTCTTCAAGTTAGTTGTTTGTTCTTGTTCTTTTGTTTCTACAATCTGCCGATCCGCTTTTTCACTTTTTTTGGGAGAAGAACAACTCACCAGTAGTATTGATACATATAAATAGAGGCAAATATTACTCTTCATTCTTGCGTTGTTTGATTTCGTGCGTAGGTTTTTTCTTTCTTGTTATCAAGAAAAATCTTTGATATCTAGATCCAATTCAGCAGACATTTTCTCAAGGAAGTGCATCACTTTTTGTTTTTTCCGTGAACTCAATAAGTGTACTTTTTCATCCTCTGAAAACTTAATATATCCATTGAATTCATGATGAGAAATTTCAGATTTCGATCCACGCGACTGCATTATTGTTGTTTTTTTTGATTCCGTAACGTACAAATATTCAATTCTTTCATATGGTCTTTTTTTGCCTGTATTAACTCCTAAAACGAACAGGTAATCATGATACACTTTTTTCGTTGTATCAATAGCAAGTCCAAAATTTAACGATACCGTTAAAAGGCCTATTGTTACAAGAACTGCCCCAGCTATCCAGTGCACCAAAGTCATGACCACAGCACCCATAAAAATGAGCACGTGACCAAAAGTCACTATATGCTTTGGGAAATAATACTGCGTACGATAATCTACTTTCATTCTAAATTATGATAAAGGCTCAATTTATAAAGAAACAATCAATGGCTGAAAGAACTATCCATCGAACTTTTTTCATTCATTTAGGTTTAACTAGTTTTGTAGACTGTTTTAATAAGAACAAAAGCACGGTATGCCATGAGATGGATGTTAAGATCAAAAATTCATAAAGCGATCGTTACAGAAGCCAACCTTAATTATGTTGGGAGCATAACTATTGATAAGGATTTAATTGATTTGGTAGGATTGAGAAAGGGTGAAAAAGTACAGATCGTCAGCAATACTTCTGGAGCACGTTTAGAAACCTATGTCATTGAAGGAGAAAGAGGATCAGGTGAAGTATGCATGAATGGAGCAGCGTCCCACCTAATAGGCAAAGGAGAAGAAATCATCATCATCGGTTATGAACTCACGAATGAAGAGATCACTCCTCAAGTAATTCTCGTAGATAAGAAGAATCAACTCGTAGAATTCCTGGAAGAATCCGTTGAAATGAATCAGCAGTTTCAATAAGAATACTTCAAATAATTTAAAGCATTCTTATTGAATTCTTATTGCTATTTATTTCTGGACCAATAAGATAGTCCAAACCAAATCGCATAAGATATTAGGAATATCAGCATTCCATACAGCGTTGTAATCGAAGATACTCTAATGCCTGCAGCTAATTTCTGCTGAGAAATTTCACCAACTTCAGCAATAATCTCAAATGCCGAATACAACCCAATTAGTTGGCCTAAAACTCCTACCACCAAAGCAAATAGTCCTACCGATTTCACGGCTTGCAGGTGGAATTCCGAAAAGCTTTCCTTATTTAATATTCGAATTACATTCAATATAGAAAAAACGAACACTACTAATAATAGCAGAGTAAGTATTCCCATAAATAAGCTTCCACCTTGTAAATACAGATCCATCATGATAAATTAATTTTAGTTAAATAATGATCCAAAGCTAAATTGAAGACACCACCCTTGTCAATGTAGAATCCCTATCTAAACCTGTTATTCATCGATAAACACCATAAAATTCCTTTAAATTGATCAATTTAGAATAATGAATTCAATTCGACATCTTCTTTTTTGGTCAATTATAATTGTATTACTCACAATACTTTTCGGTCGATCATATGGTAGCTTTTCTGAATCATTTTATTTCGTGAGTATGCTTCTGCCTGTAATAGTAGGAACTACCTATTATTTCAACTATTACCTAGTACCACGATTTCTGCTTCCGAAAAAACACTTTCAGTTCTTCCTTTATACATTCTATCTATTAATAATTTCTCTCAATTTAGAAATGTATGTACTTACAGCTGCATATATAATTCTAGCTGAATATAGCTACGAGAATATGAACCCAGTGACTTCTGATGTTTTTGTGTTGACGATTGTACTATATGCAATAGTGTTTTGTTTAGCCTTTATAAGATTGGTTATTTTTTATTACGCAGATCAATCGCAGCTAAAATCCATCACCGCGGAATTGAGCAAAAAAAAACTCAGCTATTTGTCCGTTAGAGAAAATAGAAAGAATGTTCAACTTATGATTGAACAAATAAGCTATATAGAAAGCCTTGCAGACTATGTCAAAATCCATACTGCAGATAGCACGGTAATTACTAAGGAAAAAATCAGTTCTTTAGAAAGTCAATTGCCAAAGAATTTTATACGTATTCATCGTTCATACATCGTAAATAGAGACCTCCTTACTTCCTATACCAAAGAAAATATATTTATCGCTTCACTAAAATTGCCTATCAGCCGTTCCTACAAAACGATTGTTCATTCTGTACTCAAAAGTTGAACTTAATTACTGACTATACGTAAATTGAGCTTTAAACAATTTCGTATGTCTATCATTTTGCAAGTAGAGAGCCTCTCTAAAAGTTACCCATCAGGTAGAAAAAAACTACAGGTCTTAGAAAACATTTCTTTTGAATTGGAAGAAGGTAAAACCATGTCAATTGTTGGACCATCTGGAAGTGGAAAGACAACTCTTCTTGGGCTATGTGCCGGTCTCGATAAAATCGATGATGGGAGCGTTCAAATCAATGGATTGAACCTAACAGGAATGAATGAAGACGCACTTGCGGATTTAAGAAATGAACAGGTAGGTTTCATTTTTCAAAATTTTCAACTCATTCCTACATTAACTGCGATAGAAAATATTATGGTACCCATGGAGCTCAAGAGACATCCCAACCCTCAAAAAAAGGCGCTTGAATTATTAGAGCAAGTTGGGCTTGCTGATCGAGGCGATCATTATCCCGCACAGTTGTCAGGAGGTGAACAGCAACGCATTGCAATAGCCAGAGCGTTCTCTAACGACCCTCATATTTTATTTGCAGACGAACCAACTGGTAATCTTGATGATGAAACAGGTGCGATCATCGAAGAACTCATTTTTGAATTAAATAAAAGTATGAACACAGCTTTGGTCATAGTCACGCACGACATTGAACTAGCAAATAAAACCGATAATGTAATCCGGTTGAAGGGTGGGAAGATTTTGACAAATGATATTTTGACTAAAACATCGGTGTAGGTTGGACAAGAAAATTAGTACCCCTCAAAAAAACCCATCTATAAGCTGGTTGACAAAAATGGCCTGGCGTGATAGTCGAAGAAGCAGGTCCAAACTATTCCTGTTTACAACTTCAATTGTCATTGGAATCGCAGCTTTTGTCGCTATCAATTCTTTCAAACTTAATCTTGAGAGCGAAATAGAAGTTAAAGCAAAATCGTTACTGGGAGCAGATCTAGAAGTCTACACTAATCACCCATGGAAACCCGAACAGATCCAATTTCTGGATTCAATAAGTACAGAACGGTCTTGGCAAATTCGCTTTGCCTCAATGATATACTTCCCTAGAACTTATGGCACCCGACTTGTTCAAGTCCGAGCTTTGTCAGGACTATATCCTTATTATGGAGCGATTGAAACAGAACCTGCATGGGCTGCGGGTGATTTGCAAAATGGTCAATTTGCCTTAGTTGATGAACGACTTATGCTTCAATTTGATGTAGAAATTGGAGATGAGATAAAGGTTGGTAATCTGACATTTGAAATAAAAGGAAAGTTGAGGGGCGTGCCAGGACAAAGCGGCATAACCATGACTGTGTCACCAGCAGTCTATATCCCAGGTCGGTATATATATGAAACTGGATTGGTGCAAAAAGGTAGTAGAGTGACTTATTCTCAATACTTTGAAATTCCTGATCAGGCATATTTATCAGACTTTTTAACTAAAACAGAAGAAAGGTTCACAGAATTGGAATTAAGGTATCAAACCGTTGAAAAGAAAAAAAATGACACAAGCAAGGCATTTGAGAATTTAGCGATCTTTTTAAATCTTGCTGCTTTTATTGCTCTTTTGTTGGGGTCCATTGGTGTCTCTAGTGCAGTTTTTATCTATTTAAAGGGCAAGAAAAATTCTGTGGCTATTCTAAGGTGCATGGGATTAAAGGGCAAACATGCATTTATCATTTACATTATTCAGGTGATGTTTATGGGATTTGTTGGAGCAGTCATTGGGAGCTCTTTAGGAATCTTACTTCAGTACTATTTACCTCTTATTCTTAAAGATGCCCTTCCATTTTCGATAACACCCATAATTTATTGGCATATACCATTTTATGGATTGATACTAGGACTTTTGGTAACCCTACTTTTTGCTCTCGTACCATTGATATCTTTAAGCAAAGTAAGCCCTCTTCATTCGATTAGAGAGGCATTCGAAACAAATAAAAAATGGAAAATTGCACCTGTACAATATGTGATTTATACTTTCATGGTAGGTCTCCTCTATGGGTTTGCATTTTTTCAAGTGAATGATTGGATGCAGGCACTTTTCTTTTGTGGGGGTCTTGCCATTGCATTTCTTTTACTTCTGCTAATAGCTAAGGGGCTCATGTTTATTGCTAAAACCGTGAGTAGGAAAGGCAAAAATTTCCTTTTTAAACAAGGGGTCTCCAATTTGTACCGGCCGAACAACCAAACATCGATTTTAATTTTGACAGTTGGCTTGTGCTCAACGCTATTGGCAACCATTTTTTTCTTAAGGTTGATTCTTGTTAATCAAATAAAAATTGCGGATGCAGGAGATAGACCAAATATGGTTTTATTTGACATTCAATCGCACCAAAAAGAGGAATTGACAGCTATGACGCTTGACTATGATTTACCTGTCATTCAGGACGTTCCGGTTGTAACCATGCGCCTCAAAGAAATCAATGGGATCACGAAGAAAAAAGCGAAGGAAGATTCTACTTTGGGATATAAAGAATGGACTTATAATCGTGAATACAGAATCACTTTTCGAGACTCTTTGATTGCTTCAGAAACGCTCGAAGAAGGTAAGATTCAAAGGAACTACCTAGCAGGAGACAGTATTATGATTACGGTCTCGAAAGGTTTTGCTGAATCCGTCAATTGGAACATAGGTGATGAAGTCCTCTGGAATGTTCAAGGTGCACTTCTCAAAACATATATAGGAGGATATCGAAAAATTGATTGGAGAAGAGTACAAACTAATTTTATAGTATTGTTTCCAAAAGGAGTACTTGAAGATGCCCCTCAATTTCACATTCTTGTAACGAAAGTTGATGAATCTGCTGTTTCTGCACGTTATCAGCAAGCAGTTGTCAGATTGTTTCCTAATGTATCCATCATAGATTTAGAACTAATCTTAAAAACCTTGGAGGATGTATTAAATCAAATATCCTTTGTTATCAATTTTATGGCGTTGCTAAGTGTAATTACAGGTATCATTGTATTAGCTGGCTCCATAGTGATCAGTAAGGGACAACGAGTTAAAGAAAGTGTTCTATTGCGAACACTCGGGGCTAAATCAAAGCAGGTACTCGTTATAAATATCATAGAATACGCGATTTTAGGCGGAATTGCGGCATTATCAGGAGTAATCCTAGCTAATATTTTCAGTTTTTTACTATCCAAATATATGTTAGAAGCCGACTTTATATTTGACCTCCAATATTCTTTGGGTATCATTTTGACTATCATTTTAACTACTATCTTACTGGGCATCAGTAGCATTAGACCAATTCTTCGTAAATCTCCACTTGAGATTTTAAGAAAAGAGAATTGAGGGTGGCACAGCTTTTGTTTGTCTTACTGTTAACTATTGTAAGATATTATGAAACATTTCCTCGTTATATTGCTCATCGTCCTAGTTTGTGCATCCACAACTTTTATGTGTATTTAAATTCCTTGAATTTGCGGATTACTAGTGATGCCATTTTATATGAGACAAAAAAAGGAGTGACTCTCGCCACTCCCAGAAGATAAGTTTGAAACTTAATACCATTATTATCTTCTTATTAACAGCTTTGTCGTTGTGGTTCGCTGGTCATCTTTTATTTTCATAAAATACATTCCTACGTTCAATGACTCGATAGATATTCTTTCTTCATTCGTCATTGTTTTAGACAATACTCGATTGCCTCTCAAGTCAAAAATTTGGATCTCTAATTCATTAGATATATTTCCGTGTATCGTAAGCCAATCAGTAGCAGGGTTGGGGAAAAATTTGATTTGTGTCAACCCATCTTCTGCAGAGGTAATGTCATCATTGGTGACTTCAAAACTGACAAAGGCCTCAGCAGCATTATAATTATCATTTCCATCCTGGCCAACCGTCACAGTCACCGTACCTTCCGTACCATCAAGCGTAACAGTCTTCCCAGCAATTGTAGCAGGGCCAGAAATAGCGTAGGTAAGTATCAAGTCAGAAGTTGTACTCGCTTCTATATCAAATGGAGTATCAGTTGTCACTTTATCAGCAATCGAAACAATTGTAATCGTTTGATCAGCTTTTGCAATAGTAAAACTTTGTGTTTCCTGTGTTGCAGCATTGAAACTTTCATCACCGATCTGATCGGCCGCTATCACAGCCTCACCTGCTCCAGTAATGGCTACCAAATTGCCATCCAAGGATATCGGACCACTCACAATTGAAAATGACACATCCAAACTAGAACTTGAAATCGCGCTAATTTCAAAAGCGACATCTCCATATACCTTGTCAGATATAGCATCAAAAGTAATCGTCTGATCCTGAAGTTCAATAACTGGTTCTATCACTTCGAATGAAGCAGTAGTTTCAGCCCCATTATAATTTGCCGTTCCAGATTGACTGACTGTGACTGTCACTGTACCTGCTGTACCATCCAAGGTGATATTCTGTCCATCGATTGTCGCTGGCCCATCAACTTCATAAGTTAACTCCAATTCTGAGGACGTACTTGCCTCCACAATAAATGCCGGATCTGTTGTCAGCTTATCTTCAATTGCTGTGATTGTAATCGTTTGATCAGCTTTTGCAATAGTGAAACTTTGTGTTTCTTGTGTTGCAGCATTGAAACTTTCATCACCGATCTGATCGGCCGCTATCACGGCCTCACCTGCTCCAGTAATGGTTACCAAATTGCCATCCAAGGATATCGGACCACTCACAATTGAAAATGACACATCTAGTGATGAACTTGCTATCGCTTCAAGTGTAAAATCAGCATCACCAAAGGTCATATCGGAAATTGCCGTGAAAGTTATCGACTGATCTTCCTTTTCCGTTGTCCAATCCCAAGCTTTATTGGCAATCTCCTCACCACGAACAAAATCGTTTCCGCTTAGATCCGTCACTCCACCTGTAAAAATATTGGCATACATATGAGTGGCAAATGGCATGTCCTCTGGTAAGTCTATCGTAAGAGTAGCTCCGGCAATTGAAACATGCTCTGAAGTAATCTCAAATGAAGTAATCAAACTCTGACTGTTATATACCTGAAGCTGGAAGTCGCCAGTGCCAATGATGATTTCCTCACTAAATTCTATAACCAAATCTGCACCTACAGACACACCTTCAGATCCTGCGGCCGGAGATAAGGAGACTATCTCGGGGTCAGTAACATCCTCCGTGATAAAATTCCATTCTTCTTCGTCATTTGCGATCTCTAGGCCTTGCCAATTATTGCTCAAATCAGAAATGACACCTTCAGCCATGTAAACATAGTATTCCTGATTTTCGGCGAATGCCATATGAGGAATGATCAATTGATTGCCAGAAATATGATCGGTGGTAACAGTAACAATCTCAAATATTTGATTGCCAGGTGTTTTGATGAAGAAATATGGTGTGGTTCCACTGACAGCCATAGCTATATCCTCGTCAAATGTAACCACCAGGTCTGCAGTCAAGTCAGCAGCCAAGTCATCATCGGATGGAGTTAACGATACAATTGAGGGTGTTGATTCGTCCAAATCATTCACCGTGATCACATAATCATTGTCATAAACTCCCCCTCTTCCGTCATCTGTCTGCATTCTAATGGCATAGCTGGTCTTAGTTTCAAAATCAAAGGTTTCTGCAGCGAGTAGCTCATTCCCACTGATTGTGAATGAAGCATTGTCGGCATCTCCTCCTCCAGCGACTAAGCTGTAAGTATGAACATCAGCGACATTAGGATCGATTGTGGACAATGTACCTACCACAGCACCTACTTCGTTATTTTCATCTATAGAATAATTACTCAACGCTAATTCTGACGGGGTTGCATTTTCTTCCACAACTGTAATCGTCCAATCCTGTAAAACAGAAGGATTTTCGGAAGTAACCGTATAAACAACATCCGTTGAAAAATCTTGAGCTGATTCATTTACAGGGTTAATAGTCGCTCCGTCAGAAATGGAAATTGTTGGTTCCAGATTCGTCAGGTCAGTTCCTAAATCGACTTCTATGTCAACTGTATGATCGTTCACGTCAATTACAGCAGCACTTGATTGCTCCTCCAAACTAAATGAAATGATGTCTGTCTCTACATTACTACAGTCTAAACTGTAACCAGTTGATGCATCTTTTTGCCACGTGCTTTGTGCTTCAGAGTAAGCCGGGTCATCTACTGAGATACATCCCAAAGTCGAATTAAACTGAACTCTCAGGTCTGATATGTTTTCATTAGCACCATTAGCAAGGTTCACAGATGTCAAGTCATTACTATAGATCACTACTTTATTGAGTAACGGACATGTCGAAAGGTCAATTTCCGTCAAGTTGTTATTTTGCAACCACACTTCTGTCAATGCAGGATTATTGGATAAATCAATTGACGAAATATCCATACAACACGCCGTAAGGTCATCCAGATTAACCAAAGTAGAAACATCAAGAGCCGTCAGGTCATTGCTATTGAGATTCATAAATTCCAAGGCTGTGTTGTTGGTAAAATCGATAGAAGTAAGATTATTTCCATAAATATCGATGTTCACTAAAGCCGTATTACTGCTCAAGTCGATTGATGAAATTTCATTTGCCCCTGCGTAGAGATCCTCAAGTAATGTGAGACTGGAAATATCAAGCGCTGTCAAACCATTCCCTTCCATGTACAAAATGGATAGCATGGAATTATTGCTTAAATCAATAGTGCTGATGCTGTTGTTTTGTGCATACAACCATTGCAGGTTAGTATTGTTGGACAAATCCAAAGCAGTTAATTGATTGTTTTGAATTCCTAAAACAGCCAAACCAGTATTTATCGAAAGATCAAGCTCTGTTAGAGAATTACCAGCCATGTATAAAGTATTGAGGGAAGGTAATCCACTGAGGTCAATTTCTGATAAATTTCCATTGGTCAGGTTTAGTGTAGTTAACGATGCTGCACTCCCAATCACAAACTCTGAGAGGTTGCTGTTGTTGTAACCAGTCACAGATGTCAAAGCTGTATTGTTGCTCAAATCCAATGAGCTCACATCGTTATCGTTGAAATTCAAACTTGACAGCTGTATGAAATATTTGATTCCTGTGAGATCAGTGATGATTTGACTGCTCACATCGATCGTACCTGTAAATGCTGCTGCCTCTCCAACCGTTATTTCATCGTCATCCGTAGTATCGATGCTTCCATCAGCTATCAAAAAAGCTTTGAAATTAGCATCTGGAATATCAATGATTTCATCTGGGTCGCAACCCAGTTTAAACTCCATCCCTTCATCTATATCCGTCCAGTTTTCAGTCGAAAAGGAAGGGTTGTCTACAGCTATACAAGTCAGGTCAGCATTGCCCGTGACATTAAATCTTTCATCTTCTACAGCATAATTATTTCCATTATTTATTTGCAATGAAACAAGGCTATTATTATGTGCCCGGAGTTGGATCAAGTTTGTATGCTCCCGAAGATCAAGAACTTCGATGCTGTTATCATTAACATTCAAATATTCCAATAGTGTATTAGAGGATATATCCAAATCAGAAATATTATTCAAACTTAAATTCAAAGAAGTAAGGCTTGGATTGCCTGATAAATCAATTGAAGAAATGCCACAATTAATTGCACTAAGGCCTTCAAGCATCGAATTCTGAGTAATGTCTACTGAAGCAATTCCGGTATTATAATCGGTATAAAATACTTTGAGTGCAGGGCACATTGAAACATCAACTGTTGTCAACTGATTCTGGTTTAGAAATAGTGTTTCTAACTTCGTCAAGGTTCCGATATTTATCGAAGAGATCTCATTTCCATTCAAAAAAGCCCAGACCAAATCTGAATTGTTCGATATGTCTATGGTGGTGATGTCCGTATTCTGAAACCACAATTTGGTAATGTTTGAAAAAGCCTCTAGTCCTGTTGCGTCAGAAATTGACGCGTTACCAATAATGAGGTCGTCAGTAAAGGCTTCAGCTTCTGCATAAGTTATCTCACCATCATCTGTGGTATTTATCGAAGCGTTGGCCAATAGGACTGCTTTGAAAGCGGCATCTGGGATATTCACAATATCATTGGGATCACAGGACAGATTGAAGATCTCAGGATCATCTACATCGGCCCAATTGTTCTTTGAGTAAGCGGCATTATCTACACTGACGCATGTCAAACTTGCATTAGGTGACAAATCAATGGTTGTAATGCTCTCATTAGTACCATTTCTCAAATCCAAAGTTTCCAATAAGCTACCAGACATGATGAAATAATACAAATCAGGATTATTCGATAAATCTAATTCCGTGATCAATGTATTTGATGCTCTGAAATCCCGCAATCCCGTCAAAAGACTTACATCTATTTCCGAAATATCGGTGTCTTGAATAATCAGATTCTGGATTAATGGATTATTAGAAATGTCTATCGCGGCAATATCATTTTGATAGAAATTGAGTGTTGTCAAGTCGACATTGATAGTCACATCCAAGGCTGTCAAATCATTTCGCGCAACATTCAGATTAAAAAGCTCTGGGTTATTGCTCAAATCTATGGATGACAATTGGTTGTTTTCAAGCAGGACTTGTTCCAGTAAAGGATTATTTGAAAGGTCTATCGAAGTGAGTGCATTATTAAAAGCGGTGAGGACTTTCAACTCAGTCATTGTAGACACATCCAAAACAGTAAGGCCTGATTCATTATAAACGGAAAGATTGGTCATGGCCGTATTGTTACTTAAATCAATCGACGTGAGCCCTGTATTGCCGGCCGTGAAGTAAGCCAGTTTCGTATTGTTGGACAGGTCTATAGAAGTAATCGGATTATCCGTAATAATCAGTTGAAAAAGTTCAACATTGCTGGACAGGTCAAGACTTGACAAATCATTTCCTCCAAGTCTTAAAGAAGTCAATGCTACATTATTAGATACATCCAGTTCGGCGATATCATTCAGTGCTACATTCAGTCCTGTCAAACTAGTGAAATACTCTATGCCAGTCAGGTCAGATAAAGAAGAGGATGTTGCTTCTATTGATCCCACATAGGCTACTGCCTCTCCAATTGTAATTTCATCATCATCCGTCGTGTCAATACTTCCATTTGCCACTAGGATCGCCTTAAAATTAGCATCTGGAATATTGATTATTTCGTCAGGATCACAGCCAACACTAAATTCATTGGCTTCATCTACAGCGGTCCAGTTCGTGCTAGAAATGGATGGATTATCAACGGATATACATGTAAGTTTCGGCGTACTTCTTGTATCAAAAGAAGTCAAAACCTCATTATTCCCATTCCTAACATCTAATGAAGCTAGTTCGGAGCAATTGTCCAAACGTAAAAAAGTAACGTTTGGATTATCAGAGATATCCACGGAGACCAATGTAGAACTATTAGACATCCACACTGAATTTAACCCTGGATTATCACTAAAATCTACCGATTCAAAAAGACAATTTGTTGCCCAAAATGAACTCAATAAAGGATTGTTGCTGAGATCGATCGTTTCAATATCATTACCTGAAACTAGCAATGTCCTTAGACCAGGATTATTTGATAAATCAATTTCCGTCAGATCATTGTGATGAATTCTAAGGCTCGTCAGTGCAGGGTTATTGCTTAAGTCTATTTCTTCCAAATTATTGCTTTGAAGGTATAACTCAAGCAAATCAGGGTTATTAGTAACATCCAATTCGTTCAAATTATTAACTTCAAATTCTGTCCTCTTAAGTGCTATATTTTTTGAAAGATCAAGGGCGTTCAGTCCATTATTTCTGATATTAAACAACTCAAGAGCTACATTTTTCGAAACATCAATTTCCGAAATAGCATTATCCCTCAAGTATAAACTGACCAATGAAGTATTTCTGGTCAAATCGATACTCGTAAGGTTATTGTCTTGCAAAATCAGCGTAGTTATATTTTTAAAAAACTCAACCCCGGTTGCGTCATTTATTCCTAGATCCGCTGCAACCATAGAACCAGTAAAAGATTCTGCCTCACTAAATTGTATTTTTCCATCATCATTTAGATCAATCACAGGGTCATGACCAACTAGTGCTGCTTTAAAATTGGCATCAGGAATGAAGATTTCGCAATCAGTACTAAAGCTGGTTCCCTCATCAATATCGGTCCAATTGGCATCAGAATAAGCCACATCATCTACCTGCAGACAAGTCAAAGCAGGGGTGTCGCTCACATCAAAAGTTGTGATTTGGTCATTGGTACCATTGGCTACATTTAGGCTGGCCCAATTATCACCTGAAATATAGAGATATGCCAAATCTACATGTTGACTCAGATCAAGTTGATAGATATCCGTACTCAATAAATCCAAGGTTGTCAGGCTCAAATTATTACTTAAATCCAGATGAGTAATGGAACAGTACCCTGTTTTCAATACCTCAAGATTCGTGAGTGAAGAAACGTCTAAAGAAGTTAAATTACTGCCACCAGTCTCTAAGTGATCAATGAGCACATTTTGAGTTACATCAACTGACTCTAATGGATTATTTTGCAGTCTCACATGTGTGAGTTGCAGATTTGAACTCAAATCAACATTTATCAGACTGTTGTTATTTGCGTACAGAGTAGTAATATTGGTAAAAGCCTCAACACCATCCAAATCAGAAATACTACTCCCTGAAAGGGTTAATACCCCAGAGTAAGCCTCTGCTTCACTCGTCTGAATAAAATCATCTCCATTGGTATTAATGCTACCGTCAGCCACAACGACCGATTCGAAATTTTCGTCGGCAAACTCGACAATATCACAGTCCAAAGAAAACGGCGTCCCTTCATCATACTCATAATCTGCCTCTGCAGTAGCCACATCATCTACCGTGACACAGAAGAATGGATTACCTTCCAGATATACATCTCCCAAAGCAGTCAGACCTGTGAGGTCAAGGTAAACCAATTGACATTCTGAGAGCTCAAGAGACGAAAGTTGATCATTCGCACCAAAAGTGATGGAGGACAATTGGCTTCCATAGGCATCTAGTTCTTCAATCAGTAGATTCGATGATAAGTCTACGGTTGTGATGGGTGTCTCGTAAATGCCCAAATACGTAAGATTTGGATTGTTCGAAACATCGATTGATTCCATCGACGACTCGTAAATACTCAAATCTTCTAGATTAGACAATGCCGAAACATCAATACTTGTAAGTGCGCTACTTTCAACATTGACATAGGTAAGAGTAGAGGTAGATGGAAGGTTTAGGGATGTCAATTGTGAATAGGTCGTTACACTTTCAATCAAGGATGTATTAGAAGTAAGATCCAGTGATGCAGGGCCAGCATTATTTATTGACAAATACTCTAGATCAGATAGGTTACTCAAATCCAAAGTGGGGACTAATTCCCCTCTTAATTTCAGGTTGGTAATTAAATCTGTGTCAGATAAATCCAGCGATGTAATGCCGTTTTCATAACTCTGAAAATAGGTGATTCCAGGAAATGGACTTAAGTCTATAGAAGTGACGTCTGTACGGTTAATTTCCAATCCGGTGATGTTTGAAAAGAATTCCAATCCAGTCAAATCTGTAATCGCACGGTCCTGACTTGTGTACCCGATCTCTAAAGTGCCTGTAATTGCAAGTGCCTCTCCATATGTTATTTCGCCATCGTCTATTGTATTGATTGATCCGTTTCCTAGTAAGTAAGATTTCAATTCAGCATCGGCGAAATCCATGATATCGTTATTCGAACAGTAGTCTTGAACCGTTGCTTCTACATTGATTGTAGACGGAAAATTGGTTTCAATCAGGTTTGGGTCAGAAGCGGCAATACAGGTAAGCCCCGTGTTTCCTAACGTGTTGAAAACCGTAAGTTCATCATTTTGTGAATTTCTAATATTTAAGTTTATTAGGTTATTGTCACTACAATCAATTTCTTCCAGATTGATGTTAACCGCTAGATTAAGTGTTGAAAGGCTGTTGGTGCTACAATCAAGTGTCACCAATCCAATGAACTCTTCGATACCCGTCAAATCACTTATAGAAAGTCCGCTTAGGTCTAAAGCAGTGGTTGCTTGCGCCTCACTCACTTGAATTTCATCATCAAAATTAGTGTCAATTAAATCATCGTTTGTCAGAGCCGCTTTGAAGTTGGCATCAGGAATAGTGATTTCAGGATCAGCACAATTTCTACTAAAAACTATGCCTGCATCCAGTGAAGAAGTATAATTCGCGACAGCATAAGCAATATCGTCGACTGTAACACACTGTAATGAACCATTGCCTGTAGCACTCACGGTCATTGAAGCATTGTTACCATTGGCAATATTTAAAGATTCAAGTTGATTATTATTTGCAGATATGCTAGTTAAAGCCGAATTGGAACTTACGTCCAATGCGGTAATATCGTTTCCAGGAATATCAAGATTAATTAAAGAAGTATTTGTAGAAAGGTCCAAGGCTGTCAGTTCGCCATTCGACATAAATATTCCTTCAAGTGAAGTCAGGCCATTTAGATCAAGAGAAGTGAAATTACTCCAAGCGGCTGAAAAAATAATGAGGTTTGTAACTCCGTTCAAATTTGGACTAGACAAATTTGGACAACTATGCAATACCAAAGTCTGTAAATTGGAGTTTGTACCTAAAGTCAGAGAATTCATAGAACTACAATTGTCCAAATTAAGGACGGTCAATGCCGTATTACTGGACACATCCAAAGTCGTAAATGGGTTCGAATTTGCTATGAGAGAAGTAGCTGACGTAAAGGCCTCAATCCCTGTCATATCTGAAATCGACAACCCTCCTATACTGATGGTTCCTGTATAAGCCGAGGCTTCAGCTTCAGATATTTCCCCATCATCAACGGTATTGATCGAGGCGTTTGCCAAAAGGGCTGTTTTAAAATTGGCATCATTAAAGGACACATTTTGGGCACTGGCCACTACGGCAAACGCCATGCAAATAATAAATATCAATACTTCTACAAGCGTCTTATCTATATAAGACAGCTTCTTTCTAAATTTTTCAAATGCTGGTTTTTTAATAGTAGAATTGGTTTTCATGGTATAGTTTTTTAAGTTTCAATACCGTGAAATTCGAGATTCTAAATGGGTGTTTTCCTAGACCTTGGGTACAGTTCTTGCCCTACCCAACTGGGTAGTTTTTAAAATGAACCACTTTAATTCGGTTAAAAAAGGCTATTTGGTTTTTATCACGTATTCCAATGCTTGCTTTCTATTGGAAACTCCAAGTTTGTGGTAAACATTTTTGAGATGAAATTTAACTGTGTTTACAGATACAAAAATCTTCTCTGCAATTTGCGAATTGTTGAGATCACTTATAGCCAATTGTAGAATTTCAAACTCCCGATCTGATAGTGGTTCATTCAATTTGCTATTGAGTGATGAAGAGTCTAAACCCAAGTCCGAAGTATCACCTTCTAAGAGTATTTTAATCTGTGCCCGCAATTCATTGACTTCTGACATCAACAGTTTTCTTTTCAGTTTAAACCTAATGTACATCAGGCGAATCACCACAATAGACCCTATCAAGGTAATGATCAAACTAATGATCAACCACATGATTTGCACTCGATCTTTTTCAATTTGTGCTTTTGACACAGCATCTTTCAAACGTAATACCTCGTTTTCGTGCTCTATCTTATCAAACTTGAAAGTCAATTCCAGATGCTTGATTCTTTCCTTTTCTTCTATGGACAAAATGGAATCATTGAGTTGCTGAAATTTCACCAAAGCATTTTTACTCAGTCTATAGTGGCCTAGCTCATCATACAATTCACTTTGTAAGAAATAAGTCTCACGCATATCATCAAGCAAAGTCAACTCGCTGGTAACTCTCAGGTTTTCGTTGAGCACCTTTTCAGCTTCTTCAAACTGACCACTGGCAATCAACGCTCGGGTGACCACCAAATTGGCAGCAGAAACTTGACTACTGTAACCACTTTGAATATGCCAAAACTTTGCCTCCAAAGCCAGACTCACTCCTTTCGAATAGTTCTTCTTGTCGATTTCTACCTGAGCTTGATTGATCCAAAGCGTTGCCAATCTGATACTGTCCTTGACTCGTATCAGCTCTTGTTCGGCTTGGGAAAAATAATACGAAGCACTGTCCAGCATTCCTTTTTTGTGAAAAACGGCTCCTATTTTTTTCAACCTCATCGCCAATGAATTAGCATTTGAACCTTCTTTTCTCAGCCACTGGAGAGATTCCTTGCTATAAATTAAAGCTTGTTTCAAATCACCACTCCTAACCTTTAGATCGGTCATCAATGACAAGTCAAAACCCAATGCTGAGGTGTCCTTTCGAGCTAAGTCAATCTGATACGCTTTGTTCAACATATCCGTAGCCTTGCTCAGTTCTCCGAGTTTAAAAAATACAGTGCCCAAATTATACGCCTGAATGGCATATTCGACAGAGTCTTTCATTTGATCTGCCATCTCTAAAGACTTCAAATAATGAGGCAAAGCTTTATCGAATAATCCAAGCTCTCTGTAGCAAAACCCAATGTAACTATGTACTTCTTGAACGAGGCTGTAGTAATCGATTTCTTTTGACGCTACGGCATGGAGCACTGCTAAATAGGTGTCAAGAGAATTTTCTATATCCTGCAAATAATAAAAAGCATCCGCTCTCAGCGCAATAATCTCTGGGCTTAAAGAATTGCTTGGGTTTAAAGCCATAAGTGAGTCCGTATAATCGATGACTTCCTGATACGCTTCTTTTCGAATCAAATCATTAATGTCTTCAATGGCCGTACAATTGCCGTAATTTGAGTCAAGTAGCATTAAAATCGTAAAAACCGAAAGGGTTATTTTAGGAAGATTTGACCACATACTCAAGTGCTTCTTTTTTGTTGCTTACCCCTAATTTATTGTAAATATTACCCATATGAAATTTGATCGTACTGAGTGAAACGAACAGTGCATCGGCTATTTCTTGGTTCGTTTTGCCTTGCATGCTATTTTTCAAAACATCAAATTCTCTTTCAGTCAAGGCATTGTAGAGCTTTGCATTAAATTCCTTTAACTCAATATCTAGATCAATGTTTACAGGACCGTTCAATAATTCCATAAATCTTTTTTGCAATGCTTCAAAGCGAAGCGATTGTTCCAACTTCTCAGCTTGGGTCTTTTTTCCTTTTAGCCAAACAAGAAAAAAAGCTATTGAAACAAGTACAATCACACCTACCAGAATAAATGCCATTTGCCATCGAGTCTCTGCAATCTGGACCTCATTCAGCTGGTTTTCTAAAGTTAACCTTTCAATTTCCGCTTCTTTTACTTCTAATTCATACTTGGTGTTTAATTCATTGATTTGCAATGATTTTTCTGCATTAAATATTTGTTCCTTTAAATCAGATGCCTTAGCCTGAAATTTAAGAGCCAATTTATAATTTTGCTTCTTTTGATAAATTTTGTTCAACAATTCATAAACATAGATTTTGTCCTGATCGAAATTATATTTGTCGACAATATTCAAAGTCAAAAAAGCCTCATCAAGTGCCTGAGTTAATTTACTTTGATCGAAATAATTTTCAGCCAAATTAATATGTGCTTGTGCGATAGCTGATTGATATTCAATTCCTTCAAACAATTTTAGCGCTTGTTTATAAAAATATTCGGCTTGATTATGATTGCCCAAAGCAGTATGCGCGGTACCAGTGTTTAAAAGCACATTACCATACCCTTCTTTTTCCCCTATAAGATTAAAGAGTGCTCCTGCTTTTTGATAATATTCCAATTCCTGATCTGTTTTTTCAGCATAACCATGAATCATTCCAATGTTATTCAGAGCATGTGCCCACCTTAGAGAGTCTTCAATTTTTTTGGACAACTTTTCAACTTTTTTGAAATAGGTCAAAGCCATCGAATCTTCCTCTTGATACAAAAAATCAATCCCTAGATTGTTGTATGCATCAATGAGCGTAATTGTATCTTGATCAATACCTGCTTGCTCTAGGGCTTTAAAAGAATAAAAAAGAGAACTGTCATATTGAGCCAGATAACTAAATGATGTTGCTCGAACGATGTAGAATTGTCCTTTCAATTTTGAATAGCCTTTTTCTACAATTAGTTTTTGCACCTGTCTCGAAATTATCAAAGCAGAATCGGGGTTTGACTCTGTTAACACCTTTGATATTTGATTTAGTATTTTGGTATAATTAAAGCCTTCTAACTTAGATTTATTTAGTTCTCTATGAAGTGAATCAATCTCAATTAATTGTGCCTTGCTCTCAGCAAAGAATAGACCTTTCAATATCAAAAATAAAATTAGGCATCTGAACATGATATAACACAATTGGATCTTAATTCCTTTTGGAACCTAAATATATGATCAGCGAATCAAAATATCATTACATTGAGGTTCTTATGTAAAAATTTATAAAATAAAGTTATCTGCGTTCAGTTCTTTTAATCTGTTATGTTTGGTCTCTGAACTTTTCGATACTTTTACCATTTATAATTATATCAACTATGTGGACATTTGCTATTAGAGCCATTCGAAAAGACCTAAAAGAAATAATTCTTGGAACTCTTTCCATTGTAATGGGTTTGGTGCTTTGTATGGCATTTTATTATACTTTGATCATTTACGTTGATGGTGGCCATTACATTGTTCTTTCCCTTTTTTGGTTTTGTATTATTCCATTCACTACACTCTTTTTAGTTAATAAGTTTTCACGAAGAAAAAACCCCTTAGTTGAAGCTCTCTCTGGGTTGATTTTGTTTTATGGTTTTGTGGCTTTTATGGTTACCAATCATTTAGAAGATGTGAGATACTTCAGTTTTGCTCTGAGCAGCGTGGGGAGTAATATGCTCTTTGTTGCAATTTTTATTCTAATTAAAAACTATCTAAATCGGCCAAGAAAGGAAAGAGAAATTCTTTGACAGAAAAATTTCATTTTCGATACTTATCATTTAATCCAATTCCATCCAAAATGAGTGGTTTGATTCGTTCAATTCGGCTGATTTTAGTATCCATTTTTTTAGCCGAGACGATATGATCGCAGAATTCCTGCTGTTTGTATTTTGTAAAGTTATTGAAGTGCTTCTTCATTACGGGATCTGCTAAAAATGCTTCTTGTAATTCAGTTGGTATGATCAATACCTTTTTTCCTTGCTTGATCACTTTACCTTTTTTCTGATTTGATATTGCTTCCCTTAAATATTTTAGTATTAAAGCATCATCCAACTCATCAAAAGTCAAGAATTTCCATTGTCTCATTCCTTTGGTCTCCTTTTCATTGGCATTGACCAATTTTTTTTCATCATCTTTTAGAAAAACTCCCTGAAAAAACCATAATCCAAAATAGGACTTAAAAGCACTCATTCCTACCACATTCTTACCATTGATGGTGTAAACTGGCGACCCCCACTTTACAGTTTCTTGAAAATCCAATGTCAAAAGCAGTTTCCGTAAATGAACTAATTCTTCTTGCCATTTCTGGTTTTTTAGAATGTATTCATCTACTGTTCTTGATGCTTGTATGGTCTAAACTTCTAGTTCTTGACCAAATATAAAAAAAACCGCCCGACAAAAAATCGGAACGGCTTTCGTTAAAGTTGCTTTTTTAATGTCTATTTCAATGATTGGAAACCATCAAACTCTGATAACTCTTTCATACGAGGGAAGAAATTGTCTTGGGTGTTGACATCCGCTGTTTCTTCGTTCGGGTCAATGACAATATTCGTCACTTTCAAGTCCTTGGCAAATACCTTAACCACTCTATTTTCATTCTTTCTCCAGATTTCGACTGGGATTGTTTCTACTTCTTGTGTACCGTCTTCATAAGTCCATTGAATAATTAATGGAGAAACAAGTCCCCCTTTATTAGAAAACGTCAATTCATAAAAATTCTTTTTCTCATTATTGGACATAATTTGCGCGTCATCTAAAGTATTCATGAATTCTTTATAAAACACTTTATCCGTTTCTAAAAAAGTGACAGCATTTGGCTCCTCTGGCATTTGGAATTCATTGGTTTCTGAGATTTCACCACTAGAAACTTTTTTACCCTTCTTTCCTTTTTTGGGTTTATTTTCTACCATCGCTTCTGGCACTTCAATCTTAAACCACTTCACTTTATCCAATGAAATATCAACATTATCCGTGGAGTAAAACCAACCTTTCCAAAACCAATCTAAATCCATGGCGGAGGCATCTTCCATCGATCTGAAAAAATCTGCTGGTGTTGGGTGTTTAAAGGCCCACCTTTCTGAATAAGTTTTAAACGCATAGTCAAACATTTCTTCTCCCATGATCGTCTCGCGCAATATTGTCAAAGCTGCTGCTGGTTTTCCATAGGCGTTATTTCCAAATTGTAACAGTTGCTCAGAATTAGTCATGATGGGTCTAATCATCAACTTATCGCCCTTCATATAATCAACAATCGTCCTAGGGTCACCTCTTCTTCTAGTAACATCCGGATAATGTTCCTTTTCGGTGACCGTCTCGACAAATGAATTCAAACCTTCATCCATCCAGGTCCATTGTCTTTCGTCAGAATTAATAATCATTGGAAAGAAATTATGACCCACTTCATGAATCACAACTCGGATCATTTTATCCCGAACTGACTTTGTGTAATTTCCTTTTTCATCTGGTCTCCCCCAATTGAAACATATCATTGGGTATTCCATACCGATAGAAGCTGCATGCACTGAGATCGCCACGGGGTAGGGATAATCTATGGTGTATTTAGAATATGTCTTCAAGGTATTAATTATAGCTTTTGTTGACTCTTTTTCCCAAAGAGGATTCCCTTCTTTAGAATAGAAAGACATAGCCAATGGCTTCTTACCGTTAATCTCTACCGCCTGTGCATCCCAGATAAATTTTCTAGAAGCCGCAAAGGCAAAATCTCTTACGTTCTCGGCATGAAAAGTCCAAGTCTTTTTGCCGCTTAACCTTGACTTTTCATTAGCCAATGCCTCCTCTGCTGTAATTACAAAAACAGGTTTATCAAATGATTTTTTTGCCTCTTCAAATCTTTTGATTTGGCTATTCGTCAAAACCTTTTCTGGATTCTTAAGTTCTCCTGTAGAGGCTACAACGAAATCAGCAGGAACTGTAATGTCAACTTTGTAATCGCCAAATTCTAATGCAAACTCACCATTCCCTAGAAATTGTTTGTTTTGCCAACCTTCTACATTATCATAAACAGCCATTCTTGGAAACCACTGGGCAATCGTATACAAGTAATTATCATCCTTAGGAAAATACTCATATCCGGACCTGCCTCCATGTTGCATTCTGTCTTGAACCTCATAATTCCACTTCACTTTGAAAGAGAACATTTCTCCACTCTTTAATGCAGTGGGAAGCACCACTCTCATCATGGTTTTATTGATCCAATAATCCAGAGGTTTATTTGCATTGTCATTGACGGATTCAATATTGAATCCTCCATTAAAATCTGTATCACCAGTTAGCGTTTGAAGGTCTTTCCCGTTAATACTAGATTTCATTGCCTCACCTTTTGCCAAAGGAGTATCCGAGTCTTTAGCTCTTTTATTTTGATCCAATTGAAGCCATATATAAGTAAGTACATCGGGAGAATTGTTGAAATACGTAATCGTTTCTAAACCTTTTACTGTTTGATTCTTATCATCTAACTCAACCTCTATTACATAATCCGCTTTTTGCTGCCAATACTCTGATCCAGGTGCACCTGAAGCGGTACGATAAGTATTTGGTGTAGGAAGACTTGTACCCAACTGCTCAAATTTGCTGTCCCATTTACCTTGCGCCAATGCAAATAGAGGTGCCAGCATAACGATTACTACTATTTTTTTCATGCTAAATTCTTCTTAAATAACTGTATTAATGAATAAGTATATAGAAGTCAAAGCCACAATCAATGAGACTCCTTTAATCCATATATTCTTTTCTATTTTTAAAATATCTCTGGCCAAATAAACAATAACAAAAAATAGAAGAACAATGATTAATTGTCCTAATTCTATACCAATGTTGAATGCAAATAATGGCATCAATATTGAGGTTTCTGTACCGAGCAATGCCATGAGATAATTGGAAAAACCCATGCCGTGTATTAACCCAAAAAACAAGGCAAATAAATAATTTAGATTCACGTTATGGGCTAAATGAACTCTTTTTTCATTTAAAATATTTCCAAATGCAGTGATGAATATCGTCACTGGAATAAGAGATTCAACCAACGATGAATTAATCTTGAATAAATTCAAGGATGACAGTGCCAAAGTCAAAGAATGTCCTATGGTAAAAGCTGTGATTAGTATTAAAACTTTCTTCCATTGAGCGATTTCGTAAACTGCACACAATGCAATCAAGAAAAGAATATGATCGACAGCAGCTAAATCCAATATATGGTTACACCCCAGTCCGAAATACAGTTCAAATGTTGACATTCCTAATAGCGCTTTGGCTCAAATCCTCTCTCTTCTAACTTTCATTACATTTGTCCAAAGTTAAGAGGCTGCAAACATAATTTTTTAAACGACATTTATGTTTATCTATTCTATCATAGTGCTATTAAGTTATATGAACGGTATGATGCATGCATTTCATATATCTATTTCTGAAATCAAGCACAATACAGAAACAAAGACCCTAGATATAAGTCAAAAAATATTTTTGGATGATTTAGAAGAAGGGTTAATACTATGGTCTGGAGAAAGAAGTGTTGATGTAACAAATCCTAAAGACCCAGAAAAACTTGATTCTTTGATTGCGTCTTTTGTACTAACCAATTTTGAAGTAGAAGTGGATGAAAAAAGGCAAGTACCGAAATTTCTAGGAGCTAGATCTAAGGATGATGTCATGATGGTCTTTCTTCAAGTAGATAGAATTAAAAAATTCAAGACGATTTCAATTAAAAACTCAGTCCTAATGGAGCTGTTTATGGATCAGATAAACCTAGTACACATCACAAAGGATGACGAACTTAAAAGCATCAAATTAGACACTAACAATTCCTGGGGAAAAATTTCATGGGAATAAATCTCCGCCTAATCAATCAATACGAATTCATCCCATGTCTTCCCATTGTGCTTGAGCAAATGAAATCCAGATGTTTGGAATTTGCCTTCAAATTCTCTTAGCATATATTCTGCTTTAATTTCAGGAAAAAGAGACTTCTTAATGTCTCGAAACCCAATTGTCACATGTGGATGAAACGGCTTGTCTTTGTAATTAGCATTAAACAAGTTGAATGATTTTCTAATGTAACCTATCAATTCACTTTGTAATTTCGTCAAGTTTTCGTTTTCAACTACATCCACAAATACCACTCCTGGATCAAAAAAACCAAATCCTTTGAGCAAAATGTCAATAGAAAAACCAGAGAAGTCAAATTCTCGTAACTTCTCTATCAAAAGATCTTCTCTGTCTGATCTCCACTGAAACGGCATATGAAGTGTGATGTGAGGAGGCGACTTTAAGGCGGATTTGCAATTGTACTTTTCTGCAAGCTGCTCCTTTAATGCCATTATCTCCTCTTTTAAGGGCGACGGAGGTATGATTGCTATGAAATATAAATTCTTACTAGCCATCGGTTAGAGAAACATTGAGCCCTTCAGAACAATTTTGACAAATATCAATTGCTGATCTAGAAGTAAGAACAGACTTTCGGAAATCTTTATACTTCTTTCCATACCAGATTTCTTTCATTGATAGATCATTCAAATCACCCATTGGGTGCTTCGCATCTTTGTCAAAGCAACAAGGCACCACTTTTCCATCCCAGGTAATCACGCAACTGTGCCACATCTTCCAGCATTGATTTTCTAATTTGTTCTTCAAAGAATATTTGCCGAGATCATTCTTTTGATATCGAGCGTATTTATCATTATCTGGGATTAAGGGTGACCCATTTTCATAATCATAAATCTGGGCTGTTTTGAACTGAATTTCATCTACACCGATTTCTTTAGCTAATTTCTCAGCTTCTACAATTTGGTGTTCATTAGGTTGGACTACTAGAAATTGAAAAATGAGATGAGGCGTTTTACTTTTCAATTTTTTCTTCCAGTCCACAACGTTTTTTGTTCCTTCTAATACTTTCTCCAATTCTCCTCCTACACGATATTGTTCATAGGTTTCTTGTGTTGTACCGTCTATTGAAATGATCAATCGATCCAGTCCAGAATTGACAGTCGCCTTAGCCTTTTCCTGATTCAAATAATGCGCATTCGTACTGGTAGTGGTATAGATTCTATTTTCATTCGCAATGCTGACCATGGCCAAAAAATCAGCGTGTAAATAGGGTTCCCCTTGAAAATAGAACGTCAAATACCATAAATGACTTTTCATTTCTAATATTTTTTCTTCAAAGAAATCTTTATCCAACATCCCAGTTGGACGGGTAAAGGATCTCAGACCACTAGGACATTCAGGACACCTAAGGTTGCATGAGGTGGTAGGTTCAAAAGCCAAACTAATGGGAAGACCTGGATTGATAAAACGGTTTGTATTTTTACTGGCTAAATAACTAATCCATACCTTCAAACTATTGAAAAATTTTGAAGGGGTCAGTTTGGAAAAAAGATTGAAATAATCGTAAATGTGCATGCTAACAAGCCGTCATGAGTTGCATTTTAGTTGATCTAAATTTTGATTCAAAGAATGGACAAGGTAATTTTCTCAAAAATTATAAAGCACCTTCATGCGGTCCATTCATTTCCTATTCTTCATACTGACATTTTCCTTTTTATTTGTTAATCAAAGTGGCAAGGCTCAGATGCCAATATTGAGCGATAGTGCAGAAATCACGCTCTTGACCATGAGTCCAGGTCAATCCGAATTATACGCTGCATTTGGGCACAGTGCCCTTAGAGTCAAAGATGAGGCTAATCGAATTGATGGCGTTTTCAACTACGGTATTTTTAATTTTAACCAGCCCAATTTCTATCTCAATTTCACCAAAGGTAAACTGTATTATAAATTAGGTATTCGTTCGTATCCCAGAACTATGAAAATCTATATGGGCGATAACCGTACCATTACCGAGCAGTATTTCGACCTTACTCAAGAGCAAAAACAACAAATGTTTGAGCTATTAGCGAATAATGCAAAACCAGAAAACGCATCTTATTATTACAATTATTGTTTCAACAATTGTTCTACTAAAATTCGGGATGTATTAGAAGAAGTTTTACCTGGGAAATTAGCTTATGATTTCAGCTATGCTGAGGACTCTCTTTCTTACAGAGGTCTTATGGACAAATATTTAAACCAACAACCATGGGGAGATTTAGGTATTGACCTATGCTTAGGAAGTCAAATTGATGCACATGCAGATGGAAGAGCCTATACTTATATGCCTGAGTATTTACAGGAAGCATTTGACAAGGCAAAAATATTAGAAGGGGATTCTGCCCGATCGTTGGTCAAAGAAACTAAAATATTGAATACAGCTACTCCTATGCCAGATGCATCAAGTTTGTTTAAGCCCATTCATCTTTTTGTTTTAGTTTTTTTCTTGACAGGCATAGTCATTCATAGATCTCTAAAGTATAATGTGAACAGCAAGATGGTGGATGCCATTCTGTTTGGAATTACAGGTTTTATAGGATGCTTCCTATTATTTCTCTGGTTTGGAACAGATCATTTATCTAAAGGTAATTTCAATTTGATTTGGTGTATGCCACTCAACCTTGTAGCACTCTTTGCCCTTTACAAATCTAAATGGTCAAATTATCTGAGATATTACTTTTTAATATATGGCGTAGTTTTAATACTACTTATCATTTTTAGAGAAATGATGACTCAAGAACTTCATTTTGCTTTTATCCCAATGGTACTAGCCTTGGCTATCCGATCTTTTTACTTGTTCTATATTATCCGTTTAGAATCCGAAAAGTAAATTTTTAGGAGGCCTTTAGACGAGCGTATTTCCAAATTTTCCAAAGCTCTTTCACGCCGGGCCAAAAGCTTAAATAAGGAATTCCATTTTTATGATTAATTAAGCTGATATCTTTTAATACACTTAAATGAAATATAATATCTCGATATCCATGTAGGATTGAATTTCCTGGATGATATATATGAGCGGGTTCCGCCCCTGCTCCGTTGAGCTCTAATATTTTTATATTTTTTCCAACATACAAATCTTCTAATGACATGCACCTCAAATCGTATCTTCCATATTGGAACCCTACTATTTTCTGGCTGATGCGATCAAAAACATCAATCAATTGATCATTAATCAAATGATTTCCATTGATAAATTTCGTCCCTCTACAGTGATTTCCTATGGAAACAATTTCTACAATCTCATTTTTTTCTGGCCGATAGGACAATAGCTTTTCTTCTTTAACCTTAAGTTCTTTGATATGCATTTTTGCGCGAACACTTTCATGCATCAATTCCTCGACATTCCTTATTCCATCTCCTTCAACCGATAATAATTCTTTCAAAGTAACAGAACTAACCGTACCTTTCTTCTGGTCTGGAAAGCGGTAGTAAAACACTCCGAGTTCAACCGGAAATGTTACATATTCCTGAACCATAAAATCTACTTTTATCTGATCCAAATAGTTTTTCAACATCTCTTCACACTTGATCAACTCCACCATGAACCCTCTCTCTCCAATATCTGGTTTCAAAATGATTGGAAAATTGAGTCCTTCCTTGGTTATTTTTTTAAGAAAAGAATCCATTGATACATTGGAAGGGAATGGATAAGTCTTCGGTAAATACTCTGCTGGAATGCTTTTCAAAATCTTGTATTTGGATCCACCTAACAATCCTCCAAATTCCATTCCTTGATTTGCTGCTGTAAAAAAGAAAAAAGATCTAGTTCGCAGGGTTATCCAAGTCCAGTAGAAAAACATTGGACTATAGACCAGCCAAAAAGGCCAAAACTCCCAATGTACAATTTTATTCCAGACCACACTCGTACGAAATCTTTGGAAGAAAGTATTTTTTGGAACATGATTCACATGCTCAGCAGCTAAGTTCAATTCATCTGATCTATGGGTCGCTAAACCCATTTATGTTAGTGTTTTTTGGGTGACTACAGACTTTCTATACCTCAAGGTGGAACTAGCCAATCCAAATGCATCTTCAATTTCTAAAGAAGGCTTTATCTCCTTTAAGGCAACTCTAATCAAAGCTAAATGATGAACAGCATGTTCTATGTTATAGACCAACTCTCTTTTAATATTAGATTCGATTTTCAAATTTTCGTCTCCAAACTGATCATAGCTTTGAATCATTGATAGTGATTTGTCGTCAGGTATTTTTTCTAGATGCCCTCTCAAGCTTTCAATCATTGAGGTTGCTTCCAATGTATTATTCTCCAAAAATAAATCTCTGGGACGCTCGTCATAATTTACAATACCAGATTCAATTCCATCAAAAAGGCATTTGAAAAACTCCAAAGTATGTCGAACATGCTGTCCTATTGATGAACCATTCAGGTTAGCAATAATTTGTGAATATTCGTCGTTAGAAACATTTTCCAACAACCATTGTAGTTGGCCTAAAACATTTTCTACAGCTGGTTTAATAGGCATTGAGAATAGCGTGTTTTGTTATTAGTCCGAAGATAATAAATTGTTTCGTTTGAAGACAATTGAAATCTCAACTATTCTCAGGATGAAAAAGTTCGTTAAATAACAAGATCTTTCACCATTTCCCATACGATTTCTGATTCATACCCTTTGAAAATGACATGTTTTGCAATCTTGTCTCTTTTAGCAAATAAATTAGCTTCCGAAAGCGATTCTGATTTGTTCAGTATTAGTAATTCAAGGGTATTTCTATAATCACTATTATCAATTTCTAACAAGCCCTTTTTAATGCAATATTCAGATATATTGTGTTGTTGAAGGTGCATTTTGATTCTATTCCTTCCCCATTTTTTCATGCGGAACTTTCCACCAGCATAGGACTTTGCGAAACGCTCTTCGTTAATGAAGCCGTCTGTGATAAGCTCTGCCAATACTTCATCAACTTCGTCTGTATAGAGACCATACTCATACAATTTATTACGCACTTCTTTTTGAGAGCGTTCTTGATAAGCACAGAAATTTGCAGCCTTGAGTTTTGCTTCTTTTGGGGTGAGTGGTGGCTTTTTCTTTTTTTCTTCCACGAAGGAAAGATAAAATTAAAAATCGTCAATACGTTCTCAACTGGATGAGAACGTATTAATTCAAACAACTATTCTTTGACGTATCCTTTTCTTTTCAATACAGTTTCAATGAACTTCACTTCATTTTGAGAATTGAAAATCTTGAAAGGTAAATGAATGATTTGAGCTTTATTTATTGTCAAAACAAAAGCTTCTTTACCAACTTTGGCAGATTTGATATTCTCCCACTTCATCGGCATTCCTTGCTTTGAATTAAGTTTTATCAATACTTGTTGGCTCGTGATTTCGTAAGATAATTTTTCAAACATGAATTTCCCTTGCTCCAACTGTGATATCCCAGCAAACTGGATCAACCAAAACAAAGCATACAAAGTCAGTGCTATTGAAGAACCAATCACCCACCACCAAGAAGGAATTAAAAAATATGGGGCACATAGTGCAAGGTAAATGAGACCAACCCACCATTGTGTTTTGATCAGGTTAGCAAAGGCAATTTTTATGTAAGTACCAGTTGTCATCTGGTATTTTTTCGTTTTTACTATCATGTTTTATTTTACTTTATTGCAGTCAAACTTAGATCCATACTTTCGTATGAATGTGTCAAAGCACCAACGGATATAAAATCCACTCCAGTCTCTGCCATTTCTTTAATATTTTTTTCTGTTATGCCTCCAGATGCCTCTGTTTGGCAAGTACCATTGATCATCCTTACTGCTTCATTCATCGCTGATGGAAGCATGTTGTCCAACATGATCACATCTACACCTCCACACTCAAGCACCTGTTCAACTTCCTCCAAACTTCTGGTCTCTACCTCTATTTTAAGGTCTTTGTTTGCCTCTTTTAAATACTTCTTAGTTGAGGATATGGCTTTTTTTACTCCCCCAGCATAATCAATGTGATTGTCTTTGAGCAAAATCATATCGTACAGTCCGAATCGATGATTAACCCCTCCTCCAATTTTCACCGCCCATTTTTCACATATTCTGAAATTGGGAGAAGTCTTTCGAGTATCCAGGAGTTTTGTTTTAGTATGTTTGATCAAAGAAGACAACTTCTGCGTATAAGTTGCGATACCACTCATTCTCTGCATGCAATTCAACACCAACCTTTCTGCAGTGAGAATTGACCTTGCTTTTCCTTTAATCAATAAGACTAAATCGCCTTCAATTACTTGGTCTCCATCAACTTTCGAGGTTTCAATTTCTATGGTAGGGTCGACGCTTTGAAAGATCCATTGTGCCAATTCAATTCCAGCGACTACTCCATCACTCTTCGCTGTGATTTTGGCTTCTTGTTCCAAATTTGGAGGAATAGATGCCAAAGTCGTATGATCACCGTCGCCTACATCCTCTTTCAAGGCTGAGTCAATGAATCTTCGAACAGCTTGTTTTGATAAATAATCGATTTTCACGCGGCAAAATTATAGTAAGGAAATTGTTTAATTAGACAAACCCGTGAAAAATAGTGTATTAAAAATAATTGAACCTTTCTCCAATGAAGTAAAATAATATTGACCATAGACATGAACCGCCCATTCATTTAGTTTTGCATAATCAGTTTGTTCTATATCTCTTGGGCAAGTACATTTGTGCGAATTAATGACCCTTTACAAAAATGTTAAAGCAGACAATTGTCAATCTTGCTAAAAAATTGCTTTCAGAAAATACGAGAAGGCATTTCCGAAAACTGAATTGGCAAAGAATGTACTTTCTCCAGTCAATTTCGCTTCCTCGTACTGCTGAACCCGTTCATTGCCCAATTGCCGAAAAAGATTTCAAGACTTTTATTAAAGTCGGTTCACATTTAGTGACCCCTTCTAATGGAGCTCGAAATAGACAGAGGTTAGTCTGGTTATTTCTAAAAAATGAGGTCAAGATCCTAAAGAACAACTTAAGTCTACTTCATATTGCGCCTGAAGCATCCTATTTTAATATATTAAAATCTGCAAAAAACTTGATCTATACTCCAGGTGATAAAATGATGGACGGTTACAGCTATCAACCGGGAATAACCAATGTGGATTTAACGGAATTACCTTATCAAAATGAATCTTTTGATGTATTTATGGCCAACCATGTTTTAGAACATATCCCAGATGATGCATTAGCAATCTCAGAGATTTACAGAATTTTGAAAAAAGATGGAAAAGCTGTCATCACAGTACCCATTAATGAAGAATTAAAGGAAACTTATGAAAATGAAGCAGTGAAGACTCCAACTGATCGTGCGAAGCACTTTGGGCAATGGGACCATGTACGTTGGTATGGGGTAGATATCAAGAATAGATTTGAAAAGGCTGGTTTCAAAGTGAATTTGAATCGCTACGCAGAAAGTTTCTCCGAAGAAGAATACAGTAAATACGGATTGTGTAAAGACCTAATTTTAGAAGCTACAAAATGAGCAAACTTGCAAACCAACTTTCGTCAAAACTTAAGGATGATCTAGACACGCAATTATTGAGATTCGAATCGATTGCACAGAAGGAATGGTATGATAAGCCAATACCCGAGAAATGGAGCAAAATAGAAATCTTGGGACATCTGGTTGACTCTGCACTCAACAACATTCAACGGTTTATAAAGATTCAGTACGATGATCAAACCAACATTTTTTACGACCAAGACTTTTGGGTAAAAGCTAATGATTATCAAAATCAAGAAACTCAATTCGTCATCACATTTTGGAAGAATATTAATACCCAAATAGTCAATGTTTGGAAAAATATTCAAGATGATCAATTGAGTAAAACGATCCCCGTTAAAGATGAAAACCCTACTTTGCTATTTCTGATGGAAGATTATATATTGCACATGCAGCATCACCTGAGAAAGATCAATTCTTGATTTATTTCATTAATTACAACTGAATTGCATCTATTCCTTTTACTAATAGCCGTCGGATGGTTCAACAAGGATCAGCCTGATTGTTTTATTGTTAATAATTCAACGCAAATTTCAATCGTCAATGGAAAGAAAATTCTTTTGACAACAAAGCCATGACAGAAATCCAAACCAGAGACGACATCAAAACAATGATTGATGCTTTTTATCACAAAGCTGTGAATGATGATGTTATTGGTTTTTTCTTCACTGAAGTCATCCAATTGGACTTTGAAATACACATGCCTAAGATGTATGATTTTTGGGAGACCACCCTTTTCCACAAAGCAGTCTATAAAGGAAACCCAATGAGCGTCCATCAAGATTTACACCAGAAGTCTCCTTTAGAAAAAGTACACTATGACAGATGGCAAACACTATTCTTAGAAACGGTAGATGAGCTTTTTGAGGGTGAAAAAGCAGAACTTGCCAAACAAAGAGCCCAATCAATCGCAATGATGATGCAAATCAAAATCAAGTAGCACATGTTTCATTGAAAGCTAGTCTTTCACACTTAACTTAGAGAAAATCGTTTCATTATTCGTTTTGATGATGACAGAATAAATACCTGGATTAAGATCATCAATGTCATATTCATTTTGAAAGACAGTAAAAGCTTTGACTAAACTACCATCCAATGAATAAATATTTATCTGCTCAAATTCAGTTGAGGATAAATCAATTTTGAATAGCCCATATGACGGGTTTGGATATATGGACTTTGAAGACATTGTAGATTCTTGTGCACTCAGAGGTTCTTCCACAAAATCACTAACACTTATTTTGAAAGTCTGATTATCCTCTTCAATCCCATCTGAAACTGTCAACAATACATTGTGAACACCTGTTTGTGTTGCATCAGGCGTCCATGAAAACTCACCTCTAGAATCAATTTCCATTCCTTTATCTTCTGATAAAAAGTCCAATTGATAAGTGATCGTTTGTATGGGTATGTCACTGTCATTGGTTACAATCTGAAAAGTAAAATTTTCATCTTGTTCAATTGTTATATCAGGAATGAACTCAAGTCTTGGCGCCTCATTGGGCGGATGAACTGTAATTCCAAAATCAAATGTTACCACTCCGCCAAATGTATCATCCGCACTCACCGAGACAATCGCCGAACCTACGCCTACTTCAGATATAGTCAGTGTAATCCCTGCAATATCGACATCAACGACATCTGTATTATCGCTGACGGCATTCAATATCAGGGTATGTTGATCAACATCTTCAAATACGTCCGTCAAATTGATTGTACTACTTGTGAATCCATTTAAATACACCCTGTCATTTATTGCATTCAATATGGTTGGAGAATTGTTTTCAAAAACATCGTTTATAGAAATTGTTACCATAGACTCATCAGATAATTCTCCATCTGAAACATCAATAGTTAATACGATCGAAGTTGAAATTTCAAAATCCAGCCCCGTACTGTCGACTACTGAAAGCTCACCAGTCGAGGCATCGATAGCAAATATGCCAGAACCATTTCCATTGGTAATTGAATAAGTTAGTTGATCGTTTTCTGGATCAGTAGCCAGAACTGTTCCTATAACGATTCCATTCTCACTGTTTTCATCGATTTCAAATGCTACATTTTCTACTTGTGGCGCTTCATTAATATCAAGTAAATCAATCGTAATATCATTTTCCCCTACTCCTGTATTGGTGTCTGTTGCTTGTACAGTTATGACAAAACTAGGATTCAATTCAAAATCTATTGTAGTACTATCAAGGACTGTAATTGCCCCAGTTATTCCATCAATTGAAAATGCCGTATTGGGCTCAGCAAAAGCATAGGTCACATCATTTCCATCAGCATCCGTAGAGGTAACAGTGCCAACAACACTTCCGTTGGTCGAATTCTCATCAAGAGAAAAAATTGCTGCATTGACTATTGGTATATTATTATTCAATACCTCGATCTCCTCTGTTCTCATTATACTACCTTTTCCATCCGCATCGATCACTCGAATACTCAATGTATGGAGTCCTGGCGCTAGACCATCAACATCGATTATAAAATCTTGATCTATAGTATCATCTGACAAGCCATTCGCAATTAAAGAACCATTGCCTGTTCCAGGGTCAGTACCAAAAAAATATTCCACTTTTTGAATGGAAGCTGAAGCCAAAGGAAGTGGTGATATTGAGAAAACATAAAACTTTCTTTGATGTACAATTGACCATTTAAAATCTTCATCTTGTATTCTTACTCCTATATGGTGAAATCCTGATTCAAGATCTCCAATTGGAATACTTAAAGTCTCATCAATGGTTGGTCCTGAAGAAGTAAAGTCCAGAACTTCCCCATTTCCTGGTCCAGGATCGTTATCAAAATAATATTCCATGGAAAGAATATCACTTGACTCCAATGGCAACGGTTGAACGTCAAAAACATAAAACTTTCTGAATTGTGTTAGTGACCAGAAATTGTTAGTATCTCGAGTTCGCACATATAAATAATGAAACCCTGCGTCAAGCCCGGTCACATCAACTGTAAAATCATGGTCGACCGAAGATGCATTGGTAAAAAATTCGGACGCCCCATTACCAGGACCTGGATCTTCATCAAAAAAATATTCTAGCTCTGATAAATCTGCCGAAGCTGCCGGATCACTTTCGGATTCGTAAATATAAAACCGTCTGCCTTGGCTAATACTGATGGTATAGTCATCATAAAAAGTTCTGATATACAACCAGTGAAATCCTGGGTCCAGTCCGGAAACTGACACATCTATATTTTCATCTACTAAATCACCTCCCGAAAAACTAGGGACATTGATTCCATTTAGCACTCCTGGATCTGAATCGAAGAAGTATTCCAAATGCGTAATTGTCTGAGCCTGGCTATTCAATAGAAGCCAGAAAAGCCCAATAAATATGAGACTAACTCTTTTCATAATATTATTATTAGAAGATTAGTCTTTCTTGGTCGCTTTAATATTCACATTGAGTGTCCCATTTTCTGCTACAGACGGGTTTTCAATGTTCATTTCAGTAATGAGCGGTGACTGAGGTTGAGCCGCCATATAATAAGATCCTGTTCCGCCCACTGGGAATGAATATGCCCCTCCATAAATACCAATTTCTCCACCATCATCTGCAGCTGTCAAAGCTGGAGATCCCGCCTGAATGGTGTAATCATTGTTCCAATCAAAGCTGATATTCTGAATATCTGTAAACATGGGATCCACATTTTCCTGATTGGAGCCACCATAATTAGGTCCACTGCCACTAACTTCAAAAGTCGTTGAAGAGCCTTCCACATAAGCCATATTATTGCTAAAAGTTACGTCAAGACCGCCTGATACTGCTATTCCATAAGCGATTGAATTTTTGATTAATATGGAGCGTAGATCCGAATATTGCAGAGCTCCATTTAGAAACATGCAATGATCTATCACTAATAAAGAGGTAGCATTCGTGTTGTATACGCCATTCATCAGAATCGAATTTTCAATAGTAACCTGTTCATCAACATCTGGATACATGTATAAGAAACTATTATTTATTACATTTCTTATAGTTAAACTCACATTTCCATTATCAATATAAATTCCCGTGGTATAACATCTTTCCATCAGAATATTTAATCCATAATTGAAAGTGGTATATGATGAAATGTAAAATCCCGCTATATAACTGTCGGTCGGATCGTCCGGGTAAGAATCATCGTTAAAAGTTACTTGGCTTAATTGCGTTCTGTAATCAAATGTGCTGTTCACTCGATATCCATTTCCAATAATTGTTAATTCTTTGTTGACAATAATATTTCCATAAGAGGTAGGAGAGCCTGCTACAAGAATAGAATCCCCAGGATTGGCATCATCTATGGCTGCCTGAACACTTGTGTACTGAGCGGCAGAATTGACCTTGTTGTCTACAGTGCGTGTCTCAGCAAATAAATGATTAGAAATAATTAATAATGAAAAAAGAATACTAATTGTATAAAATACAGGTTTCATGGTGGTTTGGATTAAAATGGTTGCCTACTATAAATATGATTCAAGTGTGATTTCGGCTGTCCACACTATTTTTCTTATACTAAAAGTAGAAAAAATAGCACTATTTCACTAATAATGTGAAATAAAAATTCATTCAAATCAAAATAAAGGACCTACCATCTAATCAATGCAGAAGCCCAAGTAAAACCACTTCCAAATGCAGCAAGACATACTAAATCTCCTGATCTTATCTTCCCTTCTTCAAGCGCCTCACTTAACGCTATAGGAATAGAAGCGGCGGTAGTATTACCATACTTTTGAATGTTATTGAAAACTTTATCATCTGATAGGCCCATTTGTTTTTGAATAAACTGACTTATCCGCAAGTTGGCCTGATGAGGCACGAGCATATCTATGTCCGAGGGTTCCAAGTTATTCGATTTGAGTGCTTCCATAATCACCTGTTGAAATCTTACAACGGCATTTTTGAAAACAAAATTTCCATTCATATAAGGGTAATGACGGATTTCTTCGGGATCGTTTCTTTCAATGTATTTATCTACCCAATCCGTAGTATTAGGTCCAATCAAAGCCAATTCCTCTGCATGCTTTCCTTCAGAATGTAAGTGAGTTGAGAGAACTCCTTTTCCTTTTTCGTCTGAACCGCTCATTACTACTGCTCCTGCTCCATCTCCAAAAATGACCGAAACATTTCGACCTCTTGTTGTCATATCCAACCCAGCACTGTGTACTTCACTTCCAATAACAAGCACATGATTATACATACCTGTCTTGATAAATTGATCCGCAATAGACAATGAATATACAAATCCCGAACATTGGTTTCTTACATCCAAGGCACCCACTTCTTTTTTCATACCTAATTGGTCTTGAACCATGACCCCTGGACCAGGGAAGTAATAGTCTGGACTAAGTGTAGCAAAAATGATAAAATCAATATCGTCGGCGGTGAGACCTGCATTTTCAATGGCCTTTATGGCTGCTTTTGTTCCCATGGTCGAAGTAGAGTCTTCTTCTCCAATAACAATATGTCGCCGCTCTTTAATCCCTGTCCTCTCTTGAATCCAACTATCACTCGTCTCCATGACAGATTCTAAATCTTTATTCAAAACTACATTTGAGGGGAGGTAGTGGCCAACTCCAGCGATCTTTGATTGTCTCATTCTAAGGTATTATTTGTTGTATTTAAATCTACAATTTCTATTCGATAACAACAACCTCAATTCTCCGATTCAGTTCTCTTCCGTCCTTTTCATCATCATTACTGGCCAAAGGCCTAGTATCACCATAACCGCGTGGCACTAATCTATTTGCCTTAATGCCTTTAGCATTAAGATGATTTGCTACTGAGAGCGCTCTCTGTTTAGACAATTCTAAATTGGCACTTTTCACACCCAGATTGTCTGTATGACCTGCTATTTCAATTTTTAAATTAGGATAATCTTGAAGTGCTTTTAATAGTCCCCTCAGTCTTCCGTAATTGTCTTCAGTCAATTGAGAAGACCCAGATTGAAAATAGATATTAGAGAGTTTTACTTTATTCGTCTGACGGAATTTACTTCCAATATCTTCTACAGTTGTATAAGATGGGTCGTCATCCAATTGTTGAACCGAAACTTCTTTTTTCTTTTCGTCGGCCAAAGAAAAGTCTAATACCATATTGACAGTTTCACTTCCTGCATGTGGTGTTGAGATCATTTCTGTATGACTAAGTGCATCATGAAAGTATATCTCCACTTTGAAATCATCATCATTTCCAATGCGCAAATGATACCGGCCGTCCTCGTCGGTCATTGATTTTAATACTAAACCTGTTTCCCTTGAAGGATGGAATTGTATTTGAGCATGATCAATGGGATTGCCATTGCCGTCTTTTACTGTACCCGAAAGCAAGACTTTTGCGGATTCGTGAAAAAAGAAAATATCAAAACTGCCATATGAATCGATTCTATTAGATACAAAATATCCGCTTCCTGTATCATCTATCAATTTGAACTGGATATCATCATCAGTAGAGTTTGTGGGATATTTGACAGAGGTTGGTGTTGCCCATTTATTTGATGACGGATCATACTCACTTTTAAAAATGTCATACCCACCTAAATTCTCGAACCCTTTAGAACTAAAATAAATAGTCTGTTCGTCAGCAGATAAAAAAGGATAATCTTCATCAAATTCAGTATTTATTTCTAAGGCAAAAGGAGCAGGCTTGGACCATTTTCCGGATTGCTCATCCTTTTTAGTTTCATAAAGATCTAGGTCATTGCGCTTTCCAGTGTTTCGATGAGCGAATAGAATTCGATTTTCTTTCTCATTAATATGAAAATGTGATTCCAGTTTGGTTGAGGACAGACCCGCGTCGAGTTTAAGTGTAGTCATCCATTTGCTTCTTGACTTTTCAGAATAATGAATATCACCATGTTTTCCATGCTCTCTATAAAGATAGAGCCTACCACCTTTATTCACAACTTCAATATTTGCCGTGGGTGCTGTTAGTGTACCTAAAACATCAATCGATGTAGGGGCACTCCATTCTCCATTTTCCCTGTAAGAATGGTAAATGATAAATGTCTCATCTTCAACCAAAGACTCTTTTGACGAAAGGAACAATAGTTCGTCCTGATCTTTAAAGTAAACAGGACTGAATTCTGTAAAAGGAGAATTTATTACCTCACTTAACTGCTCGATTTCAAAATTTTCAGGGTGGCTGTATTGTGCCTCTGCCATTTCGGCCCATTTGATATAATCATTCGTTTCATCAATAATCTCAGAGCTCTTGTATTTGTCGACCTTCAGAAATTTCTCCCAAGTTTCTATTGCTTTTTTGAAATTGTCCTGCATAAAATAAATACGACCAAGCCAATAAAAATAAAACTTGTCTTTTCTTCCTTGCGTCTTCCTATAAGAGAGAATATCATCTAACGGTAACTGTCTACGATGATTAGTTAGCAGCGAACAAATGGTCAATCTATACATCGCAAAACGATCTGTGCTGTTTGCATCTAGAATATTGTTGTATTCATCTATTGCTTTGTAAAACTCCTCGTGATAAAAGTGGTCCTGTGCTTTCTTATGCATTTTTTCCAGGTTTTGAGACAGAGAACCATTTCCATGAAGAAAAAATGCGACAGCAAATACTACTCGTAAAGACATATAATAAATCGCTTATAATAAGACAGTAGAAAAAATGCTGGTAGCTTTAAGTTACCCTTCATCTATGAATTTTCAAAAATATTAATCGAAAAGGGTATAATTACCCAACTGATCAACTTGAGATTGAGCCTGAATCAACTCTTTGGAATTATTTGAAGGGTTTGATATATGTGGTGAAACAGGATGATTGCTTAAACCAGCAACTGCCTCGTCATTTAGCAGGATATTAAAAATCTCTTCTTCGGAAGTATAGTCATCTAAAAACCTGATTTCATCATCACTGGAGATGATGACAGGCATTTTGGGTCCAAATTCTTCTATCCCAGAATAATTTGGCCTTTCTAATATTTTGAAGGTAAGATTAGAATTTCCATCCATATCCTCAAATTCCTCCCATATGCCTATTAAACTAAAAAGTTCATCGTCGCTCTTATGAAAATAATGGGGAGTCTTCCTTTTTTTTCCGTACTGTTTCCAAAAATAAAATCCATCTGCTGGAATCAAACATCTCCTTTTCATCAACGCTGAAAGAAGAGGTCCTTTGCTTTGAACACTTTCAACATCGACGGAAATAAGTTTATTAGAAATACTCTTATTATTAGACCAAGCTTTGTTAAGCCCCCAAAATAAAAATGAAATTTCTTTTTTATTAAGATTGGTAACTACCGGCAATTGTTGTGACGGGGAAGCATTGTAATTGGGTACGGTAAATTCTTCCCCCGAAAGGCCGTATCTTTTATTGATTTCCTTAAAATCTGAAAAAATAGCGTATCGATCAATCATTACATTCCATGTGTTGCGAAATAAACTCTAAAGCTCTGTCCTCAGACCAATAAAAACTTCCATTGCCATAAGTCGAAAAACCTACATGACCTCCAAATTTAGGCATCTCGAAGTAAACATTTTCGGAAGAATTAAAATTAGTTGCATCAAAACAGGATTTTGAGAGGAAAGGATCATTCAACGCATTGACTACCAGTACTGGTATTTTAATTTTTCGAATAAAATTTATTGAGCTACATTTCTCATAATAATCATCAGCACATTCAAAACCATGTAATGGAGCTGTAACTTTATCATCAAAATCATAGATGGATTTTAATGATCTAATCTGATTCATGTCAAATTCTTCCGGAAAGATTTTAATCTTTCTTTGTATTTTCAACTTCAGAGATTTCAAAAATCGACTTGAGTACAAAAAGTTGTGTGGTTTAGCTATTTCATTTGATGTACTTCCTAAATCTAAGGGTACTGAGAACACCGCAGCGCTCTGAACTTGATTTGGAACTTCAGGTTCTCCTAGATATTTCAAAGTAACATTACCACCTAAACTTACACCGGATAAGGCAATGTCATCAAAGCCATTTTGAACTCCATACTTTACTACCGTATCCAAATCATAGGATGCCCCACTATGATAAAATTTGAGTGTTTTATTTAAATCTTTTCCACATCCCCGAAAATTCCAAGCCATTACATCCCAACCATTTTGGGTAAACTTTTTTGCTAACCCCAATACATAAGGCCTTCTACTATCACCTTCCAAGCCATGAGAAATAATTACCAATTTTTTTCCTTTCGTTTTATACCAATCAATTTCTAAAACATCATTGTCAGGCGTTGGAATAATTATACTTTCAGGAATTACATTGACTTTGACATTTCGAAAAATTCCTGGAATTATGGTTTCCAAATGTCTATTGATCATCCAAAATGGCTTGTTGTAACTAGAACTTTGTAGAATGGGCATGCAATAACAATTATTCAATAACCAAAAATATACTTTTCATTCTTTAACAATTTATTCCTGAGAACATATCAACATGACCAATCAACAATTTTACCCTTTGATATATTTGATTAAAGTTCCTTTTCAACCTAATTTAGCCGTTCGTTTCAGAACTAATAGAAAAAAATGGCGGAAGTAATCAAAATGCCCAAAATGAGCGACACCATGGAAGAAGGTGTGATCGCATCATGGTTGAAAAAAGTAGGAGATCAGGTGAGTTCGGGTGATATACTCGCCGAAGTAGAAACTGACAAGGCGACCATGGAGTTGGAGTCATATGATGATGGTACATTGCTATACATCGGAGTTGAAGAAAAATCTGCTGTGCCTGTGGATGGCGTTATTGCGATCATTGGAGATAAAGGTGAAAACATTGACGATTTGATCGCTGGTTTGAACGCCGCTCCAGCGGCAGAACCAGCACAAGCTGCAGCTCCAGCTGAAACAGCAGCCGCAGCTGCACCTGTCGCAGAAGCCATAGATACATCTGGCATCAATGCTACGGTTATCAAAATGCCAAAAATGAGTGACACGATGGAAGAAGGTGTTATCGCCTCATGGCAAAAAAATATTGGAGATAGTGTTAGTTCTGGAGACATACTTGCAGAAGTAGAAACAGACAAAGCAACTATGGAATTGGAATCCTACGATGATGGCACATTATTATACACAGCAGTAGAAGCTGGTAAAGGCGTCCCTGTTGATGGCGTCATCGCTATTATTGGGGAAAAGGGTGCTGATTACGAAACTTTGCTAAAAGCAGAAGCCGCTATTGTCGCAGCTCCAGCAAAAGAAGAGGCGCCTGCTCCTGCAGCACCAACACCTGAAGCACCAAAAGCAGCAACTCCTACTCCTGCTATTTCCGCTGCTGCACCGGTACCAACAGCTAACTCTAATGGTAGGGTGATTGCCTCTCCATTGGCTAAAAGCTTGGCCAAAGAAAAAGGTTTTGACATTGCACAGATTCCGGGATCTGGTGATGGAGGAAGAATAATCAAAAGAGATGTTGAGGCCTTTGTACCTTCAGCAACACCAGTTGCTGCTGCTGGTAATATAGCGGCTGGACCTGTAGGAACTGAAAGCTATGAGGACGTTCCTGCAACTCAAATGAGAAAAGCCATAACCAAATCATTGAACGCAAGTCAATTTGGTGCTCCTCACTTTTATTTGACCATGGAGATAGACATGGACAAAACAATTGAGGCACGAGCAAGTATTAATGCAGTGGCTCCAGTTAAAATATCATTCAATGATATTGTAATCAAGGCAGTAGCAGCAGCATTAGGAAAACATCCAGATGTCAACACCTACTGGATGAGTGATACCAACTCTATTAGAAAAAATCATCACATCAGCATTGGTGTCGCGATGGCTATTGAGGACGGACTTGTAGTACCAGTTGTAAAATTTGCAGACAACAAAACATTGGCTCAAATCTCTAGTGAAGTCAAAGAATTTGCTGGCAAAGCAAAAGACAAGAAATTAGGATTAGACGAAATGCAAGGAAACACATTTACGGTCTCCAACTTAGGGATGTTCGGAATTGAAGAATTTACATCTATCATTAATGCACCTGAATCTTGTATCTTGGCGGTAGGAGCAATTAAACAAACTCCAGTTGTCAAAAATGGTGAAATAGTACCGGGCAATGTTATGAAAGTTACATTGACTTGTGATCACAGAACTGTTGATGGTGCGGTGGGATCTGCATTCCTTCAAACTTTGAAAGGTTTTATTGAAGATCCAGTTAGAATATTGATCTAATTGAGGTATCACCTCAACGATAGTTTGTCATTTCGAAAATAGTGAGAAGACTTATGGTTAGTTAATTAACCTCTTAACAGAATTCTCGTTTGACTCGAAATGACATTTTTTATTATATCATATTGCAATTATGACTAAATATCCAAAAATTCGATCGACCACAGTTTGTGCTATTCGTCACAATGGTGAAGTTGCCATTGGTGCAGATGGGCAAGCGACCCTTGGAAACACTGTTGCCAAAAGCAACGTGAAAAAAATCCGCAAGCTTCAAGATGGAAAAATTGTTACCGGCTTTGCAGGGTCCACGGCTGATGCATTTACCTTGTTAGAAAGGTTTGATGAAAAACTCAGCACTTATGGTGGCAATATGAAGAGAGCTGCAATTGAATTAGCGAAAGACTGGCGCATGGATCGCTATCTCAGAAAATTAGAAGCTATGTTGATTGTAGCCGATAAAGACGAAGTGTTAGTAGTATCTGGAACAGGCGATGTTCTTGAGCCTGACAATGACATTGCAGTAATCGGCTCTGGAAGCATGTATGCACAATCCGCTGCTCTGGCTTTGAAAAAACATGCTGGAGACAAAATGACTGCAGAAGAAATGGTGAGAGAAAGTCTGAATATCGCTGCTGATATTTGTATCTATACAAATCACAACCTTGTAGTTGAAAAAGTCGGTTAATATGGAAAATGTAAAGAAAATAGCCCTGAATGATTTGCATGAAAAATTGGGTGGAAAAATGGTGCCGTTCGCGGGCTACAACATGCCAGTACGTTATTCATCGGACAAAGAAGAACATATTTGTGTAAGAGAAAGCGTTGGCGTCTTTGATGTTTCCCACATGGGAGAATTCTATATTGAAGGCCCAAATGCATTAGTACTTATCCAAAAGGTAACTAGCAATGACGCTTCTAAACTCATCGAAGGTCAAGCACAATATTCCTGTTTACCGAATGAAACAGGAGGAATTGTTGACGACCTTTTGATATACAAGATGTCTGAGGAAAAGTATTTTCTAGTCGTCAATGCATCAAATATTGAAAAAGATTGGAATTGGATTTCAAAATTCAACACCAGCGATGCAAAAATGAGCAACGTCTCTGATGATTATTCGCTATTTGCAGTCCAAGGCCCAAAAGCAATTGAAACGCTACAGCAGCTAACTGACATTAATTTGTCAGACATAAAATACTATCATTTTACCGAAGGGGAAATTGGAGGAGTATCCAATGTGATCATTTCCGCAACAGGTTATACTGGTGCAGGTGGTTTTGAATTATATGTCAAAAATGAAAACGCAGAAGACCTTTGGAAGCAAATTTTTGAAGCTGGAGCAGCATTTAACATTAAACCTATTGGCCTAGGAGCTAGAGATACTTTGAGGATGGAAATGGGATTCTGTTTGTACGGTAATGATATTGATGACACCACCTCACCGATTGAAGCTGGCTTAGGATGGATCACCAAATTCTCAAAAGAATTTACCAATGCTAAAGCTCTCCAAGCACAAAAAGAAGCAGGCGTGAGCAAAAAACTGATTGGATTCGTCATGGCGGAAAAGGGTATCCCACGTGCTGGTTATGAGATATTAAATGCTGGTGGTGATATTATAGGCAATGTTACGTCAGGTACAATGTCTCCTTTGATGAATATAGGGATTGGCCTGGGCTATGTCAATATTGAGTTTAGCAAAGCAGATTCTGAAATATTCATTCAAATAAGAAATAAATCGCTAAAAGCTGTAGTTACAAAACTTCCACTTTACAAAAAGTAATATTGAAACCAACAATCGACGTTTGCCTCTCCCCTAACCTCATCGATTTGTACGACTTGGAAGGGAAAATAGTAGTAGTTGTTGACATTCTCCGTGCTACTTCAGTGATGGTAACCGCCATGGCTCATGGCGTAAAAGACATTCTTCCTGTAGCTACTTTGGATGAGGCAAAGCACCACTTAGAAAAGAAAGATTATATCTGTGCTGCAGAAAGAGGTGGCGATATGGTAGACGGTTTTTCATATGGTAATTCTCCCTTCAGCTATATGCATGAAGATATCAAAGGAAAAAGTCTAGTTATGACTACAACCAACGGGACTTTAGCAATTACAAAATCTACTGATGCGGATGAAATTATAATAGGGGCATTTCTAAATATCTCAACAATTGCCGAATACCTTTCAAGGACAAACAAAGATGTCATTATTCATTGTGCGGGATGGAAAGGCAAAACAAACATGGAAGATACCCTCTTCGCGGGTGCTTTGGTAGAAAAGCTTTTGGAGACTCATGACATGGGTTGTGATACGCCGAGCTTAGCACTTTCCTATTATCAAGCCGTTAAGAATAATTTGGTAGAAACTGTCAAAGGTTCTGCTCATGCAATACGGTTGAACAAACTCAATATTGAAAAAGACATCACTTTTTGTCTAGACTTAGATGTCTACGATGTGATTCCTAAACTTTCCAAAGGCACACTCATACTTGACTAGCGCAATACTCTTGCTGGGATCAAGAATAATGCTTTGATTAACTCAAAAACACCCTCTACAGCAAAACCCAATATTCGAAAGGGCAATAAGAACAGCCAGATTAACGGGTAAAGGAATAAAAACGCGACAGCCAATGGCCAGCAGATCACCAATAGTATAAACCAAAGTAGAATGGACATGAGAATAGTTTTCTCTATTTAACGCTATGAGCCTAAGAAATGTTGAAAATTGGCATAAAATTGGTTTAATTGAGGCCATGAAAACGAAATTGATTCTCATATTTATTTTCACTTTGCTTTCAGGTACTCATGTATTTGGACAAGAAACTACGGAAAATGTAAAATTGGCCTTTAATGCAGGTAGTGCGAAAGAAATGATTCGCTACTTCAACAAAATCACAGAATTAAAAATTAATAACGAAGGTGCGAATTACAGCATTGTCAAAGCCGAACCCATTTTACGCGAGTTTTTTAAGGTAAACCCTCCAACAGCATTTAACTATATACATAAAGGATCTTCACCTGAAGGCTTAAAATACAACATCGGTCAATACACCTCAGGAACCAAATCTTTTAGAGTTGTGGTCCTACTAAAAAACATTGAAGGTCAATATGTGGTTGATACTATCAACATCACAGAAGAATAAGCTTCAATCCCTCGAAATCAAGTTTTTTACATTTCTGCCAGGTTATTTAGCGCCATTTGGCAGAATTCTCAATTTATTTGGCAGGATCCTAAATTCATAATGTTCGATTTTTGATTCATTATAAAATTGAAATATTATGAAAATCATTTGGTACAACCCTGATCAAAAGAAATACAAATACGGAAATATTGAAGATTTCAACAATGAATTGGTAGAAGCTGAAAACATTGAGGCTTATACAGTTTTGATGAAATTTAATAAGAACTCTAGCAGCCTGGCCAATAAAGTGATGAAACAATTAAATATTATGAACGACTCAACTAAGAGCCATATGTTTCTTTAACCCATGAGGATTTGCTTTTCCTGATTGAATTTTCAACCGGAAAAACAATAATATTGTGCAATAAATCGTATATTTATTAAAACAAATTTTACTCAGTAATGCAGCTTATCTGGTACAATTCCATTGACCGACGTTATGAATATGGCTCAGCCAAAGAGTATAAATCGCTGAAATCCAATTCCAACAATGCTGAGGCTTACACGATTCTAATGGAGTTTACAGGAGATGATAAATCATTAGCCAATAAAATCATTGGCGAGTTAAATATTGCAAATGATGAAAAAATGAAAATGGCCATGTAGCATTTTCTACTTATAGAAAAATGAAGGGAAAGCCTTTCTTTCATTTCTCCCTAATATTCTTAATTTCCAAAAGGACAATAGATAGCCGAACCCATAACCTAGCAACTGCACAAAAGCAGCAGGTACAGCTAATAGGGAAACGAACAAGCTATTTTTTGATAGCATCGAACCCATGATGACTAAGCACGCGTAAAAAATTAAAAAATACAATAAGGTTGGGCTAACGATAAATGATCCAACAATTATGCTTAAAACACCCAACAAGAAAAAAGAGGGTAAAGTATAAACTAGCTTACCACTACCTGGATGCCAGCGATTGAGTATACCTCGGACAACTCCAAATTTGTACACTTGTTTTGCAAACTTTGAAAAATCAATTCGTCGCTTATGATAAACTATGGCTTTAGAGATTAAACTTACCTTATATCCTGCATCCATAATTCTATAACTCCAATCTGGATCTTCTCCCGGATGAATGTCCTTAAAGCCCCCAACATCTTCAAAAACACGCCGTCTAACACCCATGTTGAAACTACGGGGTTGGTATTTGTCCAATTGTTTTTTACCTCCGCGAATTCCACCGGTTGTAAAAAATGACGTCATGGAATAGTTGATAGCTTTCTGAACCGTTGTAAAGGAATCGTGTGCACCATCAGGTCCACCAAAAGCATCAGGTGATAACTCTAATAAACCTTCATCAAGGTTTTCAAAATAATCAGAAGGTAAAATACAATCTGAATCAAAGAAAAGAAGCCACTCACCTTTTGCTTTGTCCATTCCGAAATTTCTACTGTCCCCAGGTCCCGAGTTTTCTTTAAAGAAATATTTTATGTCCAAATCATATTTCTCAATCAAATGATCTGATTTCTGAGTTGAACCATCTTCGATAATTAAAAGCTCAAATTCCTTTCTTGTTTGAGCATCAAGACTATCCAACATTTCAGACATTTCATCTGGCCGATTGAAAACAGGAATGATGATGGAATACTTTGGCATCTAATTAAGCTTATTCTGAATAGACTTCACAAACTCATGTTTGATTAAGTGAAAAGCAGACCGAACAGAAGAATAATCCCATTTGACCTTCTTTCCTCTTCCTAGCCGATCCAAAATTAGATTATAAAAACCAGCTTCAGACATATCTTCCAATCCTTTCAAACCAATCTTTATTGATGGACTTTCTTTCAATATCTCTCCGCTTAGAAACCTTGTACCAAAATTGTCATAAAGTAAAAATGGTCTCGCCAATCCAGCGACATCTACAAATCCTTTCTTTAAAATTTCTTCACTAAATTTCAATGTCCTAATTCCTCCTGTTATCATCAAAGGAATCTTAGTTTGAGTTCTAACTTTTTGGGTGAAATCTAAAAAAAATGCTTCCCGCTTTATGGTCGAGTCTTTCTTGTTATTGGCCAGTAAAAATTCTGCATTTTCATAAGTGCCACCAGAAACTTCAAGCAAATCAACACCCAATTTCTCAAGCTCACTGATTACCCAGATTGAATCTTCTTCACTAAAACCTCCTTTTTGAAAATCCGAAGAATTCAACTTAACGCTTACAGGAAATTTTTTTCCAACCACTTTCCTTGTTTTCTTAACGATTTCAAAAATAAATCGTGATCGGTTTTCTAATGATCCTCCCCATTGATCCGTTCTCAAATTAGTAATAGGTGAAAGAAATTGACTAATCAAATAACCATGTGCACCATGGATTTGTATACCAGTAAAGCCGGCTTCTTTGCACAATACCGCCGCATCTACGAATTGTTGAATAATCTCCTCAATTTCATTTTCTGTCAGAGCTCTAGGTTGGTTAAAAAACCCTAATCTCCGTAGTTTAACATCAGATGCAGAAACTGGTCTCCTGTTATTGAAAATGCTGGTTTGCCTACCGCTATGAGACAGTTGCACCCAACAATGTGTGTTGTTTTGAGTGGCAGCAGCAGCCCATTTTTTCAATTCAGGTAAGGAAGACTTTTTAGCCACTACATTACCAGCCGATTCCAAATTCTTTTGATCCATCATTACATTTCCTGTAATCAATAAACCAACACCCTGTTTGGCCCAATTTTCATATAGTGTATAATGCTTTTGATTGGGTTTGAAATCACTATTTGAAAACCGTTCGGTCATAGCGGCCTTGCCTAATCTATTTTTTAGAACTGCACCGCACGGCAATTTAAAAGACTCCTCAATCATTAATCAAAGTAAGTTTTTAAGCCCATCAATTGCCAATTTATAGAATTGATCCAAAGTCCCTCTTTGATCCTGGATCAAATCAAAATCAGCTAATTTCGAAACTGGCAAGACGCCTCCTATCCAATCATCCGTGTGCCAATGTCCTAATGTCCTATCCAGATTTGGTAAATCTTTAGTAGGGTAAGGCCATGGGGAAACATAAAAATAAGGCTCAATGTAATATTTGTCTCCTGGTGACATTCCAACACCTATACTTCTTGATGTAGCAGGGTCACCTGTGTCTTGAAGAATTATTTGTCCTGCTATATCGAAATGATGTGGCCAGCATTTTACAGATGTATGATTCTCTTCTTTGACCGTATGTTTTTGTATTAACAGCGATGTGTTATTATACAATCGACTTAATTCTCGACAAGCCACCATGTTGGTCACTTGAAACGGCTGACCCTTTGCGGTAGCATATTCCGGTATCTGATATGGATATGCCAGGTTTATTTTGGAAGACTCAAAACCCAATTCTCCTAATTGATGTTCGAGCCAAATCATGATGTCCGTTTGTGTTTTGTCTTGTAATGCTATGGATGAAATAGTTTCAAATTTTCTGTCGACCAAATAAACTGTCATCTCACTGATACTGATTGAGGACCGAAAAGTAATATCTTCTGTTTCCACCCATCTCCCTACCAAACGCTGTAATTTAGAATCCCACTCTAAATTGGCATTAACATCTTCTTTACTCTCAGGTAAAAATGATCGACCAACAGCGGATACATTTTGAATGGCCTGATGACATTGTTCCCTTGCTTGAACGATGTCCGCTATTGAAGGAAATGTAAGAAGTTGCCATTGTAATGTCATTGAAACCTTAAGTTAACTTGTTGGCTCGGTTATTGGTAATTTTCAATTCGATATTTAGATTCTTTTGGAAAAGTTTCACCGGATACAATGTCTATCCGATTGATTTTCTCAGTCAAATATATCAAAGGCCTTAATCTTTGTACTGTCGCTTTAACCCTGACTTTTTGCTTATTGGTTATTAGGGTCTGATAATCTATTTTTTTGAAGCTTTGATAAGAAACACTATCCATGAAAACCAATGCGTTTTGGTCTTCTTCCATTCTCATGTAAACATAAGGTTCAAAAAGTAAATCATTCTCTTCCAATAATTTCATATAAGCCGTACCTGCCGGATCTTCCTCACTCAGCTTTTTTAATCCTACTGAATCTCTCATCTGAAAATAATGTTGAATAACTGAATCAGGTTTTCCATAAAAATTCCCCATTTTCAACCATGGGAAATAAAGTTCCCCCGTCAACTGTTCCTTCTCATCAGGACTACACGCTAGAGTAAGCGCCCACACTACAGCCAATAATAAATAAAAATTATGTTTCATCTTGAAATTATTGAACATGAATGCCCTTGATAATTTTGAATTGCTTTAGCGCTGAACTGTCAGTCATTCCAGAGATATAATCACATATCAATAAGCTCGATTCATAAGGCGTATTCCGCTGATTTTCCAATTTGAATTTCAAATCTTCAGGAAGCAACTGATAAATGCTTCTTCCTCTTCCTGAAAAATTAATATTGTCATAAAACTTGTCAAAAACAGCGGTCGCAAACGCCGTCAAAAGCCCATCAATAACTTCAAAACCTGCAGCTTCTTTTTCTAACACCTGTCGACTTTGATAGATTTTTTGGACAGAAAAAGTTCCAATTTCCTTTAATACATCTGCGGAAGGTACTAGATCCGTTAATGCCTTATCAAAATCACCAAACAAAATTGCTTGCTCATTCTCCATAAAAACGTTGGCACTTTCTCCTATTAAGACACTTATAGCTACTGCCCTCAATACGCCAATCTTTTCTTTTTCACTGGGAATTTTATTCAATTTCTCCGGTTGATACTTTTCCTTTAAGATTCTTCCTAGAAAGTCTCTTGCTTCTATGTATGAAACCAAACCTAAACCAAAGGCATCTTCTAAATCAATAATGCTATAGCATATGTCGTCAGCAGCTTCCACCAAAAAAGTCAAAGGATGCCTGGACCATACTTTTTCATCTGATGACTGCTTAATAAGCCCTACCTGTTCAGCCATTTCTTCAAACAGCACTTCCTCTGACCTAAAAAATCCATATTTCTTTTGGCTTTTACGGGACTTATCGCGGCTTTCAAAAAAAGAAGGGCATGGGTACTTAGTGAAAGCGGCTAAAGTAGATAAAGTTAATTTCAAACCTTGTCTTTGGTTCCTTGTTAATAACCGAAACCCTTGAGCATTTCCTTCGAAATTGATCAAATCTTCCCATTCATTGTCCGTTACAACATTTCTTATTTTCTCGGCTTTTGGATTGAATTTGAAAAAATCTGAAATAGCGGTTTCTCCTGAGTGTCCAAAAGGAGGATTGCCTACATCATGCGCTAAAGCAGCAGCGCCAACAATAGCCCCAAAATCAGATGGCGTGTAGTCTTCCAATTCTGGATATTGATCAATTAATTTTTGCCCAACGCTTTTTCCCAAGGAACGACCAACACTGGAGACTTCCAAACTATGAGTCAAACGAGTATGAACAAAATCCTGATCAGGCAACGGAAAAACTTGCGTTTTATCCTGCAAATTGCGAAATGGTCTGCTGAAAATAATTCGATCATAATCAGCCTCAAACTCACTTCTAACCGTATCACTCGACAAATTATTTTTTGCGTCTCCCAATCGTTTAGAGGAAAGCAATTGTAACCAATTCATACTCATGGTTTAGTTCTGTTTACTGTAGTGGCATCTCCTTGGGCAGCAGCCAATATTGTAATGTCCGTTAATACCACATGCGAAGGTCGATCGACAGAAAACTTCACCACCTCTGCAATGTCTTTGGCAGATAAAGGTGTCAAACCTTCATAAACAGAATCAGCAACCTTCTTGTCTCCTTTAAACCTCACCATTGAAAACTCTGTTTCCACCAACCCAGGATTAATTGCCATAACTCGAATCTGGTAAGGTAATAATTCATATCTCAAACTCTGCGTAAGTCCATCAATTGCATATTTCGTGGCACAATAAACATTGCCATTTGCATAAGCTTGTTTGCCTGCAATTGAACCTATGTTTATGATATCTCCCGATTTTCGTTCAGTCATACCAGGAATCACCGCTTTGCTGACGTATAGCACGCCCTTTAAATTTGAATCGATCATGGCTTCCCAATCTGCAGAATCTCCCGCATGCAAGGGCGATCGACCATGGGCATTTCCCGCATTGTTGATAAGGACATTGATGTTCTTCCACCCGTTTGGAAGAGAAGCGATTTTTTGATTGACGGCTTCCTCATCACTCACATCAAATTGTAAAGATTGGATCTCCGTAATTTCAGATAGTTCTTTAGACAGACTATCTAAACGGTCTTTTCTACGGCCACATATAATCAATGAATGATTGGGAGCCAATTCCCGTGCTATGGCCTCACCAATCCCGGAAGTCGCACCCGTCACCAATGCAATTTTTTTCATTTTAATAGATAATTGGAATTGGCGTTCAATTTATATAAAAGATTAGTCGTACCCTATAGTTACATTGTATCAACTCAACTTTATTCAAAATTTCAAAAAGGATTTATTCTAATGAATTTCGTGGACGAAATGTTCTTATAGCGAAAGCGGCGGTTGGGGTTGTCTTGTTTATTCAAATTGTAATCATTGGCAAACACTTTGTTAACCATTTTTAGTACTGAATTTGAAAAATTACTTTCTTTACTTAGAGAGTAATTTTTTAATAAATCCCTTCAAAATAAAATTAGAACAAATAACCTAAAAAATCCTATGTCATTCCATGTAGGACAAAATCTTTAAAATAATAAAGTTATTATTAATGTGAATTGAATTTAGAAGAATTAGGTAGAAATGAGACTGGTGAAATAGATAGGAGTTCTCTACTAATCAAAAAGGGGCATAATTTTTCAAACTGCAACAAGTATTACGATTGTGTATACTTAATAAAGCGATTCAACAATACGAGTAGACAGGCATTTTTTACTAATCTTGTCTTCTAATGTCTCTTTTTTTTCGAAATTTAATATCCCTTTTAATTAAAATTCCAATTTAAAGCAACTGGAAAAATTGAGCTAGCCTTCCATAATAATTAGTTGTGCTTCATAACCCACTTAACCAATATCTTGTAATTTATTTTAACTCCATGCATGAAAATGCCTACTCGATATATTCTACTAGCTATCCAAGTTGTAATACAAAAACATCCAACTAAAAGGATCATCGACAATAGAATCTCAGAAGTGGGCACGTCAAATGCCAACCTACTCATCATTATTACTGGTGAAGTCAAAGGTATGATCGAGAACCAAAATGCTAAATTTCCATTTGGCTCTTGCATCACGACAGAGATCAATAATAATGAGATTATAAGTGGAGCCGCAATTGGGATTATAAATTGTTGAGTATCTGCTTCACTATCTACTGCTGAGCCGATTGCTGCAAATAAAGCTCCATATAAAAAATAGCCGGCCAAAAAATAAAAAACGAAACAAGTTAGAATCAAAGGAAGGTTTATTTGTTTCAGAGCGTTTAACGAATTTAAATATATCTCTTGATTTCTAGCGCTTTCCGAAGATGCCATGATCATAGACTGCTCCATAACTCCTTCTGTTTTCTTTGAATCTACGTCTTTCATTATAATGAAAGAAAAACCCAAAATAAATCCCCAAGACAAAAATACCCAAAGAACAAATTGAGTCAAGCCAACACTTGCTATTCCAATTATTTTTCCCATCATTAATTGAAAGGGTCTAACTGAAGATATAACAACTTCAATAACCCGACTTGTTTTTTCTTCAACAATTCCCCTCATAATTTGAGCGCCATAAATGAATACAAACATGTAAATTAAAAAACCTGTGGCATAGCCTATAGCAACAGCAGCTCCCGTACTATTTTCCTTTTCAACTCCCAATTCAGATAATCTAATAGTCTGCAAGGATATATCTGTTTTTAGGTTATTTAAGACCTTTTCATCCAAATTTGAATCAACCAACTTAATTCTTTCAATTTCCTTTGCTATTTTTTCTTCTAGCATAGAAATGACATTCATTCCACAGTTTTGCATTGAAATAAACCTAATGCCTTTTGGGTTTTCAAAATCAATTTTCGGGATATATAATACTCCGAAAATTTCATTCCCTAGAAGTGCTTTTTTCGCCGACTCTAAATTAGAATCTACAAAATCATAAGTTATTATTTCACTTCCTTTGATCTCACCTCTAAAAACATCCGCAATATCAATCACTTGAATTATTTTCTCTTCACCTTCCTCTATAGTCACCAGCCAGATAGGAATTATAAAAACACAAGAAAACAATATTGGTCCAAGAATTGTCATAATAATAAATGACTTCTTTCTTATTCGAGACAAATACTCTCGAGCAATAATTAGTCCTATTTTATTCATTATTTGTGTACTTTATTGTTTAAATAAGTTTGATATTATGCTTAACTGCGACCAAATTTTCAATTTTAATGATTCATATACCCATATTTCGATTCCCTAATTGAATATATTTAGTGATAAATATAACCCATAGAGTTCCATCTCTTAGAATTGAGAAATCGTACGTTTAGTGCCTGATGAATGTCTAAATATTTCGCCATGACTTCAATATTGGATGACTACATTATCTAAATAGTCTTAATTTAGATAATAACCTAAAAACAAATGTTATTGCAATATACAAGTTATTTTATTACACATTTATCTATTTTTTTTGAATAAAATATCAAGACAACAATAGATTATGGACAGGCTCTCAATCTCTATATTCGAATTAATCATATGAGTAATTAAACTCCATTTGAAACATGTCTTCAATTTAATTGTGTTCGTTCATTCCTTATATTGTAAACTCAAAAAGCAAAAAACAATGAAACATTATTACACAATTTTGATTTTAGCAGTGGCCATTTTGTCCTGTAAAACAAATAACAAAAATGATATTTCTACCGAAATGGTGTCTATCGAGAGTGGAAAAGCGAATGAGTTTTTCCAGAATTATTTTGATGAAAGTGTCGATCGATCTCCTGAATTTCAAACTCGTCTTGGTATAAAAAAAGACCAGGATAAATGGGATGACCTTTCAGAAGAAAACGCCAATCAAGAGTTAACTATTTCAAAAAATGCATTACAATGGATGAAAGATTCTATCAATTATGATGCGCTAGATGACCAAACGAAAATTAGCTACGATCTATTTATCGGGAAACGACAAGATGAAATCAATGGATACAAGTACAGATTGTATCGCTATCCTGTGAATCAGATGTTTGGAACTCATACTTCTGTTCCAAACCTTCTGATCAACATGCACAAAATCACAAGTCAAGAAGATGCAGAAGCTTATATTTCCAGAATGAACGGAGTAGCAGTCTTATTTGATCAACAAATTGAAAACTTAACGGCTGCCGAAAATGCCGGTATAATTCCTCCAAAGTTTGTTTTTAAAAGAGTCATCGATGATTGTAAAAATATCATTAAAGGAATACCCGTCAATGCTAAAGTCCCAAATACTATTTTCGCTGATTTTTCTAAGAAATTAGCTATGCTCGAGGTAGAAGATGACATTAAACCCGCCTTGTTAAAAGAAGCGAAAACCGCATTGGTCGAAAATGTCAAACCTGCCTATGAAAGGTTGATTGCCAAACTTTCTCAATTAGAAAGTGTTGCCTCTACGGATGATGGAGCATGGAAATTTCCTGATGGAGAAAACTACTATAAAAATCGATTGAAAATTATAACAACCACTGACATGACTTCTGATCAAATTCATGAGATTGGATTGGCAGAAGTAGAGAGGATTCAAGGAGAAATGAAAGAAATCATGTCAAAGGTAAATTTTGAAGGAGACTTGCAAGCTTTCTTCAAATTTCTACGAGATGATGACCAATTCTATTACCCAAATACAGACGAAGGGAAGGAACAGTATATGGACAGTGCCACAGCTATCGTTGATAATATGAAAGGCAGGTTGAGTGAACTATTTCTGACAGAACCTAAAGCAGATATGGTAGTGAAGCGTGTCGAAAAATTTCGAGAGATGTCAGCAGGTAAGGCGTTTTATCAAAGACCTGCATTGGATGGTAGTCGACCAGGTACTTACTATGCAAACCTTGCCAACGCCAAGAACATGCCGAAATTCGAAATGGAAGCACTGGCTTATCATGAGGGCATACCTGGGCACCACATGCAACTGTCCATTGCTCAAGAATTAACTGAAATCCCAGATTTTAGAAAACATGCGAGATATACGGCTTATTCTGAAGGGTGGGGATTGTATTGTGAATTTTTACCTAAAGAAATAGGACTGTATGAAAATCCGTATTCGGATTATGGCAGATTGGCCATGGAACTATGGAGGGCATGTCGTTTAGTGGTAGACACCGGGATCCATAATAAAAAATGGACTAGGGAAGATGGAATTGCCTATTACCAAAACAACACTTCTGGTTCAGAACGTGAATGTGTAAGAATGGTTGAAAGACACATTGTGATGCCAGGACAGGCCACTGCTTACAAAATAGGCATGATGAAAATTTTGGAGTTAAGAGAGAACGCCAAAACTCAACTAGGGGAAAAATTTGATATTCGAGAATTTCATGATGTGGTTTTAACAAATGGATTAGTTCCACTTGGATTGCTAGAAGAATTAGTCCAAGATTGGGTGAGCTCTAAAGACTAATTGCTTTTGGTTCGCGAGTTAATTCCGTTAATGAAAAATAGACGGTCATAAAATATGAAATAGTCAAATATGCCATCATGATCCAAGCCCCATGGGTTGTGATGGCATTGATACCAAACCAGTCACCCGTGTTATATATCCAGTAACTTCCCCCTACAAATTTTATGGTTTCAACCAAAACAGCATACCTATCCAAGTCCATCAAAGTGGTATAACCATAAATATGAATCATCATAAATCCTCCAAACACAAATAGCCTTGGAAATCCAATGGCTTCCATATTCATCAGCATATAAATTAAAAAAACATGGGTCATAATCAATTGGATCCATGACCAAATATGTAAGCTTATAGATCCTTGAGAATCATATTTTATTTGAGTAAAAGGATCCTCTATGATCTGAATTGGATATTTCTCTTTGACATCCTCAGGTCTCCAACCCGTTGGCTTAAACCAAAGAAGCATTTTAGCCTTCCAATTTTTAGTTCGCCAGGCATCTTTGATTAATATCCAGATATGCTGGTAATTAATTAGGATTGGGTTCCAAGTCGAAGCGGGTTTTTTAATTCCATAAACACAAGGGACTTCGTCGAGTTCCTCTTGAAATGTACCAAAAAGTCTGTCCCACCATGGGAAAATTTGACCCAAATTCTTGTCAATGTATTCAGGGTTTATGGCATGATGTACACGGTGCTGAGATGGCGTGATTATCAAATATTCCAAAAATCCTAGCTTCCCAATATGCCTCGTATGATACCAAAACTGAAGGAATAAATGTAAAGGGGCTAAAGTCGCAATCACCTTCGGTGGCATACCTAACAAAGCAGCAGGTATTAACAAAAATGCTTGAATACTGACGATATTTGAAATGGTTTGTCTCAACGCACAAGCCAAATTAAATTCTTCACTACTGTGATGAATCATATGTTCATTCCAAAAGAAATTTATTTTATGAGCCATCACATGCTGAGTATATCCTGCAAGATCGATCAATATGAAACTTATAATATAAACAACAATTGTGGCTTCAATATGGATCAACGCCAAGTGCTCATACATCCAAGTATAACCTACTACAACAACGACCAACCCTAAAATATTTTTTACCGTATTCGTGATTCCTGAACTCAAACTTGAAATAGTATCAAAGCTTTTAAAAGTTTGTTTTTTAATAATCCAGCCATATAGACTTTCGGTTATCAGTAAAATCAGAAAAAAAGGAATTGCAATTAGCAATACCTGAGCATAAGTATCCATGATTAATTTTTTGGGTAATCAAAACTAAATAGAAAGGCCTCTTTCTCAAACTGATAGGGGATATTTATTATGCACGCATACTAAATTATTCAATTTAAATTTTGTTTTAACAATGAGCAATGTCATTGATACAACTGTTTATAATCTTTGAAAATGGAATGTCTGACAATTTTATATCTAGCATATAAGTACTAATTTTAGAAACTAAAAATTAACCAATGAGTGAAGAATTGAACACCGCATTGATGTTAATGGGGATCGGAATGATCACTGTTTTCTTTGTTTTAATGTGTGTCGTTATTACTGGAAAAATACTTATCTCCTTTGTCAATCGATTTGTACCTCTGACAGAAACCGCTGCTCCATCCAATGCAAACATTCCTGCATCGAAAATAGCCGCCATTACTTCGGCCGTAGAGATTTTTACAAAAGGAAAAGGGAAAATTACTAACATCAAAAAATTATAACTATGGGCAAGGATATCGGGTTGTGTCTTTTATACAGGGACATGTGGCAGTCGTCAGGGAAATACATGCCGCGCGTAGATCAATTGACACGGGTTGCTGAACCCATCATTGATATAGGATGTTTTACAAGGGTTGAAACTAACGGTGGAGGCTTTGAGCAGATTAACCTGCTTTATGGAGAAAACCCTAATATCTCGAATAGAGCTTGGACTCAACCGTTTAACGATGCCGGCATTCAAACTCAAATGCTTGAAAGAGGTCTCAATGCACTCAGAATGTACCCGGTTTCTAATGACGTACGGGAATTGATGTTCAAAGTCAAGAAACTACAAGGCACAGATATCGCAAGATCATTTGATGGATTAAACGATGAAAGAAATCTTGTAAAATCCATTGAGTACGCCAAAAAAGGCGGGATGATTTCACAAACTTGCCTTTGTATCACTTATTCGGATATTCATACTGTTGACTATTATATAAGAAAGGCTGACGAATTGATAAGTCTTGGAGCAGAGGAGATTTGTATCAAGGACATGGCAGGTATAGGCCGACCTGTTTCGATAGGCAAAATTGTCAAAGGCATAAAAGAAATTAAGAAAGATATTATTGTTCAATATCACGGACATTCTGGACCTGGATTTTCTATTGTTTCTTCATTAGAAGCTGCACGAGCAGGTGCTGACATTATAGACGTTGCCATGGAACCACTTTCTTGGGGAACAGGGCATGCTGATCTTATTACAGTTCATGAAATGCTTAAGGACGCTGGTTTTAGTGTGCCCGACTTTAACATGAAGGCATACATGCAAGTGAGATCTTTGACCCAAGAATTTATTGATGATTTCTTAGGATACTATATCAACCCTAAAAATCGACATATGAATTCGCTATTGATTGGACCTGGACTGCCAGGTGGTATGATGGGTAGCTTGATGGCTGATCTAGAAAACAATTTGAAAAGTCTTAACAAATGGAAAGAAAAAAACGATCAACCTACGATTTCTCAGGATGAACTATTGATCAAACTATTTGACGAAGTGAAACATGTTTGGCCAATAATGGGTAACCCTCCTTTGGTGACACCTTATAGCCAGTATGTAAAAAATGCTGCTTTGGTCAACGTTATGCAAATGGAAAAAGGGAAAGAAAGATGGTCTCTTTTGGATGACAATACTTGGAGTATGATGCTTGGCAAATCGGGACGAGTACCTGGTGAAATCGGTCAAGAAATAAAAGATCTTGCTACCGAACAAGGAAGGGAATTCTTTAATGGAGATCCTGCAGATTTGGTAGAAAATTGTCTCGATACACTACGAGATGAGATGAAAGAAAAAGAGTGGGAAACTGGCCAGGACGATGAAGAATTACTGGAGTATGCACTTCATAAGGAGCAATATGTAGATTACAAATCTGGCAAAGCCAAAAAATCATTTGAGGCGGATTTAGCAAAAAGAAAAGCGGAGTCCTCGGCACCTTCAGCATCGACTAATGGAAATGATGGCTCATTTGAATTAGGTCCAAAATCAATTGATGTAGATGTAAATGGAGAGAAATTTCGTGTAAATATTTCGTACAATGGCGATAACTCGCCTTCTTCTGATTCGTCTTCTGCACCAGCAATGGCAGCCCCTTCGGTTAACGGAGAAACACAAGAAGTTTTAGCGCCATTAGAAGGAAAAGTTTACCTAACAAAAGACACTTCCGAAACTGCCAAAAAAGTAGGAGATCAAGTCAACGCTGGGGATATCGTTTGTTACATTGAGGCAATGAAAGTGACAAATGCCGTAAAATCTGAATTCTCCGGTACGATAGTTGAAATTTGTATGAAAGATGGTGATGATGTTTTTGATGATGACGTCCTTATCAAACTGAATTAAGGAATGGAATTATTCAAAAAGATATATGAAATGACTGCCATAGGTCCATTGGCAGGGTCACCGCAGACTGTGCTTATGATTTTAATATCATTTGGCTTGCTGTATCTGGGTATCAAAAAGCAGTACGAACCCCTTCTGTTGGTTCCAATTGCATTTGGTGTTTTGCTCGCTAATTTTCCTGGTGGGGAAATGGGTGTAGTGCCCATCGATGAACACATGAACTTACTGGAAATAGCAAAATACCATGGTATCATGAATTTCCTCTATTATGCTTTGATTAAGACAGGATTTCTTCCTCCCATCATTTTCATGGGTGTTGGTGCATTGACTGATTTTGGACCTATGTTAAGAAATTTACGATTGGCATTTTTTGGTGCAGCTGCTCAGATCGGGATATTTTCTGTACTAATTGCTGCCGTTGCCATGGGCTTTACGCTAAAAGAGGCGGGGGCTTTGGGGATTATTGGAGGTGCAGATGGACCTACAGCCATCTATACTACCATAAAATTAGCGCCACATTTATTGGGCCCTATAGCCATTGCGGCTTACTCTTATATGGCATTGGTCCCTGTAATTATACCATTGATTGTAAAATTCACTATGTCAAAAAGTGAATTAATGATCAACATGAAAAAACAGGACAAACTTTTCCCTAAAGAAAAGCCCATTAAAAATTTGCAAGCAGTCAAAATACTTTTCCCAATTATTCTAGGCACGTTAGTGGCCATTATGGTTCCATCTTCCGTTCCTTTAGTAGGCATGCTGTTATTTGGAAACCTTGTGAAAGAAATAGGAAACACAACCTTTAGATTGTCGGATGCTGCTTCTGGATCCGTTATGAATGCAGCGACTATCTTTTTAGGTCTGACAGTCGGTGCAACTATGACAGCTGATGCATTTTTAAAAACACAAACAATTATGATTGTGGTAGGTGGGTTCATTGCATTTGCTATTTCAATTGCTGGTGGGATAATGGCGGTGAAAGTGTATAATCTTTTTGCTAAGAAAAAAATCAATCCATTAATTGGTGCAACAGGTTTGTCAGCAGTACCTATGGCCTCTCGTGTTGCAAATGACATTGCCCTTAAACATGACCCTTCGAATCACCTTTTGCAATATGCAATGGCGAGTAACATTTCGGGTGTAATCGGGTCTGCAGTGGCCGCTGGAGTACTTATTTCATTTTTGGGATAAAATCTTGCTTCACTGTTCTAATTCGGCTAAATAATTTGTTTAGCTCGAATATTAACCTAACTTTGCATCGAAATAACGATTTCAGGAACGAGGGGACTAACGTCCCCTCTTTTTATGGTAAATATTTTGGTGAACGAGTTAGTAGAAAAGATAAAGCCTTTTGTCCTAGAGACCATTAGGGATCAGGAAGACCTTTTTTTGGTGGACATCATCAACAAAAGTAAAATTGGCGGGGGAAAAATGATTGTGTTGCTCGATGGCGACAACGGCGTATCTATTGAAAAATGTGTCCAAGTCAGCAGAGCAGTTTCACGATTCATCGACGAAGAACTCGAATTAAAGGACCCATTGACTTTAGAAGTTTCTTCTGCTGGCTTGGATCATCCTTTGACCATCAAAAGACAATATTTTAAGAATGTTGGGAAATCCTTAAGGGTAACCCTGAATGATCAGTCCGAAAGTATCGGCAAACTTAAATTGGTTGAAGAGGATTCAATCATTTTAGATGTACCTGTCGGAAAGAAAAAACAGACTGAAGAAGTGAAAATTGATTTTGACAATATTAAAAAAACTATAGTTTTAGTTTCATTCAAATAATAAGATGGATAGTTCTGTACTAATAGAATCCTTTTCAGAATTTGCTAAGAGCAAAAACGTTGACAGGCCAACAATGATCAGAATACTCGAAGATGTATTCAAAACGATGATCAGAAGGAAGTTTGAGTATGATGACAATTTTGACATTATCATCAATGTTGACAAAGGTGATCTCGAAATATGGAGATTTAGAGAGATTGTTGATGATAATTCAGAAGATATCTGGGATCATGACAAAATCAGTTTGAGTGAAGCACAAAAAATTGAGCCAGATTTTGAAATCGGAGAAGAAGTGGCCGAAGAAGTCAAATTATTAGACTTTGGACGAAGAATGGTTATGACCGCTCGACAAACCCTAATTCAAAAAATTAAGGATCTAGAAAAAGATATTTTATTCCAGAAATACAAGGATCTTGTTGGGGAAATCATCAACGGTGAAGTATATCAAGTATTGAGTCGTGAAGTACTCCTTATAGATGGAGAAGGAAACGAATTAACGATACCAAAATCCGAGCAAATCAGTAAAGACAGATTCCGTAAAGGAGAATCTATAAGAGCCATTGTTGATCGTGTAGAAATTATCAACGGAAATCCTAGAATTATACTTTCTAGAATATCTCCAACTTTCTTGGAAAGACTATTTGAAAGTGAAGTACCGGAAGTTTATGACGGTCTAATCACTATCAAAAAAGTAGTAAGGGAGCCTGGTGAAAGAGCAAAAGTTGCAGTAGAATCTTATGATGATCGTATTGATCCGGTTGGGGCTTGCGTAGGAATGAAAGGTTCTCGAATTCATAGTATTGTTCGTGAATTGCAGAATGAAAACATTGATGTGATCAATTTTACAGAAAACCTTGATCTCTACATTTCTAGAGCATTGAGCCCTGCAAAATTGTCAAGTATCAAAGTAGAAGAAGAAAGCAAAAGGGTGTCTGTTTATTTGAAACCGGACCAAGTTTCTTTGGCAATAGGCAAAGGTGGACAAAATATCAAATTGGCAAGTAAGCTAGTAGACATGGAAATCGATGTTTATAGAGAGCTTGATGGAATGGAGGATGAAGATGTTGCTTTGACAGAATTCTCTGATGAAATAGAAGATTGGATCATTGCGGAATTGAGAAAAATAGGTTTGGATACTGCGAAAAGTGTTTTGAACCTATCTAGTGATGAGTTATTAAGACGAACTGATTTAGAAGAGGAAACCATAAGCGATGTCTTAGGGATTCTTAATAAAGAGTTCGAACAATGAAATTGATTTAAGTAAATCACAGTTTAGTATATTTAAATAGTATGTCAGAAGGAAAAATGTTTCGACTTAATCAGGCAGCAAGGAAGCTCAATGTCGGTATTGACACTGTCATTGATTTTTTGGCGGATAAGGGATTTACTGTAGACAGAAGCCCCAACACTAAAATTACGTCCGAGCAATTCGATATGCTGTCCAAAGAATATGCTGATTCTGCGCATGAAAAAGAAGAAGCATCTGGATTAGTAATTGGAACTAAATCTGGAGACAATGTAGTCATCAAAGCGGACGTCGCTTCTCAAAAAGAAGAATCTAAGCCAGAAGAAGAGATACGCATTACTGACAATACTCAAGTTACGGAGGAAGCGCCAGCTTCTGTAGAAGCAGAAGCTCCAAAGGAGGAAGAACCACCGGAAGTTGAAGAAGAAAAAGAGGCAGAAAAAGATGATGGGCGAAAACTTCAAGGGATTAAGGTTGTAGGTAAAATTGATTTAGATGCTGGAAAGAAAAAAGCACCTAAAGAAGAGCCTAAAGCTGAGGAACCTAAAAAAGAAGAACCAAAAGTAGAAGAAAAAGAAACTGAGCCTGAAGTTAAGGAAGAGCCAAAAGCGGAAGTCAAAGAAGAACCAGAAGTAGAAGAAAAAGCGGCAGAAGAAAAGACTGAAGAAACAACTGAAGTGCCTGAAGAAAAGCCAGCAACTCCAGGAGCTAAAACTATTGAAGCAAAAGCCGACTCATTGAGAGGCCTGAAAGTATTAGGTAAGATTGAATTGCCTAAGAAGCCTACAAAAAGTGATAAATCAGGACCTGTTGCATCGTCTGACAAAAAAGATGCGGATAAAAAGAGGCCTAGAAAAAGAATCAGCTCGAACCGAAGCGGCGGCGGTGGCGGCGGCGGTAATGCCCCAAGCCAATCACGGGGAGGAGGTCAAGGGAGAGGCAAATTCCAAGACAAGAAAAAGAAAGTCATTAAGGAAGAGCTTACTGACAAGCAAATTCAAGATAAAATTAAAGCTACACTTGCCAAATTAAGTGGTGGTAGTGGTTCAAATGTAAGCCGTTCTAAATACCGTAAAGACAAAAGATCAGCAGCGGCTGATGCGCAAGAAGAGAAGCTTGCACAAGAACAAGAAGAATCAAAAATCTTAAAAGTAACCGAATTCGTCTCAGCCAATGACTTGGCTAGTTTGATGGACGTATCTGTTAACGAGATTATTTCCATGTGCATGACTTTAGGCATGTTCGTATCAATTAACCAACGCTTAGATGCTGAATCAATCACCATCATTGCGGATGAATTTGGTTTTGAAGTTGAATTCACATCACAAGAAGAGGAAGTTGATATTGTAGAGGAGGTTGATGCCGAAGAGACATTAGAAGATCGTGCTCCTATCGTAACCATTATGGGACACGTAGATCATGGTAAAACGTCATTACTGGATTATATACGAGATGCAAGTGTAACTGAAGGTGAAGCTGGAGGAATAACCCAACATATTGGAGCCTATGATGTGACAACAAAATCAGGAAACAAAATTGCATTTTTGGATACGCCTGGTCACGAAGCATTTACAGCGATGAGAGCAAGGGGTGCTAAAATCACCGATATTGTAATCATTGTGGTCGCTGCAGATGATGATGTAATGCCTCAAACTAAAGAAGCAATCAATCATGCTCAAGTTGCTGGTGTGCCGATAATCATAGCTATTAACAAAATCGATAGACCTAATGCCAATCCGGATAAGATTAAGGAAGCACTTAGTGCTAACAATATCTTAGTGGAAGATTGGGGTGGAAAATATCAATGTCAAGAAATTTCCGCAAAAACTGGAGTAGGAATTGACGACCTCTTAGAAAAAATTCTTCTAGAGGCAGAAGTACTTGAACTGAAAGCCAATCCAAATAAGAAAGCAATCGGTTCTGTAATTGAAGCTACGTTGGATAAAGGACGAGGATATGTAACTACAATAATGGTTCAATCAGGAACTTTGAAAGTAGGTGACGTATTGTTGGCAGGACCTTATTTCAGTAAGGTGAAAGCTATGTTTGATCATACTGGTAAAAAATTGACGACTGCTGGGCCATCTACCCCATTGCAGATGTTAGGCCTTGATGGCGCACCTCAAGCGGGAGATAAATTCAATGTCATGGAGTCGGATCGAGACGCTCGTGAAATTGCAAACAAACGTGAGCAGATTGAAAGAGAGCAAAGCATCCGAACTAAAAAACACATTACATTGGATGAAATTGGTCGTCGTTTGGCTATTGGATCGTTTAAGGAATTGAACGTTATTGTAAAAGGTGATGTGGATGGTTCTGTAGAGGCACTTTCTGATTCATTATTGAAATTGTCTACTGACGAAGTTCAAGTTAATATTATTCACAAGGGAGTTGGTCAGATTTCGGAATCTGATGCCTTATTAGCTTCTGCATCAGATGCTGTCATTATTGGTTTCCAAGTAAGACCATCTGGCGGTGCGAAACAAATTGCTGAAAAAGACGAAATTGAGATTAGACTTTACTCAATTATCTACGATGCGATTAATGATGTAAAAGATGCAATGGAAGGCTTATTAGCTCCAACCGTTGAAGAAGTAATTACTGGAAATATTGAAATCCGTGAGGTATTTAAAATATCTAAAGTGGGAACCGTCGCTGGTTGTATGGTCACCGATGGATTTGTAAAACGTTCCAATGATATTAGAATCATTAGAGATGGTATTGTTTCTTATGAGGGTCAAATCGGACAATTGAAACGTTTCAAAGACGATGTGACGGAAGTTAAAAAAGGATATGAGTGCGGTATAAGTATCAAGAATTTCAACGACATCAAAGTAGGTGATGTGATCGAAGGATTTGAGCAACGCGAAATTAAAAGAACGCTGTAAGTCTGATGGATGCGATAAATTTTGTCGCGACGATCTTGATTTATATTACCGCGACAGGTCTATTCATCGGTTTGTTCTACAAACCTTGGGTAGTTCTCTGGTGGATGGAAAAACAAAATAGACTGAGCGTTATAAAGTATTATGGCACTTCTCTATTCATCTTATTTGTCATTAAGTTTTTGACAAATTGAATAGATGAAATCGTCGGAATGCATTTTATTTGCAAAATATGGACTCGTAGCACAACTGGATAATGCACCTGGTTACGGCCCAGGAGATTAGGGGTTCGAATCCCTTCGAGTTCACCATGATTAAAAGAGCCCAAACTGTTGTCTTGGGCTCTTTTTTTTGGCCTTTTTCTTAGAAGTATCCACTCAACAACGCCATTCACATCAAAATTTAGTGGGGTTTTTTTTGTCCTGGTCAGAATTGTATTGCCCCCCCTTTATTGTCAATCTTTATCACCTTCTTCATTTCATTAATATTCTATAATTGCAATTGTCCTAGAATTAATACCCACGACTATACATAGCTATGATTCATTTAAAATGTATTAAAGAAAAACTATTTGCGTCTCTTATCATCTTTGCGATTATTTCTTCATCTACCGTTTTTGCAAGAGAAATATACGTCACCAAAAATGGGAACGATACAAATGACGGTTCTCATGCGAATCCATATTTGACCATAAGCAAAGCAGCGGCTGTAGCTGTAGCAGGCGATATCGTATATATAGGCAAGGGAACCTATGAAGAGACTCTTACTCCAGCAAATTCTGGTAGTGCTGGAAATCCAATTGTATTTCAGTCTATTCAAGGTGAAAAAGTAATCATCACGGCTATGCAGGCACTAAGTGGCTTTGAATTGGATGAAGGTAGTATATACAAGAAAACCGTTGATTGGACACTTGGCCAAGATAATTTTGTTATGAATGGTGATATAGCTATGGATTTAGCAAGATGGCCAAACAACGAAGATGGCCTCCCTTTTACCAAAGATTCTCGTAGAAATAGTGGAGGAAGTTCAAGTGATGTCTCTTTTGGAGCAAACCTTAGATCCAGTTCTATTCCAAACATTGATTGGACAGGTGGAGCAGTATGGTTTTATGGGGACAAACCTGGATCGGGATGGATTGCTTGGAAAGCATTTATAACCAGTAGTTCAAGTGGAAGAGTTAATTTCGATTTAGATAAGAATCCTACTTGGATACGAACCTTTCATGCTCCTGCAGACCTAGGTGACTTCTATTTAGAAGGTGTTAAAGGAGCGCTTGATTTTGATAATGAATGGTGGTTTGATGATGAATCGGACCAATTGTTTGTTAGGCTTCCTGGTAGTCAAGCACCTATAGACGGACAGGTTAAAATGAGGAAAAGAAAAATAGCGATAAACCTTAATAACAGAAATTATATAGAAATCAGAAATCTGGCTGTCTTCGGTGGATCAATAGAACTAAAAAACAATGCCAGTCACAACGTTCTTTATGGTATATCGTCATTTTATGGCAACCACACACAAGGAATTTTCAAAGGGTTTAATGCTAACAAACCTAGTGTTGAAGTAAGAGGCACACGAAATTTGATCGAGAAATGTGAAATAGCCTTCAACGCTGCAACAGGAGTGAGACTGGGTGGTACGTTTAACGAATTGAAAAATTGCCATATTCACGATTTTAATTATCTCGGCTCATATGACGCACCATTAGTGGTGAGAGATGGGTCTGATTATATAGTAACAGGTAACACTATTTACAATGGTGGACGTGATGGCATTAACTATAACGGTCCTAGAGGAAAAATTTCTTATAACGATGTATCAAGAAGTAATCTTATTGCGGATGATTGTGGCACTTTCTATACGGTTGGAGCACAATTAGGCACAGAGTTACACCATAATTGGTTTCATGATATCGCATCAAGTGGGGATAAGAAAAAAGCTGCCGGAATTTATTTAGATAATGATGCTAAGGGATTTTCAGTTCATCATAATGTTGTTTGGAACACAGAATGGACAGGAGTACAGATCAATTGGAATGGTGAAGACCTTAACATTTTCAACAATACTTTTTGGAATAACAAGGATGGAGTAATGGGTGCTTGGCACAAAGATGGCACTCATTTTACTAATGTTAAAGTTTGGAATAATTTGTCCAATAGCAATCAATGGGAGCCGCAATCTGACAAACAAAACAATGCCGTATTGACGGAATCGCCTTTTATTGACCTTGAAAACCACGATTTCAGAATTTCAGAAGGAAGCAATACAATCATTGATAAAGGAAAAGTAATTGAAGGCATAACCGATGGCTTCATCGGCTCTGCACCTGACATAGGAGCGTATGAAGTAGGCGGCGTGCCATGGACGGCTGGAATTGATTGGGAGCCTTTGCTAGGTGCTAGTGGATTGGGTTGCTACGGATTGCCAGGTGAAAAATGTGTCAATGACCTGAATGATTTTGATGATGATGGAATTAGCAATGATATGGATATTTGCCCCGATACACCAATAGGAACTATTGTAGATGAAAATGGATGTGACATTGATGTTGATGGAGATGGGATAAACAATGACATAGATCAATGTCCTGAAACCCCTATAGGAACAGAAGTGGATGACTATGGCTGCAACGTTGATGCTGACGGAGATGGCGTAAATAATGATATAGATGAATGTTCTGATACTCCGACAGGAACGGAGGTAGATGAATATGGCTGTAACATCGACTCAGATGGAGATGGCGTAAATAATGATATAGATGAATGCCCTGAAACCCCAGTAGGACTAAGAGTTGATGGAAATGGGTGTCTTATAACAAATGCACACAACCAAGTTCTATTAAGCATCTATCCAAATCCGACAAAAGATTATTTGAACATCAATTCAGCAAAAAACATCAGTCATGTTGAGGTCTTTGACTTAATCGGTCATCAGCATTATATAGAGCTGATTGGCCAAAATACACTTAATACGTCATTGTTGAGATCAGGCGTTTTCGTACTAAAAATACATTTTGCTGATGACAGCATTAAGTTCCAAAACTTTATTAAAAAATAGATGTGAATGACGCATAGAATAATGTTTTAATCTTCTCAAATATAAAAGACAAAAAGCCCTATTATGATCAGTAGAAATAAGGGCTTTTTGTTTGAAAAATTACGTTTACATTTGAGTGCTTAACATATTATCTTATGCGAATTGGTATCACTGTGCGAAAATATTTTTATTGGGGACTTTCCTTTGTCTCACTTTTAGTCATATTGATGAGCATATACTACAAATTGGGTGGTTTTGAAGATCCCATTTTTGGTTCAGCAAAAGACCCATATTATAGTGTTACCGGCAAATGGCTAAATGGAGATGTCAGTAAAAAAGAAGAAGGCCTTCTGTTCAATGAAATGAGAGATCTCATCGCATTGGACAAAATTGATGGTGTGCTATGTATGGTCAATTACAAGAGTGATACACTCGCTGAACATGAAATAAATCGCTTTGTCGGCATCAAACTGGAAAGTGAATTCAGTGGCATTCCAAATGGATTTGAGGTGATAGAATTAAAAGCACCTTATGCTTATCAAGCAGCACTCACAATGCATCCATTGGTGATGCCAAATTCAAAAAAGATAGAAGACCAGCTAAAGTTAATGGCTGAAGAAAATGAAGACGTTTTGAGACCGTTGACCATGGAATGGTACTACTCCGATAATTCTGTTATGATCCAGATGTTGACAGAATAAGCTAATTAATCCCATACATTTTTAACCTCAAATTTTCAAAGGCCTACCCAAAAAGACCTAAAAGTCTATTTCCAGGTATACAAGAGGTAAACACGGCACAATCGTACCATTTTTCAATGGTTAAACACCTTTTGCTACTCGTACATTAGCCTAAACAAATTTTGGTACGATGAAACAAATAGCAAAAAATAAACTAACTAAAATGGCATTGTTGGTATGTATATGTTCTATAAGTGCATGTATTGAACAGCCTCTTGAACAACAAGACGACTTATCACCTGAAGTTGTCAATGCCATTGTAGAATCTGAGTTGATTGATCCTGGTGACAATTGTTCATCAGGAGGGTATAGGATCAAAGCCGGTACAGATGCCAATATGAATGGTGTTTTGGAGGAAAGTGAACTATCCGCCATCAATTATCTCTGTCATGGTGAAAACGGGATCTCCTCTGCTCAAATAATTAGCTCGATGGTTAATGAACCCATTGGTCAAAATTGTGACAATGGTGGGATAATGATAATTTTCGGTCTTGACTTGAATGAAAATGAAATGCTAGAAGAAACGGAAATTCAATCTTCATTTTTCATTTGCCATGGAAATAACGGAATAGATGGGCAAGATGGTACCAATGGTGCCAATGGTCAAAACGGAACCAATGGGCAAGACGGATCAAATGGTTCTGACGGTCAAGATGGAACTAACGGATCCAATGGACAAGATGGAATAAATGGAATAGATGGGCAAAACGGCATAAATGGGTTTACAAGTCTTTCAAAGATTACCATAGAAGAACCAGGACTAAACTGTGAAAATGGAGGCCTTAAATTAGAAGCAGGACTTGACAAGGATGGAAGTTTTATACTTGAAAACGAAGAAATAGAATTTACTTACTACATCTGTGATGGAATAGACGGTCAAAATGGTGAAAACGGACAAGACGGAAACGATGGTTCAAATGGTCAAGATGGAAATGATGGGTCAAATGGTTTAGATGGCAATAATGGCTACAACGCTTTGACAAGATTGACCAATGAAAATTCGGGGGATTTTTGTTTTTATGGTGGATTAATTATTGAAGTAGGCTTGGATCTCAATGACAACAATGTTCTTGATAACGATGAAATTATAGATACGCAATACATATGTGACGGACAAGACGGAACTGACGGTGAAGATGGCCAGGATGGAGATGATGGTAAAGATGGAGTTTCAAGTTTGATTCGAGCAATTGTTGAATCTCCAGGAAATAATTGTATTACAGGGGGTGTAATGATAGAGACCGGTTTAGATGACAATTATAATGGTGTTTTGGACAACGAAGAAATTGATGCTATAAGATATGTGTGCAATGGGGAAAATGCACAATCAGACTTTTCGGAGTACTATTTTTCGAATGAACTGGATTTATATTGGGGAACAAGTGATGTAACCATTACAAAGGGAGAGGAAAGTCTTAATGATGAATACTTACAGCTTACTTCAACTCAGAATCCTTCAAATGGATTCTTTAACCCTTCACGTTCCCTAATTCACTTTGCAGATGTTGATGATATTTCCGCAGCAATAGGAACTATCAATTATCAAGTAGTAGAAGCTGTTTTGTACATTCATGTAGAAACCGAGTTAGTGGACGGTGGACAAGTAAATGGGTTTGGCGTGAAAACAATGGACACCAACTCTCCTTTGTTTGTAGAAAGTGAAGCCAATTGGGTTCGACCATATGAGGAAAATGAATGGCTGGATTCTGGGGCAGCTGGAGAATTTAGTGAATTTGACTATTCAGATATGTTTATGATGCCAGATCCAACTGTCTTCACATATAATGGGTTCGTGCCGCTGTTACTAAATCGTGATCAAGTACGAGGTTGGATTTCCAACCCTGAGTATAACAATGGTTTACTATTAAAACTTATAGATGAAACACGCATGAATGTAGTAAATATTGCGAGCTCAGAATGTGATGATATCGCTGAGCGACCAATGCTTTATATCAAAGTAAAAAAGGTAACTCCTGAACAAAGAGTCAGAAGAATAACAAATGCTGAATACAAACAAGACTGGCAAGAAAGATCTTTCGCTGAAAAAATGATTGGCTACTATAAAAAGTTCTAAACGCTACGTCAGATTAAATAAAGAAGACTCAGTGAACTATACTGGGTCTTTTTTATGTCATTGAAATCTCCTCCCCTTGAATCTGTTTATCATAAAGAGTTTTATAAACTCCTGAACTATTGATTAGTTGGGTGTGAGACCCTTGTTCTACCACCCGCCCATCATCAAGCACAATGATTTTATCCGCTAGTTGCGCCGAGGAAACCCTATGAGAAATAATAACTGTGGTCCGATTCACCATTATCTTTTTCATACTATTCAATATACTATTCTCCGTTTTTGTATCAACAGCAGATAAACAGTCATCTAAAATTAATATTTTGGGTTGTCTTACAATTGCCCTCGCAATAGAAACACGTTGTTTCTGTCCTCCAGACAATGTTATGCCCCTTTCTCCAAGCATGGTCTCAATCCCTTTTGGAAAGCGTTCGAGATTCTCTGAGAGATCAGCGTGTTCAATAGCCCGCTGAATGTCTTTTTCTTGTAGATCACCGTTTCCAAAGGCAATATTATCACGGATGGTTTCTGAAAATAAAAATACGTCCTGGGGGACATAGCCTATACTTTTTCTGACTTCAGAAAGTTTATAGTCCTGAATCTGGATTTTATCAAAAGTTATGCTACCAGAAGTGGTGTCATATAATCTACAAATTAAATTGGCAATTGTACTTTTACCTGAACCTGTTGTACCGATAATGGCTATCGATTCTCCAGAATTTACTTCAAAAGATACTCCCTTTAATGCTTCAATCCCTGAATCAGGATAGGTAAAACTTACATCCTGAAAAACCAAAGCTCCTTTAATCTCAGCTTCAATATTCTTGTCTGAAACAATATTGTTCTTTTGATTTAAGAATTCATTGATTCTTTTTTGTGATGCCGCTGCGCTTTGAATAATGCTAGTAATCCATCCCAATGCTGTAACTGGCCATGTCAACATATTTACATAAATGATAAATTCTGCAATATTCCCAAGGCTAAGATCGCCAGTCAACACTCCGACTGAACCAACATATACAGTCAAAATTACACTCAACCCTATTAAACTCATGATTAACGGAAAAAACAATGCCTGAACAAAAGCCAGACCTAATGATTTCTTTTTGTAGTCCGCACTAACTTCATCGAATTTTCTATCATAGTCCTCTTCCCTTACAAAGGCCTTAATTACTCTTATTCCTGAAAATGCTTCTTGAACAAAAGTCGATAGTCCAGATAAACTCTTTTGGATTGCTTCTGATCTTCGATTAATAATATTATTGACAAAATATATGCTGAAAGAAAGAAAGGGCAGTGGTATCAAAGAATACAATGTCAACTTAGGATCAATAGAAATCATGAATGGAATAACGATCATAAACATGGTTGCTAAATTAACCCCATACATTATGGCCGGTCCGATGTACATCCTTACTTTACTGACATCTTCAGAAATTCGATTCATCAAATCTCCTGTATTGTTTCTTCTATAAAAACTGAGGGGAAGCGTCTGATAGTGCTCATAAATCTCATTCTTCAAATCGTACTCAATCAATCGAGACATTACTATTATTGTCTGACGCATAAAAAACATAAATACTCCTCTTAGAAGCGCAGATGCCAAAATTATCAAACCAAAAATAAAAATGCTCGAAACGAATATGTCATAGGAATCAGTTTGAGGTTCAAATCCCTCAAGCCTATGAAATACCTCAAAACTTTCTTGGATCAAATCAAAAGAATGACGTACCACTACAGCTGGCACTACACCAAATAAATTCGCAACAACTATAAACAGAGTGCCGAGAATCAAGTGATACTTGTACTTAAAAAAATACTTATTTAAATGAGCTAATTCTTTCATCAATAGGAGTCATTATCTCTTGGAGTGCGAGGACATCGCAATAATACAAACTTACAACGGTATTATGTTTTGAATGTTAGGAGAAAGCCGTCAATTACTTTCTCGTTAACAATAATTTAATACTGCCATGTTTATACAAAATGGTTAAAAAAAAATAGCTTTGCACTTTTAGCATTAACCCGCTATGAATACAACAGAAAAAACAATAGATAAAGCAAAAGTGTCTTTATTTTCTACTATCGAGGATATGAATCATGAGCAAGTTGTGTTTTGCCATGACAAAGACACAGGTTTAAAGGCCATCGTCGCCATACATAATACTGTACTAGGCCCTTCCATGGGTGGTACGCGTATGTGGCATTATACATCTGAGGATGAAGCAATAACTGATGCACTTCGTCTTTCCAGAGGCATGACACTCAAAAATTCAATTGCAGGACTTAATATCGGAGGAGGCAAAGCTGTCATTATTGGAGATGCTTCAAAGATTAAAAATGAGGCCCTCATGCGTAGATTTGGCAAGTTCGTCCATAGTCTTGGCGGAAAGTACTATACAGCTGAAGATGTAAACATGACCACTTTAGACATGGAGTACATTCGTATGGAAACACCCTATGTCACAGGACTACCAGAATCAATGGGTGGAGCGGGAAACCCTTCACCATTCACAGCGTACGGGGTATACATGGGTATGAAAGCGGCAGCAAAAAGAGCCTATGGATCGGAATCATTAGAAGGTAAAAAAGTATTGGTTCAAGGTACGGGACAAGTAGGGACTCATCTCATAAATTATCTATCAAAAGAAGGCGCATTGATTTCTGTATCGGATATTTTCGAAAATAAGATCAAGGCCGTAGCAGATAAGTTTGATGTAGAGGTTGTAGCTAATGAGGACATATTTACAAGCCCAATGCATATTTATGCTCCTTGTGCCTTAGGTGGAACAATAAACAATGAGTCCATCGAGCAAATGAGCTGTGATATTATTGCAGGTGCTGCCAACAATCAGTTGTTAGATGAAAAATTCCATGATCAAACGCTGAACAATAAGGGCATTCTCTATGCACCTGATTTTCTAATAAACGGAGGTGGTATCACCAACGTCTATTATGAATATGAAGGCAACTACAACAAAGACCGAGTGATGCGTCAAACGGAAAGAATTTACAATACAACATTAGAAGTATTTGATCTATGTGATCAAACAAGAAATAGTCCGCAAATGGCGGCGATTAGTCTTGCCGAAAAAAGAATTGCAGACATAGGTAAGATTAAATTAACTTTATAGCAACAAGCGAGTCTTAGACTCGTAAATAATTGAATTAATGCTAAATAGACGTTCTTTACGTATAAAAGGTATGCAAGCAATATTTGCTTACCAAACAAGTAAACAAGCTGAATACAATATTTGTAAGAAGCAGGCACAGGACCAATTCATGCCTGACTTGAACTCAATGGAGGAACAGGACAAAGATGCACTCAAAGCAGATAGAGAAGAAGTTGCACTTGTCTACGATCAGATTTTTGAAAAAGGAATTGAGTCTGTTGCCCCAGAGACAAAACCTGAAATAATCAAAGAAGCCCAACACTATTTAGAAAATTACAATAATGGTGTGAAAGAGATTATTCGTAAAACTAAAGTTCGTTTGCTTGATGATCTTTCAAGAATTTTTGATGACTATATTAAATTGTTGGTATTAATAATTGAGATAGAAAAGGAAATCACATCTCAAAAAGCTAAAAAGAATAATACACATAACAATTTTGCAAAAAATCAAGTGATTAAAGCTTTGAAAAACTTTGAAAAACTTGAAGTTGAGAGAGTCAGAAAAAACATTGGCTGGGATAGCGATATCATTAAAACTTGGTTAAAAAAATACTTAAAGACAAATACGATTTACCAAGATTTTGATGATTTGCCTAAGGCTAATTTTGAACAAGATGCGGCCTTAGTAACCAGCATCTACAAAAGCATCATTTTCAAGAACGAAAATATCAACGACTATTTTGAGTCACAAGATATCGGTTGGACAGAAGATAAGTCCATCTTAAAAAGCATGGTTTTAAAAACCATCAAATCTATCGAATCAGAAGACGACGAACCTTTGATGATGGCTCTTTCAAAGAATTGGGATGAAGATTTAGATTTCTTAAAGGAGTTATTTGATCTATCTGTTAATAATGAGGACGAACTATTGGAAAGGATTAAAGAGAAATCTAAAAACTGGGAAGTAGACAGAATGGCAATAACGGATAAAATCATTTTAGAAATGGCCGTAGCAGAGATGAGCAACTTCCCTTCTATCCCTGTAAAAGTCACCATTAATGAATATATTGAACTCTCAAAACAATATAGTACTCCAAAAAGTAAACAGTATGTAAATGGACTTCTAGATGTGCTTTCTGTAGATTTGCAAAAGGAAGGAGTTATCAAGAAAAGTGGAAGAGGTCTTTTAGATAATAAATAATATAATGAGTAAAAATTCAAATTCATTTTTAGCCTTTTTAACCGGTGCGGCAACAGGAGCCCTCATGGGTATTCTTTATGCACCCGACAAAGGAGAAAACACTCGTGATCGTTTGACTTATCAATTGGATAAGTATAGAAAAAAACTGGATGAACTATTAGATGAAATGGTTGAAGGAAAAGATCTTTCGGACAATCAAGCAAAGTCTGATGGACAGAAAATAGTCGATGATGCTAAGGAAAAAGCGGAAAAGCTTTTGGATGATGTCAACGGATTAATCGACCAAATTAAAGGTGACTAATACACGATTAAAGTGTTAATCAATTGTTAAAGTGATAGCTAGGATAAGAAGTATTTAGTGTGTTCTTTACCTTTATCACTTAACTATTTGTTCAATCAAGCAAAAATTAATTAAACATGAAAAAAATAAATTTATTAACAAGCGCATTGGCCTTTGCGGCCTTAGTATTTGTAGGATGTTCTAATGCTGATGTCGAAAGTCGCATAGCAAGATTAGAAGGTAGAGTTGCCGAACTAGAAGGTTCTGGTACAGCAAATTCCAGAGTAACGTCTCCAGCAACAACTCCTGCTGCGAAAACAAATGAACCAGAAGTTAAACCAGAAGGTCCCCTTCCTGTATTTGCATTTACAAAAGAAGATCATGACTTTGGCACAATCAATGAAGGTGATGTCGTTGAACACATCTTCAAATTTAAGAATACAGGAGATGCACCATTGATTATAGCGAGTGCTCAAGGATCATGTGGATGTACAGTTCCAGAATGGCCAAAAGAACCAATAGGTGTTGGTGAAGAAGGTGAAATCAAGGTAAAATTCAACAGTCGAAAAAAACCAGGAAATCAGAACAAAACAGTTACGATAAAGTCTAACACATTTCCTTCACAAAAAAGGATCAAGATTAAGGCTAACGTAATTCCAGCTCCGAAAGAGGAGAATCCGTCTTAAGTAAACCATATCAATATTTATAAATGTTAAATTTTATTTTATTACAAGCAGCAGCAGGTGAGGGAGGATATTCTAGCTTTATCATGCTAGGAGTCATGGCAGTGGTATTTTATATATTCTTTATTAGACCACAACAGAAGAAGCAAAAAGATCAGAAAAAATACTCTGAGGAAGTAAAAAAAGGTCAAAATGCTGTCACTATTGGTGGTATACATGGAAAAGTTGCATCCGTAGAAGGAACTACAGTGACTCTTGATATTGATAGAGGCACTAAGCTAGTGATAGAAAAATCTTCTATTTCTATGGAGCTTTCCAAAAAAGCAAATGAATAAAAGCGATGCTAACAAATAGTGTCCTATGAAATTTTTTAGGTTCTTTTTACCTGGATTTCAACAAAACTGGAAGGTAGTCATGCTCTCTATTATGGGCGCGGCTACCTTTTGGTTTTTTAATGCCATGAACAAGACTTATGATACTCGAATAGATTATCCCCTTTCTTATTCATTTGACAGAGACAGTGTAGTCATTGTCAAACCGCTTACTAAAAGAATTAAAATAGATATCACAAGCGGTGGGTGGAATTTGATTCGTAGAACTTTGAAAATAAGTGCCACTCCCATTGAAATAACGCTTGAAAATCCAACAGATATAAAATACCTGACAAGGTCGAGCCTCATACCAATGTTGACGGATCAATTGCATGGTTTGAAATTAAACTATATTGTCACAGACACTTTATTTTTTGATATTGAACAAAAAATTGTCAAAAAAATGCCCCTATTTATTGATAGTCTTGGCATTCCTCTTGAGGACAATTTTCGAATCATAAGCCCAATAGAGTTTAATAATGATTCGGTGACTTTAATTGGCCCCAAATCAAGTATATCAAGCCTTCAATTTAACATTGAAATGGCATTTAAGGATGTAGAAATTGACAGTGATTTTGAATCTGAATTAAGTTATAGACTAGATCCTATTATAAAGGCAATACCAGAAAAAACCGTGGTAAGATTCGAAGTATCTCAATTCTTACTCAAGGAACTATTAATACCAATAGAGTTTTTAAATTTTCCTTCTGACTCATCAATTGTCGCAAGTCAACCCGAAATCAAGCTATATTATACAGTAAATGAAGATTTCGAAAATGATGTAAATACTACAGATTTTAGTGTTACTGTAGATTTCAATATGATGAATGCTAAAGACTCAACGGTTGCACCATTGCTCATGTATGCACATGATAAAGCATTAGACATTGTCCTTAATGTAGATAAAGTTCGTCTGGTAGCACCATGATTACGGTAGGTGTCACCGGTGGAATAGGATCTGGAAAAAGCATAATCTGTGAAATATTCCAAACGCTGAGAGTACCTATTTATAATGCTGATTTAAGAGCTAAACATCTCATGCAATTTGATGATGCATTAAAAACAGAGATTAAAAACGTGTTTGGAGAAGAAAGCTATAAAAATGAAACGCTGAATAGAGATTTTCTTGCGAAACAAATCTTTGCCAATGGAGATCAAATTGAAAAGCTTAATTCAATTGTTCACCCAGTCGTTAAAATTGATTTTGATTCTTGGACTAAGATTCAAAAAAATGAATATGTAATCAAGGAAGCAGCATTGTTGATTGAGACAGGTTCATATAAAGATTTAGATTATTTAATTGTAGTTAGCGCTCCAGAAAAAACAAGGGTGTCTCGGGTGTTAAAAAGAGATCTTTTTCGCACGCAAGAAGAACTTCAAGAAATTCTATCAAAGCAAACATCTGATGATATTAGAACAAACAAAGCAGACTTTTTTATCAACAACGATGGATCTTCGCTTGTCATTCCACAAGTGTTGAATATTCATGAAAGAATCATTTCATCGAACTAGGTGCTTCAAATAATTCGTTAGCTGCACCGACACCTACTGCGATTTCACCTACTATAATGTCTATTACTGGATCAGTACCATGGATTCTTTCCATCTTATAGGGAAAAACAAAACTTCCCAATTTTTTAAAATTTGAATAATTAATCTCAACATCCACTTCTTCAGCAGTATTGTCAGTATAGGTGATTAATTTTTTGATTAGAAAATCTTTTTTGTCAACAAAGAATTCAACAAAAAGTCCGTCTGGAAAATCAAGCCGAAAAACATAAGCTGATCTTCGATCCACATAAGCTGAGCGATGTATTTCCAAATAGAAATCTTTTTTCTGACCCAAAACCAATGGTGATCCTATAGTAGATTGAATATGCAATAAGTTTTCCTCTCGTTGATTTAGTTTACGAAAAGAAGAGTCTTGGTTTGGCTGCCAAGTCAAGGCATTTCTGCCGTTAAATGTAATGACAAATTCGTTTCCATTGGCTACACCTCGTTGACTCAGTTTGTTCGGTCTTTTTTTGATTAATTCATATTTCCTTCCTTTCCCAAAACCATCAACTTCTGTGACTTCAAGGCTAACCGATCTGATACTTTCAAAACTGGATTGCCCAATAGCTTGAAAATGCCTTTTGAGAATTACATTGATATCTTGTGCATTAGCGGAAAATGAAAATAAGCAGTAGAAAAGAATTGAAATAAAATATTTGGTGCTCTTATAGCTCATCCCTGCAAATATGAGTGAAACTCTATTTTATTCAATACATTGACATCATTATCTTATGTCAACCTAGAAAGTAACCGATCACATAGCCTGGACTCAGTGCTTTGAACTGATAGACTCCTCAATAATCTCCGCAATATCCTTAACTACGACTGATTCTTCTTTTTCTTTATTTTTAACACCATCAGAAAGCATAGTCATGCAAAATGGGCAAGCCGAAGCAATGACTTTAGCACCCGTATCCAAGGCTTCTTCTGTCCGTTCTATATTGATTTCTTTATTGCCTTTTTCTGCGTCTTTGAACATTTGGCCACCTCCAGCACCGCAGCATAAACCTTTTGTTTTGCACCGCTTCATCTCAACCAAATCAACATCTAACGACTGCAATAATGAACGAGGTGCTTCATATATGTCATTAGATCGACCCAGATAACAAGAATCGTGGTAAGTGACTTTTTGTCCTTTAAACTCACCACCTTCAACATTCAGTTTTCCGTCATCCAATAATTGTTGCAAAAAAGTAGTGTGATGAACTACATCATAATTTCCGCCCAAATCAGGATATTCATTTTTTATTGTATTAAAACAGTGTGGACAAGCAGTGACGATTTTCTTAATGTCATAACCATTCATCAACTGAATGTTTGACATCGCTTGCATTTGGAACAAAAACTCATTGCCCGCACGACGAGCAGGATCACCTGTGCATGTTTCTTCGGGTCCCAAAACAGCGAAATTCACTTTCAATTCCGTAAGAATTTTTGCAAAAGCAATCGTAACACGTTTGTACCTATCATCATATGATCCAGCACAACCTACCCAGAACAATACTTCAGGTGATTTACCTTCAGATTTCAACTCAGCTACTGTTGGGATACTCATATTATTAGTCTTTTGATTCATTAAATTTTTGAGACCAGTTATACCGGTCAGCAGGAGAAAATTTCCAAGGCGCAAAATTTGTTTCCACATTAGAAAACATTGCATTCCAAGAAGCCGGAGAGCCAGATTCTTCCATCGCTACATATCTCTTCATTTCCAATATGATCGCCAAAGGATCAATATTAATAGGACAGGCTTCTGTACACGCATTGCAGCTTGTGCATGCATTAATCTCTTCTTTGGTAACATAATCACCCAACAAACTTTTCCCTTCACCCTTTCCATAACCAATTTCTTCGATTCGGTCTCTTGTGTCCATCATAATTTTTCGTGGGGATAAAACCTTTCCTGTTAGATTAGCGGGGCACTCAGCTGTACATCTACCACACTCCGTGCAAGAATAGGATTCCATCAAGCTCTTCCATGTCAAATCATTCGCATCTTTAGCACCGAACCGTGCGACTTCCTGTCCTTCAATTGGTGCCTCTACTGGTAATCCCAACATGAGTTTGACTTCTGTTGTCACAGATTCCATATTAGATATTTTTCCTTTAGGGTTCAAATTAGAGTAATAGGTGTTTGGAAAAGCCAAGAAAATATGAAGGTGCTTTGAGTAGGTTATATAAACGGCAAATGCTAATATGCCTATAATATGAAACCACCACGCTCCTCTTTCGATGACAATGAGAAACTCAGTGCTGTAAGACTGAAACAATGGAATAAGCGAACTAGAAAGCCAAAGTGTCCCAATATTTAGATACCCTTCTATATTTCTTGCTTGCAATATTTGATCCGCTGCGTTCATTTTTAGAATCGCCATCATAAGTGCAATTTCAATGAACAAAATAAGATTGCCATCCAAAGCAGGCCAGCCTTTCATTTCAGGTTTATCGAACCTTCCCACCTTAAGAATGTTTCTTCTAATCAGAAAGGCAAAACATGAGATCAGCACACCAAAAGCCAAAAACTCAAAGGCATTCATCAATATGTTATAAAAATCACCCAAATAAGGAGCAAACATTCGATGAGTCCCGAATAAGCCATCCAGAACAAACTCTAAAACCTCCAGATTGATGATCAGAAATCCCACATAGATCAACAAGTGCAAGAAGGCTGGAATAGGTTTTTTAAACATCTTCTTTTGCCCAAAGGCAACCAGTAACATTTGCTTCCATCTTTGGCCAGAATTATCAGAACGATCTGTTGGTTTACCTAGCAATATGTTAGAACGAATAAACCTGAAACGACGAGTTAAAAAGTATCCAACAGTTATCAAAATAATCACAAAAATCAATTGAGAAATCCAGGTCATTTTATTGTTAATTCTTTCTTGTCAAATAATTTCTAAATGCTTTGCAGCATTCACATTCTTTTATACTTTTGTGCCTCGTTAACGGGGTGATGTAGCTCAGTTGGTAGAGCATCGGACTGAAAATCCGTGTGTCGGTGGTTCGAGCCCACTCATCACCACTCCTTAACAAGAAGGGTTTCTTTTTAGAAACCCTTTTTTCATTTCTAAATGTAAGGATAATTTCTGAATTTTAGTATGCATGCATACTATTATTTGGAAATGAAAATAAAATACACAGAAAAACCATTCTCATAAATGCTCTAAACCTCAGATTATGTCAGCAATCATGAATTTTGCCATCTTTCCAATCGACAAAGGCGATCACATTGGTGATTATGTAAGTAAGGTCATCAAGTACATAAAAGAAAGCGGCATAAGCTATCAATTCACCCCAATGGGCACAATCATCGAAGCTCCTACAGTCAAAGAAGTCTTATTTATAATAGAAAAGTCCTATGAAATACTTGACCCGATTTCAGACCGAATATATTGTGTTATAAATATGGATTCCAATAAGAATAAATCAGACCTACTCCAAAGCAAAGTAGAATCCATCGAATCCAGAATTGGAATGATTGATAAATAAGTATTACAATCTAGTGGAGGGTTAATGGCAATGTAACTGTAAAAGTAGTCCCCTTTCCTTCTTCACTCTCTACTTCAATCTCGCCATTATTAAATACTACAAACTCATGAACCAGGTTCAATCCTAATCCAACTCCTTTTTCTCCAGCTGTACCCCAGCGACTTCTTTCTCCCTTGAAACCAAAAAGCGATGAAATTTTATCCTGCGGTATGCCTATGCCACTATCTGTTATTTCTATTTCAACTTGGCTGTCAATCTTAATCAAAGATATTTTCACTTCTCCACCTTTATTCGTGAACTTAATGGCATTGCTGACTAAGTTCCTAACAATGGTAGAGACACTATTTCTATCAGCAGTAATTGACACATCATCTAATTCCTGTATTAGTTTAATCTCTTTAGCAGTTGCCAAATTCTCCATCATACCAACATTTGATACGCAAACCTCCGTCAAATTAAAAGACTCAGGCTTGTATGGGAAATTTCCTTGTTGACTCATAGCCCAATCCAAAAGATTGTCCAAGAGAGTAGATAACTCAGCTGATGACTTGTCCATCATCTTGGTAACCCTAGCTAACTCATGAGTCTCGCCACTTTCGATGTACATATTGATCAACTGAGACACACCTTGAAAATTATTGACCGGGGCTCGGATATCATGAGAGATAATAGAAAAGAATTTGTCTTTTGTCGTATTTAAGGCTTCAAGTTCATTGCGTTGAGCTGTAATTATTTGCCTTCTTCTTTTAGCTATTTTTATCGCTCGAACTCTTAACCGGTACAGTTTATAAAGTACGTAGGCCAGTATAAAAACCAACACCAAAACCACGATTACCCCCCACAAAATCACACGCTGGGTCTTTGCCTCCTGACTCAACAAGTCTACTTCTATTTGCTTCTGACCTACTTCAAACTCCGTACGCAGATCTGCCATTTTACGAATCACATCTTCATTATTAATACTATCTCTATAGGACAAATACTGATCCTGATATTCAAATGCTCTTTTGAAATCCTCTTTTATTTCATATAACTCCGAAAGTTTAAGACTGGCATCTCGGATTCTTTCTTGGAGGCCGTCTTTTTGTGCATAGGCCAACGCTTCTAGTAAGTGTTTTTCCGCTTGATTATATTGTTTTTTTTGTATGAGAATATCTGCTATTTCTATTTCAAATTCTGTTATAGCATAAGAATCCTCCATGTCGTTTAGAATGGCAATAGCCTCAATAAGCTGTGCTTCGGCTCTGCTAAAGTGACCTATTTTAGCATACACCAATCCAGCATTTCCAAGATTATATGCTTTTCCTAAAAGAAACTCTATGTTTTGGTAGATTCGCCCAGACTCTTCATAATAAATAAGTGCGCTATCATATTCTTGAATAAGGTAATAACCATAGCCTGTATTCATTAATGCTCCTGCTAAAGTCAACGAATCTGATGTTTGCCTCAAAACCAAAATTGCATCTCTTCTATATTTAATTCCTTTTTCATGGTCATTATTGTTTGCATAAACTTCACCAATTGAAAGTAATGCACCTCCTACCCCTGATGAAAAATTTATAGATTTTGCTGCTTTTACACTCAAAAAATAGGCACTTATTGCATCATCCAAATTTCCTTGCAGTCTCAATGAATGACCTTTTTGTAGATAACCTGTGTAAGCCCATCGATTATTCGATTGACTTAAACCTAGCTCTATCAGTTCTTGGGCATACTTAAGCGAAATGTTAGGATTAGGCTCATTTTGCGCCAATTCTGACAAAACCTTGAACTTGGTGGTATTTGTAATTGTCTCAGATTTGTAAATGATTAATAAGCTATCATTAACATCCCTTTTTTGGCAATTCCCAATATTAATAAAGAAAAATAGACCTAATAAAATCAGGCCTATTAATACTTTTTTCTGTCTCACTTATGCTATCATTTAGGATTTACTTTAATCGCAGGATCATGATTGCAGACTGTATCTCCAACTTTAAAATGAATACAATAGGTTTCACTTTCAGTTGCAGAAACACTTTCAACAGTTGCATTCCAAACTGAGGGGTCATTTGCATTTTTTGGTCCAGGTTGGTGTCCATTTGGGCCATCAAAAATATTTGCGCCTCCTGTCTTTACTACACCAGTAATCACAGTTGTTTGATCATCAGGGCCTTCTATAGACCACGTAATTTGAGTTTTCTGATCTACTGTGACATCCTCAGCAGGAACTCCGGTATCCGAATTAGTAAGTGCCAAAGTATAGTTAGGTGCAGTACCTCCTACTGTACAAGTAATATTCAATTTGTCTGCCATTCGTTTTGTTTAGTTTAAAAGGTTTATAAAAATTGATTGAACAGGGGATACGCTAATATTATATAAAAGCACGATGGATCAAAATTTTTTTACCTAAACCTTTATCATAATAAATTCAGCCTCAAACAGTCATAAAAAAACCCCTTATCAACTAAATGATAAGGGGTTTTATAATAAAAACTGGCAACGACCTACTCTCCCGCATATTACTGAAGTACCATCGGCGCTGAAGGGCTTAACTGCTCTGTTCGGAATGGGAAGAGGTGGACACCTACGCTATAATCACCATAATATCTTGATGAGTCTCGTTTGACTCACATAATTTCATTAAAAGTTCTTTTGCTAAAAGCCAAGGGCCCATAGCTAATTTGACATTGTGTCATGAAAG
>JAGDZN010000002.1:0-240977 GCA_049115835.1 Reichenbachiella sp.
TACCCATTAAATCTCCTTTGACCAAGGTCACTTCGGCACTTTCGATGGCCACATCCGTTCCTGTTCCCATCGCAATGCCTATGTCAGCTTGCGCCAAAGCTGGCGCATCGTTGATGCCGTCCCCGGCCATCGCTACCATCTTGCCTTCGGCTTGCAGTTTTTTGATCACATTCAGCTTGTCTTCAGGTAAGCACTCTGCTCGATAGCTCGATAGATTCAATTCTTTTGATACTGCCTTTGCTGTGTTGTCATTATCACCAGTCAACATGATCACTTCTACTCCTTTTTCCTTTAGCAAGGTGATAGCTTCTTTGCTGGTCTTTTTAATGGCATCACTGATTGTGACGTAACCAACCACTACTTTATCAACAGATATGTATGAAACCGTTTTGCCTTGCTTTTGTTCTGCAACAACCGCTTCCTCGGATTCTGTGGCGACCTTGGATTTCACCAGTTCCATTAACTTTTTGTTTCCAATAACAATGCTTTTATCGTCCAGTGTTCCTGTCACTCCCATGCCAGATATAGATTCAAAATCGGGGATGGACTTGGGTACCGCATTATGTTTCTTTCCATATGTCACAATGGCTTCTGCTAAGGGGTGCTCACTGTATTGGTTGAGTGAGGTTAGATAGCTCAACAACAATGTTTCATCTTTTCCTGACAAGTCAACTACCTTCTCCACTGAGGGTTTTCCTTCGGTTATAGTTCCTGTTTTATCGGTGATCAAAATATTTACTTTGTTTAGGTTCTCCAATGCTTCAGCATTTTTAATCAAAACTCCATTTTGTGCTCCTTTGCCAACGCCGACCATGACGGACATTGGAGTAGCCAATCCCAAAGCACATGGACAAGCAATAATCAACACGGCAATAGCATTTACAAAAGCATAGACTACAGCCGGTGCAGGTCCAAAGAAATACCAGACAGCAAATGTGATTAGAGCAACAAAAATCACAACGGGGACAAAGTACTTGGCTATTTTATCGGCCAGTTTCTGAATTGGTGCTCTTGATCTACTAGCGTTATTGACCATCTGAATAATTTGTGAAAGCAAGGTTTCAGCCCCTACCTTTTCCGCCTCTAAGACAAAAGATTTTGTGCCATTAATGGTTCCAGAACTCACTTGATCACCTGTGTTTTTATCAACTGGAATAGGCTCTCCTGAAATCATGGATTCATCTATACTACTGTGACCTTCTACTAATTTTCCATCTACCGGAATTTTATCACCAGGCTTTACTCTAAGCCAATCTCCTTTTTTAATATCGTTGATTGATACCACCTGGTCACCTGAATTTTGTGTTACGAGAGTCGCTTCCGTAGGTGCTAATTTTAACAATTCTTTGATTGCACCACTGGTTTGACTATGTGCCCTGGCCTCCAATAACTGTCCCAAAAGAACTAAAGTGAGGATGACTGTAGTGGCTTCAAAGTAAACAAATACGGTTCCGCTATCAGTTTTAAATTCACCTGGAAAGACTTCTGGAAACAACATAGCCACCACACTAAAAATCCAGGCTACCCCAGCACCTATCCCAATCAATGTGAACATGTTTAGATTCCATGTAATCACGGATTTCCACGCACGCTCAAAAAACATCCAACATGCGTAAAAAACAACAGGAATAGACAGCCCCAGCTGTACCCAATTCCAATTTTGCTGCGAGAGCAATTTCCCTAAAGGATTTCCAGGGATTAAATCTCCCATCGCTACGATGAAAATAGGGATTGTAAATAGCACGGCTATTTTCATTTTACCAAGCAAGTTTCTATAGGTCTTGTCTTCCTGACTATCGGTTGGAGTCAAGGGGACCAAATCCATGCCACATAATGGGCAGGAACCTGGATCGTCTTTGACCACTTCAGGGTGCATCGGACAAGTATATTGTGAGGTCTGTGTCAATTTTGGTTGCTCCAACAAATCCATTCCACACACTGGACAGTCTCCAGCTTTGTCATATGTTTTCTCGCCTTCGCAATGCATGGGGCAATAGAACACACCATTTCCATCCTTGGTCTCATGATTGTGTTCATGGTCCCTATGCTCATGATTATGTTTGAAATCTGTGATGGTATAGTGCAATCCGCTTTTGAGCAGTGTTTCTTGCAATTTATCTACCGAGATGGGTGAAGCAGACTCTATGACCACACCATTTGTCTTGAGGTTTGCCGTTACTCCCTGCACCTCAATTAAATTACCCAAAGCTTCTTCTACATTGGTTTTACAACCATTACATGACATTCCAGAAATACTATATTGCTTTTCCATGAAGCAAAATTCGTCATTAAGTCACAATAGTTTCTTACGAAATTCGGAGTATGATTTACAACATTATGACTATAAGGTGTCTAATGATTTCCGGTTGTTCTTTTTTTGGTTTTTGAATTGGGTTGGTGTCAAACCTGTCTCTTTTTTGAACTGTGCAGAGAGATAGGCCACACTGCTGTAATCCATTTGAAAGGCGATTTCGGAGAAGGTCATTTCGTTGTAGAAAATGAGTTCTTTGACTCTCTCTATTTTCTGTTTGAGTATGAACCGTTCGATGGTAACACCCTCGACCGAAGAGAACAGTCTACTGAGAGACGAATACTCCTGGTTCAGTTTATCAGCTATTAGGCTAGAAAAATTGACATTGAGTACTACTATATTGTGATGAATTTGATCCACAATAATCGCCTTGATTTGACCTATGAGTTTGGATTTATGATCCTCTAACAACTCGAAACCTCTGGAAGAAAGTTTTTCTGCTAATTGTTCCTTTTGAGATGGTATAATATCATCTGACGTAATAACTTCTCCTAGCTGAATGGAGGTAGTCTCAATGCCTGATTCATCAAAAATTTCTTTCACCGTATGGATACAGCGAGGGCAGACCATGTTTTTTATGTAGAGGGTTGATTTCATTGTTGTTTTTCATAAACCAAGACTAAACAGACATATTAGAAGGTCTTAACGGCTATTCGTAATTTTGGGTGTCTACTTTTATGCGAAATGAACCAAAGCACACTATTAAAAACTCAAAAGTAAGAACTGATGTCAGATGATAAAAAACTTGATCATTTTATTCTATGATAATTCTATAACTCCATTGATTGACTCTCAATATATATATCCCTGCGTTCAGATTACTTACATCAATTTTGATGTTTGATGATGAATTTTGATTACTAGTTTCATAAGATTTTATTATTTGTCCTTGAAGATTCAAAATCACAATTCCTGAGTTTCGGTTCACACCCGAAATGTTTAAGGCTTTCTCAGATGTGAGAGGATTTGGATAAACTGCTATACTATTTAATAAATCATCGTTGATCGACAATACTGTTCCCTTAAAGTACCTCTCTGCCAGTTCAAAAGCGTCCTTTCCTATGGAAATACCCATTTTTCTTCCTGGAATATCATCGGCTGGAGGATGTATTCCTCCCCATATTCTCGATAAGCTGGTTTGATCTGATGCATCTACATAGGTTGCCCATTGTAAAGTTAAGTCAACACTAGGCCCTTCTTCAAAAACTAAAAATTCATTTTTCTTAGCCTCAAACTCTCCCATTCCACCAGGGAAATATGGGTCACCGGTTAATAATGTCATAACTTCAGCTGCAGCTCTTGAAAAAGTGGAGTGCCCAGAAACAAAACCCGCAAATGGTGGGGTAACAAATGATATTCTTTGATATGGCCACCAATTTTCAGCCAAAATCCAATCCACACCAGCTTGATCTGAGTCTGTGTCCAAAATATAAGCATGCCCTCTCCAAGCATATAACTTGATCTTACCCTCATTTTCTTTATTAGCACCTACAAGAGCATCCTCCTCATCTACTACTTCTATATATCCATCAATTAGAGGAATTCCTTCAATATGATAGTTTGTTAGGCTTGGATCTGAACTTTGTCCTTTATCAGACATGTAACGAATTGCAGAGATAGGTCTAAGGTAGTCATACCATCCTTTTACACCCCAGGAAGCTATGGCCGCATCATGCATAGTGCCGCTCAAAATAAAATATGCCTTAATATCCCATTCGAGATCACTTAGGACAGATCCTTCACCTTTAAATTTTTTTTCTAGCAAGGGATGATCACTAACATAATTGAGAATAGTAAACCAATGCCCAGGTGGAGTTTCAGAAGCAGGGCCATCTGCCCAAAATTCGGCTAACACCCTAGCGTAATCTCCTCTTGGTACAATTTGAGGTTCATAAGGTTCTCCAGTTATGGGATTAACACTATGTCCAGGACTTGCATCACCTCCATCTAGCAAATTGTAAAAATCTGGATATTGATCAAATGTATCTGGTAACGTATGATTGTTGCCATTTGAAGCAGGAGAAATATCAATCATTACTCCATCGCTTGGATCTAACTGACCCGACCATGCAGCCACCATAGCAAAGCCCCATTTATACTGAGCGCTTTCTTCTGTGTCTTCCTGCTGATTCAAAAATGGAGGTGCTCCGGGATCATGATAAACCCAATAACTTTCTCCGTCACGTTCATAAATATTTCTGTCAGAATTCTTTAAAGCAAATGGAAATACACTTCCCCATTCAGGCCCTAAAAATTCTGGAATGTTACCAGGAATTACATTACCACTTTGATCAATAAATGTTTCAAAAATGAGTGGTTGCCATCTATTAGGGTCTGTCAATGTTTTATTACCAGGATCAAATGGCATCAAGGGCTCATTGAATGGTTCATAGAACAAATTAGCATAATCATTCCTTTCGTTTGAGTTATCAATGACACCAAATTCTATATATGTCTGAGCAATGTAATTTCCAAGAGCTGCTGGGTTACCCCCTTCATATTGAATTCCCCTGAAGCTTTTATCATAACCCAAATCGTCCATCAGCTGATCGAACAATATTTGGGTAGTAGGCTGACCTGGAGAATTAATAAACCGGTATGTCAGTAACCTATAAGCAGCAAAACTAATCGCTTTTTGACGTGCTAATAAAACATCAATAGGCGCAGGTATTCCAGTAAAAATTGAAATATAACCATTCATTTCATTCGCTAGCAAGTAGGTTTCCGAGATTTCATCGTAACTAGCCCAAGCATCATACATTGCTGCGGATATATGAAAAAGATTACGAGCGTGCACAGTTGGTCTTGCAAAATCATTTCTTATTGCTTCCAATAAAGCCTCATTCCATAGGCGAGCAACTGAGTGTTGTGCATATGCATTGCTTATCAGCTGAATACCAATAATTAGTAACAATATTCCCTTTTTCATCATTTGATTCTATATTTAGTCGAATAAATTTAAACCATCATAAGTCAATTTGATATAGAAGAGTCAAAATTGTATTGACTTTTGAATGATCATATATATAATTATTTTCCTTTCTTATTTAGAGAGGCTAAGTATTCGAAAAGCACCTCGTATTACAATAATGAAAATTATTGACCCAACAATCAAATCTGGATAAACACTTTTCGTGAAGTAGACCAATGCGCCGGCTGTAATAACTCCCAAGTTGATAATAATATCGTTTGATGTAAAGATAGCAGACGCTTGCATGTGTGCATCTTTACTTTTCACTTTTTGAATTAAGAAGAGGGAAAAGCCGTTCGCAATCAAAGCGAGACAAGAGACCACTATCATGGTTTGAAATAATGGTATGCTTTCATCTCCAACAAACCTTCGCACTACTTCTATTAGCCCTACAACTGCTAATAATAATTGAAAATACCCGCTCATTTTAGCGACGAACTTTTTTCTTGTAACAGCTGCGCCAACAGCAAGGAGACTTAATCCATAAACAATGGAATCTGCCAGCATATCTAACGAATCAGCCACCAGACCCATCGACATGGAAATCCACCCATATGTCATTTCGATAATGAAAAAGCTAAAATTGATAACCAGTACCCACCACAGGATTTTGCGCTGTTGGTTATCTTTTTCATGATCTGTATTGAAGGTTACATTTTGCTCGGTTCCTAAAAATGTAGCATCGAATTGTAGATCATGGATTTTACCTTCAAACTCATTTTTATTCCCACTGTGAACTATGGATAGTTTACGATTAGGTATGTCAAAATCCATCTGTTTGATTGACTCGATACCTTCCAACTTCATTCTAATCATTTGCTCCTCAGAGGGGCAATCCATTTTTGTAATTTTAAAAGTTGTTTTTTGAATCATAGCCATCTATGAGTTTTGCGTTGATACAATTCATAAGCATCACCATGAATGCTTTTCAAATATTCTTCTTCAAGCCTTACCTGAACTTGAATGATAAAATAGGTAATCCAAAGTGTGGCAAAAGTCAAGGCATTAGGTATGATCAAAAACGTACCTAAATAAGATACCAATACACCCAAGAAAACGGGGTTGCGAGAGTATGCAAATACTCCATGCGACACCAAGTCTGTTTTTTCCTCATAGTTAATCCCAATGCGCCAGGACTTGGACATTTGATATTGCGCTACTACAATCCAAATGAATGAAGTTACCAATAGCACTAAACCAGACAGTTGAATGAACTGATTATCCAAATACCCAATAGGCATCAAATAGTGATACACATCAGGTATAAAAGAGGAGCATATAATAGCTACCCAAGTACCTACCATCATGACTTTATACACACGACCAATATAGTCGTGTGCAGTTTCAGTCTTACCAAATACAAAAGGGTTAATACCCGTTTTTCTCCATTGAAGCCAAGACCTAAAAACAAATATTTGAAGGACATAAATGAGTGTAAATGAAGGTAAGAATATTTGATAAAAGTTCATTGTTATAGGGGTTTAATGTTCGTGTTCCGCTTCTCCTTTTTTCATTTCAGCCAATAAATAATAGGCATTGTTCCAGGCGACCATGGTGGTTTTCTCTAATACCGTCAGTGGTTTCACTTCTACCCAGCCGTCATCTTCTTCCCCTATTGCTACTTCTATAGGGCTAAACTCCCATTCAATCTGACCATTTTCTTCTTCCTTCACGGCCGTGAAAATGAAAAACTTTTCTCCCTCACGCACTACACCTTGACGTGGCAATGCATAAGCCTCAACATTATCGACCAATATGCGTCCTCTAACATACATACCTGGAATAAGCAGTCCTTCTTTATTTTCAATCTCTGCGTGAAGGTGGATCGCTTTTGGGTCTTTTTCAAATGCTTTTCCAACAGCGTAGATTTCAGCTTCAAGTTCTTTATCAGGAGATGATTCTACTTTGAACTTCACCTTCTGACCTTTTTTCACCTTATTCATATCTTTTTCAAAGACCATGAGGTCAGCATGGATATGATCAATATTGACTACTTCAAACATTTCCGTCTGGGGTTGAACGTATTGTCCCGTTTTCACCTCTACGAGCCGGATGAAGCCTTCTATTGGACTGGTAACGGCTACTTGTTCATAAATAGTGCCCGTTTGAATTTTCACTGTATTGAGACCAATTAGCCTGAGTTGCGCTTCTAATCCTTTTACAGTACCATTCATTGATCTATAATCTGCTTGAATTTTTTGAAAATCTTTCCCTGAGCCAACATTTTCCTCATAGAGTTTCTTTTGTCTTTGATACTCACTCTGTAGATACTGGAATTGGTTCCAAGCGTTGACATATTCTGTCTGTATCTGAATGAGATTCGGATGACTAATGTATGCCAGAATTTGTCCCTTGCTTACTTTATCACCTTCTATAACCTTGATGAGTGAGACATTGGCTCCAATTATGGCAGTAACAGTTGCCTCGTTTTGAGGGGGTACTTCCAACTCCCCGTTTGCCTCAACGTATGATGATAGGTTTCTAAATGGTATCGTATCTATCTTCATATCTAATGACATGAATTGTTGTTCAGTAAAGTGAACCTTATCTCCGTGTCCTTCTTCTTCTTCTTCATGACTGTCATGTTCAGTTGTTGCGGGCTTTCCGCAAGCCACCATCAAAATCATTACTGGCAGCAAAAAGATGATTGTTTTTATATTTATTGTACTCATTTTTTTATCGTTTCTGAAGATGTTTACCACCTTCGGTTTCATTGATTAATTATTGGCCGATCAGGTATTCCAAGTCTATTATGGCTTGGTTATAATCGTTCAATGTATTGAGGTAATTGAACTTTAATTGCAGCCCTTGATTTAGGTTTTGAAAATACTCCACGTAATCAATGGCTCCATTTTCAAAGCTCTTTTGAGCATTTTGAATAATCAATTCTGCTTGAGGCAAAGCCTTATCCTGATAGTAATTCAGACTACCTCTATACTTGTATACTGCTTGCAATTGTTGTTCATACTGACCTTGCAGGACAGTTGATTGGTAATCAGCCTTGGTCTGTGCCATTTCACTTTTGAGCTTAGCCACTTTAATCTTGGCTTTGTCTGATCCATAAAACAATGGGATTGAAATGCCCGCCATTATACCACTAAACCGATCTGTTGAAGAAGCAATCTCGCCATTGAAATTTTCAGCTCCTGTTAAAGATTGATTAAAGTAACCCACAGAAAAACTCGGAAGCATTTTTGCGGATTGCACTGCCATATTTGCGTCAGCTATCTCAATTTGTTGGATGACATAAGCCATAAAGGGATTGTCACCCATTCCTGTTGAATCAAGATTCGAAATGATGTTTCTTTTTTCCAGTTTATCAGGGTTAAAGGATATTCCGTCTTTTGCATTCAAAAGTATCCTTAGTGCATACTCTTGAATTTCATTATCAGATTGTAGCAATAGCAGGTCATTTTGTATTTCCATGACCCGTGTTTCTGCAGCAGCTTTTTCCAAATAGCTGGAGGCCTCTGTCTCATACCGAATGTTGGCTGCATGCAAGAATCGCTTGAAAAGACTGTCTTGAAACATCAATAATTCTTGCCTTTCATTGAGATAAACCAATTGGTACCAGGATTTCCTTATGTTCCTTTTCAATTCGTTTTCAGTTACCTTCAACAGCTTTTCGGAACCAGAAATCTGTGCCTTGGCCAGCTTTCCTTGATTTGAATACACGGTTGGGAATTCAAAATTTTGGTTCAACTCCCATGCAAAATCGTTTTCAAAACTGTTATACTGACCGTACTGAATTCCGAAATCTGTCTTGCCAGGATTGAAACTTCCACGCTTAGTTTGTCGCTCTGCTTCGATATTGGTTTTGGCTGCCTTCACATTGCCATTGTTAGCTAATCCAATTGCAATGGCCTGTTCAATGGTTGTGACCTGCTGTTGCTCTGTACCTTGTGCTTTTGACTCATTGACCGAAAACAAAGACAATAAACCAATCACTACCATTGCCAAACCCGTCTTTGGTAAGGCGACTTTGTTGGCTCTACTTTCTACCCATTGATAAAGAACAGGAAGCACAAACAACGTGAGAAACGTAGCGGTGATCATTCCACCAATAACCACAGTAGCCAGAGGACGCTGTACTTCTGCTCCGGCAGAGCTAGAAATAGCCATTGGTAAAAAACCAAGTACATCGGTAAGAGCTGTTAGTAAAATTGGTCTAATTCGCCTCTTGGCACCCAATCGAATACGTTGATTGAGGTTTGTCATTCCTTCCTCTTTCAACTCGTTCCACCCACCAATCAGGACTAGTCCATTTAATACCGCTACTCCAAAAAGAACGATAAAGCCTACTCCAGCAGAAATACTAAATGGCATACCTCGCAACCAAAGTGCGAATACCCCACCTATAGCGGCAAGAGGAATCGCCATATAAATCATAAGCGACTGACGAAATGATTTCAAAGCAAAGAAAATTAAAAGAAAAATCAGTGCTAAAGCAACAGGTACAACGACTTGAAGCCGTTTGCTTGCTCTTTCCAGATTTTCGAATGCTCCTCCATAACGAATGTAGTATCCTGCAGGCAGCTCCAACTTAGATTCCAATTTTTGCTGAATTTCGGTTACTAAGGATTTTACATCTCGACCTCTTACATTGATTCCAACATAAATCCTTCTGTTGGTATTATCTCTGCTGATTTGCATTGGTCCTGGTTGGTAACTTATTTGTGCTACTTCCTTTAATGGGATTTGCGCTCCATTAGGAGTGTTTATGTAAAGATTTTTAAGGTCTTCAATACTTTTACGATGCTCCTCATCCAACCTCACTACTAAGTCGAATCTCTTTTCACCTTCAAAGATCACTCCGGCCTTCCCTCCAGCAAATGACGATTCAAGGATCATGTTTAACTGTGAAACATTGAGTCCGTATTGGGCAAGTTTGTATCGGTTGTAGTTCACCGTCATTTGAGGAAGACCTTTAGTGGCTTCCACTCGCATATCTCCAATACCTTGAGTACCCGCTATAATTTTCGCTACTTCATCGGCTTTGCTGGCTAGGATATTGATGTCCTCACCGTAAAGCTTAATAGCGATATCTTCCCTAACACCTTCAAGAAGTTCATTAAAACGCATCTCGATGGGTTGAGTGAATTCATAATTTACTCCTGGTATTTGCTGAACGGTCTCCTTCATTTTTTCCACCAGCTCGTCTTTCGATGAAGCTGACGTCCATTCACTTTTTGGTTTGAGGATAACAAAAACATCCGCCAAATCCATAGGCATGGGATCTGTAGGCACTTCTGCCACGCCGATGCGGCTGACAATTTTCTCCACTTCGGGAAATTCTTTCTTGACCAACTTTTCGATCTTTGTGGTCGTTTCGATAGTTTCCGTCAATGAGCTTCCAGGCTTTAATATCGCATGGAAAGCAAGATCTCCTTCATCCAACTCAGGGATAAACTCACCACCCATTCTGGAGAATGTGAATATTGCGAATATCATCAACACTACGGCAGTGGTAATCATGATCCAACTCCTTTTTAGAGCTTTATCCAAAACAGGAACGTATAGATCCTCTAGCCAAGTAACAAAACGATCTCCCCAAGTTATCTTCTTTGTACTGCCAATTCGTATGAACCAAGAGGACATCATAGGAACATAGGTCAAACACAAAATCATTACTCCGATCATGGCAAACATGAATGTAAGTGCCATAGGTTGGAACATTTTCCCCTCTACACCTTGCAGTGCTAAAATGGGAATGAAAACGATCAGAATAATTAACTGCCCAAAAAAGGCAGAATTCATCATTTTGCTAGAAGCTTTGTAGGCTACTTCACCCCTTACTTCTTTAGTGATGGTTTGTTTTTTGAGAACCCTTTCGTGTAAGAGAAACACGGTGCTTTCAACAATGATTACCGCGCCATCTACAATGATTCCAAAATCTATCGCTCCCAAACTCATTAGATTAGCCCATACGTCAAAGACATTCATGAGAATGAACGCAAACAAAAGTGAAAGAGGTATAGTGGATGCCACTATCAATCCCCCTCGCCAATTGCCTAATAGAAAGACCAAAACAAATATGACAATTAGAGCTCCTTCCATAAGGTTTTGACCCACAGTGCCAGTTGTCTTTGCAATCAGCTTGCTTCTGTCAAGTAGAGGCTCAATAATCACTCCTTCTGGAAGAGATTGCTGAATTAGCTCCATGCGTTCTTTTACATTGGAAATGACATCATTGGAGTTGGCTCCTTTTAACATCATGACTAGTCCACCCACAACTTCACCTATACCATCTTGTGTAAGTGCGCCATATCGAACCGCTGATCCATATTGTACTTCTGCCACATCCTTGATTTGGATAGGTATGCCATTAATTGTCTTCACGACAATATTCTCTAAGTCTTTTAGGCTTCTCGCTAGTCCTTCTCCACGAATGAAATTTGCCTGATGGTCTTTTTCTATATAGGCTCCTCCTGTGTTTTGATTATTATTTTCCAGCGCCTGAAATACATCCAATGTAGTTATCCCAATGGCTTTCAGTTTATCAGGATCTATGGCTACTTCATATTGTTTGATTTTGCCTCCAATGGCATTAATCTCTACCACACCAGGTACCATTGCCATTTGTCGTTGCACGATCCAATCTTGAATAGTCCTCAGATCTGTTGAAGTATACTGACCTTGATGTTCATCGTCCACCTTTAGGGTGTATTGATAGATTTCTCCCAGACCTGTACTAATTGGTCCCATCGAGGGAATCCCAAATCCTTTTGGAATCTCTTCTTTCACCTCTGTCAATTTTTCGGCAACTAACTGGCGAGGCAAATAGGTTCCCTGATCATCCTCAAAAACAATGGTGACTACAGAAAGACCAAATCGAGAGATTGAACGAATCTCTATCACTCCTGGAAGGTTGGACATAGCAATCTCTACCGGATAGGTAACAAATTGCTCAATGTCCTCTGTTCCCAAATTAGGAGCTTGAGTTATTACTTGAACTTGATTATTGGTTATGTCGGGCACAGCATCTAGCGGAACTTTCGTGATACTCCAGATGCCCGCTACAATAAGTAACATAGTGAGTAGCGCAATTAAGAGTTTATTCTTAATTGAGAACTCAATTAAAGCATTGATCATATTAAAATGAGTTTAATATTCAGTTGAAATAAAAGTATGAATAGGCTGATCGAAACGACCAGCAATAGGAACAGATTTATCCCTATGAGAATCTGAATTTAAACTTTGGGAGGTTGAAGAACCGACATTTGGAACCCATCGGTCAACAAGTCTGAATAGCTAGTTTCTAGAAGAATATTTGGAAAGACTACTAGGTTAGCGTAAAAATTGATGGGTGATGTAAAATGTGATTGGCAACACTGACAAACACAAAACGGCGAACATAAATCAACTTCCGCATTATGGTCATGATCAGCATGCGAGGCAGAGATCGATATTGAGTCTTCTTGACTCAGATCATTATCCGCACATGGGACAATGGATAGTCCCAGAATAAACAATGCCAATATGACTGCTAGCGTTCGCATATAGCAAACATAGGAAATAATCAATGCAACCTGTTTGCAATGTTGAATAACCGATCAATTACAATTTGCACAAGTTCCTTTATACACCATGCTTGCACTTGATGCTTTGAACCCTGACGGAATATGTGTTTGTGGTATCTTAGATTTAGTGAGGCAGTAAGTTTCACCGCATTTTACGCAATGGAAATGCACATGTTGATCCTGAGGAGCACACTCACACCCTTCTTCACAAAGCGCATACTTCATGGACCCAGTACCGTCTTCTATACTGTGAATGAGTCTTTTCTCCTCAAAAGTTTTGAGTGTACGATAGAGGGTTGCTTTGTCAGCTTTTTCGAATGTAGCTTCTAAATCCTTGAGACTGATAGCTGCAGCATTCTCTACCAATTGCTTTAAGACCAATAGCCGCATGGCGGTTGGTTTGATGTTTTTGTCTTCTAGTTTTTGTTCGAGCATGATCTATATGGCCAAAGTACTAACAACAATTGCTTTTACCGCCTTGTTGTATAGGTGGACATGCATTCGTTCCATAGCTGCAATAAACGCAACAGTCACCTTGTTTTGGTTTAAGAACTTCTTTACAGTTTTCACATTCATAGAAAAATTGACAAGCGTCGGTTGGCATTGTTTCCTCTTTCTGATGTCCACATTTCGGACAAGTTATTGTTGATTCAAGAACTACTTCACTCATTTTGATTTGTTTACAGATTCAACTTTATAACCTGTTTCACCTACTGCAATCTTAACAGCCCCAATATCTGTTTTAGACTCATCAAATGTTACCACCGCAGTGCCTTTTTCATAAGAGACTTTTAATCCTGATATGCCGGGTAATTTTCCTATCTCAAGTTTCACATGTTCTTCACATCCTGAGCAGGTCATTCCGCTGATATTGATTTCATAAGTTGATTCGGAATTGATGCTTTTGGCTTCTGACAGTTTAGTATCAGGGTAAAACACATTAGCATAATAAGGGAATGCTAACATGACTAATGTAAGTACTGTTATTGAATCCAAGAATTTCTTGGATTGCCAAAAAGAAGGCTGTTCATCATCTTCACAAGCACAATCTATTTCTTCCGTAGACTGAGGTTTTAGTTTTTGGTACCAGGCAAATAGAAGCACCACAATTGTGATACCAATGAGCCAAGGGCGAAAGGGTTCTAGCCACGTAAATGAAGCTGCTACTCCACTTGATCCTGCAAGTAGTGCCAATACTGGAGTAATACAACAGAGGGATGCGCTCACTGCTGTTATTAGGCTTGTCAAAGCAAGATTATTTGATTTCTTATTTGTCATGATGCCATGACTCTTTGAATTGATAAACTTTCTAAAACAGGTCTAAAGATTTCTAGATTTTCCTCAACTAGCGAATAAAAGACCGTTTGTCCTACCTTCTTATCCTTAATAATTCCACCGTCTTTTAATTTCCTCAGGTGTTGTGAGATTCCACCAACCGTCATATTTAACACATCACTAAGGTCACATGGACACATTTTCCCCTCTCTGTGAAGTAGGAATAAAATTTTAAGTCGCGCTGCATTTCCTGCAAGGTTGAATATTTTGGTGGTGTGCATTAGCTGGTCATCCAACTCATGCAAAGTTTCTTTACACTGCTTAATTTGAACAGGATCTGCAAGTACTCGAATACACGTATTACTCATCATTTTAATATTTAAGTAATTACTAAAACGTTAAGACAATGAAAAGGATTCAGTATTTAAGTAAAAACTAAAATAAGAATTCCTGCAAGCCTAAATATATTGGCATTTTAAGCTATCCTCATCCCCTTATCACCAGAGCCTAAATCAGGAATCCGCTCTGCCGCCTCTTTTCTGCGCTGATCAATCACCTTGGCGTATATTTCAGTGGTCTTCATGTTTTTGTGATTGAGGAGCTTTGATACTGTATAAATATCGGTCCCAAAAGACAATTGCAGCGTAGCGAAAGTGTGTCGAAAGCAATGGAAGGTTATCTTCTTTATGATACCTGCTCGCATTACCCACTCAGATAATTTGAGATTTGTCCAGGCTGAATATTTCAGCCCCAGGAATATCTTATCTTGTTTGTTTTTAGGGTAGCCCAAAATGTCCACTGCCTGTTGTGCGATGTTTAATGTCTGTGGTCGATCTGTTTTTTCATGAATAAACCGAATGAAGTGACCATTGATTTCTGAGTACTGGATTTCTCCCCAGCTAAGGTTGATCAAGTCACTCCATCTTAGGCCTGTCAGCGCAGAGAAAATAGCCGCTACTTTCAACATAGGAAATTCACACTCGGTACTATAGAGTGCTTTTAATTCTTCCAAAGTGAGAAACTCTCGCTCTGTTTCCTTTTGTTTGATTGCATCGACCTTCAGCATATAGTTTTCTTTGAGGTAGCCTTTTTTAAATGCCTCCTCCACTGCTACTGAGAATTTACTGAAATATGAAGCTTGACTATTTTGGGAGAGCTTCTTTGATTCGCTCTTGATGCTATCTGTATTTTTGAGATATTCCTTGAAATTCTCGCAGAATGCTATATCTATATCCCCGGTCACACACTGACCAATTGTAAACCTCTCAAGGTAATTATAGGCACTTACCCAATTGCCATGATTTCCTTCACTGTTCCATTTCTGGCCTGTCAGCTTCTTAAAGAATTTCAAGAAGTCAATTTGCTGCGCTTCTTTAAATATGAAATCGAATCGATTGGCTTGAATGTCTAGCTGCCTTGATGAACGAACACTATCTGCCTGTATCTGGGTTTGCTTGTTGTGATTCTTTTCAATTGCTCCTTTTGGCTTTTCATGTAAGTAGAGCTTTAGGAATTCTCTTCGTGTTGACTTCTTCGATATCGGATCGATTAGCGGAGGATAGAAATCTAAATAAAGACTCATCATTCCTTTGGATATTTTCTTTTGACGAAGGGTGACTTTCATGGCGCAGGGTTAAAGAGTTGATCGATTGATTTTCTCAGGATGTATTTTTTCTTACCCACTGTTTTAATTTCCAGTACGCCTTCTCTTCTCAACCTATAAAGGGTGGTTCTACTAACACTCAATAATCTAGCAGCATCTTCAAGTGTTAGAAATTCTTTATCTGACAAGGCAAGTTTCAAGTTTTTAGTCATGACGTTGGATTAAAAAGTGCATCAATATTCTTTCTCGCTATGATGGTACGTCTACCTAACTTGGTCGCAGGTATTCTTCCATCTTTGACCATTCGATGAAGGGTCATTCTGCTAATACCCAAAAGCTCACAGGTTTCTTGGATATTAAGAAAGTCTTGCTCTTGAATAATCTTAACAGGAGTGGCTTTAATAGATAGTGTTTCTTGATTGGATCTACCAATCTTCTCTTCTTTCTTTCTTTTCTTATATGCTCGTTTGGCGCAATTATCTCCACAGTATTTTGTAACAGTGGTTTTGGCTGTAAACTCATTTCCGCAATGCTGGCAAATTCTCTGTACCCTGATATTTGTACTCATGATAATCTCTGTTTCTACTGGAGGCACCAAAATCACATTGGAGTATCATAATGTATCTAAATGTAACATATTCTCTCCATTTTTGTACCTTATATAAAGATAAACAATTAGGTACAAACACGGTACAAAAAGCAGCAAAAAATCACTAGAAAAGCATAATTATACAGAACCCAAAAACATCAATAAAAGCGAAATTAGAGTGTATTTTAGGTTTGTTTAGATGTGTTTATGAATGTTAAGGAGGGTTACTTTCCGATACAGAATTTTGAAAAAATATTGGCTAACAAATCATCGGTTGTGATCTCACCAGTGATTTCCCCTAGGTGATGTAAGGCATGTCGGATGTCTTGCGCCATGAAGTCATTGCTAATTTGATTGTCTATGCCTCGCACGACATCATGCAATGAGTTTTGGGTGTTAATGAGGCTCTGATAGTGGCGGGCATTGGTCACTACTACATTACCGGTTTTGAAGTTATCCATTTGACTTTTTTGCCAGATTAAATCTTTTAGTTTCTCAACTCCGGTTTGTGTTTTTGCAGCTATCGAAATGTAATGATCGTTTGAGACCAAAGAAGGGTCTTCACTTTTCACTTTATCCAACTTGTTGCCTATAAGAATGTACGGTTTGTCCTTGCCACTCAATAGCTCTTCAGTCTTTTGTATTACATCTAGTGATTCTGAACTCAAATCAAAAAGATACATGATCAATGAAGCTTCATCCATTTTTTGTTCTGCCCGTTCAACTCCGATTGCTTCAATCTGATCTTTGGTCTCTCGTAAACCTGCTGTATCTATAAACCTAAATTTCACTCCACGGATATTCAATTCATCCTCGATTATATCACGTGTAGTACCTGCTATTTCGGACACAATGGCTTTTTCCTCTTCCAATAGTGCATTGAGCAAAGTGGATTTTCCAGCATTGGGTTTACCCACAATGACAACAGGTACCCCATTTTTAATGACATTGCCCAGTTGGAAACTGTCAATCAACTTGACCAGTACCACATCTATTTTCTTGATTAACGCCTTCAACTCATCTCGACTTGCGAACTCCACATCTTCTTCAGAAAAATCAAGTTCCAGTTCGATCATCGAAGCAAAGTGCACCAACTTTTCACGCAAGTTTTTTATCTCTTTTGAAATCCCGCCACGCATCTGATTGAGCGCCGCAGCATGTGCGGATTCATTTTCAGAGGAAATCAAATCAGCAACGGCTTCTGCCTGCGCCAAGTCAAAACGACCATTCAAATAAGCTCTCTGAGTAAATTCTCCAGGTCCGGCTAAACGAGCACCCGACTTCACTAAAACTTGAATAATCCGATTGATTATATATTGTGAACCGTGGCAGGATATCTCAATACTATCTTCCTTTGTAAAAGATCGAGGGTTTTTGAAAATGGAAATTAAAACTTCATCTATGATCTCTTCCTCCTCCATTAAATTGCCAAAATGGATGGTATGCGTAGCTTGATCCAACAATGACTTACCTTCAAAAGCTTTATCTACAATTGAAATACTTTCCGGACCTGACAAACGGATAATGGCTATGGCTCCTACGCCTGGTGCTGTTGCTAGCGCAACTATGGTATCGTTTAAATTCATCAGCGCAAAGATAGCTGACAATCACTAGGTGAAAAGCCTAAATCTTACATCAGAATGTCTAAATATCTTTTTTCCAACGTTTCTAGTATGAAATGTGTCTTATTTACATCGTGAATTATTAAACAATAAAAAAATATGAAGTGCAGATTGAAAAACCATATAGCAAGCGTATTGACAACGTTCAGTTTGTCCATCCTATTGTTTGGTTGCTTCGAAGAGTCGGAATTAGAGAAACTGCAAAAAGAAAGCGACCAACAAATAGCTGATTATTTAGAAGCCAATAGTATTCAAGCCCTAGAGTCCAATTTTGGTTTGTTTTATGAAGTACTCACCGAGAATCAAGATGGGGAAATTCCAGCGGCTGGTGATGTCTTGGTTGTCAAATATGAAATGAAGAAACTTGATGGTACCATCATTGCTTCTGAAGTTTCAGATTCTACCTTGCTAAGGTTTGAATCAAGCAATATTGCCCCAGATGGAGTCATCTATGGATTAGATGTATTAAAAAAAGGAGAAACGATCAGGTTTTACTTACCGTCGTATGTCGCATTTGGATCCTACCATCCTGAAGATCATGCTTTTGACGAATATGAGAACTTCATTTTTGACATGGAATTGATTGACATATTGAGTGAAGAAGAAATAAATGTCATTGAGATAAATGCGATCAATGAATATATCAATGAAAATCAAATCACCGATATGATAGAATCCACTTCTGGATTGTATTTCAAATCGTTGACCCCTGGAGTAGGAGAATTAGCACAACCCTTTGATGAAGTGTCTATTCATTTCACTCGAAAATATCTTGACGGTACAGTGATTCAAAAAACGGGAATCAATAATCCACTGGTTGTAACATTGAACCAAGGTCAATTGGTAGAGGGTTTTGGTCAGGGAATCTTAAACATGAATGCAGGAGAAACTGCATTGATGATTATGCCATCGAATTTAGCTTTTGGCGCCAGTGTTCAGGTGTTTCCTGAATTTATGAGAGAGCAGTTATATGATGATCGGTATATCAACAATCTTGTTGCCCCTTACTCACCAGTGATATATGAAGTGCAGTTAATAGAAATCAATTAGATTAAAAAAACATCCTTCATGTGAAGGATGTTTTTTTTATATCGCTGAGGCTTTTCTAAACAAGTCAATGAATTCCTGCTGAGTAAAAGTACCCAAGTCTCCTTCTCCATGTCTTCTGGCACTTAACTTACCTTCAGCCTGCTCCTTTTCACCAACTATTAGCATGAAAGGAATTTTGCCGGTTTCAGCATCTCTAATTTTTCGGCCAATTTTCTCATCTCGATGATCAATGAAGCCTCTGATGTCATTTTCTTCCATCATTTGATAAACTTCTTCCGCGTAGGTTGCATATTTCTCCGAAATCGGCAACACTGCAATTTGAGAAGGAGTCAACCAAAGAGGGAAATTACCTGCACAATGTTCTGTCAGTACGGCAACAAATCTTTCCAAAGAACCAAAAGGTGCCCTATGCAGCATAACTGGTCTGTGCTTCTGGTTATCAGCTCCGGTATATTCAAGCTCAAATCTTTCTGGCAGATTGTAATCCACTTGAATCGTACCCAATTGCCATTTTCTTTTCAAGGCATCTTTCACCATAAAATCCAGTTTAGGCCCATAAAAAGCAGCTTCGCCATACTCAGTGACTGTTTTCAACCCTTTTTCAGCAGCTGCTTCAATGATTGCATTTTCTGCCTTTTCCCAATTATCATCTGAACCTATATACTTCTCTTTGTTCTCAGGATCTCTCAATGAGATTTGCGCTGTAAAATCTTCAAACCCCAATGCATTAAACACATACAGAACCAGGTCAATCACCTTTAAGAATTCAACTTTGACCTGATCTGGTGTACAGAAAATATGGGCATCATCTTGTGTAAATCCTCTGACTCTAGTCAAACCATGTAATTCGCCACTTTGCTCATAACGATACACCGTGCCAAATTCAGCTAACCTGACTGGTAGATCCTTGTATGATTTGGGACTCGCCTTGTATATCTCGCAATGGTGAGGGCAATTCATCGGTTTCAAAAAGAATTCTTCGCCTTCATGAGGAGTATGAATTGGCTGAAAAGAATCTTCCCCATACTTGTCATAATGACCAGAAGTCACATATAAGTTCTTGTGTCCAATATGAGGAGTGATCACTGGATCGTAACCTGCTTTTACTTGTGCTTTTTTCAGAAAGTTTTCAAGTCGATCTCTCAACATGGCACCTTTCGGCAACCACAATGGCAAGCCATTCCCAACTTTTTCAGAAAAAGTAAATAACTCTAACTCTTTACCTAATTTACGGTGATCCCTTTTCTTAGCTTCTTCGAGTACCTCTAGGTACTGTGTCAATTCTTTTTGCTTAGGGAATGTTACGCCATACAGTCGAGTCAACTGCTTGTTTTTTTCGTCCCCTCTCCAATAAGCGCCCGCTATATTCAATATTTTGGCAGCCTTGATTGTACCCGTATTTGGGATATGAGGTCCACGACACAAATCTGTAAATGCCCCTTGCTGATAAAAAGTGATAGACCCATCATCTAAATCCTGAATCAATTCAAGCTTGTATTCATCATCCTTTTCAGTGAAATATTTGATGGCATCAGCTTTAGAAACATCAGTCCTGACAAAATCATTCTTCTGACGAGCCAATTCAAGCATTTTATCTTCTAATACTTTCAGGTTTTCAGAATCAAATTCTTGATCTCCAAAATCAACATCATAATAAAAACCAGTCTCAATGGGAGGTCCTATCCCTAGTTTTACTCCAGGATACAATGCTTCGAGTGCTTCCGCCATCAAGTGCGCGGAAGAATGCCAAAATGTAGATTTGCCTTTTTCGTCATTCCAAGTTAGTAACTTTACAGAAGCATCTGATTCAATAGGACGTCCTGAATCCCAAACTTCACCGTTCACTTCACCTGCCAACACATTTCTTGCCAGTCCTTCACTAATGGTCATTGCTACATCATGACTCGAACTTCCTTTGGGCATTTCTTTAGTACTTCCATCTGGAAGTGTAATTGTAATCATCAACTCACTCATTACTCAAAACTTTCATCTTTTTTGGAACAGCAAACTCTATTCTTGGTGTAGCTTCTCGTTGCTCCTTTAATTTCCGCAAATATGCAATTTTTCCTTCTACTTTTGATACTCCTGCTATGGCTTCTTTATTCAACGAATCAATAGCCAGCGTTTTATTATAGTAGACGATTGCACTTGGGTAATATCCCCTTTTATCAAAAAATTTTGCCTTTTGATTTAGTGCCGAAACGTTAAGGCTATCTATTTCAATTATTTTATTTGCATAATAGAAAATAGAATCCAACATTCCATTTTTCTCAAAGTGCTTTAGTAAATAGTTGCCTGCTTCCAAATCTCGTTGGTTCAACATTTCCTTAAACACTTCTATAGCTAAAGGTTCTTTATTGTTATCAAAATGGATTTGCGCCAATAGAAATTGATTCCTTTTGTTTATAGAATCCTTTTCTAACAATTCAGACAAAAGACTTTCCGCTTCCATATATTCACCTTGCATATAATATATCTCCGCGATTTTGTAGCCGATCCCATCAAGTTCATCATTCATTTCGAAAGCTTTTCTGAGATAGGTCAACGCAGAAAGAGAATCGCCAAATTGGAGATAAACATTTCCCTTGTCCGCATATAGAGCTGCGTCTTTAACATTGATTAACAATGCTTTATTGATATAGTCTATTGCTAAATCAAAATGCTTCTGGCTTGAAGCAAGAGAAGACATAAGTCGATAAAAACTCAAGCTAACTGTACCGGACGCTAATATCTTTTCCGTGAGAGCAATGGCTTTTTTCAAATTACCTTGTTCCAAATAATAAGAGGCTCCCAATTCACAAATTAAATTGTTCTCAGCGTATGTATCAGTCAACCTACGAACTACGGTACTATCTGCAGCATACCAATTCGACGACTGCCATTCTTTCATTAAGAGTATTGAAGCTTCTTCACTATCTGAATTATTCTTTTCTAATAAATACTGCAGATCTAGAATAGCAGAGTCAGTAGATAACTCATTAGGAATTGGGCTTTGAGAAACTGGTGTCTGACAACATTGCAAAAATGTAAATGCGCACATTAAAAAGGTATTGAAAATATGCTTTTTTAATATGCTGAATGTTTCCACTACAGTCTTCACTGTTAAACTAAATAATCGACTTCTCTTTGATCTCATAGTTATCTGTGCAATTCTATTTGATTTTTGCACGATTTTTATAAAATACCTTTTTTAATTTTATTCAAACAAATTAGGTAATTACCCTAGTAAATAATTACCATATTACTTAATTACGAGCAAAAGAAAAGTCAAAATTTGGATGTCTGGCTTATTCTTGGTTAATTTCAAAATTGAATTATTTCAATATTTCCAAAGTTTGGAAGAAAGTAGAATTTGAATTACTATTTGTTAACTGAGGATTACTCACTTACCACCTAGACCACCCGCAAAAAAAATTCAACTTTTCTTTCCTTGAATTATACAATGAAAGTTTGTATTTTAAAGGAACTATTGATCTCTTAATAATGAATAATTTAGAATATTCGGTTCTTTTTAAGAACAATCGTGTGAATAAAAAATAGGGTGTGACATAACATGGATTTATTAAAAAAATACAAAAACGTCTATGATTCTAATATCATTTTGATGTACAAAGGCGAAGTTACTTTTGACTTAGTCACCTCTATTATTGAAACATTAGAAGAAAGGATAAGTGAAATAGAAAATAATCGTCAGATTAAGAAGAAGTTTTATGGTGCTGCTACTGAGTGTATCCAAAACTTATATCATCACATGGACGAGGTGAGTGATGAACAGAATAAAATCAGCACCTACGATTCGAAATCTGGTCTTTTAATGGTTACCGCAAGGAAGAATTTTTTCAATATTATGACTGGAAATTTCATTCCTAACGGCAAGATTAATCAGATCAAAGGTAAGATTGACAATATTAATGCTCTCGATAAAGAAGGATTGAAGAAATTATACAAGGAGATATTGTACAATGGTGAATTTTCGGATCGAGGAACAGCAGGATTAGGCTTTGTTGAAATTGCCAGAAAAACTGGACAGAAGTTATCTTATGAGTTTCATTCTGTAAATGATGAATATTCATATTTCACCTTACAAATAAGAGTTGCAAGATTAATAGAAAAGGAAGTAGCTGCTTGATTTAATAAAAGAGGAGCCTAGAATATAAAAAACCAGAATGAAAGATTTAATGCCAAGTATCGATGTTAATTTTGATGAAGTCATGGCATTGACTAATTTTATAAAAGGATGAAGGAACTTTATCACGAGGAGCAGAAAGTACTTTCCGATTATGTCGGCAAAGTAAAGAATAAAGACTTAAGCATGGATGACGCTGTGGGAATAGCGGTCAATTATAAAGATCTATTAGATCAAAGCAAGGTTATCACTAGAATCAGTGATCGCCTTCAGAAAAAACTCGATAATGCCAATCAAAAGATTAAAAGCCAAAATACTGAAATTCAGAAAAAGAATACTCAACTAGGAGAAACCATTGTCAAGTTGGACAAAATGACCATAGGTAAAAAGGTCTTGAGAATGATGTGGGTTTTGGGTTTTCTTCTTGTTATAGCAGAAGAACTGTTTCTCGCTCCGATACTTGAGGAAGCTTTTGGGAATCGGTACGTGATTGTGGCAGCTATTGGTTTAATCGCAATGCTAATGAAGCTTTCAGAATCAAGGTTGGAAGGGCATTTTCTGAAACAAAAAAAGAAACAAATACTTGGAGCCAATCAACCAGAAAGCTCTTCTGTTAAAATGGAAGACAGCATGGTTTCTCCCATTTCAAAAGCAAAAGCTTAAGAAAAACTGAAATAAAAAAGATGAGCTATGAAAAAGGATAACCTCATACGGTCGTATATTTTAACACTGATACTCACCATTATAGCATTATTTATTGGCCAGTTTCTAGTTCAGAAAACGATTCGAGTAAATAAAAATGACTCGAGGCTTGTCAAACTATCTCAGCGCATGGCGGTTCTTAGTGAATCAATTTCTAAGAATTCACTATTGATGAGCACTGATGATATGCTAAACAGTGAAATCAACTTTAATATTTTAAAGAAAAGATTGAAAGATGAAGCTTCGGAATTTGAAAGAATTCACCGAGCGCTTACCAAAGGAGATCCGAAATTTGGTATTGCCAAAGTGGAAAACTCCGAAGGTGTCCAATTGTTGTACGATGAATTAAAATATCCTTTTCAAGAAATACTCGATGCAGCAAAAGAGATTTCTGATTTAAACTTTGTTGATGCTGTCTCAGAGAAAAAAACAATCATAGCCCTTGCAATAAAAAGTATAATTGGAGTTGAAAGAAAATTTAGCAGAACCAGTAGCGAAATAGCGGATTTATACGAAGAAGAAGCTCATGTTAAAAAAGCGGGTTCTTCCTTAGCGGAATATATCCTTACTGCGAGTATCATAGGTATTTTAATATTACAAGCCACTTTCATATTTAGACCTGCTGTTAATCTCGCTTATAAAAATTTCCTTACTGCGAATGAGGCATTTGTTAAACTTCAACGCTCGGAAGAAGGTCTTCGTGCAAGTGCTGAAAAACAGCTCGAGGTTAATGAAAAATTAATCATGTCCCAAAGAGCCCTTGAACAACGAAATCAAAAACTGAAACTCTCTGAGCAAGAAATCCTAAAGAGTTCTAGAAAGCAAATAGAGGTTAACGAAAAATTGATCCGGGTACAGGAAGAACTGAGAAAAGCCTACGACAAGGTGAAATATTCTGAAGAAAGAATGAGGAATATTGCGGAAGAACAATTGGAAGCGACAGAAAAATTAATGATTGCGGAAAACCAATTGAAGCAATCATTGGATCATGAAAGAGAAGGTAAAAATGAATTGACTACCACGCTGGAAAACCTTAAGAGTACACAGTCTCAATTAGTACAGTCAGAAAAAATGGCATCCTTAGGTCAACTTACTGCAGGTATTGCACATGAAATTAACAACCCTATCAATTTTGTTTACAATGGAATTGATACCCTAAAAGTATCATTGGATGACTTAATGACCGTCATTGATAAGTATAACGAACTTGACAATTCTGATGATATGAAATCAGTATTGGGTGAGATCGCAGAGTTAAAGGAAGAGTTTGGCTATGATGATCTAATTGGTGACGTAAAAGAATTAGTTACAGATATTAAAAAAGGAGCCGTAAGAACAATTGAAATTGTAAAAGGACTGAGAGTATTCTCTAGACTGGATGAAGAAGAAATGAAACCAGCCAATGTGAATGATGCATTGGATGCTACACTTATTTTACTTAGGAACAAGACTAAAAACGTTGTGGATATCAAGAAATTCTATGACGATGATATTCAAGAAATCAATTGCTTCCCAGGACAATTGAATCAGGTATTCATGAATATTTTAAGTAACGCAGTCCAAGCTTTACCTGAAGGAAAGAAAGATTCTGAAATCCAATTATACACAGAGAATCAGGATCAGCATGTAATGATCAAAATCAAAGACAACGGCATAGGAATGCCAGAACAAGTTAAAAGAAGAATATTTGAGCCTTTCTTTACCACAAAAGCTGTAGGTATTGGAACGGGGTTAGGAATGTCCATATCATTTGGTATTGTTGAAAAACATGGTGGTAACATCTATGTAAATAGTGAAGAAGGAAAAGGCACAGAATTTTCAATACTCATCCCTAAGCATTTGGCACAAGGTACTAATGCAAAGGAAGTTTCCGAGTCACAAAAAGCATAACGAGGAATTTTAATAATAATGGAAGAGAATCAAACTGCCATAGCAGAGAGTCCAGCAAAAAACAAAAAGAAATACACCATTTTGTACGTGGATGATGAAGAGAGTAATCTTAGAATTTTCCGTATGGCGTTCAAAAGAGAATACAATGTACTCACAGCGATGGGTGGAAATGAAGCAATTGAAATATTGAGAGAAAACGATATTCAATGTTTGATTACTGACCAGAAAATGCCTGAAATGACGGGTACTGAATTGCTCGAAAGAGTTCTTCCAGAATTCCCAGATGTAATCAGAATGATTCTTACAGGTTTTGCGGATATTGAAGCCATTGTCAAAGCTGTCAACAAATGTGGGATCTATAAGTATATCACTAAACCTTGGGATAAAGGTGAAATGAAACTCACAATTGACAAAGCTTTGGAAGCTTATGATTTGAAGAGTGACAAAATGAATCTCATTCGAGAATTAGAAAAAGCCAATAGTGGACTTGAAGAGAAAGTAAACCTAAGGACAAAAGAATTAGCGGAAGTCAATAAAAGCCTAATGGATGGTATCAAATATGCGATGACCATTCAAGATGCAATGCTGATTGATCCTGAATCTATTAAAGAGAATTTCACGGATTTCTTTTTACTTTTTCGACCTTACGACATTGTCAGTGGTGATTTCTACTGGTATGCAGAATTTGAAAACGAAGAGAACAAGTACTCAGTAATGGCCTGTGTTGATTGTACTGGTCATGGCGTAGCAGGCGCTCTAATGAGTATGATTGGAGAATCTCTGTTAAATCAAATTGTTTATGAACATGAGATTACTGCAGCTGAAGAAATCATGGAGAACTTAAATATTGGTGTTCAAGAGATTTTAAACCAATCGGATGGCAACAATCATCATGGTATGGACGCCAGTATAATGGTTATTGACAGAAAAGCTCAAAAAGTGCATTTTTCAGGAGCAAGACAAAACTTACTCTACTCAGAAGGTGACAAGATCAAAACCATCAAAGGAGAACGATTGTCTATTGGCGGTTTTGTAGACCCTAAAAAAGGGTACAAAAAACATGTCGTAGATTACAAAGAAGGCGAAACACAGTTCTATATGTTCTCGGATGGCTTCCAGGACCAATTTGGTGGCCCTGACAATAAAAAATTCGCAGCATCTAGACTCACAGACAGCATTGAAGAGAACCTAGATAAGCCCATGAAAAAACAACATGCCGAATTAGAGAAGACTTTGAATAACTGGATTGGCAAAGAACACCAAACTGATGATATCATGGTTATGGGAATTAAAATATAATTAGTAATATTTGCAGTAGTAAACCAGAGGGAGAATGAAGATTAAGGTAGTGACATTAAAGGCGTGGTGCAATAAGAATATTACACCCTTGGCTTGGCAAAGGATTATTATCAAGGTTCTTCCCCAATTAAGAGATCGTGGATTTGAATTAGAAGAATTAGAAGAACCAGATCCTAACAGATATTTTGAAGAGGAAGAGTTCAAATTATTCGCCCAAACGTTAAATACCATCTATAACATCTCCTTTCCAAAGGAAGTTATGGATAGAATTCAATGACAAAGACAAAAAAATAGTATTTAGCTTCAATCCACATTGAAGCTATTTTTTTATCATGAAAATGAAAGGCACTTTCGTAATCTATTTAAGTCTACTTCTATTTGGGACGCTCATATGCTCATCTTGCAGTATGCAACTATTTTCAAAAACGGACAAAATAAAAGTTACAAAACCAAAAAAGCACATCTTTCCCTATAACCACGGAAAGCATCGATTTAAAAAAAGGACTCGAATAGTCCGATACAGTTCCAAATAACAAGTGCCAACTATTTCAGTTCTTCTTCCGGTTTATAATGCTGAAGCAACACTAGAGAGAGCTGTATTCAGCCTATTAAATCAAACTTACATTGATTTTGAGCTGATTATTATTGACAATGGTTCTTCTGATGGTACTTCTAAGCTTGTTCGAAAATTCAATGACGCCCGAATCAAATCTTATTGGCTAGAAAAAAATGATCTAGTCGAAGCGCTTAATTTTGGACTGGAAAAATGTTCCTCTGCTATAGTTGCCCGGATGGATGCCGATGATTTTGCATACCCCAAGCGACTTGAAGTTCAATTCAATTTCTTAGTAAACAACCCTGACGTTGATTTGGTTTCGGGGTGGGTTAAATATCAAGGAGACCGCTCTGAAAATGTTGGGTATGCAACTTATGTTGATTGGACGAATTCTATTAACACGTCTTCAGAACTATATCTAAGTCGATTCCAGGAATCAGCTTTACCCCACCCTTCTGTCATGTTCAGAAAAAAATTAATCACAAAATACGGTGGTTACAAAAACAATACGCCAGAGGATTTTGAATTATGGAACAGATGGTTTGCTAACGGTGTAAGAATGGCAAAAGTTGATGAATTCATATTGGATTGGCATGATGCACCTTCGAGACTTTCAAGAAACGATAATAGGTATGATCAATTACATTTTGCCGCTGTGAAATCCCAATATTTCAAACTATGGTTTGATCGAAAATTCAAAGAAGTTACTAAACCTGATTTATTCATATTTGGGTATAGCAAAGTAATCAAGCAAAAAACAATTCCTTTGATCGAATTGGGTTTAAAAATCAAAGCATATCTAGATATTCAACTTACGAAGTCCCCAAATACAATATTTTACAAAGAGATAGAGGGTAAGTCTAATTGTTTTGTCCTCAGTTATGTCAGTGATAGAAAAGGAAAACTAGCAATAAAAAATTAACTCCAATCAATTCAGATGACTGAAGGTGAAGATTTCTTAATGATCGAATAGTTACTATTCGAAAAGCACTTTTTCTTCATGGTCAAACCACTCCTTATAAAAGGGCTGGTGAATTTTCTCTATACTGTTTCTTTTTACTTTAAGGGTTGGTGTTGTAAGTCCATTCGCAACATTCCACTCCTCTTTCATGACTATTACTTTATGAACTTTCTCATGTTTTTCGAACTGGGGATTCACTAATTCCACAATCTTTATCAACGCTTCAGTTAGCCCCTCTTTAGTTTTGGCTCGCCCCAGTTCTGATAATGTGATCAAAGCAATGGGCTGAGGTATCCCTGTTCCAACAATGCAAATTTGATCAATATCTGAACATTTGGACATCTCTAACTCTATCGGCCCTGGAGATATATACTTCCCTTTATCTGTTTTGAATTGATCTTTCACTCTTCCAGTGATGGTTAAAAATCCATCATGATCATATTCTCCTATGTCACCAGTTTTGAAATATCCCTCTTCATCAAAAACAGAAGCAGTCATTTCCGGGGATTTGAAATAACCTTTCATTAAACAATTATTTTTTATACAAATTTCACCCTCAGGAGAAAGCTTGACCTCTGCATCTGGAAGTGCTTTTCCTACCGTACCTAAAGTATTTGCACCAGGTCTGTTACAATGGGATATACAACCATCTTCCGTCATTCCATAAGCCTGCATAATATTGATACCAATAGAATTAAACCATTCAACCAAACTCGGCGCTATAGGAGCAGCCCCTGACAATATAAAACGAGCCTCATTCAGGCCAAGCTTAGTTCTTAATTTCTTTTTAATGATACCACTCAATATTGGTATTTTAAGTAGTGTGTCTAATTTTTTCTGAGGAAGTTTATCCAATATTTTTTCTTGAAACTTCGCCCATATCCTTGGTACTGCGAAGAATATATATGGTTGAGTTTTGCTCAAGTCAGCAGCAAAACTTTCCAAAGTCTCCGGAAAATTAACTGTGGCACCAAACGTAATACTGATATTCTCTAAAATTCTTTCTGCAACATGCGCGATAGGCAAAAATGAGAAAACTCTTACGTTGTTTTCTATTCCATAAAAATCCCCTAAACCGTAAACACTATTCATCATGTTTTCTACAGTGTGCATTACTCCTTTCGGATCACCTGTCGTACCAGACGTATAGATTATGGTATATAAGTCTTCAGGTTTTTGTTCATATGATTGCTCGATTTCCTTACCCGTTGAGACAATATTTTCCCACATTGTGTTACTCTGATTTCCATATAAACCCACACAGATTTGGTGAATGTCTGGAATCCCTGGTTTTTGAGCTTCAAAATCATCAAGCTTTCCAACAATGATTGCTTTTGATTCACTATGAACCAAAATCTGATTGATGGTATCTTCATTCAAAGTTGGATAGATCGGAATTGAGACATGCCCCGCCATCATTATTGCTAAATCCGCCATGTGCCAATGCGCACAATTCTTTGACAATAAAGCGATGTGAGATCTTTCGGGCAAATCATACCCTTTTATAACTTCCGCTATCTTTCTTGCTTCAATTCCTACTTGTTCATACGAGTAAGAAATAATGGCACCATCGATTGGTTGATTCAAAAATGTACTTTTAGGTATTTGCTTTTCCCAATAATGGAAAGCTTCTAGAGGAGCGGTGAATTTTTGCATAGTTATTATCGATTGCGATTATTTGACTGGACATCCCAAATCATTGCTATGAAAGATAATGCTTCTAATATTAAAATACAGGTCAGAATGACTATAAATTCAGTAAATCATTTTTGAATCTTTACCTTTTTGTTTTTCTACATAAAAAAAGCACTCATCGGGAGATGAGTGCTTTTCAAATCATACTAATTTATTCTTTACTTATTCCCTTTGGCATAATCCGCTAAAAATTGTGCGAGACCTTTGTCAGTAAGAGGGTGATTAAGCAATCCTAAAATCGCAGACAATGGACAAGTCACAACGTCAGCTCCGACCTCAGCACACTTAATCAAGTGCAATGGGTTTCGTACAGATGCTGCTAAAATTTCTGTTTCAAAATCATAGTTAGCATATATATCCACAATTTGCTCAATAAGCTCCATGCCATCAAATCCTATGTCATCTAATCTTCCAATAAAAGGTGATATATAACTAGCGCCAGCTTTAGCGGCTAGAATAGCCTGTCCTGCACTAAAAATCAAAGTGCAATTCGTTCTGATTCCTTTATCCGTTAAGGCTTTGATGGTCTTGATACCATCTTTAATCATTGGAACTTTCACCACGATCTTCGGATCGATGGCTGCCAATTCTAAGCCCTCCTTCAACATAGCATCAAATTCAGTAGAAATCACTTCCGCACTGACTTTATCATCAACAATATCACAGATTTTTTTGTAATGCGCTCTAATATTCTCTTCTCCAGTGATCCCTTCTTTTGCCATCAAAGATGGATTGGTAGTCACACCATCTAAAACGCCTAAATCGTATGCTTCCTTGATCATCTCAAGGTTTGCAGTGTCTATAAAAAATTGCATATATCTTTTGTTTATTCTTTTTTAAGCTTCTAACATTTTAACCACTTGGTTGAATACATTCTCACCCGTAAATCCAAACTTCTCATCCAATACACCAGCTGGTGCACTGTATCCAAAGTGATCCAATCCAAAAATTTTCCCTTTTGGTCCAACGAGCCCTTCAAGGTTCACAGGAAGTCCAGCAGTTAATCCAAATATTGGTTTATCACTTGGAATTATGCTGCTTTGATATTCAGCACTCTGGTTTCTAAATATTCCTTCTGAAATTACAGAAGCGATATTCACTTTTAATCCTTTTTTCTCTTCTAGTAAAGCTGCTCCAGCAACCAATGTTGAAACTTCCGATCCATTGGCAACCAAAACCACATCAGGATTGTCAACAGACTTTACTAAATAACCGCCTTTCTCAGCTTGAAGGGCTTCAGCATACCTATCTTCTGATTGAGCAGGTATATCCTTGATATTTTGTCTTGATAAAATCAAGCCAGTAGATACCGAAGTATTTTCCAAAGCCATTTTCCAAGCTACCGAAGTTTCAGCAGCATCTGCAGGTCTCAAAGCTACAAAACTGTTTACTCCAGAATGATTCTTTACTTTTTCCATCAAACGTATCTGGGTTTCTTGTTCGATAGGTTGATGTGTAGGTCCATCCTCTCCTACTCTAAATGCATCATGCGTCCAGACATACTTCACGGGCAACTCTTGGATTGCTCCTAAACGAATGGCTGGCTTCATGTAATCAGAAAACACAAAGAACGTACCCACAACAGGTATAACTCCTCCATGAAGGGCCATACCATTTGCAATAGCTGCCATCGTTAATTCAGCAACGCCTGCCTGTAAGAATGCGCCACCAAAGTCTCCTTTTTGAATGGCTCTGGTTTTCTTCAAGAAGCCATCGGTTTTGTCACTATTTGATAAATCAGCTGATGAAACAATCATGTTTTCAACTTTATCAGCTAAATACCCTAGAACAGCTGCACCCGCGGCTCTAGAAGCAACATTTTCTTTTTGTTCTATTTCAGAAAAATCAACGCCTTCTGGTAATTCACCAGTTAAGAATTGATCCAGCTTTGCTGAAAGATCTGGATTTTCATTTCTCCAAGTTTTCTCTTTTGCATAAGCAGATTTGATTGCTTCTCTTTTAGCGTCTAAAGCTTTAGCATAAAAGGCTTTTACTTCCGGGTTAATTTGAAAAGGATCTTCCGGATCAGCTCCGAGGTTTATCAATGTTTTTGTATAATCTGCTCCTGTTGCGCCAATTGGCTGACCGTGCAACTCAGTATGTCCCTCATACATATTTCCATCCGCATCGACACACCCTTTACCCATGATCGTTTTACCGATGATCAAAGTAGGCTTTTCTGTTTCAGCATTGGCTTCAGTTAATGATTTTCTAATCTCATCATGGTCATGTGCATCGATAGTTATGACCTTCCATCCCCATGATTCGTATTTCATGGCAGTATCTTCTGTTGTAACCTGATCTGTTTTTGTTGACAACTGTACATCATTACTATCAAAAAACATGATGAAATTACTCAGTCCTAAATGACCTGCAATTCGTCCTGCCCCTTGTGATATTTCTTCTTGAATACCTCCATCCGAAATAAAACCATAGATTTTTTGATCCATCCAATCACCAAACTTCGCTTGAAGAAATTTAGCGGCAATGGCAGCGCCAACTCCCATTGTATGACCTTGTCCTAAAGGTCCTGATGTGTTTTCAATTGCTCGTTCTACATCCACTTCAGGGTGACCGGGTGTCACTGATTTCCACTGTCTGAAGTTAGCAACATCTTCCATAGAAAACTTTCCAAGTAGGCTGTACTGAGCATACATCAATGAAGAAAGATGCCCTGCATCCATAAAAAAACGATCGCGCGCATGCCAGCTCATATTATCAGGATCAAATCTCATGAACTCAGCATATAATATATGCATAAAATCTGCCCCTCCCATAGGCCCTCCTGGATGACCCGATTTCGCTTTTTCTACCATAGCTACTGCCAGGGCTCGGATGTTGTCTGCTGCTTGTAAGTCTACTGTCTTCATTCTAATTGTAAATTCTCATTGTTAAAGCGCCATTTCTAGTGCTTTTATTTGTCTAAGGAAATTTAAGTGCAAACACTGATCACACTTGCTTTGATATACTCGGAATAAATTTAAAATGCCTCGAAATATTCAAGGCATTAATATAAATTCAAAACTAGCTTAAATTCTATAATATTTAAGATTACAAAGTTGATTATTAATCAATTAATTCGTCAATTGATGTCTACTGCATACCCCCGTCAAAATGATTTCATACATACTTCATTTTCTCACCTTTTAGAAAATGAGTTCTTAATATTGAATTAGCATTTACTTCATTGAGGATCTCACTTCAGCGACTTCTTCAATAGATGCAGCGTCTGCATCATTGCCAAAATTCTGGCGAACGAATGTAATTACTCCTGCTATTTCTTCATCTGATAAGAAATTAAAGGGAGTCATTACGCTATTGTACTTTTCTCCTAAAACTTCAATCTCTTCATTGAGTCCATTCAGGACTATTTTGATCATGACTTTTTTATCCCCTAAAGTGTATTTAGTTCGGGTCAACGGTGGATTCAAATTAGGAACCCCTTGGCCTTTACTCATATGACAAGCCATGCAGTAAGATTTATAAACAGTCTCCCCTTTTTTGAGTAAGGCGTCAGAAGAAGACACCTTCTTTTCGACCTTCACGACTTGAGTTTCACTAGGTTTTTTTTCTCCTCCACATGCCACAATACCACAGGTAAAAACTGCAAATACTAGGATTGTTAAATAACGCTTATTCATTTTTTTTATATTGGTTTTGATAAATTTTTTCTTTGATTTCTGTCTTACTAATACAGAATTCTAATCTTCTTTTGGAAGCGGCATTCCTTTGTTATTCCATTTTAAAACATAAAACACAAGATCTACAGTATCTGAATTGAAAATACCATGCATGTCCCAAGGTGCTGCATACAATAAGTCTCCTTTCTTTGCAGGAAATTCTTTTCCATTTAAACTCCAAGTACCAGAACCTTCAACAATGAATAAATACTCTTCCTCCACGTGCTTGTGCGCTGTGTGAGCTTCACTGTTTGGTAGAATAGTCAAAACTCCTGTGGTTACATTTTTAGTTCCATAGGTGCTAGCCTCCCCCGATGTAAAGAGCGTCACATCTCCAAATGTCTCTTCAATGGTCTTTGTATTATCCAAAGAAAATACTTTGGTTTCTAAATTATTCTCTAGACTTCCATCATTTCTTTCTTTTGCTACGTCATTGCAACCCACAAATACAATTGCAAATAATAGCCAACGGAGATCTTTTAGTTTTAATTCTTTCATCTTCAATTGATTTTTTGTGCAAATTAGAAACATCAAGGAATTTATTCTTCTTTTTAAAAAAGATTCGACATATACGTCATATATTCAAGTCATTCCATCTTTCGAAATACCTTTTGAATAATCAATGAATAATGTAAATTAGAGCAAACACGTCGTATGCATCACTTAAAAAATTTTATCATCTTAATTGCTTTTTTGCTAATTGCATGTAAGCCAAAAATAGCCACTGATTTAACTAAAAATCAAATCATACCAAAACCTGTTGAAGTGATAGCCACAACTAATTCATTCGAAGTGACCAATGACGTAAATATTTATTACAACCAGCAACACAAAGATCTCCTTAAGAATGCAGAATACTTAAGAAGCAAATTAAGCCCTTCTACAGGATATTCATTAGAAATAATCGCGACAGACATACCTCCAAAATCTGGTTTTTACTTAACGCTATTAGCGGACAATAATGTATTTGGAGATGAAGGATACGAGTTAGACATCACTGAAAAAACAGTAACTGTAGTAGCAAATAAAGCAGCAGGCATCTTTCATGGAATTCAAACTATTCGTCATGTGTTACCTGACGCAATAGAAGCTAGCTCAACTCAATCGGTTAAATGGGTTATGGCCACAGGGAAAATTTTTGATTACCCAAAATATGAATATAGAGGCTCGATGCTTGATGTTTCCAGACATTTTTTTGGGGTCGATGATGTAAAAAGGTACATTGATTTTTTAGCTGATTTGAAAATGAATGTTCTCCACCTTCATTTGACTGATGATCAAGGTTGGAGAATTGAAATCAAGTCTTGGCCTAACCTGACCACCCATGGTGGAAAAACAGAAGTTGGAGGCGGCAAAGGAGGTTTTTATACTCAAGAACAATATAAAAGCCTAGTGGCATATGCTGAAGATAGGTATATCACTATAATTCCAGAAATAGATGTGCCAAGTCATACATTCGCGGCACTTTCATCCTATCCAGAACTCAACTGCAATGGGAAAGTTCAAAAAACAATTGTTCGAACAGGAGATGCAATCGGACCAGATCCATATACCGGCACGGAAGTCGGTTTTTGTACATTATGTACAGACAAGGAAATTGTCATTCAATTCATGAACGATGTTATTGGAGAAATAGCTGCAATCACGCCAGGAAAATACATGCATATTGGAGGAGATGAGTCACATGTTACCGAATTGGAAGATTACATCCTTTTTATTGAAAAGGTTCAAAAAATGGTTCTAAGCAATGACAAAGTAATGATAGGTTGGGATGAAATAGCTCATGCAAAATTAGATACAACTTCCATTGTGCAGTATTGGGCGAAAAAAGAAAATGCATTAATGGGGGTAAATCAAGGAACTAAAGTGATTGTTTCTCCAGCAAAGTTTGCCTATTTAGACATGCAATATGATTCCACAAGTCATCTAGGGTTGAACTGGGCAGGTTACACAGAAGTAGACAGTGCTTATTTGTGGAATCCTGAAAATCTAGTAGAAGGCATAGAAAGAAAACATATTTTAGGAATTGAGGCACCACTTTGGTCTGAAACAATCGAAAATATGGATGATATAGAATATCTCGTATACCCAAGATTAATAGGCCATGCGGAAATAGGATGGTCCCAAGAAGAATCAAGAAATTGGGATGAGTATAAGCAACGTTTAAGTAATCATGCAGGAAGAATGAAATGGACGGGAATAGATTATTATAAGTCACCAAAAATTCCCTGGAATGAATAAACTATATCGTCTTATTAACAATTGTTTTTAATTTTCGAATTCTTTAATTTTTAAGTAGAAAATATTTTATCATTACATGCTCTAGACTTATTCAGTCTATCATCAATCACCAATCAGCTCGATATTTTGCTCCAACCAGCACTTGGATTATTACGACCAGAAAAAAATTAAACAACATGAACCATGTCTGAATCCATCCGGGTTTAACTGGTTCGGAATTACTGAGAGTCAGTAGACGCAGCGAAAGCTGTCATTTTGAGAAAGAAAAATGCCTCTTGAACTTATTCATTGAGGCATTTTTTCTATTACCATATTATAATTTTGTCTATATCATTGGAGAACAAAGGTGATAGGCAACATCATATAAACACTTACTGCCTTCCCTCTTTGCTTTCCGGGTTTCCATCGTGGAGAATTAGCAATTATTCTAGCTGCTTCTTCATCACAACCTCCGCCAATACCTTTTACGGCTTCAACATTTTTGATATAACCATCACTATCAACTACAAATTTTACAAATACCCTACCTTCTATATTTAACCTTCTTGCTGAATTTGGGTACTTTATATTCTGATTTACGTATTGATAAAAAGCCTTAATTCCTCCTATGGGTTCAGGGCTGTGCTCGACAATCTGAAAAATCTCCTCCGCTTTTTCCTCTACTATTGCCTCTTCAAAAATAATTTCTTCAATTACTGTTTCTTCTGTCACCTCTACATCCAGGTCGATATTAACCTCCTCTAATACTTCTTCATCGGGTACTTCAATTATAATGGGTTGCTTTAGCACTTCAGGAGGTGGGGGCGGTGGCTGCTCTGTATTTGGGACTTCCAAAATCTCATCAAATTCAGGATTATGCAACATAGTCAACTCGTCTATTCCTTTTTCCGCAAATCTCCAGTTAAAAATTATGTTGGCGGCCAATAAAACTATGGTTAAACCAATAGAAAAAAACATGTTGCTATTTCTATTTACCTTTTCAGCCCGCTCTCTTTTGATATCAATGATATCCTGATAGTCCTGTTTATTAAGTTTAAAAACAGGAATACTCTTTTCTTTTATGTTATCACGTGACTTAACAGCATTATTTAAACTTCTACGTTCACGTCTTACTTTCTCTTCATTTTGAGAATTATTCTTAATTAACGTTTTCATGACTGTAGCTATTTTGACTTAATTGATTGCTAAAATCCTTTTGATTTCTGCAATCAATTAAGTCAAGCTAGAGCAAAAATAATATGACACGCAACAGAAAACAGGATGATAAAAATCAACCCGAAACTTCTGAAAACATCATTATTGAAGGAACTTTTTATTCAGGACTGGACTCAGCATTTTTTTTCTTCCCAGCACCTATCGGCACTGTAACATATAACAATAGCGCTTTGTTGTAGACAGGATCTCCAGGGTTATCTTTCAAAACATCCACTAATCCATGATAGAATTGGACACCTACGGACATTGCTTTTGGAATATCTTTTTTTAACCTGTACCCCAACCCTACTGAAAATCCAGCATCTAATCTGGTATATTGATCTCTAATATCGTTGTTGTAAACCAGATCTTCTTCACTTACCAAACTTTTGACAAATTCGTCGGTTGCCTTATGTCGTAAACCAAATTGCGGACCTATTGCCCCATAAAATCTGGGTGAAAACTTATATCTCATAAATATTGGCACTTGGAAATACTCTATTTTCCGAGTTACTTCTGCACCTACTAAAGCATCATCAAGGGTGGGGTCAACAGGGTATGCAGCAATTCCAGAAGCTCCCATACTTGATATAACGGCAACAGAAGGTGCGATCGACCATTTTTCATTCAAAAGAATGTTAAAATAAAAACCCAAACTTAAACTGCCATATGCAGTAGAAGCTTCAGGAACCGTAGAATGAGCAATATTGGCACCACCTACTAGCCCAAATTCAATTTTGTCTGAATTTAACTTATCCCCTAAAAGCAAAGAAATCAATACTTGAGCATCTATATTAAATGAAATGACTAAACTAAAAACGAGCAATAATAGAATTTTTTTCATGTTGTGTATTTTACAGAATCTAACAAAAGTCAATAAAAATACTTTAAAAGTATTTCAATGGCCTATCAAATTTCTCATTTAAATACAAAATGGTCTAACTTCGCGTTTCGATTAAAATGAAAACAATTTAGAAAGTTCGTCGATGATTATCTTTAAGAAATTTGCGTTTGATTCTGCTCATTTTTTACCAAATGTACCTGACGGTCATAAATGCAAGAACATACATGGACACACCTATCATCTCACAGTATTTCTCGAAGGAGAATTGGAAGGAGAATTAGAATGGGTGATGGACTTCAAAGCGCTTAAAGATGTGGTAAAACCTGTTATTGAACGTTTAGATCATCAATTGATGAACGAAATACCTGGATTAGAAAATCCAACAGCTGAAAGAATCGTCATTTGGATTTGGGATGAAATCAAACCTCAATTACCTCTTTTGTCCAAACTGGAATTGAATGAGACACCGACTTCTGGAGCTATTTACGAAGGAAAATGAGAACTATGGAAAAGCACGATATTGAGATTATGGCACCCGCAGGGTCCTACGAAAGTTTGATGGCTGCTATCAAAGGAGGAGCCAATTCAATCTATTTTGGAGTTGAACAACTCAATATGAGGGCAAAGTCTTCCAATAATTTTACTTTGGATGATTTAAGAGAGATCGCTAAAATATGTGATGAAAATGGGCTCAAATCATATATCACAATGAATACGGTCATGTATGATCATGACATGAATTTAATGCGATCTATTGTTGATGCGGCAAAAGATAGTGGTATATCGGCCATCATTGCTGCCGATCATTCCGTTATGAATTATGCAAAAAAAATTGGTTTCCCTATCCACATTTCGACACAAGCCAATATTGCTAATATAGAAACAGTAGAATTCTACTCTGTGTACGCAGACGTAATGGTCATGGCCCGTGAATTGAGTTTGATGCAAGTTGCAGACATCACAAGGGAGATTAAGAAAAGAGATATCAGGGGGCCAAAAGGAGAGCTAGTCAGAGTAGAAGTCTTTGCTCACGGCGCCCTTTGTATGGCTGTTTCCGGGAAATGCTACTTGAGTTTACATTCTGATTTTTCATCTGCGAATAGAGGCGCCTGCGTTCAAAATTGTAGAAGAGAATACACTGTCAAAGATGAAAATGGCAATGAACTCAAAATTGACAATGAGTATATCATGAGTGCTGCCGATCTATGCACTATTGACTTTATGGACAAAGTGGTTGAAGCGGGTGTTTCGGTATTCAAAATAGAAGGAAGAGGTCGAGCGGCTGATTACGTCTACACTACTACGAAATGTTATCGTGATGCAGGTGATGCCATCAATGAAGGCACTTATGGACCTGAAAAATTTGATGCATGGAAGATTGATCTAGAAAAAGTTTACAATCGTGGTTTTTGGGATGGCTATTATTTAGGGAGAAAAATGGGTGAATGGAGTGACGTCCATGGATCTAAGGCTACTACCAAGAAGATTTTCCTAGGTAAAGGTGTTAAATACTTCAATAATATCAGTGTGGGAGAATTTCTCATGGAAACTCATTCATTAGAAAAAGGAGATGAGATCATGATTACAGGACCTACCACAGGCATTGTTCAAACAACGATTGATGAAATGAGAGTTGAAGACAAATCGGTAGAAAAAGTCAAAAAAGGAGATAACTTTTCTATTCAATTGAACGAAACTATTAGACCTTCAGACAAACTCTATAAGATCGTTAATGTCTAATGTTCAAAATCACTCATTATCGTGATAAATGCATAGGGTGTAATGCATGCGTAGAAGCTGCACCCGAGCGATGGCGTGTCTCAAAAAAAGACGGCAAATGCACGTTGGTAGGTGGAAAAGAAAAAAAAGGCATCTATCATGTTGATCTTCACGAATCTGAATTGGATGAAAATAAAATAGCTGCAGTTAATTGCCCTGTCAATATAATCTTGATCAACGGAAGGAAAGTAGAATACGATGACTTCTAAAAGTTGCTAATTCGAAGCATTTTGGGTATTTTTAGAATGAACTAAAACCCGAGTCATGTCATTAGAAACTAATAAACCACCTATCTTTTTTTGGATTTTTGCCATTTTTGCTCTTATATGGAATTTATTGGGAGTGCAGGCCTACATCGCGCAGGTGAGCATGACACCTGAGGACTTAGCTGCCTTACCAATAGACGAAAGGTCTCTTTTCGAGAATGTACCCGCTTGGGTAACAGGAGCTTTTGCCATAGCTGTATTTGCAGGCGCATTAGGATGCATTACTCTTCTATGGAAAAAAGCATTTTCATTATATATTTTTATAATTTCATTGATAGGTGTGCTGGTACAGTTGAGTTACAATTTATTCATGAGCAAAGCCCTAGAAGTGTATGGCCCAGGAGGCTTTGTTATGCCTATCATGGTTGTTATTATTGGCGTAGCCCTTATCTGGTATACAGCTAAAGCAGAAAAAGAAGGCTGGGTCAACTAATTCATATTCACATTCAACAGTTTTTTTTTAATATCTCATCAGACAAACACAACTTTTTAAACATTCCGTCGTAATAGTAATGCTATCATTATAAATATCATTACATTTGCCAAATGTCAATAGTTACCATTACAATTGGAGATAAGTATTACAACAAAGACCCTCATTCAACAGAATTAGGAAGAAAAATTGTATCAGAAGGGATAGAATTGCTCGATCAATTGGGTTTTGAAGAATTTACGTTCAAGAAACTTGCTGAAAGAATTAAATCAACAGAAGCTTCAATTTATCGCTACTTTGATAACAAACTGAAGCTCCTTGTTTATCTCACTTCTTGGTATTGGGCATGGATTGAGCACATGATAGATTACAAAACTCATCACATTACGGACAAAGAAGACAAGCTTAAAGAGACTATTAAAATACTATGTCATGTTGATCAAGGTCATTTAAACATGGACCTCCCTGGTGTAAATACTCTATCATTGAGAAAAGTAGTAGCCAGTGAATCTGACAAGACCTATTTGACCAAAAAAGTAGATGAAATCAACAGTGAAGGACTTTTTATGGGTTTTAAAGGACTTTGCCATAAAATAGCACTGACTGTTTTAGACATTAATTCAAAATATAAATATCCACATGCAATTGTTAGCACGTTGATTGAAGCCTCACATCAACAAGCTTTTTTCTCTTTGCACTTGCCTTCGTTGACTGAAATCACGAAAAACAGCAATAAGACAATTGAGGAGCAAGTATATGAGTTTATTGAAGAAACCATTTTCAAATTATTGAAGTAAAAAAAATTTACCCAAAATGAATAGTAATACTATCGTAATTGAAAGTTTAAATACCGATGACAATATTAAGATTACCCCGATTAAAAGGTTTTTTCGGATGTTATCACTTGACAAAGGGGAAATTTTTGTAATCTACGCTTACGCAATATTCAATGGCTTGATAAATCTGTCATTACCATTAGGTGTTCAAGCCATAATTGGATTTGTCATTAGTTCGGAATTCTCTTCTTCGTGGGGTCTCTTGATATTTATAGTAGTATTAGGTGTTGCCACTTCCGGTATAATTCAAATTCTACAACTTTCATTAACAGAATTATTACAAAGGAGAATATTTACAAGGGCTTCTTTCGAATTTGCCTATAGAATCCCACGCTTCAAAATGGAAGCAATTTCAGGCTTTTACGCCCCAGAATTAATGAATCGGTTTTTCGACACATTAAATGTACAGAAAGGGCTCCCAAAAATATTGATTGATGCTTCAACTTCAATTCTTCAAATACTATTTGGCCTAATTCTTCTCTCTTTCTATCATTCATTTTTTGTCTTTTTTGGCATTGCACTAGTGGGAATGATTTCACTGATATTTTTCATTACAGGTCCAAAAGGGCTTAAAACAAGTATTATGGAATCAAAATATAAATACCAAGTAGCTCATTGGTTGGAAGAGTTAGCAAGAGTAATGGGAACATTTAAACTGGCTGGAGAAACTAATCTTCCAATTGATAAAATGAATTACTATGTAAGTAATTATTTGAAATTCAGAAAGCAACATTTTAAAATCCTTGTTATGCAATTCTCAAATATTGTTGCATTCAAAACGCTCGTTACTGGTGGTCTATTGATCCTAGGTAGTATTCTTGTTATTAATCAGGAGATCAATCTGGGTCAATTTGTCGCTTCAGAAATAATCATTCTACTTGTATTGAACTCTTCGGAAAAGCTTATTCTAAGCATGGAAACTGTATACGATGTGCTTACTGGTTTGGAGAAATTGGGACAAGTAACAGATATAGAAACCGAAAGTGATGAAGGAATTGACTTAAACGAAATCACTCAGGGCAAAGGTATTTCCTTAGAATTAACAGGGCTCACTTATAAGTTTCCAGGCAATCACAAACCAACTGTGGACAATGTGGATCTAACAGTAGGTGTAGGTGACAAAATATGTATTACTGGCATCAACCAGTCGGGAAAATCCACTCTCTTAGCATTAATTTCTGGGCTTTTTAATGATTACGAAGGATCCATTCATTTCAATGGCATTCCTTTAGGAGACATCAATATTTTGAGTTTTAGGTCAGTCATAGGGGACAACTTGGGATTACAAGATTTATTCTTCGGTACCCTCGAAGAAAACATTACAGTTGGCAAAGAAGACATCAACATAGAAGATATGCTTTGGGCCATTGATCAAGTAGGCTTAGGAGATTATTTTAAATCTCTCCCAAAAGGTTTAAATACGATGCTTCAGCCAGAAGGTCAAGGCCTATCTACGAGCATCAAACAAAAGATTATCCTAGCTCGAACGCTTTCTGAAAAGCCAAAACTAATCGTCATGGATCACACTTTACATGGACTCGATTATGAAGACAGAAAACACATCAGTGAAATACTTACAGAACCAAATGCAAATTGGACATTAGTGACAGTCACAAATGACCCATTGATGCTTTCAAAGTGTGACAAAATTGTCACAATGGAATATGGAAAAATCGTGGATATCACTGTCAATGACAAAAATATGAAAACCAAAAAAACAGACTCCAATGCTTAACATCTCAAATAACTCGATCAATAGGGATGAAGTATTGAAAGACCAATCGGCCTATCAAGAGGTTATGGAAGATTCTGCATCTCGAAAATTAGTCTATTTACTGACCTGTTTATTCCTGATTGGTTTCATTATACTTTTTCTGCCTTGGACTCAAAACATAAGAGCAAGAGGAGAGCTCACAACGTTAAGCCCTCAAGACAGAGCGCAAGACATTCATTCAATTATATCGGGTAGAATAGAAAAGTGGTATGTTCAAGAAGGTCAATTGGTCAAACAAGGAGACACTATAGTATTTATTTCTGAAATGAAGTCTGAATACCTAGATCCTCAATTAATCGAACGATCTCAAAATCAAGCAAATGCAAAGAAAGCATCTATCACAACTTATGAAGAGAAAGCAGAGGCGTTGGCCGATCAAATCAGAGCGTTACAACGAAACAGTAGACTTAAAATCGAACAAGCACATAACTATTACAATCAATCTCGATTGAAAGTAGCTTCAGACAGTATTGATCATGAAACTGCTGTGATCAATTATGATATTGCTCAAAAACAATTTAATCGTCAGCAAAAACTCTATGAACAAGGCTTAAAATCTTTAACAGAATTAGAACAAAAAAAACAAAAACTTCAAGAGGCGTTTTACAAAAAAATATCCGTTGAAAACAAATGGTTGGCAAGTAAAAATAGTTTCATTAATGCTCAGCTCAATTTGAGTATTGTTGAAAACGAATTTTCAGAAAAAATTGCAAAAGCTAAATCAGAGAGAATGTCAGCTCTTTCCCATGCCCTACAAGCTGAAGGTGATTATAATAAGCTATCAATCCAACAATCCAACTATTCTATGAGATCTGGATTCTATTACATTACTGCGCCACAAGATGGTTACGTTACTAGAGCGTTCATCACTGGGATTGGAGAAACGGTCAAAGAAGGCGAATCGATTTTCAGTTTTGTTCCCTCCAATTATGATTTAGCTGTTGAAATGTACGTAAAACCAATTGACCTTCCGCTAATTCAAGAAGGACGTAAAGTACAACTGCAATTTGATGGATGGCCTGCATTGGTTTTCAATGGATGGCCGGGAATGTCCTTCGGCACATATACAGGACGAATAGTTGCTTATGATAAAGCCGCAAGTAATGGAGGAAAATTCCGTGTACTTATAGTACCTGACAAAGACACCAATACCTGGCCTAGGTTATTAAGACTTGGTTCAGGGGCATATGGGGTTGCATTATTGAAAAATGTACCGGTTTGGTACGAACTCTGGCGGAACCTGAATGGCTTCCCTCCCGATTTCTATATTGAAGAGAATTATGACAAAACGGGCAAAAGGAAATGAGAAGTACTGTCAAAAAAATCGGAATAGTAATACTACTTTTTTATTATTGGGAGAGCCATTCACAACAAATTTCTGATTCAATCTTGGTACTAAATGATTTCTATAGATTGGTTAAACTAAATCACCCTATAGCAAAGCAAGCAATCTTGATGAATCAAAAAGGAGACTTAACTGTAAAGCATGCTCGTGGTTCTTTCGATCCCAAAATTGTCTCCGAATACAATCGTAAAGATTTTGATGGTAAAACCTATTTTGATTTATGGGATACTTACGTGCAAATACCTACACTTATTAATGTGGACTTAAAAGCAGGTTATGAAAGAAATAATGGCACTTATATAAACCCAGAAAACACAGTTCCATCAGATGGTTTGTACTATGCCGGCATTTCTGTTCCTTTAGGTCGAGGACTCATTCACAACCAACGAAACATAGGCTTGAAAAAAAGTCAATATGCTCAACAAGCATTTGAAAATGATGCCAACAATGTATTAAACAATTTATTTCTTGATGCAAATTTTGCCTATTGGTGGTGGTATGAGAATTACCAAAAAAGAGAAGCAATGAGAAACAATCTTTCTTTGGTAATTCAGAAATTTGAAGGAGTACGACAAGCTACACTCAATGGAGACAAAGCTTCAATTGATTCTGTTGAAATGCTTATCCAAGTACAACAATGGTCGAATTACCTTTTAGAGGCTGAACTCAATCTTCAAAATAGCATATTGCTTTTGAATAATTATTTGTGGAGTGACAGCATTAAGATTGAAAATTTTACGCCAACTGATAGCATCCGAAATCAAAACATAAATATTGAGGCATACATTGATTGGGCTATTGTCAATCATCCTCAATTGAAAAAACTTAATATTGAGAGTAATACACTTGAACTGGATCGAAAACTCACGAGCGAATCATTGAAGCCAATTTTTGACATCAACTATAATTTACTTCTATCAGGACAAGAAGAAACACAAGAAGCATACTTCTCAAACAATTACAAACTAGGCTTTCAATTTGCCTTCCCATTACTTATCAGAAAAGAAAGAGCTAAGCTCAAAATCATTAAAATCAAGCAACAGGAATATGATCTTAAAGTGAGTCAAAAGAATCGAGAAATAGTGAATAAAATAAGTCAAGGATACAACAAAGTTTTTACCATAAAAAGCATGATTGACCAACAAAAAACGATGCAAGAAAACTATGAACGTATGCTTCAAGCAGAACAATCCAAATTTGAAAATGGAGAAAGTTCAGTATTTCTATTAAACAGTAGAGAAAATAAAAAGCTCCAAGGAGAAATTAAACTTATCCAACTGCAAGCCAAGTATCAGCGTTCAATCGGTGAACTCAAATGGTCAACAGGCAAATTGTACAATGAAATACAATCCCAGTAATTCTAAAAATTATTTGATAATAAACCTTTTTGAAAACGCTCCTTCGTTCGAACTCAAAATCAGATAATACAAACCTGATTTGGTCGAACTTTTACTGAAAATAAGTGATATAATATTTCCATGTCGTTTTACCTGAAAATCATTGTGCTGTTTTCCAGACATGTCAACAATCACTAATGAATTTAACTCAATATTGTTCTTGACAACAATATTCAATTGGTCGAGTACCGGGTTCGGAAATAAATCAACATCCAACTCATTATTGAACTCACTCAACGACAGGGTTTTTAAAACGACTCTTGTACCGTCAAAGTCAGTTTGGGATAACTTATAATACATTTTACCTGATAACTGAATAGGATCAGTATATCTATATTGGGTTTCAATATTAATGGTTCCTTGCCCATTTATTAACGCTATTTGCTCCCAAGGATTTTCATTGATTCTTCTTTCAACGGTGAAAAAATCATTGTTTAACTCCGATGAGGTCGCCCATTCAAGAATTATCTCATTATTGTTCTTTTCAGCTACAAAAAATAGTAATTCCACAGGTAATATTACCTCTTCAGCAGGACGATCCACTCCATCATCTTCATCAGGAGCTATCACTCCATCACCACCAGCAGTATTATCAACATCTGTGCTACAATCGGCCCCACAACAGTCTCCGCCACCTGTACAAGTCACAGTCATTTCAGCACATATTTGATCTAAAGTATTCAAATCAGTATTGTTAACCAATCTCACGGAATTGGTGCCAGCGTTGCCAGTATCAGTGTTATCAACGTCTAATTGACCATCTCCGCACAATACCCCATTGTCACCATCAAAGAATAAATCATCTCCTACATCCATCAAGGTGGTTCCGGATTCAATTTCCAAAATACTAGAGGCAGAAATAGATAAGTTGTCAGCCACACTAAAAGATCCGCCTGCACGTACAGTTAATCTATTAATTACAAAAACATCATTATCATTTGCTGTCAGTACCATTGAACCGCCACTATTGACAGTAGCTTCGCCACCGATAATAATGCTTATATCGCTGGTTAATATACCAGAATTATTTATGGTAATATCACCTGCATGATAAAACATTGCATTTGCTCCATCTTCTGGTACATTATTTACGCAACCAGTGGTTGCTCCTGCGGTTGTACAACCACAGACACCTATAATATTTTCATTTAATGCCAATCGATCTGGTCTACGGCCCCCTCCTGTATTATTATCCGTCACAGCATCAATAGTAACTATATGCCCAATGACTGCATGATCAGACCGCGAGGGGTAATTGGTGCCTTCGATAGCTGGGTTAGTTCCACCCCAAGTAGTCGCATCATCCCAATCACCATTCATGGTAGTTGTAAATGTTGCTTGAGAAAATAAATGCTGGGGAACGAGTAAAACGAGATACAGGATGGAAAGAGTACTAAATCCTCTATTCATCTTTATTATTTTGGTTTGAAACGCTAATCTAATAATGAAATATTTAGAAAACATATATTCTAAATATCTCTGGGTCAACTTATTGTTTTGCCCCCTAAATAAGCGCCCATTTACACCATTATTTTCGACAATTATCAAATTGAAGGATCATAATCACTAATTTCGCACCCAATAAAAGGACAATAGTGGACGATAAATTACAAAAAGGAGAACCCAACAGGCTGTCACAAAAACAGATCGATCAATGTATTTCCATTTTGGAAACATTGAATGAGGACACAAACCAGATTTTTGAAATCCCAAAGGATAAGCGAACTGCCCTAATCATGGCCGCTGGATTGCTTTCCAGGCCATCACGTGAGGAGTTTCTCAGAAGAAGAAAAGAGGCTAAAAAAGCTGAGAAAAGAAAGATTCGAGAGAAAGATAAGCATGCTCGCAAATTAACTGGAATCAGGAGTGCCAGAGAAGCTATTGTTTTTGAGGCGCCCAAGATGATTGCACTGACTGGTGATGAGGCTGAACGAGAAGTCAAAATGGAGTCCCCTCGCAACTGCTATGTTTGCAAAAAAGTCTATGACCGCCTTCACCATTTCTATGATAGCATGTGCAAAGAATGTGGTGACTTCAACTATGCCAAAAGGTTCCAAAATGCAGATTTGACAGATCAGGTTGCTCTTGTAACAGGTTCTAGACTAAAGATTGGATATCACATAACACTCATGATGTTGCGTGCTGGTGCAACTGTCATAGCTACCACTCGTTTCCCGCATGATTCGGCACTTCGTTTTGCCAAAGAAGACGATTTTAACCAATGGGGTAACCGACTACACATACATGGCCTAGATTTAAGACATATTCCTAGCGTAGAGATCTTCTGTAATTTTATTGAACAGAAATATGAAAGGCTTGACGTACTCATCAACAATGCAGCCCAAACTGTAAGAAGACCTGCTGGTTTTTACCAACATTTGATGCCCAATGAAGAAAAATCAATAGATCAGTTGCCAGAACTTGCTCAATCCCTATTGGCTGATCATGACGTATGTCTCAATGAATTGAGGTCATTGAGTGATGGCTTTGGAGAAAACAAGAACTTACCTGTTTCCTGGCATGGAAAACAATTGGGTATTGGATTGAGTGCATCAGCAAAGCTTTCACAAATTCCCTACAGCATTGACAATTCCTTGACAGCAGAAGAAGTATTTCCAGAAGGCAAATTAGATGCTGATTTGCAACAAGTCGATCTCAGAAAAACCAACAGTTGGCGATTAAAATTGGGCGAGATCAATACTACTGAAATGCTCGAAGTTCAATTAGTGAACTCTGTCGCCCCTTTTGTACTCTGCAATCGATTAGTAAACATCATGAAAAAAGAGGACACTGGCATGAAGCACATCATCAATGTTTCGGCAATGGAAGGAAAATTCCATCGATTCCATAAAGAAGACCGCCACCCTCATACGAATATGGCCAAAGCGGCATTAAACATGATGACTCATACCTCGGCAGGTGACTTTGCGAAATATGGCATCTACACCAATGCCGTTGATACGGGTTGGGTCACTGATGAAGATCCAATCGAATTGGCTAAAAGCAAAGAAAGAATCCATGATTTCCAACCTCCTTTGGATATAGTTGATGGTGCGGCACGAGTAATGGATCCGCTTTTCGACGGTATCAATACTGGTAAACACTGGAGTGGAAAATTCCTCAAAGACTATCGCCCTATTGATTGGTAATCACTGAACAAAAAATCAGATCTTAGGCATTGAATATTAATTGGCCCGAATTCAGATGTATCCATTTCATTTATGCTCCATTATAATTTAACCAACTAGAATAGTTGATTGAATTTTTTGAGGTGCTCATTAGTCTAATAAAGATTAATATAACTATTTTACAAATATCAATTCTTATTAGATTCATTACGGGTTGAACGAATATTCATTAGAATTGAATATCATTAAATCTATTACATGAGCATTGATTAATTAAAAATCAAAACAATAATTATATGAAAAATTGGTTAATATATTCGTTCATAGCACTTCTCTCTGGTTCACTTTTCATTAGTTGTGGTGGCGAAGACGACGAAGACAATACACCTGAGATAGCTAACCACATGATCATTGATGGAGTAGAATATGATCTTTCCGCAGGATTTATAGAAAATTATGGGACCGATTCTTGGCATGAGGGTTACAATACTGACCTGACATTGTACTCAGAAGGCATATCAGTAGTGAATAATGAACTAGTTGGTGCTGGTCACATTATTTATTTTGAAATGTTCTCAAGTACCAGTTCAAGTCTCGATTCTGACGATTATAATTATTCATCCAATGAGCCTCATCCGATTGGCACTTTTGATTACGGTTTGTATTTAGTTAATGGCAATTTTGAAACGGAAGAAGTTGAAGATATTGATGACATTACTGAAGGAACTGTCAGTGTGAGCCTAACAGGAAACGAATACAGCATCACTTTCGATTGCGTAAGTTTTGGAGAAAAAGAAATGTCTGGATATTACAAGGGAACGTTAGAATTCTTTGACTATACTGAAGTCATTGAAAGTCCTTCCACCAAATCATTAAAAACAAAAAAGCGATTTTTTCAGAAATAGAGGGAAATAACTTTTCACATAGTATTTATATTGAAAGGATATCGAATTTAACTAATATGCTGGAATCTTATTGGTCTCTATTTCGTTGTTAGTGGATCTAAGAAAAACCCGATGTTTTATGAAATTTAGTATCCTACTTCTACCGCTTTGTTTTGTTTTTACCATTGGCTGTAGTCAATCTTCTAATCAAGCCAATCAAAAGACTTTAGAAAGTCTACCCACAGACCCCAAGTTAGAAAAGGCATATTTTGCTTCTGGTTGTTTTTGGTGTGTTGAAGCTATCTATGAAAGTGTCAAAGGGGTCGAAGAATCCATTTCTGGCTATTCAGGTGGACATTCATTGAATCCTACCTATGAAGCATCCAACACCGGAAGAACAGGTCATGCTGAAGCGGTCGCTATTTATTACAATCCGGAGATTGTTAGTTTTAGTACTTTAGTCGATGTGTATTTTGGTTCCCAAAATGTCACACAAAAAAATGGACAAGGTCCCGATAAAGGTTCTCAGTACAGGTCGATTATCTTTTATCAAAATGAAGCTCAGAAAAGAATTATCAATTCAAAAATTGATTTCCTTAACGAACAATTGGCACCTGAAAAAGTAGCTGCAGAAGTCATGATGTTTGAGAAGTTTTGGGTTGGTGAAGATTATCATCAAAATTTTGAAAGACTACATCCCAACCATGGATACATTCGAGCAGTTTCCATCCCCAGATTATTAAGGTTTCAAGAAAAATTTCCAGACTTGATTAAGGAAAAGCACTAGGTGAATATTTTAGTCTATCAATTTCTACCGATGCTAGACTCCTGCTAGTTAAATTGAGGGATATCCATCAAATCTTCCGACCTTTACACCAATGGCTCAAGATATTGACATTTTACTAATTACACCTCCGTTCACTCAACTCAATACACCCTATCCTGCTACCGCTTATCTTCAAGGCTATTTAAATAAAACTGGGTATCAATCTCAGCAATGCGATTTAGGAATCGAAATTATCTTAAAGATTTTTTCAAAATCTGGTTTGACTAGATTGTTTAATACCATTGAAAATGGTGATTATCCATTAGATGAAAATTTAAACCGAATCATTCTTCTAAAAAAAGAGTATTTAGCTTGTATCACTCCTGTTATTCGATTTTTGCAAAACAAGAATAGTACGTTAGGTTATGCTATAGCGGAGCGAGGTTACCTTCCCGAAGCTGGACGCTTTCATCAGTTAGATGATTTAGAATGGGCTTTTGGTACTTTAGGAATTCAAGACAAAGCCAGACACTTGTCAACTCTCTTCTTAGAAGATATTTCAGATCTCATCAAAGAAACGGTAGATCCGTTTTTCGGATTTAGTAGATATGCCGAGCGTATCAGTTTGTCAGCAGAATCTTTTGACGACCTTCATTACACTCTTAACCACCCTCCAACCTTCACGGATGAATTCTTATTAGAGGCAATAGACCAAAAAATTGAACAAACCAACCCAAAACTCTTGGGAATTTCTATTCCTTTTCCTGGCAATCTATATTCTGCACTCAGATGTGGTCAGTATGTAAAATCCAATTTCCCCCATATTAAAATAAGCATTGGAGGCGGCTACCCAAATACAGAACTGCGAACTGTTAGTGACACACGGCTTTTTGAGTTTATAGACTTCATAACACTTGATGATGGTGAAAAACCTATCGAATTATTATTAGATCACATTATCAAAGGGAATTCCGAATTAAAACGGACACTTCATTTGATAAACAAAGAAGTAGTTCAAACGAATACTTCTAAAAAGCGTGATATCCCTTTTGCAGAAGCAGGAACGCCCGATTACAAGGGTCTCCAAACCGATCTTTATCTATCGGTCATAGAATTAACAAATCCAATGCATCGGTTGTGGAGCGATGGCAGATGGAACAAACTCACCATGGCGCATGGCTGCTATTGGAAAAAATGTACATTTTGTGACATTTCATTAGATTATATCAAAAACTATGATCCCATCAATGCATCCATAATTTGCGATCGAATTGAGAGGCTAATTGAACAAACCGGTGAGACCGGATTTCATTTTGTGGATGAAGCTGCACCACCAGCACTGATGCGAGATGTGGCAATGGAAATTATCAATCGAGATCTAAAAATTACCTGGTGGACAAATATTCGATTTGAAAAACGATTCACTTCAGATCTGTGCAAATTACTTAAAGCTTCAGGTTGTATAGCTGTTTCTGGAGGATTGGAAGTGGCATCAGATCGTCTATTAGCAATGATTCAAAAAGGTGTCACAGTTGAGCAAGTAGCACAAGTAGCAGACAATTTCACCACTTCTGGGATCATGGTACATGCTTATCTTATGTATGGATTTCCTACTCAGACAGATCAGGAAACAATTGATTCTTTAGAAATGGTTCGTCAAATGTTTGAAATAGGCATTGTACAATCTGCTTTTTGGCATCAGTTTGCTATGACAGCTCATAGTCCTGTCGGCATAAGTCCTGATCAGTTTCAGGTTGAATCTATAAGCCCTTCGAATCCCGATTTTGCTCATAACGACCTACAACATGAAGATCCAAATGGAGCAGATCATACCTCTTACAGCGACGGACTAAAGACTTCACTCTATAATTACATGCATGGAGTAGGATTTGATTTAGCGTTGGAAAAGTGGTTTGAGATAAAAACACCAAAGCCAACTGTCTCTCCGTATTACATAGAAATAGCGATTCAAAACAACAAAGAATCAGATTTTAAAGAATCAGCACTGTTATATTGGATCGGAGCTTTTCCTACTTTTAAAACAACACACAAGAGAAAAAAAGGTCAGAAGCTTAAAAGAATTGAAATGAATTGTTTGAATAACTCAGCTACCCAATCCATTTACTTAGATAATGAGGACTTAATATGGGTCGAGCAATTATTTTTAGATTTTAAGGCAAACAAGAAAATCACGCTGCTTGATCTACAATCGATTTATACAAAAGCAACAAACCATAAATCAAATAAATTATTCAAGTCTCAAGTTTGGAAAGACCTTAAGAATGCCGGGCTTTTATTGGTTTGATTTTCCTGAAACAGTTTCAAACTCTATTTCTACTATTAAATTGTATTTCAACTTTTGCTCAACAAACTATCAAAAATATCGATACAGCAATGGATCATTCTGAAAAAGAAGATCTCTTCTATTTCAATACAGTAATGCAGGATATTGTCTGTTAGCCAGAATTGTTGAACATATTTCCGAAAATTCATTACGGATTTGATTGGAAAAAATGGAAGGGTCAGTATCACCTGATTTTTCAAAATGGGGATTGAATTGGAAATGAATCCATCTTATTTAGAGACATTAAGAACAATCATACGTTTATCATTTTAGCAAATCGCCAAAATGAAATCAATAAATGGGAATTGATGAAGAATTGCTACCGTCAATAGGATACAACAACTGACAAATTCTCGTGTCCACAATTCAATTGACTTCAAACCTATTCAAAGACTGTAGGAATAATTCTGGAAAGCCATAAACTCTAGGTATATTGAGTATCAAACAATGACCAATATATCATACTATTGGTTATTCGATCAAATTAATTCTGACTAAGAAGAATCCATTTTCAAAACTAAGCACATGCAAGACAATAAGTATCCACGGAGATTTTCTCACATAGGCATTACTGTACCAGAAATAACGAAAGCGGTTAAGTTTTATCAAGAAGTAATGGGATGGTACGTTATTATGCCTCCATCAAAAGTTTCGAAGGAAAAAGATACCGCTATAGGACAAATGTGCATTGATGTGTTTGGAGAAGAATGGACATCATTCGAAATTGCTCATATGTCAACTGCTGATGGCATAGGCGTAGAATTATTTTCATTTCCTCATGGGATTAAAGAAGCCCCGGCCTTCAACCCTTTCAATACTGGACTTTTTCACTTTTGTGTTCAAGATCCCAACATTGAAGCTTTGACTAATAAAATAGTAGCGTGCGGAGGAAAACAGCGGATGCCCATAAGAGAGTATTACCCAAATGAAAAACCTTATAAAATGGTATATGTTGAAGATCCATTTGGTATCGTCTTTGAAATATATACTCATAGCTACGAATTGACTTATTCTTCTGGAGCCTATCAAGAATAAAGAAATGCCGATTACTCAAGCTTTCGATTTATTGTCTAATATGGGGTGTTCATTGTAGTAACTACTTTCTTCCTATGAAAAAAAGTATTTGATTTACCTATTTCTTTGGAAATGAAAAGACTTGTAATACAGTGAAATTGGTATTAGAACTTATCCAATCAAGAAAGTTGGTGCTTTTCTTGATCACCTTGGTTTACGCTTCATTAAGTATCTATTTCTACCATAAATACGGGATAAAAGTTGTGACCGATTCACCTAGGTATTTAGGATATGCTGAAGGGCTAAAAACTGGATTTTATTTTGACCCACTCAATTTTTGGTATCTCTCCTACGTGGTTTTTATATATGTTCATCAAATATTCTCCGACAATGTTCTCGCAATTATACTAAGTCAGTATGCATTAGGTTTTGCTGCAGTTCTGTCTTTATTTCGAACCGCGGAATTATTAACCAAGAATAGAACCATTTCATTTTTGACATGTATTTTGTTTATGTTTTTTCCCGACAATCTATTTTGGCATTCCTATATTCTTAGTGAATCTGTTTATAGTTCTTTTATATGCTTCTCTGTCTTTGCACTAATTTATCACATGAAGCTGAAATCAAGAAATAGCTTATTAATCTTGATTGTCTCTATATGCATTACGTTCTTTTGCAAACCCACTTCACCAGCACTGATTCTTGCAATTCTATTTCCTTCCATTTACGATTTCCTCATACAACCGAGATTCAGAATATTGAGAATTAGCGCCTTTTTAATCTGCACAGTTGGTGTTATGGTACTAGCAAATCAGATGCTAACAATGCACCAAGTTATGTTGATATATTCAAAAGGTGATATTATATTTTTAATGCATGAATTTACCCATCAAAGATTTCAAAGCTTGCTTGCCATAGATATTCCTGCTAATCTGTATACACCCAATCATGACACATTGATTTTGAGCATGGTTGAATTCATCATTAATAATCCCCTATACTATTTTAAACTTTTTAGTGCCAAGTTGATCGTGTATCTAACTCATATTAGACCCTATTGGTCGTTGACTCATAATTTATGGGTTATACTAACTATATGGCCTTGTTACCTTTTCAGTTTCTTCGCTATCAAAAGAAAGTTGATCGCAGGAACATTTTCTACAATAGCCTTAATATATTTCTCAATTCATTCATTGATTATTTCCAATACTTGGGTGGATTGGGATGCTCGGTTTTTTGTACCTCTTTTCCCAATATTAGCTCTGTTTGGAAGCATCGGATTTTATCACATAAGTGAGTCCATTCTTGTTAAGAAAAGATCTGAATAGTTTTAAATCCCCCAATCAAGGCTTGAATATACCAGATGGGTGACCATCCAAACTCACCACATTCTTCTCTCTTTTGTAGTTTTCAAGTCCCTCCTCTCCTTGTTTCTCAGCCCAGGCATTCAATTGTGTGCGCTCTCCCCTAAAATCCATATAGGGTACGGCCATTCCACAAGAAGTCTGCACCAAGTCAATTTTCATCTCGAATATTTGCCGAGCACCAGCAATTTTTGGAAACATTGAAATATACTCTTGGTATTGAGTATCCCATTCATGGTAAGCTCTTGCCTCCCCATATAGTCGAAGAATTAAAGGCTTGCCTTCAAATGCACAAAACATAATCGTCATACGATCACTTTCGAGAATGTGTGTAGCTGTTTCGTTACCGCTTCCTGTAACATTGAGCCAAATTATTTTATTTGACTCAAGCACTCGAAATGAATCCATCCCCTTTGGAGAAACGTTCACCTTGCCCTCTTTCATGGCAGTTCCTACGAAAAATATTTTCTGTTCCTTGATGAAATCAATCAACTCAGGTGTCAGTTCTTCTATTCTTTTACCCATTCTAAAGTTTAGTTTCGTGATATGTATACGAAACTACAAAATAAAAAGTCCAGCACAATCAAACGAGATTGCTCTGGCGCACTCGAATTATTAAAATGATTATTTCTTTATTTGACATCCTTCTATTAACCCATAAACAAAAAAACCATCCTGAACATTCAGGATGGTTTCCATTCAATTTTTGGACCTATTAGGATTTATCATTTGATTTTTTTTCAATGAAGTAAGCGGTCAACAAGCCGAAACCTCCAAATAAGAATATCATCGAAAAATATGCAGCTTCTTCTTCTCTGAACATCCCTGACAGAATATTCCCCATTAAAATACCCAATCCAGCACCTATTAATAAAAGGCTAAAACGTAATGCAGGTTTTGCATTAGAATCCGATTGAAAGATTTTGGCATCTGATCCTTTATCAATTAATGCCAATCGCTCTTCGTTGGCAAATTTCCTATAAACAATAAGTACTGCCGCAACGGATAGGAACAATACTACTGGTACAACTATTTCTACTCCCATGATTTTAAGTTTTTGTTTGATCATATGATGCAACTAGTTCTGCTTCGGTTACAATCAAATTAAAATTTCACACATTTTACCACCAATAATGAAAACCGTTCATGTAAAATGAATGTATAGGTCAATATATGACTCCTTTAATTTTTAACTTAATCGATATTTAACAACTTCTTTTAACAAAACAGAAAATGGGTAAACAAAAATCATGGAGATTTTGGACTGGACGTTCAGTACTCCTGTTATTAGCAATTGGATTATTTTGGACCGCAAATCTTATTTGGTTTAAACCATTTAGCATTGGACACTTTTATGATAGAGTATTTATTAAGCTGGCACTTACAAGTCCAGAATTAATTACTTCCATGGGCATTCCAGTACTATATGATCTAACAAAAGATGAACTCAATGATGTTTCTGACAAAAGAAATTGGGAAGATTTCGAAATGGTAAGGAAGAATTATGATATCCTCATGAGTTATGATTATGAGAGTCAGTCAAAAGAAAATCAATTGAACACTTCTATTTTGGGCTATTTCCTGAAAGATCAATTAGATGCTGAAAAATACTTTTATCATGATTACCCTGTTAATCAACTGTTTGGAGTACAAAACCAAACCCCAAGTTTTATGGAAAACTCTCATAACTTGGAAGATAAAAGTGATATCGAAGCATACATTTCGAGACTTTCGAAATTCGGAATAAAATTTGATCAAGTAATAGAAGGGCTTAAAATCCGAGAAGAGAAAGGCATCATTCCACCTGTTTTTGTAATTGACAGAGTCTTAGATGAAATGAAAGGCTTTACGGGTCAAAATGATAGCCTAAAAATTAACCCAGAAGGCATCAATTCTAACCCTGTTAAAACTAATATCTTATATACAAACCTAGAAAAGAAAATTGGAGAGGTCGAAGATTTAAGTGAAGAAGATATAGAATCCTACATATTAAAAGCTGAGAATGAAATTCAAAACACTGTGTTTCCAGCATACCAAAGCTTGATAGATTATTTCACCTACCTAAAACCCAAGGCTAACAATGATCATGGCGTATGGAAATTCCCAGAAGGTGATGACTTCTATCAATATTGTTTAAAATCCAATACTACCACTGATAAGAGTCCCGAAGAGGTTCATCAAATAGGATTATCAGAGGTCGCCCGTATCACTAAAGAAATGAGAGCTATTCTAATTTCAGAGGGATACAATGACACAACCCAATCAATAGGTGAAATCACAGCTGTGCTCAATAAAGAGGAAAGGTTTCTGTTTCAAAACAATGATCAAGGAAGAGAGCAAATAATCGAAGAATATAATCGAATCTTAGACGAAATAAGTGCTGGAATTGATGATGCTTTTGACATTCGTCCTAAAGCGGGCTTGGAAGTAAAAAGAGTTCCAAAGTTTAAAGAAAAAGGTGCTCCTGGAGCCTACTATAACCGACCTACCATGGACGGATCCAGAGGGGGTATGTTCTATGCAAACTTGCGGGACGTTCATGAAACAAAAAAATATGGTATGAAAACCTTGGCATATCATGAAGGTATTCCAGGTCATCATTTTCAAATAGCCATTCAATCCGAATTAGAAGGTATGCCAATATTTAGAACTATTGGTTTATTCACGGCCTATATTGAAGGCTGGGCATTGTATACAGAAATGTTAGCCTGGGAGTTGGGATTTTATGAAGGAGACCCTTTTGGAAACTTTGGAAGGCTACAGGCAGAAATGTTTAGAGCGGTCCGATTGGTTGTAGATACAGGAATCCATTACAAAAGATGGACTCGTGATGAAGCGATTGAATATATGGTAGACAACACCGGCATGCCTCGATCTGAAGTCGTCACCGAAATAGAACGTTACATAGTTATGCCAGGGCAAGCCTGCGCTTATAAAATTGGAATGATTAAGATCGTAGAATTAAGGAATAAGGCTAAAAATTCATTAGGCGAGAAATTTAACCTTAAAGATTTTCACAATGTAGTTTTAAAAAATGGAGCTGTGCCTTTGGATATTCTAGAAGAAATTATTGATGAATACATTGAAATGAAACTAGCAGCATAATCTGAAGGTTTAAAATAGTTTTGGCAAACTGTAACTTCATACTAAGGTTATGCATCTTATGATTGAATGATGAAACAATTGTCAGATCTTGAATTGATAACCAACATAAAATCAGGTGATGTACTGAGTTTTGAGGAATTGGTTAACAGGCATAAAAAGTTTGCATATAAAGTTGCGTACAATGTACTTCGTATTCATGAAGATGCTGAAGAAGTTGCGCATGATGCTTTTGTAAAAGTATATACGATCATCAAAGATTTTAAAGGGGATTCTAAGTTCACCACCTGGTTCTATAGAATCGTGTTGAATATGGCCATTGGAAAAACTCGTAAAAAGAAATTAGTAACAGAAGATATTTTTGATCCTAATATAAGGTTAGGGCAACAGGAGTTTCAGGAAGCCTCAAATGATTTACAAAATATTGAAAGGAAAAAATATATTGACGGAGCAATGGCTAATTTAAATGACGAAGAACGAGCTCTACTTGGATTGTATTACTTTAAAGAACTTTCACTAGAAGAAATGACTGAAATTACAGGACTAACAACCAATACAATGAAAGTTAAGATATTTAGGGCCAGGAAGAAAATGGCTAAGCATTTAGAAAACCTACTTCCTAATGAAGTAGCAAGCATTTATTGAAAAAGCTTTTTAAATTTGATACAATGAAAAATTTTGAAGACGACATTACAAATTTTGACGCATTAGAAAACAGTAACCTCAATGCACTGAATGAAGAGCTTCAAAATATTCGAAAAATAGATGAGATGATGACTAACATTGAAGACATCAATCTCAAACCTGACTTCACAGCTTCGGTTGTACAATCTGCATTAATGGCAAAACGCAAAAAATCTAGATTCTGGTTTTTCGCAACTTTACTTGGTTCATCTCTAGCGATCATTGCGGTCATTTGGTTCTCAATATCATTGGGACCTACAGTCTCATCTGCGGAGTATTTACCCAATGCTATGAATCACTTTGGTACAATAATGGAATGGCTTGCAAATCCAAAAGTCAAACAACTTTTGATAATTAGTGAAGCTATTGTCCTGCTTTTGATTGTTGACAAAATATTTAGTCGATTCAGAAGCATCAGTGTCTCAACACATTAGAAATTTCCTATAAAATATTAAGTCAATTTATTGAATTTGTAATGTCGCTACTTATCTTTGCACTCGATTTAACCGAAAGGGTTAAAATAATGCGAAAGTAGCTCAGCTGGTAGAGCGCCACCTTGCCAAGGTGGAGGTCGCGAGTTCGAACCTCGTCTTTCGCTCTGAGTGTGAGAGTGTATGTGAGTGAGAAGGTGCAATAGCATCGCGCATACACTTTTTTTGTACCCATTATTACGTACAACACTGCAAAACCAAAAGCCGGAATGGTGGAATTGGTAGACACGCAAGACTTAAAATCTTGTGACTTTCGAGTCGTGTGGGTTCAAGTCCCACTTCTGGCACTTAAAGCTTCCTTCGGGAAGCTTTTTTTGTTCCCACCCAAATACACTTACTTAAATCATATTCCTTTTAATATATTTTGTTTAACTTTTTTATACATTTATTAAACATTTTATTTTTACATGCGTTCAAGAAGTAACACTAAAAGAAATAGATACTTGACACTTTAACCCAAAAGAATCAAGTTCAGCAAATTTAAGTTTAGTCCCTTCAATAATGAGGTGGTTTTGGTTAAAATCGGTGGCAGAAGGTCGCCGATTTTTTTATTTGAGATTCGGGGATTTTTTGTTTAATCGGAGATTGACAAGTTGTACGACCTCTCTTGCCCTTTTTTATTCAGAGAGCCTGGCTGCTCGAAGGCGATCACTCTTAACCCCATTCCTACTACTTGTAACATTGACTTTATCTTATTTTATATATTTTTTAGTAGTTTGATACCAATGACAAATTAATCCTGTGCACAATTTCCATTTTTTAAGAAATAGTGATTCCGCAAAATCATATTTAATGTTACACATTAGATGATTTATCTATCATTTTCTTACGGATGTACGAGAAATACAATTATCTGATCAATTATTGCAAGTCCACTGAAAGCTGATTTCTGATATTTGAACTCGTGAATAAACTAAATTGATGCGAATATGAATTTTTCCAGAATACTTCCCATTGTCATTATTTCCTTCCTTTACTACTCTTATTCTTTTGGTCAAACGAGAGAAGTAACCTACCTCAAGAGTAGTTGGAAGTTTCAAAAAGGCAAAAATGAGAAAGCCTTCCAAGTCAAGTTCAATGATAAAAAGTGGGAAAATGTCACCGTTCCTCATGATTGGGCCATTTATGGACCATTCGACAAAGAAATTGACAAACAAGAAACGGCCATCGTACAAAACGGAGAAACTGTAGCAACAGAAAAAACGGGTCGAACTGGCTCACTTCCTTACATAGGAGAAGCTTGGTATCGGAATCAATTCAAAGTAGAGAATTTTGATGACACGAAGAAAGTCATCCTGTTGTTTGAAGGAGCCATGAGTGAACCTAGGGTTTTCCTCAATGGCAAAAAAATCGGTGAATGGAATTACGGGTACAATTACTTCTATTTCGATGTTACAGAGCACATCTATGAAACCGAATCAAACATTTTAGCAGTCAAACTCTCCAATTTGGGTAAATCTTCACGCTGGTATCCAGGTGCTGGTCTATATCGTAATGTAAGTCTCATTGTAAAAAACAAAGAGAGCATCGATCAATGGGGCACGTTCATCACTACGCCTATCGCAACCAAGTCTTTAGCCAAAGTAAAAATCAAAACAAAAGCCACTGGCAGCAACCTTTCATTGGTGACCAAAATATCAAACGCCAAAGGAGAAATCATCGCCACCTCCAAAACAGATGAAATTTTCGGTAATGAGTTTGAACAAAACATACTCATAAATGAACCCAACCTATGGAGCCCTGAGTCACCTTATCTATACACAGCCATCAATCAACTGTTTGCCAATGGTGAACTAACAGATGAAACAACCACTCGATTTGGTGTACGAAACATTAAGTACGTAGCGAAAAGAGGATTTAGTTTAAATGGAAAGATTCGAAAATTCAAAGGAGTTTGTCTGCACCATGATTTAGGCCCTATCGGGTCAGCAATTAACAAGTCTGCATTGAAAAGGCAACTGACAATTCTAAAGGACATGGGTGTAGATGCCATTCGAAGTTCGCATAACATGCCATCGCTGGAGCAACTAGAACTGTGTGACGAAATGGGTTTCATGTTTTTGGCAGAAAGCTTTGACGAATGGGCCAAACCCAAAGTAGAAAACGGTTATAACAGATTTTTTGAATCGGATGCTGAAAATGATGTTGTAAACCTGATTCACGCCACACGAAACCATCCATGTATCGTGATGTGGAGTTCGGGCAATGAAGTACCTGATCAGTGGGGTTCGGAAGGTGTCAAAAGAGCAAAATGGTTGCAAGACTTGTTTCATAGAGAAGATCCTACCCGACCTGTCACAGTGGGTATGGATCAAGTAATGGCTACAATGGAATCTGGTTTTGGCGCGCTTTTGGACGTTCCAGGACTCAACTACCGAGTACATTTATATGAAGAAGCATTTGAAAAATTTCCTCAAGGAATGATTTTGGGGTCTGAAACGGCCTCTACAGTAAGTTCCAGAGGTGTCTATAAATTTCCTGTCGAAGTTGGAAAAATGAAGCAGTATGATGACTTTCAATGTTCGTCATACGACTTGGAATACTGCAGTTGGTCAAACCTGCCCGATGAGGATTTTGCTCTGCAAGATGACAAACCATGGGTAATCGGCGAGTTTGTTTGGACAGGCTTTGACTATTTGGGAGAACCCACTCCTTATGATGAAATGTGGCCCTCGCGAAGTTCTTATTTCGGCATGGTCGACTTGGCAGGATTGCCAAAAGACAGGTACTATCTCTATCGAAGTAGATGGAATACGCAAGATGAGACTTTACACATCTTACCTCACTGGAATTGGGAAGGACGTGAAGGGAAAACCACCCCAGTATTTGTCTATACCAGTTACAATAGTGCTGAGCTGTTCGTCAATGGAAAAAGCATGGGAATCCAAAAGAAAAACCATTCCTCTCTCCAAAACAGGTACAGACTCATGTGGATGGATGTCAAATATGAACCAGGTACGATCAAAGTGGTTGCCCTAGATGATAACGGAAATCCAGCTAAAGAAAAGGTAATAAAAACGGCCGGAAAGCCTTATCAACTCGTTTTGACACCAGACGATCCAAGCATCAAAGCGAATGGCGAAGATTTGGTGTATGTGACGGTATCAGTGGTTGACAAAAATGGAATTCCTTGCCCAACTGCAACAAATCAACTTAAATTTCAAGTAACTGGAAATGGAACTTTTCGCGCCGCATGCAATGGAGACGCCACTTCATTAGAAATCTTCCACAAACCTACCATGAAACTTTTTAGTGGAAAACTGGTCGTGACGGTGCAATCCACTTTGGAGTCCGGAGATATTGAACTGTCAGTCACTGGCAATGGATTGCAATCAGGGAAGCTTGTGATAAAGTCTGTGCTTTAACTATATAAACTGTACAAAGGAATCTCAAATGTGAAACGTCATTACGTATGCAGCGAGTAATTTCATGATCCTGAGCACTGCTCATCATCTATGAGTTTTCCGCGTCGCTATGGGATAAGTATGGTCAAAAACAACTTAAATGACACCAAACTTATCATCCTGAGGTCAACAACGATAATAATGATCTCTAATCAAAAGTAAATCACTAGATTCCTCTCCTCTAATAGCCCCTCCAAACTTAGTGCAAAACCCATAACAACGGAATCGTTCAACATAGCCTTCATGTTTGGTCTATCGGCCACACGAAGGCTTAGTTATTGCGATACGTTTTACTTTACTTCAATTTTATTCAACTTTGTCAGAGCTAATTCCTCCATATGGAAAATACACGTTATCAGTACGTTCAGTCACAAAAATTTCATTCATTTTCTTAACCATATATGGGTGTTTAGAAGCAACATTATTTGTTTCTCCGATATCACTAGTAAGGTCGAATATTTGCCCCTCTTCGGTCACTATTCAAAAACTGCCAAATTTGCAAATTGGTTACTTGTCTTTGAGCCACAACAGAAGTACAAAAGAGTGAAAACGAAGAAAAAAATAGTACTAATTCTTTTAAGTTCATTTTATTAATAATCCTCCTTTATATGAACAATTGTCAATGAGTGAGGTGGTAAGTTGACCACTCCCTTTTTAAACTTTAGCTCCACCTCTTTAGGAGCTACTCTATCAGGATTTTCAATACTATTAAATGCTTCGGGCGAATCAGCTGTTAGAATGGTGGCTGGAAATTTTCCATCCAATGATTTATCACCCATATCTACAGCACAAGTAATACTCTCCGAAGGGTGGCGGTTTATAAGTGCAATAGACCATTTTTTTCCAGTTTCATCAACAGTAGCAACAGCATCTACCACATCTATTGAGTCCTCTCCCTGAGTTAGTTTTTCAGCTTCTATCTTAAGTGGGGCAGTATTTGGCTGAAGCTTATTGGCATACATGGCTAAGGCATAGAAATGGGTTCGTTTTACAATACCTTTAGGATGCACATAAAGAGGTCCTCGAGTATTTACGGAAGGTGCAATATTTGCCATGGTTACATCGTCTGAGTATCGCAAACAGGCATTAAGAAAAGAGGCTGAAAAAAGGGCATCCGACATATTATATTGTGAGGCAATGTCATTTTTTTCTCGCGACTTAACCGCTTCTATTACTTCAGGATCATCATAGTCTTGTACTGTTTTTCTTGGGAATTTATCGTGGTGCCATCCTCGTAGATTCCACTCATCAAAAGCGATCTTAATTTTTCCTCTATATCCAGACTCTTCCAGTATTTCAACCACATCTGAAATCATTTTGTCAGGTCCTTCAGACTTCATAATGCCTGCCATATAATCGGGCATTTCGTGTTTGTGCCAAAAAGGGAACCAGTATTGATGGATTGAAATGTAATTTAAATAGGATCCAGCCTCTTTTAACAAAGGTAAAATCCATTCTCTGGAATTTGCTGTAGCAGCAGAAATCTGAACGGTCGGATCTACTTTTTTCATGGCTTTAGCAGCATTGGTAACAAAAGGAGCCCACTCTTCTACAGGCTTGTATCCTATTTCTTGCTCAATGTAGTTTTCATTTCCAATACTCCAGATATTTACATTCATAGGATCCAGATGTCCGTTCTCCTTACGCATTTGCGCATATTTACCAGTAGTGCCATTACAATATTCTATCCAGTTGCACATTTCTTCTATGGTTCCATTTCCGGCATTATTACAGATATAAGGTTCCCATCCAACTAAGTGAGAAAGTTTTATAAACTCGTCTGTGCCAAATGTATTGGGTTCTTTTACTCCCCATACCATATCATCTGTAACGGGACGATTTTTGCCCACGCCATCTTCCCAATTGTATCCGCTTACATAACAGCCTCCAGGCCAACGAACAGCAGTAGTATTTAGCTCTTTCAGTGCTGCCACTACATCTTTTCTAAAACCATCTTCGTCAGCATGGGGTGAGCCGGGTTCATATACTCCTCCATAGATTTGATCTCCAAAATGCTCTAAGAAACCACCAAAAATCATAGAGCTGTATGTTTTAGCAGTCGCATCTGTATTAATCGTAACATTTGCCTGGATGGATGCAGGTTGCTGTGTAGTGCAGGATAAAACACAACATAATAGGCTCAAGAATAAAATTATTGATCTCTTATTATTGAATTTTTCTCGTTTCATATTTGACTATTTTGGCTTGTGACTAACGGTGAGAATATGGTGCATTTGGCATTTAAAAATCAAATATTTCAATATACTCCAATGTTTGCTTATTGCTATTATTTTTATATTTAGCACTATATTTATAGTTGTATGCCGTATTCACAATGTGATAGTACAATTATTCTTTTGTATTAATAATGAATAAGCCCATTGCTATAATAAAATTAGTAAACCACTAGTTTCTCATTATAAGTTAGATTTTGTTCATTATTAATAACTACGAAATAAATCCCATCCAATAAAAAATTAAGGTCTATCACATTATTTTGACCAATAAGACTTCTTCGATACACTAGCTTTCCTGAAATATGGTATAAAATAATTTCCTTACTTTTTAAAACGTTGTCTTTGGTGTTTACAAATAATTGCTTGTCACTATTTATATAAACTTCGATTCCTGCATTGGAAAACCTTTTCTGAACTGAGGTAGTAAAGTCAGAAAATGCACCAAGAGCTTTTTTAGCATTACCCTGCCAATGAAATAGTGATGAATAAGAACCTCCAATATCACCAGCCCAAATATATTCCCCACCCCAATAAAACAATCCTTTGATATTATCGTGCAGGTCAAGCTTTTTGTAAATTGCCTGTAGATAATCAAATTGCCCTTGCTCTGTATAAGGGAATGGAATTTGTTCGGGGGTGATAACGCAATAATCAGGCGATTCTCCATCCGCTTGATAACTTGTTTCGACAATCATTATCGAATGATTATAATTGGAACTTAGATAAGTTAAATTGTCTTCTAAATCATTCAAAGTTCCATGCCAGCATTGATAATAACTTAAACCAAGTATATCGAATTCAACATTATAATAAAGCAAACTGTCCATAAAGCTTTTGGTATCTTTGTATGAACCACCGGAAGCAGCATGTATCATCACAGGAACATTACTGCCACGATTTGATTCACGCACACCTCTGATAGCTGATTTTAGAAGAGTTGTAAAATTATTATAATTCGATTTGTCGTCTATCCAAGTTCCACCAGTAGGCCACAAAATCCCGTGATTTATTTCGTTACCCGTTTGAATCATATCAGGCATAAGGCCATGAGCATCAAAAATATTCAAAACTTCTTTCGTGTAATTAAAGATACTATCATTCAGTGTGGGAAAATCCAATCCTTCCCATGCATTGGGAATAGTTTGTTTGGAGGGGTCTGCCCAGGTATCGCTGTAATGAAAATCAAGTAAAAGGCTCATCCCCGCATCTTTCACCATTTGGGCTAATGCTAAAGTATATGTTAAAGAATTAACTACTCCATCCTGCCCATTAGGCGTATGAAAAAGTCTTAACCGAACATATTTGTATCCACTATCTTTAAATGCAGTAAAAACATCTAAAGGTTCGTTATTGACTAAATACAGTCCACCATTATCCAGAATTGCTTTCACCATTGAAAGGTCGGTTCCGATGATATTATTATCCACAGGTATAGGCTGGTATTGAGCTAAAAGCTGGATAGGCCTAATACTCATGAGTATACATAAAAGAAAGTACTTATAAAATATCATACTGTAATTGTTTAAACCAACTATTCATTCAAATGGCATACAATAACATATACGCCATCAATTTATAAAAATTTGTTAGTAGCTATGTCAGGCTATTCTATTCATATAGTAGAAGTGTTACTTCAGATAAAGAGATTGACCAAAGGCCAACCTCTTTATGATTTCTTACTAATTTTATTTTACAATCAACTTTTGAGTGTTTAGACCTCCTGCACTTTCGAACTGCAGCACGTACAACCCTCTTGTTAGGGACAAGGCGATGGTATGAGTGCCCTCACTGAGTTGTTGCTCCAAGATGCTCTGGCCCGAAAAGTCGATGACTTTCAACTGGGTTGGTTCGGTTATGCCAGCTATCGTGATGATTCCATTCTTCGCTGGATTAGGGTAAATTGAACCAACTAATTCATTTTGAATTGATTCAGGCATAACTACTACATTCCGTAATCTTGCAGCACTATTTAGCGGTGAACAGCTTTGCCAACCAAAGGCAAAAGTATTTGTACCACTACCTATGACATATTCTCTTTCCGTCCCATATTGTAGGGCACATTCAGATGGCACAATTTCTCTTTTACCCCAACTATTTCTTTTTAAAAAGTAATAGGCTCCTGTAGTTCCTTCCTCTATAGTTGTAGTATAAGAATATATATTATTGCCTTCATGTGTCATTTCTATAATCTGCCAAGGTTGTCCGGTAAAATCTCCTGACACATAACCTCCTGAACTCCCTTTAACTCCAGTCATGTCAACTCTAAATGTCACGTTTCCTCCTGGAGAAGTGCCATTGACTGTAATGGCGCTTGTCGCAGTAAAACCGCCGTCGGTAGTGGTTACAGTAATCGTAGCTGATCCTGTTGACACTCCTGTCACCACTCCACTGGCATTCACCGTAGCCACTGATGTATTGCTCGACGACCAGCTCACTGATTGATCTGTAGCATTAGCAGGCGAAATCGATTCGGCCAGGGTAGTAGTCTGTCCTTCATCTATTGTTGCGCTTGATGGACTGACGATTACTCCTGTGACCGCTACTTGAGATCCCAAATTTAATCCAAGGAACGCGACACCACCATTAAGAATTAGATCATTGTTAAAATCAAAGAATGTTGCATTTTCCCAATGAGAACCATTGCCCCATTCCGTATCACATCCGGTTGACACCCAAGCTGGCTCCCAATAGATCATACCAATACCTCCACTATCATTTACCTCATTGGCCATATCAACAAGCCAATCTCTTTGACCGGTAGGTTTTGTTCTACGACCGTAACCATTCGGCAGTCCATCCAGCATATTGGTCGCGTCATCATTCCAATCATCCGTCCAAGGAACTCCCACTTCCACCAACATCACATCTTTGTTGTGAGTCGCTTTTAATGAAGCTATAATATCTCCGGTTGAACTCACTGTACCAGTGTGCCATTGTGGATAATAGGAAAGTCCGATGATATCAAAATCTGTCACACCATTAGAAGTGGCATCTCCAAACCAATATACCCCATTATTGGGATCTGCTACATGCAATACAATCTCTGGTTGAATAGAAGAATTACTCCCGGCATCTCTAACAGCACTAATACCTGCATTAAGAATAGCAGCCTGACGGGTCCAATCAACTGGATATAAATCATCTCCTTCATGACTCAGCATATTCCCGTTGGATTCATTCCCCACCTGAACTAACTCTGGCATCAATCCTTCATTATCAAGATCTGCCAAAACCTGATGCGTGTAATTGTACATTCTAGTAACCAATGCAGAAGTGTTATTAACATCATTCTCCCAAGCAGATGGAATTATTTGTACTCCTGGATCAGTCCAGGTATCTGAATAATGAAAATCCAAAAGGACATTGAGCCCTAAATTCTTGGCCCTTTGAATGCTTGCCTTTGCGTCATTATAGGAAGAATATGAAGTAGGGTGAGCTGACCAAGCCTGTGGATTGTGCCAGATTCTTACCCTTACCACATTTGCACCATGATCGGCCATGATATGAAAGGGATCTTTAGGAATCCCATTTTCGGTATACACTGCCCCACAATCTTCCATCTCATTTACATATGAGAGGTCTACTCCTTTGTAAAAGGTCTGGCCAAATGCATAGAAGCCAACAAAAAGAGCGCAAAATAATACGTAGAAATGTTTCATAATATATAGTTATAGTTTAATCATCCCTGATTTTCAGGGACACTCATTTGTATTCACATTTCACTTTACTAAAAACCATACTGATCGACTGATGTCTCCTATTTTCCATACCCTTACCCTCCCTACTCTAGTCGGATGTTCTGAATTTCCAAACCGAAATCTTGATTAGTTAAATTCCTTACCTGCCCAGCTCCTATTGATATTTGAACTGACTCTATGGAGGATAAGTCCAACTCTTTTTCTTGTCTTTGGCTTTCAAAATAATAGGGTAGAAAACCTGGATAGGGCCTCGGAAGGGTGACCAATTGGGTCTGCTTCAGCGCTGCCAGTTTGATCTTGTAGTCCCCTTCTTTGGGCTCTATACGAATGCGCCCTCCATATATATCGGCTGACTCCGTAATGAGGGACAGCTCTACCCACTCGGGTTGGTTTTTGGTGGCTTTCCCAGAGATAATCAGCTCCTTGAAATCTCCGTTTTTGATGGCTCTGTTTTCAATAGCTTTTCCAAAGTGATGACGAATGGTATAGTCCGGAGTACTATTGGCTTGGTCATGAGGTATACTGTCAAAATCAATACTGACGACAGATAGGGATGGCTGTACCGCTGGCTGTAAGGTGACGCCCTGATGCCAGGTCATGTTCAATCTTTCGAAATCAGATGCCGCATCAAACAAATACAGCGGTTGGTCATCTGTGACTACATTGACGGTATAAGTCTCATTTTCATAAAAATCCCAATCCCTTGGATCACTTTTTGATCCAGCTGGGAAGGTGTAGGTCTGATCGGCTTCTCGAACGACAATAAAATAATTCAAATAACCAGCAGACATATCCTCCTCAGGGATCACAGCCTGGTAGTCGTAGCCTGTCACTTTGTTCATGGCATAGATCTTGGTTTGCTGTGAAGACATCACTCTTACTTCCATTGAGACTGGAGCCTCCTTGCTGACGATAGTTGCTTCTATATCAAATGATGTACTGATAGATGTCTCTGCCTTAGGTTCGTGAAGCACACGAATGCCCTCGAGGGTGGTAGATGGAGCCGAAAACTCGTTGAGTTCGATATTTTTCCAATCGGCTTTTGGATCTCGTTTGAGATCTTTGGCCGTTTTGGATATAAAATAGGTGCCTGGGAGGACATCAAATGAGCTTTTACTCGCTCTCATCTCTGCATCGTTGCCAACATTGATTCCCTTGACAAAAAATTCTTCTCCCAAATCAGACAAGTTTATGCTCATAGGCCATGACATCCAGTTGATGACTGCCACGGTTTTGTCCAAACTGTTTCTGCCAAACAAATTATCGATCCAAATTGCATCGGGCATGACTTCCAACCGCCAATTTCCCTCGTCAAGCTTGTCTAAGAAGTACGCACCCTTTCCTTCATATGCAACAACGCTCGAATTACCATAGCCAGCTATCTCTGTGAGCTTGTCAGCATCCACTGGTGGCGTATCGGTATGGTTGGTGTAGTAGAATTTCTCTTGTGAAACATACTCCGCTAAGTCCTCTTCATAACTTACCCTAAAACCGTTGAAAGTGGCGTTTTCAGGATAGTTGCCGTAGTCTCTATACAGCGGTACCTGATGAAACACCTCCGAAGAAATCTTGAGACTGAGTGCTTTTTGAGGGGCATACGCCAAATTCATGTAATGGGTATTGTACTCGGTGTTGGCATATGCCATAAATGTTGGGTCATAAGCAAAGTGGGTAGCCCATTGGATGCCAGCGGTACGGAAACTTCTCGCCATGGCGGGATAAATGTACGACCTGCCTACATCAGCTGCGTCAAATTCATAAACAATCTTGGCTCCCGCTTTAAAACCTTGATGATTCTTAAAAGGAATGCCATATTCATCCACATTGGGCAGCAGGTTTCCCGCTAATTCTTCTTGGGAACCCAGCCCCGTTGGGTACCACTGAAAAGTCCCTCCATCTATACCTGCTTCATAGTAGGCATCCATCAAGTGGATGCTATGGCTTACATTGTAGAGAATAGGCTTTTCACATCCGCTACTTTTCATTGCAGAAACCATCCGTTTCACGTAGGTCGTAACCTTTTCTTTACTTTCGTCATGATGAGGTTCGTTGCTCACCTCAAATGCAATCACATCTGGGTCATTTTTGTATGCAATGCCAGTGTAGGAATTCACATGATTCAGGAACTGTTTTAAATAGTTCTCTTGTGCTTTAATGGCCTCTTCATTGGTTAAGCAATCTGCTTTGCCGTATTGATTGGAAAAACCAGCTGTTTCTTCATCCGGTTCTGGCCAGCCATTGCCCCAAAAGGCGATGGGAGTGATTAAAAATTTCATTCCACGTGCTTTCATTTTGAACAGCATGTAGTCAAACAATTCCAAATGCTCATTAACGATCAAATTGCCAATCGAATCGCTAATTTCTGTATCCCAGACGTGTACACGGTATGCATCAAATCCTAATCGGGCAAAATGATAAACATCATTGTCAATTGCTGATTTGGGGTCAACACCCATTTTTTTGGCTGTGCGATACGCATGGGCAAATGGAACCGTATAGTTCACCCCGAAACCTTGAACTTCTGTTTGGTCTGGCCATCTCAGAATACCGTTTTCATCAACGGTCACATCCGTTTTGGACTGTCCGTTTAAGGCGAATGAAAAAAATAAAATCAATACAATTCCATATAAATTTCTCATTTGAAAAAAATATTTAAGTAAGACGCTGAAAGGTCTTTTTGAAAAAATAAAGTGAATGCCTAATTATTCCAGGCCATAGTCTTTCGACATAAAATCAAATCCTTGATTAGCATTTCCATCATAGTCATAGAAAGCATTGTTTTCCCAAGAAGAGCCTTGACCCCACCGATCCAATAGACCGGATGTAATCCAGGCAGGCTCCCAGTATATCACTCCTATGCCTCCTGCATCCACGACAATCTGTGTAATGTTCTGCATCAAATCTGTTTGTCCTTCTGGTGAGATGGGATAGCCTTCTGTGGCCGTCCCTCCAAAGAGATTGTTGTAGTCATCATTCCCCTCTGATGTCCATGGGTATGCGGTTTCGAGAATCATCACATCTTTGTTAAAATCATCCAAGAACCCGCTAATTGTCATACCTAGTTGAGGCAAACTAATATCTCTGTGCCAAACTGGATAATACGAAAACCCGATGACGTCAAAATCACGAACCAATCCCCCCTCTGTGACATTAGTGAACCACCAATCTACATTTTTGGGGTCTGCAACATGCAATATGATTTTGGTTTCAACTCCCGCCATTTCATCAACATCTCTTATCGCTTGTATGCCACTGCTCACCACTGATCGAAAATTTGACCAACTCGTACCAACATTGCAGCTAGGAAACCCATCAGGCGCATCAGTATAAAGCATCCCGTTATTCGTTTCATTGCCAACTTGCACCATCTCAGGCATCAAACCATGGGAATTCAAATAAGTGAGTGTTTTTAATGTGTATTGATAAACAGAGTCCTTCAACACATTGATCGATTGAATCTCTTTCCATGCTTCTGGAATATACTGTTTGCCAGGATCTGCCCAATCATCTGAAAAATGAAAATCCAGTAAAATAGACATACCTTCATCTTTAGCTTTTTGAATGCCTCTTGCAACATCCAGTATATCGTTGTACATCTGAGTTCCATCGTCACCGTACAATTCTTTAGTCCAAATAGGGTTGTGCCAAAGTCTGAACCGTGCAAGATTCGCACCTTTCGTTGCAAAAGTTTTATATGGACTTTCGACGGCATTATTGTTCTTATAAACCCCACCTTTATCCAAAATTTGATTGACATAAGATAAATCAGCACCAAAATAGAATTCATCAGGAGCTGCCCCCCCGTTCGGATCATCCGGTTCATCTGGTTCGACAATCAATCGCTCATCTCCTGCACAATTAGAAAGAGCCGCGATCAAAACTAAGACTAATAGGTATCTGGATCTGTTGAAAAATGTCATCATGGAAATATAACTTAAATTCTAAAATTGTATTACATGAAAATTGAGGCTGTCTCAAAAGTAGTTTTTCAAAGACAGCCTCATCAATTCTACTTAATTGGCTATTGCTGATATCACACCTGGAACAACATCAATCGTAATTGTATAAGACCCAGTCACCTGATTTAAGAAATTCGCATCACCACCATTAGGCCCAGTAAAAAAAGCAGGGTCTACATCTTGGAAATCATTGTAATTTCTGGTGAATCCCCATACATTATAGGATGGAAAGAACCTCCATTCGTTAGCTGCTGTCAGATTAGTAGTCATTGTAAATTTCTCTCCTCTAATCCAAGTCATCGAAGCGTCTGTATCGAAAGACCATCCATTGTCTCCTCCTACTCTATACATGGTAGGTGTTTCGGCAGATTCAATCATTATGGTCAAGTCCAAGGTTGACACCGTGATTTTATAAATACCCGTTTCACCAATGAAATTGAAATTGGCATCTCCTTCTGTCGTTCCGGACAATTGGCTATCGATAGTACCATCAGCAAACGTATTGAAATTCCATTGAGTACCGCCCCAGGATGGTGTTTCAAAGAATCTCCACCATGAACCGTTATTCAAAGTTTCAACGGCTTCAAAAACTCCACCTCCCACGTGTCTCATCGCCAAAGCCTCATCCAATGACCAGCCCTGATCATCTCCAATAATGTAAAATGAAGAAGGAAACAATTGTTTTTCTATTTCAATAGATTTAGTATTTAAATCAACAGTAATAGCATAAGTTCCCGATACATCAGAATCAAATCTGAAGTTTGCGTCTAAGTCTTCCATACTTACAAACTCAGCTGGTAATGTTCCATCAAAGAAAGTATAGTTCCACTGAGTGCCTGTATCATCCCAAGAATTATACTCAAAGAAGCGGAAAACATCATCCCTTGAAAAGTCTGAAAACCCTGTGTACCTCAATGGTGCAATACTTGCTAATTCGATTCCAAAAGCAAAATCCCAACCTTGTACACTTCCTAGTAGGTAAATAGGAGGAATATTTGGGTCGTATGGAGTAATTGTCATATCAGCTGGTGCTGAAACAACATCTTCAAATTCACCTGTAATTTTAGAAACAACTCGAATTTCCATATTAGCCGCTACTTCAGGATCCAAAGAAAATCCTGTCACCATCAAATCATTTAAATCTTCGATATTGACAGTAGCCGAAAGTGCTGTTGTAGCAGCAAGATCCTGTGCATTTGCAAACTCATTTCCTGCTACATCAATCTGCATTACGTATGCCACAGAAGTAGGAAATCCATAGTCTGTCTCCTGCCACGATATTGAATCTATGTTATTGTTTGCTTCAGCATACGTTAACACGATGGCTGGATTGGATATTGACTCTATCTCTCCTCCTACTATTGCATCAGGATTCACCATTACTTTATCTACCAAATCGTCTCCACATGCAAATGCAACGATTGATAAAAGTAGAACTAAACTAAATTTTATTAATTTCTTCATGTCCATTATTTTAATAACCATCATTTTGTTCAAGATTTGGGTTAGCAGCAATTTGTGTAGAAGGGACCGGGAAAACATCTCTATACCCTGGAACAGCTACACCATCAGCAGCACCACCTTTCCATGGCCATATTTTACTACCATCAGTAAATTGACCAAATCGGATCAAATCTGTTCTACGGTGTCCCTCCCAGAATAGCTCTCTAGCACGTTCATCAAGTAAGAAATCTAAATCCAGACTACTCACAGTGTTCACACCTGCACGAGTTCTTAGGGCATTGACATATCCCAATGCCGTACCCATATCACCACTACCTCCTCTGACTACTGCTTCCGCATACATCAAATAAACATCTCCAAGTCTAAACAATGGAAAGTCCGTATCTGGATGCGTCGAATGTTGAGAATCTGCAAGATTTCCGTTGAGCTTTCTGTTTTTAAATTTGGTAGACATGTAGCCATTTGAAAACAATTCAATGTCTTCAATTTCTAGAAATTGACCGTCCGACCAAAAAGTTGATCTCACATCCAAGGTCTCAAATAAATTAACCAAAGCTGAAGTAGTTCTCAAGATGCCCCATTGTGCGGTAACTCCGATTGTTTCCAATGCTGTAATTGACCCACCACCCATGGCTCCTGCCAATAGGTAGGTAGTGCCTCCCCAACTTTGTGTTGTGGTTGCATCAAACATGATTGGGAATATGATTTCAGGACTAGTGTTGTTATCAGCTACAAAATTGTGTCTGTGTTCGGTCGCCAATGAAAATGCACCGTCAGAAGTAATTTTATCCATCTCTACAATGGCTTCATCATATCTAGACGAACCAATATAAACCTCTGCATTCAAGTACAGTTTAGACAATACCATCCAGGCAGCAGCTTGATCAATCCGACCATATTGAAACCCAGGTGCACCTAATGATGCATCTATCTCTTTCAATTCTGCTTCTATGTAATCGAAAAGTTCTACACTGCTTGCTTGTTCAGGAAAAAACGCACCTGGCAATTCTGTTTCTGTTACAAATGGTGCTGTTCCAAATAAGTCGAGTGCATGCCAATAGTACATGGCTCTTAGAAACCTTGCCTCTGCAACATATTGATCCACTTCTGCAAATCCACTGTTCGTAGCATTTCTGATAAATTCATTACAAACTGCGACATTGTACAGAATTCTTGCATGAATGATACTCAAGTAAGAGTTGGTGGGTGTCCATGATTGGAAGTGAAAATCAGGTAAACCAGCTTGAGCATCTCCTCTGGAAACCGCTTCGTCCGTAGTTATTTCCTGTGCATTCCACCAACCTCTCATATAGGTTGAAAATCCCTCATCAAATCCTTGAAAATCAGGATTACCATTCGGACCTAATGCTCCACTCATCCCAAATCCAGCATACAATTTTGCTAAACCCATTAGGTAGTCCGCCTCAGTATTGTAAAGATTTTCAGAAATCACCGTATTTGGATCCAATGGAGTAACGTCCAAATCACCGAAGCATGATGTCAAAATCGATAATGACATTACCCACGCAAATATTTTTATATTAATTTTTTTCATGTCTTATTATCTTTCAATTAAAAATTAAGATTTAAGCTAAACAAGTAAGTTCGTGGGCGGGGATAGATATTATTATCTACACCACCTTGAACTTCAGGATCCAGTCCTTCATAGTCAGTAATGATAAATGCATTCTGAACTGTAAAACCAAGTCTGGCAACTAAGCCGTCTACCAATTGATCGAAAGTATATCCTACAGAAATATTGTCCATTTTAAAGAATGACGCATTCTGGACATATAGATCAGAAAATGCTAAATCTCCCGCCCCTGTACGGAACCCAATGTCTTGTGCTGATGAACGAATATTGTTGAAAAATATATCGTTGGAGTAAAGCCCTGCATAAGTCTGAGTTGCACCTGCATTGTAAACATAGTTGCCTAAACTCATTCTTCCTGAAAATGATGCATCAAACTTCTTATATGCTATTCTTGAATTGATTCCAACCAGATAATCAGGGTCAGGTGTATGATTATGGTACTTATTAAATTCATTAGCAGTAATATCTCCTCCCTCACCTGTTCTATCAACAAAAACACCTTCTATTGGATTTCCTTCTATATCATATACTTGTTGGAAAGTATAGAATGAATTAGGAGCCTGTCCAACAGAGTGAATCTGAATCCTTCTACCTAAGCCAAGGTCTGTACCTGTGGCTACACCTGGATCTGATGGATCATCGGTCTTATTTAGTTTAGTAATTGTACGCTTATTGTACATCAAATTGGCACTAATAGTCCAACTAAAATCTGGTCTAGAAATAGGACGTCCAGTCAATGTAATTTCATAACCCTTGATATCCATGTTACCAACATTGGAAACAACGAAGTTGCCAAAATTGCTACCATCTGCGACAGGGACAAGGTTTAACAAATCCTCAGTTTCTCTTTTATAAACTTCAACAGAACCTGTTAGTCTTTCACTCCACAATCCAAAATCAACTCCAATGTTTAAGGTGGTTGTTTCTTCCCATTTCAAATTGGCATCATATGGCTCAGGACGTGCAATTCTAACAGGTGCTCCATTAGGTCCAATTGGATAATTAGAAAACCCAGTACCTAAAGTATACTGTGCCAATGCTGGATAATAGGCACTTGCTAAGTCACCATTATTAGGATCAAGTCCCTGTTGACCTGTAACACCATATCCAAGTCTTAATTTAAGATTTGAAATCGTTGAGGCATTTTGTAAAAACGCTTCTTCGCTTAGATTCCAAGCTACAGCTAATGAAGGAAATAGTCCTTTTTGATTGTCTCCAATGAATCGAGAAGAACCATCTTGACGTACTGTAGCAGTCAAAGTATATCGGTTGTCATAAGAATAGATCAAACGACCATACAATGATATTAGCAGATTTTGATTAGCGTTATCTGTAGGGATAGAATCAGTTTCACCTGAATGGAAATACCTGGTATCTTCAATTACAACTGAACCATCTCTACTTCTGTCAAAAGTAGTACTTCCTCTTTCCCAATTTTGATATGAATAACCAACCGTAGCGTTTACACTATGCTTATCAAAGTCTTTGGTATAGTTCAAATAGGATTCAAACAAATCCGACTTTGTCGTATTTGTATAATCCCTCAATCTTCCATCTTCGCTGTTGTACTGTCGGAATGTAAAGGTAGATCCAGGTAAATAATCATCGCGACCTACCGTCTCTGACCTATCTAAGCCTAAATTCACATTAACACTTAAATCAGGAAAAAAATGAAGCTTGTAATCAAACTGTAAATTACCAGTCAACCTTTTCACTTCTGCAACATTATCTCTAAGATGCAATGCAGACAACGGGTTGTCTGTAAATGTTGTTGCAATTCCTTCTGGATCCATACTACCATCGGGCAACAACTCCTCAGTCCATTGGAAATAGCCTTTATATCTAGTATTTCCGTTCATAATTGATTGAGTCGGATCGAAACTAACGGCATTCCCGATAGCGCCAGGTACTCCGAAATTTGTATTCGCCAATGCTCCTCTTGCATTCAGATTAACCTTCAAATGGTCGTCCAACATTGTCGGGTTAAGGTTCAAAGAAACAGTATGTCGCTTCGACTCAGTAGTTTCAAGAATTCCCTGCTGGTTGGTATAACCATATGTAGCTCTAAAAGGAAGTACTTCAGATATGGTACCTGACACACCTACACTATGATTATTTGAAATGGCATTTCTAAATATTTCATCTTGCCAATCAGTGTTTGCCGCGCCCATTCTAGCTGCAGCATTGGCGTCTATACCAGAAAAGCCTTCATCAACCAATCCGTTGATAAGTGTTCTATATTCATCACCATCTAATACATCTACGTATTTTATAGGTTGACTAATCGACACTTGTCCGTTATAGCTCCATTTCAACTTGCCTGAGGTTCCTTTTTTGGTGGTCACTATTATTACACCATTAGAAGCTCTAGAACCATAAATCGCAGCTGCGGAAGCATCCTTCAATACAGTAAAAGACTCTATATCATTAGGATTTATAGTGCTCAGCGGATTGCCAAGACCTGAAATATTTCCATCATCCAATGGAACACCATCAACCACATAAAGAGGATCATTGGTTGCACCCCCCAAAGAGGACCCTCCCCTAATTCTAATCGTAGCACCTGCTCCTGGTGATCCATCGTTACTCGTAACCTGCACACCGGCAATTCTACCAAGCATCAAGTCTTGGGGAGATGTCATTACACCAGGATTAAAATCTTTCGTTCCCAATGTAGAAATGGCTCCTGTGATGTCTTTTTTTTCGACTTCACCATATCCAATCACTACTACTTCTGATAACGTCTCTATATCAAGTTGTAAAACAACATCGATAGAAGATTGATTAGCCACTGCAATTTCTTGTGATTGGTAACCAACAAAAGAAAATACGAGTGTTGCATCCTCTGCGACACTAATATTATACTCTCCATCGGCATTAGTTATTGTACCTACAGCAGCTCCCATGACGGTAACTGTCACTCCAGGTAATCCTGACAGATCATCTGCCGATGTAACTTTTCCTTTTACACTCACTTGACCATACATAATGGTGTGTGAGAATATCAAGAAAAATAATATTTGTAATAACTTTTTCATACGCTTTGTCTTTCTCAGTTAATTATTAATTTATAAAAAGGTATGTCCAAAAGTAGATTTTAACCACCTTGTGTACTTGCACAAATCTTACAAGAACTAACAATTTTAGAACATGACAAAAATGACAACTGGTCTTAAATTTTAGTCATACACTCATTTAAACGTAATGAAAACGTTTATTAATTGATTTTAACCGAATATTGCAAAGGTTGATTTTTTACTTTAATGAAAAATAGATTGATTAAATTCTTAGCTCTAAACAAAGATCAGTATCCATTGAAAATACGGAGATTCATATTTATAGTATCTATTCTATTTACCTTCTTTACAATCGTTAATGCAAAAAACAAAACAAATGATTTATATTTTTCCACATTGACGATGGCAGATGGATTACCATCAAACATTATTGCTTCTATCACACAAGACCAATATGATTTTCTCTGGATAGGGACTGGTAGTGGATTAGCTCGGTACGATGGTTCCAAAATCAAAACTTTTCAAAAAGGAGAATCAGTTAATTCTCTTCCCTCCAATGATTTAAATGTTGTACTAGCCGTTGATGATTATGTATGGGTCGGTAGTTGGAATGGTTTATGCAAAGTGAACATTCATACGTTTCAAATAACTAGAATTAATTTGGGTACCGTAAAAACAGTACGTACATTATTTTATGGAAAGAATGGTGTTCTTTGGATTGGGAGTTCTGAAGGCCTAATTAAATACAATATAAATACCAGTGACTACCAAATCCTGAACAACGAAGCTAATGGATTGAGTCATGACATGGTTCGTTGTATTCTTGAACAAGGCGATGGCACAGTTTGGGTAGGGTCATATGATGGACTCAACCGACTTGATCCTAATGCTGACCAATTTGAATCTATAGAGCTGGTACAGACTAACACAGATCCAAAACAAAACCACCTTATATTATCATTAGAAGAATTAAGCTCAAATCGTTTATTGGTTGGCACAGAAACAGGGTTATATCAGTTAGGTCCAGATGATTTGAATATTGATCGTATTGAGCCACAAAATACCAACTTCAGCAATAACGTGATCAAATGCATTTATGTATCTGATGATGATAATTATTGGCTGGGTACTGATTTTGGATTGAATATTTTGGATTTGACAGACCTTTCAAATAAGACGTCTTTTCATAATCCACTCGTTTTGAATTCTATATCTAATAATATTATACGTCAAATATTCGAAGATAGCGGGGGTGTGATTTGGCTTGTCACTTCCAATGGATTGAGTCGAATTAACCGATATGGTAATTTTTACTCCTACCATGATGTCAATTATTCATTCCTAGGACAGACGATTGGAAACCAAGTAAGATCAATAATTATTGATACTAAGGGCAATTACTGGTTAGCCACACAAAATGGAGTAATGAAAATGAACCCAAAAACCAGCACAAAAGAATTATTCAATGCCCATTCACCCCTTCATAGGAGAATATTACAAGATAATGTTTTTGCTTTGGTAGAAGACTCTTACAATCGAATATGGATTGGTACTTCAGGAGGTATCAACATTTGGGACCCATCCAACAATACAATGCAGTCCATTACCTCAGATCAAAATAATGGATTGGCCTCCAATTATATTGGCAATTTTTCGAAGCAAGAAGATGGTACTATTTGGGTAAGTGCATGGCAAGGCGGACTGTACAAAAGTAAATTGAATCCAAATACAACAAACGGTTATAGATTTGATAAGGTTGAAAATCTGGAAACAGGAAGTGAGAAGCATGACTTTGGTAACGGATCAATGTGGACGATTGAATTTGATAAACTATTCCAAATAGATGTAAATAAATTAGAATTAACACCGATAAGTTCATTTATCGATGTGTCCAAAAACAGAACCATTTATACACTCTATTTTTCTAATAATGGTCACCTATGGGCTAGCACAACGGACGGCGTAATTCAATATATACCTAAAACCGACCAATCTATTAATCATTCATTTTCAGTTGAAGAAGGAACCATTGTTACAGGAATCTCTGAAGACTTCAATGGTAATATTTGGTGCAGCACAAATAATTCATTATTCAAGCTAAATCCAAACAGCGGTATTGTTGAAACTTATCCCCTTGATACAAACCTTCCCATTAAAAGCTTTTATTATGGGTGCTCAGCTATCAATGAAAATGGACGTATTTTATTTGGTGGTGACAATGGATTCATCAGTTTTTCCCCCAGTCAGGCACAACCAAATCGCTATGAGCCGTCTGTTTACATTACCTCGTTGGAGGTCAACAATAAAACAGTCTCTATAGGAACGCTCAATTCTGAATCTCTAAATCTAGAAAAAGATATATTCTCAATTGATAATTTAGAACTTGATTATGCGCAGCGCTCAGTGACTTTTGAATTTTCGTCACTCCATTTCTGGAAACCAGAAAGAAATACATATTACTATCAACTAGTAGGCCTTGATAAAGGATGGAATCAAACCAATGGTAAAAAGAATTTTGCAGTGTATTCAAACCTCTCTTCTGGAGATTACATGTTTAAGGTACGGGGCACTAACAACAACGGCATTATTAGTAGTTCTGAAGCGACCTTAAAAGTTAGGATTAAACCGCCATTTTTATTGCAACCCTTTTTTATATTTCTTTATGTACTGACAATTATTGGATTGCTCACTTATGCTTTAAGGGCATATAGTCTCAGGGTAAAACTTAAAAATCAATTAGAAATTTCCAGAATAGAAAAGCAACATGCAGAAGAGATAGAAGAAACGAAAGAAGCCTTTTTTACCAATATATCCCACGAACTTAGAACACCAATTAGCTTAATACTTCCTCCAATTCATGAAATTCAAAAAAGTGGCCAACTTGATCAAAAAAGCAATAAACTCATCAATTTGGCTGAGAAAAACTCTGTTCGTCTATTAAGGTTAGTCAACCAAATTCTGGATTTCAACAAGATAGAAAATGAGACCCTTAGGCTCAAATTAATCGAAACAGATATGGTTGCTTTTTGTCGTGATATATTCTCGCTTTTCTCAGACAGGGCTGATAGAAATGACATCCAATTTATATTTGACAGTAATATTGAGTACGTATCAGCATGGATAGATTTTGAAAGAATGGAAACGGTTCTTTTCAATATACTTTCTAATGCATTTAAATTCACAAAACCTGGTGATCAAATTACGCTCATTACTTCTCAAAGTCTCCCCTCTAAAAAAAACAAAGAAGGTATGTTTTTAATGGAAATATCTGATACTGGTATTGGCATTCCAAAGAAAGATCAAAACAGAATTTTTGAAAGATTTTATCAATCTAGAGATGGAAAGAAAAAAGATTCTGGTAGTGGAATTGGTTTGACATTAGCATCAGAATATGTAGAACTTCATCATGGCAATATCGCGTTAGAAAGTGAATTGGGTTTTGGCACTTCATTTAAAGTTTCTATACCTCTAGGGAAAAGTCACTTACCTGTCGATTCCATAGGGAAACCAGATCAATTTAACCTTTTGGCCATCCCGTCAGTCCATGGTAGGCAAAGTGGCTCCAAATATTATCAATTGGATTTACAATCAGACAAGCCAATGATTCTTATAATTGAGGACAATCTAGATATGATAGATTTTGTACGAAACAGTCTCAGTCATAAATACAATTTCGTAACAGCAGAAGATGGTGAAGATGGATTACAAAAAGCTAATAATTTCACGCCACAAGTCATCATTAGTGATATTATGATGCCTAAAATGGACGGTATTTCCCTTTGTAAAAAAATCAAAGAAAATCCCAAAACAAGTCATATTTCAATCATTTTAGCAACCGCTAAAAGCTTACCTTCGAACCGCGTGGAAGGAATAAAAATTGGTGCAGACGCGTATCTAACCAAGCCTTTTGAAATAGAGTTGTTAGAGGCTCATATTGATCAACTTATTCAACGAAAAAACGAAATGGCCGCCTATTTCAAAAATGATCTAATTCGATTACCGGTCAAAGTTGATGCTGAGAATAATGAAGATAATATTTTTGTAAAACGTGTCATGGATATAATTGAAGCCAACATTTCGAATTCAGAATTGACTGTTGAGATGATTAGTGATGAAATGGCGATGAGCTCCACACACTTGTATAGAAAAATGAAAGCCAATACCGATTATTCTGCGAAAGAAATCATCCAGAAGTATCGGTTGAAAAAAGCGTCATTGATGCTAAAAAACAGAGAGGGTAACATTTCTGAAATTATGTATCAGGTAGGGTTTTCTAGCCTCTCTTATTTTTCAAAATGTTTTAAAACAGAATTCAAAATATCACCAAAACAGTACCAAGAAAAAATGAGCAGAAATTCAAAATAGCTTAATCTGACTATTTCTTATCTTTTTCTTCTGGCAATTTCTACGATACACCTAAATCCTACATCAGTTCGATATGACTGTATATCATCTTCCTCGAAAAGCATGTCTTGGACATAGGGTGTCTTAAAACTCCCCCCAATGGCATGGCCATCATCTAAAAGCTCCTTTACATTACCATATAAATTGTAAAAGCCTTTTTCATTGGGCTCAAAAGAATAAATATAATGAGGTATCTCAATTTCTAAACCAATGGGTGGTTCCACATAAAAATTTGCATTGTACCCATATAAATCATCATTTTCGAGTATCGCTGCAGTTGCAAATCGTTTAGAGATAATCTCTACTTCAAAATACTCCTTTTCATTTTTACCCAAGGAATAATGTACATCTTTCACAAAAGAAGAGGCTTGTCCAGCGCCCTTTTTCCATTCATCAGCCCTCGGTAGCCTTCCAGCATATCTATATTTTTTCGGCGAGCCTATTAACATCTCTTTAAGACCAACATTTACTTTTTTTGCACGCCACTGGCAATAGGCCTCAGCATTCTCATGTGACACCCCGGTTACCGGGAAAAAATAAAACTCCGGATCGTTGATGTATTTGTGCTTGTACTTGTTTTCTATTACTGGCTCATATGCCTTACTGGCGTACTTCCCTGAATCTTTTTCGAGAAAAAAAAGAAATTCAGCGTAATGAATATTGGCTACTTCTGTTTGATCCAAAAAAACTCCTTTGCTTATGGGCAGTGTACCAGGAGGAATTATATAAATCTGATGCATCAAAGCATTATTCTTGTTAAACTTTGTTTTCCAAGGATCATATTTCCCTTCATAGAACAATAGCTTTTCCGAAGTTTTATTTGTATTATAAACCATATATACAATGTCTTTCTCAGCAGGATTCTTTGTATAAGGGATCCCAGTTTTCTCGCTTCCCCAACCTGGATCAGATGCTTCTGGATGAACATTTGATTGTCCAAAAACAGACATTGGAATCAAAAACACTAGAAATGCTATTACGCTTAACTTGTAGAAAGTAATGTTGGTATTTCTTCTAGGCATCATGCAAATTTTTCAAAAATTATTTGAAACAAAAATAATACTAAGTCAACTACGCTAATAAATTGAAAATTCTAGTTAACAAACAGGGGAAAAAACAGTTAACTAATAGCAGTCAAACCACTAAAATACATACATCTTCAGAAAAGAAATAAAAATCACTGCCCAATCTTTAGACACACAATTATTTGATAGGGGTCTTTTACAAAATAGTTACTTTTTAAAGAAACACTGAATTTCCAAATCCGCAATGAGGATGAAGCTTGAGAAACAAATCTTTGTACGTCGATTATCCGTTATACACATTTTTATAAATACAATTTCTTGTATCATTGTCAAAAATCTAAATAGCAATTTAGATTTGCATTTAGTCAGTTTTAAACGGACCCTGAAATATCTTTTATTTTGTCAATCATTGTAGAGAATCTTAGCAAATCTTACGGCTCACAAATAGTCGTTAATAATATTTCTTTTGAAGCGAAGAAAGGTGAAATTTTAGGATTTCTAGGGCCTAACGGTGCTGGTAAATCAACAACAATGAAAATTGCCACCGGCTATCTAAATGCTACCAATGGTTCTGTTTCGGTATCCGGATATAATGTTGAAGAAGATACGTTAAAGGCCCAAGAGAGTATCGGGTATTTACCAGAACACAATCCTTTGTATCTTGACATGTATGTGCATGAATACTTGAATTTTTCAGGTAGAATATACAAAATACCAAAAAAACTTTTAAAAGAAAGAATTGATAGTGTCATCTTGAAATGTGGATTGGCTGTAGAACAAAACAAACAAATCGGACAGCTTTCTAAAGGTTATCGTCAGAGAGTAGGATTAGCTCAGGCACTATTGCATAATCCAAAAATATTGATTTTAGATGAACCTACTACAGGTCTAGATCCAAATCAAATTTTAGAAATAAGGAAACTAATCAAAGAAGTATCTAAAGATAAAACCGTAATTTTTTCGTCTCACATCATGCAGGAAGTAAAAGCCCTTTGCGATCGTGTGATTGTCATCAACAAAGGAAAGATGATAGCCGACATGACCATAGAAGAATTCTCAACTGGATTCAAACAAGAGACTCAGTTAAAAGTAGAGTTCAAGCATGAAATTGATTCGACGCAATTAGAAAACCTCAGCACTATTATTCATGTCAATCATGAAGCCAATGGAAATTACATACTTACGGTCAGTGACAGCGACAAATCAAGAAGCGAGGTTTTTCAATTGGCCGCTGATAAAAGTTTGCCGCTTGTAGGGCTCCAAGAAATTGAATCTTCGCTAGAAGAAATTTTTCAAAATTTAACACAGGAGGTAAATTAAATGGTAGCTGTTTTTATAAAAGAATTCAATGGCTTCCTCAATAGTCTAATCGCATATATTGTGATAGGTGTTTTTTTGACAGTTATTGGTCTATTAACATGGGTTTTTCCAGAAAGTAGTATCCTCGAATATGGGTATTCTGACATGAGTACATTGTTCAATCTAGGGCCTTATGTATTTATGTTTTTGATTCCGGCTATTACCATGCGCTTTTTCGCGGAAGAAAACAGAACCGGAACAGCTGAATTATTGTTTACTAAACCAATATCCAACTTACAAATCATTCTTGGAAAGTATTTAGCTGGCTTCTCATTGGTGCTTTTATCGATAATACCTACTATTTTATATTTCTACTCAATATATCAATTAGGAAATCCTAAAGGCAATATTGATATCTCTGGGACCATTGGCTCATATATCGGTTTGCTTCTTATAGGTGGAGTTTTCGTGAGTATAGGAATTCTAGCTTCTTCACTCACCCAAAATCAAGTCGTTGCATTTGTTGTTGCCGTATTTTTATGTTTCCTCATGTATTCTGGTTTAGATTCTATGGCAAGAATTGACGTTTGGGGCTCTACTTCATTAATTCTAACTCAAGCAGGAATGCTATCTCACTATTCTTCTTTAAGCAGGGGCCTAGTAGATTCTGCTGACATCATGTATTTCATGAGTCTTGTCGCACTGATTGTTTTAATCACCAAATTGATTCTTGATTCTAGAAAATGGTGATATGAGAAGAATTAAAAGCATATTAGAATTCGCTATCGGTGTTATGATAATCATCGTTAGTAATCAGATAATAGACCGAATTCCAACTAGACTAGACTTAACAGAAGAAAAAAGGTACTCTATTTCTGCTGCTACTATTGATCTTTTAAAGAATCTACAAGAACCTGTTTACATTGAAGTCTATTTAGAAGGAGAGATGCCTAGTGGGTTCAAGAGGCTTCAAAATGGAATTAAAGAAACTTTAGGACAATTCCAGTATTATTCTAGCGATCAAGTGAATTTTAGTTTCGTCAATCCCTCAGCCGGAAATTCAAAAAAAGCAAGAAATGAGTATTATTCAAAACTTGTAAAAAGAGGAATACCAGCTACTAACCTTTCATACAATGATAATGGTAATAAAGTAGAGAAACTGATTTTCCCTGCTGCTATGGTTAGCTATTTTGGAAAAGAGCAACCCGTAATTTTATTAAAAGGGAATCGGGCTTCTTCATCAGAGGAAAGACTTAATCAATCCATTGAAGGATTGGAATATGAGCTAGCTAATGGAATACGACTTTTAGCGAATGACAGGCGAAAAAGCATTGGGCTTATTAAAGGTCACAATGAGCCTGATTCATTGCATTTAGCTGGATTGACCAATGCACTTCTGGAAAAATATAATGTTTATGAAGTGGACCTCCCTTCAAGAACTAAAGAATTAAATTTTGATGCAATCATTCTTCCTAAACCTACCACTGCATTTAGCGAAATCGAGAAATACAAAATAGACCAATTCATCATGAATGGTGGAAAAGCATTATTCTTCATTGATGCATTGCGCGTAAACATGGACAGTGCCAGTGGTGATGGCACTTTTGCATTTCCTTATGAGCTCAGACTTGATGATCTACTTTTCAAATATGGTGTTCGTATTAATCGAAATTTTGTACAAGACATTGTTTGCGGAGATTTCCCTGTTGTAGCAGGTAATCTCGGAGACCAACCTCAAATACGGTTGCTTCCCTGGCCATTTTTCCCAATGATCAATAGCTTCGGAGATCATCCTATTGTAAAAAATTTAGATGCCATTTCTGTGAAATTTGCCTCAACAATAGACACCGTCAAAGCTGATGGTATTACTAAAATACCTTTATTAAGTACCTCCGAATATTCTTTAGTCTCAGACCCTCCAGTCAAAGTATCTTTTAACGAATTGCAAAAGAAATTAGATCCTGCAAGATTTTCCCACGGTTCCAAAAACGTTTCGTACCTCCTCAATGGAAAATTCCAATCTGCTTTCAAAAACAGAATTTTACCAAAAGGGGTCAACACTAATACTTTTATTTCGAACGGTATCGAAACCTCAATACTAGTTTGTGCTGATGGAGATATGATACGCAATGAATTTGATTTAAGCACGGGGGAACCTATGGAACTTGGTGCTAGCCCCTATAATCAAATCAAATATGCCAATGGAGACTTTGTTTTAAACACGTTAGAATACATGTTCAATAAATCAGGTATTATTTCCTCAAAAAGCAAAGAAGTCAAAATCCGACCGTTGGATAAGGTCAAAATAGCAAAGGAAAAACTCTATTGGCAATTATTCAACCTATTCTTACCATTGATCATGCTTGTGCTTTTTGGAACATTAAGAGTCTTTTGGAGAAAAAGAAAATATGCTCGTCATTCATGATACAATTTAGAAAACATATCATTTTACTAGTAGGTCTTGTTGTTCTTTCATTGACCCTCTATTTAACTAAGGCCATTCCTTCTAGAAACAACATTAATCATGACCTCTTTGCATTAAATGACACCAGTGAGGTTCAGAATATTTCAATTAGAAAAAAAAATAAGGTGATAAATGTCTCAAGAATTGAAGATAATTGGATTCTGAATGATTCTTTGAAAGTGGATCAATCTCTTATACAAATCTTCAATGTTATAATGAGCAAAGTCCAGGTTCTTCGGCCAGTAAGTCCTATCAATTTTGAAGAAATCAAGAAAGATATGATTGAAAAGGGGCAATTAGTAACATTGAACTTATCTGCTAAAAAGTTTGAATTCTATACAGGAGGTAATGCAGCCAAGACTCAAGCATACTTCGCAGATTCAGAATTAAATAACATTTACTTGGTCATGATACCAGGACACAATAACTATTTATCAGGCATTTTTGAATTGACTTTGAATCAATGGCGTGACAGGACGCTTTTCGCATCTAGCTGGAGGACCATACAATCTCTAGAAATAAAATACAATTCGTCATTGGCGGATGACCTTCATATTTATTTTGATAAAAAATTTATGAATGTAAAAGGTGTTTCAAGCTTAGACACCGTCACCCTGATGAACTATTTAAGTCAATTCGAACAATTTCAAGTAAACGATTACTTAAATGAAGGAGAATTTATTCGCTTCGATAGTCTAATGAATACCGCGCCTATTGCTCACATTGAATTAAAAGATATTGATAAATCCAGAAACAGGAGTTTAAATATTTATCAAAAAATACCAAAACAGCAGTTTTATTTGTTCAGCAGCATTCAAAACCAAATGATTGTAATAGATCAATCTAGGGTGAATAATCTCTTAAAATCACCTAGCTTCTTTCAAAGAAAATAAGGTTTAAAAGATTATTCATAATGGAAGTTTTATCCATGTTTTTTATTACCATTTTATCATTAACTTTGGCCGGTTCAAAGTAGAGTACGCACTTTGATAAAATCATATTTGTTTGGACTAAATATAAACCTCCCGAATGAAATTTATAGTTTCTTCTTCTTATCTACTTAAGCAGATTTCTGCAATAAATGGTGTAATCACTACCAATCCCGTCGTTCCAATTTTGGAAAACTTCCTGTTCGAAATTACTGACGGAAAATTAATTGTCACTGCATCTGACCTTCAGACATCCATGATCACTGAGCTGGAGATTGAAGCCAAAGAAAATGGCAGCATAGCTGTGCCATCCAAAATATTATTGGAAACCCTCAGAAACTTACCTGAGCAGCCTATCACTTTCACTATAGATGAAAGCTCATATAGCATTGAAATAAATTCAGACAATGGTAAATATAAATTGTCAGGTGAGAATGCTACAGACTTTCCAAAAGTACCAACCGTTTCAGACGGAAGTTCAGTGAATATTTCTTCAGATGTCTTAGGTCATGCCATCAACAATACAATTTTGGCAACTAGCAACGACGAGCTAAGACCAGCCATGACAGGAGTATATTTAAACCTAACAGATACAAATACAACTTTTGTCGCTACTGACGGTCATCGTTTAATTAGATATAGAAGAGTGGATATAGCTTCAGACAATGGTGCGAGCATGATCATTCCAAGAAAAGCATTGACTTTATTGAAAACTACGTTACCAAGTGAAAATACAAATGTGAACGTCGAGTATAATGTGTCTAACGCATTTTTCAAATTCGATGGTATCCACATGGTTTGTAGATTGATCGATGAACGTTTCCCTGATTATGAAAATGTCATCCCAGCGGGCAACGACAATGAAATGACTATTGATCGTTCTGAGTTTTTAGGCTCTTTGAAAAGAATTTCAATCTATGCAAATAAGACAACGCATCAGGTAAGATTAAAAATTACGGGTAGTGAACTAGTCGTTTCTTCTGAAGATCTTGATTTTTCTAATGAAGCTAACGAGCGACTCTCATGCGATCACAACGGTGGTGATATTGAAATAGGCTTTAATGGTAAGTTCTTAATTGAAATGCTGGCTAATGTCGAAGCACAAAACGTTATGATGAAATTTTCAGAACCTAACAAAGCTGGATTAATTATTCCTGCAGATCAAAATGAAAATGAAGATTTATTAATGCTAGTCATGCCAGTAATGTTGAGTAATTACACCGCATAATCACTGGCTTTGATCAATTGAGGTCTAAACAAAATAAAGGCTCTGCAATAATATTGCAGAGCCTTTATTTTTGGTGTTAATTTTATGTGACTTAGTGCTCAACCTGCACTAACGAACTCTTTTCTTTTAATGACAACTTAATGTAATTATGGTCTTCCCAGAAGTTTTCTGAAAAGCTAGAAGCTTCATGGAAAAATATCGCTTGGTCGTCTAGCGCATTAGCCACTTGTTTTGAATCTTCTTTTTTATCAAAGTCAGTCACTACCATCAATGCATCATAAGTAAATGTTTCTCCAAAGTGATCCCAGCTTCCTGCATATGAAACTCGATGAATATACCATGTACCATCGATTTCTATGTACTCCTCAGTCCACATTACATTCGTCCAAAAGTATTGATTCTCTAATACAGGGTAATATTCGGCTTTAATAATGGCTTTTGATTCTACATCTATATACAATGTACCCTTTGCTGTGCCTTTTCTATTCCTAGGCTCGAATTTGATCTTATAGACTTCTTTACCATCATATTCAGTTACATCTTCTTTTGAATATACGTAATTGCCCATTTCGCTACGATCCAAGAAACTATCTTCTCTCCTAGTTGCACTTTGTATCATATCACTTGCATGACCATTAAACATTGGGATTCCTAAAGAGTCCAAAGAGTAAAATTCCTTTTTCCTAGTTTTTTTAACTTGGATTTTAGTATCCTCCTTACTGTAAATGGTTGGTAGAAAAATATCAAATATACCTTCAGCTAGGTAAATACAATTCTTCGGAGAATTGACACTTTCTTTGTAATAAGTAGAAAGTTGCTGATCTTCATATTCATAATTGATTTGTCTGTAATTATGAACATCTTTTAAAATCTCTTCAGCAGAATATACTGTCAGATTTTCCAAGAATTGTGTAGATCTCTCAAGCTTAACTTCCAAATTCTTAGAACGCTTGTTGATATCAAATTTTTGAGACTCATATCCTATGAATTTAACAAGCAACTCACTCTCATCATTATGATTTTCAATTAGCATTACAAATTCTCCATCAATATTAGATGAAGTTCCTTTTTGCTCATATATGATGTTTGCAAAAGGCAAAGGCTCGTTTGTCGCTTTATCAATTATCCGGCCTGTAACCAATACTGGTTTATCTCCAGAAGAAAAAGAAACCAAAGGTGCTAAAATCAAAAATAAATTAAATACTAAATATTTCATATTTCACTTTAACTCTAATCATCTAATAATAACTGTAAATGAGGGATATACATAATGATTATAACCACTAAAATAATATACATTTTTAGGTTAATCATTACGTTATCAAAATATTCATCGAAATATTCACCTTCATTCATCGAATATTATCGATCATTGATCTCTTCTTAACCGAATATATTATATAAATACAATTACGTATTAGTAAAGTACAATTATAATCGCAATAAATCTTAACTCATTGCCCTTTAAACATTCCATAAAAAAGACTTCATTAGGCTTCATTTTAGCTTTTTCAGGTGTTATACTATTTTCTGCAAAGGCAGTCCTTATCAAATTGGCCTATCAGTTTGAAATTGATTACATGAGTCTATTGTTACTTCGAATGATAATGGCACTACCATTCTATATAGCTATTGCATTTTTCTCTTTACAGAAATCAAAACCTAAAATCGACACCAATGAATACTTATGGCTCATAGCCCTAGGTTTTATTGGTTATTACCTTGCCAGTCTATTCGACTTTATGGGACTTCTATATATCAAAGCAAGCTTAGAAAGATTGATCCTATTTGTGTATCCAACCATGGTTTTATTCATTTCAAGAATACTTTTTAAGAAAAGAATCGATAGAAATCAAATCATTGCTATTGTCGTGACCTATTTTGGATTATTCGTTGCTTTCTTCAATGACCTGCATATTGATGACAATCAAATAATTCTAGGTAGTGCTTTAATTTTCCTAAGTGCTTTGTGCTATGCTTCTTATCTCGTCGGAAGTGGGAGGCTAATACCAAAATTTGGAGCTACTCTCTTTACGTCCTACGCAATGATTGTTTCATGTATTTGTGTCCTGATTCATTATACAATTATGTCCGACTCAAACCTTACTCAATTTTCCCATGAAGTATATTGGCTGGCACTTGCAATGGCTATATTTTCTACAGTACTACCTTCTTATTTGGTTTCATGGGCTATTAAATGGATTGGAGCAAGCAATTTTTCAATTGTAGGAAGCTTCGGTCCAATTTCAACTATCCTTCTTGCTTATATTTTTTTAGCAGAAAAAATAAGCATCTGGCAAGGAATAGGTACATTAATTGTAATTATAGGTGTATCATTTGCTGCCAATAAAAAATCTTTAAATCAGGAATAATTCCATCGATTCAATAGTGAAGCGATTAGATTAGGCTTTTTTACTTGGCAACTCAATAGATTCTGATGATATTGTAAATAACAACACTTATCTAATGAGCAAGCAACAGAATTTCCCCCACTTATTCAAACCACTGGATCTTGGATTCACAACTTTAAAAAATAGGGCGATCATGGGTTCCATGCACACAGGGCTAGAAGAAGTAAAAAATGGTTACGAAAGGATGGCAGAATATTATGCGACCAGAGCCAAAGGAGGTGTGGGATTGATGGTAACAGGCGGGATATCTCCAAACCGTCAGGGTTGGACCAAACCCTTTGCAGCTCGAATTACAAATAAGAAACATAAAGATCAACATAAGCGCATTACTCAGCAAGTTCATGAATATGATGGTAAAATCTGCATGCAAATACTCCATGCAGGCAGATACGGATACCACCCATTGTGTGTGGCTCCTTCAGCAATCAAATCGCCAATAAGTCCGTTCAAACCTTTTGCTTTATCCCAAAAAGGAATCAAAAACACGATCGATGACTTTGCCAATTCGGCTTATTTGGCGAAAGAAGCCGGATATGATGGCATTGAAATAATGGGCTCAGAAGGCTATTTAATCAATCAATTCATCGTTCAACATACTAATAGAAGAAATGATCAATGGGGAGGTCCATTTGAAAACAGAATTAAGTTTCCTATTGAAATAGTCAAGGCAGTTAGAAAAGCCGTAGGTACTGACTTCATTATTATATATAGGTTATCTATGCTTGATCTAGTCCCAAATGGATCTTCATGGGATGAAAATGTGTTACTTGCAAAAGAAATTGAGCGAGCGGGGGCTACAATTATTAACACTGGAATCGGATGGCATGAGGCTAGGATTCCAACAATTGGCACTATGGTTCCAAGAGGTGCTTTTAGTTGGGTTACCAAAAAAATGATGGGCCAAGTTTCAATTCCTTTAATTTCCACCAACCGAATAAACACACCTGAAATAGCCGAAGAAATACTTAAAGATGGGCATGCTGATATGGTGTCTTTGGCAAGACCATTTTTAGCCGATGCGGAATTTATAAATAAATCGGCTCAAGGTCGACAAAAGGAAATAAACACTTGCATCGGATGCAATCAAGCTTGTCTAGATCATGTTTTTAAAAACAAAGTGGCAGGCTGTTTGGTCAACCCCCTTGCTTGCCATGAAACGGAAATAAAACTTCTTCCAACGAAAAAAACGAAGAAAATAGGTGTCATAGGAGCCGGACCCGCTGGTCTTTCTTTTGCTGTTTCCGCATCTCAAAGAGGACATAGAATTACACTTATTGAATCATCTTCTGAGATTGGAGGACAATTTAATATGGCTAAGACCATTCCTGGGAAAGAAGAGTTTAATGAAACACTACGTTACTTTTTTGAGCAAATCAAAATAAATGAAATTGACCTCCAACTAAATACAAAAGCAGATGTCGACTTATTAAGACCGTACAACTTTGATGAAATTGTAATTGCCACCGGAGTACATCCTCGAGATCCCAAAATCACTGGTCAAAATCATGCTAAAGTTTTGTCCTATATTGATGTCTTGCAACATAAAAAAGAGGTTGGAGAAAAAGTTGCAATTATAGGTGCCGGGGGGATTGGATTTGATGTTGCGGAATATTTATGTGAAGAAAAACATGCCAATCTTGATGTATCTCATTTTCTTGAAAAATGGGGAATTGATCATAATTTGAAATCAAGGGGTGGATTGCTTGATTCAAAGTCCCATCCGACATCAAGGAAAATCACATTACTCCAGAGAAAAAAAGGAAAAGTCGGTGATAGACTGGGTAAAACTACTGGCTGGATTCATAGAAGCACGCTTAAAAAACATAACGTCAACTTCATCAATGGCGTTTCATATGATAAGGTTGACGATGATGGTTTACATATAACCATCAACAAAAAACAAAAAATCATTGAATGTGATACTGTTATTCTTTGTGCTGGTCAAATCCCTAATGACTCCCTTGAAAAGAGATTGAAAGATAATGGAATGAAAGTTACAAAGATTGGAGGTGCTTTTGAAGCATCTGAGTTAGATGCAAAAAAAGCCATTCACCAAGCAGTGACTTTGGCATCAGCCATTTAATCATCAGATCTTACAAGCAGTTTTTTCTTAACTACCTTTTTTGTCAATTTTTTTGCAAAGTCACCTATTGCCTTTTCAGTCTCTCCTACACGCATTTTTGTATCTGCAGCGAAGATCATATCCTCTTTAGTAAAATCCTCATTGACCTTAAAAACATCCGACTGTATATCCACTTTAGAAGACTTTACGGTGTCAAAATAATTTCCGTAAGCATATTGTCCCCAAGAATAGGACTGCCCCCCACCAATGACCACTCCAGTACTCGTTGCAGAAGCTGTTCCTCCACTAGTATATTGAGATCTTTGATTATACGAATAGCCGTTTTGTTCTTCAATATCTACAAGCTTCACAACAAGTACTCCGTCAAAACCTCCTTTTTTACATACTCCCAAAACTTTGTCCTTACTCAAATTCTTTGGAACTCTCAGGGTTGTTCCGTGACTAGGCACCGCGGTAACTCCGTAATCAGAGAAAGTATATTTTAACTCGTCTTCAAGTGTGATTCTATTATCCAACTTCTGAACCAAAACAATCACTAAAAGCTTGTTAATTTTTTCACCTTCATATTTAGGTAAGTTTTTTGACGACCCTTGACCCAAGGATTGAAATCCAAAAAACAATAAACCAATAATTAAATAAGAAGCAAAACTTTTCATTGAGTTGTTTTTCATAGTATACATATTCAAGCTCAATATTAGTAATACATGCAGAGACCTTTTCTATGAAGTGATTTTTATTTACAAAAAAGATGAGATCGCTACTCTTTCACGACTTTCAAAGGAGGCTCATTAATTTCGTAAAACATCCCTTTTTTATGATCCGCCTCCATTACAAATTTTAAATTTTTATCATCCGAAAAATAAATAAACTGACCATCTTCTGTTTTCTCGTCAAAGAAAAAAAGAATCGGGTCTCCGAACATTTGAAATTCTATTTCATAGGACTCATAGATAGGAAAAACAATGGCCTCAGTTTTATTGCTAAACATATAGTTACCATCAAATTCACCTGGATCTCCTTTTCTTTTAAGAGATCCACAGCCGTAAAGTGTGAAAACGATGAGCGTAAATGACAAAGCTTGTTTGATTTTCATTATGTCATTTTTTAGTACAAATTCAATTTAGTAAATCAAAACTAATTATTGATAAGAGTAGTGACCAATAATTGAATAGTCGAACAAACAATCTTCCAAGACTTGACCACCTCCAATGTTATGTACAATCAGATACCGCTCATTGTCTTTTGATTTTTTATTTACTACTATACCAATATGGGTGATGGCTCCACCAAGATTCCAACAGACAATATCACCTGGGACATAAATTGCTGGATCTTGATTCAGCGATTTTACTTCACCAAATTCTGAGAAAAAAATCATCAAATTAGGAACTCTTCGGTGATCTATGTTCTTATCAGTAGTACTTAATCCCCATATTTTAGGATATGCTTCAAATCTAGATTTCATGTCCTCATGGACTTTTTGTTGTAAATCGATTCCAACTTTTCTATAAGCACGAATTACTACATCTGTACAAACGCCAACACCCTTTGGCACATCGCCATTAGGATAATCTATTGAAAAATAACTCGGATCGTAGATAACATTCTGCTCGGTTAAACTTATTGCAGCAATAGATAGTTTTTCCTCAAAACTTTGGGCTTCTGCATTAATTACACCCAAAATAAAGTAAACAAAAATGTAGTTTTTCATACTTAACAAAACGTCTAATTCAATTATTGATTGCTCTTTGATCTTATTTTTAACAAGTCAATGAAGAATCATGCATCTTTAAGGCTCATATTTCTTATTTTTCAAAAATGAGTGAATTACAATTAAAAAAATCTTTAAATCCTCTTATGTTATGGGGACTGGGAGTTGGATATGTCATTTCTGGTATGTATTTCGGATGGAATCTCGGGTTGGCTGAAGGTGGCACCTATGGGTTAGCCATTGCAACATTCTTTATCATCATGATGTATGTGACATTTACTTTCAGTTACACTGAACTAGCATGTGCCATTCCAAAAGCGGGTGGTGCATTTGATTATGCTGATCGTGGATTGGGAAAACATCTTGGCTTCCTAGCCGGCATGGCACAAAATATAGAATTCATTTTTGCTCCTCCCGCTATAGCGGCAGCAATCGGTGCGTATCTCAATTTGATTTACCCTACGGTAGACGTTATGATTTTTGCCATCGGTGCCTATCTTATTTTTACTGGAGTAAATATCTTAGGAGTTAGAATTGCTGCGTCTTTCGAATTGGTAGTGACCATACTCGCTGTAATAGAATTGTTAATTTTTTCAGGTGTTACCTTGCCTTCTTTTGAATTCTCAAATCTTCAAATCAACCCAATGCCCAATGGTTTTGAAGGAGTGTTTGCTGCTATCCCTTTTGCCATATGGTTTTTCTTGGCAATTGAAGGTGTAGCCAATGTAGCAGAAGAGGCGATTAACCCTCAAAGGAGTATCTTAATTGGGTTTGGGAGTGCCATTCTTACATTGACTATTCTATGCATTCTTACTTTTACTTCGGCTGTAGGCGTCGCAGGCTGGGAAGCTGTAGTTTACCCTGCAGGTTCTGACATAGCATCCGATTCACCTTTGCCGTTGGCCATGTCATACATTGTAAATAGTGGTCATTTCCTATACAAATTACTGGTTGGTATAGGGCTACTAGGACTGATCGCTTCTTTTCATGGTATCATTTTAGCTGCAGGACGAGCGACATTTGAATTCGGCAGAGTAGGTTACGCTCCTAAAAAAATTGGTGCAATCCAACCAAAATTCAAGACCCCTACCAATGCTCTCATAGTAAATATGCTCATTGGAATTGTTGCACTTTTTACTGGTAAAACAGGAGAGATAATTACCATAGCATGCTTTGGTGCATTGCTCTTATACATAATTTCAATGATCGCATTTTTTGCTTTACGCAAAAAAGAACCAGAAATGCCAAGACCGTTTAAGGTACCATTTTACCCAATGTTCCCAGCCATAGCTTTAATCATTGCAACCTTCTCTTTGATAGCCATGACTTACTACAACATGACTCTTGGTCTTATTTTCTTTGGAATAATTGGCCTATCCTACCTACTCTTTGTTTTGTTTGTTGATAAAAAAAAGTAATTTGACCCAAAGCTCATAACATGAAGAAAGCAGAGATTATCGAACAAGTCAGAGAAAGCCCTCATAGCAAAGTAAAGGTCGCTGTAACAGACATAGATGGGATTCTTCGAGGAAAGTTGATGCATAGGGATAAATTTCTTTCTGCCATCGAAAGTGAATTCGGTTTTTGTGATGTTGTTTTTGGCTGGGACATGGCGGATGAGCTCTATGACAACTCAAAAGTTACAGGATGGCATACTGGCTATGGTGATGCTAGTGCTCGCATAGACTTAGATACATTCAGACAAGTGCCTTGGGAAGGTGACATTGCATTTTTTCTAGCGGACTTCAGTAGTGCGAAAAAAGATGATTTTCCGGTTTGTCCCCGTAGTTTACTAAAAAAGATTATTAAAAAAACAGAAGCATCCGGATTCTTCCCGATGTTTTCTCAGGAATTCGAATGGTTCAATTTCGTTGATAAACCCAAGAATCCAGATTCCCAATTCAGTCAGCCAGAACCACTGACCAGTGGAATGTTTGGTTATTCAATTTTGCGTGCCTCAGAAAACAGCAACTATTTTAATGATCTATTCGATTTGCTAGAGGAATTTAGAGTTCCCTTGGAAGGGTTGCATACAGAAACGGGACCTGGTGTGTACGAAGCGGCTATCCAATATAGTTCTGTACTAGAAGCGGCTGATAGAGGTACGCTTTTCAAAACTGCAGTCAAAGAAATTGCAAAACAACATGGAATTGTTGCTAGTTTCATGGCTAAACCCTTTCAAAACTTACCAGGATGCAGTGGTCACATTCATCAAAGTCTTTGGGATCAAAAGAAGGAGAAAAACCTCTTTTTTGATGCCTCCAATAAAAAGAACATGAGTGATACAATGGAAAGTTATATTGCCGGTCAATTGCATTGCTTACCTCATATTTTACCGATGCTAGCCCCTACCGTCAATAGCTATAAGCGATTGGTAAAAGGGGCTTGGGCACCAACAACCTTGACCTGGGGGATTGACAATCGAACGACTGCCTTGAGAGCAATAACTACAGGTGAAAAATCTACAAGATTGGAAACACGAGTGGTTGGTTCTGATGTAAATCCATTTCTAGCAATGAGTGCCTGTCTGGCCAGTGGTCTGTATGGAATCAAAAACAAACTTGCTTTAAATACGTCAATGACAATAGGCAATGGATATGAAGAAACTAAGCATGGCGAATTACCCACATCACTCGATGAAGCCACTAGAAAAATGATTACTTCTCCTTTAGCAATAGAACTATTCGGAGAAGCATTTGTAGACCATTTTGGCAAAACTAGAGATTGGGAATGGAGGCAGTTCAGTCGTACTGTCACAGATTGGGAAATGAAAAGATATTTTGAAATTATTTAAAAGTGAGTACAGTAGATTTTAACCAGGTTCTTGGGTATAATTTCCCAACGCCTATTCGTTTTGGCGCAGGAGCCATAAAAGAATTACCCGCCTACCTTCAACAACATCAGTTGAAAAAACCCTTGATTGTCACTGATCCATTGGTAGTAGAATTGTCTTTTTTCAAACAATTCATTAATGATTTAGAATCCAAAGGAATAAGCACCTCAGTTTTCAGTCAAATTCACAAAAACCCTATCAAGTCTGACGTTTTATCTGGCGGAGATCATTTTGATAAAACTGGACGCGACAGTGTAATTGGTATTGGTGGTGGAGCTCCTTTAGATGTTGCACGGTCGATAGTTCTCCGTATCAACCACCGCAGGGATCTTTTTGATTATGATGATTTGATTGGCGGAGACCAATTTGTCACTGAAGAGGTCCCACATTTTATTACGATACCCACCACAGCAGGAACAGGTAGTGAAGTGGGGCGATCAGCCGTGATTTCAGAGGATCAATCGAAAAAAAAACGTGTCCTTTTCAGTCCAAAATTAATAGCACGGCAAGTTTTTGTCGATCCATTGTTGACCATGGAAATTCCTGCTTTTGTTACAGCGGCAACCGGAATGGATGCACTGACACATAACATGGAAGCATATATTGCGAAAGGATTTCATCCAATGTGTGATGGCATCGCATTACAAGGAATTTCACTAATTGCAGAATCCCTAGAAACAGCAACTCACAAGCCAGACTTAGCTTCTAGGTCTAAAATGTTACTTGCTTCATTGATGGGAGCTGTGGCATTTCAAAAAGGATTGGGAATTGTTCATAGCATGGCACATCCATTATCCAGCTTATTGGATACACATCATGGCTTAGCCAATGCAGTAAATTTACCCTATGGCATGGCATACAATTATGAAGGTTTGGAAGATAAGTTCGATCACATGGGCCAAGCATTTGGCTTAGGTGGTAAGTCAGGACATGACCTAGTTGATCATTTAATGGCTCTGAACGAAAAACTGGACTTACCCACGAAACTTTCAGGTATTCTTGTCAAAAAAGAGCACGTCGAACCATTAGCGAACCTTGCGGTCCAGGACTTCTGTTTACCTAGCAATCCCAAGGAAGCAACAAAAGAAGATTTTATTCAATTGTACACCAATGCGCTTTAATCATGATCAAATTGGGTATCTCACCGTGTTTCGAGTACGAAGACAAAAATAGACCTGTTTTTGGACCAAAAACATTGAGTTACATTGAAAATGATATGGCTCGATATGTTTCAAAAGAAGGTGTAATGCCAGTCCTAATTCCTCATTTGGAAGATAATATTCTATATCCATTGATTGATGAAATGGATGGGATCATCATGCAAGGAGGGCACGATATTGCGCCTGAAACTTATGGTGAAACTCCAATAGGCAAATGGAAAGGAGATGCAATTCGAGATAAGTTTGAATTAAAGATATTGGACTATGCGATTAAAAATAGCAAACCTGTATTCGGAATTTGTCGAGGTTTTCAATTAATGAATGTTTATTTCGGTGGTACATTATTTCAGGACACACTTACTCAAAATGAAATGGCTAATGAACACCGGTCGGCCGAATTATATGATACTGTGAAACATCCAATTTACTTTGAGAAAGGAAGTTTACTTGATCACATTTACGCTGGCACAAAAAATCATTATGTTAATTCAGTACATCACCAAGCAGTCAAACAATTAGGAAACGATTTGGAGATTTATGCTAAATCTGATGACGGCTTGATAGAAGCTTTTGGATATACAAAAGAAAAAAATGGAAAAGTCTTTGGCGTACAATGGCACCCTGAGTTTTCTCATACGCTCAAGGAAGAAATCATTAATGCAGAAATTTTGTTAAACGCATTTTTAGAAAATTGCAAATCATGAAAATAATCAACCCCGCTACGGAAGAACTAATCACAGAAATCGAGACAGATGATTTGAAATCAGCGAGTGAAAAATTATCTATGTTACGAGAAGGACAGAAGGCATGGACGAAAGTATCTATGGTTGAAAGACTCAATTGCATTGTACGTTTTGGTGAATTGATTCAAAATAATAGAGATGAGCTAGCACAAATTTTAACATCCGAAACAGGGAAACCTATCCAACAATCTCTCAATGAGATCAATGGAGCTCAAAACAGAATTGAGCACTTAAAAGAGAATGCGGAAAAGTGGTTGTCAGAAGATGTTGTATTTGAAGACGAGTCCATTTCAGAAATCATTAAATACGAATCGCTTGGTGTGATTGCCAATATTTCTGCCTGGAACTTCCCGTATAATGTAGGCTACAATGTATTCCTGTACGCCTTAGTTTCAGGAAATTCAGTGCTTTATAAGCCATCTGAATTTGCAACATTGACTGGTCTTCAGTTTCAAAAATATTTGCATAAAGCGGGAATACCTGAAAACGTATTTCAAACTGTGATCGGTGAAGGTAATGTGGGCCAGGAATTGTTGGACATGCCGCTGGATGGATACTTTTTTACTGGCTCTTATGCAACAGGGAAACACATCATTGAATCTGTAGCGTCCAAAATGGTACCTGTGCAATTGGAATTGGGTGGAAAAGATCCACTGTATATAATGGACGATGTTTCAAATGTCAAGCAAGCGGCTATCAATGCAGCGGAAGGTGCCTTCTATAACAATGGTCAAAGTTGTTGTGCAGTGGAAAGAATCTATGTACATGAAAAAATCTACGAAGAATTTGTGATGGAATTCGTCTCAGAAGTAAAATCATACATGATTGGCGATCCACTAGACTTATCAACATTCATAGGTTCCCTAACCCGATCTCAACAATTGGACATTTTAAATGCACAGGTAAAAGATGCGCTGAAGCAAGGCGCTGAATTGAAAACAGGTGGCAAAACCTTGGATCAAAAAGGTTTTTTCTATGAACCTACCGTGCTCATTAATGTCAATCATTCCATGAAAGTTATGATTGACGAATCCTTTGGCCCTATCATTGGCATCCAAAAAGTAAGCACTGATGAAGAAGCAATTAGTCTGATGAAAGACACAGAATATGGACTTACATCAGCCGTTTTTTCGAATGACGAATCACGAACTAAAAGTATTCTGGATGCTATGAATTCTGGAACGGTATATTGGAATTGTTGTGATCGCGTAAGCCCAAATCTTCCATGGTCAGGCCGAAAGCATTCTGGGGTTGGGTCAACTTTGTCCAGTCAGGGAATCAGGGCTTTCGTACAGCCAAAGGGATATCATTTGAGGAAAGGCTGAATCGCATGACAATTAGTCAATTAGAATATTCTATTTTTATGACAAATTGAATCAATGGATAGGAAAAAATTCTTAAAAAAAGGAATATTAGGAATGGGTTCTATAGTGGGTCTTCCCTTAGCCATATCGTGTTCAGAGGATGACGACAACCCATTTGAAGATCAATGCCAACTCAGCCCAACCGAGGCGGCTGGCCCATTTCCTATAAAGACACCCGCTGAATTTGTCAGAGAAAATATTGTTTCCGATCGTATAGGAGTAGCCCTGATGATTACACTAGTTATACAGAATCAATCTAATGGTTGTACCCCCATGAATGATGTAAACGTAGATATTTGGCATTGCGATAAAGATGGTCTTTATTCAGAATATGGAAACAATGCCTGGCAACAAGAAGACTTGACCAATGTTCATTTTTTAAGAGGAAGACAAAAAACAAATGCTATGGGCCAAGTATCCTTTATTAGTATTTACCCAGGGTGGTATCCTGGTCGTGCTCCACACATCCATTTTGAAATATTAGACATCAATGAGAATTCTATAATGGTAGGTCAAATTGCCTTTGATGACCTTGTGTCTGAGTTGGTTTATCAACAGAATGAATACAAAGGAAGTGCTGATACAACTAACATACAAGATGGTGTTTTTGCCAATAGTTTGGTAGGAAATATGGCCGATTCTCTAACAGGAAATGTCCAGGACGGTTACACCCTACATAAAACAATCACTGTATGAACTCAATCTATAAACAAGGAGAAGAGCACTTGTCTATGAAAGAAATACGTCCAAGATTCAGAATAGAATCTTCGGACAAAATGGATGAACTTATTAGAAAGCTTAAAGAAGGTTTAGAAAATCCTGCGGCACCTTGTCAAGGAAAGGTAATCCATGGTCATGCTACGTTATCACCTTTACAATCCGAGCAACACTATTGGTCACCTCAGTTAGGTTTAAGCATTGAAGAAACTGAAAATGGCACATTGCTAAGAGGACTATACGGCCCTCGACCTGAAGTTTGGACTTTGTTCGTCCTTTTTTATTCTGTAATAGGGTTGGCTGGTTTAGTTGTCCTGATCATTGGTATGTCTAAATTGACACTGGGTAAATCTGCAGACATTCTATGGCTAGTTCCAATTCTAGGAACTATTTTTCTAACACTTTTTCTTGTTGCCAATAGAGGTAAAAATTTGGGGAAAGATCAAATCAAAATTCTGCATAATTTTCTAGAAAAGTGTACAGGACTTGATGTTTCCTAGTGATCTAAAAATAAGTTTTTATCCTCTTATATTCTTCTAAATTTCGTGGCAAAAATTTTAGCATCTCAATGGCATAGTTATGCATGTCTATAATCTCAGAGTTACTAAGCAACCTTTCTTTCCTGTAAATCAATATCTCATGACCCAAACTTTCTATGTAATAAGAAGCACTGTCTTCTATCAATAAAACAAGGTTCTTAATAATACCTGGTACGTCATCGAGAGAATTTCCACTCTTAAAATACGACTTAAGACGTCTGATATCTTCCTTGGTAATTAAAAAATCATATAATCTCTCAGGAAGAGAAATGACCATGACAGTAACGTTGTGTCCTTCACGGGCCATCAGTATTCCATCATTGTATGTGACATCCGCAATTACCCAGGGATAAGTTTCTCTTAGATCGCCAGCCATTTTATTTCTAATATATTCCAGTAAGTGAAACTCGAAAAAAGCAAAATTTTCAAACGGTTTTACATTCCAACTAATCTCAGGTGAATACCGGTATTTATTCTCTGCAGCAAAATGATAAATTTCATTTTGCCTTCCAGTTAATCTTTTTTGCATTGGCCTTTCCAATACATGCAAAGCCAACGGGTGTGGAGAACTTGTTTTATGAACATCCAATCCCACAAATTCGAAATTCGTTTGTGTAAAATACTTCTCTCGATGCTCATGAATAAAATCCAGCACCGTGCTATCAATTAATTTCGTTCTGCTAAAGTCTACCACATAATTTTTCTCGCTTCCCATGTCGGTCAACTTATTGATCAACTTAAGCATGATAGCAAAGTTGGCAATCCCAATAATTTCTACATGAACAACATTTTTTGATTCTTCCAAAACTTTAATATGCGTATTGAATAAGTGTTTGACAAAAGTTCCCAAACTATTTTCAGATCTCACCCATTGAATAAAAAGAGTGGCCACAACACCAATTATAATTCCCCATAGAAGGTTTAACACAAGAGAAAAAAAGATGGTTATAATCATTATGAAAAGCTGTTCCCAACCTTTCATCCAGGTGGCCTTGAATACAGTAGGCGATGCCAATTTAAAACCTGTATATAAAAGTATTGCTGCTAAACAAGCTTGGGGAATTTCCTTTATAACTGCAGGAAAGAGAACTACAAATGCCAGAATAATAACACCGTGATAAAAATTACTCCACTTGGTTTTAGCATTATGATTGATGTTAACTGAACTTCTGACAATAACTGTTATAACAGGTAGTCCGCCTAAAAATCCACTGACAACTGTACTCAATCCTACTGCAAATAAATCTTTATTCAGATCGGTCCGTCTTTTAAAATGATCTAATTTATCAATAGCTTTCGTACTTATCAGGCTTTCAAGTGAGGCAACTAACGTGATCAATATTACCAATAACCAAAACTCTGGAAGGTGAGATTTTGAAAAATCTGGAAAAATAAAACTATCCATCAAATTTTCAGGCATAGAGATTAAATAGCTCTGATCGATATACAATGGATAATTTAAAATGGTGGTATTTTTTAAATCCAAAATTTCATTCAACACAAATACAATCGGAATGGACACAATTAATACTTGAAGAGGACCAGGAATGCTTTTAAGAAATTTACTTTTCAGATTGGTATGAAAAATTAGTATAAACAAACTTATCACCGATATCATGGTGACCACTGGGTTCAGTTTCATTAGACTGTGAGGAATTTCCAGCAGTGAATCAAAAGCTGATTGAGACTCGGACGTCACGCCAAGTGCCACATGAAATTGTTTAATGAATATTATCAATCCAATGGTTGCAAGCATTCCACTAACCACCGATGACGGGAATAAATCTCCAAGTTTACCAAGCTTAAGCAAACCTAAAATTACTTGGAGCACACCTGCCACAACAATGGCTGCTAAAACATATTTAAACCCTGATCCATCAGCGTCCGAAAGAGATTCTACACCTGATAAAACAACTACAATTAAGCCTGCAGTGGGTCCATTTATGCCTACAAAAGAACCTCTGAAAAAAGTAGTGAAAATTCCACCCAGAATGGCAGCAATTAGCCCTGACATTGGAGGCGCACCAGAAGCTAAAGCAATTCCTAAAGTAAGTGGTAATGCGACCAGAGAAACACTAATGGCTGCCGCAAAATCGTCTTTCCAATGATGTATGATTCCCTTAAATCCGGTTGATGGATGTGCTTCTTTCAAGATTGGATAGTTGATAAGATGAAAAATGAGGCAAATGGCCCTTTGCACAAATATGCATAATATTTTAGTATATACTACACATGGCTATTGCATACAACTGTTTGCTCTTGATTTAAGCTTGACACTTAAATGTCGTGTAAAAGTCAGGTTGTTTTCTGATGCATTGTTCCAGTCATTCGCAATATTTGTTTCAAATAAAAATCCTTACAATGAAACAGCCACTACTTGGTCAAGTCATAACCAAACTAAGACAAGAAAAACAGCTGACGCAAGAAGAAGTAGTCGAGCAATGCAATATAAGTGTGCGAACGCTTCAGAGAATCGAAGCTGGAGATGTCACTCCTAGAGATTTCACAATAAAATCACTTCTCGGCGTACTGGATTATGATTTAAGAGAAATAGAATCCAACCTGAGTAAAAAAACATCCCTATCCAGACTTAATAAGGGTTGGATTGCCGGTATCATATATTTTGCCATGGGAATTTTCGAGGCGCTGGCTGATGGTTATCGATTTGAATATGAACTCCCTTTTTATTTCCCTTTGATCTATACAGCTATAAAGATTGTTTCAATCAGCACATTCATAATATTCATGTTAGGGTTTGCCGAAGTTGGAAAATTGAATACCAACTTCTTACTGAAAATCACTGCTTACCTGATGATCGCAGCGATGACGGTGATGATATTCTATGACGTTATTTCCATCTTTTCTGATTTAAGTGAAGAAGAATTTATGGCTATTAAAGCAGTAGAAGGATTCGTGTTTGGAGGGATAGATTTAGTTTTCGGAGTTGTCTTGTTGCGACTAGCTCGGCAAATTGGGTCAGTAGCCACTGTAGGTGGTTTGTTTCAAATTTTAGCCGGAGTTTGCTTCATCACCGTTGTCTTCAGCATTGCAGGATTGATACTGCTAATACCTGCAGTACTTTTTCAGGTTATCATTCTCTATAAATACTTTGACCTAAATCAATAAAATAAAAAGCCCTGACTTTTCAACCAGGGCTATAATTATATTTTTTAAGATAAGTGATTATCCTTCCATGTCCTCTAATTCTCTTCCTTTTGTTTCGTATACATACTTAATCACAAAGAAAACCGATAAGACTGCAAATGCTGCGTATAGACTATATGCAATGGCCAAACCAATTGATGCTAATAATATTGGGAAGGTTAAGGTTATTAAGAAATTCGACTCCCATTGAAAAAGTCCTGATATTGCGAGACCAGAACCCCGAAGTTGGTTTGGGAACATTTCTCCAAGCATCACCCACATTACAGGTCCCCATGAGAAGTTAAAAAAGATCACATAGAGATTGGCAGAAACCAAAGCCAATACTCCCATGTTGTCGCTTAACTCTAATTTATCTGTTGCCATGTCTAATACTCCCGTGGAAAATGAAAATGCAACTAAAGCAAGGGTAATAGCCATACCAATAGAACCAATAATCAATAAAGGTTTACGTCCTATTTTGTCAACTAAAACCAGAGCGGCTACTACTGCAGCTATACTCAAAGCACCTGAAACCACATTTATTAAAAGTGCATCACTCTCTCCAAAGCCGACAGCTTGCCAAAGTACTGCTCCATAATAGAATACTACATTGATTCCAACAAATTGCTGAAATGAAGCCAATCCAATTCCAATCCACACAATAGGTCTGATTCTGCCTAAAGTCTTGTCATACAAATCAGACAAACGTGGTTTGTGATGATCTGAGGCTAGTGATGCATCAATTTCATTAAATTTGGCCTCTCCGCCTTCTGCTCCATAAAGTGCGCTCAATACTTTGACTGCAGCATCTTTCTTTTGCTTAACGACTAAGTAACGAGGGCTTTCAGGAATGAAGAAAAGTGAGACTAGGAATATCCCAGCTGGGATCAATTCCATCCAGAACATCCATCTCCAAGTTTCAAAATTCATCCAAAGAATATTTCCAGCTGAACCAGAAACATCTGCAAGCAAATAATTACTTACGAAGGAAATAAACAAGCCTGTAATAATCGCGACTTGTTGAATGGTTGCAAGTGCTCCACGATACTTTGCAGGAGCTATTTCAGCAATATAAGCTGGTGCCATAACAGAAGCTGCTCCAACAGCGATGCCTCCAATAACTCGGTACACTACAAATTCAATAGATGAAGTAGCAATTCCAGATCCCCATGCAGATATAATGAATAGCGCTGCAGCAATAATAAGCATTGATTTTCTACCATACTTATCGGCTAGGGTCCCGGCAAAAAAAGCACCAATTGCACAACCCTGAAGCATCGCGGCTACATTAAATCCACTTTCTGCTGCACCAGCACCGAATGCCTCAGCCATGCCTTTAATAGTACCGTTTATTACTCCGCTGTCAAACCCAAATAGAAATCCTCCTAAAGTTGCCACTAAAGTAATTCCTACAACATAAAGCTTATTCACTTTTTCTTGTGTTTCCAAAATTTATATTTTTAGATGAATTAATTCTTAAATTAAATAGGAAAGAAAAAAGTGAATACTCACCTTTTCCATTCCTAACTTTAATCGGTCCGTTAAATGTAGTTATTTATAATATTTTCAAACAATTCTTGCTGCCCACTTCTCAGCTTCGGTTCTCCGTTTGCATGAGCGATAGCTGCCAATCCTTCAAGGTCCAATTTTCCTTCTTCGAATTCTTTTCCTTGCATGGTATTAAAGGAACTGTATCTGGCTTTTCTTAAATTTCTAAAATTCGAATTTTCAAGAATGTTATCAGCATTGATTAGCGCTCTTGCAAAAATATCCATACCGCCTATGTGTGCATAGAATATATCTTCCAAATCTGTAGAATTTCTTCGAGTTTTGGCATCAAAATTAACTCCTCCGCCTTTAAATCCATTGGCTTCTAGAATGATCATCATTGCCTCGGTCACTTCATAAATGTTATTAGGGAATTGATCAGTATCCCAACCATTTTGGTAATCACCTCTATTTGCATCGATGCTTCCTAGCATTCCAGCATCCACGGCCATTTGTAGCTCATGTGTAAACTCATGCTGAGCCAATGTCGCATGATTTACTTCAAGATTCAATTTGAAATCATTTTCCAAACCATGTTCTTTCAAGAAACCTATTACCGTTTGCGCATCAAAATCATACTGATGTTTAGAAGGTTCTGCTGGCTTTGGTTCTATAAAAAACTGTCCTTTGAATCCATTTTTTCTAGCATAATCTCTAGCCATGCCTAAGAATCTACCCATGTGGTCCAATTCCTTCTTCGTATTTGTATTCAACAAAGACATATAACCTTCACGGCCTCCCCAGAACACGTAATTCTCACCACCTAATTTGATGGTAGCATCAATCGCATTTTTAATTTGTGCACCTGCGTAAGCAACGATATCAAAATCTGGATTAGTAGATGCTCCATTCATGAATCTTGGATTCGAAAACGCATTGGAAGTTCCCCATAGTAGTTTCACTCCAGAAGCCGCCTGTTTTTCTTTTGCATAATCTGTAATAAAATCCAATCTCTCACCTGATTCTTTCAAACTTGATCCTTCTTGGATCAAATCAAAATCATGAAAACAATAATAGGGAGCACCTATTTTTGTAATGAACTCAAACGCGGCATCCATTTTATCTTTTGCGGCTTGTTTTGGGTCCCCTGAAACATCCCAAGGGAAACTTTTCGTTCCAGGACCAAATGGATCTCCACCCGTACCACAGAAGGTGTGCCAGTAGGCTATTGCAAACCTGAAATGCTCTTTCATGGTTTTACCTGCGACCACTTTATCAGCGTCATAGTATTTGAATGCCAAGGGATTATCAGATCCTTTTCCTTCAAATTTAATTTGATCGATACCTTTGAAATACTCTTTATCTCCAGTAGTTAATTTTATATCTGCCATATTTCTATTGATTATTACTTCGTTAATATTGTTTCTAAATCTTTCTTCCAAACTTGATACGCTGAGGTATATTTTTCTTTATCGGATGCTGCCTCGTAAACTTTAACAGTCTCCATTTTCTCAAATGCTTTTTCAAGAGAATTGTATAAACCAGCAGCTACTCCAGCAGCTTTGGCCGCTCCAACCGCTCCGGTAGTTTTTACCATTTCGATTTTACAACCCATAACGGTAGCTATGGTCGTTGAGAATATCTCAGACTGGAATAAGTTGTCGTTTCCAACTTTCATCACACCAACGTCCAGTCCCATCTCTTGCATGATTTCCATACCATAGATGAACGAATTGGCTATACCTTCTAAAGCCGCTCTATATACATGGGGCTTCTTATGTCGATTGAATTGCAAATTGATAAAATGCCCTCCAGGATTCTGATTTTCTAGTACGCGCTCAGCTCCATTTCCAAAAGGAATAACACGCAATCCATCAGAACCAACAGGTACTTGAGCCGCCTGTTGTTCCAAATCTGGATAATCCATCCCTTGATCAGCTGCCAATTGCTTGACCCAACTATATTGAATTCCTGAGCCATTGATACATAATAACACGCCGATTCTAGGATTCTCTGGTGAATGGTTCACATGAGCAAATCCATTGACTCTTGTTTTGGAATCGATAGCTGGTTTATCTACAACTCCATAAACTACACCCGAAGTTCCTCCAGTCGCAGCTACTTCTCCTGGATTCAAAACTCCCAAAGACATTGCATTATTCGGTTGGTCTCCAGCTCTATATCCTACAGGTATTCCTTCGGATAATCCCAGCAATTCTGCGGCAGTCTTGGTCAATACACCTTGATTAGAGACTGATTCTACCTGTTCTGGAATTAAATCTTCACTAATTCCATAATTTTCTAATAAAAATGAAGCCACTTTCTCATCTTGAAAGTCCCACATCATTCCTTCGGAAAGGCCAGAAATTGAAGTTTTTATTTCACCTGTCATTTTCATAGCTATAAAATCACCAGGAAGCATGATTTTATCAATTTTTGCATAAAGTGCAGGTTCGTTCTCTTTCACCCATTTTAGCTTCGATGCTGTGAAATTTCCGGGAGAATTCATCAAGTGATTTAAGCACTTTTCACTTCCAATTTGTTCAAATGCGGTATTCCCAATTTCAACAGCTCGACTATCACACCAAATAATAGAAGGTCTGAGCGCATTTTGATTTTCATCTACTACAACCAAGCCATGCATTTGATAAGCAATACCAATCCCTTTTATTTGATTGGTATCAACAGACAATGTTGACAATAATTTGTTAGTCACAGATCTAACATTTTCCCACCAAACTTCAGGTTCTTGTTCTGCCCATCCTGTTTGGTGAGAAACTATTTCCATTTCTTCTTCCGGGAATTGTTCAATGGCTATGGTCTTTCCAGACTCGACTTCAACCAAGGCTGCTTTGATTGATGAACTTCCTAAATCATATCCTAATAAATACATTCTACTAGTTTAATGTCATTTGAAAACCTGCTTCTAGTTATACCTTTCAGAAAGAAGCAGTCAACAAAGAAATGCTGAAAGGAATTGGTTGGCCAGAAAAGTGATACTTCAAAACTATTTACTGACTACTTCAACGATACGTCAACTATTTTATTCAAACTAAATAGCAGCCTAATAAATACCTTTCATATATTTATAAGTCCTTCAATTTATTTACAATATGAAGTTGCAAGTCACAATTTTAGTTTTATCGATATTAGTTGTAAAGAATTCTTTAAAAGCACAAGAAGCGACCGATAACGAATCAATAAAGGTTCTACATGCAGAACCTTTATATATTGACTTAATTAGAGATTTGGGCGCTAGAAAAGGTGAAAAAGAATGGAACGTAGGGTTTGGAATTACTGATAATTTAGACTTTGACACCTATGAAGGATTGGTAGAATATGAATGGGCTCCTGTGAATAATCTAGGCTTTGAAATTGAAGTACCTTTTCTTATTTATGCCAATCAAAATAGTGTTCCAAGTGATTCTATTCCTTCCAATAGAATGGAAAGTTTAAAGTTAGCCACTCAATGGACTTTCCTAGTATCTCAAAATGCTGCTACTTCAATGGCCCTTGGTTACATCAATGAAATGGTTTTTTCAGATTTTCAAAATTTCGGAAACCCTCTATTTGTAGCCAACATTTACAATCCTTTTGTGGTTATAGCAAAGAGATGGGGAGACAGTTTTCATACACTAATTTATACAGGCCCAGTTTTTGAACAAGTTTATGAGAGCAATGAATTTCATACCTCTTATGAAGTAAATAGCAATATTCATTATATGATACCTAAAACCAGAAACTTCATCGGAATTGAATTCAATAAGGAAATTCATGAAAACGACTTTGACATGACAATTCGCCCTCAAATGAGAATTGATATAACCGAACAACTATTGATTGGGATAGTTACTGGCATACCGATTAGCAGAGAAAACGAGAGGTTGAGTATGTTTTTAAGGTTAATTTACGAACCGCATTGAATATAAATTCTTCTTATTCCCTAAATTATGGATTCCTAATTTTCCAAAGGGAACTATCCCCACCTTTCTTTTTCATCTTGGACAATTCAAGAATTTCGTTTTGATTGTTGAGGTAAAATCCTTTGAACCTATTTTGGATTCGAACATAGCCATCCTTTTTTTCAATTCTCCATTGAGCACTTTGCCAACCTTGTTCAATATCTCCAATTTGTAAACCTCCGTTTTCACAATGCAAGTATTTTCCACTGCCTAAATTTTTTAACCTTACATATCCTCCGCCTGCATCCTCTAACGACCAGAGAATCTTGGTATTCCCTGTGGTCTTATAAACTTTCATGGTCATTGCCCTACCAGATGTCTCTCCAATGTATTCTCCGGATTTTCTTTTGTTGATGATCACCACACCTTCTTGGACTTGTTCACTAACCAACTCTTTTTGGACAAAGTAGTTCGAGGCTTGAGTTTCGAATACAAATACCCAAGACAGTATGACAAAAACTAATATGGACTTTTTCATTCTTTAAAATTTGATTTGAGATTAAAAGATAATTCAAATAATCTCAGAATTATAGAATGGCATAGAATTTTCAAGAAAGTATTAATTGACGAATAATTATGTAGTCTACTACATTTATTCTAATTTTACGTAGTTAACTACATATAAAATGGAGGATTTCGCAAAAAAATTAGGTTGTTTAGGATTTTCGATGAGGATGAAGAGGCTTACAGATGCCCTAATGCAAGATGGAAAAAGAATGTATAAAGAGCTTGGATTGGATATAGAACCTAATTGGTATGTAATATTTAGGTTATTGAAAAGTGAAGGCGAACTCTCAGTGATGCAAGTTGCAGAACGAGTTGGTCTAGCCCACCCCTCAGTCATTTCCCTGACCAATAAAATGATGAAAGCTGGTTATTTGTCATCCAAACAAAGTGCTACTGATAGTCGAAAAAGAATACTGACTTTAACACAAAAGTCTATTGAAAAACTTCCAGCATTTGAAAAAATATGGAATGCTGGTGATCGAAGTGTCACTAAAGTATTAAAGGGAACACAGTTCATTAAAGATCTTGAAATTCTCGAGAAGAGATATGGAATTAAAGGATTTCGCGAAAGAACCATAGAAGAACTTAATAATGCAACATGAAAAAGGAAATCGACAATACCGTTGAGCTAATAAGTTTTCAATCAAAATTGGCGCCAATTTTCGCTCAACTCAACTATGAATGGCTCGAGGAATTTTTTGTTGTCGAGCCTCATGATGAAGAAATGCTAGACTCTCCCTACGAGTATATTATTCAGCCAGGAGGTCATATCTTTTTTGCTCTTCATTTGAATGAAATTGTTGGAACCGTTGCTCTTATCAATGAAGGAAGCGGTGTCTTTGAATTGGCCAAAATGGCCGTTACCAAGCAACATCGAGGAAAGGGAATCGGTAAAAAATTAATCCAGAAGGCCATAGAACATTGTTCGACAATAGACTGTCAACTTTTATATCTGATGTCAAACAGCAAACTCAAACCTGCTATACATTTATATGAACAATATGGATTCTCTCATACTTCAATGTGCGAGACACCTTACAATCGCTGTGATGTCAGAATGGAAAAAACTTTTTAATTAGAATTGCTTTAATTGCAAAATGAAAAGTACACTATTCATTTTATTATCAAGTATTATCTTCCTTGGATGCTCTTCTTTAAATGATGCAAGCACTACAACAACACAACCTAATATCGTATATATTTTTACAGATGATTTGGGTTATGGTGATTTAGCTTGTTTTGGTGCAACTGATATCAAAACTCCCAACTTAGACAAAATGGCTGAAGCTGGAATGAAGTTTACTTCGTTTTATTCAGCATCTTCCGTATGCAGTCCTTCACGAGCTGGACTTTTGACCGGCCGTTATCCTCAAAGAATGGGGATCAATGGTGTTTTCTTTCCAGAAAGTTTTACAGGAATGCCACCTAGTGAAATTACGATTCCAGAACTTCTAAAAGAAAAAGGATATGCAACAGGTATGGTTGGGAAATGGCATTTAGGTCACATGCACCAATATCTACCTCTTCAACAAGGATTTGATAGCTATTTTGGAATTCCTTACAGCAATGACATGGAAAGCGTGGTTTATATGAGAGGAAATGAGGTGGCATCTTTTGACGTAGATCAGCGATACACTACCAAAATCTATACAGAAGAAGCTGTAAAATTCATAGATAACAATCGTGAAAACCCCTTCTTCTTATTCCTGTCACACAATATGCCACATGTACCTATTTATGCTTCTGAAAGATTTATAGGCACGTCTGAAAGAGGACTCTATGGTGATGTAATTCAGGAATTGGATTGGAGCGTAGGACAAGTTTTGGAAAAGTTAGAGAAATTAGAATTATTGGAAAACACACTTGTTATTTTTTCCAGCGATAACGGCCCTTGGCTTGTAATGGAGGATCATGGCGGTTCAGCAGGAGAACTTAGAGAAGGTAAAATGTTCACTTTCGAAGGTGGCATGAGAGTACCTACATTGGCGATGTGGAAAGGTAAAATCACTGCAAATTCAGTTTATAGTAGTTTGGCTAGTCAGATGGATTGGTTTCCAACCATAGCGAGTATTTCTGGAATAGACTTGCCTTCTGATCGCAATATTGATGGAAAAGACCTATCTGCAGTTTTGTCGAATGAAGGTAAAAGAGGAGATGATCAATATCTTTTTATGAACGGCCGTGAATTGCAAGCATATGCCAATAATGGTTGGAAAGTAAAACTTCCTTTCAAAGGATATCCAGGTTCTCGTTGGAAAAAAAAGGTGGCAGCTCATGATACACTTCTTTTTAATCTCATTAATGATCCAGGAGAAACTGAAAATCTATTTTATAAGAATAAAGAATTAGGTCTTTCCATGATCCAGGAAATGTGGGTAAGCCATGCAAACCTAGGACAACTTCCGCCGGACCTTCAGCTCCGTTCTCCTGCGGATGAAAGCCACTTTGAATACCTTGAGTCAAAAAATAATTAACGCATTATTCATTTAGTACAGAACTTCTAATCATTTCTAGAAGCAACTAGTGAATGTGGTTTATATATTGCCGAATTATTTCAAAGCATATTATAGATAAACTAAACAAACCACAATGACTTTTCTACCGATCATATTAGGTATCATTTTTTTGATACTACTAGTAGCTGTTTTCAAATTGGATACATTTATTTCCTTTATGTTGGTGTGTCTGTTTATAGGATTAGCAGAGGGGTTGACCATCACAGAATCGGTCAACGCAATTCAAACAGGAATTGGCAATACCCTTGGCTCACTGGTAATCATTTTAGGCTTTGGTGCTATGCTAGGAAAACTAGTTGCAGAAAGTGGTGCAGCCAATAAGATAACTAACCGTTTAGTCAAAAGTTTTGGAATTAAGAATATTCAATTTGCTCTCATTGTCACAGGATTTATAGTTGGCATTCCTATGTTTTATACAGTAGGATTTGTGATTTTAGTTCCTTTGGTTATTGCGATTGCACACAAAACCAAATTGCCTTTATTGTACATAGGACTTCCTATGCTGGCCTCTTTATCGGTCACACACGGTTTTCTACCTCCACACCCAGCTCCTACAGCAATCGCCGAAATGTACGGTGCTGATTTAGGATTAACATTGATTTATGGCATTATTGTGGGAATTCCAGCAATCATAGCTGCTAAATTTCTATTGAGCGGAACCATGAAAAGAATTCAACCAAAACTTCTGAAAGAGTATGTGGTCGAAGAAAATGATGAGTATAACGTTCCCTCATTAATGACATGTTTGTTTATTGCTTTATTACCTGTGGTTTTAATAGCAGGGTCTTCTATTTTAAAATTCTTTTTGTCATCCAATATCATTTTGGAAGCACTTGGAAACCCAGCCATTGCCATGCTTTTATCTGTTTTGGCAGCTGTATACTTCTTAGGAATTAAAACGGGGCGTAAAATGACGGATGTGATGAAAATATTAGCAGGGGCGGTATCAAGCATTGCAGTTGTATTGCTTATCATAGCAGGAGCAGGTGCATTGAAGCAAATCATGATCGCTACAGAAATTAGTGACCGTTTAGGCGATGCGCTGGGCAACTTAGGGTTGTCCCCCATCCTCCTTGCATGGTTGATAGCCGCAATTATACGAGTCAGTGTTGGTTCAGCGACCGTCTCAGCACTGACTGCTGCCAGTATCATGATGCCTATGATAGGGACCGCTGGCGTACCTGTTGAACTTTTGGTTTTAGCTACTGGTGCGGGTAGCATCACGTTTTCTCATATCAATGATGGAGGTTTTTGGCTTTTCAAAGAATACTTTAACGTGAGTATTAAAGAGACACTCATGTCATGGTCGCTCATGGAGACTACAGTATCTATAGTCGGCTTGATCGGCGTTTTGATATTGAATATGATTGTTTAGAATATCCATATATGGAAACGGAATTTCTAAATTCATAATCAATGCTTATTCATCTTTCAAAGAATGTACAGGGTTTGATCTTGCGGATTTGACGGTTTGAAAACCAATTGTAAAAGCTGCAACTATGAACATAGAAAATCCAGCAGCTATGAAAACATACCAAGGAATCGGTGCTTGATACTCAAAATCCTGAACCCATAAGGACATCAAATACCATGAAAGGCCTGAAGCAATTAAGAACCCTAACAATAGCAATTTTCCAAATTCACTTGACAGTAAAACTAGAATAGAAGAGACTGAAGCTCCTAACACCTTTCTAATTCCAATTTCTTTCGTTTTTCTCTCAATCACATAAGCCACTAAACCTGTTAAACCTAACCCCGCAATGATCATGGCTAATACTGAAAAGAACTCAATCATTCTTTCAAAATCCATTGTAGGTTTGAATTCCTGTTGAAACCCTTCATCTAGAAAATGAGAAACAACAGGCATGCCAGGTTTAATTTCTTGCCATAAACGATCAATATCGTATTTAAGTTGAATCAATTCATCATTGGTCAATCCTTGCTTATAACGAATGGCTATTTCACGATGCTTTCGGTGGTTAAATGACACTTGTTGATTATAATATGCCATTGGAGGTTGTTCTAAACCAAATTCGGCATTGAAGTTTTCTATTACGCCAATGATTCGAGCCTCAAACCCAGAATAATCCAAAGTCTTTCCGATGACTTCATTGAGATCAAGATATTCATTTTTATTGACCAAACCTCTGGTCACAATTACAGATGCTGAATGGTCTTTCTTTTTATCGAAATCCCTACCTGCTAGGAACTTAAGATCGAATGTCTGAGCAAACTGCTCATCGGACATCCAGTAATTCGCTTTATGCCTTTGAACATCAGCTCCCTTTATGATAAAATTATCATCTCCATCCCACATATATGGTGGAGTATCCGAACCCAAACTCACGTTTTTAACGGTAGCGAGGTTTAATAATTCATTCTTGAAAGTTTCCATCGATGAACCAAGTCGTTCTACATTCTCAACAATGATGATGTCTTTTCTATTGAACCCTAAGTCCATTTCAAGCCAATACTGTACTTGGTTTCGTACAACCAGTGCACAAACAATTAACGCTATAGATATTGTGAACTGAATAGTAACGAGAGTATTTCTAACCATGCTCGCTTTAGCTCCCTGAAAGACCTGACTCTTGAGCGCTTTTATAGGTCCAAAAGATGATAAGTAAAAAGACGGGTATGCGCCTGCCAAAACGCCTACGATAAGGGTAACTCCAATTGTTGCAAGTATTAGAAATAGACTTGCAATTGAATCCATTGAAATTTCTTTTCCTGAAACAGCATTGAATTGATCTAAAAAGAACCAAAGAAATCCATAACTGAATATTAGGGCGGTTAAACAAAATAATACTGACTCAAACATGAATTGCCACATGAGGCTTTGCCTGCTAGAACCCAGCACCTTTCTAACACCGACTTCTTTGCTCCTCTTTGATGATTTTGCCGTAGTGAGATTGACAAAATTGATAACTGACAATAGTAAAATAAGGCCTGTTATACTTATTAAAATATTGACTGTTTTAATATCTCCGATTTTATTCAACCTTGAGTATACATGTTGAGAATGAAGATGGATATCTAATAAAGGTTGTATGAATAAATCCCAGGATTCACCAGTTTCTTTAAATTCTTTATAGGTAATCCCTCTGTACTTCATTAAAAAAGGCTCAAGGTATTTTCCAGGAACTTGTGCGACTTTTTCACTTACAGAAGCAGGATCAGCATCAGGTCGCAACAAACCAAATGTAACGAATGTAGTCCACCACCAAGAATCATTACTTCGTTCTAATCGCTTGATTGAATTCATGGATATCAACATATCAAAAGTAATGTGCGAATTGACTGGGTTATTTGAAGTTACCCCGGTAATCTGGAAAGTATTAGCCTCTCCATTTTCCATAATCATCATTTGTTTACCTAAAACATCTAAACTATTAAAATACTTAGAAGCCATATCTTCGGTAAGCACAATACTGTATGGATTGTTCAACGCAGTAGCTGAATTTCCTTTGATCATTTCGAAAGTGAACATATCAAAAAAAGTAGAATCGACAGCTCTTATTTTTTTTTCCTCAAAAATCGTGATATCTGATTCGGTGACAGCATGTACGAGTGGCCCATCTTCCAAAGGGTGTATTCGACACATGGTTTCGAATTCAGGTATTTCATTATAAACAGCACCCATAACTGCAGGGCCAGTAGAACCAAATAAGTGATCTGATTCACCCCAAATGTAGGTTTGATTTATACGGTAGATTCTTTCGCCTTTTTCGTGAAATTTGTCGTATCCAACTTCTTTTATGGTATAGAGTCCTACATATAGACAAACCGTAAATCCGACGGTTAAACAAAATACATTGAGAATTGTAAAGGCTTTTTCTTTCTTGGCATTTCGCAATGTCATTTTGAAATAATTTTTAAACATTCCAAAATGATTCATTTTATAACTTCCTGAAATTGATCTTATGATACCGGGTCTAAAAAGCTTAAGAACTTCTAACCACAACAGCCACTTTGCTGTTTTTGGTTTTTTAATATTGAATAGATCATAAAGTTCCAGCAAATCACCTTCGACATCTTCTACAAGATCGGGATGACAGAACCAACGAAGGAATTTGATAGGCGTTTTCACTTTTAAGCGTATGAAAAGTTGAAATCAAATGACAATTCAGGAATGGCACTCCAAAGCTTATTCCTAGACTCCATCACATCCTCCAACGCCTTTTTTCCTGTAGGCGTCAGTCGAAAATATCTTTTTCGCTTGCCTCCTCTGACTTTGGTCGCTTCACCAAATTCAGAATTCACAAAACCTTTTTTCTCCAGTCGATTCAATGCGGTCCTCATTGCCCCAATACTTACTTTTCTTTCGAGCCTGGTTTCTATGTCCTCTTTGATAGATATTCCATAAGCATTTTTGTACAGTACAGCTACCGTCAACAGTACTACCTCTTCAAATTCTCCAAGACTTAAATTTCCCATATTAAATTATTAAAGTCTCAAATGTAATTAATATTTATTAAAATCCTAAATGTATTTTATATACTTATAAATTCAAGCCTTCTTAATAAGAAGCAATTTTTAATCTTTGATTTTTCCTAAAGAATGATACTATTGTCGGTTTTATTCATCTCTTAAGCTTTCAACAGGGTTTTGAGTAGCCTTTGTAACCAAATGAAAAATCAATGTCGTGAACAAAATAAAGACAAGTATTAGCAAGGCAATCACAAAACTTGAACTACCCATTTCGATGTGATAGGCATATCCATTTAACCAACTGTTTAAAAGATACCAAATGATAGGCACCGCCACAATTGAACTTATGATTGCTAACATCAAATATTCTTTTCCAAACAATAAGCCTAATTCTTGCAAGCTGGATCCCAAAACTTTTCGAATCGCTATTTCTTTTGTGCGCGTTTTAAGTGCAAAAGAAATCATCCCAAAAAGCCCTAAAAAGGCTATAAATAAAGCGACCAATGTAAATCCCTTCATCAATTGAATCTGTTTGTTTTCCGTATCGTACATTTTCTCAAACTCTTTGTCCAGGTAAACAATATTCAAGGGTACATCGGAGAATAATTCATTCCAAAGTGTTTCAATCTCATGCCTAGTATCAAAATGGTTTTCACCCGTAGTACGGATTAGAATGTGCCTAAACCAATGCGGTTCGTTCATAATTATCAAAGGATCTATTTGAGTTTTCAAGCTTTCCTGGTGAAAATCTCTCACAACTCCTATAATTGGACCATACTCATAAACCATGTTGCCCTGAGACCAATTAATACTTTTGCCTATTACCTCACGGGTATCTCTCCACCCTAACTCGGTCATAGCACTTTCGTTTATAATATAAGACTGCGGTCTATCTACTAAAAAATCTCGTATTTCATTTAGCTCTTTCAGTTTCACTAACGGCTTATTTTTTATTGCATTTTCTTTAAAATTTTCACCCGCAATCAATTCTATTTCTAACAAATCGATTGTATTGACATCAAAAGCCTGGATATCGGTTGAGAGAATTTTCTCAGGTTCATCTTTGACGCCTAATTGCCCCATGTCTTTAATTGCTACGGTTGGCAATTCCATTAGCCCAGCAACGTCCTTTACACCACTCACTTCTTTAATCTTTTTTTTCAATAACTGATATGATTGAATGACCTCAAAAGGATTTTCTGATATAACCATTACTTGTTCTTGACTATACCCCAGATCGTGATTCTGTATGAAATTGAATTGTTTGCTGATAATAAGTGTAGATGAAATCAAACCTATGGCGATGACAAATTGTATTCCAACCAGCATCTGTCTAATGGTTCCTCCTTGTGATTTAAAATCAGCTTCACCTTTTAAAGCTCTAACAAGGTGATAATTAGCTAAATACTTTGCTGGATACAATCCAGATAATAGGGTTATTGCAACAAGCAGTGCAATCAACAATTGTACTAAAAGCCAAATGTCTATATGAAGCTCCTGACCGATAAAAGCTTCAATAAAAGGAAATGCAATACTAAATAAAGATACCCCTATCATTAAACTAAGCATTGTCAAGACAAATGCTTCCAAAAGGAAATACAATCCTAAATTTGAAGCGGTAGCTCCCATCACTTTGCGAATACCTGCTTCCTTAGATCTATCCAAAGATTGAACTGTATTTAGGTTGGCGAAATTAGCTGCTGCTAGAATCAAAAGAAGTATGGCAACACCAATAAAGGTCATTACGGATTGATAACTCCCATTTTCAACTATTTCCCGACTCAAGTGTGAATGCAAATGAATGTCTTCTATAGGCTGTAAATGAAGTGTAAACTTATTTCCATTTTGATCCGGGTGATTTTCTTGCTGAACTCGATTTAAGTCTTCTTCAAAAAGCTTAACATCAACTCCTTCTTTTAAAAGCATGTATATAAATGCCCAACCCTTTCTATCTTCTTTTTTGTTAATACTACTGAGCAATGTTATTGGTAAATGTGTGTTTGATGGAAGATCGGCAATCAGCGCCGTTACTCTATATGCTTCCTTTATCCCTTCTTCATTTTTGATGAAAACTTCTTTCCCTATTGGGTTCTCAGCACCAAAATATTTATGGGCAGTAGAATTGGTCAAAACAACAGAAAACGGATCATTCAAAGCATATTTTGGGTTACCATCCAAAAATTCAAAATCAAATACATCAAAAACCTCTTGGTCAACAGCAAATGCTTGTTCCTCTTTAAATTTATTCTCGCCCACAATTATATCTCTAGGTCGAAATGATTGAAAACGAATCATCTTTTCTATCTGCGAGAATTTGTTTGGTAAATCATTCGCCCATGAACCATCTACTCTCGCCCAGTGCGTATCATATCCGGTACTATTCTGAAATCGATAGTTAAATCTTACTATTCGTTCTGACTTGCTATGAAATTGATCAAAACTCAATTCATTATATGTATAACTATAAATGGCCAGAGAAACTGCGATGGCTAAAGACATGCCCATAATATTGATTCCAGCAAATAGTTTCTTCCTACGCAGGTTTCGAATGATAACCTTCAAATAATTTTTAATCATGCCGTAATTATTCATCCGGTATGCTCCTTCAGAAGGTCTTATTATCGAAGGTCTCAATAACTTCAAAACATCCCACACAAATAGCCATTTAGCCTTTCTGATTCCTCCTTGTACTAGATTTTCATTAAATAGTTCCATCAAATCTCCTTCAATAGACGGCAACAAATCTGGATGACAGAACCAACGAAAAAAGGACAATATGAACTTCGGTGGGTTATTCATCTTTAAGGATCAAAACTGGATTTGTTCTCGCTACTTTTAACACGTAGTAACTAACATTAAACAATGCAAATCCCAGAATTATTAAACTACTAAATACTAAAACAGATATAGGAATATCAATATGGTAAGCAAACAGATTTAACCATCCATTAAGGAAGTACCATGCAATAGGCACAGCAAATGCTGTAGAAATAGCGACTAGTTTGACTAGACTCAAAGACATCAGGCCCATAATATGACTCATATTTGCCCCCAGCAACTTCCGAATACCTATTTCTTTGAGTCGCTCTGATACCGCCAAGGATGCCAAAGCTATTAACCCAAGGTTAGCTATGAAAATAGATAGAATTGTGAAAAAAGTAAAAATCTTACCAAACTGGACATCCTTCTCATACTGGTCATTGAAAAAACTATCTGAGAAAAAACTGTAAAAGGGATCTTCTGGATAAAATTTAAACCAAATGTTTTCTATTTCCGAAACTGCCGTACTTAATTCTTTCGAATCTAACTTGACGAGATAATAACCAAATTCACTGGGATGAGAATTAATAAAAATGGCTGGGGAAATTGGATTGGAAAGTCCTTTTAAATGAAAATCTTTTACTACACCTATTATCCTTCTGGAATGCTGTTGATGTTTAATAGACTTGCCAATAGCTACTTCTGGAGAAGTAAAACCCAATAGATTTTGTGTCTTTTCATTAATGATTATTTCATCTTTCCTAGTAGTAAGATGTTTATCAAAATTCCGTCCAGCCAATATTTCAGCTTGGTACACTTTAAAAAAATTCTCATCTATCGGACGAAAATCAAACTTATGAAAAAGTTCTTCTCCGTTACTGACGTTTGTAATTGAATTCCATACCCTTTTGGACTTTTCTCCTGGAATATTTCTACATGAAGCTACTTTTTTAACAAAAGGATAGGTATTCAATTCTTGACGAAAAGCATCATACTTAATCGCTTTTTTATTTATTTTCAATGTATCATTCCATGCTGAATTGTAGGTTGTTGGGCTTCTAATAACCAGCGTTTGATCAACGTTGATTCCGAGATCATGAGATCTCATAAAATCTACCTGAAGATAAACCACTAAGGCACTAATAGTAAGAAATATTGCTGCTACAAATTGAAACGTGAGCAACGTATTTCTTACAAGGGCTCCTGATTTTTTACCTTTAACTATTGTTCCCCTAAGCGCTGTAATTGGATTGAATGAAGAAACAATTACGGCCGGGTAAAATGCTGCCAGCAAAACACCTATGCAGTAAATTAGTAGTGCTCCAAACCAGAAATCGGTGTTTTGCAGAACATGTAAATCAAGTTGAACTTGAAAGTAGGATTGAAAGAAAGGAACACTGATGCTCACTATTAAAATTGCCAATAACAAAGCAAATGTATTCAGCAAAGTTGATTCGGTTAGGTGCTGAAAGACCAACTGAAATCTCGTTGCACCAAATGTTTTTCTAACACCTGTTTCCTTTATTCTTTTTAAAGAAAGTGAAGTGGAGAGATTGACAAAATTAATCCATACAATCAATAGGATTGCTAGACCTATGCCAAGTACGATATAAATATATTTTATATCACCATTGGCCTCCATCTCATCATTGAAATGGGATTTTAGATGAATGTCTGAAATGGATTGGAGTCTAAGTTCAAAGTTTTGCTCTTGTTGAATTAAATCCCCGATTCTAGATTGGACTAGCTGGTTTATATCAAATTCAATATCCTCAACCTTCTTTTCCTCTTCAAGGCAGACATAAGTGTAGATCCAGCTGTTATTCCAACTTCCGATTTCGTTGATCCATTGATAGTAAACAAATGTAGATAATGATGCCAGATACTCGTATTTGAAGTGAGTGTTTGGAGGGGGATCCTTGACAACTCCAGAAACAACAAACGGCATGCCCTCATTAACTTTAATTTCCTTACCTATTGGGTCTTCATTACCAAAAAGTGCAAATGCCTTTGATTCTGTAATAACCATTTTCAAAGGGCCATCTAAAACAGTGGTGGCATTTCCTTTGAGTAATATGCCATCGAAAACATTAAAGAAACTTTGGTCAACCCAGTATACATTTTGATTGACCAAACCTTCATCTTTATATCTAATTAGACAGGGTTCTTGGTACGCCCTCGTTGCAGCCTTTACACCTGAAATATCCGTTGGTAATACTTGAGCAGCTCTTGTCGGGCTATTCGCTGTTTCGGAAACAATATTGCCTTGATAATAATTGAATTGATGGAGACGATAAACATTCTCCTCATTTCTGATATGAGACTCATAAGAATATTCAAACTGCACGTATCCTAATATTAATAAACAAGCCGAAAAACCAATTGCCAGTCCTATTGTATTTAGCGCAGAATAGAATCTGTTTTTGATTATGCTTCTTATGCCTACTTTAATAAAATTCTTTATCATTCCAATTTCACTTATTCCATAAACTCTTTTTGATGGTCTTATTATCGAAGGTCTGAATAACTTCATAACATCCCAGATAAATAGCCATTTAGCCATTCTGATTCCTCCTTGAGCTACATTTTCATTAAAGAGCTCCATCAAATCTCCTTCAATGGATGGCAACAAATCTGGATGACAAAACCAACGAAAAAAGGACAATATGAACTTTGGTGGTTTATTCATTAAACGATTTTCAGATCTAATGCCACTTTTGGAATAGCCTTCCATAACTGTTCTCGGGTTTCACGAGCTTGCTCCATGACCTTCTTACCACTCGCTGTAATAGAGAAAAATCGCTTTGGCCTTCCTCCTCTTTCACTTGTTGATTCTCCATCCTTAGATGAAAGATAGCCTTTGTCTTCTAACCTCTTCAATGCAGATTGCAAAGCTCCTACACTAACTTTTCTTGTGAGTCGTTCTTCAATATCCTTCTTAATAGATACGCCATAGGCGTTTCCATATAAAACCCCAACTGTTAACATGACCACTTCTTCAAATTCTCCTAACTTGTATTTTCCCATGGTATTTACCTATTTGTAGTATTGCAATTATAGCAACCCTCGAAGTATTTTCCTAATTGAAGTATTGATTTTAAAGAATGTATTCCAACTTTTTTATATCTACAATAACCTAAATTTTGTCTATTTAACCATCCGATAACTAGATTTCTATATCAAAAAAGAAGCTTTAAGTATGATCTCCCATTGAATTATTCGTATCATTACAATTCACCTGTTCAATTATTCTAACTGATATTAGTTAACTTCATGCCATTGTTGCAGCAGGTGATGAGATTTATTCAAAGGATTAGCGATCTGGGTCTGACCAATGAACCAGATTTAATTGAGCGTAGACGTATACGATTACTGAATCAGTTTTGCCTAATAGGCATTGTTGTAATAAGCTTTTTTGTCCTTTTGAACCTTGCATTTGGTACTTATACCCAGGCTTTTATGATAGCAATGGGTTTACCATTACTCATTTTCCCTTCTTTGCTATTTAATCACATTGGAAAAGCCAAATTTGCTCGAGTCTTTTTTGTTTTAACTGTATTGTTGTACGTAAATATTACGGGGTACTATTCAGTCTTCAATTTCTCAGGAAGAGATAATGAAATATTTCTCATCGGTTTTTCTACATTGATCATAGTCCTATATGACGACAGAAGAAAAAATATTCTCTTTGCTGTTACGGTCATTTCAGCATTGATTATGAAGGCCTCTAGAATCAGTATTTCAAATGAAGCATTTAGTCTGAATTTTCTTTTCTCTTTAGGGAATATGGCTGCCTCATTTGTATGCATCTACTTTTTCACCTCTCTTTTCCGTAAAGATTTGGTTGAGCATATGTCAGAATTAGAAATATCAACCGATCAATTAAATAGACAACAAAAGCAAATTGTGCAGCAACGTGATGCCATTGAAGCGAATCGATTGCAACTACAAAGTCTTTTCGACAATGTACCCATTTATTTAGCAATGTTTGATTTAGAGGGACGGTACAAGTTATTCAATTCGTGGTATTTGAGAGCTTTCCCTAACGAAACCAAAGAGACGTTGTTAGGAAAAAAATATGATGAGGCCATGAATCCTGAATTAGCCGAATTGAGTAAATATCCAATTGAAAACTCTATTCTCGGAAAATCAATCAAATTTAATAAGGAAATACCTTTACCTAATGGAGAAATGGCCCATGTTTATGGGAAATATGTACCTCTCTTTAATCATAAGAAAGAAGTTAATGAGATTCTGGTTTATGCCACAGATGTGACTAAACTAGCAAACGTTGAGAAAATGCTCAAGGAATCAAACGCTGTAAAGAATCGATTAATTGGAATCGTTTCTCATGACCTGCGGTCTCCCATTTATAATTTAAAATCCCTTTTAGACTTACCAAAAAACCTCAATCAAGATGAGTTTAAAATGTTCACATCTCAAATCAAAAACCAAGTAAATACGGTTTCATTCACCATGGAAAATATTTTCAGTTGGGTTCAAACTCAATTAGAAAACTTCACCGTAAATCCAAAAAATGTAAATGTGGCAGCATTGGTAGAGGAGTGTATAAAATTGTACCAACAACAGACGGAGAAAAAATCAATACAAATTGAAAACAGTATTGACCCAAAAGCTACAATATTCGTAGATGAGGATAATCTTTCTTTGGTTTGCAGAAATTTGATTCACAATTCATTGAAATTCACACCGAAAAATGGCAGAGTTAGCATATCCTTATTGAACCATAAGAATCACTCAGTTCTCACATTTTTAGATTCTGGAATTGGTATGAAAGAAGACCACATAAATGCCGTAATCAACGGGAAATCATTTTCAGATTCTACAATAGGCACGGATGGCGAAAAAGGATCTGGTCTTGGCTTGACTTTTTGTAAGGATCTATTGAGCCTAAATAATGCGCAAATGGAAATAGAAAGTCAACCAAATCATGGGACTAAAGTTGATTTGATTTTCACTAAATAATAAGTGTACTAAACCTTGATTATGCTTAAACTATTTAATACTACTTCTTTTCGAACCAGAGAACAAGGTTGATAGCATTTTCTGACCGATGACTATAATAAAAAAAGTTGCAATAAATGGAGTAGTCATTAGTACAAGAACATTCGTGAAAATTGAATTATCATGTAATCTCATAAATGATATTGTTTTCTTTTGAAATAAATATTTAACTAATGCCAACTTATTAATTCCATTTCACATTCGCTTCTTTCCTACTACATCAAAACTGCACAGATAAGTTTTCTCAATACTACAAAAACTCATCTCATTTTTAAATCCTTATTTCAAATACCCCTTAGTCTATCGACGTAATTACAACTATTTTTCGTACAAATCAACGCTTCAAAAAGCTGTATCCCTAATCAAAATATTTTCAATTAATAGTTCTAAATAGCTGAAATTTTCACTTGAAAAAATAGGCATTTATCATGTCATGATATCGTCCTGCCTTAAATATTTCCATCGAAAATTATTCAATTCTATATGAGAATTCGAAAAGTAAAAAAAACAAAAAAGCTTCATTAATAACCCGTATTGCTGACCTTAAATCAGAACATCAAAACAAACTGATTTCACATAACCAACTGATATTCTGAATTATATGATATCTATGAAGTATTAATGTTGTATCAATTTTCAATTTTTAGGTATTAATGATGTATTGATAAATCCCTTTTTAAAAAGGGGTTCTCATAGTTTTATCAATTCGTAAATAGCATACGTCATACAAAAATATTAATTCAAACAAAAAACACCATTATGAAGAATTTTACAATTTTGTTGTTGATGTTAATCGTATCAATAAAATTCTCAAATGCTCAAATTTCTACAATAACATTCGAACCTGGAGAAGACGGAAATGACTGGAGTTGGAATACTTTTGAAAATGATGACAACCCAGCATTGGAATTAGTAACAAATCCAAACACAACTGGAGTAAATACATCAAGCACTACTGCAAAATTCACAGCAAAAGCTACTGGTGCACAATGGGCGGGTGTAGAATCTGCACATGGAGACTTTGGGCCTATGACCCTAAGTGAAACAAATAGCACTGTGAAAATCATGGTTTTGAAAACGGTGATCAGTGATGTTGGGATTAAATTCACCATCAATAATGGAGGAGCACAAGGTGAAATAAAAGTATCTAATACAGTTGTCAACGAATGGGAAGAATTAACTTTTGATTTCTCTTCACAAATCGGGACTGTTGAATCCATTAACATAGATCAAATCGTCATTTTTCCAGATTTTGCAGGACGGGCACAAAACAACACCATCTATTTTGACAATATAAGTTTTTCGGCAAAAAGTGATGATGGAGGATCTTCTCCTACTATTGCAGCACCTACCCCAACAGTTGCAGCTGCAGATGTAATCTCTATTTTTAGTGATGCATATTCTGATATTGCAAGCACTAATTTCAATCCTGATTGGGGCCAATCTACAATACAAACCACAGAAATTATCGAAAGTAACGCGACATTGAAATACGATAATTTTAATTTTCAAGGCACGCAGCTTGGTAGCACGCAAGATCTATCTTCAAAAGACTATATTCACATAGATTTATGGACATCAAATGCGACAACAGTTAATATTTTCCTTATAAGTATTTCTTCAGGTGAAAAAAGTGTAGCGCTCGACATTGTCTCAACTCAATGGAAAAGCATTGATATCCCTCTGACCGATTTTACTAGTCAGGGTTTGTCTTTGACTGACATTCATCAATTGAAGTTTGATGGGACTGAAGGTTCAACCATCTATCTTGATAACATCTATTTTTATGACCTCACTATTCAAGAAGGAACCGATGCAACATTGAGTGACTTAAAAGTGGATGGAATTTCGGTTAATGGATTCTCTTCAAATGAATTGAACTATACGCTGAATCTTGACGAAGGAACAACGGAAATTCCTACGGTCACCGCTACCACAACTGATGTTAATGCAAGAATTGACATCACACCTACCACTAAATTGCCTGGAATTACAAATATAGAAGTTACTTCAGAAGACGGCTCTACTAAATCTACTTACACTGTAGAATTTACCATTATACCAGAACTTGCTCTACCTATTGATTTTGAGGCAGGACCTTACGATTTTATCGATTTTGATGGAGGAACAGCTACCGTCATTGACAACCCTCAATCTTCTGGAACAAACACAAGTTCCTCTGTTGCACAAATAGTCCGTAATGGAGGTGCACAATGGGCTGGTAGCAAAATAAAACTTACCGATCCCATTGATTTTTCCGTTAACAACACCTTTTCAATGAATGTGTTTTCACCAAAAGCAAATATTACCGTAAAATTGAAACTTGAGGGGAACGGAGCTGCGGATGAAAGGGACATGATCACTTCTGTTGCAAATGAATGGGAAACCCTATCTTTTGATTTTACTGGAAGCAACTCATCAACATATGACGATTTAGTTTTTATGTTTGATTTTGGAACAGTGGGTGATGGCTCAATAAACAGCACATTCCTTTTTGATGATATCATATTGTTCGATATCACAGGAGGCCTTGATCAAATTGACCTTCCCGTAGACTTTGAAAGCTCAATGGTATTTTATGAACTTACAGATTTCGGCGATGCATTGACCGAACTCGGGGAAGACCCAATTAATGCTAACAATACAGTAGGCATCACCACCAAACATTCTGGTGCTGCCACTTGGGCTGGTACCACTGTGGGTACAAATAAAGGATTTAAGAGCCGAATTCCTTTTACAGAAACTGAAACTTTCGTCAATATGAAAGTGTACTCCCCTAGAGTTGGAACTAAAATCAGAATGAAAGTGGAGGATCATAATGATGTAACCCTGACCGCAGAAACTGAAGTCGTAACTACTATATCAGAATCTTGGGAAATCTTAAATTTCGATTTTAGTCACGTTGCAGAAGGAACAAACCCATTTAACCCAACTACTAATTTCGATAAACTTTCTATTTTCTTTGATTTTGGAAATGAAGGAACTGGTGCTACCTATTACTGGGACAATATTGAATTTGGTGAGAATAATCAAGTAACAAATATCAACTCAGACTTTTCAAGTGATATACAGGTTTACGCTAGCCAAGGAATCTTAAATATTAGTTGTAGAGAATCAATTAATGATTTTGAAATTCAAGTTCATTCTTTACTAGGGAAAACCATACTAAAGAAACGCATCACGCAAAAAAACGAAAGAATTAGAATACCTGAGAACGGAATATTGATCATTGGTCTAATTGATCATATCAATGGAACAACTCAAACATTCAAAATTTTTGCTGAATAAAAGGAGATTAAATATTCTCAAAGGAACAAATCATAGATGATTGCTAACACAACAATTTAGTTTTTTTTTCAGATGAGTCGTAACGTCAACCGTTACGGCTCAATGGGTTTTTTCAGCAAATCATAAATACAAGCTTGGCGTACGCGGACTTCTCCCAGCACTCTTCCATTCATTGAGTGATAATTCTAACCAGAAAGCTTAAAATGAAACGGAAATTAATCCTCTTTTTTGCCTTTGTTCTTGCCGCTTAACCAAACGCCGTCCTTCTTTTCTCCTAAGAATACGACTTCTTTAACGCCTTCATACTGCTTCATGACCCTTTCCACTTCTCTCATGTTATCTTTTCGAAGCTTAACTCGGCCTGCTCCTTTATTACTTAATTCAACATAAAAGCCTGATTTTAACTTTGTAGGCTTGGTAATTGGTCTTCCTTTTTGTGCCATAATATAATTTAATCAACAACTATTCAATATAACGAAATACACTTTAAAAAGTCGAAAATCTTGAAGAAATGAATATTTTATGAATTCAATATTGAATAGCTTGGATTTTCAAGCCCAAGATACTCAGACTATCACGCTAAATGAATGAAATTTTAAAAATCCTTTCTTTTAGCCCATTTAATTAATCCTAATACTGGGATAATAGTCCACATAATTAAGGTTAAAAATGCGATAATCACACCTACACCAGATCCAAAAAACTTTTGAAATAGTGCCCCTGTATATCCCAATAATGCTGAAATATCAAGCTTCAGCAGAATCAATATTCTTGACAGATCAATGGGATTAAAAACGGTTGCTAAAAGGGCAAATTCGTCCAAAGGGTATTGACTAAATATAACCAATGAAATCATGAATAAACCATCGTAAATTACTGCTAAAAACAACCAAAGTAATATGGCATAACTAAATCCTTTAATTCGATTGTCGTTAAGCAAAGCAATATTAGCAGCTAATGCAACGAATATAAATGTCAAAAACGTTCCAATGACAAGCAACATACCAAAGTTCCAAATTTCAGAAGATTGAAAAAGGCCATAAGCAAGAAACGGAATTCCTAGACCTAAAACCAAACTCAGTGAGAGCGAACAAGCAACACCAAGAAATTGGCCCATAAAAATCTGACTCCTTTTCATGGGTTGAGCTAACAAAAGTTCAGTAAACTCTCTCGAATTGTAGAAATACATAATACCAAATACGGTCCCTATCATCGGTGTTAGAACAACAATAATATTCATGAGTGTAATAATTGCCTTAGAGAGACTACTATTTAAAAACAACAATACAAATCCAAGCAATAAGTAAAAAGCCAAATAAACGTAACTCCATCTACTCCTCATCAAATCATAAAAGCTATACTTTAAAATTTTAATCATGGCTTCTCAAAATTTGAGCAATGGCATGTTCTAAATCCATTTGCTTGGTTTGTGATTTTATTTTGTCAATACTTCCTTTGAAGTATATTTTTCCTTCCAATAAGAATATGATCTCATCGGAAATTTCTTCTACCAATGGAATTATGTGGGTTGTAATTAAGATCGTTTTTCCTTTTTCTTTTTCTTTCTGAATCAATTCTTTAAGGAAAATCATGGATACTGGATCCAATCCTGCTGTTGGTTCATCCAGAATGATTAATTGATTGTCAAACATAAAAGTCATGACTATGTTAACTTTTTGCTTCGTACCTCCAGAAAGATTCACGAGCTTTTGTTTTAACACGGATTTTAAATCAAACTGTTCTATCAAAAAATCATATTCAGCGGGCTCTCCTCTCACATCAATGATCATACTTATAATTTCTTCTACTGAAAGATTTTCAGGAAAACGAGCGATCTGCGGTAAATACCCAATATGATGACGATAAAAAGATTGACGTGCAACAGATTGCTTGTTGAGAAGAATATCACCCTTATCAGGAAGAACCATTCCCAAAATAGTCTTGAGTATAGTTGTCTTTCCTGATCCATTTGGACCAAGTACTGCATAAATACCAGGTTTGTCGATGCAAATATTTACACCATCCAACACAGGCACAGATCCGAAATTTTTATGTAAATTTTCTATTTCTATCATTGACAAGGTTGCATAGATGGAAGTGTGTCTTGTAAATCATCCGGTGTAAAGATCGGTGAGATTCGTTCGGAGAAATTTAAAATATCAATAAACAAACTACGAAGTAAAACAATTGATTCTGGTGTTGTACTGACAATATATGAAAACAATTTTACAGGTCGATAGGGCACATCCCCTTCTCCATTTTTGTCCAAATCGTAACCGTTATATTCACTCCAATAGTTCCCTTCAAACAAATTATCATTCATTTTGCTATTGTAAGACACATCCAATGAGTTACTAATAAAATCGTTTTTATTGAACACATTCTTATAACAACCGCCACTGACTTTTACGGCCCACCCGTTGCTAATAAAACTATTATTCTTATAATTAATTCGAGTCGACCCTTCCAAGAAAATTCCGATCGTATTTTGTTCAAACTTATTGAACTCAACTTCAGCATCATATATCTCTTTTAGCAATAGGCCGTATGATGCAGAGCCCCAGTTAAAAGCAAATTCATTGCGTTTCATTATGATATTTTTAGAAAACATGACTGCAACCCCTGCACCATTGTCTCGAAATCTATTATCATAATATTCGTCATCATTTGAGAACATAAAGTGAAGTCCGTAACGAATATTGTCATAACTATAATTTCTTTCTATTTGACTATCCGTAACAAATTCAAAATAAATACCATCTCGCATACCATGTAATTCGTTGTCTTGAATCTGGATGTGAGAGGAGTGCCAAAGGTGAATACCATTACCCGCATCACTTTCTATTTCCATACTGCCATACACATGATTGTTTCGAATTAAACCATGGTGCGACTTTTCTATTAATATCCCAAAATAAGGTTCAATAATTTCACAATTGGTAATTGAAAAAACGCTGGAACGAGAGACATAGATAGCAGCGAAATCTTTTGTAAAACTGCGTCCTGCATTAATTAAATTCAAACCAGAAATATGAACACTATCTGAAAGTATCTTAAGAATATACCCTTCCTCATTGCCGTCCAATATTGTCCCTTTATCCCCTACTATTACTAGAGGGTGTTTAATTTCAAGATTAGATACAACAAAATCCTCTGGGGCTAACATGAGCGTATCATATGATTCGGAGTACTGCACAGCCTTTTCAATACTCTTGATTTCGCATGCCTGACATACTTCCAAAATTGTTGATTTTGCGATTATAGGAATCCCGATCAACATTGCAAAAATGATGTGCTTTAGTTGGGTAATCATATCAGCATCTTATTTTGAAAATTCTTTTTTTAGTTGTATCCAATCATAGACCGACCCATCATTTTCTTTTTGCATCCAATCTCTTGTCTCTTGATTTGCAAATCCCGATAAATAGGCACCCATTGGGCTTGGGATTTTTTCACTGACTAGATAATAGGCAGATTGAGCATCTACTAATTTCTTTGGCGTTTCGTAATCTGAAATTAAAATAAATTTAATATCAGATTCATTTCGAACTTTGAGTTCTTTCATCATACATTCTATGGCATCAAACTTATGCGCCTTTCCTTTATTGGTAACAAATTGAGCTGCATGTTGTTGATCCACAATAGTCATTTTACAAAAGTGACACTGATCAGATCCATAATTGATGACTGCTGGTTCTATACTACATGATACAAAAGGTAGCATTTGAACAACCAAAAATATTTTCGCTAATCTGTATTTAGTGACTAAAGGAAAAGCGAATCCCATTGTAGCATTAATTTTCATGACGACATTAACTCTTCTTTTTTCTCAACAAAGAACGCAACTACAGATAATGCCATACTCAGAAAAAGAAAATACGCTCCGGTCATTGGTAAGGAAATGGCATTAAAGTTCAGTATCATTTTAGAACCAATCAAAGGCGGCTGATACGCCATAGGCTTGCCCTCTGAATCTAAGAATTTAATGGCTGCATTTTCTTTAAGATCATGGCCATAATCATACTCCCACATATAAAAATCATACATGCCAGCAATTCCTAATCCTATCATTAATACAAACCACACCAAATACAAATTCTTTTTACCGATCAAACCAATAATCACACCTAGTATCAACATACCTCCAACAACTTTTGGAAATATATCAAACTCAGGTATGTGCTCAGGTATGTCCTTCATACCGACATAATGATTCATTATGTTTATATTCTTAATATCATTTTCACCATGGTCTGAAAATTTATTGATGTAGATATCAAAACCAATAGGGTCAGGATATTGTGGTGCCTCTAGTGTGATATTCCAAAGTGGGAGAAAAAATAATAGTCCGAGCAAAAATGCTCCGAATATCATGATCATTTTGGATTTTTTCATTGTTTTGAAATTCAAGGTGAAAAATGTGGTGTGAGAGGTACGGCTCACACCACAGTAATTAATTTAAACTAATTTCTATTGGAGGGGATCACCGTCAAGTGTCCAACTAAGCTTGATGTCAGAATTTTTAGGTGAGACTCTAACATATCCCTGCATCTCTTGATGCAATGCTGAACAAAAATCCGTGCAATAAAATGGCCATACACCTTGTCCTTTTGGTTCCCAAACGAAACTTTCAGTCTGACCCGGCATAATTAATAGCTCTGATGTATTAGCCCCAATCATGCTCACGCCGTGTGGGACATCATAGTCTTGTTCCAAGTTAGTGACATGAAAAATAACTTTATCGCCTTCTTTAATTCCTTCAATATTATCTGGAGCAAAATGACTCCTAATCATAGTCATGTAAACATGTACGGTATTTCCATCTCTTACGACCTTGGCATCTTTTTCAGATTTCGTGACATATGGATGATTGTTTTCTTCCAATTTGAAAATCTTTCTTGAGTTAGGCTTGATGAGATCTGCTGGTATTCCCGCTGCATAATGAGGTTCTCCCAAAGTTGGAAAGTCCAAAAGCAACTCCATTTTTTCCCCGGAAATATCATAAAGTTGGGCAGATTGTGTAACCTCAGGACCCGTAGGCAAATAGCGATCTTTAGTAATCTTGTTCATCGCAACAAGGTATTTACCGAAAGGCTGCTGAGAATTTCCTCCAGGGATCATTAAATGACCAACAGAATAATAAGTTGGTTTTCTATCAATTACTTCCCAAGTGCCTAATTTCCATTTTACCACTTCTGATGAAATAAAGAATGTAGTATAAGCATTTCCTTCATTATCAAATTCTGTATGTAATGGTCCTAAACCTGGCTGTACAACTGTACCTGCTAATACATCTTCAAAGTTCAATATTGGAATGCCATAAGCATCTCCAGAAAACCTCTTATTGTCAATGGCATCGATCATTTTAGTAAATGAATGCACGGTAACATTTGCAGACAGTTTACCACTACCCACTATATATTCTCCACTTGGATCAACGTCACATCCGTGAGGTGATTTCGGCATAGGCATGAAATAGACTAATCCGGGACATTTGGCTGGATCCAGAATCCTAACCTCTTTTTCCCACGTAGTTGTAGCCATTTGAGTAGATTCATCATATACATTATGCGCATAGTTAGTCTTCATGGTTTCAAAATTGCCTGCCGCGATGTACTCTTCTGCTTTTTTCCAATTGACTGCTGCAACGAAATCCTTATCGTTTTGAGAAGCATTAACTTCCAAAAGACTATTTGCTTCTTCAGTATTATAAGTGGTATAGAAGAACCAACCATGTGATTTACCTCTTCCAGGGTGTGCCTTATCATAATCAAATCCTGGCATACTGATCTGGAATTCAATATTCATTTCCCCATCCTCTGGATCTACTTTCAAGAATGATAACATACCTTTGAAATTACCTTTGTATTCATCGATCGGCATATCTCTTTGAGGTACAGGCACAGCAAAACGAGTACCAGCGATAACGTACTCTGTGTTGTCCGTAACATATGAAGAAGAATGATTTCCAGCAGAGTTCGGAATCTCAATAATCTCTGTTGTCTCAAATGTCGTAAGATCAACTTTCGCGATACGAGGTGTATTATTTTCATTGATAAATACCCAACGACCATCTAATACACCATTGGTCTGTGAAATATCCGGATGATGAGAGTCTCCCCATGGAATGAAACCAAATGAAGTATTCAGCATGGCTTTAGTTTCTTCATTGAATCCATAAGCTTTTTCAGCATCTACGGAAAAAACAGGAATGTTTTTAAAAACTCTTCCTGATGGAATTCCTATGACCGATAACTGACCACTAAACCCTCCTGAAATAAATCCATAGAACTCATCATGTTCACCGGGTGCAACAAAAGAACGTTCTGCAAGATTTCCACTTAAAGCTCCATCCTTGCCTCCATTTTGAATGCATGAAGAGGTCACAACCAGTGATAGTATCACCATTAGACCCATGATATTTTTAAAATAATTATTCATTTTATTTAGTATTTAAGTTTTTCAATTTTGGTTAAAGTAGAATGACTTTATCTACAACATTAATGACGCCATTGCTCGTCTGAATAGTCCCAATTACTTTGGCACCTGCTACAAACACATCCTCTCCATTTACTTTGACTTCTAAATAGTCACCTGTAGCGGTATAAATTTTACGTCCTTTTCGTGCTTCCTTTTTCAAAGCTTCAATATTGAATGAACCAGGTGCAGCGTGCCGTGTAAGAATAGTCGTCAAATCACCTTTGTTTTCAGGTAACAATAAAGTCTCAACTGTTCCTTCTGGCAATGCGGCAAACGCGTCATTGATCGGAGCAAATACGGTCAAAGGACCCGCATTAACTAAGACATGCTCAATCCCTGCAGCTTGGACTGCTGCTACTAATGTAGAATGGGCCTCTGATCCAATTGCTACTTGCAGAATATTTGGGTTTGATACATCATCTACAACCGAAGCTTGTCCCATTGGATGACTTTCGGGTGCTGCAGCAGACGTGCTGCTACTTTGTTCCGTGCTATTACCGCACGAAATCATCACTCCTGCGCAAAAGAGTGTCAATATGGTTTTGAATACATGGTTTTTCATAGTCTGATAAGTTTATAATGTTCTGAAATATTCCAATACAGCTCTGGCTTCTTCCTCTTTCAAGTTTTGATTAGCCATCGGTGAGCCATTAAATTCTATTAGTAATTGCTTTGCAAGAAGATCCTTCTGAACCATTTCATCTGGGTTCAATATCATATTCATAACCCATTCTGGGTTACGCCTTTCCATAATTCCTTTAGGTGAAGGTCCTATAAATCGTTTTTCTGTTTTATGACAAGCTGTGCATTTGGCTTCAAATATTTCTTGACCTGTTGCAGCCAATTCAGCGTCAATTTCAACTGGAATGGTAATAGATGTTATTGGCCCTACCCCTTTGTAGTCTTTCCAATTCGCTTCTGCTTCAGCCAAAGAAGTCGGCTCTTTTTTGACGTTATATTTTTCCCTTAATTTATCAGAGCTGCTTTTATCGCTGCTACAGGATAAGGCTACCACGGCTATTGTGATCAGTGTTATTAGTTTTGTTTGAATGCTCATACTTAGAATTTTAATTTTGAGTAAATCTAAATACGCTGAAAAAGTGAATTCATGACGGATGTCAGTTCGACTTAGGATTCTCATCACAGAACATGACAAAATGAAGATGTGAATATGGGATATCGCAGTTTTCACACTCATTATTGGGAAATCAAACTACATCAAGAACATTCACAAGAAATCACGTTATTTCCAAGTAAGGGCACTTGATAAGCCGTTATTTGCAATCATTCTGTAAAAACAAGGCTTTGAATTCTTCATTTACTTCTTAGACCCATAATTAAGTGTTATATTTCTTGCTGTACCATACACTCTATGTTAAAATCCTTTGTCAATAGTATCAATCTTAATTTCCACGATCGTGAATTGGAAATGAGGTTTAGAAAACATCTGATTAATGAAGACTCGACTTTCATTAAATATTTTTTAATATTGGTACTCTCTTTTAACATTATGTATGCTTTTAGGGATCTATTCTTTTATTCTACAAGAGAAGAAATCTCCGTACAGGTACAACTTTTTGTAGTACTACCTTTCTATGTCATTTCCATGGTTTTGCTACAAACAAAGCGCCCAAAACCGAAATTTCATTTCATTCACACTTTATCGATCTGTCTTTTCACGATTTTTAGCCAACTTCTTCTTCTTGTATTAAATGGAAACGATGGGTTGAGCATCAAATCCGTGATGATCATTGCGCTGTTTGGTGCATATACTTACTCTGGAATTTTATATAAACACGCCCTGTATTTAACCCCGCTTGTTATCACAGCTATATGCGTTTATATCTATGTCCTCTTTGATTATGGTACAGTGGAAAGAATAAACATTATTTTCATTTATATCATGGCTATTACAGGAGTTGTATCTGTCAATTACAGAATAGAATACCATCAGAGAATGAATTTTCATAAATCTGAAGTAATGCAAGAGGAAGATGGAAAACTAAAAGAAAGCTATCTAAGAATCAACGCGCTGAGTGAACTTCGTAAGGACTTAATAGCCGTGTTAGCACATGACGTTCGAACACCTATTGCCAACTTGCAATCTGCCCTTCATCTAGCGAAAGTAGGTGATCTGAATGAAGAAGAATCTCAAAATATATTTCAAAAAATTGAAAAGCAAGTGGGTATGGTTGGATTTTTGATCAACGATATTCTTGTTTGGATTAAAAGTCAAAATGAAGTTGTAGATCTGAAATTGTCGAAAACTGATATTGCTGAGACTATTAATGAGTTGTGGTTCCTTTTTAATGATCAATTCACGGATAAAGAAATTCAGCTTAAGCTAAACATTGAAGAAAAACTAGTGTACTGCCAACCGGACATGCTCAAATCAATTCTAAGAAATCTAATTAGCAATGCCATTAAATTTACCCCAAGTGGCGCTAGTATAACACTTGAAAGCAAAAAAGAATCAGGAAAAGTCACCATACTAGTTATTGATGAAGGCATCGGTATGTCAGAAGAGCAAGTTAAGAATTGGAAAACTTCATTCGAATCAGGGTTAGGAACTAAAAATGAAAAAGGAATTGGACTGGGACTAAAAATATGCCATGCGATGATTAAAACTCATCGCACTAAATTGACTATCGAAAGTACTTTAAACAAAGGCACTAAAATCGGATTTAGCCTTGATCCTGCATAACAGGTATTTACTCGAATCACCTCTTCTAGTTCCATTCATACCATCTTCTAAAAGAAAAAACCAATACATTTTACTTCTTAAGTAAGGTTAGTATACAATTCAAGGTCAATTAGATCAAATATTTCATGGCAAAATATGCAAGTGCGATGAAAAATATTATCTTACATTTCTTAAATATTAATACAATGAATAAAGGAACAGTAAAATTCTTCAACGAAGCAAAAGGGTACGGATTTGTAATTGATGAAGAATCAAAAAAAGAGTATTTCGTACATGTATCGGGTTTAGTTAATGAAGTAAGAGAAGGTGATTCAGTTGAATTTGAATTACAAGAAGGAAAAAAAGGATTGAATGCAGTCAATGTTAAGACTGTGTGATAGTATAGATATTAATTAAGCATAAAAAATCCTGTCTCAAATAATGCGGCAGGATTTTTTATTTAGTTGCTACAAAACGCCCCGTCCAAGGAAAGCAGGCGAACGAGGCGCTGGCAACCAATCAAATAGCACTTTTCTTAAACATGCTCATCTAGGTGATGGTGTTCATCAATTAATGGACCACCATTCATGATTTCCTCAGAGGCTTGACTTTCGAATTTCTCAAAATTTAAGTGGAAACTGTGAGCCAGGTTAATTGCTTTTTGAATGTAAGCACCTTTTTGCAACCAAGTATTCATTGGATCAAGAATCTCAGTAGGCACGCCATGGATATACTTAGGCATGTGCAATCCGAAGATTGGATGCTCTTCGAAATCAACATCATCAAGTTTTCCTTCTAGAATCTCAGTGATCATCGTTCTGGTGTACTTCAATTTAATTCTAGATCCTACACCATAAGGACCACCAGACCAGCCAGTATTTAGCAACCAAACATTCACGCCAGCCTCTGTCATTTTTTTGCTTAACATTTCAGCATACACAGTTGGGTGTAGTGGCATAAATGGGGCGCCAAAACAAGCAGAGAATGAAGGAACAGGCTCAGTAACACCTGCCTCTGTACCAGCTACCTTAGCGGTATAGCCAGAAATAAAGTGGTATGCCGCTTGTCCAGGTGTAAGTTTAGATACTGGAGGAAGTACGCCAAAAGCATCACAAGTCAAGAAGAATATGTTCTTTGGATTATCTCCATATGATGGAACTTGAATATTATCAATGTTTTCAATTGGATAACTCACCCTGGTATTCTGTGTGATGCTACTATCTTCGTAATCAACTTCTCCTTTATCATTAATGATAACATTTTCCAACAAGGCTCCTGGCTTAATAGCTCTAAAGATATCTGGCTCTTTTTCTTCTGTCAGGTCAATGACTTTAGCATAACAACCGCCCTCAAAATTGAAGATCCTATTTTCCTTGGTCCATCCGTGCTCATCATCCCCTATGAGTTTACGATCTGGATCTGCGGAGAGAGTAGTTTTTCCCGTTCCGGACAGACCGAAGAAAATTGCTGTATCTCCATCTTCACCTACGTTAGCTGAACAGTGCATAGGTAATACATCTTTGTCTGTAGGTAAGATCATATTTAAGGCAGAGAAAATACCTTTTTTCATTTCGCCTGTATACGCAGAGCCACCAACAAGGGCTACTTTTTTAGTGAAGTTCAAAATAGAGAAATTGGCTTGTCTGATACCAAAACCTTCTGGATCAGGACATTCATAGCCAGGTGCGCAAAGCACCAACCAGTCTTCCTCAAAATTCTCTTTTTCAGCTTCCGTTGGCCGTAAAAACATGCTATTAATGAAGAAGTTTGACCATGGATATTGCGTAACCGTCCGAACGTTCAATTTATATTTTGGATCTGCACAAACGTACCCGTCTCGTGCATAAATTTCTTTTTCTGATAGGTACTTTACAATTTCTTCCTGCAGTCTATCAAAGTTCTCTGGAGAGACTGGCTTGTTAATTTTGCCCCACCATACTCTATCTTTTGTGTAGTCATCCTTTACTAGAAATCTATCTTGTGGTGATCGACCCGTAAACTTTCCTGTGTTAATTGCAAGGGTACCATTGCTGGTTTCAACACCCATTCCTTTTTCTACGGTGATTTTTTGGAGTTCTTCAGGAGAAAGGTTCCAGTTTACGATAGCATCTTTAATTCCGTAAGCCTCAAGTCCTGTTTCTTTTAATTCCATTATTGATTCCATAATTTTATTCGATTAATTGCAAAAAATTTTATACTTCAAAATGACTAAATCACATGGTATTAAGTAATGATCAACGTCATACAAAAACATGATTTCTACAATAACCTACATTTGTCTACCGATCTAATTTTGTCTCATAATTCTTATCACCCTAGCGGGTAAAACATTGAAAAATAACAATCTCAAAATCATTTTATGTCTTTTATTACCTGCTATTGTACTGGTAATACCTGCAAGCTATTTCCCTATCGATAACGTAACAGTGGTAGAGCAAAGAGTCATTTCCTTGTTTCTACTAGCTGCACTTTTCTGGATTTTTGAACCCATACCTATATATGCCACTTCCGTGCTTATTATTGTTTTAGAATTGATTATGGTCTCTGACAAAGGACTCAACATTCTAATTGCAGATAAAGCCAATGAAGGATTTGGGCAATTATTGAATTATAAATCCATCATGGGCACCTTTGCCTCACCTATTATTTTGTTATTTCTAGGAGGGTTCTTTTTGGCAATGGCTTCAACGAAATATCGACTTGATCAAAATTTAGCCCGTGTATTGTTAAAACCTTTTGGTACCAAACCTTCAATGATCATTTTAGGTTTGATGAGTATTACAGCGGTATTCTCCATGTTTATGAGCAACACCGCTACCACGGCAATGATGCTTTCAATCATAGCGCCAGTGCTCATTTACTATGGCCAAAATGATCCTGGGAAAACAGCAATGGCATTATGCATACCTATAGCAGCCAACATCGGAGGACTCGGTACACCAATTGGCACCCCTCCAAATGCTTTAGCTTTAAAATATTTGACTGGAGATAATATGGTGGGGTTCGGGCAATGGATGTCTTTTGGCGTTCCTTTCGTAATAGTCTTATTGGCCATTGCCTGGATCTTGTTGATCAAAATTTTCCCTTCGAACACCAAAGAAATTAAACTTGAAATCAAAGGTAAATTTTTAAAAACAAAGAAAGCGATCATTGTCTATGTCACTTTTGTAGGCACCATTTTAATGTGGCTCTTTGATTTTGTGCATGGAATGAATTCTTATACCGTTGCAATGATTCCTGTTGCTATTTTCTTAGCATTTGACATCATCACGAAAGAGGATTTGAAAAAATTAAGCTGGGATGTACTGTGGTTAGTTTCTGGAGGTATTGCTCTTGGTCTTGCTTTAGGAGAAAGTGGATTGGCAGAACACGTTGTTGGAAGTATTCCTTTCGACACATTTTCTCCATATATTATTATTGTTCTAGCTGCTGTAATGGCTACCGTGATGGCCAATTTTATGTCCAATACTGCGACAGCCAACTTACTACTCCCTATCATTGCCGCGGTTGGAGTATCTGTATTGAGTTTAGAATCTCTAGGAGGATCTAAAATGCTCATTTTAGGCACCACTTTAGCAGCTTCACTAGGAATGGCATTACCTATTAGTACTCCACCAAATGCCTTGGCACATGCAACAGGAGAAATTCAAACCAATCAAATGGCAAAAATGGGAATCATCATTGGAGCTATCGGTTTAGGCATGGTTTTCTTAACGCTTTATATTTTGAAAATGGTAAACTTCTATTAATGAAAAAAGACAGATTTCATATTGACTTGGACCAGCTAACTGACTTTGATTGGCTTAAAAAGACTTTTTTCTCAGATCCTGATCAAAGAATTGAACTGAAAAAAGGAGACATCATTATGCACCAAGGTGATCAAAATGATAAAATCTATTTTGTGGAGTCTGGAAAACTTTCGGGTTATTATAAGGTAGGTGAAGGAGAAAAGATGAAACTATTTTCTACCAAGCCCGGAATGATTGCAGGAATCTATAGTTTCTTTAGCCCTCTTGGTCATAGTTATACAACAGTCAAAGCCAATGAAGATTCGGTCGTTTTTTACATTGATAAATCACAAGTCCCAAACGATGGAGACGAAGAGTACTCACTCTTTTTGAAACATATGCTTCCAGTGATAGTCAATGAGATTTACTTGAGACAAATGACGCTCAAACAAAGTGAAAGAGACAAGCAGATTGCCATGAAGAAACTTATTCAGTCTGAAAAATTGGCCACATTAGGTCAATTATCAGCTGGACTGGCACATGAACTTAACAATGCCATAGGGGTTATTCAAAATAAAACTACATGGTTAACAGACCATCTCCGTCAATTTTTCGGCGGCCAGCAAGATCATGGTGCATTTCAATTTTTTGACAATGGACTTAAGAAAGGTCAATCGCTTTCAAGTAGCGAGATTAGAAGTCGAAAAAAAGTGCTGATGGATAAAATAAAAGTCAAGGACAGCCAAGCTAAACGATTAGCTAAAATGGATTTAACAGACGAAGAGTTGAATTTCATTTCAAGAAGACGTAGTGAAAATTTCATGAATGAAGTCCACTATTTCTGGGAAACGGGCATCGCTCTTCATGATATGAACATTGCGGCTAAGCACACGACACATGTAATTAATTCTATCAAAGATCTGGGTAAGCCTATACAAGATCACATGACAAATTGTGATGTCAGTGTGGGAATCAATAAGGCATTGACCCTTCTAACCTCACTGTTAAAGTACATCGAAGTTGAATTAGATTTGGAAGATGGACTCACCGTTTTTACAAATAAAGGAAAACTCGTTCAAGTCTGGGTCAATTTGATAAAGAATGCCGCTGAATGTCTGACCCACGAAAAAACTGAAAATCCCAAAATCAGTATCTCCTCGAAGACTATTCATGGAATGATTGACATTAAAATAATTGACAATGGCCCCGGCATTAAACCCGAGATCATGGATACTATTTTCCAACCTAATGTTACCACTAAAGTAGATGGCATTTCATTCGGTTTAGGTCTAGGACTTTCAATTGTACAAAGAATAATTGTAGAAACTGGCGGAACAATTACAGTTGAATCTGTACCAGGAAATACAGCATTTAAAATACTCATCCCTAAATAAGGAAACATGGAAAAGATATATATCATTTGCATAGAAGATCAAAGAGAAGTACTCAATGTAGTATCTGATCATCTTTCTCATTTTGAAGATTTATTGACGCTAGAAGAATGTGAATCAACGGCTGAAGCACGTGAACTTATAGAGGAAATAGACGACAATGGTGACTATGTTGGCGTGATTGTTTCGGACCATGTCATGCCCAACCAAACGGGCGTGGATTTTTTGGTCGAAATTAACAATGACGATCGGTTTAAAGCAACAAGAAAAATATTACTTACAGGACAAGCCACTCACATCGATACGATTCAAGCTATCAACAAAGCCGGTATCGATAAGTACGTTGAAAAACCCTGGACAAAAGAAGATCTAATTAAAAAAGTCAGCGTTCTTTTGACAGAATTCATAATAAAAAAAGGCATCCCTTACGAATCATATATGGCTGTATTAGACAAGCCAACACTTTTTGAATTACTTAAATGACAAAACACAATTCTATTTTTAAGCAACTATTCCGAACAGCACTTGGAATGGTCGCAATCACTTTGTTCCTCTCTTCTCAAAACGCTTTTGCGCAAGGCATTCATGATGAATTCCTCCCCTCAATTAAATTTGGTGAATATGGAAAAATAGGTTTTTACGCTTATGGAAGCTTATGGGGAAGGTATACAGATACCAATGCAGGCTCCACAGTGCAAGGTGAAGCCGTAGACAATACTTTTGATGTTTCTATCAGAAGAATCAGAATTGGAGGTTTTGGTCACATCACCAAAAAACTATTTTTGAAATTTCAAATGGGCACTAATAATGTGAACTATATAAACAGGAATAATCAATTAAGGATTCTCGATGCCTATGGTAAATTCGAGTTAGCTACCTGGTTTAAAGTTGGCGTAGGGAAAAGTACGATGACAGGACTTTCTAGATATACCTCTGTGAGTACCAGCTCAATGGTGACATTGGACGTACCCATTTTCATGTTACCAAATGTTAACTTATCCGATGATTTAACAAGACGATTGGGCATATTCGTAGAAGGCCAAGCAGCCAAATTCGATTATATTTTTGTGATGGCTAAACCGTTTGTAGTCACTAGTAATCACACACTTTCCGAAGATGCTACTTTTTACCAAGGCAGTCCGTCCTGGCAACCTTCGGCCTATGTCGCATACAATTTTTTTGATAAAGAAAGCCAAACCAGTACCGTGGCAACAGGCACCTATTTGGGATCAAAAAAAATCATGAATTTGGGTGCTGGATTTATGTTTCAATCAGGAACTACTAAAAGTATAGAAGCAGCAGGAGATACAGTTAAGCATGACATGCTCTTGTGGGCAGTGGACTATCTTCTTGATATTCCATTGGATGCTAACAACACCAAATCAATGACCTTTTATGCCGGTTACTTCAATTATGATTTTGGTCCAGGCTATATTCGAAAAATTGGCGTAAACAATTCAGCCAATGGCATGAACAGTGAAGGAGGCTATAGTAGCTATGGAAACAGATTTGCAACGGTAGGTACAGGTGATATTCTTTATGGACAATTTGGTTATAGATTTAGTACTCCAAAAATCAAATGGATGGATGGGTTAATGCCATATATGGCGGTCCAATATGGTATCTACGAAAAACTCGATGAAGCCATGATCCTCTATGATTACGGTTTGAATTTTTTAATCAAGGGACACAACTCAAAAGTCACAATTGGCATACAGCATAGGCCAATATTTGAATATAACACAGCCAGTGAACTGGTCAATGAAGGTTATAAAATGATGGCGGTCCTACAATATCAATTCAGATTGAAATCTAAATAATTCTTATTCTTCAACCACTTTTGTTGGGTTTATCATAATATGAGCTCTATGTGTTCCAGGATTCATGATCCATGGTCCTCCTGGGTAAGAAGGCTCAAGCGGCAGCCCGCTAGACTCAGTAGTAGCGAAGGGAATGTAAACCACGAAACGTTGGTATAAATTAATTGGATTTCCTTGTTCATCATATTCTCCAGACACCACATAAAGCATACTATTATTGGGAATGAAAAGTTTGCCCTCTTTCACTTCCTGTTCTTTGATATCAAAACTTTCTTTAAACTCCTTTCCTTCAGCTTTAAGAGCTCGACTTCTTGCCATGTATGGATCGAGATCTTTGTGATAACCAGCTACACTAAAGCCATTTTTATTGGGGTCATCGGCTAAACATATCATTGCATTCGTTCCTTTTTTTATAATTGAAAGGCTAGTACTTCTATCATAACCCATCACAGTAGCGTTTGCCCTATAGGTTTCAGGCAATGCCAATACTGCTTGATCAATCTGAGTATTGATATCCAGTGTTTCTTGTGCAGTGCAAGCAGTGATACTAAATAAGAAAATAAAAAGAAATTGGTAAACATTCATGACTTTGGAGATTGATTAAACGTTTTACAAGATAATGAAAGCTTTTTGGAATCATACAATGAAAATTCCGATTTCAATTTTGCACAATTTCAATCTTTGCTTAATTTCAAATCTTCAAAAGACAAACCATTTAATGCCATGAAAACCTTTCAAGTTTTAATTTCGTCTATCGCCTTTATTGCCTGTGGTAAAACTACTGTGGTAAACAACCCAAACGCGGAATCATTGGATAACCTGCCAGAATATGCTACGGTCAGTGAAGTTGAGGATCAGGAAGACCTCAACGCAGTTGCTATACTTTTTGGAGAAAAAATCGAACAGCAAGGAATGTACTATTCGGGTTTTCGATCTGGATCGTGGGTATATTTTCATCCCAATGGTATGGTAAAATCAACTACTAGTTATGTTAAAGGGTTAAAACATGGTCCCTATACGGAATTAGATGATCAAGGTAACATCACCATCTCTGCGTATTTTAATGACGGAATTAAAGAAGGAGAATATTCTATTTACAATAAAGGAAAAATTGTTGAAAAACGAACCTACTATATGGGTCAACTTAATGGGCTGAAATCAAAATATTATACGGACGGAAAGGTGATGGAAGAAAGTAATTTCCAAAATAATGTCATGCATGGTACTGCTAAATGGTATGATCAAGAGGGAAACGTCACTCTGGAATATGAATACAATAATGGCAAACTGTTAGATTAAATATTGTTGTGGATATTCGTTTTATCTATGAATCAATAGGAAAAAACGATAATCAAGGATGAACAAAAAACTTTATATTTGCGTTTTCCACACAACAATAAATAAATATCAATATTATGAGCAAAGCAATTGAAATCACGGATCAGAATTTTAACGATGTATTACAATCGGGTCAACCAGTATTGGTGGATTTTTGGGCAGAATGGTGTGGACCATGTAAGATGATCGGACCTGTTGTGGAAGAGCTCGCAGGTGAATATGATGGAAAAGCAATCATTGGAAAAGTAGATGTAGATTCCAATCCAGAAGTTTCTGCAAAATTTGGAGTACGAAGCATCCCTACCCTTTTATTCTTCAAGGACGGTGAAATCGTAGATAAACAAATCGGCGCAGTGCCTAAAGGTGTTTTATCTGGAAAATTAGACGCACAAATCGCGTAAGGCGAATATTAAATAAGAAAGTATAAAGTCATCTCGTATTTCGGGATGACTTTTTTTATATCAGTGTATTCAACAAATTTTGAAGTTCCACTTTTACAATATCACACTGATTGGCATCTAGGACTTTTCTTTGTTCTAAATGGGTAATCAACTCAGAGACCTGTTCAATTATTCTAAGTTCAGCAGATTTCACATCTGAAGATGAAATTTGATATTCCATAGAATCGTTCAACAAGCTCAATACTGTTTTCAAGAGTTTCAGTGATTCATGTCTTTTACCTATTTGAAACTCCTTTTCTGATATGATCAATTCAGAATAAGCTACCGTATTGACAGCTTGAAAATAAGCATATTGAAGCTCCTCTTGTGGTGACATTCTTTGATCGATTTTTACAATCAAGTTTTTAAGCCTGTTGACTGAGACATCTACATATTCCTTGGATTCACCCAAAGCATATTCATCAATGGTATGCATACAATAAATTGCCTTTTCTATATAACTCTTAGCATTAAACAAATGCTTTTTTCTAAGTTCACTTTCCGCTTTATTCAAAAAGTAGACAGGAGATGTTGACAACCAAGGGGTGAGATTATACTTTGAATGATAGTTGTCGTATAGTGATAATAGCAAAACACTTGTGCCAATTATTAAAATACTTACTATAGCAGCTCTACCATTTTTCATCACATTTCATATCACTATGATAATTGTGATATGAATGTAATTCAATATCAAAAAATATCTCGTGACACATATCAAGGTCATGAGTGATAATAGTCAGTTTGTGAAAAACTTACACTTGATCTATCTATCCAAATTTTCTGCTTTCCACTTCATGGCCATTAGGACTCTATTTCTCCCACTGGGGTGATCAAAAAAGATAATTTCTTCCCAATATCCGGGATTAATTTTTCTATACTCGGACAATTTCATAGCGGTGGAAGCAAAGCCATCAGGCTCTCTAGCTGCATTTAATCCATAGTTATCGGCTTCTACTTCATTGATCCGAATTATGTTATTCGTTACGGGTTCTGTAAAAAAGAAAAACACAGAAAAAAGGACCATGATCAAAGGCAATCCTGCAACATCGTCTACACCTGTGATTCCCCATTTGTCTCCCCATTTAATCATACATTTCTTAAACCCCCAGTTGACAAAGGCAAACCCGCAAATAATTACCAATCCAAATGATAAAATCGCTTTAGGAACATGATTTAGAACGTAATGCCCTAACTCATGTCCCATAACAGCTTTAACTTCGGATTCATTACATCGCTTCAATAGATTGTCATTCAAGGAAATCCTAATAGTGTTGGCTAATCCACTGACATTTGCGCTTATCCGATTACTCTGTTTGGAAGCATCGAATTGATAAACATTATCAACTGGAACATCATTGGCTTTGGCCATAGAAAGTATAGAATCCTTGATTGGGCCTTCATCCAAATATTTATAGTCATTGAATATTGGTGTTATATAAATCGGCATTAATAAGATTATCAATAACAAAAAGAAAGTGGTGATACCAGATCCCCATAACCACCAAATTTTTCCTGTTTTTCTGATAGCCATATACAAAACGACACCTAGTAAACTAAAGATTATCGAGGTAACTAGTAAGCCTTGAAACTCCTCTGTTAACCAACCACCAAATGAAAGGTTAGATAAATCGTATTGATGCTCTCTGAAGTAGTCTTCATAAACAGACATTGGAAATCCAAGAATGAATGCCGACACCGTATAAAAAACTATGTAGAAAGCATTACCAAGGTTTGTATTCTGTGTTATTCTAAAAGAAAGGTTTTTGATTGTTATACTCAATCTTTTATTTAGAAATATCCAACCGACGAATAAACTATAAATCACTCCCCAAAGAAGCAACCAGTATCCCCCTTCAAAATAGGCATCAGATTTTGCCTTTTGTTCTGGAGTCATAGTATCCAAATATTCGTTTGTAGCAACATAAGGGTCAAACGAAACAGCACTTGCTGAGATTATTTTTGTACTATCTACCCCCATTATTTCAGTGGATGCCAAGGACTCAATGGTTGAACAGATAAAAACAACAAATGCTAACAAAAACAATAGGGGACTTTTCATCTTAATATATAGGTTAATCAAGTAAGAAAGATACGAAAAATGATGGTTTAATAGAATAACACTCTTTACATAGGTGATTCACCCATTTTAACACAATAGGTATTTTTTCTTCACTGCAGGTCCAATTGTTGCGTTTATTTTGTCAAAGATGATTAAGTCATCCAAGAAATTAAAGATGCATTCTGAGTACTATTACTAGCCCATCGCGTTATGTCTTTGGGCTTTTTTTATCCAATTGGCTAAAAAATAGAAGTGAGGATATCGATCAAAAAAGCCAAAAACACTAAAATAGCTAAGGCAATGAATTCACTCTTTAAGTAGGTTGAAAACCAACCTGCTAGCCTTTTTAATGCTTTCTTTTTCATAAATAGTAAAGTCTATCAAGTAATACTAACTTTTCAACCTTCTCAAAACCAAGTACAAAAATAGAATTTAGGTTTGATTGGTTATTCATTTTTTCCAGAGGAAGGATAACTAACTAAAGACGTTTTAGAAAGGGTATTTCTTGCAAACTCTTATATCAAAAGCCATGAATCATGCATTCAGCCTCCAATACCATAAATTCATGTGCCTTTTATAACCACTCCGTATGGTGGAATTTACCAGAAGAATCATCGGTTCGTTGATAAGTATGTGCACCAAAAAAATCGCGCTGAGCCTGAATTAAATTCGCAGGTGAATCTGCTGTTTTCAGCCCATGAAAATAATTCACAGATTCAATTAAACATGGCGCATGGATTTCATTCAAAATACAGTCCGCAGCGACATTCTGAATAGATGAAAGCGATTCTTTAATAGTTGTTGCCAAAGATTCATCTTTTAACAAGTTGTAATCTGACTTGAGACTTTGCACTAAATCTTTCATCAAGTCAGACTTAATAATGCAACCGCCAGTCCATATTCTTGCCAACTCACTCAAATCTACATTCCAATTATTCATCTCAGAAACTTGATGAACCAGTGAAAACCCTTGTTGATGATTCATAATCCGAGCAAATTGATAGCTAGCTTTCAATTGACTGATGGATGCATCACCCATATATGATTTAGAAGGGAATGTATTTTCAAAATCAATTCTAATATCCTTAAAAAAAGAAAGATACCTAGCGAATAGTGCGGATGGAATCAAAGATGCAGGTTGTCCAGAATTAGCAATGGAAACCGTTGCCCAATTTCCGGTACCTTTATTACCAGCTTTATCCAGGATTTTATCCAAAAGATACTCACCCCCTTCTTTTTTTCTTAAAATATCAACTGTAATACTCAGAAGGTAACTATCCATATCAATTTGCCATGATTGCATTATATCAGCTATCTCTTCATTGTTTTTGCCTTGTCTTTTTAGAATCGCATAGCTTTCAGCCAACAATTGCATTTCAACATATTCAATACCATTGTGAATCATTTTCACAAAATGGCCACTGCCTTGTGATCCGATATAAGTACAACAAGACTCGCCCTCAGGGTCTTTAGCTGCAATCGCTTCCAGGTACTTTTTAATTTTTTGATATGCTTCTTTTGTACCTGAAGGCATAATAGATGGGCCTTTCAACGCACCTTCTTCTCCACCAGAAACTCCAGTTCCTATGAAAACTTGACCATAGCTCTCAAGTCTTTTTATCCGTTCACTTGTATCTTCATAGTGAGAATTTCCTCCATCAATAATTATATCCCCAGGTTCCAATAAATCTTTTAAATCTTCCAAAACAAAATCTACAGTCTTGCCAGCATTGACCATCAGAATAATTTTCCTTGGAGCCTCCATTGATTTTACAAACTCACCAAGATCATCAAAAGCAAGAGCGTTATTCAATTCTGGGTATGAATTCTGAAAATTCACGGCAACATCTTCTTCTTTTCCTTCCACATGCCTATTAAAAAGAGATATGCTAAAGCCTTTTTGAGCCAAATTACGGCTTAAGCTTTTACCCATTACACCCAATCCTATAAGTCCAATTTCAGTCTTCATTTTAATCTAAATTATTTTCTGTGAGAGAATATGTTTAATTATCATTTCTGGGGTATATGATATGTCAATTTCTGTTGCATTTTCAGGTTCTTCAAGAGCCTCAAATTGTGATCTGAGCATTTTTTCACTCATGAAATGATCTTCCCTTTTGCTCATTCTTTCAAATATTTGATCATAAGAGCCCTTGAGGTAAATCCACATAACCCTTGACTCAATTGATTTCATAAGCCTCAATCGATATTTTTCTTTTAAAGCCGAACAAGCAATGACACAACCTTCGTTGTATTTGATCTTTGCTAATGTATTCAGTTCATCGAGCCAAGGAAATCTATCATCATCCGTCAAAGGTATACCTTGACTCATTTTCTCAATATTTGTTTTAGGGTGATGGTCATCGGCATCTACAAATGGTACATTTAACTCTTTCGCTAGTTTTATACCTATTGACGATTTTCCTGAGCCACTTACTCCGATTACAAATATGATCTTTTTACCGAAATCAATATTCCCCATCTTAACTTTTTAACTAAATATATCCATTAAGCCGTTGGTCATAATGATCAGGGAAAATATAAATGCTCCAACCATGACAATATTTGTTAACGTTCTATTTGTAGGCAAACCTACATTTTTTCTATTCCATAAAACTAAAAAGCAAACAACAACTAATGGCAATGCAAAAACATTGAAGACCTGAGTAAAAATCTGACCTTGAATTGGGTTAAATCCAAATACAGGAATACTTAATACCAAGACCTTTTCGAATAGCGTGTAACTCCCTTTAATTAGTGAAAATCAGAATATATTAATCACTAAAACTGCCAGATCTAGCACCATAAAATATTGTTTAGGGCGAATCCAGGAAAAATAATGACCAGTATTTCAAAAATGACATTCGAAGTTATACCTAAAATTTTATTCAATGAATTCCATTGAACATTCCTATTAGAAAGGATTATTGCTCAATGGGTAATTGTGCTACCTGTGCTTGCTTACCTTTTCATCCTCGTCAAGTATTTTGGAAATCCATTGTAATTCTAAATAAAAGCTACCATAAGATTCGTTGTTATCATCATAGAAAAGAGAAGTTTTAATAATATTCAACGTCTAATTATTAAAGCACTCATTTCCTAGAAGGTGTGGTCAAAGTTACACCTTTAGCCATGTACATATCATCAAAACTCACACCACCATTACCATATGGGTTTTCCGCTGGGCCTGTATTACATGTGGCTTGAAAGTAGATTATTGGCTGTTCTCTCTTCATTCGAAAATCAGCCCCTTCATAAACTTTTTGCTGATCTGGAAATTCCTCACCTCCTTGAATATAAACGTCATATTTCTGTCCTCCCACAGATGCTATGCTGTTATTGGCAACACACCAGACACTATACCAAGTATTTAATTCCATCGGCTTAGCAATTCGATTTGATTGAAAGTTGAAAATTTTGTCATACCACGGGTCCTTTCGAACCATGAGTGTACCATCATTTTTTGCTTCAAGTTGTCGATCATACCTATCTGTTACTCTTAAACTCGGTTCGAATCCATTGTAAACGTTTTCCAGAATACCATCCGGCTCAAGGCTTCCCCATCCGAACACGTGATTATTTGGGAAATATTCAACCTTTATTCTGATGTAAAAAGTGTACGTCTCTCCTAATTCGACAGCAACAGGTAATTTTTTGAAACTAACCGCTTTGCGATTGCCTACCACTCCTTCGAGGGCAGGTTTTTTTATTAGGTAGTTATTTTGTTCCGCATCTTCTGTACGCACTTCGCTGACTTGTGGGTTTTCAATTTTCGGTTTTGTATTGTTTTCAGTGTCTACATGAGTCCAGGACTTCATCGGATTGTCTGATTCAAAGTCATCCACTTTAATCCAAGGGGTAATATCATTTTCTGAAGATTGAATGTGACAACTTGTGAAAGTTGCACCGAAGCACATAGCCACCAATAGGGTTAGAAACCCAAAATGTCTGCATTTTTTGAGAAATGCTATTCCAATTGTTTTCATGATTGTGAACGACAAACTAAATGGCCGATCATTTGATCACTTAATTTAAATATTTATAGTCACACTTTGTAGAAATAGAAAAGTTATCCCTACTCCTCAAACTTTTCAATTTCTGATTGAATAGAATCTTGAATCTGAATTAATAAAGAATTGTATCCTCTATACATTCTGAGAATGGCATCCCAAGTTAGATTTTCTCTTGGAATTAAATTGATCAGTTCCTTGTCCGATGACAAAACCTCAAAATCATAACTAACGCTACGCTGAGAACTATCAGTTCCGGCATATTTTAGGTTGTAACGAACATATTGTTTAAAAAGATCAATACTGTCCATTGATTTGTCATGGAAAGAGTGATTCACTTTCAAAACAAAATCTCTTCGGTTTGAAAGATCGGCAAATGCTTCCCTGATCCATTGATTTTTGATCAAACTGAGTTCTCCCTCGCTGAGCATTTCATTTACAGACGTAATAATCAAAATTCTTAGGGCATAGTACTTTTTAATCTACAGGTGCAGTACCTGGGCCTATTGATGACGCTAGAAACCAAACCTCAGTATAACTCCCGTTGGCATATTGTTTTTCTAAGTCACCTTCATAAGTTTCCGAACCGGTACTCCACACCATGTTTTTTGACGGATCATCTCCATTCGTTTGATTGTATGCTCCTTGCTTAAAGTATTGTAATTCTCCAGCATATGCTGTGGTTCGCTCTGTTCCATCACGACCTAATACCCTATACAGAGTCAAAACCTGCTCAGGAATATCGGCTTTTCTCACAAATTCGGAGACTTTTAGGTTCTTAGTGAATGTCTTTGTCTTGTGACCCTCGCTTTTGAAAGTGAGATACATGATTCCTTCATAAACATTAACTTCATAACTAAACTCTTCACCTAGCTTTATTCCCTCTTCAGGTTCAGCTGGGTTCACATTTGGTTCGGGTCCTACCACAGACATATCATAACCCCAAACCGAGGTTGAAAAATCCCACCTACCAGAATTATCACCTTCGGTATTAATTTCATAAGTCCAGAAAACAGACCCTTTTCTGTGCCCAGGAAATTTCTTATAAAAGATTTTTAATGGCTCATTTTCATGCCCTTCATCACTATGAATCTGTCCCACTACAACAGAATAAGAAGCAGCAACTCTAGCGTCACCAGTAGTTGATACATGCTTCACTTTTAAAGTGCCATTCAATTTCCCCCCATCCTCAGGTATCCATCTTTTCTTTTCACCTAATTCCGTTCTCGTATTGTGCGAGGTTTTAGAAGTAACACCCCGGTTTGGCGTTTTGTAGACTACCCAGTTAGTTTCATCAAATGCTGTATAGAAAAAACCTTTTCTTTCATAGTTCTCCAGAGAATCACTGCGCTCTCCATTTCCCAACAAAATTTTCCATTGTGTAAAGTTAGCAATTACGTCACTTGGATATTTGGCCTTAATAATCTGAGGTTTATCAGCTTCTTCAATTGTTTTCTTACCACAGCTTAAAACAAAGAAACCCATTATCATGAGAAAAAAAATGCGTGTTAGAAAGTTCATATTTTTAAATTTTTAGACGTGTTCTGTTAAACGTGACTAAGGAATTAAGATTTTTTCCGTACCGAAATCTAATACTTGAGTTTCATAGGAGGACGGTCAAATATAAAGTATAAAATAGCTTTAATAATTCCACCTAATCACAATATCTACCAAACTAGTATATCGTCTTTGAGTCAAATAGTATTTTTTGCAAACTATATTTCGATTCTGATGAAATTTTGAATTAAAATAAAATCAACTCGCCTTACCCCAGAAATTCCATTCAAATTGATACAATTGATTTCTATAAGCATAATAGTTTTTATTAAGTTCATTTCATATTCAACACCCATAGTTTGTCAATTACTTTCTAGGTGATTCACTCAATTTGATCTTTCCAAGAGGCTCCTGGCATTGCTCTTGGATACTGATTATTAATTAAAATAATCAGAATTATGAAAAATACGATCATCACAAAGAAGGAAGAATTAGAGCTCATTTTAAGGGAACTAGATGAGTCAGCAATCGAACTGCTTCGATTACAACTAGCGTATAAAGATTTGAAAGGCAATAATGTTCCCCAGCATCAATGGCTTCATAAAGTGTTCAATTAAAGCCATTTACGCATAGATAAATTCTAAGTGAATTACCCAATTGATCAATGTTTTGCCTGAATGGCTTGATAATTGGCATTTTCAATTCAAATAAAAAAATAAATGAAAACAGAAACAATGAAATCTGTGGATCTAGGATCTGCAAATTTGAAAATGATGAATGATTTAGTCAATGTACTGAGTAATACTCTTAAGTTAATGGACAAAATTGATGACTTATCGATTGATGAAATCGAAGCGATGACTATTTCAAATAATCCAATCAATCGTAAAGTAGAAAAAGAAAAAGCAAATACCCCCTTGAGCGAATTTCAACAATGGTACCATAGAAAGTTCAATAATTAAATGCTCGGTACTGGCTCGACCTTGAAGTGTCCAAATCCTAAATACATTCATCAAATGAATAATCAGCAATGATTATGGAGCGGATCACATTAATATCAATGCCTCGTTACAACAAAAAACGTAATCAATAGAATCGTTTTTATGGAAGTAACCTTAATACATATTATTAATTGGTCAACCAATTGATAATCGACCAAATTATATATCTTTACCGCTAAGACTAGTAGCACGTATTGTTTAACCAAAGTAATTTAGAATGAAGGGCAAAGCTTTTTGGTTTATTGACTATTCAAGGGAATCAAGGAAAATCCACTCCCATCGACTTGTACAGCTGATATTTCTCCAGTTTACAATTGTTTTTGGCGCATTGGCCCAAAATCCAGATTTACCACCAAGTGGAAATTTTGATTTATCCGATTGGAAAGTCACATTGCCTGACCAGGTAGAAATTAAGGAAAAAGAGCTTTCAGCTGGTTTTGAAAGAGCCAATGAGTTTTACACAGATCCTGTTACAGGCGCTATGGTTTTTAGATGTCCTAACAATGGTGCAACAGGAGGTAGTACCTACCCAAGAAGTGAACTTCGTGAAATGTTGCGAGCTGGTAATACTGGAATCGGCACAACAGGTTTTGGCTTGAACAACTGGGTTTTCTCATCTTCTAGTCAATCCAATCAAGATATTTCTGGAGGTATAGATGGTAAATTAACCGCAACGGTGACAGTAGATCATGTATCAACATCTGGAACATCCAGCAAAGTAGGTAGAGTCATTATTGGACAAATCCACGCATCGGATGATGAGCCATGTAGACTGTACTATCGGAAACTTCCTGACAACTCTAAGGGATCAATTTACATCGCTCATGAGCCCACTACCAGTTCAGAACAATGGTACGACATGATCGGCAGTAGGAGTAGCAATGCTTCTAATCCATCAGATGGCATCGAATTGGGGGAACGTTTTAGTTATGAAATCAAAGTAGAAGGAAATACACTGACCGTAACGATCATGAGACCTGGTAAACCAGATGTTCAGCAAATTGTGGATATGACCAATAGCGGATTTGCTGATGATTGGATGTATTTTAAAGCCGGTGTCTACAATCAGAACAACACTGGGAATGAGGATGACTACTGTCAAGTATCTTTTTATGCATTGAGCAATTCTCATTCAACGGCCAACAACAGTGCCCCGACTTCCGATATGACCGCCCCTGCAGACGGATCAATTTTTGATGTAGGAGATAACATTACGATTACTGCTGACGCTACAGATAGTGACGGAACTATTTCTAAAGTTGAATTTTTTGCGGGCCCAGATAAGTTAGGAGAAGACACATCGGCACCTTACTCTTTTGTATGGGAGAATGTACCTGTCGGAAATTTTGGATTGTCCACTACAGCAACTGATAACGAAGGCGCTGCCACATCTTCATCCAGTTTTATTATTTCTGTAAAACCATCCTATGATGCGCCTTATGACATTCCTAAATTTCAAGATTTCCTTGGAGAATGTAAGTTGCAAGCACCGACAAGTGTTACCCTTGCAACACAAGCCCAAATCATTGATGGATATACAGACAATAATTTTTACGTTGTGGATTGGGACAAAATGGCTTTTAACCAATCGGGCACGAGTCAACGAACTGAATTGAGAGCATTGACCAATTGGTCCCTTTCAGAAGGTGATCGGTCTTTGCATACACGGATAAGCATAGAAGCGCAAACTTGTGAACAAGTAACGGTGATACAGATTCATGATGATGCCAATGAAGGCGATGGTCCAAACAAGCCGCTTTTAAGAGTTTACAAGCACCTCACAAAGTCACCAGAAAACCACCTTTGGGCGGCAATAAAATCGGATGACGGAGGAGTAAATACAACTCATGTAGATCTAGGACTAGCTCCTGAAGGTTATTTTAATTGTGATGTTCGAATCGTAAATGGATACATGATTATCGAATTAGATGGAGAGGAAAAAGCCAATATGGATATATCCTATTGGACCTTCCCTAGTTATTGGAAAGCAGGTGTTTACTTGCAGGATGAAGGTGAAGCGACCGCCTATTTTGATAAGTTATATACAGGTGATGGAGGAAATAAACCACCCTCAATAAGCATAACAGCTCCTGGTAATAATTCTGTATTTGAAGATGGTGACAATATTACGATTACTGCCGATGCTTCTGATGTTGATGGTTCAATTGCTAAAGTTGAATTTTTTAGAGGAACCACAAAACTTGGAGAAGACAATTCATCACCTTATTCCTACCTTTGGAACAATGTATCAGAAGGAAGCTACACCTTAACTACAACAGCCACAGACAATGAAGGTGCCACCACTACTTCTGAAGAAATTGATATAACAATCAACCCAGTTCCCGAACAATACACATTGACTTCCGATATTACAGGTGATGGTACGGTGACTTTGAACCCTGCTGGTGGCGTTTATGATGATGGTACTGAAGTCACTTTAACAGCCGAGGCAAATGATGGCAGCCTATTTGACAACTGGAGTGGAGATGCAAGTGGAACTTCAAACGTGACAACTGTCATTATGAATGCCGATAAATCTGTAACGGCAGAATTTAGCGAAGAAGTACTTAGCATTGAAACAGCCACTAAAGAGGACTCAGGTTTGACAGCCTATCCAAATCCCTTTAGCGGTACTACAACTTTCCACTACGAGTTAAGCAGTCCTGCGAATGTGGAATTGTCCATCTACAATTTCTTAGGACAAAGAATTGATCGATTGATCAAAGCGTCTCAAAATTCTGGCATCCAAAATATTGTTTGGCATCCAGCCAATGACTTACGAAGTGGTATATATTTAGCCAAAATCCAAATTGGTCATAAAACCAGCACCTTCAGGATCGTATTGAATCGATAGTCAAAATATTTAAATAAAAGCGGTCGACCATCATCGACCGCTTTTTTTATGACAATCTTTCAAGGTCTCTTCACATACATGTGATAATTGGTAAACCATTTGTTCAAATCAGGCATCAGTATTTCGCTTTTCCATTGAAATTGATGATCTGAAATATCATAAAACACCCATCTCATTTTGAGAGGTGCATACCCAGTCTCTTCCAAAACAATTCGGTCTTCCTTTTGTGAAGCATTAAATACAAAATATTGATTTTGAATAGGCCCCAGCCATGTTACTTTCCAATTCTTATTGACAAAATCAAACATCCTAACCGCAGTGCCAGATTCATGCAACGAGTGGCCATCAGAATTGGGTACTATCCAATGATCTTGCATTGCCATACCATCACATATTCGATGAAAATGCCATTTTCCTTTAAAATCTTTTTTTGAGCCATCAAAATCAAAAATTGATAAATCAAATTCCCAATCTCCTAAAAATCTTCCGAAAAGATCGTTTTCTAACCCCACTTTTGGGTGAATACTTGTTTGTTCTAAAATCATTTTTCTATCGTTTAAATTGTCTGACATTCGGCCCATATGGTTTCAACAATGGACGACGCTGATCGAATGGTGTTGATCTCTCCAACCCCTTTTCCTGCATACAATGCCATCGCTTCAATATTTCCTTTGTAACCAACATGAGGTGTTTGCACGCCATACCGTTTCACTTCCGAATACTCAGAAATAGCGCAAATGTCATCTTCACCTGGTCGAGATCCTTCAGGAGGACACCCAGCAGCTTCCCACATTTCAAAAGTTGAATTCCGAATAATCCTATGCATCGCATTGGGCCAATCTCGATTATTACAAACCGTATAAACAGTATCTTCAGCACTGGCCTTCAAAAGTTCCTTTTTATAATCTTCATGAGCTCCACTTTCTTTAGAGGCTACAAACCTAGATCCCATGACTACTCCTGCCGCTCCAGCATCAAGATAGGTTCTCATCGCACTTCCAGTTGCAATTCCACCTGATGCAACAACCGGGACATCTCCAGCCACACTTAAAACACGTTCTAAAGATTCACTCAGCAGTCTTGAAGCCTGCACATGCCCACCAGCTTCCATGCCTTGACAAACAAGATATTGTGCCCCTAAATTCAGTGCTTGTTTAGCGCTTGCTTCGCTTGTCACTTGAATTCCTAAAATCCCCTTACTCAATACCAATTTCGCTTCTTCCTTGGTAGGCATGCCCCATGAAAACTGAATGACTGGAACACCCAATTGAAGTGCTTGTGATAAAGTAGCCGGCCGCATATCCATCACGTAATTGGCAAAAAAAGGTCGATCTGTTTTTTCTGTAACACCTCCTATTCGGGCTGGCAAACCTTCACTGGCGGTCCAAGTCAACGGCAACCCACCTAAGGCCCCAGCACTAGATACAGCAGCGGTGAGTTCTGGCGTGACCACTCCACCAGCAGGTGCTTGTACAATTGGACAAGTGATTTTCAATAAGTCCATCAAAGACTTGGTGCTTTGAGACAATTTAAAATTTGAGGGGCGTTCTTTTCCTTTCAAGTCATTCATGGGGATGACTGAACCTACAATACCTGCCATTGACCCTTTGACTACAAAATCTCTTCTGGACATCTGACTCTTTTTTTGATTTAGTTCCATTTTGTTTATTTATTGTTAAACTGATGAAACAAGGTTAATCTCTATAGGCTGTAAGCCACTAAATTTTAGGTGTACATGAGGTATACAAAGGGTCGAAAGTAAACACCAAGTCTAGCGACAAGGAATTCATCGTCATTATGGATATTGATTCATTTCTGGAAATTGATCAGGGAATGAAGAAAAGGGGGTTTATTTCTATGGTGTCAAAATGCTAACATTTCTAAATCTAATTTCACCAGAACCACTTGCCTGCAATGCTAAATATCCACGTGATAAATCATCATCTGTCAGATCTGCAGTTAGGGTTCCGTTGACCCATACTTGAATTCTGTTTTTTTCTGCTTTGGCTTTATAGGTATTCCATTTATCAAGTGTATGCACCATTGCCACCGGCACTAACCTGGATACAATTGCACCGGTTCTATAATCCTGGTTTGGGTGTAGATCCCAAATGTTCAACTCATAGCAATCCTGCGCACTTATCTTTTTTTCCTTACAACGAATAAAAATGCCTGAATTAATTGAACTGTCAGGTTTAAATTCTAATTCCAACACAAAATCCTCGTACGACACCTGGGTCATCACGAATCCAGCACCATCAGCAACTTCACCAATTAACTCATTATCCAAAAAACGCCACTTGGCATCTCCATAGGAATCCCAATCTTCAATATGTTCTTGAAATAACCCGTGCGAATTAGAGCAGGAAAACAATAGAAAAGAGGCAGGAAATAGAAGTAAAAGCTTTTTCATGATTCAAACATAATGGAGTCATTTTATAATCACTAGGTACTCATATTAATTTCTATTGATGAATACAAACAACAAGTTTCTGACTGTACGGCTAAAGGATCATTAAAACATGATGACAAGAACAAGATGTTGTAATTTACAGTAGCAGAAATGCTTTGTCGGCTCACCAAAAATAAAAATAGTAGGCAAACTCATGAGAAAAAAATGATACTAAACTTGCTACGGTGGATGAAGTTAATTTTGATTAGCAACAGAATCGTACTAAAAAAAGTGTGAAGTCCCTTCCATTATGGTTGGGGATTTTAGTTGCTTTTCTATTTTTTAGTCCAATTCAAGTGAGCATCAAACAGTGATTGATGACATTTCGTGAAAGCCCCCTTTTTATTTAGCTCTGTACAGGACTGTCTATAATTAGTTTTTTTCAAACTCTAGGTTTACATCATAATCAAAGCCCTTCAACAGGGAAAAATGATTCAATCAATTTTTAACAAAAAATAAGCATTATGAAAACTAAAGAATTTAAAAGAACTAGAAAAAAATTATTAATCTATCCAATGTTGATTTCTATACTGAGTATTTCAGTATTTTCTTGTGAAGTGGAACCGGGTTTACCTGGCCCGGCAGGACAAAATGGAGAAGATGGAGCAAAAGGTGATATTGGACCTATTGGTGCTAAAGGAGACGACGGGTTGGATGGTCAAAACTTCGACAATTTTTTACAAGACTTTAGTGAAAATACGAACCCATTTTTTTCAGATGGAAACGATGCTTGGAGTTGGGTCTATGCTTCTCACATTGGCAATGAAAATATAAGTTTTGCAGAAAATTCTATGTTGGCCAGTGGTAACATCACAGACAATCAAACATCAGATTTACATATGAGTTTAGACTTGCCCCATTCTTCATTGTTCACTTTTGAAGTGTCAATAAGTAGTGAAGTTGATGGTGACTTTCTGAATTGGTACGTCGATGATGAATTAATTAATGGTATTTCAGGAATTGGTGGTCCTTTTGTGTTTTATTTCAATGTTGCAGAGGGACAGCACGATATTAGGTTCAGTTACGAAAAGAATGAATTTACAACCTTAGGTCTTGATTATGGTTTACTCGATAATGTTGAAATCAACAACTACTCAGAATCAACGAAACGAATAAACGTCTTGGATCAATTACCAAGCTCAATTTCAATGAAACTAAAAAATAAATAGTTAGGTAAGACAAAGCCTATAATTTAACGGTTTCAGTCAAGGATGGAGTTTTCTATGTCTTTAATAATTCTTCCCAATTAAACAGTAGATCAATAACCGTCTTCTGCTGAAGCCAACTCATAAAAAAACCCTCTCAGAACTAACTGAAAGGGTTTAAATGAGGTCCCGAGCGGATTCGAACCGCTGTACGAGCTTTTGCAGAGCTCTGCCTAGCCACTCGGCCACAGGACCATTTTGTTGATTACAAAAATAGGATTAAATCCACATCTTGCAAATTTACGACCTTCAAATCACAAGGATCATTCGACCTTTTATCTGAACGAAGAATAAAGGAAAAAGGTACGTTTAACGTACCTTTTTCCAATCTATATTATTCAGCAGATTCTTCTGCTTTCTCTTCAGACGGTGCTTCCGCAGCTGGCTCTTCTTTAGCAGCAGCTTTCTTCTTAGGAGCAGCTTTCTTTGGTGCTGGCTTATCATTGCCTTCCATCTTGTCTTTCAATGCTGAAAGTGCATCAAGATCACCCAAAGTAGATCGCTCAGAAACAGCATTCAACTTATCGATTGCATTTCCTCTTCCTCCTGATTTCTTCTTAGGAGCACCGCTTCCTTTGGTTGCAGCTGCTTTTTCTTCTTCAGAATAAGTCGCTACGTGAGACAAAGTAATCTTTCTCTCTTCCTTAGAAAATTCAGTTACCACGAAATCCAAGCTTTCACTAACCGTTGGTTTAGATCCATCTTCTTTCTTGAAGTTTCTGTTTGGCACAAATCCTTCAATACCGTATGGCAACTCAAGCAATGCGCCTTTGTCCATCACTGTATTGACCGTACACTTGTGAGTGGTTCCTCTTGCGAAGATGTCCTCGAAAGTATCCCATGGATTCTCTTCCAATTGTTTGTGACCCAATGCCAATCTTCTGTTGTCAACATCAAGCTCCAACACTCTCACTTCCAATTCTTCGTTTACATTCACGAATTCAGAAGGATGCTTCACTTTCTTAGTCCATGACAAATCAGAAACGTGAACCAAACCGTCGATTCCTTCTTCAAGCTCGATGAACAATCCGAAGTTAGTCAAGTTACGAACCACGCCTTTGTGATCAGTTCCTATCGCATATTTCGTCAATACATCTTGCTTAGTCCAAGGATCTTCCGTCAATTGCTTGATACCAAGAGACATTTTTCTATCTTCTCTATCGATGGTCAATACCACTGCTTCAAGCTCATCACCGATGCTGATGAAGTCTTGTGGGTTTCTCAAGTGCTGAGACCAAGACATTTCAGAAACGTGAATCAATCCTTCAACGCCAGACTGGATTTCAAGGAATGCACCATAATCAGCAACATTCACAATCTTACCTTTCACTTTAGAACCAACATCAACTTTTGGATCTAGAGAATCCCATGGATGCTCAGAAAGTTGTTTCATTCCAAGAGAAATTCTTTTCTTGTCATCATCAAAATCAAGTACAACCACATTGACTTTATCGTCAAGGTTCAATACTTCATCTGGGTGATTGACACGTCCCCATGAAATGTCAGTAATGTGAAGTAGACCATCTACACCTCCAAGATCGATGAATACACCAAAGTTGGTCATGTTTTTGATTACTCCTTCTAGTACTTGACCTTTCTCAAGGTTGTTAAGGATTTCAGCTTTTTGTTTTTCGAGATCTTTCTCGATCAAGACTTTGTGAGATACTACTACGTTATCGTTCGCGTAGTTGATTTTCACAACTTTCACTTCCATTTTCTTATCAACGAAAATGTCAAAGTCTCTGATAGGCTTCACATCGATTTGTGATCCTGGCAAGAAAGCTTCTACACCAAAGATGTCTACGATCAGACCTCCTTTGGTTCTTCTTTTCACCATACCATCGATAACCAAATCTTGCTCGTAAGACTTTTGGATATTCTCCCAAGCGCTTACAATCTTTGCTTTTCTTCTTGATAGCACCAACTGACCGTTGCTATCTTCTTGCTCTTCAAGATAAACTTCTACCGTATCTCCAGCTTTTAAATCCGGAGTATCTCTAAATTCTGAAGCAGAAACCAATCCATCAGATTTGAACCCAATGTTGATGATAACATCTCTGTCAGTCATACTTACGATTGTACCCGAGATTACTTTTTTCTCTTCAACAGAGTTCAAAGTTCCTTCATACAATTTCTCAAGTTCTTCTCTGTCTTTCGATGCGTGATTGTCACCAAAGCCTTTAGCTTCAATATTATCCCAATCAAATTCCTCTTCTACCTCAGGAGCAGCTACCTTTTTAGGTGCTTTTGCTACTTTTTTAACTTCTTTCGCTTCGTCTTCAGCAGCTGCTTCAGCGATTGCATCTTCAGCAACGGGTGCTGGAGCTTCTTCAGCTTTAGGCGCTTCTTCTTTCACTTCTGCTTCAACTGCTGGTGCCTCTTCTGCTACTACTTCTTCAACCTTAGGAGCTTCTTCCTTTGCTTTGGGAGCTTCTTCTTTTTTAGCTTTTGGAGTAGTTTTCTTCTTAGCGGGTGCTTTTGCTGCAGTTTCTTTTTTTGCTGCAGGCTTGGCTGCTTTCTTTACTTCAGCCTCTTCTTTTTTATCTGCCATCTTAAATGGTCCCTTTTTGATTACAGTGCAAAGTCGGGAAGTTTTGCACCATTTGTTTTAAAATCCTTTCTGGTCGTCCATAAAGGCCATTCGATCGAATGGAGCGCAAAGTTAGGGAATAAAATAAACAAATCTATATTTAAGAAAAGAATATATTTTTGACACCTCTTATTCAGAATAATCCTCACTGGAGGATTCTGGATCGGATTCAAAACCAGAAAGCATACTACTCAACAAATCATCTATTCTCAAGCCATTTTCTAAGCTGTGTTTAGACAAATAACTAAACTCAACCAGTCCGAAAAGCACAAATTCCATTAAGAACAGTTTGAAACTTTCATCCTTACTGCCTTTGATTTGGCTGTCAACTAGATCACTTAGCCCAGGTATTTTGTTCAATTCGGCCTTATATAAGTCTTGTGGGTAGTCATTGAGTAAGTCAATCATATTGCCTCCTCCAAACCAATCTGATATTTGTTTGTATGGATCAACTTGATCTTTTGATTTTCTAACCTCATCTGGGTCCGTGAAATAATCAGTAAACAAGGTTCTTATTGATTTGCCAATCAAATTTTGAGCGACTATTCCTGGGCCTTCCTGTTCCCCTTCATAGACCAGTTCAATCTTTCCTGTTATTGATGGAATGATGCCTATAAAGTCGGTGACTCGTACATATCCTTTTTTCTCATTATTCTTCAGCATCCTTCTTTCGATGCTACTATTGAGGTTTTCATATGAAGTGATTGTCAATCGTGCAGATACACCACTTTTTACATCTACATATTCACTGGTTCGAGCTTCTACTGCCACTTGCTCGATCATCAGCTTAGCCAATTCGTTTACTTTAATACCTTTATTTTTTACCGAATTCACCTCTTGCTCGGTAATTTTCATTCCAGTTTGAATGGATTTTGGGTAATGGGTGATAATCTGACTGCCCAAACGATCTTTCAGCGGCGTTACTATACTTCCTCTATTCGTATAATCTTCTGGATTGGCTGTGAAAACAAACTGTATGTCTAATGGTAATCTAAGTTTGAACCCCCTTACTTGAATATCTCCTTCTTGAAGTATATTGAAAAGTGCCACTTGAATTCTAGGTTGCAAATCAGGAATTTCATTGATGACAAATATTCCACGATGCGTTCTTGGCACCAAACCGTAATGGATCACACGTTCATCTGCATAAGATAGCTTCAACGAGGCAGCTTTAATCGGATCTACATCACCTATTAAATCCGCAATGGAAACATCTGGTGTAGCCAATTTTTCTGTAAACCTGGCGGCTCTAGTTAGCCATTCAATTGGCGTTTCATCACCTTGTTCTTTAATTAATTTTTTTGCATAATTGGTCAACGGGTCAAGTGGACAATCATTTAATTCACTTCCTGCAACAATTGGGACATACTCGTCCAATAGATTCACCATCATACGAGCAATTCTGGTTTTAGCTTGCCCTCTCAAACCTAGTAAATTGATGTTGTGCTTAGATAAAATAGCCCGTTCTACATCAGGGATCACTGTATCTTCATATCCCCATATGCCTTCAAAAACATTTTTTCCGGATTGAATAGATTCAATTAAGTTTCTTTTTAATTCATCTTTGATTGACTCTGACTTGTAACCGCTTTTTTTTAACGCCCCTAAAGTTGAAATCGATAATTTATCTTTAGTCGTTAAATTGGTATATGATACTGCCATTATAAATTCTTTCTTCTATTTCTTTTAAAATCTTCAAAAACGAGATGCCCCAAGCCCTGCAAATCACTATAATATGCGTTTCCATTGTTCACTTCCGTAAACTCCTTGACAAACTGTTTTAAGTATGGATCAGATGCAATCATAAAAGTTGTGATGGGAATATTCAACCTTCTACAACTGGCCGCTAGATTCATCGTTTTCTTAATAATCTTTGGATCTAGCCCAAAACTATTTTTATAGTATTTAATGCCAACTTTCATGCAGGTTGGTTTCCCATCTGTAATCATGAAAATCTGTTTATTTTGATTCTTTCTTTTTCTTAGGATATCCAATGCGAGTTCTAAACCAGCAATAGTGTTAGTGTGATAGGGTCCGACACCCAAATAAGGTAAGTCTTTGATACTTATTTGCCAGGCATCATTACCAAATACAATAATATCCAATGTGTCTTTTTTGTATTTACGCAGTACGAGTTCCGAAAGGGCCATTGCCACTTTTTTGGCTGGTGTTATCCTGTCTTCTCCATATAATATCATTGAGTGACTAATATCAATCATAAGAACCGTCGAAGTTTGGGTTTTATGCTCGTTTTCTACCACCTCCAAATCCCGTTCTGTCAACCGAAACTCACCCAATCCGTGATTGATTTGTGCATTTCTCAAACTATCAGTCATTGATATATTATCTGGAGAATCTCCAAATTTGAAATCTCTAAGATCAACCGTACTTTCGTCTCCTTGGCCTGTGATAAAAGATTGATGATTGCCAGTACCTGATTTTCTAAGTTTCCCAAAAATCTCTTCTAAAGCACTCTTTCTAAAATCATTTTCAGTTTTAGCAGTGACCTTAAGCTTGCCAGTTACAGGATTTTCGTCCAAATACCCTTTTTTCTTTAAGTCTTCTATGAAATCTCCTATTCCATAATCATCTGTGGATATGTTGTATTGATTATCCAGATTAGTAAGCCAACTCAACGCTTCGCCTGGATCACCTGAGGTGATCAGCAAAAGTTCACGATACACATTCCAGAGACTGTCAAATGTATCGTTCGTTTCGGACTGATTAGGGATGAATTCAGTGAATCTATAACCTTTCATTGTATGCCATTGGGCTAATACCTACCATAAACTCCAAAACCAGAGAATGGTTTCCTTAAGGTAAAATATTTTTACCAATGCAGGAAATTACTTCGTCTATGAAGGGATTATTTTGGCAAAGTTCTGAATACGAAATCCCAAAACGGCATGGACACGCCAAACGCCCTTTCGGGTTGTTTGTAGTGATGGATACCATGATGTACCCAAAATATCTTAAATAAATTTTTAGGGGGCTGCATGGCATGAACCATATAATGTACCCAAAGGTACCAAGCGTACCCCATCAAAAAACCCGGCAGGAAACCAAAAACCAAATCACCCATTAGCAGTTTAAATAAAAAGTAAAACCCTGTAGCTAGTGTCAAACTAGCTGGAACTGGCATTGCCAACCGGTCTTTATCTTTAGGATAATCATGATGAATCCCATGAAGTGCATAGACAACTTTTTTCTTTACATCGGTATCTTCTTTCATATGAAATACAAAACGATGCATCATGTATTCTACTAGTGTAAAAGCAAAGTAGCCTGCAACGGACAAAGCTCCAATCTGCCATGTAGCAAGTCCAAAATCTACCATTCCTTTATAAACTAGAAAAGTGGAAATGGCAGAAAAAGTAACAAGAGGCAACGAGATATGAGTTCTTGTCAGCTTCTCTATAAAAGGATTCTTAAATACTCTTCCTTTTCCACTATTACTTGGTGTATTTATTGCGTTCATTTCAATTCAAATATAAAATCATTTCAAACTATTTTCCAATCAGATTTGAGAAATTATAAACTGTTATTTATCATTTTTTTGTACCCTTGAATTTTTAGCTGCCTCAATTATTTCAATATAATAGTCTTCATACATTGGCAAAATATTACCCAAATCAAATTGTTTTGCCCTTGCTAAAGCTGCAGCTTTAAATCTGTCAAGGTTTTTATCATCTAAAACCATCAACCCTTTATCAGCCATATCATCAATATCCCCTACATCACACAAATAACCTGAAACACCATGCTTATTCAATTCAGGCAGCCCTCCTGCGTTGGTACTTACCAACGGAACTTCGCAAGCCATCGCTTCTAAAGCCGCTAAACCAAAACTTTCTTTCTCTGATGTCATCAAGAACAAATCAGAAACGCTTAGTACTTCCTCAACCGCTTCTAATTTTCCTAGGAACCTAATGTCCTCAAGTTCCTTGCAACTCTCTCTTGCCAAGTTTTCAATTGCGTTTCTTTCTGGCCCATCACCTACCAACAGGAGTTTGGCGGGGATTTTCTCTCGTATTTTGCAAAACACTTTAACCACATCTTGCACTCTTTTTACTTTTCGAAAATTTGATGTGTGAACTATCAACTTTTCTCCGTTCGGACATATTGCGGTTTTAAAATGATCCTTCTTCTGTTTTTTAAATCTTGATAAATCGATAAAATTCGGGATCACTTTTATGTCCTTGGTCACTTTAAAATGATCGTACGTATCTTTCTTTAAATCTGCGGAAACAGAGGTTATCCCATCGGACTGATTGATCGAAAAAGTTACCACAGGTTCTAGTGAGGCATCCTTTCCTACGATGGTAATATCTGTTCCATGAAGGGTAGTGATAAAAGGCACTTCTATTCCTTCGGACCTTAAAATTTCACGCGCCATATACGCCGCAGAGGCATGTGGTACAGCATAATGTACATGTAAAATATCAAGTCCCTCATGTTGAGCGACGTCTACCATTTTACTTGCCAAGGCAATTTCGTAAGGCGGGTACTGAAAAAGTGGATAAGGCTTTATATCAACTTCATGGTAAAAAACATTTTCACTGAAAAAATCTAACCTCGTAGGTTGAGAGTAAGTAATAAAGTGAATTTCATGGCCTTCTTTGGCCATGGCTTTTCCCAACTCAGTGGCTACTACACCAGAACCACCATAAGTAGGATAACAAACAACGCCTATTTTCATATGTGCAATAATCGTAAATTATATTTTGCTACAGATCATGTCTGTCAATAATATCGTTCGATAAAATTGACTCATACATAATATCATGAATCTTAGTACGAGTATTGTTTTCAATGAGTTTATAATTTTGAGGATTTGGATGGATGCGATTAGAAAGGAAAATATAGACCAGTTCATATTTAGGGTCAGACCAGACCAGAGTTCCAGTAAATCCAGAATGACCAAAAGATTCTTCTGATGCGTATTTAGATGTATTCCCAATGGTATAATTTGGTTTATCCCAACCAAGTGCTCTTCGCTGACTGTCTTCAGGCTTGGTGGTGAACTTTTCAACTGTGGCACTATCAAAATATTGCTTTCCCCCGTAAAATCCTTTTTGTAGCATCATTTGCATATATTTTGCCATGTCATTAGCATTTGAGAATAGACCAGCATGCCCTGCTACACCTCCCAAAAGCGCTGCGTTTTTATCATGCACCTCTCCTTTTAACATTTTTTTTCTGAAATACAGATCATCTTCAGTAGGAGCAAGATGATCTGGATCCACAAAGTACTTGGCATTATATAATGTATGATCCATTCCCAGAGGACTAAAAACCAAACTATCAGCTAAAACATCGATCCCATTGTTTGATGAACGCTCTATTATTTGCTTCATAAGCATAAAACCTAAGTCACTATACAAATACCCAAATGTGCTATCTGGGTTTCTTAGTATTGTAAATTCTGATCGACCAATCCATGCATTTACACTGTCCTCCCAATTGATTTCAAAATAATCATAGGACTTTCTCCTTCCCTTTTTCCGTTCTTTGTACAGATAAAGGTTTTTCAAAGAATCGTAGGAAGCATTTCGCCAAAATGGGTAGTAGGACTTTAAGCCAGATTGATGGTATAACAAACTCTTGATATTAATGTCTGCTTTATTGGTCTTTTCCAATTCTGGAAAATACTGAGCAACTTTATCCTGGAGTGATATGTTCTCATTTTCGACCTCTAGCATTACTAACGGGGCAATCACTGTGGTTTTGGTTACTGATGCAATATCATAAACAGTATTCCATTTTACAGAAATCAAACTGTCATAATCCAAAAACCCAAAAGATTTATCATAGACCACTTGCCCCTTATACACCATCATAATTTGACAGCCCGGGATTTCTTTATCTTGTATTGATTGACTCACAATACTATCTATTTTCGATAATGTCCTTTGATTAACCTGATCTTTCCAGAATTGATTATAATCTATTCTTGAGGCACTTTCTTTGATCTCACCTCTTACTCCAAACTCCTTAAATAAGTAGATGGGCAATTGGCCAGAAATTTTTTCAGCACCAAAAACCATCTGAACCAAATCACTCAGACCTGATTCTCTTTTTACTGGACTCCAAATTAGCGTATTCAAACCCATCAACATTGTCAGCTTTTTCAAACCACCCTGTTGAAGAAAGATAATTCTTCTCTCCTCTTGCAATCTTTCAAAAATTGAGATTAATGCGTCAAAATTGGGCTGATCTACTAACATTTCGCTATCCACCAATAGGTGAGCGTTTGCAGGAATCAATTTGGAAATTGAATCAATAGAAAGACTTAAAAAGTCTTCATTAAAATGGGTAGCCGTTTTGTAATGATCCACTAAAACCCGAGCCTGGACACCTCTTTCTGTATCCGAAAAAATTGTGTAAAAAGAGGCTTCATTTAAGTCAGCGATAGGAACATGATTGAATTGATTCTTGAGTAAAACTATGGATTGAACTTTTACAGCATGGTATAAACTATCTTCATTGATTCTGACTCGTTCTAATTCTTTAGTTTGTCTTACTTTTCTCCATACGGTGAAATAGCGTCGAACGGACTTCTTAATAAGTTTCATGTTTGAATGAATAGAATCTGTGTTCATCTGGTTGAAATCTAAATTTTCAGGAAGTAAGATGATACCAGTTCCTTCGTAAAAAGCATTCTTTTTAGGGTCAGCACTCGTATTTTCCTTAAACGCTGCCAAATACAATCCTTCAAAATTCTTCTGATTTCTAATTTTCTTTCTACTCTTTTTCAATGACTTCCCGCTTTCCGTCGACTGATCATTCAGCATGATGATATTGGAAAACCCCACCATATGAACCAGTATTTTGTAGTTCAAATCTAATGAGAACAGTAGGCCTTGTCTTTTAAGTCCTTCTACATACAAAGCGACTTTTTTCCATTCTACAGAAGTATAGTTAACAGGCTCTTTCGCAAAATGTATTACATCGATGCCCATTTCCGCCAACAATGATCCATGATGTATTCCCATTAAGTAGGCGGTTGAATCTTTTGAATTACATATTATGTCAAGATAAGAAGGGTGAACTATCTTTTCTTTAAACGGCAACTCAAAAATCTCTTCAATATTGGCGATATATATTGGAGGAATTTCTGTTTGACTATTAAGTTGATTTATCCAACTCGTTACTTTTTCAACTTCTCCGTTTCTAATGATAACCGCACCAAACCCTTTTTTTACGATCATTTTTTTTGAGACATCTGTTAGGCGCTCATTATAAAAATCTTTGATAGCATAAGCATAATAAGGAGACCTAGACTTTTCTTTACTCCATTGAGAAACTAAAGAGTCTAAATAGCCGATCTCATCAGCGATATTCAAAGAATTGGCAGACAACTGTGAAGAAATACTCAAGCATATCAGAATACATACACCACTAAAAATCAGTCGCATTAAACTATATTATTTGTAGATTTGCCCAGAACATTCGGAATGATATTTCTATTACAGATGGGGATATTGGCAATAAAAGTGATTTTAAAATCATTCGCAAATTTTGTCCCGGTATATGTAACACAAACGATACAACTTCAGTTTTAATGTATAATTACTTTGCAATATGAAATTTCCATCCTTCATTAAAACATCTAATCACAGTAGATTTCACTTTGAGCCCAGGTACTATGATCCAGTGAAAGAAGAAATCAAGGCCAAAATTGAAGCTGCTAAAAAAAACGCTAAAAACGGCGATTCATCAAGTAATTATAATTCCAGTATTTCCGCAGCATTTAGTCGTAGAGAGCGAAAAACTGGTCAAACCTCCATGGTACAAATGATTATCGCTGCGGCGCTTTTCGGAACATTTGTTGGGTGGATGTTTTATGGAAATGACGTATTTTATATATTCTTAGTCTTGTCCCCTCTCTATTTTTACTTCAGGTTAAAAGGAAAGTCAAAGCCGAAAGAATAAATGCCAGATATAATCAATTTGCTCCCTGATGCTATAGCCAACCAAATTGCAGCAGGTGAGGTTGTACAACGGCCGGCATCAGTAGTCAAGGAGCTTCTGGAAAACAGCGTAGACGCAGGAAGCAGCTCGATTCATCTAATAATAAATGAGGCTGGCAAAAACCTCATTCAAGTGATTGATAATGGGATCGGCATGTCTGAAACAGATGCACGTATGAGTTTTGAAAGACATGCGACCTCAAAAATTAGATCCTCAGAAGATCTATTCAAGATAAACACGATGGGATTTCGAGGTGAAGCGTTGGCTTCTATAGCTGCAGTGTCAAGGGTAGAATTGAAATCTCGAACACACAACAAAGAATTAGGAACATATATCCTTATTGAAGCCTCTACGGTAAAGAAACAAGAACCAATCGCTCAAAATCAAGGTTCGTCTTTGAGCATAAAGAATTTGTTTTATAATGTTCCGGCAAGACGGAATTTCCTGAAAAGCAACCCTGTTGAAACAAGGCACATCATAGACGAGTTTCAAAGAATCGCTTTGGCACACCCTGAAATAGCTTTAAAACTAACTCAGGATTCTAATGAGGTATATGATTTATCAAGAGGCAAATTAAGCCAGAGAATAGTCTCGTTGTTTACGAAAAATCATCAGCAACAACTAATCGCTTGTCAAGAAGAAACGCATTGGCTAAAGGTTACAGGTTACATTGGAAAACCAGAATTCTCTAAAAAAACCCGAGGAGAACAGTTCTTTTTTGTCAATAATAGATTTATCAAAAGCAACTATCTTAATCATGCCGTTTTAGGTGCTTTTGAAGGCTTGATCAAACCTGATCATTTTCCTTTTTATGTACTATTCATAGAATTAGATCCAATTCATATTGACATCAATGTTCACCCCACTAAAACTGAGATTAAGTTTGATGATGAACGAAGCGTATATGGGATCATAAAGTCTGCAGTTCGCCAAGCATTAGGTACACATAACGTTACTCCCGCGATTGATTTCAACGCTGATGTTAATTTTGAAAGCTTGGCAGTATCCAATCTTAACTTTAACACTCCTTCTTCCAAAGAGAACAATTATGGAAGTTTCAAAAGCCTGGATCAAATGCAAGGCAAAGCTGCGCATTGGGAAAAAATGTATGAAGGAGCATTGAAAGAATCAACTCCTTCTCCGGAAGAAATTCGTCAAGAAGAATTGGCAGGTTTCAAGCAAAAGGATCTGAGCATTAAGAATACTTCTCAAAATCAAATCAAGTTTCAAGAAGACATAAAAAAGTCTTCATTAACACCTACGCTTTTACATGATAAATATATCATGAAGCAAGTTCAGTCTGGTGTGATGATTTTGGACATCTGCCTTGCACATGAAAGAATACTTTATGAGCGGTTCTTAAGGCAATTAGAAAACAAATCTGGCACTTCTCAAAAATGCATCTTCCCGATTAGCATCGAACTAAACCCAGCTGATTACGCCATGGTTTTCGAATTAAAAGAAGAAATTAATGGATTAGGCTTTGACTTTGAAGCGTTTGGAAAAAACAGCATCGCCATCAATGGAATCCCCGCAGAAGTGAATAGTGCTAATGAAAAAGAACTATTCGAAGGTTTGATTGAGCAGTTCAAATACAATAAATCTGATCTCTCAATTAGTGTCACTGAAAACATGGCTCGCTCCTTGGCTCGAAGAGCAGCCAGTCGAGTGGAAAATTCCAATAGTAGTTTAGAACTTAGCACCCTAATTGATCGTTTATTTGCCTGTGAACAACCTAACTATACACCAAAAGGTACTCCAACTTTTGTTATTTTAGCACTCGAAAAAATTGCAGACTTTTTTAATCATTAAATAATGTTTCAACTGACACCCATGGTCAAAAACATCCTGATTGCGAACATCGGGATATATATATTAAACTCATTACTTTCATTGAATCTTGCTGGGATTTTTGGGGTTCACTATATTTTTTCAGACAATTGGATGATTTTCCAATATGTGACTTATATGTGGTTCCATTCAACCTCCTCGTTTTGGCATGTATTGGGTAATATGTTTGCAGTGCTCGTTTTCGGCCCAATGCTTGAAAGAGTATGGGGATCTAAAAAATTCTTGACTTTTTATTTGATTACGGGTATTGGCGCAGGACTACTCTATGGAGTCGCTGATACAATTGAAAAAAATGATTTGAGAAGTGATACTCAAAAGTTTATATCGAATCCCAATGCAGATGATTTTTACTTTTTTGTCCACGAACATGCGAAAGGTTATGATATTGTTTCACTAACAGATTTTGCTGATGAATATTACGATCATTCAGATGATACTTTCTACGAAAACCAGGCCGTTTCTTATGTAACTCAAATCTATGATAGTGTATCTGATATTCCGATGATTGGGGCTTCTGGAGCTGTTTTCGGAATTCTACTGGCTTTTGCCATGCTTTTTCCGAATGTAGAATTGATGCTTTTATTTCCTCCGATCCCTATAAAAGCAAAATACATGGTGTTTGCCTATGGCGCCTATGAACTTTACCAGGAAATAAACAGAAATGGTGCTGATAACGTGGCGCATTTTGCGCATTTGAGCGGTATGTTGATAGGGTTTCTACTATTGAAGTATTGGGCCAGAAACGGAAAAGGACTTTATTAAATAGACAAATGGATAGTATTTTAAACGATTTTAAAAACGCATGGCAAAGGCCAAATAATGCATTACCACAGATAATCATTATCAATGTGGTTATTTTTCTGTCCTTACAAGTCCTTAGGCTTTTTGCGAATATAGAAGCATTTTCGCCAGTTTATGTATTCATTTCTGATCAGTTTTCGCTTCCTTCAACATTGTCTGAATTTGTTCTTAGGCCTTGGACTTTGCTGACTTATTCATTCAATCATAGTCTGAGAGGAGTCATGCATATACTGTTCAATATGCTTTATCTGTATTGGTTTGGAAAATTAATTGTAGAGTATCTGGGAAGTCAAAAATTAATTAACATCTATGTATTGGGTGCATTGACTGGTGGCTCTTTTTATCTTCTATTTTATAATTTGATTCCTGCATTAGGAGCGACACCTTCAGAAATGGTTGGAGCTTCAGGAGCCGTTTATGCAGTTACATGGGCTGCAGCCACTTTGATCCCTAATTACACCTTTCACTTAATTTTCTTGGGCCCTGTCAAAATAAAATACATTGCCCTATTCGTATTGGCTACTTCATTGATTGGGTTAAATGGTAATAATGTAGGTGGAAACCTAGCTCACCTTGGAGGTGCTTTTATGGGATATGTGTATATAAAGCAATTACAAAGTGGGACGGATTGGGGTCGATGGATAGGTGGAGTGATGACATTCTTCAAAAGTTTATTCATCAAACAAGCTCCCATTAAAGTTTCTCACAAAAGGAATCAAACAAAATCATCTTCTCATTCTAAAGGCTCTTCTGACTCGGCCAGCAATATGGCTGATCAAGTTGAAATTGATAAAATATTGGATAAAATTTCTCAATCTGGATATGAAAGCTTGAGCACTCAGGAGAAGCAGAAGCTATTCAATGCTAGCAAGAAAGGGTAGCTAAACTTCAAACAACAAAAAATATTCCTGTTCAAACGCACATTATTTGGATATAATCAATTAAAAAGCAAGTAGTTAAAACAATCACATAATAGTTGTTGAAATATTAAGCTTGTGTATCTTTAGGCTGATTTTCAACCAACTATTTATTACATGAGATTTTTAATTACTACAATAGCATTATTGCTAACCGTTAATTGCCATGCCCAAGTTGGGAAAGTATTTCCCGATATGAAAGCAGAGACATTAACTAATAAAAGTGTAGATATCCCACAGGATCTGAATGACAAATTCAGTCTGATATGCTTGGCTTCCTCCCCAAAGGCGGAAGACTACTTAGGTCGCTGGTTTTCACCCATATACAATAATTTCATCTACAAACCTGAGACCCCGGATCTTTTTTCATTTCACTATGACATTCATGTCTATTTCGTCCCTATGATTACAGGAGCGAAGAAAGTAGCCTATAAAACTACAATGAAAAAGACACAGGAATCTGCAGATCCTTTGATGAAACCGCATATTTTATTTTATGAGGGCTCTCTTTCTGATTACAAAAAACAATTAGAAATGAAAGAGAAAAACCTGCCCCACTTCTTTGTATTAGATCTTTCTGGTAAAATAGTTTACAAGACTTCTGGGTTGTATTCTGATAAGAAAATGCAAGAAATTATTAATGAGGTAGGTTCTGCTATGAAGCATTAGAAGTAATAAGATTGAATTTTCAATCTTGTCACTGACGTATTCTTTAAACACCAAACATTCAATTTTCACAAAGAGCCTGCAGCTTCATGTTCATTATTTTTTTCACAATAATGTTTATTTTTTTATATTTTTATTATTTATTTAACTTTTTGTGTACATTTACAGCATTATAAATTTAACCAGTACAGTTATGAAAATTTTGAGAAGTTTATTCGCCCTTTTGTTTTTAGCAACCATGTTTACTTCATGTGCAGATGAAGAAGATTACATAAGACCTGATTTTGAAGAAGCTACAATGGATGGTGGCGATAGACCTGGTCCGGGAACCACTCCTCCTCCTTTAGGTGGCTAATACACCCTAGATCCTAAGAAATATACATTATGCTTCTTGATATTCAAGAAGCATAATGTATATTTGGTCTGATGGGAAAGAAAGTGTTGTTGTATACCTGTATACTTGCTACAATTTGTGGCACACTCTACTTATGGCCAACCGACAATAACAGGAACCTACCACGTGATCTAGAAATCTCTCGAAAGCATTTATCCAATCAAAATTTCGACACAGCTATCAGTACGGCTCGATTGGTGTTGGAATCCGCAAAAAACAAGAACAATCAAGCTTACGCCGAAGCGATTATTGGCTACAGCTATTACATCCTAGGGGACCTGGATTCATCCTACATCCATTATAAAAACTCACTTAATTTTTCAAATCAGTCTGATAGTGTCGATCATTTGCTAAAAGCTAGTACATTTAATATGCTTGGTGCTATTTTCGAGACCAAGGCGATATACAAAAAATCAATACAGTATTATCAATCTTCGATTGATATTTATGAGTCTTTTGACAAACCTGAAATTGTAAAAGTCTATTATAACCTTGCCTATAACCAGAGTCAAATCAATGACATTGAGTGTGTGAAGTCCTATTATAAAGCATTAGAATATGCCACTCAATTTGAAAATTTCTATTATGAGACCATTTGTTTAAATGATCTCGGCAATCTTATGCTCACAACTGAGAATTATGAAGCAGCCATTGAATATTTTACGATGTCCTTGAAATCTGAATACACTCAGGGTAAGGACGATATTAAATCATTCGCATATCAAGGTCTTGGTGAAGCATATTTCCTAATGGAAAACTATATTGAATCCGAAGAAAACCTAAAGAAAGCTTTATCCTTCAAAGAAAAATTAGACAATAAAAAATACATTTTTACAGCACAACTCTACTTAGCAAGATTAAAAAAAGCACAAGGCGATTTTCATTCGTCTGAGGATCTTTATGGCAAGGCGATTGAGTATTTTCCTTTGGCTGATCATAACAGAGAAAATATTGCTGTATTCAAAGAACTGAGTGCTGTTCAAGCTGAATTAGGCAAAATGGATGAAAGTAACGATAGCAAAGTCAGGCATTACGCTGAGTTAGAGAAATACCTTGATGAAAGAGAAAGGGCTGCAGAATTGGCAAGACAAGATCAGTTCGATGCTACAGTTGCGGTGAGCGAGGCACAATACAGAAAAAATAATATTTTCACATTCATCAAAGATGAAATGAATTGGGTTGTATTTATAAAGGCTGGATGTATTCTTTATATGATATTTTTCCTCCTTGTTGCGGAAAAGAAGACGAGAAGTGTCAGAATGGCATTTTCATAGTCAAACCGAGTCCTTTCTATATTCAAATAACCACCTTTACTCTGATTTTTTGATTCTATATTACTTTTAAAAAAAGTAATAATGAAATACATCATCGCCTTTTACTTGATTGCGTCAGTAGGCACGTATGAGTCTTCCTCCCAATCCTTTTCACTTACTTCTCCAAACAATCTCATCAAATTAAACATCGAAAAATCCGATTCACTGTACTGGTCTGTTTCTTTTAAAAACGAGCCTCTCATCGAAAAGACGTCCGTAGCTGTCACATTGAATGATCAACTAATTCCAAATCAAAATGATCAGATTATTGACGATAATACAGAACACAATTCCAACAAAATTCGGCCCGTAGTTTCTCATAAAAACTCAATCATTATTGATGATTATAAATCATTATCCTTAAGATTCGAAAACAACTACTCTATTCAATTTAGAGCCTATAATGAAGGTGTTGCCTATCGGTTTCTCACTAATTTCAAAGACAGTCTTATTGTCAATGATGAATCAATGAATATTCAATTACCAGAGAATACTCTAACATTTTTCCCTGAAGAAGAATCTATGTATTCGCATAATGAACGGACCTATCTAAAAACTCGATTGGATTCTATTCCCAAACAATCATTCTGTTCATTACCTATCATGTTCAACATCAATGATTCAGTCAAAGTACTTTTTTCAGAAACTGACCTATATGATTATCCAGGGCTATTTTTAGAGAAAAGCACTCCACTTGGTCTAAAAACAAAGTTTCCAAAATATGTGCTGGAGACGAAACCCAATGACAAATCATCTCCAGATAGAAATGTAATAATTACTAAAAAGGCTAATTATATAGCTAAAACCAATGGTACTAGATCTTTCCCTTGGCGAGTCTTTATCATAAGTGATCAAGATGCTACTTTTATCAACAGCAGTTTATTGTTTCAACTTGCAACTCCTCATCCAAAAAGCGAGGATTTTAGTTGGGTGAAACCTGGAAGAGTAGCCTGGGACTGGTATAATGCCAATAACATCTATGATGTAGATTTTGATTCTGGAATCAATACTAAGACTTATAAATACTACATTGATTTTGCCTCAAAATACGGGATTGAGTACATAATTCTAGATGAAGGCTGGACGAAAAGTACCACAGAAATTTTGGAATCAAATTCTGACATTGACATTCCAGAATTAGTAAGATATGGCCAACAAAAAAATGTCGAGCTAATCCTCTGGGTGCTTTGGAAGCCACTAAATGACAATATGGAGCAAATACTTGATAAGTATCAATCCTGGGGCGCCAAAGGGATAAAAGCAGACTTTATGCAACGTTCAGACCAATATATGGTCAATTCTTATGAGGAAATTGCAAAGCAATGTGCTAAAAGAAAATTACTGGTAGATTTTCATGGGGCTTTCAAGCCATCAGGTCTTAGACGAGCTTATCCGAATGTTATAAATTATGAAGGGGTAAAAGGAAATGAAAACAATAAATGGAGTACCGATGCTAATCCAGAGCACAATGTTACTATTCCATTTATACGAATGGCAGCAGGTCCTATGGATTATACCCCTGGTGCACTCAGAAATGCTAATAAAGAGAATCACAGAATAAGTCATTTTCGACCAATGAGTCTGGGTACAAGATGTCATCAAGCTGCAATGTACGTGGTATATGAAAGCCCGCTCCAAATGTATTGTGATGCTCCTTCGACCTATCTCAAAGATGAAAAAACCATAAAATTTATTTCTCAAATACCTTCAACTTGGGACGAAACGATCGTTTTAGATGCAGAAATTTCTAATTATATAAGTCTTGCGAGGCGCAAAAATGATAAATGGTATATTGGCGCCATGACCGATTGGACACATCGAGAGTTGTCAATAGATTTTTCATTTCTATCGAAAGGTCAATATGAAATTGAAATTATGAAAGATGGCATCAATGCAGAAAAATTTGCCGAAGATTTTGTAATTGAAAAAATGAAAGTGGATCAAAAAACAATGATAGACATCAGCTTGGCAAGTGGCGGTGGATGGGTCGGCATCATCTCTAAAAAATAAATCATGGAGCATATTAAACACCTTTTTTACATCAATGCGGAAAGCAAAATCGTTTACAATGCATTGACTACACAGACAGGTCTTGCCGGATGGTGGACAACCGAGGTAGAAGCTCAAGCGAAAAAAGGATTTCTAATCAAATTTCATTTCGGAGATGAGTTTCATCCTAAAATGAGAATCGAGCTACTCATTCCTAACAAAGAAATACACTGGACTTGTGAAGATGGAGAATCAGAATGGATTAGCACAAAAATTAAATTTATTCTGGAGAAAAAAGACAACAGAACACTTTTGCATTTTTCGCATGAGAATTGGGCCGCACAAACTGAGTTTTATGCCAGTTGTAATTTTAATTGGGCCTTTTATTTGACTTCTCTCAAAAACCTATGTGAAAAAGGCAAAGGACTTCCCTTTCCCCTTTCAGTAGAAGGGTAATATTCAATTAATTATCTGCTAAAATATTTGATTGCATATGCAACTATATTTTCTTTGCGTCGTATTCAGACAAACATGAAATCCGATTCAATAGAAACATTCGATATTGACAGCAGTATTCTTCCTTGGCTTGGCAAGACCATGAAAGCATTGGATATTTATATATCGGATGAGTTTGCCAAGTATGGAATTCCTTTGACAAAAGCCCAATTAATTCTCTTAAGAAGATTATCCATTAATAACGGAATTCCACAAAATAACCTAGCCTTTATTACAAATCGCGATAAAACTTCTTTGACGAGGTTGATCAACACAATGGAAAAGAAGGGATACGTTTCAAGAAGAATTGACAAAAAGGACAAACGAATTAATCTCATCTATATAACCAAAGAGGGCTCAGATGTGTTTGAAAAAGCCTTTCCTATTTTAGCCAAAATTAATGGCCATATTGAAAAGGGAATTGGAAGTGACCAACTCTTAAATACCATATTAACCTTAAAAAAAATAAGTAAAAACATCAATGCAGATCACTTGACTGCATCATTAACTCAATCAACAAAATGAGACAAATTAGTATAGTAGTAGGAATCCTGTTAATAATAGGCGCTGTTTTTGGTGCCAAAACTATCATTGATAGCAAACCACAACGAAAGGCGAAAGCAGAAAAAGTCATCAATACTGCTTTCGTTGAAACAGTAAAAAATGGCAACGTACCTATTAACATCATCGAAAATGGACGATTGATTGCAAAAAACAAAATGGATTTATATTCTGAAGTACAAGGTGTCATGCAGGTCACAAGAAAAGACTTCAAACCTGGTTCCAGATTCAAAAAAGGAGAAGTATTGGTTAAAGTTAAAAACAATGATTATTACGCCAATCTACAAGCTCAAAAAAGCATTCTTCAGAATCTTATCACTTCTATTCTACCGGATCTAAGACTAGATTATCCAGAAGCCTATAAAAAGTGGGATGCTTATTTACAGAATTTCGACATGAACAAACCCATCACAAGTTTACCTTCAACGACTTCTGACAAGGAAAAATTCTTCATAACAGGCAAGAACATCTATACAACTTATTACAACACCAAAAACCTTGAATTGATTTATGAAAAATACAACATTCGGGCACCCTTTAGTGGTGTTTTAACAGAAGCTTCTGTTAATCCTGGTACTGTTATCCGTCCTGGACAACGTTTAGGAGAATTTATAGACCCTTCTGTCTATGAAATGCATGTATCTGTGAGTCAATCAATGATTACCTCTATTTCAATAGGGAAAAAAGTAGTAGTTCGTCAACCTGATAATCCTGACCAAGTTTGGATGGGTGAAATCATCAGGATTAATGGCAAAGTTGATCCTTCCTCTCAGACGGTTCAAGTATTTATTGAAATTAGGGGAAATGACCTGAAAGAAGGAATGTATCTGGAAGCTACTATTCCTGGGAAAGAAAAACCTAATGCTTATGAAGTAAATAGAAGGTTACTAGTAGATGAAGAATATCTTTATACAGTCAGCGATTCTACCTTGCAGCTGGCGCCCATTTCCATATTACATAGGACTCAAAAAACAGTAGTAGTCAGTGGGCTTACGAATGGAACTCAACTCTTATCACGTGCGGTTCCCGGTTCTTATGAAGGGATGAAAGTTTCAATTTATTCTGAAAAATAAGCACCAATGGAAAAAGTAATAAGCCATTTCATAAAATACCCTGTTTCCGGTTGGGTAGTAGTTCTAGGTTTTGTTGTTTTCGGGTATGTGGGAATGACCAGTCTAAAGTCTTCATTTTTCCCACTAGTAGAATCCAGAGATATAACAATCAATGTTGCATACCCTGGTGCTTCTCCTCAAGAAATGGAAGAAGGTATCGTTCTCAAGATAGAAGACAATATTCGAGGTTTAATAGGAATTGATAGATTCACTTCCACTTCCCGAGAAAATTCAGCAAGTATTAGAATTGAAGTTCTAAAAGGTTTTGACATAGACGCAGTATTAGCGGATGTGAAAAATGCTGTTGATAAAATCCCTTCTTTTCCAGTAGGAATGGAGCCTCCAGTTATCGGAAAAGGTGTATTTGTTACTAGAGCAGTGACACTAGTTGTCAGTGGTGAAAACATTCCTCTACTCTCTCTGAAAACCATAGGTAGAGACATTGAATCAGACCTTCGAAATATTGAAGGGATTTCAAGAGTTGGCATTACAGGATACCCGGCTGAAGAAATTGAAATCTCGGTCAATGAAGACAAAATGAGAGCCTATAACCTAACTTTTCAAGAAGTCGCTAGAGCCGTCTCAAGTACTAACATTCTTGTTACAGGTGGTTCAATTAAAACCGCACATGAAGAATACCTAATAAGAGTCAGTAACAGGGCATATCATGGAAATGAACTGGATCACATAATTGTGAGAGCAGATGATACCGGAAATATGATTCGGCTAAGTGATATCGCGACTGTACGAGATAGGTGGTCTGAAACACCCGATAGGAACTATTTCAACGGAAAACCTTCCGTTCAAATTACGGTAGACGCTACCATCTCTGAAGACCTTATAGGAGTAGCAGATAAGACCAAAGCTTATGTAGAAACATTCAATCAAACGCATGACAATGTCAAACTAGACGTTGTTCGTGACAGGTCCATCACCATAGTTCAAAGAACAGAGCTTTTAATGAGAAATGGCGGTCAAGGAATTTTACTTGTACTATTTTTTCTGGCGCTATTTTTAAAACCTCGATTAGCTTTTTGGGTGGCATTTGGACTTCCAATTGCCTTTTTAGGAATGTTCATGTTCGCTGGTTATTTCAATGTGACCATCAATGTCCTTTCTTTATTTGGAATGATCATCGTTATTGGGATCCTAGTTGATGATGGAATTGTGATCTCCGAAAACATCTATCATCATTTTGAAAAAGGGAAAACTGCGATTCGTGCAGCCATTGATGGAACCTTAGAGGTTATGCCAGCTATTGTTTCAGCCATTCTTACTACGTTAGTTGCTTTTTCTACTTTCTTCTTTTTAGAAGGTCGAATTGGTGAATTTTTTGGAGAAGCCGCGACAATTGTGATTTTAACCCTTGGTATATCTTTAGTGGAGGCTTTAATTATTCTTCCCGCCCACGTTGCGCATTCAAAGGCGCTAACAAAAGAACAAAAGACTTATTGGTTCAATGCCTACGCAGATCGGTTTATGAATTGGATGAGAGATGAATTATACGCTCCTTTCCTAAAATTCTTTATGCACAACCGCTTTTTAGGCTTTGCGATTCCTTTGACATTTTTGATTTTAACCATTGGTTCAATTGGTGGAGGGATTATTCGGTTTACATTTTTTCCTCAGATTGCTTCTGACCAAATTGTGATTACCTTGAATATGCCACAAGGAACCAATGAAGCCTTGACTGACTCAATAATTTCAAATATAGAAGTTGCCACGTGGAGGGTCAATGAAGATTTTACAAGTAGGCAAAAAGATGGCCAACAAGTAGTTCAAAACGTTGTGAAAAGGATTGGACCGGGTACATCAACAGCCACATTGAGAATCAATTTGCTACCGGGTGAAGACAGAGACTTTCCTTCATACCAAATCACTGGTGCCATTCAGGACGAAGTTGGTCCAGTGAACAGTGCAGAAAGCTTAGTATATGGATCAGGAGGAAACTTTGGTGGGAAACCTATTTCAATGGCACTATTAAGTGATAACATCGAAGAATTAAAAGCAGCAAAGGTTTTATTGAAAGATTATCTACTAGAGAATCCATTGATTAAGGATATTCAAGACAATGATCCTGCAGGAATCAAGGAAATCAAAATTACTTTGAAAGAGAGCGCCTACGCTATGGGTTTTCAACTAAATGATGTCATCTCGCAAGTGCGTTCAGGATTCTTTGGTTTTCAAGCACAACGCTTTCAACGAAGAAGAGATGAAATACGTGTTTGGGTGAGATACGATAAAGAGACACGATCATCGATAAAAAACTTGGATGACATGAGAATTGTGAGCCCGTCAGGCAATCGAGTGCCTTTGGGAGAAATTGCAAACTATGAAATTCGAAGAGGTGAAATTTCTATTAACCATTTAAATGGAAAACGTGAAATTCGAATAGAAGGAGATCTCAAAAACCCTACAACCAGTGCAACTGATATAATGGCCGAAGTGAAAGCTGATATGATACCCGTGTTGAAGGCGCAATTTCCGAATGTAGTTCCCGTTTTTGAAGGACAAAATAGAGAAGCAAACAAAACGACCAGCTCAGCTGGTAAAATTTTGCCAATTATTGTTTTTCTAATTTTTGTTATCATCGCCTTTACATTTAGATCATTCAGTCAACCACTACTTCTTTTGTTAATGGTCCCATTTAGCTTAATTGGAGTTGCATGGGGACATTGGATTCATGATTTTTCCATCAATATTCTGTCATTTCTGGGAATCATTGCACTGATCGGTATTGTCGTCAATGATGGTTTGGTATTAATTGGAAAATTCAATACTTACCTTAAGGATGGAATGAAATATGATGATGCTCTATTAGCGGCTGGCAAATCTAGATTTAGGGCAATCTTCTTAACTTCAATCACTACAGTCGCTGGGTTAACGCCACTGATTTTTGAGACCAGTCGTCAAGCCCAATTTCTGATTCCCATGGCCATAGCCATAGCTTATGGTATTATGCTTGCTACCGTTCTGACGTTGGTCATGCTGCCATTGATGCTCTCTACAGGGAATCAATTTAAAGTTTACATTAAGTGGTTATGGACTGGGAAAAAGCCAGAGAAAGAAGAAGTGGAAAGAGCGATTAAAGAATTAAAAGTTGAAAATGAAGGACATTAAATATTTAAGTATTGGGGTTGTAATAATGACAACTCTTGTTTTAAAAAGCACAGCTCAGGAAGTTTTACAAAAAGATGAAGCTGTTTCTATAGCTCTGGAAAACAATTTTGATATAAGAGGAGCTAAAAACAATATCGAAATAGCAAAAAACAATGCGGAGATAACGAATAGTGGATATCTTCCTTCAATATCTGGAAATGCTGCTGCCAATTATAATAGAACAGATTCTGATTTAACATTTGCCCCTGATTCATTGGGTAATTCCAGAGAAATATCGATCGACGGAATTGAAACTGATCGAATCAATGCAGGATTGCGACTCGATTATACGGTTTTTGATGGTTTTGGAAGAAAGTACAATTATGCCAAGTTGAAAGAGAATTACAACCTAAGTGATCTTCAAGCGAGAAACGTGATGGAAAACACCTTGTTGAACATTTTCAACTCTTATTACGAAATAGCGAGACAGACTCAAAATGAGATAAATCAGCGTCAAACGCTAGACATCTCAAGGGAACGGCTCCTCCGAGCAAAGTACAGTTACGATTATGGGCAAAGCACTCAATTAGATGTCCTGAATGCCGAAGTTGATTATAACAACGATAGCATCAATTATTTGACCATAACACAACAGCTGAAAAACGAAAAACATAATTTGAATCTACTTTTAGGTAGAAACGTAACCATTGAATTTCAAGTAGATACATCTTTGATTTTTACTCAAGAATTATCACTGATTCAGCTTATGGAAGAAGCAAACCAACGAAATGTTTTAATTCTTCAGCAAGAAGGAAATATTAGAAATGCTCGAAACGATATAAAAATTGCATCTTCTGCAATGATTCCTAGAATTGGGATCAATACCAATTACGACTGGTCTTCGAGTTCATTGGCACCGGGTAATAATTTGTCAGAAATTCAATCTTTGGGACTTTCATTAAATGCGACTCTGACCTGGAACATTTGGGATGGAGGCATCTCAAATACAAGAAAACAAAACACAAGAATTGCAAGTGAAAATCAACAGATCATCATGGATCAAACCAAATTGAATTTGGAAAGAAATGTAAGTAACGCTTGGACAGTTTATCAAACTGCACTTTTTGTAATGCAAGCTCAGAAAACCAACCTCACTACTAACCAAAGAAACTTTGATCGTACTCAGGAACAATATAGTTTAGGTCAAGTCACATCCATTGTTTTTAGGCAAGCGCAATTTAATTTACTCAATGCCCAACTCAATTATAATCAGGCTCGATATAGTGCGAAAATTGCCGAATTAGGACTATTGCAATTAAGCGGTGGAATTCTGACAGCCCAATTTTAAAAACTCTTAATACCAGTTTAATTTAATCTTTCTATATTAGACGCACACGATAGAATATACATAAATGAAGCAACTACTTATAATCGGAATTGTTCTTTTTCAGACCGCCGTTTTTGGACAAAAAATGAAAATAGAAGCGGATTCAAGTGTTCCAGGTTACGCTAAAGATGAAATTTTTATAAAAGCGGAAATTAAAAAAGTATATGGAATGGTTGCTGATATACCGAATTGGAAAGATTGGAAACCTATGTGCACAGAATCGGCCGTAAAAGGGAAAACCAAAAAGAATGCAAAATTTACTTGGGTTGTCGAAGGTTATAAAATTAAGTCCAAATTTCACACAGTAATCCCGTATTCTCATTTAGGATGGAAAAGCAAAAAGTTAGTGGCCAATGCAGTCCAAAATTTCACATTTGAAGAAAAAGATGGCGGAACCTTGGTGACTTTCTCAGAATCATTAAAAGGGCCACTACCTAAAGATTTAATCGACGCGGTCCCTTGGGCCGTGACCAATAACCTCAATCATTTGAAAACGGCTGCTGAAAAATAATATCCATTATAACTTAAATCTTCAGTGAGCTGAGCACTTCGCGGCTCATTTCATGGCCGCCTTGAAAAGTCACTATCTCTGCTGTTCTACCCAATACAGTCTCAGCGTGTTTGACCGCTATGTCAAAATTTTCTCCAATTGGAATATATTCATCTTTATCTCCAAGAACGACAGTCAACTTCGATTCATCTGATAGATGTTTGAATTGATCTTTTTTTAATTCAGCTGGAAAACTTCCAGCCCAAACAATTAAGTTTTTAAAATCAATTTTTCTATAAGCTGCCATTCTAGAAACCATGGCTACTCCTTGTGAAAAACCTAGAAGATGAACATTAAAATCATTCAAAGATTCACCATTCAGTACATTTGAAAGAACTGCATCGAAATATGATTTCTGATTTTTCAAATCAATATCCTTATTCTCTCTGGTCATCCAACTAGCTCCTACTTTTTGATACTGATCAAAATAAAATCTTGAAAGACCTTGAAGCGCTATTACGTAATTCGATTGTTTATCCAGCACATCAAATCTCCTTATGAAATGCTTTGCCATTTGACCAAAACCGTGACAGACTATCCAAAGATCTGTAGTTTCCTTAGTCAATTCATTTAATGTACAAAAAGGCGCCGTAATATTGAATTCTACATTCTTCTCCATTACCCTTCATAGGTCACTCTATAAATCACTCCAGCTTTGTCATCAGAGATTAGTAGTGAACCATCCGGCTTAACCAAAACATCAACAGGTCTTCCCCAAGCTTCTTGCTCTTCTTTGTCTAACCAACCAGTTATAAATTCCATTTCTTTAATGGCCCTTCCATTTTCAACAGTTACCATGGTTACGGTATACCCAACTTTACGACTTCTATTCCAAGAGCCATGTTTAGCAATGAATAAATTCCTTGAATATTCTGAAGGAAACATGCTTTTATTATAGAACTTCAATCCTAATGGGGCGACATGAGCTCCTAATTTTCTAACTGGTGTAACAAAATCACTGCATGGAAATTTTGAACCAAATTCGGGATCCCCAATATCACCGGCATGACAATAAGGATAACCAAAATGTTGATCCAACTTCGTGGCTTTATTCAACTCACAATCCGGCATATTATCACCCAGCATATCTCGACCATTGTCTGTGAACCATAAGTTTTTAGTTTCAGGATGCCAAGTCAATCCTACTGTATTTCTCACTCCTCTAGCAAACACTTCACGAGCAGATCCATCCGGGTTCATTCGCATAATCGAAGCATACATTTCATTTTTGCTTTCACAGATATTACAAGGCGCACCAACTGGAACATATAACTTTCCATCTGGTCCAAATGCAATATATTTCCAACCATGATGTTTGTCCGTTGGGAAATCATCATAAATAAGCTGAGGGGAAGATGGTTTAGGCAAATTTTCTTCGATTTTATCATATCGCCAAAGTTTACTTACCTCAGCTACATATAAACTGCCATCCTTAAAAGCCACACCATTGGGCATGTTCAAGCCTGTTGCAAGTACATATTTTTTGTCAATTTTATTATCTCCATCAGTGTCCTTTAAGGCATATACACTCCCTCCTTTTCTTGTACCCACATACAATACACCCGATGGGCTTAACGCCATGGACCTAGCATTCTCGACATCAGAAGCGTATATCTCGATGTTAAAACCTTCTGGTAAAGAAAGCTTTGATAGGTTTTCAGCGATCTCATCTGATTGGTCAAAGTTTTCATTATTTCCCGAATCAGGTGTTGTTTCAGGGTTTCGATTGGCACAAGCCAAAAACACCACCATCACCAACATAGGAACTGCAACTAAATATGTCTTTTTCATTCTAGCAATTTCGGTTTGTAAAATATCAAATCAAAATGGTAAGTTAATTATTGGAGAAAAAGAAACAACAATAACATTCTTGAAAGTATAAAAGGTTTCTTTATTAGCAAAAAAATCAATTTCATATATTGTGACTTCAACTAGATGAAGATTGAGTAAATGAAAAATGCAATAATAATTGGTGGTACATCAGGCATAGGTAAAGAGCTCTCGGAAATTTTAGCACAGAAGGAATGGAAGGTTGCAATTACTGGTCGTAGAGAGAATCTACTTCAAGAAATCAAAGCTAATTACCCTGAAAACATTATAACAGCTAAACATGATGTTGACAATCAAAAAGCATCTGACGAAATCTTACTCTCTTTATTTGAAAAATTAGAAACTGTAGACCTCGTTGTGGTATCATCAGGAATATCAGAATTGAATCAAGCGTTGGATTGGGAATTAGAGAATAGAGTGATCCGAACTAATGTTAACGGAATTACGAAAATTTATGAAACGATCTTCAATAAATTCAAAGAACAAGGTTTCGGACATTTGGTAGGTATTACCTCCATTGCAGCAATCAGAGGCAATCGATACTGTCCGTCTTACAGTGCATCAAAAGCATTTCAATGCAACTATCTAGAAGCGCTCAGATGGATCAGTAAAAATGAAAAACTGAATATTCATGTGACTGATATACAACCAGGCTTTGTTGATACATTTATGGCCAAAGGCGATAAACTTTTTTGGGTTGTTCCCTTGCCTAAAGCAGGCAAACAAATATATCGAGCAATTATGAGAAGAAAACGCAAAAAAATCATTTCTCACCGATGGGGAATAGTAGCCTTTTTTAGTCGAAATGTTCCCAATTGGTTGATGGAGAAAATGTAAGAACTTAAGTAACTCTTCCAAATAGTTGACCTTCACTTTACTTTGGTCATTTCCTTTATCATATTTGCGGCATGATTTCAATCAATAACTTGTCATACGAATTAGGCAGCCGTGATCTTTTTTTTGAAGCCTCCTTGCACATCAAACCAAAAGACAAAATTGGGCTTATAGGACTCAATGGGACAGGTAAATCAACGCTGTTAAAATTAATTACGGGACAACTTCAGAAAGATGGAGGTGAAATCAGTAAAGCAAAAGATTGTACCATTGGTTTTTTGAATCAAGACATGTTGTCATTTCAGTCTGACGACTCAATACTTTCGGTGGCCATGGAGGCTTTCAAGGAAGTTATTGACATCCAGCATAAAATTGACAAAATATTGCACCAAATGGAAACCAACTATGAAGACAAGTTGGTAGACAAACTTTCGAAGCTTCAAGAACAATTTGAAGCATTAGGCGGTTATACATTACAAAGCAAAGCGGAAGAAGTATTAGAAGGCATAGGATTTAAAACCGCAGATTTACAAAGACCTTTGCGAGAATTTTCTGGGGGTTGGAGAATGAGAGTAATTCTTGCAAAGCTTCTATTAGAAAACCCCTCACTTTTGATGCTTGATGAGCCTACCAACCACCTTGATTTGCCTTCGATCCAATGGATTGAAAATTATCTAAGAAATTATGAAGGTGCCGTCATCGTTGTGAGTCACGATCGACAGTTCATAAATAACAGTGTTACGAAAATTGTTGAAGTTAGTGGGCAAAAGCTGGTTCCTTATGTAGGAAACTATGATAATTATTTAGAAGAAAAAGCCCTCAGAAACGAACTTCAAAAAAACGCTTTTGAAAACCAACAACAACAAATCAAACAAACAGAAAAGTTTGTAGAACGTTTCCGAGCTAAAGCTACAAAAGCACGCCAAGTTCAATCGCGCGTGAAAGCCTTAGAACGGTTGGATCGGGTTGAAGATGTAATTGAAGACAACGCTGCAGTCAATTTCAAATTCAACTTTGGTAAACAATCTGGAAGGCATGTTTCTATTCTTGATAATATATCAAAGTCTTACCCAGACATTGATATCCTTAATAACACAAGTGCAACAGTTGAAAGAGGAGATAAAATTGCCTTGATTGGCGCCAATGGAAAAGGCAAGTCTACGCTACTTCGAATCATTGATGGTGATGAGAATATTGAAGGAGAAGCGAAGATGGGCTTCAATGTTATTCCATCTTTTTTTGCTCAGCACCAACTGGAAGCTTTACATATTGAAAACGAGATTTTAGAAGAGTTGAAACAATTTGGATCTGGTAAAACCGAACAAGAGTTGAGGTCCGTTTTAGGGTGCTTCTTATTTTCTGATGAAGATGTATTCAAGAAAATAAAAGTACTTTCTGGTGGAGAAAAATCACGTGTTGCCTTAGCAAAAACACTTATTTCTGAAGCTAATTTTCTATTACTAGATGAGCCAACCAATCATTTGGATATACAATCTGTGAACATATTAATCCAGGCATTGCAACAGTATCAAGGGACATTTGTTTTGGTATCACATGATAGACATTTTGTAAAGGAAGTTGCCAACAAGATTTGGTGGATTGAGGATCAAGAGATCAAGGAATACCCGGGTACCTATGATGAATATGTCTATTGGAGTGAGAAAAATCAAAATAAAAAAACTTCACAATCCATAAAAACAGAAACGAAACCAAAAAAAGAAAAAACCAAGAAAGCTAGAAATGTCGATCAAGACAAAATTTCTAAGCTAAAAAAAGAGCTTTCCAAGCTAGAGTCAAACATTGAAAAATTAGAAAAAGAAGAGTCTAGGTTGGAAAATGAATTGGGAAATCCTGATAATTTTAATGATTTAGTTAAGCTACAAGATATTGATAGAGAATTTCACAAAGTAAAAACTGAATTGGAAAGTAAGAATGAAGAGTGGGAAAGTCTCGTAACACAGTTGGAAGATACTGAAAAGTAGTTCTATAATTACAGAGCTATTAACTTCCTATAAAAATACTTTTGACTTGGGCATCAACCCTTTCAAGATCATTCTGATCTAAACTCTTTGATTCTTTATTCTTCCTATTCACTTCTTCTTCACCCATAGCAATACCTAAATCACTAAATTCTTCTGACAATTCAAATTTTGAAACTCCTTTTTTTAAATCAATTGCAATATTGTATAGCCCTTCAGACTTTCTGTTATAACTATCCATTCCTGCAGACAATTGAGCAGCGGAGGCTGCTATTTCTTCAGTCCCTGAAGCCGTTTCTTCAGCAATAACGACAACTGTTTCGGTAATGTTCACCACTTTATTAATGTCATTGATTTGTGACTTGCTTGCTTCTAATATTTTCTCTGAAAATTGGAGTGTAGTCTCTGACGAATTCTGGATAGCTTTAAAAGCATCTAAAACCAGATTTGAGGCCTCTTGTCCACTTCTAACGCTCTTATGCATAGTCTCTATAATCTTTGCCGCTTCATCAGTATCCTTTTGTACAGCATGAACTAGATTTTCAATTTCCATAGCGGAATCTTTACTGCTTTCCGCCAATTTTCTTATTTCCTCAGCAACAACTGCAAAACCTCTACCAGCTTCACCTGCCTGTGCAGCTTCAATTGCAGCATTTAAGGCTAATAAATTTGTTTGTGCAGCAATATCTGTAATAACCCCAAGCATTTTTGAAATTTGTTTAGAGCGTTCGGTTAAAACTTTTGTTGACTCAATTGTCTGATCGGAATACTGGGAAATTTCACTCATACTTTCAGCTACATTGGCAACTAATCCAGATCCATTTTCACTATGTTCCGCTCCTTTTTTAGCTGCTTCATTGATTCCCTTTGAGTGATCGCCCATTGCATTGGACGAACTCATTATGCCTTCAACCAACCCCATAGCTTCATCGGTTTTTGCCACCTGCTTTTGAGAACCATTGCTCATTTCAGATATGGACGTTGCTATTTCTCCAGTACTACCTGTCATCTCATGACTCGCCAATTTCATATCATTAGAAGAGCTTTCAACCATCCCTGCATTTCTTAAAATTTGCAAATGGAAATTATTAAGGTTGTCCAATGCTCTATTCAATCCGGACGTAAGGCTACCAACATCTCCTTTTGAAACTTTGTCATACCTTTTTGTTAAATCACCTTGAGCCATGGAACTCACTATTGCTTGCACTTCTAGAATTGGATCGGCTATTGAAATTAATAAGTTATTTATAGAATTAGCCAACTCGGTCCAAGCACCTGATGCACTCGTAAGATTTATTCTTGCCTTTAAATCTCCCTCTGTACCGGCTTTCGTAATTACCAACTTCGTTTCATCAATTACTTCTTTTAATCTATTTCTCATAGTAATCAATGATTCACCTAGAACGTCCTTCTCACTCAAAGAATTATATCTTACTTCTAAATTTCCTTCTCCAACGTTGCGGGCAAAATTTGATGTATCGACCAAACCATTTCTCAATCCGTTAAGTGCCTTTGTCATATCGCCAATCTCATCTCTTGTTTGGGCTACTTGTACTTCAGGCAACTCTCCTAAACTCATTTTATCTATTAGTTCGTTCAACTTTTTAACGGGCTTGGTAATTGAAGAACTCACGACATATGATGCGATACTGGCTAATAATATGGACAATAGAATCAACCAAATGATTAAGTTCTCTAATGAATCTAGCGAAGAATTTTTTTCTTCAATTAATTCATCTGATAGCTGCTGAAGATCAATTGTGAAAGTCGCCAGACTTTTTATAATTGACTCCATTTGAGGGTCAATTTGCTCATCAAACTTTGGGATGGCTTTATAAAAAAGTTTCTCATCATTATCATAATCTTCTTGAACTTGAAGCAGACTCATTAGTTCCTTTTGAATTGAAAAATTTGTTGTTACTCTTTTTAAAATTGATTTCAGACTATCCAATCCATGCTCATTCGTCCATTTTTCTTCTAATACAGATAATTCTTGAATAAGCTCCGGAAATCGAACTTCCTGCAATGCAATTAGGTCTTCTTTTTCTTGCTTATTGGGCAAATAAATCCAATTGTTAATCAAGTGACGAGCACTATTTAACATTACGTCCAACTCATCCATTTTTACTAACATCGACATATACACTTCTGTGATTTGCTTGTCAGTTACTCTACTTTCTTGGAGTTTTTTTAAGCTATAAAAACTACTAAATCCTGTGATTAATATAATAATTACATATCCCAAAGAAACTTTTCTTCCTATTGTAAATCTACTTACCCAGTTCATGTTTATCTGTTAGTGATTTTATAATTCTTCCATCAGTTCCTCTGATTAATTTGAAAGGGACAACTCTTTAGAACTATCTCCTATCTTTGACTTCCCTGACACAGATATCACACCAATTGCACCTGAGATATTATTAACATATTTAATAACTTCTGCATCTGTTTTATGTTCGATTGGAGAAACTCCATTTCCAGAAAAGACTCGTTTGGTCCAAAACTTATTAAAATTCACCTGGCTAGTTCCTATGTATAGCCAAAACTCTCCTCCACCAACTTCTGTATAGCATGGTTTAATTTTACCTCCACCGTTCCATTGTGTCATGAAACCATTATAAATTCTTTTCAACAAACTTTTATTTACCTGATCTACTGGGACATCATTATTGGCAATAACAACAAACTTTTGCTGAGCATTGGCACCAACTCCAATCATAAAGACCATCAATATCGCTAGTATTATATTGTATACTCGTTTCATCTTCTTTTTTAATATTTGAATATTTTCTAAAAACCTAGGACAATTGCGGCTTGAAATTCGCTCAAATCCATCCCACTAAACTCTCCATTGTCCACCCCAGAATTGATGGAATTATATTGTAGCTTCAGAAAAAAGCTCTTGTCAATTCGTGTATTTATGCCGAAGCTAAACATCTTAGCTTCGTCACTGCTTACATCCAAATTTGGGTCTAGAAACTCATATCGTACGTAGGGCGTAATTCGATCAATGAATGTATAGTAAACCATCGCTTCGAAGGCTTGCTTCTTCATAGGATTGGTGTTAGTCACTTTTTCCTCACCTGAAATAAACTCAAATTCCGCACCGAAATTATTATGACTGTACTCAGCATGCCCGCTTATACTAAAAACTCTATTGGTGCTGTCCGTAGCTAAATATTCATCTTCATTACTATCGTAACTGTAAACCGTAGCAATATCAGAATAAGTTGACACGCCTAATTTCAAATCTTGAATTGGAGAAAATAACAATCTAAATGCTATTGCTTTTTGCTTATTATCATCCTCTTCAAACATGTTTATCCCTGACATTTCTATATCTTGATTTCCATTACTTATTTGAAGGTTGTATTCAAACTCCATCATTTTTACAGAAAAATTTCCCAGTATAGAAATACCAGTTGCCCATCTTGGATAAAACCTAGTATCTGCACCAAATTTGTGAGGTTTATTTGTACTCAATGGTTCTTTGACGGCTAAAAATGCAGGTTTGGCAGTATGAATTTCATTGTAAATTCCGAAAGGTACAAACATCTTACCTACTCTAAACTTCAACCAATCTCTCACCGTATATTCCGGAAAAGCATACTCTACGGCAACGTTTCCCAGACCATCTTCTGTGGCAGCACCATGTTCCCATGTCAAATCCGTTGAAAACCTCAGGTTAGAGGTAACATCTACATTGATTACTAAATCAATCAAATCAGCATCAAATGAGCCATTCGGGTCACTCCCATCCTCACCCGAAATTCTGTTTTCATACTCAAAACTCGAATATCCATTGATTCGAACACGATCTTGATCTTGAGCAATACTCTCCAAAGTCAAAGCAATGGAGAGTACAGCTACAAAAAATATTTTTGTACTCATACTATAAGTATTTGTTGATTTTTAGTTTATGTAAATTCTATTGGTCAATCCATTCTGATTTTTCAAAATGTACATTCCTTTTCCGACCTTAGAAACATCAATTGTCAATGCACCTTTTGCTCTTAATACTTCCACTCCACTCATCGAATACATGGTCACATCCGTCCTATTTTGAAAATGAATGATTCCATTGCTGACGGGATTCGGATAGAAAACAAAAGAATGAGCAATAACAGGAGCACCTGTAGTTTCATCTTGAAAGATTTTTTCATCAACATCAATTTTACGTGCGTCTTCATCAGTATCGTCTTCATTCTGACGAACGTTATTCACATTATAAATGGATATGCTACCACTTACTTCGTTGGCTACAACGATCATATTTCTATTATTTGGGCTGTTCTTCTTTTTTATAAAAAGAATATCCTCAGGCCCTAAATCTCCAGCTGCTTCCGTTTGAGCATCAACAGTGAAATTTCTATTATTCAAATATTCAATAAAGAAAGGATGGTATGGGTTGGTAATATCATAAACTGCAATTCCGCCTACTCTTTCCAATCCAATAAATACGTAATGTCTACCTTTAATCTTTGCTACTTCTACAGCTTCAGGCTCAGGGCCTTTGTCATCACTCCTATCTTTAAAAGAAAAATTTTCGTCATTGGTAGAATTAAAGTCATTAGGGAGAGCCTCTGCCGTGATTCTTTCCAATTCATCCCCACTATCGAATACTATTTTTCCATTGCCTTTTCTGATAGAAAAAGATCTTGCTCCGTAAGTATAGATCTCTTCAAATAGTCCATCACCATCTGCATCACCAGTAGCAATGGTTGTTTTAATTCTACCTAAGGCAGTTTCCGCTTGTAAAGCAGCTGCATCAGGGAACGCAAATGGATCCAACACTAGATCTTCGACTCTTGTCTCTTCACTATATCCACTATAGTCACGACTATCTCCTTCATTGGCCAATACAACATATTCTCTACCCCAACGCTTGTAATTGGTAATGGCGTCAGGCATATACATTCCTTTAGCAGGCCATGTGTTTATTTCAATACCGGACGTTTTGTTGCTGGCATCAATCCCATTTCCAGCAATACTATGATCTTTAAAACCAAGACCAATCAGATCTATTACCATACCTTTTCTAATATCAATAAGAGCCATTGCATTATTCTCTTGACATGCAACCCAAGCATATTTGGAGTTTTTTGAAGTAGAAATATATTCAGGCTCCAAATCCTGAGCCACAGTTGAATTTCCAGGATTTGCTGTCACTCGAATACTCGGATCCAAAACTATGTTGTTGTATGCCTGAAAATTGACTTGTGTTACGTCTGATTGAGTGATGCTTTCGACCCCAACAACTAAATCAACAATGGTTACGCTACCCTCAGGGTCTACAGTGTAATCATCACTTGGTTCACCTTCATTTGCCAATAGTACATAACGGCCATTTCGCGTAAATGTCACCATGTCAGGTAAGGCCCCAGCTGTTACTTGATTAATAAAATTTCCATTAATATCAAAAAAAACAGCTCTACCAGGAAGTTGCTTATTGTTATTTTCGACTGCTGTCGCTACTATACCATCTTTTACTGAAACACTATTTGCACTTTTCCCATAAGGTGATAGATCAATAGTAGAATGAAGCAATATGTTTGAAGGGTCGGATATGTCATAAATATCAATTTCACCAGTAGCTCCATTTGTCACAAACAATCTTTTCGAATCTGAGTCGTAGCTTGAGATCTCAGCCGCACTTTCATCAAAAAGGCCCGTATGGTAAGTTGACAATAATTCTAATTGGATTTGTTGTTGACTGAAAGAGTCTGTGAATTTACCAATGACAAATAATAGGAGGACTAATAGTTTGCTTTTTTGCTTATAGAATTGAATCATAATAATAGGTTTATTAAAAAATGTAAATCAGAATACATGCTTTGCATTCTGGGTACAATTTTCCTCAATAAACTTGCTGCTTTTTACACATCAATTCTTAAGCCTCTCAAAAACTTAAAATCAATTTATACGATTCATCTTTGAATAAAAAATTTATTCATAATATTTATTTTTTATAACATATAATAAAAATTTTTTTAATGATAAATGCATTCAATTACGTATAATCTCGATTATTTTCAAACTTTACTAAATGTTTTACCATTACATTATTTGTTATTTACAGTTATATTTTCACTCAATTGGGTGAACTACAAATAAATTGTGCCTTCCGATTCTTTTAGAGAATTTAAATTATCTATTGTTCTCCATGTTAAAAAACTTCAGAAAAGGTACATTTGTCGATTATCTCCGACCTAACAATGAATGAAACGCTAGAAAAGCCAAAATCGAAAAAGCAAATCATCCTTGAAAAGGCAGCTGTGCTCATTCGTGACCGTGGATTTGTTGCTACTACTATGCGAGATATTGCATCTGTTGTTGGAATGGAAGCAGCCAGTCTTTACAATCACATTCAGTCCAAGCAGGAAATCCTACATGACATCTGTTTTACCATAGCAGATATGTATACAGAAAAGATGGCCGAACTTTTCCATAAAAATGACAGCCCCATTGAAAAAATTAAAAAGCTTCTGCTATTACATATTCAAACTAATGTAATGACAATACCTCTCGCAAGGGTAACGAACGATGAATGGATACATTTGAAAGAAGCAGACAAAGATCGATACAACAGTATGCGTTTAAAATATGAGGACAATTTCATGGAGCTTATAAGACAAGGAATTGAGCGAGGAGAAATAAAAGATGTCGATCCTCAAATCACCTATTATACCCTTTTGTCAGCTATTCGCTGGACGCAACATTGGAAGAATACCGATAGACAATTGGATGTAAATACCATTAAAAAAACAGTGACGAAAATGGTTTTCGATAGCATTATTCCAAACGAGGGTTAACCTATTGGCTTACTGTTAGGTGCAAGTTCAACGGCGAAAAAATTTTAGTTAATTTTAATCTAAACAACCAAAAATAAGAATTATGAGAGAAATCATGTTAATCACCCATATGATAGGACTTGCTATGGGACTTGGTACCAGTTTTGCCTTTATGTTTTTAGGAATTGCAGCGGCAAAAATGGAAAAGGAGGAAGCGATAAACTTTACTGTGAAGGCATTCACACTTCGAAAAATGGGAAATATTGGACTAGGACTTTTGTTCATTTCAGGAGGCTATTTGATGACACCATATTGGAGTCAGCTTACTGAAATGCCTACTTTATTAGCAAAATTGATCTTATTTATTGTGTTAGGAGCCCTATTAGGAATCTTAGGAGGTAAGGCAAAAAAGGCTCAACAAGGGAACCCAGAAGAACAATTGCCAAAAATTAAAACATTAGGAAGAATAGCGTTATTGGTGGCGTTGACTATTGTTGTTTTAGCTGTTTTGACATTTAATTGATCAATGTCGTGATGGAAAAGTCAGAAATTCTTTTCCATCACGACAAACTCAATTCCACCTTTCACATATTTTTGACCTGTTTCAGTCAAGCCAAATCGATCATAGTAGGCTGACTTATCAACTCTTGCATTACACCATATTCTCCTAACACCGAATGCTCCAGCTTCGTTTAAAACAAACTTCAAGAGTTTAGTACCATACCCCTTACCTTGTTCATGATTGAGCGTTGCCAATTTTCGAAATTGAAGCTCGTTATCCTTTATGAAAACTGATACGATTGAAGTCAAAACACCTTTCACAAAAAGGCCATAATGTTTGCCAATGTTATCTTCTTCTAGTTTAACAAAAGAAAAAGGTTGATCTGGCCACATAACCTCATGTCTTATTGGCCATGTGTCACTCATATAAATTTCACGAATTTCTAATTCCATGTAGTTTGTTCGATTTTTTGATATTACATCAATTATATTAGTTGAACAATCATCAAGGTAAAGAATTTTCACTGGTCTAAGTCACCTTCACATTGACGGATTAATGATGATGCAGTTTAAGTTAAAAAAGAGAATTATGAATCATTTTGTTGAGAAACCATTTGCGTATTTGCTTCTTATAATTGGATCAATCCTTCTGATAACCGTCCCTAGTTTCTCTCAAAAAATCCATGACTTTGATTCCTTATATAAGCAACTACCAGATTATAAATCAGCCATAGACAAAGCATACAACTCCAGTGACTTTTTTGATGATAATTTACCCACACTTAATATAACCCTTACCTCTGATTTCAAAAAACTTACTAAAACTAAAGACCAATCCAAATATCAAAAAGCTCAAATAAGCTTAATGCTCAATGATACTGTACAATTAAACCAGAAACTGAAGATTAAAACCAGAGGTGCGTTAAGAAAAGAAATTTGTTATTACCCTCCTATCAAATTGAATTTCCCTAAAAATGATATGGTTGTCGAATCAATGAGGGAATTTGATAAAATGAAAATGGTAAGTAATTGCAGACCAGGAAACACTTACGAACAGTATATAATTAGTGAATATCTAACTTATAAAATCTATAACATTCTTACTGATTACAGCCTTAGAGTTAGGCTTCTTAACGTCAAATATGTTGATACCAGTGGAAAATACAAACCAAATACCCGTCACTCTTTTATAATAGAGCCCATTGAACAATTAGCGGCTAGAAAGTCCTGTATCCCGGTAGATTTATTTAAAATACATTCAAAATACATGAATGCTCAAGAGGAAACAACAATGGCAATATTTCAATACATGATAGGCAATACTGATTTCTCCGTTCCAGGCGCTCATAACATGAAATTCATTAAATCGACGGATTTCAGCAAACCAGAGCCATATGCAATCCCCTATGACTTTGACTACATAGGCATGATTAATGCCCCGTATGCAATACCTAGTGAAGCACTACCAATAAAGAAAGTAACTGACCGATTTTTCATGGGAGCTTGTCGAACCAAAGCTGAATATAAAAAGACCATTGAAATATTCAAATCCAAAAAAAGCGAGATTTATAAGTTGATTAACACAAATCAACTCTTGTCTAAATCGAATAAGAAAAGACATATCAGGTATCTTGATCAGTTCTATAAGGCCATAAGCACCTCGTATACTATCAATAATGACTTGAAAGGTAACTGTCTAAAGTAGGTTAGAATTTCAACTTATTTCCATTAATATCGTATTTCGATCTCCAATACTTTCGCTTATTCTTTTTTTCCATCAATAAAATCTCCGTTGCCTTGTCATCAAGATCCGTCACAATTAGTTTTCCTCGATGGTATTGTGTGATAGTTGGTTGAGATGTGTGGCCAACGATATGCACTACTGATTTGAATTCTCTCAATACCGTATTAAGCAACTGTCTGGTACTATCAGATGTAACATAACCTCGATACCAATAAGGCCCTAACTCTGAATAAAAGAATCCTGCACGTTCCTTTATGTAGTCAGGACTAAAATTTACGGTGTCCAATGACTCTAGACCAATTTGTTTGAACACTGGTTCATGCATAAACTGATAAACTGAATCATTAAATTTTTTAAGAGAAAAGTCGCCATAACTAGTAACCATTCCTCCGTGGGCAAATAACATTTTATCAACCTTCATCACTGAAGGCTTAGACGCAAGCCATTCACCTAATACCGATTCTTTGAGGTCAAACATCTCCTGATAACTCAATCCATGAGTGGCTGCCATACTTCGCTCTTTTGGTGTCACATACCTTAAATCATTACTAAACGCCATGATTTCATGATTTCCTAATACAATATGAATCCTACCCCCCGCTAATTGTGCTTGCTGATCCAGTTGATAAATCATCCAGAGATTCTTGGTGACATCCTTTCCTCTATCGAACAAATCACCCAGAAAAATCAAATGGCTTTTTCCACCTATCCAATTTTCATTCTCATCGATGAGGTTATTGTTGGTTAATAATTTTTTAAGGTTGTCATAGAATCCATGGGTATCACCAATTGCGTACAGTTTAGGTACATTGGTTACGTAATAGGGTGATCTTGTCGTTTTTCCATTCTTAAGGTACAAATCAGTTTCATATTGATCCAATGGGTCATCCGAACCATAGAATATCGTGTATTTTCCTTCTTCAGTGAATTGAAATGTTGCTGTATGGGATCTGGATTTGTCAAATGTTTGACTACTTATTATTTCACCTGCCTGCTTTACTTGAAATTTCCCATTACTAATTTCCTTATTGATCCATCTGACTTCCACTTCACTCCCTGTTTTCTTAACATAAAGTCCAAATTCTCCATGATATCTCATAGGAGAATTAGCTGCTTCTAGTTTGTTGTCAGTTACAGGCTTTAATGCTGAAATGACTATAGCAACCACAAAAAATACAGGCCAATAAACGCTTTTTAATAATACAGTTCTCATGCTACTAAAGGTAATAAAGGGATGAAACAATCCAAAAAAAGATACTCATAGTACAACCTGAACATCAACTTTCGTATAACGAAATATTGATTTAGCTCTTTTGCCTATTACTCTTTAACATTGAGTATTACAAAAAATCATGACAAGATCAATTAAGTATTCTTTTTGTATCATCGCGCTTCTGATAAGTTGCAAAGTCCAATGGACTGAAGCACTCAAAAAAGGGGCTGTACAAAATAATTCCTTTGAAGAAGCAATTGAAGTTCAAGTACTAAATGACTTGATTATTATTCCTGTCACAATTGAAGGAACACAATATAGATTTTTGTTCGATACCGGCGCCCCATTCAGTATATCCACGCAAATTCAAAATCAAATGAGCTACAAAAAAATAAGCTCAAGTCAAATCAAAGATACGGATGAAAACAAAAGTCAGGTCGATTATGTAACAGTATCTACACTTGAATTAGGAAAAATTGCATTCTATAATCAAACTGCGTTCGTTGCAAATTTTGAATCCAATCCTATCTTAAAATGCATGAAATTAGATGGTATCATTGGTTCAAACCTGATTCGACATTGCAATTGGAAAATTGATTTTGGCAATAAAGAAATTACGATAAGCGATCTTTCCCATTCCAATGATTCTCCAAATTTTTCCAATATCCCTTTTCACTATGACCAGCAGTATAATATGATGGTTGACCTAAATGTTGGCCGGGCAAAAATTAAAAACCTAACAATTGATTATGGGTTCAATCGATCATTGAGTCTACCTACTAATGTTTTCTCAACACTCAAAGACAAAGAAATTATTAAGAAAACGTTTTTCGAAGTAGGCACTTCTCGATCAGGGATTATTGGAAAACCTCGTGCAATAAATAGAGAAATGGGAATATTAGATACAATTAAATTATCCGATGTACATCATTTTAATACATTAGCCAAAGCGGAAGGTTCTGGACTTATCGGAACAGGTATTTTATCTAAACACCTAATTTTCATTGATTGGAAGAATCATACAATCCAAATTGACTCAAAACATCCTTCACCAAGCAATCCGTCTTCATTTGGTTTTAAAATGGGCATTTCCCGGGAAAATGAATTTTACCTTCAATCTATCATTGAAGGATCGCCTGCCTACAACGCAGGATTGTCCCCTAATCTAAAAGTAGTAAGTGTTGATTCGTTGGATTTAATCACAAGTAGCTTCTGTGATTACATGAATTTTGCAAAACAGAATCCGGACAAATTGTCTTTGGTTATTGAGAATGAAAATGGAAACCAGAAAACCTATATGCTAGAAAAAGCACCCTATTCGTCTTTTAAATAAACGAATATCACATCACATAATAGCCCTGATCTGCCTTATTTGTTGGCAACTCACCCATCCCTAATAACTGTTTGATATTGATTTCAATTGTTCTTGCAATTGCAGTCAACGGTGTATCTGTAGGCCTCCCTTCAAATGGATCTTGTAGGAAATATGCTGTTTTTTCTATAAAGAAAAATGGAATAGTGATGAGCATCAACCTTGGAATTTCCCAAATTCCAGCCGATTCAACCATGGCTTCAGACAACATAACAACGAAGACGTAAATTGATAAATGAAGAAATATTCTATAAGTAGGTGGAAAAACAGTATTCTTTATTCTTTCCGCCTTGCCCATAGATTCACACAATCGAACTATGGTTTTATCAATCTGCATTTGTTGATAATCGTTGAGACACCCTTTAGCATGTAAAGATGAAATATCTTCACTATGCAAATCCAACATTGCAAAAGGTACATTATGCTGACCTTTCAGATATTCAAGCTCCCCATCAGCAAGGAATTCTTCAATATTCGCATAAGGATCTTCTTTTCTAAGAGACTGTCCTAGCGAGTAGTTCCATGCGATTTGCCTATTTGCTACTTTTTTGACTATCCCGTCAATATCTTTCGTGCCTGTGAAATTTTTCAACTGTATCACAAGTGTCCTTGAATCATTTACAATGGAACCCCAAATTTTCCTGGCTTCCCACCACCTGTCATAAGAATGACTCAATTTAAAACCAAGAATTAGCGAAATTGCAGTACCCAAAAAAGTGGGTATTGCCATGTTGATATCTGGAATATCTATATAATACTGAAAGAGAATATATGAAGAAATCGACACGAATAATACCCATAGCATATCCCATTTAGTGCTACTTAATATATACGAGATTGGTAATTTTGTAGAAATTATCATATCAGCAAAATAGCAATTTATAGAATAAACTCACTCAAGTCTTTATTTTCAACCATATTAGAGAGCTTTTCTAAGACCGTAGCTTTGTCAATAACAATTCTGGCATTTGGTCCAATGACATCTGGAATGTCAAATAATATATCATTAAGCAATCTACTCATTACCGTATGTAACCTTCGAGCACCAATGTTCTCAAGCTCAGCATTGATATTAAAAGCCATATTTGCAATCTCGTCAATTGCTTCTTCCTCAAAAGAGATATCGACATCTTCTGCTCCAATTAAGGCAGTATATTGTTTTGTTAGCGCATTTTTAGGTTCACTCAATATTCTTACAAAATCAGCTTTGGTTAGGTTTTCCAATTCCACCCTTATTGGGAAACGGCCTTGCAATTCAGGAATTAAATCTGACGGCTTGGCATAGTGAAATGCCCCTGCCGAAATAAACAATACATGATCGGTATTGATTACCCCATATTTGGTGGTTACAGCACTGCCTTCTACAATCGGTAATAAGTCTCTTTGCACCCCTTCTCTACTGACATCTGGTCCACCCTTTTTAGAAGATCCAACAGCGATTTTGTCAATTTCATCTATGAATATAATACCTGAGTTTTCAGCTTTCTCAATGGCCTCTTCTTTCACCTCGTCCATGTCAATCAAACGAGCTGACTCTTCATCCAAAAGCATTTTTTTTGCATCTGCAATGCTTACTTTTCTCTTCTTAGTTTTCTTGGGCATCATATTCCCAATCATCTCTTGAAGATTCATCATGGACGCCTCATCCATTGCGCCTCCTCCAATCATTCCAACACCATTTCCAGAGTTTTGCTGGACGCTGATGTCAATTTTGCGATCATCTAGTTCCCCACTTCTTATTTTCTCTCGAAATCGCTCTCTAGTTTTCTCATTTAATTCAGCGTCATCCATAGAAGACACGTCATTGTCTCCTGTAGAAAAACCAGCTGGTTTAGCACCTTTTACGGCGGGAATCAATGCATCCAAAATAATATTTTCAACAATTTCTTCCGCTTTTTCTTTAACACTTTCCTTTTTACTGTGTTTAACTAAGCTCACCGACTGTTCGACCAAATCTCTAACCATGCTTTCAACATCTCTGCCCACATATCCTACCTCTGTAAATTTAGAAGCCTCTACTTTCACAAAAGGAGCATCCGCTATTTTGGCCAAACGACGAGCAATCTCAGTTTTACCTACACCTGTCGCCCCAATCATTAGAATATTATTAGGAACTATCTCACCTTGGATTTCCGTCTTTACGTTCATTCTTCTCCAACGGTTCCTTAATGCAATGGCTACATTTCGTTTCGCATCCCCTTGACCAATGATATACTTATCTAATTCAGCTACAATTTCCTTTGGGGTTAAATATTGATCTTTCGATAACATACTATATGATTGATTTCTTTTTAAATACTCTATTTAAATTACTGGTAATAGTGAAATAGCTTCTTCCACTATCTACGTGATAAGTTGAAAACGTATAGGACAATTCGAAGGCCTTTATTCTGGCCATAAAGCCAAGAGAAACACCGGACAGTCCTTTTTTCTCTTCTATGCCTAATTCGTTTCTTATCAAATGATTATATCCACCACGAATATTAATGTTTTTATTCATTACTATTTCTAAACCAAAATTTAAATGCCTGAATATCTTGTCAGCTGCTCCTGGTTCTTCGTCACTGCCATCGATGCTGGGATCATAAAAAGTACTTTCCGATTTCCCTAAATTATAAGCAGTTACTGATAAACGAAAAGGCATGTCCTTTGGTTTGAAAGTAGCTCCTACTTGAATATCCGTAGGTAAAGTAGAAGATGAAGTACTGGAATAATCGGTCAATACGATACCCAAATTTTTGAATAATATAGAAACAGTCAATTCATGAATAGGGTGAAAATAACTCCCACCAATATCCATTGCCAATGCTGAGGCCGAATAGGTATCCAAGTTTGAATTGATGTACTTCAAATTGGTTCCCATTCTAAATGGACCTAATTGATGACTTTTAGAAATAGTTACTGCTGTTTCACCTGCGTTAAAAGATCCTATGGGATTTCCAACCGCATCATATCGATCGATATCACCATATCCTAAATGTTGTATCCCTATCCCAAAAATGCCCAGTTTTCCAAAATTCCGTGCATAGGCAAAATTGTTGTATTTAACATCAGCATAAAATCCAAGGTGACTCCAAGAAACAAAATTGTGATTGGCTGTATCTAAAAGTGACGGATTTGATAAAAATAAATTCACATCTTCATCAGTTGCAGAAATTATCACGCCTCCTAGCCCAGCGACGCGAGCTCCGACTGGCAAATTTAAAAACTCGAAAGATTGTCTACCTCCCAATTGAGCCATGAGCGAACCTGCTAACAAATAAATACATAAGGTCAACGCAGGTTTTTTCATCAATTGAAGTAAAGAATGCTATTTATTTAACGAATAAATGATTTTTAATTATCTGAAATCACAAATTTCATGGGTGATTGAACTTTTTGCGGTAAAAGAGCAATTTCTAAAACATCGTCCACAGTTTCCACATAATGCATGGTCAATCCTTTAACATAACGCTCATTCATTTCATCCACATCTTTCTTATTTTTATAACAAAGAATGATGTCTTTAATACCTGCCCTTTTCGCAGCTAACATTTTTTCTTTGATTCCTCCAACCGGCAAGACTTTACCTCGTAATGTGATTTCACCAGTCATGGCCATTCGATCTTTCACTTTTCTCTGTGTAAATATAGAAGCTAGAGAAGTTAACATAGTAATACCTGCAGATGGTCCATCTTTAGGGACTGCACCTGCTGGAACGTGTACATGCAAGTCGTAATTTTCGAATATTTTATAATTCAAATCCAATTTTTCAGCATTGGATTTGAGATAGGAAAGCGCTGTAATTGCAGACTCTTTCATCACGTCTCCAAGCTGTCCTGAAAGCGTTAATTTTCCTTTCCCTCGACTTAAACTTGACTCAATAAAAAGAATCTCCCCACCTACAGAAGTCCATGCTAAACCAGTAACTACTCCAGCCAACTTATTGTTTTGATACAATTCTTTATCAAAAATTTCTGCTCCAAGAATTCTTGTAACATCTTCAGCCGTGACCTTTTTATTATATTCTTGTTCCATCGCAATAGATTTCGCCGCATCACGAACTACTGCTCCTATTTTTCTTTCCAAGCCTCTTACCCCAGATTCTCGGGTATAATCATCGACAACTTTGGTGATTATTTTCTGTTCCATATTCAAATGTTCTTTTTTCAAGCCGTGCTCTTCAAGCTGCTTTGGAAACAAATGTTTTTTGGCAATCTGTGTCTTTTCTTCTAACGTATATCCCGTGATTTCTATGATCTCCATTCTGTCTCTCAGAGCTGGCTGGATCGTATCCAGCGAATTGGCAGTGGCGATGAAAAGTACTTTTGACAAATCATAGTCCACTTCAAGAAAGTTATCCTTAAAAGTAGAATTTTGTTCAGGATCCAAAACTTCCAGCAATGCCGATGAAGGGTCTCCTCTAAAATCTGAAGCTACTTTGTCAATTTCATCCAAAACAAAAACAGGATTGGACGTTTTCGCTTTATTAATATTTTGAATCACTTTTCCTGGCATCGCGCCGATGTAAGTCTTTCTATGTCCACGAATTTCAGCTTCATCATGCACTCCGCCCAAGGACATTCTAACATATTCTCGATTCAACGCTTTTGCGATAGATTTCCCTAAAGATGTTTTACCTACACCGGGAGGTCCAAAAAGGCACAAAATAGGACCCTTTAAGTCATTTTTAAGTTTTCTAACCGCCAAATATTCAATAATTCGATCTTTGACTTTTTCTAATCCGAAATGATCTTTGTCTAAAATCTTTTTTGCTCGAGCTAAATCAAAATTATCTTTTGATATTTCGTTCCAAGGAAGATTGACCAAAAGTTCAATGTAATTCATAGCAACGGGATATTCTGCAGCCATTGAATTCATCCTTGATACTTTATCTATTTCCTTTTGGAAATGAGCAGCCACTTCTTCAGGCCAGTCCTTATTGAGACCTTTAGAACGTAATTCTTCCAGTTCTTCTTCTGCCCCACCGTGACCTAACTCATCTTGCAATACCTTCATCTGCTGACGCAGATAATAGTCCCTTTGCTGTTGATCAATATCCGTATTGACCTTATTTTGAATCTCGTGTTTCAGCTCTAAAACCTGTATGTCTTTGAGCATATACCGCAATAACAACTCGGCTCTTTTCACACCATTATGGGTTTCCAAAAGATTCTGCTTGTCTTGAATATCCGTGTTTATATTTGAGCACAAAAAGTGTGTCAGAAAACTGAAACTATCAATGTTTTCCAACGCCACTTGGGCTTCTTTAGGAATGTCAGGATTCAGTTTTAATATTTTCTTTGCCGCATCTTTTAATGATTCAATGATCGCAATGGTCTCCTTATTCTTTTCGCTGCCAAAGTTTTCTTTCAACAATTTGACATTGGCAGTCATGTATGGGTTCTCCTGAACGATCTTTTTGATCTCCATTCGCTTTTTGCCTTGAATAATGATCGTAGTATTGCCATCAGGAAGCACCAACATTTTTAATATTTTGGCAACTGTCCCAGTTCGATAAATCTCTTTCTCCTTAGGGTCCTCTACGTTCTGATTTTTTTGTGCGACAACCCCAATGATTTTACTGGTTCGATAGGCACGCTTCACTAAACGAATTGATTTTTGTCTCCCTACGGTAATGGGAATTACAACGCCTGGAAAAAGTACAGCGTTCTTCAAAGGAAGTATGGGCAAATCCTCAGGAACATCTTCATCTTTTATATCTTCATTATCCCCAGAAAGTTCGATTGGGATCAAATCTTCTGCCTCACTGTCATCAAATTCACTCATCAATGGAGATTTAAAATTTTTAAATAGGGCCATAGTTACCTTTTATGTCAATGTGACATGAAATATCAATTTCACATCAATTTATTTACGAATGCTATAAGTTGCAATCCGTGTGCCAAAGTATTTATATTTAATCGTGACAATCATTCGTTATACGATACACCTGCATTATTTTTGACAGTCAGTTCAATTCAGCTACGGTACCTAAAAAGAGGCAATTAGAAGATCAAAGTGAACAAAAACTTTTTAAAAAAAAAGAGATACACATTCGTCATCGCATTGATGCCATTTTTGGTCATCTTTTGCTTGACTGACCTTTCTGCCCAAATCCTTAAAAAAAAGAAAGATAATCAGGCACTTACAGACATAGACACCTTAAGCTCAGAGTGGGATTTTAACGTCTATGACTTCCCAAATGTCAATAAAATTGTTACCTACTACAACAAATCACAGATCAATAAAATCCGAAAACTTGATGCTCAAAACAAGTGGGAAGAATTGTACCCTGCACTTAAAGCGTATGTGAAAAATTTTGGCATTCGGAATTTCTATGTAGATACCTACTGGATCTGGAGGCTCGCCAAATTGACAGAAATCTATGGCACAGACGAAGAAGCTATATCCTTGTACAAATTGGTATTGCGTCATCATCATGACAATATAGACATCAGAGAAATTGAGCTTTATTATGATTCATTGAACAATAAAGAAATAGAAAATTTCGTGCCCTTAGATTATTATTATCAACTTGTAGAACATAGAAAAGCTATTGATACGATTCGCCCTCCAAGAGGAGTGCTTTTAAATATGGGTAGGATCATCAATTCACGACACGCTGATTATGGACCGACCTTAGGGTTGGAAAACTCTATCCTCATATTCACTTCTAAAAGAAATGAAGTAAGAAAAGGGCTTTCGCATTTCAAAAATGAAGATCTTTTTATTAGTAAAAAAGTCGATGGATATTGGGAATTAAGTACTGATTTGACACAGATCAATACGCAGTATAATGAAGGTTCTGCTTGCATGAGTAGAGATGGGAAAACACTTTATTTCTCAAGATGTGAATCACCACTTTCTATGGGTAATTGTGATATTTTTATGGCCCAAATGAACGAAGACAGTGTATGGACAGATATAAGAAACCTTGGAGTGAATGTCAATAGTGTAGCCTGGGATTCTCATCCTTCCCTTTCTCATACTGAGGACACTCTTTTTTATGCTTCTGACAGAATTGGCGGGTTCGGTTTATCAGACATCTATTTTACCTACAAAAACGACGAAGGAGAATGGATGCCTTCTCAAAACTTAGGCCCGGTTATCAACACTCGAAAAAATGAAGTAAGTCCTTTCTACCATCCAAAATTTGAGGTGTTGTTTTTCAGCTCTAATGGACAATTATACAAGTTTGGTGAGTTCGACATTTACAAGACATATCATAAAGAAGGAAGATGGAGCGAACCCGTTAATATTGGGCCATTGATCAATGGTCGTGGAAGTGAGTTTTATTTCACAATAGATACAGAATCCAAAGATCTGTTTTATTCTCGATCTGTAAGTCGAGATTTAAATAAGCTAGACTTGTATTCGTTTCCCCTTCCTATGGAAGCTCAACCTGAAGCATTAACGAAGATAACAGGATCACTAACGGACTCGCTAACCGGGATTCCATTTACGGGTATCGTATCTATCATCGATTTAGACGATGGAATTGAAATCGCTCCAAAATATTTGAGGCCTGATGGCAGTTTTGAATTTGACTTAGTCAATAATAGGAATTACCTCCTAGTTATACAGGGAGATGAATTCTTTAGGATAGAAGAAATGTTCTATTTAGATGGTCCCCAAAGATTTGATGAAGTAACGGATCATATAGCTAGCCGTATGAAGTTTGAGTCAATTGAATTTGATCCAGGAGAAGCACATTTGAAAAGTGAAATGTATGCTGATCTCAATAAACTAGTGAATTTCATGTATGACAATCCAGATTTTTATTTAAAAATATCTGGGCACACAGATAAATTTGGCACCTCGTCATTCAACCTCCAATTGTCCAAAGAAAGAGCAACCGTTATTAGAGACTACATTGTTGTATTTGGAGGCGTTGCATCTCGGAGAGTTGAAGCCGATGGATTTGGTAGTGAAAAGCCTATCGTAGAAGAAATTTCTAAATCCGATCAACGGCTTAACAGAAGGGTTGAATTTGAAATATATCGCCCTGCAATCCAAAAAGAAGTAGAGCTTTCAGATGACGACTTTGATTGATCAGTAAGTGATCATCACCTCGTCCAGTTTCTTTCTTTTCAACAACGGTACATAAGTATCATCCGAAGGGTACCCTACTGGCAGCAACAAAAAAGGCCGTTCATTCTCAGGTCTCTCCAAAATTTCAGTCAAGAAATTCATTGGGCTCGGGGTGTGGGTCAAAGTCACCAACCCAGCATTATGAATAGCAGAAATCAGCATTCCACAGGCAATACCAACAGATTCATTGACGTAATAATTATTGATTTTAGTTCCTTCTTCACCCAACTCAAAGACCCTTTTAAATACGACAATTAAATACGGAGACTCCTCCAGAAAAGGTTTTTTCCAATCCGTTGCAAAAGGAAGTAAATCTTCTTTCCATTTTTCACTCATTCGGCCGCCGTAATTGACCTTTTCCTCCTCTTCTGCTGCTGCCCTTATTTTTTGTTTCATGTCAGGGCTTGCAATTACACAAAACGTCCAAGGCTGCTTATGTGCACCAGATGGTGCAGTTGAAGCCGTCTTTATTATATTTTCGATTACTTCTATTGGGAAATTTTTTGAAGATATTTCACGAACACTTCTGCGTTGATCAGACCATTCGAAATAAGATTTGCTCCGATCAATCATCTCATTCGAATTGAAACTTTTTGACTCATATTTGATATGAGAAAAACCATTAATTTCTTTTTGAATCATAGTAGTATCTTAAAGTGATTATACAACTGAGGATAAGAAATGCACCAAGTTATCTTCTGTATTTAAACCTAGTTTTTTTCTTAGTCGATGTCTTGCCGTTTTGACACTATCAGGAGAAATACCCAAGACATTTGAAGACTCCTTCAAATTCAAATTAAGTCGTAACAAGGCACACAACTTGACTTCAGCATTTCCTAGATCAGGAAATTTATTTGCCAAGTTATTAAAGAAATCTACATGCACTTCCTCAAACCTTATTTTGAAGTTTTCCCATTCCTTATCCGCACGGTAGTTATCATCAATGATACCTTTAATTTTTCGGATACTCGCACCAGATTCAGGTGTCATTTTTTTCTGTAGTTCAGTAAACATTTCTTTCAATTCACTGAAAAGTGTGTTCTTCTGAACAAAATTAATGGCGTAAGAAGTCAGTTCTCTATTCTTATGATCTAGCTCCATCCTCAATCCCTTTTCTCTCAATTGAGCATTCCTTTTTGTAATCCAGTATACAAGTATGATAAGCATGGCAAGAAACACTGAGATGAAAATTGCTACGGTATAATTGAACTTCGTTTCAGTAGCTTCTCTTTCCAATACCGCAATTTGACGTAAGCCCTTTTCATTCTCAAAATTCAATTCCAACACTTCAAACTTCTTTTGAACTTCTATGCCTCTAAGCTTCTCTTCTATTTCATTTTCTTTTAATAAGTGCTCATATGCTTTATCCATGATTTCAAATTCACCATAGATCTCGTGTGCCATCCTATGAACTGCCTGTAAGGTGTAATCGTTACTGACGGAATCTAATGCCACCACGGCTGAATCAATATAGGCATAGCAAGCTTTAAGCTCCTTTCTTTGATAGTGCACATAAATCTTATTGGCCAAGACATCCGAGAGCATGATTCCGTCCTTATCATCTTTAGATAATCGTTCAGCTTCACTCATATAAGCTAAACTCTGATCTAATAGTTCTTCGTATTCTGCCATTATTAAACCTAGATTCAACAACATTAGTTTTTCACCTCTTCTTAACTTTAATGCTTTTTTATAAGCAAGCGCAATTTTTCCATAGTGGAGTGCCGAATCAATAACTTTAAAATGGTAGTAAATAGAAGACTTATTGGTGTAAATAGTTGAAAGAAAAGAGGAATCACCATTTTGCTCCGCCATTTCGGCCGCTTTATTGATTGATTCAATCGCATTTTCTTTCTCATTCATACTCTGGTATACTAAAGCTAAACTTGAATAGACTGGAAGTAAACTTTCAGTTGCATTTAATTCTTCATAAAGCCTTTGAGCCTGAAGCAAGTTTTTAATGGATGTAGTAAAATCCGTATATACCATTGAAGAACCAATAATCTCATACCCTTGAGCTAATAACGCTTTATTGTCTTCCTTAAAAGCAAAGCTGACCATAGCTTCACCAACCGTTTTCATTTTCTCAGCATGAGAATGGTGATATTGATACGCCAATTTTATTAAAAGACTATCTCTTTCTGCTCGAGATCCAGATCGTTCCTCTATTTCTTGAATTTTACTTCCAACATCAGATGACTGACCATACAACTGCGTTGAAATGAATAAACAGGTGATAAATGAAATCACACTGATCTTATCTATTTTACTGATTCTTCTCATTGACCAGATTATTGCTGTAGCCTAACAAAAATAAAAAAAAGCAAAGCTCTCACTTTGCTTTTTACTAATTACTTATTTAATAGATCATCCAGCAAAATCATCAAAAGTCTTTTCTGTCACTCTGATGATATAATCGTCAATATACTTTGCACCTTCAGCTGCTCCATCCTCTGGGTGTTTCATACAGCACTCCCATTCGAGGACTGCCCAGCCATCAAATCCATATTGAGTCAGTTTGCTAAAAATTGACTTGAAATCAACCTGTCCATCTCCTATAGAACGGAACCTTCCAGGTCGGTCAATCCAATCCTGAAAACCGCCATAAACACCACTCTTACCAGTCGCATTGAACTCTGCATCCTTAACATGAAACATTTTGATGAACTCATGATAGTGATCAATGTATGACAAGTAATCCAATTGTTGTAATACGAAGTGACTTGGATCGTATAATAAATTGGCTCTTTTGTGATTGTTAGTTGCTTCTAAAAACCTCTCGAAAGTCACCCCATCATGAAGGTCTTCACCAGGGTGAATTTCATAACAAACGTCGACTCCACATTCATCAAATTGATTCAAAATTGGCATCCATCTGTTCGCCAACTCTTTGAACCCTTCTTCGACCATGTTAGGTTGTCTTTGTGGCCAAGGATATACCGTATGCCACAGTAAAGCGCCCGAAAAAGTGCCATGTGCATTAAGTCCTAGGTTTTGACTGGCTTTTGCACAACTCATCAATTGATTAACTGCCCATTCCGTTCGTGCTTTGTCATTGCCATGGACTTCTTTTGGTGCAAAGCCATCAAACATATCGCCATATGCCGGGTGTACAGCCACAAGTTGACCTTGTAAATGGCTACTCAATTCTGTCAGTTCAAGCCCAGATTCGTTGACGATTCCCTTTATTTCATCTGCATAGGTCTTACTTTCTCCAGCTTTGACTATATCAATACATCTAGCGTCCCAAGCAGGAATTTGCACTCCTTTATATCCCAGTGAAGACGCCCATTTACATATATTCTCTAGATTGTTGAATGGAGCAATGTCATCCATGAATTGCGCTAAAAAAATAGCAGGTCCTTTTACTGTTTTCATAATTTTCTGATTCAGAATTTTTTAATAAAAATTATAATTTGAAGGATTTACAATGAAACCCACTCCTGATTTTTCTTATTTGACTCAACGGCTGATTCAATGAATTTCATTCCTCTTACTCCGTCAATGATATTTGGAAAAGCTCCGTCTTTATAATCTTCTCCTCTGATTGCTTTAGCAATACCGATATAAATATTACCCATAGAATCAAAGATTCCTTCTGGATGACCAGGCGCCATTTTCGTACTTTCTTGAGCAAATTCCGTGTTGAACTCATACCCAGGCTTAATCACGCGCATTGGTTCTCCATCGATAAAGTGATATAAAAAAGTAGGCTCTTCTTGTTTCCAAACGAAACCACCTTTCTCTCCATATATCATGATTTGAAGATTATTCTCCTCTCCAGTAGCAACTTGACTTGCTCTGACAACACCTTTAGCAAACCCCTCGGTAAACCTCAACATGACAATACCATCAACGTCCAATGAATTATCCTCATACACGTTGTTTAGATCAGAAAGTACTTTATCAACTTTTAATCCAGTTGCATATTCAACCATATTGAAAGCATGCACTCCGATGTCTCCCATACAACTACTAATCCCAGCTTTAGCTGGATCCAACCGCCAAATCGAATTTCTTAAAGATTTATCATGTATTGGAGCATTCAACCAACCTTGATAATATTGAGCATCCACTTTTTGCACTTTCCCTATGACACCTTGAGCAATCAATGATTTCATCTCCCTCACCATAGGATAACCTGTATAAGTATGTGTTAATCCAAAAACCACATTTTTTTCTTTGATCAATCCCTCTAGTTCTTCTGCTTCTTGAGAAGTGATTGTAACTGGTTTTTCACAAATAACATGAAAACCACCTTGTATAAGTGCTTTGGCCTGAGAATAATGAAGGAAATTAGGTGTTACTATAATCACTGCTTCGATTCGCTCTTCTACAGGCAAAGCATTTTCTTGTGTTATAAAAGCATCCAAGTCTTCATAAACCCGATTTGTATTAAAACTTTTCTCTTCTGCGAAAGCCAATGATGCTTTATAATCAACATCAAAGACTCCTCCAATAATTTCATAGTCTTCGCTGATGTACGAAGCAATTCTGTGCAAAATTCCTATAAATGAAGTGGAACCTCCACCTATCATTCCAAGCTTTATTCTTTTAGCCATCGCTTATTTACTTTGTTGGTTTTGAAAATTTTCTTACTGATTCTACTAAACTATTTTATTATCCATCAATAGTCAATGGTTTAACTAAAACAGATACAAAATGACCCCTATAAAAACACAAATTCCTGCCTTCATAAGAAGACAGGAATTCGCATTTATCTGAAAATTAATTATCGTACTTTAATTTTCAGCCGAATCCGTTTTGATTTTTTTTACCCAAACGTAGAGTATGCTGAAAAGCACTACTAGAATTGCAGGAAATAAGACCATAGTACCTAATGTTGCTTGTCCAGCGACCAGGTCCAACTCATCACCTGTGAATCCCGCCTCAGCCGCTTTAGCTCTGTCTGAATCAATCCATCCCCCGATAATAGGTTGAAATATGGAAGTTGAAAACATACCCACAGCGCCAATGATCGACATTCCAAACGCTCCACTATTTGGGATTTTATCTGCGATAAAGCCAATCATATTTGGCCAGAAATAGGCAATTCCTAGTGCGAAAAATATCGCGGCAACATAGGCCATTGAACCTGTCTGTGTACTAAAAAGATAAACACCGATAGTTCCTAAGACTGCAGACCCTAATAGTACTCCAGTCTGATCAAATCGGTGAACTGCTTCGCCTCCAAAGAATCGAGCTACTGCCATTAATCCTGTTACCAATGCCAATATCAACATAGGTTGTGCTCCACTCTTCGCTAAAATTAAACCTACCCATTGTTGAGGTCCAAATTCAGAAATAGCCGTCAATGCCATACAAACCATCATGAAAATAAACAATGGTGAAATCATCGCTTTTACATTTCCAGCAATTGAAGCTTCTTCCTCAGACTTAGCTTCGGGCCATTCCATGCCATAAAACATGTATGCATAAATCAAAGTAGGAATCATAATAACCCAAATTTGCGTTTCCCAGCCGAGCCCAGCGCCGGTCATAAATTGAGAAACCAAAGCTCCAATCACGATCCCGCCAGGAAACCACATGTGGAATCGATTCATCATTTTACTCATTGTACTACCTTCGTAAGCATCTGCTATCATAGGATTACAAGCGGCTTCTGTACAGCCATTTCCGAGTCCTATTAGAAGTGTTGAAATCAACAAACCAATGTAACTACCAGAATATATGGTGAGAATAATACCAAGACCATGTGCTAAAAATGCAAATTGCATGATTCTTTTACCACCAACTGAATGGTAAATTAGACCTCCTACTACCATCGAAATTGGAAAGCCCAAAAACCACATTGAATTAATAAATCCCAACTGTTCAGCAGTTAGACTTAGTTCTTCGCCTAGCTGAGGTAAAATACCAGCACGAATACTAAAAGACAATGCAGTTGTAATTAGGGCAAAACAACTGCCATAAAAGAGTTTGTTATTTGAATTTCCCATTTGTAAGAAATATTTTAAAAGGTTGAAAAAGGTTTAAGCTATCATTTTTGAATTCAATTCAACTAATAAGATTAGTACCTTTTTAGTAAATTTCATAATTAATTAGGCATTGTCTTATGCAATTATTGATTTCAGTACTTTCGCTAAGACATAACATGTATCTCATCTTTTCCTGTATTATATTAATGCATATTTGAATCAATTTTCCATGAAAGACACAAGAAGAACATTTATCAAAAAAACTAGCACTGCCGCAAGTGGCTTACTATTGGGAGGTTCAATGCTATCCGCTTGCACAAGCTCTTCTAACTCAAAGGCAAATAAAGTCATGCCAGATTTCGATTTTGATATTTCCCTGGCACAATGGTGTTTCAATAAAGCCCTTTTCAGTGGAGAAATGGACCACTTAGATTTTGCAAAAAGAGCCAAAAATGAATTTGATATTTCAGGTATTGAATATGTCACTCACTTTTTCTTAGACAAAGCACAGAATCTTGATTATCTAAAAGAAATGAAAATGCGTGCGGATGACTTTGGAGTCACTAGTGTGCTGATTATGGTGGATCGTGAGGGTGATTTAGCATCAACCAGCAAAGTAAAACTTGACGATTCTATTGAAAGACACTATAAATGGGTGGAAGCCGCTAAATTTTTAGGATGTCATTCTATCAGGGTAAATGCGCAGGGCGATGGAACATTTGAGGATTCCAAATTAGCAGCCATTGACGGATTAAGTCGTTTAACAGAATTTGCCAATGATTTTGAGGTAGGTGTGATTGTTGAACCGCATGGAGGGTTCTCTGGCCATGGCGGATGGTTGTCTGATGTAATGAAACAAGTGAATATGCCTGGGTGTGGTACTTTGCCAGATTTTGGGAATTTTTGCCTAAAGCGAGATGAAGCATATAACTGCCTTGAGCCGTACAATGTTTACCAAGGAACCAAAGAATTGATGCCATATGCAAAAGGGGTAAGTGCTAAAACATTCGATTTTGATGAAAATGGAAACGAAGTAAATTACGACTATAGAAAGCTTTTTTCTATCATTAAAGAATCAGGATTCAATGGATATGTCGGCGTGGAGTATGAAGGTAAAAACATCAGTCCTGAAGAAGGTATTCGACTGACTAAATCACTTTTGGAACGAACAAAAAAAGAAATAAACAATGCTGGGTAAACGACTTCAAAGAGCATCTTGCTTTCTCATAATTATACTTTTGAGTTCATGCGAACCAGAAAATACCGAACAAGAATCATGGCAGCAATTGTTTAACGGAAAAGATTTGAAGGGATGGTCAATCAAATTTTCTGGGCATGAAATAGGAGATAATTATAAAAACACCTTCGTGGTAGAAGACAGTATCCTAAAAGTCAACTATTCTGAATATGACTCCTTTAACAACAAATATGCCCACCTGTATTATGAAAAGCCATTCTCTCACTATCGACTAAAAATAGAATACCGATTTGTTGGTGTTCCGGTTCCAGGCGCACCATCATGGTGCGATTGGAACAGTGGAGTGATGTTGCATTCTCAATCTGCACAAGAACAACAATTGAATCAAAATTTCCCTGTATCAATAGAAATGCAGTTTCTAGGTAAAGTAGAAGGTGAATCCAGAACCAATGGTAATCTAGCTTCTCCAGGCACACACGTCTTAGCCTATGATTCTTTATACAAAAATCACATGCTGTATTCAAATTATTCCGCACCCGAGGGTGATGAATGGATCAATATTGAAGCAGTGGTTTTGGGGGATTCCATTGTCCATCACATTGTGGAGGGAGATACAGTGCTGACGTATTCATCTCCACGTGTTGGAGGTTGGGAGAAAAATTCAGAAAGGTGGGTAGAAGATAATTCTTGGATGATTGAGAATGAAGGAATGCCTTTGAAAAAAGGGTACATTGCTCTACAGGCTGAAAGTCATGCTATTCATTTTAGAAAAGTTGAACTTCTTGACTTAAGCGACCAATATAAGTAGGTGGAAATAGTGGATTCTTTACTTATTATTCTAATTTAAGTCCTTGTTAATAAAAAAATATCTATTGGCCAATGGCAGTACCTTCAAGCAAACCTCGAGAATTCAAAGAATTTGACGCTCTTGATACATCTCTTCAGGAAAGAGTAAAGCTCTTTTACCCAGAAGGTTTTGAGCAAAACCTTATCCGATTTACTAATCCAAAAGGAAAATACGTTAGTGTTTTGCCCTTTGAAACTGAAGATAAATACTACTTGATTAGAATGTCAATGGAAGAAGCACTGGAAATCATAGAAGAAGATGATGATTACAATGAAGAAGGTGAACTCAGAGATTATGTCATGGAAGAGTATCAAGAAAAATATGATGTATATGAAGATGACGAAGACTAAGTTATTCTTCACTTTCGCATGCATCGTAACGCTTTACAATTGATACGATATCTCTGACTTTACTTTTTGGTTGGCCGATTCTTTTACTGAGTGATGGACAATCTTCAAAATACTCAGATAAACTTAATACATCCGCTATGTCATCCACATCAGTAAGGTATGCTTCATACTTTTTCCTCACATAATATCTCCTTCTTACATTAGGAGAAATCATTGTGGCAGTTTTTGGAGCCTTTAATGTAAATTCTTCACGTTCAAATAATTTGATTCGTTCTCCAGAATACTTCACCCTAACTACAATCCCATCAACACATACAAACCGTTGTTCTTTTTTATTCCGAAGTGTTATGTTGTAACTAATTAGATCCGTCGCTTTGATTGTTTTTTTTCCTGTTGTTGACAGGATGAAATCAATTTTCCCATTCTTAGTCCCATACCTTTTATAGGCTTCACGATAATTCTCCATCAAAGCTGGAATTTTTTCATTATCCAGATTTACAACTACGCATTTCAGATAATTGGGATTCTTTAAAAGAGAAGAATAATCTTCATGTTCCTGAGCAAAACTTGACCATGAAAAAATACAAAGGAGAATTAGAATTCGCATCGACTTACTTTTACTTCAATATAAAGGCATTGATTCAAAAACTCAACATTTACTGGAATTGATATTTCCTATTAGCTGATCAATAGTATTCATTAAATTGCACATTTTAAATAGCAGATTTTGCGTTAATATAGCTAAATCAACAATCCATTTATGATCACAATTATTTGCAGCACCAACCGTCAAAATTCCGTTTCTAAACTTCTGACTTCAATATATCAGGATATTCTAAGAACCCACAATGTAGAAGCAAAAACGATCTATTTAGAAGATCTCCCTAAGGATTTCACAGGCACTGCTCTATATGCAAATGCAGGGAAAAATGATGACTTCAACCCGTTTAGAGAATTGATGCATAAAACCGATAAAATGGTTTTCATCGTACCTGAATACAACGGATCCTTTCCAGGGGTGTTAAAGGCTTTTATTGACGGTTTGATTTTTCCTACTACGTTTCGAGACAAAAAAGCCGCTCTAGTAGGGATTTCTTCTGGGGTTCAGGGAGGGGGACTAGCATTGAGTCATTTAACAGATATTTTCAACTATTGCGGGATGCATGTGCTCGCGAACAAGCCCAAGCTATCCCGCATAGAAGAAAACTTGACAGAAAATACGCTTTCGAAACTTTATCAATCCCTGCTCGAAGAACAAGTAGAGAAGTTTCTCAAATTTTAATTAGGTCATCAACTAGCGTCAATTGTTCCTTTAGAAAATTTATTGACGAAAATGATTGACTAATTAATCTACATTATCATGTAAGAATTTGTTGTTTCCTAGCTCATTATCACCATTCAGATTGTACCTAGAAATCAAGCTTTCCTGAGACATAGGTGATTTTTTCAAATTGACTTTTTTTCGTTGATAAGCAGGCACCTCTAATTTTTCTTTAAAATCATTCGATTCCATAGGAACATCTTCAGAAACGCCATCTAATTTTTTTCGACGCTGATCAGATTGTTCCATCAACTGAATTTTTCGGGAAGGCTGATGTGCCATGCCACTGAGCTCTTCCAAAGGAGCATCTTGAACCAAACGAGGCTCTTGTGATTCTTCGAACAATTCTCTCATATCAAACTCAAATTGCTCTTGCTCCTTTTCTCTTTCCAATTCAGCGTTTGACAATTCTAGAGATTCTTCCTCTGACCTTTCGGGTTTTTCAAATTCGAAAGATTTCATTTTCAATTTAAAATCTTCTTCAAATGTTTCATCCTTGTATTTGGGAGGATTGCTATTGAAAAGACCAATTTGACTGTCTTTTTCAAGGTCAAATATCTTACGACCATGTTCGTCCTGTTTAGCCTCAGGGTGGTTAACGTCCAATTTTTTTGCCACTTCAAAACCAGTAGCAATAATGGTTACACGGATGCTCTCACCTAGTTCTGAATCTACACCGTGACCGAATATCACTTCTGCATCCTCTCCGGCAATTTCTTGCATGAAATCTGTAATCTCAGTCAACTCATCCATTTTCAATTCCGCCTGATCTCCTGAAATAATCGATAACAAGATTTTATCACATCCTTGGATATTTTGATTATTTAAAAGAGGAGAATTGATAGCTTCTTCTGCTGCACGTAAAGCTCTGTTTTCCCCTGTAGTTTCTGCAGACCCCATCACTGCTCCACCTGAATCCTTCATTACGGTTTTGACATCTTCAAAATCCACATTGACATAACCTGGAACTGTGATAATTTCTGCAATGCCTTTTGCTGCAGTTGTCAATACATTGTCTGCTTGCCCAAAAGCTTGATTCAAGGATAAATTGCCAAATACTTCCAATAATTTATCATTCAAAATGGTCAGAACCGTATCGCAATTGGCTTTTAGCGAATCAACTCCAGCCATTGCCTGTTGCATTTTCTTTTTCCCTTCGAATTTGAAAGGTACTGTTACGATTCCAACAGTCAGAATTCCTAATTCTTTTGCCACTTGGGCTATAACAGGTGCTGCACCTGTCCCAGTACCTCCACCCATTCCTGCTGTGATAAAAACCATTTTGGTATCCTCACTCAAAAGGGTTCTAATGTCCTCTTTGTTTTCAAGCGCTGCATGTTTTCCTTTTTCAGGATTGGCGCCAGCACCCAGTCCTTCAGTCAGATTAACCCCGATCTGAAGTTTGTTAGGTATTGGACTGGTATTGAGGGCTTGTGAGTCTGTGTTACAAACTACAAATTCAACGCCTGTAATCCCTTGGTTAAACATATGATTGACAGCATTGCTGCCGCCGCCTCCTACTCCAATCACTTTAATGATTGATTTGTGATGAGCAGGAATGTCGAATTTAAAAGTACCTTCTGTCATGGTTCTAATATTTAAGTTCTAATTCTACTTTATTTTTAAGCGTCTATTTTGACTACTGTTTTCTTTTTTAATGTTTTCCTTCTTCAAAGTCATCGATCAGAATGCCTTTGGTTTTCTCTAATATTTTTTTCAAAATATTGTCTGAATTTCCACTACCCTTTTTTCTTTTATCATATGCTCTGATCTGAATATCTTCCGCATAATATCTACTGTCTCTATTGTCCAGCGCTTTAAATCCACAAAGCACAAGACCAACTGAAGTGGCAAACATTGGACTTTTGATCGCTTCAACCTTACTCTTGCCTAAATGCTCATTAGGAAATCCAATTCTTGCATCTAACCCAGTCATGTATTCAAATAGCTGTTTGATAGAGATTAGTTGAGATCCACCACCTGTCACGACTATGCCTCCTGCTAACTTGTTCTCAAATCCGCTTGTAATGATTTTGGTGTGAACCATCTCTATAATCTCCTCCATTCTTGCTTCAATTATTCTTGCAAGATTCTTTACGGAAATTTCTTTTGGATCACGGTTTTTGAGACCCGGTATGGATACGATCTCATTTTCATTAGCCATCTCTGCTAACGCCTGTCCAAATTTAGTTTTCAATAATTCTGCCTGATGGTTCAATACATTGCAACCATCTTTGATATCAGAAGTGATAATATTTCCTCCGAATGGTATCACAGAAGTATGTCTGATAATGTTTTCATGGAATATGGCAATGTCTGTAGTACCACCTCCAATATCAACCAAACAAACACCCGCTTCTTTTTCTTCGTCACTCAAAACTGAGAGACTTGAAGACAAAGGTTCTAATACCAAATTATCTACTTCAAGTCCGGCTCTCTGAACGCATTTGTTGATATTTTGAATAGCATTGGTTTGAGCTGTAATAACATGAAAGTCTGCTTCAACTCTTACTCCTGACATACCAACGGGATCTTTGATGCCTGATTCATAGTCAATTGTGTAATCCTGTGGCATTACATGAATAATTTCACTCCCAGGAGGAATCACGATTTTATACATATCATTGGTCAGGCGATTCACATCTTCGAAAGTGATTTCATCATCACTTGAATCTCTAATAATGGACCCATGATGAACTGAACTCTTTATGTGTTGACCCGCTATCCCCACATTGACTACTCGGATATCAATCCCGGCTTGTTCTTCTGCTTCAGCAACTGCCTTTTTAATTGCGTTGATGGTTTTATCGATATTAGTAACGATACCTCTGATGACTCCATCAGAAACCGCTTTACCCATACCCATTACCTCGAGTTTTCCGAATTCATTTTTGCGACCGACGATAGCACATATCTTCGTTGTACCAATGTCGAGACCTACGATTATTTCATTAGTTTCCATACCATTTATTTTTTACAGACAATTTGATCTTTGAATTTGAGATTTACAGAATCATAATAATTCCACCCTTTGTAAGGCAAAATTTTCTTATAGAAGGCCTTAAGCCTTTTGAATTTGTTTTCAATGTTTTCAGCATTTCCAAACGCTACAATCTGTTTGGTCACTTGTGGATGTAAGCTTAGCTCCATATTTTTATGAATGTATATACCGGAAATTTGAGCATTCCAAAATGGCTCGTTGGCTATAAATTTTATCATCTCCAAGATGCGGTCACCATCCTTTGCATCACCGATATTATATTCTGGCAACCAATTCATGTCCTCCAATTGAATCAGTATAACTCTGGCTGTATAATGAGAGGATTCTGGCAAAATATCCCCTTTCGTACCGATATAGGAGTCAGCTCCTTCTGGATTGATTACTCGGGCCAACGGTCTATTCTGTTTTACCTCTATAGATAAATTACCATTTAGGTCTATGAAAGCTTGAGCGTCTCGGACAAATTGATGCGTTTCAATTCTGGTTTCAAGTTCTTTTAAATTTAAGGTTCCCAAATCACTGTTCAGCAAGTAATCTTTGTCTTCCGCGTTCATCAATGCCAAAACATCTGATTGGTCGATGAAGTAATTCTCGAATTGATTGTCTACAGAGATAGAAACTTCATTAATTGGACGATCAGAGAGTCTGGAATTAGTAAAACCTATGATCACGATCATCCCAAGCAGGATTACACCATATTTCGAACGATTCCATATGTTCATTAACTGTTTCTTCATATCGTCAACAGTTTAGATTTAATAGGTTCAACCAATGTATCTATGTCTCCAGCGCCTACTGTCAACAATACTTCCGGGTAATGATTCTCCAAATAACCAAGGACCTCATTCTTCTTGAAAGAAATCACTTGAGTAGTGATCAATTCCTTAATAATATCAGATGTTACACCTTCTATTGGCAACTCACGTGCGGGGTAAATATCCAAAAGCAAAACATGATCAGCCAAAGACAAACTTTCCGCAAAACCAGTGACAAAATCCCTGGTTCTGGTGAAAAGATGTGGCTGAAAGATCACTGTGATTTTTTTATTTGGGTACAAAGCCTTAGTTGAATTCAATAACGCTTCAATTTCCGCAGGATGGTGAGCATAATCATCAATGAAAACTTGGTCATCATTATCAATAATGTATTCAAATCTTCGTTTAACTCCTCGATAAGAATTGAGTCCTTCAACCAAAGTTTTAGGATCGGACACCAATCCTCTACTAGCAGTCAATGCTGCTAATGCATTCAATACATTATGAAATCCCGGCATGGCCAAAGCAAAGTCCTCTATGCTTTCAGTAGGGCTACTATACTCAAAATTGAATTTGCTATTTGCAATGGTCAAATCATTGGTGCTGACATCTCCGCTATCCAAACCATATGTCTGGATTGAAATATTCTTGACCTCATTTAGGTTGAGTTCGCTTGCCGCCTTTTCTTCAATGAATAGCTTTCCATTTGATTTTATATTCCCAATGAAATCCATAAAGGAGTCCTTTAAGGAATCTTTAGAACCGTAAATATCTAAATGATCAGCATCCGTCGCAGTTATAATGGCAATGTCTGGATGAAGTGTCAAGAAAGAACGATCGAACTCATCAGCTTCAACCACCATTACGTCATCGTCTTTGCCTATTAACAAATTGGAATCATAGTTCGTCATAATACCACCAATAAACGCTGAACAATCCACACCTGAATACTTCAAAAGATGAGCAATCATAGATGACGTAGTTGTTTTACCATGTGTCCCCGCTACTGCAATGGTGAATTTTTCTTTGGTCAAAAAACCTAAGACTTGAGAACGTTTAAGTACTTCAAAACCTTTATTAAGGAAATAATTGTATTGTTTTAATTCTTTGGGAATTGCAGGTGTATAAATAATGATTGCACCTTTTGGATCAATTTTAATGCGATCAGGAATCATCGATAATTCGTCAACAAAATGGATATTAATCCCCTCGCTAGCCATGTCCTTTGTAAGTGCAGTTGGTGTTTTATCATAACCGGTTACAGCAAAACCATTGGCTTGGAACCATCGAGCAAGCGCGCTCATTCCGATGCCTCCGATGCCTAAAAAGTGGACGCTATGTATTTGCTCTAACTTCATTTAATCAATCCCAATACTTCGTTTGCTATGTCTCTTGCTGCATTTGGTCGAGCCATTTTTTTAATATTTTCTCCAAGTACTTGTCGACGTTCTTCATCTCCCATAATGTCAATAACAGCATCAATCAATGAGACTGGAGCACTCACATCTGAAATCATAATCGCAGCATCATTCTCGACCAAAGCATTTGCATTTTTTGTCTGGTGATCTTCAGATACATTTGGTGAGGGTACAAAAATTACTGGCTTGCCCACTAGGCACAATTCTGAAATTGATAATGCTCCCGCTCTGGAAATAACAAGATCAGATGCTGCATATGCCATATCCATTTCCTTGATAAAAGGCATGATCCTTAAATTGGCTGAATCAATGTGTGACACCTGCTCTGACATTTCAGTGAAATAAAATTTCCCAGTCTGCCACAAAACCTGATAGTCCTTATCAAGTAAATCTTCAATACGATCCACAATTGATTGATTAATGGTTCTTGCTCCCAAGCTTCCGCCAATTACAAGGATGGTTTGCTTATCGCTTCTAAACCCAAACTGAGAAAGTCCTTCCAATCTCTTTTTTCCAGCGTTAATTATATCTGTACGAACTGGATTCCCAGTCATTACTATTTTTTTCTCTGGAAAAAAACGAGACATATTCTCATAAGCCACACATATTTTATCCACTTTATTCGACAACCATTTATTGGTCAAACCAGCATAACCATTTTGTTCTTGAATCAAAGTAGGTACTCTTTTCTTACTAGCCGCATACAGTAGTGCAGCGCTTGCATAGCCCCCTACGCCTACCACTGCATCAGGCTTAAATTTTTTAATAAGGTGAAAGGATTTCCAAATACTGGAAATAAGCTTAAATGGAAAACTCAAATTAGAAGCTGAAAGGCTTCTTTGCAATCCACTTATCCAAAGACCCACAATTTTATAGCCTGCCTCAGGCACCTTATCCATCTCCATTTTTCCTTTGGCACCTACAAACAGAAATTCATTCTTCGAATTGATGGATTTCAACTCATTAGCAATGGCAATCGCAGGATATATATGGCCCCCAGTTCCTCCACCGCTTATCATAATTCGATATTTTGGTTGCTCCTTCATGCTGCTTCTACCGTTCTCATTTTATTAATTGTGGACCCACCCATTTCTTCAATCTCTCCTCGGCTTACACTCAAGATGATACCAATAGCAACCCCGACAAAAAGTTGACTGGTCCCTCCCATACTTACTAAGGGTAATGTCAATCCTGTAATTGGAACTAATCCTACAGCCACCGCCATATTGACCAATGCTTGTAAAACCAAGGTAAAACTCAGTCCTGCCGCTAGTAGGCCACCATATGCTTTTTCACTTGATGTTACAAGTCTCATTCCTCTGTATAAAAGCGCCAAATAGAGAAATAACACCAGAATACCTCCTGTTAGACCATACTCCTCAACGATTATGGCGAAAATGAAATCTGAGTATGGATGGGGTAAAAAATTCTTTTGTTGACTCTTCCCAGGAGCGAATCGAACAGTCCCTCCATTTGCGATTGCTATGTAAGATTGTTCAGCTTGAAATGGAATATCATCCGAGGAAATATAGGATTCGATTCGACTAATTGCGGTTTGACCTCTTTGACCAATAGCGAGTGCCGCAGACCCTGCGATCACACCTACAAGTACTAAAAGTGCTAAATATTTAAGTGGCACACGTCCAATAAACATCACCAACATGCATGTAGCGAATATTAAAGCAGCACTGGACAAATCGGTCATGGCTATGAGTCCACAGATCACCCCTATCCACATCAACATTGGGAAAAGTGATTCTTTGATATCATCAATACTGTCTTGCCTTTTTGCCAACATGGAAGCAAGTGTCACGATTAGCGCAAATTTTGCTAAATCCGAAGGCTGGAAAGCTTGGTTAATAAAGGGTACTGTAATCCACCTTGAAGCATCATTGATACTCACGCCAAATTTCCACGTAATGAACAATAAAGGAACTGACAACCAAAGCGCCAATCTTGATAGTTTCGAATAATAACGATAATCAATTTTATGTGCCATCCACATAGCGAATAGACTAAGCATAACTAATGAAGTGTGCTTAAAAAGATAGTGCTCTGTATTTCCCTCCATTCTATTGTATGCCAAAGTGCCCGTTGCACTATACACAACCAGTATACTTAGCACAGATAGCGCAAACACAATGAACCAAATCACTGGATCTCCTTTTAAGTTGTTATCTACCCACTCTTTGATCATGCTTCCACTTGGTTAGATTCTTTCTTCTTCAATCTCAAAACTGCTTTTTTAAACAAATCTCCTCGTTCTTCATAATTCTTGAATAAATCGAAACTTGCGCAAGCAGGTGACAACAAAACCACATCTCCAGGATTCGCCAATTCAAAAGCAATATCTACCGCTTCATCAGCTGATGATACTTCATTGTATTTATTTACATCTTGAGAGAATTCATTTATTAAATGCCTATTGTCCTTTCCTAGACAAACCAAATTCTTTACTTTCTCTTTTACCAATTGCTTAATTTGAGTGTAATCATTGCCCTTATTGATTCCTCCAGCTATCCAAACAATGCTTCTATCCATTGCTTCCAGTGCATAGTAAACGGCATCAACATTGGTTGCTTTTGAGTCATTGATAAACAAAACACCTTCCACTTCGGTGACTATTTCAAGCCTGTGTTCAACGTTTTTGAAAGTTTTAAGACCCGTTAAAATCTGCTCTAAGGATACGCCTAATTCTATGGCCACCAAGATTGCAGCCATTTGGTTATAATAATTATGCTTTCCTAAAAGTGGTAGGTTATGAACATCGATAACCTGAAGAGATTTTTCATTGTCGAAAACCAAGTATTCACCATCGAGATAAGCTCCTTCATTTACTTTCCTTAGAATGCTGATCTCCTGTACTTGAGGATTGACCTGTCCTACTCTTTCATGAGACAATTCATCATCTGCATTTAAAATCAATAAATGATCAAATGTCATGTATTTGGCCAAGTTGAATTTCGCATCTGCATATTTGGACATATCATATTCATAGCGATCTAAATGATCTGCCGTAATATTCAATATGATTCCAATATTTGGCCTAAAACCAGCAATATCATCTAGCTGAAAACTGCTCAACTCTAGTACAATCACTTCTGGAGCCTCTTCCATTAATAAATTAGAAAGGCTGTTTCCGACATTTCCAGCAGATACCACATTTATTCCACTTTGCTTGAGTAAATGCGTGGTTAGTAAGGTGGTGGTTGTTTTTCCATTGCTGCCTGTAATACCTATAATATTCGCATTCGTATAACGAGAAGCGAATTCAATTTCAGAAATAACAGAAATACCTTCAGCTCTAAGCTGGCTAATGATAGGTGCAGTTTCCGGTATTCCAGGACTCTTTACGACCGTACCAAATTCTTTAAGTTTATCAATAGTATGTCCATCTTCTTCAAAGTCCATACCCAATGAAATAACTTCTTCTTTCAACTCTTTTTTAAGGTGACTGAAATCAGATAAAAAACAGCTCAAACCTTGTTTGACACTTAAGCGCAAAGCGCCCATGCCGCTTTCGCCGCTTCCCAGAATTGCTACGCTATGTTTTTTCGCTTCCTCCAATTATCTCAATTTCAATGTGACTAATGTTAAAATGGCCAACATTACACCCGCCGTCCAAAAACGAGTGACAATCTTTGTTTCATGAATTCCTTTTTTCTGATAATGATGATGCAGAGGAGACATCAGAAAGACTCTCCTTCCCTCACCATATTTCTTTTTGGTGTATTTGAAATAAAACACTTGAATGATTACAGACACATTTTCTATTAGGAAAATCCCACATAGAATAGGAATTAAAAGTTCTTTTCTAATCAAAAGTGCCATTACTGCGATCACCCCACCTAGCGACAAACTCCCAGTATCTCCCATAAATACTTGCGCTGGATACGAATTATACCATAGAAATCCGATACAAGCACCTACGAAAGCGGTTGCGAAAATTACCATTTCACCTGTTCCTGGGAGGTACATGATATTTAAGTATTCGGAAAAGATGATGTTACCAGATACGTAAGCAAGAACCGCCAACGATATACCAATAATGGCCGATGTTCCTGCCGCCAAGCCATCCAAGCCATCTGTAATATTTGCACCGTTAGAAACTGCTGTGACTATGAATATCACCGCAATTACATACAGAATATTGGTGTAATCATCCAAAAAAGGAGGCAATAACCACGAATAGTCAAACTCATTGTGTTTGACAAATGGAATAGTAGTTATCGTACTTTTTACATCTTCATACTCAATAGGAGCGTCAGAGATTGTGGCAATTGCATCATTATTTGAAAAATCACGGACTACAATGTCCTGATGAACAATCATGGTTACACCCACAATCAATCCGATCAAAATTTGCCCAACTATTTTGAACTTTCCTGATAGACCATCTTTATTTTTCTTTTTTATTTTCAAATAATCATCTAGAAAACCTATCAACCCCATCCATACCGTGGTCACTAAAAGCAGAATCACATAAATATTATCCAAACGCGCTGCTAATACAGTAGGAATGACGATTGCCCCAATAATCATTAATCCACCCATGGTCGGTGTTCCTTTTTTGGCCAATTGACCTTCTAGTCCTAAATCTCTGATGGATTCACCCATCTGATATTTTTGCAACAGCCCGATTATTTTCTTTCCGAAAAAAATTGTAATCAACAATGACAGTGCAGTTGCTACGCCAGCACGAAATGAGATGTATTGAAATACACTAGCTCCTGCGAGATCGAAAGTATTATGGAGATATTCAAATAGATAATAGAGCATAGCAGATTAGTTTTTGAATAGTTCTAGCATTTCCTGTAAAATCAAACGATCATCAAAATCATATTTGACACCATTTACTTCTTGATAACTCTCATGACCTTTTCCTGCCACTAGAATTATATCTCCATCTTCTGCCATAGAACAGGCACTTTTAATGGCTTCCCTTCGATCTTGAATAACCAAAGTTTTTTTGAGATAGGACTTTCCAACTCCTCCCATCATCTCCTTTATAATAACTTTCGCATCTTCAGTTCTTGGATTATCATCGGTGAAGATTACTTTGTTACTCCATTTCACAGCGATAGATGCCATGACAGGTCTTTTGGCTTTATCTCGATCTCCTCCACATCCAACTACCGTGATCACATTTTCATTTCCAGTTCGAAAACCGTCAATCGTTTGTAAAACATTTTCTAGAGCATCAGGTGTATGAGCATAATCCACTAAAGCCAAAATATCAGATGATGGATCAACGACTTGAAACCTTCCTGGTGCAGTTTCTAGACTTGAAAGCATCATTAATGCCTCTTCTGTTTCCTCTCCTAACAACTCGCTAACTGCATAGACCGCCAGTAAATTGTAAGCGTTGAATTTACCTATGAGTCTGAACCATACACTTCGACCATTGATATCCAATTCTAGTCCCTGATAACTGTTGGTAATTATTCTTGCTTTAAAATCCGTTAGGAATTTCAAGCCGAAGGTTGAATGAGAAGCTTTACAATTTTGCAACATAATTTGCCCTCTCTTATCATCCATGTTGACCAAGGCAAATGCTTTTGATGAAAGACCATCAAATAATTTCTTTTTGGTTTCAATGTATTTATCGAAAGTTCCATGATAGTCAAGATGATCATGGCTAATATTCATAAAAACAGCTCCGCCAAAATCCAACCCTGCAATTCTATTTTGATCAATAGCGTGTGAACTCACTTCCATGAAGGCGAATTGACATCCTTTTTTGACCATTTGATCTAGCATGGCATTCAAACTAACCTGATCTGGCGTCGTATGGGTAGATTTTATCACTTCATCCCCTATCCTGTTTTCTACCGTTGACAACATGCCGACTTGATGACCCAATGATCTGAATAACTTGAATAATAGAGTCACAGCAGTAGTCTTTCCATTCGTACCAGTCACCCCTACTAATTTTAATTTAGATGAAGGGTTGTCAAAGAAGTTAGATGCCAATACGCCAAGTGCTGCGCTCGAATCCTTTACTTCAGCATAGGTGACATCTGGAACAGGTAGAATCGGCATTTCTTCGCACACAATAGCAATTGCTCCTTTTTCAATCGCCTTTTCTATGTAATGATGACCATCAACTTGAGTTCCTTTCACCGCAACAAACAATGTACCTGGGACGACGTCTCGAGAATCAAAGCAAACAGCATTGATTACTCTGCTCATGTCTCCAGAAACAGAAGTTAGATTTACTTTGTACAATATGTCATTTAATAACTTCGACACCTATCCAAGTTTTAATTTGATCCCCAATCCATTCTTAATAGCAGATCCTGGTAAAAGCGACTGTTCTATTACCCTTCCTAAACCGGAATGTTCTACATTCAATTTTTTATTCTCCAAGACATAAATGGCATCTCTCAAAGTCATACCTCTCACATCTGGTACCAGACCTTTTTTATTCCCAGCGTCTTGCCATTGGACCGAGTTATTATTTATATTCGTTTTTACCCATTTATTGTCTGAGTCCGAGTAGTTAGAAATACCTAGTTCATTGCAAATCATAGAAAGGTCTTCCTGCTCACCTGCTCTGATCACTGGGAAAACGCCAGTCATCATTTCCTGACCTTCAAATGGATCATTTAATTCCATGTCAATCGCATAGATTTTATCAGCAATATTTTTGAATACCGGCGCTGCTACATCGCTGCCGTATATTCTATATCTCTTTGGATTATCGATTACAACTATAGCGCTATACTTAGGCTTCTCAGCAGGAAAATATCCAGCGAAGGAGGTATAATATTTGTTGGTATAACGACCGTTGACCACATGTTTTGCAGTTCCTGTTTTTCCTGCTATTCTGTAATACGCATCATTGATATTTTTCGCAGTGCCACGCTCAACTACCCCTTCCAGCATTTCTCGTACTTTCACCAAAGTATACTTAGAACAGATTTTCTTGTTGATAATTCGGCTTTCAAAATCCTCTAATGTCTTGTCAGCAGCTCTAATCTCCTTTACTATAATGGGCTGAATCATTGTTCCTCCATTGGCGACCGCATTATATAATGAAAGTGTATGCAATGGCGTCATAGTCAATTCATAGCCATGAGACATCCACGGTAACGAAACACCACTCCATGATGAGTCAGATGGGTTTTTAATATAAGGTCTTCCCTCACCAACCATTTGAAATCCTAATGGTTTGGTCAATCCCATATCTTCCAAATGATTGTAAAATTTTTCTGGGTCATCTCCAAACTCCTCAACAATAAGTTTAGCAGTTCCAATATTTGATGACTTCTCAAACACTTCTTGAACACTCAACATACCATAGCCACCAGGTTTATGATCCTTCATTGTTTGATCATAAAACTGAAATTTTCCATCTCCGGTATCCACTGAATCAATAAGACCCACACTCGACTCCTCAAACAGTGCAATCATGCTTGCCAATTTGAATGTTGAACCTGGCTCTCTAGAGCCTTGACTTCCTACGGCATAATTGTAATTCTCCCAATATTCACCTTTTGAATTCTTACTGAGGTTGGACATGGCTTTGATTTCACCGGTAGCCACTTCCATCACCACCACACATCCATAATCTGCATCATTGGCCAGAAGTGCCTTCAGAAGCGCTGTTTCCGCAACATCCTGTAAGTTGATGTTGATTGTAGAGATAACATCTAAACCATTCTTGGATTTTACCTCGGATCCATCGAAAACCGGTTTCCAACTTCCACCAGACATTTTCTGATAAAGTGCTTGTCCATTTCGACCCATCAAATGACGATTGAAACTATATTCTAGTCCTACTACACCTCTTGAATCCTCATCAATCGTTCCTATTGTCCGATATCCCAAATAAGAAAAAGGTCGAAACCTTTTATCCACCTTTTCAAATATCACACCGCCTTTCATTCGCCCTTGTCGGAAAATGGGCCATTCCATCATTTTCTTTTTGGCCTGATAATTTATTTCCTTCCGATTGAGCACCACATAACGTTTACCGGATAGTCGTGCATTATTAATCTTACGTTTATAGTGAGTGCTGGAGAAATCTTTGTAATGCTTGGAAAGCAATAGTGCCAGGCTGTCAATTTTCGAATTGAAAATTTTATCTTTTGCCAATGATGGGTCAAATGCCACTTTATAGAATGGCAAAGATGTAGCTAATAGGCTTCCATTATCAGAATAGATATTTCCCCTGGTTGCTTTTACCGTTCTATTTTGCCAGCCAAGATCCTCCGCTTTTTGTTTCCACTTGCCATTGTCCGTTGTTTGAATATGGATCATACGGGAAATGATTGCCACTCCTATGAGAAGGACAATTAAATAGGCGACACGCACCCTCAGCAATATGGAGGATCTAAAATTCATCTTCGCCAATTATAATTTTATAGGGAGGATCCATGCTTTCCTTGAGACCCAATACACTTGCCTTTTTGGCTACTTCAGACTGTTTACTATTTTTCATATAGTCAGCCTTGAGCGTTGTGTAATCTGCTCTCAAGTCTTCAACCTGAACTCTGAATTTTGATATTTTTCGAATGTTCTTTTCAGCGTAGTGAAGATTGCCGATATATAGAATACACAGTACTGTAGAGAATAATATGGGCATTAAGAACTGGATTGGCAGGCCTTTTTCAAAAATTCTTTCAACGTTGATCACATTTTCGAGTAGAGAAAAGAAGCTCCGTCCCGTTTCGCGGGATGATTGGGATTTTCTGTAGGAATTGGAAGCCATCTTTATATTTTTTCTGCGATTCTCAATTTGGCACTACGTGCCCTGTTGTTTTCATCTATTTCTTCATTACTAGCTGTAACCGGCTTTCTGGTGATACTTTTTAGTGGTTTGATCTCATTACCATAGAGATCTTTTTCCACTTCACCATAAAACTTTCCTTTATTAATAAAATTTTTCGCCATTCTATCCTCCAATGAGTGATAAGACATGACGACTAATTTTCCTGTTGACTTGAGAACCTCAGCGCTTTGTAAAAGCATTTCCTCGAGAGCTTTCAATTCTTCATTGACTTCTATTCTTATTGCTTGGAATACCTGAGCGTAATACTTAAAATCCTTACCTCTGGGCGCCAGGCTTTTAATCATCTCCAGAAACTGACCTATTGTTTGAATAGGCCGGATGGACCTCTCCCTACAAATAGTGGCCGCAAGAGTACGGGCATTTCTTACTTCTCCATATTGACCAAATATTCTATGCAGGTCTTTTTCTGAATAAGTATTAATCACGGATTCTGCATCGAGTTCCTGTGATTGATTCATTCGCATATCCAATGGACCGTCAAATCTTGTCGAGAAACCTCTGTCAGGGGTATTGATTTGATGAGACGAGACACCTAGGTCTGCCAATATGCCATCTACTTTGCTTACGCCATGTAGTCTCAGGTATTTTTTAAGATGCCTGAAGTTTGATTGCACAAATGTGAAAGAACGATTTTCTATCAAGTCTGCATTTTCTCTGGATTCATCATCCTGATCAAATGCTAAAAGTTTTCCGTTTTCATCTAAGTGTTTAAGAATTTCCTTGGAATGCCCCCCTCCGCCGAAGGTCACATCTACATAGATTCCTCCTGCTTTGATATCCAACCCCTCGATACATTCTTTCAGCATTACGGGGTTATGATATTCACTCATTCATCCAAGAATTTCTTTGCCAGATCTGAGTATTCTTCACTGTCTTCAATTAGGTACTGATCGTATAAGTCAGGATTCCAGATTTCTACTGTATTTCCTGTTCCAATAACAGTGACGCTCTTTTCCAATTTTGCATGGTCTATCCATGCTTTTGGAATGAGAAAACGTCCAGCCCCATCCAACTCTACCGGCGCTACACTTCTAAAAAAATTTCTTTTAAGTTTTCTCTGGGCGGCATCAAAATCGCTCAACGAAGCAAATTTGTTATGTATTTTCTTATACTCAGGCATGGTATATATCACCAAGTTGGGATCGAATCCCTTCATAATTACGAGCTGATTGCTAGACACTTCGGGAAGATTAGCTTTAATCTTTGCAGGTAAAACCAATCTACCCTTAGTATCCAACTTACACTCATATTCGCTTGTAAAAAAAGCCATAGAGTTATAGAAAAATATAAACCACCGGTACAAACATAATGAATAATTGGAATTATTCACCACTTTCTCCCACTTTTTGGGTTTTTATGGGAAAAAATGAAATAAAATGGGTTTTGTACTCATAAATCTCTACTCAATCGCACCGTTTTTATACAATTTCGTTCAATCAAAATGAATTTCGTCCTAGAGTAGAATGAAAACCTGCCTGCTTCAATTAATTCATTGGTGATGAATTTTTGTAGTATTTTCTATGAGCGAAATATTTCTCGTAGCATGTACATTTACCTCAAAATTTCTCAATACCTAGAAACATGAATAAATTCATCATTGCTAAATCAAGCATTTTCAAACAATCACTCTTTCTTTTAACAACGCTTATATCATTCACCAACTGCGATGATTCAGCAGAAAATGAAAATAATATTTCCGGGATTGTGGTTGACGCCCAAACTAATGAACCAATTGCAGGTGCAACGGTAAAAATTTTAGAAAATGGTCCTGAAACAGTAACCAATGAAAATGGAGTATTTGCCTTTTCCGAACAGGCAATCATAGAAGCAGAACAAATTACTCAATATGATCAGCTAACCATGGCTCTTTCCATTTCACACATTGATTTCAGACCCAGAGAAACCAATGTAATAATTGGTCAGCAAGTAGAATTGGAGCTCGGTCCAATAGATTACCCCTCCTTTTTCTACCATAAACCAGTGCAACTCGATGACGATATTGAAACAGGAGCGCTGGATGAAGTTGATATGAATTATCAGTCTATTCAGAACTTGATGGATAAAATATATCGTGACAATTATGATGAAGTGCATAGTGTCTTGATCTATAGATCAGGAAAACTGATCTTGGAAGAATATTTTCATGGAAACAATGATACCATTGATTTTGAAAATGGGGTCATTGTTGACGATCAGCCACCTCATATTCAATGGGGCAGAAACGACAAACATTATGTCGCCTCTACCAATAAGGCCTTTACTTCTATAATAACTGGAATTGCGCTGGATCAGCATGATGTTCCCATTGAAACTGCAATAGCTGGTTTTCTTCCAGAATACAATAACTATTTTGATGATGAAGGAAAAGCCAACATTTCATTCAAAGATTGCTTGTCCATGCAAGCCAATCTTCAATGGAATGAATGGGGTCATCCGGATTTGATCAATATGTGGAAATCTACCGATTTTGCTGAATTTTTATTAAGTCGTCCTTATTTAGGCGCTGGAACTGAATGGCGCTATAACAGCGCACTTCCTAACCTGGTACTTAAATGTGTGGATAATATGGTCGGCGGAAATGTCAGAGAATGGGCTCATGAGAATTTTTATGGCAAATTAGGTATAACCGATTATGAGTGGCAGAATCAACCTGATGGCTATCCAGAAGGTTCAGCAAGAATGTTTATCCGACCGAGGGATATGTTGAAAATCGGTATAACCTATCTCGACCAAGGCCAATGGAAAGGGGAGCAAGTGATTCCTGAAGATTATGTTAGGGCATGTTTTGACCATCAAGTCACAACACCCGATACCGGCGATTACAGTTATTATTTCTGGCTTAGAAACCTTAATGGTGTTGATTATTTGTCTGCCGAAGGAGATGGCGGCAATTTCATCAATATCATTCCAAGTCTGGATTTGGTCATTGTCGTCACGCAAGGTTTGTATCTAAAACATGGAAAGTATTCTATTCAAATGAAAGAAATGATGGAGGATTATATTCTACCAGCGGCGGAGTAATGATTCTTCATTCATATTTTTCTTGATAAAAAAATAAACCAAAAAAATCAAGAAAATTTCAAAACCTCTGCACAGGTACCACCACCACCGCTCCAAATTTTCAATCCTCCGCCCCCTTTTGAGCACAAAAAAAAAGACAGCTTTCTTTTTGAGCAGAACCCATAATTTTTGGCATTGAGAATTTTGCTGTTAA
>JAGDZN010000003.1:0-525268 GCA_049115835.1 Reichenbachiella sp.
TTTTAATTGGCTCACCATCAGGCCTCCCTGATCTAATTAATAATTCTGATCTTTGATTTCTCATTGCTGCCAGAGAACTAATTGTTCGTTAATAAATTGCTTATCCAGAGACTTGAGGTTCTTGCCGGTTCTGAGAATGGCCGCCTCTGCTTTGACCAGTGCCTGGTAGTCCTCGTTGTCTATGAGCGAAGACTTGAGAACAGCTACTTTTTCCTGCAGCTGCATTTTTTCTTTGAGTACTTCACTCCTGCCGGTTACTGATCCGTGGAAGTGGTTGAATAGCACTTCGTAACATTCCATCTTGTAGGTCTGCAATTCTTTGCTATCGGATCGAATCGAAAATAGCCATCCGTAGATGAATTTCTCAGGGAGAGCAACCATATTATAGGTCTTCTTATCAGCTCCTGTCATAGGCTGTTTAGCATATAACTGATCCAATATTTTGTCAGATTTCAGATTCTTATATTGTCTGTCAAAATTGACATTCAAAACTTCGCAAATTGGCTTGATAGCGATCCAATACTCACCATCGATGGCAAGGAAAGAAATCGTTTTGTCATTGAACTTTAGGAATTTTTTTGAGGTGTTTTTCATGGTTATGCCGATTTGAGGGTTTGGAGTTTTTCTATCCTGCCTTTGGATATCTCAATTTTGAGATAGCAGGCTTTTATATCTGTATGGCTAGCCGCTTCTAAAATCCTAATGATCGCCTCATGCGCTGCACGGTTGTAATGGTTCCGTGCTAATAGGTTATAGACTGTGCGGGGATTGCAGTTTGCTTCTTTCGCTATGGATTCTTTGGAGATGTTCAATAGACCAAGTTCTTTTTTGAAATAAATGGCAGTTTTCTCGGGAAGAAGAGCTTTGTTCACTGGTCCTCGTTTACTGTTTTGGTTTTGTATATTTTCCATATATTTACATTGTCTTGCAGCAATTATAAGTACAATTGTACAGAAAACACACAATTGTACAGATTTAATTTACAAATTGAATGAGTGCCATAGAAAGGCTAATTGAGTTATTTTCAAGTAAAGGATTGAAATTCAAGACTGTAGAAGAAGCTTGTGGCTTATCTAAAGGATACATTTCTACTACCAGAAAAAGAAATTCTGATGTAGGACTTTCAGTTCTGAATAAAATAATAGACAATTATCCAGATATAAATCTGGTATGGGTTGTTACTGGGGTAGGTGAAATGACTCTATCAAAGAAATATCTAGATGTCACACCCGCATTACAATCGGTAGAAGATCCCAAAGAGTTGTATCTAATGCTGAAAAAAAAGGATAAAGAAATCGAACTTCAGTATGAGCTTCTAGATATAAGGGAGCAACGAATTAAGAAACTTGAGAGAAAACTCAAGGAAGTAGAAAATAGTCAATCCAAATAATTTCTTTCTTCTATAATTTTTTGCTCTAATTCACCAGTGTTCTCTGATGCCAAAACAGGGGATGAAATTTGCGAATATCTATCCAAATAATTCTTAACTGTACCTATAATAATCAATAAGAATGACAGAATAACTACTGACCAAAGCAGTATACTTTCTTGTTGCTTTTTGACTTGGTTATCGTCAAAAATACCTTGTTCATGCATGACAGAGATGGCATACTGGGTATTGTCAGCCTTTTTTATCAGCGATTTTTGAGCTTCTTTTCTTTTTGAAAATAACCTCCCTTTTCTGGAAAAGTACAATGCACTATCTATTTTTCCTTGATTCTCATAGTAAACACTGAGGGAATCTGTTGCTTCTTGTACATCGTCAAAATCTATTGCCAATAAATTGCCTTCAGTAGCCGTAAAATATGAAGCTATTGCTCTATTGATATTTCCTCTTTTTAAGTAGATATTTCCTAAACCAACGTAGCTAATGGTTCTTTCAGTAGGATAATCTTTCAACAGGTTCAGCGCTAAATTGAAATGCTTCTCTGCAGTATCAAAATCTTCTTTCATCATTTTGCACTCTGCAATGTGATTGTTAGCCTTCCCTCTAATTTTAATTAATTTATGTTTTCTTCCAATTCCTAGTGCTTTCCAAAACAAATCTGAGGCTATCCTGTAGTTCCCTTCTTCAAATTGGCAAAGACCTTGTGCAAGATAGATATCAGCAACATATTTTGGTTTGTCATCTAAAGAGAGCTCTATTTTCAGTGCTTGGCTGAAATAACTGTATGCTTCTAAATAATCATGCATTTTCAATAATGCTTGACCAATATTATTATAACTCTCAGCCATTAATCTATCGTCATCCAAGGCTTCAGCTCGTCTCGAAAAGTCTGAATAGTATTCTTTTGCAATTTGATAAGCAAAATTTTCGAGGAATACCGTACCCATTTCACCGACTACATTGGCTTCTTGAATTTTATCCCCCGATTGCCAATAAGCTGTTTGAGCCTTTTTCAAGGCAAGTAATGCAGAGTCCGGATGATAAAGATATTTGTAATTGTAGGCCATCAGGTAATATGCATTACCCATCAAGTCAAAATCATTTATAAACTCTGCCTCTTTAACCACTTCCAATGTCATTCTAAGCGAAGCAAAGTAGTTACCCACTTTGTATAAATCAGCTGCTTTGACGTACTCGTCGCTGAAAGATGTTTTATGAAAAAAATTACATGAAGTGAAAATTGCAATGGTGCAGATAAATAGAAAAAACCTTCTCATTTGGATGAAATGTTGATTGTTTTCAAATACGCTGCACCGCAATATATAAAAAAAAGGGAAGACTATTGGTGCTTCCCTTTTTTGATTTTAACCATTTGTTGAAGGCAATGGAGGACCAGGGTTGTGAGGGTCACCCCCACCACCTTCTAAAATGGTATTGTCCGGTGCAGAAGGTAAAACCAAATCATCTTCCTGATCTGCACAAGATCCTAAAATAAATAATAGGCTGAAAGCAGCCACTGTTCTCAATATGTTCTTCATAACTGAAATTGTTTTTTGAATTATTAATTAGACTTCTAAATTAACTCAATATCAGTTATGTGTATAGGACAGAAAAAGCTTGTCTTATTTCAGCCGTTTTCTGGAAAAACTTTTTTGATTGCAGAGTCAATGCTTTTTCTATCTGCCTGTTCATACTTCAGAAGGGTTTCTACTTTCAGTATGCCAGTGATTTTCATGACTTTTTTATAGCCCATCTCAGGTATCGCCAAGGTGATGAATGTCCTACGTGCGGTATGAGTGGATACCAGATCACATTTTGCTTTGACTATTTGAGTTTTCTCCACACCTCTTGACCTTTGATATTTGAATGGCGCATTGATCTTGGCAATTTTACAGGCCTCCTTAATATATTCATTTAGTTTTTGATCTGAGATCCGTGGTATATCCCAATCATATTTTTCCAAAAGTGATTTGAGAAAAGGATTTGAGTCAACTGGAATTTCACCTCGAACATTGGTTTTTTTTGATCTCTTGGTGATGTATCCTTCCTGGTAATCATTTTTATCAAATACAGAATAATCAGAAACCCGCTGACCTGAGAAAACACCAATTAAAAATAAATCTACCGCCTTAGTGTGTTTGTTCAATTCGAACTGGTGGTTGTAAAGGGTCATCACTTCCTCCAGGGTAAGCGCCATTTGATCAGAGTCTACAGAAAACTTCTTTAGGTCCTTGTAGCCTTCGGAAGTGTGCAAAGACTGGTCGTAAGCCCACTTGACAATCGAACGAATGTGACCGATATTTCGTCCAACTGTATTGTCATGGTGTTTCAAAATTTTGTACGAATACTGTAAGAATTGATCCTGAAACTTTGCATTGATATTGTAAAATGTGAGTACAACCCCCATGTGAGATTGGTACTTCTCGATTAAAGATTTAACCTGGTTGTATTTTTTGATCGTTGCAGGGCTCAGGGCATTGGAAGCTTTCTTTGTACTGACTAACAAATCGATCCCTTCAGTTAAGATCGAAATTTTAGCCGTCTTATTTAGTTTATTAGTCAGGTATTCTGTGTTGATTTCTCTTTCAGCAAATTTGGCTTCCTGTATAGCTTGCGTAAACCGTGATTGGATTTGATTTAGTTGAGCCTCAATCAGTTTTAAATCATTTCCAAGTAGTCCTCTAGCCTTGATAGGTGTACCACTTTCATTGTCCCAATGCTCCGGAAGTATTGATATCCCTGTAGAATGCTTAAACTCGCGTTTTTCGGATTTTAAATAAATTCTAGCTACTATTGGAGTAGGTTTTTTCGCATGTATATTTCTTAAATAAAACATAGGGTCGAGTTTGGGGGCGAGTTCTTACCGTTTAAAACGAAAATCACCTCACGAATGTAGTGCTCAAAAATGATATAAACAGGTATTCCGAGGAATAAGAACACTTTCACCCAAATAGAATTTTGAAAAATAAGTCCCTCCGGCTCCACTTTTTATGTTTTTAATCCCCCTCCTAATTCAGTGAATTAATTGCCAAACAATTCTATGTAGGCATTCCTCCCCCAAGAATTATTATATTACAAAAATATCAATTTGAGCATATTGGCAATACATCAGCTTTACCTTGAATGTTAATATATTAAATACCGGTTTTTCACACAGCAAAACGGATCTAGAAAAGAGAAAATACTATATCTACAATGTGATCACTCTAGTCATTGTAATCATTTATTGTTATATAAGTATTCAATCAATTGTTATTAATATAATTGATATTGTACCATCAGAATTATTGGCTTTTAGCGCATTTCAATTCATCAACCTAGTCATTTTATTTATCGCACTATTAAACTTTTGGTTAAATAAAAATGGATTCATACAATTAACAAAACTATCTCTAATTATCGTTTTACCGGTGATTTTCTTGGTTATCATGCCCTACTTTATTGGCGGCTCTGAAGATTATTTGTGGTACCCATACCTCACAATTCCTGTTTCAATTATATTTCATTTTGTACTAATCGATATCAAGGATCGTCCACTTTTAATTTCCCTAATACTTCTTTTGGTTCCTTTTATTTTTTTTTCAAATGACATCATTCCCCATTTCAGTAACAATCCTGATGTTTATATACAAGAATTCGTAAATACTAATAAACTGCTTTATCGTCTGGTCGGGATTTCAATTTTCTTTTTTGTAAATGCTACCACATTCTTTGCCTTTCGAAGAGCTCGTAAATACCAAGAAAAACTTACCCGTTTAAATAATACAAAAGATAAATTCTTTTCCATCATAGCGCATGATTTGAGAGGCCCTTTTAGTTCTTTTTTGTCCATGAGCAAACTCATGCATGAAGATGTTGGTAGCATTTTTAAACAAGATTGGGTTAAGTATACTGGCATGTTATATTCCTCTGCGGACAATACGAACAAATTACTTGAAAACCTATTGGAATGGGCAAGAGTACAAACTAAAGACATGAAGTTTGAACCTAAAGATATTTCTCTAAATGAAATTATTGATGATACATGGTCTATTTTGAATAGTGTAGCGAAAACGAAATCTATTGAATTAATCAACAATTGTAAAAATGACCTTCGCATACATGCCGATTCAAACATGATCAAAACAATTATTAGGAACCTGGTATCGAATAGCATCAAATTCACACCAGAGGATGGTAAAATATCAATTTTATGTAGCATCGAAAAAAATAACGTGACGATATGTATATCCGACACAGGGGTAGGTATGAGCGCTGATCTAGTAGAAAAGCTTTTCAAAATTGAAGAAAAAGTAACTCAGCCCGGAACGAACGAAGAAAAAGGAACCGGTCTTGGACTTCTATTGGTTAAGGAATTTGTTGACAAACACAATGGTAAAATTTGGGTTCAAAGTGAGATAAGTATAGGGAGCAATTTTTATGTTTCCCTTCCAATGAATTGATCTCTGAAATCTCACATTGACTTTTATCAAGATTGAACCTCATCACCATCTTCTTTCTGCCATCCTAGATCATAAAGTGCCTTTCCCTTCACCAACCAGGCAATACCAAAAAATTGAAGTATTATCAGTTCCCCGATAAATACAGAATATTTAAAGTATATACCATAATCTTGACTTTTCTCTCGCAATAGATACCCAATAAATGTGAGTGCCAAAGTAACCCACATGCCCCACGCACAACTGCGGTAAAGTTTATTTCTGCTGATTTTCCCTGGAGATTTATACGAACTTTTATCCTCATGCCTTGGAAGGGTAAAGTTGAAATAGATCAATGCTCCCATTAAACCAAAAAATAGAGATGCTGAACCAAAATGAATATACCCAGGCCAGTTCACTCCATTAAAACAAATTGCTGTAGGGCAATCAGCTCCACCATCATATGGAGTTGGAAAGATGACCGTTAACATAATAAGAATACCTCCTATCGTAGTGATCCCATTATCAGTAATCCATGACGTTTCTTTATATCCTCTATATGCTATGAGAAAAGCCCCACACCACATGAGTATTGTCACAAATGCTATTCCCATATAGGTATAATAGTAGTCACTAATAGAAGGCAAAATTTCCCAAGCGCCTACCCAGACAATAAACGGTAAAAGCATCCCTGAAGCTCCAATTAATTTTCGTAAACGATAATAAGATAAATTCGTGTTAATAGCTTTCATAGATTCGGTTGATTTTTGACTAATAATAACATTCATTAATTACATAAAAATAAAATAGACAGACTATAATCACAAAATCTCTAATATATCTCAGAATAGAGAACATCAATTAATTGTTAAAATCAGACAATCCGTTGCGCTTTATTATCGATTTTTATTTTGCATATTGCAGTGCGAAAACTATGCCCTCAATATCAGCATATCGCATTGTTTCTTTTAATCCATTGTAAATAATACCAACCGAATTCATTTTGTACATACATTTTAACGTTCTTAGTCATTCCAAGGAAATGAAATAAATAATATTCGCCAGATTAATTCCTTAAAATGAAAAGCCTGCCTTAATCTAAATGAAAAGACCACTAACTCTCACGCTACTTTTGACATTAGTGCTTACTTATGGGGTGCCTTTGAGTTCATATGAATTGAAAGCACAATATGATGTCAGTGGTTTAGACTTAGAAAAAGATGTGAGCACTTGGTTTGATGACCAATTTGGTAGAGATCAATCACAACTCGTAGCTGGTTCTTATAAAAAAGCATATATAACGGCATTTAGTCACCCATTTTTTATCGAATCATCTTGGATAAAAGGTTCCATACAATATAGGAATCAAATTTTTAATGATGTTGACATTATTTATAATGCGAATGATGAGTATGTAATTATAAAACATCCCACCAATATCGCTCTAAGTAGTCAGCCAATTAAACTAGAACAAAATCAAATCGAATGGTTTGAAGTATTGGGCCATCATTTTAAAAATTATCGATTTCAAAACAATTTTTCAGGGTTCTATGATGTGCTCTTTACAGGATATTCGATTGATTTCATATCCAAACGAAGTAAAAAGGAATTAATTGATGCCAAAAGCAGGAGTATAGAATACAAAGTTGATGATTCATTTTATTTGATGAAAAAAAACGAACTTTTTTTAATAAGAAACAAAAGAAGCTTCATTAAGGTTTTTCCAGCATTAAAAAAAGAGATCAATGAGTTTGTAAAAAACAATCGGTTAACCGTTAAACCTGATAATGTCGAAACAATGATTCAGTTGACTCAACATTGTGATACAATAGTTAGTGAGCAATGAAACATTTTATCACTAACCTGCTTTTATGCTGTTTTCCAGCTCTTTTAAGTGCACAAAGCATTGGAAATAAAATCACTACTCAATTTTCTAATATAGAACTTAACATCGCGTTAGAAACACTAGAAGATCTAAGCAACACGCAATTCTATTATCAATCAAGTTGGGTTGATTCCGTGTTTGTTTCAGGAGATTTCAATAATACCCCATTGAATAAAGTTCTGACAGATCTTTTTGAAGGAACAGCTTTAAGCTTTTTCATAGAAGGATTTGAAGTAATTATAACCAATAATGTGATCATAGATGGTTCTCCTAAGATTCTAACTTCTTTCGCTCCTAATGAAGAAATTTCTAATTCAGAGCTTGGTCTCGTCTTCGTTAGAGAATATCAAAATACCAATATTGACAAAGATGATAAAGAAAATTTCGTTCAAGATATTGGTAGCAGAACAAAAATGGTAGTTGGCGGGAAATCGACACTTGTTGGGTATCTCAAAAGTTCTGAAAAAAATGAACCTGTTGTGGGTGGATTGGTGTATGTCAAAGATCCTTTTTTAGCTACTACTACTGATGAAAATGGATTTTACTCAATTGCTTTACCCAATGGACGTCAAACTGTGTTTTTTCAATATGCGGGATTAAAAACTACGCAGAGAAAAATAGTCATGTTTTCAAATGGGAGTTTAAACATTGATATGGATATAGATATCATTGCTTTACAAGAAGTAGTTATTGAATCAGGTAGAGATGCCAACATTAAAGATGTTCAAATAGGTGTCAACAAAATAAATATAGAAGAGACTAAAACTGTCCCCTTAGTCTTAGGAGAAAAAGACATAATGAAAATTGCTACTACGATGGCTGGGGTACAAACTGTCGGAGAAGGAGCGGCTGGATATAATGTAAGAGGGGGGAAAGCCGATCAAAATCTCATATTAGTCAATGGTGCTCCTGTCTATAACCCCTCTCATTTCTTAGGGTTTTTCTCTGCTTTCAATGCAGATGCCATTGATAACATGGAGGTCTACAAAGGAAGTATTCCGGCCAAGCATGGAGGCCGTCTTTCTTCAGTATTCGATATTCAAGGAAAATCAGGAAATAAAGAAAAAATTTCTGGTACTGGTGGCATCAGTCCAGTTACGCTTAGATTTATGATGGAAGCACCCATAATCCAAGACAGCCTCAGCGTAATTGCTGGAGTTCGTTATACTTATTCTGATTGGGTACTTAAACTTGTAGAAAACGCCAATTTTAATGGAAATCAAGTTGATTTCATGGATTTGATCGCTCAGGTAGATTATTTAATTGATGATAAAAATGCACTCACGGTTTCTGGTTACTACAGCAAAGACAAGTTTCGATTGTCTTCTGATACCTTATTCTCATTCTCGGATTTTTCATATGTAAATGCAAATGCAAGTGTTAAATGGAAAAGAAAAATTAATAATAATTTAGATGCAGCGTTCACTGCACTAGGTGCACACTATAGTTATGAAATGCTTTATGATCAATCCCCTCCGAATTCATTCACGCAAGATTTTGGTCTCAATGAATATACTATCGCCACCGATTTCAATTACTACCCTACTGAGGAACAAAGGATCAATTTTGGATTTAGCACTAAAAACTATCGTGTGAACCCTGGTAGTATGAGTCCTAAAGGAAGTGAGTCAACCGTTCTCTATGATGAGGTCCAAAATGAACAAGGTCAAGAATCAGCACTCTATATATCCGATCAAATTGAAATCAATCCAGAATTAACAATTTATGGAGGAATTAGATACTCTATGTTTAACGCACTGGGCGCACAGGACGTATATGGATATGCCGATGGTTTACCTAAAAATAGAGATAGCAGAATAGATACTACCTCTTATTCCAAGGGTGAAATTATTAAAACTTACCATGGACCTGAATTTAGAGTTTTTGGTAGATATGCCTTAGACGTTAACAGTTCTGTTAAACTTAGCTATAACCGTACAAGGCAATATATCCATACAATGTCAAACTCAACTTCCCTATCTCCGACTGATGTTTGGAGATTATCAAGTGCTCATATTAAACCACAAATAGCGGATCAGATTGCATTAGGGTATTATAGGAATTTTTATAACAACGAATGGGAATTATCTGTTGAGACCTATTACAAATTCCTTCAAGACTTAATCGATTTTAAAGTTGGAGGAACCTTTCTACTTAACCCTGCGATTGAAACAGAAGTATTACAAGGCAAAGGCAAGTCCTACGGTATTGAATTTTCACTTAAAAAGTCCGGGAGACTCAATGGATGGGTCAATTATACCTATGCAAGAACCTTCATCCAGTTAGATGGAGGAAACCCAGAAGAAACAATCAATGCAGGACAATTCTACCCTACAAACTATGACAAACCGCATACATTCAATATGGTTGCCAATTATAAATTCACACGAAGATTAAGCGCCTCAACGAATGTGTCTTTTAGTTCAGGAAGACCTGTGACTTACCCTGTAGCTGTTTATGATTTTCAAGGAGCTCAAAACCTACATTATTCTGACAGAAATGCATTTCGTATCCCTGATTATTTTAGAATTGATTTAGGAATTAACTTAGAAGGCAATCATAAAATCAAGAAACTCGCTCATTCATTTTGGACTTTATCCGTATATAATTTACTGGGAAGAAGTAATCCTTATTCAGTATTTTTTGATGTAGAAAATGGTACTGTCAATGGTTATCAACTTGTGATATTTGGAGAACCAATTCCTACATTAACTTATAATTTCAAGTTTTGATGAGAAATTCGATGAACCATATCGTGTTGTTCCAATTCGGTTTGCTTTCTTTCTCATGTGTTGAACCATATGAGTATCTTTCTACATCATATGATGAGCTAATTGTTATTGAAGGGTTGTTGACTGATGAAAATAAAAATCATGAAATAAAAATCTCTTATACTTATCCTGTAGACTTTAGTTCATCCTTTGTGGAAATAGACAATGCAGAGGTCTTCATTGAAGAAAAAGAAAGATCTATTTATCATTTCCACTACACTGATAGTGGAAAGTATGTTTCAGACAACAGTTTTCAAGGTCTATATGGCAAAGAGTATCGATTGGTCGTAAATACCGAAGACGGCCAAAGATATCAATCAACTTATGAACTTTTGGTGCCCTCTCCACCGATTGACAGTATCTATGATTTTTATGCTGAATTGCCCAATTCCGAAACTGATGAAATTGAGCCGGGTATTCAATTTTTCATATCAACAAATGATCAATCAGGAATCGCCAAATATTTTAGATATGAATTACAGGAGACTTACAAAATCGTGGTTCCTTATCCATCTTATTTTGAAGTTCAGGACGGTTCTGTCGTTCGAAGAATAGACCAAGTAGGATCTTGCTACAAATCTGTAAAACCTTCGAATTTGATCATAGGAACTTCCTCCTCGAATTCAGAAAATAGACTAGAAGAGTTTCCCCTTAATTTTATTTTTCAAAGCAGTCAAAAAATTCGAACGAGGTATAGCGTTTTAGTGAAACAATACGCCATTTCAGAAACTGCATACCATTATTACAGAAGACTTAAAGAAAACAATGAATCTACAGGATCTCTTTCCGATAAGCAAACAGGAACTATTGTTGGCAACATTAGTTCGACCCAAGGTGCTAATGAGCCCGTCCTAGGCTATTTTGAGGTTTCAGGAACCAGTGAAAAAAGGGAATTTTTTAGTTTTTCAGATTTTGACCCGCGATTTGAACCAGCATCATTCCAAGCTCTTTGTGATTATAGAAGAGCCAGAAGGTTCAGTTTTCAAGAAGGGATTGAATTCATTCAAAGCAATCAAGGTTACCAAATCCATACCATTGAATATGCCTCTGGCCCTGGAACTAGTGACGCACTTATCATATTAACTAAATCTTGTACAAGTTGTGCTGAGTATGCTGATACCACACCGCCTAACTATTGGATACCATGAGTCAGGTTTTACAAATAAAAAAATTTCATTTTCTTATGACTCTGATTCAATCAGTGAGGTGTATAATAGTCACTTCATCTATTTCATTTTTCTTTTTTAGTTCATGCTTAGAGCCATTCGAATATCGTTCAGAGGCTTATGAGCAAGTCCTTGTTATTGATGCCCTTTTAACAAATGAAACTAAATCACACCTCGTTACTTTAAGCTACACTTATCCCTTAGACAGTGGATTTGAAGCAGGTCGTGTTGATGGAGCAACCATCTACATAGAAGACGAGGAAGGTGTACGTTTTGATTTTTACAATGAAGGCAATGGGGTTTATCAGTCTCTTGGTAATGTTCAAGGTCAAGAAGGCCACCAATATAGACTTGTGGTTACTACTCCTGATAATCGAGAATATCAATCTTCATATGAACTATTGAAGTCAGCTCCTCCCATTGATAGCATCTATGATTTTTACGCCGAAGCAATTAACGAAGAAACCAACTCAGTTGAAAAAGGCATACAATTCTTCCTGGATAGTCATGATGAATCAGAGGAATCCCAATTCTTCAGATACATAATTGAAGAGACCTACAAGATTGTCGTTCCCTACCCTTCATCATTTGAAGTTATAGATGATCAAATAATACCTCGTGAAGAAGAAGTAGGTTATTGTTATAATTATGTAAATCCCACATCATTGCTTATTGGCACATCAGCAGGAAGTACGGAAAACAGAATCCAACAATTCCCTTTAAATTTTGTATTTGAAACTAGCCAAAAATTGAGGAGTAGATATAGCCTATTAGCAAAACAATATTCGATTTCTGAGGACGCTTATTTGTATTACAGAAAACTTAAAGAAAACAATGAATCAACGGGTTCTTTGTCAGACAAGCAAACTGGTACAATTATCGGAAACATATCTGGTGTGACAGATCCGAATGAAGTAGTATTAGGCTTTTTTGAAGTTTCTGGAGTAACAGAAAGGCGCGATTTTTTTAATGCTAGTGACTATCATCCTGATTTCAATGCAGCGCCCTTTCATACATATTGCCGACCCGATCAAGCAATGCGTTTTGACTATGAAGATGCCATTAATTTTGCAGATTCTGTAGGTGGGTATGAAATACATTACATTGAATATGCGATTGAACCAGGATCAGCAGATTCAGTAGTGTTTCACAGAAGAAGTTGTACCAATTGTTCATACTACGCCGACACAGAGGTTCCTAGTTACTGGATAGACTGAATAAAAGACAATGAGAAACCTAATATCACTCATATTTATAATTCATTTTGGCGTTCTAGACATATTCAGTCAAAACATAGAAGAAGAAGTCTACCTGCATGTTAATTCAACAAACTTAATATCAGGTGAAACTTTGTTATTCTCCGCTTATGTCAATAGTAAAAAGACGAATAAACCTTCTCCTTTGAGCTCAATTCTTTATGTGGAACTTATCAATGAAGAAGGGAAAATAGCTTTTCAAAGCAAATTATCGATAGAAAATGGAAGAGGCTATGGAGACCTATTTATTTCTTCAACTTTTCGTACTGGCGTTTACCAATTGATCGCTTATACACGTTGGATGAAGAATTTCAAGCGTGTATTCGAGGTGCCTATTACTATTATCAATCCATTTGAGAAAATTACCCCACCAACATTTGCAAATTCCGAATGGGAGATGAAATTTTTCACCTCAAAAAATGGAATTATCCTTAATCAAGAAAACACTGTTGACTTTCATGTTACGAACAATTTGGGGCATGGCGCAAAATTCAAAGGGAAAATAGTAGACCAAAATGGTGAGGGTCTTTTAGACATAGCACCTATTGATGATGGTTTTGGAAGTTTTCAATTCACACCAAAATCACCATCGAACTATCAAGCAATTCTGGAAGATGAAAATGGTCAATTCCATTTTTTCAACCTGCCGAAAGTAGAAAAAGAAGGAAGTGGAATCCTATTTAGTGAAACCAATGTAGCATTCGAATTAAAAATAATCAGCACTAACCCAAACTTTGAAGGCACCCTATTATTCCGCGATAAAAACAGTGAAATAAACAATGAAACAGTTGTCAGAGGTTCGTCACTTATGATTCCTAAAAGTACACTTAGACCTGGAATATATCACGTTTCCTTAGAATCAAGTGAAACCATACTTGATGAAAGATTAGTCTTCCTTCCTTTCAACACAAAAGCTAATGAAAAGAAAAATAATCAAGCTTACAAGTCACGTTCCTTGGTCAGTCACAGTGAAGAATTGCCGCCTGGATCCTACTCTATTTCTGTGAGAAGAGTTAGGGATAGGTTACCCAATTACCGAACAAATGCAGAGAATTATACGAGCCTATTTTCTTCAATTCCAGCGTATTACAACCTACCTATATCAGTTCAAGAATTTTCATCCATTAACCCTAAGGCGCTTAATATAGTTTTGAACATGAATAAGCATATTAGCAGTCGAAAGAGGCCTTCAGACATAAAGTTTTTACCTGATTACCGTGGAGAATTGTTAGATGGTACCATTCAAGATTCCGATTCCAAGCCTCTAACTGGTATTTCAGTAATGTATTCCTCTTTAGGCGAAAACCATGCTTCTATTGCCACATCTAATAACCAAGGTGGATTTACGATAAATGTGCCCTCATTTAATGAAGAAAAAGTATCCTTTGTCTCTTTACTCGATACTGGAGCATATACGATTAATATCGAAAACAACTTCTTGATAGAGCATCCACAATATAATCCTCCAAATCTTGAAATTGACAGCTTATTATTGCTTGATCTTGTAAAAAGCAGTGTACACACACAAGTAGAAAACGCGTATTTTGAAGTTAAAAAAGATTCATTATTCAATGCAGTGAAACCCATAGAGATCTTTAGTGAATATGATGCTTTCTATCTTCTAGATGATTACAATCGGTTCCCAACGTTAAAAGAAACTTTCATAGAATACATACCATTTGTTGCGGTTAAACAAAAGCGAGGAATCCCAATACTTGAAACAAGGTCTGGTGAATACACCCCACACTTCAATGAACCGACATTGATCTTACTTGATGGCGTTCCTGTAGACACAAAATCTCTTTACACTTTTAGCCCATACAAAGTGAAAAGTATTGGTGTAATAAGCAAACGATATTATTTGGGGCCCAAAATATATGATGGAGTTATCTCTCTTAAAACATTTGAAGGAAACCTTCATGATTTCAAGATTAACGAGAATATTTTAAAATTTAACTATCAAGGTGTCCAGCCTAAAAAAATATTCAAACAACCTGATTATTCAACCTCTAAACTGGATAGAATTCCAGATCGTCGAGAACAACTGTTATGGATTCCTGAAACCGTAGACGATAAAGGTATTTTAGAAGTTGAATTTTACACTTCTGATATTCAGGGTAAGTATGTAATACATATTGAGGGATACTCGGTTGAAGGAAAGCCTTATTCTTCAGAGAGATTTTTTGAGGTCAAGTACTAGATGCCAACTAAAATAAAAGGAGCCCAATAGTAAGGTTGACTATACTCTTCTGACCTAATCATTCTAATTTTTGCTTTCCGTAGATCATCTGAAAATAGATTGTTTTCAGAATGAATCAAATGATACTTATAGAATTCGATCATTAACTTAGCTGTAGACTCATCTGCTACTGGCCAGAGAGAAACAATTATATTCTCAGCTCCAGCATACATCAGGGCCCTACTTAGTCCAACTACACCCTCTCCTTTGGCTATTTTACCCAAACCAGTTTCACATGCAGAAAGTGTCACCAGGTCGGCATTGATTTCAATATTATAAATTTCCCCAGCAAAGAGACTTCCGTCCTCATTATCATCTGGTGTTAAAAAAATTCTAGACATATCCGGTTCAGATTGATTAACCATGCCATGAGTCGCAAAGTGTAAATACTGGTAATTCGAAATGTGATCAGATTTCATCAGAGATTCAGAAGCTTCCTTTCCTGTAGCAATTTCAACTTTTAGTTCATCGCTTTCAAATAAATACTTAATTTCTCTTACCTCATTATAGGTGCCTGGAAGATCACTTAGTGCGACATCATTTTTATCAAATTTCATCGGGGCGGTTAGCAGTATACCCTTTATTGAGGCATGACTTGTCAATCCTATTCGATCTAAAAGTAATGTACCAGAGTAATCATATGAAACTTTATAGTCCTCTATGAGCATCCTTGTTTCTCCATACTTATCTGGACTTGTCGCCAAAACTTCAAAAGGGATCGTACCCAGGATTCCATCTGGAATAATAACCAGTTTATCAATCCCCTTCTGTTTTTTTGGAATCAATTGTTTGAATAATTTCTGTGATGCATTTTCATAATCCTCGTCTAATTGATATTTCATGGCATTCCTCATTCCTTTGATTTGTTTTTCAAAATCCTGCAACTTCTCATTTGAATGAACTTTAAGCCCTTTGTTATTAGAAATTTCGAATATGAATAAGTCTTCCTTACCTGTGAAATAAGAATATACTGCTGTACCATCATTTAGCTTTTCTTGAATTTCTGATGATGTGGCTAAGTTTTGACTGTATTTTAAATTGAAATACTCCGGATATTCATTTTCTAAGCGTTGAACAAAATCTCTATTGGCTGATTGATACTTGAATAACATTTTTTTAATAGCTACTTGTTCCTTTTGAGATTTAGAACGAGCCAATTCTAACTTGTAATAGCTGATTTCATTTTTCAGACTGTCTTCCAATTCCAACTCCTTACTTGGTACGCCTCCAAACGCCTTAGCATTCGTCTCATTGATCGCTTCTAATAGGATTGCAGATTTGCTCTTTTCACAAAAGCTAAAAGCCAATTCTAAATAGTCATCCTTCTTAAAGGACCGTTCACTTAGGTATAAAGATAACTTTATACCATTCTCATAAACATCCGATGCAATCTCTCCAAGCCTGAGCTTATCCACCTCGTTATGACGTAATTGTCGAATCTGAGAAATCAATACATCACACAATGAATACAAATTCAATGCCCCGTCTATGTCTCTCAATTTCAAGCTTTTTTCAAAATGCTCTGCTTCCAAACTCTTTGCTTTTGCCTGAAAAGAGGACAATAAAATATCCGCATTAAAATAGTCTCTAACTTCAGGGTATGAGTAAACTGTTTCTGAATCTTGATCCAACAAATTAGCATAAATAGACTGCTGATAGTATTCAGCTGCAAGCATGAATTCGCTTTTCTTTTGGTAAATAGAGCCAATGAGAAAATAAGTATTTGCTACATCAGGGTGCTTTTCACCATTAATGCGTGAATACATTTTTAATGCTTCTTGTTGAAACACCAATGCTTGATCAAGGTCACCCTTCATCTCCAATATTCGTCCCCTATTGCTCTCCGTAAATGCTTTATTTGGATGATCACCACTAAATGATGATTCCCATATATTCTCCACCTGATCAAGATAGTTTAAAGCTTCATCATAGTTTCCCAAATGGGCGTTTGCAAAAGCTAAATCAGAAAAACCATAGGCAATTTTCGGATGTTTGTTGGATAATTCACTTTTATATATTTCTAGTGCTCTATTAAAATAGAGAATCCCTTGTCTTGGTTCATCTTCTAAATAAACAAGTCCAATATTGATATAAGAATCCCCTACTAAAATATCCTCTGCTCCATTCGTTTTTCTGATATCAAGGCAGCGCTCATGGTATTGTAAAGCCAATGCTCGATTACCATTGTTCCAATAAGCAATGCCTAAATCTTCAAAGCAACTTGCGGCTTCTATAGACTTGTCTTCAAATAATGCAGAAGCCTTTTGTAATTTCTCAATGGCTAAATCATTTCTTCCGATTGTCAAATAGCTGTTACCAATGATATTCAAAGTTTGCGCCTGAAGTATGTTATTTTCAGGCAAAAGTGAATTCAAAAAGCTTTGAGTACTTTGCGCAACCACCAAAGCGTATTTTGGTTCTCCCATAGACAAATGGCATTCTGCAATTCTCAAATTACAAATCGCATATTTATCTAATTCTTGAGATTCATGAAAAGTCTCACTTGCCTTTTCAAAGAGTGACTTGGCTTCAGAGAATTTAGCTTTTCTAAACAAATCTTGCGCCTCGTCAAATCCTGTCTGTGCACATAATATTTGTGCACTAAATATGATTGCTATGGTAATTAAACATTTCATATTAGAATCGATAGACATAGCTTAAATTCAGAACATACTCTCTTGTTAATCCATCGGGGTTAACATCTCTGTGCGCTAATTTCAAGCCAAAGATGAATTTCAAGCCATTGTTAACATTGAAACTGTATCCAGCGCTTGCAAGTGCTGATAATGCTAAGCCAGTTGTGCCATCTATCTTAATTCTTTCTCCTGTATTAAAATCTAACCTTTCATCTTTAGTGATACGATAAATGGGAAGTAGACCCAAACTGAAATTGTAATTAGTAAACCGGAAATTTCTTTCAATTCTTAACATGATGTCGGTTCCTCTTTTCAGGTTATTCGCCAAATCATAATCCTCAATGTAAGGATCCCATTCTTCTTTTATATTCCCATCTGGATATCCTCTCCATTGACCCCATCTAAAGTCATTCATATTTTCGGTTAATGCTATTTGAACACCCGTTGCAAAGAGCCATTTATCATTGATCCAAGATGCCCCAACAATTAAATCATAAGATCCTAGACTAGTCTGGTAATACATGGGAAAATCACTCCCTTCAGGTCCAAATTCAGAATCTGTTGATGCCAGGTCTGAATCATTAGTTGGAATCTTAGTACCTAAGGTCACGTTCAAACTACCTTTTTTTGTATTCAAGACATTACTAGTCAAACTCAAAGAAACATCTGACAATCCCGACGTTTCACCCAAATTGCCTTTCACGATCTGGTAAGGGAGCTTAGCTTGAACAAATAATCTATCTGTAATGGACAAAGTCACGTCAGCTGTGACAGAATAAATCATGGGTGTTAAGAGTGTCGCACCCATATATGAGGTGAGTTCAATAGAGCGAAGTTTTATATCAACATTCTTCGCATATTGTTGATCGGGTTTCATCGCTCCCATCGTACAAAAACCTGCATCACTACAACCTTGTCCTTTCGCTAAATGAAAAGGAGCTAATAATATGCACAAAACAACAAATCGAATGAGCATGCTTTAAAGAGGAATTAGATTAGTTAACAATACCAAGATAAAACAATGTCCATTAAAAAATGATAGGAAGTGGTAAAAATGGAAACGGATTTAGAAAATGAATTATCCTTAAACAAAAAAGGATGAGTAAACTCATCCTTTTTTGTTATTTTTTCTTAGCTTTTTTCTTAGCATGCAATGCTTCGATCTCGCCTTCAGTTAAAGCTCTCAAATATTTTTCGTGAACTTCACCTTGACGTCTACTGTGATATTCTCTCACGTAGTATTTCTTTTTTGAGATGTGGCCATGAATTACTGCTTCCTTTTCTCGTCCATCCTTCATCGTAACCATGACATGCTGATGAACATGAAAAGCATGTTTTTCAGCGTCGTACGCTTGCGTCTTTTTTACTTTCTGAGCTTGGGCAGAAAATGCAACTAAAATCATAAGGGCTAAAGCTGGTAGAATTTTCTTTATCATGATTTACTGTATTTAATTCAGTGCTAAAATTAGATTATAGAACGGTCTATTTCAAATTTTATTGATCAAAGATTGAACATTTTTAGAATAAATATAACATATCCTATTTCTCGTTCCGTTCAACATACCTCAATATAACAGGTAATAAAAACATATTCGACAAAACAGCACCAATTAAGGTAAGGCTTACCAGAATCCCTATTACCGTACTAGGAGGGAAAATCGAAAAAATCAGCGAGAAGAATGCAAAAAACAAAATGATAGAAGTAAGGATAATTGCTTTCCCTGTTTCATGAATTGTTTTTCGAATCGACTCATCAACGTTTAGGCTTCGTCTACAAATTTTATACTTGGTCAAAAAATGAATCGTATCATCTACTGCAATACCAAATGCCACGACGAATACAATCCCCACTGTTAACTCAAGTTTGATCCCTGTAAAACCAATAATCGCTGCCGTGAAAATTAGTGGAAATAGATTAGGCACAATTCCGACTAACACCATTTTGATGTTTTTGAAAATCAGACCTAGTAACAATGCAACAACCAATATAGCCAACCCCAAGCCTTCTAATATACTGCTTCTGACATATTCGATATTCTTGTCCAAAAGCAATCCAGTTCCGGTAATAAACAACTTCATATCTGATGAAAATGATTGATTCTCAAACCAATCATTCGTTTCTTTTATAAAGTCCTGAATATCATCTGCTCCTATATCCTTGATTACCCCAGAAATATGAGTTGTCTTCAAGGAATCATTAATTAAACGTTCTTTTTTCGCTTTCAAATTAATAAACCTGCTCAACTTACTGTATTCCTCTTTTGAAGCAGGAAAGTTGTACTTCTGTGTATTGGTCCTTCCTTTTATGTTCTGCCCAATCGACTTAGACAAAGTAGGTAATGAATTAACGACGGACAGGTTTTCATTATTCAATATATATTCTTCCAACTTGTTCAAGTTAGCTACAAACTCATAATCTGCGACTGACATTTCATTTTCCGAACGTACTACAAATTCAAGTGGTCTAAACCCATTTAATTCTTCCTCGAAAAATGCAAAATCTTTAGTAACTGGCTTTCCTTTTGGTAAATTAAAAATAAACTTATGATTCGTACTAATCAGCATTATTCCGATAACAGACACCAAGGTTGTTATGACAGTAATCATCATGACTTTCTTAGGCCTATTCAAACAATAAGCACATATCCAATTCAATAATTTTTGCCATGCATCAGATTCGGATCTCTTTTTTCCAACGAAATCAGAAGCCTCAAAATGCGGTAAAATAGCAATCAAATAGAGCATAACGATTACATAGGTTATCATAACGCCTATGGCTGAATTAACACCAAATATCTTTACCATTTCTACATCAGTAACCAATAAGGATGCAAACCCAGCTGCAGTTGTTAAAGATGTAATGAGTGTTGCAAACCCAATCTCTCTTATGGTGATTTTCAAAGCATCCGCTCTACTCAAACCCGCATTGAGTTCTTCTATGTATTTAGAAATGATATGTATAACATCAGATATGCCAACAATGATTATTATTACCGGATACAAGGCTATAAGTTCATCTCCTCCCTCTCCTCTAATAGCCAAAAAACCTAGAAAAATCACAATACACAAACCCAACCCTACCGAAGTAATCACTATAGGCCAAAAACGTTGATAGATAATCCAGATGATGACAACCATTAATAAAAAACAAATGCTCATAGAGACCGTCAATTCTCTTTTCTGCATTTCTATAATAGAAATTTGAATAAATGGCTTTCCTAAAATGTGATAGTCATTGAGCAAAGGATAGTCCGAAATTCTTTCTTCAACTTCTCCAATCAAATGCTCAGATTCAAATGCAGTAATATTATCCTTAGTTTTCATCACTACAACTAAGACTGTTGTATCTCTGGAAATAAAGTTTCCCAGTAATTGTTCATTACTAAAAATTCGTTTCGCATCAGAAGCATATTTATTGGGATCTTTGTAACTCAAAAATGGCTCATACCGAAGCATCATGGGGGTTTTTACCGGAAAACGAAGTGAGGTCAATGACTCACTTTCAACAATAAGATCTAAGGTGTTAGTAAATTTGGAAAATGCGTGAAATTCTTTTAAAAAAGGAGTGTCAAAAACGCCCTCAGACCTCCTAATTGCGACTAGAAAGAAATTATCATCAGAACCAAACTCTTTTTCAAAATCTCTAAATTGATCAACCGATGGGTCATTTTCAGGAAAGTACTGATCAAAATCCAACTGAAATTTAAGTTGATCAAGGTGCCATGCTGAGAAAAACCAAAGCGTAGCTAGCCCTATTAAAATCAATACCCGATAAGTAAGTTTCATATTAAGCGCAAGTATACGTACCGCAATTCAATTATTAGAACTGATGGGATATACAACCGATTTGAATACCTGATCCCGCACATATAAAAAGTGCCTTATCACCTGGCTTGATCAATTGCTGGTCAATGCCTTCTTTTAGAGTAAATGGAAGTGAAGAGGTTAGAAAATCTTTGTCATCGTCAGCTGAACATAAGTCAAAAACATTGATCAATTTTCCTTTTTCCAAGCCTAAACCATCTTGCAGTGCTTCACAGAATTCGTGTGAAGTTTGTGGCGGAATAATTACATCAAACGATTCTAACGATTGATTAGTAGTTTTAAGATATTCTTCCAGTGTTTTATAAATGCAAGTCAGATACTTTTGATCAGAATCTGTGGCTATTTTATTCTCAAGGTAAGATACACCAGTACCTTCAAGCCACTTCAATTCAGTTTGACGATCATCAATTTCTTCTGTAAAATTTTTAATCAAGTATTCACCAAAACCTTCATTGTCTAACGTACTCTCAACAATGATAGTGGCTGCTGCTTCATTAAGGCCTAACAATTCTGTCCCTTCTTTTTCTCTATTATTCTCAATTTCTGCAGTTGCAATCATTGCAGTTTTAGAATTACCACTTTTAATAAAATTGATAGCCGTAATTATTGCGTTAAAAAACCCAATGCCACCATTCATGATATCAAATGCAAATGTCCTTCTATCGTCTTGCATTTTAGCGTTAAGATCTAGTTGTTTAGCTAAAATTGCAGCGATTGCCGGTTCTAATAGGAAATCACTTCTATACACTCCTGTATAGAGTAAAACATCTACGTCATGAGATATATATTTTGATTTTTCTAAGCATTCCTTAGAAGCAACTTCTAATAAGCCCATTGAATCCGCCTTACTCCCAGTGTCATGCATGACACTCCCTATACTCTCTATTCTTATATTCATTGGTACTATGCTGTTACTTCAGTTTTGACTTCAGATTTCTTAGCCATTTTGGTTCTAAGTCTATCTGGCAAATCATCAAATGTGTACAAAGCTGTACCTACTGTGATTCCAGAGGCATTGATGCTGAAAAGAATTTTATCACCGGATTTTATTCTTCCATTTAGAACATTATCCATTATTGCTACGAAATGAGTAGTTGAAGAAGTATTGCCTCTACGTTCTAAATTGCTAATTGTATTCTTGTCATGAAACATTTCCGTTCCGCAGTGATCATTCAATTTTGATTTCACCAATTTAATTGTTTGGCTTGAAATCTGATGCATGATCATTTGATCGAATTGGTTTAATTCCCACCCTTTGCTTTTGACGGTATTCAAACTATGGTCTATACAAACTGGGATGGTTCTTTCAACCAAATCATTAAATTTTGTATACATGATACAACCAGGATGCCCATGTTGTTCCTCAGTTGGACCTGCAGTGCAAAGTTCACTGTACTCCCCATAGGTAAACATGTCAATATCATGGAAACCTACATTGGGATCATCCGAATTCTCTAAGATGGCTGCTACTCCAGAATCACCTAAAGTCAAGCAAGGCATCCTTTCGTCTCTGAATCCTTTAATTTCTTTTTGAGCTACATCCGTTAAATGTGTTATATATTCTCCACTCACAACCAGTACTCTTTTCGCAACACCAGTATCTAGATAGTTTTGGGCTGTTTTCAAACCTGTAAAAAAACCAGCGCAAGCATTTGAAATATCGAATGCCATGGCATTTTCAAAACCAAAATGTTGAACCAGCTTTATAGCCGTACTTGGTTCGAACGTCACCATATCTTTGGCATCCATTCGGGATATGTTACAACACAAAACCAAATCAATGTCTTTCACATCATATTTACTATTGTCAAGACATTGTTGTGCTGCTCTAATTGCTAGGTCCACAGAGAATTCTGTGTCTCCTGCTTTTCTTCTGGATTTAATACCAGTGATCTTCTCTAGGGGTATCCAAACCTTCTTCTTACAGTCCTTTACGACTTGATCCGTAGAGACTTCCTTCGTGGGCAAAAAATACCCAATACTTTCTATCAACATGTTTTCCTAGTTAGTCAATTCCTTACGATTTCTAAAACTTTAGAAGTTTCGTAAAAGAAAAGAACTTTAATATTCGATAATTTATTGCCATTTTCAAAAAATAAAATCAAATTAAAATTGATTCTAAATACCTACGCAGTCCTTTTTAGCTTTCAGCATCTCACGAAGAAGCCTGTTATTCAACACTTTAAAAATGAAATTCACTAATGTGGATATTTAATAGTGTCTTTCTTTCAAATTTATTGACCCTAACATTAACTTGCACCCATGGAGAATTTTGTGGTATCGGCTAGAAAATACAGACCTCAGGGATTTGAAGAAGTAGTAGGTCAAAACCACATTACTACAACACTCAAAAATGCCATTGATAATAATCACTTGGCTCAAGCTCTTCTATTTTGTGGGCCTAGAGGAGTAGGAAAAACAACTTGTGCAAGAATACTAGCTAAACTGATCAATAAATTTGAAGATCAAGACAATCTTGAAGCCCTCAATACTTTAAACATCTATGAGTTAGATGCCGCATCAAATAATTCTGTTGAAGATATTAGAAACTTGATAGATCAAGTGAGATACCCTCCTCAACAAGGATCCTTTAAAGTTTATATTATTGATGAGGTTCACATGCTTTCGAATCAGGCTTTCAATGCTTTTTTGAAAACCTTGGAAGAACCACCTGCTTACGCCATTTTTATTTTAGCTACTACCGAAAAGCACAAGGTCATTCCTACTATTCTTAGTAGATGTCAGATTTTTGATTTCAATAGAATCGAAATTGAAGATATCACTTACCAACTGAAAAAAATTGCTGACCATGAAGACGTTGAAGCGGAAGAAGATGCCCTTCATCTCATAGCGCAAAAAGCTGACGGTGCATTAAGAGATGCACTTTCCATTTTTGATCTAATAGTGACATTTTCTTCTGGAGATAAAGTAACCTATCAGGACACCATAAAAAACCTTCATGTTCTGGATTATGATTGCTTCTTCCAATTAACCGATCAATTAAAGGATGGTAAATTATCAGAAGCTCTTTTGTTGTTCGATGACATACTTAAACAGGGCTTTGATGGTCACAATTTCCTTGTAGGACTTTCTGAGCATTTCAGAAATCTAATGGTTTGTAAAGATCCAGAAACAGTCAAGTTATTGAACGTGTCATCAAACGTCCAAGCAAAATACTTGGAACAAGCCAAAAATACTTCCCTTTCATTTTTAATGTCAGGTCTTAATATTTTAAGCATGACTGACTTGAATTACAAATCAAGTAAAAATCAAAGGTTACATGTAGAATTGGCGTTGATGAAGTTAGGGTATTTAAAAAATGCGTTCAATCTGAAATCCCTTGAAAGCAGTACTGAAAAAAAAAAAGTTCTAGCGAACTAGTATCCCCTTCAGCCTCAAAACAAAAAGAGGAGAAAGCAAACAAGGACCATACTGAGGCATCCACTCAAAAAGACGTTACAAAAAATCTGATGGTGAAGAAATCACCAGATTTGAAAGCTACGCCAAATCTGAAAAACATATTCAGCAAAAAAGAGGAGATTAAAGAAGAAAAGTCTGAATCAAAAATTCCCATTCAAGATGGTCAAAACGAAACTGTAACTTTCGATCAGATCACAGAACAATTGGCTAAATATGTCAAAGAAAAAACCTTAGCTCAGTCCTTAAAAATCGTACTTTCGAAAACAGTGACTTTCACAAATGGGACAGTTATCACATTTCCTATTAGCAATAAGGTGGAAATTTCAATGATGCAGAATATTGAACAACCACTACTTGATTATTTGCGAAATAATCTGAAGAATAATCTTTTAAGTATTGAATACAACGTTTCTGAAAATAACGAAGAAAGAAGACCTTATACTAGTTCAGAAATTTTTGAAGCTATGGCAAAAAAGAATCCTGCTATTTTGAAATTGAAAGATGACATGGGATTGGATACGGAATATTAAATCCCTATTCTTTCACTTTCAACCTTTCTCCTATTACTAGATCAAAATTCTCTTTTTGATTCATTTTCAACAACAATTGAACATCCACATTGTACTTTCTTGCGATTCCGTACATTGTATCACCTGCTTCTACAACATGAAAATCCACCACGTCATTCTCCACTTTTTCAGGTTTAGTTTCTAAACCTAAGTTTCCATGGATTATCAGTATTTGACCAATACTTAATCCATAGTCCGATAATCCGTTCCATTCTACCAAATCTGCAATAGTAACATCAAAAGCTTCAGCAATCGAATAAAGCGATTCTCCCTTGACAACAGAATGTTTTATAATATCTAAATACAAATTTTCTTTTGGATCCGCAATAAGAATTTCCTCATCGATGTTATTCTCCATTTTTATTGTATCGATTTTCATTTCTGGTCTTTCTTTAGCCTCCTTCATTACCTCTTTAAAGGATATGGTTTCATCTACAGGCATAGAAGGTAATTCACGATACTCAATCGCAACATCCTCTGGTCTTTTTTTTCTAAGCCACAGTACTCTTCCTCCTTTAACTTCATCAATAATAGACATTCGATTCATCTTGGCAAGGTTTGCTATCTTAACTCCAAATTTCTGAGAGATGGTCCAGAGGTCTTCTCCTTCTTGAACCGTATAATAGTAAGTGGCTGATCTTTTCTTTTTTGACTTCAAATAGTAAATTTCTCCTTCTATTGGAGTTCTAGTCAATATTAGATCGTTATATTTTACCAACTGCAAATCCGATATTCCACCAGCTTCTGCCATTGACGCCCAATCATCCTTGGCTCTTGCCAAAATACAAGGTATCCCATTTATTTTGAGCATTATAGTACCTGGTTCAGCGCTGCTAATGAGTGATGGGTATAAAGGATTTTCTTCTTCAGGAATATCCAATTGCTTCTCGGGCTTATTCTCTATTCTTTTCAGGTTAGGGATTTTCTTCTTGGAAGGAAGCAAAACAGTATAATCCTTGTCTTTTGGCACTTCACCTGACTTCAACCACTTATTGTATTTTTTAAGTTCTATCTCATCGATACCAGCATTTTTTGCAATTTTCTCTAGTGTTAGCCCTCCTGATTTAGTCGATTCCGCAAGTTTCAGTCCTTCACTATGTTTTCCTTTACTTGCCTCTTGAAACGCTATCAAATGAGATAAGAAACGCTTAACATACCAATGTGAATTCCTATCTATGGTTAGTTTCTTACTGCCAATTTTTGATTTATCTATATATTTTTGAACCCCTCCTAACCCGGTCATATGAGCAAGCAGCGTATAGACCCAATTGTCCAATGAAAAATTATGCCGTTTAAAATATTTCGCTGCTCCAATGGTTGAAGCAACTATATTCAATCGTTCATCCACCCGCCTATCAATTCTCAGGCCTACTTCTCTTCCTGTGAAATCTTTAAATTGCCAAAAGCCTACAGCATTGGCGGAGGACACTGCATCTGATATTAATGCGCTTTCTTGAACGGCTAAATATTTAAAATCAGTTGGCACCCCCTCTTTCTTCAGCGTTCGCTCAATTATTGGAAAGTAAAGTTTGATTCGATCCGCCTTGATATTATAGTAAAGTTCATTCTTAGTAAGGGCGTCTACTTCCTTTTGAATTTCATTTCGAGCATCTTCAGTGATCTTTAAGCGGATGTCAGCGAATTCTAAGTACGTAGGAACTTTTGGCGAGACCAAATTTGCCATAGAACAATGCACAAACGAAATACAAAAAAACAAAATGCCAATTCTAATCATACCACACGTAAAACTGTAATACCATCCCTTACTGGAATCAGGACATTTTCGACTCTTGGGTCATTGTGCACTTTTATATTGAATTCTATCAAAGCCGAAGTATCAGCATCGTTTTTTGCTTTTGGATCAAGAACCTTGCCACTCCAAAGCACATTGTCAGCTATAATATATCCTCCTTTGTTCATTTTGCCGATTACAAGATCAAAATATCGAACATAATTCACTTTGTCCGCATCAATAAATACCAAGTCAATTTTCTCATCGATAGTGGGAATAATTTCTTTAGCAAACCCAATACGAAAATCAATTTGTTCGTCAAAATCAGATTCTGCGAAATAATTCCTAACACGAGACTCCAGTTCCTCATTGATGTCGATAGTAATAAGCCTACCATTTTCTTTTAAACCCTCTGCAATACACAAGGCAGAGTAGCCTGTATAAGTCCCTATTTCTAGTGCCATTTGAGGTTTTATCATTTTACTAAACATTGATAAAATTCTTCCCTGCAAATGACCTGATAACATCCTTGGCCTTAATACTTGAACATGAGTTTCTCGCTCAATTTTGTTGAGTAAATCACTTGGAAGTGAGGTGTGATTTTCACTGTAGTTAAGTATTTCTTTATTGATAAAATCCAAAATGCCTAGAATATATAATCCAACAATTCTAAGTCAAAAAGTAAGAATTAGCAACTTCGTATGAGCAAAGAAACAGTAGACCAGTTATTTTTATAGAAAATGAAAAAAACAGGAATTCATATTGCCATTGCAGGAAACATCGGTGCTGGAAAAAGCAGTTTGGCCAAACTACTTGCTAGTCGTTTTAACTGGAATGTTGAATATGAAGTGGTTGATACGAATCCATATTTGGAAGACTATTATCAAGACATGAAACGTTGGGCATTTGAGATGCAGGTTTACTTTTTGAATAGTCGGTTTGAACAGTTGAAAGTTATACAAAATAGCAACACACCAATCATTCAAGACCGGTCCATTTATGAAGATGCTTATGTTTTCGCAAAGAGCCTGTTTGAACAAGGGATTTTATCCTCTAGAGGTTATAACAATTATCTGCGTTTGTTTAATTCGATGATAGAGCAGATAACTCCTCCTGATTTGCTTATTTACTTACGGTCAAGTGTAAATCAATTGCAGGTTAACATTCAAAAAAGGGCACGTCATTATGAAAAAAAACTCCCTGAAAGCTACCTAGAAAGTTTAAATCAACACTATGAGAATTGGATCCACGATTATCTGCTAGGGCCCATCCTTATTATACCCAACGATTCAGTCGATTTTGTAAAAAACGAAAATGAATTAAATCAAATTATATCTCAGGTTCAAGAAAGCTTTCTTTAAGTCTTTTACATATTTATTCTGCCGTCTACATAATTCCTGCTTAATTTATTGAGGTTCATATTATATTGCAACTATCATTAAACTTTATTGAATCCATGAAAAAAATCAGCATATACCTCCTTCTTGTTGTATTGGCGTTTGCTTGTGCCAAGACCAATGAACAATCAACGGAAAAAGTTGAAAAATTTAATTACTTATCTGAACAAATCGCCGATTTAAAAATACTACGGTATAAGATTTCAAATTTTGATTTGCTCACTCTAGATCAAAAAAAATTAGTTTACTTTTTATCTCAGGCTGGGTTAGCAGGACGAGATATTCTATATGACCAAAATTATCGACACAACCTTACCATTAGGAAATCAATTGAAAAAATAGTCAAAGAATACAAAGGTGATAAAACCACCGAGAGTTGGGAAAACTTTATGATATATGCTAAGAGATTCTGGTTTTCGAACGGTATTCATCATCACTACTCCAATAATAAATTAACACCTGATTTCTCTTCAATGTATTTTGATTCTCTTTTGGCAGATACAGACCAAGCCTTAAGTGAAGAAGTTTTGAAAGCGATATTCGACGCTGATGTAGATAATAAAAAAGTCAATCTTGATATTGAAAAAGGACTTTTATTGGGTTCCGCCACCAACTTTTATGATCCAGATGTTTCGGCTACAGAAGTCGAGGATTTCTATAATCAAATCATTGATAAGAATAGCGAACGACCTATTTCTTACGGTCTGAACTCCAAACTTGTGAGAGGTGAGGATGGAAAATTAAAGGAAGAAGTGTGGAAATCAGGAGGTATGTACGGAACGGCTATTGACGAAATTGTTGGATGGTTAGAAAAAGCAGCAGGTGTAGCTGAAAATGACGCTCAGAAAAAAGGATTTGAGTTGCTTATGGAATACTACAAAACTGGTGATCTAGCAATTTGGGATGATTACAATATTGTTTGGGCTGCTGCCACAGAAGGAGATATTGATTACATCAATAGTTTTATTGAAGTGTACAATGATCCTTTAGGCTATAGAGGTTCATTTGAAAGTATCATTGAAATCAAAGATTTTGAAGCATCTGAAAGGATGAAGGTTCTTTCTGATAATGCACAATGGTTTGAAGATAATTCAACGATCATGAATGCTCATAAAAAAGAAAACGTGGTGGGTGTGAGCTATAAAGTAGTGAATGTTGCCAGTGAAGCTGGAGATGCATCACCTTCTACTCCTATTGGTGTAAATCTTCCCAATGCTAATTGGATAAGAAAAGAATATGGATCTAAATCCGTTAGTCTAGGTAATATTTTAGATGCATACAAGAAAGCTGGAAGCGTTGGATTCATTGAAGAATTCGCTTATTCACAAGATGAAATAGACAGAAGTAAAAAACATGGGTCAATTGCAAGTAAAATGCATACTGCGCTTCATGAAGTGGTCGGGCATGCTTCAGGCCAAATCAATCCAGGCATAGGTACGCCTAAAGAAACGTTGAAAAGCTATGCTTCAACCTTGGAAGAAGGACGCGCCGATCTTGTTGGTCTATATTTTCTTTATGATCAAAAATTAGTCGACCTAGGGCTCATTGAAAGTTTAGAAGTCGGAAAGGCTCACTTTGATAGCTATATTAGAAATGGCATGATGACTCAACTGAGTCGTTTGAAACCTGGTGAGGACATTGAAGAATCGCACATGAGAAATCGTGCATGGATCTCTTATTGGTCGTACGAACAAGGAAAAGCTGAAAATGTAATTGAGAAGAAAATCAAGGAAGGGAAAACGTATTTCGTAGTTAACGATTATGATAAGCTCAGAGAAATTTTTGGTAGGTTGTTAGAGGAAACACAAAGGATCAAATCTGAAGGAGATTTTGACGCTGCTCAGGCCTTGGTTGAAAATTATGGTGTAAAGGTAGATCAGGAGCTTCATGCTGAAGTCTTGGAAAGATATGCTACACTCAATTCTGCTCCTTACAGTGGGTTCATTAACCCAGAGTTAGTACCTGTAACTAATGAGGATGGTAATATCACAGACATTAAAGTTAATTACCCGGAGGATTTCGTAAAACAGATGCTTTTTTACGGAGATAATTACTCTTTTCTATAAAAAAGAAGCTGTGTCAATATAGAAATTGACACAGCTTTTTTATTCCTCCCATAATCATCGTATTATAGCCGCTCAATGGCAGATAAGAGAATAGAAATACTAGAGGCGGCCAAAGTTCTTTTCAATAGGCAGGGCTACTCCAAAACCAGTGTTGACGACATTTCACAGGCAGTGGGTATGCGGAAATCGTCTCTTTACTATTACTTCAAAAACAAAGAAGATCTATTCATGTCTTCTTTTAAAAATGATTGGGAAAAACAATTCAAGGTTTTTGAGAGCGAAGCGAATAAGGTAAAAAATCCAGCAGGAAGGATCATTGCATATATTAAGCAATCTCTCAACTATTATGAGAATGTAGTGATTGAGCATAAAATTCCTGTCAAAGCCCTAATCGAAACTCGTAATATGTACCGTTCATTTGTCAATCAGATAAATCAGGGAGGGCTCGCATTTTATGAACGCTGTATAAAAGAAGGTCAAGAAAAAGGTCTTTTTGGAAAGTGCGAAGTTGATAAAGTGGCCCACTCTATATTTCTTGTCAAATTCTCCATTCAATACGACCAACTTAGTATGTTCATTCATTCCGCGCCTACAGAAAATGACTGGAATCATATCCACGAGAATATTGTATTCGCTACACAGCTTATTTTAAATGGTATTAAAAAATAGTTTTCGAACATTATAACATTTTGTTCGAATATCCGTTACCTTTATAGAATCCCAAAGAGGGATTTTATTTTGTTAAATATTCGAACATTCTAACATATTGTTCTAAAATCACAAGCCATGAAAACCATTAAATTATTCTCCGTATTGATTGCGACTTTATTCGCAACAACCATTTATGCACAGGAAATTCCAAAAAAAGAATTTACGATTAGTATAGCTGAAAAAAACATTCAACTACTCCCTGGTGAAACTAAAGAAATTTCAGTCACATTAAATCGATCCAAATCATACTCAAAGACGAAAATCACTTTGGCTATGGGATCTACTTTACCTGAAGGTATTTCTGTGATATTCGAAGACGGAACCAATCCATTGAATGAAAGGGTTATGATCATCAATTCCGCATTTGAAACCTCTCCGTTTCAAAAAACTATGATTTTAAAAGCTAAATCATCAAGATCTACTAAGGCAATAATGATGAATGTGAGTTTGGACACTCAGTCACTCTCGTCCAATTAAAAATTCGCTTATTTATATGATAGACAATTTCAGTTCTAGCAATTGCATAAAAAAAGAGACCATGTAAATAGTCTCTTTTTTCTTTATGTATGGGCCATTTTAATACTTGGCCATCTCAGTATCTTTTTCTTCCGCCCATGCTAGAATTCCGCCTTTCAAATTGTACAGGTTTTTAAACCCTCCAAGTTTTTCTAAAGACCGAATTGCATCAGCACTTCTTTTTCCACTTCGACAATGAATAACTACATCCTTTTCTGAACTGATGCTATTGATACGCCCATCGACCTCAGCCAGTGGAATTAATTCTCCTTCCAAATTGGCTATTTCATATTCATAGGGTTCACGAACATCGATCAGTTGAAAATCTCTTCCTTCCACTTGCCATTGGCTCAACTCATCCACTGTAATTTCCTTCACTGCAGCTTCTTCTTTTTCATCTCCAAACCCGCAAAAAACTTGGTAATCAATAAGTTCTGTTACTTCATGTGTATTCTTATTTTTATGTACTTTCATCGTTCGTGTTTCGAACGTCAAAGCATCAAACAAGAACAAACGTCCTGCAAGGGGATCTCCTACTCCACTGACTACTTTTAAAACTTCATTAGCTTGCAAAGAGCCAATGATTCCAGGCAGCACTCCAATTACTCCACCTTCAGAACAACTTGGCACTAAACCCGGTGGTGGTGGTGACGGAAATAAATCTCTATAATGAGGTCCTCGTACACCATCCTTGTCTTCATAGTTAAAAACCGATACTTGTCCCTCAAACCTAAAAATAGAGGCATAGACATTTACCTTGTCCAAAATAACACATGCATCATTTACTAAATACCTTGTCGGAAAATTATCAGTTCCATCTGCCACCAAGTCGTAATCCTTGATAATGTCTAAAGCATTTTCAGAAGTCAACATTGTATTGTGCACTGTAAAGTTCACATGAGGATTCAATTTTTCCAACCTCTTTTTAGCTGCAACAGATTTAGGTTGGCCAACATCATCAACCGTAAATAGTACTTGTCTTTGAAGATTGGAATCATCAACAACATCGAAATCCAAAATCCCAATATTACCAACTCCAGCTGCTGTTAAATATAGTAGCAGTGGACTTCCAAGACCACCCGTTCCTACTACAAGCACTTTAGCTTTTTTGAGATTACGTTGTCCCTCAATGTTAAACTCAGGAATAATCAAATGTCGACTATATCGCTCGAGTTCATCCTTAGAAAAATTTACTTCAGACATATTCTTAGTATTATTAAATTCCACCCGCAATTGCCGGAATGATACTTATCACGGTATCTGCAGCAACATTGGTATTTTCATTATTGAGGGCATTGATATCTTCATCACCCACATAGATTCTGATGAATTTTCGGATACCTCCTTCATCATCAAACAAGTGCTTCTTAAGATCTGGATATTGCTTTGCAAGATCCTCAACAGAGGCCTGTACAGTTTCTCCACTCGTTTCTATATTTGCTTCATTGTTAGTGAATTTCCTGAGGGGAGTTGGTATGATTATTTTCGCCATTTCAATTTTAATTATTGATCAATATTTCTTTTTCAAATTCTGTATTCTCTTCATTGAGTTGCCATGAAGTTGTATCTTCCACTGTACGCTCGTTAACAGATACTATGATATACGAAAAAAACGGTACTGCTTGTTTCAAATCATGAACCGATGGTATCGCTGGGTGCAATGGGTGCGAATGATAGATTCCAAGAAGATCCAAATTATTCTCGAGCGCATATTTTTCTGCTTTCATATAATCCAATGGATGCACTTCAAATCGTCTCCTCTGATCACCTTCTTTGCTATTCTCTAAAGGTTGGTATTCGGAAACTATTTTTTCTTCGCCTGTAATTGAACCATAAAAAAATCCAACGCATTCATTTGGAAAATCAGACAATGCATGTCTGTGCATTTCTCCTAAAACGTCATTTTCAACTTTAATTTTTTTACTCATCCTAAAACAAAGATTTGATGATTTCACTGTATTTCTCAGCGTTGTCAGGAAAAAGGGTAACGATCACCCCTTCGTCTATTTCCTCAGCAAGTTTTAGTGCTCCTCTCAAATTTGCAGCAGAAGATGGACTCAACATCAATCCTTCTTTCTTTGCTGCTATTTGTAGCATTTCATAAGCATCAAAAGTATCAATGCTCATAAACTGATCCGCCATCGAGTCATCATAAATGGTCGGAACGATTGCTGTTTCCATGTCTTTCCAACCCTCTAACCCATGTAGTGCTCCATCTGGTTGTAGTGCTACTGTTTTAATATTAGAATTAGCTTCTTTGAGTGAACGACTAATCCCTGTGAATGAACCTGTTGTTCCTAATCCAGTAATAAAGTGAGTGATACTATCTCCTAGTTCTTTTAGTATCTCAGGGCCTGTATTTTCATAATGCGCTTTCCAGTTATTATCATTCCCGTATTGATCAGCCAGAAAATATTTGTCTGGTTCATTTTCATAAAGCGATTTTGCTTTTTCTTGCGCTTCATCAGTGGAGCCAAACTTAGAAGTGTATATGATTTCAACCCCTAAACCTTTTAGCAACATCTTACGCTCCCAAGAAGCGTTTTCCGGTAAACATATTGAAACAGGAATTCCTAACTGTGCACCGATTGATGCATAAGCAATGGCCGTATTTCCACTAGAAGCATCCAATAAAGACTTTCCTTGTCCTAGGTCTCCATTAATCAATGCTTGTTTGATAATGTTATATGCAGGTCTGGCTTTTACACTACTTCCAAATTGCATCCATTCCAATTTGGCCAAAATCCTTACTGATTTTTTTGGAGACAAGTGGTTGATTTCAAATAAGGGTGTATCCCCTATTTGGTTACCCAATTTAATTGTATTATCGATAATTTCTGATTCCTGATTTAATACCATTATCACTTAGTTTGTCACAAAAAAAGCCCTTCCTGAATGGGAAGGGCTTTGATTTAATATTTTTTCTAATGAAAATTTCAAAGTTATTTGTCCCACGAACACCGCACTGATGCACAACAGCAACAACACATTGCAAAGGCTCTACAGATATTCATGTCAACTAATCTTTTCAATTTTTTTCGGTTTCGAAATGTAAACGCAAGTTTCATTGATTAGTTCCTAAAATCATAAGAAATAACTCAATTTATTTTCAAAGTCTAAAATTATAACTGATGAATGGTATTGGGTAACCTTCAAAATCTTCGGCGAGCAGCATGCCAAAATCAAACGCGCCATTTGCACCAATCAATCTTATTCCTAAACTTCCTACAAAAACATTATCCGCATTCTTGTCTATACCTAAAAGATTATCAGACAAAAGCGCTACTTTTCTGCTCACTCTAAACACTCCACTAAAATTTAGCAATGAAGCTTCTTCCAAGTCATTCCCTGAGGTATATCCAACTGTGAAGTTTCTATCTCTTGAACCAAAAGTTGATGAAGCTCCCCAAAGCACTGTTTTCTCACCCCCCACTGTTATAGGCATAACGAAAGCTGACAAATTAACATTTTTAACAACTTGAATTGAGGCTCTTGGCAGTACAAAAAAAAGTTGATCTTCAAATTTTGCTCCAGGAAAAACACTCATTCCCCCTGATATTGAAAAATTCTTGGAAATCCCATACCCTCCTGAAACAAGAAAAATCTGAGTGAACTGTAAGTAACCCTCTCCTTTGGGAACATTGTATCCAGTGTTCGTCACTAAGTTGTGATAAGCACCAGCCATTTCTATTTTATCACTTTTGTCAACTGTTTTTTCTATTATAGATTCAGTATTAGTGACGATAATTCCAGAAATATTGTCTTTTAAAACTTCAATCACACCTAAATCTTCAGAAAGTATCTGAAAAGAGCGACTGTTACTCTTCACTATTTTACCTACAACAATACTCCCAGTTTTTAATTCTATTTTAAAAATGGTAGAATCGGTAAATGTAATTTGACTTAAATCTTCTAATGAAATACTTTTTTCTTGAGCTTGTACAGTTCCAATTAACAGAAATAGAAATAAGAAGATTAAGGTTGATTTTAACATGATTATGAGGTCGGTTTAATAAAGAGACATTCTTTAGCCCATTTACCCCCAACTAAATTATAATTTATTGATGACATGGTTTGAAATCTCCTCTCCAATCGCCAGAGAAGAAGTAGCTGCTGGTGACGGAGCATTGCAAACGTTCACACAATTTTCATCCTCTAAAATTTGAAAATCATCTAATAATCCTCCACTGCGATCACATGCCTGGGCCCTAATTCCTGCACCGCCTGGGGATAAATCAGAGGCCTGAATTTCTGGTATCAATTTCTGTAGCGCTTTGGTGAATGCAGCTTTAGAGAATGATCTATACATTTCACCAAACCCTGTCTTCCAATATTTGGCTGCTACTTTCTGAAAACCTGGCCATGCCAAAGTCTCCGCCAATTCTGGAATATTAATGATATTCTTTGTGTATCCCTCTCTCGCGAAAGCCAAAACTGCATTTGGACCTGCTTCCACACTTCCGTTCATCATCCTAGTAAAATGAACACCTAAGAAAGGAAAGTTAGGATCTGGAACAGGATAAATCAAATTCTTAACTAAGTGTTTACTTTGTTCTTTCAACTCATAATATTCACCTCTAAATGGAATGATTTTCAAATCCGGCTTTGCAAGTGTCATTTTCGCAACTTTGTCAGAATACAAACCTGCGCAGTTTACTACTAATTTGGTTTCATGAGCATTTTTATTAGACTCAATTATTTGACCTGAATTTGAAGATTTAAGAGCTTTTACCTTCTCATTGAAAAAGAATTCAACTCCTATTCGCTCTAATTTTTCTTTGAGCTTTTGGCTAACTTTCTTGTAATCAATTATACCCGTTTGAGGTACATATAGTCCTTTTACTCCAGCTACGTGTGGTTCATATTCTCTGATCCCTTCACTATCCAACTCTATCATTCCCGTTAAACCATTTTGTATTCCGCGATCTTGTAGAGTCTTCAAATAGGGTATTTCTTCTTCAGAAGTAGCAACGACAATCTTGCCACATAAATCATATTCAATTCCTTCATTCTGACAAAAATCAATCAATTTATGATAGCCACTGATACAATTAGTTGCCTTTAGGCTTCCAGGTTTGTAATAGAGTCCGGAATGAATAACGCCACTATTATTTCCAGTCTGATGTTTCGCAACATCTGATTCTTTTTCAATAATAGAAATACTTGTTTTGGGAGCTTTGGATAGAACTTGCCAAGCGGTAGCTAAACCTACAATACCCCCTCCAATAATAGTAACATCCTTCATATGATTCTTTCTTTGTGCGAAAATAGAATCAATCATTAGCATTAAAAAATGACGTTAATCATTTTCAAATTTTATGGAAACTGAATTGATGCAATATCGAAGACCAGTTGGTTCTGGTCCATCGTTAAAAACATGTCCTAGATGACCTCCACAATTGGAGCAAGTTACTTCCGTTCTGATCATACCATGTGATTTATCAACCGTCTCATCAATGGCATGTTTCTCTTTTGATTCATAAAAACTTGGCCATCCACAACTGGCATTAAATTTCGTTCCAGATTCAAAAAGTGGCTCTCCACATCCTGCGCATAGATACGTACCTTCTTCAGCATGATCATTGTATTTTCCTGAGTATGGCAATTCAGTGCCTTTTTCTCGAAGCACCCTAAATTGCTCAGCACTCAATTCTTTTTTCCACTCCTCTTCTGATTTTTCCATGGCTTAAATATTATAGAATATACCTACGGAATACGCTGGACTGGCATAAATATTTTTGGCGCTATAGGCACCAGCATAAGATACTGCTACACCTATTTGCTCATTAAAACTATATCCTAACTCATAAGTGAAAGACAAGTATTCTCTGTTATTAGAGAATAGTCCTCCAATGGGGTTTTCAATGTTTTCGACCCCATCATCGAGTGATTTGAGATTTGTTAATTTATAACTCAATATTAATTTCTTGAATAATACAGCCCCAACATCTACATTCAACCTCCATTCATTAGAGAAGTCACCTCCTCGATGGTTGAAATCTGCACCAATACTTCCAAATACATTAACTTTTTCTGAAATATCACCTCCTGAACTAGCCACTAATCCAACGACTTGGTTGAATTGACCATCACCTGTCTGCAATTGATTGAAAGTACCTCCATCACTCGTACCAAATGGAAGCCCTAACCAGAGATAAGAACTTACGACAACAGGCTTATCTTTTAATATAGCATACTTAATCCCTAAATCAGTATCTCCCATACTCGTAATAGTCTGCCGGTAATCTGGAGTTACATCTTGAAATGCATGACTGACGATGGGCATGTATAATAAAGCTTCCAACCTATCTGTTATGCCATATTCAGCATACAATGTTGTATTCAATACACCGGATCTATTAATAGGCATAGTAGATCCAATGTCATTATAGCTTTGTTCCGCTATCACCCACCATTGACCTACTTTTATATAGGCTGTTCCTTTGGTGTGTGTCCACCCTCCTCCACAAAAACCGGTTAATGAAAATGAAATGAATAGAAATACGAACAATAATTTTTTAATGCTCATAAAAATTGAAATGTGGTTATGAATAAAAACTTTTCTCTTTTTTCTTAAGGAATAACTGGCGAAAACTATTACCTGTAACCGCACCAAACCCGCCGGCAATTCCTCCTACCACACCAGACGCAATAACCAACATATTAGTTTCCGCGACATCAAATAATTCTACAATTTTCAAGGAAATGATTGATGTAGTCTCTACATCAACTTTCCATGCCATAATCATCCATAACAATCCAGCTCCTAAAAAACCACTTAAAAATGCATTGAAATTATTTCCGACTAACAGAAATGTAATTATGAATGCAACGATTATCAAACACCACCAGGGCATAAAAAAAGATGTGGCTAAACCAATGCATGAAATAAGTAAAAAACGTACTATGAACAACATATTTATTCCGCTTTCAGTGTTTGTTTAAAAATCAATTTTTCGTTTTCCTCTTCTGAATCATGTAAGAAATTCAGAGAAAAATATTTACCTTCCGCCCAACCTTCAATAAATTTTCCATAGCCTGGGTTTCCTGGATTCCCTGTTTGGCTCCCTGGGTAAGTACCCCAAGCTCTCACCCCTCTTTTACCCATTTCCACTAGCATACGAAAAGAAGGACCATGTTTAGCGGAAGCTGCATTGACAATGTTTCTACCTCCTCCAATTTTCACATTGTCAAATGAGAATGGTTTCAGCCGCAATAAATGTTGAACACCCGTATTCTTAAACTTGAACCACACATACTCCCCATTTGTTATTTCCCACTTCGTTAATTTTTCAACCGTTTCAATCCAACTTTGATTGACTAAATCTGATAGTGTCTCTAACTTCTCCGTTGATTCAAGATCAAAGAATTGCCCCACTGAATCATTCTTCATCAAATAAATGGTATTAAAAACATGAGGCTTTATCAAAGCAACGTCTTTCCCTTCAAATTCATCCCATATCAAAGGGTAGAGTGCATCCCACCATGTTTTATAAACCGATGGAGCTAACCGTTCAGGGTCATTAAAATAATCCCACTTACTCAACAATTCATATGGTTTTTGACTGTCACCCATAATTAGGTTAGAGTCCAATAAATCCAGCATCAATGGTAAACTTTCCGAAGCACGATAGTTGTAATTGTCATGCTGCAATTTCATCATATCATCTAATCGAACTTGATCCAAATACTTCAATCTATCATTCAACCTTCGATTTCTATAAAACTCGTAACGGTAATCATAAACATAATAAGGGTAAAGTGAATCGACAGGGAATTGATTGGCAGAACTGACAAAACCTTGTGTTGGATTTATAACATATGGTTTCTGATCATGTGGAATATCCCTATTCCATTCCTGTCGAGAATCGCCTCCATCCATTAGAAACTTACCTTGCTCCTTCCATTTTAAAGGAAATCTACCAATGACTGACATAGCAATGTCTCCATTTGCTGATCCGTAAATAAAGTTTTGCGCTGGGGCTGACCAAGATTCTAATGCTTTCCTGAATTGGTCAAAGTTTTGTGACCTATTTAACTTGTAGATAACACCTATGCCATCACTATCTTCATGCCCAGTCCACTTCATGGCATAATTCATTTTACCATTTTTTCCAGTAAAATTTTCATCGTAAACTACAGGTCCATAATGAGTGTAAACTATTGTGTCTATAACTTCGGCACTTCCTCTTACCTTAATTCTCTCAATTACTTTTTCCGTTTTTAACCACTTATCGTCATATTTATATTCCTCTCTCCCTGCATCTCTGAAAGTGATGTTATACCAATCTACAACATCCTGTTTCGCGTTAGTTTGCCCCCAAGAAATTGAATCATTAAATCCAGTAATGATTCCAGGTATACCAGGCATAATACCACCCATAACATTAACGCCTGGTGCATTAAGCTGCATCACATACCATATTGATGGCAAGCCTAAGCCCAAGTCCATTTCATTGGCAAGTAGCACGTTTCCGTTCAAAGATTTTGAAGGACCCACAGCAAAACTATTGGAGCCATTGTCTGGGTTCGGTTTCTTAATGGTCTCTTGCGTCACTATCAATGGGAATTCTATACCTGGATCTTCAATGACAATAGGATCAAAATCCCATACGGTTCCCTTTGGAATCACCGGATCTACTTCATCAAAAGTATCAGGAAATAGAATATCAAATTTTTCTCTTCCAAAAAGTGCTAATGCATTTGTATTTTCTAAATCTGCTTCTGCTCCACTTAAATAATCTGATTGTGCATGAATGAATATTTCGGTCTTTAAGGGAGTCCATGCTTCAGGTGCATAATCCAAAAGCTTGTATTCTATTGGATAGTCTTTATATGACAATTCATTAATTCTATGATTAATCCCATCACAAAAGGCCTGTAATACATTCATGGATTTTGGGTTTTTCGCTGTCTGTTTCAACGAGCGTTTTGCACCATACACAATACCTTTTCTTCTCTTTAGTCTATCATAATTAATGGCTTTTTCACCCAGAATCTCAGACATGCGACCTTCAGCATTCATGACTTGAAATTCCATCTGCCACAATCTATGAACGGCTTGGGTATATCCTTGAGCAAAATATAAATCGTAATCATTTTTGGCGAAAATGTGGGGAATCATTTGTTCGTCATAATGTATAACGACATTAGATTTTAATTGATCTGATTTTAATTCAGTAGAAATGGACAATTCCTCTTCATCTCCATTTTGCCAAAAACCCATAAATGGATTCATGAATTTTCCTAAGGCGGGAATTTCCCCTTGCTTATTGTTTAAAATAAAAATGACTGCTATCGTCAGTATTAGAAAAAAGAAAAATCTAATTTGTTTCATGTAAAAACTTGTGTAGCATTAAACAAACCCTAATATAAATTAGTTTGTTCTTTGCGGCAAAAATGAATTTTATTCTGTTATTAATACTTCGCTCAATGGCTGGCCTGTAACTCCATCCGGCAAGCCTATATTCAATAACATCGAAATTGTAGGAGCTATTGATGTTATTGTAACATTATCCACTGATACTCCTTTTTTTATATCTTTTCCAAAGAATATTAAAGGGACATGAGTATCATATGAGTACTGACTCCCATGCGTTGTACCTCCCATTATATATCCATCTGAAAGCCATCCTGAACTCAAAGCGTATATGATATCTCCTGATCTTTTAATATAGGTACCATTGCTTATCAGTTTTGCATCTTTCTGATCACCTTGATATCCATGTATTTTGCGAACGTCGTAAGCAAATGAAATTCCATCAATTGTTTCCAAATAACCTACAGTGAATGACTTTACTTCATTTAACGAAAGCTTTTGATCAACCAACACATCTCTATTGAAGTACACTTGATTGCTATTAACCATCTCAACCAAACCTGACACTTTAAATTGACCTTCAATATCATTCTTGATTTTTTTTGCCATTTTTTCGTCTTCCCAATAATTTCCTTTTTGTTTTTTCTCAATAAGTCCATGTGGAATTGCTGCAACAGCATGATCGGCAGTTAAAAACATCGTCCAGTTACCTTTGCCTATACGCTTATCAAGCTCATTAAAAAGATGTTCCAAATCTCTATCTAGACGAACATAAGTATCCTGTATTTCTTTAGAATAAGGCCCATATGCGTGACCAATATAATCCGTTGATGAAAAACTCACTGCAAGAAAATCCGTAATTTCATCTTCCCCTAAAGATTCATTTTCTATAGCTTCTTTAGCCAGTTCGACTAAAATGGTATTGCCATATGGGGTATTTGGAAGGAGTAGTCCTCCCGGCACCTTTTTCGATATAGCCTTAAGATCATATGGAAATATGGGTTCTCCATTAGGAAGAAGAGGATTTTCATAAGTCCGTAAGTCTTTTTCAGATTCCACATAAGTTTCAATAGGGAAAAAAGTGTCCCATTGCTTTTTCATATATTCTGTCGGCAATTTTCTATTATTGAAATCTTCAACCCAGCCAGGAAGCTCTTTTTTGTAGTAAGTACTGGTCATAAATTCGCCAGTGCTGTCATCATACCAATAAGCGCCGTTAGGGTTGTGTCCTCCAGGTAAAATGGCTCCCCTGTCTTTCAATGAAATACTGATAATTCGGGTTCTTTCTTGAAAAAACATTCTCAATTCATCAGTCACCGTAGTGTTCATTAGATTTTTGGGTGATCTATTTCCATACTTTTTAGAACCTCCTAAATGTGAAGCAAACTCGTCCTCTACACAATTGATCGATCTTTTAGTTTTCTTGTTATACCAGTCGTTGCTAACAATGCCATGCACACGAGGTGTTGTTCCAGTATAAATAGAAGCATGGCCTGGCCCAGTTTGTGTAGGCACATAGTTATAATGAGCATTCTTATAAGAATACCCTTCATTCATGAATCTCTTGAATCCTCCTTCACTGAAATGTTTGGAAAATCTAGACAAATATTCTTGTCTCATTTGGTCCACCACAATACCTACGACTAATTTCGGTCGTGACTCATTCACCTGAGCTATAAGTCTTTGACTAAATAATATTAGAATTAATATCCCAAAAAATCTTTTCATAGAATAAGTAAAAATGCTTCAGGCCGAAATTAATATAAACTTTGACAATAGGGATGAAGGACCAATTAAATAAATCAATTTAATTTTGTTCTAAATTCTAGATAATTGAATCTCAAATCAAGTTTACAACCGCCACTCATATTTGAACAAATTACTCAAGTTGCCAATCAACTTGAGTTGGAAACCTATGTAATAGGAGGATTTGTGAGAGATATCCTACTTGAACGTCCAAGTAAAGACATAGATATTGTTTGTGTCGGTAACGGAATTCATTTAGCTAAATCAATAGCCACAGCTTTAAAAAGTTCTAAAATGGCTATTTACAAGAACTATGGCACGGCAATGGTCAGACATGAAGATCATGAATTAGAATTTGTTGGTGCCCGAAAAGAGTCCTATCAGAAAGATTCAAGAAACCCTAGCGTCGAAGAAGGCACCCTAGAAGATGACCAAAACCGTAGGGATTTCACAATCAATGCTATGGCAATTAGTCTCAATTCAGAGAATTATGGGGCTTTAATTGATCCTTTTGATGGATTTTCTGATTTGAAAAAGAAAATGATCCGTACACCTTTGGATCCGAAAATCACCTTTTCTGATGACCCATTAAGAATGATGAGAGCCATTCGTTTTGCAAGTCAATTGGGATTTGATATTGATGCAGATACTTATGATGCAATTGCAAATCAGAAAGAGCGAATAAAAATAATCTCGAAGGAAAGAGTAATAGATGAATTGAACAAAATCATCTTATCAAAAACACCAAGTTATGGATTTAAATTACTTTTTCAATCTGGTCTCCTTGAACTGATTTTTCCAGAAATGACTGCTTTATATGGTGTTGAAACTATTAATGGCAAATCTCACAAAGACAATTTTTACCATACGCTACAGGTACTTGATAATATCTGTGAAAAAACTGACGACTTGTGGTTAAGGTGGTCTGCCATTTTGCATGACATTGCTAAACCTCCCACAAAACGGTTCAATAAAAAAGTAGGCTGGACTTTTCATGGTCATGAAGATCGTGGTGCACGAATGGTCCCTGGTATATTCAAGAAATTGAAATTACCGCTCAACGACCACATGAAATATGTACAAAAATTAGTTAGACTGCATCTCAGGCCTATCGCATTGATTAAAAAAGAAATAACTGATTCTGCAATACGACGTCTACTGTTTGAAGCAGGAGATGATATTGAAGACCTTATGACATTATGCAGAGCCGATATCACAACCAAAAATCCCAATAAAGTGCAGAGGTATTTGGCTAATTTCTCAAATGTTGAGACCAAGCTAAAAGAACTGGAGCAAAGAGATCAACTGCGCAATTTTCAACCCCCCATCTCGGGTGAAGAAATCATGGCTACATTTAACATTCCTCCTTCCCGTGTAGTTGGAGAAATTAAAAATGAAATACGTGAAGCAATTTTAGAAGGCGACATCCCAAACGAAAAAGAAGCGGCACGACTATTGATGATACAACTGGCAAAAAAGAAAGGATTGGAAATCTAAGTGTTTCATCATTACTTTGCGCGATTGAAAATACACAAATATGAAAAAGACTATAAACATTTTATTGGCATTTTTATTATGCGGAAGTGCTTACACAAGCAATGCACAAGAAAATGACACCGTCTCTTATGCGGAAAACGATGTTAGAAAGAATTACGCCATTTATCATTTAGCGAAAAGATACAATGATCCTGTTATAGCGAGAATGGCACTTTACCAATTAATGGTCTTTTCCAGGAATGAATCTGCAGTATTAGATTCACTAGCACTTGAGTATTTTAATCAACAAAACTATGTGTCTGCAGCATTGGTCGCTAAAGACAATTTGGCCATCAACCCAAATAGCGAAATGTCTCTGGAAATTGGAGCCATATCCTTTGCGAACATTGGTGTAAAAGACCAAGCTTTGTCCTATTATGAGAAGTTAGCACTTAAGAATAACAGCACTAACACCTACTATCAAGTGGCATATTTACAATATGATTTAAAAAGGTACACTGAAGCGAAAACTACCATTAAAATATTGATGGACAGAAAGGAAAGTGATGAGCTAAAATTAGTTTTTACGAAGCTTGATAAAACTAATCAAGAAGTACCTATGAGAGCAGCATTGTTTGATTTGAACGGGCGAATTGCTGAAGCACAAGGCGACATCACTGCGGCTAAGAACTTCTATTTAGAAGCCCTAAAGATTTCTCCAGGATTTGAAATGGCTCAAGCCAATTTGAGTAAAGCTGGGAAATAGATTATTCCGAAAATATTAAACGGCTTCAAAAAATTGAAGCCGTTTAATATTAGAAATGCCAAGAAACATCAGCTTTCAAGAAACTATCATCTCTGAATAGGTATATAAATTCTTGTTCACTGACATCTGTAAATAGTCTCATTTCTATATTACCAGTAAATGACTGTCCAAAGCGACGGCTTGCTTCCAAACTATAGAGCTTGGTACTTCTTTCAAGATCAAATATCCCTCCGAATAAGAATTGGGTACTTTGAGTATCATTAATGGCCAAACGTCCACCAGCGAAAATATCACTTTGAAGACTGCTAAATGCCAAATTGCCTCTGTCATCAAACAGGTATTCTCCTATTAGTCCAAAGTCAATTCCACTTCCTCCAATATTGCCAAAGGTGTACTCAAATCCAGCATCGAACGCAAACATATCTTGAACACTTGATTTTCGAAGTATTGTTTCAAATTTCCAAAGTATTGGACCCGTAGTTGCTTGGACATCCAAACCCGTTTGATTGATAATGGGATAGAACCCCATTATTCTTCCACTAGTATCAAACCCTGTAATCATTGGCTCACGACCGGTACCATAGAAGTGACTTATTCCTATATCTAGTGGCCCAAAATAATGAGACCATCGAATAGAAAAATCAGGTCTCCACTTTTCTAAATCGCTTTCAAAAGAAATTTGATCCGAGTTGATTGGTACAGGGGTCCTAAGTCTCCCGTTGACTCCTGGGAATTCCCTTTTTCTGAACAACGTCATAGCAAAAACGTCAAAAGTTCCAATATTCGAAATATAAGAATAATGACCCATCAATTGACCGAGTTTTTGCTCTCCATCAAATGTCTCCAAATTGTCGGTCTGATTTATAATGTCAACCAAATGAACAGCTTCAGTCACTCCCCAATAAATTTTCTTGAAACCTATGCTAAAATCCCACCGGTCTTCTACAGTTTGAAAATACAGTTCCCTTATGTCCCAATGATTCCTTTGTTCATCATTGAAGTCAATGCGGGCAAATCCTGTAAAATTAACAGCGTATTTCCCATCATCCCATTCGATCAAATATTCCGGTTGAACACTCATTGCATAGAAATCATTGACTTGTTCATCATACAGTCCTGAGTTCAAAAAATGTCGGTATTCGAAACCAATGTTTCCAGAAAACTCTGAAAAAATATTTTCAGATTGGGATTGAGCAGTTGCTGGTGTCATACAACATACAGTGAGCATAAAGACCCACTGTATGGAGAAAAAACAAACTATGTTTCTTAACATGATAGCTATCTACCTGCCCTTTTGAGACCATTTTGACTGAAATGAGTCTCATCAAGTCCAACTCCAAAATCATAATCTTGAAATTCTAATAAAGTAGACTTTCCAGTCTGATGATTGACCATATTAAATTTACCAGCTCTCCAGTGCTTATTCTTGTACAATCTATAATCATCATAGGTTAGTGTTTTCAACAAGGCATCTTTTCGGTCATAGAACTCGATTTTTTCTAAACGATAATTATTCTTGTTGTACCAAACTCTTTGTTTAGTGTAACCTGATTTTTCATCCACAGGATATCTTTCTACCAAAAATGTCGGCACACCTGAAATGTCTTCTTCTTTAATGTACTGATAAGTGTATTTCTCCACTTCCTGAGAAGATAAATCTTCATAGGCAAATTCACTTCCCATAAATGGTCCTGATTTATTATCAGAAGATATTCTTTTCACCCTTTGAATTGAAGGCAAGAAAAGCCACTGATCGTCCGAACCTTCTTTATGTGTATAAGTCAACGTGGAAGTCCCTTTCACATCTCTTGGACTATTAAAAACGATCAATGACTTGTCACCGTCTTCTATCAATTCCAATGTTTCTGTTGACATTTCTCGTGCACTTTTCTGACCATGTCGATTCGTTAAAGTCATGGTCAAATTCACTTTAGAACTTGCAAACCCTTCATCTGCTTTGCTAGCAGATTCTGCAATTTCAAGTCCTCTTTCATTTGTATTTTGTGCATAATTGACACCTGGTGTCAAGGCAAAGCTTATCAATGCCAATGCTATTTGATTGATTTTCATTGTATGTTATATTAAAAATTGATTGTTATTAATTGGCAAGTGCTGTTGTGAGTTCATTATTATTTGAACTGATTACAGCCTTTTTATCACTACCTATATTCAAGAGTAAAGCAGGTAGTAAAAGGAAATCTAGAATTAGTGCAAAAGATATGATGATTACAGTAATTTGAGCCATTCCAGAATTCATTCCAAAACTCGATTGAGCTAAGATGGCAAAGCCAGCGATTAACACAATGGTTGTCACTACCAACGCTTTTCCTACAGTATCGAATGCGAATCGAACTGCCTCTTCTTTGGATTTTTCGAGTTCTCTTCTCGCACGTAAATATTTTGAAAGAAAGTGTACGGTGTCGTCAACGATAATACCCAGAGTCATACCGAATACAATGGATATCCCAACATTGATTATACCTGAAGTAATTCCCCATACCCCAAAACCTACTGCAACAGGCAATAAATTTGGAATTAAACTAATCAATCCGTGCCTGAAACTTCGAAGCACGATCATCAGAATAATGGATATTAAAATTAACGCAGCAATACTTCCAGTCATCATGCTATCCACTTGCCTTTTGGTCAAATGAGAAAACATAGTGGCGGTACTCGTTGCATCTGAGTACATTGTTTCAGGGGCATTCTCTTTCAACCAATTTTCAGCTTTTTTTCCCATATCAATAAATTCTACGGATGACAAATTCGTCGTTGTAGCTATCAGCCTTGTTTCCGATTTATCAACATTTACTTGGTTATTCAAATCCAATCCAAAGGGTAACGACATTTCATAAAGCAACAAGAATTGTGCTGCCTCTTCCCTACTTTCCGGAATTCTGTAATATTGAGAACTGTCCCCATGCATGCTTTTATTAATTCTTCTAGCTATTTCGGAAAAAGCATTAACATGAACAATCTCAGGTTGGCCTTCCAACCAATTTTCAAACTCTTCTAGCTTTTTCAAATATGCTGGATCATTGATTCCTCCTTCTTCACCAGATCCTAATGAAAATTCTAAAGTATAAATACCAGTTAAGTTTTCGGAGATGTAATCAGTATCCGTTCTAAACTGAACTCTGTCGTCAAAGTATTTTATAAACTCTTCGTTAAATTCATTTTTAGCAATGAACAAAGTGAGAATCACCGACGCTGCAACCGAACCCCACAGAACTTTTTTATCATTTCCGATTACGAAATTTGCTAAACGGCTCAGTAAACTTCCATCAGCTTCTTCAACCTCAGCTTTAGATTTGACTTTTATTTTTACAGGCAAAATTGCCATCAATGCAGGCAATGTTACTATCGAGAATGTAAAAGCAGCCAACATTCCTACTGAAGTTATATTTCCTAAATCATGAAAAGGAGGTGAATCACTAAAATTCATAGATAGAAATCCAATGACTGTAGTCAAACTTGTGATGAACACAGGCATGAAATTGACTCGGATGCTTTCCACTAAAGCCTCTCTCTTTGCAAGTCCCTTTTTCATATTCTGAATAAATGTGATCAACAAATGAATACTATCAGCAACCGCCAACGTCATTATTATAGTTGTGGCCGCTGATGATGGAGGTGTCAACATAATACCCGCCCAACCAGCGAATCCCATGGCTGAAACTATCGACATTATAATTACTAAAAGCGTAGCAAATGTTCCACTAATAGTTCTTGTTGCAAGTAGTATGGTCAGTATAACAACTAAGAACATCAAGGGAACTAGAGTTCCCATATCATTAAACGCAGATTCTTGAAATGCTCCCGAAAGCATGATCATTCCTGACAAATACGTTTTCAGTTCTGGATTTTCTGTTTCAAATTGTTCTGTCAATCCTCTCACGTGTGAAATTATCTCAGAACCTTCTTCCATGTTTACACCTGGAAGTTGAACAGTTATATTGACCGCTGTAAGCGAACCATCCTCACTGATAAGCCTGTTCCGCAATAGAATTTCGTCGATAGCTATATTCTTTACTTCCTCAATTTTATCCGGAGAATAATGTAAAGGGTTCTCTATTAAATCATCAACATATAAATCATCTTCCAATGCTTTAGTATGTTGAAAATTGGTTACAGCATCCACTCTAGTTGAATAAGGTGTTTGCCAAGAATCTGTAGTAAGCTTGTCAACGGCCTTCAATGTCTCCTTAGTAAACACCTTACCATCTCTAGGTTCGATGACTATAAAAACATTATCATCTTTTGTGTATTTGTTTTGAAGGGCATCAAACGCGAGCATTTGGGGATTATCATCACTGAAGAATACATGATAATCACTATTGAATCCCACATATCGGGCGCCACTTCCCAAAATCATAACAAGAGATATACTTGCTATCACTACTGGCCATCGAAACTTGATTACCCATTGGGCAAATTTGACGATGGATTTTTGACTCCCTTTTTGGAGGTCTTTAAGTTTGTTTGTCATTGGTATTTGGTTTTGTTTTTAGTTTATCAGCATCATGACATCAATTAATCATGAAAGACGCAAACTAATACGATTACCAAATACTATGGTTTCAATATATTACGATTTTCGTACTATTTAATTCTCATACTAACTCTGAGGCCGGCATTGGGGTATAATCTTTTAGATTTTCTGCTACTTTTTGTAGAAGGGAAATTAGTGTTTGTTGCTCATTATTTGTCAAACCATTGAGCATTGTTGCGCCCATATGTCCCAAAGTGCTCATCAATAGGTTATGTACATTTTGACCATATTTACTCAATGCAATCTTGATCGACCTACGATCTTCTTTAGAGTAGACCCTCTTTAGAAACCCTTTATCTTCTAATTTATCGATTAGTCCTGTAGTTGTGCTAACTGGTATTCCGAGGTAGTCAGCAATATCTTTCATGATCACTTCTTCATTCTTTGCAACAAAGATCACTACCGCGAATTCTTTTTTAGAAATGTCTTTAGTAATCTCAATACAAGAGTTATCAGCTTCTTCCATTTTGATCATCAGTTGCTCTAAACAAGCATTAAATTTCGCCGAATTTTCTGTGTATAAAGGGTTATCCATGATACTACGTTAAGTATTCTCAGTATATTGACCTACAAATATACCTCAATTTTGTTTTAGAATTAGAATGAATAGCCCGCACAAAAAAGACATTAAGAACCAAATTATAGATACTCAATAATCTCAGAATCAATATGATCTGAACAGAATAAATTGTTATTGAGAAAGATTATTATTATCTTTCTTTATAAGAATTATTGAAAGAGTTTAGTTTCTCTATGAAGTCTTCAGTAATTCATTAAAATTTTAATCCATCTATTCGTGATCACTTGAATTTTACAACCAAAATAAAAGTGAAAACAGAAGATTAAGGCCTCAGAGATGAGGCTTTTCTTATTTAGATTATTCTTCTATATCCTTAATATGCTCCAAGTCGTATTCCTCAGGAAAAGGACTAACTTCTTCCTTAACTTTTTTGACTTTTTGTTTCTTTTCTTTCTTTTCTGCGCGACCAAATAAAAAGTTCATACCAAAACGTAGGTTCATACTTTTCACCTGAGCGGCGTCTTGAACAGCAAAAGCATCTCCAAAACTATCAACATTCATATATAGCTGCATAATCCCAAATCGAGCCATGAAGCCTCCGCCTACATTAAAACCATGGCGTTCATTATAGGTTCCACTCGCTGACAACGTTAACATTTTTCCAAATTCATGCGTATAACCTAACCCGTATATTAGAATTTTTTCATGGTATTCATTTTCCATAAATGCAGTCGCCGTAATAGTTCCTTTTGGTAAAATTCGATACTTAACAGAAGCTAAAGACCGTGTACTGAGCGGTGTGCTGTAAGAAATAGAATCCAATTCATCACTAAATAAGACTTCCAATGTATCCGCCAAAAACGTACTGGCATTTGAAAAGTCGTCAAAATCAATATCTGGCAAATCAACCACATTGTTAGTTAGACTATAGTTTTGAACGTTTTGCGTCCATGTAATTCTTCCAATATCGTTTACTGCTAAACCAATAGAAAGTTTTTTAGATAATTCGAATTCTAAGCCTACATCAAACCCATAACCGGCATTATCATTTTCTAAGAAATAGCCAATAGAGTCGCCTTCAATTCTATCTAGTCCTGCAGTCCTAATTTCAGGATTCGTAAACGTCATTCTGAGATTATAATCTTCACTATCAGTTAAAAATGATACTGAGGCATTTGGATTTGTTTGTGCTTGAAAGATTCCTTGAAGATATTTCCCTCGAACGCCAATTGTTAGCTTCTTAGTTTCAGAAATATTAATTTTTTGTACCACTCCAATTCCCATTTCCCGATAGTAGATGCCGCTGGCGCTTAAATATCCTTCTTCTACAGTTTCGTCTAAAAACCTTCCGTTCCCGCTACTTAAATAATCTAAAGTACTCGTTGGGTAAAATGCCGAAGTTTTATATCTATCATTTGCAAATAATGATATTGCCGTACCTTTTCCAACCCTAAACCCTAGTTGAAAAATGGACAAAGTACCATCATTTCTAATTCTGTCTCCTTCAGTCAAACTTGATAAAGCTTTCCTAATATCAAACCTAACGGAGTCTGTATTCGGAATTTCAGAAAATATGTCATCATAACTCAAGCCAGCATTTACATCTACACTCACTCCAGATATTACAGGTAAAGAAAGATAAAACCTAGCATCAGGGAAATATGAAGGATTAAAAGAACTTGATTGAGGTGTTGAAGCACCAAAATGATAAAAACTTAAATCTTTTTGTCCTACCGATGAAAACGACCATCCTATTGCAAATAAGAATACCAATATTTTTTTCATAATTCAACCACTACCTCCCCTAGTATTCCAATTGCAAGTTTCAATTCATAATCTGAAAATATTTTGATACTTTCATCTTGATCGGCATTAAAAGTAGAAATATTCACCGTTGCAACAATTTTAGATGCAGTAAGAAGCGCATCAATTTCAGTGTCAACTAAACTTACAGTAGAAGTTGTCACTTTAGGTTCAAGTACTCTTCCATTTGCAGTTACTTCTGGGGACTCTATTAAAAAACTGTTCTCCGTAACAACATCATCAAAGGCTAAAGAAATACTACCTGTAAAAGGAATCTCGTTGGTTGCAATTATTTGTATGGCTAATGAATTCATTCCTTCCAAATCATCCAACCTAACGGAATCAATTTCAAATTCCACTTCAAATTCTTCCAATCTTACTTGAAGTGGAATGTCAACCGTTGCAGCAATCTTTATGGCACTATTATCAGCTATAAAATTAGATTCTAACGATGAAATATCTGGATTCATCTCAGCAGAGACATTAAAAATCACTTTTTCAGGAAAGGAACTTAAAAGTTCTCCAAGGTTACTCACGTCATTATCAATGACGATAGTTGTGGTCTCTTCGCTATCTATTAACGAAGGGGATTTGATCATCCTGTCAACCTCTGGTATATTTGTAATTAAAGTTGTACCAGGTTTACCTCCATTTTCTCCACGTATTCCATCAAAATCTAATAATATATCAATTCCAAAAGAATTAGTAATTTCTAATGTAATGCTTGGATCAGCAAAATAAAGCCCATCACTAGCATATTCATCAAAAGCTCCTAATTCAAATTCCGTCTCATCAATGGCCAATTCTTGTTGACTAAAATATCCATAAATAGCTCTGAATTCTGGATCCTGATAAGTCAAATCAAATTGAAATTTTTGAGAAGATGATATACCCTGGCCTGCAGGAACTATTAAATTTCCACTTAGATCGACTTGAAACAAATTTAAATCTCCAATTCTTTCAATTATTGATTTCAAACCTACGAGAGATCGAGAATAGCTATCTGAAATTTGAGTACCATTATATTCCAAAAATGCAGATTGAGAAATATCAAGGTTCGTTGAGATTTCTTTCGTATTAATAATGGTCCAACTATAGTCTACAGAAGCAGCAAATTCTGAAACCATTTCATATTCTAATCTTCCACCTTTAAAAAAAACTGAATCAATTCTTTCATTCCCTTCACCTGCAAATTCAAATTCAAAAGTCTTTTCAAAAGGAACCTCTTGTTCAAAAGGTAAAGGAGGGGTGTCAATTGGTAATTGTAATTCTTCAGAATTGGTAACTGACATGATAGATATTACATCCTGTGTTTCGCCGAAATCAATTTCTTGCTTCAACACAAAATGGATCAAAAGCTCATCATCTGTCAAGATTTCAATCTCATCACTCTGAATTTCATCAATCAATTCGCTGACAGAGACTGTTTTTTCACCAACTCTTACTGCCAATAGTGGAGACAGCTCCAAAGGAGCTATTTTATCTACTTCCAGATCCTGCAGATTGCATTGACTCATAAGCAGTATTACTACTGATGAGTAAAGCACCATTTTTATTCTTCCCATTTAGCTATTTATTAGGGCGTAAATTAAGTCGAAATGATGAGCGAGTTTCATTTATAGGACGAATTATTCATATTATTCGACCAATATGATTATAGCTTCGATGGCAGTACATTGTGTGAATTAAGTATCAATCAATCAAGTAAGCTATTCAGCGGTTGCTTTAATTTTTTCTTTTCTTCCATCTCGTAAAACAGTAACTGAATATGTATCCCCTGGTTCTAGTTCTTCCAATTCAATTCTGATCTTTTCGAAATTAATTTCATCTGTCAAGGGTGTCTTATTGACTGCAATAATCACATCACCTCCTATTAAAATTGTTTCTCCTAAAATGTCAACAGGTATTGTTCCACCTTGGATTCCAACAATTCCAAATGGAGAAAGCATGGCGACCTTTTGAATCAACAATCCTGCTCCTTGTGAAACATTCAATGCATTTGCCAATTCACCAGTTATAAATACTCCTTCAATTCCACTCCAAGCATTTCTTTCATCTAATAACAATTCCTTGCAAACATTCGAAGTAGCGGCAAACCCTAGTCCCTGAAATCCCCCAGATTCAGACAATATGTAACTCGCTATACCAACAATTTCTCCTTTCATATTGAACATTGGTCCACCTGAATTACCTTGGTTTATTGCAGCATCAGTTTGGAAAAACTCCATCCATTGTTCTCCATGGGCGAAGCGCTTTTTTTTATGTCTCCCACTAATATACCCTACAGATAAGCTGAATTCTAGTCCATAAGGTGCTCCTATCATAAATATTTGATCACCTATTTTCGTTTCATCTGAATTACCCAACTTAGCTACCACTTTGTCTTTTGGTTTCCATGATAGTTGAATAGTTGCCACATCAGCAAAAGGTGCCGATGAGATTACTTTTGCAGGGATAACTTCTCCATCAATGAATTGAACTTTGACTGAATTCGCAGTTTGTATGACATGTGAAGCAGTAACTATCAGTCCTTCTTCACTTATAAGCACTCCAGACCCCAATCCTTGACTCGTCACCTTTTGCATGGTTGATTTTTCAATTTCTTGTCCTTCAACGATGATTTTTACGACGGATTTAGAAAGGTTACTGTAATGTTCAGCCAAGCTTTGTGACTGTCCTTGAATTGCAATTATTAAACTGAATATTAATATAGATAGGTTTTTCATATTTCTTACTTACTAGGGGTTTGTTTCTTTTGCTGAGTCCATTTCCGATTGAGTGAGCCATCCACCTCCAAGAGCTTTATATAATTGCACGTAGGAAGTTAACAACCCTGCCTGGACGCTGGTTAAATTCAATTCAGCTTCAAAAGCTTGTCGTTGGGACTCTAGATACTCTAAATAACTAGTAACGCCTTTATCATACCTTTCACCACTCAAGTATTGTGCTTTAGTTGCTGCAGAAACGTGATTAGTTCTTGCTTGCACTTCACGATCATAGGTTTCAATTGAAACCAATGCATCTTCTACTTCACGAAAGGCATTCAAAACAGCATTTTCATAAGTCATATAAGCAGACTCGGTTCTTATTTTTTCAACTTCAACTCGACGCTTGTTCTTACCCCAGTGAAACAAAGGACCAAATAAACCAGCACTAGCGTTCCAAGCGAAAGCAGTGGAATTAAAGGTTCCTAGTTCATTACTTACCCCAGCCAAGCCTGTGATTGACAATGCAGGAAATCGTGCTGCTTGAGCCACGCCAATTCTAGCATTTTGAGCTTTAATAAGTTCTGAAGCTTGGAGTAAGTCTGGTCTACGTAGTAACAATTCAGAAGGCAATCCTGGAGGTATTTCAGGACTTACAGCCATATCGTCGAGTTTCATATCCAACTCAATTTTAGTCGGATTAATTCCAACCAAAACGCTCAAAGCATGACTTGTTTGCGCTGCTGCTCGTTCATAAAATGGAACTGCGGAAGCAGCAATAGCTTGTTGAATCTGGGCTTGGTTTAAATCAATTTCTGCCACCAGACCTTGCTCATATCTCGCACGAATCAAATTCACGGAACTATCTCGAAGTGCAACTGACCTACGCGAAATATCAATACTTGTCTCATATTCCCTCAGCTGAAAATACAATGTCGCCACTTGCGAAACCAGAGCCAACCTGACATTAGCCAATCCATATTTGGTTGCCATATACTCTGCCAATTGAGCTTCATTCATTCGCCGAATTTTACCCCACAAATCTATTTCCCAACTTACGGCAGCACCAGCTGAATAATTCCCATCAGCTTCTGCACCTGGTAGCACAAATCCTTGTGAATTCCCATAACTCAGGTTTGCTTGTACATTGAAATCAGGTAATAATTCAGCTTTTTGGATATTATAAAGTTGCTCAGCTTGCAAAACATTATTCAATGCAATTCTAGCATCACGATTATTCTCTAATGCAGTGATAATTAAAGTATCAAGTAATGGATCATTAAAGAGCTCCCACCATTTAATTTCACCAATTGAATCAGTTTTATTCACAGCATGTTCATATAGCTGAGGAGTCTCTACTTCAGGAGCTTTATAAGCTGGCCCCATTTTACACGACACAATAATCAATGTCAATCCTGTGAATAGCACCGTTAGTTTCATATGTCTTCCAGTATTAATCCACATTTCTCAAATCTCTTTTTTCTTCGTACTTGAAGATTTTTCCAATAAAAACGAAAAGCATTGGGTACAGAAAAACACCTAAAAAAGTAGCCAAACCCATCCCACCTAATAGTGCCATCCCCATAACTTTTCTCGCCTCTGCACCAGAACCACTTGCAACCACCAAAGGAAATACGCCAAGAATGAATGAAAATGCAGTCATTAAAATTGGTCTGAAGCGAGACCTTGCAGCCATAATCGCTGCATCAAACAATGATATACCTTTTTTAAATTCATCATTAGCAAATTCGACGATCAAAATAGCATTCTTAGCGGCCATACCAATGAGCATAACAAATGATACTTGCGCGAAAATGTTATTTTCAAATGTAGGACTAACTAATCTTGAAACCCACAATGCTAGCATAGCTCCTAGTATCGCAAATGGAGTACCTAATAAAATACTTAGAGGTAAAGACCAACTTTCATATTGTGCTGATAATATCAGAAATACAAATACCAGTGAAAACGTTAGAATCATACCAAGTGATCCTGACGCCTTTTTCTCTTGAAAAGACATAGCATTCCATGAAAATGTCATATCAGAGGGTAGAATTTTAGCAGCAACCTCTTCTAAAGCGGTCATCGCTTGAGCCGACGTAAAACCTGATGCGGGAGAACCTGTTACTTCAACAGAACGGTAAAGATTAAAACGGTTGGAATAGTCTGGGCCAGATATGGGTCGAATGGTTGCTAAAGTTGCCAAAGGAACCATACTACCCTCTTTATTTTTAATGAAGAAATTTCCAATCTGTTTTTCATCAACTCGATATTCTGGCTCTGCCTGAATATAGGTTTTGTACAATCTTCCAAAACGAGTGAAGTCATTGACATAGGCTCCTCCCATAAAGGCCCCAACCGTCGTATAAAGGTCATTCAAATTCACTCCAAGCTTCAAAGCTTTCTCTTTATCGATATCCATGTATCGCTGCGGGACGCTCGCTTGAAAAGTGGTAAAAGCTCTTCCAATCTCTGGTCTTTGGTTAGCTTCCTGAATAAATTTCATTGTATTCTGTGCAAGATAATTAGGGTCATTTCCTCCCTGATCCTGCATCATAATACTAAATCCCGATCCATTTCCTAATCCCGGAATAGCTGGGGGTCCAAAGGCAAAAGCCTGAGCTCCCTTTATTTTGAAATACAATCTTTTGTTAACTTCATCAACAACCTCTTTTGCTGTTTTTTCTCTATCACCCCAGTCATTCAGCGTTACAAACATGAAACCGTTATTTGAAGACATGGCTCCAGAAAGTAAAGAAAAACCTGTTGCATTTGAAACGAATTTCACTTCAGGAATCTCCATTACTATTTGCTCAATTTCTTTGGCAATAGCATCTGACCTTTGTAAAGATGATGCATTTGGAAGTTGCATATTGACAAAGAAGTACCCCATATCTTCTTCTGGGATAAAACCACCTGGCACCAACTTTCCAAATATCCCTGCTGCAACAGCAGTCAGCAAAATAAATATCGCACTTCTTTTTAGTTTTCTAGTCACCACATTAGTGAAAGACATATAAGCATCCGTGCTTTTGTCCATTCCCTTATTGAATTTATCAAAAAACCAACCCAATGGTCCACCATACTTTTCCGGCTCTTTTAATAAAATAGAACACAATGCGGGACTTAACGTCAAGGCATTTACCGAAGAAACAATAACAGAAACAACAATCGTAATAGCAAATTGTTGATAAAGCAAACCAGTAATCCCTGCCATACCAGCGACTGGTATAAAAACAGCAATCAATACTAGAGTTGTAGCAATAACTGGAGCAGTTACCTTACTCATAGCATCCAACGTTGCTGCTTTGGTTTTCATTCCTTTGGCAATATTCACTTGTACAGCTTCCACAACCACAATCGCATCATCAACCACAATTCCAATTGCCAATACCAGTCCAAGAAGGGACAATACATTAATTGTAAACCCTAAGGCTGGAAAAAACATAAAGGCACCAATCAGTGAAACAGGAATTGCTAAGGTAGGAATCAAAGTTGCACGCCAATCTTGAATGAAGATGAATACTACCAGTACAACTAATATCAAGGCTACAATAAGGGTCACTATGATATCTCTAATGCCTGCCGTAATAGGAGCTGTAGAATCAAGTGAAATGTCATATTTGAAACTTTCCGGAAAATTCATTTTTAATCTTTCCATTTCGCTGATGACATTGGATGCTAATTCTACAGCATTGGAGCCTGGAGCCTGGTATAATGCAATTAATGAACAAGTTTCACCATTCAATCTTGTATAAGCATTATAAGTTTCTACCCCTAAGTTAATACTTGCTATGTCTCCTAATTTTACTTGTGAACCATCGTCTTTAGTCCGAACAATAATGTCCTCAAATGCTTTAGGAGAGTTGAATCTTTCAGGAAGTCTAACGGTATAAGTGAACTCCGTTCCTGGCGGAGCTGGTTCAGCACCAAACTTTCCTCCTGGGACAATTATGTTTTGTTGATTAATCGCGTTTAATATTTCAGGAACTGTCAATCCTAATTGTGAAAGTCGATCAGGTTTAATCCAAATTCGCATTGAATAATCAGAAGCGCCTAAAACATTAACACGTCCAATACCTTTAATTCTTGCCAATTGATCTTTAATGTTGATCAATGCATAGTTTCCCAAAAAATCCTGATCATATCTACCATCAGAAGTTAAAGTAATCAACATCAAAATATTTGGTAATGACTTCTCCGTGGTAACACCCAGTTTCTTTACAGATTCTGGCAATTTCGCAGTTGCCGCTGACACCCTATTCTGCGCCAAAACAGTATTCATATCTGGATCTGTTCCTACATCAAAGGATATATCTATGACCATCGATCCATCATTAGCATTAGTAGACTTCATGTAAATCATGTTGTCTACACCATTGATCTGTTGTTCCAGCGGTGTTGCTACTGATTCTTCAACACTGATTGCATTGGCACCAGTATAATTCGCTCGAACTTGAACAATTGGTGGTGTAAGATTTGGATACTGCTCAATAGGTAAATCAATGACAGATACTGCCCCTACTATGACAATGATAATGGCAATGACCATTGCCACTATTGGTCTATGTACAAAAAAGTTTCCTTTATTTTCAGCCATGATCAGAGATTAAAGAGAAGAAGAAACACTTTTGAATTCTGTCATTTCAGGGACGATCACAATTCCAGACCGAACTTTTTGAACTCCTTCAAGAACTACCGTTTCACCACTCTCCAGCCCTTCATTGATCAACCACATGTCATCGATTTTCTGTCCTACTTTCACTTGGCGCGTCTCAACCTTACTACTGTCTCCAACCACAAAAACTGAAAACTGGCCTTGCAATTCTGTCACACACCTTTGAGGAATTAAAATTGCGTCTTCCTTAACGTCCATCTCCACTTGAACTCTTGCAAATTGACCTGGTCTAATGATTAGATCAGGATTTGGAAAAGAAGCCTGAACCAAAATTGCACCGGTAGTTGCGTCAACTTCTCGATTAATAAAATCAACCGATCCCTTATAATCATGTTCTGATCCATCAGAAAGTATGAGGGATAAATTATCTTCCTCTCTTTTAACAACCGCTTTCTTATTCGTTTCGGCAAGCTTTCTTTTTGCTCTGATATACCTTGCCACCATCAAATACTCTGACTCGGTTAAGAAAAACTGAACTCTAATAGTATCTATTCTAGATATGGTATTTAATATAACAGGATTAGGATCTCTTCCCACAAATTCACCCACTCTTGCATTAGTTTTTCCGATAAAACCAGTAATGGGTGAATAGATTCTACAGTAACTCAGATTAATTTCTGCCATTCTAACACTTCCTTTTGCAGCACTTACCGATGCTGAGGCTGCATCTCTATTGGCTTGTGCGTAATCTAAGTCACTCTGACTTACCGCATTAATCTCAGCCAACGGTTTAACCCTTTCTAATTGATTTTCCGCATTGGCTAACATAGTTCGAGATTCCGCAAGCATCGCCTGTTGACTTGCTAACTGAGCTTTGAAAGGTTCAGGATCTATTGAGTACAAATAAGCACCTTTTTTCACTCTAATCCCTTCTGTAAAATGAATGCCTTGAAGAAACCCCTCAACACGTGCCCGGATCGGAATATCTTTCAATCCATAGACTTGTCCTACAAATTGCTGATGAAGCGGTACATTTTTCTTCACTACTTTAACCACAGGAAGTTTCGGCGGTGGCAATTGTTTTGGTTCATTAGATGTGCAACCATATGTTACAATTGCCACTAAGAAACATGATAAAAATACTTTCATGCAAGGGTGAATTTTGATAATAAATGTCAAAATTAGCTGATCGGTCCGAAGTTAGTTAAAACGAAACTATTTCAATAAAAAGATTTGTCAAGAAATAGACAAGATTGACATAAATTGCTCTAAAATACATTCCAAATGAAGAGGTATCACCTACCAATTATATTTATTTCACTATTTGTCATAGGTTGTAAAACTGAAAAAGCATATTTGGATTCAGTCTGGGAAAATCCAGATTTTGAAGATGTTAGTTTTAAAAAAATTGCAGTTTTCGGATTAGTTGAAAGTGATAAAAACAGAAAAGACTTTGAGAAAGATGCCGTGAAATATTTCAAAAAAAAAGGCATTGAAGCAGAAGCAGGTTATCAGATTCTTGGTACGGTAGATGATATAGTAGATATGGGAAGTGACTCAATCAAAAGGGAGCTTTTTCGTCAGGGATTTGATGGAGTTCTTTCAACCAAGGTTTTAGAAACCAGTGAAGAGGAATTACCGGAAGATTCTATTGGTCATATTTCCAGACACAAAAATGATATCTATAGGTATGAAATGTACTTCACTCCTCGCTACGATCATTTACAAAATAATATTCAGAAGAATTATGCCGTTATAGAATCAAACTTCTATTTCCTTCAAGACAACAGCAATTTTGAAGGTCGTGGACTCATTTGGATCTCACATTATAAAATGGAGAATGATGCGATTAATCACATTGATATTGAAATTGACAATTACGCAAAAATTATCGTTCAAAGTCTATTTGATGACCAAGTGATCATTCCAGAATAAAAAGCATAACTGAATTGTATAGGTCGTCTCAAACGTTCATCGAAGTGATCAAAAGCTTCTACTAACTGTTGGGAACATCTGTACAATCATTGAGACTAAAGGACAAAAAAGTCCAAGTTTTCAAAACTAATTTTATGATTGGCTATTCTTCATCTGTATTCCGATGATATCAAGATTAGCATTTTTTCCTTTTAAATCAATACTATCAAAATCTCTTATCTCAAATTTATTTGTAAGTGATTCAGAGAATTTAGATCCTAGTTCTTTAGAAATCAACAGCTTTTGACCTAATTCATTGCATTTATCTTGAATCCTTGAAGTGGTATTCAAAACATCTCCGTGATAGGCAATTTCTCTTTTAATAAAACCCACTTCTGTTGCCACAACATTCCCAAAATGTATACCAGCTTTAAACTCAGGAATCCAACCAAATTTATTTGAATAAAAATTTTCTTTCATCTTCAGTGTATCTCGGAAATGAAAATACATTCGGATGCAATTTTGATTATCTAAGCCATTTTCCATTTTCCATATTAAGATTACTTCATCACCCACATATTGATAAATATCTGCTTCGAAGATCCTAACGCTTTCTGTAATATCTCGAAAGCATTCTTGGATCATTTTGCTGTACTGAAGATCTCCAATTTTTTCTGCAGCAGTTGTAGAGGACTTTAAATCGAGGAACATAATGATTCTTTTAACTTCTTTTGGTTGATGATAATAACCAAACAACATTTTGATCAAATTACCAGGGCCAAATTTATCATCCACTAACCGAACAAAATTGATTGTAATTGTAACGAGAACAGTATACAATGCTACTACCTGAGCAGGTCGAGAAATATACAATTCCAAGAGACTTGGAACGTGCCCATCATATATGCCTGGAATAAAAAATATGAAATGCATGCATCCCAACATGACTAAAATTGACATCAAATAAAACCCAGCTTTTAATAATAGAACCTTACCATAAGGCTTATTCCTTTCAATAGTTCTCCCTAATAATAGGTCGCTCAGAACAGTAGAGAACCCTGAGAACATGCCCATAGAAAAAATCAAGGTTACAAGTCCGTAATTAGTAATTCTGGAATCCCTTATATAACCATCAATAAGTCCTTCCAATACACCGTATGTCCTTAGAATCACCAGAAGAAAGAATGCTAATGACCATATAATGCTATATAGAATAAACTGTTTTAAAATATCCTTGGTCTTTCTATTCATTATTTAATGGTTTTTGTAAAGATCACATAAATGAATAATTAAATCAGAATATCTATAAGCTATAATTGGAATTTGCATTTCAAACAAAGATTAAGAAATCTTCAAATCCTGTCATACGTCATTTTTTTATTCATAACATAAACCGATTTTTGTATTGTAAAATATCGAAGTATGAAAGCAATTATCTTAATTCTAATTACTACTCTTTCATTTTCAGTTTTTGGTCAAACCGACCAAGCGGTCTACGATAAAAACGGTATTCATCATGAATGGTCCTATTCTGGAGAATATGGACCTACGCACTGGTCCGAGATTGACCCTGGCTATGCGGACTGCAATGGCATTTATCAGTCGCCAATCAACATCAATACAAAAGAGTCCAATGATGCTACTTTGCATCTGAAGTTTCATTATCACCCATTTTTTGTCGATTTAATCAATAATGGTCACACGCTAATTGAAAAAATTGTAGAGCCCAAGGCACTTGAGTTTAACAATAAGAATTACTCGTTATTGCAATTTCATTTCCATACACCTTCCGAACATCATGTGGATGATAATGAGTTTCCTATGGAAATACATTTTGTACATCAAAGTCCAGAGGGAATATATGCAGTGGTCGCAGTTTTGGTCAAGGAAGGTCAAAATGAAAATCATTTCTTAACTCATTTCATGAAGAGTTTACCGACGCATTATAATGAGGAAATAAGAACTAACGAAAAAGCAGATCCAATTGAAACTTTCCCAAAACATTTAGATCGGTTTTACTATTACAACGGATCTTTTACAACCCCTCCATGCACGGAAGGTGTACATTGGATCATTATGGAAGAAGTTGTTGAAGCTACAAATGAACAAATTGAATCAATTCACAAGATCATCAAGGAAGATAATCGTCCAGTTCAAAAAATCAATAATCGCTTAGTTTTTCATTCAGGAAGTTTAACAAAATAGTTGTTACATCTCTCGTTGTTAACATGTTTACTTTTCAGATAATTTTATTCCTATTTATGTAAATTCCATTCTTTTATTATGGCTTTTGCCAAGGTATTTCGTTAGTTTGAACTCATAAACTGCAAACCCCTTTTAGAATGAAAATATTAGTCTGTATCACCCATGTTCCTGACACCACATCTAAAATTGCTTTCACTGATAATGACACAAAATTTGATCAAAATGGTGTCCAGTATATCATAGGACCTTATGATGATTATGCTTTAGCGAGAGCTGTTGAGTTAAAGGAACAAACCAATGGAACCATCACCGCATTAAATGTAGGCGAAGCTGAAACAGAACCAACAATCAGGAAAGCTTTGGCTATCGGCGCAGATGATGCCATTCGAATTAATGCTTCTCCAAAAGACTCTTTTTTTGTTGCTAATCAGATTGCTCATGCTGCAAAGGAAGGTGATTATGACTTAATTCTTATGGGTCGTGAATCTTTAGATTTCAACAGTGGTGTAGTACATAGCATGGTAGGTGAAATTTTAGGCATCCCTTCTCTTTCACCTATAATGACATTGGACATAGAAGGCAATACTGCTAAAATGACACGAGAAATCGAAGGAGGCAAGGAAAAATTAGAAGCTGATTTACCCTTGGTACTTGGATGCCAGGAACCAATTGCTGAATGGAAAATCCCAAACATGAGAGGCATCATGAGTGCCAGATCTAAACCACTTCAGGTAATAGAACCAATGGACAACACGGTACGAAGCACTTTGAGTAAATACGAACTCCCTCCTACGAAAGGTGCCATTAAAATGGTCGATGCTGATAATGTTTCTGAACTAGTTGACCTATTGAAGAATGAAGCTAAGGTAATTTAACCCTAGCAATCAACATTTTTGAAAAAGATTTTTAAACATTGAACACAACATTATGTCCATATTAGTTTTTATAGAGTTAGCAGAAGGAGAAATAAAGAATTCATCATTGGAAGCCCTAAGTTTCGCCCATGCAATGGGCGATGAAGTGAATGCTATTGCTTTTGGTGAGACTAATTCACAAAACTTAGAAAAAGCAGGAAACGCAGGAGCTTCTAAAGTCTTGCATATTGAGGATAGTAAGTATAATGAAGGTAATATTCAAGCCTATTCCACTGCGATTGCTCAAGCAATGGAAAGTCTCAAAGCGAATATATTGGTGCTCGCAAAATCATCACTTGGAGACCCAATTTCTGCTAGAGTTGCCATTAAAACCCAAGCATCATTGGCTGCCAATGTCACTCAATTGCCTCAAATGGATGGAAGCTTCAATGCTAAAACAAGCATTTATACGGGTAAAGCATTCTCGAATTTAGAATTAACTGAAAACAACAAAGTGATTAGCATTAAAAAAAATGCTGTGTCAATTAAAAATGATGGGCAACCAGCCAAAGTTGAATCATTTACTGTTGCAGAAAACCCTGCTGATTTTAGTGTTAAAATTCTGTCTCAAGAAAAAGCTGAGGGTGACGTACTTTTACCTGAAGCAGATATCGTTGTTTCAGGAGGAAGAGGTCTTAAAGGGCCTGAAAATTGGGGTATGATAGAGGATCTCGCTAAGTCATTGGGCGCTGCCACTGGCTGCAGTAAACCTGTGTCTGACATGGATTGGCGGCCTCACCACGAACATGTTGGTCAAACAGGTATAAAAGTTGCTCCTTCATTGTATATTGCGGTCGGAATTTCCGGAGCCATTCAGCACCTGGCTGGCGTGAATTCTTCGAAGTACATTGTTGTCATTAATAAGGATCCAGAAGCACCCTTTTTTAAAGCAGCGGATTATGGAATAGTTGGAGATGCTTTCGAGGTAATTCCAAAATTAACGGAAGCAATCAAAGCAGTAAATTGAAATTGGAGATTGGAAAAAATTAAATTAGAAATAATAGGGCTTTCATCAAGTCATGCTCAATCGGGTTCATTTGCCTTAGTATTAGGAGAAAACAAAGGAAACCGCAGGTTGCCTATTATTATTGGAATGTTTGAAGCACAGGCTATTGCCATAGAAATTGAGAAGATTGCACCCAATCGTCCGATGACCCATGATCTATTCAAATCTTTTGCCGGCAATTTCAATATCCATGTAAGTGAGATTTATATTTCTGATTTAAAAGAAGGTGTATTTTTTGCAAAAATCATTTGTAACAATGATGAAGGCAAAGTAATTGAAATTGATTCTAGGCCTTCTGATGCCATTGCAATTGGGATCAGATTTGATGCTGATATTTATACAAACATAGCTGTTATGGAAGAAGCTGGAATTGTAGTAACAGATGAATTTGAAGAAGAAATAGATACGATTGCAGTATCTTCCGATGAAGGCACAAGTTCCGAAAACCCTGACAGTCTGAAAGACCAACCTTACGAAAAGCTTACTTCCATGCTTGATGAATCCTTGAAAAATGAGGATTATGAAAAAGCCGCGAAAATTCGAGACGAACTCAATAGAAGAAACTGAAAAATTGATCGCAGATAAGATTTTATCATTTTATCAATCCCTAAGCCCTCCACAAAATCTTCCTGATTCAGTCGGCGTACTTAATCCATATCAAAACGCTGAAAGTTGGAAATTAACTTTTGATTTTTACCAGAAATTCTATTCGGACGAATCACCTCGTAAACTCCTATTTGGCATCAACCCTGGTCGATTTGGTTGTGGAGTTACCGGTGTGCCTTTTACGGATCCTATAGCTTTAGAGAATCAATGTGGCATTCAAAATGAATTACCCAAAAGGACTGAACTAAGCTCTGATTTCATTCATCAAATGATTGATGCGCAAGGTGGGGCATCTGTGTTTTTTCAGCGGTTCATTCTTTCTGCAATCTCACCATTAGGTTTTGTCCAAAATGGGAAAAACCTCAACTACTATGACATACCAAATTGGAAGATGATATTTGAAAACTATGCTGTTGACCTTATCAAACAGCAATTAAGTTTCAACATCGATATTTCTGAAGCATATAGTATTGGACAAGGAGACAATATGAAATTTCTTACTTATATAAATGATAAAAATGGTTTTTTCAAGAAAATAACAGCACTCCCTCACCCTAGGTGGGTCATGCAATATCGAAGGAAAAGAATTGATGAATTTATCGAGGAGTACATTAACAAATTGTCATGAGAATAATTATATTTTTTCTTACTATCCTAGTATTATTTAAATAGTACTAAAAAATATAAAAATCATTCAAATACGCCGAATAATGCAATTATGTACACATTTTCTTCAATACTCTTTCCATAGACGCCACGAAGAATTCTTGTAATAGTACTATTTAAAGGGTTTTAATACTCATAAATCATGGAAAAGTGCAAATTAAGAGAATTACCTATTTTCAGAAATAGGTAAATTCACTCATATTTTTAATTCAATTAACCGACATCTTTGTACTGTCATTTAAACTAAAATACTTAATGATGAACGGATTAAAGAAATCAATTTTATTTTCTGCAATTGCTCTAAAGGCAGCATCAGTGATGTTGTTTTTAATCTTTGCGTAGATTTAAAATCAGTTACCACAAGAACTTTTCAACAGCTGACCAGCTATTAAAAAGAATTAATTGGTGTATGAATAAATAGCTGTCTCATTATGAGATAGCTTTTTTTATGCCCAAACAAGTTTTTTAAACCTCTACGACTTGGAAAGAGTTTAGGTAAAGCAAATACCCTTTCACTTTCATAAATCCCATTTGCTCAAGCAACCTTTTGTAATCTGCCACTTGTGTTTTATGAGTAGACAACTCTTTTCCAGTTTTATAATCTATCACTAGTGTAGTATCATTGTCAAATACAACTCTATCAGGTCTTTTCACCCTTCCATTTTCTAGCAATATTGATGATTCATTTTTGACTTGCCATGCACCTGAAAACCAATTGGCTACTTCAGGAAGATCCCATACCTTCCTTAACAGGGATTTAATTTCAACCAACTCCTCATTACTCAAGGAGAATTTAGAAACTGCTTGATTCAAAGCTCGTTTAAAATCATTTTTCACTTCTATCTTCGAAAACACCCAATGAACAATTTCCCCATAGTCTATCGATCTTTGCTGCTCTTCTTGTAGAATATGTTGGTCACTTTTAAATTTTAGATGCTGATGATTTATACTAAAATCCTTTTTGGCTTCAATCTCAATTCCAATTTTTTCTTCAACTGGATATTCAGTATGAGATGGAAGATTTCCACTAATCATATTAGTGGCACCTTCATGAATATCAACAATCATCATATCCTCCTGTTTGGAAAATTCTAAAAGGAGGTCAGCCACAGAATCTACGCCAGGCTGATTCTTTGGAATGAAATCACTTGTGATAAATAAAACTTCTTCCGCACGTGTCAAGGCAACATAGAGTAGGTTGAGATTATCTAAATAGGCATCTCCTTTCTCGCTCATATAATCAGATGCAAAAATGGTCTCATTTAAAGCTGAAGAATATTTCAAGGGTAAGAACGGAAGTTTACCAAGGTAATCAGAAGTTGATGTATCGCACCACAACATTTGCTCTCGAAAGCCACCTTTATGATCCATAGACCAACTACAAAAAGGAATTAATACCGCTTTAAATTGCAAACCTTTAGACTTATGAATGGTCATCAATTTCATGGCATTCTGTTCACCAGACAATTGTATGGAGCGGTTCTTTTTATCTTCCCACCAAATTAAGAATTGAGAAGGACTATCTACTTCATATTTTAAATACTCTTGAATCGTATCATGAAATGTCACTAAATAGGACAAGTCCTTCTTTCTACCATATAGGTTAAAATGTTCTACCGCTATATCTATTATACTTGATAAAGAATGATTTGGAATTGACTCTAAGATTTCAAAGAATTCTAAAACTATTTCCTTAGCGTTTTCCGATCCGATGTAGTAATGTTCATAGGCATATATTAATTGCTCTTTAAAAAGGGATTCATTCATATCAGTTCCTAATTGAATGGACTGAATAATGATATTGACAGCAGAATTTTTTCTAATAAATAAGGATTCGTTTGAGATTACATCATAATTGTATTTGTCACTTTTACTGGACTTCTGATAGTCCATCAAAGCATTAGAAATTCTTCTTCCTTCGTCATTTGTTCTAACAAGAATCGTGATGTCACTTAAACGATAATTATGATCTTGAAGCTTTTGGATATTTTGTATCAAGCGGCTATTTACTTCATGCTCCAAGTCATCTACTTCCTTTTTGTCAATAAAAAGAATGTCAATCATCCCTTCATTTGACTGATCATAAGCATGTTGTGCAACATCTTGGTAAGCCTTTTTTATTTTTAACTCTTCCTTACCATTTCCAAATCTTGCGTTCCAGTGTTTTTCTAAAATCAGCGGGGCCTTTGAGAAAAAACTATTATTGAATTCAACAACGTTCTGCTTACTTCTTCGGTTGGTTATCAATGAATCTTCATTGCAGTATTGTTCTCCAATATCTGCTTTGATTTGATCCAAAAGAATTTTCCAATTCCCTCCTCTCCATCGGTAGATAGATTGTTTTATGTCTCCAACTACCATATTGAAATTTCCTTCACTGATACTGTCTTGAATCAAAGGTTTGAAATTATTCCACTGCAAACCACTCGTATCTTGAAATTCATCGATCAAATAATGGCTGTAGCGATTTCCAATTTTTTCATAAACAAAAGGTGAATCACTATCATTGATAATCTCATTGAGAAAAACAGGAAAGTCAGATATTAGAACCAGTTCATTTTCTGTTTTAAAATCCTGTAGACTCTCCGATACTTTTGACAACAAGCCTAAAGTGTACAAATAATTGGATACTTGATTAATGGTGTGATATTTAGTGATATTGTCTTTATAAAAAGACACCATGTTTGCCACGGCTAAATCTAATCCATCTGCAATAGCACTTTCTATAGATGGAAGAGAGGGAGATTTTGCTTTTGCCCATTTCCCATCCTCTAAAGCAGAAATTACCCGTTTTCCTGGTTCCTTCACTTCTCCTCCACTTACAGAAAAGAAATAACCTCCTACTCCACCTGCTCCATACGAAAAATCAACCATGCTCAAACCATATTCAGAAGCTTTATCCACAGCTGATTGCCCTAAACTTTGGTACGCATCTTCAAACGCACTCTTTTGATGAAAAACTAATTTCACAAAATCGGACATGAACTTTGGATCATCGAGAAGACCAAAAATTTCGTTTTTCCGTAGTACAACTTCTTCTTTGAAAAGCTCTCCCGACAATTGTTTAATTTGACGCTTTGTGTCCCAATTTTTCCCTGCATTTATTTGATGAATAGCAAAATCAGTAAGCCAACTAACCAGTTGTTGGTCCACTGCCATGTTCTTCATCATTTCATCAATTACATCAGATAGTATCTTCGTTTGATCCAATTCAATTTTAAATCCTGATTGAATTCCCATTTCTCTAGCAAAAGACCGAACAACTCTCTGAAAAAATGTATCTATTGTGGATATAGCAAAATAGGAATAGTTGTGAAGTAGTGTAATCAATAGTCTAGACGATCGATCTTTCAATTCATCCTCACTAATCTTCAGATCATGGGTTAAATCTGATCTCATGGAATGTTCACCAACACTCAATTTTTCAAGTGTTTCAACGATTCGGTGTTTCATTTCTTCCATGGCCTTGTTGGTGAAGGTCACGGCCAAAATGGATTTGAAATTATCTGGGCCTTGAAGCGCTAGTTTGATATAGTTATAAGTCAGTAAATAGGTTTTACCAGAACCAGCTGACGCTCGATATATGGAGAAGTTTTTCAAACAGCCACAGCCCCTTTGATGTGTGGATGGGGATCGTAACCTACTAATTCAAAATCTTCAAATTTAAAATCAAAAATATCCTTTACCTCAGGGTTTATTTTCATCTGAGGTAACGATTTAAACTCTCTGGATAATTGTAGGTTAGTCTGCTCGATATGATTTGAATACAAGTGCGCATCACCTAATGTATGAACAAAATCTCCTGGTTCTAAATTACAAACTTGAGCCACCATCATTGTGAGCAGGGCATAAGATGCTATGTTAAATGGCACCCCTAAAAATACATCTGCGCTCCGTTGATACAATTGACAACTTAATTTCCCATCAGCCACATAAAATTGAAAAAAAGCATGACATGGTGGTAAAGCCATATTTTGGACTTCAGCAACGTTCCAAGCGCTTACTATTAGCCGACGTGAATTAGGGTTATTCTTAATGTCATGAATTAACTGGGAAATTTGATCTATTGATTCACCATTTGGTGTAGGCCAGCTACGCCATTGTACGCCATATACGGGTCCCAGTTCTCCATTTTCATCAGCCCATTCATCCCAAATGGACACCCCATTTTCTTTAAGGTATTTGATATTACTATCACCTTTTAAAAACCAAAGTAGCTCATGAATAATAGATCTCAAATGCAATTTCTTAGTTGTAACAACAGGAAAACCTTCTGATAGATCAAAACGCATTTGATGTCCAAATACACTAACCGTACCTGTTCCTGTTCTGTCACCTTTCTGAGTGCCGTGATCCAAAATATGTTGCATGAGGTTATGATACTGTCGCATTTGATCGGGGTTTTAAATTACGATTTAAAATTAATGGAAATTACATTTTAAACTGACAGTCAAAGCAATTTCATTTTGATGTTAGGAGATTTAAAAACTATTTGTTTTTAAGTTTACTCTTTGAACGAAACGTCCTTCCATTTTTAATGATTAATCATCGAAATTCTTGGATTAGCATTCTGGTAGCGCTACTTGCCATTTTCTATTTTGCCTTGCAGCTGCCGGACACTGAATTTGATTATGAAATGGAAAATTTCTTTCCAATGGAAGATCCGGACTTGGCATACTATAAAGACTATTCCGCCAAGTTTGGTACAGATGTAGACTATTTGCTAATTGCACTTAAAGACAATTCTGGAATTTTCAATGTCAATTTCTTAAGTAAAGTAAAAGATCTCACAAGTGCTCTAAAAGAAGTTCCCGGCACTAACAAAGTTGTTTCTCTCCTTGACGGAAAGAAAATGATCAAAAGTCCAATGGGTTACATCGGTATTCCCTATTTACATCTAACTCAAGATTCATTACTTTATCAAGACAGTTTGAGATTAGTTAATGATAAATTCATAAGAGAAAGCTACTTTTCAAATGACATGGAAAGTCTCATAGTCATGGTTGATCACAAGCGATTCAGAGAAAAAGACAATTCAGATAATTATGTTGAAACAATAAGAAGCATACTGAACGAGTATGAAATTGATAAAAAAAGAATAGTTGGTAAAGCCGTCGCTCAAAAGGTATTCATAGGCGCTTTAGAAAAAGACTTTACAACTTTTCTAGTGTATGCGATACTTCTAGTACTTTTCATGTTAATCCTATTCATGAAAAACCCTGTGATGATTGCTACTTCTTTAGGCATATCAGGACTTTCCCTAGTTTCAACTTTAGGATTAATGGCACTAACAGGAAAGAAAATAGATGCATTGAGCACCTTGATTCCTTCCATTCTACTCGTGGTCTCTATGTCCGATATCATTCATTTGTTCTCACAGATCAAAATAGAATTTGATAAGAATACAACCATGATCAATGCGGTTAATCAAGCGGTAAGAAAAATAGGGGTCGCTACTTTGTTGACTTCAATTACAACGGCCATTGGCTTCATCACTCTAATTTCCATTAACGTCAAGCCTGTAATCGGACTAGGCCTTTATTCTGCACTAGGGATTTTTATTGCCTTCACTATCACTTATTCTTTAGCCCCACAAATAATCCTTTTGGTTAATCCCAATATAAACAGACGACCTCAGAACCGGAGGTTCTACGAATTACTTAGATACCTTTTGCATGTTATATATAGAAAAGAAAAGGAAATTATAATTACAACCGTTTTTGTAACTCTAGTCGTTGTATATGGCATCAGTCTTTTGAAAGTCAATGCCTATTTAATTGAAGATTTACCTAATGATAGTCCCGTAAAAGAGGACTTTCTCTATTTCGATCAAAATTCAACAGGTTCAAAACCTTTTTCTTTAAGTCTATGGACTACTGATTCCACAAAAAGCATTTATTCCAAAGAGGTCATTCAAGAAATAGAAAAACTCGAAATCCTCATAGACACGGTGCTTGAAACTGGGAGCTTAATATCTCCAGTAAGTTTTGTCAAAGCGATCAACCAAAGTCTAAACGGTGGGAAATCCAGTGAATACAAACTGCCTGAAAGAGAACAGCAATGGCGAAAAGTATTTACCGAATTAAAAAGACTCAAACCAGAAAGCAAATCGTTTAATGTAACATATGGAAATGAAGCTAGAATTTCTGGGTTTTCTCAAGACCACGGGACTAGCGATTCCCATTTTAGAAGATCCCGTTTTCAAGCATTAGCAAGAGAACATATCAACAATAGCATTATTGAATATAGAGTAACTGGAACGTCTTTGTTAATTGACAAAAGTCATGATGTCTTATCTCTTAACCTTATAAAAGGCTTATTAATCGCACTTCTCATAGTAGGAATTATATCAGGACTTATGTTTCGTTCTTTTAAAATGACTTTGATTGCATTGTTTCCAAATATTTTCCCAATACTATCTGTAGCCGCTATTATGGGCTATTTATCAATACCTATTAATTTGAGTTCTTCTGTAATTTTTGCCATTTCATTCGGTATTGTGGTAGATGACACTATTCATTTTTTAAGTAAGTTCAAAATGGAAAAGGACAACGGACTCTCCAATCTTTACGCTATCAAAAGAACACTTCTTTCAACTGGCGAACCGATCATCATTACAACTATTGTTTTGACGAGTGGTTTTATCGTATTTTGTTTCTCTTCCTTTAACGCTTCTTTTTATATTGGACTATTTGTAAGTATCTCCTTTTTGGTAGCACTCTTAGCTGACCTCATTCTTCTTCCAGTTTTGATCCTTAAATTCTTGCCCGAAACGAACAAAAAAGCAAAAAAAGAGTAAACATCAGAATGCTTAGTCGTTACTCATATTTATTGATTCTAAATATCATTTTTTTTATACCAGAAGCTAAGACTCAGAAAATACATGGTGTATGCACAGTAGCACCAAAATATCAAGTAATTGATGAGTATTTCGATCCTATCATAAACATCAATGCCAATTGGATTGCTGTTGTTCCTTATGCATTTTGTGATCCAAAGAATCCTCTAGTCATTTTTAATCACCCAAGACAATGGCAAGGCGAAAAACCAAATGGAATAATTAAAACAATCCAATTGGCTAAACAAAGAGGTTTAAAGGTTCTGATCAAACCGCATCTTTGGGTTAAGGGACAAGGTTGGGCCGGAGACTTGATTTTTGACAGTAATAAAGAGCTTTTGACTTGGCAGAAGAGTTACAAAGAATACTTGCTAAAGTATAGTCATATTGCTGATTCAATGGATGTTGAAATGATATCGATTGGTACAGAGTTGAAAAAACTAATTGTAAAAGATGAACCTTTTTGGGTTGATCTAATTTGTGATATTCGTAATATATATAATGGAGATCTCACCTATTCTGCAAATTGGGATAACTATGAGAATGTATCCATATGGGATCAATTAGATTATGTTGGAATAGATGCATATTTTCCAGTGAATGAAAAACAATCCCCAAGTGTTGAAGAAGTGAAGAAAAGCTTCCGTCCTGTAAAAGAAAAATTATCCAGATTTTCAGAGGTCACAGAAAAACCAATTTTATTCACAGAATTTGGTTTTCGCAGTATTGATCATTGTGCCAATGGTCATTGGATTGGAGATTATGAAAATGGAGGCATCAATTTAGAATGCCAACAGAATGCCTACCAGGGACTATTTCTATCATTTTGGAATGAACAGTGGTTTGCAGGAGGATTCATCTGGAAATGGTTTTTTAAAAACAATGAAGCAGGTGGCCCAAGTAATGACAAATTTACTCCTCAGAATAAATCGGCTATAGGTATTATTTCAAGCCAATTTGCGGTTGACTAATTGCGGCTTTTCGTTTTCAAACAATGTAGAATAATCACACCAACTGTTGACACAAAGGAAATAGTGAGAATCATTCCGGACAACATGACGAAATATTTTACCCAAGTAATTCCTGTCCATAAAAGCCAGATTCCTCCAAATGTCACAACAATAGACACGAACGGCTCAATCAATAAAAAATTCTTTATTTTTTGATTCAAAGGAACTGATAGAAGAATCCCACCTAGACAAAAGAAAATTAAAGAGAATGACAATATGTGGGTATGCACAGTTGTCAATATTTCAGCTTCAGGCTTCCTAAATTTCATCACTTCAGCATCTTCATCCGCTTCATTTCCAAGGTAATTCTCTTCAATCCCCTGGGAATCTAAATCTGTAGTTTTATGAATAAATTTAAATCCTGTAAAATATCCGATGGATAAACATAATGTGAAAAATAGAAAGAATATTCTGACTTGTTTTGGAAATGAATGGATGTTATCTATATAATCCAATTTCAAATATTAAGTGCGCCTTCTTCTTTTAGTTTGTGGACAATACTTGTCATTTTGCGAATCTCCTGAGTAGCAGATTGGCAAGATATAGTTGCCCCACTGATACCTTGAATATCATGAGTCAATGCTATTTTGTCTTGATTACCTTTCCCTATGAATTGTCTCATCCAACGAGCACTAGCAATTTCACCACCCCAATCTTCACGATATACTAATACTTGAGTCGCTTTTATGTTTAGATCCAAATCATAAATGATGAGTAAATCAAACAAATCATATCTTCCTTTGGCTTGAGCAATAACAGCATAACCCAATTGACTACCGCCAGCCTCTGTCAATATCATTACTTTCTCAGCACCCGAAAACTCTTTTTCAACTGTCTCTGTGCTTTTAAAAGCTAAATCTTTTGCCTCCCATTCCACATCCCAAACGCCGGAAATAGCTTTACCCATCTTTTTTTGAGCAGATTTAGACATTTTCACTTCTTGGAATGAAAAAAGCGTTAGAACAGCGGCTAATATGTATAATGTGGTAATTCGCATTTCTTATACTCTGAATACAAATGTAATAGAATTTCTTATTTTTATTCAGTCTAAATAAATTAAAACCAAATACCGATTCCAAAATTTAACATATTCGTAGGGTCTGAACCTTCTACTTTATCGGATCTGAATTGATAATCAGCTTTGAGTGCAGCACCTGGTGTCAATTTCAAAGTTGCTCCTAGAGTCACATCTGTTCTATTATATGCATCATTGATGGCCAATTCACCAGCTGTTTCTTGGTGTGTATTGTAGACTTCATACCTTGTAAACAATATCAATTGCTTTGTAGTTTTTAATTCAAACAATCGAAGCACATCATAGCCAGCTTCTACATAATACCCAAACAATCGGGATCCTAAGTCCATTTGACTTGCTTCTGCTTCTCTTCCTGAATTCACTTTTGCATTGTATTGTGCAGTATTACCAATGTTAGCATTAATTATTTGTGCTCTTGCCTGAAAACCCTGATACTGATATCTAGCATCAATCCCAATCATTGCTACATTAACGACAGTAGAATCAGCCGAAGCTACAGCCTGATCATTATTCATATCTAAATTATCATAAGCCGTAGATTGAGATTTTCCAAAATATCCAGCCAATCCAAGCTTTAAACCTGTAATTCCGTAATAATCAATTTTAGTTGAGAAATTTGGTGAGCTAATATAAGAATCTGCTCCTTTTTGACGTCCTTTTCTCAGCGCATCAGTACCTCTGAAATTTCCATCTCCATCAGAATATCCATTAAATCCATTCATAATATAAGCTTGATATTTCAATGACAAACTGTTGATGTTTCCCGAAAAACCAACACCCAACTCTCGCCAAGTTGATGGCACAATGAATTTATCTAGATTCGGTCTTTCTACTCCATTAAATGTTGGTGTTTCATGATATTCATTAACGATACCCATAGGAATCAACATCAACCCAGCTCTAAAATTTAATGCTTGGTTAAACCTGTAATTCAAAAATGCTTGCTCAATAAAAACTTCACTCACATGCTCAAATTCTATCTCCGTTACAAAGTGAGTTCTTTCACCAAATTTGTATCCCATGAAGAGTACGAATCTGTGTACATCTAAGGCTCCATTCTGTCTATTCTCTCCCCCAATTGGCTGATTGTAATCTATTTGAGCGTACCCGCCAATTGTAATATTCTTGGAACTCACACCATTGATGATATTATTGGCTGTATTGAGCGGTTCATTAGTGAGCGAATCAGTATTGCTTACTTGCGCCTGTGCCACTACCCCTGTCAAAAGCAAATAAGAAAGTATTCTCAGTTTCATTGTATCGTTATTTGGAACGTTTATAAATAAGCTGCAAAAATAGTTTTCAAAATGACAAGTACAAACCTTATTTAGAAAAAGTCTAAATAAAACACATGATTATAATCATGGACAGTAAACTGAGGAATTAACCAAAATTGTTTTGGTTATTTAAATCAATGGCTATAATATCAATAGTTATTCATTTGGAGATTTCAAATAAATTTCAACTCCCTGATCAAATAAAGCCTGACGGACTTCTTGATTCTCCAATTGATAGGGAGTTTCATCCTCATATAGACTTTTATCGGAAGCAAACAATTCCAAATTTCCCAATGTTTTCAATTGAATTGGAAGGGATTCAATAGGATTCTGACTTGCATCAATGTAGGTCAATGACCCAATTGTGAGCAATTGTTCAGGGAAAGTAGCAAAGCTGTTTTCATTAAAACGAATGGTTCTTAAGTTACTCAATTGACTAATAGATCTAGGCAGACTTGTCAGACGATTGTGATGGACATATATAGCATCTAAATTCATATCTCCAATAGTTTCGGGTAGATATTGGATTTTGTTGAAAGAGAGATATAATATACTGAGATTCTTAAAGTTTGAAATCTCGGCTGGAATCTCTGCAAGTTGGTTATAAAACAAATCTAAATCCTGAAGCTCAGTAATAGTAAAAAACGAAGACGGCAACGCTTTCAATTCATTTTGATACAAAGAAAGTTCTTTGAGATGCTGAAGCTTACCAAACCGATCAGGGATCTTAGTTATTCTATTCTCTCTAAGGATTAACTTTTGTAGATTTTCAAGTTCACATATCACCTCTGGGATTTCTTCCCAATCCATTTTTGATGCATATAGACTTTCTAAGCCTCCTAGTCTTCTATGATTCATTTTCTCGAAAGTCATATGACTATTTCCATCGAGCGTTATGCTTTTTAATTTCTTGAACGAATTAACTTGCTTTGGCAGTGACTCAAATTGATTAGTAGCAAGGTCCAATTTTTCTAAATTTTTGAACTTCCTTATTCCTTTAGGGAGTTTTGACAAATGATTCCTGGCTAAAGACAATTCTGAAACACTCCTATTTCCATGCATTCTGAACTTCCTTCCTTCCAGATTATTACCATCCAAAATAATTCTTTGAAGACTTACCAAATTCTTCAGTTTTTTGGGAATTTCTTCAAGTTGGTTGTTAGTTAAATCAACCGATTTCAAATTCTTACATTCAAATAAAAAATCCGGAAATCTCTCCAAAGAACAATCGGATAAATCGATGCTGGTTATTGAATCATATTGATTTATTTTTAAATAAATCTCCAGTTTTTCTCTTCCTTTTCTTTCAATGTTTTTCTTTCTTAAAAAAAGCGAAAGTTCACGAGCAGAATCCTCTCCAAAAGATCGAAAAACAGATAAAACAATTTTTTGCTGTTCATCAATCGTTTTTTCCTTCAATTCTGATTGAGCAAAAACATGATTTGATAATAGAATTAGTAAGAAAAAAATAAAAGTCAATACGATAATTTTCAAGCCTATTCTCATGCTTATGTACTTAACGGGAATCTATGTTTTACTCACCCATTGATTACCTTTTATATAAAATCGCCAAGGAAGTAATGCATCTTCCTCTGCAAAATCTATTCCAATTCGTTTAGCCAAAACGATATTATCTATTGAAGTTTCAGAACCTTCTTCAATCCAGACGTTATTATCAGATAGTGAGGCTTTATTCAATTTGCGATCTATACCCATGGCTTTTGATAACAATCCCGGTCCATTTGTCATTTTCTCATTTTTTGAATTGATTCTTTTTTTCATCACCTCCATTCCCTCCAGAGGTTCCAAAGCTCTGATTAATATAGCATCGGCCATTCCCTCAACATTTGTAACAACATTAAATAAATTATGAATACCATAACATAGGTATACATAGGCTACGCCTCCTGAATTATACAAAACATTTGTTCTTTCGGTTCGTCTTCCACCGTATGCATGACATGCCTTATCAGTACGACCGTTATATGCTTCTACTTCTACTATTCTGCCTTTACATACTTGATTATCAATTTTAGTAACGAGTATTTTTCCCAATAATTCTTTTGAAATTTTCAGCACGTCATCTCTTTGATAAAACGCTTTTGTAAGTATTTTCAATGAATCACTCATATTTAGTCAACAACTTCCCATATATATCGTATACTTGGATTCCGTAAATTTTAAATAATCAAAATCTATTAATCATGAAAAAAATCAAACTATTTTCATTGTCTTTATTAGCAATGCTAACAGCATTTGCATTTAGTAGCAATGCTCAAATAGATACTCCCCAACCTAGCCCTGCTGGATCAGTCACTGCGAAAGTAGGTCTTACTGATGTGGAAATAAATTATTCACGGCCTCAAATGAAGGGCAGAACAATTTTTGGTGCGGGAGATGGTTTCCTCGTTCCTTTCGATGTTATGTGGAGAGCCGGAGCGAACCGCGGTACTAATGTGAAGTTTAGCACTGCTGTAAATTTTGGTGGTACTGACGTTGAAGCTGGGGAATACAAATTATTAGCTAAACCTGGTGCTTCAGAATGGACCATAGTTTTGGATAAAGATTTATCAATTGGAGGAAATGTTTCTGATTATGATGAGTCACAAGCAGTTGCTTTGGCCAAAGTAAAATCTTCTAAACTAACAGAAGCAGTAAGTACGTTAACTTTTAATGTTTCAGACCTGTCAGCAGATGGAACCATGGCTAGTATTGAATTAGCTTGGGAGAACACTTCTGTTAAAATTCCAATTACTGTTTCTTTTGATGAAGCCGTAATGAAATCAATTGCGAAAAATACAGTTGTGAATGCAGGAAACTACAGGGCTGCTGCTGCTTATTACGTTAGTGCTGGTAAAGATCTGGATCAAGCCATTGAATGGTTCGATGCATATTTAGCAGAAGGTGACAACTCGAAGCATTTTTGGGTGCTTTATCAGAAAGCTGAAGCTCAAGCAAAAAATGGAGACAAAAAAGGCGCTAAGAAAACTGCTGAGCAATCTATTGAATATGCAAAAGCTTGGAAAGATGGCGATTTTGGATACATCAAAAGAAACGAAGAGCTTATCGCTGGTTTAAAATAGATAAGATTCAATTCTCATTAAAAAGCGAATTCATATAGAATTCGCTTTTTTTATGGGCAATAAATTCTCCATCCTTTCCGTCAAAATGAAGTAAATTGCCTTAATTTAGAATTTATTTTACCTGTGAATTTTTATATTGAATGAGATTTTTACCAATCCTACTTTTGATCATATCCTTGGATGTCAACGTTTCCAGGGCTCAATTGAGAATCGATAAGGTAATACCACCTTCTTTTAATTCTGCTGCTTTAATCAAATATTGTGACCACCCAGTTGGTATACAGTACGGCATTCCAAAGATAAAATACCCTATTCGAACTTTGATCAATCAAGACCTTTTTATCCCTATCAGCATGAACTATCATGCCGTTGGAATTAAAGTTGAAGAGGAAGCTACTTGGGCAGGCCTTGGGTGGTATTTAGAAGCTGGAGGTGTTATTACGCGAATTATCCGTGGTGAAAATGATTTGGGTATAGTTGATGAAAAAGAAAATTCAAATGCTTTAGGATATCCATTTGAGCATATCAAACCTTGTTTGGAAGATTGCGATGAAAATGAATCTCAAGAGTTTCATGATAAAGTATGTGGAGGAGAAATTGATTCAGACCCTGATATTTTCTTTTTTAACATTTTGGGTATGAAAGGCAAATTCCTTTTAACACCTGATCATGAACAAAATGCTGAAAAAGTAAGCATTGCTATAAATTCCCCTCGGAAAATGACAATCAATTATGTTCTAAAATCTAACACATGGGAAGTAATAGAAGATCGCGGTTTCAAATACATTTTTAAAACACGAGAAATTACAACCAATCATAATTATTATTTGGATTATAAATTTGAATCACATGAAGCCCAATTTGATCATCAACAGCACAAAGTGACAACCTCTTGGTATTTGGATGAAGTAGTTTCCCCTAAAGGTGCCACTGCATATTTCAAATACGACCTGTCAATAGACGGATTTTCACCTTATTCAAGTGAAGGGACGTACCAAAAAATGAATATCAATGATAAGGATTTATGGGACATACATTATTCCTCTTATTGCTTTCCTGAAGAAATTGAGAACGTACAAGTGAATTCACTCAATTTACACCAAGATGTATATTTGACTTCTATTCAGTCGGGTGAATTCACTGTTTCATTTACAAAGAGTGAACAAAAAGGAATTAGAAAAACACAAGGTATACCAAGTAGAATAGATGCAAAACAGGTGGCTGGATATAGTAGACAGCAACTAGATAATATTGAAGTAAAACAAAATGGAGAAGTAGTTTCATCAAATGACTACTATTATTCTTATTTTAAATTCAACAAAGCAGAAGAGCTTCCTCATATTCACCTTAGACTAAAACTAGACAGTATGGTCACAACTAGCAGAGGTGGAATTAAATCTATAGGCTTTTCTTACAATGACATTTTAGGTCTTCCATCTAAAGAAAGCCATGCCAGAGATTTATGGGGTTTTTATAATGGTGATGAAGACATAAACAATATCACACCTTCAGATTTTTATAACTATAGCCAACCAGAAAAGATGCTTCTAGAGGAAGGGAAAACAAGGCACTACTCTCTGAAACACATTCAAGAAGGCGTACTGAATAAAATCACATATAATGGAGGCCGGGTTACCGAATACTTCTATGACCATCAAGCTTTCTTCAATATTGATAAAGAAATATCTACTCATTTTAATGAAAAAATGAAAGACAGTAATTTTAGCCATCATTTGAAACCTTACATTTTTGGCGGCCTTAGAATTAAAGAAATTCGTGAACATTTCCCCAAGAAAGATTTGTATAAAGATTTTAAATATCAACACAATCGACAGGAAGTAGGTAGACTTATTTTATCAAATTACAGTCACGATCACCATGGATATGGACATAAAACTTCTGGAAATCACACGGTCAAATATGATCAGGTTGAAGTGAAATCGGGTGTTCTTTTTAACGGTAGAAAATTTTAATAATTGAAGTAATGAAGAATTACATTTTAATAGCCCTATTTATTTCTTTAAGCTTGGATGCAATTTCACAAGAAATGACAAGCACATTTTTTGACCCAAGAGATGGACAGGAATATGAAACTGTTTTTATAGAGGTTACACTCGAAACCGAAATGACGGAAATGCAAGAATGGATGGCGGTCAATTTAAATTATGCCTCAGAAGATTCCTATTGCTATAATAACTATCAAGAATACTGCAATGCATTTGGAAGATTGTATAGTTGGAAAGGCGCCTTAAAAGCTTGTCCTGCAGGTTGGCATTTATCAACTTATTATGAATGGGAACTTTTGATGGCCAAGTATGGCGGTCCTTCAAGTACAGGTCCAGCTTTGAAAGAAGGAGGAGAAAGCGGATTGAATCTTAAACCAGCGGGCTTTAGTGAGCCAAGTGGCGCTTTTATCGATATTGGAGTTGATGGATATTATTGGAAAAGAGAAACCATGACGTCCAATAACCCTGGAACCATAACCATCCACTCAGGCGTAAACTATATCACAAATGACCAGGTTAATGCTGAACATCGCAATTCGCAGCGATGCGTCAGAGATCGGTAATTTTTTTTTATAACTGTGTGTCAATTGGATTTATCGCTTTTAGTACACTAGGCAATGAAGCGTCAATTATCCATTAATTGTTGATGCGCTTCTTGATTGTATCGAATCTGATCAAAGAATTAAATTTGGTTAATCACATGAATTCTTATCATTAATAAAACTTATCTAGTTTTATTTCTAATGTAAAAATTTATACCTAAAATCATTAACTTCGCGCTTTAATAAAATTTAAGGCAATGATTTCTACGCAAAATATTTCACTTCAATACGGCAAACGGATTCTCTTTGATGAAGTGAATATCAAATTTTTACCTGGTAACTGTTACGGTGTAATTGGTGCTAATGGGGCTGGTAAATCTACTTTTCTCAAGATATTATCAGGAGAAATTACGCCTAACTCTGGGACCGTTACTATTGATCAAGGAAAACGGCTAGCAATACTTAAGCAGAACCATTTTGAATATGATGAGATTCCAGTATTGAATGCTGTCATCATGGGTCACAATGTCTTATGGGATATAATGCAGGAAAAAGATGCTATATATGCTAAACCTGATTTTTCAGAAGAAGATGGAAATAAAGCGTCTGAACTAGAAGCAAAATTCGCAGACATGGATGGCTGGAATGCTGAGTCTGATGCAGCAGCTCTTTTAAGTGGTCTAGGAATCAAAGAAGATGATCATTATAAATTAGTTAAAGATTTAAATGGTAGCGAAAAAGTAAGGGTTCTGTTAGCTCAAGCTCTTTTTGGGGATCCAGATATTTTGATTTTGGATGAACCTACTAATGATTTAGACATTCAAACAGTAGCTTGGTTGGAAGACTATTTACTAGATTTTAAAAACACGCTTATTGTAGTATCGCACGATAGACACTTCTTAGATACAGTTTGTACCCATGTTGCTGATATTGACTTTAGCGCAATTAAAGTCTTTACAGGTAACTATACTTTTTGGTATGAATCAAGCCAATTGGCTTTGAATCAGCGATCAGCAGCAAACAAAAAAGCAGAGGAAAAAAAGAAAGAACTGGAGGAGTTCATTGCCAGGTTTAGTGCAAATGCCGCAAAATCTAAACAAGCTACTAGTAGAAAGAAATTACTCGACAAAATCAACATTGAAGATATTCAACCTTCTAGTAGGAAATACCCTGCTATGATTTTCAATCAAAACCGAGAAGCTGGTGACCAAATATTAGAAACAACCAAATTGAGTAAAAAGCTCAATGGAGAATACCTCTTCAAAGGAGTTGATATGTTTGTAAACAAAGGGGATAAAATTGCAGTAGTTAGCGATGACAGTTTAGCTATTACCACTTTCTTTCAAGTGTTGATGGGTGAACAAAAAGCGGATGAAGGTTCATTCAAATTTGGACAAACAATCACCAATGCTTATCTCCCAAATGAAAATGCAGAATATTTTAAGTCTAATGAAAATCTTATTGATTGGTTAAGACAGTACTCAGATGGCGAGAAGGATGAAGTCTACATTCGTGGGTTTTTAGGAAAAATGCTATTCTCTGGTCAAGAAACACTCAAGAAATGCAGTGTCCTATCTGGAGGCGAAAAAGTAAGATGTATGGTTTCTAGAATGATGCTTCAAGGTGCAAATTTGTTAATCCTAGATGAACCAACTAATCACTTAGATTTGGAGTCTATTACAGCTTTCAACAATGCATTAATGAGTTTTCCAGGCACAGTTCTCTTTACATCTCATGATCATACATTCACTCAAACAATTGCCAATAGAGTTTTGGAATTAAAGCCCAATGGATTTGTTGATACTTTAGGAACCTATGATGAATACTTAGAAAAGAAGCAAAAGGCTAGTGCCAAATAACATAACTAAAGAATCGTTCATCTCATTATATTTTCAACCACATTGGTAACTTTGGCCTCTGTCAGGGGTTTTTCGAGGTAAGCCACCACATTGTCATATGAATTTGCCACTTGGACGTCATCAGTTTTGGCAGACGACGTGAGTATCAATATATCAGTATTAGGGCATGCAGAGGTATCCATCAATTCCTCCAGAAATTCGAACCCGTCCATTATAGGCATATTGAGGTCTAAGAAAATAAGATTTGGTGGTTCATTCTTGGTTACATAATCAAAAGCTTCTTTACCATTTTCTACTATTGACACAGCATCAAATCCATGCTGATGAAGGTGTGTCTTAGTAATAAAATTGCAAACGCTATCGTCGTCCACCAATAGAATGCTATAAGATGATTTGTCTATGATATTCATGATAAGTAATTTTTTAAATCATGAAACGTACAGTCAGTTAAGGCACTAAATTTAACAATCGCACTTCCATTTGACTCAAGAGGGTGAACATTTCCCTTTTCGTTTAAGCGTAATATCATATTTCAATTTATTGCAATGCTGCTGCTATAAATAGATATTTAATTTACTCAAATCTTAATGTGTTTCCAAAAAAACAAAATCGATTCCTGTAAGGAGAAATCTTCATATCTTACTAGTTCACCAATCATCTTACTTTGTTAGAGTTAATTCAAAAAATTGTTGATTTCTTTTTTCTATTATTACCTCAAAAATCAGCATCCAAAGTCCAAATTGACAATACAAAAATCATTGCTCACAGGGGATACCATGAAAAAAATGTGATTGAAAACACAATTCCAGCATTTCAATGGTGTGAGGAAAATAATATATGGGGTATAGAATTTGACATTCGTTTTACAATGGATAACGTACCTGTTATCCACCATGATAGTCATTGTGGTCGATTATTTAACAGACAGGATTTGTCAATCTCAGAAACAATCTTTGAAGATCTTAGAAAAGAAGTTCCTCAAATTCCAGCTTTATCAGAGGTTGTAAGCTTATTTGGTTCTGAAATTCACTTCATGTTAGAATTAAAAACGGAATTAACAAGTGAACAAAACAACATTCTGCTTAAAACTTTATCGAGCTTGAGACCCAATCATAATTACCATATTCTTTCTCTTGAAATCGACATTTTTAAATCTATAGAATTCGCAAAAACCAATTGTTTTGTACCAGTTGCCATGCTTAATGTTTCAAATCTATTACACTACACGCTTGAATATCATTGTGCTGCTTTGACCGGGCACTATTTATTGCTCAATAAATCGCATATTCAAAAACTTCATTCTCATTCTATCATCTCAGGTGTTGGCCAAATAGCATCAAAGAACTCATTGATGAGAGAAATTCGAAGAGGACATGAATGGATTTTTACAGACGAAGTCTCGAAAGTCAAGAAATGGCTTTTCGAAATCTCCAATGATCAAAACATTTAAACATGTTGATCTATCAATATTGCGTTGCCATCTGGATCAGCAATAGTTATACTCGAAGGACCTGATTCTCCTTCAATGGCTTCATTTAAAATTTCAATACCTTCTGATTTAAGCTTTTCACATATCTCTCTAACATCAGAATAAGATTCCAATGTATTACAATCTTTATCCCAACCCGGATTAAAAGTCATAATATTGGACTCAAACATGCCTTGAAATAAACCTATGGTATGATCTCCATTTCTCAAGATCAACCAATTCTGGGTCTGGTCTCCTCCTATGGCTTGAAAACCTAGTTTCTCATAAAAAACCTTTGATGCCTCAATGTCCTTTACGGCAAGACTCATTGAAAATGCTCCTAATTCCATTTTTATACGTTTTTAATAATGAATATTTTAATTGTAACTAAACAGGTTACTTCAATATGTGTCTTGAAATAACTAACCTCTGTATTTCTGATGTACCTTCTCCAATTTGAAGAAGCCGTTGGTCCCTGTAAAATCGTTCGACATCATATTCCTTCATCAACCCATACCCACCATGAATTTGAATCGCTTCGTCTGCTACTTCCTTTGCAATCTCTGAACAATATAACTTCGCCATCGCTGCTTCTTTTCCAAAAGCCTTTTTCTTTTGTTTCAACCAGCACGCTTTATACAAGAGATTTCTTGCCAATTCGATCTTAGTGGCCATGTCAGCCAACTTAAAGGAAATGGCCTGAAATTTCGATATCTGGCGCCCAAACTGTCGTCTAACTTGAGCATATTTCAAAGCAAGTTCATAAGCTCCTTGTGCGCATCCTAATCCCATGGCAGCAATTGACAATCTACCGCTATCCAATGTTGAAAGCATTATTTTAGAACCCTGCCCTCTTTTTCCCAAAATATTCTTCTTAGGTACTCTACATTGATCAAATATTAACTCTGCAGTATTGGACGCTCGCCACATCATTTTCCCATGCATAGTTTCAGCACTAAACCCTTTGGTCCCTTTCTCAACCATTATGGTTGATATTTCTTTTCTTCCATCCTTATGGATATCACTGATCAATTGTACTGTTACACCTTTAGTCATACTGGTATCAGCATTTGTAATGAAGGTTTTAGAACCATCAATTTCCCATTCATTTTCCAACAGTTTAGCCCGTGTCTGACTTCCTCTGGAATCGGAACCAGCTTCAGCTTCAGTTAGCCCAAATGCCCAAAGAGACTCTCCATTACAGAGTTCTGGTAGGTATTTCTCTTTTTGTTCTTTCGTTCCAAATTTTACGATCGGACCAATCCCCAATGAATTATGCGCAGCAACTGTCGCTGCTTGTGAACCATCTATTCTAGCTAATTCCTCAACAGCGATAATATAAGAGAGCGTGTCTGTTTTAATCCCTCCATACTTGGGCGGAACTGCCATGCCTAACAAACCCATAACACCCATTTGCTTTGTGATATCTTCAGAAAATGTCTCTGATTCATCCAATGCTTGTGCCTTCGGCTTGATTACTTGTTCAGCAAAATCTCGAACCGATTGTCGAAGTAAATCATGTTGATCATTACAAAAAATATCCATGGCTTTGTTGTTTAATTTATCAATATCATTGAGCCTCCATTAACTTCCTTGGGACATAAACTTTCTGTGCTAACAAAGTAGCCGCAAACATCTTGCCTTGAGGGTCCAACCTACCAGATCTGGTTCCTCCTCCATCCAAGGTTTCATTCAAAACAAAATTAAACGCTGATAGACTCTCAATTTCATATCTAAGAATCTCACCACTACATAAATCTTGAAACCAGTTATGTATTATTTGGGTTGTCAAATTATTTTTCAAAAAATGATAACTAGCAGGTGTTCTAGCCAAAACACCAATGTTGACGCTATCACCTTTGTCCCCTGATCTCGCTAAACATAGATTGTCTACATTAACTAAATCACTGTTTTCAAAAGGCTCTAGAATATTGAACTCAGGTTTAATATTATTAGATAATTCTTCTGTCTTGAGATATCTAGATCTATGTATTTGTGGGTTAAGTTTTGAAACAGATGTTTCTTTTCCTTCAGTAATTTCAAATACTTCAAGTGTCAGGTCGGATTTACTAACGAGCGTCGGCCAGTAAGAAAAAATTTGCTGTAAACGTGGTCTTCCACCAAATGCAGCTATCCCTTGTGGGCCCGACAAAATAAGGCCTGCAATTTCTTTAGAGAAGATTTCTAGCTTTTTTCGATCATGATCAAATGCGCTAAATTGTAACAATATTTCCTTGGAATTTGAAGATTCCAAGGCCTTTCCCAATGCATTGTATCCTATAAAATTAGTACTTGTTTTTTCAAAATTTATCTCAAAACGAGACCAAAATATCCCTCTAATTATTTCAGCTTTTTTTTCAACTTCGCTTCCTCCTACTACGACTGAACCTACAGCTTTGAATCCATCTGAGAATGCCATTGACACTTTCCATGTATCAGGAGCGGGCTTTCCTTTTACATTTGAAACAAATACTACATTTTGATCTTTATCCTCGACAAGGACGTTTGTTAAGTCGGAAACCACTTCCGGCCCCATATAATTTGAAGGATCTGCAATTTCATACACTAGTTGTTCTTTGATCGTCCACTGATTGATCAATCCTCCTGTTCCCTGAGCCTTGGTTACATTGAAATTTCCATTTTCGAACATTTCAATGATAGGATAACCCATGTTTTCCCAGGACTCAATATGCTTCCAATCTGTAAAATTACCACCGCTTGCTTGAGAACCACATTCTAGCACGTGACCCGCGACCATACCTGAAGCAATTTTATCCCAATCTTCCAGCACCCAATCAAACTCATAAATAAGTGGACCAATTGTCAACGCACTATCTGAAGCTCTTCCAGTAATCACAACGTCTGCACCTTCTTTTAATGCCGCTACTATTCCCTCCGAACTAGTATATGCATTGGCTACCACTAAATCTTCTTTTATGGATTTAAAGGACTTACCATTCTCAATATTTTTAAAATCATTACTAGCATATTTTTCCAAATCAATCATTAAATCATCACCCGTTACTGCCATGACTTTTTTATCGATTCCGTAATATTTGAATACCTCTTTTAATTCTTTAGCACAGGCTAGAGGATTCTTACCTCCAGCGTTGGTGATTATTTTAGGCAAGTCCCGGTCTGTATTTTCAATTGCTAATTTTACGTGTTCAATGAAATCAGGAACGTAACCTAAATCTGGTTTACGGAGCATTTGTTTATGAAGTATGCTCATGGAAACTTCTGCTAAATAGTCTGCTACCAAATAATCCAAGTTTCCTTTTTCTACTTGACGCTTCATGGCCATTGGCTCATCTCCCCAAAAGCCACTACTGTTTCCAATTCTTACTTTCCTTTCACTCATATCAACCATTTAGGTTTTCTTTTTTCAATGAAAGCTTTCATACCTTCTTGACCTTCTTCTGATTGGCGAACGTCAGCGATCCATTCTGCTGTTTTCTTTTTTGCTACGTCCAAACTCCAAGAATTGATAATCGCTTGAATCAGTTGTTTAGTTTTCATTGAAGCTTCTGGTCCTGAAGACAACAAATCTTTAATCAAGCTATCCAATTCTTCATTTCGCAACTCTTCTTCACCATATACATCGATCAAGCCATATTTTTCAGCCTTCTTGGCATCGAAACGATTCCCACGCAACATCATACTTTTGGCATTTACTTCTCCTACTCGCTTCAACACGTAAGGGGCAATACATGCTGGGATCAAACCAAGATTGACTTCACTCAGTGAAAATCGAGTATCGTCATCAGCAATTACAAAATCACATGCACTCATCAACCCATTTCCTCCTCCAAAAACAGATCCATGTACCATTGCAACCGTTGGTTTTGAAAATGAATAAAGTTGAAATAAACACTCACTCAAATTTTCGCTTTCTTGCAGATTTTTTTCATGACTATAAGCAATAGCATTTTTCATCCAATTGAGATCAGCACCTGCACAAAAAGACCTGCCTTTTCCTTTTAGGATCAATACACTACTTGTTGAATCTTTTGAAATCAATTTAAGTGCTTCGATAAGTTCTAATATCATCTCATTATGAAATGCATTATGCACTTCAGGTCTATTTAACCACATGGTTGTAATCTGACTTTGAGACTCTATAAACAGATACTTAAAATCCATAGTTACATTCTAAAAACACCAAATTTAGACTCGTCAATAGGCTTATGCAGACAAGCTTCAAAAGCTCTACCTAGCACTTTACGTGTCTGACTAGGTTCAATGATTCCATCATCCCAAAGTCTCGCAGTTGCATAATAGGCATTGCCTTCTTCTTGATATTTATTTAAGATACCCGTCTTCATGTTCTCCATATTCTTTTCGTCCTCTGGTGTTAGGCTCTTTATCTGGTCCTTTTTAATGGATACAAGAACGCCCGCGGCTTGTTCTCCGCCCATCACAGAGATCTTCGAATTTGGCCAGGAAAACAAAAAGTTCGGATCATAGCCTCTACCGCACATGGCATAATTACCAGCGCCAAATGAACCTCCAACGATCAAACTAATTTTAGGCACATTGGCATTTGCAACTGCATGAATCATTTTTGCGCCGTCTTTTGCTAATCCTCCTTGTTCATATCTCTTACCTACCATAAAGCCAGTAATGTTATGTAAAAAGAGAATAGGTATTTTTCGAGAAGCACATAACTCAATAAAATGAGCGCCTTTTAAAGCAGCTTCGGAAAAGAGAATTCCATTGTTTCCAACAATGCCTATGCTGATGCCATGGATTTTGGCAAATCCAGTAATCAATGTTTTACCATATCTTGCTTTGAACTCTTGGAATTCACTTCCATCTACCAACCGCGCTATCACTTCTTTCATGTCAAAAGCATTCCTTAAATCTTCAGGAATAATCCCTCCAACTTCTTCTATACTATATTTGGGCTCCAAGAATTTGTCATTACGTTTGATTGATTCTTGACTCAGGTGATGAAATATATCACGACATATTTCTAAAGCATGCTCATCATTCTCGGCCAAATGATCTGCCACACCTGAAATCGCTGTATGCATTTCCGCACCACCAAGTTCCTCTGCTGAAACCTCTTCACCTGTTGCTGCTTTGACAAGTGGGGGTCCACCTATAAAGATGGTTCCTTGTTTCTTTACCATTATCACTTCATCGCTCATGGCTGGAACATAAGCACCTCCTGCTGTACAACTTCCCATGACCACAGCAACTTGTGGAATAGACATAGCTGACAGTCTTGATTGATAGTAAAAGAATCGTCCGAAATGAAATCGATCTGCAAATACCTCAGCTTGATCCGGTAAAAAAACACCCCCAGAGTCCACTAAATAAACGCAAGGCAATTCGTTCTGCAAAGCGATCTCTAGAGCCCTTAAGTGCTTCTTGATAGTTTGAGCAATATATGTCCCTCCTTTTACAGTTGCGTCATTCGCAATGATTATCACATCCTTTTTATGAATTTTTGCCATTCCAGTGACTAAGCCTGCAGACGGGAAATCATTGTTTTTGATATCCCATGCAGCAAAAGTTGAAAATTCAATAAAGGTGTTTTTGTCAACGAGTGAACTGATCCTTTCTCGAGCAAGTAACTTGTTTTGTGATTTATGTTTTTTAACTGACGCGGCTTTTTCCCTGTGCAGAATTGTATTGAGCCGCTTTTTATATTCAGCAAGTCCTTTATTATAGAATGCTTTATTTCCTCTATATTTTTGAGAGTCAGTTTTAATTTTTGATGGTAAAACCGCCATTATTTGGATTGTTGTTTGCTAAAATTTAGCACAACAAAACGAGTATTCAAATGCTTTCGTTAGTAATTAGAATGAAAGAATATTGATAATGGCTTTAACTGGTTTAAACCGTATTATTGAATAATTAAAAGACCTTCATTATTTCTAGCAACCAAAAATCCAGTTTTATTTTGTGCCAATTTAATTTCAGACAGGAAACGAACCTCCCCGGATAAGTTTAATCCACTTCTCAAAGGTGGAACAGCTTGAAAACTATTGGTTCCATCACCGAGTAAAAACAAACCTTTACTAGCGTCACTTCTTGGTGTCTCAACTTCAGATCCATATTTATTACCTCCTACTAATAAGTCTACAAATCCATCCTTATCAAAATCTTTTAATACCATAGCATTTATAGAAGACATTTGAGCTAAATTTTCAAGTGGTCGTGACTTGAATTTTTTCTTTTCATTGATGAATACAGTACTAGAAAATGTATAAGCTTCATAATTCAGTGTCGAATCAAGCTTTTCCGGTGAATAAACATCAGACAAACTTGCTGTTGAGAACGCAGTATAGTTAGGAAATTTTTTCTTGATTGAAGGAATTTGTTGAGAAGAGCACTCTCTACCTCTCAATGGATATAATTCACCCTTTTCATAAAATCCTAGTACAATATCCAAATGGTCGTTTTCATCAAAATCTCCAGCGTAAACCTTAAATGGTTCGGTTATCGATGACTTGTATTTATAATTAAGGCCCAAATTACCAACCACAAAATCTAAGTCACCATCATTATCAATATCTGCTGACTCAATACAATTCCACCAACCTACTTCCCTGTTTAATCCATAGGTTGCACTTACATTTTTGAAAATCCCTTTATTATTCTCCAGTGCTACTATTGACATCCACTCTCCTACAATCAAAAGGTCCTGCCAACCATCGCCATTAAAATCATTCCATGATGCATCTGTAACCATTCCTAATTCTATCAAAAGTGGGGCTACTTCATCTGTGACATTTTCAAAACTCACAGATCCCTTTACACTTTCATTTCTTAAAATATAGCTACTCGTGGGCAACGGGTAGTTACCGGGAGATTGCCTGCCTCCCACAAAAAGATCCAAATCCCCATCTTGATCATAATCTATTGGTTTTACACAGGATCCGCTAATATATAATTCAGGCATGGCTCCAATTTGCTTATTAAATACACCCTGCTTATTAAGATAAAGTCTGTCCTCGTAATAACTACTTCCTTCAATTGCTTCATTACTTCCGCTAACCACATAAAGATCCAGTAACCCATCATTATTGGCATCAAAAAATGAAGCTGAAACATCTTCATATTTTTTGTCGGAATTCCATACCTTATTCTGAGTTGAAGAAAATGAACCTTTTTCGCTTTGGATAAATAGCTTCCCTGATTGACCCTTGGCACCCCCAATATAAAAGTCGTCTAGTCCATCTTGGTTAACATCTCCAACAGCCAATGCAGGTCCCATTTGTGACATCTTATGAGGTAACAGTACTTCTCTTTCAAAATCATTAAATTCATTTTCTAGGTGAACAAATTCAGCATCAATTGGTAATTGGGAAACCGAAAAAATCGGCTTTGATGAAAACTTCGGTTTAGGATGGATGGATGCATTCTTTTGATCCAATTCTATTGTTTGATTTACGCTTAAGTTTTTAATCAATTCCATTTTTCCATTAGGCCAAAAAACTTTCAACGAGTCTACTTTCATTGATGATCCAAGCCCGAAATGGAGAATAGGTTCTGAAGATGATTGAAAGCCTCTTGTTAATTGTAATTCCTGTGTTTGGATTTGAGTTTCATTATAAACGTAGACCTTGGACCCTACACCCCATTGATTATTAATTGTCCCTTTAAGTCTAACTCTTAAATAATTTGTTCCTTTAGTCAAATTCTCAAATACGTGAGATGGAGCATCCAAATTATTAACTACAACATCTAAATCACCGTCCAAATCCAAATCTGCGTATGCCGAACCATTGCTAAAACCTTTGAAGTTTAAACCACTTCTTTCATTTACTTCACTAAAAGTTAGATCACCATTATTGAGAAAAGTACAATTCTCGACAGGACTCACAGGGATTTTTTGCAATAATCCATAATACTGGGAAGGGTCAATTTTATTGTACGCTTTTTGAATTCTAAAAAAGGCATTAAAATCATTATCGTTTACGTTTCGACGCATTCCATTGGTGATAAATATATCTTTATGCCCATTATTATTCATATCCATCAATAATGTACTCCAGCTCCAATCTGAATAGGCGACTCCCGCGAGTTCTCCTATTTCACTGAACGAGTCTACTCCTGTATTCAATTGTAACGTATTTTTCATGTATTGGTGTTGTAGACCTAAATCAATGAGTTCCTGAAATTTCTCTGGGTTCATTGCAGACATATTGGCCTTCTGCTGTTGATTCATACTTGACATCATATCTAGCTGCATTAAATCAACATGACCGTCATTATTAATGTCAGCAACATCTGTTCCCATTCCGAAATTTGATGTATGCATTAAGTATTTTTCTATTTCATTCTCAAACTTTCCATTTCCCTGATTTATGTATAAATAGTCGCTTGAATTAAAGTCATTTGATACGTAAACATCAGGTAATAAATCATTGTTAAAATCTGAAACACTTATACCCAATGACAATCCATAGTTTAGAATTCCGGCACTCTTAGTAACGTCCAAAAACTTCCCTCCAATGTTTTCATAAAGCCTATCAGAGTCGATTAATCTAGGATTTTTCATTTGTTCAGCAAAGAAAGAACTGCTTTGTGCGAAACCCTGTGGTGAATAATTACATACATACAAATCCAAATCGCCATCCAGATCATAATCGAAAAAAGCTGATTGCATTGAATGCCCTTCATCTGCTATCCCAAATTCAACAGCCTGTTCGAAAAAGGTATTATTACCTTGATTCACAAATAATTGGTTAGCCCTGTGAATTGGGTTGGGTCCAGCCACGCTTATATAGATATCTAGAAGTCCATCACTATTGATATCAGTCATAGTTACCCCAGTGGACCATCGATTATATGTACCTTGAACTCCGGCTTTTTTGGTTATGTTTTCGAAGGTCAAATTGCCTCTATTCAAGTAAAGGGCATTCAATCCCATACTGCTAGTAAAGTAAATATCTGGCAGGTTATCATTATTGATATCGCCTATTGCAACACCGCCCCCAAAATAGATAAAAGGATAAATGAAATAATTAAAATTGGGTGATTCTTGAATGCAATTGACAAAATCAATTCGAGAATTTTCAACAGCTAATTTTGAAAAGAGTTTGCTTTTTGAAGCTTCTTGACCTTTTACTTGGTGCTTTCTGTCCGGTTCTTGATTATTCTGAGAACAAGAAGTTAATGCATAAAATAAGAGAATAGCAATATGACAGAAGCATGCTTCAAGCGTGAGACGTATAGGAGGTTTTAGGAATTTTACAACACTCACCTTAACCTAATTTTTTCACCTAAAGTATTCTGAACAGTTACCTTGACCATTCTATCGGTCAATTCAATTTTCCTAGTAGACTGGGACAAGTAAGAATTCCCATAGTAACACTCCCGTTTTGTCTTTCTACCGTCAGCATAAGTTACCTCTATATTTACATCATGAGCCTTGAAAGTATAGAATTCACTTGTTGGATTAGATAATGCGCTAAAACCATATGACGTTAATGAACCAGAGTTAGCACCGGCAATCATGACTTTTTTATTGTTTACTACCATATTTACAACACTTTTCTGGTCTTGGTCTAAGAAAAGGCCGCTGGATACAGTTTGCACTGCCTTAAAGTTACCAGTTCCATCCCCTATCAAATAAGTCCCATTTGAAGCATCGAAATTCCCAAAAAGAGGTTCTGCAGAATTTTGATTTCCTGTCACAATTGCATCAAGGTTTCCATCCATATTAAAATCATCTATCAATACTCCATAAACCGGAGATATCTGACATTCAATTGGTAATGGACTTATCTGAAAATATCCTCCTCCAAGATTTTCCAAATAACTACTTGATAGATTATTTGCTGTCATTATTTTAATACCTTTTCGATCGTGACTTTTCAACACTTCAGAGAATTCAGCATTAGCAAAAGACTTAAAATCCTTAAATCTCCGTTTATAACCAACTACCTGATCAATTAATGCGTCTCTGGTGTGAACAGGAAACTCATTCAATTCATTTTCATCATTAACGGTATAATATGAAAGTATAGGATCTGGTTTTCCATTTTCATCATAGTCGCCGACGTACATCCTGATTGGCTTCTCCTTAGAGGCGCTCAAATACGAATTCAAACCATAGTTCCCCAATATATAGTCTATATCCCCATCATGATCAAAATCACCACCTGCAATACTATTCCACCAACCCTCGTTGCCCTCAATTCCATTATCAATATGTCTTTCTAGTATACCTTTATTGTTCTTAAACATTATTATGTCAGTCCATTCCCCTATGACAATAAGATCAAGCCAATCATCACCATTAAAATCAGTCCAGATAGCATCTGATATCATACCTATATCCACAACTGGATTAGACATTGGAATTGTCATTTTTCCATCGGTATTAATAAGCAAATTGCTCTGGGGTGATCTAGGGTATTGTCCAGGTAGAATCATGCCTCCAACAAACAAATCAATATCACCATCCCTATCAAAGTCGGCACCTTTCACAACTTTCGTGCTTTCCATTATGCTAGGTATACTATAGTCCCGTTGGAATTCACCATCACTATTTATATAAAACCGATCTTGATAGAATTCTTTTTTTCCAAGCTGTTCAGCTCCACCACTTGTAACATATAAATCTAAATCCCCATCATTTTCAAAATCAAACAATAGCATACCCATATCTTCATATAGGGAGTCTGCTGCTAATATTGATTTCTCACGAAACACCCCATATTCTTGAACAAAAAGAGTTGTTTTAATTCCGGCAGCTCCTCCTACAATCAAATCGTCTTCTCCATCATTATTGACATCACCTACTGCCATTGATGGACCTTCCTTTGTGTACATTTTTAACAACAATGGGTCATTTTTAAAATCCACAAATTGGTTTTCCAAATGAGCATAGTTTAATTGAAGTGAATCTGTTAGTTCCTCAAATATCGTCTTATGATCCATCTCTTTTTGTTCTGGGTTTTCTGCAGATGAATGATCGAAATATATTGTCTGGTTTGCTTCAACATTGTAGTTTCTTAAGATTTTTCCATCAGGCCACAATATCTGAATACTGTCTATATGCATTTGACTACCCAATCCAAAGTGGATAGTGGAGCCCATGCTTGATAAATACCCTCTGACATTTGAATGGAAGTATTCTTGACTTTCTCCCTTATTGAAAAGTGAAATACGAGAACCAATTGCATTTGTATTCTGTCCTGGTCCATTGAGTCTGATATCCAAATGATTTCCTATTTTGTCGTTTGAACTTTTATTCGTTGTATTTTCAAACAAAAAAGCTTCATGACCAAGGTTATTTACTACAAGATCTAAATCACCGTCATTGTCCAAATCGGAGTAGGCTGAGCCATGAGAATAGGACGCCTCTGAGATGCCGGAAGAAGTTGAAATATCCTCTAAGATTAGACTTCCGTCATTTAGATATAGAAAATTACTTTCTTTTATTGTTCTAAGTTTATCAATCCCTTCTAATTGAATATCTAACAAGTAGTCAGCAGTTCCAAACTGCAAGTCTTGCTCCAAGCCTAATGAGTAATCAAGATCTGTTAGGTCTCTGTAGTAGCCATTGGTGATATACAAATCTAATGTTGTGTTATTATCGAAATCGACCCAAAGTGGTGCCCAACTCCAATCGGTAGAATACATACCAGTCAAGCATCCTATTTCACTAAAACTATTAAACCCACCTGGGTCGATCCCATTATTAATTTGTAAGGTATTCCTCACTAATTGTGGGATATAACCCAATTCTTTTCGGTATTCATATAAATCATAGTTGATTGGAGCCAACATCATTTTCCTTCTCCGATTAGATTGAGGAAGCATATCCACAACCGTAATATCCATTAAGCCATCTTGGTTGAAGTCCGCAATATCGACACCCATGCTATTTTGACTTGCGTGCCTCAACATTTCAGCACCTTTTTCTACAAATTTTCCGTTTTGGTTATTGATGTAAATCAAGTCGTTGGATAAAAAATCATTGGCCACATATATATCCGGCCAACCATCATTATTGAGATCATTAATAGCAACTCCTAATGAGTACCCTTCATTTATAATTCCAGTTTCAACGGATACATCAGTGAATGTATTATTTCCATTATTTAAGTAGAATTTGTCAATTGTATAACTCATCTCCTTTTGATTCCTTTTAACAGTCTCGTTTCGATTGTTCATGACTTGAGAGTTAATGGCAATAAATAAATCTAGATCATTGTCTCTATCGAAATCTAAGAAGGCGGCTTGAGTGCTAGCCATTTTTTCAACTAAACCAAAATCTTCGGCCATTTCGGAAAATTTAGGAATACCATATCCATTCATTCCTTTATTTATGTACAAGAGATTGGGTTCATTTTTACCCACGGTACAAACAAATAGGTCCTGTAGTCCATCTCCATTAATATCAACAAAAGTTGAACCACTCGACCAATAATCATTCAATAAACCAGACTCCTTTGTAACATCCTTGAAATTCAAATTCCCTTTATTAATGTATAACCTAGAGGGAACATGATTACCAGTAAAATAAACATCCTCTAAGCCGTCATTGTTGAAATCACAAGTTGTCACCCCTCCTCCATTGTAGAAGTAGTAATTATATGCAAGACTCATAGAGTCCTTTTCAAATACCTGATTGACAAAAGAAAGGTTTGAATAATCTGAGCTTACTTTTTTAAATAAAGGTTGTTTACCAAGCTCACAAGAGAGGAAAAGAATTGAATAAAGTATGAATAAACTTTTGTATTTCAATTATAAAAAAATATTGGTAATAAAAAAGCAGTCTGACACAAGCCAGACTGCTTTTTAACGTAAACTAATTACTAATTTTGATCCCAACCTGTAAGATCAAGTTCATCTGAAGGAATAGGAAAAATTTCATCTCCTGCACTGAACCCTCTACTACCTAACTCTGATTCTGCTAGACCTCTTTGAGTCAGATCAAAAAATCGAATACCTTCCATAGCCAACTCTACTCTCCTTTCATGTACAATTAAATCTCTCAACATCGTCTGATCTAGTCCAGGATTGTTCGTAGCATCTATTGGTAATAAACCAGCTCTGTTCCTAACAAGGTTGATAGGATCTAAAGCAGCTGCTGTCGGACCAACCAATTCATTTTCTGCTTCCGCCTTCAACAACAAAACCTCCGCAAAACGAATGATCTTATAGTTGATAGCATTTCCTTGACCACTATTTCCATCATTTGGGATAGTATACTTTTTAAGTCCAAACATTCCTGCATTTGCAAGGTGGTTCGTACTTGCCGGGTCAAAAACTTCAGCACCAATAGCATCCCCTGTTTGGTATACAGTCGCTGGTAATCTCAAATCACCAGCTTCATAATCATCGACAAGGTCTTGAGTAGGTTGCATGAATGCCCAACCTCCTGCACCTGCTGGTTGTTCTTGTGGATGGGCGTATCTCGAAAGTTGATTGGAATTCCAATCACCTCCACCTCCAGGTCCTGACCATACATTTACGGAAGTTACACCTGCGGTATATTGAATTTCAAAAATAGACTCAACGTTATTATTTCCATCAGAGCCAAAATTACTTCCATAATCACCTGCTAAGCCGTAATTACCTTCTGTATCATTGATTACAGCATCTGCATAGGTCCTAACGTCGTTCCAATTGCCTCTGAAAGCATGAATACGTGCTAGCATGGCGTTTGCTGCTCCAGAAGTTGCTCTACCAACATTTTGACGTTCTCCATCCACATGATACGTAGCTGGCAATAATCCTTCAGCTATTTCCAAATCTTGAATGATAAAGTCCCACGTTTCTTGTACAGAAGCACGAGGCAATGGTTCGTCTGTTACTGTTGGTACTGAGCTGACTAAGGGCATCCCGCCGAAAGTCAAAACTAGATTGTAATAGTTAAGCGCTCTTAGGAACCTTGCTTCACCTAATATTCGGTTTTTCAAAGATTCAGGAAAGTCATCAGCAAGGTCCATTTCAGTTACATTGTCCAATACTTGGTTGGCTCTGTTTACTCCACCAAATGCAGATATGAAATACTCTTTTGCTCTTAAATTACCGCTATTCACTTCATAAGAACCGAACTGTAAGTAGGAAGGCCTATCTCCAGCACCAAATCCACCTTTTACCGCATCTCCTCCTGAAATATTCGATAATACAGGGAAATTAAATCCATAATAGTTCAAATTTTGAAAAGTTGAATATGCCGCATTAACTGCCAAAGTTGCATCATTGGCTGTTTCATAAAAGCCATCAGCTGTTAATGCATCTTGTGGTTCTTTTTCCAAAAAACCTTCGCAACCCAAAAAACAAAGAGCTGCCATAATATAAATTATCTTTTTCATCTTAGATTTTTTTAAGTTTAACATATTACAATGTGATATTTACACCGAATGAAATCGTTCTGGCACTAGGATACCTACCCAAATCCACTCCGTTAGCCAGATTGTTTTCACCAACTGCTCCAACTTCTGGATCGAGTCCCCATTCGTAATCATCTATTGTCAATAAATTTTGACCGCTTATATATATTCTTAAATTCTGAATTTTCATTCTTTCTAATACATCGCTAGGCAAAGTATATCCAATTTGGACTGTTTTAAGTCTCACGAAAGAACCATCTGATAACCAATAATCAGAATTTCTATAATTGGCATTTTCATTTGAAGAACTAATTCCAGGAACTGAATTACTTGTACCCTCTCCAGTCCATCTGTTATGGTATAGCGAACTAAACTTATTATCTGGCTTTGTGAAATCACCAGCTTGAGTTAAAATACTAGCATAAATATCATTGCCACTTACCCCATGCAGAGACAATAAAAAGTCAAAGTTTTTAAAGCTCGCATCGAAATTTAATCCATAGGTCAAATCAGGAATTGGACTGCCAATGAAAGTTTGATCGTCATCATTTACTACACCATCGCCATTCAGATCTTTAAATCTAAAATCTCCGGGTGATGTTCCAGCTGCTTGATATACTCCATCAGGAGCTGCAGCATTCAATGCATCTATTTCTCCTTGATTTTGAAAGATTCCATCTGTAACGTGACCATAAAAAGAACCGATTGGTTGGCCTATATCAAAGCGCGTAGAATACCCTTCACCGGAACGTATTATTGGACCACCTTCGCCTAAATCCGTTACTTCATTTTTAAGCGTAGACAAGTTTGCATTGACAGACCAGCTAAAACCATTTGGTTTTGTTACTCTGTACCCTAATTCAAACTCAAGGCCTGAGTTCTTAACGGTACCTGCATTTACAGTTGGAAAAGATTGGAATCGATCATCTGTAAACCCAAAAGATGCAGGCAGTGTACCAGGTAATAATATGTCACTCGTCTCTCTTTGGTAATAATCGAAATTGAAAGTCAATTTATTATCTAAGAAAGCCATATCTAATCCAATATCAGATTGAGTAGTAGTTTCCCAAATAAGGTCAGGATTAGCAGCCTGAGCAGCGTAATATCCAGGAACATTGGCATTATCAGCACCGGAACCAAAAGAATATTGTGCATTATTTTTCAATATTGGCAGGTATTGAAAATCTCCAATTTCTTGATTTCCTAATTGCCCCCAACTTGCTCTAACTTTCAATTGAGAAATGAACCCTACATCAAAGAAGGATTCTTCAGAAACCAACCATCCTGCAGACACTGAAGGAAAACTACCCCATTTGTTACCTTCTGCAAATTTTGAGGACCCATCGTATCTGATGCTACCCGTTATGAAATAACGACTATCATAATTATACATAACACGTCCTAAATAGGACAATAGTGACCAATCAACTAAAGCACCCCTTGTTCCTGTAAAATCATTGGCCGCATTCATAGGAATGAGACTATTATTTACATAAGCACTTCCATTTGATAAGTGAGAGGCATATTTAGAGTGTTGCATAGTTACACCTGCAAGCACGTCTATGTTATGCGCGTCACCAATCTTCTTTTTGTAATTCAAAGTGTTTTCAATCAACCAGATAAATTCATTGCTGTCAAACCTAGAACCTCCTGTAGCGGTCTGCGGATTTCCGCTCACACTGATAGCTGGTGAAAAAGAATTTGAAGATCCGTAGAGCACGTCACCTCCTAAATTTAATCTGTAGGTGAGCCCTTTGATTATTTCATATTCAGCAAAAACATTTCCTAAAAACCTGAATTTTTCACTTTCGTTCAGAACATAGTCTGTTAGAATTAAAGGACTTGTTCTCTGAAATGACATATTCGCATCTCCAGGTCCACCAAGAACGGTCTCTCCTTGATCATTTTCAACATATGCTGGAATTACAGGTGGAAAAATTACGGATAAAGGAATTGCTCCATTGAATACATTGTTTTCTTGAGTTCTAGAAGTTCCGGTTTTTGATATTGAAGTGTTATTTCCAATCTTCAATTTATCGTTGATCTTATGAGAAGAATTAAATCGTAGTGAAAATCGATCAAAATCAGTACCTCTTAAAATTCCATCTTGCTGCATATAACCCATGGAAAGCATAAATTTAGATTTTTCACTTCCACCACTTGCACTCATATATAAGTTATGCATCGGTGCAGTTCTGAAAATTTCCTCTGCCCAATTTGTGTTGTATCCTCCAGTATATCCCTGATCAGATCCTAAAAGTTCTTCAGTCATATCTGCATAATCACCAGATTCTAATACATCATAACTCTTCTCCTTGCTCTGTATGCCATACGAATAATCGATGTTGAATCTTGGTTTCCCAGCCTTTCCGCTTTTAGTAGTGATAATCACAACACCATTCGCAGCCCTGGAACCATATATTGCCGCTGAAGCTGCATCTTTCAATACTTCAATAGATGCAATATCATTTGGGTTGATTGTATTCAGCGCATTACTGGGCTGGCCTCTAGAAATATATTCTCGTCCAGAGTTGTTATTAAACACCGGTACGCCATCTATGACATATAACGGATCACTGTTTCCAGGAGTACCGATTCCCCTGATTCTTATTGATACTGACCCACCTGGAGTTCCTGAACTTTGTTGAACTTGTACACCTGACAATCTACCTGCCATAGCTTGATCAAAACCAGTTACGCTCTGTTGAACAATATTCTTTCCGGAAATGGAACCAATCGAACCTGTTACTTCCCTTTTCTCTTGTGTACCATAACCAATGACCACAACTTCTTCAAGACTTTCAACATCTTCTTCTAGTGTCACATCAATAGCACTTCTCCCTGCTATATTTACTTCTTGGGTTACAAAACCCACAAAAGAATAGACGAGAGTAGTTGCATCATCTGGAGCAGAAAGAGAATAATTTCCTTCAATATCAGTTGTAGTGCCGATCGAAGTGCCTTTTACGATAATACTTACACCAGGCAAGCCATCTCCACTTCCTTCAGTAACCTTTCCAGAAATTGAAACATTCATTGGAATTGACCCAACCTCTTCGACAACTAAGCCTTGATTTCCTTCAAGTTTAGAAATATGGATATTCTCGTTTACTCTCTTGAATTTTAATTGGGTCTCTTTGCTTACTTCTCTAAGCAAATTTGCAAGAGAAATATTACGAGATACAATTGTTAATCTTTTGGTCGAATTCAAATCACCCGCCCGATACGTAAAATTAAAATCTGTACGATTCTCTATATGAGATATGGTTTCTTTAATGTCAGAGTCATTCAAATTAACGCTAACATATATCTCCTCAATGCTGTTTTGCCCTTTTAAGTCAGAGGCAAAAACTACCGTTGCCAGATAAGCCTGAACAACCAAACACAATAAAGTGTATTGTGACATTTTAAATACTATTTTTAGTAATTTTGTTTCCATTATAGAAATTTTTGGTAAAACAATTTTTTTATAATCTTCAAAGGGAGCTGCCAGTCCATTTCCCGATGTTATTGGCAGCTTCTTTCTTCATTCTTTTATTTCATTAGCGTCCTTAGTTAATAGTTATGTTCTTATTATCAATTTCATAATTGAAGCCGAATACAAATCCGACCCCTTCTAATACCTCACTTAGCGGTTTATTATCAAAAGTTCCAGTATAATCAGTCCCTCTTTTTATTTCTTTATCTACCACAATCTTCACTCCATACCATTTAGATAATTCTCCTATAACCTGATCTATTCCGGCATTCTTAAAGTGGATAATTCCGTCCTTCCAACCAAACTCCGCAATAGGATCAACTTTGCTCTTTTTCATTACATGAAGGTCTTTTTCAAATACAGTCATTTCATTTGGAATTACAGTCAATTCACTTTTTTGCAATTCTCCTTCAAAGCTCTTGACTAACACCTTTCCTGTAGATACGGCAACTTTAATGCTATTAGAAGATGGATATGCCCTTATATTGAAACTTGTTCCAAGAACGGTAGTTTTTACTTCACCTGATGAAATAATGAATGGTCTAGATGCATCCTTTACTACTTCAAAAAATGCTTCCCCTTCAAGCTCTACATTTCTGGAAGATCCAGAAAAATTTTCTGGATAGGATAATTTACTTTCGGCATTAAGTGTGATTTTCGAACCATCTGGTAATCTGAAAATAGATTTTTCCCCGGCATTATTTTTTTTCTCTAATACTTTGATTGGAACTATTAATGCTTGGTCGTTTTGTTTGTTATTTTCTACAATCCACCACATGACACTAAAGCTGAGAACAAGAAACGCAAGAGAAGCCGCTATTTTTAAACTTGATCTATAGATTACAAAAGATTTAGATCGTGTGCTTTTATCAATTTCAAGATCAATTCTTTTTTTCAATAGATCAATTCTTGTGTTATTTGTCTCTGGTTCTTCTACATGAATACCAATTATTATATCCCTGGCTTGTTCCACTTCTCTTATACAATTGGGATGCTGCTGTAACCAAGAATCCCAAAAAAGGATACTTTTACTGTCTTCTCTTCTCACCCATTGTATAAAACTCAAGTCTTGACAAAAGTCCTCTGAAGTGTATTTTGAATAGTCTAAATTCTCTCGCATCAATTCCTAAAATTCATTAAAACCATTAGTTCTACTTAAGGAATACCGAAAGTGATTTTTTGTACCCTAGTTTTTTAATTTATTTTTTTAAAAAACCAGAATCAGGAATGATATTTTATATTACGAGAGGCTTTTATTACCATTCTCCAGTTGAGCACGCATATTTTTCAGCGCTTTGTGGATTAGGTTTCGTGCCGATTGATAATTAATTGACATCACGGAAGCAATTTCAAAATTATTAAGCTTGCTATAATATTTCAAATAGATAATTTCTCTCTGCTTTTGTGAAAGGTTATTCAAAACCTTAGAAAGATTTGTTAATGTTTGCTTGTCCATTTGGTTATTAACAAGCCTTTCTTCTGCACTGTATTCAATCAAAAAATTGTAACTATCAATTTCAAAATCCTTGTCTATAACAATACGTTTTCCAGATACAGCTTTGATTATTTTCCTTCTGAGAGATGTTAATAAATATGGCTTTATGGCATCTGTATCACTTATAGACTTTCTTTTGTTCCAAAGATTGATGAATATATCTTGAATGCTGTCTTCGACCAAAAACGTGTCAGGTGTAAACTTATTACCGTATAAAATGAGAACTTCGACATACTGATTAAAAATAAAATCAAGCGCTCCTCTGTCTCCAGATTTCAGCTGCTGCCAGACTTCGGCGTCAGTTAGCCCACTTAATTCCACATAATCAATCCTTCGATTTCTCATTTAAAATACTTAGATAAATATTTTAATGTACCCGAAATTTTGGTTTGATGGCAAGACAAAGGTTTGTCCTTCACAACTATTAGTGGCAATATCCTAAATAATTATACGGATTAATTTGATCAGATGATAGTCCGATAAAAAATTAAACTGAGCTTCTTTTAAAGTCTTATATGCCTTCCTAGTTCACATTAATAGAATCATGAAGTTTGCGGGTCTCAAATTCTACTTTTCAATAAGAATAAAAGCATTTCTATTCATTTTCATCAGTATGTTTTTAAAAAGTGCATGAAACGTTTATTCCTCGGTATTCAAAATCAAATTCCTTTTATTTTAACTTTCTATTCACCTTTTTTGAACCCATAACCTATTTATAAAATGAGCAAAATTATCAAAAGGCATCAACTGTTACAGTTCACAGTTTTTCATTTCATGTGTACAATTGCAATGTTTGGATGTGTAAACAACCTTCCAACACCGAAAAAACCAAATGTAATCCTAATAGTTGCAGATGATCAAGGTTGGGGTGATCTGAGTATCCATGGAAATCCAAATATCCAAACGCCCAACATTGATGCAATAGCCTTATCAGGGGCTTCATTTTCTAATTTTTATGTAAGCCCTGTGTGTTCACCAACGAGGGCAGAAATATTAACAGGTAGATATGCTAGTCGTGGGGGTGTCTATTCTACATCAGCTGGAGGTGAACGATTAAATTTGGATGAAATCACAATTGCTGATGTATTCAGAGAAAATGGTTATGAAACCGCGGCTTTTGGAAAATGGCACAATGGGATGCAATATCCTTATCATCCGAATGGTCGCGGTTTCAATGAGTTTTATGGGTTTTGTTCTGGACACTGGGGAAACTATTTCAATCCTATGCTAGAAAGAAATGGTGAAATCGTAAAAGGAAATGGATTTTTGACTGATGATTTGGTTTCTGAAGCTTTGTCTTTCATTAAGCATAAAAAAGAGAATCCATTCTTTGTATACCTCCCTTTGAATACACCTCATAGCCCAATGCAAGTACCGGACAAGGATTGGGATAAGTTTAAAAATAAACAAATAGATTCTACGCATAGGTTTAGTGCTCGAGAAGACCTAGAACATACCAAAGCAGCATATGCCCTATGTGAAAACATTGATTGGAATGTCGGAAGGATCACTACTTTTCTTGACCAAGAAAAGCTATCCAAAAACACTATTGTTATATATATGTCAGACAATGGACCCAATGGTTGGAGATACAATGGTGGATTGAAAGGAATCAAAGCTCACACAGACGAAGGTGGAGTTAAAGTGCCGTTTTTTATAAAATGGGACAACGTAATTCCAAAGAATCTAACCATAAAAAATATAGCAGGTGCAATAGATATTCTTCCTACTTTAAAAGAATTGACTGGAATCGCTTTTACACCTGAAAAAAGTATTGATGGCCTCAACCTGAAACCTCTATTATTTGGCGAAAGCATTGAATGGCCAGATAGATCAATTGTTAGCTACTGGAAAGGAAGAAGTAGTTTACGGACTCAAAAATTTCGACTAGATCATAACAATGCATTGTTTGACATGCAAGTTGACCCCTTGCAAGAAAAGGATATTTCAAATGAATCTCCTGCCATAAAAAACCAACTTATCATTCGAAAAGAACAGTGGGAGAAAGACGTTTTGGCCGAACTTCCAATAGTAGACAACCGATCGTTTCCAGTGGGTCATCCAGATTTTATTTATACCCAACTCCCAGCAAGGGATGGATTAGGGCATGGAAATATTCTAAGATCAAATAAATATCCAAACTGCAGTTTTTTCACTAATTGGATTAGTCAATCAGATAGCATCACTTGGGATATTGAAGTTCTAGAAAGTGGGACATTTGAAGCAGCGGTGTATTATACATGTAAGGAGCAAAGTATAGGTACTGAAGTTATCATGTCTTTTGGAAATAACAGTGTTTCAAAAGAAATATCAATTGCTCATAATCCTCCATTAATCGGAGCAAAAATGGATCGTGTTAATAGGCAAGAATCCTATGTAAAAGAATTCATTCCTCTAAATCTTGGCCAATTAAAATTAGAAAAAGGATCAAATTCACTCAAGCTTTCAACTTCTAACATGTCAGGAGAAGAGGTAATGGATGTAAGGTTGGTTATGTTGAAACGAATTATTTAGTGCTTAAATCATTATTAGTGTCTATTATTATTAGTAATTTATCTAAATCAAGATGAAAGTAACATTCTATTTACAATAGTGAACAAAGGTGATAAAGAACTCTTGCTCCTACATTTGCATTCCAGTCCTGATCATCTTGTTTTGGAGCCACTTCGCACAAGTCAAAACCAATGACTTCTCTTCCAGTTTCTTTTATACAATCCAAAAGATATATAGCTTGATCAAATGAGAGCCCACCAGGAACAGGGGTTCCAGTTCCTGTACATAAAGAAGGGTCTAAACCATCAATATCAAAACTAATGTATACTTGCTGCGGGAGTTCTTCAATTATCTTATCACAGATTTCGACCCAATAGACTCCCGTAAACAGACTTTTTTTAATTTGGTTATCATAGTAAGTACTAACCCTTTTATCTTTTTCGGTGACATTCTTTTCTTCTTCACAATAATCCCGGATACCCACTTGCACCAATTTCACCACAGCTTCTAAATTAAGTGCATTATTCATGATAGAAGCATGCGAATAGTTGAATCCTTCATATGCTTTCCGAAGATCCATGTGAGCATCGATTTGCAAGATTCCGAACTGTTCAAAACTCATTGACAAAGCTTCCAAAAAACCCAAAGGCACACTATGATCACCGCCCAATATGCCCACTTTTTTCTTGTTCTTTAACAAGAAACTAGTTTCTTGAAATACTTTATCCTTCAGGGCGGTACAATTTTTATTAACATCAACTATTAATTGATTAAAAGATGAAATATCTTTTACTGTTTCTAAATATTCAATATATGATTCGACTTTTGATCGCAATTCTTTAGAAGTTTCAAATACTTCTTGATCAGGAGGAATCATATAGATCCCTTTTTTCCAAGGCGCTTCTTTGCCATTTATTTCAAGGTCTAATTGAACGGATGCATCCAAAATAGACTGAGGGCCATTAGCTGTTCCTGAGTGAGCTGATGTTGTCACATCCCAGGGAACCGGATATATTATTATTGATGAATTATTCTCTTTAAATGGAAGCCCAAAAATACTACCTTTCTTTCCAGTAGCACTGGGGTTATATTTTTCCTTTTCTTCCAATTTTTTTAAAGCATTGAAGGATCGTAATATTGCACTAAATCAGAACTGTTTTGCGTTATTTCTGCCCATGATCCTTCGTTCTTGATATGTACAATTCCGGCAGGACTCACACTACCGATTTCAGCACCCGTAATATACTCTGCTAAAAAAGTAATTGAAGGGTTATGTCCAACAACAATCACTTTTTCATTTTTCTCTAGCATTGAATTTATTACTCTTAATAAAATCCGCGTAGACGATTCATACAAGTCTTCTTGATAATCTATATTAGAAGGGTTACACTGTAATTGTTCTGCGATTAATCCAACTGTTTGTCGGGTTCGTTGAGAAGTACTACTCAATACAAGGTCCGGATCGTTAACTAATTTGCTCAAAAATTTACCAATTTTAGAAGATTCAATCTCACCATCTGCAGTGAGTTGACGATCAATGTCTTTTAAACCCAATTCAGGGTTCTCAGTTTCAGCATGTCTTATTAGAAATAACTCTTTCGGCATAAATGTCTACAATTTTTATATCTGGCAATATATCTAGATTTCTATTTTTTGTTTTTGCTTAAATTAAATTTTTTTATTGATATTTGGCGCTTTTACTAATAAAGTCAGTTGTATGTCGAAAAATTTGGTCATCGTAGAGTCACCAGCTAAAGCTAAAACAATAGAAGGATATCTGGGAAAAGACTATAAAGTCACCTCTAGTTATGGTCATGTTCGTGACTTACAAAAAGGCAACAATGCGATTGATGTAGACAATGGCTTTCTTCCTACGTATGAAGTTTCTCCTGATAAGAAAGATGTCATTCGGGAACTCAAGAAATTAGCTAAAAAAGCAGAAACAGTCTTCCTAGCAAGTGATGATGACCGTGAAGGAGAAGCGATTTCATGGCATCTAATGGAAGCCCTGAAACTTGAAGAAAATCAGACTAAAAGGATTGTGTTCCGAGAGATCACGAAAAGCGCAATATCCACTGCGATTGATAATCCTAGAGGTATTGATATTGATTTAGTAAATGCTCAACAAGCACGAAGAGTGCTTGATCGCCTTGTAGGATTTGAACTTTCACCTATACTTTGGAAAAAAATAAAAACTGGTTTATCTGCTGGTCGAGTACAATCAGTCGCAGTACGTCTTGTTGTTGATAGAGAGAGAGAAATAGACGCCTTCAAATCTGTCTCATCATTTAAAATTACAGCAGAATTTAAATTAGAAAATGGCAAAGTATTGTCTGCAGAATTGCCAACTAAGTATAAATCAGAAGATGATGCAGCGTCATTTGTAAATGATTGTGTCAATGCAGAATTTCAAATTAAAAAACTCGAAAAAAAACCAACAAAAAAAACACCTTCCCCTCCATTTACAACTTCTACTCTCCAACAAGAAGCAAGTAGAAAATTAGGATTTTCAGTTGCCCGGACGATGAACATTGCTCAAAAATTGTACGAGGCTGGTAAAATCTCCTATATGAGAACGGACTCTCTGAATTTGTCGCAAGAAGCAATTAAAGCGGCTAAAGAAGAAATCACCTCTTCTTATGGTGAAAAATTTGCCCAAACCAGAACGTATAAAACCAAAAGTCAATCTGCACAAGAGGCGCATGAGGCAATAAGACCTACCAATTTCGGTGAACGCTCTGCCGGAAAAGATGATGCTGAAGTTCGATTGTACGAATTAATCTGGAAAAGAGCAATTTCTTCGCAAATGGCAGACGCTGAATTAGAGAAAACCGTAGCTACCATTGGAATATCAACACGAGAAGAAAATCTTACCGCGACAGGTGAAGTCATCAAATTTGAAGGTTTTCTTAAAGTTTATATTGAGTCTACAGATGATGAAAATGGAGAGTCTTCAGAACAAAAAGGAATGTTACCTCCAATCAATGTGGATCAAATTTTGAATCTCCATGAGATGAAAGCCAAGGAAGGTTTTAGTCGACATCCTGCTAGATACACAGAAGCTAGTTTGGTGAAAAAACTTGAAGAAATGGGAATAGGAAGACCTTCTACCTATGCCCCTACTATTTCAACTGTTCAAAAAAGGGAGTATGTCGTAAAGGAAGCCAGAGATGGATATGAAAGAAATTTTAGAGAGATAGTCCTAAAGAATGGCAAAGTTGATGTAGCGACTAAAAAAGAAAACACAGGCGCGGAAAAAAACAAACTCTTTCCTACCAATATTGCTATGGTCGTCAACGATTTTTTAGTAACTCACTTTGCGGATGTCGTTGACTTCTCGTTTACCGCGAATGTAGAGAAGGAATTTGATGAAATTGCCAATGGTGAAAAATCATGGAATGACATGATTGAAAGATTCTATGGAGGATTTCATAAAACGGTAGAAAAAACCGAAAAAATTGAAAGATCTGAAGTTGGTAGTTCAAGAGAATTAGGAGTTGAACCTGAAACAGGCAAACCTATAATTGCGCGTCTTGGAAGATTTGGGGCTATGGTTCAAATTGGTGAAACCAGTGATGATGAAAATGCAGAGAAACCAAGATATGCAAGCCTTAGAAAGGGGCAGTTCATTGAGAAGATAACGTTAGATGAAGCGCTTGAACTATTCAAATTACCACGTGTTGTAGGCGAATTTGAGAATAAGGTGATCAGTGTTGCAATTGGAAGGTTTGGCCCATATGTCAAGCACGATGATAAATTTATCTCCTTAGGAAAAGATGAGGATCCAATGACTTTGAGTTTGGATCGAGCAATCGAATTAATAATAGCAAAGCAAAAAGCAGACGCTCCTGTTGCCTTTTATGATGAATTACCTGTGCAAAAAGGTGTGGGAAGATTTGGACCATTTATTAAGTGGAACGGTATGTTCATCAATGTGAATAAACGATATGATTTCGATAATCTTTCCAATGATGACATAGTTGAACTAATCAAGGAAAAAATTCAAAAAGAAATTGATAAAGTTATCCATAATTGGGAAGATGAAGGAATCGTGGTAGAAAAGGCACGTTGGGGTAGATCGGTTATCAAAAAAGGAAAAGTAAAAATCGAACTTCCCAAAACAGTTGATGCTGCTAAATTAAGCTTGGATGAAGTAAAAGCATTGATCGAAAAGAACGCTCCCGTTAAAAAGAAAAAAGCACCGAAAAAGAAAGCAGCAAAGAAAAAGTAAGGTTTGAAACCTTACTTTAAAAATTCCATATCTCTGATCAGAATCCGTCTTCTATCGAAATTGATTATATTCTGTTCTTTAAGACTATTCAAAGTAGTTGTTACAGTTTGCCTTGATGTTCCTGTGAGACTCGCAATGTCTTTGTGGGTAAAGTTATTTTTTATCAAAGTTTCGAATCCAACCTTTTTACCATTGTCTAGAGCCATTTCCCTTAAGAATTCAATAATTCTAGTTCTTGAGTCTTTAGAAATTATTGATTCAAGCCTACGTTCTGCAGACTCTAATTTTCTCCCTACTATCTTTAGTAAATTGATAGAAAGCAATTCATCTTCTCTTGCCGCAACCAATAAGTCATTCACATGAAAAACCTCTACAGAAGTATCAGGATTTATGGCCTGAGCATACTCCTTTCTGTTGTTCTCACCAGCGATGGATTTTTCACCAAAATAGCTTTCTAGACCTAGAATATTTTTCACAACTTCAGTTCCAGAATTACTTGCGCAAGCTATTTTAACACTACCATTTTTTATTCTATATAAGTTACTCGAGATATCACCTTCTAGGTAAATGTATTCTCCTTTTGAATAATTCTCTATTTTACTCGGAACATTTGAAAAACTACCATTGATTGAAGGTACATCTCTCGACTCCTCTATCTTGGGCAAGAATGTACCTACTTGATTTTTTTTCTCCACTATCATTGTATTGGGCTTTATTTAATTTATAAACAATTTTCACTTGAAAAGATTCCATAAATATTAAATAATGCATTAAAACCTTTTTGTCCAACTCGACTATCTATCGTTTCTTTGCACTCATAACATTATGATTTATCTCTATTTAAAGTCCCTGCACATAATTTTGGTTGTAACTTGGTTTGCCGGATTGTTCTATTTAGTTCGCCTCTTCATTTATACAACAGAGGCCAACAATAAAAACGAGCCTGACAAATCTATTTTGCTAAAGCAATTAACACTTATGCAAAATCGTCTTTGGTCGATTATTACTCATCCGTCTGCTCTTCTTACGCTTTTTATTGGAACATGGTTGAGTATTGAGACAAAATTTTATAGTCAACCTTGGTTTCATGTCAAAATCCTCTTTGTTGTTGGCTTATATGTATATCATTTTCTATGCAACAAAATCAGAAAAGACATGAATAATGGCATTTTCAAATATTCCTCTTCACAACTTCGACTTTGGAATGAAGTTGCCACTCTCCTACTTTTTTCCATTGTCTTCATAGTTGTATTAAAAAGCACAATGACTTGGATTTGGGGTGTTGTTGGCCTTATAAGTCTTGGGGTTCTTCTAATGCTAGGCATCAAAATTTATAAAAGATATAGAAATGATTAACAAAGGAATATTATATATAATTCTCTTTACCCCATTGATCGTTTCCTGTAACAAGGAAGCGAAAAAATTCAAACTTCCAGTTTATGGAAGACCAACGATTACAGAAACGGTTGTAAATGGGATAATGAAAAGTGACACAGTCCTCCATCAAGTAGCACCTTTCGCTTTTTATAATCAAGACAGTCTTGTTGTGAACAACGACTCCTTCAAAGATAAAATTTATATAGCCGATTTCTTTTTCACCTCCTGCCCTACAATTTGCCCTGTAATGAAAAAGCAAATGCTCAAAGTATATGATAAATACCTAAATAATGACACCATCTCAATTCTCTCACACACTATTGACCCTGAATATGACAACATCTCGGTTTTAAAAACCTATGCTAATGCTTTAGGAGTAGAAAGCCCAAAATGGAATTTTGTAACTGGGAAACAAGAAGACATCTATGACATAGCTGAATCAAGTTACATGGTCACAGCAGGTGAAGATAATGAAGCTCCGGGAGGTTACATCCACGGAGGTGCATTCATTTTAGTTGATCCTAACAGAAGGATAAGGGGTGTCTACGATGGCACAAATGAAGATCAGGTAAATGTTTTACTTAGTGATATTGACTGGCTATTAAAAGAAGTCAATGAAAAGTAGATTTCAATTTGTTGCACTTTTAATTTCATGCTACTTTCTTAGTTGCTATTCAAAAAACGAAGAAAACGCGAAGTATCGACAATACCTGTACCAGGGTGAACAATTATATTCTGTTCATTGTCAGAATTGCCACCAAAAGGATGGCTCTGGACTCGGCCAGATTATTCCACCTTTAAACAACAATATTGCAAAAGACAATATGGGTAAGACTATATGCGCTATAAAATATGGCAGGAACGAAGACACTCCAATTAACGGTATACAGTATTTAGGTAAAATGCCGGCAAACACTCGATTAACAACACTCGAAATCGCTGAAATATCTACTTACATTACAAATGCTTGGGACGAGAAAAATCGAAGAGTTACGATCAAACAGGTCGACAGCCTATTATTAAACTGCGGGAATTACTGATCTTTTAGAAAATATTTTTCAGCGTTATCCTTAGCTTCTAGCATTTTTCTCTTGACCTCATCCACCTTTCTCTTCTCCTCAAGCAAAAATTGCATAACCTCTCCATGAGGAGTGCCTTCCTCTAAAAGTTCAAAATCACGCATCCATTGCATCATAGACTCATTTGCTTCCTCAAGGTCTTTGATTAATTGATTGACGTTCTTTGTTAATTCCTCTTGATTCTCGACATCATTGGACATCACAGAGTCCAATTCATTTTTGAGCTTTTTAGTAAGCTTAATCAATGAACCCATCTCAGGCATAACTTCATCATGAACTTCCATTACCTGATTATAAAGTGCCTCTTCTTTCACCTTGTCTTGACTACAAGAGATTATTACCAATGAAAACAGAAGAGTTGAAAAGTTTTGATATGTGATTTTCATATTGCTTTTATTTGACTTTAAAATTATTCAATTGGTCGGACATTTCTTAGTACTTATCGACTGATCTAGTTTCTACTTTTGCTGATCGAAATAATTCTTGTTCCACTCAGGTATTTGGCAACTTTAAACTATAAATCAAACGGATAACTTGAAAGCTAATCATATTATTCGTATATTATTAACCTGTAAATCAATTAGCTATGGTAACCTCACTGTTTTTATTCTCGATCACCGTATTAGTAATTTGTTATCTCCGATATAGAAAAGACCTTCACAAGGAGCGAAATAATGAGTTGAATAATTCACATTGAATTATTCTTAAACTAACGTACAGACTTTAAAATACGATCTATTTGTTTTAGATGATGATCAAAGTGATCATTCATGAATTGTATTGCTTGTTTAAGGCTGAGTCTTCCTGCTATAGGATGTCTAAACACTAATTTATCGGTATACAATTTCGAATTTTCATTAAGAAATGCTTTTAGCTCTTTTCTGCAATTCGAATATTCCAATATGATTTCATCAAAACTAACATCATTTTTTGGAGCGGATAAAACTGAAGGCATTTTGAATTTAATAGGTAATTTCAAGGCTGTATTCAATAGCGAGTATCTAAATCGTGCTGAAATATTAATTTTCTTCAAATTAGTACTCTTGCTTTTCTTTTTTAAATATCCAAGAGACCCTTTTTCAGAACTAATAAGGTGTAACAGAACTTGATGAACTGACCATTTCCCTTCTGCTTCTTTTGTCATGAGATTTTCTTTTGGTTCTTTCACCAAATCCTGAAGTAAGGATTCCTTTTTATGCTCGAGCATCTCAAACAATTCGAATACATCTTTTCCCATTGAAACAGTGTTAACTCAAAAAAACAAGTTAGCGATTTAATTTTGTTTTGAATAATCAAGGTTGTTTACCGCAATTATTGTCTTAGTAATAACCAATTAAATAAATAATGAATCGCTTAATATTGTTCATTTGTATTGTCACGATTTGTGCCTGCCAGACAAGCAAAATAGCAAACAACACAATTGATCGAAAGTATCAAAAAAATGCTTTCCAATTTCATGAAGTTGAAATTGAAAACTACAAACTGACTTTCTGGGACAATGGTTCTGAAAAACCGACATTAATATTACTACATGGGTTTGGTACATGGGCCAAGTTCAACTGGCATCAACAAATAAATGAATTGGGAAGTGAATACAGGGTAATAATTCCAAACCTCTTGCACTTTGGAAAAAGCTCATGCACAGCATGTGAATATACGGTTGATCAACAAGTAGAGGCTATGACTATTCTAATAGATTACCTTGAAATTCCTTACTACTACCTTGGAGGGGCATCATATGGTGGAGTAGTCGCTATTGAGTTAGCTGAAAAACAATCAGACAAAGTACGAAAACTTTTACTCATCGATAGTCCAGTAAAGTTCTTCACCGAAAAGGAAATTAAAGACGTTCAAAAGCAATTCAATGCCAGTTCAATCACGGATCTATTAGTTCCAAGTAACTACAAAGGATTGAAGGATCTAAGTGAAATCCTGTATAAGAAACCACCATTCACTCCGACTTCTGCTTATAAGAGTATTTATGAAGATATGTTTGAACCATATACGGTGGAAATGAGACATACACTAAATGCATTGCTGAATTCACAAAATTATTTTTATAATAAAGACTACCAACTGCAAATGCCTTTACTTCTAGTCTGGGGTAAAGATGATATGCTTGTGCCAAAAAGAGTAGGTTTTAGTTTAGAGAAATATTTTCCTCATAACTCACAACTTTTTGTGATTGACAAAACAGCCCACATGCCCATTCTAGAGAAACCCAAAATCTGCAATGAAATTATCTTGAATTTCTTGGACGAATGAATAGTTTATAATCGTTTTCAAATCCATTTTTTTTTGCATTTTTCAAATAGCAACATCCTTTGATTCAACTTATTTTAAGATAAAATGTGGCATTTTTTATATTTTTTTGATTAATATAGTTGTGAAAAATGTAAATCAAATGTGTTAATATTGTAGATAGAAGAATTAGAAGCCGCCAAAACTCGAAAATTCTTAATATTACATTATGCATATTTTAGATGTTCTAGCCCTGTTCATATGTCTTGCAGGGGTTTTTATCTACATCAACACCTACTATTTAAAGCTTCCTTCTTCCGTTGGTTTAATGATTCTAGCGTTAGGATTATCCCTAACATTAAAGATTTTACAGGTACTCATTCCTGAATTTGCTTTAGGCACCGAGCGCATCTTAAAGGATTATGACTACCACGAAGTCCTGTACCAATTAGTTTTGAGCTTCATGCTTTTCGCAGGAGCACTCCAAATCGATTTCAAAAAACTTGCTGAAGAACGAACGCCTGTATTGATTTTGGCCCTGCTAGGTGTTATTATTTCTACACTTGTCATTGGAACAGCCATTCATTATTTACTTGATTTCATGGGAATCGAGTTAGACATCATGTACTGTTTAGTATTTGGTGCACTCATCTCTCCTACTGACCCTATTGCAGTTACTGCTACAATAAGGAAATTTAGTTTGTCAAAAAATCTGGAAACTCGGATTGCAGGTGAATCTCTCTTTAATGACGGAATTGCTGTCGTAATTGCGCTTACCTTACTTGATTTGGCTCATGCAGGAGAAGATCACTTTTTGGGCCCGGTAGATATACTTTGGGTCTTTGGAACAGATATCACTGGTGGGATTGTTATTGGTCTGTTTTTAGGGTATTTAGGTTACAGAGTACTAAAATATATCGATAATGATGAAGTAGAGGTTGAAGTCTTGATGACTTTGGCACTTGTCATGGCCGGAACACAAATAGCTGAATTCACACATGTATCAGCTAAACAAGCAGTTGTAGTTATGGGCTTGGTAATCGGAAACGAAGGCAAAAGTGAACATGTTACCAGTGCTGCAGGAGACTATGTGTTTAAGTTTTGGAATCTAATTGAAGAAACACTCAATGCTATGCTATTTGTACTGATAGGACTTGAAATGCTTATCATACCATTAAGATATGATTATTTCTCGGCTGGCTTATTTGCTTTTGTTATCGTCTTAGTTGCTAGGTATATCAGTGTGGGAATTCCAATTGCTGTAATGAGTCAATATAGGACTTTTGAAAAAAATACAATTAATGTCCTCGCCTGGGGAGGGCTAAGAGGTGGTATCCCTATTGCACTATCTCTTTCTTTGCCAGAATTTGAAGGCAAGGAAGTCATAATTACCATGACCTATACAGTAGTAGTATGCTCTGTTTTATATCAAGGGCTGACGGTGCCATATTTAATGAAATCTACTTTTAAACAGAGGGAAATCTGAAAGGTCAATTCATAGAAGGATTTAGATAAGAGGCAATCAATATTGATTGCCTCTTTTTCATTACATATGGATCTCAAATTCCATAAGTAAATGAGTGTCGACTTTATTTATTTAACAGAGTGTTTTATTATTGCCCCAAATACTAATAATGACCCGTCATAATATTTACTTTTTAATTGTTGTTCTTCTTTTGAGTTGCTCGAAAAGTGAAAAGAAAAATACAATTAATAAGAGTCCAAGGATTAAGAATCAAACCTCAATTCTCTCCCCAAAAAATGGATCGACATACACCATTGGAGAAACTATTCATTTCGAAATTGGCAGTAATGATGACATTGCAGTAGACTCTGTTGTTATTAAAAAAACTAATACATCGAAAAATCTATTCATTGATAAGTCATTTACAATTGACAGTAAATCTTATTTTGTTGGTAGAAATGATATAGTTATAGCTGTATACTTTGATAATGGAAAAAAAGAAATCAAGCCTCTTACGATATTTCTAAATTCAGACATCCAGCCTAAAGCATACACATATAGAGTATTAGATACTCATCCTCACAATACGGAAGCATATACACAAGGATTATTGATTGATGATGGTGTATTGTACGAAAGCACAGGTGGTCATGGCAGATCTAATATTCGCACTGTGAATTTGACTAATGGCAACATCCAATTGAATATCTCTTTGGAAAAAGACTTTTTTGGTGAAGGAATAGCCACTTACCAAAACTACATTTATATGCTTACCTGGAAATCGAGAAAAGGTATGATTTATGATAAAAACACTTTAGAATTTGTTCGGAGCTTTTACTATCCAACAGATGGCTGGGGATTGACTACCAAAAACGATACTCTTATTATGAGTGACGGAACCGAAGTTTTGTATTTCATGGAGCCTCAAGGGTTTACTGAAGTGAAAAGAATTGAAGTATACGATAACATGGGTAAAATTGATAGCCTGAATGAATTAGAATATTTTAACGAGTACATTTATGCAAACCGATGGCTCACAGACATCATTTATAAAATTGATCCTTCTTCGGGAAAAGTACTTGGTACTGTTGACTTAAGTGGATTACTAGACACAGAGGGCATTGAACATGAAGTTGACGTATTAAATGGAATCGCCTTTGATAAAAAGTTGAATAAAATTTATGTTACCGGGAAACTTTGGCCATCAATTTTTGAAATAGAATTTGTTGATAGAATAAACAATATTTAAAATGACATTAGAAAGCACAACTCAAAAAGTAACAGATCTCGCGGCATCCAAAGGGGGGCAAATAAAGGCGAAATTGAAATTCAAATTTGAAGAAGGAATAATATTCTTAGATGACACTCAGACGCCTGCAATAGTTAGCAACGAGGACGGGCAAGCAGATTGTGTTATGAGATTATCACTTCAAAACTTCAATAAACTTATGTCTGGAGATTTAAACCCAATGGGCGCTTATATGATGGGTAAAATCAAAATAGATGGTGACATGTCAATTGCCATGAAACTAAGTAGTTTATTTTAAGTGAAAATACATAAACATAACTGCCATAAATTCTTTCCTGAATAACTAACATTCGTTAGCTTTACTATGAAGCAAACGCAGTTTTAGTTATCAAAAAGTCTAAAAAACAAATAATCATTGAAAAAGCCGCCGTCCTTATCCAGGACAAAGGCTACGGTGCAATGACTATGCGCGATCTTGCTTCAGCAGTAGGAATGGAAGCTGCAAGCTTGTACAACCATATAAAGTCAAAAGAGGAGATTCTATTCGAAATTTGTTTTTCCATTGCAGACGTATATACCAAAAACATTCTCTCTGTACATCAATCAAATGATGTTCCAACAAAAAAGTTAGAACAACTCATTACTCTTCATTTGCAAATAAATTCTAACAGCTCATCATTGGCTAGTGTCATGAACGATGAATGGCGCCATCTAAGTTCTCCTGACAGAAAAAAGTTCTTAGATCTGAGACACGACTATGAAAACAAATTCATAGAAGTGTTAAATGAAGGAATTAAAAAAGGTGAATTCAAAAAACTAAATCCCAGGATCGCATTGTTTACAATTTTATCTTCTATGAGATGGTTATTACATTGGTACTATGCAAATTGGGAGTTCGATGATCGGGAGATTAAAAAAGATTTGAAAAACATGATATTTGATGGCATTCTTGTACATAATAACAGTGTTCATGTTTAAAACTATGAGGTCACTGATTACCAAAATCATTTAACACTTCAATTTCTTGCTTTCATCTCCAAATATTAGCACCATTTAGTAATTCAAAAGACTAGATTTTGTAAATTCATCCAAATTTCATTCATGAAAAAAATAAACCTATTCCCATTACTTCTATTTATAATTATTTCTACCAATTGTTTTGCTCAAAGAGCAGATAAAGAAGAGATCAAACTACTATTGGAAAGACATAATGCGTATAGAACAGAAGTTGGATTACCTGACCTTGGCTATTCAGAAACTTTAGCATCTGTAGCACTAAAATGGGCCAATGAACTCGGTGTTAAATGTGAATTTAAACATAGCGCCAATTCATTTGGTGAAAACCTATTTCGAGGAACTGAAGGTGCCTATACCGTTGGAGATGCTGTTGATTCCTGGGGAGATGAAAAGAAGAATTATAGCTATGGAAAGAATAAATGTGCTAATAACAAAGTCTGTGGTCACTATACACAAATAATATGGAAATCAACAACCAATGTAGGTTGTGCTAAAATGGTTTGTGACGGTATGGTCACATGGGTTTGTAATTACAGTCCACCAGGAAACTATGTTGGGGAAAAGCCTTATTAGATTAAGCTACGGCATCTTTCTTTAAATACCTCAACCAATCTTTATTCATTTTTCCAAAATTGTTTTTTAGAAACATTAAATAGGAAGGTTTATATGGAAGTCTTTCCAGAACCAAGCCTGAATCTTCTAAATTCAGATCTCCTTTAAATGCATTGCATTTTTTGCATGCCGTCACTAAATTTTTCCAAGAAGTCTTACCTCCTTTTGAACGAGGGATTAAATGATCCAAAGTTAAATCCTTTTCTGTTCCACAATATTGGCATTGGTGGTTATCCCTTTTGAAAATGTTGTAGCGGGTGAGCACCACTCCTCTGTACGGCACTAAAACATAATTCTTAATTTTAATAACAGTTGGTCTGGGGTATTCTACATTGACGGAACAAAGCTTTTTTTCGTTATTGGACTCCAATAATTCAGCCTTCTTAAGGTAAACAAGTAAGAAAGCTCTGTATACTGAACATACGGTAAGCGGGGAATAATCTTGATTTAATACTAAAACTTTGCCTTCATTCATCTTTTTTCAGAGCTTCAATATCTCTTTTTCAGCACTGAAAATAGACAATTTATCCTAATTAATGGAATTAATATTTACAAATTCATTGGAAATAGAACGCCCTTTAAATTACTTCGAATGTGAATTACGAATCATTTTCCTTACTAGAAATTTTTCCTTTCCAATATTCAGGTTGCTAATTTTTTCGACTTGACCATCGATGATACCGATAAATTGTTCTCCTCCTAAAGCTATCAGCGCAGTAATATTCTTGCCTTTTCCAATATATAAGATATCCCCTTCTTCAATTTTTGTTAAGTCTGAGCATTCTTCTGCACTTTCCATTTGCTCATCAAGGCTTCTTTTAAGCCTATAACCTGAAATTTTAAATACCTGCTGAATAAACCCAGCTTTATCAACTCCAAATGGTGTCTTCCCTCCATGACGAAAGGGCGTATGTCTATATTTTTCAGCAATTCCTTTTACAAATTCAAATTCCCTCTGTTGTGATAAACTTTTTGAGGAACCATTGAATGCAACCTGTTCTTCTATTTTAAAAAGCTCATTGGATGAAATTGGCAGAATACTCCCTAAAAGAATATTTACATACTTTTTTTGAAAGAATATTGAGCCACTTATATCTGTGCAGACCTTATAATCAGACATGTTTATTTGATCATAATAGGCATCTGATATTGTGAAGTGTTGGTTCTGATGAATCCAACCTTCTGATTGATCAAAAGATAATTGAATTTTAAACCAATCTTGATTGCTACTTAACACACTATAATGTTCTCCAAATAACAATTCAGAAATTAGCGTTTCCTTGTGACCAGGTTTTTCATACATAGGTACTACTCCTAATCTTCCAATTCCCTTAACTAATTCACTCATAATTCAATATCTATTTCGTTCCAGCTCTCTTTTTACATCTTTTTCTTTGATGCTGTCTCGTTTGTCATGAATCTTCTTTCCTTTAGCTAGGGCAATTTCCAATTTTGCATATCCTCGTTCATTAATATACAATCGGATAGGGATAATGGTCAATCCCTTTTCTTGTGATTTTTTGGCAATTTTTGCAATCTCTTGTTTATTCAACAATAATTTTCTTTCTCTAATTGGGTCATGGTTATACACCGTTCCTTGTTCATAAACAGATATATGCATTCCTTTTATGAACATTTCGTTGTTGTTCAAGAAACAATATGCTTCTTGCAAACTCGCCTTTCCTTCTTTAATCGATTTAATTTCAGTTCCTTTTAAAACCAATCCTGAGACATATTTATCGATAAATTCAAATTCAAAATTTGCCTTTTTATTTCGAATATTGATACTGTTAGAAAAACGACCTTTGCTCATAAAGAATTGATTAATACACTAAATAAAATCTTTTTCTCCAAACTTCGCTCAAGGAAATGATTTTAAATCAGAATTTCATTCTAGGTTTCGGGGAAACGTTCAACGCAGCGTATTTACTTTCAGTATAAAGAAAATGACCTGTTAATGCAATCATAGCTGCGTTATCTGTACAATATTCGAATTTTGGAATGTAAATATTCCAATTATTCTGATTACCTACTTCATTCATAGCATGACGCAAGCCACTATTTGCAGAAACTCCACCAGCAATAGCTAGGCTATTTATCCCTTCATTCTTTGCGGCCAGTAACATTTTTTGCATCAGCATTTCTATCAGATGTCTCTGAATACTGGCAGCAAGATCGTTTTTATTTTTCTCTACAAAGTCGGGATCTTTTTGAGAACTATTCTGAACAAAGTATAAAAAAGAAGTTTTTATACCGCTAAATGAATAGTCCAAAGCCGGCATTTCAGTTTCAGAAAAGGTAAATCGCAAAGGATCTCCTTCTTTGGCCAGTTTATCAATCAACGGCCCACCTGGGTAAGGGAGGTTCATGATTTTGGCACATTTATCGAACGCCTCTCCTACTGCGTCATCCTGTGTTTGACCAATTACTTCCATAACTAAAGGGCCGTCAACTCTTACAATTTGAGTATGCCCACCACTAACAGTTAAACATAAAAAAGGAAAAGGTGGTTTTGGATCCTCTATAAAATGAGCAAGTACATGAGCTTGCATGTGGTTAACGCCCAATAAAGGCACATCCAATGCGAGGCTTAAAGATTTGGCAAATGAGGATCCTACCAAAAGCGCTCCTAACAATCCTGGGCCTTCTGTAAAAGCAATAGCACTTAAGTCTTCTTTTGTAACATTAGCCTTTGATAAGGCTTCCATTACTACAGGAACAATTGCTTGCTGATGTGCACGAGAGGCCAGCTCAGGAACTACACCCCCGTATTTACTATGAATTGCTTGTGTTGCAATAACATTACTTTCTACTTTACCATTAATTATAATAGCTGCAGCAGTTTCATCACAAGATGATTCAATCCCTAAAATTACACTTTTCATAAAGCTGCAAATTTGGGTATATTTTTTGTACTCTAATCACATAAAACCCAAATACGTTCAATTTTTGTTTGCAGAAACCGAAGTACATTTGCAAGAACATAATGAGTAAGAAAAATAAAGTCGAACAATCTATTTTCCTACATGGAATCACACGTATGCTAAAGTGGATTCCAACTCTATTTATTACTTTTCTTTTAATTGCATTTGCCCTTTTTCAAATTCCAAAAATACAGACTAAGATTTTAAATGAAACTTCACTTTTCATTGCTCAAAATACTAGTTTCAGACTTTCCATTGGGCACGCCAACCTTACATGGTATGATGAATTCCTACTCGAAGATGTGCATCTCTACCAAGCCGATAATGATAGCACCTTAATTAAGGTTGATAATTTAACTATTGACTTTGGGCTAATCAATTATTTAGTAACTCAAGAAATAACAGGAGACCAATTAAAATTGAATTCCCCACATGTTCACATCATCAAGCAGAATGATAGTACCGATATGAATATCAATTTGTTTTTAAGTGAGATTAATTCGATCCTGCATTCAAGTAAAAAGAAGCAAAAAAGTAAAATAGAAATAGACATTATACAGATACAAAATGGAATTTTTTCATATAACCAGATTGATAAGGATTCAATTCTTGATAAGAAGGATTATTATCATTTTCGTTTCAATAATCTCAACAGTGAACTCAAGGAATTCATATTTGTAGATGACAGTATCGGATTTCAAATAGATTCTCTGACAGCTAAGGACCCAGAATCAGATCTGGACTTAAAGCATCTTAATGGAAATTTTCATCTTACCAAAAAAAGACTCAGTTTAACAGAATTCGAATTGAGAACTAATCAAAGTGTCTTAGGAGATTCAGTTGTTCTATATTTTAACCACCCAAGGTTATTGAAGCACATGATGGACAGCGTCACATTCGATGCTAGGATGAGTAATTCCCATTTCGACATCAAAGATTTATCATATTTCATTCCCCAAAAAAAGAAGATTACTAAATCTTTTCAAATTTCAGGGCATTTCATTGGCGGATTAAGAAGGTTTAACGTCTCACAATTGAACTTTCAATATGGTAATTCGAGAATAAAAGGCGATGGATATGTAAACGGCCTCCCTTATCTCAATGAAACATTTATTGATTTTGAATTTGATCATAGCACAATTGAACCTGAAGACTTAACCGATATTGTAAATCCGACCATTTATGAGAAGCTGGACAGACTAGGCCCTTTCAACTTAAATGGATCCTTTTCTGGGTTCCCGTCTAACTTTGTAACCAACGGGTACTTAAAATCCAAACACGGTGTGATAAGCTCGGACATCAATTTTAAAATTGATAATAAAAGGATGGCTCAATATAATGGTGAAATAAATCTTAAACAATTCGCCATCAATGAAGTTTTTGATGGTTTGAGTAATATTAGTAACATCACATTACAGGGAAGTATTAAAGGAACAGGATTAAAAATTAACAATGCCAATTTTGATCTAAACGCTAATATTGACAGTATTCAGTATTCTAATTATAAAATTTCAAATATTTCTACCATTGGACATTTTGAGAAGCAGTTTTTGAATGCAGCTTTCACAATAAATGATCCCAAATTAAAGTTTAATGGAGATGTCGAAGTAGATATTAGAAGTGACCAAAACAGATTCAGAATAGATGCGCAAGTAGATACCGTTGACCTCTATTTATTAAATCTTGCTGAAGCACCATTCTTGGTTTCATCCAAGGTCAATATCGATATGAAAGGACTGAAAATTGATGAAATGAAAGGTTTTATCACCTTGCACAACAATTTAATTCATTACAATAACAATACTTTAAAGATTGATTCCGTCAATCTTATATCCTCACTTATAGGTGATATTCGCGAAATTGATCTTTCAACTGATGAAGTTTCAGCTAACCTAATTGGACGATTTAATAATAAAGATTTATCCACCAGTATCAATCAATTATATCAAGAGATTAGGCTTAATCTGGAAAATGATTCCTCTAAAATTAACAACTATTACAGTCGTAAGAACACAGAAGATTTATCAGCACTAAATGCCAAACTAAAAATAAAATTACGTGATGTAAATCCTTATGTACAGGCTTTTTATCCAAATATTTCCATTTCTAAGAATATAGATATTGAAAGTAATTTTATAAGAGACTCAATTAGTACCATGTCATTTTATGCCCATTTCGACTCTATCAAAGTAAATAAGTTGCAATTTCAGCAGACTTCAATCGATCTCAACATCGCTAAAAACTTTTTTGATAAAGACCAACTGTCAACACTGACAATAGAATCTTTTAATCAGTCCTGGAATGAAAATATTGATTCTGAAAACTTACTTACCGAAATAATTTGGAACAAAGATTTAATGTCTGTCTGGTGTTCAATTAATCAACCTGAATTCAACAACAATGTCAGTATTAGTAGCGACATCCATTTTAATACGGATAATACACTAGTTCATATGTTGCCAGCTCAATTGGAATTAATGGACCATCAATGGACATGGGATAAGGACAATGAAATAAAACTAAATAAGCAGAAAATTCATTTTTCTAATTTCGGAATATCGAACAATAATCAAAAAATAGAAGCGAATGGAACTTATGGAAATGGTACAAATGAAATTGTTAGAATCGACTTAAAAGAATTAGAGTTGAAGAATATTGAAAAACTGGTTTCTACTAATCTAGAAGGTAATATTGATGGTAGCTTAAAAATTCAACGCTCAAGTAATAAAAACTTGTTTTCAGGTCGATTCTCAGCCCATGCAATTAAGGTAAAAGATTTTCTCGTTGGGAATATTTTCTTTAATTCCGAGTGGGATGAAAAAAATGAAGATTTTGAAATTGAATTAGATCTTGTCAGAAATGGAGAAAAAAAAATGGAAGCGTCCGGATCGTTTTACCCGTTTTTAGAAGAAAACCAATTTGATGTAAACTCCTATTTTTACAATGCAGATTTAGAAATTGCAGCTCCATTAATCCAAAAGAATTTTTCTAATGTTTCAGGAGAAATATCTGGAAAATTAGAATTAACAGGAACCATTGATTCTCCCATGTTAGGCGGAGCAATTAGTATCAAGAATGGACATACTAAAGTTAATTATCTTAACACCACATATACTTTTTCTGGTGATATACAGCTACATAACAATTTCCTTTCAACACAAAATTTAAACATTATTGATATTGAAGGGCATTCAGCCCTAATGACAGGTAATGTGGAAATTGTCGACCGTTCAACAATTCGTTTAAATCTTGATACTCGCATCGACAATTTCAAAGTACTTAATACAAATTCTATAGATAATAATCTCTATTATGGTACGGCATATGCAACTGGAAACGTCTCTTTCAGAGGCACCAATCAGGACTTTCAAGTCAATGCCAGCGCCAAATCTGATAAAGGGTCCAAATTATTTCTTCCAATTAATCAAAACGACAATTTTAAAGGGGATCAAAAAGATTATATTCAATTTGTTAATTTGACCAAAACAAAAGAAGAAGAAATTGATTCACTTGTTTTAATACAAAATGCCTTATCAAAAATAAAAGGAATCAGAATGAATTTGGATCTAGAGCTTACAAGCGATACTTATATTGAAATGATTTTTGATATTAAATCTGGTGATATAATCCGAGGAAGAGGAAACGGCAATCTCAATTTACTCATCAATACTGATGGGGATTTTAGTATGCTGGGGGATTATTCCATTGAAGAAGGTGGATATAATTTTACACTTTACAATATTATCAACAAAGAGTTTGAAATTAAAAAAGGAAGTAACATCTCATGGTATGGAGACCCATATGGTGCTATTCTTAACATTGAAGCCAATTATAATCAATTGACATCGCTCTACCCTATTTTAAACAATCTAACAGAATCTCAACAGTCAGCGGTTGAGTTACGCAAGAAATACCCAACACGAGTTGATTTGAAACTCACAGAAAATCTCCTTACTCCTAACATCACTTTTGATATTAATATCGACGACTATCCTCGACAACTCTCTATAAATAACAATACAGAAGGAAATAGTGAAACTTATGCACTTGAAGACCAAGTCATTGCATTTAAGAATAAAATTCGCAACAATGAACAAGAGATGAATAGACAAGTTTTCAGTTTATTAATTCTTAGAAAATTTTCTTCAGAAGATAACTTTGAAATCAATTCGGCAACACTGGGAACTAGTATTAGTGAATTCGTGTCAAATCAATTAAGTTACTGGGCAACGCAGGTGGATGAAAACCTTGAAATAGATGTAGATTTAACAAGTCTCGATGAAGATGCTTTTAACACATTTCAACTAAGAATGTCCTACACATTCATGGACGGAAGACTAAAGGTTACTCGAGGCGGAGGCATACCCAATGAACAAACGAGTGACAATATATACTCATACATTGGAGATTGGTCAGTAGAATACTTATTAACTGAAGATGGCAGGTTTAGAGCTAAAGTTTATAGTAGAGCTGATTTGAACCCAATTGAACAACAAACGAACCCAAATAGCGTGGAAACTGGATTCAGTTTACAATTTGTGAGAAGTTTTGATCAATTCAGTGAAATTGTAAGAGATAATAGAAAAAAGAACATGCCTAAAAACTCAGACCAAACCCTAGAATAAAGGAGTTTTTTGTCACAAATAATTTTCTCATAATTCATAATTATGTAGCTTTATTACTTTCAAAAGGACAAAAGAAATATTCATGGATTTAAATACTTTTATGAAGTCGTACGCTGAAGAAATTAACGGTAATTTCTCCGAATATGATGATCAAAGATCTGTGATTGTGGTGCCACTTGATTTAGATAGACAACAGGCAGTTGTAGGTGAAATGGATAATGATTACAATATGGTTGTCATCTCGTCAAAAGTCTGCATAGCTGACGAAAAAATTCGATTCAAAGAACTCCTTGAAGAAAATCATCGATCTATTTATGGAAAGTTCACAATTACTAATGACTTTCTAAAAGTCGAGTCGAAAACACACGCCGAAGAAGTCCAACCTGAAACGCTTAAAAAGACCATTCAGGAAATTGCCAAAATGGCTGATAAATGGGAAATGAATATTACAGGAAGGGATATTTTCTAACGCTACTTTCTACTCATTCACCCAATAACTTTTATTATTTTTGCGAGAGGTCGCCTTATCGTCCCGTAGAATCGGGAAGGAAAGTCCGGGCAACATAGAGCATCGCACTTCTTAACAAGAAGTCACTGATTGTTATGATCAGCGAAGATAGTGCAACAGAGAATATACCGCTCTGAGTTTAACAAAGAGTAAGGGTGAAAAGGTGGGGTAAGAGCCTACCGGCTATGCAGTGATGCATCGTGCAGTGTAAACCTTGCGAGTTGAAAGATCAAATAGGTTTTGCAAGAAATGGCTCGTTTCGTTTTCGTTTACGAATGTGCAAGATGGGTAGATCGTTAGATGCCAGTAGTGATGCTGGTACTAGATAAATGATAAGGGTCCCGTTTATTCGGGATACAGAACCCGGCTTATAGACCTTTTTATTTAAATATTAATATGGCTACAAAAATTATAATAGTTGATGATGAAAAGAGTATAAGAAACACTCTTAAGGAAATATTGGAATATGAAAAGTACCTGGTCGATGAAGCTGAAAATGGCGCTATCGGATTAGAAAAAATGTCTAATGAAAAATATGACATTGCTCTTTGTGATATAAAAATGCCAGAAATGGATGGTATTGAATTGCTTGAGAAAGCTCGTGAATTAGACCATATGCCACAATTCATTATGATTTCCGCTCATGGAAACATAGAGACAGCTGTTGAAGCCACCAAAAAAGGAGCTTTCGATTTCATTCAAAAACCCCCTGATTTAAATCGACTTTTAATCACCATAAAAAATGGCTTGGATAAATCGAACTTGGTTCAGGAAACTAAAACGCTCAGAAAAAAAGTCAACAATTCTAAGGAAATTATTGGCGAGTCCTCTGGTATTTTAGACGTAAAAAAAACAATAGAAAAAGTTGGTCCTACTGAAGCAAGAGTTCTTATTACTGGCAGCAATGGAACAGGAAAAGAATTAGTTGCAAATGCAATTCATAAATCTAGTTCTAGATCGAAAAACCCTTTAATTGAAGTTAATTGTGCTGCAATCCCATCAGAATTGATTGAAAGCGAATTGTTCGGACATGAAAAAGGTTCATTCACCTCTGCGGTAAAACAAAGAATAGGAAAATTTGAGCAAGCTAATAATGGCACGCTATTCTTGGATGAAATTGGAGATATGAGCTTATCTGCTCAGGCCAAAGTATTGAGAGCTTTGCAAGAAAACAAAATCACCCGAGTGGGTGGAGAAAAAGAAATTTCTGTTAATGTAAGAATCATCGCCGCCACAAACAAGGACCTTAAACAAGAAATTGAAAACAACAATTTTCGAGAAGATCTTTATCATAGGTTGAGTGTGATTGTCGTAAAAGTCCCACCACTTAAGGACAGAATAAGCGATATCCCAATGCTTATCGATAAATTTCTAAAAGACGTTGCAAATCAACATGGGTCTGCCGTGAAGGAAATTGAGCCATCTGCCGTTTCGCAATTGCAAAAAGGAGAATGGACAGGAAACATTCGTGAATTGAGAAATGTAGTTGAAAGATTGGTTATTATGAGTGATGATAAAATCACTCAAAAGCATGTATCACAGTACGCGGAAATATAACTACCTCCACATTAAACAGTACGGACAGCCTTATTTAGACAAATCAGTAGTATCAGAATTATCTTCAGCATAGGTCGGGCAAGTTCTTTGAGTACATGCACTCATAGCTAAAACAACTAAGGCTACTATTAAAATTTTGATTTTCATGGTCTACTGTTTATCAATTACCTGCTATAAATAAAACTTAAATATATATAAAAAAATATACATAACTGAGAATTGAAAATCAATTCTCACACTAAAAAGCATCAACCTACAAGTAAGTTGCATCCTCTTATATCGGCATTATCAATTCTGCCCAACACTTCAAAAGTACCATTTTTTTGCTTTCGGCCAATATCTTGGGTTTCTAAAAATGCGCATGAATGCACATTTCCTAGATCAATAACATTAATTCCACCTGTTTTATTATCCTCTACATAAGAAAAAGGATCTTGTAGATCTCTAACAATGATGTTCACAGAACTGGGACAAGAATAATAATGATCTCCAAAACTGTAACATTGAGACATCATCTCAGTCATTCCATATTCCGAACAAATATTTACATCACCAAGGCTCTGTTTTAAAATTTTATAAAACTCTTCTTTAGTCAATTCCTCCCTTCTACCTTTCATTCCTCCTGTTTCTATTATAATTAAACCATCAAGTTTGTTTGATACTTGGGACACAAAATCCAATAATGCATATCCCACACCAAATAAAATCACACGATTAAATTTTTCTAATCCAGCATGAATCCTCTTTTCCAATTGATTCAAGTCATCCAAGCAATATCCTGATTCTTTAGAATCACTCATCAAATTGTCCACCATATGTAACAATGATGATTGTCCTTGCTCAGCGTATGAAGGTAATAATCCCAAAATCATATCATTCTTTAACTCACCAAATTCCTGAAAAAAAAGTTTAGAAGAGAGGTTCGAATAGAAGTCCAAATCCTGGATGAAATGCTTACTTCTTACAGATTTTGTGGTACCACTACTCAAAAAAACATACTCTTCTTTCCATTTCGTCGTTTTAATTTGATGATGCTTGAAAAATTCAATCGGCATGAAAGGAATCTGATCAATTGATTTTATCTGTGACACCTCCACACCTAATGTGGCAATATATTTATTGTAGATAGCATTGTTATCAGCTTGATAATGAAACAGATCGAGTGCCATTTCGGAAAAGTCCTCAATTTGCTGATTAAGGACTTGATTTTTGAAACTTTTTAGTTGCTTCATAAGTTAAAATAGCAACTTGTGATATGAGTAAATTGTTATAATTTTATCAAATGTAATTGATAAATGTGAAGGAAGAACAAACATTATATATTAAGATCCTAGCGCAGCTTCTAATTGTAGCTTTGTTAAGTATTTGGTTTTTTCAAGGTTGTACTCCGCCGGAACCTTTTCCAAACAAACCGAAAATTAGCTTTAATGATCTAAAATTTAAAAAAGATGAGAGAAATGGTTTTCAGGATTCTCTGATCTTATATTTTGATTTTGAGGATGGTGATGGAGACTTGGGTTTAGAGAGAGATGAAATATTTCCTCCATACCATGACTTCTCGATGATAGTTGATTCAGTGGCTTCTATTCAGGGAACTACACCTTCGAGTTATCGTTTTGTAACTTTTGGAGCGGAAGAAGTTTATTTGCCATTTTACTCCATAAACCCTTTCACAGGAAAAATTGAATCTTTATATAGTGAATTTGACAATAGACCTTCCTTCAATTGTGATTTTTATGATACCCTCAGAATAAACGAATCAAAAACTCGATATATTCCTCAAACCGAACCAGGGAATATTCAAGGTTTCGAAAGCGATACCGTGTACTTAAATAAAAACCCGAAGAGAAATAATATGTTCGTTGATTTCTACATTGATATTCAGGGCAATGGTAATTATGAACTTTTCAAATGGGAAGATGCTGTTAGTGACTACAGTTGTGGTCCAAATTTCAATGGAAGGTTTCCAATTTGGGATAGTGAAAATCTAGCCAATGAGACTTCACTTCAAGGTACTATAAAATACTCCATGTTGTCACTAGGGTTTGAACAGATCTTAAGAACCAGATCGTTCAAACTTCAATTCTATATCGTGGATAGAAGTTTTAACTATAGTGATACTGTTCTGACAGAACCATTTACTCTACAATCGCTATTACGTGATCAGAGTCAGGAATAAATTGGTGGGTAGGTGAAAGGATCAACTTCACTCATTAGTTTATAAACAGTATCAAAAACTGTTTCTGCACTTGGTTTAGAAAAATAATCTCCGTCTGACCCATAGGCTGTTCGATGCTCATTTGCAGCTATCGTTACTGGTGCACTGTCCAAATATTGATATGCACTTTGTTCCTCAATCAATTTTTGTAAAATAAATGCAGAGGCACCTCCGGGGACATCCTCATCAGCTACTACCAATCGATTCGTTTTCTTTATTGAGTTAATTATAGACTTATGACGATCAAAAGGTAATAGTGTCTGTACATCTATAACTTCTATATTTATATCATACTCCATCAACTGATTGGCCGCTTCCATTACGATACGGCACATCGATCCATAAGTTACCACCGTCAAATCCGTACCTTCTTTCAATATCTCCGGTATACCTATTGGTATTTTGTACTCACCAATGTTTTCAGGAAGACGTTCCTTCAATCGGTAAGCGTTCAGACTTTCTACTATTAAAGCTGCGTCGTCTGATTCAAGCATCGTATTATACATTCCAGCAGCCTGGGTCATGTTCCTGGGAACCAACACATAAATTCCTCTCAGCGCATTAATGATCATTCCCATTGGTGATCCCGAATGCCAAATCCCTTCTAACCTATGCCCTCTTGTTCTTATTATTAATGGTGCTTTTTGCCCCCCTTTTGTTCTATAATGCAAACAGGCCAAATCGTCAGATAAAGTTTGAATAGCATAAATAAGGTAATCCAAATACTGTATCTCAACGATCGGACGCATACCCCTCAGCGCTGCACCAATTCCTTGCCCAATGATAGTTGACTCTCTAATACCAGTATCCGTGACTCGAAATTCCCCATACTTTTCCTGCAAACCTGCCAATCCTTGATTGACATCTCCAATTTTACCAACATCTTCTCCTATCGCAAAGATCAAAGGATTGCGTTCAAGTGCAGCATCAAAACAAGCCTGCATTACTTCTCTCCCATCAACCATCTTAGATTTAGTCGAGATATTTGGATGAACGGCATCTATTTTCAGTGCAGAATATTTACTCTCACTGTGTAAAAGTGTTGAGTATTCATCATTTCTTTTTTCATTGTTTTTGTTGAGCCAAATATTCAGCATTTCACTACTGCGAGATTTTTCGTCTCGCAACAATCTCAATGAAAGCTTTACTGCTTTAGTGACGTGAAGTTTGCTAACATGAAGTCCTTCTCTTAATCCTTTCGCAATTGAAAAAAGTTTATTCTTATTCCTACTTCTTTCGGCAGCTGACTCAATCATTCCCACCGCTGCATCAATATCAGCCTGAATATCTCCTACATACTCTTTCCAAGATTCATCTCTGGCTGATTTCACAGTCAATCTTGCCTCATCCTCTAAATGATCCAATTCCTGATCTGTGGCAAATTCATTTTCAAGAATCCATTCTCTTAATTTTTTCAGGCAGTCATACTGTTTTTCCCAATCCAGTCTTTCTGACGATTTGTATCTTTCATGAGATCCAGAAGTTGAATGTCCTTGAGGTTGCGTAAGTTCTATAACATGAACCAACACTGGCACATGTTCTTTCCTAGCTATTTTGTCAGCTTTTTCAAAAGCCTCTATCAAAGCTGGGTAATCCCAACCCTTAACAACAATAATTTCAATTCCTTCCTCATCTTTTTTTCGTTTAAAGCCTTCCATGGCTTTTGAAATACTTGATTTGGTAGTCTGATATTTATTTGGAACCGATATACCATATTCATCATCCCATACTGATAAAACTAAAGGAACTTGTAATACTCCTGCAGCGTTCATCATTTCAAAAAAATGACCTTCTGAAGTAGATGCATTTCCTATCGTTCCAAATGCTACTTCATTACCGTTTTTAGAGAATTTTGTAAATTCTTTTAAAGATGAGTTTTGACGGTAGAGTTTAGATGCATAAGCCAATCCTAATAGTCTTGGAATTTGAGCAGCAGTACAAGATACATCTGAGGCAGAATTTTTCTTTTTTGTCAAATCCTTCCATTCTCCATTTTCATCGATTGAACGTGTTCCAAAGTGGCAATTCATCATTCTACCTCCCGAGGCAGGATCTGCGTCGATATCCGTATGCGCATATAATTGAGCGAAAAACTCATTAATGCTCAATTCGTTGATGGCAAACATAAATGTTTGATCTCGATAATAACCTGATCTAAAATCGCCATTCCGAAATACTTTGGCCATTGCGATCTGTGCAACTTCTTTGCCATCACCAAATATCCCAAATTTCGCTTTTCCCATGAACACCTCTTTCCTACCTGCATAGCTGACTTCCCTGCTTTCAAAAGCGATTCTATAATCTGCTAATACTTCTTTCTTAGAAAGTTGATTTTCAATTGATTTTTTCGAGGTTTTCAATATGTTCAGTCTTCTTATAAGATGGGTTTTACACTAGTGTTCAAGAACAACAAATATAACATTTTCATTCGATGTTTCAAAAGATGAATATCTTTATACAGAATATTATTATATTTACAGGGATAATTATCATGTAATAAGTATTTTATTTCGTTTAATTTATTTTATCGATATTTTATTCTGTTATTTAATTCTACATACATTAATTATTTCATTACTGAACATTTAACATTAAACCCAAGGATATGATAATCGGTGTTCCTAAAGAAATAAAAAACAATGAAAACCGTGTTGGCCTAACACCAGCGGGTGTTGACCAATTATGCAAGCATGGTCATTCTGTTCACATTCAATCCACTGCCGGAGAAGGAAGTGGATTCTCTAATGATGATTATATAAACTCTGGTGCGTCCATAGTTGATACAATTCAAGAGGTCTATAGCATTGCTGAAATGATAGTCAAAGTAAAAGAACCTATCGAAGAAGAATATTCATTAATAAAAAAGGATCAACTTGTTTTTGCTTATTTCCATTTTGCATCAAGTAAAGAGCTTACACATGCTATGATAAAAAGTGGAGCTATTTGTTTGACATATGAAACAGTCAAAAAAGAAAATGGTTCGCTGCCTCTATTAATTCCTATGTCAGAAGTCGCTGGAAGGATGTCTATTCAGCAAGGTGCTAAATATTTGGAAAAACCCATGAAAGGCAGAGGAATTTTATTGGGTGGAGTTCCTGGTGTTAGTCCTGCTAAGGTAATGATCCTTGGAGGTGGAGTTGTAGGGACCGAGGCTGCAAAAATGGCAGCAGGCTTAGGAGCTGATGTTACCATTCTCGATTTAAACCTTGACAGACTAAGGTATCTCAGTGAAATAATGCCAGCGAACGTTCGAACCATAATGTCATCAGATTTCAATATTAGAAGAATGATTACTAATCATGATTTAATTGTTGGTGCAGTTTTGATACCAGGTGCAAAGGCCCCTAAATTAATAACAAAAGAGATGTTGAAAGATATGCGACCTGGAACTGTATTAGTTGATGTAGCAGTTGATCAAGGTGGGTGTTTCGAAACAACGCATGCTACAACTCACCAAGATCCAGTGTACAGCATAGACGATGTATTACACTATAGCGTTGCTAATATGCCTGGAGCAGTTCCATACACCTCTACCTTGGCACTTACGAATGCTACGCTCCCTTATGCCATCCATTTAGCGAACAACGGGTGGAAAAAAGCTTGTTCAGAAAGCAAAGAGATTCAACTAGGTCTGAATATTGCTCAAGGAAAAGTAGTCTTTAAAGGCGTAGCTGAAGCATTTAATCTAGAATATACAGAAGTAAATGAAATCCTCTAAAATGGCCAAACAGGTATTTCTTTTAAAAACTCTGTGCTGGATTTATTAAAATCTTGTTTACAACAAAAATGTGTTAAACCATTTGTCAAAACCATATAGGGAGCCTGTATGGTTTTGTTGTATAAGCCAATTTGTTCGAATGCAGATTGATTGAGTTTTACATCAGTTGCTTTACATTCTACCAATAGCCAAGGCAATCCATTATTGGAATAAACCAAGGCATCATGACGTTTATTCAAATTGTTATACTTCAAGCCCGACTCAACTTTTATCAATGACTTTGGGTATTGAAGATCATTTACCAAATATTTGAGAAAGTTCTGCCTAACCCACTCCTCCGGTGTCAATAAAATATTTCTCTTTCTAAATTCATCCCAAACAAACTCTTCCCCATCTTTAATTGAGAATCTAAAATCCACAGGAGGTAAGTTTAATAAGGGCCAATCACTCATTTCAACTTAATATTGTTTGACGGATTTTTAACCACTCCAGACCAAAGTAAAAAGACTATTCCTATAATAAAGAAGGTTATTAATGCCATTATGCTATTTCTCATCGATCCAGTCAGGAATTCTATGAAACCAAAAGAAAATGTTCCTAAAACTATAGAGACTTTTTCAACAACGTCATAAAAACTAAAATAAGAAGTATTGTCAATAGAGTTAGGTGGTATGAGTTTAGAAAATGTAGACCTGGAAATTGATTGAATTCCACCCATAATTAGCCCGACAATCAATGCCAATCCATAAAACTGTGGTTCTGTTCTTACGACATAAGCATATATACACACGCCTATCCAAATGCATAACATCGTTAATATAGAAATACCATTGTTATATTTTTTAGACAAAAAAGCGAAAAAATAGGCCCCAGCAATAGCGACCAATTGAATGATGGTAATGGTCACAATAAGCGTTGTAGCTCCTAGCTTTAGTTCCTTTTCACCAAAAATAGCAGCCAAATGCATCACTGCTTGAACTCCAGCGCTATAAAAAAAAAATGCTAGTAAGTACCTTTTCATCAAACCGTTTTGTGTCAACGATTTAAATACTTTTTTTATTTCTTTCAACCCTTTAAACAATAGGTGATCATCGGTATGCAGAGTTGCGTTCCCTTTGGGCAAATTTGAAAAGCTGTATTGAGCAAACCCTAGCCACCACACACCAACCATGATAAACGAAATTCGGACAGCATTCATTTTCGTTGAAATGCCTAATAATTCATGCATTTCTATAACAGCAAAACTTACCAACAATAATAACACACTTCCGATATAGCCATAAGTATAACCTCTTGCACTCAATTTATCATATTGAGATACATCTGTTATTTCAGGTAGAAAAGCATTATAAAAAACTAAACTTCCTGAATATCCAACTCCTGCCAGAACAGAGAAAATTATTCCAAATTCAATATTTGAACCTGTAAACCAGAAAAGCATCAAAACAGACCCAGACCCTAAGTAGGTAAAGAATTTCAAGAAGATCTTTCTTCTTCCACCATAATCGGCAATACCCGACAATACAGGTGAGAAAATAGCCACAAGCAGAAATGCTGTAGCTACGGAATATGAATATAAGACTGTATTAATAATTTCAAACCCAAAAAACTTCACTACCTCTCCATTGAATGCAGATCGAGTAACACCATTATAATAGATTGGAAATATCGTAGAAGTAATTACGAGTAGATAGGACGAATTTGCCCAATCATACATACACCAAGCACTTTGAACTTTTTTTTGGTCAGTCATATCAAAAAAAAGGTCTTTTCAATAAGAAAAGACCTTCAATTAGTTTATTTGAGATTTATTATTAATCTATCCTTTTGAGTGAACTATACAACACTTTTCGAGCATTAGCTTCTCTCAACTCTTGTTGAACATCAGATACAATTCCCATTTTTGCTTCAATATCCACTTTCATGGACATAGTAATCTGATCTTTCAATACTTCATCCAATTTATCCTTTTCTTGATTCACGAACCTGACAATGTCATCTGTTTCAATAAACACATCATTCACCTGAATCTTTGGCTCCTTACCATAAAGTGCCACCTTATTCGGCTTTCCTATATATATATAACTCACCAAGGACTTTTTCTCCAATTTATTCAACTGAGTCGACTTAGGTAATGTCTGAGCAACCATGATCGTTGTTTCACGCAAAACTGTAGTCACCATAAAGAAGAATAATAACATGAAGATAATATCAGGCAAAGCCGCTGTTGGGATTTCCTGACTAGTATTAGAACTTTTCTTAAACTTCGACATATTATCCTCCTATTTTATTTGGTTCTGCAATTGAAATTGCTCTAGGAATACCTTTTCGAGATTTCACATAAAGCGCCTTTTGATCTGGATCTTTCTTATCTATCTGCAACCATTCCTCTCCAGACATACCAACTCTAGCTCCATATATTTCATTGTAAGCTGCATTGATCTCATCAAGAACTGCAATGTACAATTCATAACTGGTACCTCTGTCGGCCTTGAAAGACACTACAGATTCACCCGGTTCATCAGAAGAATTTCCTCTTCTACCTTTTGAATTCACATGACTTCTTAATGTGGCAGGCAAACTATTATATAAGTCTACTCCTTCAGCTGAAGGTTTCCCAAAGTTCAACACAAAATCCTTAATCATGCCTTTAAGCTCTGTTACGTCTCTCAAAGGTTCGTCTTCCACCAAAAGCATGTCTTTAGAATTTGCTTGAATTTTAAAGATGTTCTTGTCATGCTTATTCACCTCTGGTGGAGGCTCATTAGGATCTGGTTTTGGTGGCAAAATCATCATGATTCCTTTATCATTTGCTATAGTGGTTGTTACCAAAAAGAAAATCAATAAAAGGAATGCGATGTCAGCCATCGAACCCGAATTTACCTCAGCAGCAGGTCTATTTTTCCCTTTTGCCATAATTATTTTATTGTTTTAGATACTTCTGTATAAACAATTCCTCCGATAGCTCCCAATGTCAAAACATACATCATGGTAAGCATACCTCCTACTAACTTGGACAAGTCAGCGCCAACTTCTTTCTCGATGTACAATTCAGTCACTTCAGCTCCTGAAATTGCCCAAGAAACAAGAAACACTACCAACAAAGCTCCGACGCCAATTCCTGATTTAATGAGCTGCTTTGGATCACTTATTGCATTAAATATTGGAAATGCAATCGCTCCAACAACTGCCAATATGGTCAGTGCATAAGCTAAAAATAATGCTATATCTATAGAATCCATTTCTTTAATTTTTAGTGTGAAAAATTACTTAGAAGCAGATTGCTTCACTAAAATATCAATCAAAGATATAGAAGCGTCTTCCATAGAGTTGACCAAAGAGTCGATTTTAGAAACTAGATAGTTGTAAAATAACTGTAAAATAACTGCAACAATCAATCCACCAACTGTGGTCAAAAGTGCTACTTTGATACCTCCTGCAACTAATGCTGGAGAAACGTCACCTGCTTCAGCAATCGCATCAAAAGCTTCAATCATACCAATTACTGTTCCCATGAAACCAAGCATTGGAGCCAATGAGATGAACAATGAAATCCATGTCATTCCTTTTTCCAATTTACCCATTTCAACTGAGCCATAAGAGATAATTGATTTCTCAACCATTTCAACTCCTTCCGACATTCTCATAAGCCCTTGAACGAAAATAGATGCAACTGGTCCTTGTGTATTTCGGCAAACATCTTTTGCTGCTTCAACACCACCCGCGCTCAATGCGTCTTCAACTTGGCTTAATAATTTTTTCGTGTTAGTTGTTGCAAGATTCAATGTAATGATTCTTTCGATAGCAACAGCCAATCCTAAAATAAGACAGATAAGTACAATTCCCATGAACTTCCATCCACCAGAAATAAACTGATCTTTAACTACTTGATGAAATCCTGGATCCTCTGCCACTTCTTCGTAAACATCTGGAGTTTCTTCCACAACTTCTTCTTCGGCTACAGCTTCCACCGCAGTACTGTCACTTTCTTCAGCCATCATGGTCGTATCTGACGCCATGGCCACTGAATCGTCCTGAGCCATAGATTTAAGGTGTGATAAAGTGAATACACCTGTAATCAACAATAATGTTATTATTCTTTTCATGGTTTAATTTTTAATAAATCTTCAAATAAAGGTTCAAAAGTATGCTAATTTTTTCTAGTCCTTGAATAACGCAGAGAGGAAGGGATTCGAACCCCCGGTACCCTTGTGGGGCACACTCGCTTTCCAAGCGAGCACCTTCGACCGCTCGGCCACCTCTCTCTAAGTCCTTCTAACTTTTCTCTAGGCGACAAATAAATTATAAAAATACGCTATATGCAAATAGTTCCATACAATTTTGGGATACCATTACAATACCGTTAACTCTCCTCTTAACGAAGCACTCAATTTTGCCTTGACTATATCTAATGAATTTTCTTTAGCTAACAAAAACATCATTTTCGTAATTGCCGCTTCTGTTGTCATATCATGACCACTTAAAACACCAATTTGTGACAGCCTGCCACTTGTAGCATATCGACCATGGTTCACACTGCCACCAGAACATTGAGACACATTCAATACAATAAGCCCTTTATAAATATGTGCTTCTAATAAATCAACAAATTTGTTATGATTCATTACATTTCCCGATCCGAAAGACTCTAAAACAAGTCCTTTCAAATTCTTAATTTGAAGGATTCCTTCAATTAAGTTCAATGACATATTGGGGAAAATTTTCAGCACCATTGCATCATTATCCAACTCTTTAAAAAACTCTAGTTTCGATTCTTTTTCCGGTTTATACAAACAGCTTTCATTAAACCTTATTTCTACGCCAGCCTCTGCTAGTAAAGGGTAATTCTCTGATTCAAAGGCGCCAAAGTTGCTACTTCTAATTTTCTGTGCTCTGTTCCCTCTCAACAAAATATGATTGAAGTAAATACAAACTTCTTGTACGGCAGGTTCTCCAGCAAATTTAACTGAAGCAAATTCCAATGCCGTAATTAAGTTCTCTCGTGCATCCGACCTGGTCGCTCCAATGGGAATCTGAGCACCTGTAAAGATCACAGGTTTAGCCAAATTTTTTAACATAAAGCTCAAGGCAGAAGCTGAATACGCCATAGTGTCCGTTCCATGTAAGACAACAAATCCATCATAATGATCATAATTAGAGAAAATGACTTGACCGATTAGCTGCCAATCGGAAGATTCTATATTTGAAGAATCTACTGGGGAAGGAAACGAATAAACTGAAATATTGAGTCCGAGTTTATTCAATTCTGGGATTTTTTCAAGAACACTTTCGAAATCAAAAGGTGACAATTGCCCATTCTTGTCATAACCCATTCCAAAAGTTCCACCAGTATATATTATCAAAATAGAAGTATCAAATTTGATATTTCCAATGCTAATGATATCGAATTCCTGGTCCATTTTCATTTTTGCTCTCCGAACAGTTTCAAAGCATTTTGACTTGTTACTTCAGCAATATCAGCAATATTCATGCCTCTTTCACTACTAATTTTTTCAGCCACTAGCTCAATATATGAAGGTTCATTTCTTTTACCTCGCTTTGGAACAGGTGCTAAGTACGGACTATCAGTCTCTAAGACCATATGCTCCAAAGATACTGATTTCAATACTGGTTCCATACCTCCATTTTTGAATGTCGCAACTCCGCCTATTCCGAGCCAAAAACCTAAGTCAATTATTCTCTTAGCCTGACTTTCATCACCATTGAAGCAATGAAAAACACCTTTGACTTGACTGGAACCTTTCTCTTCTATTATTTCAATGGTTTCATTCATAGAGTCTCTACAATGAATCACCAACGGAATATTATGTTTCAAAGCCAATTCTAGTTGAATTTTGAAAGCTTCTTTTTGAAAATCAAAAAGTGTTTTGTCCCAATAGAGGTCAGTTCCCATTTCACCAACAGCAACAAATGGCCTTTTACTCAACCAATCCTCAACTAAATACAGTTCTTTTTGAAAGTCTTTTTTGACAGAACATGGATGTAATCCCATCATTGGAATACAAAATTCCGGATAACGGTTTTCCAATTCGAGCATATCATCAATTGATGTATGATCAATGTTTGGCATGTATATTTTTTCTACACCACGCTCTTTCGCTCGTTCAATTACATCATCAATATCATCTTTGAACTGTTCTGAATATATATGTGCGTGTGTTTCTATAAATCCCATAGTATTTAATATTTCCTTCCCTTCCAATTCACCTGTAACGGTAATAAATACATAACAAATGTCAGAAAATTAATCGCGAATTCATAAAAATCAAAGACGATAAATGGTTGCCACCTAACTGATTGCTTAAGCTTTTTAGACAAGAGATTAACGATTAAATAGTTCAATAATGATTTAGCAGGAATTACAAATAAAAACCATGGATCAATGATGCATAACATTATTATGCAAGGCAAAAATATTGTTTTAAAAATCAACCCTATTTTGATATAAAGAGACAACTTTTCAACCCCTTTGAACCACCTTAACCGCTGGTGTAACAGTGCTATCCAGCTATTGCATGGTCTTGTTTTTATCAATGTTTGAGGGTTAGCTTTAATTTCAATATGCCCTTCATTCAGTACCACTTTGCGCATTAGCTCAACATCTTCTACAATAGTTTTTTCAATACCAGAAAAAGCACCTAAACGCTCAAATTGGTTCCTTTCAATACTCATATTATTCCCCCAAGCAGTGACCGGATGAATATATTTAGTCAAAAAAGAAATTAAACTTTGATTAACTAACCAATCTATATTCTGAACTTCGTGAAACCATTGATCTCCACTTATCAATGTTACCCCCAATCGTAACTTCAATTTCTCCGAACTTTTGCTGATCATTCCATCTATCCAGTCTGGATTTAAAATAACATCAGCATCTGTAAACAAAAGAAACTCACCCGAGGCATATTGAGTTAATTCCTTTAAAACTTCCAATTTTCCACCTACCTTATGATTTACATTGAAAACCCTAGAATTTTTCAACTCATTGTTGTTCAATAATTCAAGTGAATTATCTGATGAATGATCGTTGCCCAATAGAATTTCAAAAGAATCCGTTGGATAGTTTAAGTTCTTTAGACTTTCAAACAAAACAGGAATATTCTGACCTTCATTTCTTACTGCAATAACAATCGAGACAAAAGGGATTTCATCAGAACCACTGCTTTCACCTACAACTTTCCGTTCTAGATAATAAACAATGAAATACAAAATCACTGTAAAAGAAGTAACTAATAAAAGAATAGAAATCAGCATTCGTTAATTAGACTAAACTTATATCCTTGATTTAAACAATAATCGATATAACGAGGTAGGACATATTCCACTTTATTTATTGACTTTTCATTATCATGAAAGACTACAATATCACCGGGCTTTGTTTTCCGAATGAGCGTATTCAAACAATGATTCTTGTCTTTGTTAATATCAAAATCTGCTGACAATAAGGACCACATAACAATCTTGAAATGCTTCTTTATCTTTCTAAAGTCACGCAACTTCAAGCGTCCAAATGGTGGTCTAAAAAACGAGTTTCCAGCGCTTAGGCTTTCCAGTTCTGCTTGACATAGGTTTACAGAATCCAAATATCTGGAAGTTGAAGTTGTCCAGCTATTCTCATGATCAAAAGAATGGTTACATAAAAGATGACCTTCTGATATAGCCTGGGCAGCGATTTGCTTTTCTTTAATTAGATTCTTACCAAGACAAAAAAATGTTGCTTTTACATTTTTTTGTCTTAAAATATCAAGAATAACCGTAGTGACATCAACGACTGGTCCATCATCAAAAGTGAGATATATAGATTTACCTTGTGAATTTTTATTCCATACAATTTGTGGAAATAGAATCTTAAATATTTGTGGCGTACGTTTTAAATACCACCTCAAGACTTAACTTTAATTGACAATAATGTAACATCATCTCGGTATGGCGTTTCCCCTTTAAAATCAATCACTCCATTTAACATGGACTCATTGATGAGTTTAGGATTTTGACCTTGTTTAGCTAGAATAATTTTTTCAATTCGATCTTCTCCGAACTCTTCATCCTTCTTGTTTATTGCTTCGTTCAACCCATCGGTATAACAGAATAAATCAAAATTAGCCAGCTTTGTAACTTCACCTTCTTGAAGAAAAGGTAACGGGTCAAACATACCCAAAACGGTCGTTCCAATTTCTAACAACTCCATTTCCCCTTTCGTCTTGCTCAGTATAGGTGGATTATGTCCGCAATTAATGTATTTCATTAATTGCTTCTTCTTATCATATATCGCTACAAAAAAAGTAATGAATATCTCACCATTCCCACTGTGGTTCAATTGAGTATTCAATTCCTGTATGACTACATTCAGGTCTGTAGATTGACTGATCATAGTCCTTAAAGAGGCCTGAAAATTAGACATCATAAGTGCTGCAGGAATCCCCTTTCCAGATACATCGGCAATACATATCAAGAATTTATCTTCGTCAATTTTTATGTAATCATAATAATCGCCCCCAACATTTTGATGTGGCTGATAAACAGCATCTATTTCAAGATTTTCATTTTCGGGTAAAGATTTAGGGAAAAGGAATTGCTGCACTTGTTTTGCAATCTCTAATTCCTTCTTGTAGGCTTCTTGTGCCAATTGCTCACGAGCCATCTTTTTATTTTCAATAGCAACCAATATAATATTGGTCAATGCCTCAAGAAAATTAGTTGATGATTTCTCCCACTGTCCCAACCCAACTTCTGCTATTCCTCCGACCAACACAATGGCCAATAATCTATCTTTATGCTGAATTGGAATAGCCAAGTCAAAATATCGTGATTCTGATTTATCTCTACCAACCGGAATAGCTGTCTTTAATTTTAAATACTTTTCAAGTGAAATATTCTCTTCGAAATCTTTGGGAACACCGAAAAACACCTTAGCCTGCCAATTATCTTCATAGTTGACGAAAAGAGCCAGTCTTTTAACTTTCAAATCAGCAAGCATTGTGAAATGGTAGATCTTATATAAAGATTCTTCAGGCAAATTATTATTGATCGCCTGAGTCACTTCTAGAAGCGCGTTTAGTTCAAGAGCTTTGAAATCTGACGATATGGTATTCGGTGCTGTACTCAAGAAGTATGTGCCTTCAAACCTTCTTTGGATGCTAAATAATAATATTTACGAAAGTTTATTTCTAAATCAACGTCTTTTGGATCCAGTTCCAAATCAGGTTCCTCATAGCATCTTATCCAACCTTTTCTATGCAGTTTTTTTAATGTTGGTTTAATTTCTTCTTCACTTAGTCCAAAGTGAATTAGCAATTCCTTGAAATGTATGAGGAAATAAAGTTCATCCAAGATGTCATATTCTAAGTCACTCATAAATTCTTCAGGTTTGGTGGTATCTTTCTTTCCAACCGTATTTTCCAAAATTAGAGGCAACTCCAAAAAATACCGCATAAAAAGGGTAAATTATTTGAAGTACTAAAAATGGCAGTATTGCAGTCTGCAGATGATAAAAAGACCTCACACTTTTAATGAATACAAAATCAGCAGTTATTTTTAGGAACAATACTATAGTGGCAACCATTGAATCTTTAGAAAATATATTGATTAGCCCAAGGTAGAAAATTGAATAAAATAGAAAAATGAACAAAGGAAGCACTTTTGAAACTAGCCCTTTGTGATGCTTCCATTTAGAAGCCCATCGCTTTCGCTGTTGATAAAATTCATTCATATTGCTAACAGGAGTTGTCATAACCATCGCTTTTTTACTTTTGAGAAAAATGACTTCCGATGGAAACTTATTTTTTATCTTCTTCAATAAGAATTCATCATCTCCAGTAGCAAAATTCTCATTTCCTTGGAAACCATTTACCTTCTCAAACGCTTTTTTCGAAAATGAGTAATTACACCCATTGATCATAGATGCATGTCCAAGATTCAACATTGCAGCCCCTATTCCTATCAAAGAGGACAATTCCAGACTCAGTAAATCAACCACACAACCTTCCCCTTGATATTTAACTGAACCGAAGGCCATTTTATGACCCAATTGAAATGCATTCTCATGACTATGAAGCCACCCATCAGACACTACTGTATCGCCATCAGTACATATTATATATTCACCGTTTGCTATTCCTACACCATGAGTAATGGCTGCTTTTTTACCAAATTGTTCATCAGGAAGACTTAAATATTTCACAGTATTGGATTCTACCTCTAAAACACGATCTTTAGTTAAATCAGAAGAATGATCATCAACTACAATTATTTCCAATAAACTTATAGGATAGTTGTTTACAAGTATGGATTCTAGAGTCTTTTTGATATACTCCTGTTCATTTCGCACAGGAATAATGACCGAAATCTGAGTGATAGGTGCCTTTTCTTGTGGAATTTCTATACGCTGCCAAGACCATAGAAATCGAAATATTATTAGGACATACCCTAATCCTAGACCAATAATCATCCAAATCATATTTCTAGTTTTCTATATTCTCTCAAAAAGAACATTCCAATCACTGATGGGACGATAATATTAACAATCCAAATACAAACATTGGCCAATATTATCAATTCCATACTTGGAAGAAACAAAGAAAAAAAAGTAATTGCAGAAATCTCACGTTTTACTAGATCACCGAACACAGTCAAATCTGGGATGATTGTTTTGATAAAAAAAATCCAAAATATAGCTAAGAGCAAAACCCAGAAACTGAGATCTAGACCTACCCAAACCATAATGAGATAAAACTGAAAACTGAATACCAAATAACGTGAGGATGCTAACAACAGAAAAGATAAGAAATCCAACCAATCAATCTTCAATATGGCATTCACGTATTTTAAAAATCTTTTCTTATTTTTTTGAATAAAAACACTTATTAAAATGCCAATTATAGCAATCGTTACAACAAGTGAAATTACCCATATTAATAAATTAGATAGGTGTAAAACACCTAGTGAAATCAAAAAAACTGTGGCTACTATTCCAAGAATTAAGGTCGGTATCATATTTGAAATTCTATCTACCAAGATCAGAGCAAGGCTTTGAGAACGTTCTTTCTTTTCAAAATTGATGTACTTTACAAATCCATCTCCTAAGCCCATTGGACTTATTAGATTCAAGCTTTTTCCTGCTAACACTATTTTTACGCAATTCACTACAGAAACCCGAGATGACTTTCGAATAATTAAAAACCACTTACAACTTTCGAGATAGACATTCAATGGAACTAATGCTGAAGCACAAAAAAGCAAAAGAATATCTTTATCTGGCATTTGACCAAATACCTGTAAAACTGAAGACCCTTCTATTTTATACAAAACAACAATTAGTACAATCAACGGCACTAAATACCCCCAAAAGACAAATATGAGTTTGACTCTTCTTGGATGCTCAATCAATTCTTTTGAATGGGTTCTAATCATTTATTTCTATTTCCTTAAGATCGTATAAATTGCAAGTAATCTAGACAATGGCACAAAACAAAGAAAAAATCATACTTGGACTCGACCCTGGAACCTCAATAATGGGATATGGATTGATCAAAGTCTCAGGAAATAAAGTTGATTTAATGCAATACGGTGTGATTCACTTAACCAAATATGTGGGTCACGAACTGAAATTAAAAAAAATATTTGAGCGTGTCTCCTCCATCATTGAAGAATATAGCCCTGATGATGTAGCATTAGAAGCACCTTTCTTTGGAAAAAACATTCAATCGATGTTGAAGCTTGGAAGGGCACAAGGAGTGGCAATGGCTGCAGCACTTTCCAGAGAAATTCCGATCACAGAATATGCTCCAAAAAAAGTAAAACAGTCTGTCACAGGAAATGGAAATGCCTCAAAAGAACAAGTTGCTGCTATGTTGAAGTCTTTGATGAATTTTAAAGAAACGCCTAAACTTCTTGATGCAACAGATGCTTTGGCTGTTGCACTGACCCATCATTATCAAGGTGGAAAAACACAATCATCTTCAAAAAGCTGGAAAGCTTTTATCAATGAAAATCCGAAAAGAGTTAAATAGTAAGATTATTACCAAGTAGTGGACTTGATCTTTTGTGCAGCACGCATAATATCTCTTCGACTTATCTGACCTTTAAGTATGCCATTTTCTGTCACCGGAAATCTTCTATAATAGGTACTTAAAAATTCATTCGCACATTCCACAACATCCATGTCCATTTCTAATGTCTTAACATTACTCGACATAAAGTCACTGACTTTACCTTTTCCACTTGGAATATTATGATATGAAGACTGGACCAAAACTTTCAAACAATCCTTTTCAGATAGCATACCTACCAATTCTCTTTTTTCATTGAGAACAGGTCCTCCTGAAATTCTTTTTTTGAGCATAATTTCAATTGCCTCTGCTATTTCCATATCAGGCTTAAAAGTGATCAAATCTTTTGCTTTGGCCATATAATCCGAAATAGCCTCATATTTGATACTAGTATCTTGTTCCACTTTTGCACCTTTGAAATTCATTACCATAGTGATCGGGGTTAGTCTTAAAACAACAAATCTGTCTAGTATAATAGTCGATTTCAGGCTTATTAGCAAGTATCATCACCATAAAATACAATTTTGTAGGAATAATCCGTTATGTTTATTAGATTCAATATTCTGTGAAGAATAGGAATTAAAGAAGACAGATGAATGTTCAATTGAAGTATAACGGTTTAAGCTAAAATTATATCTCAATATTTAATCCTTTTTTGAATATAATCGTAAGAAAACATTAACTTTGCGGGCTTATAATCCCTAGTTTCAATAAAAGGGAAGGTCAAAGGCCTCAAAAACTTAAGAATAAAACATATGAGACAACTAAAGATCACACAATCCATCACTAACAGACGTGAAAGTCATACCCTAGAAAAGTACTTCACAGAAGTTAGTAGTGTGCCGATGATTACTCCAGATGAGGAAGTTGAGTTAGCACAACGAATTAAAAAAGGAGATGATCTTGCCCTCGAGAAATTAGTGAAAGCAAATTTGAGGTTTGTGGTATCAGTTGCTAAGCAATATCAGAACAGAAGTCTTCCTTTGAATGATTTGATCAATGAAGGAAACTTAGGTTTGATCAAAGCAGCAAAGAAATTTGATGAGACTAAAGGATTTAAGTTTATCTCTTATGCTGTTTGGTGGATTCGTCAATCTATCATGCAGGCTTTGGCTGAGCAGTCAAGAATTGTAAGGTTACCAATGAACAAGTCTGGTGCAATCAACCAGATTAGAAGAGCTTATGCTGAATTAGAGCAGAAGTATGAAAGGGAGCCTACGGAAGAAGAATTGGCTGATATCTTGGAAATGAAACCAAGTGAAGTAAGAAACACGTTGGGTGCTGAAGTTAAGCAAATGTCAATGGACGCTCCTTTTGGAGAAGATGAATCAGGTTCTTTGCTTGACGTATTAGAGAACAAAACAGCTCGACCTACAGATGGTCAAATGGTTTTCAACGATTCTTTGAAAGTTGAAACAATCAGAGCTTTATCCACTTTAACCGCTAGAGAAAGAGAAGTAGTTAAAATGAGTTTTGGCATTGGTTCTGACAACCCTTTCACTTTGGAAGAAATTGGTGATATCATGGGATTGACTCGAGAACGAGTTAGACAGATCAGAGAGAAGGCGCTTCAAAAATTAAGAGAGCCATCTAAAAACCAAAGATTGAAAGAATTCTGTGCTACTTGATATTAGTTGGATCTAAAAAAAATAGAAGCCTCACTCGAAAGATTGAGGCTTTTTTATTTATTAAGATATACAACTTTTGTCTCTGATAGTGAATCATGTAAAATTCGCTTAGACCAAATTCCTGATAACAAATTAATCCAGAACATACGGAATAACGTCCTTTTGAAAATTTGACTTGGTGTGGCATTGCTATTATCTTCCCCAACAACCTTTGTTCTTGTAACCACTTTACCCAAAGTTTGTCGACAATTCATTTCGAAAAGTAGATAGTAAAAAAAATATACGAAATAGTGAATAACTTCTAAAGTTGGCCACAAGCTTTCACCACCTACCCAGTTTTTCTTTGGAAATATTATAAGTAGGGTCAGCACGATAAAAGCAACAATATAAGTTACAATATAATCCACAACAAAATTGAGTAATCGGACTCGTTTACTGGGCATTATAATGTTTCTGCAGCCCATTGATAATATTCCATTGTGCTAACATGTAGGTAACCATAACAAAGATTCGTTCATTTTCCATGGGAGAATGAAACTTATTGATAGCGATCAAAGCATCTGACAGAACGAATAAAACAGCTCCTAGAATAACCTGATTCACACTTTCTTGCGATGACCTACCATTTCGGTATGTTGCATAAATCGCCATGGTCATAATCAAAGATGCGTACACAGTGACGGGAATTTTGAGAGCCCCAAGACCTGGCCATAAAAACCATAATAGACCAAGTCCTAATAGAACAAAGGGTGTCGCATAGATTACTTTCACAGTGTCAGGCAATTCACTTGAATCTTGGTCAACTGCTTGCGAAAATGAAAAAACATACAGTAGTTGTGCAACTGCAAATGCCCCTAAACCTATCATAAAATAAATCTCATTCTCTGCAGAATACATCAATACAGAGTCTCCGACAAAAGAGAAAACAAGTGCCAAAGCAGCAAGAATAAAAGATAGATTTATTGGACCAGAAGTGCTCTTCCTGAAATAGACCAAAAGAGCTGGCATCAATAGCGGTTTACTCACATGCATCAAATCCTTTATTTCAAATATGATACTGACCAATTCCAAAAGGCAAATCGCAATAAATCCATACTTAAAGTAGATATCCTCTTTACCTTTCATTACTTTGATTTTTAGCCATCACAGATTTAACTTGATTTGAATATAAATATATAAAACCTGCCAATGCAAATAAAGAAGGAATATAAAAAGTCAATGGTATTCTTTCAATTTGATTGTTATATACCCAACCTGACACAAGAGCTCCAATTCCAATACCTATTTCAAGGGCGATATACATTGTTGCAATTGCTCTCCCTCGATGTTCTTCATGACTCAAATCGATTGTCCATGCAAAAACGGTAGGTGAACAAATCCCTACTCCTATTCCAAAGACTATAGCAGCCAAAGCAAAAGAAAAATGAGAATGTGCATTGGCAATAATTAGAAGAGCAACGGAAACTGCCAAGCAACCAATTCTTAATACAGGTACTCTTCCATATTTATCACTTGCTTTTCCTGCCAATATTCGCACTAGTAAAGATGCCAATGTAAAGTAGGTGAAGAAAAGTCCTCTATTGGAAATATTCAAATGATCACTTAAGTCAGGAATTATTGTCAATACCACTCCAAAAGAAAATACTGTTAAAATCATTACAATAGATGGAGCGATTACTTTTGGTTCAAAAATTTCAGAACTTTTAATATTAAAATGACTAAATGAAAGTCTTTTGGGATTGTTCAACGATTCTTTCATTCCCACTAAAATCAAAACAGATGATATGGCAAATGCTGATGAGCAAAAAAACATAGCATTCAATGAATAATGCTTTGCTATCAAGGGACCTATTGATGGACCGAAAGCCATTCCCAAACTCCCAAAAAAACCAACATACCCCATAGCCTCTCCTCTCCGATTCCACGGGATAATATCCGCAACATAAGCTGAAGTTCCAGTAGGTTTAAATCCTGTAGAAAATCCATGAAAGAATCTCAGAAAGAAAAACCCGAAGACCGTAGAAGCAATTGGATATAACAGCGCTGCAATTCCACTAACAGATGCTCCGACGACCATCACAGGAATTCGCCCCACTTTATCTGCTAACTTACCACTTAAGGGCCGTGACAACCCTGCTGTCAGAGTAAACAAGGCTATGATAAGGCCTTTATGCTCACCCCCACCCAAAGAAGTTAGATAGGAAGGCAATTCTGGGATAATCATGTTGAAGCTGGCAAAAAACAAGAACCCACTCAAGCACAACAAGATAAATTGAAGAGTAAAAATAGATTTGGCACGCTCTTCCACTGCTAAAAGACTTGTGCCCTTGGTTGATTTCTTCGATCTAATTTCAAATCAGAAAGAAGTGCTGAATTCACCTGGATAGCTACGAAATAAGATTGTCTAGGCCCGAATGGCACCCAATTGAAACTAATATTCCAACAATGCAGATCTCTTGCTACCGACAACTGAGTAAAAGTGAACTCATATTTTTCTAAATCATACCCCGAACTTGCATTTATTTGAGTCTTATTAGTCAAATTCAAATTTCCACTAAAATTAAGTGTCTGAGTAATATTTGATTCGTCCAATCCAGATTTTGTGTAATTCAAAGAATAATTAATACTTAACTTCCAAGGCATTTCGAATGGTACATACATATTCGCATCATTTGAGATGAATTGATTAACATTTCCGGCTTGGAAATTCCCTTCCAAGTCACCATTAGGATCTGCAAGGCCTCCAGCAGTTGGGTTCGCTCCATTTTGTTGCCGGTTGCTATTTCCAGATGAACCTTTGGGTCCCAAATTCATACCAATGGCCACAGATAATCTCGACAGATTTCCCAATCCATTGCCTGTGTTCCATGCAAATTGATCTAGTTTCCGATCATGAACGACATCACCAGTTGTGCGTTCTTCGACACTATCAAGGACATAAGTATACGGATCTAAGGTCCCACTCAAATTGATCGATATCTTATTTTTAAAAAGTGAAGTTCTGGCATTCCAATTTATATTTGATAAAGCAAAACTGTCTGCCAAGAAATTATATCCTGAAGAAATAGATATATTGTCGAAAATCTTGACTTTTTCATATTCGTCGATTGAGTCATTTTTCGTTTTGACTTTCATTTCAATATTATTATTCAATGAAAAAGACAAGCTTGCACTTTCTCCTAAGGATGGCCCTCCATAAGCAAACCCTTGATACTTAGACAATATTCTGGTATCATCAGGATCATCACTAATCTGCACTTCATCATAATTTCCTCGGGCGGGGTCTCCAAAATCTGGGCTATATGAAAAGCCAACATTTGGTGTAATGACATGTCTTATTGCTTGTATTTTTTTCCCCCCAATAGGATAAAAACCATATAGTCTTGTAGAAACAGATGCTCCTGAACTATACCAACCAGCTCTACTAAACCCATCTAAAGTATCAATTCTCACACCTTCCTCTTCAGCGACATAGGTGTATTGTAGTTCCTTAGGATACCAAACCTCAGTATAATTAAAACTTGGACTAACAGTGAAGTTATTCAGGACATTAAAAGATGTAGAAATCGGGATTTGATGTCTAACTCCTTGTTTCGCACGATCCATCAATTGAGACATGTTATCCATATTAAACCCAATGATACTATCACTCAATGGGTCGGCATTAATCACATAATTAGGAATACTCAATGCAGCATTAGACAATTCATTTTTCATTGACATTTTATAAGTAAAACCAAGTTTTCCTATGAAATTATCCGAAACAGCATCAATGTTCTTGAATGGTGAAATCCTTGATGCGTTTAAACTGATTTCAGGTAATGTTAACCCTACTTGACCTGTGCTGATGTTTTGCGTATGACGAGCATTGGCTGTCATATTAAAAGGAGTTCCTTTGAAAGTCTTTGAATAAGTAATATTGGAGTTAAATTGGGCATTGACATTGGTGTTATAATTCTGACCAATGTTGTTGTTATTTTGCGTAAATGTGCTGGATTGAGCAGATACAGATGCTGAAAATCTAGAGGTACCTCTTGATTCCGGAGAATGAGACCAATTAATTTTATAATCATTAGAATACCCATCATCTTCAAAACCAGGATTGACATTTTTATTAAACTGCAGGTTGACATTTCCAGAATACCTATATCGGACTTTATATCTGGAACCTGCTTGAATACCGTAACTTCCCTTAGAGAAAATATCAGTCGTTAACTTCAAATCCATGTAATCGTTGATAGCGAAATAGTAACCCATTTGTCGCAAAAAGAATCCTCTATTTTGATCTTCTCCATAGCTCGGAAATATAATCCCTGAAGCTTTTTCTTTAGGCTGTGGAAACATTCCAAATGGAAATCCTATAGGAGTTGGAATATCCCCAAAATACAAGTTAAAAGGTCCAGAAAGTACTTTGTTGTTGGGAATCACTTTCAACTTTGTTGAAGAAATATGAAAATGTGGGTTTTCATGATCACATGTAGTATACTTTGCTCCTCTAATAAACATCTCATCAAACTCATTTTTCTTTACCCTGCTTCCATGCATGAATGCACCATCTTGCTCCGTAATAATTCCATTTATTATTGCTTTCCTTGTTTTGAAATTATACTTCATGTCATCAGTTTCATATGTCTCTCCCGATTCTTTAAATACGGGTTTACCTACTTTTCTACCTGTAGAGTCCTTTATATGAACCGCTTCCAATGAGTTGTCCACCCAGTCAACATTAATATTTTCAGCAGTTAATGTAATGTCTCCATATACAATTTTAGAATCACCATAGAGGTACATTTTTTGACTCTTTAAATCAAAAAATATAGAATCCTTGGACTCATAATCTATGGTTGTCTCAACATCACCTTTTGCTTTTGAGTTGGACAAAAGAGAAGTTGAATCATTTAGGTTTGGCATACTATATGTAGATGGTATTGTACGCGTTAGACTTTGCAATGAGTCCGATGCTAATTGTTGGTATTCGGGATGATTGGCTAAAGAATCAAGTAATCCATTTGAGATGGCGACTTTCTGTAGTGAGTCAAGAACCTGAAGTGTATCGATAGATAGCGTCTGAGTACGACCTTGTAGAGCCTGAGAGAACAATAAGAAAGAAAAAATGAAGTACTTTATATTGGGCACCAGGTTTTCAGTTTCGACGAAAAATATACATTTTTGTGCAAAAATATTGCCATAATAGTTAATCCGAACCCTTTAGATGAAAAATATTATATCAATAGTTCTTTTTTCTCTTGCGCTAATTTTTGCGTCATTTAACTATACTGGTGTGAATGACTATAAGGTTCAACGATTGGTGATAGACGCAGGGCATGGAGGGAAAGATCCTGGAACTTCAGGTGAATTCTCGGTTGAGAAAAACATAGCATTAAGTATTGCTCTTGAAACTGGAAAAATCATTAAGCAATATATGCCTGATGTAGAAGTCATATATACTCGTGATGATGACAGCTATCCAACATTAAAATCAAGAGCAGAATTAGCCAATAATAATCATGCCGATTTGTTTATGTCTATTCACTGTAATTCTGCTCCTTGGAGTGAGAAAGTGTACGGCACAGAGACCTACGTAATGGGTGTGCAAAATACAGAAAGAAGTCTTGAAGTAGCGAAAAGAGAAAATTCCGTGATTCTTTTGGAAGAAAATTATGAAGAAAACTACCAAGAGTTCGACCTCAACTCTCCTGAATCGTACATGTTATTTTCTTTGACACAAAGTGCTTTTCAAGAAAGGAGCATTGCGCTTGCAAGCAAAATTGAGGAACAATTTAAAAATAGAGTTGGAAGAAAAAGTAGAGGCGTAAAACAATCAAGTCTTTATTTGCTTTGGAGCACTGCTATGCCTAGTGTATTAATTGAAACGGGTTATCTTAGCAATAGTAAGGAAGAACGAGAACTTAACGACAAATTACAACAGACATATATAGCATCGGGAATTTTCAGAGCATTTCGAGACTATAAAAAAGAAATTGAAGCCAAGAATTAACCTATAAAGTAAATAGTGAGTAAAGAAATCAAAGTTGGCCTCTTCGCCATTATCTCAGGAGCCGTATTATATTTCGGATTTAATTATCTCAAAGGAATTGACTTTTTCTCAACTTCGAAAAAGTTCTACGCTATCTATAATAACATAGATGGCTTAAATGTCTCCAACCCTGTCATTGTAAATGGTTATGCGGTAGGTCGTGTCAGTAGAATTCAAATCCTTCAAAATAAGGAGAACAAAGTTCTGGTTGAGTTAGATGTTAAAGGGGGTTTGATTATTGGCGAGGGAACAAAAGCCACATTAATGAATAGTGATTTCCTAGGTAGCAAGGCCATATTAATTACCATTGGAGACATAGAAAAACCTTTGGAAAATGGCGACACACTCAAAGCAGACGTTGACAAAGGGTTGGCAGCCATTTTAGAAAGAGCACAACCGCTAACGGATGATATTGGCGTAACCATTAGCCGTATGAATGAAATCTTATTGGGTATGGAAGGTGCAGGAGAAGAAATAAAAGGTACCCTTAATGCATTAAAAAACACCACTGAAAATGCCAATAGATTAATTTCTCAAAGCAGAGTGAATGCTAATGAAACGTTTAAAAATGTAAATACTCTATTGATTAACATAAATAATAAGGTTGGTCAGATTGATCCAATTCTCAAGAATGCCAATGCCACATTGGAAAAACTCAATGGTCTGGAATTGGATAGTACATTATTGACGCTGAAGAATTCACTTGAAGAAGTAAACAAATTGATGGCTGATCTCAATGCTGGTCAAGGCACCATGGGTAAACTGTTAAAGCAAGATACGCTATATATGAACATGAATCAGGCATTACTTGATTTGGACAAATTACTGATCCATTTTGATGAAAACCCGAAACACTTTTTTGGACCTTTGGGTAAGTCGAAAAAGAAAATTGAAAAAGATAGAGCGAACCAAGCTACTGATTAATAGAGGGTTTTGAACTACTACCTATCCAATGAAAGCACGTCTTGAAGAGCAAATAACTCTTCAAGACATGCTAATTATTAATAAATATTATTCAGGAGTCTTAATTCTTTCCAATTTCCCAACAATAAGAACGTAAGAAAGGAAACCTATCAGAGCTAAAATACCTGCAAAGAATAAAGCAGGAGCAAAATCTCCATCTTTTGCCAAATAACCTATCACGGCTGGAATAACCCAATAAGAGGAGCCTCCTACAAAGTTAAAGACACCTCCAACGAAGCCTATTGTTTTCTTTGGTGCCAATATCGAAACAAACACCCAGGCAATAGAAGCCAATCCATTACCAAAAAATGCTACCGTTAGAAATAGTATGACCAAAGATGTACTATCTACGAAATTGGCTCCTATAATACTTGTAGACAGCAACAACCCAAAAAGAATTGGTGCTTTGCGAGAAAACTCAACTGATTTGCCGATTCGTACAAAATAATCAGATGCAAACCCTGCGGTAACGACACCTAGAAAACCTCCTATGAAAGGAATCGAAGCTAAGAAACCTGATTCCAGCATATCCAGCCCTCTATAATCCACAAGATATTTTGGAAACCATGTAAGGAAGAAAATAGTTACTCCTCCCATACAAAACTGCCCTAAGTATATACCCCACAGCTTCACAGAAGTAAAGGCTACAAGGTATTCTTTCTTTGACAACTTTTTAACCTCTTTTTTATCAGTTTTGTCAATAACTCCACCACCATCTTCAATAAGATCTAATTCTTCCTGATTGATAGATTTATGGTCTTGCGGATCTCTATAAAAGAAATACCAAATAATTGCCCAAAGCACGCCTAAAATACCTGAGAAATAGAATAAACCTCTCCATCCAGCAAATTCCATTATAGTAAAAAGTACTGGCGATAAAAGGGCAAGACCCAAAAACTGTCCTGATGTATAAATTCCAATGGCAGAAGCTCTTTCAGATTCCGGGAACCAACTTGTTACAATTTTATTATTCGTAGGATAAGAAGGTGCTTCAAACAGGCCAATGCTTACACGAAAACCAATCAATGTCATTAATGAGTTGGCAAACCCTTGCAAGGCTGTTGCCACGGACCATAATGTCAATATAACTGGGTATAAAATTCTTGGTTTTACAAAATCAGCAATAAAACCTCCCGGAATTTGAGCTAGTGAATAGCTTATTCCAAAAGCAGAGAATATATAACCCATTTGTATATTGCTCAATCCCAAATCTTTGGTCATACCTGTTGCAGCGACAGAAATATTTACTCTGTCCATATAATTTATTACTACCGATATAAAGATTAAAGTCAATACACCGTAGCGTTTTTTGGTTGGTTTGTTACTCATTTTTTCCTGATTTAAGTTTGACTCGCATGATATAATCATCAGCAGTCATGTATATATACTTTTCATCTGTAGACAATGCACAATTAGACGTGAGTTGTCCAGTATACACCCTTGCCAATTCTTTTCCATTTTCATTGAAAATCCAGAGTCCTCCGGGACCAGTTGCCAATACATATCCTTGTTTGTTAACTTCTAATCCATCAGGATTTCCACGATCTTCTGTATTCAAATACTTATTGGCATCATAAAATACAGTTCCACTTTTAACAAGTCCGTTTTCATCTAAGTCATAAGCCATCCAAACAATATTGTCGTAATCTGAGTTAGCGACATAAAGTGTCTTTTCATTTTTTGACAATCCAATTCCATTTGGAAATTTCAAATCGGATACCAGAAGATCTAATTGTCCATCAGGTTTTAATCTATACACACCCTGAAAATCCAGTTCTTTTTTAGGGTCTTTCTCGTATTCGTCTAACCCGTATGGAGGATCCGTAAAATACAGATCACCATTGCTATGATAAACCGCATCATTTGGACTATTTAGTCTTTTTCCTTGATAATTATCTACTAAAGTTGTGTAATCTGGAGAAGGGTTAGAAAGGCTTGCATTCATGATGGCTACTCTTCTATCTCCATGTTGACACAATACCAATTCGTTGTTCGGACTGAGCAATAAACCATTTGAGCCAGAAGTATAACTGTCCTTTAAATAGCCCGTTGTTCCGGAGGGTTTCAAATACTCTTCTACTCCTTTCTCTTGCGACCATTGGTAGATCTTGTTCTCAGGAATATCTGAAAATATGAAATTACCATCCGGCAAACACAAAGGACCTTCTGTCCAATTAAAACCACCTGCAAGAATTTCTACTTCCGCATTTTCATCAATCACTTGATGACCTTCTTCATCTATTATTTTAACATAAGGTTTAAATGAAGACACCGCTTTATCATTTGTAGTTTTTTCTACTTTATCACAGCTTGCCAATATTGAAATCACACATGCTAGTAATGGAATAATTCTAGAATTCATATTGTTCGATTTAAAATTCAACATTACCATTCCGTAACAGACCCATCTTCATTTCTCCAAATAGGGCTTTTCCAACTGTGACCTATTTCAGCTGCTGCGCGTACTTTATCTTCATCTATTTCAATTCCCAATCCTGGATTTTCTAAAATAGAAACAAAACCCTCTTTCACATCAAAGACTTCCGGATTTGCCATATAATCCAATAAATCAGCACTTTCACCATAGTGAATACCAAGACTTGTTTCTTGGATCACCGCATTAAGACAACTAAAGTCTACTTGGAAAGCTGAAGCCAGGGATATTGGACCTAGAGGACAATGTGGTGCCAGAGAAACATCATATGCTTCTGCCATATTTGCAATACGCTTCACTTCAGATATACCACCAGCATGACTCAAGTCAGGTTGAATGATATCAACTTGTCCTTTCTGCAGAATCTCTTTAAAGTCCCATCTCGAATACATCCTTTCTCCTGTAGCAATGGGTATCGATGTAAATGCTTTCAATGATTCTAATCCATCATTATTTTCGGACAATAAAAGCTCTTCATAAAAAGAAGGCATTAGTGGTTCAAGTGCCTTTGCATATATTTTTGTCATGCCCTTGTGTACCCGGCCATGAAAATCTATCCCAATTGCTATTTCGTCTCCAACAGCTTCTCTGACAGCAGCGACCCGTTCAACAGCCTGATTGACCATTTTAGGTGTCTCTATCCATTCTAATTCATTAGTGACATTCATTTTCACAGCTCGGAATCCAGCTTCCAAACGATCTATAGCAGCTTTAGCACAGTCTGCTGGTGTTTCGCCATGGACCCAACCATAGATCCTCATTTTATTTCGTACCGCCCCTCCTAGCAATTCATATATTGGAACACCTAAAGTCTTTCCCTTGATATCCCAAAGTGCTTGATCAACACCTGACAAGGCACTCATTAGAACAGGGCCACCACGATAGAATCCTCCTCGGAAAACCATCTGCCAGATGTCTTCTATTTTATTCGCAGGGTGCCCAATAAGAAACGATTTCATTTCTTCTACACACGCCTCAACGGTGGACGCCCTTCCTTCAACTACGGGCTCTCCCCATCCAAAGAGTCCGTTTTCGGTCGTTATTTTCACAAACAACCATCGCGGCGGCACTTTGAATAATTCAATGCTTTTAATTTCTAATCCAGTCATAAAAAAGTCTTGGTTTAATTATTAATTTTTTTTATAAATCTTCGAGTCATTTCAGTAATATCATTGAATTTTCCAGTTGCAGCTAAATCTTCTCTAACTACGCATGAACCAATTCCTAATCCCGATGCTCCATTATTCAACCATTCCTTTGCATTCCCTTCATTAATGCCTCCCACAGCAAAAATTTTCAGTTTATTCAAGGGCCCTAATAAAGCCTTTAAATAAGCTGGACTAAAGGTATCTGCAGGAAAAAGTTTTAAGAGATCGGCACCTGACTCATGTGCATCACATGCTTCAGTAGGAGTTAAAACACCTACCGCAACTGGGATATCACCTTTATGAGCCTTTTCAATTACTTCTTTATTATAATTAGGAGTCACCAAAAATTGTGCTCCTGCTTGTATTACTTCATCTGCTATTTTCCCATTTATAACTGTACCAGCTCCAATGAGAACATTTGGATATTTTTCTATCGCTTCACTTATAAGACGGCTACAATTTGGAGTATTTGAAGTAATTTCAATACATTTCATTCCTCCATTGATCATTGCTTCTATAGAAGGAAGTACGAGTTTATCATCCTTCATTCTTACGATAACAATGACTTTTTCTTTTAGTAATTCTAATACAGTTTCTTTTCTATTCATCGCTCTACATGTCCAGAAATATTACCTTTCATTATTGAATGTATTTCCTTCTCATCGGAGGTATGTTGATCTCCGGGAATGGTATGTTTCAATGCAAAAGCTGCAGTAGCAAAGTTGACTACTTTTTGAGCTTCCCAATTATTGATTATTCCATGTAAAATACCTGCTGCAAATGCATCGCCAGTTCCAAACCGATCCTTGATTTGAACTTTATAAGAAATACTATCACTGGTCTTCCCGTCCGTATAAAAAAGACCTGAAAGCTCATTTTCAGAAGCAGATGAATGATTTCTAATTGTGAAACCTATCTGCTTGATACTGTATTTATTTGCCACATTTTCGATCAGATCAATATTTCTCTCCAACACATTTTTTCCTTCACCCCGTATACTATACACATCCTCAAAGGAGCCTTCGTTGGCAAATAAAAGATCCGTACAATCCAAAATTTCATTGTAAATATTTCTCGCTGACGACACATCTGACCAAAGGCTCCTACGGAAATTCAAGTCGAAACACACACCAACACCCAATTCATTTGCTGTTTTTGCAGCTTTGATTGTTTCTTTTGCACAGTTCTCAGACAAAGCAGGAGAAATACCTCCTAAATACAGCCAATCCTTTCCCTTCAATATTTCCTTCCAATCAAATTCGTTTTCTTCGATTTCACTGAATGAAGAGTACTTGCGATCATAAGTCACTTTAGAAGGTCGAATTGAAAGTCCCGTTTCAATATAATAGACGCCCATTCGGCCTCCACCTAAAAGTACATATTCCGTGTTTATGCCATATTGTTGCAATGACTCAAGTCCACTTTGGCCTATCGGATTATGAGGAAATTTGGACGTAAAGAAGACTTCATTTCCCAACTTACTTAATGAAGTGATGACATTAGATTCAGCTCCGGCAAAATGTGACTTCCAAAGTCTTGCATCGCTCACTTTTTGATGCTCCTGATATGGAGTCATTCTAAATAGAAGTTCACCAAATGCTACAACCTTATTCTTAGTCTTTTCCATTCTTACAATTCACTAGTTACAGTATACGCTGTCACTAATATTCATTTTTGATTACAATTGAAATATTTTATCCATGCTGACCCATTTTTCTCCATTTGACCAAGGAAGTGGCATTTGAAACTGATCCATCAATTGTTCCCATTCCTGAACCTTTGGATTATTTCTATCCAACTCAGCTTTTTTAGCAGGGTCAAATGAACCATTAACTTCCATTATCATGAAAAGTCTGTTTCCAGTGCAATAAATCTGCATATCTTCTATTCCCGCTCCTATAATGCTTTCAGTTATTTCAGGCCAGGCATTTCCAGTTGCATGGTATTCTTTGTATTTTTTTATAAGCGCAGGATCATCCTTGAGATCCAGTGCTAAACAAAATCTTTGATGACTCATAGGTTAATCCTCTTTTAGTTTTGAAACATAAAGTCCATACATGGCCACAAATGAGATACAAAGCATTGGCATAATGAATGAAAATTTCACTTCAGGTACGCCCAAAATCAGTGTGTCATCTAGATTCACACCTCCGATATCTATGATTAATCCTTGAAGCGGAGGAAAAATTGCACCTCCAACGATGGCCATTACTAAAAATGCCGAACCTAATTTTGCCTCGTCACCCATATCTTTCAATGCAATTCCATAAATGGTAGGGAACATAACTGACATAAATAAGGATATACAAACTAAGGATACCAAACCAATCATTCCTGGAAGAACAATAGCAAGCACACAACAAGTTATTGCCAAAAAGGCAAATGTATAGAGCAATCTTGGTGCTCGTATTTTACTTAGTAACGCAGTACCAAAAAATCTTCCCACTAAGAAAATCCCCATCGCTAACATATTCCAATAGGTAGCGGTCAAATCTCGTCCTTCACTAATATTCATGTACTCTACATACTGAAAAATAGCAGTCCAACACATGATCTGTCCACCGACATAAAACATTTGTGCCAGTACACCTGGAAAAAATGCTTTCTTAGCAAAAAGCTTATCCATTGATTCTTTGAAAGTCAGTCCATCATGTTCCTGAACCGTAGGAATTTTCACAAAAAACATAATTGCCAATACTGCTAGAACAACCACACCAATGCTTAAGTATGGCGTACTAATAATGGCCAAATCGGAAGTTTTAATACCTGCCTTCGTGGCTGCATCTAAAGCTTCATAACTAGCTGCATCGTAATTCTTTGATTGGATTTGATTTAATACTACAAATTGCGCAACCATCATTCCAGTCAATGATCCCATAGGATTGAAAGACTGTGCTAAATTCAATCTTTGTGTGGCAGTTTCATGAGCTCCCAAAGACAAAACAAGCGGATTGGCTGTTGTTTCCAGAAGTGCTAATCCACATGTTATAACATAAAGAGAAATCAAGAAGAACGTATAATTCTCCATGGCAGAGGCAGGATAAAATAGAAAAGCCCCTGTTGCATAAAGCACTAGACCTAACAAAATTCCAGATTTATAACTTTTCCATCTGATAAACAATGCAGCTGGAATAGCCATACAACCATAGCCGAAATAAAAAGCAAATTGAACTAGGTACGCTTCAAACCAACTCAATTCTGGCATTACTTTTTTAAAGGCCGTTACCATTGGATTAGTTACATCATTGGCAAAACCCCAAAGGGCAAACAATGAAGTAATGATGATAAAAGGAACAAGTAGTTCTTTCGCTACAATAGGTATTTTCTTAGTACTCATAGTTTAATTTGGTTGCGTAAATCTTTATTCTCCAGAAAGTAATGCTCTATCTAAGTGACAATATCCACCGTCAACAAAAATGTGTTGTCCTGTTGTATGTGATGATTTATCTGAAATAGTAAATAATACCTGATTAGATAATTCCTCAGGAGTCGTCATTCTATTTTCAAATGGTATTTTATTCTTTATGCTGTTTAGCTTTTCCTCTCCATTTTCCAGCGTGTCGATCCAATTCTTATAAGCTGGAGTCCAACTTTCGGCAATTATCAGGCAATTCACACGAATCTTGTCCTTAATCAAATCAACTGCCCATTCACGAGTCAACGCCAACACACCACCTTTTGATGCTGCATATCCAGAAGTACCTCCTTGACCTGTGTAACCCACTTTAGAGCCCACATTGAGAATGTTTCCTTTGGACTTTTTTAAATATGGAAGTGCGTGTTTCGCAACAAGGAAATAGCTGACCATATTTAATTTAAGAGAGTTCATAAATTTCTCATATGATTCTTCCAAGCTAGCACCGTCATTGACTCCAACATTATTAATAACCACATCGATTCTTCCATATCTTTCACCAATAGTCTTGACAGCTTTTTCAACCTGAATCGGGTCAGTCACATCTGTTTTTACAAAAATTGAATCAACATTCTTTTTCTGTAATTCACTTGCATATTCCTCTCCTCGATCGTTGCGATCTACTATTGCAGGAATTGCTCCTTCATTTGCCAAACCCTGCAAAATTGTCTCCCCTATGCTTCCTTTTATACCGGCAGCACCAGTGATGAGAACAATTTTTCCATTTAATCCTAAATCCATTATCTATATTATTTTATTCCGTAAAATTCAGCTGCATTTAAGCCAAAAACTTTACTCTTATCGATTTCACTATATTCCTCAAAATATTGATCTACAATTCCTTTCACTGCACCATATTCTCCGCCTAACAGACATACTGGCCAATCCGAACCAAACATTACTCGATCAATTCCAAAAGTACTTATTACTATATCTAGGTATGGCGTGAAATCTTCGTCTTTCCATTCAGTCCAATCAGCTTCTGTGACCATTCCTGACAGTTTGCACATGACATTTTCTTGCTTACCCACTTTAGCCATATAATTCATCCATTCGCCAAGTTCACCATTTTTTATATTTGGTTTCGCGATATGATCAATTACAAACTTTTGTTTTGGGTGTCTTTTAACAGTTTCTAATGCAGCTTCAAATTGAGAAGGAAAAATCAGAATATCATAAGAGAAGTTGTACTTCGTTAATAGAGAAATACCCTTTTGAAATTCTTCTCCCAACATGAAATTGGGATCCGGCTCATCCTGTACAACGTGTCTAAAACCTTTTACTTTTTCAAAACCAGCAAAATGCTTCAATCGATTCTCAACATTCTTCGATCGTAAATCAATCCAACCAACGACCGCCTTGATAAAGTCATTTTCCTCTGCCAATTCTATGAGAAAATCAGTTTCATTTTCACTTTGGTCAGCTTGAACAGCAACACAACCATCAAGACTCGTTTGATCCAAGCAAACTTTCAAATCTGATGCTAAAAAATCTCTCTTGAGTAAAGACATGCTATCATCAATCCATGCATGCTTTTTAGCATCATAATTCCAGAAGTGTTGATGTGAATCAATCTTCATACTATTCGATCAATTCTTTAATTCCTTTAGTCACTATTGTTTCTAAATTTCGAGCTACTAAATCTTGCAGTCCATTTATTTTGGTCAAATCCTCACCCCAGAAATCAGCATTTCCTAAGAACGCAGTTGCTACAGACAAATAATCACCTTTACTCTCTGCCCAAGTCTTTTTTGCAAATGCTAGAACAGCTGCATCATCATTCAAGTCAATGGTTTTACCCAATACTTCTCCTTTATAGAAAGCTATCAATGCCGATAACGAGATACATAATTTCTTCGGTAATTCCCCTTTTCTATTGACATACTCTAAGATAGAAGGAAGAACCCTGGTCTTAAATTTTGAAACTGAATTCAATGAAATACTCATTAACGCATGTTGCAAATAAGGATTCCGGAATCTATCCAATACGTCATTAGAGAATGATTTTAACTCTTCATCTGGTAAGTCTAAAGTAGGGCAGATTTCATCTGCGATGGCTTCTTGAATATATTTACCGACAACTGCATCCTCAACAGATTCTCTAACAAAATCAATTCCGTATAAGTATGACACTGGTACCATGGTTGTATGTGCACCATTCAAAATTCGAACTTTCCTAGTTCGGTATGGTTCCATATTGTCAGTGAAAATCACATTTAAACCACAAGCTTCCGATGGAAATTCTTCTTTAATAGCAGCAGGTCCTTCAATTACCCAAAGATGAAATTGTTCGCCCTCCACTACCAAATTATCTTGGTAACCGAGCTCTTTCGTGATTTCATCCATTTTTGCTTTAGGGTAACCTGGCACAATTCTGTCAACCAATGTATTGGTGAAAATATTGTCACTTTCAACCCAATTTTTGAAATCACTAGAATACCCCCATTCATCAGCGTATTGTAAAATGATCCGTTTTAAGTTGTCTCCATTTCTATCAATCAACTCACAAGGAATAAAAATCAATCCTTTATCCGATGCTCCATTAAAAGCATCAAACCTTTTCTTCAAAAGCACTGTCAATTTTGCTGGAAAACTACTAGGAGGTCTATCAGAAGGCATGTTACCCTCATGATATGCAATCCCTGCCTCGGTTGTATTCGATATTACAAAACGCAGATTTGGATTTTCTGCGTTTGCCAAGTATTCGTCAAATTGAGTATGCGGATTTAATCCTCTTTGGATACAATCAATTACTTCATGCTCACTAATTGCTTCGCCATTCTTAATTCCGTTCAAGTAAACCGTGTAAAGTCCATCTTGCGCATTGAGCATATCAATCAATCCTCTATCAATTGGCTGTATTGCTACTACACCAGCATCAAAACCAGCGTCTTTATTCATTCTATGAATCATCCAATTGGCAAATGCCCTTAGAAAATTCCCTTCTCCAAATTGCAAAATGCGCTCCTTATGCGCTGCAACTGAATGATTCGATCTATTTAATTTGTTCAATTTCTTACTTTCTTATTTACAACGATATACCTCTTTTCCATGGGATGAAATCATCTTGTCCCAACCTTACTGCATGTGGTGTTTTGTCTCCACTCGCTACTTGAATAATATACTCTAGCAGTTCTTCACCTTTCGACTCAATAGTATCTTCACCACTTATTACTGTACCTGCATTCACATCAATAACATCTTTCATTTTCTCAGAAAGATGATTGTTGCTTGAAAGCTTTACAACAGGAACGACGGGGTTACCGGTAGGAGTCCCTAGCCCAGTGGTAAAAACAATAACATTTGCTCCAGAACCAGCAAGCCCTGTAGTGCTTTCAACATCATTGCCAGGGGTGCATAACAAGTTCAATCCTGGTTTGGTAATAGGCTCCGTATAATCCAAAACTTCCACGACTGGAGAAGTCCCTCCTTTTTTTGCTGCACCAGCTGATTTCATGGCGTCTGTAATCAAACCATCTTTGATATTGCCTGGAGATGGGTTATTCTTAAACCCAGAACCTACCGCAATAGCCTTGTCACCATAAACTTTCATTATGGAAGCAAATTTCTTCGCATCATGATCCGTAACACATCGGTTGATGAGTTCTTGCTCAACTCCATTTAATTCAGGAAACTCAGAAAGAACAGGTGTCCCTCCTACAGCTGCAAGTAAATCCGAGGCATAACCAAGAGACGGGTTGGCTGAAATACCGGAAAAACCATCAGAACCTCCGCATTCCAACCCTAAGACTAACTTACTTATAGGAGCAGGTTTCCTTTTGTTTTCATTAGCTTCTTTAAGCCCTAGAAACGTCTTTTTAACAGCCGTTTCAATAAATTCTCTTTCACTCTTGCTTTGTTGCTGCTCGAAAATATGGAGTGGTTTAGAAAAATTAGCATCTCGTTGTGCAATTGCATTTTCCAATAGCTTGATTTCAGCATTCTGGCATCCAAGACTTAAGACGGTAGCTCCAGCAACATTTGGATTCGTCACATAACCGGCCAAAAGATGGCAAAGTGTCTCGGCATCTTCTCTTGTACCGCCACAACCACCTTCATGTTTTAGAAATTTAATTCCATCAACATTAGGGAATACCCTTGTTTCTATCATCTCTTCTCTTGAAGTAATGATATTGGTATTCAATATTTCACTATCGGATGCTCCGGATTTAAGTTGTCCAATCAAAGATTGTGTATCTACCACAAAATCCTTTTTTGTTGCATAACCTAATGATTCTGTTAAGGCTGCTTGTAATACATCAATGTTTCTGTTTTCGCAGAATGTCAATGGAAATACAATCCAATAATTTCCAGTGCCTACTTTTCCATCAGCTCTGTGATAGCCATTGAATGTTCGGTCTTTCCATTTGGATACATCTGGTGCAGTCCATTCAAATTTTCCATTTTTTTCAGAATATGAACTGGAAGCATGCTCTATATTGTCCGTAGTGATAGCCATTCCTTGAGCAATATTTTGAGTAGCCTCACCTACCAAAACACCATACATAAACACCTGATCCCCTTTTTTCAAATCAGATAATGTGAATTTATGCTTTGCTTGAATGTCTTGTTTCAATGTAAGACTAATTTCAGCTATTTCAATATCAGTGCCCTTGGCAAGGTCATGAATCGCAACAACCAAATTGTCTCTCGTGTCTATTTGTGCGTATTTATTACCCATGCTTTTAAAAATTAACAGTTGCTTTAATTACACCTGTTTCTGGTTTTAACCAACTATCAAAATTTGCTATCATATCTGTAAAATCCACATTGTGTGTGATAAATGATTGCGTCGGGAATTCACCGCTATTCAAAACATTAATTACATGTTCAAAATCTTCAGTTGTTGCATTTCTACTACACATGATAGTTGTTTCTTTGGCATGGATTTTTGGATGTGTAAAAGTCAATTCCCCTTTGGATAAACCGACTAAGACAAAACGCCCGCCATGTGCCATATAATCTGGACCTGATTCAAGCGCACCCTTATGTCCAGTTGCGTCAAAAACTGCTGTTGCTAAGTCACCACCGGTAATTTCAGAAACTTTAGTTACAGGATCATCCCCTACATTCACAATATGATCTACTCCAATTTCTTCTTTCGCATATTTCAAACGATCATCATTCATGTCTAAAGCTACGACTTTCGCTCCAGCGATTTGTGCTAACTTCATCATGCCGATTCCGATAGGACCACAACCTAAAACAACCACTGTTTCACCTGGTTGAACATTGGCTCTCCTTATGGCATGCGCACCAATTGCTAATGGTTCCACAATAGCCATCTCATCATCCGTCAAGTTTCCCGCAGGCAACAGAAATTGTGTTGGAACAGTTATAACTTCTTGCATTCCACCATCACCATGAACACCCAAAACAGTAATATTCGTACAGCAATTAGTCTTTCCTGCTCTACAAGCGACACATTTCCCGCAGCTCATGTATGGCATAACGATGACATTATCCCCTTTTTTGATGCCTTGGGCATTTTCATCAATTTCTAGTACAGATGATGCCAACTCATGACCTAAAATTCTAGGGTAAGTGAAGAATGCTTGATTTCCAGCATAAGCGTGTAAATCAGTACCGCAAATCCCTACTTTATTAATTTTTAAAAGTGCCTCCCCTTCTATTCGTATGGGTGCTTCTTTCTCTTTCAACTCAAACCTTCCCGGTTCAGCACAAACTATATATTTCATTCAATTATTGTTTTAATTCACTTAGTCCCTATACACCTCAACACCGCTTCTAAAACAAGGCTCGACTAGGATAATTAATCCTTCAAAAATCCCCTTTTATATGCCCAAAAATGAAACAACCGTTTGCGCATTTATTCCACCTATTAGCAGAATAGATTTACTATACAAAAAGTGACTTATTTCAGTCTATCGAGGCGATTAGTCCTATTCAATGGTATCTTGAAATTACTAAGTATATTGTGAAAAGTTAACCATTTTGAAATCCTTCCGAATGGTTTTAAATCAGAACAAAATTATGAAATATTATTCTTCTATATTTTACATACTCTTCCTATTTACATCGCTATCAGGGGCTAAAGCTCAAGAAATACAGGGGGATTTAAAAACATGGCATAAAGTTGAACTTAGCTTCAACGGACCAGCCTCTAGTGAATACGATACACTCAATCCATTTTTAGATTATAGACTTGATGTGAAATTCGAGCATATCGCTTCTAAAACATCAATTACAATACCTGGTTTTTATGCTGCGGATGGAAATTCTGCTGAATCTAGTGCTAGGTCCGGGAATATTTGGCAAGTAAGATTTTCACCCTCTTTAGAAGGAGAATGGACGTATGTAGCCAGTTTCGTTACCGGTAAAAACATTGCTGTTGCGGATGACGCTTCGGGGGGGAAAACTACAAGTTTTGATGGAGCAAAAGGAACCCTCACCATTTCAAAATCTGACAAGACAGGCCGTGACTTAAGAGGCAAAGGAAGATTGGTCAACAAAAAAAATCATTACCTGAAGTTTAAAGGTTCCAATGAATTGTTCATCAAAGGTGGAGCTAATAGTCCTGAAAATCTTTTAGGGTATTATGAATTTGATCAAACACCACCTAAGCATAAATATGCACCTCACGCGAAAGATTATAAAGAAGGAGATCCAACATGGCAAGGAGGAAAAGGAAAAAATATTATCGGTGCTTTAAACTACCTTTCTTCTACTGGAACGAACGCAGTGTATTTTCTCACCATGAATGTAATGGGTGACGGCAAAGACGTTTATCCATGGACTGAATACCACGAAAGATACAGGTTCAATTGCAGCAAATTGGATCAATGGGAAATCGTTTTTGATCACATGGATAAAATTGGATTAGTTAAACATGTCATAACCCAAGAAACTGAAAATGAAAATCTATTGGATATTGGTTACGTTGGAATTCAACGGAAATTATACTACCGAGAATTGATCGCAAGATTTGGTCATCATCCTGGGCTTGTTTGGAATATGGGTGAAGAAAATGGCATTACTTCTTGGTCGCCAATTGGTCAAACAGCCAAACAAAGAAATGCTATGATCACTTATATGAAGAATTTGGACCCATATAAGAATCCAGTATTCATCCATACCCTTCCTTCATTAAAAGATCATGAAAATACTTTAACTCCGCTATTGGATAACAAGGAGTTAGATGGGATCTCTATTCAGATTCATCACCTCCAAGATGCTTATGTGGCAACAAAAAAATGGCGCGATGAATCTGCCAAATCCGGGAACCCATGGGTTATGTGGGTTGATGAAATAGGACCTGCTCATGCTGGAACAAAACCCGATGAATACCCAACACAGCAAGATACGGTAAGAAAAGAAGTGATGTGGCCAAATCTGATGGCCGGAGGAGCTGGTTTTGAACACTACTTTGGATATAAAGTAGCTCATAATGATCTTAATTGTGAAGACTGGAGATCTAGAGACCGAATTTGGAAAATGACGAGGTTTGCCACTGACTTTTTTGTCAAATATGTTGATTTTGAAAACCTGTCGCCCAATGACGAATTGATCCAAGGCATTGAAGGGCATTGCCTAGGCGAAAAAGGCAAATCCTATGTGGTCTATATTAAACGAGGAGAATCAGGTCAAATTGATCTGGGTGAAGCAGGTGGTACATTCAACGTATCATGGTTTAATCCTAGAACTGGAGGTGCACTTAAAAAAGGTAAGAGAATCAAAGGAAATGGCTGGGTGTCAATTGGCAATGCGCCTGCCGCAGATGGTGAAGACTGGGCAGTACTTATTAAGAAGAAATAAGTCATGTCAAAATATGACATGATAAGTACATTTTCTAAAACAAAATACGCAACTATAATAGTTGCGTATTTTGTTTGTATACAAGTGAGAGCCCAGACTAAACCCATTGGAAATTTCGTCAATTACGACAATCATAATTATGCATTTATACATGGCATCAAACCAAATGCTCTCCAAGCCAGAGAGGTATGTAAATCATATGGCATGGCAATGGTTAAAATTGAATCTGCGGATGAAAACGCATTTGTTTTAAATACTATTTCCTCATTATATGAAATTGACACGATTGACGTTGCAAAACAATATTGGACGGGTGGAACTGATGCTTCGAATGAAAATATGTGGTCATGGAATGGTGAAGGCGCCTACTTCTACGATCAAAATAAGATGTCAACTATAAATGATGCATACGAAAACTGGGGAAAAACCAAACTTGGAACACAACCAAATAACGTCTGGAAAAATGATGAAGACGAAGATTGTATGGTCATAAGAAATGATGGGTCTTGGTATGATATCGGATGTACCAAAAGGTATGCGTTCGTAATTTGTGAACAATAAAAACTGAAAAATGCAATACAGGTTGCTGTTGAAAATTGCTCTAATCTTTACGCTTTCGTTTCATATAAATGAAAAAGCAAAAGCGCAATCTTCAGAATCCAAATTTCAAGAAGTTACAAATACATGGAAAGGATTTCAAAAAATTGAGCTAAAAGTAGCGGAAAGAACAGCACAATTAGTAGTTCCAAAAAAAGCAATCCCTGGCAAACCTTGGGTTTGGAGAGCGCGCTTTCCTACGTATCATGCAGAAATTGACAGTATGCTTTTAGCAGATGGCTTCCACATCGCATACATTAACACAGACAATCTCTTTGGCAGTCCCACAGCGATGAAAGCTTGGGATCAGTTTTATGAAAATTTGATTTCTAGTTACGAACTTCATGAAAAAGCAGTCTTGCATTGTCACAGTCGTGGTGGACTATTTGCCTACAATTGGGCGAAGAAAAACCCAGAGAAGATAGCCTGCATCTATGCTGACGCGATCGTCTGTGACTTTAAAAGTTGGCCAGGAGGATTTGGAACTGGTAATGGACATGGTGAAAGCTGGGAAGCGCTTAAAAATGCTTATGGTTTTAAGTCTGATGAAGAAGCCAAGGCATTTAGTGACAACCCTATTGACAACCTTGAGGCTTTGGCATCAGCTAAAATTCCAATATTGCACACAGTAAGGTTAACTGATCAAGTGGTTCCTCCAGAAGAAAATTCATTAAAGCTTGTCAACAGATATATACGACTTGGAGGCACGGGCACTATTTCGCCATGCACTGAAGGAGAAGCCAAATCAGAAGGACATCACTATTCCATCGATGATCCCAAAGGAGTGGTTGATTTCATCAAATATCACTCACTTAAAAACAAACTGCTCGACCCCTCCGATTTTCATACCATGAGAGGGAGTATGAAGAATAGTAAAATCGTTTTTGAAAGAACCAAAAAAGGAAGGGTGGCATTTGTAGGTGGATCCATTACCAACATGAGCGGTTGGCGAGAAATGATCTATGCTTATCTCGAGGATCGTTTCCCTGACACAGAATTTGAATTTATAGCGGCAGGAATTTCATCCATGGGCACCACACCTGCAGCCTTTAGATTGGAACGTGACGTGTTGTCAAAAGGAAAAATAGATTTGTTATTTGAAGAAGCTGCTGTCAACGACGCTACCAATTTCAGAACAGATCCTGAGCAAATCAGAGGCATGGAAGGAATTGTGAGGCGTCTCAAAAAAGCCAATCCAGCTATCGATATAGTCATGATGCATTTTGTTGATCCTGATAAAATGAAAGATTACCGAGCAGGAAAAGAACCCAAAGTAATCACAAATCACAATCGCGTCGCAGAATATTATAGTATTCCCACGATCAACTTAGCCAAAGAGGTAACCGTCAGAATAGATCAAGGAGAATTTTCTTGGGAGAATGATTTCAAAAACCTCCACCCTTCTCCTTTTGGTCAAAAAATCTATGCGAATTCCATATCTCGATTCTTAGAAAATGCATACTACCCACAGCTAGATGATGACGATAAGCTTTCCGCGAAATTGATCCCTCCTCCATTGGACCCATTTTCTTATGAAAATGGAAAACTTATAGATCAGCAAATGGCGAAAACTTCTAAAGGCTGGGAAATAGACACGCTCTGGAATCCAAATGATGGGACTCGAACCAGACCAAATTATGTGGATGTTCCGATGCTCATCAGTGAAACTCCGGGAAGTTCACTGTCCTTAAAATTTGAAGGTACAGCCATCGGTCTTGCAGTAGCTGCCGGGCGAGATGCCGGTATCATCGAATATCGAATCGACAAAGGTGAGTGGAAAAAACAAAACCTTTTTACCCAATGGAGTACGAATGTACATCTACCGTGGTATTACACACTGTCTGGCGATTTAGAAAATAAAAAGCACCTCCTAGAAGTTAAAATATCCGATCAAAAAGATGACCGAAGTATTGGTCATGCTTGTAGAATCAGATACTTCTATGTTAATAAAGAGTAATCCAATAATTATTCTTTACTTCACCATCAAAAAAATATCTTCTCCTTTTAGCCCTTCAGACTTTGCTTTGATCGTTATTTCTCTTGAATCTTTATTTCCTTTAACAATTAACAAGCACATTCCGCTAAAGGCTTTTCTTTTGGCATCTTGAAAAGATTCAAGCGATCTTTGATTGCCATTTCCAACTGCCGCAATCTCTCCTCCGTCCGAAACATCAAACTCAATTAGATTATCTGCGTTTGGACAGAGATTTCCATTTTCATCTTCAACCCGGATGGTAATAAAACTCAAGTCCTTTCCATCTCCTTTTATTGTAGATCGATCAGGGCTTAATTTAATTTGATAAGGCTTTCCCGCCGTTTTTATTGTTTTGTTAGCTACCGCTTTACCTTTATCATATGCAACCACTTTAAGTTCTCCGGGCTCATATTTCACATCCCATGAAAGCCTATATTTAGATTCGAAAATACCCTTTTCAAAATCATGGTATTCGGCAGGAATAGGCGTTAAATCTTTTCCTTTTACTTTTTTCCCGTAGGATTTGTCATTCACAAATAATTCCACTTCTTCGGCATTGGTATAAGCAAATACCGGGATATTTTCTCCTTCTTTATCTTCCCAATTCCAATGAGGTAAAACATGAACCATAGGTTCAGAAGTCCACTGACTTTGATATAAATAATACCTATCCTTTGGAAAACCACATAAATCCACCGGGGCAAAGTACGACGACCTTGAAGGCCAATCGTCATTCCAATATCCATTCGTCATATTGTCTCTACCGCTGTATGGGGTAGGTTCGCCTAGGTAATCGAAACCTGTCCAAATAAATTCCCCTAAAGAAAAAGTATTGGCTTCTTGCACTTCAAATTCAGCATCGGGAGGATAAGCCCATGGAGGGCCATAAATTACATCATAGCTTGAAACATGACCAGTTTCTCTATAGAAATCTCCTCGTATTGGTAGATGATATTTCCCGCGGCTACTTGTTAGCGATGAAGTCTCTGATCCGTAAATGATCATATCGGGGTTGTCCTTCTTAATCTGTGCATATTGTAATGGCCAATAGTTCATACCTACTACATCAATTTGGTACGCCAGTTTATTCACAAATGGCGCTGGATAATAATTGAACCCAGCAGTGGTGGGTCGAGTTGGGTCCTCATCATGACAAATATCATTCAGTGTTTTGGCAATTTTCCAACCATCTTTCTGGCTTTGCTCCAATATCTCATTGCCGATACTCCACATGATTACTGAAGGGTGGTTTCTATCTCTTTTGATCATATCTCGCAGATCTTTTTCATGCCATTCATCAAAATATTGACTATAACCATTGGGTATCTTACCTTTTTTCCACTCGTCAAATGCTTCGACTTGTACGACTATTCCAAGTCGATCACATACCTCAAGCATCTCTGGTGAAGGCGGGTTATGACTAGTGCGAAGTGCATTCACGCCCATAGATTTCATTATTTGCATCTGGCGCTCAGTTGCCCGATAATTCACTGCTGCACCCAAAGGACCTAAATCATGATGCATACAAACTCCATTGAGTTGTAATCGCTTTCCATTGAGCAAAAAACCGTCATTTGAAGTGAATTCTATTGTTCGTATTCCAAAAGTTGTCTCATAAGTATCGATTGTTTTTCCATTACTAATAACCTTACTAATTACATTATACAAATAAGGTTGACCAACATCCCATCTGACCGGATTTGGTACCTCAAGTAGTTGCTCAAATTCTCCTACTTTTCCTTTAATTTCTGCTCCCTTACTTTGAAATTCAACGCTTACTTTTCCATCTGCATCCAATATTTGTGTCCTTAACTCAATAGTAGCATTGACTTCACTAACATTATTAATTTTAGTTTTGATATTGACTACTGCGTAATCGTCTGTTATTTCTGGAGTGGTTATGTAGGTTCCCCATTGCGCAATATGAATTGGATCATTGTATTTGATATAAACATTTCTATAGATCCCCGCCCCTGAATACCATCTTGCCGCTAAATCCTGAGGTGCTAATTTGACTGCAACAACATTTTCTTTGCCAAAATCAACAAAAGGAGTAATGTCAAATTCAAAACCTATGTAACCATATGGGCGTTCTCCAACATATTTGCCATTTACCCATACTTCTGAGTTGTTCATAGCACCATCAAATTGAATCGCAATTTGTTTGCCTTCTTTTTCTTTGTCAACAATGAAATGCTTTCGATACCAACCAGTGCCATGAACAGGCAAACCTCCAGTACGAGCGTTGTATTTTTCATCAAAAGGCCCTTCAATCGCCCAATCATGAGGAAGGCTTACTTGTCTCCATGATGCATCATCAAATGCGATGGTCTCAGCACCTTCTAATTCTCCTTTAGAAAATAGCCAGTTGTCATTAAACGCTTGATCTGGTATATCTAAAGCTTTCTTTTCTATACAGGAAGCGAAAACAAATAGAAAACAACATATGGCTGATATAAGCTTAAATTTTGCTGGCATTTTGAAATTCATTTAATTTTTGAAATCTATTTTCTCACAATTTTAAAAACAGGGACAGTGTCTTCAAACTCAACTCCACTTATCTCGATCGTCAGTTCACTTTTGCTCTGTTTCCATTCTAATTTTTGATCAGAACCTAAAAGAGAAACACTTGTAACAACCGTACCCTTTGGCATTGATTTTTTATTGAATGAACTCATTATTATTTGATCTCCAACCGGTTTCCCCAACGGCATAGCATAAATGTTATTTCCATTTGTAGTGTATCTAATATCTTTATAAGAATATTTAATCTTTGCGAATTTCTTATGGTTGTCCCATGTTCCTTCTGGTTCCACGGTAGGTCCTTCACCATAAGCATACCATGGTCTGGTTTTGTATATAGCTTCTCCGTTGGCTGCAAGCCATTCACCCATATATTTCAAAACATTTCGCTGATCTTCTGGAATGACACCATTGGCTTTAGGAGAAATGTTCAATAATAAAACACCATTTTTACTAACAATATCGATTAAAACATGAAGTACATCGTCCTTGTCTTTTATCTCTAGATTCTCTGTATAACACCAGCTCCCTTTGCTCAAAGTTTCGTCAGTCATCCATGACTTTTTCTCCAATCTGTTTTTTCTCGTTTTCTCAAGATCATCAACACTCATATCCAGCGGGAGATCATTTTGCTTTCGAACGATCACTACTTCTTTATCCCATTTTTCAGCTTCGTTTAGGTAGTAGGCCGAAAACTTCTTACGGTATTCTTCTGGAATTTGATCAAGCCAAGAATCAAACCAAACTATATCTGGTTGGTACTTGTCTACTACTTCTTTGAGTTTACCAAACCACACTTCTTCGTGCCATTGTTCAGCTGGTATATTTCCATACATATATTTTAATTCAGGATCCTCTGATGAAGTTGGCATTCCTTTGTCATATGCAAAATGTGAATCCCAGTATTTTCTCCCTTTTTCATCTGGGAGACTATCAAATCGTTGAAGGTTTCTCGCATGATGAAAAGTTGTAATAAACTTCATGTCCCTTGCTTTTATCGCTTTCGCAAGTTCCCCTGTAATATCTCTTTTTGGTCCTTTGTCAACAGCATTGAAAGGTGTTATTTCACTCTCCCACATCGAAAAACCATCATGATGTTCAGCCACTGGACCAGCAAATTTTGCACCTGATTGTAGAAAAAGTTCAGCCCATTCATCAGCATCAAAATACTCTGCTTTAAAAAACGGAACAAAATTATGATACCCAAAATCAGAAGGATGTCCGTAAGTTTCTAAGTGATGTTTGTAAACACCATTGTCTTCTCTGTGCATTCCGTATGGATACCATTCACTCGAATGAGCAGGGACAGAATATATTCCCCAGTGGAAGTAAATTCCTAATTTAGCATCTTGAAACCATTCAGGTGCTTCATTATGTTTAGCCAAAGATTTCCAATCGGCATCATAAGATTGAGCATTAATAGAAAATGCGCCCAATAATGTAATTACGGAGCAAAGAGAAAGTGCTATTTTTTTCATGATTTAAACTTGATCAATTCGAGTAAAAATGTAATAATGAACAAATGTATTATTCCAATTAGAATTAGCACGATCAAGCGGTTGTTCAATTCTTTAGATCAATTGTTCACCTATTTTGAAGCCAATCTATTAGCAAAGGAGGCCAACTGTTAGTTGGATATGCATGCCGTCCTAAGCTATACCCATGCCCCCCTTTTGGTAGAATATGCAACTCAGTTTTAATATTATTGGCATTCAATGCCTCAAAGAATAGAAGGCTGTTTTTAACGGGTACTGCCTTATCATCTTGTGAGTGTAACAAAAATGTAACGGGTGTATTTTCTGAAACTTGTAGTTCATTGGAAAACTGATTTACTAACTCCTTTTTTGGCTTTTTTCCTAATAAGTTGTTTCTTGAACCATTGTGCGTCACTCCCTCTTTCATACTAATTACCGGGTAGATTAAAACCATGAAATTTGGCTTTGCAGACAATTTATCTATTTCATCTTCATCAAATTCATTTAGATTTTCCCATTGAGTTCCTAAAGTACTTGCCAAATGTCCTCCTGCGGAAAACCCCATGACTCCTATATTTCCTGAATCAATATTCCATTTTTTAGCATTCGATCGGATGACCCTAATTCCTCGCTGAGCATCTTGCAAAGGAGCTAAATGATCAACATCTACGGATTCAGAATAGGGAGTTCTATATTTTAAAACAAATGCAGCAATTCCATAACCATTCAACCATTTAGCAATATCTGTTCCTTCCCAATCATAGGCCAATCCTGTATATCCACCACCTGGACAAATAAGCACCGCCTGACCAGTTGCATATTGTTCTGTGGGAAGGAAAATTTCAAGCGTTGGTATTTGAACATGTGTATACCAAATAATATCTCTTTCTGGCTGTTGTTCTTTTTCGCTTGAAGGAATACTGTTAGGAATTGTATTTCCCCAAAGTGAAATTACTTGTGCCTTACAATCAGCGTGCCTCATTAAAATCAGCATTAAGACTATTGGCAAAAATTTAGGTATTCCCATGTTAAATCTAATTCTCTATTATAAATCATATGTGAATGACCTACTTTTTAATCTTATTCAAAAATCATTCTTGGGCTTTTTGCCCCCTGCTTTCTGGATCTTCATTGTAGGTAAGTGCATTGATGGCAATTTGAACATCCTTCTTGGTCAATTCCAAATTGTTTTGATAATCAAATGTTCTGAGCCTAGCGAAATTCTGTCTCTTATATCTTGGGTCATCGATATCTGTGTAAGACTGCCAATTGTTCACAGCCTCTGTTAAATACCCCACCGAATTATTCTTATGTGCTTTATCACCAGTCTGTTTGTAGAACTCTAAGGCTACTGCCCCTCTAATTTTATTAGCATAATATTCACCTAAATAACTCATGGCCTTGATATCCAAAAGCGTTTGTTCCAACTCATCTGGAAGTTGACCTTTCATCAATCTATCCACACCAGCAATCGCCTTTTCTGAATATTGGCTTAAATTATCCGCCACTTCCAATGGAGAAATTTTATTCAATGCTGAGTCAGCCAAGTTCGCTTCTACATATTCTACAGGATTTGAAATTCCACTTCCTTGCATTGTTTCCGTGATCCGAAATGCATTCACATCTCTTAAATCACTGCGATGATCCATACAAGCTTCTGGCTGCCACATAAAATCCCAATCCCTCCAATGAAAGCGGTTTACTTGAGGTATGATTTTAGAAGCCGTTGACCAAGTATCTAGCAATTCTTTTCCATTCGCTTCTGGAAATCTGGCTTTCAGTATTCCTTCAAATCTATTTTTATCAATTTCAGGATTATATCCCAAACGCCCCCACAAGAGAAAACGAAACCAGTTTTTGTCAATTTCCAAGGACCTTTTACCCACTGGATTTTTGCTAATGAATTCGCGGCCCCAAACATACCCATCAGAACCCATGTGAAATCCAGCGGTCTGATTTTCAGGTAAGTTCTTAATAAAGCCACTGACAAACTCTGGATCTCCCCAACGATGAATAAAAATATCATCGTTTCTAAGATTCCACCAAGATTTTAGATTTTGGGGTTCCATCCATTTCAACAAAGGTTTGTGGAATGGTGGATTTTCTGCTGAATACATATGTGCCTTGGCGTATTTAAAACTCATATCAAAAGGATCTGGATAAGCTCCCCAGTATTTCATAATCTTAGCCATATCTGTCCACCAGAATCGATGGATAAAATTAACAACTCGATCTGGTTGCTGTTTTTTTGCATCCAATATTCCTAAACCATAAGTTTCCCAAAGCCATTTTTCTTTGTCATTATCATCCATCGGTTTTCGCATATTTTCACCAGCTGTAACACCCAGTCCTTTTAAGTCTGGATAATTGAGTAAAAACTGTTCTACCGATTTTCTCATATAATCTTTACTTGTTTCATTTTTATAGTCATTAGAGATGCCGTATTTACCTAGTTTGTCTCCTACTTCCCAATTGGGACCAGGAACTGCCGCCCCGTTCAAACAAATATTCCATGTAATAAAATAAACGTCAATACCTCGTCCCTTTGCATAAGCCATCACATCTTGCCAAAATTTGATTTTCTCTTCAATGGTCATCTTTTTCAGCACTTTCAGATTCGCAACAGTCTTGCTGCTAGCCAATTCGGGAACATTCCAGTAGCCTGGATTCTCTTGAGGTTTAATCGTTGTTCCACAAACATCTTGTAAGGCCACATCTGGATAATCCTTTAACTTGACCATTGAAGAAAAAGGGTGTGCGTTCCAAAAAGAAATGGCATTGTAGCGATGAGTCGCCATATTATCAAAGAATTCTTCCCAAAATTCCATGTTCCACATTTCGGCAATATTGTTTTGAGCAGCATCACCAGAATCATCAAAACTAGAGGTTCTGATATCTAAAGGAATATTGAATTTGATTCCCCTATTCTCAATGTAGGGCTTCTCAGATTTCTCTTCAACTTCACTTAGTTCAATGCCTAATTTTAATTGTTCTGCGAGTTCAAGCCCTCCATACATTAACCCATTTGCATCCCCGGATTTGATTAATATTTGATCACCCTTTTTGGTCAATTGGTACCCTTGTGATTCACAGCAATTCCCGTCCAATAAAAATTTCACTGAAAATTTAGCATCTCTTTTCAACGTATATTCATTAGTTTTTAATGCTGATAGAACTGCATTTGCACCAAAAGTGATTTGAGGTATTTGTAGATCATAGGCTACATCCACAGTTTTCTCACTTGAACAAGAGAAGATTGAGAACGCTAAGATTAAAAGGCTTAAGTTTTTCATAATTGGTTGGTTAAAGAGATTAGTATTAATACATATATCGTGATTATTTGGCATCCATCCATTCACTAAGTTCAAAAGCATTTAGCCAAACACCTTTCTCTCCTATTCCATTGAAGTTGAACAAGACAGGGTTTACGCCATCTGAAGTAAAAATTAATTCTACAGTACCTGGTGCCTCCCATTGCATTTGTTTGCCAGCAGTAACTTTTCCAGCTACGGACTTCTCACCCACTAAACTTTCTGAACTTACAGTAATCTCCGTTTCATAGGGCAATTTGTGAATCGTTACTGATTTCAATTTTTCTCTATTAGGATCCATGGAATCCGAATTACTACTTGGCGCATGGTGCCAGGTTTTAATTTTGTAGGTCCCTTTTTTCAAGCCTGCTAACTCAAGATTCACCCCAGCATCGTCAATAGCTATAATACCTTCTCCATACGCAAAACCATATTTACCAATAACATTCATTTCGCCTAACCAACGAATAATTCCTTCCTCCGACCCTTTTACTACTTTTGCCTGCGCTCCATCAAATGATTTAAAATCATAAGCAATATCTTGATCTTCAGCGCCATTCCAAGCGTTCCACCCGAATTGCAATAACTGTTCTTCAGACCCCATATCAACTCGCTCTGTTTTAAAATCATAAATTGCTTCAGCATTCCGTGCAACAACATTATTATCATTTGCAATTGATTTAACTATTGATTTCGATGATTTCAGGCCTTTAGATTTTGCGTAAACAGTAATACTTCCAGCTGTATTTCCAGCTCTAATCAAGCCAGGGGCAACTCCATATTCCAAAAACATTGGATTGGCATTGATACTAGAACCATCTCCAACTACACTAGCATTTCCTTTTACAGAAAAAGTGACCTTAATGGTAGAATCTTGAACGGCGGTCCCATTCTTGTCTACAACCTTGGCGAATGCCATCAAAATATCTGAGCCATCCGCCGTAAATTCTCTTCCATTAGTATCAAGACTAAGTTTTATTGCATAAGCTTTACCCGGCGTTTGCTTTACAGCATCCAAGGTTTTCCCATCTTTGAAATACGCTTTGGCCTCTAATTTTCCAGCTTCGTATTGAATGCCCTTGAACTCAAATGGTGGAAAGTCCAAACCTATGTATGTGGTATCAGTACTGGCTTTACTTTTTGCTATTGATTTGCCGTTGAGGAATAGTTCTACCTCTTCCGCATTACTATATACTGTCACTTCATTGGTTCCTTTTTTCCATTCTTCTTTGATAGAAACCATCGGTTCTTTTACAAATTCAGATTTGTACCAATCTAATCTAGGTCTGGGATCTCTAAAAATCGTCATTAGACCAGCTCTTGTTCGGTCGATTTTACTTTTTGCCTTGTCATGACGAGGATGAAAAGTGTAATAAGCATGGGCAGTCCATGAAATCAATCCTGTCATTAAAGGATCTCTTTTGTACATAGCGACAGGTCCAGGCCCACGTTCGCCTTCCATTGCAAAAATGGGCTCAGAACGATCCCAAATAAAAGGACCATAAAGCATATTCGCATTTATGTCCGTTAAACCAGAAGTTTGCCATCCTGTCCATCTAGCTCCTTGTGAAGCTGTCAATCGCGTTGGATCTTCTTGTTTGATTGTATTATGAACACGAGGCACATAACCACGGTGATTAACACCTGCCCCCCACATGACAATAGACGGATGATTTCTGTGATTTCTAACCATCGTACGAGCAGATTTTTCTAAGTTGTCCCACCACTCTTCGCTTTGTGAAACTCCGATCCACGTTGGTGCTTCTTCGTAAACCAGAATACCCAATTCATCACAAGCATCCATCAAGGCGTCATCTTGAGGATAGTGGGCTGTTCGCATAATATTGAACCCAAATTCTTTGAATTGTAACATGTCTTTGTAGTGTAATGCATCAGGAACAGCATCACCAATATATGGGTATTGCTGATGACGATTAAAACCAATTAATTCTATTGGTTCCTGATTCAATAGAAATCCTCTGACAGGGTCTTGTTCAAACTTTCTAAGCCCCAACTTATTTTCCACAAAATCTATGTCCTTCCCATCAACACGAACCACACTATTAACTCTATACAAATATGGATCATCGATTCCCCATAACCTGACATCATCTTCAAGACTACCGATCTGATTGAATTGATATTCCTGACCTGACAAAATATCCGCTTTGTCTATTAATCTCAATACCGTTATCCCTTCTCTATTTAGAATTCTAGTTACCAATTCAGAAGTGACAGTTGATGACTTTTCATTTTTAACAGAGGTCTTGATACTTATTGTAGCATTTTTATTGACTGGGTCAATAGTAGGTGTCGTAATGTTTACGCCAGAATTGAGTGTTTCCCAATTGAAAGTGACATGTACGGGGTTAGTTTCAACCAAATAAAGGTCGCGATACAATCCACTAAATTTCACATAATCAAATGGTCCCGGATCTGGAGGAACCACTTCACTTCTTCTGTTATCGCACATAATCGTCACCTGATTGCTTTTACCTCTATCTACATAATCTGTTATATCAAAGTGAAATGGCGTGTATCCTCCTACTCCGTGTTGACCGACTTTTTTGCCATTTACCCATAGGTCTGTGACTTGATGAGCCCCTTCAAACTCTAGAAATACTTTCTTTTGAGAATCACTGACCATGATGTCTTTTCTATACCAACCAACTTTTCTATGAAACACTAACTGCGTTTTTTCATCTTGCAATCCGTCCAAAGTCAAAGAAGTCAATTCCAAAGTATGAGGAACATTGACAGCCTCCCAATCTGTATCAATTAAATCCGTTTCGTAATTCAAGGCATCTGGCGAGCCTAATAAAAATTTCCAACCCTGATTAAGGCTGACTTTGGTACGATCCGTATAAGGAAAACCAACAGGTAAATGCTGGGCAAACCCGACTTTTACAAAAATCAAAAAGAAAAATAAAGATGAAAGTCTTTTCATTAGATCAGTTTTAAATATGTCTCTGTGGTTCATTTATACTTCAAAGAATTCAGTCAACCACAATACTGGCACCTTTGAACACTTGTGTTCAAGTTAGCTAGAACTAGAATTTTATTGATGAACACACGTTTGAGCAATTCATTATTTTATCCAATAACGGTCCTATTTTCTCCAATGAGTTTCATTGGATAAACCAATGCTCAAAATCTGAAATCAAAAGTGATTAGTTTAGTTTATTCAAACTTTTTAGCATTCATGAGATTTCAAACCTTCGTATTTATATCTTTTATTCTCCTTGTTGTGTTTTCTCAATTCGGTTGTGAGCAAGATGAAAATCAAAAACCCAATATCATTTTCATCATGTCCGATGATCACACGACACAAGGATTTGGTGCATATGGCAGTAGACTAGCAAAATTAAATCCTACTCCGACGATTGATCGTTTGGCAAAGGAAGGCATGCTATTTGAAAATGCCTTTTGTACTAACTCAATTTGCACACCTTCTCGAGCAAGTATTATGACTGGTCAATATGGACAAATCAACGGGGTCTTCGATTTGAGTGGAAAGCTAAAGCCTGAAAATCAATATTTACCTATTGAGCTGGGCAAACTAGGCTATCAAACGGCCATGGTTGGCAAATGGCATTTGAAACATGCACCTGAAGCATTTGACTATTACAATGTACTACCAGGTCAGGGTGATTATTTCAACCCAACACTCTATTCAAATGAAGAAGATGGCAAGAAAATAGAAATGAAATTTGAAGAAGATCTGACAAGAGAAATAAATGCCACCAAGTACGAAGGGCATTCTACAGATGTGATCACAGACATTTCATTGGATTGGTTGAAAAACAAAAGAGACAAAACCAAGCCATTTTTTTTAATGCATCATTACAAAGCGCCACATGATTTCTTCGAGTTTGCCCCTAGGTACAAAGACTATCTCGCGGATGTTGAAATCCCGGAACCTGGGAGTCTTTGGGACAATGAAAACAACGGGTCAATAGGAACCAAAGGCATTGATAACGCATTGATCGATACAATTGGTTCGTCCATAGGCCACAGAAACGTCATTCGAAATATGGGCATGCATATGGAAATAGATCCGAATATCCCAGATCCTCAGTACAAGCGATTGGCCTATCAAGAATACCTAAAAAGATACCTCAGATGTGTCAAAGGCGTTGATGACAATGTTAAACGTTTGTTTGATTACCTCGAAGAAGAGGAGCTTATGGATAATACAATCATAGTTTACACAGGTGATCAAGGTTTTATGCTTGGAGAGCATGACTACATTGATAAAAGATGGATGTATGAGGAATCAATGAGAATGCCTTTTTTAGTGAGATATCCTAAAAAAATACAAGCTGGTAGTCGAACAGATGCAATTGTAAACAACACAGATTTTGCTCCTACCTTGATCGAGTTAGCTGGCGGTAAAACCCCGGATTACATGCAAGGCAGCAGTTTTAAATTCATTCTAGAATCTGGTGAGGAACCCGAAGGATGGCAACAAGAAACGTATTACCGATACTGGATGCATATGGCCCATCAACATAGCAATCCGGCACATTTTGGTATAAGGACTAAAGACTACAAACTCATTTTCTTTTATGGTCGTGATTACATGAAGAGAAACACAAATGCCCAAGAATGGGCCCATAATCCAGAATCTTTATCAAACATTATTACCCCGCCAGCATGGGAATTTTATGACCTTAAAAATGACCCAAAAGAAATGGACAACAAGTATGGAGATGAAACATATGCCTCAATCATCAGTGATTTGAAAAGTAGGCTTGGCGATATTCGTAAAGAAGTAAAAGAAGATGATCAACAGTTTCCTGAAATACAAAAAGTGATTGATGAATATTGGGATATTTAATTGACACTTTTCGGTCTTATATCAGCAGATGAGATTCTATAAAAACATATTTCTCTGGATTGAGATTTCTTCCAGCAAAATTTATCTAGAATTTTGTGTTTCGTACAGACAAAATTGATATCCATTAAATGAACACACGTATGGGCAAATTATGAGGGCTATTTAATCATCCTTTAATTTTTACTATGTTTTGTAACCAACCGGAAATTAAAGGTGAACTTTAATGACAGCACTTTTTATATCACATCACTAAATAAAATTATTTCAATAATTTTGGCCCTTTTATATTAAACTTTTGGCAACTAGTGTTGTCTATGGAGATGAAACTAAAATCTATTTTATGAATTACCCTAATATTGCTTATAAGTTTACCTCATTACTACTTCTCGTTACTTTCATTTCGTTTTCTTGCTCCAGTGATGAAGCAGATGATATGATGCCCAATGAAACTCCGGAAGCAGGGCCTTACGACATAACAACAATATTGTCAAAGTTTAATTCCAATGGCATGTCCTATGAAGTCAATGGAAATACGGTCACTTTTCACACCAATGATTTACCTGATCACAAGTCCCCATACTATTTGGGAACGCAATGGGAAGATGATCTATACGAAGAATACAATGGTGACAATACATTATTTAATCTTAACCCAAACAGAATTGCTGAGCAAGATTTTACGCTAACGATACCTTTAAATCCTGAAGAAGCCGCAGTCCATTCGCTTACAGCCCTTGGGCCTATGGGTATAGCTAGAAACGGTGTTGTATTTTTCAATCAGTATGCCGCAGGGAATAGCCCGTTGACAGGAGAAATAAATTCGTTTGATCAATACCTCGGACATCCTGCACAGATAGGAAATTATCATTATCACATTGAGCCCAACTATCTCACTGAACAATTTGGAAAAGATGCTTTTTTAGGATTATTGGCTGATGGGTTTCCCGTATATGGTCCAATTGAGGATGGACAAACTATTACAAATGCAGATTTGGATGATTACCATGGTCACATATCAGCCACCACAGATTTTCCAGATGGGATTTACCATTATCACATAACAAGTGAGGATCCATATATTAATGGCAATGGTTATTTCGGAACTCCTGGAAATATTACACAATAAAAGTGCGAAACCTTTTTTGCTACTTTGTTGTTGCTCTTTTTCTTTTAAGTTGTGATCTATTAGGTCCGGATAAATCCACAACAGTGGCCTTCGACTCCACTGGATTAGAATTGAATAATGGTGTACTTTATCTGAATGGAACCAAATTTACAGGCAAAGTCTATTCCAATAGTAATATTCGAAAAGAAACGAATTACGAAAAGGGGCGCAAAAATGGTTTAGACAAACGCTGGTTTCCTGATGGGAGTTTGGCTTCAGAAAGGTATTATTCGAATGGCTTAAAAACAGGACTACACAGATCTTGGTGGGAGAACAACAAATTAAAATTTGAATATCATTTTAATGATCAAGGTCAATACCATGGTTCTATTACAGAATGGTACCAGAATGGGCAACTGGCTAAACAATTCCATTATATTAATGGGCAGGAAGACGGTCCCCAAAAGCTATTTAATCCCGACGGAAAAATTAAAGCTAATTATGAAGTAGTCGACGGAGAACGATTTGGGTTGATTGGCCTTAAAAAATGTATGACTGTGACTAATGCTGAACTCGAAGGATCATGAGTAACCGAAATTACTTAGTGATAATACTGCTTCTGACTGCCTGTGGTAAGGAGAATAAAAAATCAAGTGTAAATCAAGGAATTCAGAGATTACCATATTTCATCTCAGCAGACTTTTCACCTCATTGGTTTAATTCAACGGAAGAGTTGATAGGCAAGCATAAGATTCCTCCATTTTCATTGGTCAATCAAAATGGAGATACCATCAATAATAAAAGCTTTGAAGATAAAATATACGTTGCAGATTTTTTCTTTACCGTTTGTCCAGGCATTTGTCCTAAACTCACTAAAAACATGGCTTCCATTCAAGCTCGGTATGAAAATGACCCGGAGATTCTATTGTTATCACATACGGTCATGCCATGGCACGATAGCGTTTCGATATTAAAAGAATACGCCTTGAATAACGCTGTGATTGATCAAAAATGGAACCTGGTCACTGGAGACCAAAAAGCTATTTATGACTTAGCGAGAAAAGGATATTTTGCAGATGAAGATTTTGTAAAAACAAAAGAAGAAAAAGACTTCATTCACACTGAAAATTTTATTCTAGTTGACGGACAAGGTCACATTCGTGGAGTCTATAATGGAACCATTGCATTAGATGTCAAAAGGCTCTTTAGACATATCGAAATACTTAAGAAGGAAGGGAAAATAGAGCAGGATTGATCAATCAGAATTGATTTTCGAGCGTTTGTTTACTCTGAAACAATTGATGCTGGGTCAAACACTGAAAGATGGCATATTAGAAATGACACGCATAAGCTATTGCAATTTGAAGATGGATCATCACAATTTTCCCCTCAATAATGATTCGTATGAAATGATTGACTTGCAGCTTGGAAACTAAATCAATCCTAGGGCCTCCAGTTAAGTCAGACCTTGAATACACACTTTCTGATATAAGGATCTAGAAAAAACTTTTTGGTATGCAGTGACTTGCCAATAAGGCATCAATAATTTGAGAGAAGGCTGAAAAAAAAGAATTTTCCGTCCATCTCAATATCAAACCACTGAAATTAATCCAATCTAGATTATTAATGTAGATTTATTATTTTACCATTATAACAACTCCTCCAAAATGAAAAACATATTTTTAGTAATCGTATTATTAATCACTTTCTCTTCTTATGCTCAAAAGAGAAAAAAAGGATCAACAGAACCTTCATCAACAATAATTCAAAAAACAAATTTCTCTGGATTGAAATTCAGAAGTGTGGGACCTGCCTTGACTTCAGGCCGAATCTCTGATTTTGCCGTAAATCCTGATAATCCTAGTGAGTACTACGTGGCATCTTCATCTGGTGGAGTTTGGAAGACCATTAATTCAGGCAACACATTTGAACCTATTTTTGATAGTCAAGGAAGCTACTCTATAGGTTGTGTAACAATGGATCCTAATAACTCGAATGTCGTTTGGGTTGGAACAGGTGAAAACAATGGACAAAGAAGTGTAGCCTATGGTGATGGTATTTACAAATCCGTTGATGGAGGCAAATCCTGGGAACACAAAGGGTTGAAAAATTCCGAGCATATAGGAAATATTCTAATTGATCCAAGAGATTCAAATGTGATTTATGTTTCAGCCATTGGACCATTATGGAGTGCAGGCGGAGATCGGGGATTGTATAAATCTACGGATGGTGGTGACACCTGGAACAAAATATTGAATATTGATCAACACACCGGAGTGAACGAAGTAGTTGCTGACCCGCGAAACCCTGATGTTTTATATGCCTCAAGTTATCAAAGGAGAAGACATGTATTTACGTATTTAGGTGGAGGTCCTGGCTCAGGAATTCATAAATCAGTGGATGCTGGTAAAACATGGTCTAAAATCAATAATGGATTACCTGAAGTAGATTTAGGAAGAATTGGGTTGGCCATATCGCCAGCGAATCCAGAATATATTTATGCCATAGTAGAAGCAGCACAAAAAGAAGGTGGTTTTTACAGATCAAACAACAGAGGTGCCTCATGGGAAAAAAGAGGAAAATATGTAACTAGTGGCAACTACTACCAAGAAATAATTGCTGATCCAATAGACGCTGAAAAAGTTTACGCGATGGACACTTGGATGCATGTAACAATAGATGGTGGGAAAACATTTCAAAAGGTCGGTGAAGTATCAAAGCATGTAGACAATCACTGTATATGGATCAATCCAAAAAACAATGCTCACCTCTTGGTAGGCTGTGATGGTGGTATTTACGAAACTTGGGACAATGGTAAAAACTGGGATTTCAAGGCCAACCTTCCTGTGATCCAATTCTATAAAGTGGCTGTTGATAATGCAGAACCTTTCTACAACATTTATGGAGGTACTCAAGATAATTTTAGTTTAGGTGGACCATCTAGAACCGTCAGTGGAAATGGTCCTAATAATTTAGATTGGATTATTACACACGGTGGTGATGGATTTGAGTCTCAAATTGACCCAACCAATCCAGATATAGTATACGCTCAATCTCAATACGGACACTTAGCAAGGTATGATAGAAAAAGTGGTGAAGAAATAGGTATTCAACCTAAAGAACGTAAGGACGAAAATGCATACAGATGGAATTGGGATGCTCCTTTAGCTGTGAGCAACCATAAGGACAGCAGAATATATTTTGCTGCCAATAAGTTATTTAAAAGTGATGACAGAGGAGATAGCTGGGAAGTTATTAGTGATGATTTAACCAGAGCTTTAGATAGAAACAAACTCAAAGTCATGGATCGAATTTGGAGCGTAGACGCCGTGGCAAAGAATGGATCTACTTCACCTTTTGGAACCATCGTTGCATTCTCTGAATCCCCTAAAAATGAAAACCTCTTGTTTGTCGGCACAGACGATGGCCTCATTCAGGTCTCAGAAAATGGTGGTCAGAATTGGCGTAAAATTGACAATATACCAGGTGTTCCAAAAATGACGTATGTCAATGCAATATTTGCCTCAAAACATGATGAAAACGTAGTTTATGCTGCTTTCAATCATCACAAATACGGTGATTTCAAGCCATATATTTTTAGAAGTGTTGACAAGGGAAGAACATGGTCCTCCATTTCTAGTAATTTACCTAAAAGAGGCTCGGTATATTCAATAGAAGAAGATCATGTAGATGCGAACCTCATATTTGTAGGAACAGAGTTTGGTTGCTATTTCTCTGATAACCAAGGAGGAGAATGGAAACAATTAAAAGCGGGTCTTCCAACCATCGCAGTAAGAGATCTCACGATTCACCCGAAACATAACGATTTGATATTAGGGACATTTGGTCGTGGGTTTTTCGTTTTGGACGATTATTCTTCCCTGAGAAATATAAGCTCAAAACTCAATACTGAAGCTCAGTTATTCTCAGTCCGTGATGCCTTGATCTTCGAGCCTTCATGGCCACTAGGTCTACCAAATAAGTCTTTCCAAGGGGACAACTTTTTTATTGGAGATAATTTAGGCTCTGAGGCTATTTTCACTTGGTATTTGAAAGATGAAATTAAAACTAAGGAGGACCAAAGAGTCAAAACGGAAAAAGAATCAGCAAAAAATGGAAATGATAACTATTTTCCATCATATGCTCAGTTGGAGTCAGAAAGCAAAGAAGAAAAACCAAGTTTGATCTTTACTGTCAAGGATAGTGAAGGCAACATTGTTAGAAAACTAATTTCCGATACTAAAGCGGGTGTCCAAAGAATTAATTGGGATTTGAAGTATAGTCCAAAAGGACCAGTGGATTTATCTAAAGCTAGTTTTTATAACCCTTGGGCTTCAAAAAATGAAGGAAATTTAGTTTCTCCAGGAAAGTATTCTGTTTCTTTAAGCAAATTGGTTGATGGTGAAGAAAGCCAATTGGGAGAAGCGGTTAGTTTTAACTTATCAGCACTGAATAATGCTACCTTACCTACTGGCGATAGAATGGCGTTAACTGAATTTCAGAATAAGGTGAAATTACTGAGTGGCAGAGTTGATGGTGCGTCTAAGGCCATCGATGAGTTGAAATCTGAGATGAAATATATGAAAGTAGCCATCGATCGAACCCCCCAAAATCAAGGCGAATTATTTAAGGATTACAACAACATTAAAAATGCTTTAGGGGATATAGAAAAGGTACTTTTTGGAGATCCAATAGCAGCCAAACTTGATATGGGTCAGAAACCAAGCGTCGCATCAAGGATTGGTTATATTGATTATGAACAAGGATACTCGACCAGCAAACCAACTCAAACACACCAGGACAGTTTTGCCATCGCTAAAGGCGATTTTGAACCCGCATATGAACAACTTAAAAAATTACTAGAAGGCCCTGTAGCTGATTTTAGGAAAAAACTAAAAGAGGCTGGTGCCCCATACACACCTGGAAATTTAAATTTCTTGGATTAGTGATATTTATATCAACTCTAAATGGAATACTTACCTGTATAGATTGAAACGAATTTTCAATCTATACAGGTAAGTATTTTGACAATCAATTAACAAAATCAAACCTTGAATAATGATGATGACTAAAAACGAGAATAGCAAAAGAAGAAAATTCATTAAGGAGTCTACCCTTTTGACAGCAGGTATTTTTTCTGCTCCGTTTATTGGTTGTTCACAATCACAAACCACTCAAACCTCTAACAGCATTTATCAAATAGGTCCTAAAGAAGGTTACTCACCGCAAATTGGTACGTTGTTATCTACTTTGACGATGATGCGTGAATGGGTAATTGGTACAGTAAAAGACTTGTCCATAGATCAGTTGGATTATCAAATCGATGAAGAATCAAATTCCATTGGCGCTATGCTTTTGCATCTTGCCGCCACTGAAAAGTATTATCAACTAAATACTTTTGATGAAATGGAATGGGGAACATGGAGTGATGAAATTAAAAAAGAATGGGACATCGCCAGCGGTCTAGGAGCAAAAGGACGTGAGAAAATCATAGGGAATGATATTGAATATTACTTGTCAAAACTGGAAGAAGTAAGAGCAGTAACAAAAAAAGAATTTGCCAAAAGAGACGATGATTGGATTATGAAATCAGAACCTTTTTTCAATAATGAACTTACCAATAATTATTGCAAATGGTTTCACGTTTGCGAACACGAATCAAATCATCGTGGACAAATGAAGTTTGTAATTAAAAGGCTTCCTTCATAATTTAATAACCTGAATTCTTTATAAAATTGGGACGTTCTATCATCCAAAAAAAATCATTGGATTAATTTACAATAACGTTCCGTATAAATTTGATATTAAATGGAAAGCAAAGAACTCACATTTTTCAAAGTCCTTTTTATTGTTTCAGCTATTTGGAATTTGATAGGTGCCATTTTTGGTTATTTCAACACTGCCATTACATTCAATGCTTTTTTTAATAGAGCGTTGTCAGATCCATTATATTATGCCATATATCAGGGAGCTTGGGGCACTACGCTTGTCTATTTTATTGGTTATTCAATCGTAGCGTACAACCCCTTAAAGCATACAGGAATTGTTATTGTAGGAGGTATAGGTAAAGTAGGTTTTGCCATTACATTATTAAAATTTTACCTATCAGGTATCGCCGGATCTATTGTTTTCATTGTCATCATTGGTGACTTCATTTTCGGTATACTATTCTTGTATTATTTTCTAAGGTTGTATCAAACAAAAGAAAGCATCATCTAGTCATTAAAACTCGTTTTTCCTAACCACCATGACCAGAGACCATATTGACATCAACGATTTTACCATTTTGGTAGAAACAGCCAATACGCAAACGAAAACGGTAGATACATGCACATTTGATGAACCAGTAATTGCCGTGGCACTATATGGTTCAGGTAATGTCGATTTGAGTGTGAAATACGGAGAGAAAGAAAAAGAATTCAGTCATACAAAAGGACTAATACTTTCCTTTTATGCTGATGAAAATGTCCAATTTGTCCATACAGTTTCTGAAAAAAAACCGTTAGAGTGTATCGTAATTGCTACAGCTATTGGAAACATAGACAAACTTCCAAACCAGGAAGGTGAATTATTTAGTGAAATGCTTGAACAGCTAGTAAACCCCAAGGCCCCCTACGTCGAGGGACCCAGTTTCTTAATGACACCAGAGATGCAATCAGCCGTTAATCAAATCTTTCAATCTAAATATACAGGCAAGGCAAAAATGATGTTTTTCAGAAGCCAGGTCACTTCTCTTTTGGCTCATTTTTTTGGGCAACTCTCGATGCTTTCTGAAGAATCAATTCCTAGCGATGAAAAAGAAAAGTTGGTAATGGCTAAAGAGATTTTGACCAATAATTTAGAACACCCTCCCTCCTTGTCAGAGCTATCAAAGAAAATTGGCTTGAATACTTTTAAACTGAAAAAGAATTTCAAAGAACTATTTGGAGTACCCGTTTTCAAATACCTTCAAAATGAAAGATTGACCAAAGCACACCAGCTGATTAGTGACCAAAAAGTCACCATTCAAGAAGCTGCTTGGCATGTTGGCTATGATAGCTTAGGTTCATTTTCCAATGCTTTTGCCAAGAAGTTTGGCTTCAGGCCTAGTGAAATAAAGCAGTAATCCTTTTCGAATAAATCTTGCTCCTTTCTGGATAAATGATCTATTAGTTCAGATCGCAATTTTGACTCATAAACTAAAAACAATTAGATATGAGTATAATCAGAGCAGTCATCACGGGAGTATTTATGTGGATTCTTGGTTCAAGTTTCTACAGTGCCTCCTATTTTCTTCCATTCATGGAAGACTTAGAATTACAAGCCAACCTTGTATTGGCCATTTCACTAATACCTAACGTATGGTTGGGGCTTAGTCTGTTTTACAGAAAAGGCCACAACATGCACTGGAGGAAACTCGGTGCGATCGTAGTATCAACGGCTATCTTTTTAGATGCAATGATCACTGTTCCTTTTTTGATTATCCCACAAGGAGGAAGCTACACTGAGTTTTTTGGTGCTCCGGCTTTCTGGCTTATTGTCATGGAGTATCTATTGGTTGTCTCAATTTACTGGCATTTAAAAGTAAAGGAACGATTCACAGAAATACAATCACAAGTAAATTTTAAAACTATAAATAATAGAAAAATGAAAAACAATAATTTAATAATTGGCGGAACCGGAAAGACCGGTCGAAAAGTAGTTGAGAAACTTCAAAATCTTGGTCAAAATGTGCGTGTAGGATCTCGAAATGCCGAACCCGCTTTCGACTGGGAAAACGATGCGACATGGGACGCCTGTTTAGAAGGAATCAACCAGGTATATATTACTTTTCAACCCGACTTAGCGGTTCCTGGAGCGCTAACGAAAATTGAATTGTTCATAACAAAAGCAAAAAATGCAGGCGTGAAAAAAGTAGTCCTACTTTCGGGTAAAGGAGAACGTGAAGCAGAACTTTGTGAACAAGTAGTGGCAAATTCTGGTCTTGATTATACAATCGTAAGGGCATCATGGTTTATGCAGAATTTCAGTGAAAGTTTCTTCATGGATTCTATTTTGGCAGGACACGCCGCACTCCCTAAACCGGAAGCGAAAGTTCCCTTCGTTCATACGGACGATATTGCGGATGTGGTGGTAGCCGCTTTGCTAGACAGCAATCACAATACCCAAACCTATGAATTGACTGGGCCAAATGTCCTAACCTTTGAAGAAGTAATGAATATAATTGCTCAAGCCAGTGGCAGAAAAATACAATTCACTCCGATCGCCTTGAGCGCTTATATAGACTTGCTCAAATCACATAACGTACCAGACGAATATGTTTGGCTGATCAATTATCTTTTCTCCCATGTGCTAGATGCAAAAGGCAATGATCAAATATCAAATGATATAGAAAAAGTATTGGGTCGAAAACCAATGGATTTTATTCAATATGCAGAGCAAACGGCTAAAACAGGTGTTTGGAACCCAGCTGTTTCGGCCCAAGCTTAATGGATAGCAAATCCCACAAAACCGTATGCATGTAATACGCATACGGTTTTTTTCGCTTTATCAAACAAATCTTTCATTATTGGTATTTTTATACGTTTATCATCATTCATACGGTTTAGTGCATTATATTCGATTGTTGGGCATAACTAAATATAACTCATAGTACTATGAAAATTTTTGAATGGGATGGCAATCGAAAGAACCTATTGTCTCTACTTTGGATTTATCTAACGGTGAATTACATCTATTGCGATGTGTTTACCTTACACCTTGCCAAATATTTAGAAGCATTTTTATCAGGTGATGTTGGTGGTATGAAGATCACAGAAGAGTTTTTATTAGTTTTTTCTGGTGTAATGCAAATTCCTATGATCATGATTGTCTTGTCTAGGTTCTTAACTTTCAAACCAAACAAATATCTTAATATTATTGCAGGCATTATTACAACCTCAATTCAAACCTTTACGGTAACTATGGGGGGCACGCTTCACTATATGTTCTTTAGCTTTTTTGAGATTTGTACCGGTTTATTCATTATTTATCTAGCTGTGACTTGGAAGCAGGAAACAACATCATAGTTGTGGTATTGACCTTTAAAATAAAGGTAGTTAATTGCCTTGGCTAAAAACAATGCCCAACAAATACTAAAATGAATATGCGAACTGAGCTTTTGAAAGGTATCTAAAAAATTAAACTTAATTTGGTCTAGCAACTGGTGGGCATACTCATTTTAGTTGGACGTTGGTGATCATACCTTATATTATGATGAAAATTATTGAAACTTTAAAAAGTAAATGGGCCGAGTATCTACTGGAAATGCTTGTAATTATCATAAGTATTATTGGTGCTTTCATGCTCGATAATTGGAATGATGCTCGCAATAAAAGAGCAGATGAATTACACTACCTTAAAAACATCAAACGAGATATAATGCTAAACATGGAGCAAATAGATGATTATATCGATGATAGAAATAATAAAATTGAATCCGCCAAAGTGATTCTTGGCCATTTTGAAGGTACACCTATTGAAGATCCTATTGATTTCAATAGTCATTTACAAAACATATACACTTGGCAGAGGTTTTTTCAGATCAATAACACATTTCAAGAAATGACTTACTCAGGAAATCTTGCACTTATTTCAAGCGACTCAATAAAAAATGAGCTACTAAACCTCGAAAAGCTCTATCATGTGATGAAGGCAGAAGAGGATCATTTTCGATTTGATTCTGAAACAGCACTTTTTGAGCCCGGCTTCCGAACACAGGATATAAATCGATTCGTGGGTAAGTATCTTTATGACTTGACTGATGGCGGCATGGGGCAGGATGCGCTTCTGAAGCCAGAAGAATTTTCCGTTATTCTTAACGATTTAAAACAAAAAAATGGATTTGTTATGGCCTTGCTTGAGTTCAGTGTCATGAATGAACAAATGATTGCGATGAAAACGACATCTGAAAAGATAGTTAGCCACATCGATAATGAAATAAAATCAGACTAAAAACGACCACCAACATATGCTATGAATGAATGGGATTATATCGGTCCAGGATATTTTGGTGGAGATTAAAAAGTCCGCCACATTTAATAAATTTATACAACGGTGTGGCTTTGAGGAGGATAGTAAGCATGGTGTTTTCTAATCCCCACTCATCATAGCTGGACATTAGATAGTATATGAGACATTCATTGATATTATTTTCTTATATAGCCTGTTCATCTCTTCAAGCACAAACAATCTCGTGGACTGACTCTTTGAGCGGAGCAATAGTTTATTTGCATATAGATAAATCAGAATTAAAAAATCATAAACATCGAAACTCAAGAAAATTTGAGATTAAAGAAACCTCAGAAAAGTACTACAAATTGATCATTAGCACTTTTCAAAAAGCAATAAGAAAATACCCGACAAGAATAATTGAAGAAAATGTGGATCAAGTTTACATATATGATCAATTTGATAAAAATGACGCTATGATGGGCACTTATATTGGTAGACATGGCTTTTTCTTTAAGCCTAGATACGAGCAAGGCATACTAGACACATTAGCATTAGAAAGGGTCATCCATCATGAAATCTCACATCGATTGCACATTTTTAATATGAAACTGTTCGATTTTGATGCGTGGAAAAAGAATAACGATTTGAAGTATGGTGAAATAAAGAGTTTTAATCAAAAATTTAATCCTGAGTTATATTCTAAAGGATTTCTTCATAAATATGCTGTGATGAATAAATTAGAGGATTTCACTTCTTTTGCGGAACACATTTTTATGAATGATCCTGAATTTTGGGAAGCAATTGATACCAATGAAAAACTTTATAAAAAGTTTGAAATGACATGTGATTTTTATAAGTCGCTAGACCCTAAAATGAGCAAGGAATATTTCTTAGAAATAAATCAAATAACACTACCTAACAAACACTAAAATGAATATGCGAACTAAGTCATCTGAAAGGGCAGTGAGAACAGAATACTTAGGTACTTCTAGCAACTTAAACGCATACTCATTTTAGTTGGGCGTTGTACCCCATCTAATTAATAAAATCCAATCAAACTAAAATGAATAGAAATCCAATCAGTCTCTCCTTTTTATCCCTATTGATAATAGCAGGATGCTCTGTTGCTGAAAAAGAAGATGATGTCCTAATCAAAAATCCAAATGTGATTTTCATTGCTATTGACGACTTACGACCAGAATTGGGGTGCTATGGAAACGAAGTAATTAAAACCCCAAACATAGACAAACTAGCTTCATCAGGAACGGCCTTTGCTAACCACTATGTGCAAGTACCAACATGCGGCGCATCCAGACACAGTTTACTTACAGGTAAGAGACCTTCTAAACAAAAACACCTAGGGAACAGTGCTATCGAAAAAGAAATCTCTGATTTGCCCGAAGGAGAATTGCCAGAATCATTTGTTCACCACCTTAAAAGAAATGGGTACTACACTATCGGCATTGGCAAAATTAGTCACTCAGCAGATGGACTTGTTTATGGTTACGAAGATTCTGTTTCTAACAAAAGAGAACTCCCCCACAGTTGGGACGAGAGACCATTTGATGCAGGCAAATGGGGAACAGGTTGGAACGCATTTTTCGCTTATGCCAATGGAGAAAACAGGCAGAGCATGAAGCGTCAAGTTAAACCTTACGAAGCTGGAGAGGTTGATAACGATGGCTATCCTGATGGGCTGACCACCAACCTGGCAATTACTAAATTGAGAGAATTGAAAGATCAATCCAAACCATTCTTTTTAGGTGTAGGGTATTTTAAGCCTCATCTACCGTTCAACGCACCAAAACAATATTGGGACTTGTACGACATGAATTCTATTCCGATTTCGAAAAATCCAAACATCCCCCAAAACATAAATGAAATGAGTTTACATGGTAGCGGAGAATTAAATGGCTACCAATTAGGTGAAGAAAAAGCGAGTTTAGAAGAGACAGTGTCAGATGAATACGCCAGAAAAATAAATCATGCCTACTATGCTGCAGTAAGTTACATTGACGAACAGGTAGGTACTCTGATTGAAGAAGTAAACAAACTCGGTCTGGCCGAAAACACCATCATAGTTGTATGGGGAGATCATGGATGGCACCTAGGAGATCAACGCATTTGGGGAAAACACACGCTATTCGAGAATGCGCTAAAAAGCACATTGATTATTAATGTTCCAGGAAGTAAACACGCCGCCAACTTAAACAACAACATTGTAGAAACGGTAGACATCTATCCTACGCTCATGGAACTCTGTGGGGTTACTCCACCTCAAAATCTTGATGGAGAAAGTTTGGTCGAATTAATTTATGACTCAAAAGCACAACACGAAAATTTGGCATACAGTTATTGGAGAAATGGCATAACTCTCAGAACAGAAAAATATCGCATAACTAAATATTTCCGAGACGAAGAACCAAATATCGAGTTGTACGATCATATAATTGATCCTTTGGAAACAATTAATGTTGCTGCTGAAAATCCAAAAGTTGTTGAAGAACTCTTCCCTTTGTTAGAGAATGGAAAGGCTTGGTTCAAAAACTGACGAGACGAGGAAATTATAGAATCAGAATTATTCAACGATAAATATCAAGAATGGGTGCATAGAAATGATTTTTACCAATATCCATGGACTACTTGCGATTGGGAAATTCTTAAACGGTGCACAACATCATACATGAATTCATGCTGTATCCTGCTAGAGGAAAGATTAGAGCTTACTTGAGCTCCGCTGAATCTGCGATTCAGCCCATGAGAATTGAAAAGGTATTTGCTGAATCCCAGATTCAGCTATATTGCAACGGAAACGAACTGCCTTACACTCAGCACAAGTGATGTATCGGCGTTGTGCTTAATACCTACAATCATTCCTTTTTCATAAATTTTAATCAGCGTGTAATAATTTATGTTTTCAGCCACTAACCAAAAAGCATTAAGAAAACTTATGACATTACAAGAAGCCTATAATTTTTTAGAAAGTTTAAAAATCGAAACAACTAAAAAGCATGAAATAAAAGTTTATGAAAAATTCCTTCACATTCTAACCGAATTAAAAAATAGAGAGTTCTCAAAAGATAAAATTCATTCCATTGAAACGGTATTGGATCGTTTAAATTTAAAATCAAACCCTGAGAACAGAAAAAAGTATTTTAAGAAAGCACTAAGTACATTTGAAAAATATTTAAATGAGACCTTTTCACTAACAACTAAAGAGTATTATCAAAGATTATATGGTGGTTTAGGGTTATTATTCGGTTTACTATTTGGAGTTGTGTTTTTATCGAATATGGAACGCTCATTAGGGATTTCTCTAGGTTTAACTGGCGGAATGGTAGTGGGTTCAATAATTGGACGATTTAAGGACATGAAAGCTTTAAGAGAAGGCAGAGTGCTATAATTAAAAAACGAATGTTAACCCTGAGAAACTCAACTGAAATAAAAATACTAAGCACAACATTTGATATGAGATGCATGGCGGTTTAGCAGTAGAATTAGCTTTTCTGCTTTCTATCAGCACCAGAAAAATCTCCGATTTTTCACATTGGATGAAAAAGATATGATGAAAAATCAGAGATTTTTCCTACTTTGAATTCGACACTTTAAATTACACCAACGCCACAGGATATAGACAAGCATTAGCATTCATCAAAGTAAAAAAGATGAGCTGTATATTTCCGAAGTTGAATCGTAATATAAAGGATCGCTGCAGCAATTAGAAGCAGATATGAATGCTATCTGAGCAAAAAAACTGAACTACACATCACCAAAAAGAAAAAATGAGCATGAGAAAATTTATTACAATCAAATTTAATCAGTTATTCTTTTGTGTGTTTTTCTTGCTGTATGTTTCCAATTTGCTTGCTCAGGAATCTTACCCTATGCAAATAAGCACTTATGTTGACTCAAACGATGTAGTAAACGGTGGCCTTCGAGTGTCTACCCACATAGGTTTTTTCAATGGTCTGGAGATTATTACTGATTTACAAAACGATCGTTTTGTGTATCGACAGCAGGGGTCAACAGGTGGTTTCATAGAATCACAAGTCAAAGTAGACGGACATCATTCTCTTACATGGGTTGACGGCAAATACTATGCAGTGAACACAGAAGAGCATACGATTATTGAGTTCTCAGATCTTACAGAGAAGGGGAACAATACTCCTAATTACAATGGTATTGAGCTTAGTCGACCGCACGACATTGTTTACAACCCAGCAGATGGATTCGTTTATATGGTAGATAACAATAAGGGGCTAACGAGGTTTAAGCCCAACACCTCCAATGCAGCCGAGGTGTCAAAGGTAGGTTCAATACTAAGCTATGCAAGAGCGCTTTCTGTTGTTGACGGCGAAGTGTACATCATCAATTCATCAAAAGGCGAGGTTATTCATATGAAAGATTTTAACAAGTGGATGGTTTATAAAAGTCCTGGAAAAAAGTTGGATGCACCTGCAGGAGCATGGGCTAAGACCGGTTTGGTGCTTAATGATGTTGAGCGCTTTGGTGATTATTGGTACGGCTCAAACTTCTTTACAGAATCATATGCCGAAGGCCATGATAGCAACAAATATAGATTGATCCGGTGGAGAACATGGGAGGACTTCCAAAATGGTAAGTGGGAGGAATTGAGTTATCTTCTTTCACCAGGGGTAGTGCCTTACTACTTTACCGTTCACAATGGTGCACTATATTTGGCTACATTCCATCATGTGCATCCAGGCACTAATGACAAAATTTATAAACTTAATCCGGAGTAAGCGGTGTATAACGAAAACACCTATGGCTAAACCTTTGAAGAATAGAATTAATTTAAACTGAGATTATGCAAAACAAAAACATTAGTTTTTTGGAGAGAATATGGAAAGGGAAAACGACGAAATGCTAACATAGTGTAAATTTAATAGCGGGTTAGGTATGTGTTCCAACGTTGGATTCACGCCCAATTATCCGTACCTGTCAGACGGATAACCGCACGCAAATCCGCTACTAAACTTACACAAACCGTTATGTCTTAAACAATCCATGAAAATATTTAACATTCTTTCACTATCTATCTACCACCTTTGCATCATTGGTTGCTCTGAAAAACCTGAAGCGGGTAAGCAAGTACTGATTACTGAAGGATTTTCTAATAAAGTATTGGATGCATACTGGTTGTACCTTCCAAAGAATTACGACAAGAACAGAAAATGGCCAATGATTATGTTCCTTCAAGGAGGTGATGCATCAGCCAGTCCAAATCCGAACACGGTTAAAGATGGTGGTCCAATTAACTATATATTAAAACAACACAGAGCTCTACCCGACTCATTTGTATTAATTAACCCACATATGAGAACCGGAACAATGGAGCAACGACAATGGTCTAAAAACGCCAACAGCTTAATACAGATCATTAATCATTCAGTAGCACATAATAACGTTGATCCTAACAGAATTTACCTTACCGGAATTAGTCGAGGTGGACTTGGAACTTGGGGGGTAGCCAAAAAATTTCCTGAAAAATTTGCAGCAATAGTACCCATAGCAGGTGCTATTACTTGCAAATCTGACTGTGAAAAAATTACAGATTTACCAATGTGGATAATTCATAACGTAGGTGACCCTGTTGTAGAGTATGATTACCCAGAAGAGACAATAGACTTCCTTGAAAAGGAATTAGGAAAATCATTCCTCAGAATATCAAATTTGGTTACTGATAAAATGTCGAATGACACAAAGTATATTTTCACAAGTTTTGAAAGTGACAAACATGGGGGTGCTGGATCAAAGGTTTATTCTTCAGCCGAAGTATATCAGTGGTTATTGGACAAAAAGAAAAACTGAAAAACAAGATATAACAGACACTAAAAAGAATATGCGAACCGAGCCTATAGATTCTTTCATACTAAAAGAAAACATTAGATTATCTCTCATCTGGAGCGCATACTCATTTTAGCTGGGCAGTAACGAGAATTTATATTCCGAAAAAAAGCACATTTAAAATACAGAATAATAAGTCATGCCAAGATCCAAACTCTTCACTTTGTTAATATTATTTACTGCAACAACTGCGTTCTCTCAGGTAAACCCAAATGACTTTATTTTATTGAACATTGAAAAGCTAAGCAGAGCAGAGATTGGCGTAAAATTGCAAGAAGTCAATCAAGCTAAACCAAAACTTGTAGCACTAAATGTTACATTTGGATCGGATAGAGGTTCATCAGATGACCCATTAGAGCAAGCCTTCAAAGAGATTGAGACAGACATATTAGGATATAACCTAAAAGATAAAAGGATAGGTTCTCATCCAAAGTTTACGAAACATGCAGCGGATTCTGGTATGACGCGACTCGTTGCAGATGTTCGGATGTGGCCTTTGTATTTCATTCCTTTTCAAACCAAATTTGGTCAGTTACAAGACCACTTAAGTATTACAATTGCATCATATTTAGTAGATGAACTTCCCGATTATTCAAAAGGAGGAATTAGAGCAGTGGAGTTTTTACCAAAACTAGACTATACGATAATAAATTTATCCGATTTTGATTTGGAGGAACACGGTGAGTTGATAAAAGATAATGTTGTATTGGTTGGCTTTCTAGGTCCCGGGAATGAAGACAAACAGTTTACCCCACTAGGAAAAGTAAAAGGTGTACCAGAAGGTGAAAAGGATACCTATGGTTTAGAAATCATAGCATATATGGTAAGAACCATATTGAACGATTCTAACAAATAGGGAAACTAAATGAATCGCTTAAAAAGCTATCAACATTTTATAATCAAATCATGGTGTTTCCGTTGCGAAGGAAAGGGATCTGTTATTTTTTAGATGCCCCACCATATCTCAGATTAGTTCTATTCAACCGAAAAGCTACAGACCAATCAGAGATTTGGCTATCTTGGAACCTAGATTTAAACTAAACCGTTCGCCACGTTTGATACTGTGTCGTTGAAGGTAATTTAAAAAAAACTATATGAGGTGGGTTAGACTTATTATCGCAATGTTCAGTGCGAAGTTCAAAAAAAAACTCAGTGGTACAGAAACAGTTATGAAAACATTTAGGGTTTGGATTACGGACATAGATGTTTCCGTAATGAATCATGCAGCTATAATGACTGTTTTGGAAACTGGACGATTGGATTTAATGGTAAGATCTAACTTTTTTAAAGTCGCAACAAAAAATAAATGGTTTTTCCCTAGCCAAGCTATTAGCATTCAATTTTATAGACCATTAAAAATATTTCAAAAAGCTCAAATATATACTAGGATTTCATACGTTGACGAAAAGTGGATTTATGTTGAGCAAAAAATTGAAAGAAAAGGCAAAATCGTAGCTGCTTGTATAGTCAAAAACACTATCAAAAAAGGAAGAGAAACAATACCTACATCTGAAATAATGAAAGAACTTCAAATAGAGGAAGTACCAACATATAAATATGATTTAATGAAAACTTATGAACTAGAAAACGCTCAAATGAATGAGAAATTAGTTGATAATTGGGATAGATAAAAACAATCTACAGCAACGTGTATGGTTTGTCCTTCACTGCTCTCTTCAAATTTAATTTATATCTTTAAACAACTGATTTTCGACATCTGAAAATCCAGTAAATTCTCAGATGCAAAAAACATACACGATCACATCTGAGTCGATAAAAAATTAAGGGTAATTAAGAAATGAAATACTCAATGGGCAACGAAGGAAAGATTACAAGAAGATCCGCTTCCAAGCTTTTGGCTATAAGCACCACATCATTTTTGTTAGATCCTAAATTCATGTTTCAAAAAAATAAAAATATGAATTATCGAATCATTCCAAGTTCCAATGAGAAAATTCCTGTGATTGGACTCGGAACGTGGCAATCTTTTGATGTTGGCAATTCAAATTTGGAAAGAGAACCATTAAAAGAAGTATTGAAAATCTTAGTCGAACATGGTGGCTCCTTAATTGATTCTTCTCCAATGTATGGACGTTCTGAAAAAGTAGTTGGAGACCTAACTACAGAATTACAAATTAAGGATAAGATCTTTGAAGCAACCAAAGTTTGGACTTCAGGAAAAGAAGAAGGCATCAGTCAAATGAATGAGTCTATGAAATTAATGCGAGCAAATCCAATGGATCTGATGCAAATTCATAATTTGGTGGATTGGAAGACTCAATTACAAACCTTAAGAAAATGGAAAGACGAAAAGAAAATAAGATATTTAGGTATCACACATTATCATAAAGGAGGATATGCTGAATTAGAAAAAATCATGAGAAATGAAGCGCTTGATTTTATACAAATAAACTATAATCTAGCGGTACAAGATGCATCAGAAAGAATTTTACCAATGGCAAAGGACAGAGGAATGGCAGTTTTAATTAATCGACCTTTTGAAGGAGGTTCTCTTTTCCGAATGGTCAAAAACAAAACTTTCCCAGCATGGGCGAATGAGTTTGATGCGAAATCCTGGGGGCAATTTTTTCTAAAATTCATCCTTGCTAATTCAGCTACAACGTGTGTGATTCCAGGAACGTCTAAAGCAAGGCACATGCTTGACAATGTTCAAGCAGGTTTTGGTAAATTACCCTCTAGTGAACACCAACGTAAAATGATTCAGCTGATTACATCTTGATAACCACTTGAAATAATGATCATACAGTATAGTGTTAGCCTCTTTATTATTAGTCAGTAATAGTTGATAAAAACATGAAAAATAAACTTCAAAAAATTAGTATAATCACAGAAATAGTAGGTGCAGTAGCGATTGTGGTTTCACTTATTTTTGTCGGCATCCAATTTATAGAAAATACTAAAGCTACGAAGTCTGCTACAGCAGCGAGTACAGTATCCACTATTTCTTCTTGGTATACTGAAATGGGGAATAATCAACAATCAAGTACTTTGTTTTGGAACTTCATGGCAGACCCTGGATCACTATCTTCAGTAGAACGATTTCAGGTCATAATAAGCTTGCATGGTCTATTTTTAACTTTTCAAAATAGCTATTATTTAAATCAGCAAGGTACACTTGATTCTCACATTCAAGAGTCCATAACTAAAGCAGCTGTCGGTGTAAAAGACCAGCCGGGGTTTCGACTTTTCTGGAAATTGCGAAGGGAATTATTCTTCACTGAATTTCAGAAACATATTGACGCAATTGTCAATACTGACATAGAGATTTCTGAAGGAATGTACAAGGATATAGAAGTTCAAAAATCAACTGATTTAGAATAAATTGAAATGAAAAAATTGGCGCTTATGTAGTTAAAATTTGTCATTTCAACCTCAAATTTTATTGGCATCTCACATCATAATCCTTACGATAAGCGCAAAATGAATTCCTCAAACAAAGAGAATAGATCTAAAATCTGATATTAACATAGCTATTGAAAGCAATACAGAACCTTTCCAAAGCAATGATGTAATAATTCAAGTGCCTACTGGTTCTGGTCTTGGCGTTAATATCGATCCAGATTATCTAAAAACTCATAAAGTTTTCAATGGGTGATACGTGGTTTTAAGCAATCAATGATAGATTTTTTTTGTAAATTGATATAGCAACCCATAAAATCTAATATTATGAACAACTTGGTCCAATGGTTTGAGATCGCCACCAATGATCTTGAAAGAGCTAAGACTTTTTACAACAAGGTTTTTGATATAGAATTTCAATTCATTGAAATGCCAGACAGTAAAATGTATATGTTCGGTGCGCCTGATGCAGTTGGTGCAGCGGGATGTTTATTACATTCGACTGAAAGCAAACCAAGTTCAGATGGTGCAGTTATTTATTTTTCATGTGAAGATGTAGCGATTCAAGCGAAGCGAGTCGAAGAAGCAGGAGGCAAATTACTCTTTCCAAAAACCGACATTGGAGAATTCGGTTTTTTTGCTCAGTTTATTGATTCTGAAGGTAACCGTATCGGGCTGCATTCTACGCAGTGAATGAGAATAAGCTTCGGAGTTCAAAATAGAATCATTCATATCGCAGGGCTTCCACAGGATTCTTACTTGCGGACTGCCAGCTCTGCCAGCTAACAGTTAACAAAGAAATGATCGATACTAATCCTCCAGACAAAACAAAAACCCACCAATTGACTTCCGTCCTATAAGCAAAATTTTGCAACCAAATATCTAGGGAATACCAGGCTATTGGACATGCTAAAATGAAAGCTATCAATACCCATTGTAAAAAATCTTTATTGAGCAAACCCATCAATTGCAAAGAGCTTGCACCACTTACTTTTCTTATGCCTATTTCCTTGATCCGTCTTTTGGAATTATAAAATGCCAAACTTAGCAGACCTAAACAAGAGATAAATAAAGCAAGGCCAGCTGAAATTCCAATGGACATATAAAATGACATGTCTGATTCGTATTGTTCTTGAAAACGTCCATCCGTTTGATAATAAATGAACTCTTCCCCAGGGTACAAGTCATTCCAAATCTGTTCGATATCTAATACGGTCTTGTTTAAGTTCTGACCATTTACTTTGAAACTATAAAAGCCTACACTTTGGTCCCACTTGATGCTTTGAGAGAAAATAATTGGTGACAATTTTTCTTTTAGGGAACGGTGATGATAATCATTTACAACCCCTACAACTTCACTAAAATTTCCATTGAGTTTTACCACCTCTCCTATTATCTCCAAAGGATTACTAAATCCTAAATGCTTAACTGCGGATTCATTCACAAGGACCTCATTAGAATTCCAATTTGCTGTCGGTTTAAAATTTCTACCATGCAATATTTCGATTTGATAGGTGTTGAAATAGTTTTCATCAATACTTATTTCCTTGAATGCATGTGTAGAGAGTACATCATTTTCAGATTTAACAATCACAGGCGTATTTCTTTCTATATTTTCACCTGGTATGGTTGAACTGACCGCAAACTCAGCAATCCCTGGAACCGTACTTATAGCATGCTTAAAAGCCTTGAGGTTACTCAAAAGTTTTGGACTTTGGTTCATAGTCATTGGACTATAACAAAATATCGTTTCTTGATCATTAAAACCAAGTTCACTGGACATCATAAACTTCATCTGCTTCAGGATACCGAATGTAGAGATAATCAATACAATGGTTACTGCAAATTGGAATACCACCAGCGATTTACGCCCCATAGCGTTAGTTCCAAATTGAATATTATAAGATTTTAATCCATTAAAAATGTTCTGTTTGAATAGAATAATGAAAGAAATCAAGGCTGATAACAAAGATGAAAAAACATTAAATATTCCAAAGAAGGCAACTTGTTTAAAATCTATTTGAAAATCAGGGAAATACTTTACCACTATACCATAATAAACCGGCAATGAAAGCAGAATAGCTAATAGTACTAACGCAAAACTTTCAACCCACAATTCTCGAAATACACGCGATTTCTGAGATCCAATAATCATTTTGATTGAATAGGACTTCTGCCCATCAAGTGCAGAAATTACATTCAAATTAACAAAGTTCAAAAAGCTAACAATCCACACTATGGCACAAATAATGTATAGAAATTTGATTTGAAGTGAACTACCGTTCACATTCGCTTCATTGATTCTATGAGACTGAAGATGAATATTCTGGATTGGTTGAAATACAAATTCCAGCTGATCATTTTTTAAATTTTCTGGTAAGGCAACCTTCTTCAAGGCACTAGAGACACTATTTTCAACTTTTTCAATTGACTCATTTTCTTTCAACTTAATAAATGCATAAGGCCTGTAGTTTTCGGGAGTTCCCCATGCGTTGGTTTTATATGGATTCACTCCTGCGTATGCATAATTGGGGTTTTCTACTAACACTTTTTTTGCATTGTCAAAGTTTTGCATATAGTAAAAAAGTGTCTTATAGGTTCCCAATATTTCTATTTGAACATGACTTTCTGTCGGCAAATCCTCGAATACGTGATGTACATTATATTTCCAACCTTCGTTAACGGTAAACTGCTTATTGATCGGATCTTCCTCACCGAATAACTTTTTAGCAAAAGACTCAGAAATAGCAACACCGTGAATATCCACCAATGGCTCATAACCAGATGTTGCAATAATTTTTCTAGGAAAAACAGAGAAAAAGCTACTATCAGTCCAGTACCATTGAACATCTTGCAATTTCTTAGTCTTGTAAAAAGTGGTCACTACATCTTTTCCTATATTGACCTGACTCTCTACTCCCGTGTTTTCAGCCAACATCAAATGACTTGCTCCTGGGAAATTTCTAGCCGAATGAATTGGAGAAGCTTCGGAAGGAAAATGAGATAATGCAACTCTATATATACGATCATGATTCTCCCAAAATTGATCGAAACTTTCTTCAAGGTGAATTTTTCCTAGTAAAACGCTAACTACTGTAAGAGCAATGAATAAACTTAAAAGTCTAGTGATAGTCAGGGTTTTACTTCTAAATAATTTTCTAGAAACAGAATTAATAATCATGGCAGTATCGGTTTTTATAATCTATTGGAAACGAATTTGTTCCATTTGAATATAAAAGTAGCACTGACTATAATATCCCGCTTGGATTTTTATATGCTAAAAGAGGGGGCATTCTTTTAATATTTTTTTACAAAATTACCCTCTTCAATATATTATAATGGCTATGGTTGACCGATCATTCAATTCGGCAATTAATCAGTCTTCATTTATAGGTCTAACCTTTCTAAGGCTCGCTGTTTTGCATCTTCCTCAAGAACCATTTTTGGTTGAAAGAACGTTTCTTCACTATATCTTCCTGTTTGGTCTCTAGAATTTTTAAAATATGGAAGGTCTAAATCTCGATGTAGGTCACAATCAAACCTTATTAAAAATGATTTCTTCGATACTATTCTCCTGTCGTTTTTAGCATCATTAATAGGTAATAGTATATGATCAGTAACATGCGAAAGCCCCCATGTAAAGCCTTTTCCATCTCCATTGTCACTAAATACATCTGGGCAATATGGACCCGGAGAAATAGGAGGACAGTTTAGGCTCGCCATCATTTTAAAATCTATGCCATCTGCGGCATATTGAACCGTATTTTTTTCTGGACCATCTACTAGCAACAACGCAACAAGTCCTTCATCCCATGGGAAAATACAGGTCTCATGACCCGAATTGAGAATTGGGTTTAAATTTGATTTGACAAAAGGACTCATAGGATCATCCGCAATAGCCACACCTTGCGCACGTACTAACCAATTATTTTCACCTCCTTTACGAGGCTGACCTTTATAAAAAAGCCAAATTTTTCCTCTATAAACCAAAGGGTGGGGATCGTGAATGGCTCCTTCATCCCATTCATCTCGTCCACCTAATTCAATTACCGGTTTCGTTCCTTTTGTCCAAGGACCAACAGGTGAATCTGCCCAAGCCATACTTACATCACAATGATCTCCTTTCTTACTTGAAAATGGTCCTGTGAATGTCTGATAAAAAAGATAGTACTTATCCTTAAAAACAAGAATATCAGTTGTTGTTAATGCACGATCCCCATACATTCCTTTCTTGGCTCTGGGCACAGCAACTCCTTGTTCTACCCATTCAAATCCGTCGTCACTTGTTGCATACCAAATTTCAGCAAGGTCCCAATCTACGGCTGGAATTTCATCTGTAGCATCTATCATTCCAACAGGATCAATCTTCGTTTCTCTCCTAGTATACCATACATAATATTTTCCTTCGTGCTTGATGATTTTGCTTGGATCCCTTCTAGAAACACCTTCATCTTTACCAATTCCTGTGATGTACGAATATTTGAAATTTGTAAAAAATTCATTATCTCTGTCATCCATGGTTGGCCAAAAATTATAGGCGCGTTTCATTGCAGGACTCAAAGGTCGTCCCGTAGGGCTCTCTAAAACTTCCTCCCTTTCCATTTCTTTTGAAGATTTCATGTTTCCATTCTGTTGACTGCAACTCCAAAGAAGTCCAGAAATCAAAAAGGTCATAAACAGAATGTCTAATTTTATGCCACAAGCTTTCAATAAATACATGTTTCGGTGGTTTAGTGGTTTTGAAACTACTATAAAAGATACTTATAAAAACCCAACTTACGCTGCTAAATCAATGATTCAATCAAAGATGGCTACGTGAAAAATATAGAATCCGTACTCCTAATTAATTTAAATTGGTGGAATAAAAAGAAACTATTGAATCAAAAAGCTTATTTCCTTGCTTTCAAAACCATTGCTTTTTGCCAATAAAGTCACTTTTCCCTTTGTAAGATTAGACTGAATGATCATCATACACCGGCCATTGGCAGTAACGATCTTATTGGATTGAATATCTTGAACATTATCGTTGGCTCCATTGTCCACACCTAGAATTTTACAATCACCTTTGACCACAAACTCAACTTCTTGATCATTGGTTCTGAAAGGAATGCCCTCTGAATCTATTAATTCAACTTCAATGTGGGCAACATCATATCCATCTGCCGTCAGTGTTTGCGTATCAGCGTTGATACTTAAACCTCCCATTTCTCCTGCTGATTTCAATTTGTATTCTACCACTGCACCATCATCATGTGTACCTTTAGCTATCAACTCCCCAGATTCAAAGGGAACAAACCACTTGATGATATGATCACCCATATTATCAGCTAACTTTTTTGACCCTAATGAGCTTCCGTTTAACATCAGTTCTACCTCATTACAATTGGTATATACCTCGATGGCCGTCGAGTCTTGAGGATTATAGTTCCAGTGATCATTGTAATTCTGCCAGCCCCATTTCGGAATGTATTTATCATTTCTTCTTTTCGAAAGCACTTCTCCTTCAACAATCTCATATGGAGATTCTGAAACAGGAACAGTAGACATATATACATGGGGTTCATCATTCCACAAAGTTTTGAACATATGAAAACTTGCTCTTTTGTACCCAGCAAAATCGAGAAGGCCACTGCTACTACCCTTTTTTGGCCAATTTCTGGATTCTCCCATATAGAATATGCCAGTCCATAAGAAAATTCCATGGATATGGTCTTTTTCTAAGACCGGTTTCCATTCATGCCATTGCGCCCAGTTTTCTGTACCCAAAACCAATTTGCCTGGATACTCTCTTTTGACATAATCATAGACCGATTGCCTATAACTCAACCCCACTATGTCCAATGCGTCCGTATATCCAGAAAAATAACTCACAGAAGGAATTACTAAGTTGGCAGTTACAGGTCTTGTTGTATCTATTTCCTTTACCCATTTGGATAGATTGTTCGCCATAGTAGCCAGGTTATATTTTGCCGTATCACGCTGAGCAAAACGTTCTTTGATTTCCTTTGGTGAATAAGGTGGTTCATCATAGTAGTAGTTAATACCCTTGTCTTTACTTATTTGATCCCAATATCCAGTGGCTCTGTAAGCTGGGTAAGTCCATTCAATTTCATTCCCTATACTCCACATTACAATTGAAGGATGATTCCTATCGCGTAGCACCATGCTTTTCACATCTCTTTCAGCCCATTCCTTTATATCCTCGGTATAACCTTTGGTTACTAGCTCCGCTTTCTGTTGATTGTAATTGTTTCTCTTATCTTTTGGATTGTCCCACTCATCAAATGACTCATCTTGAACTAAAAAACCCATTCTATCGCATAAGTCAAGAAAGGCCTCTGAAGGTGGGTTGTGCGCTGTACGAATAGCATTACAACCTGCCTCTTTCAGCAGTCGCAATCTACGTTCCCATACTCCGTCAGGAACTGCCGCTCCTACTAATCCGCCATCATGATGAAGACATACTCCTTTAAATACTCTTTTTTTACCGTTTAAGAAAAATCCTTTATCAGCATCATATACAATTTCTCTTATACCAAAAGTTGTATTGTATTCATCTAATAGTTTTCCATTCTCTAAAATACTGATATTGGCTACATACAAATTTGGTGTTTCTATATCCCATAAATTGGGCTCATCAATCATCAATTCTTGTTTGACTTCTATTGTTGTTAATTTGGCAATTGAAAAAGGTTTGTCATGTTCTATTACAGCCTTTCCTTTATCATCGATTAATATAGTCCTGATTACTAAACTCTTATCTTCATCTGATTCATTGATCACTGTATTCGTAACATCAACCAGAGCACTATTTGAATCTACTTTAGGAGTAGTAATATAGGTTCCCCACTCGGTTAAATGAGCCCTGTCTAAAGTCTCTAATCTAACCTTCCTATAGATCCCTGAACCAGGATACCAGCGACAATCTATATAAGCTGAACGATCAGCTCTGACAGCCAATACATTTTCCTCATCACCATATTTCAAATATGGCGTCAGATCATAATAAAAACCTATGTAGCCGTAAGGCCTTTTGCCTAAATAGTTTCCATTAATCCATACTTCTGATTTAGTATATATACCGTCAAAATTGACCCGAGTTATCTTATCAGAAGCGCTAGCTGGCATTTTGAATGTTTTACGATACCAACCTATTCCACCTGGTAAAAATGCCGTAGCACCCGCTGCCTCTTCTTGTGTGTAGGATTCTTCGACACTCCAATCATGAGGAAGCCTTACATCCTTCCATGCGCTTTCATCAAATACTACATTCTTGGCTTCAGGAAAATCTCCTCTGGAAAATTTCCAATCAAAATTGAAATCCGTGTTTGCTGTTTTGTCGGAAAACTGGCATGATGCAAATAATATGATAGCTATCAAACCGTTAAGCCATCTAAATTTGAAGTTTTTAGTATTTAACATAGATTCTAATATTTGAATATTACAAGAATGAATTATTGATTACTTAATCACTAAAGTGTTCTTTCCGCTAGCAGTTTTAATATCTTCTCTGACACGTTCTTGAATCGATCTCCAGTCTAGTAAAAAGGTTCGAGCCAGCATCTGAGATTTATAATTCTTAGTTGAAATATCAGCATATTTTTTCCAATGTCCATGTGCTTCTTCCAAGAATTTTACGGCTACTTTTTGATACTCCTTATCTCCTTTTTCCTGGTAATAAACCAACTGTATAGCACCATTGATTTTAGCAGCGTAATACTCGGCTAAATACCCCATAGCCTCGATATCATCAATCAAAGTTGAAAGTTCTTCAGTGTTGTCTTTATTTCGAAGCTCATTAACATTTAGGAATATGTATTTTGAATATGCATTGAAATCTACTGCGACATCAACTGGTGTTTGTGATGAAATTGGATTTCCTGCTATCTTTTCTTTAACAAATTCTCTTGGATTGATCATGTTGCTTCCTTCCATTGTAGGATTGTCCATAAAATGAAGGACATCCCTAAATCCACCCCATTTTGGTTTTGTTAGGCATCCTTCTGCCGCAAACATATGATCCCAATCTCTCCAATGAAATTGGTTTATAAGAGGAATTACTTTAGACGCTTCTTGCCATGTATTATACAATAATTCCTCCTTTGATTCTGGGAAGTGTGACGCCAACTTCTGGACAAAAAAGTTTTTGTCCAAGTTATGATCATAACCAAGCCGCCCCCAAAGCATGAAATTGTACCAGTGTTTTTTTATTTCCAGTTCTCCTGAAAGCTCAGCGTTTTTGCTGATAAATTCTCGACCCCAAACATACCCATCAGAACCCATATGAAACCCTGCAGTATACTCGTCTTGAAAATTCAGCAGAAAGTCTCTCACAAAATCAGGATCACCCCAGCGATAAACGAAGATATCATCGTTTCTTAAGTTCCACCATGATTTGAGTTCATATTTTTTCATTGATTCTATATGTTTATCGGCAAATGGAATTTTCGGCGAAGAGTACAAACGAGCTTTAGCATATTTGAAACTCACTTCAAATTTATCAGGATAATTCCCCCAATATTTCATAATCTCGTCCATATCAGAAAACCATACACGATGAATGAAATCAACTTCTCTTTCAGGTTGTTTTTCTTTCGCATCCAATATCCCCATTCCATAAGTATCCCAAAGCCACTTTTCTCTATTGTAATTGTCCCAACTGGCCTCCATGTGTTCCCCGGCGGTTACACCAATTCCCTTTACAAGAGGATAGGTCAGTAAGAATTTGCTAACCGCATCCCGATAATAGGCCGTAGTTTTTTCATTGTCCATCAGGTGAGTAATTCCATACTTGCCTGGAATTTCCTCTGTCATTCCAACATCATATGTTTTATAAAATGCTTTAACAGGTGTAGCTACACTGTTAGGACAAATATTCCATGTAATCCAATAGATATCAATTCCTCGATTACGGGCATGTCGCATGACTCTTTGCCAAAACGCAATCTTTTGATCAATGGACATTTTTTTAACAATCTTGAGATTGTCCAAGACATTCTGAGTGACCAATTGTGGATCACCCCATTCGTTTTCAATTCCTACAGGACTAAGAGTAGTTACTTTAACATCATCTAAAGCAACATCTGGATAATCATCTTGCTTGATCATTGAAGGAAAAGGATGAGGGTTCCAGAGCATTAAGGAATTATATCGATGAATAGCCATATCATCCAAAAACTCCTCCCAAAAATCCCAGTTCCACATCTCTATGATATTCTTTTGAGCGGCATCTCCAGAATCATCATAACTTGGTGTACGAGCATCTAATGGAATATTGAATTTAATCCCTCGCTTCTTCAAAAAAGGCTTCCCATTACTATCTACAACCTTTCCATTTAATTCAATTTGCTCTGCAACTTCGAATCCTCCGTACATCATCCCTCTTTCATCACCTCCCTTAATCAGAATGTCATTGTCCTGAATCGATATTAAATAGCTCTCTTGGCTAAGATTCACAGCGTCTAATTCAAAGGTTAATTTCAACTGTATACCTTTGGCCTTCATGGCAGCAATGATTTTGTCTTGAGCAAAGTCAATTTGAGAAGTATCAGCCTCTTCCACAAGGGGTTTCTTGCTTGAAGAGCAAGAAACTATTAGTAAAAAAATCAGAGGAAAAAACGAGTTTCTCATTTCTTAGCTAATTCTATGTCATTCAAAACTTCAGGAATGTGTTTTCTCCAGGAGAATTCAGAGTCAAATTGATAAGGCATCACCGGAACATTGTACCTTTCCATCGTCTCAGTTAGCTTTTCCCAATGCTTCAATCCTAAAGTCAAATGCTCAACCGCCTCATTCTGTTTGGCCACATCTCCATTATTTCTGTATTGCTGCAGAGCAACTCCTCCGCGTAACTTGGATGCAAAGTATTTACCATAATGACTCCAAGCTTCAATGTCGTTTAATTCAATTTCCAAGTTTTGATCGTCACTATTTGCCCTTCTGAATTTTGCTACCATTTCGAATGCTTTCGTGCTTTCAGTTTCACAAATATTAGCTAATTCCAAAGGTGTAATTTGGTCTTCTTCATATTTACCTTCTACAAAATTTTCGATATTGACATACGAAGAATCTAATACTGGATGAGAAATCATTTCATCAATATTGATGAGTTTCCCTTTTACAGTAGTAAAGCCTTCTGTATAGATTGTAGCATCCCATGTCCCTTGGTAAAAGCTGGCAAACCTGTTAGCATTCATTGAAGCCAACTTCCAAGCTTCTAGCAATTCTGTACCATCAGCCAAAACAAATTTGGCGGCTAACGCCTCAGCAAAATAGCTATCTGATGTCTGGTCGTTGTATAATAGATTTCCCCAAATTTTGTAAAACAACCACTGTCTCTGGAATGCATAATCCCAAGTTCTAAACTCCGGTTTAGTAATGTAATCTTTAGCCGGAATATAAGTCTCAGAGCCGATGATACAACCACCAATATAATTTTGGCTATTATAATCCATGAAACTACGGATAAAATCTGGCTGAGCCCATCTCAATGCAAAGAAGTCTTCATTCCTCATGGTCCAAATGCCTTTGTATTTGTTAGGTTCTGGGTCCCAATAAGTATCGGTTAAAATACCACCATGGACAATTGAAACTTTTGGCGAAGAGTGAGCATGAGACCAATTGAATTTGAACTCAACCAAGACGTCATTTTCCAAACCTATGCCTTCAATTGCTTCACGCGTTATTCTTTCTGTAGAAACGCTTACCGTTCCATGGCTTGTAGTACCGGCAGAGAGAGGCGCTCTATAGATAAATCTAGCTTCTCTATCTGCTTCCTTTAACCCAGCGATAATCGTCCGATCCAACCAATCTCGTCGTTCTTCTGAGGTCATCCCCCCCATTCGCTCTCCTAACGTAATCCCGATACCTGTTAAGTCTTCATATTCATTGATAGTTTGAGTAACTATTTCGCGAGTATATTGTTCAACCAGTTTATTGGTTTCGCCATCCCCCCAAAAACCTGCAGCACTTGAATACTCCGCAACACCATATTCCTTTCCAAATTCTTCTGAAACGAAAATATTCCAGTTCACCACATAAGAATCAATTCCTCTATTTTTGGCCATCTTGAAAAGTGTCTTAAAGAAATTGCGCCATTCAGCCATTTCTTCATCTGTAAATGGCGATGCTTTTGGAAAGTTTGTTGGCTTGACCATGTAGATATATGGATGCAAATTCCATAGCGTTATCGCATTGAACTTATTTTCGACCATCATATCAAGGAATGCTTCCCAAAATTTAAGGTCTCTTACCGTTTCTTCATGAATAGATAAATTCTCTCCGCTGCGATAAGAAAACCATGGCAAATTGAATTTTATTGCGCGGAAATTGTAATGAGCATCTACGGATTTATTTTCTAATTCTTCCCAATTCAAACCTTGATCAATCTGTTCGGATATATCCATCAATCCGTATATCAACCCTCTTGAACTTTCAGAGGAAAGAGAAAATGTATCATCAGAAGTCTCAAATGAAAAGCCATCATTCTTCTCTTTACTTTTTTGTTCATTCACAGCGAGGGCTAATGTGGCAATCTCCTTATTGACAGTGATTTCCAATTCAATCCCCTTTAACTGAAGCGATTTCTTTAATTTCTCTACCCCATAGTTAACTTCACTAGCTACAGCAGGGTCTGTGTAGATAAAAACGGTTTCTATCTTTTTACTGCAACTCAGAAATGCTGATGAAAGAACTATTAGTAGAATGTTTATGAGGCAATTCTTGATTTTCATAGATATAGTGCTTTAAATGTTGATTGTTTGTCCACCTTTCTCAATTGATTTATAAATCGCTTCGATGATCTTAAGATCCTTTAACCCTTCTTCTCCTGTAATTTTGATTTGCTTTTTATTAGCTACGCCCCAAGCGAAATCATCAATTTGCATGGCTTGTTGATTGGTTTTTGGATTTTCAGGCCTTAGGTTCATTGACCCTTCTTTCCTGGTTTCTATTGTTCCTCGTATACCTCTATAACCATATGCAGATGGAATGTCAACTATGCCTTCCTCAAAGCTTACGGCCAATTTATTCACGTTAAATGAATAGGAACTTGAACAACTAGCCACAGCACCGCTAGGAAAATTGAGTTGCCAGGTAACCGTGTCATCAACATCCTTGAATTTCACAGCATCAGATTTAAAGGCCTGAGCAGAAACACTGACAGGTTCCTCTCCAACAGAATATCTGCAAGCTTGGATACTATATATTCCAACATCCATTAATGAACCACCACCCGCAAGGGCCTTCTTCAGCCTCCATTGAGTCGGATCTCCAATTTTGAATCCAAAATTACCGGCGACAAATTTGGTTTGACCAAACTTTTTATCCTTGACAAATTCCATTATACGTTGATGAAAAGGGTCAAAATGTAAACGATATCCAATTGACAGATATACTTTATTGGCGCTGCATGCATCTATCATTCGCTGACACTCATCAACTGAAATGGCCATTGGTTTTTCGCAGATCACATGCTTTTTTGCCTTTGCTGCTCGAATAGTAAATTCCGCATGCATGGAATTTGGCAAGACTATATAAACAATATCAATGTCTTTGTTTTTAGCTATTTCATCAAAATTATCATAGTTGTAAATGTTCTTTTGAGGAATATCATACTTTTCACTCCACTCTTGTTCTTTCTCCTTCGTCCCTGTCACTATACCGGCGAGATAACAATTCTTGGTTTCTAACAAAGCAGGACCTAATTCTTTGGAGGCATAGTATCCCAACCCAACCAGCGCCACACCCATCTTTCTATCCAATTGCTTCACTGACGTTAAATCATTGCCCTTGACTAAGGAAACACCTGAAGTAAGTGCGCCCAGTCCTAGTGCAGTTTTTTTAATGAATGATCTTCTGTTTTGAGGTTCCTTCATCGCTCTATTTGTTATCGATTTTAAAAGGAACAACTGGTAAATTATCATTAGAAAACAGATTAGCGTCAAGTGCATTCGCGACCCAACCGTATTGGATTCCTACTGGATTCTTAATATCAGGGTGCCAAACACTCACTGCGCCATCAACGATCTTGGCTTTGGCCCAACGATATTTTCCATCTGACCCAGCAATTGCAAAACCATTGATGTACCCATATTTATTATCGACCTTGAGTCCATTTCCAACATCTTGAAACTTAACCAGAACCTTTTCCCCTTTGATTTCATGGCTCTTGTATGAAGGGTTTTTATATCTGATTTCTGATTTTCCATAAGTGCCATTAAGTGCCATCAAAGACAATCTTCTTCCCACCTCCTGCTTATTGCGAGGATGAATATCATTTGCCTCACCTATGTCCAATGCACTAGCCATTCCGGTATTAGCTAGCTCCAAAGCTTTAAATTGTGATTGTCGCAAATGGGCCCAAGAGTGATCTGTTGGCACCTCAACTTCAGATAAAAAAGAAGCTAACTGAACAAAATAGAAAGGCAAATTATCATCGCCCCAATCTGACCTCCATTGTTCGATCATCGTCTTGAATAAGTTTTCATAATTTTGTGCTTCTGTGATAGAGCCCGTGTTAGATTCGCCCTGATACCATAAAAATCCTTTGATTTTATAATCAGAAACCGGATGAACCATTTTGTTGTAAATAGTTGTGGGCATTTGTCTTGGTCCGTAGAGAAAATTTAAAAAAGCTTTACCTATTTTATAATTCCACGTTCCAGATAAATCAATTCTTTCAGCACTAGACTGGACATACAATTCTCCCACGTTTCCACCCATTCCTCCTCCTCCTCCAGTATCTGTCACTCTCACAGTTACGACATTTTTTCCTTTAAGAAATAATTCATTACTTAGCTTATATTCTCGAAGATCACTCCATTGATATGATCGATTGAACAAGTTATCTATGCGATTACCGTTAACCCAGATTTCTGCTTCATCATCAATCCTTCCTATTGACAACAAAGAAGAATCTCCCTTCACTAAGTCTATTACATTAAAAGATTTACGGAACCACACTATGCCATCTAAGTTTGGTAATCCAGCCTTTTCCCATGCACTTGGCAATTCCATTTTAAACCAGTCTGAATCATCGAGATCATTGTTGGCCCAAACAGGATCACCATCAAACATTCCCTTGTCAACTTCAGGAACTTCATCCAAGTAATTCAACATTTCCAATGATTTAAGCCGAATTGCCTGAAGTTTAGTGTCAATTTCCTTGTTGATTTCATTTTGGTTTTTCCCAAAGGACTTGGCTCGCATAAATGGTTCTATTTTTGACCCTCCCCAGGAATTATTGATCAGACCAATAGGTACATCTGGAAATTCCTCCCTAACGTATTTAGCAAAATAATATCCCACTGCGCTAAAACTAGCAACATACTCAGGGCTTCCAACTTTCCATGTTCCATCCGCTAGATCATCGGCCGGAAAATCTGCAGAAGACTGTGGAATTCTAAATTGACGAATTAAAAGATCATCTGCATTCTTGATTTCCTCTTCTCCATCCAATGTACCTGACAAGTGAAATTCCATATTGGACTGACCAGAGCATATCCATACATCTCCTACATAAATATCTTTGAATTCTATTTTTTCATTCTTATCTGAAATTGCTATTTGATAAGGACCTCCATATTTTGTGGGTGAAATGCTGACTTCCCAACGGCCCTCTGCATCTGCTTTAGTGCGATAAGATTTTTTCATAAAAGTCAAAGTAATCCTTTCACCTGGATCCGTCCATCCCCAGACAGGGACATAAACATCTCGTTGAATAATGGCATGATCATTAAAGATCTTTGCGACCGTAAGTGCACTAGATTCTAAATTGGAAATAAGAACAGCAACAAAGAGATAAACTAATTTTTTCATACTACTTTTTTAAAGGTTTACTTCCACTACTAAGCACACTTTCACCAATGAATTCTTGAAATTTGGAAGGACTGCCATTGTCGTCACCGGTCAACAAATAATAGAACATACCACAATCCGAAATATCCGCATGTCCAACTCTGTGTGCTTCCACTCGAGTGTACATCCACCTCACGCTAGGGTCTGAATGATCTCTCATCCAATACCAAACAGAAAAGTCTTCTTTTGAATGCCATAGGTTGTCGGGGTTTTCCTTATCATTTTGGTCTTTAATTTTTTTATAGTTTAAACGGTTGCCACATAGTTCCTGAATATTTGCCCAATTTCTATGATAGTCCCTACGGACTTCGTTTTCATTAAACTTTGAATGAGATAAAACATAAACATGCCTCAAGGACTCAATATTTCCATTGGTTATTACTTCTTCTACTACCTGATAGATAAATTCTGAGAGTCCCGCATGCATAAAATACAAAGGATCATCAGCAGTTGATATACCCATTTCTGCCGCAAGATGACTTCTTGATTCTTCTAGTTTAGTTGTCACGTCAAAAAAAATTGAAGGATCAAACCCCCAATACTTAATGGCTCCATCAGCACTTATTTTCAATTGATTTTCATCATCCGGCCCAGCTGGCGCATCAATGAAATTATTATAGGAACAATGGACCAATTTTTCTTGCAATCCCAGTTTGGCTACTATAGCACAAGAAGCAGCTAAGGCTCCCCAATCATCAGGATCTCCTGTTGGCCATTTGTATGCGTTATCTGGTGCACTGTTTCCATCAAAGCTGACCGCAATACGATTGTTTTCAAAACCCCAGGATTGAGCAAAAAGATGACTTGATGCGATCAATAACAAAGCAGTCAAAATAGTTTTAGCAATCATCATAATTTCTATTTTTAATATCAACAAGCACGAAGCTGCTCTCCTTTCTGATAATTATTAGACTTGTTTTTTATAATCAAATTTACCGGTTGTCAAGACGTGACACCTCTACTATATATACCTTTATGCAGCATTAATTGACAATAGAGATCGAAAACTATAATTACCGCACTTGTGTTGACTCGTGCTTGACTGGCATTTCATTCACGTCAATAACAATTCTCTTATAATCAAAAAGAGCTACAATCGGATTTTCATCTTTTACTTCCAGTATTAAATGAATCTGCTTTCCTCCTGCACCAGTAGGTATGGTCAATTGTGTCTTTTTATCATTTGGCTCATCAATTTTAATCTTTCCGGCATATGTTCCTGCTTCTTCATAAATCCACCATGAATATGTAAGTTCATCATTATCCGGATCTATTGAAGAAGATGCATCCAAGCTTAAAACTTCCCCTGCACTCATATTTAATCTAATTATTTCATCAGATTTATCTTCATTGAAACTGGCAATTGGATGATGGTTTGCCTTGTCATATGGTTTTACACACCAATCCATTCTTGCAATTTGATCATTGTACATCGCTTCCCTCCAACGCCAAACAGGTACATAATTGTTATTGTATTGTGATTCATCCTGAGGATCTGTCCAATGATCACTTACTTCCCTGTAAGTATAAAAAGGTGCAACATTCTGTTCATCTGCTTTAATGTCTTTATGTCTTGACCAAAAATCCGGGACCTTATTCAGACTAAATCGGCCACCCCAACCTCCCCAAGAAGGCTGATTTATATCAAAAAGTCCTTTATTGACTAAACCCATCCATGGAATTGTTCCTCCCCCTTCCATGAATCCCAATGTCCCATCTTTCCAAAAATGGAATCTCCTTTCTGGGTATATTTTTCCTAATGCACCATGACCCTCCATTACATTCTTTTTCAGCCATTCCAATTGGCCTGCAGTGGAATTTTCGTTCGAACCCCAGTAGTTTGGACCTAAATTTTCCATCATATTTCCATTTGTTCCACCAGGTCCGCCATAGGCATAGGTCTGATAATTACTACGAATCCAATGAATTTTAGGGTAGTTATGACAGATCCAGGCACCTGCATTATCCTGCGCTCCATTCTCAAATACCCTTAATTTATTGATGAATTGATCAACCTCTTTTTTGCTATGGTCTTTTTCAAAATCAACGATGGCCTGAGCTAAAGTATTGGATCCAGCATTGACGACCACCCATACTGGGCGTGGGTCATCATTACTTACAGCTTTAATTATCAATTCAGATCCTTCACTGCTATTACCCTCCTTTACGTCTTCAATTCCATATTCTTTCTGGCCTGCAGCCACTACATTGCGTAAATATTCAGGATCAGGCCAACCCTCAGCATGTTTTTTAAGATTTTTGAGATCCTTAGCATAAGCCTCAATGATCTCCATAAACAATTCAGGATGTGTGACCCAATTATACTCACCAAGTTTAGAACCCGGTCTAATGTATTTACCGGTTACTGCAATTAACCCTTCTATGTCAAATTCATTTGCACAGGTAATCATATGGATCATTTGTTGCATTTCATCAGGTTCATTACCCATATCTGCTAGAATTATGAGCCGATGCTTTTTAGCATTTCGTCCCATATTTTGCCCTAAGACTTGAAGACTCAAGAATAAAATGGAGCATAATAAAAGGAGTTTTTTCATAACAAGGTTGGTTAAAATGTTACTTTCTAATAATTGCTGATTCTTCTACTTTTATGTTGTTAGAATAGATGTTTGAAATATTCGAGTTTTTAACATCGTCTAAAACCACAGCTGGCCTTTGTTCTTCATTCAATGGATTTAATTGAACATTATCTATAAATAGGCCATTGATGTGTCTAGCATAAATACCATGTGCTGGCAATGTCCCAACCAAATGGAATTCAGGCCACCAACCATCGAGTACTTCCAAAGTATACTCTTTTAGAATCTTTTTATTAGCATCCTCTTTCGTTCCACCGCCTGAAGTAAAGAATTGAATATCTCTAAAAATTACATTTTCTATGTCATGATCAGGCATCCCAGTGATGAATATCGCCGAATTCTTATCCAAATCACGATTATCAGCGATGATGTTGCTAAATGTAAAATTTTGCATTGATGCCATTGGATACATTTCCTCCGGTGCATCAACACATGCTTTTTGGTGAGCAAATGTCATGAAAATGGGACGTGGAACGTTCTTCATAGTCAAATTGGAAAAAACCATGTTTTTCATGGTTCCACCTTCGTTCATTTGAATTTTCAACCCTGAGTCATCAATATTACTAAACGTACAATTAGAGACCGTTACCGATTCGAAATCTCCTCTAGATAACAACCCTATTCTCATTCCAGCCCATTTACTTTCAAAAGTGCAGTTGGTTATCACTATGTTTTTACATGATCTTTCAGGTGAAGATGCCTGTAGGCAAATAGAATCATCGCTGGTATCGAAAGAGGAATTTGACACTCTGACATTTGTACATCCATCAAAATCTAACCCATCTCCATTATTATTGGCCCGACTGTGAATACGGATGCCGTCCACCACAATCTCATCACAATTGATCCAGGCAGTTGTCCAAGCGGCTGGATTGATCAACGTAATGTCTTGCATATGTATATCCTGACAATTCAGAAAACGCATCATCATCGGACGGCCAGTTTTACTTGTAAAATTTTTAAAATAACCGTTTCCGTCAATTGTACCTAATCCAGTAATGGCAAAAGATTTAGCATTCTGAGCAAAAATTAGACACTTGTCCATATGTGGCTCATTCTTATACATGTTCTTATGTGTATCATCCGCATATTCAGATATATTAGAACTACCCATAAGAACGCTTCCAATTTCAACATGAAGATTCACAAAATCTTTGAGATAAATGGTTCCTATTACCACTACTTTGCCTGAAGGAATTATTACTTTTCCTCCTCCTCCTGAAGCACAAGCATCAATTGCTTTCTGTACAGCTTTAGTATCAATCGATACGCCATCAGCTTTTGCACCATACTCAAGAACATTGTAGTCTTTAGAATAGCTTTTTAAAGTGCTTGTAATAATAATAACAATTATGAGAGAGAAGTATTTCAATATATGCATAACGTAAATTATGCCACAGACTCTATATTAAAAGAATAAACCCTTTGCGCAAAAGGGTCAATTATGATCGCTATGTCCAGAATTATTATTTCAACAGGCGTGCAGAAACAAAATCACCCAATAATCTACCTTGTTCCACGCCATTAGTTATGGCCGGCATATAATGTATTCCTCCATACAATCTACTAATTGCAGCCTCATCGGCCGCTTGGTTGAATGAAGTGAATGATCTTACTGGTAGTCCAAAATCTAATTCCGTTGAATCATTAAAGCTTACATTTTCTCCTAGCATCGCTGTTAGGATTTTAGCTGCGGCACCAGATGCTACGCTATGACCGCTTGTATATTCAGGAAATGGTGGTGTTTGTAATATAGGTTGCCAATCTTTATCAATGTATCTGTTAATATAAGTCTCAGGCCTAATCACAACCGTCCTATACTTTTCACTCCAACAACTAATAAATCCATCCGCTAATGCAATTGATAAATGACTAAAAACCTTCGCTCTTTCTATTAAACTAAGGTTTTTTTCTCTGGAGATTTGCGATGCAATTAATACCCAATGTGCGCCAGGTGAAATTTTTTGAACAAATTTCATGACATGACCACTATGGTTTGATGCATTCGGATTACAATCCCAAAACTGTGCAATTTCAATCTTTTCGTTATCGGCATTTCTCACGGCTTCATAAACCTCCATACATTCTTTATAAAATAGTGAAGAAGGTTTCTTATCAAACTCGGTTGGTTCTCCTGGTTGAAATTGTGAAGCTGAATCAATTATGAATGTTCTTAACGTGTTCCAATTTGGCTCAATGGGTTCAATAAAATCGGGTGGAGTTGGTGTCCACGTTCCTTCACCAACATCTTTAATTATTTGAGAATTAACATTTCTTTCTCTATATCCATCTGAATTAGCCCATTCTAATATCTGATCAGCAACTTCTACACCATGATCCACAGAATTTTTTATCACACGCTCTGATATACCAAAAGAACGCACCTTTTCTAAATAGACACTTCTCATTTCTTGTATAACTTCGAAACTGTAAACCAGTTGCTCGGCCACCATAGAATAGGCTATCACCGATGCGATCGAAGCATTATATTCACTTTGCTGTTTGGGTTTAGGAATATCTTTTTGGTGCTGGATTTTTGAAGATAAAGCAGGATGCGATTCACTTTCAAGGGCTAAAATTTCGTAGGCTGCAATATTTGGGTAAGCATAAATTCTGCTTGCAACAGGAGGAGAAAAGATATCATGAACCATAATATCAGTAACAACCTTATTCCATACATTCAATTGATCTTTAGAAAAATCATTGAACCCTTCTTCATCAAACGGCTTTTCACAACTAGAAAAGCAAACTATGACGAACCCAATCAAGAATATCAACTTCTTATGATGAATTGACCAGTCTGTCATCTTGATAGTTCCTTTGATTGAGAGAAGTCCCATATTTGTACTTGCTGATCATTTAGAACAAATAAAAAACTTTCATTGCTCAGCTTTTTGATAGATCTAACCTCTCCCCGGACCATTAGGCCTGATTTAATTGGTGGAACTGCTACAAATCCCAAATTCGTCCCTTTTAGAACTAGTCCTATACTTGCATCATTTCTTGTAGTTTCCACTTCCGCTTGATGCAAATTACCGGCAATAAGAAGGTCTGGATATTGATCCCCATTATAGTCGAATGACACCATGGTTTCAATTGAGGAAATCTGAGACAAAGCCGGTAAAGAATGCGGCATGAATTTTCCATTCATATTTTCAAACCAAGTATGTTCAAATGATGTTGCTTCATAGTGCAATGCATTTTCAAGCATATTATCACCATAAATATCTTCCAATGAAGCTTTTGCAAAAGACTCATAAGTTTCAAATCTTTTTGCAATAGCAGGTACTTGTTCTGAAGAACATTCTCGTCCTCGTAATGGTAAATTCTTTCCTTTCTTTTCGTAGCTAAGGACAATATCGGATCTGCCATTTTCATCAAAATCTGATGCATAAACTGAGAATGGATGCTCTCGGCTTGCTCTATATTTATAGTTTAAGCCCAGATTTCCTGCCACTAAGTCTAGATCACCATCTTGATCGACATCAACAGTCATTAAAGACCTCCACCAGCCAACATCGGAAACTAAACCATAGTCCGCAGTTTTATTTTTTGCTATTCCGTCAATAAATTGAAATACTTCAATTCCCAACCATTCACCAGTTAACACTAATTCATTAGAATTATCTCCATCTATGTCCTCCCAAATAGCTGACGTGACCATCCCAATTTCTGATAATTCAGACATCTCTTCAACGCCTAATTTCTTAAATTTCAAAAAATCGTTCTCACCTCCCAAATTTTCAAGCATGATACTTGTTGGTGGAAATGGATACTGTCCTGGCCGAATTCTTGCTCCTAAAAAAACATCCATATCACCATCCTCATCAAAATCCATCGGCAATATTACCTTACCACTTATGGCTATTTCCGGCAATTCCACTTTCCTAAAAACACCACCATTATTTATAAATAAACCGGGTTGAAAATTGCTTTTATTTAATGAAGGATTGTTGCTACCATACGCTACTAACAAATCAAGATCGCCATCTCCATCGAAATCAGTAAGTGAGGATCCAACGTTCTCTAAATCAGAATAGTCTTCCCATGGACCTGGCATTTCCATGAATTTATTAGCACTTTCTTGTACAAACATTTTGGCCTCAGAACCTTTCGCATTACCTATGAAAATATCTTTCAACCCATTTCCATTAATATCTCCTGTAGAAGCATCAGACCCCAAATTTGAATTTTTGTGTGGCAAAAGTGGCTCATTAGCAAAATCATTGTAATCATCTTCCTTGTGGCGGAATGTTATGCCTGAGTTTTCATCTTTATTAAAAGGCCTTTTTACACTTCCCTCAATTTCCTTTATTACTTCTATGCTTTTTTCATGAGCAATTTTGTACTTTGAATTACTACTTACATCCTTCAAAACACTTATTCGACCATCGGGCCATTCAACTTTTATTTCATCAACTATTTTGGCTTCACCTAATCCAAAATGGATCAGTGGTTCAACCGATGACTGAAAACCTCGAGACATCGTGCTTTCTATGTACTGTTTTTTATCCTCAGAAGTGACAATAGTTTTCGCACCAATACCAAATGGATTTTTAGCAGGTCCTATGAGTTCGACTGTAATGAATCTATTTGATGAAGAAATGGAATTTTTATAGATAGAAGCAGGAGCATTTACATTATTGATGATTAAATCAAGACTCCCGTCATTGTCCAAATCAGCATATGATACACCATTTGAAAAACCTTTCTCTTGTAATCCCCAATCTTCTGTTTTTTTCGAAAAAGCCAAGTCACCTTCATTTCTAAATAAATAATTGCTCAAAGGTGTACTAGGTAACTTAGTATAGTCCTTAACTGATTTAAAAAACGCAGCCTTGTCAAATTCCTGAAGCACATCATTGTTATTTACATCACGTAATAAACCATTGGTTACGACAATGTCTTTTTGACCGTCATTGTCAAAATCAGCAAAAAGTGGTCCCCAACTCCAATCTGTTGTAGCAAAACCAGTCATTCTTGCTATATCGCTAAATTGAGGAATACCGTTAATGTCTGACCCATTATTCAACTGAAGAGTATTTTGCATGTATTGATAATGAAAACCTAGTTCAACACTTTGATAAAAACTCGATGGGCTCATACTAGCCATGTTGGTTTTAGATCTGAAATGGTCTGAAGGAGTCATATCCATTTGTGCTAAATCTAAGAAACCATCGTTATTGAAATCTGCTGCATCGAATCCCATTCCAAAAATAGCCGTGTGACCGACTGATTCTTTCAATACTTCTTTAAATGTCCCATCTCCATTATTCAAATAGAGATAGTCCGGAATCGCAAAATCATTCGAGAGATAGATATCGGTTAAATTATCATTGTTAAAATCTGATGAGACAACACCTAGGGTCAATCCGAAATTTTTAACTCCAGCATCAGAAGTAACATCCGTGAAAGTTCTATCTCCATTATTTCGATACAGATGTGCAGAATTATCCAATCGATTTTCTTGCATGACATTATAGTAGAATTGATTGCTTTGACTTACTGGGATTTGTGGGTAATTGGCAACAAAAACATCTAAAAGTCCGTCGCCATTATAATCTAGATAGGTAGCTTGGATAGAGGCTGTTTCATCTGCTAAGCCATACGATTCAGCACTTTCTGTAAAAGTGTTGTCCTTATTATTGATGTATAGTTCATTTTTTGTGGTTTGATAAATACCAGATACACAAAGATAAATATCAAGCCATCCATCATTGTTGATATCAACCATCGATGCTCCCGTATACCAACGGTCATCTCCTTCAATACCAGAAGGCTGACTTATATCAAGAAATTTAAAATCTCCTTGATTCAAATAAAGTTTATTGGAAGTTAGGTTTCCTGTAAAAAACACATCTTGCAAACCGTCATTATTGATATCACCAACGGCAACACCTCCTCCCATGTATAGGTATGGAAAAGTATAATAGTTTAAAGTATCATTTTCGATGATGGAATTTTCAAACGAAATTCCAGATCGTTCCGTGTCAATCTTATCGAACTTTCCTTTGTTTTTTACATTATCAAACTGTTCACAAGCAGAACTTATTGACAACCAACTGATAAGTAATATGAATAAATATTTGCTCAATTTCTGATATAAAAAAAGCTGTTACAGACTCTCAAATCTAGTCTGTAACAGCTTTAAATTAAATACTAATTACACTATTTTATAATTCCCATCCTGGATTTTGAACAAATACATCACTGTTATTCATTTCATCCAAAGGAATAGCTATGTATTCTCTTCCAGCTTGATAAGCGGCAACTCCACCACTTTCACTTTTGATGCCAGGAGTATCAACAATTCTTTCTTTTACTTGACCCCATCTCAACAAATCATAATAACGAGTTCTTTCAAAAGACAATTCTTTGATTCTTTCGTCTTTGATGTCTTCCATTGTTATAGTTGTGTGTGCTGGCATATCCGCTCTAGCTCTTACTGCATTGATTGCAGCTAAAGCGGCAGCAGATGATCCTCCGAGCTGAAATTCAGCCTCAGCCAACATCAAATAAACATCCGCAAGTCTTAGTACTCTCAGATTGTTACCTGATCTATGCCATCCACCAGCACTTGATGAAGTATATCCTTGTTCAAAATCTAAGTGCTTTGTAGGGAAAACTCTAGTATCACCCACTCCCCATGCTTCTTCATGAGTCTGTCCTACGTAATACTCTTCACCTAAAACAGCTCCTTGGTAAGTTGTGGTAGTAGATGGTGTAGTAGGAGTAGCAGCGACATTCCATATCAAAGTTGACCATGCTCTTGGGTCAGTTTCACCATTGATGGTTGACTCATCCAAAAACAAGTCCAATGCCCATTGATTAATTCTTATACCATCTTGCCCACTGTGAGGTCCAGTACTCAAATCCTGGTGATATGCTGCACCAGCACCGTGGTTTGCACAATCAGCACACCAACCACCGTTTCCATCATCTTGATTTTTAAACTGCACTTCAAATAAAGACTCCATATTATTCTCAGTAGCTTCTCTAAAATTATCTCTATAATCTGGCATCAAACCATACAAAGGAGATGCTATGACCTCATCAAATTTCCCTTTTGCTGCAGACCAATTCTCCATGTATAAATGAGTTTTACCGAGCATGGCAGTAGCAGCCATACGTCTAATACGTCCTAAGTCTGCTTCAGGCCACTGCGCAGAAGGCAATAAGTCTTCGGCAGCTTCCAAATCTACTATGATTTGAGCATACACATCATTTGGGTCCGCCTGTGGCACTTGTCTTGCGTTTTCTACTTGACCACTAGGTATTAAAATTAAAGGCACATTTTGCCAATAATTTACCAAATTGAAATAGTTGAATGCACGAATGAAAAGGGCCTCACCCATCATGTTGTCCCTAACTGTATCATCCATTTCTATATCAGGTAAATTAGCAATTACCTCGTTCGCTCTCGAAATACCTTTATACATCGCAGACCAAACCCACTTGGCACCATTACTAGCAGGATCGGCATTAAAGTTACCAGCAGCAGTTCTTTCTGAAAGATTATACCCATTTACAAGGTCATCTCTGTAATCAGATAAGAAAATTTCGAATCTTGTATAATACCAAATATCAGTGAATGCTGCATAAGCACCCATTAATCCTTGTTTTGCGTCATCTGCATTTCTCCAAAAGTTCGAAGGAGCCAATGCATTAGGATTTGCTTGTTCCAACAAATCATCTTCATTACAAGCTGTAATGGTCATAAAAACCAACACGAGCATTGCAAATAATGTTTTATAAAATTTTACGATCTTCATTTTTTTGTGTTTTTATATGACATTTAATTAGAAACTAATCTGGACACCCATGATAAAGTTTTTACTCATCGGGTATGCATTTTCGTCCACTCCAGCATTAAAGATGTTTTGGTTTGACCCTCTATCTCTTGATCCTTGACCCACTTCAGGATAATATCCTGTATAATCAGTAATCGTGAATAGATTCTGAGCAGATCCATAGAATCTAACTCGAGACAACTTAATCTTCTCAGTAATTGATGACGGTAAAGTATAACCAATCATAATATTTCTCAATCTGAAGTAAGCACCACTTTCTAACATAAAATCTGAGTTTCTAGTTCCATTTCCTCCCAAATCCTGGAAAGTTACTCGTGGTACAGTCGTACTTGGATTTTCAGTTGTCCATGCATTTTGCATTAAAGCATACATGTTATTGTCATCCTCGAACCAAGCTCTGTATGTGTTACCATTCAATATTTTGTTTCCAGACACTCCGTTAAAGAACAATGTCAAATCAAATCCTTTGTATTCTGCATTAATGTTGATACCATATTCCAAAGTTGGAATCGGGCTTCCCAAATACTGCATATCATCATCACTAATACCAGGAACACCATCCAAATCTTCGAATCTCAAATCTCCAGGTCCTGCTGTAGGAATTCTTACACTATTAGGATCATCAGGATCAGTCAAAGAATATCTTCCATCATCAATGGCTTCTTGGTATGATTGATAAACCCCAATGACGTGTAATCCATAAAATGCAGCAATAGGCTGACCTACGTCAGATAAAGATGCTGATCTACCGTTAGATGTGTACCCACCTCCAACGATTGGTCCTGAAAATCCAATTTCAGTCACTTCATTATCTAAGATAGTAAAGTTACCACCTACATTCAATTTAAGGTCACCTATGCTTGTTCCATAAGTTGCAGAAAATTCAAACCCTTTATTTGAAATACTTGCCATGTTAAAATTAGCAGTACCACTTCTTCCTTGCCATGGTGGAGGTGTATATGGTGCTATTACATCATTAGACTGCTTATCAAAATAATCCATGGTAATTCTCAATTTGTTATCAAGAAGTCCAAATTCAACGCCAATATCAGAAATTACTGTTGTTTCCCATTGAAGGTTTTCATTTACTGCTTTAGTAATCGAAATACCTGGCTCTCTTTCTTGAAAACCTAATCCCAACGGGTAAGAACTATTTACATTGATCTCAGCATCACCCACATAGGCGTTTGCATTATTTGATCCCATTTCACCATAACTAGCTCTAAGCTTCAAATCACTGATGAAAGAAACACCATCCATGAAACCTTCATTACTGATATTCCAGCCAACTGCGAAAGAAGGGAATGTACCCCACCTTAAGTCTTCTCTAAATAATGAGGAACCATCTCTTCTAATCGTAGCTGTTAATAAATAACGATCTCCAAAATTATAATTCAATCTACCGAAGTAAGAGATAAGACCAGTAGTGTTATTATATGATGGTGTTGCTTCTCTAACTTCTCCCTGAGATGCATTTCTGATATCGCTATTAGGGAAAGTATTTACCTGGACTCCTAATCTTCGATCATTGGTTTGCTGAGAACTGTATCCAGCCAATACGTCAAAATTATGATCTCCAAAAGATTTTTTGTAGTTCAATGTATGCTCCATCAAACCTGAATGTCCCCAATCATTACGTTCATCTAAACGATCAAAATCAGTGAAGCCATTGGTTGATGCAGAACTGAAAAAATATTCAGGCGTATATTTAAAATTATGTTGTTGGTACCAAGTCAAACCTAAGTTTAATCGATAAGTCAAACCTTCAACTATTTCAAACGCACCTATAACATTTCCAATTACAGCATTTCTCGTATTTGTTCTATCTTCAAGTGTTGCTACCCCTAGTGAGTTACCAACATTAGCGAAAGTAGTAGCCCCATCTTCTCTAAGCGCTGTGAAGTTTCCTTCAGAGTCATAGATTGGAATGGTAGGAGTTATATCTCTTTCTTTATTAAAATAAGTATTTGGATCTGAAATAGTTCTTGTTAATCCAAGAGACGTTTGAAAATCAAATTTACCTTTAGTAAAAGTAGAATTCAATCTTAGATTGTATCTTTCAAATGCTGATTCCGCAACTACACCTTCTTCCTTCAAATGACCGGCTGAAAAGCTAATAGTTGAGTTTTCACCACCACCTGCAATTCGAAGATTCTGTTGAGAAATCATTCCATCTCTTAAAGTTGCATCTTGGATATCACTATTAATATTTGGATCATACATTGTACTTACATCTTCAGGGTAAGCAGTAACTCCAGCAGGGTCTCCTCCTAAATACAAGTATCTTTCATTGTCATTATCGATACCTTGACGTACAATTTCTGCATATTGTTCATTGTTGGCCCAATCAATTGTGTTAACTACTTTAGTAACACCATAGCTCGCCTCGAAATCTACAGTAATAGCTCCAGCCTTACCTTTTTTAGTAGTAACCACAACTACACCATTCGCAGCACGAGAACCATAAATAGCCGTTGCAGATGCATCTTTTAGTACAGAAACAGACTCAATATCATTTGGATTCAAGCTATTCATATTCCCAGCAAGCATCCCATCAATAACATACAATGGTTGTCTTTCTGACATAGTACCCGATCCACGAATAGTAACCAAGGTACCAGCTCCTGGTGCTCCTCCATTGCTTTCCACACGCACACCAGCCATTCTACCTTGAATTGCTTGTGTAGCGTTAGCAACAGCATATTTACCTATTTCATCACCACTAACAACACTTACCGCTCCTGTTACATCGCTCTTCTTTTGAGTTCCATAACCAAGTACTACAACCTCCTCAAGTTGCTCAGCATCTAGTTCTAGACCCACGTCAATAGAACTTCGACCCGAAACCGCTATTTCTTGTGTTGCATAGCCAATGAAAGAAATAATAAGGGTTCCATCGTCAGGTGCATTTAATGTGAAATTCCCATCAATGTCACTTACAGTTCCTGTAGATGTTCCTTTGACAATTACAGAAGCTCCTGGTAATCCATCTCCTTTTTCATCAGTGATTTTCCCAGTAACAGAAATATCCGCCAATGTTTGAGAATCAATATTCTCATTGACAGATACATTTTGGGCCTCATCAGCTGACTTGCCCTCTCCTTTACCATCGTTAGCAACCAATACGCCCATTGCGGTGCAATTGATCACTGCTATATAAAATAGCTTTTTAGTAACAACAGTAAGCCTTTTCAATAATTTTGTAAAAATTTTAAGTTGCATATAGTTAATAGTTTACGTTTATGATTTGCTTGAATTTTTTACAACGAAATGTCGCATATCAGATACATCTCGAAGGGTTCAAATTATAATTACTGTTTTCTTTTTTTCATGATTTTCATTAACTCTTATCTCATTTTAGTTCGACATTTTCAGCCATTGCTGACTGATTCATTCTATCTAGTTTTGCTTCAATGTTTTCCTTTTATAAACAATCACTTGAAAAACACTTTTAGAAACATTTTTTAAATATATGACAAGCATTTTTTTGTCATGTGTGCAAACGTATGCGCAAGTAAATTCACGTAAATTCTCAGCTCCGATTCTTCCTTATTTACATAATTTCGCAGAACACATTTTACTTAATTTTGTTTGTCAATTATCTTATTTTCAATTGATTGTACCTTTCAGCACAGAATCTCTCTTTAGTATTTTATGTAGAAGAACAAAGACCTTTTTAAAGGTTGAAGAAGCAATTAAAAATTCTTATTAGCGTCGTTTTGTGGTCTAAAAAACCAAATCGGATTCAATGGAATCCAATTCGGCTTTAGAATTAAACTCTAACAAAATACAATTCTTCTCCAATACGTTTTTGTAGTTACTTTCCTCAAAACAGTTCTCTTAATTCTTTTTTTACATTCAACTCGCCAAAAGCTTCATAGAACTCTGTAATTTTCTTACTGGTTTTTTCTTTACCGTTGTCTCTCTGTTGATTAATTCAGTAGGCAGTGATTCACAGAAAACTTTCGCGGAATCTGGATTTTCAATATGCCACATGAGTATTTCAGCCGCTCTGGCACCCATCAACTCTGCCGGTTGTTGTATAGTCGATAGTTTAGGAGTCATGTGTTGTGCAATTGGCTCATCTGCAAAACCGATGATTGCCAAATCTTCAGGGACTCTCTTGCCAGCATTTAGCATCATTTGAGTTATATCAAAAGCTACATAATCAGTATAAGCCAAAACACCATCAACTTCATTTTCGTCAATCAGCTTTTCTAATTTTAGTTTCCAACTCGGATCATCAGATGATAAAATTAAATTTTCATTTTCTTCCAAATGATTAATCTTTAAACCTTCCTTATACCCCATTAATCTAGTAAAGCTGGTAGAAAGGTTTTCAGGACCTGCAATGTGTGCTATTTTCTTTGAACCCGATTTTACGAGTTGATTTATACTTTGAATACAACCATCAAAATCATCGCTAATAACATATGAAGTATCTAAGTCTTCACACATCCTATCAACAAATACGAGTGGTACATTATCTTCAAAAGCATCTAAATAATGATCAAAATTGGCAGTCTCTCTAGCGTATGAAGCGATGATCCCATCTACTCGCATACCACTAAGAAGGTTAATACATTCTTCTTCTTTTTTCCTACTACCTTGATGAATATTGATTATTAATTGATATCCATTATCATTTACCACTTTATTGACTCCATTGAGAACTCGAGCAAAATAATGATGGGTAAACTCTGGAACAATCAACCCAATCATTTTGGATTTTTTCTTTAATAAATTGACTGCAAAAGGATTCGGTTTATACCCCCATTTTTTGGCGAGCTCTAAAACTGATGCTTTTGTTTTCGCTCCAATTCTACCTTCGTTGCTCAAAGCTCTTGAGATGGTCGTAGTTGACACACCCAATTCTTTAGCGAGATCTGTAATTTTCACTCTTTCTCTCATAGCATTCATTTGATAGTTCTAGTTAATGCAAGCTATAAATCATGACTATCTGAGAGGGTCGCTTAATCTTTATGAATGCAGGGTCATCTCATGAGACTGGGGCTAAATTCTGATAAATTGAGGGGGCATTTTAATGTATCATACCTAAAACTGCTCATTGGATCCAATAAATACCTTCTGAGGCTAATTAATAGATACAGAATAATTAATCACTCAATTAGTATTTGCTACTTAATTACTCAAATACTCAAGACGTCTTTGAACTTGGTTATTATCCAAAACCACTTCATTAAGCTTATCCAGATCAATATCGAATGAATATCCGTATTTGTGGGACCCCAATAGTGCCATAGAATTCAGTATTAATAAAGATTCGACAGCATCCGTTGATTCATACAATGAACTAATCATAGATTCCGTAGGATTCTTAGCACTTATAATTGCTAAAAATTCAGAAGCTCTCACTCTATTAATTAATTCTTCGTCAACCTTTAATATTTTTTGGATTCTCTGTGAGAATTTAGTTGCTTCTTGGCCAAAAGTTGTACAAACAATCAATCCCCAATAGCGTGACCAAGGGTCACTGGAATCTAAAGCTTCTTCGATTTTTTTATCTGCTTCTGCAAAAGGCAATAGCGTCAAATTTGAGATCTCGAGATACTGGTTAATATCAGCAACATGAGTTTGGCCAAAGGCTACTGGATTCTCAAATGCATTGCTTACTAAAAAATGTTCAGGATAAAATGATAGATCTGGCATACTTTTGACTTGTTGATTCAGTTCAGATCTCAATTCAAGCAGTATTTCTTTGAACTTCGGGTTTGAAGAAAGGTCATTTGTCTCAAAAGGATCCTGTTCTATATTAAACAGTAATTCAGGGGCTCTTTCTTCATAAAATGTGCTTTGAATTGCATCCAGCTCTCCCTTTTTATATAATTCTTCCCATTCTCCATATGCCAATTGCTTATAACGGTAATTATTATTCAATCCATCATAATTGAAAGGTTGATAACTTCTTATGTATTTGAATTTACCTTTTCTCAAAGCCCTAACCATGTCATACTTTTCATCAAATCGATCTGCATAACTAAATGTCTCATCAGACTTTCTCATTTCTTCATGATCTGCACCTGTTCCTAGAAATGGTTTACCATCCATCAATGAGGGTATATCAATACCTACTAATTTTAAAACCGTTGCACCAAAATCGACAAAACTTACAAAAGCACTAGAACTAGAACCTCTTTGATAATCCGTCATATTATGAAAATTCTCAGGAATGTAAATAACCAAAGGAACATGCAATCCAGTCTCGTACAGATAACCTTTGCTTCCAGGCAATACACCACCATGGTCTCCATAATAGAATATAAAAGTATCATCCATTAAATCTTCTTTTACTAGTTCGGAGACAACAGCTCCAACTTCTTCATCCATTTTTTGGATCAAATCTCTGTACTTAGCATTTGTATATCTAAATGTTTCACTATTCGGGTGATTAGGTTGAACAAAGACAGCATCAGGATTTACACTGGTTTTAATAGTGTCCATTTGTTCTTTTGAGAAATGAAGTTTTCCTTCATGAGTGGTTCCTATATTAAATACATGAAAAAAGGGCTGTCCTTCTTTCCTATTGTTCCAATGCGCTTTTTTTGAAGACTCATCCCATGCTCCTTCATCTTTTATAAAATTGTAATCCTCTTTCGAATTATTAGTAGTGTAATATCCAGCTTCACGTAAATAAGACGGGAACATTTTCAATCCAACTGGAAGTGGCACTTTTTCCATTTTTCTATGGTAGTGAGAAGCAACTCTTGGCCCATAACACCCTGAAATGAGCGTGGAACGAGCCGCACTACAAACTGCGGCATTCGAAAATGCACGTGTGAATTTCACGCCCTGATCCGCTAGTTTTTCAATATTCGGTGTTTCAATTCCATTCTCATCAAACAGCTTCATATAATGCTTTGAATTGTCTTCAGAAGTAATCCAAACAATATTGGGTTTTTTAGAAATGGTCTTTTGGCTATTCTCACATGAAAATATAAAGGGTGATGTCATAGCAACCACTACCCATATTTTCAATTTAATAAGGAACAGATTTTGTATGATTCTCATGGCAGGTTTAATTTAATTCGTAATACATAATCGTCACATGTAGCATATAATGTCATCTCATCATCGCTCAATACGCAGTTAGATGTTTTCTTACCAGTGTAAATAGTACCTAAAAGCTCACCTTTGCTAGAAAAAACGAGAATTCCATCTGGTCCTGTAGCGAAAATATCGCCATTTTGATTTACATCCATTCCGTCCGGTCTTTGTTGACTGATGCTCTTTGTCAACACGTCCATACCATCAAAAAATACATTTCCTTTTAATGGCAATTCACTTGAATTTAGATCATATGACTTCCAGACAGGAGGAGTGGAATTAGCCACATACAAGACATCTTCATTTGGAGAAAGAGCTACACCATTTGGTTCTAATAAATCTTCTATCAACAGGTCAATTGTTCCATCTAAATTCAACCTGTAAACACCTTTAACATCTACAATATCAGATTTTGGAAGTGTACTACTACCCTTTCCGAAAGATGGGTCTGTAAAATAAATATTTCCTTTAGAATCAATCGTTAAATCATTTGGGCTATTAAACCTCTTACCTTGATACGAAGTTGCAATTGTTTCAAAAACAGGTAATGGCACCCTCAAACTACTACTTAACTTCGCTATTTCTCGATCTCCTTGTCTACAAATAAAGAGCTTACCTTCATCATCAATTGCCAAGCCATTACTCCCTTTTCCTCCTTTTCTTTTTTTACTATCAGAATATCCTGTTCGTTCTAAAAATAGGCTCAGGCCATCCATTTCTGTCCATTTGTAGATTACGTTTTCTGGAACATCAGAAAATAATAGACATTGTTCACTTTCGATCCAGACCGGACCTTCGCACCAAGTAAACCCTTCAGCTATTACTTCTATTTCAGAATTCTTTGAGACGATTTCGTGAAAACGAGGATCTTCAGACTTCAATTCTCCTATAATGGGATACTTTCTAAGTGAGTCCAAAATACTTTTATAAGACTCCTTGGTTTTTTTCAATCGAGAAGAATTAGGATTTATTGGACTCTTTTCCAATCTATCATTTTCTACATCATAAAAATTTCCATTGTCATACAATTTGTATCGTTCCCCTTTTACAAATCTTTGGGGTACAAAATGATCTTTACCAAAACCTGGTTTTGGATCATAGTCCATGTAAACCCAATCTCTTCTTTCTCCTTTATCTCCCTTTAAATCAGCCCAGAAGCTTTGACCATCCGTCTCAAAATCATCTGGTAATTTTCTGCCAATTGCATCAAAAATAAATGGTATAAAATCAGTTGGGCCGACAAATTCTTTACTCTTTCTTTTTTTCACTATCCCAGGACAATTTACAATAAATGGAACTCTAGTTCCATCATCCAAAGTAGTCCCTTTTCCTCCTTGGACAACCTTTTTGCCCATGTTTGAACGAATGGTCAGATGCGTCCCATTGTCACTGTATACCATAACTAACGTATTCTCTCGTAAGCCGAGTTCTTCTAATTGGTTGATGATTTTACCTATTGAATAATCCGCATATTCTACCATGTCTTTGAAGAATCTATTATTCTTTTTATGCCTCAATGAAGGGTCCTTCCATTCCTTGCTTAAAGGTGTTGGAACGAACGGATCATGAGGCAAGGCCATTGGGTAGTAAACAAAAAATGGGTCGTCCTTATTTGTCTGTATAAACCCTTTGATAAAATCAACAAATATATCTGGACCGTATTGACCGTTTGTATTTTCTAAATATTGACCATTTTGATAGATCACAGGATCGGGATATCTACTGCCTTTATCCTCTGTATGCCTTACATGGAAGAGACTATATTCATCAAATCCAGCATTTTCTACTTTCATCCCTTTGTCGCGACGCAAATCCGCGCCGGGAAAGCCTATAGGATCATAACTCTGTAATTGCCACTTACCAGCGATACATGTCTTATACCCTTCATCTTTCATCAAGTGTCCGAATGTCTTTTCATTCGGATCTAAAATCCCAAATGCTTTCCAATTTCTAAAATTGTACTTACCAGTCATCAAACTAACCCTTGTGTTAGTGCAAAGAGGATAAGCATAGGCATGATCAAATTGAACTCCGGTAGCCGCAAGCCTGTCCATTACCGGTGTTTCATAAGAAGTTCCTCCATAACACCCTACAGCTTCTCGTCCTAAATCATCAGCCATTATAAGAATGACATTTGGCCGCTTATTGTCCTCACCATTGCTTGAGAAAGCAAACAAAATAATTATCAATACAGTCCAAAATGATAGTAATTTCTGATACATATGTTATTCAATTTTGTTTCTGGTTAAGTTTTACAATTCTCAGCCTTTATTCCAATTCCACCTTAAATATTGTCGCGATTTCATCAGTATAACCAACATCCGGAGCAAGAATATTCAGAACACTATCCTTCATTTCCCAATCTAATTTCACATCCCTTCCGAGTAGACTTACTTTATTAATTACTAGAGATTCTCCATTACCCTCTAAATACTTTATGCCTATTTTTTCACCTTGCTTAGGTTGGCCCAAACAAAAAACATAAATATTTTTTCCATCTTTCGATTTAGTAAATCGGATGTCTTCTGCTGAATATTTTATAGTTGCAGACTGACCCCCATGGCTGCCATCTTTAATATCTGCTTTTCCATAACCATAGATAGAATGAGTCCTTGTACCATAAATAGCTTCTCCATTTTTTGACAACCAACTTCCAAGATCTCCCAATACCGCTCTTTGTTCATCAGGAATTACGCCATCAGCCGTTGGAGAAATATTCAATAAAACAACCCCCTTTTTACTCCAAACATCAATCATATTTTTTATAATCAAGGATGATTTTTTATAGGTTTGATTCTGCACGTAAGACCAACTATTATTACTTATAGTTATATCTGTCATCCAATAATCAGGAGACATTTCTTTCATACCGCCTTGTTCGATATCAAGCACCGCCACTTCTCGTGGCAGGTCTTTATTTTTGTAAACCACCAAAGTTTCTTGGTTCTTCTTTTCTCCAGCATTGGCTTGATAAGCCACCATTCGCTGCAAATAGTCTTCTGGTATTTTATCTAACCACGAATCAAACCATATGATGTCTGGGGCATATTTATCTACTACCTCTTTTACTTCATTCAACCAATAGTCGTGAAACTCCTCCGCAGGAATATTTCCATATAGATATTTCAATTCAGCATCGGTAGATGAAGTAGCATAATCAGGATGATATGGAAAGTGGCTTGATGAGCCTTCCCAATTCGAAGAATCTTTTGCATTTCTTTGAAGAGTTCTTGCATGATGAAATGTTGCAATTGTCTTTAAATCATTTTTCTTCAATTCAACGAACAAATCACCAAGGATATCCCTTTTTGGTCCTTTGTCCATTGCATTCCAAGGGTTAACCTCACTATCCCACATAGCGAATCCATCATGGTGTAGCGCCACTGGCCCCGCAAATTTCGCACCTGAAGATTTAAATAATTCAGCCCATTCCTTTGGGTCATACTGACTGGCTTTGAACATTGGAACAAAATCATGATAATTGAATTCTGATGGATGCCCAAAAGTCTTTTCATGGTACTGAAATGTGCCTTTTCCCCAACTTTCCCGATCAGGTGAATACATCCAACGTGGATACCACTCACTACCAAAAGCCGGTACACTATATACTCCCCAATGGAAATAGATTCCTAACTTCGCATCTGCAAACCAATCTGGTTCTTTGTTTTGTTTTGCCAAAGACTCCCAATTTGGCTTAAAAACTTCTTCCTTTTTTGCTTCTTGACAGCCAACCAAAAGTATGATTAAGATGAGATTGAGTACTGTATACTTTTTCATCAGATTTTCTTTCATAGTGTTATATTTTAATTTTTTCTAATGCTATTCCCAGAATTTGTTTTGAGATGACATCCAATTCTCGATCCTCTCCTGAAAAATGATAAACTCTATGAAAATGATTAATTGAATCACCAGGTTCTAATTCCCTCATGGCAGAAGTTGATTCCAATTCGTAAAAGCTGAATTCATTGGTTGGTTGATAGTCCATTAATCCATGATTATATATGGGTATAGATTCACCCTGATATGGATGTTCCTGTACTGAAACTTCTGAATTAAAATAAAGCGAATCATTGGACTGCTTGTACTGTACTATTGTTAAACGATTTTTAGATGCATTAAAGCATCCATAAATAGAGGGTGCTATTGAGGACGGAATACCTATTTTACTTCTGTATTTTCCATCAGTTTTAAATAGTAAAAAACCATCCTTTATCTTGAGTCTGCTTTCATCCAGCGGCCCTAAATATTGATAAATGTTTTCTAATGCTACTGATGTGTTAAGAGGAATAACAACGACAGCATTGTCACTCCCCTCATACATTCCCGCACTCCAAATTGATACTAAACCGGTTTCTTTCTTCCAACTTTCTCGTCCTGTGTTGATCAGATTGTGCGAACTTTCGAACGCTACAAAATTCATTTCATCACCCAATTCAATACCCATATAACTATTAATACTATCCTTAGAAAGGATACTTACATTTCTATAGATTTCTACATCGAATTCAGTCCCAATAAAATTTACCAGATGCATTTTTTTGACAAGAAGAACGTCTGACTCACTTTTAGATATCAATTGATAAGATTGGTTATTCATGGTCGGAGGAACCAACCAGTTTGAATCTGCTATCGGTTTGATTTGTTGGAAATAAAATGAGAATTGTCCTCCCAAGGGCCCAATCCACAATCGATCCTCACCTCCAACATCACCGCCTGTAGAATTGCCATTATTCAGCGCCGTTCTATCTAACCAACCATTGCTTTGACCTTCCAATCCTGAAAAAGTACTCGTAACAATTTTACCTTGATATCCAGGGGCAATTACTATCCTAGCTTGTTGATCATTCGTTGTTAATTCTATTATTTCGGTTTGCGCAGAAAGCAGTTCTAAATCCTTACTATAGGTGTGAACAGGATCATCCGAACAGGAGATTGCTAGTAAAAAGGCTATAAATCCAATCACCCTAACCATACAATGCTTCGTAAGGCCAAGAGATTCTTTTATCAAGCAATACCATTTTTTCATTTTTTCAACTATGGCATGAGCACATTCTTAAATCAGTCGAACTCATGCCATGAATAGAGAAGTAGATTCTATCAATCTTCATGAGCTTCCACTGTTCCCCCAATATCATTTTCTTTATAACCTTCAAGAGTAATTTTAAATGAATGCCCATAATCAGAAGGCAATTCCTTGGGAGCTTTGATCACTAAACCGCGTTCATTTCTTTCCCAATTGATTTTCTCTTCACTACCCAATAATTCTATTTTCTCGATTTTTGAATTTAAAACTCCGATTTGAGTACTGAGCGATTTAACAACAACTTCATCAACGGGTTTGTCCATAACAATCGCATATATTTCCTTGTCCGATTTTTTTGTGAATCGAATATCGGTATTGGAATAAGCTATTTTTAACTTCTCTATCTTGTGTCCTCCTTCTGGCAATCGCGTTGGTCCTTCACCAAAAATTGTCCAAGGTCTGGTTCCATATATCGCATCGCCATTCACTTCTAGCCACGATCCCATTTCCTTCAATAAGTAAACCATTTCTGGAGGAATTGATCCATCCGGATTTGGAGGAACGTTTAACAGCATTGCTCCATTTTTTGCTACGATATCTATCAATATATCTACGAGTTGATTGGGTGTTTTGAATTTAGCACTTGGTCTATAGAACCAAGCCCCTGGAGAAGTATCTGTTAACCAAGAAGGGAATTTTGGTTGGTTTGGACGTCCTCTTTCATAGTCTTTTATAGCTGTGGCTTCAGTAAATGTACTTTCTTTATAACATACAGCTACTTCTTTATTCCACTCCAATCCTTTATTATAATAATATGCTAAAAATTTGAGTCTTGATTCTTCTGTCATTTCTTCTAACCACCAGTCAAACCAAATTAAGTCTGGTTGATATACATCAACAAACTCTTTTAATTTCGCCCACCACTCATTATAAAACCTATCCGAAGGTGTAGTGGAATTTAATTCATGTGGGTCTGTATATAAATCATAGTCCTCAGGACTTACACCACCATATACATGAGCAGTAGCAAAATATTTCCATGTAAAAGCATGATGAAACGAACCCATAAATTTCATCCCTTTTCCCTCTATTTCTTTTTTCAATGCTGCTGATGGATCTATCCCTCCATAGTTCATTGAATTCCAGCGGGTGGCTTTGCTATCCCACATTGCAAAATTATCATGGTGCATAGCTACGGGACCTGCAAATTTTGCACCCGACATTGCGAATAAATCAGCCCATTCTTTAGCATCAAAAGCTGAGGGGTTGAATTGTTCAATTATATGTTTGTATCCATATTTTTTAGGGTCTCCGTACTTCTTTTTGTGATGAATGTAATTAGATGTCGGCTTGCCTTTCTTGCCTTTCTCAAGTCTGCCATTGTCATACATTTTCATACCATGCCAACCTGCATAATGTTTCGAAGTATCCGCTCCAACAAATGCAGAAGATACAGGTCCCCAATGAGCATAAATACCAAATTTTGCGTCTTGAAACCAATCAGGTTCTTGATTTACTTTACTTAAAGACTCCCAACTTTCTTCAAATTTCTCTTTTTCTTGCGCATTACTTTTCTCCGTGATCACAACCAATATGAAAGCACAAACTATTATTCTAACAGAACTCAATTTCATTTTAATCTATAGTTTTTTGAATTATGTCATGGAGTAGCCAGCTCAAAATAGTTCGTACCCCTAGGACTAAATTCTATGTTCGTGCACAAGATAATGTGGAATCAAAATAAAATGTTGGGCAACCGTGTGTTCAACTTCTCAGCATGAAAATCTAAAATTTAGAATAGCATTCTGGGATTTGATTTTTTAACGTCAATCAATTGAAAATAAGGTTATTTTTTCTTCGTAGCGAACTCTCCCATTTTATCTTGATTAGGATTGAAACTAAAACGTGAAATATAATTGTCACCTGTCATCCAGCTTTCACCAGGATAAATTTTTGTTTTATGACATAACCCCCATTTTATTCCTTCTGTAGGAAATTTATCATTATCAAAGGTGGTTATTAAACCCATAGCCACTGGGGCATTATTAATATAGGACATGATTTCAAAATTGATACCATCAGCGGCATACTGGATTGTTTCTTTTTCTGGTCCATCCGCGGAAGAAACCATAGCAATTCCACCTTTATAAGGCCACATACAAATCTCATGACCACTTTGGGTAATAGGATTATATTCTGATTTCACATAGGGCCCTTCAACTTTGTCTGAAATGGCAACGCCCCACCGAATTTCTCTTCCTCCAGCGGTTAATCTTTCTCCCATTCGCTCTCCTTTATAATACAAAAAGAACTTTTCTTTGTAATAGAACAGTGTAGGGTCATGTACCTTTTGACTGTCAAAACTACCCTGTTTAGTTACTGAAAACCGACTATCCTCGTCTCCCAACCATTCTCCATCCTGAGCCGCTTCCAGGATTGGTGCGGCCAACCTTTTCCACGGTCCATTTGGGTCTTCAGCAACAGACATCCCGACTGTATTAAAACTACGATTCACATAGGGTGCTTGGATACATTGATAAACAAGGTAAAAACGTCCCTCATGAGCCATTACTTCTGGTGTAAATACTGATCGATCATCATATTCCCCTTTTGGGCCAAATGTTACAGCAACACCTTGTTCTTTCCATTCCCAACCATCTGTTGATGTAGCATACCAAATTTCGGTTTTGTCCCAAGGAAATACTTTTTTATCAGGATCTCCGGTACCGAATCCATAGGTTTTACCAACTGATTTCGAATAATAAGTGTAATAAACGCCTTCTACTTCAATGACCATAGAAGGGTCTCTTCTAATGACACCTTTTTCATATCCTATGTCCCCTTTTATATCTTGAACCCCAAACCTTCCAAACCATTCTTCATTTTTGTGATAACCGTTTCTCAATGCCCTTTTGGATGCAGAGCTCATTTTTTCTGGATTTCCTATGGCCAGAAAATCATAGTCTTCCTGAGTGTACCTTTCATTTTTCTCTACTTTTTTAGGTGAATTTTCATTTTGTTGACATGATGTCAAAACAATTAATATGGAAAGAATATGTATTAAGTTTTTCATGGCGAATGGTTTTGCTATTCAAGTTAAATAATTAGTGTTACTTTATAATTCTTAATGTGAAGACGAATTCTCGAGTTCCTTCAATGTCCAATATTCTTGCCTATCCTTCACTTGATTTCTGATTGGTTTTATAGTCCAATGTCCTACTCTTGACTTATCATTGAACTCCATTCTTATGTAAGTCATTACATCTGCTAGCCATTTATCATCATATCCTTTCATGGGCACCATTACTCCTGTATATTCTTTACCATCAACTGGACCTTTCAGCCCATTCAATAATATTTTCATTAATGTTTTAGGGTTTCCTTTTACCCTAGAAGAACCTTTCAAGGGTGGTGCTAAATCTCCTATTCCCATCCCATCTTTTCCATGACATTCAGCACAAAGCCCATTGTAATTTTTATACCCTCGTATTATCATTTCTTTGATGTTTTTATTTTTTAAAACATGCTTTTTCCGAAGTTGCTCTATTTCAGGAGGAGCATTTTTTAATGCTTCTTTTCCAGTATAGGCTATTACCATGTTATGACGATCATTTTTCATGATTTGAAGAATCATATCCTTAGCCCTTTGCTCATTAGATGATTTCAATGAAAGCACCAATTGAATTTGCACGTTTTTATCCGAGTCGTCAATCATTTCTTCCAATCTATCTAAAACTTCTGTATCGTTTTCTTCTAAGTATGGTTCGCAATTTCTAATTGCAGCGCTACGAACTCTCTGATCATTGTCATCGAGCATGTTTAAAACAATTTTTTTCTGCAAAGCATCTAAACCTTCAAGGGTCCATAAAGCATGTAATCTCTCTATCCCAAAATCTTTATCTGAAGAAGAAAAAATGGATTCCTTTTTAAGGGCAATTTCTTCTAATTCACTCACTACTGAAGTATCATCTTTCAGAACAATTAATTTCTGTGCATTTATTCTATACCATCCGTTTGCGTGTCCCAAATATGGAATCAATTCCTTTGCTGATTTATTCAATAGTTTTTCCTTTTTTGACGGTTCAAAATCATCATGAACAATTCTATAAATCCGGCCTTTACCAATGTTCTTGTCTAATTTTTTTCTTTCAACTACTGGCCTTAAGAAACTCCCTTTTCTGACCCAATTTCCCTCCTGAATAATCCCCCTATACATGTCTATAATATAAAGGCAGCCATCTGGTCCAGTCTCGCTATGCACCGGTCTGAAGTTTGCATCTGTAGATGCTAAAAATTCTGATTTTTCATAAGTATTACTTAATATGATCTTACCATCAACATTTTCAACTTTCGCTCTTCTGACGAGTCTTCCAACTGGTTCAGGCAGAAACAAATCTCCTTTAAAAGGCAACTTATCTCCAACAAAAATTGACTGCCCGCATACGGCTGTAAAATGATTCAATGTTCCATCATCTCTAAGTCTTTTCAGACCACCTTGAACGTCGGGAGTTCCAATGATTGGCCATGGTTCTACAAACCCCTCTTCCCACCTGTTATTCAATTCTAAAGCACCATATTTCGGATGTATTTGAAATCCCAAAGCAGGAACCTCACCCCCTGCACTTGAATAATACATTCTGCCAACTTCATCCTGTGTCAATCCCCATTGACCACTAGGTGCATCTCTCATGGTGTCAACAGCAATCTTCCCTTTATTGAACCTATATCGTAATGAACCTCGTGACACATAACTCCAATTATCAATATTCCATGTAAGATTCCCTGGTTGGTGTTCCAAATTTGCACGGTCCACAACAGGGTCTTCCAAGATCATTATTTTTTCATCAGCAATGCCGTCACCATCGGTATCCTTATAACTCCATAAATGTCGATTATACGTTTCCGAAACAATCAGCTCATCGCCAAGAGTCATCACAATTCTAGGAAGTATCAAGCTATCTATGAAAATGGTACTCTTATCCATTTTTCCATCATTATCCACATCTTCTAGCAACATGATTTTGCTCCAAGGCTCATTTTCATTCGTCCCATCAATGTCCTGCATGTAAGTATCCATCTGAGCTACGTATAATTTTCCATCCGCATCCCATGCCATACCTACAGGCTCATTGATCATGGGCTCACTTGCAACCAATTCAACATGATAGCCTTCTGGCAAATAGAAAGTTTTCATGCTTTCCTCAGGGGTCAAAAAATCCACATCCGGGTCAGGTTCAATTACAGGTTTTTCATAAGCAGGCTTTCTAACTTCATTTTGCTCACAAGAAGAGGATAGAACAATGAATATGATTAAGATTATAAAAATTGACGAGTATTGGGTGTTTATTCTCATTTAGACAAAATTGTTAATTGTGCAGTCTTGAGTCCTGTTGACTTAGCTATTAGTTTAATATTACCTGTTTTATTAGTTGACTTAATTATGGCCAAACACTTTCCACTAAATGCTTTTCTATAATTAGCTTGAAAAGGTTCTGTTGTGGATGCATTTCCATTGTCTACTGCAATAAGACTCCCTGCTCCCTTCGTACTAAAATTGACCAAATTATCTGCCATCGGGCATAGATTTCCATCTTTATCTTCAATCTTGATTGTAACATATGCCAAGTCGTTTCCATCAGCTGAAATTTCAGATCGATCAACGGAAAGGCTAATTTTTGCTGGCGCACCTGCGGTGGTTATGGATTTCTCTTTTGCCTTTTTGCCATTTTTATATCCAATGACTTTTATAGTTCCTGGTTCATAAGGCACATCCCAGGATAGTCTGTATTTGGATTGGAAGGTTTCTGGTTCATATCTCAAAAATTTCACTTTCAATTCAGTCAAGTCCTTTCCTTTTATTTTTCTTCCCATCGATTTTCCTTTCACGAACAATTCTGCTTCATCGCAATTCGTATAGCTATATACAGGTATATTTTGTCCTTCCATACCTTTCCAATTCCAATGTGGAAGAAGGTGAATCATAGGTTTTTCCGTCCATTGACTTTGATACAGATAAAACCGATCCTTTGGAAATCCAGCTAGATCAACTGCTCCAAAATAAGAACTACGAGAAGGCCAATCTGCATTCCAATATCCGTTAGTAGAATTATCTTTCCCTCCATAAGGTGTAGGTTCACCCAAATAATCAAATCCGGTCCATATGAATTCTCCCATACTGTGCGGATTTTTTTCCTGAAAATGGAATTCAACATCAGGGGGGTATGCCCATGGAGGCCCGATCAAATCGTAACTTGTGACTTGATTTGATTCATGCGTTTTGTACTTTTCGATTGGCAAATGATAAACACCTCTACTGCTAGTACAACTTGAAGTTTCAGAACCAAAAATCGGAAGATCAGGATAATTTTCCCGCACTTCACTATATTTAGTTGGTTTGTAGTTCATTCCTGCAATATCCACTTGCTGTGCCATGTTATTATTGTAGGGGCCGGGATAGTGATTAAACCCTGCTGAAGTGGGCCGAGTAGTATCCAATTCTTTACAATATTCATTGAGTCTCTTAGCAGTTTTCCACCCATTCTTTGCATCTTTTTGTTCTATGATTTCATTCCCAATACTCCACATTACAATTGAAGGATGATTGCGATCCCTTCGAATCATATCTTTCAAATCTCGTTCACCCCATTCGTCAAAAAACTTATTGTAACCGTTAGGTACTTTTTCCATTTTCCACACATCAAAAGCTTCGTCTTGAACTAAAAGGCCTAGTTCATCACACAATTCTAAAAATTCTCTGGACGGTGGGTTATGACTTGTGCGAATTGCATTAACACCCATACCTTTCATGATTTGCAACTTTCTTTCATCAGCTCTTCTATATACAGCTGCACCCAATGCGCCATTGTCATGATGTAAACAAACCCCATTGAACCTCACTTTTCTTCCGTTCAGGAAAAAACCATCATTTGAATAACTTATTGTTCTGATTCCAAATTTCGATTCATAAATATCCAGAACCTTTTCTCCTTCGGAGATAGTTGTCACTGCACTGTATAAGTTAGGTGTTTTTATATCCCACCTTTCTGGATTTTTAACATTACAATAGAGTGCAGAGTTTATACTTGAATTTGAACCAATAGATAGCTTTTCATCGACTGTTCCTACCGATGTTCCATTCGGTGAAAAATACTCATGCTTTACGATGATTGTTTTTGTTTCATTACTCTTATTTACTATTACCGTTTCATTTTGAACTACTGCTTTAACATCATTCACGGTAGGAGTAGTTATGAATGTTCCCCACTGACCTACATGTACTAGCTCATCAATTTTCAACCAAACTGATCGATAAATTCCAGCTCCTGGATACCATCTTGTGGATAAGTCTTCAGGTTCTAACTTCACTGCTATTACATTGTCAGAACCATCATAATTCAAATATTGACTAATATCAAATTCAAATCCGATATAACCATATGGACGGTTTCCAACAAATTTTCCATTCACCCAAATATGTGCATTGTACATCGCACCTTCGAATGCTATTCGTACCACTTTCCCTTTAGCAGTTGTTGGTACTGAGAAGTGCTTTCTATACCAACCCGTCCCATGAAATGGAAGACCTCCACTTCGAGCATTGTATTTCACATCAAAAGGGCCTTCTATTGCCCAGTCATGAGGTAGATTCAAAGCCCTCCATTCTGAGTCATCGTAAGCGGGAGCCTCTGCACCTTCGGCTATTTCATTATAGAAAAGCCAAGAATCATTAAAATTCTGATCTTGTCCGAAAGTAGACTCAACTTTGGACAGAAGGAAGGCACAAGAAAAAAGTATAAAAAATCTTTTCACAATTAATTAATCTAGGTCTAAAATCATTTTCGGCGTTGTATTTCAAAAACACAAGCGTATTGTCCAGTGAAGCTTTCAGGCATTTGAATCTTTAGACCCATTGGTTCTTGATTGAAAACAATGTCACCTTCATAACCAATCAATTTTAAAGTCTCAATATCGTCTTTATACAACCTGCCTCGACTACCTAATGATCGAATAGTAAATTCACCTTTAGGAATGCCTAAGCAAATGGCATAAAGCTTATTTTCTTTTTGAGTAAACCGAAAGTCCTGATTGGTGTAACTAGCATTTCGTTTACCTTCAGAATAATGACCAGTCTTTTCAAGTTTTGAAGGTCCTTCTCCATAAATTGTCCATGGCATGGTTCCATAAATTGCATCACCGTTAATATCGAGCCAATCACCTATCTCATTTAATTCATCAACGATATAATCAGCAAAAGTACCATCAGGTTTTGGTGGCACATTTAATAGTAAAATTCCATTCTTGGCAGTCACATCTGCAAGTATGTCAATAATGAGATTGGCATCCTTGATCCCCATTCCTTCTTTGTAAAACCAACTCACGGGATCACACATATCAATATCCGTCATCCAAGTGTCATAGGTCAATTGATCAATCAAACCGTTTTCAAAATTGCGCATACCTACTCCAGGAGGAACGTCATATTCTTTATAAACAAATTCAACTTCCTTATTGTGATTCAATGCTGTATTATAAAAATGTGATATGTATTTTCTCTGAGCACTTTCTTTTACTCCACTCAAATAAATATCATCTTCTGAAATTAGCTTTCCATTTTTATATAGTCCTTTGTTATATGCTCTGACAGTACCTCCAAATGAAACATCTACCCAACTAATATCAGGTTGGTATTTCGTTACTGCTTCGTTCATTTTAGCAAGCCAAGCCTCTAAATGTTCGTCTGTGAATTTCGATTGTTTTTCTATGTGATTTTTCCATGGAATTGCATCTGTCACATTCTCATCATGAACTGGCCCATATAAATCTTCGTATGCTGGATCCTTTCTTCCGGGGTTGTCTAAATCAATGGCGGCATGATACCAATACCCCGTATGGAACGAGGTGATCAACTTCATATCTCGAGCCACTATTTCTTTCTTTAATTCTCCAATCAAATCTATCCCTGGGCCCATATCTACAGTGTTAAAATTGGTGATATCACTGTCCCAATGGAGCATTCCGCTGCCGTGCCATGATACAGGTCCTGCAAATTTCGCACCTGATCTTTTGAACAACTCTGCCCACTTAGCTGCGTTGAAATTTTCAAGCTTGAAGTCCTCAATTAATTCATGCTTATGCTTGTTTTCATTGCCTTCAATATTTTTTATGGTTTGCAACGTAACATGAGTATATATGCCAAATTTGGCGTCAATTAACCATTGGGGCGTTTTGTGCTTTCGCAACGAAGTCCAAGTTGGTTCATATGGCTCATTAACTTTAACAGTAGGGCTTTGTTTTTCAGAATTTTGACATGAAAATAAAAGAATATTAAATAGCAGAGTGATAGCTAAAAATGAGGTTTTCATAATTCATGAATTTAAGCTCGTAAAATAAATGATACCAGACCGTTATTTTGATCAAACGGTTGACCACTATTGACATTTAAAAAAACTGAGTGGACAGTTTTAAATATTTAGATTTAGGGTTAGAAATCTTAAATTGAAATTAGCTATCAATACTTAGTTTATTTCATCATTAATTGTTATGAAATTGAAACCCTCAATAAAAGTATTCGTCTCTGGATTAATTCTTTTTCATGTATTGATTTTAACCAAATGTACGTATCCAAATAGTCAACCAGATACACACAAGAGTCAGGTTAATAGTTTGCAAGAGATTAAAGAAGCGTTTATTGACCTTCGATTTGGTATGTTCATTTGCTATAACATCATGTCATATGGAGCGAAATGGGGGGAGTCCAACTATCCCATCGACTCAATTAATCCTCAGAAGTTAGATTGCAATCAATGGGCGGAGGCGGCAGTTTCGGCTGGAATGAAATTTGGACTACTAACCACTAAACATCACGAAGGGTTCTGCCTTTGGGATAGTAAGCATACAAATTATGATATCGCTTCAACCCCTTACAAAAAAGATATAGTTCGTCAATATGTCGATGCGTTCAGAAAAAAAGATCTCAAAATAGGACTTTATTATTCTATTTGGGACAGCACACATGGAATTGACAAAGGCAACATTACTGAAGAAAAATTAGATTTTATTAAAGGACAAATCACGGAACTATTGACCTTGTATGGTAAAATAGATTATTTCGTGATGGATGGTTGGTATTGGAAAATGGGTCATCATGAAGTTCCATATCATGAGATTCGAAAATTGATTAAAAACTTACAACCCGATTGTTTAATAACTGATCATACTCATCTCCAAGCACCATATCATATGGACATTCCCTATTTTGAAGGTCCGTTTGGTGCTTTTCCAGCGCAAGACAATACCATGGCCTCTGCTCTTGGGCATTGTAGTGTCAAAGGAAATGGCTGGTTTTGGAATGAGAGAACTCCTGATGGTCTATTTGAAAATGATGGAGTTGGTACAATAACTCAAAAATTAAATATGTGTGAGCAGCGATATTGCAATTTCATGCTCAATTGTATGCCCAATAGATCCGGTCTTTTGGATCCCATTTATGTTGATTTGTTAAAAAAAATAGGTGAAAAATGGGAACCTGATTATACTCGTCCTTCGCTACCTGATCAAGGTGCTCAAATCGCAGAAACCATTCCTATTAAATCTGTAAATGCAAGCAGTGGCAATGCCAATTTCTTATTTGATGCTAGACAAAAAGGCACAGAACATTTTCATTGGGAATCGGACACACAATTTCCACAAACCATTACTATTGACCTAGGTACTATTCAAAATGATATTGATATACTCACAGTTGTTCCGAACCATAGATGCAAACCTGCTCCTGAATCAGCGCTTGAAGAAGGGAATCTGCTTAATGCCAACATTTATGCCAGCAAAAACGGAAAAGATTATGAAAAAATAAAATCTGAAAAATGGGAATCCAATTCGCAATACAAGACGATTCAATTTGGTAAAAGAGATTTGCAATTTTTAAAACTAGAAATTCTAGAATCAAATGGTGAAAAAGCAATAATTGCTGAACTTGAAGTAGGAAAAAGCAGGGGCTAATAATTGAAAATAGGTCATTTGAAAATTGCGCAACCCTTTAATTGAATTCGATTGCTTTGATCAAATTAAATTGCATTTGAACATTAAACATCAAAGTGATTTGCACTTCACAAAAAATATTCGATTATGAAAAACTATGCACTCTATATAACATCAGGATTCTTACTCATTATAGTATCCTTTTATAGTTGTAAGCAAAATGAAGTACAAAAGCCCAACATTATCTTCATTATGTCCGATGACCATACAACGCAAGCAGTTGGTACTTATGGCAGCAGACTGGCAGGATTGAACCCTACTCCTACTTTAGACAAATTGGCCAGTGAAGGCATGGTTTTTGAAAATTGCTTTGTTACTAATTCTATATGCACTCCTAGTAGAGCTTGTATTATCACGGGACAATACAGTCAGGCAAATGGTGTGCTAGATCTGGAAGGACAGATAGAGCCTGAAAGACAATTTCTACCGAAGGAAATGAAGAAATTAGGTTATCAAACTGCGGTAGTTGGTAAATGGCATTTGGAAGAAGAACCAGCGGCATTCGATTTTTACACAGTTCTTCCAGGTCAAGGAAAATATTTTGACCCAACATTTCGAATTCAAGGTGAAAAACCCTGGCCGGAAAATACAATCAAGACTAAAGGTCATTCAACTGATGTAATCACGGATATCACATTGGATTGGTTCAAAAATAAACGCAAAAAAGATCAACCATTTTTCTTGATGCATCACTACAAGGCCCCACATGATGATTTTGAAAATGCGAAAAGGTACGATGAGTATCTAGCAGATACATTCATTCCTGAGCCAGAAAGTATGTATGAATACAAAAACCATGGTTCAGTGGCAACAAGGGGTAAAAATGATTCCCTAACCAGAGTCATCGGATCATCGGTTTCAACTAGAAACTTGATTAGAAGACAAGCGCACAATATTTACCCCGATTCTTCTTTACACAGACAATATCGAAATGCAAAAGACATTGCTCTCGAAGAACTAGTCCCTTTTGATCATACAGAAGAAGAAAAAGTTAAAACCAGTGCAGTATATCAAGACTATCTCAAAAAATATTTAAGGTGTGTCAAAGGAGTGGATGACAATCTTGCGAGATTATTTAATTACTTGGAGGAAGAGGGATTGATTGAAAATACCATAATTATTTATACCGGAGACCAAGGTTTCATGCTGGGAGAACACGATTATATTGACAAAAGGTGGATGTATGATGAATCTCTTCGAATGCCTTTTATTGTCAAATATCCCAAAGGGATCAAAGCTGGACAAAGGACAAATGCAATTATAAATAACACTGATTTTGCACCGACAATGATTGAAATGGCTGGAGGGAAAAATCCATCATACATGCAAGGAAGTAGCTTTGAAACGATTTTAAAGACAGGAGAAGAACCAGAAGACTGGCAAAAATCATCTTACTATCGCTATTGGATGCACCTAGCGCACAGGCATCAGAATCCCGCGCATTTTGGTCTTCGTTCGAAAGACTACAAATTGATCTTTTTCTACGGCAAATATTGGGTAGATACAGATGATCCAAATGCTGACTGGAATAAGGATAGTTGGGGTAATGATTTTACCAATCATACACCTGTTGCCTGGGAATTCTACGATTTAAAGAAAGACCCTGATGAAATGAACAATGCTTATAGTGATCCCGAATACCAGGACATTATTCGTGAGCTAAAAAAACAACTTCAAGAGAAACGAGAAGAATTGAATGAGACGGACAAGAACTTCCCTCATATTCAAAAAGTAATTGACGAGTATTGGGACGCCGAAGGAGTTGCGAGTTTGACAACTCAATTGCCTAATAAACTATAATCAGAATAAAGAAGGATTCTTTTGTTTCGAATAGAATCCTTCTTTAATTCTTTTTAATTATTAAAGTCTTTTAAACCTGATAAAGTAAGCAGACAATTCTATCCCTTCCATATTAATAAAGCCAGCTCTAAATTTTGAAGGGCCTTTTGCCAATTCAATTTTAAAAGTTGCCGAAGGCAATTCATCAGAAATTTCCAATACCTCTTTCTTTCCGTCAAATGAGATGTAAGCTCCTTTTGCATTCAGCTTTTTTCCTGCAGCCAAACCTTCATTAAAATCTGTAGCCTCAACCGCTGGAACCGTTTCAGATATATTTAACCCAGATTCTGGTGACCATCTAAAAAGCTCAATTGAATACTCACCTGATTCTTGAATGTACATTTCATAGTATCCTTTAGGGAAGTTTACACCTTGTCGTACTTGGTTCTGATTCCATGGTGTCTCAATTTTTTCTTCTGGATGCATATCATGAATTGTGAATAAAACTGGATTTTCTTCTTCAGAACCTACATATTGAGGGGAGTGTTGCCAATCAGATTCTGTAGAAGTCCACCACTCGTCATAGAATTTTCTCATGGCTATAACCCTTTCAGGATATTCATTTGATAAGTCCTTTTTCTGATTTAGATCATTAGTAGTGTTATATAGTTCACTATTATTTACAAGCCTCCATGGTCCATCCATCACACATGGATTGCGGTATTTTTCAGGCCACTGTTTCCTTTGTGTATCAGTAATTAACATTCTTTCTTTGGATGATTTTTGATCGACAAATACAGAAGTCATATCAGTTCCATCTAGTTGGGCATTTGATTTCAAATCAATTCCTACCATATTAGATAGCGTTGGTAGCATGTCCACATGAGCTACCAATTCGTTTGACTTCTTTCCACCTTTAACATTTCCTTTCGGCCAACTTACCACAAATGGAACCCTATGACCACCATCATAATGACTTCCTTTTGTTCCTCTTAATGGATTAAATCCATATCCGACCTTCTTTACTTTATCCCAAGAAATACCACCAGCTGTGCCATTGTCTGTCGTATATATCAATATCGTATTTTCAAATAAACCTTCAGATTTTAAATAATCCTCTAATCGTCCAAAATTATCATCCAAGTTTGTCAACATCCCATAAAATCTTTTTTGACGTTCTGTCAATTCAGCATTTTCATACTGATTCTTGTAAGATTCGGGAACATTGAAAGGCCCATGTGCAGCATTCGTAGCGAGGTAAATAAAAAAGGGACTGTCCTTTTGTTTTTTGATGTAACTAATCGTTTCATTAAACCAAACATCGGTGCAATAACCTGAGGTTTTTTCAGGTTTACCATTTCTGAAATATGTGTCATCGAAATAATCATTATTCCAATAGTCAGGCGTTTGTTGCACTCCCCCTCCTCCATGATAAAACGTCTCTTCAAATCCTCGATCATGCGGACGATAAGGATAACTATCTCCTAGATGCCATTTTCCAAACATTGCTGTTCTATAGCCATTCTTCTGAAAGACTTCTGCGATGGTCTCCTCCTCTTCATTAAGAATACTAGCACCTGCTATGGTATGCCATGCACCGTTTCTATTTGCATTTCTACCAGTCATCAGTCCTGCCCTGGTCGGAGTACAAGTTGTACCCGTATGGAAATTTGTAAGTTCAACAGCTTGCTCTGCGAAAAGATCTAGACGAGGTGTTTTTACAATAGTATTTCCATGGAAACCTACATCACCATACCCTTGATCATCGGTCATTATTAAAATAACATTTGGCCTTTCAGGCAGATTTTTTTTCATACAACCTGTGAAAGCAAAAATTATAATCACGGTTATTAATGCTATCAAAGAAAAAATGAATCTATAGACTTTCGATATTCTCATTGTATTATATGGTTGGTTAAAACAGGTTTACTTTGGTTCCATTAACACTCCCTTTTCCGTTTGGCTATCCATGGTATAACGATATACCTCAGGTTTACCACTGCCCCTTGCTTGCTCTATAGCTTTTGCCCATTCCTTTTTAAGTAATGCTAATTGACTCTCATACGCAGGATCTCCGACTATATTATTCAATTCATTAGGATCTCTGGACAAATCATATAGTTCTTCATATACGGCTTCTTCGTTCATTTTTGGACTATCAATATAAGATCGGTATATAGCAATTTGCCCATCGTGAACTCCATATAGCATTTTATTCACAGGGATTCCAAGATTCTTTGCTGTTTCAATTTTTCTGACTGCAGAGAAATTCTCATTCTTGTAATACCTAATGTATTTCCATTTTTTATTCTGTATTGCATCACATCTAGGGTTTCCAAAATGATTCGACCAAAGATTTTCAGTAAACAAGAATTCACGATGCACTTCATTTTCCCCTTTTAGTAAAGCGGTAAATTCTTTCCCTTGATAAGACTTAGGTATTTCAATCCCGGCCAATTTTAGTAAAGTAGGTGCTATGTCGATAGACTGCACTAAAGCGTTTGATTTTATACCCCGTACTTTCTTGGTGCTGCTTGGGTTATATACAATCATTGGAACATGAGTTGTTTGTTCATAGCAAAAAGCTTTACCTCCTAGCCCTTGTTCACCCATGAATAATCCATGATCCGATGTGAATACGATAATAGTATTCTTATCCAAACCTTCTTTCTTTAAGGTAGTTCTAAGTTGGCCCACAAACAGATCAATTCCGGTCATCGCTTGAATTTGTCTCGTATACCTTTCAATCGTCTTTTCAGGTGTATCCACATAGTTATACCCTGTTTGTCTATCACTTACATGGTGAATATCAAGTGGCAATTTTGGTTCTTTGATGTTTTCTTTTGCTACATAGTTTTCTGATACTTTCAACTGTTTGTCTCGATATAGCGATTTGTATATTTCCTTATCTGAGTCTTTCATTTTCATGGATCCAGTGCCTGCACCATGAGGTAAGTTAAAGCAGACTGAGAGCATAAAAGGTTGATCTTTCGGCCTTGTCTCAATAAAACGTTTAGCAAGAATCTCTTTTTTTTCATTAGTCAAGAAATCTACCATACCTTCTTCCAGGACTTCAACTTGTGTATCAAATTTTGCCCCGTCAAATATGCCATGCCTTTTTTTTGGATAAAAACCGAGATGTCCATGCCCGGCATACCAATAATCGAAACTCTTTTCCATCAGCCCACTTTCATACCCACCTTTTCCTATTGGCACGTGATTCTTTCCTACCCAACCTGTATAATAACCAGCCTCTCTCATCACCACAGGGTATGCATTTTTCCAAGCATCGTCAGAAACACTTGTACCTGAGTTGAAATTTACGCCATGCTTTCTTTCAAATTGACTTAGTAAAATACTAGTTCTACTAGGTGTACAAATTGCACTGGTAATGTGGGCATTTGTAAAAAGAGTTCCACTACTGGCAAGGTTGTCAATATTAGGTGTTTGCACGTCCTTATTGCCTGTACAGCCCATAAAACCGTAGGACTGATCATCTGTCAAAATGAATACGAAGTTTGGTTTGACTTGCCTCTTTTCAAAATTGAATGAAGCCAAAACCATAGTAAATACTATCGTAAAAAGTAACCCACCTGTTTTTTTCGAAATGAATTTCATTTGTCAAAGGGAATTCAAATTACGGAGTTCAATAATTCTGACAAATCCAATGGATCTTCATAGTGATTTTGAAGTGCGATCAGCTCTTTAGCTAATGCTGAGATTTTTTCTTTGTAATCTTCCTCTCCTGACAAGTCATTCATCTCTTCAGGGTCTTTTTCCAAATCAAATAATAAAATTTTATTCGCTTTTGGAAATACTAGAAGTTTGAAACCATCTTTCCTAACCATTCTTTGAGTGTCTGTATAAGCGCCATAAATAGCTGGGTAATTACTATCATCCTGCTTTCCTTGAACTAATCCCATTAAACTATTGAATTCTAAATATTCAGGTTTTGGTATTCCTGCCAATTCTAATGAAGTTGCCATTACATCTTGTAAATAAACATCGGCATCAATTCGCTTGTTTTTTGGAACATCTGGGCCTGCAACAATTAACGGTGGTTTTATACTATGATCATAAAGACTCTGTTTTCCGAGCAAGCCATGACGTCCCATCGACAGGCCGTGATCTGAAGTAAAGAAAATATAAGTATTATCCTTTTTTCCAGATGCTTCTAAAGCGTCTAAAATTTGACCTATTTGTTCATCCAAATGAGTAATTATTGCATAATACTCTTTAGTATGAACTTTAGTCGCATATTCAGTTCTTGGAAAAGGAGCCAATGCTTCATCTCTTAAAGACGGGCCATTGCCTATTAATTCTTGATTTGGATATTCTGATTGCCAGCTTTTAGGAACTGAAATCTCATCCAAACTATACATATCTTGAAATTCTTGTGGTGCTTGTCTTGGATCATGTGGAGCATTAAATGCCAAATACATAAAGAACGGATTATCTTTATTTTTTGCTTCATTAATAAATGAAAGTGCATGGTCTTTTACCACTTCACTCCAGTGCTTTCCTCCTTCCCAAAACCCACCGAATTTAGGATCAACAGGTGACCAAGAAGAATCATTTTCACTTAGAGGTCTATTGTAACCAATAGGCATGATTTCATCTGCCTGAACTGTTCCATCTGCAACAATCGTAGCAAATTTCTCCACCATCTCATTATGCTCCCATTCATCACCTGGCATTCCTGGTCTAACGTGAGGGGATTGATCAAACAGTTTATTTGCCGGAGCATCTATATGCCACTTTCCTGTCATATAGGTATCATAACCTTGCTTACTCATCAATTTCCCCCAAGTCTGATCTAAAGAATCACCCTTAAGCCAATTCTGTCTAAACTTGTTAACACGCCAAAGAGATCTTCCAGAATTCATCATTGATCGTGATGCAGTACATATAGCACCATTCCAACCTCCCATATTGAAGGTATTATTAAAGGTTGTTCCATCATTAACCAATCGATCCATGTTTGGTGTAATAATTTCGTTATTGCCAAGTGCCCTGATACTGGAATAAGTCTGGTCATCAGTAAAAAGCAATATGATATTGGGTTTGTCCGAGATCTGTTGTTGTCTATTCTCACAACTAGAATAAAAAAGGATCGAACAATAAATAAGGGTTAACAGTAACAATTTATTCATAACTGATATTGAATTGATTTAGGGGTATCATGGTAAAAAATTACAAATTAAGCAGTCAACATAATAATTATTGATCAACCGTTTGCGTACCACCAAAAAACTGAAAAATTGTTGAAAGAAAAAATATCGCTACAAAATCTCACTGAACATCAAGTAATAACCCCTTAATCTTAGGTTATGAATTGTCAATCCATAGAATCAATCCAAAAGCGATTCCTAATCCTAAGCGATTATGAAAGACTAGAAGACTAATTTAAATGCACAAGCATGTTTGCCAAGTTTATCATTGGTGTTCAGTGTTATACTTAGGTTTTCATTCGATTGAGTGAAATCAACTTCTTGTCCATTTGCTAATAAAACAACTGATTTTAATTTTTTACCATTTAAATATTCACTTCCGGATCCAAATGATTCGATAAGATATTCGCCAGTCTGACTATAGTCCATTGCGATCGCATAAACAACATCAGCTTTACTAGTAAACCTGAAATCCTTCTCGGTTAGATCTTTATTCTTACCTTCTGTATGATGCCCTGTAGCAACTTCTGTAGGACCTTCACCATAAATTGTCCAAGGTCGAGTACCATAAATTGCCTCACCATTGGCTGCCAACCAATCTCCCAATTCATATAACACTTCAATCTGATCTTCAGGAATGGTTCCATCCGCCTTAGGCCCGACATTAAGCAACAAATTTCCATTCTTGCTTACTATGTCAATTAAGTCATCAATAATTGTATTGGCCGTTTTTGATTTCCAATTCGTAACATATCCCCACGAATTTTTACCAATTGACGTATCAGTTTGCCAAGGCTCTTTACTAGTATCGGCCATTTTACCTCTTTCCAAATCAAGCACATTTGTACCTGGGGGAAATGCTTCAAAACCACCAAAATTTTTATTTTGAAGGACAACTTCTTTGCCCCACTCAATTCCTTTGTTGTAATAATAAGCTCCCAATTTTGGATGATAAGGGGAATATTCAGGGCGATCCAAAACAAAATCGAACCAAAGAATATCCGGTTGATAATTATCTATGATGTCCTTTGTTCTATTCCACCACAAGGATAAAAATTCTTCATCTGCTGGAGTATAAGGGTCATTTTGTCTTCCATACAAATCTTCGTATTCTGGATTACCGGTATCAAATGACGTTTTTTTATTATAATAATCCCAGTTGAAAGCAAAGTGAGATGATGCTCCCATGTAGAGACCTTTGCTTCTCCCAGCTTCAAACATTTCACCCAATAGATCTCTTTTTGGACCCATTTTGACAGCATTCCATTTCGTCACATTAGAATTATACATAGCAAATGCATCATGGTGCTCAGCTACTGGTACTACATATTTTGCTCCTGCCTTTTTAAAAATATCCATCCATTCATTTGCATCGAATTTTTCAGCTTTAAACATTGGGATGAAATCTTTGTATCCGAATTCACTTGGGTCACCATAGTTTTCGACATGAAATTTATATACTTCTGATGGACCCAAATTTGTAATTTCACCAGTCCCATTCCATGTTGCAGAATCCTGATACATCAGTCGTGGATACCATTCACTTCCATAAGCAGGGACACTGTATGGTCCCCAGTGAATAAAAATTCCTAATTTCGCATCTTGGAACCATTGGGGAGTATTATACTTTTTTAATGATTCCCAATTCTCCTCATACTTCACTTGATCAGAATTCGCTTGATAACTGTTACACGAGTGAAAAACTCCCGTCAGAGTTAAAATTATAATTAGATAAGAGGTAATTCTTGATATATTCATTTTGAGATTTCTTCTATTAGATTTCCTTTTCTCGAACATTCAACTAGAAATAGAACATTTTTAATTTTAGTTTCTCCTACCAGTTAATACTCAAATCAAGATCAGTTATTAAGTCAGTCTATTAATTATTAATAACAAATTTAAGATCACATTAAGTGTTCTTGTGCTTCATTAACCTTTCATAAAGAGGGTTTATTCAAATTATACGGGCTATTTTATTAATAATTAGGTGGCCAAATTAAATTTTGCATGAAATAGACTAGACAGGAATAGAATATTCTATAAAATAAGCTTTCCAAAATTCGGTTAATGAACATTGCACGGAGTGAAATTGCAAATTCGTAATATAGACTTGGACTTATTAGTTTTACAGATGGCTGAAATACCGGTATCGAAATGAAAAAAATCCCACTCATTTGTTTTTTACTTTTCTCTTTTGGATTGTCAATTAATGGACAAGAGAAGCGCATATTTCACAACCATTTTATCAATTATTCCACTGAAAATGGTCTTTCACAGAATGATATTGAGAGCCTTTTCCAAGATTCTTTCGGTTTTTTATGGATAGGAACAAATGGTGGCCTCAATCGGTTTGACGGATATTCTTTCAAGCATTATCAAAAAGAAATCGACACGGAAAACACGCTTTCCAGCAATCTAATTGGGGGAATTACTGAAGACTCACATAACAATATTTGGGTATGCACACCAAATGCTGGCGTAATGATGTTTAATAGAAATTCTGATGAAATAGTTCATATTAAAAATGATGAGAAATCAGCCAGAGTCATTTCAAATAATCATGTAGTTAAAATTTTTATTGACAGAAAAGATAGAATTTGGCTTGGCACTATCGATGGTCTCAACGTAATCAACTACAATTATTCAACAGGAGAGTATAATGTTCAAATCATTGAATCTGATTCAGAAAAGGGATCCTCCCTTAACAATGACGATATCACAGATTTATTTGAAGACAAATTCGGGAATATATGGGTCGGGACTAGCAGAGGTCTACACAGATATATTCAATCCGATTATGACTCAAATTTCCAATTCATGTTTTACGATTGGAACAACCAGGAAAGAATAAATTCTATTCATGCCAATGATACTTCTCTTGTAATATCAACGCCGGCGGAAATTCTACTACTTCCATACAATCAAGTAAACCGTAACAATCCGCTTTTTACGAAAATTGCCGATATCACCCCAAGTACAATTTATTTGGACCAAAAGAATAATATTTGGGGAGCCAATGGACAAGGGGCATTTGTAATCTATGAAGAAAACGGAGTCTTAAATACTGAATCATTCACCAATGAGTGGGACAATAAAAACAGCTTGAGTAACAATTATGGCACAAGCATATTGGAGGACCAAAGCGGTATGATCTGGATAGGGACCAATGGTGGTGGTCTCAATTTATATAATCCGAAAAGAAAGGCATTTAGTCATCATCAAAAGACCAACAAACCAAAAAGTTTATCATATAATAAAATAAGAGCAATCAAAGAAGATGAATTAGGGAATCTATGGATTGGAACGGAAGGTGGAGGGCTAAATATTCTACCTCAAAGAAATGGAAGGAAGTACGACAATAATTTCGAACATCACAATGTAAATGAAGAAATAAGAAACTATGTCTATACTATTGAATTAGTAAAATTCAAAGGCGTCAACAAAGCGTTTATAGGTACTAGTGAATTTAGTTACTTAGAAGTAATAGAATATAATGGAAGCAAACTCTCCGAACCTAAACTATTAAAAGGACTAAATTTTGGGGCGCGTGTTTTTAGTTCTTTTTATGATAACCATGTTTTATGGGCCGGAACTTACGGAAACGGTCTATTCCGAATAGAATTCGATGAATATGGCAATGTAATTAACCACAAAAACTTTGTAAAAAACAATAGAGAGGGTAGCAATATATCTTCAAACATTGTCAGAAGTATCGAAAAAGACACTGAAGGCAATTTGTGGGTAGGAACTGACAATGGATTGAATAAATTAAGTGCCGCTCAATTAAAAGAAGCTTCACCCATATTTATTACTTATCAGCCTGATGCTGGCAAAATAGGAAGCATTAGTTACAACTATATCATGGACATCCATACTTCCGAGGATGGAAGTATATGGATAGGTACTTTAGGAGGAGGAATTAACAAAGTAATAAAAGGTTCAACGCCTAGCAACGATCGTTTTAAACGTTATACTTCAATTGATGGTTTACCTGACAACAATGCAAAATCAATCGAAGAGGACGACGATGGCAATATATGGATTGGCACTAATAATGGTCTCAGCAAATTGAACCCCTTGACAGATGAAATTGTCAATTTCAATCTGAGTGATGGACTCCAAGATTTAGAATTTGGTGAAATAGCTTCTATACGTTTGAAAAATGGTGATATGATCTTTGGAGGCGTCAAAGGCTTCAATTCATTTAACCCTTCATTCATCTCACTAGACTCTTCATCTGCTCCTATCGCTTTTACCGATTTTTATCTTCTAAATGAAAAAATAGAAGTTGGACAATCCATCAATGATCACATTGTACTTCCTAAGGAGATCAATTTAATGGATCAAATCAATCTAAGGCATTACGAAAATAGTTTTTCAGTAAGTTTCTCAACATTTCATTTTGCTGCTCCAGAAAAGAATAAATATGCCTACCAACTAGAAGGATTTGACAAGGACTGGATTAATACTACTTCATTGAATCGTGTGGCTAAATACACAAATCTTTCGCCAGGTGAATACACGTTGAAAGTCAAGGCCAGTAATAGTGACGGCTTTTGGAATAAAGAACCAATCCTTCTCAAATTCTCAATTATGTCGCCTTTTTGGCTTACAAAATGGGCAATGTTGATTTATTGGTTACTTTTCGGGGTTGCACTTTGGTTCTTCAGAAAGTTTACAATTATTGCCAATTCCAGAAAGAATGAATTGCTATTCGAGGAAATTGAAAAAGAAAAATTAGAAGAGATAAATCAACACAAACTGCGATTTTTCACAAATATCTCCCATGAGTTCAGGACTCCGTTAACACTCATTCTCGGAATCGTTGAGCAATTAAAAGAAAATGGACAAAAACTGTCCTATGAAAAATCAAATTCATATTATGACAAGATTTATCGAAATTCTCGAGTTCTATTGAATTTAATTAATCAACTCCTTGACTTTAGAAAATTAGAGCAAGGCAAAATGAAAGTTCATGTCTCTAAAGGCAATATTTCTAATTATATAAAAAGCCTTGCCGAAAATTTCAATGAAGTTGCACGTAAAAAACAAATTGACTTCCAATTTATCTGCGAGGAAGAAATCGAGGGGTATTATGATCATGATATCCTCGAAAGAGTCATGTTTAACCTTCTTTCAAATGCTTTTAAGTTTACAGAAAAGGAAGGTGAAATATTTGTAATGCTAGAACAGCAAAAGGACACAAAACTATTAACACTAAAAATACAAGACAGTGGTAAGGGTATGACGCAGGAAGTTCAGGAACACCTATTTGAGAGGTTCTCTGATTCCAAAATTAGGCAAGGAATGGGGACCGGAATTGGGCTGTCGTACACTAAAGGTCTTGTGGAGCATTACCATGGAAACATATCTTTTTCTTCGGAAGAAAATGTCGGAACAACATTTTTACTCCACCTGCCCACTACCATAGAATATTTCAAAGATGATGAAATTAATGAAGAGCCATTATCCGTTGAAGACATAAACAAGGATGTGAATTGGTTAATTGAATCTTCAGATGAAGAATCCATAAACAATACGGAAAAGTCATCTTTACAGAAAGAATCCATTTTACTAGTTGAGGATAATGAAGACATCCTAAACTTTTTATCTGATCAATTAAAAAACAAGTATCAAATCCAAACAGCAAGTGATGGGTCGCAAGCTTTGGAATTATGCTTAAATGGTGAAATCGACCTAGTCGTTAGTGATGTGATGATGCCTGGCATGGACGGATTATCATTTTGTGAAAAATTAAAAGCCGATGACAGAATAAACCATATTTCGGTAATTCTATTAACCGCCAAAGCATCAACCGATAGCAAACTAAAAAGCTATGAAAAAGGTGCAGACGCCTATATTGCGAAACCTTTTGAATTCCGAGTTTTACTTACAAGAATTGAAGCTTTGCTCAATTCGAGGAAGACGATGCTTGCTAAATTCAAAAAAGGGATTGAACTTTCTCCTAGTCAAATCGAAGTTACATCACTAGATGAAAAATTCATCCAAAGAGTTCTTAGTTATATTGAAGAAAACATTGGTTTATCCGAATTCACGGTCGAAATGCTTGCCAATGAATGCGGCATGTCGCAATTACATCTCAATAAGAAACTTAAAGTTCTAACCGGTCAAACATCTAATGCTTTCATTCGAAATATCAGGCTAAAAAGAGCTGCTCAGCTATTAAGTATGAACCGCCATACAGTAAACGAAGTAATGTATGAAGTTGGATTTATCGATTCTAAATATTTCAGAACCTGCTTCAAAAAAGAATTTGGTACAACACCTTCTGAATACCAAAAGCAGCAAGCAAATAAACTGTAGTCCTTTGATTAAAGAATAATGCCGAAGCTTATCCCTTGTAATTCCGGTCCTCTTCCAGTTGAGAAAATTGTATTCAAGTCATAATTCACAAATAGATTAATTCCTTGAAACCCTACTTGACCTTTGACTCCATACCTGAAATTATTTAAGTAATAATTACTCTTCGTTTTTTCCTGATTATTATCTCCATCTGCCTGAAACTCAAATTTCGTCCAACTATCTATTCGATACCCGACATATCCACCAGCGCCAATCCGAAATCCTTTTTGCCCGTATTTATTAAAAGTTCCGTATTTATTACGTTTTTGTTTACCAGCCCCAAAATCCAGCATCGGAACTAGAGACATATTCAGATAGGTAGCCACCAATTTACTTTTAGAACCATTTACCGTTGGATCAATGACAAAAGTCGTCATGTCAGGTTCTTTAGTAATTCGAACATTGGCATCTTCCATTTTCCAAGAATACCATGAAACATCGACTCCCCAATTTATTACAACGGGTCCTCCAATATGAGTTCGGCTATTCATACCCAATGAAGTATACCAAGATCCCCATGGTCTCACTGCATAAGTAGCATTACTTTCATCTGGAAAAGCGCCTGACTCTAACCAATTGTTCATCCCAATACCTAATTCAAAAGCCCCTTTTGTTCGTTTCCCTCTATAACTTTTGTAGTTTTTGCTTGTTGAAGTATTTGTGGAGGTTGAACTAGAATTGTTCATGTTTTCTTCTCCATAATAAACTAAAGGTGCAGAAGAAGAATTAGGAATACTGGTAGTTGAATCCTTGACATATTTATTACCCGTAGAATCTGTAATACTCAACATTTCCACGTTGGTCGCACCTCCCGCAGAATCCAACTCGGCATTAAGTTCAGCAATCATTTGATTGACATCATACTCCTGGAGATTCTTAAGATCCTGTGTGGTCTCTGCTATAATCACCATTTTACTCTTTGTTCCAAATTCTATTGTTACGGTATCTTTGTTCAAATTTTCGTTTCGGTTGGCCCATGACGTTTGAGTTAAAATTGTCATAACCATTATTGTTGTTAGCGTTTTCATTTGTTTACTGAGTTTTGAGTTTTTATATCTTTCGAATTCCTGTTGATTTTTTCTCTAATATTTTTCACATCAGCCCATAAGGCACTTTTCTCTATATCCTCTTTGGTGTTGAGGAAAAACTCTTGAATTTTACCTTTTTGAACTGTATCCGTTTTACGCTCAGCAACCATTTCATTTTGATTATCTATAATTTGACTCCCTCTTTTGTAGGTAATCCGAATAGGTAACCTTTTCTTATTCTTTTCTTTAGGAATATCAAGTTCATCTTGTTTTTCTCGCAACACTTCCTTTGGCTCTGGTGTGAATTGTTTTTCAGAAACAGCCAATGGTATATTTCTTGGTATTTCACTTTTAGACTTAGGTTTTGGAATTTTATGAACAATGTCATCTTCCACATCAGGCTTTTGAAGCGTACTGTTATTCTTCAATGGGACATGCTTTTCTATTTTTTGTTTTTGTTCTTGGATTTTCACAGGTGCAGGCTTTGATTCTTTCAAGACCATCTCAGTAGAATGAGATTCCATTTTGACAAAGTACCAAAAGGAAAACATGAAAAAAACTACGCTTGCTGCGACTTTTAACAAAGTATAAGATCTTACAACTCCATGATTACTTTCATCAAGCAATGCATTCATCTTATCCCATGAATCTTCGCTTACAGGAGCTGAGAAACTAGATAATTTCTTTTTAAATATGACATCAATTTTTCTAACCTGCATTTTTGTTCTTTGGTCTTGTTAATTCGGCTTTCTCTAAACTCTTCAATCTGTTCTGCAAATATTTTCGCGCTCTACTCAATTGAGATTTTGATGTACCTGTTGAGATATCCAATTCTTTTGCGATCTCTTGGTGATTATATCCTTCTATAGCATAGAGGTTGAAAACAGCACCGTAACCTTGCGGCAATTCACTAATTAGTTCCATCAAGTCTTCAGCTTCCAAATGATCATTTATACTTTCCAGGTTAAGGTCATCTCCACATTCATCTATGTCTATTTCCTTGTACATTATCTTGTTTTTCCTGATCCATGTTAGACATCCATTGATCATTATTCTTCTAATCCATCCTTGAAAGGAACCTTCAAAATTGAATTGATCTAATTTTTGAAAAACTTTCATGAAATTATTTAACATGACTCCTTCAGCCGTGTCAATATCACTGATATACCTTCTGCAAACTGCTAACATAACAGGTGCATGTAACTCAAATAGCTCCTTCTGAGCTTTTCGGTCATTTTTCTTGCACCGACTTATCAGCTGAGTTTCGTTATTTTTCAGTTTAATGATCATTAATTGAGTCTCATGGGATAGATGCAATCATAATCAAAAGGGTTGCACCCATTAAAAAAAAAGCCCATACTAGATTCAGCATGGGCCTTATTAACTTGAATTAAACTATTTTCATTGTGCAGGTTGAACAACACTCATGCCTCCCTGCCCTAAAATTTCAACTTTTGGATCTCCAGAGTAGCGAACATTACTTAATCCATAAACTTCCACCTTGAATTTATCTTTTACTTTCACTCTAGCATTTGATACTCCGGAAGCCTTTAAATCCATTTTATAAACGTTCATATCAACACTATTAAAAGAAGACGCTCCAGACATATCTACACTTACATATTTAGATTTTCCTTCCAAATCCATTCTACTTCCTCCGTTCATATTAATTATCAACTCATTTGATTCTACGTCCAAATCAACACTAGAACCTCCAGTAAGATCGATTTTCAAATCTCTGGTTTCGAAATCATTTACATCAATTTCGCAAAACCCTGTACTTTTTATTTCTACCAGTTGTGGTAAAGAGATGAAAAGATCAATTCTATCATCATCATCTGATAAACTTCTCAACAAATCCCATTTCTTCTTGTTAAACCCTATTTCTAGAACATCGTCTATTTTCTTGACAATTACATCATCCCTATATCTGGAATCGCCTTGAATCCTAACGTCATATTCATTGGACTGTGTTATGGTTACATTGAATATCCCTCGTAAATCAATAACTTCAAAATCCTCAAGTTCAAAAGACATGCTTTTTCGAGAAGATTTATCATTTGATTTGGACACATTAGATTCTGATGGATAATACTCCATACCTTCAGCATCTTTTTCATAAATATCTCTACTTGGTTTTGGACATGTTACACAACTTAAACCGTCCTCAGTAATCACCCAAGTATTCTCTTCAACTACTTGCCAATTGCTGAAATCCGATCTTGATATGGTATTAGATAGTATATTGAGCAAATCATCTTCCATTTTAAAATTATAGCCATAAGGAATATAAAGTGTTGATTCTAGATCTTGAGCCCTAAATACTGCACCTTCTTTGTACTCGAAATTCGAATCAAAATAGATTTCACCATTTGTGACTTTAGCACCATATGTAATCATTTTAGCATTCTCAATGGCCTCATGTCTCGTTTTTCCTTTTGAACTAAAGTTCATTATATATCTAAATGTAGAATCTTGATGACCTCTCAACCTAAGCATTTTTCGTTCATTGCGTTGACCTTTCAAATAATTGACTCTCAGAACTACAGGTTCATTTTTTACATCTAATATTTTAGTTTCTTTATAATCTCCATATCTAGAAAATGAAGAGACAGTGCTTGGTATCAATATTCCAGCGATCACCAAACTCACAACCCACAACCCAAAAACAGTCCAACCCAAAGTAGCTTTCATTACCATTCTTTTCGCAATGATTGATAATCCCAAAATTGAAATAATAAAAAATGGAAGGAACGCCGCGAAAAAGGTTGCGAAATAGAGCAATGGAGAAAAGCTATCTGCGAAAAATGATAAAGGAAAATCATGAATCATCATATACTCTGACATTCCTGTGAAAACGCCAAATAAAGCGCCTACCGAGACCAGCAGAGCAACCATAACACTAAGACCAATAAGCATCAATAGGATTCCTGCAAAAACACGAATTACATCCACCAACACTTTGGAAAATGGACCTAATAACTTACCAATTGCTTCAAAAACTTTGGCTATTACTCTGAATGGAAACAATAGAATTTTAGCTAATGCACTCTCTTCTCCCTGATCATTATGAAGACTCTTTTTTACAGATTGTTGGATATTTGAAAGCGTAACAGGTTCACCCTGCATTTGCATTTTTTCTGTAATACTCTTTGCTTCAGGAGTAATTAACCAAAAAATGACATAAATAATAAAACCGGAACCTCCCAAGAAAACAGAAAGCACAAATATCAATCTCACTATAGTAACGTCTATACCAAAATAAGCACCAATCCCACTTGCAACACCTCCCAATACACGGCTTTCTGAATCACGGAACATTTTCTTCACATGTTCATCTTCTCCTAACATGGTCGAACCTGGAATCACGATCCATAAAACAATATATGCCATAAAGACGGCACCACTCAATGGACCAAAGAATAGATTTAAAAACAGTACTACCATAATCAACCTAATCCATATAGGATCAATTGATAAGTAATATCCTATTCCTGAGGCAACACCTCCTAATACGCGTCTTTTTTCATCTCTTAATAATCTATGCTTTCCAGGGTTATCATATTCTGATTTTGACTCACCTGGGTCAGTTTTATTAGACGATTGCTCTTCCGTAGTTTCGTTTTTTGGTTCATGCTGTTCTTCTTGCTGAGGAATATCTTCCTCCACCGCTTCAAAATCAGCAATTGTACCCATTGTATCAATCAAAGAAGTAACATCCTCCATGATAATAATCTGCTTGCTGTCATCTAATTTGGTCAGAAATATCTCGGCTATTCTGCTCTCGATATCGGCAATGATTTCAGAATTATCATCAAAAGTCGAAAAGTACTTATTAATCGACTCTAAATAATTCTTAAGATCATTATAACCGTCCTCTTCTATGTGAAAGATTATGCCGCTTATGTTGATGCTAATGTTCTTTTTCATTCTCTTAATTTTAGGCCCAACAGTGTTGGAAAGTTTTTTGTCGACAATTAATTATTTTGACTTTTCAGATTTCTTTTTACTCACAATCTTTTTGGTTGAGGCCATCAACTCTTTCCATGTACCATCTAATTTAGAAAGAAATTCAAGTCCTTCGCTTGTAAGTGTGTAATATTTCCTTGGTGGCCCTGAATTAGACTCAACCCATTTGTAATCCACTAAGCCTGCCTTTCTCAATCGTGTTAAAAGTGGATACAGTGTCCCTTCAACAACCATGATCTTGGCAGAGGTCAACTCTACTAGCATATCAGATGCGTAAACCTCTCCTCTCGAAATAATCTGCAAAATGCAAAATTCAAGAATCCCCTTTCTCATCTGTACCTGTGTGTTTTCAATTTTCATATCTCTATATCTAGCGTCAATCAACCAAAAAGCTGAAAGACCAAAGCGAACAAAATAAATAATAAGAGTATCATATAAGTTTAGTTTAAAAGATCCTTAAAAAAAGGCCTTGTTATTGGTTTTGATTTTACTTTGACTAGGTTAACGCAAAAGTACCTTGCATGGCCAAGTACTATATGAAAAAAAATGCAATTTGGACAATATTCTTTATATAATTACATTAAATACTACATATAGTACAATTATTTAAGCAAGAACGATATTTATATCGAACTAATTTAATTGTCAATTAATGGCCGATTCGATCAATTTCATTGAATAGTCCGAACATTGTTTCTACCTTTGACAAGCTGACTTTACAAACAGGTGTGAAAAGATTTTTTATTGTCATTTTGGTTGTGTTTTATGGTCATTTCTGTTGGGCACAATCATCTACCCCTAAATACAGTAATGAGTTTCTTGCCATTGGTATTGATGCTAGGGCCTTGGGAATGTCCAGTGCATATACATCATTAGTTAAAGACGCTTCTTCAGGCTATTGGAACCCTGCAGGACTCACTTCTCTTAATACACAATATGATTTTGGTTTAATGCATGCGCAATACTTTGCCGGGATTGCCAACTATGATTACATTGGTTTTGCCACCAAAATTGACAGTCTCAGCTCATTGGGCATCACAGCTATTCGATTTGGTATAGATGACATTCCAGACACAAGGTTTTTGTATGATGCCAATGGAGCTGTGAATTATGACAACATTCAATTCTTCTCTGCTGCGGACTATGCCTTTCTTTTGTCCTATGCTCGAAAATTGAGTATTCTGGGAGGAATGGATGTGGGAGGAAGTATAAAAATAGTACATAGAAGTGCCGGTAGCTTTGCTAAAGCGTGGGGATTTGGCATAGATCTAGGAATTAAGAAAACTTTTGGAAATTTGAATCTGGGGCTTATGTTGAGAGACGTTACTGGAACTTATAATTCATGGTCGCACAATACTGAATTGATCGCTGATATTTACACTCAAACAAATAACATTATTCCCGAAAATTCTCTTGAAATAACTTTACCCAAAGCAATTCTTGGATTGAGTTATTTATTCAAAATAAAAAAGATTGTCTCAATCTTGACAACAGTCGATTTTGAAATAACTGTAGACGGTCAGAGAAACACAATCATTAGTTCAGACCCTATTTCAATTGACCCACGCTTTGGTTTGGAAATCGGTTATCTGGACAAATTCTTTTTGAGAGGCGGAGTTGGGTATTTTCAGGAAATCCAAAATTTTGATCGTTCATATACCACTGTCTACCAACCCAATTTTGGTTTGGGAATAGACATCAATCATTTGAGGATTGATTATGCATTGACCGATATTGGTGATCAAGCAGAATCTCCCTATTCACATGTTGTATCAGTTAAATTCGGATTGGATGGCAAAGAATAGCATACAAATTCTATTGGTACTATTATTTATGGCCTGGAGTACAATTTCCCCTGCACAGCCATATGGAAATGAATGGATTGAATCCAATCAGAATTATTTCAAGTTTAAAATAAAAGAATCAGGAATATATAGAATTAACAGATCTGATCTATTGAATGGAGGGTTCCCAGTAGGATCTATAGATCCAAGAAGGATACAAATTTATAACCACGGAGAAGAAATTGCGATTAAAATCGAAGGGCAGTCAGATGGAGTGTTCGACAATGATGACTTCATAGAATTTTACGCTAAAAGTATAGATGGCACTTCGGATACTGAGTTATATTTTGAACAAAATTCTCAACCTCATGATCTGTACAACTTATTCTCGGACTCAGCTGTTTATTTCTTGACTTATCGATTAGACCTTGGAAATGGTCTTAGAATGGAGGAGTTTTTTGAAAATAACATCGGAAATCTTCCTGCTGAAAACAGTTATAAATCAACCATTGTTCAAATAAATTCAAGCAGATATTATGCTGGCAGAAGTTATAACCCGTCACAGCAGGTACTTTTGGGAGACTATGACAATGGTGAAGGATGGACTGGTGAATTTGCCTCTCGAGGACAGTCTCTCAATTTCACTTTAACTGGATTAAACGATCAATATAGTTCTGGGTCAGTTCCAAGATTAAAATTACTATTGCAGGGTGCCAACAATAATGCACATAATATAGACATCTACGTTGGTCCTTCTTCTAGTGCCTTACGCTTAGTTTCAACCGCTGAGTTTAATGGGGATGATAGTTTTTTAGTAGAACAGGATTTATTGCTTTCGGATCTTTCTGCATCAGGTGAAATCGCTATTCGTGCAACTATCAACGGTGTCAATGGCGCGGCAGATAGAGCAGCCGTGAGCTACATGAGTGTGACTTATGAGAGAGCTTTTGATCTAAACAATAACGAATTTCAAAACATTCAACTTAATGCTATACCCATTGGAAAATCTTACATTGAGTTAACCAACGCTCCTAATAATGTGCATATTTACGATATCACGGAAAAAGAGAACCCCATTATCATCGGCTTTAATGCTTCTGGTAGTGATATTAATGCCATTGTTGACAATACATCTTCCATAAGAGAATTGTACCTTCAATCAAATACTAAAAGTATCGCTGGACTAATAGAAGTTGACTTTTCTTCAATTGATCCAACTTCTTTCAACTTATTAGTCGTAACTCATTCCAGCCTAAGAGAAAACACTTCAGATGGACAGACAGATCAAGTATTAGCTTATAAGAATTATCGTGAATCCTTACAAGGTGGAGGGCATCAAGTATTGATTACCAATATTGATCAATTATTTGATCAATTTAATTATGGAGAACAATCACCTCTAGCGATAAGGCGTTTTTGCCAATACATGTATGATAACGGATCACCTGATTTTCTATTTCTCATTGGAAAAGCTTCAAATAATTCTGCCAACTATTATAGACAAAACCCAGAGACATCTACAACTCGTCATTTCGTGCCCACTTATGGTCACCCTGGCTCTGATGCAGCTTTTACTGCCGGATTCGATGGTGGTAGAGGGTATGAAACCATTGCAACTGGAAGAATCAATGCTGATTCACCTGATCATGTACAAGCATACATTAATAAGGTCATAGAAGAAGAAAGCCTACCAGTTGACAACCTACGAAGAAAAAACTTAGTTCACCTAAGTGGTGGAAACTCAGAAAATGAATTGAATGCATTTCGATTTTTCATTGATGGATTTGCCGAAGCAGCTGCTGATAAATGGTTAGGAGGCGAGTCTGCACAAATTTCAAAGAATAACAACAGTGCAGTTGAACTCATCAACATTTCAGATGAAATCAATGAAGGGACTATGATGGTCACTTTTTTTGGGCATTCAAGTGGTAGTGTTACAGATATCGAAATTGGATTAGTTTCCGACCCTTCTTTTGGATATGCGAACAGAGGAAAGTATCCTGTATTCATGGTTAACGGTTGTTTAGCAGGGGACTTCTTTAGCGAAAACGAGTCTTTTGGTGTGGATTGGATATTAACCCCAAATTTAGGAGCAACTGCTTTTATGGCGCACAGTCATGTTGGGTTTTCCAACAACCTAAGAAGATTCACTAATAAATTCTATGAATTAGCCTTTAATAATCCTGATTACATCGTGAAAACTGTAGGTGAGATTAAAAGGGAAACCGCAAAACAATTCATCAATATATACGGATCAAACAGTCCTTCTAACATAGCCCAAGTACAGCTAGTTAACCTTCAAGGAGATCCAGCGTCTTTTGTTTTTGGAGGTCAGAAACCAGATTTTAGTATAGATCAAAACCTGGTTTATTTCAAATCTTTTGATAATGCTCCTATACTAGCTTCAACAGATTCCTTCTATGTTGAAATGAATATTAAAAATTTTGGTATAGCAACGGATAGCACCTTAAATATAGAAGTTGTTAGAACTTTGGGAGATGGATCTTCAATCACATATGGGCCAATTGTTTATGAGCCGACATTAAGAGAAGACACAGTACTTTTTACTATTCCAAATGATATTACCAATAGTGCAGGTAGCAACATTTTTAACATTGTATTAGACCCATTCAACAGTATCGATGAGATAGATAAATCAAATAATTCGGTTACTCTACCTCTTTTTCTTTCTGACGGGAGCACGATAAATCTGCTACCAACTCCTTTCTCTATTCAAAACACTTCTACCCTTGATTTCTATTTCCAAGCATCCAATATCCTAACGACAACTCGTAGCTTCGACTTTCAATTAGACACATTAAAAACATTCAATAGCCCTTACAATATAAGTAGAACTATTAGTACAAATGTAGCAGGTGTAATTGAACTTGACCTTGAGTCTCAAGGAGCGATTTCAAATGGGAAAGTATTTTATTGGAGAACTAGATTTACAGATCCACTGCCAAATGAAAGCAATGATTGGATTACAAGTTCATTTACTCTAGACAAATCAATGTCTGAGGGATGGACACAACAAAAACCTGGTCAACTATCCGAACTTTCCATTGAAGGTCTCGCACTAAATGAAAATAATGGACTATGGGAATTTGTGAGTAATTCTGTCAATTTAGATGTCACTAATTTTGGGTCTGCACACCCTTCTTTGACATATTCAGACACAGAAGTTTTAATAGATGGTCAGAACCAATTCAAGACCAATTCAACACTCACCAATGCGCACTGCCGAAACAACACTATAAATTTCCTAGCTTTCAAAAGACAATCTAGTGTTCCTTTTAGACCATTTACATTCACGTCTCCTGATGAATTAAATGCCCTGGTTTGTGGACGACTACCTCAGTACATAATTAACTATGCTGCTGGAAATATGTCAGGGTCAAACAATCCAATTGAATATATCGATGCGTTAGAAAATGGGGATAAAGTATTAGTCTTTTCTCTTGGCCAGGTTGATTATTCAACATGGACAGATGAATTCAAATCAAGCTTAGAACTACTGGGCATCAATAGGACACTATTAGATAACTTAGTGGATGACGAACCAATAATATTCTTAGGTGCAAAAGGTGCACCTGCAAATTCAGCAGTTTTTGAAAGAGCTTCTACCGCACCCGTTAATCAAGCAGCTTTAAATTTGGATGATAATATCATCGGAAATTTTGATTCTGGGTCTATTTCCTCAGACCGAATAGGACCTGCAACAGAATGGGGGAATTTCAGTATGGATATTGTACCTTCTTCCAATCCAACTGATGATTCTAGATTATTCAATATTATAGCGATTGATATTTCAGGAAATGAAAGTAACGTCTTTCAAAGTGATACAGAAACACAAGTTGATTTAGGTCCCAATGGTTTGAACCTAAACCCAGACACCTACCCATATGTTCGTTTACAATTAGAATTGTACGACGATGTGCAATTCACACCTGAACAATTAAAGACATGGCAAACTGAATACACCACAGCACCAGAAGCTGTCCTTTTGAAAAGGGACAGATCCGATTTAATTTCTGTAAATGAAAGACAGGAAGGTGCACCTCTTTCAACATCATTCACTTTATGGAATATCTCAGCAAAGGATTTTAAGGATTCCATCCAAGTCAAACATGATTTGTTTAATACACTAAATAGTGCCACTTATTCTGACTCCATAAAACTGGCGCCTTTAATGGCAGGAGATTCTACCAATATTGAATTGAATATATTAACTCGAAATAGAGTTGGGAGTCATGATCTCATAGTAAATGCCAATAGATTGGTTCAACCAGAAATTTACTATATCAACAATGAAAGTAGGTTGGTCAATTTTGTTCAAATATCGGCAGATGAAGTAAATCCTATATTGGAAGTTTCGTTTGATGGCATTGTCATCATGGATGGTGACATTGTATCTCCAAATCCATCCATTAATATAAACGTCACTGATGACAATGAATACATTTTAAAAGAGGATACGTTAGGTATGAATTTTTACATTAAAAGGCCTTGTGAAAATTGTGATTTTGAACGTGTCGCATTTAGTAATCCAACAGTAACCTGGTCTCCCGCTAACGCAGATTCTCCTTTTCAAATAGATTACCAACCCGAACCTCTTGAAGATGGCTTATATGGTCTTCGAGTCCAAGCAGAAGATGGGTCAGGCAATGAATCAGGTATTGAACCCTATGAAATAAATTTCGAAGTGATCAATGAATCTACAATAACGAATTTTTATCCATATCCAAATCCATTTTCATCTAGCACGAGGTTTGTATTTACGCTTACAGGTTCTGAGATTCCGGAAGATATCAAAATTCAGATCATGACTATCTCCGGCCGCATTGTCAAAGAAATATTTATGGACGAATTAGGTTCCATCAACATCGGAAATAACAAAACAGATTATGCATGGGATGGTCGTGATAACTTTGGAGACCAACTAGCTAATGGTGTCTACCTTTATCGGGTTCTAATTAAGAATCCAGGTGAAAATTTTGAACATAGAAATACTTCAGGTGATCGCGGTTTTAAAAATGGTTATGGAAAAATGTATCTACTCAGATAACTATTTCAGTTCCCTTTTGACGTTATAATACTCATTCAATGTATCTTTAATACATAATCCATTTCAGTTTTGATCATGTCAAAGGATCATCACCATAGTCATACCGATGTAGAAAACATTAAAGTCGCATTTTTTCTAAATTTTGGTTTTACCATTTTAGAATTCATCGGTGGAATGTACGTGAATAGTGTGGCCATTTTATCTGATGCAATACATGATTTGGGAGATAGTATAAGCCTTGGCATGTCATGGTATTTTCAAAAATTATCACATAGAGGAAGAACTCATAACTACTCCTATGGATACCGGCGGTTTTCAGTACTCAGCGCAATACTCAATTCTAGTATATTGTTAATTGGATCCGTTTTCATATTGAAAGAAACAATTCCTCGTTTGTTTTCTCCTCAACAACCAGAAACAAAAGGCATGATTCTTTTAGCTATTTTGGGAGTACTAGTTAATGGGCTAGCTGTATTGAAAACAAAGAAAGGAAGAACAGCTAACGAAAAGGTAGTTTCCTTACATCTTATGGAAGACGTACTGGGTTGGATTGCAGTCCTCATTGGAAGTGTTATTATGAATTTTTGGCATATTCCAATATTAGACCCAATTCTCTCACTTTTAATCGCTGGTTATATCCTTTTTAATGTTTTCAAAAACCTGAAAGGAAGTATCAATATTATGCTTCAAAGTATACCATCAGAAGTTGACCTTCAAAAATTAGAAAGTTTATTGTTAACTATTCCTCAAGTTAAACAGGTCCATGACATGCATACCTGGAGCATGGATGGAGAATATCATGTTATGACCGTTCACCTAGTATTAGGTGAAGAATTGGATTTTGAAAGAAGGGTAGAGATCAAAGAAAGAGCCAGGCAGATTTTAAAAGAAGGCGCAATGAAACATGTCACGATCGAATTGGAAGGGCATGATGAGCATTGCGATCTAGTTGATAATCATTCTTAGTTTAGTTTTTATACCGCTTCCAAAAACTTCAAGGTATCTACACCGTCCGCATAATCGGTAACCATTGGACATTGAGCTTGCCCGAAAGCGATATACTCTTCACCAACAATGCATTGAATCTTAGAGTCGTTTTCTTTCAATTTGTTTTGAAGGTCACTTGTGTCTTCGAACCTCTCATAATACAATACAGAAATAGGTGACACCAATTGATCACTTTCTCTCATCAACAGAAACCCATTATCTAAATGTGCCTCTCCATTGACCAAATAAATAGATTTATTGTAATCGTAATTGTTATTGTATTTATGATGATCTGCGATGTATTCGAAGGATTTCAACGCATCTAAAAGTTTAGTTAAATCATAATTTTCAGAGACAAATACTTTTGAGACATTCCGACATCCTAAACCATAATATTGAAAAATATCATTCCCCAACTTCTCAAGTTGTTCATCTGTTTCATCACCATTCAAAACAGCAACAGATGTCCTATTCGCTCTAATTAAATTAGGTTTGTCCTTAAAATAATAATTGAAATAACGTGCTGAATTGTCACTACCTGTGGCAATGTATGCATCCGCTTCATTCAGCCTGTCCACCAGCTTAAATCGCTCCGTCATTGACACATTTAATTTCACCAATTCATCTCGAATGAAATTCATTAAATAGCTATCTTCGGAACTCGGTTTTAGAAGCAAAATATGGCCTGAAATCAACACACTCAATAAATCATGAAAACCTACCAATGGAATATTGCCTGCGGCAATAGTTCCAATTTTCTTAGGTACAATATTTTCTAATGAATAAGAATTGACCCAAGTTTCTAATGTGTCTCTTTCTAAAAATTGGACAATCCCAACTATAGCACTTTTGACACTTTCTTCTGTAAACCAACTATTCTGATTATTGGCCGATTTCCAAAGTTCTTGATATTCATCTTCTGAAAGATTTTTCAACCTTTCCCCTAACCTACTAAAGCAAATAATTCTGTCTTTAAGGAACATAAAATGTATTATGGAGTATACTTAAACTAATATGATAAAATGTTTGGTAGGCAAAATTAATCCTTATTTTTGCACACTTAATTTTTAGGACAAAATAAAGTATCGTAAAATGGCAATTATTATTACCGATGAATGCATCAACTGCGGAGCTTGTGAGCCAGAATGCCCAAATACAGCCATCTATGAAGGTGGAGTAGAATGGGATTGGGCTGGTGGAACTAGCCTTAAAGAAGTTGAGCTTGAAGACGGGACTCAGGTAGATGCCAAAGAAGCACAAGAGCCTGTGTCAGAAGATTTGTATTACATTGTTCCTGGGAAGTGTACCGAATGTAACGGTTTTCACGAAGAACCCCAGTGTGCAGCTGTTTGTCCTGTTGATTGCTGTGTAGACGATCCAGATTATGAAGAAGAAGAGGAAGAGTTATTAGCTAAGAAGGCTTGGCTTCATGATGAATAGAAATAAAAATCAAAACCTCACTTTATAGAAAGTGAGGTTTTTTTATGCCTTTTTATTGATTCATATCATTACGAAATAATCATTTACCCTCTAACATCGACATTGATATTAACGAAATAACTTGATTGAATCAATCTTCAGGAAAATATCAATGAGCAATTAATATTTTCCTATTGAGTCAATAGACAGCCAATAAGACCATCAATCGAAATTTGATATCTCAATTGATTAGCCCAAGTGCTTATGCACTACAGCAATTAAATCTTCTGCTGTAAATGGTTTAACAATGTAATCAGAAGCACCTAGTTCTATTCCCTCATTGATTACAGATTGCTGACCTACGGCACTAACCATGATAACTTTAGACTCTAAGCCTTCATCCATCAATACTTTTAAAATATCTGTCCCTATCATATCAGGTAAAATATTATCCAATGTAATTAGATCGGGTTTTAATTCAAGGGCCAAATCAATAGCTGCTTCACCGTTAGGAGCTTCACCAACGATTTCAAATCCTTCTTTAATCAAAGCGTCTTTGATCAATGTTCGCATGTACATAGAGTCATCTACTACTATTACTCTCTTGCTCATATTCTTTTTGTTTTAATTGTTTCTTTTTGAATAAATTCTTGTTCTTATATCAAAAGCCTCGAAAAGTTCTTTTCCTGCATCAGGCATAATATCATAGTATCCAATAACAAGATACCCTCCTGGCCTTAAGCATTTATTAAACAAATTGAGAACTTGTACTTTCAATTGTTCGTCAAAATAAATCATTACATTCCTACAAAAAATGATATCGAACTTTTCTTCCATACCATCATGCACAAGATTATGATTTAGAAATCTAACATGTTTTTTGTAATCATCTTTAATTACAGCAAATTTATCATTGAAATCAAAGAAATCCTCCATTTGCCTATTTGGATAAAACTCCAAGAAAGGCTTGAGGTATTGTTTTATAATTAGAAGGGAATATTCCCCTTTTATTGCTTTAGAAAGAGCCAAAGAACTTAAATCAGTAGCTAAAGTACTAACCTTTGGAAGTAATTTTTTTTCTTCTAACACAATGCCCATTGTGTAAACTTCTTCACCTGTAGAACAACCGGCATGCCATATTTTAAGCTGAGGTTTGTCATCAAACTTATTGAGAATTTTGTCTCGAATCATAATCCATGCATCCGGATTACGAAACAATTCCGTCAAATTCACCAATAAATCATCAATACTATCTAGAAAGAACTGTTTGTCCTTGATAATCCTACCCCATAATTCAAGCATAGAGGTCATCTTATTTTTCATCATCAGACGTACAATACTTCGCTTGAACGACTTCTTTTCATAATTAGAAAAGTCCAATCCATAGCGATTATGCATTGCCTGAATCAAAGCCTCAAGTTCCTCGTCTGAAATTCTCTCTATCACCTGTTCCTTTATTTATTTACGCTTAAAGTTCTACTATTTCTCGTGACTTCTCACTTTTAGAAAACTCTTTAACCAACTCAACTATCCTATCCTGAAAAAGCCAAATGAATTCTACAAATACATTTAGCTCTGGAATATGCAAAATACCCCGTACTGCGTTTCTTGCTGAAGCGGCTTCCACTTCTCCTCCAATATACTCATTCACTTCAGAGGCATTCATTATATTCAAAGATGGAACATTACCATACATTTCTAATTCTAAAAAATTAGCTAATTCAGTAACAACAGCGCCGGCCACCATATTGTCGAGTTCTGTCATAAACTCCAATTTCATCAACCTACTTTGAGAATTATTTTCTGAAACTAATTCTTGTGGAAGACATTTATATTGAATTTTTGTAACATCTTCATCAGAGAAAAGTAAATGACAGAATCCCTTCAGATCACCCACCAATTCTGTTTTTAAGAGATGAGATTTTCCTTCATTTTTATTGGAATATTGGGTAACCCCTTTAAAATTTGGCAAGGTTAGCTCAATCTGTTTCAAGACAACCGGACTTTGAACAACCATTTCAAGTGCAAGCGATCCCTTTGCAAACCCAAACTTAATTAGTTTCTCTGCTACTAAAATTTCTTTCTCACTCAATTTACTTATCATCTCTTATTAATTATTTAGCTACAATCAACTCAAATCAGTTTTTAACACTCATTTTAAAAAGTAGATCGATTAACGATACAATATCTATAATTGGGCAGACATTTCCATTTCCAAGAATGGTAGTTCCACTGATCATCTTTACTTTATCTATTGGTTTGGACAAGGATTTTTCTATAATCTCTTTTTGCATCAACAATTTATCAACTACAATGCCCATTTCTTTACCCATATAGGCAATGACAATGATGTCTAATTCATGCTCTTTATCTAGTTGGTTAAAACTACTATGTAAAGCTCCTTCCTGTTTCAATTCAGACATATTTTTTGCCTGCAAAATATCTTTGAGAAATACGACCGAAATTGAGTTATCGAGGTAATTAACCATTAATCCATCACTAATTCTATGCACCTCATGCTTCATCATGGAAATGACAGCTTTTGTATATGACAAAGGAACAGCATATTCTTGGCCTTCTATTTCAAACAATAAAGCACCTTTCAATGCTAATGAAGAAGGTAAGTGCAGGCTTACTGTTGAACCTTGTTGAACTTCTGTATCCAAGCTAATATGACCTCCTATTGATTCAGTAGCTTTTTTAACAACATCCATTCCGACCCCTCTTCCAGAGATCTCGGTTACTTTTTCCGCATTTGAAAAACCAGGCTCAAAAATCTTCATGATGATTTCATCATCAGAGACCAAATCGGCTGCTGATTGTGACATCATTCCATTTTTTACCGTTTTACTACGAATGGCCGAAGCATCTATTCCATTTCCATCATCAGTTACCTCAATTACAACATTGTCCTTTTCATAGCGTGCATTCAAGGTGATTACACCTGTTTCCTTTTTTCCTTTTTTGGCCCTTGCTTCACCGGATTCGATACCATGACTCACGGCATTTCTAACCAAATGAATGAGTGCGTCACTCATGATTTTTAAGATATTCCTATCAATCTCAACATCCGCACCTTTTATTTCAAGGTTTACTTTTTTCTTTTCTATCGCGGCAACATCACGCACAATTCGATGGAACTTATTGAAGAGAAACCCTACTTGTACCATTCGAGCGTTCATTACAGCATACTGTAAATCAGAAGAAATTCTTTGCAATCTCTCAAATTCTGAAGATCCTGTTCCTGATCCATTTTCAGTACTTACATTGATCAACCTGTCTCTTTCAATGATCAATTGTCCAACGAGGTTCATTAGACCATCCATCTTTTTAATAGGGATCTGAATCACATCAGTGAATGTAATTTTTGTTTGCTCAGGACTATCACCTTCTTCCTCTTCAATGGTCTCTACAAGGTCCCCCCCATCCATTGTATCTGATCCGGACTGATCTACATTGGATCCCTTTTCGTCTTCACTATCCACTGTTGCCAAGGCATTCTTTAGCAACACAGATAGTTTTGTTTTTATCCCTAAAAAACTGACTTTCTCACCCGTTTCCAAAGCCTGTATCAGGCTGCCTAGTTTGTCATTTGCCTTGAACATGTTATCGAATAATTCCTTATTCAAAATAACATCCCCATTTTTCACTGCCCCCATGACATCCTCCATGACATGAGCCAGTTTCGCTACGGAATCAATACCGATTCCCATAGCATTTCCTTTCAAAGTATGGGTAATCCTAAAAATAGAATTAATCGCATCTTGATTGTTATGGTTCTTTTCTAAATCGGTAAACAAACGATTCAGTTCTTCGAAATTCTCGACTGCCTCTTGGCGGAAAAGTTCAATATATTCTGATTCCTTTGACATCAAATTCTAGGTTTATAAACTGTTTACTAAATACCCACCGATCTCATTAATATCAATCGATTTGTCAACTGCCTTATGAGCTACTGCTGCCTTAGGCATTCCATAAATGACACAAGTTTTTTCACTTTGAGCAACTGTGGACCCTCCTTTATCTTTAATTGATTTCAATCCTAGCATACCGTCCTTACCCATTCCTGTAAGTATTACTCCCAACGCTTTTTTCCCATACACCTCTGCTACAGAAAGCATTAATGCATTGATTGACGGATTGTTATATTCTCTAAAAACTTCATTTGTGAAATTAATTTTCACATTCTTTCCCGATTTTTCAACTATCATGTTGGAATTCCCTGGTGCAATTATTATTTGACCCGCTGATGGTCGCATATCTTTTTTTCCAATCACAACCTCCAAAGGGCTCAAAGTATTCAATCTTTTTACAAATGATCCAATGAAATTAGTAGGCATGTGTTGAACAATCAGAACAGGAACGGTCAAGTTGGCTGGCAAGCTTGTTATGACTTTTTCAATCGCGGTTGGACCTCCCGTTGAGGCACCAATTACAATTACGTTGAATTTCGAATTAGCATCAAAAGTATGCTCATTTGTATTTACTGATTCAACCTTTGGTGTGATAACCTTCGGATTCGCTCTTGCGACACTTTGAATTTTTTGGATCAATTCATCTTCAATAAGCCTGATTTTAGCACTTGATTTTTGTGGCTTATTTAAATAATCAACAGCACCATATTCCAACGCATCAAAAATAGGTTGCAAGTTGGAATTACCTACGGCGCTTAGTATCAGAATAGGCAAAGGATGCTCAGCCATTAATCTTTTAACAGCGTATAGTCCATCAAACTCACCCATATTCATATCCAAAAGAAGCACGTCTGGCTTCAATTTTTTCACCTGCAACACCGCATCCTTACCATCCACTGCAGTACCTATTACTTCCGTCCGATCACTCTCAGATAGAATATCAGAAATGAGTAGCCTCATAAAACCTGAATCGTCTGCTATTAAAACTTTTATCTTTTGCAATGCTTTTTTGGGTCAGCTATGTTTAATTATTTATTGATGGCTTGAGTCATTACTTTCATCTCATCATCGTTGATCAATTCACTTATATCCAAATAGATCACCATTTCCTCTTCAGTTTTCACTAATCCTTTAATGAATGTTTCATCCAAAGCTGTATGACTTAACAAACCAGCTGAACTTACAATATCATCTCCATTAACTTTTAATGTTGTGGGTACCTCTGTGACTAACATGCCAGCATTGAAATTAGCTCCATTGATAACCATGGTGAATTGAGGTATAGTTTCCTCTTCTTTCTTTTCTCCCAACTCGAATTTGGCCGTTAAGTCAAGAATTACCATAACAACACCTCTGATATTCGCAACTCCCTTTATATAAGCTGGAGCATGAGGAATCTTTGAAATAGTGGGCGTTGGAACCACTTCTTTTATTGCTTCAATATCTACAGCATATTTTTCTTTTCCCAATGGAAAAGTGATCAGCTGCATTTGTTTTCCTTTATAACTAGCTATTTCTTGATCGAATTTTCCTTTTAGCCTTTGCCTTTCTTCATATTCACCTTGAGATATGAACTTACCAGGACCCACTTTTTTAGTAAGACTTAAAGCTTCATCACTGATTTCAATACTTTGAGTAATTTCCTCTTGTACCTTTTCAGCTACTTTTTGAGATTTAGTTGTAGTTTTCTTTTTCACTACTTTCGTTCTCTTTACAGCTTTAGATGCTTTGATTTTCTTTCCTGAATCAGGAATCAAAGTATCTTTTTTTATGTTTTTACCTAATGGCATTTTTTATTTATTCAATTTCAAAATTTCCTTAGCGAATGCCGTATAATCAATGGCACTATTAGATTTAGGTGCATAGCTTAGAACGCTTTCTCCAAAGGAAGGTGCCTCACTAGCTCTTACATTATTTCTTATTTGAGAATTAAAAACTCGTACATCATAATTTTCAGAAATCAATTCATGTACTTCTTTGCTCAATTTTCGTCGACTATCCACCATAACTGGTAAAAGGCCTTCAATTTCCAAGTCTTCATTTAATACACTTTTAATGCTTTCTATTGAAGCAATAATCTGATCCAATCCTTGTAGACTCAATACTTCCATCTGCAATGGGATAATAACCTTATCCGCAGCAGTCAGCGCATTAACTGTCAATAATGAAAGAGATGGAGGACAATCAATCAATATAAAGTCAAAATTTCCTTCAACCTGTTCGATCACCTTCAATAACAATCCCTCCCTTTCTTCCATGGAAGCAATATTAATCTCCAAGTTTGCCAAGGACATGTCACTTGGAGCAACTTTCAATCCTTCTCGTTCCAAAAGAATGTCCTCCATTTTTGTCTCGCCCAAAATTACGTCAGTCATCGAATTTTCCAATTCTCCGCAACCCAACCAATAACTTAGGTTTCCTTGAGGATCAAGATCTACAAGCAGTACCTTCTTCCCTTTTTTAGCCAAAGCACACCCTAAATTTACAACCGTCGTGGTTTTACCTGTCCCTCCCTTTTGGTTAATTATTGCTGTTGTCATTATTCAGGGTTTCTTATACCGCTAATTGATTCTTTAATTTTTCATTTTCTTCTCTCAAGTTCTTTAACTCTTCAAGACTATTATGTAGTTCAGACACATCTCTTGTAATGCCGAACGTTCCCACTACTTTTCCTTCTAAATCATAAAGCGGTAGCTTAGTGCTAGATGCATATGCAATTGTGCCATCTTTTAAATCATTCTTTTCGAGTACACCTATATCTGGTTTTTCAGTTTCAATAATCCTCATTTCTTGATCATAAGCATTTTGAGCATGTTCGCCAAAGAAGTCGAAATCGGACATCCCTACAAGATCTGCTGGGTCGGACATGCTAAACTGCTTGGCATGGGACATACTATTTCTGATAAACTTCGAATCTTTGTCTTTAAAATAGATTGTATCAGGTATATAGTTCATCAACGCATCAAGCAAATACTTCTCTTTTTCGAAAGCTTCTTTCATTTTAAATATGGCAGTATTTTCAGAACTAGCACCAGAAAATTTCACCATACTCAAGCCATCTTTCAAAGACTCTGCAATATCAGCCAAACTTACAGTTTTCTCTTTATACCCATTCATACCTGCAGACAGCTCGGTTGCTGAACTTGCTACTTCTTCGGTACCCGCAGCTGTTTGCTCTGCAATCACAACAACACCTTCTATAATAGAAACAACATCGTTGATACCTGTAGTTTGAGCTTTAGTCGCATTTACAATTTCTTCAGAGACACTTAGTGTATCAGTGGAAGATTCAAAAATTTCTTTAAAAACGTCAGCGGCTTCTATGGAAGTCTTTTGTCCAATTTGCACACTTGAAGTCATTATTTCAATCGATTTTGCTGCTTCATTTGTATCTACTTGAACATCGTTGACAAGTTTTTCTATGGCTTTTGCAGAATTTCTTGAGTCTTCCGCCAATTTTCTTATCTCCTCAGCTACCACTGCGAATCCTCTACCAGCATCACCAGCCTGCGCCGCCTCGATGGCTGCATTCAGAGCCAGGAGATTGGTTTGAGAAGCGATGTCCGTTATGACCCCTAAAACTCTTGCTATCTCCGATGACCTCTCTTTTAATATCTGAATTGAGTCATTGGCTTTAGCAGAATGATTAGAGATCTCACCTATATTATCGACTACTTCATTAACCATCCCCATGCCTTTTTCACTGCTTTCCACTCCGATCTTCGCTGAATTATTTATATTCTCAGCTTTCACTCCCATTTCATTAGATGTTGTCAATATTGACTCTATAAGATTTGATGACTCGTCTACTTTAGTAACTTGAGTCTGAGCACCATTACTCATTTGTGCTATAGCAGAAGCTATTTCACGTGTATTGGTATTCATTTCTTCACTTGCCACTTGCATGTCTGTAGATGACTCATCAATAATCAACGCATTTTTTGAAATTTGATTAAAAAGTCCATCTAAATTGTCAAGGGCCAAATTCAGATTTCCAGTCATTTTTTTAATATCTCCTTTTGCTTCTTCTGAATATCTAGCTGTTAAATCTCCAGAGGCCATCGCATTGAAAATTTTATTGAATGCCATCAAAGGAGTTGCTATAGAGGTTAGTAAACTATTGATAGATTCACTCAAGTCTTGCCAAACACCGACCTTACCTTCTAATTCTATTCTTGCCTCAAGTTGTCCTTCTTGCCCAGCATTGTTGATTACATTTTTAGTTTCTCCCAATACCGTTTTCAGATTGTCTCTCATATTCAAAAGAGAGTTCCCAAGATCATCGTGTGCACTCGTAACTTCAAACTCTGCATCTAGTTTCCCCTCACCAATTTGTTTTGAGAATTCAGCTTTCATATTAAGTTCAACGAGTAGTTTATTCACTGAATCAGCGATTTCTCCGACTTCATCTTTGCTAAGCACTTCCAATTTTTGACTTTGATCCAACTTACCCAAGGATATGTTTTTCAACAATTCTTTAGATTTGCTAATTGATAAAGTAATGTCATTTGAAATCTTATATAACACAATTACTAAAATTAAAAGACCAGCAAAACCATAGATAGAGGATGTCAGAAGAGAAGATTCGAAATCCTTAGTGATTTCCGAAACTGGTACGACTGATGCGAGAGACCATGGGTTTAAAGCTCCATCTAATTCAATAGGTATAACAGAAATCAAGACGTTTTCATCCAAAACTTCATCGAATATTTTCAATGAAAAAAGTCCTCCATTTTTCATTTTCGTTTTAAAATCTAATTCATTTAGACCATCAAGCTTTAGAGAATCAATTCCTTTATTGACCATGTCTTTGTCAGGATGTGCTACAATATTTCCATTATTTGAGATCAAAAAAGAATAGCCCTGCTCAAATTTGTTTTCAAATACTGATTCTTTATATCTATCTAAATCTGAATCAGTTCCAATCAAACCTAAAAATCTATTCCCTTGAATAATGGGAACACTTGGAGAGGTGACTAACATTTTACCCTCAGAACCAGTTTTGTAATCATCAGTCAAATACGGTTCAATGACTTCTTCGTTTTTGTCGGTCTTCAAACGAAAATAGTCTCCATTCAGGTTGTCACCCTCTAAATTTAAACGCTCTATATTTTCTTCAATTCTACCATTTTCATAGAAATATGTAGTTCTTTCTCGTCCATACGAGTATTCCCATGAAGGGTCTATAGCACCAAGTTCCCAACTAAGCCAAACAGCTCCATATTGAGGGTTTTTTTCAAGTATTCCAATCATCAATGACTTCTGCAATTCAATCCTATCTCCTTCTTCTCTGTCCTTGAACCCCAATACAATAGAAGCCATGGAGCGAGCTACGGTAAGATCTTCAGTCATCTCAATTCCTATTTCATTCGCTTTCTGCTGAGTGTAAGTTTCCAGCAAATTCTTAGCTTCTGAAACAGCGTTATCTTTGAATTTATAACTCATATGTCCAATTGATCCAACATATATTAAGATGCTTAATCCTAATACATAGCGCATTAATTTTTGTCTTATTGAAATATTTTTATACATAGCCAATTAATTTTTCTGCAAAGCTGCTACTACTTACAGGGGTTCAATTAATACTTATCTTCTTTCTATTCTAAATCATCCATTTGCATTTGAGACATGACTTCATGGATATCAATCCAAATAATCATTCGTTTATCTCTTTTTATAATCCCTTTAATATGATTCATCCCTAAGTTAGAATGACTTATGACATTAGTAGGTGCATCCACTTCTGAATCTTTTACAATCATTGTGTTTGGAACATTAATAACATTTACAGCTACTTGCATTTCCTCACTTTTGATAACCAAAACAAATTTTCCTTTTTTCTCTACTTCACCTTGACCTTCTGTTGAAAATTTCTTCGCCAAATCAATTACTGCCAGAACATTACCTCGGACATTAGCCACACCTAAAATATAAAAAGGCACTTGCGGTATTATAGCAATTGGAGGCGTTGAAACCACCTCCTTAATATCATCTATTGCAATGGCATATTCTTCATCCCCTACTGGAAATACTATTAGCATGTTTTGACCTTCAGAAATCATTGGTGAACTTGCTTCTTGTCGCTGCACCGCAACTGGGTCTGCCACTACGGCTGCTACAGATTCATTGATCTTTTGTAATTTTTCATTTTCGGTTTTCAGAAGCTCTGTTTTTTTTACAGACTCATCACCTAAGGCAGGACTTGATTCAGGTTTAGCTTTATCTTTTGACTGAGGCATTTCTTTTTTCGGCTTTTCACTTTTTTTTGCCCCTCCTACTTTTATATTTTTTCCTATCGACATACTATTAAATCCTTAACCCTATTAAGCTTTTATAATGATATTCATCAAACAATTTAGACTGCATACTCATAGGATATTTGTGAATTTCCTCTAGGAATGGTTTGATTCCTTCAATTCCTTTGCTTCCACCTTCATTGGCTTCATTTATGATGTTTATTGGAATTAGGTAGATTTCACTCATTGCTGAGAGTTCCAGTTCATTGGGTTTTTGTTTCATAACCTGCCCAGGTATTAGTGAATCCTTGGAGCCATTTAGCAACTGAATGTCATCAGCGTCATCATAATAGATCAAATCATGATTGAATCCAGATTGAAATAAAACATCGTTTGTGCGATCGATCACTACAACACAAATATCTAATGATAAGCTATCTATTTTTTGACCATGAATAAACCGTTTATCGATTCTTGAAGACAATTCTGAGATTAATTTATCTGGCCTCACCTTCCTTTCTTTGTACACCATTTCCGTCATCATTGCACTGATGAAAGTATTCAAACTTAAGGCTTGAATCGCATCTGCATTTACATGAAATGATGCAACCACTAGCTGCTCGTCAATTTCGCCAAACCAATATCCATTTTTGTTCACAGAACGGTGATCGTAAACAATAACAGAGTCTCCCAAATAAAGTTTTAATTCTTGTTGAATAGGCATGAGTGACTCTTTTAAATTTAAAAGGTCATTCGTATTGCCTTGAACAAACTCCGGACGTTTTTTAGATTTCGTAGCTTCAACAAGGTTATTGATTTCTGTCTTTAACTCTTGATTTTCTGAAAATTCAACCAATGAAAGAGTAGATTCAACTAAATCCAGTGATTCTTGATTCTCTTTCCTGTCTTCTGAGTCTTCAACTTCCTCCACGCCATCATTCCTCATCCTTAACGCCTTATCAAACTCATCTTTCAGATCATCTTTATTCCAAGGTTTCACTAAAAACCGATCAAGCCCAACTTCATCATCTACTTTGGATATCTCCCCTTCGTCGGAAAACCCAGTCATGATCATACGAACAATATTTGGGTATTTTGGCACAATTTTGAGCAATAGTTCAACGCCCGTCATATTAGGCATCCGTTGATCAGTCATGATCAAATCCATTGGGTGGTCCTGAAGTAATTTAATGGCATCTTGACCATTGATGGCTGTAAAAACTTCATAGTACCGTTTGAAGGCCCTTTCAAAAATCCTAAGGTTCACTTCTTCATCATCCACATAAAGAATGCGATACTTTTTATTTAGTTCTTGTTTATATGTTCTATTTAAAACATCGGCCACATTTACTGGATTATTTGAACTTTACTGATTGACTTTTTTCAATTTTATTTTTTTAGGGATCGTTACTGTAAAAACAGTCCCTTTTCCTACCTCACTATCTACTTTAATCGAACCACCATGTTTCTCAATGATTCCATATGTAATGGACAAACCAAGACCCGTACCTTTACCTACTGACTTAGTAGTATAAAATGGGTCAAATATTTTTCTTTGAACTTCTTCGGAAATCCCTTTACCATCATCCTGAATCTGTAGTTGAATGTTATCATCATCCAAATTAGTTGTTCGAATTGTAATGGTCCCTTTGAAATCTATTGCGTCTGAAGCATTCCCTATTAGGTTGACAAAAACCTGATTCAATTGTCCCGGAAGGCATTTAATAGTCTGCATACTATGATCATAGTCCTTGAGGACTTTTGCCTTTTTCTTATATTTTGGTTTTAAAATCAATAAAGCATTATCAACTACATCATGAATATGTGCCTCCTTGATTTCTGATTCATCTTGCCTAGAAAAAGACCTCAACCCATTGACAATTTCTGTTATTCTAGTCGTACCGTATTCTGCATCTTCCAGAGACTCTTCCATGGAAGTCTTTATTCCATCATACTCATTGTCATCGCTCCTGAGAATTTTGTAATACTTCTGAATGTCATCTAAAGATTCCATTTCACATATTTTACGATAGTTTTCAACGAAAACATGCATTTGATCAAAATTCTCCTTCATGGTATGTATGCCATTGGCTACAAAATTGACCGGATTGTTTATTTCGTGCGCAATACCTGCCGTTAACTGCCCCAAGGAGGACATCTTTTCGGCATGCAATACCATGGCCTGTGCATCTTCCAACTGATGGTATACTTTGTCCAATTCTTCTTGAAAACCATTTTGCTTCGACAAATTGTCCAAACTGGATTTTGCTTCCTTGTATTTACCTACTATTTGATCGTATGCTCCTTGAAATTTAGATTTGATCTGCTTATTCTGATTGACAGTTAATTGCAGTTTTTTATAGATTTCTTGTCCTTGACTTTGGCAAGATTGAAGCTTACTTTTCAAATCATTGATTTTTTGCTGAGTTGATTCTTTGATTTGATTTTCATGATCAAGTTGCATTTTTTTATTCTTTTCACCTTGAAGGTAAAACCAGATGACCAGACCAATTAAAGCCAAAAGAGTTATTACGAATAAAATGAGGAAGACATTCGATTCTTCATTTTGAGCAACAGCACTGGTTGCTAACGATTCACCATTAAGGTAAAAACTTTGTATTCCTAAGAATATTAAAACAAGGGACATCAATTTTCTATTCACTTTTCTCTTATCTGGCAAGATTTAAAAATATGGCTCGCGCCATTAACATATTAACTGGGAACAATACAGACGGCATCAAAAATTTAACAATAATTCCACTAAATGCCAATTAACTAGCTTGTCTTAAGTGTTGTTTTATTTTATAAACACCTATAAACTTAAACGCCACGCCATAATGCTCGCTAATTTCTTTACCTGCATCTAGTATTTTCTGATTGTTTTTCTCATAATACCAACTAAAAACAACCTTTCTATTCTCATTAGACAATGAAATCAACTTTTTAATCAATATGTATATGTAGGTCGTAGAACCTGTCATATTTTTCAATCCAAAGTTCACTATGATTTGAGAGTTCTGAAATTTGTCAAACAAATGCAATTGGCTAAATACGTGTCCATAAAAACTCAAAGGATCGTCTGGAGTTGACATTCCTGTTATTTCTAAATATCCGTCTTCAGGACTAAATTCTACGGTTGGTGTGGAACCTGTTGATCTTAAAATATAACCTTCCATAGCATTTTATTAAGGTGAATCATAATGCTGGTACTGTTCTCAATTAATAAACAAATCTATTTAATAGACAGCCGTCTTACAACTCGTTAAAACACCTATTTTTTTATAAGCAATCTTCCTACTAAGCTGTTGAACCACCTATTTCTAGTTTAAAATTCTTTCACTGATTCTTTTAATATTCTTATAGTCAGAATAAAAAAACAGTGCTTTTCACTTATGGGTTCAAAATAGTATTCGTACTCCGTTCCTGTCCTTTTTTTAATATCAATAAAGCCTAATCCTGCACCACCAACATCTGAGATTTCTCCTGAAGCCATTTTCTCTTTATGAAGTTCCCTTAGACCTTCTTTGTCTAATGCATTGATATGATCCAATGTGTCTCGTAACAAGACCGCCTGATCCAAATCAATTTGATTTCCAGTAGTGACATAATATTCATCATCATTATTCCCAATAAGAAATATTCCATCTTTGGCTAATCCTTGTTCCAGACTATTAGAAGCATAATCTGCGGTGCTATCTGCATGTTTACAAATATTTTGCAATGCTTCAATCATCACATGATACACGCGTTTTGACACAGACTTACTTTCCTTTCGATCTTTCATGTCATCTTCCATCATGTCAGTAATCCCATCAATAGTGGATTGAGTTACTTTACCGAGATAGACGATATTGACATCCGAGTCTTCCATTAGCTCCCTGAAAGTAACAATGTTCTTCAGGTGGTTAAGCATGTTGTATTGCTTCGTCTTTTGGCGTCTGAGTTGTGCCATTTTTAATTGGTATTTATAATGTCTTTAAGTTTTAAATATAATAATGATTGTTGACATAAGAATATCATTTTCTAATCAATGAAAATTTAATATTTGATATCTGAAATATCAATTCTAAGATCATCCAAGTCTAACATAGCATTGATCAACGAAATGTACTGAAAATTAGACACGTCATTTTTGTAAATCTGTTCAGGGATAATCCTATTTTCATTGATTAAATGTTCTCTCCTCACCCCTTTGAGCAATGGTTGTGTTGGTGTAAACCACTTTTTACCATCATAAAAAGCTACATTGGCAAAATAACTATCCGTGATCTTTCCATTTTTGACAATCAATATATCATCACAATCTCCTTTCATTTTGTATGTCTCGGTTAGTTCCGATCTATCATAAAATTTATAGGAGTAATCTATCTGATTGCGTTCAATGATCCGCAGGGATTGAATCCTTGGTAATTCATATTGATTCAACTCGATTTTAACATTTTTTTCATTGTAAAGTACTCGACACTTTTGTAATGAAGACGTATGAGACACCTCTAATAAATCCACCAAGGTATGTGTTTTTTTCCCTGGATAATGTGCTGCAAAAGTACGGTCTACACGAGCTTGATGCCCTCTCAACAATGGAATCTCACCATTTACGATAGCAATACTTTCAATGAATTGGTACATATATTTTGTCAATCATTTCTTGATATTCTGTCTCTGGATCACTTAAAAAGTGAATACCTCCTCCACTTTTATAGATGTAATTACCATCTATTTTTTCAATATATCTAATCATGACCCCACTGTCAAAACTCTGCCCATCAAAATAGCCCATTACTCCCGTATAATAACCTCTATCGTATCCTTCCGTCTTCTTGATAATCTCTAGGGTTTTCTTTTTAGGAGCTCCGCAAATAGAGCCCGCTGGCAACAGAGAATAAATGATTTCACCAAGACGAGAGTAATAGTTTTTGTCTAAGTCACCAACAATCTTAGAACTCACTTGCAAAAGATGCTTGGAACTTGTTTTCACCTCATCAATATATCTGAATTTTTCGACACGAACATTTTGAGCATTGATACTCATATCATTGCGTATCAAATCAACGATAGTCGTGTGTTCTGCTTTTTCTTTTTTGCTTGAAAGTATGATTTCTTTGGCACCTGGAACACTAGCGTCAATTGTTCCTTTCATCGGGAATGATGAAATCTTTCCGTCCTCAATACGAACAAAAATCTCAGGTGAAAAGACTACTATTTCTTCATTCAACCAAAGCTTATATTTTGCAGGACTTTTACGAAAAACATCCTTTAAAGAACCGTTCAACTCAATATCCGTTGCACAAGTTAGATTAAGCAGGTAGGTATTTCCTTGAGATAATTCTTTATGGACATCTTCATACAATGACTGATATTCCTTGAACGGAATAGGATTCTTTTTTATCTCCACAGGAACAATTGAAGAGACAGGTCCCTTGTTATTCGTATGGCCATTAATATAAAATAGAATATTATCGTCGACGATTTCTTCGTCTGTGAGAATATGATTTTTTTCACCTTTAAAATCAGAGATCATCAAAAAAGGTTTCCCCGAAACAGCCAATTCATTGATGGTGAGGATCGATTCCTTTTTATTCAGTGTTTTCATCCTCTTTTCGGCCGCTTAAACGATTCCACATTCTCTTCTCAAAATTCCAGAAGAAATTAAATTGCCCAAACAAGGCTCCATAGAAAAGTAATATCAAGTTGTAAACAGGAAGTATTAAGAGATAATAAATAATAGAAAAATAGAAGGAGTAATCTGGGTTTACTTGGATCAAATCAAGTACGGGTGTTTTTAGAAACATCACCGTAAAACCTGTCAGGGCAAAAACAATCAGTACGATCAATACCTGAAACAAACTGCCCAGTTGCCACCTTTCCTTTAATGTTTCTAAAAAATTCATTAATGCAATTTATCTAGAAACTTGTCCTTTCCTTTTGTCTTCGCCGTCTTTTTATCAAGCACTAAATATTGCTCCCAAAATTCGTTTCTTGGCACCCCAGCAACAATCTTGACAGGTTCTTTACTTACTGGGTGAATAAAATCCAAGGCCCTGGCATGCAAATTTATATTACCATCTGGGTTTCGTTTTTCAAATCCATATTTGATATCACCTCTTATTGGGCATCCCATACTGGCAAGTTGAACCCGAATCTGATGTGGTCTGCCTGTCAATGGCCGTACCTCAAGTAAAAAATGATCATTTAGCTTTCCTAAAATTTTGTATTTCAACTCTGAACGCTGGCTTCCATCTACTTGCTCTGGAAATGCTGTTGTCTTATTTATTTTTTCATCTTTTTTCAGCCAATGAACCAATTTATCTTCCTTTTTTGGAGGTCTTTTTTTCACGATGGCCCAATAAACTTTATTCAATTTTCTATCTTTAAAAAGCTTATTCATTCTTTCTAAAGCTTTAGACGTTCGCGCAAAAACAACAGCACCACTCACCGGTCGATCCAATCTATGAACGCATCCTAGAAAAACTGCTCCTGGTTTGTTGTATCTTTTTTTAATATAATCCTTGCAGTAGTCTAACAATGGCTTATCCCTAGTCTTATCACCCTGAACCAATATCCCTGGTACTTTGTCGACAATCAGTAAGTGATTGTCTTCGTAGATAGAATCGAATGCCTTTTTCATTAGAAAGAAAATTTAATATTGAGCTTTGCGAAAATATTATCGTTCGTTTCAGCAAAGGTATAAGAACCATACCGATAAAACCCTTCTATCCCGAATCCCACATACATAAAGTTGGCATAATTGAAGCGAAATAAATTTTGAAGACCTATCCCTGATTCAAAATAACCTTTTTCCATGGAAGAAAAGGTAACTCCTTCATGATATTCAGGTGCATTTATATCACCTATCGCTGAATTTTGAAAAATCAACAATTCAGGTTTCATCAATCTGTTCTCGATCAATATATTACCGAAATTATGTTTTAAATAGAGAGCCGTCATCTTATCAGAAGCAAATTCGTATAAACCCATTGTTTGAAAATAATTTGGCACACTCCAATTAGACGGGCCATTTCCAATCCCAGTCAATAGCCTCCCAAAAGGCACATCTCCGGTGATGTAACCTCCTAAGATGGTAAAATGAGTTCTACCTAATCGATGATTTTTACGGTATTCAAAGGACAAATCAAATCTTCGAAAATCCATATCACTATCTAACCAACTTGCATTTCCTTGACTATAACGAAACTGAAAAACTGGGTACTCATAACCAATGAGGACTCTCCTACCATAGATACTCAAATACCTTTCTTTTTTGGAATATTTAAAAGATGCAGCAACTTCATTCAACTCATACTCCGAAAATTGCTGCTCTCCATTATTGTATGTGTATAAGTAATTTGGGCTTTCTTGATTCGATGAATAAGATACTTGTGCCTTGATAAAAGGGGTGATATTCGTATAAAAACTGGCATTATAACCTATTTGACTATCAAATAAATCTCCCTGCCAAACTCTGAGAATATCGGCAAAGGACAATACTGATTCATTGAAATATTCAAACCTCCCAATTTCTTTAATATCATGATTGTATTTAAATAAGAAATTTGTTTTTGTTCTTCTATTGAACTCCCACTTTATATCACCTCCATATTTCCAATTTTCATCCCCAAAACCATAAGCCCCATATCCTCCAAACCGTAGTTTCTTTGAAAATTCGTCATTGGTTTCTAACCCAAGCCCTAGTCTAAACTTTTCAAATCTGTTGATGCCAAAAAAATCTTCAATTTTGATATCAACTTTACCAACAGGTATTCTTTGTGTTATCAGAATTTCCATCAGTTTCTCAATACTTTCCAAGTTCAGATTTTTATCTTCAATGAAGGAAAATGTACTTCGCTCCATTGAATCCAGGTCTTCATGCCTTTTTTGTTGTATTATTCTTTGCTGAGCGATTTCATCTACATTTTCAATTGCTAAAGCGATATCATTAAAATCTTTCATCGTAAAGGAAGGATTGATATCTATATCGGATAGATACCTTTTGTTTTCCAATATCATTTTGCGATAGTTCACTTCTATCTCCTCAAAAGTCAATGTGGTATTTAACTGTATAGGAAACCAATGAGCTCCTATCTTATCATAAACTTGTTGAACTTTGAAAGAAACTTTTGCATATGGGTCAGTCGATTCTGCAATTACATTAGTGATTGCATAATCCTTGGAATGAATAAATAATACTCCCTTCAATGCTTCAAAGCGAGCATTTTTTTTAGGCTCAAAACTGATAACGAAAACGGTATCAGACTCATAGAAAGTCGTATCTTCAATATAAAAATCATACCGAGCTAACCCTGATGCATTAATTGGACTGACAAACTCTTTTTCAAGTGTGGATATTTTAAATACATCACTGTAAAAACCGAAAGATTGGTATTCTGATCCAGTAGCAGCAAACATGTCACCTTTTGATCCTGTCACATTGGTCGCCAAAACAATTTCGTTCACTACATTAGGTGAAATATATTTCAATTCCGCAACCGTTTCGGACAAAAACAAATGATTTTTTCTCACGGTAGAATCAACTCTTAAAATGGATGAATCCTTCTTTGAAAGCACCTGTAGAGACTTGTTCTTTACGCTTTGCACCAAAGAGTCAGCTTTTTCATTTTGTGATTCCAACTTGAATATTTCTTTGGTATATGAGGTTACTTTATAAGCATCCAATTTAGAAGGATCATGCCTTTTTCGGTTTTTGATAACTGAACGAATTATGGGATTTGCTGGATTTTCGCCCGCTTCAAATACCACTACATCCAAAGCTGTCAATCTGCTTGTTAAATAAATGTTAGGTTTTTCTAAGAGTTGAGAAAATGGAATTATCAGCTCTTCATATCCGACATGGTTTACCTCCAGCCTACCTTGTAAGCTAGCATCAACTGAAATCGAGAATTTCCCATCAATATCCGTCACAGTACCTCGACCTTCATTTTCAACGGCAATAGTCGCAAATGGAATTGGTTCTTTTGATTCTTTAGAATAAACAACACCTGTAATAGTCTGAGCTGAAGCCCAAAATGAAACTATCATCAGCACTATAACCAATCTTATTCTCTTTGTGTCGACTGGTATCAATTGTTTAGTATTGGTTTGGTTAGGTAATATTCAATCAGACTTATTTGATATGGCGATTTAGAATTCGCTAGTAAAGTGAAACTCGATATCTGGAAAATTATCTTGTACCATTTGCAACCATGCTTTTGATTCAGCCATAAAAACAAGTTTCCCATCTTTATCTCTTGCAACGTGCCTGTATTTCGATTTGATAAATTCGTCCAATTTCTTTTTATCCGCACTTGTAAACCAACAAGCTTTGAAAAGCTTCATCGGTGAGAATCGACAAGTAGCTCCATATTCGTGCAACAACCTATGTTGAATCACTTCAAACTGCAGTGCTCCAACAGTCCCTACTACTTTCCTTGCTCCCATTTCATAAGTGAATAACTGAGCTACTCCTTCATCCATCAATTGGTTCAACCCTTTTTCTAATTGCTTAGTTTTCATTGCATCCATATTGATCACTTCTCGAAATATCTCAGGCGAAAAACTCGGAATCCCTTTATACATTCCTTTCTCCCCTTCGCTCAATGTATCTCCGATTTTGAGATTTCCTGTATCGTAAAGACCTACAATATCACCAGGGTACGCTTCCTCAATAATCTCCTTACTTTGCGCCATAAAGGCTGTGGCATTCGAATATCGAAATTTCTTATCCAACCGATTATGATAATAGGTACTTCCTCTTTGAAAGGTCCCTGCACATATTCTAACGAATGCTATCCTATTGCGATGTTTTGGATCCATGTTGGCATGAATTTTAAAGATGAACCCTGAAAATTTTTCTTCTGTCGGAATAATTTCTCGTACATCTGTCTCCCGTTTCATAGGATTCGGAGCAATATCGATAAAGCAGTCCAAAAGTTCTTGAACACCAAAGTTGTTTACTGCACTTCCAAAAAACACTGGGGCGACTTTTCCAGATCTATAATCTTCTAAATCAAATTCGGGATAACCACCATCCACCAATTCCACATCATCTCTCAAAGTACTGGCATAATTCTCTCCAATCAACTCATCAAGTCTCGGGTCATTTAAGTCGTCGATGTGAATGTTACTATCCTCGTCTAATTTCTGTTTACTAGCGGTAAAAAGCTTTAACTTCTTTTCATAGAGACTATATACTCCTTTGAATGTTTTCCCCATGCTGATAGGCCAGCTGAGCGGACGAACTTTGATATCAAGTTTAGCTTCAATCTCATCGAGCAAATCGTAAGGGTCCTGCCCTTCACGATCGAGTTTGTTAATAAAAACCATAACAGGGGTATTTCTCATTCGACATACCTCCATTAGTTTTTCTGTTTGAATCTCTACACCCTTCACACAGTCCACAACCAATACTACACTGTCCACTGCGGTCAATGTGCGGTAAGTATCTTCTGCAAAATCTTGGTGACCTGGTGTATCTAGTAGATTGATTTTACGATCCTTGTAATTGAATCCCATAACAGAAGTAGCAACAGAAATACCCCTTTGCTTTTCTATCTCCATAAAATCCGATGTAGCATGACGATCTATTTTATTCGATTTAACTGCACCTGCCGTTTTGATTGCCCCTCCAAAAAGTAACAACTTCTCAGTCAAAGTTGTCTTTCCGGCATCCGGGTGACTGATGATTCCAAAAGTTCTGCGTTTTTCTATTTCTACCTGTAAACTCATATTCAATGCTAAATTGGCGGCAAAGATAGTACGGCAATCTTTAGTACTGAAATGTACTTTAGACCGATATCATTAAATATCAAGAGAAAATTAAAAATCCCTTAAGACAACCAAAGACTATACGCCCCCTAAGCGATAAATCTATATTTTCAATTAAGCGCAACTTTAGTTTTTTGGCTTAGGGGAAATAGAAAAAGCGAACAAACTCCGAATGAGCCTATCAAAATAACTGCTCCATCGTTTATATTATAAAAGTAATTCAACTATAAATCAGAACGCCGAGAAAGAAGGTCTCTCCCTTCTGTCATGACAAAATTGTCAATGAATACCCCGTCAAATAATGACAGAATTATACCCGTCATTCTTATTTCTGCCAATCTGTCACAAATCTTTCTAAAAAATCAATTGGCACAGCTGTTGATAGAGAGCAGATAACGAATTGAACAAAATTTAAGAAAGACATAAATATTTAATCATGGGAAAAATCATTGGAATTGATTTAGGAACCACGAACTCATGTGTGGCTGTGATGGAAGGTAACGAACCTGTCGTTATTCCTAACAGTGAAGGTAAAAGAACCACACCATCGATAGTGGCATTCCTTGACGGAGGTAAAGGCGAGAGAAAAGTAGGTGATCCTGCCAAAAGACAGGCAATCACTAACCCACAAAATACAATCAGCTCTGTGAAGAGATTCATGGGCAAAAAATTTGGGGAGGTTTCTGAAGAAAAGAAAACTGTTTCTTACGGATTAGAAAAAGGAAACAACGATACCGTGAGAGTGGCTATCGGTGATAGAAAATACACACCTCAAGAATTGTCTGCTGTCATTCTTCAAAAAATGAAGTCCACCGGCGAGGATTACTTAGGTTCTGAAATTAAGGAAGCAGTTATCACTGTTCCTGCTTATTTCAATGATTCTGAGAGACAGGCTACCAAAGAAGCTGGTGCAATTGCTGGTCTTGAAGTAAAAAGAATTATCAATGAGCCTACTGCTGCGGCATTGGCTTATGGATTGGATAAGAAAAACGCAGACATGAAAATCGCTGTGTATGACCTTGGTGGTGGTACATTCGATATTTCGATCTTAGAATTAGGTGATGGCGTATTCGAAGTAAAATCTACTAATGGTGACGTTCACTTGGGTGGGGATGATTTCGATGCGGTGGTCATGAACTGGTTGGCTGATGAATTTCAAAACGACGAAGGAATCGATTTAAGAAAAGATCCTATGGCACTTCAGCGTTTAAAAGAAGCAGCTGAAAAAGCTAAAATCGAATTATCCAGTGGTAATTCTACTGAGATCAACTTGCCTTATATCATGCCTGTTGATGGTGTTCCTAAGCATTTGGTTCGTTCATTGAGCAGAGCAAAATTTGAGCAATTGGCAGATTCTTTGGTCAAAAGATCAATGAACCCTGTAAAGCAAGCATTAAAAGATTCAGGTTATTCTATCTCTGATATTGACGAAGTTATTTTGGTGGGTGGATCAACTAGAATTCCAATCATTCAGGAAGAAGTTGAAAAATTCTTCGGAAAGAAACCTTCCAAAGGTGTTAACCCTGATGAGGTTGTAGCAATCGGTGCAGCAATCCAAGGCGGTGTATTAACAGGAGAAGTGAAAGATGTACTTCTTTTGGATGTAACACCATTGTCCTTAGGCATTGAGACTATGGGTGGCGTATTCACAAAATTAATCGAAGCGAACACTACCATTCCAACGAAGAAATCTGAAGTATTTTCTACAGCTGCAGATAATCAGCCTTCTGTTGAGATTCATGTTCTTCAAGGAGAGCGTCCAATGGCAAAAGACAACAGAAGCCTTGGAAGATTCCACTTGGATGGTATACCACCAGCACAAAGAGGAATTCCTCAAATTGAAGTGATCTTTGACATTGATGCAAATGGTATCATGCACGTAACTTCAAAAGACAAAGGAACGAACAAAGAGCAAAGTATCAGAATCGAAGCTTCTTCTGGATTGACAGATGAAGAAATCGAGAAAATGAAACAAGAAGCGGAAGCAAATGCCGATGCGGATAAAGCTGAAAAAGAGAAAATCGAAAAGCTTAATGGTGCTGACTCAATGATTTTCCAAACTGAAAAACAGTTGAAAGAATTTGGAGATAAATTGTCAGATGACAATAAATCTAAAATCGAAGCTGGATTGGAAAAATTAAAAGAAGCGCATAAATCTGGAGATTTAGCATCGATAGACACCGCAATGGCTGAAATGAATACAGCTTGGGAAGGCGCTTCTCAAGAAATGTATGCAGCAACGCAAGGTGCAGAGGGTGGCGCTCCTGGCGCAGAAGGGGCTCAAGGAGCTGGCCCTGAGGCTGGAGCTGAATCAGATGTATCGGATGTTGAATTCGAAGAAGTTGATGAAAAAAAATAATATTATAAATAATTAGTATTAAGCTAAAACCCTGATCTCTTTTCAAGAGGTCAGGGTTTTTTCGTTTATTTCCTTTTTTTCTTTCTAAGATTTTTAGAATCTCACTTTAATCCCATATTTTGAGCCTTTAAACCTGTTATTTCCCAAATGTTGAAATCCGTTGTTTGCATTCTATTTCCGAGTCTTCTCCTATTCTTTAGTCTTTCAGCAAAAAACCCTAAAATTGATAGTCTTAAACTAGCAATACAAACTTCCAATAATTATCTTGAAAAATCTGATGCGATACTTGGGATAGCAGAAGAATTATCTTCAAGCGATGCAACTCAAGCACTCTCTTTTTACAATAAGGCAATAGCATTGGCAAAAGAGAATGATGATCAGATTCTACTTTCAGAGGTATTCAATAAACTAGGTGTTTTTTATTATAATCAAACGGACTTAGAAAAATCAACCGAATATTATTTTAAAGCATTAGATGGCCTTTTCGATCATACGGATCATTTTGAATTACTAGGACGATTAAATAATAATATTGGCTGGAACTTCCATAGTCAAAGAGATTATGTGAGAGCTATGAATTATTATAAAAAAAGTGAGACTTATGCTCGACAACTTGATTCCAAAGAATTACTTGGTGTTCTCTTTAATAATATTGGCGTGGTATTGAAGAACCAAGAGCAATACAAAGACGCACTTAAGTATTTTAAAGATGCACTAAAAATTAATCGTGATCTCCAAAATGTATCTCAACAATTATATAACATCAATAATATAGGTGTTATTTATTTATTAACTGAACGGTACTCTCTTGCAACAGAATATTTTGGAGAAGCACTCAAAATAAACTACAGCTTAAATGAATTAGCTGAAGCTACAAATAACCTTCACAACATTGGACAATCACTATTTAAGTCTGGGGAAATTAAAATTGCAAAAGATTCGCTTACCCATGCCCTTGAAATGGCTAATAAGTTAGAATTGCCAGAATTAAAACGTCTAATTCTTAAAGATCTATATGACATTACCAAAAGTGAAAAACAATTTGAACAGGCACTCAACTATTATACGAAGTATAAGTCCATGGATGATAGCCTCTATAGAAAAGGGCAATATACCTCATTGGTCGAACTAGAAGCAAAATATAAAGTATCTAAGAATGAGCGTACCATTCAGCTTTCAAATACACAGCTCCTGAACCAAAGATTAATAAACGCAGTAATACTTGCAGCACTCTTTATTGCTCTACTCTTCATTATCTTCTTAATCTGGATTTATTCTACTAAAAAGAAAAACGAAAAAAAATTACTGTCTCTCAATATCGAAATTGATTCCAAAAATGCCAAAATCCAGGCAATTAATCAAAACCTAGAACAGATCATCGAACAAAGGACTAAAACAATTCAAGATCAAAATAATCAACTCAAAGAATTTGCCTTTATGAACTCTCATAAAGTTAGACGTCCTCTTTCTAGTATCTTAGGCATAATTAATTTATTAAAAGAAGAGAAACGTCCAGATAAAATTCAAGAGTTAATAAGCATGGTGGATGATAGCGCACAAGAAATGGATGCTATTATTTTTGAAATCAACAATCACCTGCGTGATGAGAATATCTAGGCATTAAAAATCTAATAGAATTTCGCCTTTCAAATATTGCTCACGTCAATAGAATTGTATCTTTGTTCATCGAAAAATTAAGTGCAAGATGGAATTGAAAAATGACCTTATTCTCAGAGCAGCTAAAGGAGAACAAATAGAAAGAGTTCCTGTGTGGCTCATGAGACAGGCAGGTAGAATTTTACCTGAATATAGAGAGGTTCGAAGCAGTGTCAGTGGTTTTGTTGAACTTGTAAAAACACCTGATTTAGCAGCTGAAGTCACAATACAACCTGTGGATATACTTGGTGTTGATGCTGCTATTATCTTTTCAGACATTCTTGTCATTCCTGAAGCCATGGGGTTACCCTATCAACTGATTGAGAAAAAGGGTCCATTTTTCGAAGACACAATACGTTCTGAAAGGGATGTGAAAAAATTGAAGATTGCTGACCCTGAATCAGATTTAGCTTATGTTTCTGAGGCCATTAAAATCACAAAAAAAAGACTAGATGGACGCGTACCATTGATAGGCTTTGCTGGTGCCCCATGGACAATTTTTTCATACATGATTGAGGGGTCAGGAAGCAAGACGTTTTCACAGGCAAAAAAAATGCTGTATAAGAATCCGGAATTGTCTCACAATTTGCTAGACATGATAGCTGATAGCACAATCAAATATCTTAAAATGCAAATTGCTTCTGGTGCCGACATGGTTCAAATTTTTGATTCATGGGCAGGAATCCTATCTCCTGAACAATATGACCATTTTGGCTTGAAATACATCACTAAAATATGTGATGCGATAGATGAAGTACCAATCACCGTATTTGCCAAAGGAGCATTTTTTGCACGAAAACGAATGGGAACTTTAAACTGTGAAACCATTGGGTTAGACTGGAACATGAGCGTTTCTGCATCTCGCAGATTAATTGGTAAGAGCAAGACATTACAAGGAAATCTTGACCCTTGTGTTTTGTATAGTGAAGATCAAGAAATTGAAAAGCAAACAACAAAAATGCTTGAGTCCTTTGGAGGACAACAACACATTGCAAATTTAGGACATGGAATATATCCAGATATAAGTCCCGAAAAAGTCAAAGTGTTCATCGAAACAGTGAAGAATTGGAGAAGTAACTAATTATTCACACTTTTTTGTTTTTGGATCTGGTACAGAATCTTTTTATACAAGTCATTTGGATCGAACGGTTTAGTTATAAAATCATCCATACCGGCTTTATATACTTTATCTCCTACATCCAACATGACAGAAGCTGTCAAAGCCAATATAGGAAGTGTAAATCCTAACTTCCGTAATTCTTTTGCAGCTGTATACCCATCCATAATCGGCATTTGAAGATCCATCAGAATGAGTTCATATTTCTGACCTCCGCTTTTCTCTAAAGCCTCTCTCCCATTTTCCGCAACATCAACATTGATCTCCCACCTGGAAAGAAATTTCTTGGCAACCATAACATTGACTGGATTGTCTTCTACCAGCAATATTCTTACTCCTTTCAGTTCATTCAATTGTTCAGAAATTTTAATTGATTCATCTTCTTTTTTATCACTAATTTGAAAAGTTTGGGAAAAGTAAAAACGTGAGCCTTGACCCTCTACACTGAACAAATTGATTTTGACATTTTGAAGATCTAATATCCGTTTGGTAATTGACAACCCTAAACCTGTGCCTCCAAATTTTCGAGTAGTTGACATAGACGCTTGTGCAAAACTGTCAAATATTTTAGATTGTTGAGACTTAGGAATCCCAATTCCAGAATCTTCTACAATAAATTTAATCGATGATTTCACCTTCGTTAGGTTAACAATATTTAAGCTCAATGTAACCCCTCCTTTGTTTGTGAATTTTATTGCATTGCCTACTAAATTCGTGATTACTTGACTCAGTCGTAATCCATCACACATTACAAAAGGAGGAATGTCTTCATCATACAAAAAATTAAGATATATCCCTTTTTCTTTGGCTTTCGGTTCAAGTCCCCTGACGATATTTTGAGCCATGTCGACAATGTTTGTGTCAATGTACTCGAATTCAATTTTCCCAGCATCCAACTTGCTATAATCCAGAACATCGTTGATTAATACATGTAAATGTTCTGCCGAAAATTTAAGTGTCTTTAGATCATCAAGATGCTGCTTTTTTGGTTTATCACTTATCAAATAGTTTGTCAATCCTATCACTGCATTCAAAGGGGTTCTAATTTCATGAGAAATCATTGAAAGAAAATCGGATTGGGATTTAGCAGCAGATTCAGCTTTCTCCTTGGCTATCTCAATTTTCCGATTGTAACGATAAAAAAGGATTACTGATTGAATAAAGAAAAATTGTTGAAAACCAATAAAATAATACAATAAGGCAACTTCTATGTATCCAAAGTATTCAAGCAGAGCCATGCATATCACGCCAAAGAGTATAACAGAACTAATTAATGAAAGCTTAGATCCTTCTCTCTTGGCAATCACAGCCAATACATAAGTGTAAACTAAATAGGTGAAACTCGCGATTAGAAAAATAGAGAATGGAGCAACCAAATAGCTAAATATGGTCACTGGAAATATAATTGTGACTGCCGTACTCAGCAAACAGAAGAAAGTTGCAAACACTAAGAATATTTGGGACGTCTCCTTCTTATATAGGTTGTAAGAATAATAACTAAAGAAAAGTGAAGACAGGAACATAGTGACGTACTCCAGTTTTGTAGTTATGATCCAAGGAATATCAGGCATCAAAGAATGCAAAGTATAATTCCCTGAACCTATTGCTCTATAGCTATAAAACAAACAGAACAATGCATAGAAAAATATTTGTTTTTCATGACGTCCAAACCAAAATAAAATCATGAAAAATAGTCCAACAAAAAAGAGGCTTGCAGCCATGACTAAATCATTGGCCTCCTCTCGTCTTGACTCAGTCTGCATAGAAACCTTATCTCCGAGTTTTATTGGATAAAAAGAACCACCTCTGGAATGCTTGAAATTCGAAATTTGCAAAACGATATCGAGTGTATCACTTTTTACTTTCAAATCTTTTGAAATGAGTTGCCAATGAGGATTAGAAGTTTCTTCTGACATCCCCACCTGTCCATTTGAAGCTATATACTCACCATTGATGAATAATATATAGGCACTGTAGAAATGGGGAACAGAAACCGCAAGCTCTGGGGTTATAGAATTTAACACAACCCTAGCACGGTGAGTTGCAAAACCTTGCGGAGAGATTACTTCGTTATTTACAGAATCGTTTTTCCATAAGGACGGAAAAAATCTGTATGACACTTTTCGATTCTTGTCTAGCTCAAATTCAAAAGGAAAAAGTAATTCATCCCAGTAAAATTCCCATTCCCCTTTGATAGCTACCGAACCATCGTTAGAAAATTCCCAATCTCGCAAATCAAGGACACCTTTCTCTACGAGAGGTACTTCCTTAGCACCAAAAGATTTGATGGATAGGAAAAAGAGAGCAGAAAGAAATAATAAAGTTTTAGAATAGGTTTTCAATATTATCGCGTACTAAATAGTAACAAGGATAAATCTAATAAAAACCTTCGAAAGATGTGGTAAAGAAAAAGAGGATTGGTGCCCCAATCCTCAAAAATTTCCTATTTCAATTTTGAAGCCGCTTCTTTAATTTGAGCGATGGCTTTTCGCAAATTATCCTCGGATGCGGCGTATGACAATCTCAAACAGTTAGGGTCACCAAAAGCACCACCTTCCACTAAAGACACTTGCGCATTAATAAGCATGTATAGGCAAAAGTCGTTGGCGTTATTAATAGTAGTCTCACCATCAGTTTTACCAAAATATGAACTCACATCGGGGAAAAAATAAAACGCCCCTTGTGGCATATTCACTTTAAATCCTGGTATATCACTCAATAACTCATAAACGAGTTGACGTCTTCTTCTATATTCCTCTGCCATCGCCCTTGTAGGAGCTAAATCAGTAGTCAATGCTGTCAGGGTTGCTCTTTGTCCAATAGAACAATTGGCAGAAGTCAATTGCCCCTGTATTTTATTACAAGCTTTGGCCAACCATTGTGGAGCACCGATGTAACCCACTCTCCAACCAGTCATGGCAAATCCCTTTGCTACACCATTGACAGTTACTGTCTTTTCTTGCATTCCATCAATAGTACCTATACTAGCATGACCACCAGAAAAGTTTATATGTTCGTATATCTCATCTGAGATCACAACAATATCATGAGGTTTCAATACCTCTGCAATTTCTTCTAACTCCTCTTGAGTGAAAACAGATCCGGTAGGGTTACAAGGTGATGAAAATATCATCGCTTTTGTTTTGTCCGTGATAGACTCTTTAATTTGTTGAGCAGTAGCTTTAAAGTCATTTTCAATTCCTCCTTTTACCAATACTGGTGTGCCCTCTGCTAGCTCAACCAATGCAGTATAACTTACCCAGTATGGTGAAAGTACGATCACTTCATCTCCTGGATTCAGAATTGATAAAAAAACATTGGCGATAGATTGTTTCGCACCATTCGATACAACTATTTGATTTGGCGAATATGATAAACCATTTTCATTTTTGAATTTCTCAGAGATTGCTTCACGCAAATCTAAGTACCCATTTACAGGTGGGTAAGAGAAATACTTCTCAGAATCTATCGCTTCTTTTGCTCCTTCCTGGATATGTTTAGGTGTTTTAAAATCAGGCTCTCCTAGACTTAAACTAATTACATCAATTCCTTTGGCCTTGAATTCACGTGCTTTGGCAGCCATAGCCAATGTGGCAGACTCTGCCATGTTCTTTATTCTGTCTGATAGGTGTTCCATATTTCTTTATATCACTCTAATTGAGATGCAAAGCTAGATCAAGAAAACATTAGCAGAAAACAAATGCATTTTAATATTTTAACACTTTGATATTAATTCGTTCAAAATGGATATTCACAGGGAAATACTTCTAAAAACCATACAGTCATTTCACCTTGTAAATAACACACTGACTACAGCTCCATTTCCATTATCAGATTTAACCTCAATAATGCCTCCATGTTCTTCAATGATGTTATACGAAATAGATAGACCTAAACCAGTTCCTTGTCCTGGTTCCTTGGTGGTATAGAAAGGTTCAATAATTCGATTCAAATCTGATTCTTTAATTCCAACCCCATTGTCCTGAATTTCTATATGAAAATGCTTTTCACTTTCATATGATTTTATAGATATTAACCCTTGTTTTACACATGCTTCCTCAGCATTTGATAATATATTTAAAAAAGCTTGGTGCAATCTACCTTCATTGCCCTTTACGGTCACTTTTCCTTGATAATAATTCTTTTTTATTTCAATTCTATTTTTCAGATTGTGTTCAAGAATAACCAAACAATTATCAATGATATCATGGATATCGCAATTTTCGTTCATATCAGAACCTGTTCTACTAAAATGTCCTAAGCTGTGAATAATTTTAGAAATGCGTTCAACACCTTCATTAACTATATCAAGACAAATTTTTACTTGAGCATCTTTTTCCTTAAATAGTTTTTCTACATAAAGAGATAAACTGCCTACTCCTCCTTTTATAAAGTTTAGAGGGTTATTAATCTCATGTGCCATACCGGTAGACAAGAGTCCAATAGAAGCCATTTTATCTGCTTTGATCACACTGCCTTGTGCTTCCTTTAATTGCTCAATATTTCGCTTTAGTTCGTTATTTGCTTTTTTTAAGCGATCATCAAATTCAATGTTTATTGATCGCAAATAGAATAACGCTAAATGCAAGAATACAAACACAGATACTGGAATGACTTTATAATAGATTCGGAAATATCCGATAACATGAATCGTTTTTTCACTTGACGATGAAAAATGAATCATAAGGTCATCTAAGAAAAGTATCAGCAAGAAATAAAAACTCAAAGAAAGCCAATATGGTATATTGTCAATTCTAGGAACAAAAACTAATTGGGGCAATAGTGACAAACCAAAGACGACAATATGATAGTAAAAAAAACTTGAATCCTGAATGTATCCAAAAAAAACAGGCAACACAATTAAGATAAACACAGGCAATATGGACGTTGAAATTTGCATCAGTTTTATCCTTCTCAAATGAGCAAGCCACAAGTGAATACAAGTTCCAAATACTAGGATCAATAGCCTAGTTGTATAAAATGTAAATTCCTGATTCTTATTGTATGATATGTAAGTGGATAACAAAAACAACAAGAGAATAATGGAAGAGAGAATAAAATTTAATCTATTAGCAGTTATAATAGTTCGATTCCTCAATTCATTGGATTCAGGATCTACACCTAGATTTGATATTTTTTTCCAAAATTTATTCATGGAAACAGAAAAGAATTTCGTTGAGAATTCAATTTAAATACCTAATTAGGTAAATCATATTCAACAATTATTACTAGAATAAATATAGTGAACGGTTGAACAACTATTGGCATAACATTTTTTTAATTAAATGTTACTGATCAAAATGACACCATAATTATCCTATAACGTTTTGCTTAAACCTATAACTAACAACCAATCCTATTAATGAAAATATTGTCAACGTCGCAAAAATTAGTTGATGTCCTATTTGACCAGAGTACTCATCTAAAAGGAACCCCATGAAAGGGCTCATAAAAATATCGGGCGACAAACCAATACAAGATATAATGCCAACGGATAGTCCAGTTGAGGATAACGAAATCTTTGCTTCATTCATGATAGCGAAATATATCCCTCTCAATCCATAAACTCCCGCTACGGTTGTTGAGATTATGATTACGATCAACCATACTTCGCCCAACAAACTCATAGACAACATCAAACCACCAAAAAGCATAAATGAAAAGCAACCAATAAGAACGTTGTAGCTTTTGAAACGATCAGCTAAAAATCCGGCTAACAGAGCAAATATTGGTCGCATCCAAAGAGCAAATGATGCCATTTTTGATGCTTCAATTTCATCCATGTGTAAGACTTCAAAAGAATATAATGAGATGTTATCTGTGACTTTATACCCTATATATGCGCATAAAACAATTACTACTAGTTGCAAGAGCAGGGGATTTTTTAGTGAGTCGACGAATTCTCTGATTGAGACAATTTGAATACCACTTCCCTCAGCATTTTCACTTTTAGGAATGAATACCCAAGACAAACATCCAGCTACGAAAGTGATCAAAGTAGTTGCAATTATCACAATTTGAAATGATTCAATTCTACTGGATTCATCAGATGTTACATCTGAACTAGAAGAAAAAACTAAAACAACAATTGATCCTAAAACGGCAGCCATCAATCCACGACCTCCTTCTAAAAATCCAAAAGCTTTTCCTTGCTCATTTCCACCCCAAATTCTTGTCGCCTTGATTAACGCAGCCCAAAAAAGGAAAATACTTGTAATGCCCCAAAAAGCATAAAGCCATAGCATACCCGCCTGATCAGGCACTGTTGCCATCACAAACCCTCCCAAACTTGTTGTCCAAAGTGCTATGGCAATTAGATTTCTAGCCTGAAATCGATCAGCCAATGGGCCACCAAATAAATATGAGATCATAGCTATAATTCCATAAACTGAGAATAAAGAACCCAGTTGAAGATTACTCATATCAAAAACTATGAGAAGAGTCGGTCGAAATATTCGAGCTAAAACGAAGGGCAAAAAGAAAATTGCTTCCCCAGCAAGGATTAGAACTAAAATGGTTCCTATTTTCTTTTCAACAGAATTGATCTTTTCCATGAGATATCATTACTAAAAATAAACTTTGACTATTTGATGTAAATCAGATTTACATTGAACTATTTAGACTTATTAAACTAGCTACACAATTTTTAGCTTTTAAATACTACAAAGTATGTAACCATGTCAGTGCGTTAATTAGTGAGGTATTATTCCTTAATTATTCTTTTGGTTGTGATCCCTGTCGTTTGATAAACTTCCGCAATATAGATTCCAGATGGAAACTGTTGAATATCAAAATCTGGATTTTCACTTTTCAACAGCAATTGACCACTTGTAGTATATATTTTTATTGAAATGAAGTTATATGCTTGAACACTAAATTCACCCTTTGATGGGTTCGGACTTATAATAATATCATTTAATGTATCATCTGCAGAATTAGTAAAATCATTTATTCTTTTGTCTAAAACCAGTATAGGGTTTGACAACCCCCTCCTTCCTTCTTCATCTAGTACAGAACACACATAAGTTCCGGATTTATTAGCTTCTATACCTCTACTAACTGCATCATTGTTCCATTTGTAAACCGGAAAATTTGGAGCTGTTAAAAAAACAGATAAATCATCCTGTGTAATTTGATCTGCCGACGAAGAAACATCAAAACGAAATTCTGCTGTTTCACCTTCCGTCAAAAGCATAAATTGATCAGCTAGAAGCTCATAATATATATCCTCCCAACCACTGCTCCATTTGACAATCAGCGAATCAATTTTTAATGAAGTACCTAATCCAAAATGTATTTTTGAAGTATTTTGAGATAAAAAACCGATACCACAAGTGGAATACCTAACCTGCTGTTCCCCCTGAGAATATATCTCTACCCAAGACCCTATTCCATCCCTATTGCTAGCGGTACCCTGAAGTTCACAAACGAAATAATGATTTTTGGATCCATTATTTTCGTAAAAAAGAATCGAATCTGGTAATACCGTAGAAATAGCAAAATCCAGATGACCATCCCTATTATAATCACCATATGCCAATCCAATAGATTTGGCACTGTCCGAAAAATTGATTGAATATTCATCTAGGGGTTCAAATGTCTGATCTCCTTTGTTTTCATAGAGTCGGTCAATTTGCGGTTCCATCGAAGAAGAAAAAGTTGTTCCAACAACCCCTAAATCCTCCCAGGTATCGTTATCACAATCGAAAAACTGGGCACCCCAACCAAAACCTTCATTATTAAATTCAACACCAGCTGCTGAAGCTGATTCTTTAAAACTTGAATCACCCATATTCACATGAAGCTTTGAATAAAAATTATCAGTATTAGTAATGTATACATCCAAACTTCCTGATTTATTAAAATCACCTGCAGCTATCGACATCGCGTTCATTGCAACGTCTTCTATACTTCCAGCACCTACAGCATGTCTATATTGACCTTTGTCATTCCAAAATAGTATATTATGAGTAACACCTACATTTCCACCAAAATCTTGGATTATAAAAAGATCAGGCCAACCACTCTTATTTAAATCCAAAAAGGCTGAAGAAAAGTAATAATTATAATCCCCTTTGAGTAAAACACCTTGAGCAAATGCTATTTCTTCGAATGTTCCATCTCCCTGGTTTCTATAAAAATAATTCCTTCTTTGGCTGGAAGAATGAGCAGGTGTAGAATAGTTAGGCAAGTAAAGGTCAAGAAAACCATCTCGATCATAGTCACCCCAAGAAGCACCAAATGTTGGAAGATCTAATATTTTAATACCGGAACTTTCTGTTACATCTTGAAAAATTAACCCTCCCAAATTTTCCCAAAGTCTACTTTGGCCTTCATAATTCGTAACAAATAAATCTGGATCTTCATCATTGTCATAATCCACCCAAATGATTTGTTTTGATTCTTGCTGTTCATTAAATTTCAGTCCTCCAACATCTGTAAAGCTAGCTCCATTACTTATATAAAATTTCAAAGAATCACCGTCTCCAGAGGCAAAACTCAAATCGTCGAGACCGTCTCCATTAAAATCATAAAACGTAACACCGCCTCCGAATATATTCCCTTCATCATATGAATGATATAAGGAAAATGCTTCAGATTTTTCACTAAAAAGCAGTTGTGATTTCGACCATGCAGGTGTCAAAAGAAAAATTATATATAAGAGCGTACGCATTACTGAGATATAGAATCTGTACTAAATATCAAATGTACTTTTCCTATATAGGTACTAAATTTACCTGCAAATTCAAATTGCGGTACTTATAACTTTATTTTAATATCTAAAACTCCTATATAATTGAAACAATCAGACAGTTTAATAGACAATGCAACGCTTAAAAAAACAGCAAAGTCGTTAATTGAGGTAGTGGGCCAAGCCGCATTGGCAACAGGGAAATATATAGGTAGCGGTAAAAAAGAAGAGGGAGATCAGGCTGCAGTAGATGCCATGCGAAAAGCATTTGATCACATTCCAATAGATGGGATAGTAAAAGTCGGTGAAGGCGAGAAAGATGAAGCTCCCATGCTTTATATAGGTGAGCCCGTTGGAAATGGAACGGGAGCAAAAATAGACATTGCAGTTGATCCTGTAGAGGGAACAGCACTGATGGCCAATGGACTTCCCAATGCAATCACCGTTTTGGCCGCTACCGAACGAAATGGGTTTTGGGAAGCTGGAAGCGCCTATTATATGAATAAAATTGTGGTCGGCAACAAATCCAAAGGAGTTGTTGATATCACTGCATCCACTGAAGAAAATCTGAAAGCAATTGCCAATGCATTGAACAAAAAAATCACTGAATTGTGTATATATGTCTTGGACAAACCTAGACACAAAGCTTTGATTGAAGAAATCAAATCATTAGGAGCCAAAGTTTCTTTGCAGCCAGAAGGTGATGTGATTGGTTCGGTCTTGGCACTCATTCCTCATTCAGGAATTGATGTACTTATGGGAATTGGCGGGGCACCTGAGGCAGTGATCACGGCAGCGGCTGTAAAAGTCATGAATGGTGATATGCAAGGTCAATTGGCACCTCAAAAAGTAGATGAAAAGAAAAAGCTTTTTAAGGAAGGAGTTGACTTGCAAACTGTCCTGACTTTGGATGATTTAATAAAAAGTGAATGGGCTATTTTCGCTGCAGCTGGCGTTACATCAGGCTTATTATTAAACGGAGTTGAAGAAAAAGGCAATGTCACTGAATTCCTTCTTTTAGGGCCTGAAGAAAATAATTTAGAAAGAGGTCATTTTCCTAGAAAGTAGAAAAAGAGGCTAACTCCCAGCGTTATAATTTGTTCTTGTGACTATGCTTCTTCCTAATGTCATTTCATCTGCATATTCAAGCTCTCCACCCATCGGGATTCCTCTTGCAATCGAACTTATTTTCACATCCAACCCCTCTAATTTTCTAGATATATAGAAAGCCGTAGTATCACCTTCCATGGTTGCGCTCAGTGCAAGTATTATTTCCTTGTGCTCCCCTTGAGAATCTTTAATTCTTTTTATTAAAGAATCAATATTCAATTCTTCTGGCCCAACCCCTGCTATGGGTGATATTACCCCACCAAGTACATGAAAAAGACCTTGATACTGTCCAGTGGCTTTTATAGCCAACATATCAGGAGTATCAACTACTACACAAATGACCGAAGTATCTCGACTGATAGTTCTACAAGTACATTCTGTGGTATTTGATATAATATGACAGATATCGCAGTACCTAGTTTCTTTTCTCAATCGTGTCAATGCGGTAGTTAAACTCTCCGTGGAGTCTTCACGCTCTTTGAGCAAATGAAGTGCGAGTCGTAATGCCGTCTTCTTACCAATTCCAGGAAGCTTGGATATTTCATTTACTGCTTCTTCTATTAAGGCATTAGGAAATTCTAAATGGGACATAAATCAGACAATCGTAGCATTGATACCCTCATTAATGATACCATCCTTTAAAGGCTTCAGCGTTTCATAAGTTCCTTTTTTCACCTCACACTTCCCTTTAAAATGAATAATCATTGTACATTGCTCAGCTTGATTTGGCTCATGACCACATACTTTGATAAGTGTTTCTATCACATGATCAAAAGTGTTTACTTCGTCATTATGTACAACTAGCCCCCTTCCGTGGACATCTTTCTCGTCAACAAGTACTTCAACTAATTCTTCTTCTAATGGAAATGTCATTGCCATGTATATTTAAAGATCACACAAAACTAATTCAAAGAAGAAAAAGAATTAATATTATTGTCAATTTTAAGGCTTCTTTGTCGTTTTACAATTCTGGCATAAAAATGGCAATGCATATAAAAACACATACATGAAACACTTCTTCTTTATCCTTATTGGGGTATTCTTTTTATCTACCATCAATGTATCTGCACAGAACAAAAAAAAGAAAAAGAGTATCAAAGCCGTTATTCAGAACGCTGAATATTATAAAGGAACACCCTATCTATATGGGGGTACTAGTAAAAAAGGTATTGATTGTTCTGCACTTATTCAAAACTCGTTTTCAAAAGCAGGTTATAAAATACCGAGAACATCAAAAGAACAATCTAAACATGGTAAAAAAGTTTCTTGGGGTTCTGTCCGTCCTGGAGACTTGGTATTCTTCAAATTCAAAAAGAAAGGTGAAAAATGGTACCACAGTGGATTAATCACTAAAGTTAGTGGTGAGAATATTTATTTTGTACATGCCTCCAGCTCACGTGGTGTAGTAGAATCCAATCTCAAGTCGGATTATTACAAAGACAATGTAAAGACTTTTAGGAGAGTGATCTAATGCTCTCGATATATTGCTCCATTCCCTCAAGGTCCTTAGGATTAAACCATCTAATCTCTTCGTCCTTCTTGAACCATGTTAATTGCCTTTTAGCATATCTCCGCGAATTTCGCTTCAATAATCGAATGGCTTCATCTTTATCGTACTTGCCTTCCAAAAAACCAAAGATCTCTTGATAACCCACCGTTTTTAAAGAATTGTAGTTTCGGTCTTGAAATAAAGATTTGGCTTCTGTGAATAACCCCATATCTATCATTTGATCCATTCGCTGTTCAATTCTTTTATAAAGGTTTTCACGATCCATCTCCAATCCTATTTTTATGATTTTAAACGGATGTTGAATCTGTGTTGATTGATTTCTAAAAAATGAAAATGGTTTACCAACGGTTCTAATAACCTCTAGTCCTCTTATGATGCGTTGAGGATTTTTTTGATCAACCACCTCAAAATAAGATGGGTCCCCTTTTTCTAATTCAGCTAACAACGGAACTAGACCAAAATCGGCAAACTCTTGATTCAATTTTGCTCTAATTTCTTTAGGTATCTGAGGCATTTCATTAAGTCCATCACAAAAGGCTTTTACATATAATCCAGACCCTCCCACCATAATAACAGTATCTGAAGATTCTAATTGCTTTTCAACGATTCTATTCGCTTCAACGACGAATTGACCAGCGTCATAATCCTGATCTATGTGCAGTGTGTCTATCAAATGATGAGGTACAGTAGCCATCTCCTTGGCAGTAGGCTTTGCCGTTCCAATTTCCATTTCCTTGTAAAACTGACGCGAATCTGCTGAAACTATCTCTGCTCGAAATTTCAAAGCTAAATCAATGGAAACCATTGTTTTACCAACTGCCGTAGGGCCTACAATTACAACAAGAATCTTATTAGAATTCATCATCCAAAATTACAGCTACTTACTGATCATACTCCATAAGTATTGAAAATTATAATCATTTGATTTTGTTAGGTGAAAATTTACTATTGTAAATATTAAGAGATATATTAGCCTCAGGGGGTGCGAAAGTAGCTTTTATGTTATTATAGACAACGCACCTGTTTTGTATTAATTTATTATTGAGAAAAAGCATGTGGAAATTGGCTTTGAATTTTGAATAAAAATTAGAATCTACTTGCAGCATAAACTGAAAATTAATTACTCCGGCCTTTATGGAATCCACTGAGAGCATTAAAAAAGAAACAACCAAACCATTAGGTTATACCAATGTGATCAAACCAGCTAAAATGGAAAAATTCATTCTTCGGCCAACAAGAATTACACCGTTGATATTTTTTGATCCTGAAAGAGGATTGCTGGAATTAAGAGGGAAGTCGAGCCCTGAGAATTCTATTCAATTCTATGATGGATTAATTAGCGCAATTGACAAATTCGCTAGAAATGGAAACCATGGTCTTGTTGCCAATTTCAAATTCGAGTATTTCAATACGAGTTCTTCAAAATGTCTTTTTGATATTTTTAGAAAAATCATGCTTATCAAAGACAATGGTCATAAAATTTCCATCAATTGGTATTACGAGGAAGAAGACGATGACATGTTGGAGGCAGGTGAAGATTATTCTGATCTCCTTGATGTAGAATTCAATTACATTGAAACTGTATTTTAAGAACTGATATCCCTATTCAGATCAAATTTCTCTAAATAATCAGCAACCCTTCGTACAAACATCCCTCCTAGCGCTCCATCCACAACCCTGTGATCGTAAGAGTGGGATAAAAACATTTTATGCCTGATAGCAATTGCATCACCACTCGGTGACTCTACGACTGAAGGTTTCTTAACTATAGCTCCCAAAGCCAAAATACCAACTTGGGGTTGAACCAATATTGGTGTTCCCATGACATTACCAAAAGAGCCAACATTCGAGATCGTATAAGTACCATCTGCTAAATCATCAGCTGTCAATTTATTTGCACGCGCTCGACGCGCATAATCATTCACTTTAATCGCCAATTCTGTTAGACTCAATTTATCAGCATTATGAATAACAGGAACGATTAAGTTGCCACTTGGCAATGCCACAGCCATTCCAACGTTAATATTACCTTTTCTAATTATGTTATCCCCGTCTACTTGAACATTGACCATAGGATAGTCTATGATAGCTTTGACTACAGCTTCAAGAAAAATTGGAGTAAATGTTAATGCCTGTCCTTCGGCGTCCATAAATTTTCGCTTGTTTGCATTGCGCCAAGAGACAATACCAGATACATCTGCCTCAACAAAAGAAGTAACATGAGGAGCTGTCTGCACTGATTCAACCATACGTTTCGCAATCATTTTACGCATACGGTCCATTTCAATTATTTCATCCTCACCTGTAAAGATTAAGTCAGATTGAATTGGTTTAGTTTCAGTCTCCGACGAAGTAATTCCTACAGCATGATGTTCTGCTCCATTTTGAGCTCTTTTCTTTGTATTGAGAAATGCAAACAAATCTTTTTTAGTAACTCGACCATCTTTACCGGTTCCATTTAACTCATCAAGTTCCTCAATAGCTACCCCTTCCTCACGTGCAATATTTAAAACTAAAGGAGAATAAAACCTACCAATAGAAGATTTCATCTCTACTGCTTTATTTGGAACAGAAGTAGCCATTTCTTCAATTGCTGCTGTGACTGTCTCAGCGATCTCCTCAACAGGTTCCGAATTGGTTTCTATTGATGGTTCAGGCGATGCTACTTTAACCGTTACGTCCGATGCAACTTCGATCAATGCTATCGGTTTCCCTACTTGGACAACATCTCCCTCATTTGCTAATATTTCTTTCAGTGTCCCGCTATAGAGACATGGAACTTCTGTATCAACTTTATCAGTTGCTACTTCTAAAACGGATTCATCTTCTTCAATGGAATCACCAATATTTTTGAGCCAAGACAAAATGGTTCCTTCCATGATGCTCTCGCCCATTTTTGGCATTGTCAATTCTACTAGCTTCATCTGAGGTGTGATTGTTTTACTTTGCAATATACGGGATTCAACACTAATTTTCGGACTAACTCAGTGTTTGCCTTATGAAATTTAACGCATTAATTGAAGCCAATTCTATATTGTGTAAGCGTGTTCCTGGTAGCTGAACTTTTCGCGATTTCACCTTTTTTCCAAAGGATATTGCCATCCAAACTGTACCAACAGGTTTTTCTTCGGTTCCTCCATCTGGTCCAGCGACACCAGTTGTCGCAATTCCTACGTCTACCTTAAACTTTTTCCTTACTCCTTCTGCCATTTCAATTGCAGTTTTCTCACTTACCGCACCATATGTATCTATAGTTTTCGGATCGACATCTACTATGGCAGTTTTAATACTATTGTGATAAGCTACCACGGAACCAAAAAAGTATTCTGAACTTCCTGGCATTGAAGTCAATCGATGTGCTAAAAATCCACCTGTGCAACTTTCACAAGTTGCAATGGTCAACTCCTTGGACTTTAGCATCTCCCCAACCGCATCCTCAATATCTATTTCACCAAAACCAAAAACATACTCTTTTATTAAAGGTAAAACCTTGGCAATTTCTTGACCCATTTCCACTTCTAATGCTTCTTTTTCATCACCGACACCAGTCAATCTCAGACGAACTTGCGACTTTCCGGGGAGATATGCTAAAGCTAAGTGACTCGGTAAAGCATTTTCCCATTGCTCAATTTTTTCGGACAACCACGACTCCCCGATTCCAATTGTTCTTATGACTTTATGAACAATTGTAGGAAGTTTAAAACTTTTTTTGATTTTTGGAAGAACTGATTTCTTCATCATAGCTTTCATTTCCATGGGTACACCAGGCATAGAAACGACAATTTTTTTATCCCTTTGAAACCACATTCCGGGTGCTGTTCCTCTTTCATTTGTTATCTTTTGACAGCCTTTGGGGAGGTATGCTTGTTGGCGATTAAGGTCGTTAATTTCTTTTCCAAATTTTTTAAAAATAGATTCAAGATCCTCCATGGCCCCTTCATGTAATTCAAGTGGCATTTCAAAAAGTTCAGAAAGTGTGCTTTTGGTTAAATCGTCTTTAGTAGGCCCAAGTCCTCCAGTAACTAAGACAATTTGAGCCCTTGAAAGAGATTCTTCAATCGCTGTTTTAATGACTTCAGTTTTATCAGCAATAGAAAATTTCCTGCTTACTTTGATACCCATCTCATCAAGTCTTTGACTCATCCATTGACTATTAGTATCTAAAATTTGACCATAAAGTATCTCGTCACCTATAGTGATAATTTCAGCATAAACTTCTTTCATAGAATCAATTTGGTTTTAATAATTTCAACTGGAAAGGTAATAAGACGTGATGTTTGAATTGAAAGTTTCTATGAAAAAGAAAAAGCCCATTTCGACAATTCGAAATGGGCTTTTAAAATATTATTAATTGAAATTAACCTATTGCAATTCTCTTGAATTCAGCAACTGTCAATCCCTTAACAACACTATCTAAATATTGAGCAATACTAGACTTGTTATCTTTTACAAAAGCTTGACTTAACAAAGTATTCTCTTTGTAAAATTTATTCAATTTACCCAAAGCAATCTTTTCAAGCATTGCTTCTGGTTTTCCTTCTTGTCTTGCTTGATCTTTTCCAATCTCAATTTCAGACTGAACAACTGTTGCATCAACACCGTCTTTGTCAAGTGCTACAGGATTCATTGCAGCAATTTGCATTGCAACATCTTTACCTGCATCAGTAACATCCGTGCCATCAGTGTTTTTCATAGAAACCAAAACCCCTAACTTACTTCCTGCATGAACGTAAGGAATGATTTGTTCTCCTTCCATTACTTCATAAGCAATGATGTCCATTTTCTCACCTATTTTACCGATCATATCAACGATTCTATCATTGAAAGTTCTGTCTCCTGAAGGCAATGCTTTCAAGGCAGCCGCATCAGCAGGTCTGTTTTCAAAAGCCGCGGTTGCTAGGTCATTTCCTAATGCAATAAATTCATCATTTTTAGCAACAAAGTCAGTCTCACAAGTGAACGCTACCAAAACGCCAACAGTCTTGTCAGCATTGGTTTTCACAACTACAACACCTTCATTTGTTTCTCTATCTGCTCTAGATGCAGAAACTTTTTGTCCTTTCTTTCTAAGGAATTCAATAGCCTTGTCAAAGTCGCCATCCGCTTCGACCAAAGCTTTCTTACAATCCATCATGCCAGCACCAGTCATTTGACGGAGCTTATTCACTTCTTGTGCAGAAATTGCCATGTCTTATTCTATTTTAGATTTTTATGTTCGATTTAAAACCCAAGGAGGGTAAACAAAAATTGAACACCAAAGAGTTAGTGTTCAATTTTTTATATTTTCAAGAAAATCTCGAAAGATTATCCTGCTTTTTCTACTTCTTTTTCTGGCTTAGCGTCAGCTGCAGCTTTTGCTTCGGCCTCTTCTTTATCTTTTGCCGCGTCTTTGTCTTTCTTTCTTTCTGCTAATGCTTCGTCTATTTGACCGCCGATGTGTGACATCAACAATTGGATAGATTTAAATGCATCATCATTTGCAGGAATTGGAAAGTCAACTTGCGTAGGATCAGAGTTTGTATCGACTAGAGCAAATACAGGAATGTTTAATTTCTGAGCTTCTTTGATAGCGATATGTTCTCTTTTGATATCGACGATGAACAATGCAGCGGGAAGTCTAGTCAAATCAGCGATTCCTCCAAGGACTCTTTCTAATTTGATCTTCTCTCTATTGATCATCAACCTTTCTCTTTTCGCAAGGTTCTTGTACATATCTTCTTTCATCATCTTGTCGATAGAAGACATTTTCTTCAATGATTTTCTGATTGTTGCAAAATTTGTCAACATACCACCTAACCATCTTTCTGTTACGAAAGGCATTCTCAGCCTTTTTGCTTCCTCCGAAACGATTTCCCTCGCTTGTTTTTTTGTAGCGACGAACATCACTTTTCTTCCGGATTTTACGATCTGCTTGAGTGCATTTGATGCTTCTTCGAGGCAATCAAGCGTTTTATGTAGATCTATTATATGGATACCATTCTTCTCCATGAAGATGTATGGTGCCATTTTTGGATCCCACTTTCTCGTCAAGTGTCCAAAGTGGACACCAGCATCAAGTAAGTCTTTGTGCTCTAATTTGGCCATTATATACTTAATAAAAAATTGTTAATTAACGCTTACTAAACTGGAATGCTCTTCTAGCTTTTCTTCTACCTGGCTTCTTCCTTTCCACCATTCTTGGATCTCTTGTCAAGAATCCTTCTTTCTTCAAAGGAGGTCTATGTTCAGGATTGATTTCAACCAATGCTCTGGAAATTGCCAATCTAATCGCTTCCGCTTGTCCTTTAAATCCTCCACCATGAACATTGATGTTAAGATCAAAGTTTCCATCTTCTTCTACCAAAACTAAAGGTTGTTTAACCACTGTTTGGTAAATTTCAAATGGGAAAAATTCTTTAAGGTCTCTGTTATTTATTGTAATTGCGCCTTTTCCTGCATTCAAATACAATCTAGCTACAGATGTCTTTCTTCTACCTAAGGTATTTACTGTTTCCATTCAGATTATAGTTTAATTTCTTTTGGAGTTTGTGCTTCGTGCTTGTGCTCACCTCCTTCGTAAGTAAATAGATTATTAAACAAGGCTCTTCCCAATCTGTTTTTTGGAAGCATACCTTTAACAGCTCTTTCTACCAAAATAGTAGAAGACTTTGCTAATACCTCATTCGGTGTTTGTTCTCTTTGACCACCTGGGTATCCAGTGTGAGAGATATATTTCTTATCCGTCCACTTTTTACCTGTCATTTTTACCTTGTCGCAGTTAATAATAATCACATTGTCACCACAATCCACATTGGGCGAATACCCAGGTTTGTGTTTACCTCTGATCATCTTTGCGACCTCACTGGCTAACCTTCCTAATACTTTTCCTTCAGCATCCACCATAACCCAATTCTTTTGGGAGGTTGCCTTATTGGTCATTGCTGTTTTATAACTTATTGAATCCACTTTTTTATATTGATTTTTATAGTCAAAATCTATGCCCCTCAAAAAGGGACACAAAAATAGAATTTTAAAATTGGAAAAACAACTTAAGATGTGAAATAACCTGAATAAATAAAGGGTAATTGTAATTAACGCAAACTACTCCTTTAAAGAGGTCTAAATTGCAATGATCAAAATGTTTTTTCATAGGCTTTATCCACTATATTTATGTACCAACATACAAGTCATTCTTTTTGAAGTCAAATACAGAATTAGGTTTTCCACTTGTTTTCAAAGTCATCATAATAATGATCACTTTAATTGCTATAGCCATTGGTATAAAATTGTGGAATGACATTAAAGTATCTAGAGTCAATGATCTGAATTATACAAGCTCAGTTATAAAAAGATATTATGAACTAAGTTTTAATCAATGGCGTAATACTCTTTTGAGCTTAGGGCAACGTCAGCTAGAAATTCAAGGTGAAAACAAAGACTCACTCAGACAAGTCATTTCTAAATCAGCCATAAAAAACTATCGAGAACTGATGGCTTTTGGATTGACCTCCCCGGATGGAAAAGTGCTTACTTTTTCAACAGGGAATTTATCAGACTCACTTCCAAATCTAATGGAATCTAAGAATTCCAAACGTTCATTTATAAAAGCAAAAGAAACTCGATTTCTATCGATTGGAGAAGCATACTATTTTCCAAATGTTTCCGATTGGATTTTACCTCTCAGAGTACCTATTCGAGATTCAAATGGCAAATTAGTAGCGGTCAATACCACTGCTATGAAATATGAAGTAATCAACGAAGAGCTGAACAGCTTTGGTTTTGAATCAAAATATAGAATTCACCTTGTAAATAATGATTTTGGCACCAACCAATTCTATTACCCTTTCGATGTGGCAGATTATAAAGACTTAGTGCACAGTGATATTAGAATTTATTCAGATACAGTTCAACATACTAACGGAAAAGTATCCTATTACACAGGGAGCAACTTATTGGAAAAAAACAAGTGTGTTTTTGTCAAAACTGAATTAAGGGATTTGAATCACTCCTTATATATTTCGGTGGATCGTAAAATACTATGGATTGAAATGCAACCAGTCATCTGGACAATTGGCGGTGTGTATGTGATACTAATGATCATGATTGGTTTGTTGTTCCGAAAATACCTACTCAAACAAAAAGAATACTTAGCTTCTGTTGTGAGAAGTGAAGCCAACCTCAAGGCCATTTTTGAAAGTACTAATAATATCATAGGTCTGTTTAATAGAAATAAAGACCTTGTAGAATTCAATCACGCTTTTGCACAATATGTAAAAAAAACCGATGATATTGATTTATATCGAGGAATGGATATGTCAAGAAACATCAATTCAGAATTGGTCAAATTATTAATAAGCTTTCTGGATAGAGCCTATAGTGGAGAGAAATTTAAGGAAACGGTCAGTTATATATCTCCAGAAGGAGAATTGTACTTTCTATCATCCTATAACCCTATCTATCAAAATGGGAAGATAACCGGACTATCGATGTTCGTTGAAGATATAACTGAATTGACGACCTATCAGAAACAACTAGAGAGTCAAGCAGAAAATCTTGAAGATCTTGTTAAAAAAAGAACACAAGAAATTCAAGACAAAAACGAAGTACTCGTTAAAACTTTGAGTGATTTAAAATCTGCTCAAAAGAAATTAATTCAGGCAGAAAAAATGGCTTCATTGGGCGTGCTTTCAGCTGGAATCGGACATGAGATTAACAATCCTTTGAATTTCATAAAAAATGGAGCATTGGCATTAAAAGGCAAATTAGAAGCCAATAAAAACACAGACCTTAATCCTTTAAAACCTCTCTTTGAAATCATTGACACTGGTGTAAATCGAGCTCATGCAATTGTAAAAAGCTTAAGTCACTTCAGTAGAAATGTCCAAACAATGAATGAAGAATGTTCTATCAATGAAATCACTGAAAACTGCCTTACAATCCTTCAAAGTAAATTAAAAAACAAAGTTCAAATAGTCATGAAACTGCAAGCAAACTGTCCATCCATCAAGGGGAATGAGGGGAAGCTGCATCAGGCTATCATGAATTTAATTACTAATGCGGAGCAATCAATTAAAGAAAAAGGATCTATTAGTATAACTACAAAATCAAATAATAAACAATTAGTTTTAGAAATCACAGATACTGGAGAAGGCATCCCAAAACGAAACTTAGCAAGGATCGCGGATCCGTTTTTCACAACGAAACAACCAGGAGAAGGTACTGGGTTAGGATTATTTATTACCTATAACATAATAGAAGATCACGGAGGACATATTGAAGCGAAATCAGAATTAGAGGAAGGGTCAACCTTTACGATATCGTTCCCTTTACATTAGCGATCAATCTAAATTCGAATAGAGATTTGATCAAATTGTTTGAAAGTCTATTGAACTATCCAAATTTTTCGAGTTTGTTCATGATCATTTGTATATCCTTGGGATAATCACAAGTAATCTCCACTACTTTCCTATCTAGATCTAAAAATTTCAATGAGCGCGCATGTAGTGCCACTCTATTAAATAAAGGACGTTCTTCCTTTTCTTTTGAAGGACGATATTTCTTCTTAAAATCGGAAAGAAAAATGGGTTTTCCACCATATTGCGTATCTCCACAAATTGGAAAGTTCAAATAAGCAAGATGCACTCTAATTTGGTGACGCCTACCAGATATTGGTTTTGCCTCAACCAACGAATAATTACTGATCGTCTTGCCCAGTCTAAAAATTGTAGTGGCTTCTTTACCTTTTCGCTTATCGATGCGCACGGTACCCGAACCTCCGACCTTGAGGGGAACATCAACTTCAAGTGTATCCTCTTCAAAATGTCCATAGACCAATGCATGATACACTTTATCCACTTCTCTACTTTCGAATTGCATGGCAGCATGTCGAAAAGCATCCTCACTTTTTGCTAACAGCAATGCTCCCGTTGTTTCCTTGTCTAAGCGATGACAAACAAAAATAGTCTCGTAATGTGCTCTAAAAATAGAAAGGATATTAAAATCATCATTTCTATCTTCTAACGTTGAGACAAAAGCTGGCTTATTGATGACCAGGTAATTATCGTTTTCAAAAACGATTAAATCTTGATAATGGATTTTGTTTTTCAATGCTTTTCTTTTGAGGAAGCAAAGTAAGGCAAAGAATGTGAAGTGGGGAAATTAAGCAGTCTGGTATTTCTCTAATTCAAAACTAAAAGCAGAACCCTCCCCCATAGTGCTTGTTACTTTAATCTCGCTTCCATGGGCCTCTACAATATGTTTCACAATGGACAGACCAAGCCCAGTTCCTCCAATGGCCTTAGACCGGCTTTTATCTACTCTATAGAATCTTTCAAAAATTCTGTTCAAGTGTTCAGGTGGAATACCTATACCGTTGTCACGAATAGTCAAATCAACAGTATTGTCTTTCTGGCTTAGAATTACATTAACTTGCTTATTCTCATCTGAGTATTTTATGGCATTTGTAATAAGGTTAATTAGCACCTGTTGAATCCTTTGAGGATCAACCATGACTTTGATAACTTCAGATCTTTCGCAATTTAAGAGTAAGTCAATTTTATATTTTAAAGCTCTCTCTTCCATTTGCTCAAAAATATCATAGACCATCTCTACAATATTTACTGACTCAATATGCATTGTGATATCCCCTGCCTCCATATGAGAAACAGTCAATAAATCCTGAACCAAAGCATCTAATCCATCAAGGTTCTTCGCCGCTTTCTTCAAAAATTTCATTCGAATGGATTTATCATCAATCGCACCATCCAGAAGCGTATGAACAAATCCTTGTGCAGCAAAAATGGGTGTTTTGAGTTCATGAGATACATCAGCTAAAAACTGACGTCTAAACTTTGCCATTTGCTTCAATTCATCAATTTCAGATTGCTTATTTTGAGCATAAGCATAAATCTCTTCATAAATCTGACTTAACGAGCTATAACCTGAGTTCTTGTTTTGAGCTAATTGTGACAAGTCATTCTGTTTGATCTGCTCAAACATCTCATAGATTGATCGTAATTCTCTAAAAAAGAGAAACTCCAAAATGACATTGATTAATATATAAGACGTTCCAAATGAGAGGAATGCAATAACCCAATAAACAAAAGGTGGGATGTTTGGCATTAAGGTCAAGGAACCTGTTAGAATGGCAGAAATACAAATCGCCAAAACCAATGCCAGACTTCTGGAATTTAACTTCATAATTACACTTAGTCCAACTCAAACTTATACCCTACTCCTTTAATAGTAGAAATATATCCTTCCCCTATTTTCTCTCTAACCTTTCGTATGTGGACATCCACGGTACGTGCTAAAACATAAACATCTGTTCCCCAAATATTGTGCAACAAATCATCACGACTGAATACCTTTCCTGGATGCTTTGCTAAAAAATACAATAGTTCAAATTCTTTTTTTGGAAGGTTAAATTCTTGATCTCCTCTTTTAACCGTATAGCTTTGTTTGTCGATTTCGAGATCCCCCTCTAACACTTTATCCTCAGTTTCTACTTCTTTTTTAGACCTCCTAAATATTGCGTTTATCCTACTCATTAAAGCACGTGGCTTGATTGGTTTGGTTAGGTAGTCATCTGCGCCATTATCAAATGCCGCAACTTCCGAATACTCTTCAACTCTTGCAGTTAAAAAAATAATGAATGTGTTAGAAAGGACTTTTGTGTCACGCATTTGACGACATGTCTCCACCCCATCTTGGCCTGGCATCATGATATCTAATAACACTAAATCAGGTACAAACTCTTTTGCCTTCTCCACTCCGACAATTCCGTTTTCTGCAACTTGCACTTGATATCCTTCCTTTTCAAGGTTATACTTCAGTAGTTCTAAAATATCTTCTTCGTCGTCTACAACAAGAATTTTTTTGTTTGTTGGCATCTTAGTATTTATTCAACTTTATGTCCATCTGATTAAGTTTCGAATTTCTTCATTTTAAATTAATAATTTCTACACCTTAAAGAGAAGTAACAATAATTTAATATTCGGGAAATATTAAATAACTACAATAATTAGTATTTCAAAAAGCGGTCATTCTCTTGAATTTACATTATTACTAATTTTTTTAGTATTCCTCTTTGAATTACGAAAACACCTTTTATATTTGCTAATATATTTATCATTTTAATATTCGTAATTTTTTGGGGAATGGTTAAAAGAATATCCGGAACTTACGAATTAGCAATAAATTACTGGTCCAATTCCTATTACAAAAAATAATACCATGAGCGAAAACACAGAAAAGAACAAAGCACTTCAGCTAACGCTGGATAAACTTGAAAAAACATACGGCAAAGGCACGGTCATGAAACTGTCAGATGAGGTTGTACAAGATGTACCCTCGATTTCGACAGGTTCAATCAGTCTCGATATTGCCCTGGGCATAGGCGGCATTCCTAAAGGTCGTGTTGTTGAAATATATGGTCCAGAATCATCTGGAAAGACGACACTGAGTATGCATTGTATTGCTGAGGCACAAAAAAAAGGTGGAATGGCTGCATTCATTGACGCAGAACATGCTTTTGACAAAGTATATGCTGAGAAATTGGGGATCGATACAGAAAACCTTTTGATATCACAACCTGATAATGGAGAACAAGCGCTTGAAATCGCAGAGCATTTAATAAGATCAGGTGCGATTGACATTATTGTAATTGATTCAGTGGCTGCATTGGTTCCTAAGGCTGAACTCGAAGGTGAAATGGGTGACAGTAAAATGGGCTTGCAAGCAAGATTAATGAGTCAAGCTTTAAGAAAACTGACTGGAGCCATTAACAAAACAGGTTGTTCATGTATTTTCATTAATCAGCTTCGCGAAAAAATTGGAGTAATGTTCGGAAATCCTGAAACGACAACAGGAGGAAACGCATTAAAATTCTATTCATCCGTTCGATTGGACATTAGAAGAATTGGTCAGATAAAAGAAAGCGCAGATAATATTTTAGGTAATCGCACCAAAGTAAAAGTTGTGAAAAATAAAATGGCACCTCCATTCAAAATTATCGAATTCGATATTATGTATGGCCAGGGAATTTCTAAAGTAGGTGAAATTATTGACATCGGGGTAGAATTAGAAATTGTCAAGAAATCAGGATCTTGGTTTTCATACAAAGGCAACAAACTAGGACAAGGTCGAGACTCAGTTAAACAATTAATCCTTGATAATCCTGAACTCATGGATGAACTGGAAATGGCCATTAGAAATAAAATTAGTGGTAAGACTGAAGAAGTTGAAGAAGCGGTTGAAGCTTAAAAATTCTTTTAACCACCGCACATGGTTGAGCGCAGTTTATCTGCGCTCTTTTTGTTTCTACAGAAATAACCACACCGTTCATTTTTGTAGCAATATATTTTTATAATTTTGCCGTTCATTTTTAAATGCAAGGAATGGCAATTTCAACAAAGTACACCCCTTCTGAAGTAGAAGATAAGAGATATCAAGAATGGCTTGAAAAAGGTTTTTTCAAATCCAAGCCAAATAAAGATAAAGAACCTTTTACAATCATCATCCCTCCTCCCAATGTTACAGGCGTACTTCATATGGGTCATATGTTGAACAATACCATTCAAGATGTATTGATTAGAAAAGCTAGAATGGAAGGCAAAGAAGCCTGCTGGATACCCGGTACTGATCATGCTTCTATTGCTACTGAAGCTAAAGTAGTGGGCATGCTTCGTGAAAAGGGTATCAAAAAATCAGACCTTACACGGGAAGAATTTCTTAATTATGCTTTTGAATGGAAGGAAAAATATGGTGGAATTATACTAAATCAATTGCAAAGACTTGGGGCATCATGTGATTGGGATCGTACATTTTTCACCATGGATGAGAAAAATTCCAACGCTGTTCAGGATGTATTCATCCACTACTTCAAAAAAGGATATGTTTATCGAGATTATAAAATGGTCAATTGGGATCCTACTGCCCAAACAACTATTTCCAATGAGGAAGTAATTCATAAGGATGTCGATGCGGCACTCTATTATGTACAATATGACATTGAAGACAGTGATGATAAAGTGACCATCGCTACTACTCGGCCTGAGACCATCCTTGGTGATACTGCCATTTGTATCAATCCTAATGATGAACGTTATTCTCACCTGAAAGGAAAAAGAGCCATTGTGCCTATGGTGAATAGAAGCATACCTATCATTGAAGACGATTATGTAGACATCGAATTTGGAACAGGTTGTTTAAAAGTTACTCCAGCGCATGATACCAACGATTATGACTTGGGACAAAAACATAAATTGGAAACCATCGATATCCTAAATGATGATGGAACCTTAAATGAATTGGCACAATTTTATGTAGGTCAATCAAGAGAAGAAGCAAGAAAGAATATTTCTATCGCTTTGAAAGAATCTGGGCAAATGATCAAGACAGAAAGCATCAATCATAAGGTTGGTTTTTCCGAAAGAAATCCAGATACAGCAATCGAACCAAAGCTGTCTTTACAATGGTTTGTTGATATGGAAAAAATCGTCACTCCAGCACTTGAGAATGTCATGAATGACAACATCAAGTTCTTTCCAGACAAATTCAAAAACACTTACAAGCATTGGTTGGAAAACATCAAGGACTGGCCTATTTCTCGCCAATTATGGTGGGGCCAACAAATTCCAGCCTACTATTATGGGGAAGATGGCGTAGCTGCAGGAAAATCCAAAGAAGAAGCCTTGGAAATGGCTCGCAAAGACAGCGGCAATTCCTCTTTGACTTTAGATGACCTTAAGCAAGATGAGGATGTGGTAGATACGTGGTTCAGTAGCTGCTTAGTTCCTATTTCTGTATTTGATGGTTTTGAAAATCCAGAAAACGAAGAATATAAATACTATTACCCTACTTCAGTACTTGTAACTGGATGGGATATCATCTTTTTTTGGGTTGCCAGAATGATCATCTCTGGTTATGAATTGGCAGGAGAAATGCCGTTTGAAAAGGTTTATTTCACAGGAATGGTGAGAGACCTCAAAAGAAGAAAAATGTCTAAATCTCTAGGCAACTCTCCTGATGCATTAAAATTGATTGATCAATATGGTGCAGATGGTGTACGTGTGGGTATGCTACTAAGCTCAGCAGCAGGTAATGACCTTTTATTTGATGAGAAACTTTGCGAACAAGGCAGAAACTTTAGTAATAAAATATGGAATGCCTTCCGTTTGATTACGACTTGGGAAGTTAAAGACCTTCCCCAAGACCCTGCTGCTAAGTTGGCCAATGAGTGGTTCAACAATAGAATTAATCAAGTACTGGAAGAATTAGATGACTTGTTCACAAAATTCAGGTTGTCAGAAGCCCTTATGAGTACCTACAAATTAGTCTGGGATGATTTTTGCTCCTGGTATTTAGAAATGATTAAGCCTAAATTCGGTGAGCCAATAGACCAAAACACTTACAACCAAGCCATCGGATTTATTGAGAAATTGATGAAAATTATTCATCCATTTATGCCTTTTATTTCGGAAGAAATATGGCAAACGTTGAAAGAAAGAAAAGGAGACGATTATCTAATAGTAGCCGATTGGCCAAAGAAGACAGACTTTGACGATACTCAAATCAAAAAAACGGCACAAATCTTCGAAGTAGTGACGAATATTCGAAATATCCGAAACGGTAAAGCCATTTCGCCGAAAGAAAGTCTAGAGTTATTCATTAACAGTAAGACCTATCATTCTTTTGAAGATTACAAATCAGTCATAGAAAAACTTGCCAACATTTCATCTATCAAAGAAGCTTCAGGAGCTGTGGAGAATGCTTCTGCATTTATCATTGACAAGGATGAATTCTATTTATCCTTGGGAGACCTTGCTGATGCTTCAGAGGACAAAGAAGAGGTAGAAAAAGAAATTAAATATTTTGAAGGTTTCATTGCAGGCATTGACAAAAAACTATCTAACGAAAGATTTGTGAATAATGCTCCTGAACAAGTTATTGCCATGGAACGAAAGAAAAAAGCAGATGCGGAAGCAAAAATATCACTTCTGAAGGCTAAACTTTAAAATCTTGCCGCAATCAATAGATTTAGATCTTTAAATCTCATCTTGAATTTTTGTGCCAAATGATAATTCGTCACTGCACCTTTGTAGCAGTACACCCCTTTCATAAACCATGGGTTTTCAAATATCATTTCGTTAACGCCTCCTACTTTGGCAATACTATTGACAATTGGAGTAAAAATATTGCTCAATACTTTCGAAGTTGTACGAGGCACCTTTGAGGCTATATTGGTAACACAGTAGTGAGTTACACCATGTTTAACAAAAGTAGGACTATTAAGATTAGTTGGTTTTGAGGTTTCTATACAACCTCCCTCATCAATACTTACATCCATGAGAACGGCTCCTTTTTTCATACCCTTTACCATGTCTTCAGTAATAACCTTGCTTAAAGCTCCTTTCTCAGAACGAATTGCACCAATAACAACATCCGCTTCGGACAATGCCTTCTTTAATGCAACCTGATCAATGGTAGACGTGAAAACTGAAGTTGAAAGAATATGTTTTAGTCGATGAAGCTTATAAAGATGTTGATCAAATATTTTAACTGATGCACCCAATCCTAAAGCAGTTCTTGCTGCATACTCTGTAACAGTTCCTGCTCCAAGAATGACAACATTCGTAGGTGGTACTCCCGTAATTCCTCCAAGGATAATACCAGGGCCTTCATAATTAGCAGTTAAGAGTTCGGCTGCAGTTGGAATCACGACCGAACCTGCTATTTCACTCATGGCACGAACAATCGGTAATCCCCCAGCTTTATCTTCTAACAACTCATAGCCAATTGCCGTAATTTTCTTTTGGTTAATTAGGTTTAATCTTGATTTGACATTTTTCTCTTCACGATGAATTGTTGAGATCACGGTTTTCCCAGGTGTCATCCATTCAATTTCTTTCTCAGTTGGGTATTCAACTTTAATGATGAGTTCAGATTTGAAAACCTCTTTGGCGTCTTTAGAAAGATTCGCCCCAGCATTAGTGTATTCTTTGTCAGTAAAATTAGACGCATTTCCAGAGCCAGATTCGACTAAAACTTTATGACCATTTCTAGTTAAAACTTCTACCGCTTTCGGCGTGAGTGGCACTCTATTTTCAAACTTAGAATTCTCCTTGGGCATTCCTATTAAAAGTTGTTTGCCAGACTGCCGGATTTTCGCTGGTTTTTCTTGTGGATAGAGTTTTGACTCTTCCACTAACGCCGATACACTACCTTTAAACTGTTTAGTCATGTTGAGACAATTCGATCAACCTATTATTTTCGGTGTCTAATTTAATATTAATTTTTAGGTATTGCTGTGGAATCAAATTCGGTATTCTTTCAGACCATTCAATAAAACAATAATTACCTGAGTAAAAATATTCATCACACCCTATATCTACCGCTTCCATTTCATCTTCAATTCGGTAAAAATCAAAATGAAAACACTCCTCTCCACTGCTTGTTTCATAAACATTAACAAGAGAAAATGTTGGACTACTGACAGCATCAACAATTTTTAAATATTTACATACTTCTTTGATCAAAGTTGTCTTTCCAGCACCCATTGCACCTTCAAATAACCAAATCTTTCGATCACCACCGAATTCGAAAATAGACTTCATGAATGCGCCAATTTCGGCAGATGTTTGAATTCTAAAGTTCATTTATTTTTTGGATTTTGGCTTTAAATGGATCAGAGGTATGATCATTTCTTCCATCGATATTCCTCCATGTTGGAATGTATCTTTATAGAAATTGACATAATAGTTGAAATTATTTGGGTAAGCAAAAAAATCATTTTTTGTAGCGAATACATAGGAACTTGAAACATTTGGCTTTGGTAAATGCAGGGATTCAGGTTTTCTAGAAACATATACAGCATCACCTTTTCCTACATTCAAATTCTTCCCTACCTTATAACGAAGGTTCGTATTGGTATTTTTGTCACCAACTATTTTAAACGGTTTATTGACTCTGATAGTACCATGATCAGTTGTCAACACAACATTCACATCCTTTTCAGACAATATTTTTAACAGTTCGAATAAAGTGGAGTGATTAAACCAAGACATGGTCAAAGATCTATATGCTGATTCATCGGGTGCTAATTCACGGATCATCTTCATATCCGTTCTGGCATGGGATAGCACATCAACGAAGTTGTAAACGATTGCATTTAAATCATACTGATATAAGTTATTGACATTGGCCACCAATTGCCGACCCTGTTGCTTCTGTAATACTTTATGATATGAAACGGTTTTATTAAGATTATTCCTTTTTAAATTTCTTTTTAAAAACTCTTCTTCATGCATATTCTTTCCTTCATCCTGATCTTCATCCACCCAAATATCAGAATGTGAATTGGCCATTTCATCAGGCATCATTCCTCCGAAAATCGAATTTCTGGCGTATGCAGTGGTTGTAGGCAGAATCGAATAAAAAGGCACTTCCTTTTCTACGGTAAAAAAATCGGAGATCACAGGTTCTATCAATTCCCACTGATCATATCTTAAATTATCAATCAAAAAGAAAAAAGTGGGTTTGCCTTCATCAAGTAGTGGGAATACTTCCTTTTTCATAACCTGATTGGAAAGCATAGGTCGATCTGCCTTAGGATTATTTACCCATGATTCGTAATTCTCAACTACAAAATCGCTAAATGCCGAATTCGCTTCATCCTTTTGCATATGAAAGATTTCAGCCATATCCTTTTCTTCTGTCTCATCGATCTCCAATTCCCAATAAACCATCTTCTTATAGATCTCTATCCACTCATTGTAATCCAAATGATCACTAAGTTCCATGCTTATGTTTCGGAATTCCTGCTGATATCCCATGTTAGTTTTTTGAGATACCAACCGCTTGTTATCCAGGATTTTCTTAACTGACAGCAGTATTTGATTTGGATTTAAGGGCTTGATTAAATAATCCGCAATCTTAGCACCAATTGCCTCCTCCATGATATACTCTTCTTCACTCTTCGTAATCATCACAACTGGAATATTTGGATGTGTTGATTTTATCTCGGCTAAAGTTTCTAATCCTGTGATGCCGGGCATATTTTCATCTAAGAAAATAATATCATAGTCATCTGTTTGCAATGCCTCTAAAGCATCAGACCCACTGATTACTGGCTCTACTTCATACCCTTTATTGTTTAGAAAAAGGATATGAGGTTTGAGCAAATCAATTTCATCATCAGCCCATAAAATTTTATAGTTTCGCATATTGTAATTTTCTTTGATCGCTTAAGATCACATTGCTTAAATTCACCAGATCAAAACTAACACTCTAAAGCGCCAATTTAATATTGATTAATAAAAATAAAATAATCAACGACCCTCTTTACGGATTTATCACGATTCCGAATGATTTAGCGTTTGAAATTATTGAGCACCCTTATTTTCAACGTCTACGCAGGATTAAGCAATTAGGACTTACCAATTTAGTCTATCCGGGTGCTTTCCATACTCGTTTTCATCACGCTATAGGTTCAATGCACCTAATGCAACAAGCGTTGCTAAATTTAAGAACTAAAGGAGTAGAGATTTCTAATCAAGAATTTGACGCTTGTTTGATGGCTATTCTTTTACATGACATTGGGCACGGTCCATTTTCACATACCCTCGAGTTTAACATCCTGGAAGATATAAATCATGAAAAACTTTCCATGTTGTTTTTTGATCGGCTCAACATTGAATTTAATGGAGAACTTAGCTTGGCTCAAAAAATTTTTTCCGGTCATTATGAAAGGAAATTCTTTCATCAATTGGTGTCTAGTCAACTAGATATTGACCGGCTTGATTACTTAAAACGAGACAGCTTTTTCACCGGCGTTTCGGAAGGAAGTATTGGTTCTGAAAGAATCATTAATATGCTTAATGTTGTCAACGATGAAATAGTAGTCGAGGAGAAAGGAATTTATAGCATTGAACACTTCCTTAGTGCAAGGAGATTAATGTATTGGCAAGTTTATTTACATAAGACCTCCGTCAGTGCTGAAGAAATGCTTATTCAACTGACTAAAAGAGCTAAATATCTCACACAGAAAGGTGAAAATATACAAGCCACCCCTGCTTTAAAGCATTTCTTAGAAGCAGATATTTCACTAGATGATTTTGAGAAAGATGAAGAAATTCTTGAGCTTTTTTCTCTCATGGATGATAGTGACATTTGGGGCAGTATGAAATTTTGGAGAGAACACGAAGATTATGTGCTATCTGAACTGAGCAAAAATTTATTAGAAAGGAAAATATTCAAAATTATTCTTTCTAATGAAAAAATAGATTCTGAATTCATTTCTCAAAAGAAAATGGAAGTCATGGCCAAGCATAGTCTTAAAGAATCCGAGAGCATGTATTTGACTGGACAAGGACGAATTAGCAATGCAGCTTATATCCAAAGTGATCAACAAATAAAAATTCAGACTAAAAGTAAAGATTTAGTTGATATTGAAAAGGCAACTGACCTACCCAATATCAAAGCCATGAGTAAAATAGTGGTCAAACACTTTTTTTGCTGGTCACAAACCTGATTATTGAGGAGGATTTAAAAAAACTTTGCCAAAAAAAATTAAATTTGCCGTCGAAATAAAATTCATTGAAACTCAATCAAATGGAAAAAGATCCTTCAGTGGTACCAGCTTATGACCCTGCATTGCCTCCGGTTTATGACATTAATCAGATAACTAAAATTTTACCTCACAGGTACCCTTTTTTATTAATCGATAGAATATTCTATCTCGATGAAAACTATGTGGCCGGCATAAAGAATGTAACAGCGAATGAACCTTTCTTTCAAGGTCACTTTCCGGAAAATCCAGTTATGCCCGGTGTTTTGCAGATTGAGGCCATGGCCCAAATTGGAGGTATTTTAGTACTTAACTCTGTACCAGATCCCGAGAATTATTGGACGTATTTCTTAGGTGTTGACAATTTCAAATTCCGAAAAATGGTCATACCTGGTGACACCTTAGAGATTAAGTGCGAATTGTTACAACCAATTAAAAGGGGTATCGCCAAGATGAAAGGAACTGCACATGTCAATGGAAAACTTGCCTCAGAAGGAGCAATGACTGCAAGTATCGTACGAAAAGACGTTTAACGATTACGCTAAAGTTGATGAAAGTATCCTTAGAAAAGATAGGCAAAAGGTACACATCAGCACATTGGATATTCAAAGGGTTTACCGATCAAATTGAATCAGGATCACAAGTAGCAATCACAGGTGGGAATGGAAGTGGGAAGTCCACACTACTACATATAATTGGAGGGTTGTTGAGCCCGTCTCTAGGAGAAGTGGCTTATATTGACAATAATGAACCCTTAGATCAAGAAGAAGCCATCCGACAAATTAATTTTGTTGCACCCTACATGGAATTGATTGAAGAATTCAGTGTCATAGAACAGCTCAACTTTCATTTTAAGTTTAAAACATTACGAGGTGTAAGTAACCTCAACGAATTAATTGAAGTTCTATATCTACAAGGCAATGAGCATAAATGGGTAAAGAACTTATCTTCAGGGATGAAGCAAAGATTAAAACTTGGCTTGGGAATTTTTACAAAATCACCATTAATCCTACTGGATGAGCCTACAACCAACTTGGATGAAAAAGGCATTTCATGGTACCATGAAAATATTGCTAAACTTGATTCTAATACATCACTAATAATTGCGTCAAATCAAAAACAAGAATATGCTTTCTGCGATAAAATAATTAGCATGAAAAAAGAGTTTAGTAAATAGCAAGGATAATTATTAGGTAGAATATCTAAAAATTTATACTTTTGATAACAATAGAATTGTAAAAATTAATTTTAACACACAACAACATGAAAAATTATTTGAATTACATCACTGCTGCATTATTCCTTGGGCTAACAGTTTTTGCGAGCTGTGGTGGTGAAGACGATCCGGATCCGGTTGATCCTTTGATCGAAAAAGCAGAAATGCTAACTGGTACAGCATCATTATCTGATGGAGGAGTTAGTAAGCCAAATGGCGCAACTGAATTAGATTGGAGTGGATTGGTAGTAACAATCACCGGCGATGAAACTGGTGGAAGTATTAATGCCGCTGGATCTGCAGACGAAACAGTATGGCCAACTTCTGCAACTTGGACATTTTCTAACACAACTGGAACAAAAATCTTAAGAAGTGATGGAGTAGAAATTGATTTGATTACTGTATCAGAGACTAGTCTTGTTTGTGGTTTCAGCATTTCTCAGCCAGCTGCAAGAGCAGGTGTAATCGAAGGTGATTGGCAATTCAGCTTTGATTATTAAAAAGAATTAAAAACTCAATATTAAAAATCCCTTTCGATTCATTTCGAAAGGGATTTTTTTATGATTCGGTAATTAACCTCAATACAAATTCAAAAAAAGAGCCTTCTTCAAATATTTGAAGAAGGCTCTTTTTTTTGAATGACACTATATCATTTAATATGCTCTAACAGTCACTCCCTTCATAAAATTGACAAAGGCTTTGTTGACAACACGATTGCCTCCAGGCGTTGGAAAGTCTCCTGTGAAGTACCAGTCACCATCATGGTTCGGACACGCTTTATGAAGATTTTCAACTGATTGAAAAAGCACTTCTAATTCAGCCTTCATATTTTTGGGGCGAACAATGTCCGTAATTTTTTGAGATATCTGGTCTGCTGAAAATGGAGCGTATAATTCTTTCACATAGTTAGGTGCAGTCTTATCGCCTACTGAAGCAATACATTTTTCCATAACTTCTTCCAGTAAGTAGCTCTTATCATTGTCCTCTAATAATTCCAAGACCGCTCTAAAGGCTACAAAATCTTTCATTTTGCTCATATCGATTCCATAACAATCAGGATAACGAATTTGAGGTGCGGAAGAAACAATGATCACTTTCTTAGGTTCTAACCTATCCAAGAGTGTCAGAATACTTTTCTCCAAGGTTGTACCACGAACAATTGAGTCATCGATTACCACAAGGTTGTCTTTGCCTTTATTGACTACTTCATAAGTAGTATCATAGACGTTAGAAACCAATTCATTTCTTTCAGAATCACCTGTAATAAAAGTCCTTAGTTTGGCATCTTTTATAACCAACTTCTCCACTCTAGGGCTAAATGAAAGAAGTTCATCCAAATCATCAGCACTTGGTTTGCCATCTATAATGACTTCTTTTCTTTTTTTCACCAAATAGTCATCCATTCCTCTCATCAACCCTAAAAATGAAGTCTCCGCAGAATTAGGGATGTAGGAAAAAATAGTGTTTTTCAAGTCAAAATTTACCGCTTGCAAAACTTTGGGTACAAGCAATTCTCCCAATTTTTTTCTTTCTCTATAAATATCAGGGTCAGAACTCCTGGAAAAATATATTCGTTCGAATGTGCAGGACTTCTTTGGCAACTGTTCAATAAATTGTTCCTGCGATAGGTTCGCATTTTTATCAATGATCAATGCATGACCAGGTGTAACTTCTTTGATATCACCATAATCACAATTGATGGCTGTCTTAATAGCAGGTTTCTCTGAGGCAACAACGATAATCTCGTCATCCGAATAATAGTAGGCTGGTCGAATTCCTGCAGGGTCTCTTGCAACAAAAGAAGCACCGTGCCCCATCATACCGACCATCGCATAACCACCATCAAAGTCCTTGAATGAGTTTTTCAATATATTGATTGTAGAAAGCTCATTTTCAATATGACCTGTGATTTCCTGCTTTGAAAGTTTATTTCTTAATGTCTCGTATAGATTTTGATTTTCTTCATCCAGAAAATGTCCGATTTTTTCCATCACGGTGACAGTATCGGTCTTTTCTTTCGGGTTTTGCCCCAAGCTTACTAGAATATTGAACAGTTCATCAACGTTAGTCATGTTGAAATTTCCTGCAACGACTAAGTTTCTACTTCGCCAGTTATTCTGTCTTAAGAATGGGTGACAACTTTCTATGCCATTTTTTCCATGGGTACCATAACGCAAATGTCCCAACCATACTTCACCTGTGAACCCATAATTCTTTTTGAGCCACTTCTCGTCGTAATACTGTTCATCATCACCTTCCTTTCTCGCCTTATTGAATTTCTTAGCAACTTTATCAAAAATCTTGTTTAATGGATTCGGATCAATCGAACGATACCTACTGATATAACGATATCCAGGTTCCAAACCAATTTTGATATTTGCAATGCCAGCACCGTCTTGTCCACGGTTTTGCATCTTTTTCATCAATAACAACAACTTGTTTGCTCCATAAAGAGGCGTGTTGTATTTGTCAATATAATATTGAAGGGGTTTTCTCAGACGAATGTGCGCTATTCCGCACTCGTGTTTGATGGGGTCGCTCATATATGCTATCTAAGAAGCAAAGTTATACTGATTTAATAGGTTCAGCAATAACTCGGGCTTAAAGAATAACAATAATATTAATAAAGTTACAATGGCAATTAAAAAGACATCCTTTTTTGAGGATTTGAACATCTTTCCATCACCTGATTTGATGAACATGAAATAGGGAATTTTCAGGTAATAAAAAAGAGATACTGCTGCATTGGCGATTCCTACTACAAACAACCAAAGTAAAAAATTATCTCCTTGTTGCTGATAAAACTCCCAGAGGGATGAGAATATCAGCAATTTGGCTGTAAACCCACTTGTTGGTGGTAAACCCACTAGGGCAATCATGATCAACGTAACCATGCCTCCAATCAACGGGATTTGCCTTCCAATTCCTGCTAATTCAGAAATATTAGTTATTCTATTTTTTCCCATAATTGATATGAAATAGAAGGCCACAATGTTCATGAACCCATAAACTATTGCATAAAATAGCATTGAACTAAATCCGAATTCACTCACAACCAATATGCCTATTACTAAAAACCCGGAATGGGCAATTGAAGAATAGGCCATCATGCGTTTAGCATTGTCTTGCTTCAATGCAGAAAAATTACCGATTACCATACTCAATAATGCCACAATACCCAATAGCATTTGCCAATCAAAAACTATAGATGTCAATCCCGAGAATTGAATAAATTGAGTGAAAAACAATAGAATAGCCACTTTTGGCAATATTGAAATAATTGCAACAACAGGTGTTGGCCCGGCTTCATATACATCCGGAGACCAAATATGCAGTGGGACCAAAGCCAACTTGAAAAACAAACCAGAGAAAAAGAAGATCAAAGCCAAAGTCAACCAAATACTATGGCTCAATTGACTGGACGTGACCATAAATAGATCTACGATTTCCAATCCTCCTGTCATTCCATACAAAAGAGAAATTCCGTATAACATCAATCCACTTGACATTGCTCCAAACAGCAAATATTTAATTCCTGCTTCGAATGATCGTTTTTCAAAATTAAATGATATCAAAATATATGAAGATAAGGATACCAATTCTACAGAGATAAAAAAGACCAACAAATTGGCTGATTGCATGATCAAGAAAGATCCCAGTACGATCATTAATATCATAAAGTGAAATTCACCTCTCTTCAATATTTTAATTGAGTTAGGATAGAATAAAATAGAGCCTGCTATGAATAGAAAGAAATACTTTACCACTCTAATTATATGATTCTGCAAGAGAACACCATTCATCCACTCTCCATCTACGACTGAACAAGCAATCATCCAACCAGTAGTTACAAGAGTTACTAGCGTTATAGTCGTTTTTAATTGATACTTATCTTCTTCCTGAATAAGTTGAATCAAAGCCAGAAAGATAGCGCCAGCTATCAAAGTCGCTTCTGGTGCTAGGAAAGTAAAGCTTCCAAAAATGGATTCTATTTTATGACTAAATGAATTCAATGAGCACCGTGAATTAGAGCGGAATTTATATTTCCTTGTGATTGTATGTATTCAATAAAACCTACAATAGTCTCATTGGAAAGATCCAAGAGAAGGCTCGGGAATACACCAAATAAAATAGTCAATATCAGCAAAGGAACAACCATAATTAGTTCACGTACGGTCAAATCTGGTAATTCCCAACTTTGATTTTTAACGCCATATTCCCCAAAGAACATTCGCTGTAAAGTCCATAAAAAATAGGCAGCCCCTAAAACAAGACCTAAAAGTCCGAGTATAGGCATGAATAACATTATCCCTGACCCACTCGCATATGCATCAAAAGCACCTAAAAGCACCAAAAACTCTGCGATAAAACCAGACAACCCAGGCAATCCCAAGGCAGCAAAAAATGATATTAAGATAGCGACCGTATAACGCGGCATTTTAGAAGCCAAACCACTGAACGATCCTATTTCTCGATTTCCAGTTCGATCATAAATCACGCCTACTAACAAGAAAAGTAATGCTGAAATTATTCCATGACTAAACATCTGAAAGATGGCTCCTGCATTTCCAGTAACTGTCAATGATGCTAATCCTAGCATAACAAATCCCATGTGTGAAACGGAGGAATATGCTATGAGTCTTTTTAAATCCGACTGAGCCATGGCTACTAAAGCTGCATAAACAATCGCTATAACCCCAAATAATGCGATCCACCAAGTGAGGGCCTGAGCCATTTCAGGAAAAATTGTATAACCTAACCTAAAGAACCCATATCCTCCTACTTTTAGTAATACCCCAGCAAGAACGACTGAAATAGGTGTAGGTGCTTCGACATGCGCATCAGGCAACCATGTATGTAATGGCACTGCGGGTAATTTAATAGCAAACCCTAAGCATATTAAAAGGAAAGAAAGCATCCGCACATTTACTCCTAGAAACTGCTCGTTACTACTAATACTTAGAATTGAGTCTGGTACAAAATTCGAATTGTTCATCATTTTCATGATATCAAATGTATGAACAGCACCACCAGGTGTTTCAACGACAGAAAGGCTAAGACCAATCATCACCATCAGAATCAAAAGTGATCCGAAGAGTGTATAGATATAAAATTTTAGAGAAGCATAAGCTCTATTTTTTCCGCCCCATATACCAATCAAGAAGTACATAGGTAGCAGCATAAATTCAAAGAAAAGGAAGAACAAGAACATGTCAATTGCCACAAAGCATCCTATCACACTAGTAGATAATACTAAATACAGGATAAAGTATCCTTTAGCGCTTTCTGTTATGTTCCAAGAGGATATAACTCCAACCAACAGAACTAAAGCAGAGAGCAATACCAGAATTATATTCAAACCATCAACTGCCAGGAAATATTTAATTGAAATGCTGCCCATAGCACCAATATCCATATCGATCCAGGATAGTTTTTCTACAAATTGTAGACTGGACGACCCATATCCTTTTATTGTACTATCAAAATTGAAAACAAGAATCAAAGCAAATAACAATTCCAAAGACATTACAATCAAAGACACTACTCTAAAGTAAGCAGATTGTTCTTTGGGAATCGCCGCAATTAAAAGTGCTCCTATCAGGGGCAGGAAAACCATTATGCTCAATATATGATCTAGCATCATGTCTAATTTCTTAGTTCAAAAAATAAAATATGCTTAATAAACCTATCAATGCCCATACAAAATAAACCTGAACATTTCCTCCTTGAATGCTTCTTGTTCTGCTTCCTGTAAACATTGCAATTCGAGCCACTGAACTAACAAGTCCATCAATAATGGAACGATCCACCCATCCGATAACATGGGATATAATCACTTCTGATTTTGCAATGACATTAATTAATCGATCAATGACATTCTTGTCTACGAAATAAGTAATGTTTGCCAATATCAAAATCGCTTTGGAGAAAATCGATTTATAGAATTGGTCAAGGTAGAAGTTATGTCTAGACAATCGGTAAAATATTTTTTTAACAATTTCTATCTGGGTTTCCATCAAATGACGATCAACATACAAATAAGCTATAAACATTCCGAACAGCGCCAAACTGATGGATATAATTGGAATCATGGTATAATGTCCCATTTCAACATAACCAACAATAGGCTGCAAAGATTTTGTCAGCCAACTCGCACTTGGATCCATTGGATTGATTGAAAAAACAAACCAAAAAGATAGAACAGCCAAAAGAATAACGACCCCTTTGACATAAAAAGACTCTTGAAAATACTTTCTTTCCTTTTCACCAAAAAAGACCTGAAAGTACAACCTACTCATATAGGCAGCTGTCATAAACACTGAGGCAAACCCAAAGACCACTACAAAAAATGGAACTTCTTTGTTTGAAACCAAACCAATCAAGATCAATTCTTTTGAAAGAAATCCAGAAAACAACGGCAGTCCCGCCAATGCAAGCATGAAAACTGTAAATGTTGCAAATGTATATGGCAATGCTTTTCTCAACCCTCCCATGTTACGAAGATCTTGCCCATCAAAATTTGCATCCGAATTGGTTTCATGAAAGTAGTGAACGATGCTACCTGCACATAAAAACAACCCTGCTTTAAAAATAGCATGTGTCGTAAGATGAAAAAATGCAGCCAAAGGTACTCCGGCACCAATCGCCATAACCATATACCCTAATTGAGATACAGTTGAATAAGCTAATATTTTTTTAATGTCATTCTGACCAAATGCGGCAAAGGCACCACTAAAAGTTGTGATTCCTCCAACCACTAAAACGAACTGAAGTACTTCTGGAGAAAGCAATGGAAATACTCTGACCAATAAATAAACGCCAGCTGCTACCATTGTTGCAGCGTGAATTAAAGCCGAAACAGGTGTAGGGCCAGTCATTGCGTCAGGAAGCCATGTTTGGAGTGGAAATTGTGCTGACTTACCCATAGCAGCCAGAAACAGACCAAAACCAAGAAGGAAAATCATCAAAGGTGCAACACCGATTCCATCTAAACCTACCTCATTGACTTCCCATATAATATTTTGAATGTTTAAAGTCCGGAAACAAATGAACGCAGCAAAAATGCCCAGCAAAAAGCCAGCATCCCCGACTTTGTTCATTATAAATGCCTTGAAAGACGACTTTGGTGGAGCCTCTTTTTGATACCAAAATCCAATCAGCAAGTATGAAGAGAATCCTACTAACTCCCAAAAAACAAAAGTTAAAAGCAAATTAGACGACAAGACAATGCCGTACATAGAAAATGCGAAAAGGCCTAAAAATGCGTAATACTTTGGCTGGTTTCCATCATGTTTCATGTATTCTATAGAAAAAACAGCCACCATCAATGCTATGATAGAGACAATCAATGTCATGATCCCAGACAATCCATCATACCAAAGTCCCACATCAAAAGAAATATTTCCCACATTGAACCAGTCAGTTTCAATTCCTAACTGATCAATACTGGAGATTGAAATTATAACTAGAATGAAAGTCAAACCTGAAGATCCAACATGAATCAAACCAGACCATTTCTTAAATGAATATGCGATAACCCCGCCAATTAACGGCAGAATTAAAATGGACAATATGATTAATTGATTATCCATTCAGCTCATTTAGTTCGTCCAAATCAGAAACTTTTTGATTCCTATAGATTTGATAAACAATGGCCAAAGCCACGGCTGATTCCGCAACCGCAACGACCAATACAAATAACGACATCATTTGACCATTCAGGTTCGGATCAAATCTAGAAAAACCTACCAGATTGATATTAGCAGCATTGAGAATTAGTTCGACTCCTGCCAGAACCATAATCACATTCCTTTTGATAATAATAATCATCAAACCTATGATTAATAGAGAAGCGCTCAGGATGATATAATGCTCTACTGGAATCACTTATTTTTAGTTTTAAAATGTAACCCGGCGATTAAACTTGAACCTATCAATACCGCTAAGAGAAGAACAGCTGTCAACTCTAAAGCTACCAATTGATCTGTCATCAGATTCACCCCTATTCTTTCCGTTACAGAAAGAGAAGTCTCAGCTTTTGATGCAATGAAGACAGGAAATCTTTCTTTTAACATCCCATAAAAAACCATGATTAAACCAGAACCTAATAGCATAGCAGGAATAACCCTTCTGTTTTGTGTCAACAATTTTTGACCATCTAATCGATTGGTTAACATTACGCCAAACATCATTAATATCAATATTCCTCCGATATAAACTAATATTTGAGTCACCCCTACAAATTCAGCATTTGAAACCATGAAAACACCAGCAATTCCCAAAAAGACAAGGACCAGCATAAACACAGCATGTACGATGTTTTTAGAAAATAATATCATCAACGCAGCAAATACTGAAAGTCCAGCTAACCCATAAAATGCTAATATGTTCATACCAACAGACTCCATTTATTCCTTTTTCTTAGGTTTAATCTTTGGTCGGAAAACTGGCTTTTGAGTTTTTGCATTTGGCTTTTGACTACTCTTTTCAGATTCCAGGCTTACCTCTTCAGACTTCTCACTCCCTTCTTCCTTCTTTTTTACTTTCGGTCTAAAAACCGGCTTTTGGCTCGTTACCTTGGGTTCTTGACTACTCTCCTCTGATTTTTGACTTACAGCTTCAGAATTCACTTCTCCATCTTCCTTTTTCTTCAGCTTAGGCCTAAAAGCTGGTTTAGCAGTCTTTGGTTTTACAACTCCCACTTTTGGCAAACTGCTAACATCGGAATCTTTACTAACCTTCAATGCTGCTGCCTCTGCCTTAGCTTTTTCCTTCTCCGCTTGAAAGACATCAAATTCTTCTTTCTTTTCAGCAATTTGCGTTTCACTCATATCACTGAATTCGAAATTATGTTCCTTTAAATCAAATACACTAAAATCGTATTCTTTGGTCATAGTCAAACATTCCGTTGGGCAAACCACGGTGCACAAGCCACAAAAACAACATTTCGACATATCAATATCGAACTTAGCCGCATAAATTCTTTTAGGAGTACCATCTGAAGTAAGTCCAATTTCTTCAGTTGCTCGCACTGGTTCTATATCAATACAATTCACGGGACAGACTTTTGCACACTTGTCACAAACAATACAATCATCAATCTCATTGTGCAATTGATACCTTCCATTGTCTGGAACAGGAAATTCTTCTTTGGGATACTGCAATGTAACAATCCCATCTTTTTGTGTAAAGTATTCCTTGTCAGCAACTTTTACTGGTGTCCGCATTTTTCGTGCAGCTAGAAAATGTCGAAAAGTAATTTTCAACCCATACAATAGCGAAGCAAGTGTTCGGATGATATTTAAAAAATAGTTACTCAATGCATCCAAAGTTTCCATGCGCCGCTAACAAAAACCATCAGCAACCCAATAGGTGTTAAATATTTCCAACTCAATGACATCATTTGATCAACTCTAATTCGGGGATAAGTCCACCGAACCCACATTTGAATAAAAACCAAAGACAAAGCTTTTGAAACCAACCAAAAAGCCCCCCAAATATTGCTTCCAATTGAACCTGGTAATCCAGAAGTCCAGTCAGCAAGTCTAAGATTACCAATATTAGGTAAAGCAGTATTCCATCCTCCAAAAAATAGTATCACTGCGACTAAAGATACAAGAAGCATGATTCCATATTCAGCAAGCATTATAATCGCCCAACGAAAACCTGAATACTCTGTATGGAAACCTCCAATTAATTCAGACTCTGCTTCTGGCAGATCAAAAGGTGTTCTATTAGACTCTGCAATTGATGCAATAAAGTAGATTACAAAAACAATAATAAGAAATGGATATTTAATGATATTCCATGCCAAAAATCCAGTTAATCCGGATGACGTTTCCATTTGCAAATATGACATCTCTTGAAGGCTCAATGTCTGAGTAAGCATGACAACACATAGGATAGCCAAACCAAGTGGTATTTCATAAGATACTATTTGCGCAACAGCTCGCATTGCTCCGAAAAGTGAAAACTTGCTATTAGATCCCCAACCTGCCATCAGAACACCTATTACATCAAGAGATATAACAGCCATTAAAAAATAAATACCTGTTTCTAATGCTGAACCTTGAACATCTGGCGATATTGGAAGCACAGAAAATCCAGTGAAAACAGAAACAAAAATAAGAAGCGGAGCATAAAGAAATAGTGTCCGATCCGCAGATGCAGCTACTATATCCTCTTTCTGTAACATTTTTAAAACATCCGCAAATGTTTGAAGTATTCCATATTTACCAGTAACCATTGGCCCTACTCTGTCTTGCATAAAGGCTGAAACTTTTCGCTCTGCATATACTGCAAACAATACGAAAATGAACAAAAATGGAAGATAGAACAGGAATGCTATCATGGATAATTTTAAAACGGCAATTTAAGAATTTGTTGATGATTCTGAAGGCAAATTAAGGAGTAGTTTTTATGCCTGAATCTTTGAAATAATCTTAATTAGAGACAGCAACAACAATAGTTATTCCCAGAGTGGATACTTCTCAAGGTGTATTTCCTTGTTAAAGAAAAGACTGGCAGCTTTTTCAAAAGCTGGAGTATAATCTGATATGAGAAATTGGTCATGACCATTATTTACGTCAGTTAGTAATTTCAGGTTACTAAGTTGTTGTTTAAGGCTATTGGCCACAATATTAGCCGAATCAATTAACTCTACCGAACCTTTATAGAATTCTTTTAAATCAGACTTTATAATTGGGTAATGTGTGCACCCCAATATCAAAGCTTTTACACCATACAACCGATCATCACTTAAATACTTTGCTATGATCTCTTGACTGATCGAATCATGAATAAATCCCTCCTCAATCATTGGAACAAGCAAAGGTGTTGCCAATGAAGATAATTCTACATCAAGTTTTTTGAGCTTTATTTTTTGATCAAATACACGAGAACCCACAGTTTGTAAAGTACCAATTAGCCCCACTCTTTTTTTAGTGTAATTCTTTGCTAGGTGATCGATTACAGGATCAATAACATTCACTACTAACGCTCTACTCCCTACATATTCTTTAACCAATTCATAGGCAGCTGCAGAAGCAGAGTTGCAAGCAATTAAGATGACCTTGCACCCCCTATCCAAAAGAGTATTTGTAATCTTAATCGAATAAGATTGAATGGTGGTAGCAGATTTATCTCCATATGGTAAATGAGCAGTGTCTCCAAAATAAATCATATCTTCTTTTGGCAACAACTTTTTGACAGCTTGAGCAACGGTCAAACCACCAGTACCACTGTCAAATATCCCTATAGGTGCATTCTTTTCCATTTGAGTGCAAATATGTAAGAATATTCAGGAACCAGCTTTAATTTTCAATCAAAAGAATCAACAAATAAAAGAGGAAGCATAAGTTATGCTACATCATACTTCACGTCTTCTAGCACTTCTTCCTCGGCTTGTTTTTCAAGATGAGCTTTTAAGACACTAAGATTCTTAGAAAGGCCAGCCTTCAGCTTTTTCATAACCACACCTTTTAGAATCCAACTTATAATGGGGATTGGATCAAAATGAACTTCTATTCTTAGTAAAGTATTATAATCATGTTCTGAAAGCACAAAGTAAGTCGTAGCTTCTTTAAAAATCGGTATTTCATTGGTAGTTTCACCATAAACTAACTTATCCGGCCCAAAGTCATTGGTCACTGTTTCAAACTCAACACTTCCTTTATCAAGCACACAAACATGCTTGTATCCAACTTGATTCACTTGCCCTTTCTTGTACTTAAATAAAGTAACATCTTGACTCCATTTAGGGCGCTGGTCCATATTAGTCAAAAACTCATAAACGTGCTCTCGTCTCGCAGAAATTTCCATCTCCATTATATAAGGATTATTAGTAAGCTTCCGTGGCTTAAGAGGTTCAGGTTTTGTAATTTTCGATTCCAAAAAATTAAGATTGATACTTTTAAAATCTACACTACCTATCCCTTCAAATTGAATCGAATCTTCCAAACTTTCTGGCCAAGAACCGTTCATTTTCTCTAAAGAGGTAAAATCGTTTAAGTCATTTGTATACAAGAGGTATTCATTACTTGCAACATTGTTCTTCAACAACCGATGTACTCTTATAACCGATTCCCCAAAAGGTTTCTGATTTCCTTTTACAGTAATCATTTCAGCAACTCCTACATCCGCCACAAATTTCAATGACAATTCCGAGGCAGATGAACATGCTCCACATTGGCAGATTCGATTCGTTTCATATAATTTCAGATGTTCATGAAACTTAATGTATGTTTTCTCAACTTGCGATAAAATCGCAGCTCTATCAGGGATATCGTTGTGTTTGAAAAAGAAAATAGCATCTCCTTCAACCTCTACCATTGTTAAACCCAATTCATCCGCATCAATAATAAGTTCTAAAAGCTCCGAAATTATATGACGACTATGTTCTATTTCTACATTCTTAACAAAAGACGTAAAACCAGATATGTCAGGAATGAAAAAGAATGATTTGTTTGGCATGAATTTAATATTGCATTTATTTAAACTGCAAACGGAATAAATATCCTAAGGTTAGTCTATTCTTCCTTTGCTCTGCCCAGTTCAAAATTTGATTCGCTTTTTCATGAATTTTTATGACATTGATCATGAAAATGAATTGATATTTACATTATTCTTGCTCAATGATTCTGAGAACGGTCTCCATATTGCTTATCTCATTGGTTCTATTCAAACCAATAACAGGCTTATATATGGTGATTGACTATGAATTAAATAAAGACTATTTTGCTAAATACCTTTGCGAAAACAAAAGCCGTCCGGAGCTTAAATGTGATGGAAAATGTTTCCTCATGAAAAAATTGCAGCAAAGAAAAGCGAAAAGCGATCACCATAGGACTGAACAATTTCAGCAAATTTCTAAAATAGAAATCATGGATGTCGCACAGACCTTTAAAGTGGGATTTGCCAAATCGGTGATTTTCAAATTTTCACAATTGATCAATATCCTCATTAAAAGCAATCATTCCAAAGGTGTGTTTCGACCGCCTATATTTTAACGTCCAATTCTTTTTACTCGGTTGACCGAGTCCCTTTTAACATAGTTTCTGATTAATGTTCACGTGAATCAAATTATTCGCGTGTCCTGAATTTTCTGTGATCCATTCTTAATGGACGATAATAAAATATAAAAAATGAAAAAGTTATTAATGATTTTAAGCCTATCAGCAGTGATAGCTGCATGCGAAAGTGATGATTCTGAAATATTACCTGACCCAAATGAAGTTCTTGTCGAACTAACCTCTGCAATCATTCCTGATACTGATCTGAGTATTGTAGTGTACCTGCCAGAAGGTGTATCCATGGAAGTTGGCTATAACAATTTTTCCCTAGCCTTGATGGATGGAGATGGGAATTACAAAAGTGAGGCACACATGACCGTAACGCCAATAATGACCATGATGGAAATGAGTCACAGTGCTCCGGTTGAGAATCATGAACATGATCACAGCACTGGGAAATATCAAGATTTCGGAGTGGTATTTGTCATGGCTACTCAAGAAATGGGTTCATGGTCTTTAGAGGTCTCAGTAATGGATGAAAGCTTTACTGGTACTGTTCATATACCTGTAGAAGTTGATAGCCCTGAATTGTCTAAAATGAAATCCATTGACGCCGGGGAATTTGGAAGCCTTTTTATTTCAATGGTGAATCCAACAGAACCAAAGGTTGGGATTAATGAATTTGAAATTACGGTGCATGAAAGAGAATCGATGATGTCTTGGCCGGCTATAACCAATTATACCATTGAAATCGAACCAGAAATGCCAGCAATGGGTCATGGCTCTCCTAACAATGTCAATCCGGTTCATCATGCGATGGGTCACTATATGGGTGAAGTAAACTTTACCATGACAGGTGCTTGGCTCATCAATGTTACAATCAAAGATGGAGCAACGATTGTAGCTGAAACAGCATTCGAAATAGAATTTTAATTGACAGAATTATTGCTGTTAAGACACCTTTTTAACAGCAATAATTCTATTTGATTCCATGAAACTACTGATACCTAATATAATATTGACATGCTACTCTTTTTTGTCTTTTGGGCAAGAAAGTGCTCATGATGCATGGTTGGATTCAATCCAAAGTGGCAGTTATGTCGGCATAGAAGTTACTTTAGATGAAATGGTGTTGGAAGGAGAGCGAGATTCTTTGAGTACTTCTGCTTTTAAATTTTATAAAAACAACCCACTCAATAGTACGGATGAAGTACTCTCTCGATTGGCTAGCGTTTCTATGGTACGTCGAGGTAATTATGCATGGGAGCCTACAATTAACGGCCTCAATGGAGGTCAAATTACTGTAACACTTGATGGAATGAGAATGTTTGGTGCTTGTACTGATAAAATGGATCCCATTTCTTCTTATGTAGAACCCAATAACCTGGAAAGCATTCGAATTGAACAGGGAAGTGGTGGAAGTACTCATGGCAGTTCCGTAGGTGGAGCCGTCAATTTCAATCTCAAAAAACCTCAGTTCAATAATGATTGGTCGGGTGAAGTAAACACCAGATATGAATCCGTATCTAATGGAACAGCCAATTCTGTTTCACTCAATTTTGGCAAACAAAACATTGCTGTTCGCATTAATGCAGGCTATAGAAATTACCAAGACTATACTGATGGAAACGGGGATAATGTTTTTCCTTCTGGGTATGAAAAACTAAATTTTTCTTTAGCTAGTTCTTATCAACTAAAGAATAACAACCTTCTTAATCTCGATCTATTGATTGACGATGCTTTCAATGTAGGCTATCCTGGCTTACCAATGGATGTCGCTTTTGCAAAAGCCAGAATTGCTGCACTCAGTTATGTCTTATGGAAACCTGCTTCTTCCATAGATCAGCTTGAATTAAAAGTATATGCTAATTCTATTGACCATTTGATGGACGACTCGCAACGAATGGATATCCCTGTTAGAATGAATATGCCTGGAAATACCAGGACTTTCGGTGCTTTTGCAACAGCCAATCTTATTCTTCATCCTAAGCATAAAATTGAAACCAAAATTGACGCTTATTCCACCAATGCCTATGCAGAAATGACGATGTACATTCCTGGTGAAATTGAAATGTTCATGATCACCTGGCCCGATGTAGACCGACATAATATTGGATGGTATATTTCTGACAATATATCAATGGGACAAAAGTTATCATTGGGTTTTAACACTCGGATTGAATTTGCACATTCAGTCATGAAAAGCGAAATGGGGAAACAACAATTTTCAGTTTTTGGGTATACTGAAGATGACTACAAAGTGAATGATTTAGTACTCAACCTTGGTTCTTCTCTGTCTTTTCAACACAGTAAATCCTTCTCTACGAAATTTGCTTTAAGCTATGGAGAGCGACTACCAACAGTCTCTGAATTGTATGGTTTCTTTTTGTACAATAGTTATGATGGATACGATTACTTAGGCAACCCAACCATTCAAAAAGAAAAATCAGCCCAATTTTCAATATCAGGAAAATACAAAATTAAATATCGACTAGAAATAGACTTGCGTGGATTTTATTATAGGTTCGATGACTTTATACTTGGTAACGTTGATCCAAACTTAGATGCCATGACCATTGGCGCTAAAGGAGTAAAAGTTTATGAAAACATTGAAGGGGTAACCTTTAAAGGATTTGATTTTCAAGCGACGTACAATGTTTTAAAGTCTTTACAAATTTTGTATGCCATGAAAGCTACCTATGCTTCGGATGGTGAAGGAAAACCACTTCCTTTAATACCTCCTTTAAAAAACAATCTGACAATGGTTTTCCAAAATAAGAAATTCAAAGTTCAAGGCGAAGGGGAATGGTCTTTAACCCAAAATAGAAATAGTGAAAGTACTGGCGAGCAACCTACTGATGGGTACTATTTGTTCAACATTAGATTGAGCAACCAATTCGATATTAATAAGACAAGCTTGACTGTATCAACAGGTGTCGAAAATATTCTGGATACTAGCTATCGAGATCATTTAGACTGGGGAGGAATCTTAAGGCCAGGAAGAAACATCTACGGCTCCTTATCTTTTAAATTCTAGACTTCCATCTGAAAATATTCTAAATCACCATTAGTAAGCTTCTATATTTTCTCCATACCAATTTTATTCAAGCACACTTTATTTTCATTTCGTTATTTTTACTAAGGTCATTTAATGTGTTTAAAGGGCACTTTTCAGTGCATTTTAAAATAAATAGAAAATAATTTCAACAAGATGTCCAAATGTGAATGGCCCATTCGTCATCTAGGTGAAATCAATTATCACAAATTAAATCTAACACAATGAAAGAATTTATGTTTATCATCAGAGGTGGTTCGGATCAAATGCCGGATAAGTCTCCAGAAGCCATGCAGAAACATATGGCAGATTGGAATGTATGGATGGGTGCCTTGTCAGAGAGAGGACTCCTAGTAGGCGGAGAACCTTTGGAAGAACCTGGAAGAACTTTTATAGAAGGAGGAACGAAAGTAATTGACCGACCATTAGCGGAAGGCAAAGAACTTGTCGGAGGCTACATTATTGTCAAAGCAGATGATATGGATGGTGCTTGCGCTTTAGTAGATGGATGCCCAGCATTCGATCACCACTGTTCAATGGAAGTTCGACAAATCATGCAAATGCAACAATAGAAACATTTAACAAACCCTTTAAACACATAAAATCATGAAAAATTATCTATTAATATACCACGCCCCAGCTGAAGTAATGGCTGCTATGGCCACAGCAACTGAAGAGCAAAAACAAGAAAGTATGAAACCTTGGTTCACATGGAAAGATAAACTGGGAGAACAATTGGTTGATTTTGGAGCCCCTCTAATGGGCGGGCAAAGGTTGTTACCCGATGGCAGCTCAAAAGACAGTACTAAAGAAGTCACTGGCTATTCAATCATCAAAGCAAATAGCATGGAGGATGCCAAAACGTTGCTTTCGGGACATCCACATTTAAGTGGAGGATGTGATATAGAAGTCCACGAAACTATAGCCATGTAATTCTATTGCCTTACTCCAATCAATCCAACCAACTAATAGACCATCTTTTCAGACAGGAATCTGGAAAGATGGTTGCTGTTTTAGTCAATATATTTGGCAGTCAACATTTCGAATTGGCAGAAGATGTGGTACAGTCTACACTTATTAAAGCCCTTGAAAATTGGAAATTCAATGGGATACCAGACAATCCTAGCGCCTGGCTTTATAGAACAGCCAAAAACTTGACCATTGACGTCATACGTAGAGAAAAAAGAAATACAACCTTTGACTTCTCCGATGATGACCGTCAACTGCTAACATCAGAGTATACTTTAAACCCAACTTTGAATCAAATGTGGGAAGAAGATCAAATCAAAGATGACTTTTTAGGAATGATGTTTGCCTGTTGTCATCCAGATATCTCTTCTGAAAACCAAGTCACTTTTATACTGAAAACACTTTGCGGTTTTAGCACAAAAGAAGTGGCAAAAGCCTTTTTAACCTCTGAAGATATAATTTCCAAAAGAATATATCGCACAAAAGAGCACTTTCGAAAAAACAACATTAGACCCAGTTTATCTTCTGTAGTGAACATCAAAGAGAAAGTTGCAGCTGTTGCTAGTGCTATTTACCTTATTTTCAACGAAGGCTATAACTCAACACATTCAGCAGAATTAATCCGTCGGGATTTGATTAGTCAAGCATTGTATTTAGCAAAAGAAATGATTGACACAGAAAAAACGAACCTCGCTGAAATTAACGCATTGATGGCGTTGATGTGTTTTCATGCTGCTCGTATCGACAGCCGTGTTTCTCATTCTGGAGAAATAAAATTACTAAAAGAGCAAGATCGCACATTGTGGCATCAAGAATTAATTAGTGCCGGTCAAACATACCTGGCAAGATCCGGTGTAGGAAATAGAATCAGTATGTACCACTTCGAAGCATTAATCGCTATGGAGCATTGTATTGCCAAAGATTACAATGATACGAATTGGAAAAATATATTGCGCTATTATGATCAGATGCTCAACCACAGTTACGATCCTATTATTTATCTGAATAGATGCTTGGTGATTCTTCAGTTAGAAGGTGCATCATCAGCTCTGAATGCGATTCAAAAACTTAAAGAAAATAAACAAATGCAAAATTACTATATGTATCATTCTGCACTTGGAGAGGTCTATGAACAATTAGGTGATTTGAAAAATGCAAAAGTCTCAATCGACAAGGCAATTCAACTTACCAAATCAAAAAGTGAAAAGGATTTTTTGCTTAAAAAAATCAGCACCTTAGATAGACAAGGCGGGTAAAAATTATTTTAAATTCTCGTGCCCCTTGATGTTTCTTAAAATGAAGGATTAATTAATTCAATATTTTTTAAAAACACAGAAAAGTATTTTCCTTAAATTGACTGTGATTCAAAAGTTTCAGCGTCTCCATCATAGACGATTTGCTAAATAGTTTTTTAAAAATAATCTCCATGAGAAAAATCACATTTTTGTTAGCGACAACGATTTTCTACCTTTTCATTGGTTGTACCCAAGAAATACCCATTGAATACCTTTCTATGGACCTAGATCAAAATAGTATCCAGAGCAATAGAATTGTTTTACCCAATGAAATTCCTGGCATTGAAGTAGAACATGTTGCTCTAATTGGAGATGAATCTAAAATAGAAACTCAGGAAATGGGATTCAAAAATATCTTCCTTTTCATAAAAGGTCAAGGTATCGCAGAAGCAGGAAATGAAAGGTTTAATCTGGTTCCTGAATCAATATTACTTCCCAACAACCTTAACAGTATTTCAATCAATGTTTCAAAGAATGATACACTTCATTACCTTAAAATCTCAAGCGCTTTGACCGAACAAGATCTACTCGATTTAAAGGAATTCCCTAAAGAAAATACTGAAAGAGTATATTTCAAGGCATTCATAGATTGTGAATCTTATACTGAGCCTATAAAAAGTCCGAAGACCGTTAGCAGAACTGTTTTGCCTAATCAAATCATACCTCGGATCGCTATGGAAACAGTCGAAACATTAGGCCCAGACAAAGTACAAGCACATGAACATCCGATGCTTGAACAACTATTCTTAGGGTTGACAAACAATGAAGTGACCGTTTTCGCAGATGATGCGAAAATTGATTTCCCGGCCTATTCTGTTTTACATATTCCGTTGGGATCCAGCCATTCTGTAGAAGTCGGAGACAACAAAAAAATGTACTATATGTGGATGGACTTTTTTAAGGACAAAAAAGGTGAAGAGTGGTTAAAAACACACAATACGGTTGAAGAAGAATAAAGCATCTTTGAACAGAGATCCAAGCCGTTATATTAATTATGAAAACTGAAAAACAAAAAATGCTTTCCGGTGAGTTATACAACGGACTTGATCCAGAAATTGCTGACGATCGTTTAAAAGCCAGGCTCTTAATAAAAGAACTGAATGATTCTCGCGCTGATGAAGAAGATAAAAGAGAAAGGATTTTAAAAGAATTGATTCCCAGTGCTGGAGAAAATTTATGGATTGAGCCTCCATTTTATTGTGATTACGGATCAAATATTACCATTGGAGATAAAGTATTTTTCAATTTCAATTGTGTTGTTTTAGATGTCATGGAAGTTAATATTGGCAATAGGACGATGTTCGGACCCAATGTTCAGATATATGCTGCAACCCACCCTATCAATTATAAAGAAAGATCTTCGGGATTAGAATTTGCTAAGCCAATAAAAATTGGAGAGGACGTTTGGGTTGGTGGAAGTGCAGTAATTTGTCCTGGTGTCACTATTGGTGATCGAACCGTAATTGGCGCAGGTAGTGTAGTAACAAAAGACATACCTTCCGACGTTTTTGCAGCAGGTAATCCGTGTAAAGTAATCCGAAAAATAGAGCAGTAACGGGCGAAAATGAAAAGTTTGGATGATATTTTCTAACCTTAAATAACCAACAAAGAATATTTTTTTTTCTTAATCCTAAATCGAAAACTCTGATAAGCAATATTTTATGATAAGTTTATTTCGAAAAGTCAAACGACAAATGCTTTCTGAAAATAGATTCACAAAGTATCTCATGTATGCCATAGGTGAAATAATTCTCGTTGTTGTTGGGATATTAATCGCTGTGCAAATTAATACGTTCATAAAGGAGGAAAATCGAAAGGTGACTGAAAGGGAAGTCTTAGAAGAAATTCTCAAAAATTTGAATCGCGATAAAATTGAAATACAGGACGAATTGAATGGTTATCAAATTATAATGGATACAGATGAGGTTTTAATAAATCATTATAGAAATAGACTTCCATTTGTTGATTCAATTGGTAGCAAATTATATGTACTACAATTGAGCCCCCATTTTAATCCTACAACTAGTGGCTATAATCTTCTTGAATCAAAAGGAATAGACTTGATTACTAATGATTCATTAAGGATTCAAATCACCGACTTTTATGAAAGGGCTATTCCTTATTATCAAAAATATGAAGCCGAAAGAATTCAGTATATTCAGAGCTTTGTACAACCTTATTTCCTGAATAATTTTACCCTAGAACGCTACTCCGTTTGGCCATATTACAAGAGAATACCCATGGATATAGAATCCCTAAAAGATGACTCAACATTGATTAGCTATTTTCAAAACACGGCCTACCTTGCTGAAAATTTAACAAAAAAAGCACGGCAAGTAGATCAAAAAATTGATGCCCTTCGGAATCTTCTAAAAGCTAATCTTTCACCCGATTCACCTGGGTAGAAAACTTGGATTTCAGCGCTCTACTAACAAGTCTCCTATATGAAATCAAAACATAAAATCTTGATCTTTCTAGAAAAAAAATAAAGTATTTTAGTGGTTAGAATTTTTCAAAAAAACTCTAACCTCCAACCAATTCTAACCTTATGAAACCCTTCTTATTCACTATTGCTTTTGCAATATTTAGCTCCTTCTATTCCGTCTCACAAGATTCCGTATCCGTATACCTTAATGACAATTTTGAGGTTACAAATAATGATGACGCCACCTATTACCGTATTTACAAAGCTCATCCTGATAAAAGTGAAAAATTCTTCGTGCAAACTTATTTTATGAGTGGTGCGATCGAATCTACAGCCAGCTGTTATGACAAGCTTTGCTTCACTAAAGAAAGTTATTCAGTCTCTTATTTCGAAAATAAAAACAAAAAAAGAAGAGGGATACTTTCTAAACAAATGTAAATCTGGTGTTTGGAAAGAATGGTATGAAAATGGTCAAATTAAAAAGAAAGCACATTATGAAAAAGGCAAAGGAATAGGGGAATCAAAAGAGTGGTATGCAAATGGTCAAATAAAAGAAATAGGTACCTACGTACCAAATAGAAATGCAGAGAACACATCAATCTATAAGATGAAAGAATATTGGTCCGAATCAGGTGAATTATGGGTGACAGAAGGAAGTGGTGATGTCACTTATTACCATTCCGACACAACCTTAATTTCTTCAAAAGGATCTTTTAAAGATGGTATTAAAAGTGGTAGGTGGAAAGGTTACAATATGGACGGGCAATTGATATATGATGAGACCTATCAGCACTCCAAAGTAAAAGGGACAAGCTGGGATGAACAAGGTAATCAGTATGAATACGAAGAATTGGAGATCGAACCTGCCCCAAAAAAAGGATAGCATGGTTTTACAAATATGTCAACAGCCATTTGGAATACCCTGAGCTTGCAAGAAGAAGTGGAATTGAAGGAAGAGTGTATGTTAAATTTGTTTTAAATAAAGATGGAATACCTATAGAAGTAAAGACCATCATGGGAATCGGTGGCCATTGTGATGAAAAAGCAGAATTAGTAGTCAAAAGGTACAAAAAGTGGAATCCAGGCATAAAAAGAGGTCAACCTGTTGAATCGAAATTAATCCTTCCTATCACATTCAAATTAAACTGATTGCATCAATCTTAAATTATACAAAAGATCTATCAGTCTTTCGTTCCCACCCTTTTTTGAGCAATCACGAACCCATCAAATTGAGCAAATGAATCTACATTTGGTGCCCATGTTTTTTTATTTCCTCCATGAAATGTTGAAAAATACATACCGCCAATAGATCCAAATTCATTATCTACTGTACGATAGGTTACATCATCAAGGTCAATAGATAAGTCTCCGTCAAACCAAGTCTTTAATCTCCCATCATTTTTACCAATTGTATTGACGGCAATAAATTGCTCTATGCAATGCCATTGACCAGGAATGAATTTTTTGTTCAATGAAATATCAAAACCCCAAACTCCTTTTTTGTACTTCCCTTCAGGTAAATACGCATAGATCACAGCTTCCCCATCAGTTCGCCACATAAAACGCATGGTCCAACCATTAGTTCCATCTGGTTGATTGCCTCCTGAGCGAACATATGAATCTTTTCCACCCATTAAACCAGGAAGCTTCCCTCCTTTTACGAAATCAAAACCTTTTTCAAATTTTACATAGTACCGAAGGTAAAGCGAATCATACAGCGGTTGAAGATTTTCAATGTTCTCAAATGACAAGGGCCATTGAGCGCCTGTTTCTCTTGGCCCTACTCCTCCTTTTGGGTATGAAATTCTGATTGCATTTGTACCGGCTACAACATCCTTATTCTCTCTTGTTAGCCTATTGGATCCAAATGGATCTTCCCAATTACTACCCCACAATTTCATCCAATCTGTTTCTCCTGGAATAGACGTTTCAAAGCCATTATAATAAATGACATCACTTCTTTTCGAAAGGTACGATTCTATATGCTCATTTTCCCCTTGAACATTAATTTCAACCGTGCACGATAAAAATGGTATCAAAACAATGAATAGACATGAAAAAAATAGGTTTCCAAATTTCATCACCTTACCCTTTGAACTTTAGTTTATAACCAAACATCGCGTAATAAAGAATCATGGCATAACATGGTAAAAGTATCCAATAACTACTAGTTGCTGCTTGACTTGCTGCATCAGCTACCCCGTCAGAAATCAATGCCGAAGTTTTAGCATCTTCTAATGCCCCATACAAGGGAGGTATAATCGCTCCTCCAGAAATTCCCATAATCAACAGGGCTGATCCAGTTTTCGTAAACTTCCCTAAACCATTAAGCGCCAAAGGCCATACTGCTGGCCAAACCAAAGCATTAGCAATACCTAATGAAGCAACGAATAATACAGATGTAAATCCTGTGGTAAACAAAATACAAATTGAAAGTATAATCCCAAGGGAAGCACTGATCTTGAGTGCCATTCCTTGGCTGAGATATTTTGGAATTAAGACTACACCCAGCAAATAGGTAGCAATCATTGCGATCAAAGTAAATGAAGTGAAGAATTCTGCATTTTCCAATCCTAACGTGATGCCATACTTGATGATGGAATCTCCAGCGATAACTTCAGCACCCACATAAGTGAACAATGTCAACACCCCTAACCATAAATGAGGAAATTGAAATATACTTGTCTTAGGTGTACTACCTTCAACTGCCTCCTCTTCTACTGCTTCCAAATCTGGTAGTGGTGCAAAACGAATTAAGATGGCCAAAGCAAATAAAACTAGTGACATGATGATATAAGGCATCACTACTGCACCAGCCATTTCGTCCAAAAGCATCACTTTTTCTGTGGATGATACTGTGCTGAGTAATTCCGTTTTTTCTTGAATTCCTGCAAGAAGCAATGCTCCAAAAATAAATGAACCTAAAGCTCCTGCGGACTTGTTACAAATACCCATAATGGATATTCTCTTTGCCGCACTTTCTATAGGGCCCATAATGGTAATGTAAGGATTAGATGCTGTTTGAAGCAAAGTCATACCAGCACCTTGAATGAATATCCCAGTAAGAAATACAAAATAGGTTCTTGAAGAAGCTGCAGGAATAAAAACTAAAGCTCCTAACCCCATGATCAACAACCCCAAGGACATCCCTTTTTTATAGCCTATTTTCTGAAGAATTTTAGCAGAAGGAAGTGCCATAATTGAAAAGGAAATGTAGGATGCAGAGGCCACTAAAAAAGATTCCGCTGAGGACAATTCACAAATCGATTTCATAAACGGTATTAAGGCACCGTTCACCCATGTGACAAAACCGAAAATAGCAAAAAGACCTGCGATGATGGCAATAGGTATGATGCTATTACCTGAATTATTATCCTGCAAACTTGATTGAGCCATAAGCGTGTTTTTCTGTAATTGATATATTTTGACAATCCTTCGAATTGAATCACCGAATTTAAATAATTAATTGAAACCGAAAATTTTTGAATTGCATTTATCTTTTTCTATTTCAATGGAGTTCAAAAAAGGACAATCCTATATAATTGTGTACATGAAGTATACAGATCAAATCAAAATGCTAGTATTGGATGTCGATGGTACCATGACAGATGGTAAAATCAATGTGCTTGAAAGTGGAGACCAATTTAAACAGTTCAATGCAAGAGATGGGTTAGGAATAAGAATGTTAGTTAAAAAAGGTGTCATAGTAGGCATCATCAGCCATAGCGTAGTAGGAAAAGCAATTGAAATAAGGGGAAAAACATTAGGCGTAAGCCATATGTATGCTGGATTGGAAGAAAAACATGATATCCTAGAACAATGGTTGGAAAAAATGGACTTTGGTTATGAATCTGTAGCTTTTATTGGGGATGACATCAATGACATCCCAGTCATGAAAAAAGCCGCAGTTTCTGCTTGTCCGAGTGATGCAGTTTCTGATGTATTGTCATATGTAGATGTAGTATTAGAAAAGAAAGGCGGTCATGGGTGTGTCCGAGAATTTATTGACAATTACATCGGCATTAGTTATGAAAAAATAAAGTAATTCAAACCCGGTCATTGATCTTGTTTATGCAATAGATTATTCTATTTTTGCACAAAATTGAAACACAATGAGCGTACTCGTAAATAAAGACTCCAAAATTATTGTTCAGGGATTCACCGGAACGGAAGGCACTTTCCATGCTACACAAATGATCGAATATGGCAGCAATGTCGTAGGTGGTGTAACGCCTGGCAAAGGAGGTCAGAAACATCTTGACAAACCAGTATTCAATACAGTGAAAGAAGCGGTTGACAATGCACAAGCCAATGTTTCAATTATTTTCGTTCCTCCCGCATTTGCCGCAGATGCGATTATGGAAGCTGCAGAAGCAGGCATTAAGGTAATCATCGCCATCACAGAAGGCATTCCTGTAAAGGATATGATTACCGCTAAAGAATATTTAAAAAATAGAGATGTTACACTGGTAGGACCAAATTGTCCAGGTGTCATTACGCCGGGTGAAGCAAAAGTTGGGATTATGCCAGGTTTCGTTTTCAAATCAGGAAGAATAGGTATTGTTTCTAAGTCAGGAACTTTAACTTATGAAGCAGCTGATCAGGTGGTCAAAGCTGGGTTAGGAATCTCTACTGCCATCGGAATTGGAGGAGATCCAATCATTGGTACTTCTACTAAACAAGCGGTAGAGCTTTTGATGAACGACCCTGATACGGATGGTATCGTTATGATCGGTGAAATTGGAGGAAACTACGAAGCTGAAGCCGCAAAATGGATCAAAGCTCAAGGTAACCCTAAACCAGTCGTTGGATTTATTGCTGGTCAAACTGCTCCGAAAGGAAAAAGAATGGGTCACGCAGGTGCCATTATCGGTGGAGCCGACGATACTGCTGAAGCAAAAATGAAGATCATGAACGAATGTGGTTTGCATGTGGTAAATTCTCCGGCAGACATTGGAGAGACTATGGCAAAAGCCATCGGTTAAAACAGAACTTATCCCCCCTTGCTAAGGGGCTAGGGGGAATTATTACGTCCATGAACGCATGAACCTCGTCGCAGGTTCATGCGTTCATTTGCAAAATGATCGTTAGAAAGGGTATTTGCACTGAGAAGCATAAATCTTCATATTTGTACTCTTTCTTGCTTATACGAATCACCTTCCTACAATAGAAAATTAAAAAATTCACAGGATCGATTCAACACTTTCGGAAGTGTTACTTTGGAAACATTTAAAGGTTGGGCAAGTAAAAGGGTATTAATTCAACCGTCAAAAATCTCCCTCCAATTACAAAGTAGATTTCGATTGCAGAAAACTAAATCTAGATAGAAAATCATGAAACTAAAGAAGCCCTCTAGCTCCTTTAAGGGGGAATTCTAAAACATATTATATACTGTTCATTCAAAAATTGGAATTCTGTTTTTTCCAATACAAAATTGTTTAAATTCATACCTTCTAGTAAAACACCAAAAGCTGCATAATGAAATCGTTTCCTATCAATACCAAATATCAAATACCTGCCTTAGGGTTAGGTACCTGGAAGGCGGACTCTGGCGAAGTTTACAAAGCCGTTCGCGAAGCAATTAAAATAGGTTATCGTCATTTTGATTGTGCCTCTAGGTATGAGAATGAAAAAGAAATTGGCGCTGCGATACACGATGCCATCATGGTTGGTGAAGTGAATCGAGAAGAACTTTGGATTACTTCTAAACTATGGAATACGCATCATAGAGCAGAAGATGTGATCATAGCGCTCAAAAAAACATTACAAGACCTTGGGCTTGATTATCTAGATCTTTATTTGATTCACTGGCCAGTAGCTCAAAAAAGAGATGTCTTATTTCCTCTGAAAAAAGAAGATTTAATAAGTCTCAAAAAAATTCCATTGGAGGAGACTTGGCAAGGGATGGAAGAATGCGTGATGACTGGTTTCACTCGAAACATTGGTGTGGCAAATTTCAGCGTAAAAAAGCTTAAAAAGGTCAATAAAACTGCCAATATCAAAATCGCCATGAATCAAGTGGAGTTACATCCCCTACTCCAACAGCCGTCTCTTTTGGAATATTGTGCAAAAAATGACATTGTGGTTACCGCTTATTCACCTTTAGGATCAAGAGATCGACCGGCACGAATGAAGGCTCAGGATGAACCTGACATGTTTCAGATTTCTGAAATTGAAAGCATTGCCAAAAACCACAAGTGCTCTCCCGCTCAGGTCATGATCGCTTGGGCGATTCAAAGAGGAACAGTAGTTATTCCTAAGTCTACTAATCCCGAAAGACTCGCTCAAAACTTGGCAGCAGCCGATATCTTTCTGAGTGAAGAAGAAATGACATCAATGTCATCTTTGGACCAACATTTTCGCTACGTGAAAGGTGATTTCTTCTGTTTGAAAGGAAGTTCCTACACAATAGAAGGCCTTTGGGACGAATAGCACTACTTTTCTTTCTAAATCAGGCACTGTTCCATTTATTGTGTTGACTCATCGATTTTTCTTACCCTTTTGTCAAATAATTTCGAAACTCTCATTTAGTTGTTTTAGAATTGGTTAGAAATTGAAGATAACTAGATGATTCATAGCAGTCTTCCTTTTTATTGAGCTAGAAAAAGGCTATTTTTCTATTTGCTTATTACTACTAAAATCTAACTGTATGCTGGGAAAGAACCACTCCGAAAAAGGAAATACCAAATTCATCCTTTTGGCCCTGTTATTAATGTTTGCGATGTCTACATCGTTTGCACAGGAAATTAAGAATCTATCTGTTGAAAAAGTAGGTGATGATGTCAACATCACTTTCGATCTCAAAGCAGTCGAAAACCCTCAAGAACTTTATGACATAGAAATCTTCTCCTCGAGGGATGGTTATTCCAAAGCCTTAGATCTGAAATCTGGAAAAGTCAAAGATGTTTTCCCTGGTCTTCGCTTAAAGTTTGTCATTGACGCAAAACAAGCCTTCAGTGGTTTCAAAGGAGATGTAGATTTCAGGATCGTAGCAAATTTGACTTTTGTACCGCTAAGTTTGGTTTCACCTTTGGATCCTATCAAAACCAAACCAGGTAAATCTGTAACCATCATGTGGAAAGGTGGAAAAGAAAACAGTGCCTATAAATTAGATTATTCAAAAGAAGGTGGAAGTTGGTCGACCATTGAAGATAATATCAACGACAATAAATACACTTGGTATGTTCCTAAGAAAATAGACAAAGGAACCTATAGTGTCAAACTTTCTTCAGACCAGACTAAGTCAAAATCTGTCTACTCTGGAAATATTGTCGTCAAGAAAACTTCACCCTTCGTATTTATAATCCCTGCTGCAGCGGTATTAGGAGCTACTGCCTACTTCATCCTCGGTAGTGGTGATGACGGTGGTGGAACTGTAGACACTAACAATAACTTACCAAACCCACCGGATCCACCAACCAGAACTAATTAAAGAATCGCACTAAAGAAATTAAAAAGACTATAACTGAAATATCATGAAATATATAACTACTCAACTTAAGAATGTCATTGCGAGGAAAGAAGCAATCTCATCAATTCCACTACGCACACTCTTATTAGTACTCATTTTTATCGCTGCTTCGCAGTTGGCCACGGCACAAGGAGTTGCCATCAACACCGATAACTCCGATCCAGATGGATCTGCCATCCTCGATGTGAAGTCTACCTCACAGGGTGTGATTTTCCCTAGGATGACTATCACGGAAAGAAATGCTATTGCTACCCCTATTGAGGGGTTGATGATTTATCAAACTGACAATACGCCTGGATTACGGATTTATAATGGAACGAATTGGAATCTTCTTAATCCTGCGGTTGCTTTTGTGAAGGATATTAAAACATCTAATACAAGTGGTGGAACTCCAGGTGCAGGGTGGATTGTTAGAGATTTAAATACAACAGAAGGGTCTGCATTTTTGACTCTAAATACAAATCAAATTACCTTAGAATCAGGAGAATATATTGTTGAAGCTTTTGTTCCAGGCTATAATAATATCGATCAACACAGAGCAAAGTTATACAATGTCTCAAGTACGACAGATCAAATTCTAGGTACTTCGGAAGTAAGTAACGGAAATACTAGTGCAGATGAAACATCTAATAAATCATTAATATTTGGAATTGTCAATATTGCTACAAATACAACGTTTGAAATTCAACATATTGTCACTTCCTCATCCACCAATGGATTTGGGTTAGGTTCAGCTACGATACCTGAACAAGAAGTGTATACAGTAGTTAAAATCACCAAAATCGCTGATTAAAAACAAATGGCTTCTAGTCGAACCCATATTACCCTTACTCTATTCATAGTTCATCAACTATAAAGACTTACTAATATGATATTAGGATCACTCACCAGAAAATTGACATTACTCATCGCATCGATTGCTTTAGCGAGCAGTAGTCATGCACAGGTTTATTTTAAAGCCACAGGCGCTGTCAATATCAACCAAATCGCCTCTAATGAACTAATTGTACAGGGTACAATCTCTACTGAGGCTGCCACTTCACTCAGAGGCACGGGGAATATTCATTTGTCGGGTGATTTTTTGATTGGAAGTGATTGGGACCCTTCATCCGGAAGTGTCGCACTGACGGGAAATTCTGCTCAAATTCTCCAAACTAACACTTTTAACAATCTCGATTTGCAACCTGGAAATGTAGTTCAATTTGCAGAAAGTCAAACGACTACCATGGCACAAATGATCGCCAATGGAACCAATGGAGATAATATTTCACTATCGTCCACTACGCCTGGCATCCAGGCATCATTAGATATAGGTGGCGGTTTCACTGGTGAATATCTGGACATACAAGATATCAACATTACGAATGGAACTTTTACCGCTACTAACTCTAACGACTTGGGCAATAATACAGGGTGGGGCTCGATTTCTGCATCTGCAGGTGGCGGTGGATCCTCATCTGCTATTAGTCAAATAGGTCTTGACCTTGACGGTGAAGCAGCGGATGATCGATTTGGTGAAGCAGTTTCTATATCTGATGATGGTTCTATAATAGCAGTAGGGGCTTATTACAATGATGGCTCAGGAAGCGATGCTGGACATGTCCAAGTCTACCAGTATGACGGAAATAACTGGATTCAGTTGGGAGCAGATATTGATGGGGAAGCAATTTCAGATCACTCAGGCATCTCAACATCTCTTTCCGCTGACGGTACAAAAGTTGCAATTGGTGCAGCAGGCAATGATGATTCTGGCAGTACAGCTGGCCATGTAAGAATTTATGAATATAACGGCAGTTCTTGGGTTCAAGTTGGCGCAGACATAGATGGCGAAGGAAGTGGGGATGGTTCGGGTAGATCAGTTTCATTATCAGCAGACGGAAATCGAGTTGCGATAGGCGCTACAGGCTATGGAGGTGCTGCAGAAAATGGACAAGTTCGCATATTTGAATATAATGGCAGTAGTTGGCAACAAATGGGTGCTCATATAGTTGGCGGAACGGACGATAACATAGGGAGTTCCGTCTGCTTATCTGCTGACGGTAATACTGTGGCAGTTGGTGCTGATTTAGGCGATGAAGTAAGCAATAATAATGAAGGATATACTCAAATATTTGAATACAATGGTAGTTCATGGATTCAATTAGGTCTTACTATTTTTGGGGAAGCTCAAAGTGACCGTTCTGGTGAATCTGTTTCGCTTTCAGCGGACGGGTCAATAATAGCAATTGGAGCTTATTGGAATGATGGCACGGATACAGATGCAGGACATACTAGGGTTTACCAGTACAATGGAAGCAACTGGGTTCAGTTGGGATCAGATATTGATGGAGAAGAAGGCTATGATTATTCAGGTGAAGCAGTTTCACTGTCGTCCGATGGTAACCTTGTCGCTATTGGAGCTAAAAGAAATGAAGGGAATGGTCCATTCTCTGGTCATGTCCGATTGTTTAACTATAGGAGCGGTGACTGGATTCAGGTTGGTTCAGATATTGACGGAGAAGCTATTGATGATGAATCAGGAACTTCGGTGGCATTATCTGGCGATGGATCCCGAGTAATCATTGGAGCACCGTTTAATGATGGAAATGGGGCTGAGTCTGGTCATGTAAGAATTTTTGCTGTCCCTTCTCCTGACCATGATGCCCTCATGGCTCTTTACAACTCCACAGATGGGAACAACTGGACGGATAACACTGGATGGGGAATTGATCCGAATTTGGAGAATTGGCATGGGGTGACCACAGATGGCAGTGGAAACGTCACTGAATTAGAGTTATTTTCTAACAATCTAGTTGGGTCCATTCCTGCAGAAATAGGACAGCTCTCTTCATTGGAGATTTTAGGATTGTCAGACAATACCTTGAGCGGCGATATACCAATAGAGGTGACAAACCTGAGCAACTTATTGTACTTATACTTGGATTTTAACGACCTAACCGGAACGATTTTTCCAGAGTATGGTGGTATGACCAATCTTGTTCGATTTAGACTGGATCATAATGAACTAACAGGATCAATACCTACAGAACTTGGTAATTTAACACAGCTCAGTTGGTTATATTTAGGTCATAATCAATTGACAGGTGAAATTCCGGTTGAAATTGGAAATCTCACTCAACTCAACACGCTTTACTTAAACAATGCAGCATTTACGGGTACAATTCCATTAGAAATTGGAAATTTAACGGGGCTATCAAATTTAAGCTTTTCAGAAACCAATTTATCAGGAGAAGTTCCACCTAGTATATATAATGGTAATTTGACGCTTATTGATGAATTTAGCATCGACAATTCCTCAATCTGTGAACCAGACAATCCTACATTTGATACCTGGGCTGCTTCCCTAACCACTTACAATGGATCAGGGATAGATTGTTCAGCACAAAACTTATTAGCCCACTACACATTCACTGGCAATGCCAATGACGTAACGGCAAATGGACTAAACGGAGTAGTAAATGAAGCAACGCTTATTACCGATCGATATGGTAATATTGATGGGGCCTATGATTTTAATGGTACTACATCAGAGATAACAGCAGACATTTCTTCGATCTCCCTTATAGAAGGAAAGACCGCTATGTCAGTTGCATTTTGGGTTAATCCCAGGAATTCAACCTCTTTTCAACAACTGGTACAGATATGGCCGTTCACTATTTTCCTTAATGAAACCGGAGGTATTCAACCGCAACTCTTCATTGATGGGGGGTCTTCTACACCACAAGGAAGCATAGATTTAAATGTATGGCAACATTTTGTATTCACCTACAATGACGGCACGGCAGAATTGTTTAAAAATGGAGAAAGTGTAGGAACTGCGACTCACTCTGGTACCATTGGTACAGAAGCCACTGAGCTCTATATTGGATTTGATGGAACCGGCAATTTTTTCGATGGTGCCTTAGACGAAATTAGAGTTTACGAACGAGCACTCACCGAGAATGTGGTTGCGGATCTTTACGATTTAGAAAAATTTTATACCACTCCTACTGTCATTGCTACTTTAGGTGATCTCAATTTGGCACCGGGTTATGGTACTGTAGATCTAAACCTCTCAAACATTTTTGAAGATTTAGATGGTGAATCACTTACTTACTCTGCGGCCAGCAGTGATGAAGCAGTAGCTACGGTTTCTGTTTCGTCTGCTACTTTAACGATTACAGAGATAGGAACAGGCACTGCAGCCATCACAGTCACTGCCGATGATGGTACGAATACGGTAGATGATGTTTTTGAGGTGAATATATCAAATTCATTAGATCCTTGGGCGCATGCTTTTATTGGTTCCCAAACTCATGGAAATGATGTTAAAATCGATAATAGTGGCAATGTTTATACTGTTGGTAGATTTATTGGCGAAACTGATTTTGGCGGCACTACGCTGACACCTGTGGGTCTATACGATGTATTTCTATCCAAGCATAACTCACAAGGAGGCCTAATTTGGGTTGTAAAAGCAGGAGGAACTTCTCAAGATAATGCCACATCCGTCGAAATTGACACCAATGGAGATATTGTCATTTCTGGACTTTTTAATGGTACAGCTACTTTTGGAGCTACCAACATTGTAGCAGGAACTTCATACTATGATTCATTCATTGCTAAATTTGATAGTAATGGAAATGTTTTATGGGCAAATAGTCTTGGCACACATGTGTCTCAAGTATTCAATGTTAAGTCTAACGATATATCAATTAATAGTACTAATGAGATCCTTTTTACAAGTAAATTTAATGGCACGCTTGATTTTGGAGTATCTACTATTTCCTCTTCAAACGGATCTAGCTGCCTAATGAAGTATGATGTAAATGGAAATGTTGTTTGGGCTATAGAAGGGGGAGGTACAGCGAGCACCGACAGGTCTATCGCTGTGGAAACTGATTCCAATGACAACATATATTTCACTGGCTTATTCACAGATGACGCCTCTTTTGACACTGAGATACTATTGGTGGACGGAGGTGGAACAAGTCCATATATTGCGAAATATACAAACGAAGGTGCGGTTGTATGGGCAAAAAAACATGGCGATAGTGACATTCAAATTGGAACATCCAACAATATTTTCACCGGTGGAGTAAAATTAGATCCTAATGGTAACTTGTTGTGGAACAACAATATATCCAGTGAAAACATGGCGCTTGATATTGATAATAATTTGTATGTAATAAGTTCAGTAATAGAAGTAGGCACTGCATATTACCAGATTCAAATCGAAAAAATAAATAGTTTAGGACACTTAATTTGGAAAGAAATTGTTGGCGAAGGAAATCATGAATATGGAAATGGAATAGCAGCAGGTCAAAATAACAACGTAATCGCGACTGGGAGTTTTACTCAACTTACTAACCTAAGTGAAATTGAATTAACTGGAACTGGTGGTCCTCAAGCTTTTCTTTGGAAATTCAATAAACAGGACCAGGCATATTTAAAACAAAATTTAAACGACACCACGTTTCTAGAGCAATTCAGTACAACCAATTACAATTTAGATGAGTTTTTTACTATAGGTAATGGATCTATTGAAGGATACTCAATATTAAATAGTGATGATAATGTAATAACTACTTCCTTAAATGGCAGTCAATTGACAATCCATGAAGTAGGACTGGGTACAAGCACAATTACAATAACTGCGACCGCTGCCGGTGGCCTTTCTTCCTTGGAGGTATCTTTTGATGTTGAAGTCACCCCTTGGGTATGGGCTAAGAATGGAGGAAGCTCCAGTCCTGAGAGCTCAGGAGATGTAGCAGTTGACGCTATCGGTAATATTTATGTGACCGGTTCTTTTGCTGGAACTGCTGACTTTGATACAGAAAGTTTGACGTCACTTGGGGGTAACGATATCTATGTAGTCAAATACGATAATGATGGCAACATACTTTGGGCACAGCGTGGAGGAGGATCCAGCACAGATCATGCATATGGCATTGAAGTGGATAATCTAGGCAATGTTTACGTAGCTGGATATTTTGCAGAAACTGGTTTTTTTGGTGCGGAACAAATAATTTCTGAAGGGGCCAGAGATGTGTTTGTTGCTAAATATGATACAGACGGAAATTTACTATGGGTAAGAAGTGGAGGAGGTTCTGGAAATGATTATGGGTATGATCTAGCACTGGATAACATGAACAATGTTTATGTAACTGGATCAATAACTAACAACGTCACTTTTGGCACAGAAAATCTGGATGTTTCTGGTGAAAATAATAATATTTTTATTGTAAAATATAACAATAATGGAGACGTTCAATGGGCTAATGATTATGGTGGAGTACCCAATGAAAATGCAAATTCAATTGAGATAGATAATACTGGAAACATCTATCTCACAGGTAAGTTTAGTGGAACATCTGATTTTGGGGGTATTAGTCTTGGTGCACTTGGTAGTAATGACATTTTCACGGCTAAATATGATTCTTTGGGTAATCTTGTTTGGGTGAAAAGTGGGGGCAGTACAGGGTCGGATGATGGAAATTCTGTAGGTATCGACATTTCTGGAAATGTTTACACTCTAGGTGAATATAATGCAGCCGGTAATTTCGGAGGAAATGCCCTGACCAGTTTTGGCGGTAATGACATTGTCCTTGCTAAATATGATACAAATGGAAACTTGTCCTGGGTAAAAGGAATTGGTGACTCTTCTGGAGATACAGGTTACGACTTAGTGATTGACAATGTTGGAAGTGTCATTATAACGGGTTCATTCGGCGGCACTGTAGATTTTGGTGGCAGTTCTTTAACAGCCTCAGGTACTTCAGATGTTTACGCTGCAAAGTATGATACAGAAGGCAATTTAGACTGGGTATATCAAGGTGGCGGACCAGAGACCGAAATTGGATATGGCATTACCTTAGATGGGCAGGGTTTTGCTTATTTAACAGGCACTCATAATAGTGTAGCAGCGACTCCTGCGATATTTGGTGAGGCATCTCTGGTTTCAAGTGGTGGATCTGATGTTTTCGTTGCTAAATTAACGGACAACTCCCATGTAGCGAACTCACCTGCAGTAGTTTCTTCTCCCCTCCCCCACTTGACCGTAGCGCTAGGTGCCGGCACAACAGTTATTGACCTTTCTAGTAATTTTCAAGACCCTGAAGGAGATAACCTGACTTTCTCGGCAACCAGTTCTGATGAAGCAGTTGCCACCGTATCTATTTCGGGCTCAGACTTGACCATTACGATGATCAGTCTTGGCACTACTACCGTGACAGTTTCTGCTCAAGATCCTTCAAGTGGCCCTGTAAGTGATGCCTTTGATATTACGGTAAATACGGGCCTCTTGGCTCATTACGCCGACGGTGGTGCCGATATTACAGGCAATAACCATAATATGTCAGTGGTCAATGTTGGCGGCACTAGCAACCGTTTTGGTTATGCCACTGAAGCATTCATCTTTGACGGTGCTTCTGCAGAAATGTCTTATCAGGATGTAGATCTGATAGGTGGAACCAATCAAATCTCTGTTTCGTTTTGGGTCAATCCTGTAAAAACAGATGTTTTTCAAGATATTGTCAATTTTGGTGCTTTCAGAGCTTACATAACAGATAGCCATACAATCAATGCAGGTGTTCAAGTGGGAAGTTCAACTACCCCTGTTGGAGCAGCAGTCATTCCATGGTTGTGGCAACATTTTGTATTTACCTATGATGGCGCCTCAACCAAAATGTTCAAAAATGGAGCGATGGTAGATGAAGTAGCTATATCAGGAGCCATAGATGCTAACTTAACAAACTGGATCGGTTCTGGAGGAGGAGCTTCCTTCTATGAAGGACGTATGGATGACGTCAAATTATACAACTACGCCCTATCTGATGCTGATATATTAAGCATGTATAATGAAAGTGGTTATGTCACATCCGTAGCAGTTTTCGGAAATGCGACCGGTGATACCAATCAATTTTTATCCAATATCTCCCCTCAAGGAGGCATTTGGGAAAATGTACATATCGGCGCTGTGGATTTACAAGCAGGCAGTTTCTTTAAATTTTTAGCAGATGGTACTACGACTATTAACTGGGGAGATGATGGCAGTGATGGAATCGGAGGTCAAGATGAAGGCGATATCTCTATGGACAGTTTAGACCCTGCCATCCCTGGAGGACCTACCGCCATTCGCATCAACACTGGAACAGGTACTTACCAAGTCACTGAAATAACATCAATGGGATTGGTCGGAAGCGTGCTCACAGGAGCGGATAATGGATGGAGCGATGCCAGTGAAGTAGAAATGGTCCATCTGGGCAATGGCATATATGAAATACCACTGGTTGAACTTTTTGATGGAGAGTGGAAAGTCCGTGCCAATGGCCAATGGGGCGTCATCAATTGGGGGTCTTATGGTAATACTGGATTATTAGATCTAATCTCAGACAATGGCGTTTTTGCTGAAGGTCATGGATTTTATAAAGTGACTGTGGATATCATTAGTAAAACTTATGCTTTTACAGCAGCAGATGGTTTAGTTGCTTACTACCCATTCAATGGAAATGCCGATGATGAGAGTGAAAATGGCAATGACGCATCACTGCTTAATGGGTTGGGTTTTACCACAGATAGATTTGGAATCACCAATTCGGCTGTTTTGTTTGATGGATTTGATGATGAGGTTTCCATTAATGATGATACGGGTGTAGTGTTGGACAATGACATTACTTTAAATATCTGGGTACATACTAATACTATAGCCAATTCCTATTTGTTTTTTGATTCGGTTACCGATTTTACGGATGTCAAACTTGAAGATGTAGGAGGAGAACTATTCCTGTTATATCAATACGAAGGAGGCCAGCTGCTGTCAGCATCCCCTATCCCGATCAATGAATGGGTCATGCTTAGCGTCACAAGGGAAGTGAGTACTACTTCTCTTTATATTAATGGCGTGATTTCTGTTTCAGAAATCACTAAAGATCCAACTGATATGACTACTCCGCGCACGATTGGAAGAGAAGGTGGTTCTACCAGTCAAACATTCAACGGTTCAATAGATGATATCAGCATTTACAATCGTGCTATATCTCCAGAAGAAATCGCTGTTCTGTATGAAGCTAACAATTACACCAATACCAATATCCTAACATTTAATGTTCCTGATCAAGTCGGTCAGGCAAACATACAACCAGGAAACAATCTTATTTCTGCGGGTACCATATCATCAACTGATCTAAGTGCTTTGGCACCAACTTTTACATTAGGCTCTGGAGTTGTTGCGTCTCCTTCTTCAGATGTAGCTCAAGACTTTAATGAAGTAGTGACATATACAGTGACCGCACCTAGTGGATCTTCACAAGACTGGAGAGCGTTAGTTACCAAAGCGGGAGATAACTCCTCTTTCACTGCTGAAGATTTGGTGGGGGAATGGACTTTGGCCAATCGCGGAGGATGGCAAAGAATTGGCGACATCAACTCACCTGAAAATAGCTGGTGGTATCAATGGGACGCACCCGATGCCTGTCTTTTGGATGATACTTTTACTTTCGAAGATGATGGAACATTTACGATCAACTTAAACGGCGAAACGCAAGGTTCACCCTGGCAAAATAATGACGCCACCTATTCATGTTTCGATCCAGCAACCGCCAATGCTCCATATGATATGTTTAGTGGTGGAAATTACACATATACTACGGATGGTTCGACGATCACTGTCAATGGTCAAGGCGCATATATTGGTATGCCAAATGCCTATAATGGAGGTGCTTATGAAAATACTACCGCTGCTGTCGCTAGTAGCGTGACCTATCAAGTCTATGATTATGCAAAAAGAAATGGGGCCGGATATCTGACCCTGAGAATACAAATCGATGGAATTTCTTCATGGACATACGTTTTAGAAAAAGAACTTTTAAGCGGTAGAGATATCATTTCTTATTCTTTCCCTGGACAAATAGGAGGACCAAATATTGACAAAACGAATTTTGCTGCATATGGTGATCTTCAAGATGATTTTGACATCACTGATGTTGTGCTCACATTTGAATTGTCAGAAGGGGCTACCGCATCAGTTGGAGGAGTCCCACAAGTCAGCGGTGTTACTTCCAATGATTTTACATTACCACTTACCTATACTGTAGAAGCTCAGGATGGCTCTATTACTGATTGGTCATTCGAGATTTTCAGTGTAAATCAAGCAGAAGACGATCGCAATACATTGATGATCTTGTATGCAAATACCGATGGTGACAATTGGACTAATTCCTGGGATACAAGTGCTGCTACATCTACCTGGAGCGGGGTTACCCTTGATGCCAATGGTAACGTTACTCGTTTAGACCTCCAAGGAAACAATTTGGTCGGAACGTTACCAAGTAGTATTGGAAGGCTCTCAAAACTTGAGTTTTTGAATTTAAGTGATAATGCAATCTCTGGAAGCATTCCTCCTGAAATTGGTACACTTTCCTCTTTAGAGACGCTATGGCTTTTAGACAATGAACTTACGGGAAGTATTCCGGTTGAAATAGGAAATTTGTCTAGTATTGTGCAAATAGATATTTCTGCCAATCAATTGGATGGTAATATACCTGCAGAGATAGGCCAGCTAACCACACTTGATAATTTATGGATTAGGGACAATAACTTCACAGGAGGTCTGCCTAGCGAAATTGGGAATTTAACCAACCTGTCACAATTGATTGCTTACAATTGCGGATTAAGTGGTGAAATTCCTACTGAAATTGGCAATCTAAGCTTGCTTATTGAACTACAACTAAGTTACAATTCAATCCAAGGAGAAATTCCATCTAGTATTGGTGGTCTTACTAGTTTAGTATATTTAGATATCGCCAAAAACCAATTAATAGGGTCTATCCCAGCCGAAATCGGAAATTTAACAAGTTTAAAAGAGCTTAGTTTATGGGAAAATCAGATAAGTGGCGATCTGCCAGTAGAAATTAGTTCATTGCTCAATCTCGAAAAAATCGATTTAGGGGTTAATCAACTTACTGGTGCTATCCCTTCTGCGTTAGCAGGTTTTGCAAACCTTAGAATTGTAGCACTTTCCAGTAATAATTTTAATGTATTACCCGATTTTTCAAGCGCGTCATGGGCAAACAGTACCACTCAATTTGAGGTACAGAATAATGTCCTGATTTTTGAAGATATCATACCAAACCTCAACGTTGGAGGTTTCGAATATTCACCTCAAAAATTAATTGATACCGAACTAAATGTGACAGCTATTCGCAACAGCTCTTATACGATGTCAGTCATTGATTCTCATGCAAGTACTTTATACCAATGGAGAAAAGATAACAGTGACATTATTGATGCCATTTTCGCTGATTACACTATTGATAATGTCCAAGATGCCGATGCTGGTGTATATACTTGCGTCATGACCAATCCTTTAGTAGCTGGGCTCACACTGACTCGAAACAATATCAATTTATCTGTGGTGAGTTCTCCGGCAGAAGCGCTTATGGCCATATATAATGCTACCGACGGAGCTAATTGGAGCAACAATTCTGGTTGGGATGGTGAAACTGCCGACTTTAATACTTGGCATGGAGTGACAGCCGACGATGACAACAATGTCATTGGACTTGATTTAGCATCCAACGGGCTATTAGGTACTATTCCTCCTGAGATTGGAGATCTTATCCATTTGACATCCTTAAACTTAAGAACCAATGGAAGTTTAACAGGAAGTATTCCAGCTGAAATTGGAAATCTTACTTCACTGACTGACCTTAGAATTGATCTTTGCGGGCTTGAAGGTTCTCTTCCAAGTGAAATAGGTCAATTGACTGGTCTCACCTATTTAGGTCTATTCAACACAGGTCTTTCAGGAAATATACCAGATGACATAAATAATTTGACAAATCTTCAAACATTAGATCTAGGAGGTAATTCTTTTACAGGCTCAATACCTTCTTTAGAGAATTTCAACAATTTGGAGTATTTGTATTTAGACAACAATAATTTCACCGGAGGAATACCAACTACCTACGGAGCACTCACAAGCATGATTGACTTAATTCTCACTGATGCTGGCCTAGAAGGTGCAATACCTATTGAATTAGAAAACCTCGCTAATCTTCATGAATTGAATCTAGCAGTAAACAATTTTTGGAATCTGCCAGACTTTAGTACTGCTCTTTGGTCCGGAAGCATTACAACCTTCAATGTCAGTGAAAATGAACTGACATTTGATGATGTAGTACCGAATGCAAATATCAATGGCATCATATATGATACTCAAGCACGTATAGATAATATTTTAAATGAATCTATAGATGTGGGTTCAAATTATACTATGACAGTCTCCGATGTGACTTCTAACAATGCCTATCAATGGTTAAAAGACAACAATATCATTGACGGAGCAACAAGTAGCAGCTATACCATTGATCCTGTAGGTGCAAATGACAGTGGTATTTATACCTGTGAAATCACGAATTCAAATGCCACGCAGTTGGTTTTGCTAAGAAATGAAATTACTTTAAACGTTACTGGTTTAGATGATGAAGGTCCATCCATAGTCGTCAATGCAGATGATACTTACACCAAAGGCACCGGAGGCATCACTATTTCTGTGACAGTCACAGATGATTCAAATATCATGGCAGTTGACCTCTTTGGTGGCACTATTACTTCAGAAACAGCCAATGGTCCTATCTCTATGGAAGATGTAGGAAATAATACATATGAATTATTAGTGGGTGATGCCCTTTTCGATGATGTAGGCGTGTTCTTTTATATTGAAGCCAGAGACGAATTCGAGAACCTAACCACCTCGGATGTCTATTCTATTCAAACGATCACACCAGCTAATACAGTCAGCATGAACTTATCTACAGGGACTACTGCAGTTGATTATGGCATTGTGTCTGTTCCTTATGTAACCGCCCCTGTGACCACTATATTGAGTGAGTTAGGACAATATGATCCCGAAAAGTGGAGGCTCTTCCACTACAATGGATCCTCAAATCAAGAATATGGATCCTCAGGCGCTTTTACTTCCTTTGAGCCGGGAAAAGGGTATTGGTTATTATCCGCATCTACGGGGTCTGTGTCTTTAGGACAAGGAGTTTCGGTGAGCGCTCATCGTGATTCACCATTTGAGATTGTTTTACGACCTGGTTGGAATATGATCGGCAACCCTTATCCAGGCACCTTGAATTGGAATGATGTATTAAGTGCAAACGGAAGAGCAACTGATGGTACTGCAGACATAACTAAACTAGTAACCTACTCTCGTCAATATGATGAAAATGTAACGAATCTACCAAAATTTAGAGGAGCATTTGTGAATAATACCACGAATAGCAATGTCACGTTTATTATTCCTGTCTCTTCTGTATCGAATGCAGGAGGTAAAGTAGGCAACACTTCCTCGAAAAGAGGACTTGTATCTTCAGGTAATTTTGGAATGAACAACTGGCTCTTAGGATTGAATCTAGAAGGAGAAACAACTGGCTACAATGTATCTAAAATTGGAATGAATGAAAATGCCAACGATGGGTTGGATTATCTGGATCTTAATCGTCTTCCACATTTTGATGAGTTTGTAGATATAAGCTTTGCATCTGGAACCACTACTGATTTTACTGAAATCAAAGCAGCACATGAATGGACCTTCAATGTGAATAGTACTTATTTGGGTGAACAAATGAATCTTAAATGGAATCAATTTGCACTACAAGGATCTGAATTCACGTTACTGTTGCATGATTTGTCTTCTGGGCAAATCATTGATATGAGCACTGAGGGAAATCTGAGCTTTACTCAAGAACGCTCGGCTCAATCCTTTAAGATTTATTTTGGACCGAGTGAATCTATATGGGATCAAGTAGACCTGTCATCCGTAGCGATTGGAAGCCCCTACCCTAATCCATTTGGAAGCAAAATTACAATTCCTGTAACAGTCCCAGATGGAATAGGAACTGTTCATTTCGCATTATTTGATGTGATGGGAAGAAAGGTAGCAAACCATGAGCAATCGGTCTCAAACAACTTTGAAAATATAGAATTGGATTTAAGTCAGATTAACTTGAATAATAATGGCAGTTATATACTTAGAGTTCAGGTAGATACAGAAAATAATTCTTTCACTTTTAACAAAAGAGTAGTTTTTATTAGATAATTTTAAGTAAGCAACATACTGAGCCATGAAGAAAATAATTTTAGCCCTCGTTCCTGCATTGTGTTTATTGAGCGCAGCGTCATTTGCACAAAAGATTTCAGCTACTACAGAAACTATATCAGTTGATTATGAAATAGCTGTTGAATCAACCTTGGAGATTCTTGAACCCGCTTCATTGGCGACAAATTCTGATTCAAGAGGTTTCATGAAAGTACAGCAGCTAGAGGCTATGGAAATTAAAGGAATCATAACGAATCCTGCTGGTGTTAAATCGGCAACATTAAATGGTAAAGCTTTGAGCTTGTCAAGTACAGGATATTTTTCTCAGAAGATTTATTTGTTCGTAGGAAACAACCCAGTAAACTTTCAAATAATTGATAATAAAGAAGGAATTACAACAAGAGATATGAGCATTGAAAGAGAACCAGATCCAGTCCCAACTGGAGGTTTGTACTATGCTTTGCTTATCGGAATAGAAGATTACGAAGATCCAGATATTAATGACTTGGACAACCCTGTATCTGACGCTTCAGCATTGTATGACGTTCTTACTCAAAAGTATAATTTTGAAAAAGAAAATGCTACCTTATTAAAAAATCCAACCAGGGATCAAATCTATGATCAATTGGATCTTTTAAGTGAAAAAATTACAGACCAAGACAACTTACTTATATTTTATGCGGGCCATGGTCATTGGGATGAAGATGCAAGAAATGGCTACTGGTTGCCGGTGGATGCACAAGATGACAAGAAAAGAGATTGGATGAGAAATAGTGCGGTTACAGAGTATGTAAGAGAAATCAAATCAAATCATACGCTCCTATTAACAGATGCTTGTTTTGGTGGATCTATATTCAAAACGAGAAGTGCATTTAAAAATGCGAGTATGGCCATCAATAAACTTCATGAGACCCCAAGTAGAAAAGCCATTACAAGTGGTACTTTGAGTGAAGTTCCTGACGAAAGTGTTTTCATGCGATACTTGTTAAAATATCTCAATAACAATGACGAAAACCATCTTCCTTCTGAACAATTGTTCTACTCTATCAAACCAGCAATTCTAGGAAATAGTGATAATATACCTCAATTTGGGGTGATGCAAGGCACAGGAGATGAAGGTGGAGATTTTATATTCATCAAAAGAAATCAAACAATCGTTACAGATTGATTGTAAAAAATTAATAATAATTTGAAGTCTCAGTAACCTGAGACTTTTTTTATTGTCAATTCTTAGCCGTGTTACTTTACATTTCTCGTTCATTGGTTTAAATTGCCTCGTTCAAACATTTAATTGGCTTTATTACAAATCATGAGAAAATTATTCAATTCATTGGTCCCCGTATTTGCAATTTTCATTCTTATTAGTTGCAGCGGCAATCAAAAAAGTAACGAAAGAGTAACCACTGCAAACGTTCGTGAGAAAGTAGAAAAAGAATTCAAGTACCCAATCCCTACATCTTTCGAAATCACTCAACTTCTTCAAAATGCGGAAGCTGCATTTGTTTTGAATATCACCAATCCTGTTGCCAATGTAGAAAAATATGAGACACAAAGGGACAAAGCATTAAATCTCGGTATTTACGGAGCTGATTTGAGTTATGCAAGTACATACAATATGCAAGAGGAAACTTTAAATGTATTAAATGCCTCTAAAACATTGATCGATGGATTGGAGATTCCAGGTGTCTTTAACACGGAAATGGTTAATCGTGTAGAACAAAATCTTGACAATAAAGACTCTTTGATTCTTATCATTACAGAATCATTTTACACTACTTATGATCAATTGAACAAAACGGGTCAAGAAAAAATTGGCTATCTGGTAGTAGCGGGAAGTTGGATCGAGGGATTATATATCACGACACAATTGGCTATCGCCAGCAACTACGATGAACGAATGATGCAAATAGTGGCTGAGCAAAAAGTTGCTGCGAACATACTTGCTGACGCTGCATCCAAATACATGGATGATCCAGATGTACAAGCTGTAGCTCCTTTAATCAATTACATGAAATTGAGTTATGAAGGAGTGGATCCAGCAGTAGGAATTACTGTTGGTCAACTCGATGATATCATCGCAAATGTGGAAAGCACAAGAAACGAAATCGTCAATTAAAAAATATTACTAATATTAAAAAGGCATCCCGAACCATCGGGATGCCTTTTTTTATATATTTAGATCTTAATGCAACCCAAAATTTATGAGTGAATCGATTATCAATGCCTTAATGCGATTATTTGCCATCATTGAGAGTATCAAAGATGAAGAAGTCGACTCAGGTAACATTATCGTAAAACCCTATCTTGAAAGGCAACTCAACAACGAATTAGCGGAGCAGTATCTACATCTATTTCTCGATTACGTCGAATTCTATCGTCGTGAAGCGATTGCTTCTCCTGAAGAATTAGAGAATGAGACGAAAAACATAATACAAATCACAAAGATTTGTCAACAACTCAATAAGGAATTATTACAACACGAACGATTTATTGTATTTATTCAACTAGTTGAGTTGATCAATGCAGATAAAAAAGTGACCAATAAAGAGAATGATTTTATGCAATTGGTCGCATTGAATTTCAACCTACCCAAAAACGAAATAAGTGATATAACTTCTTTCATCCTTGATCCAAACATCACTGCAATATCAAAGGCCAATACATTAATCATAGACAATAAAGTAACAGAATGGCCGGCAGAAGTTGCTTGGATGATGAAAAAGAAGGCCCAGCCAGGGGTAGATGAATTTAGACATATCCATGTCGAAAACCTTTTTGGCACCATAACAGTACTTTACATTCGGAGCATTGACATCTTCATTTTCAAATATGAAGGGCCTTTGAGTTTATACCTTGAAGGCAATCAAATTCTCAAAGGAAAGACTTATTTATTGAAATCAGGTTCAATTATAAAAAGTAATACCATTGAGCCGATTTATGTTTCTGACATTAGCAAAAGCTTTATGCTTGACGCTAAAAAGATTAAACTAGTTCTACATGGTGAGAATGTAAGTTATACTTTCAAGAACAGCAACAATGGAATAAAACCATTCAATTTTTACGAAGAATCTGGTCAACTCATAGGAATCATGGGGGGAAGTGGAACAGGAAAATCTACCCTGCTCAATTTGCTCAATGGCAAGCTTGCTCCAATGACCGGAAAAATAGAAATCAATGGCTTTTCTCTTAACCGTTCTACCAATGCTGGGGTAATCGGATATGTCCCTCAAGATGACCTGCTTTTCGAAGAACTTACGGTATACCAAAATCTTTACTACAACGCCAAATTGTCTTTCAGTGACTTTTCAAAAGAGCGGTTAGACCAAGAAGTATTCAAGGTTATGGAAGACCTGGATATTGAAGAAATCAGTGAATTAAAAGTTGGCAGTCCGCTAGACAAATCAATAAGCGGAGGACAACGAAAGCGTCTTAATATTGCCCTGGAGCTTCTAAGAGAACCTTCGCTACTTTATGTTGATGAACCAACTTCAGGTCTTTCTTCTATGGACTCTGAAATGGTCATGAATCTGCTCAAAGACCAAGCTCGGAAAGGGAAATTGGTTATCGTTATTATCCACCAACCGTCATCTGAGATATTCAAATTGTTCGACAAATTGTGGATCCTTGACAAGGGCGGTTATCCTATTTACAATGGCAATCCAGTAGATGCTGTTGTGTATTTCAAGACCATGAATACGCAAGTCAATGCCGCTGAAAGTGAATGTCGTACTTGTGGCAACGTGATTCCAGAACAAATTCTTCATATCATTGAAAACAAAGAAATTGATGAAACTGGTTTCACGACTAAAAACCGGAAAATCACTCCTCATCAATGGTATGAAAAATACCAAGAAAACATTGAACCAGGAATTGGTGAGATAAAATACCAAACTGCGCTCCCTCCTTCTAATTTCTTAATTCCTGATCTTGTAGAACAAGGATGGACTTTTTTCCAGCGAATTTTACATTCTAAAAAAACCAACATCCAATACATATTATTGAATCTATTGGAGCCCCCACTCTTAGCATTTATACTTGGTATACTGGCCAAATACTCGGTAGGTCAAACTTATTTATTCAGTGACAATAAAAACATCCCTGTTTATATATTTATGACGGTTGTCGTTGCACTCTTTATGGGTCTTTCTGTCAGCGCTGAAGAAATTTTCAAGGACAAAAAAATACTGGAAAGAGAATCATTTCTGAATCTCAGCCGACTCAGCTATATCAATTCAAAGATTGCCTATCTTTTCTTACTTTCCGCTGTACAGATGTTCCTATTTGTAATCGTAGGAAATAGTATTCTCGAAATCAAGGAACTTTCTTTTCAATATTGGGTCATTCTCTTTTCTACAGCCTGTTTTGCCAATGTTGTAGGTCTTAACATTTCTGCAGGACTCAACTCTATTGTGACAATATACATTCTGATTCCATTAATATTAGTTCCTCAATTATTACTAGGAGGAGCTATGATTCGATTCGATGAATTGCATCATAATATTGGTGACAAAAAATATGTACCGCACATCGGTAATTTAATGGCTTCTCGGTGGGCTTATGAAGCGCTAGCTGTTGAGCAAGTTAAGGACAATGCATACAACCGACTCTTTTTCGAATACGATCAAAAAATGAGCGAGTCTACCTACAAATTTGCTTTTCTGATACCTCGAATCACAGGCATTTTAAAATCAACCTACACAGAAGTACAATCTAATAACCAATCACAATTTGTGATCAATGACTTGTCACTCTGTCAGTCAGAAATCAGAAAGCTTACTGAGATTGACCAAAATCCTCCCTTGGTGTCTCTCTCAAAAATCAATTACAAGGAGCTTGACAGTACTAGTTTTAATCAAACATTAAAATATCTACGATTACTAAAGTTGAAGTATAAAAAGGATAAGGACATTGTAGTGAACCTGAGAGATGCAAAATATGAACTAGTCGTTGATTCTATTGGTATTGATGGATTGCTCCATTTAAAAGCGCAAAATCATAACAAAGCAATGTACAGTCTGGCATCCAACAGGGATTTGATCGATAAAATTTATGAAACACAGACCGAGTTAATACAGAAGAAAGATCCTATTTTCATGGTTCCTGATTCTAAAATGGGAAAAGCACATTTCTATGCACCTGTAAAGAGAATCAGCAAATGGACCATTGATACATTTTATTTTAATCTAATTGTCCTTTGGTTATTGACATTGATAGCTTACGCAGCGCTGTACTATGATGTCGTCAGAAAGACCCTAGCTTTTATCTCCAAGAAATTCACCCGATATACAGATTAATCTTCCATATCACTCAATTCTAAATTGAGTGCCTTAGTGGAGATCTGAATTTCCCATAAGGAAAAAGAAAGAGATGTTAGTAAGGAAAGTAAACTTGCTCCAAAAATATAACGCGCTAACACTTCATTGTTTTGAAAAAGAGCAAACATGCAGATAACAGTAAACAAAAAGCTCAAGACACCAAAAGCTTGCATTCTACGTACCAGATTCAATCGCTTTCTTAGATTCTTAATTTGCTCAGCTACTAGTTCTAAGTCATTATTTTTTTGGTATTCGGAATGGAGACCTCTAATCAGTGTGGCCAGCGCTAAAAAACGATTGGTATAAGCCAATAACAATAATGTAATTGCTGGAAATAACAGCGCTGGAGTTGAAATATCTAAATTCAAATTCTGAATTATCTATTTTTCGATCATCTCGATCAATTTGTCAGCATCCCAAGGTTTTCCAATGCTTCCATCTAGGTTTTGGCTTTTAATAGCACTTCTAATCACTTCATCGTTGACGTATTCTGAAATAATGATTCTGATCATGTCTGGATACTTCTCACTTACTTGTGCAAGCATTTCTACACCACTCATACCGGGCATACGATGATCAGCGATAAGTACTTGAAATTTTTCATTTTCAAGAATTTCCAAACCAGCTTCTGCACTTTCTGCAGTCTTGATTTCGTACTTTCTTTTAAACGCAATTCTAAAAACGTTCAAATTCGCGACTTCATCGTCTACATATAGAATTTTCTTCTTTTCCGCCATATTAATTTAATTCGCTCGTTGATTTACAATATTAAACAATATTTGCCAACGTCTTCATAACTCAAGCACTTCAAAATGCTTCTTTTACTGATAAAAAAACAGCATGCTGACCTTCATGAGAAAAGCCTAAATCTAAACGTATATTAAGCTTTTGATCTCGCATTGCTTGAAATCTACCTCCTAATCCATAAACAAATTTTAAATTTTCAGTATTGAAATTAGAAAAAGAATCAAACACTTCCCCTACCCCAGCAAAAACTACTCCTCCAAATCGCCAAAAGAGGTCCTGCCGTGCTTCAACTTGAAAATACATGGACTGTTGATCAATGTACAAATTCCTATGCTCTATTCCTCGTAAACGTTGGTCCCCAGCTATAGCTGGCAACTTATAAAAAGGTATTTCACTACCGGCTGTCAACTCAGTTCTGAATTGAAATGCCAAAATATTCTTTGGACCCAATAGCTCAAAGTATTGACGATAATCTAATAAGAATGAGGTGTAATCATATTCACTTCCAAAAATCCTACTATAAAATGTAATTCCTGCATTAAACAGTTTTCCAGAAGTTGGATAAAGCGTACTGTTCCTAGAATCATATTGCATCCCCGGGCCTAAACCCATATTACGTCCTCCATTTTCACCAATTGGCATATCAGTATCTAACATGCCATTTTCAATGGAACTACTAACGCTATTATATTGAAAATCGTAATATAGTCCTGCAAATAAGTTACCCGAAAACGGTTTAGCAATTCTACCATTCAATCTAAAGAAATTATTGTTGAACAACTCAACTGAATCTGGTGTGGTTTCATTTCCAATGCCATAATAATTATCAGGAAAGCTTAGATATCTAACTTCAGTATTGACATTCATACCAGTCCGTAAATACATATCAAATTCAACTTTGGTCAATATTTGATGTTTTGAAGTATATATCGCATAAGGTGTAATTGAAGAAGGTCGATGATATTCATCTTCCACTTGGTCTTCAAAAACGAAAAATGCAATCGCTCCAAAATTCCAATGCGTTTCTGGTGAATATCCCAAGGCCGGATATATTGCAAATTTCTTAGGTTCCTGCTTTAACGTATCTACCTCTTGCCCCTTCATAGAATGGGATAAGAAAATAAAGAAAACAAACCTAAGAATATTCTTCATAGGATTAATCTGGAGGCAAAAGATCTAAACCCAGTTCTACTAATTGGTCCTTCGATACTGGCGAAGGTGATTCAATCATTACATCTCTTGCCGATGTATTTTTAGGGAATGCAATAAAATCTCTAATAGAATCCGACCCACCAAACAATGAACACAATCTATCAAATCCAAAAGCAATACCTCCATGAGGTGGTGCTCCGTACTCAAATGCATCCATCAAGAAACCAAATTGAGCTTTGGCCTCCTCATCACTAAAGCCAAGATGTTTAAACATTAATGCCTGCATCTCTTTATCATGGATTCTGATTGATCCCCCACCAATTTCAACACCATTGATGACTAAATCGTAGGCGTTGGCCTTAACTTTTCCTGGATCAGTATCCAACATGCTTAATTCATCCAATAACGGTGAAGTGAATGGATGATGCATGGCATGATACCGTTCGGTTTCTTCATCCCACTCTAACAACGGGAAATCCAATACCCAAAGTGGTTTAAAATCTTTAGGATCTTTTAGCCCTAAAAGATCTCCCATATAAAGTCTTAATTCACAAAGTTGCTTACGGACAGTATCAGTATCGCCAGACAATACTAATATCAAATCTCCTGGTTTCGCATTTGCTTTTTCAGCCCAAGCTTTCAAGTTTTCTTGTGAATAGAATTTATCTACGGATGATTTGAACGTACCATCGGCATTACATTTGACATAGACCATTCCCTTTGCACCAACTTGTGGTCTTCGAACATAATCGGTCAAAGCATCTACTTGCTTTCGTGTCCATTCTGCGCATCCTTCAGCGCAAATACCGACTACTAATTCCGCCTGATCAAATACATTGAAGCCTTTATTTTGGGCAACATCATTAAGCTCAACAAATGGCATTCCAAATCTAACATCTGGTTTATCCGAGCCATAAAGTTTCATAGCATCGTCGTACTGCATGTGCACAAACTCACCTACTTCAGTATCAATGACATCTTTGAAAAGCTTCCTTACCAGCGCTTCGAAAGTCTCCAAAATATCTTCACGAGTCACAAAAGACATTTCACAGTCAATTTGTGTAAACTCAGGTTGACGATCAGCCCTAAGGTCTTCATCCCTGAAACACTTTACTATTTGGAAGTATCTATCAAACCCAGAGACCATCAAAAGTTGCTTGAAAGTCTGTGGAGATTGAGGTAACGCATAAAATTCACCTTGATTTACTCTACTCGGTACAACAAAATCTCTCGCACCTTCTGGGGTAGATTTTATCAACACAGGGGTTTCAACTTCCATGAAATCCTTACTCGACATAAAGTTTCTTGTAGCTTGAAGCATTTTATGCCTAAGCATTAACTTTTCCCTTACCTCATCTCTACGAAGATCCAAATAGCGGTACTTCATTCTAATTTCCTCTCCACCATCCGTATCATTTTCTATCGTAAAAGGAGGAACTTTTGAAGCATTTAATATTTCAAGTGATGAAACTACTATTTCTACATCACCAGTGTCCATTTTGTCATTCTTTGCGAAACGCTCAACAACTTCTCCTTCAACCTTCAGAACAAACTCTCTTCCTAATTTCTTAACCCGATCCAATAAATCTTGATCTGTCTTTCCTTCTTCAAAAATTAGTTGAGTAATGCCATATCGATCACGAAGATCCACCCACGCCATTCCGCCTTTATCTCTTAGTTTTTGAACCCAGCCGCAAAGTGTGACTGTTTTACCGTTGTCTGTTAATCGAAGTTCTCCGCACGTATGTGTTCTGAGCATTGCTTGCTTATTGTATTGTGTAAATATTTTTGAGGCGCAAATTTAATTCATAGCGATCTTTTGTGCTTCATGCCTTACTGGTTTAATTTTGATTTTCACAAAGGTTTCTAATAATCGCAATTCATGACCCTAATTCTACTCCTCAATTTAGTTTTTTCGAATTTTCAGGCTGAAAAATTGAAAAAAACGGACTTAACCGACAATATTACTATGCTCGTTCCAGAAACTTTTCGTCCCATGACGGACGATGAACTGGTAAGCAAGTACTATACAACCAGAAAACCTTTGGTTATGCTCACTAACCAAGATTTGAGTATCGATCTCGGTGTGAATAAATCTGCTACCAATTGGAATGAAGACGATATTGAAATTATGATGGACTTTCAAAAAGCCAATATCTTCAGTCTCTATGATCAAGTCAGTATGATTAGCGAAGGAACGAAAGAATTGAAAGGTAGAAAATATGTTTATTTCGAATTTGAATCAATCATAAAATCTGACAAAGATGCATTCATAAAGCAAAGCGCTATCAAGAAGTACACTTACATCCAATATGTGATAATTGGTAAAGAATCTTTAGTATTCAATTTTACATGTTCAAGCATGATCAGAAACCAATGGGCAGGACAAGCTCAAAAAATGATGGACAGTATTGAAATCAAAGGAAGGCTCAAATGATTCCTGGCCTACACAGTGATGAAGCCTTTATGAAGGAGGCATTAAAACAAGCTAGTTATGCTTTTGAGGAAGGAGAAATTCCTGTTGGAGCCGTGGTAGTCTGTGACAATAAAATCATTGCCAGAGCTTACAATCAAGTAGAGAAGCTGAATGATGTCACTGCTCATGCAGAAATACTTGCTATTACCTCGGCAGAAAACTTTCTTGGGACTAAATATCTAACCAATTGCAGATTATTTGTCACATTAGAGCCTTGTGCTATGTGTGCTGGAGCCAGTTATTGGTCCCAAATAGAACAAATTGTTATTGGGGCAAAAGATGATAAAAGAGGGTTTTCAACATTGGCTCCAAAATCATTGCATCCAAAAACCAAAGTAACCATAGGTGTATTGGAAAGCGAATGTGCTCAATTAATGACCTCATTTTTTCAAGCGATAAGAGATAAAAATTAATCGTCTATCGACTTAGTCAATAGCCTTATAAAATAGAATGATGTAATTATTCCATTTATTCTCTCAGCTTATCTAATTTTACTTTAAATAAAATTTCAAACTTTAAATTATCATATCATGGCTTTCGAATTACCTGATTTACCATATGCGCACGACGCACTAGAACCTAACATCGACAAACAAACCATGGAAATTCACCATGGCAAGCATCACAATGCTTACATCACGAATTTGAACAATGCTATCGCTGGCACAGATTTAGAAGGCAAATCGATAGATGAATTGGTTAAAAACCATACTGACAACGCTGCGGTAAGAAACAACGGAGGTGGACATTTTAACCACACACTTTTTTGGTCAGTAATGTCTCCAAACGGAGGTGGAGCACCCACAGGAGCAGTGGCTTCAGCAATAGATGAGGCATTTGGATCATTCGATGCTTTTAAAGAAGCTTTTGCAAAAGCAGGTGCAACGAGATTTGGTTCTGGCTGGGCGTGGTTGTGTGTTAAAGATGGAAAGCTGTCTATTTGTTCCACTGCCAACCAAGACAATCCATTGATGCCAGGTGAGTGCGGCGGGACTCCTATCTTAGGCATGGATGTTTGGGAGCATGCATACTACTTAAATTATCAAAACAGAAGACCCGATTATATTGCAGCGTTTTTCAACGTCATCAATTGGGATGAAGTAAATAAGAGATTAGCTGACGCTTAAGGAAAATTGAAAGTAAGATACAAAGCCATACCAAATAACGGTATGGCTTTTTTTATACCCAATCAGCGAATGTGACACTTGTTGAACTTTTGACAATGACATCTTTCCCTATTTGGAATCAATCAAAACTAACAAGGGAATTTGATAGAAATCATTCTTTTTCATACCTTGGGCACAAATCAGGTTTCAGCATCCTGAATCCACTTATGGTGGATAAGCATTTCCCAAGAAGAATTAATGATATTAACTCATAGTGAGTTGATTTTGTATAATTTCTTATTCTCTACTAACCAAAACCAAATTATGTACCTTAAACTAATTTTCTTGGCAGGAGCTTTGTTGCTTTCTGACTACCAATCGATTGGCCAAAATTTAAAATTGAAGTTTGGAAAAATATCCATCGATGACCTCAAAAAATCTTCTTATGAAATAGATACATCTGCTAGTGCGATTGTCTTAGCAGATATAGGCAAAACAGAATTTAGATACAATGAATCCTCTGGTATCAGTTTGCTTTTCTCTCATCATTTAAGAATCAAAATATTAAAAACAGAAGGTTATGATCAAGCGAATCAAACCATTGTGTACTACACACCTTCAGGAGAAGATGAAAAAGTAGGTGCTATTAAAGGTTACACTCACAATTTAGTTGATGGAAAAATCGTATCTACAAAATTGACCAAAGATGGAATTTTTAACGAAAACACGCATAAAACAACCAAAAAGAGAAAAATTACTTTGCCAGAAGTTAAAGTGGGATCTATCATCGAACTGCGGTATTCAATCTCTTCCCCTTACGTGCAATATTTTAGAAACTGGAATTTTCAAAATGACATTCCAACCTTGTGGTCAGAATACACTGCCCTTACCTCCGAATATTTTAATTATAAAGTACGAATGGAAGGCTACATAAGTCCATCATTTAGTGACAACAAAATATATTCAAATGACCCAAGCTTAGGCCAAATGAAAAAAAGCATCATTATTTACAAGAATGTTCCTGCTTTTATTGACGAACCTTATATGACATCTAAAGGTGATTACATCTCAAAAGTCATGTATGAATTATCTAATGTTTCTATTCCAGGTCAAGCATATAAGAATTACTCAAACACATGGGAAGAGGTCAAAAAAACCTATTTAGAGTCATCATCATTTGGATTGACGCTAAATGCAACTGGTTTTACAAATAAAATTATTGATGAGCTCGCCTTAGAAGGCAAGCCCGATATTGAAAAATCAAACCAAATTTTGACTCATTTGAAAAGAAACATGAAATGGACTGGGTACAATTCTGATTATGTGCCTAGTACTTTAAGAAAAGCTTATGAAGACAAAGAAGGTAACTGCACAGAGATTAACCTAATTCTCGTAGCTTGTCTGAGAAAAGCAGGTATTCAAGCATATCCTGTTTTACTAAGCACAAGGAATAATGGATTCTTACGGACTTTCTCTCCTAATTCCGAACAATTTAATTATACCGCCTGTCTAGCTACTATTGATGGTAAAAGTGTCTTATTGGATGCAACAAATGTTTATTTACCCAACTTTATGATTCCTCAAAAATGTCTCAATGGCAAAGGTCTTGTCATTCAAGAAGGTTCTGTGTCCTGGGTCAATCTGAAGTCTCCAAAACCAAAGTCTACTAAAGTTTCTGCAAGTTTTGAATTGACAGACGACGGAGAATTAGAAGGTAGTGTAAAAAGCACGTATGATGGATACAACGCTTCTAATAAACGAAAATCTGTATTCAAAGATGGTGAATCTACTTATATCGATGAATTTGTTGAAGAATCTTCATGGGAGATTGAAGAAGTAGAAATAGCAGACCTAAAAGATTACAATTCCCCATTAAGTATTAGTTATGACATCCTAGGTGAAAACGATATAGAGAGCCTTGGAAATATGATTTATATAACTCCGATTTTGATTGGACGTGATGTTAAAAATCCATTCAAGTCTGAAAAGCGTGAATACCCAGTCGACTTTGCATGTCCTATAACTAAAAGTTACATGGCTCAAATTAAAATACCCGAAGGATATGTTGTAGCAGAAAAACCCACTAATTCCGCAATAGGATTACCGTCAAAAGGAGGCAAATATACTTTTAGTATAACTCCGAGTCCAGATGGAAAATTACTTACCATTATTAGTAGATTGAAAATCAACAAGTCAATGTTCGTTCAAGATGAATATCCATATTTGAAAGCTTTTTATGAGCAAATGATTTCAAAACAAGCCGAACAAATAGTGCTTAAAAAATCTTAAACTGTAGTTGATGAAATCTATATTAATCTTGATCGGATTGTATTTTCCATTGTGCATAGGTTATGCCCAAAAATATAGCGTAGCGAGTATTCCCGAGGAATTATTGAAAAATGCTGACGCGGTTATACGTCTAGAAAAAGGACATTATGAAATAAACGATTACAAAAACATTGTATACACTTACAAACGTGTTGTAACCATCCTCCGTCCAAATGCTGCTGGACAAGCACGTGAATCGATTTATTATAATAAGTCCATTTCAATTCTAAATCTAAAGGCTTCAGTTTATAATAGTCAGGGTATTGCAATTCAAAAACTAAAAAAGGATGATATTCTAGATGTTTCAATTTCATCTGAAGGAGAGTTTACAGATGGCAGATCCAAGTCTATAGATTTAACTCAAAAAGAATATCCATATACTGTTGAAGTATCCTACAATCTTAAATTAAAATCCTTGTACTTTTTAAACTCCTGGAAAACTATTAAAAGACATGAAACAGCCGTTGAGCAGTCTCTATTTTCAATACAATGCCCGGACAACTTACTTCCAAATTATAGATTAGAAAATGCTGAAATAGAACCCTTGTTAGAAAAAAATGAAGGCACTACTTCCTTGACTTTTGATTTCAAAAACATAAAGGCAATTCAATATGAACCTTATTCTTGGGGTTATTCTTTTCCGCAAGTCCTTATAGCACCTTCAAAATTTATATATGACAATTATGAAGGTGACTTTAGTTCTTGGGACGCAATGGGGGACTGGCAAAATCTTTTAAATGTTGGAAGGGATACGTTAGCTAAAAAAACGATTGAGAAAATCAGAAAGTTGACCGAAAATTGCAATAACGATATTGAAAAGGCCAAAGTAGTATATAACTATGTACAGAAAAATACTAGATATGTTTCAATTCAATTGGGAATTGGAGGATGGCAACCTATTCCTGCAGCTCGAGTTGACGAAATCGGCTATGGTGATTGCAAAGCTTTGTCCAATTACACAATGTCACTACTTAAGGCAGTTGGGGTGTTGTCACATTATACAATAGTATACGGAGGAAGAAATCCTCCAAAAGTTAGACGAGATTTTCCTCGAGATACTTTTAATCACATAATACTGTGCGTTCCAAATAAAGGAGACACCCTTTGGCTAGAATGCACTAGCCAAACTAATCCTTTTGCTTATCAAGGCAAATTCACAGGAGATCGTGATGTATTAATTGTTACAGAAGAAGGTGGAAAACTGGTTCATACGACAGTTTATCATAAAAAAGATAATATTCAATCGAGAATAGCAAATGTAAAAATCGGAGAAGATGGACATGCAAATGCCTCCATCATTACCCATTTTCAAGGCCTGCAATATGAGAATGGGAACCTAGATTACTACTTTCATCAGAATTATGATGAACAAAAAAAGTGGGTATTAGAAAATACTGATATTCCTAACTTCAAATTGGTTGATTTCAGTTTTGAGATACAAAAAGACAGAATCCCGTCCATCGATCAAAATTTAGAAGTTGAGCTCAACAATTATGCTCAAAGCAGCGGGGAACGTCTTTTTATACCCCTGAATTTAATGAATAATCAAAGCTTTGTTCCAAGGAGAAATTCAGACCGTCAAACTGACATAGAAATTAAGACACCATTTGTAGATTATGACTCCATAGTATTTGAAGTTCCTGAGTCCATCCACCCTGAATTTGTTCCGGAAAAGATTCAATTTAGTTCTGAATTTGGTGAATACGAATCAGAAGTCATGGTAGAGAATGGCAGAGTCATATATGTTAGAAAATATGGAATGAACAAAGGCGTATACCCAAAAGAATCCTATGATGATTTCAGAAGTTTTTTCAAAAAAGTGAAAAAAGCAGATAAGTCTAAGATAGTATTTTTAAAAAATACATAGAATATTCTACGATCACTGAAACTTTTTAATGTGTATTGGTGTAAATTAAACTTGAACTTAAAACTCAACTTTTATCTACACCTCGACTGAAACACCTAAATCAATAGGTTCCATTTCTTATTTCACAGAAAAGTTCAAACGTGTACGTGAACAAAGTGAAGCAATTTGTGCACCGTTAGAAATTGAAGATTACGTAGTGCAACCTGTAGTGGATGTAAGCCCACCTAAATGGCACTTAGGTCATACGACATGGTTTTTTGAGAAAATGCTTCTTGAGGCCTTCATTGAAAACTATAAAAATTTTCACCCTGATTTCAATTACGTTTTTAATAGCTATTATGAAACAGTGGGAAAAAGAGTCCTTAGAACTAATAGAGGTAATCTTACCCGACCTTCAGTAGATGAAGTCTTGAGATATCGAGCGTATGTGGATCAACAAGTTTTGGAATTTTTGGATGTAGCTACACAACTTGATGAAGAAGTTGTAAAAATTTTAGAAATAGGGCTTCAGCACGAACAACAACACCAAGAGCTGTTAATGTATGACATCAAATATATCCTTGGTACCAATCCATTGTTCCCAGCATATAGCAATGCTCCTGAAGAGAACAAAAAACTCGAATCAAAAGCATTGAATTTTCTTAAAGTTGAATCTGGCAACTATCGAATTGGGCATGCTGGTGACGACTTTTGCTATGACAATGAACTCGGTATTCACCAAGTATTTCTGCATGATTTTGAAATTGGTGATCGATTAGTCACAAATGGAGAATACTTGGAATTTATCGAATCAGGAGGCTATAAAAATTTCAATTTTTGGTACAGTGAAGCTTGGGATTGGCTAAAAACCGAGCAAAGAATTGCACCCAAGCATTGGCACCTAATTGAAGGCCAATGGCATAATTATACTTTGCATGGCTTGAAAGAAATAAACATTCATGCCCCAGTTTCTCATGTCAGTCAATATGAAGCTGCAGCATATGCAATGTGGAAAGGAATGCGTCTGCCTACAGAATTTGAATGGGAAGTGGCTTGCAACACGCATCAAGCAACCCCACCTGATTCAGCAAATTTTGTAGAGAATCAGAATTTCAAAGCTATGACTCCTGAATCAAGCAACTTTCAGTTTTTCGGTGATTTATGGGAATGGACCAATTCCTCATATTCACCATACCCTTATTTTAAAACAGAAGAAGGAGCTTTAGGAGAATATAATGGTAAGTTTATGATAAATCAGATGGTTCTTCGAGGAGGCTCCTATGCAACACCCAAAGATCATATAAGACCAACATATAGAAATTTTTTTCACCCAAACTTAAGCTGGCAATTTACCGGCATTCGATTAGCAAAACATGTTTGAAACTTCTACTATCTCTCCTCCAATTCAGAATGTCGCATTTCTAAACGATGTTATAAATGGATTAAGTAAAAAACAAAAATCTATTTCCTCGAAGTATTTTTACGATGAAACTGGTGATCGAATCTTCCAAGAAATCATGGAATTGGAAGCGTATTATCTGACAAAAGCTGAATATGAAATATTCAAATCAAACAAAGAAATAATTTTATCTCTTTTCTCCCCTAATCAAGAACCTTTCAATCTAATAGAATTTGGCGCTGGAGATGGCTATAAAACGAAAGTCTTACTTCAACACTTTACAGAACAAAAAGTTGATTTTAGATATCTTCCGATTGACATTTCCCAAAATGCTTTAGACGGATTGGAAAATGACTTGAAACAAAATATACCAAACTTATCAGTTTCAGGACTACAAGGAGACTATTTTGAGGTGTTAGAAGGGCTTAGTCATTCTTCAAATAAGAAAAACATAGTGTTGTTTCTTGGTTCGAATATTGGAAATTTTAATGACAAAGAAGCTATCAGTTTTTTATCTAAGCTTCGTTCAGACCTCAACCATGGCGACATGATTCTAATTGGCATTGATTTAAAGAAAGACCCTCAGAAAATCTTAAATGCCTATGATGATAATTTAGGTGTTACTGCGAATTTCAATTTGAATCTACTCACAAGAATGAACAAAGAATTAGGTGCGAATTTTGATCTTACTAAATTCCAGCACCATGCTACCTATGATCCAGTGTCTGGTGAATGCAAGAGTTCTTTGTTAAGCCTTGAAGAGCAAAAAGTAGCAATTAGTGATCAAACTTTTTCATTCGAAAAATGGGAACCAATTCATACAGAGATCTCAAGAAAGTATCATCTTTCCGAAGTTCAAGAATTTGCCCTGAATTCAAGTTTTTCTATTGTTGAAGGTTTACAAGATGCCAATGGCTATTTTGTAGATTCAATCTGGAAAGCTCGCTAGAATATCCACCACTCAGCTTTAACACCGAAATAATAACCCCACCTTTCTGGGCCAACAAATTGTAAATAAGGAGAATACAGACTTTCCATAGCGTAATCGTTATACCTAGCTAATGAAGCCACAAAACGTAAATGAGGACGTGCCCAAGTATCCTTCATTCCTGTTGGTACAAAAACGGGTGCTACACTAAATTTCACCGTACTCGCAACTGGATTATCACCATCCTTTCGTTGTGAATAATGAACTTCTCCAAGCAAATGAAAATACTCAGTAATATAAAATTCGTTTCTTGAACCTATTGTAAAATCCTCTTTGGCATTATAAACTTCTCTACCAAAGTAAGTCGGTGCCAAACCATTTCCTGGAGCTGCTCCTTTACTTTTCGTATAGATGATGTAGCCATTGAAAGTATAAAAATCTGAAAAATTTAATACTGCGTGATTAACTATTGATAATGAATAGGCCCCCTTGAAATTCAATGCTGTTGTATCTGGTGCTCCAAATGTCTGCCAAGTTTGAGAAACACCTCCATCTCCACCATTGGCAATACCAGTACCATACCTAACAGCCAAATGATTAAATGAACCCGCTTTCATCCCTGATAAATTCATTTGGTGTTTGGCTCCAATAACAAATCCATTATCGGATCCAAAATTTACTACAAAATCTATTGAATCTATTTCCAAATCAGAATCTCCATCTGCCATCCTGTGATATTCTCCTAACCCCGTTATGGTATGATTTTCGTTAATTTCAAAATCATGTTCAACAACAAATACGCTTCTTTGTCTCAAAGCAGTACTAGGCGTCCCTGTTTTAATATTCAAATAGAAGTACGGCGGTAATGTAGAAGTAGTATCACTGCTTGCAATAAAATGAGTAGAAAATCGTGTTTTTTTATACTCTACACCAAATCCTTGACTTGAGTGATCATTAAAATAAAAGTGATCCGCTATATGAACGTCAGGTCCTCTATATAACCTAGCACCTACCCAAATACTCAAATCTTTCCCTTTGATATTTCTTGCCTCAACGAACATTTCTGGAATTGCCAATGTCAGTCCTCCTAAACTAGAAGTGGAACTATTTCCAAAAGATGTTAAACTATTAGAATAAACCGAAAATCTCATCTGAGCAAAAATCTGAGTGCTATCCCCTTCTTTTGGCGTAAAATGTAATGCTGGTGCTAGTTCCAAATAGTCTTGTTCTTCTAACCTACCTCCTATACTACCCATATTGTTCAAGTTCAAGCGCCTACCTATGGATCCCCCATTTTCAAATGACCAATCAACACCTACCCGACCATAAGATCCCAATGAGGCATTTTTATTAGATACATTTTGATACATGATTTGCCCATTGGCTGAAAATTGCAAGGTCAAAAACAGCGAGAAAACCAATAAAAAAGGGTTGTTGTTAAGCTTAAAAAATGAAAATATTCTATCAAAAAAGGTCATAATATTGAATTAGATGGGAACTATTGTCATCCTAAGATATTCAATTCAATCCAATCTTGTCTGTTTTACATGTATGAATTGTACAAAAAACATTCTACAAATAAAGTCTGCTTCTCACATGGCATTTATATCAATAATCCTATTTTTGCAATCCCAATTTTAATGCGCACGTGGTGGAATTGGTAGACACGCCAGCTTGAGGGGCTGGTGGGAGCAATCCCGTGGAAGTTCGAATCTTCTCGCGCGCACTTTTTCCTTTCGATAAATATATAATCATGTCGTTCAATACTTCGCTACTTAAAAAAATCTGTGAGGCTCCTGGAGCTCCTGGTTTTGAAAATCAAATTCGAAATCTGGTTATTGAAGAAATCAAAGACCATGTTGACTCATATGAAATCGATAACATGGGCAATGTTATCGCCCTCAAAAAAGGGGGCGGTGAAAAAAAAGTAATGGTAGCAGCTCATATGGACGAGATAGGGTTTATTGTAAGCCATATTGATGACAAAGGATTCATAAGATTCCAAACACTCGGTGGCTTTGACCCTAAAACATTTACTGCGCAACGCGTAATAATCCATGGAAAAAAAGACCTTATTGGTGTAATGAGCAGCAAACCCATTCATATAATGAGTCCCGAAGAACGTCAAAAAGTAGCGAAAAAAGAAGACTACTTCATTGATATGGGCATGAGTAAAGAGGAAGTTGAAAAGTTCGTTTCTGTTGGTGATCCTATTACAAGAGAAAGGGAATTAATTGAAATGGGCAATTGTGTGAACTGTAAGTCTATAGACAATCGTATTTCTGTTTTCATTTTAGTTGAAGCTCTTAGAACTCTTAAAAATCCTTCTCATGATGTATACGCTGTATTCTCGGTACAAGAGGAAGTTGGATTGAGAGGTGCAGAAGTAGCGGCTCATAGTATTAATCCAGATTTTGGCATTGCATTGGATACGACTATCGCTTATGACTTACCCGGTGCTCAACCTCATGAATACGTCACAGAACTTGGTAAAGGTACGGCAATAAAAATTTTGGATGCCATGACTATTTGTGACAGTCGAATGGTTAGTTTCTTAAGAAAAACTGCAGATGACAAAAAGATACAATGGCAAAATGAAATCTTAGTTGCTGGAGGAACGGATACAGCCGGTCTCCAAAGAAAAGGCAAAAATGGCGCGATCTCTGGTGCCATTTCCATTCCTACGCGCCACCTACATCAAGTTATTGAAATGGCAGACAAAGGTGATGTGAAAAGTTCTACGGATTTATTAGTAGCTGCACTAGAGAACCTTCATAGTTATGATTGGAATTGGAAATGATTTGTGATTCGATGATAGAAAATCGATATTAACAGACTGAAAAAATTATTATGGGATTTCGTTCTGTACTGAGTAAGCCGTTTGCCAAATACATAGTCGATCAACAAACGAAATGGTCCTTGGATGCTGTAAATATTCAGCATCAAATCAGACAAGGAATCGTTAAAAAAGCCACTAACACCCTTTTTGGTAGTGATCATAAGTTCGAACAAATTTCCAATTATCAAGAATACAAACAAGCAGTTCCTGTTGGAGATTATGAAGTTTTAAAGTCTTATGTAGACAAAGTAAAGCTAGGCGAAAGGGACATTCTTTGGCCAGGAAAACCAGCTTATTTCGCTAAAACATCAGGTACTACTTCAGGCACAAAATACATCCCCATTAGTAAAGATTCAATACCCAACCATATGAACAGTGCACGAAATGCACTACTGACCTATGTCCATAATTCAGGTAATTCTCAGTTTTTAGATGGTAATCTAATTTTCTTATCCGGAAGTCCTGTAATGACCAAAACCGGAGGTATACATACAGGAAGATTGTCTGGCATCGTCAATCACCATGTTCCAGGCTATTTACGCTCGAATCAAATGCCAAGCTTTGATACGAACTGCATTGAAGATTGGGAAACAAAACTAGATACCATTGTAGAGGAAACGATCAAAAAGAATATGACACTCATTTCTGGTATACCACCATGGGTTCAGATGTATTTTGATCGACTGACTGAAAAATCGGGAAAATTGATAAAAGATCTATTTCCAAATTTTTCACTTTTTGCATACGGAGGTGTAAATTTCGAACCCTACAAAAGGAAAATATTTGAAAGCATTGGTAAAAAAATCGATTCTCTGGAAACATACCCTGCTTCTGAAGGTTTCATAGCTTATCAAGATACTTTGGAAGAAGAAGGTCTACTCCTTCTTACGAATTCTGGGATATTTTTTGAATTCATTCCAGCAGAAGAATATTTTGATGACAACCCTACACGTTTAAGTCTAGGTGAAGTAGAAATAGGTGTCAACTATGCATTGATCATCAATAGTAATGCAGGATTATGGGGATATTCTATAGGAGACACTATTCAATTTGTGTCCAAAGATCCTTATCGAATTCTAGTTACTGGGAGAATCAAACATTTTATATCAGCTTTTGGTGAGCACGTGATTGGACAGGAAGTAGAAAAAGCCATGAATCACTCATTAAATCTACATCCAGAAACTGAATTAACAGAATTCACTGTAGCACCTCAAGTGACACCTGCATCCGGTTTACCTAGGCATCAATGGTTTATTGAGTTTGATACCCTCCCCAATAACCTGGACACATTCAAAAGCGATTTGGATGAAAAATTAGTTGAGTTAAATTCTTATTATGAAGATTTAATTACTGGTAATATATTGGAGAAGCTTGAAATAATACCTTTAAGAAAAGATTCCTTTATCGACTATATGAAATCAAAAGGTAAATTGGGAGGTCAAAACAAAGTACCTAGATTATCCAACGATAGGAAAATAGCTAACGAGTTGATCAAATATAAATTATGAAAAAACATATCTCCATACTTGGATCAACAGGGTCTATTGGCACACAGGCCTTAGCGGTGATTGAGGCCAATCCCGATCATTTTTCTTTAGAAGCTATCTCTGCTGGCAATAATGCTGAACTTTTAATTCAGCAAGCCTTAAAATTCAAGCCTAACATAGTTGTTATTGCTAACGAGGGTAAATACCAGCAAGTATTTGATGCATTAGATAGCTATGACATCAAAGTATATGCTGGGGAATCAGCACTTGGTCACATTGCGGAACTGGAGAATGTAGACATTGTACTTACAGCTTTGGTCGGATATGTGGGCCTGAAACCTACGTTAAAGGCAATTGAAGCTGGGAAAAATATTGCATTGGCCAATAAAGAAACTTTAGTTGTAGCAGGTGAATTAATCAATGGTTTAGTTCAAAAAACAGGTGTAAAAATCTATCCAGTTGATTCAGAACATTCTGCAATTTTTCAGTGTTTAACAGGGGAAATAGGAAATCCAATAGAGAAAATCTATTTAACTGCTTCAGGAGGTCCTTTCAAAGGAAAGGATCGAAATTTTCTAAAATCGGTTAAAAAGGAAGCTGCATTGAAACATCCCAACTGGGAAATGGGTGCTAAGATTACTATAGATTCGGCTTCATTAATGAACAAAGGACTAGAAGTCATTGAAGCAAAGTGGTTATTTGATTTGAAAGCCGATCAAATAGATGTAGTTGTTCACCCGCAATCAATCATCCATTCTATTGTACAGTTTGAAGATGGATCCATGAAAGCACAAATGGGTTTGCCAGATATGAAACTACCAATTCAATATGCGTTGACTTATCCAGACAGAATTAAAAGTGATTTTCCTAGGTTCGATTTTATGGATTATCCATCTTTGAGCTTCGAAAAACCAGATATAGAAACTTTTCGCAATCTGGGATTAGCTTTTGAGGCAATGAACAAAGGTGGAAATCAACCTTGTGTCTTGAATGCAGCGAATGAAATAGCCGTCCAGGCCTTTCTAAAAGATCAAATCGGTTTTCTTGAAATGTCGGATTTAGTAGAAAAATGTTTGAACAAAGTCTCTTTTATTTCGTCTCCTAAGATTGAAGATTATATTTCTTCTGATGAAGAGACGAGAAGAATAGCAATAGAATTAATTAATTGATGGAAGGATTAGTAATGACCGCTCAACTCATGTTGGGTTTGTCGATTTTAGTAGGAGTACACGAAGCAGGACACTTATTAGCTGCTAAGGCATTTGGAATGCGTGTAGAGAAATTTTCCATTGGTTTTCCGCCAAAAATTTGGGGGTTTCAATATGGTGAAACAGAGTATTCATTTGGTGCCATTCCGTTAGGAGGGTTTGTCAAAATCACTGGAATGATAGACGAATCTATGGACACAGAAGCGATGGCTCAAGAGCCTCAACCATGGGAATTTCGATCCAAACCAGCATGGCAGCGCCTTATCGTAATGATGGGAGGCATCATCGTCAATGTCATCACTGGTATCATTATATTCATTTCTCTAACATTCTATAACGGAGAATCCTACTTAAAAAAAGATGATCTCAATGTTCATGGGATCGTTGCCTATAAGCTGGGCGAAGAACTAGGCTTTAAAACGGGTGATAAAGTATTAAAACTTAACGGAGAAAATTTTGAGAAATTTACGGACTTAGTAAGTTCTGATGTTATTCTCAATAATGGCACCTTTTATACAATACAAAGAGGCGAAGAAGTTTTAGAGGTTACTATTCCAGAAGGGTTCCTCAACAAGATTACTGATAAGAAAAAGTATGATGGACAATTTATTGGTGTCAGACAGCCCTTTGAAGTCGGTATGGTCAAAATAGGAAGCCCCGCTGACAAAGGAGGACTTGAGACTGGAGATCAATTTGTAAAAATCAATGGATATGATGGCAAGTACTTTTCTGATTTCAGAGAAGTTTTGCAAAACAACAAAGAAAAAGAAGTCAGCGCCTTGGTCAAAAGAGCCAATGGGCAATCAGAAGAGTTGAAACTCAATGTGCAAGAAGATGGAACTGTTGGATTTCAGCCAGTTTGGCTTTTGAATTTTTCACATAGAGATTATTCGTTTACAGAATCTCTGAATAAGGGAACGACTCAGGCATTCAATGTAATTTGGGTAAACATAAAGGCTTTTGGGAAAATTTTCAGTGGTGAAGTTTCTGCTTCAAAATCATTAAGTGGCCCTATCGGTATAGCACAAATGTTTGGTGGCACTTGGGACTGGACTAAGTTTTGGAGTTTAACAGGCCTGCTATCAATGGTACTGGCTTTTATGAATTTCCTTCCCATTCCTGCATTGGATGGAGGCCACGTTGTATTCCTAACCTATGAAATGGTTTCGGGGCAAAAACCCTCTGACAAATTTTTGGAGAATGCCCAAAAAGTTGGAATGGTCTTACTACTTGGATTGATGGGTTTTGCCATATTCAATGATGTCTTCAAGGCTTTCTTCTAGCATTGAGGTTATCTACAATAGAATTAATTCGTTCTGTCAGGTTTATTTTTTTACCTATCTTGTTGCTTCACTAAAGTAATTGAATGAGCAAAATGAGAATTCGTTTTCATTTCATTTTTGTAATTCTACTCACGGCACAAACTGTTTTCGCTCAAGTAAACGCTTTTGGTGTAAAAATGAATGGAAATCGTGTTGGTAAATACACCCTTTTCACTGAAAAAAGCATTGAAAGCTATCAGACCTTTAGTTCATTAGAAGTCGAACTAAAATCCCTTCACGACACCATATATTTTCTTCAGAAATTGATTTACAATGAAGACTCCTCGGGGCTGTTGAAATCGATAAGTAGTGAAATGGTTCTGAAAGATTCAATGAATTATTTTGCCTATTTCAATCCCGACACTACCCTTAAAAGTAATTCTCCCGACACAATCATATACAGAGACAGCTCAATCCTTCTTGGTCCTGAAGGAATCAGATTGCTTTGTGAAAAAGCGCTTGATAGTATTGGAGCCACAGTTTGCTTTCGGACTTATGTTCCTGAATTAAGAGAAATAAAGGAAATCAACCGTGCAATTGTTTCAAGAGAAACCGAAAATGCAAAAACATACTGGATTATCAATGAATCGATAGAAGGACAATTGTTATCAACGGGTTGGTATGATAAAAACTTTAGGCTTTACAGATTATCTTCTAATTCTCTAGAAGGAAAAATTACTTTAGATCCTTTCAAATCCGTTGATTCTTTAAAGCAATTCTATTATGCACCAGCTACTATAGATCCGATCAAATCAAACGTATATTTTCCTGACCCCAACAATGTCAACGCCGTTGAGCTTTTCATTTCTACGTCGGATACTACCCTCAATTTCACCTTGGCTGACAACAGCTTCAACCCCGTGAAAGAAGGAAACAATATTGAGAACGATACCATTTCGAATTTTTCTTGGATAGGATATACCAATAACGATTCTATTAATTCCATTCTCAAGTCAATCAGCATGCAAAGGGACGCTCCTTATTCTAAGCTTGAAAAACTTCATCGGCTCTCAAAATCGCTCTCAACAAATAGCCATTACAACAATTTGAAATTCATGCAATTTATTGAGCAAATAGGCATGCCTTCTCGGCTGGTAAAAGGATTTTACTATGACCGAGGTTTTTGGCATTATGGTAATTGGGTAGAAGGAGGAGTTGATGGTGAATGGATTCCATTTGATGTGTCATCGTCATTTTCAATCAACCGCTCATTTAGATTAATGCTCTCCACTGGCAACATGAAAAACGGCACAATAAACTTTAGTCCATTACCTTTTTCGAGTAAGGATAACATCTCTATCATCGTTACTGAGTTTCTTCAATATGACAAATCAATAAAATTGAAAAAGCACAATCATGAATCCGTAGAGATCAAACACAACCATTATATCAATCATGTAATCGGTTTGGATTTTGAAATACCAAGAAATTATTCCATGGAGCCTTCTAAAAATGGTGAAATACTTTTTCTAAAAAATCAATGGAACGAAACTGTTGTCGTAGATCAAATATTGACAGATCAAAAAAGTGTGAATGAGAAAATAGACAGTCATCTTTCCAACTTTACATTGAAGAATAAAGATGATATTAAAACTGGAAACAAAATTAAATATAGATACCTGATTGGGTCTGAAAGATCAGCATTTGGGATTAAACAAGGTGATTCCTATTTGATATTCAAAATCACATCAGAGGACCCGAAAGACCTTATAGATTTCCTACTACAAAAAAATCTGTCCATCAATTTTTGACTTTCTTGGATAGCAACACCTGAAAGTAGTCTTTCAAATTAAATATTATACTTTCGTCTTGATCTTCGTCAAAAACAAGACTCAACAATTCTTCTTTTGCTCCATTGACGAATACGATACTCACATTGTAGCGTTGCACCGATACATTTTTATAAAATAGTCCACCCTCTTCCCTACTGACTATCTCTAGATTTATATCTGAAATTTCAAATAATCGGTAAGCCCTAGAAACAGCGGACCTAAATAACAAACTCTCATTTTCAAAATCAATGAGTAGACTTTTATAGGCAGAGGTGAAATAATTAAAAAAAGGAACAAACATTAAAACTATACTAATGCTCATGTTGAACAATAAGAACCATGAATTCATCATTTCTTTAAGCGCTAGAGTCAATAGCAAAATCGAAAGGCCAGGAATGAACAAATACAAAAATTCTCTCCACCCTGTTAAAAGCTTTTTACGAATCAATATTTGATTCTTTGATTCTTGAATCAAATAACCATTTTGCTCTAGAATTAGCAGTATGTCTTGTTTCATATAATAATGAAAATAAGAAGAAATTCAACAACAATTTTGGTCCGCACTTAATAAACATCAAAATATCCATATTGACTTTTGATTATTTCTATCTTTGCCGAAAATTCAATCAAGTGCAGAAAGATTTCAAAAGATATACCATAACTTCAGCGTTACCCTACGCTAATGGGCCACTTCACATAGGACATATTGCTGGTGCCTATTTGCCAGCTGACATTTATGTACGATACCTTCGATCAAAAGGCAAAGATGTAGCTTACATCTGCGGCAGTGATGAACATGGAGCAGCTATAACACTTAGAGCGAAAAAGGAAGGTACTACACCAAAAGCTATTATCGATAAGTACCATAGAATCAATAAAGAAACTTTTGAACAATTCGGAATTTCATTTGACATGTATGACCGAACGTCCTCAGAAGTTCATCATCAAACATCACAGGACTTCTTTACAGAACTTTACAAAAAAAATGAATTTATCGAAAAAGAATCTGAGCAATTCTATGATGAAGATTTTAAACAGTTTTTAGCAGATAGATATGTGACAGGCACCTGTCCCAACTGCGGATATGAAGCTGCCTATGGTGATCAATGTGAAAAATGTGGTACCTCTCACAATTCCACAGATTTGATCAATCCAATCTCAACGTTGAGTGGGAAAAAACCTGTATTGAAAGAAACCAAACATTGGTATCTACCATTAGACAAATATCAACCTTGGTTAGAGGAATGGCTCCTTGAAGGTAAAAAAGGACAATGGAAAACCAACGTTTATGGACAATGTAGTTCATGGCTCAAAGAAGGTTTGCAGCCAAGAGCCATGACAAGAGACTTAGACTGGGGGGTCGACGTACCTCTACCTGAAGCAGAAGGCAAGAAACTTTACGTATGGCTCGATGCGCCAATTGGTTATATATCTGCTACAAAAAAATGGGCAGAGAATAATGGAAAGAATTGGGAAGATTATTGGAAAAGTCAACCCAATGAGGAAGATGATTCCTGTTTAATTCATTTCATCGGAAAAGACAATATTGTCTTTCACTGTATTATTTTTCCCGCCATTTTACATGCACATGAAGGATACATTTTACCTCAAAATGTACCTGCGAATGAGTTTCTAAACTTAGAAGGTGAGAAAATTTCAACTTCAAGAAATTGGGCAGTATGGTTACACGAATACATGGAAGATTTTCCAGGAAAGGAAGATGTTTTACGCTATGTTCTTTGTGCAAATGCTCCTGAATCAAAGGACAACGACTTTACTTGGAAAGATTTTCAAGCACGAAACAATAATGAACTTGTAGCCGTATTTGGGAATTTCGTAAATCGAGCCATTGTCCTCACCCATAAGTATTTTGATGGACAAGTTCCATCCCTTGGTACATTGGATGGCGTAGACCAAGATGTTATCAATGAATTGGCAGCATTTCCTGATAAGATCAATGCGAGCTTAGAAAAATTTAGGTTTAGAGAAGCACTAGGCCTTTTGATGGAATTAGCGAGGTTAGGAAATAAATATTTAGCAGAAACCGAACCTTGGAAGTTGATCAAAACAGACAAGGAGAAAACGGGAACTATTCTTAATGTAGCATTGCAAATTGCAGCAAACTTATCCGTGTTATCTGAGCCATTTCTTCCTAGAACGTCAGTAAAATTAAAAGAGATGCTCAATTTATCGGAGTATGCTTGGAATGACAGTGGTAGGTCTGATCTCCTTTTAGTTGGTCAAAATATTGAGAAGGCAACTTTGCTTTTTGAAAAAATAGAAGATGAAACAGTAGCAAAACAAATTAAGAAATTGGAAGATAGTAAAGCAACAAATACACCTGTGGACGTCGAAGTAGAACCTCAAAAACCTGAAGCATCTTTTGATGATTTCATGAAAATGGACCTTCGAACTGGGACAATTATTGAAGCTAAGAAAGTGGAGAAGTCCAACAAACTTTTGCAGTTTCAAGTAGATACTGGAATGGACACACGTACCATTTTGAGTGGGATAGCAAAACATTACTCTCCGGAGGAAATGGTTGGAAAGCAAGTTACAATTTTGGCAAACTTGGCTCCAAGAAAAATCATGGGTGTAGAATCACAGGGAATGATTTTAATGGCAGAAGATCATGACGGAAAGTTGCGATTGATTCAACCCAATGAAGTGGTTCAAAATGGATCACAGATTAGTTAAATATTAAGTCATATTGCTCAATAAGGATGTCAACCCACAAAAAGAAAAAAGACAAAAAAGAACGACCCAGATTGCATCCTAGAAACAAACATCAAGGACGATATGATCTTAAAGAACTTTATGAAGGAACACCTGCACTCAAGGAGTTTATTCAAAAAAATATCCATGGGTCAGAAACTATTGACTTCTCTAATCCGGATGCTGTAAAATCACTTAATCAGGCGATATTAAAAACTCAGTACGGAATTAATCATTGGGACATTCCTACTAATTATCTTGTACCACCAATCCCAAGCCGAGCAGATTATATTCATCATATGGCCGATTTGCTGTGCAATCACAACTATGGTGTTATACCAAGAAATGAAAAGATCACCTGCTTAGATATTGGCATTGGTGCCAATTGTATATACCCCATAATTGGCGCACACGAATATGGATGGAATTTCATTGGTGCTGATATTGATCCTATTGCAATAGATTCATGTAAAAATATTATTTCTAAAAATAGTCAACTAATAGAAAAAATAGAGCTCCGGACTCAAACAGACATTAAGGACATTATCTATGGGATTTTAAGAAAAGAAGACAAAGTTGATTTAACGATCTGCAACCCTCCGTTTCATGCATCAGCAGAAGATGCCCAAACAGGATCTCTTCGAAAAGTGAACAATCTTAGTGAAAATAAAACGACAACAGCAGCCTTGAATTTTGGAGGACAAAGTCATGAATTATGGTGTGAAGGCGGAGAAAAAAAATTCATTCGTGACTTAATCCGCCAAAGCAAGAAATTCTCTAATTCGGCCTATTGGTTTTCGACGCTTGTGTCTAAAGCATCAAATGTTAAAGGTATCGAACAATCACTCAAAGAAGCTCAAGCTGTAGAAGTGCAAGTGATACCAATGGGACAAGGAAACAAAACCAGTCGAATTGTTGCCTGGACATTTCTGAGCAAAGGAGATCAAAAAGAATGGAAAGATTCCCGATGGAAGGATAAGAAAGCTAAAAGTGCATGATGGACAACAAACTTCAAAATCAACCTAACAACCCATTACATGGCATCAAACTTCAAGAAATATTAGAATTTTTGGTACAGAAACATGGATGGGAAAAAATGGGTTCCAAAATCAACATTCGTTGTTTTCAAAGCAATCCAAGCATCAAATCAAGTCTCAAATTTCTCAGACAGACTCCTTGGGCAAGAGAAAAAGTAGAGACCATGTATTTGTGGGCGGTAAAAAAGAAAAGTCCCAAAGACATATAGCTAAGCTTTCCCCAGACTATTGAGCAGCTTGAAATGGCTGACAATAGCATCTAAGAACGTAGGGTATTCATTGTATGCCACACCATACTCTTTTGCCGTATTTTTCACGATGTTAGAAATATCTCGGTAATGGACATGACAAATATTAGGGAACAAATGATGTTCTACTTGATAATTCAACCCTCCAATCAACCATGAAAATATTCGGGCATTTTTTGCAAAATTTGCCGTCGTATTCATCTGATGTATCGCCCAACAGTTTTCCACACTTCCCGTTTCATCAGCAGTATAAAAATCTGTTTTTTCGATTACATGGGCGGATTGAAAAATCAAAGCCAAATTAATTCCACATATGAAATGCATGAGTAAGAACCCAAGTAGAGAATACCACCATGGTAAGGGCAATAAAACAATTGGTAATACAAGAGTAAACGTCAAATAGACTACTTTATTAACCAAGCTATCGATTAATGCAGATCGAAACGTTTTCCCTTGACTTGTAAGAAGTTTCATTTTATTGTACCTAAATATTTGCTCAAAATCTTTACTGAACATTTTATAGATTGATAGCAACCCATATAAAAACGGTGCAAAATAGGCTTGGTACTTATTGATTGATTTTCTCTCTTGTTCTGGTGAAAACCTCATCAGTTGGTTATCGAGATCTTCGTCATATTGATGTACATTGGTCGAAGAATGATGCAGTACATTGTGCTGAATTTTCCATGTAACATGGTATGCTCCAACAACATTAAGCATATAACCCATGACTTTATTCACCATGTTGTATTTTGAAAAAGACCCATGATTTGCATCATGAATGATGGAAACGCCTATTCCACACATTCCAAAACCCATCACACCCCATAGAAGCATAAGCATCCAGAATGAGCTTACTACACCGGATATAATTACAACAAATGGAACAAAGTAGAGTGATATTATAAAAATAGATTTGAGCACCATATTGAGATTTCCAAACTTTGAAATCTTGTTATCTACAAAATGATCGTTTACTCTCTTGCGTAATGCACTTACAAATTCAACCCCTTCTTCCCTATTGTATCTAATCACTGACAACCTCATAATCTTCCTCTCACTTAAATAATTAAGGAAGGGCATCTATGTCCCATCCAATTAAACCTTCCTGCATATATTAATATGCGTACCGTCATTAGTCTTTAATAACCAATTAAATGGATATAAATTGTGTGACCGATCAAAACTCTATTTTTTTTTAATAAAGCCACCAGAGATCATAATTGGTAGAAATAAATATGTCCTTATGGATCTAAGAACGTATTATTGAGCTCATTTATCGGTTAGGCACGACCTAACTGATTTAGCATTTTAAAATGACTCCTGATTCCGGAGAAAAAAGTCGGGTATTCGTGGTATTCAATATTATATTCTTTTGCTATTCTCTTTACAATCTCGGAGATGTTTTGATAGTGAACATGGCAAATATGAGGAAACAAATGATGCTCTACTTGAAAATTCAACCCCCCTATCAACCAAGACAACCAGCGACTATTCTTTGCAAAATTTGCTGTAGTATTGAGTTGGTGAATAGCCCAACAATTGTCTAAACTACTTTCCTCGTCTGCTGTGTAAAAACTCGTTTTTTCAATCACATGAGCAGCTTGAAATATTAATGACAACATCAAACCACAAACGAAATGCATCACAAAAAAACCGATGACAATTTGCCACCAAGCCATGTCCAAAAGGATAATTGGCAACACTAACGTCACCCCTAAATAAACTAGTTTCCCAATCGCATTTTGAATCATTGCTTTTTGAATAGTCACGCCTTGACCTGTTAAGAGTTTCTTCTTTTTATACTCTATTATCTGTCCAAAGTCATTAAACATCTTATTTAGTGACATAAACCCATAGAGAAATGGCGCATAATAGGCTTGAAATTTGAAAATCTTTTTTCTTTCCTGAAATGGAGAAAAACGCATAAACGGATTATCTAAATCTTGGTCAAAATCATGAACGTTTGTCGATGAGTGATGAAGGACATTGTGCTGAATCTTCCAAGTAACATGGTATGAACCCACCAAATTCAACATCGATCCCAAAAAATGATTGATCCACTTATTCCTTGAATAGGAACCATGGTTTGCGTCATGAACAACCGAAGCACCAATACCGCACATTCCAAGCCCCATGACAAACCACAAGAACATCATAAACCAAAAGGATTCAATCATTCCAGATATGATAAATCCAAAAGGAACAAAATAGAGCGTAAGCATAAATATGGTTTTGACAACCATATTTGAATTTCCGAATTTCGAAAGATTATTGTCCACAAAATAATCGTTGACACGCTTCCGTAATTCACTTACAAAATCCGCTCCTTCTTCACGATTGAACCTAACAACTGGCAACTCCATAATTTTCCTTTCCAATAAAAAACGAAAGATACGCTAAATCAAAATAGGGATTGTTATAATAACAAACAGTTTTATAAATGAATGTTTTTTCAAACCCCAATACTACTCTTTTGGCGTTCGAATTAATTTATTCAACTCTTCAGAAGAATCTTTTAGAGACTTATCTATTGGTAAGAAGTTTATGCCTCTCCAATAGTTCTCATTGTACTCTAATGGCTGGTCCATGAAAATTCTACTTGCAGAAAATTGATCTTTGGAACGAATTCTTTTAGCATTTTCAGTGGTGATCTGATTTACTACATATTCACTTATCGTTTCATAATTAGCAGCAAAAAGACCTTTTTTGTTTCGAACTTTAAAACTAGTTCTTAACCCAACATAATTCATTGCAAACTTCCCATCTACATCGGTGTAATTGACGTGATACTGAGCATTTTGAAACTTAATTTTTGTTCCTTTTGATTTTTTAAAAACAAACTTTTCATCACTACCCCTCATAGCTGATTTTTTCAACTCAAAATCTATTGAAACAAGCGCTAACTGTTCTTTATCAATGTACATTTTCCCTTCGTAAGGCAACCCGGGTCCTTTAGATTTTTCAAAGCCAATCACATAAATATTTCGGTTGTTGAAAACAACAACATCTTCAAATGAATATTCATAATCCTTGTAAGTTTCTAAATTGAAAAAATAAGGTTGGTACTTCACAACATCTAAATCAAAACAACTTTTAAGAGAACCCTTTATTTTGAAATCTAGCGTATCATTTTGGTTTGAAGAAACGAATTTTCTACCCTTAATCATCTTCACTTGATCCATCGAAGTTGCCCCTGAATAAGGGCGATTATAAACTTCAAATACAGCTTCCGACAGCTTAGCCACATTGCCATTTTTAAGAATGGCTTCTCTAAAAAAAGACTGTGCGTTAGTGGGTTGATTTAAATAATTAGTATCCACTTTTTTCAGTACACGTTCGATCAAAAGCTGTGCTGGTATACTCAGTATGACAACTTCCTGCAAAGTGATGTAATCTCCTTGCATTCGAATTGGAGTTATTTTGGAATTCATTGAACGTTCAATCAATTGAGAATGATACCCCATTGCGCTTACTTCTATTTGGATTTTATCCAAATTACAAGGGATACTAAGATTGAATCTCCCATCTCGATTGGTAAGTGTCATTTGATCAGACTGCAATTCTCTAATCAATGCATGACTTACAGGTAAATCAGTAAGTTCATCAAGAAGTACCGCGCCTATAGATTGCCGACATGTATCCAGCGGTTGAGCTCTTAAATTTCGCGAATAAACTACCACTTGCTCTCCTACCCATCTTAGTTGAAGGTGATCAATTACAAATATAGAATCCATGATTGCGTACAAACTCAATGAATCATGAGCTATTGTAAACTTCCTTTTAGCTAACTGATCAGGATTATACGAGAACTTGCAATTCAATTCATTCTCCAATACATGGATGATCGCCTTTGGCGATTCGTCTACTAAAGAAAGAGATATTCTTCTTTTCCCTAAATCAATGGCGCTTTGACCATAGGCATATATGCTTATGAGTATTAGAATTACAGAAAAAAATAACCTTTTCACGTACAAAGAAGTATTAATCCGTATTACAAGCCGATCCTTTCACTAAATATTGATCTTCAAATGTGATAAAATCAATATCGAAAATCGTCTTCAACGTTTTCAATATATTAGGTAATTCTTCTTTATTAAAACTAGCAGTAAGATGACAACTGCTGAAGAGATCTGAATCATATTGAAAGTCCACATGGTAAGTTTTTGCAATGCTTTCTAATACTTCCGGTAGCGTAGAATAATCGAACTCTAACTCTTTTGAATACCAAGCCAAATTATTTTTTTCGGATTTTGAAATTGGGCGTAACTGGTCGTTCTCAAACAAAGCAGAATGTCCTTTTCTTAATACTCTCTTTTCTGATTGATTCAATTTACCAAATTCCACAGTTCCTTCTGCAACAGACACGACTACTTCTGATTTTTCAGTATTTATATTAAATTCTGTACCTAATACTTTGACGTAAGTTGAACTCATGTTAACCACAAAAGGTCGACTTTTATCTGGCGTAATATCAAAATAGGCCTCTCCAATTAGTTTCACTTCCCTTAATTCAGAATTGATTCTATAATCGATTCGAGAATTCTCATTCAAGGTAATAATGGAGCCATCGGACAAAGTAATTGGCAGCACTTCATTCTCACCCGTATCAATAAAAGTAAAATCTTCATTAGTATTCGTTGAATGACTTAAGAAGTAAATTGAAATCCCTACGCCTAAAACCAAAACTGCCGCCCATTTCAGAAGCTCGCTAATTTTATAATTCCCACTTGAAAATGAATAATCTGTGAGTTGATTTTTATGACTTTCCCAAGCCACATCTAAATCTATATTTTTGTGTAGAATGGCATTTTCAGCTGTGATCCACTCTCGTTCCATCGCTTCATAAATCTTTCTCTTCTCACTGTCTACCGCCAAAGAGTCAAAAAACACTTTCTTTTCACTTTCAGAAATTTCTCCTGACAAAACCCTTGTCATGTTTTCCGCTATCATGGATTTATCTTTCATTTCAATAGATCTAAAACAATAATTAAAATTACACTGATATAATGCTTGAGATTTCGTTTGAGAGCTGATAAAACTTTACTCATATGCGCTTCTACGGTCTTTATAGAAATATTCATAATGTCCGCGATTTCTTTGTTCCTCTTTTGCTCATATCTACTTAAGATGAATACATTTTTGGATTTTTGAGGTAAAGATTTCAACGTGTCTTCAATTCTTTTTTCTATTTCATTCAGCATCATATAATGATGCGGATTCTCGTTGATAGGTAAACTATATTTTGAATCATTTTGGTGTCGCTGCATTACCTTCAAGTGTCTGTCATGATTCATACAGCCATTTTTGACCGCTCCAAATAGGTATGATTGAATATTTATTGTTTCACTAATCTCGGCTCCCTTCTTCCAGATTTTCGTAAATACTTCTTGTACGACATCTTCTGCATCCTGTCTATCATGTAACCATCGAATTGCAAAAACCAACAATGGTTTATAATAAGTTTTGAACAACCGCTCGTGTTCGATCAACCGATCTTTAGACACCAGAGGCTGTTCATTAAGTTTTATGTCGCGATTTTTTCGCACTTATTAGTTTTTCTTTTTTTCAATTTTAGCCAATGCCTTTCTTAAATCATCCTCAGGTTTAATGATGGAATAATTTTCCCAAAAATCAATGCTGTAAAATCCTCCCACCTTTTCAGAAAAAATATCCGAAGATCTCGTAATACTATTTTTCGAAAAATTTGTTTCAGTTGAAGAACTCTTTTCAGTAACTACCATCTCGCTAACTGAACTAAAATTTGAATTGAACAATTTCTTCTTCCAATTGCATTTCATGTCGATTTCATTCCTCACATAATCCAGGTACCATTTATTTCCTATGGATCTATATTTTACATCGTAATGGACTCGAGTTGGAGTTAACTTCGCAAATGTCGGCTTCTTTTTAATCATATCAGAACCTGCAGTTTTTAAGTATTGTTCGCCATATCCAAAAGACAATCCTGATACTGCGAATGATTCTACATCGATATAGAGAAGTCCCGTATAGAGTACAAAATCATAGATTGCCTTTGGTTTAAAGCTGATTTCATACGTTCTTCTATTGTTGACCATTTTAACATCTTTCAATTCATATTTGTAATAGGAAAAAATATCTTTATGAAGAACAACCCCTGGATTTTTCACCACATCTAACATGAGCATTGTATTCGGTCCTCCCATCACTTTAAAAGCTAGAGTATCTTCTTTCTTATAATTTTGGACTCTACTACCTTTAACAATATTCATTTGATCTTTAGAATTTGTATCATACGCACTTTTGTTTACACTGATGATTCCTTGTGACACATCGATATAAGATCGGTTCTTTCTAACAGTTTCTCTAAAGAAGGATGTCATCACTTGGTATTCAAGTGGGTAGTTCTCGTTTTTCTTTTTGAGTGCTTCGTTCAAGATAGAATTAACATCTCGAACTACAATTTCGTCCATGATTACAACCACAGGGACAAGTTCGATATCAATAAAATCTCCACTTATTTTGCTCATGTCGATCTCAAAAATGGCGTAACCTACAGATGAAGCTACAAGCTGACCTTTCACAAACTCCTTCGGAACCTTCAATATAAATTCACCTGAATTGTTGGCAACAGTCCCAATGTCACCTCCTTTAATATAAACACTACTTTGTGGTAGTACTTTTTTCGTTTTTTGATCTGTTATTCTTCCACTAATTTCCAAAAAGGCATCAGTACTTTGTGCATTTACAATTATGGCCGCAGCCAAAATCATTCCGATTGTTATTAATATTCGTTTCATAATTTTCGACTTTTCGTTCATAGAATCTAAGTCAGGTGATTTTCTTATTCCGGCATGCACGGTAAAAAGAAATATGCTTGACTAAAAATTTATAGTCTGCACTTTTTTTGTGCGACTTCATATATAAGAAACGTCAACGATCAAATACCCTATGGAAATTTGATACTTTTTTTAATCAATAATATAGTTCCCTTTAAAGACTGTTTTCATTGATTCAATTATTCACTTCTTAAGCTTGATGCAGGATTCGTCATAGCAGCTCGTAGAGATTGAAAACCTATTGTCAAAACGGTAACAAACATTAATAAAACAATGGGTAGAAGTATCAGCTCGTAAGAAATACTTATTCTATATGCATAACTTTCAAGCCAACTACTGATCGCTAAATACACCAATGGAAGACCTATTCCAGCAGCTGTAAGAATCAGAATTAAGTAATCTTTAAAAATCATAGTAAGTATTGAATAGAGTGAAGCTCCTAAAACTTTTCTAATTCCTATCTCTTTAATTCTAAGGTTCAAAGTAAAAGAAGCCAATCCAAATAGTCCTAAACAAGCTATAACAATAGCAACCATCGAAAAGGCTGAAAATATGTAACCAAATTGTTCATCCGTTTTATACTGACGGTTGAAAAAATTATCCATAAAATAATAATCAAAGGGATTATTTATGAATTGAGATTCATATTCTTCTTTGATTTCTGCCATGGTATTTTGAATATCACTTGAAGTTAATTTGACAGATATATTACTTCCATATTCAGTGAAGTTTAATAGAACTGGCTCTTTTTCTGCTTTTAAAGAATACCAATGATAATCTTTCAAAACACCTATGATTGGAAATAAATTATCACCGACTTTCATGTTTATTCCAATCGCCTCTTCAGGCGTTCCTAAAGCAAATTTCTTCAATAATGTCTCATTAACTACAACTTGTCCTTTTTCTCCCTTTAAATCTTTAGAATGAAACCTTCCAGCCAATAATTCTAAACCGTATGTATTATGAAAATTTTCATCCACCCACATCATTTTAACAGATTGGCTTTCAGAATCTTCATCTCCATCTTTGGTCATTCCAGTTCCCCAATTGTAATCCCCTCCAGGAATCGCATCAGAGGTAGATACTTCTGATACATTCGGCATCGCTTTCAATTTCTGTTTGAATGTTTTCATTTTTTGATCAATAAGTTTCTTGTCATCATAAACCCGTGGTCCTCTCATTGACATAACTTGATCGACATTCATGCCTAAATCTTGATTTCTCATAAATTGCAGTTGCTTAAAAACGGCCAGTGTTCCTGAAATCAAGAATACTCCAATAACTAATTGAGCTACGACTAGAATTTGGCGCATTCCAAACCTTCTTTGTCTAGAAAGTGAACTGCCTTTGATCACAGCAGTGGGGCTGTATCCTGACAATACTAAGGCCGGATAAAACCCACTCAACAACGTTCCAATCAAAAAAGCAAGCCCAAAATATATCCAGTGCTCTATTTTAATACCTATTCCAAATACCAATTCAGCGTCAATAACATTTCCTAATATTGGCAAACACATGTAAGCCAAACAAACTGCAATCACTAATGATATTAAGTTTATAACGAACGATTCAATTAGAAACTGGAAAATCAACTGTCTTCTAACTGCCCCTGCGACCTTTCTAATACCGATTTCCTTTGCACGTTTCATAGATTGTGCCGTGGCAAGATTGATAAAATTGAGCCACGCTATGCCGATTATGAAAATCGCTATAAGCCCAAAATAAAAAAGTGTTTGTTCAGATATCCCTCCAGTATTTTCCTCAGATTTGTCACGTAAATGAAGATCATTTAATGATGTATAAACAACATCAGATCGGTTGTTTGATTGTTCAAAATCTTCTTTGTTTCTATCATTTAATAGATTCTTAGATAGTTCGCTTACTTGAGCTAGTGTAGCATTCTCATCAAGCATAACATAGCTGACAAAGTTGTTCCACCCCCAACCATCGTCTTTGGTGTATTGTTCATTCTTTAATAAATCATGTACAGGCATAAGAAACCCAAACGAAAAGATTGAATTGTCCGGAAGATCCTCAAGAACACCTGTAATTTTGTAAGTCCCTGGATACCACCCTCCATCTATATTTAAAAACTGACCAATAGGATTGGGTACATTCGGCATATATTTGTCCACCATCGACTTGGTTATTACAATTGAATTTGGTTCTGTCAACAGGGTAGATCTTTCTCCATTGATCAATGGATAATCAAACATTTCAAAAAAACCCTGATCAACAAAATAAATACGCTTGTCTTCCTCAAAAAACTGTCTTCTATTTTCTCCCTCACCATCAAAGGTCACTACGGCACCATAGTATTGTAAATGTGTACGTGTAAAATTAGCTACGCCTGTTATTGTCTCTTTTAAAGTAGTAGGCATCTTATAAGAAGTATAACTAGAATGATACTTCTCCTCCTCATTCTTATAATGTTTAGTATCAATTCTAAATACCTGATCCTTCTTTAAATGGAATTGATCAAAGCTCGATTCGAAAGAAACATATTGGAAAATTAAAAGACATGACGCCATGCCAATTGCAAGTCCAACAATATTTAAAAATGAGAAAACCTTATTCTTCTGGATACTTCGAAAACAGATGAGCAAATAACTCTTGAACATATTTTTTTTTAGTCAGATGTTGAAAGTATAATTTAATCAATTGAACCTGAAGTAAGAAATAACCGAACAGATCATGAATTCCATTTTGGGGTAATGGATCATTTTATCCTGTCAAATGACATTTTTTGTTGTTAACAAATTCATTCTATTTGAATAATAATAAACAGATAAGAGATGGATAAATCAAAGCTGCGTTTTCTAATTACAACCATTTTGTTCATTACAATGATAATGGTCGCAAAGGGACAAAAGGAAGAATCTAACTATTCAATTGAAAATGAATTATTATTTATAGAGAATGTTCCGGATGTTCCATCTAAAAATGCTTCCAATCCAGAGAATTCCATTCTGGAAAAGTCACAATTTCGATGAGTTGTTTTGATTCAATATTTGCAATAGTCCACTTATGACAACAACTCCTAAACAGCCTATCAAATTGTACCATAAATAACCTATAGATGTAGTCAAGAAAAGGACAATTACAATAGTTTGAGAAAGTATGGCTGCCCAAAACACGGCAGTACCTTTCACATACTTTATAAAGAAAGCCACGAGGAAAATACCTAAGATATTACCGTAGAAAATCGACCCTAAAATATTGACCATTTCAATAAGATTTTCTGACTGATGAGCCATGAAAGCAAAAGAAATGGCTAATCCCCCCCAAATAAATGTGAGCCATTTGGAAACTACAACGTAATCAGAATCCGTAGCATCTTTATTGATGATATTTTTATAGAAATCCACTGTTGTAGTTGATGCCAGAGCATTCAATTCTCCGGAAGTAGAAGACATGGCTGCAGAGAATATCACAGCAATAAGCAAACCGACCAACCCTTGTGGTAAGTAATTCAGGATGAAAGTCAAGAAAACGTAATCCGAATCCTTGGTTTTTATATTTGAGTCTGTTGCAGTAATTAATGCTTTAACTTCCTCCCTAGACTCATTTATTTTATCCACAGACATTTGCAATCTCTGATCCGCTACCTTTATATCTGCCTCATTGCCTGATTCTACAGCTTCCAAATATTCCAAAGTGAAGTCTTTCCTCTGTTCTGCCCACAGTGCATGATTTTCTTCAATTGAAGTTAGGGCAGACTTTCCTTCTCCTTCAGCGACAATCGCTAAAGATGATTGATTGAAATGAACTGGAGGATTGTAGAATATAAAAAATACATAGAGCATGGCTCCTGTCAATAAGATGAAAAATTGCATGGGAATTTTCAATAGCGCATTGAACATCAATCCCATCCGACTTTCCATTGTATTCTTTCCTCCTAAGTAACGTTGGACCTGAGACTGATCCGTACCGAAATAGGACAATGCCAAAAATAAACCACCTAAAATTCCAGACCAGACCGTATATCTTTTCTCAATATCAAATGAAAAATCAACGGCATTCAGTTTATCCAAATTTCCTGCAACATCTAAAGCTTGACCGAATGTCACAAAGGGTGATAAATAATGAATGATATATCCAAATGCAATTACCATTCCTACCAATATTACACCCATTTGCTGTTTTTGAGTTATGCTAACAGCTTTTGTACCTCCACTCACTGTATAGATAATAACCAGGACACCTACCATTAAAATCGTATAGCTCAAATTCCAATCTAGGATCGTAGATAAAATTATGGCAGGTGCGTAAATGGTAATTCCTGCTGCTAGACCTCTTTGCACTAAGAACAAAAATGCCCCTAACAAACGTGTTTTATTATCAAATCTTTTTTCAAGGTATTCGTAAGCAGTATATACCTTCAATTTATAATAAATAGGAATGAAGACTGTCGCAACGATGATCAGTGCAATCGGTAGACCAAAATAGTTCTGGACAAAAGCCATTCCACTCTCATAACCTTGCCCTGGCGTAGATATGAAAGTTATGGCGCTGGCCTGAGTCGCCATCACAGAAAGTCCAATTGTTCCCCATTTAAGACTTTTACCTCCCAATAGATAGCCTTCCATGTCATTGGTTCCTAGTGTTTTGTAAACACCATATCCAACAATTAGTGCCAGCGTACCAAATAAAACTATTAAATCAATCGTGCTCATGAATAGGAACAACTAAACCAGTACAACAAAGCAATAATGGCTACTAGATTACCGGCTACAAACCAATACATACCTTTCCAGGATTTGAAGAATGGGGGTTTGTCTTCTGAGTTCAAAGCGTCTGTTCTATATTTTTAAATTTATTTGCCTATTGAAATCATGTTTGTAAATATCCGATAAGCTCCAGGTACTCCTGCAGGCAATTCTCTGAACCACGAATAACCAGTGTATACATAATACCCTTCTCCATATTTAGCTACCAATAATCCGCCATTTCTCGGCTCTTCACCAGGATCATTGGAAGAAAGAATAGCATCATAATTTTCATCCCATTCATTGGGGAAATACAAACCGCGTTCTTGAACCCAATTGTCAAAATCAGCTTGAGTGATCTTATTAGGAGTATTCAAGATCGGATGCTCAGGCTTCAAAAATCTCACTTCTGCTTCTTCAACAGATACTCGATCTCTCGAAAGTTTGATATCATAAGGTCCAATATCTGGTGTGATCAACCCTCGGGAAGTATTGTACTGGACAATAACGGTACCACCACCTTTAACATATTTAAACAATTCTTCTTTCTGAAATTTCAATCGATCATTCGTGTTAAAAGCTCTTACTCCTAGAATTACAGCATCCAAACTTTTTAAATTCTCCATAGTGATCTGATCTTCCGACAATTCAGAAACCTGATACCCTACTTGAGTAAGGCTTGCAGGAATTGCATCCCCAGCTCCTTGAATGTACCCTATATTTTCACCTTTTTTTACCAAATCAATCTTTACAATTTTTGCTTTCGCTTCAGGAAATAATGTTTGGATAGGAATATGATCGTATTCTATTCTAACTAAACCTTGGTTATAACTTTTTCCATCAATCATCGCAACAGCTTTTAGCTCTCCTTCCGATTGATTTTTTGGTGGAGAGATTGTGAAAGTTAAAAAACGTTCTTGCTCTTTAAACTTGAGTTCAAAATCAGCTTGCTGCGGTACAATGCTCCATCCTTCAGGAGCATTCAAGCTTATTGAACCCTTAATATCATTTTTACCAGCTACCACTTTAACCTCTACTTGTTTTTCTCCTCCATTTCCAAATACATAAACTCCTTCTGAGATGTTTACGAACACAGGTGGTGTTATTTCAATAGGTCTGTATATTTCTCCTCTTACTGGTCCATTTTCCTTATAAACCACTGGCAAGTTATAATCCAAGTAAGTATCACCAATTTGTATAGAAACAACTGCTTGCAAGGCAGGAGCATTTTCAGGAGTCCCTATCAAGTCATCATCCTCAACTTTATACATCCCTAGTGACCCCTCTTCAATCAGCCAGTAGGGATCCGAATATTTCAAGTCATCTTTAAGTTTGTAAAGCTTGTCTGAATTATATGGTCGATTATTATAAAGGTTTTGTCCTATCTGAAAACTCTGCAACCCTTTGATATCAATTGCTGATAATTTCATATCGACACTCGAACGGTTGATTGCCTCAATACTAAGTTGAATGGAATCTCCAGGACTATAAGCATACTGATCTGCTTTGATTTCCAGATACAATCCGGCGCTTGCTTTGATCAAATCTTTGATTTCTTGCTGCTTAATATTTTTCCAATATTCATCCTTAACTTTTTCCAGCTCATTATAGGCAAGGATTAGATCATCAATAATAATAGATGGGTTTCTTGGATCGAAATTCATCATCGCATTTTCAACGTGTGTAGCGACCTTCTTGCCACCCTTTACGCGATTCCAGGAGGTATCAATTCCTTCAAATAAATCAGATTCAGGTTTTTCCCCATACTTAAATTCGAAATACTCAATTGAAGTTCCACGAGAGCCAGTTGCACCAAAACCTTGACTTTTGTGCATGCTTCGACTTTCAGCAGCAATCTCAGAATAAGACTTTCCAAGCAAAGGATTGTAAGTACCTAAATCAACTGTTAGAAATTGAGCAGTGTCCATTTCAATTCCCCTTCGACTAAAAAACCAAGGGTGCGTATTAAAAAACAAAGCTTTTGGACTCCATGTTCCATACTTCTCCGCTGTAGCAGGGTATGCTTTTTTGTCTGAAGCTAGTTTAAAAGCCTCACCAGCTAAAATAGCGGAAGCAGTATGATGACCGTGACCACCTCCTCCATCTTCGGGGAATCTAGTGATGACAATATCCGGTTTATGTTTACGAAATGCCCTAACGAAGTCTGCTAATACTTCTTCTTTATTCCACATTTCCAATGTCTCATCGGGGTTCTTAGAATATCCGAAATCATTGGCTCTACTGAAATATTGTTTACCCCCATCAGTTCTACGTGCAGCGAGCAACTCTTGTGTTCTAATAATCCCAAGCAATTCACGCATCTCAGGGCCAATCAAATTTTGCCCACCATCTCCTCTGGTTGCTGATAGATATGCCGTGTTAAAATGCTTTTCATTAGAAAGGTAAGTAATCATCCTTGTGTTCTCATCATCGGGATGAGCTGCTACATAAAGCGCCGAACCAAGTATATTCAACTTTTCCAACATCATCTGAATTTCAGCTGCATTGGGTTTCTTAGGTTGTTGAGCGTTGACATTTAAAGAAAAAAGTATGACAACCGTAAAGAGTAACTTAATAGAGTTATTGACCATGGATAATTTCATTTTGAGGCAATATTAACTGTTTGGCTTCAAAGAAAAAATGAAAGATTTATTAACGGTCAATTCTATGAAAGAGTTTTATGCAAAAATAAAACCCCAGATGCAACAAGACACCCGGGGTTTATCAATCTACTTTATTTTAACCAAATTCTAATCCTTATTAACGAGCAGGTCGTTGATGTCTTCTTCTTCTTTGTCTTGGATCAATTTCAACCTCAGTTGAAACACCATCTTGCGTAACCGTTACAATGTTATCACAAGTACCATCTCCAAAATCTATGGTCTTATCACTTTCACCTTCTACTTGAATTAGTTGCACTCCAGAGACCGCTGCTACTTTCGAAAGTTCTCTACAAGCTGTCGTATATAATTTTGGTGTTGATTCATCTATAGAATGTGTATACGTCAGACCATCTTTGTTCACACCTGTTGCCGTTCCATAAACTGTTTTTTCAATCAGTGAACTGGTCTCATCAAAAAACTTAGTTTTTGTCTTCTCTTCATCTCTAGTAACAAAAGTTTCATCAGGGAAAGTAATTTTTCCTCCTACAAGCGTAATAGACAATATTTTGGTAGAGCTTTCAGCTTCAGAACTATTTATGATAGTTCGAACACCTTCTATTCCTATTGTGTCAACAGAGAAACCTTCAAAAGTTATCACTTTAGTATCACCTGGCAGCCCTCTTTCTCCTGTGTGGACAAAATGAATCTTTCCTTTTCTTATACGTCCATCTCGACCCTCACAACCTTCTTCACCAAAATCTACCGTTTTTGTGTTGGTCGTTTCATCCAAAGTAATAGTTGCACAGTCAGAATAACGACCAGGTCCCCCTTGCATTGCAGTCTTCATTGCTGCTGTCCCTGATTGCTCGACACTATAATCTATTGCATCATCAATGTCTTCAAATAAAACATCAATGGTTGCTGCTGAACTAATATCATCTTCAAAAATCGCTACATCTGCAATCGGGTTTTCTTCACTACAAGAAACCAATGCCGCTATGGCCGCTGCGATTCCAATATAAATTCCAAATAATTTTTTCATTGTTACCTTAGTTTAGTTTTAACATTTATTGAATTATTTGCTGCTTTGACAAGCGCAATGAAGAAAGGTTTAATCAAGGTTTAAAAAAATTATTCCTTAACAAATTTCTGTTTAAAGAATACACCATTATTCTCACCGGAAATAATATACATACCTGGTAACAGGGTTGACAATGAAATTATGATTTCATCTTGCTGAACAGCTTTTTCGATGAAAAACTCTTGCCCTGAAATATTGAATAGTTTCAAGTTTGATATTGATTGTGCAGATATCCCACTCAACATAATATTATTCAAAGCTGGAATTGGATAAATGTTTAGATTTTCTCTATTTTCTTTAGCATTCAAAACTTCATAGACTACAAAGTTCATATAAGAAGTGTCTTGACATCCCATTTCATGAGTTGAAATCAACTTGACATCATAATTACCCAAGGTGTCAAAAGTTAATGTCGGAGATCGCGCAGTTTCCACAAACATGTCATTCAGGTACCAATTGAAAATTTCAACATCATTTTCTTCGATGAAAAATTGAGCAATCTTAGAAACTGAAAGGACTAAACTATCAGGACTGGCCATTATGATGGGGTCATGGCCAATCGTTTGTATGTTGAATGCTACTGGATCACTTTCTATATAATCTGTAATGTTAGTTATATAAAAAGTAGTGTCTCCAAGAATTGATTCAACAAAAACTGTTTTTCCTTTACCGATGATATTGGTTTGCGCTTCGTCAGAATAAAAAACAAACTTTTCGCCAAAACCTGGGACAATTAATACATCTTCCCAAATGCAAATAAGCTCATCTGAAATTCCAGGTTTGGTACTTTTCACAATTGGAACATTCACGATCAAGCTATCAATACAGCCTATTTGACTTGTGACTATTTGCTTTATGTTGATTTCTGATAATGCAGAATAATCCAACAACCAACTGGAATCAGAACCTTCGGAATTATCATTAACAAACCAAGAAATCTCTATCGCTTGATCACTTTGGTCATTGATGGACATCAATTCACTAGAGGAAAATTCCAATGTATCTTGAGCATATTCAAAATCTGCAAGAATTCCGTCAACTTCTACAAGGACAGGCACTTTGACACTTTCTTCTGCCCCTTCTATTGAAGAAACATAGAAAGTTTGAGTTGACACCATAACTTCTGTGGTCCAGCTATCTCCTGAATGAAATGGTTCAATATCATTGTCATTTTCATAAAAGTTTAAGCTTGTAGAATTAGAAGCTGTAATAGTGGCTGTTTCACCAGAGCAAATTAATTGATCTTCAATAATAGGAGCTTCACCTCTTTCCTTCACTTCAAACGTTTTGGAATCGCTATCTTCACACCCTACTGTCGTAACAATTGACAATTCAATGTTGTAGCTACCAACGGTATTGAAAGAAGTCTTGGGATTTTTTAATGAAGAAAAATTGCCATTGTCAAAAATCCATGACCATTCTAAAGCTCCTAAGCTTTCATCAATAAATTGAACTCGATTACCTGGAATATCACCCAAATACAGCACTTCAGGGTCCGTTCTAAACTCAATTTGAGGATTAGCAATTCTAACATTCAATCGATATATATCTGAAGAATAACCTTCAATCAATTCTTGATAATAAAATGAACTGTCCTCTGAAAATCCAGGAATGGATAAGTCCAACCCTGTATCAATTAATTCCAAACCTAATGGATCAGTGTAAAGAGCAACCGCATCTTCATTGCCCAAGGCTATCGTAACATTGTGACAAGATGATACCTCCCAATTAACACTTGGCGTTTCAAGAAAAGACTCATACTTTATTTTAGCATTCTCAGCCTGTCCAATAAGCTCATTTAGATTATTTCCAAAAACGTAAGCAAAAGCTACTTTGGTAGATGCCTTCCCTTCTAAAGTTCCAATATTTGCAGCCAATGTCATCGCCACATCATAACCTTCAAGGCCTCCTGCTTCTATCTTCTCTATATTTAATAAACTGTATTTATCTGATTCCGAAAATGAACCATCAAAGTCTATTGGAGTTTGGTTTTCATCAAAAAGATCAATTGCGTGCACAATAGCATCATGATCGGAAAGAAGAACTACGCCAGCCATTAAGGCATTTTCAACATTGCTTTCAGCATATCCTATCTCATTCGCTAGATCCCAACGAATGAAATTCTTGGTGGTATCTTCCAGTCCAAAATCGACAAACAAACCAACTTTTAAATCAAACCGATCTTCGGATGTTGTATTTGTAATGTAATACTCGGAAATCAAAAAATCAATATTTTCAGAATCCTCCCATATAAGAAACTCTTGCTCTATTAAATATCCATTCGTGTTTTCTGCAGCTTCATCTGAGAAAATATTCCTTACATACTGATCGATAGAGTCCTGCTTGTATTTCTTTATTTGAGTCGATTCCTCAAAATCTGCACTTTTAACAAAGTTGATATAATCCTGAATCATATTGTCGGAAATTGAATCAGCATGATTTCCAATCATAAAACCCATCATACTGGCAATTGATTCTCCTTGATAACTTAATCCTTTTTTCAATCCTAAATCACCATGAGATGTTACAGTTGTTTCTATAACACCATTGTCAATAAGAATTTCGTTGGACGCAGTTGTAAACTCGAAGTATTGAAAATCTGCATAACCTTGTATATCAGTATAATCCATCCTAAAAATTATACGTTCCGAGGCTGGCGTGTTTTCCGACAACAATACCTTGATAGATGTTGAGGATGTAGTATCATAGGTAGCTAGCGCACCCAACAATAACTGGTCATTGAGAATTTCCACATAGGGTGAGCTCGATCCGATTTGAACTTGAGCGCCGTCCAAATCTCTCAAAATATTTACAAAACGAAGATTAATTGTTACCGTATCACCGAAAAACAGACTCTCCTGAAATGAACTGCTATATGAGAAATCAGACATCCGTAGTGATGCGACGTTTTCTTCTATAACAGCACGATGAACGTTTAGCCTTCCTTTTCCTAACATGCCTACATAATTTGAATTGGACCCAACATGATAAACATCATCTGAGGTCATTCTTATTTGTTCCATAACTTGAACCGCATCCAGATGTGGGAAGACATCTCTCACTAATGCTGCCGTTCCTGCTACCATAGGAGATGAATATGATGTGCCAGAATCGCTTCCATACCCATCATCAACAACGGTGGAATAGATGCTTTGTCCAGGAGCTGTTAAATCTATATTATAACTAAACGTCGCGAAACCCGCCTTTTCATCACTTGCATTAGTTGCCCCAACCGATAATACATGATTGAAACTTGCTGGGTAAAAGTTAAGTTCAGCATTGGTATTACCAGCGGCAGCTATTACAACCAAATCTTTTTCTAAAACCGCATAGTCTATAATATCCTGTAAAATACTGGACGGTTCAGCAGCGTCAGCTCCCCAAGATAAGTTGATCACATCCAGACCTAAATCGGCAGCATAAACAATGGATTCATATGCCCCATTTGATATTCCGTCCTCCGAACGAAAAACTTTGATAGGAAAATATTTCGTATTAAACCCCACGCCTGCAATACCAATAGAATTGTCTACCGAACCACTAGCTATGCCCGCAACACGACTTCCATGAGGTCTATCGTCTGAATTAGTCAAATCTGAAATAGGATCACTATCATCATCGGCAATGTCAATACCTATGTAGTCATCTATATAACCATTCCCATCATCATCGATTCCATTGACAGGATCAAAAATATTGAAATGTCTATTATTCTGAAGATCTTCATGATTGTAATCAACACCAGTATCACTGATCCCAATTATGACTTCTTCACTCCCTTTCGTTACATCCCAAGCTTCAAATGCTTGAATGATCGCTAATTGATTTTGCAGATCAATATCCGGATCATTCGGCACGTATAATATATGCACATTTGGCTCGAGTACTACTTCTTCTACATTGTCAAATTCTCTCCATTCCTGGATTATCCTATTTGCGTCTTTTCCATTGTCTATTTCAATTGAATGAATCCGCTCCAAGAATTTACTCTCTTTTCTTTTTATTCTAGCATTTGCACTTTTTTGATGACTACTTATCCTTTTCACATTCTTAACTTCTGTGAAGGATTGTATCATCTCTACGGTAAGAATGTTATTTTTTTCAAATGTTTGGCCTTCTGATTTTTTAAATTTCACATAAACTCTTTGTCCATTTAAAGGTTGACTGTAAGCCGAAAACTTTAAAAGTGAAAAAATAGAAACCAAAGCAACTGCCTTTAATACCTTCATCAATAGTTTATCTGAAAAATTCCGATTCATAGAAGGTACAAATTTATCCAATTAGATTGGTTTAAAATGAGCATTTAGAAATGTCTCTTTATGACTAACGCAATTTTCTTTGTGCAAATTATTTCTGACAACCTGACAATATGTCTCATTTTTCTATCTTTGCGTTTACAAAATTTCAAAGGTGAAAGAGTTAATCACAGATATAGACATATTGGATAGATCGGATGCCGACAATCAAGCGGTACAGATTACCAAAGAAGAGAAGATTGTAGGGACGAAAAAGCTGTACATTGAAAGCTATGGCTGTCAAATGAATTTTTCCGACAGTGAGATCGTATCTTCTATCATGAAAGAGCAAGGTTTTACGACGACTTCTTCTATAGAAGATGCGGATGTTACGTTTTTAAATACGTGCTCTATTCGAGAAAAAGCAGAGCAGACGGTCCGCAATCGCTTAAAAGTCATAAATAAGTCCAAAAAGGACAAACCTGAAATGGTAGTGGGAATCTTAGGTTGTATGGCAGAAAGACTCAAATCTCAGTTATTAGAAGAGGAAAAAATTGTTGACCTGGTCGTAGGTCCGGATGCCTACAGGGATCTGCCGAATCTTTTAGAAGAAGTTGAAACAGGCCAAAAAGCAGTCAACACTTTTCTTTCAAGAGAAGAGACATATTCAGACATCAGTCCTGTAAGATTAAATAGTAATGGTATCACTGCCTTTATTTCAATAATGCGAGGTTGCGATAACATGTGTTCATTCTGTGTGGTTCCGTTTACTAGAGGTCGTGAAAGAAGTCGAGATCCATATTCGATAGTGAAAGAAGCCCAAGATTTATTTGATAATGGATATCGAGAAGTTACACTCTTAGGTCAAAATGTTGATTCTTATAAATGGTCGGAAGAAGAGAATAACAAGAGAAAATTAGAAAAATCTGGACAAGATAAAATTGTCAATTTTGCTGATTTACTTGAAATGGTCGCTAAGGTAAATCCTTTACTGCGCGTACGATTTTCTACATCCCATCCAAAAGACATCACTGATGACGTCCTATACGCAATGAAAAAATATGACAATGTCTGTAAATACATTCACCTTCCTGCACAAAGTGGAAACAGCAGAGTGTTAGAACTCATGAACAGAACCTACGATCGAGATTGGTACATAGGTAAAGTGGATAGAATCAAAGAAGTTTTAGGTGAAGAATGTGGCATTTCAAGTGATATGATTACTGGTTTTTGCACAGAAACTGAGGAAGAGCATCAAGACACTCTCTCTTTAATGAGATATGTCAACTATGACTTTTCGTATATGTTTTTCTATTCTGAAAGACCTGGCACTTTAGCAGAAAAAAAGTATGACGATGACATTCCTATGGACATCAAGAAAAAAAGACTGACGGAAATCATTGATTTACAAAGGGCTAGTTCTTTGGAGAGAAACAAGTTAACGATTGGAAAGACATATGAAGTACTGGTTGAAGGTTTTTCTAAAAGGTCCAACCAACAGCAGCAAGGTCGGAATTCAGCTAATAAAGTGATTATATTCGACACCAATAAGGATCTAAAAGGGCAATACGTGCAGGTACATGTTGAAGATTGTAATTCAGCTACTCTTTTTGGTAAACTTGTATAAACATCATTAACTTTTGAAAGAATCAGAAATTCAATCCATCAAACAGCGATTCGGTATAGTAGGTAATTCTGCTCTTCTGAATCAAGCGATCAATGTGGCAGCGCAAGTTGCGGGTACTGACATGAGTGTTTTAATTACTGGAGAAAGTGGAAGTGGAAAAGAATCCTTTTCGAAAATTATACACTCACTAAGCAAAAGAAAACACGGACAATTCATCGCTATTAACTGTGGAGCTATTCCTGAGGGGACCATTGACTCAGAACTTTTTGGTCATGAAAAAGGTTCGTTTACTGGAGCTCACGAAGCAAGAAAAGGGTATTTTGAAGTTACAGATGGGGGAACAATTTTTCTTGACGAAATTGGTGAAATGCCACTTAGCACGCAGGCCCGATTACTTCGAGTGCTAGAAAATGGAGAATTTATTAAAGTCGGATCTTCGAAAGTATTAAAATGTAATGTTCGTGTCATTGCAGCTACAAATGTCAAACTCATAGATGCAGTTCATAATAAGAAGTTTAGAGAAGATCTATATTATAGATTAAACACAGTCCCAATCTATGTCCCTGCTTTAAGAGAACGTGGTTCAGATATAGATCTATTATTTAGAAAATTTGCCTACGACTTTAGCGAACAATATCGAGTTGACTCTATCAAACTAACAGAAGATGCTAAAGAGTTGCTATTGAAGTTTAGATTTCCAGGTAACATCCGTCAATTGAAAAACTTGGTTGAGCAAATATCAGTTCTGGAAATAGAAAGAACCATAGATGCTGAAAAACTCAAAAAATATATCCCGAGTGATCAAAACTTATTACCTGCACTAATCGATAAAACGAATGGGCAGTCTTCTGAAAATTATTCCGAAAGAGATTTATTATACAAAATCCTCTTCGACATGAAGGGAGATATGAATGACCTAAAAAAATTGGTCCTAGAGTTAATAGACAAAAATGGAAACCCTGATGAGATTTTAAGTCAAAACCCAGGACTGTTCAAAAATTTAGATATCGCCAACGAAGATAGTTTTGAAAGACCTGAAGCTGTCGCCGAGCCTAATATTATTGAGCCAAATGTTGAGAATATACCTACGATTAGTCTTGACCGCATTGAAGATATAACTCATGAAACCGAAGAAGATGACTCTTTATCTATAGAGAAAAAAGAAAAAGAACTCATCATAAAAGCATTAAGGAAAAATAAAAACAAACGAAAATATGCCGCTCAAGACCTTGGTATATCTGAAAGGACACTTTACCGTAAAATAAAATATTATGACCTGGAAGAATAATATATTGATCATTGCATTGTTTGGCCTTATGAACGTTTCATGTGGTGTTTATTCGTTTACAGGGGCTTCTATTTCGTCTGATGTAAAAACGATTTCAATTCAGCAGTTTTTCAATAATTCACCGTTAGGCCCGTCAAATATGAGTATTGATTTTACGGAGAAAATGAAAGATTATTTTCTACAAAACACAAACCTCATATTAGTAGATCAGGAAGGTGACTTGCAATTTGAAGGAAGTATAGAGAATTATACCTTAACGCCTGTTGCAGTTTCTGCTTCTGATTCTCAAAATGGAATCGACCTTGCCAGTTTAACCAGAATCACAATTTTTGTCAGTGCTTCTTATATCAACATTAACGATGATCAATTTGATTTTGATCGTCAATTCTCCTTTTTCAAAGATTTTGACCAAAACACTCAAGACCTTTCTGCCAATGAAGAAGAATTTGTTGATGAAATCTTCGAGCAAATCGTTCTTGATATATTCAACAGTTCTGTTGCTAATTGGTAATTTTTGTTAACTTTAGAGCCTTGCTTAAAACTAATCTGGTTTGAATAAAAAGAAGTTCGTTGAGTTTATAAAAACGCCTGAAGAAATGTCAGTGAGTGACCTTGCAGAATTGCAAAAAGTCATTAACGAGGCACCGTATTTTCAAAGCGCTTATACTGTAATGGCCAAGGGGTGTAGAATCCTGAAGCAAAAAGCTGCACCTAGAATCACACAACGAGCAGCGTTGTATGCTACGAATCGAGATGTTTTCAAAGGGTACTTAACCGCTGTCAATAAGAAAAAGCCTTTAAAACCTAGTCCAGAAGTCACTCAAACTTCAAAAATCTCTAATGTCGATAAAGGGATCAAGGGCAATACTGGCACACAAGACGTATCAAAAGGAGGGCAGGATGAATTAATCAAAGAAATCTACGAAAACCTGGAACAGTGGAAAATACACCGTGAGGAGTATTTAGAATATGAAAAAGAGCACCCTCAGGACATCGTAATAGAAGAAGTAGAAAAAGCAGATACGACCTCCTCTCCTGCTCCTAAAGACAATATTGAGCAGATTGATTCAGCACAAGACCCTGATCCTGTAGAACTTCTAAAAAATCAAGTTGCTGATGAAGTCAAAGCTGAGGAAACCGAAGCTGACCAGGCAATTGAAAAAGCAATTCTTGGAAAGCCTCTTCCTGATTCAGATTCAACTTCTGAAAAAGAAGATGGAAATGATGATGTTATAGATGAGGTACCAGAAGGATCTGTCTATAGTTTTGGAACAAAAATACCAGAACCAGAATCACTGCCTGAGACTGAACCAGAACCGTTACCCAACTCAGATGCATCCAAAAAGACGGATTTATCTGATTTAATTTCATCAGAAGAACTTTCTGCTATTGTCGATGAAACAGAAGCTGAAATCATAGCTGAAGAAGCAAAGGAAAAACAAAAAGAAGGACCACTCATTGAGGCTTTAGACGAAATTACCATTGAAGATTTAAGCCCCAAGGAAGATGCTAAAAGTGAAGAAGTTGTCTCTGATAAAATAGAACCTTCTGAGGTCACGGAACCCATTCCAACAGAATCAGAATTGGAAATCGTTGATGGCCATGAAGATGTAGAGGAAATAATTATTCCTGAATCAGAGGATGATACACCACGAGATGCTAAAATCGAAGAAGCTGATTCAATAAAAAACAAAGGGGAAATACAAAAAATTGATGAAGAAGACCTTCAACCAAATGAACCCATTGAATCAAAAGTTAGTGCTGCAGATTCAGAAGCAGAATTGAGCGAAATTGAACACCAAAAAGAAGAGCTTAAAAAACAATCCAGACAAGGACTAAAGAACAAGAAATTTAGACTTTCTGTTCTCAAGAGACCCATAAAGTTCACTAAGCCAAAGAAATCAGCTTCTAAAAAGAAAAAAGCAGAAGAACCTACTTCGGAGGTAGTTAAACCAAACACTACAAAAACGGCTAAGTCGAAAAAAGAAGCGGCACCAAAAAAGAGTTCCGTAAAGAAAAGCGATGCAAAAAAAGCAACACCTAAGAAAAAAACAGCAAAGGCAACAACCCCGAAGAAAGTAGATAAGGAGAAGAAAGCAGCTCCAAAAGAAAAAAAACCTGCTGCTAAAAAAGCTAAAACTCCTAAAGCCACAACAAAAAAAGCAGCCATCAAGTCTAAAGACGAAGTAAAAAAAAAACCAAAAAAGTAAAAATTAAGGATAAGGTTACGCTCAAGGAACAAATCAATATTATTGACTCCTTTATTTCTGCTGACCCTTCTATAAAGGTAACAAAGAACCCTACAGAATTTGAACAGATCGAAGACCTCTCTGTTCACTATGCAACGATTCCTGAAGACATTGTCACTGAAAACCTAGCAGCAATTCTTAGCCAGCAAGGGAAGTCAGAAAAAGCAATAGAGATGTATCAAAAATTAATTTTGAAAAATCCTAAAAAAAAGTCTTACTTTGCGTCTCAAATTGAGAAATTAAAGAAAATATAAATGTTTGCAACAGTAATAGTTTTCATCGTTATAGTAGCTGTACTACTTGTATTGGTGATTTTAGCACAAAATTCTAAAGGTGGTGGTTTATCAAGTCAGTTCGGTGGTGCAGGCACTTCTCAAATCATGGGCGTCAAGAAAACAGGAGACCTTTTAGAAAAAATCACATGGGGATTGGCAATTGGCCTTATTGCATTGACTTTATCTACTAAGTTTTTAATTTCAAATGACTCAGGAGCTGGATTTACAAGTCCAAATGTGGAAAGTGCACAAGAAAAAGTTGTTTCTCCTGCACTCGATACGCCTCCATTACCAGGTACCGAAAGTGCTGATGAAGACCAAGAAGAAGAAACAACAGAAGAATAAGATCTTCGAAAAAAAATCAAGGCCCCTTTCATAATTTGAATGGGGCCTTTTTTTATTGCTTTTTTAATAAAAAAAGTTGTGAAATATTGTCAGGTAATATTGAGGATCGAATATAAAATTGTCAATTTGTCTGACAAGATAGCAGTATAAAGCTACATTCTACACTTGGCACATTAAATGCTAAGTGTCCATTGGATATTATTTTAAAAAACATAAATCTTAGATAAAATGTCAAAAGTTAACTTCAAACCTAATGAAGATAGAGTTTTGGTAGAAGCTGCAGCTGCAGAAACTACAACAGCCTCTGGAATCATCATTCCTGATACTGCTAAAGAAAAACCACAAGAAGGTACTGTAGTAGCCGCCGGTGACGGAACAAGTGATAAACCTGTTACGGTCAAAGTAGGTGACAAAGTACTTTATGGTAAGTATTCAGGTACTGAAATTACGTTCGATGGCAAGGAATACTTGATCATGAGAAACTCTGACATCTTCGGTATCATCTAAATCAATTTTAAAAAGACTTAAAAAATTAATAAAATGGCAAAAGATATATTGTTTAGCTCAGATGCTAGAGACGGCCTAAAAAAAGGTGTCGATCTACTTGCTGATGCTGTAAAGGTGACATTAGGACCGAAAGGAAGAAACGTTATCCTCGATAAGAAATTTGGTGCTCCAACAGTAACTAAAGATGGAGTTTCAGTAGCAAAAGAAATCGAATTAAGTGAGCCTTTAGAAAATATGGGTGCTCAGTTAGTTAAAGAGGTTGCTTCTAAAACTGCTGATGATGCAGGCGATGGAACAACAACGGCAACAGTACTTACACAAGCTATTTTCGCTAATGGTATTAAAAGTGTCGCTGCAGGAGCAAATCCAATGGACATCAAAAGAGGAATTGACAAAGCAGTATCAACTGTTGTTGCGGATCTTCAAAAGCAATCTAAAACGCTAAGGGATTCTGCTGAGGTTACTCAAGTTGCTACCGTGTCTGCGAACAACGATTCTGAAATCGGTTCAATGATTTCAAATGCAATGGATAAAGTAGGTAGAGATGGTGTAATTACTGTTGAAGAGGCAAAAGGAACTGAAACTGAAGTAAAAACAGTAGAAGGGATGCAATTTGATAGAGGTTATCTTTCTCCATACTTTGTGACTAACACAGAAAAAATGGAAGCAGAGTTGGAAAATCCTTACATTTTGATCTATGACAAAAAGATCTCCACGATGAAAGAAATCCTTCCTGTACTAGAAGCTTCATCTCAAACAGGCAGACCATTATTGATTATTTCTGAAGATGTTGATGGTGAAGCATTGGCTACTTTGGTGGTAAACAAAATCAGAGGGTCGTTAAAAATCGCTGCTGTTAAAGCACCTGGATTTGGTGATAGAAGAAAAGCTATGCTTGAGGATATCGCTGTATTGACTGGAGGAACTGTCATTTCTGAAGATGGTGGATACAAGTTGGAAAATGCTACTTTAGACCATTTAGGTAGTGCTGACAAAATCAACATTGATAAAGACAACACAGTTATTGTCAATGGAGCTGGTGATTCAAAAAACATCGAAGCAAGAGTAAATCAAATAAAGCAGCAAATCGATAATACTACTTCCGACTATGATAAAGAAAAATTACAAGAACGTTTGGCTAAGTTGTCTGGCGGTGTAGCAATTCTTTACATTGGTGCTGCTACTGAAGTAGAAATGAAAGAAAAGAAAGACAGAGTTGATGATGCATTGCACGCTACAAGAGCTGCTGTACAAGAAGGTATTGTAGCTGGTGGTGGAGTTGCATTGATTAGAGCTGTCAAGTCTTTGGACAGCTTGTCTTTTGATAACGATGATCAGAATACTGGTGTGAATATCGTCAGAACTGCAATCACTGCTCCTTTAAGGACTATCGTTGCAAATGCAGGTGGTGAAGGTTCTGTTGTTGTAAACAAAGTTGCAGAAGGAAAAGCAGACTTTGGATACAATGCAGCGACTGATACTTATGAAGCTATGTTCAAAGCAGGGATCATTGATCCTACAAAAGTGACTCGATTGGCATTAGAAAATGCAGCGTCAATAGCTTCTCTTCTTTTAACAACTGAAGCAGCTGTAGCTGATCAGCCAGAGGTTGAAGGAGCTGCACCTGCTATGCCTCCAATGGGTGGAGGTGGCATGGGTGGCATGATGTAATCAAGCGACCTAGTCCATTTAGGATTCTATAATATATCAGAACCATCTCGATTAATCGAGATGGTTTTTTTATGCTTTTTTTTTAATTCATTGGTCTGAATTTTTGCAACAAATTGGAGTAGGTAGCTTATCTTCATAACTTAAACTTTTACGCCTTCATTGCTAAGCATGTTGTTTTTCGAATTAACTAACACAAAATGAAATACCTATTTCTGCTTCTGGCAGCCTTTACAATAGTAAGTAGTTTCGCACAAACCAATTTACCGCTTGAAGACCTGACCAATTTCAATTCTCAGGCTGGAAATTGGCAAATAGTCGGTACGGTCATTATGGATCGAAACATCACTGACAATCCACAATTAGAAGTAATAGATGATAAAAAGAAGAAAAAGAAAAGCAAAGAAGAACCACCTCAAGCTGTAAAATTTGAATCTGGAACAGGCATTCTATTAAACAGAGGCAATCAACAAAAAAATGACAACCTAATTACAACTTGGGAACATGGAGATATTATGCTTGAGTTTGATGTCATGTTACCCAAAGGATCAAATTCGGGCATTTACCTACAGGGCCGATATGAAGTTCAACTATATGACAGTTGGGGAGTAAAAAAACCTAAGTACTCTGATATGGGAGGAATCTATAGAAATTGGGATACTGCGCCTGGTAAAAAATTAATTGGCATCCCTCCTACCAGCAATGCCTCAAAAGCACCAGGGCTTTGGCAACATATGAAAATTAGATTCAAAGCTCCAAAATTTGACAGTGATAGTACAAAAATCAAGAATGCCATGTTTGAATTGGTTGAGTTAAACGGAGTAGCAATCCATCGAAATGTTGAAGTGGCACTTCCTACAGGTGGTCCAATTGAAAATAACGAAGTAGAAAAAGGCCCATTAATGATTCAAGGAGACCACGGCCAAGTCGCATTTAAAAATATAGAATATACATTGTTAGAGGATTCGCAGGTAACGCTTTCAGGTATAACCTACAAAAGCTATAAAGGACAATTCAAATCCTTGGAACAAGTCAAATTAGATCAACCTGTTTCTTCTGGAAAATCTGATTTTATTGATATTTCACTGACTGCCGCCGAAGACAATTATGGAATTCTTTTTGAAGGAAATATTAATGTTCCTATAGGTGATCTGTATAATTTTTCTGTAGGTTTTGGAGGTGGTTTTAGATTAATAATTGACGGTCAAACTATTTGTGAGGTTAATTCGAGTGCCGCATCTTCCAAGGTCAATGGTGAAATTCAATTGGAAAAAGGAATGCATAATTTTCAACTTCTCAATATTAAAAGTGCAGGTTGGCGTCAACCTCGTTTGGGCCTATTTGTTCAAACCAATTCTACTTCAGGAAAAAGATTTCATCATTATGATTCTTACCCTGAAACCGTTGGACTCAAATCCTCAATTCTAATCAATCCAGATCAAGAACCTAAATTGCTTCGTGCATTCACACATTTCAAAAATCAAGACCCCAAGCTTTCTCACACCATAGGCATAGGTCATCCTGATAAAATCAATTGCATATATAATCTACAGACAAGTAATATTATTGGTGTATGGAGAGGTGACTTTGTGGATGCTACTCCTATGTGGAATAGTAGAGGAAATGGATCGTTTAAACCTAATGGAGCAGTTACATGGACATTTTTAGACCAGCCTTTCGCAAAGTTAGAGACTAGATATGTCCCATTTCCAAAATATGACAATGCATCTATCCAGCAAGAGGGTTATTCAATCGATCCTCAAAATGGGCTACCGATTTTCAAGTACACACTAAATGGTATTAAAGTAGAGTCAAAGGTTGAACCTAATCCAGCATCCCATTACTGGATACAAACCTTGTCTTTTAAGGGTGAAAATTTATCCAGTCTATATTTCAAATTAGCAGAAGGGAAAATCATCAAAATGGAAGACGGGACTTATGCGATTAATGACCAAGAATACTATTTGAAAATGCTATCAAATCAAGTCCCATTTGAAAGAACAATAAAGGGAAAAACGGAGCTGGTTTTACCTCTCAATGGATTGAATGTTAAATATGAAATCGTTTGGTAAGATGAAAAACACTAAAATTCAAATTATAATCACCACCGTCTTTTTTATCATGTACTGGTCTGATTTAGTAAATGCCCAAATAGCGGATAGGGAATCTGAGTATTATCGGATTACAACGGTTCCTGTACCTGAAGGTATTCTTATAGAAGCTGGAGGAGTTTCGGTCTTGCAAGATGGAAAAGTAGCAATCGCTACCAGAAGAGGAGACGTATGGATTATCAATAATCCTACACTAAAAGGTGGAACGAAACCTTCATTTCAGTTATTCGCAAGCGGATTGCATGAGCCGTTAGGTTTGGCCTATTTGGAAGGTTCGCTTTATACGGCGCAGAGAGGAGAACTCACTAAATTGACGGATACAGATGGCGATAATATCGCAGATGAATATAAGACAATCTACTCATGGCCTCTATCTAGTCATTATCATGAATATTCTTTCGGACCTGTCATTGGTCCGGACAATTCATTTTTTGTTACAGCTAATGTGGCTTTTGGAAATGGAGAATGGTGGCGTGGAGAAAGTCGAGTCCCATGGAGAGGTTGGACTATGCGCATAAAAAAGGACGGAACCATGGAACCATGGGCAACAGGCATGAGATCACCGGCAGGTTATGGAATGATAGACGGAGAGCTTTTTTACACAGACAATCAAGGCGATTGGGTGGGAAGTGGTGCTTTATGGCATGTTCCTAAAGGGGCATTCATTGGACACCCGGCAGGCCTGAAATGGACTGGAAATGACAATTCTCCCGTCGAATTAACTGAAGAAGCATTTTATAACAAAGTTGACAAAAGACAGGTAAAAGAAAACGGCATGTTTGTCAGACCTCAAAATATCAACGACGAGCAAAATCCTGATTTTCTTTACAAAGTAAAAAATGATTTCCCAGAACTCCAACTACCAGCAGTTATCCTACCTCATGGAATTCTAGGAATTTCCAATTCAGAAGTTAAAGTCGATGACACTGGAGGAAAATTTGGCCCTTTTGAAAATCAAGTATTTATAGGAGATCAAGGCCAAAGCAAAATCATGAGAGTGGCATTGGAAAAAGTCAATGGACAATATCAAGGTGTTGCTTTTAATTTTCGTTCTGGCTTTCAATCAGGTGTACTTCGTATGGATTGGGATCATCATGGCAATCTTTTTATCGGTGAAACAAACCGTGGTTGGGGATCTGCAGGCCCTAAAAACGAAGGTATTGAATTTTTAACATGGACAGGAAAAATGCCTGCTGAAATGAAAACTGTCAATGCTCAAACCGATGGTTTTAACATCAAGTTTACAGTCCCTATGGATATTTCAACTTTGAATAATTTAGACAATTACAATGGTAAAAGCTATATCTATAAATACCATGCCGTCTATGGAAGTCCACAAACCAACATAGAGACACTCAAAATAACTGGAGTCAAAGTCGCTGATGATGGATTGAGTGCACGGATACAAGTTGAAAACCTTCGTCCTTATTATGTACATGAGATAAACTTAGCAGGAGTTAAAACAAAAAATGGTTCTAACGATCTTTTACATTCCTCATTTTATTACACCTTAAACAACATTCCGGAAGGGCAAAAACTAAAATTCTCGGAGGTATCTACAAAAAGATCGAACTCATCCATAAGCAGTAAGAAAAAACCACTCCCCAAGAAAAATGCTACAACCACTTCAAGTGTTGGTAATGTATTATCGGATACGGATATAAACAAAATGCTTCAAGTAAATACTTGTACCGCTTGTCATAAGAAAAACGAAAGGGTAGTTGGACCTTCTTTTATTGCTATTGCAAAAAGAAAATACAGTGATCAAAAAATTGTAGATTTAATCTACAATCCTCAACCTAAAAACTGGCCTGAATACGCAACACCAATGGCTCCTATGCCACATGTTCCCAAAAAAGAAGCCGAACAAATAGCATCATGGATTAATTCTCTCATAAGCACTGACTAATGTGAAGTGAAGTCTGACTCCATTTTTGTCAGTCTACTATAGAATTACTTTTTAGTATATTTATCACTGTTTATTGCTTTACCACCCTTAAACCAAACCAACATGATCAAGCAAATCTCGTTATCCATTTGTTTTCTATGCATGGCTGCCCAAGTTTATTGCCAGGAAGATGTTCAATCACAAAATGAGAGAATAAAAGAACTTCAGGACGAATTGGAAAATTTGAAATACTCCGAGTTGGTGCAGTCGATGTCTCAACGTTCATTACTAATACCTGGTTATTTCCCTGAATTAAAAGCGTTAGTTGCCGCACAAGCGCATCAATTTTGGACGAAAAAAAGTCATGAAGTATATGTTTCTCATCTAAATATTTACTCATCTCTTCATTATGGAAACAAATACCTTGGATATGATAGTCTCTTAGAACTCCATTATAATCAAATCAAAGGGCATGATGCTTTGGTGGTTTCGATAGAATTTGGACATGATCCGAATGTGTTCTTTTCTGCAGGTTCTGATGGAAAAATACTCAAGTGGGATTTGAAAAATTTAAAAAATCCACCAGTCGTTCTTTATAAAAATAGAGAGATCTTCAGGTCCATTGAGATTAGTTATGATGATAATTGGATGTTAGCCACTACCAAAGATCATGGAGTAGTAATTATAGACCTGCACGCGACTCAAGCTTCTCTTTCTTCGGAAGTACCTGCTCCTTCATATACAAGAGATCCTGAAAAAGTACAGGCCGCAAAATTTCTACCTGGACAGTTAAAATATCTTACCATCACTAAAGCGGGTGATGTAAAAATGAAGGGATATGGGTTGGACTCTACAAAAACCCGTACTAACGCTAAAATAAAAGTGATCGAGATAGATGGTAAAAACAACGACGTCTATGCTGGCACAGGAAAAGGAGTAGTACAGATTTGGAATGAAAATTTTGAGGAACGATATTTAGATTTACCAGAGTTGTATGCCATCAATGCTTTAGCTATCAGTGCCAACCAACGTTATATTGCTATTGGCAGAGAAAAAGGGGACGCTATTATCTGGGATATGATAGATAAAAAATTGGTCAGGACTATTTCTGGGCACCAATCGGCCATTACTGATTTAGATTTCAGTCCTGATGACAAATTATTATTGACTGCAAGTAGAGATGGTACAGCCAGAATTTGGGACATAAATGAATCTAAAAGACTTCCTATTATTTTAGATGATCATGAAGGATGGGTCATGACCGCATGTTTCGATCGATCAGGTTCTAAAATCCTCACGGGCTCAAGGGATAAGAAAATTCGAGTATGGCCTTTAGATCCGAAAGAATTAGAAGAAAGGATTTGTGAGCATGTAGAGAGAAATCTTACGGAAGAAGAATGGAATGAATACGTTGGACAAGAAATAGAATACGCTGAAACTTGTGTGCTTCAGGAATAATTACAATATCTCGTGCAGATGACGCCATAATTTTTTGAATGTTTCAGTATTAATTTCATCTTTGCTGACAAGAAAAAATCAAAATCATCGTCATGGAAATCAAAGCCAAACTTTTAGAAAAATCAGAAACAGCACAAGTATCCAATTCTTTTAGGAAAAGAGAATTTGTTGTCGAATATGCTGAAAATCCCCAGTACCCTGAATTCGTAAAGTTTGAATTGATTCAAGACAAATGTGAGCAATTAGACGGCTTCAATATTGGACAAGAATTGAATATTGCCTTTAACCTAAAGGGCCGTAAATGGACCAACCCGAAAGGTGAAGTTGTCTATTTTAATTCGCTTCAAGCATGGAAAATTACTGCTGCAAATGATGTTTCTGCAGGTGGTAGTCCTTCATCAGAATCGACTGAAGGATCGACTGACAATCTTGCAGAACCTGAGTGGTTAAACAGTAGCAGTGATTCTGAAGCTGATGATCTCCCTTTTTAATTACTTATTTCGAAAATCTAATAGAGCAAAACCAACGGAAAGTTGAACGGCATCACTTGAGATGTCACCAATACCGGCGTCCGAACTATTGAGCGCATTCAGAAATCTCAATGAAGCATTAAACCCCATAGGCATATCTATACCTATACCAATAACCAGACCTATGTCTTTGTTCTTTACCGTGCCACTTATAGATTCTGAAGGATCTGAAGATTCCAATAGCATAGTATACTGGGGTCCAGCTTGAATATTGATAAAACTATTCAAGTTGTACCTGACCAAAACAGGAATTGAAAAGTAGGTCAGCGAAATGCTTTCAGTACCAATTTTAGAGTTTTGATTGCAATAAAGTGCTTCTGTCTGCAGACCAAATTTTCTGGAAATCATCATTTCCGCAAAACCCCCTACTTGATATCCCGGTTGGTAAGTGGCCTCATCCATATTAATACTAGACAAATTCATCCCCCCCTTAATACCAAAAGACGCTCCTTGTGCAATTCCATTTTTTATGGAAAGTGAACTCAATAAGAGCATCAAAAATGATGCTTTCAAAAAAATACTTATTGAAACTCTATTCATATACTTATTGACAAATGACCATTCAACTACTACCTAAACGCAAAGAAGGTGCCAACACTATAAATTAATGTTTGTATTCGATAAATAAGTATAAAATGACGACTACTGATGCGCTCAACTTTGATGAATAAAAGAACTTGAACTAAATTCACTTCTCAAGTTCAGGACAGAATGTCGCGATATATAAAACTACTTCAAGAACGCAAAGAAAAAGGGAATTTCAGGCAACTGAATAAAAAAAAAGAATTGGTGGATTTCGTATCAAATGATTATTTAGGACTGAGTAGATCAAAAGAATTGTTTGAGAATATTCAGAAGTACTACTATGATGACATTGTTCACTTAAATGGATCTACAGGTTCTCGTTTGTTAGCCGGTAATTATTCAGAGACAGAAGCACTTGAAACTAAACTCGCTGAAATTTTCAAAGGTGAAGCCGCCTTACTCTTCAATTCTGGTTACGTCGCTAACCTTGCTTTGATTTCTAGTCTTCCACAAAAAGATGACACTATCATATATGACAGCTTATCTCACATTTGTATCAAGGAAGGGGCATTGTTAAGTAAAGCCAAAACATTTTCTTTTCAACACAATGATTGTAACGACCTTGAGAAAAAACTCAAAGTATCAAATGGTGAAAAATTCATCATAATTGAGTCCGTGTATTCAATGGATGGTGATGTCGCACCATTTGGTGATATTATTTCCTTGGCTCAAAAATATAATGCAAAGCTAATTGTTGATGAAGCGCATAGTACAGGTTTATATGGTAAAAATGGTAGTGGTAAATTATGCTCATTAGGAATTGAAGAAAACATATTTGCAAGAGTCTATACATTTGGAAAAGCCATGGGTGTTCATGGAGCTTGTATTGTTGGTTCTAAAAAAATGATCGACTTCTTAATTAATTTTGCAAGACCATTTATTTATACCACTGCCCTACCCATTCATAGTGTGTTTTCAATTGATGCTGCTTTCGACTTTCTCGCTAAAAACACACTATTACAAAAAGTGAGCAAGGACAAAATATTTTACTTCAATTCTTGTTTCAAAAGTAAAATCAAAGGTCATTCTGATATTCAAAAACTAGAAAGTTATTCGCCTATTCAGCCAATTATTGTCCCAGGAAATAACCGTGTTAAGGCAATTGCATCTACCTTACAAGAAAATGGAATGGATGTCAGAGCCATACTTTCTCCTACTGTTAAAGAAGGTGCAGAAAGATTACGTATTTCAATTCACACACACAATTCCGATGATGAAATTAAATCATTGGTAGATACATTATCTTCACTTTTATGAGTTTGAATAAACGATATTTTGTTACTGGTATAGATACAGATAGTGGTAAAACTGTGGTAAGTGCCGCATTGGTTGAGCACCTAAAGGCTGACTATTGGAAACCTGTACAAGCTGGTTTTCCAACGGATACAGAAACAATTCGATCTCTAGTTTCGAATTATGGAATCATCCATCCAGAAGGAAAAATATTGCAAGCACCTATGTCACCTCATGCTGCGGCCAAATTAGAAAATATTGAAGTTACCATCAATGATTTGCAAGTTCCTAATACTGAAAATTTTATAATAATTGAAGGTGCTGGAGGCGTCATGGTTCCACTTAATGACTCCCAGTTGATCATCGAATTAGCGGCTGAAATTGACGCTGAAATCATATTGGTGTCGCGTAATTATCTGGGAAGTATCAATCATACCTTACTGTCGATTGAATATTTAAAGAATAAAAATTATAAAATTGCCGGTATCATATTTAACGATGAACCCAATATTGAAAGTGAATCTTTTATTCTGAAATATTCGGGATTGAAGTGCCTTGGTCACATCGAGAAATTGAAAACCATTGATCGATCTACTATTAAAAGTATTGCCACCAAAATTGAATTAGCATGACTACAAAAGAATTAGTTGAAAAGGATCATAAAAATATTTGGCATCCATTTACTCCTTTAATTAATCCATTTGGCCACATTCCATTGAAGTCTGCTAAAGGTTGTAAACTTCTCACAACAGATGGTAATGAAATCATTGATGCAGTTTCATCGTGGTGGGTAAATATCCATGGACATTCTAATGAAAAAATTGCCGAGGCAATTTACAAACAAGCCTTGGAAATGGAGCACGCTATTTTTGCGGGCTTTACACATGAACCTGCCGTGCAACTCTCAGAAAACTTAATGACTATTTTACCAGTAGGGTTTTCAAAAATATTTTTCTCTGATAACGGAAGTACTTCTATAGAGGTGGCACTTAAAATGGCATTCCAATATTGGTTTAATAAGGGCAAAAAAAATAAGAAAAAAGTAATAGCAATACACGGTTCTTATCATGGAGATACATTTGGAGCTATGGCTGTTGGCGAGCGTGGAGGTTTTTCTGAACCTTTCTTTCCTTTCTTATTTGACGTAGACTTTATTGACTTACCTACAGAGGAAAACAAGATTGAAGTATATAAGCAATTTGAGCAAATTGCTGAAGATGGAAATTGTGCGGCCTTCATTTTCGAGCCTTTAGTTCAAGGGGCTGGGGGTATGAGAATGTATACACCGGAAATGTTGGATCGACTGATCCAAATTGCAAAGAACTATGATATCATTTGCATCGCTGATGAAGTGATGACTGGTTTTGGTCGAACAGGTACCACTTTTGCCTGTGATCAATTAGATAATGATCCTGATATAATGTGTATCTCCAAAGGTATTACTGGAGGTACTATGGCATTGGGGATAACTGCTAGCCATCAAAAAATAGAAGACGCATTTCAATCCGAAGAAGTATACAAAGCACTCTTACATGGTCACTCTTATACCGGAAATCCATTGTCCTGTGCTGCTTCAAATGCTAGTTTCGAAATTTTCACTTCTAAACAATGCAAATCAAATATTCAAAGAGTTGCAGCGAGACACTCCGAATTCATAGACAGGTTGTCAAAATTTGACAACATAGAAAACATACGTCAAACAGGAACTATTCTAGCATTTGATTTAAAAGGATTTGGAGAAACCGGTTATGATAGTCAAGCTAGAAAAAATATCTATCCTTATTTCTTAGATCGGGGTATACTAATTCGACCACTGGGAAATGTCATTTACCTTCTCCCACCTTATGTGATTACGGATGACGAATTAAATCAAGTCTATGAACAAATTGAAAAATTCCTCGAACAATTTACTCATCAATCCTGACCATAATAACGGTAGCATCATCATCGATTTTTCCTTTTTCATCTCGAAGAACTAATACATCATCTTCAAAGAGCCAATAATCACCATCTTGAGATGAATAAGTATCAGAGTCATCTATGAATAACTGGCCTCGATCATTGATCCACCATTTTGTATGACTTACATCTCCTGACTCCCCAAAAGCACTTGCGTAAACTTTGCACTTTCCATTATTCAAGAATTCAAATTTTATATCAATCTCCTCCAATACACCCTCGACCATATTTTCAGTCGCCACCATAATCATTTTTGCAAAAGCACTTTCCTCTTCTTCGATTTCCTCTTCTAATAAACCATCCTTTAGCGTTATTCTCATTTGCCAGATTCCACCAAGGTCTTTTTCCTTTACTTTCTTAGTTTGAGCTTGAGTTAAATTTCCTGCAAATGCAATTACAATAATTAATAATATAGTTCTCATGGCTTTAGTATTGTGTTATACAAGGTACATAATAAAGTATAATACCGATTGGATGGGCATAAGGTTACGTTTATTACAAATATTTTTAATTATTTGTAATAATAAACATTTCAAAAGCAAAAACTCGACAAAATCAATACTGGAAGAATCGACAATAAATAACTATTTTTGCCTCCTCGTTTTAATAGAAAAAAAATCACATGTTTGATAGTTTAAGTGGAAAGCTGGACAAAGCCTTTAAAAATTTAAAAGGTCAAGGAAAAATATCAGAAATCAATGTTGCTACTACAGTAAAGGAGATTCGAAGAGCGCTTATTGATGCAGATGTTAACTTCAAAGTTGCCAAGAACGTAACAGACACTATTAAGGAAAAAGCTTTGGGTCAAAATGTATTGACCAGCGTTTCTCCAGGTCAGCTTTTGACAAAAATAGTTTCCGATGAGTTGACTATTTTAATGGGTGGATCCAAAGAGGATTTGGATCTTTCTGGTGATCCAAACATCATTTTAATTTCAGGACTACAGGGAAGTGGTAAAACCACTTTTTCAGGAAAATTGGCACAATATCTTAAAAGTCAAAGAAATGTTCTTTTAGTAGCTTGTGATATCTATCGACCAGCTGCGATTGATCAATTGAAGGTCCTAGGTGAACAAATTGAAGTGGATGTTTATGCTGAACCTGAGAACAAGGATGCATTAAAGATTGCTAAAAATGCACTCAAGTACGCAAAAGATAACAACAAAAAAACGGTCATCATTGATACTGCAGGTCGCTTAGCTGTCGACGAACAAATGATGAATGAGATTGAAAGTCTCAAAAAGAACCTAAATCCGGCAGAAACACTTTTTGTGGTAGATGCAATGACAGGTCAAGATGCTGTCAACACAGCAAAAGCATTCAATGAACGACTTGATTTTGATGGAGTTGTCTTAACCAAACTAGATGGTGATACTAGAGGTGGTGCTGCCCTATCCATTCGAACGGTTGTTGAAAAACCAATCAAATTCATCAGTCACGGCGAAAAAATGGAAGCCCTGGATATCTTTCACCCTGAAAGAATGGCCAGTCGTATTTTGGGTATGGGAGATGTTGTCTCTTTGGTCGAAAAAGCACAGCAAAATTTCGATGAAGAAGAGGCTCGAAAACTTCAAAAGAAAATGCGAACCAATTCATTTGGTTTCGATGATTTTCTTTCTCAATTAGAACAAATTAAGAAAATGGGCAATCTCAAGGATCTTATGGGTATGATTCCTGGGGTTGGGAAAGCAATAAAAGATGTTGATATTGATGACAATTCTCTAAAACCTATCGAGGCAATCATCCGCTCAATGACTATTCAAGAAAGAGAGAATCCAGATGTGATCAATGGCAATCGTAAAAAGAGAATTGCGGCTGGAAGTGGCACCAGTGTTCAGGAAGTAAATCAACTTATGAAGCAGTTTGATCAAATGCGAAAAATGATGAAAACCATGAACAAAATGGGTGGTGCAAAACGTGCCATGTCTGCATTCAACATGCTCGGAAAATAGTGCAAGACGTACACGGCCAGGCTATACTAGATTATTACAAAGGAGACCACAGCGTTTCGCTGAAATTGCATAATTCATACGGAGTCCCTGAAGAAATGCCTGTTGAAGTATTTTTTAGAGAGCCCGAGGATTTTTCTGAAATTGAAAATACAGCCATTGCAAATTGCCGTGGAAGGATTCTTGATATAGGAGCTGCAGCCGGAGCGCATTCTTTGTTACTCCAATCTTTAGAAATGGATGTTACTGCTCTTGACTATTCTCCAGGGTGTCAGATCACCATGGAAAAATCAGGAGTAGAGAAAGTTGTATGTGAAGATTTCCAAAAACATCAAGGAAAATATGACACGATCTTGGTCTTAATGAACGGATTAGGGCTAGCAGGAACGCTCGACCAAATACCAAATTTTCTTAACAAATGTTTTAATTTATTGAATTCGGATGGGCAGATCCTCATAGACAGTTCAGACATTTCCTATTTATACGAAGGAGACTTAGAAAGGCCCAATGGTTACTTTGGAGAAGTCAAATATCAATACGAATACACTTGTAAAAAGGGGGATTGGTTTAATTGGGTTTATGTTGATCAATTGACCTTGAAAAACATTGTAACAGAATTGGGAATCAAGTATGAATTATTACTTGAAGACGAGAATGATCAATATTTGATTAGGTTGGTCCGGGACCAAAAAAGCTAATTTCGCACTATTTTTCGATACCTGACTTCATCATTCCCTTCAATTCTCAACAGATAGGAACCTGCAATTAAGTGACCAATATCAATTTCATCATCACTTTCATAGTTGTCATGAAGAACTTACTTTCCGCTCATATTTAATATAGTCAGCTTAAATGCTCCCTTTTCAAGTAAATGAATGGTGAATTGACCATTATTAGGGTTTGGGTACAACTCCAACGTATTGGGTTGAATGAACCCAAGTCCTAAAGGAGGCTAAATTGAAGCGCATAAAGAGGAGTCGTCAGTGGGATCAATACCAGTATTACCCCCATTACAATTTCCACAAACATCAATTTAAGCACCTCCATTCTCAATACCACTGCAGTCATAGTTCAAATTGACAAATTTTGACAATAAACGAATGTAGCTTACTTGATAACCACAGCTATCTTTTTTGATAAAGATTGGCCCTTTGTGATGAAAGGAGTTAAGATTAATATAATAAGCAAACAGCTGTTTAGAATTTTTCCAAAAAATATTGACTTCTTATCTAATTATTAAAAATCTCATGAAAAATTCACATTCAAAAAAAGGCATACCCAAAAAAAGTTTCAAATGACATTTGATACATAATTTGGAATTAAACTACCATGAACAGACTGACACAATTGAAAATCAAATAGGAAAATAATAAAAATAGGTCTGCGCTCAACTTCATTTTCAGAATCAATAAAGACAATGGTCCCTGCTGATACGTTCCGCTCAGGAGGAAATGATTATGTAGGAAAACGAGCAGTAATTTGGTAAAACCTGCTCATATGCGACAACGCAGCTAATGTCAATCCAACAGATAACCCGATCCATACACCAATTGCACCCAAATCCATATAAACTCCCAAAAGATAACCTCCAGGAATTGCCACAACCCAATACGATATAAAAGTCACAATAGTTGGAACTTTCACATCTGACAACCCTCTTAATACACCCAAACCAACCGACTGAAGACCATCAGATACTTGGAACAGTGCTGCAATTACCATTAACCAAGATGCCAATTGTATCACTTCAGGTTCGTCAATATACAGCAGAGGTAAAGTAGCTCGGAATATGACAAACACAAATCCAAAAACAATCATCATCAAAAAGACCATTCCAAAAAGTGTCCAACCTGCTTCTTTCAAAGTTTTATAGTCTTTGCGGCCCAATTGATTTCCCATCCTGATAGAACCTGCTGCAGCTAAACCTGTAGCAGCCATATAAGTGATTGCCGACAAATTCAAAGCAATCTGATGTGCAGCCAAAGGGACAGCCCCAAACCAACCGATCATAATCGCTGCCGCTCCAAATGCTCCTACCTCGAATACATATTGAAAACCAGAGGGAGCTCCTATTTTCAGAATTCTTAAAAAAATGGTTTTATCCCATTGCACCCCCTTAAAAACAGCTCTGTACTTCTTTAGCCTAGTGCTATATAATATGTAGAACCCCATCACTACAGGCATAAATAATCGCATAGTTAAAGTTGCATAACCAGCGCCTATAAGACCCTGAGGTTCAACACCAAATTTTCCAAAAATGAGGATATAATTCAATATGACATTTAAAATATTTCCAGAAATGGAGATAAACATGGCTTGACGAGTCATAGAAAGACCTTCTGCAAATTGACGGCCTGTTTGAAAAAACATCAAAGGCACTACACTGGCTGAAAGAACCAAGAAATAAGGTAAAGCTCCATTTAACACTTCAGCATCCTGATCTAGATATGGAAACACATAAGACAAACCGATACACAAGCCCAATAACAAAACACCCAATAAACCATTTAGTAACAATCCATGCTTTAAAACTGAGGCACTCATTTTTTTGTCATTTCCACCGTCTGCTCGAGCAATCAATGGAGTCATGCCGTATGATACGCCAATACCAAAAAGCATAACCACAGAGAACACACTGTTACCCAAAGAAACAGCAGCCAATGGGACTGTTCCAAGCTGACCTACCATAATACTATCAGCAACTCCTACCATCATATGACCTACTTGGCTTAACATAACTGGATAAGCCAAAGTCCAATTCTTTGACAAGTGCTCTTTGGTGGTCATTCGTCTATTTTCAATTCCCCATTTTCTATCATAGCTCCTACCTTGAACAATCCTGCAATGGAAATACTGTCTGTGATTTCACCTTTCATCACTAAATTTATTGCCTCCTGCAATGGCAACTTTTTCACAACCAATGCTTCAGTATCCTCAAATTCAGTCTCTTCTTGTATCAATTGAGACGCTACATAAACAAAACCCTCTTCATTGGTTACTGAATTTGAAGTATGAATTCGCATGATTTGTTCCCACTTTTTCGCTATTAGCCCAGTTTCTTCTTTCAGTTCTCTTTTTGCAGAATCAAGAACATCATCTTCGATAGGTCCGCCTCCCATTGGTATTTCCCATGAGTATTCATCCAACGTATATCGATATTGTCCTACAATCCATGTATTCAGATTTTCATCAACTGGAATAATCGCTATGGCTTTATTTTTGAAAAGCACTTTCCCATAGATTCCTTCATTTCCTGAAGGGTTAATGACTTGGTCTTCTTCCACTTTAATCCATGGATTTTCATAAATTTTTTTAGATGATATCGTTTTCCAATCTTTCATATTTCTAAGGGCATAAAAAAAGGTGCTCAAGGCACCTTTCAAATATTTTTTTATCTATCTCTTAATGTCCATTTTCACCTTCAGGTGCATGAGGTTGATGAGCATAAGAATGAATTGTTTTCTCTGTAAAAGATAATAGCAAAGCAGAAACGATGAATACCATGTGTATCAATATTTCAATATAGATACCTTCCACCCCAGATTTCTCTGCCGCCTCCCTGAAATCAACAAATGTTTTTAGCAATTGTACACCAGAAATAGAAGCAAGTGAAGTTGCTAATTTAATCTTCAACATACCTGCATCCAGACCTTCTAACCATAGAGGTTTGTCTTCATGCATGTCAACATCTATTTTACTTGTAAATATCGAATAACCACCAATTGCTACCATTATGACAAGGTTCATCACCATTGATATATCTACTAAACTCAAAACACTCAACATCACTGCGGTTTCTGGTTTAGCAAAAAGGTCATGATACATATGAGCCAGTTCCTGAAAAAACTTACCCAAATACAGAAATGAACCAATGATTAGTCCTCCGTACAAAGGAGCTTGTACCCATCTACTCCAGAATATAAAACCTTCAAAAAAAGTTTCCGCTCCTTCAAATGCCTTTAACTTTTTAGCCATATCAATTGCTGATTATTTAAAATTATTTTCTGACGTTAAAATTAAGATTAATTTTCTTTTTTGAAGATAACAATTAAATATTATTTCCCCACTATTCCTTAGTAATTCAGTATTTACCGCTTTAGCTCAAACTCTCTCAATACCACCTTTGTGCCTGCTATCAAATCATGAAGACCTCGTCGATCAGTTCTAACGAAGATTAATATAAAACCACCAAAAAGTAGAATGAGAGATACAAATTTCGCAATAATTCTAATTAAGGCCCTTCCAAAAGAAATACGCTTCCCCTCCAACGTCACCACTTTCATCCGGCCTTGTTTCTTTCCTAATGTTGCTTGCCAATTGGAACTTTCCATGATCGCGTGATACAAACAAATAAAAATAAAAGCTAACCCATACATCACTCGATCGTTCTCAATAAATATTGTTATTGAAAATGCAAACAATATAAAGACAGTAATGTCTAAATTGTATGCCATTAGCCTTTTAGAAAAAGATGCATTATTCATTGTTATCCAATATTAGGTTTAAATTTTTGAACCATTATTATTGAAAGGCCGAATCTATTTTTTTAATTTACCAATCAAAAATCTTGCTCCTATGAAAATATTAAAAAGAGTTATTCAAGTAATTGTTGCGCTAGGCATTCTATTGGCCGGTTGTGGGTGGATGATTTCTAGTTCCACTCAAATGGATCGAGCAATTGACATTAACACGCCAGCTGGTCCAATTTATGATATCCTAATCACGCCCAAAGAAATGGACAAATGGTCTCCTTGGGATAAAATAGATCCAGAGAATACTACCTATAAGTATGAAGGAAAAAGCAAAGGTGAAGGAGCTGTAAGGAAGTGGGCCAGTGACCATTCAGATGTAGGTGTAGGGACTCAGACTTGGATTGAATGTATTCATAACAAAGAAGTGAAAACTAAAATTGAATTCGATGGCATGTCGAATCCAGCTTATGGCACTTTCATACTCGATGAATTTGATGGATATACTGAAGTCACATGGGCATTCGAAGCAGATTACGGTTCTAATCCATTCATGCATTATTTCACCCTTTTTACTGAATCCATGTTAGGGCCATCTTATGAAGAAGGACTATCGAATTTAAAGACTTATGTAGAATCCCTTCATATGGAAGAAGAAGAATTAGATATTGAACTTGAAGGTGATGCCTTGGTTGATTCTTTACAACATGTTCAATAGCAGAATTACTTTTAAAAGCATTAAAAAAGGGGAATGATAACATCCCCTTTTTTTTATCCCTTTTCTATAAATTGTTTGTTCTGTCATAAATTATGTCTTGTTTAACTCAAAGATCCTTTTCCATTTTTAAAAAATTTCTGATTGCGGTTTCTTTAACTAAAAAATATCAACATGAAACCCATATTAATTATTTCTTCTTACCTCATATTGATTTTCCACTCAACTGCTGACGCTCAAACTATCAGCAATCCAAATGGTTTTGAGATTCGCACGGGAGTCAATCTTGGCCTTTGGTTATCGCAGAGTCAAAAGAGAGGAATTGAAAGAGAAAAGTACATTACTAAAACTGATTTTGACACCATAGCTGCTCTTGGATTCGACCATGTGCGGCTCCCAATCGATGAAATTCATTTTTGGGATGAGAATAACAATAGGCAATCAGAAGCATTTGAACTTTTACATAATGCTGTTATTTGGGCGAAGGAGTCAAAATTAAAAATAATCATAGACCTCCACATTATTCGATCTCACCATTTCAACGGCAAAACCAACACACTATGGAGTGACCCAAAAGAGCAAGATAAATTAGTCGAAATATGGGCGCAACTTTCTCAAGAATTAATCAAATATCCTAATAATTTTTTGGCTTATGAATTGATGAATGAAGCTGTAGCAGACAACCCAGAAGATTGGAACAATCTCATTCAAAAACTAGTCTCCTCAGTTAGAAAAACCGAGCCAAATAGAAGTATCGTAATAGGTTCAAACATGTGGCAAGGCGCTCAAACCTTTCCTTATCTCGAAGTTCCAAAAGGTGATAAAAATTTAATTCTTAGTTTTCACTTTTATGACCCTTTCGGTTTTACTCATTACAAAACTCCTTGGACAGTTCTAAAAGAATATTCAGGCAACGTCAATTACCCAGGAACAGTGGCAACTAAGGATGACCTGAAAGAATATTCTATTGAGCATGTTGATGAAATTAAATGGGCTATGGGTTATGCTGATAAAAAGACGCTATCAACAAAAATAGATATCGCAGTAGAAAAAGCTAAAAAACTGACTCTTCCTTTATACTGCGGTGAATATGGTGTTTTCCGATTAACGCCAAAAAAACCTGCGCTAAAATGGTATCAAGATATGGTAGAAATTTTCACTGAAAAAAACATCGCTTATTGTCATTGGCTGTACAAAGGGGATTTCCCTATTGTAGATGAGCAGTCTTTTCCTAATCGTTCCGTTTCGGATGTGATAACGAGATAGTTAATCTTTGTTTTCATTCTTCGCCCAATAATCTGCTGCATATCTTTTGATATCTAGGCGAAGCAAAAATTGAATCCAAATAATTGTATCTTTTAAAAAAACTTGCACCACACCTCCATCTTCAAATCTTCTTACAGAGGACCTTAAATGTTTTCGGATCAGACCAATTTTTCCTACTTTTCTAAGCTTCCTACATAAATATGCGGCTTCCATTATCGGTTCATTGGAAAAACCACCTACTTCAATATATTTCGATTTATTACAGAACAATCCTTGATCTCCGAAATAGTTTTTAGTTATCCTATACCTTATTCTGTTTATTAACTCGATTATTTTATAAATGAAATGATCGTTCATCATTTTAAATTCAAACGCACCACCAATGATTTCTTGACTCTTTAAAAAGTTCAAGATAGCAACATCAAAATGCAATGGCACTTTACAATCCGCATCAAGGAAAAAAAGAACCTTACCCCTAGCTAATTCAGCGCCTTTGTTCAAGGACTTATATTTGGCTCCTTTCAAAGTTGGGTCAACCACAATCCTATCGACATGCTCTTTTCCAAAAATGACCGTATCATCTCCACTTCCAGCATCAATTAAAATGAACTCCACTGCATATTCTTTTGACAAGTTATTTTTTGCATGCAAAATTGTCTCAGCAATGTTTTCAGCTTCATTGAGCGTTGGGATAATTACACTTATATCCATATAGAAATTTACTACAATCGATTATCAATGAGTTTAAATTGATCATGTCAGAATGGTTAATACAAATTATTATTCCAATTAAACATCCTATTGAACAATCTAATATCTGCAAATTTCTTAATATTACAGTTCTATTTTTTGATCTAAATACACCCTCTCAGTTTTGTCCATGAAAAATATAAAGAGTTCACTTATACCACACCTGGTAGCATTAATCGTATTTGTAGGTGTCACGGTCCTATTTTTTGCACCTATGTATTTTCAAGGCAAAGTGCTACCACAACATGACATCACACAAGCACAGGGGAGCGCGCAAGAAATCATCGAGTATAAAGAACAAACTGGCGACTATATCTTATGGACTAATTCTATGTTTAGTGGAATGCCTGCTTACTTATTTGGCATCAAATATGAAGGAGAACTTATTGCTCACGTACATAAAATACTAAGCCTCTATTTACCTCACCCTACTTCATTAATATTCCTATCATTCATTAGCTTTTATATCATGCTTTTGGTTTTTGGAGTAAGATCATGGTTGGCGATAGCTGGAGCATTAGTATTTGGGTTTACTGATTTTTCTATTATTGGGCTTATGGCAGGGCACAATTCCAAAATTGCAGCAGTGGCATTCATGCCTCTCGTTCTGGCAGGAATTCATATGGCATTTGAAAGAGACCAATGGAAAGGTATGGCTTTGACTGCTTTAGGCTTGGCTCTACAGATCAGAACTAATCATCTTCAGATTACTTATTACCTCCTACTCATTGTCATTTTCTATGGATTGTATCAACTTTTCCAAAGTCTCAAAAACAAAACACTACCAAAACTATTTCAAACAGTTGGTATTTTAATCATCGCGGCAATTATTGCCGTTGGGTGTAATTTCGGAAAGCTTTGGACCATCATGGAATATAGCAAGTATTCCACTAGAGGAAAAACAGAATTAACCAATAATGTAAAAAAGGAATCGGGATTGGATAAAGAATATGCTTTTCAATATAGCAATGGAATCATCGAACCTTTATTCTTATTTATACCCAATTTCATGGGGGGCTCAATGCAGGAAGATTTGGGGAAAAATTCAAACCTTGAAAAAGCCCTACTGAAAAATGGATTGAGCCGAAAACAAGTCAAAGATCAAGTCTCAAATGCACCGACTTATTGGGGAAATCAACCATCAACCGCCCCATATTATGGCGGAGCAATTATGATTTTCCTATTTGTATTAGGACTATTTATATTGAAAGGACCTTTTAAATATTGGATGACTGGCGTTGCAGCACTAGGAATAATATTGAGTTGGGGTGACAATTTCGCAATGTTTAACAATTTGTTTTTTGATTACTTCCCTGGTTACAACAAATTCCGTTCTGTCACTTTCACTATTATCATTACTGTCTTTAGTATGACTTTGATAGCCTTTTTAGGACTTGAAAAATTATTGAAAGATGACTGGAATAAGGATCTACAAATGAAGTTTCTAAAAGCTACTGGTGCAGTTGGTGGATTTGCTTTGTTATGTATCCTTTTCGCCAATATTGGTTCATACAAAGGAGCGATTGACGAAAGACTGTCAAGCTACCCAGCATGGTACTTAGAAGCATTGAGAGCAGATAGAGCAAGTTTAATGAGAATGGACGCTATAAGATCGCTATTTTTTGTTTTAGCATTTGCTTCAGTGATATGGTTCTATGTGAAATCAAAACTCGGAAAGACTCTCGCTTATACATTGATGATTGGATTAGTATTTATTGACATGTTTGGGGTCGCTAAAAGATTTATTGACAGTGACTCTTTTGAAAGAAAATCTAAAAGAAACGAATTTGCCTTGACAGAAGCAGATAAAGTAATTCTAAAAGATAAAGACCCGGACTTTAGAGTACTGAATTTGAGAAATCCATTTAATGACGCTCTGACATCATATCATCATAAGTCAATAGGCGGTTATCATGGTGCCAAAATGGGACGATATCAAGATTTAATCACAAATTGCATTACGGATGAGCACAGCAGAATCATAGTTGCGTTACAAAATGGGAACATAGATTTTGGAGGTACTGAAGTCATAAATATGCTAAACACAAAATATTTTTTAGCAGGCACTACTGCCAATACGGTATTACCCAACGAAAATGCTAACGGGAATGCTTGGTTTGTTACAGACGTAAATTTCGTCAATGGAGCAGATGAAGAAATAGCAACATTGAAAGAATCAAACACTAAAAATACTGTGATTATTGATCAGACATTATTCAAAGTGGATAAGTCATCTTTTGATAAGGATTCATCTAGTCAAATTTCTCTTTCCTCATACCATCCGGAAAAAATGATCTATCATTCCAATTCAAAAGTTGACGGACTAGCCGTATTTTCGGAGGTATATTATCCAAAAGGTTGGACAGCAACCATAGACAATGTTGAAGTACCTATTCTAAGAGGAAATTACATACTAAGATCATTAGAAGTACCTGCTGGAACTCATGAAATAATATTTTCGTTCAACCCTACGTCGTATTCGGTGGGAAAAATAATTACACTCATTAGCAATATCACTTTACTCATCTTAATCGGCTTAATTTTAGGAATTGAAATTAAAAATAGGTTAGCCGCTTAATTAAGTCTTGATTTTAGAAACGGCTAAAGCAATTGTTTTATTCACCATAATATTGATATCCGAGGATAGTTTCAAAACATATACCATTGGCCAAAAAATAATGGTAAGTATGCTACCTTTTATTAATATGCTCAAATACAAATTTGGAATTGACGGTATAAAATATTCGATTGAAAAATAACCCAAAAGCCCAATAGCAATCGCCAAAAGGATTCGATAATCATAGGGCTGATACTGGAGTTTAACCGACAGTAGTATAAAGCGACCAATATTGATAATAACAAGGGTGAGTGCTGTTGCCAAAGCTGCACCTGTAAGTCCGAGAATTGGTATAAATATATAATTCAACAGAATCACAATGAAAATCATGGCTACAATGAAATAAGTATTGTATTTATAAAATTTAGAACTAGCAATGATTTCAACACCTGCCCCCATCAACATAACAAATACATTCGCCAATCCAATAAACAGAATCACGTACTTGCCATCAACATATTCAGGAGGTAAAAATTCGAATATAGAATCAATATTTGTCCATATACCTAAAAAGAGATAAAGACCTACTATCAATTGATTCAAACAACTCTTGTAGTAAACCGACTTAATTAAATCTATATCTTCATTTTGCCAAGCATCTGAAATAACCACCCCACTCACCCTTTTGATGGCCCGACTAGGCACACTAATAAAAAGTCCAAAATAAAATGTGGTTGTATATATACCTGTCGCTGAAAGCCCCAGCATATTGCCAATCATGATTTTATCAATTTCTAGAATAAGTATGTATCCGATACTACCTAATAATCCAAACATACCCACTGACCAAAACAAAGGATAAAATTCTCTCGAGAATTTAGTGAATTCAGAGAAGTTGAAATTAATTAGTCTATGAAGAATAAGATAAAACAAGCTAATCAAGCCAGGTAAGCCCAAAGCCACTAGATAAAGTATAAAAAACAAGTCAAAACTAAACCCATTGAAATACCAATATGAGAGCAGAATAATTGTGATTCCTCCTTTCAAAACAAAGTTTTCAGACAACGACCCTAGGGTTGTGTTGTGCAACATCCTGATAAATGTGTCAAAGTTCCTTTGAGATAATCTAATTGCTAATAGGAGAAAAAAACCGATTGCAAAAGGTTTATAAGAAGCTGAAGTATTTTCTCCAGAAATTAAAAAATCCTTAAATACTACATACGAAAGACTACCCAATCCAATCCCTAAAACAGTCATTAAGATTAAGAACGAAAAATACCCATTGTGATTTTTGTTCTTTTTAGATCTGAACTTGGGAAAAACTTTAACAGTTAGGAATGGAATTCCTAAGGTAAAAATGCTGGCAAAAACATTGGTATACGAACTGATCAATGAAATAAGCCCTATGTTCTCACTTGAAACAAGTTTAGGCATTAATAGAACAGCATTCGCAAAACCTAGAACGATACCCAAATAAATATATAATGTTGACTTAAGCGCTTGTTGTTTAATGATTCCCATTGATATTAAAGTCCTTAAACGGACTAATTAGCATTGAAAAGGTATACGTGTTTTTAGTTTAATTGAAATGCACTGGCGAATCTACATAATATCATGCATGACATAGAATTTATAACTGACTATAAGATTGATCAATAAATCAATTGTCTTTTCAAATATAAAGACAACATTGACTGGCATTTTTTTTATTAAATGTATCTTGCGCCGTGAAACAAAAATCAAGACTTCTTATTAGATAATGCTCTATTTTCTTGTCAAAATAATTCCTAAAGGCTTAAGACTTAAGCTTATTGAATTCGTAAGAAAACGAATGCAGAATATTTGGGACAAAGTCGATCAGGCTATTCCTAAGTATGAGCTCGAGGCGAGGCACATTGCCAATGTTAAAGCACTGCTAAATAGGCAGGAACTTCTTAATGTTTTACCGAAAAATGGAATTATAGCTGAGCTAGGTGTAAATAGAGGAGAATTCAGCCAACAAATACTCGACACCTGTTCTCCCAAAAAGTTACACCTTGTTGATGTTTGGGAAACAAAAAGATACAATCAAGGTCTTAGATTGTCAGTAGAAAAAAAGTTCACTGAACAAATTGAATCTGGACAAATCGAACTAAACTTGGGACTGTCCACTGAGGTGGTTGATCAATTTGAAAACCAATATTTTGATTGGATCTACATTGACACCAATCACTTATATGATAACACAATAGCTGAGTTAAAGAAATACGATTCGAAGATGAAACCGGGTGGAATCATAGCTGGCCATGATTATGTAATCGGAAATTGGAATGGCATGGTAAGATATGGCGTTATTGAAGCTGTATACGAATTTTGTTCAACTGAGAATTGGGAAATCATCTACTTGACAATGGAAAATAAAGAGAATCAGAGTTTTGCCATTAGAAAAATATAATGAGGGTAATGAATAAATTTAATACTATCATATTTGAAGGAATCTCCCTCCTTTCCAATCCACTAGGATGGAAAATTATTCGGTCAAAACTAAGTTATTTGAGGATTGGTGCACTCAACAATATCAGGGACACTATCAAAGAAGTAGAGAATAAAAAGATAAAAGGATTATTTGTTGAAGCTGGCTGTGCACTTGGGGGAAGCAGTATTCAAATAGCTTCGGCTAAAGCCACTGATAGAAAGCTCAACATCTATGATGTTTTTGGAATGATACCGCCTCCTGGTTCTGAAGATGATCAAGATGTTGTGGATCGTTTTTCTGATATCACTGAAGGCAAATCAAAAGGAATACGTGGAGATAAATACTATGGATACCATGAAGACCTTAAAGGAGAGGTATCATCCAACCTCACAAAATTCGGTTTTGACCCGAAAACCAATAACATTGAATTAATTCAAGGACTATACGAAGAGTCAATGGAAATCAATGATCCAGTGGCATTTGCACATATTGATTGTGATTGGTATAGCTCTGTGATGACATGTCTCGAACAAATCGAACCTCACATGTCACTAAATGGGGTTATGATTATTGATGACTACTATGTCTGGTCGGGTTGCAAAAAAGCAATTGATGAGTATTTCGACGATAATAGAAAATCTGCTTATAAGTTTTACACCAGGCAAGACAAGCTGCATATAGAAAAGATCAAATAAAAAGAAGTTGAAAAAAGCAGTTTTACTTTATAAACGAAGTACAAATATCGGTGATGATATTCAATGTATAGCAGCACTTAACCTTCTAGGCGAAAAAGATACGCTCATTCTAGATAGAGAGAATCTTCATGAAAATGAAGAATCTTCAGACATAAAACTTCTTTGCAATGGCTGGTTCATGTTCAACGCTGAGAATTGGCCTCCTGCTAAAAACATTCACCCCTATTTCATTTCATTTCATATAGCAAAGTACAACCGCATTCGAAAGTTGATGCTTGCAGAAAACCTCGTACCCTATTATCAACAATTTGAACCTATTGGTTGTCGCGATCACGTTACACTGAATCTTTTCAACAAAATCGGAATCAAATCTTATTTCTCTGGGTGTGCAACACTTACGATGGATAAAAGTCGATCCAAACGATCAAACGACATCATAGTTACAGATCCGTTTATCAACGACCTTTTGACTGAGGAGTATGCAAGAAAAGTTACCTTCAAACTCATACCTAAAGAGTTTCATCCCCAAGTAAAACTTAAAACTCATATTAGAAAGAACACAGACATATCCATTGAAGAACAGTTAAATGAGGGCAAAGAATTATTAAAGGAATATGCTCAAGCCAAATTAGTTATTACTTCACGTATTCATTGTGCATTACCTTGTCTTGCGTTAGGAACACCTGTTTACTTTGTTGATTTTGGCTATATCAGAAAAATTAACCGAGATAGATTCGATGGAATCTTAGACCTAATGCATACGGTCAGACCCATTCTGCCTTTTCATGAAAACCGAAGAATAGACAAGGTTTTAAAGTTTTTCAATATTCACCGGCTATTCTTTAATACCATCAAACCATTGAGTATAAATTGGGAGAACCCTGAACCAAACCCAGATGATTATAAAAATATTGCCGCGGATATAAAAAAGAGAATTGCAGCAGAATTTAAGGATTTGTAATTCTATTTTTCTCTAGTTCTTTTACGAATTGATCATAATTCTTTTGAGCATCAAAATTGTTTTCCCAAGCAACACGACTGGCTTTTTTAAATTCTTTTATCGAACCGTTTTTTGAGGAATTATATATATCAAGAATAGCTTTTGACACTTCATGAATTTCAGGCTGACTATTTAGCAATACTCCATTCACATTATCAACAATTTCATTTACCCCACCTACGTTCGTAGCAATCGTTGGTATAGCGCACCTTTGAACTTCCATGATAGATACTGGTAAACCCTCACTTGAACTTAAATTAATAAATACATCCACAAAATTGTTCTTGTAAAATGACAGGACTTGAGAATTGTCGATTTTACCCAAAAAAACCCAATTAACGTTTTGGGGGAACTTTTCCTTTGCATTAATTTCTAATTCTTGTTTCAAAGGTCCATCACCAATGTGCGTCCATTTTATTAATTGATCAGCATTGAGAGATGCATATTTTGCAATTGATTCTATGATTAAATTGACCCGTTTTTGAGGAAGCATATAAGAGCAGGAGACGATCCTAAATACCTCATCTCGAGAATTCAAAGTACTAAAAGTACTGTCAAAAACGCCTAGTCTAGAAAGGCATACCTTGTTTTCTTGGAGGTCATATTTGTAAATTAGATATCTTCGACCTTGTTCTGAAATACAAAATATTTGATTAATTCTGGAAAATATTTCTTTCCTAAATGGCATGTATGGTCGATTGTAGTTCTCTTCATACAAATCATACCTATGTGCACGTGACACAACATTTAATTGCTCCTTTAGATTACAAAGTCCGTAGGTAAAAGATTCAAGCCAATAGGTATAAAAAATACTTCCTTTATGAGGCTGATTTTGGTTATACCATTTTTCAATTACCGATTTTATAATAGAATAATAAAGCAGCAATTTCAAAGATTTGAAATGAAATAACACCTGAGGATTCTTAAAAAATTCTTTAAACAATTGAGCATTGGATAATAGTTGAACCACTATCCCTATGGCCATACCCAAACCCTTTGGAATCAACATAGAAAAGCTGGTATCTAGCTTAACATTAGAAGGAAGGTCCCTACTTTCTTTTCCTACATCTCTTGGTATGATTATGACCTCAGAAAATTGCTGTGATAAAAAAATAATTTCTGATTCTAAATAGGACTCACCTTTTCCAAAAGGAAAATCCAATGTGAATAGATATAGTTTTCTACCATCTTTCATCTTTTGTCAATTAATAAAACCAAAGTTTTAATGCCATGCCTGTAACGGTAAATATAAGAAAGTAGCGGATCCATTTATCATCTATAACAACAGACCACCTGCTCGAAATCCAGGCCCCTAAAGAACTGCCAGCTGCCAATAATAGGCCTATTGGCCAGTTAACTTGATCTTCATAGACAAACACGGCCAATGCAAATAAAGTATAGATAGAAACCACCGAAACTTTAATACTATTCACTTTAGCCATAGGTAAGTGATTGACTAGCATAAGCACAGCTATTATTACAAAACCTACTCCGGCCTGAATAAACCCACCATATATGCCTACAAAAAAGAACAGAAAAACTGTTAAAGATTTACGTTTCGCAGACAAATTTTCAATAAGATCTTTTTTGGATTTAAGAGGATTGAAAATGGTAATGAACATCACCATTATCATGATCACTGCCAATATCTTATTGAATACTTCACCCTTGAGATCAATTGCAATTTTAGCACCTATAATAGCACCAATAACTGCAGAAATAGCCAATAATAGTGAATACCTAAAAGAAGAAACGCCTTTGCTTTTAAACCCAAAAACACCAATTATGCTTTGTAGCATTATTCCAATTCGATTGGTACCATTTGCTACAGCCGGTGGTAAACCCATAAATATAAGCAGTGGTAAAGTTAGCAAGGAGCCTCCTCCGGCCAGCGTATTGATAACCCCTGTCACCAACCCAACGAATAATACAATTATAACATCCAACCAGTCCATTTCATTCCAATTTAGTAACGTCTAGTTGATCAGGACAAATTTCCAACAATTCCTTAATGGTCTTGTTGACTATTGGGTGATTTAAATTAGGTGCGATTTCATCCAATGGTTCCAACGTAAATCTTCGATTCTGTACTTCTGGATGAGGAATCTTACAGTTTTCCAAATCCACAATTTCGCTTTCATAAAACAAAACATCAATATCGATCAAACGAGAACCCCATTTTTCAAACCTCACTCTTCCCATATCATTTTCAATCTGCAAACAAAGGTTCATAACATCTACAGGTTTATGTTGTGTTTCTATACATAATACTTGATTGAGAAAATCCTCTTGATCGTTTTTTCCCCAGGCCGCTGTTAAATAAATGGAAGACTTTGTAAGAACATCACCTACTTGGATACTAATTTCCCGAGCAGCTTCTTCCATATTGGAGACTTTATCATTTAAGTTGGTACCTAATAGGAGATAACATTTGCTCATTAATTAATAATTGAATTATTTATTGTAAAACGCTATTATGAATAGTTTTGCAATATTCGCAAAATTTTGAAAATTAAAGGTATGACATTTCTCAAATCCGTTCTTTCTACTGTTGTTGGTCTAATTATTTTTTCCATTTTAGGCTCTTTGTTTTTTGTTGCATTATTAAGTGGAATCATGGCCATGGGCTCTGGTGATGCGCCGGAAGTAAAAGCTAATTCCGTATTGCTGATCAACTTACATGGGCAAATCAAAGAAAGGGTAGCTGAAGACCCTTTTCAAGAACTATTAGGCGATTCCAATGAAAAATTTATTCCATTGTTAAAAACAATCGAAGCGATCGAAAAAGCCAAAGATGATGAAAACATTGTAGGCATTCACCTAAGCCATGGGTACCTAAGTGGAGGCTCTGCTTCAATTCATGAAATTAGATCGGCCCTTGTAGATTTCAAATCTAGTGGAAAATTCATATACAGTTATGCTGAATATCTCACCGAAGCGAATTATTACGTTGCATCAGTTGCTGATGAAATATTTTTAAACCCAATAGGGTCTGTTGAGTTTAATGGCTTAAATGCGAACGTTACTTTCTTTAAAGGGTTATTCGACAAATTAGATATTGACTTTCAAATTTTCAGAGTAGGCACATACAAGAGTGCTGTAGAACCTTTTTTAAGAAAAGATTTGAGTGATGCAAGCAAGGAGCAATTAACTGCCATCATCAACAGTCTTTATGACAATTATTTGAAGAATATCAGTGAATCAAGAAATATAGGGGTTGAAAAATTGAAAGAAATTTCTGATGGCATGCTAGTTCGGAAAGCAGAAGATGCACTTGACTTTGGTCTGATAACTCAAGTAGGATATTCAACCCAAGTAATAGAAAGCCTTAAAGAAAAGATAGACATTTCAGAATCAGATGATATTGATTTTTATACCATTGAAAACTATGCATCCGGCATTAGCTCAGATTACTCGTCAAATAAAGTAGCGGTCATTGTTGCGGAAGGCCCAATAGTAAGCGGAAATGGTGAACCGGACAATGTTGGGTCAAAAAAGTTTGTCAAAGCGATAAGAGAAGCTAGAGAAAGCAGTAGAGTGAAAGCGGTTGTAATTCGAATCAATTCACCAGGTGGTTCAATGATGGCGTCTGATGTAATGTGGAATGAAATTATGTTAACAAAAGCTGAAAAACCTGTGATCGCCTCAATGTCGAGTGTTGCTGCTTCAGGTGGGTATTACATGGCCATGCCTTGCGATACGATTATTGCCCAGCCTATGACGATTACTGGATCGATTGGCATTTTTGGTATGATCCCAAATATGGGTAAATTTTTAGAAAACAAATTGGGTATTACTTCAGATGGAGTAAGTACAGGAGAATTTTCAAATCTCTATCGCGCTTCTAGCGCACTCAACGATCAAGAAAAAGCTATTATCCAAGCTTCAACCGAAAGAGGATATGAAACTTTTACGACCAAAGCGGCAAACGGAAGAAATATGGACATAGATGATCTGAAAGCTGTTGCTTCTGGAAGAGTATGGACTGGAGATCAAGCGAAAGAAAATGGCTTAGTAGACATATTAGGAAGCTATAACGATGCGGTTGAATTGGCTGCACAATTAGGGGGTATTGAGGATGATTATGCAGTCACACACTATCCACAATTAAAAAGCAAGTTTGAAGAAATTATGGAAGGGTTTTCTGGAGGAGCTAGAGCAAAAATTTTGGAATATCAATATGGTGAATTTGCCGAATATGTTGACTTGATAAAAAACTTAGAAAATTTAGAAGGAGTTCAAGCTAGAATGCCATATGATTTAGAAATTAACTAATTTCACCTCTAGAAAAAATTTAGTAATAATTGAGTTTGATATGCTAATTCGTAACGACTGGACCCGAGAAGAAATCACTGAAATTTACAATACACCTATCATGGATTTGATCTATCGTGCTGCCACTGTGCATCGCGCATATCATGATCCAAATGAAGTACAAGTATGTACGCTCCTATCAGTAAAAACAGGTGGATGTTCTGAAGATTGTGGGTATTGTCCTCAAGCTGCGAGATATCACACTGACGTAAAAGTCCATAAACTAATGGAAGTGGATGAAGTTCTCACTGCTGCAAATAATGCTAGGGAATCAGGCAGCACAAGATTTTGCATGGGTGCAGCATGGAGAGAAGTTAGAGACAATAGTGACTTTGACAAAGTGCTAGATATGGTCAAGGGTGTAAACCGCATGGGGCTTGAAGTTTGTTGCACCTTAGGCATGCTAACTGAAGAACAAGCCCAAAAACTAAAGGATGCAGGTCTTTATGCATATAATCATAATTTGGACACAAGTGAAGAGCATTATGATCAAGTAATCACAACAAGGACCTATGACGATCGTTTGGATACCTTAAAAAATGTGAGAAATGCCAAAATATCCGTGTGTTCTGGAGGAATTATCGGCATGGGAGAAGGTGACCAAGATCGAATAGGAATGTTACTAACGCTTTCCACGCTACCAGAGCATCCTGAATCCGTTCCTGTCAATGCACTAGTACCAGTCGAAGGAACTCCTATGGAGGATCAACCTCGAGTATCAATTTGGGAAATGATAAGAATGATCGCTACTGCACGTATAATCATGCCTAATGCAATGGTTCGGTTGTCTGCAGGTAGAGTGACCATGAGCGTGGAAGAACAAGGCATGTGCTTCTTGGCTGGAGCCAATTCAATTTTTGCTGGAGACAAATTGTTAACGACTCCTAACCCAGAAGAAGACAAAGACAAACAAATGTTTCAAGTACTGAACTTAAAAGCTCGTGCTTCTTTTAAAGACAAAGAGCAGCCATTAAGTGTTCAACAGATACCTGAACAGGTTTAATTTATTTTTATTAACCTTAAAAAGCCCTATCTACATAAGTAGCTAGGGCTTTTTTATTACTCCGTTTAGAATTCTAATCGGTAGTTTATCACCGGAATCAATCCATTCATGTAAATGAATTCAACATTTCCCGTTTCACTTGAATAGTATTGCCCATTGATATTTAACCTACCCGTTATATTTTGAATATCGGCTGATAATACCCAAGCCCAATTTGGTTTATTCTTTCTATAACTTACACCAAGATCTACCCTAAAATAATCTGGGGATTTAGTCTCAAAAGCTTGATTGTAATCTCGTACTTCTTCGTTTTGTAATTCAGATGCGGCCAAATCAATAGGAATGGTCTTGTATCCACCCCTCCAATTCAATTTTAAATTGATTCCAATCACATTTTGCTTGTTTTTTCCAATTTGGAATTCCTTTCCTCCCACAAGATTCGTTATGTAATTTCCATTAAAACGAGTATTTCTCTCGACCCCATCAGGCATCGTATATTTAGATTCAAATAACGAAGCTGTCGCTAAAAGGTAATAGCTATTTGAGAAGTATTTTTCGAGAGTAAATTCAATCCCATAGTTTCTACCTGTCCCTTCACTTACCAAAGCTTCATTAGTATATCCACTGGAAAAATTCAAGGATGAAAAAGTTCCTGTTGTATCAGATGAACTAACAGGCACATCATACAAATGCTGATAATAAACTTCTGTTTTGAAATTGAAATCCTTGGCGAAATTCAAGTCATACCCTACCACAAAGTGCAATGATTTTGTAATCTCGAGATCCTTGTTTGGATTAATTATTTCACCGTTTTGCAGCGTCTGCTCTGCTAGATAGATTGAAATAGGTTCTGATTTACTATGCAATCCCGCTCCAAAATTAATGGCGCTATTGTTATTTACATTCCATCTCAACCCTATTCTTGGTTCAATTGAAAAATTATTATTGATCAATAATTGCGTGTAGTGCAAACCTGTATTCACTTCAACAGTTTCACTCACTCTATACTTCCATTGTAAATAGGACTGCACCATACTAGTCTTTCCTGATTCATCAACAAGAGTTTCTAACACACCGCTATCATAATTCAATTCTCTGGCATAAAAATCATACCTAGGCTGAGTATATATAGCACCAAACCTTACCAGACTTTTAGGATTGAATTTATGATTGATGAATGAACTGATATTGAAAGTATTGTATTTGAAATTTTCATCTTCTGTAATGGCACTGTTGTAGTTGTAGTCCAATGAATCAACAGTCATTATATTTTCAGAAAAAGAATAGGCTGCTACGGTTTTAATATAAGTCCTGTTGTTCGCGAAATTGAATTGGTGTGTAATTCCGTTGATCGCAAGATTGTGATCTTCATTATCTCGGTAAGCATCACCACGGTACATCCATTGAGATGAATCCTCTACAACGGTACTTCCTGCTGAACTTGTTCCACCTAAACCCCAAATTGAAAAGGTACCGGCTTTCTTTGTAGGGACACTTACCTTATAAGACAAATCTTGAAAAGTTGGCACTATGTCTCCTCCACTAATATCAATTCCCATGGCAGCCAAACCTTCTAAAGTTGAATATCTATAATTAATAAGGTAAGAAGCTTCAGAACCTTTTTTAAATGGTCCTTCAGTTGCTATTTGAGCTCCCAATACCCCCAGTTGAACGGAATGCTGCCTTTTATCGAAATTTCCGTTTCTCAACCGAAGGTCAAAAACACCAGATAATGCATTTCCATACTCCGATGGAAACGCACTCGAAAAGAAATCTGAACTGGCTAAAACCTGTGAGCTCAAAGCCGATACTCCACCTCCAGATCCTCCTTCTCCGTTACTAAAATGATTCGGATTAGGAATTTCAATCCCTTCCATTCTCCAAAGCATCCCTCTTGGTGAATTACCTCTGATTACTAATTCATTATTCTCATCATCAGTGGAAGAAACACCTGCATAAGACTGAACCGTTCGGGCTGGGTCGTTAAATCCTGCGGCTATTCTCGAAGTAGCTTCTACGGTTACCTGTCTAGCACTGACTGTTGCCATCGTGTTGATTGCTTCATTCTGTGGAGAGCTCGCAACCACAACCACTTCTTCTAGTTGTGTAAGTGATTCTTGTAATTTCACATTAATGGTCACTTGATGACCCGAACTAACAACAATTTCATTTAAAAAAACCTCTTCATATCCCAAATACGAGATACTAAAACTTTTGCGGCCAGTTGGAATATTCTCTAATTTAAAATTTCCATTCATGTCCGAAATTGCTCCCAAAATAGGTTCAGAATCAACAAGAATAATCCTAGCTCCAATTAGTTCTATACCAGTATCGACATCTGTAATTTTGCCTTTTACAGTCTGTGTATACGGTTGAGCAAAAACAGACGTGCCGATAAGCATGGAAATCATAAATAACTGGATGCTTTTTTTACTGAATAGACAGTTGATTTCCAGTATCAATAAATTGAAATTAGCGTAGTTCATGATAATAAGTTGAGTTCGTTATTTGAGTTATCTTGCTAGAGATTAATTAGCATTTGTGAGATTTAGGCTGCCATTCACGTTTTGTGATATTTGAGGTTCTCCTTTATAGGCAACGTTTGCTGAGCCCTCTACTTCTATGTTTAATATTTCAGTACATGACACTTCCAAGTCTCCTGAGCCTTCAATATCAATGTAAGTTGATGCCGTTATAAAGTCGAAATTCTCCACTTCTAAAGATCCTTCTACATCATATTCTATTTGATTAGCTGAACCTGTCAATTTAACCTCTCCTATACCAAATACTTCTATTTCCAATCTATCTAAAGAAAGGTCATTACTAGAAGTCACTCCGCCATTTCCTTCAATGGATATATATCGAATATCAGGAACAGTTATTCTCACTTCAACACCAAAATCCGTATTTATACAATCAGAATCAAAATCAAATTTGAGGTGTTGATTATTCACTCCATAAATCAATTCATCAAATATTTCCGTTTCTGCGACAATTATTACTTTCTGCTCATTGCCTTGAGTGATTTTTAAATCCATGATTCCTATCAATGATATTTTGCTAAAATCATTCACACTGATTTCATATTCACTTGGAGAACCAGTCCCTTCCACACAAGAACCATCGTTACAGGATTGAATAAATAGTAAGAAGGGAATTGTGATAATGCTTAATACTTGTTTCATCTTTTTTCTTGAGTTTGATTTTATTCCTCCGTCAACAATTTTATGATGACTATACAAAAATCGTTGGATATCAAGAATAGTTGCTTCTGAGAAGGTTTAACTCAATGAAGTAGATGAAAAATTGTCCGAAGTATATAATTAATTTGGCTAACCTTTGATCCAGGACCTAAATTGAGCAGCTCTTTTTTGACTTACAATTACAGGGTCAGTCTGATTAGAGTTAAGCACAACTTCTATTTTACCATTTTCCACTGCACTGTAAGATTTACACGCATCTCTATTTATAATAGATTGCCGATTTACTCTAAAAAAGGTATTGTCAATAAGAATCTTTTGATAATGATCCAGGTTTTCTGTTAGGATCACCTCTTCATTATCAAAAGTAGTTAAGTAAATCACTTCATTCTTTAATATTAAATGAGCTATGTTATCAGCTTTAATCGGCACATTCGTATTTCTTCGTTTTCCAATCACGATGGAATCTGTAGGAGATTTCTCCAACAATGGATTGCTACTTTTAGCCAAATTCAATATCACATAGAATAAATTAACAATCACCACAAACAAAAATGAAGTAGGAAACTCTACTTCAAAATAACCATTGCCCCAAACGCCATTTTCATATACATAGGTTGATTGAAGGTAAGTTGAGAAAGCTGCCATGCACAGAGGTATGATCCCTGCTAGTATTGTTTGCCATATTAACCTTGTTACAATTGAATTTTGCCAACCGAAATTTTTATCCAGGTATTGAATGACATGATGGGTGTATTCTAATAAAACCCATGCAGTGGATGCTGACAATGTCATCTCCAGGAAATAAGAATCATGTGCAAAATCAAAAAACCAGTCTGTGGAGCCTAAAACAGTAATAAAATGGCCTATCACCAGTGCGGTAAATATTCTTAGTAATATTCCAATTAAATTCTTATTCATGTCATGTATGGTCGGCATACAAACGCCTACAATAAAAATATTAAATTGGATTGTAATTCAATTATATAAAGTTCATTATTTGAATCTTTCAAATCCGAACGGATTGTTTATGATTGGTAGCATCATAGTGCTTTGGAGTGCCATGTAAACCAGTGCCTTCAAAATAACTCCTAAATTTTTCGAGCATGGCTCGTTCTTCCGGCACGATGCCTTCATGTGCCAAGGCAATTTTTTCCAACAAATCTACGAAATAAGGGTAATGCTCATCTACAGCATGTGTCCTGAATATGCGCATGTTTTTAAGAAACATAATCCAAGGATCCATATCAATATGTCGAGCGAGATCAAACGATAAACTCACCTGTTTCGCCCAAGGATTTTTTTCAATTACACTATGAAGTGCTTCAACTTCTTCTTTTTGAACTTCACCATCGGCCATTGCCATGGCATATAAAATACGTCCAAAAATATCAAGTACTTCTTTGTTTGGCTTATTCATAATCCAATGGCCTACAGTTATCAATTGATTAAGGAGATCAAATCATCAACCATGATTTGCAAAAACTGTTCTAACAAAATAGAATTAAAAAAGAAGTCTTTATAACTAAAAGAGCCTTCTCTTTCACCCATATAATATAATCAAAATTGAGATGATTAAATAGGTAATGTTTATGATTTTAATCAGAAATCAGGAAAATTGGAGCATTTACATGAAAGACTTTAGAAATAGAACCCAATATTTAAATATGTTTTCCATGTTCCTCCATTTGTATCTCTGGCTGTCGCCAATTGAATCGGCCCAAAACTTGATCGATATCCTGCACTAAACCCAAAACCCATCCTACGTTCTTCACCTCCAAAATCAGCTTGATCATAGGTTAACCCAAGTGTTCGCATGGGATACTCAGAATCTATATAATTAAACGTTCCTTGAACGTAAATATCTTTTAATAACTCGTACTGTATAGAAGTTCCCAGCAACGTGAAACTTGTTGCGTAGTATTGCTTGTCATTTGCTCCTAGATATCTATGCGCATGGATATATCGAGGATTAAACCCTCCTATGAACTGATAATCTGTCAAGTTAAATGTATTCAACTTCAAATCAGAAATGATCAATTTCGATTCTAAAGAGAATACCAATTTTTTGGAGATCTGGAAGAAGCTTTTCAATGAAAAATTGAATTGGTAGAAATTTTGGGTATGAAACTGAACATTTCCAAAATCTGGATCAATATTGGACTTAATTTCAGCTTCATTATCGATGTTAAATTTATACTTAGCTATGGCGCTGATAAAAGTTCCTTTTCTTGTAAAATATCTACGGTCCAATGTGTTAAGGTTGTAAAAAACCCCCAGAGAATGATTCTTAAGAGTTACTTTCTCCAAATAAAAATTAGCTTGATCAGCTACCTTAGGTTTTAAATCAGACCATTCTCCGGTATACCTTATGCCAAAATTAAAATGCTGGTTATTTGAGCTGATCCATTGTCCGTAATAATTAAAGTAATTGGTGGTATAAAGGGCATTCTGACTTCCTGTTGAATCATAAACCGGTAATGGTAAATGCGCCCAATCGCTACCAATAGAAAGAGCACTTTTTTGTTTAACACCCAAATATTGAAAAAATGAAGCATCTAATCTGGGGGACTCAGCAATATCTCCTTCCACAAGCCATCTAGAATTCTTTAACAGAAAATTACGAATTGTAAGATTAACATTCATCCCAATTTTATTCTCTGAGTCGTAATGTATGGCCATCGCAATTTTGCTGGATGGTGCTTCATTCACTTTGAGTACAAGTGTTACAGATTCATTAACATAATCTAAAGAGTAGCCTATTTTTGAAAAATATCGGGTTCCATACAAAAGATTAATTCGATTTTCAATTTCATTAATAGACAATGATCCACCATTGCTAATATTCAACTTTCCTAAAATATATTCAGCTCTAATTCTTTCGTTTCCTTCTACTTCAACTTTAGTTATTTCATATTCGGTTAGTTCTGGCATTTTCTTGGCTGGGTTCATCTGTTTACCCATTAAATATTGATCTTTAAAACGCTTCAAAGAATCCTTAAGGGTTTTTGTGTATTTCTCACCAGCCAAAATAATTTCACCACTTTTATCAAAACTCTGTGTTACATAACTACTTAAATCAGGGCGTATTAGAAAGTCCACTTGCTTCATTTGTTCTCGAGTATCAAATGCACTGAAAATAAATGCGGATTGACTTAAGACCTCAACCATATCCGTTAGCTCTTCTTTCGGTTTTAAATCAGTACTTACAAAAACTCCAATCACAACATCAGCACCCATATCTATTACTTCCTCTACCGGAAAATTCCTAACTAAACCTCCATCTACTAACAATCTACCATCTATTTCAACTGGCGTGAAAAAAGAAGGGATGGCCATACTGGCACGCATGGCTTCTGGTAAAAAACCTTTGTTTAACACTACTTTTTCTCCTGTGCTTATGTCCGTTGCTACACAAGAAAAAGGAATAGGGAACTCAGAAAAATCTTCGAAATGATGAACGGATCTCGTTTTTCGTGAGAAAAGTTCATTTAGTTTTTGGCCTTCAATTAAACCTTTTGGCAATGAAATTTTACCTTCTTCTATACCAAGCTCTGCTAAATATCTTCCTGCATAAGGTTTTTCTTCTATAGTAACTTCACTAAGCGGGGTATTGTTAGTTAGAAGCTGATCCCATTTCACATTAACTATTATTTCTTCCATTTCATCAGGCGTATAGCCGATGGAATAAAGAGCTCCTACCAAAGCTCCCATACTCGTCCCAGTGACAAAGTCTGGGTAGATACCATGAGATTCCAATTCCCTAATGACTCCAATGTGAGCCATCCCTTTCGCCCCTCCCCCGCTCAAAACCAAACCCAACTTCGGGTCGTCAGCAGCCCAAATAAACTGCATAGAATTTAGCAGGAAAAAAACAAGAAATAATAGAAGTGACCTCAGCATGTATGAAGTAAAAGGTTAATCCCTCAAAGTACGGGAATCAAAAGCAAGGGATCAAATCAGCTAAGTATCTTTTTAATATTTGATGTCATTGTAGAATAGTCTGTATAACCCATTGTTACAGCATAGTATTCCTCCCCTTTTTGAAGTACAACAGCCGGAAAACCACGAACACCCAAATGCTGTGATTTCATGAAATCTTTTTGAACTAGCTGCTTATATTCTTGTGAAAGAAAACGAGATTCAAATGCTATGAAATCTATACCAAGTTCAAAACATACTTTTTCCAACTCACTTAAGTCTTGAATATCTCTATTCTCTGCATAAAACATGCGTTGGAGAGATTTATAAAATAACCATTCTTTTTCCGGGGCTAAATCTCGAATCACCCTCACCGCTCTGGCAGGCGGTTCTGTATCGTAATTAAATTCTTTCTGATCGAAAAATCGATAATCAAAGGGTTGACCAGAAGCCTTTTGTACATGTTCCCAATGAGATCTTATCATCTCCCTAAATTCTGGAGTCCATGCATCACCTCCACCAGGTCTTAACCCTCCTAGTACAAGTTCAAAGTCGAAAGTCTTTTTCCACTCTTCCTTTATTTTTTCCAAATGATTGGTAATCCCCCAACACCAAGAGCACATAGGATCACCAAAGTACAAGAGCCTTTGTTTTTCTACAGAATCAACTTTTGACGCTAGAGAATTAACTTCAATGTCTCTTGTTTCACAAATCCCATCCTCGCAATTCAATTCTCTATCCAACGAATCTTCTTCCTTCATTTCCATATTTGTAATAAATATTCACTTTGTAAGACTAACAAACAAAACGTTCTTAAATTAGTTCCTATTTTTTCTACTAACTGATTAATTCAATTGAATTCCATTCTTCAAACTTTGTCCCTTTCCAAATATTACGGTAGCCTCAAAGCAGTTGAGTCACTAAACTTGACCGTTGATAAAGGTCAAGTATTTGGACTTCTTGGTCCCAATGGAAGTGGAAAAACAACTACTTTAGGCATGCTCCTTGGAGTAATTCAATCTTCCTCAGGAAGTTTTACGTGGTTCGGTAAATTACCTTCCGCTACTTCTCGACAGAAAATTGGTGCTATACTGGAAGCCCCAAGTTTCTACCCTTATTTGAGTGCAATCGAAAATTTGAAAATAGTTGCAAAAATCAAGAATTCTGAAAAAGAAAGAATAGAAATAGTATTGAATGAAGTCGGATTAATGGATCGAAGAAAAGACCGTTACAGTAATTATTCTCTGGGAATGAAGCAAAGATTAGCTATCGCTTCTGCTTTACTTTCTGATCCAGAAGTTTTAATTCTTGATGAACCAACAAATGGACTTGACCCACAAGGTATTGTTGAAATCAGAGAAATCATCCATCGAATTGCCGAAAAAGGAAAAACAATCATTTTGGCAAGTCACCTACTAGGTGAAGTTCAGAAAGTTTGTTCTCATTTTGCTGTTTTAAATAAGGGTAAAAAATTGTTTCAGGGAAGTGTTTCAGAAGCTACCTCAGGCCAAGCAACCATAGAAGTGGGTGCTTCGGATATGAGTAGCCTCAAAGAAATCTTGGATTCCTTAAGTGGGATAAAAGGTATTTCCAAAGAAGGTGATTACTACCGACTGATGATCGAGCAAGAAGTAACGATTGAATACATAAGTGGAGCACTTCTTGAAAAAGGAATAACTCCTACCCACCTAAGACGAACTGAAAGCTCGCTAGAAGAGCAATTCATCAAAATATTAGAAAACAAATGATCAGGCTCTTTCAAATCGAATGGATTAAAAACAAGTCAAATCCTACTTTTTGGATTTTGATTGCACTGTATGTACTGGGAGTCTACATGGTTTGTTCGCTAGGAACTGTACTGATGAATGCCACCATCAACATAACCAGCAACTCACCAGAACCAATAGCTGCACCCATAATCAACATCTACGATTTCCCTGACATTTGGCATAATCTTACCTATATAGCGTCTTATTTAAGGATTTTCTTAGGTATAATCGTGATTATATCCATTTCTAACGAACTGGCTTACCGAACAATGAGACAAAATATCATAGATGGACTTAGCCACTTGGAATTCTTATCTACCAAATTGATATACCTCATTGTATTGGGTGTTTTGGCCACCACAATGGTATTTTTCGTATCCTATTCTTTCGGTTTGAGATATGCGGAATTTATGGAGCCCGATATGTTATGGAGTAAAATAGAGTTTGTTGGAGCATTTTTCATTCAAGCTGTTTCGTTTATGTCGTTAGCCCTTTTTATTGGGCTTATGTTTCGATCCAATGGCTTGGCTATTGTATTTACCATAGCCTACAGCTTGTTTATAGAAACAATATTCAAATGGATATTTCTAGATTCAGAAGGCCCATTGGCCAAACTCTTACCTATTCAATCCATGGACAATTTGATTCAAGCACCATTCAATATGTTTGACCCAGAATCGGCCCAGACAAATGTGGATCCCATGGCTATGGGTATCGCTTTAGGTTGGTTTATCGTTTTTTCTATTGGTTCGTATTTTCTATTAAAAAATAAAGACTTGTAGTTTTATGCTTTTTTAGCTGCCGAAGATTTCATCACACCAGAAAGTAAAGTATATACAGCAGTCCAGGCATCTTTCGCTTCTTCATTCCATACTTCACCTAATCCTGCCTCCAAAGTGTAAAGCAACGCACTTCCGACTGTATTATAGTGCTCATCTTTCACACCATATCCTACATGCCTTTTCCCCAAGTCCTGAACTACAGGTACCAATGCATCTAAATTGCCCAATCCTTTCACCGCTGCTGAAAGCATCATCATTAGCTTTTTACCTTGTTCTTTAATGTCTGATTTAAACAACCCTTTTAATTGCGGATCTAATTCAAATAATTTACCATAAAACAATTCTGCCGCTTTTTCGGAAATTGGCGCGACCAAAGCAAATGTGTTTTGTACAATTTCTACTTGCTTTTTTGTAATTGGTCCTTTTTCTTTTTTCCCCCTTAGAATTGAATTCAATATACCCATAATATCGTTTTAGTTAAGTAATCCAGTTACAATCATTCTTTGATGTTGATTGCTCTTTCAAACAAAGCTATTTGTGATATAGGAATTAAAACAGAATTTAAAGCGGGTGAAAACCTGTTTTTATGTAGCTAATATTATGAGAAAAATAGTTTTACCTTTTCACGACTGAAAAAACTTGATTGTTGTCTTGTTGGTTTACAATGACAAAATATCGGCCTGTACGTAAATTGGAAGTGTTCCACGGCAGCTTCACTTTATTTGAACCTGGCTGCCCTCTATAAATCCGTTCAACCATTTTTCCATTCATGTCTAATAAATCTATTTGAAGAGTAGATGTATTCACCGCCAATTCTATGGTAGCATCTCCATTCAATGGATTCGGATAAACTGAAAGGGACTGTGCAATATTTTCATTTATTGAAGTAATTGTGGGTCCACCAATGATAGGAACAGTTGTGAAATCTTTGAGCATAATGGAATTGATGGATGTAGAATCTACATTAAACCACTGGTCTAAAATAGAAGCATATACTTGCCTAAAATCAAACTCCATTTCCAAATTATCCTCATATGTCATGGCATTATCTACGACCGGATTGCTTCCTAAAACACCTCCCCTTACTGCATTTCCAAAAACAAAAAGTGGTGCTGCAGCTCCATGATCTGTTCCATTACTCGCGTTAGATACGATTCTTCTTCCAAATTCAGAAAATGTCATACCCACTACATTATCATCCAAACCTAAGCTTTCCAAATCAGCCATGAAAGCAACAATGGCATCATTTAATTCTGTTAACAATTCAGCATGTGTACCAGTAGTATTGTCCCCTCCTTCAACCTGACCTTCATGTGTATCAAACCCTCCAATTCTCAACATAAATAAAGGAGTCTTCAATCCACCGGACATCAGTCGTGCCACAATCTTTAGTTGATTCGCAAGATTCGTATCCGGGTAATCCAATTGTGATGCTGCCTTCTTTGCTGCTTCTTTAACCACCTCTCCATACAGTTGTGATTGTCTTGCAACTAACCTCACATATTTGAGTTTATCTCCAGCTGCTGTATCAGGCACTTCTTCTTCGATCTCATCCAAGAGATTATAAAAGCTTTCAGGGTTATTCAAAACCATACTCATCTGAGCGGTAGGGCCCTGAAACAGCATTGAACTACCATAGCCTATTTCGATCGCCAACGGGTCAGGCACCGCTTCATTAGGATATTCTTCCGGATAACCATCAAATGCGTCATTCAGGTACCTACCCACCCATCCAGAGTTAATAACTTCATCGGATTCAGATGCGCTCATCCAAATATCACTGGATCTAAAATGGCTATAGTTTTGATCAGGATAACCAACATTTTGAATTATGCCTAACCGACTTTCATGGTATAAATCTGAAAACCCTTTTAATGAGGGATGAAGAGCCACAGACGAATCTTGCAATGGATGCATTAAACCTTCCGGCATAATCACATGTGGACGGACGTTATTTAATTCCGATAACCTATCTAAAGGAATAACGGTATTCAATCCATCGTTTCCTCCATCCATATAAATCATTACTAGTGCTTTTTCCTCTTCGGCTGCCATTTTGAGAAATCTATTCATAGATTTCGCTTGCAATGAATTAATTCCGAATGAACCAACTATTCCCGGTGCTGCTAATGAATGTCCTACGTGCTTAATAAATTTTCTTCTCTTCATGATCGTTACATTAACTGAAATTCACCTAATTGACAAATAGCTTGAAAACAAGATCTGAGCCTTGAATTAATAGTGTTTTGAAACGTTTCATTTCCTGGATCATTAGAATAATCAATCCATGCACTTGTCCAATAACCATCTGTCGATTGTCCAGATAGTAAGACATTTTTCAAGTAATCCAATGACTCTTGTGTAGGTATAGAACCATAAAATAATTTAGTAATGTCTTCTATTAGTACATTCGGATTTCCCGGGTTTGGCAAACTTTCAATAAACCTTATCAAATCAGCGGACAATCGATGATCTTCATTGATCCAAAACCAACCAAAAATCAATCCATCAATACTACCTGCTCTCCTAGTAACGGTATCTGTTGTAATCCAAGATTTATCAAAAGAAGGTACTTGATAGTAGGCTGGCCAACCGGAAACACTTGGTGGATCGCCAATTCTCATACCGGTTGAATTCAAATAACCCCAGTAAACACTTCTCATAGTAATAAATTTCAGATAGCTATCTTCTTCATCTAAATGCTGAATATCAAGAGTCCTCCAAAAACCAAGAAAATGATCCATTGGATTTTTGATCATAGCACCACGATTGGCACTATCAAAAAAATGTTCACTCGAAAACAAGGTTTTTAGTACTGGAGCTATTTCGAAATCATTGTCTCTAAAAATTTGTGCCAGTGGCTCAATTACATTTTTTTCGACCGAATCATCTATTTCACTGTAAACAAAAAAGTTATAGATTCTTCTGCAGATGTAAAGAGCTGTCTCATTGTTTTCAAAAATCATATCTAACATTTCATCCAACTCATCTGCACCCTCGGCCCCTGTTTTCCCTTCTATGACTCTATTGCCATAAAACTCTGAAAATTGTTTATCACCAGTGTCGTGCCAATCTGGTTCGAAATAATGTTCCCAAGGACCTTCATTCAATCGATGGTCCCAATCCAAACGAAAACCTGTTAGCAACCTTGCTCCTTCTTGAACATCAGATTCGGTGTAACCTGAATTAGGACCTTTCCCAATTGTGAACAACTCCTGTAATTCTCTACTGTAGTTTTCATCCGGAGCATATTTATTGTTAAACGCACCATTGAGATATAACAGCATACATGAATCAAGTGTCAATTCCTTAATTAAGGTCTTGAAATTACCCAATGCATTTCTACGCAACATTTCAAAATATCTGTAACTCGTCTTTGAGACAAAAACGCCATATGCTTGCGTTGGTAAAAGATTGTGCCAAAACAAGATCATCTTTTCATGAATGTTTGAATCTTGATTGATGATATTATTGATGGTCCATCCTTTCAATGATAGAATTCTATCGCCTTCATGAGTATTACTAGTCGGTGCATCGACCCACTCCGCACCAAATGCAACATCAGGATCTGGATTTTCAGGTGGGCCATAATCGTTTACAGGAATTGTTGGTAATTCAGATTCGCTAATCAACTGAGAAACAGCATCCGCCAAAGACAGCTGTTTAAAAGCATCCAGTTCACTCTGTTTTACGCCAAATAATGTCCTTTTTAATAAATGAGTTATTGCATGATCATCCAAGTCGCCGCTATAAGCGGCTAAACCAGTTGTAGTTAAGATTCTTTGTTTTTGATTTATTGAAGAAATCTGACCATAATCCTCCAATTCAAAGTGTTTCACACCTCCTGACTGTTCCGAAATAAATCTCTCAATTTCTTCTCTATCTCTTGTATCCCAACTAGGATTAAATGATTCTGACATTGCATTGAAATTAATCTGACTGAACTAAAACGAACTTTCACTTTGATAATTATACAATAAATGAGAATCAAAATCAATTTTAATGGATTATCTATATGAGAAAGAATTTCCATTTCTTGGAACTAATCTCTTTTGAATTACCTTTGCAATTCACTTATCAAGAAAGACCGAGGGACTGGGCCCGAAGACGTCTTGGCAACATATCCATAGCCGCAATTTGGATGTTGTGCCAACTCCCATTTCTGACAATTCTGTTAGAATAAAGATAGGTAAATCTAAAAGGATTTATTTCTGGTAAGTAGTGTTTTATTAGTTAGGACTAAATAACTACAAGATGAATATTAAAGATATTCTTAAAGGTCGAATTATGATTCTGGATGGTGCCATGGGTACCATGATTCAGCGGCATAAGTTGGAGGAAAATGACTTTAGAAATGATGAATTAAAAAATCATCCTGTCAATCTAAAAGGGAATAACGATCTATTGTCTATTACACGCCCAGACGTTATTAAAGGAATACATGCAGCTTATTATGAAGCTGGAGCTGATATTGTTGAGACCAACACTTTTGGAAGTACTTGGGTTGCACAAGCTGATTATCAGTTAGAGGACTGGGTTTATCGAATCAATTTCGAATCTGCAAAAATTGCCAAGGAAGTAGCAGACGAGTTCTCAAAAAAAGAACCACACAAACCTCGATTTGTAGCTGGGTCAATGGGCCCTACTAATAGATTGGCTTCTATGTCTCCTGACGTGAATGATCCTGGTTTTCGGGCCATCAATTTTGACCAATTGAAGGAAGCTTTTCAAGCACAGGCTACAGCGCTTCTCGATGGAGGAGCTGATATATTATTAGTTGAAACTATCACAGATACCCTCAACGCAAAGGCTGCTTTAATGGCGATTGATGAATTGGCGGAAGAACGAGGAATCAAAATTCCGATCATGGTTTCAGGGACCATTACAGATGCTAGTGGAAGGATATTGTCTGGACAAAATACGGAGGCTTTCTTAATTTCAGTTTCGCATTTAGATTTATTGAGTGTAGGACTCAACTGTGCATTGGGGGCTAGAGAATTGAAGCCTTATCTGAATGTTTTATCGAACAAATCAGATTTCAACATCAGTGCTCATCCGAATGCAGGTCTGCCAAATGAATTCGGAGACTATGATGAAACACCGGAAGACATGGTTGATCAAATCAAAGACTTCCTTGATGATAATTTAATTAACATCATTGGTGGTTGTTGTGGAACTACTCCTGATCACATAAAAGCAATTGCAGAATTAGCTGCTAATTACGAACCAAGGCCAATTGAAAAAGAAGCTATAAATAGTTAAAAATTGAGTTTACACGCAGACTATACCGGAAAATACGAATACAAATGGAATGACATTCCATATATGAGATTGAGCGGACTAGAACCATTAATCGTTACTCCTCAATTGAATTTTATCAATGTAGGTGAAAGAACGAATGTAACGGGCTCTAGGATGTTTCTCCGTTTAATCAAAGAAGACAAATTTGATGAGGCGTTGGCCGTGGCAAGAAATCAAGTAGAAGGTGGCGCTCAAATCATCGACATCAATATGGACGAAGGGATGATTGATGGTTCAGAGAGTATGACGAAATTCCTTAATTTGATTGCCGCTGAACCAGATATTGCGAGGGTCCCTATCATGATAGATAGTTCAAAGTGGGAAATCATCGAAGCTGGACTGAAGTGTGTCCAAGGAAAATCAGTAGTCAATTCGATCAGCTTAAAAGTTGGTGAAGAAGAATTTATTCGTCAAGCCAAATTGATTAAGCAATATGGTGCGGCTATGATTGTCATGGCTTTTGACGAAGAAGGCCAGGCAGATAATTATGAGCGAAGAGTTGAAATTGTAAAGCGTTCCTACGAATTATTAGTTGGTCCAAAAATTAATTTTGCTCCTCAAGACATCATTTTTGATTTAAATATTTTCCCTGTTGCTACGGGGATGGAAGAACATCGAAAGAATGCCTTGGATTTCTTTCAAGCAACTCGGTGGGTAAGAGAAAATTTACCCGGAGCGCATGTCAGTGGGGGTGTTAGCAATGTATCTTTCTCTTTTCGAGGAAATAATGCAGTTCGTGAAGCGATGCATTCTGCATTTCTATATCATGCGATTGGTGAAGGAATGGATATGGGTATTGTGAACCCTGCGATGTTAGAAATTTATGATGACATTCCGAAAGAATTATTAGACCATGTAGAAGACGTCTTATTAGACCGTCGAGATGATGCGACTGAACGTTTGCTAGATTTTTCCCAATCATTCGTTGGTGAAGGGAAAGTTGAAAAAAAGAATGATGAATGGCGACAACTTCCTGTAAACAAAAGAATTGAACATGCCCTAGTAAAAGGTATTGTAGATTTTATTGACGAAGACACTGAGGAATCACGTCAAACATTCGAGAGGCCGCTTCACGTTATAGAAGGTCCTTTAATGGACGGAATGAATGTAGTTGGGGATTTATTTGGTGAAGGGAAAATGTTCTTACCACAAGTAGTCAAAAGTGCTCGAGTAATGAAAAAAGCGGTTGCTTACCTCACTCCTTTTTTGGAGGCTGATAAAGCCGAAGGAGAGGCTACTAATGCTGGAACTGTACTATTAGCGACAGTTAAAGGAGACGTTCATGATATAGGAAAAAACATAGTAGGTGTGGTGATGGCCTGCAACAATTATGATATTATTGACATGGGTGTTATGGTGCCTAATGAAAAGATTTTAGCAAAAGCCAAAGAAGTAGACGCTGACATAATTGGGCTTAGCGGATTAATCACTCCATCATTAGATGAAATGGTTGATTTTGCCAAATTGATGGAAAAAGAAGGCGCTTCATTTCCTTTATTAATTGGTGGTGCTACTACTTCTAGAATACATACCGCTGTAAAAGTAGACCCTTGTTATAGTGGGCCTGTAGTTCATGTTTTGGACGCTTCAAGAAGCGTACCTGTTGCGGGTGACTTATTGAGTGATAAGAAAGGAGCATTTATAGCGCAAACCAAAAAAGAATATGAAGAAGCCAGAGAAAACCATGCTGGCCGCACAAAAGAAAAGAATTTTGTAACATTCAAGCATGCGAAAGCCAATAAATTGGATATTAACTGGGAAGATACTTCCATTTCAAAACCTAATTTCATAGGCAACAAAACTTTCAAAAACTACCCGTTACAGGAAGTAAGGAAATACATTGATTGGACCCCATTTTTCCAAACTTGGATGTTGAAAGGAAAGTATCCTAAGATTTTTGACAATGAAGTGATAGGATCTGAAGCTAAGAAACTGTTTGATGATGCCAACATGATGTTAGATAAAATCATTCAAGACAATAGTCTCACTGCAAATGGTGTAATTGGAATCTATCCAGCAGTCAATACGAATGGAGATGATGTATCAATCAGTTCAGAAACTGGTGAAGAATTGACTACATTCCATTTCTTAAGGCAACAAGGAAAAAAAGGTAAGAACATTGCCAACAATTCCTTGGCAGATTTCATTGCCCCACAATCAAGTGGTAGACAAGACTACATGGGCGGTTTTGCAGTGACAACAGGCATTGGCATCGAAAAAATGTTAGAAGTTTTTGAAAAGGATCACGATGACTACAACTCTATCATGCTCAAAGCAGTCGCTGACCGATTGGCTGAAGCTTTTGCAGAACTGATGCATGAGAAAGTCCGAAAAGAGTTGTGGGGATATGCTTCTGATGAAGCTCTTGAAAATGAATCTCTCATTTCAGAAAAGTATAGGGGTATCAGGCCTGCTCCGGGTTATCCAGCTTGTCCTGATCACACCGAAAAGCCTTTGCTTTTTGATTTGCTTAATGCAACTGAAGAAACTGGCATTAGACTTACTGAGTCCAATGCCATGTATCCGGCTTCATCTGTCAGCGGATTTTATTTTGCCAATGAAGAATCAAAATATTTTGGACTAGGAAAAATAGAAAAAGATCAAGTGCAAGACTATGCCAAACGAAAAAACATGACTTTGGAAGAAGCTGAAAAATGGTTAGCACCAAACTTAAGTTATAATTAATATAATAGTTGAAGCTTAATAGTCGACTTAACGAAAGAATGAAAATAAACTATAGACACCGATCTATAGACTATCGAATAAATCATGAAAGTAACTGAACATATAGCCAACTCAAAAGGCAACACACTTTTTTCATTGGAAATTATTCCACCAAAAAAGGGCGAAAATATTCAAAAAATTTACGACCATCTTGACCCTTTGATGGAATTTAAACCTCCTTTTATTGATGTTACTTATCACAGAGAAGAGTACGTTTACAAAAAACATCCTAATGGATTGTTGGAGAAAAAGACGACTCGAAAAAGACCTGGAACAGTAGGTATATGTGCAGCACTCAAAAACAAATATGATGTGGATCCAGTACCTCACATCATCTGTGGAGGGTTTACAAAAGAAGAAACTGAAAATGCCCTGATTGATTTAAACTTTCTAGGTATTGACAATGTGTTAGTATTACGAGGAGATGCTATTAAAACAGAGGGTCGATTCATTGCTGATCCTGAAGGCAACAATTTCGCTATTGATCTTTTGCATCAAGTAAATGGAATGAACTGCTCTAATTATTTAGATACAGAATTAGAAAATGCGAACCCAACCAATTTTTGTATTGGTGTAGCAGGGTATCCTGAAAAACATTTTGAGTCCCCAAACCTAAAAACAGATCTTAAGTACCTCAAAGACAAAGTAGACGCAGGTGCCGAATACATTGTTACTCAGATGTTTTTTGACAACCAAAAATACTTTGAGTTTGTAGAAAAATGTAAAGCCATAGGTATCAATGTACCAATCATTCCAGGGCTTAAACCGATCACTACTAAAAGCCAAGCGTCAGTGCTTCCAAGTTTTTTCCATATTGACTTGCCTGATGAATTGGGAGATGCGTTGGAAAATTGCAAGGACAATAGTGAAGCCAAACAAATTGGCATTGAATGGGGTATTCAACAATCCAAAGAGCTAAAAGAAAGAGGGGTGCCTGTATTACACTATTACTCAATGGGTAAGTCTACCAGCGTTCAAAAAATAGCAGAGGCCGTGTTTTAGTACCACCTTTTTATAATTTCTTATTCAAAACAAATTGATCCAAGGTTGGTATAATTGCAATCATTGTGATTATTAGCGTTAAATAAATCATTCTCAAATCGCTTCCCGAATAATCACCTAAATACTGATACATTGGATAAAACGTCCCTCCAATGAGACCAAATAAAAAGAGCCAATATTACTCTTTGGCTCATACTAATTCGCAACGCTGTTTGGCAGTTTTTACACTGCTACTATTCACCAATTATATTCAATCCGAAATATTTCCAATATTCTTTGAACGAATATTTATAGTTGCCATTTGGACATGTTTTAGAATTTAATAAATCAAAATAAAACTCAAAGAAGGCTTTAATCCTTAACTATTCGATGAACGTATCTTATTTCCTCTGTTATTAACTCAACGAAATAAATTCCTGATTTCAGACCTTTGGTATCGATACGGTGGGTATTGCCTTGAATTCCTTCAATTTGAAGATATCTGCCCTGCATATCCAATATTGCCAGGGTGTGGATTAGTTTATTCGATTTAATAGTTAAAGCATCATTTACAGGATTGGGGTAAATACTAAAAGTTGGTTCTGATAAATCTTCAGCCTCAGTGATATATTCAAAATCCTCCACCGCCATCCAATTTAAAGCATCATCATTATCTAAATTAAGATCTGTTAATGACAAGTAATAACCGTCTCCATCTGCCTCAACTGGCCACGGCAATTGATCATTATAGGTTACTTCATCAATCAAATTTCCAAAACCATCTAATAGGGAGATTGTTTGCCCATCATTTGATAAACTTCTAGAATATTCATCAAATGGTGCTTCATCATATTTCTGTTCGTATACAATTGAATTATTTGCTAATACAAGAGCTTCACCAGCTCCGATCGCAGAATTAACAGGGAATTGATAGACTAATCCTGTTCCTCCAAAATACACCCCAGTCAGATCTACTTCTTGATTTCCATTATTCGTTATTTCAATAAACTCTTGACTACTACTATTTATCCCTGAAGGTCTATAATTGATTTTGGAAATAACCAAGGATGGTATAATTGGGTTGGCACAAGCTTCAAATGAACCCAAATTTTCCGTCATCCAGGTTATACGTTCCGAAATCCATCTTTTCATATTGGCAATTTCAGAATCAAACGGTTGATTCTGTTCGCTTCTCGAATATTGATAATTAAACCATCTATCCCAATCTCTACTTTCTGCTTCAGCAATGTAGTTGACTGTTTCATCAATCAAATTCTCAATACTATTCAGGTTTAAGGGAGCATCCGGCTGTGTCAATTCATCCCATCTTTTAGACATTTGACATCTAAAACTCGTTTCATCGTACAGGTCTTGCCAGAAATACGGACCTTGATTTCCGAAAGAAAATTGCCAAACATCAGTATGACTTCTATCCAGTGACCAAAAAAACAAATCATTGCCAAATGTTAAATTCGAATCCCAAATCGGACCGGCTCGAAGCTTTCCATTGCGATCTTTATGAAAATAAGTACTTAATCTATATGCATCTACATTCGATGACAACTCGTTGATCAGCATAAAATCCACGAATGAAGGAATATCAATTACCGAAGGGTATCCATTAGAAAGTGAAAAATTTCCATCCGAAGAGGTATTGGCCAATTTATTAAACTCATTTTTGATGTAATTTTCTTGAGCATTGGTCACATCCCCTGTTTTGGGTACGACATGCACAAAATCAGCAGATTGACCTGAGTAAGTAGGAAATGACCAAGCCGCATCATCACCTTCATCCGGCCGATCTATTTTAGTAATATATCCACCACTTAATTCTGGTTGTGTATTATCTAATTCTTCTATTTTATTGATATCAACACGATCTCCATCAGCTTTGACTTTTTCTTGCAGAATATATAGTCCTCTATAATTTCCATTGATAATAACTTCACAGAATTCTGTTCTTGGTGCATATTCTCCAATTTGTCTCGACAGATTATAGCTGATATAATCCCTGACTAAAGAGGCATCAAAAGCCAATCCATTCAGTATCCAATCGTTTTCCTTTGGCATTCCCAACAAGCTTACATTATCAGTATCGCTATCATCATCCTCTAGCGTTGAAAAACCGTACTGTTTCTTTTCTGTGCTGTTTGAACTTGACCCCCTTGTTTCAATTTCTATTCTACCATTAAAATCTAAATAATCATCTGTGTTTTGATCTGCGACATAGTTTCGCTCTCCCTCACCTCTAAATATGATTTTCATATCACCATTCACTCGAGGGTCATCTGATATTCCTTGGGATCCATCAATTGTGATGATTACAATAGGCAAATTACTATCTACTAAAGTCTGAGAAACAGACTGAAAAGAAAGAAACAATGATATTAATAAGAAAAGACTATTTTTCACTTGGACAACTTTAGATATTCAGTAAAAATACGATGTTGCCCAAGTTTTATTGGATGAAATATAAATTATATTTCAATATCAGGTCCAAAGCTTATACTTTTTTCCAGGCAGAGACTTCACCAATCCTGAGAATTCTAAGTTTAACAAAACACTCGCGGCAGTATTGATTGGTAAATTTGACTTCCAACTCAATTCATCCAGTTGAAGTCCGTCCTTAAAATTTTGAAGAAGCATCACAATAACCTTTTCATCTTCAGAAAGCTGACTCAAGTCTAAAGAAATTTCAGCCACTTTTTTTTCTCCTTTCTCCCAGTTCATAAGGTATTCCAGATCTTCTACTCGGGTATAGATATTAGCCCGTTGGGATCTAATTAGTGCGTTACATCCCTCAGAGTATCTATGATCTAATTGACCTGGAACAGCAAAAACTTCTCTATTATACGAATGTGCAATATTACCTGTAATTAATGCACCACCTTTATTGGCTGCCTCTACCACAATCACCAAGTCAGACATGCCTGCTATGATCCTATTCCTTGCAGGAAAAAAATGAGGTTCCGGCTTTACACCTGGTGCTTGTTCTGCAATTAGACTTCCATTCATCAACATTTCTTCAGCACTTTTCCGATGAGCAGCCGGATATACTCGATCCAAACCTCCAGCTAGAACACCAACGGTGGATAGATTAGATTTCAGAGAAGCTCTATGTGCAGCTATGTCTATTCCATATGCTAAACCGCTTACTATAACTGCATCATGAGGTACCAGCCCTTTAACAATTTCTGTTGTCATCTCCTTTCCATATTCCGTTGCATTCCGAGTGCCTACTATTCCTATCACTTTTCGATTGTTATAGCAAACATTCCCTTTGTGAAAAATCAAGAGAGGCGCATCATTGACGAGATTTAATTTTTCCGGAAAGTCTCTATGAAAGTAGGGTATAACTGAAATTCCTTGTTTTATGCAGTTCTCAAGGCTAATTTCGGCTTTTTTGAGTGATTCTTTGGAACCAATTCCTTCAATTGTTTTTGCCCCTATATTAGGAATTTTCCTGAGCTTTCCTTTGGTTGATTTGAATATAGCTTCTGCAGAACCGCAATAGCTAATGAGTTGTTTGGCTAAAACATCTCCAATGCCTTGTATTTCTTTTAATGCCAATACATACAACAACTCTTGCTCTTTCATTGCTGATTGACATTTTACTCATTCAATGTTTTTCTTGAATGTTACCTTTTAATTCAACTAAAAAACTTCTGATGTGTTTGAGAGATTGGATCATGTCAATCTTATTAATTGCCGCATTGGTATCACTCTTGATAAATTCTCGAGCTCCATTGAGCGTGTAACCCTTCTCTTTGACTAAATGGTAAATCAATTTGATCTTCTTGATGTCTTCTTTGGTAAACTGGCGATTACCTTTTCTATTCTTTTTTGGACTGATAACATCAAACTCAGTTTCCCAAAATCTTATCAATGAAGTCGCAACTTTTAAGTCATCGGCTACTTCGCCAATGGTATAGTATCTCTTCTCTATTTCTTTTTCTTTGTAAGGCACGGTTTCAATTTTCAATATAGGTAATTCTCCCTGAATCTTCAATGCTCAATTTGCTTTCTGGGAAATCTTTTTTCGTTAATTCTTTTATTAAGGTTATTGCTTGATTATTTGGGTCAAATTTTGGACCTCCAGCTCCCAATTGTCTGATTGGAATTATTTGGCCTTCTATAAATTTTCCATTGGAATTAGTCTTGATTTTCACAATGGGTGCTACGCCATTGACCCCTCTCAAATTAAAGCGACCATAGGTACAAAAATTACCTAAGCTATAACTGATAAAACGATCTTTATATATATCCACTGCTCGTGTGACATGTGGGCCATGACCAAAAACCACATCACCTCCTGCATCAATCATTTTCCTGGCAAATTCATATACATTGCCTCTGTTTTCACCATAAAAAGTTTCTGTAGTCCGTGTCACATTTTGATGTTTCTTCCCTTCGGCTCCTGCATGGAATGACACAATAACAACATCGACCAAGCTGTCCAATTCCATGACCAGTTCTATTGCTCGCTCTTCGTCATGAATGTTAACAGTTCCTTTATTAGGTGAAAATGCCACCAAACCATATTTCATACCATCAACCATGACGGTTGTATTTTGTGCCGACTGTAGTCCTGCATAGGCAATCCCTAAAGAATCCAATGTCCTTTTTGTATTCCGCCTACCTGTATCACCAAAATCACCCGCATGATTGTTCGCCAAACTCACCAGATCAAAACCCGCATCAACTAAATGTTGCACATAAGATTCTGGTGATCGGAACAAGTAACAAACTTTGGGATTCCTGCAATTTTTCTGCTCTCCGCCTTCGTTCAAAATGACTCCCTCTAGATTACCAAAAGTGATATCAGCCTGCACCAATGTATCTGATACTTCGGACCAAAGGTCAATTCCCTCATTCGGCGGTAGGTAACTTTCACTTGGGAAATTAGTACCCATCATAATGTCCCCTACTCCTATCAATGTCAATGTATCCTTCAAGACCCTGTACATTTCCAAATCTACTTCTTGGTCCAATGACTTTAAAGTATCACCCGTAGAGGTGATATAATATTCAGGAATTATCGAAACGGAATCTATCTTCATAATAGGATCATCCTTAGATTGCTGAGTAACGACCTTTTGCTGTTTACATGACATCATGAATATGACCAATGTCAAAACAAGAACCGATCCTTTATACATACTTCAAAAATATGAGGATCAAGTAAAAAAGTAAGAAGCGAAGGAGGCTTAGTTTTCCACAAGCCATCAACAATGGCAATAAAAAACCCCAACTGAAAAGTTGAGGTTTAAAATCTTGGAATTTGATAATTTATCAGTAGGAACCCAAAGCTTGATTCTCAATAGAAGCAAGTCTTAATATTTCTTCATATTCAGATGCATTTAAATCTTGATAGAAAAAATGAACCGGGTTAATTTTCTTTTTGTCTTTTCGCACTTCATAATGTAAGTGAGGAGCAGTTGATTTACCAGAATTCCCAACATATCCTATGCATTCACCTCTCTTTACTTTCTGCCCTTTTTTCACATTAAATTCACTCATGTGGGCATATTTGGTTACATACCCATAACCATGGTCTATCTCAATTTGCTTTCCATATCCACCAAAACTTGTGTGCACTCTTTTTACTACGCCGTCTCCTGTAGTATAAATAGGGGTTCCTGTTGGTGCTGAAAAATCAATTCCCCAATGCATTTTTCTAGTTTTCAACATGGGATCTGTTCTATATCCGAAACCTGAAGACAATCTTCTCAATTCTTTATTTGAAACAGGTTGAATTGCAGGTAAAGCTGCAAAAAATTCATCTTTATTACTAGCCAGGTCTATCAAATCATCATACGACTTGGTCTGAATATACATTTGCTTCTTCAGCTTATCTATTTTTCCGTAAGCATCCACCAACAAATCCTCTCTTTCCAATCCTTTTTCTAACAAATCTTTATAACGATTCGTCCCTCCGACACCCGCATTCCGAATAGATGAAGGGATTGGTTCCGCTTCAAAAATCACCCGATATACATTGTCATCACGTTCTTGTAAAGAAGAAAGCATTTTTGATACATCCTCCATTTCACCTTGAATAAGGTCGTAATAAAACTTCAATTCTTCATTCTCTTTTTCGAGCTGAACTAATACAGGAGATTTGAAGTTATTGTTGTATACATAAAAGATACACAACGCCAATATCAAGGAAAGGGATAAAAACCCGAGGGCATTTAAAATAATATCCCAAGTGGACACTTTGACACGTTCATATTTACATGATTCTGTGTCGTAATAGTATTTTATTCTAGCCATATTAAATTAGAAAATCCTAACTTTGTGGTTTGTTAACGGGTAGTTGCTATTTTTCTGTTTCGGCTTTAAATATTGCAATTCTATCCGCAATTTAATACAATTTTTAAAATTATTTACAATAAAAGCTGTTTCAACTCAATTCACTTCGATTAATGGATTCTAAAGCAATCAGGAAAAAGTTTCTGGAATTTTTCAAAAATAAAAATCATGAGATCGTAAGCTCTGCCCCGATGGTATTGCAAAACGACCCTACTCTCATGTTTACAAATGCTGGCATGAACCAGTTCAAAGATTCTTTTTTAGGTAATTCAGAGCCCTCTTGTCCTAGAATCGCAGATACGCAAAAATGCCTGAGGGTATCAGGTAAACACAATGACTTAGAAGAAGTAGGAATGGATACCTACCACCATACAATGTTCGAAATGTTGGGTAATTGGTCGTTTGGAGATTATTTCAAAAAAGAAGCCATTGAATGGGCTTGGGAATTATTAACGAATGAATTTAATCTTCCTGAAGAAAGATTATACGCATCAATATTTGGTGGGGATAAAGGAGATAATACTCCTTTAGATCAAGAAGCTTTTGATTTATGGAAGGCAATTATTCCAGAAGACAGAATCATCGAAGGCTCTAAAAAAGACAATTTTTGGGAAATGGGAGAAACAGGGCCTTGTGGTCCTTGTTCTGAAATTCATATTGATTTAAGATCACAAGAGGAAATTGCCAAAGTGCCAGGAAAAGAATTGGTCAATATGGATCATCCTCAGGTAGTGGAGATTTGGAATCTAGTATTTATGCAGTTCAACCGTAAAGCAGACGGATCTTTGGAAAAATTACCCGCTCAACATGTAGATACGGGCATGGGTTTCGAAAGATTAGCCATGGCTATTCAAGGTAAAAAATCCAATTACGATACTGATGTATTTACACCGTTAATCGATTTTGTCGCAGGCCTTGCAAAAGTCACCTACGGTAAACATGAAAAAATAGACATTGCCTTAAGAGTCATATCAGATCATATCAGAGCCATTTCTTTTGCAATAGCCGATGGTCAACTTCCATCCAATAATAAAGCTGGTTATGTCATCAGAAGAATATTGCGTAGAGCAGTTAGGTATGGATATACATTTTTGGATCTAAAAGAACCATTTATGTATAAAATGCTCCCAACGTTGACCCGTCAGTTTGATGATGTATTTCCGGAAATTAAAGCGCAAGAAGATTTCATTAGCAAAGTAATCAAGGAAGAAGAAATATCATTTCTAAGAACGCTGGAAAAAGGACTTTCAAAATTGGAAGTCATTACTAAAAAAGTCAAAGGGAACACTGAACAAATCGATGGAAAAACTGCTTTCGAATTGTATGATACATATGGCTTTCCTTATGACTTGACCTCTCTAATCGCTCGTGAAAATGGACTCACTGTAGATGAAGATGCTTTTAATAATGAAATGAAAATTCAAAAAACTCGATCCAAAAAGGATGCAGCTACTGCTACCGGAGATTGGACAGAGTTGATGAATATTGATGAAGTTAAATTTTTAGGCTATGAAAGTCTGTCCTCAAAATCGAAGATTGTAAAGTACCGTGAAGTTGAAGAAAAAGGTAAAAAAATCTATCAAATAGTATTGGATCAGACACCTTTCTATGCTGAAAGTGGAGGGCAAGTTGGCGATACAGGATATATCACTGATGGTACGCAGAAAGTAAGTATTATCAATACCAAAAAAGAAAATAACCTAACGATCCATTTTTCTCATGAACTTCCAAATGACCTGGAAACAGAGTTTGATAGTTTCGTCAATGTCAAAAAACGTGTTCTAACTGAAAATAATCATAGTGCTACCCACCTACTTCATGCGGCATTAAGAAGTGTATTGGGAGATCATGTTCAACAAAAGGGATCTTTAGTCAACGAAAAAATCTTGCGATTTGACTTTTCACATTTTTCAAAAATGACGGATGAAGAAATTCGTAGTGTTGAAAGAATTGTTAATACTAAGGTCCGAGAAAACATTGAACTCAATGAGCAGCGAAATGTTCCTATTGAAAAGGCTAAGGAATTAGGTGCCATGGCTCTTTTTGGTGAAAAATATGGAGACTTTGTACGAGTGATTACTTTTGATAAAGAGTATTCAGTAGAACTATGTGGCGGGACGCATGTACCAGCAACAGGACAAATTGGTCAATTTAAAATCACTTCAGAAGGATCCGTCGCTGCAGGTGTGAGAAGAATTGAAGCAGTCACCGCTGATAAAGCCCAAGAGATTTCTGAAGAACAGAATGATTTAATAAAGGAAGTTAATGAGCTATTAAATGGTCCAAAAGACACCATAAAAGCTATTCAATCATTACTCAATGAAAAGAACGAACTGACTAAACAACTTGAAAAAATCAGTTTAGAAAAATCGAAAGAACAAAAATCGATGCTTCAAAAATCAGTTGAATCAATCAATGGTTACAATGTACTTATTTCTGAAACTCAACTTTCTGATGGTGAGGCCTTAAAAAAACTTTCATTCGAACTCAAAAATGAATTTGATAATCTAATTATGATATTGGCCGCTGATATTGGTGGTAAACCACAAATTTCTGTGATGATTTCAGAAAGCCTTGTAACTTCGCTAAACCTTAATGCAGGGAGTCTTGTAAGGGAATTAGCCGTTGAAATCAAAGGTGGTGGAGGTGGACAACCTTTTTTCGCTACAGCTGGTGGGAAAGAGCTTAGTGGATTACCAAAAGTAGTAGCAAAAGCAAAAGAAATAATTGACGGTATTACAAATCATTAAATAAGGTTTGAAAGACATTTTAAAAAAATACGACCTTGTAGTCGGCTTAGAAGTTCACGTACAATTAAGTACAGCGAGTAAACTATTTGTAGCAGATAAAAACAGTTTTGGTGACCGACCGAATGCTAATGTAAGTCCTATTACTTTAGGCCATCCTGGTACTTTACCTAAACCTAACTTGCGAGCCATCGAATTGGCCATCAAAATGGGCTTAGCTTGTCATTGCAAAATTGCAAGTAGAACGACTTTTGATCGAAAAAATTATTTCTATCCTGATTTACCAAAAGGATACCAAACCACACAAGATGAACATCCAATTTGTGAAGGAGGATTCTTAGAAGTCAAAAGTGGAGACCATTTAAGAAAAATTCAGTTCAACAGAATTCATATAGAAGAAGATGCTGGTAAATCTATGCATGATGCCGAACATGAAGGGTCAATGTTAGATTTTAACAGAGCTGGAACGCCGCTCATTGAAATGGTAACGGAACCTGATATCCATACTTCAGAAGAAGCTGGAAATCTATTGACTGAAATTCGGAAGATAGCAAGGTTCTTGGATGTAAGTGACGGAAACATGGAAGAAGGTTCCCTCAGGTGCGATGCCAACATCTCTTTGAAGCCAAAAGGCGCTAGTGAACTTGGACGAAGAGTTGAAATAAAGAACATGAATTCCATAAGGAATGTTCAGCGAGCAATCCAATATGAAGTTGAAAGACAATCAGCTTTGTTGGATGCTGGAGAAGTTATCAGGCAAGAAACCCGAGGATTTAATGATACAACTGGTAAAACAACTGGGCAACGATCCAAAGAAGAAGCCAATGATTATCGATATTTCCCATGCCCTGATTTATTGCCTATTCATATTTCACAAGAGTGGCTAGAGAAAATCAAAGCTACCATGCCCCGACTGCCTCAAGAGCTTTTACATGAGAAACAGCAAAAATATGGATTGAGTCTTTACGACGCTGAGCTCATTACAGAGACATTGGAGATGGCGAATTACTATATTGAAACAGCTGAAATCTGCCCTCATTATAAGAGAATTGCGAATTGGATGATCGGCCCGGTAAAAAACTACCTAAGTGAAAACAATATAGGTATAGAAGACTTTTCTGTTTCTCCAATGCGGCTGACTGAATTAATCAATTTAGTAGATGCAGGTAAACTTAGTTTTACGATCGCAGCAGCCAAGGTATTTCCAGAAATGATAAATGCTCCAAAAAAGTCAGCAGAACAAATTGCTACTGAACTAGAATTATTTCAGGATAACAATGAATCTGAATTATTGAAGACCATTGAAAACGTAATTGCTGATATGCCAGAAAAAGTAAACGCCTATAAAAAAGGCAAAAAAGGGTTACTGGGTTTATTCGTCGGCGAAGTAATGAAAAAATCAAAAGGAAAAGCAAATCCTAAATTGGCGAATAAGTTAATTGCGGAAGCACTTGAAAAATAAACTTATAATAGCAGCAACCGTAAGACTGAACAATTAATTGCACAGATACAAACAAAATATCATGAAATCATACATATACATTCTTTTAGCATTGGTTCTTTTTTCATGTGGACAAAAAGATAGTGTTACCATTAGCGGTACGTATTCTGATCCCATCGAAGGCATGGTGAAAATAGAATTCATTGAAAATGATCAATTGAATGCTATTGATTCTTTCTATTTGGAGCCATCGGGTAAATTCGAAAGACAAGTAAGTTTAACCGATCCTGGGTTTTATCGAATCAATTTTGATCAACGAAATGTTATCAATTTAATTCTATATCAAGATGATATTGAAATTGTCCCAACCAACATAGAAGGAGGCGCTAAATACAAAGCCACAGGATCAATTCATATTAAGTATTTAGAAGATTTAGCAGCAATGCAAAATGAATTTGGTCTTAATGTTCAAGTTCTTAATGAGCAATTTGAACGAGCTAGAAATGAAGGTAATATGGAAGCAATCAATTCGCTTAGAGAGCAATATCGTTCAATGCAGTCGAATCATATTAAAAATATGAAAACAGAAATTTGGAAAATGGATAATTCCATTGCCGGCATATTGGCCATTTCCTATTTCGAAGATTTAGAAAGCCAAGCACCATTTTTAGATAGCTTGGTGACAAAATATGAAAGCCAATTACCAGACTTGAGTTACACAATAAATTTACGTCAACAAGTAGATCAATTCAAAAAACTCGCTGTGGGATCCTTAGCGCCAGAAATCAACTTACCAGATCCTGAAGGAAATAATGTTTCCCTGAGTTCCATGAAAGGCCAATATGTTTTGATAGATTTTTGGGCAGCATGGTGCAGACCCTGTAGAATGGAAAACCCAAATGTGGTCCGTATGTACAATGAATATCACGATAAAGGCTTTGAAATCTTAGGCGTCTCTTTAGATCGCAAGAAAGAAGATTGGATCAAAGCTATTGCCAATGACCAATTGACTTGGCAGCATGTTTCAGATTTAGCTTATTTCAATTCCAAAGCAGCTTCTGATTATAGAATCCAAGCCATCCCTGCTACTTATTTAATAGACCCAAATGGTGTGATTATTGGTAAAAATTTAAGAGGACCTTCATTAGAAGCTAAGTTGAAAGAGATATTTGGTTAAACGCCAAACATCTCTTTTAAGGATTCCCATAACTTTTTACGGAGTTCTACTGATTCAGATATAATGGTTAAATCATCTGCTAATAAAACCTTGCTGGACTTGTTTTGACCCACCTCATATTTCCCTACTGACAGGCCCTTGTACTTTTCTGTAAATGAAATGATTTGTTTGTAATCATCGATCTTCCTTTGGGATAGGTCTGATATTTGACATAAATCGACCTGATTCATAGTGAATTTCACCGCACCCAATATTTTTTCCAAATAGGCAGATTGTGAAGGCTGCATCGTTTTGCTCTCTGGATTGTCAAAAACAATAAGGACTTGATTCTCACTAAGTATTAGGCCTTTTGGCTTTTCAATTGGCTCAACCACCGTTGGCGTCTCCGTTTTGTTTGGTGTTTCTAATTCAACATTAGGTTCTTCCACTATAGGTGCGACGGGTTGAGAACCTTCCGTTTTCTTTTCTAGATCAACTTCAGTTTCTTCCTTTATGTCATAGAGATCTTCATGAATGAAGAATTTTAAATAGTCTGAGTCATTCATGATGCTTTATCTGAAAAAATGGATTTGAGTTCGGTAGCTTCCCTTGGGTTCATTTTACCGGCTAAAACGAGTCTTAATTCTCTCCTTCTAAGAGCCGCTTTAAAATATTGTTTCTCTTCTTCCGTTTCGGGAACCAATTCTGGAACCGTAATTTTGTTAGTCTGTTCATCTACTGCTACAAAAGTATAGTATGCTGAATTGCTACTAATTTTTGTCCCTTTCAAATTATCCTCGGCCGTCACCTCAGTAAATACCTCCATGGACGAGTTGAAAGATCGAGTTATACGAGCTTTGATACTTACCACTTGCCCCAACCCTATTGGGTGAGCAAAAGATACATTATCAACGGAAGCCGTGACAGCAACCGCACCTGCATGCCGTTGAGCTACTATCCCTGAAGCGATATCCATCCAGTGAAGTAGCCTTCCTCCCATTAAATTATTGAGCATATTGGTATCATTTGGTAATACCAATTCATGCATGATTACTTCAGAATCTTTTGGGGTTTTCTTCATATTATTTTCTCCAACCTTTATCGCCAACGAGTGGCACAAAACTAAAATTACTGAATTCTTCTTTGACTATTTTGTCTTTTGATTTTTTCGTGAGTCTTAACATTTTCTGATGCTTCAGATCTCCTACAGGGATAATTAACTTTCCTCCATTATTCAATTGGCTTAAAAGGGCTTCTGGCACTGTAGGAGCTCCAGCGGTCACTATGATCCCTGCGTAAGGAGCATTCTTTTCATTGCCCTTCGTTCCATCGCCAATGATGAAGGTAGGTTTGTATCCCATAACACCTAATGACTGTTGTGCAGTCAAAGAAAGTTCTTTAATAAATTCAATAGTGGTTACTTTCAATCCCAATTCCAATAATACACAGCATTGATAGCCAGATCCCGTACCAATTTCGAGTACTTTATCTCCAGGTTTTAAATCAAGTAATTCAGATTGAAAAGCAACTGTATAAGGTTGTGAAATGGTTTGGCCTTTTGCAATAGGAAATGCCTTGTCCTGATAAGCATGTTCCACAAAAATATCATCAAAAAAGAAATGCCTCGGAATCTTGCCAATAGCATCTAAAACAGCCTCATTCTTAATTCCCTTTTCTCGGAGTTTACGAACCAAAGAGCGTCTCATCCCCTTGTGTTTATAGCTGTCTTCCTTTTTGATCATGCACTCAAAATTATACCAATAATTCTCATTTGTATGAAAGAGACTCCATAATTTAGCCGTATCGTTAGATTGTTTATTTAACCCTAAAAAACATGTTCACCGGAATTATAGAAGACCTTGGAATTGTAGAAAACATTGAACATGATGGTACCAACATTCATTTTACAATCCAAAGCAAAATTAGTCATGAGTTAAAAGTGGACCAAAGTGTCGCACACAATGGTGTTTGTCTGACTGTAACTCAAGTAAATGAAAATTCCCATCAAGTCACGGCTGTTGAAGAGACCTTGACGAAAAGTAATTTAGGGGAATTAAAAATTGATGATCTTTTAAATCTAGAACGATGCATGCAAATGAATGGACGCTTAGATGGACATATCGTTCAAGGTCATGTGGATCAAACCGCTAAATGCATCGCGAAAAGAACTTTAGATGGAAGTTGGTTATTTACTTTTCAGTATGACAACCGTTTGGGAAATGTGACTGTTGAAAAAGGTTCTATATGTATCAATGGGATCAGTCTTACCTGCTTTGACTCCAAGGATGATCAGTTCAGCGTAACCATTATTCCATTTACAATGGAACATACCAACTTCAATCAATTAGAAACTGAAGATATTGTCAATCTTGAATTTGATATTATTGGGAAATATGTTTCGAAACTTTTAAATAAAAACTAAATTAAGGTCTTCTTAAACTAACACTATTCTAAATGGCATTGAAATGCATGGTAGTAGACGATGATGAGCTGGCTAGGCTTATGATTCGGAAATATGTCGAAAAGACAGATTTTCTAGAAATGACGCATGAGTTATCGAATGGTATCGAAGCGTCAAATATTCTTCTACAAAAAGATAACCCTGACGTTGATATCATTTTCTTAGACATTGAAATGCCAGAAATGTCTGGGATTGAACTCATGGAATCATTGACTTCTGATTATCAAGTCATTATGATTACTTCAGCTGAAAAGTATGCAGTTCGAGCTTTTGAAAAAAACGTTACCGATTATCTGGTCAAACCTTTTAGTTATGGTCGGTTCTTAAAAGCTGCGGTCAAGGCGAATGAAACCATTGAGAATATTCGCAAAAAAGCGGAAAGCTTCCATGAAATCTACGTCAAGTCAGATTCTAGAACCTACAAAATCATTCTTGAAAATATTCTTTTCATTGAGGCGATGGCAGACTATGTCATTTTTAATACGGTCAAAGGCAAGCACATTGTGCACCACACGATGAAAGGTATTGAAAAGAAGCTACCCGCAAGTACTTTTGGTAGAGTACATCGATCTTACATTATCAATTATAACAAGATCAATTACTTTGAAGATATGAATGTGGTGATCAATGAAAAGTACATTCCAGTAGGTGTTTCCTATCGTGAAAAAGTATTTGATAGGATTAATGTCCTCTAATCAATTCTAGTTAAGCCTGCGCTTCTATTCATAAGTAAAGCACCATTCTAGCTTAAGGTAGGAGTAGTTTGTTTTCGAAGTTCACATTAACATTCCCAACACTAATAAAACGCATAAAAAAAGAGGTTCGAAAATTCGAACCTCTTTTTGCATTCTATAGTCTTCTATAATTATTTATGGAATACCATTAGTTTTTTGTATCTAAATTCATGAGACTCTCCTTTGATGGACATATAGTACATGCCATTCGGGAAGTCATTGGTAGACATTTCAAATCTATCAACCCCTGCATTCATGACGCCTTGATTATATAGTCTTCCTGCCTGATCAAAGATCACCCATTCAAGATTTTCACCCACATTGTCATTGAACTTAATAGTTACACGATCATTCGATGGATTTGGATACATGGTATAGTCCATATTTGCCAACTCATCAATTCCTGTAATAGGATTTCCTGTCCCATCATCGGCAGTATTTTTCGCATCAACAATCAATGATCCATCCTTCGCACTATATTTCACCGATTGATAGATTTCCTTGGTATTGTTATCTTGAACAAAGATCACCACAGCCAATTCAGCATCATCTTGAATATTGGCTAAGTCCCATTGAACATCAAGCCATTCATCTGATTCTCCTAGTGGCAAATACTGTAGCACTCCACTATTAGGATCAAAATCAATCTCAGTATCCAATTTGATATAATGTCCTGACGCATCCGGTAATAGTTTCCTCAATAAGTTTGAATGAGATGAGAAATCATTAAGAGGGTTTTCAAGTACTACGTCCTCTTCTATCACTGCTACATAAACGAGTAACTCTTCATTCACATCAAAACGATCATTAACTCTTATTCGTACTCGACCATTCAATTCATGTGCTTCCGCATCAACCGCTTCTTCTGCTTCTATGAGCACTCTTGGTTCTTTTAAAGAATTCAAAATTAAATCGTCCTGAGTCCAAGATAATTCACCCAATGCTGCATCCGTATTTGATCCAGAGCTCCCATCAATAACCGATGAAACTTGATTGATACTATAAAAAGCAGTCCTTGCACCTGGATCCGTTGGATTTATATTATTAAATGGATCCTCCACTCCAAAATCAGGGTGATAAGTAATGATCACTTCATCACCATTACTAATATTAGGATCATTAATAATCACATTTAATGAATTGTCCAAAGAAGTCGTTAGACTGTTGAAATTATTGGCGTCATTAGAAGCACTGTAGAAATTTTCTATCAACACATTCTTAGACCTTTCAATAATCTCAAAATCATCAAAGGCAAACCCAAAGAATCCTCTACCATCTGGTTGCAATTCGTCCTGCACAGAAATTGCAAATCGGAATCTCAGATGATTTCTATTGGCTTCAGGTATGGCATCAATATCCAATTTATGCCGTGCGACTTCCCAACTTATCAGCAATTCTTCATCAGCACCACCAGACCAGCCGGTTGCAGCATTTGCTCCTTCATTCCATATTTCTGTCTGCTCTCCTGGGTCTCTTGGGATACTTGCGTCATTGTACCATGAAAGACCGGATGCTAATTCTATGTCATCATCGTACTTACCTAGTCCTAACCATGTTAATCCATCGTCCATAGAGTATTGAACAACCGCTCCTTCTCTAACAGCAGAGAAATTAAATGCACGACTAAAACTAATCATTGGTTGTTCCATCGCACTAAGGTCAAATGTCGGAGAATACAACCAAGAATTTTCACCTCGTATATAGTGATAAGAAGTAGTAGTGTATTCTTCACCATTATTGTCCAAATAGGTTCCTGGGGCATTTAACGTAGCCCATCCCCAAACATCAGATTTCACAGTGTTTTTAACTGAATCCATGACATCCAGTCGTACTGAATCCGCATTCAAATTGAGTTGTGCCCATGTCCAACTTGAACTTCTGAATGCTTCAAGACTTCCTTCAGCTGAAGAAATATTAATTGCATCTCGCTTTAAAGTCTCAGCATACCATCCATTATCATCAGGACTGAACCCATCTGATAAATCGAAAGTTTCTGTGTATCCCGCCTGATCTACAGTAATGACAGGAAGGACATTTACATTTCTAAACAGACTATCAACACAACCACTGGTGTTTCTCATTTCAACTCTCAAGTCATGCAGACCTGGCTGATCAAAAGTGACTTTAAAATCATCCCCTCCAAATACTTCAGTACCCTGCCAAGAAACTAGTGGAATGTCTGCTCCATTGTCATTTTCCGGATCCCAAACATGATCAATTATGACTTCTCCCGTAGTTCTATCCAATACTGCAATTGAATCTACTCTGTTTTTCTCAAGTAACAACTCATTGAAATAGAATGAAGTTTCCAAACCTACTGTCTCTTGCTCCCAAGCCATCGTAATGTCAGGATCTATTCTTATCAGGATATCGCTTTGGGTAAAAGGCACTTCATTTTGAGGTTCATTGACGCAGCCACCTTCACCCGTCGAAATGTCAATGATTCTTGTTTTAGCATACAATCTCCATGCAAAATTACCTTGATCTCCGTCTATGGCAAAGTCATGTTCTATAGTACCACCAGCTCCTACAGCTTCGCCACTAATTCCTTTTTCAGAAAGACCGGTGTCATCTGCAAAAGGTGAACCTTCATTCAATTCACCATTAGTAGTATTGAAGAAATGCCATTCATAATCCAGTTCAGATAAAGCAAACGGAGAAACTCTATCAGGCTCATCAGCACCTACAGCTTCAGGATCATCTTGTAGTAATCTTATGTCAAATTCAACTTGAGGGTTTACACAACCTTTACCTACAATAGCTGCTACTTCAGGCAGGACATGTACTTCCACAGTTTTATCAAGAGAATTATAACAACCTTCATCATCATTAGTAAAATCATATGTTAATGTAAATTCGAATGACCCAGTAGTTATAGAATCCGCAAGGGTCCTTGGCCTGAAAGTTGCATCGTCATTAAACCCTCCTAAATATGCTGTATTAAGGTCCACACCATTAATATAGAATGTACCTAATCCCGCATCAGTAGACCCTCTATCACCTTTGACTTTGAAATCTCCTTCGTTTTCACAAACCTCAATAGCATCGACATCCTCAGTAAACACCGTTGTATTTTCATCATCAAATAATGTCAGCACATCACTGAAAATTTGTAATTCAGGTATAGGGTTCACTAGGATTTCCGTCGTCACAGAATTCGTACAAGCAGCATTTTGAGTGGTATTTGTATAAGTCAATGTAATAACATGGGTAGACTTGTAAATATCATCATCAACAGCTACTAAAGGTAAATCAACCGCTGGATCTGTATGTGCTGTACCAGCCACAAAACTAGCTGTACCGTCACCGCCATCAGTCAATCCTGTTGTGGCCACTGATGAAATAACGAACGAATCAAGCAGTGTATCCCAATTTGGAACATCTATTCCATCCTCCTGAGCAACCAAACTTATGGCTGCCGCATCAGAACAGAACCCGAATCCACCATCATCTCCTTCTGGCACTACGATGCTTAAAGTAGGAAGCTTTGTAACTTCTATGGTAGCGGTATCTTCATTGTCACATCCATTCAAGTCAGTGAATACAAATGTCACGTCATGTGTAGTATTTCCTGCCAATTCATCCAATACTCCAGCTGCAAATGCTGCTTGAGGAGGATTAAAAGAAGCAATTCCATCTGTTGGCGTTAGCCCTCCTGTATTGACACTCCATGAAATAGCTCCATCTGCTGTCTCAGCCAATACTCCTTCTTGGACTGCTTTAAAGTTAAATGCAGATTCATCATAACAAACAGCAGACCCATCAACCAAAGCGTCTTCTAAATTTCCGCCAGTATCACTATCATATACAATGCTCACAGTAGGTTCTGGTTGAATCGTGAAAGATCTCACAATTGTAGTTTCGCAATTATAAGCATCACCACCTGGGACATTCACTGCATTGTTATAAGTAAACTCAAGATAATACGTCCAAGGTATTCCTTCTCTACCAGCAGTATTGGCAGCATTAGCATTGGAAATTGCAGCGGCGTTTAATGTTGCTGTTCCATTTCCAAGAGTGCCATTAAAATTATCTGCTTTACTCGAAACAATTCCAATAGTAATTTCATTCGTTAACCCAGCATCGCTGTACAATCTGAATATGCCATTTGAGGCAGAAGATGCTTCAGTATTAAATCCTGAAATCTGAGTTCCTATTATTTCAAACGTTGGTTCATCATGACAGAACTGTGTACTTTCTATCACATCTCCCGTCAAATTAACTCCTGAATTTGCGTTATAGACAATTTCCAAAGTGGGCTGAGGATAGATTGTAATTTCCCTTACTACATAGTTAGTACATGCAAAATTACCAGCGTCTAAATCCACATAATCATATCGGATATAATAAGTAACAGGAAGTCCTTCTTGATCTATTCCATTACTCATTGATATTTGAGCTGGATCAAAAGTAGCACTACCGTTGTCACTTGTACCATCAAATCCTGGAGTATCAAGTGGGCTCGATTCATTATCAGCATCACTTTGAGATAAGTAAATTTCAAAAGTGCCAGTGACAGCATGTGTCGTATCAGAAGCCATACCTGATATATGTGTACCTCTCAATATAAATGGACTAGCATCATAACACACTTGTGTTCCGCTAATGTATTCTCCTCCATCGTTCTCTCCAGCATCTAAATCATAAATGATGTCTATAGTAGGTTGTGGCTGAATAGTAAATGATGTTTCATAAATGTTCTGACAACTGTAATCTAAGGTCTCATCATCATAAGTATATCTCACATAGTAGGTGACAGGCACACCATCACGTGGCTCATCGTTTGAATCAGAAATTTCAGATGCAATAATTTCAACTGTTCCGTCACCATTGTCCACAAATCCTGAAGTTGTCATTTGCGAAGCTGGAGAATAACCTGCGTCAGTAAATAATAGAAACTCTCCAGAAGCAGCATTGGCGATGCCATCTGCTCCAGATATGTGCGTCGCTTGCAACGTAAACGAAGATTCATCATAACATACTTGAGTACTGCTCAAATCATCCCCTATCACATTTTCACCGGCAGCATCCGCATACTCAATATTCAGAGTAGGTTGTGGATGAATGGTAATTTCTCTGATAACAGAATTCGTACAGTTATAGTTACTCGTTGATAAATCGTAATACACAAACTCTAAATAATAAGTCCATGGAATTCCTTCTCTACCTCCACTATTCGCAACATTTGCTTCTGATATTGCCATAGGATTGAATGATGCTTGTCCATTTCCGAAAGTGCCGTCTCCATTGTCATTCGTGTTAGCTACAAAACCAGTAGTAATTTCATCAGACAAGGTCATTCCGATGTAGTTAGCATAAAGTCTCAATTCACCAACAATAGCATTAGAAGCGGCATCGGCATCACCAGAAATATGAGTACCTCTGATATTAAAAGTCCCTTCATCGTAACACACGGTAGTACCATCAATAGACTCACCTGCCAAATTAGCACCTGACTCATTGATATATACTATATCCAATGTTGGTTGAGGATAAATAATAAGTTCCCTAACTACATAGTTAGTACAAGCAAAATTTCCAGCGTCTAAATCCTCATAATCATATCGGATATAATAAGTAACAGGCTGCCCTTCACGATCAACACTATTATCAATTGATATTTGTGTAGGGTCGAATGTGGCTCTACCGTCGTCACTTGTGCCATCAAATCCTGCAGTCATAAGTGGATTTGTTTCATTGTCAGCATCAATTTGATTTAAATATATTTCAAAAGTTCCAGTCAATGCATGTGTAGTATCCATTGCTGCACCTGAAATATGAGTACCTCTTATGACAAATGGATCTGCATCATAGCAAACTTGCGAACCATTGATATATTCTCCTCCGATGTTCTCCCCTGCAGCAGCATTATATGCAATATCCAAAGTCGGCTGTGGTTGAATAGTAAATGACGTTTCGAAAACATTTTGACAACTATAATCTATAGTTTCATCGTCATAAGTATATCGCACATAATAGGTCACAGGAACACCATCTCGTTCCTCTCCATTGGAATCAGAAACTTCTTTAGCGGTGATTTCAACTGTTCCATCTCCATTATCCACAAATCCAGAAGTTGTCAACTTAGAAGCAGGAGCATATCCAGGATCTGTATACAATTCAAATATGCCAGAAGCAGCATCGTCAATCGCATCTGCTCCGGATATGTGCGTCGCTTGTAATGTAAACGAAGATTCATCATAACAAACTAAAGTATTACCAAAGTCTTCTCCAATAACATTCTCCCCAGCTACTGTTAAGTATTCAATATTCAAAGTAGGTTGTGGATGAATTGTAATTTCTCTAATCACGGAATTCGTACAATTATAATTATCTGTAGATAAATCATAATAGATGAATTCGACATAATAGGTCCAAGGAATTCCTTCTCTACCTCCACTATTCGCAACATTTGCTTCAGATATTGCCATCGGGTCAAATGATGCTTGACCATTTCCAAAAGTGCCATCACCATTGTCACTGTTGTTCGCTACGAATCCAGTTGTTATTTCATCAGACAAGGTCATGCCGTCGTAGTTAGCATACAATCGCAATTCACCGACGGTAGCATTGGAAGTGGCATCAGCATCCCCAGATATTTGATTTCCTCTGATATTGAAAACTCCTTCATCATAACACACGGTAGTTCCTTCCAAAGACGCTCCAGCTAAGTTCGAACCAGATTCGTTGATATATACTACATCAAGTGTTGGTTTTGGTTGAACTGTAATACGCTGTGTAATTACATCATCACAACTCACACCATCAGTATAGTAGAAATTAACGTAGAATGTTACTGGTTTCCCTTCGCTGACTTCTGTCTCTCCTAGATCTGGATCGTTGATAAGGTCAGAATATGATTTTGCAATCAGTGCAGGGTCAAAAGAGGCCCTTCCGTCATTATCATCACCATCAAACCCATTCAATGTTAATGCGCTAGCCGTATCATTATTGTCAGCGTCTGTCATGGCATCGGTCTCAGAGGCATAGATCGCAAATGTTCCAGAAGTAATTGTATTGTCTCCATTTGCTTCTCCCTGAATTTCAAACACGCCTTGATCATAACAAACATATGTATTTTCAAAATCATCCGTGGTTGAGTTTTCACCAATGCTTTCGCCATATTCCATGTTCAAATCAGGAAGTGGCTGGAATTCCAATGTCACTTCTCTACTTGCATCCAGAGTAAATTCATTCGTTGAACAACCATCTTCCGTAGCTGTCACAAAATATGAATATGTGTTGTTTTCATCCCTATCTACTGTAGGATAGCTAGCATGGTCATTGGCATTAATAGTCAAGCCGCCGTCTCCACTAAATATTTCATTTGACAATAGTCCTGCGCTACTAGTTGAATACCAATTATATGATACATCAGCACCTATGTAATCTGCCGCATTTTGAATTGTCAAAGTAGACAATCCTGGATCATCCGTACAATATACATAGGTATCAAGACCGCCATTTCCATCTGCTCTTGGTGAAGCTGGAATATCATGTATTGTTATGTCAAAAGCAGTATATACACTCGGACAACCTTCGAAAGTAGAAGAATTCACTCCTTGATTGGTCACCTGTTGTACAAGATAGAAGTTATTATCATCATTGAATCCATCTCTGTTATTGTCATTAACATTCATATTGGCATACAATGGTGTATAAGCACCCGATGTTTCTTCAAAATCTCGAGCAATATCTCCTCCATCTAATAGTCCATCTTCGTTCACATCTCTATACCAATTGTACAAACCTCCTGCTGGATTCAACACTGTAATTTCAGGAATTGCAGAAGCTCCACCATTGTCACATAACTCTTCTGATATGCTTAATGTCGCATCACTATTCAGATCAGGAGCATTTGGATTAGTTAGTATATGAACGGTTACTTCAGTGTAAGGGCTTTCACAACCCACAAAAGGTAAATTAATATCCTGAGTTTGTGTTACATAGAAAGTATAATCACCAGATGCCGGCATGCCATTTAAGCCTGCATTCACAGGTGTCAATGTATTACCATTTACTCCCGCGGAAGTAAGCTCTGAAGTTAATTCAGCATCACTATACCATCTGAAGGTAACCCCTGGTTCACCATGTACTTCTAAATCTTGTACCGCATCATTATCAACAGAACAGTAATAGAAATCATTATTGATGGTCGGTATTGAATTAATCGTTGAGTTTTGAGAAGCAGTAAAGTCTTCTCCGATTTCAAAAACTCCTGAAATATTTTCAACGTGCAACGCCGTTCCTGTATGACTCACAACGTCCGCAGTTGCACCTGAGTCATCTCCTGTTATTGTTTCGCCTACAATTAAAGGTGTACCTGGATCATTGATCACAAACTCTGCATATGAATTTTCAATAATTGGTTTCAATGGTATATCCCAAACATGAACCGTCATAAATGCCATATCACCTAACTCTGATTCACAACCCATATATTCAGAGCCATTCGGAGCTATATTATTCACTTGTGAAACCAAGAAATAGAAGTTTCCATCCATGTCTAATCCTCCTGATTGGACTGCAGTAAGCAATCTAAGATCCTCTCCTGTCGCAACACTCATTGAGACTCCTACTTCACTTGAGAATACTGGAACAGGGTCCGAAATTGTTCTATCCGATTGTGCTATATACCAATTATATTCACCTACGTTACCATTTATTTGCACTGAAACAGATGATAGGTCTCCTTCACAAACGCTCAATTCCATATCAGCACCAGCATCTAAATCTTGTGTATTGGCAGTGAAATTCAGACCTGTAGGATCTTCATACACTTCTATTACAACCGTCGTCCAATCACTAGGACATCCTAAGAATCCTGCTGCTTCATTGGCATCAGTATACTGTCTTACGTAATAAGTATATGTGCCTGGTACTGTTTCATCATAGCCAAAATTGTCTCTTAATTCTGTCGAAGTGACCAATCGATTATTAAAGGCATCAATAAAGTCATCTGATCCACCCACTTGGTCAACAAATACTTCTGACCCCATCGTATTATCTGTTGCCCACTCATATATAGCTCCAGATTCTGATGGTGTCTCTATTTGTTCAATATCATCACCTTCACAAACATAATACTCAACGTAGGTACTCATGGCATCAGAATAATCTCCTCCAAAATCAGTGATTGCTGGTGCATCAGGAGTTGTATTAACGTTAATAGTGATACTGGTTGAAGGACTTTCACAACCTTCAAATTCATTCAATGCATAACTACCATCGAAACTATTGTCCTTGTTAGTTTGAGTAACATGGACAGTAATCGAAGTACTTGCATTTCCAGCAAAACCAAAACCTTCACTTCCGTTAACCAAAGTAGGATCGAAACTCGTATTGGTCGAAACAAATAATGTCGTTGAATAATCTGGTGTTCCAGGATTCATTGCATCATCAGCATAAAAAGTGAAATAAGTTTCTAATGATTCATCGTCATTAGGGTCAAAAGAATTATTCTGAGTATCTAGTGAATTAACCAAATCCACATTTGTCATTGTTGCAGAACCCATTGGTGCCGCACAATATTCAAAAACATAATTTCCCGCACTAAACTCAACGCCATTGGATAGGGTTGGGCTTTCTGTTGTAGGATATAATAGAATCGTAATAGCTGTAGGCTCAGACTCACAACCACTATAACCAGAGCTGTTAATATCCTCATGGTTAATTTCAGTCAGATAAACGGTCTTAGTCAAGACCACATTGGTATTCATTGGGTTATCAATTCCAAACAGTGTCTCAACCGATAGAATCTCATCTTTCGGAGTAGTTTCTACACTAGACAATCCTGCAGTAATTCTACTACTTAATCCGATATCATTGTACCATCTAAATAATTGACCATCATCATCAACTCCTGTACTAACGGCTACTAAATCATTTAATGTTGCACCTGAGCAATATTCAAATTGATAGGTTGTACCTGTTTTGACTCCTATGCCATCAAATATATCATCATCACCTGAATCAGCATTATCAACTAAGAAGGGCTCAGATGGTTTAGACAAAATCTCAAATTCAACAATCGATTCGTTTGTACATTGTGGAGATCCAGCAACAGGGTCATCCGCAGGTATTGAAGAAGCAATTACTCTGTATTGGCCTAATCCAAAATCTGCAAATATTTTGCTAATTGTCAAAACATTGTCATTGACCAATGTCATGCCATCGTCATTGACATAAGGATTTGCTCCTTGTTGCGTCCAGGCCGCAGCTACAAATTTCTCAATTCTATAATCGTTTATAGTCTTCCCAGCAACATCGTTGATCGTACCTGTTATGGTAATATTATCGTCATCTTCACATACATAAGTAGGAACACTAGTGATTTCAAAATCAGGTAATGGAAACACAGTAAATGATTTTGTACCTAGGACAGTGAAATTAATTGGAACTCCGACATTATCCTCTGCTACCCTTCTTTGAAGCAAAATATCTACCGTTCCATCAGATTCTCTATCTATAGCGCCTATGTTGGAAGAAGTAACGGTTGCCGTAGCTCCTCCAGCTCCACTTAAGTTATCGGTTGCTCCGAAGAAACCTGTAACATTATATAAATGAAGTACGTCGCTTTCATCCCAAGATATGAATCCAGATCCATTATCGCCAGTTACCAATTCGCCTCTATTAAAGGTTCCTCCAATAGGGCTATAATTTACAGTCCCCCCATTAAAAGCAAATGCCTCATCAGGATCCAAATCCCAGGTAGTTTCATCTGCAGAGTAAGGATCCGGTGTAACTAAATTACCATCATGATCCAATCCTGGCGTTCCATCAATTACACTTCCTGTTACATAGACTGTATTTCCATTCACCGCGGCGGTAGCTAATACCTCATAAACAAATTGTCCACCAGCAACACCCATAGTATTCAAGACCAAAGACACATCTTGTCCTACTTCACATTGCGTGACTTGGGGAGCATTAGTAAATATATCGACCGCCTCATTTACAATAATATTGATGGTAGCTTCATCAGAACAAGTTGTGGTATTATCAGTTACTGTAAATGTGATTGGATAAGTTCCTGACCCTGCAGTGCTTGGTTTAAATTCAGCAGTTGCTGGATTAGAAACATAATCAAATGTACCCAATGCAGTTCCTGAGAATAAACCTGTTACGGAACCGATATTGTCCAGGCCTTCAAGAAGCTTACCATTAGAATCATTGTCCGTAAATACAAGACCATTGACCGAGTTAATTGATACTTCCAGTCTTGGGTCAACCCTGACATTCATATTTCCTGTCACAGTACTTTCACAACCGAAATTATCAACTACATCTAAAGTATAAGCGTCATTATATAATGAAAACGGTGCAATATTATCTGGGTTCTGAATGGCATTTATGTTTGGATTGGCCACATCGGCAGCGTTAGTTCCGGTCCAATCCCACTGATATCCCGATAACAACGTGTTTCCAGCTTTTCCTAAAGTTATATTTTCAAAACTACAAACATTGTCTCCAGAAGACAATATATCTAAATCATCGTCAAAATCTAGACCTGCAAGATCTTCAGCATCTGGAGATGGATTTACCGTTACTATGACTTCCACCATTTGACTCTCACAACCACCAGCATCTATTTGAGATACATAGACAGATCTACCAATAGATGATGCATTATAATTAGTAACAGATGCAGTTTCCGTTCCATTGATACTTTCTGTAAAGCCTTCATCATCTCTAAAATAACCATCAACATTGGTCAACTCTAGTTTGACACCATTGTCAGAAACAATTTCCCCTGTTGCTCCACTTACATCTCCTGTTACAGTTGAACCTACACTAAATGAACCTGATTCGGAATTGTAGTTCAATGTTCCTTCAGATTGTGAAATAACCATACCATTATTGGTAAAGTCTTCCAAAAGTGGACTTATTGCTGTACCGACTCCAGGGACGAATTGACTTACTTGATCATCTTCATACCAAAGAATTGATTCTGAAGCAGTGATGGTAATATCTATATCTCCAAAGCCGTTTCCAACATCCGTCCATGCATCGTCTTCACATACATTTAAGTTTGTAATACCTACACTTGGAGGCAAAACAATCTCACTTTGCATATTGATATGCGCTTGTTTGTGGTACGCTTCATTACCATACATTACAGCTGTACCACCTGTGCGATACATCGCATCAGGCATAGCAATCACGTCTGAACCAAATGTTCCGACTTCTAATCCTGAAACAGTAATTTCATCTTGAGAAACATCGTCATCAATTTCAAATGTCAGCACAACTGTGCTGTAGAAATCCCCTGAAATCAAATCTTCGTAGGTAACATCTATTCCTGCCATAGTAAAATCTCCTGCACCTCCTGACAAAGCAGCTTCCGTAGCAACTGCTGTTGCATTGTCATCAAAATAATAGTCTCCGGTAAGCCCAATTTTATAAGTAACCAATCCACCACTTATGGCAAAATCTGTAAAATTAGTTTCTGTGATCATAAAATCAGGAATCAGTACAGCTTCCTGGCCAATACATGCATCTACTGCAGCAGTAGGTGTCACAACGACCCCAGCATCTGTAGAAAACTCCCAGTCTCCCGTAAGTACTCCATCAAAGAAGTTAAAAGAACCATCTCTCAACGCATCTACTGTTACAGTAATCCTGTGAATCTCATTGTTCGCATCAAAATCCTCATCAGGATTAATCGTCAATGTATTTGTGCCAGCCCCTGTGACTCTTGCACCATCATTCAATGCAATCACCTGAGACCTGCTCGCATCAGAATTTTCTATCGTTATCGTTCCAGCAGTTACAATTACTGGTTCGCTGAAAACAATTTCTATATCATCTTGAATATTGAATTGACCATGTGTCAATTGTGTAACTCCAGTGATTGTAGTTGCATTAGCATCAGCAGCTTCATTGGCTAAAGAGCCAGAGAAATTAGCAATATCATGCGTAAATCGGACTACCATCGAGGTTCCTATATCAGAAACCACTTCTCCAAATCCACCATCGCTCGCAATGACTGTTTCACCAGTGCTAAACGTACCAGTGAGTCCAGTATAGGTCACGTTATAGTTTGTAGAAGCAGGAGTCAATGACAAAATCTTAGGATCGTTTTCTGGAGCATTTGGTTCTCCCGCTGTATTAAAGTTCCAACCTACTGTGTTAGCGATACCAGCATAAGCGTTTCCAGATGCATCCAAGAAGGCATCTCCATCTATTAATACATGGTACCCCGTATTACCTGAAAGTGTGACAGGTATAGATACGCGTGACCCATACAAGTGTCCTAAGTCATCTGGACCAGATGTATGCTGATAGGCATTATCAATGGTCACAGCACTCGCAAGAAGATCTTCTACTACATCTCCCGTATTTGTTACCACTAGCTGAATGCTTCCTGTTGAAGGCACTACCCTTTCTGAAAATTCTATGATTAAGTTGGTTGCCAAATAATCCGATCCAAGAAGATCATCATCAGGAATGGTCGTATTTGCCAAAGGAACTTCATCATCTCCAGTTGTAATGAAATTCCAAGTTGTGTTATCTCCAAAAGCAGCATTTCCTAAAGGTGAAGAGTCTTCATCCACAAATGCATCAGCTTCGAGCACAATATAATATTCTGTACCTCCTGACAATTCATAACCTAGAAGGTCAGTCATGTCATAGGTGAATGTTGTATTTCCACCTACCACAACAGGGCTAGCTAAATCAACATCAATACTGTCTGCCAAATGGTCGTTATCCAAATAGTATATTCTTAAGAATTTATCATCAACTGGGACAACTAACTCATCAAAAGTCAGTACTATATCATCTTCTGCATCATTCGAGATATCTATAGGAACTACAGGAGTAACTGCATCATCCGCTGGAACAATAGATGCACTTAGTAATGAAGGGTTTGTTGAATCATCATCTGTTGTAAACCACCATCTGCTTGAGATAGGTGTTGCAGCATATCCTGCAAAATCGTTATTTACATCAGTCGTTACATCTGAAACCGCCTCATCACTAACTGTTACATAGTAACTTGTTCCTCCTGAAGGTAAATCAAATTCGAAACTGATCGTATGACTTGAAACGCTGAAATTATCTAAATAGAAATTATCACCTCCATTATCCGATACTTTTTCAATTCTTATCTGACCGTCATACAGAGAAGATAGTTCATATTCATAAGATTCAGAATAATCAGTTTCAGTAGATTCATACTGTCCATAATCAATGTCGAAGGTTGTTCCTCCATCACTAGAACCCCAAACTTGGAACGTAGCGCTATTCCCACCACCGGTTTCTGTTCTGTAATCAAAATTAATAGTGCTCACTCCATAGATAAATGGACTTGTGATATGGTCACCTACATTTTCTAGCACTACAGCGTCTCCTGTTGCACCTACAGCATTCGCTGCGCCTGCAGCTTTTCCATCTAATCTTGTCCAATCACCGTAAAGCAAAGTGGCATCATCTGTACCATCCGCTCCAGACAATCCAGAGTCAAAGTTTTCAACAATCTCATTAATGTTGACGATTTCAGCTGGGACATTCAGTGTGGCGACAGGATTCGCATCTGCATCTGTATAATACAAGTTAATAGTACCTGAATTAAACTGAACAGGTTCATTGAATTCCATGGTAAATGTACGGTTATCAACGGTAGGGTATCCTAAGCTAATATCAGGCAGAACCGACACGATTTCTGGTGCTGTCTGATCCAATATAGTAGTAAACTCCCAAACACCATCACCACCAATAGGTACCTGAGTTAAGTTACCAGAGTTATCCTCTAAAGCTCCTGCAGGAATCTCGATATAATACGTTGTGTTGTATTCGAGTTCAACATTATTGATCTCAACCGTTTTACCTAAGTAGTCAATAGAAAAATCTGTTGCATTAATCAACATATGATTTTCCATGTTGGTCTTATCATATATGATTATATCTTGACCATCATAACCATTGACAGGCTCTGTCATAGTGAAGCTTATCGTCGGAGTAATACTGACGACTTTGTTTCCTGGATCATGTGCCGGAACAAAGAAATTACTAGCCAATGGATCAATTTCAGGGAACGTAATCACTGTTTCTGCACCTGTTGTAAAGTTCCATGCGTTTGAAGTCAACAATCCTGCAAACTCATTGTCTGAGAAATCCAGTAGTGCACCCGCATCAATTCTTACATTGTATCCAGTCAAACCGGACAAATCTTCGGTAGTATTTAATCTTAAAGTTCTACCACTAACTGTGAGTGTTCCGTCTGGGTAGGTATCATCTGTTGGATCAGGATCAATATCTGTCAAAACATCAAATTCTTCAACCACTTCTCCAGAAGAAGACAAATAAAGGGTTACCATGTATTGCCCTGCTACGCCTACTGTTTGATATTTGATTGGTTCATTGAATTGTGCACCTATAACTACATCGGTTTCTACATTGGTTTCATTATCCAATGGTTGTCGCTGTGTACTTGAAATTTGAGGAGGCACAAGCTCTTTTCTTGTTTTAAAATACCAGGTTTCGACCGGTATCCCTGCAAATTGGTTACCCGATGCATCTTGTATAGCCGAAGCACCAATTTGTACATAGTATTGAACATTACCTGGAAGGTTTGCACCAATAGAAGAAATATCTACAGTTAATACATTGTCATCAATACTTACAAAACCACTGTTAACATCTACATTCAATAATTCAATGTCTGGATCTGTGTTGGCAAACAATCTAATATTACCCGATCCTTTAAAAACAGGTTCATTGAATTTAACCTTAAACTCACCAATTCCAAGAGGAACAAAATCAACAGTTGCCAAATCATTATATGGGTAATAACCATCATCTGTTCTAAAATCATCAATCACCATATTTTGACCTCCAGATGTGTAAGCAATACGTATTTCGCCAGTATAAGGAGTACCCGTACCAAAATCATAGGAGAATAACTGCCATTCACCACTGTTGATAGAACTGATGCTTCCAATGACATCATTGGTAGTTCCAATATTGATAATTACATCTGCTGCAGAACCATTGTCAACTAAGGTTCTGTAAGCAAAAGACACGCTAGTTGCAGCCGTAACTGTTGGTGACGTCAAATGATTCCCTCCAGACGCCACAATAACAGCTGCATCTCCTGCTGGAGTATCTGAAGGTGCCAATGCCTCTGCACTTCCTGCCTCTACGACTCCCAAACTTGTCCAATCAGTATTTGCGCCAGTTGTATTTCCTAAAGAGGTAGGCAAATCTGTATCATCAAATACATCAAAATTTTCACTTACATCATCGGTACCCAAATCTGCCGTAAGTACTTCTGGATCAAATTCATCATCCACATTTATTATTGTGAAATTAAAGACATAATTCCCAGCACTAACGATTGGTGAATTAGTCACATCTAAAATGGCTCCATTATCAACAGCTACAAAAGCATCTTCTGGGACCGTGACGGTAATTACTTCTTTTTCTACAAGCTTGGTATGTGTAAATGTCAGCTCATTCGTTCCATTTCCTCCTACATAAACTAAGTTTTCAGCCGGAGTAAATCCATCTCCAGATCCTCCATCAACCCCAACTAATACTATATCAAAGTCAGTATCATAATTAACGGCTTCATCAAAAGTGAAAGTAATATCTTCGGTTCTGGAAATATCAATTTCATTATGTGAGGGACTTGTCAATGCGATAGCTGGGTTCAAATCTTGAATCGTAAAACTCCAACTTCCTACACCTAGCAGTCCTGGATGTGCATTTCCATTAAGATCCTCAAAAGCACCTGCTGCCAAAGTGATAAAATAACTATTCCCTTTTTCCAGAATCTCATTTAACTGGAAAGTAACTTCATTGCCATCAACCGTAGTTTTAGTAATGTTAGTTACACTAATGGTTTCAACAATAGATAAATCTCCACCATCCCTTAATATCAAATTACCACCGACAGCCACAACATCCTCACTAAATACTATTTTCAAGAAATCAACGGCAGTTGCAGCGGTAGCTCCATCTGCAGGTGTCAAGTCTGTACTTGTTGGATTTACAATTGCTGGTAATGCAATATCTATGTCAGTCAATCCGACCGGCACCACCGCTGAATTTGGACCAAAATCTTGCAAATCTGTAGTTCCTCCAATGTATTCCAAGTTAGCATCTCCAAGGTATGTACCGTTAGAAAAACCAGTAATGGACATTGTTACGTACTCATCCTCATCGGTCAAATCAATTCCATTATTCGCTGTTGTCGCATCAATAGCGGCTCCAAGCGTACCTACACCTGTCCCAGTGAAAGTAAAGTCGTTTTCATCACCCGTGGTATAATCAATAGGTTCATCCATCTTAAGTACCACTTGATCAATTGTTCCATCTCCATTTCCATCAACGTACTTGGCACCAAAGGCCACATCAAAATTCGGATCAACCGTATCATCAATTAAAAAGGTCGCACTTGCCACGTTGACTGGCCATGCGCCTGTACCTCCAAGGGTAATTGGCGTGTGATTAACCCAATTGAATACGATTGGATCAACAGTCGCTACTCCAGCAGTAAAATTCGTGGCAAGTCCAGGAGATCCAACCAAACCAACACCAGTTGTCGTAATTTCAAATGCAGCATCAGGTCCGGCATAATGAACATCTCTACTTCCATAGGCATCTGTTGCTTCTAAGGTAACAGTTGTCATTGTTTGAGTTCGTTCCGTATCAACTGGCTCAACCAAAAATTGATACTCACTAGTCTCAACATTGAATACAATAGGTCCACTACTTATTGGAGTATTGGTTGCTTCCCATCCTGTACCAGCAGCATCCTCAACTCTATCTACACCACTTAAATCACTTCTGTCAAGTTCGAATATCAAACTTTTACCATCAATATCAATTGCTTCCGGACCCAAGTCAGTCTTAAACCATACTCTTAACGCAAACTCGGTACCATTGGGGTAGGTATCATTTCCTTCTAGATCTCCCCAGTCATTACCACCATTATCGTTATCAATTGACGTCCACACTAAACTGGCGGCATTAATAGTAGGAGAAATCTCTACATTACTATTATTTGTTGGAATATCTCCATTTTCATCTATAAGCTGTGCTCCTGCTATAACCTCTCTCCAATCTATGTCTGTATTTCCATTTAGGATGGTTATTGCAGACATATTTTCATGTTGAGTATTACCATTATAAACATTGAAGAAAAACAATGATGCGGCACCTAATTCAGAAGTATTGGTACTTGAAATCGAAGCTGGTTCATTGTTACAATCTGACTCGCTTAGATTTCCATTATCGTTACCTGAACCATGGTTAATCGTAAAATCAAATCCACAATTGTCAGGTTTGATATTATTTACCACAAAGTTTAATCCTAGGTCGTCAGCAATACCGAGGTAAAAGTTTCCAAGGCCATCTGATACCGCAGTTCCCGGTATTCTTACAGCATATTCATTCAATAAGGACAAAGGCAATAAACCTAATGTAGAGACAACCGTTGTTCCAGAAAAACTAATTTGACCACCGTTTGTAACATCAAAAGTTTGAATCGATCCAGTTGCAGGACTAATTTCATGCAGGTCTATTAATCCAGTACCAACCACTACATTCTCAGAAAACTCGAATATAAAGTTGTCTGTATCGCTGGCACTTATAGAACCATCTGATGGTGTAGAGCTTACTAGCACTGGTTTAGCACTATCAATAACATCAGTAGCCGTAACAAAATCCGGAGCTGTAACAGCAGCCAATGCATTACCTGCTACATCCTCCCATAAAGTACCCGGTAATTCTATATCCGTACTTCCTTTTCCAGTATTAGGAGCTTCAGAATTATAATCAACAACAGGAATAGCTTGCAATGACACTACAGGACTCGAACCATCACCTCCTACTACAGTCAATGGAGGTCCTGTATTTCTCCCAACACCCAATACCAGACGATTATTGAATAGACTGCCATCAGGTAATGTCAATGTCCCAAAGTCATCAATATCTACAGCTGCACCATCGTCGGTTATTATATTTTCATCAAATGTTAAATCGATTTGATCAATATATCCATCATCATCAGTATCAAAAATGGTCATAGCAACGAGGCTTGGGACAATGCCATCGT
>JAGDZN010000004.1:0-605814 GCA_049115835.1 Reichenbachiella sp.
AAGGTGATTTTGAATATAAAGTAGAGAAATTGAATGAGGTCACAAAGAGTTGGAAGGACGAAAGAGAGGAGTGATATGAAATCGCAATTCAAACATATTTCAAAGACTTAAACCGTCAAATCTATTCAGGGCATTTTTTTATATATGAATGATTCATCTTTTTCAAAACTAAAGAGTTGAAGTTCTTCTTTGCTGTTTTTAAGGATTATAAACTTTTCAATTTTATTTTTGAAATTATATATAATTCCATTCTCTTCAGAGAGAAATACTTCTAAGCTGGAATGAAACCCCCAAAAATCTTCTGTCGGAATTTTTAGCGAATTGTACCCCAAGTGGGATATAGTAATGAAATCCAAAAACTGTCCTTCTGAGTAAATTTTAGTTTTACCCACATTGTTTGATAATTTACCAAAAAGAATGCTTGATCCATTCATACACACTATGGATGCTCCTGAAATAGGATCTTTGTTCAAATTATAAATTGTTAAATCCATAGAAATCACGTCATTTTGAATTTTAGTTGTTGACCCAAAACCTGTCGCTATAGTATCTGTTTTTTGCTTGATTGAAAACAATGAGTTTCTAGCAGATTTAAATTTATCAAAACATAGAATTATCGAATCACCGCTGATTAAATAGTATCCCTTGCTATGCAATTCATCATGATTGGTTACAACTTTCTCAATAAGATTAAAATTCCTGTCGTTGTTAAAAATTATAGTCTTATGAGACAATCCATTATTCAAAACATATCTGCCTTCTAATTTTTGCGCATGAATGAATAAAGATGTGATCATCATTATTAAAGTACACACTATTCTAACAATCACTATCATCACCCTTTTGTTGTCTCGTGTTTCCATTTGAGTCCTTGCCCGTAAGTTCCGTAATTATTGTGTCAATTATTCTTTCTCGGTCATTCGAGTCGGGAACTAATGCTTTAAACCATTCTGTCTGCAAACCATTGTCGGCATGATGCGTCAGTCCACCCCAAGCCAGATCATAGTAAAACTGACTGGGTAATTGATATCCATTCGCTAAACCAAACTCCTGTAAAGCGCTACCTATTCTCATTACAAACATTCTGGCCATTTCATTATGTTGTGCTTCATTAGCATTCACGTCAGAGTCAAAATAATCTCCCATCAACATTGGATATGTCATCATACGATCTTCAAAGGAATTGTTATTGTTGTACCATGCAACCAAATATGCATGCGTCATCTTAAGATTCTCAAGTCAATATCAGACCTCAATAGTGAAATCATAGGAATCCCTTTTGCACAGTCGTCAATAATAAGAGCTATCTAAGTAGGCTCGTAATATTCAATTCGTATAACTCGATTCTCTTCAAAAAAAAATACTATTCCTGAAGACGACATAAAAGGAGGTGAATAAAACAGACTTGAGCTCTTCTGATTAATTGAGTTTGGCCTTCCCATTATCTCAATAACTTCATTTTTTTGCATGCCTATCTCAATTTTTTTTGAATTTTCTACATTTCTCCATGCTTCTTTTGCTGTAGGACTCCAATGCATAACCCACATAAAAATGAATACCAAACCAACAACAAGAAATAAAAATCCTGTTAAAATAAATTTTGTGGCTTTTTTCATATTTGACTATTTGCAGTTATTTGGGTCACATGAAGAATTTCTCATAGTTTCGTCGTTTAGAAATGTTATCAAATAATCTGCTAAGCCTTCTGGGTTAAAACTTATGGCCTCACCATATTTTTCGTAAAACAAGTACCCAAGTTCATTGGAATAATAATCTTGATTATCAAATGCACTTTCATTTTGTCCTAGCCATTGTATGAATTCTACACTTTCTCCTGTTGATCGACCATGTTCTCCAATTATCAACATATGTCTCAAATCAATAATAATATTGGGATTTAATGGATCAGAAATATACCTAATATTAGGTCCACCTAGTTGCGAATCAAAATCAGTAATGCTTCTATTTTCTCTTTGAAAGACAATTTCTTCCTTAGGTACATTTTGATTCTCCTCATAAAAATCCCATTGATCTCTTAATTCTTCTCCGTGAGTACTTGATAATTTATCACAATTATTGACTTTGGCTAAATCAATTAATAATTCAACCAGTTCAATCGTCTCTCTATTTGTTGTGACAGGTATAGTTGTACCAGATGATGATACTCCACCGCCAGAGTAATTGAATTCACTTGAGTTATCATAATTTGAGTGATCTTCATAAGACCATGTGTATGTTTCGGGATCAACACATTTGCAATACTCTTCATCATATTTCTTAGCAGTCACGACGACCACATCATCCAAATTATATGTTGTTATAGCAGATTTTGCACTTGCATCAGAGTTTCTAAGAGCATATTCATCAAATACTTCCCCATTCAAATTTTTAAGGATTAATCTGCCAGAGAAGTTTTCCAGATATTTGAATTTAGTAAGACTAGTTAATTGGCTGTTAATTAAGGAAGACAAATAATCATCCGAAGGTTGTAGCTCTTGAAAATATGTATCAATCAATTCATCACCTTCATAAACGCCAACAAGGTTTCTAATTGTTCCATCAAATGTTTCGGGTAATATTTCAACGGAGACAATCACCACAGAACTATCTTGATTAGGTATGGAGAGTACCCAATCCCAATTCACTGTTGATGTTCCAATGTATTGACTTGTTCTTGCATTGGGATGATAATTAAACAATTGATTGTTCAAGTCATGAAGAACACTATTATCTAATTGAGTGGCAACTGGTTGGTAATTATTTAAAGTTTCAGGGTTTTCTTTGAGGATAATTTCTTCCTGAGTACCGCATTGCATGAAAAATGCGAGCAAAAAGAGGGCGATTGAAAAAAACGAAATAATTTTCATCTGTTATATTTAAAAAGGATAAAATCTTTTAGAAAAGTGAATTTAAATTTCACTGACAAGATTAGTGATATTAATTCCTTTCATCAATCCCCCATTTAGGTGATTTTAAATATTAGGTAAATCTGAGCGAAGTATCAATGGTTAAAAGAATGATGGCAAAGATTGAAAATATAATCAATGCAACCCTACCTGCCCCTTTACAGACTCAAATAACTGCTGAGAATCATAGCCTATGCCATCCTTAAAAACTGTTTCCATTTTGCGGATGTTGGACACGTCTTTTCGCAAGTCCGCATCAATGATGACAAAATCAGCATTCTTACCTGCTTCTATGCTGCCTTTTTTGTCAAATACCCCTAAAAATTCTGCTCCATTTTTAGTAGAAATCATAATCGCTTGTTCTGTCGTAAAACCAGCTTCTACGAGTAATTCAAGACTTCTTTGATTTGAATAACCTGCTACCGTTCTCCCAGCAAATGTAGGATCCGTCCCATTAGTAAGTTTTCCTCCCATATCAAAGAATTGCTTTTCCCAGTACATCTCTTTTTTGAATAATTCGGCTTGAGTAGAGTCTAAGCCTTGCTTCTTAGACCATAATAGCATTATCTTTTCTCGTAAAGGTTGAACCACCGCATTTAACCCACCTCCTGGAATAATCTCTCGCCCTGTGTATGGTTCGAAAACTGGTAAGGTCGATGTAATAGTCACATTCTTGTCAATTAAATGTTTCATCAATTTCTTCATTTTTGAATCATCTTTATTGAGAACCACCAATGCTTTACGAGCTTCTCTACTATCGCACGAATCTATTTTTTTAGCAGCATTAAAATCACTACTAGCTAGAAAACCATGTTCTAAATTGTCAATCCCTATATCGGCAGCCTCTCGATAAGTCACCGCACAAATGTGTCCAGTAACATGATAATTTTTGGCATGGGCTCGGTTGACCACCTCGGTCATGTCGGCTTTTGTTATATGTGTATATAACTTGAAAGACGATATTCCTTTTGCGCCCCAAAAGTCAACGGATCGTCCAGCCTCCTCAGGTGAATTGATGAAATCGAATCCATAAATGGGCATTTCACTAGGCCGATTGATGTGTTGACTAGTCACATGTATTTCTGGTCCTACAGCTTTTCCTTCCCTAATAAACTGCGAAAGTTTCAACTCAGATCCAGGTTCACTACCTCCTGCGGTTCGAATGGTAGTAGCTCCTCCTGCCAGGTATAGTTTTGGGAAACTATACAACATTTCACTGAGGTTGTAATACTCTCCAGGCATGGTAGGGTAGAACAAGTGTTCATGCATCATCACCAACCCAGGGATGATAGTTTTCCCAGTCATATCGATTTGTTTGTACTGCTTAGGAATGATAAACTCGTTCAAATTTCCTACCACTGAAATTTTTCCGTTGGCAACCAATAACGTTTGACCCGATTTAGGAGAATTCCCTAGACCGTCGTAGATAATCACATTGGTAAATGCCAACAAGCTTTCTTGTTCGCTGACGTATTTCAGCACATTCTCAGATAATTCCTGAGAAGATACTGTCGTCAAAAGAGATATCAATAAAAGAAAAATAGGAATGATTTTGAACATAGCTGTGGTTAATAGTTACCCACAAATTAATCAAATCTGCTCTAATTGATTGTTTTCAATTCTGAATATCCTGATTGGATCGTATTTCTTATTGATCAACTGCATCGTCCGCTCTTCTCTTGCATCGGTAATGAATATTTGTTTGAATTGATTAGATGTAATGATTTCCAATAACTTCTGAATACGGCCATCATCGAGTTTATCAAATATATCGTCCAGCAATAGAATGGGCGTCAGACCTAAGCTCTTTTGTATGAAAGCAAACTGAGCCAACTTGAGGCTGACCAAGAAAGATTTTTGCTGACCTTGTGATCCAAATTTTTTCAACGGCTGTCCATTGATTTCAAAATTGTATTCATCTCTATGTACACCAACATTTGTTCGTTGAGTGATTAGATCTTTATCTTTTGATTTTCGAAATTGAGTTTCAAAATCATTAAATAATGCTTTCGATTTATACTCATTGAGCACTGTTTCTTTCTTTTCTGCTATTAAAGAATAATTCTCTTCAAAGCTAGGTTGGAAGTTAGTTACAAAGTCTTTTCTCTTCAGAGCAATAAATTTAGCCCCTTCAATTATTTGCAAGTCATAACTTTCCAAAAGTGTATTGTCAACATTTCCTTTATCAGCAAATGATTTGAGAAGTGCATTTCGTTGTTTTAAATAATGGTTGTATTTAATCAATGCGTCCAGGTACGCTCGATCAGTTTGAGAAATAATACTATCGAAGAATTTTCTTCTTGTTTCATTACTATCTCTAATCAAATCATCATCATTGGGAGCGATTAGCACGATAGGGAACTTTCCCATGTGTTGACTTAATTTGTCATATTCTTGCCGATCTACAGTGAATAGTTTTTTCTCTCCCTTTTTTAAACTACAGTGAATGTCTGAAAGCTGATTTTCCTTATTTATTTTTCCATTTACTACAAAATATTCTTGTTTGCTCCTTATGTTCTGTGCATCTACGGAATTGAAATGACTTTTTGTTAATGACAAATAGTGAATAGCATCCAAAACATTCGTTTTTCCACTGCCATTGAGTCCAACTAAACAATTAATATGCTCGCAAAAGTCGGCTGATCCTTCTGTATAATTTTTGAAGTTTTTAAGTTGAAGGGATTGAAGAAACATATAGTTTTGCTGTAAATAGTAATTTAACTAATTTCGCACTTCGCTAAAACTGGCGATGATTGTGGATCAAAATTAAAAATTTTAACCGCTTTAAATCTTTTTAAAATGGCAAGTGTAAAAGAAAAAAAGAAAACCAAAGCATCTAAGAAATCTGATTTCTCTAAAGAGACCTATATGACATGGTATGAGAACATGCAGATGATGCGAAAATTCGAAGAAAAAGCGGGTCAACTCTACGGTCAACAAAAAATTAAAGGATTCTGTCATTTGTACATAGGTCAAGAAGCCTGTGTCGCCGGAGCAGTTTCAGCTTTGGAAAAAGGAGATAAATACCTTACTTCTTATAGAGATCATGCTCACCCAATCGCGTTAGGGAGTGATCCAAAAGCCATCATGGCTGAACTTTTCGGAAAAGAAACAGGCATCTCTAAAGGAAAAGGCGGTTCAATGCACATGTTTGACAAGGAGAATGGTTTCTTTGGTGGACATGGTATTGTAGGAGGCCAAATCCCATTGGGTGCTGGAATAGGCTTTGCGGAGAAATACAATAAAACAGGAAAACTTTGTATGTGTTACATGGGTGATGGAGCTGTTAGACAAGGTGCCTTTCATGAAGCCTTGAATATTGCCATGACATTAAAGCTACCAGTTATTTTCTGTATTGAAAATAACGGATATGCGATGGGTACTTCTGTTAAAAGAACATCGAACGTAACAAATCTTGATCAATTAGGAGCTGCTTACGAAATGCCTTCGATTTCTGTAGATGGGATGTCAGTGATTGATGTACATTATGCAATAGAACAAGCAGCGGCAAGAGCACGAAAAGGTGATGGCCCAACATTGGTAGAATTTAGAACTTACAGATATAAAGGACATTCAATGTCCGATCCTGCAAAGTATAGAACCAAAGAAGAATTAGAAGAATACAAACAAAAAGACCCAATCCAACAGGTCAAGAAAGCAATACTTTCAAAAAAGTTTGCTTCTGAAAAAGAATTGGAGGCAATCGATCTCAAAATCAAAGAAAACGTACAAAAAGCAGTGGATTTCGCTGAATCATCCGCTTTTCCTCCTGCAGAAAATGCTTATACTGATGTATATGCAGACCCTAATTACGAATTCATCGATTACTAAAATCAAGTCAAGACACACAGGAGATTACTATTCATTTATTTTATTACTAGATTTGCGGTCTGAATTTTTATAAAGGATGTCGAAAAAGAAAAAAAGCGAGGAAGAGCATAGCAATAGTTTGCTAGAAAACCCGGAAGCATTAGCAGAACAACTGTCTCGATCAGAGCAGTTCATAGAAAAAAACAAAACGATTGTTTTCACAATAGGTGCAGTTATAGCCATCGCAATCATAGGATTGATTGGAGGTAAGTATTATTTAGCCAATCAAGATGCTAACGCACAACAGGACCTATTTCAATCGGTATATTATTTTGAAGCTGACAGTTTAGGATTGGCCCTAAACGGTGACGGCAACAACTATGGTTTCTTAGAAATACTTGATGAGTATAAAATGACAGATGCAGCCAACTTGGCTAGTTTCTATGCAGGTGCTACCTACTTAAAACTAGGTGACTTTGAAAATGCCTTAAGATATCTCAAAGATTTTAGCGGATCGGACTATTTGGTTCAAGCCAGGGCATATGCTTTGATAGGAGATGCTCATGCAGAACTGGGTGCTTTTTCTGAGGCAGCTAGCCAATACGAAAAAGCAGCCAATTATAATGCTAACAAGGAGTTTTCTCCTGTGTATCTTCAAAAAGCAGCGATTGCGAATGAAAAGGCTGGTGATTTGGCAGCTGCACTAGCTAACTACCAAACAATTCTGAACGACTATTTTGGAGTTCCAGAATATCAAGAAGCAAAAAAACATACCGCTAGACTTCAAGGTAAGATTTAAAAAAATAATTTTAATTCATAAAAAGGGAAGTACAATTGTGCTTCCCTTTTTTATTTTACACAAAAAAAGAATCATGGCTAGTGGACTCAAAAATCTTAGCGATTATAGCGCTAAAAATATAGAAGACATTTCAAAGAATACGTTTGCTTTGGTAGTTTCTGAATGGAATGAAGAAGTAACAGAAGCATTATTCAATGGTGCCCTGCAGACTCTTTTGGAACATGGTGCTGACCGAAATAATATATTTCGGGTAGATGTCCCTGGAAGCTTCGAACTTAGCCTAGGCGCTCAGAAAATGGCCCAAAAAAGTGAGATCGATGCTGTAATTTGTATTGGTTGCGTGGTGCAGGGAGAAACGAAACACTTCGACTTTATTTGTGATGCGGTGGCTCAAGGCATAACCAATGTATCATTGAAATATGACAAGCCTGTGATTTTCGGAATACTAACACCTAATACTCAAAAACAAGCTTTAGATCGTGCAGGAGGAAAACATGGTAACAAAGGTGATGAAGCTGCCATTACAGCTATTAAAATGCTCTCGATTAAATAAGATTCCAATAAAAGAATACTAGCCATACTACCACAAATAGTGGAAGCAGAATAGGAATTGAGAATCGAATTATATAGCCAAAAAAGGAAGGCATTTTTATACCCACTTGCTCTGCAATTGACTTCACCATAAAATTTGGACCATTACCTATGTAAGTCATGGAACCAAAAAATACAGCTGCTACAGATATAGCCTTAAGTGATAGGATTGAATTATCGTAACCTCCATTTGCAAATGATATCACATCCGCTGAATTTCCAATACTACCACCTTGAGAAGCAAGTGCCGCAGTAAGAAAATTCAAATAAGTCGGTGCATTGTCAAGAAACCCAGAAAGTAGGCCTGTGCCCCAATATAGGGTATTATGTGTAATCATAGCCGCTCCAGTATCTGATTCTGCAAAATTACTGACGAGTTCCAAAGCAGGCATCATGGTGCCAAATATTCCGATGAAAATGAAAGCAACTTCTTTAATAGGTTCAAAATTAAAGTCATTTCCCTTGAGTGCTTCTCGATTGGCAAGTCTAAATGAAGCAAAGCCACAGGTCAACATAATTATCTCTCTCAAATAAGAAAACTTCTGACCCTCATATATGATGGCCGGCACCCAATCTAGAACATTGGGATCTAAAAAAACAGATCCAACAATAACTGTCAACCAAATAAAATTTCTATTTCCTACAAAAGTAACTTTACCACTAGGTACATCCGTATCTTCTCCGAAGCTATAATCGGACTTATTGTTTCTATCAATCAGAAAAAAGATTCCAGCCAAAACTAAGCTTGCAAAAATCCATGGTATGATGTTATACTGTAATGTCCAAAAAAATGGAACCCCTTTTAGAAAACCTAAAAACAACGGAGGGTCACCTATTGGGGTTAGAGAACCTCCAATATTACTCACCATGAAAATAAAAAATATAATGTGATAAGACTTTATACGATTTTTATTGAGTCTAATAAAAGGGCGGATAAGGAGCATTGATGCGCCTGTGGTGCCAATGATATTCGCTATAAACGCACCTACTAACAATAGAATTACATTGGTCATAGGTTTTGCTTCCTTGTCCACACGAATCATAATTCCACCTGATGCGATGAATAACCCACTCAATAACGCAATAAATTGAATATACTCTGCTGAAGCATGAATAGGGCTATGGACATTATGTAGTCCGAAAATATAATAGAGGACCACGATAGCAGCTAAAACACTAGCTATGATCGGGTAATTCTTGTGCCAGAAATGCTCATAAAACAAAGGCCCCGTAGCAATCATTATAAGTAATATCATGAAAGGTATCACTGACCATCCAGGTGCATGATGGTGTTCTACGGCATCAGGACTTGATGACAATGCCACTTCGGTCTTATCCAACGCATAAATTGAATTTAAATCAATATCACTCCCATGAGCTAGCCCAAATGAAACTAGCATCAATAGAAGGAAAAGAACAAAGTTTTTTTGCATTTTGGTATTCATACTAAATAGGTAGACAATTATATTAAAATTGAACCGAACGAGTTCAACTAAACTTTTTTTATTGTCACCTTTCTTTCCTGCTGGGCAAATCTATTCTAAATATATGCCGTGATTTGCTAAAAGAAAATTGAGAGTGTAATTATTTACAATAGAATTTTTTGAGCCAGACAACATTTTACAACATAATGCATTTTTAAAATGCATAACATATTCAGAATAATCAGAAATAAAGAGGTAATAGAGCCATTAATAGACACATTTATCTGAATAGATATTGCATAAAACCATGATTTTTTTGAATCTAATTTAAAAGAACACATCTTTGCATCCCTAAAAAAGCAAGTGAAGAGGGAAGCAACGGTTCGCGAACAAAAATGAACAATTTTACCAGAGTAGTATTTATAGTGACTCTTTTGAGTTGTCACAAGGTTATGTCACAGAATACTTTTTCTCCATATACCGTATTTGGCATTGGGGATATGTACAATAAAAGCATGTCTCATAATATGGGAATGGGTGAAATAGGAATAGGAACTCCATCCGTTTGGAATATTAATAATATGAACCCTGCCTTGTTAACTGCAAATACCTTAAGCGTTTTTGAAATTGGTATTCAAGGAGAGAATAGAACCATAGCCAATGAACTTGATGAGCAAAAAGCTGGTACTGCAGGGTATAAAAATTTAAGTTTTGCCTTTCCAGTAGTTGCAGGGAAATGGACAACTAATTTTGGCATTGCTCCAATGAGTTCTGTCAATTACAAGTTTAATTCCAATCTGCCTATTGAGGGTTCCGAGACAGAAGCTGAATTAACTTTTGAAGGAAATGGAGGGCTAACAGAAGTAAATTGGTCGAATGGAATCAGATTGTTCAAAGGACTTTCTGTTGGAATTAGATCTTCATTTGTATTTGGTTTTACAGAACATTCAACAACTTCTATATTGTCAGGAAATGTGCAGCAATTTCCTACCACCATAGTTGAAAAAACAAATTACTCTGGACTCAAGTTTGGTTTTGGAGCATCTTATGGTCAAAAAATTGGTGATTCAGGAAACTCATTGGGGTTTGGCATCATTTATGACGTTGCTAAGGACCTGAGTGGAGATAGAATTGTCAGGCTTGAGGCAGACACCGGTGGATCAACCGTTACCATTGGTGATACATTGAGTAATCGTTCCTATACTGATGCTTTTAATCTACCTAGTAAATTGGGATTTGGGGTTTCTTGGATAAAAGATAATTTTTTAACGATTGGAATTGATGTTTCAAAATCATTTTGGACTGAAGACGCAGGTTTTGGAGTAGATATTGAAACCTACCGAAATACCTATAGCGCTGGAATAGGACTAGAAATAACACCAAAGTATGATGATGTTGATAGTTACATTAGCCGAATTCGATATCGAATCGGTTTTAGATATGAACAGCAACCGTACATCGTTGGAGGAACCAACATTGACGATATTGGCATAAATTTTGGATGGTCTCTCCCTATACGTGGAGTTTCATCTCTAAACATGGCCTTTAAATTTGGTCAGAGGGGAACAACAAGTGATAACTTAATTAAAGAAAACTATTTCAAATTTGTCATCGGTGCAACTATTAATGATAGATGGTTTGTGCGAAGAAAATATAATTGACGATTAAACCACGCAATATTTGAGAAATCGAATTTATCAATTTAATTTTTCGGTTCGATTCTGAATTTTGCGATAAAAATTAAAAAAATGAAACAGCTATTGATATCAACTATACTCGTCAGTGCTACATTCATGTCTTTGGCTCAGCCGGGATGGAAGTGGCCAGAAGACGTTGAAACGGCTAAAGAAAATAATGCTTTGTATGTAGATGCAATCAAAAGCAAAGATTTTGCTACTGCAATTGGCCCTCATTCATGGTTGTTAGAGAATTGCCCTGATTTGAACGAGTCACTTTACATCAATGGCTCTAAAATTTATGAGGGTCTAGAAAAAATCGAAAAAGATCCTGAGCAGAAAAAAGCTTACCAAATTACGGCTTTGAAGATGTATGACGAAAGAATTAAATACTTTGGAAAAGAAGGAAAAGTATTGAATAGAAAAGCTTTCACTGCATACAAATACTATAAAAACGAAAGGACAAAATATGGAGAGCTTATGGTTCTTTTTGACAAAACCTTTGAACTTAACGGAAATAAAGTCTTGAAGAATAATTTAATGGCCTATATGGATGTCATAAGAAGATTCAAAAAGACTGGAGGAGAAATGACCGACGAGCAAATACTTGATAAGTATGGAGTAATCTCTGATATCATCGCATTTCAAAATGCCGCAAAACCAAGTGCCGCTTTTGAAACTATCCAGGCAAATGTTGACAAAATATTGTTAGCGACGGTTGATGTAAATTGTGAACTTTTAGAAGGAAAATTTGTTCCAAAAATGATTGAAACAAAAGAACCTAAAATGGCGAAAAAAGTGTTTCAATTGATGCTTACTGCAAAATGCACAGATAGTCCTTCATTTATTCAGGCAGCCGAACTAGTATTTGATTCTGAGCCTGACGCTGGACTTGCCAAAGTAATTGCTATAAAACATGTAAGTGCTGGGAATATTGATCTGGGCAACGAGTGGTATGATAAAGCTTTAGGGTTGACCGAAGACAATTTGGAAAAAGGAGCACTGTATTTGAGTAAAGCTCAAGTCTATAGTAATAAAGGAATAAGAACTGAAGCAAGGTCAAATGCTAGAAAGGCCTTGGCGAACGATCCGTCTTTAAAAGATGCTTATACTTTAATTGGAAACCTATATATGCAAAGCTACCAGGATTGTCGAAAAGGGGTAAGTAAAGTGGATGACAGGTTGGTATTCATTGCCGCTTATAATCAATTTGCAAAAGCTGGGAATACTAAAGGCATGACTTCTGCTAAAGAGCAATTTCCTTCTATTTCAGAAATGTTCGAGTTAGGATTAGAAGAAGGTCAATCCATGACCGTGGGCTGTTGGATTAATGAAACGGTTAGGTTAGAGAGACGACCGAACTAAGAAATATAATATTTAAAAAAAAGCATCTCGACTATTCGAGATGCTTTTTTAGTTTAAAAGCCAAATATGAAACAGGTTTATCTACTTCTAACATCTTTGTCATTGATGTTTCTTTCTTGTAAGTCTGACACAAAAATGTTAAGTCAAGAAACGTATGAAGGGCCTGCCGTTACCATGGACAATATTGATGTCCTTATTTCAGATTCTACGATCATTAAACTACGCTTGGTTGCGGCGAAGCAATTGGTTTTGTCAAATAAAGATCGTGACTTTCCTGAAGGGATATATCTAGAATTTTATAATGTAGAAGGTTTCATGACATCTACATTAAAAGCGAATACAGGTTATTACTATTCCAAAGAAGATTATTATACAGCTGCTGGAAATGTAATAATGGAAAGTAAGACTTCTAAGAACGAATTGACTACAGAACTTCTTAATTGGGTGCCGAAAGAAGAAAGGATTCATACAGACAATTTCGTAACCATCGTAACAGATGACGAAGTATTGACCGGAGAAGGCCTAGAGGCCACTCAAGACTTTGAAGAATATACGATTCTAAAGCCAAGCGGTACAATGAAAGTATCAGGATCGAATCAACCAATTCAGGCTGATGACGGATTTGATGAGGATTTGGAATTTGTGGAAGATACTACCCAATACGAATAACTTAATTATGCTGAAAATAATTGTACTGACATTATCAGCCGGATTTTTTCTGATTGGATTGCATCAAACCATGAGCGTCAGTTTTGGCCATTCCTACTGGATTTTTATGTTAAGCATATCTCTATTACTTTTATATAAAATTATTAAAGACAAAAAATAGTCTTTCATTCAACTGCATGGACATTTATCTCCTCGGAAGCATTTTTGCTTGCATAGTATTTTCTGCTCTTTTTTCTGGTATAGAGATCGCTTTTATAACCACAAATAAATTGCACATCGAACTTCAAGGAAAACAAGGAAGTTTTTCGGCTCGGATTCTTTCTAAGTTTGCAAGTAAGCCTTCGAGGTTTATTGCTACAACATTAATAGGGAACAACCTTACCCTTGTAATTTACGGTATTTTGATGGCCATCCTATTAGAGCCGTGGTTAGCAAATATTTTGCCCATCCATTTGCAAAATGACTTGTTGATCCTTCTTTTCCAGACTATTATTTCAACGGTCATTGTACTCTTTACCGCTGAATTCATCCCAAAAAGTATTTTTTTAACCAATCCTTACGGACTGTTGTCTATTCTATCTGTGCCTTTTCTTTTGATTTATTATATCATGAGCCCAGCAGTATTTATCATCGTTGAAGCAAGTAAATTTGTCATTACGAAAATCTTAAGGCTGAATTATTCAGATGACAAACCAGTGTTTGGCCTTACGGATTTGAATAATTACATCAAGCACCTTTCTTTTGAAGAAGATGATGATAACGCACAAGAAGCGGATATTGATGCAAAATATTTTAACAATGCATTAGACTTCAAAACCATCAAGGTAAGGGAATGTATGATTCCACGTACTGAGATTATCGCAGTAGAGAAAGAAGACTCAATTCAGGACCTTAAGGATCAATTTGTAGAAAGTGGTCATTCTAAAATCTTAATTTATGATGATTCAGTAGACAATATCATAGGATATTGTCATTCTATGGAAATGTTCAAGAAGCCAAAGAATATTGAAGACATTCTTACTCGAATAACAATCGTCCCAGAAACTATGGCCGCAAATGAACTCTTGATACAACTCATCAAAGAACATAAGAGCCTGGCATTAGTAGTAGATGAGTATGGAGGGACTTCAGGCATTGTGAGTTTAGAAGATATTATAGAAGAAATATTTGGCGAAATAAAAGATGAACATGATGATGAGGATCTTCTTGAAGAAGAACTTAATCCGAACGAATACATGTTAAGCGCTCGTCAAGAAATTGACTATTTAAATGATACCTATAGTTGGAGCCTACCTATTGGAGAATATGATACTTTGGGAGGACTTATTTTAGCCGTCAATGAAAACTTGCCAGACCAAGGACAGGTGATTGAAATTCCTGGTTATTCCTTTGAAATGATGAGTATGGAAGACGCACGGATTGAGAAAGTTAAACTTAAAATACTCGCGTTGGATGGAACTGTGTAAAGTATCCATTTCTAAGCTTTTATAAATTTTGATATTATAGGTATACTTGCTTATTTTGCGCTTCCTTTTAAAAAATAAATATAATGGCATTAATAAATACGCTGAGGAATAAGATGGGTAAAGTAGTGGTCGGGCTTATAGGCTTTTCGATCGTTGCATTTGTGGGAGCAGATCTGCTGGGACCGAATTCTACCATCCTTGGTAATAATAATACAGACATTGGTGAAATAGGTGGTGAAACTATTAAATACACGGATTTCATAGCGAAGCAAGATGAGATGACCTTCAATTTTCAGCAAAGCAATCGAAGGAGTCCTTCTTCTCAAGAACAAGAATATCTCAAAAACCAAGCATGGGATGCTTTGGTTGCTGAAATGGCGTTCACAAATCAATTCAATGCTATTGGCCTGAAAGTAAGCGATTCAGAAATTGAGGATATGGTTCAAGGAGATAATATTCATCCACAAATCAAGCAAGCTTTTACAAATCCAGAAACAGGGGAATTTGCAAAAGATCAAATCATTAGTTTTCTCCAAGGTTGGGATCAAATGCCTCCTGCGCAACAAATGAGCTGGTTAAATTTTGAAAGAAGCTTAGCACCATCCAGGAGAAGGTCGAAATATGACAATCTTTTGATTAAAACAAATTACGCAACAGAAGAAGAAGCAAAGAACAAATATCAAGTGTCTTCTGCGACTGCTGATGTGAGCTATTTATACATACCATACTTCAGTGTAAATGACAGCTTAGTTTCAGCAACTGATCAAGAACTTCAAAGCTACCTTGATGCTCATGAAGACGAATATCAAAAAGAAGAATCAAAGGAAATAAAATATGTAGTTTTTGATGTAGTGCCTTCTGCTGAGGATACGGCATTGATACTTACGGATATCCAAAAACTACGAGAAGGTTTTATCAGCGCATCTAATGATTCTACTTTTGCTGAAATTAACTCTGACGGATCAGATTCTTTCAAAAACTACACTTTGGAGACTTTACCGTCAGCACTTAGTGCTGATGATGAAATAGCATCTGAAGGGACCGTTACAGATCCAGCCATAGAAAATGGTAGTTACGTCATTTACAAAATGTCTGGGACTAAAACTTCTGAAGAGTATACAGCACGAGCTAGTCACATATTGTTCAAATGGAGTGATGAAAGTGCATCAGCAAAAGCAACTGCTAAAAAAGAAGCACGATCCATTTTAAGAAAAATCAAAGGAGGTGCTAGTTTCGCTGATATGGCTAAACTACATGGCACTGATGGCACCAAAAATAAAGGGGGCGACCTAGGTTGGTTTACGCAAGGCAAAAAAATGGTTAAGGAATTTGATGATGCCGTTTTTGCAGCAAGAAGAACGGGGTTGTTGGCAGATGTTGTTGAGACACAATTTGGTTATCACATTATTGATGTTACATCTGTTAAATCAAATTTGACATACGATGTGGCAAAGGTTTCATTGGAGTTGTTTATCAGTGATGATACTAGAAACAAGTTTTATCGTGATGCCGAGACTTTTGCTTTGAAAGCTACTGATTTAGCATCCCTTGAAGCCACTGCAAAAGAAGAAGGCATAAAAGTTGTTTCTGCCAAAAATGTAGACAAAAACGCCAGACGAATTACTGGGTTGACTGAAGGCCGTTCATTAGTTTATTGGGCTTATAATAAAGCTAGTGTCGGAAGTGTTTCTGAAGTTTTCGAGATTAATGATCAATATATCATTGCTGGATTGGCTAGTGAACAAGAAAAAGGGCCTGCATCTTTAGCATCAGTAAAGTTCGAAATAGAGAAGAAAGTAAAAGATGCTAAAAAAGCAGACATTATTATCGAAAAACTAAGCACGCTAGAAGCTACTGATTTGCCAAATATGGTTGTAGAATATGGTGATGACGGTGCTAAATTCTACAACATGTCAAATCTAAAACTAAGTAGCAATTCTCTTCAGAGCGTAGGACTAGCTCCTGAGGCTGTGGGAACTATCTTTTCAATGGAAGCAGGAGAAAAAACAGCACCATTCGGAATAGATAATGGTGTTATCCTAATTGAACTCAAAAGTAAATTGGAAGCTCCAGAAATTTCAGATTACGAGTCTTATAGAAATCAAGTTCTTCAAGAAAGACAACTAAAAATTGCGGGAAAAGTTGATAAAGCAGTGAAGGAACTTGCTGATATAAAAGATGATCGATATAAGTTCTTTTAGAAAATCTTAAGATAATTTTAAGTCCTCTTGATAATTCAGGGGGACTTTTTTTATGTCATGAATCAAGAAGAATCATCATTCAAAGAAAAATTAGAAAAGCAATATGTCTTTCCAGCGCTGTATACATTCAAGTTTATTGTGCCAAAGGATAAAGTTGAAGCAGTTGAAAACTTGTTTCCTAGACATGAAGTAATTCTTAAACCATCTTCAGGAGGAAAATATATTAGTACAACCATTAAAGTCATGGTTTCGTCCTCTTCAGAAATCATTGATACTTATAAAAAAGCCAAAGCAATAGATGGCATCATTTCGCTCTAGATAAATTTTGTTTTTGTCGGACTAGACAAGGCAGCTTATATTTGACTAGGTGAAAAAAAGAAACAATATATGGGCTATTGGATTGACAATACTTTGTCTGTTTTTTTGCACCCCGTCATTGGCACAAGAAAATATCAAGGAAGAGCTTCCTACTGGAAAGGTCAATAGGAAAGTAGATGATAATCAAAAGGCAAAACCCAAAAATGAAAAGACCATTCGCTTCATCTATGTAAAGTCAGGTAAGAATCTTTTAATTGGCAACCCTTGTGCACTAGAGGTTACCAGAAATATGGGATTTGAATATGAATTACAACATAGACCTGATGACAGTTTTCATTCCAACTGGCAAAGATTTTGGAATAACACTGGTGTGAAATCGAAGCTCTTTTTTACCAAAGGACCCGGCTGGAAATCAAAAGTCAATAAGAAAATTAAACAATGTGCCATTCAAAGTGGCGACTTTAGAGGCTAGTCATTTAATGGGTTAATCCCTACATAGTTAAATGGAGTAATCCCTTTCATTTGAGTTTTCAACGCTTCACTAATATCCAATGTATCTACAAAATCATGAATAGATTTTTCTGTAATTTCTTGATTCCCTCTTGTAAGCGCTTTTAAAGCTTCATAAGGCTCAGGGTATGCTTCTCTCCTCAGAATCGTTTGAATCGCCTCAGAAACTACGGCCCAGTTATCATCCAAATCCATTTCTATTGCTTGTCGATTAAGTTCAAGCTTAGAAATTCCTTTTTCCAAAGATTTCAACGCAATAAACATATGCCCTGTTGGAACTCCTATGTTTCTAAGCACAGTAGAGTCAGTCAAATCCCTTTGCAATCTTGAAATAGGCAGCTTAGCAGACAAATGCTCAAAAACCGCATTGGCAATTCCTAGGTTCCCTTCTGCATTTTCAAAATCTATTGGATTGACTTTATGTGGCATTGCAGAAGAACCTACTTCACCTTTGATGACTTTTTGTTTGAAATAACCCATAGATATGTATTGCCATACATCTCTTCCAAAGTCAATAAGGATAGTATTGATTCTTTTTAGATTGTCAAAAAGAGCAGCCATGTCATCATAATGCTCGATTTGTGTAGTTGGGTAACTTCTTCTCAGACCTAAAGTATTATCAACAAAGTTATTCGCAAATTTCACCCAATCCACTTCGGGATATGCCACTTGATGCGCATTCATGTTTCCTGTCGCTCCTCCAAATTTGGCGCAATAACGAATATCATCCAACATATTAATCTGCTGATTGAGCCTTTCATGAAACACCAAAATTTCTTTACCTAGGGTTGTAGGTGAGGCAGGCTGTCCATGGGTTTTAGCTAACATAGGAATGTCTTTCCATTCCTCAGCCATATCAATCAAGTTCGCAGCGATACTATTCAACTGAGGCAACACTTCCTCCGTAATGGCATGTTTCAATTGCAATGGAATGGATGTGTTATTGATGTCCTGAGAAGTAAGCCCAAAATGAATGAATTCTTTAAATGGAGAAAGACCTAATTCTTCAAACTTTTGCTTGATAAAGTATTCAACGGCTTTCACATCATGGTTGGTAGTTTTTTCAATATCCTTGATAGATGTAGCATCTTTTTCACTAAACTCAACAACAATCTGACGAAGCTTTCCGAAGACCTCTTGATCAACTTTTTCAAGTTGAGGTAATGGGTGCTGACATAGCGCGATAAAATATTCAATTTCTACATGGACTCTGTATTTGATCAATCCAAATTCAGAAAAATATTCTGCCAGACTTGCGGTGTGTCGTCTATATCTGCCATCTACAGGAGAGATAGCTGTTAATACATTTAGATCCATGAGATACTTATTTTTAATGAGGTGCAAAATTAGTAAAAACAGCCTTTAAGGTCATCTTAGATTCTAATTATAAACTTCAAAATATTCTCAAAATATATTTAAACCTTTGATGTGATATGTTGTCTAAAATTTTACAATCTACTTTTAGCATTATGAGAATTCATCTGCTTGTTGCTCTATCATTTGCGTTCCTAATTACCATTTCTCCAGCCTTTTCTCAAGGCCCTGGAGGTGGACCAAGAATGTCGCCTAGTGAAATGGCTGAAAGGGAAAAGCAATATTTATTTAAAGAAATTACTGATTTATCAGAGGATCAAAAGTTTTTGTTAAACGATGTTTACAAGGAGTTTGCAACTACCATAGACGAATTGAGATCTGAAATGAGAAAAAATAGAGATTTTCAAGGAATGAGATCAAAAATGACCGCACTTCAAAATGAAAAAGATGGGATTATTGCTGATATATTAAATGAAAAGCAAATGGAGATATATCAAGGCCTCGTAGACAAAAAAAGGAAAGAAAGAAAGGAACGGCTTCAGTCTCGTGAAAATCAAAAGGTCAATTGAAAAAAATTATTATTATAGTCCTGATTGTATGCTTTTCCTCAGGTTCATTAATGTCTCAAAACAAATCTGTTAATATACAGGGGACACTTATCGATTCGGAAAATGGCAGTGCCATAGTTGGTGCCACCGTCATCATGGTTAATATTAAAGATTCGACACGTTCAAAATATGACATCTCCAACCATCAAGGTAATTTCAAAGTACAAGAACTTGAAAAGGCCTTCTACAGACTTAAAGTCCAAAGTCTTGGGTTTAGACCTTATTCCCAACTGATTCGAATTGGATTGGTTGATCTGAATTTAGGGGTGATCAACCTACAGACAGATGCAAAAGTTCTAAAAGACATAAGCGTTGAAGGGGAAGTCATTCCGGTAGAGCAGAGAGGAGACACCACCGTGTTTAATGCTCAGGCCTACAAAGTAAATCCTGATGCTAGCTCAGCAGATTTAGTAAGTAAAATGCCCGGCATCGTTGTAGATGAAACAGGCGTAACTGCTGATGGAGAGTCTGTTCAACAAGTACTTTTGGACGGAAAAAAGTATTTTGGGCAAGATCCATTGCTTTCTCTCAACACTATTCCGGCGGAAATTGTAGATGCTGTAGAAGTTTTTGATCAGCAAAGTGAACAATCCCAGTTTACAGGAGTAGACGACGGCAACTCGGTACGAACCATGAATGTGGTTACCAAAGAGGACAAAAGAAATGGTCGATTTGGCACAATTTACGCAGGATATGGAACAAATGAACGCTATAAGTCAGGAGGCTCGATAAACTCATTCAATAAGAACCAAAGAATTACAATCATGGGCCTCTCTAATAATATCAACAAACAAAATTTTAGTACAGAAGATCTAGCTGGTGTAAGTGGAGGACAAAGAGGTAGGTCCAGAAGAGGTGGGAATAATAATTTTATGACCGGAGAAAAAAGCGGCATTACCAATACAAATTCAATTGGATTGAATTTCACGGATGATTGGGGGAGCAAAGCAACTTTTGAAGGGAGCTATTTTTATAACAGTACCGAAAATACTAAAGAGCAGATAAACAATCGAGAGACTTATTTTGAAGAAGGTAATCAATTCTATACTGAAAGAATAAATCAAACAACCAATGAGTATAATCATAGAATTAATTCTCGAATTACCTATAACGTCAATGAGAAAAACAGACTCGTTTTCACACCTTCATTTAGTTTTCAAGACAACAAAGGACTGGATTACACAAACGGCATATTGTCCAATGATAGAAACAATATAACTGATACTACAGAAAACAATTATCTCAGTGATAATATCGCATATAATATTTCTAACAGAATCAGTTATCTCAGAAAATTGGAGAAAGTAGGAAGATCAATTTCGATAGATGTCAATACCCGCATCAACTCTACAGATAAGGAAAACTATTTTGAAGATATAAAACAAGATTCTATCACCCAATATTTGACTAATGAGAATCAGTTGACCATTGGAGGAAAGATTACGTTCAATGAACCAGTGGGAAAAAGTGCAACACTTTCTGCTGGCTACCAAATTAATTATTCAAACAGAGACGCTGAGAAAGAAACATATCAATATGATGCCGTTTCAGATGATTTAATTTTTGACCCAACCTTATCAAATGATTTTACCAGTGGTTACACAACGCATCGGCCTTCATTGTCACTAATAAACCGGGGTTTTGGTTCTCTATTCTATCAATTCGGTGTTAGTTATCAGCATGCGACTTTAAATAATGAACAGGTATTACCGACACCTACTTCAGCTTTTCAAAATAAGTTTAATAGTATTCTACCTAACGCCATGCTCAGAAGTGACTTTAAAAATGGAGGAAGCATTTTCCTTAGATATCGGGCCTCCACTAACGAACCATCTGTCAATCAACTTCAAAATGTTATTGATAATAGCAATCCCTTTTTCTGGTCTATTGGCAATCCTGACTTGAATCAAAGCTATACACATAGAATATCCTTGAGGTTGAGAAAGTCAAACACAGATAAAAACACTTCCGTTTCCAATTACACTGATATTCGAACAACGGATGATTATATGACAAATGCAACTTATCGCATTGATACCGATACATTACTCGAAAATGGAATCACTATTCCAGGAGGATCACAAGTTTCTCAACCGGTCAATATGGATGGCTATTGGCGATTAAACAATAGTACTACATTCAGTTGGCTCATTTCTAAAATTAAATGTAACGTGAATACTGTAATTGGACTAAGTTATACGCGACAACCCGGAGTAACGAATGGCGTAATTAACATCGCAAACACGTATTCAGGTAATATGAGGGTGGCATTGGTCAGTAATTTCAGTGAGAAAATTGATTTTAACCTCTACTATAATTCGAACAGAAATTTAGTTCACAATTCCATACAAACTGACAACGCTAATAACTACACCCGACAAAAAGTTGGCGCTAAACTAAATTTCATATTTTGGAAAGGAATGGTATTTAGAAATGACTTCTACTATGAAAAGTACCTTGGTGTAAATGAAGTGTTCGACACAGATTATGTGCTTTGGAATATTAGTGTCGCCAAAAAGTTTCTTAAAAATGATAGTGGAGAACTAGCGTTATCTGTATTTGACCTGCTCAATCAAAATGTGAGTACCTCTCAAAGCGTTAATCCAGGTTATATAGAAGAAACAAGAACTCAGGTTCTGCAGCAGTTCTTTATGTTGACTTTCACCTATCAGCTGCGAAATTTTAAAGGCCAAAATGACAAAAGTACAGAATCGAATAGAAGGGAGCGCCGTTAGTCAAAAAGTGGGTTATATCACTCTGCTTAGTTTTGTTGAATAATATTTGCAGCTAGTATCCCGCTATCAACAGCCTCAAAGAATAAAGGTAAACGTCCATTATCAACTCCAGCATATGCAATGTTTTTGTTCTTTCTCAACTGATTTTTATCATTAAATAAATATCCCGATACAGGAATAGGCATGGCATGTCCCATGACTTTTATGTCCACATGTTTGACAAAAGGATCAACAGACATTCCAAAATAGTCAGTGGCAAATCCAATGGTCTTTTCTGCAATTACTGCTTTATTCGATTCAACATTTAGAAGGTCATTACGCGATGCTTGTGGAAGACAATAATAGGCAGTGAGTACTCGGTTTTCCTTGCTTTTTCTTTGTTGTGTTGCTGAATCTACAAACCCCATGAATGAAGCGTCTTCTGTCAACATTTCATTTTGCCAATATGCTATGTCAGGCAGTTTGTCTGTTAAAACAATATTAACAACCATCCATGGAGCATATTGGTTGTTTTCAAAAAGGTGTTTGTCTTCTGGATAAATGTATTGAATTGCATGCTTTTGACCAGCGTACACCACATTTTTGCAACTAATAACGTATTTGTTTTTTAATTCTACATCAATAACTTCCACGTCAAAACCGTTCGGACTTTCCTTGATTCTGGAAACCAATTGATTGGTTTTTAACTGATCTTGAGAAAGTGAATCAGCCATTTTTTTTATGAAATAATGATTTCCTTCAGGAGGAGAGAATAGTTCTACAATCTCCTCATAATAAGGACGGCACTTGAAATAATGAATACCTGCCAATGCAGATATTTCAGCAGTGCCAGCTCCATAATCATCTTTCATGTGATAATCCATCCAAGCAACGAATTCAGGAGTTATTTCAAGACGCTCTTCTAAGTATTGTAAAAATGATTGATGGGACAAATGATGATGTTTCGAATCAATGAGTCTTAAAGGCATCTGCATTTGGTTTTCATATTGACCCAATTCTTTAAGAAAATCCTCCTTTAGTTTCCCTTCGGGAATTACATCTTTTCTAAACTTACCATGATCAAAACACTGATTTTTACTCCTATGGAAAATGATATGTTGTCTGTCTACAAAACTCCATCTGTTATACCATTCTTGATATTGGATGATATTTAGTTTTTCAAGGAATGACAAAACTTCAGCCCCATAATTGGCTGGGTATGAAAGGTCGTAATGCGCCCCTTGAGAATACCGAATGTTTTCAAATGATCCTGAAGAAGAACTTCCTCCTAGTTGATTTGATAATTCGCACAGAATAAAATCTTGATTTTTTAGATGGCATGCTGCAGACATTCCTGCTATACCTCCACCCACAACAAGTGTTTCTGTTTTTAAGTTGGATCCAACTTCAAACGATTGACTCTCTCGTATTAGATGACCGACATGTGCGTCATTTTGAACATGTACTGAATAATCAGTTTTTGATTCCAACCAGTCACAAGATTTTAATATTAATGGAAGTGTCAGCAATGAGCTGTTCTTTATAAAATCTCTTCTGTCCATGGCTAGTTTATTAGTGTTGGCTTAATAAATGGATTTTTATCATTCACTTTCCAGATAAAGCCATCTAAAATGTAATGAGTTACTTGAGGTAAAGAAAGTAAAGCCAATACCAGAGCTTGTGCCAATGTAGATTGAACGGGTGCAAATGGAAAATCAAAAAAGAATTCAAAAAATTGATGATTTTCAACATAGAGAAGCATATCCCATAAATACTCTTCAGTAATCGCAAATAAAAGCACTACTGTAATCATGATTGCAATGATTTTCCATCCCGAAGCAGGCACTGACAGACCATTAGACAAAACTCTTTTTCGTAGAACATAATAATACATCAACACAAAGTAAGGAATACCATGTGCTACCACATTGGTAATAGAAAATGCGATGTCCGAATTGAAATAAATGACACCCAAATACCAATTAAATGCTGTTGTCAATACCCAAATCCATTTGCCTAATGGGTAAGATAATTTATTGGAACGATGAATCATCACCTCTTCTAACAACCAATAAACTATGATTCCAAAATAAACAGAGGTTCCAATGATGTTAATGGTCTGTAAGTAATTATCAATGAAATCAACATTCAGTGAAATAAAATCTCCTTCAATGAACCAACTGAATGCTCTATCATAATTGATATGCCAATAAATCACTGGAAAGATCATACTCAAATAAATGACAAATTTGTCTGAGAATATTTTCTTGATCTCTGTTCTGCCATATCTTCCTCTGTACAATTGCATGAACCCATATTGCTGTTTGATAAAGTGGTACAAAGCCAAATACGCCAATATCCTCCAAAATAAATCGCTAGAATACCATGCAACAGCAAAGCATAAAACAAAAGCTGAAAGTGGAGCAATTTTAAAAAGTTGCGAATGATTTTCTCTTTCATCTCTATCAAAATAAGTACGAAAAATCGTACTCCATACGTGGCTCACATCAATTCCCAGTACAATAATTACCCATGCCCATAGCGGTAAAGACTGATTCATTATTTCCTCTGGCAATAGGAAACAAATGGCCCAGCAAAACCATACTGGAAGGCCCATGACCAACAAATCTACTTTTTTGGAGAAAAGCCAAATATCTCTCATCATCTATTCGTGTTGCCAATTACCTTTTAAGTATTCTTTGTATAGGACAGTTTCCGATAACTTGTTTATCTGCAAGGTACTATCTACGCTATTTGATTTACCAAAAGACAACATCATTTTCATGGCGTCATTATTCAACCAGTGCGTTTCTATTGCAAAGAATTTTTGGGCTAACAAAAGAGCCTTGAGATCTAGTTTCTTTTTTGATGCAATAGTCCAGCCCCACTCTCCAGTAGTAAGAATTTGATTATGAAATTGTATTGTTTGGAAACCTGCCGATGCTATGGTATTATTAATGGTTCTGAATGCCTTCGTTGCAAAATATGGACTACCAGACTGAGATATCAGCATACCATTGACATCCAACCTTTGAAAACAAAACTCATAAAACTCTTTCGTGAAGTATTGATTCATCTCAATGTCCTTAGGATCATATAAGTCTACAATAACCACGTCATATGTTTCATTAGAATTAGCTAGCACATGAAAAATATCTGAATCTAATACTTTCACTCTTTCAGATTTCAAAGCATCATCATTGATGTTAGTAAAAAGATTGTGAGTCTTTGCTAAGGTCAAATAAGCCGTATCATATGGCAAAATGTCAATTCCCTTAACATCGTATTTTAACAACTCTTTGACAGCTAGGCCGTTTTCTCCGCCAATCACTAGTATTCTATCTTTATTTGCCGAGATCGACATTATAGGATGAATCATCGGCTCATAATACATCCAATAATCTAAACTACTGAACTGATTTACACGATCAAAATAATACCAATAATTCCCCTTCCAATTGGTAACATCAATTTGCTGATATGACGTTTTTTGAGAAAAGACCACAGGATCATAATAGTTCTTCTGAGATGAATAAATTGGTGATTTAGAAAAACTAAGAGAAACAATAGTGACGATTGAAAGGCCAAAAGCAATAACCCTGTCCTTGTTATCCTGGCAATAAACAATCCACCATAGAATCAATCCTAAACCTAAAAGAATATAGGTCGTATATCGCCATTGGAAATAAAAGCAAATGAAGGCCGCGCTAATAAAAACAATAATTTGAGAAATATGAATTGAAGCCTTGGTCTGTTTCAAGGCAGATGTCAGCAAAACAACCATTATTCCAAGAATCAAATAGTTGATTGGTGTTATAAAATCAGGATACTGAATTAGAAAGTAACTGATATTGTAAGCACTGCTAGCAAGCAATATTAAAACTACTCCAGACAATGTCGAAGGTTTGATATAACCCTTGAAAATAAATAATATGCTGAGACAGATTGATATGGAAATAAACCAATTGAGATAATCTTTGTCAAAAAACACTTCTGACAAATACCATTGATCACCAATTGTGGAGCCAATAATGATAAACAGAAAGAGGCTGTAAGGTTCAAATCGAAATTTCATTCGATCATTCTTCGGCATCTTCTTCTTTCTTTTTTCTTGATAACTCAGATTCAAAACTTGTAGCAATGATACCCGCTGGTAAGGCAAATACGCCTATTCCTAAAATTGCAATAAATGCTCCCAACAATTTCCCCATTGGGGTAATTGGATAAACATCCCCATAACCTACCGTGGTTAATGTTGCCACTGCCCACCACATGGTGGCAGGAATACTTGTGAAAACTTCCGGTTGAGCAGCATTTTCGATATAAAACATCATGCTTGAAGAAAGTATCATCATTACTGCAATCAATCCTAGTACAATTATGAGTTCATCTTTTCTTCTAAAAACTGCATTTTGAACCATTTCAAAGGCTCTAAAGTAACGTCCCAATTTAAATATCCTTAAAAGCCTAAAAAGACGAAGCATCCTAATAAGCATCATATTCATTGGAATCAATAATGGAAGATAAAACGGGAGAATTGCAATCAAATCAATAATTGCAGAGACAGAAAAAACATATTTTACTCTTCCCCAAAACCAATGATGAGAATATTTTGGAATGAGTGTACAAGTCCAAATTCTAATCAAATACTCAATCGAAAATACAGCAACTGAAAATATCTCGATGAAATCAAATAGCTCCTCATATTGGTTATGATACTCAACGACCGTATCCATCATGATAACAACAACATTGATTAAAATCAGAGCCATGATGAACAAATCAAAAGAACGACTCAGGCCATCTGTCTTTTCGGCCTTTTCAATCACGGTCAAGATTTTCTTTTTAATCTTACCCATTTTGTTTGCTTTTATAATGGTTCAAATTATCAATAAAATCATCATACATATCTGAATTGCAGCTGCTCAACTCTATATAGGTTTTGTTTTCCTCAGGAAAGGTATGAATGGCAAAATGACTTTCTGAAATTAACCAAAGACCTGTCCACCCTTGCGGCTTGAAATGATGATCTATGAATCCAACAATCCCAAACCCGGATCTGACAAGCATTCCTTCAAAATCCTTTTTTAATGTAACAGGGTTGGTGTCAATGACCCAATCAGAAAAATTATCAATTTTAGCTTCCAATGATCTATTCTTAAAAATTCATCCCGAATGTAACAACAAATTAAGGATCTTGTAATCAATGCTTAATTAATTCATATCTAAAAACATGAACCATTTTATTTTTTAGAAAGGAATGTTTTCAATTGACTTTCTATGAGCATCACTCTTTCTTCTATCATCTTGGGGGGATTCAAATATGAACTATAGGCTCCTATGACTTCCCAAATTTCTAAAATCTCTTTATGTTTTCGTTCAAGACTAGGATAGTTAACATCATCACTTCTAAATTTGAAAACACCCTTACTATTTGTAGATAGTCTCCTGGTCGAAAACCCCTCATTAGTAATGAATAGATATATCTTATCTATTTCTACATTTTTTAGATTCAAAGCCTCACAAACAAGTATATCTCCGTGATGGAGTCCATTTTGATTGTATTCCATCTCACTTCCTTTTAATTCAAAAGCACGATGTGTAGCTTCAGAAGTATTCGGAACATTTATAGTTGGCAGATTAGAAATGAAGTCCTTATTACTCCGGTTAACTAAATATTCCAACTCTTTTTCAATTTTCACTAAACAGATCCCCTTAGGATCCATTGTTTTTTGTTCCTCCTCATCAAAATGATGTGCTTTATCGAGCTTTTTATTCAGTATATTAAACTTATAAAGATCATTAACAGTCAATTCTTTCGTCAATAGAAGGTCTATGGAAAGTCTGAAATGGTTTGCAATCTGAATCAATGTCTCAATTTTAGGCTCAGCTCTTTCTTCTTCATAAGCGCCTACAGCACCTCTATTTAAACCAAACAATTCTCCAAATTGGGTTTGGCTCAAAGACTTTACTGTACGTATCTTCTTTATATTTTTTCCTATCCTAGACATATCTGAAACAAAAGTTGCTAATTATTTTTGCAATGCCAAAACTTTTTGCATATTTGACTCGTAGAAACATATGTGAATTTTGAGAAACATAAACTTTCTTCAAATATTCACCTCCAGCTTTTGTGAAAGATCCACATAAATCCAATTTTTGGAATTGAATCTAATTTAAACACTACAGTAATGAGTGAACATTTTTTAAAAGTAAAAGACTATTTAACAGAGCTAGAATACCAAATTGTTCAAGAAAACGAAGAAGATGGACTGATCGTTGTAGAAAATGAGTCAAGCGGCATCAAAAATTTAGTTTTAGGTATTGCTGATCCATTGTTGATTGTTGAGCATTTTATTTTAGAAATTAACAACCCTCAACCAGAAACATATAAACAACTCTTGCAAAAAAGTCGAGATATTATTCATGGGGCTTTTGTTTTAGATGAGAATGGAAACAAACTGATTTTCAGAAATACTCATGAATTAGAAAATCTAGACTTGAATGAACTAGAAGCAACGCTTAATTCTTTGGCACTACTTCTTGGGGAGTATTCAGTTGAATTAATAAAATTAACAGAAAATTAAAATTTAGAAGATATGAATGTTTTTAAGAGACTTTTTAGAATCGGTGAAGCTGAGACTCAATCAGCAATAGATAAATTGGAAGACCCAATAAAAATGACCGAACAAGGGATTAGAGATCTCAAGAAAGATTTAGATAAGAGTTTGCAAGCTTTGGCGGAAGTAAAAGCCATGACCATACGTGCAAAAAATGAAGTGGAAACTTTCAAAAGCAAGTCAAAGGATTATGAAAACAAAGCAATGCTTCTTTTGAAAAAGGGTCAAAGTGGAGATATTGAAGCAGCAGAAGCAGATAGGTTGGCAAGTGAGGCTTTGGTGAAAAAAGAAGAGGCTACTGGCCAATTGAATCGTGCAAAAGAAGAACATGACCGATTTGATAAAAACGTATCTCAATTGGATACAAATGTTAGAAAAATCAGGTCAACTATTAGCCAATATGAGAATGAATTGAAAACCCTCAAGGCAAGAGTCAAGGTGAGCACTGCTACAAAGAAGCTCAATAAGCAAATGGCTCAAGTAGATTCATCCAGTACAGTAGCAATGCTTGAGAAAATGAAAGACAAAGTAGCAGAAGAAGAAGCTTTGGCTGAGTCCTATGGTGAAATAGCCAATGAAAGCAAAAGTGTAGATGATGAGATTGACAAAGCATTAGAAGGAAGCAGTGCTGAAGTTAAAGCCGCTGATGATTTAGCTGCTATGAAAGCTAAGTTAGGAATGGACAAATAATACTTTAAAGCCCTGTAGAAACTGCAGGGCTTTTATTGAATCTTATAAAATGACAGACCTACTTAAAATCTTTCTTCTATTAATCGTATTGAGCTTTGTGCTTGGCTTTTTATTCTCAATTTTATTTAAAGTCGGTTTACTACTACTTATTGTACTTGGGGTGATTTACTTCTTTCAAAAAATAACAAGTTGATCTAAGAACAAGTGAAACCAACCAAGTTCTCTGCATTTTTGACAAACTATAACATCCTAGCACTTGAAATGGCTATGGGTGACTTTTAAAAAAAAGAAAATATGGGACTACTAGATATCTTCAAAAAAAAAGAAGAACCTACTTATGATGTAACTAACCTCACTGTTGAGGACCTAAAAATGGGATTCATTTTAGAGTATGATCTCAATACTTGGGAAGTCAAAGAAGAATATGAATATGACTGGGGGAATCACAACTTCTCAAAGGAATATTTAATCAATAACGGCAGTGAAAGTTTGTTTCTCAGTGTTGAGAATAAAGGTGATGTTTTTTTGACTGCCACTAAAAAGATTAAGATAAGAGAACTAGGAAGTGATATAATTGATCGAACAGTGGCCGATAAAACACCCCCAAAAGAAATCAAGTATAACGATGTGAATTATTACCTGCATTCAGATGTTGCGGGATTTTGCAATGACTTATCCAAAAAAAAGGAAGATTGGGAAGAGTTGATGGCTTGGGAATATTATGATGACGATGAGGAATTAGTCATCGGTATCACGCAATGGGGAGAACGTGAATTCGATGCTGTAGCGGGAAAAGTAGTCAAGGCTTTTGAAGTTTCTAACATTATACCTGGGGCGAAATAATAATTGTATTCCAAAATATGTAAATTGGCACTAAATAATATTTCCATGAAAAATCATTATTCCACATTAGGCTTTCTCTTACTTGTTCTGCTCTTAGCTAGTTGTGGACGAAGCTTCAAAAAAATCCCAATAGATACAATCATTAAAGAAATTCCTAAAGATCAAGTTTTTTCTATTGTTCTTAATGACATGAATGTAGAAGGAACTTTTACTAACACTTATAAACACGAATATGTAGTTATTACCGAAGAACAACCAGGTCAGCCTGAAGAGCAGAATTATGGCTGGTTTGAAGTAAGCGAATCATATTTTGAAATGCATGTGAATGACATGGGAATGGAATTAGCTTCACGTGGCGAAGATGGTAAACTAAGCAAAGGTGTAAACCCACCTGGGTATAATAACTACATAGGCAACGAAAAATATGGGCAATGGGAAAACCGGGGCGGCCATAGTTTTTGGGCTTTTTATGGGCAATATGCATTTATGAACAGTATGTTCAACATGATGACGTATCCCGTTCGAAGATCATATTATAACGATTACAGGAGAGGGTATTATGGGACTGGTAGAGGATATTATGGTCCGATGACTGGTGGACGATCATATTATGGAACTAATAGTTCTTACACACAAAGTTCCCGACCAAGATCATCATGGAGTCGTAATAATTCCTCCTTTAAACAAAGAGTGGCAGGGAGAACATCACGTTCAGGATCTAGATATAGCGGAAGTACTAGTAGATCCCGAGGTGGTGGATTTGGAAAATAAGATAAACCGGAACTTAAATTAAAACCTATGATTTCTATTCTAGATGGAATTTTAGCAACACTAACTTTTCTAGCTGCTTCTTTCGCTTTGTTTTTTGTAGGCAAGGTGGTTTATCAATTATTTCATCGAGGGATCAATGTATCTCACGAATTGGTTGAAAAAGACAATTTTGCTTTTTCTATAGCCTACGTTGGTTACTTTATTGGATTGGTATTGGCCATTGGAAGTGCCTTAATGGGTGAAAGCTCAGATATAGCCACGGATTTGATCGATGTAGCCATTTATGGTTCTTTGGCCATTTTACTTTTGAATCTCTCAATCATTATTAATGACAAGCTTATTTTAAGCAAGTTCAGTGTTAAAAAAGAAATCATTGATGACCACAATGCTGGAACAGGAATAGTTGAAGGCGCCGTTGGTATTTCTACTGGTCTCGTAATACTAGGCGCAATCCATGGAGAAGGATTTGGAGAAGGAGGACCTATTGTCAATGCCATACTATATTGGTTACTCGGCATGGTGTTGCTGTATATCACAATGTTGGTTTATAATTTGATCACACCCTATGACATTCATGAGCACATTGCGAAAAAAAATGTAGCGGTGGGTATCGGATTTGCAGGTGCGTTAATTGCAATTGCTAATCTAATCCGATTTGCATTAATGCATGATTTTGAAGAATGGTCAATAACACTTCAAGATGTAGGATTTGATGTAGCCATTGGTTTGGTATTTCTTCCTTTGGCAAGATTTTTAACGGACAAAATTCTATTGCCAGGTCAAAATCTTACGGACGAGATTATCAATCAAGAACACCCAAACAATGGAGCTGCGCTCGTTGAAGCATTTGCCTATATCGGAGGTTCTGTTTTGATTACTTGGGCACTCTAGTCATAGTCCTTTAAATCAAAATTATTCTTGCCCTTGATAGAATTGTTCTGTTAAGGAATATCTCAATTAATTTGAAAAACGGATCCAACATTCTTAAAATAGCATTGTTTGCTACGGGTATGTCAGGCATTGTGGCAGAATACATTCTTTCCACTTTGGCAACTTATTTTCTTGGAGATTCGGTCATGCAGTGGACGATGATACTTTCTATCATGCTTTTTTCAATGGGGCTTGGCAGTAGGATTAGTAAGGTATTCACTCAAAACTTATTACAGAAATTCATATTCATTGAGTTCATTCTTTCATTGCTCACAGCGTTTGTTTCAATCATTGCCTATTCGGTTTCAGCCTATTATGGCAATCCTGGTTTGATCATTTATGTGATGAGCATTGTCATTGGACTTTTGATAGGAATGGAAATACCACTTGTAATTCGTCTCAATGATGAGTTCGAAGAACTAAGGGTAAATGTTTCAAGCATTATGGAAAAGGACTACTACGGCAGTTTGCTCGGAGGTGTATTCTTCGCATTTGTCGGTTTACCATATTTGGGGTTAACCTATACACCTTTTGTACTTGGAATGATCAATTTCATAGTGGCGTGTACTTTGATACTGATTCTCGGAAAAACATTCAATCAACTGATGAAACGAAAAGTATACCTCTCTGGCTTTGGGGTTTTCCTTCTGATTAGTGCTGGGTTTGTATTTGCTAAACCCATTATTCATCATGGCGAAACGGTGAGGTATAAAGACAAAGTAGTTTATGAGGAACAAAGCAAATATCAAAAAATAGTAATCACTCAATCAAAAGGTGACTTTTGGTTATTCATTAATGGAAATCAGCAACTGAGTTCGGTGGACGAGGTAATGTATCATGAACCACTTGTCCATCCTGTGATGAAATTGCTAAAGCAACCCACTAATATTTTAGTGATGGGAGGTGGAGATGGTGGTGCGGTTCGAGAAATACTAAAATACCCGTCCGTTAAAAAAATAAAATTAGTAGATCTTGACCCAGCAATGACAGCCTTAGGTCAAGAGCATGAACTCTTGATCGAGATGAATCAAGGTGCAATGAAAAGTCCAAAATTAACTATACTGAATGAAGACGGCTTTAATTTTCTGGAATCCAACAAAGAATATTTCGATGCGATAATCGTCGATTTACCTGACCCAAAATCCATTGAATTAGGTAGGCTATATTCTTTCGAGTTTTATAAATTATGTCACAATCGGTTACGAAAAAATGGTGTATTGATCACTCAAGCCGGGAGTCCATATTATGCAGCTGATGCTTTCAAATGTATTGATAAGACCATGGCCGAAGCAGGTTTTGCCACAGCCCCTTTGCACAATCAAGTCGTTACCTTGGGAGAATGGGGTTGGATTTTAGGCGCAAAAAACTTTGAAAAAGAAAACTTGAAAAAATCGCTTCAATCACTCAGTTTTTCTGATATCCAAACAAGATGGATCAATCAGGAGGCCATGACTTTAGTAACATCTTTTGGCAAAGAAGTTTTTGGTCAAGACTCCGCTAGTATTGGCATCAACAGAATACACAATCCTGTTTTATACAAATACTACTTGAATGGAAAATGGGACCTGTATTAATAACTAAAGCTATTTAAAAATTCAATCATTTCAGATTTGAAATCAGCTTTAGTACCGTAATCAATGATCTCCTTCAGCTTCTGATTTTCACTTACTAATTGCTGCTGAGGTGTATTTTGTTGATTGACAAATAAGAATTCCAATTCAGGTTTTAACTCTTTCAACACATCCACTATGTCCAATACTGACATATTTCTTTCTGATACATTATAGACACCGGTAGGTACAGCCATAGTCGTAACCTGATCTAATATATTGGCTAAAGAGTGAACATGTATAAATGCACGTTGTTGATTCCCACTTCCATTGATAGATATTCTACCACTAAAATTGGACTCAAATACAAATCGATTAATCACAGCATCAAAACGCATGCTTCTGCTATATCCATAGACATTACCGCAACGGAGAATTATAGGATTGTGCTTTTCATCCAACCTTTGAACATGTTCTTCTCCGCGCTGTTTGGAAATGGCATAAAAAGAAGACGGGTTTACAGGAAAATCCTCTGAAATTGGATCATCTGAAAAGCCATAAACACCCATGCTACTTAAATAGATGACTTTCTTGACTTCACTCTCTTCAATAGCATAAGTCAACTCAGCTGTTCCCCAGTTATTAATTTGCTCATAAAAGTGAAGATTCACATTCGCAAAAGGAGAAGTCACTTTTGCAGCCATATGAATAACAACATCGATTCCTTTGAGTGCCTTCTTTAAACTTCGAGAATCTAAAATATCCCCTTGTATAAACTGCATGCCATCAGGGTGGATATACTTATCACCTAGGAAAAGGTTGAAATTTCCTCTCATTAGGTTGTCATAAATCACAACTTTCTCAACTTCTTTGTTCGCACTAAGACTCTTGATCAATCTAGTCCCTATGTACCCAGCACCGCCAGTAATTAATACATTCATTCTCTTATATTGTTAGGTTAGATGAAGCAAGGTGTTTTGTTTTAGCCCTTGCTTCATCATCATTTATCATTTTATTTACTTACCAATTCAGTATGAAGCCCACATTCTGTTTTGTTCATTCCATACCATCTTGCTTCACGCTCCATCATTTCAAGACTAGGCTTACGTGTACATGGTTCACAACCAATACTGCTATAACCAACTGAGTCCATTGGATGTCTCGGTAGATCATATTCCTTGATATAATCAAAGATCATTTTATTGGTCCATTCCAACATTGGATGAAACCTGACACAATCATACTTAGACTTCTCCTCCACTTTCATGGCCGCTCGATTGGCATTTTGATCTCGTCTAATTCCATTGATCCAAACATCATAATCTGACAACAACTTGTCCATTGGTTGTACTTTATTATAATAGCAGCACAAGTCAGGGTCAGAAGCAAAAAGCAATTTGCCTTCAGCATCTTTCTGAATACTCTTTGGTACTTCTGGCTTGATATCCAATACTTCTATTCCAAATGCATTTGCAATAGTGTCTTTGTAGGCAATAGTTTCTGGGAATAAAAACCCTGTGTTGATACAATAAACTGGAATAGATTTATCGACTCTGCTCAACAAATGCAGCATAACAATACTATGCGTTTGAAAGGACGATGTTGTGAAGAGCTGCTTGCCTGAATTTTGGTAATCTTCAATGTGTTTTTTGATTTGATCTAATTCCATAGCGCTTATCTTACTTTTCGAAAACGAAGTTAAAGTGATTTCGTTAAACTGAACTTAAAAAAGGCTATTTAACGATCAGTCATTCAAATAAGATTTGATTTCAGCCAATATTTTGACTTTTATTTGTCTCGTTATGGATTAACATTGTAAAATGAGAGTTGCAGTACACAGAAAAGAACACTTTAATGCCGCCCATAGGTTGTTTAACCCTGATTGGAGCGATGACAAAAATGATTTGATTTTTGGTAAATGCAACAATCCAAATTTTCATGGGCACAATTACGAACTAGATGTGACACTTACAGGAGAGATTGATCCTGAAACCGGTTATGTTTATGATATGAAGATTTTGAGTGATTTGATCAAAACTGAAGTTTTAAATAAGTTGGATCACAAAAATCTTAATTTAGATGTGGGAGAATTTAAAAATTTGAACCCTACCGCTGAAAATATAGTTACAGTCATTTACAATCTGCTTCGACCCAAAATTGATATGAAGTACGATCTTAAAATAAAATTGTATGAAACAAAAAGAAACGCTGTCGAATACCCAGCCTGATGTGTTCTTAGAGGATTTTGATGATCACGGAGGGTCTTCTACGAATACTCCTATGAGAGCAGATGCATTTGAAAAGGATGACGAATTAAAAATCGAATTGATCTCAAAGCATTTCAAAGAAATCATGCAGGTGTTAGGACTAGACTTATCAGATGATAGTTTAAAAGGTACACCTATGCGAGTGGCTAAAATGTACGTAGAAGAAGTTTTCAGTGGATTGAACCCTAAGAACAAACCTGTTGCAAGACTGTTTGAAAACAAATATGGTTACGATCAGATGTTGGTCGAAAAAGACATCACTTTTTATTCTCATTGTGAACATCATTTTGTTCCGATCTACGGAAAAGTTCATGTTGCATATTTCTCAAGTGGTGAAGTGATTGGACTTTCAAAAATCAATCGTATTGTTCAATATTTTGCCAAGAGACCTCAAGTCCAAGAAAGATTGACAATGCAAATTGCTGAAGAGCTTAAATCAATCCTTAAAACTAAGGATGTAGGTGTTGTAATTGATGCAAATCATATGTGTGTTTCCTCCAGAGGAGTCAGTGATACAAACAGTAAAACGGGTACTGCTCATTTTAGTGGGAAATTCAAAAACGAAAGTACCAAAAGCGAGTTTCTAAATTATATCAATACACCAAATACCCCTAGAATATGAACTCTTCGATTGATGCTATTCAAAAATTAATGATTCGAGATTTAGCGAAATTGGAGGAGGAAATTCTAGCCTATAAAGTTGAAAGTGACCTTTGGTTATTGAACAAAGCGATTAGCAACACTGCAGGAAATCTTTGTCTTCATTTATGTGGAAACATACAACACTTCTTTGGACACATAATTGGCAAGTCTGATTATATAAGACAAAGAGATGATGAATTTGATCTCAAAAATGTACCTAGAATAGAATTGTTAGATTTTATTCAAAAATCGGTTGATTCAATTAATGCGTCTTTAGAAAACTTTGACGAAACCCTCTGGGAAGAACCTTTCCCTCAAGAAGTATTTGGTTACCCCATGACCTATGGCTATTTCATGATTCACTTATCTGGACATTTGAATTATCACTTGGGACAGATAAATTATCACAGGAGGCTTTTAGCAGAATAGAATTATACGAGCATGTTATTCTCAACAATATAGTTGAGCATTTCGGTCAGTGCTTCATCGACGGGTTTGTAATAAACGCCTAATTCATGGCGGCTTTTCGTATTGTCAAATTCCAAAGGTTTGTTGACATTTTCTACTACCATTTTTCTACTATAGCCCTGTGTAAAGCCAAAAAAGTAGAGCATTCTTTGGCTAATTTCATCTTTCGGAAAAGGGTAAGCTTCTCCGAATTTTTTACTTAATATTTTGGAAACTTCAAGCATAGATTTTACTTCACTCACAAGCATAAATCGACCTAACGCATATTCATCTTGAGCAGCAAACATGTGGGCATGGGCAACGTCTCTTACATCTACTAATCCGTATTTTAAGTTAGGCACGCCATTCTTCAGTGTACCGTTAGCCATTCTTTTGACAAAATCGAAACTCCCCGATCCACTTTTATATGTTAAAGAAGGCCCAACAAAAAGCGCTGGATTCAAAGTAGCCATTTTCCATCTGGATTGTTCATCATGAATTCTCCAAGCTTCACGTTCTGCTACGGTCTTAGCAAATCCCAAGGGCTGATGCTTTAAGTTACTTGATTTGTTCCAATAAGCTTCGGTAAATTTATTGTCCTTGGTATGGATGATATCAGAAGCATCTCCGTAGATGGCTGAGATAGCACTAGTGAATATTACTTTTTTGACAGAGTGTGCCTTATTCACCGCCTCCAAAACATTTCTTGTGCCTTCATATGATGGATCGATTAATTGTTTTTTGGGATCTTTGATCCCAGTCATCAAATAAGGAGAAGCTGTATGAAAAACGACATTACAGCCATTCATACATATTTTGAAAGCATTAGGATCCAAAAGATTTGCCTCGAATACTTCTAAACTGCCAGGAGATCTTTCTGCTATTTTCTCAAGATGCCGATATTTGTCTTGATTATCTAAATCCCGAACTGTAACTCTTACCTTATAGCCATCTTCCAATAAATATTTGACTAACCAAGAGGCCATATATCCAGAACCACCTGTCACCAAAACCGGAAAATCTCTACCGAGAATATTGGGATTTACTTCTTCTTCTTCCTGATTATACATTTAGGCTAAAAATAATGCTTTTGTGCTGGAACTTCCTAATCAGAAGGCACAAAAAAAGCCATCTAATTTTCATTAGATGGCTTTTTTAGAATCTTTACAAATTACTGGCCACAGCTTGTTGGAGTTCCAAATCCAACTGAAAAAGCCATACCGATGAGATTCTCAAGTTCACTCTCATTGTACTCTTCAGCACAATTTTCATCTAAACCTTCACCCACTGCATCAAAAGCCTCAGGTGCTGTAATTACAGCTTGACAATTCGCAGCAGAATCATCAGCTTCATATGCATTATAAGCTGTTTCCAAATTGATTCGATGAACCGCTTTATTAAGAAGGCCAATATGTACTTTTGCCCTATGAAGTATTTTATGGCAATCACCGTCCTCTTTATATCTGCTTGCTCCGCATTAGAAGGGGAGCAAAAGACAAATGTCAACGACATCATCAAAAGTCAAGAAATAAAAAGAGTTTCAAAAGCTGAAATCATGATTCATGCGGAGAAAATTGGAAAACAAGTAGAAAATCATTTTCGATTGTTAATTGAAAAAAAGAATTGTGATTTTCTTGAAATGAAAAATGATACGACTTTAATAAAAACTAATGGTGTTCTAACTTATGGATTTAAAAAGATTGACTTTACCACAATTGATGAACAACAGACATTTGAAGCCTATCAATATAATGCTGAAAACCAAATGGATTTGACAAGTTCTATCCAACCTTTAGGTCAGGACAAAATACTCTACGCTTTTGCAAGTTTACTTAAAGTTGAAAACCTAAAAGCATGTAATATCGATACTACGAATTCAATGGGAATGTGGAGCATCATCTTTCCAGTAAGCGCTATAGTAAATGATATTTGATTAACTATTCAACTCAACGCCTCCCATGACAATGAGCCCCTTGATAGTCAAAACGTTCCCAAAGTATTCCGTTGGTTTATGTGCTCTTTTATCTTTGAAACCACCCAATATATTGGTCGCCTCGAAATTGATGACCCAATCATCTGGAACAAATAATTTTACACCTCCCATTACAGTGAACGAATCTATTGTCGCTTTGCCGTTATGAAGTGAAGCTTGTCTCAAATCCAATTCAATACCTCCCATAACAGCGGACAATCTCCCGCCTGAAAACTGTTTATTGTTTATCTTTTTGTGGCTTCCTGCTAAGATGGCGACATCATCAATATCATCAGCATCATCATCACTATTTTGCACCACCCTACTTCTCATAAAAAAACCTAACCCTATTGCAATTAAAATGATAGGCCAGTAGTCTCTAAATCTTATGTCAAAATATTCCGGTAGCCAAAAAACTATCCCAACGGTTAATAAAATCAACCCTCCTCGTTTATTCCCTGTAATTAATTGAAATCCTCCTATGGCCACAAGTATCATTTGCCAGGTCAGCAAATAATATGGGATTCTAAAATCCAAATACGCCAAGTTATCAAGTAAAAACAATACGCCAATTGCAATAAACAACGCCCCTAGAATAGCTCTCCGATTAGATTTTTTCATGATACTCTGTTTCATTTAATTCGAAAGATGAAGTTAGACCATTGATACATCAATAAAAATGAAGTCATAAAAAAAGTCATCCCGATTTCTCAGAATGACTTTTTAATAATCAAATCGGGTATATTTTATTCCGAAACAATCTTAATTCCTAAAGTGAATTCATCACTTATTGCTTTGTCTCCTAAGTTGTCAAAGAAAGAGCTAGACCCATAACGAACATTAAATTTGGTTCGGTCTAAAGTAACAGTAGCCACTGCTGACTTGGCAGCTGCATCCACTTCTGCTGGAAATGTAACGGTCTGAGAAATCCCTTTAATAGTAAAGTCTCCTGTAATTTGATAAGTTGAACCTTCTTTCAATTTCACACTGGTGATTTTAAAAGTTGACGTAGGAAATTTCTCAACACCAAAAAAATCATCCGATTTAAGATGGCCATCTAGTTTGTCCTTCCATTCCCCTTCTAAATCCGTTGTATTGATAGATGTCATGTCAGCAGTAAATTCACCACCTATTAATTGGTCTCCTTCAAAATTCAAAGAGCCATTTGATATCTGTATGTTCCCAGTATGCGAGCCTGTGATCTTAGTTGCAGTCCAAACAATTGAACTTTCAGCGGCATTAATAGAAGATGATGTTGTGTTTTCTTCCGATGTGAATGTCAACATCAAAAGAGTAAAAATTGTATAAAGCATAGTATAATTTTATTTTAAATGTACTTACATTATTTGTTTCAACAAATATAACGGAGAATTGAAAAATAGGTTGTGCTTTTTTAAAAAATTATTTAATTCTCCATGGAGGATTCAATCTATTCTCTCCTGCATAGTATAGAATCAGTCTATTCCCATCTGGATCCCTTAAACGAGCTTCTCGCCAAAGCCATGTTTGGTCTGTTGGTTGTACATCGAATTCGAAACCTTGTTTTTCAAGTGATTCTACGGTTTCGTCAAGAGCTTCACACTCAAAATAGATAGTTGCATTATTACCTTCCACCTCCTCTACTTTATGTAAAGAAAAAGTAGATTCTCCATCTGGACATTCGAATCTCGCATAATGATCTTTGGAGAATACTATAAGCTTTAACCCCAAAGCCTGATAATACTTTGCTGATCTATCAATATTGGACGAGGCAATTGTTACTTGATTAAGATTCATTTTCAAAGATTGATCTTTATTAATTACGTACATGTCACATTCCAATGATATAATCAATGAGAGTATTTGTAATTTCTATTAGAAATAGAGTTTTTCGATTAGTCTGAATTCCTCATGGCTTGAAAAGCTTATAAAAATGAAGTTTGTATAGTTATTTCACTAACAAAAGCATAATAGGCAGACATTCTTGATCCATTTTCGTATACCTTTGTACTGTCTACACTTTAAATATTAATGAAATGACACAGTCAGTATTAGCGATAGGTATGCCTGGAGGATGGGAATTGGTAATCATTGTTTTAGTCATCATATTGCTCTTCGGTGCCAAAAAAATACCCGAGTTAGCAAAAGGATTAGGAAAAGGTATCAGAGAATTCAAAGATGCTTCTAAAGAAATCAAAGACGAAATTCAAGAAGGAATCAAAGAAGAGAAAAAATAAGGTTTGAAAACTTATGATTCACTTTCTCAGATTCAAGCAGATCTAGAATCAGGGGAAATCGATTGTCAAGGATTAGTTGCAAATTACCTAGCACAAATCGAAAAAAAAAAGCACCTCAACGCGCTTACAGAAATATACCCTGAAGAAGCTCTTCAGGAGGCTGAACGCATCCAGTCAAAAATTAAAAATGGCACCGCAGGTCGACTTGCTGGAATGGTGATTAGCATCAAAGATGTTTACTGTCATCTTGATCATACGCTCCAAGCTGGAAGTAAAATATTAGCTGGTTTTAAGTCCCAATTTACAGCTACGCCTGTTCAGCGTTTATTAGATGAAGATGCCATCATCATAGGCCGAAACAACTGTGATGAATTTGCTATGGGGTCTTCAAATGAAAATTCTTCTTTTGGTCCAGTAAGAAATGCTGCAAACGAAAACAAAGTATCAGGAGGATCTTCCGGCGGATCTGCTGTATCTGTTCAAAGCGATATGTGTCTAGCTTCTATAGGCTCTGATACAGGAGGCTCCGTGAGACAACCGGCATCATATTGTGGTGTGATTGGGATGAAACCAACTTATGGAAGAATCTCAAGACATGGTCTTGCGGCATATGCAAGCTCATTGGACTGTGTAGGTACTATGGCCAAATCGGTAGAAGATACGGCACTCCTTTTAGAAATCATGGCTGGTGCTGATGAATATGATCAAACTGTTAGTTTTTCAGATGTCCCAACTTATTCAAAGGCTAAGGAATGGACTGGCGATCTAAAAATTGCGTCATTTGGGAATATATTAGATCATGAAGCACTAGACACTGAGGTAAAAAAATCCGTTGTCAATGTTTTTGATCAATTAAAATCTGCAAGTCATAAAGTTGAAATGCTTGATTTTGAGTATCTCAATTATGTACTCCCTACCTACTATATTCTTACAACCGCTGAGGCCAGCGCCAACTTATCAAGGTTTGACGGCGTTAAATATGGCTACAGGAGTGAGCAAGCTCATGATTTAGAATCAATGTACAAGAAATCTCGATCAGAAGGATTTGGTCATGAAGTTTTAAAAAGAATTCTATTGGGTACTTATGTTTTGAGTGAAGGATTCTACGATGCTTATTTCAATAAGGCACAAAAAGTGAGAAGGTTAATCCGCGATGAGACTATCAAACTATTTGATCAATATGATTTCATCATTACCCCTACTGCACCAACGCCAGCTTTTGATTTAAATAGTCATGATCGAAATCCTTTAGAAATGTATCTTGAAGATATTTTTACCGTTCAAGCTTCTTTAGCGGGCTTGCCGGCTATATCTTTACCCAACGGAACCAACCAGCAAGGCATGCCAATTGGCTTGCAAATTGTTGCTAATAAATTTGAGGAGGAAAAATTGCTTTCCTTCGCGAAGTACTTACAAAAGGGTTTTTTAGGTAACTAAAAAAATAATTGCGCAGGTTTCTATTCATATCGATCATTTCAGTTTTGATCGGGTTCAATTCCTATTCTCAGGACGATCCGTTCAATGACCCCATTCCTGATGTCACTTATGAGGTGATGCAGGACAGAATGTCTTGCATCGAACAGACTATTCCATTGATTTTCAATGAAAGAGTTCAGTCTTTTGTCGACTACTTCACGGTTCGTGATCGGTCTTATACAAAGGAAGTAATTTCTAGACGAGACTTTTTTTTCCCAATTTTCGAAGAAACGCTGGCCAAATACGGAATGCCTGATGAGTTAAAATATCTTTCAATTATAGAATCAGGGTTAAGACCAAACGCTGTATCTAGGGTTGGTGCAGGTGGATTATGGCAATTTATGCCTTCTACTGGTCGGGCATATGGTCTAAAACAGACATGGTACATTGATGAACGCATGAATCCATGGAAATCTACTGAAGCCGCATGTAAATATTTGAAACAGCTTTATGGCATGTTTGGTGATTGGGAGTTGGCATTGGCAGCGTATAACACGGGTCCAGGAAATGTCCGAAAAGCCATTCGTCGTTCTGGATATAAAGACACTTTTTGGGAGGTCTATCGCTATTTACCTAGGGAAACTCGTTCCTACGTACCGCAATTTGTCGCTATGATTTACACCTTGAATTATGTAGATGAGCACTATTTTGACATGGAAGAGATAGAAATGTTGAGTCCCGTTTCTTATGACACCATACAAGTATCTAATTATATGCATATGAAAACGCTGGTTGACCAAATTGACCTTTGTTTAGAAGATTTGGTTATGCTCAATCCCCAGTTGATTCGTGGAGCAATACCAAAAGGTACTATCAAATATCCTTTGAAAATACCTTCTGATTTAATTGATACGGTAAGAAAAAATAGAATTGTTCTTTTAGATTCAGCCAGCAAGGTGGGTAAAAAAGAATTAGAAGCCTTGGCTAAAAATACTCCCGGTTCGGTCTATGGTCGCAACCGTCAAATTCACCGTGTACGAAGTGGTGAGGTTTTAGGAACTATTGCAGAGCGATATCATGTAAGAGTATCTGATCTACGCAGGTGGAACAATATTTCTGGCAATATGATCTATGCTGGTCAAAAACTCAATGTATGGGTGCTACCTCATTTTTCGGCAAAAGCTAAAACAAAAAGTTACTCAAAACCCAAACCTAAACCTGCTCCATTGATTGCACCAAATGGTACATATCACATAGTTCAGTCAGGAGATTCTCTTTGGAGTATTGCCAATAAGTATCAAAATGTAAGCATCGAGCAACTAAAAAAACTCAACAATCTCAGTGGTTCACGGATTGACCCTGGTCAGCGATTATTAATCAACATGTGACTTTTCTCCTTTTTTGGGATTATTAGGTTTAATATTGCTCACTTATTTAAAATTCTAATGAGACTCAAACATATATATTCAATCGGGTTCTTTTTGTTCTTAGGATTGATCACATCATGTTCTAGTGATAAACCATCTGTTCCAAAGGACAAAACTTATTTGCCGATCGCAAGGGGAGAAGCGAACGTTATACTTGTCATTATGGATACTGCAGATTGGACCAGTGAAATTGGCTTGACACTTAAAGACATTTTTTCTGAATTTGTGCCTGGCCTTCCTCAATCCGAGCCCTATTTCAAAATACGAAACATCAATCCATTAAAGTTAAACTCCGTTTTGAAATCGGCAAAAAACATGATTTATTTATCTACAATAGATAACAAGTCTTCTCAAGGAAGAAAAATGATGGAGTTTTTCACTGATAAGTCATTGAAAAAAATCACTGAGGACAGTTCGTTATTCATGAGGCCACAAAGTGACATGTATGCTAAGGGACAAGAGATCTTACACCTTTTCGGTCAAAACAAAAATCAACTTCTATCTCACCTAAAGCAGAACAAATTAAGGCTAAGAAACTACTTTCTCAGCAAAGAAAATGCACGCGTTGCTAAAAACATATTCAAAGTCCGAGAGAAAGGAATTGAAAAGAAGCTTGCCGAGACTCATGGATTTAAATTCAATATTCCGTACGGCTATGATTTGGCAAAGGATCTTAGGGATTTCGTATGGGTACGAACGATCGATCCTGATTTTGAAAAAAACATTTTCGTTCACTATGCGCCTTATAATTCGAAAGAACCTTTTAATGATGTACTAGCTTTTCGAGAAAAAATTACCTCCACGTACATGAGAGATATTGAGAAACCCGAGATATACATGACCCTTCAAGGAGATGGGAATGAATATCAACAAGTCAAAGAAATGAGTTTCAATGATAAATATTCAAAAGAAGCACGAGGCTTATGGATGCTCAATGATATTTCTTCGGGCGGACCTTATATTAGCTACACTTTTGTAGACGAGTCACAGAAGCGTTTGTATTACTTAGAAGGCTATGTCTATGCTCCAGGAGGAAATAAAAGAGTACACATGCAAGAAATCGAAATCATTCTGCAATCTTTTCTTTCAGGAAAAGAAATAATTTAATTCTTTCAACCCCAAGCTATGATCACTTATCTCCAAGGCAAATTTGACGATATTGACCCCACCTTTGTAGTTGTAGATATCAACGGTTTGGCTTATCATGTGAATATTAGCCTTATAACTTATAGTCAAATCAAAACTTTAAAAGAAGGCAAAATATTGACTCATCTACATGTCAAAGAAGACTCCCAAACTTTATACGGATTCTTTGATGCTTCCGAAAGAAAACGTTTTCGGCAACTAATTTCCATTTCAGGTGTAGGTCCTTCCACAGGGCTGATGATTCTTTCATCTTTGTCTGCAGAAGAAATTCATTCTGCAATTCTCAATAGTGATGTGAAAACTATTAGCTCTGTAAAAGGCATTGGTCAAAAAACAGCGCAGCGAATCATCCTAGAATTAAAGGATAAATTGAGCAAAGAAGAACTCGAAAATCCAGGTGTTTCATTATCTCTTATTCCTGGCAATACCTTGAAGAAAGAAGCGTTATCAGCTCTAACAACTTTAGGCATAGGAAAACCACTTGCTGAAAAAACTATAGACAAGATCTTAAAAGAATTTGGAGATGAAATTAGTCTTGAAGAATTAATTAAATTAGCCTTAAAAAGAGCCTAATTAAACCTCAACTACTGGGTTTGATAAAAATCAAATTCTACATACTATTTACTTTATTGTTAATCTTTGGCATTTCTGTCACTGGATTCGGTAGCTCCTATAATTTCTTATTTCAGCAGATTCAACCTACAGATTCAACAAAAAAAGACTCTGTAGTAGTCCAAAAATATACGCCTTCTTTCCGTTCAACTTTTGAGCAAAGAGATCGATTTGGAGATCCTTTTTCAAACACTCAAAGTCCCTCACCTTTAATTTTACAGGATCCCGCAAGTATGACTCTTGATCTGGAAATAGATACGGGCATGAATTACACGATTTATGAACGCATCGGGGCACTAAATTATCGCCCTCGTACAACCATGACGTTTGATCAATTCATCAAATTTCAAGAAGAGCGTGCTCATAAAGAATACTTTCAGAATCGCTCTGCAGGACTTGATGGAGAAAGTGCAGTAAGCGCTAGAAGACTCATTCCTAAAATTTACATTAGCCCTGTTTTTGATCGAATTTTCGGGGGAAATTATGTCGATATTCAACCTACAGGCTTTGTGAATTTAGACTTTGGAGGAAGCTGGCAAACTGTCGAGAACCCCGCAGTGCCGGTCAACCAACAAAGAAATGGAGGCTTTGATTATGACCAACAAATATCAATGAATGTCATAGGTAAAGTGGGTGAAAAATTGGCAATCACTGCCAACTTCGATAATGAGAATTCTTTTGATTATGAAAATAATCTGAAAATTGAATTCACTGGATATGAGGAAGACATTATTAAGAAAATTGAAATTGGAAATGTAAGCATGCCCGTTGCCAATTCTCTCATGTCAGGAGGGCAAGCACTATTCGGAGTTAAAACACAACTCCAATTTGGGAAACTATTTGTGACAGGATTGGCTTCAAGGCAGCAAGGATCTACTACCACACAGACTTTTAATCAAAACAGCGACAATATTCAAGACCTTACAGGAATCAAAGTATCTGAATATGACGAGTACAAGCACTTTTTCCTTGGTCACTTCTTTAGGGATCATTATGAAGAATGGTTAGTAGGGCTTCCACAAGTCCGCTCTTCCTTGATGATTCAAAACATCCAAGTTTATGTGGTGAAAAATCAGAATAACAACCAAACCACAGGCCTTAGAAGCATTGTCGCTCTTTCAGATTTAGGAGAATTTGAAACTAGAAATATCGGAAACCCAATTGTCATGCCTATTGGTAGTGATGATCAAACAGACAATGATGCCAATGACCTTTTTGATAGAATAGTCAATGATCCAGCCATTAGAAATGTTGAAACTGCCCCTACCGTTCTGACAGGACTAGGACTATCTGACAATGTCGATTTCGCAATTCGGAATACGGTAAGAAAATTAGATGCCACAGAATATAATGTAAAACAAGACCTTGGATATATCACTCTTCGTTCTCCTCTTAATGAAGGTGAGGTATTGGCAGTTTCTTTTGAATATTCGCACAATGGTAGACGCTTTCAAGTTGGTGAGCTTTCAAACTCTAACCCAAACAGTCCGAGTGATGAAGCACTTATACTGAAACTTTTAAAACCAACAAGACAGAACCTAGACAAACCGATTTGGGATCTAGCAATGAAGAACATTTATACATTATCCGGAGCTCGAAATATGACCGAAGCAGATTTCAAAATGCAAATTGTGTATGATGACAACACAACCAATTATCGTGCTCCGAATTTAAATGAAGGAACAAATACCAATAATGTGCCTTTAATACAAGTACTTAAATTAGATCAACTTAATCGAAACCAAGATCCACAACCAGATGCTAATTTCGATTTTATCGAAGGGGTAACTTTTGACGTAGAATATGGAGCTGTCATTTTTCCAGTATTGGAACCTTTTGGATCAACTCTAGAAGCGGCATTTACGGACAGCGAACAAACGCTAAAAGATAAATATGTATTTCATGAATTATACGATCAAACAAAGGTAAACGCACGACAAAACTCTCTTAAGAATAAATTTGAATTGTTACCAGAATATCAAGGAAGAGCGCAGAGGGAATATATCCTTGATGGATTCAGCGTTTTAGAAGGTTCTGTTGTAGTAACTTCTGGAAGCCAAGTGCTAATTGAAGGTACGCAATACCAAGTTTCTTATCTCGGAGGTGCAAAAGTGACAATTATCGATGATGGAATTCTGAACTCTGGAAACCCAATTACCATTTCATATGAACAAGCCGACGTTTTCAGTTTTAGTTCAAAATGGCTGACAGGAGCGAGATTGGATTATCAATTCAATGACAAAATTAATTTGGGTGCAACAGTCATGCATCTTAGTGAAAGAACAGGCGGCGTGTCCAGGTATACAATAGGAAATGAACCGGTCAAAAACACGAAGTATGGTTTTGATGTAAACTTTCAAGAAGATTCTAGAATTCTTACCAAAATCATAGACGCCTTACCGCTAATAAGCACCAAAGAAACTTCAACGATCACATTCAACGGCGAATTTGCACAATTGATTTCAGGGACATCAAATGAAGTTAATGGTGAAAGTACCGGATACATAGATGACTTTGAAAGTGCCGCAACTACTTATTCTTTGGCAGGAGGACATTTGGGTTGGAAAATCGGAGCAACTCCTACTCAGAATCCCAATGAAAATTTTGATAGAAGAGTTCCGAATACACCAGATAGTGCTTTGGGGTTAGGTTATAAAAGAGCAAAAATGGCTTGGTATACAATTGACCGCAGTTTTTATATTCCTGGAGGTAACAGGCCCTCTAACATCACAGACGAGGACTTGGCCAATGCTTATGTTAAGAGAGTCCTTCCACAAGATATTTTTCAAGTGGATCCCCTGGTGGTTAATACGAATTTATCAACTTTCGACGTAGCATATTTCCCTCATGAAAGAGGTTTTTACAATTATAATAACAATCCCGATGAATTTCAAAGCAACGGATTATTCAATAACCCTCAAGAGAATTTTGGAGCAATTACCCGACAAGTTCCTGTAAATTTCGATTTTACGCGCAACAATATTGAATACATAGAATTCTGGTTGATGGATCCGTTTATTACAGAAGACAATGGCGGTGCGGTCATGGATGGAATATTTAATAGGCCCAATACGACTGGAGGAGAACTGGTTTTCAATCTTGGGGAAGTATCTGAAGACGTCCTAGAAGACAATGTTCATTCCTTTGAAAACGGTCTTCCCCCGGATGGAGGTGACGCTGGTTCAAGAATTACAGAATGGGGAAGAATGCCAACCCAAGACTACCTTACCCAATACTTTGATGCAACTGGTTCTGCAAGATCAAATCAAGATGTTGGACTAGATGGTTTAGATTCTGAAGTTAGAGAAAAAGAGTTTTTTCAAGAGCACATGAAGCCTATTTTAGATAGATATCAACCTGGGGATCCTGTAAGGATTGATCTTGAAAGTGACTTTTCGAACGATGATTATAAATTTTATTTAGATTCGGATTACGATGTCCAACAAATACTTGAACGTTATAAAGATTATAATGGATTAGAAGACAATTCTAATACTGACGGTGGTGGTAGTTTCAGCTCGCAAGGGACTAACCTCCCTGATAATGAAGATTTAAATGAAGATAACTTTGTAAGTCAGGAAGAGTCCTATTTCGAATACAGAATTCCCTTAAATCGTAACGAAATTGAAAACAATAGATACGTTGTAGAAAAAAAATTAGACATCGCTCAGCAAGCCACTTGGTATTTATTTAGGATTCCAATTCAAGAACCGACTAGATCTTTCAACGAACCGGATTTTAACTTTTTGAGGTACATGAGAATGTATATGACCGGATGGAGCCAGCCAGTTGTATTGAGAATGGCCAATTTTCAGATGGTATCGAGTCAATGGAGAAAGTTTACCAATGATCTTACAGAAGAAGGTTTCGGGACTGTACCAGAACCCGCTGAATCTGATTTCGAACTTTCGGTTGTAAGTGTCGAACAGAACAGTTCTCCCGCTGGAGGAAAACCACCATATGTTTTACCCCCAGGCATTGAACGAGATTTGGACAATACAACGAGTGTAACAAGAAGAGTCAACGAGCAGTCTTTGAAACTTTGTGTAAGTGATTTGAAAGATGGAGATGCCAGAGCAGCGTTCAAAACACCAGTAACGGTAGATTTAGTCAACTATGGTAGAATGAAAATGTTCTTTCATGCTGAAACAGTAGGCAGTGAGATGCTCTTGGATGATGACTTAAACGGTTTTTTACGACTCGCTAGGGATGAAACCGAAAACTATTACGAAATAGAAGTTCCTCTAAAAGTAACGCAAGACAATGTAACAGGGACTTCAGATCAAATCAGGAGACAAGTTTGGCCAGAAGAAAATGAAATCAATCTAGCCTTGAGTGAATTATATACACTGAAGTCAGCAAGGAACGCAGAGCAAGAAGATGTAACATTGAGTTATTCCAGACCTTCTTCAGATGGTAAGTACATCTTAACGATTAAGGGTAATCCAAAGCTTAGTGACGTTCAATATTTAATGATTGGTGTAAGGAATCCAAAGGACGAAGGTCGAAATTCGCACTCAGGTTGTATATGGGCAAATGAACTGAGGGTCACAGATTTTGATAATCAGAATGGTTGGGCGGCTAATGCCAGAATGAACATAAAATTAGCAGATTTTGCCACGCTCAATGCCTCTACAAGATATACTTCTGTAGGGTTTGGTAGTATTCAAGATGGAATATCCGACCGAACTCGAGAAGAAAAAATGCAGTATGATTTATCAGCAAATGTCAATGTTGATAAATTAATTCCATGGAAAACAGGGATCAAAATTCCAATGTTCGTGAGCCTTTCAAATTCTGTTGAGACGCCTAAATATGACCCTTTAGATAGTGATATCCCGTTAGAAGCAACGCTTGACCGTTTTAACTCTTCTGCAGAAAGGGAAGAATATAAAAACAAAGTTATTTCTCAAAAAACGAGTAAAAGCATCAACTTTATGGATGTCAGTAAAGACAAAGTAAAGCAAGATGCCAAACAGCACATATATGATGTTGAGAATCTATCTTTCAGCTATTCTTACTCAGAAGATAGGAGTAGCAATCAGAATATGGCGGAGAGCTTAAGGAAAAAGTACTTTGGCAGTGTCTCCTATATCTATTCTCCAAAACCACCAAGTCTTGAGCCTTTTAAGAACTCAAAAGCTTTTTCTAGTCCCTATTTAAAATTGATTAAAGACATCAATTTCTCTCCATTTCCAAATAATATTTCAGTTAGAGCTTCCATTGATAGGAGTTTCAATCGATCGCAACTACGGAATGCTGATTTGACTACAGAAGGTATTGATCCAACATATGAAAAGCTTTTCTATTTTGATAGAACCTATAATGTACGATGGAATATTTTCAAAAGTGTGGGTCTGAATTATACCGCTACTGTTCACGCGATCATTGACGAGGCAGAAGGGGAAATTGACACCTATGAAGAACGGGAAGAGATATGGGAGAACATTAAAAGCATGGGTCGTACTAAAACATTTAAACAAACAGTAAGTGCCAACTATCGAGTGCCATTGGATAAACTTCCTTTCACAGATTGGCTAAGTGCTGACTATAGATATTCTGTTGATTATAATTGGCGAGGTACGAATGTATCGCAGGAGGCATCTTTTGGAAATACTGTTGACAATGCCCGGACGCAAGACTTAAATGGAAAAATTGATCTTTTAAAGCTTTACAACAAATCCAAAGGACTAAAGGATATCAATTCTCCAGGTAGAAATCGGCCAAAAGCAAGAGGTGATACAACCGCGACCAAAACAACAAGCTCCGTATTGAAAGGGCTGATGCGTTTGCTGATGTCTGTTCGCTCCATAACGGGTACTTATAGCGTAAGGGAAAGTACAGAATTGCCCGGAATTTTAGGCCACCCGTACTTGTTTGGAATGGACGACAATTGGGAATCTCCAGGCTGGGATTTTGTATTTGGTAGCCAAAACCCCGATAAAAGATTTGAGGCAGCTCAAAGAGATTGGCTTGCTGCAGATAGCCTTGACCAAACCTCTCCTTTCTTACAACGACTAACAGAAGAAATAAACGTCAAAACCACCATCGAGCCCTTTAAGGATTTTCGAATACAAGTAGACATGCGTAGAACCAATACTAGTGATTATCAAGAGATCTTTAGGAAAACAGAAGGAGGAAATCCCTTGAATAATGGTTTTGAAAGTTTGACTCCTACTAGATCTGGTGCATATACAATTACTTTCCTCCCAATTTCCACGTCATTTCTTAAAGACGAAGAGTTCAATAGTTCTTCTTCGTTTGAAGAATTCATTTCCAATAGAGCAATTATTCAAAGACGTCAAAACGATGAAAATACGGAAGGTAACTACGGAGAGAATTCTCAAGATGTATTGATTCCCTCCTTTATTGCCGCGTATACTGGTGAAAATGCAGAAAATGTATCATTATCACCTTTTCCAACTTTTCCAATGCCCAATTGGAGATTAGATTATGCAGGCCTGGCCAAATTTGATTTCTTGAAAAACATGTTTACTTCAATCAACATTACACACGCCTATACCTCAACATTTAGTATCACTAACTATATTAATTCATCTTATTACAGTGACCCTAATATGCTTGATTTATCGAATAACATATTGGATTACCCAAAAGCTTCTATTGTTCCAGAAAATGAAGACTTTCTAACTCCTGTTTATACCATAAATCAAGTTGCTATTTCTGAAAGATTCTCGCCTTTAGTTGGTGTCAATATGAGAACCAAAAATAATATTTCGATGAGAGTGGAATACAGCAGAGAGCGAAATCTACTAATGGATTTGACAAATTCTCAGATTACCGAACTCCAGAGCAGTGATGTTACTTTTGATTTTGGAATATCCAAAAACGAATGGAAACTACCTTTCAAAATAAAGGGCAGAACATCTATCATAAAAAATAATTTGCAATTTAGAATGGCTTTTACGGTACGTGATACACGTACACTACAAAGGAAAATTGAAGTCTCGGAAGAAACAGGAGATGATATACAACTAAGTACGCTTACCGATGGAAGCATTAATTATAGAATTAGCCCAACTTTAAGTTATGCTGCCAATCAGAAATTAAATCTGACCATGTACTATGAAAAAACAATCAATGAGCCGCAGCTTTCTAGCTCGTTTAACAGAAGTGCAACTGCTTTCGGTATTCAAGTGAGATTTAGCCTATCACAATAATCGATTCTTGTTATTTGCTCATAAATAATTGTTTTAAACAATTGAATGTTTCACGTACATTCCACTTATTTTTGGAATTATAATATTGACAATTAGCAAACTCATTATGAATATACCTGAAAATTTAAAATACACTCCTGATCACGAATGGATCAGTATCGAAGGAGACATCGCTACCGTTGGCATTACTGATTTTGCACAAGGCGAATTGGGTGATATCGTTTATGTTGAAATCGAAACCGAAGGTGAAACAATTGCAAAAGGTGAGCTCTTTGGAACCATAGAAGCTGTAAAAACAGTTTCTGATCTATTCATGCCTCTTTCTGGGGAAGTATTAGAATTTAATGAGGAATTAGAGTCCGAACCTGAAATTGTAAACAGCGATCCGTACAAAGATGGTTGGATGATCAAAATCAAACTTTCAAATATTGAAGAAGAAAGCGAACTCTTATCTGCAGCTGCGTACAAAGAGTCTATAGGTCAGTGATAGAGTTGTTCAAGAATGTCCCTACAAAGACATTCAAATTGATAACAATCATTTGGACCTTAGTAATTCTTTTTGCCACTTTGAGTGAAAGTGATGGTGAGAAAAGTTGGTTGGCACAAATTCCTCATTTTGACAAATTAGTACATGCTTGCCTTTTTTTTATTTGGTCCACGACCTTAGGAATGAGTTTTAAAACCCACCCAGCAAAAAATGTTTTTTCTTTTGCTTTGGTCATTATGGCAGGAATCTTGCTTGGTTTTGGTACAGAGTATTTTCAAACATATGTACCTGGTCGAACGGCAGACCCCTTGGATTTTATATTTGATTCTTTAGGTCTTGGATTTGGACTTGTCTTTACTTTTATTATTAAAAATAAAGATTAGTCGTAAAAATAAAAGTGACTGTATTATATTTGACGATACAATTAATTTTTGTCAGGAATTAGAAGAGATTAAAACATGGAGTTGAAAAAGAACCCAAAAATATCCTTGGAAAGAAAAAAAGGGATGTTTTTTAATATAGGGCTTGCTACGAGTTTATTCCTTGTCATTACTGCTTTCGAATGGAGGTTTTATGATGATGGTGGATTGGTAGACTTGGGTCAGGTGGATGATGATTTTGAAGACATAATGGAGATTCCTCCAACTGAACAACCACCACCACCACCACCAAAAATCGAACTTCCGAAAATTATTGAAATTCCTGATGAGGAAGAAATAGAAGAAGAAATAGAAGTTGATTTGGATGTTGAAATCACAGAAGAAACCGTGATTGAAGATATCATTTTTGATGATGCTCCTGAAGAAGAAGTTGCGGATGAGATTTTTGATATTGTTGAAGAACAAGCTTCTTTCCCTGGTGGAATTGGTGCATTCTACAGCTATGTATCTAAAAACATGAAATACCCAAACCAAGCTCGAAGAATGGGTATAGAAGGTAGAGTATTTGTGCAGTTTGTAATTGACAAAGATGGAACCATTACTGATGTAAGAGCAATTAAAGGTATTGGTGCAGGTTGTGATGAGGAAGCTGTGAAAGTATTGATGAACTCTGTCAAATGGGCTCCAGGAAAGCAAAGGGGTCGTCCAGTGAAGCAACGAATGATTTTACCAATCACATTCAAGCTGAACTAAAAAAAACTAAAAGACTCGATTTTCAATCGAGTCTTTTTTTTATACAATGTTTAATACTTGCTCTTTAATCTTCTCCAGTTCATCTTTCATTTCAACGACTTGTTTTTGAATATCTGAGTCGTTGGCTTTAGATCCAATGGTGTTGATCTCTCTTCCCATTTCTTGACTGATAAATCCGATTTTCTTTCCTTGAGAATCATTGGAAGCCAAAGTCTCTTGGAAAAATGACATGTGATTTTCCAACCTCACGAATTCTTCGGTAATATCCAATTTCTCCAAATAGTAGATGATTTCTTGTTCGAATCTATTGGTATCAATATTTTCCGCAGAGTTAACCCCTAACAAACTGTCGTTGATTCTATTCTTAATACTTTCTATTCGAGCAGGATCTTTCTTTTTAATACTTTCTAGTCGATTCGAGATATTTTGTCCAAAATCCGTCATCGCTTTTTCAATAGACTTTCCTTCTTTAATTCTGAATTCATCACATTGTATTGCCGCCTTATTTGTCAGTTCTTTGATAATAGAAGGGTCTACCAAATCAATTGATTTATCTTCTTTTTCAAATACATCTGACATACTCATTATTGATCTGAAAATATCTGAATCTGTAAGATTTAGCGCTTTGGTAGATGTACGCAATTCTCTGGTATACTGATCAAAAATGTCTTTGTTAATCTTGGTCGCCGCGGCTTTGTTGGATTTCAAACTTATTTCAATAGATAAGCTTATTTTTCCTCTGAACAATCTGTCTGAAATAATCTTTCGAAGCTCGTTTTCAATAGATGCTACTTCCTTTGGGATTTTTGTAACAATATCTAAAAACTTTGAATTGAGTGTTTTAATTTCTACTACTACACCGAATTGTTCATTTTCAAATTGAGCAATTCCATACCCTGTCATTGATTTAACCATGCGCAAATTTGTAAAAAAATAATTGAAACGAGGAATCGTTTAAAAATCGTACCCAATTGTCAGATAAAACCGTGTATCTCCCAAATCATAATCTTCAATTGGTCTGGCAACATCAAAGCGCGTATAATATCCAAACAATACCGTCCTTAAGCCAAATCCATAACTTGCTAGCCATGGGTTTCTGGTTGACCTGATGGTAGCTTCAAATGGCGAGCCATCTCGTTTAACGAGCCTTGTATCAACAGAATTGTCTTCATCAAAAGGAGATAATCCGGTCCAGGCTGAACCAATGTCATAGAATCCTATGAATTGAAGATTTCTTAAAAAATCCGACTTGATGGCTCCTCGGCTAAAATATTTTACAATTGGCCACCGAAGTTCAGCATTTACAGCCAATACATTTGCACCACTAAATCTGTTGTAATCAAAACCACGAAGGTTTACGAACTCCGCAAAAAGCATATCAGTATTGTCTTTATAATTACTAAAGGCTAGAGGCGTTTCAATTTGATCTTCATTATCATTTTCAGCAAACATCCAATTGTCCATGCCGCCCAGCATATAAGTTTTAGGTCGATTTCCAAAAGAACGTCCGTAATACAATCTTGTAGCGATTATTAATTCACGATGTAATTTCTGATACCTTCTCAAATCAACTGTAAGATTGCTGAAAGATCTGCTGTTATCTGTCAGGCATTGGAAATGCTCAAATTGAATTTTTCCTCTTGACCCTTCGAATAAATTCAAACCGCTAGACAAAGTATTGTCATATACCCAAGCAGCGTTGAATCCACCATAGGTATGGTGAGACTCTCTTTTAATTTCTGGAAAATTGTTGAGTGAGTCCACAAACTGTAAAACTTCCGGATTGAGGTTGTAGAATTCCGTAAACGCCATAAATCCATTGAGTTCAAACCGTGAAGAGACTTTCATTGGCAACGCCGCACCTACCGTATAGGTATTCTTTTTATACTTCTGAGTATATGCTTGGAAATTGAAATCACCCAAATGACTAAATGCTTCTGCACCTTCTCTATATATCACAGTTCGATCAAACCTTGCCTTCATATCTATTGTATATTTCAAGAAGCGATACTCCGCAAAAAAGTCTCCACTATGAAAGTCAGTGTTCAACATAAAACCTCCATTGAATTTATGATTTTCTAGTATGTCAGACATTTGTGTTTCAAGCAAAATTCCGAATCCTCTGAATTGATCCAGAGCAAAAGAAGTCACAACATGATCAATATTGAATGATGTCTCAAAAGGCAACGGACCAACTATTTCTGGTTCTTTTTGGATTTTAAGGTAAATAGACAGAAATGAAAATATATCATCTTCACCTCCTTCTGCCTCATCTGCAAATTCATAATCATCAGTGTCAAGATATTCTCCGTCAGGTGTCTTGTATAATGTGGTATCCACGGCAAAATTCCCTTCCCCTATTCTTATTGGATCTGACGTATTGTAGATTCTGGACATAAAACTACCGGTATCTTTTGGCTTGACTTTCCCGAATTGATAATTCTCTAAGTCGATAAATTCAGATGCTTCTCCATTTCCATCCCCCAAATAATCCATGTCACTATAATCATTATTCTCATAACCCGGAGGGTGTCGGAAATAAGCGTCCCCCACTGAGGCATTTTCATGGATCACAGAATCTGTTTGATATTCATACCCCGGAGGGTGTCGATAATTAATTCCAAGTGCTGCTAAACTGTCAATGGCGATGGAGTCTTGTTTAGTCAGTTCCTCTTCAAATGAAAATTCCGAAGGATGTCGATAAGACAAACTACGAATGCCAACACTGTCCGACAGAAGTGAATCTCTACGTTGAAGAACTTGATCTCCAAATAGAAAATTCAAAGGATTATCCATTTCTGCCTCTATGTTTGGTGTTGGCTCAGGTTCTGATTCAAAAAAGTATTCTCCTCTGGGAGGTCCAAATTCATAATGATCTAGATCAATAAATTCACTTGGTGGTTTATCAATTGATTCTTGCAAACTATCTTCTTCATCAAAACTAAATTCAAAATCATCTTCCCCTCCAAAAGCAAATTCTTCGCTTACATCGGACACGCTATCGGCTCCAAGTAATTTCCATTCTTCATCAAACTCATCCCATTCGTCTTCATCAGTTTGATCTCTCAAATTCCTCATGTATTCAAGTTGCTTCACCTGATGACGAACTGTTGGCGGGGTAAAAACAGTACGATCCAAATCATAACTTTCGTCTAAATATATTTTGGACTTACCTTTATTAAGCATCAAAAAACTTAAGTCTTTAGTATAAGTATTGATATCATATGCTTTCATACTCGTTCTATAGTTTGTGACCTGAGTAAAACTGCTATCTTGGAAACTAAACTTGTACATGTTATTGATCCCTTTCAAATCACTTAGGTAATAAATATTCTCTTTGTCAAAAGGCACTGGGCGAATGTCATTGCTTAACGTATTTGTAAGTCGAAATAAATTGGTACTTGTTGTGTCTAAATCATAAGCGTACAAGTTGAGCATATCAGGTGTATCACTGTTCTTGCTTGGTTTAAATCCCAGCGAGTCACTTGTACGATTTGAACTGAATACAATAGCATCTGTTCCAGGTATAAACTCCGGATATAAGTCATCCCAAGGGTCCTTGGTTAATCTTTTTACTGCATTCCTTCTCATACTTATTAAGTATAGATCCGTTTGCCCTTTTACATCAGCGCTAATAACTGCCAATTTTCCATTGTCGTTAAAGCTTATATCATTCACTTGATTAAAACGAATCAATGACTTTCTATTCTTAGTCCTTTTCTGCACATCGTAGGTCACTAAATAATTAGTCCCATACCACGCTTCTATAATTGCCAAATCATTGTTGGAAGCCCAATCTATCAAAGGCATTTCGTAGGATATTTCTTGGTCGATAATATGATAGCCTCCTTTGTGTGCGATTCGCTCTTTCCCAGTTTCGAGCTCTTTTATCACTACTTTATATTTTCCAATATAATTTTCGACATAAGCCATCTTAGTGCCATCAGGACTAATTTTTAACTTTGTCAATTTAGATTCTCCTCCGGCTCTCACTATTCTATCCTCCTTTTCAGGCGCGATATAGTTTCTATCAATGTTGTCTAATGGTGAGCTGTAATAATCGGTCCATTCATAAATAAACTGCTCGTAGGATATCCCTAATGAGCTAGCAACGCTGTTCTCTTCATTCCTTATAATTCGAGTCAAATTAAGGATATTGCTCAAATTACTTTTTCCATATCGAACTGCTATATAATTCCATACGGACTGCCCCACTAGGGCTGCATGTTCACCTTCTAATTTCGAGAAATTCTTAATCTTCTTTTTACTTAAAAAATCTCTTAAGAAATCATCCATATGGATGTCCCATCCAAATGCAACATACCGTGCAGCCCCCTCTGTAAACCACTCTGGTAAATGCAGTAAATGTGCGTTTTGAAATACATCCGTTAAGCTTCCTCCAAACATCATATCGTTCAACAATGTCAGGCTCAACTTATATTTTAATTCTTTTCTGAACTCAATAATGCTCCCAGGATATGCCACCTCTAATTGAAGTTTCACAAATTTTGTTTCTCCAGCTATGCTAAACACTGGTACTCCAACACCGATATTACTTTGGAGCATGTCGGTGGGTGAATTATAAATAAAGATTTTAGTCTTGGCGAAAGGGGCATAACCTATCAAGTCTGTAATTTTTTCAAACTCCTCATCTAAAACTTCCAATGCCACTTTTGTATACTCTTCACCCAACGCATAAAAGTGAATGTCGTAGTTATCTGTTCCGTAGAAGAACCATTCAAAATTTTTGTACTGCACACGGTTTTGACCAAATTGTACTGGCTTATACTGACCGATAGTTGATCTAGCCTGCAATAGGGTCAATATGAGTATTAAAATCTTAAATTTCATGCTTTGAGTCATCAAGCATTTTCGTGTAAGCTATAATATCGATGGATGTCTACGTCTCCATTTAACGAGGCTTTATCCTCAAGGAACATTACGAAATTTTTCGCGAAATAAGGCACTAACGAAACTCCCTTAGATCCAAAACCATTAAAAAGATAAATATGTTCATATTCAGGGTGTTTTCCAATAAAAGGACGACGGTCTTTTGTTGCTGGTCGTAATCCAGCTTTTACTTCAATTAATTCAAATTTTTCAGCAAACAATGCTGCAAGTTTATCCAACAATTCCTTTTGACCTTCTTTGGTTGGTTGATCATCTGAATAATTGTTTCTATAAGTGGCTCCCACTTTGATCTCTTTTTCACCTGCTGGGACTATAAATATGCCCCGATTGTAAATCTTTGGAATACTCCTTTCAACTTTTCCTAGTAGTACTTCTCCCTTAACCGGACTAAAAGGAAGCCAATTAAAAAACTGTGATTTACTAGCATGAAGACCATTACAAAATACTATCCGTTTATATAGTTGGTTCTGATAGCTAATACCATTTTTTGAGATTTTCATTTGAGATTCATCAAATTCCTTTTCTTCATAGGAATTTTTACCAATCAAATATTCTCTATTCTCTTTAAGGAATGTGGGAATGTCTAAAAAACCGGAAAGTGAAAGATGAAGCCCTCCATAGGTGTCATTTAATTGGAATTCCTTGATCGATTGTCGAGCAACTGAATCAATAAACTTCTGAAAAACTGGATCCGTTTTTTTCCCTTCCCAATCATTTTGTTCTGCAGCATCTATGAATGGCCTATAGATACCAATTTTGTGCAGAAATTTCGTCCTCAATTTTTCTTCAAAATCAGCATAAGTAGGTTCAATTTCTGGAAATAATTCATCCGCCATCCACGTTTTCACCATTTTCCGACCCGTCACAGGGTTGAAAAGTCCTGCAGCTACTGAGGAAGAATTATTTTTTTCAGGCTGATCAAAAACTCGTATCGTATGGTTGTTTGCCAAAAGTTTCTGTGACAATACTGCGCCAGCAAGTCCATGTCCTATGAGTAAAAAATCTCGCAATAAATTTATGTTTTGTTATTGATCAATAAACCTACAAATTTGTAGTCTAAGCATTAATATACATGATTCAAATTCACAATTTCGTATTTAGTCCATTTTTAGAAAATACTTATGTTGTCTATGATGACACCAAGGAAGCTCTTATTATTGATCCGGGCTGTTATGACCCAGAAGAAAAAAGAGAACTCAGTGATTTTATATCAGAGAACCAATTAAAAGTTGTTGGATTACTCAATACACATTGTCATATTGATCATGTATTTGGTAACTACTTCATAAAAAAGAAATACGATGCAAAACTACAGATTCATCCGGAAGATGAGGCAACGCTTAGGTCTGTAGAAGTCTATGCCCCCGCATACGGTTTTACTCAATATGAAAAATCAGAAGCTGATTCATTTTTTGAAGAAGGTGATCAAATAAAATTTGGAGAATCAAGTTTTGATATCCTATTTACGCCAGGTCATGCTCCAGGCCATGTAGTATTTGTTAATTACGATCAAAAAATATGCATTGGAGGAGACGTTTTGTTTGATGGAAGCATTGGGCGAACAGATTTACCAGGGGGTGACTATGATTTATTAATCAAAAGCATACATGATAAAATGTTCGCACTTGATGATGATGTGACCGTTTACCCTGGACATGGAGAAACAACAACCATAGGAAAAGAAAAAGCAACCAACCCATTCTGTGGTTTAAACAAAAGTTGATTGAAAATTCTACGTCACTTGCCCAATTTTTTAACCAGCGCCAACTTATTTATTGGATGTCTGGCCATCATAGAAATTTTTGAAGGAAAACTTGAAAATGTAATCTATTATGTAATTGCCTCAGGGGTAATGGATTTCTTCGATGGTTTTGCTGCACGTTTGACAAAATCTACTTCAAACATTGGAAAAGATTTAGATTCATTAGCTGACATGGTCTCATTCAGTCTTGTCCCAGCCCTCCTAATGTATCAAATGGTTCTGAACATTGATTCAACTTCTCAGCTTGCTCATATACCATTAATCATTGCTGTATTGTCCGCTTTGCGATTGGCAAAATTTAATAATGATACAAGGCAGACAGATCATTTTCATGGTCTCCCTGTTCCTGCCAACGCATTATTAATAAGTGCGATTCCTTATATTCATGGACAAGGGTATTTTGTATCTATTTTGGACAACCTATTTGTTTTGGTGGGAATTAGTATAGTGATGGCATTGTTGCTCGTTGCTGATTATCCCTTGATAGCATTGAAATTTAAAAATTATAAGTGGCAAGACAATAAACCACAGTACATTTTAATTATCAGTTCTATTATCTCATTGGCGACCTTTCAGTTAGTCGCTTTGCCATTCGTAATTCTATTTTATATAGTCATTTCTATATTTGATAATGTGTTGACTCCCAATAAAAAGCTACTTTAAACGTTACCAAGGATTAAACAATAATAACGGTAGAACTTGAAATCATTCTTTCGACATATAGTACTTTATTTTATTCTGTTACCAGAAGTCTCATTAGCACAAAAAACTACCTCCGAGCTAAGCACAGGATCTTGGTATAAAATTGCGATTCTAGAAGAAGGGATTTATAAAATTGATGCGAATTTTCTAGATCAAATTGGTATGGACCGAAGTGGATTGGATCCTGATAATATTGCAGTTTATGGCAACTCATACAATGGAATGCTTCCTCAAGCAAATAGTGAAGTACGCCCAGACGATCTAATTGAAAATCATATTTTAGCAGTAGGGCTATCAGATGGATCTTTCGGGTCAGATGACTATATATTGTTTTATGGAAAGTCATCTGATCATATAAGCTACGATGACGACATTAATGAATTCATTTTTGAAAAAAATCTTTATTCCGATACTTCATTTTACTTTATAACAATAAAAGAGAATGCAGGTATCAGAATGTCGCAGGACAATAACGAAACAACTTCGAATAGCTACGTTTCTTCATTTACTCGTTTCATTCCTCATGAGTGGGATAATTACAATCTTCTAAAAACAGAAAGTACATTACTTGGTAGTGGCCGAAATTGGTATGGTGAAAAAATGGACCAAACTAGGAGTGAAACTACTATAACATTTGAAAATCTATCCGTAATACAAAATTCGGAAATAAAGATTTACACAAGTGTTCTTTCCAAAGCCCAAGTGAATTCAGCATTTGAAATTTCTCTAAATGGTGTACCTCTCCAAACCATCAACATGGTACCAGTATCTACAAGTCCATGGCGAAATATTGCAGACATAAAGACCGCTACTTTGACATTAAATAGCAATCAAATAGCGAGTACTTCTACACTGAATATAGAATATAAATTTGTGCTTGAAGAAGGAGTAACTAATGGTCATGTTGATTATGCCCATTTGGTAGTTGAAAGTCCGCTTAACTTGACGAACGAACAAATAGGATTCTATAAAACTACTGATCATTCGGGATATCAAATTTCAGGAGCGACCGCTACCACAAAAGTTTTAGATATCAGTAACCCAGTGGAACCGAAAGTTCAAAATATAATCATTGATGGAAATACTGCCATGTTCAGGCCCAATAATGGATCAACACAATTTGTGTCCTATAACGACGGACAGGAACAGATTCCTATTTTTATAGAAAGTATCCAGAATCAAAATTTACATGGTCTAGGGAGTGCTGAAGCAATCTACATAACCCATCAAAACTTCCGAACTGAAGTTGAGAGACTAGCCAATTTTAGATTGGCAAACGACGGTATATTGACAGAGGTGGTAACCGTAGATGAGATTTACAATGAGTATTCTTCCGGACGGCAAGACATTAGCGCAATTAGAGATTTTATTCGTCACCAATACATCAAAAGTGGTCAAATGCTAAAGTATGTAACGATGGTGGGTGATTGTTCATACGATTATAAAGACCGGTCAATTGAAGACACGAATTTTGTCCCTGTGTATCAAACTCGAAATTCGATTCATGAAATAGAAAGTTTTTCATCAGAGGACTTTTACGGTTTTATGGAAGAAGATGAGGGTCAGTGGGAAGAAAACTCAGCAGGGAATCACACTATTGATGTTGGAATTGGACGAATTCCAGTTCGAACAGCAGAAGAAATGAATGATTATGTGAACAAAGTTATGCGCTATGAAAAGAGTACTTCTGGATATGGAAAATGGCGAAATCAATTTACATTCATCGCTGATGATGGAGATAACAACACTCATCAGACACATGCAGATGCCATGTCTGAATATGTAGAAGGTACTCAAAACGTTTTCAATGTTAGGAAAATTTATTTGGATGCGTATGAACAGATAGGCCCCGGTGAGCAGACTTCACCTTCCGCGAGCAAAGCTTTCGTTGAAGCAATCTCAAATGGAAATCTAATTGTTAATTATACAGGACATGGCAATCTGTACAAATTAACCGATGAAGATATTTTCAATGAAGATTTGATAGAAACATTGTCTAATCGCATACACTTACCATTCTTTATTGCGGCGACATGTGAGTTTGGTAATTACGATAATCCAGTAAGAATTTCCGGAGGAGAAAAAATGCTTCTTCATCCACAAGGTGGATCTATAGGACTATTATGTTCAACTAGACCGGTATATGCATCATCTAATTTTATTTTTAACCTTGCATTTTATGAAGCTGCAATGTCCAAAGTAGATGGAAAATATCAGCGACTTGGGGATCTCTATCGAATTACAAAAAATAATAGCTTGGATGGAATTCGTAATAGAAACTACGCATTGTTGGGAGATGCTAGCATGAGCCTCTCTTTTCCCGATCAAGAAGTTGTATTAGATAGTATCAATGGAAAACCCATTCATAATTTGGACTCACTGAATGCTTTAGGAAGCTATGTGTTAGATGGCTCAATATTGTCCAACGGGAACATTGATGAAAAATTCAACGGGTCTGTATTTGTTTCCGTTTTTGACAAACATTCAAGTTTTATAACGAAGGGAGACGAAGTTGATTCTACCCCCGAGGAATATGAAGTTCAAGATGTATTAATTTTTCAAGGTGAGTCATCCGTAATAAATGGAAGATTTACCTCTGAATTTATCGTTCCTAAAAACATTGATTACTCTTTTTCTGAAGGAAAAATCGCCTTTTACGCAGTGAATTCAAATCATAACATTGATGCTCACGGTGCCTTTTCTGAAATAATTGTCGGTGGATCCTCTGAAAACTACATCGCTGATAATACACCTCCTAACATTCACTTGTTTTTAAACAATACAAATTTTCGCTCAGGTCAAACTGTTAATTCAAATAGCATTCTGATCGCCCAACTTTCTGATGAAAGTGGAATCAATATTGCCAAAAGTGATTTTGGACAGGACCTAAGAATGTATTTAGACGACAATGAACCCATCGTTCTAAATGATTATTATACTGCTTCTCTTGATACCTATGAAGACGGCCTGTTAACGTACCCTTTGGACAATATAGAAATAGGTAGTCATACACTGACACTTGAAGCTTATGACATCCATAATAACCGTACAACAGAGGAAATAAATTTTACGGTTTCTGGAGAAAATGGAATCTTGATTTCAGGTCTTTCAAATTATCCTAATCCAATGATTGATAAAACAACCTTTACCTTCTCTCATGATCGTCCAGGTGAAGAGCTGAACATAGCTCTTTCAATTAGAAATCTACAGGGTCAAGAAATATTAAGAAATGAATATCGTTTTGTTGATAGTCCAGTAGAAATAGATAATATTGAATGGAATGGTCAAGATACTTGGGGAAATCGATTAAGAAAAGGAATATATATTTATAAAATAATAGTACAAAGCGAGGTAGATGGGGCTTCTTCGGAACATTACAGAAAACTCATTATATTGAATTAATTACATTTGTGCTTTCAATAAAATACACATGAATAAATCAGGATTTATTACGCTTCTATTTCTAGCGACTATTTTTTTATCAAACATGGGAGCGATGGCTCAATCCTCCGGTGTATTGAACGGACAGGATTCAACTTTCAGACCTATCACTACAGCAGTACCATTTCTAAGTTTTGCTCCTGATTCTCGGGCATCAGGCATGGGGGATGTTGGTGTGGCTACTTCTGCAGATGCCAATAGCGTTCATTGGAATAATGGTAAATTGGCATTCATTGAAAATAACTACGGCTTTTCAATGTCATATTCTCCTTGGTTGGGAAATATAGTAGATGACATGGCACTATATTATCTTTCTGGATACTACAAAATTGACCGGGTTCAAACAGTAGCCGTTTCTATGCGTTATTTTGATTTAGGTTCAATTCAATTGACAGATGGAAATAATCAGCCTTTGGGTATCGAAAACCCAAAAGAATTTGCCTTCGATGCAACTTACTCCAGAAAATTGAGTGAGAATTTTGGAATTGGGGTAACTGCTAGATATATAAATTCTAACCTAATTGGAGCAGTTGGAGGTCAAGGTAAAGTAGGACAAAGTGTAGCCGTAGACATTGGAACTTATTACACTAAAGATATCGTATTGGGCGCTACTAATTCTAACCTTTCTTTTGGGGCAAACATCTCAAATATCGGTCAAAAAGTAACGTACACGGATGATTCACAGGAAGATTTTATTCCTATTAATTTGCGCCTAGGAACAGCGTTAAAAATGGAATTGGACCCATTCAATAGTTTGACATTTGCCGTTGATTTTAACAAACTAATGGTTCCTTCACCCCCAATTTATCAATTAGATGATGATGGAAACAAAATTCCGGACAACAACAATCCTGGAAGCTTTGTGATAGAAAGAGGAAAAGACCCTAATAGAAATCTAATTAGTGGAATGTTCGGATCCTTTTCTGATGCACCTGATGGGTTTAAAGAAGAGATGCAAGAGATCATGATTGCTTCGGGTGTGGAATATTTGTACAAAGATGTATTTGCTGCTCGTTTAGGATATTTTTATGAACATGTGAACAAAGGTGGTCGACAGTATTTCACCTTAGGAGCAGGATTTAAGTACAATGTATTTGGAATTGACTTTTCATATTTAATTCCTGGGGATCAAAATAATCCATTGGCAGAAACAGTACGATTCACTTTACTCTTCAATTTTGATAAAGCAGAACCTGTTGAAGCTGCCAATTAATGCTTGATAGAACAAAAGCACCTGACTTTGGTGCCATCAGATATGAGCATTTTCAAGAAGCTGAAGAAGGCATTCTTCCTTCAAACATTCCAATCTATAGTTTAAAATCCGGAGAACAAAAAGTTGTCCGATTGGAGCTCAAACTCAATTGTGGTAGTTGGTATGAACCACAAAAAGCAGTTTCATGGTTTACTGCCAAAATGCTATTAGAAGGGTGTGAGTCTAAAGATTCAAATGAAATTTCTAAAGGATTTGAGGCTTTAGGGGCATTTATTGATATAGAACCTGGTTTCGATCAAGTAAGCATTTCTGTTTATGGCATGCGAAGAAATTTCATAGAAGCATTAAAGCTTTTAGTAGAAATACTCAATACTCCTACATTTCCGGAATTAGAATTGACTCGGCTTCAAGAAATTCGTGCAAATGAAATAAAAGTAAATGACTCTAAAAGCAATATGTTGGCTTCTAAAAAATTAAGGGGAGCAATATATGGTATGGATCACCCATATGGAAAAGCACTTAATGAAGCGGACATTAGGACTATCAACATCTCTGATTTAGAAAGCTTTTATAATACATCATTTTTCAATCAACCTAAAATATTTATTTCTGGTGATTTTGATCAAGAAATCATCGCTTGGATAGATGGCTATTTTATAGTTCCAATAAAAACTGAGAAAGAAGTTCAATTGTCGCCTTCCATTTCTAGCATAAAGAATACGCTTGTAGAGAAAAAAGGCAGCCTACAATCATCTATTCGTTTAGGATGGCATTGCCCAACAATAGGTACAGCTGATTACTTTGACTTTTTGATTTCCACTACACTTCTGGGTGGATATTTTGGTTCACGACTGATGAAGAATATTCGGGAGGACAAAGGGTATACTTACGGTATAAATGCGTATCCTGTCCATTTGAAACAACGATCGTTTTGCATTATTGGTGCTGATGTTAAGGCTGAAAATACACAGGCTACACTCGATGAGATCTGGAAAGAAATCAATAGAATTATCGACAAGCCTACCAGTCAAGAAGAAATAAATATGGTGTTGAATTATATGGCTGGAAAGTTTCAATCTTCTTTGTCAACACCGCTTAAATTAATGGACAAGTTTAAAAAAATCCATTCAGCTGGGTTGGGTTATGATTATTATGAAAACTTTTTTGATGCATTGCAGGAATTCTCACCCTCTAAATTGCAAAATGCCATTTCAAAGCAATTTGTAGCCACCGAAATGCATCAGGTGATCGTTGGTCAATTGAATTAAATCTATTGTTCGAGTTGAGAAAAAATTGAACATAAATATTCTCCCTTTCTCAATTCTTGTAACCCTCTAAATTTCAATGGTATTTCAAATCTGCCTTTATTATTGGTAACTCCATAAAGGTTCCTTCGACTTACAATATATTGATACCCTTTGGTCAATTCTATGTATGAATATGATACTGGTAGCAATTGCTTCCCTGTGGCATCAAAAACTCCAAACTTGTCATTCTTGCGAGCTAACAAATTGCCGTTCTTCATTCTTTCTATATGATCATATTCCACGTTCAGTATGAATTCTCCTTTGAGATTGATGACTCCCATCAAATCTTTTCTAGCAACCAAAACATAATCTTCATAAAAAGCACCAATTTCATCCAGGTTTGGTTGAACGACTAATTTTTCTCTTCTATCAATAAAACCCCAATGGCCTCCTAAATACACTGCTGCTATTTCTCCTTGAAATACCTTGACACTATCATACCTGTTGGCGATAATCAATTGATTCTTAAAATTTACAAACCCCCACTTACCATTTTCCTTAATTCCAATCATTCCATGATGTGGTGACAGCAAATCCTCATATTCGTCTGACATCCTTTTGAACATTGAACCATCTGGTTGGGCTATTCCTACTTTCCCTGGTTTCTTGACAATCAAATATTTATTGTAAAACGGCTCAGAAATATCACTAAATATTGGGTCAAAAATGATCTCTCCATTATTCGAAATTAACCCAACATCGCCATCTTCTGTTTTCTCTATAAACCCCAAAGGATGATTTTCCAGCTTATTGAAAGTTTGAAAAATAGTCTTTCCATAACCATTTATTAAATCGGTTCTACTTTTCTTCCTCGCCTTTACCAAATCTGGAGTAAGGATCTCTATACGGTCGTATGATGATTCACCTAATTGATTCCCAAATTGATTAATCAACATATTATAGCCTAGGTACTTCACTTGAGCTAATTGACCTATAAACTCAGAGGCCGAATCATACTTGAACGAAATCGCTCGATTACCAGAATTATCAATGTATCCCCAATATTTCTTTCGCTTCACAGGAATCAAATTAGTACTGTGTGGAATAATGTTTTGATAAGGTTTATTGGTGACTTTTCTGCCAAACGAATTATAGATTGACCAATTCTCATTTTGTAATACATATATATAATGATCATCATATTTCACTTCCTGATAATGTCCCTTAGACAAATACTTACCCTGTGCATTAATTATCTGGTAACCATTCGAGGATTTAACAACGATATTAGACCGGAACAATTGATGGCTCTCATATTGATGTACGGTAGCCAATTGTTTGAATTCTCCATCATAAATTGTAGCATAGCCATTTGTAAAAACAATGCAATTTTTATTGCCAATTGCTTTAATTGAATCCGCATCGAACGTTACAATTTGATGGTTTTTGCCCGATCTAATTTCTATTTTTTGGAATAATGAAGTTTCTAGATCTTCAGTTATTGACTTATAGACTGGTTTTTTAATAAATGATCCCGTTGAACCCAGTACACCAATTTTACCATGATCAAATACAAAGTACCTTCCATTGTTGATTGGCGCTATGCTGTCCAACGATGCCTCTATGAGTTTTTTGCCTGACTTATGAATAATTCCTTTTCTATCTTTGTCATTTTCGAAAACAAATAGATCATTGTTGAATGGCCTAATTGATTTGAAGCCTAAAGGCAATAATTCCACATTTTGTTCATTGTAAAGACCATAAACAGACCTTGCCTTTTTTCTTTCCGAAACAATCAGCAAGTCCTTTACTTTTGATATCGAGTGGTAATTAAAATCAATAATTGTTTCTCCTCTGGAATTAATTGCTCCATAAATAAGCTCATTGGAAAATCGTCCTATAAGTGAGGCTAGAATCAAATCCTTATGTATCGCTTCCAAAGAGTAATACTTTGGGGCCGTTATATTACGATCCTTTAAGGAAACAAGACCCCAAGCGTCATCATAGTATCCTATTACCTCTCCAGTTGGAATGTTAAGGCCCTTGCTCCAACCTAGTTTATCGAATCGTGGACGTATAAGAACTTTATCCTCGGAATCTTTAAGTCCAAATTTTCCATCCTCCTCAAAGATTGAATGTGTGCCTTGCGAAAATGATTGAAATGTAAGATTACTCAGAAATAATACAATGGATAGATAGAGCATGCCACCCAAACCCTTCACTCTTATCACGCCTATTTCTGAATTTTATCCGATGTCTGCTCTAGATCAAAGAGGTTATTGAGTACTTCGATCAGCGACTCGGCTTCTCCTCTTTTACAGGCTGCTTTAAGTTGTAGTACAGGTAGTTTTATAATTTTCTGCATCATATTCTTGGTCACAGTATCAACCAAAGATGCTTCTTTGTCATTAAATGCCTTCAAATGACGAGCTATTTCATTTTTTCTAATTTCTTCAAGGGCATTTTTGAGTTTATTAATTACTGGAGAAACTTCCATTTCTTTAGACCAATTTTCTAACTCTGCAATTGCTGATTCTACAATTGATTTTACGTCTGGAATAGAAGCCAACCTTTTATCTAAAACGACATTGGCTTTTGCTTCAATGTTATCAATATTATATAATAGAAGCCCATTGACCTGTTCTATATTAGGATCTATACTCCTTGGAACAGACAAGTCAAATAAATATTTATGGCTTAGTACATCATGATTCTTAAACCATGATTGAGATATTAGAACATCCGTTGTATTTACTGAAGAAATAATTACATCTGCTTCCAAGGCTTTTTCCTTTGCCTTTTCAAAAGGAAGAGAATTAAAACCTAACTCATGAGATAGAGCTTCTGCCTTTTCAAAAGTTCGGTTTGAGATCCAAACCTCTTTATCATCAATATTTTCTAAATTTCTTGCAACATCTTCGCCTATCTCTCCCAATCCAATCACCAATATTTTTGGTTTCGCAATCGCAACTGTTAATTCTGAGATGAGTTCTACAGTTGCATATGATACAGAAGCAGCTCCATCTCTAAAAGCAGTCTCTTGAACTACTCTTTTATTAGTATAAAATATAGAATGCAATAATCGATGTAAAAAAGGACCCGCCATTTCATAATCAGCGGAAAGTTGATAAGCTCCTTTGACCTGATTAATAATTTGAAGATCTCCTACCACCTGCGCTTCTAATCCCATCGAAACATCAAACAAATGCTGTACTGCCTGATCATGGGACTCAATATTATTAAAGTAATTCCTAAATTCTCCCATTTGATCAGTTTGCTTGACAATACCAATTAGTTTTAGGAGAAGCTCTTCTTGACTGTCTGAAGCCGAGTAATAAATTTCTGTTCGGTTACAAGTAGAGAGAATCAGTGCTTCGCTAATATCACTAAAATCATTCAGGAGCTCATACAATTTTTTGATAGCAGCTTCGTCAAAAGCCATTCTTTCACGTACCTCAAGAGGCGCGTTTTTGTAAGAAAGTCCGATGGCTTTAAAATTATTATGCATTAATTATCATATGAACCGACAAAATTAAGTCAAAAACAGAACTATTGGGGTCAAAGGTCCTTACCATATGCTATTTATAATCATTTCAAATAAGACATGTTCAATTTTTGACATTTGGATCTAATAAAAATTATTATAGTAGAATGATAGTTTATTATAATGATTTCATACTAGCTTTGCCCGGCAAATAAAAACACTTATTTGCCCATGCAATTCGACGATTCCAAATTACTTTTTGAAGCACTCACATACGACGATGTGCTCCTACTTCCAGGTTATTCCGAAGTTCTTCCACGTGACACTGATACTTCGACTTATTTAACAAAAAACATCAAATTAAATATTCCTTTGATTTCGGCAGCCATGGACACGGTTACGGAATCGGATCTTGCTATTTCCATGGCACTTGAAGGCGGCATTGGCTTCATTCATAAGAACATGACGATTGAGCAACAAGCCATTCAAGTAAGGAAAGTCAAAAGATCCCAAAGTGGGATGATCCTTGACCCAGTGACACTTCCAGAAACAGCTACAGTATTGGATGCCCGTATTTCTATGAAAGAGAATAAAATTGGTGGAATTCCGGTTGTTAATGGGGAAAGAAAATTATTGGGAATTATAACCAATAGGGATTTAAGGTTTCAAAAGAATCCTGCCCAGCCTATTAAAGAAATCATGACTTCCGAAAATTTAATTACGGCAGATGATACAATTGATTTGAATGGAGCGGAATCTATTCTGCAAGAATACAGAATTGAAAAATTGCCGATTGTTGACTCAAATGGAAAACTTACTGGTCTAATCACTTATAAGGATATTCTGAAAAACAAGGATAAACCATACGCATGCAAAGATCAATTCGGAAGGTTGAGAACAGGTGCAGCTGTAGGTGTAACTGCAGATCTTGAAGAACGAGTCCAAAAATTAATTGATGCAGGAGTGGATGTTATTTCTATCGATACGGCTCATGGTCATTCGAAAGGTGTAATAGATGCTTGCAAAATGATCAAGCAAAAATTTCCTGATTTAGATGTTATCGTTGGAAACATCGCCACGGCAGAAGCTGCTGTAGCATTGGCTGATGCAGGTGCAGATGGAATAAAAGTGGGGGTTGGTCCAGGAAGTATTTGCACAACTAGGATTATCGCAGGTGTTGGAATGCCTCAACTATCTGCAGTTTATGAAGCAGCCAAAGCAATCAAGGGAAGAAACATTCCAATTATAGCGGATGGGGGTATTCGATTTTCAGGAGACTTTGTAAAAGCCATCGCTGCAGGCGGAAGTAGCATCATGATTGGATCACTTCTAGGAGGAACTGAAGAAGCACCTGGTGAGGTAATCATTTACGAAGGTCGCAAGTTTAAGACTTACAGAGGTATGGGATCTGTAGAAGCCATGGAGGATGGATCAAAAGATCGATATTTTCAAGATGCAGAAGATGATATCAAAAAACTAGTACCAGAAGGTATTGTTGGACGTGTACCTTATAAAGGCATGGTTTCCGAAGTATTGTATCAATTAACAGGCGGACTAAAAGCAGGAATGGGGTATTGTGGTGCTCAGTCAATAGAAGATTTACAAAATGCCAAATTTGTCAAAATTACTGGCGCTGGAATGAAGGAATCACATCCGCATGACATTCAAATCACCCGAGAAGCTCCCAACTATTCTAGATAAGAATTGATTTTTTAACAACACCCTTCTGTTATCGTCAACAGAAGGGTGTTTTCATTTATTAATAATTACTAAATTGCCCACTGAAGCAATTCTACATTAATGCTATCAAAAAGGGGCATCATTAGGCTGAGTGTCATTTTCGGCACCATATTTTGGTCACTTCTGACGATAGTTGACCTACTAGCCCTATTCAGTGACAATCACGACATTGAATTTGGAGTAGCTGGATTTGTACCCAACGCTCTTCTCGCTTTATTCATTATATCGATTATCATGTATTATCGATACAATATTGATAAAGCCGAGAGTGTCAATTTTGTAGACTTATTATGGCGGGTATTCGTGTTTGGCCTTATTGCTACCCTCGTTACTTTAATCCTTGAATTTTTCTTCAATGCTCTAGGTGGTCATAAGATCACGGAAAATAGCATCATTATCAATTTCTTTTACCATATCAACGTTGGTTTAATCGTTGGTTTTCTGGTATCCACTTTTGTCGTTTGGAAACGCCTCATTCTTTATCAAAAGTCAAAGTCACTTTTGGCCATTTGGCAGCTTTATGAATATGCATTGCTAGGCACTTTGGTTTTTGATCTTTTTTCTTTCAATTATCAAGATCCTGCGTTTTTAGTGATTTATTCAATTTTAGCTTTGGTAGGCTTGGTCCTAGCCTTTAATCTAAAATGGATTGCCTATCTAAATTTTAAGCAAAAATGGCGCAGTCTGCTATTTATTTTATTGGTCATTATTTACGTCTGGTATTTTTTCAAGACGCTTATGTTCTACTCTGATAAAACGGTACTTATCAGAGATCTTCTCGATAGTGTGTTCATTCTATCGCTAATAACTTTTATCACAATTTATGCAGTCATCTCATTTTTGGTCATTTTATTCAACCTTCCAACGACTTCCGTTTTTGAAAGAAAATTAGAAGAAGCCGTGAGTTTTCAACGTTTAAGTCAGTCTATTCCAGCAGGTGAGAGCGAAGAAAGAGTATATGAAATACTGCTCGAAAGCGCCTCTAGCGCCGTGTACTCGGATGGGGCTTGGCTTGAAATCGATGATCCTAACAATAAAGTCAAACTGACATTAGCTCATGAAATGGAGGAAGAGGAAATCCCTACTATTGTCAAAGCGGTTGAAAGTAGTAGATCTAAAAAAATACTGAATTCCGATTTTGACTTAAACCCCCAAGCACTCAAAATTTCAGCTAATATTAAGAATGTCAGTTATAGATCTGTCTTACAATTTCCTGTAACGGTCAAAAATATTAAGATTGGCACTTTGACTTTACTCAAAGATGTAGACGATGGTTTCAACAAAGAAATGATTGATATTATTGATACGTTCGTCAATCAAGCGAGTATCTCGATAGAAAATTTCCGCCTTTTGACTGAGGCCATCAACAATGAACGATACAAAGAGGAATTGAAGATAGCCAATCGAGTGCAAAAGAAATTATTGCCGGTGAATATTGCAAAAAATGAAGCTTTCGATATTCATGCATTTACTCAGGCAGCTGATGAAGTAGGAGGAGATTACTATGACTATTTCACAATAGATGAGCATAGAACGGTATTGGTGATTGGAGATGTTTCTGGAAAAGGCACATCTGCTGCGTTTCACATGGCCCAAATGAAAGGTATTTTTCAGAGTTTAGTTCAATTAGATCTTGACCCTAAACAATTCATGGTTTATGCCAATAATTCCTTGAGTCAATGTTTAGAAAGCACCTCATTCATTACTGTTTCCTACTTTATAATTGACGGTCGATCAAAACAAGTCCATTTTGCTAGAGCGGGACATTGCCCATCACTTTATTATAGTAAAAAGAACAAGGAAGCTTCATACTTTAAAAACAAAGGACTCGGTTTAGGAATTCTAAGAAACTCTAACTTCCACAAATACGTACAAGTCAACGAGTTCGATTATAGCCCTGGTGACATACTCATGTTATATACCGATGGTGTCACTGAAGCTTGCAATAATGACAAAGAACAATATGGCTCTAATCGACTTCTAGAGTCTCTGAAAAAACTCACCGACCAAACACCTGAGAATATTCAAAAAGGTGTGATCAATGACCTTTATGATTATTGTGGAAAAGAAAACCTAGAAGACGATTACACTTTACTTATTGTAAAATTTAAATGAAATGATAAATATTGATTCTAATATAAATACTGAAGAAGGCTATTATGAATTGATGGTAGGTGGTGAAGTAGATGCTTCTTCTTCTATTCATCTTGATACTGCTTTACATCAAGCAATGGAAGATGAGCAGAAAATCATAGTGAATTTGTCAGAACTTGAATACATCTCTTCTGCTGGTTTAGGTGTATTTATGTCCATACTTCAAGATTTAGAGAATAAGAATATTGGATTAGTCATTTTTGGAATGAAAGAAAAAGTTTTTGAAGTATTCGAAATTCTTGGACTAGATCAATTAATGGTGATTAAAAAAGACAAAGACGAGGCGTTGGCCTTTTTAAAATGACACACAATTTTAGCACATCGTGTAGAAGGGAAAAACTTCAGGAAATCCGACACTTCGTGACGGAAGTTCTCCATGACATTGGATTTCCAGAAAGCGAAGCAAGGAAAGTAATACTTGCTGTAGATGAGGTATGTGCGAATCTAATTATCCATTCAAACAAGAGTAACCCAGAAGAAAAGCTAGAGCTTTTTGTAGAGAATGAAGGAAACAATATTCGTTTTGAAATTGTTGATCATGGTTTAGGCTTTAACTATTCTGAATATAAAGAACCCAATATCACTGAAATCATCAAGACGAAGAGAAAAGGTGGTTTAGGGATGATGCTCGTCAAAAAAATAATGGATCATGTTGAGTTTAAATGCGAAAAATCTCGCAATGTTTGCTGTATGACTAAAAAATTCGATAAAAACGTATGAGAATAACAAGGGTGCTATGCACCGCTATGGTATTAAGCTTAGTAGTAGAAGCTGGGCTTTCCCAAAAAAAAGAGGTAGATGAAGTCACCTTAATCACTATGGGAGATTCAAATTTTTCAATGGATGAATTTGACTATTATTTCTTAAAAAATACAGACCGTCCCTCTGCTATCGAAGCAAAATCTGCCGTTAATGAATATTTATCACTATTTATTAATTTCAAACTGAAAGTAAAGGAAGCAATCACACTTAAAATGGATAAAGATCCAGCTTTCATTGAGGAGTTTTCAGGTTACCAGAATCAATTATTGGAACCTTTTCTAAGTACTTCTATTGCCAATGAAAACTTGATTTTAGAAGCATATGAGCGGCTTCAAGTTGAGGTTTCAGGTACTCATTTGTTGATTGCCCCAAAGGCCTCTAACACCCCAGAAGACACGCTTATTGCTTACAATAAAGCTTTAGAGTATAAAAAAAGAGCTGAAAGTGGAGAAGATCTAAGTGAACTGGCCAAAAAATATTCTGAAGATAAAAGTGCTGCGAATAACGGTGGTTATCTTGGTTATTTTACTGCAATGCAAATGGTCTATCCTTTCGAAAACGCTGCCTACAATGCTGAAATAGGTGAAATCGTAGGCCCTTTTAAAACACGATTTGGCTATCATGTTCTTAGAATTGATGATAAAAGACCTGCACGTGGACAAGCCAAAGCTGCCCATATTATGGTTCGATATAGCTCCGATAGTACCTCTCAAGAAAAATCAGCAAAAAAAATACAATCCATTTATCAATCCCTTCAAGAAGGAAAAGATTGGGATGAGCTTTGCAAATTATACTCTGATGACAAAAATACTTCGTCAAAAAGAGGTGAATTAAAATGGTTTGGAACTGGACAACTGGTGCCAGAATTTGAAGATGCAACATTTGATCTTGATTCAATTGGAAGTATTTCTAAACCGGTTAAAACAAGGTTTGGCTGGCACATTATTAAATTATTGGGTAAAAAGCCAAGACCTACATTGGAAGAAAAAAGAGCGGATATTGAAAAAAGAATTGCCAAGGACAGCCGAACATCTATTAAAAAAACGACAGCACTAAAACTGATAAAAGAAAAGAATCAATACGAATTAGATTCAGTCGGATATCAGGCGGCACTTGAAGCGGTAGATTCTACACTGATTCAAGGCCTGTGGCAATATGACACTTTAATTGCGGAAGCAGAAAAGCCAGTCTTTTCATTGAATGATAAAATTTATCGTACAGGCGACTTTTGGTCTTATGTTCTTAAAAACCAAAAGAAAAGAAAAACTACTCCCTTACCAGATTATGTTAGCTATCTGTACAACCGATTTGAAGAAAAAAGCATTTTTGATTATGAAAAAGAATATATAACCAACAATAATCTGGAATATCAAATGATAGCTGATGAATACAGGAGTGGCATTTTATTATTCAATCTAATGGAAGAAAAAGTTTGGAATAAAGCGATCAAAGACACTACAGGAATAGCAACATTTTATGAAAAAAATAAGTCAGATTACCCTATAGGACCTCATTTGAAAGGACGAAAAATAGTATTATCAGATACTTCTCTTTTGAGTAGTTTAATAAACCAATTGTCACTTTCTAATAAGCAACTTGATAGCCTTTACAATTCAAAGGAACCATTAACTTTGCAAGTTGAAGAAGTGACGGTCTTCAAAGAAGATAATGAATTTATCAACAATCATTGGGAAAAAGGAAACCATATTGAAAAGTCCGAGGACTATGTCACAATTTGGTCAATAAATGAAATTGTAAGTAAAGGGTATAAAGATTTAGACTCCATAAAAGGAACTGTCATCTCTGATTATCAAAAATCACTTGAAGAAAAATGGATCAAGGAATTAAAGAAAAAATATCCTGTAAAAGTTATAAAGCCCGTTCTCAAAAAATATATTTCAAGCTTTGAATAGAGTTACATTTTTTTTATTTGGCGTTTTATCCATTTTTGAAAGTTGCGATAAAATTTATGCGCCATTAGAGGATACAAAGTCCGATGAGCGAACCCCAGTCGCACGTGTTAATGATATCTATCTGTATAAAGATGATATTACAGGTTTAGTGCCCACTGAAACAACCTTAAAAGACAGCACCATATTGGTTGGGAAGTACGTTGATACCTGGATCAAAAAACAACTAATGATTGAAAGAGCTTACACTGAACTGGAGTTTGATGAAGCTAATATTGAGAGAAAGGTTTTAGATTATCGATATGCATTGATGGTCCATGAATTTGAAAAATATTATATTAATCAAAGATTGAATAGAGAAATAACGGAAGAAGAAATCTCTAATTATTACAATGAGAAATTCGAAAATTTCATTCTTCGCCAAAACATCATACGTTGCCTTTTTGCAAAGGTCCCAGTAGAAGCTCCACAGATTGACAATTTTAGGAAAATCATAAGGTCGTATCCAAATACCAACTTAGAAGAAATACAGTCATATTGTTATAGATTTGCATCAAAATCTAGTCTTGAGTCAGAATTGTGGCTCAATTTTGATGAAGTCATTGCCAATACACCCATGGCTAACATTCAAGACAAGGTTACATTTTTAAAGAATAACAGCTATGTAGAAATGTCCGATGAACAAAATTATTACTTCATTCGACTATTAGACTACAAAATTTCCGATCAGATATCTCCTCTGGAATACATAAAAGACGACATTGAAAATATCTTGATTAACAAAAAGAAAATTGAATTGAGAAAACAGCTTGAAGACGATATCTTCAAATCAGCAACACAGAATAATGATTTTGAAATTTATTAGTAGAGGAATTTTAGTGCTTTTGATAGTACTAAGTGCTAGGACCACTTATGGTCAACAAAACACGGATGTAGTCATTGACAAAATAATTGCCAAAGTCGATGATTACATTGTATTAAAATCAGAACTAGAGCGATCATATTTAGAATATCTATCACGCGGAGAAATAATGAAAGGTGATCCAAAATGCCAAATTTTAGAAAGTCTGGTGATTAATAAATTAATGGTTGCTAAGGCAGAAATCGATTCAATAATGGTCCTTGATGCGCAGGTTGAAATGAATTTGGATCAAAGAATGTCCTATTTCATTCAGCAAATCGGATCAGAAGAAAAACTGGAGGAAATATATAACAAAACGGTTGCAGAATTCAGAGCGGAACTTTTCGACGACATCAAAGAGCAAATGGTCATTCAAAAAATGCAAGGAGAGATCAGTTCTACAGTAAAAACCACCCCAGCAGAAGTTGCTAGATTCTTTAATGAAATTCCAAGTGACAGTCTTCCGTATTTTTCAACGGAAGTAACGATAGGGCAAATAGTAAAAGTACCTACGGTCAATGATATAAGAAAAGAACAAATCAGTGATCAGCTGGCGAACATCAGATTAAGGATTCTTGATGGTGAAGATTTTGGCGCATTAGCTGGGAAATATTCAATGGATCCTGGATCACGTGGAACAGGAGGCCGATTAGGGTTTTTTAAACGTGGGGAATTAGCTCCAGAGTTTGAAGCAACAGCACTTTCCCTTGAACCGGGAGAGATCAGTGAACCAGTAGAGACTCAGTTTGGTTTTCATATCATTCAGTTAATTGAACGAAGAGGAAATACGTACGATTCAAGGCATATCTTAATCATTCCTGCGCCAACTATCTCAGATATTCAGGATACTAAAGATTATTTAGATAGTCTACGTTCGTTGATCATCTCAGACAGTATTGAATTTGAATATACTGCAAAAGAATACTCCGATGACGGTGAAACTAGTGGCAATGGTGGTTTCTTCAGTGATGCGAATGGGGCAATGAAAATGTCAGTAGAACAGCTTGACCCGGCGTTATTCTTTACAATAGATACAATGGATATTGGAAGTATTACGCCTCCCATGGAATTTAAACAAAGAGACGGGACAGATGCGGTCAGAATAATTTATTATCAAGATCGAATAGCACCTCATCAAGCCAATCTAATGCAGGATTACCAAAAACTAAAGGCTGCTACTTTAGCGAATAAACGGAATTCTATCATGTCAGAATGGTTTGTGGATGCGCGGAAAGAAGTCTATATAAATATTGACGAAGACTATGACCATTGCGAAATATTGAAGAATTAATCCATGAGTGAACCTAAGAACGACGTAGAAGCTGCCGATCAGCTACACCAAGCATATAAAGATCTTCGAAAAGAAATCTCCAAAGTAATCGTTGGACAAGAAGATGTTGTCCGGCTTCTTTTAACTTCTATATTCTGCGAAGGTCACGCCCTACTAGTGGGTGTTCCAGGATTAGCAAAAACACTTTTGATACGAACTTTATCAAGTGCTCTGCATTTAAATTTCAATAGAATTCAGTTCACACCAGACTTGATGCCTTCGGATATTCTAGGGGCTGAAACTTTGGACAAGGATCGGAATTTCCAATTCATCAAAGGTGCCATTTTTTCTAATATCATTTTAGCAGATGAAATTAACCGAACACCCCCTAAAACTCAGGCTGCTCTACTTGAGTCAATGCAAGAGTATTCAGTTACTGTTGCAGGCAAACAATGGAAAATTGAAAAGCCTTTCTTTGTTTTGGCTACTCAAAACCCTATTGAACAAGAAGGAACATACCCGCTCCCAGAAGCTCAATTGGATCGATTCATGTTCATGATTAATTTGGATTACCCGTCTTACGAGTCGGAATTGGATATTGTGAAAAACAATGTTGAGAATGGGGCGAAAGATATCAAAGCAATATTAGACGGAAAACAGATTGAAATTTTTCAAGCACTAATCAATAAGGTCCCAGTTGCTGATAATGTAATTGAATATGCAGTCAATCTAGTACATAAGACACGCCCAGATTCGGATAGAGCTGCCGATATCGCGAAAAAGTACCTTGAATGGGGTGCTGGGCCACGTGCCTCTCAATTCTTAATCAAGGGTGCAAAATGCAACGCCATCCTCAATGGAAAATATTCTCCTGACATAGAAGATGTCAAACAAATTGCAGAAGCTGTACTTCGCCATAGAATAGTCCGAAACTTCAAGGCAGAAGCTGAAGATATGTCAATTAGTAAAATAATTGATTCTCTTCTTTAATAGAATTGTCTGTTAGGCTTCTTTCTCTTAAAATTATTGCTTAGGCAAAATTGTATTTTCTATATTTGTTATCTTCAATTTATTGTCATGGGTGAAAAGTCTTTAGAACTTCTAGTTAATGAAAATTTCGTTTATGCTAAAGTACTCGATTATTTTGGTGTGAAATTCTATGAAGAAAGACACAAAACACTTACTCAGGTATGTCAAGAAAATGCCATTGATGAAGAAAAACTGATTGCGATTCTAGAGCAATCCAGTAGCAGAAGAGCGCCAGAATATTTAGACCTTCGAAATTATCCAGTTCGTTTGATAGTAGAATACTTGAAACATTCTCATCAAATTTTTATTAAGGATACATTACCCTACATTCTAAAAAAAATAGAAGAATTAGATAAGAACCACAAACAAGAATTGGCGCACGACTTGAAAGTGATATTGCCCATGTTTGTGGAAGACTTTATCCATCATATTCATGAAGAAGAGGATAGACTTTTCACTTATGTTTGTGATCTTGAGCATATTGTAAATGGTCAAGAAAAGCCACAAAAACTAGCTAACAAGCTAGATGATTTTTCTATTCAAGAATTTGCCTTACATCACAATGATTCTGATCATGATATGAAGGGTATTCGTGGTATTACTAATCAATATGATCTAGACAAAATAGTAGACCCTCAATTGCGAGTTGTCTATAAAGAACTTCACAAATTCGATGAGGAATTGATAAAGCACGCCAATATTGAAAACGATATACTTTTTCCTAAAGCATTAAGCTTGGAAAAGAAAGCACGTCTTTTAATGTCCTCGAAACTAGGCCTTAACTAAATGGGTAGATTATTGGCCATTGACTTTGGAACAAAAAGAACTGGCCTAGCAGTAACCGACCCCCTACAGATTATTGCTACCCCATTAGAAACTATTCCAACTCATACAGCCATCAAATACCTTCAAGATTACCATCGAGATGAAAACATAGAGGAGTTTGTCATTGGTATGCCGAAAAACCTGATGAATAATGACACAGACAGTACCGCTTCTGTGAGGTCTTTTATAAATTTGCTTCAAAAGGAGTTTCCTGGTCATAAAATTCACCAGGTAGATGAACGGTTTACCAGCAAAATGGCTGTTCAAGCCATGGTCTCTGGAGGCATGAGAAAAAGTGAACGACGCAAAAAAGAAAATGTCGATAAATTAAGCGCCACCATCATCTTACAATCCTATTTAGAAAGCAAAGTATGATTTACCCAATTGTCGTATTTGGAGACCCTGTTCTCAAAAAACCAGCAGATGATATCGAAGAAGGGGACTTTGACATCAAAGAATTTGTAAATGACATGTTCGAGACCATGTATGAGGCCAATGGTATTGGTCTTGCGGCACCTCAAATTGGCAAATCCTTCAGAATGTTCATAGTGGACGGTAGTCCTTTGGAAGAAGAAGAGGACATGGGTGATTTCAAAAAAGTTTTTATCAACCCCGAAATAATCTGGGAAGAAGGTAAGGAGTGGGCTTTTGAAGAAGGTTGCTTAAGTATTCCTGGAATTCGTGAAGATGTAATGCGTCCACCTAAACTTCGAATCAATTATCTTGATGAGAACTTCGAGGAGCATGAACATGAATTTGATGGAATGAAAGCCAGAATTATTCAACATGAATATGATCATATTGAAGGCATTCTTTTTACAGATCATTTAACTCCCTTCAAGAGAAGAATTCTTAAAGGAAAACTCAATAACATTTCGAAAGGGAAATGTGATGCTGATTACAAAATCAGAATCCCAAAAAAATAACTATTATGTCTGATCTAACGCTTGCCATCATCCAATCTGACATTCATTGGGAGAAGGTAGACGCTAATCTCGCCATGTTCGAGGAAAAAATATGGGAGTTAGAAGAGTCTGTTGATCTCATTTTACTTCCTGAGACTTTCAATGCTGGATTTTCTAGTAATCTCAAATTAATTGCAGAGGTCCCTGGTCTGAAAACCCAAAAGTGGATGTTGCAAATGGCCCGTCAAAAAAAGGCGATGATCGGTGGTAGCTATTTGGTCAACGAAGGAGGAAAGCTTTATAACCGATTCTTACTAGCCAAACCAGACGGCTCTATTGAATCGAATGACAAACGACATCTTTTTAATTTATCAGAGATTGAAATTAAACTCACTCCTTCTTCTAATAGAAACATAGTAGAATTCAAAGGCTGGAAAATATGTCCTATGATTTGTTACGACCTAAGGTTTCCTGCCTGGTCAAGGAATCACGTAAAATCTTCTGATGACCAACCTGAATATGACTTACTAATCTATGTTGCGAATTGGCCTAAACCGCGTATCGATGCATGGGATGCTTTGCTTAAGGCTAGAGCGATAGAAAACCAATCCTACGTTGCTGGAGTCAATCGAGTAGGTATTGATGGTTCAGGGCATGAATATACTGGGCATAGCAGTGTTTATAGTTATGAAGGAAAAGAATTGTCTTTTTTGAATAAGGAAGAAGGCTTCATTATTCAAAATCTATCAAAATCTGCTTTAGACGAATTCAGAAAAAAATTGCCTTTCTTAAAAGACGCCGATTCATTGACATTTAATCCCCAATAATTTTAATTCGTTGAGAAACTGAATTCCCTTGTGTCAATACGCTAGCAATATAGAGCCCTGGCGTTAAAAATGATAAATCCAAAGTAAGCATCGAGTTGTAACCCACTTCGAAAGCACTTGAGACTGGGCGACCTGATAAATCTAAAATTTGAAGTTGACCCATACCTTCAGACAATTTGAAATTTATTGTATTATTAATTGAAGGGTTGGGAAAGGCATCAAGAAATACTTCTGATTCATTTGAAACCTGTCTTGTATTGAGCATAAAAATGCCCCCCTGAAGTGTGCCAATTGTAATTACTTGATTCCCAAAATAATGACCTACGGCAGGTTTTGATTTTCTCCCAAAATGGGTTGTTTCATTTTCGTAATTGCTCTCATAATAGATTAGATCTTCTTGGAATTCTGTTGTATTCGTTGGAAAATCAAAATAAACCCCTGTAATACCGTTTCTTCGCGTAGTTATCAAATCACTTTTTCCATCTGAATTTAAGTCTCCTAAGGAAATCGATAAATTCGAGTTCTCAGCGGTTTGTTCCGTTTCGAGCACATTCATTGTTGCTAAAACAAAATTATAACCCATCCCTTCGTTTCGATAATAATTCAATTCTCCGAATACATTTGCTACTAGCAAATCAATTGAACCATCATTGTCCATGTCATGAAGAAAAAAATCGTCCGTGCGATCGAGCGTGTAATTAAAACTTTGAGGGTCATTTATGTCTATCTCTATTCCACCATTTTCACTTTTGTTTAAAAAATAATAGAAGAAATTGACGTGACCGATATGTGTATGAACACCAATAGCCATATCCATTTTATCATCATCATTTAATTCAATAAATTGAACTTTCAATTCAACAAAACCCAAATAAGAAAAATTAAATAGATCCTCTGAATAAAACTCAAATCCATAGGCTGTTTGAAGAAAGCAAGTCAAGTTCCCTTCCTCATTTGATAAGACTAGGTCATCTACTCCATCCCCGTTAATGTCAGCAAAAGAAGGATATACAATAGCACCAACGTCAATCATTTCGTCTTGTAAAAAAGGGCCATTGCTTACAAATTCGTTTTCTCCATGATTACTAAAAAGCAAACTTGAGTTTTTGAAATCGACGGAATTATGATGATTTTCTCGCACGTTTTGTGCTACAATGAGATCTTTTTGACCATCAAATGTAACATCCAAATAGTATGCAGCAGGGAACGTCGGCATCTCAATAGGGCCACTAAATGTTGGAAAAGTGTTAGTCGAAGATTCAAAAATTGGATCTTTTGGATTCCCAGAGTTAGATAAAAAACTCAGATTTGGACACTCTTCTTGACTGATCACTAAGTCTAAAGCACTATTGCTAAGATGGTCGTATGACAACAAAGCTTTTCCCGCTACATGCAAGGTTTTAGACCGATCATGGCATGATTCTCCTTGAAAGGAAAATTCATCGCATTCACACACATCAATTTCACCGTACTGAAGGGATTCACGAACTAGTTCAAGGCCACAACTTCCCGTTTGTTCTATAGAAATGTTTTTATGAAATTCTATGTGATCACCATCCGTGAAATTGAAGAAAAGAAAATCCAAATCTCCGTCTTGGTCCTGATCCTCAATTGAAGGGATATCACTAGGGTTAAATAAAATATTGACGGGACCAGATAATCCCTCCGTGAGCAATGGATCAGCAATTAATTCCCATGCCAAAGTATTATTTGTGCTTACATTCTGAAAAACTCTAACACCTGAAGTGGAATAAGTGAATAAGTCATTTTTCCCATCACAATCATAGTCAGCCAAGACCATCCAATGCTGTATGTCCTGAGGGAAAAAAGAACTAAAAATTGGTTTGAAGACATAATCATCGCCCTTATTTTCAAAACACAAAATCATATCTGAAGAACGTTCAAACACCACCAAATCTAAATCCCCATCAAAGTCAAAATCCAAATCCTGATATTGCGGACTATTCAATCCTCCGTTGAAAGCACGAGCATAGTTCACACCATTTCTGGTATACTCAGGAAAAGAAAATTCTAACTGAAATTGTGCCTTTACAGGAAGCGAAAACACTAAAAACAGCAAAAAAATAAAGACAAAATTGTGCCTCATATGAGATAGTCACTTAATCCAATGGCAAACTAACGATTCGAATGTATATTTCGTGTTTCAATCGTAAGACGAATCAATATATTTGTATTCTTCAGACAAACAAAACCAATAAAATTGTCAAAATCTACTGCTGATCTTTACAAAATTTTTCTTCAAAGTACAGGGGTTTGTACTGATACACGAACTTTAAAAAAAGGCCAACTTTTCTTTGCACTTAAAGGGCCTAACTTCAATGGTAATGCATACGCGGAAAAAGCATTAGATATGGGTGCTTCTTTTGCTATCATTGATAAAGAGGCATTTGATGGTGGTGATAAATATTTGTTGGTACGTGATGTATTGAAGGCTTTGCAAGAACTTTCCACTCATCATAGAGATCAATTTGAAATCCCGATTCTAGGGATTACAGGTTCAAATGGAAAAACAACTACTAAGGAACTTCTTGCTCGAATTCTATCCTCAAAATTTAAGGTCCATTTCACGAAAGGAAATCTCAACAATCATATTGGTGTACCATTGACTTTGTTGGCCATGTCAAAAAATACTGATTTTGCTATTATAGAAATGGGGGCTAACCATTTAGGTGATATCGCTGAATTATGTCAACTAGCGAAACCCACTCATGGCATGATCACGAACATCGGAAGCGCTCATTTGGGAGAATTTGGAGGTCGAGAAAATCTTATAAGAGCTAAAAGTGAACTGTTTGATTACTTAAGAAAAACTGATGGTGTTGTGTTCATTAATACAGAGGATGAAGTGTTGCATAATATGGCCAAGCGATTTTCAAATGCCATTTTATACCCAAATAAAACTTGTCAATTAGTGGTCGCAGATCCTTATGTCAATTACAAAGATTTAATGGAAGAGGAGCATGCTACTCAGTTGATTGGCGCCTACAATTTCATGAATATCTCTGCGGCAATCACGATAAGCCAGTTTTTCGAAGTGGATAACTTATACGAACCAATCGATCGATATGTGCCTGACAACAACCGATCTGAAATTCTCGAAATTGGAAGTAATAAGGTTGTATTGGACGCATATAATGCTAATCCTTCCAGCATGGAAGCCGCTCTAGAGAACTTGGTTCAGATGAAAGGTGAAAAGAAAATTGCTTTGCTCGGAGAAATGAAAGAACTGGGCGAGTATAGCTTGGAAGAACATAAAAAGATTGTTCGTCTTGCTGATCAGTTAGGTGTAAATACCACTTTTTGGGTGGGTAATGAATTCATTATTGCTACAGACAACAAGGATTCATGTTTTGAAAATGTAGATGACTTAATTAAATTTTTAGGTAAAAAACCATTTTCTGGAACGACCGTTTTAATCAAAGGATCACGGAGTGTACAAATGGAAAAACTTACCGAAGCGAAAGAATTATGGACTTAAAACCAACCCTCAATTTTCTTAAAGAATTAAAATCCAACAATTCTAAAGAATGGTTTGATGAAAACAGGAAAACTTATGAAGCTTGTAGAAAGACATTTATAGAATTGACACAAGAAATTATCGATGGCATAGCAAAATTTGATGCTGATCTTACCGATGTTGATGCCAAGAAATGTGTATTTCGAATCAATCGAGATATTCGATTTAGTAAAGACAAAACTCCTTACAAAACTAACTTTGGTGCCCTTATGGGTGCAGATGGAAAAAAATCGGAAGGGACCGGTTACTACATACATTTAGCAGAAGACTTCAATTTTGTAGGAGGTGGCATGTACATGCCCCAACCAGACAAACTAGCTGCGATCAGACAAGAGATTGATTATAACCCTGATGCTATAAATAAATTAATTCAATCAAAAGATTTCAAAGATACATTTGGTTCGATTCAAGGAGATGCTTTGAAGACCGCTCCAAAAGGTTATCCCAAAGACCATCCAAATATTGAATTGCTACGGTTAAAAAGTTTTTATGTATTAAAGGAATTCAAGGACAAAGAAGTTACATCGGATGGATTTATCAAAGAAGCATTGACCACCTATAAAAAAGCATTAGCTTTCAACGATTATTTAAAAGTAGCGATCAGTTAGAGTACCTTTTGAAAATAAAATTGAAATAGTATTAAAATAAAAGGTCATCCCTTTGCAAATAATAAACCAATTTCTATTTTTGCACACCCAAATAAGGGGCGCTTAGCTCAGCTGGTTCAGAGCACCTCGTTTACACCGAGGGGGTCGGGGGTTCGAATCCCTCAGCGCCCACAAGTAGAAGCCATTTATCTAACGATAAATGGCTTTCTTTTTTCAGAATCCTTAAATAATCTTCAATTGACCTACTTTTCTATCTTCAACACTTCTCGAGCAATCGCTGCTAAGTGATCCACATTTTTAATGGGCTTCATAACAAATTTCTTAACACCCATAGCCAGCAATTTTTCTTCGTGTTCCCAATGAGATGAAAGTACTACTATTACGGGAAGCTCCTCTAGTGCTTCGATGGTATCGAATGCATTAATTTGAGGCATTTCAACATCCAAAAAAATTAAATCTGGTTTATGTTTATCTATGGCTACAACTCCATCTATAGGTCTGTCATATGTCCCAACTAATTCTAAAAAATCAATTTCAGAAATGTACTTCTCCATGATTTCATTGTATATCCAATCATCATCAATACAAATACATGTGAACTTTTTAGCCATACCCCAAATTTCTAAACATTTTTTGTACTTACCTCATTCCAACGCCTCGCTTTTTTCTCAAAAGCCGAATAATGGTCAAAAATCTTTTTGCTTTGTGCATCTGATTCCACTAATTCTTGAACGACTTCTTTGGAAACTCGCTTCATTTCATTCAAAACTTCCAATGGAAATTGACGAATGTCAACTCCCTCTTCAATCATTTTTTGAAGATAAATTGCATTTTGTGTTTCAAATTCCAATAACATCCATTGGTTCAAACGGTGATTTGCCGTGATCAGAATTTCCTGTAAATCTCGTGGCAACTCCATGAACTTATCTTTATTCATGGTCATTTCAAGTACCGTTCCCAGCTCATGCCACCCAGGAAAATAGTAGTGTTTGGCGACACGATGAAATCCCATTTTATAATCATGATAAGGGCCGATCCATTCGGTGGCATCAATTACACCTCTTTCCAAATTAGTAAAAAGTTCACCCCCAGCTACAAGAACAGAAGTACCACCTACTTTATTTATAATTTTGCCTCCAATGCCTGGCATTCTTATTTTCAATCCTTGATAATCATCTATGGAATTGATTTCCTTGTTGTACCACCCTCCTGCTTGCTGACCTGTGTTACCTCCAGGTAAAGGAATCAAGTTGAAAGGCTCATATATTTCTTCCCATAGTTTAAGCCCTCCACCATTCAATATCCAGGCACTAATTTGTTGAGCTGTTAATCCAAAAGGAACCGTTGAAAAGAATTGTGCAGCAGGGACTTTGCCTGCCCAATAATACCCTGAGCCACTGGCCATTTCAACTGCACCATGACTTGCTGCATCAAAGCATTCAAGAGATGGAATCAATTCGCCTCCTCCATACACATCGATAGTTAATCTTCCACCGCTCATTTCTTTCACCCATTGAGCCAACAGATTACACCCTTCACCTAGAACTGGAAAATTTGGAGGCCAAGTGGTAGCCATTTTCCATTTAAATTTTTTATTGAAATTAATATTGGAGATTTCAGATGTTCCCTCTTTTTTCAAACAAGATGAAAGAATTCCGGAGGCACCTGTTGCAGTGACGATACCAGCAGTTTTTATAAATTTTCTACGATGGTTTTTGGTCATTTTACAATTGTAAAAATTTAAAATGAAAAGATAAAAGAAAGAAATTCAACCAACCCTCCATAACTTCTTCTAAATTTAGAATTTTAGATTTTGTTATTCTCATCATTGGCCATATATCAAATTGGGAATTGTGTGAAAATTCAGGACATTATGTCTTGTTATTGAGAACCGAACCGTCTTTTTAAGCCATATTGTCTTGATTTACATGTGTTTAGAAGTTGGAACGAGGTTTGATTCACATCAGATAACTATTTTCTCGAACGAACTGACAAGCACGTAAAAAAGAAAGAATTATGAATTTCAATCAATATACAATCAAATCCCAGGAGGTTATCAATCATTCGGGGGAATTTGTAAAAGCCAATGGCCAACAAATGATTGAGCCTGCACATTTATTAAAGGTGATATTGGAAAATGATGAAAACGTCATTGGATTCATTATGAAAAAAATAGGTGTCGCCAAAAATCAATTGATTGAAAGGTTAGATGCTGTTATCAATGGATATGCAAAAGTTTCCGGTCAGCAACCCTATTTGTCTAATGAATCTGCTGCTGCTCTTTCTAAAGCAGAATCAATTGCTAAAAAAAATGGAGATGAGTTTGTAGCTATTGAACATTTGATCCTAGGAATACTTGATGGTAAGGACAAAGCAGCTAAACTTCTAAAAGAATTAGGTTTCAATCAAAAAGATCTAGAGGCTGCGATCACCGAACTCAGAGGTGGGTCCAAAGTAAATAGTCAGGGTGCTGAAAGCAATTACCAATCTCTCGATCGTTATTCAAAAAACCTAAATCAACTTGCCAAAGATGGTAAAATTGATCCTGTGATTGGTCGTGATGAAGAAGTAAGAAGAGTATTGCAAATATTGTCAAGAAGGACAAAAAACAACCCAATGCTGGTAGGAGAACCTGGTGTTGGTAAAACCGCAATCATTGAAGGTATGGCACAGCGAATTGTAGATGGAGATGTGCCTGAAAATCTGAAAAATAAAACATTATACTCTTTGGACATGGGCATGCTGGTAGCAGGTGCCAAATTTAAAGGAGAGTTTGAAGAGAGATTGAAAGCGGTTATCAAAGAGGTGACTGATTCTGCAGGAGAAATCATTTTGTTTATCGATGAAATTCACACACTTGTAGGTGCTGGAGGAGGTGGTGAAAGTGCCATGGATGCTGCTAATTTATTAAAACCTGCCTTGGCGCGAGGAGAACTACATGCAATCGGAGCAACTACTTTAAAGGAATATCAAAAATACATTGAGAAGGACAAAGCGCTAGAGCGTCGGTTCCAGACCGTATTGGTTGATGAGCCAGATGAAGCAGATTCTATTTCTATATTAAGAGGTATTAAGGACAAATATGAAGTCCATCATGGGGTGCGAATTAAAGATGATGCAGTCATTTCAGCTGTTGAATTATCAAGCAGATACATCTCAGATCGACATTTACCTGACAAAGCCATTGATTTGATGGATGAAGCTGCTGCCAAGTTGCGGATTGAAATCGATTCTGTACCCGAAGCGCTTGATGAATTCAATAGAAGAATCATGCAATTGGAAATAGAGCGTGCGGCAATCCGAAGAGAAAAAAATAAAGAGCGTGAAAAAATTCTTTCACGTGAACTCTCGGATTTATCTGCCAAAAGAGATGATCTTAAAGCGAAATGGGAAAATGAAAAGTCCGTCATCACAGGTATACAGACAGAAAAAGAAAATCTTGAGAATTATAAGACAGAAGCGGAACAAGCAGAACGCGCTGGTGATTTTGGTTTAGTAGCTGAAATCCGATACGGTAAAGTCACTGAGGCTGAAAAACGACTGGAAGATTTCAAGGTTAAGCTTCAAGAGATGCAGGGCGAAAGCTCATTGCTTAAAGAAGAAGTAGATGGAGAAGACATAGCTGAGGTTGTAGCTCGTTGGACAGGGATTCCAGTTCAAAAAATGCTGCAAAGTGACCGAGAAAAATTATTGCATCTTGAAGATGAATTAGGAAAAAGAGTAGCAGGTCAAGATGAGGCAATTGAAAGCATTTCTGATGCTGTGCGTAGAAGTAGGGCAGGTCTACATGATCCACAACGTCCTATTGGTTCATTTATTTTTTTGGGTACAACGGGTGTCGGAAAAACAGAATTGGCAAAAACACTAGCAGATTACCTTTTTAATGATGAAAATGCCATGGTGAGAATTGATATGTCGGAGTACCAGGAAAGACACGCAGTGAGTCGTCTGATTGGGGCACCTCCGGGATATGTAGGTTACGATGAAGGTGGTCAGTTGACAGAGGCTGTCAGAAGAAGACCTTATTCGGTTGTATTGTTAGATGAAATAGAAAAGGCTCACCCTGATGCTTTCAATATATTGCTTCAAGTTCTTGATGATGGTCGATTAACAGATAATAAGGGTCGTGTTGCTAATTTCAAAAATACAATCATCATCATGACGACCAATATTGGCTCTCATTTGATTCAGGATAATTTTGCAAAATTGGATTCTAAGAACGCTGAAGAATTAATCGATCAAACGAAGAAAGAAGTATTTGAATTGATGAAGCAATCGGTACGACCTGAATTTTTGAATAGAGTAGATGAAACGATTATGTTCCGTCCATTGACAAAAAACAACATTCGTGAAATTGTAGGATTTCAATTTAAAATTGTCCAAAAACGATTGGCTGAAAATGGCATCAAACTAGAAGCTACGCCCCAAGTTTTAGACAAATTGGGTGAATTAGGTTTTGATCCACAGTTTGGTGCAAGACCCTTAAAAAGAGTGATGCAGAAAATTGTTTTAAATCAATTGTCGAAGGAAATCTTATCTGGCAAAATCAGCAATGAATCAGTAATTGGCATCTCACTTAGTGATAATAATGACATTGAGTTTTTGAATCTCGATGAGGTGGAGATTGGAGATTAGTTTATCAAAAATGAATCAAGATCTTCGCGTAAACCAGAACATTTTATTTAAAAACGTATTTTCAGAAAATTGATTTGACTAGATTCTAAAGGAACTTTTAATTAATTTCGCCTTTTTCCAAATCATTCATCTTGACTAAAATTTCTTTTGACTTTCTTGGAATGACCCTATTGGAACCAATGGCATTGATTCTGAATTGGCTTCTTTGTGCACAAGCACTTTTGTACTTCTCGAAACTAAATAGCGCGAATTCTTCTCCATTTTTGAAATATTGGAGGGCTTTCTTTTTGTTTTTCGCTGTCTCAACATTTTTAGGTGGGCTTTCCCACCTTTTCTTTGGATACCTCGGCATCTTGGGTAAAATTCCTGGATGGATTGCAGCCGTAGTTGCCATATCATGCATTGAAATGGCAGTAGCGTCGAAAGCTGAAAATAGTGGTACCCTTCGTGTTATCATACAAGGAAAATTTATCACAACATTACTACTTCTTCTTTTGGACTTTTCTTTCAAATGGGTAATGGTACATACAGGTATAGGTTTGGTAGCTATTTTGGGCACTGCAAGTGCAATAGGTATTTTCAAAGGACAAAATCATCTTTGGTTCTTCATCATGGCTATTTTGGCAATGACCTTGGCACTCCCATTTAGGCTCATGGATATCAATTTACATTTGTGGTTTAACCGCGATGATGTTGGACATACCTTTATGATGATAACCCTATTTCTATTTTACCGTGGAATCATTGAGACGTTGGAAGACTCTTTGGTAATCAAACCACTTTCTTGAGAGAACAAATCAAATTCATTTTATTGCAATCAGATATTTGCAAATAGTATCTAAGGTGCCTTTATTTGACTCATGTTTTCTAAAACTTGCCAATACGCTCTTCAGGCTATCTTGTATTTAGGGGTAAAAACCATAGAAGTAAAAGCTGTTGGCCTAAAGGAAATTGCAGCGTCCCAGGACATTCCTTCTCATTTTTTAAGTAAAATTCTACAGGATCTTGTCAAGCGAGGCATATTGAAGTCTATAAAAGGTCCGAATGGAGGATTCTCATTCAAGAAGTCACCGAAACAGTTAAAGTTAATCAAGATCGTTGAACTAATTGATGGTCCAGGAATTTGGGACAAATGTGGGATTGGCCTCAAAAGTTGTTCTGATGAAAACCCATGTCCAATTCACCATAAATACAAATTGCTGAAAGCAGACATCAAGGTTATGCTCACTGAAAAAAATGTAACCGAACTTGCTCTTGATATTACTGAAGGAGCTGCTATTATCAATTATATAAGGTAGTCATGAAGTTCTACTTTAAAAGAAGCTCTCTTATCCATTGAATTTCATTTAATCTTTGCTTTCACGCTTTATTTGTGGCCCTATTTTAGGATAAATATATTAGATATATAGGTCTTTTTATCTTATTATTACATATGCTTTTATCGGCTGCTCGCATCAAAAATAAATAGTCAATACAATGAAATTTATAGCCAAAACACCTACTTCACAAAATAAGCAATCCGCCATAAGTTTTGATTCTAAAAAAGTTGAAACTTTTTCAAAGGAGGACGTCATCAAAAAAACAACACAATACTTTAACGGTGATGAAATGGCCGCCACAGTTTGGTTGAACAAATACGCATTGAAGGATTCGGAAGGAAACTGTTATGAAGATACTCCAGATGCAATGCATTTGAGAATGGCAACTCAAATTCACCGAATTGAGAAAAAATATGAAAACCCTTTATCAAAAAAGGAAATTTTAAATTTATTAAAAGGCTTCAAATATGTCATTCCCCAAGGAGGTTCAATGGCAGGTATTGGCAATAATTATCAGGTAGCTTCATTGTCTAATTGCTTCGTCATAGGAACTCGCGGTGATGCAGACTCCTATGGCGGTATCATGAAAATCGACGAAGAGCAAGTACAACTGATGAAACGAAGAGGAGGTGTAGGCCATGACCTTTCGCATATCAGACCTAAGGGAAGTCGCGTCCAAAATAGCGCTTTAACTTCTACTGGAATTGTGCCATTCATGGAAAGATATTCTAACTCTACAAGAGAAGTAGCTCAAGACGGAAGAAGAGGTGCATTGATGCTGTCAATTTCTATTATGCACCCAGATGCAGAAGATTTTATAGATGCGAAGTTAGAAGGAGACAAAATTACAGGGGCGAATATTTCTGTGAAAATTGATGAAGCATTTATGCAGGCCGTCGAATCAGGAAAAACGTACCGTCAGCAATATCCTTTTGAAAATCCTACCACTATAGTCGACATTGATGCACGGAAGCTTTGGAATAAAATTGTACATAATGCATGGAAATCTGCAGAACCAGGTATTCTCTTTTGGGATACTATTATACAAGAATCCATTCCGGACTGCTATAAAGACCTCCACTTTCAAACAGTTAGTACCAATCCATGTGGTGAAATACCACTATGTCCCTACGATAGTTGTAGACTGGTGGCATTGAACCTTTATAGTTATGTCGATCAGCCTTTTACAGAAAATGCTGTTTTTGATTTAGAAAAGTTCGAAAAACATGTTCAGCATGCACAAAGAATTATGGATGACATCATTGATCTGGAGATCGAGCATATAGATAGAATACTCACAAAAATTGACTCGGATCCTCAAATGATGGAGGTCAAAAGAACGGAATTGAATCTTTGGAAAAAAATTAAATCCAAGTGCACAGAAGGTCGTCGAGCAGGGTTAGGCATCACTGGTGAAGGAGATATGTTAGCAGCCCTCGGCATCACCTATGGCAGTGAGGAAGCAATTAATTTCGCAGTTGATATTCAAAAAACTCTGGCTTTAACGGCCTACCGAAGTTCGGTGCAATTGGCGAAAGAAAGAGGTGCTTTCCCCATTTTTGATTTTGAACTCGAAAAAGATAATCCTTTCATCAATCGTATTAAAGAAGAAGAAATCACGCTCTTTGAAGATATTAAAAACTATGGGAGAAGAAACATTGCACTTCTTACCATTGCACCTACAGGTACTACAAGTATGATGTCCCAAACAACTTCTGGGCTTGAACCGGTTTTCAAAATCTCTTATAAAAGAAGAAAAAAGATTAATCCCACAGATAAAAATTCGCGAGTAGATTTTATAGATAAAAGTGGTGATTCATGGCAAGAATATCACGTATTCCATCACAAATTTAAAGAATGGTTAAAAAGTGAGGGTTTTGGATTTGAAGAAGTTCAAAACATGAACGACAAGACTTTAGGTGAGCTAATTGCAAGATCCCCCTACCATCGCTCTACTGCCGAAGATATTAACTGGACAGACAAGGTTAGAATGCAAGGAGCAATCCAAAAATGGGTAGATCATAGCATTAGTGTCACGGTTAATCTCCCAGAAGAAACCTCTGAAAAAATCATTGGAGACATCTATCGAACTGCTTGGAAAAGTGGGTGCAAAGGAATAACAGTATATCGAGAAGGCTCCCGGTCTGGCGTATTAGTTTCCAATAAAAAAGAAGAGAAAGTTCCTTTGAATTTCGCTGAAACAAATGCTCCAAAACGGCCTAAGGAATTAAAAGCTCGAGTCATCCGGTTTCAAAACAACCATGATAAATGGGTTGCCGTAGTAGGTATGTTAGATGAACGGCCATATGAAATATTTACGGGAAGACTAGAGAATTCATTCCAAATATTAGCCCAGGTCGATGAGGGAATTGTTATTAAAAACAAAACGGAAGAAGGAAACAATCGGTATGATTTCAAATATTGCGATGCTGATGGATTTAATGTAACTATTGAGGGGCTATCTCGGACATTTGACAAAGAATACTGGAATTACGCTAAGCTGATCTCTGGCATTTTGAGACATGGCATGCCTGTTCGATTCGCGGTAGCCATAGTGAATCACCTTCATCTGGATGATGATTCTTTGAACACGTGGAAAAATGGCGTAATTCGTGCTTTAAGTAAGTTTATTCCAAATGGGACTAAACCTAACGATACAAAATGCAGTGAATGCAGTGAAGATTCTTTGGTCTATGAAGAAGGTTGTTTGATTTGTAAGTCTTGCGGATATTCTAAATGTGGTTAATTTTCAAAAAAAGGCAAAGAACCTTCAATTAATCATTCGCCTGAGCATCTTGAATTCTAGAAAATTCCATATATAACTCCGAACCTCCTTTTGCTTCAATAATGAAACCATTTGTTTTTTTATCATACAACAATTCGTAGTATTGATCTTCGAACTCCCCTGTCAGAATTATATCTGTTTCATAAAAATCATCCGAAACGGTTATTCTAGTCGGGTATTCGAGCGGTAGACTTAATTCAATAAAATCCTCTATTCTCAAATAGTTAATTCCATCAAAATATTTGACTACAACGTTTCCTTGTCTCTTTTGAAATTTAGTACGATATAAAAACACTTTACCCTTTAAGTCATCTTGCGATGGCAATACTTCCTTATGGTTTCTTAAGTTATAAAACTCTGTTGCTCTAAAAACCTCCTTGAATTTAAAAGAGAAATCAGGATCCAAAATATATTTCATTGATTCTTGATCATCTTCAAAAAATGAAGTGAAAGTTTTAAATCTATTTTCTTTTTCTTCTTTGAATTCTACTGGGTCAAAAATTTTCTCAAATCTTCCATCTTTTTCAAAATACATTGATACACCCCCTTTCATCTTTTCGAAAAGGGTAATACGTCCTGATATAATTCGATCCACAAAAACGTATGAAAAAATATCTCCTTCTTCTGGGTTTGTTTTAAGAAAATAACCTTTCTCCTTCAAAGATTCACTATATCCAAATACATCCTCAGGTTGATAGTAAACAAAGTTCTTATCAAGAGTTTTCACCCCTATTGAATCAGGGTACTTTTTAAGTTGTAAATAAGGCACTCTTTTGCCGCTCGACAAGAGAAGGCTGTCTTGAGAAAAACAGTCATCAACTACCATAAGAACAATAAATAATAGAAAAATATTTTTCATATGATGATGGGTACTTAGTATTCAAATATAGCCCTATATTAAAAACAATGATTCTAGTAAAGGCAATAAAAAATCCTTGCATGGACAGCACTTATAATTGGAAAAAAGAAGCCTTTCTTCCATAATTAAAATTTCTGTACATCTTTGCGACATAATTCATAATTCTAAATGACCAAAATTACGCTTGAACTCTGGGGGATGACATTTATGGAGCCAATGGCGCTCATCCTGAATTGGGCTTTGGCTGGTCTTTCTTTTTTATACTATAAAAGACTCAGAAGTGCTTCTTCATGGGGGTTTGAGAAACTTTGGAAGGCATTCTTCTTAACATTTGCCATTGCTGTTTTCTTTGAAGGATTAGCTCATTTCTTATACTTCTACATCGGAAAATATGGAACGGCCCCTGGTTGGACATTTGCTCTTATTTCTGTCGCCTTTATGGAAATGGCAATATCCACCAAACTTTCAGTTAAGTGGGGGACGAGATTACATTATCTCATTGCATTAAAATTTATTGTTTTGATGGCACTAATGAGTTTTGATTTTGTGTTTAAATGGGTCATTATTCAAAGCGTAAGTGGATTCATTGTGACTTTAGGGGGAGTCTCCGTTTTAGGCCTTCTCAAAAGGCGGCAATACATGAAGTATTTTCTTCTTGGTATCGGTGTTTTACTACTTTGTGTTCCATTTATAATTTTAGAAATTGATATACACCCTTGGATTAATCGATTCGATATTAGTCTTGTGTTCATGTTCTTTAGTCTGATCCTGATCTACAGAGGTGTTAGAAAAAGCGATTAATATTACTTCCCTTCATACCATTCATTACTTGTAAATTCTTTCTCCGGCTAAGCTTTTCAAGGCCTAGTTATTGATTTTATTGCTTTTCTTCTAGGTGAAATACCCAAAAACAAACGGCAGACTTACTCTTGGCACAGCAGTTGCAAATACCTTTCTGAGTTTAGTTTATTAATATCATGGTTAGAAGGTCTAGAAGAGACCCAACAATGATTGGTTTGTTTTGAGTTTTTAAGTCCTGGGAGTGGTTGCCCAGGACTTCTTTTTTTTATGCCATTTTCTAAATTAGAAGAAGAAACGTTCGAATATGTACAACATAGATGTACGATAAAAACCATTTTCCAATTTCCCGAAATATTAATTGCCTCATTATCTGAATGTTATGTTTTTGGTATTTGTTTTGATTATAGAAATCGAAAGATTGCACTATGCTCAAGAATTATATCAAAATAGCGATTAGAAATATTCAGAATAATGCTGTCTATTCTTTTATCAATATTTTTGGATTGACCTTAGGTATTGTCAGTAGCGTCATCATATACCTTTTCATTCAACATGAGCGAAGCTATGACCAGTTTCATACCAAAAGCGAACAAATTTATAGGGTTGCAACACATGCAGTCTTAGGAGAAACTGAATTTCATGGTCCAACGACCATGGCACCATTGGGGCCGGCTATATATAATGATTACCCAGAAGTATTAAATTTTGTAAGAATCAATGCTGGTAGTGGCGGAAGGCTTTTCTCCTTTGGAAATAAAAAATTCTTTGAAGACAAAATCTATTATGTAGACTCCTCCTATTTTAACATGTTCGATTTTGAATTGCTCAAAGGGAATCGAGGAACCTGCCTTCAAGCACCTTTCTCACTGGTAATCTCAGAATCACTAGCTGAAAAGTATTTCGAAGGTGATGATGTGCTCGGAAAAACTATTAAAGTAGGAGGTGATGAAAAACCTTACATGGTCACTGGTGTTATGGCCGATCCCATGGAAACCTCTCATCTAAAACCAAATGCACTTCGTTCATTTTCAAGCATGGAAGGAAGTGATGTACATTCATGGGGAAGCATTAACGATTACACTTACATCCTTTTACCGGAGGATTTAGACTACAAGATTTTTGAAAAAAATTTTCCTGAGGTCTATCAAAAATATGTTCATGAACTATTTAGTGAGTTTAACGCTACCGCAGAATTCTATCTGCAACCACTGCCCGGCATTCATCTTGATTCACATTTGGAAGGAGAAATTGAGCCTCCTGGAAGTAAAGCATACCTTTTGACATTTGGTGCAATTGCCTTTTTTCTAATAATAATAGCATGCATCAATTATATGAATTTGGCAACTGCCAAATCCGCTAGTCGTTCCAAAGAAGTTGGAATAAGAAAAGCAATTGGTTCTTATCGTAGACAATTAATTGTTCAGTTTATCACTGAGTCTATCGTCATCGCATTTATAGCTTTGATAATTAGTGCTATTGTCATTTTTTTTCTCATTCCATTTTTTAATGACTTTGCTCAAATAACTATTCCACAGAATTTCATGCTTCAACCTGAAATTTTCGGAGTACTTTTTATTATAGTAGTGCTAGTTGGACTGGTAGGCGGAAGCTACCCTGCATTTTTTCTTTCAGGTTTTAAAACCGTAGAGGTTATTAAAGGAAAAGTCATCAATCAAGTAGGTGCTGAAAGACTTAGAAAAATTCTGGTGGTTTCTCAATTTTCTATTTCGATGATAATGGTGATTTGCACATGGATTGTGTTCGACCAATTATCATTTCTCAAAACCAAGGATTTAGGATTCAATAAAGACCAAGTCATTGTCGTACCATTGAACGGCAATGACGCAAGGAATAAGTACGAAGTTTTGGCATCCGAACTAAAGTCTATTCCTGAAGTTGCTTCTGTGGGATCCGGGAATGGTATTCCAGGGATGGATAATCACAGCATGAATGGAATTAAGGTAGAAACAGTTGATGGAGATTTCATCGAAGCTGTATTTCTTGAAATTCGAATTGATGATCAGTTCTTACAAACTTTGGAAATTCCAATCTTGGAAGGTAGAAATTTTAAGTACAGGAATGAAAAAGACAGTACTAGATCTGTCATTGTGAACGAAGAATTAGTCAAATACATGAATTGGCGCAACCCCATCGGTAAGAGATTTCAAGTTTTCATCAATGATGAATTGGAAACTAAACTCATCAAAGTTGTAGGTGTTGTCAAAGATTTTCACGTACGATCTTTGCAGGATCCCATTACGCCCATTGTAATTCACAATAACTTCAAAAATGGAAATATGGTCATCCGCCTTCAAGGTAAAAATATTGAACACACTATTGAGGAAGTGGAAAAAGTTTTTAACGAAGTAATTCAGAATCGTCCTTTTTCTTATACTTTTTTAGATCAGAACTTCAAAAAAAAATATGCTGTTGATCAAAAGAGAGGAGAAGTTTTCGCCTTATTTTCATTCCTAACAGTAGCAATTGCTTGTTTGGGCCTCTTTGGGCTGGCAGCATTTACTGCTCAAAGCAGACGCAAAGAAATTGGTATTCGCAAGGTAGTTGGTGCACATGTTTCTAATATTATCTTGATGATGTCGAAAGATCTTTTAAAGCTTGTGTTTATCTCTACTTTTATCGCATTTCCAATTGCTTTCTATTTTATGGATAGATGGCTCGATGGGTTTGCATTTCGAATCGAGATGACTTGGAGTAGTTACATTTACTCAGCGCTATTGATCATGGGTGTAGCCTTTTCCTCCATTTTATACCAATCTGTTAAGTCAGCATTGGCAAATCCTGTCTGGTCACTCAGAGAAAATTAAAATAGTTTTATGTCAAAAAAAATTCAACTACTTTTAATAAATCCTTTTTGTCGGTTTTGTTAAAAATCAAATTTTATTATGACTGCAATTTGATTAAAAAAGTGGATATTTGAATATATGAAGCGATACGTACTTGCACTCGATCAAGGTACTACAAGTTCAAGAGCTGTCATCTTTGACCAAAACACGAAAGTGATTGGGATGGCACAAAAAGAACTAAAACAAATTTTTCCAAAACCTGGTTGGGTGGAGAATGATGCAATGATCATTTTGAAAGATCAAATAGATGTAATCTATGAAGTGGTTAAAATCGCAAAAATTAGTATTAATCAAATAACGGCCATTGGCATTTCTAACCAGAGAGAAACCACAGTAGTTTGGGATAAGCGAACTGGCACACCAATATATAACGCAATCTCTTGGCAAGACACTCGGACTTCAGATGCTTGTATTGCTTTAAAAGATGAAGGCTTTGAGCCCTATATAAAAAGCTCAACAGGCCTGGTAGCAGACTCTTACTTTTCTGCCACAAAATTAAAATGGATTCTAGATAACGTTTCTGGTGCCAGGAAAAAAGCAGAAAATGGAGATCTGATTTTTGGCACAATTGATTCCTGGTTGATTTGGAATCTTACCGAAGGGGAATCTCATATTACAGATTTTAGCAATGCCTCACGTACTATGCTCTTCAACATTGTAGAATTGAAGTGGGATGATGAATTGCTAGAAAAATTTAATATCCCTCGAGAGATGCTTCCTGATGTCACACATTCAGGATATTATTTTGGAACTGCAAAATTACTCGGTGCAAACATAGAGATCACAGGGGTCATAGGCGACCAACAGGCTTCCTTGTTCGGACAAGGGTGTTTCGAACCTGGTGATGTAAAAAATACATATGGCACTGGATGCTTCATGTTGATGAATACTGGAGAAGAGCTCCAAATGTCAAAAAATGGTCTCCTTACGACCATCGCTTGGGGTCTAAACGGCACTATTGAATATGCATTAGAAGGAAGTGTATTTGTAGCAGGTGCAGCCGTTCAATGGCTTAGAGATGGTTTGAAAATGATTAATTCTGCACAAGAGACTGAAGAACATGCAAAAAAAGCTTCCTCGGAAAGTGGTGTTTATGTAGTTCCAGCATTTTCTGGTTTGGGTGCTCCTTTTTGGGACATGTATGCCAGAGGTGGGATTTTTGGACTTACGGCTGATACCAGTAATAATGATATCATTAAGGCCACATTAGATTCGATGGCTTACCAAACAAGAGATGTAATTGGTGCTATGACAACTGACTCAGGGCTAAAAGTCAATAGTTTGAAAGTAGATGGAGGTGCTTGTGCCAATAATTATCTCATGCAATTTCAAGCTGACATCCTCGATTCAAAGGTAGAAAGACCTAAAAACATCGAATCTACGGCCTTTGGAGCCGCCTTCATTGCTGGTATCACCATTGGAATTTGGAAAAAGTCTACCGTTTTGAGTAAAAGGTCTCTTGACAAAACTTTCAAACCAAAAATGGATGAATATACTCGACACCTACTGTACACCCAATGGCATAATGCTGTGAAACGCTGCATGAATTGGGCTAAAATGAATTGATATTCAACATTGAGTCGTACGGAAAAATTATATAAATACTAATTATGTCTACCGTACCCAATTCACGTCAACAAAATCTCGCCAATCTTAAGAAAGAATACTTCGACGTAATTATTATTGGCGGTGGGGTTACTGGTGCAGGAATAGCATTGGATGCATCTTCTAGAGGGCTAAAAGTTGCGCTCGTTGAAAAAAATGATTTCGCATCTGGCACCAGTAGTAAATCTACCAAGCTTATTCATGGTGGTTTACGGTACTTAAAGCAATATGAATTTTCTCTTGTTCGTGAAGTAGGAAAAGAAAGAGCCATTGTTCACAAATTAGCGCCTCAACTTGTCAGGCCTGAAAAAATGTTATTGCCATTAATTAAAGATGGCAATTACGGAAAAATAATTACTTCCGTAGGTCTAATGGTCTATGATGTACTGGCCGATGTTGATAGTGAAGACCAAAGGAAAATGCTTTCTGTCAAAGAAACGCTTGATGTAGAACCTCTGCTCAATGAAAATATTCTGGAAGGAGGTGGCCTGTATTCCGAATATCAGACAGATGACTTTCGTTTAGTTATTGAGCTAATTAAAAAATCTCAAGAATTCGGAGCTGTCTGTTTGAATTACTTCGAATGTCTAAATTTCTTGGAGAAAGGCGGTAAAATTTGTGGTGTGAATGCAAAAGATCGCGAATCTGAGGAGTCTATTGAAATCTACAGCGACTATGTCATAAACGCAGGAGGCCCTTGGGCAGATGAATTAAGAAGAAAGCAAGAAAAAATACAAGGCAAGAAATTGCACTTGACAAAAGGCGTGCATATCGTAGTTCCTTTTTCACGTTTACCTGTCAAGCAATCCATCTATTTTGATGTGTCGGATGGTAGAATGATTTTTGCTATTCCTAAGAAAAATGTAACATACATTGGAACTACCGACACAGGCTACACTGGTAATCCGGGTGAGACACGAACTACACTAAAGGATGTCGAATATTTGATTCATGCTGTAAACACAAATTTCCCATCTGTAGAACTGGTTGTTGATGATATTGAATCATCTTGGTCAGGTGTGAGACCACTTATTGAAGAAGAAGGTAAATCCGCTTCTGAGATATCAAGAAAAGATGAAATATTTGTTTCTGAAAAAGGACTCATAACCATAACCGGCGGTAAGCTCACAGGTTATCGAAAAATGGCCAAAAGAGCCATAGACCAGATGTTAGAAATCCGTAGTGATTCCCAAGGCATTCATAAGTCTTTAAAATCCAAGACCAAAAAAATCAAGTTGCCAGGCAATCAGTTTGATAGCCCAAAAGCAATCGAAGATTTCAAAGTTAAATTGAGAGAAGAAAGTCAAGAAATAGGTGATGAAGAAATCAACTATATGGTTGATTTATATGGAGGTCAAACAGAAGAAATAATAAAAAATTTCAAAAGTGGTAATTCTGATGAGCTAATACTGTCAGAAGTTGATTTTTGCATTGAGCAAGAAATGACACTTCACCTTGTAGACTTTTTCATATATCGAACAGGAAGGTTATTCTTTAATATTTCAAGTGCTGTCGAAAAAAAGCATGTTGTTGGAAATTATATGAGAAATGTTTTCAACTGGAGTGACCAACAACTGAAAAATGAAATGCAAAAATTGGATGACAAAATCCAAGAAGCCACAACTTTCAATTAATAAAGATTCTAGCAGCATTAATAAAAGCCAATGATTCGATGGGGAATAGATCTGGGAGGCACAAAGATTGAGGGTGTTGTTATTGATACAAATAGTAAGAATAAGGTATTGGCTAGAATCAGGATCCCAACCGAAAGTGAAAAAGGATACAAACATGTACTTAATCAGATTAAAGAGCTTTTAGACCTTCTCTCGACACAAACCCATCTCATTCCGACCAAAGTAGGTATTGGAACGCCTGGTTCTATTCATCCAGAGACTGGTCTCCTCAAAGGTTCAAATTCGGAACATCTCAATAATAAACCGATACTTCAAGACTTGATCGAACTATTGAATATTGAAATTAGAATTGCTAATGATGCCAATTGCTTTGCACTTGCAGAAGCAATGATGGGTGTTGTTCAGGACGAATGTCCTAGTGCAAAGGTAGTTTTTGGTGTCATAATAGGAACAGGTGTAGGTGGCGGTTTAGTTGTCCATGGTCAAATTATCAATGGAGCAAATGGTATTTCTGGTGAATGGGGACATAATTTCCTAGATGAATCTGGTGGCTCGTGCTATTGTGGAAAAACGGGTTGTGTAGAGACTATTATTGCTGGGCCAGCCCTTGAAAAATATTATTCGATATTGTCTGGAGAGACTCGAAATCTTCATGAAATAAATGTTCGAAGAGACAACGACGTAAATGCCGAAAAAACGATAACTCGATTAATTAACAATTTTGGAATTGCGATTTCAACTATTATCAATATGATAGATCCTGATGCTATCATCATAGGTGGTGGAGTTGGGAACATAGATTTGTTATACACCAAAGGAGTTGATGCGATAAAGAAACATGTATTTAATCCTGACTGCAAAACAATGATCCTCAAACCCAAATTAGGTGATTCAGCAGGAGTATATGGTGCAGCATTTTTGTAAACAATGGAGAATAAATCACAACCGAAAGTAATTCTAATTACGGGAGCATCTTCTGGGATTGGTCAAGCATGTTTTGAATTTTTGATTAAACAAGGCCATTACGTTTTTGGAACAAGCAGAAAAAAATCAAGCGATAATCAATTCATTCAGATGGATATTACAGACCCCAAGTCAATTGAGATCGGAATCCAGAATATCATCAAAAAGCATCAAAGGATAGATGTATTAATTAATAATGCCGGCATCTCTCTTGTTGGGGCTATTGAAGATACTTCTTCGGAAGAAGCTCGCCATATTATGGAAACCAATTTTTGGGGAGCATACAATACCTGTCAATCTGTTTTACCAGTGATGAGAAAACAACAGTCTGGTTTTATCATAAACATAAGTTCTGTACTTGGTCTATTTGCTATTCCTTATCAAGGGTTTTATGCAGCCAGCAAATTTGCACTTGAAGGTTTTACAGAATCATTGCGCATGGAAATGAAGCCATTCAATATCAAATCATGTCTTATTGAACCAGGAGACTTCCGAACAGAGATCAATGAAAACAGAATTGTTACAAAAAAGTCCAAACTAAAAGGCCCTCATAAATTCAATTTCGATAGGGTTCATAGTCTAATAATTGACAATGAAAGAAAAGGAGGTGAGGTGATGAAAATTGCTAAATTAGTCGCTAAACTAATCCATAAGAAAAACCCAAAAGTTCGATATTCAATTGGAAAACCATTGGACATTCTCGCCACAAAACTCAAACCAATCCTCCCACAAAAAATATTTGAATGGATGATTATGGATCATTACAATCTTTGAAATTTATTAAATCTTGTAATTCTTAAAACAACGAACTTAAAAGCCTGTGATTCGCAGCGCAAATAATCGTGCAATGTCTGAAGAGAATTTATTTTTGTTTGTGTGGTACCGAAAATACAAGAGTCGAAGCTTCATCGGGTGGTGCATTTGCAAAAGGCGTAGAGAAGCAATTCATTATCCAACGTTGAAGTTCATGATTGCAAGGTGGATTTATATGCTAAATCCAATATTATTAATACCTACTTCCAAAGTACGAATGAAAAAAAGAAAGCTTTTACTGCAAAAATCCGCTTAGTCTTTGCTAGCCAGAGTATATCTTTATAAACTGTATTTTGATTTCTATGATCGTTAAATATTATGTCTACTAAAATCGTCTCCTGGAATGTCAATGGCATTCGAGCAAGTATTAAAAAAGGGTTTCATAATTCTTTACAAAAATTGTCTCCTGATATCTTATGCATTCAGGAAACTAAAGCCCAAGATGATCAAGTCCTAGAAGCGCTTGGAGACATTGAACCATATCATGTTGTGACCAATAGTGCAGTAAAAAAAGGATACAGCGGAACATGTATTTTGAGCAAGACTGCTCCAATCTCAGTAGCTTATGGGCTAGATATAGTTGAGCATGATCAAGAAGGCAGAGTGATTACAGTTGAATTTGAAAATTATTATGTTGTCACTGTTTATGTGCCAAATTCAGGCCAAGGTCTTATTCGTTTGGATTACAGAAAAGGTTGGGATGCTGATTTTAAATCATTTCTGAAAAACTTAGAAAATAAGAAACCTGTAATACTATGCGGTGATCTTAATGTTGCACACCAGCCTATAGATATAGCTCGTCCTAAATCAAATTATAACAAAACAGCTGGTTACACTCAAATTGAAATTGATGGGATGGATAATTTTATCAATGCAGGACTAGTAGATTCATTTAGACACCTTCATCCCGAAGAAGTAAAATACAGTTGGTGGAGTTATCGTGCTGGCGCACGTGAAAAAAATATTGGTTGGCGGTTAGATTATTTTCTTTTAAGCGAATCATTAATAGATAATTTAGAAAAAGCAGAAATTCATCCAGAGTATCTGGAGTCAGATCATTGTCCCGTAAGCATCACTATAAAATGAACATATATTTGGCGGAAATGTTAGGTACAGCCCTTTTGATATATTTTGGAGAAGGAGTGAACGCCAGTACAAGCCTGAAAAAATCCTATGGTGAAAATAGCGGTTGGATCGTTACAACAATAGGATGGGGTCTGTCAGTGACTTTTGCAATTTATGCAGTTGGCTCCATTTCAGGGGCACACATCAATCCAGCGGTAACACTGGGGTTGGCTGCTGTTGGTTACTTCGAATGGGCATTGGTTCCTGGATACATATTGGCACAAGTGATCGGAGCGACAATTGGTGCGACACTAGTATGGCTACACTTCTTGCCACATTGGAAAGCAACTGATGACCCAGGAATAATACTTGGTGTATTTAGTACAGGGCCTGCTATACCTTCCAAATATTCGAATCTATTTAGTGAGCTTTCAGGAACATTTGCATTAGTTTTTGGCCTTTCTTTTATTGGGGTTCATGAATTTGCTTCAGGTTTAAACCCCCTTGTCGTTGGAGGGCTGATAGTTACAATAGGTATGGCGTTAGGAACTACCACCGGTTACGCCATAAACCCGGCAAGAGATTTAGGCCCGAGGATTGCACATGCATTTCTTCCAATCCAAGGTAAAGGTTCTTCAAATTGGAGCTATGCTTGGGTTCCAATAGTTGGCCCCTTGTTAGGTGGAGTCCTAGGAGCCACTCTCTACCAAGGGCTATTCAATCAAAAATGGTCAATTGTATTTTGGATATCTTTAACTCTTACGCTTTTCATAATCTTCAAGGCAATAAAAGAGCAGAAACCATGAGAAATAGTCTACCACATATCCTCATTTTTCTTGCTTTCTTTCTGTCTTGCAAAAATGAGACTATCATGAAAACAGATAAATTGGACCTACAAGGTCACCGAGGAGCACGCGGCTTGATGCCCGAAAACACTATCCCTGCCTTCATCAAAGCACTAGATTTAGGAGTGACCACTTTGGAATTAGATTTGGCCGTATCAAAAGACAAATTATTAGTTGTTTCTCATGAACCCTATATGAATTCACTCATTGCTTTAGATACTAATGGAAATGAAATAGCAAAAGAAAACGAACTGCAATTCAACCTTTATCAAATGAATTACAAAGAGATCATGCGTTATGACGTAGGGTCAAAGTTTAATCCTCATTTTCCAGATCAAGAAAAATTCCAGACATACAAACCCTTACTATCAGAATTGATTGATAAAGTAAGTATCTACTTGAAAGAGCATAAAAAATCACCCGTTAGATATAATATTGAGATAAAAAGTGACCCTATTGGAGATAATAAATATCACCCATCCCCGTCCGAATACTCTCAACTTGTCTATGATTTCATTGAAGAAAATATGGATAAAAAGATGTTGAATATTCAATCTTTTGACTTTCGGATTCTACAATATTTTCATAAGAATTATCCAGAAATCAAATTGGCAGCATTGGTCGAAAATACTTTTTCGATCGATGAAAATCTTGAGAATTTAGGGTTTGAACCAGAAATATATAGTTGTGATTATACATTGTTAGATAAAGAAAAAACAGAATATCTACAGTCAAAAAATATTAAAGTAATCCCATGGACAGTCAACGATCCTGAGGAAATCAAAAATGTTTTGGATTGGAAAGTTGATGGTATAATTTCTGACTACCCGAATAGGGTATTAGAAATCATTTCAGATTAATTTTGTCTTTCATTTTTGAGCACAATTTTATGAACATACCAAGTTTAAGTGACATTAAACGAGCGCACACTCGAATCAGTAACTATATCGTCAATACCCCAGTCATTTCTTCCCGAACATTTAATGACTTAATTCAAGGAGAAGTGTATTTCAAATGTGAAAACCTTCAAAAAATTGGTGCTTTCAAAATGAGAGGAGCAGCCAATGTCATTTTTTCCTATCGACCAGAAGAGAGAACAAACGGGTTTGCCACACATTCCTCCGGAAATCATGCTCAAGCAGTTGCAAAAGCTGCACAAGTAGCTGGCAATCCAGCCTACATAGTCATGCCGGAGAACGCAGCAAAAGTAAAAATTGCTGCAGTCAAGGATTATGGTGCTCAATTAACTTTTTGTAAACCGACAGAACAAGCAAGAGCTGAAGCTTGTCAAAAAATCATAGAAAAAACCAACGCCATTCAGGTTCATCCTTATCACGACCCTAGAATAATAGCTGGGCAAGCAACTGCAGCTAAGGAACTAATAGAGGAACATACAGACCTCGATTATATGATAACTCCTGTAGGAGGCGGCGGTCTTGCTGCAGGTTCTGCCTTAGTTGTCGGATATGTAAGCCCTTCAACAAAATTAATTTTGGCTGAGCCTGAAGCCGTGAACGACACTTATGAATCTTTTCATTCTGGGAAATTGCAAGGGGTTAAAAACCCTAAATCTGTTGCAGACGGGTTACTAGTCTCTGTAGGGGAACTCAATTTCGAAATTATTAAAAAATACGCATATGATGTACAATGTGTAACTGAAGAAGAAATAGTCAGTGCAATGCGTTTTTTCTGGGAAAGGATGAAAATAATAATTGAGCCATCAAGCGCAGTTGCAGTTGCTCGCTTAATCAAAAACAAAGAAAGATATAGAGGCAAAAAAACAGGGGTGATACTAACTGGAGGCAACGTTCAACTTGATCAACTGCCGTTTTAACCATACAGCTCGTTTAATATTCCAGCAAGTCTAATTCCGGCTTTTAATAGTCTTTCATTTACGGTATCAATATTTTTATAAATGTACCCATAGCTCAATCGACCATCCTTCGGAATGTCATACACTTGACTTCTCAGATCGATGCATTCCTTCACCCAATCCAACACATCGTCGTGCTGCCATTGCGCAATTAGCTCTTCTTTTGGATGATTGATCCAAGCTACATATTCAGTATAGCTGAGTTGTTGAAAGTCAATCATACCGCTGTCCCAAACTCGGTGCAAATTGCTATTCTCATACATGAAGTTAACTTTAATGTCATTTCCTCCTCTATCATTTCCGTTTCCGACGTGAAGTGGTTGATGAATGTCCCCAACCAAATGAATTAAATACTTTAGATTTTCAGATTCGGATTCATAGGTGAACTCCTTAGCTTCCAATTCTGAAACAATTCTTTTTATGGACTCTACCACATCTCCTTCACTCGGAACAACCAATTCCTCATATTGTCTGCCATCAGGAACTGTACAATAATGCCATGGGGTCATATATGCCATGGTTTTATTGGATTTTATAAAATCCATGTAGTTTCCTACCATTCCGATCTTTTCATTACCTAGAATGCTTTGAATATTTTTCCTCGCCTTATTTGTTAAATGCTCGTATGCAATTTGGCCAACTACCCTATGGCCCGTTTTGCCCCAGGAAAACGCATGAAAATGAATGGAAAAAAATAAAATAAATACTACATACCGAACTTTCATGATTCATCTTTTTGGACAAGATAATCATCAAAGAGGTTATTCTACTCTAGCGGAAGATTAATTTATTATAAAGAAAAAGGTCTGAAAATGACTCGGCACGTCTGTACCAAAGACGTGCCGAGCACTCTAACCTAACCTTAACCTATAATTGCAATATGAATCGCAATTAAGAATTGTACTAACTAAAACTTTATTACTAATATACACTTAATACGTATTTGATACAAAAAGTTCCTTTTACTTTTATTTTTCTTTATTTGATCATCATATTTCTAATAAATGGTCCTGAATTGACATAAATTTGGTGAGAAATTGAATAGGTAGGTGAGTGAACAATAAGGAAATTCTTTCGATTTATAAATCTGAAAGTCAAGTAATAGGTTTGTCGGAAACAATCAAATCCAATGAGGACAAGTCTGTTCATGTCAAAGGATTAGTTGGGAGTTTAGATGCCATCATTGCCGCTGCTGTATACCAAACTAACCACCAAAATCATATTTTCATTTTACATGAAAAGGAAGAAGCTGCCTATTTTCATAATGACCTTCAAAATATACTAGGGGACAAAGAGGTTCTTCTTTTTCCTTCTTCCTACAAAAGGCCCTATCAGTTTGAAGAGACTGAAAATGCTAACATCCTCATGAGGGCAGAGATTCTTAATAGAATCAACAACAAAGCATCGAGTGGTGAACTCATTGTAACCTATCCTGATGCTTTAACGGAGAAAGTAATTAATAAAAAATCTCTTGTAAAAAACACTTTTACTGCCAAAATAGGAGAACAAGTTGATACTGCGTTTCTCACTGATTTATTAATTGAATACGGTTTTGTACAAGATGATTTTGTATACGAACCTGGACAATTTGCAATACGAGGGGGTATAGTTGATGTATATTCTTACTCTGGAGAGTGGCCGCATCGGATTGAATTGTTTGGTGATGAAATTGAGAGTATTCGCACCTTTGACCCAGAAACTCAATTGTCCAAACAGAACCTCAATCTATTTCATATTATACCCAATATTCAAACTAAACTATTGGAAGAAGAAAGGGTATCGTTTCTTGACTATGTACCTAATAATTCGAAGATATGGATCAAGGACTATCAAAACACGTTAGATGTTTTAGATAAATATTTCGATAGAGCAAAGGAAAGCTTTCAACTAGTTTTAAGCGCCAGTGGTGAATCCAACATTTCACTTAAGCCGGATCAATTATTTGAAACGAGCAACTCATTTGTATCGGCTGTTTCGAAATACGTAAAAATAGAATTTGGGAATCGGTTTTATACTAAAAATGCAGAAGAGGTCCATTTTAAAGCTTCCCCTCAACCCTCCTTCAACAAGAATTTCGAATTGATTGCGGATAATTTAGAAAAATATCAACAAGACAATTATGTCACCATAGTTGCTTCTGAATCTGAAAAGCCAATTAATCAGTTAACTACTATTTTCGAAGAAATCAATCCATTTATAAAACTGAATAGTTTGATTATAGGCCTGCGGGAAGGGTTCATAGACGAGCACACACGGTTTGTTTGCTACACTGACCATCAATTATTCGAGCGATTTCATCGATATCAAATCAGGAAGAAGCATGCCAAATCAAAGGCGTTGACTTTAAAAGAATTGCGAACGCTGAACCCAGGTGATTTTATAGTTCACATTGATCATGGAATAGGAAGGTTCGCAGGGCTGGAAACCGTTGAAAACAATGGCAAAATGCAGGAAGCCATTAGATTGATTTATAGAGATGACGACTTGTTGTATCTCAGTATTCACTCTCTTCACAAAATTTCAAAATATAGTGGGAAAGAATCGGGTCCTCCTCAAGTAAGTAAACTAGGATCACCTGAATGGGAAAACAAAAAGAAAAAAGTCAAAAGCAAAGTCAAAGACATTGCCAAAGATCTCATTGCACTATATGCCAAACGAAAAGCAGCGCCAGGTTTTTCGTTTGAGGGAGACAGCTATCTCCAAACAGAATTAGAAACGTCTTTCCTTTATGAAGATACCCCAGACCAAGGAAAAGCAGCTGAAGATGTAAAAATTGACATGCAAAAACCTCATCCCATGGATCGACTTGTCTGTGGTGATGTTGGATTTGGCAAGACCGAAGTGGCAATAAGAGCAGCTTTCAAAGCAGTTGACAATGGTAAACAAGTGGCTGTTTTGGTTCCAACCACGATATTGGCCATGCAGCACTATCATACTTTTAAGGAACGACTTGGCCAACTACCAGTATCAGTTGAGTTTATCAATCGATTTCGTTCTACCAAAGAAATTAAAGAAGCGCTATCTGGCGTCGCTGAAGGCACAGTAGATATTCTGGTCGGTACGCATCGCATTGTAAACAAGGATGTAAAATTCAAAGATTTGGGTTTACTAATAATTGATGAAGAACAAAAGTTTGGGGTTAAAATCAAGGACAAACTCAAAGAGTTCAAAGTGAATGTTGACACGCTTACCTTGACTGCCACACCAATTCCTAGAACCTTACATTTTTCACTAATGGGGGCTAGAGATTTGAGCATCATTGCTACCCCTCCACCAAATCGACAGCCTGTGACTACTGAGCTTCATGTTTTTAGTGAAGAAATTACTCGCGATTCAATTAGCTATGAATTGAGAAGAGGAGGACAAGTATTTTTTGTTCACAACCGTGTTAGCGATATTGAAAGTATTGCAAATATTATTCATAAGCTTGTCCCTGATGCAAGGGTAGGCGTTGCGCATGGTCAAATGGAAGGACATCGGTTAGAAAAAGCCATGCTAAAATTTATAGAAGGTGAATATGATGTACTGGTTTCAACTAATATTATCGAATCTGGATTGGACATCCCCAATGCCAATACTATAATAATCAATAGTGCTCAGAATTTTGGTCTCTCTGATCTGCATCAAATGAGAGGTCGTGTAGGGCGTTCTAATAAAAAAGCTTTTTGTTATTTGTTTACACCCCCCACCTCACATTTATCCACAGACTCCAGAAAAAGGCTCAGCGCATTGGAAGAATTTTCTGATCTAGGAGATGGTTTTAAGGTTGCTATGCGTGATCTAGATATTCGAGGGGCAGGTAATTTATTAGGGGGCGAACAAAGTGGTTTTATTTCAGACATCGGTTTTGAGATGTATCATAAAATCCTTGATGAAGCTGTACAAGACTTAAAGGAAAATGAATACAAAGATTTGTTCGCTGATCAAGAAAATGAAAAAACAAAACTGCTGGTTAGTGATTGTATCATCGAAACAGATTTTGAAATACTAATTCCAGAATCCTATGTCAAAAACATTACAGAACGACTGAGTTTATACACGGAAGCAGACAACATTAAAACAAGTGCTGAACTCAATATTTTCAGCCAGTCCATCAAAGACCGGTTCGGTCCTTTGCCTGTAGAAGTCATTGATTTATTCAAAACAGTTAGATTACGTTGGCTCGCAATTGAATTAGGGTTTGAAAAAATATCACTTAAAAAAGAAAGAATGCGCTGTTATTTTCCTCCCTCTGAGAATGACGCCTATTACACATCTCCAGTCTTTAGTCAGTTAATGAGCTATGTCCAATCCCATCCTTCGTCCTATCAATTAAAAGAAATCAAACAAAAACTAATGCTTATTATAACAAACATGTCTTCTATAGAACAGGCGATTGAACAGTTACAATTGATCAAAGAATCTTTCCCCAAATAGTGGAAACAAAAAATCTCTTTATATATGGAACCTTGTTGTCCTCACAAGAAAATGAGTTTTCTTCATTTCTGAAACAAAATAGCCGAATCGTTGGTCCTGGATTATTTCAAGGTCAATTGTATCAGATAGATTGGTATCCAGGAGTGATCAAGAGTTCCAATAGTCTTGATCAAGTCAAAGGAAATGTTGTTCAAATAACTGGCAACGCTTCAAGTATCTTCTCTGAGTTGGATAAATATGAAGGTGTCAGTTGGCCTCCCAAAGATTCCGATGAATATTCAAGACAATTTGTTAATATTTCTTTGAACAACCGGAATATCCGATCCTGGATTTATTTGTATCAGGGAAGAATAGATAATGCTAAAAGAATTATTTCTGGTGATTACAACTTGTATCAAAAAGAATAGCACTCATTTTTTCTATCTTGGGGCACATTTTTATCAATAATTGCGTTTGTAGGATGTAGATACTCACAACTCAAAAATTTCAACTCATATGTCAGGTCATATTTTATCGAATAAAGTCATCTCATTCTTCTTGGCTTATATCATTTTGTTCTCTTCGTGTGAAGACAAAATGGATAGTGAAGAGCAAGAAAATTTATCTGAAACAGCGCTAATAAATTCTTGGATAGAGAATACTATGTCAATCTATTATTTGTGGGAGGATGAATTGCCAATAACTTCAGACTTAGAACAAGACCCTGAAGATTTCTTCGATGGACTCATTGTGGACCAAGATCGGTTTTCTCGAATATTTCCAGATTATGATGAATTAATAGCTTCCCTTTCTGGCGTCAACATAGAGGCTGGATACGAATTGTCTCTAGTCACACCCGATAATATTGAAGTCATTGGGATTGTTACGTACATCAAAAGTAATCCTGCCTCACCAGCAAGTTTAGCTGGGCTACAAAGAGGAGATGTCATTTCTGAAATTAATAACCAGACAATGACAGTTTCGAACTATAGAGACGTTTTGGGTCAACTAGATGAAAGCCACTCTATTTCCTATGCGAGATACAATTCTGACTTAGGTGAACTGGAAGATTTAGGAACAATGTCAATTAGCGTAGAAGAGTATGAGGAAAATCCACATTTCCTAGACACAATTTACAATGTAGGTAATAGGAAAGTTGGTTACTATGTTTACAATTTTTTCTCTGGGCCAGATTTCAACGATCAAATGGATCAAATTATATCGGACTTTGGAAATGAGAATATTGATGATTTAATTATCGATTTTCGATACAATAGTGGGGGATACATTTCTGCGGCCACCAATTTGGCTAGTTTAATAGGTAGCAATATTTCGAGCAATGACATTTACTTTGAATATGAATACAATGAACTAATCCAGTCTGATATAGAACCTGGTGACAACCAACAAAATTTTATCGCAAAAGCTGAAAATATTGGACACATACTAGACGGTCAATTATATATCATAGTGGGCAGCAATACCGCTTCTGCAAGTGAACTAGTAATTAATGGACTCAACCCTTTTATGCAGGTTACCCTTGTTGGCGATACCACCATTGGTAAAAATGTAGGATCCATAGCCATAGATGATGAAAACAATGAGAACAACACCTATGGAATGTTACCAATTGTCTTTTATATCTCCAATTCTGTTGGTTTCAGAGATTATGCAAGTGGGTTTTCACCTGATCTTCAAAATGTTGTGAATGAATTGACTTTACCGATGTTCGAATTAGGCGATGTAAGAGAAGAACTTTTATCACATACTTTGAATATCATTTCAGGAAATGATATTGTTGCAAAAAGAAAAAACTCTCCATACCTAAAATTCGTCGGCTCATCATTGGAAAAGAAATCTATCTATGGGCATTTACTTAAGGACAATATGAAATAAATGATGATCTGTCAGTTTCTATGATTAAGTTTAATCATGGAGTTTCGGCAAACTATTTTCTGGAGGAGACCTGTATTGCTATTACTTATAACGACAGCTCTTTATGCAATTTTCTATCAGTTCCATGTTCCTTTAAATTATGAGTCGTGCGAATTATGTGATCGTCACCAGTACAAGAAAATATATGACTACTTCGATGCCGGTTTTATAAGTCAAATTAAGTTCCCTTTTTATACCAGGCCCTTAATTCCTTTGTTGGCGTCATGGGTTCCAGCACTTGATATAGTCTATTCATTTCATCTCCTAAATTTTTTATTCACACTCTTCGGTGCAGCTATGCTTTTGCATCTTTGGAACGAATTAAAGATTCCCCGGACTATTATTGGCATTGGTTTCTTTTGGCTTTTCTTTCATTGGACAGGCATCATTCGCTATAACCTGATGGATTATGTGACTGTTGATGTTGCATTATATTTAATTCACGCATTGGCTTTATTTCTTTTTATTAAGAAAAAATACGGGTTGTTTTATTTTCTCACTCCTCTAGCCATACTTGTAAAAGACTCTTTTATTCCGGTAATGATTCTTTTCATTGTCGTTAACATTTATCACAATAGAATCAATTGGTTCAAAGAATCAAAGCATTTAATCTTCCCGTTAATCCTAGGAATTGTGTTTCAAAAACTCATTCTGTGGCTCATGCCAGAACAAATGGATCAAAAAAGTTCATTAATGGCTCTTTTATATCATATCAAATTGGCATTGGATAACCCTTTTCGATTTGTGCGTTGGTTCGCCGCTATTGGTTCTGCATTTGGGGTTTTTCCTGCATTAATAGTTTATAGATTTAGGTGGAAAAATTATTTGAACCTACTTCCTATGACTTTAGGCATTACGTCTTTGATGTTTATTGTATTCGGTCTAACAGCAGGCGAAGACATGACACGCATAATCTTTTTAGGGTTTCCATTTATCATGACGCTAGTACTTTTGATCTTAAAAAACGAGAGATTACCAATAATCATAGGTGCTTTACTTCTAAGTATTCCTTTCATGCATTTATATCCCCTGCATGTAGATGTCAAATGGGCCGTGGACTATGCAAGTCAAAACTTCGTTTTTAAATGGGCAGGCATTTACATCATTACCCTAATACTATTTTTTATAATTGTAGCATTCTCAGATAAAAAAGCCAAATCCGACATATAATCCCTAACATGAGAAAAAATTGGAAAATGAACTGTATAAGAATTTGTAAAGTGAGTTAAATTGAAAATGTATCTTTGAATAAAATGAATGCGCATGGATTTTTTTGACGGATTAGATTTAGACTGGAAACTTACTGCAATTGTTGTGGCAGTTATTCTGGGTGCTTCTGTGCTTTCAAAAATATCGCGGTGGTCGATCAATCGTTTTTTTACAGCTGCATCACATACCTTAAAACTGGATCCTACAAGATATAAGTTTTTCAAAAATGCTGCTTCACTGATAATTTGGTTTTCGGCGTTTGGCATCATCATATCTACGATTCCTACTCTCAAATCGATAGCGCTCACACTTTTTGCTGGTGCTGGAATATTAGTCGCTATTATCGGTTTTGCTGCTCAAGAAGCTTTCTCCAATATTATCGGAGGTATTTTCATCGTCATTTTCAAACCTTTTGGTATAGGAGATATGATCAAGGTAGGATCGCTGGATTACGGTGAAGTAGAGGACATTACCCTTCGGCATACGATCATCAATAATTTTGAAAACAAAAGAATCATCATTCCTAATTCAGTGATCAATTCTGAAACCATAGTAAATGACAGTATTGGTGATTCTAAAGTTTGTCGATTTATTGAAGTGGGCATTAGTTATGATAGCAGCATAGATCTTGCAATGAAAATCATGCAAGAAGAAGCCATGAATCACCCCCGCTGTATCGATACACGAAGTGCTAAGGATAAGCAAGCGGATATACCTCAAGTAGAAGTTAGAACCATAGGGTTTGGGGATTCCAGTGTAAACCTCCGCGCATTCGTTTGGACTAGCGATCCTTTTCAAGCAAACCGCATGCATAGTGATATAAACAAATCGATAAAAGAACGATTTGATAAAGAAGGCATAGAAATTCCGTTTCCATATCGTACCGTTGTCTATAAAAATGACCTACCAAAAAATTCTTAACCCCTATTTCAGTTGAATCATTCGATAAGTATTCTAGGTTGTGGTTGGCTAGGCTTTCCGTTAGGGAAAGCGCTATTAAATGAAGAATATCATGTTCAGGGTTCGACAACCACCGAATCGAAAATTCCATTACTGGCAGCCTCAGGAATTCATCCCTTTTTAGTAGATGTCAAAAACATAAAAGAAAACATTAAGTTTTTTCTTGATGTAGAAATCCTTGTAATCGCCATAATAAAACAGGACGTTCATTTCTTTCAAAATTTAATTGAACAGATTGAGACATCCTCTGTTAAAAAAGTGCTTTTTATCAGCTCCACTTCTGTTTACGAAAACAATAATCAAACCGTCACAGAAGATGAACCTACTAAAGATTGTTTGCTTAGAAAGCTCGAAACACTCTTTACAAAAAATGAACATTTCGAAACGACTATCTTACGATTTGGAGGACTTTTTGGGTATGAAAGAAAACCGGGAAACTTTGTCAAAGCAGATCACTTGATGTCAAACCCAGAAGGCTTCATAAATCTTATCCATCAGGATGATTGTATTGCAATTATTAAGGAAATATTGAGGAAAAATATCTGGAATCAAACTTTGCATGCAAGTGCTGATACACATCCAAAAAGAAGGGAATTCTATACAAAAGAAGCTCTAAAATTAGGAAAACAGGAACCACTATTCAACGAGCATTCAGAAAACAAATACAAAGTGATTGACAGTACCAAAATAAAAGACCTGCTAGGTTATGAATTCAAATACTCAGATTTAATGGCCTATTAATAGTAATAAACCTCACACTTCATGCAACTATTAGAGCATTGGACTGATCTTTAATTTAGACAAAATCAAAATCCGTATGCTGTTTCATAACCTAATTCTGGCTTTTCGAAATTACCGTCGTTTTAGAAATACTTTTCTAATCAATTTAATTGGCCTTTCTACAGGGATGGTTTGTTCTCTTCTAATTTATCTATGGGTAGATGATGAATTGAAAATGAACCAATTTCATGCAAAAAGTGATCGAATGTTTCAAATAATGGAGAATCAGGAATATGCTGAAGGGTTAATGACTACCTACTCCACACCCGGCATTTTGGCTGAAAACATTGTAAATGACTTTCCGGAAATTGAATATGCTGCGGTAACCACTTGGATTGAAGAATTCACATTGTCGATTGAAGATCACAACATCAACGCAGAAGGGTATTATGTAGGAAGTGACTACTTCAATATATTTTCTTATAATTTATTGGAAGGTGATCCGAGCCAAGTATTGAAGGATAAAAATTCTATAGTCATATCTAAAGCATTGGCTGAAAGGTTGTTCAATACCGCGGACAACGTCATTGGTAAAATGGTAGAATTTCAGCATAAAGATCATTTTCAAGTTACCGGACTATTTGAAGGAACACCAAAGCATTCCTCCGTTCAATTTGATTTTGTACTCCCCTTTGAAAAATTCAAGGACGATAATGAATGGACAACTTATTGGGGTAATAATGGCCCAAGGTCATTTTGTTTATTGGATAAGCATGCAAATTCAGATGAAGTTAGTACCAAAATAGCAGATTATGTAAAAGGAAAAGAAGACGATTCTAACGTCACATTATTTCTAAAACCTTTTTCTGAAGTATATCTCTATGGTAGTTACGAAAACGGGATTCAATCTGGTGGCAGAATTGAATATGTGAGGTTATTTTCAATTATCGCAGTTTTTATCCTAATTATTGCTTGCATCAATTTTATGAATCTTTCAACTGCTCGCGCTTCTCGTAGAGCCAAAGAAATAGGTATTAAAAAAGCAATTGGCGCTTCTAAATTCTCACTAGTGATTCAATATTTGTTGGAATCGTTATTTATGTCTTTTTTATCGCTGATGGTTGCTTTTCTTTTATTGATCATTGTTTTACCACAGTTCAATGAAATTACCGATAAAAATATTGTTCTTGATTTTAATCTCAGCATGCTCTTTTCCTTTCTTGGAATTGCTCTTTTTACCGGGCTTATAGCTGGCAGCTATCCGGCCTTATACTTGTCTACTCGAAAAACAGTCAATATTTTGAAAGGACAAATGAAGACTTCTGCTGGGGAATTAATAGCACGCAAGGGGCTAGTAATATTTCAATTTTTCATTTCAGTTTTACTGATTGTTTGCGTTTTGGTAGTGTACAAACAAATTGATTTTGTCCAATCAAAAAACTTAGGTTATAACAAGGATAATGTCATTATATATGAGATAGAGGGAAAGTTGGAAAAAAGCTTAGAAACTTTTCTGTCCGAAATAAAAAATATTCAAGGAGTAATTGGTGCATCCAGTGTGGGGCATTCTTTGATGGGGCAAAATAACAACACTTCGGGATTGGTTTGGAAAGACAAAAATCCTTCAGACAGGATACTTTTTGAAAATGTCAGTTCAAACTATGACATGATTGATCTTTTAAATATTGAAGTCATCGAGGGACGAGATTTTGACAGAAAGTTTAGTCAAGATTCATCAAAAATAATCTTCAATGAAGCGGCCATAAAGATAATGAACCTCGATAATCCTATTGGAGAAAAAATCAAACTTTGGGACGATCACAATTTAGAAATCATTGGCGTAGTAAAAGATTTTCATTTTCAATCCTTACACACTGAAGTCAAACCATTGTTCATTTGGTTGAGACCTGATAACTCATGGAATGTTTTAACCAAAATTAAAGCTGGAGAAGAGAAAGAAACATTAGCTCGAATCAAAGATTTTTACGAAGATTTTAACCCAGGATTCAATTTTGAGTATAAGTTCATGGATGATCATTATCAAAAGCTTTATTCTTCTGAGCAAAGAGTTTCCACCTTATCGAAATATTTTGGAGGAATAGCTATAATAATCTCTTGTTTAGGCCTTTTTGGTTTGGCCTCTTTCACTGCAGAAAGACGAACCAAAGAAATTGGCATCAGGAAAGCACTAGGTTCAAGCTCTTTTAATATTATTTTTCTACTCACTTCTGATTTCACAAAAATGGTTTTCATTTCGATAATCTTGGCAATTCCTTTTGGTTACTATCTTATGGATGCTTGGCTAGAAGATTTCGCCTATCGAATCGAGTTGGAATGGTGGTTTTTCTTGATGGCAGGTCTTGGTGCTTTGATTATTGCCTGGCTGACAGTCGGGTCACAAGCTATAAAGGCAGCCCATATCAACCCAGCAAATTGTCTGAGGGACGAATAGTTTTGAAATAATTATCAATCATATCATTCTCATTTTGGTTTTCTTTATCTTAGATAGTTAAGAAACTAATCAAGTATGCTTAAAAAATTATTGCCACAAAATCAGACACATCCTGCGTTAGTAACCGCCGCTTTTATAATCATCATTGCAGGCATAATGCAGGCCCAATCCATGATTACCCAAGGTCTTATGTCCCTTTTTATTGGGATCATTTGCATACAACCGGTAAGGTGGCTCCAGAAGAAAAAAGTCCCTCAAGGAATAGCCGTATTAATTGTCCTTATAGCAATTTCCGGCTTGTTTGTTGGGTTTGGTGGATTAATTGGCAGTTCTCTTTCTTCATTCTCAAATGAAGCACCTTTATATGCCGAAAACCTAAAGGAAATGGGAGATTCTTTGATTAAAACTTTAGAGGGTCGAGGTATTGAAATATCCACTGAAGAACTTTCAAACATTCTCAACCCAGGTCGAGTAATGAGTTTTACTGCCGGATTCTTAGGTCAGTTAGGTGGCTTTATGGGAAATGCACTCACCATATTCTTTTTGGTATTATTTCTTTTATTAGAAGTTGATGGGATTGTAGTTAAAATTAGAGCAGTGGTTACTGATGAGGAGGATACGAGTAACTATCTAGGAAAAATAATGAACAATATTCGAAGTTACTTAAGCATCAAAACTTTGACCAGTTTATTCACCGGGCTTTTAATTTGGGTAGCTCTTCTCGTCATCGGCGTTGATTATGCAATTCTATGGGCATTAATCGCTTTCCTTCTAAATTATATTCCAAACATAGGTTCCATATTGGCAGCTTTGCCTGCGGTTCTATTTTCCCTTATTCAACTTGGTGGGGCAGGAGCCGCATGGACAACGGTTGTATTTGTTGTTGCCAATATGATCGTGGGAAATGTAATAGAACCAAAAATGATGGGTAAAGGATTGGGTCTTTCAACATTCATAATCTTTTTCGCATTGATATTCTGGGGCTTTGTGCTAGGTACAATTGGCATGTTTTTATCAGTCCCATTAACCATGATCATCAAAATCATTTTAGACCACAATCCCAAAACTAAACCCATTGCCATATTCTTGGGGAGTGAACAAGAAGCACAGATAGTTTTAGATGAAAAAAACAAAAAAAAGAAATAGCACTACTTTCTAATTGAAAACATAAAGCACCATCATTAGATAATGGAGGACGGTTCCAGCCATTACAAAAAGGTGCCAAATGAAGTGGGAGTATTTCATTCTTGTATCAATAATGTAAAAAATTATTCCCACAGTATAGGCAAAGCCTCCAGCAGCCAACAACCAGAATGCTGGTTCAGGTAAAGCCGCTTTTACAACGTCAATTTTAAATACAATCACCCAGCCCATCAACGCGTACAAAATCGTTGAAAGAACATTAAATCTTCCAGTATAAAAAACTTTTAGAATAATCCCTAAAACAGCCATACCCCATTGAATTCCAAAAAAGACCCACCCCGTAACACCACCAATCGAAATCAACAATACAGGAGTATAAGTTCCTGCTATGAGTAAAAATATGCCACAATGATCTAGAATATTAAAAACTCGTTTAGCGGTTTTATGAGTGAGACTATGATAAAGCGTGGAAAAAGTGTATAGACCCACCAAGCTTAACCCATAAAACAAAGCACTAAAAAGACTCCAATCTTGATCGCTTTTTGCACCATAAATTACGAGGACGACAAATCCACCTATTGCGCTCAAAGCAGTAATTCCATGAGAAATGGAGTTGGCAATTTCTTCGCCTGTGGATTGGGTTTTAGCGTGATTCATAATTTCTATCTGTTACCTATTAAGACAACTACTAATCTAATCTGTGACCAATTAACAAAAAATTGTGAAGTATCTTAAAGACAAGCATTAGAAAGAACAATAACTTTTATTAATGCATTAAATTGTGTTAATAATCTAGAGAATGGAGTATGGATTTCGAGTTTATAGTAAAATGAAATTTTAATTTAGACATTATGAAACTAGACAAAATGAAAAAAGAAATGATCGAGGTAGGGCTCATAACACTCTACTTTTTTGCTTGTTTCTCTCTATTTATGATAATTAAAAAATTACTGCTTTTTCAATATCATATATCATTTTATGGATGGGCCTCTGCTCTTGTTGGTGCGTTGGCCATCGGGAAAGTCGTTTTTATTATTGACAAGTTGCCAATTCATAACTGGCTCACAAAATTGAAACCTATAAACGGAATTCTATTCAAGGCTCTCGTTTATACTGGGTTAGTTGTGTTGGTCTCTATTCTTGAAAAGTCAATCCACTTCTGGATTGAAAATCCAGTATTAGAATCTTGGCAAAGTCACCTTTTCGGTGATGGAAAAGGTGCGGGATTGCTGGCTCATACAATCTACATATATTCATGTTTCATTGTATTCTTTTTCGTACATTTCTTGGATGAACACTTTGGAAAAAAGGAGATCTTGGATTTACTCACTAAATCGGAATAGCCGATTTACTCTGGTCTTTTTCCATTTTGGTTTTGAAATATGAAAATCCAATTTGTAATATTGTTCAGTTTCATTTCTTTTAGAATAGTTGGCCAAACGACACTTTCTAATGATTCAATCAATTCTAAATACCAAAAAGAAAATGCCATAGATACAACCGAACTTGGTCATACCAAAGAATTTGCCCAAAAAATTAACACCTTCAAAAACATTGATTGGGACTCGCATGTACGTGCGAGACATGAATTTTGGAACAATCAAGAAACACTCAATGATGATATTGATGACCTTTACAGTTTTATACGTGTAAAACTTCATCTAGGTGGTGGGATTCGAGTATCGGAGAACATTCGAATATATACTAGAATAGTTAGCGAAGGTCGGTTTTACGGTCACAAAGGAAGTTTGGACAGCACAGTAAATGATTATTTTCAGGAACGTGAAAGAGGAAAGTTTGAACTTCTCCTTGCTCAATTTAATTTTGAATGGAAAAACCTGTTGAATAATAAACTTGACATAAAGATAGGAAGGCAAAATCTACATGATCAAGGATTTGGTGGACAATGGCTCATAGGTGATGGAACCCCATTAGACGGATCAAAGACATTCTATTTTAACGCCGCAAGATTTACCTATAGCATTAATAAGTATAGCTCCTTGGATTTAGTTGGTGTCATTAATACAGCAGAGGACCCCCTTGTCATTTATAGTGATAATGACATTACCAGGACCAATATAACCAACGAACAAGGCGGTTGGGTTTGGTATAAAAACAAATACTTTGATCAATATCCAATTGATTTTTTTTACTTATTCAAACATGAGAATGGTGGCGGTGGGTATCAGAGAGAAGAAGAATCGAACATTCACACAGTAGGTTTTCATCTCAAGCCTGAAGTAGGTCTTTTTTGGGCTGATGCTCAATTCGCTGCTCAAACTGGTACGTATGGAGAATTGGATAGACGTGGTTTGGGTTCTATAATTTATGCAGGTCTACAGTTTAAAAATCATAGATCTTCTTTTAAAGTTGGCCCTTGGTACATGTATTTGTCAGGAGATGATCCAAATACTGAAAATTTTGAAGCCTTTAACAACTTATTTGGAGGTTACCCAAATGATGACGAATTGTATATAAATACCTGGGCGAAAGAATCAGGCACAAGCATGTGGACCAATATCAATTTACCGGGTCTCTTTGTGGAATATATGCCAACCTATAAATACAACCTACGGTTTTGGTATCACTATATGAGAGCCAATGAAAACATGACTGGAGAGTTTTATGGTCAAGGAAAAGAAAGAGGTCACATGATTATGTTCAAAGGAATGGCGGAGTTTACTAATAATTTCAAAGCTTACTACATGTTTGAATTCTTGGCTGCTGGAAATTTTTATTTTCAAAGTGCTGATAATGCTATTCTAAATAGAATTAATTTAGAATGGTATTTTTAATCTTCTCTATTGGCAAACAAAACCTTTTAATAAGAAATATTTTTTCTATATGAAATTGAGCAAGAATCTTTGGGGTCAATTGTTATTCGTTGAAGTCTTCCTTTTTGTATTTGTATTAGGGTTTTTACCCTATTCACTTCAGAGTTATTCCTATTCTATACTTTATACAATTCTATTTTTCACCTCTGCATTCAACCTTGATAAGCATAGAAAAACCATGCTATGGGTAGCAGGAAGTGCAATTGTTTTAGAATGGCTTTCTAAGGCATTTGATTTAGTATACATCAGAGCTGCTTCTAATATTTTTAATGGCATATTCTTTACCATAATAGTTGGCCTTTTCATTGCCCAAGTTGCAAATGCCAAAGAAGTCAAAAAACGCGTGATTTTTGAAGCCATCAATGGATATCTTCTACTTGGGATAGTGTTTTCCATTTCGATAGCATTAATGCTTGATTCTGTTCCTGACGCTTATAACTTTTCAAACACCGAGTTTCTTCAGCACAGTGATATTGTCTATTTCGGATTTGTTACCTTATCAACACTGGGTTATGGAGACTTACTTCCTGTGCATCAAGCGTCCAAGTCTTTGGCTCTTCTGACTACTTTAGGTGGACAGCTTTATTTAGCTGTTATCATTGCTTTGCTTGTTGGCAAGTTTTCAAGTCAAAGAGAATAGAATTAATGGATAGGAAGTGTAATTTTAAATGTTGTTCCCTCTTTCACTTTCGTTGTAAATACAATTTTACCATTATGTTCCTCAATGATATCATGTACAATGTACAATCCTAACCCCGTTCCTTGGCCTACTTTTTTTGTTGTGTAGAACGGGTCAAAGATTCTTTTTCTGTCTTTCAATTTGATCCCTTCTCCAGAATCAGAAATTTCAAAAACTGCGTTTTCATTTTCTAAAAATGCCTTAAGATGAACCCTTCCATTTTTTGGACTTGCATCGATGGCATTTTGAATAAGATTCACAAAAACCTGTGTAAGCTTATTTGGGCTACATTTCAACTCAATTTTTTCTGGAAAATCCTGTTTTAACTTGACTTGGTGTAACAATTTATTTGGGATTAAAACAATTGCATCCTTAATACATCTTACCAAATTATTGATTTCATGTGGTTCGTTGTCTTGCCTGGAATAATTTTTTAAGCTTTGAATTATTTTCGATGATTTATCTACCCCAATAGAAATCGCTTCTTTTACCTGCTCTATTTCAGTTAAGAATTTATTCCATTCTTGATTTTCACTATTTATCGATTTTTTTAATCTGTCAATTTTATCAAAAAGAATAGCAGTGCCAGACGCTATGAAATTCATTGGATTATTCAATTCATGCGCAATTCCTGCAGTAAAAACGCCCAATGAAGCCATTTTTTCAGATTGAACAACCATTTTGCTTGAAGCTTTTAACTTATCCATAGTGACCTCAAGGTCTTTCTTTTGTTGCTCTACCAATTCACGACCAGACGTAATCTCTACCATGTGACTTTCTATAACTCTCATGATATAAAAAATAACTAAGTTGAAAAGCAACCAATACAATATCACAACTAGGACGTAAAATTCATCCCCTGCCAACTCACGTAGTTCCCCTCCACCATCCATATCATTCATTTGAAGAATCTGCAGAAAATTGATGGTCAAAATAAAGTTAAGAATCATGAAAAACGAAAACCGCCAGGGGTTGTATTTACTAGAGTATATGACCTGAATCATCAGGCTATGGAAGATTAATCCAATAGGAAAAGCGAAATAATAGTCAGTTGGAGTATTTTGATAGACTATGGGAATTATGTGCTGAATTACTGGCCACAAGGTTAAAAAAATTATTTTCCCTAGATCAGATTTTGCAATGCTGTTTAAATACAAACATAAAGCACAGACAAATGAAAAAAGAAAAAAAGAAAATTGATCAAAATACCATTCACTAAGAGGAATCAAAAACCCTTCAAAGTCATAAAGGACGAAAAGAGCGTAGACAATAGGAAGAGATACAATAATCGTATTAAAATAGGCTATTCGTTGACGTTTGTAAATTGGGTCAGTATTAAACACGCCAATTACAAAAATGCTGTTGATTAATTTTTTGATTCTCTGAATTGTCATTTTAAAACTAGCACTGTAGGTATTAGGTTAAACTAAAGCTAACTGATTTATAGTTTTTTATTGCAATTGTTGTCCATAATCTCTTTTGTCCATTTCTTATGGAAGGAAATTCTAGAGACTACATTTGCTAAAAGTCAAAGTGATTGCGGTAATAGATGGCCCATTTTTGATTGCGATTCGTCTATTTAATGACGGGTTTTCTAATTATAGGCTTTAATCTGAATGTCCATATATGTTTTCAAGATCATTTTCAAACAATGTGTAATCATCATTATAAAATTCCATAAAGTTTGGTGCACTAACCTGACCAGGAAATGGAGCGTAATAATGGGTTGAGCTTTGAATATCATTTCGCCAAACAAGCACATATGACATTTTCAAATCATGAATGCGCATGGTCCTCAATAAAGTTTCAGTCCACCAAGTCGTATCAGGAATAGATTCTAATCCAGTTTCAGTAAATGCAGCTAACTTTTGGTGCTTTATGGCATAATCTGAAATGATTTTCAATTTCATTGCAGCAGTGTCTATTGCATATCGATCACGTCCCATATCTGCATAATTATCCATCCCAACCATGTCAACCCATTCATCTCCAGGGTATCGCTCTAAAAAACCTTCTTCACTTTTGAAATTATTGTCTGGAGAAAAAGCGTATAAAAAATTATGAACTTCTAAACTGTCCCTTAAATAAGAGGTCGTAAACTTCCAAAGAGAAATAAATTCATCTTTAGTACAGTGTTCTTTTCCCCACCAAAACCAACTTCCATCAAACTCGTGATAAGGTCGAAAAATGACTGGGGCTAAACTACCATTCTTTCCTTTTAAGCTATTTGCCCATTCAGCGATGTCTTTCAATATACCCTTATATAGTTCATTCGCTTCTCCACCAGGAATTAGGTATTTAACCGAAGGAATAGAGACAGAATCCTTCCAATAAAATCCTCCCTCAGAAAGTGGATTCGAAAAATGCCATGCAGCGGTAGTCACGCCTCCTCGGTTATAGGTGTCTACTACATTCCTTCTAAGTCGTTCTTTTGCAACACTTCTTTGTGCCTTGGTTCCATGAGTGATATCTCCAAAGTCTACACCTATCATAGCAGGGTGTGATCCACAAACTGACTTAACATCTGAGCGCTCTTCATTTCCTTTTTCGCCACTCCACCATCCATGACCATACTCTGTAGCATGCTGGTGTGCAAACAATGTATGATTCTCTGATAAAAGATCAAGATTGTTAAAAAGTGCTATGGTCTCAGAAGTAGCTTTTGGATCAATAGTAAAATTTTCCTGCCGATTTTTACAACCATAAAACAAGACACTAATTATAAGTGCATATAATACTTTTTTCATATCCAGTAATATAATATCATTAGATGCTAACTATGGTGCATTTAAGCTAAGAAAACTGCATCAGATGATTATAAATATTAGGAGGTCTAAGGTCAATAATCCACTACTTTCCCATTTCTGTTAAAAGTTTTCTAACTTCAATAGGGCTTGCTATACTAAACTTAGCTTCAGAATGACTGCTTCCTACTTTGATAGTGATAGCATCTTCGGGCATGACTTTGAAAGTATCTTCATCGGTCCAGTCATCTCCAATAGCCATAATAAAATCAGCACTATATCGCTTAACCCAACTACGGGCTGCTCGACCTTTATTAACTTCTGAGCTTTTAAATTCAACAACCATATCCCCTTCCAAGACTTGAAGGTTTTGATTAGTTGCCAGATATTTTAAATGACTTGTTAATTCTCTAGTTCTCAATTCTCCTAGGCCAGTTTCAACTTTGCGATAATGCCAAACTAAAGAATAATCTTTTTCTTCAATAAATGACCCAGGTGTTCTACTGACATAGCTCTCCAATACCTTTCTAATTCCTGGTTTCCACTCGTCAGTCAAAGTTGTTACAGTCTCCCACTCCTTACCATTTTCCCTCAACCAAACCCCATGTTCTCCTATGAGATCCATACGATTGGTATCAAACCATTTTTGAAGCGTGTCTTTGTCTCTTCCTGAGATTATAACTAAATGGGTATTTTCGTCGGCGGTCAGGTTGTCCAAGATTTCGTACAGCTCTGCATCCGGTTTAGCCTCATTCGGATCTGCATGAAATCCCGTAAGCGTTCCGTCATAATCGAGAAAAATTAGGCGTTGTTTCCCTTTTTTATAATTAACATGAATGTTCTTTACCGCTTCTTCATCTATGATTTTGGTTTTTAATGCCAACTGCTCTTTTTTGACAAGGTTGAGTCTATCCATAAAAAGGTCAACCCAATGATAAATATTATATCTACGCAAAGTGTCCTGCATCACTTTCATCCTTTTTTCTTGCTCCTCTGGATCCATTTCAAGAGCCTCTCTCATGGCTTCTGTCAACTGATGTTGATTATTCGGATTGACCAAAATTGCATCGGACAATTCTTTGGATGCCCCCGCCATTTCACTCAAAATCAACACTCCTTTTTGATCTAATTTACTTGCAATAAACTCTTTGCAAACCAAATTCATTCCATCTCTCAACGGACTAATAATACATACATCAGCCATTCTATAAAAAGCAGACAACGCATATAATGGATATGATCGATAGAAATAATGAACAGGTGTCCAAGCCAGTCTACTAAATTGACCGTTTATTCGTCCCACTAACAAATCAATTTCTTCTTTCAATTCAGCGTACTTACCGACATTGTAACGAGAAGGAACTACAATCATAACCAGAGAGACCTTTTCACGGTACTGAGGATAATTCTCTAAAAATTTCTCAAATGCTTTTAATCGCTGTGGTATTCCTTTGGAATAATCTAAACGATCAATGGTCAACATCACTTGTGCATCTCCAATAGCCGTCCGATAGCTTACTTCCTTTTTTAACGTTTCTGGCTCGGAAGCCAAACTTTCATATTTTTTATAATCAATCCCCATCGGCAGAGCATCTGCCATGATCTTCCGATTATTGTAATTGATGATACCATGGTTATTGCCAATTCCTGCTAGTCTGTTGACAGAGGATAAAAAATGCCGCGTATCATCATAGGTATGAAAACCCAAAAAATCTGCCCCTAACATTCCCAATAGAATTTCTCTCCTCCAAGGAATCAAACGGAAAGACTCATATGATGGAAACGGAATGTGAAGAAAAAAGCCGATTTTCAAATCTGGATTCATCTTACGAAGAAGCATTGGCACTAGCAACAATTGATAATCATGAATCCAGACAGTATCATCTTGAGAAGATTGAGCAATAATCTGATCTGCAAATTTCTGATTTACTTTTTGATAGGATTCCCAAGTTTCATTTCTGAAAACCGAGTATTGATTAAAATAGTGAAAATTGGGCCACAGAGTCTCATTTGAAAAGCCCTCATAATACAACTCCATGTCCTCATCCGTTAAGAAAACAGGGTGCATATTTTGATCATGTAGTTCTTTTGTGGTTTGGTCTTCTTCTTTTTTTGAATCTAATTTGGCACCAGGCCAACCGATCCAAAGGTTATTCCCTTCTTTGTATATCGAACCTAAACCAGTTGCTAAACCTCCTTCTGTTGGTTGAAATGTTAATTGATTTTCTTCTTTAACAACCCTTACAGGTAGCCGATTAGAAACAATAATAGTCTTTGACGAAGTTGAATTTGCCATGCGGAATTTGGAATCTATTAGTAAAGTGGGGCTTTGCTCCTGCAATTTAAATAATTATTACGCCATGCCTTCTCTTTTCTAATAGAGTATTATTTCTTTTCTCTTTTCTAGGAAATCAGATAAGCCATTTTGCTCAAGTCTTCTCAGTTCAACAAGGTCACCTTTTTGTTCAATCCATCTTCTAACTTGATCCGTTCCATTCAAAATATCAATTGGTAGTAGATCTTCTTCATATTCGTAAGGAGGTTGTTTCCACAAAAATTCGTCCTCTAATCTATGATATAAAGTTTGACACAAAACTTGACCTAAGATCCATGGTCTAAACGAATTAAAATCTTTTACATGAATTTGAAAACCATGACATAAGATCCCAACATGTTTTTGAAAAGTTGGAATAAATGAGACTGGTCGGAGCTGAAACCCTTCCATTCTTCCCTTTTGGAATATTCCATTGAGCGTTTCAAGTAATTCATGTTGATTGATTTTAGGGTGACCTATCATTTCCAAACTCTTGGTCGTTCCTCTACCTTCGGAAATGTTTGTGCCTTCAAATAACACGGTTCCAACAAAAGTAAAAGCTGTTTCAATATTGGCAAGATTGGGTGAAGGTAACACCCAAGGTAAGTTTGTGCTCCAAAATGTCATTGGTCTCTGCCAATTTTTCATTTCTATCACCTTGAGTTCACAATCAATACCCCAATGTTTATTTGCTAGCAAAGCCACTTCACCAATTGTCATACCATGTCGCATGGGTAACTCATGACGTCCAACAAAGGATCTATACTCTTTGTTCAATATATTTCCTTCAATCACCTCCCCGCCAATAGGATTTGGTCGATCCAGTATAATTACTTCCACATCACTTTCAGCACAAGCTTCCATCATATAGGTCATCGTATATATGTAAGTGTAAACTCTTGTGCCAACATCCTGTAAGTCAATGATGACATGATCCAAATCCTTCATCATTTCGGGTGACGGTTTTCGGGAATCTGAATAAAGGCTAAAAACGGGCAAACCATAATGTGAATGCACAAAATGATCGGACTCAATCATATTGTCTTGTACATCTGCAAAGATTCCATGTTGAGGGGAAAACAATTTTTTCAACCGATTGCCAAAAATGTTTTGAACAATATCAATACCATGTTGATAATGCTCATTGATAGAGGCGGGATGACAGAGGTAGCCCACATTTCCCTTAATTTCAGATGCTTTTTCTTTCAGCCTCATTAAACCTGTTTGCGTCATTTTCATAATATCAAAGATAACCGTCTTGTATGCCTTGATGTCCTCATAAATCGAATTAATATTTTAGTTTTCCTACATATGAGAATAATCATTTCTATTTCTGAACTAAATGAAGGTGTTAACTAAATATTCCTCTACTTTTGCGCCCTGAAAAACATCATTATTCCACTAACGCTAGGTATTAATAAGTTTCAATTAGTTATATGGATTTAATTTCGATACTCCTCCTATTCATTTTCGCCATTGGTTTTACTGGAATTGCTTTAGAGCATAAATTTCATGTAAACAAAAGTTGGATCGCACTTTTCATGGGTGCCTTGATGTGGATGGTGGTGGCCTACGGACAGACAAAATCAGACCTTCATGACCCTTTGATGCATGGTTTTGCCGAAATATTCGAACTAGTAATCTTTCTGATGGGAGCCATGACGATCGTAGAAATGTTAGGGCATTTTAGATTCTTTACATGGGTTGAAGCAAACCTGATGAAATTTAATATCTCTAACAGAAAACTATTTTGGATTCTAGGTTTGATATCATTTATCGCCTCATCGCTTCTAGATAATTTGACTAGCACCTTAGTGATGATTCACATTGGAAGACATCTATATATTAAAAAAGAGAATTTCAACATATTCGTGATCAATACCATCATTGCGGCGAATGCTGGTGGAGCCATGTCTCCGGTAGGAGACGTTACTACTATAATGCTTTGGTTGGCAGACAAGTTTACGGCCTGGCAAATTGTAATTTATGGGATTATTCCTTCCTTGGTTGCATGGGTGATACCTCAAGCGATCCTTACGTCACAAATAAAATATGAAGATCGGCAAGGTCGTGAATTCAATGAATTGCTTCCTACCCAATGGGGCTTAATCATATTAGGTTTTGCCACATTTGGGATTGCAGTCCTTATCAACCTTCTTCACTTGCCACCATTTTTCGGAATCATTTTAGGCCTTGGCATTTGTGCCATCGTTATTGATGTGAAGTTTAAAAGAGGTAAGCTGAAGGAAAAAGCTGGAGATATTGTGAATCTAGTGAAGAAGATTGATATGGGCACAATCTATTTTTTCGTTGGTATTTTATTGGCTGTAGATGCCCTTAAGTATGCTGGCATATTAGAGATTATAGCTTTGACGATTTTTGGAGATGACGTCCTGAATAATCCTCATATGTTGATCACTGGTCATACGATGCTTGGGTTGATTTCCTCTCTTTTTGATAATGTTCCTCTTACTGCAGCGGTAATTAAAATGTTACCAGAAGGTATAAATTTCATCTATTGGGTCTTACTAGCTATCACAGCTGGTACAGGTGGAAGTATATTAATCATTGGTTCTGCTGCAGGTGTAGCAGCAATGGGTCAAGTCGATTCACTCACCTTCAATGACTATGTTAGAAAAGGGTCATTACCAGCTTTAGCAGGGTATCTTGGTGCCGTTGCTACTTGGTACGTAATGTTTGAAATCTGGTAGAGAGACCATTTTCTCTGGTCTGATTATTGCTTCATTTTCAAAAATCAAAACTGTGGCCTTTGAAACTCGTACTTATTTTTACTTGTGTCTTTTTCTTCTCTTGTGCCGAAATTCAGAAAAAAGAAATTATCGGTTTATGGGAGTTATATGATGTCCACGTGGACGTTCTACCTCAGAACACATCACCTACTTTCATCCAATTTAAAGTTGATAACAGTTTCGCCGTAGCAAAAAGGAAGGAAGATTTTTCAGGATTATATGATTTAAGATCAAATAAATTAACGTTTTATAGTGAGGACAATCTCTGGTTTAATACGGCATGGAAGGTCTCTTATCTTGGGGAATATTTGATATTACAGGACCTAAATTTCGTTCATCGTCATACAAAACTAAGATTCAAGAAAATTGATAAGATGCCTGATTTTCAAGAATTCGAGGACTATTTAATTGGAAAATGGCAGATGTATAAAATGAGATTGAATGGATCACCAGCTCCTTTGTTCGACACCTGGTTCATCCTAGATGATCACGGACGCTACACAATTTCAGACGAATCAGGTCTACTAGAATCAGGTAAAGTCGTGATCAACACAAGACACAAAAAAGTAATATTTGAGAGTGACTCAACGATCTGGCGAGCCTGGACTTTTGGAAAAGAACTAAGGTTGAGTAATGATGAATTTGATTTAGAATATAGCCTTAGAAAATCCATTACAAAAAATGAAAACTAGTTAGCCTATTTATACTAGTTTTATGTTTCTAAATCTATATTATGAAACAGCTATCCTTTCTATTTATAACATCCTTGATATTAGCTCTATTTGGATGTCAAACAAGTCCGAGCAATACGATTCAACCTTCTCCGAAACTCAAAGCATTGATCATTGATGGTGAAAACAATCATGGTATTTGGCCAAAGACAACCATGATGATGAAAGATTATTTAGAACAAACGGGATTATTCGATGTAGAAATTGAAAGAACAAAATATCTATGGCTTGGACCACATTATGATAAAAAAAGTACCGGACTAGATGACATCAATCAACTACTCACAATGTATCCACTGGTCGATGATAAAGAACACTCTTCTTTAGAAGAACCAAAACCAGATCCAGATTTTAGCCCGGACTTTGATCAATATGATGTTGTCGTTTCAAATTTTGGGTGGAAAGCTTCCTCCTGGTCCGATTTAACAAAACAAAAATTTGAAAAATACATGAAGAATGGAGGTGGATTTGTACTCATTCATGCTGCTGATAATTCTTGGGGAGATTGGACAGAATACAACCGGATGATTGGTGTTGGTGGATGGGGAGGACGCAACACGCAAAGCGGCCCCTATGTATATTATGACAATTCAGGGGTACTTCAAAGAGACACTACAGATGGTAAATGTGGGGCTCATGGACCTGCACATGAATATGTAGTCCAGTCTCGTGCAAAGGATCACCCGATTATGAAAGGAGTTCCGGACAAATGGCTACATACAAAAGACGAACTGTATGGACTTTTAAGAGGGCCTGCGGAAAACATGACTGTTCTAGCAACTGCGTTTTCAGACATGACGCCTGATAATGACAAAGAGGGAAAAAGTGAAGGAAGAAATGAACCTGTTATGATGGCAATTGAATATGGAAAAGGACGAGTTTTTCACTCAATAATGGGTCACATGGATTATTCTTTCGAATGCGTAGGTTTTATGACCACATTTCAAAGAGGTAGTGAGTGGGCCGCAAGCGGCAAAGTCACTCAAGTTATACCCACGGACTTTCCTTTAGAAAGTGCCATAAGCAAAAGAGAATGGAAATAACTGGACTAGTCTTTATTATCTGCTGCTAATATATTCTTGTAGTTGAGTCATTGTATTCAATGGCCCTGCAACTAAAAACATATTGACTATTCCTGCAGGAATGTTTCCGGCAGGATCTCCTTTAAATTGATGATGTACTTCCACTTTATTGGAAGAAATTTGCTTTAGCTTCCAACTACCTGAAGCAACTGGCATTCGAACTATTCCATCATCCGGAGGCTTAATACCTATTTCATTGGTGATCCATACTTCTACCCAATCTTTAGAATCATCTATTACCATTTTGCAAACCACATCTCTATTACTGAATGGAAAAGGCATGCCCATCTCCAAATGATAAATGTTTGCCTCGTTTTCCTTTTTTTCGATTAAATAGGAGGTTTTTACATGATCGTACCACTTTGGGTAATTCTCATAATCTTGAAGAACAACTATAATATCTTCAAGATTGGCATCCAGAGTAGTGATCGCTTTGAACTCTTTGATATCAGAGCCCTCTGCCTCACGGGTATAAACCATTATTCCATTTTTATCCTTAGCAAGATTCCAGTCCCCAGCATTTGCAAAGTGCAGACAGCAAGTCATCATTGTTAAGACAAGAAGATGTATTGTTCTCATAATTTGTTCAATTGAAAAGCACCTTTAAGATCAATATAAACGGACAAGATCATTTTTAGGTACATCTACATCTATTTATGTCGTAAGTAGGCAAAAAAGAAGCATTTTTAATATCGACTATCGACAAGCATCATTTCAATTTCCACCATTCACCATATTGTTCCGGGACTTCTCCCAACACAATCGCTTCTCCAATTTGAGGAGTAAGTAATTTCACTCCTAGCGAATCACTCGCCTTTTTAACTCGTTTGATTGGATCATCCCAATCATGATTACCTAATTTGAATCCTCCCCAGTGAATAGGCATCATCTGTTTACTTTGCACGTCCAAAGCTGCTTGTGCTGTTTGTTCTGGAAACATATGTATATCCCCCCAGAGTTCGTCATATTGCCCACACTCCATAAAACTTATGTCAAAAGGTCCATATCTTTCTCCTATTTCTTTAAACCCATCAAAATATCCCGAATCTCCACTAAAGTAGATATTGTGCTGCCCTTTGATAGCCCAAGAACTCCATAAAGTACGAAATCTATCCGTCGTTCCTCTACCAGAGAAATGCTGTGCTGGAGTACATCTGTATTCTATTGAATCAATTTTTAGACTTTCATTCCAGTACAATTCAGTGATTTTCTCTGGCTTCACTCCCCATGATTCTAAATGTGCTCCAACACCTAAAGGTGTTATAAAATGTTTCGTTTTATCCTTTAATTTCAATACTGACTCATAATCCAAATGGTCGTAATGATCATGAGAAAATACTACAACGTCTATCTCAGGAAGATCAGATATTTCAATCGGCATGTCATAATCAAATCGTTTACCTATTAACCCAGGAGCAGGAGATGGATAGTTCCCAAACATTGGATCAAGCAAAATATTCTTTCCATTCATTTTAAGGTAAAAAGATGAATGCCCATACCAAACGGCAGTGGTTACGGTATCTAATAATGCATCCACTTGCTCTTCTTTCCATTGAATAGAAGGCAGTTTTTTAGAAGGTGTTCCATTAGCGTTACCTTTTAACATTTTGGCCAATATTTTCCGATACTGACCAATTGAATTGTCTTGCATTACAGGTATCTCATTTTGGAATATCTCGCCGTTATGATTAGGAGATTCTTGAGCTCTTTCTAATCGCGCTCCTTTTACTTCACCTCCAAAAGATGGATAAAAATTAACGAACAAAACAATAGTCACAATTAGAAGGCCGATTAAGCCAAGTATTGAATAGAGCAGCATTTTAATGATTTTTTTCACCATAAGTTCAAATGTAACAAATGGTATTTACTCTATTACTGTAAAATAGTTTCAGGTTGGAAATAATAAAGACCGAACATGTCGGCCTTTATTTCTGAATCAATCTAGCAGCAGCCAGATCCATCGCCTCCGCAACATCCGTCACCGCAGCAATTGCTTTTTTCATTTTTCATAATATTTACATTTTGTTTCTTCTATGACGCTGATCTTTCAACAAAGACGCAAAAATTATTCACAACAATCTATTTTTTCTAAAGAATGAACACTAGCCATTTCATCATTGCAACAGCCTAATATCAAATCACGAAGCTTCTCCCTTCCTCTTTGAACTCTCGACTTAACTGCTGAATAGGAGATGTCTAGGTTTTTAGCCAAATCCTTCTGTGAAAGCCCCTTTAATTCTACTTCATTAATAACCGATTTGTATATTGGAGGAAGTTTTTCAATGAATGGAGCTACACAGCATATAGCTAAAGTTGTATAAAGATCTTCTGATTCCTCTTCAGTAAATACATCTGTTTTTAATTCCAATTCAGGTTGCCGCTGATGTTTTCTAAAATAATCAAACACCCCATTTCTAACCATACCATAGAGGTACTGTTTTATGTTTTTTGCTTCGGAAATTTTCTCATGATTGCAGATTATTTTGACAAAGACATCCTGAAGGATATCGTCAGAATCAGACTCATTTTGAACTCTCTTGTTGATGAATCCCTTGAGTTCCCCTTGAAAATTGTTCCAGATTTGTGCGACTTCCATTTGCATTGTAGCGTTTAACGTTTCTAATGCATGACGGGTTAATGTTTGAAAAGACGCAAAAAATAAGAGCTTATTTTTCGGCCTGCTTTTTTAAAGCCAAATTCATAGATTCAAATCCCTTTCGAGTTTTGGTATCTAACATTTTCCAAAGTATTGGAATCAAAATGCCCTTGAACCGCTCTCTTTGTATAAAACGTGTCTTTCCATTGTCCATCACTTCCATTTCAAACATGTGCTCGCCATCGAATATTCCGGGAATCAACAAATGCCCCAACCAAGCAAACTCAGTGTTCTTTTTGATGCGTAAAATGTTTGGTTTGATGACCATAGGCTTACTTTCCGGTTGCACAAGGGTAGCGGTCAGTTTACAGCCCACTTCAAACTTCCCAGTGATAGATTTTACAAATGGATTCCACTCAGAGTATTTGTCAAAATCAGTGAGAATTTCCCAGACTTTTTCAGTTGAGGCGTTGATTACTATTTCGGTATAAAGTTGCTTCATCGTTTACAGTTTATTCATTAAACAAATCTCGCCGATTATCTGATCAATAAACTGCAGGTCTTGATGAATTTTAGTCACTAACCCACTTTCTGGCAAAGGATCCTTCAAAATCGTATTAGAATCGAACATATTTTGGTTCCAAGAAATTGCTAAATAAAAATGTCCATCTTGTATGGAGATGAAAGCATCACAGTATTCAAACTTAGCCAAGATAAAATCGATGACTTTATGAAAGTTAGAGGACAAATGGGCTTTAGCGGCTTCTGACCCAAATACAACATAATTATCTCCATCGAAGAGCGGCTTCAAAACTTTGTCTTTAATGTCGTGGATCTTCAAAGTTCGATAGTGATGGTTACTGTTCTGATTGCCCAGATTATCGAACATTTTAGTGATTTTAGAAATAGAAAAAGACTCGTGTTTTATTTCGTTTTTTACATTCGTTTTTGGAATGATTTTGAGGTTTGGCAATTGTTTGTTCTTCAATTCCATATCCAGAAATAGCCCATTGAAATACACATAAGTAACATTGCTATCCTTTCCTCTGCTGTGTGTTGTTTCAACATGACATTCAGACACCACTATATTCTGACCTTCAATTTTCCCTCGAATTGTATCTTCACTTTTAAATGTCTTTCCTATAAATAAGTCTGCCGCATGGAACCTGTCCTCCTCAATACCTTCGTCAATGAAAGTGAATGCTGGATTTACATGGCTCGCCATTTTAGCAATCAAATTCATTTTTAATATGTGCGTAAATGTCTCTTGATTAGTTCCTTTTCTAAAAAGCGTATAAATCCCGGAAAAAACGAATGATAAAAATGCAGTCATTGCCAATGGACCAATGATGGCTGGAATCTCTATTATTTCTGGTATTCCATTAATTATGGCAACCACGACAAAAACGGTTACAACTAGAACAGCCCACGTCTTTAAGAATGCACGTTTGAAAAGTCCTTTTGTCTTATAATAATATTCAACTCGCTGTTTCTCTAATTGATTCACCAATTCATTGAAATTCCCAGGCAATGATTCACTTTCTCCATCCAAATAAGAAGCCGAATCATCAACCTTCGGTTTGTATTTTTTAATGTACGCTTTTAGGGCTTTTATTCCTTTCCAGATGCCAAAACCAGACATGCCGACAATAACAATGAATATAATTTCAAAATGAGTCATTTTTTCTTTTCAAGTTGAGTTGGGAATTGCGCTTAATCATGAATGATATCTCCAAAAATTGCTTCTAATCATTCTCGATCTGGTATTTCCCTAGTTCTTCATCAAACCTAAAAGTGTATTCAAATGTTCCTTTCCTTCCTTTATCATAAGAATGATCTATTGTTTCATTAATCCGAAAAGTATCGGTGTTGTCCTTTAAAAGAGCAATTGTTGTCTTTCCGTAAACTACATCCTCAAAATCTTCTGCAAATTCAAAAATTTCTTGCTTTACTTGAATCGTTTTCTTAAATGCATCTAGAGAATATAAAGTATAATCACTAGCAAGTGTAAACGCTCCACCTGTCATTCTCTCATGCATTAACAACAGCCACTGATCGCCTTTTTTTTTCAAAAAAACCTTCTCTCCTGGAAATTCCCAACATTTCCATAAGTCTCCTTCTATGAACCCTATCCATGAAAAATTCCTCCCTGACATGAATCCTGGGCTATCAAACGAAACCACACTTAATTCTCCTTGTTCAAATTCTCCTTCGATATTAGTACTGATTTGCTTAATGACAGATGGGTCACCTTCCCAGTTTTCTTCGTTGTTCGAATCAAATTCTATACTTCGAACAAGTTCATTAATGGAATTGAATATCCTAAATTCATCCTCCATTTTCCTACTCGTTTGAGAACCAAATACCCACCCTCTTTTTCCTTGAAACTCGATTTCGTACCAATAGTCTGCGGTGCCACGAATGATTTCTAGGCGCTTTTTGCCAAATACCCGACACCTATCCCCTTCATTGAGTTTCATCACTACTTTTCCATCTGTTGGCGAAGAACGTACCCAAATGTTCGTGCCATTTATAGTTAGGTATTCTTGTTCAGCATGAAAATCTTTTCCCATAAAGGTCAAGAACGATAGGAGCATTAAGATTGAAAGGATTTTCATGGAAGTGGTATATTATATTAAGCTATTCTTTTGTCCAAATTCTAGTATTCAAATTCATTTCATGGATGATAATTGAGATCAGGTTAAACTGTTCATTCATCTGTTTCACATCTTCAAAATCCACGGGTCTGGAAAGTTTTGGTTCAAACAAATCCTTTTTGAAATTCATGGCTATATAAACTCGGGTTCCAATAAACGAAAATTGCACTTCTCTGTCATATGCCTTTTTGATGGTCAGCATTGCCTCCATCATAGCAGGTGTCAATATGTATCTTGCTTCATTTTGATCGGATCCATAAACCACAAACTCCTTTTCGAATTCTATATTTTCAAGTTTTACCAGTTTACCTCCACTACCTATTGATTGAAGTTTTTTTCCAAAACTACCGAACATTTTTTCAGCAGTGTCGGTCAGAACTTGCGTTTCCCCTTTTATAGCTTTATTAAAATCAATATGTGCAAAAAGGCCTTTGAAAATCGTATGCCACGTTGTCTTTTTATTGCCCTTACTATCTGTAGATTGCGTTTTATACATTGTATGTAATTCTGACATTCGAAAATCAGTTTTTTCTATGGTACCGGTGACGAGATCGTCCCCATTATACCTGTCTAAACGACTTTTAAAGAGCTTACTGGCATGGTATTGCTTCTTACTAATAAATTGATCAAAAGAATATTTCCAAGTAGGGTTGATCGATTTTACGACTGCTGCTACAACGGTCTCTTTGTATGCTTTTTTATAACCATTATACGGTTTCCAGGATTTATAAGCAAAAACACAAGTCAATACTACCAATGTCGGAGCTGAAAGAAATAAGGGAAAACTCACAAACAAGATGAGAGCATCCGGAAATTCGAATACTATGGACAGATAAACTAGCAAGAAGTGAAAAGGAATGATTAAAAACGTCAATACAGTTTTGTGGATTTTCTTTCTAATGCCAATCCGTTGGATTTCTATTGATTCCAGACTTGGTTTTAATTGCGTTTCAAAGATGGCTTGCAATTCTGCAATAGTTTTCATATTAGTCAATAGGTTAGTTGAAAATTTGTGCTAATTACAAAAAGCGCTTGGTAAAAATTTTAACTAACCACCAAACAGGTTTTTCGCACTTACGTTTTGACGTTCTTCCTCAAGTATTTCAAATACTTTTTTGGTTGACAGGTTCATCATTCCGGCTATTAAACTACTAGGAAACATTTCAACGCCATTATTAAAATCAGTTACTGTGGAATTATAGGTCCTGCGCGCAGCAGAAATCTGAGATTCCACTTCGTTCATGGTACGCTGAAGATTATTAAAACTATCATTGGCTTTTAAATCTGGATAGTTTTCTACAGCCACCATTATTCCTTTTACAGTATGTGAAATTTGATTATCTAAATCAACTTTTTGATCATTATCAATGGAAGAATCCATGGCCTTACTTCGTAGTTCAGTTACTTTGGTAAGTAAATCTTTTTCATGAGACATGTACTGCTTTACAGTTTCTATTAGATTGGGGATTAAATCATATCGTTTTTTTAATTGCACATCCATACCTCCAAAAGCATTGACAACATTATTTTTTTTACGAATCAAGCCATTGTAGATGGAGAAGAAAATGATAAATAATAATCCAACGACAGCTAAAACTATAATAGTTGTGGTACTCATGATTTTCAGATTAGATGAAACAATAGATACAATATAAAAAAAATCATGGAACTAAATAAACTATAAGGAGTCTCATATTCAATCACTAACAGTGAAGTAAATTCCGCAATTCTATTGATCACTTTAATCCCTGAAACGAGAAATTATCCAATTTACGTTATCTTCGAATTTCCTTTGGAATTTGAACTATTCATACAAAGAATCAGATTAAAAACACGTTGAAAAAATTATTCCTCCTTTTAAACATTGTGCATTCAACATGCCTAGCTCAATTTTCCAATCCTGAGCCAGGTGATTTATTTAATGATGAATCCATTGGCAGAATCGACATTATCATTGAACAAGAGTATTTAGACATAATTCTTGAAGAAGGAAATGAGTATAGCAAAGAAGAACATCCAGCTACTGTCATTATAAAAACAGAAGCAGGTGCCGATACTTTATCGAATATTGGTTTTAGGCTAAGGGGAAATACCTCCCGTGTGTCTCAAAAAAAGTCGTTTAAGGTGGCCATTAATGCTTTTGAAAAAGGACGAGATTATAAAGGGCTAGAAAAATTCAATATCAATGGTGAACACAATGACCCAACAATTATTAGGTCCAAATTAGGGTGGGATATGATGTCAGAAATTGGTGCTTTAGCATCTCGTTCTAACCATATTGAGTTTTATATCAACGAAGAGTATAAAGGGCTTTACATTCATGTAGAGCATATTGATGAAGAGTATATCGAAGAACGGTTTGGAAACAAAGATGGAAACTTGTACAAATGCTTGTATCCAGCGGACCTAGATTACTTAGGTTCAAACCCTGATGCTTATAAGTTAGAAGAGCATGGTAGAAGAATTTATGAATTAAAAACCAATGAATCTCTGGATGATTATTCAGGATTGGCAAATTTCATTGATGTTCTAAATAACGCACCAGATAATACTTTTGCCTCAGAAATTCAAACCGTATTTCATGTTGAATCATATTTGAAAGCCCTTGCAATAGAAGTATTAACAGGTCATTGGGATAACTACAGCGTCAACAAGAACAACTATTACTTATACGAAAATCCAGATGATGGGCTTGTTTATTACATTCCATATGATCTGGATAACACATTGGGTGTAGATTGGTTCGATGTAGATTGGGCAGAAACTGACATTTATCAATGGTACAATCAAAATGACTCGAGACCCTTGGCAAAACGAATCATCAATAATCAATTATTCCGAACCCAGTTTACTAACATCATTTTAGAAGTATTAAATACATCATTCGATCCTGAAGTATTATTTCCAAGAATCGATGAGCTAAAATCAAGCATCGAACTTTCTGCCGAAAATGATTTATACAGAACTTTAGATTGGGGCTTTACGATTCAAGATTTTCATGAAAGCTTTGATAATCGTTTGAACCAATTCCATGTCAGATATGGCTTAAAAGAATTTATTGAGAGAAGAAATGAAACGGCTTGGGATCAGTTAGTAATTACTAATATTGAAAATTTAAATAATTCATTTTCCATTTACCCAAACCCCAGTTCCAATTATTTTAATATTGATTTATCAACTTATGGCGATTTGCAAAAACTTATTTCAATTCATGACCAAAGCGGTAGGTTAGTCACGCGCTTTTCAACACATGATAAAATTTATCAATGGCCAAATTCGTTTTCCGAACCTGTCATCAGCTCTGGTCTCTATTTTATATCCATCAAAACTGAAAATGAAATAGGAGAAAGGAGAAAAGTTTGGTTAAAGTGATATTATAAAAAGTTTTTCTAAAAATATTAAAGCTTTTCCGCCAAATACTTCGCTGTATGATTCTCTTTTAGCTTTACCATTTCTTCTGGGGTGCCAGCAAAACAAAGTTCTCCACCGTTATCACCACCATCTGGACCTAAATCTAATATCCAATCTGCCGACTTGATGACTTCCATATTATGCTCTATAATGACAATTGTATTGCCTTGATCTACTAAAGCATTGATGGATTTAAGTAATTTTTCTATATCCTTAAAATGTAACCCTGTAGTAGGTTCATCAAAAATGAAAAGGATTTTTTCTTTTTGAGCCTGTAAACCGCGACCAAGAAAAGAAGCTAGTTTTACACGTTGTGCTTCCCCTCCACTCAAAGAATTGGAGCTTTGGCCCAACTTAACATACCCTAATCCCACGTCATCCAATGGCTTTAACTTAGAAACAATTGATTTATGATCAACAAAAAAGTCTAGACTTTCTTCAATTGTCATTTCCAGAACTTGTGAGATGCTTTTGTCATTATAAGTGATCTCCAAAATTTCTTCCTTGAATCGTTGTCCTTTACATTCATCACAAGTCAAATGCAGATCTGCCATGAATTGCATTTCTATTTTTACTTCTCCTTCGCCTTGACAAGTCTCGCAACGTCCCCCTTCCACATTAAATGAAAAATGAGATGGTTTTAGATTTCTTTGCTTCGCGACGGTCTGGTCAGCGTATAAGGTCCTGATTGCATCATAGGCCTTTACATAGGTCACAGGATTTGACCTTGAACTTCTTCCCAAAGGGTTTTGATCGATCATTTCTAATTTATCGATCAGTTGATAGTCGCCGCCCAATTCCGTAAATTTTCCCGTTTCCTCTCCTGTAACCCCATGCATTTTCCCTAATGCAGGATAGAGTATTTTTCTGATCAAAGTAGATTTTCCAGATCCACTGACTCCTGTCACACATGTCAATACTCCTAAGGGAATAGATACATCAATGCGTTTCAAATTATTTTCTCTAGCACAAAAAATGTCGATGCATTTACTCCACTTTCTTCTTCTTTCCGGTATCGGGATAAATTCTGTTCCATTTAAGAATCGAGCTGTCACCGAATCTTCTTCTTTCAAAATATCATTCCAATCACCCTGAAAAACCAGGTCTCCTCCATGAATCCCGGCAGCAGGTCCGATGTCTATGATCTGATCTGCTCTTTTCATGACTTCCTCTTCATGTTCTACGACAATTACAGTATTCCCTACATTTCTCAAGGAATTAAGAACATTTCCCAATCTAGCAGTGTCTCTTGGGTGCAAACCTATGCTTGGTTCATCCAAGATATACATAGAACCAACTAACGCACTACCTAGGGAAGTTGCCAATTTTATTCTTTGATACTCGCCACCTGAAAGTGTAGATGTCAATCGGTTTAAAGTCAAATACCCTAAACCCACCTCCTGCATATAAGTCAATCGATTCGTGATTTCCTTTAAGATTCTTTTAGCAACCTTTTGATCAAAATCAGAAAGATTCAAGTTGTTGAAAAAATTAAGACTTTGAGTCAACGGCATCAACACCAATTGGGTGATGGAATGCCCATCTAATTTTACATAATTGGAATCCTTTCTTAGACGTGTCCCTTTACATTCAGGACACGTAGTTTTTCCTCGATACCGGGACAACATGACTCTGTACTGAATCTTGTGCAGCTGACTCTCTATAAACTTGAAGTAGGCATTGATACCCTCAAACTTTCCTTTACCTTCCCACAATAACTCGTATTGTTCTTCTGTCAAATCCTTTATTGGACGATGAATAGGGAAGTCAATTTCCATAGCGACATCAATTAGCGGTTGAAGCCATTTTCTCATGTTCTCGCTTCTCCATGGAACGATGGCATTCTCAAAAACAGAAAGGTTTTTATCCGCTATCACTAAATCTGGATCGATGCCTAAGACTTTTCCGAACCCTTCACATTTTTTACATGCACCATAAGGATTGTTGAAAGAAAACAAGTTCACCGAAGGTTCTTCGAAGACCAATCCATCAAGTTCAAACTTGTCCGAATATTTTTTTGTAGGTTGACCTATAAAATGCACATGACAATATCCATTCCCTTCAAAAAAGGCAGTTTGCACAGAGTCGGAAAGTCTGAATGTAGCATCTTCATCATTTCTATTCACCACAAGCCTGTCAATTAATACTTCTACTTGACTAGCCCTGATTTTTTGAGGGTTCAATTCTTCAATTTGTTGTACTTCTTCATCGATCAAAACACGAGTAAATCCCTTGCTCAATAATATATTAAGTTCTTGTTCAAGCTCTCGTCCATCATGCAAGATCAAAGGTGTAGCAATCATAAATTTGCTCCCTTCTTCATTTTCATTAATTGCTTTAACCACTGATGTGACCGAATCTTTTTTTACTTCTTTTCCGCTTTCAGGTGAAATAGTCTTTCCTATACGGGCAAAAAGCAATTTGATATAATCGTAGATTTCCGTATTTGTCCCTACTGTAGAACGCGGATTTCTAGTATTAACTTTTTGCTCAATAGCCACAGCAGGTGATATTCCTTTAATGTAATCAACTTCAGGCTTTTCCATTCTCCCTAAAAACTGACGGGCATATGCACTGAGGCTTTCTACATATTTTCTTTGACCTTCTGCAAAAAGTGTATCAAACGCTAAAGAGGATTTTCCTGAACCAGAAAGTCCCGTAATGACAACTAACTTATTCCGTGGTATCGCAACGCTCAGATTCTTTAGATTGTTAACTCGAGCGCCTTTGACAATGATATGATGACGTGGATCCAACGTATCAATATTATTGGTGCTATTTGAATATGTTTTTTTTGTCATTTGAATTGTCAATTTTCAAGGCGCAAAGATACGATCTTGGACAGCAAAAATCATCACATGAAAAAATATTGATCTTTTTTACTGAACTTTGTCACAAAATAGACAGTTCCTTGTCTTAAGGATAAATCAAAAGAGAAAAAATGGAAATTTTAATATTTATGTTGGTGTTGTGGTATGGAGGGTTGTTTTTTCAGACATTTTTCCTTCATCGGTATTCTGCTCATCAATCGTTCACCATGTCAAGATTGGGAGAAAAACTTAGCTTCATAGGTGCATGGTTGTTTCAAGGATCGAATTATTTAAGTGCATACGGTTATGGTGTCATGCACAGAATGCACCACGCTTATGCAGATACGGAAAAGGATGTTCATTCTCCAAAGTATGATGCTAATTTATTCGCCATGATGTGGAGAACTAAGACGACTTATACTGACATAACAAATAAAAGAATAGAAGTAGAAAGTAGGTTTACGGAAAACGTACCTGAATGGCCTTTGTTTGACAAATTTGCAAGATCTTGGGTATCAAGATTAGCATTTTCATTTGGATATATTTATTTCTTCTACACATTTGCTACCGCTTGGTGGCAATGGTTGGCTTTACCGATTGCATTCTTGATGGCTCCTATCCACGGAGCAATCATTAATTGGTTTGCGCATATCTATGGATACATCAATTTCAAAGTAGGTGATACCAGTAAAAATATGTTACCACTGGATTTCTTGATGATGGGTGAAAGCTATCACAACAATCATCACAAATATGGTAATAGAGCTAATTTTGGTGGAATCCGATGGCATGAAATTGATCCAACTTACGTAATCATGTGGGTCATGGATAAACTAGGTATGATCCGAATTAAAAAATTGGAAGTAACGGTTAATAAGGAAAGCTTGAAAAAAGCAGCCTAAGCCGTTTCATATTAAAATAAAAAACCCTATTCGAACTGTTTCGAATGGGGTTTTTTATTGATTAGATAATTTCACCTCTATTGAGCCGAAAAATAATTTGGAATCAGTTCTCTTAGTTTATTCATCGTTTCCTTTTCAGATAAATGACTAATTCCACCAGCCGCATTTGCATGACCTCCACCATCAAAATTATCTGATGCAAATATGTTGACAGGATTCTCTTTCCCTTTAGAACGAAAAGACATCTTCATCACTCCGTCTCGCTCAGAAAACATAATTGCTACCTTAATTCCTCTAATGGACAATGCTTGATTGACCAAGCCGTCAGTATCTCCTTTTTTAAAATCGTACTTCTCTAGTTCTTCCTTTGAAAGTGAAATGATAGCTACACCGTAGTTTTCAATAATCATGAGCTTTTCGCTTATTGCAAATCCCTGAAGTTTCAAACGACTTACCGTATTATTATCATTCAAAGCCTCATGCACTAGATGATGCTGAACACCTGCCGCTAACAGTTTTGCCAGCAATTCATGTGTTCTCGGCTCAACAGAAGGAAATCTAAAGCTTCCCGTATCAGTTAAGATCCCCAAGTACAAAGGGGTGCCTATTTTTTCGTCCAGCAGATCTTCGTGTCCCGATTGAATTATTAGCTCAACAATCAGTTGTGCCGTGGAACAAGCGGATGTTTCTGATACCGTAATTGTCGCAAAATTCTGAGGATCCAAATGATGATCAATCATGATCTTTTTGCATGTTGCTGATTCCAATAATAATTGCATTTCAGGGCCAACACGATCTGTACCATTATAGTCTAAACAAAATATTAAATCTGCCTTTTCAAATGCTATTTTTATCTTTTCCGGTTCATCAGTCATCCAAGTTAAATGAGATGAATCTAAACAATAGGATAAATCTGGTGATTCATCTGGATGACAGATCTGGGCTTTTTTTCCTAATTTTTCAATAAAATAGTATAACCCTAATGAGCTGCCGACAGAATCTCCATCAGCAGATTTATGTGAAGTGATGACTATGTTTGAAGCAGCAAGAATTTCTGCTTCAATTTGTTGGTATTTGTTCATTTTTAGTTGCCTATTTCACGTTGGAAGTTTTACAACTGTAAAGATCGTATAAATGAAATGGCTAGAATCATGACCTAGCTAGAAATAGTATTGAATGGGTGATATAAATATCATTTTGTTTTCATAGTAGGTTTTAAATACATTTCAATATGAAAAAAATATTTCTGCTCTTTTGGATGGTTGTATTCAACATCAATTCATATGCTCAAACTTATACACGTATTGACAGTTTGAGAGGCTCCATAACTCCTGAAAGAAGTTGGTGGGATTTGACCTATTATCATTTAGATATTGAAGTACATCCAGAAACGAAAAACATTTCAGGTTCGGTATTGGTTATGTATAAGGTCATAGATGAAGGCCAAGTCCTGCAAATAGATCTTCAAAAACCACTGACTATATCTAAAATTGAACAAGATCAGCAATCACTCGAATTTAGAACGGAGGGAAACGCCCATTTCATAAGTTTAAAAAAACCACAACTAAAAGAGAGTATTCAATCTATAACGGTTCATTATGCTGGAAAACCAAGAGAAGCCGAAAATGCACCTTGGGACGGTGGCATAAGTTGGAAAACAGACAGTACCGGAAATCCATTCATTGCTAGTTCATGTCAAGGGTTAGGGGCGAGTGTTTGGTGGCCATGCAAAGACCATATGTATGATGAAGTCGATTCTGTATTAATCAGCGTAGAAGTCCCTCAGCATTTAATTAATGTATCTAATGGAAGACTTAGAAAAGTTGAAACGAACAAAAAGAAAAACACCAAAACTTTCCATTGGTTCGTCAATAATCCGATAAGCAATTATGGAATTAGTATAAATATTGGTGACTATGTAAATTGGCATGAGAAATATCAAGGTGAAAAGGGCAATTTGGATATTACGTATTGGGTGCTCCGAGGAAATAAAAAAAAGGCAAAAGTTCAATACGAGCAGGTTTCAAAAATGCTAGATGCATTCGAACATTGGTTTGGTCCTTATCCTTTTTATGAAGATGGATATCAATTAATAGAGGCTCCATATTTGGGCATGGAGCATCAGAGTTCAATCACCTATGGAAATTATTTCAAAAACGGATATAAGGGACGTGACTTAAGTAAAACAGGTTGGGGTATGAAATTTGATTTTATCATAATTCATGAGTCAGGACACGAGTGGTTTGCTAATAATATTACCCATCAAGATGCTGCAGATTTGTGGATTCATGAATCTTTTACTGCTTATTCCGAAAGCCTTTATTTAGAATACTACTTTGGTAAAGAGGCAGGACTAGAATATTTAAGAGGAACTAGAATTAACATTAAAAATCAAACACCTCTTATTGGCCCTTACCATGTCAATTATGATCATCCAGATATAGACATATACTATAAAGGATCGAGCATACTAAATATGATCCGATTTATGCTAAACGATGACAATCTATGGAGAGAAACTTTACGTGGTATAAACGAGAAGTTCTACCACCAAACAGTTGGCACTGATCAAATCGAAAACTATCTCAAATCTTCAACGGGATTAGAACTTAATAGCTTTTTTGACCAATATCTCCGTACAAAAGATGTACCTATTCTTGAGTATTATTTTAAAAATGAGAAAATGTTCTATCGTTGGACCAACTGTTTGAAAAGCTTCAATATGAAGTTAGATGCAAAAATTGCTGACAAAAAGTTAAAGCTACAACCCACCAGTGAATGGAGCGAAATACCTGTCTCATCAATTGGGGTTATTTCCTTGAATGAAAATTATTATTTCGGATTACTGAAAAGTAGGTAGTCAAGTTTTATGATTTTTTTGGCCTTTCGGTCATCACTGAAATTTGACTAATTTCCTTTGTGCGCTTCAATTTTGTAACTTGTGAAAAACCAACTCAATATTCCATGCGCTATATTTTAATCACTTCAATTGTATTATTCATCATGTCGTGTTCGGAAAAAGACGGAGACATGCCTAATGAAATTTGGAAAATTCAAGCTTTAGAAATAGAAGTGAACGTTTTGAACGAACAGAATGCAGAATTAACTAAAGTACTTATAAAAATGCACTCAACTCATTTTTCTGTAAGGGCACTGACAGAAAAATTGATTAGCAATCTTGAAAATGTAAAAACTAAGATTAGAAACATGGCTGAAGGAATAATTAAAAAAGAACCGAATGCCACTTACTCCAGAACATCAAAAAATGTTTATCCACCTACAATGACTTTTAGAAACAAAAAAGTTCCAGTGGCTCTTTCCAAACTAGTCAATCATTGTATTGAATCTTACGACAATCATCCTCGAACTGATGGTCAAATGAAAAACGAAATAATAAGTTTGCTTTCCCAAAAAGTAAACGAAAACACATGGAATAGTAACAAACTGTTCGATGATTTGAGTTTAGCTGAGTCTATTGAAATCCTAGAAATGATGCAAATCAGGATCCTGATTCACGAAAATAAATACTTAATGGCGCAATTCGATCAAGCGATCAACAGAGTGATTATTATGAATTGTAGATAATTAATAATGGATAAAAAGTTGATTGTTTTCTTCCACCACTGAATAGCGTTTTAAATCCTTACACCTTCTTTCAACCTCCTCACCTGTTCTAAGATTAAATCGAAATGAATGCCATGAGCAAACGATTTCGTTTTCATTATTTATGTTTCCCTTGCTCAAATCATCACTCATGTGGGGGCAAGTTTTTTCAAAAGCAAAATAACCAAAAGGTGTACGTGTCAAACAGATAATAATCCCATCAACATTTATTTTAATCACTCCATTGAGCGGAACAGATGTCTCAGCTTGTTTTTTGCTTTCAAATATCAAATCTTTAGCCATTCTATTGAACTTTATTTTTTAATATTATCAAGTTAAGATGAAAGCGTTATTTTACCCTCAAATATTGAGCATTTAACTTTCTAACTCTAAAAAGGAACTCATGAAGTGTCAACGATCAAAATTCCAGTTAAGTAAAAAAACTGCTTTTCTTAATTGTGCCAATATGGGGCCTTTGATGAAAAAAGTAGTAAAGGCAGGAAGAAAAGGTATCGCTCGAAAATGTCAACCCAATAAAATTACAGGTGAAGACTTTTTCAGGGAAGTAAATACTTTGAAAGTGCTTTTTTCTAAACTCATCAATAATCCGGACCCTAATAGAATCTCTATTATTCCTTCCGTTTCCTATGGCATCGCTACAGTGGCAAAAAATATATCCTTAAAAAAAGGAGAAAAAGTTATTGTTACAGAAGCCCAATTTCCTAGCAATATATATGCTTGGAAAAGCCTCTGTCAAAAATCAGATGGTGAATTAATCACCGTTCCAGCGCCAAAAACTACGGATAATAGAGGGAAAAAATGGAACGCCGCAGTCCTTAAGGCCATCGACAAAAATACAAAGGTGGTAGCAATAGGCAACGTCCATTGGTCCGATGGAACACTTTTCGACTTAATGGCAATTAGAAAAAAGACTACTACTGTCGGTGCGGCACTCATCGTGGATGGCACTCAATCAATAGGCGCATTGCCTTTTGATTTGCAATCAATTCAACCTGATGCTTTGATTGTCGCCGGATATAAATGGCTGATGGGTCCTTATAGCAATGGCCTTGCTTATTTTGGATCCATGTTTGATGACGGAGATCCGATTGAATACAGTTGGATCAATAGAAAAGACAGTGACAAATTCTCACATTTGGTCAATTACGAGGATGAATTTCAAGAGAAGGCAATTCGATACGACATGGGTGAAAAGAGCAATTTCATATTAAACCCTATGCTAATAGAATCTCTCAAACAAGTCAATAAATGGGGACCTGAAAATATTCAAGAATACTGCAAAAATTTAATTGCCCAACCTGTAGAGGAAATTAAGAAGCTGGGTTACTATATTGAAGATTCGGCTTTGAGATCCGCTCATATATTTGGAGTAAAAATTCCTAAGGGAAAATTAGAAAATGTTCAAAAAGCTTTAAAACATCATCGAGTTGCCGTTTCTTTCCGAGGAGATTTCGTAAGAGTATCGCCTCATCTTTACAATGATGAAAGAGACATGAAAAAATTAGTCAAGGCTTTTAAAATGGCCATTTCAAATTGATTTTAAAACGGAGTATATCATTAATATTATTTCTCTTAATAGTAGAGCATTTAAGTTTTGGCCAATTAATTAGTCCGTACTTATCCAATTTGCCTCCTTCCATTAAATGGCAACAAATCAATAGTGAGCATTTTAGAATAATATTTACGGAAGGGTTTGAGGATAATGCCAATAACATTACCAACATGTTGGAAAGAATTTATGTTCCAGCCAGTAACTCTTTGGGTGTTCAGCCTAGAAGAATTCCGATAATCCTTCAGAATAATATTTCCAGCTCAAACGGATTTGTAACCATTGGTCCGCTTCGATCAGAATTCCATACGCTTTCACCTCAATTATATACTTCAACTGGAAATGACGAATGGATGGCTCACCTTGCCTCCCACGAATATCGTCATATAGTTCAATTTGAAAAAGCTCTATCAAAGTTTAACAAATTCATGTATGTTCTCTTTGGAGAATATGGAGCAGGTTTTATGGCCGGGATCGCAGCACCAAGTTGGTTTTTCGAAGGGGATGCGGTTGGACTAGAAACTTCCATGGGAAGAACAGGTAGAGGTAGAACGCCTTCATTTCTTATGGCTTTCAAAGCAAATACAATGGAAAAAGGAGGGTTCCATTATTATAAACAACACTTGAAGTCATTTCGTGATTTTGTTCCCAATCATTATGTTACTGGATACTTGATGACCACTCATATTAAGAATGAAAATGGTACCGATATATGGGGCAAAATTACACACGATGCTTTTAGACATTCCTTTATCCCTTTTACATTCTCAAATTCAATAAAAAAGCATACTGGAAATTATTTGTTACCAGCTTATAAGGAAATGATGGAGAAGCAAAAAGAATTATTTTCGAGGCAATTATCACAGATTAATCCCACTCCTTTTGAAACTCTCAGCTTAAGAAAAAGAAAAGAATACACGAATTACAAATACCCAAAACTATTGGTTGATAGTACAATTGTATGTTTAAAGAATGGTATGGGCGATCCTATTCAATTCGTTCGAATAAATTCGGAAGGAAAGGAGAAGACGCTTACTAGGTTAGGATATTATTCGGATGCGGGTTTCTTAAGCGCAAATGATTCTATTCTCGTTTGGGTGGAACAAGAATTTGACCCTAGATGGTATAATCGATCCTATCAGGTAATTAAAAAGCTAAATATTATTGATGGAAAAATTAAAAGGATAACGAATAAATCGCGCTATACATCAGCAGCTATTTCTAAAGATGGAAAAACCATTATCGCTACCCATCAAACATTGGACAGTAAACATAATCTCCATTTATTAGATGCCAACACTGGAGATATTATTAAATCCTTTGACAATCCAGAAAACACTTTTTACACCACACCTTCATTCAGTGAAAACCAAAAATATATTGTTGTATTGAAGGATTTCCAAGATGGAAAATCAATGGTGATGAAGTCCATTGAAACAGGTCATGAAAAGGAAGTTGCACACATGAACGAAGAAATCATAGGTCATCCAATTCAGCATGGTGAATATATATTCTACAATTCAACTTTTAATGGCGTTGACAATATTTTCTGTATTGGAATAGAATCGAAAAACACTTATCAAATCACAAATTCAAAATATGGCGCCTTCAATCCAGAAATAGATAAAAAAGGAAAAGTACTTATCTATAATGAGTATACAGTCGATGGTATGGAAATAGTGTCTACACCTCTCAATCATAAAAAATGGACGCTAAAAGAAAATGTGAAGTACGTAGGTTTTGATTTTCAAAAAACCATGGTACAAAATGAAAACATTGAGAATCATTTGTATGGTAAATCTGATTCTTTGTATTCTATAGAAAAGTATAACAGATTAAGTAAAAGCCTTAAACCTGTATCTTGGGGAGTGGGCATTGATCCATTGACTGGAGAATACATTTTTGGTTTATTGTCCCAAGACATCATGAGTACTACTAAAATGGATGCTCTTGTTCGATACAATAACAATGAACGTTCATGGAAATACAATGTCAATGTGAGTTATCAAGCACTTTATCCTATCATAGATTTGGGAGCAAGCATTGCTAACAGGTTCGTGACTCTTCCAAATGAAAGGGATTCGCTGGTTTCGCATAGTTGGAAAGAGCATACTTTTGATCTGGGTTTTAGAATTCCATTTTTATTGTCTAATTCGAAATATTCAAGAAGTATAACTTTAGGGACAAATACTAGAATAGGAAATATTGAAAAATTCAACGTGCCAACACCAGAAGTGGGGTTTGAGAATGGTGATCTGTACACATTATCTTCCTATTTCACTTTTTCACGAATCCTTAGGCAAAGTCAATTAGACATTGGTCCTCGTTTCGGACAAAGTCTATTGTTAAGTTATAATCAAACTCCCTTTGGGGGAGATTACAAAAGTTCACAATTTACAGGCCAGCTGAAATTATACTTTCCAGGAATATTTAAGCACCACTCGATCCAACTCAGGGGAGGTTATGAGTTACAAGAGATTAATAATTACTACTTCAGCAGCCCCATTACTTTTACTAGAGGGTATATTTATACACCATATGAAAATTATGCCAACTTTTCGACCAATTACAAATTGCCATTGGCATATATGGACCTACATGTTGGTCCCATTATCAATATCCAAAGAATATATACCAACCTGTTTTATGACTATGGAATTGGAAAGAACTTAAACCTACCTGACGATACAATGAAATCTTACGGGGCTGAAGTCTCATTTAACTTCAACCTAATGAGATACCTTCTACTTTTTGATGTTGGTTTAAGATATAGTTATCGTCCAGAAAAAGATTCTGCTATGTTAGAAATAATCATCGGTGCAGTCACATTATGAGTTATTCCGTGATTTTCACCCCTTTCCAAAAAGCAACATAGCCCTCAATTTTTTTCGCCAGTGCGGACGCAGATGGGTAATACCAAGCGGCATCCTCATTAGAATCACCATTGGCATCAATGGTATAATAACTGGCTACCCCTTTCCAAGGACAAGTTGTGTGCGTTGAGCTCTTGCTAAAATATTCTTTATTGATTGACGATTCAGGGAAGTAGTGATTGTTTTCAATAATTACTGTTTCATCACTTTCTGCCAGAACAGCACCATTCCAAATTGCTTTCATATTTTTTTATTTTTATTCTTAACTCAAATAGGGGTATAAGAGTTCCTTATTGACATACTATTAAACTACCCTAAATGTATCTTTCCGACAAATAGGAAGATTTCAATATAAAATATTATTAAAACTATATTTTATTTTTGGAACGATTGTTGAATTGAATACATTTGAAAACTCCCCAGACCTGTTAACCAGATATTTTAATCCAAACTCACAATATGGAATAAATTTCTACGTTCATCAAACAGGTAAAAAATGAATAATTTAAGTGTTAGTGATAGCGATTTGGTGTCGCTTTACAAAAAAGGAGACGAAGAAGCTTTTGGAGAATTAGTGTCTCGCCATAAGTCTCGAGTTTTCACTACGGTTTATTTAATCGTAAAAGATAAGTACATAGCAGAGGATCTCCTTCAAGATGCATTTATCAAGGTAGTAAAAACTATCAAGTCTGGTAAATACAACGAAGAGGGGAAATTTTTGCCTTGGGTACTCAGAATAGCTCATAATTTGGCTATTGACTTTTTTAGAAAGAATAAAAGGTACCCTACGATTGTCTTGGAAGATGGAAGTAAAGTTTTTAATACAATGGACTTTGCTGAAGATTCTATAGAATCGGTACAAATCAAGCAAGACACCAATACGGTTTTGAACAAGCTAATTCAAGAGCTCCCAGAATCGCAACGCGAAGTATTAGTTATGAGGCACTTTATGCAAATGAGCTTTCAAGACATTGCAGAGTCCACTGACGTAAGTATTAATACAGCGCTGGGGAGAATGCGATATGCCTTGATCAATTTGCGAAAAAAAATGACGCAATTGAACATCGCCTATGACAACACTATTTACCGAAGTTGACCTTATCCGCTACTTGTACGGAGAATCCTCAGAAAACGAAAATTCAGCAATAGAAAACGCAGCTATCTGTGACTCTGATTTTGGAGAAGAATTGTTTAATATGAAAATCGATCTTAGCCGATTGGATAACTTGTCCTTCAATCCCTCAGATTTTATATTGGAAAACATATTCAACTTCTCTTCAAAGTATTCTGATAGCTCTGAATAATTTGCACAAACGAATATTTTGATTTACGTCAGACCTCCTTTAAGTTCACCGCATGAACAAGAAGGAGCGATTTGATTTTTTCATAGATTACTTCAGCCGAAATAATCCAGAGGCTGAAACGGAATTACATTATGACAATCCTTTTCAGCTTTTAGTGGCTGTAGTACTCAGCGCTCAATGCACAGATAAGCGAGTCAATATTGTTACTCCAGGACTATTTGAGTCTTTTCCCACTGCTCAGCATTTGGCGAAATCGGATTTCGAAGAATTGTTCCCATACATTCGGTCTATTTCATACCCAAATAATAAAACAAAGCACCTTTTAGGATTAGGAAAAATGTTGGTCGAAGACTTCAACTCTATCGTTCCTTCTGATATAAAGGATTTACAAAAATTACCGGGTGTTGGCAGAAAAACAGCCAATGTAATTGCATCTGTTGTTTACAATCAACCCACAATGGCCGTTGATACTCATGTTTTTCGTGTTTCTAAAAGACTTGGTTTAGTGACTCAAAATGCTAAAACTCCTTTAGAAGTTGAAAAACAATTAATGAAACATATTCCATTAGAACATGTACCAAAAGCTCACCATTGGCTCATATTACATGGTCGATATGTTTGCTTAGCTAGAAAACCACAATGTACAAAATGTACGATATCCCTAATGTGTCGATTTTTCCAAAAAAACCAAGTTTAGCCAGTAACCTTTGATTTTTTAGAAACCGCATCCAACAGTAAGGGCCAAAGATCTTCATAAGGCAAAATTTCGAAATCAGAGAACGCATTAACCGTTTTTTTGTCGCTCATTTTTTCAGCATACACTACTGCTTTACTATTAGTTTCAGCAACATTATATCCCGACCCTCTAAGTATCTTAACCATTTTTAAAAGCTGCTTTTCACGTTGATTTTTTCCAGGATCATTCAAATGTTTATAAAAGTAAGACTCCAATTCATCCATTTTCTTATCCGCTAAATCCAAACTGTCTTTATTCAATAAATGAATAAACTCTAATAAGTAAATGCCTATTTTGTATCCTTTTAATTCATTAAAATAATCTTCAGAAGCTTCATAAATATCATGAAATCTTATCCTTTTTTGAATACCTAACTCTGGTAGAGCAAAATTCAAAAAGATTTTAAAAATCTTCCATCTATTTATTATTTCTAAACTAGCTCTATTAAAGTTAGGGTTTTTCAGAACAGAGGTCAGTAAAGCATGAGCTGATTTATAATCCTTCTGATGCATGTAGTGTAAAAATTCAACCTCAGATATTTTAAACCACATATCTGTTGATTTGTCAACTAGTTTTATCGCCTTTTTAGCTTCTTCGATACCATGATTGTGATCACTGATTGATAATAAACACTTTGATTGAATAAAATGACTATTTGCTACATCAAATCTCCCCGAGGCAATTTTCATCATGGTTACTTCCTTTTGGGTTTTGACAAGAAAATCAATCAGTCCCCTAAAATCCGCATTAATTAGAAATGTCCAAATATTCAATCTGTAGTGATATTCAAAAATTTCATAAGAATTTGTTTCATTAAAAAGTTCTTCAAGCTTTAGCACTACTTGTTCTGCTTCTTTTCGGCTAATATTTCTTGAATGAATAGATTTTGAAAGAAGCATTTCCATCCGAATAAATTGATCTTCGGCTTCTTTTTCCAACTGTTCCAATTTTCTCAACGCTTTTAATTCATTGATTGTCAATTCAAAATCGGTAGGCTTAAATTCCTTACTCAGTACTTTTCGTTTTAGTTCATTTGCTTCGATCAATTCAGAAGTAAACTGAAACTCAGAAGCCAAGACTAAAGCTTTGTTATACTGCTTTTCCGTCATTTCAAGGTCCCCCAATTCAAACAAAATATGGGCCTTGTGCAAGTATGATTTACACTCCAACTTTTTTTGAACTGAAATGGAATGATGAGGTGTTTCAAAGTCGATATAATACAATAAATCATAAAGCTTATACCTCAATCTTGATTTCAACATCCGAAACCGCTGATCGTTGACGTTTGCATTGTACATGCTTTTAGCTGTCACTTCATCATTTGGATAATTATTCGAAAGAACACCGTTGTACAATTGCTGTTCCTTACCAGGATCTTGGATTTGTCCTGTAAGATCGATGACCCCAAAATTACTCTTCAAACCATGAGTAACCAGGTCAACCAATTTATTGATTTCCTTCATGCTGCTATCATTATTGGATTATCAATAGTATCTACACTATTGCTAAACGATTCCTAGCTCAATTCTGCGAAAAATTGTTCTTTCATCATTTAGATTAATTATTTTTCTCAATAAGTAATTTAAATATTGAGTCGTGTATTAAAAAAAATTGAAATAATTTCTTTTAATTATTCGCCTAATCAATACGATTTATCAAGAATAGTTCTGCCATTTATTTGGAAACAACTAAATGCTATTTGATTTTTTCTTGTTTAGATTTCCAGAATAACTTTAATTTTTAATTGATTTGAAAAGAGAGGAATTCAATCTTTGAAGTAAATTTACTGTTTAAAACCAGCGACATAATTTGTCCATGAGAAAATTCAAAACCTTTTTTTACGGGATCTATTTCCTGTTTTTCACATTTTCTGCTTTCATAGCATTGAACTATGAAAACCTCGTGCTACACTGGGACTGGGATCCAATTGGTACATGGACAGGATTAATTCGATTCGTACTCAAGTTAGGAGGTGTGGGCCTTGCACTTTTTGGAATTGAAATAATCGTTGAAAATATTCATCTCTTTTCTAAAAGAAGAAAAATTAAAAGTTTAGAAAAAGAAGTTTTAGATATAAAAGCTAGGCTCTATGATGCCTCTCAGGAAGAAAATTCAGACCCTTTAGAAAAACCTACTTCATTTGAAGAAAAACCAAATGAAGAGTTACCAATAGAACAGCAGCAAGAAGAGCAAGATGATTGAGTTTTAAATAATTACAATTCAATTTATGTTAGCTAAAACGTATGGAAGCGCCGTTTACGGTGTTGATGCACACATTATTACGATCGAAGTAAATGTTAGTGCTGGAACAAAGTTTTATATGGTGGGTTTACCTGATTCTGCTGTCAAAGAAAGTGAACACCGGGTAGAATCTGCTCTTAAACAAAATGGGTTTATGATGCCTCGTCAAAAAGTCATAGTCAACCTCGCTCCAGCAGACATAAAAAAAGAAGGTTCGTCCTACGACCTTCCTTTAGCAATAGGCATTTTGTCGGCATCTGGTCAGGTTGAAATTAATGATTTAGATGAAACCATGATCATGGGAGAACTATCCCTGGATGGAAATATTAGACCCATCAAAGGTGCGCTACCTATTGCGATTGAAGCTAGAAAAAAGGGATTTAAACAATTAATTCTACCGAAAGAAAATGCGTCCGAAGCTGCAATTGTAGATAACCTAAAAGTTTTCGGTGTTGATACACTTGTTGATGCAGTGAATCATCTCTCTGGAAAGGCATTATTGAAGCCTCTAGAATACGATACTCGTGATATTTTTCAAAGCCAACTCAACGAATATGACGCAGATTTTGCCAATGTACAAGGCCAAGAAAATATTAAAAGATCTTTGGAAATTGCTGCGGCTGGCGGCCATAATGTAATAATGATAGGGCCTCCTGGTGCTGGAAAAACCATGCTTGCAAAAAGGATTCCCTCAATATTACCCCCGTTGGGACTGAACGAATCTTTGGAAACAACCAAAATTCATTCTGTCGCAGGAATGATGAAGGAAAACTCTGCATTAATTGCAAACAGACCTTTTCGAGCACCTCATCACACCATTAGCGATGTAACTCTATCTTATTAGGCGGTGAATCTATTTTCTTTCAAAAACCAACCGATCGTTCTTCAAAGTAGGTTTGAAATCGAGCTTAAACAATGAATTCTTAATATGGTCGACAATGGTTTTTTCCAATCCAAACTCCATTTCATTCCATGTTCTTTCAACTTCTTTTTTGAAGTGATACCATTCACCATCATCAAATACTACTCCAAACCTTTCATTCATTGATTCTTTGGTAATAGAGAATCCCCTAAGTTTAATATTGTCATCCATAGTCAAAAATATGCAAATATCTATTTAGATAAGACTTGGTTGCTCTCTTCATCAAAATTTAAACCACCGATGAAGGGTGGGAAAATGCACTTTTCAACTTTAGTCAAAGCTTTTTAATTGAATGATGTCTGGATTCAATTATTAATATGGTTGTGACTCTAGCAAGCAATTCAAATCTGAAATTCGGTTATGGGAATTCTGCTGGAAATGGGTGTGTCACAAGTTATTCGGTACAATTACTGAAATTTGGTTTTGGTAAAGTCCACGAGGGTGTATTTGCACTAAAAAAAGCACATTCTGTTACGTTTGAAACATTCCAAGAACTGATATCTTGATTGAATTGTGATCCTTCAAACATTCTATCCATAGATGTAACACTACTCACATCCCAAGAGATGATATTTTGATTGAAGTGTGACTCACGAAACATAACACCCATATCAGTGACTCTACTCACGTCCCATGAGCTGATATCTTGATCGAATGGCGAACCCGAAAACATTCTATCCATAGTAGTAACACTACTCACATCCCAACTACTGATATTTTTATCAAACGGTGAATGTATAAACATAAGTGACATATCCGTCACACTACTCACATCCCAAGAACCGATACCTTGATTGAATGAACTAGAAGAAAACATACTACTCATATTCGTAACACTGCCAACATTCCAAGAACTAATATCTTGATTGAATGGTGATTCACGAAACATAGAATTCATGTCTGTAACACTACTCACATCCCATGTACTAATATTTTGATTAAATGGTGATTGTAAAAACATCCAACTCATATTACTTACATTGCTCACGTCCCATGAACTGATATCTTCATTGAATGAACTAGCAGTAAACATAAAATACATATCTGTAACATTACTCACATCCCAAGAATTGATATCTTGATTGAATGAACTAGAAGAAAACATACCCTTCATACTAGTAACATTACTCACATCCCATGTACTAATATCTTTATTGAATTGTGAATTAGAAAACATATGCACCATACTAGAGACACTACTCACATCCCAAGAACTGATATCTTGATTGAATAGAGAACCAAAGAACATTTTGTCCATATTAGTAACACTACTCACATCCCATGTACTAATATCTTGATTGAATTGTGAATTAGAAAACATATCCACCATACTAGAGACACTACTCACATCCCAAGAACTGATATCTTGATTGAATTGTGAACCTCTAAAAATGGTATTCATATCCGTTACATTACTTACATCCCAAGAACTGATATCTTGATTGAATTGTGAATCTCTAAAGATATTATTCAAGTCAGTAATTTTTGAAGTACATACCGTATTAAAGGAATTACCACTTTGTATTAAATCAATTAATTGATTTCTGTCAACAATTAAATATGATACACCATTCAAATTGTACGATTCACCAATCACGGCGTTCTCATATGCTTTAATTGTTATTCCATTTTCATCAAGATAGATATATGGGCATCCGTTTTCATCCACAGTTTCACCACTTGGAGTATCAGGACAAGTATCTATATCATCAGTGATTCCATCTCCATCAGAGTCATTTTGTGAATCTGAACAACCATTTTCATCTACGGTTTCACTGGTTGGAGTATCAGGACATGTATCTACATCATCAAAAATGCCATCTTCATCAGTATCAATTTGAGAAAGCGAACATCCATCTGAATTTACTGTTTGACCAGCTGGGGTATTTGTACAAAGATCAACACTATCAAGTATACCATCTAAATCTGAATCTTGAGGTTCATCTTCTTTACACGAAACGAGTAAAAATAGAAATAGGATTGCAAATATTTTGTTCATGATTATTAATATCCAATTGTTGAAAGAAGATAGTGAATGTTTGCATAACGTTCTTTAATCATCATGTTATTTTTCTTATAGAAAAAAGTGATTTATAGACTCCAAACCAAAATATTTACGTCCTTGAAATTTGATTATGGTTTGATATAATTAATCTAACCCATATTTAGATACCAAGAACTCTTTTAAATCTGATCCACACTTTCTAGCAATGTCTTGCCAACAAATGAATGAGCATCTTTTTCTTAGTTCTATATCCTTGATGCAACTGACTACATCAAACAAATGATGTATCAAGTCAGGTCTTCTAGCATCGCATAACAGCAAGAATCTTTTATCATCAGCTTCTATAGCAAGAATATTTCGTAGCAGTTGGTAATGAAGATATTTATCTCCCAACATGGGTAATCTATCAATGTCAAACACTTTTCGAAATGAATCATATTTCTCCATTTTATCTTTTTGAACTTCTGTAAAGTCCTTCTCTGTGAGTTTAGCTTCACAATAGATTTTATCATTGATTACCATGTCAATCTCTGTGGGTGTTCCTTCTGGCTTACCCTCCTTTAGTAGATAAGTTGGATTGATGCCAAACTGAATATCGAGAATGGATTTTATACCTAATACATCACATACACCTTTCCATGTTCGAATTTTGGGATGGCAAAAAATGTTCATAAGAAGCGCATCTGAACTATTAGATGATTGCATCTCTTTGGTGTCTTTTACCTGAGAATGTTCTTTAGTCAATCTAATAGCCCATTCTTTATTGCTTTTTATGGAGAGAAAAGAATCGGTATTGAAACTGGATGCAATTTTTTCAAAGATAATAGCAGTAGGTCTTTCTACCTTAATGGACAGGTTATGCCGTTTTGAATGGTTCTTTGAAAGATCAATTAAATCAGCTTTAAGGAGGTCAGAGTAGGTGCTCATAATTTGGGGTTTAGTTAATACCAATATACTCAAAATGAAAGACTAAAATTTCAAGAAAAACGATGTCTCAGAAGTAGACTTTTTATTCTTATAATTAGCATCTTTTGGTGATGATTTGTTTGGTTTTATCCCAAAATTGATCATCTATTGTAGGATGTTTTATGTATTGAAAGAATGTAAAACTTTATTAAAGTTTACGACTTATACGCCTAACTTTAGAAAATCTCGAATTATAAATTAAAAAGTGAACGAATGAGTTTTGATTATGCTGAAATAGAAGATTTCTTAAAACTCGATTTACCTGACACTCCTGAAAGGATTGATACATTTTTAGACATCGCAGGATTTCCGCATTATGAAAATGTCATTAGTAATATCTATGCTTACTATTTTGATCGCAATAATTCTCACACCCTAAAAGAACTCTTTTTAACATCGTTCATTGAAGCAATTAGAAAAAAGAGCATTGCTTTACCCAAGGATGACCCCTTCAAAAATCGACTAGAATATCTTGATAACTGGGCAGAATGGTCTGTTAAAAGAGAAGAATCTATTGACAGAAAAAGAATAGACATTTTTCTTGAAGAGACTAGTGGTGAAGATTCTACCTATATCATTATTGAGAATAAGGTATATGCTGGATTATACAACCCACTTGATACTTATTGGAATATTGACAAAAAAACAGATAGAAAGTTAGGCGTAGTGATGAGTCTATATTCTGAAAAAGTTGATCACAAAGGATTTATCAATCTTCTACACAAAGAATTTTTACACGAGGTAAAGAATCAATTGGGGCAATATATTGAAACAGCAAATGACCGAGATATATCAATTATTAAAGACACCATTATAAACTTAAAACAACTAGAAAACATGACCGACGATACTAAGGAAATGTTAGAATTTTATCAACTCCATAAGGAGAAAATTGAGAATATTTTTGATTTGAGAAATGATGTTTGTTCAAATTTATTGAATGAAGTTTCAAGATTAGGTGAGGAGAAACTAAAAGCCAAAATTTCATTCCCAAGAGCAACTTACTATCGAAGTATTATTGACAATGATAACGAAGAGATATACATAACATTCTACTTCAACGACGAAGGTTGCTCTGAACAGTCTGCATTTGCGATATCAATAGAACTCTTCAAAGGACTGGCTCAAAAAGGTACTGAAATAGCCTCCAATTCAAAATTGTTTGACAAGCATTTGAAGAATGGGATTAAAAAGGAAGCACTACAATCTAGTGGCGATTGGTTTATACTTGCCTCAAAATACTATCAATTTGATGATATTGATTTCGACTTTTCAAAATTGATCGAGATATATAACAATGACTGGAAACCATTTTTAGACGATCTGAAAAAGTTAATTTAAAATCAATTCAAGGTAAACTTATTTTTCAATAACAATATTATCCTTTTAGACTTCTGTTGTATTTCAAGAACGTCTCCATTTTATCAACAAAATAGATATTATACGGAGCATTCCATCTACCACCAGCAATGGCTTTATATTGTACTTTGCCTAATCCATATTTAATCGCCCTTGGTGTAAGATTATAAGACTTATTAATTGGGTCACGTTTTAATACCTCTTTAGCGATCAATACTTTTCTTAATTCACTTGAATTTTTGTATCCAAGTTCTTCTGCCAATGCTCTAATTTTTAAATAAAATTCAGTTGGGCATTTTTGGTTTAATTCATTTGTTTTCATTGTTTTTAAAGTTTAACATAAGATTATTTATAATTAGAATAATAGCAGTTGGCCACGGCCAACTGCCATTATTCATTTGTTTCTATCGTATCTAACAGGCACGTCTATTTTCTCTATTCAAGGTTATAGTCATATCAAGATAATCACTGGTAGAACCAGAATTAAAATTCCATGAAACAGCCTCTGTTTCTAGTAAATGCAACACTTTGGATAGTTTGCTTAATTCATAGCACGTAGTCCTTAGTTTTCCTTTTTGGATGCTTACCAGCCCTCTTTCCGCCATCATTTTTCCTAAGATGACATTGTTCAGTTTTTTATTGTTGTGGGTGAATTTCTGATTAATAGAATTAATGATATCCAGATTAGATATATAAAAGACATCATTTTCATTCTTCGGTAATTGGATATATTCATCAACTATTATATCAAGATCACTCTTCTGAACATAGTCAGCATACAGGTGTTTTAGATTATTAAAATCTGATTTTTGAAAAGAGTATTCAAACCCATCCTTATAAAGATTATAGCATTCAATAAACATGTCTGTCAAATTGATTTCTTCTAATTTCTTGAAATCAATGGATGCAATTTCAATGGGAATAACTCTTCTGTTCTGGTGCTCCTTTATGACTTGCAGATTGTTGCCACTTCCAGCGAAAGATGATCTTCTTTTAATGAGACTAATTCGCCTGTCATATTTTCGTCTTAACGTCATGTTTGTTGTAGACAAAACACTTTTGAATTGATTCATCTTACTCCAAGTATTGCCATCCATTTCATCGTCAATAATCAAGAGTGTTTGACCCATCATTACTTGAAAGTCTTCGGTGAAATCCAATGGGTGTTCGCTGACATACTTTTGTAATTCTATTGGTATGGTATAATTTCTTAAAAGAGTCGTTTTACCAATACCTTGTTCTGTTGATAAAAAAGTTAAGAAAAACTCATTCGGAAATCTTCCATCAAGTGCTTGTGCTATAAGACCTACGTACCATTTGATGACATATTTCAAAGCAATATTTCTATTAATATTTGGATTTTTTAGTTCAATACAACTGAACCATTTATCAATAATTCCTGAAGCTGATTTGCTACTATTTTTATCAATGAAATCTAAAATGGGATTTACAGAATTGATATAAGTGGAGTTAATCACATCATCAAATTTGTTCTTTGGAATTTCTTGATCTAGGTGTTTTTTTAGATTAAGATACGTGGTGTTATACACACGTTGATCCAATAAGCCGCCATCTATCTCTATGTCTTGTGTGAATCCGTTATAATAGATGTCACTGTCATTTATGAACTCTGCTATAACTTCTGGTTGAAGTTTTTCTGATTTTGAACTAGTTTCATAACCCAGTTTATCTAGTATTTTTAATGTACTACGATAGTCGTTATTACCTTCCAACAAGGACAGTATTTGGAAGTTGTTATACGGTTTTTCTTGTTTGAATTCTGTTGATGTTGAAAAGCAATAGAAAACCCTAGAGTCTTTAAAATAATAGCCACTATGAGTAGAAGTTGAACCTGACCTTAACAAATGATACTTTTCATCATCTTCATTCACCACTTCCAAACCATTCTTTTCCAAAAGTGGAATCACGTCATACGTTTCGTTGAATTCATTTATGACTGGTTCTTTATAACTGAACTCTTTTTTGGCTTTGATCGGAAAATACCTTGTCAAACTTCGAGCAGATTCCAATAGGAAATCACGTTGTTCTTTTGTTATTGTTGGTATTTCAATATCCAAATTTTTAAGATCAAATTGCCCTTTAAGTAATATGTAATCATTCAAATGGGTGCAGAAATAACCACCTTCACCTCTTGTCTCTATTATGACTTCTCCCGTTTTACTTAGTGCTAATTTTTGACTCCTATCAATAGTAACTTCTGGACATTTATAAATAATATGTAGTCCACCACTTGGTGTTTTTTGAATTATGAGAGTATTTATAAGGGACTTGATAAGGTTTGTGTATTCATTGTTAATGGTGCGTTCTGGATCATTTTTAATATCAATATCGATACATTCGATATTACCAGATACTGCTCCGCAAATGATGCCTACATAGCCTTGGTTAAGGTAATGAGAATGCCAGTTGACAACTGGACTTAAATTTGATTGAAACTCTTTCCATCCCTTATATGGTATTTTGGTCGATGCTACTGGGATGATTGAAAGGTCAATAATTAGTTCTTGGGGTTCTTCACATATCTTGTTCATTTTGAGTTGAATTTTTGGAAATAGAGTTATTTGATGTTGAGAGGTTCTTTTTTAAGAACCTTTTAACATAGGTACTGAGCAGGAGGTATTCCTTCATTGCTTGCTCATTAAGCTGTTGATAGAATTCATCTTCTAAAGTCAAATTCAATCTTTTTTGTTTTAATTTATTTTTCATAATATTTAGTTTAAAAGCTTTCGCTCTAATTCTAAATACCTTGAAATAAAAAAAAATTGTCTTTTTGGTGAAAAAAAGTCGAAAAACTTTAAAAAAGTTACTTGAAAGTGAAAAGGTGAAGAGATGAAAACTATTAACTCTTCTACCTTCTTTTCTACCTAAATCTTATCCTATTTCCTTTAAACAAAGATTAGAAGAGAAGAAGAGTTAAAATGGTGATAAACTAATGACTGACACTAACAGTCGAAAAAAGGGTGGCAAATTCTAACTGTAACTGTTTAGATATTATACAAATCACAGTTTATACTCTTCTTCTCTTCACCCATAACCAAGCAGATTTGGCACATTTCTATTCTTACAACATTTGTAACGTGATGTATTAGAAAAATGAAATTTATGATGGTTCTAGACTCATGTGTATTAACCCCTCCTTATACGTACCCGAATCACTCCCTTTTGTACCTAAAATTAATCGGGGGTTGATCATTGATCCATTGACACTGGCTAAATAGGAGTTTAGAACAGTGGATACCGTATCTTCTGGTTGGAATTCCCCCTTATCCCCCCCCCTTTTCATGGCTTTGGGTGCGACACGATACAAAAAAGCAGAATTTCAGTTTTAGCGACTCGGATTATAAAATTTTATAAAAAATTATAAATAGCAGCTATTCTCATTAGACAAAACTGATGGAATAATGGTGGCTAATATGACCTATGAAATGTATGTGGGTTCAGCGTAAAATGAGGTACTGTACCACGTAATACCCTTTCCCTCTTTCTATTTCTTCTAATCTTTCTGCGCCTATCTTAGCTAACCATTTCTTAAAAGGTTCTGCTTTCTTTGATGGTACAGATTGTACTATTCTTAAAATACCTTCATTATCAGTACAGTCGGTTAAATATTTCTTACCGTCTTTAGCTTGTAATTTCAGTTGTAGACAATTTGTGTACAACTGAACTCCATTTTCTAATTCTCGTGACTTTAACTTACTCCAGTAATTTCTAGGGTTATTACTATCTGTTAAGGCTTCTATAACATCTACTACTGAGTAGTACCATTCTCCACATTTGAAAGATGAATAGACTTACAGAATTATACCTTGAAAAGCACACCAGATATGGAAGGGGTTTGGTAAACCTAGAAAGATTTTTTATTAGAGGGTTGAGGTTGACACATAACCGAAATTATGTATCGCCCAGATATAGCTCGTGCCTATGGACTCGATAACAAATTAGAATATCTAATCGCATTGCAGTTTCAAATAACTCAGTGTTGTAATGTGCTATTTCGCTTGTTAGTAGTCTAGTATCAAAGTTCACGATTCACGGGGATATCTTAATGTGATGAATATTCGATGTACCCATGTATCGGTATCCTATTATCTTATCATCTTCCGAACCTAAAAATATTATAGTGTCTTGAATGTATTGATTTCTTATGTTAACAAAAGTATAAGGCATTTTCGTCGCCCTGAAATAGTCTGTATTACCTTGTGATTCATTAACTAAAAAGCCAAATCTCATGTATAACGAATCTATGTGCGGATCATCAACATCGTCGTATTCATAATTTCCAATAAGTTCACCGATTTCACTGTTAGAATATTCCATTTCATTAACGGGAAAATTAACAGGTAAAGGTTTTTGAATACCCAAAGCTTCCCTAATCATAAGAGTCAAAATAATATCCTGACAATATATCAAAGACATAAAATTTGTAGTAAATCCCATCATTCTAGTATGTTGTCGTAAGTAGAAACGGAATTTAGAATTTGTTGATAGAAAATCTCTTGCTTCTTGAGAAAGTCTATTATGAGAACTGTAAGTGTCGTACCAAGAATAATCGCTAATGAAATCTAGGTATTGTAACTTGTTTGCTAATAATTGATCAAATTGAACAAGGATATTTTTATTTCTTTGCCCATGATTCTCATGAAGTTTACTTATGATTTCGTAATGTTTATCTTCCATTTCGTCAGAAAAACGTGTTAATTCCATGTATGCCCTGTCGGACTGTTTTATTGTATTTATTTGAAATTTAAGTAAATGACTATATCTCTCCGACCATTCATAATCTCCATCCAATAAGTGATAAGAATCTTCTTTATTTTGTCTATTTGCTGGGATTTTTTGTTGTAACCTGCCAATATCGTAGAGCAAGTCATTGTAAACAAGTTCCAACAGCTTATTCATCTTTTTTTGTTCTTTATTATTTTCATACCAAGCTTCTAATCCAAAAGCTCCTAATATGCCAATAATTATTACAACGATTTCTATAATATATTTTGCTATTGTTTTTGAAGCCATCTCGAATTTTTAATAGAATAGTAAGGGTAATTTTGATGTGTTTAAATAACAGAAATCACTAATAATCGAATATCACTACCAGTTTTTGTTTTCTCTATTATGCCAATCAATTTAATTCCTTTTGAATTGATGTACAATAAAGATAATTATCCAACAGCTTCTTTTCAGGGTTGGTATTCAAATTTCATGAAGAAACCACCCAGTATGATTCAAAGACCATCCACTATTTGCTAACTTACTAATAACCAACTTTTACGGATATGGGAAAAATATTACCAAGTTGGGAACAGAGAATAAGAATGATTTCTATTATTCTATTTTGACCTAACTAACCTCTAACATGAAACTAATTCCTATTTCAATTCTAATCTTACTATCATTTTCTATACGTGCTCAAAAAGTGACTATTGTAACACAGACTGATTCAATTTATACTGAGATAAAAGCATATGACGAGTCACATCTATCAACAGAAATGGGCATCGTTGATCATTGGGATATTCAAAGTATAATTTTTTATAGCACACCTAAAGAATCCACAATTGACAAATTAAAAGAATTCAATATTTCATACACATTTAGTGATGCTAATCCTGAGACTAGACTAGAATCAAAAGGGGTCATGGTGATGAATGATCCTCTTACGGAACTTAAAACTGATCTTGGTAAGTTCAACAATACAAGAAGAAAAGGAAAGCTTGTTCAAATTATTGGAGTTGGCATTGGCATAATTGGTATTTTAATAGAGCAACCTACTCTGGGTGGAGTTGGGGGAGCATTTTTTATAGCTGGATGGGCAATAGAGTCTAGTGCAAGTAAACACTTGAAGAAATATGAGACTAGTACAAATTGACTATTTTCTGATGATCTGGATTGTCTCATATTTACTATATATAGTTTGTGTGATTTATTACTCATAAGCCTGCTTTTAATTGATGAAAATATTTCACTTCTAGTTCTACCTACTCCACATTTGAGACATGAACAGACTTATACCTTGAAAAGCACACCAGATATGGAAGGGGTTTGATAAACCTAGAACGATTTTTTATTAGAGGGTTGAGATGGACACAGTATCGAAATTATTGAACACTAGTATTTTGCTCAATTCGCATATTCATCTTTAGCATTTGTTGTGAAGCGTTGATTTAATCTGATATTCTTTGGGGAATATAATCAGGGATTTCAGTTCTCAATTGCCGCATAATTTCGTTATTCCAGTATCTATTTGCTTCAAACACTGGTATAATTAGTCCTGAGCATTCACGGTATGTTAAGTTAATTCGCCCAATCCAATAAGGATCAGATAAAAATATCTCAATGTTTTCTCGTATTTCTCTATTGGAAAGAGTTGTATCACTGCTAAAGAAGTTGGGGAACACCTCGAATAGCTTTACGTAATTTTCGTTCGTCACCTCCCAATACAATTTATTGAATTTGCCATAATCTCCTGATTCTGTACTGGTTTTATGGAAAGTCGTAATTAAGGTTAATATACTCTCATCTTGAACCCTTGGGTTATCGATATTGTGGGTTAAGTATGTGACTCCATAATCCCTTATGAAATAATCTTCTGCTCTTCTCAATCCAGCATGTAACTTTCTAAAATTTCCGACTGACATGGATGTTTTGTTCAATCCCAATTCTAAATATTCGATATTTTTTTTAATTCTCTTTATCTTCTGATCGTAGTAAATACTATCAGCGAACAAGTCTGCATAAATAAATTCTAGAGCCTTTTGAGTATCCTCTATTTCGTTTTGTTTCTCACGAAATTCTTCTACGAGAAACCCACCAATTATCCCAAAGAAAACTGCAATGAATTCAAATATGTATTTTTTCATAGGCATTAACGTGCTTCACAATTAAGTATAACGATTGTGTGTGTGTTATCTCTATTATGCCACTCAATTTAATTGGTTTCAATTTGATGAAAACATTGATATAATTTTACAAACCGAATAGAAAACCCCTGAAGGTTTTTGTAAGTAGGCTTGCACTAACAATTAATTTTATACGGTGTTGGTAACTGTTTTTTAATCAGTATATTCTATTAATTGATTTAATTTAACCTTAATTCCTTTATACATATTGTATTTATGTGTCTCAAATATATTAAGATCATTCACACAATTCTCAAATTCATGACTCATTAATAGGTGGTCATTTGAAGGTAGAAGTTGAGAGCCTTTAACGCTTGCAAACATAAATTTATCTATTTCTCTCCAAGAGCCATTCTTTTTAATATAGTCTATATAGTATTGGAAAGCATAATTGCTTCTCTTTTCAAGAATTTCCATTTCTTCAATTTGATTCATCCAATCATAGATTAACTTCTTCAATTCATTATTTTCCACAGAATTTAAACTTCCAGAACTCTCAAGAGATTTTATATTTAAATCACTTCTTTTCCATTTGGAATATCCAAACTTCGATAATATACTATCTAACTTTTCACCTTCATATTTGTTAGTTGTTAAATTATTCATCGATAACAAAAGATTTTCTGATGAATTAATGTACGTTTCAGAGAACTCAATTGCTGTATTTAGATTTTTTAGATTACTATTTAATTCTAAATTTAAATTTCGAATAATTACATTTTGTTGTTTAATTTTCGTTTGATTTTCATTCCAGTTATTAACTTGTAATGCAATCAAAATTCCAATTACGACCAAAATTATTTCGCCTACAGCATAAATCAGATATCGACCGAATTTATTTTCAGTCAGCATTTTTTGGCGAATTTTTCTAAAGAATTTTATCATTGTTTTCGGTAGGTCAAAATTGTTATCAACAGTTGAGTATTACGGATTGCGCCTGTTACCTCTATTGTAATACTCAATATAATTGGTTTTGAATTGATGAAAACATTGAGTTAAAATATTTCTCTTCGAGTTCATTCTTCTCCACATTTGAAAGATGAATAGACTTACAGAATTATACATTGAAAAACACACCATTTACTACCTAAAGGACAAAGCAGAATTAGAGCGTTTAGATAAGCTCATTGCCATTGAAGTTGAAACTTTAAAGCAAACATCTTCTTTTGTCAGAAGGAAGGGATAGGAAATATAAAACCCACCTGATATGGAAGGTGTTTGGTAAACCTATAATGATTTTTTTTAAAGAGGATTTAGATTGACACAAAACCGAAATTATTGAACACTAGTATTTTGCTCAGTTCGCATATTTAATTTTTGCACTTGTGTGGTCGTGCCTAATTTATTTCAGTTTTCACCATTCTAATAATCATTTAATCATCTGATTTTTGAGAAAAGATTCATAACCACATGTATCAAGTCCATTAAATTACATTACTCGACTTTCCAAAGCTTTAAAGTGCCTATTGGTTAAAGATCAAATTTCAAGAAGTGCTGTCGAACAAGTCAGAAGGCAATTCATCTTGCCAACAAGCAAATAGCCTAAATATTGCTTTGAGTTACTGTTAAGAAATCGTAGGTCTCGCTCGCCTCACAAGTTGAAATGAAGTGCCCAAGGTTTTCTCTAACAAAGAAGTCGCATTCATCACTCTCGTTCGAGAAAGCATAAAATTGGAACTCATTTGGAAAGACTACATCACCATCATAATCAGTTGATGTGACCGTTGCTGTTTTAGTGGCTCTCGCTCGCAAATCTACCTGATCCACAATCGTCCAAAAGTTTGTAGAAGTATTGTAGTATTCAATACTAGCCGTTATTCTACAATCCGTTTCGTTGGTAATCTCAATCTCCCATGGAGGGCACTCCTCATCTTCATCACAAGAATAAAATGAAAGGGCTATTAGCAAGAATGCTATAATTCGTGTATTTTTCATAAGGTTAGATTGTTAGTTAGGTTACTAATATATTAAAAAACTAGATAATAGCTTACAAGTGAATGGATTAAACAACACTTAATGATGAGTGGATTGACACATAATTGAAATTATACAACAGCTTCTTTTTTGGCAAAACCGTCCATTGATTGAACAATTACATTACTCCTTTTGCTACTTCTAAAAGTGATGAATTGGCAGCGATCTGCAATTAGTAGAATACATTCCAACTGATACAATTCAAAACAAAACCATGCTGAACAATTTTAGTCATATCAACTTGTTCTGAGTGGAGTGGGAGGTGTACTTGTTTCTGTTGGTCGGGCAATTGAGTCTAGTGCAAGTAAACACTTGAAGAAATATGAGACTAGTACAAATTGACTATTTTCTGATGATCTGGATTGTCTCATATTTACTATATATAGTTTGTGTGATTTATTACTCATAAGCCTGCTTTTAATTGATGAAAATATTTCACTTCTAGTTCTACCTACTCCACATTTGAGACATGAACAGACTTATACCTTGAAAAGCACACCAGATATGGAAGGGGTTTGATAAACCTAGAACGATTTTTTATTAGAGGGTTTTGATTGACACATAACCGAAATTATGCAACAGCTTTTTTCAGGGTTGGTATATTTAGTGTCCGCTAGGGTAGATTATTGGTTGTTGGGCTTTTGAGATTTGTATTGCTATCTTCTTTCACAACTCATTTATTGCTAATTTTAGTACATAGAAGAATAAAAATACTAGTCAAGAAAATAACAGCAATGCTGTTATCCAATTGTAAGGTTCTATTAAATTTAATATGGATAAAAAATATATAGAATTAGCCATCAAGAACATTTCTAAGTATGGTGACACAGACATATTTCCATTCCCTATTGAGAACCATATGCTTTATGATGAAGCTGACAAAGTAGTTCCATTTATTCAGAAACTTCACAAAGACCATAAAACATATCTGGATGCTAACCCTCCACAAATAATTCGAACTTGTTCTCCTGTCGGCTATACTGGGCTAAGGTGGGCAACCCAAATAGAGCCTTATTGGAACATCTATTTTCTTTCACTTGTACTAAGTTTAAGTGAAGAAATTGAATTGCAAAGAATGCCAATCGAAGACGAGACAGTTCATTCTTATAGAATCAAACTTGACCATAAAGAAGGGACTCTGTATAGTTTGGATAGTAATTGGCATTCCTTTCAGCTTTCTTCACTGAATTTGGTGAAAGAAGATAATTCCCAATATGAATTCGTAGTAATATGTGATATTGCTGATTTTTACTCACGTATTTACCATCATACACTTGAAAACTTATTAAAGGATTTAGAGAACACTCACGGAGATCACTCGCAGATCCTACGCTTGTTAACTGTGATTTCAGGAGGAACTTCATATGGCTTGCCCATAGGTGGAGCTGCGTCAAGAATATTAGCCGAGTTGTTTTTGACCAGCATTGATAACTTGATGACGCTGAAAGGAATAACTTTTAAGCGGTTTGTAGATGACATACACCTATTTGCTTCTTCCGAAGAAGAGGCTCATTCACACCTAAATGAACTTTCTATCTCCTTAATGTCTACTGAGGGTTTAACGCTACAGAAATATAAAACTCAAATTCTATCCAAAAAAGAGTTTATACATATTGTAAAAACCAAAATCAGTGCAGATAGTGATGATAAAAATTCTAAAGTAAGAGCACAATTCATGGCGTTACCCATTAACTATGACCCCTATTCAGAATCAGCCGATGATGATTATGAGAAGATAAAATCAGAACTAGACAAATTTGATATTCTAGACTTATTAAACTCAGAGTTGCGAAAATCAAGAATTCACCAAGCATTCAGTAAACATTTATTACGATCTTTTAAGGCTCTTGAGCCACAAACCGTTTCTTATGCTTTTGATGCTATTTCTAATAAACTTGAGCATTTAGCACCTATTTTCCCTAACATAATGATGGCTGCTGCTTCTAATTTCGACAAGTTAACTGAATCATCACGTGAAAATCTTCTAGACAAGTTGAGAAGCTTGGTAATCTCTGACAGTTATTTACTCCAATTAGAACTTAATGCTGTCTACTTGATACGAGTTCTTGGCAAGGAAAAGAGCGTTTTAAATCAAAGGGTTCTAAATCAAGTATACAGCAAATTCTCTGAGAGTTTTTTCGTTAAGAGTTGGGTAATTCTCATATATGGAAGATGGAGAAATCAAGCATGGTGGACTGACAAAAAAAACAGCTATCCCTCAATGTCCAATTGGGAGAAAAGGTCTTTCTTTTTAGCTAGCTATTTCATTGGTGAAAAAGGTGGTCACTGGCGAAAAACGTCTCAGAAAGGACTCTTGGAGTTTCATTCAATACTTAAAGACTGGGCAATAGATAAGAAGAAGGATAGTAACTGGAAACTACCAATATGATATCAGAACTCTTCTTTATAAAAACATATAACTCGTTCTGGAATCAACTACTTAATAGTGCGGAAGACTACATCAAATCGATTAATGCTGCTGGTCTCGAAGAAGTCTCGGAAGTCATTAGAGATGATGATCAACCAAGTCGAAGAATATTGGTGAATAATGTTGCTACCAGAATATTTCAATTAGGAATAGAAAAAAACATTCTCCCGTCATTATTGGTTAGCGATAATAAAATTGACTTGGAGTTGGTATCAGAAGAGCAAAAAGAAAGATTATTAAATTTAAGATTTGGTTCAAAATTATCAAGTACGCTAAAGAGTGTTGAAAAAGGAATTCTGTTAAAAATGGCAGACGGTCTCTTTAGTCATTATTTTGATAAAGGTAACTTACAACTAAACCCTAGGTTTAATGGCTGTGGGATGTTGTTTCCGAGTAATGGAGATTTGATTTATGATAGGACATTGGTTGAAATTAAGGCTGGAGAAAGAAATTTTAAATCGATTGACCTAAGGCAGTTATATACCTATATGGCTGTTTCATATGCAGACACCAAGACCATTTACGATAAAATTGAATTATTCAACCCTAGAAATGGAGTTGTATGGACAGAGGAAGTTGATGAGGTAAGTAATTCTATCAGTGGTTATTCGACTATAGAACTACTTGATGAAATAATTAAATTTCTTATCAATGGGATGGAAGTAGAAGTAAAACAGTCTCATTAGTAAATCCGTTCAATCCTCACAGCATCATAGTCAGATCGTTGTAGTGCATTAAATAAAGAAATGATTACAGTCCAACATAGATTTGCTGACCACCAAGTAAATAACGAAACTGAAACTTTGATAATCGGAACTTTCAATCCCGAAACAGAAGACAATGACGCTGAATTTTTCTATGGAAGAAGCAGAAATTATTTGTGGCGACTGTTACCAACAGCTTACGGTGAGTCTGATCTAAAAGGAGCTTCTAAACAAGCAAAGTTGGAATTCATAAATAAGCACAAGATTGACTTCACAGACTTGATTGAAAAAATCCAAGTTGATGCAGGACAGGAAGCCAATTATTATGATGGCTATATAGACAACAAGGTGACAAGTTGGAAAAACTGTATTGCTTTAATCGACAGTTTACCAAACTTGAAGAGAGTTTGTTATACAAGAAAGACTTTTTCAGATATTCCTAATATGAAAAAGAAGATTGAAGTAATCCAACAGCATTGCGAGAAAATTGGCATTTCATTCAAAGCGATGACTACTCCTGCTCGATTTTATAGAGAGGACAAACAAACTGAATGGACAAATTTTTTGCTTAATGATTCTAGGTAAGCGAACAAATAAAGTTTTTCTATCAGAGGAACTAAACACTGATGTTCGTTTTGCAAAGACCTGCAACTCATTAAAAGCTTTGCTAAAAAAACATGGAATACGACACAGTCTTTTGAAAGCAACAAAAGACATTTGGTGCAGAGACTATATGCCAATTCAAACTGAAAAAGGAACTTTTATTCAATTCCGCTACGAACCTTCATACTTGAAAGACGACTTGGAACTTCAATCAGACCCAAAAGAAGTTTGTGCTGCGAATAAAATTAAACCGCAATTTTCCAAAATCAATCTTGACGGTGGGAATGTTGTGAATTGGTCTGATAGAGCAATAATTACAGACCGAGTGTTCGATGAAAACCCAGAATACCACAGTAAGACCAAACTGATTTCAGAAATTGAAAAACTGTTGGAAGTTGAAGTAATTGTCATACCACAAATTAGATCAGAAATGACAGGTCATGCAGACGGACTTGTTCGATTTGTTGACCGAAACACGTTGCTTGGAAACGACCGAAAACAAGAATATGAATACTGGAAGAAGGGAATAAACAAAGTCTTAGTTGAGCATGGAATCGATTACATAGACATTCCCTTCCTAGACCACAAAGACAAGAATTATCCTGACCATGCAATTGGCTGTTATGTTAATTATTTAGAAGTTAAAGATTTGATTGTGCTTCCAATTTTTGAGACAAAAAACAATAAGGACAAAGAGGTGTATGACACTTTCAAGGAACTTTTCCCTGACAGAAAAATTGACACAATTAACTTCAATGAGATTGGACTTCATGGTGGTTTATTGAACTGTACAACATGGACGATAGAAGAATAAAAAAGAAAATTGCATCCGATTAAGGACAGGATTTTTATAACCAACTTAAAGTATCAATCCAAGCAAATTCTAATGACTTGTAATGCGTTTCAAAACCTTCTGAGTTTTGCTCAATAATTTAAAAAAATACTCTGTTCACACTTGCAGTTGAACAACAGAATTATCCTCTTGCACTTTCAAGATTGAATCCATAATCAGAAATTATTTCTTTTAGTTGATCTTGACTCAATAGAAACCATTCTCCACGACTTCTGTACTCGTCATACTTTTGATGCAATTCTTTTTCTATATCTGATGGATGAGTTGCTATCAAATCAATTGTTGGTTTTTCAGATTGCAATGTTCTTTCCCTGACTTTGGGATTGTTACTCCTACCTATTTTTATTTGCTTCGTTGAATGGTCAAACATCAAGTAGGTCTGCTGTAAATCTGGTTTTATTAAACTTTTAATGAAATCAGAATTGAGAGGATTGTTTGATATTTGGTCTTCAATTACATTTAAAATTTCTTGATCGTATTGGGATTTTAATTGTCTATCATAAACGAAAAATTCAAATGAGAATTGATAATTGTAGTCATCTCTTTGTTCTGAAATCTCTACTTCTAATTCTTTATTATATGCTCCTACAATTTCACTATTGCTTTTCGAAGTGAAATTGTCGTCAAAACTTAATAATTCATGTAAAGTTTGGTATATGCAAACTCCAACATTAATTCCAGAAAAATCATCGTTAGATTGGGATTCTATCTGAGGTTTATCAGTTACATCACTTTTAAATCTAAACCCTATTACAGTATTGTCTTTGAGTTTTTCTATATCATAACTCCCGCTAAAAATCATTTTCTCAATCCCATTAACTTCATATACTTCATCCTTAAGAAAAGCATATAATTTGACATTTTCAATTTCTGAATCTTGAGTTTTTTGTCCTATCGTATAACTTCCTAAAGCCAATTTTCCATCATGTAATCGAAACTTTGATATCTCAGGTGAATTTAATAACTCCTGTTCTTTTTTTTCTAATTCCGTTAGATATTCTTGGAATTCGATTTCCTGAATTACTTTATTCTTCAAGTCTTTACCCCATTCAAAACAACCGATATAAGGAAATGGAAATAGCCCATCGTCAAGAACATTCTGATAATATGCATTTTCATTTTTTGAAAGCGAATTGATGTATTGTGTTAATTCCTTTAAAACATTAGAGTTTGTGAAATGTGATATTTTCAGGTCATACCCAATTGACTTATTAACCTTAACAATCTCATTGGCTTTAAATAGGTCATTTGCTATCCCGAAAAATGCCTTACCCTGCAAATCTTCAGCCATGAAGGTGTACTTAGCTTCCTTATTAAAGAATTCTTCTTCGGTATTAGTTTGACTTGATTTTTTTGATCGAAAGAACATAATTTAAAATAAACATTTCTCATACAAGAAACCTATTAATGGCAAATACTTTTTACCTTAAAGTCTATGGTAAACAACCTCGGAATTCAGCATGCTTTAACAATTATTTCTTTAAAAGGAATAGGAAGAAAAAAAGCATTTAAAATAGCTGCCGATTTTCTAAAGAGTGAAAATGTTATTGAGTTAAGGAAATTCCTTGTAGATCACAAGCAAATTACCAAAGCCAAAATTTCATCTGAAGACATTGAAACATCGGAATCGGCAGCTTTAGAATTGATAGGAAAAAGTAATAGAGAGGGTATTGGTATTGTATCATTTTACGATGATAATTATCCTCAAATGCTTAAAAATATTTCAGACCCACCGTTTATTTTAAACTATAAAGGAAATATAAAATTGTTAAATGAATTAGGTGGAGTCGCCATCATTGGAACACGTAAACCAACTAAATATGGATATGCTGTTTCTGAAAGACTTGCACAAAGGGCGGTTGAATTAAACCTAAATGTAGTCAGTGGTTTAGCAATTGGTTGTGATGAAGCTGCACATTCAAGCGCATTAAAAAGTGAGGGAATAACTACAGCTGTATTGGCACATGGTTTAGACACCATTTATCCAATTAAACATAAAGAATTAGCAAATCAGATAGTAAAAAAAGGCGGCTTGCTAATCTCTGAATATTTTGTGGGTCAAAAGAGCCAACCAAGTTATTTTGTAGAAAGAGATAGAATTCAAGCTGGGTTATCAAAAGGAGTAGTAGTAGTTGAAGCTGATGTTGACAGTGGCACAATGCATACCGTTGGGTATGCAAAAGAGTACAAAAGATTCATAGCAGCATTCGAACACCCCAGAGAAAAATTAGAGGGGATCAAAGTTGCAAGTGGGAATAGAAAGATCATAGATGAAAAAATTGCCGTCGGAGTTGGAGATACACATAGTCTTTACAAATTCTTTTACATGTTGCTTGATTTTGACAACAATATGGAAAAGATAATAGGGTTTTTAAATACTCAAATTGAAAGTCGTGAAAAAGAATCTATCCCACATTGGAGAGAACGGTTTGAAGAAATACTGGAGTTAAGCATTAAAAATGGGAAAGACGATCTCTTATCAAATATTGAATTAAACCATATAGGTTCATTTCAAGGATATGATTATGCTGCATTCTTTCCATATTATTCAAATGACAAAGCATACAATATTTCAGAAAGAGATGAGAATATCAGATCGCTCATTTTTAATTTCAAGGGGAAAAAGACTTTTATAGTTGTTTCACGTGAGGCTTATGGAGAGTATATAGCAATTGCAATTGAGAATTTTTTGAACTTGAAAAATCTAACGTTAGATGATAGTTTCATCTTGTGCTGTATTCCAGCCTCAACTAGAGTCAAAACAAATCAACGATTTAAAGACTTTTGTAAATTTTGTTCAGGGTTTCTGAATGTTGAAAATGGATTTGACGCAATAGCAGTTTTTAAGGACAGAGATGAAGTGAAAATTAATAGGTCACAAAATAGGCTAGAAGGAGTGTCATATTCAAAAGAACTAAAAGGTAGAAACATCATTTTGTTTGATGATATAATAACCACAGGAAAGTCTTTTGGAGATCATGCAGATCATTTAATCAACATAGGTGCAAAAAGTGTTGTTGGCTTTTTCCTTGGTAAAACCGTTCATTAGTGGGCAAGGCACAATGATTTTACCTTTTGCACTGTTGTTGGGCTTGCACCAACATGACTGGCTATCCATCGTATAGATTCACCTTTATTGAGGTGTTTTATTATTCTACTGTGCTTGGCAAGAAATTTATCTTCATTTTCAACAGAACCTAGTTGTCTGCCGATGGCAAAACCTTTTCTCTTACGTTCTTGGAGACCACTCTTAATCCTGAAACTCAAATTTTCAGATTCTAAGCGAGATAGGTCTACCATGAGGTTCACAACTAATCTATTGATGCCCTCTGTCGCTCCATTATCGTTGATTAATATTCCCAAAGATTTAACAAAGACCTTAACTCCCTTTTTCTTCAAACTATCTAACAACACCAGAATTTCGCTTGTGCGTCTGCCTAATCTCGAAATCTCATGCACCATGAATACTTCTATTTTATTTTTATAAACATATTCCAATGCCTTTTGCAATTCAGGTCTTTCGTCAATGGATTTGGTATATCCAGATATTGATTCTTGGAATGTCTTCTTTACTTCATATCCATCAATGGATTTTAATTCGTTGATCTGACGAGAGGTTGATTGACCTGTTGTGTGAGATACTCTAGAATAAATTATTGCTTTCATGTTGTTACATTTTAGACATATGCTTAATATGTAACGGTAATTCGAAGATTTAGTTGACGTTATTGGTGTTAAACAGTATTAATGTTACATAGCTAAATGTGACACGCTTAATATTGCAATTTTCAGGTTTGTATACTTTTTAAGGAATCTGTGAAAACATTTCAATTATCCTACGTTTAATAATATTGCAAAAAGTCATATGTTTTGACAATCGTAGAGTTCTATTCGCGAATATAAACAAACACGTTATCCAAGGTCGATGTATTCTACATATTCGATTTGATAACCACGTTAAGATTGTAAGTGCAGGGTCTAATGGACTCATTGATTTCTATGTTGATAATATAGACCGAGCATATCTTAGACAGCTATATTACAACGGTGGTACTAACGTATTGAAGTTGAATGCAGATTACTTTAATATGTATTCGGTGAATCTTAATTAAAGAGCGTTTGCAACCTGAAAAATACTCCATCAAGATATTAAAAGAGCTATTAAAAAGATACGTTCCATATCGTAGGTTCGGTTATATTAGTAAATAAAATGACCCAAATATCAATCATCGTCAGATAGGATGTGATATAACAATAATAACCATATTTTAAATGAAAAACCTGCCTCTAAAAATCATCGGACTATTTGTAGTCTTATCATGTCTGTATTTTTTCTTAATTTATTTCTTTCACGATATAGATAAAATTGATGCTCAATTCGGAGATTATATTGGTGGTATCCTAAATCCACTATTTGCCTTATTATCAACTTCTTCAATAATATTGCTGACATATGTAATTGCTAAATCTGAAAGTAATAAAGCAGATGAATCCATACTTGCTCAAAAGCGTATCACCCTTAACGAAATGCGTCATGAGGCGTTGAATGGACTTGTTGAAAAATTAAACTTATTCATTCATGAAATGGATGAACTCCATTTTACTGATAGCCCATTTAAATTGGCTAAAGGAATTATAGCTGAGCAAATCAAAGCAGAACGTAAAGAAAAAAAACAGAAAAAAAAGAGATCATTTTGGTTAATAATTCTTTTTGAAATCGAATCATTCTCACAGAAGGGTTACTTGTTTTCCGAATTATTTAAAAGCGAAGAATTCAATCAGACTTATGTTTCATTAATTGATGTTGTCAATAAACTAGTTGTTGAACATCAATCAGAAGAATTGATATCATTAGATAACCTCAATGCTTATATTGAACTCAAACAAGGTATAACTTCTAAAATTGGAGATTATATAATTAAAGAGTTCTAGAGAATATAGGAATCAAAACTAACATCATATATGAAGAGCAAATTGCTTGACATTTCTGTTGCCTTAAATACTGGGACATTTACCTTATTTGCAGGAACAGGTTTTAGCAAATACTTGACTAATAATGTAGCTCCTAGTTGGATTGAGCTTCTTGAAGAGTGCACATCTCGTATTGATTCGAAATCAAATCTGAAGAATCAATTGTTTCTAACGGATTCAGACTGTGATGTTACTGGTGGTAAATTTGATCTATTTACCATCGCTCAAATGTTAGAAATGGAATTTCGAAAGAAAAAGAAGGATCTTAAAAATGAAATTTGCGAGATTGTAAAAGACAAAATCAACGCGACTACCATTGACCCAATAAAGTTAGAGAAAGTAAAAGCCTTCTTTGAAAATCACCCTAACGTTAATATTGTTACTACAAATTATGACACAATCTTCTCAGATTATATTTTTCCAAACGCAGGCAGAATATTCGTGGAAGGGTCTACCATTCCCAAAATTAATAGTAGCAAGAATATCTATCATTTACATGGATGCGTTTCTAGACCAAATTCGATTATTGTAACCTTAGGAGACTATTATAGGTTTCTTAATAGGGAAAACTATTTTTCAAGAAAATTTTATACGCTAATTCAAGAAACGACAGTGGCAATTATTGGTTACTCCTTAGGAGATTTTAACCTTAATAGCATATTTAATGAGGTTCGTTACTCGAAACGTGAATCACTCAGGAAAAGTGATGTCTTCTATATAACAAAGAATAAAACGGAAGAAATTTACACTAAGTTTTATTATCACACATATGGCATTCAAGTAATAGATGATTATGGTGTTGAAAGATTCATCAATGATATTACGGAACTCAATGAAGAAGCGAAATCTCTAATTGAATCGGTGGATTCTCTCCAAGATGTTTTAAATGAGAAGGCAAATTTTGAAGAAAATTACTTAAAACTTAGGGTCTCTTTATCTGAGATTCTTATTCAAGCAACATCAATTGGAGTTGATACATTAGATATCAATTTCCACAAATTCCTTGTCAAAATTCTTGAACAGAAACGATCATATACAAGGGAAACTGGAGCATGGGATCAATATGTTCACTTGGCTGATTGGCTAATTGAAGTAGGGTCTTTAATCTCTATGGAAAATTCTGAAATTGAATCTGATTATTTAAACCTCGTGAAGTATTCATTTAATCATGCTTCAAAAGAATATTACTTTGGCTACTCATGGAATGCTTGGTGGGAATGGTATAATCGTTGGGATGAATTAAAAATTGAGAATCAGCATTTACTCAATAAACTTATAGAGGATCATTCTTGGAGTTCAATCTGTGCAATTGAGGGAATAAACACAAAAAGTAACCAATAAACAATGTTGAATTGAATATATATTGTTTCCTCAAATGAATTCAGAGCATCATTTTAGTGAAAATTAACTGACTCTATATTTTATTGAGTGCCGAATCATTGACATAACTATGCCCTGTAAATTGACCAAATTCAATCGATTTGAATTACGTTACCAATAGATTCCTTTCTTAAATCTAGATATTCTAGGTCTTTTTTAATGTCATAAATGTATTCCTCATCTGCGTAAAATTCTACTTCTTGATTTTCCGAATCGTTTTTATTCTTCACTTTTATTGTATTAAATACACCTAGAGGTATTAATAAAGAGTCCTCTTCAGAATCATTCACAATGTTAGACTCCCATTCGTTATACACTTGAAAATAGTAATCCTCACGTTGGCTTATAATGAAAAAAACAGAATAACCATTCAACAAATTATTAACCTCTACCAATAATATTTTGTCCTGCTTATTTGTAAATAATTGCTTAACAATTGAGATATCACTTACATCTAATATTTTTATAAAATTTATATATTTATTAATGTTATTCTTAAATGCTTCGACATCCTCATAATTGAAAAATTCATCCACCTCAATTGTTTTCAGTAGATCATTTGTTCTATGCATTTCCGTTTTAGTCTTCTTAATTTTTCTAGCATATTGAGTCAATGATTTTTCTAGGGCTTCATTTTTTTTAGTATAATCAGACTCTGAAATTACATCTCTCAAATGTGAGTCAAGCAATTTGTCTTTTTGTCTTGTTAGTTCTTCTAACTCTTGGCTTTCTTGTTCCAATGCGCTCTCAAGAATTGACTTTTGAGTACCTAATTGTTTTTTTCTGAGATTCTTATCATCGTCATGAAAATCATAGAAAGGTGTATCGAATGTTGATTTGTAAACTGCATTATTCAACTTATCAATGCCAATACTGGGATTCATACAATTGACTTCTTCATATCTTTTGGATATGCATTTATAGGCATTGTCTTTTCCAGAATGTCGTTTATGCATGAAATATGTTTTCCCACACGAACCACAAACTATTTTGCTTTGATCACCTTGAAAAATATTTAAATACTTCCGATTTGAATTAATCTTATTGCTATGAGATTTTAATTTCTTTTGAACCTCCATGAAAATTTCCTCTGATATTATTGGATCAATCATGTATTCTCTTCCACGAACAATGCGCTTCCCTATATAGATAGGATTCTTCAATATCCCATAAACTGTGGCATCTCTCCAAATAAAATCAGAGGGTTTTTTTGTACCTCCATGTTTAGTTTTAACTGTTTCCTTGTCTCGGTACAATTGATTATATCTTGTAGTAACCCCCTTACTGTTAAGGTGGTGGGCAATTTTCTGAGTCCCAGTTCCCTCTAGATATAGAGAAAAAATAATTTTAATGATTTTTGACTCTTTTACATCAATTACCAATTTTCTATTTGCAGATTTGAATCCATACGGCAATATTCTATATCCTGAAGTTCCTCCATTTGAAATCGCATTTTGAACACCAGATGACACCCTCGCTTTAATCTCCTCTCTTTCCATTTGAGCAAACGAAGACATGAGACTAATGTGGAAATTCGTTTTTGGATCATCACTTCCCGTATCGAAACCTTCATGCTTAGTCAAAAAACTTATTCCTAAATTTCTAAACTCATCAATTACAGTCAACATATTTAAAGTGCTACGTCCTATACGAGTTACATCCCAGACTAATACCTTTTTTATTAATTTTGATTTAACATATTCCGACAATTTGTAAAAACCAACTCTATCATTGACATTAGTAACACCTGAAATTTTGTCTTCAAATATTTTGTCGACAATTAGGTTTAAAGATTTAGCATACTCCTTTAAATCAGTAACTTGCCTTGAATTACTTTGTTTATCTATGGTCGAAACACGCACGTAAATGCAACATTTTTCTTTCATTTAATACAATTTAATAATTCACCACATATAAAACAATAGCAAGTGATGTGGCTTTAGTCGGTGGTGGCGGCATACCTCAACCAGGAGAGATCTCATTGGCCAATAATGGCATTTTATTCTTGGACGAATTACCTGAGTTCAAACGTACTGTTTTGGAAGTAATGCGACAACCGCTAGAAGAACGACGTGTTACCATTTCGAGAGCAAAAATATCAATTGAATTTCCTGCCAATTTCATGCTCATAGCAAGTATGAACCCTTGTCCATGCGGATACTACAATCATCCAGAAAAAGAATGCGTATGTGCTCCTGGTGTCGTCCAAAAATATTTAAATAAAGTAAGTGGCCCTCTATTGGATAGAATTGATCTGCATGTAGAAGTAACACCTGTTTCATTTGATCAATTGACTCAAGACCGTAAAAGTGAAAATAGCGAAACCATTCGTGATCGAGTCATCAAGGCTCGTATGATTCAGACAGAGCGATTTAAAGACCATCCAGAAATATTCAACAATGCCATGATGAATAGTCAAATGGTAAAATCAATTTGCCTGATCAATGAACCAGGCAGAAAACTCCTAAAAACTGCCATGGAAAAGTTAGGACTTTCGGCCAGAGCCTACGACAGAATCTTAAAAGTCTCTAGAACAATTGCTGATTTAGCAGGAAAAGAAAGTATTCAAATCGAACATTTGGCAGAAGCCATTCAATACAGAAGCCTAGATCGAGAAGGTTGGGCTGGATAAATTATTCATAATTTTTTTTAATATCCTTCGTTTCAAAACCATATATCTAAATCATGGGAAAATACATTTTTTTTTTAATCCCATTGGATTAGATTGCGATCAGAATACCAGTAAATTTATTGCATTATGAGTGGAGAGAAAAACAAATATTCAGAAGAGGAACTGAAAGAGTTTGAAGACTTAATCAATTCAAAACTTGAGAAGGCTTGGAACGAACTCAACTATATCAAACAGTCAATTACTAAAAGTAATGACTCAGGAACTGATGGCACATATGGCAATGTGAAGACATTAGAAGATGGTGCTGATACCGCTGAAAAAGAAAGCTTAAATCAATTGGCTGCTCGCCAGCAAAAGTTTATTGCAAACTTAGAAAACGCTTTGATCAGAATTAAGAATGGAACTTACGGAATATGTAAAGAAACTGGCAATTTGATCAGCAAAGAAAGATTAAGAGCCGTTCCGCATACAACACTTTCAATTGATGCAAAACTGAAGCAAAGCAGCTAATATTTGGATTATTTAGCTAATCATATCGAGGCACTTATGTTTTGTTCTCCAAAACCTATAAGTGGAAAGGAGTTAAAAGATTGCCTCTCTGAAATGTTTGAAGCAGACGTGCCAGAAAAAGATATAACTGAGGCAATTTCTAATCTTCAATCCAAATACGAAAGTGAAGAATACGCTTTCGAGCCGGTAAAAAGTGGGGGTGGGTACCAATTTTTGACCAAACCAGCTTATCAAGCAAGTATTGGTATTTTACTCAAACAACAATCCAAAAAAAGACTCTCCAATTCATCATTGGAAACATTGGCTATAATTGCTTACAAACAACCTGTAACAAAATCTGAAGTCGAGCAGATCAGAGGAGTCAATTGTGATTATGCAGTTCAAAAACTGCTAGAAAAAGAATTGATAGAAATCCAAGGAAAGTCAGAAGGAGTAGGTAGGCCTATCATTTATGGTACAAGCCAAAATTTCATTGATTATTTTGGTATAAACGATCTCTCTGAACTACCTACAATCAAAGATTTCGAACAAAAAGAAAATGAAATAGGCGAAGAGCAAGAATAATATTTGCCCTAGCTTTGCAGAAAATCACTTCTGCAACATGGAACGCAAAAAAAGGCGACCTAAAACATCCACTTCGAAAAAAGCCGAAACACTAAGTTTCCCAATTAGACTTAACAAGTACATAGCCAATGCTGGCATCTGTTCCAGAAGAGATGCTGATGCATTGATCAGTGAGGGGAAAATTAAAATCAATGACAAAGTCGTTACAGAACTTGGAAGGAAAGTAGAGAAAGGTGACAAAGTAAAACATAATGGCAAGCTCATAGTACTACAAAAATTTGCTTACGTTCTATTGAATAAACCGAAGGCATTTTTGACTACCATGGATGACCCGCAAGGCCGTCCTACCGTAATGAAATTAGTAGAAGGATCATGCGATGAGAGAATATTTCCTGTTGGTAGATTAGATAGAAATACTACCGGCCTTTTACTTTTTAGTAATGACGGAGAACTTTCTCAAAAGTTAACTCACCCAAAATACAAGATCAAAAAAATATATCAGGTTGAGTTGAATAAAGCATTAACATCAAACGACGCAAATCAAATTGCTGACGGTGTAAAGCTTGAAGATGGACTAGTAAACGTAGATGAAATTGTCATTCTTGATGAATCCAAAAAGAACATTGGAATTCAAATACATGTAGGTAAAAACCGAATTGTACGCCGAATATTTGAAAGTCTTGGGTATGAAGTCACCAAGCTGGACAGAACCATGTATGGCAATTTAACGAAGAAAAATCTACCTCGAGGAAAGTGGAGATTGCTAACAGAAAAAGAAGTGGTGTTGTTAAAGAACCTTTCTTAGACAATCAAAGAGCATATTCAGGGTACAATGATTTAAGTGTGGAATTATCAAAAAGTAATACCACACCATCAACAATAGGATATTGACTTTTACAATTTGTACAAACTAAGCAGTTATTCTTTTCTTCCAAATCGGACTCTATTTTTTTTGAAGACCAGCAATCGGGACAAATGAATAAGCTTGATTGATCTGTTTCACTTGAATTGACAAACTCAACCTGTCCTTGTTTTTTACAGATTCCTGATATTGATCCACCAAAAAGGTAAGCTATAAAATACTTTAACAAAGGAAAAGCCGATGGGTCTACTTCAAGGGATTTCACAGATTTAAGCGTAAAGATTTTATCCTCAAATGAAGAAAACGCTTTTACCCACTTTTTAATACTGTTTGTATGGTTTTCAATAATTCCGTGATCTATTTCATTACAATTTTGACCTTTAAAAAACCTATCAATAAGGTTTTTTAATTTTGATTGATTCTTTGCTTTTGTTGAGTAGATTTTTTCTCCTCTATAGAGGTTAAGATGCAATACTTGTCGATAAGGTTCTTCTTCTACGAAAAAATGACCGCCTGGAGAAAGGATACGATAGGCTTCATTTACGGCGGGAGTTGGGTCTGGAAAATGATGCAAAGTCTCATAACAAAATACGAATGGAAGAGAGTTACTTTTAATTGGCAGGTTATTTGCATCACAGCATAATCGTAAAGGGATTTTTTCTTTACCAAAGACTATTTGGTAGTGTGAAGCAGATTTTAACATTTCAAATGAAATGTCAGCCGATATTCCTTGCAGTCCCATGTCATTTTCAAGCACCAATGATCGCTGGCCTCTCTCTGCACCAATTTCCAAATATGGGGATAATAATATTCCTTCTTTTTTAAGTGAAAGCATTTGATCGAGGGTTTTCTCCATCCTGTCTTTCAACAAACTTTCTATTTCCTTGGCATCAAACTCATCATCAAAAATTTTATTCCCTTCAATTTGTTGTTGATAAAGTTTTCGTCTAAAAATTATTTCGCCTTTTTTATTATCAATTTTTTGCCTCTTCATAATACTACAAAATGCCCAGCACTGTTCTCCCCCCTTTGGTCTTGTCGCCTATCTTGGAAGTAATTTTCGTGCCTAACGGTAAAAATACATCCAATCGTGAACCAAATTTGATAAAACCATACTCTTCTCCTTGAGCAACAAATTCTTCATCAGATACATACCATTTTATTCGGCGAGCTACGGCACCTGCAATCTGACGAACCAATATACTTACTCCCTTCTTTGATTCAATCACCAAAGTTGTGCGTTCATTTTCGGTACTTGACTTAGGGTGCCACGCAACCAAATATTTGCCTGGGTGATATTTAAAATACTTGACCAAGCCAGCCATTGGTGTACGGCAAACATGGACATTAAGTGGTGACATAAAAATTGAAATTTGTATTCTTTCATCTTTGAAGAATTCATTTTCCTGAACATTTTCAATAACAACAACTTTGCCGTCTGCTGGAGCCAAAATGTGATTCTCATTAACCGGAACATCAAATTTCGGGTTTCTGAAGAATTGAAGAATTAACAAGTAAAAAATGGCGCTCAAAATGATGACACCTTGATTGATTATTTCCCATTCTGGAAAACTAGAATAGAGATACGCATTGAGCCCTACCAATATTACAAACAATATCAATAAGATACGCTTTCCTTCTTTATGTATAGTCATAGGTAACTTTAATTAGCTGGGTTTAGAATCCTCCACGATATTTATAGGTGTTCGCCACCTTATCTATAGCCACTATATAGGCTGCGATTCGCAAAGATACATTGTATTCTTGAGACACTTCGTATACATGGTTGAAGGAACTTTTCATGATCCGATCACTTCTTCTGTTGACCCGTTCTCTTGTCCATTTGTAACCCAACCGGTTTTGAACCCATTCGAAATAAGACACTGTTACGCCTCCTGCATTGGCGAGGATATCAGGAACAGAACTTACCCCATTTTCTGTAAGCAAAGCATCTGCTTTTGCAGAAGTTGGACCATTGGCTCCTTCAACAATTAATTTGGCTTTAACCTTACTTGCATTGTGCTTTGTAATAACATCTTCCATAGCAGCTGGAATAAGAACATCTACATCAAGAAATAGAATTTCTTCACCATCTGTTTTGTCAGCACCTGGAAACCCTTCCAACATTTTGTTGTTCTCATCTCGGAAAGTAATGGCAGCATTTATATCTATCCCTTTTTCATTAATATAAGTTCCAGAAATATCACTAATAGCTACAATTTTCACCCCTCTTTCTTGTAACAATTTTCCTGCCCATGAGCCTACATTTCCAAACCCCTGAATTGCACACTTCATTTCAAAAGGATTCATTTTCATTTTTTCCATGGCCGCTAGTGCAGAAATCATCACACCTCTTCCAGTTGCTTCTTGTCGACCAAGAGAACCACCAAGGACTAAAGGTTTTCCTGTTACCACTGCATTCACAGTCATACCTTGTGCTCTAGAATATTCATCCATCATCCAAGCCATTTCTCTTGGGCCTGTTCCCATGTCAGGAGCAGGAATATCTTTGTCCGGCCCAAAAATTTCATTTAATGCAGATGTATATGCTCTGGTCAATCTTTCAATCTCACCGGCAGACATTTCCCTAGGGTTACATTTGATTCCTCCTTTGGCTCCACCATATGGAATATCAACTACTGCACATTTCCATGTCATCCATGCAGCCAAAGCTTTGACTTCATCAATGTTGACACCCATATCATAACGAACGCCTCCTTTTGATGGTCCCAAAATATTGGAATGAATAACTCGATATCCTTCAAACACTCGGATTGATCCATCATCCATGGTAACTGGAAGGGAAACAATCGCTTGTTTGTAGGGTGATTTTAATACGTTGTAGATTTCATTATCTAGGCCTAATGCATCCGCTGCTACATTGAACCTAGACATCATGGACTCGAAAGGATTTTCCTTGTCTTTGATTGGGGCGGGTTCTATATATCCCATATTCGAAGCAATGTTGTTTAGATGTGTAAAATAATCATAAGAATAGATATTCTTTGACTTTCAACAAGCTTTTAACGCATACAGAATTTCAAGAATATCACTATGAAAGGAACCGACAATAGCAGGCCATCAAAGCGATCTAAAAATCCTCCATGCCCAGGTAATTTTTTACCAGAATCTTTTATGTCCATACTTCTTTTAAACAATGATTCTACCAAATCCCCGTACGTACCAGTCACTATTATTATTAATGAAATGACCAGCCATTGCCATTCAGCCAGGTCCTTAAAATAATATGAAACTCCAAATGCAAAAGCCAGGGACAGGATTGCACCACCTACACTTCCTTCCCATGATTTTTTCGGAGAGACTCGTTCGAATAATTTTCTCTTCCCAAACTGGATGCCGGCAAAATAAGCACCCGTATCACTTGCCCACAGAATCAGAAAAATTCCAATGACAATTTGATAACTATATGTTCCAGGGGCAAAGGCGGCCACACTTAATAGCGAAATTGGAAGTGCAACATAAAATAGGCCTAAGAAAGTAAATGCAATATTTGTGAAAGGTTTTTTCTCATTCTTTTTGTAAAGCTTAATAAAGTAAACACCCGATGTGAGGGGCAAAATGATATAAAACCAGTCTAGACCTATTATGCCTTTTTCAACCAGAAACACCATGATAAATATCAAAATTCCCATCATTGTTCCATAGATTCTGAGTGGAACCATGCCATTCATTTTGATGAGTTTATAAAATTCCCATTGCGTCATAATTGTCAAGAACAAAAAAGAAGCAAAGAATCCCCAGTCCTTGAAATAAGCAACGATAAATATCATGAAAAAGGCCCCCAGCACACCTGTCAATAGGCGCATCACAAGGTCGGAAAATTTACGAGAATCGGATGTCATCTTTTATTATCTTGATAGCTCTCATCACATCATCTGCAGGTACATGTACTTCAAACATACCCAATTGATATGATGCATCTTTTTTGTTTACTTTCACCGGTTGCAAACCCGAATCCTTTAATACAGCTAAAACAATTTCTGTACGGTATTCTTGCTTGTCTTCAAATACTTTCTCCCAATTACTCATCCTTCGAAATTATATCTTTTTGAAATTGTTTTATGAACAAGACCATAAGAATAACTCCTATAATAGCGAATATAGCTACCGTATCCAAAGAAAACGATTCTGTATTTTCAATATCAAAATCTACGACACCTTGCTGATGCAAATACAAGATCAATATGGTCATTCCGTTGTTGACAAAATGAGCAGCTATCCCATACCACAAACTACCTGAAAAATAAACCATGTATCCAAAAAATGCACCTAATAACATCCTTGGTAAAAATCCGAAAAATTGTAAATGAAAAGCACTGAAAACTAAAGCTGTAAGCCATATTGCCACATGAACATTTCCAAAAATTTGAGATGCATATTTTTGAATCAAGCCTCTAAATAAAAGTTCTTCTCCTATAGCAGGAATAATTGCAATGGCTATAAATGCTACAAGGAAATAGGGTAAAGACTTGAAATCGGTAAGAAAATTAGTTGCTTGTTCCATGGCTTTTTCCATTTCCACAAACTTTGTATGAAAAGGTTCAGGATACGTCAGTGACATATTCCATTCAATAAAAATAGAATTTACCACCATAAATGATATCGCCATAAAATAAAGAATAGCATACCTTGGAAAGGTGTGATGACTATTGTCAAAGTAAATAGCCACCCTTTCTTTAGAAACTTTTTTGATAAAAATGATTGGAACTAAAATGAAGCTGATTCCAGAAGCAATGACTTGAACGGCCATTAGTATCCATTGAAACTTTTCTTGTGGATCTGTGGCATTCATTGCCGAAACCAAATCTTGCAAACTTGTTCCAGTCAAACCTGCCATTATCAGTATCAATATATTCGGCAAAATCAAATAAGCGCCCAATGCCATCGATACCAAAATGACTAATAAAATGATAGGGCTTCTGGAAGACTGAAAAGAATTGGTCATAATTGAATTAACTTTGCGACAAAAATGTTCGGATAATCCGAATAAACAAAAAAACAATGTTATTCAGTAATTGATTCAATGGTAAAGATTGGAGATATAGAAGTAGGAGAGTTCCCGTTGTTACTAGCGCCCATGGAAGATGTGAGTGACCCTCCTTTCAGAGCTGTGTGTAAAGAGAATGGTGCTGATCTGATGTACACAGAATTTATTTCATCTGAAGGTCTTATCAGAGATGCCGCAAAAAGTGTTCAAAAATTGGATATCTATGATTATGAACGACCTATAGGAATACAAATTTTTGGCGACAAAATTGAATCAATGCGCGAAGCAGCTGCTATAGCTGAAGAAGCCAATCCTGAAATTGTTGACATCAACTATGGCTGTCCTGTAAAAAAAGTTGCTTGTAAAGGTGCTGGTGCCGGAATTCTCTTGGATTTACCAAAAATGGAAGCAATGACTGCTGAAATTGTGAAAGCGGTTGACAAACCGGTCACAGTAAAAACAAGGTTAGGATGGGATCACGACACTATTAGAATTATTGAAGTAGCAAAAAGATTGCAAGGTGTTGGCATTAAAGCGCTTTCCATCCATGGTCGTACTCGTCAGCAAATGTATAAAGGAGAGGCTGACTGGAGCCATATTGCTGAAGTAAAAAACCACCCTGATATTCATATTCCTATTTTTGGAAATGGTGACATAGATTCTCCGGAAAAAGCTAAAGCGTACAAAGAGAAATATGGTGTAGATGGCATCATGATAGGACGGGCCGCTATTGGAAACCCTTGGTTTTTCAATGAAATAAAACATTTTCTTGCTACTGGTGAATCATTGGAAAAACCTTCTCTTGAAGAAAGAATCAAAGTTGTAAAAAGCCATTTAGACTTTTCTATTGAGTGGAAAGGAGACAAAAAAGGTATATTCGAAATGCGTCGGCACTATACCAATTATTTCAGAGGAATCCGGGACTTTAAGCCTTATCGTACTAGATTAGTTGAGTCACCAACATATGATGACACCATTTCAATCTTGAATGAAATAGTTGACGTATTCAATCGGACAGAAGTATTTGCTTCATGAATAAACTCACATCCCGACAAGGCCTTTTAGCTTGGGTTCTATTGATTTTGGTTTCTATAATATGGGGCAGCTCATTCATACTAATCAAAAAGGGCCTTCAAGTATTTTCTCCAGCTGAAGTAGGAACGCTTCGAATATTCATAGCATGTTTAGTACTTATTCCTTTTTCGTTCAAAGCATTTTCAAAAGTTGAAAAAAACAAATGGCCAATTTTACTTTTTGTCGGTGGAATAGGAAGTTTTGTACCTGCATTACTTTTCTCATTCGCTCAAACTCGTTTAGACAGTGCATTGGCAGGAGTGATGAATTCTTTTACTCCACTGTTTGTAATACTTTTTGGCGTACTGTTTTTTAAGAGCAAATTGTCCTTGAGTTCCTTCTTGGGTATTGTTATTGGTTTCTTGGGATGTGTTTTTATCATTTTCGGTGGTGCAAATTTTAATTTGAGTGGTGTCAATTATTATGCCCTCCTCATTTTATTAGCCACAATCATGTATGCCACTAACGTCAATATCATAAAAACATTTTTACCCAATATTAAAGCTCTACACGTAACATCTATCTCTTTTGCATTGATAAGCCCTTTTTGTGCAATCTTTCTTTTTCTGGGAACCGATTTCTTTCAAAGCATCTCAATGGAAAAAAATTTTCTATTTGGATTAGGTTATGTATTAATTCTTGGTGCTGTTAACACAGCATTGGCCATGTTTATATTTAATAATCTGATAAAAATCGCATCTCCTGTTTTCGCATCTTCTTGTACTTATTTAATTCCAATTGTTTCTGTCTTTTGGGGGCTGATAGATGGTGAATCGCTTAACATCTATGAGTATCTTGGTATTGTAATTATATTAGGCGGTGTTTATCTTGCCAACCGAAAATAGCATGGCACAAAAAGAAGATGTTTCAATTATAGTAAGAGACGGCACAAAGCTATCTGGATACGAAATACTCATTGATAACCCAATAGCAATTATTTGTTTGGTTCATGGGTTGGGAGAGCATGTAGGCAGATATGAACATGTTGCCGACTTTTTTACTCAAAATGGTTTATCATTTTACGCTTTTGATCAAAGAGGTCATGGATCATCCGAAGGAAAAAGAGGTCACACTCCTTCTCATGAACGCATGTTGGATGACTTAGAAGAGATTTTGATGTATGCTCGTGCTGAATATAATGACATTCCAATCTTTCTTTTCGGACATAGCATGGGAGGAAATATCGTCTTAAATTATATTTTGAAAAAAAACATTGGAGAACTAAAAGGTGCTATAGCTTCTACACCATGGCTAAAAACAAAAATCACTCCTCCTAAATGGCAAGTGGCAATGGCCAATATTTTAGTCAAAATCTTCCCATCGTTGACACAACCCAATGGGTTAAAAATTGATTGGTTGACGAATAAAGATGATGTCAACCAAGCCTATGCACAAGATCCTGCTGTACATAACAAAATATCGATTCGACTGTTTCTTGACTTTTTTCATGCAGGATTGTGGGCACTTAAAAATGCACCATTATTGAAAATCCCAACTTTCGTCTATCATGGATGCGATGATCCAATAGCACTTAAGGAAGCTTCTGAGGATTTTGCTCAAGATTCAGAAAAATTTTCATCTTTCAAATTATACCCTGAAACGAAACATGAGCCACACAATGATGTCAAACAAAAAGAGGTATTGGATGACGTTTTGACTTGGGTCAAGAAATCACTCTAGCTTTTTAGTTTGTCATTGTCCAAATGACGTGTAGAGTCTCTTTCCGTTTTCTTTTTGATATTCTTTGCTAAGGCGTCTGATAAATCGACCCCTGTTTGGTTTGCCAGACAAATTAGGACCCATAAAATATCAGCCATTTCATCTCCTAATTCTTTTCCTTTGTCTGACTCTTTAAATGACTGATCTCCAAATTTTCTAGCCATTAAACGAGCTAGCTCCCCCACCTCTTCGGTGAGTATAGTCATATTGGTCAATTCGCTAAAGTAACGCACCCCATATTCTTTGATCCATTTATCCACTAGGGATTGAGCTTCCTCAATAGTCATTATTTTTTATCTTTTGAATCTAGGATAATTGTCACTGGACCATCATTGACCAAACTGACCTTCATGTCTGCTCCAAATTCACCTGTTTGTATAGGTTTTTCTAGTTGACTATTGAAGGAGCTTATCAATTCTTCATAAAGGGGAATTGCTATTTCGGGTTTTGCAGCTTTAATATAAGACGGTCGATTTCCTTTTTTAGTACTAGCATGTAAAGTGAATTGGCTAATCAACAAAATATTACCAGAAATGTCAATGACACTTTTATTCATGACGGATTTCTCGTCGTTAAAAATTCTAAGATTGCAAGTTTTTCGCACTAACCATTCTATGTCAGCCGAATTGTCAGATTCTTCAATTCCCGCTAAAACTAGCAGTCCTTGATCTATTTCTCCTTTTATCGTTTGATTGATTTTAACAGAAGCTTCAAGCGCTCTCTGCAAGAGTAGTATCAACTTTGTATTCCTTTTTCTGTGAAATTTTCTTCATTTCAAGTGGCTTATGGACATGAAGACCCGACTCGTCACTTTTGGAAACATAAAACATAGCGTCCGCCACTTCTTCTCCTTTTATCGCCCAAAACCGCAGTCTCGTTCCAATAATGAAAAATGACAATATTGAAGATGCTATTTTCGCGAGCTCTTCCCAAAGTCTAAAGTGTGGTCTATAACCTAAAAGTAAGGACGGTTGAAAAATATGAAGTGTATTTAAATTCAAATCTTTCATCGCCTCTTCTAACTGACCTTTAACAGCATTGTAAAATAAACCTGACTCTGAATAAGCTCCGTAGGATGATACTAAGTTAAATTTTTCAAATTTAGGATCTGCTTTAGCAATTTTTGCCAATTCCATTGGGTAAGTAAAATCAACTCTGAAAAATGCCTCATTCGTTTTGGCTTGATCCATGGTTGTTCCGATGCAACAATAATAGTCGTTCGCAGTGATTTGTTCTTCATAATCACTAAGTCTGTCAAAATTGACAATTAATTCCTCAATGCGATTGTCTTTGATTTCTGGGGACCTTCTACCTACAAGTAAAATTTTAGAATAGTAGTCATGTTTTAATAAAACATTTAACAATTCTCTACCTACTAAGCCTGTTGACCCAACGATCAGTGCTGTTTTACCGGACATTTATTCTCCAATTAAAATGAGGTTTAAAATATACACTTACTGTGCAACTAGCAAATTATTTATCAAATTAATAAAGATTTGACAAAGGTCAGAAAAATTGGCAATAAAAAAGCCATCCCGAAATATCGGGATGGCTCAAATCAAGTCAAATGACCTAAATTATTTTTTTACTCCTTCAGCTAAAACAAGAATTCTATTGTTCAAAACTTCAATAACTCCTCCTAAAAGTCCAACATGAACCTCTTCTAATTTTTTATCATGTTGAACCATGTATTTTAAATCGCCTTCCCCAAGTGAACTTACCATTGCGGCGTGATCATTCAAAATTTGAAATGACCCCTCACTTCCTGGGAAAGTGGCTGATTCCACTTCACCTTCAAATACTTTTTCGTCTGGTGTTATGATTTCTAAAAACATGGTTTATGCTTTTGCTTCAGCTAATAATTTTTCTCCTTTTGCTATCGCCTCTTCGATATTACCGACAAGGTTGAAGGCTGATTCTGGTAAATGATCTAATTCACCATCCATAATCATATTGAACCCTTTAATTGTATCTTTAATATCAACAAGTACTCCTTTAAGTCCAGTAAATGCTTCTGCTACATGGAAAGGTTGTGAAAGGAATCTTTGAACTCTTCTTGCTCTGTGTACAACTTCCTTATCTTCATCCGATAATTCGTCCATACCTAAAATCGCGATGATATCTTGAAGCTCTTTGTATCTCTGCAGAGTTTCGATGACTCTTTGAGCACAAGCATAATGATCTGCTCCAACAATTTCTTCAGATAGAATCCTTGATGTTGAATCCAATGGATCCACCGCTGGATAGATTCCTAATTCAGCAATTTTTCTTGAAAGTACTGTTGTTGCATCAAGGTGAGCAAAAGTAGTTGCTGGTGCAGGATCCGTTAAATCATCTGCAGGTACATATACAGCTTGAACAGAAGTAATAGAACCATGCTTTGTAGAAGTAATTCTTTCCTGCATTGTTCCCATTTCTGTTGCCAATGTTGGTTGGTAACCAACAGCTGAAGGCATTCTACCAAGAAGTGCAGACACTTCAGATCCAGCTTGTGTAAATCTAAAAATATTGTCTACAAAGAAAAGGATATCTTTTCCTTCACCTTCTTCATCTCCATCTCTGAAATATTCAGCAACTGTCAATCCAGAAAGTGCTACTCTAGCTCTAGCCCCTGGAGGCTCATTCATTTGGCCAAAAACAAAAGTTGCTTTTGAATCACCCAATGCTTTTTTATCCACTTTAGAAAGATCCCATCCTCCTTCTTCCATTGACTTCAAGAAATCATCACCGTAGTTTACGATTCCTGATTCAATCATTTCACGAAGAAGATCATTTCCTTCTCTTGTTCTTTCTCCTACACCAGCAAATACTGACAGTCCACCATGTCCTTTTGCAATGTTGTTAATCAATTCTTGAATCAATACTGTTTTACCAACACCAGCTCCACCGAACAATCCAATTTTTCCACCTTTAGAATATGGCTCAATCAAATCAATTACTTTGATACCTGTGAAAAGTACTTCTGTAGAAGTAGAAAGATCTTCAAATGCTGGAGCAGCTCTGTGAATAGGCAGTCTCTTTTTTCCTTCAGGCTGGTCGATACCATCAATAGCATCCCCAACCACATTGAAAAGTCGACCTTTAATGTCTTCGCCAATAGGCATTGATATCGGAAGTTCTGTATCTGTAACATCCATTCCTCTAGTCAAGCCTTCCGTTCCTTCCATCGCAATGGTACGAACTCTGTCTTCACCAAGGTGTTGTTGACATTCCAATATGATTTTTTGACCGTTGTCTTTAGTTACATAAAGCGCGTCCATGATGTTAGGAATTTTAGATCCTTCAGCTTCGAAGCTGACATCTACTACTGGACCGATTATTTGCGTGATCTTACCGCTGTTAGCCATTATTTAATATTTTTTCTAAGAAATATTGTCTGAAATTTTCAGTGTGCAAAACTAAGCTAATATTAAGTGAAACACCAAGCTTAGTATTTCTTTTTGGAAATTTAAGATTTGAGTGAAATCCTGAAAGTAGTTCCTTCATTAGGGTCAGAACGTTTTACATAGATTTTACCCTTGTGATAATTCTCTATAATTCTTTTAACCAAAGTCAAACCTAAGCCCCATCCTCTTTTCTTCGTAGAATAACCTGGTTGAAAAATTTTTTGAACAATTGATTTTGAAATTCCTTTTCCTGTATCTGAAATATCAATCACAACATGGCCTTCATTTGCACGCAATATCTTAATGTGAATTTTACCTTCACCTGCCATAGCATCCACAGCGTTTTTACAAATATTTTCAATCACCCATTCAAATAGTGGTTTATTAATGTTCCCTTCTATCTCTTTGTTTGGAAAACTGCTGATTGAAAATGTGACTTTTGAAGATACTCGCTTTTTAAGATAACCAATGGTTTCGGCCATTAACTCATAAACATTTGTGCTTTCTAATAAAGGTTCAGAACCTATGTTTGAAAAACGAGCTGTGATCATATTTAATCGCTCAACATCTTTTTCTAGCTCAACGATCATGTCCAAGTCTTTCAGTTTCTCATCAGATTTCAAGTATTCTACCCATGCCATTAGAGATGAGAGCGGAGTACCTAATTGGTGCGCTGTTTCTTTAGCCAGTCCAACCCAAACTCTGTTCTGTTCTGCGGTTTTCGAATAATTAAAAACTAAAAAAGCAATCATCCCAAAAATACCTATGACTGAAAGTTGTGCTAAAGGATAAAATTTCAATTGAGAAAGTAGCGTAGAATTTTTATAGTAAATAAATTGATAACCTGTTACTTCACCGTCAGATCTCAAAGTAACTAAAATTGGTTCATGCTCTTCCTCCATTTCTTCAATTTCAGAAAGAAGGATTCTTTGCCACTTTTTAGTGTTTTTCTCTTTATACGCTTTTTCTGCTGCAGGTATATTTCTGGATTGTAGGGGCTTGCCAATTTCATCTGTAATGACAACTGGGATTGACTTATTAGAGACAATTATTTCTTCAAAAATAAAATTAAACTCTCCTTCATTTGGCTTATTAGCAAAATGCTCTAATGTATTGGCATAAAGAGAAATTAGCTTTTCCTCTCTTTGGCGAATTTTTTCTACCAAAGCATTGGTATAATAAATCGATACAATGCTAATTAATACGGAAACGCCTAATACTACCCATTTTAGCTTAGACCTATTTCTGTAGATGTCTAAAGAAGATGTTTCGTTTTTTAAATCAAACATGAATTTTTAAAAGAGCTATTACAAAGATAGGTTTACTTTGATTAAGATTAAATGAACAATTAGTCCATAGGATGGCACAAACATTGTGGTATCAAATTGAAATATTATGATTGAAATTATAAAAATTAGAATTTTTGAATTGATAAAAATCACATATTAAATGATTAAATAGTGATAATCATTAAATTAGGGCCAAAATTAATCCAATCTCTGATAAGCATTAGATATGATTCATTTCTCAAAAGTATTATTTGCCTTACTTATAGGTGTTTTGTCAGCCTATCAAGTAAAATCTCAAGAAGGAAATCTTATTCGAGTTACTGGTACAGTTACACATCCTGAAACAAGTCAGCCTATATCAGCAAACGTGTTTTATGAAAAACTCCCATATTATGATGACATGGGTACTGCGAGCACTGACAAGAAGAATGGTGTATATGAATTATTTATGTTGGAAAACACCAAGTACATTATTAATGTCAAAGCTGATGGATACAAACCAATTAGCCAGGAGATAACAATTGTTGATACAGGCGCCGGAATTATAGAAAAAAACTTTAAAATGGAGCCTGATGGATTGAATGAAGTTATCACTTTAGAAAATCTAATGTTTGCGAGAGGAAAAGCAGAAATTAATGAAGTTTCACATCAGGAATTAGATGAGTTTGTAATTTGGCTAAAAGATCGTCCAAATGCGGTAGTGCAATTAGAAGGTCATACGGATTTTCAAGGAAATGCGGATGCAAATATGAACCTATCTGAACAGCGCGTGGTAGCTGTAAAAGATTATTTAGTAAGGAAAGGAATTAAAAAACAACGAATCAAAACGAAAGCTTTTGGAGGTACACAACCTTTGACAAGAGAACGAACTCCGGAGGCAAGAACTAAAAATCGTCGCGTCGAAGTACGAATTCTCGAACAATGAATTAATTTTGAATATATTTGATTCCTGCCACGCTATTTTCTCAAAATCTAAAGTATTAACTTAAATGAAGAATATTAAGATTCTTTTTTTTGTTCTAACCTTAAGCGTCAACCTGCAAGCCCAAGAATCTGTCCAATGGGCGTCGGAGGTTATGTTTGTTACTTCTGAAACTACTGCATTACAATTTTCGGCTAGTCAGGTTCTGCATTCTCCAAATGTATTTCCAAAAGGAGGAGAAAGTCCCAATGCATGGCGACCTTCTAAAACAAACATGGAGGAATACATTGTTGTAAAATTTGGTGAGCCTATTCGTGCACAACAAATTGCTATCGCTGAAACCGAGAACCCTGGTTCTGTTTCAAAAGTATATGCCTATGATTCGTTGGATAATGAATATTTACTTTTTGATCTAAACCCAAGGCCCATTCCTTTAAGTAGTAGATTACTTAATCTCTTTTTTGAAAAGACTCCTTATAGAATAGCTTATATAAGAATTGATCTAAGCTGTAAATCCGTTCCTGGTTTTAATAGTATTGATGCAATAGGACTTTCATCTTCAAATGTTCCAATTAGTGTTCTCATTGAATTAGCTCCTAATGTCAATAATGATCTTGAAACTGAAGTTTTGAGTGAAAATGTTAATAGTTCTTATATTGAAAGAAACCCTCTTTTATCTCCTGATGGAAAAACATTGTATTTCAGTCGAAGGGGTCATCCAGACAATTTAGGAGGAGTCAACGACATGGAAGACATATGGTATTCTGAACTTGATGAGGAAACACATGAATGGTTGCCTGCTAAAAACATGGGACCTCCCTTAAATACAAAAGGACCAAATTATATCTGTTCCATAACCGAAGTGAATGGGGAATTGATTGTCCTACTTGGAAACACGTATGAAAAAAGGGGAGCTATGGGAGAAGGTGTTTCTATGACCAAGCTTCGAAGTAACGGAAAATGGGACAAGCCTACTTCTATCAATATTGAAAATCCTTACAATTATTCGGATCAAGTGGATTTCTATATGAGTCAAGACGCAACTATATTGGTGATGTCTCAAGAAAGAGATGATACCAATGGTGATAGAGATATATATGTGAGTTTCGAAAATCGAGCTTCAGGAATTTGGACAGAACCTTTAAATCTTGGGTCAGTGCTCAATTCAGCAGATACAGAATACGCTCCTTTTTTAGACAAGGACAATGAAACATTGTATTTTTCTTCAAAAGGTTTCAAAGGTTATGGAGGGGCAGATATATATGTTTCTAAAAGACTTGATGATACTTGGACTAAATGGTCCGCACCTGAAAATATGGGCAGAGGTGTAAATGGTCCTGAAGATGACACGTATTTCAATATACCTTCTTCTGGTAGCCATGCGTATTTTACGCGTGGGTCTGAAGACGATAATACAGATGTATACAGGTTTAGAGTGGATGAATTATTTGTTGAGCCAGTATTAGATGTGATTGATTCAACAGAACACCTAGCATTGATCGAGGAAGAAGTAATTCCAATTCCTCCGCCACTTGAAGAAGCAGTTGCAGTTGAAAGGTCTATCGAACCTGTAATAGAAGAAGAGCCGGTTGTTGTTGAAGAACCCGTAGTTGTAGAAGAGCCTGTTGCTCCTGTGGTAGTGGTTGCACCAGTAGTTGTTCCTAAAAAGGAAGTATTAATAACTATACAAGGAAATGTTTACCATGGTGAAACAAATAAATCCATGGTTAGCGAGGTTAAAGTAGAACGGTTACCTGATGGCGTAAGTGTTGGAAGTACAAATACAGATGAAAATGGACATTTCATTTTCCAATTGAGACCTGGAGCTCGCTATGGTTTTATGGCAAGTAAAGACGGGTTTTTGGCTAAGAACGAACATATTGATTTGAATGATGTTACAGAAAATATGGAAATAACTCAGGATCTGTTTTTGAATCCAATTCATACTGGTGCTGCGATAGTCATGAACAACATTTTCTTTGATTTTGATGAAGCGGATTTAAAGACTTCGTCTTATGCAGAGCTACACAGGATATTAGATTTGTTGAAAGAAAACAAAATTAAAAAGATTGAAATCTCTGGACATACAGATTCTATTGGTGATAATGCGTATAATAAAGGCTTGTCTAAGAGAAGAGCAAATGCTGTTTACGATTACTTCTTAACACATGATATTTCTAAAGACAGAATGATATCTATCGGCTATGGGGAAGATTCACCAAAAGCCCCAAATGACACGGTAGAAAATCGAAGTAAAAATCGACGTGTCGAGTTCAAAATTATCGAATAAATTAAGAGGCTCTAAGATAGAGCCTCTTTTCATTTAAAGCATTTATACTATGACATTAGTTCAAATAGAATATATTATCGCTTTAGACAATTATAGACATTTTGCTTTAGCTGCAGAAAAATGCTTTGTTACGCAACCGACGTTAAGTATGCAAATTCAAAAGCTTGAAGATACACTTGGGGCTAAGATATTTGACCGGTCTAAACATCCTATTGAACCAACTCCTCTTGGAATAAAAATTTTAGAACAATCGCGCAAAATTTTAGCTGAATCCAAAAAGGTTAGTGAACTAATCGATGATGAAAAAAATGAAATAAAAGGGGACATAACATTGGGTGTAATTCCGACGCTTGCACCTTATTTGGTTCCGCTCTTCATTTCTAAATTTGCTGATCAGCATCAAAATGTAAAGATTCAGGTATCTGAAGAGATGACGGGTCGTATGATAGAAATGATCAAAAAAGATCAAATTGATATTGGAGTATTGGTTACCCCAATAGAGGATGACGAATTAATAGAATTTCCTCTTTTTTACGAAGAGTTTTCAATTTATGTATCGCATAGACATCCATTATACGATCAGCAAACAGTCGAAGCTAATAGCTTGGATACCGATGGCCTTTGGATTTTAAATGAAGGACATTGTTTCCGTCAGCAAACGCTTAATATTTGTGATTCTAAAATATCAAACCGCTATAATAATAGAGTATTATACGAAAGTGGGTCTTTGGAAGCATTAAAAAAGATTGTTGATAAAGGTGGTGGATATACGTTACTTCCAGAATTATTCACTTTAGATATGACTAAAGGTGATCAAACAAGGCTGAGAAATTTTATTGATCCAAAGCCGACTAGAGAAGTAAGTTTAATTGTCAAGAAGAGTTATCCGAAACAAAAATTAGTGAAAGCGTTGAGTGAAGAGATTATTTCCAATTTGCCTCCAATAATGACAAGCAGAAAAAGCAACAACGTTGTTAAATTTTAAGCACCAGAGATACTGAGCGAATTAAACACTCCCCAAATCAGTGCTTCACCAAGATGGAATGTACCTGACGGGTTAAAACTATCCGCTTTTCTTTTTCAAATTAATATCATGTTTACCTCTTAGTTGTATGATTACTCTATTCTCCGTATCGCCTTTATTGTTCACGTAATTGCTATCATCCAAATTTATCCTGAGCCTGTTTACATCAATAATTTGTTGGTCCTGAACCTTTGGTGGCCTGTAATAAAAAATCGCTGATATAATTCTGGAAAAGAGTGGTAGATATATTCAATTGTAAGCCGGCGTAAAGTTCATATTGTTAGGAATGAACATTACAGCATTTTTAATCTCAGACTAGGAGTTTCAAGAAGATAGAAGAAAAATAGAGAGAAGTAAATCTTGCATGGTCATTAGTTTATAAATAAAACCAGTACCACTATTGTTTTAAATCATTTTTCAAATTATCAATCAATCCTGAAAATTCACCAAGTGTCGCTTCCTTAAAATTAGAAACCATATTCTTTAAGTGATCTGTATCAATGCTAAACCGCTCTTTTTCTTCTGCCAATTTCGATTGAGCTCTACTGAATAATTGACGGCAATTGTCCGATTTCCTCCCAAGAATTGTTGTGACTTCTGAATAATCAAAATTAAAAAGACCCTTCAACATGAAGACTGCACGTTCAGCAGGTGCCAATTTCTTACAGACTTGAGCTAGTGCTTGTGTAACCTCACATTTCAAATCCAAGTTTGAAAAATCCGGTGTGAAATTGAATGAAGGCAAAGAATTAGACACTGTATCAATTAACTCTTCCTTTTTCTTTCTAATCGATGAAAGATAATTCAAGCAAGTATTTGTGATAGATCTGATTAGATACGACTTGGCATCTTTTACTCTATGATTTTCTGTTTTCAACCAATTAAAAAAAGTGTCTTGTACCATATCTTCTGCCGTTGCGACACACCCAACCATTCGATAGGCAATCGAAAATAATAATGGACGATATAAGACAAATTCTGTTTGTGACATTTTTCTGAAATGCAAATTTACGGAAATTTTGCTCTCTATAGGAATGATTTTAATCAACAATCAGCGGCCCCAATGCTTATTAATTCAAATAAATAAGTCTAAAGACAATATTTTGGGTATTTTTGGAGTGTATTAATATACAGGTGAAAACTTTTTGCAAAGGCTTGTAAATGTTGTTCTTTCGAGAACATTGTGTTATGTGTATTAAAAGCATTTGAGTTTGCAATTTGTTTTGTAGAATTTTGTAATTATTTTAGGAGTTCGAATAAAATTTGATGTTGTTATGAAAAAATTTATTCCTTTCTTAAGCGCAAGTGCGCTTTTCTTAGGATTAGCTCTTGGTTTATCATCTTGTGGAGGTGGTGGAATAGGAGGAGGCGGTGGTCATGCCACTAGCTCTAGTCCTGGCGATTATAGTTCTGTTACTGGGTTGGAATACAATGCTGAAGGAGCATTTGAAGTTAGCGATTTCAGTAATCAGCCAGATGGTCCAAATTTAAGGTTTATTGAGGGTGGTCGTACTGTACTTGGTAGCTTTGAAGAAGATATCATGAATACAAACGATAATATAGAAAGAACCGTAACTGTTGCTTCTTTCTATATGGATGAAACTGAGGTAGCAAATATTCACTGGCTTGAGTATCTCCATTTCATTAAGTTAGATTCTTCGATTGAATTTTATGAATCTGCTTTGCCAGATACAACAGTTTGGGCCAAGAAGTTAGCTTATAATGATCCGTATGTAGACCATTATTTAAGATACCCTGGATTCAGGTTCTTCCCAGTTGTAGGTGTAAGCTGGTTACAAGCTCAAGATTATTGTACTTGGCGATCAATAGTTGTTAATCAAAAATTGGCAGAGGAAGCAGGATATTATGATGGATTAGAAGGTGCTGAAGTAGACCTTTCCACTTCCAACCAAAGAATTCCATTAGAAACAGGATTTGTGCTTCCTAACTATAGACTTCCAACAGAAGCTGAATGGGAATATGCTGCACAGGCATTAATTGGAACGCAATGGTTAGACGAAAACCAAACACATAGAAGACTTTACCCATGGGATGGTCATGCTTTAAGAAATCCATATGGTAAAAAACTCGGAACTTTTTTAGCTAACTTTAAAAGAGGGCGTGGAGATTATGCCGGAATCGCAGGTAAGCTGAATGACGGAGCAATGATCACTACGTACATTTATGATTATCCTCCAAATGATTTTGGACTATACAATATGGCGGGTAATGTGAATGAATGGGTACAAGATGTTTATCGTCCATTATCATTTCAAGACTTTGATGATTTGAATCCTGTAAGAAGAGATGGGTTCTTAGATGAAGAAGATGGCTATGATGCTGCTAATTTTAATTCACTAATTACCAATAGAGTACGTGTAATCAAAGGAGGATCTTGGGCAGATGTTGCTTACTGGATGTCACCAGGAACTAGAAGATTCCTATCTGAAGATTCCTCAACTTCTACAGTTGGATTCAGATGTGCAATGATCAGAGCTGGTACTAATTATTAATTAGTTCATCATAAAAAATTGAAAGGCTGGGTTTAGAATCCAGCCTTTTTTTATTTACCTGTCGCTATGCAAGCAATAGATACAGATTTAGCTCCGTTTTGCATTAACAAATTCGCTACCCCTGCAATAGTGGCGCCTGTAGTAACTACATCATCTACAACGAGAATTCTTTGACCCGCTATTCTATTCTTTTTTCTTACTTTATAGAGGTTTTCCAATTCAATCCATCTATCCGCTCGTCCTTTTTTGGTCTGAGTCTTGGAATCTTTCAATCGTATTACTTGATCTAGTTCAACGTTTGCATCAAGAACTTCGCTCAAACCAAATGCAATTCTCTCTGCTTGATTATATCCTCTTTTTCTTTGTCTCATTTTATGTAATGGAACAGGTATAATAAAATCATAAAGCTCCGCACTGTTTTTCTTAATCTCTTGACCTAACCAGCGGCCCAAAACTACACCGATATGAGGTGCATTTTGATATTTCAATTTGAATAATAAGTTTTGTGCTACGCCTTTTTTATTAAACTTCAAAAATGCGAATGCATTCGTTATACTTGCTATTCCAACAAATTTTGAGACTAGTAGGTTGGACTTTTCAAAATGATACTTTGTTCTTGGGAGTCGCCTATAACAATGTAAACACAAGAGTTCTTCTTGAGAAAGAAGGGGAAAATGACAGCCCTCACAAACACGAGGATAGAATAATGAGATAAATGCGTCCCAATATTTTTTCATAATTGACGTCAGTTATGAATTTTTCTCAAAAACACTTAATTGATCGTCGTTTTGAAATATAAATAATAATAAAGGTAAATACCTTTGAGCATGCTGAAAAAAGATCTTGATTTATCAAAAGAATGGAATAATCTCCTGAATATTCTTAAAAATTTATTGGGTAAAAAACCATCTGACCTTAATAGTGTTTTATTCCTAATCGGCGTACAAGAATTGGGTCAAGGTTCAAAAGTATTTTCTAAAGAGGAAAAACAAGACCTAATTCATTTAGGCATTTGTAAAGTCTTAAGCTTTGATGGATATTATGAACTTGAAGGGCATGATAAAGATGGCTGGCCTCACTGGGTATTAATAAAGAAATTACCACATTTTGATATGTTGGAACAAGAAAAACTTCTTAAAATGAATGTCCTTGAATACTTCAAAAACGAATCAATATTTAATTCATGAAACGTTACATATTTCTTGTTTCATTATTTGCATTATTCGTCAGCTGTTCTAAAAACACAAACGATATCCAAACAGAACAATTGTCTGATAATAAGACTATTACAATTAACTTGAAACAGAATATACAATCTATTGACCCTAAAAATGCAACTAACGTTTCAGAAAAATTAATACGTGATTTGACCTATGACAATCTATTGAAATGGGAATCTTCTGGGAAATTTGAAAGCAAATTCATAAAATCGATTGTTTATGATACACTTATGAAAATGTATTCATTTGAATTGTTTGCTGATATCACTTTTCACAATGGTCATAAATTCGAATCATCTGATATTGAATATTTGTTTACAACACTATGGAAAAGGCAAAATGAATTTGGTCTGATTCCATTTTTCAGCGTTATTGAAGGTTATTCGTTCTCAAACAATACATTAAATCAATCGAATATGACAGCTTTTCCAAAAGGTATTGCCATAAATGATTCTCATCATTTTACTATTCAACTGACTCGTTACTCTGAAAATTTCCTTTCATGGATGACAACAAATGCCTTTTTAATCCATCATGAGAATACAGGTAGTGGGTCATTTAGATTGATAGACGTGAATGATGACATATCAACAACGCTTTCAAGAATTAATGAGTCTAGTGACAAAATATCCAGTATACAATTGCGATTTATTAAAAACAGAAAGGAAGAAGTCTCTCAGTTTCTTAATAATGAACTGGATATGATCGTCTATAATCCATTGATAAACAGAGATATAGAGAATATGGTATTACATAAAATTTTTGAGAATAAATATTCAGGTTATCAAATAATAAAAAGTAATCATGCCATAGTTGAATACTGTAAAATATATAACGTAAAGGATTCAGCAACGCTAGAATTCATATTAAATCAACCACCCTTTCTTAATCAAAACAAGTATATGTTAGCAGCCAATTATCAGCTGGAAAGTAGTATCGCAACTGACACCATAAATATTAGTAATATTCTATTTTGGGACAATAGAAGTATAAACAAAAGTAAATTGTCGTTCAGTAATCATTTCAACGAATTAAATGATAGTATAATTGACCGAAACACGCCATATTTCGTTTTGGAAGAAGGAGAAACATTTATTTATGATGGAATTGATGCACATACTATGGAGGAATTAATTGAAAAAACTGATGAGCTCAATAATTCTTACATTTTGACCCCGTTAAAGATTTACCCTAGCGTTTATATTACTGAATCAAATATGAAAGGAATCAGTGATTATATGTCCTTGCATCAAGTATTAGAATCCGTAAGTATTCAAAAACCAAGCATTTATTAATTGAGTAATCAGACATCCATATTGAAACAGAATTTGATAGAGTTTAAACGCAAATTCTATTTAAACCAAGTAATTAAAAATGCTATAATTTTTACTTCAATACTACTCTCACTTTTCTTTATTGCTAATAGCATAGAGTTTACTTTAAAGTTGAGCAGCCTAAGTAGAACTATTCTATTCTTTGGTTCAGTTAGCATATTATTAGTAAACGCATACAAATTTATTTTTGTCCCAAGCAAGAATTATTTTCTTTCTAATCAACAATTGAGTGATGAGGAGGCGGCTCGACAAATTGGGTTATATTTTCCAGAGTTTAATGACAAACTTCTGAATACCATACAATTAGGAAATATCATTTCGAACAGTGAATTGGTAGCTGCAAGTATTAATCAAAGATCAGAATCTCTCTCTGTTTTTAAGTTTTCTCAAGGAATCAAGCTCCATGAGAATAAAAAATTCGCGAAATATATTTATGCTCCTGCTCTTATAATTCTTGTTACACTCTTGTTTATTCCTCAATATTTTTCTGAGAGCACAAAAAGAATAGTTAATTACGATAAAGAATTTGAAGAAACTCAATTGTTTCAATTTGATTTTTCGCAATCTCTATTTGATGCATTCAAAAATGAGGACTATCTCCTGGAATTTGAAGTTAAAGGAGAAGCGATACCAGACTTAATTTATGTGCTCGCCAATGGACGTAGACATAAAATGAAAATTGACAAAAAAGGAATTGCATCATACAATTTCGTTAAAATTCAGAAAAGCTTCAATTTTTCAATACTAGCTTCAGACTATCAATCTCCATCATATAAGGTTGAAGCTAAAGAACGTCCAGAACTCCAGTCAATCAATATTAAACTTCAATATCCTACTTATACTCGTTTAAAGAATGAAAATATTTCTAACATCGGAAATATCAATGTACCTGAAGGTTCTCTCATTAGTTGGACGGTAGGTACAAACGCAACCAATAATCTAGATTTATTTTTTAACAATCAGCTTTTTAATACCTACAGTTCTGATAATCAATCATTTAATTTTTCAAGAACGGCTAAATCTACCGAGCCCTATCAACTTATTCTAAAAAATGAACATGGTATGAACAAAGATTCTTTACAGTACTTCATAAATGTGAATAAAGATCAGTATCCTAAACTGAGTATGGAGTATTATCAGGACACTACACTATACTCGTACATCGTGTTTAATGGTCTGATTAGTGATGACTATGGTATATCAGCGCTTGAATTAATTTATAAACAAGGAAAAGAATTAGAAAGAATTGATTTACCCTTCTCTTATAAACTCAATGCCCAAAACTTCTTTTATCAATGGTCATTAGATAGTCTAGACCTAAATCCAGGCGACAACATTGAGTTTTTCGTTCGAGTTTGGGACAACGACGGTATAAATGGCAGAAAATTCTCCAAATCAAGTTCTTTCAATTTAATAATGCCAAAAAAGGATGAGGTCAAAGAGAAAATTGATAGGCAGTCTTCCAGTGCAAAAAATAACCTTGACAAAACATTACAAGAAACACAAGATCTCAATGATCAAATCCAAAAGATCCAAAATGAACTAAAAAGCAAAAAGGAGTTAGACTGGAAAGATGAGAAAAGAATTGAAGATCTAATCGATCAAAAAGAGAAGCTACAAAAGGACATCAAAGAACTTTCTGAAAAACACAGAAGTTTGATGGAGCAAAGAGAACACTTTGATAAACCCAATAAAAACCTACAAGAAAAAGCACGTCAGCTTCAAGAACTTATGGATCAGGTATTGGATGATGAAACAAAAGCCTTATATGAAGAACTACAGAAACTTTTAGCTGAAGAAACTGATGGAAATCAAATTGAAGACATGATGGATCAGATTCAGAAGAAAGAAGCCAATATGGAAAAGGAAATTGAACGTGCTATCGAAATGTTCAAACGTATGCAATTTGATTACAAGATGGATGAAATAATAAAAGACCTTGATGCCCTTGAAAAGAAGCAAAATGACTTGTCAAACAGCACAAAAGAAAAAAAGTCCGATCTGGAAGCCATCAAAAAAGAACAGCAAAATCAAACAGAAGAATTCGAAAATATAAAAGAAGAAATTGATCAACTAAATAATCTCAACAATGAATTAAAAAGCCCAGAACAAATAGAATCATTAGAAAAAGAATCTCAAGAAATTGATAAGGAACTTAATCAAAGTCAAGAGGAATTAAACAGTGGGAATAAGAAAAAGGCATCTCAAAGTCAAAAAAATGCTGCTCAGAAAATGAATAAAATGAAGAAGAAAATGCAGGATATGCAGATGAGCATGGAGATGGAAATGATGCAGGAAAACTTGCAGAACTTAAGAGACATAGTAGACAACCTTGTCAAACTATCATTTGATCAAGAGCATTTGATGGTCAATTTTCGAGGTGTTAATCAAAGTGATCCTAGATATGTACAATTATCACAAGATCAACTAAAACTTAAAGATGATGCAGTGATTATCCAAGACAGCTTACTGTCACTGGCTGAGCGTGTATTTCAAATACAAAGTTTCGTTACAAGAGAATTGGCTGATATGAACGAAAACATCGAAAACAGCCTTCAGAATCTAAAAGATCGGCATAAGTCCCAAGCAGTTGCGAATCAACAGTATGCCATGACCTCTATTAACAACCTAGCTTTACTTTTAGATGACATTCTTCAACAGATGATGCAACAAATGGCAGATGCCATGGGAGCGCCACAAGATGGAAAGAAAGGCAAGAAACAACCCACTCCTGCATTATCTGAACTACAACAACAACTCAATAACAAAATAGAAGGGTTAAAGAAAAGTGGAAAATCAGGCCGAGAGCTTTCTCAGCAATTATCAGAACTTGCGGCAGAACAAGAGCTCCTGAGGCAGAAATTACAGAAAATGGAAGGCCAATTGGGAGAGCAAGATGAAAACGCCAAGAAAGGTCTATCAGAAGCAATAAAAAAAATGGAGCAATCTGAGACTGATCTGATATATAAAAGGATCAATCGTCAAACTATTAATCGTCAAAAAGAAATTTTGACAAGAATGTTAGATGCCGAAAAGGCAATGCAAGAAAGGGAACTCGATAAAAAGAGACAAGGTGAAGAAGCTCAAGAAACTCAAAAAAACATTCCTCCAGCTTTGGAAGAATACCTGAAGGCAAAGTCCAAAGAACTTGAGCTTCTAAATTCGATACCCTTAAAAATGAGTCCTTATTACAAACAAGAAGTAAATAAATATTTTAAAAGGTTAAACGAACAGTAATATATTTGTACCTATTAGAAATAAAGAAATAGATGGAAGCCATAAAAATTCAAATCCCTTCATTGACTGAAAACATTCGTATCATCGAAAGTTTTATAGATAATGCTCGTGATCAACACAATTTTACAGATGACATTTATGGCAACATCATGATTGCCGTTACTGAATCAGTCAATAATGCTATAGTACATGGAAACAATTCTGATAAACACAAAAATGTTCATTTGTCATTGGATCTAGATGAAAGTCAAATCAAGTTCACAATAGAAGACGAAGGAAATGGTTTCGATTACGAACAACTTCCAGACCCAACAGCTCCAGAGAACTTAGAGAAACCTGGGGGGCGTGGAATATTTCTAATGAAAAACCTTTGTGACGAAGTAACTTTTCATGAGGATGGGAAGAAAGTAGAACTCTGTTTTTACATCGTATAATGTCAAATATCAATTTCTTTTTTGAAGATATTGAAGCAATCCATTTACCTACTTCAGCATTGATTGATTGGTTAGAACATACAAGTGAAGCTGAAAACCATACAATATCCAATCTCAATTACATTCTTTGTTCTGACGAACACCTATATAATATCAACGTAGAATACCTCAATCACAGTTATTATACTGATGTGATCACTTTTGATAATTCAGAAGAATCATCTAAAATAGAAGGGGATATTTTCATCAGTATAGAGCGTATCTCCGAAAACGCAAGGTCAATTGGCGTTTCACAATTACATGAACTTCGAAGAGTTCTTGTACATGGTCTACTTCATTTACTTGGGTATAACGATAAGACTCCAGAAGAAAAAGATGTTATGACGGAAAAAGAGAATGCTTTTTTATCTTTGCCGCAATTTCAATTTTGATCATATAAACGTTCCACGTGAAACTAGAATTATCACTATATAGTTTCACGTGAAACAATAGACTATACTATGTTTCCAGAATATGATGTTATCGTTGTAGGAGCAGGCCACGCAGGTTGTGAGGCCGCTGCAGCCGCTGCCAACATGGGTTCTAAAGTCATGCTCATTACTATGAACATGAATACCATTGCACAAATGTCTTGCAACCCTGCAATGGGAGGAGTTGCTAAAGGCCAAATAGTTAGAGAAATCGATGCACTAGGCGGATACTCTGGGATCATTTCAGACCTATCCATGATTCAATTCAGAATGCTCAACAAATCTAAAGGTCCGGCAATGTGGAGCCCACGTACCCAAAATGATCGAATGAAGTTCGCTGAAGAGTGGAGACTCTCTTTAGAGCAAACTTCCAACATAGACTTTTGGCAAGAAATGGTCACTGGACTCATCATTAAAGACAACACAGTCCAAGGTGTTCGAACTGGTATGGGCTTAGAAATTAGAGGAAAATCAGTGGTGCTTACGAATGGAACTTTCCTAAATGGACTCATACATATAGGTGAAAAGAAATTCGGGGGAGGTCGTACCGCAGAAAAAGCTGCAACTGGTATTACGGAACAACTCATTGATTTGGGTTTTGAATCTGGTAGAATGAAAACAGGAACACCACCACGAGTTGATGGAAGATCCTTAAACTGGAATATTATGGATGAACAACCTGGTGACGAACATCCAGGAAAATTTTCATTCTCCGATACAAAACCCCTCCAAAGACAAATTCCTTGTCATATTACCTATACGAATTCCGAAGTACATGACATCCTCAAAACAGGATTCGAACAGTCTCCAATGTTCAACGGTCGCATAAAAGGATTAGGACCAAGATATTGCCCATCCATTGAAGACAAAATAAATCGATTCGCAGATCGCGAAAGACATCAAATATTTGTAGAACCAGAAGGCTGGAATACTGTTGAAATTTATGTCAATGGTTTTTCTACAAGTCTGCCTGAGGATGTACAGTACAATGCGTTAACAAAAATTGTTGGTTTTGAAAATGTCAAAATGTTCAGGCCAGGTTATGCCATAGAATACGACTATTTCCCACCTACACAGTTAAACTTAACACTTGAAACAAAACTTATTAGTGGTCTCTATTTTGCAGGTCAGATCAATGGTACGACAGGATATGAAGAAGCTGCTGGTCAAGGATTGATGGCAGGAATTAACGCTCACAATAAAGTTCATGAAAAAGATGAATTCATTCTAAAAAGATCTGAAGCATACATCGGAGTTTTAATAGACGACCTTATTAACAAAGGAACAGATGAACCTTACCGTATGTTTACTTCACGTGCTGAATATAGAATACTCCTAAGACAAGACAACGCCGATATAAGGCTAACACAACTTGGTCATCATCTAGGTCTAGCAAAAGAAGAACGTCTTAATAAAGTCAATCAAAAGATTTCTGACACTGCAAAGATTCTGTCAATCCTCCAAAAAACAAGGCTCAAGCCCGATCAAATTAATAATTGGCTAAGTAACAACAACACCGCTACAATAAAAGAATCAACCTCTTTGATACAACTTCTAAGACGTCCTGAACTAGATATTGACGACCTTGTAAAAAGTAATCAAAGTATAGAAAAACTATTGACCCCATTTTCCAAAAACGAACTCGAACAAGCATCCATACAAGCAAAATATGAATCTTACATTGAAAAGGAAAAAGCCCTAGCAGACAAACTACAGGACCTGGACAACAAAAGAATCCCTGACGAATTCAACTATTTCCAACTTCCTGCATTGTCCTCAGAAGCGAAAGAAAAATTATCTAATATAAAACCAACAAACCTCGGACAAGCCTCACGAATAAGCGGTATAAATCCAGCCGATATATCCGTTCTAATGGTTTACATGGCAAAATAAGTATGTACGAAAAAGTAGAAATCTGTCCATGTTGCAACTCCAAAGAATTTGTTAATCACCTTATATGTGATGACTATTCCGTATCACAGGAAAGTTTTGCAATTATGAAATGTTCGAATTGCGGTTTTCTTGTAACAAGCCCTCGTCCGGATCAAAACTCAATTGGCACTTACTATCAATCCGATGATTATGTTTCTCACAATAATAAGAGCAACAACCTCACCAACTTCCTATTCAAAATTGCCAGGTCTTTTACTTTAAAACAGAAATATAGACTTGTCAATAAACTAAGCACAAAAAAAAGACTGCTCGACTATGGATCAGGTTCTGGGGTACTCCTCAATCATTTCAAAGAAAACGGCTGGCAAGTACATGGAATAGAACCTGATGACAAAACAAGGGAACAATCCATTGACACTTATAAACTTGATGTAAAAAAAAATCTACAAGATCTTTCCTCAAATAAATATGACATCATCTCTTTATGGCACGTATTAGAGCATGTCCATGATCTCAACACAACCATAAAACAATTTCACTCAATACTCTCTAATAAAGGACATCTTATCATAGCTGTTCCCAATCACCAATCCTATGATCAAAAATTCTATAAAGAATATTGGGCTGCCTACGATGTACCCCGACATCTATACCATTTCAGTCAAACCACCATTAAAGAACTGATGAAATATCACTCCTTTGAATTCATAGAATCACATCCTCAAAAACTGGATGCCTATTATGTCAGTCTTTTAAGTGAAAAATATAAAAAGAACCCCTTAAGATATATCAAATCCATTCTAATAGGTTGGTTATCAAATAGATGGGCAAATAAAAACCATAATAATTACTCTAGTTTAATCTACATATTCAAAAAAGCGTGAAATTCATACTGCCTATATTGCTCGTAATAACTGGAATGCTTATTTATAGCTGTGCTAATCAAATTCCACCAACAGGAGGAGCAAAAGATACTATACCCCCTACATTATTATCATCCCAACCTCACCATAAATCTATCAACTACAAGGGTCAAGAATTTCGACTTCAATTCGATGAAAGAATCAATGCAGATAAAATCAAACAAAATTTGATCATCACCCCTTTTACTGAAAACAACTATACATTCAAAACCAAAAAGAACGAACTCACTATTACATTTGAAAATGCCTTTGACAGCCTAACTACCTATACCTTAAACTTTGCAGATGGTGTCACCGACATTACAGAGAAAACACCTGCAGTTAATCTCTCACTTGCATTCTCCACCGGACCGATAATCGATTCAATTTTTGTAGCTGGCAAAACAATTGATCTATACAATAATGAACCCTTACAAAAAATACTAATAGCGATTTTCGATGCAAACGATACACTTGACATCCTTACCGGTAAACCTAAATATTTCGCAAAAACTAATGAAGAAGGAGAATTCCGAATTGAAAACATCAAAAATGGCTTTTACAAAATATACGCATTTGAAGATGACAACAACAATATGATCAACGAACCAGAAGAGGAAATTCACGCTTTCCTATCTGATTCAATAGATCTCAATAATTCTATGGATAGTATATTACTCCGTTTACAATTATTAGACACAAGACCATTAAAATTTAATAGGGGAAAATATACAGGAATATACTACGACCTCACCTACAACAAATACATCCAAAATTATACGATACAACAAATCCATAATCCCAAAAAACTGTCTCTCCCTAAATACAACCTCATCGATGATAATACTACGATTAGATTCTACTACAACAACCAATTCCAATATGAAAAAGACAGTATAGGACTTATATTAACAGCAAATGATAGTCTAAATAATGTGACTCAAGATACTGTCTTTCTAAAGTTTCGTTCAAGTAAAAGAAAACCTACACCCTTCTCGTATCAACTAACACCAAAAAACAATACTAAAATTGATAATGAATTACACATCAACCTTCAATTTGATAAACCAATCATAATACATAAGTTAGATAGTATTCAATTTCAATACGACACACTTTTCTTCTTGCCCATACCAGACAGTATCATGCAATGGAATGATAACTTCACTCAACTCAGTTTTACTACAGAACTAGATCCAAACTTCCTAAAACTAAAGTTAGATAGCCTCAAACCGCTCTACTTAGATACAACTCAAACAGATACAACCAAAATGATCGCCTATAACTACCTCAACAAAATTGATACTCTCAAAGTATCTTTAACTATTCCACCTAACGCCTTTATCAGCGTTGAATATGATAGTACCAAGAAATTTCATAACACCTATTCTTTCAAAAAACCCGATGACTATGGAATGATAAGTGGTACTGTTACAACTTTGAAAACCAGCTATACCCTTCAATTAGTAAAAGAAAACTATGATGTCATTGCTCAACTTAGAAATGTCACAAATTATTCCTTTCGAAACGTCCCACCAGGAAAATACACATTTAGAGTATTAATAGATTCCAATACAAATGGAAAATGGGATTATGGTAATATGCAACAAAAAAGAGAGCCTGAACCTATCTTTTTTTATCCAGAAGTATTCGACGTAAGAGCAAATTGGCAACTAGATAACATAGATATTGAGTTTTGATAACCTGTGGATATCTCTCATAAATCAGCATCTAATTGTTAATAAAATAACGACTCATCCACAATGTTTCAAAATATAATTACTCCTTGGTATAACTCTATATTCAAATGAATTTATCAACAACTTCCTAGAACTAAACTTAAAGTTGATAAAATTCTCCAACCTCAACTAACCAATGTGCTTAACTATATAAATAACTGAAATTAAATAAATTACGTTGTTGATAATATGTCTAAATACAAATACTTATGTACGAATACCACACACCACTACATGAAGAAAAAAACTATCCACAAATCCACAGCCTTAATAATTAATAATAATTTTAAGTAATCTTAAATTATAATATTATGAGATCAAATTTTGTGGAAAACATCAGCTACTCATTTATCCTATCACTCTTATTTATTCCGGCATTATTATTCGGTCAATCCAATCAACAAATTCAAATAGCCAATGAGTATTATACTCAAGGCGAATTTGAAAAAGCAGGGGATATATATCAAGAATTGTCAAAAAATTACAAAAATATTCCAGTTATCCACAATAATTACTTCAATGTTCTGCTTTCCCTAAATGATTTTAAAACGGCTGAGAAATATCTAAAAAAAGCGCTAAAGGCATATCCACAAAATATCTATTATAAAATTGATAGAGGCTTACTGTATAATGCACAAGGTTTAGAAAATGAGGCCGGGGAAATTTACAATCGCACCATAGAAGAGGTTAAAGAAAATGATTTTCAAATAAGAACGGCTGCACAATATTTTATAAGTAAACAATTGACGGAATATGCGTTGCAGACTTATTTGATTGGTAGAAAAACTCATAAAATAGAGACCATTTATGCATTAGAAATTGCCAATGCTTATAGAATATTAGGGATAAAGGATAAAATGATTGATGAGTACTTGGTGTTTGCTGGTATAAGATCTAGTAACCTAAGATATGTGAAAAACATTCTTCAAAACTTACTCCAAAAAGAAGAGGACAAAGAAAACTTCAAAAATGTGTTGATTGAAAATATTCAGAAATATCCTAGTCAACCGATGTATGGTGACCTACTAATTTGGATAAATATTCAAGAAAAAAACTTTTACGCTGCTTTTATTCAGGCGAGAGCGTTAGATAAAAGATTTAATGAAAATGGAACCCGAATTTTAAATTTGGGAAAAATCGCTATGGAGAATCAAGCCTTTGATGATGCAATCCAGTGTTTTGAGTATATAGCGAATTTTTATCCTGAAGGAAAATATTACATAAAAGTAAGACGTCTGATTGTTGAAGCTAGAGAGCAGAAAATAAAATATGAGTTTCCAGTAGACACTTTGGCAATTAGAAAATTGATTGCGGAATATGATTTATTATTGGAGGATTTAGGAAAATCACCATTGACAATGGAAGCATATAGAAATAAAGCCCTTCTACATGCTTTTTATATGCAAGAAAATGACTCGGCCATTCAAATTTTAAACGAGATAATTTCAACACCGAGAATCAGCAACAATATTCGATCTCAATCAAAATTGGATTTAGGAGATATATACATACTTATCGGTGAACCGTGGGAGTCTACATTACTTTACTCACAAGTGGAAAAATCTAATAAGTCTAATAAAATTGGGTATCTGGCAAAATTGAAAAATGCAAAGCTTAATTACTATAGAGGAAACTTCGAATTGGCAAAAGGACATTTGGATATAATAAAATTAGCAACAACAAGAGAAATAGCTAATGACGCGATTGCCCTCAGTTTGTTAATTCAAGATAACACGGCCTTGGACTCTTCAGATTTTGTCATGAAAGAATTCGCTCATATAGAATTGGTGGAATACCAAAACAATATCTTAGAAGCGCAAAACCTTTACAATGAAATGTTGGTCAAATATCCTGGACATTCATTAACGGATGAAATCCAATGGAAACTTTCCAATATAAATATGAAACTGGGAGAATTCAAAGAAGCAATAAAACATCTCGACCTTATTTTGGATAATTACGATTCAGACATATTAGGTGATGACGCTATGTATACAAAAGCGAAAATTTATGAGGAATATCTGTTAGATGTAGACAAAGCGATGGACCTATATAAGAACTTTTTAATTACTTATCCAGGCAGTGTTTATATAGCAGAAGCACGAAAACGCTATCGAAACTTACGAGGCGATAATATTTAATTCGGTTTTGATCTTCCCAATACTGATAAATGTTATGCATGCATAATAAAATTTCATATCTTTGAAAAGGTAGAAAGATATGAAAAAAGAAGAAACGGTAGATTATCATGTCAAAGTAGCATGGCATGCAATCACAAGGATGTATAATCAAGGTGGTGTAAATCGAGGCATAACAGCATCGACAGGATTTGTATTACTTAATATTGATTTGGAAGAAGGCACAGCTGCTACGAAAATTGCTCCTTTGCTAGGTATGGAAGCAAGAAGCCTCACTAGAATGCTCAAGACGCTTGAGGAAAACGCATTGATATACCGTCAACAAGATACCAATGATAAAAGGTCAGTAAAGATATTTTTAACAGAAGAAGGAAAAATAAAAAGAGCACTATCTCGGAAAGCTGTTTTATATTTTAACAATTTGGTTAGGGAAAAAGTATCTGAAGAGCAGCTTCAGTCATTTTTCGAAGTAATGAAAGCCATTGATCAAGTTATTGATGAAAACAAAAATTTAGAATCCAAAATAACATTAATTGAAAATGAATAGAGCAATTAGCCATGTTACCGTATTGGGATCAGGAATTATGGGATCTCGAATCGCCTGTCATTTTGCCAATATTGGTGTGAAAGTTTTACTCCTTGACATTGCACCAAAAGAACTAGAGGAATCGGAAAAGGAAAAAGGACTTACTCTTGAAGATAAAAGTGTAAAAAACCGAATCGTTAATGCAGCATTTCAGAATACTTTGAAAGCTAAACCAGCTTCACTTTATGAAAAGTCTTTTGCATCATTGATTACGACAGGCAACTTCGACGATGATATGTCAAAAATCAATGAAAGTGATTGGATAGTAGAAGTGGTTGTTGAAAATTTGGACATAAAGAAAATAGTATTCGAGCAAGTAGAAAAATACAGAAAACCAGGTACGCTAATCACTTCTAATACTTCAGGTATTCCTATTCAACTCATGGCCGAAGGGCGTTCAGATGATTTCAAAAAACAATTCTGTATTACCCACTTTTTCAATCCTCCTAGATATTTAAGATTATTAGAAATTGTTCCTAATACTGATACGGATCAAAAAGTTGTTGACTTTCTTATGTCCTATGGCAACCTGTTTTTGGGAAAAGAAACAGTGCTATGTAAGGACAGCCCAGCGTTTATCGCGAATAGAATTGGGATTTATGCGATCATGTCGGGTATGCATACTATCGAGAAAATGGGATTGACTGTCGGTGAAGTTGATAAACTTACAGGTCCGATTATTGGCCGTGCTAAATCAGCAACTTTTCGAACCATGGATGTTGTTGGCTTAGATACTTCCGTCAAAGTTGCTACCAATTTGTATCAAGGCCTCCCAAATGATGAATCTAGAGATGCATTCAAACTTCCAAGTATTGTTCAAGAATTATATGATCGAAAGTGGTGGGGTGATAAAACCAAACAAGGTTATTATAAAAAAGTTGTTGATGAAAATGGTAAAAAAACAATACTAGAACTGGACCTGAAAACTTATGAATACGGCCCAAAATCAAAAACGCTTTTTGATGCAGTAGGAGAAGCAAAAGACAATGAAAATTTAAAGGAAAGAATTAAAATGCTCGTCAATTTTGATGACAGAGCAGGAGAATTCTATCGGTCTACTTTTTATGATTTGTTCAAATATTGTTCTTTTCGAATTCCCGAAATCTCAGATGAATTATATCGAATTGATCAAGCGGTTTCTGCTGGTTTTGCATGGGAAATGGGTCCTTTCGAAACCTGGGATGTATTGGGGCTAAAAGATACAGTTAGCAAGATGCAAGAAACTGGAATAATGCCTGCAGATTGGGTGGTAGAAATGATTTCTCAAGGAAATGAATCGTTCTATAAATATGAGAATGGGAAAAAACAGTATTATGACATTCCTACCAAAACTTATAAAACAGTTCCGGGAACAGAAGGAATGGTAATTCTTGATGCATTCAAAGAGAATAATATTGTATTTCAAAATTCAGGTAGTACAGTTTATGACATAGGAGAAGGAATTCTGAACGTTGAATTTCATACCAAAATGAATTCAATTGGAGCTGAAGTAATTGAAGGTTTGAATACTGCTATTACTAAAGCAGAAGAAAATTTTCAAGGAATTGTCGTTGGAAATGAATCGCAACAGTTTTCAGCAGGAGCAAATTTAGCTATGCTATTTATGTATGCTTCGGATCAAGAATTTGATGAAGTAGATTTCATGATTCGAGGATTTCAAAACACGATGACACGTGCGAGATTTTCAGATATTCCTGTAGTTTCTGCTCCCTCAGGTTTAGCATTGGGTGGGGGTTGTGAACTCTCATTACATTGTGATGCTATTCAAGCACATGCTGAAACTTACATCGGTTTGGTTGAATTTGGAGTAGGTGTAATTCCAGGTGGTGGTGGCACTAAAGAATTTGTACTGCGAGCTTCAGATGAATATGGAGAGGGTGATCCGGAACTAAATATCCTTCAAAAGTATTTTATGAATATTGCAACGGCTAAAGTAGCAACTTCAGCAGATGAAGCACGTGAAATGAATATTTTGAGAAAACAGGATAGAATTACACTAAACAGATCGCGATTATTAGCTGATGCTAAAGCTAGAGCAATCGAATTGGCAGAAGCTGGGTACACCCGACCCATTGAGCGAACAGATATAAAAGTTCATGGAAAAACAGCCATGGCGATGTTTGAAGCTGGAATTGCAGGCATGTTATATGGTCAATACATATCTGAGCATGATGCTAAAATTGCTAGAAAACTAGCATATGTAATGGCTGGAGGAGATTTATCATCGTCGGCTTTAGTTTCTGAACAGTATCTTTTAGACTTAGAACGAGAAGCATTTTTGAGTTTGTGTGGAGAACAAAAAACATTAGAAAGAATTCAGAGTATATTATTTAAAGGCAGACCACTTAGAAATTAGAAAAATGGAAGCATATATAATCAAAGGATTTCGAACAGCAATTGGAAAATCAAAACGAGGGGGCTTTAGGTTTAGTAGACCGGATGATTTGGCTGCAGATGTAATCAAACATCTCGTTTCAGAGGTTCCAGAATTAGATCCAAAAAGAATAGATGACCTAATTGTCGGCAATGCGATTCCTGAAGCTGAACAAGGAATGCAAATGGGAAGAATGATTTCATTGTTATCCTTGCCAATGGAAGCACCTGGTGTAACTGTTAATAGATATTGTGGATCTGGATTGGAAACAATCGCAATGGCAACAGCAAAAATAAAATCGGGCATGGCTGACTGTATTATCGCTGGAGGCACTGAATCCATGTCCTTGGTTCCGATGTTAGGATATAAAACGGCTTTGAACTGGCAGATTGCGGAGAAGAATCCTGAGTATTATTTGTCCATGGGCATTACGGCAGAAGAAATTGCCAAGGATTTTGGTATTACTAGAGAGCAAGCAGATCAATTTTCCGTCGAGTCTCATGACAAAGCTTTAGCCGCTATTAAAGATGGAAAATTCAAGGATGAAATTGTTCCAATCAATGTTCACGAGACATATGTGAATTCAGAAGGAAAAAAAGCAGAAAAAGATTTTTTAGTTGAAACAGATGAAGGGCCAAGAATAGGAACTTCTATGGATGGACTTGCTAAACTGAAGCCTGCGTTCAAAATGGGCGGAATTGTAACAGCCGGTAATTCATCTCAAACTTCAGATGGGGCCGCTTTTGTTTTAGTTATGTCTGAAAAGATGATGAAAGAATTAAAACTTGAACCCATTGCAAAGCTATTAAACTATGCTGTAGCAGGCGTAAATCCAAGGATTATGGGAATTGGTCCTGTTGCTGCTATTCCAAAAGTTTTGGGACAAGCGGGAATGAAATTGGATCAAATCGACCAAATTGAATTGAACGAAGCATTTGCTACACAAGCGCTTGCCGTGATTCAAGAAGCTGGGCTCAATAGAGATATAGTGAATGTAAATGGAGGTGCTGTTGCTTTGGGTCACCCACTAGGTTGCACAGGAGCAAAATTGTCTATCCAACTGATTAATGAAATGAGAAGAAGGAAACAAAAATATGGAATGGTTACGGCGTGTGTTGGTGGAGGCCAAGGTGTAGCAGGGGTCTATGAATTTTTGAATTGATAAATTCTAAAAACTTACTGATAGACTTACCTTATTAAGGTAGGTCTTTTTTTTGCTCAATTTTGAATACATTTATTAAATGAAAATTCTAGTTGTATTATTAACCGTCACACTTTTTGTATCATGTGCTCCAGATAAGGAACATTCTATGAATGATCTTTTTGGATCATGGAAAAATTCAACTTTGAAAGTCGAAATGATAGGAGGTCGAGAAGATTCATTGCTCTTGGTGCAAAAAGGAGAATGGGAAAAAGTGCTGGGAATTAAACCAATTATCACCAATTTCAATTCTGATAGCACATTCTCTTCTGACTATTACACGTTGGATGATCAATTATTTCATACATCAATTGGAGTTTGGTGGATTAGAAATGACTCATTGGTTATGTTGACTGAAGAGGGTGAAACAGTGTACAAGTATAAAATGGAGGGAAATAAAATTGAATTTACTTCCACTTTGGATTGGAATGTAGATGGAAATCTAGATTCATACCAGGGAACGCAAATAAGAGTGGATTAACTTTTCAATCCATCTTGTGGTTCTTAGATTTGACATATGCTAAAATTAGGAGACATTTACTCAACAACATTTTCAATCTCACAAGAAGAAGTCATTCGATTTGCAGAAGTATGTGGGGACAAAAATCCTCTACATTTGGATGCAAACTATGCAGCCAACACTCCATTCAAATCACCAATAGTACATGGCATGTTTAGCGCTTCGATAATTTCTAAAGTCTTAGGTATGGAATTTCCAGGAGAAGGTAGTTTGTACCTATCACAAAATTTGGATTTCAAAAGACCCGTATATCCTGACAAAAAATATGAAGTAAAATGTGAGATAACTGAGATACAACAGGGCAAGCATATTGCAACCATTAGCACTAAAATTTTCGAAATGGAAAGAGGAAAGATAGTTGTAGATGGAGCAGCAACTATTAGACATTTAGAAAAATTACCTTGATATGAGTGCTTCCAATCTACCTCCATTTTACAGTACGTTCACGCCAAATGTTCCGCAGATATTATCTCAGAACAAATTGACTATTGTTATCACTACCTATCAAGCTGGAAAAGTAATTTTTATTAATGCCAATGGAGAAAACGGGTTGATTCAATTGCCCAGAGATTTCAAGAAAGCCATGGGCATGGCTTATAAAAATGGAAAAATGGCGGTGGCCACCAAAGAGGAGGTAGTAGTATTAAAGGGCTCTACTTCATTAGCAAAGGGTTACCCAAAAAAACCAAATAATTATGACCTAATGTTTATGCCAAGGGCTACTTACTTTTCAGGTGACGTGGATATTCACGATATGGATTGGGGCCATGATGGCCTTTGGGCTGTCAATACCCGGTTTTCATGTTTGTCAAAAATTAATGATGATTATAGTTTTGAACCGAAGTGGAAGCCTAGTTTCGTGTCAGATCTCGTTCCTGAAGATCGCTGCCACCTCAATGGTATGACCATGAAAAATGGAAGCCCAGAATTTGTCACTGCTCTGGGTACAACTAACACCGAAAGAGGCTGGCGAGAAAACAAAACAAATGGTGGTGTAATTATGCATGTGCCTACTGGGGAGATATTGTCACATGGGTTGGCTATGCCGCATTCACCAAGGCTTGAAGGAGAGAAACTTTTTGCGCTTTTATCCGCAACAGGAGAGTTGATACATGTGGATCAACATTCTGGAAAATATGATGTTGTTACAAAGATTCCTGGTTTTGTTAGAGGTATGTGTCGATATGGAAACCTACTTTTTATTGGTTTGTCAAAGATGAGAAAGTCTAGTAAGACATTTGCAGACCTGCCAATATCTAAGGAATCCATTTTTTCAGGAGTCATGGTAGTGGATGCAAATACTGGGCAGATTGTTGGTCACATCAAATATGAAAATAGTTTGGAAGAAATTTATGATATTCAAGTAATTCAAGGATTTGATCGACCTGGCATATTAGGTGTTAACACTGATGATCACCGAAATGGACTTTCTCTGCCTAACCAAGGGTTCTGGGCTATCCCAGAAATTACACCAAAACCTTAGGGTCGACTGGTTCCATATATATTTACCAATTTCCTTGATATCTTTATCCACTTATGATTTCAGGAGAAGAATACTATTTTCAACTTATTAAAACGGCAAATGAAGCGCATCAATCTGGTGATTTGAAAAAGGCAAAGTCGCTTTATGTTCAATTGACAAAAGACATGCCGGATCAGTCTGAGCCATTTCACATGCTCGGGCTAATGGAGTCGCAACAAGGAAATTTCGATGCGGGTTTCCGTTATTTTGAAAGAGCCATTGAGCGACAACCAAAAAATCCAATTTACAGAAACAATTTTGCGGAAGCCTTATTCAGAACTGGCAATGTACAACCAGCAATTGATCAGTTATCACATGCTCTGAAGAATAACCCCAAATTCTATCAGGCAAAATTTAAATTGGCAACAATTTTTAATAAAGTGCTAGAATTTTCAAAAGCGAAGAAATTACTTTTAGAAATCATTCAGCAAAAACCAGAATTTGAACCTGCTCATTCTCACTTAGGCGCAATTGATTTAGAATTAGGGAAGTATAATGACGCAAAATCATCATTTGCGACAGCTTTAAAATTGACTCCAGATTCTCCTGATATTTTGAATAATCTTGGTGTGATTTGTCAAAAGTGTGAAGAATTTGATCAAGCCATCGATTTTTATCAAAAAGCCCTGCAGAATAATGCCGTACACAATGAATCCATTCGAAATCTCGCATTAGTATATGAAACTCTCGGAGATGTAGAAAAATCGAAACGATTTTATCGTCAACTGTCTAGTTTGAAAAATGATGATCCTGTACTTCTCTGGAAATCTGAAACAATTAGTCCTATTATTTTCAATTCAACCGATGAAATTCTACAATATAGAAGAAAATTGACGGATCAAATTGAATGGATACAAAATCAAAAAATTAATTTGGACTTGGAGCAACTTTTAGAATACGGATTGCACCCTCCAGTTACAACAACATATCATGGAATAGATGAGCTGCCACTGCGAAAGGGTTACGCGGCTGTTTTCAAAGGCATGCCTAAAGCTAAACGCTCTAAACAGAAAAATGGCATTCCGAAAATTGGCTTTGTGGTCACAGCTGGACATGAAGGAGTTTTTCTAAAAAGTATGAAGGGAATTATTGATCGATTTTCTGAACAAAAAATGGAAACGTGGGTAGTTGCGTCATCTGTAGGAATTCCGATTATTGCATCCGCGATCAATAATGAAGCTGTTCAATATTTGGCCTTAAGCTCTAGTCTTGGACGGGCAGCTCATCAGTTGACCAATCAAAACTTTGACCTCTTATATTATTGGGAAGTTGGCACCGATGGCATGAATTATTTCTTGCCTTATTTGCAACCCGCCAGAATTCAATGCACTGGTTGGGGATGGCCTATTACTTCAGGTCATGATCGAATCAACTATTTTATATCAACGAAAGGATTAGATGAAGATGAAAGTCAGAAGCAATATTCAGAGAAATTGGTTCTTTTTGATAAACTACCATCTTTCTATTTCAAACCTCTAACTCCTTCTGAAAGAACACCTAAAACAACATTTGGCTTCAGTGAAAAGAGTAATATCTATTTGTGTCTTCAAAACATAAAAAAAATACACCCAGATTTTGATATAATCATAGCTAAAATATTAGCAGAAGACGAACAAGCACAAGTTGTCTTTATATCAGACAAAAAAACATTGCTAGCAGCGTTACTTAAAAAACGTTTAAAAGAAGTGTTGAAAAACAATATTGAAAAAGTACATTTTTTACCTTGGATGCATCCCGACCGATATTACCAATTAATAAGCATGGCAGATGTTGTTTTGGATACACCTCGTTATGGAGGGGCAAATACAGCATATGATGCATTTAGTTGTAATACGCCAGTAATAACAATAAGCGGAATATTTTTTAGGAGTAGGTTCACTGCTCAAGCATATAGACAAATGGGGATTGACGATTTGATTGCCAAAAATGATATTGAATACGTATATCTAGCAACAAAAATTGCAACAGACGCCAGTTATCGAGCTAAAGTAGTATCAAAAATTGATGTGAATAATTATAAAATTTTTGAGGACCAAGAAGCTGTTTCAGAACTAGAGGCTTTCATTTTGAAGGTTTGTAATCCTCAATAGTTTCAATAAGTACTTGTTATTCTGCTTATTATACAATTAGCCATATTATAGTATGGCAGTAATCTGAAGAAAATCGACGGTAATTTTAAATTAGATTTAGTTATCTTTGATATCCCCTAAGTAACCACCTTGTTATTATTTTCATCTTAATCTAACCGATTATGAAAACCACCAATTATCTTCATCTAGAATTTAGGCGAACCCTTAAAAAATTTCAAAAACTACAACAACGTTTTGAAAAAAGAATTGCCAACGGAACCCTTGGAGAAATCACCGCCCAAAAGCGATATTATCTTATTCGCAAAATTGAAAAACTCAAGGAGAAACTTAATGCATTAGCTCAACGCTTGAAACTTGCCGGTGTTGTGGGTGCCTTAGGGATGGCCTTTATGTCCACGGACGCTGATGCACAAACTGCAGCAGGAACACCAATGTCAGAAGTGACCAGTCGAGAACTGGTTAATACTACGACCATTGGTGATCAAGAAAATCCTAAAATGGCAATGAACGATGCTGGAGACATCGTTATTGTCTGGGAAGAAGGAACGGACATCAAAGGTCAATATACATCCGCTGAAGGAATTCAATCTTCAGAGTTTACTGTTTATACTCCAGTCAGTGGTGATTATTCTGTAAACGCACCAGCCGTAACAATTGATCAGGGAGGAGATTTTGTTGTGGCATATGATGAACGACACAATGATGGTACACCATATAGTCACATATTGAAGATGGAACGGTTTGAAGGAGATACTCAAATAGGCGATGGATCTATTGATGTAGCCGACTTAGAAATCGGGGATGGAGAATCTGCCACAGATCAATTGAGTATAGCTATTCAACCTGATGGTGATGTCATGATTGCATATACTGATTATTATTATGATGATGAAGTTTACTCTTATTATGACCAAGTCAAAGTAGCTTATGTTCCATCGAGTAATATCGCTCAAATTACCAATCTCAGTATAGATAATAAAATGGATGCCTCGTTTCCATCTTTGGCTATGGATGATGATGGGAATGGTATTGTGGTTTGGGCAGAGCGCTCCTATGATTATGGAGACTATGTCAGTGATATCAATTACAGAAGATTTAAGGAAAACGATTTGTTCGCATCCACTACTTCTATGACCTTAAAACACGGAGCAGGAGGTGAAGGAAGAAGGTCTTTTTATCGACCAGATGTGGATATAAATGATGATGGAGATTTTGTGATAGGTTGGGAAAGAAATAGTTATTCATGGGATTATCCTGAAATACAGAAATACGATGCAGACGGAAATCCTGTAGGGGATTTAATTGCTTTAACTGGTTATTCTTATGGCTATGATGGTCAACCAAAGGTCGCCATCGACGATATTGGTGGCTTTATCGTTGCGTTTCAAATAGGGAATTCCAACACGGACTTATTGACTAGAAGATACAATAAGCATGGTATATTTATAGAAGAATTTAACACTAATTTAGAACCCACACACAATCAAAACCTTTCTGTACCATCGGTGAGCATCACTGATGATGGTGAATTTGCTGTAGTCTGGTCAGATAATAAAAATACACTTTCGAATACTGGTACAGATCAAACGGGCATGGCTGTTTACAAGTCTACCTATGATTTTGATAAGGAATCAGGGCACGATATAATAAAAGAATTAGCTATTGAAGGTATTGGTAATTTTAATCAAGACATTAAAATTGCTTCCGATGCCGACGGAGATTATGTGGTAATTTGGGATGCGTTGTATCTTTATAATCAAGATATTATTTACACAATAGGGGGGCAAAGGTTTAACGCAAGTGGCAAAAAGGAAGGCGACATATTTAATGTCTACCAAATTTACAATGATCCAATCCAGGCCGTTGATGTTGATATGAATAATGATGGTTCATTTGCGGTAGTGTGGAAAACTTCTTCTGAAATCACTAAAAGATATTTTAATCATGATGCAACACCGGTAGTAGGAACTTTCATTCCAGTGGCAACCCTTTCCTCTGAAGAAATTAATGATGTGTCCATTGCTCTCGATGAAACAGGTAATTTTTCTGTAGTTACTTGGGTAGATACTGTTACTGATCGAGTCTATATTAATCCAAGTGAAACAACAGCTGGAATTCAAATTGTCAATAATTCTATAGAAGATATTGGAGACATTAATTCATCGGATGTTGCTATGGGCATTGATGATAATTATATTGTTGTTTGGGATGATAAATCGGACTTGATTACGGTTGGAGATTTTTTCGATTATTCGTCCATTCATTATAGAAGATTTAAAGGCGAATCGGCTTTGTCCGATATAAGTATAGCTGTTGACCAAGGCAATTTTGAAGGCAAAAATTTTAGAAGACCACAAGTAAGCACTAATAGAAACACAGGAGATTTTGCTATAGGTTGTGATGATGGCTCTTATACTTTCTTAACAACATTTGACAAGGACGCTTCCGTTGATTTGGAATTATTTGATGTTTCAGGTGCTGGTCAATATTCTAATATTGAATTAGACATGAATGGGGACAGTGAGATCTCGGTCGCCTATTATGGATATCAGGAGGGTCCTTATTCATTTTTTAAAAAATATAATAAGGCAGGTCAACAAATAGTTTCTGAAAAAATGCTCTCTGGTGGTGTACAAGATGTGGCCGTTGGAAGAGAAAAATCAATCGTGCTGACAGGAGAAGATGGGGAAATTCGTCAATCAATTTTTGCAGACCCTCCTTCATTTGAATTTAGTGAATTCCCTGAAGAAAAAGTCAACACTACCATAATCGGTGAACAGAAAGATGCGCAAATCGCCACTAACTCACACGGTGAAATGGTGGTTGTTTGGCTCAATTCTTCTGACCAACAATATTATGCCCAAGTCTATGACAGTAATGGAGAAGTTTATGGATCAGAAATCCAGGTAAGTGAAAATGCCCAGTTCGAAAAAGAATCAAGAGTGGCAATGGATGATAATGGTGACATAATGATTGCTTGGTCGACTTATAATTCTGGTTATTATAATATTCAGGCCCAAATTATGAATAGAAATGGTGCTGGAGTAATTAATGATTTTAATGTTTCAAGTGAAGAAGGGAGTCAAGATTCTTTTGATTTAGATATTGATAGCAATGGAAACTTTATTGTAGTTTGGTCGGAATTATTTTTGGATGGTCAGGATCAAAATTCAAATATTATCGCTCGCAGATTTGATAAAAACGGTTCGGTAGATGTCAATAATGTACCTTTATTTAGTACTACTGGAAATAATAATGTTCGAGAATTAGCCATCGATTTTAATTCTGCTGGTGTTTTAGGTTTGTCCTATAGAAGCTTGGTAAGTACCAAAAATTATATTTATGTAAAATCTTTTAATACTGATTTATCAGAATCTAATTCAGGAAGTGTATTAATCACAGAAATTAATGATGCATCATATGTAAAGTCCACCAGTATAATAACTGACAATTCTGGAGATTTTATAGTTTCAACCAATACGGCAGGAAATGATTTATATCAAGACATGATATCTCTTCATCGCTTTAAATCAGGATCCACAAGTATAGCTGAAACAGCATGTACCGCTTTTGGAATTGAAGCGGATATCACGATTGCTGACAATGATCAAATAGTTTTAGTTTATCAACGTAAATTAGATTCACGAGATTTTGAATCCATTTACACAGCAAGAGTCGATTCGGATTTCAATCCTATTGGATCAGAATACAAGTTAAACGAAGTATCAACACAAAGCACATACCCTAAAGTTATTAGCACTTCAAGTGGTGTCTTCAAAAGTGTATGGGAAAGCAATAGACTGGATGGATATGTTGGTACAATTGCAGTAAAGGAATTTTTCTCGTATGTGCCGATTATAGATAGTTCAGAATTTCCAGCAGGATTACCAGTTGATGAAGGTGGTTCTGCATCTAATTTCACTTCAATAATGACTTCTGACATTTTCAATTTTTCTGGTCTTTCAACTTTGCAGTTTGAGTTCTCAGTTCTACCTGATAATGGAGAACTTGATTTAGAAGGCATTCCATTGACGCTAGATGCTTCTTTGACAAAAGAAGAATTTGAAACCATCAGATATACACATGACGATGGCGAGACTTCCCTCGATTCTTTTTCATTTTTTGTAAGCAATGGCACTTTTGACTCAAAGCCCTATGAATTCCTTTTCCCAATCAACCCGATAAATGATATTCCAGTTCTGGATGTCAAGGAGACGCTAACACTTGATGAAGGAGATAGTCAAAGCTTTTACGAGATGTTATACATTAATGATCCAGACAATACTGGAGATGAAGAAACTTATACAATTAAAACCCTTCCACAGCATGGATCTCTGTGGAATGTTGAAGACGGAGATTTTCAATTAAGTATAGATAATACTTTTTCACAAAATGATGTTGGGTTTGGTTATATAGAATATCGGCATGACGGAAGAGAAGGCACGACTGATTCTTTTGAGTTTACTATTGGAGATTTAGATTTCACTAGTACAAATCTAACGTTTGATATAAGTATTAACCCTGTTAATGATGACCCTACTCTTGACACAAATGTCGCATTTGAAGTAAACGAAGGAGAAACTAACGTAATATCAAATTCTATTCTTCAAGCAAATGATGCAGATCACGTGGCAACAGAAATTTCTTATATAGTGAATTCAATTGGAGATTTACCTTCATTTGGTGAAATTAGATTGAACGATGTTGGCATTGGAACAGATGTAGTGTTTACTCAGGATGATATCGATAACAGCAGAGTAACCTATGTGCATGGTGGAAATGAAGATTCGGTTGTTGATTCATTTATTTTTGATATCTCTGATCCTTTGGAAGGAACTCTAACTGGCCAAACATTTAATATTAACATAACTTATATTAACGATACACCGGCAGTTGATGCTTTGATTTCCAACCAAAATGCGACAGAAGACATTGCTTTTAGTTTTGAGGTACCAGTTGGCACTTTCAGTGATGAAGAAACTTCTGTGTTAACCTTAACAGCACTTCAAAGTGATGGCAATGATTTGCCAACATGGTTGAGTTTTGATGGGACCACATTTAGTGGTACACCTTTGGAAGGGGATGGCGATGTAGAAATAGAACTGACTGCCACAGATGAAGGAGATCCAGCTTTGTCAATTGCGACCACATTCACCATAACTGTGACTCCAGTCAATGAAACACCTGTCGTTGCAAATGCGATTTCGAATCCAAGTGCGACAGAAGACATTGCTTTTAGTTTTGAAGTACCGGTTGGCACCTTCAGTGATGAAGAGACTTCTGTGTTGACTTTAACAGCACTTCAAAGTGATGGCAATGATTTGCCAACATGGTTGAGTTTCGATGGGACCACATTTAGTGGTACACCTTTGGAGGGGGATGGAGATGTAGAAATAGAACTGACTGCCACAGATGAAGGAGATCCGGCGTTGAGCGTTTTCACTGAATTTACAATTTTAATAAACAGTGTAAATGATGCTCCGGTAGTAGACATGGGAATTCCTGACGAGTTGGTTGTAGGATATGGAGAATTTAGCTTCTCAGTTCCTAGTAATGCATTCTCAGATATTGAAGGAAACGATTTAATCTATTCGGCGACACTTGATGACGACAGTCCTTTACCATCTTTTATAAGTTTTGATGAAGAACAAAGAATTTTCAGTGGTCAAGCATTTATTAATGTAGATGAAGGAGAATACGATATAAAGGTTACTGTAACTGAAGATTCGGATGATCAACTGAGTATCTCTACGACTTTCAAATTTACAGTAGAAGCAGTATTGTCAGTTAACCAAGAGCTGGACATGGATGTAAGTATTTATCCTAACCCAACTTCTGAAAAGCTCAACGCTAAAATTGAAAATGGAAACTTTGGAGAATATCGAATACAATTAATTGATCAGACGGGAAAAATTGTTGCAATTGATCAATTTCAAAAAAACCGAAGAAGTTTTGATTATCAATTAGATGTAAGTGCGTTGAAAAAGGGATTATATCTTTTGCAATTGTCTTATGAGAATACCTCCGTGACTTACAGAATTCAAAAGGACTAAATAGCTCTCTTTTTAAATTGAAGGAAAAAATATCTAGGTTGAAGTAGGGTTTTGTTTCATCGAAATCATGTGATTAAGGGTTGGTAAGAAACTGACGACACCAGTTAACACGAGAACGATAGAATTTATGTTCTGAAAGAAGTTGGGTTGTGCAAATCCAATGAGTGTAATTACACCTAATATAATTATTATAAGAATACTCCTGATTTTAGACCAGGAGCCTTTTTCTTTTACAACTTTCTCCATTGCGAGGGCTTCATCTTTGTTGGCCATGAGAACAAAATTTCTGAAGCTTTGATTAAAAAGCTGTAATCTTTTATCATTTTTGATCATTCCCTTTTTCATCAAAAACAAAATAGTGGATTTGTTCTTGACATTAACAAAGTCGTTTTTGGCTAGGTCATAGACTACAAATCTTTCTTCCGTAGTTAGCGTGTTCCATAGTGCGGTATAGTAGGGTTGAGCGAGATGTTGGATTTCAAGAATAATGGTTTCAGGGTTGAAATTTTCATAGAAATAGTCCCTCTTGCTTTTGATTGTTGATGCAAGAAAAGGAAGGTAGGTGCCATAACAGAGTTCAGACTTCATTATGCGAATTAATTCTATGTTCTCTTCATCAGCATCATCAATTAATTCTACAGCCGATTCTATCGGATTGAAAGGTTTGAAAATTTTGACGAAACTGCTAAATATGTGTCTCCAGACTTCAAGGTCTCTAGTAAAGCTCTTTTTTGAAATAACATCATCCGTTTTAGATATTTCAGAGACATAATAGTCAATGATTTCTTGTGGATCAGTTTCTGTGATTATTATCACTTTCTTTTTATTAAGAAGCAATGATTCAATTAATCGAAGTTTGTGATGACTAGCTTCATGATCATGGTACAAGTATTCGAAATTATCTAAAATGGCGATTTCGAATTTTTTACTACTGGTAAATGAACAAAGTTTATTCCATTGATCTGGATCATTTAATTTCATCATATCAAAATTGAAACTCAATTTTCCATTAAGATCCTTATTCACATAAGTTGATCTACCGCTGTTAGAATGGCCAAGTAATATGATATTGTGATGAGCAATAGTTTGACTTAGATTTTCATGGCTTTGTGATTGACTTTGTATGTTAAAGTTGGGGTAGAGGGCATATATTTTAGAAGTTGAAAAGCGAATGATAAAATATAGGTAAATGAATAGAGCCAATGAACCCAATAAATGGAGGATGAATGAAAAAAATGTTTGATCCTCTTCTTTGAAAAAGTTTATACTATCTAACAAAAAGGAAGCATTTGCATGATTAGGCTGATTTAGCAATTGAGATGGATATTGATATTCATATGAAAGGTTCACGTATTCTTCTTTCAAAGTATCTTGTACCCATTTGAAAGTGGAATCAGCAGCAACTGGCCATACTAGCCCCCTGTTTTGAATGATGTTGTAAGTGAAAGCTGGCCTTAAGTAAAAAAGTAACTCGTCGATTTTTGAAGGATCAACAGTTTTTAATTGATTGAAATTTCCGTCAAATTGATCATATATTTCAACCGGATAAATTCCAGCTGTGAATTTACTCTCTGTTTTTTCTTCGTTTTCAGTTTTATCCGCAATGAATCTTCCGTGATTAATATTGAAAATTTCGGTTTCTACAATCTCGTAATGCGCTTCTTTTTTTCTTGCATAATCTATTAATTCATGTTTTGCCCAAATTTTTGATTCTTGAATGAATGAAATTTTGTAGTAAAAATATACGGGCATAATTGATGTGGAAAGCAACCAAAACATAAGCATCACACTATAGCTTGTTTTTAGTTCTTTTAATGAAGCGTAGTTATTAGACCTATTGATTCTTAGTTGATCAAATGCTTTTTGAAAAAGATTGATTAAATACGGAAAGGCTCTTTCCAATTTGAGTCCAGGCCAAAAAAACAGGATAATCAATATTTGAAATACATAGTCAAATAAACTAAATCCAAATAAATTGAAATGAAAGAAATTAAAAAGCGCTAGTATGAGTATCGGACCCGTGAGATGTCTTTTTAAATTCTTTCTAACCGTTTTGTAGTTCATATTCACATAGGTCATGAGAAGTATGATCATGGGAAGCATTGCTATTCTGTAAACATTACTGAGTGAGCCTGAATCATAAGAGAAATGGCTAATTAGAACTTGTGCTTTTGGAATAAATTCAAACAATCGTTCTGTGTCAATCGAGTAATTCAAAATCATCATCAGAATAATAACCAAGGAGTTTGCAACTATTAGTCTGTGATAAACATTGATTTGAGAAAAACTAGGTCGCATCCACTGCATAAAAAACAATTTGAATTCCATCAAAGTAGTTTTGAAATTAGACCAATAAATGAAAAGAAGAATCACAAGACAACTTGAAAAGGACAATAGGATAAGGAGCAATGCAAAAAACCAGATTTGAGAAAGTTTAGTTTTTGACAATTCCAGATTGTGGTAAACAATAAGCGTTAGCGGAATATTGTTTATAGGAAAAGTTAAGAGTCGAATGTCTTGCTCCTGATATTTTGTCGTCAGCTTTATACTTGCTTGACTTAAAAGCGCTGAGGTAAGAAATTGATCGTTTTCTGTTTCTTCGAGAAAGTTTTCTTGGTTGGATTTAACAATTTCAGAATGAATCATCACATCGCCTTTTTCATCAACAAGAGCGAATTGATATCCTAAGGGAAGCACTACATTCATGATGCTATTAAAGTTTGATGAAATAGCAGATACGGGCCATTTGTTTATTAAACTAGGTTTTGAAATTGCTATTTCCGGAAGCCCTGTTGTCCATGAAGTAATAGATTGTAAAAAGAATGGCTCACCAGATTTTGGCAATCGCCAAAAATCGTTATTCAAAGCTTTCAGGAAATATTCCCTTTCTTTTAGATCAGATAGAGGATTTGCTTCTTTGAAGGGTGTAAAAGCAAGTCGCTGTACGCCTAGACTATCGAGCCAAAATGCTTCATTGTAGTAAGGATAGTATGAATGTTTGAGAACACTATCCTCCAGAATATTGGGAACGATCTCGTTTTTGACCTCTATTTCTTTCGCCTTTTTGGTATAGAAGCGCAGGGAAACTTCATAATACTTTAGTTGATTATAAGCATCTTCTATTTCATTTATGAACCGAGTTGAAATGTCTTTTGAGAGGGTATCGAGCTTTGTGTCAACTCTATTCAGATCATGACTAAAATAATTGTAGATGATAAGGAAAGAAAGAATCATCAATGGACTTCCGATAACTATTGAAATTCCAGTAAAAAAAACATTTGAAGTATGAAGTCGCTCAATATGGCTCATCAAGGCTAACTTCAAAACAGGCATACTTACCAAAATGATGACGATTAGTAAACCAGAATATAAAAGCAACCAAGAATCTACGTTTCTTGTTTTACTAACGAATTGATCATTTTTAATACAGCCAATTAAAGTCCAATATTCATCATCGGAAAATTTAAACTGATTGAGGAATATTTTATAGTCTATGTCGTTCAAATTAATTGTCAAAGACTGGCCTGGGTTATGTCCAATTTTATTTTTGTACAATGTGTCAAGCTGTGATAGAGATACTTTATTGACAAAAGATTGATAGGCTATTTTTTTGGGACTACCGCGCAAAATGAGATATTCTGAAAAAAAGTATTGTTTGTTAAGTGATTTTACAAACTCATCTAAACTTGCTTTGAAATAGAATTTATTGGTTGAGCTATCAGCAGTGTAAAAAACGTACTCAGGATCTCCTATTAGATAAGAAAGACTATCGGATTCTTGGAGGTTGTATTTTTTAATAAACCTCTTGGTGTAACTACTTGTCTCTAATGATACATTTTCTTCTTCTTCTTTAAAGCCTTTTAGAAGTTCGTTCAACACCTCAATTGAGTCCTTTAATATTTTAGAATATGTAGCTGCGTTTTTTCGTTTCGAATATTTGTTACTAATGACATCTAATGACGCTTCATAATATGCTTTTTTATTAATGATTGAGATTCTTTCTTCCTGTGCCTCGTTTTTTATCTTTTTAGATGTGTGCTTGATTTTCTTAGCGGAAACTTTGGGGTCATTTACTTGAATCGGTTTAGGCTGATAGAATTTTAATTGACCTTTATAGTTCTCGTTGATCCCAGAGATATTTTTTCCCAATTGCGCTAAAACTCTATGTGCCTTTTCATAGTAGGTCTTTTCATTGTTTTTAACATAAATGAAAAAGTAGTATGAATAACCCAGGCCTATTATGAATATGGTTATAAGTAGCGCCCATGAATTTTTCGAGAAATTGATGCTTTTCATAGTTTTGATCGTTCAGAAAAAATGAAAAATATAACATTCACCAAATTGGATGCATACAATTATGACCGCTACAGATTGGTAGCTTAAAAAGAAACGGAATACTAATGAGTCGTGATCAGCACTTTTTGGAAAGACTGGTCAAGATCGAAAATTGAAACTTGACCAGTGCAATATCCAAAAGACTATCTTTTAATTCGAAAAGATGTCCGACACTACACTTTATAGACAGTGTGATGTCATAGATTGGTTGGTTTAGGAATTAATACGACAATTAGTAGACTGAAACTTCACAGTCGAAATTAATTCTCTCTAAACGCTTGCTTACTTTATTATAATTGGGAAATGTCCTGCTAATGTACATAAAATCAGTATTAATTCAGAATTTCAAAAAAATATTCTAGATTCTATCATTCTTTATAAATATTCACGAATCGATTTTTATTCATAGATGTTTGCTTTAGCATAATTTTGTAAATGCTCGAAATTCTTTTTCAGGATGAATACCTCATTGCCATAAACAAGCCTCCTGGCCTAATAGTGCACAGATCGGCTATCGCTGCTGATGCTAAGGAATTTGCCTTACAGATGTTAAGAGATCAAGTGGGAAAAATTGTTCACCCCGTCCATAGACTGGACAGAAAGACATCGGGGGTTTTGTTGTTCGCCTTTGACAAAGGAACTTTAAAATCAGTCGCTAGTGATTTCGCAGAAGGTCGAATGATTAAGAAATATTTGGCGATCGTGCGAGGGTACTGCATTGATGAAGATACCATTGATTATGCACTCGTGAGCGAATCAGGAAAAAGTCAAGAAGCTATCACAGACTATAGAACATTGGCAAAAGTTGAACTAGAAGTGCCATTTGGCAAACATTCCACTTCAAGGTATTCTCTTGTGGAAGCCACTCCGAAAACAGGCCGCATGCATCAACTACGAAAACATTTTGCGCATATATTTCATCCCATAATTGGTGATAGACCACATGGTTGTAACAAACAGAACAAACTATTTAAGGAAAAATGGAGAATGAAAGAAATGATGCTACACGCGCATTCATTGAAATTTATTCACCCCATTTTCAAAAAAGAAGTAGTCATCAAAGCAGCTCTTCATTCTGAATTTAAAAGGATGAATGCCTTGATGGGTTTTTCTGTGATTTAAACAGCCACTTCTTCAAACTCGTTGCTGATAAAATCAGCCACTTTTTCCATCAACCACATGGGCGTGGAGGTTGCACCACAAATACCAATAGAATCGTCTTGCTTGATCCAATCAAAATCCAGTTCGGATTCTTCGCTTATGAAGTAACTACGCTCATTAAAATTTTTGCAAACGCCATAAAGTGCTTTACCATTGGAGCTTTTTTTGCCACTGACAAAGATGATTACATCATGGAGTTGAGAAAATTTTTCCATGCTTGGTTCTCGATTAGAGACTTGACGACAAATGCTGTCATTGGCTTTGAAGTCTGTTACTTCTAGGCTGCCTTTGGCAGCTTTGATACGTTCTTCAATCATCCCTTTGATTCGATAAAATCCTTTGGTGCTTTTGGTGGTTTGACTGTAAAGTGTAACGGGCTTAGAGAAATCAATTTGATCTAAGTCCTCGTCTTCCATGATGACCATCGCTTTGTCTTCCGTCTGGCCAGTTAATCCAATAACTTCAGCATGACCTTCTTTGCCATAAATAACAATCTGGCCTTCTCTCTCTTCCATTTGATCGAAAGAACCCTTGACTCTGTTTTGTAATTTCAATACTACCGGACAAGAGGCATCAATTAACGTAATATTATTTTTGATTGCCAGTTTATAAGTCTCGGGTGGTTCACCATGTGCACGAATCAATACTTTACAGTCATGCAGTTTTTTCATTTCTTCATGGTCGATAATGACAAGTCCTTTGGCTGCCAACCTTTCTACTTCCATGTGGTTGTGGACAATATCACCAAGGCAATACAACTGACCTGTTTCGTCGAGCTCATCTTCTGCCATTTCTATGGCATACTCAACCCCAAAACAATACCCAGAATTTTTATCTATTTCAATTTGGACCGGCATGGAGCAAATTTATACTAAAACGAATTACTCACCTACCATTTTGGCTGTCGCTAGTTGGACAATTTCATCAACTTGTTCCTCAAAAAACATGTGCGTGGTATCTACAACAACTGCATCATCGGCTTGCCGCAATGGGTTTTCTTCACGACTAGTATCCTGTTTGTCACGAGAAATCAAATTGTCTTTGACTTCACTCAAATCAACCAATTGGTCTCTATCGAATAGTTCTTTTTGTCTTCGTTCAGCTCGGACATCCACGTCAGCGGTCATGAAAACTTTCAAATGAGCATCTGGAAAAACAGCAGTACCAATGTCTCTACCATCCATAACTACGCCTTTAGCTTTTCCCATTTTTCTTTGTTGGGCAACCATGGCGTCTCTCACAGTTTTATCGGCGCTTACCTCACTGACATATTGTGCCACCTCCATTTTTCTAATTTCATTTTCAACATTTAGTCCATTGAGATAAGTATCATTCACTCCTGTTTTTTCATTGAAATGAAATGAAATGTCAATGTTACTCAATGCTTTAGATACAGATTTTGGATTAGTCAATTCTATATGATTATCTAAAAAGTATAAGGTAACCGCTCTATACATTGCACCAGTATCTATATAGCTATAGTTGAGCGTTTTTGCAGTAGCTTTAGCAGTAGAACTTTTTCCACAGGCCGAGAAACCATCGATGGCTATTATTATCTTCTTCATAGGTTAACTATTTGGGTAATCTTGAAATGCACTATTCAGTATTAATTAAGGTATTTATAAGTTAACCAATTTTTCAAACAATTGCGTTAACAATCCTTGACCGGACATGGGATTGGCTTGCCCTTTTTCAATTTTTTTGGTTTTCGTTCCTTGTGATACTGGTTGGACTTGCAGGCACCTAGCGATAGCAGAGAGCCCACAAAAATGATAAAAACAAATCGTTGAAGGAATTTCGAAATCATAGCATTAAAACTTTTTCAAATATATCAAGAATGAAAGAAATGTAGTCTGGATGATTGTCTTCTTTCATTTAAAATCACTACAAACGCAAACTTCGTTCCAACCTTCTTTTGAATTTAGTTATTTTTATATGAATCAAACCAAAACGATAATGTCCAATGATATCAAATGGCCTGAGATTTTTAGCCTTGGATCTTTAAGCGCTGCTATAGCAATAAGCTGGATTGCCTATCATGAATATCAACCCATTTTACTAGAAGATTTTGATCTTTATCACTTATCAAATTTTCTAGTCATTTCAAAAGGTATCATTTTAGTAATAACTCCTCCATTGGCCGGCCTTTTAGCTGATTATCTCTTAAAAAAGAATGGGAAGTTCTTCATTTTATTTACAGTAGGTATTGGAGCTACGGCCATGATTTTTATGGTAGTAGCTTCTATCATAGGTGCTGGACCTACCAGTGGAATAGAACCTTTTTTGCCATATATGATTGTTCTATGGTTGATTTCTATGAATTTATTTGTTAGTCCAGCTTATTCGATGATAGAGTCTTTCGCTCCGATACAAAAGCTACCTATCGTTATGGGATTCATTTTCATGGTTACAGAATTAATATATGCACTTGAGCCCATTGTGGTTTTGTTAGTACAATTTTTTGGTGACACGTTGACTTTCGTAGTGGGCGGTATTTTGATTTCTGGAACAGGGTATCTCTTTCACCGAATTTCATCGAATGAAGTTATTTCTAGAAAGAAAGAATTGATTAGAGAAATATCACAACCTGTGAGTGTGGGAAGTTATTTGACCATTATTGTAATCGGTTTAGTGTTAGGGTTGGGAAAGGCTATTTTAGTAGAAATTTTACCAGGATTGATTGCAAATAAATTTCCAGCGTATGAGGACTCAGGTTCATTTATTGCTTTTGGTCTGATGGGTTTTGCAGCAATTCTTGCATTCTTGCTGAGTCGATATGTTGTGAAGGTGGGCGTCGAAAAAACGCTTATTCAAAGTTTCGTTTTGCTAATGATCGGATCAGGCCTATTGTTTACATCATTTAATCTTTGGATAGCAATTGGAGGGGGTGTTATCATTTCCGTTGCATTCAGTCTTATAAATATTAGTGGTTTACCTTTTGCGATAAGCAAATTATCAGTCAAGCACATTACCTATGGCGTGGGTGTTTATTTAGGGGCATCTGAAATATTCGGAGGAATTATTGAATACATCAATCTGTAGAAAACACGAATGAATATCCAAAAGAAGCTTCTGAGGGTAGTATTTTGGGCTCCCATAATTCTCATATTTCTTATTTTTTTAATTGAGTTTTCAACTCAGGTTTTATTTAAGGGCTCTATTCAAAATGAAACTCAATTGGTTCTTAATGATAGATTAGAATCTCAAGCAACATTCGAAGATTTGTCAATATCGGTTTTCAAGGAATTTCCAAATTTGACAATAACATTCAAGAATATTCAAATTGAAGAAGATACTTATGAAATCCTAAAAGCAGGAAAATTAGAATTGCAGTTCAACCCTCTTGAATTTATAAAGCGAAATTATATTCTTGAAAAAGTATTGATCATAAATACAACATATAATGTTGAAATTGATTCTTTGGGTAATAAACACGAAATCAGAGGAAAACCGGCACCACCTAAACCGGCAAGAGATTTATCATTGGATATACCAGAAATTGTTATTAAAAACTCTATGCTCAAAGTGCATAATCGGTTTAAGAAAAATAGACAAGTTTTTGCCATCAATGATGCATTACTTTCAATGGATTCTTATCCTAATTCAAAAGTGATTAGAGGCAGTGTCAATGGGAGTTTGGACACATTGATTAGCAAAGGTGATTTTATTTCCACTGATTTTTCATTAAAAATTGAAAATGCAATTTTCAGGTTCAACACATTAGAAGGTCGAAAAAGATTCAACGGTCATTTATCAATAGGTAATGCAAATTTAAGAGTTGATGGATCATTAAGTCCTGCAGGAAACGGAAACTTAGCTAAAATAGTCCTTCAAAGTAATAAGGCGCATTTAGACAATTATTTTGATCTACTGTCGGTTCTAAATCCTTTAGGGCTAAGACAAATAAATCCCGAAGCGTTAATTGAACTGAAAATTGGGATTAATGGTTTTATTGATCCTAAATCGTACCCTGGCGTTGATATAGATTTTGAGGTTAGTGATGCTGTTATTCACAAAGAAGGGTTGTACAAGCCTTTGGAAAATGTTCAGCTTCATTGTAATTATTCAAATGGTAAAGATAGAACCGCGGCTACATCAAGCATTTATGTAGAAAAAGGAAATGCCACGTTAGAAGACAATTTTCTAAGTTTTCATGGAAGGATTGAAAACTTTGATGACCCTTTAATTGATATGATTATTGAGTCTAAAATTGATCTCAAAGAAATTAAACCGCTTTTTAATTTTTCTAAGAACAGAAAAATGAGTGGTCTGCTTGAAATTGACGCTTTTTTACAAGGTAGACTTTCGGACTTAGAAAGATCAGTTAAAAACAAGAAAAGAAGATATGAAGGAGATATTCAACTTACTGATGTATATATGGACTTTCCAGAACAGAACCATTTTTTTGAAAAGATAAATGGTTCGGTTGTCCTAAGGAAAAAAGTCTTGGCATTAGAGTCAATTAATGGTAAATACAACAGTTCAGATTTTACTTTAGATGGAAACATTCACAATTTGATGCCATTGCTAAGTAAGGTAGTTGAAAATGATGCAGAGGCATATATCGATTTCTATATTGATCGATTAAACATTCCAGATTCAATTCAATCATCGAATAAATCCTTTCAATTCCCAGAATATTTGACACTCAACCTTAATATCAATTCGAATGAGATATATTATCAAAATTATGAATTGAAGGACATCTATATGAATGGCAGATTCAATAGAAATGAAATGAATTTCAAAAGCTTGCTTTTGAAATTTGACGATACAGAAATCGATTTAATAGGATCTCGAACGTTATTATCAAATCAAGAAGAGATTTCACTGGTTGCAAACATCGGTAAGATAGATTTAGAAAAATATATCGATAAAACAGTGAATAACGAAACAAGCACAACAGGAAAATTTGATTTGTCTAATGTTAAATTCAATGCAGAGATCAATTTAGAAGAGTTGATTTATCAAGGGGAAGAATTTAGAGATATTGAATTGTCGGCGAATCTTGAAAATGAGAACACATCGATTAATCAGTTACAATTTGATTTTCCATATGGTAGACTGAGTTCAAACGCCAAAATTGAAGGTATCAATGAACTAAAGAGTATAGATGCGGAAGTAAACCTTGACATGACTTCATTTGAAATAAATGATCTGAAAGCATTTTTCTTGCATTTGTTCCCTTCAGATTCTGGTGAATCAGAGAACGCAATCTTTTTAGATGATGAAATTGACTTGAAACTTAAACTGGATATTGCATCTCCAGCGATCGAATATGACAGTCTATTCCTGAATGATCTAAACGCCTCTTTTAGTGTCAACAATGGCATTGTTGTAATTTCCGCTATTGATTTTCACATGTTTAAAGGACCGTTTAATATAAGAGGGTTTGTTGATGATAGATCTAGCAATGATATAGGAGCTATGATCTATTTGAATGCGAATGATATTGCGCTAAGTGAATTGTTGAGTGAATTAGAACCCTCACAAAAACAGTTATTTTCTGAAGAGTCGTTCAAAGGAACTATGGATGTGGAGGGTGAATTATTGCTGATTTATGATAAGAGAAGTTTGGAACATCAAGAAGATGAATTGATTGGAAAAGTAAAAATAGTATTGAACGAAGCTGAAATCATTAAATTCACTCCAATTACTGAATCATTGAAGTTCATTAAAAAAGAAGTTCGTGAAAACATACAACTGGACAATCAAGATTTTGAAATTCTATTTCACAATGATGAAATGGTAATTCCTCAAACAAGATTCTCTTCCAATTTGTCAAACATTGAATTTATAGGATATCATAGTAAAGATTTTGATTTTGGATTTGATATTAGAATCAGTGCAGGAGATTTGCTATTTAAGTCTCAAAAGAAAAAACAAGAAAGGGTAAAAAAGAAAGACACAAGTTTTGGAAGGTTAAATACTTATCTCAGTGCAAGAGGTGAAAAAAGTGGAATGAAAATAAAGAAGATTAAAAAAACGAAGTACCAAAATGACATCAAACTTTTAACAAAGCGATATACGTATGTGGATTCAGTGATTCATAAGACCAAATCACAGCTAATTGATAGGGCAATGGCACCCAATTAATTATTTATTGATCAATTGGCACAGTAGACACATCCAATCTCGCTCCATTACTTTGGACGGAAGAAACACAGAAGAATCCGCCAACTTCAATCGTTTCATCAGTAATGCAGTTGATGTTCGAAGGAACATTGCTTAAAGGACTTGCAAACAATTCTGCAAATCCTCCTGGTCGATCAGTTTGAATTCTTACTTCATTCAGAAAACCAAGTGCTTCCGTGGTAATAGAATGAATTTCAACCAATAATGAATCTCCATCGTCAAACGGAGGTACAAATTCATCCTCTTCTCCGTCAAACGGATTTACAGCATCTCTTATAGGTGGAATGAATGTAATGCCATCAATACCGCCTCCTTCGCTAAACCCAGCATCATACGCAACATTAATTTCAGATGGTTTTCCTAAATACTCGTCGTTCTTATATGCTTTTATCCAATAAGTGTCTCCTGCACCTATGGAGTCAACAGCAAGAAACTGCCCTTTGTAATAAGTCTCTGCTTCAAACCCTCCAGTTTCTTCAAATATGAAATACACAGAGTCTACAAGAGTTGTTCTCCTTTTTAGTGATGAAGCCTGATATCTTTGTCCATCAAGGTCGATATGTAAAGTATAATTAATACCCACTTCACCAAACCCTTGGGATCCTGTTGGTATCCATTCATATTTTCCTTCACCAATATCAGAAAACCTTGTTGTATCATTGCTTTCTCCAACCACATAAACCTCAGCACCAGTCAATCCAGGTGGTTCTTCTTGATCAAAATAGGGTACACTGCTTATTAAAGAAACTATTTGTGGTTCAGGCTTGTCATTGATCCACGCATCGACGACAAGAAAAGGATCAGAATCTTGTAGTTCGGGATATATTTGATCGTCACAAGAAATGTTCACTCCTATGCTCAGAAATATTGCGATTAGAATAATTAGATTCTTCATGATCAAAAATTAAAATTGTAAGAGATAGCTGGCATCATTGTACCTATAATTGACACTTGTCTGGCTTGTGTTTCTACTGGATTTCCAGCAGATGGCCGTCCTTCATTTTGTGCGAAATAAATAGAGAATGGGTTTTTCTTCCCGTAAACGTTATAGATTGAAAATACCCAATAGCTCTGAAATTTCTTTAAGTCTCCATTTTTCTTGTACTTTTTGTTTTGCAAGGTTGCAGAGACATCTAGTCTATGGTATACAGGAATCCTGACATGATTTCTTTGGTCCCCTTCTATATACGGAATCGCATACCCTTGTACATATACTTTTGAAGTAGGAAAAGTGGTTGGAGTACCAGACAAGAATACAAAGTTTGTAGAAAAGCTCCAACGCCCATCAGTATCATAAAAACCGGCTAGCTTAATGTTATGTCGTTGATCGTATCGGGTTGGGTACCAATTGTCTGCGTTAATTCCTTCTACCAGTAATTCTGTTTTTGCCAGCGTATAACTGATCCAACCAGTAAATTTTCCCGCATTCTTTTTTGCCAATAGCTCCAAACCATAAGCTCTTCCTTCACCACTCAGCAAATCACCTTCTATTAATTCATTAATCAACAAGTCTGCCCCATCGATATAATCAATTTGGTTTTGGGTTGCTCTATAATAAACTTCAGCTGAGAATTCTACATTATTATCAGGCCCAAAATTCCTAAACCAACCCAACGCAACTTGATGTCCTGTTTGAGGTTCGATATTGTTGCTACTAGGCGTCCATACATCTAATGGGTTCGAAGCTGTAGTATTCGAGACCAGGTGGATGTATTGGCTGGTTTTATTATAACTCCCTTTGATAGAATTTTTTGTATTCATTTGATACTTCATAGAAAATCTAGGCTCAAAATTGTCGTATGACTGAATCACATCTCCACTTGCATGAGTTTCGGATCCTATGACTGGTTTACGTACTCCAGGTTCGGAATCACCATAAATGTAGGTTGTTCCTGGACCGATCAATGCAAAATTTGAATACCTTAGACCATATTGCAAGTCTATACTCGATCCCAATTTTTGGGTATTTGAAATGTAAAACGCAGATTCCAGAGCGGACTTTTCATCAATACTTATATCTCGACTTTCACCTTCACTCACTCCAACAGCATTGGCCGGTTGAAACTTTAGATAAGATATTTCCCCACCAAAATCTAACTCATTGTTTGGATTAAGGAAATAAGTAAACTCGGCTTTGACATCATAATTTTTCACTCGTGAATCCCATAGAAACCTATTGTCCTCTTCCTCACCAAAAGCTAATTCATAAGTATAGTCACTAACGAACGTAGTGAAATTTGAAAACAATCGATCAGTAAAAATGTGATTCCATCGTAGCGTAGCAGTCCGGTTTCCCCAATTAAATCCTTGTTGCGCATCAAACATAAAATTATCAGTTCCCAAATACCCTGAAAGATAAACTCTGTTATTTTTATTGATATTCCAATTTCCTTTGAGTGTCAAATCGTAAAAGAACAATTGTGCCCCATCATCTAAAACATCGGTAAATGGTTTTACTAATACATCGATATACGACCTGCGACCCGCGACGACAAAAGATGCTTTGTCTTTAGCTATAGGGCCTTCTACAGCAAATCGACTAAATATTGTTCCAACTCCTCCTTGTGCTTGAAATTCCTTCACATTACCTTCTTTCATTCTGATGTCCAATACAGAAGAAATTCTTCCTCCATAACGTGCCGGAATTCCACCTTTGATTAAGTTGACATCCTTAACTGCATCGGGATTAAAAACGGAGAAAAACCCCAATAGATGAGATGAATTATAAACAGGGGCTTCATCAAGTAGCACCATATTTTGACCAACACTTCCTCCCCTTACATTAAACCCTGCTGAACCTTCGCCCACTGAAGAAACGCCTGGTAGAAGTTGGAGACTTTTAATGACATCAGCTTCCCCAAGAAAAGCTGGCATTTTCTTCACAGTCTGAATATCCATTTTATTGGTACTCATTTGAATTCCTGATACATTGACATCCTCAGGTACATCCGTAATGACTACTTCTTCGAGCTGTTTACCCTCTGGTTCAAGTTCTATGTCAAACCTTTGATTAGAGTTACTTAAATCCACTGACTGACTTTGTGAGCCAAACCCAATGTATCTAAATTCAAGATCATAATTTTGCGCTGGAAGCGTCAAAGAATAAAAGCCATATACATTGGTTACTACTCCAGTGGTTGAACCTTTTATTTGTACGGTAGCTCCAATTAAAGTTTCCCCATTGGACCCATCTTTGACATATCCGCTAACGGTATAATCCTGTCCTTGTGCAGTCAGAGAGAATGCCATGATTATGGCAAAAACGATTTTGTTCATTTGATCGGGAAGTTTTTATTGAGATGGCAATAACAGAATCTTGTAAAAAATAATAGTCACACAGTGTTAAAGGATTTTGTGCAATAAAGTTTCGTTTTATTACAACAAAATTAGACTAATTTCTTCTGGAGGTTTTTGAAAATTCGATAAATTCTTGCATTGACACTAAGAGGGACTTCATAAGAGATCATCCCCCAGTTCATAGTTTCTTTGATTCCTTCTGGCAAATTGGTTAGAATTACCTCTCGCACCTTTTTTAGTTGATCACTCCTTTCCTGTGGAATTTCATTCAAATATTCTGAAACAGTTTTGGCTGAGCTTTGCATATTAAGTTAAAAATGACATTCTATTCTACACTATTTGCATAGTCAAAAACGAGGTTGACAAACGCCAAAACACCTGTTTTGAATCCAGATTCATCAAGATAGAATTCGGGTGTATGATGAGGTGCAGCAAGGGCAGGATTCTTCCCTTTGGGAAGTCCACCAATATTAAAATATAGACCGGGAATTAATTGAGCAAAAAAAGAAAAGTCTTCCGCCCCTGTTATAGCAGGAATTAAGAGTACATTTTCTTTTCCAGCTGATTTTTCTAATGAATTCAACATATCGGAAGTAAGTTTAGGATCATTGTAAGTCACGGGATAACTAGCACTATAAGGGATTTCCACTACCGCAGTGGTGCCTGCTGCTTCAGCTGTCTTAGTGACAATCTGTTTTATTCTTGTCACAGTTATTGAATCATCTCTTCCGCTCAATGTTCTTACTGTACCCAACATTTCGACCTTTTCGGGGATTATATTAGAGCGATTGCCTCCGTGAATCGAGCCAACGGTAACCACCGCTGCATTTTCAGTAACATTAATATTTCTACTCACAACAGTCTGAAGACTATTAATAATTTGAGCTGAAACAACAATTGGATCAATGGAAGCCCATGGTGCTGCTCCATGTGAAGACACGCCATTGACTGTTATTTTCATGTCTTTAACTCCGGCGTATATTCCTTTAGGTCTATAACTAATTTTTCCTACTTCGAGATCCGCAGTGATATGTAACCCAAAAATCACATCTACATCAGGGTTTTTCAATACACCTTCTTTTACCATTAATTCTGCGCCTCCTTCTTCTCCTTTGGGTGCACCTTCTTCTGCAGGTTGGAATATGAATTTCACAGTTCCTTTCAACTCACTTTTTAGTCCCGATAAGACTTCCGCTACCCCCATCAATATTGCTACATGGGAATCATGACCGCAGGCATGCATTATTCCTACTTCGGCTCCATTATATTCTCCTATTGCTTTGGAAGCAAAGGGAATATCCGTTCTCTCAACTACGGGTAAAGCATCCATATCAGCCCTTAATGCGATAACAGGACCTGGCAAATCCCCTTTTAAAACACCAACCACTCCTGTATGAGCTACTTCAGTTTTAACTTCGATTCCTAATGACTCAAGGTGCTTAGCAACTAAAGCAGCTGTCCTAAATTCTCTATTACTTAATTCAGGATTTTCATGGATATCTCTTCTCCATTTAATGACTTTTTTCTCTATTTTATTGACCGCTTTCAATACGTTTTTATTCGATGTTTCATTTTGACTAAAGGCCGAAAGGATGTTAAATACGAATGAAAATGTAAGTACCCATGGTATCAGATGTTGCAATGATTTAATTCTCATAGAAGTCATTTTATGTAGTTCATCGTCAATTTAATACCAATTATGATAAGATGATTGGATTTTATAATCCAAGTTCTGCATTATTTGACCTCATTCCATTATTTTGCATATGTACCCTTAATTGATATGCCATGAGTATGGAGGCCGAAAAGGAAGTGATGTTAACACTTGAAGAGTTTGGAATACTTTGTTTCACAAACTCTTATTATTTGGATGATGAGTTAAGTAATCATATGGATGTGCTATTGACCTCTCGTCAATCTTACTTTTGGGTTCCAATTATTGCTCATTTAATTAAAGAAACAGAGCTCACTATTGAAGAAATCAAAGTTTTCATAGAAGTCTCTCTTAACTCGTTAATGACAAAAAATGAAGCACGATGGAACAATAGAGTGCTAGGAGTAGAAGGAATGTTGGGTGAATTGGAAACGGTACTTTTTTATTCCACTAGGTTGAAATTCAATAATCCGGTATTAGAACACCAAAGTTTGTTTGGTTCTTTTTTGGATGAAATTTTACGACGATTAGAGAATCATAATCTAATTCTTGACAAGCACATCGAAATTCTTAATGGTACCACTTCTGTCATGATGGGCCTTATTCCAATGGGTATTACCAAAAGAACCCAAATAGGAGAAGAGATATTTCTAAAATTCAGCAATACATTTCGAAAAATGGAATTGCAAAAGAGCATTAAAGGCTCTCAGTACGAACCCCATTACAAGTTTTATTTGATATGGGAGATTTTCAAAAACAGTATATTTAATACTGAGGACATATTTGGTTCAGCTAGAAGAAAGAAATGAGTTTTTGCTCTACTGGTAAAAAGAGTCATGATACGCTGGAGCTAGCAGAAGAATCCTTGATTGAAAATCACATACGTTTTAATCACCCTTTTGGATCTGGTCCTATCAATGTATATCAATGTTCAGAATGTGGATATTTTCATTTTACTTCTCAAGGTGAGATCAACCCTATTTTAGTAGAAAAAGCAGAATTTATTAAACGCCAACAATTAGCCAGAAAATGGGAGAATAAATTAGGTTGGTAGATTTCCGTCTTTTCTATATCGAGTAATATTGAGAATAACTTATCTTCATAGTCGATATGAATGAATTTCTTGAACAGCAAGGTTATTCCATAATTCAAAAGGATAAAAAAGTAGTTATCCATCATAAAGACAAAAACGCAGGCTGTATTCATTTCATTTTTATTGGATTGCTTATTCCCAGTATTTTATTTTCCATTTTCATTTATGCCTTTTCTTTAGCTATTGCAGGTATTCTCTTTTTTTATATCCAACAATTGAGAAAAGAAAGAAGATATTCACGACATATCGTTTTTGATTTTGACAGTGGTCAAGTAGTTGTCAACAGGAATACTAAGTTTGTTTATCGTATCAATGACATCATCAAAATAGACGCTAGTGTGATGCATTCGGGTAGTTATGCTTCGGCGCATCGAAATACAACTGAAGAATATAGAAAAGAAATATCATTGGTCTTCGATCAGGAAAAATCGCTGATTCTATTCTCTTTTATTTCAGACCTTGAAGAAACAGAACCCGAAATCGTTGAGTTAGTAAACTGGCTACAAAAACTTATTGGCTTCAATGTTTCGTAGGAGAATATTTATTCCTATTTTGTATTTTCAATCACTATCATCAACTATGAAATTACAAAACATAATCATCACAATTCTTGGGGCATTTACTATTTATTGGGCTCAAATGCATTCTCCAAAAGCTGGAATAGGGCAGATTTCAAAAAATTTCTTTAGTGGATCTTATACCATGAGCCAGAATTGGTATTACGTGTCTTTGGGTTTGGGAATTGTTGTTACTGTCTATGGGCTTTTGAAAATATTCAAAGTTCTCAAATAGAACCTTACTTTTCGTTCCATTTAGAATGAGCAGTATTTATTGATTTTTCCGTATCAATCATGAAGTTGATTCTTAAATCTTCACCATTGAAGAAGTAAAGCTTCTCATCTTTTATCAAATATGCAGCTGGATCAATGGTTGCACTGAACCCGGTGGTCACAGCAAATGAACAATACCCACCGAACTGTGGGGCGTATTTTTCTGGATTAGACAGAAACAATTCCTTATTATCAAGAGAAGCAAAATTCCATTGCACACCTTTCCATTCTGTGGTAAACGTCTCAGTTCCTTTAGTTGGTACCTCCATGAAATAACTGACGGGATCATACCCTTTTATCGCAATGCCGGAATAACTGTTATAAGTAGACTTATCGACCATTCCCAATGGGTTCACATGGTTGAGTTTAGCATATATAAAAACGGTAAGTGCCAGTAAAACAGCAACGAGCCCTATTATTCTTAATACTTTCATGGACAGAAATTCAATGAATATTTGATTATTGACGGAATGACATTGAATATAGACATTTTTGAGCGATATATTATTGGAAACACAAAGTCCGACCTTTGATGAGGACAAATTCATCTCCAATCGGACTTTTCGAAAATAAGGCGCTTTATAAAATAGAGACAACTCTCAAAGGATACAGTTGCATAATAATTTTATATTTGTTGAATTAGATCAAAAATAAATGGGACTCTCCGACGACATAAAGTCTTCCAAATTCAACAGTCAAAAAAGCAAGGCCATGGTGAATATATTATTCACACATAATTGGTTTAGAGATATTTTCAAAGTCACGCTAAAAAAATATGATCTTCTCCCTCAACACTACAATGTATTGAGAATTGTCAAAGGAAAATTTCCGGAACCAATTACTCCTGGAGAAATTAAAAACGTAATGTTGGATAAAGGCCCAGATGTAACACGTTTGATGGACAAACTGGTAAAAATGGATTTAGTCAACCGCTGTCAAGATGAAGAGAATAGGAGGGTGGTTCAAATTCGCATGAATGAGAAAGGTTTGGAACTTTTGACCCATATAAATAAAGAAATGGAGGTCATTGAAAACAATTCATTTGGACTTTCAGAGGATGAGGCGCGACTGCTTAGCGACTTATTGGATAAATCAAGGATTAAATAAATAATCAATAGTCGGAATACTCTGTGGGGTAAAGAAAGTAGATATCTATTTTCGAGACATTCTTTTGATATTCTGGCATACCTTTTAAAGTATTCCATTCTGGTGAGTCAACAAATTCCTTCCAATGTAAATCCCGATCTTTTTGATTTTTGAAAGTGGTCATATACATTAAGTTAGGCATTTTAGGACCAGATAGTACTTCACCATAGAATACAGCATTGAAGTTTAATTTCTTGAATAATGCAATTTCCCCGCCAGCATTGAACATATCTACTTTATTCCAAAATTTAGCTTCAGTCGCTGATTCATAGCTTCGTAGTTCATAAATGCGATCTTTTCGTTCCCCAGTTAAAGGAGAAGGTAACATCATTGGCATATCTTCAAATGCTCTTAATACGACTGAAGATTGTCTGGCATAAGGTGGTTGTTCATTGGTAAAAGTTGCAGAAGCTTTTAAAACAGTTTCTGTTTTGTTTAATAGATCTTCTGTGATTTGAATGTCATCTAATGAATTGTAAGGAATTAGAACATAAATATTCAGAGAGGAGTCCTTTTCTGCAATTCTTGTTTTAAAGACCCCTACGTTTTTAACTCCTGTATTCTTCAGGGCAGGTAAAAAGGTTTCTGCTAAATAATTATCCATCAAAGCCATTTGCTCGGCGGAATTAAAAGTATAGGTTTTCAAATGATAAAATTCTCGAGTATTGTCTGAAATACAAGAACAGAAAAAGACTGAAATTATCAATGCTAAGAATAGCTTAAAGCTGAATAGACTTTTCATATTTGGTTGTTAAAAGTAGAAGATCAATTTAAAACTTAATTCAGATATAGATGCTATTTCCTCTTCTTCTTTAAGTTTTGTAGATTCAGCTTGGAAAATAGAAAAATTATGAGTCATAAAATCCTGATAACATTATTGGCTATTGCTACTTTGTTTATTGTTTCCTGTAAAACTCAACAAAGTGCGAATACACCACAATTTCCAACTCAAGAATCCAAAGATCAAAATGAAAGCGGAAATGCGAACAATCAAATTCTAACTGAAGATGACAACACGAGCCTCACTTTAAATGATGAAAAGGAAACGGTTGTCATTTTTGAAGGAAATAACAATACGATCATTTTTGAAAATCACAATGTTTTAAACTTATCAAAAGGAGAAAATGATACTATTGTTTTTGATTTTTCAGACAAAACAGTAAGGTTCAAAGTGCTCAATTCTGTCAGTTCAGGTTTTTCAAAAGGCATGAAAATCACATTAAGTGAAAGAGAATTGCATGGAGATTCAACAGTATTTGTATACGAGGGAAGCTTAAATTCAGAAATGAAAATGGAGATGGCGGAAAAATTGGAAACTACCTATTTTGATAATCCAAGTAGGATAAGTTTACAAGACAAAGACTTTGCGGCCATCATTATGTGGGCATATTACACAGAACATGACAAAGGTAATATCAATGCGACTTACGAATTGGGAAGAATTTATTATTATGGATTAGTTGGTCAAAATCCCAATCAAGAAATGGGCAAAGATTTGTTGAAATTATCAGCTAGGAAAGGAAATATTGAATCCCAAGAGTTGTTAGAATTGATGTATGAAACTTGGGATTAGTCCGAATGAACTATTCTTGGTCAAATATGCTTCTAATCAAATACTTATTGCATAAATAGAATTATGAAAGCAGCAGTCACCCTTTCACCAGGAAATCCAAACACAATAAAAATCCAAGAATTGCCTTTACCTAGTGCTGAAATTGGGAAAGTTTTGATTAGAGTGAAAGCTTTTGGTCTCAACCGTTCTGAAATGTTTACACGTCAAGGTCATTCACCAAACGTACAATTTCCAAGAATTCAAGGAATAGAATGTGTTGGGATTGTTGAGGAAGATCCTTCTGGAGAATTCCAGAAAGGTCAGCAAGTAGCAGCAATCATGGGCGGAATGGGGAGAGATTTTGATGGTAGCTATGCTGAGTATTCTTTAGTTCCTCATTCTATAGTTTTTCCTTTTATAAGTGAACTACCTTGGGACATATTGGGTGCAATTCCTGAAATGTTTCAAACAGTTTCTGGGTCTTTGACTCAAGCCCTCGAATTAAAAAAAGATGAAAGTTTACTTATTCGTGGTGGCACCTCTTCTATAGGTTTATTGGCAGGTCAATTGGCAAAAAATATGGGTGCTAAAGTTGTGTCAACAACTCGCAACCCGGATAAGGTTGAATATTTAAAATCCAATGGGATCGATTATGTAATTATAGATGACGGTAAAATTGAAACGTCATTGAGAAAGATATTTCCCAAAGGGGTGCATAAAGTTTTGGAGCTAGTAGGCACCAAAACACTCAAAGATTCCTTACAATGTATTTCTACAAAAGGCATTGTATGTATGACCGGTATATTGGGTGATGAGTGGGCGATGAAGGAATTTGCCCCTATGGATTCAATCCCTTCGTTGGGAAGATTGACGGTATATACTGGTGAAGCTTCAAATTTGGAAACCACTTTATTGCAAGAGTTTATAGATGCGGTTTTTTCAGGAGAAATAAAATTAAATATTGATAAAGTGTTTAATCTTGATCAAGTTGCCGAAGCTCATGCATATATGGAGAGCAATCAAGCTAAAGGGAAATTAGTGGTGCTCACTTAAATTTGGTAGGAACAAAGCTCATGGCTTTCTTTGCTGTATGAAAGTAGCAATTATAGGCGGAGGTGCAGCTGGTTTTTTTTCAGCGATAGCCGTAAAAGAGAACCATCCGGAGGCTGAAGTCACTATTTTCGAGAAATCTAATAAAGTCTTAGCCAAAGTGAAAGTCTCTGGTGGAGGTCGATGTAATGTGACCAACGGTTGTTCAAATCAAAAAGAGCTTTTAGCCGGATATCCAAGGGGCGCAAAATTCCTGAAAAAAGCCTTCAAAATATTCGATAATCAGAGCACGCAGCATTGGTATGATGAAAGAGGAGTGAAATTAAAAACCGAAGAAGACTTACGTGTTTTTCCAGCAACGGACGATTCTCAGACTATTATTGATTGTTTGCAAGATGCTATTAACAAGGTTAAAATCAATATTGAATTACACAGTAGTATTAATAAAATGACTTCTATTGAGGAAAAGCTCGTTTTGGATTTTAAAGGCTCGGATAGTCAGCGCTTTGATAAAGTAATTGTCGCAAGTGGAGGAAGTCCTAAGTTGGAAGGATTCAAATGGTTGTCCGATCTAGGTCATAAAATTGAAACGCCAGTTCCATCACTTTTTACTTTTAATATGCCTAATGAATCCATCAAAAACCTAATGGGTTTGGCAGTCTCAAAAGCCACTGTACGAGTTCAAGGCACTAAACTTTCTGCTTCTGGCCCTTTGTTGATTACACATTGGGGAATGAGTGGCCCAGCTGTGTTAAAACTTTCTTCATTTGGAGCTAGAGATTTGAGCAATCTCAATTATCAATTCAATATTCAAGTCGACTGGTCAAATTTATCAAACCAGGAAATAGCCTCAAATGAGCTTAATAAAATAGCAAATAGCCATCCGGCCAAACAAATAAGAAACATTAAACCGTTTGGTCTTCCAGAGCGAATGTGGTTTTTCTTGTTGACAAAAGTCAACATGGATTACGATAAAAAATGGGGTGAATTAGGCAAAAAAGGCATCAACAAATTGGTGAATATATTAACGAATGATGTCTATGAAGTATCTGGAAAGACCACATTTAAAGAGGAATTTGTGACCTGTGGTGGCGTGAGTTTAGAAAGTGTCAATACAAGCACATTAGAAAGTTCCCAATGTCCTAATCTGTATTTCGCTGGTGAGGTATTGGATATAGATGGCATAACTGGTGGTTTCAATTTTCAAGCAGCTTGGACAACCGGTTTTATTGCTGGAAAACTGAGATAAACGTTTTTGATTTCTAAGAATTCTTAGTTTTGTGCTACACTTAATTCTTATGCTATGTTAATTCTTATTTCTCCTGCCAAGTCTTTTGATTTTGAAACGTCAGCACATTCTTCACTGGCAACAGAACCGGATTTTGTGAAGGAGTCAACGCGATTGATTAAAAAAATGACAACATTTTCTAAAAAGAAAATTGGACAAATGATGAGTATAAGTCCGGAGCTCGCAGCTTTGAATGTAGATCGATACAAAGCATGGACACCCAAACCCAACATCGAAGACACAAAGCAAGCTTTACTCGCTTTTAATGGAGAAGTTTTTAGAGGACTTGATGCGAAGAATTTAGACAAAGAAGAAATACAATTTGCTCAGGATCATTTGAGAATATTGTCTGGCTTATATGGCTTACTTCGACCGATGGACAGGATACAACCCTATCGATTAGAAATGGGAACAAGACTCAAGTATTACAGTTATAATAATCTTTATCAATTTTGGGGAGATAAAATCACTCAACGAATTAATGCCGATCTAAAAGATTCAGAATATGTAATCAATCTTGCATCTACCGAATATTTTAAATCAGTGAATGTTTCAAAGCTAAAAGCGAAGGTGATAACACCTATTTTTAAAGATTTCAGCAATGGTTCATATAAAGTTCTCATGACCTACGCAAAAAATGCAAGGGGTGTAATGACCAATTTTATTATCCAGAATAGAATCAAAGACTTTGAATCCATTAAATCATTTGATCGAAATGGATATGTTTATGATGCTAAAATGTCTACTGAAACCGAATGGGTATTTACCAGAGGATAATCTATTTAGTTTAAAGGATCAAAGGCCGTCCCTTACTGAGAAGCCTTTAAATGATTCTCGTTTTGACTATATTTATGCAGCCCGTTGAGAATTCAATTAACTAACATTAAACGACTTATGAAATTATCCATTTTTTGTCTAGCCCTGCTTATTTGCGTGGCCTGTTCAGATCAAATTACCAGGCTTGAACTTTCTTCCAAAAATCCATTTGTTCTATCACTCAATGAGGCAACTGATTTTGCAGCCATAAAACCTGAACACATTGATGAGTATGGCAAAAACACCATTGATGAAGCCATCAGTGCTATACAGAAAATCAAATCAGAAAAGGAACTTTCATTTGATAATGTCTTCATTTCGTTAGATAATATCTTCCATGCATTATCCACAGTTCAAAATAAAAGTTTCCTTCTCTACTGGGTCTCAACTGATTCTTTGACGCGAGTCAAAGGACTTGCTATGAGCAATAAGATTGATTCATTAATGACATTATTTGTGTCGGATGGCGATATTTTCTCACAAATGACAACCTTCAAGCGGAGTGATGATTATGCCAATCTTGAAAAGATAGAAAAGAGAATGGTGAACCAAGTTATAGAAGGGTTTGAACTCTCAGGGGTGAATTTAGAAGAGGCAAAACTATCCGAATTGAAAAAATTGAAGGCAGAAATCAATGACTTAACATCGCAATATTCAATCAATATGAATACTGCCGATCAATTTGTTATTTTGGATAAAAGTGCTGCCGAAGGACTTTCAGAGAATTTTTTGAGTGCTTATGTTACGCCTGAAGGAAACTTTAAGATTCCAGCAACTCCTACAACTAGATCAACTGTTTTAAAAAATGCGAAAATTGAATCTACTAGGAAGGAATACTATTTGAAGATCACTAATCGAGCGTCTGAAGAGAATTTAGTCATCTTAGATTCGCTGGTTTCAAAAAGATATCAAATAGCCCAAATCATGGGCTATAATTCTTATGCTGAATACAATTTGGCTGATAAAATGGCAAACAATACGGAGAACGTTTGGGAGTTTGTAAATGGTTTAATTTCTCAAGCAAAACCAAAAGCTAAATCTGACTTAGAGACACTTAAAAAATATAGGAATCAAATTGGTGCTGGCTCTAGCAACGAGTCTATCAAATCATGGAATCTGTCCTATTATATGAATGAAATTATGAAAAGCCAGTATGAAATTGATCATGAGAAAGTAAGAGAATACTTGTCGATGGATCGTTGTTTAGCCGGTATGATGAATATCTATCAAGAATTACTAGGCCTTGAATTTCGAAAAGTTGAAAACGGGTCAGTATGGCATGAAGATGTTGAGATGTATGAAGTATTTGAGGAAGGCAACTTAAAAGGACGCTTTTATTTGGATCTCTTTCCTCGTCCCAATAAAGAATCCTGGTTTTACGGTGTAACCATCAAAGGAGCCAAATCTTCTAAAGGGGGTTTTGATATTCCTGAAAACATGTTATTGGGTAACTTTCCAGAAGCTACGGATTCTCTTCCTTCATTAATTACATTTAGCCAATTGAGCACACTCTTTCATGAGTTTGGACATATCATGGATGCTATGTCTGATAATGGTAAGTACGCAATGCTTCAAGATTCAAAGTCGGATTTTGTGGAAAGCATGTCGCAAATTTTTGAGAATTGGATCTATGATTATGAAACACTTAGTTCATTAGCAGTTCATTATAAAACAGGGGAAACTTTCCCAAAAGAACTTTTTGACAAAATGAATGATGCAAAAAATTTCATGTCAGGCTATGGAGCAATACGTTCTTTAAGGTATTGTGTATATGATTTAAATTTATATGACAATTATGATCCCGAAAAAGGACTGGATACAGATGATTTATGGCAGCAAATTGACAATGAATTAGGACTCGGGCCGCTGTATGTAGAAGGTACTCACCCTCAATCTTCGTGGATACATATTAATACGCATCCGGTTTATTTTTATGGTTATTTATGGTCTGAAGTATATGCCCAAGACATGTTTACTGTTTTTGAGAAGAATGGATTAAGGGATACAGAAACGGGACTTAGATATAGAAACCTTATTCTATCCAACGGAAGCCAAAGAGATATTGAAGAGGCGGTTGAAGAATTCATAGGCCGTCCAAGTAACAATGAAGCTTACATAAAAAGCCTTGGGCTGGAATAGTTGAATGCTTAACAAACAGAAATTTTCGAATTGGCCATTTCACCCTAAGAAATGGCCTTTTTTTTACGGGTGGATGATTATCATCAGCGGCACCTTAGGAATTATCATGAGCATTCCTGGGCAAACGATGGGAGTATCTACTTTCACAGATAGCCTAATAGGAGCATTAAAAATGTCTAGAGATGATCTGACAACCTCATACTTAGCAGGTACAATAGTGAGTGCTTCTTTATTGACTTGGGTTGGAAAACTATATGACAAAAAGGGTGTCAGACCAATTGCGATGTTATCAACTGTTAGCATGGCCTTGGTATTAGTCTACTTAAGCCAGACTGACAGAATAATCTATTGGTTGGCCGAAACTAATGACAACAGGTTGCTGAACATAGTCATGATGTTTTTAGGATTCTTCATGCTGCGTTTTGCAGGGCAAGGTGCCTTGACGATGGTTTCTCGAAACATGATGATGAAGTGGTTTGAAAAACGAAGGGGTTTTGCAATGGGATTTAGCAACGTTGCAACGGCCATTTGTTTCTCGATGGCACCGGTGTTTTTTGAGTTTCTAATCAAACAGAATGGATGGAGAGGAGCTTGGATTGTCTTAGCAGCTATTGCAGGACTTGGGTTCACGTTTTACATTTTGGTCTTCTTTCGAGATGATCCAGAGAACAGTGATATAGCCATGGATGGAAACTATGTTCCAACGAAAAATGAGAAGACAAACTTATTCCCTGTTGTTAAAGATTATACGTTGGTTGAGGCTCGTGGTACTTTTTCCTTTTGGTTATTTACCGCTATGCTGGCTGCTCAAGCATTGTATATAACAGGATTAACTTTCAATATTACGTCACTTTTTGAAGTCTCTGGATTAAGCAGAGAAGAAGCGGTCCAAATATTTATTCCTTCTGCAGTTATTGCTGTCATAGTAACGCTTTCAGTCAGCAAATTAAGTGACTACATCAGGTTAAAATACTTACTATATGTCATGGGTTGTGGAGGAATGATTGCCTTAATAGGAATGATATTTTTGGGAGATATTTCTTGGGCGCTTTATCTGTTAATATTCGGAAATGGAATCCTGATGGGTCTTTATAGTGTAGTTCTCTCTGTGACTTGGCCCAGATATTTTGGTAAAACTCATCTAGGTGCGATTTCTGGACACTCCATCATGTACATCGTTGTAGCAAGTGCTATTGGACCAAAATTATTCAGTGAGGCACTATCATACCATGGCTCATATGATGCAGCAGGTTGGGCGTGCTTAATTATGTACGCCATATTCACAATAGCAGCCGTCTGGGCGAATAACCCACAAGAAAAATGGAGAAAGTCGGATAAATAGAGCCTAAATAGAATCTCTTTTATTCTCCCTAAAAGTTCACTTATCTACAATCAATCAGATGTATTTGGCACAAGGAACTTTCTTCTTAAAATTCTCCGGATTAAAAAAATGAAGTCAACGCTGAAAGAAAAATCGATAATATTTACTCTTCAAGTGTTCTTATAAAATTCACAATGAGCCACCGATCTTCTTCATCGACTATTTTCTTTTCAAAATTTGGCATTTCATCTCTACCGATAATTGATTTATAGAAAAGTGAACCGTCACTTTGTCCTTGTAAATCTGGATCACTTAGTTCTCTCATCTCAGTCTCCAATTCATTGGCCTTTGTACCATCGCCATAGCCTTCTTTGCCATGACAGGATTTACAGTGCTTCATGTATAGTTCTTCTCCAATACCGTCTTCGTCATCCCCGGCATAAGGGTTTTTCATGATTTTATACTTTTCCGGTACATCCCATTCCTCTTGAGTAGTTGTAAATCCAACCAATAAAAAAATGAATGTCGCAAAAACAGCAGCGGCGAATATGGAATTAAGGTTCTTTTTCATGTTTTTAGTATTAAAGGTTTTCAGTAAAATTTTATTTTTTTATAGGCATTATCAATGACTCATAACTCATGATTATCATGAATTAGTTGTGTCCTAGTTTTCTCATTTTCCAAATTTTCAGAACAGCCAAGAAAAAGTGGAACCAAGCACCCGCCAATATGATAAAAAGAGAAATGATCATCCATAATGGTGCTTCGTCACCGAATAAAGATCGCTCATTCGGAATATTAGAATAATCAACTTTTGTTCCCCAGTTTATTGGCTTTGTCTTTATGATGGTTCCATAATCTCTATGGTCATCAACTTTTGCAACTATGTTGAGTTTTCCGATTGAATCTCCTGGTATACTATTTGGAAATTCCATAGTCGCAAGACCATTCTCGTCCGATTCGATTTCTTCAAGATAGAGTGTGCTAAAAAGACGTTCCACACCGATATTTAAATCTATTCCCTCGATAGGTTCTCTATTGCCTATGGAGTCAAGTTTGAAGGTTGACACAGCTAAAACTTTAATAGAGTCAGCAAAATCAAATGAAATTTCAATATTTAAATCCATAAATTTGATTTGTTTTTTAGCAGCTTTTAGAGAATCATTCCCTTTGTATCTAGTCATAATAACAGCATAACCTTCTTCATCCTTTGGAAAAGGGTACTCAGAATCTACTAAAAGGATAGCTTCCCCTAAAGAGTCCGTTTTGAAAGAAGCTAAATTTATTTCCTCGTCTAACTCGTACGTTGTCAAAGAAATATCTGCACCTTGCACACCTCTAATTTTTTTGCCTTTTCCTTGTGTAAGCTTGATGGAAATCTTTTTGTCATTATTGTCTAATTTCTCATAGTAAGCTTTTAGCCTAGTCCGTTGCTTTTTTTGAGCGATTGTTTGCGGAGATGCAGAGCTTAATATGAGGAGTGTTAATACGAGGTAGAATATTGATTTTTTCGTTTCCATCACTTTATCTTTTTAAATTCATACGACGGCCTTCTTCATACTTTTTAAAGGTGTGACAATTTTGACCTCCTCCTTTTTATCTACCATCTCGCCAATTGGAATAATGGGTGCAAGCTTAGAAGCAAGAATGAAAAAGATTGCAAAAAGTGCCATCCCAGCCAAAGTCAAGGACCATTCTACCCATGTAGCGGAGTAGTGCACCCAATCCATGCGGTCATCCTGAATGGGTATATACGGTGTTTCGAGTACTGGCACAATCATTAAATACCGCATAGACCATAATCCTAACAAAACGAATATCGAAGTGATGGCAATACTATTGGTTGACCTGAATTGTGGAATTCCGATAATGAGGGAGGGTAAGAATGCTACAAATAATAAGGATATCAATAGCATCCCTCCATACTGAGAAAAGTCAATATACTTATCCCATAAAACGGAATGTGCTTTTTGCAAATTATACCAATCAGTGATATAATCACTGAAATAAAAATATCCATAAAAGAGCGACAAAACGAGCAGTGAAAAACCAAGATATTTGAAATGGTTATCCGTAAATGTGTCATGTAATTTTTGCGTCTTGCGAAATATCCACATGATCAAAATCAAAAGTGCGGTTCCAGAATATATGGCTGATAATATGAAAAAAGGAGCCAATATGGAACTGTGCCAACCAACTTTAAGATTCATACCAAACAACCATGCAAGCAATGAATAAGCAATAATGGTTGTGGGAATAATTATAGCAGCCATCAAATTGAGCGCTTGATTCAATAGTTTTTTTTGATCTGGTGTATTCTGATAACCCAAGGCCAGTTTTGAATAGACCTTTTTACGCCATTTACTTAGATTCAATTCTGACGAGTAATCTCGAAGAAGTGCAAAATCCTTTATATACGTTAAATACAGATATACTATACAGAAGATGAGGTCTGTAACAATGGCGATTACATCCCAAATTATGGGAGACTGAATCCTTCCGTATATGAACAAATTGAATAATCTTTCAGGCCTACCAAGGCATAATAAAATGTAAAAGGGTGCGATAATTAATGAGACTACTGTAATCAATTTCAGTATCCTCTGTAGTGGCTTAGCCCACTCTACTTTTCCCAGGTGAAATATGCCTGCCAAAAGGGCACTGGCATAACACAAGCCAAGAACAAATACAAAATTGACTATATAAACTCCCCACACTACATTATCTCTCATCCCAGTAATCAAATGACCTTCGATAAACTGTAATACCATTGCGTATAAACCTATAGCAACTAATAGAATAAGAAAACCAACCTTCAGATACCATCTGGAATTGGGTTTTTCTATAAAGTATTTATGCTTTTCAAATATTTTTTTTGTTTCTAGATTCGGATTCATAACAATAAATTAAATTTTCCTAATCTTCAATCGTTTTTAGAATGCTCTCCTTTTTCTTATCAGACAAACCTTTTAAACCTCTCTCATATGGAAACATTTTATCGACTGGTGGTAGATAGAATACGTTTGGTTGTGTTCCTAATTCCTCTAAATATCTATAGCCAACTCGATCTTTTATAAGCTGTTTAAACTTCAATGTTTCTATGCCATTGGTTACAGCGTCTTCATTTTTATCTCCAAAATAAATCGCCCCCATGGGACAGCTTGTTGCACAATCTGGCAACTTTCCTTCTCTTGCTCTATCAGGACAAAAATCGCATTTGCTTACCGTACCATGTTGTCCAGGAACTCCGGTTTCTGGTGAATAATTAGGGTCATTACTGGCGTAAGACTCTTTGTGTGTCCAGTTTAATACCCGGGCTGAGTAGGGACAAGCTGAAATGCAGAATTTGCATCCAATACATGTGTCCTCATCAACTAAAACAATATTGTCGGATCTTTTGAATGTAGCGCCAACTGGGCAAACCTTAACACAAGGAGGATTATCACAGTGGAAACAATTATTAGGAAACCAATAGGGCTCGCTTTCCGGATGGTCTTTCATTAAATGAACTTTCATCCACTCCTGACTAGGCAAAAGGTCATGACCTTTTTGACATCCTTCCACACATTTTCTCGCGTTTTTGCATTTGGCTAAATCTATTACCATCACAAATGAACGTCCTGGAATTCCTTTTCGAGCTTCCATTCCTTTTGCTGGAGTACAAGGATTTATTTTGCAATTGTCTTTTGGTTTGTCTACTTCTATTAATTCTCCACTTTGGGTCAGTACTTTTATTTTTTCACCTCCTGTATTTGTATTATCTAATTCGGTCGTTTTAGTATCATCTTTCCCTAATACATTGGCAGCAGTTAAGGCACCTGCAGCTGTTGCCAAACCAGCTTTTAAACCATTCGCTAAAAAATTTCTTCTGCTTTTTTTATTTTCCATGATACAATTATTTGAAAGTATATCTAATCAGCGTTTTGGATATCTTATCTGATATACTAGCGACATCAGCAACATTTGGATCAAATTCAGATTTCGATTTCATTGAAAAAACTATCCAGCTATCATTTTTCGGACGAAAGCTTTCTTTAGAAACAATGAGTTTTCCATTCGGGGAAAGACTGATTGTTATAATCAGTTTCTTAATATGCTCCTTTGGGTCAATAGAGTTTGTGTCCAATTCATGGATCGGGGATAATCTGTTGACATTAGAATGTGGAGGCATCATGTCAGATTTCATCACCAATGAACCACGTTCCAATTGACCATAAAATGGCCAGCCTTCGGCAGCTGAAGACTCAGAAATTATGTAGTCAAATCGTGGCAGTATTTTCTCCAAGTCATTAGAAATTTGTCTCGTTAATTGACTTTCCACTTTATCGTTTATTTCGTAATAAAAATGTTTTACTCCCGCGATATTGGCCTCATGTACCACAACGGACATACAGCCTGCTATTAAGCCTAAAACGAAGATATGTGGAATTACTGTTCTCATTTTTTTATAAGTTCCATAACCGTGTCATATTAAATCCAATCAGCCAACCTTCCCACCCATCAGTAAAATCTTTTGTGTTATTCGATACATTGTTTTGGTATTGAATGGATTGGTAGTTGGAAAAGAAAATTTGGAATGCGTGTGAACTTGTAGCTATTTCTACTCCTAATCCAATATTGGGTTTTGGGTTGTTTAAAGAGACACCCTCACTATCTGCAATGTCATGTTTGTTTAGGGGTTGGAAGTATTGAAATAGAATAGATGTTTGTGGACTCACTTTATATCGCCCGTCGAAAGCAATAGCGAAAATATCATTTGAATAAAGGGAGTCTACGGCATTATAGTGAGACATGCTTGGGGATAGCTGTAATGATAGTTTTTTGTTTATTCTTACACTTGCAATTAATGACGTGTAGTAAGACAGTCGGTGTGCTTCTTTTTCAAAATAGCCACCTTCTTCTTCTCTTCGGCTGTCATAACCAGCATTGAAAAACACAGCCAATGATACGGGTTTACTCCATGATCTAGTTTGTTTCATGAAATTGTATTTTGCATTGAAGTCGATCATTTCATTAAACTTGGTAGCACCAATTCCAATAGATACATCCTTCAATATTGAATAGGTCATTCCTAATCTAATGTTTGTATTAGCCCACATTCCATAAGAATCATTGGCGCCGTTTTCGAGTGAACCAAAACGGTGATTAATCTCCATCTGTAATGTTTTCTTTGTAGGGACAACCGTGGTTTGATTATCAATTAAAATGGAGCTCTCAAATGGCGCTCTTACAGGTCTGTCTTTTTTCTTTTTTGGCTCAATTTTTTCCTTTTTTTCAGCATCTGTATTTTCTTCTTGGGCCAGTGAGACACCTCCAAATGTCAATAAGATCATGATTATCGGAAGTGTTTTTTTGAATGATGAGTATAATCGTTTCATGATTTCTTTTTTTAAAGTTTTAATTGTCAAGTGCCCCTTGTTCTATCCATGCCAAAATCATGGCTCTGTCAGTATTGGATGCGAAAGTCTCCATGCTTCCTCCTTCATCAATTTTCTCGTAAAGTAGACTAGTGGGAGGGTCTTGCGTGTTAACATAATTGAAGTTGATTAGATTGCTCCAGGCTACATCAGAGGTAAGCACAGGAGGTATTCCACCTTGATCATGACAACCCGTTGTACTACATTTCGCATCAAATATGGGCATGACATTGAGACCAAAACTGACTTCTTCTGGAATTTCAGGTTCTGGTTCGACAACAGTGTCATAGGCACAACTTGACAGTAGCAATACGGTCCCAGTAAATAGATAATATTGGATGCATATGAGTAGATACTTTTTCATAACCTCATTGTTTAAATTCTAATATATGTCCCTCGGAACCTACTCGATTAGGGTCATCATTGTCAGTAAGAAAGACATCGAAATTATAGGTGCTTGATTGACTTAGATCAAATTGAATATCATCGGATTTTCCAGTATTCAGCGCTCTTCTAAGAAGAAGGCTATAATTGCCTTTTGATCTTGAATTGTAATCGATCCTGCCGAGAGGTTCTGAGCTCACTGCTTGAACATCTGGTCTGTTTGCACTTTCATTTTCAATATAATAACCTGGAACCCCACTAAAACCTCTGAGTCGAGCAAGAAGGTCCGTTTTCTCTTGATCATCAAGTTTGTTCCAATGTCTACTTCCTTGATGGTCACTTCCCATAATGTCGTCAAGTACGGTCCTTGATTTTCGATTAAGGGACGGTCTAAGCAGTGATTCATTGGTATTCCAATCCCAGCCTTGTCCATCGCCAGTGATACCATGACACTCACTACATTCCGCCTGATAAATGACTTCACCAATTACAACATCTCCTAGGAAAGGTGTTTTGTTTACCAGATAGAATGCTGGATCCAAAAATGTCGTATTCTCACTGAGTGGTCTGTTTATCTCTTGATCTACACCATCCCATTCGAAAGCAGGTCCCGTTCTATTTCCAGAACCATTTGAATTTCTCATTAATATTATGTCACCATCATCCACCATTTCACCGCTGCCAGTGTTTACCATATCAATGGCGTAACCTATGGGTTCAGATAAGGCAAAACTCCATTTCCAAATGTCTTTTTTGTTATCCCCCATCGGGAAAGAAAGAACAAAATTGTCGTCGTTGAACTGAGAAGTCCAACCCGCTGTATCCTCAGTAGGTTTATAAGGATCTCTAGCGGCATTGTACACCCAAGATGATTGTGAAATATTATAAGTTTGATCCGTCCACTCAGCAAGGATGTAGAGATATGTATCATCAAATGCAGCTTTGATCCTTATGGCTGAACTGTCACCATCATTGAAGTCGGGAAGACCATTGTACAAACCGGTCATATTCAGGAGACCATCTTCTTCAAACACGTTCCCTTTGCTCTGCTCTTGTGGTTGAATCTGAATATAATCAGCTGTATTCCAATATTGAGCATTGATCGTATTGGGTTCATTTGTTGTGTAAACAGCCTCCAAATTAGTGGTTTCATCAGAAGATGGAGGTAATGGCGTTGGTGGGTTTTGACCATAGGTGCAGCTTAAAATGATCGCTGACAATATACCAATAGATATTTTATTGAACACCCTCATAGAAAATTGGGTTATTTGAGAAAAAAGAGCCGGTGATCACCGGCTCCTAAAAAACTAAAACTTAATTGACAGGCTGAGTCACCTGAAATGATATTTTCACTGTAACGTCAGCGTCACCGACATGTCCTGAAGCGATTCCGAAATCATCCAATGCTGCAAAATCAAACTCGCCCTGGAAACTAGAAAATTGAGTAAGAATGCCTGATCTGTTTTCAGCCTGATATCCAGGAATAAACTTGAATGGCATTTCTATGTCAACTGTGTTGCCATTAAAAACCATAGGACCAGTAGCCAAATATCCATCTCCATATGCTTCAATAGATGTGGATTCAAATGTGATATAGCGATCTGTATCATCTATGGCATCAATACCGAAGTAGGCTGAAACACAACCTAGGTCATAAGAGTTGTCTACAGGATCTTGCCAAAAGGAGCCATCACTATTATATAGAGCATCTCGACCCCCTGGGCTATCTGTTTTTATAGATAGTCCATCTATCGTACCTTGTATACTGCTATTGGCCAAATCTGCAGGGTCAAAATCAATATACATTTCAAAACCGGAAAATCTACCGGTATATGTGGCATTTTCTGCGTCATACGGAAATTCGAAATCTACGTTTGAATGACTCCAATCTTGAAACCAATCACCACCCTCATTAGTATTTACTGCTACAGCGTTGCTTTGCCCCATAGAGACTAAAGCCAAGGCTTGAGTTACATTTTCACCTGCCATGGTGACCATTATTCCTTCGCTTCCAAACATTACTCCTCTAGTTCTGGCCGCAGGATTATTGGAGTTCATATCGTCGAAGTTTGCAAATACAAAATGTTGACCATCTGGGATTTCTGCAAATGAAAATTGGCCAGAAACATCAGCGACAGTTACAAGGTCGAATGCTGTAGTAGCTTCAGTAGCATTTAGCTTTAAATAAACAATGGCACCGTTGGCCGGAGCACTAGCTCCAGTGTAATCTGGATAAGTGACATTTCCAGAGATAGTATACTTACTAATTTGTGCAGGATCGTCATCCTCACACCTAAACGCAAACACAGCAAAAAATAGGATTGCCGTTATTTTAGAAATGGCTTTAATAGTATTCATTTTCTTACAAAATTTTAGTACAAATAATTCACGAAAGAAATTGAGTAATTAGTGCAAGTAATCTAAGAATTGGAACCAAGATAATTGCTGATGACTGTCAACCGAGGGAGTGATAGTTATCAAAATATAACCTGTTGACAATCAGAAAGTAATATGACGTATGTATTTTTTGTTTTAGAATTTTTTGTTACAAGTATAGACTCTTTGTTAAGCCTTTTTTTATGATAATTCAATTCAGTATTTTTATAATTAAAACCTGCTGACTATAGGGGAAAAAGGAAGAATTGTTGTCATATGTGTGAAGTCAATTTTTTGACTGTCTCATTTTAAAGGCAACACGATGAAAAGAATTGCGATTATTGTAACACTAACTTTTGTACTTTTTGGATTCTCAGATTCCAAAAAAGATTTGGCAATTCAGAAAGTCAAAGGATTATTCACTTCTACTCAAAGTATTTCCACCATGTCTTATGAGTTCATTAGAACTGAACGCATTGATGGTGAATTAGTCAAAAACCACTCTAAGGTAAAAATGCAGCGTAAGCCCTATAGTATCTATGTGCAAGAAATAGCTCCCAATGCCGGTTTAGAAATATTATATCCAGATCCACAAGAAGAAAACAAAGCCTTGATCAATCCAAATGGATTTCCATGGATCAATTTACGTTTAGACCCAATGGGTGATTTGATGAGAAAAGGTCAGCATCATACGGTTCATGAAGGAGGGTATGACTACATAGTTTCAGTTATGGAATATATTTTTTATAAGTACAGGACTAGGCTGACTGACATAGTTGCTTATGACGGAATTTCAATCTATAATGGTCGTTCATGTGATATGATTACGCTTCATAACCCTGGTTTTAAATATATTAATTACACTGTTTCGAAGGGTGAAACAGTAACCAGTATAGCGACAAAATATAGACTCAATGAATACATGATAATGGAAAAAAATAAAGGTCTAGGCTTTTCAAGCAGTCTAAGAGCAGGTGACATAATCAAAATACCAAGTGACTATTCCTCAAGTATGACCATATGTGTAGACAGAGAAAGACAAATTCCACTTTCGATGAAAATATACGATGATGAGGGCTTATTCGAACATTATGAATTTAAGAATGTAGAGATCAACCCGAACTTAAGACCTGAAGAGTTTTCAGATTCTTTTACAGCTTATAATTTTAACTAAAAGGATTCCACTCTGCAATTTGCCGAACGAAACGCATCAGTACGCCTGGGTCAATCATTACACTAAAGACTAGTCCAAAAACTGCTCCAAATAAGTGTGCATCATGGTTCACATTATCTGAAAGATTTTGGCCCTTCAAATAGGAATATACGATATATATTCCTCCTAAAATAAAACCAGGTAAACAGATAAAGCCGTACAGGCATATAGATTCTGTTGGAAAGAATAGAATACTTGAAAATACGATTGCTGAGACTCCTCCAGATGCTCCTAAAGAATTGTACCTTGGATTGTCCTTGTGCTTGAATACAGATACTAGATCTGAAATAATGATGCTCAAAATATAAAAAGCAACAAAATAAATTCCTCCTGAAGAACCTTTTACAGCTTGAAAAATATGTTCAACATTTTGACCAAAGAAGAATAGAGTAATCATATTGAATCCAAGATGTGCCCAGTTCGAATGGATGAAACCTGAAGTGACCATTCTATACCATTGACCATGCCTTACAGCAACGGGATTCATAATTAGCTTGTATTGAAGCGCTGGATCTTTCATAGCAGACATGCTGATCAATACGGTTGCAATAATGATGATTAGAGTAATTGACATTCGTTATTTTCTATTGAAGTAATAAAGGAAATTAATGATCTCTTTGAATTAATGCTTTGGTAAAAATTCTGAGTGGTTCCAAATTGAGATCTTGAGTATTTAAATCTTCCAATTGTTGAAATCCTAGTTGGAAATACTCATTCATTTTTTCTTCTGCCAACTTCTGAATATTCAGTTGGGTGTAGATTTCTTTTACTGCTTTTACTTTTTCATTTGGGACGAAATCAGGATTAATTATCAAATTTTCTAATTTCATTTTTATTTCCCCCTCTGCCAATTCCAAAGCTCTGATAAGCAGCCATGTTTTCTTGTTTGAAATGATATCACCACCTACTTGCTTTCCAAATTTATCTTGGTCTCCAAATACATCAAGAAGATCATCTTTCAATTGAAATCCAATCCCTATATTAACTCCGAAATTTCTGAAGTGGATTGCTTCTTCCTTATTCAATCCAGAAAGAAGAGCACCCAATTCTAAGCTATAACCTAGGAGGACAGCGGTTTTTAACCGAATCATCTCGATATATTCATCTTCATGAACAACATCTATATTTTCAAAATTCATGTCCATTTGTTGCCCTTCGCAAACTTCGAGGGCACACCGATTGAATACTTTTAATAAGTACTTGATGTCATTGTACTCAGCCTCCAGAAGTAAATCATAAGCAAGAATCATCAAGGCATCTCCTGAGAGGACAGCAATGTCTTTATTCCATTTTTTGTACACCGTGGGCATACCTCTGCGTAAAGGAGCTTCATCCATGATGTCATCATGAATTAAAGTGAAATTGTGAAACAATTCGATGGACAATGCTGGCCTTATGATGTCTTCCCAATTATCTTTTTTGGACAAGTAGGACATTATAGCCAAAATAGGTCTCATCCTTTTTCCTCCCAAGTCCAGCGTATACCTTAGTGGATCATACAACTCTTTGGGATTGTCACCCAACTGCATTTTCGATAGTTCGGCGTTGAGCTTTTCTTGAAATCTTTTAATATTATCAGTCATTAGCATTTACAAACTCAAGGTCAATAGTTCTCCGATTGATATCGGTATCGGTTACAACGACCGTCACATTATCTCCAAGGGTGAACATTTTTTTATTCCGTTTGCCGATCATGCAATAGTTTTTCTCATCGAATTCATAATAATCATCCTTGAGGCTAGCCGCACGAATCATTCCCTCACATTTGGTTTCAGTTATTTCTACGAAGATTCCCCATTCTGTTACCCCAGAAATAACCCCTTCGAAAGGTTTATCTTCTACAGACTGCATGAATTCAACTTGTTTGAATTTGATTGAAGCACGTTCAGCATCGGCAGCTCTTTTTTCTCTTTCAGAAGAGTGACGACACAAATCTTTGTATTCATCTTGACTTGGAGATTTTTTTCTGTCCAAATAATGCTGGAGTAGTCGATGCACCATCACATCTGGATACCTTCTGATTGGAGAAGTAAAATGCGTATAATGAGGAAATGCTAATCCAAAATGCCCTTTTGGATCAGTTGTATATACTGCTTTGGACATTGAGCGTATCGCCAGTGATTCTAAAACATTTTGCTCGGGTTTTCCTTTTATTTCTTCCATCAACCCATTCAGTTCATCGGGAATTTTTCCATGAAGATTTACTTTGTGTCCAAATTTCACTGCAAATTTTGAAAAGGCATCTAACCGTTCTGGGTCTGGATCGTCATGAGTTCTGTAGACAAAAGTATCTTTCCCTTTATTCTGATTATGAACAAATTCGGCAACTTTCTTATTGGCTAAAAGCATGAATTCCTCAACGAGTTTATGAGCATCCTTTCTTTCTTTGGGAATTATTCCTAAAGGTTTTCCGCTTTCATCTAGTTTGAATTTGACTTCAACCGTTTCGAAATTGATTGCGCCTTTTTTAAATCGATCCACCTTCATCTTTTTCGACAGCTCATTCAACAAATTGACTTCTTCTTGAAAATCACCTTCGCTGCTTTCTATGCGTTCTTGAGCCTCTTCATAGGTAAATCGTCGATCTGAATGAATCACTGTTCTCCCGAACCATTGGTTTTTCACTTTAGCATTTTCATCAATTTCAAAGACCGCGGCAAATGTTAACTTGTCCTCCTTAGGACGTAAGGAACATACTCCGTTGGACAATCTTTCTGGCAACATCGGAATTGTGCGATCCACTAAATAGACAGAAGTTGCTCTTTCAACAGCTTCTGTATCTAAAATGGTTTCTGGTTTCACATAATGCGAAACGTCAGCTATATGAACACCTACTTCATAATTCCCATTTTCCAATTGCACTATAGAAATGGCATCGTCAAAATCTTTTGCATCTTCTGGGTCAATGGTAAACGTTGTAACACCACGCATATCGCGACGTTTATTTATCTCTTTTTCTGGAATGTCAAGTGAAATTTTTTCAGCGTCTTGCTCCACGTTTTTTGGAAAAGCAAATGGCAAGTCAAATTCTGCCATGATGGAATGAATCTCGGCCTCATTTTCGCCTGCTTGTCCCAATACCTTCACTACTTTTCCAATGGGACTTTTATTTTGGCCTCCATGCCATTGGTTAATCTTAACAAGAACTTTATCATTAGATTTTGCTTTTCCAGTTTTACCGGGATGGACGAAGACATCGATATGAATCTTTCGACTGTCTGGTACTACAAAAGCATACTTGGGCATGATTTCTATTTTCCCAACAAACTCGTTCTTCTTCCTTTCAACGATCCGGACAACTCGTCCTTCTCTGCGGGCACCATGTCTTTTTCCTCGAATTAATACTACCTCTACAAGGTCACCGTCAATAGCACTCAACAAGTCATCAGTCTTTACCCAAATATCTTCATCTTCACCATCTTGTAGAACATAAGCAAAACGAGAATTAACATGGTCAACACGACCGGAGAGCATTGCTTTTTTGGTATCAGCTTTTATTTGAAAAGAACCATCTCTATGCTGAAGTAAGTATCCGTCATACTCAAGATCCAATACAACGCTTAACGCCTCCTTTTTCCCTGACCGGTCTCTCACCCCAAGGCGTTTTAATATTTGACGAACAGAAAATGACTCTTTTGGATTTTCCTCAAATATTTCCTTGATAGTACTCTTGAATACGGGTGGAGTCGAAGTACGATTTATCTCTCTTTCCTTACGTTTATTTTTTTTCTTTTTTGCCATTGAGCAGGACTAATTTCGGTAAAGATAACAGATGTTGAATGGGAAATACGATCGATAGAATTAATCATCAATTGACGATTCGTCGTTTGGTTTTGGCAATACAATAGTTCCTGCTAAAAGTTTCACTCAGAGAAAAACTCTTATCCCATATTTTACCAGTTATCGGTACGAAAAGGAGATGCAGGAAGACCTTCTTTATTATATAGATTAGCCTTATCAGGGTTATCAGCCCATGCATACCTGACTGCCAACGGGTTTTTTATATTTTCATTCCAGACGATTACTTGATCATTTACAATTTTTGCATTACCCCAAACATACTTTTTATCCGTTCCAGCTATTGCAAACTCATTCAAAGAAGCTTGTTCTTCTTTTATGACCATACCACTCCCAATATTGTCGAATGACAAAATAATTTGATTCCCTCTTACTTCCATCGATTTATAGGTAGGGCCAGAGAATATAACATCTTCATTATACGCTAATTTTTGAGCTGATAGAGCTAATCGTTTTCCCACATCTTTTTTATTAAGAGGGTGAATGTCATTCCATTCTCCTAAGTCAATGGCTACAGCCATAGCCGTATTTGTCATTGACAATGCTTTTGATTGAGATTCTCTTAGTCTGGCCCAATTACTTTCATTTGGATTATCCATGCGCTTCATATAATTAGCTAACTGTACATACAAAAAAGGAAAATCCCCTATGCCCCATTTCTCTCTCCAATTTTGAATCATTGCTGGAAATAATTCATCGTACTCTTCCGCACGACTCGCATTTGATTCGCCCTGATACCAAATAGCCCCTTTGATATTATAATTGAGCAGAGGGCTTATCATACCATTGAACAAACCAACAGGCTTCCATCTAATAAAAGTTTGTCTCTCTAAAGGGTTCATCTCAACCCCCAGTCTGTATTTCCATTTTCCTGATAAATCCAGTATTTCATTCTTGAAAATCAATTCATAATTTTTATCTAAAAGAAATCCTCCTCGTCCTCTATTATTGATAACCCTGACCGTGATGTTGTTATTTCCTTTTTTAAGTAAACTATCAGGGATTAAATATCTGCGAGGCGGGTATTGGTAAGTTACATTACCAACAAATTGGCCATTAACAAAAGTGGAATCCGCATCTATAATCCTTCCTAACACCAATGTTGCTGGATCCTGCATATTTTTTGAAGACAGCGTAATGTCTTTTCGGTACCAAACCACACCATTTAGACCTCCTAGGTCATTGTCTCCCCAATAACCCGGTACGTCTATTTCTTTCCAGTCTGAATCATCCAAACTGGGTTCGGACCATTTCTGATTTTGGTTTCCTTGGTCCTTATTACTTGAAGTTTGATACCAAATGTTCCTCCGTTCTTCATCGTTTAATTGTATTGTTTTGATCAAAGAATCACTCTTAAAACGTTGGGCTTCTTCAAAATGAATTGGAAATGATCTAATAGCATCTTCACTAATCCATGACTCAACAGGAGAACCGCCTAATGCAGCATTGATTAGACCAATTGGCACATTATATTTATCATAGAGTGTTTTTCCGAAATAGTATGCAACGGCACCAAAATTCTGAATGCTTTCCGAAGAAGTTGATACCCATTGACCTCCTTCTAAGTCTTGACGTTCAGTTTTAAAATCGTAAACTCTGGGCACATGGAAATACCTAATTTTTTTGTTTTCAACATTCAAAATATCATCTGGATATGCTGGGCTGATTCTTTTCATATTCAATTCCATGTTCGATTGTCCAGAACAAAGCCAAACATCTCCAACCAATATGTCCCGAACCCAAATAGAATCGTTAATCGACAAGTCGTAAGGCCCGCCAGCTGATAAATGGTTCAATTTTATCAGCCAATTCCCATTCTTATCAGACGTTGTTTCGTAGGATTCATCATTAAATTCAAGGTCTATTTTCTGATTAGGATCAGACCAACCCCAGATATTAACAGCTGAATTCCGCTGAATTACCATTCCATTACTGACCAGTTTAGGTAGTGAAATGTTTGCATCATTATTTGATGTACAACTGCCTAATGATAGGATGGTTGATAGAATAACTATTTGACCAAGAACGTATTGATTTTTCATTATTAAGTTAAAAGGTTAGGTTCAGAACACAGATAATCAATTTTCCAAGAGCTCGATTCTGTCCTCTTCAATGATTTCCTGTCCCTTCATTCTTAGAAATACTTGAATAGTAGTCAACACATCTCGGTTGCAATAATTCGCAATTCTTGATAAATCATTTTCTTCATAATACACTCTATTAACATCACTTCCATCGATATCATCTTTGGGTGAAGGAATTTCGAAAACCTGTGCAAGTAAGTTCAATGAAGTATAACTTTTCCAATCTCCAAATTTCCACATTTGCATTGTATCTAGGTGTTGGATTTCCCAGGGTTTCTTCCCCGATAAGTCCAAATAATAAGGCAATTTCAATTGATTAATGAGTATGCGCCGTGAGAGATATGGAAAATCGAATTCTTTTCCATTGTGAGCACATAACTGAATTTTTTCAGGGTCTAACTTAGAAAGCAAATCAATGAAGGAAGTCAATAACTCTCTTTCATTCTCAGCTTTTAAAGCCTTCACTCTGGCATGCGGTATTCCGTCTTCATAATGAATAAACCCTAGTGAGATACAGATTATTTTTCCAAATTCTGAATAAATACCAGCTCTTTCAAAGTAAAGCTCCTGGGCGGAAATTTCTTCTTCATTGCTAAGGAGCATGGCTTTTTTTACCCATAATTCTTGCATTGACTCAGGCAATTCATCGAAAGTGCTCTTCGATGATGCCGTCTCAATGTCAATGAAAATTACATTTTTAAAGTTTTGCATATGGCTACATTTGGGATTTTTTATTCCAATATCTGACCAAACCCGCTACACTCATCCAAGAAGGATTCGCTGCTTGATATTGATCAATAGTGGATTTTCCCAAACCTGCTGCTGCTAGTTGCGAATTTGTAAACGCTACAAATAAAGGCTCAATTTCGTCATTGGATAGACCTTGCTCCCATTTGGTTTTCACGAACTCGGACCAATCAATTAGTTGACGTGTTAAATCACTCAAATGATCAGTTACACTTAAGATCTTATCATAATGCGTCAAATAAAGGGAAGTAGGACTTATTTTTTTTATCAGTTCAATTGACAATAACCAATCTTCAATATCTATATCGGGAGGAGGACAAGGAGGCTGAATCAAACCGTTGCCAATTTTTACTCCTGCAACATCACCGGCAAAAATGGTATCTTCAAACTGCCAGGCGATATGATGTTTTGCGTGACCAGGTGTATGATGACTTTTAATATCAACATCTCCAATTGTGATTATTTCTTCGTGGGCTGTTTCTGACAATTGTGCCTCGGGAATGGGTTTCATTTCACCCCACAAACTGTCCATTTGATCTTTGTATATCATTTTGGCAGAGGCCATAAGTTTGGAAGGATCTGCAATATGTTTTGCACCAAATGGATGAACGTAAATAGTCGCACCAGCTTCAGCAAAGGCCCATGCTGCTCCAGCATGATCCAAATGAATATGTGTCAAAAACACATGTCGGATATCTCCTATATTAAATCCTAATTTCGACAACTCTTCTTTTAAAACAGGGAATGTCGAATGGGGACCTGTTTCTATGAGAACGGGGCCTTCGTTGGTTCGAATTAAATAGGATGCAATCGCATGTTCAAGTCCTTTGAACTTTAGATCTATGATTTCTATTGAAGACATATGATAATAAATATATGGAATTATTTGAAGATATGTTTCCTTCTAATCAAATCATAGTTTGCATGGATATTTGAATTCCCCTATTTTAGAAAACTATGATTAGCTATTTATGGATCGGCCTGGCCTCTTATACTTTGCTATGCATCATTGTATATTTTGTGCAAGAGTATTTCATGTTTCATCCAGAAAAACTACCTGAAGATTTTGAGTACAAATACGAAGAACCTTTTGAAGAACTCTTTTTTCAAGTAGAAGAAAACGTTAGAATAAATGGTCTAAGATTTACGGTTAAAGAAAGTAAGGGAATTGTTATTTATTTTCATGGCAATACCAGAAGTATAAAAGGGTGGAGTAAATATGCTAAAGACTTCACTCGAAACGATTTTGAAGTTTTAATAATTGATTATCGTGGGTTTGGAAAGAGTACCGGAGAGCGAGCTGAAAAAGCAATTTACAAAGACAGTCAATACATTTATAATGAAGTCCGAAACTGGTATAAAGAAGATCAGATTATAATTTACGGAAGATCTATGGGTTCTGGATTCGCGGCAAAATTGGCATCTAAAAATAAGCCAAAAATGCTCATTCTCGACGCTCCTTATTATAGCCTTTCTCAATTAACATCTAGATGGTTTTTCTTTCTTCCACTTTCCATTCTTTTAAAATACCATATTCGAACAGACATATGGGTAAAATATGTCAGATGTCCTATTTACATTATTCATGGAACCAGCGATAAATTGATTCCGTATCGTTCGAGCGTAAGACTAAGAAAAGAAGCGCCATTGACGATAAGGTTGATACCTATTCATGGAGGAAAACATAATGATTTACCTACATTCGATGAGTATCACAATCATCTCAACGAAGTCCTACAGGAGAAATATGACTTAATTTTTGACACGAGCTTAAAAGATTTTCTTGATTTTTAATTATATTTAGGTAAAGCGAAAATCATGAGCCAATTGGAGTTTTTGAAATTACCACTTGATGATCAGATACAGTATTTGTATCGAGAAGGCTCTTTTGTGACTGATATCAGATACTATAACTACAAAGTCAATCTTTATTTGTTAGAGGGAAATTACCTTGAAGTTTTCGTCAATCACAAGCATCTGACGATTACAACAATTTGTCCTTTGGACTTTAATTCGAATCGCTTGAATTTCTATTTGGACCAAATCAAACTCCCTATTGCCGGGTAATAGGCCTAATAATCATAGGCAATCTTCTTAATATATAAGCACAAACATTATTGCCATTCTTCATGGGTAGGCACTTTTTTTTAGAAGTAATTTTTATCGAAGAATTAGTCTTTAAAAGGTCTTCATTGGTCAGTCGTTTTTTTCAATTGATCGAAGATATTGCTTCTGTTTTCTTTCCAATTCGTAAATTCATTTTTACGAAAAAGCGCTATACCAATCTATGGTATTAAGAAGTACTTTTGATTATTACCTAATAGAAAAAATCGAAATGAAACATTCAGAATTCTTGAGAAAATCACTGGTTGAAAAAATTCAACATATTTACGAACAAGGTACAATAGTAGCAGATACGCTTTTTAATCAATATCGGGTGAACCTAGTTTTAATCAATGGAAATTGCTTTGAAATTTTTGTTCAACCAGCTACGCTGACCATCGCATCAATCCAACCCTTGGATCATGGATCAGTACGTATGAGGAGGTATAACAATCAAATGAACATATTATAATTGACGTTCGATACCAAGCCTTCTCGCTAAAGTGTTTATCTCTTCTATTTCTTCATCGGAAATACCCTCAGCAATATTTGCAAACAGGTACATCGTCTCAATTACAAATTCTTGATCTAAAGGTTGACCTCTTAAACTATGTTCTAAAGAGTTTAAAAATTTCTTTTTCCACTTATCAATATTGTCTATTAAATATCGAATTTCAGTTCTAAATGACATAGCAATCATGTCTCGGTTGTCCGTTGGAGATTTAACAAATTCTGCTGCCAAACCTCTGGTAGCCATGACTATTCCATCCCATTCTTCTCGATCTAAAACGCCATCACTCATACAAATGAGCAAAGCCGGATACAGTTTCGTCAAATAAACGAATTGATCTTCCGGGATTTTGATTTTTCTGACCTTGAGATAGTCAATATAGAGTTGATGAATTTGTTCGTCCATAATTGTAAATTAATTCGAATTGTTCAACTAAAAAAATGATTCAAAACTACTAGAGCTCGACATTATTTAATTGAAGGTATCTGTCATACCTGTACAAAATGTCAATGACATAATCAGCAGGTTCATCCCCTCTGCAAAAACCATATTGAACAACAGGGTCTTTAAAATATTTCTCTTTGGATTTTAGTCTTAAATACTTTGAGACTTCTTCCCAGGAATGTGAATTGCCACCATATTTTTCAGTGAGCCGAACGGCATCCCAAACGTGTCCATGACCCACATTGTATGAACCTAAAACAAATTTGAGTTTTTCGGATGAATCAGATAAATGGACCCATCTATCTTCTAACCATTTTAAGTGAATTGTTCCAGCCTTGATATTCTGATTGGGGTCTGTTAATTTTTTGATACCATATTCCTTCGCTGTTTTAGGCATTACTTGCATAAGCCCTCTTGCACCTACCCAGGATTTGGCGTCAGGATTAAATTTAGATTCTTTAGAAATTTGGGCAGCCAATAGTTTCCAATCCCAATCGATTGTTTTAGCATATTGCTTGATCAAACTATCATATGGTGAAATGGTATTTCCATCCTTAGAAAGGAACTCACTATTGATAAAATCACGAGGCACCCTGGAATTGCGAAAGTATTTATTATACAGATCGTTAAAATCTGCTGTCCTTTTCATTTGTGCTTGCCATTCATTGATTTTTTCTGTCAAGGATGTAGAATTATTTCTAACGCCCCAAGCAATTTGTTGCGGTAAGCTGACCGCCGTAGAAACATCCAAAAGCGGATAGAACCGTGCGTGTAACTTAGCAATATTGTCATCGGCTACTGTATATTCGATCTCACCAGAAGCCACCATTTCTATGATTTCTTCTGTTTCCATATCTTCCATTTCTATTACTCGAATATCTCCACCAATCTCATCCGCTAAATTTCTTAATCTTGAAGCATAAGCTGAAGCCTTTCTGACATGAACCGTTATGTCCGCCATGTCTATAGGATTTTTGATAAGCTTTCGATCAATTTCATGAAGCTTCATTTTTCTCCATTCCTTAGGTTTTCTTTGAATAAGGACTTGGCTCACTAAATGCTGGGGGTCGGTAAAACCAATAATATTTTTTCTTTTTTGAGTTACAGTAAGGTTGTATGCTAATATATCTCCCATTCCGTTGTTTAACATTTCAAACCCTTCATCTAAGCTTCTTGTCATTTTGAATTTTAATTCAACTCCCAAAGAAGAGGCAAAATTGGAGACTAGTTCATATTCGAAACCCATAGGTTGCCCACGGTATAAAAACATGCTGTTAAGGCTATTGTCAAATATAGCAACGAGATAACCTCGATTGATTATGCTGTCCAGATCAATGTCTGCAGTTTCTGGCCTTGCTATACTTTGATCATCATCTGTATTTTCTGAGGAGGTTCCGTTCTTACATCCGATTAAAAATGAAGTCCAAAGAATGGCTAAGAGGAACGTTGATTTGATTTTGATATTTTTCACATTTTCAAGATAGTGAAATGTGAACGGAATAGAAACTAGGAGAAATTCTTTGACAAAAAAAGCTCAATAAAACTTAGAGATTCAATAGGCGATTCAACATATCCGTTATGGCCAGTATTTTTCAATATTATTCCTTCACCATTTTCTAGAAGGTCAATCATGTTTTTAGAAGTCTCCTCTTTGACAGCCATATCCCGGTCACCACCAATGATGAATTTAGGTTTGTCAAAATGGGCTAATAAATGAGTCCTATCAGGCCTGTTTTTCATAGCTTGGGCATATCCTATGATAGATTGAGGGCTAATTTTCTTACCGATTTCTTTTAATTCAGCAATCTCCTTAGCAAGCCTTTTTCTATTGGATGAGGCAAACAAATTTGGCACAAAGGGTTCAATAAATTTATCTACTCCATGTTCAGCTATAAAGTTTCCTACTTTATCACGAGCTATTTTCTTTTCATCATCATCGGCATATGTGGTAGATGAAAAAAGCCCAAAACCAAGGATTTTTTCCGGATATAATTCGGCTAATGCAAGACTAATATACCCACCTAAGGAATGACCAATGACAAAAAATTCATCTATCCCATTTTCTTCTAAGGAGGCAAGTACTAAATCTGAAATATCATCTATGGTAAAAGAATTTGATGGCAATTGACTTTTACCGTGTCCAGGTAAATCAATTAAAACGACTTGGAAATTTTTTGAAAGCGCTTGTTCGAAATAGTTCCAGATTGTTGAATTCTCACAATATCCATGAATGAATACAATTGGAATCCCAGATCCAGAAATAGATATGTGCATTTTTTAGGCAGGCGTTGCTTCGAGTAATTTCAATGCAGCGCGGTAGATACCATCTACATCAAAACCACATTCTTTATGTAATTCGGCTTGTGTACCATGTTCTATGAATTCATCAGGAATTCCTAATCTTACCACTTTACGTTGGTAATCATTATCAGCCATGAATTCTAGAACCGCAGAACCGAACCCACCTTGGATACAGCCATCTTCAATGGTGATGATGTATTTATATTTTTTGCAAATAGTGTGCAATAAGTCTTCGTCGATGGGTTTAGCAAATCGCATGTCATAATGACCAGCATCGATTCCATCTTTTTTCAAAAGTCCAGTAGCTTCCAAAGCGTAATTTCCTATATGACCAATAGTTACGAATGCTATTTCATCACCGCTATTGATCTCTTTGCCTTTACCAATTTCTATTTTTTCAAATGGTGTTTTCCAATTTGGCATTACACCTTGCCCTCGTGGATATCGAATAGAAAATGGTCCCCCTCCTGGTAATTGAGCGGTAAACATCAAATTTCTTAATTCTTCTTCATTCATTGGTGCAGAGACAACCATGTTAGGAATGCACCTAAAAAATGCAAGATCAAAACTTCCATGATGAGTAGGTCCATCCGCACCAGCAAACCCTGCTCGATCTAAACAAAAAACGACATGCAGATTTTGTATGGCGACATCATGAATAACTTGGTCATAAGACCTTTGCATGAAGGTCGAATATATGTTGCAAAAAGGCACCAAACCTTGGGTTGCTAGGCCCGCGGAAAAAGTTACTGCATGTTGTTCTGCTATACCCACATCGAAAGTCCTTTCTGGCATTGCTTTCATCATGATATTCAATGAAGAGCCAGATGGCATGGCCGGTGTAATCCCCATAATTTTATCGTTGTTCTCTGCCAATTCAACGATTGTATGACCAAAAACATCTTGATATTTTGGTGCTTGTGCAGTTTCGTAAACCTTTTTATGAATTTCTCCAGTCAACTTATCAAAAGTTCCAGGTGCATGCCACTTTGTTTGGTCTTCTTCCGCAAGTGTATAACCTTTTCCTTTTTTTGTAATGCAATGAAGAATTTTAGGCCCTGGAATGTCTTTCAAATCTTGAAGAACACTGACCATGTGATTGAGATCATGGCCATCAATTGGCCCAAAATATCTTAAGTTTAGTGATTCAAAAAGGTTGCTTTGATCCAACAGGAAAGACTTAACACTGGACTCAAAATTTGAAGCAATTTCACGAGCGTTTGGTCCAAACTTGCTAATCTTTCCTAAGATTTTCCAAGCCTCATCTCGAAGTTTATTATAAGTATGTGATGTTGTAATGTCTGTTAGATAATCCCTCAAAGCGCCAACATTCGGATCAATTGACATGCAGTTGTCATTGAGAATAATGAGCAAGTTGGAATTCGATACTCCAGCGTGATTCATCGCTTCAAAAGCCATTCCTCCAGTGAGCGCTCCATCACCAATGACTGCTATATGATGCTTATTTTTCTCTTCTTTGTATTTTGACGCTTCTGCCATTCCTAATGCAGCAGAAATAGACGTCGAAGAATGGCCTACTCCAAAAGAATCATATTCGCTTTCCTTCCTTTTGGGAAACCCTGAAAGTCCTTGATAAAATCTATTAGTGTGAAAATCTTCTCGTCGACCCGTTAGAATCTTATGCCCATATGCTTGATGCCCAACATCCCAAATCAATTGATCGACTGGAGTATTGAAAACCTTATGCAAAGCAATGGTCATTTCAACTACACCTAAACTAGCACCAAAGTGTCCTCCATAAACTGAAACTGTATCAATTATATATTGGCGCAATTCTTGTGACAACTGTGCCAATTGAACTGCGTCAAATTGCTTGAGGTCCGCTGGAGCGTTTATTTTAGCTAATAATTCACCTGGTTCAATTTGCATAACAATAAATGTAGTGCTATAAATTTAAAGTGCCAAAAGCACTATCTAAAGTACTTTTTTCGTGTCGGCAAAACTAATCAGAATTACTTATTTAATTTGCCTCAAATTTAAAGCTCAAATATGAAATGTCTTATTACGCTACTTTGCATTAATCTAGCGACTTTTAGTGGTTGGTCACAAAACCCTAATTCAGAACTTGACTCAATCAGTGTTGAGCTAATGGTAGGTCAAATGATTTTGACTGGCATTGGGGATCAATCAATCATGAAAAAAAACCATCCGCTACTGGATGAAATAAGGGAAGGGAAAGTTGGAGGAGTTATTTTTTTCGAAAAAAATGTCAATGCAAAAAAACCTGTTGAAGAAATTAAAAAGTCTATAGAGTTGATGCAGTCTTCTTCTATAACACCATTGTTAGTAAGTATTGATGAAGAAGGAGGAAGAGTTAATCGACTTAAAACCAAATATGGATTTGCAAAAACGGTGAGTGCTGATTATTTGGGTAAAATAAATAATTTGGATAGCACAATTTATTATGCAAATAGCACTGCCAGCACATTGTCAAACCTTGGATTCAACGTGAATTTTGCGCCTGTCGTTGATCTTAAAGTAAATCCTGACAACCCGGTTATTGCTAAAATTGAAAGGAGTTATTCTGCTGATCCAAATGTTGTGGCATATCACGCTTCTGCGGTTGTCGCTGCTCATCGAGAAAATGGAGTATATACTGCGTTAAAGCATTTTCCAGGTCATGGAAGCTCAAAGAGCGATACTCATTTAGGTGTTGCAGACGTCACAGATTTTTGGCAGTTCAACGAAATTCTACCCTATAAATATATGATAGATTCAGGAAAAGTAGATTGTATAATGTCTGCACATATTGTAAATCGAAACTTGGATCCAAATGGTTACCCAGCAACTATTTCACCTATTATCATCAAGGATGTCCTGAGAAATGTTCTTGGTTTCGATGGCGTAGTATTCTCAGATGATATGCAAATGCATGCGATTTCCAAAAACTATGGATTTGAAGAATCCATCAAGATGGCGATTAATGCTGGAGTTGATATCTTAGTATTTGCGAACAATGTTCCGGGAAATGAACGCCGGACTCCTTCAGAAATTCATGCCCTTATCATGCGCTATATTTCGAACGGAGAAATTAAAGAAGAAACAATTCGAAATTCTTATCAAAGAATTATGAAACTTAAATTGAATCTAAAATGAAAGTCATAAGTGTAAAAATAGTTGCCTTTTTTATCTTGATGCTGCTGTGGAATTTCAGTTACAGCCAGAAAAGTAGTTTCACAACATATGGGAAGAACTTTCAAGAGATAAATATAATCCCTGTCAATGAAGTACCAAAAAAGTTAAATGCCAATGATTCGCTTTCTGGTGTTTTCACTGGTATTATTGAATCAAGTTGTAAAATGAAAGGGTGTTGGATGACTGTTAGATCAGATAAGGGAGATCCTTTTAGGATTACTTTCGAAGACTATGGTTTTTTTGTTCCAAAGGAAGGGCTTTCAGATAAAAAAGCACTTTTCAGTGGATACTGCATTAGGAAAACAACTTCCGTTGCAGAACTTCAACATTATGCAGAGGATGCTGGAAAAGGAAAAAATGAAATTGCTTTGATAACTAAGCCAAAAGAAGAGTTTCGATTTGTAGCATCAGGAGTGAAAATCGAAGAATGATACTTTTCTGTTTTTTAATAGACGACTAATCGATAACTTTGGATGTGCTAATTAATATCCCAATGAAGAATCTATTTTTGCCCTCTTTCATTTTCGTAATTGTCCTTTTCACAGGTTGTGGAGATGCAGAAAGCGACTCTGTTTTATTCGGAAAATGGCTAGCTACTGATGATTTATCCAGGGTCGAATGTGATAATGAATTTTCCAATGGACGTGTCAACTGTGGAAATGATGTTGGTTTTGGTAATACACGATCTTGTATAGAACTAACCTTCAATCAATCAGGTGAATACCATTTAAATATTAAAGATATTGAGAGTAATCCTACCAATGAATTTGGCACATATAGTACTTCTTCAGCCAATATTCGCTTAAGCCCTGCATCTCCTGTAGGAGCACCTTACGATTTACCGATTATTGAATCGGATTATGAAAATTTGACTGTTCGGCTGCCTCGAGATTTTGGTTGTGTTTTGCTCATTCCAATGATAAAAACGGCCAATTAAACTTCTTTGTATGGTATTATTCCAAGAACTGCTTGGAGTTTTTGAAAGATAAAAAAATCATATCCAAAAATCATTGATTCTTTGATTGGCATGAGATAGGTTAGCATTGCTAACTTTTAATTGTACCAACATTCTAATATTATGCGTTTTTTCAATAATACCGTTATTGTACTATTCTCTTTTTGTCTATTTTCCACCATCACAACTGTTTCAGCTCAGAATAGTGAGCTAAATAATCTGAGAGACAGATATATTAAATCCTATAGCCCAGAGTTCTACGGCACATTTAAAAAAGCGGAAAAAGCCATGTTCGTAGGTCGAGAACAGGCCAGAATTCTTTCAAAATCAATAAGCAGCTATCAAGGTCTCGTTCAAACCACTGATCCAACAGCATTATTGAATGATTTCAATGGTAAAATGAGAGAAATACAATCTATAGAAAGTAATTATCGACAACAAAATACAACGACTGACATCAAGACAGGAATAAATGTTGCAAATAGTTTACTCTCTGGAAATACACAGGGAGCTTTAACGCAAGGACTCGGATATTTGGCGGGAGCAGCTGAACGCAAAAGAGCAGAACAGGAGCTTCAAGCAAAAAAAGATGCGCTCCTTAAACAAAGGAATGCCCAAATGTCTCGAATATATAAAGATGCATTAGCACTAAATAGAAGTACACGAAAGGAGTATATGGCCGTTGCAGCTTACTCAGAAAATGAAACCGATGAAAAATACAATTTGGAATTTGCTCAAAATTTGGAATGTTTTGAAAATCACATGCAAAACACCTATAGTCCGAGCCATTCCAATTGGTTGGTAAATAATTGTCCAAAACCTTATAAGACCACTTCAAGATCTATTCAAAACAATCTGATTTCTGAGGCTGAAAGAAATCGTCAAATTGCCCAACGTAAATATGATATCTACGAGCGAACGGGTCATGAGGAATTTTTTGAAGTTGCAATTGCTTATTCTGCTGCGGCAATTTCAGCTGAACCCAATGCAGAGAATTTTTATCAACTTGGAACCTTCTATGAAAAAAACAGCCCTATTCTCGCTCTAAGCAATTATACTGTTGCGGGCTATTATGACGAACAATATTTCAAAGACAGTTTCAAAGCAAGAAAACTTGAAACATTAAGAAACGAAGTAAGACGAGATTTTATTACGGCAGTTGAAAATAATGACATCCAATATTTAAATGCAGTTATGGCTGCTGAGTTGGATAAAACATTGGTAGTTCGTGATGTGAGTATTTTAAATTATGTTATTCAACAAGATAAACCTGATGCTGTCCAAATTGTTTTGAATAAGTACGTTGAGGATCAAAACAAGGAAGAAAAACAATTAACAATAAGAAGAGCTGTCATGCTCTGTGCGGTTAACAACAGTGAAGCATCTTTAAAGAAGTTAACTCAACTTGGGATAAGTACTGATTTTAATTTGGAAGGAAACACACCGATTGATGTGGCGGAGAATGCAGAATCGATGGATGCACTGTTAGTCTTGATAGAGAATTCTGATGGTTTAGAAAATGAAAAATATGAAAGTGTCTATTTGATGGCTGAGAGAACTGGCTCCCTAAGTATATTAAGGGCATTATTATATAAACCTATTAACCCAGACTTAAAAACGGAGGTTAAATTATCAATCGAACAATTAGATAAAGAAGCATATCAAAGGGCTTATAGATTAAATACGGTCACGGCCTATAATATATATCTTGACGAATTTCCAAATGGATCGAGTAGCCAAAAGGCTCGTGAATATGTTGCTGATTTTGAAGAGGAATCTGCCTATCAAAAAGCAAAAAGCACAAACTTGGCATCTAATTATGAGAATTATTTGCGAAAATATCCAACAGGAAAATATTCAATAGAATCTAAGCATGAGTTGTCCGCGATATATTATACGGAAGGCACAAAAGCGTTCAATGAAAAGAAATGGGCAATCGCTAAGAAATTTTTTGATGGATATATTATTACTGAACCTACAGGCCTTTATGCAGCGGAGGCGTCTAAAAAAAGTAAAATAGCAGGAAAAAAAATGAATACTTCGAAAACTTATTCATCCATTCAAGTACCCATTTTGATTACAGCTCGAGGTGGTTTTGGAATTGGTTTTGCCGGATTGACCAAGACTCTTTTATATGAAAAAATTCTTATTGAGCCAACTACAGGAACAGCAGGTCAATATGGAGTACTATTTTCTATTGGATTAACACAAAGGATTGCTGCACCTGTTTGGTTATATGCTGGTGCAGGAGCAGAATTTATGTCGCTATTAGGAGAGGAATTATTAACAAATGCAGATGGTGAGACACTTCCTGGATGGATGTGGGAGACTGGAGCATATATCAAAGTTGGAAATCGATTGACATTGAAATATGGAATATTTATGTGGAATGGTGTAGGTCATGAATTTGGAATAAGTTGGGGTAGATATCGCTAACCTATTCTAGACCTTTTATTTTCATTTTCTGAAAATCTTTGTATCGTCGATTGATAGCAATCCCAAAACCAAAAACCATAATTAATGTGCCTATCCAGAGTATATTAATGAACGGTTTTTCTACAGCTTCAAGAATTACCCATTCTTTTTGAGTGGTATTGACACCTAAGGTAAAAGAGTCATTTTTGGGGTCTATTTCTAGCAGGGCAATTCGAACGGCTAAATCGTCAACTGTAAATGGTAACATGCCGGCAGCCATGTTTTTAATCACATAGATGGGTGAGGCTATGTAGTTCTGCGATTCACCCTGAATTTCTATGTCTGCTCTAATGGCAACATCTGAGCCTCCTAATTCTACACCTTCTACACTAAAAATTCTTTCAACTTTTGTCAAAGTCGCAACATAATCATTGACGAAAAACTGCTCTCCCTTTTTGACTTTATATTCTTTTGTTTCTCCCCATTCTGCAGGTTCATTTGGATCTGGAAAAGTTCTGATGTGTGTGTATAAATCAAATAGTGGTCGTCGATTGATATCAGGAGAATATACTGTCATCTCCATTTTCTCATTGATTTGTACGGTTGGATATAAGGTAAAAGAATCACCGCTTGATTTGGTATATTCTATTTCAAAATAGCTAGTCTCAGGGTTGATTAATTCTACAGTATCTCCTTTTAGGAAAATGATCTTTTTGTTAACAGAGATATCTTTAGTGACCAAAGCCTGAGTGGCGGTTACGGCTGCCAGATTGTTAGAATTGACATATCCATCAACCCCTTCTACTAATTTCCTCATACCCCTATAATGAAGAGAAAATTCACCCATTTGACGAGCTTCGTTTTGAAAAAGTAATAAGTTGTTTTGATTGATTTCATCCGGAAATTCTTTGTGCCAGACTAGGCCCGTGTTATTCATTGAGATAATTTTCGAATAACCTGAAGAAAACAAAATGCCTATTAACATCATTGCAATTCCAATATGAGAAATAGCACCTCCTGATAAATTGATATTAGTTTTCCATCGATCCAAAAGTATTTTCCCATTAGCAATTATTGAATAAACACCAGCTGTCAATAAAATGATATAACTGATATCTCTGATCGAAAAGGCAAAAAGAACAACTGAACTAACGAGTAATGTCAGAAGGACAGGGTAAGTCAACTCATCTTTGAGTTTGGTTTTGTCCATTTTATTCCACCAAAAAAACTGACCTGTTCCGGATAATAAAGCCAAAAGTACTCCCCCCCAAATTTGGAATTTAGTGTAAAAAAGAACTTGATCAACAGGAGGTGCCAAGTTGGATTCAAATCCTAAACCTTCCACAATTGCATTCCAGACAGGTATGGAAGTAGGGATAATTACTTGAAACCCCATTAAACATAATACTGTTGCGCCCATGAATATCCAAAATTCCCGGGAGTAAGTAGATACTTCTTTTTCATCTGAACCTAGGTGTTTCCATGCCATGACAATGGCAATCGTAGTTCCTAAGACAAAAAACAAAAGATAAATTAATAGTTGACCTGAGAGACCCAGATCTGTAAATGCATGGACAGAAGCATCTCCCAAAATTCCACTTCTCGTTAAGAAAGTAGAATACACGATTAAGAGGAAACCTGAGACAGCTAGAATAATCGCCGATTTTAGTGCTGCGGTGCTTTTCTTAAACGCTATCATCGTGTGAATTGCTGCGATTAGTATCAACCACGGAACAAAAACAGCGTTTTCGACAGGATCCCAATTCCAATATCCACCAAAATTTAAAGTCTCATAGGCCCAATAAGCACCCATTAAAATCCCAATTCCTAAAACCACCCCTGAAAACAAAGTCCAAGGTAAAGCAGGTCGAATCCATTCTCTAAATTTTCCAGTCCAAAGCCCGGCCATGCAATAGGCAAATGGTATGAGTGTTGTAGCGAACCCTAGAAATAAAGTCGGAGGGTGAATGACCATCCAATAGTTTTGAAGTAGTGGGTTGAGACCTGAGCCGTCCTCAGGAATAAAGTCTGGGTTAGATTTAAAAATTGGAGCGTCCATGACTTCTCTCAAAAGCATGAAAGGGGAACTTCCAACTTTAAGATTCCAAAAAACAACACCTAATATCATTGATAATAAGAATGCTTGTACCATAGCAAAAATGCCCATGACTGGTGCTTCCCATTGTTTATTAGTTTTAATTAGTACCAATCCAAGTATTGAATTCCAAAATATCCAAAGAAGGAATGAACCTTCTTGTCCCTCCCAAAAAGCCGACACTTGATAGTAAAAAGGAAGAATTGCTGAACTATGACTATAAGCATAATGATATTCGAAATAACCTTGGTTGATTATGATATATAAAACGGCAACAATACCAAAAGACAGTAGAGCATGACCAATGAAGATATTTCTTCCAAATTTTAACCAGCTCTCTTTTTTGTTCAAGTCATTAGATTGAACAGATTGATAGTAACCAATGACTGAAACAACAGCCGCAACGAAAGAAGAGATAATGAGAAAATGACCCAGTGAGCCTATGAATGTGTGTAGCATTTATTTTGTCAATTAGACATCAGTCACTTCGATGGTTTCTTCCTGATATTTGGATGGGCATTTCATTAATATTTTGGAAGCTAAAAATTTATCACCGTGATAGGCTCCAACAACTACTACTTGTTCTGAACGAAGAAAATCTGCCGGCATTGGTTCATTGAAATAAACACGTTGCTCGAGTCCTTCATTATCCACCAAGACAAATGAGAAAGCCAGCATATCGGGAGATTTCTCAATACCAAGTACATCACCAGTTTCGTTTTTCTTTAAAAGACCCACGACATGTATTTTTTTATCAACACCATCGCTAGCCATTTCTTGTGCTTCTTTAAAGCCGACATAAGTACTTGCATCACCTGCTGTAGACATGATGACCATAATGGCGACACCTATGATTAATATTCCAAAAATATGAGACTTCTTCATTTCCTATCCTTCTATTTTCAACTCCTTTTCCATGGAACTTACTTTTTTATCCAATCGAATTAGATAAAATATAATCCCTGCAAAAATGATGAATATTACACCCACAACAACATAAATCTTACCGTTTTGTCTCATGACGTCTGCCATTTCAACTTCAGTGTTGTTGTAATCCTTCTCTGTGATTTTGTATTTCTCTTGGGCGTGACTGTTCAGTGAAAGCAGAAGCAATGCTATGGCTAGAACATTTCTTAGAAAATTTATGATTTTCCAGAAAGCTAGAAGTGGGAAGTTATCAGTTGGAATATTTATTTTCATTTGATATTCTTTTTAAATGCTATCATCATGTTCATTAAGTTGAACGCAAAGTTATATTCTTCCTCAAACTGATCATTTGATATATATTTTCTTCTATTCGCTTTATGTAAACAGGTCACCACTTCAGCCAAAGAGCGTACAGCGTAACCAACAAACCTTTTAAACTCCGGTGCGGACTGACCTATTGAACCTTCAGAAATATTTAAGGCTACAGAATCTACTGCTCGCAGCATCTGAGAACTTAAATTAAATTTTTCCTTTTCAGGAAAACCAATTGAAATGGTATTCAATTTTTCTCCCAAATCCATGGCCTTTTGCCAAATGATCAATTTTTCAAATTTAAATCCATCTTTCATTTTAAGTTAGTTTTGATTCTAAATTCAATAACCCACTTTTCTCAATTCACTAAGATTTATTCCATCTTCCCACTTCCCACTTCCCACTTCAAGCTTCTTTTAAAATCTTAATCTCGGCTAACCTAATTCGGATACTTGCCATCCAAGCACCTAATAAAGTCCAACCAATTATTGCGGGATAGAAAACTATTCTTAATTGTCCATCCATGTCATAAAAATTAAAACCTGGATTACCACCGTTACCTGGGTGTAATGAGTCAGTTAATCTTGGAAGGATGAAAAGTAATGGTATCATTGCGAAAAAAGCGAAAATATTATAAACGGCACTGATTTTAGCTCTTTGCTGTTCATCTTCAAAGGAACCTCGCAATACAAAATAAGCGAGATAAATCAATAAGGCAATTGCGGCACCATTTTGTTTTGGGTCACCACTCCACCATTCTCCCCATGCATATTTTGCCCATAACATACCTGTTAAGATTCCTAAAATACCATAGAGAATACCAATACTGGCATAAGCATCTGAGCGAATATCATTTTCGATTCTTTGTCCGGAAAGATATTTAATTGCATGGACCATTGACCCTATCAAAAGGAGAATCATTCCAAACCACATGCAAACATGAAAGTACTGGTTTCTAATCGTTTCGTTCAAAATATGCAATCGAGGGACATCCCAAAGCATACCTGCAAGTAATGTGTAGGTCAATAAAACTACACTCAACACTTTCCACCAATTTTTTTTAATTGAAAACATTTAACTCCTCCATAAATAAGGGAACAACATATATGCGAGTGCTCCCATGATTATATTAATAGAAAGCAAAGTTAGGATTTCGTCCTGACTTTCGCTCCTAGCAATGCCATCAATTGCATTTTTTGAAATTTTGATGACCATCAGTAATACTGGAATTACAACAGGGAAAGAAAGTATTGCCATCAACATACCATTGTTCGATGTTTTTGATGCTATACCAGACATCAAAGTTAATGTGATAGAAAATCCTAAAGTTGCCAGAATGCCTGCAGCTCCAAAAATCAATTGGTCCTCAACAGGGTTTCCAAGCACTAAACTAAAAACAGCATAGCCAATTGAAGCCAGTAATAGCAAGAACCCTGAGTTGTAAATAATCTTGGATACAATGATTCCTTCTGGAGAGACTAAATGAAAGTAGTAAATCTGCCTATAAGCACTTTCCTGAACAAAGCTCTTAGAAATCGCACTTACCGCCGTGAATAGCATGATGATCCAAAACAGCGCATTCCAAGAAAATGGATTGATTCCACCTTTTAAAACATTGAATGAGAGATAACAAATGAAAATCGTTGAAAATGTATAAAGCAGTACGCCGTTGATGGCATATTTATGTCGCCATTCGAGGACCATTTCTTTCCATAACAAGGTTTTTATTTCTTTGCCAAGCATCATTTGACCGCAAATCTAGGCCAAAGCAACATGTTTACTAAGCACATTGATTTTTAATTGCTTTGATTCCTGCCGCTTTCGATTTAGCATTGCAGAAACTTTCAAGGCTCTATCCATGCCAAAACCATTTTCTAATATTTTAATTACCGGAGTTGCGGGGTTTATAGGCTTCCATCTTAGTAAGCGACTATGTAAAGAAGGGTTTCAAGTCATAGGTGTGGATAATGTCAATGATTACTACGACATAGAATTAAAGAATGCTCGATTAGATATTTTGAATAAAGAAGATAATTTCTCCTTTATCAAAATTGACTTAATTGAGGAGTCTCTAAAAAGCGTATTTGAAAAAGGTGAAATCGATGTGGTAATAAACCTTGCTGCTCAAGCTGGAGTTCGTCATTCCTTAGAACACCCAGATGATTACGTTCATTCAAATATCTCTGGCTTTGTTAAGTTAATTGAGTTGAGTAAGCAATTTGAAGTCAAACATTTTTTATATGCCTCCTCAGCTTCAGTTTATGGAGCGAATAAAAACTTACCTTTTACTCCAACTGACTCTACCGATCATCCGATTTCTCTTTATGCGGCAACAAAGAAATCGAATGAATTAATTGCACATTCGTATGCTGCATTGTTTGATCTACCCGTAACCGGTTTAAGATTCTTTTCTGTTTATGGCCCGTATGGTCGTCCCGATATGGCTTTATTTAAATTTACGAAAGCCATATTGGAGCAAAAACCAATGGATGTATACAATCACGGTAAGATGCAACGATCTTTCACATATGTAGATGATGTCTGTGAAAGTATATTGAGATTAATCAACAAAGTCCCTGGCAAAGATCCAAAATGGGATGGACTGGATAGGTCTCCGAACAAAAGTTTTGCTCCTTATCAGGTCTTCAATGTAGGGAACGATCAGGTGGTCGATTTGATTTATTATATAGAATTGATAGAAAAGAAATTGGGAAAAAAGGCTATTATGAATTTCCTTCCAATGCAGTTAGGGGACATCCCTGCTTCAAAACCACATTTGGATGATCTAGTAGAAAACATTGAATATCGTCCAACTACTTCTATAGAAGAAGGCATCAATAGTTTTATTGACTGGTATTTAGACTATTACAAATGAATGATTTGAGAAGGAATATTTTGATAACTGGAGGCGCAGGTTTTATAGGCTCACATGTTGTTCGATTATTCGTGAACAAATATCCAGATTATTACATTTACAACTTGGATAGTTTGACATATGCAGGAAACCTAGAAAACATCAAGGATTTAGAATCTGCCTCGAACTACACTTTTTTAAAAGGAGATATTTGTGATGAAAAATTCCTTGAAAGTGCATTTATAAAGTATGATTTTGATGGTGTCATTCATTTAGCAGCGGAATCACATGTAGATAAATCAATTTCTGATCCAATGCAATTTGTCAAGACAAATGTTATTGGAACAGTCAATCTTTTAAATGTTGCTAAAGAAAGTTGGAAAGGAGATTTTGAAGGAAAATTGTTCTATCATGTGTCAACGGATGAAGTATATGGATCGTTGGGTGATGATGGTTTGTTTTTGGAAACAACTTCGTATGATCCTCAATCACCATATTCTGCTTCAAAAGCAGGTTCGGACCATTTTGTTAGGGCCTATGCCAATACTTATAAAATGCCAATTGTTATTTCTAACTGCTCCAACAATTATGGCCCCAATCAGTTTCCTGAAAAACTTTTGCCACTTTGCATCAACAATATTAAAAATGAGAAACCTTTACCTGTTTATGGTAAGGGTGAAAACATAAGAGATTGGCTATTTGTAGTGGATCATGCACGTGCTATTGAAACCATTTATCACAAAGGTAAAAATGGAGAAACTTATAATATTGGCGGATTTAATGAGTGGAAGAATATTGATGTCATAAAGCTATTATGTGACATTATGGACCGGAAATTAGGACGGGCTAAAGGAACTTCTCAACAGTTAATTACCTTTGTTAATGACAGAGCTGGGCATGATCTTAGATACGCCATAGACGCGACTAAAATTAGCAATGATTTGGGATGGAAACCATCACTTCAATTTGCTGAAGGAATGGAAAGAACAGTGGGATGGTATTTAGAGAATCAAGAATGGCTCGATCATGTGACCTCTGGCGAATACGCTAACTACTACAAAAAACAATATCGATCATGAAGGGAATAGTATTGGCTGGTGGATTAGGTACTAGGTTGCACCCCTTGACCAAGGTTGTGAGTAAACAGCTTTTGCCAGTGTACGACAAGCCTATGATTTACTATCCTCTTTCCGTATTGATGCTTGCTGGTATACGCGATATTCTGATTATTTCAACGCCGAAAGACCTCCCACTAATTGAAAGCCTACTTGGAGATGGAAAAAATCTTGGGTGTGAATTTTCTTACTGTGTTCAAAACAAACCAGAAGGGTTAGCTCAAGCATTTATTTTAGGAGAAGATTTTATAGGAAATGAAAAGGTTGCATTGGTGCTGGGAGACAACATTTTCTATGCTTCTGGGTTTTCAAAAAAATTATTGGAGTGCAATGATCCAAATGGAGGGATCATTTTTGCCTATCGCGTTCAGGACCCAGAAAGGTATGGAGTAGTTGAATTTGATAAGAATCAAGTTGCATTGTCAATTGAAGAAAAACCTGACAACCCTAAGTCAAATTTTGCTGTACCTGGCTTATATTTCTACAATAATGAAGTTGTCAATATTGCCAAGAACCTAAAGCCGAGTGATCGAGGAGAGTTAGAGATCACAGACATAAATAGACATTACCTAAAAGAAGGGAAACTAAATGTGAACGTCATGGATCGAGGCACTGCCTGGTTAGACACAGGGACTTTCAGTTCTTTAATTCAAGCCGGCACCTTTGTTCAGGCTATCGAAGAAAGGCAAGGTTTAAAGATTGGCTGCATTGAAGAAATTGCTTATAAAATGAAATTCATTTCGGCGGAACAACTTGCATTATTGGCCAACCCATTGCGAAAAAGTGGATATGGAGACTATTTATTAAACCTTTTAAAAATGGAGGCATGACAGTAAATGAATTGCCCTTGATTGGAGCCTTTGGAATTCAACCTCAAATATTGGAGGACAAACGTGGTTATTTTTTCGAATGGTTTAACCTTGAAAAATTTAAAAGTCAAAGTGGAGTGGATTTTACTCCTGTACAATTCAATAGTTCTAGATCATCTCGAGGGGTCCTTCGTGGGTTACATTTTCAAAAAGATCCAGTGAGTCAGTCCAAAGTTGTAGGAGTAACACATGGTACTATTCAAGATGTGATTGTTGATATAAGAGAGGGCTCTCCAACCTATGGCCAACATTATTCCGAAATAATAGATGACCAAAAGAAGAATCAACTTTATATCCCAAAGGGGTTTGCACACGGGTTTTTAGTTTTATCAGAAGAAGCTGAAATTTTTTATGCAATTGACAACTATTATTCTCCTGGAAATGAAGGAGGGCTTAAATTTGATGATCCAGATTTAGATATTAATTGGGAAATTGAAAATAAAAAAATTGTCCTTTCGGATAAGGATTTAACTTACAAGCCGTTGTCGGCAGAAGATTTTAATTTTAAATACAATGACTAAAAAAAGAGTATTAATTACAGGAGGGGCTGGTTTTCTAGGTTCACATCTTTGTGACCGTTTTTTGAAGGAGGGTTGCCATGTCATTGCAATGGATAATCTCATCACAGGATCATTGGACAATATTGAACACCTTTTTCCAAACGAGAGTTTTGAATTCCATAATCATGACGTCTCGAAATATGTGCATGTAGCTGGAGAGTTGGATTATATCATGCATTTCGCTTCTCCTGCCAGCCCAATCGATTATTTGAAAATGCCTATTCAGACTTTGAAAGTTGGCTCTCTAGGGACACACAATTTATTGGGATTAGCCAAAGCAAAGAGTGCCAGAATGTTGATTGCTTCTACTTCTGAAGTATATGGAGATCCCTTAGTTCACCCTCAAACAGAAGAGTATTGGGGAAATGTCAACCCTGTTGGTCCAAGGGGAGTCTATGATGAAGCCAAAAGATTTCAAGAAGCCATTACGATGGGTTATCACACTTTCCATGGTGTTGAAACCAGAATTGTAAGAATTTTTAACACTTATGGACCAAGAATGCGATTGGATGATGGAAGGGTATTGCCTGCTTTTATTGGCCAAGCCTTAAGAGGAGAAGATTTGACGGCTTTTGGAGATGGCTCACAAACAAGATCGTTTTGTTATGTGGATGATTTGGTGGAAGGTATCTATCGTTTACTTTTAAGTGATTGTGCGGATCCTGTCAACATTGGTAATCCTGATGAAATAACCATTAACCAATTTGCAGAAGAGATTCTTAAATTGACGGATAGTAAATCTAAAATCATTTATAAGCCATTGCCTACAGACGACCCTAAACAGCGTCAACCGAACATCAACAAAGCTAAAGAATTATTGGGTTGGGAACCGAAATTTCACCGAAGTGAAGGGCTAAAGCCGACGTTAGAATATTTTAAAAATAAGGTTGTCTAAAGATTCAATGAAAGATCATAAAGTAGCCATTATTGGATTGGGGTATGTGGGCTTGCCATTGGCAGTTGCTGTTTCTGAAAAGTATCAGGTGCTTGGCTATGATATCAATCAAAGCCGTATTAATGAACTCAATAATGGACATGATCGAACTGACGAGGTATCTAGTGAGGACTTGAATTCTGCTTCTCGTTTGAAGTTCTCGAGTACTGAGTCTGACCTAAATGATGCCAACTTATACATCATTACTGTTCCGACACCCATAGATGATAACAAAAACCCAGATCTAAGTCTAGTCGAAAAAGCTTCTTGTCTTGTTGGAAAATATCTGACTGAGGCTGACATTGTCGTTTATGAATCCACTGTCTACCCTGGATGTACCGAAGAAATTTGCGTTCCCATCCTCGAAAAAACTTCCAGTCTGAAATACAATCAAAACTTCCATTGCGGATATTCTCCTGAAAGAATCAATCCAGGTGATAAGGATCGAGGTGTAAAACAAATATTAAAGGTTACAAGTGGTAGTAATGAAGAGGTTGCAGAAGAAATAGATGTTTTTTATAAAAGTGTAATTACTGCTGGCACTTATAAAGCATCATCAATTAAGGTAGCAGAAGCTGCCAAGGTAATTGAAAATTCACAACGAGATATTAATATAGCTTTTGTCAACGAGCTTGCCCTAATTTTCAACAAAATTGACATTGATACACATGAGGTACTTGAAGCTGCCGGTACCAAATGGAATTTTCTTCCTTTCAAACCAGGCTTAGTTGGTGGTCATTGCATCGGTGTTGACCCATATTATTTGACGCACAAAGCTGAAAGCCTAGGGTATACACCAGAAGTCATTTTAGCAGGTCGACGAATTAATGACAACATGGGCAGTTACGTGGCTCAGCAAGTAGTTAAGCTGATGTGTCAAAAAAGGATAGATATCAGTAATTCTAAAGTTCTGGTATTAGGTATCACCTTTAAAGAAAATTGCCCTGATGTCCGCAATACTCGTGTAGTTGACATTATTTCAGAGTTTGAACAGTACAACATTGATGTAAACGTACATGACCCTTTGGCTGACAAATTGGAGGTCAAGGAGGAGTATGGGTTGGATTTATTGGATGAAATCAATGAAAGCTATGGTGCAATTATCTTAGCTGTAGCACATAAAAAATTTGAAGATATTGACTGGAACCAAATCAAACGAAATTCAGTCATCTATGACGTCAAGGGAATTCTCCCCAAAAATTTAGCAGATGGCTCTCTCTAGAATTTTCAAAATTGTTGTCAATTTGAGGCATATCTTACTAGATTTGCGCCTCATTTACCAAGTTATACCCTTCAACACAATACAAACGAAAAATATAAATCACTGATTATTTTATTACAACTTAGTTCAAATCAATATTGGATAGCAGGATAAGGCATATAACCAAAAGTATTACATGGAGAGTAATAGCAACTTCTACGACTTTTACATTAACACTATTGTTTTTTGGGAAAGCCGAAATGGCTAAAGCATCTTGGTTAGCTTTTTTTGAGACTTCTATTAAAATTTTGATTTACTATGTTCACGAGAGAATATGGTTCAAATTAAGCACAAAGCTTTCACATAAGTTAAGACACATTTTGAAAGCTTTTACTTGGCGTCTGGTAGCATCTGGTACAACTTTCATCTTGGCCTTAATATTTTTTGCTGGACATGAAGACGCTATGGAAAAAGCAACTTGGATTGCAATAATAGAGTCAGTATTAAAAATGGCATTTTACTATGGTCATGAGGAAGCTTGGTATCGCATCAATTTAGGGCTAGACAATAGAGAAAAAAATAAGTCATCATCATGACAGAAAATATTATACCTCATAGTCACAACATTACTCAATCCGATAGGATTAATAAACAAGGTTACAGGCCTCTTCTAATTTGGTTTGTTGGCTTGAGTGGCTCGGGAAAATCTACAATTGCTAGTTCATTAGAGGAAAAGTTATTCAATAAGGGAGTAAATACTTATATCCTTGATGGGGACAATATCAGATTAGGGCTTAACAAAGATTTAGATTTTTCAGATGCAAGTCGGGTTGAGAACATTAGAAGAATTTCAGAAGTTTCTAAGCTGTTTGTTGATGCAGGCACTGTAGTTCTGACGGCATTCATTACTCCGTTTGAAGAAGAAAGAAAGAAGATCAAAGAGCTTATTGGATCAGACAATTACCTAGAGGTATTTGTCAATTGTCCTTTAGAGGAGTGTGAAAAAAGAGACGTTAAAGGTCTTTATGCGAAAGCAAGAAGAGGTGAAATAAAGAATTTTACAGGAATTGATTCTCCATTTGAGGAGCCAGTAAACCCAGACATTGAGATAGAATCACATAAAATTTCTGTAGAAGAAAGTGTCGAAAGAATATATAAAGTTGTAAAAGAAAAAATAAGGAAATAAGAGATGAGTAATTACAATCTTACGCATATCAAAGAACTCGAAGCGGAGGCGATCTATATCCTTCGTGAGGTTTTCGCTCAATTCGAAAACCCTGCTATACTTTTTTCTGGAGGTAAAGACTCCATTTGTGTAGCACACTTGGCTAGAAAGGCGTTTTTCCCAGCAAAAATTCCTTTCCCATTTGTACATGTAGATACTGGTCACAACTTTCCTGAGACAATGGAATTCCGAAACAAGTATGTTGAGGAGTTAGGCGTTAAATTGATTGTAGGTTCGGTTCAAGAATCGATTGATGAAGGAGCTGCTGCCGAAGAGAAAGGAAAGAACGCTAGTAGAAATGCTATCCAGACTGTGACATTGTTAGATACAATTGAAAAGCATGGATTTGATGCTTGTATCGGCGGAGCAAGAAGAGATGAGGAAAAAGCAAGAGCTAAAGAACGATTCTTCTCTCACAGAGATGAGTTTGGTCAGTGGGATCCAAAAAATCAAAGACCAGAGCTGTGGAATATCTTCAACGGAAGATGTCATCAAGGAGAAAACTTTAGAGTTTTCCCATTGAGTAACTGGACTGAAATGGATGTATGGCAATATATCTTGTCTGAAAACATTGCATTACCTTCTTTGTATTTCGCTCACGAAAGGGAAGTAATTAGAAGAAGCAACACATGGTTGCCAGTTTCTGATTTCATTACAATTGCTGATGATGAAGAAATTGTAACTAAGAAAATTAGATTTAGAACATTGGGTGATATCACTATTACTGGTGGTGATGAATCTGATGCTGATACGTTAGAAAAAATTGTCGACGAAGTAGCTTCTGCAAGACAAACTGAGCGTGGAAATAGAGAGGATGATAAGAGATCTGAAACCTCTATGGAAGATAGAAAGAAGCAAGGGTATTTTTAGAATTTCGTTGATTAGAGAACATTTATAAGATGAGTACAGAAATCGAAAAACACGATAACAAAGGTTACTTAAACATGGAACTTCTTCGCTTCACCACTGCTGGTAGTGTGGATGATGGAAAAAGTACATTGATCGGAAGGTTACTATTTGATTCAAAGTCCATATTTGCTGATCAAATGGAGCAAGTGGCTAAATCAAGTGAAAGAAAAGGTCTTGAGCATACTGATTTAGCGCTTTTGACTGATGGCCTTAAGGACGAAAGAGAGCAAGGAATAACTATTGACGTTGCATACAGATACTTCGCTACTCCAAAAAGAAAGTTCATTATAGCTGATACTCCAGGTCACATTCAGTACACAAGAAATATGGTGACGGGCGCTTCTACTGCCAACTGTGCATTGCTATTGGTTGATGCTAGAAAAGGAGTAATTGAGCAAACCCAAAGACATTCGATCATTGCTTCTTTGTTAAAAATACCTCACGTAATCGTGTGTGTCAACAAAATGGACTTGGTGGATTATAGTCAAGATACTTTTGAGAAGATCAAGGAAGAATACGAAGCATTTGCTTCAAAACTAGAAGTCAAGGATGTTAGGTTTATTCCTATTTCTGCTCTTAACGGGGACAACGTAGTAAATAGAAGTGAAAACATGCCTTGGTACGAAGGATCGACCCTTCTTTATACTTTGGAGAACATCCATATAGGCAGTGATCACAATCACATTGATTGTAGATTCCCAGTTCAAAACGTCATTCGACCTAAAAATGACAAGTACCACGACTACAGAGGATATGCTGGCCGTATTGCTAGTGGTGTCTTTAGAGCAGGAGATGAAGTTACTGTGATGCCTTCAGGATTTAGTTCTAAAATCAAGTCAATTGATACTTTTGATGGAGAAATCGAAGAGGCATTTGCACCAATGTCCGTTACTATTCAATTAGAAGATGAGATCGATGTTGGAAGAGGTGACATGATTGTAAGAACTAATAATAAACCCGAGCCAATTCAGGATATTGAGGCAATGGTTTGTTGGTTGAATGTGAATGGCCCTAAGCCAAGAGCTAAATATATTTTGCGTCATACAACATCAGATGCAAAAGCAATGATCAAAGACATAAGTTATAAGCTTGATATCAGTACGCTACACCGAAATGAAGAGGACAAAGACATTAAAGCAAATGACATTTGTAAAATGACATTGAGAACAACCAAACCATTGTTAGCAGACTCTTATTCTAAAAATAGAGTGACAGGAAGCCTGGTCCTCGTGCATGAAGGGACTAACGAAACTGTTGCTGCCGGAATGATTGTATAAGAAGCTTTGGGTTATTGGTTTTTTGGCATTTCGTCATTTAGACACTAATAACTGGCTGCAAAACATATGTCTATATTATGGAATTAAAACCACTCTTACAAATAGCAAAAATTGCTGCACAAAAAGCAGCTGTAGAAATATTGAAGATTTACGAAACAGACGATTTTTCGGTAGAGGCTAAATCAGACAATTCTCCATTGACAAAGGCGGATAAAGCTTCTCATAATGCAATTGTCGCGGAATTGGAAAAAACTAATCTTCCGATCTTGAGCGAAGAAGGGGCAGTAATTCCATATGCCGAAAGAAAAACCTGGGAATATTTTTGGATGATCGATCCTTTGGATGGCACCAAAGAATTCATTAAAAAAAACGGAGAATTTACAGTTAACATCGGGTTAATTCATGAAGGTAAGTCCATATTAGGTGTGGTACAAGTTCCGGTTACAGGAAAACTATATTTTGCTAGCCAAAACAACGGAGCATTTATAGAAACTACAGAAAGTAGTAAACCATTAACCGTTAACAGAAAAAAGTTGACAGAAAAAGGAATAAAAGTAGTTGCTTCTCGTTCTCACCTTAATGACGAAACGCAACAATTCATGGATAAATTAATTTCTCCTGAAATAGTAAGTATGGGGAGCTCACTAAAACTTTTGGCAGTAGCAGAAGGAACAGCAGATGTATATCCTCGATTTGCGCCTACGATGGAATGGGATACTGCGGCAGCTCAAGCGGTTGTTGAAGAAGCTGGAGGTTCAGTCAATCAAAAAGGTTCCAAAAATGCCGTGGCATATAATAAAGAAGACCTATTGAACCCACATTTTTTGGTTTCTTGTCTCTAGCTTTTTAACGCCTTTATCCGTACTTATTTTTTCATTTTAAAATGAATTAATTTTGTATTGATTAACCTGACAACTGAGGCTAAATGAAAATTGATAAAAAAGTATTAATTAAAACATTTTTGATAAAAGCAGCCATTGTTTTCGTTGTTTGGCAAATTGCTTATCATGGGTTTATTAAACCAAACGAAACCATAGACAATACCTTAACAGAATGGGTCACAGCTAGTAGCGTATTTGGCTTAACTCTATTAGGCTTTGACTCTTCATCCATAGATAATGTTATTTACATAAATGAGATTCAATCTGTCAAAGTCGCTAACGGTTGCAACGGGCTAGAATTAGTAGCATTATTTCTCGGTTTCTTAATTTGCTTTCCAGGGAATTTGAAATCAAAAATAGTCTACGGCATTTTTGGTAGCATAGCTATCGAGTTAATAAATATCCTGAGAGAAATTACGTTAGCACTAAACTACAACTACTTTAGAGCAACGTTTGACATAAACCACAAATACACTTATGCCTTATTAGTTTATGCTTTTGTGTTTATCGTCTGGAAACACTGGATAGAAAGATACTCTGTTATTGCAAAGAAACACCTTCAATAGATTATGAACCCTAGAAAGTTGTCTGTCATAATATTTGTTGGTTTAATTGTTTTCACTGGAATTTTCAAGTTCCATGTTTCAATGTTTTACACAGTTCCATTGTCATTCTTAATAGAGCTAATTGGTATTGATTATCAAGAATTGGAGCGAAGTTTGGCATTCATAGCAAATGATTGTTCTGTAGAATATGGATTAGGGATGATCTTTTATTTTGGCACCTATTTGTTGTTGCACTTCGGGTTAATCCATTTTTTGTTTAAAGAGTCTTTCCTTTTAAAGAGATCCTTAATGATAATATTGACTGTTTCAATTGTAGGCTTAGGCGTGATAACTGTAATCTTTAAATTCACAGGTTTAATGGTTGCTGGCACTGTCACCTATGCGCTCTTCAATCAATTGGTAGGTCAACCCTTGATATTATTTTTAGTTGAAGGGGGTGGCCTGTTATATGAATATATAGACAAGGCCTACCTTGAAAAGAAGAATCCATAACACTAAAAATATAAATCGTTTTGTAAGTCATCCATAAGATTTTTATAACTTGCGCCAAAATTAAAAATATCTGATGAAGAAATTTTCTCTTCTTTTTTACATTATTAGTTTCATATTTATTGGTTTGTCTGTAGAAATATCTGCCCAATCTTCAGATATCAACCTTCAAGATATTAGTAACATCAACGTCGACGAACTCTCTGATGATCAAATCAAAAAATTGGTTGAACAAGTTGAATCCAGTGGGTATTCCGAAGATCAACTGATCATGCTGGCACAGTCCCGTGGGATGGATCAAATACAAATACAAAAATTGAAGTCTCGGATGCAATCTGTAGGATCATCCTCGCCACAACCAGGGTCTGATACCGATTTAGATCGAATGAGGTTCTCACCAGTAGATCTTGATCCCATTGTTGAAGAAAAGAGATTTGCTTTTGATCCTTTTGAAAACATATTAGAAATGTCCGCTGAAATTCCAGAAGGATTACAAGTCTTTGGGCAAGATTTCTTTCAAAACAGCAACCTGAACTTCGAGACGGATCTGAACATACCAACACCTACTAATTATGTGCTAGGTGCCGGAGATGAAATTATCATTGACATATGGGGGATTTCTGAACAGTCTTATCAATTGGTAATATCACCAGAAGGTGCTATCAGAGTGCCAATTTTAGGCCCAATTTACCTTTCGGGTCTAACCATTGAAAAAGCGAAAAGCAAGATCATCTCAAGATTAAAAAAGATATTTAGTTCAATCGGAAGGGGATCCAGTGCTGATGTCTCGTTGGGTCAAATTCGATCGATCAATATTCATGTCATTGGAGCAGTCATGAAACCAGGAACTTATACTTTGTCCTCATTTGGAACAGCGTTCAATGCGCTGTACAGTGCTGGAGGACCAACAGACAAAGGAACACTTAGACAAATAGAGATCTTTCGCAATAAAAAACTTATATCTACGCTAGATGCGTATGCACTATTGATCAAAGGCACAGGTGAAAACATTACACTACAAGATCAAGATGTCATCATAGTTAGAGGCTATCAAAGTAGAATAGCTTTAGACGGTGAAGTTAAAAACCCAGCCTATTTTGAGTTGTTAGATGGAGAAACAATGGAAGATTTACTACTGTATACAGGTGGTTTTACAGAAAATGCCTACGACGGTGTTTTAAGTTTGAGAAGAATAGAAGGAAATTTCAAAGTAGTAAAATCAGTAAAAAAGGATAGCCTAGCATCTTTGGAATTAAAAAATGGAGACGAAATTTTCGTCAATAAAATATCAGGTGAATTTAAAAATAGAGTAACTATTGAAGGACCAGTTCTCAACGCAGGTGAATACGAATTGACAGAAGGACTAAAGCTTTCTGAATTATTGAAATTAGCAGATGGCTATCGAGGAGATATATTTATCGAAAGAGCTATTATCGTTCGTCAAAAAGATGACTTTTCTTTGTCCAGCATTGCGTTTGATCCTCAGCAATTAATGGATGGTTCATTTGATTTAGATTTGAAAAATAACGATGTGGTCAAATTTCAATCTATTTATGATTTAAGAGAGAAATACAAAATAACGGTACAAGGGGAAGTGTTGCGCCCTGGTGAACATGTTTATGTAGATGGATTGACTGTAGAAGATCTTATCTATCTTGCGGGAGGATTCAAAGAATCAGCTTCAAAATCCTTTGTAGAAGTCGCTCGACGCATCAATCCTGACAGTACCAAAGACGCCATCAGCTCTGCTACTATTTTTAATTTCAACATCAGCAAAGATTTAAAACTCAATAACCAGGACTCAAAATTCAAATTAGAACCCTATGATATGGTATCTATACGAAAAAGTCCTTTTTATAGTGAACAAGAGGTAATCACCATTGAAGGTGAGGTTCAATACCCAGGGAAGTATTCTTTGGAGAAAAAAAATGAAAGAATTTCCTCTGTACTGCAGCGAGCAGGTGGGATAAGCGAACTTGCATATCCTCAAGGAGCAACCCTGATCAGAAGGTCTGAATATTATAAAGGAAATAGTGAAGATGTATTAAAAGAGGCTTCCAAAATTAGAAAAGAAGATTTAACCAGTATTTTCAAGAAAGACACTTTATTCTCCAATGAAAACGAAATTTTTAGGCAGCAGGAATTCATTGGTTTAGATATCGAAGCGGCTATGAAAAATCCAGGCTCCAAGTATGATTTAACACTTCGTGCAGGAGATATTATAAGTATGCCCCGTCAATTTCAAACGGTTAGGATTAGAGGTGAAGTATTGTATCCCAGTAATATCCGTTATGATGCATCCAATGGTTTTAAGAAGTACATCTCCCAATCTGGGGGTTTTGATCAAATGGCCAAAAAGACTAAAGCCTATGTCATCTATCCAAATGGTTCTTCTGCACAAACTAAAAATTTCTTATTTTTCAGAAATTATCCAAAAATAGAGCCCGGATCGGAGATCGTAATACCAAAAAAACCAGATCCCCAGCCAATGTCTGCTCAAGCCTGGATTGCTATTTCAACAAGCGTGGCTACCTTGGCGTTAATTATTCAGCAATTGGTTAAATAAAGCTATGAGCGAATATAAAAACATAGCAGAAGACGAAATCGATTTGATCGAATTAGCTAAAAGGGCTAAAGCCTATGTGATATATCCCAATATTTTTTCTAAACAAACCAGGAATTTCTTATTATTTAAAAATTATCTGAAAATTAAACCAAGTTTTGAAATTGCAATTCCTGTTCGGTCTGAACGTTCAAAAATGAGTGCTCAAGAAGTCATTGCAATTACTCCTGCGATTTTAAGTATGACATTGATTATTGACAGATTAGCTAATTAGTTGTTGTTTTAAAAAATTCTGTGGTTAAAAAAGGCAAGCAATAGCATGAATGAGGAAATAACGTTAAATGAACTAATTGAAGAACTTGTTTCGAAGAAGTTTACGATCCTCTACTTTGTGTCAGCGTTTTTTCTAATTGGACTTGTATTGGCATTAACAACTCCAGCAGAATTTAAAGTCCAAACATCAGTTATTCAGGCCTCAAAAGAATCCTCAAACTTGGGTAATTTATCTGGGTTAGCCGGAGCTGCAGGAATTAATTTGGGAGGTATTACTGAAGAAGTTTTAGTTTCTGACCAAATCTACCCGAGTATAGTAAATAGCACTGTATTTCTTAGAGACGTATTGTATGACTCTTGCTTCTTTAGACTTTTAGGTAAAGAGCAGACAGTCTATAATTACTACCTTAATGACCATCGATATTCTTTAATAGACAAACTATTAAGTACCCCTGGTGATGTAATAGGTTTTATAATGAGTGATGATGAAGACGATGAAGACGATCAATTCGATAGATATATTTCTTTATCTTCTGAAGAGATCGAATTTATTGAAGATTTACGAGAAAGGATAAATGTTGAGTCCGATTTATCTACGGGCTTGTTATTGGTTTCTGTTAAGTTGCAAGATCCCGTGGCTTGTGCTCAGATAACTGAAAAGACATTGTTTTATCTCAAAGAATATATTTTGAAGCTGAATGTACAGCAGAGTTTAGAAAAGAGGGATTATCTGGATCAACGATTGACAGATGTTAAAAATAATTATGAAGAAGCGAGTGCAGTGCTTTCTATATTTATGGATAGAAATAGAGATGTCGTTAGTTCAAAGCGCAAGTTTGAAGAACAAGTTCTCAAATCAGAGTACGACTTAGCGTTTGCCAGTTATCAGAATGTGGTTCAACAAATAGAAGAGGTTGACTTTGAAATTAAAGGAAAGACGCCATTTTTTAGTGAAATTGAACCAATTAAGATTCCACAGAAAAAGTCAGAACCCAAGACTGTACTGATACTCGTTTTTTTCATGTTTATGGGTGGCTTTATAGGAGTAAGTTTAGTGATCGTTAAAAGGCTAATCTAATTTGCGACATTTTTTATCTAATTTTCATAGAAAGAATGATAAAGGCGAGCTGTTTTATTACGGGGCCTTATCTTTCGGTATTCGTGTACTTGGATTTATAGTGAGCTACTTATTTGTGTTGTTAATTACACGCAATTATGGAACGGATGTCTGGGGTTCATTTTCTCTAAGTCTTACCTTATTGCAAATCAGTAGTCTTATTCTTTTATTAGGCGTAAATGTGTCAGTAATAAAGTATTATGCAGGGCCTTTGAATCGGCTTGGCATGTATAGGAGAATCTTTATTTTTCTTATTCCTTTCATATTATGTGTATCACTGCTTGGTGCCTTATTTTCGAATGAATTCTCGTTGTTTTTTAAGGACGGCCAAAAGCACTACCCCTTTATTAAATGGATGTTGATTGGTATTTTACCATATAGTCTTACCCGAATAAATGCTGGTATTTTTAGAGGGTTGAAAAATTATCTTGTCTCCAATTTTTTAGAAACTCTTGGTAGGTTTTTGATCGGAGGCATAATAATTGCGTTTTTATCTTTACTATTTCCATCTAACCCTCTTTTAATAGTTTTTGGATTTGTCCTTGGTCTAATCATAGTGGCTATTGGCTCCACGCTTTCTCTGTTACCATCATTAAAATACAAAGATTCGAATATATGTCCTTCCAATCGAGAAATATTGGCAATTTCTTTACCAATTATGGTTTCTTTATTAGCCAAGCAAGCCTTGGTTTGGGTCAACACAATTATGGGAGGGTTTTACCTTAGCAGTGCCGAACTTGGAATTTTTGATATCTGTTATAGGATATCGACTTTTTCATCAATTTCTCTATTCGCTGTAAATAGTATAGCCACAACTCAGATAGCCAAAGCATATTCCAATAACGACAATAATAAATTGATAAGAATTATACATCGCTCCAACAAATTGATAAGTATAATCGGAATTCCAATAATTGTTGGTCTTATTTTCTGCAGTGATTACATTCTCTATTATTTTGATCCGGGTATAAAAAATTATAAAATGGTTCTAATAATCATACTTGGAGGAGAAGTGTTTAATTGCCTGACAGGTGTCAACTCAAGTTTTATGCTTATGACAAACCTTCAGAAACCTTTTCAAAATATATCTGCTTTAATATTGGTGTTTAATTTTCTTATTGGTTTAATCATTATTCCGATTTATGGCATCTATGCTCTGGCTGTAATGTCTTTGCTCGCTAATTTATTGAAAAATATAATTTGCACATTGTATACGTTTAAAAGAACCGGCATTTTGACATTTTATTTTCCTTTTATTAAGCGTGATTGGCTAATAAAATCTTCTAACAATGCAACTTGATAAAATTAATTATATTGATCACATTAAATCGTTCGTGTTATTTTTTACTCTATGTACGATTGTGCCTCAATGGATTGTACTGTTCAAGTTTGGTCCTTTTTTATTTAAATCATTGCATATTTCTCTTTTTTTGCTTTTCCTTTTGCTATCCTTATCTAAGGATTTTAGAAATAGCATATTGCCTGAAAGTACTTTTGAACGATTATTTCTGTTCTTCATGCTATCATATATATGCACTATGCTAATTTCGAATGTTTGGCACTTGCAACAAGGTATAACAACGAACTTTATGAGCTTCGTAAGATATATTATGTCGTTCGTAAATTTTTTGTTGTTAAGGGCACTCTTCTTCTGGGCCATACGTCGAAATAAACTACATTTATTTGTGGTTTCTTCATCTTTAGGGGTTGTTTTTTTTATAGTTCTGGCGACTTACGCGTTTCAAAGTCAGGGCAAGTCTTTTCTCATTGAATATGTGCTGACTTTTATTGGTGGAGACTCTGTTGCATTGAGGTGGGATGTTTATGGGACACTATTTAAGTTTCAGTTTTTTGAAAATGAGACAACAAATGGATTTCATGACGTAAACCTGAGTCTCCGAAATACAATAGTCGGTGCATTCATTCTGTTTTTTGTAATATTTAATGTCCTAAAGCAGAAAATGAACTTTTACTTATATTCTTTGATGATCTTTTTGACATCCTTTTTAACAATTTCTAGCCTGAGTAGATCAAACATAATTATCTGGTTTCTCATAATTGTAATCGTAAATATTGGCTTCTATTCTCATAAACCTATTAAAATCAGACTCACTTTATGGAAAATGGTGTACTTCAATATTGCCATTGTATTGTTTTCATTTTTTATTATAGTTTCCGTAGATTATTTAGTTCCAGCTTTTGATATGCTTGCAAGCCGATTATTGGCCTTAGCTAATGATGATAGGACAAGTCTCGTGCAAAATTCAATAGAAAAACTGGAGACAACTGTTTTTATTGGACAAGGGTTGGGTTCTAATATAACAGCACCGAACGGCCGAATTATTGAAAATCACAATTTATTTCTAGGGTCTTGGTATGAAATGGGTTTGCTAGGATTATTGACTTCTGTAGGACTATATTTTTCAATAGTCTTTACAGCATTCACATTGTATTTGAAATTAATCAAACTCAATAATCATGAATTTGGATTCAAGCCGTTTTGGATAATGGCGCTCCCAATTTTACCTCTATTTAGAGCAATGGTTTCTGGTGACAATGGAAGCTTTACGATGATAGATTGGACAGCATTAGCACTATTTTTTGCATTCTATAGTGTGATAAAAAAAATATAACAAACACATAAAATTATTTAAATGATCGATAAAAACATACATGTGAGTTACAGCTTACAAACAAAACCATACCATAAGATAGTTGCCAACCTAGTGGAAAAGTATTCTTCAAATGACGCGAAAATACTAGATGTTGGTTGCGGTGCAGGAAACCTTCTCGTTGAAATAAATCGGCGTATTGGTGGGGCAGTTATATCAGCGGCAGATATTGACCAAAATTGCCTTAATCTTGTTGCTGAAAAAGTACCTGTAGAAGAATCTTTTTTGATTAAAGATGTTGAGGACCTGTTTGTCGATAATAATAGGAAAAGTTATGATGTAATAATTTTATCTCATGTACTTGAACACGTTAAGCGTCCTTATGATACAATTGTTGGATTAAAGTCACTTTTAAATTCAGATGGTGTTTTGATATTAGCAGTTCCAAACCCAGTTAGACCTGACAACATTATGTTAAGTTTTTTCCGAAATTACAGGGTTAATCTCGGACATGTTCAAACTTGGGATCAAGCTCACTGGCGAAATTTTTTGGAAAATATACTTGAATTAGATGTTCTTGAGTATCCGACAGATTTTATTAGAGTTCCTTTCTTTGATCGGTTTAGTTTGCTTCATCCATTGTTGATCCTTTTGGCAAAAATATTTCCGGGTTTCTCAAGGTCTTGCATGGCAGTTGTTCGATCATAAATTTTATCGCGAGGAATAAATTGAATCAACTAGGAACCTGGTTGTTTGAACTTTACCTAATTTGTTTAAATGTAAACGGTCTGCGAACATATTTTCAGACTGTATCGCTGATGTTAGATCTATAACAGGTTTCTGTAAAACTTTTTCGGTACTTTTTATAACTAATTCCCAATTCTTCATTTTATCGTGGTAAACTGGTAGGTATGGCGCATAGAAATACACAACCTTGATATTTTTCTTTCGAGCGCAGTGATCTTCCCAAAACTTTAATTTGGAGAGCGCAGAAATGTCTATGGAAATATCAATATTATCTAATTCAAGCGTTTTGTTAAGCATGGTTGTACTGATGCTTTTAGTCACTTCTTGTCGCTGGTCGGACTTATTGAAAAATGCCAGGCACCTCATAAATAGTTCATTATTATACTGGTACAAAGGAAATATATTGTTGAATATATTGTTGTCAGGAAACTTGTCGTTTATTAATGTCTTAATTGCTTTTGAATTTTTCCAGTACAAATTGAATTGATTTATAACAGAATTCTTTTGTTCTATATCACCAATATTGAGAAAAGCGCTTAGTTCTAACAAAACAATTTTGGTGTTAGATTGATTAGAAATGTAATCATTCAATATTGGTATAAACAGTTCTCGATCCATTCCGTTGTAAGATAAATTAAATGAACTAATCCTATAAAGAGAATCTGTCATTGGTGAATAGAACGAATGTACACCTCTGGAATTACCCAGAATTAAAATATCACTATCTATTTGGTCGAAGAACATTCTAGAATATCGAAATTCGCTGTTAATCTTGACATGGTTCAAAATCAGAACAAGCAAGTATTGACCTCCCCAAAAAAACACCGTAAAAATTAAAAGGAATTTTGTGATTTTTAACATATCTAGAATTGAAAATATATGAATTGATTTGATGAATATGTTCCAAATAAGATTATGAGCCACAAAAGTATTGCTGTTTGTATAGCTCGAGCTGGAATTTCGGTAATAATAAGATTTGACTTCTGTCTAAATAAGACAATTTCGCTAACCATAAAGCCTACCGCTAGAACTACAATTTTTAATGTAATCACTTTGTGTTTAATTGATCCTATTGATAGGTCATTAAAGCTAAATATTCTATGTATTATAGTCATAGCTTGCTCAAAATTTTGACTACGAAAAAAGATCCAAGCGAAGCAAGTCAATGAAAATGTAATTAATATGGACATTAGTAATAGAGCTTGCTTGGTAATATAGTTGAATTCAAATCGAATTCGATTGAAGGGTATGGCAAAAAGTCTTTGGAAAATGAGATATAAGCCATGTAATAATCCCCATACAATGAAATTCCAACTAGCACCATGCCACAGGCCTCCAAGAATCATGGTAACCATGAGATTAATATAGGTACTAAATTGGCCTTTTCTGTTTCCTCCTATTGATATATATAAATAGTCCTTTAGCCAGCTTGATAAAGAAATGTGCCAACGACTCCAGAAGTCACTGAAATTTTTGGCGAAATACGGAAAATTGAAATTCATAGGGAAATGATAGCCTAGTAGCCTTGCAACACCTATAGCAATGTCTGAATAACCTGAGAAATCGCAGTAAATTTGAATGGCATAAAGTATTATCACAATAATTAAATTTATTGATGAATAGCTTTCGGGTAGTTCAAATGCCCGGTCAATAATCAAAGCAGCCGAATCTGCGATGACGATTTTTTTGAAAAAACCTACTGCTATTAATCTGATGCCCGATATAAAGTTGTGTCCATTAAAAATATGGTTTTTTCTTAGTTGGGGAAGAAAATGTGATGCTCTTACTATTGGACCAGCAACTAGCTGAGGAAAAAAAGCGACAAAAGTAGAAAAATTCAGATAAGAGGTTTCAGGTTTCAAATTTCCTCTATAAATATCAATAGTATAACTCAATGTTTGAAATGTATAAAACGAAACTCCTACAGGTAGAATTATGTTTAGAGTCTGAACAGAAGTTTGGAAACCGAGAAGCATATTGATGTCTTGAAAACTGGAGATAAAAAAATTCAAGTATTTGAAAGTAGCTAAAATTCCAAGGTTTGCGATTATGCTGATTAAGAGAAAAACTTTTTTCTTCCAAGGATATTTTCTAATAAGTATTCCAATATTAAAATCGATTGCCGTTGAAAGTAGTATTAAAGAGAGAAATCGCCAGTCCCACCAGCTATAAAAAAAGTAACTACCAACTAGACATAACCAAACCTTGATGTTTTTTGATTTGACGGAATAGTAAATAATAATAAAAGTTGTTATAAAAAATAAAAAAGGAAATGAATTGAATATCATGAGATCAAATACAGGATTACGCTTATTATTACCATTCTTCAAAAATAATTAGGATACTCTATAAAATCCATAAAGGAATACGTACATATTTTAATTCTTTTTTCAAGGTTGTAGCCAGGCGTGGTATCTCAGAGTGGGGATACTCAAATTGATCGAATTGACACATTGGTTTATAATGTTAGACAAACAATAGGTGAAAACAGATACGAAAAGGTTTGCTTTTTAGGCGACTCAATAGGCTGATACGCAGCGATACTAATTAGTAGCATTCTGAATGTGGACAAAGTTATGGCTCTTGCACAACAAACCAATGTTGACCTTCTTCTATTCCATAATCAATTATGCGTGATAACCTTTAATGAATTATCTTGCTATAACTGACCATCGTGGTTACTTTGTTTCCTTCAGTGAACCTTATGATGGGTCGGTTCTTGATAAGCGGATTTGGGATCAAAATGATTTCGAATTCAAAGAGTTGTCCTTGTTTTTAAATTAGAAAAGATTAATAGACGAGTGGTGTTATTCGATATATATATTGCTCATTTCGATAATCGGAAGATTTACGATATTGTTTTTCAACCCTGAGCAATATATGAGTAACTTAGCGCTTCAGATGCTGTTGATGTTTATACCAATTATTATTCTAAGCTCAGTGTTTTTCTTGATTGCAGAAAAACCATTTATGAGAAAATATTGGTATAACGAAGTGATTGACTTTTTTTCAAAAGGCAGTTTTGGGAATGACAAAAATGAAAATGAGGAAACTTGGATAAAATAACAAAACTAGATTTTGTAGTTGTGGGCGTACAAAAAAGTGCGACCACCTGGATTTACGAATGTTTAAAGAATCATCCAGAAATTTCGTTGAAAAACAATAAATATGAGATCAATTATTTTGGGGGAGAAAATTTTAGGAAGTTAGGGGAAAGCTGGTTTTGGAATCAATTCGATAATTCTGCTAAAGTAAAAGGTGACGTGTCCGTGGAATACATTAAGGATAAAGAGGCCTTGAAAGAACTAAAAGAAAATTTTACTGATGTTAAAGTTATTTTATGCTTGAGAAACCCAGTTGAACGAGCAATTTCGGCTTTTTATTGGTATCAAAGAAAGTCGCTAGTTACATCTGAGCCAATAGAACAACAGTTTGAAGACGCGTTATGCAATAGAACAGACAATGCAAAATTGAAAGACATTTTAGACAGAGGAAAATATTCTGACCAAGTTCAATTTTTACTTGATCATTTTGAGCATAATCAGATTGGGATATGTCTATACGATGAACTCAGTATTTCACCAGATATTTTTTTACATAATATTTTTAAGTTCATTGATCTAGCGGATCAAAGTTATCGGCCATCAGTAATAAATCGCAGACCTAAAAAAACATCATCTAGTAATTTAATACTTAAATTTCAAAGGTTATTCCCTAACTCAAAAGTCACATTTAAATTGGCAGAAATACTTACGAATATTTTAGAAAAAAAAGGAAATGACTATGAACAACTGTCAAAATTAAAAAGCAGTCTAAGGGAATACTATTATAAAGATCTTGAAACCCTACGGAAGCAATTAGTAAAACATAAGGGAGTTCTATTATCTGAGATAGAGTACCTCAATAAGTGGTAACGATATACTCACATGAATAGTTTAATTCCGAGACTTCAAGGTTTGCAACGGCATTTAATGGTCAAGTTCTTGTCCGAACTATTACCACTGTATATTGTAAACGAATACCCGAAAAGCGGAGGGACTTGGGTTGGGCAATTGTTGGCACATTCTACTGGTTTACCTTTTCCAAGAAATCAATTTAGGAAGATCGAAAAGTCCATCATTCATGGACACTTCGCGTACCAAAAAAACTTTGAGAACGTGTTATGTGTATGGAGAGATGGAAGGGATCTGACAGTATCATGGTATTACCATTGCCTATTCCCAAATCAATTTGGCAACTATAATCATGTAAGGACAGTTAGGAAAGCCTTGAACTTCCGTGATTATCATGACATTAAGAACAATATAGATTCGTTTTTGCAATACTCTTTTGAAAGTCAAAAGTACCCGAGGTTTAATTGGTCTGAATTTGTGAATATGTGGATTGACAAACCAGTAGTTCATACCAAATATGAGGATATGCGAACTTTTCCTGTTCCAGAAATTTATCGTGTTCTTCAGGAACTATTTCATTTGACAATTGATCAAAATAAAATTGAGAATGCCATTTCTGAATATGATTTTTTTCGACAAAAGAAAATTACGGAAAATCAGGTTAAGGATAAGGAATTGAATTTTATTAGGAATGGAGCTATGGGAGATTGGGCTGAAGTTTTTCAAAACTCAACGAGACAACTTTTTGATCACTACGCGGGAAAAGAATTAATAAAACTCGGATATGAAAAAAATCATGACTGGGCAATCCAATAGTAAGGTACTTGTGATTGGGGTTTTTCCGCCACCTGTTACTGGAATGACCATGATTAACCAACTCTTTACAGAGTCACTTGAGAATCTTGATATTGATTTTAAACGATACAATCTAGCAACAAGTATCACTAGTAGATGGTTTTTTCGATTCTATAAAAATCTACTCACTTTTGGATTGGCTTTTCTAATTCCATATTTTAAAATAGTTAAAAGATATACTCATTGCTATCAACCTTGCAATGCAAAAATTGGGATGCTGAGTACATTATTAATCGTGTTTTGGTCAAAGTTATGGCGATTAAAGTGTGTAATTCACCACCATTCCTTCGCGTACGTAGATGATTCAAGCATCATAATGAATACTATATGTAGGCTGATGAGTCATGATGATTATCAAATTTTTTTATGCGATCGTCATCAAGCGAAATTCCGAACTCTATACAGCGGAAGTTACAAAAGTGCTATTCTGCCAAATTATGCTTATTATAAGGATATAGAGGCGAAAGCAATGCAAAAGTCAGCAAAAAGCTTGGCAATTGGTCATTTGAGTAATCTTAGTCTGGCGAAAGGAATCGCTGATATGATCGCTGTATATGATATATTAGCTACTCGACTAGAGGGCTTAAAACTAATAATTGGGGGACCCTTTAGTGATTTAGAATCAAAACGCCTTATAGAAGAGACGCAGAAAAAACATGGTAAGGGTATTGTCTATAAAGGTGCACTTTACAACAATGAAAAGGAGGTTTTTTTTGGAGAAATAGACTTGTTTGTATTTCCTACTAAATACTTTAATGAAGCTCAGCCATTGGTATTGATTGAAGCACAATCCAGAGGAATTCCAATAGTATCTTATTCGAGAGGCTGCATAAATAGTGATATAAAGAACGGTGGTGTAGTACTAACTGAAAATATAGAATTAATGGCAGAAGAAATCGAAAAGTTGTTTTTAGATGACAATTATAGATTTCAAATGAAAAATGATGCTATAGGAAATTTTAAAGAATTGATGGATAAAGGAAAAGAAGCAAAGCATAAACTAGTTGAGATATTTTCATGATTCATATAATAATCAATCTACTTTTTCTTCTTTCAGTAAAGACAATTCTCCTGATTAAAAAATGATACTTTAATTTCAAATATGTTTTTCTTTGGTAGGCGAATGAAGAAGTGAGAAACTAAAATTTATTAAGTTACACAGTTTGTAAATGAATTGGCGAGATAATGTAATAACAAAGAAAGGATTCAAATACCTTAATCACATAAGGAGGCATTTTCTGCTTCCTTTTGTAACTATAAAAGACTATGAAAATAGGCCGCCCATTCTCGTCAATTCTTTTCCTAAAAGTGGGACACATTTATTGATGCAAATAGTTGAGTCGTTGCCTGATCACTCACAATATGGTAATTTTTTGGCCAGTACACCCTCATTTAGTTTTAAAGAGGTAGACCCTAAAAGAATGGCTCAAAGTATTTTAAAAATTTTACCAGGTGAAATTGTCGGTGGGCATATTCATTGTTCAGAAGAAGTAAAAAAGGCGATTAGCCAAATAAATTGTTTCCATTTATTTATTTTTCGAGATGCCAGAGATGTTACAGTTTCAGAAGCATATTATCTTGGAAATATGAACAGATGGCATAAAATGAGTAAACATTTTAGAGCTTTGTCAACGGATTTAGACAGAGTTAAATTGTCCCTATATGGAATGCCAGACAAAAACATCGATTATCCCAACGTCTGTGAACGTTTTGCAAAATATAGTGATTGGTTAGGTTCCGATAATGTGATATGTTTCAAATATGAAGATTTTATAAGTGCGAGAAGAGAAGAATGCTTGACTCTGTTAGTCGATAAATATTTGAATTTTTCGAAAAGATCGAATTCAAAGTCTCAGCTTCTGGATCAGATGCGTAAAAGTATAGATCCCACAAAATCACATACATTTAGAAGCGGAAAGGATCAGCAGTGGAAAAAGTATTACACTAATGAGATGTCAGAAGATTTCGAAAAAATGTCGATGAAACGCAAGAATATTAATATATAACTGTGAGAATAATAATTCAAGATTACGCCGGTCATCCTTTTCAAGTTCAGTTGAGTAGAATTCTAGCAAAGAGAGGATGGGAAGTTTTACATCTTTACAATGCCTCTGATATAACGCCAAGAGGTGAAATGAATAAAAAACCAGACGATGTCTCTAGTTTTGATATAATTGGCATTACAATTCCAGGTGGTTTTAAGAAGTATTCGTTTATTCAGAGGTATAAACAGGAAAAATACTATGGCGATCAGGTAATTGGCCAAATTAAAGCCTTTAAACCAGATTGTATTTTAAATGCAAATACTCCCCTCACTGCATATCAACAAATTGACAATTTCGTAAAGAACACGGATGTACGGCAGTTTTTTTGGATGCAGGATTTTTACAGTGTTGCAGCAATAAAAATATTATCTAAAAAAATCCCGCTTATTGGGTACTTTATTGGAAAATATTTTGAACACATTGAAAAGAAAATTCTTAAAAATTCTGATGAGATTATATTGATCACCAAAGATTTCATGCCGATTCTTCGTCAATGGGGTATAGATGAAAATGTCATTTCAGTTATCCCAAATTGGAGTCCGATAGAAAATTTGCCAGCTCGTAAAAAGTCTGTCAATAATTGGGCGTTAAGTTCGAACTATACTGAAACATTTAATATTTTCTATACAGGAACCCTAGCTTATAAGCACAACCCTGATCATTTAATTAATATTTCAGAGGCGTTTTCCAACTTCGAAGATGTCAAGATTGTTATTTTTTCGGAAGGTAAGGTAGTAGACGAACTGAAGGAGCAAATATCACTACTAGAATTAACTAATATTGAAATATTACCTTTTCAACCTTTTGAAATACTCTCTGAAGTGCTTTCAATGGCAGATATATTGCTGGCGCTGTTGGAAGATGATGCTGGTATGTTCTCAGTACCCTCAAAAGTCTTGACATATCACTGTGCTCAGAGGCCTTTGCTTTTGATTGGGCCGGAAGACAACTTAGCTTCTCGAATCATCAATAAAAATGATTCGGGTTTAGCCGTAAATTCTTCTAAGGTGGATCAGGGCATTCAGTTTCTGAAAGAATTATATAGAAATAAGAACCGTAGAGCCGAATTGGGTAATAATGCAAGGAATTACGCTGAAAGTAATTTTAAAATTGACGACATTGCAGATAGATTTGAAATAATACTTCAAAGATTATGAATCAATGAAGGGGAGTGATAATTTTGCTATTAAAAATTAAAACGAAAGTATGAAAAAGGCATTGGTTTGTGGAGGTGGTGGATTTATTGGTGGGCACCTCGTCGGAAGGCTTAAAAGAGATGGTTATTGGGTTAGAGCTGTAGACTTAAAAGAAAACGAATATGACAATTGTGATGCTGATGATTTTGTCATAGGTGATTTAAGAGACATGCGTGTTGTTCAAAAGGTGGTGTCTGAAGATCTAGATGAAATCTATCAATTAGCAGCAGACATGGGAGGAGCAGGTTTCGTGTTTACTGGAGATAATGATGCTGACATAATGCATAACAGTGCACTTTGCAATTTGAATGTTTTGGAAGAGGCTAAAAACAAGGGTATTAAAAAAGTATTTTATTCTTCTTCGGCTTGCATGTATCCTGAGTACAATCAACTGGATCCCAACAACCCTAAATGCTCTGAAGATTCTGCCTATCCTGCCGCACCTGATAGTGAATACGGTTGGGAGAAACTATTCAGTGAACGTCTATTCCTTACATACGAACGCAATCACGGTATTGAGGTGAAAGTAGCTAGATTTCATAACATTTTCGGGCCTCAGGGAACATGGGATGGAGGAAGAGAAAAAGCACCTGCAGCACTATGTCGCAAAGTTGCCGAAACGGCAAACGGTGGAGAGATCGAAGTATGGGGAGATGGTTTGCAAACTAGATCATTTCTAATTGTTGATGAATGCGTTGAAGGGATTATTCGCTTGATGAATTCTGACTTTTCTGGACCTGTTAATATTGGTTCTGAAGAAATGATCTCAATTAATGATTTTGCCAAGATGATAATAAGAATCTCAGGCAAGAACATTGGCATAAAAAATATTAAGGGCCCCACTGGTGTCAGAGGTAGAAACTCTGACAACAAATTAATTAAGACAAAATTAGGCTGGGCACCTTCTATGAGCTTGGAATCTGGTGCAGAAAAGACCTATCATTGGATAAAAGAGGAAATTGAGAAGAGCGAGAATGTCAAATAAAATTCATCCGTTCTTATCTGATTTTCCTTTAAAAAGGACTGCGCATCTATCAGAGTGTAAGCGGGTTTTCTTGAAGGGAATTGATGAGAATTCGAGTATAAATGAGTTCGCTTTTGATAGTTTTAAGTCTAAAGAAGTGTGTGAAGAAAAAGAACACTCTACGATAACTGAGTATTTATATTTCATTACTGGAAGGGGTAAATGTCAAGTTGATGAAGAAGGAATTGAGATTCTTCCCAACACTTTTTTGCGAGGACCTGCGGTTTCTAAACACAATTTTATTAACACTGGGATTGAAAACTTAGAGTTCATATTATTTGATATCTCAATATGAAAGTTGTTATTTTCGGAGGTGCTGGTTTCATAGGTGAACATTACCGCATTTTTTTAAAGGAAAAGAATGTTATGGTGATTTCGGTGGACATCAAACAAAGTGATAATGCGGTCATATCAGATGTTAGGAAAAAGATTGAGATAAACGAAGCGTTTTCATCTAGTGATATTATTATCAATCTTGCAGCTATTCATAGAACACCAGGCCACCCTGATTTCGAATATTTTGAAACCAATATTAAAGGTGCGGAATTTGTTTGTGAATTTGCAAATCGTACGGGCATAAAAAATATCTTATTCACAAGTTCTATTGCACCGTATGGAGCATCAGAGGAGCATAAAACAGAAGAAACTCTTCCGACTCCAAACACGCCGTATGGAATCTCTAAATTGACTGCTGAGTATATTCATCGTGAATGGTCAGCAAATGATTTGGGAAAAAGACTAATGATATTGCGCCCTGGTGTTGTATTTGGGAAAGGGGAAAATGGGAATTTTACTAGACTCAATGCTGCGATTTCAAAAGGCCTATTCTTTTATCCAGGTCGAAAAGACACTAAGAAAGCGGCGATATATGTGAAGGATTTAGTGAAAATTTCATGGGACTTATTTCACAAGCAGACAAACCAGGTTGAGTTATTTAATTTCGCTTATGAGCCATCTTACAGCATTGAAGATATTGTTAAGGTTGTTTCTTCTGTTACGGGTAAAAAAACACCTCGATTGCTCGTCAATGGTCGTTTATTGCTTTTTGTCGCTTCAATATTGAAGTTTCTTGGCTTGGGGAAATTAGGTATTCACCCAGCCCGAGTAAAAAAATTAATGACCTCTACCAACATATCCGGAAAAAAACTGAAATCGGCTATTGGTAACTACGGCTATACACTGAAGGAAGCTATTCAAGATTGGTATTACGATTGTGAAAAACAAAATTTAAGGTAATATGTTTCGGTTAACAAGTCTGCTATTTAAATAGTGTATTTGTGCTGATTATAATAATTTTCTATAGTTAAAGTGCCCCTTACCGCTCGTATACAGCTGAAAGGAATTTTATTAATTGTTCAATAATGTTATTAACAGTGAACTGAATTTAATGACTAGATTTGTTTAATACAATGCCAAATCATCGATACTCAAGTTATATTCCAATCATTTTTCTCTGCTTTGATATTATTAGCTTAAGTATTGCATATTTCATTGCCCATTATGTCAAGTTTGGGACCATTTACTTGAGTCAAAACTATGCTGTTCTTTATGCTTGTCTTGTGTCTTTGTGGGTGCTCATATTCTTCAGCGCCAAACTGCAAAATGCCAATCGAGAAAGCTGGGTCATTGATCACTTAAACAAACTTAATACTGCATTAATTGCAAACTTGGCGCTGGTTTTTGCCATTTGGTTTTTGGTTAAGCCAGAATACTTTTCAAGGCATCAGTTAGTTCTTACCTATCTGTTTTTTGGATTCTTATCAGCAGGTTGGCGGATTTTATGGTACTACGCCATTAGATTATATCGAGCCAAAGGGTACAACCACAGACAAGTAGCAGTGGTGGGAATAAGTAAAACCTCTAAAGAGCTAGTAAATTATTTTACCCGTAACCCAGGTTTTGGATACAAGTTTGTCGGGTTTTTTGATAATGAAGAAAATAGACAGGAAGTACTTGGTAATGTGGAGGACTTAGAAATATATTCTGAAAAGAATAAGATCGATTTTATTTATGCGTATTTACCTGTATTGAATAATAAGCAAATCAAATTTCTCATTGATTTTGCTGAGAATAATTTAATTAAACTCAAGATAATAAGCGACTTCAGTAAGCTTGGACTTTCTAACCTCAGCATTCAAAATCACGGCTCAATTTCGGTGGTAAATGTTACCGAAATCCCTTTAGATCATCCGCTGAACAAAATAATTAAGAGAGGGTTTGATATACTTTTTTCACTCATTATTATCTTGATATTACTTTGGTGGATGTTGCCTTTGATCGGATTGCTGATAAAATTGGAATCAAGAGGGCCAATTCTATTTAAGCAATCTCGAACTGGATTGAACAATAAAAAATTCACGATTCTAAAATTTAGAACCATGGTGGTACATAATGATTCTACTGTAAAGCAGGCCACCAAATCTGACAATAGAATAACCCGGTTAGGAGCGTTTCTCCGGAAAACAAGCCTTGATGAATTTCCACAATTTTTAAACGTATTTAGTGGAGATATGTCTGTTGTCGGGCCAAGGCCACATGCCATAAAACATAACGAAGAATTTCAAAGAAAGATTGATAGATTCGTACAACGACACGCTGTGAAACCAGGTATTACTGGCCTGGCTCAGGCAAAAGGATTTAGGGGTGAAACAGCAACCTTCAATGATATCAGTGGCAGAGTGAAACTGGACAGATTTTATGTCAAAAATTGGTCTTTGATTCTCGATTTGAGGATCATTTGGTTAACATCATGGTCATTGATACGAGGAAATGACAAGGCCTACTAATTCTTTTTTTATACAAACGCACCGATTTTCAAACCACTCATTGAGTTTAGCATTTTCTTAATCCGTACCATGAATCACGAGTCTATTGGAATCATTATCTTAAACTGGAATAGCAGTGAGGTCACATGTAATTGCCTCATGGATTTTGTAAAACAAGGAATGAATTATTCCATAATTGTGGTGGATAATGGCTCTTCTGACGATTCGGTAGTTTGTATAAAAGCGAAGTTTCCCAATATTACAATCATAGAAAGTCCAACCAATGTTGGATTTGCAGGAGGAAATAATTTAGGAATTAGGTACTGCCTTGACAAGGGTTATGAATATGTCATGCTATTGAATAATGACACGCTATTTGATGAAGATTTCGTTGCACCGATGGTTCAATTTTTGGAGCAGAATGATGAAGTAGGCGCAATTCAACCAAAAATATACTTTAATCATGATCGGTCAATAATTTGGAACGGTGGTACTAAATTCAACCCTTTTAGTGGAGAAACCCATACTTATGGTGAAGGCAAAAAAGATAATCCAGCGTATAATAAAATAAAGAAGGTGCCTTGGATAACAGGATGTTGTATTCTCATTCGAAAAAGTGTAATAGAAAAAGTGGGATTGTTGGATGAACAATTCTTTATCTACTACGAAGACGTGGATTGGTCCTTTCGTGTAGCCCAAGCCGGGCTAAAGCTTGTTTACTTTCCAAAAACCAAAATTTATCATATTGCTGGTGTTTCCCAAAAAAGAGTAAACAAAACTAGAGATGGTTATTTGAAACCATCTTTCCACCATTTGAATATTCGAAATCAAATTTTCATAATCCGTAGGTATTGTCAGTGGTATCACTTGCCAACGGTAGCCATTTACTTTTTTGCAAAAATTAGTATTTACCTTGCCTATTTTCTTTTTAGGTTGCGATTCGAAAAAGCAAAAATGTTACTACTAGGGTTTAAAGATGGTCTAGGCAATTTTCACAAGAATAAAACATTAGATTAAATGAATGCAATATTAATTACAGGTGTAGCTGGCTTAATGGGAAGTAGGATGGCAGAATGGATCTTGCAGAATAGGCCTGAATATCACATTGTTGGAATAGATAATCTGAGTGGTGGCCATAAAGATTTTATTCCTGATGGTGTAGAATTTATTAAAGCTGACCTAATAGATTGTAATTTGAGTGAATTATTGAAAGGGAAGAAAATAGATTATGTTTATCATTTTGCGGCTTATGCTGCTGAAGGTCTGAGTCCATTTATTAGACGATTCAATTACCAAAATAACCTTGTAGCGACAGCCAATGTCATTAATTACTCTATTAAGTCTGAAATAAAAAGATTGGTTTTTACCTCTTCAATGGCTGTATATGGAAGTGGTAAACCACCATTTGCAGAGTCTGATTTACCCGCTCCAGTTGATCCCTATGGAGTCGCCAAGTATGCTTGTGAAATGGACATAAAAGTGGCAAATGAACAACATGGATTAGAATTTTGCATCATTCGACCTCACAATGTTTATGGAATAAATCAAAATATTTGGGACAAATACAGAAATGTGCTTGGTATTTGGATGTATCAAAAACTTATAAATCAACCTTTAACTGTATTTGGAGAAGGGAATCAAAAAAGAGCTTTTAGCTATATTGATGATTGCTTGTCGCCATTATGGATGGCCGCGACATCAAAAATGGCAAAAAATGAAATAATAAATCTCGGAGGAATCGAAGAGACGACCATTTTGGAAGCGGCCCATTTGCTAGCTCAAATTGTCGGAGGATCAAAAATTGAATGCCTGTCTCCCAGACATGAAGTTAACTTAGCGTATTCAACACATGAGAAATCCGTCAAATTATTAGGATATCAAGATAATACCGATTTGTCTGTAGGTTTAAAACAAATGTGGGCGTGGGCCAAAACGTTACCAGCTAGAGAACGTTTTGAATGGGATCGGTTTGAGTTAGATAAGGGAATGTATCCATTTTGGAAAAAATAGTTCAAATACTTAACAATGGGTAAACGTCAAATCCATGTTTTAATTGATACAACTCCACTTTTATACACAATCACTGGAATAAAATCCTATACAAATGGCCTCTGCGAAGCGGCTCAAGTTTATAATCAACGACCCTCCATGCCAATCCGATTCATTCTATTTCCGAATTTGGGATGGCTTAACACTACTTTTTTCAAAGGAGAGTTACCAAAATGGAAAAGATATCTTTTTCATTCTCTCCTTTTTACCTGGAAGCAGTTCATTCTTCCAATTGTTGCTCTTTTCTACAGGGTTGATACTATCATATGTCCAGATTTTATTGCCCCTACATTTACATTTGGAATTTTTAAAGTAGCCGTCATTCATGATGCTTTTCTGTGGAATAACCCTGAGAATTATGGGATACATTGGTTGAAATTCACTCTGTCTTCATTACTAATGGGCATAAAAAATAATGCGACTGTATTGACTACTTCCTTTTATTCTAAAGAAAAAATTCGACCTTATATTCCAAGTAAAATACCTATTGAAATACTTTATCAATACCATGGAGTTCATCGACATACGGAACCTAATATGTTGCCGACACTAAAAGAATTTGGTTTGACTTCCGGAAAATATATTCTCCATGTTGGATACTTTGATAAAAGAAAGAATCTTGCAACTTTGGTCAAAGCATTTGAACATTTTGATCATCAAATTAAGGGGTATAAACTAGTTCTGGCTGGTGGCCGCTCATGGGATCATGAGAACGATGATTTCGAAAATATTAAAGAACTAATTGCCGTACGTGGCCTTAAACATAGGGTGCTGTTACCAGGTTACATCGATGATAAAACGCTGAGTCAATTATATGCCAAAGCCGAAATGTATGTCTTTCCTTCACTTGATGAAGGCTTTGGAATTCCAATTTTGGAAGCTATGAGACATGACACACCTGTTATCGTATCAGACAGTGGTGCCTTGACAGAAATTGGTCAGAATGCTGTTATTTCTTTTAAAACGTTAGATCATTTAGATCTTGCGGATAAAATGATTTCAATGGTTCAAAATCCAGAACTTAGAACCCAATTAATAGAAGAAGGGAAAAAGAGAGTTTTGATGTTTACTAAAAATGGATTTATAGAAAAACTGGAACACATAGTCATAAGCCATTATAGGAAATAAGAATAGTATGTATTGTTCTCAATTTGTGATATTATGGATGTGACTCACGGTTTCTATTTACAACTTCCTCATAGGTTCTCATTAGCGAAGTATAATGGTTTTGAGAATTGAACTTATTCACAAACTGTATACAATTTTCGCTCAATTCTTGATACGAATCAATACTTTGTGAATCTGCTAACATAATTGCTTGCTGCATAGAATTAAATTGCCCAGAGGTAAAAAGAAATCCCGTATGTTGATGCTCAACCAGCTCCGAAATTGCCCCAATATTTGATGCAATCACAGGAGTGCCAAAACGCATGCTCTCAACTACTACGAGCCCGAAGCTTTCATAACATTCAGAGGGAACGATAGAAAATTTAGCCTGACCGACTAAATGTTCCAGAGCTTTACCCGATTGATGTCCTACAAAAGTTATGTTCCGAATTGAATTGTGTTGACAATACTGTTCCAACTCTTGCCTATATGGACCATCACCGGCCAATTTTAATTCAAGTCCATTTTCCTCAAAAGCCTTTACTAGAGTCATTAGTCCCTTCTCTCGAGACATTCGGCCGAAATAACAATAATAACTCTCATGACCATGCGTGATTGAAGAGGAGGAATACTCAATAAAATTGTGCAGGCAGCTAATTTTATCAGCAATATCATCCCGATATTCTAAATGTTTATACATGGAAAATTTTGACACCGCTAAAAAGTGATCAATGTGTTTATCGTATGAATACCACAACTCTCTTACATAACTTTCAAGACTAGCTAATGTACTATATGCATAACTACCCTTGTTACATTTTTTTTGAATGCAATGCAGAAGATTACCTTTCGCACATTTTTCACAAATAGAATTGTTTTGATCGTATAAAGAATAAATTGGACATAAAAGCTTAAAATCATGCAATGTCATCACCACAGGAATTTTATGTTTTCTTAATACAGACAAAATCGAAAGTGACAATTCTCCAAAAAAAATGTGAAGATGTGCAATTTCAGGTCTGTGATCCTCAATCAATTTCGTCAACTTTCTTTTCGCCTCATAAGAGTAAATATATCTGAATGAGGACTTAATTTTCATAAATAGATTTTGACCCAAAAAATCTGGGTCTTTTACAAAGTAAGATGCTGTAGGGGAAAATTCATTTTTAGGGTTAACAGTACTAAAATGAATTATGTCGTGACCATTTTTCTGTAGTAGTTTGGAGGTTTCTAAATACACTTTATCCGATCCTCCTCGTAAATAGTGGTATTTGTTGATTTGTAATATTTTCAAAACGGAAGTTCTAGCAACTTTTTATGCCAAAAGTAAATTTTATTATAGTGTGGGTTATTGTTTTTCACATCAAATTGTTTGGATTCTCTATTATTCTTTTGATTTTGTTAGGCATTAGTTAATATTCCAATAGCATTGTAACTAACTTCGCCAAATTGTAATAATTAGGATCGACATCCATTTGTAGATTTTCAAATTCATTGACCAAAACGAGAAATTTTTGTGAAAGTAGCTATAATAGGTGTAAGGGGCTATCCCAGCCATTATGGAGGGTATGAGTCTTTCATAAAAGAATTGTCTGAAAGATTGGTCAAAAACTATGGTGTTGAATTGACCGTCTATTGTCATCGGGGACTTTTTATGGAACGACCCAAAAAACTAAATGGAATAAATTTAGTGTATACCCCAGCCATCGAATCTAAGGTATTCAGTCAATTGACTCACTCTTTTCTTTCTATTCTTCATTCCTGTTTCGGAAAGCACGATATATTGTTTGTAGTAAATTCTGCAAATGGCCCCTTTGGTTGGCTACCTAAGTTATTTGGAAAAAAAACTGTCATAAATGTGGATGGGTTAGAGTGGTTGAGACCTAAATGGAGAGGCTTAGGCGCTCGCTATTTCTATTTCGCAGCACGCATGGCTACCAAATTTTACGATCATATAGTGAGTGATGCCGAAGAAATGAGAAGAGTATACCTTGAAAAATTCAGGAGTGACTCTACAGTAATAGCTTATGGAGCACCTACTCCAAAAAAAACAACTTCTACTAACTTGATTGAAAAAAGAGGGTTGAAAGCAAATGAATACTTTCTGATCGTTGGTCGTTTGATTCCTGACAATAATTCTGCACTCATTGCACAGGGCTTCCTGAAATCCTCAACAAAGAAGAAGTTAGTAATAATTGGAGGAGTACCATATAAAGACCCTTATGTAGAAAGTATTAAATCCTTGGCCAAAACAGGTGAAAGAATAATTGTAACAGGTCATATTGACAATAGAAACGAGGTAGCCGAATTGTTTGAAAACGCTTACATGTATGTTCATGGACATGAATATGGGGGAACAAATCCGACAATGATTGAAGCATTAGGTTATGGGTGCGCTATTTTGGCCCTAAATACACCCTTTAATAAAGAAATGCTTCAAAATGGGACGTATGGGACATTCTTTGAAAAGGATGAGAAAAGCATTTGCGATGAAATCAATCATTGGGATCAAAGAAAGGATGAAGTAACGAGGATGCGAACAAAGGCCCCTCAAGGAGTTACTGAAAAGTACAAATGGGATTATGTAACAAAGCAGTATTATCGCCTTTTCAAAAACTTGATTGAGTCTTAAAATAGGTAGGCAAGATTCAAAAAAGCATTTAAATTTAATTCGTCCTGTTGAGTTCCCTGTTCAAAAACTGCAGCGTCAGGATCTACCTGCCACTGATAGTTGATGGATTTCGTTCCTTGCACACTTAAGTTAATCAGAAAATGCTTGTATGCCTTGTTGATCTCAAGAGACAAGCTGTAATCAATCCAATATTTCCAAAAGACTCCCCCGTTTGAACCATGGTGAGTGAGATAATAGTAATCGTTATTGTGAACCAATCGTTCAAAACGAACTCCAATTTTATTCAGACTATTTATCCAATTCACCTCCAATAGTTGCATACTTCCTCCTGGGCCTGCCCTGTGACCCAATGACTCTCCATTGTTGGTATATCCATGTCGCACTGTTTCATGCAAATACCAGCTGTTAGGCTCGTTTATGGCAATGATATAATCGGCGGGTTGCTGCAGCGTTGATAATTCCAGATTAAATTCTAAATACCGATTGGGTTTCCTTAATGCCAATAGTTTGCTGAAACCCAATATGTATGCAGCGTTTGTCTGTGGTGCTTGTGTCAATTGAGACCAACTCCAAGAATCATTGTTTCTGCCATACTCAAAATAAAATTCACTTTTAGGCATTGTCCACCTCAAGAATATTGATGACTTTTTATCCCATATCGTAGTATCACTAGCCAATCCCTGATTACCGAACAAGTCTGAGAAAATAGGTAGATAGCGACCATTTTCTCTAGCGCTTTGCCTGTATTGTTGAATGGTAGAAATTACACCAACATAAAGTCCTTTCACCCATTTTGGCTGATATGAAAGTGCAATGCCATTCAACAACCTATCATCATCTATTTTAGGATCATATAATTGAGTTTCATTCACTGCAATTGATGTATCTGGTGGTACAAACCCAGAGTTTTCCAACTTTCCAGCAATCAACTGAAATTCAAAAGATCCAATGGGTGTATTGACTGGTGAAGTTGTATTTAGGCTTAAATGTGGAAACCCCTTTGCATTATTCGTCATCAAGAGGCTGTTGTACTTCCCGGGTCCCCACCATAGATTTTCTGTAGATGCCTTAAACGCAAATTTTCCAATTGAAACTTGAGCGAATGACTGACCCCAATAAATTTTATTCAAAGGCTCTTCTCCATATTGTTCAGGTATATCAGCACGATTCCACCACCTGTAACGATTGGGCCATCTTCTTTTATTGGGCCAAATAGCCTCTTCTTCTTCTGTTAATGTAGGGAATCCGTGATAATTCTTATTCTGACTGTATAAATACTCCGGTTTTAATTGAAATGAAAAAAAGGCCAATTTACCATAGACTCCTGGGCTAATAGAGAATTGGAAACCACCACCAGGAACCATAGATCCATCATATCTGGGATAAGGGTGATGACTATTGAATTGACTTTGAATCTGGAATGGCAATAATTTCAACATTGCTTTTCTATTAAAAAAAGAAGCAAGTTCTCTATCCATAATTATTGTGTCCTTTTCATTAACTAATAATTCGTTCTGAGTTTGAATTGGTCTAATCGCATGCGATTGATAATCACTAGTATCTAATAGTTGTTGTCTTCTCAATGACTCTTCATAGATTGGAAACCCGACGGGGATAGATTGAGAGAATGATTCAAAAATGACAGCAATGAATCCGATCAAAAAAAATGCTCTCATCCTATTTGATTTTTTGAATCCAAAATGAACCTGGTCTCTGATCTTTATCATTGGCAAGAATAGGACAGCAACCAAATAATTCGGTCGGAAAATTGAGCCTTAAGTAATTCATGGCGCAAACAATTTTGAACTGATCGTTGTTCATCAAAAAAGCTTCAAGGAGGTATTGTTCATTCCAAAACCGAAAATTCGAATTAACCCATTCCATAGGATAGTGCATCGGTGTAAAAATGTCGTGTATGTGAACAATAACACCCTTATTAAGTGTTGGGAGAATCTGAAATATTTCATGCAAGACATCTCCTTCAGGTTTGATAATATGAGATGAGTCAATGAACAATATGTCGTTTTCAGTAAGATTCATAAACAAATCCATCGATACATCCTCAACTTTTTCTTTTATTAATTGAATTGGAAGGTTTGCAAGCCATTTGTTTTCAAATGGTTCTATACATGTGAGCAAGCAATGATCCGAATCTTGTTCCTTAGTGTTTTGATCAATAGCTAAAAGAGACATTAAAGTAGAATATCCACTACCTATTTCAACAATGTTCTTTGGTTTAAATTTTCTAACCATGTTATAGAGCATTTCTGCATCTCCAGATTCAAACGTTTCATTCTTATAATAAAAAGACTGGCCATGCTGTTTTTCAATAGGTATTGCGGTGAGTTCACTGTTAAAATCAAAGCTTGCAAGCAGGTCTACTTGTTCCTTGCGGTTGAAATCGATTGGGATTGAAATTCTAGACTCATTCTTGAGCCTTACAAAGGGTTCGTAATAATGTCTAGTTATCGGCAAAGTACCCGTAGATCTAAATAAGTATTGCGAAAACTTCATTTGCCCGTTTCCAAATTTCCAAAATGTGCTTTTTACTATTTTGAACCAAATCAGTGAAAGTATCGATATTGGTGCCAATAAAACATCCAATATGTTGATAAAGGTTAGAAATAGATTTTTAACAAATGTTTTTAGAATTTTCATGTTCTTGAAAAATTGAATTTCAAAGAATTAATTATCACAATCCCAGCGCAAAAAATAATCAATTCAGTCAATGCTGCAGAGAATAGAAGGCCAAATATTCCGTAGAATTTACCTAAAAACGACCCCAGAATAATCATGGCTAAAATGGCTGTTAAATTGTATATAAAATATCCTTTTTTTAAGTCAAACGATGTTAGGGTAAGAGTTATTGGGAGGTTTAGGAGCATTAAACCTGCGAATAGGGCAATAACATATACCATTTTCTCAATTCTAAATGACGCCATCTCAGGAGAAAGATATTGTAGTATCGGAGCACCAAAAATTAGTAGTACTGCAATTCCGAAAATAACCAATATTGAAATTCTAGGAATAAATATTCTGAAAAATTGAATCACTTCCTTTTTGCCTCTTTTGGCAAGACTGCAGACCTGGGGGAAAACTCCACTAAAAACTACGATATATGCATTAACGATTAGCATCAATACTTTGTCTAAAATACTGTAGATGCCTAATCCCACAGTATTTAGGAAGAATCCTGCTAAAATTATTCCAGATGTACGAAACCCGGTATTAAGAAAATTCGAGAGAAAGATGGAAAAATTGCTCCTAGCAAATTGTATAGTACTCAATACGCCAAAGCCTCCTCGAACTGAAGTATAACCTAAATCTCTATAAATAATAATTATTCCAATAGTCGAAACTGATATCCAAGCAACTCCACTGCTAATGTTAACTAACAACACTTGATCAACCGAATGAACCAACAATAATATTCCAATCAAGTAAAGGATTCTAGACAACAAATTTAACAACGCTAGAAGGCCTGTCTTTTCGATACCAAGAAAATACCATGTAGGAAACAACCCTTGACCCACAACAATTCCATAGCTCGTAATTATTAGAATGGAATTTTCTTTCCACTGAGGGATAAAACTTGTACTAACAACTAGAATTAAAAACCCAACAATAATTAGCACCAATTTGGCACAATAAATCTTGGATACGATCAGTGATCTTTCTCTGACATTTTGGCTCTGGCTAATCAATCTCGTGCCTGTTATATTGAAGCCAAAATCAACAAAAGCAATAAAAATATTCATAATCCCTTGCGCCAGAGCTACCATTCCATAATTATCCAATCCAATCCTGTTTAACAAAATTGGTATGATCAATAAAGGCACTATATAGTTTGCTCCTTGAACAGTTCCGAGATAAACTATATTCTTGGAAATTTTACGTTCTCCCCTCAAAATTCTCTTCCATTAATTTCTGATCTCATCGAACCCAATGCATCACATCTTTATTTAAACAAATATGCCAATCGAATTGAACTATGGATATTTCTCACTTGCATGCCTGATTCCCATTGATAATTCTTTGATGTTACAAACTGAATTTCACCATCCAACACTATCCTATCCCAACACCAGCTTCCATTAATACCAAAACTTAAATCTACCCAATTCTGACCATCATCATTTGCTCCAAAAGCTCGATAATAGAAATCATTGTCGTTGACAAGTCGTTCTACCTGAATTCCTATTGACTTTAGCTTTTTCACCCAACTAAGCCTTAAACTTTGCAAGTTACTTCCCGGGCCTATGCCAGTTCCCAATATTTCCCCACGATGTGTATACCCTTGCCGTGCTCTCCCATTTAGATACCATGTTGGTTCAGCTCTCAGTGTTCCTGTTTTGGATAATTCTAGATGCACAACTTCAAATCCAATTTCAATAAATTGATCCCGCCTAGATAATTCTATCATTTTCTTGAAGCCAAACATATATGCCATCGAATGTTCAGGGCTCATCAACAAATCGCGAAAATTCCAACTAGCATCCGAACGTCCTACTTCAGCATAAATTTCCGCTTTTGCGGCTGGCCATACCCAACGGATAAAGAAAGATAAGATCTGATCTTTACTTCCGTCTTGTTGTGTATCCTGGTCATTTTCCCTAAACAAATTTGTGAAAACTGGCAAATAATCATTTTTGATTTTAGTACTGTCGTTATAATTTTGAGTAACCCTACTCGCACCCAAAAACAATCCAGGGATCCATTTCGGTGAATACGTAATCGTAAGTCCATTGATGTAGCGCCATTCCTCTTTTTTTTCACGACTCCAAGCACTGTTGATAACTCTTTCTGGTTCAGGAGAATTATAACTAAGGTTCTCTAGTTTTCCCACTATCATCTGACCTTCAAATGTTCCAATTGGTGTTTTAATAGGCCTGATCGTATTGAACGTAATGTGCTGAAAGCCCCGCGCATTATTAGTCATAATTAAACTATGATTTTGTCCAGGGCCCCACCATAAATTTTCAGTAGAAACTCCCAAAGAAAAACCCTTATAATTCAAGCGAATACTTGACTGACCTGGAAGTATATTTGTTTGGTTTTGACTACCATAGTGTTCTGGTGAATCAATTCTATTCCATGTAAATCTATATCTCGCTCTCCAAACTTCATTTGAATGCTCATCTGGAAACCCATTGAATTCCAAATTTTGTGCCCACATAAACTCTGGTCTCAATTGTACTGTCAATGGACCCAGCCTAGCGAATAATCCCGGGCTGAAAAGTCCCTGAATGCCTCGAGCTCTAATCAAACTACCGTTGTTCCAACCATATGGATGATGACTATTGAATTCAGTGTTGAATTGTATAGGAAGCACCTTTAATTGACAGGAATTAGTTGAATTTGATAGAATAATTTTTCCTAATAGAGACTGGCATTTTTCAAGCAAAGAATCAGAATGCGCATTTAAATGAAGCGGCTTTACTGTAAATGATATTGTTGAATCTAAATCGTCCGTTAGTTGCGATCGCCTCAAATAATTCTCCAAAATTGGGTAGCCCAGTGGCAAAGTTTGTGAGACCGTTTTGGTTGCCTGAAGTGTAATAATTATCCAAACACAAAATATTATTCTATTCATTCCCTGTATTTCAACACTAAATGCAAATTGAAAAATCAACGACAATTCTAAGGAATAATTGTGATACAAATTAATCAAATAATTTTTTGTCACCGACACAAGAATCAACTCTACAAATTAATGTGGCTTTGATGAATGCAATTTCATTAGTTGAACATCAATTCTTAGTGGTAATTATATATCTTCACAGCCAAGTTATATCATTCAAATTCGGTAGGTTTGCTGTACTGTTTCTGCTTTTGGCCAAATTATTTATGGCCATTTCTTTTGAGTACACTTCAAAACAAATTCCTGATATTCAAGACCTATATGAGCTTAGCGACAACAAATTGACAGGTGACCAAGTTGTGAATTTTATCAAAATAGTAGAGTCCTGTAGAAATGCTGAAGATGCTAAATTTAACCTTACAGTAAGTTAGCCCTCGAATGAGTCTATAAGTTTATGCTTGAACCCAACCAACGATTCGAAGAATTTCTAGCTACAAATACTTAATTTTGCATTTTCTTTGTAAAAGAATATTTAAAAGGAACCAATTTGATGAAAAAAGCCCTAATTACAGGAGTAACAGGCCAAGATGGAGCCTATCTTACAGAATTATTATTAGATAAAGGGTATGAAGTCCATGGTATCAAAAGGAGATCATCCCTTTTCAATACTGATAGAATTGATCACTTGTATCAAGACCCTCATGTGGACAATGCCAAGCTAAAACTTCACTATGGTGATTTGACAGATTCCATGAATCTTACAAGATTGATTCAGGAAATCCAGCCGGATGAAATATATAACCTTGGAGCCATGTCTCATGTTCGCGTGAGTTTCGATACTTCTGAGTATGTGGCAAATGTGGATGGTATTGGAACGTTAAGATTGCTTGAGGCTGTACGCTTATTAGGATTGACCGATAAAACTAAAATCTATCAAGCATCGACCTCAGAGTTATATGGATTGGTACAAGAGGTACCACAAAAAGAAACTACGCCATTCTATCCAAGGTCGCCATATGCGGTTGCAAAAATGTATGGATACTGGATTACTGTAAACTACAGAGAAGCATATAATATGTAAGCATGCAATGGCATTCTTTTCACTCATGAATTACTGGTACGTGGAGAAATTTTTGTGACTAGAAAAATCACCCGAGCAGTTGCTAAAATTGCTGTGGGCTTGCAGGCGTGTACATACTTGGGTAACCTAAACTCGAAGCGTGACTGGGGACATGCAAAGGATTATGTTCGAGGCATGTGGTTGATGTTACAACAGGATAAACCTGAAGATTTTGTATTGGCCACCGGGGTGACGACAACAATACGCGAATTCATCGCTATAGCTTTTTTACATGTAGGCGTAGAACTTGAATTCAAAGGTGAGGGAATTGAAGAAATCGCAACTGTTAAATCTTCTTCCAATCCTGATTATGCATTTAAAATTGGACAGGAAGTTGTGAAAATTGATCCAGAATATTTTAGACCTACTGAAGTTGACTTGTTAATTGGAGACGCAAGTAAAGCCAATACAAAACTTGGATGGCAACTGGTATACGACCTAAGTGCACTCGTTACAGAAATGATGGAATCAGATCTCAAGCTATTTAAAAAAGATAAATATTTGCTCCAAGGAGGCCGTCAAATATTGAAGCAAGTAGAATAATGGAAAAAGATGCAAAAATATTCGTCGCTGGGCACCGTGGAATGGTAGGTTCCGCTATTGTGAGGAAACTTGAGTCCCTTGGATATTCAAATATCATAATAAGAACGTCAGGCGAACTTGATCTCAGGAATCAAGGTGCTGTGCAGGCGTTTTTTGAAAATGAGCAGATTGATTATGTGTTTTTAGCGGCTGCTAAAGTGGGGGGTATTCATGCTAATAACATATATCGCGGAGAATTTCTCTACGATAATTTGATGATTGAATCGAATGTTATTCATCAATCCTACATGCAAGGAGTAAAAAAATTACTATTCCTAGGTAGCTCATGCATATATCCAAAATTAGCTGAACAGCCTATTCAGGAAGAAAGTTTATTGACAGGTTCTTTGGAACATACGAATGAACCATATGCCATCGCAAAAATAGCTGGCATAAAATTATGTGAGACGTATCGCGATCAATATGGTGTCGATTTTATCAGTGCTATGCCCACCAATTTATATGGACCAAACGATAATTATGATTTAAACAATTCGCACGTCCTGCCAGCGCTGCTTCGCAAAATTCATATTGCAAAAAAAACAGATGAAGATAAAGTTGAAGTTTGGGGTTCGGGAACACCCTTACGCGAATTTCTGCACGTGGATGATTTAGCGCATGCTTGCTTATTTCTTATGGAGAAGTATAGTCATGGTGCTCCAATTAATATCGGTTATGGCGAAGATTTAACTATTAGGGAATTAGCCAGCTGCATTAGTAAAATTGTAGGGTTCCAAGGTGAATTAGTGTTCGATAACAGTAAGCCTGATGGAACGCCACGAAAATTGATGTCAAGCGAAATAATTCATGGTCTAGGCTGGAAAGCAAAAATTGATTTGGTTTCAGGCATTAAGTCAACCTATCAAACAGTTGACAAGTCTGATTGGTAGAATTTAGAACATCAATCGGTAGTATCCAAAAACTAGATAATTGAGATGCGGATCTAAAACATCCTAAACGATTATAAAATAGAGGTGTAAATTTAATTTGGGTTGCGAAACAACAAGAAATTCCAGCAATGGCTTGTTTATATTTATTCTCCAAGGTCGTTTCATAAATTAGAAACATCATTCTCCTTCGCACATCCTTATCAATCTTAGAAAAGAGTGACTTAACGGATAAACCAACAAACAGATTTGACAAAAGATCTCTAAAAAAAACAACCATTGAAACATTAAATGATTAACAAATAATGCAAGATTCAACAAAAGATTAACCGAAGAACTAGGAAAAAATCCAATTTTAAAACTCCTAAAGAAATATTCTATAAACTAGCTACCTGATTTTTGCCTTCTATACTTGAACCGACACATAAAATAGCTGAACCAATTTAACAGTTAGAAATCCTTAAAATTAGATCTATTTAACTAGATTTGCCGCCAAATTATTACATTTATGTTCGATAAATTTTGTGTGTTGGCTCTATCTTTGGCCACCCTATTTATAGCTTTTTCATTTGAGTCGTATTCTCAACAGTCTCCTGATCTACAAAACATTTCTTCCCTTAATGTTAATGAACTAACAGATGAGCAAATCATGCAATTTGTTCAAAAAGTAGAATCTAGTGGATATTCTGAAGAACAGTTAATTGTACTAGCTCGAGCTAGAGGAATGTCTGATAGTCAATTGGCAGCATTGCGAAAACGTATAGATGATGTTACAAATAAATCAGCTGTATCATCAAGCAATGAAGACATTAAGAGATTAAGAGAATCTCCGGATATCGAAAGAGTTGAACGAAATACTTCAGAACTGGATCCATTTTCTTCAATCACTCCTGTGGACTCAACAGAAACTGATGATGAACTTGAAATTTTCGGCATGTCTTTTTTTAAGAATAAGAACTTAAGTTTTGAACCCAGTTTAAATGTACCTACACCTGAAAATTATATTTTAGGGCCAGGGGATGGCATTCTAATTGATATTTGGGGAGCTTTTCAATACTCATATGATCTGACAATAACTCCAGAAGGTGTAATAAGAATTGAAGATGTTGGACCTGTAACAATTAGTGGATTGACGGTTTCTGAAGGAAGCAAAAAAATCAGACAAAGACTAAAGTCAATATATAGCTCTCTAGGCAAAAATGCATTTGCAGACATAAGTCTAGGCAATTTAAGGACCATCAACGTCAATGTAGTTGGTGAAGTAGAATCTCCTGGCACCTATACAACGTCCTCTTTTGCTTCAGCTTTTAACGCTCTTTATTTGGCTGGTGGACCGAATGAAAATGGATCACTTAGAGTAATTGAAATCTTTAGATCAGGTAAAAAATTAGCAACTTTGGATGCCTATCAATATCTCGTCCATGGTACTGGAAATAATATAACGCTTCAAGATCAAGATGTTCTTTTAATCCGACCATATACAAATAGAGTGAGCCTTTACGGAGAAGTCAAGAGACCCTCAATTTATGAGATGACTGGCACTGAAAGTCTTGCAGATTTGGTTAGTTATTCTGGTGGATTTACAGGAGATGCTTTTTCAGATCGAGTCACACTGAGAAGAAATAAGGGAAACTTCAGAGCTGTAAGTACGGTAGAAAATTTTGATTTTGACAATTTCGAATTGCAGAATGGTGACATATTGGAAGTTAAATCAATATCAAATTTGTTCATAAACAGGGTTAGTATTGAAGGAGCTGTTTTCCAACCAGGCGAATATGAACTCATAGATAGCTTAACGCTGACTTCATTGATACAGAAGGCAGGAGGCTTAAGAGGGGATGCATTTCTTAATCGTGCGATCATTTTGAGGCAAAATGATGATTTATCAATGTCCAGCAAGTCAATAAGTTTAAAAGAATTAATTGCTGGCACCATAGATGATGAATTATTAATGAAAGAAGATTTGGTTAGAATTCAGTCTATCTACGACCTTAGGGAAGAAAATTTTGTGCAAATACAAGGAGAAGTTCTCAACCCTGGTAAATATCCATTTGTAATGGGTCAAACTGTCGAAGACCTTATATTCTTGGCTGGAGGTTTTAAAGAATCTGCTTCAAAATCGTTCGTAGAAGTAGCTCGAAGAATCGATCCAGATAGTACCAAAAACACGAATCATTCTGCAAAAATTTTCAATTTCAAAATCAGTGAGGATTTAAAACTCAATGGGGAGGCCTCTCGTCTTGAACTAAAGCCCTACGACATTATAGCTATTCGAAGAAGCCCTTTTTATCAAGAACAGGAAGTGATAATCATCGAAGGAGAAGTTCAGTATCCAGGTAATTATGCTCTAGAGAAAAAAGATGAAAGAATTTCTTCAGTACTTCAGCGTGCAGGAGGTATAACTGATTTCGCATATCCAAAAGGTGCCACATTGATCAGAAGATCAGAATATTATAAAGGTGACAGTAGTGCCGTATTAAAGGAGGCCCCCAAAATCAGAAGAGAAGACATGTCTAGGATTTTTAAAAAAGATAGCCTCTTTTCAAATGAAGATGAAATATTCAGACAGCAAGAGTTTATTGGTTTAAATATCCAAGCTGCAATGAAGAGCCCTGGTTCCGAACATGACTTGATACTTCGCGAAGGAGATATTATCAGTATGCCGCGCCAATTTCAAACCGTTAGGTTAAGAGGAGAAGTCCTCTACCCTAGTAATATTAGGTTCGATGAGTCCAAAAATTTCAAAAAATATATATCTCAATCTGGTGGATTTGATCAAATGGCAAAAAAATCAAAAGCCTACGTGGTATATCCAAATGGCTCTTCAGCACAAACCAGAAGTTTTTTATTTTTTAGAAACTATCCAAAAATTGAACCCGGTTCAGAAATTGTCATACCCAGAAAACCTGATCGACAGCCTATGTCACCTCAAGGGTGGATAGCAATTTCTACCAGTGTTGCCACTTTGGCTTTAGTAATTAAACAATTGACAGAATAAATATGTCAGAAAAGAAAGACAGACTAGAAGACGAAATTGACTTGATAGAATTGGTCAAGACAATCTGGGCTGGACGAAAATTTATTGCTAAAGTAACAGGCACATTTGTTCTACTAGGATTGTTCATTGCTCTTACCAGTCGAGTAGAATATGAAGCTTCTTGCAAGTTATTACCTGAAAGTCAAGAAGGATCTACTCCCAATTTAGGAGGCTTAGGTGGATTGGCAGGATTGGCAGGAATTGATTTAGGAAGTATGTCGCAATCAGGCGTTCTTTCTCCACAATTGTACCCTGAAATTGTGAACAGCCTTCCTTTCATCTTAGAAGTGATGCATGATACAATCTTTTTTGAAAAGAACGACCTTAAAACAACTTCTTTCCATTATTTCAAAGAGATTCAACGCCCCACTTTATTTGGATACTTAACTAAGTATACCATTGGATTGCCAGGTTTGATTAATGAATCAATTACTAGTGACCCAATAATTCCCGAAGAAAAATCTGAATTCATTCGTTTGACAAAAAAGGATTGGAAAATTATAGAAAAATTCAAAGAAAGGATTTCCATTAACTTAAATGATGAAACAGGTATCGTTGCTATCTCTGTAGAAATGCCAGATCCCTATGCTGCCGCTCAATTATCTAAGCGAATTGAACTCATGGTAACTGAAGCAGTTACCAAGTATAAAACGGATAAAGCACAGAACAATTTATCTTTTGTGAAAGAAACTTTTAGTGATGCAAAATCAGAATTCAAAAGAGTTCAATTAAAACTTGCTAAAATCACCGATCGCAACAGAAATGTATCTTCAGCGCTTGCAGAAATTGAATTACGAAATGTGGAAAATGAATACAATTTGACTTTTGAAGTATATAAAGGACTCGCGTCGCAGGTAGAACAAGCTAAAATTAAGTTGAAAGAAGAAACGCCTGTTTTTACTGTTTTAGAACCTGTGAGAATCCCTGAGGATAAAAGTAAACCTAAAAGGCGCTTTATTGTAATAGCTTTCACTATATGTGGGTTCCTTGTTGGTGCAGGTCGATTTTTAATATTAGCCATATTTGAGGAGCCCAAATAAAAATAATTTATAATTCTTATGGACAAAATACTTATTACTGGAGCCGCTGGTTTTATAGGATATCATCTTAGTAAAAAGTTGTGCCAACATGGATTAAAAGTTGTTGGAATTGACAGTTTGAATGATTACTACGATGTACAACTTAAAATGGATAGGCTATATGATCTTAAAAAGTTAGAACATTTTCAATTTTATTCAACAAGCATTACAGACAAAGAAAGTTTGGAGGACTTATTTTCTATAAATAAATTTGACATAGTAATAAATTTAGCAGCTCAAGCTGGAGTAAGATACAGTATTGACAAACCTTATAAATATATTGATGCCAATCTAATAGGGTTTATTAATATTTTAGAAGCGTGTAGGTTTCACCCTGTAAAGCATTTGATTTTTGCATCATCCAGCTCGGTATATGGATCAAATAAAGAAATACCTTTCAAAGAATCAGATCATACAGACCATCCAGTATCGTTATATGCCGCTACAAAAAAGGCCAATGAAATGATGGCGCATGCATATTCTGCGTTATATGATATTCCATGCACGGGACTTAGGTTTTTCACAGTATATGGCCCTTGGGGAAGACCTGACATGGCTTATTTCAAATTTGCTAAATCTATCATTAACCAACAAACTATTAATGTTTACAATAATGGAGATATGGGAAGGGACTTCACTTACATTGATGATATTGTGGAAAGTATTTTCAGATTAATTGACAAAGTGCCTTTCAAACAAAATATATGCAGTAGTCTGCCACAAAATAGTGGTGTAGCACCTTATTCAATTTACAATATTGGAAACAACACTCCAGTACGTTTGTTGGATTTTATCGAGACATTAGAAAAAAAATTAAATAAAGTGGTGAAAAAGGAGTTTTTACCTATGCAAATGGGAGATGTTCAAGAAACTTATGCAAATATTGACAACCTTTCGGACATTATTGATTTCGCTCCCAAAACATCAATTGATGATGGACTTGACAGATTTGTTAATTGGTTCAAAAAATATTATAAATGTTAGAATTAATAGGTAGAAATAGTTTGCTCTTCAAAGAAGATGTTATGAAGCTAGAAGCTTTAATTACTACTACTGTTTCTTATTCTAGTTTTTTAGTTATCGGGGGTGCAGGATCAATAGGTCAGGCTGTTGTCAAGGAAATCTTCAAACGAAACCCATTAAAACTTCATGTGGTAGACATTTCTGAAAACAACCTCGTTGAACTGGTACGAGATATTAGAAGCTCATACGGATATATAAATGGAGATTTTAGAACGTACGCGCTTGACATTGGATCTCAAGAATACGATGCCTTTATAGCGCATGACGGAAAGTACGACTATGTCCTTAACCTCTCTGCCTTAAAGCACGTACGAAGTGAGAAAGACCCCTATACTTTGATGAGAATGATCAATGTAAACATTTTTAATACTAATAAAACGATTCAACAATCTATAGACAAAGGGGTAAAAAAGTATTTTTGTGTATCGACCGACAAAGCAGCCAACCCTGTTAACATGATGGGAGCGTCTAAAAAAATCATGGAGATGTTTTTGATGCGCAGAAGCAAGGAGATTGATATATCAACGGCGCGTTTTGCTAATGTCGCGTTTTCGGATGGCTCGCTTCTACATGGATTTAATCAGAGAATTCAAAAAAGCCAACCCATAGTTGCGCCAAGTGATGTTAAACGATATTTCGTTGTGCCCCAAGAATCCGGTGAGCTGTGTTTAATGTCTTGTTTATTTGGCAACAACCGAGAAATATATTTCCCAAAACTGAGTGAGGAATTAGACCTCATTACCTTTTCAGAGATAGCGGTCAATTATTTGAAAAGCATTGGGTATGAACCCTTCTCATGCCAATCAGAGGAAGAAGCTCGAAAATTGGTAAAGACTTTGCCGGCTAGAGGACAGTGGCCCTGTTTGTTTGTGACTAGCGATACGACAGGAGAGAAGGATTTTGAAGAGTTCTATACAGAGGAGGAAGATCTAGACATGAATAGATATGAGAAACTAGGCGTAATCAAGAATGAGCCTGTTTTTGACAATGCCAAATTGGACCTCTTTTCCAAGAGAATTGAAGAGATGAAAGAAAAACTGAGTTGGGAAAAAAAGGATATTGTTGCTCTTTTTCATGATCTAATTCCAAACTTTGGCCATAAGGAAACAGGAAAATATTTAGACAGCAAGATGTAATAATATGGGAAAGCATCATGCTCTAATAGAGTTCATACGTGAAGCATTTGGCACCCCTGCTGAATTTATCCCTCTCCACGAACCTAGGTTTTATGGAAAAGAGAAGGAATATGTGACAAATGCAATCGATTCGACTTTTGTCTCATCTATAGGTGAATATGTCAATCGATTTGAATCCATGATGTGTGAATTGACAGGGGCAAAGTATGCAATAGCTACAACGAATGGCACTGCTGCCCTGCATATGTGTTTGTTAATAGCTGGGGTTCAGCCAGGAGATGAAGTAATCACTCAGTCCTTGAGTTTCATTGCTACCTCCAATGCCATCACGTATTGTCAAGCCAAGCCTATTTTCTTAGACGTAGATAGAGCTAGCCTTGGTTTGTCCGTGTCAAGCGTTAGAAATTTTCTCGATAAGGAAACGGAACAAAGAAATAACCGATGCATCAATCGACGTACCGGAAAAGTGGTACGAGCGGTTGTACCCATGCATACTTTTGGTCACCCAATGTGCATTGATGAGTTGGTTGAGCTATGTAAAAAGCACAACGTTTCTGTTGTCGAAGATGCTGCCGAATCTATTGGCAGCTCCTATAAAGGAAAGCATACGGGAACATTTGGTCAATGTGGCGCATTTAGTTTCAACGGAAATAAAACCCTAACAAGTGGTGGTGGTGGGGTTATTCTTACTAATGAGAAAGAATTAGCAGTTAAAGCAAAGCACTGGACAACAACAGCTAAAATACCTCACTCTTGGGAGTACACACATGACGCTGTTGGATACAATTACCGAATGCCTAATCTAAATGCAGCATTGGCATGTGCTCAGTTGGAGCAACTTCCTGATTTTCTAAAAAGGAAAAGAGAATTAGCAAGTGAGTATATAAAATTTGGACAAGGTACTAATTTGAACTTCGTTGAGGAACCGATGGCCTCACAATCTAACTATTGGTTGATTGCACTGTGCTTGAAAACTCGTACAGAGCGAGATTCGGTGCTAACTGAGTTGAATAACGCTGGAGTGATGTGTAGACCAATATGGACTTTGCTTCATAAGATGTCCATGTATGGCGACTGCTATATTGATGATCAAACAAATGCCCAATGGCTCGAAGATCGGATTGTTAATGTACCAAGTAGTGTGAGAATATGAAAGAGGACATAGTCTTGATCGGAGGAGGTGGACACTGTCGTGCTGTAATTGACGTGATTGAGACTTTGGGTCAATATAAAATTGCAGGTATATTGGATAAGCCAGCGCTACGCGGCACTAAAATACTAGATCACACCATCATAGGTAGCGATGAGGACATCCCTTTATTAACTAAGAAATACAAAAATTTCTTGATTACTATTGGTCAAATTGAAGATGCAAGACTACGGGAAGCTTTATATTTAAAAGTCTGTGAAGCAGGTGGTAATTTGCCCTTCATTGTATCCCCATTGAGTCATGTTGCAAAGACAGCAAGTATAGGCGCTGGAACAATTGTTATGCACCATGTAATAGTCAATGCTAATGTTACCATTGGAGTAAATAACATAATTAATACCAAGTCCTTAATAGAACACGATACTGTTATTGGTAACCACAACCATATTTCGACGAATGCCGTAATTAATGGCGATTGCCTGATCAATGATTATACATTTATAGGAAGTGGAAGCGTCCTAAACCAAGGAAGAAAAATTGTTGATAACACAGTAATTGCTTCTATGAGCTTGGTAAACAAAGACATCATAACTGAAGGTGTATATGTTGGAGTACCTGTCAAACAAACTAGCTTAAATGAAGAATAAGACGATCATAATTGCTGAAGCTGGGGTAAATCACAATGGAGACATTGACTTAGCCAAAAAGCTAATAGATGCAGCCGTATCAGCGGGAGTGGATTATGTAAAATTTCAGACTTTCAAAGCTGAGAAACTTGTTACACCAACAAGTAAGAAGGCCAAATATCAGCAAGAAAACACTGGGAATCAATCTCAGACCCAATTCGAAATGCTTAAGAAATTGGAGCTAGATTTAGATACACATAAGGAACTAATTGACTATTGCAGCCAGGTTGGGATTAAATTTTTATCAACGGCATTTGATCTAGATAGTGTAGACATATTGGAAGATCTGGGCGCTGATTTGTTCAAAATACCATCTGGAGAAATGACTAATCTACCTTATCTAGAAAAAATTGCCGGAATTGGAAAGCCTGTAATCTTATCTACAGGTATGTGCACTTTGGGAGATGTTGAAGATGCCTTCAACGTTTTCACCAATGCAGGGCTATCGAAAACTAAAATATCAATTTTGCACTGCAATACAGAATATCCTACGCCTATGGCGGATGTAAATTTAAATGCAATGAATACACTCGGAACGGCCTTTGATGTCGCTTATGGATATTCCGATCATACTTTGGGGATCGAAGTTCCGATTGCTGCAGTCGCAAAAGGAGCAACAATTATTGAAAAGCATTTTACACTAGACAAAAATATGGAGGGGCCGGATCACAAGGCCTCTTTGGATCCAGAAGAGCTCTATTCCATGGTGAGGGCCATTAGAAATATAGAAATTGCTTTAGGTAGTATGGTTAAAGCACCGTCAACGTCTGAATCTAAAAATATAATAGTAGCCAGAAAAAGCATTCACATAGTTAGAGAAGTTTCAAAAGGAGAAAAAATTGAATTGGATGATTTAATCATGGTTAGGCCGGGTGACGGAATCTCACCTATGGAAGTTAAGGCAATAATTGGAAAATCACTAAGGCATGATTTACCCTCTGGAAGTCAACTAAAGTATTCAGATTTTGAATAAGCAAAGAGTATATGTTCTTACTAGTTCCAGAGCTGATTATGGAATATACTTGCCCTTGTTGAAAGCGTTAGAGGCTCATGATAAGTTTGAACTCAATTTAATCGTGTTTGGCACACACCTCTCTACTTTTCACGGATATACTATTCAGAATATTTATCATGATGGATTCAGAATAGCGGCAGCTATTAAAACTGTATTGGCTGATGATAGTGAAGAAACTATATCAACTTCGATGGGTTTGACAATGATGAAATTTGCCAGCTTTTGGAATGACAACCAAAAGAAAGTGGACTTAATCGTTTGTCTTGGTGATCGATACGAAATGTTCGCCGCAGTTGCTTCATCAATACCGTTCAATATTCCAGTCGCACACATCCATGGTGGTGAAACAACTTTGGGAGCAATTGATGACAAATTAAGGCATTCAATATCGCTATTTTCTAAATATCATTTTACGTCTACAGAAACATATGCCGATAGAGTTAGAAAATTAGTGGGAGGAAAGGAGAATATTTATAATGTTGGAGCACTCAGTCTTGATAATTTGACTTCATTAAAGTTATTGACTCTGAATGAATTCAAGGAGAAGTTTTCTATTGATCTAGATATTCCGACGATCCTCGTAACTATTCACCCAGAAACTGTGGCGTTAGAAAAGAACTACCAATTTGTTAAATCTACACTTGCTGCTTTAACTCGTGTTTTAGAGTCAAACCAGGTAGTCATTACTATGCCAAATGCGGATACAGCAGGCAATTTAGTAAGGGAAGAAATCGTTAATTTTGGAGAAAATAGAAGTGAGGTTATCCTTATAGAAAACTTCGGAACTCAAGGGTATTTTACTTGCATGAAGCATTGCTCGTTTATGGTAGGTAACACATCTAGTGGAATTATTGAAGCAGCGTCTTTTGGGAAATACGTAATTAATTTGGGTGACCGACAAAAAGGAAGGGCAACCGGAGAAAATGTTTTGCATATACCTTTTGAAACTGACCAAATAGTTAAAGCCATACAAAAAATCAAAGCAAAGCCTAAATTGAGCCATGATAATATTTATCATCATGGAAACGCTGCAAATAAAATCATTTCTGAATTGCTAAAATGCCAAATAAACCATGAACTCACTCATTGAAAAACATACGTTAAGCAGTAATCTTTCTGTTAAAGAAGCCCTAGTCAAGCTGGACGGACTGAGCTCGAGTTCAGTGCAGACATTGTTTGTCCTGAGTGAGAGCGATCAAAAAGTTTTGGGTTCTATAACTGATGGCGATATTCGTCGAGGATTGATAGGGGATGTGCAACTCTCAGATCAAATCACTCAAATGATGAATACTGGTTGTGCTACAATCAACATGAGCGATTTCTCTTTGTTGCTTTTGGATGATTTGAGAAAACGAAAAATTAATTTAATCCCTATTGTAAATGAGTCAGGATGCATTATCCGACTAATCAACCTGAAAGAAAAAAAATCAGTACTACCAATTGATGCGTTGATTATGGCTGGAGGAAAAGGCTCAAGGCTCAAGCCTCTCACCGAAACCATCCCTAAACCACTACTGAAAGTAGATGGTAAACCAATTATTGAATATAATGTAGATCGATTAAATCTATTTGGTATTAACAATTTGAGTATCTCAATTAAATATCTTGGAGAGCAGTTGATTGAATACTTTGGAACGGGTGATCAGCATGGTATCAAGATTTCATATGTGAAAGAAGATCGTGCTTTAGGCACGATAGGAGCGTTGGCTCTACTAGAAAATCTGGAAAACGATACAATTTTGATCATGAACTCAGACCTGTTGACTAACATTGATTTTGAAGATTTTTACAGAGATTTTATCGATCAAGAGGCAGACATGTCCATAGCATCTATTCCATATAAAGTAGAGATTCCCTACGCTATATTGAATACGGAAGGGACAGAGATCAAATCGTTTGCAGAAAAACCAACGATGACCTATTACTCCAATGGTGGAATATATCTCTTAAAAAGAGAACACATAGCACGTATCCCCAAAGGAGAGTTTTACAACGCTACAGATTTAATGGAAATACTTATTCAATCAAAGAAAAAAGTCATTAGCTATCCTTTAAGAGGATATTGGTTGGACATTGGTAAACACGATGATTTTACAAAAGCACAAGAAGATGTGAAGCATATTCAGTTTTCATGAATAGACTTGTTATCATACCTGCACGTGGTGGATCAAAAGGTGTTCCAGGAAAGAATATAAAATTGCTCAATGGAAAACCGTTGATTCAATATACAATTGAGGCTGCTCGTGAATTCTTTGATGATGAGAACATCATTGTGTCCACAGACTCTCTTGCAATCAAGGAGATAGTTGAAAATATTGGACTGAAAGTGCCATTTCTTAGACCAAAAGAACTGGCTACTGATACGTCTGGAACCCAAGAAGTGCTTGCCCATGCCATTGACTTTTATGAAAAAGAAAGGAATGTTGTTGTAGATCAAATAATATTGTTGCAACCTACCTCACCTTTTCGAAGTGGGAAACACATAAAAGAAGCATTAAGTCTGTACAACGATGAATTGGATATGATAGTTTCTGTTAAAGAAACTAAATCAAACCCATATTACGTTCTATTTGAAGAATCAAAGGATGGTCGTTTAAGGAATTCGAAAGTGGGTCAATTTACAAGGAGACAAGATTGCCCTAAAGTATGGGAATATAATGGTGCGATATACGTCATTAATAAAAGGTCTTTAGAAAAGAAAGGGTTTAAGGAATTCGACCAAATCATGAAATATGTAATGGATGAAAATTCTTCTGTAGATATCGATTCATTATTAGATTGGCGATTAGCTGAATCAATCCTGAGAACATAAATAGTTCTGGTATCATTTGTAGCAAAATATTAAATTATTACGAAGTTGAGAAGTCGATCATTTGTTAAGTCCACGACAGAAATTGTAAAGCGATTTACAATAGGGAGGTTAGCCGTGGCTGTTGTAGTATTCCTGAGAGATACTCTTAGGTATCGATTGCCTTCTGACGAACTGTTTATTAAAAGAAGGTTTAAGAAAGTTTTTAACAGAAGCCTTAATCTTGATGACCCACAAACATTAAGTGAGAAACTTCAATGGCTAAAATTATACGATCGAACAGAATTTCATACACTTTGTGCTGACAAGTACGCAGTTAGAAAGTATGTAGAGGAAACAATCGGATCAAAATACTTAATTCCCTTAGTCTACCATTCGAAAAACCCCGATCATATTGTAGACGAAAACATGCCAGATTTTCCTTTTGTAATAAAAGTAAATCATGATAGTTCAGGTGTTATTATTGTCAAAGATAAGAGTCTTCTAGACTACAAATCGACTAGAGAGACATTGAAAAAATGGTTGAAGAGCAACTATTATTTGCGAAAGAAAGAATGGCAATATAAAAATATACCACCGCGTATAATTGTAGAGAAACTCTTATTGGAAAAGAATGGCGCTATTCCCAACGATTACAAATTTCATGTTTTTAATAATAAAGTTAAAATCATTCAAGTAGATCAAGACAGACATATTAACCACAAAAGGGTATTATATGACGAGTCTTGGAACGAATATGATTTTGAGTGGGGATTTCCCAAAGGGTCTGAAGAAAAAAAACCAACTCTTTTAGAAGAAGCCATATCATTGGCAGAGAAGCTTTCTGGTGTTTTTTGTTATGCTCGAGTCGATTTTTATATCGTAAATAATAAATTGTATTTTGGTGAAATTACGTTTCATCCAGGCTCTGGCTTTGAATTGTTTAGTCCAGAAAATCATGACTATCTTTGGGGCTCTGAATTAGTAATACCTACAAAACGAATTAAGAATGAACGATGAGCTAACGAGTATTGAGTATTGGGAAGATTTTTGGAGTTCAATTAAACTGCCCGTACTTGCAAATCCAGATACTCAAGTAACCGCCTTGCTAAAAACGTATTTACCTGATATTTCAGGTATTAATCTATTTGAAGTAGGCTGCGCTCCTGGAGGGTGGATGGCATATTTTAATAAAAAATTTGGATATAACGTAACGGGCATAGAATATGCTCAAGTCGCGGCAAACGCAACAATCAAAAATTTAGAGACCCAGAAGGTAGACGCAAATATTCTGGTTGAGGATTTCTTTAAAATAAATAATGACATATGCTATGATGTGATATTTAGTAGGGGTTTTATTGAGCATTTTGAAAATACTCAAGAAGTGGTGAACAAAATATCTAAATTATCGAGTAATACTGTTCTTACAATTATCCCGAATCTTTTCGGTATTAACGGATTGATTAGCAGAGTATTTAGGCCTGATGTTTATAAAAAGCACATTCTGATTACCAGGACACAATTAAAACAATTTCATGAATTGGCTGGGTTGAAAACAGTGTATTGTAATTATTCTAATGAATTTAGAATTATTCAACCTTTCGAAAAAAATAAGTTTTCGAAACATTATCCTCGTATCACGAAATTATTGAACTCGCCCGTCTGGTTGCTAAACAAAATTGCAAATACATTATTTAGCGTATTAAGTTCCTATCCAAGTACCAAAATGTTTTCGCCATCCATAATTTACATCGGAAAAAAATAGATTGGGGACGAATTCTAAAATTTTCAAGAGCACTCTTATTGTAACTGCCATTGGAGGCTTAGCTCAAATTATTGGGTTTCTGGTACCTGTTTTGATTGCCAAGTACTTTGGTACAGAAAAGTCCGTTGATGCCTATTATTTTGCTATTTCAATACCTACAATTTTGGTAGGGATGATTATTGGTGGAGCAATTAAAATAGTATTTATTCCAGTTTTTGTAAAAGAAAAAAAGAGTGCCCCCGAAGAACTAGAAAGATTAACGGCTCAGATTCTGACATTCCTACTAATATTGTCATTAGGGTTTACAATAATTTTAATTGCATACGTTCAATACTTTGGATTAAGTTTTTTCCAAGATCCAGCAACTCAAATACTGGCAGAGAATTATTTAATATACTCTTCGCCCATAATAGTACTCTCCGTTATTTTTCAATTTCTTAATGCTATATACAATGCCAATCAGAAGTTTTCTCTTCTTGAATTTACCAGTATTCTAAAGTTTAGCTTAGTTTTATTATTCATATATTTTCTGAAAGATCAGTACGGAATTTATTCGGCTATTTATGGTCATATTATTGGTCAATTTTTGGCACTGGTTGTAAGCTTTGTTCTTGTAACAAAAAAACTTAATCATAGAATATATTTAAGGCTAACTTTCGATAGAAAACTCTTACGACTTTTGCATGATTCTTCATTAGCCATTGGTGCATTTTTCTTTGCTCAATTAAATTCTGTGTCTCAAAAAGTTATTGCTAGTTTATTAGCGGTCGGTAGTCTTGCTTCACTTGGGTATGCAGAAAGGCTGTCTATAATTCCTTCTTTTGTCATTGGTGCTGGTTTCTCCGTTATTCTAACTGCATATTGGTCAGATCTTCATGCCTCCTCTAAAAGTGAGGATCTCGCCGATAGTGTTAATAAAACAATTTCCTCAGTATTAATGTTAATAATGCCTATAGCCGTAGGTGGCGCTCTTTTATCTCAACTCGTAGTCAGTGTTGTCTTCGAACGGGGTTCTTTTGATTACGCATCAGTTAAAATTACAGCGCAAATATTCGGCATCTTTATTCTTCAAGTTATACCCTCACAGCTAAACAATGTATTATCCAGAATTCTCCATGTAAATCAGGCTTTAAAATATTTATTTGTATTCAGTTTATTGGCCTTTGTTCTTAATACTGTTTTGATCTATATTTTTTCTATCACTTATCAAATGGGAATTATTGGAATTCCAACCGGTTTGTTAGTAGGTAGGACAATATCACTTTCTGTGAATTTGTATTATGTAAACAGAAATTTCGTTCAAATTCAATTTGTTCAGAATTTTGTCAAACTGATAAAAGTATTTATCGCTCTGACGGTAATGGTAATATCAATTTATGTTTCGTATCATTTACAAATTGATACAGTGTTAATTCCGCTTGGACTCCTAGTTTTATTTATTACCATGGGTGGTTTCATATATATCTTGACCTTAAAATTACTTGGCCACAATGAGTTAAATTTGCTCATCAAACTTGTTGAGCACAAATTGTCATTGCGTAAATAATTTTCAGCTTTTCTAAGATGAAACTAACTGTCTCTAGCTTCCCTAAGGTAATTAGAAAGCAATCCTTGATTGATGCTATTATACCTTTATCAATTATTGGCATGTCATTTGCGCAGAGAACTAGTGATAAACTTTCCTTTTTGAATAATTTTCAAACAACATTTTTTGTTGGTTTAAGTTGTTTGTTCTTTTTGGCGTTTCTGAAACATTCTCCAAAAATGAAATATCACAAGCATAGCTATCTATTGTATTGCTTTTTGCTACTACTTTGTATATCAGCTTTCTGGTCATTAGATCCAACACATACTATTAAACACTTCACCTGGTTACTATTTACCACACTGTTTGGGTACTTTATTGCGATAAACTATACACTAACAAAGAGTTTACACTTGATTCTGATTGGGTTATCTATTGTTCTAATTATTTCTTTGATTCTAGTGGTAGTGTTTCCAAACAAGGCCATTCATACTGGAGAACTCCATTTTGGAGCTTGGAAAGGATTGTACTTTCACAAAGCCGGTCTCGGAAGAGAAGCATCCATTGCAGCCATACTATTCCTATTTACAACTAAAAAGCCTTTCAATTTGTTGTTGTTTTTTATAAGCATTTTGATCGTTTATAAGACTCAATCCACTATAGCAGGAGTTACATTATTTGGAGTCCTTATATATTTCTTAGTTACCTCCATATTAAACCCAATCAAACAATTCAAAAAATACAAGGCTCAAATACTAGTCTTGTCTCTAATCAGTTGTTTATCACTAGTTATTTTGAATATTGAACCCATTATCGGTGCCTTGAGTAAGGACAACACTTTTAACTCACGAATCTTGATTTGGACGCACTCTATTGACGGAATACTAAAAAACCCTGCACTAGGGTACGGGTTCGACAGTTTTTGGTTAAACGACAAACTCTCTAACACTTTAACTTGGGAAGTGCCTCATGCACATAATCATTTCATTGATACGGTTCTTGATGTAGGGTTCTTTGGGCTATTTCTGTTTGGTTTAATGATTGTTAACTATTTTAGAAAATTAAATAAACTCAAGCCATTTATTAGCCGCTCAAAATTTGATGCATTGTTTTGTTTAATGTCAGCAATCCTTGTTATTTCCTCAACTGAAGAAGTTATCCATACACCTTTTAACCTAATATGGATTCTCTTTGTTGTGATATTGCTCAATTCTGAAAACTTAAAAACCATTAATAAGAATTTATGAAAGTACTTATTCTTTGTACATCACTATATGGCGGGGGGGCTGAAAAAATCGTATCACTAATTTCACAAAAGTTAGTGCCTTCACCTTTAATTGGTATTTTCAACAAAAAACCAAAACAACATCCTTACGGAGGTCACATAATAAATTTAAAATTTGGGCCTGCAAACAATTTCCTATTTAAAATCGTGAATTCGATTAAACGGATATACATAGTAAAAAAACTCAAAGAACGCTACAAGCCTGATATTGTCATTTCATTTATGCAAGGGCCAAACTTATTAAATGTTCTTACCAAGAAAAAAGAACGTGTAATTATTAGCATTCGGAATAATGATGTTGACAAGTATACAAAAGCAAGCGGTGCCTTTCTTTATTTTGAACATCTGTTACTTAAATATTTGAGTAACAGAGCTGACAGTATTATTTCAGTGTCTAAGGCGTTAGTTCCGTTGATCTCAAAGGAGTATGGTATAAAGGACAAGTCTAAAATCAGGGCTATACAAAATGGTTGCGATATTCAATATATAAAAGCACAAATGTCAAAGGAGCTACCTGCTTCTTATTTGCCTATTTTTGAAGGTCCAACAATCATGACTGTCGGCAAACTCGAGACACAAAAAGGTCACATGGATTTGCTAAAAATTTTTTACCATGTTAGGAAACAATGCTCTAATTCAAAATTAATAATATTGGGTCAAGGATCGTTAAAAAATAATCTAATTGGATATGCCGAATCATTAGGGCTAAATGTTTGTACATCAATGGAAAGCCAGATGGAGGCCAAATCTGATGTTTACTTTCTTGGATTTCAAGCAAACCCATATGCGTTTATGAGTAGGGCAGATCTATTTGTCTTGTCTTCCCTGTACGAAGGATTTCCCAACGTTTTACTAGAGGCAATGGCTTGTGACTTGCCAATTGTATCCAGTGATTGCCCTACAGGCCCTAGAGAAATCTTAACTGAGGGTAACAATCTCTTTGGCAAATTATTGCCAATGATTAATAATTCTTCGTTAAACACAAATCTGTCAACAGATGAAGTTGAATGGGTAAATACAATTTCTTCTATTTTGACTGAGAAAGGTATTAATTCGAAACTTAGAGAACTAAGTAGGGAACGCGTATCATCTTTCGATCTTGATTTCCTAACTTCAAAATGGGAAGAACTAATAAACGCAGAACAGTAATGTTATCAAAATATTAATAAAATGGGTAAAAAAGTATTATACATTTCATGCGAATTTAACCATAAAAATGGAGCAAATAAATCAGCCTCTGATGTCCTATACAGCCTTCTATTGAATGGGTACACTGTTGAGGTCATCTCCTACAGTTCTAGAAATAATTTAAGTAGTTTATTGTTTACTTCTGACCATATAAATAGTGTCAAATGGCATAGAGTTAAAAGAAAAAATATCCCCTTCAACTTTTCCGTTTTTGGGTTCTTAAGATATTTTTTCAGACTAGTTGAAAGCATATTTTACAAGGACACCAAAAAGATAGAAGTAGATCCAGACTTGATTATTGTGAATTCGTTGGCAGGTGACGAAATTTATAATCAATTAGACAGCTATCTAAAGATTCCTTCTGTTAATATCTTTAGAGGCAGTCCAGAATCCTTTGGGATCCCAGGAGTGGTACAAACTAAACAGGATATCGTTGGAATGTTAATTAACTACAACGCTCTTATTTTTGTGTCTGATATTGTACGTAATAAATGGTTGAAATTCGAAAACCTTGCTAATACACTCAATTATTATGTACCAAACTGTTGCGAAGAAGAACTGATATTACAGATCAAAAAAACACCAAAGCCAAAAGTTAGGGAAAAGGTCTTTCCAAAGATGACATCTAAATTCATCATTGTTCACTTGGCTAGTGTGCAATACAGAAAAGGGCATGACTTATTGCTGAGTCAAATGGATGACCTCTTGAAAAATATTCCTAACCTAGCACTTGTTTTTGTTGGAGATAAACGAAGTGAATTTGCGAAATCCATGATAACTAAATACGATATTACCGCAGATAGTCCAGTACACTTTATTGGTGAGAAAAAGGACGCTTTGGAATACCTTTATGCAGCAGATTTATTAGCATTTCCTTCTAGGGCGGAGGCTATGCCAAGGGTGGTTATTGAAAGCATGGCATTAGATACACCAATTGTTAGCAGTGATGTTGATGGAATTCCTGAACTTGTCGAGCATGATTTCTCAGGATACCTATTTTCATTAGACGATACGGAAAAAATGAAAAATGAAATCATCGATTTATATACTAACGCTGAAAAAAGGGCATTTTTCGCCGAAAAGGCGCAAGAAAATTTCCAAATAAATTTTTCAAGAAACGCTCATATTTCTAATTACGGTAGAGTTATTGATCAGATATTCAGCACGTTCAAATGCTAATGCAAGACCATAAAAAGACATTTGTAATTCTAGCTTTAACTCCATTTCACTTACATCAATTGAATGTGATTAAAGGTTCTCTAGGCATAAATGAAAATAATTCAGTCATTATGTACGGAAATACTGTAACAAACCAAAATTTAGAATTAAAGAAGTACCATACGATCATACCTGTGCCAAAATTATCAGTATCTTTTCAAGATGTCCTGCTCAACCCATTTTCTATTTGGCGCGTAAGAAAAGAGATAAAAAATACTCGTTTGTTTTTTGAGAAAGATCTTAAGCTGTTTCTTAAAAAGTCTGTAAACCTAGTTGTCTTTTCATTTCATGGAATACTTCCTCAACTACTTCAATTAGAATTGAAGTACAAGACAGATCAATTAATTGAAATTGAGGAAGGGCTAGCTTTTTATTACTCGTTTAATATAAAAGACCAAATTATGGCCTTTTTATATCCAATTATCAGCTCCTTATTCCTAGGGTTTAAATGTAACTATAGAGGGCTTACCGGCAGGAACCCCCATGTCACAAAAGTATACGCTAGATTCCCTGATTTACTACCGAAAAAATTCAATCATATTGAATACCAAAAAATAAAGAATAAAAGAGATTTCCATGCCAACACAGGAGGTTCTAACAAGGTACTCATATTCACTTCTCCATATTCAGAATATAGAATGGTAGATAAAGAAATTGAATTATCCACGATAAAAGAAGCTATTCGAATATGTCAAAAATACTCTAAAATTGATATCAAAACTCATCCAAAAGAATCAAAAGATAAATACGGGACTAAAAATAAAGCTATTAATTTTTTAGACAGCAATGAAGTCGGAGAAGAAATTGACTTTTTTAAATATAGTTTTATTATTCATTTTGGAAGTTCTATTATTCTTGACTTAATATCTGCGAATTATCCTAGTAATAGAATAATAATGATTGATTATGCTAAAGTAAGACGCCAGTTCCCAAATATTTTCAATAAACACCATTTGATTCAATTTAACACAGACTTAGGGTCTCAATTAGACAAAATCCTAAAAGTTAATAACGAAAGAAGTAATGTCTTATACTAATCATGCTTTTCTTGATATTAATGTTCATGCAGTAAACATTAATGATGTTTTGGAATCAACGACAGAATCTATTAAAACGGGAAGTAAGTCCATAATATCAAATCATAATTTACATAGTTTATACTTAATTCATTTTTCTGAAAAAAGAGGTTTAATAAAAGAATTCTATAAAAAGTCCAATGTGGTTTTAGCGGATGGTATGTCAATAATCTTACTTGGAAAATTGTTTGGTCATAAATCACTGTCATTTGAACACAGAAATACGTACTTAGATATTATCCACCCATTGCTCAACCATTATAATGAACAGTGTTTGAGTCTCTTTTATTTGGGTTCAACACCTGAAGCTTCCAAAGTCACGCAAAAATTTCTGAATGATAATTACCCTAAAATTAGAGTAACAACGAACGATGGGTTCTTTGATGCTTCTAATGATTCAATTGGAAATAGAGATATTGTTGATAAAATAAATAGTAAATCCCCGAACATCCTCATGGTCGGAATGGGAATGCCACGACAGGAAATATGGGTTGTTGAAAATATTAATGATCTAAACGTTAATGTGGTTATGAATTGTGGTGCATGCTTTGATTATTTGATTGGCTTTATTGCTACGCCTCCTCGCTGGATGGGTAAAATTGGCTTGGAATGGTTTTTTAGGTTATTAGATGAGCCAACCAGGTTATATAAAAGATATTTATATGAACCCTTCAAATTGATTCCTCTAATTATTATCTATATGGTTAAGAAACTGCTTGATAAGAATGTATAATTGATAAAATAAAATTCATCTACTTGGTTCATCGATCTTCGTATACCAAACTGATACTATGATACAAAAAAGGCAGATATCCATATATACCCTGCCTTGTTCCCGTAAGAATCCCCTAAACTGCGACGTTTGTATATTTAGGTTATTCTGTTAAATATTAATCTAATTCCAAGCTCGGTGATTGGTTGGATTTAAACTTTAATGACAGTTCGTTTCCAAGTGATTGATGAGGTCTAATATTGGCATAATCCCATATCCATTTTTGAGTCTCTCTCTTACCTGATTGAATGAAACAAAGTTTAATTTCGATGGTTAAGTAACAAGGATGTTGTTGGATTTAATTGTGAAATCATGTTCAATGCAGACAAAGCGGGCGGAACCCCTTGTAAGCTGATGAGCAGTCAAAAAATAAATACCGCGGTTGGAAAGCAAAAATTTCATTAAAAGAAGGAATTGAAAAAGTATACGCTGACGTGGATAAATCCAACTGGATTTAAATTGAATAAATTACCTATCTTCGCATACCAAAGCATCAACTTACATGCAAAACAGAAGGTGGTCTACCTACTTCCCGGCGTTATTTCTGATCATTGATCTGGTATTTCTAAATATTGGATTTTTCATAGCGAATTTCATACGTTTCAACACGTTTTGGTTTCAAGGAGATCGCTACCCATTTCTCTTTGTTTTTCTCAACCTTGCGTGGCTAGTTATTTTCTTTGTTACCAAACTTGATCGAGTAGAACGTGAAACAAGTATATTAGATTATGTTTCTCAAATATTGTTAGCGCTCACTATTAATTTAGCGGTAGTGTTTGCTATGTGGGCTTCTACCCGGGCCTATTTTTATTCGAGGGAACATTTGTTCTATACATATTTAATCTTTTCAGCATTGGTCATTGCTTGGCGAGTAGGCTTTATTCATATACTTAGATATTATAGAACCAAAGGATATAATATTAGGAATGTAGTCATTGTAGGTTATGGGCCGATTGGAAGGAGTTTAAAAAGACACTTTAACCAAAACGCAGAAATTGGATACATTTTTAAAGGGTTTTTCGATCATAATCCTCAACAAGAAGCAGTAACAGGATCTGTTGAAGATCTTCAAAAATTTACACATAAAAATCATGTAGACATTATATTTTGTTGTTTACCTAAATTATTTGACGAAGATGTAAAGAACATTGTTGATTTTGCTGAGAATAACTTAATTAAAGTCAAATTGCTTTCTGACTTTAGTAAAATAGCTAATCGAAAACTTGAAGTTCAGCGTTATGGGAGTATTCCCGTATTAGATGTGAGCTCTATTCCTTTGGATCAAATGTACAATCGCGTGATCAAAAGAGTTTTTGATGTGCTTTTTTCATCAGCAGTAATGATCTTCCTGCTTTCATGGTTGGTTCCTTTGCTTGGGTTGTTGATCAAATTAGAGTCCCCTGGACCGGTATTCTTTATACAAAACAGACATGGGCGTGGCAATAAATATTTTCCTTGTTGGAAGTTCAGAACCATGGTGGTCAACAAAGAGGCTGATTCGAAACAAGCCACACGGAATGATCCCCGTATTACAAGAATTGGAGCATTCCTTCGTAAAACAAGTTTGGATGAAGTGCCACAATTCATCAATGTATTCCTTGGAAACATGTCAGTGGTAGGCCCTAGACCCCACCCCATTAAACTCAATGAAGAGTTTTCTCCAAAAATTGATCGATTTATTCAACGTCATGCTGTAAAACCAGGTGTAACAGGTTTGGCTCAAGCCAAAGGATACAGGGGAGAAACTTCGAAGTTCAGTGAAATGTATGGTCGAGTGAAATTGGATCGATTTTACGTGAAGAATTGGAGTTTGGTGTTTGATATTAAGATTGTATTCTTGACGATTTATAGTATTCTTTGGGAGAAGGAGAAAGCGTATTAAGTTAAACATCAACCGTTAACTTTAACCATTAACTTCTTTTGCTGTTGGCTTTTAGTAGTTAGCTGTTGAGTCAATTCATCAATCATAATTTTCAATTAATATAATTTTTTGCTAGATTACACGTGTCTCCATATATAATTTTACACGTATGAATACAAAATTAACGTTGACTTTAGAAAAGGAGATCATTGAAAAAGCAAAAATATTTGCATCTGCAAATGGTCGTAGTTTGTCTGAAATGGTGGAGACCTATTTCAAGTATTTAACTCGCAATGAGCATCCCACCCTTTGGTCTATACAATCAGACAAACTCACAAATCTTCGTGGCATATTGAAAGTTGAGTCTGATTTCGATTATAAAAAAGTGCTAAACGAGGAAAAATTAAAGAAGAATCATGCATAGTGTATTTGTAGATTCTGATGTGATTATTGATTTACTTATTGATAGACAACCGCATGCGAATGCCTCCTCCAAGATATTTCAACTATCTGATTACGAAAAGATAAAAATAGGAACATCCACACTGTGCATTTCTAACATTCATTATATAATCCGAAAATATTTGGGAACAAAAAAAGCCAAGAGTGTAATAGCTGACTTAATAGAAATGATCGATGTTCTTGAAGTGTCCAGAAACCATATTGAAAAAGCATTAAATAGCAAAATTTATGATTTTGAAGATGCCATTCAAAATTATGTTGCCTGTGATTATAAAAATATAGATGCCATAATCACAAGAAATATTAAAGATTTCAAATCGGCAGACTTACCCGTTCTTGACCCTGAATCTTTTTGTAAAATAATTGAGAACGAAAGTTAGTCTGACTTCAACTTTTAACTTTAACCATTAACTTCTTTTGCTGTTGGCTTTTAGCCGTTTGCAATTGGCTGACTTCTACTAATTCAGGGCGGGAGGGCTTGAAAATTTGGAGCATCTGAACACAACATCAACTTTTAACATTAACCAATAACTTGGATTTGCTATTGGCCTTTGGCCATTTGCTTCAATTTGATCAATCTTGTTAGATGAAAATTGGGGCTCCAAGATCGATTTAACGTGAACTATTAACTTTGACCTTAAACTACCTTTGTTGTTGGCCCCTTTCTCTATCTACCCTCCTACTTCTAACTTCTAACTTCTCCCTTCCTGCTTTTTGCTCCTTCAATATTCCACCAATTGAACTATTACCCATATCCTTTGCGATGTACACTTCTTATTTCTCCAATTCATTGTAAATTCGCACTTCAATAGGATGTTATGTTTGAAAAAGTAGAGGAATACAAGAAATTAATCGAAGCAGCCAAGGCCAGTTCTAAAGATGAATTGGAGAATTTCAGGATGAAATTCATCAGTCGAAAAAGTGTCATCACAGAACTTTTTGATGAATTCAAGAATGTACCCAATGAGCAGAAAAAAGCGTTTGGTCAAGCACTGAATGAACTGAAAAATACTGCTCAAGAAAAATTCCAGACATTTGTAGATACACTGGATTCTGGGGACAGTTCAGATGCTCATAGTATTGACATGACTTTGCCTAATGTTTCAGGACAAACAGGGAGCATTCATCCCCTTACCATTACTCGAAATAAAATCATTGAGATTTTTGAACGAATGGGATTCAATGTTGAAAATGGTCCTGAAATTGAAGAGGATTTTTACAACTTCACCGCATTAAACTTTCCTGAAAATCATCCTGCACGTGAAATGCAGGATACTTTTTTTATTGAGAAGAATCCTGATAAAGTATTGCGAACTCATACTTCAAATGTGCAGATTAGATTAATGGAACATGGAAAACCTCCTTTTAGATCAATTATGCCAGGAAGAGTTTATAGAAATGAAGCAATTTCAGCTCGAGCCCATTGTTTTTTCCATCAGGTTGAAGGTTTGTACGTAGATAAAAAAGTAGGATTCAAAGACCTAAAACAAACTGTTTATCATTTTGTAAAGGAGATGTTTGGAGAAGAAACCAAAGTTCGTTTCAGACCATCCTACTTTCCTTTTACGGAACCAAGTGCTGAAATAGACATCAGTTGTTTTATCTGTAATGGGAAAGGCTGTAATGTTTGTAAATACACCAACTGGGTGGAAATAGCAGGATCGGGAATGGTCGATCCGAATGTCTTGAAGAACGTCGGAATTGACCCTGAAGAATATACGGGTTTCGCCTTCGGTATGGGGATCGAAAGAATCGCCATGTTGAAGTATCAAATCAATGATCTACGCCTCTTTTCTGAAAATGACGTCCGCTTCTTGAAACAATTTCAAGGTAGTTTTTAATCTACGATTAGCATTAATAAACACTTTAAAGGACTGTGATCCTTTGTTTCATCGCGATTCTGGTGTCTTTGTAAGTTCGGTTTTCATAGCCTAAATCACCTATTGAAATGTCCTAGGTCATTTCCAAAAACTTTGATGAGAAGTATTTTTGATTAGACCCTTTTTACAAAAGGGGGTCTCCTAAAATGGAAATCAAAAATAAGTTTGAAGTTAAACGTGCGATCAATAAGTCTACAAGATCAAAGTTTGTTGGTCATCTTTTAGATGATATTAAGGCACTAGAGCTGATGCTCAAACGAGGCATGTTTGAGTCCGATGTAACACGCATTGGGGCCGAACAAGAATTCTGCTTAGTTAATGAACAGTGGCGCCCTTCCAATAAAGCTGAAGACATTCTAAAATCTATTGATGATTCTCATTTTACAACAGAATTAGCACAGTATAACCTTGAGATAAATCTGGACCCAATTAAATTCAAGAAGGATTGCTTCTTGGTATTAGAAAACCAGTTGAAAGGGTACTTACATAAAGCACAGGTTGCCGCGGAAAAGCATAATTCGAAAGTCGTACTGACCGGTATTCTGCCAACCATCAGCAAAAACGAACTGGCATTTGATTTCATGACACCCAATCCAAGGTATTGGGCGTTAAATGATATGATCAAGGAAATCAGAGGGTCGGATATTGAATTGCATCTGCGCGGTGTGGACGAATTGTCTATTACGCATGACTCTGTACTTTTTGAGGCTTGCAATACGAGCTTTCAAATGCATTTACAGGTCAGCCCAGAGGATTTTATTTCCAGTTATAATTGGTCTCAAATGATTGCAGGCCCTGTTTTGGCTATGAGCACCAATTCTCCATTATTATTGGGTCGAGAGCTTTGGAGTGAGACACGTATCGCTCTTTTCCAGCAAAGTATTGATACTCGAAATTATTCCTACGCCCTAAAAGATCAATTGGCACGTGTCACATTTGGTGATGCCTGGGCAACTGATTCGATCGTCGAATTATTCAAAAATGAAATCGCACGCTTCAAGATCATATTGGCCAAAGAAATCAAAGAAAGTTCCTTGGATCAACTTGAAAAAGGCGTAAGTCCTGATTTACAAGCCTTGAACCTTCATAATGGTACTATCTATAGATGGAACCGTCCTTGTTTTGGTGTGAAAAATGGCATCGGTCATTTGAGGATAGAAAACCGGTATATTCCATCTGGTCCCACGGTAATCGATGAAATGGCCAATTTTGCTTTTTGGGTTGGACTTATGAAAGGACGCCCCACGGATTTTGATGATATAGAAAACAAACTAGATTTTAGGGATGCAAAGTCCAATTTTATCAAAGCTGCTCGTAATGGTAAAGAATCAGTTATGGCATGGGGAGGAAAAAATGTTCCTGCCAAAAAACTGGTTCAAAATGAGCTTTTAGTTATCGCTCAGGATGGGTTAGAAAAATTCGGTATTGATAAAAAAGACATCAATCGGTTGTTAGGTGTTATAGAGAAAAGAGCGGCAGGAATGACCGGCTCGCAGTGGAAAATAAAGAATTATCGCACACTTAGGCAATCGAAAAAACAGAATGATGCATTACTCGATTTGACCAAGGCAATTTATCAGAATCAGGCATCTGAACTCCCTGTAAGTCAATGGCCTATACTTGAATCAAACAATGAAAGCTCACCAAAAGCCGAATTGGTCAGTCATATAATGACCACTCACCTCTATACTGTCAATGAAAATGACCCAGCCAAGCTTGCAACACAGGTTATGCAGTGGAAGAATATTCATCATATGCCGGTTGAGAATAATTCTGGCAAATTATCTGGATTGCTAACATGGACCCATATGGAGCATTTCAAAGGAAAAGAAAAACAAGATCAAACATTAACGGTTTCTGACATAATGGAGCCCTGTGTGCTCACAGCAATTCCCGAGATGAAAATAGAAGCGGCTATTAAGCTGATGGAAAAGCAAAGAATTGGATGTTTACCTGTCGTACAAAAGGATCAGTTAGTGGGCATTATCAGCATCAACGATTTAAAAACTTTCAATCATGGCGAAAGTATATAGCAAAGCCTTGGATAAAAACATTTCGGTTGAGAGAATAATAGGTCAGATCAATGGCAAATTAAGAGGTCCAACCATTGTGTTTTTAGCTGGAATCCATGGAAATGAACCCGCTGCTGTATTTGCCTTGCATCAAGTTTTTAGAGCATTAAGATTTGATGAGATTTATGGTAATGTCTACGGAATTGCTGGCAATCTTTGGGCTTTAGAAAGAGGTACTCGATACCAAAAAGAGGATCTGAATCGGATATGGGATGATGAGCATATTCAACAACTCGAACGTGCAAATGAACTTGATGCAGAGAGAAAGGAGCAAAAGGAAGTGTATGAAATTCTTCGAGGTATTTTGCAAAAAGAAAATGGGCCCTTTTATTTCTTAGATCTTCATACTACTTCGAGCGAAACAGTGCCGTTTATGACGGTCAATGATAATTTGCTTAATCGAAAATTTTCGTCACAATATCCGGTACCAATGATTTTGGGAATTGAAGAGTATCTTGAAGGTCCACTCTTAAGTTTTGTTAATGAATTAGGTTATGTCGCTTTTGGCTTTGAAGGAGGTCAGCATGATTCATTGACCTCAATTGATAACCATATAGCATTTATTCATTTGACCTTGATTTATGCTGGGTGTCTTAATGGAGGATCTATCTTATTGGGCAAACACTTTTCTCAATTGGCTGAATCAAGTCACGATGTTCAAAATGTATATGAGATTTACTACCGCTATAAAATAAATGATGGAGAAAATTTCACTATGCTTCCGGGTTTCGTCAATTTCCAACAGGTGAAGAAAGGAAGTACGCTAGCTAAAAACAACAATCATTTTGTGTATGCAACACACGACGGAAATATTTTCATGCCACTTTATCAAGGTCAAGGAGACGATGGCTTTTTTGCCATCCGCACTATTCCTTCTTACTTTTTAAAGCTTTCTGTTGTATTGAGAAAAGTGAGATTGGATCAATTTCTTAGATTACTGCCCGGTATTTCTAGACCCAAAGGGAAAAAAAATGCACTTCTTGTCAACAAGAAGATTGCTCGTTTTTTTGCCAAAGACTTCTTTCATCTGTTGGGATACAGAAGCCAAAAAGTTAATGGTCATCATTTATTAATGAAAAATAGAGAGCGTTTCTCCCGCACGAAAGATTACTCGAATGCCAATTGGTATTGAAGGATACCGATTTCCTTTTATATTAGCCTTTTAGGTAACAATAATTTAATTATCGATTATTTATGAAATCAAATGTCATTTTATGGGCACTGATAATTTGCAACCTTTGTGCTCAAGCTCAAATTGCATCATCGGCCACTGATGTTTCTCCAATTATGAATGGCGAAATCATACCTCCTACTGAATTAGTAGGTCTAGATTCTGAGCCAATATCAATATCAGCATTGTTGGAGGAGAAGCCAAGTTTATTAATTTTTTACCGCGGAGGTTGGTGTCCATATTGTAATAGACAGTTGTCAGGAATACAAGATGTGGAAAGTGAACTTCTTGCTATGGGCATTCAAATCATAGCGATTAGTCCTGATCAAGTCGAAAATTTGTCTGTAACAGCAGAAAAAAATGGGCTTACCTATAGATTGCTATCAGATGGAAATGGAGAGTTCATCCAGAAAATGGGTTTGGCGTTCAAAGATCATAAAGACCGCATATTGCCGGTACCAGCGGTTTATTTAGTTGACAAAAATGGTATGGTTCTGTTCAATTATGTTAACCCTGTTTATAAAGTACGACCAGACGCTCAATTGATATTAAGAGCAGCAGAATTATTAATAAATTAATGAAGCGTTATCTTAACTAAGCATCAAATTTCTTTCTTTTCATAATTCCCATGGCATTGAGTAGCCAATTTGGTAGCGGTTTATGTGGATCTCGACCTTGTAGTTTGATACTCCAATTCAATTTTTTCAGAAGTGGCACTTTATGAGTTTCAACGAACTCAACCAATGTATTATCAGGATCTTCAATGTAACCCCAGTGACCATTTGCGTCACCCATATCAAATTCTTGAGAACTCAATACTTGGAAAGGGAAATCTGCATCTTTACATTCTTCCACTAGTTTTTTCATGTTTTTAATATCAAAACACAAATGAATAAAACCTATGTCACCCCAAAAGCGATTTTCAAATAATTTTTTGGGTTCATAATCCATGGCTTGAATTAATTCTAATTGGCTTTTACCCAATAGTGGACTGAAACCGCCACGACGATTGTCAACGTGCCCTAATAGAATTCTTCTGAATTTTCCTTCTCCATTTGGCAAGCCTTTTAAGTCTTCAAAAACCCCAGTTTTGTCATAGATGATTTGATCGTACCCCAATAAATCTTTGTATAATTTCAAAGACACATCGATATTGCTTACACCTAACGAAGCACCAAAAATTCCTCCTGTATCACCTTCTTTCTTTTGCCGCCAACTATCAAATTCCTTGATGTGAAGAATGTTGTCCCATGGGTCTTGAATGTAGAATCCTCTTTGACCGTCCGGCTCAGTATTAATTGCTGTAAGGAAAACCACTTCCTCTTTGGATAATCGATCAAAACTGGCTTGGATATCTTTTGATTTTACCTTAGCAATATTGATTCCTAAATCGCCGAGGTTCAATGGAGTCTCTGGTTTGAGGGGAGTTCTACCAGTATGTTGCCAAATCTCGTATCCAGCACCACCCTGATTATTCATGGCCAGAATTGCCCTTTTGGCTCGAGGTTTACCTCCCATATATTTGGCCATATAGGTTGCCTCATTATTGTCGTCAAAAATGCATAGATCTGCACCTAAGAGTGTGCCATACCACTCAAAGCCCTTATCAACATCATCAACTCCAACACCTATTTGTTGAATGCCATAAATTAACTTTTCATCCATTTTATATAGATTTTAATGCCCTCAAATGTGAAGGCAAATTAGATAATCCCAAAAGTCTATGCAAAAGTTCATTACCGACCCGCTGTAACTTCAATTTCAAGTTTCATTTTGGAATCGAGCAAACCGGCGATAATCATAGTGGCTGCTGGCATTGCGTTGCTGAGATATTTTCTAAAAACAGGCCAGCATGGCTCAAAGTTTTTTCCTTCAGGAAATATGTAATGCACACGAACAATTTTGTCCAAACTACTGCCAGCCTCTTCCAATGCAGCCTTGATGTTTTTAAAACACTGATCGGCTTGTTCAATTGGGTCATCTGAAATACTCATATCAGCGTAATTGTATCCGGTGGTTCCGGATACAAAAACATAATTATCATCAACTATTGCTCTTGAATAGCCAATCTTCTTTTCAAATTCTGATCCTGAGGATATTCTTTTCACAATCATTTTTAATATTTAAAATCAGGCATGTCAATTTTCTTGGCAATCCTGTGAGCAGCATTCAAGAGTCCTACATGACTGTATGCTTGCGGAAAATTACCCCACATACTTCCATCCGTTTCTTTCACATCTTCGCTTAGTAAACCAACATGATTGCTGTATTTAGATAAGTTGTCAAAATACTCTATCGCTTCATCTACACGACCTACACATGCAAGGGCTTCAACATACCAAAAAGCACATATCAAGAAAGTAGTTTCTGGCTCTCCAAAATCATCTTGGTGCTTGTATCGATAAAATAAACCATGACCTGCCTTCAAATCTTTTTCCATGGCTTGAAGGTGATGTTTAGCTCTATCAGAATTATTATCCAAATAATTCATATTGATCAATTGTAAACAACTTGCGTCCATTCGATCTGTGCCAATCGCTTGGCTATATCCTTTTTTATCCAAGCTATAGCATTGTTCAATTTTTCCTTTGGCAATCTTGCCCAGTTTTTGAGCTAGCTTGTACATTCGGTCATCTTTGATTACCGTTGAAATTTTCTCAGCAGCCAGACAACCAGCCCAATGAAATAAATAAGTATAACAGTGATATTGCTTTAAGTTTCTAAATTCCCACAGACCAGCATCCTGTTGCTCCATTGTTTTTTCAATGAGCTTTAAAGTCTTGAATACGAGTTCTCCGCTGTCAAACTTTTCAGTAAATATGATTCTCTGATCATAATAGAGAGGTAAAAGAGATACCAGCACTTGACCATAAACATCATTTTGTATGTGCTCGTAAGCTTGATTACCTATTCTCACTGGTTTGTTGTTGCCTTGATATCCAGCTAATGCACTTTCTATTTCTATGAGATCTTTCTCTCCGCCAATACCTACTAATGGTTGATATCTTTCATCTTCACCACTTGTTATATTCATGATGTAGTGAAAATACTTTTCTAGCTCTTCAAAGTGACCAATATTATTGAAGGCATTAAGCGTATAGTAGGTATCTCGCATCCAACAGAATCGATAATCCCAATTTCTAGTAGAGCCTGGAGATTCTGGCAAGCTGGTAGTCAACGCCGCAACGATTGCACCTGTGTCTTCATATTGATGGATTTTAAGCGCAAGTGCCGAACGTATGGCTTCTTTTTGATAGAAATTAGTAATACTCGCTGTTTTCACCCAATTTCTCCAATAGCTGACGGTTCTGTTTAGAAACGTTTGTGAAGTCTCGATTAACTCGGCTTCTATAGGTTGGCCATAAGTAAGTACACACCATTTCGTTTCATTGAGTACAAACTCTTGATCCTGCATTAAGTAATTAAGAGAAATATTTGAAGTCAATCTGACTTGAGCGTCCAAGCCTAAAAATCTAATGTGATTGCTACCTTGACTTCTCTCTGGAACGATATTCCCATAGTCGCCCATAGGATTACAAGTAACCTTAATCTTCGGATGACCTGATAAAGGTTTTATTTTTCTTATAAGCATCAAAGGCTTATATGACCTTTCAAATTGTTCAAATCTTGGGGCAAAATCTGTGACCAAATATTTACCTGTTGCACATTCTACTTCAGTACAAAGAACATTTGTGTTTTCAATATAATATTGTTTGGAACCGATATTCTTGTCAGCAGGTAGAACAGAAAATTCACCTCCTTTTTGATCATCGATCATGTTGCCAAAAATGAAACTGCTGTCAAATCTTGGCCAACACATCCAGGCAATATTCGTGTCAGTTTTTACATGGGCGGTGAAAGCACAATTGCCAATAACACCATAGTCATACGTATGTCGAGCCATAAGTCAAATAATTTTAATACAAAAAATGAGGTGTTACTGCTTGTTCGTTCGTCTGTCGCCTATCTAATATTAATAGATTTTAACAACTTCGCTAAAATGATGAATTAATATTAATTATTTCCCATTTCTTTACAACTTTGTGTCTGAAATCGAGCATTTTTTAAAAAACACTATATAATGAGAAAGAAAATTGTCGCAGGCAACTGGAAAATGAACAATACCCTCGAGGAGGGAAAGAAATTAGCACTTGAGGTACTTGAAAAGGCAACTGGAAACGAGGAAGCACAAATCGTTCTTGGAACACCATTTATTCATTTGACTACATTGGCTGATTCGGTAGGAGGGCAAAAAGGAATAGAGATTGCTGCACAGAATTGCAGTGATAAAGTTTCGGGTGCCTTTACAGGAGAGACATCTGCTGCAATGATCAAATCAACAGGTGTAAACTATGTAATCATTGGGCATAGTGAAAGAAGAGAGTATTTCAGTGAAACCAACGCACAGTTGGCTGAAAAAGTAAATCTTGCCTTGGCTAATAATCTAACACCCATCTTTTGTTGCGGTGAGCCACTTGAAGTAAGAGAAGCAGATAATATGTACCCATTTGTAAAAGAGCAATTGACAGAAAGTCTTTTTCATTTATCAGCAGAGGACTTTGCTAAAATATCAATTGCTTATGAGCCAATCTGGGCAATAGGCACAGGTAAAACAGCAAGTTCTGAGCAAGCCCAAGAAATGCATGCAGAATTGAGAGCGCACTTAGCGACTAAATTTGGACAAGAAGCGGCAGATGCATGCCCGATTCTTTATGGGGGTAGTTGCAAGCCTTCAAATGCACAAGAGCTTTTTGCAAATCCTGATGTGGATGGTGGATTAATTGGTGGAGCTTCTTTAGCTGCGGATGATTTCATGGCCATAGTGAATGCATTTTAATTGGATCCAATGATAAGCGTACTGCTTTCTTTTGTAATGATGTTTGCTTCACCAGAAGCTTACCTTCAACCATGCAATGTGTATGGCAAAATTTATAGAGAACAAAACCCCGGTCGTGCGGACTACCGGGTTTTTGTAGAAGATTCTGAAGCGTTTGCCGACGTATTGGTTTTTGTGCAGGACAATGAATTGTATGCTGATAGAGCTGGCCAATGGGCGTTCGTCGAAAATCGAAGTTTTGCTAACGTATATATCTACTTTGAAAAGAATAGAAATCTTGCAGATTTTACCATTGCTTATACCGAAACGGAGTCTTTTGCGGGCTGTAACCGATAATGTCATTTATTAAGATCAGTTTCAAAACAAGTCCTGATTTTGTAGAGATATTCACGGCAGAACTGGCAGAAATTGGTTTTGATACCTTCGAAGAAACAGAGGAGGGATTTCATTCCTATATCCCAAAGGAAATTTTTTCTGAGCCAAAACTGGAAGAAGTTTTTAGGCGATATGAACAAATTGCACCTGTTCAATATTCCACTGAAGAAATACAAAAACAGAACTGGAATAAGGATTGGGAGAAGAATTACGACCCTATAGAAGTAGAGGGAAAATGTAGAGTCAGAGCCACTTTTCATGACCCGGATCCTTCTTTTGATTATGAAATCGTAATTATCCCTAAGATGTCTTTTGGCACAGGTCATCATGCTACCACCTATAACATGTTGCGTTTAGAGATGGATCATGATTTTAAAAACAAATCTGTATTGGATGTAGGCACTGGCACTGGCGTTTTGATGATTATGGCTTCCAAATTAGGAGCAAGGCATATAGAGGGCACAGATGTAGATGATTGGTGTATAGATAATAGTACTGAAAATCTAGCGCTGAACAATCAATATGCCGTAGCAGTTCACTTAGGTGTGATTAATGAGATAACGCTTCAAAAAAAAGCGTATGATGTACTTTTGGCGAACATCAACAAAAATGTACTGCTCTCAGAAATAGTACATTATGCGGAGTTATTGGAAGAGAATGGCACAATGTTTTTAAGTGGATTCTATGATAAGGATATCGTTGATATAGAAAATGAAGTATCGAAACATAATCTTTCCATTGACAAATCAGTTATAAAGAATGACTGGGCAGCATTGAAAATAGTCAAATACTAATTGGCCTTGTAGATTATCGCCCACTCTTTACTTATCTTTAGCAGTTGATTCAGAATCACAATAGATGATCAGGTACAGGTGTTTTTTGATTTTCTTTTTTCTGACAATTCTATCTGAAAATGTATCAGCCCAGTACTTTCGTTTTTCTACTGAGCCAGATTCGTTTGCCGTAGATGTCATTAGAAATTTAAAGTCCTACAGGACTGAAGCTACTGATAAGGTGGCGTATGACTTCCGTAGTGTCTGGGATTCCAATTTGAATGACGACCAAAAGGAAGAGATCATTGGGATTTGTGAAAGCATGAATGACCGAAGGTTGCCTACAAAACCATATTTTCGCTATTTCTTCAGTCTTATTACCTACGCACTCACACAAGAAAATGCAAACGAAGAAGATTTTTCTAGCATACTGGCGGTTATAGGTTATGCTCTTGAAAGTTATGAAAAAAGAGAGCTAAGTAATCTCTTTCAAACGCTTACATTTTTCTTTGCCAGAGGGCACATGTATTATTCTCATTACAACAAACTTTCTACAAAAGGAGGGTCTTATAGAATTGAATTGTTGGAGGAACTAGAGCCAATCAATACAGGCTTGATTGATGCTGAACAGGAACTGGGAGAAGTTGATGATCTTATGTCCGAAGATGACGAATTCATTTCAGAAGATGAAGCCTTACCAATAGTGGAAGATTCAGGAGATGATTCATGGTCAGGAGGAGATGATGATGGATGGGGTACTGATTCTGGAGATGATGGATGGGGTACAGATTCTAGCGATGATGGTTGGGGTTCTGATTCTAGTGATGATGGATGGGGCTCTGACAGTAGTGATGATGGATGGGGCAATGATGACTGGGGAGGAACCGATGACGGAATAGGTGTATTGAGAGATCCAGAGGAGGAGGTAAAGGAAAAGAAATATGTCCGACCTATCTATGAACATGAAAAAGAAGATCTAGTGGCAAGGTATCAATCTGATGATATTGACCCACCATTAGGAGGTGCTGTAATTCATTTAGATGGGATAGATTTTCAAATGTCATCACCCTATGACACGATTAATATACTAAACGCATCAGGGACACTTTTACTTAAAGAACAAATATTTGTTGGGACAAGCGGCCAAATTGACTGGCCGGATCATTATAAAGGAACAGATGGAGCCATTGTACACTTAAACAATTATTCATTTAATACTCGAAACCCAGAAATAAAAACGTCACGAGCAAAAATGACCTTTCCTGAAATGTTTGAGGACTCTGTGGCGGGCGCATTTCATTTTTTAAGTAGGAGAAGATCCGGAAAAAGGGATACCAAATATCCCAGGTTTACTTCGTTGTATTCCAATATTGAAGTTGAACTACCAGGAGATAGCATCAAGTATTTAGGCGGATTTGGGATAGTTGGAGGTCAAAAATTCGGTGCCTCAATTTCAGAATTACCATCCGTTTTAGAAGTTTGGGGTAAAGGAGAAAGACATTTCAAATCGAAAGCAAAAAAGTATTTATTTTATGATTCGGCAATAACATCTAACAGGGCTGAAGTGTCAATTTATCATGATGAAGATTCTATCTATCACCCTGCCGTTCGTGTTAAGTATGAGAGCTCGGGACCGAAGCTATCTCTACTGAAAGAAAAAGGAGATTTTAAAAACACCTTTTATTATTCTTCATTTTTTAAAATGGAATTCAAAACGGACTTACTCAGCTGGGACATGAGTTCTGATAGTTTGGATGTTGACATCATGAATGCAGCAACTATGATTCCTGCTGTTTTTGAATCAGAAGAATATTTCAATCCAATTCGATATGAAAAGATGTCAGGGCTTTTTGGGTTTCACCCGATCATGGCTGTTGTTTTATATGCCAGAAAAGTTCAAGATTCACATTTCAATCTTTTAGAATTGGTTGGCGCATTTGAAATTGAGGAGAAACGACTACACGATGCTGTTTTGTTCCTAAACCAAAATGGTTATGTAACATTTGACGAAGAAACTGGAGATATTCAAGTATTACGAAAAGCCTTTCACAATGTGATGTCTTATGCTAAAATGAAAGATTATGACAATTTTTTGGTTTCATCTATTTCTCCTGGTGCTCCAAATGCTTCTCTGAACTTTGTAACCAAAGAGATGAATGTTAGAGGCGTCAAAAAAGTCTATATAACTCCTGATCAAGAAGTTTATATAGAACCGGAGAATAATGTATTGACCATGCTTGAAGACAAGGGTATGAAATTCAATGGTATGGTAAACGCAAATGATTTTCAATATAAGGGGCATGACTTTATTTTTAACTACAATGAATATTTGGTTCAGATGGACGCGATTGATTCTATTAGAATTCAAATCGCTTTCGAGGATGGAGAAAATGGGAAACGTACGACATTAGATCAACACCTTGAAGCAACTTCTGGAACGCTCTATATTAATGATCCTAAGAATAAGGCTGGTGTAAAGGAGTATGTTCAATATCCGTATTTCGTATCGGACTCTGAAGCAATTGTGTTTTTTGACAAGCCTCAAATCAGAGGGGGTGCTTATGACAAGTCGATTTATTTTGTGGTTCCTCCTTTCAAATCTGACACAGTAGGGCAAGGTGATCCACAGGCTTTAGGTTTTGAGGGAACGTTTTACTCTGGAAATATCATGCCTCCATTCAAAGAAACACTACAAATCATGCCTGATAAGTCATTGGGTTTTGTCCATGCATTGCCAGAAGAAGGATATAATTTATATGAAGGGGGAGGTAGACTTTATGATTCTTTGTACTTAAACAATGGAGGAATACAGGGAAATGGAAGAATTGATTATAGAACTGCCGAGGTGAACTCAGGTCAATTTATTTTCTATATGGATTCTGTTACAGCAGAAGGTGTTGAAGGCTTAATGAATGAAGGTACAATCGGAGAAGCCACCTATCCTGAAGCTATTTTAGCTGATTTTAGGATGAAATGGCTGCCCATTAAAGACAGCATGTACATTGAAAATGTCAAGGCACCGTTTCAATTTTATAATTCCACTGCTGCCTTAGAAGGGAAAGCAAATATTACTGAAAAAGGAGTATATGGTTCTGGAACAATGTTGTCTAGAGGGTCAAAATCTACTTCCCAAGAATTTCATTTTGAAATAGATAAATACTCTGGCCGAAATAGTGAATTTGAAATATTAACAGACAATCCGGAAAAACCAGCTATGGCTGGTGAAGATATATATTTCCAGTTTGATCTAGAGCAAAACATTGCTGAAGTAAGACCAGAGACTGCAGGAGTGGCTGCAATAAGCTTTCCTTATGCCCAAATGAAAACGTCCATTACGGAAGCGATTTGGTATTTGGATTCAGCGAAAATAGAAATGCATAAACCAGAGCATGTAGACATAAATTATTCATATTTCTATTCCACCAGAGAGGATCTTGATTCATTAGTTTTTAATGCTGCTGGAGCTATTTACGATATGGAAAATTATGAATTACATATTAATGGAATTCCATACATAAGAGTCGCTGATGCCGAAATCATTCCTCCTTCACATGAAACTACCATATTGGAAAATTCCGTGTTGCTTCCATTTTTGGATGTGGATTTAAAAATTGACACGCTCAACGGGTATCATAATTTGTATGATGGATATATCACTGTTATTTCGAGGAAGAAATTTGAGGGCCATGCAACCTATGAATTGATCAATACTGAAATGGACACTTTTGCAATCGAATTTGAAAGTTTTGAACTGAAAGGTGTTCAAAATGACCATGGTGGGATAGATTCTATGACCGTCTCTGGAGGGCTCATTTTAGAGTCGCAAAATGTGAAAACATCGCCTGGCTTCTTTTTCAAAGGGGATGTAACAATGTATGCTAATAGAAAGTCTTTACATAAACAAGGATATATAACACCGGATATAAAGAGTTTAGGTAGGTATGATTATTGGATTGAATACGATTCTCGACATGATACGACTGATTTATTTTTTGATATTTCTCATTCACTAGCAGAAGACAGAACTCCAGTGGTCGCAGGGATATTGAGTGATTACATGACCAATGATCTATATACGTCCTTTATTCACAATAAAAAGGGAGATGAAGATTCCTATTTCTTTAAAGCAGAAGGTTATTTGTCTTATGACCATAACGATACTGATTTTAAAATTGAGTCCTTCGAAAAGTCCCAAGATGGATCCTATAAAGGAAAGTCCTTTGTTTACAACGATGAAAAAGAGATGTTATATTTCGAAGGACCTGTTTCTTTCATTAACAATAAGAGCGAATTTGCAGTGAATGGGACGGTTGTTGGGGTTGGGACACCGGCAGCGAATATTTACGAGTTGGATGCTATGTTACTATTGGATATGGATTTGCATCCGACCTTTTTGTCTACTATGACGGAAGACATTGCTAATGTTGTGGAAATTATTGGGCATGATGTTGCGCATAAAAATACATTTGAAGTCATGTTGAAATTGTCTGAGTATGCCGGTGATGATGTTACAAAGGACTATGAAAATAGTTTATTAAGTGAGTATATGCCGCTTTTCAAGACAACGCCACTCCTCGAAAGAACCATGGTATTATCTAATATTGATATGCTATGGTCGGAAAAAAGTAAAGCTTGGTACAGTAATTCCAAGATTGGACTTTCTAATATCGTCGATAGAGACATCAATGCAGAATGTGACGGATTTATGGAAATAAAAACAACAGAAGACGGTGATGATGTAGTTCATTTCTTTTTACAAGTAGCTCCGTCTACATGGTATTTCTTTAGTTATGAACACGGAAGATTAATGCTTTATTCCTCAAATCCAGATTTTAACAATCAAGTGGCTGAGACGTCAACGGTAGCCAAAACAGGTTTTGGTGAATACACAACCGTGATTGGGGATGAATTTGAAGTGCTGAGTTTCATTGATGATTTCCGAATGAGATACTTTGGAATTGCAGATGACTACAACCTAGAGTTTCCAGATGATCAGCATATCATTATTGAAGATGAAGAAGAAGACTTTGCAGAAGAAGAGGAGGAAGAACCTGTCAGTGAGGAAGAACCCATCGGGGATGACGAGGACGACGGATTTTAACTATCCTCATCCCAACCACCAAATAACCAATTTCCAGAAGCTTTAGGGTCATCACTTTTCATAAATAAATCTACAGAATGTAAGATTTCATCATGAGACAATCTGCCGTCCCCATTTTCATCCAAGTTTTTAAATGCTTTAGGAGCAAATCTCACCTCGATTCTCAGCCCTATGAATAAATCAATATATTCAGTTTGAGAAATGTAGCCATCTCCATTAATATCAAATAATTTGAAAAGTGTGGAAACGAAGTTCCGTACATACTTTTCATACTTATCTGTATTTGAAGGATCAAGTAAAGCGTCCATGAATTGTAACCACTGCTGAAGCGTACCTTCCGACCCATCTACAAAAGGCACTAAATTGCCCCAAATGCCGGTACACATTTTCATGATTGTCTCGTATTCCTCTGTATCTATTTCAAAATCTCTGACAATACTTAAGTTGTCGCCAATGGCCTCAAAATCATCATATTCAATAAATCCGTTACTATCAAAATCCAATACATGAAAAAAGTGAGTTTGTTTCTGAATTTGAAGTGGAGTTAGCATAGTTCTAGTATTATAGATTCTCTAATATTTTTCCTACGGTAGCTCTCTTTTTATAATCAGGGTCATAAAAGGCATGCATGATCTTGCCGTCTTGCCCAATTATATAAGTGGCAGGAACAGGTAAGTTCGGGCCATTGGAGCCATTGTTTTTTTCTATATAATTTATACGACTTTTAGATTTTCGTAATACATCTTCATCTATTCGAAAACCAACATCGTATTGATTCATAATCTTCAAGTCTTTATCATGCAAAATGACAAAAGACGCTTTGGTTTTTTTTATTGTTTTTTCAATTCCTTCTGGTTGCTCAGGTGTTACAGCTACTACTGTCCCACCTTTTTCAGTAATAAAGCTAAGGCTGTCTTCCATTTGAGATAACTGCTTGTTACAATATGGGCACCAATATCCTCTATAGAACATTAAAACCACAGGGCCCTTATTGGTGACTTCCTTCAAATCAAAATTTCTCCCAAATTGATCAATTCCTGAAAAATTTGGGGCCTCGTCTCCAACAACAAATGGTGAAGTTGGCGATTGTGCACTTATATTAAATGCGAATAAGCACATAATGCATACAAATAGATTCTGCTGCTTTAATGCCAAAATACTTTTCACCATTTTACATTCATCACAATTACTAAGATACATTTTTCTAATTGTATTAGGTAGCAAATATCCAATAATGAAATTCAAGTATAATTTCTATGAATTAAGATTTTTCCAGAGTAAGTCTTTGAGCTGATCTATGTTGAATTGGGTAACGCTTGAAATGAAAATGGAAGATACTCCGACCGGGATGTCAGCTTTCATCTCTTCCATTAATTCTTCATCCAACATATCGGATTTGGTTATGGCCAAAACACGATTTTTGTCAAGGAGTTCTGGATTGTATTTTTTAAGTTCATTTAGCAAGATATCATACTCATCTGCTATATCATCGGCATCCGCTGGAATCATAAAAAGCAACATGGAATTCCTCTCAATATGTCTCAAAAACCGTATACCAAGTCCTTTACCTTCTGCGGCTCCCTCGATGATTCCGGGAATGTCGGCCATGACAAAAGATTTGTGATCTCGATATCCGACCACTCCTAAGTTTGGTACTAATGTAGTAAAAGCGTAATCTGCAATTTCAGGTTTAGCAGCAGATATAACAGAAAGCAAAGTGGACTTACCGGCATTTGGAAACCCTACAAGACCAACATCTGCCAATACTTTGAGCTCCAATACAATCCATTCTTCTATACCATCTTCTCCAGGCTGAGCGTAGCGAGGGGTTTGATTGGTAGGTGTTTTGAAATTGACATTCCCCAACCCACCTCTTCCACCTGGGGTCAAAATAACTTCCTGGCCTTCTTCAAGAATCTCAACAATGGTTTCGTTGGTTTCGAAATTCTTTGCAGTAGTGCCTAATGGAACTTCCAGAATAATATCACTTCCCTCTGAACCTGACCGCTGCCCTCCTTCACCAGGCTTTCCGTCTTCCGCAAGTACATGCTTCTTGTATCGTAAGTGAAGAAGGGTCCAAAGTTGACGATTACCTCTAAGGATAACGTGTCCTCCTCTACCTCCATTGCCACCATCTGGACCTCCTTTTGGCACATGCTTTTCCCTTCTGTAATGAACAGAACCTGAACCTCCATTCCCAGAACGAGAACAAAATTTTACATGATCAATGAAATTAGAACCGGCCACGTATATTCAGGATTAAGATTTGAAAATTTATAATTAGAAAAGGGCAGTATCTAAAGAATTTATAGCCCTTCTATCACCGTACTGATTTCAGAAAAAATGGAATCAATAGTTCCTACACCATGAATTTTATTAAACTTATTTTGCTGCTCATAAAAATTAGCAACTGGAATAGTTTCGTCTTTATAAACTTGGATTCGGTTGTTGATTTTGTCAACATTTTGATCGTCTGCTCTACCAGAAGTCTTTCCTCTTTCTAGTAAACGAGTTCTTAATTCATCGTCCGGAACGTCTAAAGCAATCATTGCGCTGATAGAAGTGTTAAATTCCGTCAACATAGTATCTAAAGCTTCTGCTTGGGGAGTAGTCCTAGGAAACCCATCAAAAATGAATCCATTGGTTCCAGGTGTATTGGAGATTTTGTCTTTCACCATATCAATGACTACAGAATCTGGAACTAGATTTCCATCATCCATGTATTTTTGAGCTAGTATTCCGAGATCGGTGCCTTCACCCAGGTGTTTTCTAAAAAGATCACCGGTTGACAAATGTGTCAAATGAAACTTCTCAATTATTTTTTCACTTTGGGTCCCTTTTCCTGCACCAGGAGGTCCGAATAATACGATATTTATCATAGGATAGATGCTCTATTGTTTGAAGCGCCAAAGATAGGATTTTTTATGATAGAATCGATTCGCTTAATTGTTTTCAGAAAGGTTAGATGGAATTATTCAAGTCTTTACTTTTCTCCACTGAACAAAGTAAATGATACGCCGGTGCTTAAGCGCATCTGATATAATTCGTAACTTATATTTTGAAATTCAGGTTTGAATACACTATTTAACCCAGCATGGAATCTACTCCAGAATAAGATTTTAGCCCCTATTTTGTATTGAAAACCTATTATGGCCCCTAAGTCATGGCTACTCATTTCATCATTGAAATCATAAGCAACATTTTGTGTGCCAGGTAGAGGTGCAGTATCTGTATCTTCTTTGTTCTCCGAAATCCATCCATTAGAGCCCTCTACTTCAAATCTGGAATCAATAATTCTGGAATAATACATGCCTATCACTATTGACCAATTTGAGTTTAATTTATAATAAGCCATCAGTGGGAACTCTACAAACTTTAGTTCACACTCTGTTTCAGTCTCTCCCGAAAAGTAGATCGCATAGCTTCCATCATCTGAATAATAGGGTTGACTGATGACGTCAGCACTTGCGGTAAAGGACAGTACATGATAATTCAGCTCAATGCCGAGGTTCCACTTTTCATGTATATTGTATTGTACACCGACTCCAATATTCGGCATAATTTTAGGTGAGCCTTTTGCGCCATCAGGAATATCGGATAAAGGAATGACAACTGCTCCACCAACATCAATACCTAAAGAAGGTGCAACCAACCATTTCAGGTCTTGAGCTTGAGCAGCCACAACTGAAAATAGAAATATAAATACAAGTAGGATTCGATTAATCATAGACCAATTCTATGTCATCTACGATTAAAGTACTTCCCACGGCCCCTTTGTAGTAATGTCCCTCTGCACTGGAAGCAAATGAAATATAAAAATGTGTCGGCGTTTCTGTGGATTGATAATCCAGGGTTAGTTCAAGTTCGCTCAAAGTAAGCACTTCTATGTCACTTTCAATAAGTGCAGTGGCGATGGTGGTAATGTTTTCGCCTTCTCTTCTTTCTAAGGCTGCTTCTATTTTGTAATTATCTTTTCCTGATAATTCTTCTATGGTAAACCCACCGAAAATATTGTCAGATTCTTTCAAAGTCGCTTGGATTAAATTATCTCCAGAGACATAAGAGTAATTCAGTCTTATCGCAGAAGGGGTGTAAATGAATGGGATTCCATAGTCAACTGCTGCTTCTGGTTCCGTAGGGTTGTCGATTGCACCTTGCAGATCAAACTTTCCTAAAAAAAGAGTGCCTGATGCAACAGGTACTGGGGAAGTAGCTATTGTCTCAATTCGGATTCTAGTATTGCTGCCATCTATTTCAGGAGTGGTTCCATAAACACTATAGGCACTTGTCGCCATATTGGCAGTGGCCCAAATAGTTGATCCTTCGTGTACACCTGGCTGTTCAAAGAACTGTGCATTCATTCCACGAATTTCAAACCAATCATCAAAGGTTGAGTTAGAAAGCTGTTTGTCTCTTACGGTAAAAAAGTATTGTCTAGATAAAAGCCCTGTCTCAGAAGTAACTGTATATGCGATAAAGTCGTCTTCCGTGTTAATAGTAACTGTTTCTCCACTTGCAGGCGATACAGTCGCCCCTGGGCTTACAACAATTGACGGCGTTAATTGTACAGGGAATTGATCGTCAAATGTGACAGGAGATAAGGCGTGAATACTTTGGTATTCTTGGTTAAAACTGACAACGTCGATTGGAAAGGAATCTGTTCCATCCACGGAAAATTCTAGCATCTCAAATTCTGTAGATGGTTCTGATTGATCATCACTACAAGCCAAAAATACTAGTGGTATCGCTAAAAATAATAGTCTCTTCATGTTGTTCAAATTTGCCTTAATATTATAAGGAATTAACAAAAATTCCATTAGAACTACGTAAAAGTATTTTAGTCGAGGTTATTATGGACTCACATTATGTTTTATATGCACTAGCTGACGCATTGATTTAAGCTTTAAACTGAAATCAGGTATTTTGAAAATTATTAATAAATAAAATGCGATTGGACTAATTGAGTAAACTAGTAATATCTATATATCATTTTAAACTTAGCTATTTAGCTTTGAATATCCATAGAGAAAAATTCAATGAAAGCGCTTATACCTCATGAGTTAAATAAAAACAAGGCTTTTTGTCTGATGCCTTGGCTGCATTTATATGTGAATACTCGTGGATTGTGTCAAGCATGTTGTATCTCTCCAATCACATTTGGAGATGTAAACAAGCAGAGTATTGATGAGATTTGGAAGGGTGATAAGATTCAAAATTTCCGAAAGAAATTGTTGGAAGGTAAAAAGGACAAGCGTTGCAATAGTTGTTACACCCTGGAAGATTCTGGGGTGAAAAGTATTCGACAAGAAACGCTTGAAAAATTTGGGAACAAGATTGAAACGGTTTTAGAGCATGGGTCGCGTGATGTTGGCTTACCGATTTACTTAGATATTCGATTTTCTAATGTTTGCAATTTTAGATGTGTGACTTGCTGGCATGGAGCAAGTTCCAAATGGTTTGAAGAAGCCAAGGCTAAAAATACACATGTGGCAAATACGGCTATAATTAAGGCTATTGATGATGAAAATGACTTTTTTCGTCAAATAGAGCAATTCATATCTGGTGTAGAAGAGTTCTATTTTGCTGGAGGTGAGCCTTTGGTTATGGACGAACATTACAAAGTACTAGACTTACTCTTGAAACAGGGTAAGACTGATGTGCATTTACGTTATAATACAAACCTTTCATTGCTAACATTTAAAGGAAAATCCGTTCTTGATTATTGGAAGAAATTCAATAAAGTGACTGTTAGTGCTAGTTTAGATGCCGCTGGAGATCTAGGAGAAAGAATCCGCAGAGATTCAAATTGGGGTGAAATCAAAAAGAATTTGCGAAGTATAAAAAAGAATTGTTCGCATATAAAACTTGAAATTGCCCCAACCATCAGTACTTTGAATGTGCTGGCCTTCCCGGAACTTCACAAAGGATTAGTCGAAGAAGGTCTTATCGAAATTGATGCTGTTTACATCAATATGCTTTTTAGGCCGCATCATTACAATATCAAAAATGTGGAAGAAATAAATCAAGTGAGGAGTAGTTTAAAAAAACACATCGGTTGGTTAGGACAACAAGGAGCAAATCAAATTACAGTTGGCAAAGTCGAAGAAATTTTGGGCTGTTTAGAAACTAGTAATTAGATATTTATTAAGCTCAATTCATTTAAATTGTCCTATAAATAGCCTTGAGCTCTCTACCTTTCCCATCTAAATCCATCCCATATCCGATGACAAAATCGTTAGGGATTTCTTTACCGATAAAATCAAGAGGAATGTCTTTGTCATAAACATCGGGTTTGAGAAGTAGACTAGCAAACTTCAAGGAAGCAGCACCTCTAGATTGAAATTCCTTTGCAATTTCAACCAAGGTATTTCCAGTGTCTACGATGTCCTCTACGATTAAGACATGTTTTCCTTTTAGGTTGACATCTAAATCAAGGTCTAATTGTACTTTACCTGTGGTAGAAGTTCCTTTATAAGAAGAGCACTTAATAAAATGTATTTCGGGATGGACGGTGAGTTTTTTCACAAGGTCAGAGACGAACATGAATGCGCCATTGAGAACCCCAACTAAAATGAGCTCTTTTCCTTGATAAGTTTGAATTATTTCTTCGGCAATAACTTGTACCAGATCATCAATTTCTTGTTCAGAAATATACTTTTCAAATTTTAGTTCATTGATTATCATAAGTGCTTCATCAAATACTCATACAAATCAAGCATAGTTTGAAGATCATGTTTATGCACTTTCTCATTTGGACTGTGGACATTGTCCTCCGGGGCGCCTACAAAACACCAATCAATAGGGTATGGAGATGCTTGAATTTCTCGTCCATCACTACCTCCACTACGTTCTACTTCTAATTGAAAATCAATTCCTGATGCTTCCGCTAGTTGGATGATTTTATCGACGTAGGACTTTCTAGGTACGCTCATATCCCGCATGGAAATGGCAACACCTTCGCCATGTGTTACGCCTTCGGTGATCCATGTGATGTCAGAAATAAGCGCTTGCCTTATGTCCCACATCTCGTACATGTATTTTGTCAGAAAAGGCACGGTGCCTCCTCCATGTTCTTCGCCACAAGAAAAAACAATCAGTCCATCTTCTAACGTTTCAGCAAGTTTTAGGCAATTGAAAACACCCAATCTGTTGTCCATATAGCATGACTGTATATAGTCATCTGTTTCTCTAAAATTTGATCTATAGACTAGTTCCGTTCCGGTTTGGATACCCCGACCAAAATTGTAAAACAAACTTCCCTTTGCACCAGTCTTTAATTCGCATTCGATTGGACCCATGCTGTCTTCCCCAATGAGCTGATAACCATCTTCTGCATCTGGGCTCCCGATTGGAACCAACTGATTTTCATAGCGAACAGTAAAACCCACTGAGTCTAAGTGTGCAAAAACAGCCGTACGAGGGTTGCCAAATTTCAGCATCAAGCAATCTTGAAATTCATCTCCTTGAATGATATCAGGCCTGACTACCCAATTCTTTTGATTTTTTTTGACAAAATCTAGAATATATGCTTTCAATTGAATTTCATTTCCAGAAGGGGCAAATACCTGACAAAGGTCTTTTATAAGTTGAATATCAGTTGTATCCATTTTTTATTCGTAAAATCAGACACAAAACTCTGTCATTTTCGTGTAAATCTGATACGAAAGGTAAATTTGCTGTTCACATTTTTGAAACATGGCTGAAATCATTTTAGAATATTTTTTGGTTTACATTCTTAGCACCTTGAAAGTTGTTTTTGGGATGGTGTTAGGAACCACATTTGGGTTCAGCGTATTTATCACTGGTTCATTGACGATTTTTGGAATGATGACAAGCGTTTATGTCATTACCTTTTTTGGAAAATGGATCAGAACTACCACTCAGAAGATTTTTAACAGCAGAAAAAAAAAGCTGTTTACGAAAAAAAATCGGCGGAATGTAAGAATCTGGCAGCAATATGGAATTCCTGGAATCGCGATTTTGACGCCTGTTTTATTAATGCCGATTGGAGGGGCAGTTTTAGCAAATGCATTTGGTGGAGAAAAAAAGGACATCTTCAAATGGATGTGGATCAGCTGTATTGGTTGGACGTATCCGCTGACATGGATGATTAAGTTTGCAAGTGAATGGCTACCATTTTTTGATTCTATGCAAGCGTCTATCTTACAATGGATTTAGCTTTAATCTCTGGGTGTTGTTGTTAAATAATTTGCGCGTTATTAGGGACTCCAGTATCTTGTTCATTACTTCTAAAAATCAAATCACCTCATGAGTAAACCCGACAAAAAATTATTTCTACTTGATGCATTTGCGTTGATTTATCGTGCACATTTTGCCTTCAGCAAAAACCCCCGTATCAATTCCAGTGGTCAAAATGTGAGTGCCATTTTTGGTTTCATGAATTCTTTACTTCAAATCATTACGAAAGAAAAACCAACACACATTGGTGTGGCGTTTGATACCAGCAAACCGACATTCAGACATGTACAGTTTCCTGAATATAAGGCGCATAGAGAGGAGACACCAGAGGATATACGATTTGCTACGCCTATTATCAAGAAGATATTAGAGGCTTTTAATATTCCAATATTGATATTGGATGGATTCGAAGCGGATGACATTATTGGCACTTTCGCCAAAAAAGCATCGAAAAAGGGTTTTGAAGTTTTTATGATGACCCCTGACAAGGATTATGCGCAATTGGTCGAAGAACACATCTATTTATACAAGCCTGCTTACATGGGCAATGGAATAGACATTTTAGGAATTCCTGAAGTGTTGGAAAAATTTGAGATTGAAAATGTAGATCAAGTAAGGGATATTTTGGGATTGCAAGGTGATGCAGTTGACAATATTCCAGGCATTCCGGGAGTAGGGAAAAAGACCGCCATCAAGTTTCTCAAAGAATATGGAACGATAGAAGGTCTTCTTCAAAATACCGCTGATCTAAAAGGTAAGATGAAGGAAAAGGTAGAGGAGTTCGGAGAACAAGGAATTCTTTCAAAAGATTTAGCGACTATTAAAATTGACGTTCCTTTGGATTTTGATGAAGAGGCTTTGATTCATACTGATCCTAATGAACCTGAAGTCCGAGCACTTTTTGAAGAGCTAGAATTTAGAACTATGCTCAAAAGAATTTTTGCAGAGGATACTTCGCCAACTTCACCATCAACGGCACCTAAAAAAACGACCTCTTCCACACCCCAGCTAGGTTTGTTCAGTGCTACTGATTCAGAAGAAGAAAAACCTGTTGAGGAGAAAAAGACAGCTGCTTCACAGAAGCACGATTATTATAAAGTAGATACACCGAAACTTAGAAAATCGCTAATCAAGTACCTGTCTCGTCAAAAAGAGTATTGTTTTGATACTGAAACGACCAGTGTGAACCCGGAAGAAGCAGAATTGGTAGGGATTGCATTTTCTTATAAAGCCAATGAAGCCTATTATGTTCCTGTTCCTGCTGATCGTGAAGAAGCTCAACAAATAGTTGAAGAGTTCAGAGAAGTATTGGAAAATGATGATGTCGTAAAAATTGGTCAGAACCTGAAGTATGATATTCAGGTGATGAAAAACTATGATGTGGAAGTCAAAGGCAAAATGTTTGATACCATGCTTGCCCATTATTTGATCGATCCAGATACTCGTCATAAAATGGATTCCATCGCTGAAAATTATCTAAACTACACGCCTATTCCCATTGAAGAACTGATAGGAAAAGGTAAGGCACAAAAAAACATGAGGGATATCGAAGTAGATAAAGTGGTCGAGTATGCTGCTGAAGATGCGGATATCACTTTGCAACTCAAAGAAAAGTTGTCTGCTGAGATTGATCAAAAAGACTTAGGAAAACTTCTTCATGAAGTTGAAGAGCCTTTGAGTATTGTCCTCGCCGATATGGAATATGCCGGTGTCAGAATCAATACGGATGTGTTAGGTGAAATGTCAAAAGACCTGAATGGGTTGAGTATCATAGCACAAGACAAAATATTTGAATTAGCAGGTCAAGAATTCAACATCAATTCTCCCAAGCAGATGGGTGAGATTTTGTTCGACAAAATGAAATTGGTTGATAAACCTAAAAAGACCAAAACAGGACAATACGCTACGGGAGAAGAAATTCTTTCTAAGCTAGCCAATGAACACGAAATAGCAGATCGGATATTGGAGTTTAGGGAGTATCAAAAACTGAAGTCTACCTATGTCGACGCTCTACCTTTATTGATAAGCAAAAAGGATGGATTAATTCATACGGACTACAGACAGGCTGTAGCTGCCACAGGTCGACTGAGTTCAAATAATCCAAATTTGCAAAACATTCCTATTCGCACAACCAAAGGAAAAGAAATTAGAAAAGCATTTATACCAAGGAGCTCAGAATTCAAGTTATTGGCTGCAGATTATTCGCAAATCGAACTTCGAATTATTGCGGCATTTGCAAAGGATGAAAGCATGATAGATGCTTTCAAAAACGGCAGGGATATTCATGCCACAACTGCGTCGAAGGTTTTCAATGTTCCAATGGACGAGATGACATCTGACATTCGAAGAAAAGCCAAAGAAGTGAATTTTGGTTTAATCTATGGAATTACAGCTTTTGGTTTGTCACAGAACATCGGAATTTCTAGAGCTGAAGCCACTGAAATCATTGATTCTTATTTTACCGAGTTTCCAGGAATCAAAAGATACATGGATGAGCAAGTGAATTTCGCTAAGGAAAATGAATACGTCGAAACGGTCTTAGGCAGAAGAAGGTATTTGAGAGATATTAATTCTCGAAATGCTACTGTCAGAGGATTCGCTGAACGAAACGCCATCAATGCGCCTATTCAAGGAAGTGCGGCTGACATGATCAAGATAGCTATGATCAATATTCACGAGTGGATGAAAAAAGAAAAGCTCAAATCAAAAATGATTATGCAAGTGCATGATGAATTGGTTTTTGATGCTCATATTGATGAGATTGATAGGCTTCAAACAAAGGTGGAAGAATTAATGAAGACTGCGATTCCGTTTGACGTTCCTATGGAAATTGGTATTGGAAAAGGAGATAACTGGCTGGAGGCCCATTAAATCACTCTGATTTTAACTATTTTTCGATCAATGTAATATCGTTGGTCATTTCTTTCAGTCGATATTTCACGCCTACATTTGGAGGAATGGTAATTTGTAAACTGAACTCGTGATGATAATCGTCTCCTATTGGTAATTTATCCTGAATGGATTTCGCGGATTCAAGCGCTTTTAAAATCAGTACGAACATCATTTTTGCATGATAATCATCTAATTTTTTATTGTAAGTTGCTTCATCCAAGTCCTCAATTTTTAGAACATCCATTTCCACTGTAGGAGGAATAGAGATGCCTACTCTGAACTCTGTGGTTTTGTAACCAAATTCTTCAAGAATGGGTAATATCGAAATAATCTCATTGGCAAAATTGAGGACTTTCTCTTTTGCTCCGCTTCCCATATCTCCTATTTTCTTCAACCCACCATTTAATTTATCTACTGCATCACCATAAGTGTTTTTGATAGACTCTGGCGTTTTTGAAATGCCTTCTTTTACTTTTCCTAGGATCCTTTTCATTTTCTATTATGTGCTTTCTAATGACTTTCAATTTACAGCATTGCATTGAATATGTGAAGGAGATTCTGACCATTCAATAACTAATTTTGAATAGTTGTTAGGAGATTTTGGTTTGCATTAAAGCACGTTAAAACTATTTATGGTGTATAATAATCTTGAAAAGATGTATCTTATATTCTCAAAAATCAATTCTTAACCAACACTTCTATCTAAATGAAAACCCAAATCTTATTCTACATAGCTGCGGCTATTTTCTATAATTGCACTTCTATGCAGAACGAAACTAAATACGAGCCTCCAGTGGCAATGATCAAGGACACGGTTTTCAAAGAACATGGTATCCAAAGAGTCGATAATTATTATTGGCTTAATCAGCGCGAGGACTCTTCAGTGTTGGATTATTTAAATGCTGAAAATGAATACACAAAAAATGTAATGGCTCCAACGGATTCGTTGCAATCCAAAATTTACAAAGAAATCGTCGGTCGTATAAAGAAGGATGATGCATCTGTCCCATTTTTTACCAATGGATATTGGTATTACACGCGATATGTGAAAGGCGGTGAATATCCATTGAAATGTCGCAAAAAAGAGACACTAGAAGCCAAAGAAGAAATCATGTTAGATGGAAACAAAATGGCAGAAGGGAAGTCGTTTTTCCAAATTGGTAGTTGGGAAGTGAGTCCGGATAATAAGACACTAATGTATTGTACGGATACAGTTGGACGTAGGATGTATACCATCCAATTCAAGGACCTAATGACGGGGGAAGTTTATGAAGACTACATTGAAAATAACGACGGAAGTATGGCATGGGCTGATGACAATAAAACTATTTTTTATGCGACGCAGGATCCAGAAACATTGAGATCAGATAGAATTTTTAGATATCAATTGGGAGATGTCAAAAGTAAGCAGGAGATTTTTAATGAAACGGATGATACTTTTGGAACCTATTGTTACAGGACGCTTTCTGGGAAGTTTATAGTGATTGGATCTTACAGCACTTTGACTTCTGATTTCAAAATTTTAAAGGCTAATGACCCCTTGGGTGAATTCAAATCTTTTTCGCCAAGGAAAATGGGGCATGAATATAGTTTTTCTCATCGAGAAGGTAAGTTTTATATCCGTTCTAATGACCAGGCAGAAAATTTCAAATTGATGGTTGTAGAAGATGACAAAACGGAAATTGAAAATTGGAAAGAATTAATTCCTCATCGACCTGAGACATTGCTTGAGAATGAGCTTGTTTTCAAGCATTACATGATTCTGCAGGAGCGAACTAATGGGCTCAATAAGATCAGTATTTGGAATCTAAATACTAATCAACAACATTATATTGAATTTGCAGAGGAGGCTTATTTGGCTTCTATTCAATCCAACTACAATTATGAAAGTACACAAGTCCGATATAACTATCAATCTATGACCACCCCAGGGTCTGTTTTGGATTATGACATTACTACCAAAGTTTCAACATTGAAGAAACAAACAGAGATTTTAGGTGGTTTTGATCCATCGAATTATGAAACGAAGCGGTTGTATGGGGAAGCCAGAGATGGGACCAAAGTGCCAATTTCTTTGGTCTATAAAAAAGGAACGAAAACTGATGGCTCTAACCCGTTGCTGCTTTACGGCTATGGATCATATGGCTCGACGCTAGACCCTTATTTCAGTGTAAGCAGATTAAGTCTTTTGGACAGAGGTTTTGTTTTTGCCATTGCTCATGTACGTGGGAGTCAAATGTTAGGGCGTTCTTGGTATGAAGATGGGAAATTGCTTAAAAAGAAGAATACATTTTATGATTTTATAGACTGTGGAAAATATTTGATTAAAGAAGGCTACTCTTCGCCAGACAAGCTGTTCGCTAGTGGAGGAAGTGCAGGTGGTTTGTTGATGGGAGCAGTAGTGAACATGGCACCTGATTTATTTAGAGGGGTAACTGCGGACGTACCTTTTGTTGATATTATGACAACTATGATGGATGCTTCTATTCCTTTGACCACTGGTGAGTATGATGAATGGGGAAACCCTAATGAAAAGGAGTACTATGAGTATATGTTATCTTATTCACCTTACGATAATGTTGTCGCTCAGGATTATCCAAATATGTTAGTAGTTACGGCCCTACATGATTCTCAAGTTCAATATTTTGAACCAGCCAAATGGGTAGCAAAACTAAGAGCCCTGAAAACTGATAATAATAAACTTTTATTGTTTACCAATATGGATGCTGGCCATGGTGGGGCATCAGGGCGGTACCAAGTATACAAGGAAATTGCTTTACAATATGCTTTTTATTTAGATCTATTGGGTATCAAAGAATAGATTGATTGACTATATTTAAGTGGTGCAACCAAGCAAATAACAATCATGAAAAAAATTCTCGTCCCCATTGATTTTTCCAAAGAATCTTTAAATGCTTTGGAGGCTGCTCGAACTTTTGCTGAAAATGCTGGATCTGAGATATTCTTGCTCAATGTGATCGAAGATCCCATAGTCAATTCAACTGAGATTACAGGAGAGCCACACTATGATCCTATGGATAATTTATATATCAGTCAATTGTTTGCTAAGACAAAAGAAAGATTTGAAACTATAATTGCTGATGAAAAATTTGGAAGTATACAAATAGGTTATAAAGTAGATATTGGGAATGCCTATTCTTCAATTGCACAACACATTGCTCAGCAGGATGCTACGTTGATTATTATGGGAAGCAATGGAGCCTCAGGTTTGCAAGAAATTTTGTTAGGTTCGGTAGCAGATAAAGTAACTCGATATGCTAAGTGTCCTGTAATTGTGGTCAAAGGAGAAGCACAGTTTTCTTCCTTGAGCGACATTTTATTTGCCACAGGTTTACAGGAGGATCAAGATCAAGTATTAGAGAAACTGAAACCATTTCAGACATTCTTCGATGCCCATTTGCATGTTTATAACGCTGTCACATCGGATAAGTCATTCTTTGGTGAAGTTGAGGAAAAAATGCAAGCCATGATGACGCGTCACAATATTGAACATTACACTTTAGTGATAGAAAGAGACAATGATATAGCCGATTCAATTTTGGAATATGCCAAGCAAAAGAACATTGGACTAATTGCCTTTGGCACACATAGTAGACATAGCTTTTTACACCTTTTAGAGAGCAAGGTTTCCAGAAATTTGACACATCATGCTCATAGACCCATATGGTCTGTGGCGATAGTAGATTAGTTAGAGTCAAATGATTTTGACTTCCATCTTTTCCAAATCTTTAATTGTAGCGCACGATCGGATACATTGAGATCGTCTTCTGGTGTAAAACGGGAGTTTTGCCAATTCATAAGAATTGACACTCTCCATTCGTTAGAAAAACTATGACCTAGACCAAAACCGAATCGCGTACGATTTCGAAAGAATTCATCAATCTCATCTCGTAGTGGAAAGAATAATTCCCCAAAAGCTTCGGCGAACCAAAATTTGCTCTCGCTTTTTTTAGCAAAACGCCACATTCCAGAAAGTTTATACCTCATTCGTAAATCAAAAGAAGTCGAACTTTCATTAAGAATTTTACTAAATCGTTCCTCAAGGCGAATTCTATTTCTAAATTTTAGGGAACCTAAGTTTGGCCAATTTAGACGTATTCCTTGCCATGGTGTCAATTCAAAACGATCAAATTTTTCATCATATTGAATCCAGAAAAATCCTACTCCACCGTTGATCTGCCACAAATCATTCAACCTATATTGAACAGAAGGACGCATGTAAAGCCGAAACCAAGTTTGGTCTCCCATGGTCGATCTAAACCCTAGGTCGCCATAATATCTCAGTTTTTTAGTAATCGCAAAATGAGGATAAAAGTCCAGCCAAATTTGTCTTTCTGTAATTGTAGATTGCGAAGCAGGGTTCGTATTCTGAGCCAACGAATAGATAGCCAAAAGCATGAATGCATTCATGATTAGGATTTTCATGAATACTTTTTTTATTATGGAAAATTGCTTAGGCATAAATTCTAGGTAACGATATTAATTCATTTTCATTTGCCCAAGGCATTTTCATATCACCGTTATGAATCTAAAATATAAGCCACTTTTTTCATCAGTTTATTTACCTTTATGAAAACAAAATAATAAACTTCATGAAATCCCTCATTCATTTTATTTGCATTGCTGTTTTATTAGCAGCTTGTGCTACTCCCCAATCTGATAATTCAGATAGTCAAACATTGTCCAATTCTGCTTCTAGCGCAGATGGTTATCCTACTGAAGTTTACTTTGGTGACACACATTTGCACACTGATCTTTCAATGGATGCTGGTGCATTTGGAAACAGAATTGGCTTAGATGAAGCCTACCGATTTGCTAAAGGAGAGGAAGTCACTTCTTCTACAGGCATAAAGGCCAAATTATCCAGACCTCTCGATTTTCTTGTGGTTGCCGATCACTCTGACGGAATGGGTCTTTTTCAAGCTATAAAAAATGGTGATGAATGGGTCATGAAATATGCTCAGGGCAAAAGGTGGAATGAATTGATCAATACTGGGCAAGGACCTGTTGCTGCAATTGAATTGATAAAGGCATTTTCTCAAGGAGAATTAGAAATGAATATCAATGATCCAGTACTCCAAAAATCAGTTTGGACGAGTACGGTCGAAGCTGCTGAGAAATACAATGAACCTGGAAAATTTACTGCCTTTATTGGATATGAGTGGACTTCATTGATCAAAGGAGCGAATTTGCATAGAGTAGTAATTTATAGAGACAATGGAGATCTAACTATGGAAGAGATTCCTTACAACAATTTGTCTTCTTCCGACCCTGAAGATTTATGGAAAGTTTTAGCCAAATATGAGGAGAAAACGGGAGGTAAAGTACTGGCTATTGCACATAATGGAAATATGAGTAATGGTATTATGTTTGATGTAGAAAAGGTGAACGGAGAACCATTTGATGAATCATATGTTAAAGAAAGAATTAGATGGGAACCTTTATATGAGGTGACTCAAATCAAAGGTGATGGTGAGTCACATCCATTCCTTTCACCTAATGACGAATTTGCGGATTTCGAAAATTGGGCATTTGGAAACCTAGATTTAAGTGAAATTAAGTCAAATGACATGTTGGAAGGTGAGTACGGACGATCTGCTTTGAAATTAGGTTTGAAACTTAAAAATGAGTTAGGAACCAATCCTTACAAATTTGGCTTGATTGGAAGTACTGATTCACATACTTCTTTGGCTACCGCAGACGACAATAACTTTCTTGGGAAAGCTGTAAATGTCGAGGGTGGAAAAGATAGATGGGAACACCCGTTTGTTTCATCCGATTTGGCTACAATCATGACCTGGCAAACCGTCGCTTCTGGATATGCTGCCGTTTGGGCACAAGAAAATACGCGTGAATCTATTTTTGATGCCATGATGCGTAAGGAGACTTATGCCACTACTGGCCCAAGAATGAAAGTAAGATTCTTTGGAGGGTATGATTTTTCGGATGAGGATTTGGCTGGAGATTGGGTAACCGCAGGATACGAAAAAGGAGTACCAATGGGAGGTGATCTTTCGAAAAGCGAAAAGGCTCCTTCTTTTATTGTTCAAGCCAGTATGGATCCTGAAGGGGGTAGTTTGGACAGAATTCAAGTGGTAAAAGGATGGGCCAATGCTGATGGTTCACTAGGCGAGAAAGTTTATGATGTGGACTGGGCGGGAGAGCGTAAAGTTGGAACGGACGGAAAGGTACCTGCAATAACCAATACTGTTAATCTGGAAGATGCTTCTTGGGATAATAGTACTGGATCAGTGGAATTCAAGAAAATTTGGGTCGATCCTGATTTTGACCAAGCGCTCGAAGCGTTTTATTACGTACGGGTGATTGAGATTCCAACGCCGCGATGGACACTTTATGATGTCATTCGATTGGGTTCTGAAATGAGCGAAGAGGTTCCCATGACAGCTCAGCAAAGAGCTTATTCAAGTCCTATTTGGTATTCACCGAAATAAATACATAAGTTAAGTTGATTAGATGAAAGTTGGTTTTGCACTTGAGGTGCGGGACCAACTTTTTTTATTCTAATAATTCTGATGATGTGCATTTTTTATTGGATTGGCTAATAGTTTATCATAGTCTTGGTATTTTTATACGAAATCAAAATACTTAACATGAAACGTTCGCTTTATCTATTCGCTATTTGTATAGCATTCTATGCTTGTACAACTTCTGACAAACCAGCTGAAGAATTAACAGAAAAAAAGGAGTATTCTCCATATGTTGGAGATTATGAAGCCACTCCTCTTCCAGAAGGATATGATAAACCATTATGGGGAGATACCCATCTGCACACGTCATATTCTACGGATGCAGGTATGATAGGAAATTCATTAGGACCGGCAGAAGCTTATAAATTTGCCAAAGGTGAAGAAGTGGTGACCTCACATGGTATTCCTGCTCGACTGAATAGACCTTTAGATTTCTTGGTGGTATCTGATCATGCCGAAAACTTGGGATTAGCGCCAATGATTGCAGATTCTGATCCTATTTTGCTTAAATATCCATTTGGTAAAGCACTTCATGACCTGGTTAAAGATAATAGAGGACATGATGCCTTTCAAAAATGGGTAACAACAGTGACCATGAATACTGATAGTATCAACAGCCCAGAGATGATGACAACTGCATGGCAGCGAGAGTTGGATTTTGCTGATCAGTACAATGAACCAGGAGTATTTACAGCTATGATCGGATTTGAGTGGACATCGATTGCTACAAGACAGGCTCCTGGAAATTTACACAGGGTAGTTGTATTTAGGGACGATGCAGACAAGGCCAAAACGGTATTACCTTTTAGTGCATTTGATTCGGTGGATCCTGAAGATTTATGGAAGTACATGGATAATTATGAGAAGAACACAGGCGGCTCTGTTTTGGCCATTGCTCACAATGGTAACTTGTCAAATGGAATTATGTTCCCAGAGGAAAAACGTTTAAATGGAAAACCAATTGATAAAAACTATGTAGAGACACGTGCTAGGCTTGAACCGTTATATGAGGTAACCCAAATCAAGGGAGATGGAGAAGCTCACCCAGTAATGTCGCCTGATGATGAATTTGCTGATTATGGTAGCTGGGACAAATCAGACATTGCTGGTTTGAATCCAAAGGAAGATTGGATGCTGCCAATGGAATATGGACGATCAGCATTGCAAATTGGGATGCAATTGGAGGAAAAATTTGGTACAAATCCCTACAAATTTGGAATGATCGGGAGTACCGATGCTCACACATCTTTGGCGACCACTCGTGAAGAGAACTTCTTCGGAAAAGCATCACACTTGGAGCCAGACTCGAGTCGATGGGAACATGTCTTGATTGGATCTTTGAGTGGAGATGACAATTTGTCTAGCTACTCTTACGAGACGATAGGCGCTGGACTTGCGGCTGTATGGTCAAAGGAGAATACAAGAGAGGCCATTTACGATGCGATGGAAAGCAAAGAAACTTATGCCACTACTGGGACTAGAATCATTGTAAGGTTTTTTGGTGGATATGATTTTCAAGAATCTGACTTGGGAGAAAACATGGTCAAAAATGGTTATGAAAAAGGTGTGCCGATGGGAGGAGATCTAACAACTATGGAGGGTAAGTCTCCAAATTTTACGGTTAGGACATCTAAGGACCCTGATGGTGCGAATTTGGACAGGTTGCAAATGATCAAAGGTTGGATAGATGCCAATGGTGAAAGACAAGAAAGAATTTATGACTTGGCAGTATCTGATGATCGAGTAATTGCCGAAGACGGTAGATGCAAAACACCAGTTGGGAATACTGTAGATGTAGCCAATGCAAGTTATACCAACGATATTGGGGATACACAGTTCGAGACGGTTTGGACTGATCCTGATTTCGATCCGAACTTGAGAGCTTTTTATTACATTAGAGTATTAGAAATTCCGACACCAACTTGGCAGGCATATGACTCGAAGTACTATGGGGTAAAAATGGATGAGAAAGTTGAGATGATGGCTCAGGAAAGAGCATATACCTCACCAATCTGGTATACGCCGAAATAAATCTATGATTATGAAAAAACCTGGTCTATTATTTATCGTTGCTGCTTTTATTTTTAGCTGTGAGGAAAATTTCAAAGAACAGCGTGCTTCGGATAGAGGGGAGTATTCTCCTTACGTGGGAGACTATGAAGCAACTCCGCTTCCTGATGATTACGATAAACCACTTTGGGGTGACACACATTTGCATACTTCGTATTCTGTAGATGCAGGAATGCTTGGGAACACTTTGGGACCAGATGCGGCGTATCGTTTTGCCAAAGGAGAGGAGGTAATCACCTCACATAATTTGCCCATACGATTAATCCGCCCATTGGATTTTTTGGTAGTAGCTGATCATGCCGAGAACCTTGGACTAGCGCCGCTAATAGCAGAGTCCAATGAAGAATTGCTCAAAACGGAATTCGGTAAAAAACTACATGACTTAGTAAAATCCGGAAAAGGTCATGAAGCTTTTCAGACTTATCTGGCAGAAAGCGCCACTAAAAACGATGATAAAATTGATAACTCATCTGTGATGCGAACAGCCTGGGATCGGGAAATTGATCTTGCCGAAAAGCACAACGAACCGGGAAACTTCACAGCACTTATTGGTTTCGAATGGTCATCGTTGGCTACCATGGATAAACCGGGAAATTTACATCGTGTGGTCATATTCAAGGATGGGATAGAAAAAGCTGGGCAGGTTGTACCGTTCAGCACATTTGATTCTAACGACCCGGAAGATTTATGGAAATACTTGGTCAATTATGAAGAAACCACAGGAGGAAATGTTTTGGCTATTGGCCACAATGGTAATTTGTCCAATGGATTGATGTTTCCTTTGGAAAGATTCAACGGGGAACCACTTGATTTGAACTATGTGACCATGCGGGAAAGGTTTGAACCTCTATACGAAGTAACGCAAATTAAAGGGGATGGAGAAGCTCATCCCGTGATGTCTCCAAATGATGAATTTGCAGACTATGGGAATTGGGACAAATCCGACATCATGGGAATGATTCCAAAAGAAAACTGGATGCTTACTCAAGAATACGCACGTTCCGCTTTGCAATTGGGATTGCAGCTAGAAGACAAATTAGGTGTAAATCCATTCAAATTTGGTATGATTGGAAGTACCGATGCGCATACTTCATTGGCCACTACTCGTGAAGAGAACTTTTATGGGAAAGCACCTCATTTGGAACCTGATTCAAGTCGTTGGAAACATGTTTTAATTGGATCGATTGTAGGTGACGAGAAATTATCCAGTTATTCTTATGAAACTATTGGCGCAGGCTTGGCAGCTGTCTGGTCCAAAGAAAATACAAGAGAAGGCATATACGATGCCATGAAAAACAAAGAAACCTATGCTACCACTGGTACAAGAATCATTGTAAGGTTTTTTGGTGGGTATGATTTTCAAGAATCTGACTTGGGAGAAAACTTGGTCAAAAATGGTTATGAAAAAGGGGTTCCCATGGGAGGAGATCTGACAACTGCAGAAGGAAAGACGCCAACTTTTACAGTAAGATCGTCAAAAGATCCAGATGGTGCTAACCTAGATAGGATGCAAATGATCAAAGGTTGGATAGATGCTAAAGGTGAAAGACAAGAAAGAATATATGATCTAGCTGTATCTGATGATCGGGTAATCGCAGAAGACGGTCGTTGTAAGACGCCAGTAGGCAATACGGTTGATGTTGTCAATGCTAGTTATACCAACGATATTGGAGATTCTGCCTTCGAAACCGTATGGAAAGATCCTGATTTTGATCCTAGTCTGAGAGCTTTTTATTACATCAGAGTATTAGAAATTCCGACTCCAACATGGCAGGCATATGACTCTAAGTACTATGGAGTAAAAATGGATGAAAAGGTAGAGATGATGGCTCAAGAAAGAGCTTATACTTCACCCATTTGGTATACACCAAAATCAAAATGACGCAGAAAATTTCCGACAAAAATTCAGCAGGCAGAATTATTGCTATAGTAAGTTTGTTAGCTTTTGCCTATGCAATTCTACGCTATCATATTTTTGGCCCAGTTCCTTGGCGCAGTTTCCCTTTGTTTATTCTAAATAAAGGAGTGTCATTAGCGGCATTTGTTTTGATTACTTTCAATTTTACCTTAGGGCCTTTAAACAATATTACTGGGAAAGTTTCGGAGAGATGGTTAAATGCTAGGAAAGCATTGGGCATGACAGGCTTTCTCTATGTATTGCTCCATGCATTGATCAGTTTCATGATTTTTAAGCCTGAAATTTATATGAACTTCTTTCTGCCCGATGGAACATTGACATTATATGCAGGCCTGAGTATGCTAGGAGGGATTTTGGGTTTTGTGACATTGTGGGGTTACAACTTGAGTTTTCAAACGCATTTGAAAGAAGACAAAGGGTTCATTAAATTTATAACGTCCAGAAAGTTTCTATTGGTTGCCTTAACTTTTGGAGCGGTCCATCTGTTTTTTATGGGATACAAAGGTTGGTTAACGCCTGGCAACTGGCACGGTAGTCTTCCTCCTATCAGCTTAGTAGCTTTTGTCTTCTTTATATCCGGATATTTGATCAATTTAATAGGAAGAAAATAGTCTATAAATGATTTGATTTAAACTTTCATTTATTTCTCTTTACCCCAAGCAATTCACTAATTTTAGAAAACACATAACAATTTTAATCAGATGAAAACAAGAATTTATTTAATCGCATTATTTATACTAGTTGGGACCTCTTCAATGTTCGCTCAAGAAGAAACAGATAAGAGACCCCCACGTGAAAAATGGTTTCTAGAGGCAGTTGAAGGAACTGTGAAAGAGATTAACAAAGAAACTCGTGACATTACCCTCATGGGTCAACAAGGTGAACTTATCACTTTTACGGCAAGTGAAGAGGTTAAGCGGTTTGATGAAATTGCAGTTGGAGATGTAATTGCTTTTGAATATTGGACTTATATTAAAGCTGAGTTTAGGAGACCAACAGCAGAGGAGTTAGCAACTCCAATTGAAATGATTGCTGAAGCTGGTAAAGCCCCTGATGACATGGCACCTGGAGCGATGATTGGAGCTGTTGTCAAGGCGGTCGTTTCTATCGAAGTGATTAACAGGCCCTATATGATTGTGACTGTTAGAGGGCCTCAAGGAAATTACACAACGCTTCCCGTTGAAGACCCAGCACTCATAGAACAACTCAATGTTGGTGAAATTGTAATTCTCACTTATGCAGAAGCAGTAGCTGTAGCTTTGGAGAAAAAGTCACCTGTTGACGTTCCTCTTGAAGAAGGGAAAAAGAAGAAAAATAAAAAATAATTCTTAACTTGAAATGAGTTAATTCTAAAAAACCGTCAGGGATTCTTGACGGTTTTTTAGTTCAATTGAAGTTTTTAAAAAATGTTTCAAAAAATTATAAAGGAACCTCTATTCCAATTTGGATTAATAGGGGCACTACTGTTTTTCGTATTTATTTGGGTGAATCCTGATACTGTTGATAACAGAATAATTATTGACGAATATGACATCAGTGAAATTTCATCGAAGTGGAATATGCAATGGAAAAGAGATCCCTCTCCTAAAGAGTTAAAAGGTCTCTTAGATAATCATATCAAGCAGGAGATTTATTATCGCGAGGCTTTAGCGATGAATTTAGATCACAACGATGAAATTATCAAGCGTAGATTAGCTCAAAAAATGCAGTTTTTGACACAGGATTTAGTGGAGAAAGTGGATCCTTCAAATGCTGAACTTTTGAATTATTTAGAGGAGAATCAGGAAAAGTATATCAAAGAGACGGAAGTAAGTTTTTCGCACAAGTATTTTAATCGAGATCTTAGAAACGACGCCCAATCTGATGCTATAAATGCTTTATCAAATGCTAAGTTAAACGGAGATTATTCTCCCGTTAAAAACAGTTTTGAAAGAGCACCGTTGAGTAGAATTCGAGCTGAGTTAGGTTCTGATTTTGCGGTAGCCATAAGTAAACTGAAATCAAGTGAAGAATGGCAAGGCCCTGTGAAATCAGGTTTTGGTTATCATATAGTGCTTATTTCAAATATTTTTCCAGGGGAGCCTTACGCACTAGACGAAATAAGAAGTAGAGTGAAAAATGATTTTCATTACGACATGATTAATGAAATGAATGACGAGTTATTTAATTCTTTACTTGAAAAATATGAAGTGGTTTTGAAATTTGAAGAAGGTAAATAAAATGAGAATAATTCTATTTATCATTTATGTATTTGGACTCATCTTATCTGTAGAAGCGCATGAAGTTCGCCCTGCGTATTTAGGAATCAATCAAATTAATGATTCTACGTATCAGGTAGTATGGAAAATTCCAGCGTTGGGTGAGAAAATACCGAAAATAAATCCAATATTTTCATCCAATTGTGCTATTAGAAAAGAATCAGGAGAATTATTACCCGGGGCGGTTATTGAAAAGTGGTCTCTTGTGACCAAAGAAAATCTTCAGGGGAATAGAATTTCAATTGATGGGTTATCAAGAACCATTATTGACGTTCTGATAAATATAGATTTTCAGAATGGCGAACATTATTCTCGTATTGTCAAACCAAATGAACCTTTTTACGACATACCCAAAGAGCCAAGTAATTGGGAGGTTATTGAATCATACACTGTTTTAGGGATTGATCATATTCTTTTGGGGATTGATCATTTGTTGTTTGTATTAGCACTTGTGTTCGTAACTAAGGGAAAATGGAAAATCGTAAAAACCGTCACGGCATTTACCATAGCTCATAGCATTACCTTAAGTTTAGCGGCATTGGATTTAGTGAAAATTCCAATTCCTCCGGTCGAAGCAATAATTGCATTGAGTATTGTTTTCTTGGCGCGAGAAATTATGCTTTATGACGAAAACAATCCATCCTTGGCTTATCGTCAGCCATGGATTGTGGCATTTGCTTTTGGGCTTCTGCATGGTTTTGGATTTGCTTCTGCGTTGAGCGAAACAGGCCTACCGCAATCAGCAATACCAATGGCACTAGCATTTTTTAATGTTGGTGTGGAATTAGGCCAAATTGCGTTTGTCATCGTCGTACTTTTATTCGGTCTTCTATTGGACCAACTCAGAATTGAATTACCAGGATATATACGAAAGGCACCCGTTTATTTGATTGGCGGAGTGGCGAGTTTCTGGCTGATTGAACGCGTGGTTGGCTTTTTCTAAATGCGCAAAAGTCAAGGCTCAGGATTTATTGAATCCGACAGTTAGTGATAGGACGTTACAAATAGCAACTCTTTTTCAGCATGAGATTGAGGTATTTGAAAGAGTTGAGATGTTCAAAGAATGGTTGAAAAGTCCATTGATTGCCTTAGGACAAAAACAACCTTACGAGTTAATGAATAATAGTACGGGTATAGCAATTATCCATGACCTGTTGGGACGTATAGAACACGGCATTTATTCATGATTTATCCGGAACAGGAACCGTGTATTGTGCAGAAATCGAAATTCCTGATTCACTCGAGATATTAGAAATGGGTGAAATGCCAGAAGAAAGGAATTCCATACCATATCGTTCAGTAAATGTTGAACGCGGTTCTACTTTTTTAAAAAACAATGGCCTGATTATGAAGGTACCTAGTGCGTTAATTCCTAGTGAATTCGACTACCTACTAAACCCAAGACATGAATCATTTCATCAATTAAAAGTTACTGATGTAAGGCCGATGCTTCTTAATAGTAGGTTGATGAAATAAACATAATTTTAAGAGTTATGTTTTCCAGTAAGCAACAAATTCCTCGTATTAATGGTTGGAATATTTGCTATTGAGGCAATTAGAGGGCACTTTTGGTAGATGCACAAAGTTGTAACATTCGGTGAAATTATGATGAGGTTGACACCTCCTGGTTTTGCTAAAATTGCACAGACCGAAACTTTAGAATTAACATTTGGTGGAGGGGAAGGGAATGTGGCTATATCATTAGCATATTTTGGATTAAAGGCGTTCCATGTAACGCAATTTCCTGATAATGCGATCGGAAGGGCAGCTACTCAATTTTTAAGAAAACATTGGGTATCCACACCGTATGTAAACTATGGTCCGTCTGAAATAGGCATCTATTTTCATGAAAGAGGGGCTGTCCATAGAAGCAGCACAGTTATTTATGATCGAGCAAATTCAGCGTTTGCCAAACTCGACCCATCTGGGTTTGATTGGGATAGAATCTTGAGAAATGCCGATTGGTTTCATTGGACCGGAATAACTCCTGCGATTTCCTCAAATGTTGCTCATGCTTTGAAAGATGCCTTGGTAGCAGCAAAAAAATATGGGGTGAAGGTTTCCTGTGATATGACTTATAGGGACAGCCTATGGAATTATGGAAAAACGCCACTGGAAGTGTTGCCGGAAATGATTGAAATGACTCATGTAATGATGACGGGCAAACGTGAAATGGTTTTGTTCTCTGACGGAGATGAAAATATGGAACATTTTGATTTGGTCCGAAAGTTTCATGAGAAATATCCCAATCTTGAAATCATAGCGGATAAAACAAGAAATTCGGTGAATGCCTCACTGCATGTTTTGAGTGGGTTGCTGTGGGATGGAAAAAATGAGTTGTCTACAGAAGAATTATCTGTTACCCATATTGTTGATAGAGTGGGTACTGGAGACGCTTTTGCGGCCGGCTTGATTCATGGACTGCTCACCAAGGACACAAAGCAAGATGCTTTAGAATTTGCAATAGCTGCTTGTGCCCTTAAACATACCATTGAAGGAGATGCCAACATGGTATCTGTCGAAGATGTCGACAAATTGGCGTCTGGTGATGGTTCAGGAAGAATTATTCGATAACTAAGCAATTCTCCAATTAATAAAACTTTGGCAAAATCATTACCACTTGAACTCTCAGTTGACCCGTTGCATCTGTAGGGTGTTCTAAAAATCTATAGTACCCTACTTGGCAATTGATTGGAATTTTTCCAGCTCGAATAAGTTTACCGACCCCTGCCCCGATTGGAATGGTCCACTTATTTTCTTCTGCTTCCCAGTTAGCAGTTATTATTGGTGCAGTGTTTACATACCAACCATTTTTGATGTTTTTGACTATAAAAATCTGGCTGTAGAAATAGTTCACATCTGCACCATCGCCTGCTACGCTCCAAAAATTCTGAAATATGCTCCCAGCTGTCCAACCGTTGTCTTGAAACAAAGAAATAGCACTTGGTGCGATGCTAAACTTCTTTGATCCTAATTCTTCTTTGATAGAAGGAAACATAAGCGCGGGACCTATTCCCCAAATAAACTTACTGGCTTTGGATGGCGTAAAGTAGCCAGTCATAATGATGTTACCTACTCCATTCGTACGCTCTGGTGAAGTAGGAGCACTTACAATTGGGATAATCGTTCTAAGGATCAAATTAACATTTGAGCCTAATGAAAAAGGAGTTACTGGTTGAATATTTAGGGTATTCGTGTTGCGATCGTTGAAATCCAGGTTGTTTTGAAATGGAAGCGAAACCATATTGGCGATTGGATTTTGAATCTTCTTTGCCAAATCATCTTCTTGGGCATAACCTGTCATGCCGACCAATGTTGAGATCGAAAATATTATCAGTGTTTGTCTCATCATTTTTTAAGCTCAAAAGGATAAATAACTTTCCAATCGTCTTGCATGCTGGCGATGGTCCAACCGTTGGTTTGGGCTTCAATAAATCCTTTTTTTAGTTTGCCAATGTGAGATATACTGTCATAAGCCCATTCTCTGACAGAATCGGTGTGATGAACGTACATCATAAACGAATTTTCATTAGTGGCAGTCCATTGCAGCATATTGAGATCGCCATCTGAATTGCCAAAAGCAGCAACGGGCTTTTTGCCGATGAGATTATAAATTCCTACTGGCTTTCCAGCTTTGTCATCAATAAAAGATAGTTCAGGAAACCGATTGATTACTTTGTTTTCAACATCATAGGCAACTTTCATCCTACTCCCAACGACTTGATCAGCGGGAATACCGTATAGCTCGTTGGTTACAGGTCTCATGAAACCAATTCCGCCTCCTGATACGATATAAGTTTTAAAGTTATTGGCTCTTAGGTATTGCAGTACTTCCAACATCGGTTGATAAATCAATTCGGTGAAAGGTTTTTTGAACCTAGGATGTCTTGCGGTTTTCATCCACTCTCTCACTCGTCCCTCAAAAACTTCAGCGTTCATTCCACCATGGGTAGCTTCTATAATTTGAATAAGAGCACTTTCCCCTTGTTGCATGGCGCCCTCTATATTTCCTTCAAGCACAGACTTGAAGGGTTCAGTACTTTGCCACTCGGGGTGCTCTGAAGCCAAATCCTTTACTTGATCTAGCGCAAAGAAGAGTTGAAAATAGAGCGGTTGCTCAGACCAAAGTGTTCCGTCATTGTCGAATACAGTAATTCGATCCTCAATAGAGATAAATTGGGCGCCATTTTCATCAATGGACCGCTCCACAAAATCGATGATTGATTGTTTAGCCGATCCCTCGTTCCATGATGGTAAAGGATCCAGATTTGTGATTGATTTTTTCGCATCTCCTTCAAGTTTGCAAGCGGAGAAGAATAGAAGGACGATAATAAGTAGGTGAATAAATTTCATTGAGTTTATCATTTGAGGGTTAATTTAAAGCTAACATTTTTTTTAGTTGTTCATCCGCCATTTGGTAGCCATAGTCAATCAATTCTTGAGATTTTTCAAAGTCGAGCGTACCGCATTTGTTTCTTGGAATATCAACTAGGTAATCCGGTGGGTTAGCTTTCATTTTTTGATTGGCTATCATGTTTTGCATGGCATTGAAGGACTGATCGGTAATGTAGAGCATGTCCCATTCTGTTTCATTTTTACTTTTCGACTTTTGAATCATTTTCATGAATTCATCGAGTCTTTTTTGAAACAAGCTTTTAGAAACCGTTTCTTTTATAGGCGCTTCTTGAATCGGAACGCCCCCGAGGTTGACAGCCACAATGAGAGAATCTGCGTCTCTATTTAACACAGGCTCAATCGGCGTAGGATTTAGAATGCCACCGTCTACGAGAGGGACACCGTCAATAATATGCGGAGTAAAAAACAAAGGCAATGAAACGGATGCTCTCACTGCATCATAGATAGGACCACTTTGAATCCAATGTTCTTTTTCACGCGAAATGTCTGCCGCAACTGCGGTAAATTCCATGGACAAATCTTCAATATTTTCAGTGCCGATGAATTTTTTAAGAGCGTCCATTACTTTATCTCCCTTAACCAGTCCATCTTTTGAGAACACAAAGTCAAGCATAGAAAAAACATCAGATTTATCGAATTGCGTAACCCAATCTACGAATTGATCCAGACGACCTGTGGCATATGCCCCACCAATGACTGAGCCTATAGAACAACCCGAAATCCTTATAATATTGAACTCATTTTCTTCTAGCCAGCGAATAATGCCTACATGAGCCATCCCTCTTGCTCCACCACTACCCAATACTAAGGACACATTTTTATTCATTTGGTTTTAAGTTTTCTGTTCAATTGGAATGATATGGTTATTTTAGAATTGCCAAATTCAATTTAACTGAAATTGCATTCAAAACGAAGAAATCCGACATATACGATGAGGGCTATTTTTGTGGTTTTTTTTCTAGTCTCGTCACTGTTTTCTAAGGGGCAAACAATTTTTTCTACCCAACAAGGCTGGTCGGATATTTCCATATGGTATCATGTGAGTCCTTCGATTAAAATGGGAGGAGATTTTGGTTATAGAGCGACTTTTGATCTCAATACTTATCATCAATTGTATTTTAGACCCACCATTCAATGGAGAATCAATAAAACATTCAGCGCTTCATTTGCCGCTTCTAATTTTCATTCTGTCATTGATGATGCGGTAGACCTGAATGAAATGCGTCTTGCACAACAGGTGACTATTCGTTGGCCCAAAATTGGACCTTTCAAAATGTCTCATCGCGTAAGGGTTGAAGAACGATTTTTTCTACTGGAATCAAATAAAGCCAATGCACAAAGACTTAGATATCGAATAAAGCTTGCTCCTCCAAATTTCCGATTATTCGATTGGAACAGTTCCTTTTACTCAGGATTTACATGGGAAGCTTTTATTAATCTTGGGAGTAGTTATGAAAACTTACTCGGAAACGGTCATCGTTACGAAATTGTAATGGGAAATAAAATCTCAACAAAAGTAAGCGCAGGACTACACTATATATGGCAGACTACATTGGTTGCAGATGAAACATTTGATTTGAAAGATAATGTGCTTCGTCTGCGTTTTGGTTATACGATTAATCCAAAAGATGAATGATCAAATTGATTTTTGATTAGTACCGATTAGTATTTCCTTTTTTACTCCATTTATTTCATAATATAGTACAACTTCAATAGTTCTTCTGAGAGAAATATACCCCTTTTTAGGTATTTACTTTAGTATGTGTTGCTTCTAGTTTTACAATCATAATTCAATAAATCATGGTTATTCATTTGGTTAAATAGGAACGAATGAAAGCCATATGCTAACTCTAACAACAGCAACATGAAAAAGTTTCTATTTGTTTTATTGTTAATGATGATCATGACTCAAGCATGGTCACAGTCTCCAGATATAAAATTTACGGTCACAGACGAAATAAACTTAAGTGACAATTTCAGAATTTATCTTAAAGTCACTAATAACTCTAAAGAAATGGTGGAGATCTCAGGGCTTGAGATCACCTATACCATGAAAACCAGTGAAAAAGTAGGTGATTACAACCGGACGGAGGAACAAGAAGAGCGAACTATCAAGATGGATCCGTTTGTGCTCAAGCCTAATGCCGATATTTCTTTCAAAGAGAAATTCAATGACACCAATTTTCTAGGGGTGGTAAAAACTTATGTCGGGCTTTTGAAATATTCGACACCAAAGTATAAAGCGAAGGTGATAGATATAGAAAAATACAAACAGGGTTTAGTCGATCAGGGTTATCTAATATTAGAAAACAACTCGACGAAAATTACACTAAACGGCTTAGGGGAGATCGATTTCTTTATCAATGAAGAGGGTGTTTACAATGCGTGGTTTAAGAATAGAACAAATGAAAAGGTGGCAGTTTCAGTCTATTTTAAATACAATGATATTGAAACAGCCAGTGATGACTTTGGAATGGTTGCCGCGAGTCTCAAGAAAGTAAAACCAGGAGAATCCATACTTCTTAAAACTTATATGAAGACCTATGATATGCGGGGGACAGATGTGGTAATGGTTCAGCCGTATTTAGTGATGGCTAAAATCGGAAAATCGGACTTAAAATATGTATCTGTTTTGAATGGTGATAAAGGCACATTAAAAAATAATGTATTCGCCACAACTAGCACATATTCTAGCCAAAAAAATGGTCAAAAACTTGAAGTAAATTATAGTGAAGCAGAATCTTCCCAACAAATATTCGAATTCTGCTTGCGGCCAATTAACTAAGGACTTAATCAAATTTTAACTTTAATATAATAATTATGAAAATTGCAAATTTAACTTGGACGTTTTTGTTGGTACTTTCTATTGGGTTCGTATCATGCAGTGAAGATGAAGCATCTCAACCAGAACTTTTTCCTGCTTCATTTGAAATTGATGTAGAAATTCCCTCATTATCAACCGATGCTGCATTACTGGAATGTTTTGGTCCATACGACATTTCATTGACTGCAGTTCTAGAGGGTCCTGGTTATTCACAGACTAAATCATTTACAATTGTGTATAACGGTTCTCAACAAACATATGCGGCAAGTACTATAGTTAGATTCGAAAATCTGTCAGAACCAGGCACATATAGTTCTAAAATTACCCATACCCTTGGATGGGAAAAGGAAGGATATTCTCAAGAGGTTTCTGCTTATAACTTAGAAAGCTCAGGCCATCTTGAGGAAGTTTCAATAAGAATCTCAACTAGTGATGTAGATTGTGATTGAAAAAGTCTAATGTTGAATCTATTTATTAATAAATAAGTATGTTACAAAGGGAGCCTAGCGCTCCTTTTTTCACTTTAACAAATGGTTTATGAAAATTTATGATTTTATTTTCTTTCTTACTTTATTATCAAATCAGGCCTTTGCACAGTCCGACACTACGTATTTTTCAATGCAAGATGCTTTGACAAAACCTGATCAAGTATTTCGACTGAATCTTCAAAATCAAGAGTTAAAACAACTCTCCACAGAAATATCCAAATTCAAAAATCTGGAACAACTACACCTGCCAAACACGATAGACGCTATTCCATCGTCAATTGGAGAGTTGTCCAATCTGAAATATTTGAATATTGATGAGTATTTTGAGGCTGTGGACGATTGGGATGAAGGGTTTAAGGAATCTAAAGAGAAAGTTTTAAAATACAGAACCCTGCCTGCCACGATAGGTCAATTGTCTAATTTGGAAAGGTTGAATGTTCCCCATTTTGATTTAAAGGAGATTCCCGAGTCTATAGGAAATCTAAAAAAACTGGTTTGGCTGGACTTGAAAGATAACGCTATTGAAGAACTACCCGCCTCTTTGGCAAAGCTTACCCAATTAAAAAAGCTCTATTTATCGGGAAATAAGATCATTGATATTCCCGAATTTATTGGACAACTGGAGAATCTAGAGAAATTGGATTTGTCTTCAATGGATAAGGACGGGATCCGCCTCTCCAAACTTTCCACATCTATTTGTAGTCTACAAAAGCTCGAAGAGCTTGATTTGGCTCGAAATAATTTTAATGAATCTGATCAAATAGCTATTCAGTCTTGTATGCCAGAAAATTGTGAGGTGACTTTTGAACTAGCTTCTGGTTTAGAAGGCTGGTAAGGCTTACAGAAATTAGCAAGATGGCTGTTTATTTTGTCAATTAGTCTTGTGGGTTATTCATACATCACATTAATAACAACCTTAACATAAGCAAAACGCTGTGATCTCGTGGGTTGTAAACCAAGTGTGAGATCGCGTCGTTGCACTCGCGATGACGTTAGAGAAGTTGAGTTTGAAATTGCTTCGTCGTATGATGTACGAATCAATTGATACTCAACTGCATTTGCAGCTGTGTACCGACGTTCTTTTCGGAACGAATGTCGAATTGTAAACCGTACCGATCCAAACGCGTCCGGATATTAGAAAATCCGAGTCCTTCTTTTGCTTCAGCTTCCATTCCCTGGCCGTTGTCTTCTACATAAATCAATAGCTGTCCTTCGCTATCCATGAGCTGAACGATGATCTCAGTGGCCTTTCCGTGTTTGACGGCATTGTTGATGGCTTCCTGAATGCTACGGTAGACATGCAGTAGACCCTCAGCGTCAAGCTCGTCAATCAGTGTCGAATTATACTCCAGATGAACCTTCACATTTTTTGACTGAGAAATGATTTGGATGTGGCGTTCTAATTCTTTTTTCAGCCCGTGCTCATTCAGCTCAGGACTTTTATAATCTGAGGAAATAGACACCAAATCATCATTGATGTCATCAAGATGCCCTTTGGTCTCTTTTGGGTTGATCTGGATCAGGAGTCGGACGGCACTGAGCGTAGCGCCCACATGATCGTGAAGCTCCTTACCAAACCGGTCCCTCTCTTTTTCCTGACCTTGGATGAGGGCGTACTTGGCCTGCTGTTTGGTCTCTACCAAACTAAACTCCATCGCTAGTTGTTCTTTTTTTTCACGTCTGATCAGCTGAATAATATAAATCACCCAAAAAATTACTTCTGAAATGATGACAATTTCAAACAGCAGCTGTGTTATCCAATTATCCGGCAAAAAGCCATATTGATCTACTGCTTTACCATAAAAGAGTACTACAGAAAAGAAAAAAAGGAAAAAGAAGAATTTGTGCTTCAGTCGAAATAGAACTTTCCAATGAAAAATCAGAAAAATCATCAGTGTTAATTGAAGAACTCCTGAAAAGACCACTACGGTTGAGTTTAAGTCAAATCCTGATATGATTATTAGTGTGCCTGTCAAAACTAATATAGCGAACAATATGATATATCGGCTATACAATTTCTTTGCATTAGAGAATCTCGAAAATAGCGTGAGAGGCAGTGCCATACCATAATAGAAAATGAATGCAGTATTTACCCAAAATCCTATGCTTTGGTCAGATATGTAGTATTTGCTCACTCCAGAATTGTAAGTCATAAACAGCAGTAACAATAGCATTTGAGCCGAGTAAAAAAGATAGAATTCGTTTTTAATAATGACGAAATAAGTAAACGATGCTGTACAGGTAATGAAAACTAATATCAGAGCAATCCAAGTAAGCACTTTACGTGATTGATCGTTAACTAACAGGGCATTTTCATTTTTTATAAGTTTTAAACCAAGATAAGTCGGAGCGCGGTGCGTTTTTGTTTTGACGATAATTTGTCGAGCCTCTTTCAGCGACTGTATGGTCAATAATTGATCAATTACAAAATTCTCTTTTTGAATAATGCTGATATTTGATGAGTCATCTACTTCAAAAAATGCTAGATCATGAGTTCTCACATTTCCCGCTTGTAGATAATTGTAATCAAAAAAACCTTGAGTTTTATTTAGGTCTATTTTTAACCAGACCGTGTGTTGGATAAATCCAAAATTAGGGTTTTCTCTTTTGGACCACTTTTGTTGAAGCACCTGATCAGGTGTAAGCGAATCGGTGCTATCTACGTAGTATTCTGCTTCTGAGAAGATGCTACGGTAATTTTGGGCGGTGGCTGCAGTGGATAGCAGAAGTAAAGGAAGTAAGAGCATAAAGAATCCACCTCTGATCCGAGCAAATTTATTTTTGAAAAAGTGAAATCGATGCTTCATCTTAAGCGCTTTGGAGGTTTTTGATTTCGATTTCCAATCGGGCCCCTTGGTCGGTTTCGTGGGAGAGTTTCATATCATAATCATAGTCGCTAAGGCGTGAGCGAATGCCTTTGAGCCCAGCGCCTTCTTGGAGGTCTGTATGATTTTTTTTGCCGTTGTCTTCGATGTTGATGACTGTTAGTTCTCCAGTACCTAATATCTGCACGACCATACGGTCTGCGCCACCATGGATCAGGGAGTTGTTGATGGCTTCTTGCACGAGTCTGTAGATATTGACCAATAGATATTGATCAGGATTTTTGTCCATGTTCAGGTTGTAGTCTAGAATAATTTCAATCGGTTTGATACTTTGTATCAGGGCAATAAATCTTTTGATCTCTGTCTCCAGATCGTTTCGCTTGAGATCTGGTGCGACATACATTCTGGAGAGATAGCGAATATTCTCTATGATGCGGTCGAGCTCCTGCTTGGATTGACCCGGGTCTTGGTCGATCAATAGTTTTACGGAATTGAGATCGGGTGACACGTCATTCTTGAGCTGCATGGCAATGGCATTTCGCTCCTTTTCCTGTCCTAATAAGAGGTCGTGGTTCAGTTGGGATTGTAAGTTTTGGCTTTCTTTGATCAATACTATTCTTTGATATTGTGAATCTCGTATTTTGAGTACGATAAAAGTGGCCCAAGTTGCCAGCTCAAGAATCAGGAAAAAGGTATAAGAAATTTCTGCAAACCCACCTTCAATAAGTCCTATATTTTGTAGCCCTTTAAAATTTGGCATAATCATCAACCAGAAAAAACCTAGAATAAAAACTCTTGATTTTGAATCAAGAGACCAATTCTTATATGAAAATATTATACAATAAATTAAAACCCAGTTTATTCCAACGGCCGTTCCCACTAAGTAGATTCCAGATAAAAAAGGTACCCAATATATAAATGCAAATGATATTATGATGTTTATCAATGAAAATGCAAGGATCTTTTTTTCATGGTTTTGCAGAATGGAAAGTTTAAGCGTAGAAAACAAGGGTAGCATGACAGATACATACATTACATTGGCCAATTGACCAGAGAAATTGGATACGACTTGATTAAACAAAACCTTACTATATCCACTGTCAAACAGGTAAAAGGAAAAATAGCCAATTAGAATAATTCCATAAGTTGAATAAAATCTCTCTTTTGAAATGAAAAAAAGAAATAATGTAATTACAAAGGATGCTGCTATTAATACAGAAATCAAAATAATTTTAAACAGGTCGAGGGTATTTGTTTCAGTCAAGTCAATTACACTTTCATAAAGTTGATAATAAAAAGAAGTCGGCATACCCATGTTTTTAGTAAGCACAAATAGCGTATTACTTGATTCTGTTAGTGGATATATATTTCTGCTTATTCCATCGACAAGTTCTTTTTTAGCTATTTCACCTTCTAAATATTCAAATACCCCATCCAACTGAACCTTTGATCTAGCCAGCTCAAAAAATCGGTACTCTTTTTTAAGTTTTTCTGGGATTTCTATCTTAACCCATGTATTTGACTGCAAAATCCCTCGATTCAGTTTCTCTTTTTTGAAAAGCTTCTGATACTCTGGTTTAACGATATCTTCTATGGTAAGGGCATTGGTTTCATCCACATATACCGTGGTGTGGTCTTCCAGCATTTGGATGTCTTCTTCGTGTGCACGGTCGCAAGAAAATAGAAATGGTAGGAGTATTGCAAGAGTGAATAACCCACACCTGGTCTTTGCCAATAGAAAAATTATTTTTGTAAGCTTCTGCAAAACAACACTTATGCCAATACTTCCCATCCTTCTTTTTGGTAGTGAGCGATGACTTCCTTGAAATTACCCAAAGCAGTTTTGCTCAGGATATTTCTGAAATGCGTTTTGACCGTGTCATTACTAATGAACAACTCTCCAGCGATCTGTAGAGAGGTCATGCCTTGTGCGGAGAGTTTGATGATTTCGAGCTCTCGTCGGGTCAGCAAAGTTTTTTGCTCTTTGTATTTCTTGATCTGCTCTTTACTGACACTGCCTTCATACAAAGATCGACCCTCTATTACCTGTTGGATGGCTTGCTCGAGTGCTTCAATATCACTGTTCTTTGGTAAGAACGCCTGGACACCCAATTGCTGAAGTTCTGCTGCTATCTGCACGTTGTAAAACATAGAGAGCACCAATATTTTTTGATCTGGATGAGAGGATTTTACAGAGCGTATCACCTCTATTCCACTTTTGTTTGGCATTTCGAGATCCAAAATGAGCAGATCAAATTTTGATGGTTCAAAGCTTTCAAGGAAAATATTGGGATCGTGGAAGTTGGTGATGGTGACTTCCGGATATTTGGATTTTACAAAATCACTCAGCGTGGTTGTAAAAAGTTTGTGGTCATCTAAAAATGCAATCGTTTCCATAGTTATTCTATAATTAGATTCTATTAAGAAACGATAGGCTCTTGCACACTTCTCAAAATTCCTGTCCAAAATAATGTATGCCTGTCAAAAAACAAATTATTAATCTTCAAGACATGCGAATATTGCTAACGACTCATAATTCTATTTATTATTCATACCAAAACATTCCATCCATGACTTTGGTATTGTGCGATGACTTCTTTTAGGTTTACGAGTTTGGTCTTATTGATAATGTTTTTAATATGTGTCTTGACTGTTCCTTCAGCTATACAAAGGGTATGACTGATTTGTTTGGCTGTGCTCCCCTCTGCAGATAGTTTGATGATCTCTAATTCACGACGAGTAACGAGTATTTTATCGGCTTTATATTTTTCTCCTAACGTGACATCTAATTTTCCATAATAAAATTTTTGTGCTTCTGCTGCTCGCATTGCCATTTGAAGTTCATCAATGTCACAATTCTTTGGTAAAAAAGCCATCACACCTAGTTTCCGAAGTTCTATAGCAATTTGCAAATTGTAAAACATAGAAAGCACTATGATCGCTTGTGTAGAATTAATAAGTCTAATTTCACGAATCACTTCTATACCACTTTTACCAGGCATTTCTAGATCAAGAAGTATTAAATCAATTGCTTTCTCTGGGTATTGTCTACAAAAATCAATTGGATCATTGAAAACCATAACTTCAACTTCGGAGCACTCGGTTTTTAGAAACATACACATGGTCTGCGTAAACAATGGGTGGTCATCGACAAGTGCTATTCTCTTCATTTGGATTATTCAATTCTGAAAAGCAAGCTAGTTCTCAAGAATTGGAAAGTAAATACCTCTTTTTCAGTAGATTTTGCTGAAGAGAATTGAAAAGATCGATTGAGTACAAAATAAAGCTATACCACGACTCACGAGAAATGGCCAAAAGAAAGGAATTAATCTGGGTTGATTGAATAATTAAAAAAAAGGCAGCCTCAATATATTGAAACTGCCCTTGACTAGAATTTCTACTTATTTAGTTACCATCGTATCCGTCTTGCAATTTTTGCAGCACTTGTTCCAAGCTAAAGCTCGCCGCTTTTTGTCTTGGTGGGTATTCTTTAAATGTAGTCAGATACTTACCAACATATCTTTGTGCCGGTACTAGAAGATAAACACGATCTATTAACCAATCATAATAGGTATTTGATGTGATTTGAGCTCTTTCATAGGGGTCTCTCCTTAAATTGAATATAAGCGGGACTCTCAAAGGGGTAAATGGATTTGCCCATGCCTCCAATGTCGCCTCCACTTTTTGTTCCATAAAAATTAGCTTCCAATCGTCATATCGCAATGCCGTCAAATCGCCATCATCAGAGAAATAGAATATTTCATGTCTTGCACTTTTAGTCTTTTGAGGATCCTGAATATGAGGTAAGACATTATAGCCATCCAAATATATTTTATAGCTCCTGTTCATTGCTTTTGACTTGTATCCATCTAGCAAATCCTCCTTAATGTTGTCTTTCCCTGCAGCAGCTGCAAAAGTTGGCAACATATCCATATGATGAACAACCTCATTACTAACTGATCCTGCCTTTATTTTTCCTGGCCATCTCATCAAAGCTGGAATTCTCCAACCGCCTTCCCAGTTAGTATTTTTTTCACCTCTAAAAGGAGTTGCAGCAGCATCAGGCCACGTATTGTAATGTGGTCCATTGTCTGTGGAATAATGTACAATAGTGTTATCTGCTATATCTAATTCGTCCAGTAAATCTAGAAAGATACCAATATGCATATCATGCTCGACCATGCCATCGCTATACATATCTTGACCAGAAATTCCTTTTAACTCTTCCTTCACATGAGTTCTAAAGTGCATTCTTGTACCACTCCACCAGCAAAACCAAGGTTTTCCAGCGGCAGTTTGTTTTTTAATCCAAGCTACGGCAGCTGCTGTGGTTTCATCATCAACAGTTTCCATTCTCTTTTTTGTCAATGGTCCTGTATCCTCAATTTTTCCTCCTGCTGTTGATTTAATAACCCCTCTTGGTCCAAATGTCTCTCTAAATGTTCTCCCATCCTCCATGATCATGTCACCTGGATAGTCTACATTTTCAGGCTCTTCCTCTGCATTTAGATGATACAGATTACCAAAAAAAGTATCAAATCCATGATTGGTCGGCAGATGCTCGTCTCTATCACCTAAATGATTTTTCCCGAATTGACCCGTGGCGTATCCTTGATCTTTTAAGATTACAGCAATGGTAGGATCTTCTATTTGCATCCCTTCTTTAGCTCCAGGAAGCCCAACTTTTGATAGGCCAGTTCTGAAAACGCTTTGTCCTGTAATAAAGGACGATCTCCCAGCTGTACAGGATTGTTCTCCATAGTAGTCTGTAAAGATGATTCCTTCGTTAGCTATTCTATCAATATTTGGTGTGCGATAGCCCATCATACCCATTGTATAGGCGCTAATATTTGATCGTCCAATATCATCTCCCCAAATGACTAAAATGTTGGGTTTTTTATTTTTTTGAGAGAATGCTCCGATAGACAATAGGAGGCATATACTTACTGTAAATAGGTTTTTCATATTTGAATAAAATTTTGATATTTAAGGAAGATATGAAAATTCACTCAGAATGAATGTCGCCCAAATAAAAAATAACAATTAATTAATATAGATGTCAAAAATAGCTATGCTACACCCAACATTTTCAATTGATGTGTGTGAGCTGCTAACGCTCCAAAGAACGTCGGATATGAATAGTACGGCAGATTAAACTCTTTTGCTGTTTCCTTCACGATTGGGGCTATCGATTTATAGTGTACATGACAGATATGAGGAAACAAATGATGTTCAATTTGGAAATTGAGTCCTCCTCCATACCAATTAACTATTGGGTTATTGCCAGCGTAATTAGTGGTAGTGTATAGTTGATGGACTATCCAAGAGTACTTCATTTTACCATCATCCTTTGGGTTTGGGTATTCTACTTCCTCCATCAAATGAGCAGGTTGAAAAATAACAGCTAATGCCAACCCACTACAAAAGTGAAGAAATAAAAACCCTATAGCGATTTCACCGCCAGTATAATCGGTAAAATAAACAGGTAACCCAATCATATAGCTCCAATAAATGACTTTGGTGAATAGTAAAATGACAACTTCAACAAATACACTTTTAGAATTTTTTTTCAATGAACCATCCTTGAGATAGTTGTTAAATTTGATGAAGTCTTTAAACGTAACCCAAAATAAAGATCCTAAACAATACACTGCCCAACCATAAATGTGTTGGTATTTATGCATTGCCATTTTCTCACTATTTGGGGATAATCTCAATCCAGCTTTGGGTGCGATGTCTTCATCATGATCATCTACATTCGTATATGTATGATGATTGATGTTGTGTTGAATCCTCCAATTGATAGCATTTGCTCCTACCATGTTGAGCGTATAACCCATGATCTTGTTCACCAGAGGACTACTAGAATAGCCTCCATGAATTGCATCATGCATGATGCCCAATCCAATACCAGCCATTCCTAAACCGATTACTCCTGATAGTAAAAACGCTATCCAATTTGCTGGTTGTATAAATAAAATAATGAAGAATGGCACAAAGTACATCGCAAGCATGGCAATGGTTTTAATGTACATGGAAGCATTTGCATTTTTGGAAATACCCTTATCTTTAAAATAGGCGTTTACCCGTTTATTAAGTGTACTCGAAAATTCTTTTGAAGATTTGTCTTCGTTATTGAAACGAATATTAACTGCCTGTGCCATTAATTGAAATTTTGGCAAAGCTAGAACTTTATTTAGTATCGGCTCTAATGATTTTACTCATAAAATGACTTCTTGTGCAATGTTAAAATTGTAAAGCTGCCAAATGTCATATTTTAACAAGGCACAGAAGACTATATTCGCATTTGTAAAAAAGCATGCTAATAGCTGCCTATCTCATAATGAAGTAAGGCAATTATTAATTGATTTATAATATATTAAGGAAATATTTGAAATGAAAGCAGAAGCGCTACCTCATCCTTTAGATAAAATGAAAGTCCCTGGCAAATATGTTGTTTGCCAAAAAGGAGAGGTTCTTAAAAAACAATTTAGCAGAGTGGACCAGTTTTATATTTTGCTCAAGGGCTCTGTACATTTTCATCAGACACTTCAAAGTAAGAATCAAGTGCTCTTAGCTGGCATGAGCCATTCTCAATTTGCTCCGATTGGACTCGATGCATTTATTGCTCCATTTCGAAACGAAACTACTGCCGTTGTGGCTTCTGATCAAGCAGAATTGCTTTGCTGGGAGAGCAAATCATTAATAGCTTATTTAGAATCTGACTTTGAGATTGGGGTAGCATTTTTTCATTTCTTAAACCTTCAGTCTCATCGATTTGTGGGAGATACCAGTCAACTATTTGCTAATACTTCTGCTGCACTTTTAGGCTCCATGCCTGAGAATTCCTCTGATGGCTATTTGTCCTATTTAGAGCAAGATGAAGTTGACAAAGTGATTCTCTTATTACAGTCGCCATTTTTTGAAATATTTGATGAAAAAGATCTGGCGTTTTTAGTGCAACACATGGAAAGGAGAGAATATCTAAAAGGAGATATTGTTATTCGCCAGGATGAAGTCAAGAAAGGTATTTACATCCTAGAATCAGGGGAAGTCCAGTATTCTAGAATGAACTATAGTATGGAAACCAACCAAAACTATAAAATACCTTATCGAGCGATATCTACTTCAGGCTATTTATTAGGGTCAGCCAGTTTGATGGGAGCACCAAGTGCTATCACTTCTTATGTATCTAAAGATGCAGTGGTTATATATATTCCAGGGAAATCTCTTGATGAAATATGCAAACGAAATAAGGCCTTTGCTCTAAAATTTGAACAGAGAATTTTGTGGTTGATTAATAATCAATTGAGGGCTGTTCGTACTCGATTGATTACTACACAATTCAATGAAGAATTGTTGGTTGCTGCTACACTATTAGGTAGTAATAGTGCCAAACTTTCGGTTCATTCACCCCTTCATATTGTCCCTGAGTTGTTAGAAAATAAGTTGACAATTCCTCATGCTTTTGAGATTCTCCATGAAGTCGAATTGAAAGGCAAAGGGCCTGAAAAGAATTTGGCTTCTCTGTGTTTGGATAACCTCCATAAAACACAGAAAGAGATGAGTTTCTACAATGCATTGAAAAATGTCTATAGCTCTGTGGCTGAATCTCAAATTGACAAGAAAGACGAAGAAGTTCAGCTCGATTGTATATTGGCGACGAGAGCTGCATTTTCCATTCCTTCCCTTTTTGTCAAGGGTTTTGAAAACTTCCCTTCAAAAAGCGGATGTATTTTCATCTATAATCATTTGTTGAATGATCCTTATTATACACTACCCAATCAATTTCAGATAACCCTTGATTCCCATTATCTGGGATACTTATTGTACGAACAATATGAGCAACAAGCGCTAAGAGTGGTTCGTATTGGTAAATCAGAAGAATATGGACATGAGAACTATTACGAAAGATTAGGCTTTATCGATGTTTATACTAAAGATTCAGATGCTCGGATAGAATCCGAAGCAGAAAAAAAGATAAGGCAAAATAGTTTTTTTAATGAAATCGATCAAGCAATAAAATCGGGAAAGAATATAATTATCAGTCCAGAAGGGACATCTAATTCAACAGAGAATTCCCCAACCTTGTTTAAGTCAGGAATTTTTAAGGTGATAAAAAAAATGGCGCATGAGCCATGGATTGTTCCAATTGTCATGTCGAACTTTGATAAGCGTATAACCACTCATAAATATGCTTGTGAAATAAAAGAGCCTTTTAAGCTTAGCGACAAAATGGCAATGAGTGGATTAAGTGACATAAAAGAATTCCTCAAAGGATATCACAATGAATTTAAAGCAGATATTCAAAAACTTTCTCGTGAAATTGCTTTAGAAAACAGTGCTCAATATTTATTCGAAGAAGAAGTGAAAGCGCTAAAGCAAAAAGTTGAGAAAGGTAAAACATCTAATATCAGTGCATTTTTTGGAAGCAGTACATTACGTCTTTGGGAGACCTTAGAAGAAGATTTACCTGAAAAAAGACCTGTTAATTTCGCCTTTGGTGGGTCGACCTATAGCTGGTGTTTACATTACTTTGATTTGCTTTTCGAAAAAATGAAACCTTCCTCTTTCATTTTATATGGAGGAGATAATGATCTATCCAATGGCGATTCTCCAAACGATGTTTTAAATACGCTAACAGAACTTGTTGCTAAAATTAGATTACACAGTCCAAACGTGCCTATCTCCATCATCTCGATCAAACCAAGCCCGAGCCGAGACTATATCATGGCAGAAATTGTTCACACGAATCAACTATTGAAAAAATTTGCCGAGTCAAATGACAATATGTTTTGGATCGAAACTTATGACTATATGTTGACAGATGATGGAAAACCTAGAACAGATCTTTTTATGGATGATATGCTGCATCTTAATTCAAAAGGTTATGATATATGGAAAAAGGAAGTAGCAAGGCAATTGTTGTAAAGACCTACAGGTGATGTAGATTCTTCGATGCATTTTGTATAATTTTAGAACTATGATGGTTTCAAGGCAGAGGCTATTATTCAATCTGAAATTAAAATTTATAGGCATGAAAAAAACCATGTTCATTGTTCCTTTATTAGTTGGACTATTGATAAACTGTTCACAAAAAGGGCCAAACGATGATGCTAACGTAGCGTTGATTAACACCTATATCAAAGCTGTAGAAAGCAATGATGTTGAAAAAATGGCTGATTTATTGGCTGAAAATTACATAGGCATTGGCCCTTCCGTTTCTGACACTACCAATAAGGCGACGGCAATTGAAAATTGGAAGATCAATAGTGAGGTGCTATATGAAAGTATAAAATATAGTAAATCACGAGTTTTCCCGATTACTGTAAAAGAAGGAGATTATCCTGGAGAGTGGGTTTCTAATTTTGCGTATTTGAAGGTCAATTACAAGAACGGAGATGCGGTTCAACTGTTGACCAATACTTCATACCGAATCGAAAATGGTAAAATTGTGAACAGTTTTACTTTTTATAATGAGGCAGATGCGCTGGAACAATTGAATTATGTTTTTTTAGATTTAGACGAAATAACTTTACCTGAGTATGAATAAATTAACATGTATAATAATGATGGGATTAATGTCCATTTCACTTGCAATAATGGGTCAGAATACCGCTTCAAATACTAGCCTTGCAAAAGGCCTAGGCGCATTTGTTTTTCCTGCAAAAGGTCAAGATAAAGCAACCCAGGATGCTGATGAATTGACCTGTTATCAATGGGCGATGCAAGAAACGGGAGTGGATCCTTTGAACCCTCCACAGGTACAAGCCGCGAAAGTGGATTCAAGTCCAGATGGTGCGGCAGTAAGAGGTGCAGCTAGAGGTGCCGCAGGAGGTGCCGCGATAGGCGCTATTGCGGGTGACGCTGGTAAGGGGGCAGCTATTGGGGCGACTGTAGGTGCTGTTAGAGGAAGAAGAGCCAAAAGGTATAATGATGCTAAACAGCAAGAGATAAATAATGCAGCCGCAGCTGAAATCAGCAAAAACATGATGAATGATTTCAAAAAGGCTTTTGCAGCTTGTATGACAGCCAAGGGTTATTCCGTACAATTATAATATATCAAGAGCCCAAAGTTGTAACAATCAACTTTCGGGCTCCTCCATAATTTCTGTGCTCACATAGATATATTCCCTGCCAAGTTCCAAGATTTAACTGGCCGTTGGTTATAGGTATGGAAACACTACTCCCCAAAAGTGACGACTTAATATGAGCTGGCATGTCGTCCGAACCTTCATAGTCATGTTTGTAATAAGGTTCGTTTTCTGGAACGAATTTATTGAAGTGACTCTCAAAGTCGTCACGGACCGTTGGATCGGCATTTTCATTGATAGTGAGACTAGCAGATGTATGTTGAATGAATATATGGATTGTTCCTATTTTAATATTTCTTATTTCAGGAAGGCTGCTAATAATTTGTTGCGTTATTAGATGGAACCCTCGTTGAAAGGGTGGTAATACAATTTCTTTTTGGAATGATAGATTCATAGATAATTATTCTATTCAAAGTTCTTCATTTAGCTCAACTAAGTTCCATAATTATTAACTTGGCTCGTTGATTTTATTCTGAAAATATTCTATAATTTATGCATCCAGTTCTCTTTAACCTTGGCCCTTTCACGATTCAGTCTTATGGCTTCTTAATTGCCTTAGGAACATTAATAGGTTATTTCTATCTCACTAAAAATGCTAAAGAGCAACTTGGAGTTGATAAAGACTCCACTCAAAGCATGACAATCTTATTTTTATTGGCTGCGGTTATTGGTGGAAAATTCTTTTTTTATCTGGAAAGGCCAGTTTATTATTTTGGTGATCCTGGAAACTTATTCAAAAATTTAAAAAATGGTTTTGTATTCTATGGCTCTTTAATTTTTGTTGTCATCACATTAATCTGGTATTTAAAAAAGAAGAGCATACCGATTTTACCCATGTTAGACATTCTAGCTTTCTCAGGAGTTATTATTCATGGGTTTGGTCGTTTAGGATGCTTTTTTGCGGGTTGTTGTTACGGAAAGGAAACAGATGGTTCAATTTATGTTGTTTTCTCAAATCAGGATTCATTCGCTCCCACTGATGTTCATTTGCACCCTACCCAACTTTATAGTGTTCTTTTGTTGATAACCATTTTTATCATTCTTTGGATGTTCAAAAGACATCAACGTTTCGAAGGGCAGCTTTTCTTCCTGTATATCATACTTTATGCTATTGGAAGGGGTGTAATTGAAATTTTCAGAGGAGACCTTCGACGCGGATTCATCATAGAAGATTGGATCTCTCATTCACAGATGATTTCAATTGTCATCATTTCAATTGTTGCTTTCTTTTATATAAGGGAGTACAAAAAGAACAATAAAGTTACTTGACCCTAATTTTTAGCGTTTTAGGTAAGATCGTGATTTTTAAAGGAGGTTCTCCAAAATACTCACCATCTATTTGTGCGAGCAATGTTTTGGGGTTCTTATAAATGAAGATTTCTTTTGCTGTAAAAAATTTCACGGACTTCAAAGAACCGTGTTGTCCAAAACTCAATTTTCCAATGTTGATAAAACGCTTCCATGCCGGAATTCTTCCTATTGTGCAAATGTTGAGTAAGCCATCATCAATAACTCCTTTAGGATTGAGCTTAAAGCCACCACCAAAAGTAGTTCCATTGTGAATGGCCATAGTTATGAGCCGATCTTCATATTTCTGACCATCAATTTCAAATTGCATGTGCCTACTCCTATAACTTCCTAGTATTTTTAAAACCAATAAAAAGTACTTGGCATGTCCTGTAAACAAGCTTTTTGAATAAATGTTGTCATGAACGATTTGGCCATCAAAACCAACACCCACTCCATTGACGAATTTTTTGCCATTGCAATCTCCAAGGTCAATCGTTCTTTCTTTCCCTTCTATAATGGTATTAATATGTTCGTCCAGTCCAGACCCTATATCAATGGTTTTGATAAAATCATTCCCTGAACCACATGGGATTATGCTCATGGTCATGTCTTTGTCATGAATGACATTTACACATGCATTGATGGTTCCATCTCCCCCTATAACTACGAGATCTGTAGTATCGGTAAAAAGATTTTCTTCAATGAATTCATCTAAGTTCTCACTTTTTGGTGTTAAAAAAATGGCATAGAAGAAACCTTCTTTATCCAAGCGTTTTTTAAGACGCATCAAAGCATGCTGGGCTTTGCCTTGACCTGAGAATGGGTTGGAAACAATGAAGAATTTTCGATTCATTTATTTTTGGCAAGCAGGCCTATTTAGCTGGTGTGTAATATCTTATAAATTCTTAACAATGAAGTTGGTCATCATCTGAAATAAATGTGATTGTGTTTTTTCCCCACTTATTGAGTGTGTTTTGTCCGGATAATAGAAAGATTGAAATTGTTTACCTGCTTCAATCAACTTGTTTTGCAAGGCTATAGAATTTTGCATGTGAACATTATCATCCCCAGTTCCATGTATCAAAAGAAATTCTCCTTGTAAGTGGTCCGCATGTGTATTAGGTGAATTGTTATCATAACCAAGCGGGTTGTCTTGAGGACGTTGTAAATATCGCTCAGTGTAAATTGTATCATAATATCTCCATGTAGTTACAGGGGCAACTGCAATTCCGGCTTTAAAAAGACCATCACCTTTCATCATAACTAATGAACTCATGTAACCACCATAACTCCATCCCCATATTCCCATACGTTCCTCATCAATGAAGTTCAGCGCTCCTAATTGTTTTCCGCATGCAATGAGATCGTCGGCTTCTAATTTTCCTAATTGTTTATATGTCTCTTTTTTGAAGTCTGATCCACGACCTCCTGTGCCTCTAGTGTCTATTACAGTTACTATGTATCCTTTTTGGGCCAATAATTGGTGCCAATAAAAATGTCTTCCGCTCCATTCGTTTTTTACGTTCTGAGATCCAGGACCACTATATTGAAAGACTAAAACAGGATATCTTCTGGCGCTGTCCATTTTAGGAGGCTGAATCATATAACAGTTGAGCAATTTTCTGTCTGCAGCTTCAAGTTGAAAGAATACCTTTTTACGCAGTCTATATTTTTCTTTTTTCTCAAGCAATTGTGCATTGTCCTTCAGCACTTTTACAAGAGTATTCTTTTTATTCGACCATAAGGATATTTCTTCTGGTTGATCAACAGATTGATTAAAGCTGATGTAGTACTTAAAATCTTTACTCATATCAACCTTATTGATTCCAGGTTTTTTGCTGATTTTTAATTTTCCTTTTCCATTAACTCCTACTTTATAAACATGTTGCTCTAGAGAAGAGCCTTCATTTGATGTATAATATAAAATGGCATTTTTCGAACTTTGGTCTAACCCAACAATGTCCTTTGCCTCCCAAGTACCTGAGGTAATAGGATTTTCAAGTTGTCCATCCATTCTATGTAAATAGAAATGTTTGAAGCCTTGTCGTTCAGAAGAATACAAAAAGTGTGTACCTGTTTTCAAATAGATAATTTTATGTGCGTTGTTGATATCCAAATAAGTTTTAGACTTATCAGAATAGATAGGCATTGGCATTCCCATTTTAGCATTGACATGAAATATGTCGAGACGATTTTGAAGCCTATTCAATTTGACAACAGAAAGTATGTTAGGATTTTGTGTCCATTGCATTTGACTTACGTAAAAATCTTTCTCTTCTCCAAGATCAATGGTGGTGGTTTTGTTGATTGAAAGGTCATAAATTTTGATATCTACCACAGAGTTCTTTTGCCCCGCTTTTGGGTATTTGTATTGGTATACAGATGGGTATAATGCACCATCGTCCCACTTCTGTAAATTATATTCTTTTACATCACTTTCATCAAAACGATAATAGGCTAATTTCTTACTGTCAATGGACCAATCAAAAGCCTTTGTAAGCATTAATTCTTCTTCATAAACCCAATCAGAACTTCCATTAATTATTTCACCTACTTTCCCGTCTTTAGTGACAGGGTATTCTACCATGTTGACCAGCTTGGTATAATACAAATTGTTTTCTCGCACATAAGCAACCATACTATTGTCTGGAGAAAATGTGGCGTAGGACTGCTTACTTTTGGAGGAAAGCCTTTGGAGTTCCGCTCCTTTAAAACTCAGAACGTAATACTCAGCGGTAAAAGAACGACGATAAATGGATTGCTTTTCAGTGACCAGTAGAATTCTTTTTTCATCTGAACTGAATTCATAATCATTTATCAATAATTGAAGATCATCGCCGTTTACTAAAACAGAATCTGATTCCCCTGTAGCAACATTGTATCGAACAATTTTGTTGTCTTCTAAAGCAGAATAGAATTGACCATTGTTCATCCAGTTTAGACTGGTTACTGTTTCTTCTATGAAAACGTTTTTTTCGTAAATATCTGAGACAGATATTTTCCTTTGGCCGTACGAAACAAAAGTGTAAAACAGTAAGAAAGTAAAAATGAACTTTTTCATATCAAATTATAGTTGATCAACGCAGCAAATATAATTCATTAGCATGTTCGTGTTTGGAAAATTATTTGAATGGTTGAATTTAGTCCAAAAGATGCTCCAATATTTCTTTTGCTTGTGGTAACTCTAGTCGAGGGCCAAATTGTGAAACTATTTTGGAGGAAGCTAAACTGGCTATTTTCCCAGACTCAGCGTAGCTATGCCCATGAGTAACCCCAAATAAAAATGCACCTGCAAACATGTCACCAGCTCCATTAGTGTCAATAGCTTTTACATCATAAGACTCAATGTCAATAAATGTATCTCCATCAAAAATCGTAGCACCATTTTCTCCTAACGTGATTGCAAATCTCTTAGCGTATTTTTTTAATTCTTCACGAGCTTCTAGCAAGCTTTCTTTTTCTGTGAATAATTGTGCCTCTTCTTCATTGCAAAAAAGCAAATCAACTCCTTTTCCCACCACTTCTAGCATTTCATTTCTAAAATACTTGACCATACTAGGATCCGAAAAAGACAAGGACGTCTTTATACCATTCGCTTCGGCAATTTGTTTTGCTTTGATCATTGCGGCTCTTCCAGTTGGTGATGGGACCAAATAGCCTTCAGAGTAGATATAGGAGGAAGATTTGATTGCTTCTTCATCTATTTCCTCAACTGAAAAATCTGAAGTAATGCCTAAGAACGTGTTCATCGTTCTCTCTGCATCGGGAGTCGTCATAACAAGGCATCTGCCAGTTAACCCTTCAGGAGCTGAGTCAATAGTAAGTTTTGTGTCCACGCTATTCTCTTCTAGGTCTTTTAGATAAAACTGCCCAAACTTATCGTTAGAAACTTTGCACGAATAATAGCAGTTACTTCCAAATTGACTTGCAGCAACTACCGTATTGGCAGCTGATCCGCCACCTTTCATCATGTTCTCCTCAACATCAATCGCATCAATTAATTCTTTTTGACGATCCTCTTCCACCAAAGTCATAAGACCTTTCTCTACTTTGTGATCTAAAAGAAATTTTTCATCAACTTCAAAAACTAAGTCTACTAATGCATTGCCGATACCGTATATGTCGTACTTTTTCATTTTTGTCATTCCTGATTTATTCGAGCGCAAAGAGAGGGAAATAAGTTGGAAGTCGAAAGTCCAGAGCAAGAAGTTTTAATCTATAGCCTTCGTCAATGCTCAGCATGCACGCCGGACATATTCGATCTTAAGATTATTGATTTACTTAATATGAAGGCCGTTCATTGCACAGTCAATGAAAATGCTTTTTTTTTGCGCTTTAACTTCAAAACGAGGTGTTTAAATAAAATCGAGTAAAGTGAGCAAGCGAACAGAGATATCTAAAATATTGAAAGAAGGATTGGTTGGCACATCAGTCAATGTGAAAGGATGGGTAAGGACTAAAAGAGGAAATAAGAATGTTTCTTTTGTTGCGCTTAATGATGGGTCGACCATTAATAACCTTCAGTTGGTCGCTGATCCAGGAAATGTAAGTGAGGAAACAATGAAAAGAGTTTCCACTGGAGCATGTATTTCTGCTGATGGAGAGTTGGTGTCATCTCAAGGCTCTGGTCAAAGTGTAGAAATGCTAGTAAAGTCTTTGGAAGTTTTAGGAGAAGCTGATCCAGAAAAATATCCATTGCAACCAAAAAAACACTCTTTAGAGTATCTACGAGAAATTGCCTATCTCAGACCTAGAACAAATACTTTCGGCGCTGTATTTAGAATTAGACACGCTATGATCTTTGCAGTTCATCAGTATTTCAATGAAAGGGGTTTTTACAATATTCATACGCCAATAGTTACAGCATCTGATGCAGAAGGGGCAGGAGAAACTTTTAAAGTCACATCGCTTGATTTGGATAGTATTCCAAAAAATGAGGAAGGTGATGTAGACTACAAACATGACTTTTTTGAAAAAGAAACGAACTTGACTGTTTCTGGTCAATTGGAGGGAGAGTTGTTTGCTATGGCGCTTTCAAAGATTTATACGTTTGGCCCAACTTTCAGGGCTGAAAATTCTAATACAACACGACATTTGGCTGAATTCTGGATGATTGAGCCCGAAATTGCCTTTGCAGATTTGAATGAAAACATGGATTCTGCTGAAGAAATGCTGAAATACGTAGTGCAATATGCTTTAGATAATTGCGCTGATGACTTAGCATTTTTACATAACCGTGAGATAGAAGAAAATAAAAACAAGAAGGAAATAGACCGTCCCGAAATGTATTTAAGAGATCGGTTGAAGTTTGTTGTAGACAATGAATTTGAAAGGGTAACTTATACAGATGCCGTCGCGATTCTAAGAAATTCTAAACCCAATAAGAAAAAGAAGTTTCAATATTTAATTGATGGTTGGGGAGCAGATCTGCAATCGGAACACGAACGATTTTTAGTAGAGAAGCATTTTAAAAAGCCAGTAATTCTTACTGATTACCCGAAAGACATTAAGTCTTTTTACATGCGTCAAAATGACGATGGTAAAACTGTGGCTGCCATGGACATTCTATTCCCTGGTATCGGTGAAATTGTAGGAGGGTCCCAAAGAGAAGAGCGATTAGAAAAACTAGAAGCGCGCATGGATGAAATGAATATCCCTAAAGACGAGCTTTGGTGGTATTTGAATACTCGAAAATTTGGCACGGCACCGCACAGTGGGTACGGGTTAGGTTTCGAAAGAATGATACTGTTTGTGACAGGTATGACCAACATTAGAGACGTAATCCCATTTCCAAGAACACCAGGAAACGCCGAATTCTAGATAATAGGCTTTTGGAAGATTTTTTTGTCCGACTCGTTTTTCTTATTCAAAAATGAGCAAATCAGGAGTTGGTAGATAAAGACTTTCATTCCTTACTATGATTATTTTATCTAAAGGCACTTTTGATCAAATATTTATTATTTTTGCCACGTTTTTGAAAGCAAGCATTATAGCACTTAAATATGTCTCTAAATATTAAGCTTAAGAAGGGTTTTGACATCAACCTTGCAGGAAAAGCTGAAAAGAAAATAGCAGAGCTCGCACAGCCTGAGACCTTTGCCATCAAACCTTCCGATTTTGTCGGTATGAGTCGCGCCAAACTTCTGGTCAAAGAAGGTGACAATGTCAAGGCTGGAACTCCTATCATGATTGATAAGCAAGTCGAAGATGTGTTTTACTGTTCGCCAGTGAGCGGTGAAATCGCTGAAATCGTAAGAGGAGCGAAAAGAAAAATTTTAGAAGTCAGAATTTTGGCGGATAAAGAAGTGGCATTCGAAACATTCGATAAAAATGAGGATGTTCGAAGTATCTCTAAAGAAGATGCAATTGCTCAAATGAAAAAAAGTGGTGTTTGGCCAAACATCATCCAAAGACCTTATGGTGTAGTAGCGAATCCTAATGACACACCTAAAGCCATCTTTATTTCGACTTTTGATACGCACCCTTTGGCTGCTGATATAAATTTCATTCTCGAAGAAGATGCTAAGTATTTTGAAGCAGGTGCTCAACTCTTGACAAAATTAACAGAAGGTAAGGTTCATATTAATGTGAATGCAGACTCATCGGATTTTTTCAAAAGCTCAGTCGCCGAAGTAAATACAATTAGTGGTCAACATCCTGCTGGAAATGTTGGCGTGCAAATCCATCACATTGATCCAATTAATAAAGGAGAAGTAGCGTGGACTGTGCATCCATATGGTGTAGCGCAAATTGGTAAACTTTTCTTAGAAGGAAAATACGACGCATCTAAAGTAGTCGCTCTAGCAGGATCAGAAGTGAACTCTCCTCAATATTACAAGACCTACTCTGGAGCTGGTATCAACAAGTTGATTGATGGTACAGTGGCTGATGGACATATTAGATTTATTTCTGGAAATGTTTTGACTGGAAATCAGATTAACTCTACGGGTTATTTAGGTTTTTATGACCATCAAATAACAGTGATTCCTGAAGGGGAGTATGCAGAAGTGTTCGGTTGGATTACGCCAACAACAAAAAAATTAAGTTTCCATAAAGCATTTGGACTTTTATCATTCCTCAATGGAAAGAATAAAGAATATGTTTTGGACACTAACATGAGAGGTCAGCACAGGGCATTTGTACAAACAGGTGCTTTTGAGAAGGTCACTCCAATGGATATTTTACCAACTCATTTATTGAAAGCTATTTTAGCTGAAGATTTTGATGACATGGAAGGATTGGGCATATATGAAGTGATCGAAGAGGATTTGGCACTTTGTGAATTTATTGATGTCTCTAAGAATGACGTTCAGTCCATAGTGAGAGACGGTTTGGATTTAATTAGAAATAGCTAAGAGATAATGAGTTTTATAGAAAATATCTTTAAGAAGATTGATCCCATGTTCGAAAAGGGCGGAAAGTGGGAGAAATTCTACTTCATATATGAAGCCCACAGAACGCTGTTTTTAGCACCAGATAAGACAACAGGTGCAACAGGTGTTCAAATTCGGGATGCCATAGACATGAAGCGAATGATGATGACAGTGATCATTGCAATGGTACCTTGCTTGTTGTTTGGTATCTGGAACGCAGGTCATCAACACTATTTAGGCATAGGCCAGGCAGCTGAATTGGTAGATAAATTATTAATGGGCGCTATTTTGGTTGTTCCTATTATAGCCGTTTCATATACCGTTGGTTTAGGAATTGAATTCACTTTCGCTACAATTCGTCGCGAAGAAGTAAATGAAGGATTTTTAGTTACCGGGATGTTGATTCCATTGGTAATGCCCGCTTCGATTCCATTATGGCAAGTAGGTATGGCAACAGCTTTTGCTGTCCTTATTGGTAAAGAAGTATTCGGGGGAACTGGAATGAACATTTTGAATGTCGCCTTGACGGCAAGAGCTTTCTTATACTTTGCTTACCCATCACAAATCTCAGGAGACGTTTGGACTTATTTTGGAGATGCGGAACCAATTGCTGCGTTTTCTGGTGCTACACCATTGGCGATAGGAGCTTCCGCTGTTGAAAGTACTTCTGGTGAGACTATGGTCGCCATGCTTAACAATACTTGGTCAGCAGGATTGTTCGATTTCTGGAATATGTTTATTGGGATCATGCCAGGTAGTATTGGAGAGACCTCTACATTAATGTGTTTGATTGGTGCAGCAGTATTGATTATGACAGGAGTTGGTAGTTGGAAAATAATTTTCAGTGTTTTCGCTGGTGCTTTTGCCATGGGAACAATTTGTAATATTTTAGGAGTTAATGAATATATGTTGCTCCCAGCTCATTATCATTTGGTAATCGGAGGCTTGGCTTTCGGTGCTGTTTTTATGGCGTCTGATCCTGTGACTGCCACACAAACTGAAACAGGAAAATGGATTTATGGATTTTTGATTGGCATCTTAACGGTGATCATCAGAGTCTTCAACCCAGCATACCCGGAAGGTATTATGTTGGCGATTTTATTAATGAATGTTTTCGCTCCACTTATTGATTATTATGTAGTGGCTGCTAACAAAAAAAGAAGATTGAAACGTGCAACAGTCTAATACATATATCATCGTATTTTCCGCTATACTGACAATCGTATTGGGCGGATTATTGTCTGGAACTTCAGTGGTTTTGAAACCCCTCCAAGACAAGCAAGTAGAACTGGATACCAAAAAGAAAATTTTGGGAGCAGTAATGGACATCTCTAATATCGAAGAACCCAATGAGATCTTGGCGTTATATGATAAGCGAGTCAAATCTACCGTTGTGGATATCAAAGGAGCGCCTATGGAGAGAGATGCCAAAGGAAATGCATTGATCGCTGAGAAAATTGATTTTCAGAAGAATAATAATAAGTTCAAGAAAAATCCTGAACAAAGACCATATCCAGTATTTACTTTTATAGATGAGGCTGGAAATGTTGAAGCATACATATTTCCAATGTTCGGAGCAGGACTTTGGGATTGGATTTCAGGCTTCATAGCATTAGATGCAGACTTGAATACAGTAAAAGGAGTAGCTTTCGATCACAAATCAGAAACGCCCGGTCTTGGAGCGAGAATCACCGATGAGAATGTGCGAGGTAGATATGTTGGAAAGAAAATATTCGATGCTGGCGGCACTTTGCAATCTGTTTCAATGGTAAAAGGTGAGAAAGGGCTTCCATTGGATGACCATCATGTAGATGGTATGTCTGGAGCTACTTTGACTGGAAAAGGTGTCAATGCGATGTTGATGAGCTACCTCGGGTTCTATCAAACGTATATAGAAAAAATCAAAAATGGATCAGGTGCTACAAGTATGGTGACTGAAAAAGAAAATATTTAAAGAGTAGGGCAACCCAATAAATAGAAAAAGATGAGTACAGAAACTTTGGAACAGCCGATTGTAAAAGAGCCATCGGAACCCCTATTGTCCAAAAGGAGAAAGAAATTTATTACAGACCCATTGAATGATGACAATCCTGTAACCATACAGGTCTTGGGAATTTGTTCTGCACTTGCGGTGACTGTCAAAATGGAGCCGACCTTGGTAATGTCTGTGGCAGTGGTATTCGTAATTGTATTTTCAAATTTGATTATTTCTGTCATGAGAGATTTGATCCCTACTCGCGTTAGGATCATTGTTCAATTGGCCGTTATAGCTACACTAGTAACTTTGGTTAGCGAAGTGCTCAAAGCATACATGTTCGATATGTATAAAGTCTTAGGGGCTTTCGTAGGACTGATAATTACCAATTGTATTGTGATGGGACGGCTAGAAGCGTTTGCCATGGCTAATAAAGCATATGATTCAGTGCTAGATGGATTAGGAAGTGGATTTGGATATGCATGGATTATTTTGACTGTTGCCTTCTTTAGAGAACTTTTCGGATCAGGAACTGTATTTGATATTCCAGTATACGCAACTCTATTTGATATCAGTGGAGGTATAATTGACATTCAAACCAATGGATTGATGGTCGATTCTATCGGAGCATTTATGGTCCTTGGAATATTGATTTGGGTACAAAGAACTAAAAACGGTTACGTAGAACATTAAGAGAATGGAAGCAGTTAACATTTTTATAAAAAGCGCATTTATTGACAACATGGTTTTCGCATACTTTTTGGGTATGTGTTCATTCCTTGCCGTCTCTAAGAAAGTTTCTACAGGTATAGGGTTAGGAGCCGCAGTTATTTTTGTATTGACCATTACAGTACCGATTAACTGGTTACTTCAGGAATTTGTATTGAAAGAAGGGGCGTTAGTATGGATAGCATCAAGCTTTGAGACCATTGATTTGTCATTCTTATCATTTATCATGTTCATTGCCATTATAGCGGCAATGGTACAATTGGTTGAGATGATCATTGAAAAATTTGCACCTGCTCTTTACGGGTCATTAGGAATTTTCTTGCCTTTGATTGCTGTAAACTGTGCAATCCTAGGAGCATCTTTATTCATGGTTCAAAGAGACTACACGATCATTGAAGCTACGGCTTACGGATCTGGTTCAGGGTTTGGATGGTTCTTGGCCATTGTTGCATTGGCAGCTATTCGTGAGAAGCTTAAGTACTCAAATGTACCAAACGGCCTAAAAGGGCTCGGCATTACTATGATATTGACAGGATTGATGGGCATTGCCTTTAAGTCCTTTATCGGAATTGTCCTTTAAACAAAGAAATTAGAACTAGTATGAAAACCTCCTGAAGTGATTTAGGAGGTTTTTTTATTCAAAAGCAGTAATGGTAGGTGCCTGAAAGTCAAAATCACGGATACCTAGTCGAGTACTTGTTGAAACATCCACAATACTTGTGTTCGCGTTCAATGGTACGTTGGGGTAATAACCAAACCTAAGTTGGATGGTGGAAAAAGCGAGGTTGTCGTTTCTAAATCTAACGCCAGCGCCGCATCCTAAGAATACATCGGTATCAAAAAATTCGCTGACACTGTTACCAGTGATAGTCATATCAAAAAAACTGAACACGGCGGTTCTAAAACCTAAAAAAACCAAAGGGGTAAAAAGCAATGGTTCAACTCTAACGTTGATTTTGCTCGTCGCTTTTAGATAAAACCCTGAAACTCCCCGAATGCCTAGATCGTTTTGATTTCTAATGTAAATATCTTCCTTCGGTCGAATTGTTTGGACATATGTCAAGGAGATAAATTGACGATACTTGTATCGATTCAGTATTACAAGTTTGGAAAAATAATCAATCCCTACTCGACCTACTCCATCTACTAACCCGTCTTCATCCACAAAACTGCTTAAGTTGAAAATGGTATTTAGATACCCGAAATTGGATATATACCCTCCTCTGGAATAATTTCCTCCTAGGTAAACTCTATCATCGAATTCGCGGTGTTGAATCCCTGCTACAAAGCTCAATGCAGTTCCTGTAGGAATGTCCTCTGTTCTACCATAGTTGAGAATAAATTTATCTTTATAATATTCCCTTGAAGATAAACCAATGCTTACTAGAATATTAGTGCGATCATGATATTGAAAATTTGTATCTAAAGCCACTTCTGGTCTATCAAAAAAATCTTGGTAATCTATTCTTGCAGAAGCGATAGCATAAGTTTCATTAGCAAAACCTAACCAACTTGATTGAAATTCGGTCTTGAATGATCTGCCAATCCAAAAGTCTCTTTTTTGCCTCTGGTAGAAAAAAGTGGATGTCGAATCCAGAAATGGGTTGTAATCATATTCACCAAATTCAAATTGACTTATTTCTGCTCCACCTCCAAATCTTATTTCTTGTGTTACAAAGTCCTTTGTCAGCGTGCCACCAAGACCTGTTTTTCTGAAATGATTTGAATAATCAATTTCACTATCTATAAACGATCCTAATATGTTTGGAACCGTATAGTAAAATTCGTATTCCCCTTCCTCCACGAAATCATATTCCATTTTGTGTCCAAAACCTCCAATATTATTATGGCTCACTCCAAATTTCGCGTCATTATCATTGCCTGGACTAATTTCAACGTTATAAGGAAATACATCTTTAGTTAATACTAAAACATCAACTCCATCGATAGAATCAGATGAATTAACAAATACGCGAGCGTCCATTACAAATGGAAGCTTACGTAAGAGTCTTTCAGATTCGTTAATATCAGAAGGGTTTAAAACGTCGTTTTGCCTGAAGCGCATGTTTTTTCGAACTACCCAGGGGCGAGTGTTGACATGAATATTATTCAGAAATTTGGAATATTTATTTGGCTTATAATAGGAGGTGTCATTAATTCTAGTTCCAAATACATCTAAATGATCAAAATCTATTTCATTAATAGTATCATTTCTGTAAGCAACATAGCGAAGTTCACTTAATGCCTCAGTATGTGGTTTATCTTTGCTGTCTGGATTCTTAAAAATCAAATCATATACGAAACTCGATATTTTTGATTTGGACATTTTTACACGTACAGAATCGTAGAATTGGTCAGATTTTGCAAATGTATTTTTGCGTATGATAAAATCAACACTGTCTGGAATAAAAACAACCGTATCATTTTTTATATAGAAGACATCGTGATCCCAAAATAGAAATCGATCGGCCTTTATTTCAATGGCCTTGATTGTCGATTCAGGGCTGTTTTTTAATTGCGCATGAGCTACGTTCCATGTAGCCAGCAACAGTAAAATCAGAAATATGTGTTTTCTAAAACTCACATTTGAAAATAAATCAGACTTTTTAGAATACCCTGATAAATAAGATTTAATAATTATCAGAAGGTCAAAATGTCGTTACCGAAGGGGCTGAAAAATTAAAATCACGTATTTTCAAAGGAGAAGAACTATTAAGCCCAAAATAAGTTTGCTTACCACCATCTGGAATGGAAGGGAAATAGGATAGACGAATTACAATTGTGTTTAAGGACGTTTCATCGTTTCTAAGTTGTACACCTAAACCTATTCCTGAATACAATTCCCAAGAATTGTCAATAGTTATATTACGCATAGAAGTAATATCTGCATAAGCAAAACACGCCATACGGAATCCAATCAAGCTGACTGGTGTGAAGACCAATGACTCCCATCGAAAGTTTAGTTGATCAGTAGCAGAAGTGGCATATCGCCTTAATCCTCTTATTCCTATTTCCTTCTCTGAGCTTAAATATGCAGGTTCACGTGGATTGATCATATGTTTCCAAGTGAAGCTAATAAATTGTCGGTATTTGGATTGATTGAAAAGGAAAAGTTTGGAAAAATAATCAGCTCCTAATTTTATCACAGCGTCCTCATAAATACTGGGAGCATCATCTTCATTGGTAATAAATCCTCCAAACTCAGAGAATACATTTAGATAACCAAATTGCCTTAGATACCCACCTCTGGCGTAATTGAATCCTAAATAGGGCCTATCCTTAAATTCCCCAAACTGATACCCTACAACTGCACCAAGAGCTCCTCCACTTGGAACATCTTCGGTTCTTCCAAAGTTCAAAACGAAATTGTCGGTGTAGAATTTTCGAGAATTTATGCCGATACCGAAGAGTAAGTTTTGATAACTATGAAATCGATAGTTACTATCTGCGCTTACAATTGGTTTGTCGTATAAATCTCGATAATCATATCTGCCAGAAACTACAATGTTGGTCCGAGAGGTTAGTCCAAAAATGCCTAGCCTCATATTTGATTGGAATGCTCTTCCAAACCATGGATCGACTATGGTCTCATCATAATAAAGTGCACTGGCTGTATCCTGTTCAAATTCATAATAATCAACAAGACCTCTTGTATAATCTGCAATCTCTATTCCTCCTGCATACTTCATTTCTTGGGTCTCAAATTGACGATCAAATTTCATTCCCAATCCTTGGGTTTTGAACAGAGAAGAATAATTGAGTTGGAGCAGGGTGTAGCTACCTAAAATACTAGGCACACGGTAATAAAAGTCCGAACCTGGCCGAAGATTTAGATCATTCTCAGTCACTAAAACATATTCAAACTCATGACCCAGTCCAGCTATATTATTATAACTGACGCTAAACAAAGATCTTTCATATTCTAATGGTCCGAGTTCAACATTCCAAGGCAATAAATCTTTGGTTACTACATCTAGTTTGACCTCACCTGTAGAAAGGGTGTCCACATATATGCGTGCGTCTTGGATGAAATTTAATGAACGTAATAACCTCTCTGAATCTATCAGTTCATACGGATCAAGCTCATCTCCTTTTGAAAAGGTTAAGTTTTTTCTAATAATGTTAGGTCTAGTATGGGTATGTATCTTGTTAAAAAATCGTCCAGCTCCATCTGGATCGTTTAAAGTAGTATCTTCAATATGGGATCCAAAAACAGGGAGATGTTTTAAGTTAATTTTGGATATCTCTTTTTCTGAATGTTGAAGGAAACGAAATGCAGAATTAAAATCTGGTTGGTGTTTTGTGGTGTCTTGAGAGAGAAAGATGGATTCATAGAGAACTTTTGAAACCTTTGCTTTATTCATATTGTGTTCTAGTGAATCATAGAAGGCATCTGTTCTTTCCATTGAATTTCTTTTAATATAGAAATCCAGAGTATCAGCAAAATAGACGATCGTATCATTTTGCGTATAAAACATGTTGTTGTTATAAAACACAAAGCGATCAGCTTTGATTTTTACTTTGTGAGTTTTATAGTCAGTATTTTTATTGATCTGACCAGATGCAAGAAGAGAAAACATGAGCGACCCAATAAAAATAAGGCCGCTAAGTGTCTTACAATAATTCAAGTTTAAATGTTGGAATTATTTTTCAATTCTAAAAACGACACCACCTGTAAATTCACCATGTACAATGGGTACATTAAAGGTGGATCCACCTCCACAACCTCCAGTTCCACAGTAGATACCAATTCCACTGAAAGTCATTGGTAAAAACATTCTAGCCTGAAATTTGAGTCCAATACGATCTGTCGGATAAACCTTTAAACCTGCACCCACAGAACCAGAAAATCGAACGGTATTATCATAAACAGAATTCTGTGGAGCATAATTAGTGATTCCCAGACTCACACCTGCATATGGATTCACTTTTTCATTCCCTCCCAAAGATCTTTCAGCTCCCAGGTGAAAATGTTCAATTTTTAATTCCACGACTTCAGCTTCAGGTGCGAAAGATCCAAAATATCGAATAGTAGAATTGACTTTGTTGTACCCATATAAAAATTGAATTTGCATGCCCGCATCTGACACCTCGTATCCTAGGGTTGCACCATAAACAGGTCCATCATCAACATTCACTTCACCACTTACATATTGATTTGTATTACCAATATATCCATAAAAGTCAGCAGTTCCACTTAACATATAACCTCCATAACCAGAGACTTCTATATAATTCTGTGCACTTAATGTGAATGATAAAAAGAAAATAGCTGTGAGTGATAGATGTAATTTTTTCATTTTCGAAATGTTAATGTGTATTAATTATACTAATCTAAAACCAATCTTTGAATTTACGATCACATTCGAAGACGCATTTTACAACATTCGTGATTTTCGACATTAGTTTGAAAAGCACCTGACTATCAAATAGGATAGAATATTAAAAGAGAAAGTAATTTGCTTATTTTGCATACATTAAATTGAGAGGAGAAGTTTTAATAAAAGTATTGATGCAAAGTAGGTTGTATTGTCAAAAATTAGTGCTTTTGATTTTTTTGTTATTCACAATTAGCAAAATTCAATCTCAAGATAAGACTGAAGATAGCTGGCAATTCACCCTTAGCCCATATTTGTATTTACCTGCATTGAATGGTTCCATATTGATTCCATTTCCGAATGAAGAAGACCGTAATTTTGAATTGAAAATAGAACCGCAAGACTATTTGGAGAAAATTAAAATGGCCCTAATGTTCTCTGCCAAAATACAAAAGAACAGGTTTTCCATTTATACGGATATTTTCTATTATCGATTAGGCGAGGAGGCTGCATTTAGCGAAAGCACAAATTTAAAAATTGACAACCCTATACCTTGGCGTCCACCTATAGAAATAGGAGTCGATCTCGATATAGGATCTACATTTAATTTGAAAAGCACTCAATATACAGTCTTAGCTGGGTATAGTTTGAGGGAAGGAAAATCTCCGTTTACTGTCGTTTCAGGAATGCGAACTACGCACATAGACATAACATTAGATTGGAATTTAGATGTTAGTATTAATGATGATGAGTACGTTATTAGCCCGGAGGGGTCGGTTTCTTCTACAATGAATAGTTGGAATGCAGTAGTTGGAGCTATGGGAGCCTTCAATCTTTCAAAGTCTGAAAAGTTGAAGTTTATATATTTTTTAAATGGTGGATTGGGCACTTCTAGATTTACTATGGAAATGTTTTCTGGCTTTAGTTATTTATTTGGAAAACGTACGTTTGTCAAGCTGATTTACAGACATATATACTATGATCATAAAGAAAAAAGTGTAATAGACCGTCTTGCATATTCTGGAATAGCAGTGGGAGCATCCATAAGATTTTAACCAAACAAACAATTTTCCATATATAAACACTTAAAAAGGGCATAGCTTTTTAATATTTCCTATTATCTTAGATACCGTAAACCTTAATTTAAAGAAAATGAAAAAATTATTACTTATTTGCTTAGCTGTATTTGCTAGTTCAGTTGTCAGTGCTCAGTCAATGGATGATTCAGAGATGAAAATCGTTCAAGACCTTTGGGGAAAAGAAAAAAAGAAAGCTGTAGAGGAATTTTTGGCACTTGAAGAAGGAGAGTCAACTACTGCTTTTTGGGCTATTTATGATGAATATGAAGATGCGAGAAAAGTCTTAGGAAAACAAAGATTTGACATAATCAATGAATACCTAGATGTTTATTCTGAAATATCAGATGAAAAAGCAGCTGAATTGATGAAAGGAGTGTTTTCGTATAGAAAAGGGCTTGCTAGCCTTCAAGAGAAAACATACAAGAAGATAGCAAAAAGCAATGGCGCTAAAATGGGTGCTTTATTTATTCAAATAGAGAATCATTTTGACAATGCGGTAGATATGGCGCTTGGTCAAACGCTTCCATATGCAGGCGAACAAGATGGAGAATAAATAGACTGAAAATTTAAAGAGCAACTTTGATAAGAAGTTGCTCTTTTTTTTGACCAAAATCTACCCTTAGAAATAAAACAAATCGTTGTGGTTAACAATTACATGTGATGAAGAAGAAATATTTTGTTTTATTATTCTGTTTTTGCTGTTCGTTTCAGATTCTTGCTCAAGAAACTATTCGCCCAGGTAAAACCTACAAAGAGGGTTCGGAACTAGCAGCGCCAAAATCAGGCATCAATTTTAAAGTCCCATTAGGGTGGTCGGGCTACGTATTACTTGACTCGGATTTTTTGACCATATACCTGGATTCACTGCATGGTGTACAGGCGATGTATTTTGCTCGTCAAGCAACCCTAAAACAAATTGCAAAAAATTGGCAAAAAGGAGCTGAGATTGCTCCAGGAGTTAGACTCGAATTGAGCGATAAGCCTTCATTCGCCAACGGTGTTCTATATGCACCAGTTCATCTTACAAACAGCAGTCAAAGCCGAGGATTTATATTTTCGAAGTGTGGTCAATTTGGAAATTGTGCTTCAGTTTTGGTTTCATTTCCTGGAAAGTATTTCTCAAAACTCAATGGTAATGTTGGAAGCTTGATTAACAATGTATCTTTTGTAAAACCCTACTATCCTGATCCAAATGAATTTGTAAATTGGAAGAAATTGCTGACTGGAAGTTACTTGTTCAATTATGAAGAGATGGAGGGCTCAAAAAATGATTCAAAAGTTTGGCTCTATTATAATGGGACTTTTAAATCTAAAGTCAAACAGTCAGGAGTCTTTAAAGGCAAAGCCGGAAAATATAAAGGAACTCAAAAAGGAACTTATTGGATCAGTAATGACGAAGAAGGGAATGGAGCTTATTTGACTCTTTACTTTAAAAAACTACCAGAATTGAAGTTAAAACTCGAAAGGGACGATGCGCATTATTATATCAACGAGCGAAAGTTCTATTTTCAGAAAATCGAAAACTATTAAAAGTAGGGGCTTTCAACTATAATTTTTATTTTTTCACCCCCCGTAAAATCTTCATTTTCTTTTCTTCCATTTAAGGTTTTCCACATGCTTTCTCCTAGCATGTTTCCGGTTCTGCGGCTTAGCATCTCAAAAGTCTCTCCTTCTTTGGCTTGGACCACTTTTAATCGATATTCCAGAATCTCATCTTTCTCTTTTTCAGTCAATGGGTGCAGTGAATTAGCAGTTATTAGTACTTCTTCCTCGATGTCTTTATGACTAATGGCTGTAAAATTATAGATCAGACTTCCGTGTGCTATCCAAACCATCATCAGTGTCATTTGGTCTTTATTAACGGATTCGGTAACCTTCACCATATGGGCAGTGCTATCTCCAATCAAAAGAGGCTTGTTCACCACCTCTAGTTTGCGGTTATACTCTTTCAAGTCTCTCATGAAAGCCTTCGCCAAACTTTTCGGAGATTGATTAATTGTATTAATCCCTAATAAAATGGAGGCTGTTTGATCTTTATTGGTGGCACCTACACTGCTGGTTTTGTTGGAATACGACCATTTTTCTGGATAAGAAACAGAAAAATCCATGGTTGGATGTAAGAATACATTTTCAACAAAAATTCCTTTTTTAGGATTATTCCAGAAAAGCAAATCATGTAAATGATTGACCGCTGATGTTTTGTGCAGTTCGCTTGGACTCCATTCGAGTTGTTTAGATACAGCACTTATATTTTCTACTCGATCTGGTGTGTAAGGGTGAGAACTAAAGTAGCTTCTGCTTTCTTCAAAATCACTAAGCGATTCTTCCCAATCAATTATTCTTTCTAAAATTCCGGATAAGGCACTAGGGTCAAAGCCTGATCGTGCTGCTAATACTATTCCTAATTTATCTGATTCCGTTTCATGTCTTCTACTATAGCTAGAATTAAACATACTAGCTCCAATACTTGCAGGGGCTTCAACCATTTGACCAAGAGAGCCTCCTAATATTCCTCCTGCTATTTGAAAAGGTACTTGCAGCACCGTTGGAAGAATACTATGTCTCATTTGTTTTACTCCATGTCGTTTTTGAACATGGACTATTTCGTGTCCTATGACCCCCGCTAATTCATCGGCATTATTGACCAAAGCCAAAAGCCCTCTAGTAATAAAGACATACCCACCTAGCAAGGCAAAAGCATTAGGTGTCGGATCATCTAATATGATGAAACGAAACTCAAACAGATCTTCAGACAGCTGATCGACAAGACTGTAACCTATCTCATCGACATAAGTCTTCAATTCTGAATTATTATAGATACCATACTTTTCTATGACGGCAACCGCTGCTGCTTCTCCCATTTTGACATCATAGTCTTTTGATTGAGCACTAACGTCTAGTTTTGATAGAACTGATAGAAAAGCAAAAACAATCAGTAATTTCTTATTCATATTAAAAGGATACTTTTTACTCATGTATAGATAACGACTAAATGATATTTTTCGTTTTTAGCTTCCAAATTTGTAAAATGGCAACGCGAAGCCAAGTAGAATTCTAAACCGTTCCCAAAGTAAATCAGTTTTTGGAGGATCTTCTGGAGGAACGGACCCTTCTTCTATCGGAAATCTAAATACCTGACCCGCTGGTTGAACACCTCTTGAATATATCACACCCAATGTAAGGTCCATTTTTTTTAAATCTAAAGCGAACCCACCGCCATAGTGATAAATGTCAGCTGTAAATATTGAATTATCAAGATTATCAGTTGAATCCAACCCCGTCTCGGTCGTGGTTTTTTCTAATGATGAAAAATCTGTTGCAAAACTGGCGTATCCAGACACTTTTTCACTAAACACTAATTCTATTCCCGCACCAAAGTTGATCACTGATTTTCTTTTGTCTACATATCGATTTCGAATGATTGTACCGCTTGATTGAGCTTCAAATGGTTCAGGAACGAATGAGTAATATTGATCCACTTTATCAAACCATTCTGCAGACAAATGCAATTTGTTTTTACCAAGTTTTAGTCCTGCTCCAAATGCAATGGACATTGGGGATTTGTTTTGAACTTCTACTTCGCTTGTAGCATTAGAAATTAATATGTTATTAGGTGATCCAGGATCGTCCTCCGAAGGAGGTCTGGCAAATTCGTACCCCGCTAGAGCTTCATCAAATAGGGCTGTTCCTGAACTTGTAATTATTGCTTTTGGGGTAGTTAATGTTAACCCTAGACTCAGCCAGTCTATATCATAACTCAAGCCAATTTTGGCGATATAACCCAGTGTTGTCATACTACGGTTTCTATTTCGACTAAAATTAGCCACTGGTCTTTGCTGACCAGGTGGTAAGGTAGGGTCAAGAACATTTTCATTAGCAATTGCTTGAATGCCATTTTCATAAGTGGCAGATTCATTATAAGTCGAGACGAAATTAGTCAATCCGATGGCCCATTTTGTGTTGAGAGGAATAGCCCACGTCAGACCCATCCACTCTTCTTTAACGGATTTATTCCAAGAGACATTCCCATATAGGTCTTCTTCGCCGGGCCAGTTCGCATTGAAGGCATACGTTTGCTGAAGTCTTGCAGATAAGGTGTAGTCAAAATTAGTTCTTGACAAAAAGGCATATGCAAACTTGTGTCCATGAAAAAACTTCAAAAATTTTACCGAATCTAAATTAAAACTTCCTGCTGCAAGGGTAGGAGCTGATCCAAATTTATCGTTTGACAAATCTGCCTCCCCCGCAGCATCTTTTACTCCTAGCTTTACCAATTGAAATGCTTTTGCACTTATTAAGAATGTGGGGTCTTCTTGTAATGCTAATCGTCCTGGATTATAGAACACGGCACCTAAGTCTTCTACGCTTCCAACAACCGAACCTGCTAGTAAGGTAGAACGGTTACCAAATTGCTCCGTCCAATAATGTGCGTCTTGCGCAAAAGAGCTAATTGGAAATAAAAATATTAAAGAAATACTGAGTAGAAATAATTTTTTCATAATGTTAAAATTAAGTTTTTACCTTCCTCTCTTAGCTGGGCGAGATTGATTGTTCATTGGTATCAGCAGATTTCTTTGCTGATGTTTTTGATAATTTCTATTTAGCTGAGTGTTATTATGGTTTTTGGTGGGAGTTGACCATTGCTTTTTGTTTCGCTGTTGCCCGTCTCCAATGTTACCTCATTTGTATACTTTTCGTTTTTTATCCGAATATACATTGTTATTTGCATGTTTGGAAGACTGATGCCTAGGTTTTGTTCGCTTCTACTTATTAGTCGGATAAGCTCTATTTTAAGTTAGACTATTTTGTGGTGCATGATCAGCTCAAAGTTGGGAACATTTTTAGTAACCTGAACTTTTAGAACGAATGGCAATATCTCACCTATTAGGATACAAATAATGGTTAGTACTTTCCTCAAACTTGAATCATCAATGTATAATCATTGAACTTTTTTCGACGCTTAAAAGAAAAATCCAAAATCTATAAATCCTAGATTTTCTTCACCAGTGAATCCATAACTAACTGAAATTACGGCTTTGCTCAATGGAGCCACCCATAATCCGAATCCAGCGGAACGGTGCCATACATCCGAGTATTCTTCAGTCCAAACTCTTCCAATATCATAGAACCCGTGCATGCCAAATTTTCCTGGAAATAGAAATGAAGAAAAGTCAAAAAGCTTGATTCTCATGTCAACGTTTTGATAGAAACTTGTCCGACCATAGAACCGCGTTTTTCTAAATCCACGCAAATTTGTTCGACCACCCAAAACGCTGGCGTTATAAAATTCATCTAGTACAAAATCTCCAAAACGATGAGAGTATCCAGTTCTTGAAGCGAGAGTTACAATTGCCGGAAAACTAAAACTATAGTATAATGCTAGTTCCGAATCTAAACTTGAATAGTTATTGGCATTTTCGTTTATGCCTTTATAAGCAACAAATTCTGTATTCCAATGTAATCCTCTCGTAGGTAACATGGATTGATCGCGAGTGTCAAAATTAAGACCAGAATAAAACCCTGTATACATACGGAGGTCATCGAAAAGAACGTCTGTATCAAATTCGTCAAATTCAGGTGAAGCCAAATAAGTATTTTCCCTTTCTTTTACAGTTACACCTTTATGCTGAAGTCCGAAAGAGAAAAATCCTTCCTGACCAATAGGATGAGTCAGTGCTAAACGATATATATTTTCATTGAGTCTTAATCGGTAGTAGGAAATGTCCCTATTGTCATATTCATGTACCGACTCATTGCCAAAGCCAAAGAAGTTATTGGTATTGGGCGCTTCTATATCTATTAGGGTTTCAAGATTCCATTTCCAAAGAACATCTGTATATGCTCCTTTGTATTTGACATTGAAGGCTCCTGTTGTAAATGATCCGCTAGCCAGAAACAAATGTTGAGAAGAAAAGGGTTCTTTCCTCCAACCTTGATTTACAAAAATGGTACCTCCGCCGATCAACAGCCCGTCATCTGGGTTGACTGAACCATATATTAATGGAACACGCAAACCGTATTTGTAGCCATATTTATCATATGCATTGACATCAGGTTTTTTGCTCAATCGAGATTTAAATGATGTACCTCCTTCTGTTAAAATAGTTGTGCTTTTTCGATCATAAATTTTTACATTCTGACCGGATTTATTTTCTGTTTTATCCGTGAATGTATCACTTCCTTTTCCTCCAATAACCCGAATATTAATCTTACTTTTTACATCACCTGTAATTCTAATTTGATCATCAGATCCAAATCCGTAAATTCTTACTTCTTTGGTTTCATTGCTCACGAATACTCTATCGAAAGTCACCTGTGCTTCTTTTCCTTTTTTGGATATTTTTTTAACCTTAACGCTTACTGAATCTTTATCCATGTTGTCTACCAATATCAATTCTTTTTTATCAGAGCATAAAACTTCAACTTCACGGGACAAATATTCATAGAGTTCCAACGAATATGTCGGAAGATTATCCCTCCGAGCTTTTAAAATGTCAATAGTAGATTGCCCTACTTCATCATATACATTTTGAGGCCATAGGGCGATGGCGTTTTCTATAATTTCATCAGTGAGATTCGCCTGAATTTCTGCAGCGGCATCAATCCAATCCTGTCTTGATGTACTCGACATAAAAAAGCGATCAAAATATCGGGCATTAAAATTGAATCCAGGAGCCCATTTCATGTCAGGGTTAAACCCTTCGATTTTTGGCATAGAAAATTTGGCAGTAGCAATCTTTGGCAAAATCCCTTCATTCATGAAGAATGCTTGGTCGCGATCGCGGGGGACAGGTTTATATAGGAAACCTTTCTCTTCTTTGAAAGAAGCCCAACGCCATTGGTCTTCATGACGGTCCCAATCGGCAATAACCATATCAAACAAACGGTTTTTCAAAACAAATTTTTCATCAACACGATTGTCATTGTCTTTACGAAGTTTTTCTATGACTTTCTGTGTATTCACAAGATCGGAGGATGAACCAAAAAGATTCGTGTCAGACCAATCTTTAGCAGGGCGTTCTTCATACAATGCCAAAGTATTAGCAAATGATTTTCTGAATGGACCGAATACACCGTCATTAGGAATAAAAACAAGTTTTGGGTTAGTATGATAAATACCAATCGATTCTGCCATCGGTGGAATGACGTAAGCAGCGTAAGGATTACTAGCACTTATTTGATCCTGAACTACGTTCTTGGCAATTGTCTCTTTTAACATGTCAGGCAGGGCATTTTCTGGATATTTTTCTACAGACCTAAGTACGTATTGTTTACCATCAGGTGCTTCTAATCGCAGTGAATTTGTTTGTTGACCTCCACCTTTTTTTATTATTTTCAAACCACCATGTTCTTTGGAAATATCAATTATAGGAGCCTTGACTTCCATAGCCCATAAAGATCTATAGTTCGTGCCCATCCATTTCTTTTTTGACTTTGAAGCATGGTACTGCGCGGAAGCAGAGGTTGTTTTTATGCTATCTACAAATTCATGTCTTGGGAAATTGGCGTCTGGATCTTTGAATTCTTGAAACTGATACAGAGGTGCTTGATAGATTTTTTCTCCATCTGGTGATTTATCATCAGCTACCCAAAATTCCAACTTAGTCTTTTTTTCACTGTATTGAACTTTGCTGAAACCCACCCTTGGCTGACCAAACTTTAAATACTTCCCATTTTTTTTTAAATGAGTGGTTTTGGAACCTGAGCCACTAACAATTTGGTGCAAATTGTTTTTTTCTATGTGTTGCAATGAATGTTCATGTCCTGCGACATAGATGACATTTGGATATGGTTTTACAAGGTCCTCTATGGCATTTCTTACCGCTTTATACTGAGGATGGGGAATATCTTGAATAGCACCTGCAGTTGATCGATAAATTGGATATAGGGAGCCAATTAAAGGTAGTGGTATGTATAAATTACTATTCGCTTCAGTTAGTGGGAAGAGATGACTTTTGAAAGAGTATTTACCTCCATGTGGACCATAGCTGTTGAGAGGATGGTGCGCAGCTATAATGACGTGATCATTCTTATGTTTTTCTAGCAGTTTACCAATGTCTACGATAATATCTAAAGGGCCTGTCTGTTGAAATGGATTTTTTTCAAGAGGCTTATCCCATTTATGTAGCATCCACTGCATATCAAACACAATAAGAAAAAGGTTGTCATCCAATTTAATTTCATTGGGCCCAGGAAATCCATTTTTAGGATAGAATGATTTTTTCCCTCCGAAATACTGATCTACAAATTGAGATTGGTTGGTTACGTTTTGCCATCCTTCTTTTTTCCCTTTGGCCCAATCATGATTCCCAGGAATTACAATGGTGCGCCCTTTAAATTCCTTTGTGATTTCCAATTGACGAATCAATTTTTCTTCTTGTACACTTCTATCTGGTCTGTCTTCATCAGATAGGCCTTTTTCGTAAATGTTATCCCCTAAAAAGATGAGAGTAGCTTCTTTACCGGCATTTTCGATTTGTTTTTTTAATAAAGCCAGATTGTTTTTTGCTAGTTTAGGCTCACCGGCATCACCAATCAGAAAAACGGTATGCTCAGTTTTAGGTATTTGTGAATGAAGAAACCCAACTGAAAAAAACATGAAATAAAAAATGGATGCTAGGAGTCTCATTTTTTCATATCAAATTTCAAGATATATCCTTTATCTCCCTGCCCTTCGCTAGATATGAACATGTCGCCATTAGGAGCAAAACAAATTCCTTCAGGTTGTCCTAGTAGCCTTGGATCCAAAGGAACAGATCCTTTTATTGTTCCATCAAGATCAGTGATTAGCATGAGTTTTCCTGTTGAAGCAATTATGTATAACAAATTGGTCGTAGGATGAACGGCAATTCCAGATGGGTGGAAATTGATCCTATTTGATTCATATTCAAAATCTTTATAATTCTCTAAAAACTCCTTTATGTCTTTCTTTTTAATATTAAACTGAATTTTCGAATTGAATTTATTATCATCCAATGAAAAGTTATAAAATCCACGACCTTTCTTTTTTTTGCTTTTCAGCCCAGCCTCTCCTTTGCACGCTATAATTAATGAATTGTTAGAAGGATTATATGCTAAACCTTCTGTGTCATTGGTCTTGTTTAATTCGGTTTTCAATTTTTCCACTTTAGACAAGTGAAATTGTTCAAACGGAAAAGAGTATATATCTCCTTTACTATTGATTACGTATGCTTTATTTCCGACAACTTCAATCCCTTCGTAATCTCCAGATTTACCAAAGCGTATTTCCAGAACAATTTTTCTCGTTCTATGGTTGTAGAAAAATATTTTCCCTTCTTCGTCTTGAACACATGCAATAACACCAGGCGATACATAAGATAATCCTGAAATTTCCTCTAAGACATAGGGTAAGAAGTATTTCGCATCGGGGGATTTTAAATTGTAATTAGAAAGGCCTTCTGTAACTTGATAAAAAAGAGCATCCGCAGTCCGTCTGGGTTGTTCACAACCAAGAAGCAGAAAAATTAGAAGCACTGTAGTTTGCTTAAAATTCCTTGTAAAAAGCAAGAATTTGGTCATAGACGGATATATTTTCTATAAAAATATGAATTCCACCTAACTGAATACGAAAAAACGAGGAATTGTTTCTTTTGATTTTATTTAAATTGTAATCAAATAATCTCTAATGCCAGAAAGTACAGAAATCTTATCGGAAGTTCGAACCTATGTAAGTAATCTATTGAGTGATCATCTTCCTGATAATTTTTATTATCATAATTTGACTCATACTAAAGAGGTGGTGGAAGTTTCGTTGGCATTGGCTAAGCATGAAAGAATTTCCAAAGAAGACCTAAACTTACTAGAAATAGCTGCTTGGTTTCATGACTTAGGGCATGTTTTTGTGGAAGAAGAACATGAGTTGAAAAGCATCGAATTAGCACGTGATTATTTGGCTAAGACAGAAATGAACTCAGGGCAGATCGAAAAAGTTTGTAATTGTATCAAAGCCACAATAATGCCGCAAAGTCCACAAAACAAAATGGAAGAGGTGCTTTGTGATGCAGATCTTTTTCATTTATCAACTGATAAGTTTGAAGAAAGGTCCGAATTATTAATGCAAGAGCTAAATGAAGTTAATGATGCTGGGCTGGATGATGCTGAGTGGATGCAAAAGAGCTTTGATTTTTTACGCTCTCATGAGTATTTCACACCTCATGCGAAGCAAAATTATGATTTAGGAAAAATTGAGAACTTAAAAAAGGCTAAAAAAAAATTGAAAAAAAAAATTGAAAAAATGAAACCAACTCGAGGTATAGAAACAATGTTTCGGACTACCTCTAAGAATCATTTGGAATTAAGTGCTATTGCAGACAACAAGGCTAATATCATGATTTCTATCAATTCTATCATTTTGTCAATTATAGTTTCTGTCTTGATAAGGAAACTCGAGGAATATCCGCATTTTGTAATTCCTACTTTGATCATGACCGTGGTCTGTTTATCTACTATTGTGTTGAGCATTCTAGCAACAAGACCCAATGTCCAGAAAGGTAGATTCACAAAAGAGGACATCAATAATCGAAAGGTAAACTTATTATTCTTTGGCAATTTTCATAAAATGAGTTTAGGTGAATACGAATGGGGAATGAAAGAAATGATGAAGGATGGGGAGTATTTATACGGAAGTATGATCAAGGATATTTACTTTCTAGGAGCAGTTCTCGGCAAAAAGTATAAGTTACTACGGTGGTCTTACACTGTATTTATGTTTGGGTTTGTACTAGCCGTATTAGCTTTTGTAATAGCTGAGATATTCTTTAAACAATATTATATGTATTAGAGTTGTCTTCCCATTTTCTAATAAGGTGGTATGCATCTATTTGTGCATCATACAATTTCTCTCCTTTTTTAGCGATTACTCTTTTGTTGTTTTGTTTCTCATCTAATTCTACGGCTTTTGTATTGTCTTTTAATTGAAGTTTAAGCAATTCAATGGTTTGTTGTTTAAGTGTATTGTTTGAGATCGGGAAAATAACTTCAATTCTACTTTTAAGGTTTCGTTTCATCCAATCAGCAGAGCCCATATATACTTCTTCTTTTCCATCATTGTGAAAGCAAATTATTCGCGCATGTTCAAGGTATCTACCTACAATTCTGCGCACGGTAATATTTTCGCTCATACCTTTCACTCCTGGAATAACACAACAGATGCTCCTTACAATCATTTCAATTCGAACCCCAGACCTACTTGCTTCATATAATTTGTCAATCATACCACGCTCTTCGATATTATTGAGCTTGATGATGATGTGTCCCTTTTTTCCGTTTTTTACGTGTTCAATTTCACGATCAATCAAACTAAAAAAGCTATCAATTATGTTGAACTGAGATACTAATAGGTGTTTAAATTTTCCTGGTGTTTTTCTTTTATACAGGTAGTTGAATAAGTGATCTAATTCCTCACCCAAAGATTTTTGGCTGGTAAGCAATCCGTGATCAGCATATATGGTAGCCGTTTGCTCGTTTAAGTTTCCGGTTCCGAAAAAGCTATAATTTTTTGTTTTTTCATTTCCCTTTTTTCTTTTGACTAGTGCGACTTTTGCATGGACTTTAAGGCCTGGAATACTATAGATAATTTTTACTCCTGCGGCTTGCATTTTCTCTGCCCATCGCAAATTATTTTCTTCGTCAAAACGTGCTTTGAGCTCAATAAATGCAGTAACATTTTTTCCGTTTTGTGCAGCACTCATTAGGGCATTTCCTATAAGTGATTCTGATGCAATTCTATAAAATGCGACTTTGATTTCTTTAACATATGGATCAATAGCGGCTTGATTGAAGAATTGAAGAATATAATTATAAGTGTGGTAGGGAAAATGCAACATCTGATCAGAATCATCCAATGCTGAGAAAATAGATCGATTATTGTCTATTCGATTATTTCTCAATGGCATTAGCTTTTCATACTCAAGAGATGGCCCAATTGGATTAGGTAATTGAAAAAAATCAAATAGGCTGTGGTACTTTCCACCAGCAACCAAATCGTCTTCTACTAGTTCAAAAGAATCTTGCAAATATTTCAAGAGTTCTTCAGACATCGTATTGTCATGTAAGAATCTTGAAGGAACACCTAGATTTCTTTTGAGAATTTGTTTTTGGATTTTTTCAACCAAATCGCCACTGAATTCGTCTTCAATGTTTAGATCAGCATTCTTATTCATTTTTACACTTTTGCATTCCAAAATTTCATAATCAGGAAAAACAAAATCCAAATGCATGCTTACAATGTCATCTAGAAATATGTAATGAAACTTTGAGGTTGGTGACGGCAATTGAAAAAACCTTGGGAGAAGATTGGTGGGAATATTCAAGTAAGCATATTCAATAGATTTTTTGGACTTATGCTTTAGTCTCAAACAAAAATATAACGCTCGATTATTCAAAAAAGGTTCTCTTTCTGAATGTCCGAATATATACGGTTGTAAAAATGAAAGAATTTTGGTCTTAAAATAGTATAAACATTCAGCTTTCTGATCTTCATTAAGCTGATCTCCAGAAAGTATAAATACACCACTTTTTTCTAATTCGAGCAAAACACTGTTCCTCAAAGTATCTCCATATTCAGAAAGTTGAACTTGTACTTTGTTATGAATTTTTACCAGTATCTTTTGCGGTTTGAAATCCAGCGCTTTATTGATCTTCTTTTTGTTGATGTCAATTATGCTTCTGATACTTGCTACTCTGACTCTAAAAAATTCATCTTGATTTGATGAATAGATGGCGAGAAATTTTAGCCTTTCAAAAAGGGGTACATCAGGGCTTTGGGCTTCCATTAAAACCCTATAGTTGAATGTCAACCAGCTCAAGTCTCGATTGAAATATTTGTTTTCTACTGGTAAAATGACCTCTTTCATGATCAATTGAAATTAAGAAGAAGTGAATATACAATAAACGTTTTTCAAAAATGAAGGGACAATTTTATATAAGTGTTAATTCACAGATTTTTCAAATTTGTGATGATCTAAAGTGATATTTGAAACTAATTGACTTAAAAAGCGTTCATTTTTTCACACAATTATTGAAAATTTCCAATGGAAACCCCGCTCGACCAATGTACAACTCCTATTGTTTTTCCTTTTGAAAGCAAACTCAGTTTGACCAATGTCATTTTGTTCTGGCAAGTGATGGCATTAGATAAAAATCCCACAAAGGCAGAAATTGCAAAAAACGTTCTTAAACAAGTAGACAAATACCCTGATCTTAATGCTCCAATTGATGACTTGTCAATATTAGAAATCAATCGAGTGGCAGTTGATTTATTGATGAACGCCATAATTTCTCCTTTCTCAGAAGAAGAAGAGGTGATTTCTATCATGACCCCATTTAAAAAGGAAGTAATAAGATCTACGAAGAAGTATAGTGAGATGATGGAACTCGCCCATGAGTCCAATATTGAGTCCAATACTGCAGAATTAGAACAAGTTTTGAAGTATAAGATATTTGCAGCTTACGGTGCAATATTGGATACTTTTTATAATGCACCCATTTCATTTAGCAAGGACATTATACATACACTTGAAAATAGTGAAACAGGTCTAAAAAGATTTTATAGAATAGACATAAACCCTAAGTTTTGCGAGATCATTCCGAAAGGTGATTTACCTACATTGGATGCAAATGACATTGCGGCTTTAAAAAATAGTCCTGAAGATCTTGAAATTTGGTATGAAAAATTACCTCCTGCATTGTTTGAATTTCAAGGAGTGGTTATTTTCAAATTTACGGAGGTAACTAAAGTTGAAGTTGTCTCCAGAATGAAAGAAAACCTCTTGCAGAAAGATAGTTTGAGAGATGAGAACAGTTTCAATGTACTCGAAAATATGTTTCGATCGCTACTTCAGCAACCAGAGCTAAAACTTGGGATTTCTGGTTATAGTAAAGAGCGTAATGGATTCATCAACTTTGGGAATTCTGTTAAACGGAGCATTTTATTTGGCGAGGAATCAAAAATTACTTGTTCCACAACGAACAAGACTTTATACGATCATTTTGTTGCTGAAAAAGAAGCCATAATTATTGAAAATGCAAAAGCATGCTTTAGTGAAATAGGAGGTCATGCCCAGTCCGTCTTAGACAGCGGGGTGAAAAATTTGATTTTGAGCCCATTATACTCAAATGGAGAATTTGTGGGAATGTTGGAATTGGCATCTCCAAATGAAGGAGACTTAGATGCAACTGCCTTATCAAAAATTAAAGAGGTACTGCCCCTTATCGCTATTGCAGTTAGAAGAAACGAGGAAGAGGTCGAAAATTCTATCCGATCAATAATAAAACAGCGATATACATCGATTCATCCTACCGTGGAATGGAAATTTAAAGAATCGGCAATTCAGGTACTTGATCAAATCGAAGAAGGATCAAATGCTATCGCACCGAAAATTGTGTTTAAAGATGTATATCCTTTATATGCTGCTTCGGACATTAGAAATTCATCTATTGAACGAAATCGAGCAATCAATCGAGATTTAAAATTGCAATTGAAACTGGCAAAAACAGCTTTGATAGAAGCTAATGAGTTTAATAGGTTACCGATTCTTGATGAAACAATTCATAGAATTGATCAATTGAATAAAAAGATCAAGTCTAAATTGGTTTCAGGGGATGAAGCGGTCATTATTGATTTTTTACAGAAAGATGTGGAGCCTTTGATAAGGAATTTTGAAGAGAATTATGAGGAATACGTGAATCGTTCGAAATCCTATTGGTCTGCATTGGATGCGGAAATAGGAGTGGTATACCTTGAGCGTAGAAATTTTGAAGAAAGCCTCACAAAAATAAATGATACGATAACAGGAATTTTGGATGTAGAAGAAGAGAAGGCCCAATTAATGTTTCCCCATTTTTTTGAAAGGTATAAAACGGATGGAGTTGAACATAATATTTACATTGGAAATTCCTTAGTCCAAAATCTTACTTATAGTGACGTCTATTTGAAAAATCTCAGACTTTGGCAATTGGTAACAACTGCTGAGATTGCAATTAGAACTGCATCGATAGTGCCAGAGTTGGCATTGCCTTTAGAAACTTCACATTTAGTGCTTGTTCATTCTAACCCACTCGCCATAAGCTTTAGACAGGACGAGAAAAAATTTGATGTTGATGGAGCATATAACATTCGATATGAAATCACTAAAAAGAGAATCGATAAGGCACTGGTAAAAGGTACGGATGAGAGAATTACACAACCAGGAAAAATTGCCATTATTTATTCACAAGATAAAGACGCCAAAGAATATACCAGGTATATCAATTACCTTCTTGATAAAAACTTATTGACAGGAGAAATTGAAGAATTGGAGGTGGAAGATCTTCAAGGAGTGAGCGGCCTTAAAGCATTACGCATATCGGTAAATATAGGTTCGACCAATATCATTGAAGAAGTGAAAAAACTACTTGAATCAGCGTAGTAGGATCTATTAATCAAAAAAATTAATCTTCCTGATCTTTTTCCGCTTGTGTGTTTTTGAAATCAATCAAAGTAATTGCTGCTCCAAGTGCCGCAATACATATCACAATATTTACAAACAAATCTACTCCTGAGGTAACCGCCGGATTGAACATATTTTTTTTGTTTTTAATTTAACCTTGCGAAGATAAATAAGATTGTGAGAAACTAAATCAGATCAACTTAAAAGTTCTTTGTAACGAAAACAGTCGACCGTATGATCATTTACCAATCCAGTGGCTTGCATATGCGCGTACATAATCGTACTTCCTACAAATTTGAACCCCCTTATTTTAAGATCTGTACTTAGAGCATCAGATTCAGATGTTGTCACAGGGATTTGTTCTTTGTTTTTCCAGTTACCTACAATTACTTCACCATTTGTGAATGACCAGATGTATTTTGAAAAAGATCCAAATTCTTTTTGAATCGCAATGAACTTTTGGGCATTATTAACTGCAGCTCGGATTTTAGCTCGGTTCCTTATAATTTGATCAAATTGAACTAATTCTTGGATTTTGTTTTCATCAAAAAGTGCGACTTGTTCAATGTCAAAATTGGCAAATGCCATTTCATAACCCGCTCTTTTTTTCAACACTGTACTCCAACTAAGTCCCGCTTGAGCACTTTCTAAAATTAGGAACTCGAAATGAGTTTTGTCATCCCAAACAGGCACGCCCCATTCAAGGTCATGGTATTTTTTATACGCTTCAAATTTCTGTTCTGCCCATTCACATCTATTCATCTCCAAGGAGTTTTTACTTTAAAAATAATGCTGTCTCTTGCAATTTGCCTAATTTTCAGCGTTGTTTCAAAAGCATGTCTAAAAGTATCAAATTCTTCTATCTAATATTGATTGTTCTGTTCACGGCACTACTGAGTCCAATAAACATTAAGGCTCAAGTAGTAGGTAGTGAAACATTGCAGTTTAGAGATTTTACTTTTCATAATAAGTCACCAAAATATCTTACTTCAAGAAAATCAGCCGTTTTTATTTCTGTGCCAAGATCCAATAAAAACCCTGCCATACGTTCGGATTGGAAAGATTTAGCTACTTCCGTGCATGCTAAGTTAAAAAGAATGAAGATTGACCCGGTTGCTTATTATTATACTGATGATGCCTTTAATAATTCAGACCCATCAATTGCATTTGCGAAAGAGATGACCAAAAGAGAGATCAAGTATTTAATATTTGTTTCTCAGATTTGGGAAAAAAAGAATGCGGAGACGGAAGAAAAATTCACCATAATTGTCACACCTTTCAACAACGAATCTTCTTTTGTGGATCAGGGTGCAAATGCTTGGAAAATTGAAAACAATGATTTTAATGCTTTGTTCAAGGAAATGTTTAATACCATATATAAAGCAGAACATGATATTGAGAACTATCTGATACCGGATATTCCAGAGTTTTTCACTGATGTGAACATTATCAAAGGAAAGCGGATACCTACGTATGCCATGGACTTAAAAGTGGAGAAATTAATTGTACCTAAATTTCAAAAATACATTCCTAAAGATTCATCGAAACTGGATGAGTTCACGCTCAATGAAATTGCACTATACAATTCCGAGATCGATAAGAAGAATGATAAACTCCAAACGATCATGAAGACTTACCATTTACCATATGAAATTTCTGATGATTATTTGGACAAAAATGTTTATGACAATGGTGGTCAGTTTGTTTTATTGAGGTTAGAAGGGACTGGTGAGACGATTAAGGACTTGTTGAATTATAAAACAGAACCCGGTGAAACGGTCTTTGCCACAATAAAAGCGACTGATGTAGGGTCCACTGTGCTTCGATTACCTGCTGAGGCCGTTGTAAGCAAATACTATGTGAAACATGTATATACAAAAGATGTCTATACGGGTTTAAAATGGGATGCGGATTTGACCTGGGAGGAATCCCTAAAGAATTTTATTTTCCATATGAAGGATATTCTGAATGTGAAATAGTACCACTGAATCAGATGTCGGGCCATTACATTTGCTAAATAGTAAATTTTTTCAGACAAATTGGCATAATAACATTTGTGGCAAAATAATTGTCATAGGTGAAGCGCAATTAATTGTAAGACGAAATGGCAAAATCAAAGACGGAAACTGACAAAAAGACCAAAAGTCAAGATACAAAGTCAAAATCAACGAAGAGTGGAAAGAAAGTCAGCAAAAAAGTTGACAAATCAGAGGGGATAAAAGCGGAATTACAGGAATCAAAGGACAAATATTTGAGGCTTTATTCTGAATTTGAGAATTTCAGAAGAAGAACGGCAAAGGAGAAGTTGGAACTTATTGGTTCAGCTAATGAAAGCCTCATTCAATCCTTGCTTCCAATCATCGATGATTTTGAAAGGGCTGAAAAGTCGATGACAGAAGAATCAGATGTTAAATCAGTTAGAGAAGGAGTGGATTTAATCTATAATAAGTTCAAAAGCATCCTTGAACAAAAAGGCGTAAAAAAGATAGAGGCAGACAAAGGCTCAGAATTTGATTTGGAGTTGCATGAAGCAATTACGCAGATTCCAGCACCAGAGGAAGGACTGCAAGGAAAAATAGTGGATGTAGTAGAAAATGGATATCAATTGAACGACAAAGTCATTCGATTTTCCAAAGTGGTAACAGGAGCATAAGATGGCGAAAAGAGATTATTACGAAGTATTAGGAGTAAGCAAATCGGCTTCTGGGGACGAGATTAAAAAAGCTTATCGTAAGTTGGCGATAAAGTATCATCCGGATAAAAACCCAGATGATAAAGAAGCAGAAGAAAAATTCAAAGAAGCGGCAGAAGCTTATGAAGTGTTGAGTGATGCCAAAAAGAAGCAGCGCTATGACCAGTTTGGTCATGCTGGAATGGGAGGAGCAAGTCAAGGCTTTGGTGGTGGCGGAATGTCCATGGATGATATTTTTTCACAATTTGGAGACATCTTTGGTGGCGGCGGCGGCAGTCCGTTTGATAGTTTCTTTGGAGGCGGTGGAGGACGAGGTTCTCGGCGAAAAAAAGGAACTAATCTACGTATTAAGCTTAAACTGACACTTGATGATATAGCTCATGGTGTTGAAAAAAAGATAAAGGTTAATAGACTAGTTGTTGCTGAAGGAGTGACCTTCAGAACATGCCCTCAATGCCAAGGGAGTGGTCAAGTTCAAAAAGTGGTGAATACCATGTTGGGCCAAATGGTATCTGCCTCTACGTGTCCAGCGTGTATTGGCGCAGGACAAACTATTGATAAAAAACCAAGTGGGGTTGACAGTTCAGGGCTGACTTATAAAGATGAGGTAATTTCTGTGAAAATACCTGCTGGTGTTACAGAAGGCATGCAATTGTCTATGTCAAGTAAAGGGAATGAAGCTCCGGGAGGAGGTGCCCCTGGAGATCTCTTGATAGTCATCGAAGAGATAGATGATGATGTACTAAAAAGAGAAGGGAACAATGTTGTTTTTGATTTGTATTTAAATTTTGTTGATGCCGTTTTGGGTACGTCTATTGAAGTTCCGACGATTGATGGCAAGGTGAAAATAAAGATTGATCAAGGTACTCAGAGTGGAAAAATTCTTAGACTTAGAGGCAAAGGGATAAAAGATATTAATGGATATGGTACGGGTGATCAACTTATCCATGTAAATGTATGGACCCCTAAGACCTTAACTAAAGAAGAAAAATCAACGCTTGAAGGCTTACGTGATTCTGAAAATTTTGCGCCGAGCCCAGCAAAAGGAGAAAAAGGATTTTTTGAAAGAATGAAGGAATTCTTTTAGGAAAATACCTAACTAAGTCATTGAGTAGGCATTTTTAGCTTTATTATTTTTGATTTTGTCTTAATAGGCATATTTTCGGCATTGATTTCATCCTCTTTGAACTTAATTCCGTACCATAGATCATGATTCGAGTAATACTAGTTGTATGTACAGCTCTAATATATGGTGTGGATGGCAATTGTCAATTGAAGAAATTCTATACAGTTAAAAATGCCCCTACGTATGATACTATTGATTTTGCCATCAAGGCAACTTCTGGTACATGCTTTATTAAGCCTTCTCATCATGACGATCCGGTCACGATTTATGGAAACCCATCTTTCTCTGAGGTAAATCCAAATTTTCACACCTCTGTTTTAGGAAAAACTAATTTCATTGTTTTAGAATTAGAAGATTATGCTAAGAATGGTTTAAGTCATGCCATTACTTATAACATGTTTAGTGAGGATGAAAAATCTGAAAAGGATTTTTGGAAGGTATACCTGACTGAGGACAAGATCTATAACCTTAATCTAAATTACGGGGTTGGAGATGCCCACATTAATTTATCTGATCTTGCGATAACCAAATTCAAATTAGAATCGGGAAGTGCGAATGTCAACATCTCCTATGATGAAGGTAAAATGAATCGCTGTGAAATGGATACATTCGCTGTGAGTGTAGACATGGGTACCATAACAGTTGATAGAATGCATCTGTCTAAAGTCAAATACGTCTTGGCTGAAGTTGGTTTCGGAACCGTGATTTTAGATTTCAGTGAAGGGATAGATCATAAATGCAAAATTAAAGCAACTATTGGTGCTGGTAAATTAAAAGTTAGGGTTCCGGAAGATTCTGCTCCTTCCATTGTCAATTACAAAAACTCTCCGCTTTGCAAAATGTCTATTGTAGAAGGATATGAAAAAGTGGATGAAGGTGTGTATGTCAACAAAAGTTTTTCGCCTGATGCAACCAATTTATTAGAGTTTGAATTAGATGTGGCATTGGGGAATATTATTTTCGAATACATCAAATAATTTTTTAGAAGTGTAATATTGTTATACATTCGAATACTAATCGTTTGTACCTAAATTATTATCACTTGGATTTAGTAAAAATAGAAGGAGTCTCTAAGACCTACGGAACTTATCAGGCTCTCCGGGATATAAATTTCAGTATTCCCGAAAATAGCGTCTTTGGGCTTCTTGGACCGAATGGTGCGGGAAAAACCACACTTATTAGAATCATCACTCAGATCATTATGGCCGATCAAGGTAAGGTCTTTTTTCAAGACAAGTCGATCACCCCAGACGACGTGAGAAAGATAGGCTACTTACCAGAAGAAAGAGGACTGTATAAAAAAATGAAAGTGGCGGAACAGCTTCTTTATTTAGCTCGCCTCAAAGGAATGTCTCGTTCGGATGCTGTACAAAAAATTAATCAGTGGCTAGATAAATTTGAAATTCGTTCTTGGGTGAATAAGAACATTGAAGACTTATCTAAGGGAATGCAGCAAAAAATACAGTTTATTGCAACGGTCGTTCATGAACCCAAATTATTGATTTTAGATGAACCTTTTTCTGGTTTTGATCCTGTCAACGCGAATTTGATAAAAGACGAATTGCTAGAGTTGAAAGATAAAGGTGCTACAATTATTTTTTCCACGCATCGGATGGAATCTGTTGAAGAGCTTTGTAGTCATATCACTTTGATAAATAATTCTCAAATAGTTTTGAATGGGACCAAGAAGGATATCAAGAATCAATACAGGGACAACACTTTTATTGTGGAGCATCAAGGAGATATTTCGTTTAATCAAAACGGATATGTAGAACTTAAAAAGGAGGCTTTAGAGGACTCAATTTTCAAAACTGAAGTCAAAATTTCTGATGATCACACAGTCAATGACCTTGTTAAGTTTGTAACTGACAAATCTCAAATTGTTTCTCTGAATGAGAAAATCCCGTCAATCAATGATATTTTTATTTCTGAAGTAAAACAGACCAGCCATGAATAAAGTAGGCTTAATAATAATCCGAGAATATTTGTCACGCGTAAAGAAAAAGTCATTTGTTATTATGACTATTCTTGGACCCATATTGTTTTCTAGTATGTTTATTATACCTATTTGGCTAGCAACTAGAGAATCATCTGAGGAAAAAGTCATTCAAGTCATAGATGAATCAGGCATTTTTAATGGAGAGATTCAACCACATGATAAGACAACATATCTTTTTGTGGATCAAAGTTTAGAAGATGCTAAAAAAAGCTTGACATCTGAAGTGTTTTTTGGATTGCTATACATTCCAAAATTGGACATAGACGATCCGAAGGGCATTCAGTTCATCTCAACGCAAAACCCTGGAATTTCTGTGAAGGGTGATTTGGAATGGAAAATAAAGACTCAAATTGAGAATATTAAGCTGGTAAATTCTGGTTTGGATAAGTCAGTTCTAGATAATTTAAAAGCAGATGTATTTGTACAAACGATTAACTTGTCAGAGACAGGTGAAGAAAGTGAAAGTAGTGCAGGAGCAGCAACAGCGGTTGGTTATATAGGTGCGTTTTTGATTTACTTTTTCATTTTTCTGTACGGTGCACAAATCATGAGAGGAATCATTGAAGAAAAAACGAGTAGAATTATCGAAGTTGTCATTGCATCTGTACGGCCCTTTCAATTGATGATGGGCAAAATCATTGGAATTGCTAGTGTCGGCTTGACTCAATTCCTATTATGGGTATTGTTTTCCATCGGAATTGTTTCAGGGTTGTCTGCAGTAATCATGAAGGACGTCGATCCTCAGCAAATAGAACAGGCCTTAGAGGAGTCTCAGAGTATGTCGGTTGCTTCAAATTCCGAAACTCAAGAGATTTTCAAAAAATCAATGGGTGCTTTGGATCAAATTAATATTCCATTGTTATTGACTTGTTTTGTATTTTATTTTTTAGCTGGATATTTATTCTACGGAGCACTTTTTGCTGCAGTTGGTTCGGCAGTAGATAGTGATGCAGATTCCCAGCAGTTTATGCTACCGATTACAATTCCCTTGATTGTTTCAATTGCTATGATCTCTGTGGTGATAAATGAGCCTCATGGTAACATGTCTTTTTGGTTGTCAATCATTCCATTTACATCTCCGGTCATTATGATGATGAGACTTCCATTTGATGTTCAAATTTGGGAATTGTTATTGTCAATGATCCTATTGATCGTAGGGTTTGGTTTGACCACTTGGTTTGCCAGCAGAATTTACCGAATTGGTATTTTCATGCATGGAACCAAAGTAAACTATAAGACTTTAGCAAAGTGGTTTATGATGAAAAATTAGACGGAGGCACTTTTTGCAATTGAAGTTCTAAATCCGTTTTTGTATTTTTTCTTGCGTGTTTTCCAAACTTTAAAATTGTCTTTATTTCCAACTTTAAATTGAAAAGACATGTGTTCTGATGGCGTAACCCATTCAAGGTTGGTTGAGTCATTATTTTTCGCATTGTTATCCAAGTGCACAATCATAGTATATTCCTCGGGAAGAACATTTATGCAGAATGCGTTGGCTACTTCCTTATGCGTGTAAACTGTACGCCTTTTTCCTTGATTGTCTAACAAATCGAGGAAAAAGCACTTGCAATTCTTATTCCACCTTTGCTTCATCAATCTTTCTTTAAGAAACATTTTCCTTCCAGAAGCTTTATGAACCATTTCACGACCTTTTCTTTTAATATTACCGGTATTGGAGACTTGATAGTTATTGAATCCTTCAAGTTCTTTCCAGACTTCTTCTTCTCGGGTAATTCTTTGAATTGACATGGCGGTTTTAATTTTTGTCTGAGTAAATGTATACCGCTCTAGTTCAATTTTTTGGGAAGATTCGATGAATGCTGGCTATTATTCTATCATTTTGCAGTACCAATAGATAAGAAGAAAAACATGATATTGTATAACATCACCGTTAATGTAGATTTGAAGGTTTCAGAAAAATGGCTTGAATGGATGAAAACGGAACATATTCCCGAAATCATGCGTACAGAACTATTTTTGAGCTTCAAAATATTTAAAATGCTCAATGAGGATCCTCAAGGGATCACTTATGCTTGTCAATATTTTGCAAAATCAATGGAGGATGTCTTGCTCTTTCAAGAGAAGCATGGAGCAAATTTGCAATCTAAAATGTACCAGAAGTTTGGAAATTCAACTGCCGATTTTCGATCCATGCTTGAGGAAGTTGTTTAACGGAAGTCAAGATGGCAATTGACCCATTCGTCATCGAAGCTTGCTTTATATTTCTTGTAGAAATCTAAAGCTTTTTGATTCCAATCAAGTGCTTGCCACATCATTCCAGAACAACCGCTGATTTTTGCGTGTGAGATCGTATCATCCATGAGAAGGCCTCCAATTCCGTTACCTCTTTCTTTTTCTGTTACTACGATATCTTCAAGGTAAAGTCTCTTTCCTTTCCACGTTGAATATCTATAATAGAAAATAGAAATTCCTACAATGCTCATTTCCCTTTCAGCTACGATCAATCCAAAAATGGGGTTAGCACCGAAACCATCTTCAGTCATTTGATCAACAGTATTGGTGACTTGTTCTGGTGCTTTTTCAAAAAGGGCTAATTCTTTCACCAATTCGAATACCTGTGGAATATCAGCTCTATTTCCTTTCCTTATTATTACTTCCGACATGCTAATCTATTTTTTCAAAACCAGTAAATGAATGGAGGACTTTTGGAAGGTTAATTCCATCCGATGTTTGCCCATTTTCTAACAATGCTGCCATTATTCTAGGAAGGGCTAGCGCGCTGCCGTTCAAAGTATGTAAAAGTTGTTTTTTGTTATCCACATTCTTATACCGAAGCTTTAATCGATTCGATTGATAATTCTTAAAATTGCTTACTGAACTTACTTCCAGCCATTTTTTCTGTGCAGCAGAATAAACTTCAAAGTCATAAGTGATAGCTGATGTGAAACCAAGATCACCAGCACAAAGTTTTAAGATTCGATAGGGTAGTTCTAGTTCTTTCAATATTGATTCAACATGACCAACCATTTGATCTAATGTCTCAAATGATTTTTCTGGATGTTGAATTTGAACAATTTCTACTTTGTCAAATTGGTGTAACCTATTTAGTCCTCGAACATGTGCTCCCCATGATCCTGCTTCTCTTCTAAAGCAAGGCGTGAAACCTACATTTTTAATGGGTAAATCTTTTTCATCAATGATTACGTCTCTGTACAAGTTGGTCAATGGCACTTCTGCAGTAGGTATCAAATACAAATCGGTATCCACCAATTGATACATTTGTCCTTCTTTATCTGGCAGCTGACCCGTTCCATATCCAGAGGTCTCATTGACGACAATAGGAGGTTGAATTTCAGTGTAACCCGCTTGTCCTGCTTTATTCAAAAAGTAATTAACCAAAGCTCTTTGAAGTTGAGCTCCTTTTCCTTTGTAGACCGGAAAACCTGCGCCAGTAATTTTAATGCCTAAATCAAAATCTATGATGTCGTATTTTTTAATCAGTTCCCAATGAGGAACAGCTTTTTCTCCTAATACGGGTAGTTTCTCTACGGTGAATATTGTCTCATTATCATCTTCTGTTTTTCCAGCAGGTACATCCGCTTCTGGGATGTTTGGAATTTGGAGCAAATTATTTTTGAGTAGATTTTTAATTTCCTCCAATTCTTTTCCTAATTCTTTGGTCTTTTCTTTCAGATCAGAAGTTTTTAATTTGACTTCATTAGCTTCCTCTTTTTTACCTTCTTTCATTAAGGACCCAATTGACTTTGCTAAACTATTGGCCTGTGCCAACAAATCATCTGATTTTGCTTGGGTAGTTTTTCTTTTTTCATCAAGAGATGAAACCTCATTCAAAAGGTCTTCAGCGTTGGTTATCCCACGTTTTTGCAATCCCGCAACGTAGGCTTCCTTATTATTAAGGATATCAGAAACTAGTAACATAATTCTTTGAAAATATGAAAATGCAAATTTATACCTTTGATTGACTTCAAGCCCATCAATTGGCTTTTTATACTTGAATGAAATAAATAATTGATATATTTGCTAAATATAGGTTGATGCAATATACTTGTGCATCAATTATTTGCAATTGGACTTAGTTATTTCGCGTGTCACGCAGGTTTTTAAGTCATACTTCATACTAATAACTCTATAATTTTCACTTCAATTGTTTGCTTAGCATTTAAGCATTTTTCAATTAATTATTATCATGTACAACATCGAAGAACTCAATGACCGACTTCTATCCGAATTAAGGGAGATAGCAGAAGGCTTGAACATTAAAAATTACAAACGAGCTGCGAAGAAGGATCTAATCTATATGATATTAGACGAACAGGCGGTCAACCCAAAGGCAGTTTCAACTTTGAAAACAGCCGAAATAAAATCTACAAGAGACGCAGAGTCTATTGTTGTCAAAAAAGAAGAACCAAAGCCAGAACCAAAAGCAGATAATGCTGATGATGTGCTTCAATCTTTTAACCTTGATGTCGATAGTGGATCAAAAGACAAAAAAGAAAGTAAGGCCCCAAAAGAGCCTAGAGCCCCTAGACCTCCAAGAGAAGAAAAGGGTCCTAAGGAAGGTAAGACGCAGCCTGAAAATGAAAATCAAAAGTCAGGTGACGATAAGCAAGAAAAGAAACCTAATCGTGAACGACCTGATAGACGACCTGATCAAAAATCAAAAAAGGCCGAATATAATGCCAGCATAAAAGAATTTGACGGTGTCATTGAAAATGGCGGCGTGCTTGAAATTATGCAGGATGGATATGGTTTCTTGAGATCAAGTGATTACAATTACTTGGCAAGTCCTGATGATATTTATGTTTCTCCTTCTCAGATAAAATTATTTGGTTTGAAAACAGGGGATTCAGTGAAAGGTCAAATTCGTCCTCCTAAAGATGGCGAGAAATATTTTGCATTACTTAGAGTAGGAACCGTTAACGGCAAAACAACTGAAGAGATTAGGGATCGTGTTCCTTTCCAATATTTGACACCGTTGTTTCCAGAGGAAAAAATAAACTTAAGCCATAGACCAGACGATTACTCAACAAGAGTAATGGATATGTTTGCTCCAATTGGAAAAGGTCAAAGAGGAATGATTGTTGCACAACCAAAAACAGGTAAAACTGTTCTTTTGAAAAGTGTAGCAAATGCAATCGCTGAGAATCATCCAGAGATTTATCTCATGATTCTATTGATTGATGAGAGACCTGAAGAAGTAACAGACATGGCGCGTAGCGTAAAGGCAGAAGTAATTGCTTCTACTTTTGATGAGCAAGCGGAGAAACATGTAAAAGTGGCAAACATCGTTCTTGAAAAAGCAAAAAGAATGGTTGAATGTGGTCATGATGTAGTTATATTATTAGACTCTATCACGAGATTAGCAAGAGCCCATAATACGGTAGTACCTTCAAGTGGAAAGATTCTTTCTGGTGGTGTGGATGCAAATGCATTGCACAAACCAAAACGATTTTTTGGAGCAGCTAGAAATGTAGAAAATGGTGGTTCATTGACTATTCTGGCAACGGCATTGATCGAAACTGGTTCTAAAATGGATGAAGTGATCTTCGAAGAATTCAAAGGTACCGGTAATATGGAGCTACAGTTGGATAGAAAACTGTCTAACAAACGTGTTTATCCTGCGATTGATATTCCGGCTTCAGGAACGAGAAGAGAAGACTTATTAATTGATAAAGAAGAACTTTCAAGAATCTGGATTTTGAGAAAATTCATGGACGATATGAATTCAAATGAAGCTATGGAATTCCTGCTTCAGAAAATGAAAGGAACTAGAAACAATGAAGAGTTTTTGATATCAATGAATGGGTAATTCATAAAAAACAAAATCAAAGCCATTACGACTTATCGTGATGGCTTTTTTTTTGAATACTGTTGTTCAAGTAGGGACATCTGAGTTGTTTGAATTCTTATAAGCAGACATAAAAAATATATTTTTAACAAGGTTTTAGATGTCATCAATTCACCTTTTTGTCTATATTTGGGTTAACCTGACTAGACTAAAACTGTTGGATTATAAGTTTTACAATCAAAACATTTATCTATAAGGTAAACTTTTACAATAAAAGCTATTAGCTATGAACAAAATTGATGAAGACCTACTGAGTACCTGGAACATGTATGGTCATTATGTTTCCTATACAATCGCTGGAATTGGTGTACTAATTCTTTTAGGTCACTATATCAAATTAATGATTACCTCAGATCACAAGGCTAAATATGATTACATCAATATGTATGAAATCAATTTGCTTTGGTATAGTGCTTTAATGATTATTATTTCTGGAGCAGTATTTGTCAATACTTTGGCCAAAGAGACAGGCATGTTGTGGTTTTTTGTTTGGCTATTTGTCAGCACTATGTTTGCCATAATAGCGGGTGTTATCATTCAAAATATTTTGAAGTTTTATTACCCGTTTTATATTGAAAAGCGGTTAAAAAAATTGAGATTTTCACCAAGGGTTTCACCTGATGGTAGAAAAATGAAATTATTAAGTGAAGAAGAAGAGGACGTTTATTTGGATGAAGGTATGCAAGCTGAGGAAGATGCTTTCTCAGTAGACTATGACGTTTGGATAGACGAAGAGTCTGGATTTACTAAAATCGAGAAATATAATGGTCGTCTTCATGCATTAAAGTGCAATGAATGTAATTACCAAACTTTGAAGGTTACTTCTGAAGATATCGTTCAATCGCCAACCGAAATGGAGGATGGTGAACTTGTGAAGCATTTTTCTTGTGGCTACTGTGGTCATAAAGAAAAACGTTCATTCAGCATTGCAAAGCTTAAGCAAGGCGAAGAAGCCTAAAAATCCAAAATATTTTGGAGGGTTTGATTCTGATGGAGTCAAACCCTTTTTTATGAAATGCTACTCCAACTTATTACGGGTTGATTAATATTTGCCATTTTCTTAGCAATCAATGTATGCTCGGAGTTATTTAGATGAGGATCATTTTGAATGACAATAGAAGCTAATTTTCGAGCTTTGACGAGCAAATCTCCATCAGTAGAAAGATCTGCTATTTTCAATTCTAGTATCCCGCTTTGCTGAGTGCCCAATAAATCTCCTGGCCCTCTAATTTCCAAATCCTTTTCTGCTATTTGAAAGCCATCTGTTGTGGCAACCATGCATTTGATTCTTTCTCTAGCCTCCTTGGAGAGTTTTTCTCCCGTCATCAATATACAATAGGATTGAATTTTTCCTCTCCCAACTCTTCCACGCAGTTGATGTAACTGAGATAATCCGAATCTTTCTGAATTCTCAATAACCATGACAGTTGCGTTTGGCACATCTACGCCTACTTCGATTACAGTTGTAGCTACCATAATTTTAGTTTCATTTTTTGCAAACCTTGCCATTTCAAAATCCTTGTCCTTCGACTTCATTTTGCCATGTAAGATGCTAATAGGGTACTGAGGAAAAGCTCTAGAAATGCTTTCATATCCATCCATCAAATCTTTGTAGTCCATCTTTTCGGACTCTTCAATGAGTGGATAGACGATATAGACTTGTTGGCCCGATTCAATTTCTTTCTCTAAAAAACCAAATAGTTTCAGCCTGCTTTCATCTTTTAAATGACTTGTTTTAATGGGTACCCTGCCTTTGGGGAGTTCATCAATTGTAGAAACATCCAGATCCCCATAGAGCGTCATGGCCAATGTTCTAGGTATTGGCGTAGCTGTCATCACTAATACATGTGGGTAGGCAGAAGTATTCTTTTGCCAAAGCTTCGCCCGTTGTGCAACACCGAATCGGTGTTGTTCATCTATTATTGCGAGTCCCATTTTTCGGAACTTTACGTCATCTTCTATCAATGCATGGGTCCCTACTAATATATGCACTTTTCCTTCCAATAAATCTTGAAGAATAAGTGATCTTTTTTTGCGGGAAGTAGAACCGGTAATAATCTCAATCTTGAGCCCTAGAAGTTTGCAATAATTTGACAGAGACTCATTGTGCTGTTGGGCAAGAATTTCTGTGGGAGCCATAATTGTGGTTTGATATCCGCTGCTTATGGCAATGAGTGCACAAATGAATGATGTGATGGTTTTTCCACTTCCTACATCTCCTTGTAAGAGCCGGTTCATTTGATAACCACTTTGCAAGTCTTGGTATACCTCCTTAATAACTTTTTTTTGAGCGCCAGTAAGATCAAAGGGCAAATGACTTTTATAGAATTCTTTGACCCATGAAGTATTCGAAAAGACTAATCCCTCGAATTTTTCCTTTTGATCTTCCTTTTTTTGAAAAAGACTTATTTGAATGAAGAATAATTCTTCGAATTTTAATCTCTCCTTTGCTTTAAATAGTGAATCTTGGTCATTTGGAAAATGTACATGAATTAACGCTGATTTTAAGTCAACTAATTTTTCTTGAACTAAAATGTAAGCATCTAATGTTTCAGGAACTTGAAATCTGGTATTAAAAATCAATTCAAAAGTTAATTTGGAGAGAGCTCTACTATCAAGGTATCGTTTTTTTAGAGTTTCTGTAGAAGAGTAAACGGGAATGAGGTTCTTGTGATTTTTGTCATGCGAAGGGGTCAATACCTCAATTTCAGGATGACTGATTGAGTATTGACCATTAAACATCGACAGTTTTCCATAAACCACATAATTGATGTTTTTTTTAAGTCGCGGGAGCATCCACTTAACTCCCTTGAACCAGACTAATTCAATTTGACCTGTTTGGTCTTTGAGAATAGCTTTCAAACGTTGTTTACTAGGAGGCCCTGTTACAGCTACTGAAACTATTGTACCCTTGATTTGAACTGATTCTTCTGCATCAGAATTCAACTGATTGATAAGAGTGAATCGGGACCTGTCCTCATATCGAAATGGGAAAAAACTAATCAGGTCTTGGAATGTTTTAATCCCTAATTCATCACCCAGCAACTTGGCTTTAATTGGACCAACGCCTTTCAGAAATTCAATCTTTGTCTCAAAGAATTCATTCATGAAAACAATTTAATTATTCCATTGAAGCGTATTAAGCATGTGCACCATATCCTCTTTGACATAGTTGATAACAGGCTGTAGAGAATCGTTTTTGACACTTGTTTTGAAATATAATGCACAACGAAGAAAATGCATAGAGGAATCCGTTACATGGTACTGAAATTGACTGGGTACTTCTCCGGTTAATTCCATCAAGGTAGCTTTCATGCCATTTTTTAAGGTGACAACTGATTCATCGATAGCATATGCCTTTATATTATGTTTGGCTGTCAATGTATAAGAATCCTTTAAATATTCTTCAAGGGTTTCTCGATCATTATTTACTGGCTTATAGGTGACCTGGATATTGGCATCAAGAGATGGATAGTAAAGGTCGATCCAGAATCTTTCAGAAACGCCTGTAGTATCACCATATACTTTACTGAATTTTGAATATTCAAATTGATATGGAAAAGAGTCAGGAAGTAGAACATATTCAGCAGGGGGCAGTAATATTTTATTGTATCCTTTAGGTTTAGGAACCAATGTTCGCTGACCACAACATGAAAGAGTGATTGCTAGAATTAAAAATACTATTCCTTTCATTTTACCGCTTAATAAATACTCTGACTTTTTTAATTCTTTTGTCATTAACAGCAACAGGAGTAAATTGAAAATTTTGAAAAATTATTTGCTCGCCAGTATTAGGCAATTTTCCATTTATTTCAAGAAGTAAACCTCCTAATGATTCGCTCTCACCTTTAATTTCATCAAAAATTTTGTGTTCCACATTGGCTATTTTACAAAAATCCATCAGGGAAGTTTTGCCCTCGAACACAAAAGTATTTTTATCTAATTTATTGAATGCTATATCTGAGTCTTCATCAAATTCGTCATTTATTTCTCCAACTATTTCTTCAATAACATCTTCCATTGTAATCAGCCCGGATGTACCACCGTATTCATCCACAACAATGGCGATATGGATCCTTCGTTCTTGAAAGTCTTTGAACAGCGTGTCGATCTTTTTACTCTCTGGTACAAAAAAACCAGGCCGCAATAATTTTTGCCATTCATAATCATCTTCTTTATGAATATGTGGAAGAAGATCTTTGATATAGAGAATCCCTTCTATTTGATCAATTTTTTCCTTAAAAACAGGAATTCTTGAAAAGCCTGTTTTGTTAATTTGATTCATTAACTCATGAAAATCTGTCTCTAAATCAATGGCAGTAATATCCATTCTGGATTTCATGATTTGCTTTACAGACAACGTACCAAAATTCACGATACCCTTAAGGATTTCTTTTTCTTCTTTGGTGGTTTCAGTATCAGTGGCAATTTCTAAAGCTTCATTCAATTCATCTACGGATACATTGTAGCCTTTTTTCGAAATTCTTCTTTCGATTATTCCACTTACATTTATTAATAACCATGAAAGTGGGCTAAAAAATTTGAACGAGATCGTTAGTAGTAATGCCGTTCGTTTCGCAAACGAAAGGCTGTGTTGATTAGCGTACACTTTAGGCACAATTTCACCAACAAAAACAATAAGAATTGTAATGATAATAGTGAGGGCTGCTATGACACTAGCAGCAGAGTATGTTCCATCAAAGATCTTCAAGCTGAAAAAAGAAGATATCATCACAATCGAGATATTGATGAAATTATTCAAGATCAAAATTGTCGCTAACAATTTTTTCGGCTTTGAAATAAGGCCAGAGATACGTTGATGAACAAGGTCTGCACTTGGACTTTGATCTATTTCGTCTTGGCCTAGCGAAAAGTAGGCCACTTCAGATCCAGAGACAAGTGCGGAACCAATAAAGAGCAACACAATGGCGATCACGTAAAGTATCACATAATACGCATCAGGTTGAGTAAAAACGGCTGTTAGAATTGAATATCCCGGGAATGGGTCGTCCATTTAGAGGTTGATGTAGTTAATTAGAATGGCAAGTCGTCAATTTCACTTGATTCATTTGCACTAGTTTCCAAAGTAGTTTCAGTCGAAGCAACTTGTGCCTGTGGTGCTGCTTCAGCACGAGCATTAGAATTATCGTCCTGTCTTGGGCCTCCTAAAAGTGTTAGTTCTCGGCCTACAACCTCAGTGATATATTTTGTAACTCCTTCTTTGTCTTCATAAGATCGAGAAGTAAGTTTTCCTTCAATATATACTTGATTGCCTTTCTTCATATATTTTTCAGCAATTTCTGCTAGTGGGGTCCATAGCACCACATTGTGCCATTCTGTATTCGTTACTTTTTCCCCTTGCTTATTTTTATAAGTTTCGCTGGTAGCGATAGAAAAGTTGGCAACAGCTCTTCCATTTTCAAGATGTCTTACTTCAGGATCTCTTCCAAGATTTCCTAATAATATTACTTTGTTTACACCAGCCATAGTTTAATTTATAATTAAAGCGATTGTTTAATTTACCAACAAATTCTCGTTTTTCAAAAAGAGCTCAATTGGTTTTGGTACAGCAAAATTACCAATTTCTGATATATCAATTGACTTCATATTAAACTTCTTTTGCATCATGTCAAATATGTCTATAGAAACATTCCAACGATGAAATTGAATGGAGAGTTTTTGATGAGTTAACTGATGGGTGGTCACTTCAGATTGTTTTTCTAAATAACCAGAAAAAGGGAGTTTAAGATTGTTTTCGTTTTCAACTAGAAAAAATTCATGAAGTCCTTTCCAAATATCTTTTTTTGATCTCAAGGACATAAGGAGCATGTTCTTATGCTGAAGAATGTGATAATCAAGTTTACGAGCTGAGATTTTTACCTTTTTGGTTTTAACAGGATAGTTTAATTGAGTGTTTTTAGCATAAGCAAAACAAAAAGTAGAGATAGGACACCGATCACAAGATGGACTTGAAGGAGAACATATAGTAGCACCTAGTTCCATAACACTTTGATTAAAGTCACCGCAGTTTTCTTCTGGCATTAGTTGCAACATTGCGTCAAAAAATATTTGATATGATTGGCTTGATGAGATATCATTTGACAAACCGAATAACCTAGAAATTACTCTGTATACATTTCCATCAATGACAGGTATTTTTTCGTTGAAACAAATAGAAGCGATAGCTGCCGCGGTATATTTACCAATGCCTTTCAATTTCAATAATTCGATATAGTTGTCAGGAAATCTTCCATCGTAGTTGGTGACGACTTCACTGGCACAAGTGTGCATGTTTCTTGCTCGTGAATAATAGCCTAGACCTTGCCATAGTTTTAGGATTTCACTTTCACTTGCATCGGCAAATTCATAAACATTTTCAAATCTTTGAATGAACTTCTCATAGTATGGCAAGCCTTGCACAACTCTTGTTTGTTGAAGTATAATCTCAGAAAGCCAAATCCTAAAAGGATCTTTAGTAGACCTCCATGGTAAGTCCCTGTAATTCAAGGAATACCATTTTAGTAGGGATTTAGTTAGCCTTTTATGTTCTGTCTGCAAAGTATTGGAATTCAATCCGTAATAATATTTCCGAATATATAATTTTTGGCTTTAATTTGCGCAATAGAAATATAGAGATCAGCATAAGCTGATTGAGAAAAATAAAGTACAATATTAAAACTTAAATTGTAGTGACGAAAGCGGATGTGATTAATGAAATAGCGGATAAGACAGGAATCGATAGATTGGATGTGCAGGCTTCAGTAGAAGCGTTTTTTTCCGTGGTAAAAACTTCAATGGCTGATGGCGAAAATATTTACGTAAGAGGCTTTGGTAGTTTTGTGAATAAAAAGAGAGCAAGGAAAATTGCGAGAAACATTTCTCAGAATACGGCAATGGTGATTGACGAACACTTCATTCCAAGTTTTAAGCCATCTAAGGTCTTTGTTGAAAAGATAAAGTCAAGCAATAAGATTAGTTGAGACTGATGACCATCCGGCAGTGGGTCATAATAGTATTGGCAAGTGTATCAGTTATTGTGTTGTACAATTTGCCAAGATCTGTTGTGGACAACGATTCCCAAAGTGCAATAATAGATTCTAAAGTTTCGACTGCAGAGGCTCTGCATTCATTTGAATTGCCTATTGAATCTAAAGCTAGGGTACGTTCTCTTCAAAATTTAATTGTTGAGACATCGGATAAGAAAAAATGTGCTATCTTTGCGGACTCTTTGGCGACCATTTATTTGTTATACAATTACTTGGACAGTGCCGAAGCATATGCGGATCAAATTTTAGACTTTGATTCTGACTATGAAAGTCAAGTAAGAGCAGGGGAAATATTCTTTCAATTGTATGGAGTTTCTGCTGATCTAGTCAAGACAAAGAATTATGCCAGTAAAGCTGCAATATGCTTTGAAACGGCTTTAATTGAGGAAAAGAACCCTGATTTAGAGTCAAAACTGGCAATGACAAAAGTAGTAACATCAAATCCCATGGAGGGAATAATGATGCTGAGAAAGGTACTAGAAGAGTACCCGGAAAATAAAACTGCACTGTATAGCATGGGAGTTTTGTCCATGCAATCCGGTCAATATGAAAAAGCAGTTGAAAGATTTGAAAAACTAATGGTCATTGACAAAACAAATGATCAAGCCGCTTATTATTTAGCGGTAAGCTATTTTGAAACTGGAAATAATATCAAGTCTCAGGAATGGTTTGAAAAAATAAAAACATTGAGTGGGGATCCAGCGATATTAGAATCGACAGATCAGTACTTGAAGAAGTTAAACGAATTATAAAAAATTAAAAGGACAGTATTATGCCTTGTGGTAAGAAAAGAAAAAGACATAAGATCTCTACTCATAAGAGAAAGAAAAGATTGAGAAAGAACAGACACAAGAAGAAGTAATAGTGTCTATTCCTATTTGGGTTATTTGAATCACAATTTAAATCTATAAAAAATTGAGTACAGAATTAATAATTAATTCAACTCAAACAGGATGTCGAATAGCTCTTTTAAAAGATAAAAAATTATCCGAGTTTCATCAAGATGATGAAGGACACCAGTTTACGGTAGGCGATATCTATCTGGGACAAGTTAAAAAAGTTGTCCCAGGTTTGAACGCTGCCTTCGTTGACATAGGTTACGAAAAAGATGCTTTTCTGCATTATTTGGATCTCGGCCCCCAGTTACAGTCTCTAAATAAGTATACCAAAATGGTGGTGTCTGGCAAAAATGCCGGCAAAAACCTGAATGGTTTTAAGAGATTGCCTGACATCAATAAATTGGGGAAAATGAACCAGGTTTTGACAAAAAACCAAAGGGTTCTAGTGCAGGTTGTAAAAGAACCTATCTCGACAAAAGGGCCAAGATTATCCAGTGAGTTGTCCATTGCGGGCAGGTACGTAGTACTTGTTCCATTTTCTGATACTGTAAGTGTATCAAAAAAAATAGGCGATAGCGCCGAGCGAAAAAGACTTCTTCGTCTGATCGCATCTATCAAACCAGAAAATTTTGGTGTGATCATTCGTACAGTTGCCGCTGGAAAGAATGTCACAGAATTAGACAAGGATTTGTCAAATCTGCTGGATAAATGGCAGTCTGGGATGAAAAAACTCCGAAACGTTAAACCTAACGAGAAGGTAATTGGAGAAATCAACCGTGCCAATTCTATCCTTAGAGATGTTCTCAATGAGTCATTTGATAGTATCATTATTGATGAAAAAGAGACGTATCAACAAGTCAAGAACTTCGTAAGAGAAATTGCTCCAGATATGGAGAAGGTCACAAAACTATATAATGGTAGACCTAAGATTTTTGAAGCCTATGGAATTGAAAAGCAACTAAAAGGGCTTTTTGGACAATCTGTAAGTATTGATGGAGGCGGATATTTAATAATAGAGCATACAGAAGCTCTTCATGTCATCGATGTGAATAGTGGTAATAAGTCTAATGCTCAAGACAATCAAGAAAGTACAGCACTTCAAGTTAACATAGATGCTGCCAAAGAAATAGCACGACAATTAAGGTTGCGTGATATGGGTGGAATTATTGTAGTCGATTTCATTGATATGAGAAAGACTGAGAACAAGAAGATGCTTTACAAAGTGATGAAGGATGAAATGAAGGTCGATCGTTCTAAGTATACGGTCCTTCCTTTGTCCAAATTTGGATTGATGCAGATTACCCGTCAAAGGGTAAGGCCAGAGTTAAATATTAAAACTCGTGAAGCTTGTCCTACTTGTAATGGTACAGGAAAAATCACTGCTTCGATTTTGATCACTGATGAAATAGAAAAGAATTTGGAGCATATCGTTCTTAAGCAAAACGAGAAAAAGTTGACGATAACGTTGCATCCATTTTTGTATTCATATTATACAAAAGGCCTGTTTTCTAAACAATGGAAATGGTACTTCAAATACAAACGATGGATTAATCTTATTGAAGATACATCAATGGCAATTATGGAATACAACTTCATAAATAGCCACGGAGAAGAGATCGAACTATAGTTCGATCTTTTTTTTTAGAATTTCAGTCCTACTTTAAAATTGAAATTGGATAATCGTGAGATGATCTCGTCATTGGTTTCATAGCCATTTATAACGTTGACCAACCCATGCTCATAGAATATCCCACCATAAATTATAGAATTAACACCAGCACCATATTCAACACCTGCACCGCCAGTAAATGAAAAGTCATAGAATTTGAAACCATTGATCAGGGTGAAATCAGTTTCTGTCGGTTCACTATTCAATAATATTTCTCCTAAGAAACCAATTTGAAAGTAGACTTTTAAGTCTTGAGCAACCTCATTTGTAAACAATTTGAGTGTGGCAGGTATCTGTAAATACTGAACTCGATATTCTTCTACAAAGCTTCCAGAAGAGGCATCAATAGCCTTGATGGCAAGTCTTTCTGGAGAATAGAGTAATCCAGTGCTGAAGGCATAGTTGTCGGACATCATGAAATCAAATTCCAAACCAAATTTGAAAAGCAAAGTTGAGCCGTTATTTTTAATCGTGTCCGTAGGATATTTGACTCTTCCATATGATAAGCTAGGCGCTACCATTAAACCTATTCTCGGTTGTGCTATTGAAAAATATGATAAGGCAATTAGGAATGTGGTTAGCAGATATTTCTTCATGAGTTCAAAATAAATAAATATTTTTGTCTTTCTTCCAATGTCTAATCATTGGTCTTACAAATCTAAACGCCCTTACATTGAACATCAGTATTTTTTTCCGAATTATTACTTCTACATTCCTACCATCAATCTTTGTTTTGGTGACGTTTAGTTGCATTGATGATCGCTGTAATCAAGCTGACTTTTATAAAGAACAAAATGTAGAAATAGAAGCAAGACGTCTGGAATCTCAACTTTCAGAATTTGAAAATGTTGAAAATGTTTTAGAATTCATTTCGAAGAATAGGATGCTGGCAGATTATTTTCTTGATGCTAATCAGTATCCAAATGACACAATTATTGCAAATCGAATGCTGAATCTGTTTTTGGATCCATACATCGATACATTAGTGATGGAATCAACGAATTATTTTTCAGATTTTGATGAAATCATCAATGAGTTGGAATCAGCTTATCGCTTCATTCAGTTTAATTATCCTGAAGTAAAAATTCCTCGAGTGGAGACTTTTGTTTCTGGATTATACAATGACATGTACGTTTCAGATTCTTTAGTGATTGTTGGATTAGATTATTTTATGGGAATGAATGGCAGTTATCACTCCAATGATATCCCTTTATATATTGTAAAAAGATATATGAGAGAAAGTTTAGCGCCCATTGTCCTGAGTTTTGTATCCAACGATTTCAATAAAGTTGATTTGCAGCATAAAACGCTTTTGTCTGAAATGGTCAATCTTGGAAAAACCTATTATTTCGTTTCTGAAGCCTTGCCGTGCAAACCAGATTCCTTGATAATTGGATATACGTCTGAAGAAATAAAATTGGCAAAAGAAAATCAGGAAGTCATCTGGGCCAATATTATTCAGAACGAATTGCTCTATGAAACAAATCATTTTGTGAAAAATAAATTTGTAGGAGAAAGTCCAAATGTTGTTGAAATCAGTGAAAAATGCCCAGGACGAATTGGTGCTTGGGTGGGTTGGGAAATTGTAAGATCCTATATGGAGAAGAATCCTGAAGTTACTTTTAAAGAACTGATGAATGAATCAGACGCTCATAAGATATTTCAATTATCTGGATTTAAGCCAAGGAATGAGAACTAATCAAGGATTGATTCTAGAAAATCTGTCTGCTTTTTGGCCTGAATTTCAAGATTAAATTGGGTTTCCGCTAGATGTCGAGCATTTTGTTTTGCAGTTCGTAATTTTTGATCATTTTCTAAAAATATGGAGATTTTGTTTTCAAAATCTATGGATGAATCATGTTTAAAAGAAAAACCACATTCTTCTTTCTCAATCAAATCTTTTATCCAACCATCGAAATTAGTGATGATCAAGAGTCCCGCAGCTAGTGCGTCAAAAAGTTTATTAGGGCTCCCAGTGAATAGTGAAGCATAATTTGCAAAGGATATAAACATGGCATCAGAAAGCGTTAAAATTTCCTTCATGCCTTCCTTCTTTTGAAAGTCTAGAATAATACAATTTTTAAGATGGAATGAATTAGCTTTTTTTTCAAATGCTTTCTTTTCCGCACCCATGCCGATAAATAGAAATTTGATTGGTAAATGTTGAAGTTTGGAAATGACATCAATCATTCTTGATAGGTCATTAGCCATTCCAAATGTGCCTGTATAGGAAATAACGTATTCGTCTTTAATTCCATATTTCATTCTTGATTCATCTGTGGGTATTTCAGGTTTGAAATATTCACAATCAGAAATATTATAGATGGTTTCAACAGGAGTGTTAGGGGAAATATTTCTTATATAATTAGTTATGGGTGGGGAGAGCCCAATGCTTCCCAAAGACTGCTGATAACAGAATTTTTCAAACTTGAAGAGTAATTGAGAGAACCAACTTACCTTAATTACACCCATTTCAACTGGAACTAAGGGCCATAAATCACCTACTTCAAAAACGAAAGGCCTTCCATGGATAAATTTGTTATAGATTCCTATTATGCCAGTTGTAAGTGGTGTAGTCATCACATAACAAAGATCAATAGATTGATGTTTAAATGACTCTACGATAGCTAATATGGAGAACTTTAAATAGGCTATACTTCGTCCCCAAAATTTGTAGCTATTGTCATATTTAATTGGAATATATGTGACTTTAATTCCTTCAATAGTCAGTTGTTTTTTTTCAATAGCCGTGTGAGAAGTGATCACATGTACATCATATCCACAATTCGCCATTTCCCGACATAAGTAGAAAGAGCGGAGGCTACCCCCTTCATTTGGAGTATTAAAAAACTGATGGAAATAGAGTACTTTCAAAGTCAAATTCGATTCATCCGAGAATTTGTTAATTTTAGATTAGTTTCGAAATTAACTTTGAAAATCAACTATAACTAATCTCATGGCCATGGGCGAAGAAAATTTAACGGTTAGATTAAAAAAATTGCACTGCTATCAAAATAATGAAGAGCGTTTTGATGACATTTTCATAATTCATAATGGGTCACAAATATGGCCAGTGGACAAACGACATGAAGATGTGCCAATTGGAACCATAGAATTAATGGTAAATATTCCAAATGTTGCAGCAAACAAAGAAGTGGTATTGGAGATCTGGGATCATGATAAATTAAGTCCGAACGATCTGTATGGTCACGCAACTTTCGTTCCGGATAAGTCAGGATCAGGGCCATACACTGTTGATATGAAACCTCTGGATGACAAAGAGCTAGCTAGGTATAGTATCGATTGGGAAGTATTGTAGAGAGAGATAAATGGGTAAGGCAATTTTAAAGAGTTTATTTTCTATATTAATTTTTACATCTTTTTCATCTTTTGGACAAGCTTGGATGACGGCTTATAACCAAGGGGTGGAAGACTACAACAATTATGATTTAGTTTCAGCAAAAACGAATTGTGAAACAGCATTAGAGGTTTTTACCAATGAGTTTGAGGAAAACCACAAGAACACAGCTGCGATTCTGAGACAGCTCACACTCATTTGCTATGAAGATGATTTGCTTGAAGAAGGAATTAAGCATTCTCAAAGAGAGCAATCCGTGCTCAAGGCCATTGGAGAATCTGATAAGTTAATTTATGGCACTTCATTATACAATCAGGGTTTGATTCTGGTTGCCATGGGCAAGTATCAAGAATCTTTAGATATTTTATCGCGAGCTGTGGATCTACACTTGGTTTATTTGGATGAAAATGATATCGCAGTAGCTGATGTGAGAGGAGTGCTTGCTGGGGCTTATTTCTATGCTGGAGATCTTGAGAATGCAGGAAAATTATTTCAACAATCACTGAATGTTCTGGATCAACAAAATGAGGCATCTCCAGAATTTTTTAACATCACCTATTCTTACTCAGAGTATCAAATTTCGAATAACCAACCTGAAAGAGCTGTTGAGTCATTATTAACATTAACTGAATTCTATGATGAAATAAACGCAGACATTAATTATGGAAGTCTGTTGTTGAAACTAGGAACAACGTATGAACTAGCCGGCAATATGACTTCTGCAAAAGATACTTATAGAAAAGCCAATGACATTTTTAAGTCCATCGGTGCTGAATCGGAGATAGATAATCAAAGAGCTCTGAGTAGCTTAACCAATTTACTTATAAATGAGGGCTCTATAAATGAGGCCACTATTATCATGGAAGATTTGGTAAGTGCTCGAATGGATTCTAAAGGTGAGACCTATTACACAGCTGTAGCTAACTTGGGAAATATATATTTTACTAATCTGCAAATCGATCAGGCAGCCGTGAAATATCAAGAGGTGTTGGATTATTATGAAAGCAATGAAGCATCTGAAGCCTATTATATAGCAGTAAATGGTATTGCATTAGTAGAACTTGAAAAAGGACAGTATAGTAAAGCAATTAGTGAAATAGATAGAGCTTTGAATTTAGCCGGGGAAAATTCGAAATGGATAGTTCCACTATTAAAATCTAAAGCAAGAGCACTTCGAGCACTAGGAAAATACAATGACTCCCAATTAATGCTGGAGACAGCCTTGGAAAAATCAACAAATGATAATGAGCAATTGTTGGATATAAAAATGGCCCTAGCATCATTGTACACTTCCACACATGAATTAGATAAAGCACGTCAATACTTGGAAGAAGTAAAAGGTACTTTTGAACAAAGAAGTGAATCAGCAAAACTTCAATATGCTTCATTTTTAGGTGTATATGCGAATTACTTGCAGGAATCCGGAAATTATTTGGAGGCAGAGAATGCTTTGAATGCATCGATATCATTGAAAAAGATGCTGCTCGGAGAAAAGAATGAAAATTATCTTTCGACCTATGAAAGCCTAGGAATCCTATATCTAACTAAAGGCAAATATTTAATAGCACAAGATATATTCGAAGAGATTCACACTACAAAAAATGAAATTACGGATGTTTCTAAAGCGTCATTAGCATATACAAAGAACAACCTTGGAGTCGTGAAAAAGTATGAAGGAGAGTATACCGCTTCAGAAGACTTTTTTAAAGAGGCATTAGAGTTATATGCTGATGCATATGGAAAAGACCAGGTTTATTACGCCAACACCTCCAATGAAATGGGTTTGTTATACATGAAAATGGGTAACCTTAAATCAGCCGAACCAAGATTCCTTTCTGCGATGAAAGTGTACGAAAAAATACATGGAAAGAATCATGTTGAATATGCATCTGCCTTAGAAAATCTTGCCGCCTTGTACAGCATGCAAGGTGAGGCAGCAAAGAGCAAAAAAGTATTAGAGGAAGTTTTGGAGATAGACAAAGTGGTTTTGGGAACCCTTCACCCGTTATATTCAAAGACGCTACATAACCTTGCTTCTACATTAGAGGAATTGGGGGAATATGAACAAGCATCAAGATTGTACGAGGAGTCTATCAAGATTTATCAAGAGTTGTTTGGAAATGAACATCCTTCATATGCGAATACCTTGTATAATATAGCGGTATTGGAACAGGAAATTGGAAATTTCGAAGGAGCAAAGGCCCATTATTTGCAGGTCATAGAAATTAGGAAAAAGATCCTGAATGAGAATCATCCTGATTTGGCATATAGTGTTTTCGGCTTGGCATCTGTTCGACAAAAATTAGGAGATTGGGAAGGAGCAAGAGAGGACTATGAATTTGTTATTAATAGTTATTTAAAAAGCATTGTTACTTATTTCCCGTCATTAAGTGAGCAGGAAAAAAGTGCTTTTTATGCTAAAATAAAGCCTGTTTTCGAGGCATATCAAGATTTTGCGATTGAATATGTTACTACAGAAAAAGGAAACAAGCTTGCTCAAGAAATGACGTTAAGCAAAATTTATGATTTGCAATTGACGACCAAAGCTTTGCTTCTCAATTCCACGAACAAAGTAAAAAACAGAATATTGAGTAGTGGTGATGCCAGCTTAATTTCAAAATATCAAGAATGGATATCTCTCAAAGAAGACCTGGTTAAGGCATTGAATATGTCAAATGCTGATTTGGCAATTAATCAAATTGACATTGCAACTATTCAGGCAAAATCTAACGACGCAGAAAAGGAATTATCAAGAATGTCAGAATCGTTTTCTGGAGAATATGAAAAAAAAGAATTGAGTTGGAAAGCGGTGAGGGATTATTTGTCAGCTGACGAAGCTGCTATCGAAATTTTGCGTGTAAAAAAGAACACCAAAAATGACTCAATTTACTACGCTATATTGGTTCTAAAAGGAAATGAAGTTGTAGCACCAGAGTTAGTTTTGGTCAAAGACGGTGACAATTTGGAAGGTAAATTTTTCAAACAGTATAAAAACCTAATTGTGTTTAAAATGGAAAATACAAGATCATATGCGCAATTTTGGGCACCAATTGATGAGGCATTGATAGGTGTTAAAAAAGTCTACATTTCTTCAGATGGGGTTTATAATAAAATAAATATTAACACCTTGTATGACCCAACGAAGAACGAATATGTCTTTGATAAATACAGCATATCATTATTGAGTAATACTCGAGAATTGATAGAAACAAAACCTGAAAGTGTTGCAAATCTTGAGTCAAGAGCTGCGATTTTTGGATATCCAGATTATGAATTAGGGGGTGCTATTGCTTCAACAAGCACGGAAGCAGCTACGGAAAGAGGGTTTGAAAATGGCATATCAGAATTGCCAGGCACACTCGAGGAAATTCAAAACATTACATTTACCTTAAACCAACATTCTTGGACATATGATGAGTTTCAAAGAGAAGAGGCTAATGAAACAAATATTAAAAAAGTAGACAGCCCAACACTTTTACATGTCGCAACTCATGGTTTCTTCATGTCAACAATTAATATGCCTGAAGGAGATAATGCTGGATTACAGTCAAGAGAAGCAAAATTTAATCCTCTTTTCAGATCAGGACTTTTGTTGGCAGGAGCGGCTAAGACTTTCAGAAATGAAAAATTAGATGAGGACGAAGATGGAATTTTAACTGCATATGAAGCGATGAATTTAAACTTGGACAAAACAGAACTTGTGGTAATGTCAGCTTGTGAAACTGGATTAGGTGAAGTTAAGAATGGTGAAGGTGTGTATGGTCTTCAACGGGCTTTTATCGTAGCAGGTGCTGACAACCTAATCATGAGTTTATGGAAAGTAAATGATGAAACCACACAAAAGTTGATGTCCAGATTTTATAGTAGATGGGTTGGAGGAAAGTCAAAGCAAGAAGCATTTCATGATGCTATTGAGTCACTTAAAAAAGAATACAAAGAGCCTTATTTTTGGGGAGCATTTGTCATGTTAGGAAAATGATCAGTGGGGAAAAAATGAAAATGATAAGAGCTTTTGGGATAAGCTTGTTGCTTTTTAATATGCATTTATTGAAAGCTCAAAATGTAGAAAGGGATAGTACTACATTGGATATTGCTCAAGGAAAGATCGTGGAAAACATTAATTCTGACAAGGTAGAATATGCCCCTTCAGTATCTGCAGATGGAAAAACAATGGTTTTCGAAACCAATAAATCTGGGAAGTATGAGTTGTATGAGTCACGTTTTGCAAATGGCGAATGGGGAACACCCATATCCATTGATAGCGTAAATAACTACGGTTCACCTAATGACTTAATAGGAGGTCCAAGTATCACGTTTGATGGAAACACAATGTATTTTTTTAGTTCCTTCAAAGGAGGAAAGGGAGCCGAAGACATCTACTATTCAATAAGAGAAGAACATGGATGGTCAAGCCCAAAAAATATTGGAGGACCGATTAATTCTGAACTATACGAAGGCTTTCCATCGATATCCGCAGATGGTAGAACACTGTATTTTGTTAGATTCAAACCGGAAGGCCCAAGTGATAGAGATTTGAGAAAATTTATGGAAAATCAATTCTGTTTTACAATTTATAAATCAGAAAAAGGAAAGGATGGATCTTGGTCCGAACCGATAAGACTACCTGAACCTGTGAATAGAGGATGTGAAAAAGCTCCAAGAATCATGGCGGATAGTAAGACACTAATATTTTCGTCAATGCAGCTAGATGGAATGGGAGGATATGACATGTATCAATCACAATTAAATGATGCAGGTGATTGGACATTCCCTGTATCCCTAGATTACGTAAATTCAAAATACAGTGATCAGTTTGCTTCAATCTCAGCACAAGGAGATAAAATGTACTATGCATTTAATTCTACTGATATCTATGCCGTTGATATTCCAGAAGAATTTCAACAATTCAAAAACAATATTATTCAAGGATATGTAAGAGAAAAAGAGTCAGGTAAAGGTTTGGCTACTGAAATTTTTGTGACGGATGCTTTTACATCAGATGAAGTAATGCATATTCATAACAATCCTAATGATGGTCGATTTAGTTTGGTTTTAGCCGTAGGGCGGAGTTATAACATAGAATTTAGAAAGGAAGGTTATACTACATTTTTCACATCTTATGATTTGACTAATGAGACGAACTACAAGGAGGTGGAACTCAATGTTAACCTATATGAAAGCGCAGTGCTTAAACTAAATTTATATGACATAGACATTTTTGAGCCTTTGGAGGCGAATATAAAAATTACTGAAGTTGGTGAGGTTGCTTCAATGACAGATACTTTGAGCGATTCTGAGTCAGGGGCCCTAATATTGAATTTACCATTAGGAAAGGCTTATCAAATTGAAATTACCAAAGAGCATTTCAAGCCAGCAGAATTTCTTTTCGATATTTCAGGGTTGACGATTTATCCAGAATTTGAGCATGATATTGAATTGATTCCGATCAAAAAAGAGGTTAATATCAACATCACTGATATAACCAATAACAGCAAAGTTAGGTCTCGAGTTAGAATTAGAAATAGAAACCGCAATGAGACAATTGATGTTGAAGGAAACGAAACAGTCTCCTTGAGAGTAGGTGATAGATATGAAATTGAAGCTACTAGTGATCAAGGATATGCGTTTAATTCGACAGAGATCGACATGTCAAATGATGCAAACACCGATATTGTTATGAAACTTCAACCATTGATTGTAGGGACGAATTTGACCTTGAAAGATATTTTATTTGAGTCGAATTCTGATCAATTGACAGAGGCATCTTCTGGAGAATTAAACCGTGTAATAACTTTAATGTTTGATAATCCGACTTTGGAAGTTGAAATTTCGGCACATACAGATGATTTGGGATCTGAAGCTTATAATAAAATTCTTTCTGGCCGACGTGCCAAAAGTGTGGTGAATTACCTTATTGAAAATGAGATTCAGGATACTCGTTTTGTTCCTGTTGGTTATGGAGAATCGGAACCTCTAGTCCCCAATGAAGATGACAACAGTCGTTCTCAGAACCGTAGAGTAGTGCTTAAAATTTTGGCAATTTGAGAATGGAAAGAGATATAAAGAACGGAAGATTGAAAGCTACTTTGATTTTATTGGTGTTGACATTGATTTCTCAAGTGGGATTATCTCAAAAGAGAGTGAAATATGAGGATGTCTTACCTGATATACTCAAAAGTGAACCTGCATCAGCTATTGCTTCCATCAAAAGCTATTTGGAAGATGAACCAAATGAAAATGCTGGTAAGTTTTTTCAATTAGGAGTGATTTACCATGCAAGATTTGTTTCGAGTAACCCACTTATTCAATATGATAAAGCAATGAGCAATATTGAGTTGTCCAAGGAGGCGTTTATACTAGCGAGGAAGTATATCAATGAAAAAGAAGTAAACAGGAATAAAGAAGAGTACTTCAATTTCGGTACCTACGATGATAAAGGAAAGTTGCTTATTAAATATGATTCAATAATTGCTACGATGAATGAATGTGAAAAAATTCAAGAAGCATATGAAAAGAATGTTCCAAATATATATCAGTCTTTCACTCAGAGCTTTTCACATTACAGCAAGGCCAGTAGTATCTTTAGTTCAATCATGGGTCGATATAGGACTTTAAAAGACTTGTATTTGATTTATGATAATGAGATGGCGAAAGAGTTTGAAGAGATGAAATCAAACTATTTTCTTTTTATTAGGCATTTCGAAGACTATAAATCAAGAATTGATACGTTCGATATAGGATATAATCAGCAGCTAAAATTTAGCAATATTGATGTGTATCGATTAGATGGACTTAATGTTGAGGTCAACTTTCTTCAAGATGAAATTCCAATCTGGAATTATGGCAAATGGGTGGATGAAATTCAAACATATGTGGGTTCAGAAATTGCGGATTTGAGAACCCAGATGATACAAAATGAAAAACTGATTACATCAAAATTGAAAAGGACAGAAGAGGATTTTAAAAACAATTCCTATGAGCAGCTAGCAGTTGACAAAGAGTTTCTTTTCACTTTGAGAAAGTTTGATTTGAGATCAGTTATTGAACCTTTGTTTATGTACAAAGAGTACAAACATGCGTTAATTCATCAGGAGCATTGGAGTGATGTGATCGATGCAGATACGACAAGTGAATATGATCGGAAATTAGCGAGCTACGGTCGAATGCTTCATAATATAAAGAGGGCGGATACGGTATTGAATGAGATCATTAAGAGAGATGTTGAAGGATCTTATGAAAAGTACAATGAATTTATTGATGAGTATTATCAAGGAATGGAAGGAATCAAGACATATGCAAATGGAGAGCTAGCAACGAATCAAAAAGATTTTGCACATTATCTCGAAAAGCTACATGCCCTGGCAAAGGAGAAATTCAATCAAGAAGAAACTAAACGAGAGCTAAAATTCGGGAAAGCTACAATTCCGGATTATCTAATGAAAGATGAGTCTAATTCGACAGTTCCCTATAAGCTGTTTACAACGAGTATTGTAAAAAATATTGATGGTAGTGAATATATAGGTGGGGTATTTTTTCATAAGAAAGAGAGTAAAAAAGCCGCTTTTATTTGTAAGAAGGGGTCGAACGGTAGAATTCGATGGTACAAAGATTTTCTATTGCAGTCAGATAGTACTGGGTTAGATTCTCATACGGAGTTGGCAGTGATGTATGCTGCACAGACTGGATGCATTTTCGTATTGAATGGCACACAAGTTGAGAGCGGTAAAAAATTCAATGTTATTCTTGCCTACAATGATGAAGGGCATAAAATAATGCAGCATAATCTCAGCACGACCTCTTACCCTCGAAGTATTGATTTTGTGCAAAAAACCCACTCATATATGGTCACATTTAAAGGGGAGGACCGAGCACATAATTTTGATGATGAGTCATCTCTTTATATTGACAACATCAATGACAAAGGCGAATCAGTCTGGGAAACAGTCATTAATGTCATGGGCAATGCTACTGGCGTAGTGGTGGTAGAAGATGGATATATCATCAGTGGTAATTATCAAAGCATTGAAACAATGGATGGAAAATTTGTAGGAACACAACAAGGAGAGTCAACATTTTTGATAAAACTCAATGACGAAGGAAAAGTGATTCGCCAGTTATTATTACCTAAAAATATACCTTATTACACTGACATATTCTTTAAAACAGGGGATCATGCTATTCACTTGTTCGGAAGCACCAATGGCCATGGAAGAGATCACATTGAACCGAATGAACATGAATTAGTTCACTTCATTGTGACTAGGGACCTACACCTGGTGAGTGATTCATTTTAATTCAGAACAATTCTTGGCAGTGAATCCTATTTTTACGACCAAAGAAGTCTGAAAAGGAACGGTCTTGACTTGTTCATTTCTCATGGCAAAGTAGAAGAGCACAACGGCCATATGACTTTTGATTCTGAGATAGAAAAGGGTACGAAAGTGACAGTTTCGCTACCGGTTTGATCACTCTCGCAGTAATTCGTAGGAATGTGTCAAGTTAACCTGAGGATCTAATGACGATGCTACGCTGCAATAACTACTTACTGCTAATTCTATAACTTTATCAGCTTCCTTATCGGTAAGGTCGGGAGAAGTGATTTTATATTTGATGTGAATTTTGGTAAATTTTTTTGGATGTGTTTCGGCTCTCTCTGCAATTGTTTCGGCTTGAAGATTAATAAAAGTTTTTCTCTTTTTTTTAATCATTGATACTATATCAACAGCGGCACAAGAGGCAAGTGCAGAAAGCACTAGATCCATAGGTGATTGGGATTCTTTATTTTCTGGATCATACATATCAATTTGCACAACATTTCCAGCACCATTGATAGCTTCAAATTCCTTATCCGCCTTGTAATTCATTGTTGATTTCATATGCTTTTTTCTAAATTTTGAGATTGCAAAGGTATTGAACTTCCAGATTTTGGAAGCGAAATTTTACATATTGCGCCGATATTGACCTCCCACTTCGAAAAGTGCCGTAGTAATTTGACCTAATGAACAGAATTTGGAAGTTTCCATTAATTCTTCGAATAAATTTTCATTGTGTATGGCCGCTTTTTGTAATTTTTCTAAAGCGTCGATAGTTAAATTGGTATTCTGATCATGAAGATTTTTCAACATTTCAATTTGATATTCTTTTTCAGTTTTCGTAGATCTGATAATTTCTTGAGGGACGATTGTAGGAGACCCTTTAGATGACAAGAAAGTATTTACACCTATAATCGGATATTCTCCAGTATGTTTCAACGTTTCATAGTGCAAACTTTCTTCTTGAATTTTACTGCGCTGATACATTGTTTCCATGGCACCTAAAACGCCGCCACGTTCCGTGATCCGATCGAACTCTAACAGAACAGCTTCTTCAACAAGTTCCGTTAATTCTTCAATGATGAAAGAGCCTTGTAATGGATTCTCATTTTTAGCCAGACCTAATTCACGATTAATGATTAACTGTATCGCCATTGCCCGTCTCACAGACTCTTCTGTGGGCGTAGTAATGGCCTCATCGTAGGCATTAGTATGTAAAGAGTTGCAATTGTCATAAATCGCATAAAGTGCCTGTAACGTAGTTCTTATATCATTGAAATCAATCTCCTGAGCATGCAAAGAACGACCACTGGTTTGAATATGGTATTTCAGTTTTTGCGAGCGCTCATCAGCTTTGTATTTTAATTTCATCGCCTTTGCCCAAATGCGTCGAGCAACGCGACCTATGACGGCATATTCAGGGTCAATGCCGTTGGAGAAAAAGAAAGACAAGTTGGGTGCGAAATCATTAATGTCCATTCCACGGGATACATAGTATTCTACAAATGTAAATCCATTGGAAAGCGTTAGTGCCAATTGAGTAATAGGATTAGCTCCGGCTTCTGCTATATGATATCCAGATATCGATACAGAATAAAAATTACCAATAGATTTATCAATAAAATACTGCTGAACGTCACCCATCAACCGTAGTGAAAACTCTGTCGAAAAAATACAAGTGTTTTGTGCCTGGTCTTCCTTCAAAATATCTGCTTGTACTGTTCCTCTTACCTTTGATAAAGTAGCCGCTTTAATTTTTTGATAAACATCATTTGGTAATACTTGATCACCAGAAACACCTAGCAGCATTAGGCCTAATCCATTGTTTCCTTCAGGGAGGTTACCTTGATAAGAAGGCCTGTTTTTTCCTTTGAAAAGGGTAGCTATCTTTTTTTCAACCTCTTTTTCTAATCCATGTTCAATAATGTATATTTCACATTGCTGATCAATTGCGGCGTTCATAAAAAAAGCACAAATGGTTGCTGCAGGACCATTGATGGTCATTGAAACGGAAGTAGTAGGTGCACAGAGGTCAAAGCCTGAGTACAGCTTTTTTGCATCATCCAAGCAGCAGATGTTAACGCCTGAGTTACCTATTTTCCCATATATATCAGGTCTAAGATCAGGGTCAGCACCATATAGGGTCACTGAATCAAATGCCGTTGACAATCTTGCAGCTGGAAGCCCCTTTGAAACATAATGAAATCTAGCATTGGTTCTTTCAGGTCCACCTTCCCCTGCAAACATTCTTGTTGGATCTTCGCCTTTTCGTTTAAAAGGGAAAACACCTGCCGCAAAGGGGAATTGCCCGGGCACGTTCTCTTGCAAACTCCATGAAAGTATATCTCCCCATGACTCGTATTTTGGTAGACTTACTTTTGGAATTTTTAGACTAGATAGAGTTTTCGTTTTTGTGTGAACTTTAATGTCCTTTCCCCTGACTTGATATATAAATTCATCGTCCTGATAAATTTTCTTTTTCGCTTCCCAGCCGTCTATTATTTTTTGATTCTTCGGATCAATCTCCAATATCGTCCTATCTTTCAGTTCCTCTAGTTCAGTCTTAACCCCTGCATTTTGAGTAATGCCTAAGGTTCGATTTATTGCGTATAGGTCGTTGGCTATTTTAGCTTGATTCTTAACCCAAAGATCGTAATCTCTTATTGCATCTGATATTTCAGAGAGATATCTTGATCTTTTTGGGGGTATAATAAAAACCTTTTCTGACATTTCTTCATTGGGTTCATATGAAGAGGTCAATTGAGTTTCACATTTTTCATTTACTTTGTCGATTATGGCTCGATAAAGTTGATTCATTCCAGGATCATTGAATTGAGAAGCAATGGTGCCATATACTGGAAAATCTTTTTCTTCCCAAAGCTGATGATTTCTTTGGTACTGTTTTTTTACATCTCGAAGCGCATCCATGGCCCCCCTTTTATCAAATTTGTTCAATGCGATCAAATCTGCAAAATCAAGCATATCAATTTTCTCCAGCTGCGTAGCAGCACCATATTCAGGGGTCATTACATATAAGGAGAGATCGCTATGTTCAATTATTTCAGTATCCGATTGACCGATTCCGCTTGTCTCAAGAATTACAAGATCAAACCTTGCAGCTTTGACAATGTTTACGGCCTCTTGGACGTATTTCGATAGTGCTAGATTGGATTGACGGGTTGCTAGTGAGCGCATGTAGACGCGTTCATTATTGATCGCATTCATTCGAATTCGGTCTCCCAATAATGCTCCACCTGTTTTCCTCTTGGATGGGTCAACTGAAATAACGGCAATTCTTTTATCATCAAAATCTGCTAAAAACCGTCGTATAACTTCATCGACCAATGATGACTTTCCCGCCCCTCCTGTGCCTGTAATTCCTAAAACAGGAACTTGATGGGACTCATTCAATTTCTTAATTTTTGAAAGAAAGTCAATTGACTTTTCCGGAGCGTTTTCGACAACTGTAATTGCTCGAGCAATTGATGCCACCCCATTGATGTTAGTACTTAAGTTTTGGTCTTCCCAAAGAGGCAGATCACTTAGCATTACCATATGATTAATCATGCCCTGAAGGCCCATCTCACGTCCATCATCTGGCGAGTAAATTTTGTCTATTCCATATTGTTCTAATTCCTTAATTTCATCTGGAAGAAATGTTCCTCCTCCTCCTCCAAAGATTTTTATATGGCCGGATGCTTTCTCAATCAATAGATCATACATGTATTTCAAAAATTCCATGTGTCCACCTTGATACGATGTGATTGCAATGGCCTGAACATCCTCTTGGATAGCACAATTGATAATCTCTTCAACAGACCGGTTATGTCCAAGATGAATTACTTCAACTCCTGAAGATTGTATGATTCGACGCATGATGTTGATGGCTGCGTCATGTCCATCGAATAGTGAGCCAGCTGTTACAATTCGAAGACGATGCTTCGGCCTGTATATGTCAATTTTGGGTGTTGCCATAGATCCAAAATTAAACATTATGGCGTGATCAAGTTATGAAAAGTGTCGATTAAAAATTGACCTATTATCTAAATATATCGTTCAAGCTTAAATGATTTTTTAATGCTTGAGTCTCCATCTTTTATTTTCACAGTGATTTTTTTACCTGGTTTGTTTCGGAGGAGTGCATTTGCCCCAGACAATTTGAGTGTTTCATAATCGTATCCATTGATCGTCATTATTATGTCTCCTGATCTAATTCCAGCGTCGTACGCTGGTGATTCATATCTCACAGAGGTAACTTTAAATCTATCAAAATCTCCTCCATGAGCAACAATAGTCATACCACTCATATCATATTCAAAGTCACGTGTATAATACTTGTTTTTCTTTAAATAAAGGTTGCCACTGAAATAATCAAAAACGACGTTAAACCTTGATAAAAATTCACCTCCTACTGTGCCGTTGTGGCTACCTCTTTTTGCTAAAGAACCGTAGTCTCCTTTTAAAGGGAATGAGACAATGGGTTGTTCCAAGTCAAATTGATTGACACTTATCGTTGACAGACGGCCCAAATGTCCGTAAATCTCACCTCCTATACCTCTGCCTATTACTGATGGAATATTTTTTTCGGGCAGAATCGAGTTAAATTCTGGATTGTTTAGAAGCAAAGAGTGACCAGCTCCGGTATCCACCATTAATTTCATGATTTTTTCATCTTGCTTGCCTTTGTTGACCGTTACATCAATGTATGGTTTGGTGTTAGAAATTGTCATAGGGAGTTTTTTGTAATTCCTTTTTTGACGAAATTTTTTTGGCTCATATAATTCAATATATTTCTCCTCATAGTTTATTTTCACAATAAAACGACTGAATATATCATATCCGATTATCCCATAAACTTCTATGCCTAGATGTTCTCGTAGCATTAGGTAATCTTTTTCTAATACTACCAGAGATTGGTTCATCCCAGAGTGTGTGCCGTCTGCTAATGAAAGGTGAATATTATTTGTAACCAAAGCTGATAGAGAATCATTGACACCTGGTGCATGCACAACAACACGTCTATCGTATTCAAATTCGAGTACATCACCTAAATATTTTTCTGTGAGAATGGGATATTGAACGCCCGTATCTAGAATGAATTTAATTTGTATGCCCCCATTAATCGTAACAGGAATGATTATGAGGTTATTGTAATATTCAAATTCAATCTTTGATTTGGTTTTGCCATCCATTAAGCTAAAGCCAATTGTTTGACCAAAAGATGTTGTTATTGATATAAATATCAACAAAGAAATTAGACCGATTTTTCTCATTCTAAATTTCATGGAAGAATTCTTTTTAATTCTAATAATTCAACACTTACCATAATATCGTATTTTAATACTTAAAAGTCAATTAATCAGGCCATTACAATGAGCATTGTCGTTTCTGTACTTTAACCTTTTAGGTTACATGTTATTTTCATTTTTAGAATAAAATTTTATATTTCTATTTTTGCCGTAAAGAATCGAATGCTAAGAAGACCTAGAAGAAATAGAAAATCCTCAGTCGTACGAGCGATGGTTGAGGAAACCCAACTGTCCCCAAAGGATTTTATGTTGCCTTTATTTTTATTAGACGGGAGCAAGAAAAGTATTGAGGTCGAATCTATGCCTGGGGTATTTAGGTTAACACTCGATAACATGTTAACCGATATCGAGAGAGCAATGAAATTGGGTGTGAATGCCTTTGATGTTTTTCCAGTAGTGGAAGACCATTATAAGGATAAAATGGCAACGGCCAGCAAAAATGAAAACTTCTTTTATCACAAGGCGCTCAAAACCATAAAACAGGAATTTCCTGAGGCATGCATCATGACCGATGTAGCGATGGACCCCTACAGCATCGATGGTCATGATGGAATCGTAAGTGAGCGAGGTGAGATTTTGAATGATGAAACTTTAGAAATTCTAGGAGATATGGCACTTAGCCAAGCACGAATGGGAGTGGACATCATAGGCCCATCTGATATGATGGATGGTCGAGTAGCTTTTATTAGGAATCTGTTGGATGAACATGACTATCAGAATACATCCATCATGTCCTACACTGCTAAATATGCAAGCGCATTCTATGGCCCTTTCAGAGATGCTTTAGATTCGGCACCTAAGTCAGGTGATAAGAAAACTTATCAAATGAACCCAGCCAACATAAGAGAGGCGTTGATAGAGGGAGCATTAGACAAGGAGGAAGGAGCTGATTTTTTAATGGTTAAACCGGCATTGGCTTATCTGGATGTGATCAAATCACTTAAGGCCAATTTTGATTTGCCAATAGCAGCGTACAATGTTTCGGGTGAATATGCCATGATTAAATCAGCAGCTGAAAAGGGTTGGATTGATGAAGAGAAGGCAATGATGGAATCTTTATTGTCAATGAAAAGAGCAGGAGCGGATATAATTCTAACCTACTTTGCGAAAGAAGCAGCTTCCCTATTAAAATAAATAAAACACCTCTCATTTAGAGAAGTGTTTTATTAGAAATTCCATTCAAACTAACCTGTTCTTTCCATATAGTTGTCGGATCTCACAGGTGATTGATCTGATTAGATCGATTTATAACCTTGAGGTTACAAAGCAATAATAATGAGTCAGGTATTCAATATGAATTGTATTCGACAAGTCATAAGAATTCCTCGATAATATCATTCAATTATTCGTCCTTTAGATGAAATGAAAAGTTCATTAGATAGGTAGGGCTTATAAGTAGACGAAGAAATACTGAATTAAGGTTGACTAAATTACCTCCAATGCGTCAGATCTTCTTAGTGAATTTAAAAATCTAAGTCTAGAGAGAAGTTTTGATCTAAAACTTGTATTGATGTCAGAGAACTTATCTAGAATAACGAAATTTTGAGATTGGTTGCTATTCTTTAGAATATCCAAATAAACCTCTTTTTCACCAAATTGGTATTCTTTTTCTGCGGGATTGTACCAGATGAATTCAGTTTTCATATTTGTATTTACAGGGAAAGACGAAATTAATCAAAAACACAAATTAAATGCAACAACTAAGAATAAATTGTATTATTTCAATACCGCTGATTCGACCAATACCAAGATATTCCGGCACCAGAAATTAAATGCCAAATTCCCCACCACGCAGCTATGAATGCCATTCCGCCAAGTCCGTCAAAAAAATCAAAAATTATTACTAAGGCTATACCTGTATTCTGGATTCCTGTTTCAATAGTTATTGATCTTTTGTCCTGTTCAGATAAATTGAAAGCCTTGGCGGACAGGAAACCTGTAGATAACGCTATTATGTTGTGGAGGAATACCAAAACAATAACTTCTAAAATGTGATTTATAAATTGTTCGAAATTAGCAGACAAAGCGAAAACAACAAAGGCGGCAAAAATGATAATGGATAGCCTTTTGATGGGTTTGGTGATTTTTTTAGTTAATTCCGGAAAATGGTTATTAAAGATCATTCCTAAAGTCAATGGAACTGCTAGAATAAGAATCACCGTTGTGATGACATTCCAAATATTCATATCGACTTTTTCTAATAATTCTGCTGTCGGTTTATACATCCCAGCCCAAAAAGCAAAATTGAATGGAGTCATGAAAAAAGCAATGCTGGATACGAGTGCTGTTAAACTAACAGATAATGCAACATTGCCCTTAGACATAGAGGTATAAAAATTGGACACATTTCCACCCGGACAAGAAGCCACCAATATCATTCCTAAGGCAACACTAGGTATTGGGTCAATTATATAAATGAGCCCGAATGTTACCATGGGCATAAGAATCAGTTGTGATCCTAAGCCGACAAGGATAGGTTTAGGTGTTTGAAATAGCTGTTTAAAATGTGCTATTTTCAATTCGAGTGCTACTCCAAACATGATAAAGGCTATGCATGCATTGAGTAGTAAAAGTGAATCTTTGTTGAAATGAAGACTTACTTGATCAAGAGTTTCGATAATCGATTGAGAATTAATAGGACATCAATTTATGAAGGATCACCAACATTTACCCACCAAGTGTACTTCTATATTTGTTTTCATCTCCTAAATACAATAATGCTTCTTGTATGAATTCGTCTTTGTCAAGAGTTGCTTCTAGTAAACCAGAAGTGAGATAATACCTTTTTATGATTTCCTTTTCTAAAAGTAATTTAATTTCTGATTTGAAATCGGTTAAACCATTCGATTTTATGATATTCATTTGATCATCAATGGCATCTATTTCTGGAATGAGGCCATGATAAGCTTTGTCAGCAGTTGCTGCCTCTCTAAGCATTTTTAGTCCAGATTCTACATTTGAACTATTTTCGAAAGATTTCGATTTCATCCATTGACTGAACGCTTCATATTCAATTTCAGTTATAGAAAATAATTTGGGAGAAGCAATGCTATCATGATTATAAAAGTATTCAGTAGCATAATCAAAGATTAACCCACTCTCCGATAGATTCTTCGCGAATGCAGATCTATCAGCAATTTTTACACTAATATCAGGATCGACTCCTCCACCTTCCATTACTTTTCTGTTATTCGATGTTTTGAACTCTTTTTTCAAGGAATCGGCCATCGTTCCGGCGGAACCATCTGCGTTTTTATGAATGTAATCTAAAGCTTGAATACAGCGTCCACTTGGAATATAATATTTTGCGGTAGTTACTTTTAGCTGAGAATTGAATGAAAGAGGTCTGGATACCTGGACAAGGCCTTTTCCATAGGATTTTTCACCAACTATTATACCACGATCATAATCTTGAATAACACCAGAAACAATTTCTGAAGCTGAAGCACTTCGCTGATCTATCAGTACAGCAATTGGGATTTCTAAATCTAGTGGTGATTCTTTAGCTTCATATGAAAAACTTTGGGCCTTAGTTTTTCCTTTAGTATCTACAATCTTCGATCCTTTTGGGACGAATAAGTTACAAATATTAACCGCTTCATTGAGTAGGCCTCCAGGATTTCCTCGGAGGTCAATAATTAGATTTTTGGCACCTTGTTCTTTTAATTCTATCACTGTTTTTTTCACATCTTCTCCAGCACTTCTAGTAAACTCAGATAGTTTGAAATAACCTACATTCTCCTCTAGCATTGTGCTATAGGAGATGTTGGGGATGGTTATTTTTTTTCTTTGAACAGTGAATTCAATTGTTTTCTTTTTATTTCTTAGCACAGTTAATCGAACTTCTGTGCCGGACTGACCTTTTAGTAATTTTCCTGCTTCCTCATCAGACATCTCAATAATGGATTGATCATCTATCTGGATTATTTCGTCTCCTATTTCTATCCCTTTTTTCTCTGCAGGAGAGTCTTGATAAAGGTTAAGAATCAAATGACGTCCTTTGATTTTGTTAGACAAGATTCCAATACCTCCATATTCTCCAGTAGCATTTGTACGAAAATCTTCAATAGCATCTTCTGGTATATATACTGTATACGGATCAAGTTTTTCTAACATGGCGTCAATGCCAACTTTTATCATTTCATTGGGATTGACTTCATCCACATAGTACTTATTCACTTCAGAATAAAGAGAAGCAAAAATGTCAAGGTTCTTTGTGATCTCAAAGTACTTGTCTTCAATGGAAAATGAAAATAGTCCTACAATAAGGGTAAGTGAAACGATCGTTATGTATGTCTTTTTAAACATTATATGTCATTACTGCAATTGCAAATTTATTATAATATTCCTGTTAAAGGAGATACTGACAGAAGTTGTTAGTCTTTTTATAACGAGCAAACCAATAATAAGGGTGAATAAAGAGGAATGTTATTTCAATTTATAACCACAAGTCATACAGAAGTTAGAGCTTGAAGGCAATTCTGAACTACCACAATTAGAACATATTATGGTCGCTTTTTTACCACTTTGCATCATTTGTTGCGTAACAATACCCGTAGGCACAGCTATAATCGCATATCCTATGATCATCAACATGGATGCAACAGTTTGACCTAGTGTTGTCTGTGGAGCAATATCTCCATATCCTACTGTTGTAATTGTTACTACAGCCCAGTATATACTTCTAGGGATGCTTGTAAAACCACTTTCTCGACTTTCAATCAAATACATTAAGGTTCCGATAATAACCACGGTACATAGAACGGACCCTAAAAAGACGATAATTTTATGACGGCTCTGCCAAAGTGCATCACCAAGTTGCTGTGCCCCGCCCATAAATCGTGTGAGTTTTAATATTCTAAAAACCCTGATCAATCGAATAGAACGAATCACAGAAAGTGCATGAGTACCGTCAATAAAAAGGCTTAAATAGGTTGGGACTAATGACAACAGATCTACTAACCCCATAAAACTGAAAATATACTTTAGAGGCCGAGGGGAGGACAAAATGCGAGCAATATATTCTAACGAAAACATAACAGTAAACACCCATTCAATGATTCGCATCTCTCGTCCGTACAGATCATTTATTTCTTTAACACTTTCAAGCATTACAACTAAAATACTCGCGAGAATAGTAGCCAAGAGTATTATGTCAAATACTTTTCCTTCCCAGGACGAATAACCGAAAATGACTTTATGAATTTTTTGCTGCCATTTTTTGAGATGAGGACCGTCTTCTTTCATAAGGAATTAAATTAGATACTAATCCTCAAATTACAAAATGTCAGATAAAAACAACTTTCCTTCAACTAGATGATTTCAGTCAACCAATTATACATATAAAAATATAATTTTGCAGCTTATGGAAAACGAGCTTAAAAAACTGGCTACTAGCATCGAAGGAGAATTAATTTGGAGCGAGACTTTACGAAAACTCTATGCTACCGATGCATCTGCGTACAGAGAATTACCTTTAGCAGTAGCTCTTCCAAAAAACCAAGATGATATTCGGAAGCTCATTCTTTTCGCAAATGAACATCAAATATCATTGATTCCAAGAACAGCTGGAACCTCTCTGGCAGGTCAAGTAGTGGGTAGTGGGATCGTTGTGGATGTCTCAAAAAACTTTAGAGAAGTTCTTGAAGTCAATCAAAAAGAAAGTTGGGTAAGAGTACAACCGGGTGTAATACGTGATGATCTAAATCGTCATTTGAAAAAATTTGGGTTGTTTTTTGGTCCAGAAACATCCACAGCTAATCGAGCGATGATCGGAGGAATGGTCGGGAATAATTCATGTGGGTCAAATTCGGTTATTTATGGAAGCACTAGAGATCATCTCATTGAAGTCAAAGGGTTTCTTTCAGATGGTTCAGAAGTGACCGTCAACAGTTTAAATCCTAAAGAATTTAAGACCAAACTTGAGCAAGATGATCTTGAAGGCGAGTTGTATAGAAATATCAATGAACTTTTGACTCCTATTGAGAATCAAAAAGAAATAGAAAAAGAGTTTCCCAAAGCGTCCATCCTAAGGCGTAATACCGGATATGCGGTTGATCTTTTAAGTAGAAATAAACCATTCAATCCTGACGGAAAAGACTTCAATTTTTGTGAGTTAATCGCTGGTTCTGAAGGGACTTTAGTTTTCATTACCGAAATCAAGGTTAACACAATCCCAATTCCACCAAAGAATAAAGCTTTGGTTTGTGTGCACTGTGAATCCATTCATGAGTCTCTTTTAGCCAATTTGATAGGGCTTAAGTATAAACCTCATGCTAGTGAATTGATGGATGACATCATTCTTCAATGCACCAAAGAAAATATTGAACAACAAAAAAACAGATTTTTTGTTGAAGGAGACCCTGGAGCAATATTAGTTATTGAATTAGCTGCTACATCCGAGGATGAAGTCGATAAAAAAAGCAAAGCGCTAATCGAAGATCTAAAAAATGAAAAATTGGGTTACCACTACCCAATTGTAAAAGGGGCTGATATTGGTAAAGTCTGGAATTTGAGAAAAGCCGGATTAGGACTATTAGCGAATATTCCAGGAGATGCCAAAGCGCAACCCGTGATTGAGGACACTGCAGTAGATGTAAACGACCTTCCAGAATATATCCGGGAATTCAATGAAACCTTAAAACAATATGAGCTGAGCTGTGTCCATTATGCTCATGCTGGTTCTGGTGAATTGCACTTACGACCTGTGCTGAATATGAAAACTGAAGAAGGTCATAGGATGTTCAGAGTAGTGGCAGAAGAGATTTCCAAATTGGTTAAAAAATATAAAGGGTCATTAAGTGGAGAGCATGGAGATGGGCGTCTTCGTGGAGAGTTTTTAGAAGAGCAAATAGGTAAGAAAAACTATGAACTGATTAAAAGAATAAAACATGCATGGGACCCAAAAGGCATATTTAACCCAGGCAAGATTACGGATACTCCACCCATGGATTCATGTCTAAGATATGAACCAAATCAGAGAGATGAAGAATTAGAAACTTATTTTAATTGGGATAAAAACCAAGGTGTTTTACGTGCTGCAGAACTTTGCAATGGTTCTGGTGATTGTAGAAAATCCGCAGGAAGTGGAGGCACCATGTGCCCAAGTTTCATGGCTACAAAAAACGAAAAGGATACAACAAGAGCAAGGGCAAATATTCTACGTGAAGTTTTAACTAATTCTGAGAAGCTAAATAGGTTTGATAGCGAGGAGATCAAAGAAGTGATGGAATTGTGCCTTTCATGTAAAGGTTGTAAGTCGGAATGCCCGTCAAATGTTGACATGGCACGTTTAAAAGGTGAGTTCCAACAACAATACTATGATGTGCATGGCGTCCCATTGAAAACTTGGTTGACGGGTGAATATGCCATGAACACCAAGTTGGCAGCTAAGGTGCCTTGGGCATACAACATGGTTTTTGGCAATAGAATATTGGGGTCATTAGGAAAGACATTTATGGGCTATCATCAGGACAGGTCCATGCCGCTATTACCTGGGAAGACTGTGAAAGGATGGTTCAAAAAAAATCATAAGTCTTTGAAGAGTCAGGATTCTAAGAAGAAGGTTTATTTTTTTGCAGATGAGTTCACGGATTATCTGGATGCTGATATTGGGATCATTGCGATTCGACTTTTGGATGAATTAGGTTATCAAGTACTAATTCCGAAACAGGTTTCTTCCGGTCGTGCATTGATGTCCAAAGGCATGATCAAAAGAGCTAAAAAATCTTGTAATGAAAATATTAAATTACTTTCACCTATAGTTACCAATGAAGCTCCTTTAGTTGGCATTGAGCCATCCACTATTTTGACATTTCGGGATGAATATCCTGACTTGTGTGATGAAGAATTAGGAGATCAAGCAAATCATATGGCTGATGTCTCACTAACTATAGAAGAATTCATAGCACGAGAGTATCGAAGAGGAAATATTAATGCATCTGATTTTACCGAGGAAGAAAAAGAAGTCAAGGTTCATGGGCATTGCCATCAAAAGGCACTGTCGTCTTTACAAATGTTAAAGGATACTCTATCAATTCCAATGAATTTCAAAGTCGAAATGATTCCTTCAGGTTGTTGTGGCATGGCAGGATCATTTGGTTATGAAAAAAACCATTATGATACTTCTATGAAGATTGGTGAGCTCGTTTTATTCCCTAAGGTCAGAGAAGCTGGAGGAGATGTGATTATAGCTGCTCCAGGTACAAGTTGCCGGCATCAAATAAAAGATGGAACTAGTAAAATAGCGTTACATCCTGTAGAGGTGCTGTGGAATGCGCTTAAACGATAGCTCTATATCGAATTTTAAAATATTCGAAAAGTTTCACTTTAAATTCATCCAAATTTCGGATTGCATATTTTTCAGTTTTCCCGAGACTGGTAATTGTCAGTTTTGTATCAGTAAGTGTGACTTGACCTTCTTTAAATGCTTTCGTAATAAACCTTTCTTTTGTTAAATGCGAATCTTTGTTTCTATTGTGAAACTCACACATGTCAATGAATTCAACTAAAGACCTACTGGTTAAATCAAAGTCATACTCTTTAATAAATGATTGCGAGTCATTAGAGGACAATACTGTGAAAACATCATCCACACTTTTTTCAATTTTATAGTAGCTGTTGAAATCCATTTGTAATTGATCTGGTTTAATAATTAATGGGCTTTTAAAAGAAATGCCGTAACCTACATCTGCCAGATAAAAATCATTTTCCAATTTTACAAGTAGGGTCATATGATCAAACTCAGGTCCTAGTCCTCTTGAGATGGAATGAACCCTAGCAGACATGATAGTCACTTGATAACCAAGAGCCTTGAGTAAGTAGTAAAAAAGACCATTGAGTTCATAACAAAACCCACCTCTATTATGAAGGATTATCTTTTTATAAACCCGTTTCATGTCTAATATCACTTGTTGACCAAGAAAATTGTCAAGGTTTTCAAATGGAATATGCAACATGTGTTGCCTGTGAAGTTTTTTTAGATAAGATAGAGTAGGCTTTATTTCTAAAGGGCATTTTATCCTTTCTAAGTATTCGGAGGCATCGAATTTTATTCGCTCTTTGCTCATTCCAAAATGGAGATGTTATTTGTTATTGAGTTGATCCAATTTCTCTGTAATCTGATCTAGCTTTTGCTCAAGCATGTCGACCTTTTTAGACATTTTGTCAATTCCTTCCTGGATATCTTCATCTTCAATAAAATAATCTGTGATGGTCCCGGTCAGCGTAGAGAACATGATCATGCCTAGTAAAATTAGAGCAACACTGAGAAATTTTCCTTCTACTGTCACCGGAGGAACATCTTGAAGGAAACCAACAGTGATAGTCGTAATTGTAGTCCACCAAAGACTATCAGACATGCTATCAATAAAAGGATTTACATTTTTCTCAACATGGTAAAAACTCAAAGTGAACAAAAAGATAATCAATATACTTATGAAGATTAAGTTCTTGAATGTGTTAAAAGAGTTTTTTCTATTGAAAAAATTTACAATATACTTCGCCGATCTTAGTACCCTTAAAATTCTTATGACTCTTACGACCCTGCCAATTCGGAGAAAACCTACAGTGGGAATGGACGAAATAAGATCAATCCAGTGATTTCGGAAATACCGCCATTTGTCTTCAGACCGCCAAATTCCCGTGAAAAAATCATAAAGAAACAGCATACAAATACCAAAGTCTATCCATTCCAAAATCTGCTGGACATTCGCAGGGTAATTTAGCACAGTACTGATGTATAGCTCTATTACCACATAGATAGAGAGAACTAAAAGCAGTGTCTCAAAACTTAAATAGTTGAATTTTTTTTTATCGCTCATGCTTCTTTCGAATCATATTTTCATTACATGAAGTAATCAATTTAAGATCGGAACGAATATAAGAAATTTTATTTTTTCTAAGTTTGCCGTTCCGTTAATTCTCGAATTGAACTCTATTTATTAGCATATGAAAATTCTCATCACTGGATCCAATGGCCTTTTGGGTCAAAAGCTTGTCAAGTTGTTAATTGAGAATGGAGAGGAAGTAATTGCTACAGCGCATTCTGAAAACCGTATCAATTACCTTGATTCGAAATTTAGTTTTAGTCAAATGGACATCACGAATGAACAGCAAGTTACAGAAGTCATTGAGTTGATGAAGCCAGACGTAGTGATCAATACTGCAGCCATGACTAATGTGGATCAATGTGAAACGGATAAGGAACTTTGCAGAAAACTCAATGTTGATGCAGTTCAATATTTGGCTCAAGCATGTAAAACAAACAACGCCTTCTTAGTACACCTTTCCACAGATTTTATTTTTGATGGTGAATCTGGTCCATACAAGGAAGAAGGAGAACCTAATCCATTAAGTTATTATGGAGAAAGTAAGTTGGATGCTGAGAAAATTTTAAAAGAATCAGAAGTAAAATGGGCGATTGCAAGAACAGTATTGGTCTACGGAATAACTCCGGGTATGAGTCGTTCAAATATCATATTGTGGGTCAAAGAAAGTTTGGAAAATGGCAAACAGCTAAAAATAGTTGACGATCAATGGCGTACTCCCACACTTGCAGAAGACCTTGCGATGGGCTGTTATTTAATAGCTAAAAAGAGACCTACAGGAGTCTTTAACATTTCAGGAAAAGACATGATGACGCCTTTTGATATGGCTATGGAAACATGTGATTATTTTAACCTAGATAAATCGTTAATCACAAAGGTAGATGGCTCCATGTTCTCACAGGCAGCGAAACGACCAGCAAAAACGGGCTTTGTTTTAGATAAGGCTCGATCTGTTTTAGATTACGAGCCTAAATCTTTTTCAGAAGGAATTAGAATATTAGATGAGCAGGTTAAGGCAATGAATTGAATTATTGCTCATTGAGGGACCAATCATAACTCATAAAAGATTTATCTGCCTTCTTATCGATTTTCACAGGAGCATATTGATTTAAGTATTCTATAAGACTTCCATTTTTAGTAAAATCAGCTCCATACCAGCTAAACAGCTTTGAAAGTTTCATTTTAGAATTAGTGATTTGATTTTTAGAAGAGTTTGATAAAAATGACCTTGCTTGATCAGTCAATTGATTATCCAAGTCAGTGGATGAGTATGCTTCATTTCTTAATTTTGGACAAGATTTGGCAGCACAGACTAATGCGAAGTGAATTCTAGGTTCTTCAAAATTCTTACGAATAATACTATGCTCGATATTATTGAGTGATAGTTCCTCACCACCAATTTTAATGAATTTGATGTCCCATGCTGTGTTGACGAAAGGAATTTGAATCGCGGAACCAATATCTTTAATGCTTTTCAAAGGATAATACTTCAATATTAATTTAATTGTAAAAGCATTATAGGCATTTATCCAGTAAGTTAATTTCTCTTCTTCTTTCCAATTTTTATCATTAGGTCCATTTTCACTGATTATTCTAAGGTATTCATCAAGTGTAGTTTCACCTGCCTTTATCCCTTTGTAGTTAACCAAGCCATTGTTGTCAACATTATCCTTTAGTAAGTTGTCAAAAATAGCATGGCTTGGTGGCTTGGATCCAGCAGTTTGTGGATTTAGGCTTGAGCAATTAGCTAAAAAAGGTGCAATTAATAGTGTAATTATTATTCCTATCCTCATAATTATAATTTTGTCTCTAACGCTTATTACAGAAAAATAATTCATTTATTCAATTTCAAGAATTCGAAACGAATATTAGACGTAAATAAGATAAATTTGACTAGTTTAATTCTAAAGATCTAAATGCAAAAGCTAAATTTAATTCAGTCGTTAGGACAAAAGTTATCTCCTCAGCAAATTCAATTTATCAAGTTGTTGCAGGTGCCTACAGCTGAATTAGAAGCCCGAATCAAAGAGGAGATGGAAGTTAATCCAGCCTTGGAAGAGGGGAAAGAGGATCAGGTAGAGGAAACGGAGGAAACCGAATTAGAGGATGATAGCAGTGATGAACTGGATCTTGATGATTATTTGGATCAAGACGATTTTGCAGGTTATAAAATGCAAGGGGACGGAAATTCTGGAGAAGAAACGAAAGAAATTCCTATTTCTTCAGGGTCTTCACTTCAAGAACAATTGGTTTCTCAATTGGGGTTTTTGAAGTTAAATGAGCTTCAGGAGTCCATTGGACGACAGCTAATAGGTAGTATTGAAACAGATGGATATATACGTCGCGATTTGGAAGCCATAGTCAACGATTTGGCATTTTCACAAAATATTGAGACATCTGAAGACGAATTGGAAGAAGTGCTATATAAGATTCAGCATTTTGACCCTCCAGGGATAGCTGCAAGGAATCTCAAAGAATGTCTATTGATTCAATTGGAAAGAAGAGACGAAGAGCTTACAGAAATAAAGCATGCTCTCAAAATTGTAAATAATTGTTTTGATGAGTTTACGAAAAAGCATTACGATAAAATAATTAAGAAGCTAAATATAAGTGAAGAAGAGCTTAAAGAAGCTGTCACCATCATAACTCACCTTAACCCAAAGCCAGGAGGGATAGGCGATAGTTTGGTCAAAACACAATACTTGATGCCTGATTTCATACTGAAAAATGATGACGGTAAGTTAGACCTCATTTTGAACTCAAGAAATGCACCTGAACTAAGGGTAAGTCGTTCTTATTCAGATATGTTTCAAAGTTATGACAAGAGCGATAAAAAAGATAAAAAGCTCAAGGAGACCGTGAGTTTTGTCAAACAAAAATTGGATGCGGCAAAATGGTTTATTGAAGCCGTCAGACAGCGTCAAAATACATTGTTAAATACGATGAACGCAATTATTAAATATCAATATGACTTTTTCCTTGATGGTGATGAAAGCAAACTTAGGCCAATGATTCTAAAGGATATTGCGGAAATAATCCATATGGATATTTCTACAGTCTCTAGAGTAGCCAATAGCAAATCAATTCAAACTGAATTTGGAATCTATCCATTAAAATATTTTTTCTCAGAAGGAATAGCAACGGATTCTGGAGAAGACGTAAGTAGTCGAGAGGTCAAACTTAAACTTAAGAAATTCATTGATGAGGAAAGTAAATCAAAGCCCTTATCGGATGATAAATTGGAGAAGCTATTGAAAGGAGAGGGCTACAGTATTGCTAGAAGAACAGTTGCTAAATACCGAGAGCAACTAAATATTCCAGTTGCACGATTGAGAAAAGAATTAAAGTGAGTAGAACTGTTAGTAAGGTATTGAGTATTGTTTTTCATCCGTTATTGATGCCTTCAATAACATTTCTTATGCTCTATTATGCGTCCCCAGAAATCATCAAGCCATTTCCATTATTAGCAATTCCTTTTTTGTTTTTCACGACTTTTTTGATTCCAGTTTTAAGTATAGTCATGTTGAAAAATTTAGGGTCAATTAAAACATTTTCAATGGCATCTAGAGAAGAAAGAGTAATGCCATTTTTCTTCATCTCTGTTTTTTATGGAATGACCGCCTATATGTTTATTTTCAAAATTCATGTCAATGAAATTGTGGCGCTGATTTTCATTTCTACTGTTGTTTTGATTCTGATGTTGAGTATCATAACCATATGGTTCAAAATAAGTATACATGCTGCGGGTCTATCAGGCCTGACTGGGTACCTAGTTGCGCTTTTATTCCTATTGCCAAATAGTAATATGTATTACTTAATAATTTTAGCTTTAATAGCTACAGGTACTGTAATGAGCGCACGACTAAATTTAGATGCGCATACTCCGAAGGAAATTTGGGGTGGAGCCGCAGTAGGTTTTCTAATGGGCTTTAGCGTATTGTTATTTTTAATTTAGAATCCAGAGACCGTGAGCCCGATGGTAGAGTACGCTAAATCCTCTGTGCCCGCTGGACTTCCTGAATTAAAGACTTCAGAAAAGTAATATTTATAGAAGAGTCCGAAACCCCTGAATCCGATTCTTCCAGATACTCCTAGTCGTGTTTTATTAAAACTGAATTCATCGTAACTCATGGTTTTAATTTTGCGTCCAAGATATTCATACTTGGTTTTAGTGTGACCATCAACCATAAAACCAATGGCACCACCTAATCCTAAATAGAATCCCCCTTTTCCTTTATTACCTCCAAAGTTGTATCTCAACTCTACCGGAACTTCTATGAAGTTCAAGGCTAATTGGCTTTTGGTTACATCTCCTGGAATAGGTACAAACTCCAAAGATGTTGATCCATCTGTATTTTCAACATAGCCAATTGTGTACTCATCGGTAGTTCCTAATTTCTCCATGCTTATTCCTATTCCAGGTCTGAAAGACATGTTTTTCCCAATGTCAAAAGGTTTGACGAAATAGACTCCAAGGGATTTTGATCTAAACCAGTTGAAATCCATTTCAGAGGGTTCTGATCGAGCAAAATTGAAACCAAAGTCTACTAGAATTTCACCTGGCAGATCGGGCGTCATCTTTTTTGTTTCAGTTGATAACTGACCAAATGATAAAGAACCAAATGAAATGATAAATGTGAATAATAGTGTGGTTCTTTTAATAATATATTGTTTCATCAATCTCTTGCTAAAATTTTTGACTCGCAAAGATAGATTAATTTTCATATTATGATCTTCGTGAGAGATTTATCTGTATTTCAATTTTTATAATGCATTATTGAGTAAGGGAAGTTGCCCACACTGTTGAAATAATCTGTGACGCAACGCTGTTTTATAAGCTTGAAGTTGTTTCTCATTATGAATGTCCGATCCAATAAGTTCCACCATTCCTTGAGATATAAGGTAGGTTGCTAATTTTTTAGCCTCTCTAGAATAATATCCTAGTACTGAAAGTGCGTTTAGTTGGAACTTAATTCCTGTTGTTCTCAAATCTTCAACAGCCTCATAGTCTTGTTGAAAATAAACATATCTTTCCGGATGTGCCAAAATTGGTTGATATCCATTAATTAGTAATTGAGAAATAATTTCCTTCAAAAAAACCGGTTTAGTCATGAAACCCGTTTCAATTAGAATGTGATTTCCGGTAAATGTGGCTAATTCATCTTTTTTTTCAACAAGTTTTAGAAAGTGTTCGTCTACATAATACTCTGCTGCCGCTTCAACTTTTAAGTCTATGTCATTTGCTGAAAGTGCTTTTTTAAGCAATGCTAAGCTTTCTGCAATGTTCCTAGGGTTGTTTGGATAATATCCAGAAATGATATGTGGAGTGGTTATGATCTTGTCAAAACCAAGAGCCTTAAGGCTTTTGAGAATTGCTAAGCTTTCATCCATGTTTTTTACCCCATCATCTAAACCTGGGAGCAAATGTGAGTGAACATCAACTTTTAAGAAATTCTTGACTTCTGGAGCCTTGAACCAACCGAGCACGTTAACTTCTATTAAAAATTCTGTTTAATATGCCTTTTGGCCCATCATCATCATAGTAACCTTGGCCATAGCTATATCCATAACCATATTGTCCCTTGCTTCTAACGGAATTAAGGATCACAGAAATGTGATTGAAATGGTTATTTTGTATTAACCGCTGTGCAGCTTTGGCATAGGATTTTCTTGAATATTCCGATCTTACTACATAGATAGGGAGATCACATTTTTTCATAACCAGTATTCCATCGGTGACTAATCCTACTGGAGGTGTATCCAATATTACAACATCAAACTCTTTTTTTAAAGTTTCTAACAGTTCATCGAAATGGCTACTCAAAATAAGTTCTGATGGGTTTGGAGGTGTTGTTCCAGCTTGTATAAAGTTTAGGTTCTCAACATCCGATTGTTGCAGGCATTCTTTCATTTTATGCCGTCCTATCAAAATCGTGCTAATTCCTTTTTTACTTTGTTCGGCTTGGAATGCTTTATGAACTTTGGGTTTTCTCATATCCAAATCAACAATCACAACTTTTTTCCCAGAGTAGGCGAATATGGCTCCTAAATTTACAGCAATAAATGTTTTTCCTTCCCCACTCACAGTAGATGTGATAGAAACCATTTTCGCCTCTTTGTCTGGAGAAAGGAAATCCATATTGGTACGAATAGCTCGAAGGGATTCACTAATTGATGATTTTGGATTGTTGTTGACAACTAATCTCGTCATTTCGAGCTTTTCCTTCATGTACTTAGGCACTACACCAAGTATCGGGGCACTAATCAATCTTTCTAATTCTTTCTGACTTGTAATTTTATCATGTAGCAGATAGCTAAGTGCCAAAAACACAAAACTAATGACTAGGCCAGCTGCCATCCCTGCTCCGTAAATGAGAATTTTCCTAGGGTGAATTGGAACTTGTGGAAATGACGCAGGAGATAAGACAACAAAGTTTGTGACAGTCCCTGCTTTGGCTATTTCTAATTCTATCTTAGTTTTTATCATAGAGAAGTAAAATTCCTCTTGAAGTGAGTAAAGTCTCCTATTCTTATTATAAGAGGTGCCTCTTGAAGGGAGTTCTACAAAATTATTTTCCAACCTTAATCTATTTCTTTTTAATTCTTCTTGTCGTTTAATCAAATCGGAACGATATGTTTTTAAAGATGTAAGGATCGAACGTTTAGTTAATTCTATTTGGTGATCTATTTGCTGGATTACCTGAGTGTTTTCATTGTAGTTTCTCAACTTTAACTCTCGTTCCTTCATCAGGTTGTCGTAATTGCCAACGACTTGTGAGAACCTTTCTGGAATATTTGATGCGCTTATAGGCTGATCTTTCTCTATTTGATCCGAGATTAATTCAATACTCGTAACACGACTTCTCAAAACGAACCTTTGAGAGTCCAGCTGATTTAACATAACAATAGTGGTGGTTAAATCCTTTGCTAAATCCGTGGTTCTATGTTTGATTGTAAATTTTTCAAAATATTCTTCATATTCTTCTAATTCTTGAGCGGTTTTGGACATTTGAGAATTAAGAAAATCGATTTTTTGCTCTCCAGCAAGATTCTTTGCATTTCTAGTATAAGTCAGATAAATGGTGTCAATTGCTTGAACCATCCTCTGTGCTTTCAACTGACTATTGTCAGAGAAAGATATTTTTATAGTATTGGCGTTCAAATTTAGTGGCTGAACTGATACGTTTCTTGAGAGATAGTCTATCAATGATTCTTTGCTATTTATTATAAAATAGAAATCAACGGCATTCTTTTGAGAATCAAAATGTCTGGTCTTTTCAATAACGCAATCCAATTGTTCTGTCTTTATCCTTTCTCCGAATTTGTATTTTTTCTTAACAACTTGATCATATGAGATTAAATATTCAGAATCAGATACGATGTCTAATTCAATTTGCCTGTCTTTTAATGTTGGGCTAACGTAAGTGTATTTAACTAGAAAAGGAGAATTGCCATATCTTTCATCCACAAGATGACTTCTTCCTGGATGATAATAGGACACATTTAAATCCACAGCATCCACTACTTTACTAAAGAACAACCTGGATTTTAGAATTTCTATTTCACCAGATATGCCTTTGATATCATTGGCAATAGGGTTTTGAAGCCCTAACATGCCTGCATCACTTTTGATGTCAAGTTTGAGAATAGATTCAGAACTATAAATGGGTTTGGTATATCTGAGGTAAAGAAAGGCTAACGTATTGGTAATTATCAGAATAGCAATTACCCAAGGAAGTCCTTTTAATACGACTTGACGGATTTTGTCAAAGTCAATATTGTCAAGAGGATTTTCATCTTCTTGAGGTTTGTTCTGACCACTATCTTGCAATATGTGTATGTTGCGTGGATTCAATTTCTATAAATTTTGCAAGACTAAAATAAGCGCCAAGGTACTGGTGATCATACTCATGACAGGAGTAATATCCTTGAGTATTTCAAAGAATGGTCTTCTCCAAGGTTCAACATAAATTATATCACCAGGTTCAACTGGCATTGCTGATTGTCGCATTCCATCAACTGTACTAAGATTGATTTGATAAACTTCTGGTTTATTTAAGTTTCCACGAATCAATTTGATATTTTGGGCCTTAGCGCCCATTTCTATACCGCCAGAAAGTGCTATTATTTCTACTATGCTTAAATTTTCGTCTGTCAGAGGAATTATCTGACCACCAACTGCGCCAAGAACAACAACTCGTTTGTTGCCATAATCCAATTTCACAAATGAATCCTTGTAGTAGTCATCATACTTTTCTTGAAGCAATGTTTCGGCTTGATCGAGTGTAAGGCTGTCCAAATCAATTTGGCCGATTATTGGAAATTTAGCAGTGCCATCAATTTTTACTAAGTAGGTTAGATCCTCTTGTCTCTGTCGATTTTGGTTTCCTGCTTGAATTAGTTCATTGTTGGGGTCAACTATTCTTTCTCCCTTATTGGTATATACATCAAGCGTTAATCGATCATTTACTTGAATTATATAATTTCTTTCAGCTTTAGAAACCGCTACTGATAAGTCTTCTTCAGTAAAATCATCATCTAATTTGAACATTATGTCCTGTTTGTAAGCCTTGCATGAAGCCAACAATATTAGAATTGAGAAAATAAAGAAGTAATAATTGGTATTTTTCACATTGATAAAATTAGAGCAAAATTTTTCCAGGTGGCCCTATTTTATGTTCTAGGCAGCAAATTAGTCAGAACAAATGTACTACACGGCCTTTTGTTTTATAAAATTCGATATCTGTTTTAGATATTTTTCAATGACAATGTTTTCATCAAAACGTTCTTCAACAAGTTTTCTTCCATTTTCACCCATTTTAGCAAGTGCCTTTGAGCTCAAATTTTCCATCTGAATCATTTTTTCGGCCAAATTGGAGGCGCTTTTTACCTTGCATAACAAACCATTGAATTCGTCTCGAACTACTTCCCTACAACCAGGAACGTTAGATGTAATAATCGGTTTTCCCATGGCTGCTGCTTCTAGTAAAGTACGTGGTGTACCTTCTCTGTAAGAAGGAAGAACAACGCAATCAGAAGACGCTATAATATTTTTGACATCATCTGTTTCACCAAGATGAACTATGACTTCTTCTTTTGTCCATTGGTCAAATTCGTCAATTGAAATGCCTCTTTTGTGACCGGGGTCTAATTGGCCTAAAATTAAAAATTTTGTATTTGGATTCTTTTCTTTCACAATTTTGGCTGCTTCCACATATTCTCGTATTCCTTTTTCAATAATAATTCGGGCAATCATGAGAAACTGAAATTCTGTAGAATTGTTCATTCTTTCTTGTGGTGTATACTTTCTAAGGTTTATACCTGACCCAGGCAGCAAGTCATAATTGAGTGTTTCTAAAGGAATTTCCTGGAGAAAATCATTTTTATCATCTTCATTTTGAAAAAAAACCAAAGGCACATTTTTAAAAGAAAGTTTGTACAAGGTTTTTGCAATATATGAGGATACACTCTTTGACAGAAAGACTGTTCCTAGTCCACTCACATTATTAATCACAGGTATTCCTAAACGATGTGCTGCCATTGAGCCATATATGTTTGGTTTTATTGTGAATTGCAGAATGACATCCGGATTGATATTTTTATAAATTCTCTTTAAATCAAAAATAAGTTTTATGTCTTTCATTGGGTTGACACCCGTATTCTGCATCTTAATGGGCACATATTTACAGCCTAATTCTTCTAGTTTGGCAGTATAGCTATCGTAAGGAGCAACTGCATACACCTCATAACCAGCTGCTAAAAGTGCCTGTATTAATCCAGACCTAAAATTGAATATATTCCAAGAAGTATTGATGGTAATTGCTATGCGCATTGAGCGTATTGAAAGGATTGTCAGTAAATCTAATTTAAATCCTAATAATTGATCAATTTTGCATAAAAATTATAGTGTTGGATGGGTGATTATTATTTAACTAAAAACGAACAAGAAAGAGCTGTTTTAGTTGCATTGGCAGATAAAGGCAATCAATTTTCTAAAACAGATGAATATTTAGCGGAGCTCGAATTTTTGGCGAGTACCTTGGGAATAAAAACGCTGAAATCTTTTGTTCAAAAAGTGGATAGGCCAGACATTCGAACATTTGTTGGGAAAGGGAAATTGGAAGAGATAAGAGCTTTTATCATTGATAAGGAAGTTGATGTAATAATTTTTGATGATGATCTAACTCCCTCTCAATTAAGGAATCTTGAGAAAGAATTAGAGATTAAAATATACGATAGAAGTTTATTGATTTTAGATATTTTTCTTAAAAGGGCGCAAACCGCGCAGGCCAAAACACAAGTTGAATTGGCTCGTTTTCAATATTTAATGCCAAGATTGACTAGGATGTGGACGCACTTGGAGCGTCAAAGAGGTGGTACCGGGACTAGAGGAGGAGCAGGTGAAAAGGAGATAGAAACAGATAAACGGATGATTCGCGATCAAATTTCTGTTTTGAAGAAGAAGTTGGTGAAAATTGATAAACAAGGGGAAACAAGACGAAAATCTAGGAGTAATGTAGTTCGTGTAGCGTTAGTTGGTTATACAAACGTTGGAAAGTCTACAATCATGAAAATGCTTTGTAAGGAAGACATTTATGCTAAAGATGAGCTTTTTGCAACAGTCGATTCAACGGTTAGAAAAGTAGTGATAAATCAAGTACCATTCTTATTGTCCGACACGGTTGGATTCATTAGAAAATTGCCACATAATTTAATTGAATCATTCAAATCTACACTTGACGAAGTTAGAGAGGCGGACATTTTACTTCATGTCGTGGACATTTCGCATCCGTCATTTGAGGAACACATGCAAGTAGTGAATGATACTTTGATTGAAATTGGTGCTGGCGAAAACGAAGTTATAGTTGCCTATAACAAAATAGATCAACTTGATTCTTCTGCTGAGGAAGGAAACTTTGAGTTTACATCAGGAATTGATGTTACCACAAATAAATCAACCAATATATTCATATCGGCGACCAAGAAGCAAAACATAATGGAATTCAGAAAAGTGCTTTATGAAAAAGTCAAAAAGCACCATATGAAAATTTATCCTAACTATCTAGCTCCAGAATACTACTAGTAGTCTTTGACGCAACGGCAGCTATTAAGGTTTTGAGCGCTGATTACAATATGCGAGACTTCAGCGTAATCTGCATAAAGAGATATTAATCCTGCGGTTCTTTTGTCTCCCAATTCAGCATCCCAAAGATGAGCCGTTTTGCCAATATCACTAAATTGACCTTCTTCATTAGAAAATCCAGACATTATAATATGCAAACCACTTACACCATCTTCTTTTAATGCGTCACCAGCTTTCTTATATCCTCCAAATCCAAGCATCAATTCTTGCCATTCAAGTTGAGTCGATAAGTGCCAACCTTTTGGACATGCAGTCTTAGCATCTACCCAATTATATAACCGGCCATACTTTCCACAATAGGCTTCATAGTTTTTATAGCAAACAGAACCTTCTGTCTTATAATTCAAGTTCTCAGCCATCCATTCTCTTTCAATAAATATACCGCCTTCAAGTGGGATCTGGACATTTACGCTCTTATAGACTTTCCCGTCTCGCTCATCTTTAAATGTTTTCAATTCCTGAGCGCTAGCGGAGTACGAAAGTGAAAAAATTACAATAACAAGTAAAAGTTTTTTCATCTCAATTCAATTTGGTTGTAATGGTTAATCAATAGATAACTGAAAATACTGATAAATTATGTATATCAGTTCAAAAATATAAAATTTTCGGCCAATCAAAACGCATTTTGCACATTCTTCAACAATGTATTAAATTTAAATGATCTTGCCTACTATGCAACATCGATCAAACTATTACAGAATATGTGCATCAAGATGAAAAAAAGCATATTTAAATAGCAATTGTCCATGGAAGAAGAAAGTCAAAATTCTTATCACAGCCCACTCTTTGTATTGTCAATTGTAGTGGCAATTTTGATACTGCATTTTTTTCTAAAAGACATTAGTCTAATTATTCCAGAACACAATAAAGAAATCGTTTTGATTTATGATATTCCGGCTAAAATCGAGATTGATAATTTTCAGGAAGCATCAACACAATTAAAATCAGATTCGAGTTTATATGCAACACAACTTAAAGATGCGGATACGCTATTGGTCGATTCTCTCGTCATAGGTACAAAATTTGTAACCAACAATAAAGAAACCTCTTCTGTTGATCAACCAAATAGTGATTCTTTGTACTTTTCAACTTTAATAGATGAATTTATAGGAACTAGAAATTTACGTGAGAATCGCCCTGTTATCAGGTATTACGCTAAGCCTTTGGATTTAAAAAATGTTTATAATTTAAAACAATTTGGATACTACATTCATGAAAGGGCATCAACGGGTTTGGAAGGTCATTCATCTAATGCAATTTTTTATGGAGACTCTGTGAAAAATGAAGAAGTACTTTTGATCGCTTACTCACTAATTTCGAACGGTATGGACATAAAAGAAATTTCCCGTTCAAAATACAGTTGGAAGTATAATGCAATTGAAATCGGAACGGATACTACAATCATGAATGAACCAAGTATTGAAATAAGCCAACTTAGAAAGTTGCTAAGTGCTAATTAATTTAGTTTCATGAAATTTAGACATCCTTTGCGTCTATTCTTTAATGCCCTCAAGCTTAGTAGAGTTAATAACCTCGTCATTATTATTATTACGCAATACTTCTCGGCTTACTTTCTCATAGAGAAGAACAGTTCAGTTTTAGAAATTGTTAATGATTTCAATTTTTTCATAATGGTTTTGAGTACAGTAATTATATCTGCTTCAGGTTATTACATTAACGACTATTATGATGTGAAAATCGATCTAATCAACAAACCACATAAGGTGATAGTTGGAAATAAAATTAAAAGAAGACAGGTGATGCTGGCCCATTTGGCATTTAATAGTGTTGGTATACTTTTGGGCTTAGTTGTATCCTATTGGATTGGGCTTGTCAATTTGGTGGCGGCATTCTTATTATGGCTTTATTCTAACCAACTAAAAAGATTGCCTTTTGTGGGAAATTTCGTTGTTGCATTACTTACAGGCGCAACATTATTGACAATAGGTATCTATTTTCGATCATCTGACTTATTACTCTTTATGTATGCATTTTTTGCTTTTGGTATCAACCTGATTCGAGAAGTAATTAAAGATATTGAAGATGTGCATGGGGATGCCTCTTTTGGCAGTAAATCTTTACCTGTGTTATTCGGAATCAGGAAAACTAAATGGGTTCTATATTTTCTGATTGTCGTTTACATTGGTGCCATGATTTTCATAATGGGCACAGTAAATTATACGATTTTGAACTATTACTTCATGCTTTTGACTTTGCCGTTTACACATTTTACTTATCTATTGAGTAAAGCAGATACAAAAAAGCATTTTAGCTTTTTGAGTAAATACTGTAAGTGGATTATCCTTGCAGGAATATCGAGCATGATACTCTTAAAATTTTAGCATGAATAAAAAAAGGTTGGCAATTTTAGCTTCAGGAAGTGGTACTAACGCTGAAGCCATTATGAAGTACTTTGAAAACAGTGATCTGATTGAAGTTGCGTTGGTTTTGTCCAACAAGTCAGATGCTTATGTACTTACAAGAGCCGAAAAGTTTAATGTTAAGTCAAAATTTTTTGACCGGAGGGAATTGTATGATTCAACGAGTATTTTAGATCTATTGGAATCTAATGACATAGATTACATCATACTGGCAGGATTTCTTTGGCTCATCCCAAAAAATTTAATAGCTGCTTATAAGGACAGAATAATAAATATTCATCCTGCTCTTTTACCCAATTATGGAGGAAAAGGGATGTACGGCGATAAGGTACATCAGGCAGTCATTGCTAATGACGAAAAACAAAGCGGAATTACAATCCATTTGGTCGATGAAATATATGATAATGGAAGAATACTCAATCAAAAAACGGTAGAAATAAAAAGCAGCGATACGCCTGAAATATTAGCTTCAAAAATTCATGAATTGGAGCATCAATTTTTTCCAAGCACTATTGAAGAATATATTGTAGCATAATCTGGATATAATTCAATCTTTATCGAATACTTTTTACAGCTCTCTGAATTAAATAAGTACTTTTGCTGCTTATTTTTTAATGAGAAAAAATGGGTTCAAAAAAAATCAAATCAGCATTAATTTCAGTCTTTCACAAAGACAATCTTGATAATTTAGTAAAAGTTCTTGCCGCTAACGATGTCCAGATTTATTCCACTGGAGGCACTCAAAAATTTATCGAGGAAATGGGCGTGTCCGTTACACCTGTTGAAGATCTAACTAAATATCCTTCTATTTTCTCCGGGAGAGTAAAGACACTTCACCCAATGATTTTTGGTGGCATCTTGAACCGAAGAGAAAATGATTCTGATAAAGCCGAAAAATCAGAACATGGTATTCCTGATATAGATTTGGTGGTTGTAGATTTGTACCCTTTTGAAGCAACAGTGGCTAGTGGTGCTTCAGAGGCTGATATAATTGAGAAGATTGATATTGGTGGAATATCTCTTATACGAGGAGCAGCCAAAAATTACAACGATGTATTAATTGTTTCTTCTATGGAACAATACAATGATACGATAGAAATGTTGTCCTCACAATCTTGCGAAACTACCCTTGCACAGCGAAAGAATTTTGCCGCCAAGGCTTTTGACATTTCATCTCACTATGACTCAGCGATTTTTAATTATTTTAATGAAACTGAGAATATTTCTTCCTTCAAGCAAAGTGTAAGAAATGCTAAAGTGCTTAGATATGGTGAAAACCCTCATCAACAAGGAACCTTCTATGGTGATTTAGAAGAATTATTTGAGAAGAAAAATGGCAAAGAGTTGTCCTATAATAATCTGGTAGATGTTGACGCTGCTGTGAGCCTTATTAGGGAGTTTGAAGGGGAGACTGCATTTGCAATTATAAAACATACTAATGCATGCGGTGTGGCAAAAGGGTCCACGGTTAAGGAAGCCTACCTTAGAGCATTGTCATCGGACAATATTTCAGCTTTTGGTGGTGTCTTGATTACAAATCAAAGAATTGATTTGATGGCTGCAGAAGAAATCAACAAATTATTTTGTGAGGTTTTAATCGCGCCTTCTTTTGAAGATGATGCACTTGAACTTTTAAAATCAAAAAAGAATCGAATTATATTAGAAATCAAATCTATTGAACCATCTCAGTCGCAATTTAAAACTCTTTTGAATGGAGTGATTGCTCAAGATGCTGATTTGAAAAGTGACCAGAAAGAAGATTTAACCGTTGTGACTAAAGTTGCGCCAACCGACAATGAAATCGAAGCAATGATTTTTGCATCAAAAATTTGTAAACACACAAAATCGAATACGGTTGTATTAGCAAATAATGATATGATGCTGACAAGTGGTACTGGTCAGACTAGTCGGGTGGATGCATTGAATCAAGCGATCGAGAAAGCTGGAAGTTTTGGCATGGAATTAAAAGGATCTGTTATGGCATCAGATGCTTTTTTCCCTTTTCCAGATTGCGTAGAGATCGCAAATAATGCAGGTGTGAAAACAGTAATTCAACCGGGAGGGTCTATCAAAGATCAACTGTCAATAGATTATTGTGACGCAAATGAAATGGCTATGGTTATGACTGGAACGCGTCATTTTAAGCACTAAAATTTTTAATTATTTAATTGTATATATAATAATGTTGATCGGAACATTTTTTGTTTGTAATTTGTGCGCTTCCAATCGATATAAACAATAGATCTAAAAGTAATTATGGGGATTTTCGATTTCTTTTCGAGTGATATAGCCATTGATCTTGGCACTGCTAACACGCTTATCATCAGCAAAGATCAAGTTGTAGTTGATGAACCATCAATTATTGCAATAGATAAGGCAAAAAATAAAGTGATAGCCATCGGTAGAGAAGCGATGCAAATGCATGAAAAGACTCATGAGAGTATTAAAACCATTCGTCCCCTTAAAGATGGTGTGATTGCTGATTTTCAGGCTGCAGAATCTATGATTCGTGGTATGATTAAAATGATTGATAAGGACAGGAAAAGTATTTTTCCAAAGTCTCATAGAATGATCATTTGTATACCTTCTGGAATTACTGAGGTTGAGAAAAGAGCCGTACGAGATTCGGCAGAACACGCAGGAGCAAAAGAAGTTTATATGATTCACGAACCTATAGCTGCTGCTATTGGTATTGGCATTGACATTGAGAGGCCAATTGGAAGTATGATTGTTGATATTGGGGGAGGTACTACTGAAATTGCTGTGATAGCCCTTTCGGGGATTGTTTGCGATCAATCAATAAGGGTTGCCGGCGATGCTTTTAATAAAGACATATTGGATTATATGCGAAGACAGCATAATCTTTTGATTGGTGAAAGAACCGCAGAGAAAGTTAAAATCCATGTTGGTTCAGCTTTGACAGAATTGGATGAAGGCCCTGAAGATTTCGATATAAGAGGACGTGACCTCATGACAGGTATTCCTAAAGTAATAAAGCTTTCATATTCAGAAGTTGCGTTTGCTATTGACAAATCGGTTTCTAAAATTGAAGAGGCCGTGCTTAAAGCTTTAGAAATTGCACCTCCGGAATTATCGGCAGATATATATGACAATGGGATCTATTTGACAGGCGGAGGCGCTTTGCTTCGGGGACTAGATCGAAGACTGGGAATGAAAACAAAGTTACCTATTCATATCGCTGATGACCCTCTTAAAGCTGTGGTTCGTGGTACAGGTGTTGCCTTAAAAAGACTCGATGAGTTCAAGTCTGTTCTAATGCAATAGTATTATGCAGCGTCTTTTGCAGTTCCTTTTTCAGTACAGGATTTTCATCCTTTTTGTGATAATTGAAGGAATTTGCTTCTGGATTATAGTATCGAATAATAATTATCAAGGCGCTAAATTCTTGAATGCTTCTAATTCTATTTCAGCATCAGTTGTACATACTGCTGATAACGTTGAAAACTATTTTGATCTTAAGAATCAAAATTCATTATTAGCGGAGGAGAATATCAGATTAAGACAATACTTATTGCAATATACCGACTCAACAGTATTGTCTGGAATAGAGCAAGACTCTTTGCCGAAAGGCATAAAAGCTAAAGTTATTGACAATTCATTATTTTTTAGGAACAACTATTTGATAGTCAATAGAGGGTCAGATGATGGTGTGCAAAAAGGAATGGGTGTTATTGGTCCTGACGGTGTTGTAGGCCAAGTTCAGAATATTTCTAGTAAATATGCCACGGTCACTTCGCTACTTCATAGTAGAACACTAATATCTTCAAAACATCAAAAAAGTGGCACGCTTTGTTCAGTGACTTGGCCAGGCGAGAATAGCCAACAATCGAAAGCAGAGTATTTGCCAAGACATATCAAAGTGTCAGTAGGAGATTCAATATTGACTTCTGGATATAATACAGTTTACCCAGAAGGAACGATGGTTGGAATCGTAGATAATGTGAGCATTGGTCCCGATGAGACATTTTATACTGTGACTATTGATCTATCAACCAATTTCAGTAACCTCTCTTATGTTTATTTACTTCAACTAAAAGATAAAGTTGAAATTGATTCATTGCGTGATTTAAACTTAAGGAACGATGGATAGATTTGGACCTTTAGGAGGATTAATTGGCGCCGTATTGATTTTTTTTCTTCAAGTATTGGTTTTGAAGGGAATTGTTCTTTACGAATATGCTTTTTGCTTTGCCTACATAATTATCTTTCTGCAGCTGCCAATTGATACAAATCCGCTTATCCAATTGATTTTGGCTTTTATTATTGGGTTGGCAGTAGATGCATTTTACAACACATTAGGGATTCATGCTGCTGCTTCTACTTTCATGATTTTCTTAAAAATATTTTGGATAAATGCCCTCACTCCAAGTGGAGGATATGACTCTGGTGCTAAAATTAATGTAAGGACACAAGGACTACAGTGGTTTTTTGCGTTCTCTTATCCATTAGTCTTGGCTCATTCTATTTTTCTATTTTTTACTGAAGCCGCCAGCATCAATTTGTTATGGATGACTTTTGGAAAGGCGTTTTATAGTTCAATTCTTACATTTATAATGGTATTGATTATTCAATATCTCTTTTATAAAAAAATGAAATGAATGATGATAGAAAATATATCATCCGAGCGGCAGTACTATTGGTTGGGCTAACCTTTCTATTTAAGCTTTTTTCAATTCAAGTATTGAATGATGATTACAAGGTGGCTGCTGAGAGTAACATCATTCAAAAAGTTATAGAGTATCCATATCGGGGATTAATATTTGATCGCAACGATGAGCTGTTGGTTCATAACGAACCAATTTATGATTTGATGGTTGTTCCTAAAGAAGTCAATGTTCAAGACACTTTATTGTTTTGTAAACTTTTTAATATTACAAAAGAAGATTTTGTTGATAAAATAAAATCTTCCAGACGTTATTCTAGTATCCAGCCATCAGTTTTTATTAAACAAATATCGAATGAATCTTTTGCGAGCATTCAAGATCTTATGCTTGAAATAAAAGGCTTTTACCCTAAGGCCAGGACAGTGCGCGGCTATCATCATCAAAGTTTGTCTAATGTATTAGGATATATTGGAGAGATCAATACACGGCAATTGAGAAATGACACTGCGAATTATTATAATCAAGGGGATTACATTGGAATATCTGGCATTGAATCTTCTTATGAACAATTTCTGAGAGGAAAAAGGGGCGTTCACTACAAAATGGTAAATGCGAGAGGCGTTGAAAAAGGCGATTTCAAAGATGGTGAATTGGATACATTGTCAATACCTGGAGAATCCATTAAACTATCTATTGATTTGGGCTTGCAGCAATATGCTGAGAAGCTCATGGAAGGCAAGGTAGGAAGCGCCATTGCAATAGATCCTTCCAATGGTGAAGTATTGGCGTTCGTTTCAGCTCCTACTTATGACCCGAGGTTGTTGAGTGGACGAAATTTCGGAAATAATTATAGCCAATTAACGAAGGACTCTTTGAAGCCACTATTTAATCGACCTTTGATGGCCATGTATCCTCCTGGATCGATTTTTAAAATAGTGCAAGGTCTCATCGCGTTAGAAGAAGGGGTGATTACAGCAACTGAAGAGTTGTATTGTGATGGAACACTTATTGGAGATCACGCACCTGTCGGGTATTATGATATGCGTAAGGGGATTATGCTTTCATCCAATAATTATTTTCATAGAGTGTTTCGTAGAGTGATAGAAAGGAACACAGAAATAAGTAAGTTTAAAGAGGCACCAATTGGTCTGACAAATTGGAAAGAGCAGGTTCAAAAATTTGGTTTTGGTAAACCATTAGGGATAGATCTTCCGAATGAGAGATCGGGTCTAATCCCGGGTGTAGAAGTCTACAATAAAATTTATGGGGCAGGAAGATGGAAGTATTCCAATATTTCTTCGATGAGCATAGGGCAAGGAGAATTGTTAATGAATCCTATTCAAATGGTAAATCTTGCTGTAATTATGGCTAATAGGGGATATTATTATCGACCGCATATTGTCAAATCTATCGGAAACACTGGGTATATTAAACCTGAATATCAGGAAAAGATAGAAACAGGAATAAGTTCAGAACATTTTCCTCCTGTTATTCAAGGAATGCAGGATGCGCTTTCAGGCACAGCACCTAGAGCTATAATCCGTGATATCGAAATTTGCGGAAAGACGGGAACAGTTCAAAATCCACATGGAGAGGATCATTCTGTTTTTATGGCATTTGCTCCAAAAGAGAGACCAAAAATTGCCATTTCGGTTTATGTAGAAAATGCAGGATGGGGAGGTAGAGCAGCAGCTTCTATTTCTAGTTTGCTTATTGAAAAATATATCAGGGGTGAAATATCAAGGCCACGGTTGTGGCTCGAGAAATATGTTTTGGAAGGAGATTTTGCGGATCGAAAAACGGAATGAGAGGAGATAGCATTTTAGATCGAATCGATTGGACAACGGTCCTGCTTTATTCAGCCATGGTAGTGCTTGGATGGTTCAGTATTTTTGCTGCAGTCTATGATGAAGAAAGCACGACAGATCTTTTTTCATTTTCCTTAAACCCTGGCAAACAATTAATCTGGATTGGAACGTCAATAATATTGATTATTGGTGTCATGAGTATTGATTTTAAATTTTACAACTCTTTCGGATTTATTATTTATGGCGTATTTCTACTAATGTTGATTTCTGTGCTTCTGTTTGGAAGAGAGGTCGCTGGATCTAGGTCCTGGTTTGAAATTGGATCTTTGCGATTACAACCCTCCGAATTCATGAAGTTCGCTACGGCTTTGGCTCTTGCCTCCTTCTTAGGAAATATCAATGTGAAGATGCAGCAATTGAAAACACAATTGATTGCAGGAGCAATAATACTTGCACCCATGATATTAATTGTTCTTCAAGGTGATACTGGGTCGGCAATGGTTTATGCTTCCTTTTTTATTGTGCTATTTAGGGAAGGACTTTCACCTATCTATTTTATTCTTGGGTTTGGTCTAATCATCTTATTCATCTTGACATTATTGGTTAGCAAAACTGTTTTATTCATTTCTATGGGGGTTTTATGCCTAGTCATGATTGGAGCATCAGTTAAAAAACCGAAAAGAATATTAGTAACAGTAATTGTAGGAATCGCTGTATTTTTCACAATTGTAAGTGTAGATTTCATCATGAATGAAGTGCTCAAACCTCACCAACGAAGTAGAGTAATTTCTTTGATTAATCCAGATGCAGATCCGTTAGGAGCAGGTTGGAATGTGACTCAATCAAAAATCGCAATTGGTTCTGGGGGCTTTTTTGGAAAAGGCTATTTAGAGGGAACACAAACTAAATTCGATTTTGTACCAGAGCAAAGTACGGACTTCATTTTTTGTACAATGGGTGAGGAAATGGGATGGCTAGGTAGTTTTGTACTTGTTGCCCTTTTTGTGACCTTCTTGATTCGAATATCTATGATTGCCGAAAGGCAAAAATCTAAATTTGCGAGAATCTATGGATATGGCGTGCTTTCAGTGATCTTTTTTCACTTTTCTGTGAATATTGCGATGACCATTGGTCTATTCCCTGTGATCGGCATACCGTTACCTTTCTTTAGCTATGGGGGATCTTCGCTTTGGTCTTTTACCGTATTACTCTTTATTCTTCTCAAGCTTGATTCAGAAAGAATGCAAGTTTTGATGAGATAGATGCTTTGTTGAATTATCGAAATCTTTTGAAAATGACTTTCAGAAATTCTTTTACTTCATCAGAATTCATATCCCACTGATACTGTTTAGCGTATTTCTGGACAAGAAACTCAACTGATTCATCAAAAGTACTACTTTCCTCAATGGTCTCTAAAGCTATATTATAGTCTGTTTCGTTGCCTTCGAAAAGGTCACTTAAGAACATGTAACGCTGATTGATATTGATAGATGAAGATAAATTTGAAACAGTTTCACTTTCATGTTTGGAGGCGATTGTTTCTTGAATTTCTTCCTTTTCATATTTTTGATTCAAGGTGGTGATATCATCTCCTCCAAATTGGTCATTGATGTTGCCAATTTCACTAGAATCCGCAACTGGACTCAATGGTTCAAATTCATTTTTAATTTCTTCATCGATGGGACTATTATGTCCATTAATGCTTTCTTCAGAATTATTCCCAAAAGCCTCGGTTGCCGAAATCTCTGGAATAGTAATTTCTTCTATGGGTTGATCATCAGTGTTACTAGGTAATAAGTCATCTATGGCCAATACTGAACCGAATGAGTTTAATACATTTTCTTTTTCACTTTCGTCAACTGAATGGCTGTTTAGCGTCTCAATTATTATGGGTCTAAGATTTTTCTCTGGTTTCTTTTCTGCCTCCAAAGCAATAATGTCAAATAATGACTTGTAAACTTTGACATACTTGCTAATTGAACGGATGTCTTTATTTTCCGGTAAAATTTCGCTTTGATGTATATAGTAGTTTTCGGGATCAAAGAGCAATAACAAAGTGTCATTTACAGCAGTTTCTAAAAGCGACCTAAAACCCTCTTTTTCAATTAAAATATTCTTTGAAAGTGTATTGACAAGACTTTTTAATGCTCCGTTTACATCAGCATTTTTATAATTAAAAAAAGGACTTTTAAATTTTTTCGTTTCTTCTTGCCATTGCTCAAAAAGAACTTTCAGTACAAAGAAATTAACTTGTTTTACTGGTGTTACAGAAATGATCTGTTGTCCATTAATCCCACTGTTTTTTGAAAAAAAATCTTCTAAAACAATTGACGTAAATGACTGACTATACCGATCTGCGGCTTCTTGATTTAATTTGCTACCATCCATAATATTGGCTTCTTTTGTAAAGTTATAGAATATGCCGAATATGGCTGTACGATTCCTTTAGAACAAAATTATTTTCCATAATAAAACGACGAGAAATGACAATAGCTTATACTCAACGCTCAAAAGAAGGAAGATTCTAAAATGTTCATAGAACCAAAAATAGCCGGAAATGATCAAAAATCAACCTACAGAACTGGATGGATAGAGGTGATTTGTGGGTCTATGTTTTCTGGTAAAACAGAAGAATTAATAAGACGTCTCAATCGAGCATTGCTTGCAGGAATGAAAGTGGAGATTTTCAAGCCTAAAATGGATACTCGATATAGTGAGAATCAAGTGGTCTCGCACAATAGAAGCTCGATTCGTTCAACACCTGTGGATTTCGCGAATGATATTTTACTTAATTCAAGTGAATGTGATGTTGTTGGAATAGATGAAAGTCAATTCTTTGATGATGAGCTCGTGAATGTAGTTCGTATATTGGCGAATGACGGAAAGCGGGTCATCGTGGCTGGATTGGATATGGATTTTGAAGGAGTGCCTTTTGAACCAATACCGTCATTAATGGCTATTGCAGAATATGTAACTAAGGTCAGAGCTATATGTATGAAATGTGGTGATGTTGCTTCCTTTTCTTTCAGAGTATCTGATGTAAAAAAGAGAGTATTGATAGGAGAACAGGAGAGCTATGAATCTCGTTGTAGAAAATGCTTCTATGATGATCAAAATAGAAATAATAAATGAGAACTATACCCGCAATTCTTATCGCTTTATATATGGTAAACTATTCTTCTGCCCAAGAATTGATACCAATGGGTGAATGGAGAACTCATTATAATTATCAGCATACTTTATTAGTTGAAAAAGTAAATTCAAAAGCCTTTGCATCCACTCCAAACAGTTTGTTGATCCACGATGAGCAAGGTGAATTGAGTTCATTTTCAAGTTCCGACGGACTTCATGATGTTAATATCACATCAATGAATTTTGATGATAGTCAACAAATATTAGCGCTAGGATATGAGAACGGAAATATCGATGTAATTGAAGGAAGTGAAGTGAATAATATTACTTCGTTACTAGAAAGTACTATCATCGACGGCAAGCAGGTTGATCATATTTCATTTTATCAGAATACGATTAATATTTCGACTGAATTTGGAATCGTAGTGATCGATTTGGATACTGAGGAAGTATTGGAAAGCTATAGAAATTTAGGAGTTGGTGGGGAGAAAATAGCGGTTCGAAATTCTGTTTTTGAGAACGACTTAATGTTTTTAGCAACCCCTGAAGGTGTATTGAGTGGCGATAGGCTATCTGGTGGTAATTTGCAGGATTTTAATAATTGGGAACGGTTTGAAGGTTCTCCTGTTTTTGATTCCAATATAGTCGCTGTTGCTAAATATAACGATTCTATTTTTGCGGCGCTTGCAAGTTCACTGTATTATTTATCAAATGAAGAATGGTTATCGATCCCAGATTTTCTTATTACTGGTGAGTCAATCCTAAAATTGAAAGTAAGTGAATATGGATTAATAATACTGACAGATGGTCAAGCTTACCAACTAGATTCAAATGGTGGAGTTGAGATTATTCCATTAGATGGGTCGGATGAAGTAATTGATATCGTTGAGATAAATCAAGGAGAATTTTGGTATGCTGAGTCTAGTCAGGGGTTGTCACGTTTAGAGAATAACGTAACAGATCGATTTGTTTTAGAAGGGCCATATTCCAATATTGAAAAGCTAAGATTTATTAATGGTCAGTTAATAGCTTTCCCAAAACTCGACACAGATTTATCAACGACACTTTCCAATGGCCTTGGATATAGCGTTTTTGCTGGGGGTGTTTGGACGAATATTCCCTCGGAAAGCCTCGCTGGCTTGGATAATTTTTCAGACAAATTATTCTTAGATGACAAATCGTATAGTTCCTCCTATGGCAATGGCATACTCGAATCGAACAATGAAACCATCTACAATGAATCAAATAGCACTATGGAAGTTCATTCACAGAGTACAGGCAACTTATTAGTAAGTAAAATGGGTCAAGATAGGAATGGAAATTTATGGGTAGCCAATCCAAGTGAGTTTCCTCTTCATAAATTAGACGGTGAAGGAAATTGGGAAAGATTCAGTTTTGGGTTTTCGAGCAGCGAAGAACCAACTTCATTGGAAGTTAATGTTTTCGGGGAAATATGGATGACTTTAGGGCTGTCCTCAGGCTCAGGTGTTTTAGCTTTTGATCCCGAATCAAGTCAAACAAGATACATTAATACATCTAACACAAGTTTACCGTCCAACACAATTAACGACTTAAAATTTGATCATGAAAATGAGATTTGGATGGCTACCAATGCTGGCGTAGTATATTTTCCTTTTACTAATGGAGTAATAGAGAACTCCTCTATTGATGTAGTTAAACCAATTTTTGAAGACGGTTATTTATTCAGAAATAAAAAAGTAACGAATCTGGAAATTGATCCAGGCAATAGGAAGTGGATGGGCACAGATGATGGGCTGTGGTTGTTTGAAGATAGTGGGAGTGAACTGGTCCATGAGTTTAATAAATCAAATAGTGCATTACCATCCAATAACATTTTGGATCTTGCAATAGATCCAAATACAGGAGAAGTATTTGTATGCACTGATCTTGGTATAGTTTCTTTTCGAAGTGATGCAACATCTGGGACTTCTACGCATCAAAATGTAAAAATTTTTCCAAACCCAGTACGCCCTGATTTCAATGGCTTGGTGGGTATTGATGGCTTGGCGCATGATGCGATAGTTAAAATTACCACAGTATCCGGCAGACTTGTTAGGGAAATAAATGCAGCAGGGTCTGGTGCTTCATGGAATTTAGCCGATTATAATGGAAGGCGTGTGAATTCTGGTGTCTATTTAGTATTTAGTGCTACATCAGATGGACAGGATACGTTTGTCGGTAAGATTGCTGTGATAAACTGATGCTACATAAAACACGAGGTATAGTATTGAATTATATTAAATATCGAGAAACCTCGGTTATTGCACGAATCTATACTGAGTCGTTTGGAGTTCAATCTTATATCATAAATAGCATCAGAAGTCAAAGGTCAAAAAAAGGCTTAGCACTTCTTCAGCCTTTGACTATTTTAGAAATGGTCGTGTATCACAATGCGAATAAACCAGATGGTCTAAACAGGATATCAGAATATAAACCTGCATATCATTTTTCTTCTATCCCTTTTGACGTGAAAAAAAGTACAATGGCGATGTTCATCACTGAACTTTTGTTTAAGACATTGCAAGAAGAGGAACATCATGGTGCAGTTTTTGAGTTTTTAGTTGAATACATATTGACGTTAGATCAAAAGCTAGATCAGTTTGAAAATCTACATGTCTATTTGCTTGTTCAGCTCACTCATTATTTGGGTTTTGGGATTCACTATAGAAGGGAGTTAGAAAACGATCAGGCACTTCACAGAACTAATGAAAACCGTCTGAAGATGTATGATAAAATTATAGAACTCAACGATAATAAAATTAATGAATCCATGATTTTGAGTAATGGAATGCGAAAAGAGATTCTTGATTACATGGTTGATTACTACACGAAACATATTGAAGGATTCAAAGGAATGAAATCTTTAGATATCCTTTCTCAAATTTTTCGGTAGTGTCTCAACCTTTTTCTTACTTATACATTAAATTGACTTTTCTATTAAAATTATACATCCATGAAAAAATTATCTTATCTATTATTGATTTGCCTTGTTTGGGCATGTGGTACGTCCAATTCAAACACAGAAAATACTGTTTCAACTGAACCAGTTGCTGTAGAGCCGGTGACGGCTGATTCTGCTTACGTATTCTTTAAAAATCCTGCAAATGGTGCAACTGTTCCTAGTCCTGTTTTTATTGAAATGGGTGTCTCCGGAATGGAAATTGAACCTGCCGGTGTAGTTAAAGAAGGGTTTGGTCATCACCATATATTGATTAATCAAACAAGTTGGCCAGAGGGAACCGTTATTCCTGCATCGGACTCGACCATTCATTTTGGTAAAGGACAAACTGATGCTTCTATTGAATTGCCAGCAGGAGAGTATACAATAGCGTTACAATTTGCAGATGGTGTACATTCCTCGTACGGGGAAACAATGGCTACATCAATCACTGTTACTGTAGAATAAAAATACTAATATGGCTGAAAGGTTATATGATGAAATTCCGTCTTTAGATTTAGCTGATTTTGTTTCGGGTAATAAAGAATCAAAATCAGCTTTTGTCAAAGAAATAGGTGAAGCTTATAATAATATAGGTTTTGTCGCGATCAAGAATCATGGCCTTTCAGATCATCTTACAGAAGAATTATATGGTGCTGTTCAAGATTTCTTTTCTTTACCAGATCAAATAAAGAATACATACGAAATACCACACTTAGCAGGACAAAGAGGGTATGTAGGAAAAGGAAAGGAGCATGCAAAAGGTCGTAAAACTGGTGACTTGAAAGAGTTTTATCATGTTGGACAAGAAGTCATGGACAATGATCCTATAAAAGAGTTGTACCCCAGTAACGTTTGGCCTAAAGAAATACAAGATTTTGAGAAGGTTGCCCTTAAAACTTATCGTACATTAGAAGATGCAGGGAAGCAAATATTACGAGCAATAGCCCTTTATTTAGGATTGGAGGAATCTTATTTTGATAAAAGGGTTCATAATGGTAACAGTATTTTAAGACCAATTCACTATTTCCCAATAGCTAACCTTGAAGAAGTTCCCCCCGATGCTGTGCGTGCTGCAGAGCATGGTGATATTAATTTAATAACCCTTTTGATGGGAGCCAGCGCAGACGGCTTGCAAGTCCTAAGAAGAGATAATCGATGGATTCCTATTACAGCTTTGCCAAATCAAGTCGTTGTGAATGTTGGGGACATGTTAGCTCGATTAACTAATAATCGTTTAAAGTCTACCATTCATAGAGTTGTAAACCCTCCCAAAGAAGATTTAGGAAAGTCGAGGTATTCTATTCCATTTTTTATGCACCCAAGATCAGACATGGATTTAACTTGTCTAAAGAATTGCATTGATGATGAACATCCAAAATTGTTTGATGACATAACAGCAGGACAATTTTTAAATGAAAGACTGAAAGAAATTGGATTGGTAAAATGATAAGAAAAGTCAGATTCTATATCTTTTTAAAAGACGTGATTATACTGGCTCTTTTTGCTTTTGGAGGTCCACAAGCTCATTTCGCAATGATGTTAGATATGCTTGTGAAAAAAAGAGGCTACCTCGATGAGAAAGAGTTTTTAGAACTTCATGCATTATGCCAATTTTTGCCTGGGCCTACTTCTACTCAAACACTTACGGCAATAGGCTTTAAAGTAGGGGGCCCGAACTTAGCTTATCTTACTCTTCTTATCTGGATAATTCCAGCTTTTATTGTGATGTCTACTGCAGGGGTTATGGTTACAGTGTTGGAGTCAAGAGAAATCTCTCTCGATTTCGCAAGATTTATTCAGCCGATGGCAGTAGGGATAGTTGCATATTCAGGTTACATTTTGATCAAAAGTGTTGTGAAAACTAGATTAGCTGTGGGTATTATGCTTTGCTCAGCAGCAGCAAGTTTTTATTTTAGGACACCATTTGTTTTTCCTATTGTACTTCTGATTTCGGGAAGTATAACGGCTTTCAATTATAAAAGACATGAGCGTGAGGAGAAGAATAAAATTACTATTCAATGGTCTAATTTCATTTTATGGGGAGGTGTATTGCTAGGTGCAGCTGCGTTAGGCGCTGTAACAGATTGGAGAGGGATTGACTTATTTGAGAACTTTTACAGAATTGGAAGTTTGATATTTGGAGGAGGGCAAGTATTAGTGCCATTTATGTATACAGAATTTGTAGAATTCAAGGGTTATTTAACTTCAGAAGAATTTTTATCAGGGTTTGCTCTGGTACAAGCAGTGCCAGGACCAGTGTTTTCATTTACGGCTTTTGTGGGATCTGTTTCAATGAAAGAATATGGAATATTCGGCCAGTATCTTGGTAGCTTTCTTTCTTCTGTGGCTATTTTTTTACCTGGGGCATTTCTAATATTCTTCGTGATCCGTTTTTGGGAGGAACTCAAAAAATTTCGAATAGTAAAGGCATCTTTAGATGGAGTAAACGCCGGGAGCGCTGGGATGGTATTGGCTGCTACTGCCTTGTTAGGTATGCCTTTGATGGATAATTATCTAAACATCATGATAATGATAGGAACGTTCCTTTTGATGATGTTTGGAAAAATTCCAACCCCATTTATAATATTGACTGGGTTGATCCTTGGCATAATAATATAAAAAAAGCCTTAATCTAGATTTCCAGATTAAGGCTTTCAGTAATGTCTTATTATATGCCTATCAAGGCTTTGCAGGAGGTGTAATTCCTAACTTTCTGAAGATATGATCAGACACATCGAATTTCTCATCCGCATCTAATAAGATATCTACACCTGGTACGCCTGTACTAAAAATAGCATCATACCCTTGCTCAACTCGAACTTCTTTGATCGCTTTACTGATTTTATCAAATAAAGGAGAGTACAATTCGCTTTGTTTAGTTTGTAAGGAAGTTTGTGCTTCTTTCTGAAACTGTTCCAATCTTTGTTGTAAACTCTGAAGCTCAGCTTCTTTGTCTTTTCTGACCAATTCAGTCATAGTTTGAGCTCCACTTTGGTATTCACCTAATTTAGTTTGAAACTCTTGTCCTTTCGATTGCAATTGATTCTGCAATTGCGTTTCGTAAGCTCTGTATTCAGAATCTACTTGTTTTGCTTCTGGCATTTGGGATAAAACGTATTCAACATTTGTATATCCAAATTTGAATGGGCTCTGAGCATTTGCAGTCAGCGTGATCGCTACTAAGGCAACTGCTGAAACTAATGATTTGATTTTCATGATTATTTTCTAATTGTTATTACTTATTATATCATTTTTATCTCCCAATCCTAACTCTTCCAACACGTAATCAGTGTAGTCATGGATTGGATCAGTATAAATCATTACTAGATCTCCTGACTTATCAAACACTATTTGAAGTCGATGATTCTTCGCAACTTTTTCTACTGACTCGAAGACTTGGTCTTGAACCGGTTTGATTAATTCCTTTTTTTTTAAAAAAAACAAACCTTCAAATCCAAATATCTTCTTCTGGTATTTTTTAACCTCGTTCCATTTCTGATCGATCTCATCATAACGATCGTCTTTCATTTCCTTGGTCAACAGAACCTCTTCTGCTTGAAGAGATGCTTCCATCTCTTCAATTTCTTTATACATATCTTGAATTTCCTGTTCCCAACCTTTAGAAATCTGATCGATTTCTGCTTTGGCTTCAGAATACTCCGGCATTTGATTCAGAATGTAATTTGTATCTACGTATCCAAATTTCTGCGCAAATGTATTAATATTATTCAATAACAAAAGTATTACAAGAATTAGACCAACTTTGAAACTAGCTTTCATAATAGTTTTTTTTCAAAATTAATCTTTTGCATCTGTAAATTCTAAATATACAATTCTATTATCCTTACCTAAGCGTTTGGCCAATTGAGAAATGTATCTGGCCTCCACTAGGTTCAGCACCTGGAAAGTCACTAATCGGATCAAATCCATAACCCCAATCAATACCTAACAATCCAAATGCCGGCATAAATATTCTAACTCCCCCACCTGCAGACTTGTATAAATTATTAGGATTAAAATCATCAAATGAGAGCCATGTATTTCCTGCTTCAGCAAAACCCAATAAGTAAATGGTTGCAGATGGGTTGAGAGAAACGGGGTATCTCAATTCCATAACAAATTTGTTATATATCGTACCTCCTCTAATATTATTTTCATAATCAATAGGCGTCAATATGTTATTCTCATATCCTCTCAAACCTATAACATCATTACCCAAAAGGAAGTTGGTCCCCGTTAATCCATCACCTCCCAATTGGAATCTTTCGAAAGGACCTATACCTGTCGATTTTTGATAACTTCCCAAGAATCCCATATGAGCTCGTGTTTCAATAACAAGATCGCCAATTACTTGCATGTAGTATTTAGCATCAAACATCCATTTGTGATATTCAACCCACTCATATTTCTCTTCTGGAGGAGCAGCTGCATAATCCAGATCGTTGAACAAAGAGTAAGGAGGAGTCAATGATAAAGTCAAAGTGACGGATGACCCACTTCGTGGATACATTGGGTTGTCAACACTATTTCTAGACAGTGTAGTATTGAAAGTTATATTATTCGCTTCACCAGTACTAAAGCCTAAAGATTGCCCATAGTTGTATAGGTTGTAATTTAAAAACGAGATCGAATTACTTAAGGTAAAATAATCATCTGGCCATTTGACTCGTCGACCAAGGCTCATAGTGACACCAGTTACTTGTAAAGAACCAGAACTCACATCTGTAATCGGATTAATCAACCTTTGAATTGAATAATTGTAGCTTACTCCAAAAGACTGAGGTTTCTTTCCTCCTAACCAAGGTTCAGAGAAACTTACTGAGTAGCTTTGATATGCCCTTCCATTTGCTTGCAATCGTAGTGATAGTTTCTGACCATCTCCTACAGGTAGAGGGCGCCATTTCTTGAAGTTGGCAATATTTCTTAACGAGAAATTATTAAACGTAAGACCTAAAGTTCCTACAAATCCAAAAGATCCACCCCATCCACCGGATAATTCTATTTGATCACTAGGTCGTTCTACTAACTGCCATTCTATATCTACAGTTTCATCAGCGGGGTTAGGAATTGGATTTGGAACAACTTGTTCTGGATCAAAATATCCCAATTGCGAAAGCTCTCTTTGTGTTCTTATTAGTTCAGAACGGTTAAACTTTTGACCAGGCAATGTTCTCAGTTCTCGCATGATCACATGATCGTTGGTTCTATCATTTCCGGTCACATAGACTTTCCTAATAGTAGCCTGAGCTCCTTCATAGATTCTCATCTCTACATCAACAGAATCACCATCAATCATTACCTCTACTGGGTTGACACTAAAGAACAGATATCCATCATCCATATAGAGTGAACTTATGTCAGGACCATTCGGGTTAAAGTTTAATTTTTTGTCTATTAATTCTAAGTTGTAGATGTCGCCTTTATCTATAGAAAGAATGTGATCCAATACATCATCATTATGAATATAATTTCCTACCCATTTTACACTTCTGAAATAGTATCTTTGACCAGGGTTCACCCTGAGAAATATATCTAATGCGTTATCATCAACGCTTACCATTGTATCTTCAACGATTTCAGCATCACGATATCCTTTCGAATTATAAAAAGTAATTAGGCTTTCAAGGTCTTCTTCATACTTGGATTTTACGTATTTGGCAGATTTAAAGACATTTAACTTAACATTTTCTTTTAAAAATGCCAGAGCGCTACTGGAAAATTTAGGTTTTATCTCGGAAGTATCTATAATAACTTGATGTCTTTCTGATTTAGGTCTAAGGGCGTTAAAAGCTAGAGCTAAAGTGGCACCAATAATTTTGAACCTTGGCCTTTCTCCAGAATTTTTCATTTTGCTTTTTAACTTCGATTCACTGAATGCCGTATTTCCAACAAAATTGATGTTTCGTATTTTGACTTTTCTTTTCTTATTGATTTTTAGGTCCATCATTACACTGTTGCGCACTAATGAATCTTGGACATATTCTATATCAACTTCAGTATTCAAATAGCCTTTTTCAAAGAAATACTTTTTAACAGAAAGTTCAGCGTTTTTCACTATTGCATCAGTCATTACCCGACCTCTAATGAGGTCTATCTGATCTCTTAAATCTGATTCTTGACTTTTTGTTACTCCGTAAAAATTGAACCTACTCAATCTTGGTCTTTCCGAAAGAACGATTTTCAAATAGATGTTACTTCCCTCTACCTTTTCAGCTACAATTTGAATGTCTCCGATCAATCCTTGCTTCCAAAGCTTTTTTATGGCTAGCTTAATGTTATCTCCAGGAATTTTTAGTTTGTCCCCAACTTTAAGACCTGAAATTGAAATTAAGGCAATTTTATCAAGGTATTCAGCCCCTTCAACATTGATGTCAGCAATAGTATACTCTCTGGGGTTAGAGTAACTAAAATTCATTTGGTTACTATTACGCTGAGCTTGATTACCAAAGCGAATCTGTGCAACTGATAGATTAGTAACTAAGAGAAAAAATAATAGAATTCTGATTTTCATTTTGTAATACAGCCTAATTGATAAGCCTCTTCCCCTCTAGTTCAAATTAATTGTTCACTTGTTTTGCCGTACCTTCTCTCTCTATTCTGAAAATCAACAATCGCTTTATAGAGATCATCCTTTCTGAAATCAGGCCAAAGTTTATCCGTAAAAAACAATTCTGCATATGCCAACTGCCATAATAAAAAGTTACTAATTCTATTTTCACCACTTGTTCGAATCATTAATTCTACATCTGGAATGAGATGATCACTTATGTAATTTTGGATGTCACTCTCATTAATATTAGAAATGTCTGCTTTGCCCAGTTTTATTTCTTCCAAAAGACTTTTTACGCAATTACTTATTTCCCAGCGCCCACCATAATTCAAAGCAAGGGATAATATCATTCCATCATTTTTAGACGTCTCAACTATTCCTATTTCTAAATTTTTTCTAGCTTCTTTAGGTAAATGCTCTAAATCTCCTATTGGTTGCAACCTAATATTGTTTTTTATTAAAGTCGGTATTTCCTTTTTGATAGTTGACACCAATAAATTCATCAGTCCATCCACTTCTATCTTAGGTCTATTCCAGTTTTCTGTTGAAAAAGCAAATAAAGTGAGATGACCAACACCTAACTCAGCACATCCTTCAGTTACTTCACGTACTGCCTTGATAGCATTGTTATGCCCAAATATACGTGCTGCACCTCTTTGCTTTGCCCATCTTCCATTTCCATCCATAATGATAGCGATGTGCCTCGGTATATTTGTTGAATCAATCTTCTCTTTCATGCCCACTCAGTGGCTATTTCCCAAAAACAACCGCAAATTTGTGTCTTTTTTTGTTCATTCGGAACACAAACGCAAGTTTTCATTTGCGGTGGAGAGACTTATTAGGAACATATCGATATGTACATGGTATTTTATATAAAATATAGCTAAATGAAACGCCGATAAAGTGATACCAATCATTGTCTGAAGGGTTTCCAAATTGAAATCCAGATTTGTCGAAAGTATCTCCTGCAGAGATTCCGTCCATTCCATCAAAAAAAGTTTTACGAGCGCCAAATTCGAGCGACATAGTAAATTGTTTGCCAACTAGATGTTTCATTCCTAAACCAAAAGGAATTACTGGTTGGATACTGCTGAAATCATCAACAGATCTGTCTAAATTGAAAAAATTCGTAAAACCAATTCCACCAAAGAGGTAAGGAGAAAATTTGATTGTAGAATTTTTGTGCTTGTAATCAATGAAATGATACTCAAAAACAGCTGACCCTTCCAGAAAACTTCTTTGAAAAGAAGCATTTCTAACACGGCCTAAAGCGTCAAACGGTTCCGAATCATCTCCTTTAACACTTCCATAGAGCAACCCAAACTTTACCGCTACATCTTCCGAAAGGTTGATTCTATATATTCCTTGAAGTCCAAGATTCTGATTGAGCACATCATATCCTCTATGTAAGTCACCGGAATAGCTTAGTCCACCAATGGCCAGGCCATATTCAGTTTTCTGAGCAAAACTAAAAGCGCTTGAAAAAATAAAAGCCGAGAGTATCGGCAGTATCTTTATTATCATATGGGGATAACAGCACAATGGCTGATTTTATTATCTGAACTTGCCTTTTGACACACCTTTTTTATCCAATATATAAACTAGTCTGATCTGTGTCATGACATAAAAATCTTTGTTTTCAGAACTTGCTCTATCGTTGCCAACTACATAATTATCACCATGGACGTAACTTGTACCTCCGCTCCAATTGGGGTCATTATTTTGCCAATCATATCGCACAGTCTGATTGCCTGTCCCATAAAGCGAAGTATCTCTTGTATTTCCAGATTGTGCGGCAGTCACTTCAGCTCCTCTTTCAGACATAGCTCGAGCCAAGTAATTATCTTCAAATAAATCGAGATCGGCATAACTACCTCCCACATCATCTAAATGATCTGTAAATAGATATCTGAAACCAACTTCAAAGTTAAGATCGAAGTGAGATCCGAGTTTTATTTTTACACCTACTCCCAAAGGAATTGCAAATTGAAATTTGCTATATGGTTTGAGACCCAATGAATCAATATTTTGTCCTTCAGTACCCAATGACTGTAAGTCTACCCATTCTCCTCCTGCTCCTGTAGGGTTTCCTGCTTGGTCAAATTCTGGGGCCTTTGCCTTCGGAGAATGATAGTAACCTGCGACTCCTAGGAATAAGTAAGGGTTTACAGGAAATCTGCCTCTAGCGCCACTATTACTAGGAATTAAGTCTATTTCGAACCCTGCCGAAAGTTCATAGATGGTATTTTTAAAATGATAGTTTCTTCCATATCTTCCGTCAGCACTTGTATCTCCCTCTCCAGTACCTTTTGTATCGTAATCGTCCGCAGTGATGTTACCAAAATTAAATCCAACTCGACCAAAAATGCCTGGATACATAACTTTCGAAGCAGTAAGCCCAAATCCATCAGGTACAAACCTATAGTCAGTTCCAAACTTAGAAGAGGTGGGAGATAAGTCGCCAAAATAGTTGGTTGCATTGATACTTACACCAACAGTTGTATATTTTGGGTTACCAACACCAGAGTAGCCTACTTTACCTCCACTATATTTGGAGAATTTTTTACTCTTTGATCTCTTGTACCCGTACTTGTTTCTTTTTTGCGCACTTGCCTCGTAGGCAGTCCCCACAAAAAATACCAATACAAAGAATATGGTTAGTTTGTTTTTCATTTCCAGTAATCAAACGACACAATAGCCGAAACTAATATAGCTGCAATTTAAAATAAATGTTAAAATATCCCATATAAAATCTAATTCCTAATATCCAGACCCCAATTTAATTTGTTTCTAAGTGTATCAAAAAAGTTACTTCCCTTCAATTTTATAAGTTTGGCTTTGAAGGTTTCTTTTCTCACAGACAGTTTAATAGAGTTGTCTACTGTATAGGATCGATAATCCAATGATGTTAAAAAAGTCCTTCCTTTTCCTTCAATTTCAAATGAAATAATGCTTGAACCAGATACAATAAGTGGTCTAACGTTTAAGTTATGAGGACTGACCGGTGTGATAATGAAATTATCTGAGTGCGGTAAGACCAATGGTCCTCCAGCGCTCAAAGAATACCCTGTGGATCCTGTAGGGGTAGAAACCATGAGTCCGTCAGCCCAATAGGTGTTCATAAACTCACCGTCCACATAGCAATGCACAATGATCATGGAAGAAGTGTCTCTTTTTAAAATGGCTATTTCATTGAGCGCAAAGTTTAAACGTCCAAAAACATTTTGATTGCTGTCAAGATGAATGAGTAGTCTTTCATCAAATGAAAACTCCTTATTGAAAAATTTTTCCAATGCAATTTCTATTTCGTCTTTGGCTGTTGTTGCTAAAAATCCAAGTGTTCCAAGGTTAATACCTAAAATGGGGATTTCGTATCTACCAATTTTAGCTAGAGTTTCAAGTAATGTACCGTCTCCTCCTAAGCTAAAAAAGTAATCGATTTTGGATAAATCCGCATCTTCCTTTAATATTTCATGATTTGTTGCTAAGTCCTGAATTTTTGTATTAGAACTTACTAATTCTGAGGTGAAGGCAACCACCGAGCCATTACTTAATATTTGACCAACTACATTTTCCACATAGTGAGATGATTCATTGGGTATTTTACGGCCATGTAGTGCTATTTTCATAAGAAATAAATTGCCATCTAGACGCTCAAATATTTCATTAATGTGTCTAACCGTTCCTTTTCGATATTAGATTCATCTTCTTGCCCAAATATTGAGGTAATAGAATGACCATATCTTTCGAAGCTCGATACCACTGAATTCACATTGTTTGTATTTAATTTCAAAGTCAACCGAATTTTGTCAGGTTCATTATCTATGTTTTCCGTAAAGCTGCTCAAAATTTTACTTCCTTCCGACTCAACAATTTTGCCTATTTCTGTCATGGAATAGTCATGAGCAGAAAGCGTTAGAACTAGAATAGTACCAGGGCTATGAATGGATGACATTTTTGAAAAAGCTTCCACAACATCTTGAATGGTGACTGCACCTATATATGTATCCTCATTATTTAAAACAGCCACCAAGGTTGAGCTCGCTTCATAAGCTTTTTTTAAAACTTCATAATAATGCTCATCCTGATGGACAGCGAGATGAGTACTTACTAGTTGAATGTCTCCAACCACTTTAGTGTCTTCAACTATGTCAAATAATAGATTTTCATTGAAAAGGCCTAAGAATTTTCCATCATCTATGACGGGTAATTCATGCACATGAAATTCTTGCATCCAAATTAGTGCCTTTTCGACATCATCTGTCAGTTTTAGCGGAGGGATGGTATAATTAATTAAATCCTTGGCTGTCATGCCGTTTTCCTTTTGTTTAAAAAATCATTAAGTATGTCATTGTATTTTTCTGGTTGCTCCATCATGGGTGCATGACAACACTTATCTATAAATCTTAAAGTGGAATTTTCTATTAGTCTATTAAAATCATGACCAACACGGGGTGGAGTAATAGTATCATTCAATCCCCATATTAGTAACGTTTCATTTTTGATTTTATGCAGCTCTTCAGATAAATTATTTCTTTGGGCTGACTTTGCAATACCAACAATCCTCATGCACTTTGGAATACTTTTTAAGGTATCAAATATTTCATCAACATACTCTTTTGTTGCTGTCTTAGGATCATAAAATGTATATTCTACTCTCTCTTTAATATATTCATAACTTCCTCTTTTTGGAAATGAGCCGCCCATTGCATTTTCAAATAATCCAGAACTACCCGTTAGAATCATCCTATCAACTTTTTCAGGAAATTTCAATACATACATAAGCGCCATATGACCTCCTAGTGAATTGCCCATTAAGTCAAAACTTTCATAACCTTTGAAAGCTATGAAAGACTCTAAAAACTCTGTTAATTTTTCTAGACCGGCTTCTCTTATGGGTAAGTCATAAATGGGCAGCATAGGAATAACCACTTTGTACTGACCAGAGAATCTATGTACAACAGCTTCCCAATTACTGAGTGCACCAAACAGACCATGGAGCAAAAGCATTATTTTACCTTCCCCTTCTTCAATAAATTGAAATTCTCCTTCTTCCTTGATCTTAATGTTTTGAAGTTTTGGCATAGAGTAATATTCAAATAATTATTTTAAGTTAAGAAATATAGCAGTATCACGTACTAATATTCCCATTATTTATCTGTTCCTTCGTTTGATCAAAAAATTCCATAAATGATGGATACAAACCTGAAAATATTCCCAACAAAGTTGGGCCGAGCTTGGAAATCGGCTCATATAAATAGCTCGTTTCTATAGATTCGTGAATCATTTCTCCAGCAAAAGATTCATAAATCCAAATTAGAATACTTATGAATAACGCCCATTTGACTACTCCAATAACTGCTCCTCCAACATCATCAAGACTTCCTAATAATGTCATGTCAAGTATCTTTTTCAAGGATTTTCCTAAATAGTTCAAAAGTATAATGACGCCTATAAAGATAACTGCGAAAGCAATAACAGGCAGTACATGGTCAAACCCTTCAATATAATTGTCAAGAATTGAAATACCCCAGTCTAAAAGCTTTATCCCCGCTATAATAGCAATAAAAAAAGCAGCTAAGGTAACGATTTCCATTAGGAGACCTTTTTTGTACCCTGAATATGCCCCTATGAGCAGAAAGACCAATATGACTATGTCAATGGTATTCAATTTAACTCAGTAACGATTTTACTACATTTGAAATGGTCTTGCCATCTGCTTTCCCAGCCAATGCTTTTGAAGCCATTCCCATAACTTTACCCATATGTTGTGGCTCAGAAGCTCCTACTTGATCTATAATCTTTTGAAGTTCAACTTTTAATTCGTCTTCTGACATTTGTTTGGGTAAATAAGCAGAAACGATATCAAATTCTCCCTGTTCTTTATCTGCCAAATCATCTCGACCTTCTTTTCTGAAAAGTTCCATGGAATCTTTTCGCTGTTTTGCCGCTTTCATCAATAGTTTCATTTCGGCATCTTCTGAAATATCACCTTCGTTTCCTTTTTCAGTTTCCGCTAAAAGAATCATGGATTTAATGGCTCGTAGCGCGGTTAGTTTTTCCTTTTCCTTGGCCAACATTGCCGCTTTGATATCTGAATTGATTTGGTCTTTTAAGCTCATGATTTGAGTAAACTTTTAATCAGTTAAATGTTTAATTTTGAGCAAAAATAGTGAGAAACATTTCTAACCCAATTTTTGCCGTAATATAAGGTAGGTTTAGCACAGGTCATGACAAAACTAAGCGTAAACGTAAATAAAATTGCAACCCTTCGAAATGCCAGAGGAGGAGATAATCCTAATTTGATTCAAATTGTAAAGGATTGTGAAAAATTCGGAGCTCAAGGTATCACTGTTCACCCCAGACCAGATGAAAGGCACATTACAACTGATGATGTTTACCAGATTAAGGAGATTTATACGACCGAATTTAACATAGAAGGTTACCCGGATGAACGATATCTTAAATTCATTGAAGATGTAAAGCCTAATCAAGCTACGCTGGTGCCAGATCCTCCTGAAGCCATTACCTCGAATGCTGGCTGGGATACTTTAAAAAATGAATCCTTTTTGAAGGAAGTAGCTAGTAGGATCAAAGAATCAGGTGTGCGTGTATCTATTTTTACTGAACCCAAAGAGTCAATTATTGAAGGAGCAAAGAAAATTGAAGCTGACAGAATTGAACTTTACACGGAATCTTATGCAAGAGGGTATAAAAATAGTCCTGAGCAGTCTATTAAACCTTATTTGAAAGCTGGACTATTAGCAAATAAATTGGGATTGGGGGTGAATGCTGGTCATGATTTGGACCTACAAAATTTAAAATATTTGGTGGCACAAATGCCATTCATAGATGAAGTGTCCATCGGTCATGCATTGATAAGTGATGCACTTTATCTTGGCTTGGAGAATACGATTCAAATGTACCGGAGACAATTAAGATAAATGGAATTGCTGAATTATAAAACCTTTGGTGAAGGCCAACCATTAATTATTCTTCACGGATTTCTTGGGTCATTGGACAATTGGCTAACACTAGGTAAGAAATTTGGAGAAACACATCAAGTTTTTTTATTAGATCAGCGAAATCATGGCAAGTCATTTCACTCTGATCAATGGGGCTATGACGAGATGGTGGATGATTTGGAATTTTTTGTATCTGAATTGGGCATTGAAAATCCTATTCTATTGGGACATTCCATGGGTGGAAAAACTGCTATGCAATACACTGCCTTTCATGAAAGTTCTATAGATAAACTCATAGTAGCAGATATAGGGCCAAAACAATACCCTGTTCATCATGATCAAATACTAAAAGGCTTGAAATCCGTACCAATTATGGAAATAAGAAGTAGAGAGGAGGTCGATGAGCTATTGAAATCCTATATCCCAGAAATCGGGGTGCGTACTTTTTTGATGAAAAATTTGAGTCGATCACCAGAAGGCTTCTCTTGGAAGATGAATTTGAATGTTCTCGACAAGAATATCAAAAAAATAGGGGAAGTCTTAAGTTATCATTTACCAATAGAAAAGGAGACATTATTTATTCGGGGTGGTAATTCCAATTACATATTAGACGAAGATTGGAAGGATATAGAAAGCATCTTTCAGAATGGAAATTTAGAAACTATTTCCGATGTTGGTCATTGGTTGCACGCTGAAAAACCGCGGGATTTTTATGATTTGGTTATGGATTTCATTCGATGAAAAAAGGGAATATTTACCTTATACCAACCATAATAGCCGATGATACAGAAGCTAAAATAATTGCCCCTCAAGTGCGAGAGGTCATCGCTAACATTGATTATTACTTAGTGGAAAATGTTAGAACTGCGCGCCGATATATCAGTAAATTGAAGCTGGGCTTGATTATAGAGGATCTCGAATTTGAAGTGTTGGATAAGAAAACAAATAGAGAAAGTATTATCAAGTTTCTCCAACCAGTATTGGAAGGTAGAAGTGCGGGGATTATTTCTGAATCTGGATGTCCAGGAGTAGCAGATCCAGGTTCCTTGGCAGTGGAACAAGCACATAAATTTGGGATTCGGGTTGTGCCTTTAAGTGGGCCATCTTCGATTTTAATGGCTCTCATGGCATCAGGATTTAATGGTCAGTCATTCGTTTTCCATGGATATGTCCCAATCGATAAGAAAGATCTTAGGATTAAAATCAATGAGATGGAATTAGCTTCTCAAAAATTGAATCAGACACAACTTTTTATGGATACACCTTATCGTAATCAAAAGCTATTTGAGTTTATACTACAATTTGCTGGAGGTGAAACTAAACTTTCAATCGCAAGAGGAATTTCAGGAAAAGATGAAATTATTCAAACAAAATCCATTAATGATTGGAAAAAATCAAAAATTGAGTTGAACAAAATTCCCACGATATTCAGTCTTTTTACCGGACTTCATGACTGATATTTTTCTATTGATTTCAATTCGCATATCTTTGCCAACTTCAAAAAATATCAAAATATCAATATGCCATATTTATTTACTTCTGAGTCAGTTTCTGAGGGACACCCAGACAAAGTATCTGACCAAATATCTGATGCTCTTTTAGATCATTTCATTGCCTTCGATGCTGAGTCGAAAGTTGCTTGTGAAACCTTAGTTACAACAGGCCTTACTGTATTGAGTGGTGAAGTCAAAACAACTTCATATGTCGATGTTCAACAGGTAGCGAGAAATGTTATCAATAAAATTGGATATACTAAAGGTGAATACCAGTTCGATGGAGATAGTTGTGGTGTAATTTCAGCTATCCACGAACAATCGCCGGACATCAATCAAGGAGTGGAGAGAGCCGTTGAAGAGGAACAAGGAGCAGGAGATCAAGGTATGATGTTCGGTTATGCAACCAACGAAACGGAGAATTACATGCCATTGGCATTGGATCTTTCTCATTTGCTTTTGATAGAATTAGCTAAAATGAGAAGAGAAGGAAGTGATATAACTTATCTCAGACCAGATGCGAAGTCTCAAGTCACCATCGAATATAGTGATGACAACAAACCAACAAGAATAGATGCCATCGTAATTTCTACACAACATGATGACTTTGATGAAGAGTCTGCAATGCTTGCTAAAATTAAGTCTGACATTGTAGGGATACTAATCCCTAGGGTTGTTGCTCAATTGAAGCCAGAACTACAGGCATTATTTAATGATGATATTAAATATCATATTAACCCTACAGGAAAATTTGTAATCGGCGGCCCTCATGGGGATACAGGGTTGACAGGTAGAAAAATAATCGTGGATACATATGGTGGAAAAGGTGCTCATGGTGGTGGTGCATTTTCTGGTAAGGATCCTAGTAAAGTAGATAGATCAGCTGCTTATGCAACGAGGCATATTGCTAAGAATTTAGTGGCAGCTGGCGTAGCAGATGAGATCTTAGTTCAAGTTTCTTATGCTATTGGTGTTGCAGAACCCATGGGAATTTTTGTCAATACTTATGGGTCCGCCAATGTGAGTCTTAATGATGGTGAAATTGCTGCAAAAGTGACTGAAGTATTTGATATGCGTCCAGCAGCCTTGATTAAACGATTGAAATTGAAAAATCCGATTTATTCTGAGACCGCTGCTTATGGACACATGGGAAGAACACCAGAATTGAAATCAGTTACTTTCAATACTCCAGGTGGAGATATTACAAAAGAAGTTGAAACTTTTACTTGGGAGAAGTTGGATTATGTTGATTATGTAAAGTCAGCTTTTAGCCTTTAAGGTCTTAATATCTAAAAAAAAAGGTGGCGTGAGGTGTTTTCCTCACGCCACCTTTTTTTTTGAAATGAAAAGGTTTTCAATCAAAAGAAACTTTTTCTGCTAATTTGCGATTAGTATCTCAACGAATAATAATGGAAATGAAAAGACTTATGGTATTTGTTCTATTGGTTGTCTCCAGTCAAATAATGGCTGAAGTTTTACACCCAGCTACATGGAAGTTTGAAATGTCTAATCCAAACCCAAAAGTTGGAGATGAAATAGCGTTGATTTTTCATGCTAAAATAGATGGAGATTGGTATTTGTATTCCACTGACTTTGATCCTGACTTAGGACCCCTTATCACAGAATTTACATTTGAACCGCATCAAAGTTATGAATTGATTGGAGAGATAAAGCCTAATAACCCTAAGAAAAAATACGATTCCTTATGGGAAGGAGAAATTACTTATTTCAAAAAGACAGGGCAATTTGTCCAAAAAGCAATTGTCAAGGAAGTGAATCCTGTAATTAGAGGAAGTTACTTCTATCAGGTTTGTACAGATGTTGATGGTAAGTGTATTCCTTTTGATGAAGAGTTTGATTTTTCAAGTACTGAAAAGTCAAATAAATTGGAAAAAGTAGAAATCGAAGAATCGACTCAAAACCAGTCAACAGATCAGCTTTCTATATTTTGGTTCATGATATTAGCATTTGTCACGGGTCTGGCTGCTTTAGTTACTCCATGTGTTTTTCCTATGATCCCAATGACGGTATCTTTTTTCTTGAAAGATGATCAAGAGAGTAGAGCCAAGGGAATTAAAAACGGAATAATTTTCGGTTTGTCTATTATTTTCATTTACACCATTTTGGGGACCGGGTTTGCATTTATATTAGGGGCTGACGGCCTCAATGCAATGGCCACCCATTGGCTGCCTAATACTTTTATTTTTGTTCTTTTTGTTCTTTTTGCCGTTTCATTTTTAGGGGCTTTTGAAATTACAATGCCTAGTAGGTTTGTCAATAAGATGGATGCGAAATCTGAACAAGGTGGGTTAATTGGCATTTTCTTCATGGCATTTACTTTGGCGCTTGTTTCATTTTCATGTACTGTACCAATTGTAGGAAGTGTTTTGGTGCTATCTGCTGGCGGTGAAATTATCAAACCGATTTTAGGAATGTTAGCATTTTCTCTGGCCTTTGCACTACCATTTACTTTGTTCGCGATTTTTCCAGGATGGTTAAGATCATTGCCAAAATCTGGCGGATGGTTAAATAGTGTAAAAGTTGTTTTAGGATTTTTAGAATTGGCGCTGGCATTAAAATTTTTGAGTATTGCTGATCAAGCTTATCATTGGCATATTTTAGATCGAGAAGTGTATTTAGCTTTATGGATTGTAATTTTCGCTTTACTTGGCTTTTATTTTTTAGGAAAAATAAAAATGCCTCACGATAGCAAATCTGATCACACCAGTATATCAGGTTTACTAATGGGAATCGTCACTTTTTCTTTCGTTGTTTATATGATTCCAGGATTGTGGGGAGCACCTCTTAAAGCTTTATCTGGATACCTACCTCCATTGTCTTCACAAGATTTTATTTCAAATTCGAATACCATTGCGTCTATTGAAAATGTAATTTGTGAAACACCAAAGTACGGTGATGATCTTCATTTTCCACATGGTTTGCAAGGTTATTTTGATTATGAACAAGCTTTGGCTTGTGCCAAAAAGCAGGGCAAACCTGTATTCATTGATTTTACAGGACACGGCTGCGTTAATTGTAGAGAGATGGAAGCGCGTGTTTGGTCAGACCCTGAAGTTTTGAATAGACTTAGTAAAGACTTTGTCATGTTAGCATTGTATGTTGATGATAAAACAACTTTGCCCGAATCAGCATGGGTGACTTCTCAATATGATGGGAAAATCAAAAAAACACTGGGTAAAAAGAATGCAGATTTTCAAATTACAAGATTCAATAATAACGCTCAACCCTATTATGTGATCTTAGATACCAATGGCGATCTTTTATTGCCTCCTAAGGCATATGACCTAAATATTGCTAATTTTGTAAAGTTTTTAGATCAAGCAAAGCAGAAATTTTCTGAGGGATCTCAGTAATTTTTGAAAATAAATATGTCGAGCAAGAAAAAAAGGAGGCTTTACTCCTATGTGGCATTAACGGTGATTTTTGCCGTATTGTACTACACAGAATCTACAAAAGAGGTAGTTCAGCAAGAAACAAAAGAGGTAGTTGAGCATGATACCATCCCTGAATATATACCAACTTATTATTATGGAATTGTAGTTGATTCGTTAAATATTTTTGAAGGTACCATCAAGAGGAATCAACGTTTAGCAGATATTCTTTTGCCCTACCAAATTAGCAATGATCAATTGTATTTGGCATCAATTAATTCCAAAAAGGTTTTTGATGTTAGAAAATTTGGAGCGAGGAAACCTTATTCCATTTTGTATGAAGGAGATAGTATTAAAAAGGCAACGCACTTCATTTACAGACCCAACCCAGTTGATTTTGTAGTTTTTGATTTTCAAGATTCAGTTCAAGTTTACGCGGCGAAGCACGATATTGAAGTAATTGAGAAGGAACTTACAGGTGATATCCAAACTTCATTGTATGTAGATATGTTAGAAGATGGAGGAAATGTTGAGCTAGTCAATAAGTTGGTAGATATTTTTGCATGGCAAGTTGATTTTTTCGGTATCCAACAAGGAGACGTATATAAGTTGGTTTATAATGAGCACTATGTTGGAGACAATTTGGTATCCGTTGGTGATATCAAAGCAGCTTACTTTAACCACAAAGACGAGGGATATTATGCATTCAATTTTGATCAAGGAGATGGCTCGGATTATTTTAACAGAAAAGGAGAAAGTTTACGAAGGGAATTTTTAAAAGCACCTTTGACCTTCACAAGAATTAGCTCCAGATATACCGGCAGGAGATATCATCCTGTTCAGAAAAGATTCAAAGCTCACTTGGGTACGGATTATGCTGCACCACGAGGCACACCAATTTTTGCAGCAGCAGATGGGATGATAATTGATGCACGTTATAAAGCAAATAACGGAAATTTTGTAAAAATTCAGCACAATGGAAATCTAGCCACCCAATATTTACACATGTCAAAAATTGCCAGAGGTATCCGTAAAGGAAAAAAGGTAAAGCGTGGACAAACCATAGGCTTTGTAGGTTCAACCGGTTTAGCAAGTGGTCCTCATTTATGTTACCGTTTTTGGAAGAACGGTAGGCAAGTAGACGCATTAAAGGTTAAGCTCCCACCTTCGAATCCTATTCTTGAGGAAAACAAAATGGAATTTGATTCTATTCAATCTATTTTTACCGAAAGGTTGGACATTTTAAATTTACCTATTGATAGCGTCCGTTCAGATGTCATGGCACGTCTAAATTAATTGAGCATGAAATTTAATATTGAAGAAGCTAACAATCTGCTTCAAAATAGACGTTCTATTTTTCCTAAGAATTATAGTGGAGAGCGTGTAGATGATAAAATCATTAATCAAATGCTCGAAAATGCAAATTGGGCTCCAACTCACAAAATGACTGAACCATGGAGGTTTGTTGTTTTTGCAGATGAAGGAATAAAGACTTTTGCCGATTTTCAAGCCGATTTTTATAAGGAAAACATAGGAGAACACTATCAAGAAATGCAAGAGAAAAAGCTTAGAGAAAAACCTCTTTTGTGTTCTCATATTATTGCCATTTTCATGAAACGTAATCCAATTGTTCCTGAAATTGAGGAAATCTCTTCGGTTGCGGCAGCTGTTCAGAATATGCACCTGACAGCCACGGCAAATGGGGTAGGTTGTTACTGGACTACAGGTGGTGTAACTTATATGAAAGGGATCAATGCAGAATTTGGTATGGACAGCAGCAATCGATTGATGGGATTCTTGAATGTAGGTATGCCGAAAGAAGGGGATTGGCCCAAGGGAAAAAGAAAATCCATAGATGAAAAAGTAAACTGGATTAGAGACTAAAGCGTTATTCCTCGGGGTTTCTTCTCCACAAAATAGTGTTGCACGTTTGTTTAGTAAGATCTGATTCTTCACATAGCCCATCACCTTGACCATCAAAACCACCTGTCGAACAAAGATATTCCCAGTTCACATTGTAGTAAGAAACATATAAGTCACAACATTGGTCAATGACCAAGTATTTGATATGACCACTTTCAATATATCCAACAGCACTTTCAGCAAAACTTTGATCTGATTCTAAATCTTCAAGTACGCTTTCGGGAATTTGGAAATAAGCATCTTCACATGACGTTTCACCTTCTTCTTTGCAAGCCAATAGAAAAAGCATTATCGGAATAAATACTGATTTCATCATAGTTTTCATCATATTTTAGACCCAACATGATTCTAAATGGTTGGAAATATTTACGCAAAAAACCAATAATCTGTCACAGGTTGCTTGCCCCAAGAATCAAGCTGTTGACGGATTTCCTTCTTACCACCAGGTGAGGAGACTACAATCATGATTTGAGGGTTAATTAATTCAGGTATGGCATTGAAATCCTGCATAATGATTCCATAGACATCATGGCCTATTTTGTTTTCACTATCACAAGCCCAGTGAAATGTGCTTTCATTTTTTAGCAGTAGCTTGGCCATGTCTTTTCCGTTTCGGCCTGCTCCCCACAGAACAAGTGGACGAGTTGTGTCACGATCGAGCTCATAAAAGTATTTGATTTTCAGGTCAAAATAGCGGTTGTCTTTGTACTCATCCCAAGTCCTTGAAATACGATTGGATCGGTCGCGCCAGTGATGTAACACATAATCTATCCCTATGATTTTTAGTTTGTGCTTGTAGAATCGAAAACACAAGTCATAATCTTCTGGATAAACAATGGGATTAAAAGCATCCACTCTATTGAAATCATTAGAATGAACTATCCATGAATGAGAAGGTATTACACATTCGGTATAGATTTCCTCAATATGTCGACTATTTTTTGCTACTGAATTGAGCCATTGCTCATACCGAAGAAAGCCTCCTCCAACTTCCCCTTCATCCACGAAATGTTTAGTTCCACCAGCGATCACATGGCCTTTTCCATATTTATTCCATTCATTAACTAGTACTTCAAGTTTGTAGTCTGGCATCTTGTCGTCAGAATCCATTCGATTGATCAACTCTCCTTTGCATTGGGCATGACCAATTTGTAAAGTTGGGATTAGTCTTGGACGATTGCTTTGAAATATTTTAATTCGGACATCTTTTTTCCCGTATTCCTCAAGGATATTTGGAGTCTCGTCTGTGGAGTGATCATTGACTGCTATCAATTCCCAATTCTGATAGGTTTGTGCAATGATAGAATCGAGACAAGCTGGTAAATAAGGAGCAGTATCCTTTACAGCCATGATGATAGATACAAGAGGGCTATTGTTTTTAGGCATTATTTTTCCAACTTTCGGGTAAATTCTTTTCGATTTCTAATTGAGGGCTTGTAGGTGCGAAATTATGCATTGATTCTTTGACCCAATTGACCATTTTTAATAATCCTTCCTCTAAACCGGTGCTTTCTTCTTTGATATGAAAGAAGGTTCTTAATTTGTGATGATCGCAATGAGCATGCATTACTTCATGTCTCTCATTAAAGTATTCAACTTTCAATTTAGAATTCATCAATTTTTTAACTTTTGACGCAATTTCTTCAACTGTATAAGTGTGATCTGCTCCAATATTGAAAGTTTGATTGTAAGCCTTTTCATTATTGATAGAACTAGCGATTACAGGGGCAATATCATCTATAAAACTAAAGGCCCTTGTTTGTTTCCCGTTTCCAAAAATGGTTAATGGTTTATTTCGTAGTATTTGATTTATGAAAATGCCAATTACATTCCGATAAGGGTCGTTTAAATTCTGCTTTTCACCATAAACATTATGGGGACGGAAAATAATATGATTTAATCCAAACAAATCCTTAGCTGATCGAAGATCTAACTCAACAGCGTACTTAGCAATACCATATGGGTCCATAGGAAGAGGAGTAGTGTCTTCTTTCATAGGCAAAGTATTTTTTCCGTAAACAGCAATAGACGAGGAGAAAACAAAACACTTTATATTATGATTTACAGAAGCGTTGATAAGGTTGGCGCTTCCTATTACATTGTTTTGATAGTTGAAATTTCGGATGAAATGGCTCAAACCTTCTGCTGCGTAGGCTGCAAAATGAAAGACATACTCAAAACTGTGATTATTGAAAGTGTCATTTACTAGATCGACATCTGTGATGCTTCCTTTGATAAATATTGCCTCTTTCGGAACATTGGAAATACTCCCACCACTTAAATCGTCTAAGACAACAACTTTATGACCATTTGCAATTAAATGATCCACAATATGTGAACCTATGAATCCAGCTCCTCCTGTTACTAATGATAATGGCATTGTTGTAATTTGGGTAAAAATACAAATTACAGACAGTAAGATTCCCTCTTGTTAGTTTCTCCTATTTATTTCTTGCTACTTTTTTTATAGTTTTACTGACATGGTAGAATATAATCCTAAATACTGGCTGATTTTCCTTTTGCATAGTTATAGCCGTGAAATCATGAAACGCTTGCTTCCAGGTATGGTCATGATAGCACTTTACACTTTTGTTATTTCTTTCTTGTTTCATTTAGGACATATAGAATTTGAAAGTACCACTGCTGTTCATAGTATACTTGGTATTGTTTTGGGATTTTTCCTGGTATTCAGGACGAATAGTGCTTACGACCGATGGTGGGAAGGAAGAAAAGTCTGGGGTCAGCTAGTTAATAATAGCCGAAATCTTTCTATGAAATTAGCTGCGATGGTACCTAAAGAACATGATTCAAGGGAAATTATTTTACATTGTATCTCTAACTATCCTGAGGCCTTAAAAGAGCATTTAAGAGATGGTGTTCCGATGGAACATCAGAAGAGATTGGAAAAATTACTAGGGATAGAACTAATCGGCCCTCATGCCATGAATCATGTTCCCAATGCAATTGCAAAAAGATTAATTGCTGAAATTAACATGCTTAAAAAAGAAGGAATCATAGACCCGGAGCAATACCGTGTAATCGATGATGAAATTCAGTCCTTAACGGATATAACAGGTATGTGTGAACGGATTAAAAACACGCCAATTCCATTTTCTTACATCATGTTTATGAAAAAATTCATTTTCACATTCATGGTAACGTTACCTTTTGCCTTCGTAACGAAGTTTGGTTATTACACCATAGGAATTGTTGTCCTGCTTTTATATATATTACTCAGCATTGAATTGTTAGCTGAAGAAATCGAAGATCCTTTTGGTACGGATGTGAATGATTTACCAACAGACAAACTAGCAGTTAAGATCGCTACAGATGTAAAGGAGATATTGAAATAATGTCCGACAAAAATCTTTCCGCTTACTGGAATAAAAACAAGAAATATCTTTTCATTTTATTGATTGTATGGTTCGTAGCTTCTTTTGGCTGTGGGATACTATTCGTAAATGAACTTAATCAGATTCGAATTGGAGGGTTTAAGATAGGCTTTTGGTTTGCTCAACAAGGATCGATAATCATATTCTTAATCATCATATTTATATATGTTAGGCTTATGAATAAGCTTGATAAGACGTATGATGTTGATGAAAAATAAGAACTAGCATGGATGTACAAATATGGACCTACATACTCGTAGGCCTCACTTTCTCCTTATATATTGGAATTGCAATTTGGTCTCGAGCAGGGACAACAGGAGAGTTTTATGTTGCAGGAGGCGGAGTCTCTCCTTTAGCCAATGGCATGGCCACAGCAGCAGATTGGATGTCAGCGGCTTCATTTATATCTATGGCAGGGCTTATTTCATTCATGGGTTATGATGGTTCTGTATATCTCATGGGTTGGACTGGAGGCTATGTTTTGCTTGCACTTCTCTTGGCACCTTATTTGAGAAAATTTGGAAAGTTTACGGTTCCTGACTTTATCGGTGACAGATACTACTCCAGTATCGCCAGATCAGTGGCCGTTTTTTGTGCCCTCTTTGTTTCATTCACATATGTCGCTGGGCAAATGCGCGGTGTGGGACTTGTGTTTTCAAGGTTCTTGGAAGTTGATGTAAACACAGGCGTTGTAATAGGAATGCTTATCGTATTTTTTTATGCAGTATTAGGTGGCATGAAAGGTGTAACCTATACGCAGGTAGCACAATATTGTGTATTGATATTTGCATTCATGGTACCCGCTATTTACATATCCATCATGATGACAGGAAATCCAATACCGCAGTTAGGATTTGGGAGTACACTTTCTGATGGTACTTATTTATTGGACAAGTTGGATGGACTGCATAGCGAATTGGGATTTGCCCCTTATACAGAAGGATCTAAATCAATGATTGATGTATTTTTTATTACTGCAGCTTTGATGGTAGGAACTGCTGGACTGCCGCATGTTATCGTGCGTTTTTTTACTGTTCCAAAAGTGAGTGATGCACGTTTATCCGGCTTATATGCTTTGTTATTAATTGCCATTCTGTATACAACCGCTCCTGCTATAGCGGCATTTGCAAGAACTAATCTCATCAATACAGTAAGCAATGCTGAATATACAGAAATGCCTGAGTGGTTTAGCAAATGGGAAACAACTGGACTCATCAAATTTGATGATAAGAATAATGATGGTAGAATTCAATATTTAGCAGACAAAGAAAAAAACGAGTTGAAAGTAGACCGTGATATAATGGTCTTGGCAAATCCTGAAATTGCTCAATTGCCAAATTGGGTAATTGCGTTGGTAGCAGCAGGAGGTTTGGCAGCAGCTCTATCAACAGCTGCAGGTTTGCTTTTAGTTATTAGCACATCGATTGCTCATGATCTTTTTAAAAAAATGATCAAGCCTGATATCACAGAACATCAAGAATTGTGGGCCGCTAGAATTGCTGCAGGTGGAGCGGTATTCATGGCCGGTTACTTCGGGATCAATCCCCCTGGATTTGTTGCCCAGGTAGTGGCTTTTGCTTTTGGTTTAGCCGCATCCTCCTTTTTTCCTGCAATAGTTTTGGGAATTTTTAGCAAACGAATGAATAAAGAAGGAGCAATTGCTGGTATGGTGTCCGGTGTGCTTTTTACCTCATTGTACATTGTTTATTTTAAATTTATTAACCCAACAGCGAATATTTCGGAGAATTGGTGGTTTGGAATATCACCAGAAGGAATAGGTACTTTAGGTATGTTAATCAACTTTGTAGTGTCTCTATCCATCATGTATTTTACTCCTGAACCTCCAAAAGCAGTTCAGGATATGGTGGAAAACATTCGTTATCCAAGAGGAGCTGGAGAGGCACATGATGTGCATTTGTAAAGTATATTCATCGGAAATCGCAAATTTCTCCATTAAACGTCCCAGCTGACATATTTGTCGAAAATACTCGCTTGATCGTCTAAAACAATCTTCATTGAGCTTTATCCTTCGTTATAATTGCTAAGTCAATCATCGTATAATAGTATAATATTTTATTCAAGAAGTTATATTATTTGCCCTGGTTCTGAATACAGTTCTATTTGAACTTGGTTTAGTTACATAGTAGAAGCGATGGAATTGACCAAAGAATAGGTTAATTAGGTTTATTATTTTTGAAGATGGTGTCTGGGGAGGCACCACCTTTTTTATTTAATATGGAACCATAATTCAATACTAGCGTTTTGGAAGTCAAACCTAGAAATAAGCATGAAAAATTACATAATTCAATTACTCATATTAATCTCAATTTGGAGTTGCACTGATGAAAACAAAACGGGAGTAATTGTTGATGCAAGTATTCGATCGTATGGTTTTGACAAATTGTCGAGTAGAACAATCTCTTTTGATTTTAGAGGTGTAGAATATTCTATGTCAAGTAATGACAATCAAAAAATTTATTCACGGATTTTTAAGAATGACAGCTTAAAAATCATCAAAGATGAATTGGTTAATAATTCTGGATTCAAGAGATACCTTGATGGGGAGCCTATAACTGTGGAAGAAAGTTGGGCTAAAAAATACAGTAATTCTGTAAATTCAGTGCTGTATTTTTTTCAGTTGCCTCAAGGACTGAATGACCCTGCAGTAATGAAGGAGCACCTAGGAAAAAAGACTATCAGTGGTGAAACTTATGAGAAAATAAAAGTGACTTTCGAGAAAGAAGGAGGAGGAGATGATTATCAAGACATTTTTGTCTATTGGTTTAATAGCAAAACTAAAATGATGGATTTTTTAGCTTACTCCTATTTGACAGATGGTGGAGGAATTCGTTTCAGGCAAGCCATTAACCGTCGGAAGGTAGATGACTTTACTTTTCAGGACTATATCAATTATGAGCCAATAAATTCCAATACGAAATTGTCCGATTTGGACGAAGCATTCGAAGCTGGACAATTGAAGGAATTGTCCAGAATTATCAATGAAAATATTCGCGTTGATTAAATAGGAACGTTGACATGTCTTTCGGCGTGATACGAAGATCTTACCAATGGTCCTGATTCGACATACTTAAGTCCTCGACTTAAACCTTCTTCTCTTAATTTTTCAAACTGGTCTGGATGAATAAACTCTGCAACTTCAATGTGCATTTTAGTAGGTTGTAAATATTGACCCAATGTCAAAATATGTAGTCCGTGTTCAACTAAATCATCCATAGCCTTATGAACTTCATCCATAGTTTCTCCTAAACCAAGCATGATGCCTGATTTGGTACGTTGACCATATTCATTTGTTAATTTAATCTGTTCCAAACTACGTGCGTATTTAGCTTGAGGTCGAACTCTACGGTAGAGTCTCTCTACAGTTTCCATGTTATGCGAAACAACTTCTTGTCCACCACCTATCATGCGATACAAAGCATCCCATTTTGCCTTTACATCTGGAATAAGGATTTCGATCGTAGTTTCTGGAGATATTTTTTTAGTTTCAACGACAGTTTGGTACCAAATTTCAGCTCCTTTATCTTTCAATTCATCCCTGTTAACAGAAGTAAGAACAGCATGTTTAACACCCATGGTTTTGATAGCCTCGGCAACACGTTTAGGCTCATTAACATCATATTCGGGAGGTCGACCTGTAGCAACAGCACAAAATGTGCAACTTCGTGTACATACATTTCCAAGAATCATGAATGTGGCAGTTCCTTCCCCCCAGCATTCACCCATGTTTGGACAATTTCCACTTTCACAGATTGTATGCAATTTGTTTTCATCTACTATCTTTCGAACGTTTGCATATTTTTGACCAACAGGAAGTTTAACTCTTAACCAGTCAGGTTTTTTACGCCTGCGTTCTGGATTGCCTTCTATAACGGGTAATTCTATCATGACCTGAAATTATTTGAATACAAAGAAACATATAGAACCCTTAAAATCATAGATTCATCAGGTCTGGTTGTCGTTTATTTTCTTTTTCCGTAGAAAAATGTGATAAAAGCGGAAATGAAAAATGCTCGATTTTCTTCTAATGGCATTAGTTCAATAGCTCGTGGATAAACTTCCATCAAAGTCCCAATTTCGAATCCTGTGACATTGCTTTTAAATGCACCCATTTCGAATATAAGAGATGCTTTACCGTTGAGCCCTACCGTGAAATCAGATTCGCCTAACCCTTCGAAAAGATTTCCTGTTCCAATGATACGAGTATAGGTTGGAAATTGCTCCGGAGTATAAGGGTAATTCTTTTGATCTTCACCATCTTTCACGTAGTACGGAGCAATTACACCTAACGTTAAACCACCAGCATAAGCAAAGTTAATTTGGACACCTTTTTGAGGAGCTTTCTTAAAAAGTATAATGTCTCTGCCATATTGGGACCTGATGGCATATAAATAGTTGGATTTGCCAAAAATGAACTGACCTTGACCATTGGAAACTTGATGTTCCTTTGGGTGTTTCACATTCATAACTTCAAAACCAATAGTTCTGAATTTTTTTTCATCCAATGCTTTCGACCATTTAAAAATAAAACCACCAATAAGGCCTCCATTGGTATTCTTGTTTACACCCCAAACAAATTCTTTTGTATAATCGTAATTTCCATCTGATTGAGCTGCAACACGAAGTGTTCCACACAGAAGAATTACTATTACGATATAGAATTTATATTTCGTCATTCAAAACAGTTTCAGTCCAGAGTAGTCAAATAAGGTTCAAATTAAAAGATTAATGCTTTGATTTGTATCAAAGGTGCTTAAGCTTTGCGAAATAAACGAAATTATAATTTAATAAGTTTGTACTCTTTGCAAAAAGTGACAATACGTAACAGATTGGAACAGGGCATATTTATTTAACTATTGCCAACTAATTATATTGTATACGTTTAATTTCGTTTATCATAATCAATTGATTGACAAAAAAGCTCGATGCTCAAAGACTTAAGAATCAACAATTCCCTTTCGGGGAAAAAAGAACTTTTCGAACCCATAGAGAGTCCATTTGTTGGGTTATATGTATGTGGACCAACTGTTTATAGTGATGTCCATTTAGGAAATGCCCGGACTTTTATCAGTTTTGATGTAATCTATAGATACCTGATGCACCTGGGTTTTAAAGTGCGTTATGTAAGAAACATTACCGATGTAGGTCACTTGACTAATGATGATGATGCAGGAGAAGACAAAATCGGAAAGAAAGCAAAGCTTGAAAATATAGAACCAATGGAAATTGTGCAGCGATATACGCAGGATTTCCATAGGGTGATGGACCAATTTAATGCACTACCTCCTAGTATCGAACCTAGTGCAACAGGCCATATCATGGAGCAAATAGAATTGACAAAAGTATTGTTGGAAAGAGGACTGGCCTATGAGGTTAATGGTTCCGTCTATTTTGATGTGAAAGCCTTCCAAAAAACGAGTGAATACGGTAAAATTTCGGGTAGAAAAATTGAAGATTTGATTTCCAATACCCGTGAATTAGATGGCCAAGATGAAAAAAGAGATTCTGTTGATTTTGCGCTTTGGAAATCTGCTGAAGGAACCGACCATGCAATGAGATGGTCATCCCCTTGGAGTGAAGGGTTCCCTGGATGGCACCTCGAGTGTACTGTGATGGGAACCAAATACCTTGGAAAAAGTTTTGACATCCATGGTGGAGGTATGGACTTGAAATTCCCACATCATGAGTGTGAAAGAGCACAATCTGTCGGTGCCCACGATTGTGAACCAGTCAAATATTGGATCCACACGAACATGCTGACTGTAAATGGTCAAAAAATGAGCAAGTCCTTGAACAATTCATTTTTACCACATGAGTTGTTTTCTGGTGATCACGAACTATTGGATCGACCATATAGTCCGATGACAGTTAGATTTTTCATGTTGCAATCTCATTATGCGAGTACGTTGGATTTTTCTAACGACGCACTTTTTGCCGCTCAAAAAGGCTATCGAAAATTGATGAATGGATTGAAAACACTCAGAAAAATCGATACTCAAAATGTGGAATCCGCAGATCAGAATGAAAAAGCGATTGGGCAAATCAATTCTTTGATTGACAATTGCTACCGAGCAATGAACGATGATTTTAACACGGCTTTAACGATTGGCCATCTTTTCAACCTTTTGAAAAAAATCAATTCTATTTATACCCAAAATCTTTCGATTGGAGAAATCGCAACCGAGACATTCAGCAAAATGAAGGAAACGTACGAAGTTTTCGTTCTTGAAATTTTGGGTCTAAAGGAAGAATCAAATTTGGATGTTGATGGTTTGATGGGCATAGTGATCAGTCAATATGCTGAGGCCAAAGAAGCCAAGAATTACGAGAAAGTCGATCAAATTCGTAACAGTCTAAAAGAACAAGGAGTAGTACTCAAGGATATGAAGTCTGGCATTGATTGGGCTTATGAGGAATAATTAATGATCCACTTCTAAGACATAAATTGTCCGAGAAACTGGGTAAACAGGGTAAACGATTCGTGGAATTCTTATTACCTGCACAAGTTTTAATTTTAGTTTACAGAAAATATTGATCCAGTCCTTTTCTGTATGAAATGAATCCACAGCTTTTGACCAGGGGGATGTATTTAGGTGAATACTTCCCATCATTCTATCAAATATGTTTTCCATTACATCTTCCCCAACAATAATATGCTTTTTAGTTACTCTTACAGCTTCTTTGAGCAAGTCTAGTTGACTAGTTGCATGATGTAAAACAAACATGAAAATTGAGGTGTCAACTGTTTTATCCAGCATGGGCAAATGAGTACCATCGAATTTTTCTATTTTGAAATTGACTGTTGATTTGTCCACCACGTCAATGGGAATTACGCGATGCCCTTTTCGTTTCAAGTATCGACTAAATCGGCCTGTTCCAGCACCAATATCTAGACATGAAATGCCATAAAATTCTTTAAGAAACTGGTATTTGAATCTAAGGAAGTAGTCGGTGTTTTTGCCGTGAATTTTATTGCAGAAAATGGAGGTTAGGTTTTTAAAAAACATGGTTAGTCAAGGTTTGGTTTAGGAGCTTTAAGATATTTGGTTTTGTACTCAATGAGACAAATGTTTTTAGAATACCCCTATAAAGCTGCTTCTGGATTCAACAAGTTAGGTGAAATTTAAATGTTGAAAACAGGCTATAATGGCCCTAGTGTACGTTTTATTACTTAACAATAAATTGTGAAAATATTTATTTGAACAACTGTTGAAAGTAATTTTATACTTGATCAAACTTCACGGCCACTTCATCCAAACTTTCTTTTGAGCCGACAAAAGTGATGACATCACCGATTCTCAATCGAGTATACCCATGTGAAATAATCATTTGACCTCCACGTTTAATTGACAGAATAAGTACATCTGATGGCAGCCTTAAATTTCTCAATGTCATGCCATGAATACTTCTGTCTAATAACTCAACATCTCGGGTGTCTTGACCTGGCTCCATACCCATCAATAGAGAGGTGGCTTGAGGCGATCTTACAAAATGATCAAGAAGACTCACAATCGCGGTGGATGGGTCTACAATTCGAGCTCCAAGTGCTAAAAATTTGTCATTGTAATGCCTTTCTCCCAACCGAACTATTAAATCTGGTGTACCAAAATTTTGATAGGCAAGTTCGCATACCTCTAGATTTCTTCTGTCTGACATCATGCATACAATAGCCTCTGATTTATCGGCATGTAAAATTTTTAATTCTTCAAGGGTTATACTATTTACATGGCAAATTTTTATTCCTTCAGGAGCCTCTATACTATCGACTTCTTTTCTTGTAGCAATTTGGACTTTCCATCCATTGTCTTTGAGTTGTTTGGCTAACGATACAGACTGATTCTCAAACCCGAAAATAATGGCATCTCTTGTGCCATCAGTTTTGAATGCTGCTCGGTTTCTGTTTTCACCAACTTTCGTTAATGCAAATTTAAATAGAGGAGGTCCTATCATCTGATTCAGGACGATTATGGCTACTACCATTGTAGAAAAGGCAGGGCCCCAAGATGTGAATTCATTGGCGACCAAACTTGCCAACCCTAATGCAACTCCTGCTTGAGTAACATATGGCATCCAAGCAACTCGGATAAATTTCCAAGGGTCACCAGCCATAACTCCTCCAAAATACGAACCCCCGATAATAGTGACAAGTCTTACAATGAAGAAGAATAAGGCTACAAACCAAACACTGAAAAGAATATTAATATCTAATGAGGCTCCAGTCAATGTAAAAAAGGCTGCATAAACCATGGGTCCCGTATCATGCAGAATATTTAGAAATTCTGGTTTGTGCTTGGTATAGTTAGTGACATATAAGCTAGATATTATACAAATAATCAAAGGTTCGATTCTGATACTGTGATCCCAATCCGAACTGATGTGTAATAATATTCCATTGAGATAGTAGGCGGAGTAGCCCAAAAGTACAATCAACCCAGCTTTGTAGGGCGAGGGAATCGCAAAACTTAAAATTACTTCAAGCATTTTTCCAATGAGATAACCAATTCCAAAAGAGATAATCAATTCTCCAATTGGGATTAATACACTCAAGTATTCAATGTCTTTACCACTTTCAAGAGATTGAGCTAATGAAAAACAAACGGCAAATAATATGATGACTATAAAATCTTTTAGAACAGTGACTCCCATCACTGTCTGAGTGAAGGGACCCTTAGCACGTAACTCTTTGATGACCGCAATCGCTGAGGCTGGCGAACGAGCTACAAATACAGTGCCTGCTAAAATTGCAGCTCCAATACGGCTAGCAGTTCCTAAATCCTTCATGAAAGGAATGAGATCTGACAAGAAAAATACAGATAAACTGCCAAATACAAAAGAAAACCCTAACTGACCAATAGTATTCCACTTTATACTATCAAACCTTGCTCTTAATTCCCTGAAATACAGTTCTGATCCAGCGGCAAATGCGATAAAAGCCAGAGCCGTTTCGTTGATATAGTTTAATCGTGTTATTGCAGCTTTAGGAATCAAATCCAAAAGAAAAGGCCCACAGATTATACCTGTTACTAAAAATCCCGTTATGATAGGAAGATGAATTCTTTGGAAAACAACGGCAATCCTTCCAGCAGCAATCGCTATGACAGCAAACCCTATGGTAAGAACGATTAATTGTTGGTAACTTTCTAAAGTGAATTGCATATTTGAGTATCTCGAAGTAGATCAACTTCTAAAATAAGTAATTCCTTTAATTTATATTATTAATTGAATACTTAAGTAGATCATGATCATATTAATTGCTGGTGGAACCGGTCTTGTGGGTGCACATCTTACTTCTTTTTTTACAGCGGATGGTCATACAGTTAGACTTTTATCTCGTACAAAACAGAAGCACATGCTAGCTGAGGTTTTCGAATGGAATATTGACAAAAATTACATTGATCCTGAGGCGTTGAACGATGTTGAAGTAATTATCAATCTAGCTGGAGCTGGAGTAGCTGATCGTTCATGGACATCTGCACGAAAGAAGGAGATCATTAACAGTAGGATAGATTCTATCCGTTGTCTTAAAGAGAATTTAATTGCGAAGGGTTCTAAACCCAATGTGATAATAAATGCATCTGCAATTGGTTATTACGGATCTTTAGATTTTGAAAAGATTTCTTATGAAAACGATGAATTTGGAGATACTTTTTTGGCGGAAGTGTGTAAAAAATGGGAAAATGAAGCTCAGTCTTTGAAAAAAGTATGTTCGCGGATGATTGTATGTCGAATTGGTGTAGTTCTCAGTAATAGAGGTGGAGCTCTTCCAAAAATGATGCAGCCAATTCAATATTTCGTAGGATCTCCTTTGGGTAGTGGACAACAGATAATAAGCTGGATTCACATTGAAGATTTGTGCCGAATGATTTCATTCTTGGTTAATAAGTACAAAGGCGATGGAATTTTTAATGCAGTTGGGCATCAATCTGTGACCAACAAGGTGCTAATAAAAACCATTGGGAAAAAACTTCACAGACCTATTTGGCTACCTAATGTTCCTTCAATTGTTCTCAAATTGATATTGGGAGAGATGGCACAGATTGTGCTTGAAGGAAATGTAGTATCTAATCAAAAAATTTTAAATACTGGTTTCGAATTTAAGTTTGAAACGGTGTCAGATGCCTTGGATGATTTACTAAGTGACGAGTGAGCTTTGATGATAAATCTCTAAATTTGCCGGCTTGGCTGAAAATCAATTTTATTAGACAATAATATATAGTGATGGCAACTCAAAATGATAAAAATATACGTCCGGTATTGAACCAAAGAACTTGGAATGAGATCAAAACCAATGATTCTTGGGCGATTTTCAAAATGATGGCGGAGTTGGTCGAAGGTTTTGAAAAATTGGCTAAAATTGGTCCATGTGTATCGGTTTTTGGATCGGCACGTACATCCAGAGATCATAAGTACTATAAAGTTGCAGAAGAAATAGCTGGATTATTGGTAAAACACGGATATGGTGTTATTACTGGAGGTGGCCCAGGTGTCATGGAGGCAGGCAATAAAGGAGCAAATGATCAAGAAGGAACTTCTGTTGGTCTAAATATTGACCTTCCTTTTGAGCAGCATAACAACCCGTACATAGATCAAGACAAATTGCTGAATTTCGACTATTTCTTTGTTAGAAAAGTCATGTTCGTTAAGTATTCCCAAGGGTTTATTGTAATGCCGGGCGGGTTCGGTACCATGGATGAGTTGTTTGAGTCCCTCACTTTGATACAAACTGAGAAGATTGGAAAATTCCCTATTGTTTTAGTTGGAAAGCAATATTGGAAGGGGCTGGTAGATTGGATAAAAAATGTGATGCTATTAGAAAATGAAAACATTAGCGAAGAAGATATGGATCTTTTTGTTTTGGTAGATACGGCCGATGAAGCGGTAGCTGCGATTGATGAGTTTTATAAGAAATTTGATCTGTCTCCTAATTTCTAATGATGCCTGTAAAAGTGAAATATTCGATTATTGGAGCGCTGATTGGAGGAGCTATTGTATTTTCAGCTGGTTTGTTTTCAAATACGGAAGTAAATAATGAGGACCGAAATGTAACACTACTTCCTGAAAAGCAGAATAATGGAAAAATTACTGGTTATAAGGCTCCTGGATCCATATCTTTTGCAGGTGAGGAAGTGCCATTGCATCGAGCAGATGTTTTAGAGAAGCTTGAGCGTGAAGTAATGGTAAATGCTTTTTGGCATTCTAATTCAGTAATTCTCATCAAACGAGCAAACAAGTATTTACCAACAATCGATTCTATTCTTGTTGCGAACGATATCCCTGCAGATTTTAAATATCTGGCAGTTGCGGAAAGTGGATTGGATAATGTGATTTCTCCAGCAAGGGCAGTTGGCTTTTGGCAGTTTCTCAAAGGGACAGCCAGGGATTTTGGACTTGTAGTAAATAAAGACATTGATCAAAGATATGATCCTTTTTTAGCAACAGTCGCAGCTACAAAATATTTGAAAGAAGCGCACGAAAAATTTGGAAACTGGACAACTGTGGCGGCTTCTTATAATTTGGGCATGACAGGAGCAAAGAAAATTATTGAAGCGCAGAAATCGGACACTTACTATGACATGATCATGAGTGAAGAACCTTCACGCTATGTTTTTAGAGTACTTGCATTGAAAAACATGTTGGAGAATCCTTCAAATTATGGCTTTGATATTCCAACGGAGGAGAAGTATTTTTTACCTAAAACCAAATCAGTTGAAATTAGTAAAAGTATAGTTGACCTTCATGAATTTGCCAAAACGAATAATGTTAGTTACTATCAACTACGCTATCTTAATCCATGGATTAGAAATTACCAATTACCTGTTAGGCCTGGTCAAAAATTTGAAATAAAACTCCCAATTGAATAAATGAATACTGACGAATTAGAAGTCACATCTTTGGAAATTCTTGAGAATGATCATACTGAATATATAGAAGTATATGGTGCACGTGAGCATAACCTCAAGGATATTGACGTAAAGTTTAAGAGGGATCAATTGGTTGTTATTACCGGGATCAGCGGTAGTGGAAAGTCGTCATTAGCATTTGATACTATCTATGCAGAAGGTCAGCGAAGGTATATGGAAAGTTTCTCCGCATATGCCAGAAGCTTTATGGGAGATATGGAGCGTCCCGATGTTGATAAAATTAATGGTCTTTCTCCAGTCATTTCTATTGAACAAAAAACGACGAGTCGCAACCCGAGATCTACTGTTGGTACTGTTACAGAGGTTTATGATTTCATGCGTTTATTATTTGCTAGAGCAGGAATCGCATACTCATATATTTCAGGAGAAAAAATGGAGAAGCAGACTGAGGAACAAATCTTCAATCACATTCTTTCTTTTTTTAACAATCAAAAAGCCACAATCCTTGCGCCTGTTGTCAAAGGTAGGAAAGGACATTACCGGGAATTATTTGTTCAAATAGCCAAGATGGGCTATACCAAAGTTCGGATCGATGGTGATGTTGTAGATGTCGTTCCTAAAATGCAAGTTGACCGATATAAAATACATGATATAGAAATCGTAATTGATCGTGTTTTAGTTAATGATAAAGACAAAATCCGAATCAATGGTTCCGTAAAAATGGCGCTTCAACGTGGGCAAGGAGTGATTATGATTTTAGACGAAAAGGGAGCTGTCCATCACATGTCCAAACATTTGATGGATGCGAAATCAGGGTTGGCATATGATGACCCTGCACCCAATATGTTTTCGTTTAATTCTCCATATGGGGCCTGCCAAGAATGCAACGGACTTGGCGTGATTGAGAAAATTGAAGAACAGAATATCATTCCTGATAAAAGCTTGAGCATCAGCCGCGGTGGAATAGTACCATTGGGAGAATTCAGGGATATTTGGATTTTCAAGAAAATAGATGCAATCCTTAAGAGATATAAATACAGCCTTTCTACACCTATTGAAGAATTGAGTAAGGAGGTGCTAGATGTTCTTTTTTATGGTGATAAAGAACCTGTAGCTGTTAGTTCTAAAAAGTATCCTGGTTCAGAATGGGAAACGCATTATCAGGGTATTATTAATTTTCTAGAAAAACAAAAAGATAGTGGAACAGATAAGATTCAGAAGTGGATTAAGGATTTCACAACCATTACTACTTGTCCTACTTGTGAAGGAGCGAGGTTAAAAAAGGAATCTTTGCATTTCAAGATCGCGGATAGAAATATTTCGGAATTAGCCAACAATAACATTGGTGATTTGGCTTCTTGGTTTGAAAACATCGAAGAGAAGCTTAGTGAAAGACAAAACATAATAGCCGTAGAAATTCTCAAGGAAATACGGAAAAGGTTAAGTTTCTTGCTCGATGTAGGATTGGATTACCTGGAGATCAATCGGCCATTGAGAACCTTATCAGGAGGAGAAGCACAACGAATCCGGTTGGCGACTCAAATTGGAACTCAGTTGGTAGGGGTACTTTACATATTGGATGAACCTAGTATTGGTCTGCATCAGCGGGACAATGTCAAGTTGATCAAAGCATTGAAGGATCTTCGGGATTTGGGTAATACAGTCATTGTCGTGGAGCATGATAAAGACATGATGTTAGACGCAGATCACATAATTGATATAGGTCCAGGGGCGGGTCGACATGGTGGTCAGGTTGTGGCCCAAGGTTCTCCTAAAGAATTTGTGAAAAATGAAACCATGACTGCCGGTTTCTTGAATGGAAAAATCAATATTGATGTTCCTAAAGACAGAAGAAAGGGAAATGGTAATAGTATATCTTTATTTGGCGCAACAGGGCATAATTTAAAAAATGTCAACCTTGAATTACCTCTTGGAAAAATGATATGTGTAACTGGAGTTTCAGGGAGTGGAAAATCATCTTTGATACACGAAACTTTTGTTCCTATTTTGAACAAAAAGTTTTACAGATCCAGAAAGGAGCCGTTGCCTTATAAGTCCATTGAAGGAGTTGAAGCTATTGACAAGATTATAGAAGTAGATCAGTCTCCAATAGGAAGAACACCCAGGTCTAACCCGGCTACATATACAGGAGTGTTTACTGAAATTAGAGCGCTATTTACTCAATTACCTGAAGCGAAAATAAGAGGATACAAGCCTGGACGATTTTCCTTTAATGTCAAAGGTGGCCGCTGTGAAACTTGTGAGGGAGCAGGAATGAAATTAGTGGAGATGGACTTTTTACCTGATGTATATGTGTCTTGTGAGACTTGCAAAGCAAAACGATATAATAGGGAGACTTTGGAGGTCAGATTTAAAGGAAAATCTATCGCAGATGTTCTTGATATGACTGTTGAGCAGGCAGTCGAATTTTTTGAAAACCAACCTAAAATCGTTAGAAAAATTAAAACTTTGAGCGATGTTGGCCTTGGTTATATCACCTTAGGACAACATGCTACTACCCTTTCTGGGGGTGAAGCTCAGCGAGTGAAATTGGCTACTGAGTTGTCAAAAAAAGACACTGGAAAAACGTTTTATGTGCTCGATGAACCGACAACAGGTTTACACTTCCAGGATATTCAACACTTGTTAAATGTGCTAAATATTCTAGTGGATAAAGGCAATACAGTAATGATCATTGAGCACAATTTGGACGTGATAAAAGTAGCAGATCATGTGATTGATTTAGGTCCTGAAGGTGGAAATGGAGGTGGTCAAATCATTGCATCTGGCTCACCTGAAAAAGTAGTCAAAATAAATAAAGGTTATACAGCAAAATTTTTAGCGACCGAACTTTAACAAGGGTCGCCATCAAGATTAATCGATGAAAAGTAAGAAAACTGTATCAGAAGAAAAGTACGATTATAGAAATAATCTTGTTCCTTATCAATGGCCATGGACTGATCAACATGGCAACAAAATGAATTGGAAATCATGGCTTTGGACAAGAAAATTTTCAATATTCTATTTGGCTGTAATCTGGGGTATCGTTGGAGTATTAGGATATGCCTCAACTAGGAATTGCTATGACTCTTGGCAATTGGCTTACCAATGCGATCAAGCCATTTGGATGATTGAATATAAGACAGATTTTTTATCTTTCTTTATGAGTTTTTTTACAACACCTTTTTTCCACAATGGGTTAGATCATATATTGTTTGTCAGCATTTTTGGCATGATGATGCCCGTGCAGTCATTTGAAGCTCAGAATGGATCAAAATTAACCTTTGGAATTTTCATGTTGACCTATGTGATGATTGGGTTATTTAATGGGCCACTAATGAACTATTCACTTGAGTATTGGCCCGAAAGTCCTCTTGTATTGGAAGGATTCGAACGAAATTGGATGGGAGGCTCTGTCGGATTTTATGGAATCATCGGAGCAATGTCATACACCAGTAAGAAAAAATGGTTTTTGATTTTAATGGTGGTTGCTTTTGCCGCCTTTAACCGTTTTGTATTGGGAATCAATTTGTTCATACCATTCATTCACATTACTTCTGCGATTTTTGGATTTTCTCTTAGCTGGATCTGGTTTAGATACATAATTCCCCGTTTATCAAAAGACCTGAAGGTTCCTTCGTAATTTTATTAATTTGCTTTGAAAGAATGTTTTATTGAATAAGCAAAAAATATACTGGACAGGGCAGATTGTTGGATGGTCATTTTATGGATTGTTCAATATGGCGATTTATTTTCTATTCAATGAAAATATCAAAGGAGTTGAAATATTCGGGACCGTTTTTCAAATTGGTTATTACATAATTTCGACTCATTTTTTACGCTGGCTGATAAAGATAAAAGGTTGGAAAACTTACTCTTCATTGCGCATGATTCCAATTATGCTAGTTACCAATCTGGTATTAGGCTTATCCAATTATTTGATGCTATTGTCCTTTTCTTTTTTGACAGGGACTCTAAGTTTAAGCATTGAATTAAAAGCCATAAACGTAGTATTAGGAATTCTTGGACCTTCCTCATTGTACACTTTTTGGTCTCTTATTTATTTTACTTTTCATTATTTCGAACAATATAATAAATCACTGAAATACGAAGCTGTGATTAGAAATACGGAATTAAATCATCTGAGATCTCAACTGAACCCTCATTTTATATTCAACGCATTAAATAGTATTCGAGCACTTGTCGACGAGAATCCAAAAAAGTCGAAGAAGGCAATTTCGCAGCTTTCTGGTATTTTCCGAAATTCTTTGCAGTCCGATAAAAGAAAGCTTGTGACCTTAGAAGAAGAAATCCAGATTGTATCAGATTATTTAGGTTTGGAATCCATTCGATTTGAAGAACGCTTAAGCGTCAAGATAAATATGAGCCCCCATACAAGGTATTTCAAGATTCCGCCTATGATGATTCAGACATTGGCTGAAAACGGAATTAAGCATGGTATTTCTCAAACAAAAGAAGGAGGATTTATTGATATTAAAATTTATCTGGAAAGTGATTTTTTATTTATCCAGATAAGAAATTCTGGGGTATATTTAGATAGCAAAAAAAGCGGTGATACTCATGGATTGAGCAATACTCGAAAAAGATTGGAGTTGATATATGGAGAAAGTGCCAAATTCAATATTGAGAATGAAAAAGAAAATGTTGTTCTGATGGAAATCATTTTACCAAGAGAACCCAATTATGAAAGCAATAATAATTGATGATGAACGGTTGGCTCGTAAAGAACTAACTACTTTGCTCAAGGAGCATCCGGAAATCCAAATTGTGGATGAAGCACAAAATGCTGACGAGGCAATTGAAAAAATCGAGGAGCATGATCCCCATGTAATATTTCTTGATATTCAAATGCCTGAAAAAACAGGATTTGAATTGCTTGAAATGCTTGACAAAGTTCCTTTAGTGATTTTCACTACAGCCTATGATCAATACGCTATTCAGGCGTTTGACCATAATGCTTTGGACTATTTATTGAAACCGATAGATTCTGAGCGTTTGGCTGAAGCAATTCATAAAATTAGCCATGAAATTAGAAAGTCTGACCAACTAAAGTCAGGTGAATTGCTACGTCCAAATGATCAAGTTTTCGTGAAGGATGGTGAAAAGTGCTGGTTCGTTAAATTAGAAAAAATAAGGCTGTTTGAATCAGATGGAAATTATATAAAAGTCTATTTTGACACAGTTCGTCCTATGATTCATAAATCTTTAAATGCCCTGAACGAAAAGTTGGATGACCGTTCTTTTTTCAGAGCAAGCAGAAAGCATATAATTAATTTGGGATGGGTTGAGTCTATTGAAACATGGTTCAACGGCGGATTGATGGTTCAATTAAAGGGAGGTGAAAAAGTAGAGGTAAGTAGACGACAAGCATCTAAATTTAAAGAGAAAATGAGTCTGTGATTAGCCTTCTCGGACCTTTGCCATCAATTCTTCATGAATGCCCCAATCCTTGGCCAGATTGAGCATTGCAGTTGTTTCCATCTCCGTTAGATAACCTTTTTTATTGTTGTCCTCCCAAACAGTGAAAAGATAATCTCTTTTCTTGTCAATATCGAGTCTTCCTATCACTCTGTTGAGAAATTCGCGAGCTCGTTCGAAAGCAGAAAGAAAATCCTCAGCAACAAATTCATTGGCCCACTCAAGCTCGGAATGTGCTTCAAGCCGATCAGCAGTTTCGATCAGAATTTTTTCTTCATCCTCATCCAGTCCGTGATAGTGGAATATCAGAGACTTTAACAACATGAAAGCTTTCTTTTCTTCTTTTTCCATTTAAATAGGATACTTACTGACCCAATACAATAATAATCATAATCTTTCGAATTAAGAAGGTCAATACTACAAGCCCTTAAGTTAGTTAGATTATGAATTTTTCAATGATGAAATCCGCAAGTAATTTTCCAGTGTCCGTAAGTTTTAAGAATTGACCATTATTAATCAATTTACCTGATTTTATCAATGCTTCGATTTCTTGTTTTTTGACAGAAGCTAAGTCATAATCAAACTTCTTGTTTAATAGATGCATGTCTAGACCTTCAGCAGTACGCATTTGAATTAATATCATCTCATTGATCTGATCATTTTTAGAAAGTATTTCAATCTCACAAGGCACAACCCCATTTCTTATTTGCTTGATGTATGAAAGATTGCTCGCAATGTTATACTGCCTGGAGGTACCGTTGAACGAATGTGCTGAAGGGCCTATACCAAGATAATTTTTTCCTTGCCAATAAGCGGAATTGTGTTTGGATTCAAAATTGTGTTTAGAAAAATTCGATATTTCATATTGAACAAATCCTTCTCTTGTTAGGGTTTCCATAATTAGTTCAAAATGCTCAGCTGCAATTTCTTCATCGAGAGGTTTGAGTTTTCCTGATTTCTGCCATTTCCCAAAAGCTGTTTTTTCTTCTATGGTAAGTCCATAAATAGAAATATGAGGAGTATTTAATTCCAATGCTTTTTGGAGGTCTGATTGCAAACCTTGGGTGCTCTGATTAGGTGCACCAAAAATGAGGTCGATGGTGATGTTTTCAAAACCAACTTTCTGCGCATTCTTTACTGAATCCAAGGCCATAGATGAATTATGCGCACGATTGTAAAACTTCAGAAGCTGATCATCGAACGTTTGAATTCCGATACTTAACCTATTGAATCCTATTGTTTTGAGTTCAGTTAATTTTTGGATTGTCAAGTCGTCGGGATTGGCTTCAAGCGTCACCTCTTGCATTTGCGAAAAATTGAAAGTGGATTGTAGCTTTGAATTTATGCGCTGAAAATCTTCTTTTTTTAAAATTGAGGGAGTACCACCACCATAGTAAATCGTTTCAATTTTTGTGTTCGGCAGGTAATTTTTTTGTAATTCAATCTCATCAATGATTGCATCAATTAAATCATCTTTAGTTTTGATATTGGTTGAAAAATGAAAATCACAATAATGACAGGCTTGTTTGCAAAAAGGGATATGGACATAGATTCCAGCCAATATATTTATAGTTTTAAAATGTGATACGAAGGTATAGACATTTTCTCAAGGTTGCCATGTTGCTTTTGTTATCAAAGGGTATCCTGTTGTTACCTTTAGTCAGCAGTGCACAGCAGTCCTATTATTTGAATATTAAAGGATTAGATAAGGACTATACCCCAAAGGTTTATAGCATTGATTCGGCTGAGGTTGATTTGGAAACTAAATCAAAACTCAAAGAATTAAGGTCTTATGGTTATTGGTTATCAGAATTTCAGGAATCATGGATCTCTCAAGACACGCTATATATTTCCTTTTATCAGGGACGAAAGTTTGAAAAAGTTAATGTAAAGTACATTTCAGATTTAGACGATGAGCACGGAGATTATTCTCAATCAAATGACATTTCTCTACCCAGTGATCTCATAGGATTAAATAGCTATGTGGAAGAAATTCTGGCAGAATTTGAAAACAATGGATACCCTTTTGCTAAAATAGAAACTGATTCAGCAGCCATTGTTGAGGACGAGCTTTATCTGAACATGACGATAGATCCTGGAATTCTAATAACTTTTGATTCAATACAAATTTCACCCAATGGAATATTGAATGAGAAGTTTATTAGTACTTATTTAGACTTAAAAAATGGTGATGCTTATAGTGAAGAATCCATTTCGAATATTCCTAGACAGATGGAAAATTTACCATTTGTCAAACTAAAAGACCTAGCGATTTCTTATGAATTGAAGCAAGCCAAAGTCAGTCTTGATCTAGAGAAGGTTCCTGTCAATTATTTTAATGGAATCTTAGGTATGGTGCCGAATCAAGTGGATGGAGGAGTGGAATTTACCGGAGAATTAAATCTTAGTTTGAAGAATTTATTCAAGTCTGCAAAGGAATTGGAAATTCATTGGGAGAAGTTGATGCCAGAAACTCAAAAATTGAATGCAAGCTACCGTCACCCTTTAATTTTTGATTCTCCTCTCGATTTATATTTCGCCTATGACCAACTCAAACAGGATACGGCATTTTCAAATAGGTCGATTCATGTGGCATTTGAATATCGTCCAAAACCTGAATTAAAAATGAGAGTTCGCTATGAAAACAAATTGGGAAATCAATTGAACATGGAGTTGTCTGAAGGAGGAGATTTTAGCATTGATTACTATGGTTTGGGCTTTGAGTATATAAGTTTTGATAACCGTTTGAATCCTAAAACAGGATTTTCAGCTGAACTTGATGCTGTAACAGGTCGAAAGGATATTACTTCATTGGATGGCCCTCCAAATTCTACTCAATATGATTTATCATCTAGCTTAAGGTTCTATCAGAGTCTGGGATCAAAATCAGTATTACATCTAGAAACTTCTGGCGGCATTTTGTTAAATGATTATTTGTTTTTGAACGATCTCTACAGAATAGGAGGGTTGCAATCAATCCGCGGATTTGATGAAGGAGAGTTTTATGCATCTAAGTATGTTTTTAGCAGGCTAGAATGGCGTTTTTTACTAGATGAGAAGTCATTTTTATTGGCTTTCTATGATCAAGGATTTTTAAACTATGATTTAGCCTCTACTGATGTAAATGACAAACCTGCTGGAATAGGCGTAGGTATGCAGATGCCCATAAAAAGTGGAAATTTTCAAATTATATATGGTCTAGGAAGAAGGGAAGGTGAATCATTTTCGTTTGATTCATCCAAAATTCACTTTGGTTATAAAGCTTTATTTTGAAAAGCAGTTATTAATTGCCTTATTTTGACAATCCATCTGAAACAAATAAATGATAGAGGCACTACTTATTTTCTTCTGGTCAATGCTAATCTCCATGTTTTCTATTCCTACCATCATAAGTGTAGCGCATAGCAAAAGGATATTGGATGAGCCAGATTTTAGGAAATCGCATCAGACGAATACACCGCAATTAGGAGGGCTAGCAATATTTGCGGGTTTCATGACAGGCGTTGCAATTTTTGGACAAATGTCAATTGGCATACAGCAGCTCTTAGCTGGTAGCTTAATAATATTTTTTGTGGGGGTCAAAGATGATATAAATGGAGTATCGGTATTTAAAAAATTTTTCGTCCAAGTATTAGCCACTGGAATTGTCCTATTTTATGCGGACATCCGAATTACAAGTTTTCAAGGGTTATTTGGCATCTACGACTTAGATATTGGGATTAGTTACGCCTTTACTTTTTTGGTTATTCTATGTATTACAAATGCCGTTAACCTTATAGATGGCGTTAATGGTCTGGCAGGTACTATTGTCATTATAATTTGCCTTACTCTCGGCACATATTTTTATCGAAATGGAGAGGATAGTTTTTCGTATGTCGCTTTTGCATTGGCGGGTTCGATGTTGGGTTTTCTGCGATATAATTTATTCAAAGCCAAAGTATTTATGGGAGATACCGGAGCTTTGGTAAGTGGATTCATAATAGCGATTCTTTCAATACATTTTATTGAATTAAAAACGGTGAGTTCTGCGCCAGCACTTTCAATTGGAATACTGTTTATTCCAATTTTGGATACACTAAGAGTATTTACGATTCGAGTATATAATGGCGTATCTCCTTTTATGCCTGACAGAAATCATATTCATCATTATTTGGGAGATTTGGGCCTGTCACATTTCATGACTGTTGTTGTGCTAAGTTTGGTGAACATCTTCATAATAGCATTTATGATTTATTTTTCCCAATTGGGAAATACAACTCTTCTTTTAGCATCAGGGGCATTTGCATTGTTCTTTAGCTTTATTCTTGAACTATTGAAGAAAAGAAAAGCGTCAAAACCTATTCAAGAGTAGATGAAAAGCACTTTTCAAAAGCTATTGTTTTTTGGTCTAATTCTAATTCTCCACAATTCTATTAATGCTTCCAATAAAGAAATAGAAATTGAGAATCTGAGATATAATTGGCGAGTCTATGACGAAAAAGACAAGTCATTCCATCCATATTTGTCGTCTGAATCTTACCCCAACGTTTATTTCAATTTAGATAAAAGAAAATATCAAGGATTTGAATTGAAGATTGAGTTAGGTTCAAATAGTTTTATTTTCCTAAATGATTGGCTAATTCTTGCTTCAGAAAAGGATAGTACTTATTACTTTGATATTGATAGCCTGATACTACTGAATTCCAATGCGGAATTAAGTTTTTCGACTTATTTTCCACCAAAAAGAGATGTTCAATTACAAACTTATATTGTAGATAGAAATAGACATTCAAGTGGCTATGAGGATAATCGTACTAATATCTTAGAAGAGCGAGAAATAAACAAAAACTTAAATGAATTCATTACCACTTCACTCCTATTGTTAGGTATAATTGTGATGTTCAGGACCTCATCTTATAGAACTTTTTCAGAGTACTTTTCCATTACAGATGCTTTTAGCAAGCGCCAGAGGTTCGAACTAATCACTTCGTTACCACTATTTTCTGCAAATAACTTGGCTTTTGTGGCACTCTATTCTTTAATCGTCAGTATTTCAGTTCTTAACTTTGGTGTTTTTCAAGACGGCCATTTTTTTCAGTTTCCATACATGCCTTTTCAGAGCTCGATTATTTCTGGTGTTCTGAGTGTATTCTTTTTGGCATTTTTTCTAATTCTTATGAAAAGATTTTTGGTTTACACCGTATCAAGTGTCTTTAATTTTCAGAGGGTAAGGGATCTTCATTTTTATACTTATTTCAGGTTGTCCATTCTAATATCACTGGTGTTTTTTGGGATCAGTATATTGAACGGCATTAGGGGTGGAGGATTGATGGAATCAATGGACCATTTACTGTTTTGGTTTTTTCTTTTTGCTCTGCTGATCAGAATATTGCTGGTGTTTTTAGTTTTAAATAGCCAGTTAAATTTTCATAAACTACAGATAATTGTCTACCTTTGCAGCACAGAAATAATCCCTCTTATATTTCTCTTGAAAATTTTCTCAAAATATTAATACAGCTTCAAAAGGTCAAAGGAATGAGTGAAGAACTACTGATTGAAGACAAATCAAGGCTCAAAAAGGTTACTAGCATATTAGTGTCGCAACCGAAACCAGCAAGTGACAAGTCTCCATATTTTAATTTAGCGGAAAAGTACAATATCAAAATTGACTTTCGGCCTTTTATCCAGATTGACCCTGTTGATGTCAAAGAGTTTAGAAAGCAGAAAGTTGATATACTTAGCCATTCCGCAGTAATATTCACAAGCAGAAATGCCGTTGATCATTTTTTCAGATTAGCGACAGAAAACAAAGTAGAGATACCATCGGACATGAAGTATTTCTGTATTTCTGAGCAAACAGCAAATTATTTACAGAAATATATCATAATACGAAAGAGAAAGATTTTTACTGGTTCAAGGACTGCGGAAGACTTGCTCGAAGTGATCAAAAAGCATAAAAATGAAAAGTACATTTTTCCATGCTCTAGCATTCGAAAGAATGATATTCCAGACTTTTTGAAAAACAACGGATATGATTATTCTGAAGCAATTATATATGAAACAGTAGCAAGTGATCTTTCAGATTTGGCTGATGTGAATTATGACATCATTGCATTCTTTAGCCCATCTGGTATTAATTCATTAATGGTTAATTTTCCTGATTTTGAGCAAAATGATACTAGAATAGCAGCTTTTGGCCCTACTACTTCAAAAGCCGTCAAAGATGCAAATCTTATTTTGGATATTCAGGCACCATTGCCAAATGCGCCGTCTATGACTGGTGCGTTAGAATTGTATATCAAAAAAGCAAACGGACTGTCGTAATTAGCAACTAATAGTTTTTTGTTTATAGACCTTTAGTATTTATTATTATTTTGCATTTCTAGCAAATTCACCAGAATTACAAGGCACGAAATGTTTTTGAGACGAATACTTGTAGGTTGTTTATTGATGATTGTTGGACCCGTATGGGCTCAACAAAATCCTCAATTCAGTCAATACATGTTTAATGCTCCATACTGGGATGTTGCATTTACTGGCTTGGATGGAAAGACTAGTATATCGGCTTTTAGTAGAAATCAATGGTTAGGATATGAGTCTTCTTTCGAAGCTGAAGGTGGCGCACCAATTACTGAATTCTTAAATTTTACCACGCCATTAACTTTATTGAACACACCATTGAGCTTTGGTGGTAATTTTATATTTGACAAATTGGGGCCTCTCACTAATATTCAAATTCAAGTGGGTATGGCATACCATTGGGAGTTTCCTCGAGGTACAGTAAGTTTCGGACTCAGACCTTCATTTAATAATCAAAAAGTAGATTTTTCAACTTTAGATTTTCTGCATCCAGATGACGAAGAATTTAGCCAAGGCAAAGAATCCAAATTTGCAATGGATTTGGATGCTGGAGTCGCTTATTCGACGGAGGACTATTCTATCGGTATTGGTATTAGTCATATTTTAAGGCCAAGTTATGATTATGGAATATCACAGACTTCCGGCACAACTGAATCTTTGGATTTACAATACAATATATATGGTGAATATAATTATGTGGTATCTTATAAACTTGTTTTGAGTCCATCAGCCCTGATACAAACCGATATTAATTCTTACACATTTAATGTAGGAGCAATTGCAACTTACATTGAGAAAATTTGGGCAGGATTGTCTTATCGTAATGCAGAATCGATAGTCATAATTCTAGGCTATAGTTTTTTGAAAGACAATTCGCTGAAATTGGGCTATTCATTTGATTACGTTCTTAATGAAAAAGAAGCAAAGGCGGCGACTTCACACGAATTATACTTAAGATTCAATCTTCCATCAATATCTAGTGGTTCGAAGAAAATTATAAGAACACCAAGATTTAGATATTGAATCAATTTACTTATTGAAAGCCTAGGGATTTTTAATTTGAAAAGAATAATATAATTTTATAGCCGATATATCATGTAACTTTCATTGGATACATTATATTTATGGCTTGAATCGCGCAATAATTTTTGTGCACGTGTGTTATGTTATGTATGAATATTTTAAATTTAGTGTTATGAATAAATTTGATGTTAACGGAATTTTTTCGTTTCTCTTTATTCTACTTATTTCTTTTGGCCTAGAAAGCTGTAGTCTTCTGAACATTTTTGGAGGTAAAAGTGATGGTTATGATGATCATGGTGATCTAGTAGGAGCCATGGGTAGAGAAGGATTCGAAATGGTAAGACCTTTTGGGATGGTTCATATCCCCCCTGGGACTTTTCACATGGGGCAAGCGGATCAAGACGTCGCAGCAACTCAAATCAACTTTAATAAGCAAGTGACAATCGGGCCATTCTATATGGATGATACGGAAATCACCAATAATGAATACAGACAATTTGTTGAAGATATCACAGAAGGATCTGAAGTTGAACTTCCTGAAGGATTTGTATTGGAAGATTTAATTCCTGACTCTACTGTATGGGTGCGAGATTTTACTCATCATATGGGAGATCCATTGATGGCATTTTATTGGTCTCACCCGGCATTTGATAACTACCCTGTTGTTGGAGTAGATTGGGAGGCAGCAAAATATTTTTGTGAATGGAGAACAAATCATCTAAATACATATCGCGCTGATAGAGGGCTTTTCGAAATGCCTAATTTTAGATTGCCATCAGAAGCTGAATGGGAATATGCAGCAAGAGGTGGAAGAGATATGAATAAGTACCCTTGGGGAAGCCCATATGTTAGAAATCAAAAAGGTTGCTTATTGGCTAACTTTAAACCAGGTAGAGGAAACTATTTTGATGATGGTTTTGCCTATACTTCTCCTGTCGCTACATTTTTTGCTAATGATTATGGCCTTTATGAAATGTCAGGCAATGTAGCCGAATGGTGTGAAGATGCTTTTAACCCTTCTTCAATGCCATTGGTTTGGGATTTGAACCCGACTTATTTCGATGAGGAAGAGCCAAAGAAAGTGATCCGCGGAGGATCATGGAAAGACATAGCTTATTACTTAGAAACAGGAACAAGAACTTACGAATACAAAGATTCTTCAAGAGCAGCAATTGGCTTTAGATGCGCTATGACGCACTTGGGGCGCTCAAGCGGATCAGAATTTTAATTATATTTAACTTAAGAATTAATAACCTAAAATCTTCAAAAATATGAGTGCGAAAAAAGGTCAGTTTAAGGAATTGGTGTTTACTACTATAATGCCTAAAGTATACGGTATCGGTGCAGCCGTAGTAATTGTAGGAGCGATGTTTAAGATTCTTCACTTAGCTGGTGCTAATGAGATGCTTATGATTGGTTTAACTACAGAAGCACTAATTTTCTTTTTCAGTGCGTTTGAACCAAAACATCCTGAAACTGATTGGTCAAAAGTTTATCCTGAATTGGCTGATGATTATGATGGACCTAAGGCTCAAGCAAGACCAGCAGTTGCTCCAGTGGCATCAGGTACTTCCGCACAGATGGACAAAATGTTAGCTGACGCGAAAGTTGGCCCAGAATTAATTGAAAGTTTAGGTAAGGGAATGCAATCATTGGCAGGCACTGCTCAAAAAATGTCAAACTTAAGTGATGCATCAGTTGCGACAAATGAATATGCTAACAATGTGAAAAAAGCGTCAGAGTCACTTGGAAATATGAATAAATCATATGCTTCTACAGCTGAATCAATGGCAGGAATGGCAAGTGCAGCACAAGATACTTCTAAGTATCAAGAGCAAGTTCAGCATGTAACTAAAAACTTGGGCGCTTTAAATGCAGTTTACGAAATGGAATTGAAAGATGCCAACAGTCATGTTAAAGCGATGAACAAGTTTTATACTAATGTAACTGCGGCAATGGAAAGCATGGCCGAAGCTGCTAAGGATACTGAGAACTTCAGATCTGGAATGACGAAACTGAATACAAACATTACCTCATTGAACAGTATTTATGGAAGCATGCTTACAGCTATGAGAGGTGGAGGAGGAAACTCTTAAGTAGTTTGAATATTTTTTCACTTAAAAAAAATTAACCTATGGCTGGAGGAAAACAATCACCCAGAGACAAGATGATCGGAATGATGTATCTTGTTCTTACTGCACTTCTTGCACTTAATGTGAGTACAAGTGTGCTAGAAAAATTTGTTTTAATTAACAATACTTTCGAAGCATCAAATGGCGAGTACAGTAATGAAAATCAGAATAAAGTAGATGCAATACAAAAAGTTGTAAAGGAAGCAGGAAATAGAGAAGCTGATGTTGCTGTGTTGGAAAAAGCGCAACAAGTTCGAGAAGCGAGTTCAAAGATTCTTGAGGAATTGAAAGGATATAAGGAGGACCTTATTGAAAGGAGTGGAGGATATGACGATCATGGCAATTTTAAAGGCCAGAAAGATATTGATTCCCCTTCCGCAATGTTCGTTAACGAATTAAAAGGTGACGAATTGAGAGATAAATTGAATGGCTATTCTGGTTTCTTAAGGGAGATCACAAAAGATGAAGGAATCAAGAATATTGCGAAAGATGCTAAAGACATCGACGTATTCAAAAATGATCCGAATCAAAATAGGAAGGGATTTGCCGAATTGAATTTTGGACATAACACTCCTATGGTGGGCGCGTTGGCTACTTTGAGTCAATTACAGTCAGATGTATTAGCTGAAGAAACTAAGGCTTTGGAAGAATTAGCGGCCGAAGTAGGAGCATCAGATTTAAAGTTTGATAAGATATTTTTGATGGTAAAGCCTGAATCTAGAATTGTGGCTGCTGGTACAAATTATACCGCTGACATGTTTATTACTGCTGCTTCATCAGCCGTTAAACCAACTATGAAGATTAACGGTAAGGACATTCCAGTTGAAGGTGGATTTGGAAAAGTTAGTTTTACAGCAACTCCTGGTAACTATAATAAGGAAGGAAATGCAGTGAAATCTTACATTGGGGAGATTACAATGAAGCAACCAGGGAAACCTGATACGACTTTTGTTGACACAGTAGAATATATAGTGCAACGACCAGTTATGCAGATTCAGTCTGCTTCTGTAACGGCACTCTATTTGAATTGTGGAAATGAGTTGAATGTACAAGTGCCTGCTTTAGGTGCTCAATACAACCCTTCATTTAATACAAAAGGGGGTCAGAATTTTAAAGGATCAGATAAAGGTGCAGTTACAATTGTTCCAAAATCTGCTAATGTCACGCTAAGTGTTTCTAGTAATGGAAACTTGGTAGGGTCTCAAAAATTTAAAGTCAAGAGAATCCCTAAGCCAGAGATCAAATTATATAGTGGAGGTAGAGAAGTGGATCAGAAAAGAGGTGTAAAATCTGTTCCTCGATCTATAAAAATAAACGCCGTACCGGATGAAAGTTTTTCTCAGTTTTTACCAAAAGATGCAAAATTCAGAGTTGCTGAATCGGAGGTAACTTTGGTAAGATCAGGTAGAGCTGTGAAAAGTTTGAGACCAAAAGGGCCAGATGTTAACCTTTCAGCCTTTGGTGGACAAGCACGTGCTGGTGATGTGATCATCGTTGAAGTGAAGAAAGTGCAAAGAAGAAATTTTAAAGGTGAAATAGAGGATTTTCCGAACTATGGACCTAAGATTTTAAATATTAGAATTAATTAAACAAACAGGTTATGAAGAGATTTTGTTATGTGTTGGCCTTGACGGCCTTATTCTCTTTTTCCAATGAGTTGAGTGCACAAGAAATGACAGATGGATTTAATCCTGATTCTGTTTATCCTGTACACGAATCCTATAAAATGTTCAAACGGGTAGTTTGGAGAAGGATTGATATGAAGGAAAAGCAAAATGCTCCTTTCTTTTCAAGAAATGGAGAGCTTTCAACAATTATTATTAAGGCAGTAAAGGCAGGACTTTTATTCCCTTATGAGACAGATTCTGTAAATGCTCGAATGTCGAAAGAAGTATTTTTGGAGAATTTGAAATTGGATGAAGGAGGTGGAGGATTGACTGATGAGGAGATCGCCATGGGATTTGGAGCCGATGAAGAAGATGATTTTTTTGGAGGAGATGATTCTTTCAGTTCAGATGGTGAAGCTGAAGAAGAATTACCACCTTCAAATGAATATGCAACAAGAGATTTTTCGCTTGGTGAAATTAAGGAAGAGGTTTATTTTGATCGAATGAGATCTAGAATGTATTATGACATTCAGGCCTTTACTATTATTTTGCCAGCGGATAAGAATCCAGCATTATTTGAAAAACCTTTGGCTTCATTTAAGTTCAAGGATTTAGTAGCTTTATTTAGAAGCATGCCGGAAGAAGCTATTTGGTATAACGCTCAAAATAGTTCAGAGCATAGAAATATGGCTGATGCTTTCAATTTGAGATTGTTTAGCTCTACTTTGACGAAATATGGTAATCCTGGAGACAATAGAATCGTTGATATTTATGGTGCTAATATTGATGGTATAATAGCTTCAAAACGTATTGAGTATGAAATGATTGATTTTGAAAACGAACTTTGGGAGTTCTAATCAATTTTTTCATCATATAAAAAAGGGAGTCATTTGGCTCCCTTTTTTATTATATAATCTTGAATAGTTTTGGCCTTTGCTTTCCCAACTAAAGCAATAAGATCTGTTTCATTTGCATCAGTTATATTACTGAACGACTTGTATTTTTTCAAAAGTGTCGTTTTAGTTTTGGTGCCTATCCCTTTTATTTGATCTATTTCAGATTCAATTTGACCTTTACTCCTTAAATTTCTATGGAACGTAATTGCAAACCTGTGGGCTTCATCCCTTAGTTGTTGAATTAATTTCAAGGATTCTGATTTTTTACTGATGTGAACAGGGATTTTGTCATCAGGATAGTAAATTTCTTCTAATTTTTTGGCAATGCCTATTATAGGTATTTTGGAATAAATATCAAGTGATTTTAGAGCATCACACGCCGCGCTTAATTGTCCCTTTCCTCCATCAACGATGATGAGATTAGGCAGTGGTCGATTTTCATCAATGAGCCTTTTGTACCTTCTATAAACAACCTCGTTCATAGATTTAAAGTCATCAGGTCCTTCTACAGTTTTTATTTTATAATGGCGGTAGTCTTTTTTGGATGGTTTTCCTTTTTTAAAGCACACCATTGATGCTACTGGGTTTGTACCTTGTATGTTGGAATTGTCAAAGCATTCAATGGTTTCTGGTAGTGTCTTGAGTTGTAAGTCTTCTCCTAGTTTTTTTACAACTCTAACAGCGTGACTTTCAGTTTTTGATGCTTCTTGAATTTGTTCTTTCTTAAATAGTAATGCATTCTTGAGTGAAAGATCTAATAATAACTTTTTATCGCCAATTTGGGGTACAGTTAATTTAGTTTGTTCGTCCCAAGTATCAAATAATATATTTGATAGTAAAATATTTGACTGGCTTCCGTACTTCAGTCGCAAGTGTTGAACAAGTGTAGGTAATAAGTCCTTATCCTCTTCCTCCAATTTTTTCTTGATCTTAAATGATTCAGAAACATTGATCATGCCTTTCTGTACCTGTGTGAAATTAACGAATGCATCTGTTTGAGTAGATGAAACTGTGATAACATCCGTGTCATCCATTTTTGCATTAAAAATGACCGTTTTACTTTGGAAATTTTCTAATGATTCAAGTTTCGCTTTAAATAATTGAGCTGTTTCAAAATCTAGTTTATTGGAAGCTTTCGTCATGCTATTTTTGAAATGGTCATGGACTATTTTCAAATTGCCTTTAAGAATATGCCTTGCTTGCTCTATTTCCTCCATGTATGAAGATTCATTTTGAAGTCCTTCACATGGGCCGAGGCAGTTATTGATGTGGTATTCTAAACAGACTTTATATTTTTTGTTCTCTATGTTTTTAACTGATAGGTCATAAGAACATGTTCTGATTTTATACAATTGACGTATAAGTTCGAGTACGTTGTTTAATGCTCGTACGCTGCTGTAAGGCCCGAAATATTCACCTTCTTTTTTTTCAAATCTTCTAGTCGAATATATTTTAGGAAATCTTTCATTGGAAATACATATGAAAGGAAAGCTCTTATCGTCTTTAAGTAAAATATTATACTTTGGTTGATTCTCTTTGATAAGATTGTTTTCAAGTAAGAGTGCATCGAATTCCGAGTTTACAATCACATAGTCTATATCACGGATTTCAGAAACTAACTTTCTAGTTTTCAAACTAAGATTGGCGCCTTTGTTGAAATAGCTTGAAATTCGTTTTTTGAGGTTTTTAGCTTTACCTACGTAGATTAGAATATTATCTGAATTGAAAAATTTATAAACTCCTGGATTGGTTGGAATATCTTTTAATTCATGTGGTTTTTTCAAAACTGAATTTTATTTAAATCATCTTGAAGATCATTTATGGGTGCAGCTAATGAGTCACTTTCTAAAATACTTCCATTTTGATATAAGTCACAATCCAATTCTACTTCTAATGGGGTAGTGGGTTTTCGGAAAGCGCTTTTATTGATGCCAGTCAAAGGATCGGCATATACTTTTAGCATAAAATTTTCCCATATCGGACGAGCGGTTCGCCCACCTTGCCCCATATACCAATTTTTAAAGTGAATACTTCTGTCATCACCGCCAACCCATGCTCCTGCAACTAAATTCTCGGTAATACCCATGTACCAACCATCAGAAGCATTTTGTGTAGTTCCTGTTTTTGCTCCTATTTCATTATCCTTTTTAAGTCTAGGGTCCAGAGCATGGGCAGATCCGCCTCTTTCTTCCATTGCTCCTTTTAGCATATGGACCATCAAATAAGCAGTTTTCTCGCTCAATGCTTCTCTTCTTTGCGGAATAAAGTCTTCGATAACCACTCCATTTTTATCTTCAATCCTAGTAATAAAAAACGGTTTGGTCCATACACCCTGATTGACAAAAGTAGAATAAGCCCCAACCATTTCGGAAAGGGAAACCTCACCACCTGCACCGAGGCATAATGTAGGCACAGCAGCCAATGGACTTTCTATGCCTAATGTCCGAGCCATATCAACTGCAGCTCGAGGAGTAATTTTTTGCATGACTCGAGCTGTGATTGAATTCACTGAACTTGCCATTGCCCTTCGGATGGTCATTGTTTCACCTGTATATGTTCCTGAAGAATTGGAAGGTGTCCATGTAGGATTGTCAGGATCATCCATGATCCATGTAATTGGGGCATCAACTTCAGTGTAACATGGTGAGTATCCTAGGTCGATTGCAGCAGTGTATATTATTGGCTTAAATGTAGATCCTGGCTGTCGACGACTTTGTCGGACATGATCATATTTGAAGTATTTGTGATTGATTCCTCCTACCCACGCCTTTATATGACCTGAATGTGGATCCATGGCCATGAAACCAGTTTGTAGAAAATGCTTATAATATTTTAGCGAATCAATCAAACTGAAAGTAGTATCTATCTCTCCTTTCCAACTAAAAACTTTCATGTCTTTTGGTTTGTTTAGCCAATACTCAAGGGAATCAGAATCATCGCCGTATTTTTTAGCTAAGCTTTTATAATTTGGTGTGCGTTTGATTGCATTGTCGATGAAATCTAGAATCTCATTACCATTTTTATCTATCCACGGAGCATCTCCTTCTAGATGTTCTATAAATACAGATTGAAGTGTATCCATTTGTTCAGACACGGCTTGTTCGGCATATAATTGTAGCCTACTGTCAATAGTCGTATAAATTTTTAATCCATCGGCAAAAAGGTCATAGCCATTTTCTTTACACCATGCCATAAGATGCGTACGAATCACGGATCTAAAATAGGTAGCAGGCCCTTGATTTTGGTTGGCTACTTTGTATTGGAGATCAAAATCTGAAACTTTTAAACTATCAAAAGCTTCTCTATCAATGATGTCATTTTTGTGAAGGTTATATAAAATTTCTGTCCTCTTTCCTTTTGCCCTTTCTGGGTTAAGTACTGGATTGTAAGCGGTTGGTTTATTAATAAGGCCTACTATCACCGCTGATTCTTTATAGTTTAATTCAGAGGGTAGTTTATTAAAAAAGGTCTGTGCAGCTACTTTTATTCCGTATGAGTTTGATCCGTACTCTATGGTGTTGAGGTACATGGCCATAATTTCCTCTTTGGTATAATTTGATTCTAGTTGAAACGAAATAATCCATTCTTTAAATTTAGTGATGATTTTGCCAACTGAAGGGTACTTATAAAGAGTTCCTTTATTAGCGCTGGAAGTACTGTATAGGTTTTCAGCTAACTGCATTGTAATCGTACTTGCTCCGCCTTTGTTTTGAAAGGTAAGGTAACCTTGAACAGCCCGAATAAGACTTCTAAGATCTATACCTGAATGGAGTGTAAATCTTTCATCTTCAGTAACCAATAAAGTCGTGATGAGTTCTTGGGAAAGCTCATTATAAGTAACGGGTTTTCTATTTTGTCTATAATACCCATTTCCTATAGTAGGGCCATCGACTGCATAAAGTTGGGATGCTAGACTGGATTCTGGCCTTTCTAAGCTTTCTAAACTTGGTAATCCCCCAAATAGACCGAAAGCATCGATTTTTATAGAAAAAATTGTTCCACAACCCCCAAATAAGGACACGATCACAATGATCCAAATAAGTCTAATAATTAGCCGATATCTCTTCGTCATTGGTTAATAAATTTTTCTATAGAATTTTAGATAGGTGTCAAGTTCTTTGGTCTGGTAGAAAATATCAAAATTCTCTTTTGTAATCACGAAATTATAGAATTTGCCACTCTTATTAATTTTTTCAGAGGGGTTTTCGGCTTCTATTTTGGCGTTAAATGCTACAGCGTCTGATTTATTTTTGAATTCTGTAATTAGGATTAATGAATTCGTTTTGTCGAGCACCATATTTCCTATTTCTAGACCGCTGTCATCGCCTTGCAATTTTTTAAAGTATTCAGGCAATTCTTTTGATAATTGAGGATCTGTTTCATACAAGAAAACAAAGAAATGAATTTGATCAAGATTACTTGAAAATTTAGCCTTGGTACTGTTTACGAGGTTAATTTGATAATTCTCAGAAGCAGAAACTAAAGATTCAACATACGGCAATAATTCACTTTCTGAATAAGTAGTAATGAAATTGTTCAACTCATATTCATACTTGTATAGAGCACCTGATTTAGCAGAAATGATTATTCTAAGTAATTGCATGTTATCGACAAAATCATTGTCAGGATAATCAGCTAACCCTTTGTTAGCTAATGCCAGCGCATCATTGTATTGCTTATTCTGGTAAGCAGAATAGGCTTTGGCATAGACTTTTTGTAGCCTTTCACCTTCAATGCGAGAGTCTTCCCGATAATTCGGGTTGATAATCAGCTTCCCATAGATGGATTCTGGTGCTTCTGTCAGAATTTTATTTTTATAGACTTTAGCTTGATTAGGAAGGTTTAGCTCGTTTAAAATTAAATAGAGTAAATACATTACTTCATATTTATATTCAGTTTCCGGAAAACGTACTAAGAGATTTTCAAAAGTGGTTACCGCGTTTTCTTCTTCCAAAAGATCGAAATTATAAATGTTTCCAAGTTTATAAGATGCAACCTCGATTTCTTCTAAAAGTTTTTCTTGTGCTTCTGGTGTTGTTGGTAATGAAGCAATTAATTCCGACTTGTCAATTTTGAATTCTTTTTCAACATTTTCTGACTCTTCATTAGTATTAGATTCATTACTTACCGTTTCTGAATTGTCTGCAGGGCTACTTATCTGGCTAGGCCCTTTACTGTTCAATCGCCAATTATCTTCTAAGGTACGTTGACCCCAAAGCGTTTGAAAAGCATTTTTTCCACTTGAGACGGCTGAAGAGTTATAGAAATACCAAACATTACCTTCGTAATTATTAGCACCTAAACTAAGAGGGCTTTCATCATCAAAGAATGGATTGAAACCGGCAGCAGCATTTTCTGCTCTTTGTTTTTTTCTTTCTTCTTTTCGTCTGGCTGTTTCAGCGGCTTCCTCTTGGGCGATATGTACATCTAGGAAAGCGTTTAATGAATCTTCAGAGAGAGACACAAGGTTAAGGAGGCTATCATTTTTTTGAATAATTGAATACTGCTCTACAAAATTGCTTAAGATTTCCTGTCGTGACGAGATAGCCTCATATTCTACTTCATCTGTAGGTAAAACACTCATGGTACTGTCGTAATATAATTTTGCGAGTTTGTAATCGGCTAGACTATCGTAATAAATTTTCCCCAACTCCCAATATGAATGAGCTTGCTGCCTTTTATTGGAGACACTTGTTCTTATTGACTTGTTGTAGTAATCGATCCCTAGTTGCAGATTATTATTTCTGATTTCGAATTTGGCCATTTCGTAATAAATCTTATCCTGAAACTCTTCATTTTTCCTGTCTTTTAGCAATTTTCTAAAGTATTTCCGAATTTTCTTAATGTCAGTTGTCTTGGCTAGTTGTGTGACTTGCGCCATGTTGAGTTTAGTATAAAAAGAGAGCTCGTAAGGAGGATTGTTCTTGAGTGTGGTTTTATAATACTTATAAGCCTCTCCGTCAAATCCTAAAGATTGATAGACTTGCCCAATGATAAAATTCACTCTTGCTCGTTCCTTGAAGTTGTTAATCAATGGCTCGGCTTGGGTTAGGTTTTGAACCATGTAATTCAAATTTTCTTGTTTCTGAAACAGGTACCCTCTGGTTAAGTAGAGATTCTTAAGATTCTTTTTATTTAGGCTCTCATTTTTTAAATAATCTGAAACTGCTTGGGCATTATTTAGTTCTTCGTATTCAATAAAAGTACGCATGAGGTTTACTAAAGCTTCATGTCTTTCGTCATCACCTCTTCCTTTGGTATTGACATATTTGAATGTCTCTATGGCGTTAACATAATCCAAGCTATAAAAGCGTGCTTCTCCTACAAGAATGTAGGCATTGTCCTCCCATTTTGAACCTTTATGCCATTGGATTGCTAATGAGGCTTTTTCAATGCAATGCTCAATGTTGTCTTGATACGAATTAGCAACTGTTGAATCAAAAGGGGCAAAAACAGGAAGAACTAGGTCATAATTCCATTCGTACTGATCTTCAATAATTTCTTTGATAGCTCTTATATCTTCTCTAGCAATGAAATATGCATTATAATGAGATGTAGTATTATGATATGAATTGCTCAATATTGTATTTCTCTCTGGAGCACAGGAGAAAAACAGGAGTATTATGACTGGTATAAAGAAAAGGCTAACCTTATTCAATGCATTAGTTTTTAGTTCCAAACGCTGAATAAAATGCAATTAATACAATTATGGCTTAGTAAATATCTATTAATATATATTTTTACCCAAAATATTTAGACCTCTTTGGAAAACAAAAGAACTCTCTCCAATCGTCTTACAACAAAGTATCTACTCATTATTCGGAATGAGGAGAATTTTGCAGAGAAGACAACGTATAGTTTTACGTATGCCAAAATTATTCTAGGCATTTTTTTAATCTTTGCCGTATTATCAGGTATTAGTTTTTATCTCTCCACAACTCTTCTAGAAAAGTGGTTCGATCCTCGATTTGTTCAACTCAAAGCAAACAAGGAAGTAATCGAAATGTCATCTCGTCTTGATTCTTTAATTATAGAAGTTGAAAAGAAAGATCAATTCATTGACAATTTTAAAATGATAATGTCTGGGCGCGATGATGAGTATGTCCAAGTCGAAAATGAAGGAAACATCGGGAGCAACGAAATTAGAAATATTGTTCAATCCGAAAATGTAAACCCCATAGATTCTCAATTTAGAAAAGAATTTGAAACTGGAGGCCTAGAACTGAGTTTGACAACTTCAAGCATTTCTGAAGAAATGCAGGACTTTTATTTATTCAAACCTGTTGAAGGAATTGTTTCAGATGTATTTGACCCTAAGGCAGACCATTTGGCCATAGATATTGTTGCAAAACAAGATGAACCAGTCAAAGCAGTGGCTGATGGGACAGTCGTTTTTGCTTCTTGGACTCAGGACAGTGGCTATGTAATTGCCATTCAACATCGAGGAAATTTAATGTCCATGTATAAGCATAATTCGGATTTATTAAAAAACGTTGGTAATTTTGTGACTGCTGGTGAGGTGATCTCTATAATTGGTAATACTGGAGAGTTAACATCTGGGCCGCATTTACATTTTGAACTTTGGTATAATGGTAACCCTATTAACCCTGAAGAGTTTATAAGGTTTTAACATGAATGATTAGCTATGTTCAATAAAAAACAAGACATGAAAGAGACTGAAGAATTAAGTAATTCTAGTAACATCATAGGAAAAGGTACGGTCCTGAATGGTGATATAGAAACGTATGGGAATATCCGTGTAGAAGGAAAAGTTGTTGGCAATATGAAAACCAAGTCCAAAGCGGCTTGTGGTCATTCCTCTCATATAGAAGGAAATATTCTAGCCCAAAATGCTGAAATAGCGGGTCATGTAACTGGAAAAGTAGAAGTTTCAGAGTTGTTAGTACTGAAGCCATCAGCCGTGATCAGCGGTGACATTATTACCAATAAACTTATTGTTGAGTCCGGAGCTACTTTTAATGGAGGCTGTAAAATGGGTGTCACCATAAAGGAAATTAGAATTGGGAATACTGAAGAATCAGAACCATTGTTAAAAGCACAGTGAAAGATTCAGGTCCAAACAGCTTCATAAGATTTACAGGGCTAGCATTTGAAATGCTAGCCTTTATTTTATTAGGAGTCTGGGGTGGGTATAAATTGGATGCTTACATGGAAACGGATAACGGTATTTACACCATTGCCTTATCGATGTTGTCTATTGTTGGATCTATTATATATGTTATTCGCAAACTCCCCAAAGCATAAATGTTTCAAGATATTATTAAGGTCGGAGCTTTTTCCATAGCACTTTGCATTCTCAATTATGTAGTTGTATTTGTTGGATTTGGAACCTTTGTTCACTCGCTCAATTATTGGGTGATAGGATTTCTTTGTATTACTTATGCGGGAATTCATTTTTCTTCAAATTTTTTGGAAAAAACTTTAGAGGTAGATTTCACACTAATATGGCTCGGAGCAGTGACTGCAAGGCTTTTAATTGCACTTTTTTCATTCCTAATCGTAGCACTGATCATCAAAGATGACCTTGTACTGTTTGCAGCTAACTTTTCTGCAATCTATTTGTCATTCTTAGTGTTTGAAATCATTACTGTATTGTCTAACTTGCGGCCTAATTCTAGATTAGATCGCAATAATGATTAACAAGCGAAACACTACTTTTTCGATGAACCTAAAAATCAGCATTTTAATGACATTATTTCTAGTCTTTGTTTCATTTGGCAGTATTGCAAGTGAACCGAAGGAAGGAAACAGTTTTGATCCCGGAGTAATGATCAATCACCACATTGGAGATGCACATAGTTGGGAGATTTTCCACGGTTTGACAATTCATTTACCAGTGATTCTTTATAACCAAGAAAAAGGTTTGGACATATTTTCATCCGCTAATTTCTATGGAGAGGATCATCAGTTGAAAGCATATAAAGGATATGTGATGGATCATGAGCACATTTCATTAGAAAATGGTGAACATGTACTCGACCTTTCAATAACCAAAAATGTATTTTTCTTATTTCTCAACGCATTTCTTCTGATAGCTGTTTTTACATCAGTGGCAAGAGGTTATAAAAAGAATGTAGGTAAAGCGCCAAAAGGAATTCAATCCTTTTTTGAGCCGATTATTTTATATGTAAGAGACGAAATAGTTAAGCCAAACATTGGTCCAAAGTACGAAAGGTATCTTCCTTATTTATTGTCTTTGTTTTTCTTCATCTGGTTTGGCAACTTGTTGGGCCTTTTACCAGCAGCTGCGAACCTAACCGGAAATATAGCAGTGACTTTGATGTTGGCATTGGTAAGTCTAATAATCACACTAGCATCAGGAAGAAAAACTTATTGGATGCATATTTTAGATCCTTTGGGAAATAGCATGAGTTGGTTTGCAAAATTTCCATTGTATTTGATCTTATGGCCAATTGAAATTATAGGAATTTTTACAAAGCCCTTTTCATTGATGATTCGACTTTTTGCGAATATCACCGCGGGCCATATTATTATATTAAGTATTCTAGGTTTAACCTTTTTGGCACAAAGCATTGCAGTAGGAGTTTTGGCAGCGGTATTTGCCTCTGTTATGAATTTACTTGAATTATTTGTGGCGTTGTTACAAGCGTATGTGTTTACGTTGTTGTCGTCGATGTATTTTGGTCAGGCAGTAGAAGAACACCATCATTAAGAATTTTTTTAACCATATAAATATATAAAAATGGGAGCAATTGGAGCAGGTTTAGCAGTATTAGGAGCAGGTATCGGTATCGGTTTAATCGGTAAAGGTGCTACTGAAGGTATCGCTAGACAACCAGAAGCAGCAGGTAAAATCCAAACAGCAATGATTATTGCAGCAGCCTTGATTGAAGGTGTTGCATTATTTGCAGCAGTAATTGGATTCTTAGCTACTAACGCAGGTATTTAATTTAATACTTCCTGGTCCTACTTACATTAGGTATTAGGACCAGGATATTTTTTAAACTAGAAAAAATAGAATTGTGGAATTAATAACCCCAGATATAGGTCTTTTTATATGGCAATGTATTGTCGTGACCATCGTATTTACAATTTTGGCGGTCTTCGTTTGGAGACCTATTTCAGATGCGTTAAGAACTCGTGAGTCTTTTATTCAGGATTCTTTAGAAGCTGCTGAAAATGCTAAAAAAGAAATTGGTCAGCTGAAAGCTGATAATGAGTATTTGCTTCAAGAAGCAAAATTAGAAAGAGATAAAATGCTCAAAGAAGCAACTCAGGTTGCAAATCAAATCAAAGAGGATGCAAAAGAAGAAACATCTAAGATCACTGCAAAAATGGTCGAAGATGCTAAATCTGTGATCCAATCAGAAAGAAACAATGCGTTGAAAGATGTTAAGCAATTGGTTGCTTCATTGTCAATTGATGTAGCAGAAAAAGTGCTTCGTCAGAAGTTGGGTGATAAAAAAGCTCAAAATGCATTGGTTAAAGATTTTGTAAAAGACATTAAAGTAAACTAATTCATGTCTGAATTTAGAATAGCATCTAGGTACGCTAAGTCTCTACTAGAACTTTCTCAAGAGAAAAAATCTCTAGCAAAAGTGAAGAAGGATATGGAAATGCTCAACAGTGTTTCTGAATCAAACAGAGATTTCGTATTGATGTTGAAGAATCCAATTGTACAAAGTGGAGATAAATTGGCTATCCTAACGAAGTTATTCAAAGGGAAAGTTGATAAAATCACTATGTCTTTATTTGAGATAATCACACGAAAGCATAGGGAAATGTATTTGCCAGAAATGGCCAACGCATTTTTACATCTTTACAACGAGACCAATGGAATTGTAGAGTCTACAGTGACAACAGTGGCTCCATTGACTGCAGCGCTTCGAAAAGACATTTCCGAAGTTCTTGATAAGATAACAAATAGCAAAAAAGTAGAGTTAAACGAAATTGTTGATCCTGAATTGATAGGTGGATTTGTCTTAAAAATTGGAGACAAACAAATCGATGAAAGTGTTAGCAGCAAACTCAGAGAGTTGAAACTACAATTTCAACAAGGTTAAAAAATTGAACATTAGCTAATTCTCTAAGGAATAGCAAAAAAGAAAAAAATAAATAATTACAAAATGGCAGACGTAAGACCAGACGAAGTATCAGCAATATTGAGAGAACAACTCTCAAATTTCAGAACGGAAGCAGAACTTGAAGAAATTGGCACTGTTTTACAAGTAGGTGACGGTGTAGCTCGTATCTATGGATTGACTGAAGCTCAGTCAGGAGAGCTTTTGGAATTCGAAAATGGCTTAAAAGCAATGGCATTGAATCTTGAAGAAGATAATGTTGGAGCTGTATTATTAGGCGAGTCATCTGAAATCAAAGAAGGTGATACTGTTAAAAGAACTAAGAAAATTGCTTCGATTCAAACTGGAGACGGTATGAATGGACGAGTAGTGGATACGTTGGGTAACCCTATTGATGGAAAAGGCCCTATATCTGGGGACCTGTTCGATATGCCATTGGAAAGAAAAGCGCCAGGTGTTATTTTCCGTCAGCCGGTGGATGAACCATTACAAACAGGTATTACGTCTATTGATTCAATGATTCCAATTGGACGAGGTCAAAGAGAATTGATTATTGGTGATAGACAGACTGGTAAAACTGCTGTGGCTATCGATACAATATTGAATCAAAAAGAATTCTACGATAAAGGAGAGCCTGTTTACTGTATTTATGTAGCTATTGGTCAAAAAGCATCAACTGTTGCAGGAATTATCAGCGCTTTGGAAAAAGGTGGCGCGATGGCATATACTACTATAGTATTGGCGTCTGCTTCTGATCCGGCACCAATGCAATTCTTTGCTCCTTTTACAGGTGCAGCTATTGGCGAGTATTTTAGAGATACTGGACGTCCGGCATTGGTTATTTATGATGATTTGTCAAAACAAGCGGTCGCATATCGTGAAGTTTCTCTTCTTTTGAGAAGACCTCCAGGACGTGAAGCATATCCAGGTGATGTATTTTATCTTCACTCAAGATTATTGGAAAGAGCAGCAAAAGTGAATGACAATGATGACATTGCTGCTGCTATGAATGATTTACCTGAATCATTAAAAGGAAAAGTAAAAGGAGGAGGGTCCTTGACTGCATTACCTATTATTGAAACAGCTGCCGGTGATGTATCTGCATATATCCCAACCAATGTTATTTCTATTACAGATGGTCAAATATTCTTGGAAACTAACCTTTTCAACTCGGGAATTCGACCAGCGATTAATGTTGGTATTTCTGTATCAAGAGTTGGTGGTAATGCTCAAATCAAATCAATGAAAAAGGTGGCTGGTACATTGAAATTGGATCAAGCTCAGTTTAGAGAATTGGAAGCATTTGCTAAGTTCGGTTCAGATTTAGATGCTTCTACACAACTGACTATAGATAGAGGTAGAAAAAACCAAGAGATATTAAAGCAAGCTCAGTATTCTCCAATTCCTGTAGGTGAGCAGGTTGCTACTATTTATGCTTCTACTAAAGGATTTATTGATAAAGTGCCTGTAGAAAAAGCTAGGGATTTTCAAACAGAATTCATCACTGTGATGAAAACTCAGCATGCAGATACATTGAAAGAATTAGCTGCTGGTAAATTTACAGATGAGTTAACAGGAAAATTAGGAGAAGTTGCTGAGAGCGTAGCGGCAGGTTTCGTAAACTAAGCATAAAGCTGATATGGCGAATTTAAAAGAAGTTAAAAGTAGAATTTCCTCTGTCACGTCGACACAGCAGATTACGAGTGCCATGAAAATGGTAGCAGCTGCGAAATTGAGAAGGGCACAGGATAGGATCATCCAGATGAGACCTTATTCTCAAAAGTTAACGAGTATTCTACAAAACGTATCAGCTAACCTGAGCGGTGATGTTGAGAATAAATATGGCGAAGTACGTGAAAGTGACAACGTACTAATTGTTGTCGTTTCTTCTGATCGTGGACTTTGTGGAGCATTTAATAACAATGCTTTTAAAGAGACAATCAAGCTGATCAATTCCAAATATTCTTACGAGAAAAAACGTGGAGGCATCCATATTTTCCCAGTCGGAAAAAAAGCTTTTGAATATTTTTCTAAAAGAGGATATCAAGTGGTAAGCGATCATTATGAATTGATGCACAATCTTAATTTTGATAATGCGAAATTAGCTGCAGAGCAAATCATGAAAGATTTTGTTGATGGAGCATATGACAAGGTTGACATTGTATATAATGAATTCAAAAATGTAGCTACTCAAATATTAAGGGTGGAGCAATTTTTACCAGTTGAGTCAGCCAACACTGATGTCGAAGGTGTAGAACCAGATAGTATTGATTACCTTTATGAGCCTTCTATGGAATATGTTGTCAGTGAACTGATTCCTAAGTCATTAAAAATTCAGTTTTACAAAGCGGCGCTAGAGTCAAATGCATCCGAAAATGGAGCAAGAATGACGGCCATGGGACAAGCAACTGATAATGCGGGTGAAATGTTAAAAGCATTGAAGTTGACTTATAACAGGACTCGTCAAGCTGCAATCACTAAAGAAATTTTAGAAATTGTAGGTGGTGCAGAGGCCCTTGCAGCACAGAATTAGAAATAAAATAATTTGTGTAAAAGGCTGAATTTTGATTAATTCAGCCTTTTTTGTTTCTTTCATTTTATTAAACAGTGTCGTTTCTTTTTAAGTCCATATCATCCATTTACAAATTTGCTCGATTGTTGTCTTTGGATGTGGCATTAGGGGGAGTTGTATTTTGTGGTAGCATAGCGAAATTTTATAATGAGTCCTTGCCTTTTGGAATTTATACCAGTTTATTCTTTTCAATTTGGTTGATATATACCTTTGACCACTTGATGGATGCGAGGAAAGCTATTCATGAGCCAACTATGAATAGACATCAATTTCACAAAAGGAACCAAACATCCATTGTCGTCGGTATGGTTTTTGGATTGATGCTTGGGGTGTTCTCTTTGTTGTTTGTTCCTCCCATAACTTTGCTTTATGGAATGATCGTCTTAGTGATTGTGTTTTTGTATTTCATACTTGCATGGAAAATGAAAATATTTATGATCAAAGAAGTACTAATTGCCTCTGTTTACTCTACGGGGGTTCTCTTAGGGCCAGTTTCATTAATTGAAATTCCTACAGCACATTTTGTCTGTTTAATTTTTCAGATTTTTGGTATTGCATTGATAAATCTATTGGTGTTATCCTTTTATGAGTTGGAAAACGACCAAAAAGATGGTCAACACTCCTGGGCTGTTCGATTTGGAAAATCTGTAACAGAAATACATATTAAGTATTGTATTTATTCTTTGCTAATGCTTCAAGCACTTTCTTTTTACTGGATGAAGGATCAACTTTTACTTCAATCTATATTGGTAGGTATGACTTTTATATTATGGGTTATCTTCTTGCGGCCTCACACGTTCAAAGAAGATGAACGCTATCGTACTTTTAGTGATTTAATATTCTTCCTTCCCGGAATAATTTTTTGGTCATGAATAATTTTAACGGAGTTGCTCCTATCTATGATTTTTTGGCAAGGTTTGTTTTTGGCAACACAATATTAAAGTCTCAGGTATATTATTTGGATGAAATTAAAGATGGAGATTCAGTATTGATTATAGGAGGTGGAACCGGAAGATTACTTGAATATGTAAGAGCTAAAAATGTGGCCATAGATTATATCGAGCCATCAGATAAAATGGTAGAGAGGGCAAAAAAAAGAAATTTTCGGCCAAGTATTAATTTTTATAAGGAACGATTTGAAGACTTTAAAGATTCGAGGGACTATGACATAATTATATGTCCGTTTTTTTTGGATTTGTTTTCTGAAGCCACTTTGAATGAGACTCTTTCCAAAATCAAGGGTCTCTTGAGCAAAAAAGGAAAAGTGATTGTCACTGATTTTTCTAGTCATCTGGATAGCTGGTATTCAAAAATATTATTGAGATTGATGCACCTATTTTTTCGTTGGACAGCTTCTCTGGAAAGCAAAATGCTCTTTGATATTCACAAATGGGTTCTTACTTTTGGATTTGAAGAATGCCGTTCACAATATTTTTATATAGATTTAATTTTCTCTAAGGTCTATAAAATCAAGTAAAAACCCTGAAAATAGAACGGGGGTGGAATTCTTGACTTTTCCAAGGATCTATCAATAATTGTAATCCCGGAGGAACCTTTCTTGGGGATGCATCTATTTCTCCAAATATGGAAGAAATAGTATATGTGATGAAAAGCAGTGAAACGGGGAATTTTGATGAAACTACGGGAAGGCTCTATAATGTTAAAATTGATAACTTAAGATAAGTGATTAACTAGCTCTACTCGCAGCGTTGATCCCCATCATTTCCAGTAGGTCATCCATGTATTCTCTGTCATTGGCCAGTCGAGGAACTTTGTTTTGTCCTCCCAATTTGCCACGTCGCTTCATCCACTCATAAAATGTACCTAGTTCTGCAGTATGGATAACTGGCATTTTTAATGCCATATCTTTAAATCTTTTGGCGTCATAGTCAGAGTTCACTTCCCGTAAAGTTTCGTCTAATATTAGCGCAAACCTGTGAATACTATCTGGTTTCTTGTTGAATTCTATCACCCACTCATGACCGCCTTCGTTCATGCCTGTGAAGTGAATGGGAGCAGCAGTGAAGTTGGCAAAAGTCGCACCGGTGGTTTCGCAGGCTTTTGTGATAGCCATTTCAGCATTTTCTATGACTAATTCTTCACCAAATGCATTGATGAAATGTTTTGTACGACCAGCGATCTTAATTCTATAGGGTGCAATAGATGTGAACTTCACGGTGTCACCTATGTTATATCTCCAAAGTCCTGAATTCGTACTAATCACCATCGCATAGATTTGTCCAACTTCAACTTCTGACAATTGAATTACCTTTGGCTCATCACTATGGATGTCTTTATATGGAATGAATTCATAGTATATCCCATAATCCAGCATGAGTAAAAGTTCATCCGATTCTGTTCGATCTTGGATACCAAAGAAACCTTCCGACGCGGTATAAGTTTCTACATAGTTCATTTTCTCAGAGGGGATTAATTCTTTGAAAAGAGAACGGTAGGGGTGAAATGCTACAGCGCCATGAAAGAATACTTCAAGATGAGGCCATACTTCGAGAATATTGTCGGTCCCCATCATTTCATTGATTCGTTGTATCAATAAAATGGTCCATGTAGGCACACCTGAAATACTAGTAACATTTTCTTTCGAAGTGGTTTTCGCCATCATCTCTATTTTTTCCTCCCAATTGTCCATCAAAGCTACTTCGAGGGAAGGGGTTCGGTGATGTTGTGCCCAAAGCGGAAGATTCTTCATAATCACAGCGGATACATCTCCGTAATGAGAATTATGCTTTGTGTCAAATTCATTGATATGATGGCTTCCTCCTATGGCTAATCCCTTCCCATCGAACATTTTGCTATTAGGGTAATTATTTACGTAAATCGACAGCAAGTCTTTCCCTCCTTTGTAATGGCAATCTTCAAGGGCTTCTTTAGAGACAGGAATAAATTTACTTCTAGCATTTGTGGTTCCAGAAGATTTAGCAAACCATTTAATGTCCTTTCCCCAAAGTACTTTTTCTTCACCTTTTAAACGGCGTTCGATGTACGGGTAAAGTTGTTCGTAGTTATGAACTGGTACTTTATTAGCATATTCTTCGAATGAATGAATGTTTTTAAAATCATGGGATTTTCCGTATTCTGATTTTTTTCCAATCTCCAAAAGTTTGGTGAATGTTTCTTTCTGTACATCATGAGGATATTTCATGAAAAGCTCTATCTGATGTATGCGCTTTTTCATTACCCAGGTTACTATAGAATTTATAATAGCCACGCTGCCTTAAATTTTGCGTTTCAGTTCAAAATGTTGACCGAGATATACTTTCCTAACTTGTTCATCAGCAGCAAGCTCTTCTGCCGTCCCTGACTTCAACAATCTACCTTCGAACATGAGGTATGCTCTGTCTGTGATAGAAAGCGTCTCATTTACATTATGGTCAGTAATGAGAATCCCAATATTTCGATTCTTTAATTGAGCAACAATTGTCTGTATTTCTTCTACTGCAATTGGATCAACACCAGCAAAAGGCTCGTCCAACAAGACAAAGTTAGGATCTATGGCTAGCGCTCTGGCAATTTCAGTTCTACGACGTTCACCTCCTGACAAGACGATGCCTAAGTTGTTTCTTACATGTGTTAAGCTAAATTCTTCCATCAAAGCTTCAGCTTTTTCTTTTCTCTGCTGTTTTGGAATGTTTTTCATTTCAAGCACGGCTAGGATATTTTCTTCTACCGTTAATTTTCGAAAAACAGATGCTTCTTGCGCTAGATAGCCAATACCTAATTTTGATCGCTTATACATAGGTTGATCTGTGATATCTTGGTCATCCAGATAGATATGACCTCCATTTGGTTTGATAAGACCAACGATCATGTAAAACGAAGTTGTTTTACCAGCTCCATTCGGACCTAACAACCCAACAATTTCTCCCTGTTTTACGGTAACAGAGATGTCATTTACCACTGTTCTTTTCTTGTATTTCTTGATAAGATGCTTTGCACTTAGCTCCATGGCTTTTGCTTTTTTTGGGATGAAATGCCTATGGCAATTTTAATGATAATTATTCAATTCACTGCTGTTTTATAGCGATGTCTTTAAGGTTGAGTTGCAAACTCGTTTCACCTCGGAAATGGTTTTCTTCAATTGTATAAACCATATCAAATGGTTTGTCCAACATGTCATAAAATGAACCCAATCCAAAACCTATTACATCAAAAGCATTGCCAGAACTGTTTTGATCAACAAAAAGTTTGAGATGTTTTTCTTTTAATAGACGAGCATCCTTTTTTAGTGTCACATTTCTTGAGCAAAATATAGGTTGCATATTCTGTGGACCAAAAGGGCCCATTTGTTTTAATATATTGTTGAATGCGAAATCAATTTGATCAAAGTCTATTTCTAAATCGATAACTATTTTAGGAATTTTCTGCTCTTCTTTTATGGATTCTGCTACCGCTTCTTCGAATGCATCCTTGAATTTTTTCAAATTCTTTTTTTCCATCGTGAGACCCGCGGCGTAACGATGACCTCCAAATTGTATCAAATGTTTTTTGCATTTAGATATGGCGGCATGGACATCAAAACCTTCAACAGATCTTGCTGATCCAGTGATTACGTCTGTTGATTCTGTTAATACGATAGTAGGCTTAAAGAAATGTTCAATGCATCGAGAGGCCACTATCCCAATTACTCCTTTGTGCCAATCTTTTTTGAACAAAACGGTGGAACTATTTTGTATTTGCCCTTCATCTACAATCATCTGCAATGCTTCCTTCGTAATTGATTCGTCGTAGGATTTTCTTTCTTTGTTTTCTACATTGAGCTTTTCGGCAAATACTCGTGCGTCTTCTTTATTAGTTTGAGTTAATAAATCCAAAGCGGTTTTAGCATGGTTGATTCTGCCAGCCGCATTGATTCTTGGACCAATGCCGAAAACGACATCTGATATGGACATGGGTTGATTTAAACTCGCACGTTCAATGAGAGCTGCCAATCCAGCTATTGGTTCTGCGTTTAATTTTTTTAAACCAAAATAGGCTAATACTCGATTCTCCCCAGTGATTGGGACGATGTCCGATGCAATGCTCACGGCAACTAAATCTAGGTTAGCATATAATTTTTCAGTTTCAATTCCATTCTGTATGGAGAATCCTTCTAGTAGTTTGAATCCGATTCCACATCCTGATAATTCTTTATATGGGTAAGTACAATCGTCTTGCTTTGGATCTAAAATGGCTAAGGCTTGAGGTAGTTCGTCTCCAGGTAAATGATGATCACATATTATGACATCTAAGTTATTCTCCTTGGCCAGACCAATTGTGTTTATTGCTTGTATTCCACAGTCCAAGCAAATCATCAATTTAATCTCATGATCGATAGCCCACTGAATTCCTTTTTTTGAAACGCCATATCCTTCTGTATATCGATCAGGAATATAGGTGAAGAGGTTAGAGGATAAGGATTTAAAAAAATTGTATACCAAAGCCACCGATGTAGTGCCATCTACATCGTAATCCCCATAGATTAGAATTTTCTCATTTTGAAAAATTGCATTGGTTAACCTTTCAACCGCTTTTTCCATTCCTTTCATTTCGAATGGGTCGTGCAATGATTCTAATGTTGGCCTAAAGAAAGATTTAGCTTTATCAAAAGAATCTATTTTACGCTGTAATAATAGTTGACTCAGGCTTGGATGAATTGAAAGTTGTTTAGATAAATCTTCAACTTCATTTTCGGAAGGCAGGTCTTTGAACACCCATTTTTTTATCATAGTCACAAATTTATAAAAGAGGTTCTCAGATTGCTGTCTTGCGGTAAAACTAAATAAATTTTCTTTTTCTTGGATTTGGATAATGGTCTTATTCAGGCAGTTAAAAGAGTTGAAAAATGTTTATTCATTTATTTTGAAATAGTGTTTGGAG
>JAGDZN010000005.1:0-199351 GCA_049115835.1 Reichenbachiella sp.
AAAAAAAGGCATTTCGTAAAAACGAAATGCCTATTAAATATCGTAAGGTGTTAGTACTTAAACTACTCTTACATTCACGGCGTTCATGCCTTTTTTACCTCTTTCTACTTCAAACTCAACACTATCATTTTCACGAATTTGATCAACAAGACCAGAAGAGTGTACAAAAATGTCCTCACCTGAATCAGATGGCTTAATAAAACCAAAACCTTTGGTCTCATTGAAAAATTTAACGGTTCCTTCCATTATATTATTAATTATTATTTATTAAATACTTTTAAGTTAAAACAGTATGAATATCAACTGCAAATAAACCTATTGTTAATGGCAGGAAAAGTCAAACTACTTATAAACTGCAAATGTAACATTAAAAATGTTTTAAAAACCATTTTGCTTGCATACTTAGTTTTATATTAATTAAATATCCGGGCTGTTAATTCTAATTGCCCACCACTGTAAGAGAATTATATGCATTTAATACAATTGCAATTATTTTAAACGAAAATGATTTGTTTATCACATGAAAATTAACAGGCTCAGTGATTTACTGAATATATATCTAAAAATGTCTTTCTTATGTTTTGAAAACTTTAGTTTTGTAATTCCAAAACCAGCCATGTCATTTTTATTCAAGCAGCATGGTATTCTTCAATAAATTGGTGGACTTTTTTGTTCACAAGGACTATTTCGACAGCTCCAAAAATCTGAGACAATCTAGACTTATTGTCAGATCTTCTCTTTTGACCAGTCTATTTTCTAATTCTTATATATGGCTTAGCATATATTTTGAATTTGAAAAAGGTGTATATCTAATGGCATTTAATGTAATTGGATTCCTTCTATTACCTTTTTTATTGAAAACCAAAATACCTATCAACTGGATTGGGAATTTCTACGTTGTTATAGGAGCGATTGCTGTGATCATTCTCACTTATTTTTCTGGAGGAATAAATTCGGGAGTTTATCCATGGATAATTTCCATTCCAATATTAGCGATGCTTGTTGTGGATCGTTATTCTGCTTCCATATGGACAATGATTTCCTTTTTTGTCATGATCTGGTTTGGATATCTCGCTCATGAAGGAGTAGAGTTTCCAGTTGAATACAATTCAGAACTTCATGTTATTTGGTACGTCTCAGTTTTAACGGGCCTCTTGATGATTATTTTTGTTATTACACTGGTTTTTGAGGATAACCAATCTCGAGCACTGATTCTAGCTGAAATGAGAAACGAAATACTGATTAAGCAAAAAGAACAGATTGCACAGCAAACGGATGAGTTAAAAATATTAGTTGAAGACAAAGATCACACTACACACCTCTTAGCACATGACCTCAAAAACCCCATGGCCAGTATTATGAGTTTAGCCGAAATAATTAAGCATGAAACTACAGAGACAAATAGGAATAAGTACCTTCAAATGATAGATGAGGCGGCGAGTAATTCTGTAGACCTTATTGAAAAGATTTTGAAAATAGGTGAATTGGAGCGACAAAAAATAGAAATATCTCTTGAGCAATTCGATTTGGTTCCGTTGATCAAAAATGAAATCGAAAAAGTAAAAACATATGCATCCCAAAAGAACATTAGGCTGAATTTTGAATCAAAAAATCCACTAATGATTCAGTCTGACAGAACATTTATTCGTCAAATCATGGAAAACCTATTGTCGAATGCTATTAAGTTTTCAGAATTGAATAAAGAGGTTGACGTTAGAATTAAAGATCAAAATGGAGTATTGATCATTGATGTAACTGATCAAGGTCCAGGGTTGAATAATGAAGATCTGAAAAAAGTATTTGGCAAGTTTACTCGTTTAAGTGCTCAACCCACAGGTGGAGAAAAATCAACCGGTTTGGGCCTTTCAATAGTGCAAAAATATGTTGAATTATTAAATGGTAGAGTAAGGTGTGAAAGCGAAGTTGGTCAAGGTTCCAGTTTTATCGTTGAATTTCCTATGCAATAGAGTCTGTCAATTAAACTATTTTTGTGCTTCTTTTTCAATTGGAAATTCGACTTGATCACTGCTAAGAATGAATTTTCCGACTTTATTTTTCAATTCTTCTGCTGTATCTGAGACTCTTTTACTTTTTTCCATATTATTCAACATACCAGCAGACAATTCGGATGAAGAGCTTGCAGTTTGCTCAGTCCCTGCAGCAGTTTCCTCAGCAATCACGACGACACCATTGATAATGTTTACAACATTACTTATATCACTAGACTGCTGTTTCGTAGCTTCAACTATTTTCTCAGACTTTTCTAAGGTCTCAGCATAAAATGAACTTATCTCCTCAAATGTTTTCAGTGTCTCTTCTGTTGATTTTTCACCTTTTTTAATTCTGGTACTCATTTCTGAAATCACTTGTGCTGTGGATGACGTATCTTTTTGAACAGTTTTCACTAGTTCTTCAATCTCTCCAGCAGATTTTTTCGAATCTTCGGCTAGTTTTCTGATCTCCTCGGCCACTACGGCAAAACCCCTTCCTGCGTCACCAGCCTGCGCAGCTTCAATTGCGGCATTCAGGGCTAATAAATTTGTTTGAGAAGCAATGTCTTTTATAATATTGAGAACACTTGAAATTTCATTTGATCTTTTCATCAGTGTTTCAATCGAAGTATTCGAAATGATAGAAAATTCCAGGATCTCTTTCATAATCGAGTCTAAATCACCTACAGTTGTGCTCCCTTCCGAACTTTTATTCACACCCATTTTTGCAGTTTGATTTATGGCGTCAGCTTGATTACCCATGTCATTAGACAGTTTCTCTAACCCCTCAATTAAATTCGACGACTCATCTACTTTAATCACTTGTTCTTGAGATCCTCTGCTCATTTCAGCAATCGAAGAAGCGATTTCTCCTGTACTAGAATTCATTTCTTCACTTGTAACTAACATATCATCTGAAGATTCCTTTATGCTTTCTACTTGACCCGTTATTTCCGAAAGTAAGCTCGTCAAATTGTCCATCGCTGAATTAAGGTTCTTAGCTAACACATCTATATCCCCTTTAGCTGTATCTCGATATCTTTCAGTCAGATCCCCCTTCGCCATTTTATTCACTATATGAATGATGTTTTCAAATGGTTTCCAAATAGTTTCGAAAAGAAGATTGATAGATTCCCCCAAGTCCTTCCATTCCCCTTCTTTAGTCTCAGTGTCAATTCTCGCTCGAAAGTTTCCTGATTCAAGTGCTTCTTTTAATACGAAATTAGTATCCTGAATCGCGAGTTTGAGACTCTCACTTTGTTCTGCTAATACTTTATTTTGATCTATAACTTTAGCAGTGGCATCTCGAACTTTATTCTCTAAAACTTGTTGATTGATTCTTCTAACATTTGCTCTCCACCTATTGAATCCGATTATACAAGAAAAAAGAATCAGTCCCATTATGCCTCTAAACCACCATGTAGCCCAAAAGGGAGGAATTATTTTTAGATTCACTGATGCAGGCACGCTGCTCCATATCCCATCGTTGTTTGCAGCAAGAACTTGAAAAGCATAGTCTCCTGGCTCAATTCCGGTATATGAAACTTTTGTCTCTTGACCTGCTTGCACCCAATCCTTCTGCAAACCTACTAACCTGTATTTATATTCATTTTTCTTTCCATGACGGTAATTCAGACCAATGTATTCAAAAGAAAAAAAGTTTTGGTCATAATTAAGCTCAATGTCTTGAGTAAATTGAATGTCTTTTTTGAGAATTTCATTTTCACCGATCTTGACTGGCAAATTAAATAGCTTAAAGTTCGTTATGTAAACAGGAGGTTCAAGTGGATTGCTTTTCAGAGCTAATGGATCAAACATATTAAACCCACCATTTCCCCCGAATAATAATTCTCCACTTTTCAGTTTACGACTGTTTCGATTGTTAAATTGATTTCCTTGCAAACCATCAATTTTTGTAAAATTTTTAAAGGATTTCGTCTCAGGATCAAACTGAGATAATCCATTGTTGGTACTCAGCCACAAATATCCATTGTCATCTTCAAGGATACCTACGATACCTTCACTTGGCAAACCGTCTTTTTGTCGATATGCCGTAAAAGTTTTCGAATCATAATTGAATAAGTTTAATCCTCCTCCCATTGTTGCAACCCATAATCTATCTTTAGAGTCATGTAAAACTGCACCAATTATATTTGATGAAATATCACCTTCAATGCCATTGTTTCTATAATTTATTATCTCATTTGTCAATTTGTTAAAAGAGAATAGACCTTCAGCCTCATCAGAAAACCAAATTGTATTTCTATTATCTTCTGTAATATGCCCTAGACCAAAGAACTTTGTTTCACTAAGAGCACTCAATTCTTTACTATAATTAGTAAAATCATCTGTATCTATATTGTAACTTGCAAAACCTTCACCGAAGGTTCCTATCCATATTATGTCTTCCTTATCTTTGAATAGGTAAAAAATATTGTTTCCTACTATACTTCTTTCGTCATTTGGGTCATTTTTATAATGTTTTACAACACCTGTTTTGGGGTCATAATAATTTAAACCACCACCCCACATTCCAATCCACAGACCTCCGAATTGGTCATATTCCAATGCTAAAACTTTATCATTGGTAATACTATTTGGGTCATTAGGATCATGACGCAAATGCTTGAATTTTCCAGTTTTTCTATCAAAAAAATTAATTCCCCATCCATCGGTGCCTACAGCAAAATTGCCCATAGCATCTTCAGCAAAACTTGATGTTTTGTTGCTCGATAAACTATTTGGGTCATTCGGATTACTCTTAAATAGTGTGAATCCATATTTATCTTTAGCAAAAAGATTGACACCTCCAAGTCGAGAACCTAACCAAAGATTATCATTTTTATCAAAAACCAAATCTGTTAGAATATTACTCGAGAGGCTGAATTCATTATTATTGTCATTAAAGTATCGAGTGAAGTGTTTATTGCTATGATATAGATTTAAACCTGCATCTGTTGCTATCCACAATTCTCCTTTAGAATTTTCATCAAATCCCTGTACATATCCATTAGACAATCCATAAGGGTTGTTGGGCTCTGCTGAGATATAAGTAACAGTCTGATCTTCTAGATTAATTCTCGTTATTCCTTTGATAAAATGACCAATCCAAAGAACATTATGAGTATCGATATACATCGATCTTATATCATTACTTCCTAATACTAATTCAGATGTACTTTCAGATGAATACTTTTTGAAAGTATCACTTTCAAAATTGTATTTAGACATTCCGTTGGGCGTTCCTATCCATAGATTGCCTATATTATCTTCAGCAATTGCTGTAACTACATCACTACAAATTGATTGATCATCTAATGCATCATTCTTATAAACCTTAAAATCATCAGATTCTGGTCGATATCTGGCAAGCCCCGCTCCCGTTGTTGCCCACAGATTCCCTCTACTGTCCTCTAAAAAAGAGTCAGGTGTACCTGGTATAGAATTAGGGTCATTTGGGTTGTGGAAGTATCTAGTATAAATCCCGGTTGCCCTATTAAATGAGTTTATACCATCATTAGTTCCGATCCAGAATTCACCATTTTTGACTTGAATAATTGTTAATATCCGACTGTTAAGAAGGCTGTTTTCATCCTCATAATCATTTCTAAATACTTCGAATGAAATCCCATTAAAACAATTCAATCCATCATCAGTACCAATCCAAATAAACCCTTGGTTATCTTCATATAAACAATTGACATTACTGTGAGACAAACCTTGATCAGTACTATACCGATCAAATTTGAGATTGCTTTCTTGAGCAATAGCATGAAAAAGTGTAGATTGAAATGCGCATAACAACGCACACATAACTGTGGAACTATTGTTTTTTCTCATTCATAATGCTGTTTACATCCATTATGTAAGGACTGATGAGCATTGAAAAAACAAAATCTTATTAGGCTTGAAGAATTAAAACCTTTATCTAGCCTTAATTCATTCCAAAATATCAGCTTACCCTTCCTTCCATTCTAGATATCTTTAATATATAAAAAAAGGGAGTCAATCCAAACGATTGACTCCCTTTTTAAAATGGACTCTCTTCTTGCTAGAATTCAACAATCACGAATTCCGTTCTACGATTTGCTTTACGCCCTTCTGCTGTACTGTTGTCTTCCAGGGGCACTGATTCACCATATCCTTTGGCTTGCAATCTATGAACCTCTATTTGTGCTAATTCAAGGTAGCTTTTAACTGCTTCGGCTCTTTTCTGGGACAAACTCAAATTCAAAGCTTCAGATCCAACATTGTCAGTATGTCCTCCTATTTCTATAACCATTGTTGCATTTTGTTGCATGAGTTCAACAGCCTTATTCAATTCAACATAACTAATCGGTTTTAACTCAGCTCGTCCAGATTCGAAAAAGATATTGTTCAACACAACTTTTGTTCCTTTCGTAATTGGTTCCAAATCGATATTTTTTGTCATTTCGAAATAGGAAGTATCCTTAGGTAAGTCAAAACTTGTGGAATAAAAGAAATAGGAATCTTTTGTAGCAGACACACTATAATTTCTACCAACTGGCAATACAACTTGATAGTCTCCCGTTTCAGAATTACTCTTATTTACTGCAAGTAGCTCTCCTGTATCCATATCTTCAACCATTACTAGCGCTTCAAGCGGTGCGGCTGAACCAGCATCTGCAACTTTTCCTTGCACCACTAATGAAGGTTTCGGCTTTAAAAAATCTGGCAATTCAACTTCATATATCTCAGAATTACTTGCATCTTCCTTTGCAGAAGCGAAATACGCTTTACCTAATGCTGTTGTCGTAAAATATTTGTCATCACTTGAAGAATTTATTGGTGAACCGACATTCAGTGGTTTGGTCCAACGACCATTGTCAAATAAACTATAAAATATATCTTGACCACCAAATCCAGGGTGTCCATCTGAAGCAAAATACAGCGTCTTGCCATCGGATGCCAATGAAGGTGAACTGTCTTTGTAAGGTGTATTCACAATACTACCGAGGTTTGAAGGAATACCCCAATCTCCAAGATGATTCTTCGTTGTAACGTATAAATCGATCCCTCCATATCCCCCTTTCCTTGTGGAAGCAAATACGATTCTTGACCCATCAGAACTGATGGTTGGCTGAGAGTCCCAACTTTCACTATTTACCACATTACCCATGTTTTTAGGCTCAGCCCACTTTTTACCTTCCAATTGAGTGATGTACAAGTCACAGCTCCCAACACTTTCCTTTTCACCACAACGGACATAAACCATCGTCTGACCATCACTGGTGAAGGTGGATCCAAAATCATCATTCATTGAGTTAATAGGTTCAGGCATCAATTTAGGTGTTGACCACCCTTCATAGACCTCATAAGAATAGTAAATGTCTTGACCAAAATCAGTGGGTCTAGATGGGTCTTTTACATGATCAAAACCACCTTCTCTTGTACTAGTGAAATAGAACCTTTTTCCTGTTGGACTTACTTGAGGAGAAAAGTCATCTGAAATACTTATTATTTGAGTAACAGGCATCGGAGTTTCTGTGGTATTTTCTTTTTGTCTAATTTCTGTACTCCTTTTAGCATATTCAATCCTATTTTTTGCTTTATGCCTATTCAATGTATTTTTCGGTATATCAGGATATTTTTCTAAGAAATTGTCTAAGAAAGTTTTTGCTGTCTCGAACTTACCATTTTCAACATACATCTCACCTGCTTCTAAATAAAACCATGGATTGAAATCTGCACCAATTCGAGATAATTTTTTGAAAGCATAATCCGCATCTGCAAACCGATCCATTTTCTTATGCGACATTGCAATCCTATACCAGGCACCAGGGTGGTTAGGCTTTGTTTGCAATACTTGCTTTAGAAGTACAATTGCATCGTCGTACGCATGACGATTATAAGCTTTAACCCCATCGCGATATGGATCTTTTGATTGAGCTGACAACTGTGTTGAACCTAAAATTGTTGCGACAGTTAAAAAGCTGATTAAGATGTATTTCATGGTAGATTTTGTTAGTATGAATCTAAAAATAAAGAATAATTGCTAGAAAGTAAATATCTGTTGTTTTTTCGAAATGTACTATTCATTCCTCAAATAATGCTATCTATGTGCTGATTACTTTATTGATTTTATTGAAATTGTATTTGAACAAAACTTAATTGCTAATGCCTTTAGCCTATTAAAAATGAAAGCCTATTGAGCATGGAAAATAAAAAAGCAAAACCACGTAGCGATTTTGCTTGAATGTCAATAACAAACCACAAAAATTTACTTTTTTTCCTTCAAATGAGGATTACTTGAATGAATCAATTCACCATCCTTTACTTGCTGATGGTCACCTTCCAAGGCACTATGTCCCATGAAATGGTCTCTATCAATATAATTCCTTAAACCATCCTTGATGCGCTTAAAGGTCGAATTTCTAAATTTTCTAAGTGACATAATGTTTAAATTTGGATTACATGAATCTAATTATCTTAAGATTCGAATCACAAGACATTCATCAACTTGCCACATGATTGTAGTCATATAGAAACGATCTAACTATAGAATGAAACGATAAGTATATTTAATCAAAAAAGTATTGGTAGCTTCTAAGTTCCACAATCGGTCTGCCATACCCTCAAAATCATTATCTGAATTTTGATCGAATTGTGAACTATTGCTAGACCAAACTGCAAATAACGTCGAGCCAGGTTTGTATTCCCACCTAAATACGAGGTTAGACCGGAAATTCACAATGTTGAAATCTGGATCTCCAAGGTGAGTATCCATTATATTATTGTTGGTTTTAAAAACACCATATCCCATATCTGGAAATGAATTTCCTGTTCTCGACTCATATTCAGCAATTTCAGCTTCAGTCGGTATTCTGACCCCATTGCCCATGGCGTTGAACCTACTATTATAGTCTTCATTCCTTGAGTCTGTCACTTCCTTGAATTCACTGTACTCTCCGACGGACATAAAAGGTTGACCCCAAAATTCCACTGAAATATTTGGTGTTATGCTATAATTTGCTCTCATTCCCATGCTAAAAGTCTGCTGGTTAATTCTCCCTAATAAGTATAGTGGATTGCCATTAATATCAAGCGTTTCTACATATTGAACATCATTCCTATTCTCGCTAAAGCTAGGATCTAGAGATATCAATAACGCATCCAAAGGTCGTATTACCATTCCAAATCTAAATGTTCTCTGACTTAACGCATTATCTTCACCAAATCGCCAATACGGCCTAATGTACCCTGATACCTTCTTTTGAGTATTAGTTCTTATCCTAAAATTCCAAGAAACCGAACCAGGGTTTCTAAATGAAGGTCCACCCCTTAAATCAGCATTAGAAATTTCTAAGGATTCATACCAAAGATTGGTATGAAAAGACCAGAAGTTTTGGAATTCCAAATACACTTCTGGACCCGTGCCAGAGTAATTATGACTACCTCCAAAATCGTAATTTCGTTCATGATGCAAATTATATCGCTGTTGTCTGAATATTTTAGTTGGCGTCAGTATCCGATATTGTGTCCAACCCCATACATTGATATTATCTGTATTGCTTAAAAAACCAATGTCGTTCAATTCCAATTCAGGTGATTTATGATTGACTCCTAATTCCCAAACCCATTTTCCACTTTTCTTTCCGAACTGAAATCTACTTGAAGTACCTAGCATAGACGTGAGCGTACTATCAATTGATCTGTAATCATTATCAGGACGTTGGAAATTCCTAACATATGAAGTTTGAGTATTGAGAATCGCATCTTCTGACCCTTCAATTCTACTACCACTTAACTGAGCTCGAAAACCGTATCTTCTATTCAGAATCAAATGAGTTATGTCCAGACCTGCAGATTGGGCATTATCATGCAAATAGTTTAAATCATTAACATCATTCCCAATTCGATTCATATGCGTAAATATCCCACCAACAACGGTCTGACCTTCATTGAAATCTTGTTGTACCCTTGCCGCTGTATAAATTGAAAATGGTTCTACTTTTTCCATACGCTCATACCGCTCATTTTGCAAAGTATCAATTTCGGAAACAGCTACTTCCGTCTTTCCTGTTAACGCTGTTTGCACTCCCCAAGAAAACCCATGAGCATTTTTCCCAGTGATTTTTGCAGCACTTAAAATCCTTGTGTTTGGAATCCTGTCTACAAAAGTGGTATCGCTTGTAGAAACACCTCCATGTGCAGGAGCACCTATCCGTCTAGAATAAAAGAGATTGTTTCTTCCACCACTTGTTGGAAAGTCAAAAATGTTATTCCCTTCTAGAAAAAAAGGTCGTCTTTCTCTAAAAAATTGTTCAAATGCAGTCAAATTGACTACTGATGGATCGGCTTCAACTTGACCAAAATCAGGGTTCACTGTCAAATCTAAAGTAATGTCTGAAGTAATTCCAATTTTAGCATCTACTCCTATGTTTCCATCCCAATCCTTACCAGTATCTCTATAAGGATCTCCTTCAACTACTGGAAAGCTTTCTAATTGTCCTACAATAAATGGTTGAACTTCCAATTGTTTTTGAGGTTTGATTCCTTTTATCCCCTTTAATTCTCCAAAAAGGTGTACCCACCCTGGCGCTTGAGGAGAAACGGGTTGCCATGTAGATCGTTCTTCGTTTCTAAAAAACCTCCTTGTCAATTGAATTCCCCAGGTAAGCTCAGGTTTATCAGCAAAACGTAATTGAGATAATGGAATTTTAAATTCTGCGATCCAACCTTTATCATCAATGCTTGTTTTTAAGTACCAAATTGGATCCCAAGTAGAATCCCAATTGTTTCCATTGTTGGTTACATATTCATCTCCTTTGACTCCAGATGCTGATGCCGTAAATGAAAACGCTGTTCGTTTATCATTGTAACTGTCAATGTTAATTTCTACCCAATCTCCTTCGAATCCATCTCTACGACTCATTCTCTTAACAATCTTATCAGGCTCAGTATCAAATGCACGAATACCAACATATAAGAATTTGGCATCATATAGAATTTTGAATTGAGTTTCTTGTGAAGGCGTTGCTTTATACTCCGGCATATGTCCAACAAAATCACCTCCCCACTCAACTAAATCCCATGAATCTTCATTCATAAGACCATCAATCACCGGAGGAGTACCTCGTATACCCGTGGTTTCATAGGTCTTTATCGGTTCTTTTTTTTGAGCTAATAAGGGTGTAATAGCACGAAAGAAACTTATTGAAATAAGTAGAACAAAAAATCTAGACATTAGTTAGTATTCGGCTGGACTGGTACTAATAAATTATATTTTCATTCATTGAAGAAATGATTGCACATCACAATTTCAGTAAAAAATATTACTTCATGCCAAATGGTTACGGGATAAATCAAAAGAAGTTATGATTGGTAAATAAATGATATCAATGGTTATTAATAAATAATTGTGCGATCAGTTGCCAACTAAAATCTATTCATAACAGATAAAAATCTATCTATCTCAATACAAATTATTTAGGATAAATATTTCACGTGAAACTTTAATATTAGCACATAACATGTTGATATACTTATATATATGACAGTAATTAGGTGGAATACTGTATGATGAATGAGGTTTAAATGCTATTCTTTTATGAATTTTATTTTCTTTCTTAATCCTTCGACTAGTAATATATACATGCCATTTTCAACTTCACTTAAATCAATGTTCAGTGTTTCTTCACCTTGTGCCCAGAATTCATTTTTGACTAGTGAACCAGCTATATCAATTATTCTAATATCCACAGATTCTGAATTAATCACTTCACGTCGCAATTTCAACCTATTTGAAGCTGGATTTGGCCAAACCTGAATGACTGCATCGATTAAGTTTTCATCAATACTTAGTATTTCTAAATCGTTTACATCTGATGAGGCAAAGCAATTTCCTTCAGTCACCGTAACGGAGTAGTTTCCACCAAAAAAATAGGTTCTTTCTACTGATAACAACTGATCAGTTTCTCCTTCCAATAAATTACCACTTTCATACCACTGGTTTCCTGTTTCACTGCTTGAAGATAATACAACTTGACGTCCATTATCACTTGCTATATTGATGCTAGGAATTGGTACTTCTGATACTGTAACAGCAATGATGTCTGTATTTTCACAATTGTCACCATCTGTTCCTGTAACCGTATATGTTGTTGTTTCTGTTGGAGAAAAGGCAACCTCATTTGACACACCATTATTCCATGTATAGCTTGTCCCCCCGCTTCCTGTTAAGGTTATTTCATCTCCCAAGCAAATGTCAGTTGAAGAAGCATTCGCAACAATATTAGGTAAATCAACTACTGAGACTTCCAATATATTGGAAGCTGTGCAATCTGCATTACTAATAGTTAGACTGACCGTATATACACCTGTTGATTCAAAAGTATGGCTAACATCTCCTACTGTCGCTTCATCCTCTTGACCATCATTGTCAAAATCCCAACTATAGACATCTCCAATCAAAACCCCAGTAGATTCATCTGTGAATACAGTAGCATCTCCGATACATGTAGTAATCGCAGTAAATTGAACATTTGCACCTGTACAAATTGTAAACTCTGCTACATCCGTCTGACTATAAAATCCATTTTCATCGGATACTCTAACTCCTAAAGAATGTGTTCCATTGCTTAGTCCATTAGTTACTTCTGAAAAATTCTCATCTATGAGCTCAGCAGCTGGGTCAATCATTACACTTGTAGCCATACCGTATCCAGGATCTTCATCTATGAAATATTCATACTGAGCAATTTTTGAAGATATTCCAGAATTGGCAGCATTCGACCTATATTTGTCAACTAAAAAACTTCTAGATTCCACCAAGCTCCAAACTCCCATTTCGTCCAAAGCTCTAAAGTTAATTGTATGAACTCCTCCAGCAAGACTGGATGCCAATACATCAATTTCTTCATCAAAATTCACAGCATCCACAATATCTATTTGCGTTCCATTACCTGGCCCAGGATCTACGTCAATAAAGTACTCCAAATCCGTTATCATTGTCGTTCCAAGAGGATTGGAATTACTAACATAAAAAGCAATACTTTCATCAATTCCCCAAACCATATCAGAATCTTGTGTTCTCAGAACCAAGGTATGGAACCCTTCAGGCAAGGATGCATTAGGAATTACAAAATCTAAATTTAAGGATGTACTTGGATTATCAATCGTTAGTGCAGTACCATTTCCGACCCCAGGGTCAATATCTAAGTAATATTCTGCATTAATTATATCACTGGTAACATTGTGATCAGAACTACTTACAAACAAAACAATGCTTTCTTGCATTCCCCACTGACCATCCGAGTCCTGAGTTCTAATAACAATATTATGAAACCCAAGTGGTAAACTACTGGATGGAATTATAAAATCCGTATTAATTGAGACACCTGTAGAAACAGCTATTGGAGTCCCATTGCCATAACCAGGATCAGTATCAATGTAGTATTCAGCATTAGTAATACTGGCTGTATTTACAGGATCTGAACCACTAACGAACACCACCATGTTTTCCTGTACTCCCCATTGTCCATCAGAATCCTGCATCCTAATAACTACATTGTGAAATCCTTCCAACAAACTACTAGTTGGAATAATGAAATCCGTATCAGTTGTAATTCCTGGAGTCACAGAGATAGGATTCCCATTTCCATACCCAGGATCAGTATCGATGTAGTATTCACCATTAGTAATACTGGCTGTATTAACAGGATCACTTGGGCTTACATAGAAATTCTTAACCTCTTGTACACTCCAATCTAAATTGGCATCCTGTGCTCTAATGACGAGTGTATGAAAGCCTTCTGATAATGATGCATTAGGAATAACAAAATCTACATCAACATTTGCACCTGGTGTTATAGGTATTGATATTCCCGCACCATATCCAGGATCAGTGTCTAAATAGTATTCCATTACTAAAATGTTTTGAGCAATGGATATATTAACACTTAGAATAAATATGGAAGTTAAGAAAATCTTCATCTTTATGATTTTTGAGAGCATAGACAAGCCCAACATGTGATGATTAATTTCCTTTTCCTTTGATATTCACATTAAGATCATCACCTACTGGAATAACAGAGGGAAGGGTTATTGACTGAATAGTAGGCAACAATGATCCGTCAGGATCCCAAGGTGTTAACCCTCCAGTTGGTCCAGCAATCCCTCCTGTTCCATCAATATTATCAGCTGCTGATGTTGCACCCAGACTTATGTCATATCCGTTACTCCAATTTGCTCCAAGTGGAAGATTAGCAAATTCTGGATCTCCTCCAGCAACATTTCCAACTCCAGTATTACCATTAGCATCTCCAATTTGATCAAATGCATGATCGCCCTTATTGGCAAAACTTAAATTGTAATTGAATGTATTATTAGAAGAATTTGCTGGTACTTTCTGAGTCGAACCATAGAATATATTGTACTCAAATAAGCACGCATCAATTTCAGCAAAAGTGTTACCTACATTTCCATCATCTCCATGATATCGAATAATATTGTATGAAAATGTAACTCCAGTAGCCTTTATCCCACTATTGCTACAGCATGACGTGTTTATTAAATTATTAGTTATTATCACATTTGACGTCACGTAGAGGTCAAATGCTTTCGCATCATATGTCCCTCCAGTAGCCGTAATTATACAATTACGGACTAGCAAATTGGAAATTGTTGCATTATTGGTGCTAGACATGCGCAACCGTCCAAAACGGCAATTTTCTATCGTAATGTTCGTGTATGTTTCCGTGTTTTGATTCCAACCCATATACCATGTATTGGCTGACACTAAGCCCGAAATTCTTACGTCATTTGCCTCTATGCTGATATCAGCAACCTCTGAAGGTATACTCAAATCTTTATCCGGTCTAAATCCTGCACCTAGCAAGGTCAAAGATTTATCTATTGTTACATCATCATAAATTACTTGACTAGGAACAACATAAATTACATCTCCAGCAGATGAAGCGTTAATGGCTGCTTGTAAAGTTGTATAAACATTAGTTCCTGTGGGTGCCCCGGGGTTATTATTGGCAACTAATGTTGCTGCCTTTGTTCCAAATAATGTTAGGATGAAGAATAGTCCCAAAAGAAGTGTTTTGAAGTAGTTCATGATAGATGAGTTTTAAAGTTTATCAATACGGAATGTCTTAATTATATAAGTTACAAAACAAAAATGAAAATTTCAATAAACTGAGCACCAATCAATTACGAACAATTAAAAAGAGAAATATTTTATTTGAAATCCTTTTGACAAAAATTTGATTTATAATTCCAAATTGGTGACGTAGAATCCAAATTCTGATTTTCGGTTTTTTTGATAATCTTCTTCGTTACAATTTACTCCTTCAATGCATTCATTCTCTGGTACATGCTCACCAAAATAGAGCATTTTTAATCTTTTTCTAGAAATACCACTTTCCACTAAATAATCATAAGCAGCTCTCGCTCTTTTTTGGGATAACATCATATTATATTCTTTGGATCCTCTGCTGTCTGCATGTGAATTAACAAATAAATTTAACTCATCAAAACGACTCATTACATCTACAAACTCATCCAATACATATTTATCTTGTGGTCGAAGTTCAAAGAAATTAGTAGCGTAATAAATATTATCTACAACTAAAGGTTTTAATAACATAAATCCATTTTTGAGTAACATAGAGGGAAGTTTCATATGCTGTTCTTTTCTTAGCTCAAACCCTAATGACAGTTCGTGATATCCATCCGTTATAATGACGTCTTTACCATACTTTGGGGTATACACATTCTTATTAAATGCCATATATATTTGATCACCATTGATGATTAATTGAACTGAATCTTTATTCAATATCGGTTTGCGTTTCATTTTCAAAACGATTTCTCTAGTATCATGTGATTTATGAGTTCCTGTTTCGATTAAGGCATCTCTTGAGAAATAATCATCTGCTTGCAAGGTAATAGGATGAGATCGATTTAAAACGGATGTCAGACGAATGTCACTTCCTCTAGAGTTCCAAGTTTTCGTCTCATTCTCACTTAACGTAATTGTTACTTTAGCATTTTGCAATTTTTCATTCGTTCTGGAATCGACAATAGAAATTCTTGCATTCACCGTAATTAAAGAAAACTCATAAATATCATCATTTAATCCATTCTCTCTATTACTTGTAAAGTAGCCTTTATTTCCTGTTACATCCGTTATATAACCAAAATCGTCTGCATTAGAATTGATTGGGGATCCTAAGTTCATAATTGGCCCTGTTTTGAAATCTGCAAATTCAGTCTTATAAATATCCAAACCTCCCATTCCAGGCTGACCGTTTGAAGCATAGTAAAGAATATTTCCATCCAAATTTGGAAATAGCTCTTGCCCTTCCGTATTTATATTTGGACCCAAATTTTCAGGCTTTGACCATGTAGAGTCAGATAAAAGCTGTGAATAATACAAATCACCTTCTCCATATCCACCTGGCATATTAGATACAAATATCATGACTGTTCCTTCTTCATTCAGTGCAGGGTGACCCAAAGAGTAATTTTTACTATTGTGTTCAAAACCACCCACATCAACCCATGAATGGTGCTTATTTTGTTCAGCAAAATAGATTTGAAGCATATTTAAACCTGTATTACTTTTTCCAATTTTTCGTTTTAAATAATTATTTCTTGTAAAGGCCATGCTTTGTTCATTATTAAAAATACAAAGAGGACCTTCATGGTAATCTGTATTTATAGCACTTCCTAACATGCGAGGTTCATCCCAGTATCCTTCAGCCCGTCTTGTAGATGAATACAGATTCGAATAATGGTTTTTAGTTTCATCAACATCTTTTTTCCTCGAATCCTTAAATAGTAATTGATTGGGCCTCTCAGAAACGAAAATGATTCCTCTTTTAAAGTAGGACGGACTATAATCTCTGTATTCAGAGTTAATATCAATTTTTTTAATCTCAACGGTTCCATTTGACAATAAAAACTGATCATAATGGGCCAGTCCGTCCAAACGATTCTCAGTTATTGTCAATGTATCAAGTCTATGATGCTCTTCGAACCAATATCTAGCATCAACGATTTTATTTATGGCTAAAAGTGATTGTGCATACCGAAGTTTGTAAACATTGGCAACCTCTTGATTTTCGTCTTCCAAAACCAAAGCATACCACTTTACTGCTTCATCATGTCTGCGCTCAAGTCTATAACTTTCTGCTAATTTCAAATATAAAATAGGGTTCCCTGGGTCAATATCTAGGGCTTTTTTATAAAAATAGACTGCCTCTTCATAGTTGAATTCCTTGGAAGCATTATCTCCTCTAAGTTCAGGGTTTCCCAATTTGGCAATTTGTGTTTTCAATTGTCCATTAACAAAAGTGCCTTGTAGAACTAATAAAACTGATAATATGATGATTAGAATTTTCATTTTATATTAAAAATATCTAGGAGAGATCGCATGAGTTTTAGTCAACTTGAAAACATAACTTAACATGACTTCATGACTTCCCGAATTTACATTGCTTAATTCCGATGAAATAGGAATATCGTATGAATAACCAAGTTGCAATCTTGGTGTTATTTGTATTTGAGTCAGTAGATCAACACTTTCAAATGATCTATAGCTGACACCAACCCAAACAATATCTTTGATTAATAAATTCAGATTTAAATCCAATTGGATTGGAGCTCCTTCAACGTATTTTGCCAAAACGTTAGGTTTAAGTTTAAAATCAGGATTCAACTCAAAGACGATACCTCCGCTTAAAAAATAATGTCTATTGAGTCGAGCATCTGACAGCTCATTAGAGTTATCAAAATTCTGTTTTAATATTTGTGGCACAGAAAATCCAATATAAAATTTTTCAGAATGGTATAATATGCCTGTTCCGAAGTTCGGTTTAAATTCATTGATGTTTCCATTAAGTAAAACCGGATCCAACCCTGTAGATGAATCTACAAACTCTGCTCTAAAATTCACCAGGCTTCCCTGCAACCCAAAAGAAAGTTTCGAATCATTATTGAAATAAATTCTATATGCGCCACTCATATAGACTCCAATTTGTTCAGTTACACCGATCTTATCTCTTATAATCATTCCTCCCAATGAAGCTGGGGAGTGTTTTACAGGGCCATGAACTGCAATTGTTTGAGTACTTGGTGCACCTTCGAACCCAACCCATTGTTCTCTCCATAATATACTGGCAGACAAGCCATCGTGTATACCTGCATAGGCGGGGTTCAATGCAAGGCCATTGAACATGTATTGAGTGAACATAACTTGCTGTTGTGCAAGGGAAAAACCACAATTCAATACAAAAAATATGATCAATAACTTTTTCAATAATTTATCTTTTAATAACAATAAAACTATTTTGTCTAGCACTACCATCTCCTAAGTCTATGACAATAAAATATGTGCCATCCGTTAAAAATCCACTTCCTCTGGCATTTCCCTGCCCACCGAAACCGGAATTATCATTTTGATAACCTTGAATATCCCAGACAAGACTGCCCCAACGATTAAATATCGAAACTTTGTTGTTTGGGTAATCCTCTATTCCTTCTATTTCCATATAATCATTCACACCATCTCCATTGGGCGTAACGACTGGTGTATTATAGAGTGCTTCCGCGCAAGCAAAAACCACTTCATCACTTATAACATTTGAAGTGCATTCTAGTCGTTCCACCATTAGATCAGTATAAACCCCATTATTCAAGCTGTCAAGAGCGAATTGTCCATTATTGTCTGTTAGAATACTCCGACTTCTGAACTGATCATCCTTGAAATAAGATAGTTCATAAACTGTTTCAGTGTCCATACCATCCAACGCTATGAAACCATTATACCCTAAGCAATTAGTAGGTTGAGATTGATTAAATAGGGAAATAATAGGTGCCTCTGGATCAAAAAGTGTTTGCGTGGCACCAAGTGTATTTGATTCACAACCAGCAATTTGAACTACGAAATCTTTATAATCACCTTTCGACAAGTTGTTAACTAAAAATATTCCTTCCTGATTAGCAACTACAGGTGTTATGCTTTCCTGACTCCCATTAAAATAATATTGCATTTGATACACTTGATTCTCTCTCAATCCGGTAATTTCGATGCCACCATCTATCCCATCACATGTACCAATATCATAAACATTTCCATAAGCTATCTCATCTCTGACAACATTGAAACTAAAGGTATTAATCGTACTTGTACAACTACCATTTGCATTATTAGAAACCACCAGCGAGGCGCTATACAAGCCAGATTCGACGGTATTTGGTATATCTATTGTTATCTGTCCTGCTACTGACGCTGCATTCACATCAACAAAATTCTGTGACTCGGCAACTCCGTCAAAATCCATATTGTAATTCACCAGTGGTCCATTGGCCAAATCTGTAAACGATATTACTACACTAGGTTGGTCCACACAGACTGTATATTCTGTATTGGTTAACACTAATGCTGGCCTTGCCTTCACTACAACATCTAAGTTATTGGAAAAAACATGTGTACACCCGACATCATTTCGAGAGGCTTTTAAATAAATACTATTTATCGAAGTGGTCAAAGGGTCACTTATCAAAGTAATATCATTACCATCACCGACAACTGGCAGCCCAGTAGCTACGCTAGCCAAAGCATCGGTATACAATTGATAAGAAACTCCTGTCTCAGAATTACTAAAAGTCACATTCATATGTTCCCCTACGCATAATGCAGCATCATTCAAAAAAGAAATAGTATTTAGTTGAAAAGGCTTACATCCAATTAATGCGTTTGCAGCTACCACAGCTACTTCACAATCGTTTCCCAATGTTGCCGAAACAGTCAAAGATCCACCAGGTGTCAACAAATCAGTACCTGCTGAAGCAGCATCCAACCCTGAAATGGTCCAGTTGCCCCCTGAAACTGAAGTCGAAATACCATCCATCTTTACGTTATCAATGTATAACTCAACTAGGCTTCCATTCGTGCCAGTTCCAGAAATACTAGCATCTCCTTCTTTGATATCTCTGGTTGAGATATTGATGCTAGGTGCAGATGGAGCTGTAAGAATTTGTGTCCCCGTCAAAATATTAGAATTACAACCAGACTCTGCAACCGAGAAATTAGCATAGGAACCACTGCTGATATTTTCTAAAAGATAATTTCCATCTACATCAGACGTCACATTGTTGACAGCTATTGGGGCACCCTCTTTTTCATAATTCAATTGATAAATTCTGTCATTTTGCAAGCCTGTAATTTCAATACTTCCGTCAGTATCTAAGCATGTTGGATCCAATACATTTCCATAAGCAATGATGTCTTCAATTAGTTCAAATGTAAAATTGTAATTAGTCTGGCAAGCAGAATTGGAACTATTCGCGACGGACAAAACGCCTGCATAGGAACCTCTAGGAGCATTGACTGATATTGGCACAGAAATCTGGCTGGCAATTGTTGCGTCTACTACATCTACAAAACCTGCCAATTCAGCTGCGGCGTTAAAATTGATGTCATAGTTTAGTAATGGTCCATTCACCACATCGGTATAGTCCATCACAATTTCAGATACATCACTGCAAAGTGTGAAATCATTCTCAGTCAGTACAATGCTAGGAATTCCCTTGACAGAAATTGAATAGGTAGTTGAAAAAACATAACTGCATGATCCTGCCCTAGAACCTCTCAAATAAATCTGTGTAACACTGCTTGAAAGAGGGTCTGTCGTAAGTATAATATCAGAGCCATCTCCCAGCTGAGGGGTTCCTGTAGGATTTGCCCCTGCAGCATCTGTGTATAATTGATACGTTACATTGCTCTCCGAAAAAGCAAAAGACACACTTAAAGTTTCATTGATACATACATCCGCGTTTCCAATCAACGAGATCGTATTGTTTTGATAAGGTTTGCAGGCAACAACCGCGTCTGCAACATCAACGATTTCAGTACACCCTTCTCCAAGAGACGTTTTTACACTCACCAATCCCCCAGGATATAAAATATCACTTCCAGCAGAGGCGGCATCCAAGCCTGATATGACCCACTCCCCATCTTCAATGGTGTTTGAAAAACCTGCAATTGCCACATCATCAATGTACAACTGTACTACTACACCATTCGTTCCTGTCCCAGAAATACTTTCATCTCCCTGAGTAATATTTGTACTTGTTATATTAAGTATTGGATCGGCTGGTGGTGCCAAAGTCTGAGTAGCACTCAGAATATTGGAAGTACATCCTGATTCAGTAATTTCAAAATTCAAATAGTCCCCTCCCGATATGTTGTCAAGCAGGTAACTTCCACTTCCATCTGAGCTAATTGACGCCAAGGATATTGGATTCGAATCTTTGTCATAATCCAATTGATAAGTTTTGCCAACTTTAAGACCTGTAATTTCTATACTACCATCATTGTTCAAGCAAGAAGGATCAACTGTAGCGCCATAAGCAATTATATCTTCAATAATTTTGAATGTAAAATTGTAATTAGCACTCATACAGGTACCACTGCTCGTATTAGCAACATTGACAGTTCCTCCATAGGTTCCATCCATTGCAGCTATGGGTACATCAAATGTCAAATGGCTGGAAACTGCCGCATCATTAATATCAACAAATCCTTGTGCTTCAGCATCTGCATTAAAATCAATGTCATAAAAGAGTAACGGACCATTGGTGACACCTGTATATTCGATGGCTCCTGAGGTAGCGTCATCACATATGTTTATACTATTGCTAACCAGTGTTATCGCAGGAACGTCTTTGATCGATATGTTAAAATCTGTACTGAATATATGATCACAATCCACACCAATCCGTGAAGCCTTCAGGTATAATTTCGTAATATCAACAGACAAAGGAGCGGTTGTAATTTCTATATCCCCTCCATTACCAAGTACAGATAATCCTGTTGGTAAAGTTGCAATGGCATCAGTATACAATTGATAAATAACCAAATTCTCAGACCCTACAAACGAGACGCTGATTGCCTCATTGACACAGGCTGTTGAACTTCCTGAAAGTGTAATAGATGACTCTGAATAAGCCCTACACTGCGTTACATCCAGTGCATCAATTGGATCACTTTCACACTTCCCAGGTTCAATGGATGTAACACTGACCTGCCCAGCAGGATATAATACATCAAAACCTGCACTGGCATCATCAAGACCAGAAATCGTCCATGTACCACCAGCGACTACATCACTAAAACCATCAATTTTCAGTCCATCGATATACAATTGTACTGTATTGCCTGTTGTTCCATTCCCTGAAATACTCGCATCTCCTTCAGTAATAACTGGTGTGGAAATTGAAAGACTGCCATCATCGGTTTGAGCTAATACAAATATCTCATTCGATAAGTCACTCTCTAGCTCATTGGGTGTTGTCAAAGTATTCGTATTTGAAACTGCGACATACGTAGCTGATCCTAAAGGTGTTGCGCTCAAATCCACAACCCATGTACCATCTGCATCCACCGTGGTGGTGGTAACCGGTGAAATTTTTGTCACCGGTGAACTGACTCCAGTATACAAAGTAACGGTTGATCCAAAAGGTTCGGATGAAATACCACTTATTTCAGTGACACCAGCAGGACCAGCGCAATATTCACCTAATATTAAAGCTGGTATGGAGTACTCTTGCACATTCACTTGTTCTGAACTTACCGTACAAAAACCCGTTTCTGTGGCTTTTACTTCTATAACGTCACCTACATTATGTCCTGAAATTGAAAGCGTCCAATTCCCAGAAGCATCAGAAGTTGTATTCGCTCCAACCGCTATATCATTGATGTAAAGATTAACATCAGCGCTTATTCCTGCATTCGTTCCAGAGAGAGATGTTGTGGATTCTAAAATAGGTGTTGTAGAAATTGCTGGAGTAAGTCCTTCCACCAATCCTACGCAATAAATGGTTGCTTCAGATTGGCACTCACTTTCAAAGCTATTCTGAGCAGTAAGATAGTATACACCATCATCAATTTTCCCACCACCGTTGTCCTTTGCAATCGTCCAATCACCTGATCCATCCACTGATCCTGGGTTTGGGAAGTTAGTTCCAGCTGACCATGCAGAACTCAGATTGAAATCTTCCCAAATAGTTATTGTAGAGCCTGATACTTCAGATGAAGTTCCAAATAAGCCTCTAGTACCACTGGTGGTTCCAGTAACCACAGGTTTCTCTGAGCATATCTGCTCTACCAACACAGGATTACAATCATTTGCAGAGACTGTAGTAACTCCATCTAAAAATGCGGTAGCTGTTATTTCAAACCCTCCTGTAAGTGCATATCCCATTAAATCATAAGTCCAAGTACCAGAATTTACGGAAGTAGATCCCAGAGAAACACCATCCTCAAAAACTTCAATCGTCGTACCATCTGGTTCTGTCGAAGTACCCGTTATATCAGTTGCTTCAATCGGAACAGGGGCATCAATACCGGGACAAGCAGCACGAAGCAAAATAGGATCTCCTGTTGATAAATCACTTCCTGTCACAGGAGGAAAAACAGAAACTAAATCTTCCATAAGGTCAAAATCACCGCCAGTTGCATCATCTATACCAGCAATATCAGTTATTGAATTTGAGCCCATTAATGAGTTGGCACTTATCCCAGAAGCTCCGACCATTCGAATAGCTGTAGCATTGGTTATGCCAACTGCTGCTAAATCTGCAAAGGAGACGTAAAAATCATAGAAGTAGTCAATATCAGAACAGACTTCTGTAAAGGCTACAGATTTTTGAGAATGTATTTCTTCTGGACGGTTTGTTTTATATGGAGCATCTACTTCTATAGGTGTTACTGTGCCATCAATATCATATATCCCTATTCCTCCATTGGTATGATAGGCGATTTCTACTTCAAACCCAGGATTACCTGTTACGGCATTGGGATCAGCATTCTCACCTGAATATCCGAATGCTTCATCTGTATCTACAAATACGGAATACGTTTTGGTACTATTTGAAGCTCCCCCCAACCTAAACCTTACATATAAATTATCTGTACCATCCGAATAGAAATAAAGAGGTTGCGTATCTCCTGTTTTTACTAAATCTGTATGTGAACAGGTTCCACCTTGAGAAGCATCTCCATCTGTTTCACCATAAGCAGTAGGTAAAGCGATGTAACTAATTTCGCTTTCTGCTTCATCATTTGAAACAAATCCATTGTTATCTGACGAAACAAATGCATCGCTATTTGGATCTAAGATGACTGCTCCAGCTCCTTGAGCAGGTTCATAAATAAAACCTTTCGTTTGTGCGAAACTCCATTGAGAAATGGAACTAATTCCGATCACAATAAGCAGGAAAAATCTAATATTCCAATTTTGGCTTTCCATATAGACTTAAATAAATATGCGGAATTTTCCGACTTTAGTTTACGCGTTGATGGTAGTCAATTTAGTCTATAATAGCTGGGAATTAATCCGCTGTTTGAATAATCAAATAATGAATTAATTCGTAAAGATAGAAATGTATTGTAACATTTCAATATACAATATAATGAAAATCATAATATTATATTTGCTTTATGTACGCAGTGGTCGATATAGAAACTACCGGAAGGAGTGCTCAAGGACAAAAAATAACAGAAATAGCCATTCTTATACATGATGGAAAAAAAGTAATTGATGAATATCAGACATTGGTAAATCCTGAAACCTCCATTCCCTACTCTATTACTCAGTTGACAGGAATTTTTGATGAAATGGTCGCTCATTCACCTAAATTTTATGAGGTTGCCAAGAAGATTGTTCAAATGACCGAAGGTCATATTTTCGTTGCCCATAATGCATCCTTTGATTATGGCGTATTGAAAGGAGAATTCGCTTCTTTGGGAGCTGAATTCAAAAGGGAAACGATGTGTACTGTAAAATTGTCAAGACAATTATTACCGGGTCATAAATCATACAGCCTAGGAAAGCTCTGTGATGAACTTGATATTCAAATTGAAGATAGACACAGGGCATACGGGGATGCCAAAGCTACCACATTATTACTCGATCTTCTGATAGCTAAGTCGAATGAATTTGGAGAGGAAAAGCTAACAGCCAAGACAAATATTAGAGTTGCTAAAATGCCACCACTTTTAAGTGGAGAAGTATTCAAAAATTTACCTAAGGCCACAGGTGTATACTATTTTCACAATCAGGAGAAAGAAATCATTTACGTTGGGAAAGCAAATAATATCCGTCAACGTGTTCTTTCTCATTTTAATGATAAAAGCCTCAAAGAGCGAACCATGTTTGAATTCATTGCAGATATCACTTATGAATTGACAGGGAATGAACTTGTAGCACTATTACATGAATCTGCCGAGATCAAACGACTCATGCCAAAATACAATCACTCCCAAAAGAGAAAAACAGAAACTCATGGTTTATATGTATATGAAAATCAAGATGGCATATTGCAACTAATGTTTGGAAAATTAAAAGCAGGCAGTTTACCCATCCATACCTTTTACACTTTAGGACAAGCGAAAAGGTTTATCGAGATACTTGTAGAAAAAAATGATTTGTGCTCTAGATATACGGGACTGGAAAAGACAAATTCATCTTGCTTTAGATTCATGATCAAAAAATGTAAAGGTGTATGCGCCGGAAAAGAAAGCATTGCAGACTATAATTCTCGTTTACAAGAAGTCATATCACAGATGATACTGAGTCAGGACAATTACTTTATTGAAGAAAAAGGCCGGTCAGAAAATGAGACTGCTTTAGTCCAGATTAAACAAGGTGCCTATATTGGTTTTGGATTTATGCCTAGCACCGTTCAGAATAACTCCTACGATCAATATGAAAAGTTTATTGAGCAAAAAGAACATAATTCAGACACCCAACGAATTTTGAGATCTTATTTAAGTCAGAATTCTTAGTTGAATAAACGCTGCTTGAATCTATCGATGAGTTCACGTTCTTCGTTAACAACACCGTCATGTGCTTCTGCTATTTTCTCCAATAAATCGAGAAAATCATCATAATGAGCTTTAACATCATATGATGCAAAAACCCTCATTGCATCTTCAAATACCTCATCATAATCCATGTCTAGCTCTTTTTCTACCGCAAAAGAAAGCTCTAGCTCTTGTGCCCATTCATGATTATCAATGACTTTTCGGATAACTTCTACTTCTTCATCTTGAACCTCTCCATCACTTTTAGCTATGGCGTAGATTATCTTCCCAAATGTATCGAGTACTTCTTCTTCTATTTGAATCATTAAGTTAGATTTTGATTGCTGATTGAACTTCAACAAATATAATTAAACGAAATGAAGTTCGATATACTATTCACCTCAAAGCGAATTAAGACATTTTTTTCATATTGTGGGTTGCATAATAATATGCTTCGCTAGCACTTGCCTCTTCGAACATCGCTTTATCATCGTCTTTTAAAGACACACAACCATCAAAATGGGGAGTTAACACCATATGATTAAAGCCTTCAAAAGCCACCTCTTCTGATGACAAATAGCCCCAGATCGTTAACTGTTTCATCATTATATAAAAATGACTTTCATTGTTCTCAACGTATTTCCCAGCCTGATTTTCTAAAATCATCAAAATGCTTGTTTTGTCATTGGCATCCAATTCCAAATACTTTTTACCAAAGTTTTCAACACTAATCACATCTATTTCAACTAACCCTTTTAGGAAAATTAATTGCTCTTCATGGGTATAAAAGTCTGTTACGATTGTCTCCATAAAGGAACCTACGTTTACTTCTTTAGCTCCTGGGGTTGTATCGGTTTTAGGTAATATGGTTTCACCAATTTCATTGAGCAACCTGGATTGATCCGATGATAAAGGCAAACCTTTTACACTTTCTTGGGTGTTGATACATCTTGTTAGAAATGAGTGGGACCCGATAATAGTACCACCAATAATTAGACCTACTGATGACAATGCTTCTCTTCTTTTCATTTTCATAAGCTTTTAAAGGTTTCCTTTATTGATTTCACTTGCAGCAAAGTCCACCGCTCTAGCTGTCAAAGCCATATAGGTGATAGAAGGATTTTGGCAAGCACTTGAGGTCATACATGCCCCATCCGTAACAAACACATTTTTTACAGCATGCATTTGATTAAACCCATTTAAAACAGATGTTTTAGGGTCCCTGCCCATGCGCGCCGTTCCCATTTCATGAATTCCCATTCCAAATCCATTTTCTCTCATTGTAGTCCGAATGTTCTTGAAACCTGCCGCTTCCAACATTTCCGCTCCTGTTACCAACATGTCCTTCTGCATTTTCAACTCATTGTCCTTATATTCAACATCAATTTCAACAAGCGGCATTCCCCATTGATCCGTTTTGTCTTTACTCAATGTAATACGATTGTCTTCATATGGCAAACATTCTCCCATGCCGTGCATACCAACACTCCAATCTCCTAGTTCAAACATTTTCTCTTTGAATTCTTTTCCAAATGGAGATTTGGAATTTCCAATATTTCCTACATTCCTTCGCATACCTGCTCCAAATGAATAACCCCGTATAAAACTGTCCTGTTTGTCGGTACCAAAGTTTCTAAACCGAGGTATATATATTCCTGCCGGTTTCTTACCGTGGTAATAGTTGTCCTTAAAGCCATCATGAGACCCCCCGATCCTTGCATTGTAATTATGATCCATCAAATTTCGACCCAATTGGTCACTATCGTTTCCAAGTCCATTTGGAAAACGGTCAGAAGTTGAATTTAGCAAAATCAATGATGTATTTACCGTACTAGCATTGACGAAAATCACTTTGCTGAAATACTCAAAAGTTTCTTTTGTTTCTGAATCAATGACATTCACCCCGATTGCTTTTTGTGTTTTGTCATCATAAATTATTGAATGAACCACACTGTCAGGTCTCAATGTCATATTTCCAGTCGCTACTGCAGCTGGAATAGTTGCAGAATTCGAACTAAAATAGCCTCCTAACGGGCAACCCCGTTCACATCTTAAACGGCTCATACAAGGCCCTCTTCCATGCAATCTTTTAGTTGTATTTGCTTGACGTGATATAACTGGCACTCTCCCTTCATACCTCTTTTGCACTGATTCCTTAAAATGCTTTTCAAGACAATTCAATTCAAATGGAGGGAAAAACTCACCATCTGGAATTTGATCTAATCCATCTTTGTTTCCACTTACACCTACAAACTTCTCAACGTAAGAGTACCATGGTGCAATATCCTTGTAACGTATAGGCCAATCCACACCATAACCATCTTTCAAATTGGATTCAAAATCCATCACACCCCATCGTTGCACTTGTCGTGCCCACATCAAAGACTTACCACCAACTTGATATCCTTTCGTCCAATTAAAGTATTTTTTTTGGATGTAAGGATGTACGTCATCTTTAACGAAAAAGTGTTCTGTTGTTTTATTCCATGCATAACACCTATCGAGTATAGGATTTTCTTTTCTTACTTCTGGAGATAAGGCTTTACGATGTTTAAAATCCCATTGTTCCATATTGGCTGTAGGATAATCTTTGATATGCTCTACATTCTTACCCCTTTCTAAAACCAAAGTTTTGAACCCCTTTTCACAAAACTCTTTAGCTGCCCAGCCACCTGACATACCTGAACCAATAACTATTACATCGTAGGTGTTTTCTTGTTGACCTTGGGAATTAATATTAACAAGTTTCTTCATCTATACATTTCTAAATACACTAATAAGCGCTCAATTTATGACATGAATGTAAATAGAGCCAATTAATTTGTTGACTTGTTATGCATCATTTGGTCAAGTACAATCATTTTACTATTTGGCACAAAAAAAACCTTGTCAATCTTGACAAGGTTTTTAATAATATTCTTACTTATAATTATTCAGTACCAGCTTTGATCGTTTCATGCCACATTTTCAAAGTACCTGTTCTTTCCTTCTTTTTCTTTTCAATGTAATAAATAACGACTTTTCCATCATTTGATTTGGCAATACCGGTGTTACTAAATTTCATTTTTTTGCCATCTTCATCTTTGCTTCCAGCTTTATCACCTTCTGACTCTTCGTCAAACCCTCCATATTTCCTTAAGTTTTTAACAACATATTGCTGAGGAATAGCTTCCGACCCCTTTTCAATATCAACGATACCAATGTTTGGTCTTTTAGACATCATAGAATTGTAGATCATCATTTGCTTACCACTTTCAGGATCAGCTTGAACAAAACTGTAATCAAAAAATCCTGAACCTTTCATGATTTTTGCCAAGGTCAGTCCACCAACACCTGAATAAGGTGGGTAAGAATATACTTTAGTATACGGCTTTTCAACTTTTCGAACTTCTTGTAGCTCCAATGCTTCATCAAAATCAAAGATCATCAAATCTTGAATAGTCATGATCGTAGGTGTTCTTACATTTTCAGGTGCAAACAGATTCCCTAAATAATAATTATCAAATGGATCCCCAATGTACTTACCAGTAGCTAATGCTATAATCACATTCTTCAAATCCACTAATTGTGTAGCTTTTTCGGCTAAATCTGGATCCAAACCAGCAGCTTGAGCAGCTATTTTTGCAGCAATACCTAAAGCACTACCTTCACCTAAAGTTTGTTTTTTACTAAATGATTCTCCAATCAAAGAAAATCCACCATCTTCACTTGCTAAGATATCATGAAAAACAACCTTGTTCTTCCCACTAAGTGAGAAATTACCTCTTTTCAACTGCTTTTGAATACCATCTTTCCAAGTAACTCTGTTCTGAGAAATTTCATTTCCTGATGCATCCAATCTACTCACAAAAACTCCTTCAGATCCAGTATTCTTTGTTTTGAGTCCTTTGAAAAACTCACCTCCAAGGCCAATCTCTCCATCTTCATTGACTACAATTTGACTCGGCATTGAATTAAATTTGTCAGCATACATAGCTGCTCTATACAATTCATCTCCGTTGTTACCATCAAAACAAACGAGTTCTGTTCCAGTCATTTTGTTAGTAATCCAGCTTGCCATTTTACTTTCAACAATGATCAAACGATCAAAACCTGAAACAGCTTTTTGAAGCATAATACCTTCTTTTTTCTTCTCAGGGAAGAAACTTTTTTTCCATTGTTCTTTTAGGTATGAATCAACTTTCTTTATCTCATATCCCACAAAACCAAATACGGCACCTTTTCTTGCAGGCGTAACCAAATAAAACCCATTGTCATACTCAGAAGGAACTATAAAAGGCTGTGTTTTTCCATCTTTAGTAGCAGGAAAATCTGTTCCAGTATATCCAGTTACCTTACCTTCCAAATCAACAGCCATGTATTGAATTTGTGCAGTCCATGTTCCCATATTACTATCCACCACAGGGTTGTTGATAGTAGAAAAGATTATTGTTTCACCATTATAAATAGCTTCTTGAATATCCCCTGTACCTACACTAAAAGGCAGTTCAGCAGTGATGTTTAAATCCAAATCCAAAAATTTAACATTCAAGAAAGAGCCATTATTATAATACATATAATGACCAACAACCATATTGGTATTCTTATCATAAATTGATTTGACTCCTCCAAAACCTTTAATATTTACATTTGTAATATCTTTTGTAGGAATTTCATCATCTTGAGCATATGACACTGTCGATACCAAGAGGCACAGTGACATTAACATTGTAGTGATTTTTTTCATGTGTAATAAATAGTTAGTTAAGAATTGAATATTTAAAGTGGTTGATTAGATGTTAAAAATAAACAAAATCATTGGACAAATGAAATCACCAGATTTTGTAGTTGTTATCTAAATTTTCTTTTCTATAAGTTGGGTTTTGTTGTCCATTTGTCATTGCCTTTACATTGTCAGAAACATAGTTTCGAATTTCCGCAACATCTACATCATTGTCTCCATTCGCATCAGCCTCTCTAGATTTTAATCCATTCAGGAAACAATAAGTAAATACACCATTGTTCCATTCGCCAGATTCCAATGCAAATTCTTTTCCTCCAGCTGAGGAAATTACGGTTGCTCCTGACCCTCTTCGTAGATCGGCAAATAATTGTTTCATTAGTTCAAACGAACTTGCCATTCCTAAAGTAGCGCCTCCTGTTCTTTTAAATCCTCTTGATTTAACAGCACTTTCTTTCACTGCAGTAACTTCAGCTGTAATAGCAGGAGTTTCTTCAACTGGTGTAGTTGGAGGAATCGGTGCATGATAAGTTTCATCTTTATCTACTTCACCTGAATGACATGCATCAATCAGTAAAAGTTTCTTTCTAGCTGGAATACCATCTAATAAACCTTCCAAATCCTCATAAACCAATCCTCTAGTACTTGGATGATAAAAATCAATATCAGTAGTAGCCAAATAGTAATCCATTTCGTCATCCAGCAATCCATGAGAAGCTATAAAAACAATGACATTATCATCGATCTTAGATCCTTTCAAAAAGGATTTCATACCAGTAATATTTTCTCTAGTAGCATTCTCATTAAGAAGAAGCTTCGTATAAATATTGTTATAAGCTGTCTTATCCTCACTGAATTGGTTAACTACATCTGTGGCATCTTTAGCAGCATAGTCTAAGTTGAATTCTGAATCTTTAAATTTTGACACACCAATGCCAATTACGTACAAGTCGTTTTTCATGTTTCCTTGTTCGAAATACACGAATTTTGAAACTTTGAATGACTCAGCTCCACTTTGATTTAACACAGATATCTGTATTTTATTCTTTCCAGTAGAAAGTTCTATATCAAGATCCATATCCAATGTATTGATCCCTTTGGTCCTTAAATTGATACCACTTTTACCATACAAGGGCACATCATTGATCCATACATTTAAACGATCCAGCTGACTCATTTTGTCATCAGCATGTATTTTTAAAGTGATATTTCTTTCGGAAACTTTGTATGGAATTTCTTCATCATTCACTAAACTAATTTCAGGAATGTTAAAATCATCAGAAAGCATACTTTCTGTAAAGTTCATTTTTTTCAATCGCTTCAAATACGCTTTCTTGTAAGCTCTAAGTAACCCATTATTAATCCCTGGCATATTCGCAAAGACTAAATCAGGTCGGTTTAGTTTGAGGTCAAATTGCTCAAAGAGAAATACTTGATTGTCAATTACAAAGTGGACATTCTTCGCGCCATTTTTTGTACATGAATAATAATTATTGTTGTCATAAATAATATATTCATTTCCATCATTAAATGTGACCAAATTCAAATCACTGATTCCTGTTTTGTTGTTCCAAAATCTTGTGGTCGCATCGCTACTTCCAGAAATCAAATACTTATTTGATTTATCCATTGATAAAGTATTGATCGTCGAACTATGTCCAGAAATGGATTTTAATTGTGCATAACTATTTGCATCCCAAACAAATATTTTACTATCCGCCCCTCCTGATAAAATTCTTGTACCATCATCTGAAAATTTGACATAGCTAACTGCAGACGAATGACCTGTGAGTTGAGGAACATCTTCCAATGACTTCATTCTACTATAATCTGATAAGCGATTAGTTTCCAAGACATACATAGCTGTCGCTGCTGTGTTTCCATATTTATTCGTCATACTTCCACATCCTATGACGACTTTACTTCCATCCGGACTAACTGCAATTGTGTTAATTTCATTTCCTACATTAATAGAAAATTTCAATGTTTTCAACGTTAAATCCCACACTTTCAACGTCTTGTCTTTTCCTCCAGAGTATAGTGTCTTTCCTTCTTGATCGCTTTCCAAACAATAGATATTAGCTCTATGCCCCATTAAAGCAACAGGCTTTACATCCGGTAAAACTCGATCCCAAATCAGAATCTTTCTGTCTTTTCCAGCACCGACAACCTTAGATGAATTCGGAATCATGATAGCCTTTGAAACAAAAGATGTATGCCTCAAACTCATTTCTGGTTTATAAGTTTTTATATTCCAAATTTCCACACCCTTTGTCTGTGAACCACAAATGGCCATAAACTGTTTATCACTACCAAAACTTATGTCTATTGGATAACCTTTTCGTTCAAGTTTAGGGGTAATGAAATCAAGTTTTGCCTTTGCCAAATTCCAGTATTGAATTCGAGAATTGTCGACTACCGAATAAAGGCTTCTATAATCTTTACTAAAAGCTATTTCTTTGATTTGATCTGGCTTTACACCAGAAAAATGTGGAATTTTCGTAAAACTCGATTTATCCCAAAAGTTTATTTGATTGTCATTCGCAGCTGTTACAAAGTATTTCTCATCCAAAGTCAAACTAACAGCCCTAATGGCACTTTCATGACCATTAATTACTTTTTCTAATACTTTATTAGCCTTTAAGTCCCATTTGAATAAATCATTACCCTTGCTAATGATCAACTTAGTTTCATTATCAAAAAACATAGCATGCGTACCATTAATTGGAATTGTCTGCTCTAGCGAATATTCACTCCCTAAGCTGCTCCAAACTTGAATATTGGTTCCAATTACGGCTAATTTGTTTCCTTTTCTGCTGTAATACAATTTTGAAACACTGGTTGAGGTACCTTTAAATTGTTGGATTTCGGATCCTGTAGAACTATCGAATACAAATACGTTTATGGTTTTTTTCTTTTTTAAAAACTTCCCTCCAACTACTAAATGATTATTGCCTGGATGGAAATCGATGGTTACTGGGAAAAAATCGGCTGGGAGTTTTAAATCAAATCTTTTGGTACTTAATGCCTCATCCCAAATTGAGACTCTTGCTTCGAACGCAGATAGCGATTCTAATACTGCAATTCTGTTTCCATAAGGTGAAAATTTGATTTGACTAACCGCTCCTTCAAATGAACTTAATTCTCCTTTTTTCTCTCCTGTAACTGCATCCCAAAAAATTACTTTCTTTTCTTTTTTATCACCACCACTAAAAATGGTAGTTCCATTTTTATTAATAGCAATTGACTTTACGGAGCCTCGGTGTCCTTCAAGAGACTTTAGTTCCTTGCCACTTTTTACATCCCATAGTTTGATTGTATGATCATCACTACAACTGATCAAACGTTTTCCAGATGGGGAAAATAAAATTTCATTGATTTTGCCAGAATGTCCTTTCTGCAATTTTAGTTCTATATTTCCTTGAGCGGATAAAGAGTGATTTGAGATTAGTAAAACAAAACTTACAAAGATCATTAATGATCTAAAAGGTACTCTTGATTCTTTTGACATCATATTAGGTGTAAATTGTATTGAGGACTAAATCTCGACTAATTAATTTCATTATTCAAATAATCCTAAAAGAAAATTCTTAGACTAAGCTGATTGCATATCCATAAGGCAGTTGTTAGAGAAAAAGACTGTCCACAAATAAAACCAATACTAGAACGAAATGTTTGTCCTTATATTTTTTAATGATGGTCTCTTCACTCTAACCATTCAAAAATAAATTCGTGATGAATTATATAATTGATTATACTATTACGTCTTTGTGGAATGAAATGCTTCAATGATTTGATCCATTAACAGATCCAATTCCTCATTGATCACTTGACGTGAAGCATCCTCTTGAAACCATTTAGCAACCGATTTCACTCCTTCGATATATGGAATGGTAGATTTAAAATCAGGTACGACTTGTCTTATTTTTGAATTGTCGAAAATCATGCTGACGGATTTATCTCCTAGTAATCCAGCTCCCCATTCCTTATCAAACTGATTGATGAAATCGCTAGGTATATGAATAATATCTGCTTTTGTCCCAAAAGCCGTTGCCACATTATTAAAAATTTGATCCCAGGATTGCCATTCATCTCCAGTAATATGATAGGTCTCACCGATCGTATTTTCATTTCCCAAAAGAGGAACAAAGCCTTTTGCAAAATCTTTGCTATTTGTCAATGTCCATAATGAAGATCCATCTCCATGAACAATGACTTTTTTACCTTTCAGCATTCGATTAACAACTGTATATCCTCCAGTAAACGGAAGCATCGTTTCATCATAGGTATGTGAAGGACGAACGATTGTCACTGGAAATGATGCTTCTAAATATACTTTTGTTAGTAACTCTTCACATGCTATTTTTTCTTGTGAATATTTCCAATGTGGATTGATTGCAGGATTCTCCTCTGTTACTGGATAAGTCAGTGGAGTTTGATAAACGGAAGCTGAACTGATAAAAACAAAATGCTTGACCTTGCCTGTAAAAATATCAATGTCATTTTGGATATGCTCCTCATTAAATGCTAACCATTCGACCACAACATCAAAAGATAGACCATCGATTGCATTTTTAACTTCTCCAACATTTCTAATATCTGCCGTTATTGATTTAACATTTCTTGGGAGAAATCGATTTGATTTCCCTCGATTCAAAACGAATAATTCTATTTCTGAATTTTGAGATAAGAGCTGTGAACAAGCCGAAGATATGATACCGGTACCACCTATAAACAATATTTTCATAGGCCAATTTCAATATTAATTGGCTAAACAAAAACTTTTAATTGACTCGTATAAGTAATATTTATATATTCCAATTTGGAATTAGTATTGTTCTATCACATCTGGCTTTATTATCCCAAATTTTATGCAGCTATTGTGAATAAGAAAATATTGTAATGAAGACATTTTATGTATTCTGGTTAAGCATTTGTTCTGTTTTTCCAGCTATCAGCCAGTCTATTGTAGAGGTAGATCTATATAATTTAAAATCTCAAGAACAAAGAGATTTCAACACCGATTCGGTAGAATTCTTTGCCGATTTGGCACTTTCTACTAGCAGAGAAATTGATTATCACGATGGTGAAATTGAAGCGCTAATCAATGTTTGCTTTGCACGATATGTCAAGGGGAATAGTGAATTAGCAATTCAATTCTGTGATGAAGCAATTAATAAACATAAAGAATATAACAGCACCAAGGAAATCAGCAATGCTTACTTGTTTAAAGGTTTAAGTAAAATTGTATTGGGTAAATTCAATGAAGCAATTCAAAGTTTCCTTCCATTATTAGAAATAGCTTCAGAAAAGAATAACGATTTTCTATTAGCAGACGCTTGTAGTAACATTGGGTTATCGTATGTTAGTTTTAAAAATTATAAAAAAGCGCTTAAATATTATCACATCGCGTTAAAAATACATCAGAATATCGATCATCCTCATGGATTGATATATATCCATCAAAATATTGGAAGAATATTCTTCGAGCAAAATCAGCTAGATTCTGCCAACTTTTATCTTGAAAAAACAATCGAAACGGCCAAAGAAATTAATAACCAAAGAGGGCTCTATTATGGTTACTTAATATCAGGTCAGTTAGCCAATAAATCATACAGTTTTAGAAAGTCTAATCTCATTAACGCACTTGCGTTAGCAAACGACCTTCATATGGAAGAAGAAATTGGATTCATCTATTTCTTACTTTCAGGCCTTCATGATGAACAAAATCAAGCAGACTCAACGATTCACTTTGCGACTAAAGCGGAAGGAATTGAACTTAAATACAAACACTTCGAAAGATTACAACGACTCTATTTTTATTTGGTCAAGGCCTATAAAAAGAACGGTGACATAGAAAATCAATTGATTTATTCTCAAAAATATGAAACTTCTTTAGATAGTTTGAACCATCGAAAATCCGAATATTTTACCGGAATAATTGATGCCAATGAAATGATGGAAGATGAACGCAGCTACGAATTAATTAAACTTGAATTGAAAGCTGCTGAATCTGATCTAAGACAGAAGAATGTTATGATACTATCTGCAGTCATTGGCCTAATTCTCATTGCTGCCTTACTAATTGTAGTATTTAATGCAAATAAACAGAATACCAGAAGCAATAAATTATTGAAATCTTTAAATGAAAAACTCGACTCAACGATCAAAGAAAAAGATCTGCTTTTGGGAATAATTGTTCATGATTTAAGATCCCCATTAAGCAAAATTCAAGGCATTTTAGAAATTTTCAAGGGTGACAAAGAGATTAACAAGGGACAGAGGGAATTTGTCAATATGATGAGTCAAATAGTTATAGAAACAAATACATTAACAGATGAACTACTAGAAATAAACCGTTTAGAATCTGGTAGTGTAAATAAGAACGATAACATAATTGAAGTCAAAAAATTTATAGATGAAATCATTTTTCATCAGCGTAAACTTGCGGCTAAAAAAGAAATAGAAATTAACATAAATTATAATTTGGATGCTGAAGAGTTCGTAAGTGACAAATTCATATTGCAACGTATAATGGACAACCTTATTTCTAATGCCATAAAATTCAACCATAAAAATGGAAAGGTAGAAGTGCAAATTTCACTCAACAAGAACTTATTTTCTTTATCGGTGAAAGACGATGGTCCAGGAATCGCGAAGGATGAGCATAAATTTTTGTTTAAGAAGTTTGGAAAAACATCAACAAAGCCAACGGCAAAAGAATCTTCTACAGGACTAGGATTGTACATTGTCAAGAATTTAATAGATAATCTTAATGGCAATATTACTTTTAGGAGCCAAATCGATGAGGGAACAGAATTTAAAGTGGATATCCCCTATCATTCAGTTTAAAATTTGACTAACATTAGATAGCTTACAGTATGGAAGACACGTACCGTAAGAACAAGTTTAGCCATCTATTCAATATTCTTGATTTTGACCATGACGGACTTTTACAAGCATCAGATTTCAAGAATCTTGGAGATAATATTGCAACATTTAGATGTTTGGAATATCCGTCAGAAATTGAAGGACTTATCTTAACACGAGGCGAGCAATTCTGGCAACGGATCCAGGAATATTTATCCAATCAACCAATAAAAAGGTGTAATTTAAATAATTGGTTAGGCTTCCTAAATGATTTAACCGATCCAAATAAACCTGAAAGGTTTCATTCACTTGTAAAAAAATCTGTTGATGATATCTTTTTAATATATGATGTCAACAAGGACAACTTTATATCTAAACATGACTTTCTATGTCTTTTTGTTTCGCTTAGAGTTGAGATTAAACAAGCTGACGAATGTTTCAGACAATTGGACCTCAATGGAGATCAATTAATAAGTCGGGAAGAAATGATTCTAGCCATTATGCAGTTTTTCGTCAGTGAAGACAAAGAAAAAACAGGCAACCTTATTTTTGGCAACCCAGATGATTATAGATTTACGTCAAAAAAGACATATTTGAGAAGCCGGTTTTAAATATTTTCAGTTTAGCATGGTCTTTGTTAATTGATAATAAACAACAAAAGACAGTAATGAAATACTTCATTTTAACAATTTCACTTTTACTAGTTTGCCAAAAATCATCTTTTGGTATTGACGGAGATATGAGTAAAAAAGAGGAAATGAGGCTAGAATACAAACTAAAACTAGGATGGTTCACACTGGGCAGTGGAACAGTCAGGATACAGGAAGATGCAATGACCATCAAAGGAAGAAATCATCATCAAGTTTATGCCCATACCAGCACACTTGGATTAGGAAATTGGCTTTCAAACCTAGATGATGAATACACGGCTTTAGTTGATAACGAGTCATCTAAAAGTTACTATTCTTACAAAAATGTAGTTGTTGGAAAAGAAAAATGGGAACAATGGAACAATTTCGACTATGACTCCCTAAGAATAAAAGTCAAAGTCAAGGACTATAGAAGAGAAGATCCTAATAGAACTTGGGAAGTCGACATCAATGAAGATACGTATGATGTATTAGGTACATTTCTTTATTTTAAAAGTTATGATTGGTCGAAAGCCATACTCAATGATTCGACAATCATAGATACGTTTTATGAGAAAAAACTATACAAAGTAGGTGTTGAATACATGGGTGATGAAACCATCAAATTTAATGGTGAAAGTGTAGCGGTCCATAGATTACATTTATTACTTCCTGAACATGAAAATGTAAGAAAAGATAGACCTGTCATTATATGGTTGTCAAAAGATGAAAATCGCATACCCATTAGAATTCAAACTAGCCTGGGGATTGGCAATGCTCGTTGTGAGCTTCAAACAATTAATAATTCAGAACCAGTGTTCAAATCGTACTAAACGAATGTTCAAAATCACAGAATTCTTGCCTAATATTTCATACATTTGGAATTAGCTGTTTTATAAAATTGACGTGCAATTGATGTTTTTTTTTGCACTTTAGATTTTTTTATAGCAGCTAGACTTGGATGAATAGATTAGAACTACACTTGTGATATTCTGTTGTGTTTATAGTATCACTGGTGATAAAATTACCTGAATTTGAAACCTACTAACACTAAGGATCCTGAATACTTTCATAAGGTTGTGGATTGTCAATACGCCTGCCCTGCTCATACACCGGTTCCAGAATACATAAGACTAATCGCAGCAGAAAAATATACAGATGCTTATATGGTCAATTGGGAATCAAACGTTTTTCCAGGGATTCTAGGTCGAACCTGCGACCGACCTTGTGAACCTGCTTGTAGAAGAGGTCGTGTCGAAGAAGAGCCAGTAGCAATTTGCCGATTAAAAAGAGTGGCAGCAGACAATAAAGGAGAAATCAAAGATCTACTACCTCAACCACCTAGCACGAAAAATGGAAAGAAAATTTGCCTTATTGGAGGTGGACCTGCATCGCTAACCGTTGCTCGCGATTTAGCTCCATTAGGTTATTCAATCGATCTTTTTGATGAATGGTACAAAGGTGGAGGTATGATGCGCACTCAAATCCCATCATTTAGATTGCCTGAAGAAGTGCTAGATGAAGAGGTTAATAATATTATTGATATGGGTATTGATACGCATTTCAACCATTATGTCTCCAGCATGAAGGAAATACTTGAGAAAGACTATGACGCCATTTTTGTTGGTACCGGTGCTCCGCAAGGTCGAGACCTTAATTTACCAGGAAGGGAACTAGCAGGTAAAAATGTTCACATTGGTGTTGAGTTTTTAGCCAATGTTGCATTTGAACATATCGAAAAGATCGGCAATAAAGTCATTGTCCTGGGAGGAGGAAATACAGCCATGGACTGTTGCAGGACATCAAAACGATTGGGAGGAAAACAGGTCAACGTAGTAGTCAGAAGTGAAAGGGAAAAAATGAAAGCCTCTCCTTGGGAGATTGAAGATGCAGAAGCCGAGGACATTCCAATATTGAATAACATGCCTCCTAAGGAATTTGTAATTAAGAATGGAAAGCTGATAGGCATGATGTTTGAAAAGATTCGTGTAGAATACAATGCTGAAGGTAAAAGATCTCTAGTGCCTACTGGGGAACCTGATGAATTCATTGAAGCAGATGATGTAATCATTGCTGTAGGTCAAGACAATGCATTCCCTTGGATAGAAAAAAATTTAGGAATAGAATTTGGCAAATGGGAAATCCCTGTATTAAATAAAGAAACTTTTCAGTCAACGCTTCCAAAGGTATTTTTTGGAGGAGACGCAGCATTAGGTCCAGAAAATATCATAACAGCCGTTGCTCATGGACATCAAGCAGCAATTTCGATTGACAAGTTTTGTAATGATGAAAATGTTGAAGAGCGCCCTGCTCCTATGACCAACTTGCTTCAACAAAAAATGGGCATACATGAATGGAGCTATGATAGCGCTGTTGAGGATGATGAACGATTTATAGTTCCTCATGAAAAAAAGGAAGTAACACTCAAAAACAGAAAAGTTGAAGTCGAACTTGGATTTGATGAAAAAACAGCTTTTAAGGAAGCACAACGCTGTCTAAACTGTGATGTTCAAACAGTGTTTGATGCACCTAAATGTATCGAGTGTGATGCATGTATGGACATCTGCCCTACTTCTAGTATTACTTTTACACAAAATGGTGAAGAGGAAGATTTGAGAAAAAGGCTTCTTGCTCCTGCCGAGAATAAAGACCAAGACTTATACGTTTCTCAAACACTTCCTACAGCTCGTGTTATGGTTAAAGACGAAGATGTTTGCCTTCATTGCGGACTGTGTGCTGAGCGCTGCCCCACTTCAGCTTGGGATATGCAGAAATATTTATATGGAGTGACTAAAGCAACTAAGATATTATGAATAATGAAAGTAAGGTGAATGATTTAGTCATTCGGTTTGCCAATGTTAATGGAACTGGATCCGCCAGCGCCAACGACCTATTCGCCAAAGCAGTATTCAAAATGGGTATTCCATTAGCTTCAAAGAATATATTTCCATCTAACATTCAAGGTTTACCCACTTGGTTTGAAGTAAGAGTTAGTGAAAAAGGATACCTCGGAAGAAGAGAAGGTATTGACATTATGGTAGCAGTTAATCCGCAAAGTTTCGAACAGGATGTTGCATCAGTACTTCCTGGAGGTTATTTCGTCTATGATAATACAAAGCCTTTAAAGCAAGAATATATTAGAAGTGATATCATTTATATTGGAATTCCCATGATGCGCTTGTGTATGGAAAATTACGAAATACCACGACAACAGCAACTGTTTAAAAACATAGTATATATTGGGGCTATCGCCATGTTACTTGATGTTGAACTAAATATCATCCAAGAAACGGTGAGCAAAATCTTTGCAAAAAAAGAAAAACTAATTCCACCGAACTTCAAGGCCCTATCTTTAGGGGCAGATTATATAAAAAACAACTATCAATATCCACTCAGGATTAAACTAGAAAGACGTGATCATGTAGGTGAACGAATCATGATTGATGGCAATACAGCATGTGGTATTGGAGCAGTGTATGCTGGTGCAACCTTCGCTTCTTGGTATCCAATTACTCCCTCAACATCAGTAATCAATGCATTCGAAAAATATTGTAAGAAGTTAAGAGTGGATCCTGAAACGGGAAAAAATAATTTTGCCATTGTTCAGGCGGAAGATGAACTGGCTGCTATTGGCATGGCGATTGGTGCGAATTGGAATGGTGCACGTGCATTTACTTCGACCAGCGGCGCGGGGGTTTCATTAATGAGCGAATTTATTGGATTGGCCTATTTTGCTGAGATTCCGTTGGTGTTAGTCAATGTCCAAAGAGGTGGTCCCTCTACAGGAATGCCAACCCGTACCCAGCAATCTGATCTGCTTTTCTGTGCATATGCTTCACATGGGGATACTAAACAAATACTATTATTTCCGAGTACCCCTACTGAGTGCTTTGATATGACAGTAACGGCATTTGATTTGGCCGACGGATTACAGACACCTGTAATTATGATGACTGATCTGGATCTTGGAATGAACAATCATTTAACTGATCCACTTCAATGGGATGATAATCAGGAATATAGGATGGGTAAGGTATTAAGCAAAGAAGACCTTAATCAAATGGAAAGATATGGTCGGTATCTCGACATAGATGACGATGGAATATGTTATAGAACAATTCCAGGAACGCACCCCACAAAAGGTTCTTTCTTTACTAGGGGTACATCACGAGATGAATATGCAAAATATACTGAAGATGGCGCTGTTTACAAACGCAACATGGACCGTTTGATTAAAAAATGGAAAACTTCTAAATCATATGTTCCATCACCGCATCTCTATCAAGAGAGTAACCTTTCGAAACGAGGCATTCTATTCTTTGGAACTTCAGCTTATGCCACCATGGAAGCCAAAGACATGTTGGATGCTCAAGGCATTGCTTTCGATATGATTAGAATTAAAGCTTTTCCTTTCAATGAAGAGGTTGCAGATTTCTGTAGTCAGCATGAAGAAATTTACATAATTGAACAGAATAGAGATGGGCAAATGAAAACGTTAATCATGAACGAATTAGACGTAAACCCTCATAAAATTAGATCCGTACTAAACTATGATGGAACGCCAATTACAGCAGATGGTATAGTGAATCAAATCAAGGAGCAGCTTGAGAATAATGATGAAAATGTGGATCAAAAAAGCAGTACCCTATGACATTTGTAAAACCAAAATTCAGACATCCATCCCAACAAAAAAATAAAGTAGGATTTGTCAAGTCTGACTATGAAGGCGCCATTTCTACCTTATGTGCAGGATGTGGTCATGATAGCATCAGTAACGCTATTATACAAGCCAGTTATGATCTTTCCATTGAACCTCACAAATTGGCCAAATTATCAGGTATTGGGTGCTCATCAAAGACGCCAACCTATTTTCTTGGAAATTCTCATGGTTTCAATACAGTGCATGGAAGAATGCCTTCTGTCACTACAGGTGCCAACATGGCCAACCGTGATTTAATTTATCTTGGTGTTTCCGGCGATGGAGATACCGCTTCCATTGGTATGGGACAATTCTGCCATGTAATCCGACGGAATCTGAACATGACTTACATTGTCATGAATAATGGATGTTACGGTCTTACAAAAGGACAAGATTCAGCTACCGCAGATTTTGGTTCCATCAGCAAAGCAGGGTCAGAAAACCCTTTTCCTGCTATTGATTTAGTAGGATTAGCACTTGAACTTGGAGCAACCTTTGTGGCACGTAGTTTTTCTGGTGACAAAGCTCAATTGGTACCGATAATTAAAGCAGCTATGTCTCACCAAGGTTTTGCAATGATCGATGTGATATCTCCTTGTGTAACATTCAACAACAATCCTGGTTCGACGAAATCATATGATTTTGTACGAGATCATATTGAAGCTACATCCGCCTTAGACTATGTACCAGAAAAGGAGGAAATAATTGTGAATTATAAAGAAGGCGCTTCAGCAAAAGTCACACTACATGACGGCTCTGAACTAGAATTGAAAAAACTCAACAAAGAATGGGATCCTACTGATAAAAGCCGAACTATTAATAAAATGCATGATGCGAAAGCCAATGGCGAAATACTTACAGGTCTATTATATATTGACCCTCAAAGCAAAGACCTTCATGAGGTTCTGAATACCACAGATATTCCGCTAAATAAACTAAAGAAAACCCATCTTTGCCCTGGATCAACAGTGTTAGATGAGTTGAATCAAGGTTTTAGATAAATTACAAAGATCATCAATCTATTGGTTTTGTTAGTGTATTAACATACTTCTATATACAAATAAAGCTCGAAAATCGAGCTTTATTTGTATAGATGATATGACAGGATCATTAAATCATTAAGGTCGATGGTTCTTATAAGCAGGACCTTTAAGGCCTTTAGAATTTTTACCCTTCATATCTTTTGTACGAACTCTTCTGTATATGATTTTTTCTTTCTCTTCTTCTTTTTCATAGATTTTATTTTGCGAAGAAACTATTAAATCGGAAGTAGGAACTACTATTTGTTCAGGTTCAATCACCACTTTTTCATAATTACGAGAATTCAAATTCTTTAATTCGGGTCCTTTGAATTGATTTGGATTTTCCCTGACAAGAATAGTTGTGTTACCCTTATATTTTACCGATGGTTTGGCATTTTTATATTGAGGCCCTTTCAAATTTTTCGATTGTGAGATTCCTGAAAAAACTATAGCAAGAGACATTGCGAGCATTAAAACTATCTTTTTCATAACCTTGGATTTTAAGTTAATTGTTTGTTTATACAAATAAACGTAACCCTTAGCCTCAAGACTATGTGAAAAGTTGGTATGTTGAATAAAAGGAAATACGTACTAAAATGTGGTAAATACGTACTTTATATAAGTTTTTTATCTAAAGCTAACCGAATCATTTCCGAGGCATTTGACACATTTAGCTTTTTCATGATTTTACTTCTGTGTGTCTCAACGGTCCTAATACTGATACAAAGTTCATCCGCTATATCCTTAGTAATTCTGCCATTTGCGACCATTCGAACAATGGTCAACTCCCTATCTGTGAGTATTTTTTTCTCCGAAGGAGTACTCATATCCATGATTAATAAATCCGAAATCTTATTCTTGAAATATTTTTTACCTTGACTTACATCGTAGATCGCTTCAAATAATTCTTTTTCACCACTTTCTTTTAGCAGATAACCCATCGCTCCTTTTCTGAGACTTTCTTTAACATATTGAATTTCTTCATGCATCGTAAGCATAATAAAATTGACTTCTGGATGTTTAAGTTTCATATCTTCCAGTAAATCGAGACCTGATTCTTCGACTAAAGAAATATCCAACAGAACTACATCAATTGATTCCTTGTTTAATAATTCTTTTAACTCAATACCGGAACCAGCTCCTTGGTAAACTTCAAAATCAATGTTTTTCTGTAAAATGGACTCCATTCCTGAGCGGAACATTTCATGATCGTCTACAACTACAATATTGATTTTTTTCATGGTAAGGGAATAGTTAAGTCAATACTCGTTCCACTTTTATCAGATTCAATAATCAATTCACCTTGTAAGAGTTCGGTTCTTTCCTGAATGTTTTTCACACCTAATCCTAACTTCTCTTTAAAGGTATCCTCATCAAGCCCTTCTCCATTGTCTTTGATAAAAACATTCATTTGATCATCAAATTCGGTAACAGTGAGTAAAATTTCCGAACATTCAGCATGTTTAAGTGAATTGTTTATCGCTTCTTGAACGATCCTGTACACATAAACTTGTTTATTCTTTTTAAGTTTTGATTTTTCACCATCATGTTCACAAGAGAATTTAACTAATGTTCCTGTATTTTTCTTGGTACTTTGAGCCAATAACGAAAGTGCCTCAAACAATCCAAAATCCGATAAAACAGATGGCATTAAGTTTCTTGAAAGGTTTCTGGCTTCATTTATTGCATCTTCTAACAATTTCACAAGCTCTGCATTTGCTTTAATGTCTTTTTCTTGGCTCAATTTTAATTTCATGGTTGTTAGCATTGCACCTAATCCATCATGTAGATCCCTTGCAATTCTTTCTCTTTCTCTTTCTTGCCCTTCAATTAGAAATTTCTTACTCTTTCTTTCCAAAACTGATTTTTGCTCATCTAATATCACTAATTGATCTCTCATCGACATAATAGCTTGTCCTAATTCATCTTTATCACTTAGACTAATTAGCGACCCTGCCATATCTCCCTTTCCTATTTTAATAGCAAATTGCACGGTAGATTTCAATGCATGAATGAGCTTGTTCATCGATTTCTCTATCACCCAGAATTCTTCAATAGTCTCGTTATGCTCCTCCTTTTCTGGCAAAATTCCCAATGTCATCTGGTCAATGGTCTTTTTAAGCCTTCTCACGGGTCTTTGCAACCACTCTGCTAATAACGTTGAACCTAAAAAAGAAAGTAACAAAATTGCGACTAGCAGTTTGATTAGGTCTGCCCTTATTTCTTTAATTGGATTCATTGCCTCGGCTAAATCAATCTCAGTAAGTAGAGCAATTTTCAACCCTTTGAAATTAACAAGGCGATATGCGCCAATGATATTTACTCCTCGGTAGTCAGGATAAGTTTCAATGCCTTCGTTACCTTCAAATGCACGAATTGAACCTGTCGTACGACATGGGATATCATAAGGGAGACTATCAGGATAGAATATTGATTCTGAAATCATCCTAAAATCTGACCCTACTAAGTATGATTCTCCTGTAGTTCCCAACCCCGTCCTCTCTTTGAGAATATCACCAAACGGATAATAATCTAGATATACTCTCAAAAAAATGGTATCCAAATTATATTCAAACCGGTAAAAAGTGGAATCTGGAATAGCTTTCGCTCGAAATTGATAACTGCAGTCTTTACAGTTTTTTATACCAATCTGCCTGACATCTTGGATTGAACTTAACGCATCTATCAAGTTTTCTTGTGTAGTGTGATGAGATTGTTGATATTCCAGAATATGCAATATTTCTGTTTGACGATCCAATAAGGCTTGTTCAACAAGTCTTTTCTTCAGAATATTGATTGAATTGAGTTGATCCTTTGTTTTATCCAGCAAATTGTCTTCCAGGCTCTGCTCTACTACAATAAATATGGTAATGGCAAAAAATGAACTGACGCCAAACAAACAAATTACTAACCAAGTGCGAAGTTTAATTTTCAATGATCTGTTTTTCATTAGAAATTATCGTCTCACTAAGATATTAAATAGTTCTTCTCTATAATAACAGAACTAGCAACCAAATTTATTTTTCTCTATTAATCGGTCTGAATGGAACTTATAAAAATACACTCAGCTCAGACTAGTTGAATAAAGACCTAAGAAGAATGATACTAGTCACGTCCAAAAACATTTTGGAATAGAAACATTATTCTCTATCTTAAAACTATGTCAAAATCAGATAAATATTTTTTAGGCGCAACGCTGGCGTCCTTTGTACTTTCTGTGTACTTATGGTTTAGTGGAGATAAAGACTCAGGTCTCTATGTAGGGATATGGGTTCCTTCAATCATAAGTCTTGCAATTTTCTTTAAAATGAGCTCAAAAAACAGAAATTGAAATATGGAATTTCAATACTACCTTTTTATTGCTGGATTCTGCATTTCTTGTGCTGTAGGTTACGCTATGTACTTGGAATTGAAAGAAGGCCCGAAAGATTTCTGAAATTGCTCATTACATATTAACAGTCAATTGATAATTCAACTGTGGTGCTAGTAATCAAAAAAATATGAGAATCAGTTCAAATTTAAGTTTGATGGTATTGTAATTACTCAGATACTTTTAAGTTGATAATCGTCAGCAAATCTTTTAACTCCCCATCATAGGCAAAGATTTAAACCTTTTACCTGAAGCTTTATAAATAGCATTGGCTAACGCCGGTGCAATCGGCGGTACAGGTGGCTCTCCAACCCCCGTTGGTTTTTCATCACTTTCGATTAAGTGCACAAAAATCTTTTCTGGCGCATCTTTAATTCTCGCAACTTTATAAGTATCAAAATTGCGCTGTTCTACTGCACCATTTTTTAAGGTTATTGCAGATTTTAACGCCCCACCAAGGGCAAATACTGCTCCTCCTTCAAATTGAGAAATAACTCGATCACGATTGACAATTACTCCGCAATCCACAGCGTAATGAACTTCAGGAATACTAACTACATTTCCTTTTTCATCAGTTTCTACCTCTATAACACATGCTACATAGGTGAGAAAACTACGGTGCGCACAGAAACCTTGTCCCCTGCCTTTTGGTAAAGCTTTTCCCCAATTAGATTTTTTCTTTACTTCATTGATCACATTTTTGAACCGACCAATGTCCCAAGGGTAATCTTCATATTTTGTATTATAGTTTCCGAATTCCTTTCCAAAAATCGCCTTTTCTAGCTGCCTCCCTTCTCCTAATAAATCCAATACATTATCTATTGGATCCATGTCCCGCATTTCTGCCACTTCATCCATCATGCTCCCAATAGCAAATGCATGTTGAATATTGCAAACGGACCTTAGCCATCCTATTCTAGTTTTTGCTGGTGACTCCCCACTTTCCAAACAAATATTTGGAATATTGTAAGGCAAGTCAATTGCACCAAGACTTAATTCAAAACCAACAGGTTGAGTAACTTTAGTGTCTGTTGTTCCCACAATAGATGGAAATAGTGACTTTTGATTCCATGCCATTACATTGTTATCAGCATCCAATCCTACTTTTATTCTCTGCACAGCGCAAGAATGAAGTAGGTCATGTTGAATATCGTCTTCTCTTGTCCAAACCAATTTGATTGGTAACCCCATTTCTTTGGAAATCATGGCCACTTCAACAGAAAAATCAGCTTTCGATTTTCGACCAAAACCACCCCCTAATAACGTTACATTGACGGTCACATTGGCTGGTTCGATAGCTAAAGCAGCTGCCACATTTTCAATTACCCATTTAGGATTTTGAGTTGGCACCCACAATTCACATTTATTCTCTTTAAAAGATGCCATACCACAAGGCGGTTCCATCGGGGCATGTGAAAGATGCTGAAGTATATACGTATTATCAACAACCCTTATAGCAGATTTCAATCCTGTTTTTATATTTCCATTTTCACGACGCACATTGTTTGCGGTCTTCGTTTTCTCTACGAGTTCGGACAAATATTCAGCCGAATCGTAATCACCATTTACACCATTATCCCATTCAATTTCTAAGGCATCTCTACCTTTTATGGCTGCCCAGGTATTATCTGCAACTACCACTACACCCCCAAGCGGGTTATTAAATCCAGAAGGAAATCCAGGAGAATCAATTGTAAATACTTTTTGAACACCTGCAATTGTCAATGTCTTATCTGAATTGAAAGCAACCACCTTTCCACCTGCTACAGGGCACCTTTTAATGACTGCAATTTTCATATCAGCCATATACTTATCTAGGCCAAAGTTGGCCTTGCCCTGCACAATATCATTGAGATCAGTAATGGGAGTGTCTTTTCCAATAAGCGTGAAGTCTTTGCTTTCCTTAAGTTTAATATCTTCTTCTTTCGGAACCTCCAATTTAGATGCAGCATCTGCTAACTCTCCAAAATCAAATTTCTTACCATTCGATTTGTTCACGACAAAATTATTCTCCGCTTTGCATTCTCTCACATCCACTTGCCATTTATTAGCAGCTGCTTGTTCAAGCATCATTCTTGCTGCTGCTCCAGCTCTTCTCATTGGCATGTAAAACATTCGGATGGAATATGAACCATCCGTATTCTGATCACCATAGGTTTCTTCATCGCCGATTGCCTGATCGATTGAAACCATGCTCCAATCTGCTTCGAGCTCATCTGCTACTACAGCAGGCAAACTGGTTCGAATACCAGTACCCATCTCGGATCGATGTGCTACTATCCGTATTTCTCCTTTTTCATTGATACTAAGAAAAACATTCGGATTAAAATTAGCCTCTGGCCTAATTTTCTCACCAAAGAATGTAGAACATGACACTTGTGTGCCAAGAACTAGCAAAGTAGAGCCGATAAGCCCTGTTTTCAGAAAATCTCTTCTGTCGACTTTTACTATAGGACTTTTAATTTCTGTTTCAAATATTTTCATACCGTCCCTCCTTCTTTAACGGCTCTTTTGATAGCCTTATGAATACGATTATATGTTCCACATCTACAAATGTTTCCATTCATGGAATCTTTGATTTCATCATCAGAAGGATTAGGAGATCCTGCCAATAATGATGCTGCATTCATAATTTGACCTGACTGGCAATAACCACATTGTGGTACATTTTCTTCAACCCAAGTCTTTTGTAGTGGATGGCTTCCATCCGTTGAGAGTCCTTCAATTGTGGTTATTTCTTGTCCAACAGCCGAGCTTATGGGAGCTGAACAAGAGCGAATGGCAACTCCATTTAGATGAACAGTGCATGCTCCACATTGTCCTTTTCCACACCCAAACTTTGTCCCAGACATTTGAAGAATATCACGAAGTACCCATAAAATAGGCATATCGCTTTCTATATTATCAACAGTCTTCTCCTCACCGTTGACTTTTAATTTAAAAGAAGGCATAAAGTCATCACTTGTAGTTTAAGTAAACATACAAAATATACGATTTCTCTCCATTCAAATGGGGACGTTTTTATTTTAAATGAACAGAAAATTAACTTTTAATTTGCCTGTATTGGCATGAAAACATTTTCACCATAGCTGCTATTTAAAACTGAACTATGAAGGCTTAAATTCCTTGTTTTCGTATACGCAAAATAAGTTGCACCTACATTATTGAGGGGCAATTATTGAATCATTACTTTTCGAGTTTCGATTTGACCAGTATCATATTTAAACTGAATAAAATAAATCCCTCTTGTTTCAAATATTTCAGCACTCAGTTGAATTTTTTGACCAGCCAATATATGAAAACCATGAATTAATCGGCCCACAGTATCAATGATTGAAACTTCAGCATTCAATTCTTCAGATCCACATGCTACATTCAACACATTTCCATTCAACGGGTTTGGATATATAGATATAACATTGTTATCCTTTTCACTATTTAATATAGGTGAGATTGTTTCTGTTGCATTAACAATAATATTATAAACAGTATCCCTTAGGACGTTGAAGGAATTATTCTCAGGACTAAATCCTATAGCAATCTTATAGTCTGAAGATGCAGTTAATACTGAATCAAGTTCAATCACACGAGTAAGCGTACGACTTCCGATACGTTCGTTTCGACTTTCCCGAGCTACGACTAAGTCATCTCCATTAACAAGTTCAATATCCAACAAACCATTTTCAAAGGTTTCATAATGAAACTCAACATTTAGCTGTGTATCAATATCTTGAATCTCGGCTGGTGCTGAGGTTATTTGAATACTAGGAATAAGAGGCTCTTCAACATTAAAGTAGATGGAAGGAGAAATGGATGTATTCTCTGGATCACGCCAATCATATCCTTGTCGGTGCATATAAACTTTGTAAAAGTAGTTCGCACCAATCGTGGTAATTGATGAGGTAACCACATTAACAGTAGCAATTCCATTTCCGGCGGATACATTGGTACTTCCACCGCCAAACCAACTTCCATCTGGTTTGCGAATTTCCATTACTACAACACAACTCGTATCAGCTTCATACTGTACATCAATGTTATATGTCGTTTTCCCAGGCAACAATGATGTAGGAATACCATCTCTCCAAAGCTTTTTTTCTAACGGTTTTTCTATAATATTTAGGAGTGTGGTTGCTGATTTGAGGTTGGTATTTCCGTCCTTAATGTCATAAACTATACTGTACCCATCAGCAATAGGTAATTTTGATTCAACATCAAATTCTGCTACAATAGACCGGACACCTTTTGTAACATCAAAATTAGAATCAGCTAGCTTGACACCTGAGGGATCATATAAAGTAGCTACAATAGTATGCTCATCACTTGAGGAGTAAATAAGTGTTGTCGAGAGGTTATTTGTTGGGAACTCAACCAAATTATCATGAAGACCTTTAACACTATTTGTATTACTATTAAAAGTGGCGTTATCAATGTCCACTAATTCCCATACTCGAACCCAATCGAACATAACTGCTTTTTGCTCTTTGGAACGAAAATCATCTTCAAACATCCACTCAACAGGTTTTGGGTTAGTTGCATTGTTTTCATCATCTCCCCAACTATAGGTTTCCATTACGATTATTATTGGCATTGGGAGGTTAAATTTCCGACGAGGTGTAATCGTTCCGAAATAATTATCGTTGTTGTAGAATTCTGCTGTGTTCTCATCTTTCCACCACATTCCTACCGTGTTAAACCCTAGTGGTGCTGCCAAAGGTTTTCCAATAACACCACTATTTTCTGATTCGTAAGGTAACCTTTCGCAAGATCCATTTGCATCGCTGTAGGGTTTCGCATGTGAATTCACATGTTGATAATTGTTCCAATTTCCTGCATCAGGTCCTGTGAACCCCATATTCTCAATAATGTCTAATTCCGTTGCATACTTCTCGTTACAGATATCAGATGAAGTGCCACGAGAATTCATAAACACCCCAGAACCCATTGGAAAATCTGACGGTTTAATTCGAACTTCGAAATATCCGTAGGTCTGCAAATTTCTTGTGTCCATTCCCCCTCCGGCAAACTTATAGGTACGACCGCCACTACTCGTAAAGCGCTCGTCTTCATAATACCACATAGGGTTCATCGTAAGAAAATAATTGTCTGATTCGGGATCTTTCACGGCTTCATGGACCCTTTTATCAAAGGCTGCAGTACGATCCCAGGAATCTCCTTTGTCAAATACCTTCCATTTCTCGATATCTGGACTATTGGCATCAAACTCATCACTCATTACTTGGTTCAAGACCCAAACTTTTCCAGCAGGTGGAACCGGAGGCTCCGCAAAGGATACTTTTGCAATGACTAGGAACAGTAGAATTGATATTTTGTATTTTTTTGTTTTCATATTTCTTACAGAATTCTGTAAGATTAATCAAACTCTAAATATGTCAATGTTGTATTTTATTCATTTAAGCATTTACCCCCTCAATTACCGCCTATTTACCTTATTGAATTGAATTCATAGTGCATCTCCTAAGGTTTTATTAAGACCTAATTGATATTTTGTTTTAATTGACTTCTACATACTCAAACCAATCGAATTGAGCTTTATTTTTACTTGATTTTCCAGTTGAAGTGGCGTACATACCGATATAAACTCCATTGAATTTTTGTGCTACTTCATCGGAAACAATTGTATAATCCTGTCTTTCACCAATGGATATCAGATCTTTTTCAGATTCACCAAACTGAAACTGAACTTGTATTCCATTCACATATGCCCTTAAAATCACCTCATTTTTAGAATACGGAATAGCACTTATTATTTCCGGTTCAAATTCACCCTTGTTTCCTCTTTGAAAAGCTTTCACTAAAATGATTTCATTTTTCGTTTTCAATAACTGATAATTGTTACCATGTCTTCTATATATAACTAATCCCGCTTTCTCATTTTCCTTTTTGGCATCGAAGAGCAACTTTGTAGTCGCTTGATAATTGAAATGTCTAGTACGCTGGGCTATAAATGATGGATTAACTAGCTCAACTACCTTTTCTGGACGTAATTCGATTTCTAACAGACCGTTTCTTAAAGTGTGCCATTTTTGTATAGGTGTCCTCAAAAAATTCCATTCTAAACCGAGCTCTTTATTCTCAAATTCATCTTTTTGCTTTATCTCAGATACAGGTGTCCATGGTAAATCTGGACGTTGTTGTTCAACTTGTAACAGACCAACTCCAGGGTTGAAAATAGGTGTTACTCCACTCTCCTGCTGTGTCATTATTACTTTTGACAAAAATGTTTCGCGAGCAAGTGTGACGAATCCTTCTACCTGTCTTTTAGCCAGCATGACACTCCACCAATCACCATTTTGTGTCTGCACTAAATCTGCATGACCTGTTTGACCAATAGGATGTGTTCTCCCTAAATGTCTATGCGTCATCACGGGGTTGGCATGATTAGGAATATAGGGGCCCCATAGGTCTTTACTATTAAATACAGTAACCGCGTGATACTCCCCAGTGCCACCTTCTCCAATTAATAACAAGTACTCTCCATCTATTTTATATAAATGAGGCCCTTCAGCCCATCGCGCATTGGAAGCATGTCCAAAAGTTAATTGCTTTTTCTCTCCTTTAAGAATTCCACTATCGGGATCTATTTCTTGCATCCAAACACCATTTTTCCCTGGCCATTCTCCATTTGAACCATCAATAATACCGGCACCTGTGTAGTAGCATCTACCATCATTGTCCCAAAAAAGAGAAGGGTCAATCCCAGGTGTGTCATCAATCCATAGCGGTTCACTCCAAGGACCCTCAGGATTTTGTGCCTTTAAGATAAAGTTTCCTTGCTGACTAACCATCGTAGTAATGATATAATAGGTTCCATTGTTATGGCGAATGGTCGGAGCAAAAATTCCGTTCGAATTCCTCAATCCATCTTTATAAACAATTTGGTCTGGTCTATGCAGTCCGTAACCTATATTCTCCCAATTAACAAGATCTTTGCTTTGGTGAATAGGAATCCCAGGGAACCATTCAAAGCTAGAATTGACCATGTAATAAGTATCCCCAACTCTACAAATGGATGGGTCAGGATAAAAACCTGACAATATTGGATTTTTGAAATTTTCCGGTGGAGTTTGAGCGCTTAATGCAAAAGAGAATAATAGTGATGAAAATAATAGACAGATCCTTTCCACGGCTAATATTTATAGTGTTTGACAATTCTAACAGACTTAATTGATGACTAAAATTAAACCATGCGAATCATTACCCAATCAACATAGTATCTAAAATACTTATTGAATCAACACTTTTCTAGATTCAACGTTTCCTGCTTCATCTTGAAATTGAAAATAATAAATTCCTTTCTTTTTAAAAACATCAGCACGGAGTTGAATTTTTTGGCCTTCCATTAGACTAAAACCTTGAATCTTGCGACCCACAGTATCATAAATAGACCCTGCAATACTTAAATTATTTGATCCAGCATCTATCGTTAATAGATTACCTATTAGAGGATTAGGGTAAATATTAAGGTTACTTTCTTTCCTCGATATGCCAAGAAGTGGAGGTTCAAAAACATCATTGATAGAAATAGAAATAATAGCTGTATCTCTTAATTCGCCATCTGATACTTGTATCGTTAGCTCGAAAGACTCTTTGGATTCATAATCAAGTTGGGACGAGTCAGCTACAGTCAAATCTCCACTTATGAAATCTATGGAAAAAGCACCAAGAGCATTTCCACCAACTATTCTATATGAAAGGGGGTCGTTCTCTAGATCAGACCCTACTACTCTTCCTACAAAACTACCCCTTGGTATGTTTTCATCTATATTAAATCCTAGATCTTCAGCGATAGGTGCGGTGTTGGGTGGTCCTACTAATGTATACGTATGAATCCAATCAACGTACATTGTATTGATGTTGTTGTCCTTCAAATCTTCTGGATCAGCAATACCACCACTCCACCGAGCATCGATCGTCCACAAATCCCAGATTATATTTAAATTTCTAGTGAAATTTCTGCTGGTTTTAAGCAATTTCCCTGATATCTCTCCATCCAGGTAAATTTGAATTGTATTTTCATCCTTCCACCATACTCCTATGGTGTGAAAGTCCTCATTCCACTTTACCCCCTTGCCTGGGTTGTCATCTGAAAGAAGTCGATTATCGAAATTCGCTTTTGCCCGTTCATCATTTCCATTTACGGTAAGGAAGTATTGAGAATGATTATAATAGGGTCGGTCAATATTTTCTTGCGTAGATAAATCCGAAGGATTTGAATTGTTTTCACACATGTCAATTTCATCCCTGTTGTCGATATCACCGTTGTTCATCCAGAAAGTATTATAAGCAGAGATATGAGCCGTCCTCATGCGACACTCAGTGTACATAGGATATTTTATTTGAGCTGTCGACATAACCCTAGAAGTTTCAAACCATCGAACAGCCCCTTCGTCCAAAGTTGCTTTTATCCATAAATGACCATTCTCTACTCCTGAATTCTCGCTTCGCATTTGAACCGGTTCTCCATAATTCCAAAGTGACTTTTTCCATTTGTTACTATCCCACGTATCAAATTCATCAGTGAGTGATTCAACTAATTCCCAGTTGTGGTTTTCAGGTGCTTCAGGCTGTGCGTGAACAAAAAACACTGGAGATATTATTATGAATAAAATAAAGAAATTTCGTACTATTTTTTGCATCTCAGCTTTATGGTTGAAAATTATAGCACAAACATAGAAATGAGTTCTTTTAAGCCTCTCAATTCATACTAGACAATAATTGTACAAAGACTATTTTAAGCGTACTTTCTCAAAAAATGGAACCAACAACACAGTTTGTCTTATAAGACGTATTAGCAATATCTTATCTTTAGTAATCCGGTCGAATTCTGATTACTCGTCCTGGGTTTTCTACGGCTAGATACAAAAAACCATCAATTCCCATATGGACATCTCTCAATCTTCCAATGTCTTTTAAAAGTTCTTCTTGACCCACAACTTTATCTCCTTCCATTATAAGACGATGTAAGTATTGAAACTTTAGAGAACCCACCAATAAATCATTTTTCCAATTAGAATATAATTGTCCAGAAACAAAATCTACTCCACATGGCGCGATAGATGGAACCCAATAATGAACAGGTTGTTCCATGCCTTCTTGTTCTGTAAGGTCTGTAAAACTTGTACCATCATAATTGATACCATATGAAATAACCGGCCAACCATAATTACTACCGGCATTCAAAATGTTGATTTCATCACCTCCTTGTGGGCCATGTTCGCATTCCCAAATTTCACCCGTTTCGGGATGGAGACTTAGTCCTTGAGGATTTCTTATCCCATATGTGTAAATCGAGCTATTTGCATTTTGATCATTCGAAAATGGATTATCAGATGGAATACTGCCATCATCGTTTAATCGATGAACTTTACCAATTTGATTGTTCAGCGTTTGAGGGAAAACATCTCTATTGCCTCTATCACCAATTGAAACGTATAAAAATCCCATTGAATCAAATAATAATCTAGATCCAAAATGATGGGTGGTTCCATGGTATGGTAATGCTATGAATATATCACTAACTTGAGTAAGATTATTGTCAACCAATATTCCCCTAGCCACTGCCGTAGACTGCTTAGAAACGGTCTCAGGATCTTTTTTCGTATATGATAAATAAACATATCCGTTATTTTCGAAATCTGGATGAATCATTACATCTAGTGGCCCCCCTTGTCCAGAAGTCCTAACACTCGGAACGCCTGTTATTGTTTCCAATTCATTTTCGGTAGTTATTCTGTGTAGCTTTCCACTTCTTTCGGTTACCAAAAGGTCTTTATTTGGCAGTTGAACTATCCCCCAGGGAACACCAGTAATTTCGTCAGTTAGTGTCTCTAACCTGAAATTCAAGTCGTCAGATTCAATCAACCCTGAAAGATCAGGGTTATCATTGAGCAACATATCTTTGGTCTTTCCTTCTATATTGGCGATAATATAGTTGGTCAATCCTTCCAACTCCTCATCACTAAAAGTATTACCATATGCTGGCATTCCATTTGACGTGTACCCAGTGGAGATTGAATTTAGAATCTGGTCGCTGGTATTGCCATACTTCCATTCTCGTTCTACAAAAGATTCAAAATTTTGACCATGACATCCCCCACAATGGTTATGATAGATTGAATTTATTAAACTGTCAGTTACAATTACAGGTTCAGGTTCAGGATCCTGAATGAGGGCATCCTCAACACCTTCAGATTCTTGGCAGCCAATTAGTGACAAAGAAATCCAAACGAGAAAAATATGGACCATATGTAGGAGGTATTGGTTTTTCATCCTATAAAAGTCAAGAATGTAATTATGTAATCCAAAAAAACAAGAGCTTCAAACCTGTTTCGTCCCATTGTGATACCGGAACACTACTCAAGTTTAGATAAATTATTGACTTGTTCTAATTTGATAGAAGAGAAATATAGACGTAATATGCACCAGCAATGACATTTCCATCTTCGTCAAGCATTGTTCCTATCACTTTGGTATCTCCTTTCCCAAGCGAAACTTCGAAAGCAATGTGATCATCATCAATTCCAACGGGTTTTGTTTCCACCATTTCAGCAACTTCTAACCTCATGGATTCCACTGGTAAAGCGATCATATTATCGCCGTAAATTAATTTTTCTACTGGTCCATTTGATGTCCACGCATCTATTATTTTTTCTTTAAAATTTGGAATTCCCTGAATCGTTGCTTTTGCCTCTCTTGGCCATCTTCGTAATTCAAATCGGTAAATGCCTTTTTTTGAAACACTAATATTCCAGCTACCATCTATTGGACTTCCATTCGCTATTTGAGCATGATTCCAAGGGACATTTGGTAAATACCAATCTGAAGATGTCAAATACGTTTCCGGATCCTCTGCATGGCCAAGAACAAATTGTGGTTCATCCCTATCTCCAGGAGTTACCAAAGACCAATACTTTTCATAAGCCAATCTAATTTGATTTGCGATTTCTGAATTATTTGCAATGACGTTATTTTTTTGGGCGGGGTCCACTTTTATATTGTAGAGTTCTTTATTATCAACTAACCTCCAATCTCCAGTCATACCGGCAGTTTCCTGCCAAGGAACAGGTTTAAAAGTTCTTTGATTTTCAACAAAAAGAGTCCTACTACTTAATTCCAGTTCTGGGTCGTATAGCTGTTTCATGAAACTTCTTCCATCATAAGCTGTGTTTCTATAATCGGAAGACAACCCACACATCTCTACCAAAGTAGGCAAAAGGTCAATGTGAGCGGTGAGATCTGTTACATCCTTTCCTTGTTTCAAATTACCATTCGGCCAATGAACAAAAAATGGCACCCTATGCCCTCCTTCGTATACTTGCGCCTTGCGCCCCCTCATTCCGGCATTATAAAGTCTTACCCCATCTGTTCCTCCATTATCGCTCATGAATATAACTATCGTATTATCAGATAAGCCTGATTGTTCGAGTTCATTTCTAAGCCGTCCAATATTTTGATCAACACGTTTTATCCCTGCAAAAAAATAGGAAACACTTTCTTTCACATCAGGGTTGTTGTTTTTTGCCCAAGTTTCATCAGGAACAGAATGAGGACCATGTGGTATATATGTCGGAAGGTAAATGAAAAATGGTTTTTCATTTTCTTTATTCTCTGTGATGAAGTCAATCGCAGCATTATAGAAAACGTCTGGAGCATAACCATCAACCTTCTCTCGTTCCCCGTTATGCCAATAGTAGTCGTTGACCCGATCATTGTCAAACCAATCGTCTGTCGTTCCAGTACCACCATCACCTTGTCCTAACCATTCATCAAAACCTCGATCCATGGGCCTGTAAGGATAGTTAGACCCAAGGTGCCACTTTCCAAAGAGGGCAGTTTGATAACCAGCTTCTTTGAAAATATCAGCCATGGTGACTTCTGTTGCCCTCAAATGATTCCCTCCACTCACCGTGTGCCATACACCAGCGTGATGTGAATATTTTCCTGTCATCAATGCTGCTCGTGTTGGTGCACAAGTAGGATCTACATGAAAATCCGTGAATCGTACAGACTCCTCATATAACCTGTCAATATTTGGAGTATTTAGATATTTATTTCCATGACAACTCAGATCGCCATACCCTTGATCGTCTGTCAGAATTAGAATGACATTTGGCGCTTTTGAAACTGTGCTGTACTGATTACAAGATGTTAACCCAAGTACAGAAGCAATCATAAGGATTATGAATAATCCGAATGAAATACATTTTCCCTTAACTATACTGAATCTTAACATTTTAGATTTTAGATGATTCTCTTGCTATTATTTTATTTTGAATACCCATGCAAATTCAAGGTTGATATTTTCAGGTAAAACAATCTTCAAACCTTCATTGCTTTGTTCAAACAATATTTTTCCATCATACCCTAACAATTGGACTGACTTCACTTCCATTTTTGACGAGCTAAGGGTCTTTATTTGAATATTCTTTGTAGGCGTGATTAGAACCGTTGCATATAGTTCATCTTTACTATTCACGGTAAAGCGTATATCTTTTTCTGTAAAACCCTTGTTCTTCCCTTCAGATAAATGTCCCATTTCTATTTCGGTAGGCCCTTCTCCATAAATCTCCCAATACTTTGATCCATAAATAGCTTCACCATTAACCTCTAACCATTTCCCCATATCTAACAATGTTTTCTTTTGATCTTCAGGAATAATGCCGTCTTTTCTTGGTCCAATATTTAGCAAAAGACAACCATTCTTACTCACTATATCCACCAAGTCTGCTATTAATTCTCCTGCAGATTTTGGAATCCAGTTTTCAGCATAATACCATGAATTTTTACCGATGGATGTATCTGTCTGCCAGTAATCATTTCGAATGGAATCCAACTTACTTCGTTCAAGGTCCAACATATGAGTTCCTTTTTTAAACGACTCATATCTCAAGTTTTTGGTTTGGAGAACTACTGTCTTGTCTCTTTCTAGTCCTTTGTTGTAGTAATAAGCCGCCAATTTTTTATGATAAGGTGCAAATTCAGGTCGATCTAAGTAAAAATCGAACCATAGAATATCAGGATCATATTTATCAATAATTTCTTTCGTTCTGGGCCACCATGTATTTGCTAGCCATTCTTCACTAACTGGAGCATTATGTTCATGCTGAGGAGCATATAGATCTTCATATTCTGGATTACCTGTATCGAAATGACTTTTTTGATTATAATAATTCCAATTAAAAGCTAAATGAGAACTGGCGCCACTTATCAATCCTTGTTTTTTGATTTCATCTGTCAACTCTTTGAATACATCCCGTTTCGGGCCGATATCAACGGCATTATATGGTGTAATACTTGATTCATAGAGGGCATAACCATCATGATGCTCAGCTACAGGTACTACATATTGCGCTCCAGCTTTTTTAAATAGATCAACCCATTCTTTAGCATTAAAATTTTCCATTGTCCATAATGGAATCATGTCTTTATAACCAAATTCTTTTTGGTTACCGAATTTCTTCTGATGATGAAGGTACGCTGAATGCGGTTTATCATCAATCATTTCACCTGTGGTATGATTGATATTTCCCGAATCTAAATACATCCATCTCGGGTACCAATCCGTATGCAATTCAGCTACAGAATTTGGTCCCCAGTGTATGAAAATTCCAAACTTAGCCTCTTCCATCCACTTTGGAATTTCATATTGACTCAAGCTCTCCCAGCTCTCTTCATATTGTACTGAATTTTGTACATCTTCATTGCTTTTACATCCAATTAAAAAGAGTCCAAAAAATATAATTATCCCTTTCTTCATATGAATTATGTCCTAATTAATTTATACTAAATCTTAAATTGAATTTCACTGTTCGACCATATCTACCCATTTCTCTTGAATAGAGCTATTGGGATCAATTCGCTGAAACTTTGAAACATATTCTTGCCATTCATTTTCACGAGGTAATTGCTGCCATATGGGCCCTACTTCTTTAAGATTGAAATCAGGTTTCGTATCCATAATCAAGATTGCCTGGCTGTTATGCAAATAGATTTCCATATCTTTTACTCCTATGCTCTTCATGTTATTGGTGATCTCTGGCCATGCCATTCCTATACCATGTACTCTTTTATACTCAGCCATCAATTCAGGATCCTCTTCTAATAACAAAGTCCATACGAACCTCTTATATTCACCAATATCATTTTTTAATTGTCCTTCTTTTGGACTGTATACTACTTTTTGATCCAACTTGTAGATTCTTTCCAACCCTTCATCATGACTGGGAATTTCAATATCATTTTTTTTTAATTTTCTAATCATATCGACAATGACAGGTTCGATTCTTAATTGTTCTGAAAGCGTTTTACTATCCATTTCAGGAACAGCATCTATCAATAAAAAGTATTCATTTTCCTTATTGTAAATTTTGAGATCCTTAATTTTTGTAGATACAATTGTTCTTCTTTCCTTCCACCTTTTAGAATTAAAAAAATCTTTTATCGCTGGAGATTCTGATTCCAAAAAATAAGTAAACCTTCGAAATTGATCCTCTGAATAAATTGATTTCATATCTTTAGTTATTGAGTTCTCCTGTTGTGAAGATTGTTTTTGATCACACCCTAAAAACACCAAACAAACAGCGATAAAGCAAAAAGACTTTTTATATACTATCATCCAATTATTTCTATTATAGTCCAAAGGACAATTAAAGTTATCATTACAGCAATACCAATTACACGGTAATCTATGGCCGAATTAATTTTTTCAAAATACGCATTATTTGAGAATGTCAAAGCCTGTTGAGCTTCACTAGGTACGGGTGTTGATAAGCTAATAACCACAAATACAACGCAACATATGACATACGCCCACCATGCTTGCATCATGAAGATAATTCCATAACCATCAGTGATTAATCTATGTCCTTTGTCATCAGCAAAATCTAACCAAAACATAAGTACGCCTAAAACTAGACCAATCAAAAAGGTCCATTTTGCTGCCTCTTGAGTTCCTCTTTTCCAAAAATAGCCTAAGATGAAAACTGCAGATATGGAAGGTGCAATACTTGAACCAATCGAGTTGACAATGGTAATAATAGACCCGCCTTTGGATCCTGCAACCAATGAAAACATGATCGATATAAACATGACAATAAAAGCAGTTACTTTCCCAACCCACACTAATTGTTCATCGCTCGATTCTGGTTTGAGTCTTTTTAAGATATCAATAGAAACCAAGGTTGAGCAACTATTAAGTGCTGCTGCAACTGAACTCATTAAAGCCGCTAATAATGAAGCTATTACAAGTCCAACCAATCCGACTGGCAATAATTCCGATATTAGAATAGAAAAAGTTTGTCCTGTGCCAGCTGAATTAATTTTATCTTCAAATAATACATAAGCAAACAAACCTGGTAGCAACATAAAAAAGACAGGAGCCAATTTGAGCACTGCAGTAAACATGGGTCCAATACGGGCATCATTTTCAGACTTGGAGCCCAAGGCTCTTTGAACTATGGTTTGATCCGTAAACCAATACCAAATGCCGAGTACAGGATATCCTAGTAAAACCGCATACCAAGCGATCCCTCCTGTTTCTGCAACTGTAGCGTCAGACCGTAGCATTGACAGGCTTCCAGGTTTTATATGCGCCTTAAATGATTCAAAATCAGTCACTCCTACTTCAGGAAGCATCCACAAACCAAAAAGAGTTATCAATATGCTACCACCTAACAACATAACGGATTGAATAGATTCCGTAACAGCCACCGCTTTTAAACCTCCCAGTATTGTGTACAGGGCAGTTAACATAGAAATTAACAAAACACCCCAAAACTGATCCAATCCAAAGAATTCTTTCATGATCGTAGCACCAGCGTAAAGACTAATTCCAATATGAATTAGAAGCGCTGTTAGAATTGCGAAAATCACCATAAAAGTCCGTGAAGCTCCATCAAATCTTTTCTCAAAGTATTCTGGAATGGTACTGATTCTATTTCTAAAATAGAACGGGGCGATAAAAACACCTAAGAATACCAAACACGGAATAGCCATCCATTCGAAAATTCCATCAGAAAGTCCAGAAGTAAAGCCTGACTCGGCAAAACCAACTATATGAACAGTCGATATATTGGATGCAAATAAGGATGCACCAACCACTCCCCAACCCAAAGAGCGGCCCGCTAAGAAGTAATTATTGGAAGTTTGCTTATTAAAACCACCTCCAGCCCATATACCAATAATGACAATACCTATTAGGTAAACACCTATAATGCTTAAATCAATAATTGAAATGTTCATATAATCTCGTCTCTTTTATTAGGAAATAATGCTTTCAATAACCATTCTAGTTGTAATCAATTACCGCCTTGACCAAGGCACCACCATAGTCATATAACTTTTCGAATTCTTGAGTAACATCTTCAAAATCCATTCTATGAGTGATATAAGTTTCCGGTTGAATCTTTTCAGCTTCTATCAAACGAATGATCCTGCTAAAATCAGTGCTTAGCGCTGCTCTACTCGCTTTTAACGTCAATTCTTTTTTGTGGAAATTGGGATCATTAAATACAATATCTCCTTGAAATAAGCCAATAAAAACAATGGTACCACCAGCTGATACAAATTCAAAAGTGTTATGCATCGATTTTGGACTTCCTGTAGCATCCAATACTACGGTTGGTAAATCACCATTCAAAATTCCTTTTAAGTCTTCCTCAATTTGATCGGAGGCCAGAATCGTATCTTTGACTTTGGTGATTTTCCGAGCCAATTTCAATTTGTCGGCATCTATGTCCATAACTATTACTCTTGCTCCTGTTAATTGAGCAAACTGAACGGTACCTAATCCAATGGGCCCTGCTCCAATAACTAAAACGATATCATCATGTTTGATATCTGCTCGATCAACGGCATGACATCCAATGGCTAAGGGTTCAATCAATGCCAATTGATCATCTGACAATGACTTTGATGGATGAAGAAATTGTGCGGGAATAATCATTCGCTCTTGCATCCCTCCATCGACATGCACACCATAAACTCGTAAATGATCTCCACAATTTGTTTTGCCATTTCTAGCTGCTTGCCCTTGTTCTACATTATAGTATGGCTCTAAAGAACATCGATCTCCTATTTCCACATTCTCCACATTGTCTCCTACAGCTTCTACTTCCACAGCCAACTCATGACCTAATATTCTTGGGTAGGAAAAAAAAGGCTGATTCCCTTTATATGCATGTAAATCAGTACCGCAAACCCCCATTTTGTTGATTTTTACTAGCGCTTCACCTGATGATAGACTTTTAGGTGGTTCTGCTTCATATGCCTCCCATTCTCCTGGTTCTTTTAGTCTGATTACTTTCATCCTTTGCTCACTTTGTATTTAAAAGTTGACAGCTGCTCCTCCATCTACTGGTAAAACAACTCCTGTGATATATCGAGCGGCTTCAGAAGACAAAAAGACAGCTGCATTTCCAATATCCTCAGTTTGACCGAAATGATCCATAGCAATTCGATTCGTTATTTGTTGTTTTCTTTCTGGATCCTTATTGACTGCATTTAAAAACATATTAGATTCTATCCAACCTGGTGCGATGGCATTGACCCTTACATTGCTTGTTGAATACTCTGTCACCAAAGCATTCACTAGCCCAGTAAGTGCCGTTTTGGAAGTCCCATACGCAACGACTTTATCTATACCGAATAAACCAGCCATCGAGCCAATCATGATGATCGAGCCACTCTTTCTTTCAAGCATATATTTAGCACAAGCCTTTGTCAAGGAAAAAACACTCATAATATTGGTTTGCATTATCCTTTCAAAATCCTCATCAGAAGTTTCTTGAGCCATTGCCTTATGATGTACCCCTGCATTATTCACCAAAATATCTATGGCTCCTATGTTATTCTCAATTTCTTCAACCAATGCCGGCAGTTCACCTTTCTTTGTGATATCGTTCACTCGGTAAAACGTCTTTTGTCCTAAGTTTTGGACTGCTTCTTTAAGCACTTCTTCTCTACGACCAGTTATTACAACGCTTGCACCAGCTTCGACCATAGATTTTGCGATACCTAATCCAATACCGGTCCCTCCTCCGGTAACAAGTGCTAATTTTCCTTCTAATGAGAATTTAGAGCGTGTCATACTATTTGATTTCAGTTAATTTATCATCAATAAAATTAAAGCCCCATCCTGGACGATCATGAGGTTGTGCATATCCATCTTTTATAACCATAGGGTTGTCTATCAAAGGATCCACCCAGTCAAAGGACTCTGCACCTACTCCATTTTGAATAGTGCATAATAATGGAACATCATAGTCTTTATAAAAATGGGGTAGTACAGGCAAATGAAAGCTTTCAGCTAATGCAGCGCTCGATCTCCAAGCTTCAACTCCTCCTATTCTTAATAAATCTGGCTGCCAGATATCCAGTGCATTTCTAGTCACCAATTCTCGAAGTGGTAAAGTATCAAATTCTCTTTCTCCCATGGCTAAAGATATACCTGTTTGATTCTTCAAGACTTGATAAGCCTGAAAATCTTGATGATTGACCGGTTCTTCAAACCAATGAATATTTAATTCTTTCGCTCCATTGGCTAGTTTAATAGCTGAAGGTAAATCCATGCCTTGATTTGCATCCATCATGATATCCACTTTATCACCTACTGCATCCCTTACTTTTGTCAAGCGCATGAGGTCAGTGCTTACTTTTGGAGAACCTACCTTAATTTTCACAGCTTTAAACCCTCTATCAGCATAGTCTGTAACTTCTTCTATCAATTCGTCAATAGAATAAGATATCCATCCTCCACTACCGTAAATACTCACTTTTTCCTGAGTCACCCCTAATAATTTATGGATGGGTTGTCCTTGAGACTTTGCCCATGCATCCCACATGGCAATATTCACAGCTGCCTGAGCCCACCTTAAAAGACCTTGGTTTCCGAAGTATTCGAAAAGCCCTTCTAATTTCTTGTATACAATACCCGTCTCATTGGCTTTATGACCTTTGATTACAGGAATCACATCTTTTAAAGCGCCAATTATTGCATTTCTAGAATACTGAAAAGACAACAGGTATGACTCACCAATCACTCCATTTTCCAACTGAATCCTCATGACTATGAATGATATTTCAGTCAATGTATGGGTGGCATCTGAAATAGGTTTTTTAAGTTCTGTAGACGCCTTGAATAACTTCACATCCTTTATGGCCAAGTCGTTCATCATTGTATTCTAATCCTTATTTTTTACAAAAATCATTCAAACACTGGAGAAATAGATACATCAAATTACCCATTTTGTACACTATATTGATCTTTTTAATTAATTTCAATCATAAATACTTAAAATAAAGCAATATTAGAGATGTGATTTCCATAAATAAGTCTCAATGAAAGCATTACGAAAAGAAATAACTTCAACACCCGACCATTCTTTTAAAGTTAAAGTTTTTGAAGACAAGGAATTTAAAGCTGAATGGCATTTTCATCCACAGTATGAATTGACTTATATGGTGCAAAGTACAGGCATTAGGTATGTAGGGGATTCTATGCATCCTTTTAAGAAAGGAGATTTAGTATTGGTTGGGAAAAATGTACCGCATTCTTGGAGAACCATTGACACTACCAGTGAACACGTTAAATGTATCATTATTCAATGGGATGAGGCGCTACTTAATGACTGGCTTGATAAACCTGAACTAAATGCAATTAAAAGCTTATTGACTAAATCATCTTATGGAATTTCTTTTGACTTAAAAACTTCCCTATCTCTGGAAAATTCTTTTATATCAATACCTAGTCAAGCGCCATTCGAAAGACTGATTACATTAATTGAAATATTGAATACATTAGGAACAAAAGCTTCAACTTCTCTATTGGCTGGTCCAGGTTTTGGTAAACCTTTATCAGATCAGCAAAGTCACCGTGTCAACGTCATTAATAATTACATAAAAGATAAGATTTTAGAAAAACATTCATTGGATGAGATCTCATACCTGCTTTCTCTTAGCAAAGAAGCTTTTTGCAGATTTTTCAAAAGAACATTTGATAAAACTTTTTCAAGCTATGTCAACGAATACAAAATCACTATTGCGAGCAAAATGCTGATTGAAACAGACCTTTCAATTTCTGAAATAGGCTATCGTTCTGGTTTCAATAACCTCTCTTTTTTCCATCGCCAATTCACAAAGTACAAGCTACACTCCCCTAAAAAATACCGGCATCAGTTTCAAAAAATATAACGAGTGTGATTATTTATTACTTCCTGGATTTCTATATTTAACGGTTTGTAAGTGTTCGCAGTATAATACCAACTCGCCAGGTTGTTTGTAAACTTCATAGCTAACTGTGATCAAGCCCATTTCATCGTATTTAGGTTTTTTATCTAAATGAGTACGAATAGTATAAATAGTATCCCCAATGAAAACGGGTTTGATAAAGCGAAGTTTGTCATATCCATAGCTGAAAGTGTTGACATTATTATTAGCCATCAACCCTAACCCTAAACTAAATACCATAGCACCAGCAACCAATCTTTTCCCAAAAAGCCCTTCTTTTTCAGCAAATTCTTGATCACCTACATAAGGGTGCATATCTAGCACCAGTCCATTGAACATCATTGCTTCTCCTTCAGAGATTGTTCGGCTTATTGACCTGTCTTTTTTGCCCAATTCAAAGTCTTCATACATCCATGTTTCTGTATTGTACAAAGCAATGTTTGCGTGTTCCGATGGTGGTGTATTTTCTGGCATAAGTATCTTGTAATTAATTATCTGGATTAAATTACTAATTTATTTTAAACACAAACGCATGTTCACAAGGCTTGTTTTTTGGTAAATGAACCTCCAAAGCTTCTACGCCCTGATTGAAATTTATTTTAGACCTGCTTCCTATTAATTCAATTTTATCAACCTTGCCATTATACCTGCTAGTACCCAAAGATTTTACTGGGAGTACGCCTGACTCAGGCCATCCTAATGCAATAGCGTACAACTGTCCGTCGCGTGTCGTAAAACGAATATCCTCATCACCAAAACCATCAAATTTCATATCTGCCAAATGACCGGTTTTAGTTTCCGTAGGTCCTTCTCCAAATATGAGCCATGGACGACTTTCGTAAATAGCCTCGCCATTGAGTTTGAGCCAATCACCCATTTCTCGCAATCGTTGTTTTTGATCTTCAGGGATCGTTCCATTGGGGTGAGGTGCTACGTTTAACAGTAGGTTACCATTTTTACTTACAATGTCAACCAAGTCGTCAACAAGATTGTTCGTTGGGTAGCATTTCAAGTCTTTGTGCCAAATCCACCGCTGTTTTGAGATTGAATTATCAGTTAGCCAGGGTTCTGGGTAAATTTTCGGCATGCGATTGCGTTCAAGATCCACCGTACCTGTTCCCAAAGGAAAGTCAGGGCGCTTGAATGTCAGGACAAACTCTTGATCTTTTTCTTCCGCTTGATTGTAGGCATAAGCCAACATTTCCTTTCGCACTTTTTCTGAAAGAATTTGAATACGATTATCAAACCAAAGTAAGTCAGGAGAATAACCATCAACAACCTCTTTCACTTTTTCTAGCCATACTCGTTCAAACTCAGCACTTGGCATAGGAGATACAGTTGTCCAACTATTCCCTTTTTCAACTTGCCAAGCAGTTTTGGGCACTTTTTCGCCATACAACGAGGCATTAGCAGGATCAGAACAGTCGGTATCCTCATCCCAAGTTGGAAACCAACCCCATAACCATGAATGGTGTAAACTCACAACGTATTTTAATCCACGTTTACGAATGGCTTTTTCTAATTCCCCGGTAATATCTCGCTTGGGTCCTTTATCCACAGCGTTCCATGGGTTCACTTTTGAATCCCACATTGAGAAGCCATCAGCATGTTCTCCAGCGGGTCCGGCAAAACGTGCACCAGATTCAACGAATAGTTCAGCCCATTCATCAGCATTAAATTTTTCAGCTTTAAAAAGAGGTACTAAGTCTTTATAACCAAACTCTTTTTGATTTCCGTAGGTTTTCCGATGATACTTATAGTTTGGATGTTCCTTGTTATACATATGTGTGCCATACCAGTCAGATTCACTTTCAGGTACTGAATATACACCCCAGTGTGTATAAATTCCGAACTTGGCATCTCGAAACCATTCTGGGCATTCATATTGTGAAAGTGATTCCCAATTGGCTTCAAATTTTTGTTGTGCAAATCCAAATTGGTTCAAGTTGCTAAACATGGCAAACGCAATGAAAAACCTAATTCCTCTCATCATTGATCTTTGTTGAATACTCCTTTTACTGTATTGAATTACAAATTTACACTACATAAATATATCTACATATAACAAAACAACTCAACTATTGTCTATTTTCGACATAACAAAATACCTTAAGATTTAATCATTTGAATGAACAATACAGAATTGCTTAAAAAGATATCATTTAATCTTACTTCTGTAGATTTTGCTAAAGTAGGTACTGAATGGAATTACAATGATATCATCAGTTCTTTTAGCAGAATGTTTCTAATTACAGGTGGTGAGGCATTTATTTATATCGGTGAAAAGAAAATACATTTACGAAAAGGATATATCTACTTAATTCCAAGCTTCGTACACTGTAGCTATGTATGTAAAAAACAAATGGAACACTATTACACTACATTTACCATTCACCTACCTGAAGACTTAAGTATCTATCAGATTTTTAATTTTAGTTATGAAATAAAAGCCACTCGTGATCATTATAATTATTTCAAAACTTTAAGCGAAGCAAATCCACTCATGGCATTGCCGTCAAAAAATCCTAAGAATTATCAAAGAACAAATAGTAAGAATTGGAATAGTACGATAAGTAATGCCCAACAGAGTCTTGTTACTTCTGGATTACTTTACATGCTGTTTTCAAATTTTATTGCTACAAGTAAAAACAATTTTGATAAATCTATTATTAGTTCTATCTCCTTGGCTGTAAAATATATCCATAGCCACCTAAATGAAAATTTGACAGTAGTAAAGCTTGCAGAGATGACCTATTTATCAACTGGACATTTTACAAGAAAATTTAAAGAGCTCACTCAATTCAACCCTTTAAATTATATCAATAAGCAACGTGTAGAAAAGGCCCAATTGTTATTAAATACAACATCATCTTCTTGTGTTCAAATAGCAGAAACTTGTGGATTTAAAAGCAATGCATATTTTTGCAAAACCTTCAAAAAATATATTGGTATCTCACCCGGAGAATATCGAAAAAATAAAAGCTATTAAACTACAATTGAAACAGAGAAGGAGACTAGACTGTTACATTAGTTTACTGAAACAAGTGTAATATCAAAAAGTAAGACAGATCCCCCTGGAATTCCAGCATAATCGTCGTTTCCATATCCCAGATGAGCGGGAATCAATAGCATTCCACTACCCCCTTCTTTGAAATAGGCAATCCCTTCAGTCCAGCCACTAATAACTTGATTAAGCCCAAAGACAATTCCATTGGCATCACTTTCATCGAAAACTGTACCATCGGTATAATACCCCCTGTAAACTACTTGGACTCTTGATGCAGCTGTTGCCTGTCGACCTGATCCAGGGTTGTTAATTATGTAATGCAAACCTGATTCACTTCTTTGCGCCACCAAGTCATTTTCCTCTAAATAAGTAAGAATCTCTGCTTCATTCTCAGCTACGTAATCTTTTTCATCATCACAGGAAATGAGCAATACAAATAGAATAGGTATAAGGATATATTTCATTGTTTTTTTTTACAAAATTAAAGGTTTGTTTGAATGAATAATCAATGACATTGAGATTTATCAATAAACTTTATTTCATGAAATCAGATCGAACTGTCTGGTGTATTGTCTTTTATTCTGACTTGAATGTCTCGAACAATTTCATCGAGCTTCTTGGCTTCTTCATTCAATGTCATCAAGAGTTCTTTTTCCTCTTTCTTCAAAAGATTCTTATTCATGAGGTCCGCTAGACCTAGGATATTGCTCAATGGCTTTCTTAATTCATGTGAATTACTATAGGCATAATCCGATAACATTTTATTCTTTGCTAATAATTCCTTTGTTCTTTCTAAAACTCTTTTCTCTAAACTATCATTTAGCTTATTCAATTCTAGATTATAAGCATATAGTTCATCTGACTGATCGGTAATGGTTTGATTTTTCTCTTCCAATTCCGCATTTCGCTCATTTAATTCATTAGCCTGCCTCAGGATCGTAACATTTTTTTCCATCAATTCCTCAAACTGAACCCTTATCTCTTCTGTTCGTTCGTGAACTTTATTCTTTAGCAACTTCCTCTGTGCACTTAACGAACTTACCCGTACCTTGTACATAATCCACAGTATCAACACTAATGTAGAGAAAGCAGTAACCCTAAACCAGTTGGTCATCCACCATGGAGATAAAATAGTAATTTCCATTTTTCTCACTTTGTCCGACCATATCCCATCAAAGTTTGTTGATTTGATTTGAAGCTGGTAAGTACCAGGATCTAAATTAGTATAGCTAGCTTTTCTAACCGATGCTGGAACTACAATCGCTTCTTTATCGAAACCAACTAATTGATAAGAATAATTTATTCGATTTGGTCCAAGAAAATCTAGCGCTGAAAATTCAATGGAAAACGCATTCTGTTCATATAAAAAAGTCAGTTGATTTTCTTCTGACAGATCCTGATCAAAAATCATATGACCATTATAGGTTTTTGATCGATGCACTTCTTTATCAAAAAGTTTAACCCTTGTAATCACGGTTACTGGTTCATCAGTACTAAGTTGAATTGTTTCTGGTTTAAAAACACTAAAGCCCTCATGTCCACCAAAAAATAAAAATCCATCTTTTGATTTCAATGATGCGCCATAATAAAAATCAATTCCAGCTAAGCCATCGCCTTTGTCAAACCTTAAAGATTCTAATGTTGTAGGGTTGAATTTAAACAAACCCTTATTTGTACTAATCCACAGATCATCATCTTCCCCCTCTCTAATATCACTGATAGCAGTATTTGACGATTCCTTATTAATATAGAAATTATCAAAATTATCCTTGATTCGATTGTATCGTGCTAGACCGTCTTCTGTCCCAATCCAAACATTATTTTTTGAATCTTCAAAGACGGTTCTTATTCCCCAATTTGGTAATGCATGATCATCAACGCTGCTAAATTCATACCTTTTAAACTGTCTTGTGGCTCTATCAAAAATGCATAATCCCCTACTAGTACCTACCCAGAGAAGGTTTTCACTATCGTCCAATATAGATCTTACATAATTGTTAGATATAGTCTTGTCATTATCTGCATCAAACTCATGATGTGTAAATGAATTGGTTTTGGGATCAAATAATTCTAATCCTCCTCCATTCAGGCCTATCCAGAAATTGCCCATTTTATCTTCATATAAAAACCATACATCATTATGATTCAGACTGTTATCAACATAGGGTTTATGTTTATACCTTCGGACCTTTTTACTTCTGCGGTCAAACACATTAAGGCCATTGGCATAAGTTCCAATCCAAATATTGCTTGATTGATCCTCATATAACGTTTTTACAACATTCCCACTGATACTATTTAAGTTCAAGGGATCAAACATATAGTGGGTAAAAGTCCCTTCATCTTTATTGAACAAATTCATACCCCCTCCATCAGTCCCTATCCAAATCTTACCATCCCTTGTTTCAAGGAAAGACATCACAGAGGAATGACTCAAACTCTTTGAGTCTCCCGGTATTTTCCTAAAATTTAAGAATTTGGTTCTTTTTGAACTATAAGAATTTAAACCTCCATTATATGTTCCTACCCAAATAGTCCCATTTTTATCTTCATAAATGTCATAGACACCATTAGCACTTAATCCATGATGAGATCCCGACAATATGTATTCAAATTTTTCTGTTTTAGTGTCAAACAAATTTACACCACCTCCATTCGTACCAACCCAGATAATTCCATTCTCACTTTCTAATAGGGTTGTTACATAATCTGACATTAATTGATTTTTATTAGGTGTATTCGTAAAATGTTTAATCTCCGATCCATCCTTATTCAAAATGTACAAACCCTTAGAACCTCCGATTAAAATATTACCATTGCTAGCTCTAAGTACAGGTTTCCATCGCATTCCATTTTTGACATAATTAGGTTCATATTGAATAACCTTTGATTCAAAAGTATTTACATTCATCAATCGAATGAATCCTGTATCATTCGTGATCATGATAGTGTCTTCACTATACTTTGCTATATCAAAAATATTCTCATTTCTACCCCTTTCACTATTCGTATCATTCAGATGAATGAAACTATTAGAAAGTTCATTATAGAAATTTAAACCTCCCTCAGTGGTTCCAATAAATATCCTATTTAAACTATCAATATAGATTCGACTGGTGGAATTATGACTGAGTGATGAGGAATCACTATTGTGCTGATAATTTGTAAATGTTGCACTTTCATAATCATAAACACTGATACCAGATCCTCGTACTGCAACCCAAATTCGTTGGTCCTGATCTTCTACAATGTCCATTATTCTATGTCCAGAAATAGAAGTGAAATTATGAGGATCATTATTGAAAATGGTAAAGTCATTACCATTGTAGCGATTTAATCCATCATTTGTGCCAATCCAGAGATAGCCTTTGCTATCCAGAAATGAACATGAGACAGTGTTATTAGAAAGTCCATTATCAATATTTAATTGCTCAAATGAAATCCTAACATTTTGACTATTAGATAATTGTATTTTTAAAAAACAAAACAGATAAATCCATATGATTTTTAAAAAGCGAGGCTGGCTTGAAGAATACTTGGGTTTTATATTTTTCAATGAATGCTCCTTAATTGACTATCGGATAAGATAATCAATTTTCTAGAATCTATGTTGTGTTTAAGCTAAGAATGAGCCTTTCACTCCATTGACTCTTACATAATAATTCGCTTATCGTTGATTTTCTAAGACGATTGGAGAGTAATAGAGGATTTAAAATACTCAGGAAGGTTTTAAAGACTTATTCCTTGCCTTTTGGAATCTTTCTTCTTCCAATAATACGTTCTCAGGATGTGGATCTACCCAGCCTGGTTCTAGATTATCAGCATCCCAAATCGTATAAGCTTGCTGAAGTTCCGCAATAATTTTTGGATATTGGTCTGAAATGTCGTTCCTTTCATAGCTGTCAACTTCTAAATCAAACAACAGCGTTTTTGCTTTATATGCACTCTTATAAAGCTTATACTTCCCTTTCCTTACCGCATATTCAAACCCTCCAACTGATCGCCAAAATAAAAGTTCATGAGGTTTTGACGAATTTTCACCTGACAAGTAGGGCAATAAACTTGTACCATCCAGTTGCTTTTCAACTTTAAAGTCAACTCCTGCAGCGTCCAGAAATGTGGGAAAAAGATCTAGAGAGCTGACCACATTATCATATACCTGATTGCCTTTCAAACCACTAGGCCAAGACATCATAAAAGGCACCTTGATACCACCTTCAAACAACATTCCTTTATGCCCTCTATTGGGACGGTTGTCAGCATGTTCTTTTCTACCTCCATTATCACTTAGAAATACGACTATTGTATTCTCTTTTAAATTGTTGGCAATCAAAGTTGAGTCAATTTTGCCTACACCTGCATCTACAGCATTGACCATCGCAGCATATACACTTCTACCTCCATATTCAATATGTTTTGATTTCTCCAAATATTTTTTTGTTGCGTGATCTGGAGAATGAGGGGCATTATAAGCCAAATACAAAAAGAATGGACTATCACCACTCTCTTTTATAAATTTGACTGCTTCATTTGAAAAATCATCAGTTAAATAAGTTAATTCTTCAGTAGGAACTTCAACCCCATTTCTCAATACCGTTTTATTAGGTGTTGAAGGTGTACCCCAGTAATTCATTCCACCACCAGCAAATCCAAACCACTCATCAAAACCTTGCGCTAGTGGTTGTACATCGGGATGATCCCCAACGTGCCACTTACCAATTGCACCGGTACGATAACCTTGCTCTTTCAAAGCTTCTGATATCATTTTCTCAGAAGAAGGTGTGCCAATTGAAGCATCATGTTCACCTTTGTAAGGGATATTACAATCGTGCCCAAAACGCGCTTGATATCTTCCAGTCAATAACCCAGCTCTTGATGGACTACAATATGGATGCGATACATATCCATTTTTAAAAATAACACCTTGGGCAGCTATATTATCCAAATTTGGTGTAGGTATATCAGTAGCTCCATTGAAACCTACATCTGCCCATCCTTGATCATCTGTAAGAATTACAATAATATTAGGTTTGCTTCTCTGTTCTGGTGTCGGTGTTTCTGCGACCTCTTGTTTACATCCAAAAAAAATGACGGAAATGACTACTGATTGAAGAATTCTTGCGTTCATAAGCCTTTTAATAGGGTCTAAATATGAACAATAAAAGTACAGAAACCTTCTAAAGAAAATTGGATAATCCCTTGCGCAGATTATGGAACGCCGTTCGTTATTTCTTCTTGAATTTTTTCTTCTTACCCTTTTTCTCAAACTGGTCTGCATCCTTCATGAGTGTTTTCCAATCTTCGTGAGATTCATTCGATGTATCCACAGTTTCCTGGTAATCAAGTTTGGTTATATCAATGCGAGCGACTGGCTTTCCTAAATTGCTTTCTATATCTTCTAATAATTCTCGCTCTTCTTTACTGCAAAATGAAATGGCTTGACCTTTTTGAGAGCCACGACCTGTTCTACCTACCCTATGCACATAATTCTCTGAGCTTTCTGGCAAATCGTAATTGATCACATACTCAACACTAGGAATATCTATTCCCCTAGCACTAACGTCTGTTGCAATCAAAACTTTTAAAGTTCCTTTTCGGAAAGTAGACATAGTAGCATCACGTTCTTCTTGCAATTTATCGCCGTGAATAGTATCAGTAATTAGATCTACTCTTTTCATCGCATTTTTCACTCTTTCAGCTCTGACTTTTGTTCTTACAAAAACCAATATCTTCTTTTCTGGGTTATCTTGAATCATGCGTTCAAGAAAAAACCGTTTATCATCCATCTCAATAAATGCTACAGCATGTTCAATGTTCTTAGCGACAGGGTCTTTAGGAGCAATTTGAATTCTAATTGCATTTCTGACTAACGAATAAGCGAGTTTTTTAATCGACTCGTTGATGGTGGCAGAAAAGAAAAGCGTCTGTCTTTTCTTAGGCAAATGGCGCATCAAATCACGAATATCTTTGATAAAGCCTAAATCCAACATGTGATCAGCTTCATCCAAAATCAATACTTCAATGCGTTTCAAATTTAGATGACCTTGACTCACCAAATCGAACAATCGTCCAGGAGTAGCAATTAACACATCTACCCCTTTGTTTAATTGGGCAATCTGTGGCTCTTGATCCACACCACCATGGATACAGAATGAAGTTACCTTAGTATGCTTCCCTAAAGTTCTGAAAACCATCTCGATTTGCATGGCCAACTCATGGGTCGGTGCCATGACTAAGCATTTTACACCATCAGGGCGTCCTTTAATTTTCCGTGTTTCAATTTGATGTAAGATAGGAATAGCAAAAGCTGCTGTTTTCCCTGTGCCAGTTTGAGCAATTGCCAAAACATCCTCTCCTTTAAGAACAGCAGGAATGGATTTGAATTGAATATCCGTTGGCTTTTTATAGCCTTGTTTAGAGATACTCCTTTTGATCCCATCCGTGATATCGTATTCTTCAAATTTCATAAAAGAGACCTATCTCCTTCTTCTGCGCGATCTACCAAAATCAGAATTACCACTTCCACCACTGTTTCTAGATTTGCGACGATTGTCCCTTCCTCTTTTTTTGTCAGTAGATACTTTTCTTCGATCACCGTCTGTATCGAGATTCACTCTGATATCTCTGCCATCAATTGAAATGCCTTTGAATTTGATAGCCAATTCTTTGTCTTGGCTACTATCCACTTCGAAAAACGAGAAATTCTTCTGAAGATTGATGTCACCAAAATATTTTCTGTTGATTCCGGATATATCGGATAAATAGTGAACCAAATCTGCTTTGGTCATACCATCCATCATACCAATACTTATAAAATAACGGTTGAATCCACTTTTATTGCGCTGAGAAGGAGATCCACCATGGGTTTCATTGAGATCTGCATCACCACCTCCCTGTACCTGTAATTGATCCAGTTGTGTGGTAATCAATCGCTTGAGAATGTCCTCTTTACTCAACTTCTCAAATTGACCATGAAGATCCTTCAAGATTGCATCTGCCCCTTCATCCACTTTTGTATTGATAATCAAATCCGCCCAATGATTGATTCTTATGGACCTTAATTCACCGATTTGCGGAACCTCGACTTTTTCAAATTTTACTTTTATCTTATTTTCGATTTCTTGTACTCTTCTTGTTTCTCTTGGTCCAATGAACGCCAAAGAGATCCCCTTATTACCCGCACGTCCAGTTCTACCACTCCTATGAGTGTAACTTTCTAATTGATCTGGAAGTTTATGATGGAAGACATGTGTCAAATCACTTACATCGATTCCACGGGCAGCCACATCGGTTGCCATTAATAGTTGCATCGACCGTGACTTGAAGCGTTTCATGACAGCATCACGCTGGGATTGTGAGAGGTCCCCATGCAAGGCCTCTACTCCATATCCCAAATTTCCTAATTCATCAGCAATCTCTTGCGTTTCTCTTTTGGTTCTGCAGAACATGACACCTCTCAACTCAGGTTGTAAATCCAGAAATCTTCTTAATGCAGGAATCTTATTATTAGCTTTTGTGATTACATATTGGTGTGTAATGTCTGTATTACTTTTTTGTTCAGCATTCACAGAAACCTCTAATGGAGAGTCCATGTATTTCTTAACGATTCGACGAATTTCAGCCGGCATGGTTGCTGAAAACAACCAAGTTACTCTTTCATCTGGTGTATATGCTAAAATATCATCGATGGCTTCTTTAAAGCCCATGTTTAACATTTCATCTGCTTCATCTAAAACAACATATCGGATATTCTCCAATTTAATCGCCTTTCTTTTGATCAAATCAAGCAATCTTCCAGGAGTTGCTACTACAATTTGAGTAGGCTTTTTTAAAGCTTTAATTTGATTTACAATAGCTGCGCCACCATAGACACATTCTACATTGATTGCTCTATTCTGTTTTGTGAAATCCTTTAGCTGTTGAGAGGTCTGATTTGCTAATTCTCTTGTAGGCGCCATGATTAGTGCCTGTGTGTTTTTTTCAAAATCATTGATCAATTCGATCAATGGAAGACCAAAAGCAGCAGTTTTTCCGGTCCCAGTTTGCGCCAATCCAATAAAGTCGGTTGGATCATTACTTAAAAGCATAGGAATGGCTTTTTCCTGTACGGGTGTTGGGTTTTCAAAACCCATTTGGTCTAGTACTTTCACCGTTTCCTCCGAAAGACCTAGTTTTATGAAATTGCTCAATGAGATGTTTTTAAATGAGCCGCAAAATTACGGAAAACAAGCTAGAACAACTTTGTATTTTGATTTTATATAAAAAAAGAAAGGCTGCTAGAATAGTTGCGTCTATCCAAAGCAGCCTTCATGACCATCATGCAATGACCATTATTCCAAAACCAAACCTTAAGAGGTTACCATCGCAGCGTTCACTGATGTCCAACCCCCTCCATTGATACTATCGATGCCTGCACTTTTAAGAGCACTGTTTGCTTGACCACTTCTCATTCCGGAAGCACAACAGCAGATGACAGCCTTATTCATTTTTTTAATCTTATCTATGTTAGTATTTAATTGTTGAAGAGGAAAGTTCTTAGCACCTTCTACATGACCACCTTGAAATTCTGCAGGTGTCCTAACATCGATGATCACTGCGCCTTTCTCTAAATATTCAATTATTTGATTGCTACCACCACCAAATAGATTTCCAAAAATTCCCATATCTCTTTCTTTTTTTAGGCAAATATGTGGAGTGAATTTGAAGGATTATGTAACAGTTGTTACACAACGATGAAAATTTTATTTGCTTGGTTATCTATGTCTAATTCTCTCATTTTATTAATCCTTTTGAGAGAATAAAAAAAGAAACCCATGGACTATAGAAAGCAATCGCAGGTAACAGACTCTTTTCAAACCAAATAATACCTACTTAATCTTTTCGCTGATTAATATCAATCAACTTAAAACCAATCCCATGATGATTTTCAATATCAATAGCAGGATCCATTTTTAAGTACTTTCTAATTTTTGATATGAACACGTCCAGGCTTCTACCTTTAAAATAATCATTGTCACCCCAGATAGCCACGAGAATATCTTCCCGTTTTACAATCATGCCAATATGATCAATTAAGTATTCCAGTATTTCAGATTCTCGTTGAGTCAATTTTTGACTTTTGGTTTTCGATTTCAGCACATAGCTATCTAAGTCCAAAGCCAATTGTCCAACGGTTTTTACTGATATTTTATGAATTTCATTTCCTCTTCTCTTTAAACAGGATTCTATTCGATAGATCAATTCTTCTATGGAAAAAGGTTTGGTCACATAGTCATCACCACCTTTTTTAAACCCCTCTAATTTATCTTCTTGCATGCTTCTAGCTGTTAGGAAGATGATTGGAATCAGATGATTTCGTTTTCTAATATTCTCGGCCAAGGAAAAACCATCCATTTTTGGCAACATAACGTCCAGTAAACAAATATCATATTTGGATTTTGAAAATGCCGATAGTCCTTTTCTTCCATCCGCACATAGCTCAACCACATACCCTTGGGATACCAAATTGTCTTTAGTCACAAACCCAAGACTTTCATCATCTTCCACTAGTAGTATTTTTCTAGCCATTATTTATTGGGATTGAGATAATAAATTTACTTCCATCTGATGTACTCTCAATTTTTATAGATCCATGATGAGCATCTACGACAGTCTTAACATAAAAAAGACCTAAACCAAAACCTTTGACGTCATGAACATTTCCTGTAGGAATACGATAGAATTTTTTAAATATTAATGCATGAAATTTATCAGGAACTCCAATTCCATTGTCAGATATGCAGATATTTAAGAAATCATTCACGGATTTTACTTCAATTGATATTTTAGGTTTATTGTGATTGTATTTGATAGCATTGTCCAGAATATTGTTCACAATATTTGAAAAATGAACTGAATCAATCCTTATTATTTTTGAGTCCTCATCAGTTGAAAAAATGATTTCACCTTCTAATTCCTCAATTTTTATTTTAGTGCTGTCCACTGCTTGCTGAATCAAACCTATGCAATCAACGCTCTGAATTTTAAAGTCTATTTTGTTAGTATCTAAAGTAGCCAATTGTAGGATTCGATCTACTTGATGCTGAAGTCTATTTGTTTCGGTTTTAATGATTTTGGCGTATTGATTAAGTCGTTTAGGTTGCTTTAATATTTCGGCTGTTTCTAAGACATCTGCCGAAAGCCCAATCGTAGAAATCGGGGTCTTAAACTCATGCGTCATATTATTAATAAAATCTCTCTGAATTTCGGAAAGTTGCCTTTGTCTAAAAATGGTATAAAGTGCAAATCCAAAAAATAATATGACAATTAATAATACCAAAGAGGAAAACGCCCATATCCACATTTCTCCTACCAAGTTGGAAGACCTATTCGGAAAGTAGATCCCAAAATAATAGGCATCTTTATTAAGCTCTGGAAATGAATTAGGTAAAGAATTATTATTAGAAATATTGACTAGATTCCCATAAACCATTTCTTCATTGGCACAATCGAATATTCCATATTCGAAATCCTCAGTCAATTCCCTTTTAGAAAATTCATTTATCAAAATTGTTTCTAAAAGATTGGGAGCAATTTTGTTATTTAGATTGACAATAAAATAATTTGAAGAGAGCTGTTCGATTGGGTCAGCAGGTAATTCATACTGGTTGATATCACAAAGTTTTGATGACACATTTAGCAAGGCCATATTGACATTGTGCTCAAACTGCTTATTACTCAAGTCAAAAGCCTTACCTAGCCAGAACACTTGAATAACTAAGAATCCTCCTATTGATACAACAGCCAAAATTACGATGAGTAGAAACGTATTTTTTTTCATGATTCAGATTGATCATTAAAAAACTCGATATTCATCCAAATTACAAGGTCTCTTTCATATTTTAACAGAATTTTAACAAATGTCTTTTTTCAATTTGTAAAAATTGCACCTTGTTTTCCTTACCAGTTTCACCATAAAAAAAAGGTGCCTAGTCATATTATACTAGGCACCTTAAATTTTGTGTTTCTTAAATATTGAATGTTACTAGGCTACTGAAATCAACTCAATATCAAAAATCAATGTAGCAAAAGGTGGAATATCTTGCCCCGCGCCTCTTTCACCATAAGCTAGGTCAAAAGGAATAAATAATTTCCATTTATCTCCAGGCACCATTAACTGCAAGGCTTCCGTCCAACCAGCAATCACACCACCAACTGGAAACGTTGCAGGCTCTCCTCTTTGAACAGAACTATCAAATACTTTCCCATCGATTAACTGACCTGTGTAGTGAGTAGTCACTTGACTTGCTGCTGTAGGCTTTTCACCAGAACCATCTCCTGATTCCACAACCTCATACTGTAACCCACTAGCCAATGTCGTGATACCTTCTTTGGCTCCATTCTCTTTCAAGAATTTTTCCCCAGCTTCTTTGACATCCTTATGTGCACCCGCTTTCAGTTCACTCACTTTCTTTTGGATCACTTCATTGATTTCTTCATGAGGAATGGCAGATGTACCTGCAAAGGCATCTGACAATCCGCTCATGAACCCATCAATATCAAATGCTTCCCCAAAACCTTCATTGATAAAATTGCTACCGACGCTTTGTCCAAGTCCGTAACTGAATTTCTGATTTTCAGTATTTAATTCCACTGTTTATATTTTTTAATGATAAAGGCTGCAAAGCTATGCCTAATTGATCAAATCAAAAAGTATAGTTGTTCTTCCTCATGTTATAATGAAAGGGTTTATCAAGAGACTAATTCTGTTTCTACTTTCTGCTGTGTTATCTTCTTCTTTTTATGCCGTTTAAAGGGTCGAACAATCAACCTCAAACCACTATTAAATCGAATATAATTCCAAGCCCAGTTCACGAATACCACGACCCTATTTCGAAATCCAACCAATAGCATCAAATGAACAAACATCCACACAAACCAGGCCATCAACCCTTGGAATCTAAATTTCCCCAGCTCCACTACGGCTAAATTCTTTCCAATAGTGGCCATCGTTCCTTTATCGACATATGAAAAAGGTTTGTCTTCATATTTTTTAGGCGAGTTTAAGGCTTTCGCTAAATAGGCCCCTTCTTGCATTGCAACTGATGCCAACATTGGCAAGCCTTCTGGATATTGTTCGGATTGTATCAATCCAGCATCTCCTAAAATATAAATGTTATCATTAGAAATTAATCTCAAATGCCCATCGGTAATGACTCTATTTCCTTTACCAATTTCTTCAGGATGAAAACCTTTTGGAGCATCACCTTTTACACCTGCCGCCCAAATGACTGTATCGGATTTTATTAGAAGGTCACCTCTAGTGATAACTGTATTATTCTCATATTTTTCAACGAAGGTCTTAGTCCAAATATTAACACCCATTCCTTTCAGATACTTATGGGCCTTCAAGGAAGACTGATCATTCATACTAGACAATACTCGAGGCGCTGCTTCAATTAGATTTATACTCATTGCACGAAAGTCCAAGTCAGGAAAATCCTTGGGTAAAATTTTATTTTTTAATTCTGCTAAAGCTCCCGCCAACTCCACACCTGTTGGTCCCGCTCCTACAATAACAAAATTCATCAACTCTTCCCTCTTATGTAAATCATGGGTATTCAAGGCTTGTTCAAAATTTCCCAAAATTTTACTTCTCAAATCCAGTGAATCTGTCAATCGCTTCATGGGAAGTGCGTTTTCTTCAAAAGATACATTACCAAAAAAGTTATTATTTGCTCCTGTGGCAATAATCAATTTGTCATATTTAAGATTTCCGATATCCGTTTTTATAACAGACTCATTCTGATTGATAGATTTCACGCTTGCCATTCGATAAAACGTATTCTTCTTTTTTCTTAACGTCTTTCTAATTGGGTAAGCAATTGAATCTGGCTCCAAACTTGCAGAAGCTACTTGATATAAGAGAGGTTGAAATGTATGGTAATTGTTCCGATCGATTAGAACCAGTTGATACTTGTTCGTATTGAGACGTCTGGCTATTTGCAATCCTGCAAATCCTGCGCCAATAACAACGACTCTGGGCAGGTCAATTTTTGGAATATTCATAATTAATAAGTTACCTATACTGAACGTTTTGCAGAAATAATAGTTGATACTTTGTCCACTATTTAGACAAAAAAAGTCTTAGAAAAGCAAGTACTTTTCTAAGACTTTTTATCCGTTTTAAGGTCTACTTATAGATTACCTTTCTTAACTTCTCGATCAGCATAATCTACGGCTCTCGCTGTCAAAGCCATATACGTTATACTTGGATTTTGTGTGCCAGAACTAGTCATGCAAGCCCCATCTGTAACAAATACATTTGACACGTCGTGCATTTGGTTCCATTTGTTGAGTACACTGGTTTTTGAATCTTTGCCCATTCTCGCAGTACCCATCTCATGGATACATGCGCCGGGTGCTGTCAACGAATTGTATGATTGAATATCTGTGCAACCTGCTGCCTCTAACATTTCAACCGCACATTCAACACCATGCTTACGGAGCTTCAGTTCGTTCTCCTTCAACTCCGCATCAAAAGTGATTAATGGCATACCATTCTTATCTTTTTTATCAAAATCAAGGAACATTTTATTCTCATGATACGGTAACATCTCTCCAAAACAAGTCATTCCTAAATGATAGGGTCCTGGTTTAAATATGTTTTCTTTCAGGTCTTTACCAATAGCATCAGAAGGTACATTTTGTATTCGATTGATTCCCCCTTGATAGCCAAAGCCTCTTCTATAATCATCACGAGAAGAAGCCTCATCTATGTTGGTGAATCTTGGAATATAGAAACCAACAGGTTTTCGTCCTTTATAATATTGATCTTCAAAACCAGGATAAACACCTGAAGCACCCATGCCGTAGTGATGATCCATAATATTATGTCCTAATTCTCCACTGCTATTTCCAAGCCCATCAGGAAATGATTCAGATCTGCTATTGAGTAATAATGCTGTTGTCCCTACCGTACTGGCGTTACAGAAAATAATACGTGCAAAATATTCAATTTCTTCACCTGTATTGGCATCTTTAACTCTTACTCCCGTGGCTTTGTTTGTAGATGAATCATAAATAATCTCGCTCACGATACTATCGGGTCTCAAAGACAGATTTCCAGTTTCAAAGGCTACAGGTAAAGTCGCAGACTGGCTGCTAAAATAGCCCCCATATGGGCATCCGCGCCAACATCTGTTTCTAGTTTGACATTGCCCCCTTTTTCCTAAATGCACTTTTGGGTTGTATTCACTTAAATTGGCTACACGTCCCGGTGTAATGATTCTATCAGGGTATACTTCTGCAACTTTTTCCCTAAAGTCTTGTTCAGCACAATTCAATTCAAAGGGTGGAAGAAAAATGCCATCTGGAACCTGTTTCAATCCTTCTGCCTGACCAGCAATACCAACAAATGGCTCAACATAATTATACCAAGGTTCAATGTCTTTATATCTAATCGGCCAATCGACTCCTACTCCCTCCTTTCCGTTGGCCTCAAAATCAATATCACTCCAACGATAACAATGCTTGCCCCACATGATTGACCTTCCACCAACATGATGACCTCTGATCCAATCAAACCTTTTGATTTCTTCATAAGGATATTCGTCATCCTTGTTCACCCAATGCTTGTTATCCTCTCTCAACCACCAGTTCAAACGGTCCTGTTTTTCATAATGCTTCTTGACTTCCTCCTGAGGCACTCTATTTTGATTTGGCAAATCCCAATTATCTAAATTTGCAGTCGGATATTGTCCATGCTCAACATTTCTTCCTCTTTCTAAAATCAAGGTTTTATATCCTTTTTTACAAAGCTCCATGGCAGCATATCCCCCACTAATACCAGAACCTATGACAATAGCGTCATATGATTTTTCATTTTTTCCTTTAATACTAAAATTCATATCGCCCAAGCTTTATTTCCAACTTCTTCCACATTAATACATGCTTGATAAGGACCTGGAACTGGTAAATAATTGAGGAAATTTTCAGCTATTTCTTCCGTAGATAGATAAAAAGCAACGGTCAACTGTCTAAACTCTTGAAAACCTGATTTGACCTCATTCAGAGCTGGATCGTTCGAATTAATGATCCCAATTAAAATATCTAGTTTTTCTTCATCAGAACCTTCCTTAAAACCTTTGGTTTTCAAATATTTTGCAAAAAGATTAAATCGAGTTTCGAAACTTTCTCTTTCATCAGGTCTATAAGTAGCGCCTACCATGTGATCAATTATTCTGTGAACACCTAATTCAGAAGCTGATGGACTATCCGTTTTTGGAAGAATTATATCGACCAAGGAAGTGACCATCTTAAAATCTTCTAGTTCAAAAAATTCCGGATGGTAATCCAACTCATTCTTGACTCCATTGCTATTGCAACTTGCGAATAACGAAGAAAGCACCGTAGGAAATACGGCAGTGCCCGTCATCAATGAAGTATACTTTATTGCGTCTCTTCTGTTCATGTTCCTAAATATATGGATATGATACTAAATGATCGTATTGAGTGAATTAAAAAGACAAATCAGATAGAAATTATAGACATTTTTGATTTGACTAAGCAATTCTATTTACCTTAAAAATTATATTGTAAAAAAATGACGGAACACAATAATCAAAAAATGCCACGGAGCTCACAGCAATAAGTAATGAAGATCCTAGAAGATACGCTTCTAAAGCATTCCCTGTTTGGAATAAATAAATTACTCCAGCAATCCATAAAGTAGCTATTGTGCATGCAAATTTCAATTGTGCAGATCTGGCAGGTAATTTCGGTTTTCCTAATAAACCACTTATTAATTGGTTATAGATCAAATCGAAAGGGTGATTAGGTAATATTACTCCTCCAAAAGCGATCGTTAGCATGACCAGTAAAGTAGGTATATGAGCCGTTGAAATTCCAACCACAAGTAGACAAAAACATAGTTGGTAGGCAAGTCGATTACCAAAAGCCAATTCTGAAAGTTCTTCTCTTGATTGGTTTGTATAACCTTGAGCTCTTAAAAAAGCAGTTCTTTTTTCTGTTAATAATTTTTTCTTTTTCATCTTAATATAGTTTCAGTTCTATTATTAGTTCTTAGTAATTTTTTAAGCTGCGATTGAATCTTGAATATGATTTAAGAAACCTGTAAGACTTTGTTCTTTGCCCAATAACAATTTCCGCTTCAATCTATACCTTGCTGTTTTGACACTATCAGGTGAAATACCAAGTACGTTGGCGGTTTCTTTTAAATTCAAGTTCAGTTTTAATAAAGCACATAACTTTACTTCTGAAGTACTCAAGTCCGGTTGAATATGTCTTAATTCGGAAATAAATCCTTCATGAATTGCTTCGAAGGAAACTCGAAAATTCTTCCAATCTCGATCTACTCGTTTTGATTCTGCTAGCGTTTTATTAATGCCATTCAATTCTTTAATTACAGATGGATAAGAATACTTTTTCAATGAATCTAATTTCATTGTCAAATCATCAATCAATTCATTTTTTTGAATCATATTCATTGAATAAGATGCCAACCTTCTGTTTTTTTCTTCTAGTTTGAATTTTAATAGATTTGACCATTTTCTAAGAACTATTATTTGAGATAGAAAATAGAATGTAGTTGCCCCGATTGCGTTCAGTGGTATTAAAATAAACCACTGAAATGTTCCAGATTTTAATATCAGGGCATTCACAATAAGAATTCCAAATATGTGGAATCCATAAATGGTCTTTGTATCAAATATGATAAGACTGAGTATTGCACTAAATCTTTTTTGTCTGACTGGTAATTTTTGATTGAGTGTATTCATGATTCAATTGGTTTTGATTGACTTGTGTTTTGATTCATTCAGAACACTTAGCAAACTTCAGCGCAGCGATAATTAATTGGATTAAAACATGTTGCAAAAACATTAAATATTGTTGCAATGTCCTTAAATTACCATCTGAGGCCTATTTTACTCCGAAATTTCACCTAATCACATTAACATTCATGCTTAATAAAACCGTTAATTGGATCATCAATGTAGGAATTCTTCCATCTGATTCAGATGACGAAAAACTTCGGAAATCCAGTTTGGCTATTATGTCTTTGCCATTTGCTGCGGCTGGTCTGATTTGGGGTATTGTTTATTTCTTGAATGGCCTTTTGATTCCTGCATCAATTCCATTTTGCTATGGAATATTATCGTGTTTCAGTTTTATTCATTTCGCTTCAACCAAAAAATATATTTTTTTCAGAAATAGTCAATTGACACTGATACTAATTCTTCCTTTCCTTTTACAATTGACCTTAGGAGGATTTATTCAAAGTAGTGCGGTAATCATTTGGGGCTTTATTTGTCCATTGGCATCTCTGGTTTTTTTGGAAACAAAAAAATCCAAATACTGGTTTTTTGCTTATGCAATATTGTTGGTCATGGCCTACTTTGCCAACAACAAAATGGCCACTTATTTTAATTGGGCATTAAATGACTCATTTATCCAATTATTTTTTCTTCTCAACATTCTTTCTGTGTCTGGCCTTATATTTTTAGTTCAAATATTTTTTGTTGGGAATCAATCAAAGCTCAAAAAAGCGATCGAAGAACAATCAGAAAAGCTTCAAGAATTAGATTCGATCAAATCCAGATTCTTTGCTAATATTTCACATGAGTTTCGCACTCCGCTCACCTTAATCCAAGGTTTGGTATCAAAACAAATAGAGAATCAAGATAGGCCACCAGAAAAGCAAGATTCTCAAATCATGAAAAGAAATGCCGATCGTCTACTTCAATTAATTAATCAATTGCTCGACTTGTCAAAACTAGAATCCGGTGAGATAAAACTTGAAGTGGTCAGAGCTGATATTGTTGATTTTACACGAAAAATGACTGCTTTGTTTGAATCTATGGCAGCTGATAAAAACGTGGGTTTAAAATTCAAGGGCTCGAAAGTGCACAATACAGGAGAATCTATTTTAGCATATTTCGATCATGATAAACTTCAGAAAATATTGACCAATCTTCTTTCAAATGCCGTGAAATTTACCAGTAATGACGGGTATATTGAAGTTTCCGTTGATTTGGATCAAAAAAATGAAAATGTATTAATCGCGATTTCAAATACTGGTGAGACTATTCCTGAAGAAAACTTAAAACACCTTTTTGATCGTTTTTACCAAGTGGATGCCAAATCAACTCGTCAATATGAGGGTACGGGAATCGGTTTAGCATTGGTTAAAGAACTAACCGATTTACACGGAGGCGAAGTTTCAGTAATCAGTGAAAATAATAAAACTACGTTTGGTATTGCTCTCCCTCTTTCAGATCAATCGTACGACTTAGAATCTGAACAAATCAATGACCTAGAACCACTTGAAGTAGGCATTATAATACCTCAAAACATATCTTCCAAAAATGAAACACCAATAACTACATCAAGTGAAGAAAAATTGGTCGTTTTGGTTGTCGAAGACAACCCAGATTTGCAGCACTATATTAAGGACGTACTTCATATTAATTATCATGTCATACAAGCCATGGATGGATTACAAGGCTTTGAATTGGCCAAAAAAGAAATCCCTGATTTGATCGTGAGTGACGTAATGATGCCTAACATGGATGGTTATGAATTATGCCAAAAATTGAAAACAAATGAACATACCGATCATATACCAGTCATTTTATTGACTGCAAAAGCAGCTAAAGAGCATAAAATAGAAGGTTTGGAAACCGGAGCAGACGATTACCTTACTAAACCATTCGATAAAAAAGAATTGTTAATAAGAATAAAAAATTTGATCCAACTAAGAGCCAAACTACAAGAGAAATTTGGAAAAGGTTCACTTATAAAACCATCTCCTATAACAGTAAAATCTGTACAAGAAAAATTTCTTCTTCGAATCCGTGAAATCATTGAAGAAAATATCAGTAATGATCAATTCAGCATGGATGATCTTGGTGGAGCAATCAATATGAGTCGGTCTCAGGTCCACAGAAAACTTAAAGCTTTGACCAACCTATCTGCATCTAATTTTGTTCGTAATTATCGATTACACAGAGCAGCGGATTTGCTTAGTCAAAGTGCAGGAAATGTATCAGAGATTGCATATCAGGTAGGTTTCAATAGCCAAACTTACTTTAGTAGTTCTTTCACTGAACTATTCGGTTGCAGCCCATCGGAATATAAAAAGTGACCTATAGGTTTAACCAATAATTAACTTTTAAGACAACCGCTCTACTTTTAGGTCCCCAAAATTCTAAAGCATAATTGTCTGAATAAACAAGAAAGACATCTGACATAGGTAAGAATCGCCATTGCAATCTGCTGTTTAAATTAAAGTTATCTGCTTGCGTATTAAATTGAAGGAAGGTGGTCCAAAAAATTGATTTTGAAAAATTAATTTCCATTCTTGGACTTATAAGTAAAAAACGTTCAGCGCTCATAGGCTCTGGAAAGTCAAGATCATTTTGTTCAACAAAAAATGAAAAATTCCCCCAAGGTTGTGCGCGATATTTCAATCCAATTCTATACCTCGTTCTCACTCCGCCATAAAATGAACCGGCCAATACCCCGGTTGAAAATATCAATTTCTTTCTTTGGTCTGTTTCATATTCCAATTCACCTGAATTGTTAGTATACATTCCAGGCGTAAGTAATTCTCCATCTATAAAACTAAAAGGAAAGAGCAAGGCCACATGCTTGTAGCGATAGGTAGCACTTGCACTGCTCGTATTGGTTTTACTTAAACTATAACTAACAGATAATTGTGAGTTTAATAATGAAAGTGACGAATCCACATCATTGATATAGGTAGAAGACAATTGATGGGAAATGATTCTTTCATTTTCAGGATACAAGGTATAACCAATTCTAGTATAGGAATGATGATATCCTACGCAAATAGTTGTATCTCTTTCCGCATCGTAGTACATATTCCCTTGTATAAAACCCATATCCGCTACATAGTTATTTCCTACTCCTGAGAAATTGGTGTAAAAACTAATTTTACGATTATAATAGCCACCTCCTACATTATAAAAGTAATCTTGTGATTCTAAGCCAGGGGTAAAAGACTTCCCACCGCCACCAAATGCTTGGGTCCTTCCATCCGTTGAACGATAAATAAATTCCAATCCTAGGTTTCTATTGTAGTCTGGTTCAGGGCTGTCCAAAGCTGTCCTATTATGAAAATATCCTTTGATAACAGAACGAGAGAAAACTTGCTGATGAAAGGCTAAAGAAGTATAGTTTTGAGAAAGGAAATCACCTGTTTCCTTTGTTTGTAAATTCATCAGTCCCACCCTCAAATCATTATTGACATTACCACTTAATCTGGCACCATATTGAATAGGAATTGGATTCCCTTCATCATCAAGTCCTATTTTTCTAGAAAAAAATGGTCGCATAGGTGGTATACCAAAATCCTCAAATACATCACTGTTTTCAAGGAAAAACAACCTTCTTTCCGGAAATCTGATATTGAAAAGTGAAAGATTTGTTACTTGTTCATCTACATCCACTTGAGAAAAATTAGGGTTTACTGTCAAATCAAAATTCATACTTGACGTCAAAGCCACTTTAGCATCTACTCCTCCTTGCACATCATTAAGAGAAGTAGAAGGTTCAGTCTCAAAGTCACTACCAACAGTGCCTAAGCCATAAGGAATGACGGTGACGTTACTTTTTACTTTTTTAGGTGGCTTTTCCCATTTCATTGTTCCAGTATAACCCAAATCGAGTTCCCAAAATTCTATAGGAACTGGAGCCCATACATGAACGCTATTGGTCTTTGCATCCCAACGAAAGAAATTGATACCCCAATTTGAAATGTCTTCTTTGAACCTTAAGGACTTAAAAGGTATTGCAAATTCAATGGTCCATCTATCAGGATAACTTTTCACAGCAGACAACCATTTGTTATCCCAAGCACCATTGACACCACCAGGCCCTCCACCGTTCCTGCGACCAGTTCTTCCTGAGATTAATACTTCAGTTTGTGCACCCGCTGCATTTACACCAAATGCAAATCCATTAGTCTTTTCATTTACAGGATCAATAACCAAACCAAACCCATCACTACTCCTAATCGCTTTATCTCTTTTTAAAGTTTGAATTACATAATCATCTTCGCCAAAGCAGGTAATTCCAAAGTAAATATTCTGATCATCATAGGTGATTCTTACTTTAGTTTGGAGATTACCTTCTACTTTACGATCATCAACAGGATAACACATCCAAAAATCATCTGCTAGAGCCGCTTCCTTCCAAACACCTTCAGATAATTCACCATCTATAACAATCTTTTCAGTATTCTGCCGAATATCTAATTGATATCTATTTTGATTCGATTCCTTTTCATCTTGACCAACTACTACCATGGATTGCAGCAACAAGAAAAAGGAAATAAGAAATGCTTGATTCATTCAATTGCTAAAAAAAATATAATGTAGATTTTACATTATTACAAAAGTAAGAACTGCAAAATACCAATTATGTATTAGATGTTGATTGAATGCGTTGTATTTAGCTATTGATTCAAATATCCTTTCTCACACATGAGATACTAAACTGAATGCATCTTTCAAGAGTTCAGTATGTTCATCATCAGCTTTCTTCTTATTGGCTACCAAATACAATTCTCTACAATTTACTTCTTTCAAAATGCAAGTGTGTAATGTTCCATTATCAACAAAATGCTTAACTACATTATCAAAAGCAACTGAAAGACCAGACCCTGCACTTTGTTGATATAAAACTTCATGCTCATTAGGAATCACATAATTAGGGACAATAGATGGACGTTTTTTATCAAATACATTCAACCAAAACATCTTGATAAAATTGGAATTATAGTCATGAGCATACCATTTATGCTTTTGCAACCATTTTTGAGCTGCTAATTTATCGGTATCATATAAAATCTTTATTTCATTAAAATCAATATCCGGGGTTCCAACCAAAACCATATTTTGAGGTCCTAAAGAATGACAAGTTGTGTCAAACGTATTAACTTTTTCGTGGACCACTGCATACATCAAATCCCCTGATTCAACCTGTTTGATTAAATCATTTTTCACTCCGAATTTAATATGTAGATACTCACCAAGACTTGAAGTCTTATTGCAAAGCATAGATTTGTACAAGTGAGGTGATATACCCAAACTCAAAATATTCTTGAATTTGGCATCTTTTTTTACCATCTTTTCTTCCACCCCTTCCAATTCTTCCAAAGAACCAGAAATCATAGTATTCAAAATTCTTCCCATATCTGTTTCAAGTACACCTTTGGATTTTCTATCAAAAAGCTTTTTACCAACTCTAGATTCAAGTGCCGATATCTGTTGACTCACAGTAGGTTGACTAATCATCAAACGATCAGCCGCTTGACTTAAAGATTTGGTTTTATACACTTCTCGGAAAGTTCTGAGCCATTCTAAATTGATCATGTTATTGAAATATTTATAGCTTAATGCGAATTATACAATGAATAATAATAACCCTAGACGTAACCTCCCCCGTTGAAGTTGTCCATATTCTTAAACAAAAAACAAAATCTAAATGTCAAATTTGAAAATTACAATTGAAGGAAAAGTAGCATTAGTAACAGGATCAAATCGAGGAATAGGAAAAGCCATAGTTGCAGAACTAATTTCACAAGGGGCTAGTAAAGTTTATGCAGGTGCAAGAGACATCAATAAACTCAATGATCTTAAGGAGAAATACGGTGATAAAATCGTTCCTATACAACTTGACGTAACTAATGAAAGTGATATTAAAGCTGCCGTCAAAACAGCGTCTGACTTAGACATTCTCATCAATAATGCAGGAATCTTATACGTTGGAGGATTCTTTGGTGAAAGTGATATAGAAGCTTTTGATAAACAATTAGCGGTCAATGTTCATGGTCTAATCAATGTTACAAAAGCTTTCGTTACGCAACTAAGAATCAAAGCAGAGTCTGCTATTGTTAATGTATCATCTTTAGCGGGTCTTGGAAATATGCCTTCAATTGGCAATTACTCAGTCACTAAAGCAGCAGTTCATAGCATTACTCAAAACTTCAGAGCCGAACTAGTAAGTGATGGAGTTTTAGTAACCGGTGTCTACCCTGGCCCTATAGATACTGATATGGTCAAAGATTTTCCAATGGATAAAGATTCCCCGGAAAATGTTGCCAAAGCTATAGTCCAAGGACTTATCGAAGGAAGTGAAGACATTTTTCCTGATCAAATGTCCAACCAAGCGGGACAAGGATATATGGTAGATCCAAAAGGAATAGAAAAACAATTTGCTTCATTTGCTTAAAAACTCATTATTCTTAAAAATTTGGAGTCTAATTTCTTATGCATTAGACTCCAATATTTTCATATAAATATCGCAATTAACGCGAATACAGCACCAACCAAAACGATATAAAGCCCTTGTCTAAATACTTTTGTTTTTGGTCGAAACATCCAAAATGATGAAATGACAAAAAACAGCAATGACACACCAAAAAATGTATTCAACCAATATAAAGGCTGACTACTCTTTGCCTTATGGAAATGAGTGATTTTATCTAAAAGATAAGGCAACTCTTTTTTATTAATGACGGCCAAACCAGTCACTTTATTATAGCTACCTGATTTAAAATCAATAGTATTATTGTCTTCATTAATCACTTTAAATCCTCTCATTTTTAGGACTTTCCCCAACTTGTCACTACTAATATTTGCTTCTAATTGCTTCTCCACAACTTTTTCAACTTTCAAAAAATCTGTGTCTCTATAAATCAATAGAATACCACTTAGTGCATAAACCATCATTATCCCAGCTAAAAAGAACCCCAGGTACCTATGTACTTCACGCATTGAAACGTCTTTCATAATTATCTTGCTATTATTTGATTGTTCTAATATAATATCTGCCAGCTTAAATCATTAGACGAACAAAAATATTTCTTCAATGATGTAACCTTTATAGTAAAATTGCATCTAACTAATAAACTAAACCCATGAAAAATATAGCTGTATTGTTCTTGCCTATTATTGTTTTAATTGGATGTGATGGAAAAGCATTCAAGGAAAAAAAGGAAATAAAAAACACTTCTGAAATAAGGCAATTGGATTCTTTCTCTGAATTAACTGTTAGTAATTCAATTGAGTTAATTATGGAAAAAGGAAATGAAAATGTTGCAAAAATCGAGACTGAAGGAGTCGACGTTTCGGACGTTCTTTTGGATGTTTCCGGATTGGAACTCAAAATTAAAATGGCAAGTAGTATAAATAGTTTCTGGGATTTTGGTTTCAATAATGACAAAGTGAAAATCAGATTGACATATGTTGAGGACATTAATAGCATCGAAGCACAAAATTCAACTTCAGTCATAGGTTTAACGAGTTTAAATACTGATCAATTTGAACTTAAAGTAAGAAACTCAGCGAAAACCGAATTGGAAATAAATGCTAATAATGTAACAATTAATGTTTCGAATTCCGCGAAAGCAAATTTGATCGTGTCTTCCAAAGTAAGTCACACTAAAATATCCAATTCCGGGAAGTTAAATATTAAAGGAAACACTAAACGCCAAACTGCACGTATTAGTAACTCTGGTAGGCTCAATGCTTTTGCTTTCAAAAGTGACACGGCACAAGTAAAAGTGAGTAATTCTGGATTAGCCAATATATCGGTATCCAATACATTGGATGGATATGCCTCTAACTCAGGTGAAATAGCCTATCAAGGATCTCCTGAGAATATAACTGTAAAAACCAATAATTCAGGAGACATATATCAATCCAAATAATTATTGAAAAACTAAAAATCAGGACTTAAAACTTTCTAATTCTTTATCGCCTACACTAGATATTGATATCTCAGGATTTCAAAAAGTTTTAACCTTTTGCCATAGATCGTTCAAGTTTAACGAGCTTGAAAATTTCTAAAGCTCTTTCAGGAGAAACACCTCGCTTTCTTTTTCTAAAAGAAGAAGCGTTTTGCTTTTGCTTCTCAAAGGCTTTTTGCAATTCCGCTTTTATCCTGAGTATTTCCTGATCTGCCGACTCTTTACTTTCCGACGAAAAAGTCAGAATTAGGCCGGTTATTGGGGTAAGAAAAATCGATAGTAAAAAAGCAGGTATCATTCCAATATTTTTATCAGCTCCGATAACTCCTATTATTGCACTAATCCCAATCCATATTATAACTATTTCCATGATTTCTAATTTTTACACTGATATTGATCATACCAAGCTCAATACAAATCGAAGACCAACACTTCGTACCAAGCAATATTTGGGTGATTTACCTACGAAATAATTTCAAGTACTGTCTTCCAATTTTATTTAAATTCACACTTTGAATATCCTGTATTTCTTAAAAGATTAAACGTGACTTTCGATCCATACTCAATAGATCTTCCGGTAAAGGAAATAATACCTGATTTGCTTAAACATTTAGATAATGAAAGTACGTTGATTGTCAACGCTCCGGCTGGAGCTGGAAAAAGCACATTATTACCGCTGTCATTGCTAGACCAGAAATGGTTAGGGGATAAAAAAATATTAATGCTAGAACCTCGAAGGTTAGCAGCTAAAGCGATTGCTACTCGCATGGCGTATTTTCTGGGTGAAGAAGTCGGTGGAACAATTGGGTATAAAATTCGATTCGAAAACAGAACTTCTGAACATACAAGAATTGAAGTACTAACAGAAGGTATTCTTACCCGCATGCTTCATGGTAATAATGAATTGAATGGAGTTGCGATGGTTATTTTTGATGAATTCCATGAACGAAGCATTCATGCTGATGTAGCATTGGCATTGTGTCGCGAATCACAGCAAGTTTTAAGACCAGACCTTAAAATAGTTGTTATGTCTGCAACTCTTGACATGCCTAAGCTCACACAATTATTAGCCTGTAAAGCCGTGACGAGTCAGGGCCGTTTGTTTCCTGTTGACATTAAATATCAAGGTGACACTGATGAATGGTCGATGGCTGAGCAATGTGCGAGTGTTGTAAACAAAGCTGTGAAAGAAAACGATGGAGATGTACTTGTATTCCTTCCTGGACAAAGAGAAATTTTAAAGACGGAAGAACTACTAAGGAAGTCTTTGAAGGGTTTTGCAATTATGCCGTTATATGGTTCGCTTCCTATGAATAGACAGCAGGCAGCTATTTTTCCACATAAAGAAGGAAAAAGAAAAGTCGTCATTGCGACTTCCATAGCGGAAACAAGCCTAACCATTGAAGGAATTAAAATAGTCGTGGACTCTGGGTTTGGAAGAACATCAAGGTTTGATCCGAAATCAGGTCTCTCAAGATTGACAACCATCCAAATTAGTAAAGACTCAGCCGACCAAAGAGCTGGACGCGCTGGAAGATTGAGCCCTGGAACTTGTTACAGAATGTGGTCAAATGTAACTCATGACAGGATGGATGATCATTTGATACCTGAAATACTTGAGGCCGATTTAGCGTCTTTAGTGTTAGATATGGCAAAATGGGGTGTTATGGATATCAATCAGCTAACTTGGCTGACCTCACCACCAAAAGGTGCAGTCAATCAAGCTAGTGAAATGCTACATCAATTAGAGGCGCTTGAAAATGGCAGGATTACTCATCATGGTGAAAAAATGTTAGAACTTCCATGTCACCCTCGAATTGCTCATATGTTATTGATAGCGGAAGATGAAGATATGATTCCATTGGCAGCTGACATAGCTGCATTTTTGGAAGAGCGCGATCCGCTCGGCAAAGAGGCAGGAACAGATCTCAACACAAGAATTGAGGCATTGCGCAGGTATCGTTCTGAGAAGAGAACAGGAGGAAGAATGGCTAGAATTAAAAAAGTAGCTGATTCTTATCTCAAAATGTTCGTAATGGAAGAGGAAAATGACCCATTCGACCCATATGAAACGGGTGTAATTCTCACACATGCTTACCCAGAACGAATTGCTCATGCTAGACCAGGAAACAACGCACAATTTCAATTAGCGAATGGAAAGATAGCCGCAATTGGACACCGTGATGATTTGGCTCATGAAGCGTGGTTAGCAATTGCACATTTAGATGCACGTGAAGGGTTAGGTAAAATATTTATGGCTTCTCCTCTAAATCCCAAAGATTTAGCTCCTTTAGTTAAACAAAAAGATGTCATCAAATGGGACACAGAGGATGGTGGGTTGATCGCTACAAGTGATTTAAGAATCGGAAATATCGTTCTGCAATCTAAACCACTACCTGAGCCTGATGAATCTCATAGAGTTCAAGCGATCGTAGAAGCTATCAAAAAGGAAGGAATGCAACTTCTTGATTTTAACGACCATGTAGTCCAATGGCAAAATAGATTATTGAGTCTTAAGAAATGGAGAAGGCAAGAGGACTGGCCAGATGTGAGTACATCCTCATTATTAATGACCAATGGAGAATGGCTTTCACCTTATTTAACGGAAGTAAAAAAACCGCATCAGTTGAAGAAAATCAACCTAGAAGAAGTCTTGCAACATCATTTAACACAAGACTTGCAAAAATCATTGAATCGATTGGCACCGAAAAAATTGACTGTTCCTAGTGGTTCTCAAATTACAATCAATTACAGATCCGATGGACTTCCTCCTATCTTAGCGGTATGCATACAAGAAATATTTGGTTTATCAGAAACACCAAAAGTGAACAATGGAAAGACAGCTGTTCTGCTTCATTTACTTTCTCCAGGTTTCAAACCAGTGCAAATTACGGATGACTTAAAAAGCTTCTGGGCGAACACCTATTTTGAGGTGAAAAAAGAATTAAAAAGACGATACCCCAAACATGTTTGGCCAGATGACCCTTGGAAAGAGCAAGCAATTAGAGGTGTGAAAAAAAAGAAATAGCTTAATTAACCAACTAGCCAGTCCAATGCTTCTTCGCGCGTATTAAATGTTTTGACATTATTGGTTCCAGTAGCTCGGTTGTATCCATTGAAAAGCACTTTCTTTAAGCCTGTTATACCTAAAACAGCAGAGTTTTTCATATGTTTTTTAAACACCGTATTTCCCAGTTCTTTTACCCGGGTCATATAAGCTATACCTCCAGAGACACCGTCATAATCCACTAACAATAAAGTTTGTTCAGGAAATTTAGCCATCTCTTTAGCAACATTCTCCAAGAGTTCTAGTTGCTGCACTTCTTGCTTACAAGACCTATAGTCAGCGAACATTATTTTTTTACCTTTATGTTGAATGTATTCGATAGGCATAACTTGTTTTAATATCTTTGATAATGCTTTAGTTAAACCCAAAATTACGTAGAAGATTTTGATTTTAAGAAATCAATTGAATTACAATTCAAAAAGCTAATTTTCAATAGAATCACATTCTATAAATATTTCGTCATGCTTTAATGTTTTGTTCAAACATAAAAAAAATAAAATGGAAAACATCAAAAATAAAACCGCGCTCATCACAGGAGGAACAAAAGGAATTGGCTATGGTATTGCAGCATCTATGATTCAAGAAGGAATGAATGTAGGAATAACAGGTAGAACATTGAATGCTGTTGAAAAGTCTGCATCTGATCTAAATAAATTAGGTCCAGGAAAAGCAATTGGGATTCAATCTGATGTTCGAGACCTAGATTCTCAGGAAGTTGCAGTAAATCAAATCATTGCGGAGTGGGGAAAATTAGATGTAGTGATTGCTAATGCAGGTGTTGGACATTTTGGGTCAATTATGGAAATGTCACCGGAACTATGGAAAGAAACAATGGACATAAATTTGACTGGTGTATTCAATAGCTGTAAAGCGTCTATTCCTTCCTTAAAACAATCGAAAGGTTATATTATTACGATTGCTAGTTTAGCAGGGACTAATTTTTTTGCAGGTGGGACTGCATACAACGCTAGTAAATTTGGTCTTGTCGGGTTCACTCAAGCTATGATGCTGGACTTACGCCATGAGGGGATCAATGTTAGTACAATCATGCCAGGATCAGTTGCTACCTACTTCAATAATCACGTACCTAATGACAAAGATGATTGGAAAATACAAATTGAAGATTTAGGTCAAATGGTTGTGAATTTGCTCAAAATCGATCCTAGGACATTGCCTTCTAAAATAGAAGTAAGACCAAGTCAACCACCTAAGAAATAAATTTTATCCTTATTTATTAGAACTAGGCAATGTGAGTGTGAATTTTGTACCTACTCCAGATTCTGATTGCATTTTTATTTTGCCTTTCATTGTTTCTACAATCTCTGCGACAATATAGAGACCTAAACCCGTTCCATCCGTACGTGTCGTAGCGCGATAAAACATTTCATAGATTTTCTCTTGGTGCTTTTTATCAATACCTGGTCCATTATCTTCAATTTCAATTACCAAACTACTATCGATAAATTTCATGCTTATATTCACAAAGGGATTGTCCTTTTCTTCTGGAGCATGATGTTTAAAAGCATTTGTAATTAGGTTACTGAGGACAATTTTTAATCGCTTTTCATCATGACGAAAGTACATGTTTTCATCACTAATCACTTTATAATTGATTTCATCAAAGTGATCCATATAGCTGATATCCTTGATAACCTCATTGATCATAGTACTTAAATCAATTTCATCTAATTGTAATTTTTGTCTGGAATTCCTAGAATGATCAATGATGTCATGAATAAACAAATCCAACCTCTTGACACTTTTTTCGATGTAATCAAAATATTCCGTTTTATCTGTTGAAGGATCTCCTTTAGCAACATTGATTAACCCGAGAATAGAACTCAACGGAGACCTCAACTCATGAGAAGCACTGTAAACAAACCGGTCCAATTCTGCATTTACTTTCTTTAGTTCAATATTTTTACGGCTAATAAAAGAGACTCTCCACTTATACACAGCCAAAAGTATCAATGTAACAATTAAGAAAACCAGAAGATAAAACCATATGGTTTGATAATAGAATGACTCAATGGTGAATGAAAAATCATCTCCATATCTGGACCACACCCCAGTTTCATTGCTGCCTTTTACTCTGAACGTATATTTTCCAGGAGGTAAATTTGTATATTCTACTTGACCCGTGTATCCAGAGGAACTCCAATTTTTATCAAAACCATATAGTTTATAAGTATATTGATTCCGCTCAGAAGCAGCATAACTTAGAACACTAAATTGAAAATTGAATCTCATAGAGCCTGCAGAAACGGAACTATTTTCCTCAAACAGATTAACTTCGGTATTATCACTATAAAAATGACGTAGTAACACTTTAGGCTCTCTAGATACTTCCACTAAGTTTTCAGTGTCAATAATGCATACTCCACCCAAGGTTGGTATTAATAAATGTCCTTTAGAATTTAGAGTCGATTTAGTTGCTCCAGTACATTCTTTATTGCTCATACCTTGATTATCGTCAAGCATAGAATGTGGAATTTCTTCAATTTTTCCTTTGATGAATAGATTCCAATCCTTCTTCTTTATTCTAAGCACACCGATGTTGGTTGTAATCCAGATGTTTCCTAATTGATCATCAATAGCGTCAAAATAAGTTTTACTTCTAAAGTCTGATTTCAATCGGACTTTCTTCATCTCGGTTTTATCGAAGTAGAATGGTCCAACATTAGATGTAACCAAAGCAGTACCGTCTTCATTAACATCAATGTTAAAAAGCAATAATCCTGAATCGTCCTCTTTTACGTTGAAATTCGTTGGAACATCTAAAGAATCAATGATTGTCATACCACCACTATGCGTTCCTACGTAAATATCTCCGTCTCTACCTTCTGAAACTGCCAAGACAAAATTGGATTCCAATCCTGAGCCATTAGCAAATATTTTGAGTATTTCTCCATCCTTGAATTTCACCAATCCTCCTGATTTTGAACCAAACCAAAAGAAATCTCTTTTATCTTTCAAAATAGTACGAAATTGATTCGACGGCATTCCTGATTCAGCAGAATACAAAATTTCTTCTCCATCTACCAAATGAATAATGCCAATGTAAGTTGCTAGCCAAATAGTACCATCTGTATCACGATAGATATCTCTAATTCCGTTACCCTTTAAATCAATACTGAGTGTTAAAGTCCTACAGCTTAGCTCATCACAAATATTTATTTCATTCTTGTCTGTCCCAATATAGTATTGTCCATCCCAGGATTCATGAACAACGTATACTCGATCACTAGACAATGTAGGAGCTGTAAGATTGGTCACTTGACTTTCTTTGATTTGTACTAAGCCTACTCTATTAGAAGTTAACCAAATGTTCCCTTCATGATCTTTCATCATTGAACTAATTCTGACCAAATCAATGTCCTTTTTCTTATATAGCCAATCCAATTTGTTCAAATCAATATTCCATCTAGCTAGTCCTTTTTCCGTTCCTATCCAGACGGAATTCCATTCATCAATCAACAAATTATTTATATAGGTCCCTTCTAAACTTTTTATCGTAGTGAGTTTAAAATTATCCTCTAATAATTGTAGGCCATTTTCTGTCCCTATGAGCAATTTTCCATCCTTTGTATTTACAAGAGATGTTACAATATTGCTCAATAAGCCTTGAGAAGAATTCATAGATACAAGATGATCCCCTTTTACACCATAAAATCCTTTTCCTTCTGTAGCCACCCATATGAATCCCTCTTCTCCTTCTACAATGGACACTACTGTAATTTTTCCTAAGTCAGAATTTCCCCTAATCTTTTCTGAAACACCATTTCGAATTCTATAAAGACCATTGTTATTTGTTCCAATTAGAATATCATTATTTGGACTGATATGCAAGCAACGAATTGATTTTGGAACCTGTTCACCTGTATATTCTAACAGCTCAAATTTTCCTTTGGAATACTTTACCACTCCACTTCCTTGTGATGCCAAATAAATTTCACCTGTTGGGCTTTCTGTCACAGAGTAGAACCCATCGGTATCTAAAAAATCAAGCGTATTTTTATCATAAACATCAAATCTCTCTCCATCATAGATCATAAATCCATTGAAGGAGGTAATCCAGATCAAATCTTCGGAGTCTTGAAAAACACTAGTTACATTATTGGATGAAAGCCCATCTTCTGAAGTCCACTGAGAAATGCTGATGTTATCAATATCAAGTTTCGGATCAAATGAGAACTTTTGGGCTTTAACGTTCATCCCAAAGGCAAAAATGCAAGCCATCAAAAAACACCAACTCTTATTCATTTTTCTCTTAAAATAAGCTGCTAATTAATAGTGAGATTGAACAATTAATTCCCTTGTCAAGTGTGTTCATCTACGGTAGTTCATATTAATACTACCCTCTGCACTGCCAAATGAGAATTTATCAATGTAAGATATAGTAATCCCTTGTCTAATATAGAACACTAATGACTTTTAGTCAAACTTAAAAATCATGTCGAAAATTTGATTCAAGCTATTTTTTTGAAAAAAAACCAAAAAAGCTTTCTGAGTTTCATTTCATTCCAATTTTCGGTGTGTCAATTTTAGAATCGATATATTTAGATTCTAAACGATTAATTATGAAAACCTACCTGTCAACATCGTATTCGTCATTCTATTATTCCATGGTTTTGTTCATCTTCGTTGGATGTGATTCATCATTCAATCGGAACCGAGTAAATCAACCTTTCATAATGAACTTTGAATCAGATATAACCTCAGAAACTGCAGCAATTAACCCTTTCACAGATATTCGGCTTCAAGTAGAATTTTCTATGGGAAATGAAAACTATTCTGTCCCTGGTTTTTATGCTGCTGATGGTAATTCTGCAGAGACTGGAGCTAATTCTGGTGGTATTTGGAGGGTGATATTTACGCCAAATAAACCCGGAACCTGGGAATACAAAGTCAATTTTAAAACAGGGCCACAACTAGCGATAAATGATGATTTACTTTCGGGGAAACCCATTACTCCTTACCATGGTAAAACAGGCACTATACAATTCAATGAAGTATACAGCAATGCGAATGGTTTTGAAAAAAGTGGAAGGTTGACTTACGCAAATAATCGATATCTTCATACCGAGGATGGCAAACCATTTTTGAAATTTGGAGCTAATTCACCTGAAAACTTCTTAGCATTTCAAGATATAGATGGAACATACAGCTATGATCCAAATAAAAACTTCCTTAAATCTTGGGAACCACATGTTCAAGATTGGCTAAGTGGAGATCCTACATGGCAATTTTCTAAGGGCAAAGGAATCATTGGTGCCCTCAACTTCTTAGCGTCAAAAGGAATGAATTCTGTATATGCTTTGACCATGAATATTGAAGGTGATGCACGAGATGTGTGGCCATTTATAAGTCATGAAAGAAAGAATTTTCAAAGATATGATGTTAGTAAATTAGCTCAATGGGATATCATTTTCAGTCATGCGGAGAACTTAGGTATTTCCATGCATTTGGTGACTCAGGAGAAAGAAAATGAATTAATCTTGGATGGAGGAAATACTGATGATATCAGAAAACTCTATTACCGAGAATTGATCGCTCGTTTTGGCTATCACAAGAACATTATTTGGAATATGGGTGAAGAAAATGGACCTGCTCCTCACTTCTGGCCTCAAGGGCAAAATGATCAGCAAAGATTTTCAATGATTCGATATGTCAAGGATCATGATCCTTACAAAAATCCGATTTTAATTCATACCATGGCTGAAAGAGAAGAAAGAAATCCAATATTGGAACCTCTTCTAGCATTCGATCGACTTGATGGCATCTCTCTTCAAGTCTCGAATGTATATAGAATTCACAGGGACGTACAAACCTGGGTGACAAAATCTCAAGAAAGAAAAAGACCTTGGATTGTTTCTATGGATGAAATTGGCCCTTGGCATACCGGTGCCATGACTGATACTGATGACCCTAAGCATGATACCCTAAGGGCTGAGGTACTTTGGTCAACGCTTATGGCCGGAGGTTCTGGAGTTGAATGGTATTTCGGTTGGGAAAAAAGTCCCAATGATCTCAATGCAGAAGATTGGAGAAGTAGAAACAATCTTTGGGAACAAACCGCCCATGCAAAGAAGTTTTTCAATAACATTCCTTTCAAAGAAATGATCAGCAATGATGACCTTCTATCTAATTCCAGAAACTATTGTTTTAGTAAGGAAGGAGAAATCTATGCTGTCTATTTGAAAAAAGGTGGAAGAATCAAACTTGATCTCGGAGAACACATTGACCCATTCATTATTAAATGGTTTAATCCTAGATCAGGTGAATGGTCTGAAGGTTCTGTAAAATTCATCGAAGGAGGAGGTGTAGTTGATTTGGGTACACCAGATTCAGAAAAAAAGAAAGATTGGGCTATTTTGGTAAAAAAGGATTAATCATTTAAACAACCAAATTTGAAATGGAAATGGAATCATTTTGAATATTACCCTGATTTATAAATGAAATGTAGATTCTCAGGTCTTAAATCAATAGTTTCTTTCAAAATTACTCACAGAGATAAGGGCCAAAATATAATGTCTACTCTCCTGTTCATTATCCTACCTTCATTGGTGCTATTGTCATATACTGGATTGTGTTGACCAAAATCTTTTATATGCATTGAATTTTCGTTGATCCCAAATTCTGTCAAATGAAAACTTGTCGATAAGCTTCTCATTTGGGAAAGCCATTCATTGTATTCAACTCCTCCTATGTTATCCGTATGGCTATGAATAGTAACCTCGTGCTGTCCTTGTTGGAAAATAGAATCAACTAATTGCTCTAGTTCTTGTAGCTGATTTTCAGATATATAATATCTGCCCCCTGGAAAATAAATACTATATCTAAGTGTGTAATTATCCTGTGCGAAGGACAACAAAGGAGTTAGTAAAAGTGCAAATAAAAACCGGGTAACCATGACTGATATACGAATATCAATAGTCTTGGTTACCCGGTAAAATATTTATCCTTATACTTTATTCCCCTTCAGTAGCAGGTTGAGCGGCTTCAAGCTCTTCCACTTTATTCATTATTTCTTCAGCTTCGTCATACATTTTCAACTGAGAATAGATTGATTGCAAAGTAGATAATGCATCAATGTCATTTGGTTTTACTTTCGCAACTATTTCAAAGTAAGGTAATGACTCTTTTAATATAACTTTTGCTTCACTTTCTAATGCTGGACCTTTTTTCTGATAAGTCTTTAGGTCCATATCTCTAGCTTCATCCAAATATTCCTTCGCATGATTTACTAATATAGCGCCTGTGTTATAGTTCGCTATGTAATTATCTGGTTCGATATCAATCGCATTTTTATAGCTTGCTCGCGCCAAATCTAATTTGGCTCTACCTTCTTCTTTTTTACCTTCTTCAATCAATTTTGAACCAAGATTATCATATAATACTGCAAGATTCAAGTGATTAACTACTACAGAAGGATCTTTTTCGATAGCGGATTTAAGTTTCATTTCTGCTTCTTCTAATTTATTCAGAACCATCAATAGAGAAAGTTCTTCAGAAGCAAATGACTTATTATCAGGGTAAGCTTCTTTAGCCATTAAAGTCACGGCTAAAGCTTCATCATTCTCTTTAGCTTTCCTTTTCATAAATATAATTACTGAAAAAACATTCTCACTAGCATCTCCATTCTCAATTAATTGAGTATAGTATTTGAGCGTTTTTTCAGTTTCATCGGCTTGTTGCGCTGCTGCCCCTGCATAAAGAAGAGTTGTTGAATCACCAGGCAGAACAACTAATGCCTTTTCAAAATTATTTAGTGCAACGATAAATTCCTCCTCTCCATATGCAACACTCCCTAAGTTTAAGAATGCCCCCCATATGCCATCTACATTAAGTTTTGACAACTGATAGTAGCTACTACTCTCTTTTTCAGACTCAAATACTCTATTATATGCTTCCATTGTCTTAGTAAGAGCATCTGGATCAATTGAATTCACGGCCATATCTTCACTTTTCGCAATAGCTTCATAAACCTGCCCTCTTACATACCAAGTTTTAACTTTGGCAGCAGTCTTTTCAATGGTAATAGCCATATCAATTTCAGCTTTTGCATTGGCATAATCTGCTTTAGATAAATAAGATTCAGCTTTAGATACAGATCCTTTTTGAGCGTACGAGAGTGTACTCATCATCAAGGCAAGTACTACTACTATGGTTAATCTAGTTTTGTTCATAATATTCAAATTAAAATTAGCTACAGCTACTGTGGCTATAAGTTCATTTATTCATTTTCAGGATTTTCATCCTTGGTTTCTTCCGAAGAAGTCTCTATTCCATCATTATTTTCTTCTGTCGACAATTCCACTTCTTCCTCTCCTTCTATTTTTTCTATTTTTTCAACAGAAGAAATTTCATCTTTGTCACTGAGCTTAATAAGCCTAACACCTTGCGTTGCTCGACCCATAACTCTTAAATCTTCAACTTTCATTCTAATAGTGATTCCTGATTTGTTAATAATCATCAAATCGTCACTATCTATAACTTCCTTAATTGCAACAAGTGTACCAGTTTTATCTGTTACGTTCATTGCTTTCACTCCTTTTCCGCCTCTCTTCGTAATTCTATAGGCGTCAATGTCAGAACGTTTACCATATCCTTTTTCTGAGACAACCAGTAGATTGGCATCTTCCCTAGAGATACAAACCATGCCTACAACGTAATCGTCAGCACCTTCTAAGGAAACTCCTTTCACGCCGGCAGCGGTTCTACCCATAGGTCTAACATCTGTTTCTTTGAAGTGAATTGCTCTACCAGATTTTTTAGCTATCACAATATGGTTTTCACCGTTCGTCAAACTTACGTTCAACAATTCATCTCCTTCATGAATTGTAATGGCATTAATTCCATTCTGTCTTGGTCTAGAATAAGCCTCCAATGTTGTCTTTTTGATGATTCCCTTTTTAGTACACATCACGATGAAGTTATTATTGATATAATCTTCATCTGTCAGATTATTAACATTTATAACAGCGCGAATAGAATCATCACTTTCAATGTTGATCAGATTTTGAATGGCTCTTCCTTTAGTAGCTTTGCCTCCTTCAGGAATTTCCCATACCTTTTTCCAAAACACTTTCCCTAATTCCGTGAAAATAAGCAAGTAATTGTGAGTAGATGCCACAAATAGGTGTTCTGTAAAATCGTCAGTCTTAGATGAAGCTCCTTTTGAGCCAACTCCACCTCTACCCTGTGTTCTATACTCCGTTACAGCTGTTCTTTTGATATAACCTTCATTCGAAATGGTAATTACCATATCCTCATCTGGAATCATATCTTCAGCGGTAAAATCATCCGCTGCATGCTCTATAACAGATCTTCGTTCATCACCATACCTTTCTTTTAATTCAGAAAGTTCTTCTTTGATGATATCCATCCTCATTCCTTCATCACTTAAAACCGCTTTGAGATGTTCAATCAATTTCATGATTTCATCATACTCGTTTTGGATTTTTTCTCTTTCAAGACCCGTGAGGCGTTGCAATCTCATTTCAAGAATGGCTTTCGCTTGGATTTCAGAGAGTTCGAATTTCTCCATCAAACCAGTTTTAGCCAATTCAGGATCTCTTGATGCCCTGATCAAAGCAATCACTTCATCTAAATGATCCAATGCAATCAAATACCCTTCAAGAATATGCGCTCTTTTTTCTGCTTCACGAAGTTCATATTCCGTCCGTCGAATCACCACCTCATGCCGATGATCAACAAAATGTCCGATGATCTCTTTAAGATTCAATGTATGAGGTCTTCCTTTTACAAGTGCAACGTTATTGACACTAAATGACGACTGTAATTGTGTGTATTTGTATAAATTGTTGAGGACAATATTTGGAATTGCATCTTTTCGAACATCATAAACAATTCGCATTCCGTCTCTATCTGATTCATCTCTGATATCAGATATTCCCTCTAATTTTTTTTCATTGATAAGACCTGCTGTCTTTTCAATCATCATTGCCTTATTTACTTGATAAGGAATCTCTGTAACAATGATCTGTTCTCTACCTGATTTGAGCGTTTCAAATTCAGCTTTGGCTCTTAGTACAACCCTTCCCCTACCTGTTTCAAATGCAGATCTTACACCCTGATAACCATATATCGTAGCTCCTGTTGGAAAATCAGGTGCAGTGATATGCTCCATTAATTCAGGTATTGTGATTTCTCTATTGTCAATGTAAGCTACAGTTCCATTAATCACTTCTGTAAGATTATGAGGAGCCATATTGGTAGCCATACCTACTGCAATTCCAGAAGTACCATTCACCAAAAGATTAGGAAATTTCCCAGGCAGGACAGTAGGTTCTTTCAAAGAATCATCAAAATTCGGTTGATAGTCAACCGTCTCTTTGTTGATATCGTGAAGTAATTCTTCGGCTAAACGTCTAAGTCTTGCCTCAGTATATCTCATTGCCGCTGGAGAATCACCATCAACAGACCCAAAGTTTCCTTGACCATCAACCAATGGATATCTCAAGGACCATTCTTGGGCCATTCTAACCATCGTATCATAAACAGAGCTATCGCCATGCGGGTGATACTTTCCTAAAACTTCCCCAACAATCCTTGCTGATTTTTTATATGCACGATTGTGCAACACACCCAGGTCAAGCATTCCGTACAACACTCTTCTGTGTACGGGTTTTAAACCATCTCTTACGTCAGGTAGTGCTCTTGAAATGATCACCGACATTGAATAATCAATGTAAGCTCCCCTCATTTCTTCCTCGATGTTGATGGGTATTATATTCTGATCTTTATGAGCTAGATTATCGTTATCGTCTTCAGCCATTTGTTCTGTTAAAGAAGTGAATTTTCAGGTTGCAATTTAACGAAAAACGAGGTTAAAAAACAACAAAAAATTATTAAGACAAAGATCATTTCGTTCAATAAATAATATTTCAAAAAATGATTTTCAACTATCTGACTAACAGAGCTTTAATAAGGATTGAGTTTCTTCTTATTCTTATTTTTATAACGCCACAATTTCCTATGGTTCTCACCAACCTTCGGGTTTTGTCTTTTCCAGAATGGCTGACCCCTTACTTCCATATATTTCCCGGTTTCAGGATCACGAATTACGTGCTTCAGTTGTACATGGTCACTCTTCATTGGAGAACGACGTAACTCAGGTATTGTGATACTTGCTCCGAAATGAATTTGATAACTATTGTTGGAATGTTTTATCGAAGGCCCTAAAGGAACCTGAACATCGTATGACTTAATTTCATATGATTGCTTTAAAATAATTCTAAAATATTCTGAGATGTTTTTTTCAATTGAAATACCCAAATTATAAAACACGCCATTCTGAACAGTAAAATTATTGCCCATATTATATTTTCCTATTTCCAATTCTCCAGCGAAAGAATAGTCCCAAAAATCCCAAAACTTATAACCCAATTGCCCATAATATTTAAAGAAAAATGATGAATTGAAATTCGGTTGATAGTTGCGAATGCCTAAGCTACTATTGGTTGGGGCCAAAGAGTTTACTTTATGGTATTCACCACTTATACCAAATCCTATCCTGAAGTCCTGATAATTAAATCTCACTGCCAAATTGATCGGAATACCCCATCCCTTGTCTTTGAACCCTAGATCTAAAGAATCAGCATCAAAAGCTTTAAATCCTTGTTGTAATAGTGGGTTATTTACAGGGTTAGGAAGCCCTTGGTATGGCACTTCATACAAATCTCTCAAATCAGCTGAATCCATGAGCGAGACACCGTTGAACCAATTCTGGAAAGTATCAGGAAACGCATTTGGATCTATTGGTCCATTGTTCACGGTAATTAATTGTGCGTCATTAGATTGCAATAAATAATAACCTGATAAATCGTGTTTATACTTAGTAGAATTGTATCCTGTTGAAACTGTGATTGAAAAGTGATTCAGAAATGCCAATATAGGTGGTCTACAAATGTCAGCTTCACTATACTCATATTCTTGAGCACGTGCTGCGAAAGCACAGATAAATAGAAATATAATAATGATTCGTCTCAACTATTCATCAAATTTGAGGAGGAAATAATGTTACGTCAAAAACCAGTATTTCAAACGGTTTAACGTCTAATGCATAGGTCGGTATTACTTCATTTTCTGCAAAGTAACTGATCTCATCTTGAGGAATTACAAACACACTACCCGCATACGCTTGGTTCGAAGGTATTATCAATAGAGCTCTTTCATTGTGTTCCATCACAAAAATCCCTGCATCCAAACCATTTAGAACTACACTTTGCTGATGAATAAACTGGAATTGGCTGGCTCCATCTATCGGATTATCTGGATACGAATCCAGCGTATATAATTCATATTGAATGGTCGCTACTTCACCAACTTCAACCCTAGTATCTTCAATGCCATTAATCAAAGCCTGGTAATAGATTCCAGAACCTAGGAATTCTACAGAATCAATAAAATGAAAAACAGTATCAACTGGAATAGCACCTCCAGTTACGTCATACCATATTGAATCTAAAGGTACCATAACTGAATCTGTTGTTAAGTTTATGTTTTCAATCCACAATGAGTCAATTGGTGTCATAACTGTATCAATATCAACCCAAATTGAATCATGTAAATTATAGTCAACAATAAATTGATCTATTAAGTTGATTTCTTGGTCATGTACTTCTGCTTCACTTTGTACAGAAAAAAGTTCAATTTCCATCTGTATTACGGAGCCTGATGGTATCTCAGCTGATAAGTCATCTAAATCACCATAAGCTAAGGAAGGAGGAATATAGAAAACCCCAATTTCACCTTCTTTTAACAAGGATAAGCAAGTGTCCAAACCAACGGGTATCACAGAGCCTGTACTATAGTGTAGAATTGAAGCTGTATTTGTACCATCATTTTCATTGGCATCAAAAATTTCACCTCCAGCTACATTGGCTGTATAGTAAATACCTAAAATATCAGATGCACTTGGCGTTGCTCCTGCCGGATTTTCTGTCAAAATTTGAAAATAAATTCCTGAATTATCTCGCAAAGTAGAGTCCAATAATTCCATTTCCGTCAAATAATCTTCAATAAGTTGGTCCTCGTTAATAGAGGATATGTTCTCATCAGAATTACAAGAAACAACCAGATAGGCAGTACAAAGAAAGAAAAACCAATACCAAATTTTATTATTCACCAATGTCAGATGTTTAAGGTTGCAATTTGACCTTATAACGCTAAGAAAATGAAATAATTTCAAGAAATTATTCTGTATTCTATTTTAGCACAAATGTTTTACAGAAATAATGGAAGACAGGAATTTTATTCAAACCAAGTTTTGCACCTATCGATTCAACCCTGCTAAAATCCGTTTTGCTCATGCTTCTAGGACCAAAAATTTCATCATCATCGCCATCCAGAAAAAATGAAACTAAAAATCTAATAAAAATATATGGGCAAGCTAGAATCTCCATTCGATATTGAGAAATTGTAAACTCAACATTGGGGTCAAACTGTTTTTCCATGGATTTAATATCGAAGGTGCTTTCCATCGCCATACGAATGATCTCCAAAAAACGATCCTCCCATTGATCATACGTTTTAATCAAGTATTTCATCGCGAATACAATGGGGTCCTTTTTTAAAAAGTAGCCACCTTTAGACAATTTTCTCGCCTTCTTATTCAAAGCCATCTCTTCAAAAAAAGTAACCTTTTCATCTGCTAATGCGACGCCTACGGTCGGTGCCATAAGCACCAAGGAAAAGAAATCCTCGTCTTTAATTTCCAAATAAGGAGCTTCTTGCTTAATAAAATCCTTTTTTAGCTGCACGGTAGCAGCCATCAAAGATTCATTTTCAACTAGTGACTCTATTTCATATTCTGTAAACATTTCGTTGATATTGGTTGAATAAGAAATTTAACCCCAATAATCCAATAATTAAAATGATGCATAAAAAAAGGGAGAATAAAATTCTCCCTTAGCTAGATCATCCTGGATTTTATCATTGACTTTCATCCTCAGAATCACCATCTGAAGCATATTTCAATACTGCGGCATCATATCTTGTTTTCAACTCAGCATCAGATTTCAATCCTTTTTTAATCTTATTGTAAACACTTGCTCCTAAATCATTTTTTATAAGACCCGTGTAATTCTCTTTAAACTCAGCGGTCATTTGATCAATCGTCGCAGTTATCTCTGTATAAGCCGCTAATTGCTCTGGGGATATTTCAAGTGCCGCAATCGCTACAGAATCTCCTTTAGTTTTCTTAATTGCATTGAATACTCGACCCTTGTCCATCAACTCATTTCCTTTAACCAAATCATTGGTCTTGCTCTTCATTGCCACTTTAAGTGTATCTATTTGAGCCATCACAGAAACATATTTCAATATCTCTTCATCGGTTATTTCTTCTTGGGCTTTTGCAACATTTTGAAATCCTAGCAATAGCACCAAAGAGAACATTACGCTTACCCAATGACCTTTCTTAATCATATTCATATTCTTATTTTTTCCTTTTTAAGTAATTAACAAACCACGAATAAAGGTCTGCATTTTTTATTTGTCAAGTCCTTTCGCATATAATTGCAATTTATTTCAATATTATTCCAAACAAAGTCAACATCGACTCATGAAAAAAATATACTATCTCTCCACCTGTAGTACCTGTAATAGAATCATCAAAGAGTTGGATATTTCAGAAAATGAATTCGAATTTCAAGACATAAAATCTCAACCCATTAGCGTAGATCAAATCGAACATATGCATAAATTGGCGGGAAGCTATGAGTCACTATTCAGTAGACGATCGATGAAATTTAGACCAATGGGACTACATGAAATGGAATTGACTGAAAGTGATTATAAAAAATACATACTTAATGAATACACCTTCCTCAAGCGACCTGTTATAATTATTGATGGCAGGATTTTTATCGGCAATGCTAAAAAAGTTGTAGAAGAGGCCGGAAAGTATATTAAAAATTAGCTATAATTCTTAGATTTAAGAACCTAGCAGACAACGCATTGGGAACTGCATAGTTTATACCTCTTACATCTTGAATCCAATTATAAGAAATGGTATTATCTGTACCTAATAGATTTAATACCTCCAGTCCTATTTTGATATCGTTGGGCACTAGAAATTTAGTGGAATAGAACTTAATACTCTTTGTGAAACCTACATCTACCCTTGCATAATCATCCCCATCAAATGAATTCCGGTACTCGTCATTATTTGGAGGCCCAAAAGGGAGTCCACTTCCATATAAAAAATTGAGACTTACTTTCATTGTTGGATCTCCAGGAATGTGATCCTGAAAAAAGATACCTAAATTCAAGCGTTGATCAGTAGGTCTTCTCATATTTTCACCTGTTTCAGTAACGGTCAGTTGGTTTCCAGAAGGTGAAATGTATGTGGTGTCGTACCTCATGGCTTCTTGTGCATGCAATAATCCAACACTAAACCAAGATTCAACACCTGGTATGAATTCACCATTTATCCTAAAATCAGTTCCATAAACAACAGCCACCGCGTCGTTATTTGCAAAATATCTAATCTTAACGTTGTCAACATCATACATATTTACATCCCACAGATATTTGTAATAGGCATCCAAAGTCATTTTGAACGGCCTATTCCAAAGCGTAAAATAATGGTCCCACCCACCAACAATATGAGCCGACGATTGTGCTTTTACATTAGGGTTAATTAATCCATCTCTGTCTCTCAATTCCCTATAAAAAGGATGTTGCTGGTAAATACCCATACCAAACCTTACGACGTTTTTGTCTTTTGAATTGAAACGATGGATATATTGAAATCTTGGACTCAATAGTGCTTGACCACTATAGGTCCAATAATTGATTCTAACTCCTGCATTCACTATATCAGATGAATCTTTTGAAGCCAGCGTATATTGAGCATAAGCACTTAACTTATGTGATTTTATATCAGCATCGCTATTTCGAAATGCCGTTATATTGACAAAATCGGCAGAATCGACATAGGTATATTCTTTCAATTGATCCTCAATTACTTCCATATCCCAGTTAATTCCATATTCCAGAATATCATTATTAACATAAACTTCATTTTGCAAAGAGACATTTAGTATTTCTGCTTCTAATCGATTCCTTCCATATTTGTAATTTGTACCAATACCTAATATGGATGCACATTCATTGAATCGGTTTGACCCTGGATTATTATTAACATCACAAAGCAAATATCCTGCTAGCACATCATAATTTTCTCTTTCTGAAGACTTGACTCCTGAAACGATCAGTCTGGATATCATATCTTCCGTGAATGAATGAGTCAATATTGTACCCACTTGATAGGTTTGATAATTCAATTTTTCTTGCCCTTCAAAGGCAATATTTAATCTAAAACTGGCCTGAATAGTACCGAAATCTGTTTGCGAATAGGCAGGGATTACATGATAATCATTAAATGCCGCAGATGCCAAAAATCCAATTTTAGTTCTTGAACTTAGCTTTTTCATAATGAATGATTGAAAATCCGTGAAATTGGGCAAATACTCTCCCTGCGTTTCCAATGTGCCTAATAAGTACTTTGTATTTTTATGTCTGATTCCAATGGTATACGTCAAATCTTGGTTTTCATTTACTCCACCGTAATAGAAACTACCTCCTAACAAACTCATGTTTACGGTAGCTTCATGACGCGTAGGTTCCTGATACTCAATGTCCAAAACGGAAGATAATTTGTCTCCAAAATTGGCACGCCACGCCCCTGCAGAAAAATTAATAGACCTAACTAAATCAGGGTTGATAAAACTTAGGCCTTCTTGTCTTCCAGCGCTTACAATTTGAGGTCGATATATTTTTATACCATTGACATAAATCAAATTTTCATCATAATTGCCACCCCGTACAGAATAGGCTGTGGAAAGTTCATTATTAGATGAAACGCCAGGTAAAGTGGCTAAAACCTTACTAAAATCCCCAGTTGCGGAAGGTAATGAAGTAATATCTTTGGAGGACACTTTTGTCAGATGTGCATCTTTTTGAAGACCATATTTAGCATCCGAAATCTCAACATCCCGTAGATATTCTGATCGTTCTTTCATTTGAATCTCTATAAATCTGGATTCAGAAAAGCGTTCTCCAAAAGAATAGGTTTCAAAGTTGATATGTGAAAATTGAAAAATATATTCTCCTTTTTTCAAATTAATTTTAAACTCTCCCTTTCGATTAGTTACCAAGGACAAAGAATCCGGAAAAACCCTAATTAACACATCAGAAATAGGAGTTTGTACAGAATCATATACGACTCCTTCTATTTTAATTTGAGCGTAAAGCAAGTCATTTTTAAAAAATGAAACTGCCAAAAAAAATATTAAGAAAAAATTAAAGTTAAGCTGTGTCATTAATTGAGATGGCAACCGGAATGCAATTTATTACAATCGAGTATTCAATACCTAAGCAATTTTACATTTTTGGTTACACCATCAGTAGATACATTCAATAGATACATTCCTTTTTTCAAACTATTGACTTTCATTCCCAGTACATCTCCTTTTTTGTATTTTTTGATTGAAGTTGTATTTACAATTTTCCCATCTGGAGAATACAATGTAAAGTTTATCGATTGTCGTGCGTACTCTTTCTCAATTCGTATAGAAATATGATCACTTGTAAAAGGATTAGGATAAACAGAGACAACACTCTCCATGATCAATTGAACAGACAACACTTCGTTGGAACGTGCGTACTGATAATTTGGCAATCCATACCCTTGTAATGAGTCTGGGTTGATTTTCTTTGATGCAGAAGAGGTTATCAATTCCTTTAGCTCTGTATTTCTTAGCGTTGGGAATTTTTCCCACAAACCAGCTGCCAATCCTGAAATCAAAGGAGCTGAAAAACTGGTTCCACTTAAAGAACTAATCTTATTACTACCTCTATAGACAGACACATTGACACCTAAAGCGACTACATCAGGTTTGATCAACCCATTAGTTGTAGGGCCAAAAGAACTAAAACCAGCCCTATTTCTATATTTGTCGATTGCACCCACAGACAAAACATCTTTCACATCAGACGGCATTACTATATAAGGCCATGATTTCAAGTTCATCCCTTCATTCCCAGCACTGGCAACAACCAAAATCCCTCTATCACTTGCCATTGAAGCGGCTTTTGACACCACTGCTGTTTTTCCATCTGTATCTTCATACTCATAATCCATGGATCGATCATTGAAATCAACTGCATATCCTAGGGAAGAAGATATGATATCCGTTCCAAGGCTATCAGCTCTTTCTGCCCCAAACAACCAATTGTATTCTTCTATTCGGTATTCAGTAGGAGGATCTTCTGTGATATATAACGCAAAAGAAGCATCTGGTGCAGTCCCTGTTAGTACTTCCGATTTTGAAGCTATACAACTAAAAGCACTAGTTCCGTGATCGTCTGATGTGAAAACATCATTCTCATTGGTTACGAAATTCTTGAGGTCTATGAGCCGATTGTTATTAAAAACATGGGAAAAAAGGGAAGACTGATTGACATTATAGAACCCTGCATCTAAAACACTAATTAATATGTCATTCCCTAAATATCCATCTTCATGCATTTTTTCCACACCTAACATAGAAAGCTGCATACTGGAATTTGATGTGACATTCTTTGGATCAACTGATGTAAAGCTTATTTCTTTTTTTACCGGTTCAGCAATCAATTTCTGGTTCGGGGCAACAAAATCATATTTTAAAATAAAATCCTTTTGTACTAACTCCTGCAATACAAACTCTTCCGTTTCAACTAAAACCGCATTAAACCATTTTGAAGAATGAAAATACTGAACACCATACTTCTTTAAGGAATCCAAGTAATTTTCATTAACAGGTAAGTCTTCAATAGTGATGGCTATTGATTGCTTGTTCCTTCTTTCAATGGCTCGTTCGGACAAAAATTCTGAAGGTTGGTCAATAGCATATTTGGAGTTTTCTTTATCAGCAAAAAATACGATATAACGATTTATATCTTGCGCACTCACAAATTTATAAGAAAGCAATAGTAATATGAATGTCAACCACTTATTCATTCTCATCTATTAAATTCCCATAACTTATCAACGACTGATACAATTCCCTGCCATTTACTATTTGCTTGTCTTCTGAACAATCAGTCTGACAATATTCCCACACAATTTCTTCTTTGATTATCATTCCAACATGTGCGGCATATACTTCACTTCTATCGTTTCTCCCTAGAAAATCTTCTCCCAAATCACTTTGTACTACAGTCCAAAGATCTGTATATAGATGGTTATTCAACGTTGTGTCAGCCAATGATAATTCATACCGATATATATCTTCACTTCGAGAATTGAAAGCATTACCATCCCAAATATTTTCATTAATCAAAGGAAAGCTGAGTTTTACTAAGGCAATATTGTTCTCTATTAAAATCGCTCGATAGGGATCAATTTTAGCAGTCCAAACAGAATCTAATTCCCATTCTTCATTTTCATTAACCCTAGTCTCCCTGTGTATAATTAGGTCTATAATTTCATTATTACTCACTGAATCCACTATTGACTCTCTTAATTCATATGTGCTTTCCTCTGCCCCTACCAGCGAATATCTAATCTCATTTACACTATAAATTCTATATGCTCCTAATTCCGCTGGGAAATATTGCCAACCTAACCGATCAGAATCATTTTCAACAATAGTTTCACTACAGTCAATAAAAGTTAATGCTATTAAAATTAAAATTAGTTTAGACGACACTTTTCTGGTTCTGATTAAAACTTGAACGAATCCAACCCCCTCCTATTACATCTTCTCCTTCATAAAACACCGCAGCTTGACCTGGTGCAATTGCTGCAACTCCATTTCCAAAAAACACTTTCATAGTATCTCCTACTTGTTCAATAACAGCAGGATTGCCTGAGTCATTGTAGCGAACTTTCGTTACCGTATCTTTTCTTTCTGTCAAGGAATCATATTTACTTAATATCAATTGATTGACATACATGCCATCTCTCGCCAATTCATCAAAAGTTCCCAGTACTACTTGATTTTTGTCTTTGATTATTTCAACGACATATGCAGGAAAGCCCAAAGCAATTCCAAGTCCTTTTCGTTGTCCGACAGTATAAAAAGGATAACCTTCATGCGTACCAACCACAGTTCCATCTTCTAATACAAACTCGCCACCAGCTACTTTTTCTTCTAACCCTTCCACTCTCCTTTTTAAGAAGCCCCTGTAATCATTGTCAGGAACAAAGCAAATCTCATATGACTCAGATTTATTGACCAACTCAACAAAACCTCTATCAAGCGCCATTTGTCTAATCTCGGATTTAGTAATCTTTCCCAAAGGTAAAATTGTACGACTCAAGCTTTGTTGTGAAACTCCCCAAAGAGCATACGACTGATCTTTGTGTTCATCTACTCCTTTAGAAATCACAAAACGTCCTTCATTTTCTCTGACCTGTGCATAGTGGCCAGTAGCAATGAAATCACATCCTAATTTATCTGCCCTTCGCAACAGCGCATCCCATTTGATATGTGTATTACATAAAACACAAGGGTTAGGAGTTCGTCCTTCCAAATATTCACTGGTGAAATGGTCAATGACATAATCACCGAATTCCTCTCTAATGTCTAATATATAGTGTGGAAATCCAAGGTTAACTGCAATGTTCCTAGCGTCATTGATTGAATCTAGGCTGCAACAGCCAGTTTCTTTTTTGCTACTACCTGATGATGCATAATCCCAGGTTTTCATTGTCATCCCTATGACTTCATAGCCTTGTTCATGCAACAAAACTGCAGCTACTGAGCTGTCTATTCCACCGCTCATAGCCACCAATACTCTTCCTTTCTTACTCATAATATGCTTTATTGCCAGGTTCACAGCCTGGTGTTGACATTTAAACAAGAAGCAAAATTAAACCATTGAAATGGATTTAAGAATACAATCTTTATTATTAGCTTATTGAAGTCCTTACCTTTTGTGTGTATTCTCTTAAAGCTTTTGCAAAAGGCAATTCATGACTTTCCATTTTCTCAAGAATCCATACAGCCGCAATAATATGAGTCAATACTTCTCCATCATCCGAACCTTTAATTTCAAAAGGCAACTCCAACTCTTCCATCAAAGCGTTTTCAGCTTCTGTCAAGTCTTCTATTGAATGGTTTTCAACCAATCTTTTGATTTCTGGTATTTGCATAATTCATTTGATTTTATCGATTAATTCGATTACTGTTTCTTCTTTACTAGAAGCTATCGTCTCCACTAGTTCACCGTTTTTAAAAATTGCAAACGAAGGCAAATTAGCTACACCAGCCAATTTTCTAGCTGTTTCATTATTTTCTGCATTTACATTTAGAAACTGTACTCCTTCAAACCTTTCATCATTGGAAAGTCTTTTAAACTTAGGATGAAAAAGTCTGCATGAACCACACCAATCAGCATAGTACTTGACTACCACTTTTTCATTTCCACTAATTTCTTGATTGAAATTTTCATCTGTTGCTTCTGTAATCCCCATGGTATAAATTTAATTTCTTTATGCAATAGTAGGTTAATTCAGACGACCCTATCTTTGAATAAAATAAAATTAATTGATAGCCTAATTAGCATAAGTGATATGAATTTGAAAACGGTAGTGAAGGTGGGTAATATCTCAAACCTTAGTGACGCAAGATATTGTGCAGGTTATGGCGTAAACCTTTTAGGTTTTAACTTAGATCCTAGTCAACCCGACTCAATATCCATTGAAACTGCCAAAGAAATAATGGGATGGGTGGCAGTAGATAACGTTGTTTTAGAGTGTGCTACTTTATCGAGTAGTGAGATTCTGGGCATTATTAAACAATTTGATAAACCAATTGTTCAAACAGATGACTTATCTATTACCCAGTCATTGGCAAATGAATCGATTGAAGTTATCTTTCGATTTTTTGCGAACAGTCTCAGCGAATTGAAAGATATGCTAGAATCCATCAATTCCTACCAAGTCAAATATCTTTTAATTGAATGTGAATCACCCGCCTTTTTTAAGGAAATAGATGCGTGTATTGAATCATCCAATGCTGAAATTCCTATTCTGAAAGGTTTTGGACTGACAGAAGAAATTGCAATATCGACAGCTGAAGAAAAGAATTACGCTGGAATAAGCTTAAAAGGCTCGATAGAAGAGAAAGCAGGATACAAAGACTATGATGAATTGGCAGAGATTTTGGAAGCTTTAGAAGACGACTGAGATGGTTAAAAGAATTCTCAAAAAACTGATTCCTAATATGCAAAAAAAGAGACGAAAGTCGGATTTTTGTTTGAATTGTGGCACTCAATATGAAATAGAGGTAAACTATTGCCCGAAATGTGGGCAAGAAAATAATCATAACGTCGCATCCTTTGGAACCGTTGTTGTAGACTTTTTTCATAACTACTTTTCATTTGACTCTAAGTTTTCAAACAGTCTACTTCCATTCTTTTTTAAGCCAGGACTTCTTACTCAACAATTTATTGAAGGTAAACGAGCTTCTTTTGTTAACCCTATTCGTCTATACTTAATTATAAGTTTAGTCTTCTTTTTCGTATTCAGCCTTGTGAGTCAAGACTTCATCAATAAGAGCCTTTTAAAATCAGATCAACTCCCGAAAAACATACCAGATTCTACCAAAGTAGTGCTCAATGAAAATATAGATCTGGCACTAGCTGAATTAAAGAAAGACTCTGTAGCTCGTCTATATGTTCCCAATTTAGACTCAATCAAAAATAGTAGCTTGCAATTGAACCTATCTGAAATTGACCAAGAAGATGATTTCATGGAAAGAAATCTTAAAACTTACATGAAACTCAGAAAAGATCACAATTTAGAAGTACAGACTATAGTAGATACGCTGGAGACAGATTCTTTAACAGATTTTCAATCATCTATTGTAAAAAAATTAATCAGAATTGACAGAGCTGAAAAGGAAATAGTCATTAGTCACTTATTTAAAAATTTACCGCTAATGATGCTTGTTTTAATCCCACTTTTTGCAGCGGTTTTGAAGCTATTCTATATAAGAAGAGGACAGTATTACATTACGCATTTAGTACATGCGCTTCACCTTCATTCCTTTGCTTATGTCATTTTTGGGTTAGCGTTTTTAGTATCAATGTATTGGTTGCCCGAAGGAAATGCAACCATTTCATTCATCCTTATAAGTTGGGTTCTAGTTTGCACTCATTCGTACATTTCATTTCTTAAAGTATATCAACAATCATGGCGAAAAAGCTTAATTAAGTATCAAATAATTGGGTTTGTATATTCATCCTTACTTTTTATTGGCTTTGTCATAGAATTGCTTTTGTCAGTCGTAACGTATTAGAGTTCAAGGCATGAATCTAAAGACTGAATTAGCTAAACCGAGATCAACAAATCAAGTTCGAAAAATTGCGGCATTCATAGGATCTGATCCAGATCTCTTTCATGAACTTATGGAGGTTTTTTTTGGAACCGAACATCGACAAACTCAATTGGCCGCTCATATTATGAGTCATTGTTTTGATAACTTCAAAGAATTAATAGAACCCTATATTCCCCAATTGATTGAAAATCTAACAGCAAACCCAGAAGTCTCAATCAAGAGAAATACAGTTAGAATATTGCAGGATCAAGACATCCCAGAAGAATACCAAGGTCAATTATATGACTCTTGCTTTCAATATTTAGTTTCTTCAAATGAACCTATAGCTGTCAAAGCTTTCTCTATGACAATAGCGGCAAATATGGCCTCAATCTATCCAGAATTGAAAAATGAACTAAAACCAGTCATCGAAGAACAAATTCTTTACGGTTCACCTGGCCTAAAATCAAGAGGAAAAAAGACGTTGAAGCATTTGATGAAATTATAATTGCAAGTGGAAAATGAAATCTACATTTGTCTTATGTTACAGATATGATTTGAATTTATTCTTTGTACTTTTATAAGGTATAAATATGCAGCAAAAGGCAATATGGCCATTATTAGTCAAGAACGATCACAACTTCAAAATGAAGTAAAAAAGCTTAAAGAAGAACTCAAAGAGCTTCACAACAAATACGACCTACTTCTCGAATCTTCAGGAAGCTGTTTTATAATTTTTGAAGAAAATAATGTACTTGAATTTAGCCCGATAGCTGAAGATAAATTTGTATTTGCAAGTGACTTTTCTGACAAAACTATTGACGAATTATTACCTATTTTCCAAGTTGATGGAGAGGAGAGCAAAATCAAATGGCTAAAACAACTAATAGCTTCAGAAAGAGGAAAGTCTGCTCCTTTCGAATTTGAATTTACCGACAAAAACGGATCATCATTTTCAACTATATCTACCATTGTCAAAGTTAGAGATGAGCGATTTATGGTACATATTGATTTAGTTGAAAATGCTGAAAACTTATTGAGTTCAGCAAATTCCGTGGCTGATAATGCTCCTGTACTAATTAAAATTACAAATGCTGATAACCAAGTGACTTACTTCAATCAAGGGTGGACAAACTTACTGGGTAAATCGGACGCTAAAACATTTACAAATTGGACTGATAAAATCCATCCCGAAGACAAGGAACAATATTTTAGAAGTCAAGATTTTGCAATAAAGAACAAGAAGAATTACGAGTATTCTTTTCGAATTAAAGATGCAAACAAAGAATATCGATGGCTATTAGATAAGGGAGTTCCTCGGTATTCTAAAAACAAGAAATTTATTGGTTACGTCTCTGCGGCACTGGACACCACAGAACGCAAAAATCTTGAAATTGAAACCACAAGAGATGAAGCAATCACTGCTTCTGAAATTACAATTCAAGAATCCCTAGATACATCGGAGGTTGTTGCCCTAACTACGGATACTGAAGGAAACATTAGGTTCTGTAATAAAAAACTCCTGAAAATTTTAGAAGTCGATTTGGCCCAAGTAGTTGGTGACAACTTATTTGATAGATTTATTCCAGACAAGGGTTTTAACATCAATCAAAAAAAATATACAAAATTTGTAAGTGAGGGACGATTTGATGGAGCATTGGCAGGAAAACTATTCAATGCAAATAAGGAAGAAGTTAACGTCAGATTTAATGTAGTATTCTTAAAGGATGCACTCAACGAAGTATCTGGCGTCAACCTTATAGGTGAAAACATAACAGAACAACAAAAAGTCAAAAAACAGTTAGAGAAGACTAATGATCAACTAAAAGAGCTTTTCGACAATTCTTATGACCTCATTCATATTTTTGATCAGGATGGCACTTTTCAATTTGTCAATGAAGCATGGATTGAAAAATTAGGATATTCTGGCAAAACGAAAAATCTAAAATTTAAAGATATTGTAAGTCCTTCTGAATGGTCACAGACCGTAGAAAACTTGGACAAAATCATCAAAGGTGAAAGTGTAGACCGCTTTGAATCGGTTTTCGTTTCAGATAAAGGAAAAAAAATATTCGTATCGGGAAGAGTCAATTGCTCATTTGACACTAGCGGAAGGGCTCAATTCAGAGGAATTTTTTATGATATTACTGAACGAATAAGGGCTGAAAAAGCTCAGACTTTATATAATAGAATTGCAAATTTCAATATTGAAGGCTCCAACATTGACAATCTCTATCAGTATTTATTTGATGAATTAAATCAAATACTGCCTATCAAAAATATCTCGATAAATATTGATGGGAAAACTTTAGGAGCAGAAAGCTCAGAACCTTTTGTCAAATCTATTTTAAAAGATGAATCTGCTAATAAGAATCAGAACTTGATTAATGAAATTTTATCAGATCATTTGCTCACACAAACAAATGCTCAAATATTCTACAATGAAGACATTGAGAGTATTTTGAAGGAGAAAAAGAAAAAAACAAAGGGTTCCGTTCCTCAAGTCTGGTTGGGTGTACCTATTATTCTAAATGATAAAAGTATTGGTTTGATCTCTGTTCACTCCTATGACGACCGGTCCGACTACAGTCATAAAGATTTGGAGCTCTTTTATTTCATATCAAGTCAAATTTCTTTCGCAATAGAAAGAAGGGTCAATGAAGAAAAAATCACTGATCAGGGAGCAAGACTGGAAGCCATATTTGATAGTAGTAGCCACCAAATCTGGTCGGTAGACAAAAAATTCAAACTTACCGCTTTCAACCCAAATTATGCGGAAAATGCAAAATCTAAATTTGGATTAGACACTCGAATTGGGATTGATTTAGAGTCATTAAAACTAAAAGGAGCAAAAAAAAGTAATAATAATTGGAAAGATAACTACAATACAGCTTTCGAAGGGGATTCAATCAATTTTCAACAGGAATCTTTGACACCAGATAACGAAAGTATCTGGACTGAGATTTTCATCAATCCTATAAAACTTAAAGATGGAAGCATCAACGAAGTTTCCGTTATCGCCAACGATATAACCGAAAAGAAGTCCTCACAGCTGGCACTATCAGAAAGTGAATCTAAGTTTAGAGAAATATTTGAATCTATTCAAGACATCTATTTCAGATGCAATATGGACGGGACCATGATTATGATCAGTCCATCCGTAAAATCACTTGATCTGAAAGAAGAAGACATACTCGGCCATTCGATATTTAAATTCTTCTCATCGGATCTTGACATTGATGAAGTAATTAAGAATCTATTTGAAAAGAAGACTTTACAGAATCTTGAAGCTACTTTGGTTGGGGATGAAAATCTTGACTTTTTATGCAATATTAGACTTCTTTTCAGAAATAAAGAAGCCGTCGGAATTGAAGGAGTTGCACGTGATATTACGGAACTTAAAACGATAAACCGTGAATTGGTTTCAGCAAAAGAAAGCGCAGAAAAGTCTTTGGCAATAAAAGAACGATTTCTTGCCAACATGAGTCATGAAATTCGCACACCAATGAATGGCATCATAGGTATGATTGACTTAATTGGGAGTACCAACTTAGATACTGAGCAGTTTGAATATGTCAAGACTATACAAAAGTCTTCTGAGACGCTCATGGTCATACTCAATGATATCTTAGATCTATCGAAAATAGAGGCTGGGAAAATGGAACTCAAACAGCACCCAATCAAATTAGTATCCACTTTCGAAAAATTGTATGATTTATTTTCTCAGCAAGCATATGCCAACAATACTTGTCTTTATTACCATTTGAGTGACGATATTCCTGATGTTGTGATGATGGATGAAACACGACTTTTACAAGTCCTTTCAAACCTTACAAGCAACGCTATTAAATTTTCAGATGGCAAAGGCACAATCAACATAAGTCTTAGAATAAATGCTACAGATGATAAAAAATTAACATTTAAGGTTCAAGTCAAAGACGAGGGAATAGGTATTGAAAAGGAAAATATCAGTGGGCTTTTCGAGAATTTTCATCAGGTGGATAACTCAAGTACAAAATCATATGGTGGAACAGGTCTCGGGTTAGCAATTAGCAAGGAGATTGTCACATCTATGGGAGGAAAAATGGGTGTTGCATCTACTCCTAGTTTAGGTAGTACATTTTGGTTTACTTTTCAAGCTGGAATTGTTAAAAACAAAGAGACAAAACCTAAAGAGATTCAAGAACCGGCACAAATCATCAAAGAATTCACAAAAGACATTCCCAAGATTTTGGTGGTGGATGATAACAAAGTGAACCGCACAGTGGCTCATCAAATTCTTGAAAAATCAGGCTGTGACGTTGATATTGCAGAAAGTGGGAAAGCTGCCATTAAACTGATTCAAAAAGAAAAATACCACCTCATTTTCATGGATATACAAATGCCAGAAATGGATGGTGTTCAAACGACACAAAAGCTAAAATCTTTAAATATCAAGGATCTTCCTCCTATAGTGGCGATGACAGCCTATTCTATGGAAGATGATGAAAAGAAATTTCTTGCTGCTGGTTTGGATGATTATGTTCCAAAACCAATTAAGGCACAAACAATCATATCAAAAGTAAAAGATCACATTTTGTTTGAGCCAATCGAAATTAAACCTACCCTTTTCCCTGATGAAACGAGAGAACTTATCATCAATCAAAACACGCTTAATCAAATCTCAAAATTTGGAGGACAAGAACTCGTTTATTCAGTACTCTCGGACTTTGAGCTAGAAGCCAAGGAATTATTAGATAATTGTCTAAAATTCTATAAAACTCAAGAAATAGAAAACATAAGAAAAGAGCTACATACTTTAAAAGGTAGTGCTGGAACTTTAGGTATTGAGATTTTAGAAAAAAAAGTCATCAATTTGGAACGTCAATTGAAAACTGAAGACACCACAAATCTTAAAAGTCAGTTAAATTCAATCATAAAATCTTACCACGAATTCCAGGAAAATTACAAGAATATTATTCAAAACTGATTTAATTTTTTAAATTGATTTTTTAATTCGACCTGCAAGCTATAATTCTCTCTGGTATCCTTTGTGATATCTATTTTTCTAGGTTAAAAACGCCCTAAATGAAAAAAATTATCATCGCTGAAGATAGCTCTGTCATTCAAAATTTGACAAAGAAGATTCTGCAAATACAAAATTTCGCAATCTCCTCTGTGAAAAATGGACAAGAAGTTCTAGAGCTGCTAGACGCTGATCATTTCGATTTAATCTTGATGGATATTAATATGCCAAAAATGGACGGAATGGAGTGTGCAAAAGAAATTCGTAGCATGTCAGATCCGATTAAATCAAAAATTCCAATTTTAGCGATTACCGGAAATGCAAAAAATTACTCTATTGAAGACTTTAAAGAAGTAGGTATCAATGAATACATTCCTAAACCTTTGAACTTTGATATATTGGTGGACAAGGTAAAAGCTTATACTGAAGCAAATGATTAAATACACTAATCACTTTTTGAATAAATTAGAAGACCTATTTTCTGAATCAGATTACGTATTGAGATATGAGAAAGGCAATTTTCAATCAGGTTATTGCATCCTAAAAGATTCAAAAGTGGCTATTGTCAATAAATTCTATCCTCTCGATGGGAAAATAAATTGTTTGGTAGATATTCTAAAAGAAGTCGAACTTAACAGTTCCAAGTTTAGTGATAAGAACAAAATTTTCTGGAGAGAACTTACCCATTCACAATTGGAAATTTGAGAATTACATTTTTAGGCACCGGGACCTCTCAAGGCATACCTGTCATCGGATGTAGATGTGAAGTTTGTAAAAGTGTAGATTACAGAAATCAAAGATTAAGGAGCTCCATTCTAATTGAAGGTAATGCTACTTCAATTGTCGTTGACACTGGACCAGATTTTCGGCAACAAATGCTGGCTCATCATGTAAGTAAACTAGATGCCGTATTGTTCACGCATGAACACAAGGATCACGTAGCAGGTTTAGATGACATTCGAAGTTTCAATTTTTTACAAAAGAAGGATATGCCTATTTATGCAGTAGAAAGAGTCATAGACAGATTAAAAGAAGAGTTTTCATACATTTTTGCAGAGAATAAATATCCAGGCGTACCTAAAGTTGAAGTTAACACAATCTCCGAGCAGTCATTTCAGATAGGAGATTTAGAAATTTTACCCATTGAAGTCATGCATTACAAACTGCCTGTTATTGGATTTCGAATCGATGACTTTGCCTATATCACAGATGCAAAGACAATCGAAAAAAAAGAAAAAGAGAAATTAAAAAATCTGGATGTATTGGTATTGAATGCGCTTCAGATTAAAGAGCACATATCGCACCTCACTTTAGAAGAGGCTTTAGAATGGATTGAAGAGCTCAAACCCAAAAAAGCTTACCTAACACATATAAGCCACTATCTTGGATTACATAAAGAAGTAGAAACAATACTTCCTGAAAACGTACATTTGAGCTTTGATGGTTTGAAGCTCTCAATTTAATGCAATTCAATTATTACTTCCTCAAGAGATTGAGTCAAGAATTGTCTAATCACCTAGTTGAGGCACAATTAGTATATTCCTTTAGCCAAAGGAAAAATGAAATTGTATTTGAATTTGAAAAAAACTCGACTCATTTTTTTATCAATGCAACATTAGATGGTGATATCTCTCTTCTTTCTTTTCCAGAAGAATTTGCCCGTGCAAGGAAAAATTCAATTAATCTTTTTGCTCCCTTAAAAGACAAAAAAGTCCTTGCGGTTCGACAATTTGAGAATGAAAGAGCGTTTTCGATTGAATTTGAAGACAATTTTGTTTTGCTTTTTAAGCTACATGGAAGATTATCTAATATTCTACTTTTTGAGCATAAAAAGTTAATATCCATATTTAAGAATAGTATTCTCAAAGACAAATCTCTCAATTTGGAAAAACTTGACAGATCTATAAATCAGTCAGGACAAGCAATCATAGATGCAAAATTTGATCTGCAAAAGATATTTCCAACTTTCGATAAGAATATTAAGTCAGCACTCAATACTGCAGGCTATGAAGGAGCAGATAACGGCATTAAATTGACCATTATAAAAGGTCTGCTTTCAGAGCTCAATTCAAACAACTATTATGTAGTTCAAGAACCAGATGAACTACCTCGTTTGACTTTATTGAAGCCAGTAGAAAATAATTACACTACATATAATTCTCCCATTGAAGCTTGCAATGCCTTTTCCTACTTCTACAGAAAGACTTACCACTTTATCACTGAACAAAGGAAACAATTGTCACTGGTTAAAACAGAAATTAAAAGGTCAAGAAGTTATATAAAAAAAAATCAGGAAAAACTGAATGAACTCACCCAAGGAAAAAAATATAATGAAATTGCTGATATCCTAATGGCCAATCTTCAATATAACTTGAAATCCTCGAATAAGAGTGTTGTACGATTGTTTGATTTTTATCAGAATGAAGAACTTGATATCAAAATAAATCCAAATTTAAGTCTGCAAGATAATGCGGCGCACTATTATAGAAAGTCTAAAAATCAAAAAATAGAATTAGAAAAAATCAAAGAAAACATTCGCATTAAAAGAATAACATTAGATGAATCATCGAGAAAATTGAATCTAATTTTAAATGCTAAAAATTTTAAAGAATTAAAGGATTTCATTCCAAAAAAGGACAAAAAGAAAAAGGAAGAAATTACACTTCCATATACTAAACAAGTAGTAGATGGTTATGATGTTTTAATTGGGAGAAACGCTAAACAAAACGATATCCTTACTTTAAAAATTGCAAAAAAAAATGACCTTTGGTTACATGCCAAAGATGTACCTGGTTCTCATGTTGTTATCAGAAGTAGAGGTAACGACCAGTACCCCAAGGATCTCATCGAAAAAGCTGCTCAACTGGCTGCTTGGCATTCAAAAAGAAAAAATGACACTTTGTGTCCTGTAGTATTTACACTCAAAAAATACGTCAACAAGCCAAAAGGTTCAGTACCTGGATTGGTGCGTTTACTTCAAGAAAAAGTTGTATTAGTCAAACCAATAAGATCATTGGAATGAAAGAAAGTTCTGGGTTAAACAATTGATAGTCAAAAGTAAAATTGCTTTCTCCAGAATATTTTCCTAGTTTATATGTTGATACATTTAATAATTAATCTCTAAATAATAAACTATGAAAAATTTACCGATAATAGGAAAGTATCTGATCATCTCTCCGTCAATAGTATTTGGAATATTTCATCTCATGAATGCTAAGAAAATGGCAAAAATGGTTCCTAATTTTCTACCAGAGCCACAGCTTTGGGTATACCTTACTGGGCTATGTTTAATAGCAGGCGGAGTAGCCATATTGATTGGAAAAAAAGCAAAATTAGCAGCGCATTTGATGGGACTCCTAATTCTAACCTTTGTAATCTTCGTTCATTTCCCTGGTGCAATAGATGGGCAACCTATGCCGATAGGAATGCTATTGAGGGATCTATCCATGATAGGAGGATTTTGGTACTTATCAGCTAGCCTCTCTGATTAAAAAAAAATGTAAGTCAGACTTATGTCTGACTTACAATAAAAGTATCATTGTCATTTCCTGTCATTCTAGATGTTTCTTCTACAAATTCAAACTGATTTGATTCCGCAAGATTATTGACAAACTCAGTATCTACAGCTTCAATGGAAGCTATTCCTTTTTCAATTAAGTTAGCAATCCCTACCAATGTACTTCCATTCACAAAACCAATAGGCGACTTAGTATTACCAACTAACTTTAAAAATGCATTGGTTCTCGGGCAATTAGAAATTACTACCTTATATTGATTAGCAATATCAGTTGGGACTGATTCCCATTTTCCATACCCCAAAGCAGTCAACAAGTTTAAACAATTTTCAAGTCCTCCAGAAGTCCTAATTTTTTCATTAGAAGACAATTCTTCTTGCCAAAAAGCAGAGTTTAATATTTTACCAAAAGTGAAATAGGCGCTCTTTTCGCTCACATCGGTCAGTAATTTTTTGACTTGCTTCAGACCTGACGGGCCTAGTTTTTTATTGGCTTGCATAAGTAGTTTGATCTCCACTAGAGCAAAATAATTGACGTAATGCTTAGTAAAAGAAGTATCAAACCAATTCAATTCACCTCTTTCGATATTTGCATTATCTGTCTCCAACTTGCTGAAAGATTCAACTAACGAATAAGATGAATCCTCTCCGCTATTCTCTGGTGTATTAATTGGAGCTCTTCCTAATCCTGCAGAGCGATTGATATTTCTTTTAAAACCTCGAAATATTTCAAATCTACTGAATTCATCCCCTTTCGCAATGCATTTCAATTGCTTGCCATCAAAAGTACCAGGTCTCGATCCAAATATCGCTTCAACAACACCACATAAAAAGCCTAGAGCAAAATACCCGACTCCTGATTCGCCTTCTTTCCTTAAGGAGAAATGCTTTTCCCAAGCTTTACCTGAATGTTCATTCCGAATATCAATATGACCACCCTTCGCCTGGATAGATTTTAAATCAAGCAAACCAAAACCACAACTAGCAAAATAGTCTGCAACTACTTTCTTTCTTTCATCTATATCATACCTATCTTTTTCTGTAAATAAGCCAATGAATTGTGCGTAGGCAATTTCATGAGCTGAAGTAGACAAAATGTTTTTGAGATCCAAGCCTTCACCTAATTCCTCTAACCCTTTCAGGACATGTATTCCAAAATATTCACTTTGATAAAATAGTGGCTCATTGCAGAATTCGTAGACATTTTTATCTTTTAGGTAAGAACCGAATGTACTCATGGAGGTGATTAAAATTGTTATTAACTATTTAAGCTGGTCATTGTAAGTAAACTACTTATAGCGAATATATCGTATGACGTTAAGAAATGAAAGAAGTGCTAACAAAATGAAATGATATTGGATTCTAATTACCCAAAATATACAGGTCTAAAATTGCTTTGGTTCGAGCTAGTACTTCTCTCAAAATTGCCTTAAAATGATCTTTAAAGTTTGGAGATCGAGCTGTAAAGCATTTAGCATCTATTCCTAAATGCTTAGCAATAAACAGTGCTCTGTAAGAATGGTATTTTTGAGTGACAATGACACATCGATTAAAACCATGAATGTCTCTCAATCGTGCCAGTGAAGTCAACGTTCGATCTCCTTTATTATCTAAAATCAATTGATTTGGTGAAACTCCCAGATCAACTAGCGCATTTTGCATATCACTTGGTTCATCATAATACTGCTCATCACTAGAGCCACTAAGAATTAGCTTTTCCACTTTTCCTGACTTAATCAATTGAGCTGCTGCTTCCATCCTATTCTGAAAAAAAGGATTACTTTCTCCTCCAACCAATTTTTTACTTGTTCCTAATACCAAACCTATTTCCGCACCAAGTAATTCCCGTGAGTCATTCACAATATCCTGATGTGTAAATGATATGATCCAAAAATTACTAAAGGCGATTAATCCAATGACCAAAGCGGAAAACCATTTTAACTTTTTTTTCATTGTTGATTAGTCAAGAATATTTTTTGTTCTTTTTCAAATTGACGAAGGTGAATATCTATATTGGGTACAGCCTTTTTCATCCATTCAATTGTCAATTCCCACTTTTCATCTTTTGAAAGACTCCATTCCAATTTATTTCTAATTTGATTATTGTAGTTTTCTAAAATGATCGAAGCGCTGACGGATATATTAAAACTTTCCGTAAATCCGAGCATAGGTATTTTAATCAATTGATCAGCATTTTTAATTACATAATCACTTATCCCATTCTCTTCAGCTCCAAAAATTACTGCCGTCTTTTTAGAAATAACAACATCCGAATAATCTATGGCATTTCCATGGGGTGTAGTAGCCAGAACTTGGTAGCCCTTGCTTTTCAAATCATCCATGCATTTTTGCATATTATTGACCTTAGGATTTTGTTGATGATGATGAACACTCAGCCATTTTCCAGACCCTCTTAACACATAAGGATTAAGATTAAATACGTTGTCTTGTTCTACTACATGAACATCCTGAAGCCCCATACATTCTGCAGTTCTCATAACTGCACTGGCATTATGTGGTTTAAAAATATCTTCCAAAACTACGGTAAGAGCACGAGTTCTTTGAGAGAGAATTATTTCAAATTTTTCTTTCTTATTGGCTGTTACATAGGGTAACAGGTATTCGTAAAGCTTTTGAGAATGATCTTTAACCAAAAAGTCCTAGTTGATCTTTGCTGTCGTCTTCTTCTTTTTCATCAGTAAACTCAACAGAACTTCCGACATCAAAACCTTCTTTTTGGGGAGGTTCATTATTCTTTTTTGTAGTTTCTTCTGCTTCTACTTCCTTTTGAATTTCTGATTTTAATTGATCGATCACTTCTGGTTTTACCTCAGGTGTAACCGCTGCTTCTGGTTGTTCTATTGATGGCTGTACTTCTATTACAGACATTATATTTTGTATTGGAAATTTATTTCCTATTGATTTCCATCCTTTCTTTTCTATGATTTCGGATAAGTCCATGGTGCGTGTGCTTTTCGTCCTTTCTCCTTTCTTTTTATACCCTACCTCAACTCTTGGCTGATTCATTGTACTCAAATGGATGAGTTTTGATCCTTTGTTTTCATGGATGAACAAAAATGATTTCCCTAACGTGGATGTTTCTATCACAAACCGTTTTATATAAACCAATTTTGATTCTCCATCTTGATGAATAACGGTGATCACTTTTTCAGGATCATATTTCTCAATTTTGAGAATCTGATTGTAATTATAATGATTGGAAAGTTCAAATGAAGTAAGCTCATAACTCCCATCCTTGAAAAAACATACAATACAATCTTCAGCATTGAACTTACCCAAATGTGAACCTCGTTCTTCTCTATTCAATCTACCAATTGATTCATCATACCAAATATCAGTTCCAGAAAGTGTAGATTTTCCTTCTGCTTTCAACTGAATTTTTCGAACTGGATACTTTGTTAAAGTATTACCACCCGCACCTCTTCCTTTGATTTCCAAATCTGCGAAATCAAAGTCAAATACCTTTTTTCGTGCTTTTGCTCCTGCTGTAAGGTAAATAGTTACCAATTCGGCTTGACCATTTGGATTTGCCGTGAAGTAATGAACTTTTGATCCTTTATCTGATTTGGTAAGGTTATATTCCTTATCCCTGGTTACAGCAGAAACGTTAAATCTTTTAACATACGTTTTTCCAGATGAACCATCTACATAGGCCATATTATAAACCATACGCTCGTCGTTCTTCTTAAAAACACCTGCATATAATATATCTTTTCCTACAAAAACTTTGTCTTGTATCCTTGACACCACACATTTTCCATCTTTTCTAAAAACGATGATATCATCTAAATCAGAACATTCAGATACGTATTCATCCTTTTTCATGCCATAACCAATAAAACCATCTTTGTAATTCGCATAAAGCTTGGCGTTATTGGCAGCTACTGCAGTTACAGCTATAGTTTCAATAGAGGAAATCTCTGTTTTTCTTTCTCGACCTTTTCCATATTTTTCCAACAAATTTGAAAAATAGCCAATGGCAAAATCTACTAAGTTCGCTAGATGGTGCTCTACTTCAGCCAAATCCTCCTGAAGCTTTTTCATCAACTCATCCGCCTTGAATTTATCAAACTTAGATATTCGCTTTATTTTAATTTCTGTAAGACGAACAATGTCATCAGCAGTAATCTCACGATAAAATTGAGGTTTGTATGGCTCCAATCCATTGTCTATTGTCTCAATTACAGCTTCCCAAGTCTCGCATTCCTCAATATCTCTGTATATACGATTTTCAATGAAAATTTTCTCTAAGGAAGAAAACAAGATTTTTTCTAAAAGCTCACTTCTTTTAATTTCAAGTTCTTGTTTGAGAAGCTTAACCGTTTGATCCGTGTTGGCTTTCAATATATCATGAACATTCATGAATATTGGTTTATCCTCCACAATAACACAAGCATTTGGAGAAATCGACACTTGACAATCTGTAAATGCATACAACGCATCAATAGTAATATCGGGTGATACACCACTTGCCAATTCTATCAAAATCTCAATGTCCTTGGCCGTATTGTCAATAACCTTTTTGATCTTGATCTTGCCTTTGTCATTGGCTTTAATAATCGACTCAATCAAACCAGTGGTTGTGGTTCCAAAAGGAATATCCTTAATCACCAATTGCTTTTTGTCGTATTCTTCTATACGCGCACGAACTTTTACTTTACCTCCCCTTAAACCTTTATTGTACTCTTCGACATCAATTATACCGCCAGTTAAAAAATCTGGATAAAGCTTAAAGCTTTTGCCTTTGAGGTGACGAATTGAGGCATCAATTAACTCACAAAAATTGTGAGGTAATATTTTAGTAGATAATCCAACAGCGATGCCTTCTACTCCTTGAGCTAGCAAAAGTGGAAATTTTACCGGGAGAGTTACCGGTTCTTTCTTTCGACCATCATATGATAATTGCCATTCCGTTGTTTGAGGGTTGTAAAGAATATCAAGAGCAAATTTTGATGGTCTCGCTTCAATATATCTGGAAGCCGCAGCACGATCACCTGTACGTACATCTCCCCAATTTCCTTGTGTATCAATTAACAGTTCCTTCTGGCCGATATTGACCATGGCATCTCCAATGGACATATCACCATGTGGATGGTACTGCATAGTGCTACCGATGATATTCGCTACCTTATTGTATCGACCATCATCCATTTCTTTCATGGCATGCAGTATTCTCCGTTGAACAGGTTTCAAACCATCGTTAATCGCTGGTACTGCTCTTTCTAGAATCACATAGGACGCATAATCCAAAAACCAATTTTCGTACATTCCTGAAACAGGAACAACATCATGCAATGGTTCGGTTGATGAACTTTCAGGTGTGTTTTGTCCGCTTTCTTCCATTTAATTATACTACTTCCTCTTCTAATAAATCCTTTTCAACTCTCAGCTTATCAATGATAAAGTTTTGTCGATCCGGAGTGTTTTTCCCCATATAAAACTTGAGTAAATCCTCAATCTTAGTTTTCTCATTTAGAATCACTGGATCTAGTCTTATGTTTTCTCCAATAAACTCTCCAAATTCTTCAGGGGAAATCTCTCCTAACCCTTTAAATCGAGTAATTTCAGGTTTGTTCCCTAGTTTATTGATTGCATTGACTCTCTCCTCTTCACTATAACAATAGATTGTTTCTTTTTTGTTTCTAACTCTAAATAACGGAGTGTCTAGAATATAAACATGACCACCTTTCACAAGCTCAGGGAAGAATTGAAGAAAATAAGTCAATAACAGCAATCGAATGTGCATGCCATCAACATCAGCGTCAGTAGCAATGACTATTTTTCTATAACGTAATCCTTCCAAGCCATCCTCAATATTCAATGCATGCTGAAGCAGATTAAATTCTTCATTTTCGTAGACTACTTTTTTCGTATGGCCATAACAGTTAAACGGTTTCCCTCTTAAACTGAATACCGCTTGCCCTTGAACATCTCTTGATTTAGTAATCGATCCGCTGGCTGAATCTCCTTCAGTGATGAAAAGCATAGTGTTATTCTTCTTTTCTTCATCTCCTTTTTTGTCATCAAAATGAACTCGACAATCTCTTAACTTTTTATTATGAAGATTAGCTTTTTTAGCCCGTTCATTGGCTAATTTTTTGATACCAGCGATGTCCTTTCTTTCCCTTTCAGATTGTAATATCCTTTTTTGAAGCGCTTCTGCCGAAGCTGGATTCTTATGAAGATAATCATCCAAATGTTTACGCATAAAGTCAAGGACAAACGTTCGCATAGTAGCACCATCAGGAGAGATATTAATGGAACCCAATTTTGTTTTAGTCTGAGATTCAAATACTGGTTCTTGAACTCGAACTGCAATTGACGCAACAATACTTGCCCTAACGTCTGCTGCGTCAAAATTCTTACCGAAAAAATCTCGCACCACTTTGACATATGCTTCACGAAAAGCTGCCAAATGTGTTCCGCCCTGAGTAGTGTTCTGTCCGTTAACAAATGAATAATACTCCTCGCCGTATTGGTTAGAATGTGTTATTGCAATTTCAATATCTTCCCCTTTTAGATGAACTACAGGGTAGCGTTGACTTTCTTCATTCGTTTTTTTCGCCAATAGATCCTTCAGCCCATTCTCACTGTGATATTTTTGATTATTGAAATTGATGGTCAATCCTGAATTCAGATAAGCATAATTCCAAATTAGATTATCAAGATACTCCGGGATAAAATGATAGTTTTTAAAAACTGTTCCATCAGGTTCAAATGTAATTAGTGTGCCATTTCTTTCTTCAGTTTTTGAAACTTTTGCATCATTCGTAATATTACCACTATCAAACTCTGCCAATTTGGTTTCACCGTCTCGAAAAGACTGCACTTTGAAATAAGTAGAAAGCGCATTCACGGCTTTGGTACCAACACCATTCAAACCAACAGATTTTTGAAAAGCACCTGAATCATACTTTCCACCTGTATTAATTTTAGAAACACAATCCACAACTTTTCCTAATGGAATTCCACGACCATAATCTCGAACTTGAACCCGATGATCACCTACTTTTATATTGATGGTCTTTCCATGTCCCATCATGTGTTCGTCAATACAGTTATCTACAACCTCTTTTACCAATACATATATACCATCATCATGAGCAGAACCATCACCCAATTTACCAATATACATCCCAGGTCTGAGTCTGATATGCTCCTTCCAATCAAGTGATTTAATACTGTCCTCGGTATATTCTCCTGCCTTTGCCATTATTCTCCGAAATTCTAAGAAATTGAACGTGTAATTCTGATTCAATTTGAGTGTGTTGGAATCTCAAATTTCGTGTGAAGATAGGTGATTTCGAAGGAAAAAATGAAGTGAAAAATGTATCGAATTTCGGCTAATTCTTGCTATTTATTCCAGTTATTATTGAACTGATTATTTATAAATAACTGATAAACAATTACTTTTACTTAGCAAAGAATCTGAAATAAATTCCATAAAAAAACCAACCAAGAAGAAAAAGTGGTCCTAGATATATCAAAAACCAATATTGATTTACGTCAATATCACGACTGTGATAAATACCTATAAAAAACAATAGAAATGTGAGTGTCATATTTAAAAAAAGAGACAACCCTGTAAACCAATGAAATGACTCTGCTTCCTTAGAAATTTCATCTAAATTATTAGCATCAATACCTTGATGTCTTTTATTGATGTTTTGATATAAGCGAATAAGGAAATTTACGCCAATAAAAAAAGCCATACTAACATAAAACAATGTAGACTTATTGGACTGATACTCTACACCCCCATTTCCATCAAATAAAACACCAATGATATTCGGCAGCATAGCATAAACATACATCAAGCTTGCTAAGAATATTGGAATGGACAACCAATAGCTAAATTTTATAATCTTGTACATCTAAATTGTTTTTTCAAAGGCCTGCAAATGTATGAAGGGAGTTTGAGTAATACTATTTTTCAACATAGGCATAATATATTTTTAGATTAGACTAAAAATCATTTACATTTGTTAAAAAATGAGATGCTTAGCTTAGCTGAAGAGAATTACCTCAAAACGATATATCACTTATCCGAATCCGGTCGACATGATGTATCCACCAATGCTATTTCTGAAATGCAGAAGACCAAACCTGCATCAGTAAGTGACATGATTAAAAAACTAAGTATTAAAGGTGCGATTACTTATCAGAAATACAAAGGCGTCAACCTTTCTAACAAGGGAAAGAAAATTGCTTTACAAATCATTAGAAAGCATCGTTTATGGGAAGTATTCTTAGTTGAAAAACTTCATTTCAAATGGGATGAAGTACACGAAATTGCAGAACAATTAGAACATATAAAATCACCAATTCTTGTTGAAAAATTAGACGAGTTTTTGGGACATCCTAGAATAGACCCTCATGGCGATCCTATACCCGATGAAAATGGCGAAATGGCTCCAAGTAAGAAAGCACCATTAAAAGACATTGAAATTGGTAAAGAAGTTATCGTTACAGGGGTGGAAAATTCAGAATCTAACTTCTTAGCGCATTTAGATAAAATGAAAATTGCATTGGGCAGTAAATTGAAAGTTCTGGAAAGAAACAGTTTTGATGGGTCTATGCAGATAAAAATCAAGGATCAACCTCCTATTTTCATTTCATTACAAGTTGCAGACAATCTATGGGTAACCGAATAACTTTAAAAATGACACTGCTTAAATTAAGCCCTTCTCGATTAGTTTTCATATTAATACTCATCACGGTATGTTTTTCATGTAAACAAACAAAGAATGAGAGAAATGGAAAATTAAAAATTGTGACCACAACTGGAATGATCTATGATGCGGTTCTCAATATAGGAGGTTCAGAAATCGAAGTGCAAGCACTCATGGGACCTGGTGTCGATCCACATTTATATAAAGCCACACAAGGAGATATTAGCAAACTTCAAAATGCGGATTTAATAGTTTACAATGGACTTCACCTTGAAGGGAAAATGGGAGATGTTTTCGAAAAATTATCAAGGCAAAAACCTGTTCATGCGATAACTGAAGGACTTCCAAGTTCATTATTTCGAGAAAGTGAAACTTATAAAGATACTTTTGATCCTCATATTTGGTTTGATGTTTCCCTTTGGAAAAAGGCAGTTCAAAACATAGCTACAACCTTGATAAATCTGGACAGTGCTAATCGGGACCTTTATAAGAAAAATGCTTTTAAATATATGGACCAATTAGATTCGCTTCATATCAGTGTTAAATCCTCCATTTTAGAGATTCCAGAAGAACAACGATTACTAATCACAGCCCATGATGCTTTTGGTTATTTCGGTGATGCTTATCAAATTGAAGTTAATGGTCTTCAGGGTATTTCCACTTTATCAGAACCAGGATTAAAAGACATTTCTCAACTCGTCAACCTCATTGTAGATAGGAAAATAAAGTCAGTATTCATCGAAACTTCTGTTTCTAAAAAAGCCATTAATGCTGTAGTAGAAGGCTGTAGTCAGCGAGGACATCAAGTCTCAATCGGTGGTAGTCTTTACTCTGATGCCATGGGTCCTTTTGGTGAATTTGAAGGGACCTACATCGGAATGGTTCATAAAAATGTACAGACCATAGTAAATGCATTGAAATGATTAAAAACGTCGACAACCCAATACTAGAGATTCATGATTTAACAGTGACCTACAGTAGGAAACCAGTACTTTGGGGAGTTGACTTAACATTACCAAAAGGGGCATTGGTAGGCGTAATTGGTCCAAATGGTGCTGGGAAATCTACATTGATTAAGGCCGCTATGGATTTAGTGCCATTGAGTAGTGGTTGGGTTGAGTTATTTGGAAAACCTATCAATGATATAAGAGATAAGTTAAGCTATGTACCGCAACGAGAATCTGTAGATTGGGATTTCCCTGCCTCTGTCAGAGAAATTGTGGTAATGGGCAGGTATGCCAATCTAGGTCTCTTCAAACGACCTAGGAAAGCTGACTTTGAAGCTGCTGATTATGCATTAGACCAAGTAGGAATGTTAGAGTTTGCCAATAGGCAAATCAGCCAACTTTCAGGTGGTCAGCAACAACGTGTTTTTCTAGCCAGAGCATTGGCACAAAATGCTGATCTATATTTCATGGATGAACCATTTGCTGGTGTAGACGCAGCTACTGAAAAAGCCATCATCAATATATTGAAAAAAATGTCTGAACAAGGTAAGACGGTGGTTGTCGTACACCACGATTTACAAACAGTCACGCAGTATTTTGATTGGGTAGTGCAATTAAATACAAGATTGGTGGCTTCAGGACCAATTGAAGAAGCCTTTACGCAAGAACTATTACAAGAGACCTATGGCGGGAAACTTACGATATTGGCAGATGTAGGTAACTTATTACAGAAAAAGGGATTTCCAACCAGAGACAAAACTTAAAATGGAAGATCTCCTCTCCTTCTTTTCATTTGAAGACCCTAATATCCGATATGTTACGGGTGGTTCTGTCTTATTAGCCGTCAGTTCAGCTTTGGTAGGATGTTTTACATTCCTCAAGAAAAAAGCATTGGTGGGAGATGCCGTAGCCCATGCTGTTTTACCTGGTGTTTGTTTATCTTTCATTCTTTCAGGTACCAAGAATCCTATCTATTTGGTTATAGGTGCATTTATCACGGGTTGGTTATCACTGGTGTTGATTGATGTGATTAGTAGAAAATCAAAAATAAAAGAAGATACTGCTATTGGCCTGATTCTGTCTGTATTCTTTGGCGTAGGGATTTTATTATTGACTATGATTCAGCATTCTGGAAATGCAGCGCAAACCGGTTTGAATTCCTTTTTATTTGGAAAGGCGGCCGCCTTAGTAGGTTTTGACCTTATGATATTTAGCGTTATCAGTTTCTTTCTACTTTTTTGTGTCTTGTTTCTGTACAAAGAATTTACTCTGATTTCATTCGATGAATCTTTTGCTCAGTCTATTGGATTCCCTGTCAAAAGACTAGAACTAGCATTAACTACCCTAACGGTTTTGGCTGTAGTAACTGGTATTCAAGCAGTGGGTGTCGTGTTAATGGCTGCTATGCTAATTACTCCAGCAGCTGCTGCAAGGTTTTGGACAGACAAGCTTAAAATCATGCTGTTTCTTGCTGCCCTATTTGGGGCGTTCTCCGGTATCAGCGGTGCATTTATTTCTTATGCAATGCCAGCTATGCCTACTGGCCCATGGATTGTGATGGTCATATCAATCATTGCAATATCATCTTTTATGCTTGCCCCACATAGAGGTATTTTGTACAAACTCTTTTTACAAGCCAAAATTCGAAGGAAAATATTGAATGAAAATATTCTGAAACTTTTTTATCAATTGGGTGAGCAGGAAAAAGACTTTTTTCGACCTAGATCTCAAAATGAAATATTGAAAAAAAGACCTTTCAAATCGAAATCATTGAGAAGAGGACTGAGAATACTCAACCTTCAAGGATTCGTTAAGAGGGAAAATGGTACTTGGTTTCTAACGAAAGAAGGTGCAGTGAAAGGAAGGCGAATTGTAAAACTCCACCGGCTTTGGGAGGTGTATTTGACAAAATACTTAAAAATTGCTCCTGACCATGTACATGAAGACGCTGACAACATAGAGCATATTTTAACACCAGAATTAGAAAAGAGATTAGAGAGCTTATTAGATTACCCTACCAGTGACCCTCATGAATCAAGTATTCCTTACGATCAAATGACTGCTAAATAATGGATGCTTTTTATATCATAACCACCGGATCTTTAGTTGCCATTACATGCGGTATTCTGGGATGTTTCCTCATGCTCAGAAAAATGTCAATGGTTGGAGATGCTATTTCTCATGCCGTATTGCCAGGCATAGTTATTGCATTTTTAATCAGCGGAAATAGAGATTCAATTGTTATGCTTTTGGGTGCAGGAGTTATAGGTATAATTACCACATTTCTAATAGAATTTTTTCACCGAAAAGGTAACCTGCAAGCAGATGCTTCAATTGGTGTGACATTTACTTGGTTATTTGCCCTTGGGGTAATTCTAATATCTGTTTATGCTGGCGAAGTAGATCTGGATCAGGATTGCGTATTGCATGGAGAAATTGCCTACGTACCTTTGGATCTTTGGATCTTAGATTCTGGAATCATCATAGGGCCTAGAGTTTTGTATGTATCAGCATTCGTTTTGGTGTTGGTTGTTCTTTTTGTCATAATAGGCTACAAAGAGCTTCATTTAACAACTTTTGATCCAGCCTTTGCAACAGCCATCGGAATCTCAACCGTTACTTGGCATTATATGTTGATGGGCGCTGTTTCTTTGACGACAGTTGCATCATTTGAATCCGTAGGTGCGATATTAGTCGTGGCGCTTTTGATAGCCCCACCTGCCACTGCCTATTTATTAACTAATGATTTCAAAATCATGATGTTTCTAACTATAACATTAGGTATAATTGTTTCAATTTTAGGCTACTATTTAGCAGCATGGTTGGACGCTTCCATTGCAGGTGCAATGTCAACTATTGCTGGACTTCTGTTCTTTTTAGCTTTTCTTTTTTCACCATCAGATGGCATTGTTATAAAGCATTTGAAAAGTTTAAAATACACTGAAAAGAATACCCTGTAAGTGATTAAATGGATATTGATTTTTATCTTGCTTAAAAAGTGATTTAATTCACACATATTAAACAGTCAATTCAACAATGAGGTTCAAGCACCTTCTTTTATCATTACTTCTATTTATTATAATTTCGATTGACGTCCTTGCATTAAACCCTTCTAAGTCATACAAATCAACTCCTCATGATAAAAAAATGAAATTTGAGGATGTAAAGATCACTACGAAAGATGGTGCAACTTTACAGGCATGGTATTTCCCATCAAACCTGGGAGACCAGCTTATGATCATAAGTCACGATGGCGTTGGGAATATGGGAGATTACTTGGAAAGAGTTAGAATTTTAGTACAATATGGTTTCAGCGTAATCACTTATGATTACCGTGGTTATGGAACTAGCAGTGAATTTAATATAGATAAGCTACAGTATGTATATAAGGAATTCTTCACTGATTTTGATGCTGTGGTAGAATACTGCTCGAATAGATTTCATCATGAGATTATCGCTTATGGTTGGGGAATAGGTGGTGGAATCTCAATTACACATGGCTTTGACAGGCATGATGTAACTGGCATTATTTGCGATGATCCATTTATAGATTTCACAATACTAAAAACCAAGTTCAAAGAAATTCAAGCAATTATGAAGCTTCCTTCTGGTATCGAACATTCTGACTATAGTACTTTTGATGTTGTTAAAGGAAAACCAGGTCCAGATTTGAGAGGTGTACTTTATTTGCATGGAGATAGAAATTATCTTTTTTCATATGATGACATGCAAAACCTTCTTGACGCTACGAACCTAGAGAATAAAGAATTGATTCGGTTTAAGAAATCTGGTCACATGGATAATTTTAAAGTAAACGAATCCACTTACGCTCGAAACATTTATGGTTTTGTGATGAATTTATAGTTCAATCCAATTTATTTGAAAATCGGTAAAAGAAAGCCAGCCCACCTCCTACTGCTGCTCCAAACAGATGTGATTCCCAAGAAACATCAGAATTGTCAGGTAAGATTCCATAAATCATACCGCCATAAAGAAGAACAATAATGATAGATATTAAGAGTGATTTTCTGTCCTTTCTGAAAAACCCTAAGAGAATCAAGAAAAATGCCAAGCCATAAATAAGCCCACTAGCTCCTATATGATAAAAAGACCTACCGAAGATCCATACGAGTAATCCCGTTAATAAGTAGCAATTCACAAATACCCATGTCGCAACTTTAGGATAGAAAACAAAAATTGTAGTTCCCAAAAATAAAAGTGGAAAAGTATTTGACAATATATGAGAAATATTGCCATGAATTAAAGGAGAAAAGAAAACACCTATAAACCCTGAAATCTCTCTGGGGTAAACACCTAAAAAACCTAAGTCAATTTCCGTAAAGAATTGAAAAGTAAACAATAGCCACATGACAAAAGCCATGCGCAATGGTGGAACGATGCTACTTGAATTTATCACTATTTAGAAATAAAAACGCCTCTCTAGTATTAGAGAGGCGTTAACAATAATACCTTTTTGATTAGTCTCTATATTCTTGAGGGTCATCAATCATTCTTAGTTCCATCAGCTTAGCTTCTTCATAACTCACAGACATATAACCTAATAATCCTCCAGATGCTTCAGCAACCTTCTTGGCCATATCTCTTAAACTGGCATGCAACTTAATCGCGAAGTTCCTATCAATCTTGGGTAAGATATGATTCAACTTTCTTAATTCCTGAGTGATCTGCTCAGATCTAGCTGACGCATCTTTCGGCATTTTAGCTGCATATGCTACAAATTTGTCATAAAATGTAGTACCCACTTCCTTGTAATAATCTACCAATTGTTCGCGCGCTCTTGATTGTTTGTTATTTGCAATTTCCACAGCCTGTTTAATTTCTGAATTATCAATTTTATCATCCGCACCTGCAATAAGAATTGATACCAAGACTGGAGCATTCAACAAAACCTCTATCTCATCATCCCTTAGTGTTTTGAATTCTTCAATCATTATATTTTTATTTTATTAATTAATTTGAATCGAAATTAAATTAAAACGATTAATTCAGAAATGTTTTAGCGAAATATAACTGCAAGAAATACCTAAGTTTTCATTCAACTAGCTTTTGGTCATTTCAGATAGTCTTATTTGATCTTCGATGAACTTCTCTACTTGTTCTACATCTAATTTTTTAGCGATGATTTTTTTATCCTTATCAAGTACATAAAGAACAGGAGTACTTCTGACATTATATTGGGTTCTAAAATTACTTTTATAACCCATGTCGGCATAATTCAGCCAATTTAAATCTAGATCTCTGATGAATTTTTTCCATTTATCGGCATCTGTATCTGTGCAAACAGCAGCCACTTCTATTTTTCCATCCAGTCTATCATAAACATCCTTTAATACAGGTGTTTTCTTTTTGCAATGTCCACAAGTTGGGCTGTAGAAGTACAAAATCAAATAGTCAGCATTAATCCCATATAAATCTGACTGCACATTAGATGTGTCCTGCATATAGATTTGAGGTGCTTTTAGCCCAATTTGATTCTCCACATGAAAGACTAATTCATCTTTCAACTCCTTCAACATTTTTTCATCCGCCCAAGTTGCCTTGCCTCCTAAGTAATACTCTTGTCCCAAATAAACAAAAACCTTATCCATCCCCATGATTTTCGGATTTTGATACCTTTGAAACATTACACTCAATATATAACGATAGAGTTCTTCGTTATCTTTTGATTTTATCATCAATTCATCAATTGATACAATGATGGAATCTGGATTTTGAAAAGTCACCTTATCTACATACTCTATCAATTTCGCATGAAAAATCGGAGATCTTAATAAGCCTTCACTGTTAAAGTTCAATTCATCAAAATAAGTTTTTCGATATGCATTGTATTGATCTCTTTTTTGCTCAACACTCAATGAATCTCCTTTGAATCTTAATTCAGGATTCAAATTCATCATTTTCAATATTTGGCCAACATAGGTTTCATTGGCAACTAATTCCATACTATCCCGATCAATTCTATTCCTTTCGTTCAACAGCTTAATTTCATTAAAAGTCGCTACAGAATCTTCTTTTATTGAAGTAGAATCTAGTTTTCCAGTGATCTCTTTAAGTTGATTTTGGTGATTCACCATCATCAATTGAAAATCTCTGAACAATTCATTTGATGGTGAATTTTTAACTTCCATATTCCCATATGAGTCCGTAGTTGAGGTTTTAAGTGTAAAATCAGTCTCATCTACAACAAATTCCAAATACAACCCTTTACCATATAAAAAGTATAGGCCTGTTTTTAAATCTTTTTCACTTTGAAAAACCACTCGTCCATTGACCACTTGAGAGGTGTCTTGCAAGTATTTCTTTTCACCAAAATGAAACCCTAAATATGCGATAGAATCCGTCAAGCCAGCAACTTCTATTTCAATGTTATACGAAGGTTTTTCTTGTCCTAATGTTTCATGATTAACACAAAAAATTATAAGAAATAAAACACCTATCAATCTCAATATTCGAATATTCATATGGTACAAGACTTAACTCTTACTGAAATAAACTTATTACGCAAAAGAAAGTAAAATGATTTGACTCTTGGGCACCTTTTCACAATTAAAAACCAAAATTAATCTTCAAAAGATTAAGTATTCCAATGTCAAAAAACACGATTTATGATTATTTTACAACAAAATTGTTAATCAAAAAAAAGTAAGTTTTATGAAATATTACAAACAAACAAAAGGTGGTGGTGGATCAAAACCAGATAAACCTCCTGTTGAGCCTGGGCCAACTCCATCGGGTCAATAGCTTGACCTAACATTATTAGCATTTTGAGAGAATTAATTTCAACCAGCAAAATTGAAACTAACCGCGATCTTAATATTATTTATTACTCTAATGAATTTTGGGTCATCTGCCCAGATTTCCAGTATTAGTAAAAAGGAAAACGCTCTTTTTTTTATCGAAGATCAATTACTGGATTCATTAATAAGCATTGGTAATTATGAATTGGCTATAACAGAAATTGAAAGACTAGAGAATTACAAAGATTGGGCAGAAAAATACAAAATCAATTGGTCCTACCAAAAATTACGAATCTATTACTTGTCAACAGACTATTTAAGCTCAATTAAAAATGGAAAAAAGTATATCTCTCTAGTTAATGAAGAAGAAAAAACATACCAGTTAGGTGAAGTATATATCTACTTAGGGAACTGTTTTGTTTATATGAATGAGTATAGTATTGCTATGGATTATTATCTCAAGGCCAGTAATACTTACAAGGATTTAGGGTTAGTAAGGATGCAGATCTATGCAGAAAATAACATCGCATTGATCCTTATGGATATAGAAGATTATTATGGAGCTATCGAAACTTACAACAAAGGTCTTCAATTATCCAAAAAAAATGGCGCCACCAATAACGCTAACGCATATTCAAATATAGCTAGGAGCCACATTTTCCTAGAAAAATTCCAGAAAGCAAAATTATATTTAGACAGTGCTTTACAAATCGCAATAAAATTCGATGACATAGAGGGACAAGCTTATGTTTATAGGAATTTGGCATGGCTCTTTAGAGGAACAAAAAACTACCCTAAATCAGAAGAGCATTATTTGAAAGCGATAAAACTAAGTGAAGAATCAAATGACATTCAGAACATCATAGAAGCATCCGTTTTACTGGCTGAACTCTATCATTTAGAAGGTCAATATGAAAACGCATTAAAATATTGCTTTAAATATGTTGGTATTGCTGAAAAACAAAAAAACCTAAATGCAGTATTAAACTTTTCTGATCAAATATATAATTCGTATGTCGCTTTGGGTAAATATAAAGATGCAATTTCAACTTTAGAAAAATACAAACCCGTTAAAGATTCTGTTGAAAAACATAGAATTAATAATAGCATTTTGACAACACGAATGAGATCAGATGCGGCCAATGAAGTTTCCATACTTAAACAGGAAAAAGAAATTAATAATCAAACTATTCAATTGCAAAATACACTGATATATGTAGCAATCATAGGTATTATATTCCTCATCCTTATTGCATTAATCATCTATAGATCCTTAATCGCTAATAAAAAATTATCTGCTCTTAACAAAAAACAATCCGAAAGGTTATTTCAGTTAGACGCTGCTAAATCACGTTTCTTCGCCAATATATCACATGATTTAAGATCTCCTCTTTCTTTAATTATGGGTAGCATGGAACAAGTTCTTGAAAGTCCGGATATTCATTTAACAAACAAAGGAGAAAGACAATTGAAAATTGGATTGCAAAATGGTCGAAGAATTATTCATTTGACCAATGAAATTAATGAATTAATAAAACTTGAGGACAGCCAGTTAAAAATTGACAAAAAATACATCAACATAGATCAAATGTTAAGTCTTTTTGTTTCTATGTTCCATTCGATGGCAACAATCAAAGGTGTAAAACTTTCTTACATTAAAAAGAATATAATTGACTTTGATCCTATTGTTAATATTGACCATCATCAATTTGAAAAAGTACTTTTCAACTTAATTACAAATGCATTGAAACATTCTAAAAAGAATGATTTTGTTAATGTTGAATTAGATTCAAGGGATGATCAATTGGAGTTGTCCATTGTTGATTCAGGTCAAGGAATACCTAAAGAAAATGTACCTTATATTTTTGAACGTTATTATCAGGCACCAACAACTACTTACAAAACTCAAGAAGGATTTGGCATAGGTTTGGCATTAGTCAAGGAAATCATTGATAAACATGGGGCTAAAATACGTGTTTCAAGCGAGGTAGGAATAGGAACAAAATTTACTATTTCATTGGCTCTTCATAGAGGTGTCAATGATGATAAAACATTCAAATTGCATACATTGGATTACAGCCAAGATACTAGAGAGCTCTTCCAAGATATTGAGGAGATCAATGTTGAAGATAGACCCATTATAGTAAGTCCTGGCATTGATACCAAGAAAAAGAATCAAACCGTATTATTAGTGGAAGACCATCCTGAAATTCGCGAATATATTCAAGACATTGTAGAACCACATTACAATGTACTCACCGCATCTAATGGAAAACGAGCACTAAAAGTATTGGCATCAAAACAAGTGGATCTAATTACAACAGACTTGATGATGCCTTGGTTTGATGGTTTTGAATTATTGGAAAGGCTCAGTGAGGATGAATTACTTTCCAAAATACCAGTGTTGGTACTATCTGCAAGAAATTCTGAAGAGGATAAAGAAAGGGTACTTTCCCAAGGAATAAATGACTTTTTGCACAAACCATTTAAATCAAACGAACTTTTATCAAGGATAAAAAATCTTCTTGAACGCAAATCAAAATGGAACAATGATGATGAAAATACTAGGTTTATCAACAATAAAAAAACCCTAAATGATATCGAAAGGTCCATGTTGGATAAAGTCGACTCCATGATTTTAGAAAAAATCGACGACCCAAATTTGACCGTACCATACCTCGCATCTGAAATTGCTGTCAGTGAAAGAAAATTTTTCAGAATGATTAAGAAATTAACTGGCACTACCCCATTTGACTATATCAAAGAATATAGGCTCCAGTATGTCAAAAAATTAATGCTTGACAAGAAGATAAGTACTTCATCAGAAGCCGCACTTCATATAGGCATGAATAATGTTAGTCACTTTAATACCCAATTCAAATCAAGGTTTGGTAAAAAACCAGTTGATATATTATAAGATTAAATACCCTATTTTTCCTTATGATTTCATTGTGTATGACAGAATTTTGAATAAAATCGGCAGGATTATTAATTCTACAAACTTGAACTTTGTTTTATAATTAATTTTTCTCAAAATGCTTCAGGCTCCAGAATTTGTTCTGGAGCTTTTTTTTGTAAATAAAAATCTTCTTCTTTCTTCAATTCCTATTCAAATTTGGATATCTTCATGAATCCATTTAGTCCAAAAATTTAGATGCCTAATTCATCAGAAAAAAATAGAATATATCGATTTGTAGGAGGTGCGATTGCAGTACTTGTCGTTTACTTTTTAATGATTTCTTTATTGATTCATTTTGAAAGTGATAGTGCTCAAGCATCAATAACTAATTATGCAAATGGGTTTTGGTTTACTATTGCTACATTGACTACAGTCGGTTATGGGGATATTTATCCCGTAACTATGTTTGGTCGGTACGTTAGCTTCGTTTTCGTGTTTTTAAGTATCGGTATTTATGGTTTTTTAATTGGACAATTCGCAAATTTGATCACAACCTTTAAACAAAATAAAATGCTTGGTTATAACGGAACTGTATTTGAAAACCATGTGGTTATGGTAGGCTGGAGTGATTTTGGAAACATGGTCACAGAGCAACTTATAGGAGCCAATAAAGACGTCGCCATAGTGACAAACAACAAGGATGACATAGAAATCATTCATGAGCGTTTTGAAAAGAAAAAAGTATTTACGCTGTATTCAGATTTTGAAAATATCGAAATGTTGAAAAAAGCAAACATTGAAAAGAGCTCTGTTGTTTTTGTTAATCTTAAGGATGATACTGAGAAGCTAGTTTTCATTCTTAATATGAAGAAAATAATTAGCAATTTAGAGTTTGTAGTGACACTGGAAAATGCTAATCTAAAAACTACATTCATCAATGCTGGAGTCACAAATGCGATTTCTCCACATGAGATATCTTCCAAGATTTTGGCAAGTTATATGTTTGAACCAGATGTAGCATCCTACACAGAAGATATTATGTCATTTGCTCACACGCCTACTGATTATGATATCAAGCAGTTTCTTGTTACTTACGACAACCCTTATCTAAATAAAGGTTATCACCAATCCTTCAGTGATCTAAAATCTCGGTATAATGGGATATTAATTGGAATGGTTAAACGAGACAAGAATGGGAAAAGAAGGATTATTAAAAATCCTCTGCAAGAATTTGAGATAAAACTAGGTGATTATTTAATTATCATCGTGAATGGAAATTCTTTTGAGTCTATTCAAAAAGCGTTCAACGTACAAGAAGGATACTTTAGAGAGCACTGAGATGATTAGAAAAAAAATATTTTTGCCGCTATTTATTTTAAGCATTGTTGCATGTGAAAATAGAGATGTGAATTCCAATGATGGACCAAATTTTAGTGAGATACATGAGGACATACATTACCATTTTGACAAAGTAGCAATCGATGGCAGTGAGTACTTTATTCTAGAAAGGGATAGAAATAACCCCCATGAAGGATTTGGGTTTATGGCTTTAAAAGGAACCGACATAAAGAATAATCAAGATTCAATTAAAGCTTATCTTAAAACACTTCTAGAATTTCAAATTAAGGTTTCTGCAAAAATGAATAATACCTCTGTAGAAGCGACTACAGAATATGCGGACGACTTATTTAACTATTATCTTAACCAGTCAAAAAGTCCGTATTACTTTCAGGAAGGTGAATAAAAAAAGCTGAGAAATTATTCTCAGCTCTTCTATCTATCAATTATTCTATATAAGCTCTAACCTTACAATGTAGCAAAATGTGATTTAAGGGATTCCAATACGACTTGAGTCTGCGGGTCAACTGCTGCTGAAGTAGTGATGTCTTTAGCCACTTTTACAGCATCAATTAATTCATCCTTTTCTCTAAACACTTCACCGAGAATTTTACAATTATTTAAAATTGACATTAAGACAACAATTGCAAGAGAAGCCTTCTGTCCTTTTTGTACTACAGCTTTCAAAGTATCTCTAATCTCTTGTTCAAATGCGTAATTGGCATTGTCCATTCTCTCAGATACTGGTATCCATAGAAGTTTTGTCGATTCTACTTTTAAAATACCTCTTTGAACCAAAAGTTCAATTACATCATCCTGAATTTTATCAAAACTTGGAGACATTTTCTTGATTGTATTAACGACAGTGTCACCACCACCGCCTAAAGCATTAAGCACACTATCTAATACTTTATTTCCTGTACCGGTTGAATCCTTAATGACTAATTTATCACCATCAAAGCCAATTCTTTTGATAAGTGATAATTCCAAAATGACAATTGCCAATAAACCATGATCGATAGAATGCTCTGCTGCTGACAAAAGTCTTCCTTCTTCATCATCAAGTGCAATTAGCATTAAACCTTCTGCTAAACTTAGTTTCATTTACAAATAATTTATTCCTAGTGTCTTACTTTAATTCTTTATTATTTTTTCAATTGTCAATCCTTGCACCAGAATGGAGAATACAACAACAGCATAAGTAGCTGCTACAATGATGTCTTTAGCTGGTATAGCATCTGACAATGAAAGGGCCAAAGCTACGGAAATTCCACCTCTTAAACCTCCCCACGTTAATATTATAATGGACTTTTTCTCAAATTTTTTCTTAGTCAGCGTTTCTATGGCAATTACAGGAATTGATACTCCTAAAAAGCGTGCAAAAAGTACCACGACAATTGCCATTGGCGCTACATACAAATATTCCATTTTGAAGTCCATTGCAATAACAATAACTTCAAGGCCTATTAATATGAATAAAATTGCATTTAATGCTTCATCCAATAAATGCCAAAACTTATAGACATACTCGCCTGTTGCGTTGGCCAAGTGTTCACTTCTACCCTCATTTCCAATAAAAAGCCCCATTACAACCATTCCTAAAGGTGCTGATACATGAATCAATTCAGCAATTCTACCTCCTACCATCACTAATGTCAATGTCACTAGAACTTCCAATTCCACATGATCATTATCAATGAAATTTAAAAGTCGAAATCCTAAGTAACCAAATACAGCTCCTAACAATACTCCTCCAATTACTTCGATCCCAAATAGTTTAGCAACACTAAAAGCAGTAATTTCTTCGTGTCCTCCTCCATGAGAACCTCCTGCACCAGCAATGCCCAATATGGTTAAGAAAATAACAACTCCCACTCCATCGTTGAATAGGGACTCTCCTGCAATTTTAATTTCTAAGTTTTTCGAAATTCCGAATTTCTTGACAAGGGATAAAACTGCAATAGGATCTGTTGGTGAAATTAGTGCTCCAAACAACAAGCAGTAGATGAACTCTACTTCAACTCCAAGCAATGGAAATCCATACCACATTAGTCCACCTACTATAAATGTAGACATAAGCGTTCCCAATGTCGCTAAAACAATAATAGGTATCCGTTCTTCTAAGAGTTTACTTAAATCAACAGATAACGCTCCTGCAAAAAGCAAGAAATTCAACATCACATTAAGTAACACTTCCTTGAAGTCAAATTCCTCAACTATGTGACCTGCTCCGCTCATTATGGTCGGAAAAGCAATGCCCATTACAACAATGATAATTGAGGACATTAAGGCTATTGCCATAAGACCGATAGTTGAAGGTAATTTTAGCAGTGTAATATTTACCAATGTAAATACTGCGGCTAAAAATATTAGAAGAGTAATAAGGTCAAGAATACCCATTTTCAAAAAGTTTATTTAGGTTATAAAATTAATTCTGTAATACCTAGCTGGTAAAGTAAAAATACAATTATAGATCGCTTCTAAAATGCTTCCAATATACAAATAATTAACAAGTTGGAAAAGACTTAGCTCAGTATAAATGAGCATACCGAGATAATTTCCTTCATTAAACAGAAAACATCCAATCTTAGATCAATCCATAATTTACATTTCAACTTTTTTTGATAAAGTTTAATTCATGGTCTTAATATTTTTAATACTTATCTGTGATAAATTAAGACTTAATCGATGATTATTCACACAATAAAAATATTTTTGCGTTCCTAAACTGAACACTCTTCTAATGCCATTAAAACTTTGGTGTAATTAGTTGAGGGAAAATATGATTAAAGCACAAAACAGGAATTTTGTAATAGACTTTGACAGCACTTTTACACAAGTAGAAGCCTTGGATGTTTTATGCGAAATTGTACTTGAGAATCAGCCGACTAAAGAATCAGTGCTTAGTGAAATAGCATCAATCACAAATGAAGCTATGGGCGGAAGTTTATCTTTTAGAGAATCACTAGAGCAAAGACTGTCCTTACTAAAGGCTAATAGGTCTCACTTGCCTCATTTGATTGAAAAACTTGAAAAACTAGTTTCAAAATCATTCATAAGAAACAAAGATTTTTTGGAAACCAACAAGAATTCTATCTATATAATTTCGAATGGTTTTAAGGAATTCATATACCCTATCGTGAAAAAATTTGGAATCAAAGAAGGAAACGTGTTTGCCAACACTTTTCAATTTGATGAAGGTGGTAACATTATTGGGTTTGATCAAGATAACATACTTTCCCAGAGCAAAGGAAAACCTGCACTCATTGAATCTCTGAACTTAGAAGGAGAAATTTATGTCATTGGGGATGGATACAATGATTACGAAATTAGAAAAGAAGGAAAGGCGAATAGATTTTATGCCTTTACTGAAAATGTAGAACGAAAAAATGTCATGGAGCATGCAGACTTTATTGCTCCTTCACTCGACGAAATACTATATCACAATAAAATGGAACGAGCTTTATCTTATCCTAAGAATAGAATAAAAGTATTATTACTTGAGAATGTCCACGAAAAGGCGGCTCAAATAATCGAAGAAGAGGGTTATCAACTCGAAATATATTCAGCCGGTCTAACTGAGGATGAATTGGCCGAAAAGATTAAAGATGTTTCGATACTAGGCATTAGGTCAAAAACAAATGTCACGAAAAAAGTATTGGCCAATGCGAATCGATTGATGTCCATTGGTGCATTTTGTATAGGCACTAATCAAATTGACCTGGAGGAGTGTACTGATAAAGGAATCATTGTTTTTAATGCACCCTACAGTAACACACGTTCTGTCGTAGAATTGGCTATCGCAGAAATGATCATGTTGATAAGAAACCTTCCAGATAAGGCAGCCTCAATGCATTCAGGTAAATGGGACAAATCAGCGAAAAACAGTTTTGAAATTCGAAATAAAAAACTGGGTATCATTGGTTATGGTAACATAGGCAAACAACTTTCTGTCATTGCTGAATCCATGGGGATAGATGTATACTACTATGATGTAGATGAAATGTTAGCTATGGGGAATGCCACTAAATGCAAGAGTTTGGAAAAACTATTGAACACAGTGGACATCATCTCACTTCATGTTGACGGAAGACCTGAAAACAAAAATTTTATTGGAAAAAAAGAATTTGACATGATGAAACCAGGAGTCATATTCTTGAATTTATCAAGAGGTCATATTGTAGACATCAACGCGTTAAAAGAAAATATTGAAAACGGAAAAGTCATCGGCGCTGCAGTGGATGTTTTCCCGGAGGAACCTTTGAGTAATGATCATGAGTTTCTTTCTGAATTACGTGGTCTTCCTAATTTAATCTTGACTCCTCATATAGGCGGGAGTACTTCTGAAGCACAGGAAAACATTGCTGAGTTTGTTCCAACCAAAATTATAGATTATATAAATTCAGGCTCAACGACCAACAGTGTTAATTTTCCTAATCTAACGTTACCAACATTAAACAATGCTCACCGTTTTATACATGTCCATAAGAATCAGCCAGGAATATTAGCCAAAATCACTAATGTTCTTGCAGAGCATAATATCAATGTAATGGGACAATATTTGAAAACCAATGAGCAGGTGGGTTATGTGATTACAGATATTGATCGGGATTACGATAAAGACGTGGTGACTGTATTGAAAAAAATAGAAGGTACAATTAAATTCAGGGTACTTTACTAATAGGAAGACCCATTGAAAGAGAATTAAAGCTTTGAGGCTAGAGTTAACTTAAATCTCTAAAAAGTAAAGATTTGAGCTATTCAAATGATTCAATCGTCCACTGTTATCCCAAAAAGGGTTCCGACTAGCGGAATGAGGCCTGATTTAGCCACTGACATCACCCGGCTTAATTATAGTTCCTGATTTAAAAAACTAGTAGCCCCAAAGCAATGAGCAAAGGTATTTACATTAAAGAAAATTACAACATATATTAAAGTCGGATTTTAACTCCTTCATAAAATAGCATGAGCAAAATATTTTTTACACCCGGACCTTCAGCATTATACTTTACTGTTGAGCAGCATATCAAAAATGCATTGAAAGAAAATATTCCGTCAATTAGCCATCGAAGTAAAGAATATGTTAAAATGCACCAAAGTACTATTGAAGGAATAAGAGAATTGCTTTCTGTTCCAGATAATTTCAATATTGGTTTTACATCTTCTGCAACCGAGATTTGGGAAAGGTCAATTGAAAATCTTGTTAATGAAAATTCATTTCACTTTGTAAATGGATCTTTTTCTGAGAAATTTTATAAAGTCGCACAAAGCTTGGGTAAAAATGCATCTGCCCAAATTGCGACTCCTGGATCGAATAATGATATCACTGTAGCGAATATCCCTGAAAGCACAGAACTCATTACTGTAGCTCAAAATGAGACAAGCACCGGTGCTGCCATTCCAGCAGAGAGTTTTAAAAAATTAAGAGAGAACAACCCTAATTCATTGATTTCAGTAGATGTGGTTAGTTCTGCTCCTATTTCAAATATCGACCTTCAACATGTCGATTCAATGTACTTTTCGGTCCAGAAGTGTTTCGGACTTCCTGCTGGGCTCGGTGTATGGATATACAATGAAAAATGTCTGAATAAGGCACAGCAATTAAAGTCACAAGGAAAATATCATGATACATATAATGGTTTATTGAATATTGACAAATTCGCACAAAAAAGTCAAACCAGTTGCACACCAAATGTGATGAATATCTACCTACTTGGTAAAGTTATTGAGGACATGCTAGCGAAAGGTGTAGATCAGATGAGGAAAGAGGCACTTTATAAGAGTGCGCTAATTTATAATTTGTATGACACGCATGATGGCTTAAACTCTTTTGTCAATGAAAAAAAGTATCGATCCATTACCGTTGGTGTTGGTGAAGTTTTAAATGGTGCTGAATCATTGATGAAACAATTGTCTGATAAAAAAATGATCGTTGGTGGAGGATACAGTGAATTTAAAGGCAAACACATAAGAATCGCCAATTTTCCAACACACTCCAAAGAACAAATGGAAATGTTGGTTGATACCATCAATGCATTGGACTTTTAGGTTTTCTTATTAAATTTAGAACGCGTATTATTCAACAAAATCTAACATGCAGCATTTTCATAAAATCTTAGTAGCACTTGACGGTACAGACATTGATAAAGAATTAATCTATGCGGCTTCTGTTATTTCGCAAATGGATGACACAAGACAGATTGATTTCATCAATGTTGTAAAAGATGTAAATGTTCCAAAAGCCATTCGAGCAGAATTTCCGAATATCATTAAAGATGCTATTAAAGAAAGAAAAGCTGATATGGGGAGGAAAATTGAGCAATATTTTGACAATGAAAAGATCAAAATAAAAATTGATATTGGCTCGGGCTCCCCTACAAAAACAATTCTAAAATACAGTGCCAAGCAAGACATTGACCTGATTATAATGGGACGTAAGAATGAACGTCCTGGCGGTGGGGTAATTATTAACAGAATAGCTAGAAGAGCCGCCTGTTCATTGATGATTTTACCAAAAGGGTTCAATAAAAAAATTGAAAACATTCTAGTTCCAATTGATTTTTCAGCACCATCACTAGATTCTTTAAACCAAACAATTAAGCTTGCGAACATAGGAGCTCCTGATGTTACTATAGTGCCTCAAAACATCTATCAAGTTCCTTCAGGATATCATTATACTGGAAATACTTACAAGGAATTTGCCAAGATAATGGAAGAAAATGCCAAGAAAGAATATGTCAAGTTTGAGAAAAGTTTTATAAAAACTTCTCTTAAAATTAAGCCGCTTTATACGCTAGACAGGCATGAGGACATAATAGCAACCATATCAAAGACCGGAATGGAAAAACATATAGATGGTATCGTGATCAGCGCGAAAGGCCTAACCAGTGCCACTGCACTATTCTTAGGAAGTAAAGCGGAGAAACTAATTCAATTTGATTTAGACATTCCGTTGGTCGTATTGAGGCCAAAAGGCAAATTATCTGGTATATTGGATTACCTCAAAAAGATTTAATCCTGATCAGATCCTCTTAATCGATCTAAAAAGCTGTTTATTTGAGCTGCTTCTTGTACGTCAAGAACATTTAATTTTTCCATAAACCTAGCCATATCCTTGTCTAATTCGGCTAGTAAATCCATTCCTTTTTCAGAAATCTTAACATCCACAGCTCTTCTATCTTTGTCATTCTGAACACGAGTTACAAGATTTTTCAAAACAAGCTTATCAACTATTCTAGAAACATTCGACATTCGGTCCAACATTCTGTCAATGATTAAGTTAATTGTTACTGCTTTGGGCTGTTGCCCTCTTAATATTCTCAATACATTGTACTGTGGTTTTGTAATTCCATGTGGTTTAAACATATAAAATTCTTGTTCGTTCAACCAATTGTTAGTGAACATTAGATTCACTAAAACCTTTTCAAACTCACTTTTAAATTTGGGTTGCTTTATATCTTCACTTAGTCCCATTTATATCCCTATGTAATTAATGTTCCTACTTTAAATATATGTTAATCATAGTGTAATGGAAATAATTTTCCACTTAACTTAGTAAAATACCAAATGTGATTTCGAAATGTTTTTCAAGAGAACTTTGTACTATTTACCTAGGGTTTTAGCTGCTATTATTCTATTACAAACACTTTTTTTTAAATTTGGTATAGGAGGAGATACAGCTCTTAACCAATCCAAAGAACTTTTTTCCTTGCTTTCAACTTCATTACTCGGTTCTTCTGAATACGAATCGTACATCAGAATTAGCACAGGTGTTTTAGAGTTTATTGCATCTATCTTACTTTTTATCCCATCAAAAGCTTTGTACGGTGGATTATTGGGAATTCTATTAATGACTGGCGCCATTTTTTCTCATGTGTTTGCAATTGGTATTGCTTTCAATAATGACGGAGGGCAATTGCTAATAATGGCAGTTATAGTTCTCATTTGCTGCCTCAAAGTAGTGTTTGATGAAAAGAAAAAAGTAAAAGAATTATTAACAAAGTTTACTTGACTGTAAATTCACTCTTACCCATTCGGTAAGCATCAGTAAATATTTCAACTATATAAGTTCCAATTTCATAATCAGTACCCTTGTTATACAAATAGCTCATGGACTGAGCATTTCGATCATAAAGTATATCCTTTTTAGCTGTATAAAATGATTCTCTATTTTCAAAAATAAAAGTTCCTGAACCTGAAGCTACATCAAAAATCACACTTCCATCGGGACCTGTTATTTTCAAAAGGATTTCTTTTCCTTCTATAGGCGCTACCTTATTCTCTACAATATCAAATTCTATTTTCAACTCGTTGATATGTCTATTTCGAAATGACCCAACTCGTTCACTATTGTTTCTACTAATTGCCGCTATTTTCAATCCTTTTATTTTCAATCTGGAGGCCAACGCAACTTTGTTTTCAAGCTCTTCCCTATCACTATTCAAAGCCTTTATTGACGCATTTAGTGCATTGGCTTCACTCTTCAATTCTGTATTCTCACCCAAAAGTGCCTCGTTTGCCTTTTTCAATCTTGCTATTTCTTCGTCCTGAGATACCAGCAATTCTTTATAACCAGAAACTTTTCCCTGCAGATCATTGATTTGACGATAAGCTTTCTTTCTAAAAGCTACTTTTTCTTCTTCAAGTTGATTCTTAATTTTAATCAAAGTATCAATTTCACCACCAAGCTGTGCAATCTTAAGAATTCTCGTATCTAGTTCAGAACTCATTGAATCCAAATCGCTAAAGGCTTGATCTAATTGCTCCTGAGTCATCTCGTTTTGGTCTCGAAGACTGTTCGCTTCTATAACCATGTAAATCAATGCTATGGCAATCAAACCAGCTAATAATGATATGTAGATAATAACTACATTCCTCTTTTTAGGGTTTTCCGATTGGCTAGTTTGATTTTCTTTTATATTTTCCATAATTCACATTAATCCTGCAAAAATAGCCTATTAAGGCATTTTAACAAGCGAAAAAGTCGCTTTGCAAAAAGAACAATTAGAAATCCAAAATGTAGGAACCGCTGGCTGGAATCTTGCCAGAAAATACCATACCAAATTGATAGTTTTCAACGATCAATTGCTCCTTGGATGATTCTTTTATTTCTTGCCATGCTCTGTTCATACCAGGCGACCAATTAATATCATCCAATACTATTATAGAGTTCTTAGAAACAATTTGACTCACTTTTTCAAAATACCTTTTAGTTGCGACTTCCGTATGGTTGGCATCCATGAAAACGAAATCAAATTCTCTTTTTCTATCTAACAATTCATCTAAACAAACATCCACATCCTTATTCTGTAAATCAATGTTATCAAGTCCAAAATCATCGAAACATTCGGATGCAATTTCAACTAATGACTTATTTCCTTCGATAGAGACTACTTCTTCAACGCCACCTGCCTTTGCCAAATAAATTGTATTGATCCCGACAGATGTACCCAGTTCTAAAACACTTTTTGCACCTATATGCTGTATTAATGAAGATAGCATTTTTGAAGTTTTTAAATTCGAAATACCTAGTCTAGAAATCGATGAAATCTTTTGATTGTTTCTTATTTGAGATTGACTACCTAATGTAGCAAGATCAATTTCTCTGTGATCATTCCGTAATTTTTTACGAATTGATTCTGCAGATGTAATTATTGGTATTTCATTGCTGTATGACTTTAATGAATTTTTATATAAGCTAAAAACAAAAGGACTATGCAAACTGTGTTCATCCATTTTGTACAGCCAATAATGGACGTAACGATAGACACGAAACAGAATAATTAATACCGACAAGAACAGATTATTAGTTGGACCGATCTGGGATGATCATTGTAAATTCAGGGATATGCACTTCGATAATTTTTCCATCTATGACTCTTTCCATTTCATAAGATCCATACATCTTACCTACACCACTTTTTAAATTACACCCTGAAACATATACATGTTCTTGACCTGGCTCTAAAATTGGTTGTTGTCCAACTACCCCATCTCCTTCTACTTCTCTATCCGAATATGCGGCATCTTTGATATACCAATGCCGACGTTTGAGTTGAACAGTATTTTCACTTTCGTTCTCAATGATAACTTTGTATGTAAAAACATAGTGAAATTGTCTGGGACTCGAGTACTTAGGTTGATACTCAGTTTCCACACTAATTTTGATTCCTTTTGTTTTTTGGGTTACCATCTTTACTTAATTTGAAAGCTATTAAATGCCTTCATACATAATACAATTAAGTCAATTTATTTTATTTAAGAAAATTATGGACGTAAAAATTGAACAAAGCTGGGAAAGATTACTTTTTGATGAATTTCAACAGGATTATTTCAAAAATCTTGTAGATTTTGTAAAGAATGAATACGCCAATAGCGTTGTATTCCCTCCTGCGAAGGATATTTTTTCAGCATTTGATAATTCTCCTTTTGGTCAAACTAAAGTTGTAATTATTGGTCAAGATCCTTATCACGGCATAGGTCAAGCAAATGGTTTGTGTTTTTCAGTCCAATCAGAGATGAAACTCCCCCCTTCTTTAAAGAATATTTTCAAAGAAGTTCATGACGATCTTGGCAAACCAATACCTACCAATGGTGATTTATTACGATGGGCGAAACAAGGTGTTTTATTACTCAATGCCACTTTAACAGTGCAAGCGCATGAACCTGGATCTCATCAAAATAAAGGTTGGGAACAATTCACCGATGCGGTCATTCGAAAAATCTCTGAAGAGAAAAAGAATATTGTTTATCTGCTTTGGGGTGCTTTCGCTCAAAAAAAAGGTGCATTCATTGATCGCCAAAAACATTTAGTATTAGAATCCCCGCATCCTTCTCCATTTGCCGCTCACAAAGGTTTTTTTGGTAATAAACATTTTAGCAAAACCAATGATTATATGAAATCATTCAATATTAAAGAAATCGACTGGTGATATTAGTCTATTCCATTGAAGAGTCTAGACCAACGAATCTTTGAAAAGAAATTTTCATTTGGATCAATAGACAGCCAAATAAATGCCGCTTCTCCTACTACATGATCTCCAGGTACAAATCCCCAATATCTTGAATCTTCAGAATTATGACGATTGTCACCCATCATGAAATAGTAATTTTGGCTAAATGTATATTCTTTCATCAATTCTCCATCTAAATATAATAGACCCTCATTTACTTCAACATTTTCTATGCCTTCATAGTCACGAATAGTTGAGCCGTATTTTGCTACCATATCTTCGCTTAATTCTATTGTCATCCCTTCCGCAGGAATTACCAAAGGGCCATAATTATCAGCATTCCATGGGAATTTAGAAGCGTCTGGAAAAATTCGTTGGTTAACATAACCTTCAGGCTCTTTAAATTGAATAACATCTTCAACAAAAGGCAATTCTTTCAACTTCATTGCATCTTTTGTTTTTGCATGAACATAATATCCACCTTGGATATTTGTAATATCCCAGATATTATTTTTTTTAAAAACCCTATCATTAATCTTTTTAGAGGCCCTTACTTGAAAAGCGAATTGCATATCATCAGGATTGTCTCCTAGTTCCCCATTGATATAGACTTGTGATTCTCTTACTTCAATTGTATCTCCTCCGATTGCTACACATCTCTTAATATAATGCGTCTTCAAATCCGCAGGATGCTGAAATTCTGGAGGATAATTAAATACCACTACGTCATTTCTTTCTACATCCCATAACCCAGGAAAACGGAACATGGGTAACTGAATAGCTTCTGAGTAAGATGGAATACCTTCTAAAAATCCCCACAACTTTGCATGTGTCAAAGGCACTTGTAACGGTGTTCTAGGTGTCCTTGGTCCATAGTTTATCTTACTGACAAAAAGATAATCACCAACAAGCAAAGAATTCTCCATAGAAGGAGTTGGAATTACATACGCTTCCATAAAAGCCCACCTGATCAAGGTAGCTGCCACGACAGCAAAAACAATTGCATCGACCCATTCTTTAACAGGTCCTTTTTTCTCTTTTGGCTTCTTTTTAAACAGATCTTTCCAATTCATTCTTCTATTAATTTTCGCAAATATATGTAATCCTTTTTCTTAAAAATTTAGTAAATCTTCCATAGAGAAGACCCCTTCTTTTCCTACCAACCATTCTGCAGCTAATACCGCACCCATCGCAAAACCTTTCCGACTATGTGCTACATGACTGATTTCTAAAGTATCAATATCCGATTCATAAGTTACAACATGTGTTCCAGGCACATTTTCCTTTCTTTCAGAAATAATGCCAATTTGATCCTTTTGGTTGGCTGCTTCGTTAATCCAACTCGTTTTTTCTTTCAAATTTTCAATCAACCCTTCAGCAAGTGTAATTGCTGTACCACTCGGTGCATCCAATTTCTGTGTATGATGTACTTCTAACATGGAACTTTCGTATCCATGACCATTCATCATCTTCGCCAATACCTGATTAATTTTAAAGAAAATATTAACCCCTAGGCTATAATTTGAAGCATAGAAAAAGCCCCCTTTTTTCTCTTTACAAAGTTTTTCAACTTCAATATATTGATCCAACCAACCTGTACTCCCTGATACGACAGGAACTCCATTTGACAAACAATTTGAAATATTAGCGAATGCCGATTCAGGTGCTGTAAACTCTATGGCAACATCCGTATTGTCGCTATCAATATTTTGGATGTCGTCAGGGTTATTGATACTTATCGTTTTAGAAATGGTATGACCTCTTTCTAAAAGAATTTTTTCGATGGCCTGTCCCATCTTTCCATAACCCACTAATGCTACTTTCATAATTATTTACTCAAATTAATTCTTAGAGATAGGCCTACATTCCGCGTGGTCCAGCGTGTGCTTTGTTGATAGGTTGGAGTTATTGCCAAATCACTGTTCATATCAAACTCCATCAAATGTGCTGCTACATGAGCATCAACAATATTCAATAGGTAATAAACTACACCAATAATAATCAAGAAGTCACGATCGCGTCTAAACTGCTCTGCATTACGTTGCAAAGAAGCAGTAGGGAAATCGCTAAATGGATTCTCGGTATTCGGATTATTGTCCGTTTCAGCAATCCAAGCATTTCTGAAAGCATTATAAAAATCATTATTATATTTAATATAATGCCCGATTAATATAGCTCCTCCATAAAGAATGGGTAATTTCCAATATTGCTTATTATAAATTTGCCCCAAACCAGGAATAACAGCTGAATAAAGGGTTGCTTTATTGGGATCTAATTTCGATTTACTTTGAAAAGTTTCAATACCAGGAACATCTTTCAGAACTGAGTCTACATCAACATATTGTTCGTCTTGCGCATGAACAGACTGAAGTGACAGAGCAAATATGGTCAATAAAAGTATTCTATTATTCAACTTATTAAGCATCGATAATTTCCAAAATCCGATTCAACTCCGTTACGGATTCAAATGGAATCTTGATTTCTCCTTTGTTATTATCATTGGAGGCGACCTTAATTTTCGCCCCGAAGTGCGAAGATAGTTTATCTTGAACTTTTATTATTTCTTTACTCGTTTCTTTCTGTACTGGAGCATCATCTTTTTCATCTGGATAAGAAGCTTGTTTAACCAAAGCTTCAACTTTCCTCACAGAAAGATCCCCTTCCAATGTCTTTTTTAGAATATCTAATTGAATTGCCGCATCTTCAACATTCACCAATGCTCGGGCGTGACCCATAGATATTTTACCATCACGAACTGCTGCCTGTATGTCTGGTGGTAATTTTAATAATCTCAAATAATTATTCACAGTAGATCTGTCCTTACCTACTCTTTCACCTAACTGATCTTGTTTTAAATCACACTCAGAAAGCAATCTTTGATAGCTTAATGCGATTTCCATCGCATTCAAATCTTGACGTTGTATGTTTTCAATTAATGCCATTTCAAGCATCTGTTGATCGTCAGCAGTACGAACGTATGCAGGAATCTGCTTAAAACCAGCCAACTTACTTGCTTGGAATCTTCTTTCCCCAGAGATCAGCTGATAAGCGTTATTATTTAGTTTTCTTACAGTTATTGGCTGAATAATGCCTTGTACTTTAATTGATTCTGATAAATCCTCTAGTGCTTTTTGGTCAAAGTCTGTTCTTGGTTGAAAAGGGTTGACCTCTATTTGGTCCAATTTTACTTCAGCAATACTTCCCGCAACGGCACTCCTCTCCCGCAATGGTTTTTTGGTAATTAGGTCATCAGTACCTGAATCGTTAAGTAGTGCTCCTAACCCACGACCTAAAGCATTTTTTCTTGCTGTTTTTTTTGCCATTATCTTATAATTATTCTACTCCAACGAACTCTTCATTTCTAGCTACAATTTCATGAGCTAGATTCAAATAACTTATCGCTCCTTTACTATCGGCATCATGAGCAATAGCCGGCAAACCAAAACTTGGCGATTCACTCAGTTTAATATTTCTAGGAATTAATGTATCAAATACCATAGACTTAAAGTGAGTTGTTACTTCTTCTACCACTTGATTGGACAACCTCAATCTCACATCATACATCGTCAATAAGATACCTTCAATTTCCAATTCTGGATTCAGCCTTGATTGGATGATTTTTATGGTATTCAATAATTTACCCAAACCTTCCAACGCAAAATACTCACATTGAACCGGGATCATCACTGAATCAGCAGCTGTCAACGCATTAATGGTTATTAATCCTAAAGATGGAGAACAGTCAATAATTATAAAATCATAGTCATCTTTGATTGAATCCAACACCGTTTTCATTTTGCCTTCTCTGGCTTCATAATCCACTAATTCTACTTCAGCTCCTACTAAATCAATATGTGAAGGGAGTAAATCCAAAAATTCTATATCAGACTTGATGATGCATTCATAAGGATCAACTTCATCTACCATACATTCGTAGATTCCAGCTTTTACTTGCTTAGGATCTTCACCTATACCAGAAGTCGCGTTGGCCTGTGGGTCTGCATCTACGATCAGAGTTCTGTATTCTAGTGCTGCCAAGCTGGCTGCCAAGTTGATAGAAGTAGTGGTTTTCCCTACGCCACCTTTTTGGTTTGCTATTGCTATGATCTTGCCCATAAACGAGTTTAGATTGTTAAGTGAATGTTTGATCTAAAAAGACAATTTACTTTTTATGATCATGGCAAATATAATTTTCGTTTTTTCATTATTGTTATGGTCAGTTATAAACTTCTCCACATTGGAGTGTTGATAAATGACAGATGCATATAAAAAGTAAGTTCCTAATGCCATATTTTTATTAAAGATAAAAATCTAAGGGTCTTCACTTATTCAACAACCTCGATTACACGCACAATTTCTTTCCTTTAAATCATAGTAACAGTGAATCAGAGAATGGGCTTACTTTGTCACACTATTTATCAATTTAGTTTTGTTACAGAAATAGAATTTGAATCTATTCACAAAATCAGGTTTATTCAATACCGACTATAATACATTGATAATCATATAGATATTAATTATTTTTATCTAGAATAAATAAATATGAGATTTAATACAATTATTTTTATTCTTCTTTTTTCTTTGCCTTTTGTGACTAAAGGGCAAGAGTCTGATACAGATCCTCTCCCTCATAATTCAGTTTATTTTGAATTCCTCGGAAATGGAATTCTCTTGAGTCTTAACTATGAAAGAATAATACCGATTAAAAAAGACTTCTATTTCAACCCAAGGCTTGGAATTGGTTATGCACCCCTTCTCGGTACAGATTATATATCATTTCCAATAGAATTAAACTTTACTTATAAGAAAGTGGAAGTGGGATACGGAATCACATTAATTTCTCCTGATGAAGAAAAAATGATCCTTTTTAGGTTAGGTTACCGTTCAATTAATAACAAAGGAAACTTATTTAGGATAGGGTTTACACCCGTCTATTTCGACGGCAAATTTACCCCGTTTGGTGGCATCAGTTTTGGTGGAACTTTTTGAAACATCATAAAAAAACCTTTTCGATCTAACGAAAAGGTTTTTTAAAAACTGGTTAGTTCTTATTTCTTCTTTTTCTTGCCCTTCTGCTTTTGAGCTTCTTGACTACTTTTCATCGCCTCTTCCAATTTGAGTTGGAATTTTGATTTCTTCTTATTGACATTCTTTTTCCTGTTCTCTTCCATGACAGCTCTAATCTTGTCTTCATCAATAATCTTTTTGAACAAAGACATTTGTCCAAATGAAACAAGATTAGAAATAAAATAATAGAAAGTCAGACCCGCTGAGAAACTGTTTAAAAAGAACAAGAACATAATTGGCATCATGTATTGCATGGACTTCATAGGCCCTTGCATCTGCGTGTTCATTTGACTGTTTGACCATGTCAAAATCAATGTTGAAGCCGTCATCAACAAAGTAAACAAACTCACGTGATCTCCATAAAATGGAATTTCAAAAGGAAGATCTAAAATACTGTCATAAGTAGATAAATCATGCGCCCATAGAAAAGCCTCCTGTCTAAGTTCTATCGAATTTGGAAAGAAGTTGAACATGGCAAGCAGGAAAGGCATTTGCAAAAGCATCGGAATACAACCACTTAATGGATTGATACCTGCTTTTCGGTATAAGTCCATTGTCTCTTGTTGCGTCTTCTGAGCATCTCCATCGTTTTTCTCTTTAATCGCATCGATCTCAGGCTTCATGACCTTCATCTTCGCCATGGACATATGTGATTTCCATGTCAATGGAGCCAGCATCAATTTGATTACAAATACCAAAATGATAATGATGATTCCATAATTCAAGATGTAATTCTCAAGGAAATTGAAAATTGGAATAATCAACCATTGGTTCACAACTCTAAAAATCTTCCAACCCAAATCCACGTTCTCGGAATAACCTGGATATACTTTCTTAGTGATCTGATAATTGTTGGGTCCAAAGTAATATTTGAAGTTTCCACTTCCAGTCTTTACATCCGCTATTGGCAAAACAGAATTAACGACCAATGACTTAACAATGGTTGTATCGTTTTTATCAACAGATGAGGAAATTGCAGCACTCTTCACACCATTCTGAGCAACAAATCCAGCATTAAAAAACTTCTGTTTGAATGAAAACCAAGACAAAGACTCATTTAACGTTTCAGACTCAGCATCTTCAGAAAAACCTATATCATCAAAATCTCCATTTTGTTTCTGATAATTAATGGTTGTTTTAGTTCTTGAATCTTTCAGAGCATGCTCTACCCTCTTAATGTCATTTGCCCAATTGAATTGAATATCCTGATTATCTATTACACCATCCATGCCCACGAAACTTAGTTCATAAAGCAGTTCATAGCCTGTTCCACCCAATGTGTACTTATGCTCTATGTATCTACCGGACTCCAAGGCCAGCTTGAAGCTTACGGTCAAGGAATCAGTTCCCGAAACACTTCTTTTTGACTTTTTGATATCATAAGTCAGTTCCGAAATATTTATTGGTCTGTAATTACTAGCTACAATTATTTCCTGTTTAGAACTACCCTCATCAAAAAGGATCATAGGTTGTTGGTCATAAGTTTTGAAGTCTTTTAACTCAACCTGTTTAACCGCTCCACCTTTTGATGACATTGTGATTATTAACACCTCATTTTCAATGCTAAAAGTTTCTTCATCACTGCCTGCGTAGGGTGCAAATATTCCATATCGTTCCTTCTGCATGGCATTCATCAAAGAATCCTGCTCAGGAGCATAATTAGCTTGACCTGTAGCTTCAACGATGGATTCATTTTGTACACCTTCCTGTATCAATTCCTCTGTAGCACGGGTTTCAGTTACAACCGGTGGTTCCGGTGCAAAAAACTGAAAGTACGCTGTCATCAATAATAACATGACAACCAAACCTGCAATTTGATTTCTATCCATTACTCTATCTATTCTTAATTTTGAATTGTGTCTTTTTTATAACCCATCGCTGCTTTAACGAACTTTACGAAAAGTGGATGTGGATTTAATACGGTACTTTTTAATTCGGGGTGGAATTGAGTTCCAATGAACCATCGATGGTCTTTGAGTTCAATAATCTCTACCAAACCCGTTTTTGGATTGATCCCTGAAGCAATCATGCCATTTTCTTCATATGCCTTTATAAAATCATTGTTGAATTCATAACGGTGACGATGGCGCTCACTAATTTTGGCATGACCGTAAACATTATATGCTTTCGTTCCTTTCTTGACATTGCATTCATACGCTCCTAATCGCATCGTCCCTCCCATTTCTTTGAGATTTTTCTGATCCTCCATGATGTCGATCACTGCATGTTTTGTTTTCTCATCCATTTCACGAGAATTAGCAGTCTTATGTCCCAGTACGTTCCTAGCAAATTCGATGGTTGCACATTGCATACCTAAACAAATTCCAAAGAATGGAATATCGTTTTCACGAGCATATTTAACAGCACTTATTTTACCTTCAATGCCTCGTCCTCCAAAACCTGGCGCAACGAGAATACCGTTTATATCCTTGAATAACTTATCACCGTTCTCAGGAGTAACATCTTCTGATGAAAACCACTCAACGCGGACTTTACATTCATTGGTCGCACCTGCGTGGACAAATGATTCGCTGATCGATTTATAGGCATCCTGCAACTCTACGTACTTTCCTACAACCGCAATTTTAATTTCAGATGTAGGATTCTTCAGCTTCCCTAAAAACTCTTTCCAATGCACTAAGCCTGGTTCTTTCTTATATGAAAATTTCATTTTCGAAAGCACTCGCTCATCCAATTTTTCTTTTCGCATCAATAGTGGCACATCATAAATTGATGATGCATCCTGTGCTTCAATAACACAGTTTACTGGTACATTACAAAACAAGGCAATCTTTTGCCTAAGGTCATTTGGCAATTTTCTCTCACTTCTGCAAACCAAAATATCTGGTTGGATACCCGCTTCCAACAATTGCTTAACCGAATGCTGCGTAGGTTTAGTTTTCAATTCTCCCGCTGCACTTAAAAAAGGTACTAATGTTAAATGAATACTTAATGCATTGGTGGGTCCTAATTCGAACCTTGCTTGACGAACTGCTTCTATAAAAGGCAATGATTCAATGTCACCAACGCAACCTCCAAGCTCAGTAATTACAAAATCATACTTATCGGTTTTTCCTAATTTATAGATGTTGTTCTTTATTTCATCCGTGATATGAGGAACTACTTGAACAGTTTTTCCTAAAAATTCACCTTCACGTTCTTTTTTAATGACATTATAATAAATGCGACCTGTAGTCACATTATTGCCCTGAGAAGTCGGTGTATTTAAGAATCGCTCGTAGTGACCTAAATCCAAATCTGTTTCAGCCCCATCATCCGTTACATAACATTCTCCATGCTCATATGGGTTCAATGTCCCTGGATCAACATTAATGTATGGATCAAATTTTTGAATCGTTACAGAAAAGCCTCTGGCTTGTAACAACTTAGCTAATGATGCGGAGATAATTCCTTTTCCGAGTGATGAGGTCACTCCTCCCGTAACGAAAATGTATTTTGTTGATGTCATTCGATGTGTTTCCTAACCTTAGTTACGGGGCTCAAAGTTATGTCAAACGAAGCAATAATCTTTGAGGCATTCAACATATTATTTAGAAAATAAATACAAATTGATTTTAGCCCACTTATTTTTAAGCTTCAATTAAACCTTTTGATGAAAACGACATCTAACATTCCAAATCTACTACTTTGACAGATCAGGAATTAATTGACATGCTTAGCCATGAAGACAGCAAGATTTATGGCTATAATCTTTTGATAAGGGAATATCAGGAGAGAATCTATTGGCACGTCAGAAAAATGGTTATCGACCATGATGATGCTGATGACTTAGTTCAAGATGTATTCATCAAAGTTTGGAAAAATATGAGCAAATTTCGATCTGACTCTAGTTTGTATACTTGGATCTATCGAATAGCAACGAATGAATGTTTGAATTTTTTAAAGAAAAAAAGAAACAAATTCTTTTTACCAATTCAGGACATTCAAGGTGAACTGGAAGATAAGTTGGAGTGCTCTCCTTTGATTGATGGAGACGATATTCAAAAAAGGTTGCAAAAAGAATTGTTGAAACTTCCTGATAAGCAAAGGTTAGTTTTTAACATGAAGTATTTTGATGAAATGAAATTTTCTGAAATTTCAGAAATTACAGGGACGAGTGTTGGAGCGTTAAAAGCGAGTTATCACTTGGCAGTAAAAAAAATTGAAGAAAGTATAAAATCAGATTAAACCTTTTATATAAAAAGATGTCTACGTAATAAGGGATATTATGGAACACAAGAAATTTGATATAGAAAAACTACCTAAGAGTAATCTATTCAAAGTACCAGAACAGTATTTTGAAGAATTGCCTACAAAGATTCAGGAACAGATTACTACTCCTTCTCAGTCTTCTATTTTCTTTGATTATAAAATGCAATGGATAGGGAGTTTGACCGCTGCGGCAATAATTATTTTTGTAGGCATTTGGTTTTACCCCAATACAAATATTCAGGAGGTAGATTTATTGGCTGATATTTCATCTAGTGAAATCATTGATTACCTAGATTATGAAGATATAAGCACTTATGAAATTGCATATGTCATTGATGTGGAAACACTTCTTAGCGAAGGAGAACCCAATAATTATATCGACTTATCTGAGGAACAATTATCAGATGAAGAATTAGAGTCTATTTATACCGAGTATGATTTTTCAACTGACATATTATAATAATACTAAAAGTAGAATGCCATGAAAAAAATAATAAAGTTATCCTTTTTGACAATTGCACTCTCCATTTTTCAATTGACAAATATGTTCGCTCAAGGAGGACCAGGTAGAAAAGGTCAGGGAAGAGAGAAAATCGAAGCAGCCAAAATTGGATTGATCAGCGAAAGACTTGGCTTGTCACCAGAAGATGCTCAGGCATTTTGGCCTATTTATAATGAATACAATGTAAAAAGAAGAGAGAATCATCGGCAGTTCCAGGAAGCACGAAGAAGCTATAATCCAGATGTCGCAACTGAAGTTGAAACGAGAGAATTACTTAAACTAGGAAGGGAAACAAAAGAGAGGGAGTTAAAACTTGAAAACGAATACTCAGACCGATTACTTAACGTTATCAGTACAAGACAGCTAATGTCTCTCAATGAAGCTGAAAGGGAGTTTAGACAAATGTTATTAAACAGACTGGATCAAAGGAGAATGCAACAAGGCAATAAAGAGCAAAATAGAAGGGAAAACAACGAACGAATGCATAATAAACGAAACAACTAGTTATTGAAACAATCTACTTTAATCCTACTTTTTTCAATCTTTTTGATTGGAAACACTGAATCCTGTTTCTCTCAGGATTCACTGCGTTTAGAGCTTGACGCGCTCAATGCTGAATTAGATGCCATTTTTGCCAATGAATCCGATTCTCTTTCATTAATGGCTTTAATTGACAACCTAGTCAACATGGAACCAGACTATTCAGAACTACAACTTAGGATTGGTTATTCTAGTCGCGTAACCTCCGCAGGAAGAGATTTTGGCATTGATCAGCAAGGGATAACACCAGGCATTTCATACTATCATAAATCAGGTTTTTTCACTGATATCTCAGGTTTCTGGAATAGTGAATTCGATCCTAAGTACAACCTCAGCGTGCTGACTCTTGGATACCTAGGCAGAATAAAGAAAAAAACAACTTACAGTATATCATATGACCATTCTTTCTACTCAGATAAAGATTCCACTCAAACATTAACGAATTCTTTTAGCGGTGCTTTGACTCATTATTTCAAATATTTCTATTCAGGTGTTGACTACTCCTATTCTTTCGGTACTGAAACCGCTAGTAGGCTTATTTGGAATGTAACAGGAAATATTAAAACGAAAGGATTTGGACCTTTCACTCGCATATCATTTCTACCTTCTGTTGCCATTCTTTTTGGAAACGAAAATATCACCACTCAATATATAAATCCAACTAATGTTGAAAGGTTTGAAAATATGAGTAGAAGACAACTTTATCAATTTTCTCAAAGCAACAACATACCCCTTCGAACGTTAGATAGAACCCAACAAGCCCTCATCAATGGAAACATTACTGACGAAGAATTGGCTCAGTTATCCACTTATTTTACCACAACCAATAATTATGAAACTTTTGAATTATTGAATTACTATTTTACTCTACCTATAGTATTCAACACAAAAAAACTTAGTATTTATATCAGCTACAACTATAACATTCCACGCAACCTTTCTGATGATGTTACTTATGAACCCAACGGTTACTTCGGATTTGCAATAGCCTATAATATCAAACTGTAACTAACTTACACGAGTTCGCCTTTGCTAGCATCTTTATTCAAACGGTCAATAATCAAACTACTTGCACCAACAATTGGTGCGGTTTGATTATCCAATTCAGAAGGCAAAATCTTCACTTTACCTTTGTAGATTTCCATTAAGTTTTTTTCTAAATGTTTACGGGTGGGTGCAAATATTAATTCGCCAGCTTGGGCTAACCCACCCATTATGAAAATAGCTTCTGGGTCGGTATGTTTTACCGAGTCTGCCAATTTAGCTCCTAAGACTTTTCCAGTATAATCAAAAGCTTCTTGAGCCAAAGAATCTCCATTCTCAGCGGCTATACCAACAATTTTAGTATCAAGATCTTCGAAACTATATTTTCTCAACTCGCTATCCACGTGATGATCTGCTAGCAATTTATACACTGTTCTTTTCAACCCTGTAGCAGAAACATAAGTCTCAAGACAACCACGTAATCCACACTTACACTTTCTACCTCCATTGATTTTCACTGCGACATGACCAATTTCACCTGCAAAACCATCATTACCTAGTATCATTTCGCCATTTGCGACCAATCCTGAACCCAGACCTGTACCAAGGGTAATAACAATAAAATCTTTCATTTCTTGAGCACCTCCGTATACCATTTCCCCAATAGCTGCGGCATTAGCATCATTGGTTACAGCAACAGGAACATGAAATTCAGATTGCAATAATTTAGCAATTGGCACCACTCCTTTCCAAGGCAAATTGGGTGCTTCTTCGATGGTCCCTCGGAAGTAATTGGCATTGGGAGCACCTATACCAATTCCCAATAAATTGTAATCTACATCCAACTCATTCAACCCGACATTAATAGCAGCCACAAGTCCTCTTAAATAGTCATTAACATCTGGCAATTGAGTATCTACACTGTTCTGATAAATGACATTGGCTTCAGCATCTACTATACCAAATTTAGTACTTGTACCACCAATGTCAATTCCTATTGTAATCTCCGGCATTTTGCAAATAATAAAAGTTATAAAAAAATTGTTTAGGTCAGTGTGTAAATCAAAAACTCACCTCTCCTTTTTCTTTTGGAATTCGGAAACGCAATATTAATGAAAAACAGAATTTGAGATAATCTAAACCTTGATAAATATCCCTTTTTTATACAAAACCCATATTGGTATGTATGAAACTAAAACGAATAAAACTGCAAAAACAAATGAAGAAAATTTTGCGTTATCAAAGACAAATGATATCATTTCAAAAACATGCCCCTTTAATGAATTATCACCTATTTTTAATAGGTACAAAGAAGTAGATAATACTCCAGAAAACGCGTAAACAGTAATAGAATTCAAGCCAAAGATCATAAATGGTTTTATAACTATTGTATCATACTTTTCAACATCCAAGAACCAAAACAATATTGCAAAAGAGATCATTCCCCACCCTCCTGTTATAAGCACATATGAACTTGTCCAAAGACTTTTATTAATTGGAAAACTCAAATCCCAAATCAGTGCCGCCCAAATGGACAACACACCAATTACCATAATTTTTAGCAATGCTTTCACTTTATCAGCTGTCCTAAACAAATTATTGCCCGTCCAAATCCCCATGATTCCAGTTACAATGGCTGGAAATGTGCTTAATATTCCCTCCGGGTCCCAAGTCTTAGTTTGACTGTACATGTGACCAGAAAGTAACGCTTCATCCATCCAAGCAGCGAAATTAGTCCCAGGATCTAAGTTGGAAGGCGTTCCTCCTGGAACAGGAATGAAACTCATAACAATCCAATAGACCACAAGAATTCCAGCTCCTACCCAATAGACTTTTTTACTATCCAAATATTGGTATAACCAAATGCAACCCATGAACACCAAGGCTATTCTCTGTAAAACACCGGGAATTCTTAAAGAACTTAATTCGAAAAATGGAAATCCATTCAAGAAAAGACCAATCAAAAATAGAATCAGAGTACGTTTCAAACTCTTGTAAACAATAGACTTTCTTTCAACACCAACCTTGGGTTTGGATAAGGAAATCGCAACTCCCATAATAAAAATAAAAAAAGGAAAAATTAGATCTGTAGGAGTATATCCGTTCCAATGAGCATGCAATAGAGGAGCATAAACATTGGACCAATCTCCAGGGTCATTCACTAATATCATTGCTGCAATAGTGATCCCTCTGAATACATCTAAACTTAATAATCTTTCTTTTTTCATTTTTAAAAATGATATCTCTTGAATGCTTCAATTGCTTCATATTCTGATAAACCTAACTTATCATATCGCTGAGCAGTCTCTTTGTTTCTATCCTCAGCTCGCTGCCAAAATTCTCTCCCATCTGAGCCTTGGAATACTACACCATCTTTTTGAGATTGATGTCTCCATATAGCCATTCTTTTCTTTATTAATTCTTCAGGACTGATAGGTACTGCCATTTCAATTTCATCAATTGGGTATTCATGCCAAGCTCCTCTATACAACCATACCCAGCAATCTTTCATAAACGCTTGATCATTTAATTCATCAATTGCAGTAAAGATTGCCCGTAAACAAACTTCATGCGTGCCATGCGGGTCTGCTAAATCACCTGCTGCATAAATTTGATGTGGTTTTATATCCTCAATCAAATTTTTAACTATCTCTATATCTCTTTCTCCAAGTGGATTCTTTTCAACTTTCCCTGTTTCATAAAAAGGCATCTCCAAATAATGAACATGCTCATCAGGAATACCAAAATATCGGCATGCACTGATTGCTTCCCCCCTCCTAATGAGTCCTTTGATTCTGCTAACAAGGGCAGGCTGAACCTCAGGCTTACTTTTCCCATTCATTGACTCAAACACATCATTAAATAAAGCTCCATCAGTATCTTTTCCGGCCAGTTCCTCATAGAGTTGCTTCCCAAATTCGGCAAACCTAAGAGCATCATGATCAGCTACCGCTATGTTTCCAGAAGTTTGATAGGCTACATGAACTTCATGTCCTTGATCCACCAATCTCAAAAAAGTACCTCCCATAGATATAACATCATCGTCGGGATGCGGACTAAAAATGAGTATCCTTTTTTGGGCTGGGGTAGCGCGTTCGGGTCGGTTTGAATCTTCTGCATTTGGTTTGCCACCTGGCCAACCTGTAATCGTGTGTTGAAAATGATTGAACAGCTTAATATTCAAATCATACGCACCGTGAGCACCGATCAAATCCGACATTCCATTGTCATTATAATCCCTGTCAGATAATTTCAAAATTGGCTTTTCAGTTTTTTGACTAAGCCAAACCACAGCTTTTTTTATTAGATCATTGTTCCATTCACAATCTCCTACCACCCAAGGTGTATCTATTCTTGTAAGTCCAGTTGCTGCTGAGTTATCAATTATAAAAGTTGTGTCATTATGTTCTTGTAGAAAAGTTGCAGGTACCTCTGAAGAAATTCCTCCTTCAATCGTCTTTCTAATGATATCTGCTTTCATATAGCCCCAAGCCAAAATGACAATCCTCTTCGCCTTGAGAATCGTCCCTACTCCCATAGTAATAGCTTTTCTGGGGACATCAGCCATGGTATTAAAAGCAAATGCGTTGTCAGATCTAGTCAAGTAATCGAGGGTAATCATGCGAGTGGTTGACGAAATTTTAGATCCCGGTTCATTGAAACCAATGTGTCCAGTTCGACCAATTCCTAGTAATTGGAAATCGAGTCCTCCATGTCGCTCAATTTTCTCTTCATACTTCAAGCATGTTGAAGTTACCTCATCGAAATCCACTTTACCGTTTGGGATATTAATATTGTCTGGTAAAATATCAACATGGTTAAATAAGTGATGATGCATGAAAAAATTATAGCTCTGAACATCATCATTGCCCAACCCATAATATTCATCCAAATTAAAAGTAACTACATTTTTAAAACTCAAACCTTCTACTTTGTGTAACCTAATCAACTCATCATAGACTTTTATAGGAGACGAACCTGTAGCTAACCCTAATATGCACTTTTCATTTCTTTCGGATTTATATTGAATTAATTCCGCTATTTCTTGAGCAACTACTAACGAAGCTTTCTCCGAATTAGCAAAAACTTCGGTGTGAATTTTTTCAAATTTTGATGACTCAATTGTTTCCCATTCTTTTTTTGTCAGCCTTTCTTGCATTCTATGTAAGCGTTAGGTAGATAGATTTTAAAGGATCATTTGCCATTCAAATTTTATCTATTCCATGTCTATCATTTTGAAGGAATAATAAAGTTTGAAATAATAACCAGCCTAAAATTATACATTTCAGTGTTCAAAAAGATTAATTTTGACCTTCACTTTTTTGGACTAAATAAAGACCGATTGACACAATATACCCTTTCTGATTTTAACGTCTTAGTAAAGCAAACACTAACAGACCATCTTGCACCATCATATTGGATCGTTGCAGAAATTGGAGAACTCAATGTGAACCGAAACGGCCATTGCTATTTGGATTTAGTAGAAAAAGATGGGTCTCAAATAAAATCTAAATGTAGAGGAACCATTTGGTCTTACTCTTTTGTCAACATCTCAAAGGATTTTGAAAGACAAACAGGAAGTCAATTGGTTTCAGGAATGAAAATTTTGTTCAATGCTTCTTTGGAGTTTCATGAGGTCTATGGATTAAGTTTAAATATTAAAGACATAGATCCTAGCTTCACATTAGGTGAGCGCGAAAAACAAAAACAAGCAACCATCAATCAACTAGAAGAGGATGGAATAATAGATTTAAACAGTTCTCTCATAATTCCAACTGTTCCTCAACGCATTGCTGTTATCAGTTCGGAATCGGCTGCAGGGTATGAGGATTTCATGAATCAAATTGAGCAAAACCAATATAATTATCAATTCGATTTTCGTTTATTCAATGCAACCATGCAAGGCCATGCTGCCGTTGAAAGTATTATTGGCGCATTGCATCAAATTAATAGTATTGAGGATAAATTCGATATTGTCATAATGATTAGAGGTGGTGGTGCAAAAACCGATTTAGATTGTTTTGATGACTATGACTTATGTGCTCATTTGGCACAATTTCCCTTACCAATAGTTACTGGCATAGGGCATGAACGTGATTCTACCATCTCAGATTTGGTCGCGAATGTAAACCTTAAAACACCAACCGCAGTAGCAGAATACATTCTTAGTGCATTGATGAGATTTGAAAATGATGTCCTAACTGTTTTTGATGAAATTAGAAAAAATGCAACTCAGAAAGTGAGAGACCACCTTGACCATTTAAATGTCATGAAAAACAATTTAAACGCAAGCGTCGAACAAATAATGCAAAAAGAAAAATATCAATTGGAGTTTATTGCTACATCATTCCAACAGCGACCATTTGAAATTATTAAAAATGAGACCAACACGCTGATCCTAATCAGCAAACTGATTCAATCACAAGATCCTGAAAAAATATTAAAAAAAGGATTTACTTTAACCAAAGCAGAAGGAGAATACATCACGGATTATTCTAAAATCAAAAAAGGAGATATAATTGAAACAATTTCATTCAAGAGAACAATCAAAAGTAGAGTAGAATAATTATGGCAGCAAAACCAAAAACATACGATGAAGCATTCAGTGAACTGAAATCATTGGCTGAAAAGCTTGAGTCAGATGAAATAAGTATTGATGAATTGAGTAAAGTAGTGGATCGGTCAAAGGTCCTAGTTAAATATTGTCAAGAAAGACTCAGATCAACAGAAGCATCATTAAATGCGGAGGATAATAACTGACCTATAAATCATCAAATAAGTTTCTTTCAATTGCGTAAACAACCAACCCTGCCATATTTTTACATCCAGTTTTTTCTAAAAGGTTTCTTTTATGAGCATCAACTGTTCGCATCCCAATGAACAATTCATCTGATATTTCTTTATTAGTGTATTCCTTACATATCAAATGAAGCACTTCAATTTCACGGTTTGTTAAAGGGATTTCAACAGAAAGCCGGCTTTTTACCTTTACCGTATTTGTATCTGAATTCATCAATACATCTGTAACTTCAGATGAGTAATACTTCTCCCCTTTCATAACAGACTTAATTGCATCATTGAGTTGATTTTCCGTACAATTCTTAAGCAAATAACCACTAGCTCCAAGCTTCATCATTTGCTTAATATGTTGTCTTTCATTCAACATGGTAAGTGCTATTATTTTTGCGTTTGCATCAATTTTCAACAACTCTTCTACGAGTTCCATACCATTCATTACTGGCATCAATATATCTGCGATCACCAGATCTACTTCTTTCGACTTATAAAGTTCAATGGCCTCAATACCATTTTTTCCTTCACCTACTATTTCGTAATCCAGATTGTCCTCTAAAAAGGATTTTATTCCTTCACGGATCATTTTATGATCATCAACTAATAGAATTTTTGTTTTGGTCATTTGAAAGTTTAGTTAGTGGAACTTCTATCATAATTTGAGTACCCCTTCCTTCGCTGGTATCTAAGTATAATTGTCCTCCAATTGAACTGGCCCGATTCTTCATGCCGTTCATACCAAAAGAACTCTTAAAATTATTCATTTCCTTTTTATCAAACCCTACACCATTGTCTTCAATTGTCAAAATAATAGAATTTGAATGTTTTATCAACTGAATATTCGCTTCTGAAGCATTTGAAAATTTCAAGATATTAGTCACTGCTTCTTGTGTAATACGATATAATGTCAATTCAATTTGTATTGGTAATCGATCATTATTCAAGTTTTCATTAAATAAAAATTTAACTGCAACCGTTTCATCCAAACTTTCGAGCATAGATGTCACGGCGGATTGAAATCCATAATCTTCTATAGCCTTGGGCATCAAACGATGAGAGATTGTTCTCGATTCACCAATAGCTTTTTGTAAATAATCAAAAGCAATGTCAAATTTTTGAACATCCCTTTCTGACATCAAATCAATATTTTTTTTCAGTACTTGCAAATTCAAATGTGCTGTAGTTAGCAACTGCTGCAGGTTATCATGAATTTCTCTAGAAATTCTACTTCTCTCCCTTTCTTCGGTTTCTATTGTTGCAGAGAGCAATTGTTCATTTGCCTCCACTTTTTCAGTAATATCCAATATACAACCCTCCAACATTTTTTCTTTTACAGGTTTAACTCCCTGTTCCCAAAACCACCTAACTGAACCGTTTTTATGAATGATTCTATAAGTTACCTGATACCGATTTTCTTCTTTCAATTGGTTATTGATTTCTTCACCAATCGCATCGCGATCAGAAGGATGCATCAATTGATAAAAATTGATGTTATTTAGTCCTGAGGTAAATTCAATTGACGAATACCCTGTGAGTTCTTGAACATATTGACTTATATAGGTCATTGTCCATTCTTTATCTATTTTGCATTTGAAAACGACACCCGGTATATTGTCGATTAGAGATAAAAGTTGTTGGCTTCTATATTGTGCTTCATGTGTTTTTTCAGTCAAATCCTCTTCCAAACCCTGCTGATACATCTTTTTTGACAATGCCGTGCTCATTGCGGTTGTTAAAGAAGTTAACACTGCTATCTCACCCTTTGAAAATTCTCTTTCCTCCAAAATATCAGACATACTAAAAACACCCCAAATTTTATTTTGAATATATATTGGAATTAGAATACCGGATTTACTGCCACCAGGTTGATCCAAGTGATTCCTGAATTCACCTTTAACATTGCTATACTTATAGCTGAAATACCCATTCGTTTGCATTTCATGTAGCATTTCATTGAAGATGGTTAAACTGAGGCTGTTATTATGACTGATTCTCTGTTCATCATCACTCTTCATCCAAAAATGTTCAATTTGAAACCCATTCACTTTTTGATTGGTATATTGAATTTTTGAAATGAAGCAATCATTGTCATATGAGATTCCAATAATCTTTGCTGCCCGATCCAGGGCCTCAACAAAATTATTATTGACAATTAGTTCATTGATCGCTTTTGAAGTTCCAATTAAGGTCACTTCTGAGGAATAATTATTCACTTTCATTCTTCAAATGAAATTAAGTTAAAATTGAATCATTAAAAAGGATGTATCCTAGAAGTGGGGAATTGGCATAAAAAAAAGCAAGGGTAAAATGCAAAATTTGATTGTTATTTTGCCAACCCTCGCTTCATTAATTCCTAGCTGTGTTAGATCTTGTTTTTTCAGGGAAATTTATTAAGAGTGAGCTTCCCTACTATCCATCTAACGCTCTCACTCTTAATAGTCCAAAACCAACCTGTTTCCTCAAATAAGCTGCTGACTCATTTTCGATTTTTTTGTCAATTTTAAAAAAGCCAGGGGTCAACCTAAATCTCTAACCATCTTCACATATAACCCCTGACAACTTCCAAAAACCAACCTGTTATCTTTCATCTAAAAGGCCCTAAAAATTCGCCTTTATTATCGATTACAATACAAAGATGGGGTACTCTTAAGTCCTGTGTAACAGTGAAATACCTAAATAAGAAAATTAGGTGAATCACCTAATAAAGAAATGATGCCCCTACTTGAGCTTATCTAGAAATGGAATTAGTGCTTCCCAGTAAACCTTATGGTCTGAGAATTTGGTGAATAGCGCTTTGGAACCATGATTTCCTGATGTCTCAGTGGGTAGGAAAAATTGCTTAGTAGAAGATGGTATCGATTCATAAATCCTCCACCAACTATTTTTTTCTCCTCGAGCAGAGGTAATAAAAACAGGGATATTTAACTTAGAAGCACTACTTGCAATATAGTCATTTGGTTTGCCCATGGACTTAAAATATTCCCCTGGTGAAAACGCTAGAACACCTTGAATTTCATCAGAATGGTCACCGCTATATTTCAATACTAAAGAGGCAGAATAAGAACTACCCCAAAGAACGAGTTTTCCCTTAGAAACCTTGTTGTTAACAAACTGCACTGCAGCAGCTAAGTCCATTTCTGCATCGGTATATTTTGTTTGCTTCATCTGTCTTAAAGCATCTTGGTTGGTTTCATTTCGAACTCCGTTAACCAAACTTCCAGAACGTAAATCCACCGCTAAGCAATTAAAACCTAATCGGTTCAGTGTAGGAGCAATTTCCATATACTCACCTCTACTCCATCCTGCTTGATGAAAAAGTATTATAAAAGTTGCAGTATCAGGGTGAGACATATGCAGATCAGCTGTAACAATAACGCCATCAGCTGATCTAAATGTTACTTTTTCTTCTGCTTTCGCAAAAAATACAATTGTTAGAAAGAGAATGAAAAAGTATTGTTTCATAATTGTAATTTAAACAGCGACACTGTTTTCTCTCAATGCATCATTCAGAGAAGTTTTCTTGTCTGTGCTTTCTTTTCTTTTACCAATGATCAAAGCACAAGGTACGTTGTATTCACCAGCTGGAAATTTTTTCGCATAAGATCCTGGAATTACAACACACCTTTCAGGAACATATCCTTTATACTCGACAGGTTCATCTCCAGTAACGTCGATAACCTTAGAACTTCCGGTTAATGTTACATTGGCACCTAGTACAGCTTCTTTCCCTACATGTACACCTTCCACCACAATACACCTAGAACCTATGAATGCACCATCTTCGATAATAACTGGTGCAGCCTGGACTGGTTCCAAAACGCCTCCAATACCTACACCACCACTTAAATGAACATTCTTACCAACTTGCGCACAACTACCTACTGTAGCCCATGTGTCAACCATAGTTCCCTCATCAACAAATGCACCAATATTAACATATGACGGCATCAAAACGGTACCTGCTGAAATATAGGCGCCATATCTAGCTACAGCATTTGGAACAACTCTGATTCCGAGTTTATCATAGTCAGATTTTAAGGCCATTTTATCGTGGTATTCAAATGGTCCGACTTCAATTTTTTCCATCTTACGAATAGGAAAATATAATATCACCGCTTTCTTTACCCAGTCATTTACTTTCCAACCGTCAACTGTAGGTTCCGCACATCTTAATCGACCTTTGTCTAATTCTTCAATGACGTACTCTATTGCCTTTACAACTTCTGGCTTGTTCAATTGAGATCTATCTTCCCAAGTATCCTCAACTAATTTTTTAATATCCTCCATATTCGAGTGTGAACTTTTCTTTTCGAAAATCTAAAATTTCATAATTTAAATAATGCGCAATATTACATACATTTGATTTGATGCCGAAAGAAAAAATTGCAATCATTTCAGTTTTAAAACCTGTAGACGACACGCGGGCGTTTGAAAAAATTGCCAACTCACTTTCTATGAATACTACTTTTGAAATTCACCTATATGGGCAACCTTCTTGGCAAGAATTATCCCCCTCTCCAAACATAGAATTTCATTCACATACAATCAGACCGAAGGGAATCAATCGAATTTGGATTAGATTTTTGGTGTTTTTGAAATTAGCTAAACTAAAACCTGAACTGATTATATGTAATACCCATGAATTACTGATAGTTACGTTCTTATGCAAAATATTATTTGGCTCCAAAATATTATATGATATCCAAGAAAATTACTATTTCAATCTTAAATATCAGGGCAATTTCACTTCTATTATAGCAAATATATTAGCAGTTACAATCAGACTCAAAGAAAAGGTACTCTCCCCTATTTTCGATCATTTCATATTGGCTGAGAAATCCTATGAAGCAGAATTAACATTTATTAAGAATAGATATACAATTATCGAAAACAAGTGTGTCGTTCCTGACAATTGGCAAAAGTCAAAACACAAACAAAAAGAATTAAGAATTCTTTTCTCAGGAACAATTACAAAAAGCAATGGAATATTTAAGGCTTTGAATTTCATGGAAGAAGTTCACAAAATCAATCCAAAAATCGAATTTGTGATTATTGGTCATTGCCCAAATGAAAAGCTTAGAAAGCATCTACTTAAAAATGAATTTCAGTTCATCGAACAAAAAATTTCCAAAAATCCAATTCCTCATACAGAAATTCTAGAACAAATTAAAAAGGCAAACTTTGGACTTATCTGTTATGAACTTAATCCAAGTAATCAAAATTGCATGCCAACCAAGGTTTATGAATATACGGCACTGGGCTTGCCTTCAATCATTGATAAAGGTGGTGTATGGGAATCATACATTTTGTCACAAAATGCAGGAATCATGATCGACTATTTAAATCTAGATCATATAAATACTGCTGAAATACTAACAAATGAAAAGAGTCTTTTAGAAATTGATTCTATTCAAGAATCCAAATGGCATGAGGAATCAGAATTGTTGAATAATTTGATTCTAAAATACGTGCAGTGAATTAAAATTTTTATCATCTTACAATTGTCTTATGCTTTGGTCATATTCTTCAAAAACCTCCAAAATCAATAAATGACAAATCAAAAAATTGCGGTAACTGGAGGAAGTGGGCATTTTGGTACACACATAATTTTAAAACTCCTCGAAGCGAATTATTCAGTTAAAGCTCAATACTATACTCAAAAGCCCAATATTGAATCTTCAAATCTAGAATGGATACAAGGAAATATTACAAATGTCTCTGATGTTGAATTTCTTATTTCAGAATGTATTGCAATCATTCATTGTGCTGCAATTGTAGACTTAACAAAAGCTTCAAATCATGAAGTTAATGACACTAATGTTTTGGGTACTCAGCATATCATTGACAGCTGCTTAAAAGCTGAAAGAAATATAAGAGTGATACATATAAGCTCAACAAGCGTCGCAAGTCCATTTCCAATTGACCAGGCATCTAATGAATCTAGACCCTATTTAAATATTGAAAAATTCCCCTATTCAAGATCCAAAATTTTAGCAGAAAAGAATGTTTTAAAAGCAACCAAAGATCTAGGGCTTGATGCGTTAGTTTTGAGGCCTTCGGCATTATTTGGACCTCCAGATTGGAAGCCTTCTATTTTCGGTGATTTCACAAAGAAATTTATGAATAATGAATACCCAGCTATAACAAGTGGTGGATACAATATGATCGATATAAGGGACGCAGCACAAACTGTAGTCAACAGTATCACAAAGGGCCAGAAAGGTGAGATATATAACATTGGAGGTGTCTATAAACCGTTATCAAAAATCACTCAGCTTATTGCTCAATACTCTGAATCAAAACTCCCAAAATTCATCCTCCCTGTTTCTATGATAGTATTTTTCGAGCCTCTGATTAGTTTTATCTTCAGAGCAAGAAACATGAAATCCCCTCTTTCAAAAGAACACTTGTACTTTGTTAAAAATGGGGTTGAAAATCTAGACTCATCTAAAGCAGAGAAAAAGTTAGATCACAATTGTCGTTCTACAGAAGAATCAATAAAAGACCTTGTAAGTTGGTTTAAAGAGAATAAAAAATAGCTTATGGACTTGGAGACATTTAAATCTATTTGTGTTTGGTGGTCAGTTATCGCCGTATGCACATTCATCTTATTGCAATTTGTTACTGCGCCTTATGGTCGTCATAATTCACACAAATGGGGATTGGAGATCAACAATAGAACCGGATGGATTCTAATGGAAGCTCCCTCTTTTTTTATTATGCTTTATTACTATTTGAATTATGAAATCAGTTTATACGCTGCTGTATTATTCTTAGCTTGGCTTCTTCATTATTTAAATCGAACTTTCATTTTTCCTTTTCGAATTCGCACTAAAGGAAAAAAGATGCCTTTGGCAATTCTTGGATCAGCCATTGGTTTCAATACCATCAACGCAGGCCTCAATGGTTATTTCATTGCAGCATTATCGAATTACACAACTGCTAATTTTTATAACTGGACGTTTTACTTTGGAGTCATTCTTTTTTTAATAGGCATGATCATTAATCAAGTCTCTGATTCTATACTTATCAACTTAAGAAGTCCAAAAGAAAAAGACTACAAAATTCCTCATGGGTTTATGTTTAAATATATCTCATGCCCGAATCACTTTGGTGAAATGATACAGTGGCTAGGGTTTGGAATAATGGCTTGGAATTACGCCGCACTTGCCTTTTTCCTATGGACATTAGCCAATTTAATTCCTAGAGCATTAAAACATCACAAATGGTACAAAGCTAATTTCAATGATTACCCTGTGGAAAGAAAATCTTTTATCCCCAAAGTCATTTAGAAATTTTACTTTGAATCTAATGCTCTCTACTTTAAATCAGATTCACTTAATTCGATTTCCAAAATAATCGTAGTTCCTCCATTTCCAATTTCATTTGAATCAATAGACAATTCACCATTTAATATTTCAATTCTACTTTCGATGTTACTTAACCCCATTCCTTTTTGCTTTACTCTTCCCATATCAAAACCTAATCCATTATCTTCATACATGACTGAAATTTTATACTTTGTAATTCCCAAGAACTGCAAATTAATATTACTTGCTCTACTATGTTTCAAACCGTTTTGCATGAGCTCTTGGCATATTCTATATAGATGAGTTGTTATCTTTTGGTTCGTAATAGACGGCCATTTATAAAAAAGAACATTCGTATTGAGGCTATCATTTTCTATTAGATGAGCCATCTCTCGAATCTCATATTCAAAATCACTATTCTTTACCATTGGTGTCACTAAACCATGACTTAAGTTGCGAACTGATTCTATGGTGTTGCTCAGAATATTTCTTAACTCCGGTTTCTCGTTTCCAATATTGTGTTTAATGAACGCCATATTTGCTCCAATTAAATCGTGAAGCTCCCTTCCTACTCGATTCCTCTCCTCCTCTTGACCTTTGACTATTGATAAGATAAGTTCTTTTTGATGGCCTCTCTCTTTTGACATTAGAGTAGCCCTTTCAATATAAATATTCAACGACTCCTTCCCCATCAAAAACATAAAACAGAATATCTCGATGAAAGATCCAACAAATAATAAATTGTAGATAAAAGGAGAGTCTTCCACCAATCCCATATTAGGAAGAATAGTGTCTTTAAAAGCAGAGACGATAAAAAACGAATATATTAAAAACAAAAAAATTGCATTATTATCTTTATGAATTATGGATTTAACAATAAATATTGGTTGTAGAATAAAGACAATTCCTGTCAAATACATCAAGTAAAAATGAGTGATGTAAGTCAGTGTTGAAGTACGGAAAAAAGGAAATAAGTTCAATGTGGACAAGAATAAAGTCCCGTATATAAAATAATACATCCACTTCCATGCTGTCCTGTTTCTTTCTTTTATAGGAGTCATTGAATTTAAGAACAAAGGAAAGAAAACGTTGATTGCAGAGACCCCAAAATAATCTATCAATGTGGTTATATCATACGGGTCAGAATCGACGAACCAATAAATATCGCCAATATGGGCTGCTACATAGAGTCCAAAGCTTAGATTGAAAAAACAATAATACAAGAACTGCTTAATCTTCAAAGCCCAAAAAAGAATGAATGCTATAACTATGGCAAACACATAGACTCCACGCCAGAACCAGATGAGTCTTGTTGTACTTGCAATCATATTATCAGCCAAATTCCTTGAAATCAAAAAAGAGGTTGCTCGAAGAGGTCTATCAATATGCGAGAACCTCATATAGACTGTCATCGAGGATTTAGGGAGGACTTCCAAACGCACGTAATAACCTAGAGATTCTAAATGTTTATTTCGTACGTCCCTTTTGGTTCCTGTTGAAATTATATGCTCTAATTCTTCTTTAGATTCTGTATAAATATCTATCTCATGTATGAAATGGTAGGGTATAAATATCCATCGCTCAATTTGTTCTAAAGAGGAATTTTGCAATTCAAATTTCAACCACCTGATGTGTTGATTATTAGGAAATGAAGGAAGCTGTTCAATCTTCTTCCATGTTTGATTTCTAACTTCGTCAAAACTTAATTGATCTGTTGTATCTTCAAAATGAAAGTAATAGTCTTTTAAATTGACAGTTTCTAAATCAGGATTTGGTAATTCAATTTTCTGTGAAAATAGAATGTGACTAACAAACGTAAGAAGGAGAATGAAAAAATACTTCACTTTATGTAGTTCTCGTAATAGTACTTGGTCAATTCTGCTGTATTGCTTACACCTAATTTCCTATGAATATTCTTTCTATGAGTTTTAATGGTTGACTCACTGACAAATAACTTCTCTGCGATATCCAAATTAATCATTCCCTCTGCGATACATTGAACTATTTCTTCTTCCCTGCTTGAAAGTAGCTGTTCCTTTCTATCCAACAAGCTTAGCGTATTGATAATTTTCATAGAAAAATAGTTTTTACCATTCAAAACCGCTTCTATGGCTATTTCTATTTCTTGATCATCTTTCAATATATAACCTTCCAACGATAATTCTTGACACTTCTTTATCACTGAAAGCTTGTTATGCATTGAAACAATCAATACTGGAAGTTTCGGGACGCTTTTTCTTAATACTTCAAGAAAATCAAAAATATTTTCACCTGGAAGTTCTATATCCGATATGACAAGATCGAATAATTCAAAATTCAATTTTTCCGATTGAATATCTTTTAAGCTAGAAAATATGCAATACTCGAGTCCAGGATATTTGGTTTCAAGCATCTTGACTAGACCATTGGCGAATAGCAAGTGATCATCTAAAATCAATACTTTCATGGTATATCAATTACTCATTTTCATGAATTAGAACAGCAACTAAAATCAAATTATAAAAATTCACCTAAACATCTATATGATCACTTATAATATTAAAATGTAGTAGTTATTACCAAGGTCATCATTATAATGTACACAGTAATCGTAAATATCAGATTCTTTTTTGAGTCTTGAAATAATTTTACATTCATGGTTTTAAAAGTTGGTATAGACAATTTTAAACCTTTATCGCGGATCAATCAATACCCACTTATGGGGATATTACCGTTTGAAAGAAAATATAAAAACACGTGCTTCAAAATAAATTCCCAATAGAAGTACAATAGAATAATGAAAGTTGGGCTATTCAAAATTCAAGTTCCAATCAAAGGAATGAAGTCCTTGCGAGTCTCACATTTACGTCATGAACCGGATTTGTATTTCATATTTTTCTCAAAAAATTAATCAAGTATAAATTTTTAGCACAGTTATTGCTCGATGTGATTTTTTATTTAATAATTCCTAACTAAACAATGAAGTCGGTAATAATCCTAGTCACAACCACCCTACTCTTATCTATTTCCAAATTTCCAGTTCAAGCCTCAACAGATAATGAAATCAATGTGTTTATTGATTGTAACTCGTGTGATCAAAATTTTCTGAGAAAAGAAATTAATTACATCAATCATGTAAGAAATATTCAGGATGCAGACATTTACATTTTAATCAACAGAGTAAGAAGCGCAGCTTCTCAAATTTATGATTTCACTTTGATAGGACATAATCAATTCGATGGAATCGGTAATGAATTTGAATATGCTCTTTCAAATACACTCACTTCAGATGAAAGAAGAATAGCGATCAAAAATGTGATTGAAAAAAGCTTAGTGGCTTATTTGATCCATACTCCAATGAATAATGAGTTATCATTGGACATCAATAAAAATGTACTTAGGCACGAAACCCCCTCGATAGTAGATGATCCTTGGAACAACTGGGTTTTTGACCTTTACGGTCAACTCAATTTTGATCACCAGCAAGCAAGGCGAAAATTTGAAATCAGGTCTGGGTTTAATGCTCAGTATGTCACTGAAGATTGGCGAATAAAATCTAATCTCCGGTATGAATCGAGCAAATTGACAATCATAGAAGATTCATCTTCTATCGTAAGTATTAGAGAAAAAAAATATGCCAATGCAAGTGCTGTAAAAAGTTTAGGCTCTCATTGGTCTACCGGGGTGTTTTCAGGAATCAATGCGAACTCGTATGAGAACATTCTAAGGCGCATATATGTCGGTCCAGCCTTAGAATTTAGTTTCTTTCCTTACACGGAAGTTTTACAAAAAGAAATCACTCTGGCTTACCGCGTAGGCCTAATTCGTCAAAATTATATTGAAGAATCTATTTATCAAGTGTTCAATGATAATTACATGAATCAGTCAATCTCACTCAATATAAAATATAGACAACCTTGGGGAACCATATCTACAAATATTTCAGGTTCGCATGCCATCAATAATTTTGACAGGAATAGGTTAGAACTATATAATTATGCCAACATAAGAGTATTCAAAGGTTTTTCAATACGTTTCAGTGCAGATATGGATCTTATACAAGATCAGATAAGTTTGCCAGCAGGAAATGCTTCACTAGAAGATGTGCTATTACAACAACGAGCCATTGCTTCCAATTTTGATTTGACTTTGGGTGTTGGAATCAACTACACTTTTGGCTCTATTTATAATAATGTTTTGAACACAAGGCTATAGTGTCAAATTAGTATCAAAAAAAGCCATGCCCCTAGAAAAGAGCATGGCTTTTTTTGTAGGTCTTCTTACGTTTTACTTATCGTCTTGAAATTTCTTAAGGATTCTTTTCATGTGCTCACCGGCAGCTTCACGCCCACCTAGTCCATAAGCTAATGCTATAGTGACAGCCAGGGATCCAAGGGTAAGTCCAAATGCCAATTCAACAATACTATTTGCGATTCCCATCGTTCTCAATGCAATCGCAAAAAACAATCCGATGATTCCAAATTTTACCGCACTTGCAGCAAACTTCTGTTCTTTTTTAGCCGCCATAGAACCATAAATAGCTGAAGCCACTACATTTCCTATCACCATGACACCCAAACCGAACAATATACTACCTGACAAGTTCAAAATGTTATGAAGAATTTCACTAAGTCTATCAAACCCAAGCATGTCAACGCCTTCTACTATGCCAAAGAAAACTATGAAGTAAAGAATTACATTTGAAACAACTTTCGCGAATGACTGATCCTCACCGACAAAGAATAAATTTAATTTTTTACTCCATTCATCGGCACCCAAATTCACAAGCATATCATGTAGAAATGTTGTCACAAACCTACCACCTACAAAAAAGATCGTGATGATTAATCCAGCACCTATAATATGAGGAACAGCATCCATCAATTTATGCAGAATGTTATTTGCTGGCTGTGTTACCGCTTCCAAATGCAATGCATTTAAAGCTAGAATAATGAAAGGGATAAATACCAAAAGGAACACCAATTGCTGTATAAAATGAATCAGTTTATCAGTTTCTTTATAGCCAATACTCTCCATCAACCGATCAACAAAGCTACCGGTCATCTTAATCAGATTCTGAGCAAATTTCGCTAAAATGTAACCTATGAATGTTAAAACAATCCCTGCAAATATGTTTCCAATATAAGACAAGAATTCATCCAACATGTTCCTGATTGGATCCAACACATAATTCACTCCCATCATTTCCAATACAATTAAAAGGATAATGACCATGAATATGTAGTAAACCAAATTGGCAATAAACCTGTTTGTGTCAACAATTGTATTTCCTAGCAATCGCTCATCCCACTCAGTTTTTTTCATTAAACCGTGAACGATTCTACGTACAAGTAATGCAAATAACCAACCAGCAATAAGAAAAACTAAGGCGCCAAATACTCCTGGCAATGCCTCATGTAATGTATCGCTGATATTATGATAAAGTCTGTTTAAATCCATAGGTATAGTTTAAAGTATAAAATTAAGGTCAGAAGTTAAGAAGTCCATTTTAATTTTCAAAAGCATTCGACCTATTTGAAATTAAAATAATTCAATTTGATCTATGAAATATATAATTAAGCATTTAGGGCTTTTTGAATAATGCTCAACTCCTCTTCTCCAAAGGGTAGTTGCAATGCCATTTCATGTCCTTTTGGTGTCATTTTTGCCCATGTTTTCCGAACAATTGACATAAGCTTTTCCTCATCATGCTTCTGAGAAAAATCAGCAAAATGATATTTCAGAAATACTAAACAAACTACATCCTCCAATATTTTTGAGTCTTGATCAGTCTTCAATTTAGACTTATTGATAAGTTGCACCACTTTGTTTACGGATTGTTCTCTATATCCGTTTTTCTCCATGATATTCTTTAGCTCATCACCATGATGAATCTTCAGCATCGTTCTCCATTTTAAATATCCTTTTCTGTTCATATCAAAATCACTTCTCGGAATATGCCATCTACGTATATGTTGACCCCTAGCAGCTATTTGTAATTCCTCCGAAGCAGATGGTAAATAAAGATTCAACATCAAAGACATTCTTTGACCATACAATAATTCTTTTGGGTATTTTTTACCTTCCCATTCTTCTAAATGCGGATCTTTTTTATTTACCTCATCTATTTGATCTAAAATTTCTATTAACATTCTATCCTTATTTAATTAATTGAGCATTCATTTCAAAATCATCACATTACGTAGAAATAATTCATAACCTGTCAATAATTACGTATTTTAAGTTGTTTTTACAGTATAAATACGTAGTTTTACGTAATTATTCAAAGATATGGAGAAAATAGTAGTAATAGGTAATGGGATGGTCGGCTATAAGTTTTGTGAAAAACTAAGAAAAGAAGCTACCAAAGAAGATTTTTCAATTACAATTTATGGCGAAGAACCTTATCCTGCTTATGACCGGGTTCACCTAAGTGAATACTTCTTAAATCAAGATTTTGAAAATCTTGAAATGGCACCTCGTTCATGGTACGAAGAAAACGACATCAATCTTATCTCGGGTGAATTAATTATTGAGATTGATAGAGAAAACAAAAAAATAAAAAGTTACAAAGGCAATGAAGAAAGCTATGATAAATTAATTCTAGCTACAGGATCTAGTGCATTTGTTCCGCCTATCAAAGGATCAGAAAAACAAGGCGTATTCGTCTATCGAACTATTGAAGACTTGGATGCAATCATTGAGTATAGCAAGCATTCCAAAAGTGCTGCAGTTTTAGGTGGTGGTCTGCTAGGATTGGAAGCTGCAAAAGCCATGCTTGATTTAAAACAAGAAACGCATGTAGTGGAATTTGCCTCACGTCTAATGCCTCGACAATTAGATGTCGCAGGCTCTAATACTCTAATTAATGAAATTGAATCGTTAGGCATACAATTACACCTCAACAAAAACACTAGCAATATTTCTGGCGAAGATAAAATGACGGGAATGTTATTCGCTGATGAATCAAGTCTTGAGGTCGATATGTTGGTGATCTCTGCTGGAATAAAACCAAGGGATGAACTTGCAAAATCATCGGGTTTATCTGTTGGTCAAAGAGGTGGAATTATCGTCAATGATCTACTTCAAACAGACGATGAAGACATTTTTGCAATTGGAGAATGTGCACTTCACAAAAACTTCATTTATGGACTAGTTGCTCCTGGTTATGAAATGGCAGATGTAGTTGTCAATCAGTTGACAGCTAAGAACAACAAGCAATTTGAGAATTACGATATGTCCACCAAATTAAAACTCATAGGTGTAGATGTTGCTAGTTTCGGAGATGCCATCTGCGAGTCCACCCCACACAAACCCATCGTATTTGAGGATAAGCTGGAAGGAATTTATAAGAGAATTAATGTTAGTGAGGATGGGAAGAAATTATTAGGAGGAATTCTTGTGGGTGATGCCGAGGCATATAACATGTTACTCCAAATTACACTCAATGGCATGGCTTTACCCCCTAACCCAGAAGATCTCATTTTGGGTAGCAGAGGTGGAGAAGAATTAGGAATGGAGCTTCCAGACTCTGCTCAAATATGTTCATGTGAAAATGTTACTAAAGGTGATATTTGTACTGCCATTGTCGATCAAAATTTGGAAGATGTTGCTGCTGTTAAAACCTGTACCAAAGCAGGGACCGGTTGTGGCGCTTGTTCTCCAATCGTTGGTGATATTTTCAACGAACAGCTCAAAAAAATGGGGAAAGTAGTCAAAAAGGTAATTTGTGAGCATTTTGACTATTCCCGCCAAGAACTTTTTGATATAGTTAGAATCAAAGGCATTAAAAGCTATGACGAACTTTTAGATTCATATGGATCTGGTGATGGTTGTGAAACATGTAAACCATTAGTAGCTTCTCTTATGGCAAGTATTTGGAATGAAATGATTCTTAAACAAGACACCATTCAGGATACAAATGATCGATATCTAGCAAATATTCAGAAAGGTGGATCTTATTCTGTCGTACCGAGAATTCCTGGTGGCGAAATCACTCCAGACAAATTGATTACCATTGGGCAAGTAGCTAAAAAATATAACCTATATACGAAAATCACTGGAGGTCAGAGAATTGATTTGTTCGGGGCTGCTGTTAACCAACTCCCCGACATTTGGGAAGAACTAATCAACGCCGGATTTGAAAGTGGACATGCTTACGGCAAATCTTTAAGAACAGTTAAGAGTTGTGTAGGTTCTAGCTGGTGTCGTTATGGATTACACGATTCTGTATCTTTTTCTATCGAAGTAGAAGAACGATATAGAGGTCTCAGATCCCCTCACAAACTGAAAGGCGCTGTTTCAGGATGTCGTAGAGAGTGTGCAGAAGCACAAAGTAAAGATTTTGGAATTATCGCCACAGAAGTTGGGTGGAACTTATATGTATGTGGAAATGGAGGGTCAAATCCTCAACATGCCTTACTCCTAGCTGGAGATATTGATTCTGAAACTTGCTTAAAATACATCGATCGCTTTTTAATGTTTTATATCAAAACAGCGGAACCGTTAAATCGAACTGCAACATGGTTAAATAAATTGGAAGGCGGTATCGATTACTTGACCGATGTGGTTGTAAACGATTCTTTGGGAATAGGCGCTGAATTAGAAAGAGAAATGCAATTCATGGTAAATACGTATTCATGTGAATGGAAAGAAGTTGTCAACAACCCAGAATTACGTAGAAAATTCACTCATTTTGTGAATGCAGAAATTCCTGACCCGACAATGAAGTTTGATGATTTCAGGGGTCAGAAAAAGCCAGTTGAGTGGTAATAACTATTAATAATTCTAATAAGCTTTATATAAATGATTGATCAGGAAATAGAATATAAATCAGTAGCCAAAAACGAAGTTAAGACGTGGTTTGAAGTTGCAAAGACAGAAGCATTTCCCTCAAATGGCGGTGCTTGTATTGAATACAATGGCCTTCAAGTGGCAGTTTTTAATTTCTCTAGAAGAAATGAATGGTATGCTACTCAGAACTTATGTCCACATAAGAAGCAAATGATTTTGTCACGAGGAATGTTAGGGTCAGAAGGAGACGAGCCCAAAGTTGCTTGTCCTTTTCATAAAAAGACATTCTCTCTAAAAAACGGAAAAAATTTGAATGGAAATGAATGCGATCTCGCTACGTATCCAGTGAAAGTAGAAAATGGGTATATTTACGTAGGTTTTTCAGTTTAAGTATTTCAAGAATTGTTAAGATTAAACACTTTTCGTCAGTTAGGTTTAATGTATCTAATTGCATTGGCCAGCATTGTATTAACCATCGTTGTTAGCCAGTTACTCATTCAGTCATTTATTCAAAAGCAAGCTTTTGATTCAAGGGTAATTAACATTGCAGGACGCCAAAGAATGCTTAGCCAGAAAATATGCAAATTGGCTCTACAAATCCAGCTCAATCCAAAGGACTCTACCAATTATAAAGCAATAGAAAAAACAACAGCACTTTGGAATGCTTCTAATTATGCTTTGCAGTACGGTAATGACTCTTTAGGTGTAAATGGAGATAACTCAAGGGCCATCGTAAATTTGTTTAATAAAATAAAACCTTCGTTCGATAAAATATCTAACAGTGCAATACTTCTAGTAAACACTCGTGACATTGCTGTCATAAATCAAGAGGTAGATCGAATAATTGCGCATGAAAAAACTTTCTTGGCTGGAATGGATGAGATTGTCTTTACTTATGATCAAGAAGCTAAAAGCAAGGTTGAACGACTGAAAAAACTAGAGTACATATTATTTGCAATTGCCATTGTAATCATCGTTCTGGAATTTATCTTCCTTTTCTTACCTACCTCCAAAAAAGTAGTTAAAACCTTCAATAATTTGGTTAAGTCAGAAGACTCTGCAAAAAAAATGACCGCAGAGGTAAACAAACTTTACAATGAATTAGGGAAGTCTTTTCAGGATCTAGAATCCGTTAACATCGTTTCTGATGAACCCAGTATTCTACTAAAGTCGGACCCTGAAGGTAATGTATTCTTCATTTCGGAAAAGTTTAAGCAGATCATGTCAATTGATTCTACTGATTTTTCTAAAAATCTATATGAATGGCTTAAAGACGAAAGTTACAATGAAGATTTTCTTGCCAATTTGGAAAACATCTTTAATCAAGGAAACTCTTGGAGTGGTGAGCTCAACCTAACAAATGAAGATGGGGATCTTATTTGGCTTGATATGTTTTTTCAACCTGTTTTAGATGGGGTTTCAAATAAAACCAGCATCCTAGCTATCGGACGAGATGTTACGGATGTAAAAGAAGCAAGGCAAAGATCACGAGAAATAAACCGAGAAGCTATTGAAAAGAAAGTAAAAGAGCAGCAATATCGTTCTGTTCTCATTCTGCAAGGTCAAGAGGAAGAAAGAAAACGGATCTCAGCAGAAATTCATGACGGTATTGGCCAAATGTTAACCGGGTTAAAATTGAATCTAGAAGGTATTTCACCTACCAATGCACCTCATATGAAAAAACGCATCAAGGACACCAAAGATTTGATGAAAAGTGTTATAAAAGAAGTACGTAGAGTTTCATTCAACTTATCCCCCAGTAGTTTAGGTGATTTTGGCATCGCTCCTGCGCTTAAAAAAATCAGTCAAGAGGTAAGTAAACTCAGTAAGACTGAAGTGCTATTTGAAAACAAAACAGGGTTTATCAATAGACTAGAAAAAAACTTAGAAACTAATCTTTATAGAATAGTTCAAGAAGCTGTGAACAATAGCATTAAATATGCTGATGGAGATCAAATTACCATCAGCTTAGAACATAATCATGAACAGTTGCAAGTGTCAATTGAAGACAATGGGAAAGGGTTTGAAAAAGAAAAACTAGAGCAAACAGGACACTTTGGTGCTACTGGACATGGGATTTTTAATATGAAAGAAAGAGCAGCCTATATAGAAGCGTCCTTAGATATTGAAACAAAACTAAATAGAGGCACGAAAATATCCATCACATTACCATTAAGCTAACTAAAACATGAATACTATAAAAGTTATCCTCGCCGACGATCATGTCATTGTCCGAAACGGAATAAAAATTCTACTGGAGAGCAATGGAGATATTGAAGTTATTGGCGAAGCGTCCAATGGTGTGGAAGCCCTAGAAATAGCCAAAGAATTACAACCTGATATTATGATATCAGATATCAGAATGCCCATAATGAATGGTATTGAAAGTACTGCAAAATTACAAGAAGTAGCGCCAAATACGAAAGCACTTATACTCTCGATGCATGAGGATGAGGAATACATCATCAAATCTGTAGAAAGTGGTGCCAGCGGATACCTACTTAAGGACACGACTAAAGAAGAATTTTCAAAAGCAATTCATGCCATTATGGATGGACAGAAGTATTTCAGCGGCGACATCTCTAATATATTAGTTAACAACTATCTGAATATGCGTGATGGTAGTCCAATTTTCAAACCTGCCCCAACTGCCCAACATGATGAATACCATATTACTAAAAGAGAGAAACAAATTTTGAGACTAGTATATGAAGGTCAAAGTAACAAGAGCATTGCAGAAGAATTGGGTAAAAGTGTAAGAACAGTTGAAACGCACCGATTCAATATAATGAAGAAGTTAGAAGTAGGAAATATCACCGAATTAATTCGTAAAATTGATCATGAACCTTTTTTGATTGAAGGTTAATTCTCAATAGTAGTTATGGTCTCATAGTAGGTTGACCCTGGTGAAATCCAGCTCAATGAAAGCGTATCATTCTTGAACTTTGGTTTATAGAATACCTTGAAATCATGAACGCCAGTTTTCAAATCAATTGCTAATTCATGATCATCCATTCTTTTTGAAATAATGGAATTTCCATCAATATACAATTGCCCAATGCCTGTTTTTAACAACCGGAGAAAATACTTTCCATCTGCAAGCACTTCAACCTTACCCTCAAATTTCAATATTGAATTTTTCTTGACTGTTTCAAACTGACTAGTCCCAAAAAAATTAATGGTTTTCACATGCCCCATCATGGACTCTGAGAAGTCAACTTTTAAAAAATCTGAGACGTTTTGAGGATTATCTATCAATTCAAGTTGAAACCCATTTCCCGATTTATCTAACAGTACTTTTTCAATTGACTCGTTTGCAATCTTTTCAAAATAATTATTTCTGAGATGTTCCATTCCTAAAACCCAGGTGGTTAATGTATCCAGCTCTGTCTTAGACAGGAAAACATGAGGTGTCATTTGTCCGCCATACCATAGTCCACCTCCACCTTTCTTAATTTTTTCAGCAATCCTTTTTTTTTCATCTGGTTGATTCGAGTACCGTCTAGAGACATCTAAATATGGAGGGCCAATCATTTTATCCTCTATACTATGGCAGTGTAAACAGTCATTCTCTAGGATAAGAGCAATAGCCGATTTATTTAGAATTGTGTTTTCATGCTTATTATTATATTTTTTTGATGATTGCTCGCATGCAATCACCATTAAACATAAAGCCAGAAAGATTAATTTAGATCTATTCAAAAGTTCTTGTGCAAAATATAAAATAATCAAATTTAAAATTAATCATCGCGGTTACCATTTGAAGTTTTAACAAAAAAGCCCTGTTCCGAAACTTCGAAACAGGGCTTTTAAAAAATAACTCTTTAAGAATTATTTCAACTGGTCCACGACAGCTTTGAACGCAACTGGGTGATTCATTGCTAAATCAGCCAATACTTTTCTATTTAAATCAATTTTAGCTGCAGATAATTTACCCATGAATTGAGAATATGACAACCCATGTTCTCTTGCACCAGCGTTAATTCTTTGAATCCAAAGACTTCTGAATTCTCTTTTCTTAACTTTTCTATCTCGGTATGAATATCCGAGTCCTTTTTCGACAGCATTCTTTGCTACTGTCCAAACATTTTTACGTCTTCCAAAATAACCCTTGGCTAATTTTAAGACCTTTTTTCTTCTAGCTCTACTAGCTACTGTGTTTACCGATCTTGGCATAATTGTTAACTTTCTTTGGCTCTTGGCGTCTCTTTTGAGTCCTTAATACCAACCGCCTGGTGAAAAATAATTTAAAAACCTAATCTTCCTTCTTGGATGATTAAATGTTGAGCATTGCTTTCACTTTCGGTAAATCCGTTTTGTGAACCAAACCCATTTTTGTCAGATTTCTTTTCTGCTTAGTTTCCTTTTTGGTTAAGATATGACTTTTGAAAGCATGCTTTCTTTTAATCTTACCTGTACCAGTCAACTTAAATCGCTTCTTAGCACCTGATTTAGTTTTAACTTTTGGCATTTCTATTTATTAATTA
>JAGDZN010000006.1:0-327160 GCA_049115835.1 Reichenbachiella sp.
GGGGAGAAGCTACGGACTTTGCAGGTCCAACTGTGTTCCTAGCATCAGACGCAGCGAGCTATATGCACGGTTCTATCATGTTGGTAGATGGTGGCTGGATGGGTAGATAAACACTTAAAACTTAGAATTATGCATATTAAATCTCAATTCTTCGAAGATTATGAGCTAGGCCATAAAAGAGAAACCTTGGGTCGAACAATTACAGAGACAGACTTTGTTGTCCATGCGGGTCATACAGGTGATTATTTCCCACATCACATGGATGCAGAGTGGTGTGCAACGCAACCATTTGAAAAACGAATTGCGCATGGCACACTTACGTTTAGTGTGGGAATCGGAATGACGGCTACTGAAATTAATCCAGAGGCTTTTTCTAAAGGTTATGATAGACTAAGATTTATTAAACCTGTATATATCGGCGATACAATTCGTGTTGTAGTCACAATTTCTGAGAAGAAGGATTCTAAAAAGCCACAATTTGGACAGGTCAATGAACATGTTGAAATTTTTAATCAGAGAGATGAATTGGTTTTGGTTTGCGACCATATTTTACTAGCCAATCGAAAAAGTTAAGTCTAAAATAGGAGGGATAAGAACTGTTTGAGGAAATAGTCAACGGTATCCCCCCTTTCTTTACTTTAACCCCCTTGATTAGTTAATTAACACACCCCTTAACTGAATAACTAACCTTTTACATTTACTACTATCAAAGTATAATTTCTGAAACCGGATTTATACGAATTAATATTAATACTGAATTATGAAAAAATCGCTTATAATAATTATTGCATTGATTGGGTTTGCGAATATCTCTACAGCCCAAGAAAAATACGAACCTACCTGGGAATCGTTGACACAATACGAATCTCCAGAATGGTTTTCTGATGCCAAATTTGGCATTTTTATTCATTGGGGAGTTTATGCAGTCCCTGAATTTGGAAGTGAATGGTATGGTTATCATATGTACAAACCAACTATTCAGCCTCATACAACAGGTATCCCTTCAAAGAAGAAGAACGCAACTTACGAATACCATAAAAAGAAATATGGTAAGCCAAGTAAGTTTGGTTACAAAGATTTTATTCCAATGTTTAAAGCTGAAAAGTTTAATGCTGCAGAATGGATTGATTTGTTCGATCAAGCAGGCGCGAAATATGTTGTGCCGGTCGGTGAACACTGTGACGGTTTTGCAATGTATGAGTCAAGTCTTACAAAATGGAATTCGGCCAAAATGGGGCCAAAAGTTGACGTATTGGGAGAGTTAGCGAAAGAAGCAAGGTTGAAAGATATGAAAGTTGGAAGCTCTTCTCATTTGGCTTATGGTTGGTATTGGTGGTCATACACAAAGGGTTTAGATACTGTTGATCCGAAATACAGAGATTTTTACAATGAACCACATGATTGGAATACACCTCCAACGAAGGAATTCAAGGATCTGTGGTATGCTCGTGCAAAAGAAATGGTAGATAAATATCAGTTAGACCTGATGTGGTTTGATTTTGGTTTTTGTACACCCGATTATGAGGAATACCGCAAGGACTTTTTGGCTTATTACTACAATAAAGCTGAAGACTGGAATAAAGGAGTAGTACTTAACTATAAAAAAATAAAGTACGTTCCTATTCCGGACGGGGCTGCAGTTTTAGATTTAGAAAGGGGCAAATTGGATAGGGTTCGAAAATTGCCTTGGCAAACGGATACCTCTATTGGTAGAAATTCTTGGTCTTTCGTAGATGACTGGCAAAACAAACCAGCAGGTGAGTTAGTTGATGAATTCGTTGATATCGTAAGCAAAAACGGAAATCTATTATTGAATATCGGTCCAAAAGCAGACGGTACCATACCTGAAGATCAAAAAGAGACATTGTTGGGAATTGGGTCATGGTTAAATGTCAATGGTGAAGCTATTTACAAAACGCGACCTTGGTATTTCTATGGAGAAGGACCTTCTAGATCAAAACAAGGAGATCATACTGAGTACAATCAAAAAAGTATGTCTGAGAAAGACATCAGATTTACGACAAGAGATAATTTTATTTATGTCTTTGTAATGGATTGGCCAACAGAAGATGTGTTAGTCAAATCAATGTCCTCTGACATCACTTCACTTCCTGATGCGATTGTTGGAATATCTCTGTTGGGTTCTGAAGAAGAAATTATTTGGAGCCAGGACAGTGACGGCTTGAAAATTACTGCTCCCAAAGATAAAGGGGAGTTAAAACATGCCTTTGCATTTAAAATTGAATTGGAAGGTTCACCTGATGGAATTTATAGAGGGAGAAAAGGAGAATACGATCAGTAAAAATATTGGATGATATTAAAAAATAAAAAGGCTTGTTCATTATGAATAAGCCTTTTTTGTTGTTGTGTGAAAATGTCATCGTTTTTACCGTACTATCAATTTTGATCTGAATATTTGATTACCATCATTCAGTTCTGTGATATATAGACCTTGGGTCAAAGACTGAATACTGACACTAACGGGTTCATTAACATCTAGTCTTTCAGAAATCATCAGTTGACCTTTTGTATCGTAAATTTTACATTGAACCATCCCAGTCCATTGATTGGCACGTATATTCAGTTGGTCTTGCGCAGGGTTTGGATAAATTAAGATTCCTTGAGACGGATTTGGGTCTACTTCCAAAACTTCTTCTGGTCGATTGAGATCAGTACTATGCTCAAATGCTTGTAAAGACAGACTGGATACGAATCCTCCATTGTCAGGAAAAGTAATACTTATCGCATTGTCCTCATCGAGCAAATTATATGGAACTTTCATTTCAATTACACCAAAGAAGCTATCACGGTTTCTCTGATCATCTCCTTTCCAATTAGTAGGCACTTGGATTTGTGTCCCGTTGACCGTTATAGTTGGCGATAAACTTAAACCATGATCCCTTCCTAGACCCACTCTTAGCAAAGCTTCCCCTTTATCGCCTTTATTGACACCTAGAATTCCAAAATTGATAGCTCTATCTGTAATAATCGACTGCAAGTATTTATTCGCATATACTTTTGTCTCTAAAGTATTTTCTGTGAGTTGAACAGGGCCATCAAAAGTATATTCCAGAATCATAGTGGCTTCTTCATCTAATGCTATTTGACTAATTTCAGAAGTTGAATATTCATCCAACACGGGTTCAACGCTTTGATTCGCATACAAATGCTTGACATTGATATCTAATATGGAAGCATTGAAGTCATCAAACATGTTAATATCAATTGTTTTAGGTTCGAAGACCAAATTATTGAGAATCAAGTAGACTTTATTGTTTTCAACATAGGCGTCAACTAATAAATCTGGGTCGGCAGAGTAAGTGTCAATTCGAGTGCCATTTACGTTCTCCCATAGTTCGAAGTATTTTATAAATTCTGTATACACCCAATCCTCTCCGTTTCCTTCAAAACCTGGCACTTCCTTTTTTTGTCTTAACAAACGAGGACCATATGGGATTCCGTTTTCTGAAGTTCCCCATAATGCTTTTAGAATCATAAAAGGAATAGAACTTAGCATTTGATCTTGACGTTCCATGGTTTGAATCATCATCGAATTGAATGTTCTTATATGATACCAATCATTGACCTTAGAATATGCCGTAGGTTGATCAAGTAAATACCCATACTCGGAAATTAGAAATGGTTTCTTTTCACCAAATGTTAGCATTTGATAATGCTCCATCATATCCATGATCGCTTCTATATTGCTGCCTTTTCGTTGAGTTTCAAGGACTGTTGTAGATCGCCTGAAGTCATAAAAATGGACAGAATAGAAATCCACGTCTGCACCTGCTATGTCCATGAATGTTTTCCAAGTGCTATTCCAATGACCAAAATCATTGCTTTCAAAAGCCGGGTGGGCAGCAGTATAGCCACCAACTTTTATGTCTGGATTTAGCTCTTTTACTCGTTGTGCTACAACTTTATGCATTTCTGAAATATTAGCATTCGTAGTTCCAAGTTCATTGGAGTGCACGAATGGCTCATTCAATACTTCTAAATAAGTAGGCACCTGTTTTCCTGTAGATGAACCTGTGCCAAAATAGTCTTTTATGTAATGAGCGTAATATTCGGCCATTGCTTCATAGCCTTCAGCTATCCATGGCGAAGCGTTACTACAGCATGAACTAGGGTTTGTAGATTGACCATGTGGGTACATTGAATTAGACTGTCCTCCAATCAGCATGTTCGCAGTTCTGTGCTCGAAAACATGAGCTGAGGTTTTAGCAGCATAACTTGTTTTTGAACTATTGCCCATTTCAATCATGTTTTCTACACTAGGCCATCCAGCTTTGAGTGGGTCTTCAGCAACTTGATTAAAATCCCATACAATACTACCGTTGTTACGGCCTAAATAAACATCATAGCCCTCTAACAATTCTGCCCGTTGTTCATCACTATCCCATTCATTGTCATCAATGCCGGCATGCAAAACAACGAACTTGCTCCTGTCAAATTCTGACACGCCATGTACACTGTGTTCAACATTTAAATGGACATAAATTGGGGTTTGCGCCTTCGTTAGATATGGCAAAATCATAATTATTCCTAGAATTAGTTCTCTTCTTCCCATTATTCTCTGATTAAATTACTTGCAATAGAAAGAGAATTCTTTGGCTATCAGAAAGCTTCACTCAACAATAACTAGACAAAACTAAAAACCCCCTGAATTGATAGGTAGATACCTCTATCTGTTTATTCAGCCAACATATTTCAAAGAATTGAACATAAAAAGGCATATCTATTATGGGCTTAAGGGTTGCTAAAAGTTTATAATCGAAAAACAGACTGTTTTCAATGTAAATCACCCTTGATATTGGTGGTTTTTATCACCCTTTTATCTGCTGAGGAAAGAATAATTTTACCATATGAATTTGAAAGTGTGGAGAGGTTTATTTTTAGGAACCTTAAGTTTTTTAATAATTGGGATGGGACTGTTGGATGAACAGTTCTTCATTGATTTAGATACTGAAAAATTAGATTCGGATACCAAAATTACTTGGAGTCAATATGGGCCAGGCAATGCTGGGTATATTAATTTTTTGAGATATCATCCAACTTTGCCGAATGTCTGTATCATGTCTCCTGACATGGGAAATACTTATCAAACAGACAATAGTGGAACTTCTTGGTATACAGTAAAAGATTTTGATGGTACTAGTGATTTTTTCAGACTGAATGATGTCTATTATTCAACTAATACGGAATCATTTGGATTAGCAATTGAAAAAGCTCGATTGTATCGAACTGATGACACAGGGAAAAGCTGGCAAAATGTCAAGAATTGTCCTTGGTATCACAATGATTCCGAAGGAAATGACACAAGATCGTGGTACACTAAAGTTTCAGCCCTAGCAATAGATCCTAATAATGATCAGGTTTGGTATGTCGGAGGTGGAGCTCATCCTAGAGGTCAGCAACATTTAGCTTGGAACAGCATGACAAAAGCAAATGCTGCCAATCCTCGTGGTGCGGATCATGATTACTCAGGAAAAATATGGAGAACTGATAACGGTGGTTCCTCCTGGACATTGGTATCTACAGGTCTTGATAACAAATCACAGTTTTGTCGAATCATTGTTAATCCCAATAATAGTAACGTTGTTTTTGCTGCTTCTACTTATGGTTTGTATAAATCCGAAGACAAAGGGGCTAATTGGGTTGATATTGGAAACGGCGTATTAGATAATAACACGATCATGGACATGGATGCTTATTTCAACCCAACTACCAATGAATTTGTTCTTTATGTAATTGATCAAGTTAGGTATTCAGCCAATGGCACTACTACATCAAATTCTGGTGGAATATTTAAATCTCAAAATAGCGGTGTTAGCTGGTCAAAGATTAATGGGAACTTATACTTAGATATCAACAGGCTGAGTGGAGGTGTACCTAACTACTATTATAAATTTGTTGCTAAATGGTTGGGAATTAGTACTGATGAGGCCAAAGCCAACTATCCTGTCCTTCCCACCCAGGCATTGCAATATTTCAATTCATTGAATGTTGATCCAAGTGACAAAAACACACTTTATGTTGGATTTTATGATGCACAAATACAATATTCTTTTACACCCGGTAGACTTTGGCAAACGAAGGACAGAGGTGAAAATTGGGTAAGTGTTGCAAGAGATTTTGGACCAGCTTGGTCGAATGATCATGCGTATTGGTCAAGTAGAAATAATCCATATAACGACAACATGAACGAAGGTCATTACCTGACACCACAACAATGGGGTAACGACTATCCATTGAGGTCATTGAGGCATTGTGCTGTGAGTAGTAACGGAGATGTTATGCTTTTATATGCACACAATACTTTCTTGAGTACGGACAAAGGAGTGACTTGGAACCAGGTTGATGAAGATCAAACAGTAAATGGAAACATTATGGGACGAGGAGATAGCAACTTACCTGGAGAAGCTGTGTTTCAAGATCGCAGAATGGAAGGTGAGATGTATCTCGCGACTGGTGAGCATAAATTATGGAAGTCGACTTCTGATGGTGACCCTGGTAGAAGAGCCGTGAAATTTCTAGAAAATTCTCAAGAAACAGTCACAGCACTGGCATACCACCCCTATGATGTAAATACTCTTTACACTACATCATTGAGACAGCATCATATGGATAAGATCATGAAGTCTGTAGATGCCGGACTTACCTGGGAGGTTTGGGGACAGGCTACGGATGGTGAGTCATTTATGCGTACCAAGAGTATGCTTATTGACCCAATTAATCCTAATAACATGTATTTTGGCGTTACGGACCTTAATGAGGCAGACATCGATAAAATCGGTGGTTTTTTTGCTTCTACAGACGCGGGTAAAGGTTTTTCAAGAAGAAATACAGGATTGCCTTCATTGCCATGGATTGAAGAAGTCGTTTTTGATCCTAGAGATGAAAATTACGCCTCATTTTTCGCGGCTCTTCCATATAATCAAGTGAAAAAACAAAATGGTGGATTGTATTTCACCAATGACAGAGGAACTAATTGGGAGATAGTCAATATCCCTGATATGATCGCAGGCGTCAACAGTGTGGAGTTTGATCATACTGGTAGAATGTATATTACAGGTGGTCGTCGGCATGGTGGTTTTGAAAATGGAGGTGCATGGTTTAGTGATGATTATGGCGATACATGGTCCCAGATTTTTAAAAATGAGTTGGTAAAGTTTTTTGCTGTTTCACCCTTTGATCACAACCTTCTACTTTGCACAGTGGGTGTTGTCACCAAGAACCCTGGACTATACCTTAGTGAAGACAGAGGTCTGACATGGACTAAGAACAACAGAATTATAGGACAACCTGATAATATAACGGATATTCAATTTGATATTTATGATCCAACCCAAATCCACCTCACGGTCGTAGGAAGTGGATTTTATGATGGAATTTATACTGATACCAATCAATCCAGAAAAATCACCCTATCTCCTGGGTATTTGAACTTAGATATTGAAGAAACCATCATTGTTGAAATGTTGGTTGAAGGATTAGATGAAAACGAAATAGTTTTTAAGTCTGCTAATACGTCAGTGGCTTTAGTAAGTCAAGAGGGAAAAATAAAAGGTGTTAAACAAGGTGCTGTTCGTGTTTATGCTACCTCGGCAGATGGTCGATATTCAGATTTTGTTGATGTTGTTGTCTCAGATGAGTTATATGACGATCCGGATGACGTTTTAGAAGTTAGTGACCTTAGTGACATTCAAGTATATCCAAACCCAGTACAACAAGGACAGGAATTGAAAATAGAAGGATTGAGGAAGGAGAGAGGGAGAATTCAAATATTGAGCCTTAGTGGATTATTATTGCAGGAATATGATATGAATGGACAGTCCTATTGGCAGTTATCGACTTCTGAAATGAATCCGGGAATTTATTTAATCAGGATGGAATGTGAAGAACAAATTCAAATCCAGAAGGTGTTAATACAATAAATAGGACTTTGAAAAAACTGAAAATAATAGCCATTCTTTTGCTAATTCAAGCAGAAGTCACTCTTGCTCAAGATTCAAAATTACCAAATGTACTGGTGATACTAGCCGATGATATTGGAACAGGAGATATTTCTCATTATCAAAAAATAGTCAAGAATAAAGTGGTGGTACCCACGCCCAATATGGATGGATTGATCACTGAAGGGATCTATTTTACTAATGCTCACTCTCCAGCAGCACTGTGCGCACCTTCTCGCTATTCCATAATGACTGGGAATAATACTTATAGAAGCTATGCGCCATGGGGGGTATGGGGTGCTTTCCAGAAATCCCCGCTCAAAGTAGATGATATGACATTGGGCAGATTGATGAAAAAAGTTGGGTATCAAACAGCATTCTTCGGAAAGTGGCATATGGGAGGCGATTATTATGGAAAAGGAGATACGACTAAAATTTACCGTGGACCACGGCATAAACCTGAAATGGATGTGGATATTACTCGGATTATTGATGGACCTCAACAAAAAGGATTCGATTATAGTTTCACTTTTCCTGCAGGCATTCAGGCATCTCCTTATGCTGTATATGAAAATGGCAATTGGATGCCACTAAATGATCAATCCGAAATCGGATTTATCTCACAAGAAAACATGGATAAATTGGGTTTCAAACTTGACAAACTGGAAGGGCAGGGCGATTTGCAATGGGATCCTCATATGATGGGACCTTTACTCGCCAATAAAGCTGTACAGTATATTGAAAATCAAGCGAAGGACTCAGCACCATTTTTCATATACTACAGTGCGCTTGCCGTGCATAAACCTCATACCCCTTCGGATAGTTTAAATGGAGTTAAGATAAAAGGATCAATAGGGAGTAATCACCTGGATTTAATCGTAGAGTTGGATGTGCAAATAGGCATGTTGGTTGACAAATTGAAAGAAAAAGGTTTGTATGGGAACACGCTGATAATTGTAACTTCAGATAACGGAGGGCTGTTGACCAAGGATGCTTCGAGACTGAATCACAAATCAAGTAGCATTTATAGAGGAGGTAAAAATCAAATTTTTGAAGGTGGGCATCGCGTTCCATTCTTTGCACTTTGGCCAGGACATATTAGGAAGAAGCAAGTTTCCAATGAACCAATAATTGGGCTTGATATTATGGCAACGCTAGCAGCAGTTACAAATCAATCGCTAAAAGCAAACGAAGGCATGGACTCTAAAAACTTGCTACCATTGTTCTTAGGAGAAAAAAAGGCAAAAGGTCATAAGGAATTGTTGCTTCAAGGCGGAACTTCCAATGAAGTCTGTTACATAAAAAATGGGTTTAAGTTAATAATTCAAGTCGATCGAAAAAAGGGCACAAGAAATCCTACTTCGCTTTTTGATTTAAACAAAAACCCCAAGGAAAATGAATCGGATAATTTAATCAATGATCCAAAATTTGAAGATTTAATATTGAAATACTTTAATGAGTACAATGAATTGAGAGATAGTGGTAAAAGGGTTGATCAATGATCCGATGATTAGAAATATAAATTGTAGAAGAGAAATAGTATTTAGTTATGAATAGTTTTAAGAAGGTAGGTCTAGTAGTAAGTTATATGTTTTGTGCTTTTTCTATGTTGGCGCAAAAGAATGATTGGGAAAACGAATTCGTCTCTCAGGTGAATCGAATGGATCCCAGATCCACCTATTACAATTTTGATTCAGAAGAAAAGGCGATTGAAGGTGATCGATCCACGTCGAGTTTATACCAAAGTTTAAATGGGGATTGGTATTTTAATTGGGTTGCTAAACCCAGCGAAGTAAATGAAGAATTCTATACTTCCGAATTTGATTATTCTTCATGGGATCAAATAGACGTGCCTTCTAATTGGGAAATGAAAGGCTATGGCAAACCAATTTATACGAATAGCACTTATCCTTTTATTGAAAACCCTCCATTTATTGGTAAAGATGATAATCCTGTAGGCTCTTATATTAAAAGTTTTGAAATTCCAGAATCATGGATTGGAAAAGACGTGATCCTGCATTTTGGTGGAGTGAGTTCTGCCTATTATGTGTGGGTCAATGGAGAATTTGTAGGATATGCTGAAGACAGCCGTTTACCTTCAGAATTTGATATTACGGACCAATTAATTAAAGGAAAAAATACCGTAGCAGTTAAAGTTTATAGATGGTCTGATGGTAGCTATTTAGAAGATCAAGATCATTGGAGAATGAGTGGTATTCATCGTGAAGTATACTTGATGGCTACTCCGAAAGTAAGGTTAAACGATTTTAATGTTCGAACCAAGATGGATGAGGACTACAATAACGCTTTACTCCAAATTCGTCCCGACCTTGTCGCTAACGTAACTGACAAATTCAAAACTTTTGAATTTGGAAATGCCCCTAGACCAACTAACTATAGCGATTGGGTACTTGAAACTAAGTTGTTCGATGCTGAAGGACAACAAGTAGGAGAAACGGACAAAATGGATTTTAAGAAATTCTTTGGTGAATGGTACCCTCAACGTGACAATGTCTATTTCGGTGCTTTAATCGAAATGAAAGTTGAAAGTCCAAAAAAATGGAGTTCTGATGATCCTAACTTATATACAATTGTCTTTGCTGTTAAAAATGAAAAAGGCGTTCCACAACAATTTACTTCGGTAAAGACAGGATTTCGATCCTATGAACTAAATGCAAAAGGTGCATTTATAGTAAATGGAGTGCCTGTTAAAATGATTGGTGTTAATAGACATGACCATAGTGCTACCAATGGAAAAGCAGTAACTAGGGAAGAAATAAAAGCGGATGTTATTTTATTGAAACAACATAATTTCAATTCAGTTAGGACTTCTCATTACCCAAATGATCCTTATTTCTATGATTTATGTGATGAGTACGGGTTGTATGTGATGGACGAAGCAAATTTGGAAACACATGGAGGCAGAGCTGAGTTATCGAATACACCTTCATGGGTGGCTTCATATCTAGAACGTGCAGTACGAATGGTTCAAAGAGATAAGAATCATGCTTCCATATTCTCATGGTCTTTAGGAAATGAATCTGGAACAGGCCCCAATCATGCGGCAATGGCAGGTTGGATAAAAGATTTTGATCCTACTCGTCTGATTCATTATGAAGGGGCTCAAGGGGATCCAACAGATCCAAGATATAAAAGGAATTTCTCTCCAAAAGATAAAGGGAATCCGACAGATCCTCCATTTGTTGATATGTTGAGTAGAATGTACCCAACGGTAGTTGAATTACAAAACTTACTTGATGATACAGATTTTGACAAGCGTCCTGTTTTAATGTGTGAATATGCGCATGCTATGGGGAATTCGTTAGGTAATATGAAAGAATATTGGGAAGTGATTCATCGTAATGATAGAGCCTTGGGTGGATACATCTGGGATTGGATAGATCAAGGTGTGCTTACCAAAACTAAGGAAGGCGTTGAGTATTTTGCTTACGGTGGAGATTTTGGTGACAAGCCTAATGATGGCAGTTTTTGTTTAAATGGGATTATTACTGCTGACAGAAAAGCTAAGCCTGAAATATTAGAAGCTAAAAAGGTCAATCAACCCGTTGTTTTCAGTGCCAAGGATTTAACAATAGGCTCATTTTCACTAACAAATAGACAAGAGGCAAAAGATTTATCGGATTACGAGATCAGTTGGTTCATCGTTGATAATGGAATTAAAGGGAAAGCTAGATTGCTAGAAGGTGTAAATGTCAGAGCGAAGGCCGAAAAAGTTATAGAATTAAATTACACATTACCAAAAGCAAAACCGGGTCATGAGTACTGGGTGCAAATTGAAGGAAGATTGAAATCTCAAACCCCTTGGGCAAAAAAAGGATTCTTAGTTTTTGAGGATCAATTCAAACTCCCAGTGAATTATCTATCACCCATTAAGAAAAGAATTAAAGGAGAATTGGCATTGGAATTGAATTCTGAAAAGGCTGTTTTTAAAGGAAATGGATTCGAAATAACTTTTGAAAACGGATTGCTATCTTCTTATCAAATAGCCGGTTCAGAGTTGATCGCTGCTCCTCTGCGTCCTAATTTTTGGAGAGCGGAAACAGAAAATGACGAAGCATACCGAAAATCCATGAAATTAAAAAATGAAAGAGATTGGATCGGTGTGGGAGACAATATGAAAGTGAAGAGTTCAAGTTTTGAGGTTGCGGAGCAAGTTGGACAAGGAACGGTTGTATTAGAACATGAAAAAATGAAGACTGTAGTATCACTAAAATATAGGATTGAGGCAGATGGTAGCATTAATATAAGTTATAGCTCAAGTATAGAAGAGGGTATGCCGAACTTTGGAAAAATTGGAATGCAAATGGATGTTGTGAATCAACTTAAAGAGATTGCTTATTTAGGTAAAGGTCCTCAAGCGAATTATTCAGATAGAGGCTATGCTGCACACATCGGTCTATATCAATTTGAAATCAAGGATATGGACATAGGATATGTCAAGCCTCAAGAGTATGGCAATAGAATGGGTGTGAGATGGGTCAAAATTCATAAGGGTAATGGCCAAGGATTGTTAATAAAAGCTCAGGATCAACTTAATGTGAGTGCTTGGCCTTACAGTCTCACTAATATTGAAAATGCTCAACATACCTATGATTTAAAAAATAGATCAGCTTATACCATTAACATAGATTTGAAACAAACAGGAATTGGTGGTGATAATACTTGGTCGCCCAGAGCAAGATCTTACGACCAATATTTACTTAAGCCAGGTAAATTCGAATACCAATTTTCATTGATTCCTTTAACCAAATCAAATTTGAAAAAGGACCCCTCATCATTTTCTGCTGAGTTTTAACAATTTTTTATGAAATGGGTGGTTATATAAAATACCACCCTATTACATCATATTTCACCACCCTTAATCCAGAGATTACCAACCTTTTGGATGACTTTTCTTTTGCAATTTTGAATCGTTATCCGCTTAAATTTGTATTATAATTTATGTTGAAGATGGATTGGGCTGATGAGCCCAAAAGGAAACAATTAGGTTTATGAGAAAGATTAAAATTAAATTATTCTGTTTGTTGGGTGTGGTCTTGAGCATGGGACTTAAGTTCAATCACTCCAATGCCCAAACAACTGTGGAAATCGATTATAAAACACAAAAATTCATTGGAGATATTAGCGAACTCGATCGTGCAAAATATTTTAATTTTCATTCGAGTACTGGCGGAAGTTGGGGGTATGATACTTTGTTGGAGGCGCTGCAAAGAGATTACGATGTTACTTTAGGAAGAGGATTTTATGGGGCGTTTTCTTATTCAAAAGGAAGAAACTATGATAATGGTACTTATCCTACTGTTACGGATGATCGAGATGGTATTGCTCGAGAAACAGTTGATTTAATCGCAACCGAACACCCATATAATGTTTTTGTTGACGGAATAGACACAGATGCCGCTTCAGATTGGGTCGTAGAATATTACACCAATGTTATTTCTGGCCCTATTCCTTCTCATTTCGAACCGATGAATGAACCTTTTGTTCATGCCTCAGAATATTATGAGGGAGCATATAATGCTGCAGAGAATCAACGAATCAAGCGACAAATGTGTGAGTTATACAGAGACATTGGTAAAAAAATCGATGAATCTACGGAACTGTCAAACATGAAAGTGATTGGTTATTCTGCCGCTTGGCCATCGATGGAGTTAGGTGATTTTGGACATTGGAACGAAAATATGAAAATGTTTATCGATATAGCAGGGCAATATATGGATGCTTATTCGACTCACTTGTACGATGGCGTGAATATAGAAGGGCAGGACAATAGAAGGTCGGGAAGTAATTCAGAAGCTATACTTGATTTGATTGAGTCCTACAGTTTTTCTAAATGGGGAGAGCTTGTACCTCATTCTATCTCAGAATATGGGGCGATTGAACAAGGATATAATTTGGATACTCAATATGATTTGGCAAGTGTTCAAACAGTCAAATCAATCAATCACATATTGTTTAATCTTTTGAATAGAACTGATAGAATGGATATCACTATTCCATTTATTACAGGGCAAGCTACTTGGCACATTAACGAGGAAAATGATTATCAACCTTATCCGCCCGTATTATGGGTGGCCTCAAATAAAGGGGTTCCATTAGATCAAATTGAAAAATGGGAATACTCTCCGAGAATCACATTTTTTGATTTATGGAAAGGAGTAAGTGGAAAGAGGGTTTACATAACTTCTGATAATCTGGATGTTCAGGTTCAGGCATTTTTAGATACAGATGCATTGTACATAGCTTTGAATAACCTGGATGATGAATCTGAAACGGTTGATCTAACTTTCCTTGAAACTGTTGAAAACATTAGTGAAGTCAATATTAAGTCAATAGAAGTTTACTCTGATAAAGATCACGTATTCACAAATGAAACAGGCCTTGCATCGATTCCAGCATCTGTGGAGTTGGTAGCTGGGGAGACCACGGTGATTGAAGTGAAATTGTCTACGCCATTGGCAGCATTTGAAAAAACAATTAGATCAAAGCGATATTATCAAAATAAGACCATTGAATTCATTGGAGAAGGAAGAAAGAATTTGTTCAAATTCACCAGTGTACGGAAAGGTGAGGGTTTAGCTCAATTAAGTTTAGGCATAGGTAGAAAACATGACCGATCTAAGAAACCGAAAGTATTAGTCAATGGCGTTGAGGTTGAAGTGCCTGATAACTGGAAAGGTTATGATCAGGCAAATCGAGATGATTTCTTTGGACTTTTGGAGATACCATTCAATACTACATTGTTAGCGAATGGTGATAATATTATTTCTATTGAATTTCCTGATACAGGTGGAACAATTAGTTCTTTAGTACTACAGACTGAATTGTTTGATGGTAGTGTTGCCACTGATGGTATCTCAATAAGCCCTCCTATGGCAGAATTGGATCTAGATGAAACTATAGAACTGTCTGCCTCAATTACTGCAGAAGGGTTTGAGAATGAAAATGTGGTATGGTCAAGCTTAGATCCTGCTATTGCTTCAGTTTCACCCAATGGACTTGTTACAGCAGAAACTTATGGTATAGTTGATATTGCCGCGAAAACTCAGGATGGAACACTTGTGGCTTACAGTACAATGATCATTCAGGAAGAAGTATTGTCGACAGGAGGAGATCAAATAGATAGAAGTCTAGGTAATTCTATTTATCCCAACCCTTATTCTACAGGTAACTTAAATATTAATGTTGGGACTTCTCATGCTCAAGGGCGAATAGATATTCTTAACTTAAGTGGACAAATATTGCTATCAAAATCATTTAGTGATCAAAGCGAAGTTTCATTTTCTCAAAATGAAATTAATAATTCTATACCCGAAAAATTAGTCTTAGTCAGAGTAGTGAAGGGAAATAATGTGGAGAGTTATAAACTGATCATTAAAAAATAGAATCATACTAAATAGTTTATTCAGATAAAGTTTAATGCTAAGAAAGCCCGACAATTGTCGGGCTTTCTATTAGGCAGATTATCCAATAATCTATCTGTTTTATCCCTTAAAATATTGTTTTAGGCTAGAATTCGAAGGGTGATAAAAAATCACCCTCTTTTAGTATAAGAATACCAACCTACGTTTTCAGGAGGCTTATGTATGTTTACTACTGGATAATAGCTAAAGGCAAAAAAGTTAAAAAATGCATCAAACGAACATTCATAAATTAAAGGTCATAGTTGGACTTTTAATCATCTCTTTTAGCAGTTTAGCAGAGATCCCTACCCAATTGATAATTCCAGAAATAATTGGCAATGGAATGGTCCTTCAGAGGGACACGGAAGTGGTAGTTTGGGGATATACAGTTCAAAGCAGATCGGTTTCAATTAATCCGATCTGGGCAAGCGACGTAACAATATTGTCTGATAATGAATGGAGATTTAATAGCTCACAAGAAACGATTGTTACACGCAGTTGAGTAATGGTTTGTATGTATTAAAAACCAATCAAAGTGATTCAATTTCTTTTGTTATAAAAAAATAAGATTTATAAAAGCAGCATTATGGACATGATTAATCGATCAATAATAGGGCTAGTACTACTCGCATCTATCACTTTTCAGTCATTGGGTCAAAACCCAATTATTACAGACCGGTTCACAGCCGATCCTACGGCTCGAGTTTTTGAAGGTAGATTATATGTTTATCCATCGAGTGATACGGTATGTGCTCGAACAAAAGAAAATAATGGATTCTGTATGCAAGGTTATCATGTGTATTCTACTGATGATTTGACCAATTGGACAGATCACGGTGATATATTAAATCACAATACAGTTCCTTGGGTAAAACCAAATAGTTATGGCATGTGGGCACCTGATTGTAATTATAAAAATGGTAAGTACTATTTCTATTTTCCAGCCATTCCATTGGACGGTAGTAATTTTAGAAATATTGGTGTAGCTATTTCGGACAGTCCAACAGGACCTTTCACGCCTGAGCCGAATTACATGGAAGGGGTTACAGGGATTGATCCTAATGTTTTTGTGGATGATGATGGAAGCGCGTTTTTATATTTTGGTGGAGGAGAGAAGCTTTATGGCGTAGAATTAAACGAAGACATGGTTTCAATCAAGGGCAAGCCACAAGTAATTATGGACCTTCCTAGTAAATACAAGGAAGGTCCTTTTGTATTCAAGAGAGAAGGGATTTACTATTTTACTTTTCCTCATGCACCAGAAGGGTCAGAAGAAATATCATATGCAATGGGTGATTCACCATTAGGGCCATTTAAGTATCAAGCTAAGGTTCTAGAAAGGTGGAAAAATGGGTTATGGACCAATCATCATTCTTTCGTGGAATTCAGAGACCAATGGTATTTGTTTTATCACAGTATGGAAGTTTCTAATGACCAACACAGAAGATCAGTATGTGTGGATCGGATATATTTTGATGATGAAGGAAAAATTCCTGAGATAAAAGCAACTAAAAGAGGTATCGGCAATGTATCTGCAGCAGATAAAATCGAAATAGACAGGTATTCGGTATTGACAAATGCTAAAGCGGAAAAAACAAATCATGAATTTGTCAATTGGATAATTAAAGATGTTTCCAAAAATACGGAAATGGCTTATAATGATGTTGATTTTGGGAAAGAGAACTATACTTCAATAGTGGCTTATGTAAGTACTGTAATAGAAGGAGGTCAACTTGAAATTTTTGATGGAAAAGACCAATTGTTAGCAGTATTTGACTTGCCAAAAATGCGTTCAGGTGAGTGGCGTGGCGTGAAAGCTGATCTGAAAATCAGTCCTAAAGGTATGAATGATTTAATTTTTAAATTCAATGATAAAGTTGATGAACTAAAAATTGATTGGATACAGTTTGTGCCAAAGAATAGGTCAGTGCTTGTATCTTCATATGATTTAGCGTTGAGCTATAGAAAAAAAGTGATTGTGGGAGGTGAAAACAATATTTTAGTCTACAATCCGAAAGATATAAATACAGCAGAAATTGAAGTTTCAAACGCTTCTAGTCTTGAAGAAGTTTATATACATAAGAATGGCAAAGCTGAAACTACGGTATCAAAAACGATAAAAGGAGATATTACCAATTTTGTCTCGCTGGAAAAACAAATATTATACAATCCTTATGAGGAGGTTTTAGCAAGTAACAATTCCAACCAAAACGGTGTGCTGTTTGAGAATTGTTCTCTGGGTGGTCAAAACGCAGCTTATATAGAAAATGAGGATCATATAATTTATGACAACCTAAAGTTCGATCAGTCACCAAAATCCATAGACATTAAAGTCGCGTGCAAATCCATTGGAGGTTTAATCGAAATAAGAAAGAATGGAACAGGAGGAGAAATGATTGGGCAAATCAAAGTAACACCAACAGGTGGCTATCAAAGTTGGGAGACATTGTCTGCCAATATTACGGGAGAATTAATGGCGAATGATAAGTTGTATTTTGTCTTTAAAGGAGACAAAGGCTTTTTGTTCAACATGTACAGCTTCTCATTTAAGTAATCCAATAAAAGCAAATACATTGTTGTAAAACCAAAAAAACTAAACTGTGAAAAACATTATAATACTTTTAATAACAACCGCATTAATTTCTTCTTGTGCTCAGGATCAAGGTAGAATTGTAGAAGATTTTAATCAAGGATGGAAGTTTGAATTACTTGAAAACAATGACGCATATAAAGTTGATTTTGATGATTCTGCGTGGAGAACATTGAATGTCCCTCACGATTGGAGTATTGAAGAAGGTTACAAAAATGAAGATGGAACAGCCGCAAGTACCGGTTTCGTAGTTGGCGGAATTGGCTGGTATCGAAAATCTTTTGTACTATCTCCAGCAGATAAAGGCAGAATAATTGTGATCATGTTTGATGGGGTATATAACAATTCAACGGTTTGGATCAATGGGCAAGAACTTGGAACTAGACCTTATGGTTATAGCACATTTAGCTACGAGCTAACAGACTTCTTGAAATTTGATGGGACACCAAATGTATTGGCCGTTAAAGTAGATCGATCCGCTTATGTTGATTCCAGGTGGTATACAGGTTCCGGTATATATAGAAAAGTGCATTTGATTAAAAAAACGCCTTTGCATGTGGCGCAATGGGGAGTTCAAATTTCTACACCTACTATTTCCGAAAACAATGCACAAATCAAAGTGAAAACCAGTTTGGTCAATAAATCTGAAGTTCAGAATGAATCTATAGCATTGATCTATCGTGTTTATGACCAACAAGGTCAATTGAAACTAACCGAGAAGGTTAGTTTAGCAAATCAACTAATGGATGAATCATTGCTGAACTTGGCGGATCCAGAACTTTGGTCAATACAGAACCCAAGTCTGTATTCATTGAGCGTGCAAGTAGTTTTAAATGGTAGCGTCACTGATGAGGTGACAGAAACTTTTGGTATACGATCTTTTTATTTTGATTCAAATGAAGGATTCTCTTTGAATGGAGAAAAAATGAAACTGAAAGGTGTCAATCTCCATCATGATGGAGGAGCCGTGGGAGCAGCCGTGCCTAAGGCAATATGGCAATATCGGATAGAAAAACTCAAATCTATAGGTGTGAATGCCGTCAGGCTGTCTCACAATCCTCATGCCATAGAATTGCTGGAAGTATGTGACGAAATGGGTATGATGGCTATCGATGAAGCTTTTGATGAATGGTACGAACCGAAAGGAAAAAACTTGGTCTATATTGGAGACAATGCAGCATCTGAAGAAGCTTCAAGAGCATATCCAACAAAATTTAATGATTGGGCTGAAAGAGATCTTAAGGATTTAATTCGAAGAGATTTTAATCACCCTTCTGTAATCATGTGGAGTATTGGAAATGAAATTGAATGGACATTTCCGGTATATTCTAAAATATTTAATGATGTGAATGGACCGCTAACCGGAGAAGGTTATCGGAAAGAACCGAATTACGATTCTCTAAAAATGAAAGACGCGATAGCACGGAATATTGAAGGGAAAGACCCATTGGCGACCATGGCAAAAAAGCTTTCAAATTGGGCTAAAGAAGTGGATACAAGTCGACCTATTACTTGTGGTAGTGTTCTACCTTCAGTCGGGGTTGTGAGTGGTTATAGCGATGCGGTTGATGTTATGGGCTTTAATTATAGAGCAGCGGACTATGATGCTGCACATAAGGCTCATCCCGATCTTAAAATAGTGGGTTCGGAAAATTGGGTTACTTATTCAGAATGGAAGAATTGTATGGACCGAGATTTTGTTGCAGGCATTTTTGTTTGGACAGGATTTGCCTATTTGGGAGAAGCCGGTCCATGGCCTAGAAAAGGATTGAATATTTCTTTGTTTGATTTTGCAGGATTTAAAAACCCAAGAGGACACTTTTTTGAGACTTTGTGGAAGGATGATCCAAAAGTCTATGCGGTTACTACACCCGCTGATGAATCTGAGTTTTCTTATACAAAAGAGAATGGATGGGTCTTTGATATGCAATTAACACCACCACCGGTATGGAAAATGTTGAGATTATGGGAGTGGTATAAAGTTTATCCTAAATGGAATTATGATCAGGGAAAAGACATTGTTGTTCAATCATATACTAACTGTGAGGAAGCCGAATTGTTTCTAAATGGGACATCTTTAGGAAAACAGAAATTAGCGGATTTTTCAGAAGATAATATCATAAAGTGGTTGGTGCCATACGAAGGGGGTGAATTAAAAGTGGTAGGCTATGATAAAGGGCAGAAGACTTGTGAGTATGTATTAAAATCAGCTGGCATACCTACGGAAATAGTATTGACAACCTCTAAGTCCGAATTGACGGCGGATGGTTATGACGTTGCAGTAATCACTGCTCAATTGCTGGATGAGAATGGGAATCTTGTTGCCAATAACGATCTCAAAATTAAGTTTGGTTTGTCTGGTGAAGGAAAAAACATTGGCGTAGACAATGGAAATGAAAATAATATCAATGCTCACAAATCTAATGAGGTGCTGACTCACAATGGAAAAGCTGTAATTTTCATTCAGTCAACAGAACAAACTGGTCAAATAGAATTATCGGCCTCCGGTGAAACAATAAAATCTAATACCTTGAGTATTAAGTCCAAATAGAAAATAAGTAGTAAAATGGTTACAAGAAAGGCTTAATTATTAATAATTGAGATACAGCGAGCGGTTACAATGTAGCATTATGCTATGTAGTTGATCATGCATCACTCAGGAGTATTGTTTTATTAAGTACAACTTTTCTAAAAAAAAAACGCCTTTGGGAATGACTCCCAAAGGCGTTTTTAATATTAGTTAATTATAGAACCTTAAGACTGATTCTTTCTAAAGTCTCTTAGTTTCTTAATTCCATAAAGGCCTCCCGCCGCTAAAAGCGCCGACAATCCACCATCTATTGGGGTTGCTGGAGGTGCTCCTCCACCTGCCAATGCTGGAGTTGCAAATACGAATAATAAGGCGGTAACTGATAATATTATATCTAATTTTTTCATAACTGCTTTTTTTAAAATTGAAATTTACGTGTGATTACTCCATGATCTGTACCTATCTTGACGATGTACAGACCGGAGTTGAAGATAGGAATGTTGAGTGATCTTGTATCAGCTAATTGAGCCTTACTTCTGGTCACTACCTTTCCAGAAAAATCATATACAGAAAATCCAGATACTCGCGTGTTGATATTAAAATCAACAGAAAGAATGTTATCTGCATATCTGTATAAAGGTTGGAAACCAGTAAGCTCATCTGCTAACAAAGTTTCCGAGGACTGATAAGTCAAAGTAAAACGATTCTGATTGGTTCCTTCTGCACTTTGAAAAGAAAAATTATCAATTTCGTTCATGTCATAGCTTATTCCACTGATATTGTCTGTCAAAGTGAAAGTCATACCTTCTTCCAATCCACTTAGCTCAACTACTGAAACTTCTAATTCGGCAGATTGTTCTAAATCGAAAGCCAATTCAGTTGACGCTCCTTCTAAGATTGGTAAAGCTTGAATAGCATATCGGTTGCCTTCAATAAGACCATAGAATTGTAATGCACTGTTCCCTGATATTTTAGGTGCATCGTACAATTGATCTAATCCGAGAGTTGCATCTTTTCTTGTTGCAACTAAGACTTCATTGACCAAAAGACCATCAGTAGTTTGTAATGCTATTTTGATTTCAGGTGTTTTTTCAGCTTCTTTCTGACGAAGGAAAGTGGCATCCGTATTTTGTCCACTTACTCTTTGATCTTCATTAAAGGTTACATCGACATTATCACTACTAGCTTGAACCATGAAGCCCTGCATACTACCAATGTATCCTCCAAAAGTTTTACTTGCGTTAGTTGCTGAAACTGAACCGATTGAATTGGCAATACGATAATCACTGTTAGTTCTTCGACTGCCATTGGATCCTCCATCATCCCACAGCGCGATAGAAGCAGCAATGCTGCCTGAGTTGTCTGCAAGGAACGTTTCAATATTTAGCGCTGCACCATAAGGGTTACTCAATAAATGCCATCCCTGATCAGAAGTACTAGCGGTACCAGTTGTTGACTTAGTCAATCCACTTACCACAATATCTCCTGAATTTGGAACACCTGTGAAAGAAATAGCTTGCTGACCCGCTTGTGCATATCCCACACCTGGTACTAATTCAGTGGATGTAGCGTCTTCCCACCTGCTTAATCCATCGTCTCCATCATATCCGGTTACTTCGTTGTAGCTGTATACATGAGGACCTAACAAACCACCTAAAATTGATGGATCTGCTTGTACCGGGCTTCCAACGAAACTATACTTTCCAGTCGCATAGGTGGTATTTCTTTCAAAAGTGACAACAGCATCAAAACCATCAGCTTCATTGGTTATCAATGAACTTCCTGATTCTATAACAATGTCACCCGTACCTGCAATTACCTCTTCAACAGATATGTTATCTATATAGTAATTACCTACAGATGCAACAATCCTCATATCTACAACCCATTGTCCAGTACTAGTTACATCAATAGTCCTTGTATATTCAGTCCAAGTTTCAGTAATTGTAGGGTTAGTTGCTCCGTCATTTTGATTCCATCCAGTATGCCTCCAATACGTTTGACACCATTTACCACCTGATATGTCAGTCCGCATCCAATAAGTAAACTTATATGTTCCAACAGTGGAAATATTAGCTGTCATTATGTTTACACCAATTCTACCGTCGGCAGGATTGGTACTAGTTGTCGCTACTCTACCTATGGCTAGTGCTTTTGAAGATGAAACACCCTCTGTAGCTGAAATGCTTAAAGCTATATCACCCGTAGCGTCACCTGTAGTTGCAACATCTCCAACAACACTAGATTCAAAATCTTCGTCCTCCAATGCTATCAATTCGCTGGTTCCAACTACATTACCTTCAATTGATAAAGTACTGTTTGTTGATACACTCAATGTATTTCCTAAAGGAATAATTGCTCCTGTTATAGTCAGGTCACTATCAAAACTAGCACTTTCGTTTACAATTATATGGTCGTAATCAGAAGGGGCCGTATCCCAAGAACTACTTTCGTAGGTCCTTACATAACATCCATCAAAACGAAAATAATGTGTAGTATTTTCAGAGGGTGAAGCTAGAAACCTATTATTCCCACTTGATCCACATGCATCCGGGATTATGCTTTCAACTATAGTTAATTCTTGTTCAGTATCCCAGTAGCGAAATTTCACCTCGAAGAAGGTTGCGTTGTCAGAGATTGATTTGGTAACGGACCATGTACCATCTCCGTTGTCATTCATGTCTATCCCATTAAAGTTTTCATAAGGCAAGTCTCCACCTCCGGTTTGACCATATAGTTTCATGGCCGATACGTCATCGATACCAAAAGCATTGACAATAATTGTGACATCATAATCAACTGCATACGAAGATCTGTTCGTTACAAGTAATATGCCTAAGGCAAAAAGCGATAAGTATAATCTTTTCATAATTCAATATTCGTTAAAATTCTAAATAGTTCTAATTACACAAATATATGTGTAGGGTAGGGTAGGAAGTGAAATGTATAACGGTTGATATCAGGGGATATTTTTCGTCAAAGGGGGGAATTTACATCTATTATAGAGGGTAAAAATGTGTAATTTCCTGGGTTATGATATGATAAAAGGTGATTGCAAAGGATTGCGCAGGTTTTTGTAGTAATGTCTAGTTATTATTTACGAAAAGTAATGATAGTATAAAATCAGCTTCTCATTGATCCTAAGTTGTCCTATACTGAAAATGAGGAATCCTTACAATTAAATGGAGCTATTCTCCAAAAGTCAGACAAACAATAGACTTGAGATTTTCATGAATTGAGAATTTCTGCAAAAGCCCCGTCTCAATATCCACTTTGAATACAATCACATTGTCCGAGTCCTGATTGGCAACAATCATCCACTTTCCAGATGGTGAAAGTGTGAAATCGCGAGGTGTTTCTCCATAGCTTGATTGGTGATCAATTATATGCATGGATTCGCTTTGATGGTCAAATTGAAGAATCGATATGACGTGATTGCTTCGGTTGCCACAATAGATAAATTGACCGTCATTTGATATTTTGATTGCAGAAGCGGAGGGGACTGTGGTATGATCCTTTGGTAAAGTCTCATGTTCTGAGATCCATTCGAATTTTCCATTATTATTTTTCAGGAGACTTACACTTCCTGTCAATTCATTCATGACAAAAGCGAATTCATTGGTTGGATGAAATGTGATGTGTCTTGGACCATTTCCTTTTGGGATGTTTATACCATATCTAAAGGAGAGTTGTGACAAGTCAGAAATGTCATAGACGATAACCTGATCCAGTCCCAAATCTGGTACATAAAGTTTGCCGTCATAGTCATTGAAAAAAGTCATATGGGCATGAGGGCCTTCTTGTCTTGTTTTGTTGAGACTAGAACCAATGTGTTTTATATTTTGCCGTTCTCTTTCTGGTAAACCATTGATTAACGGAAAGGCAATAACATTACCTGTTTGATAACATGCAACGGTAAGTAGTTCAGATTCTTTGATGTTTGTTAAGTGACATGGAAGCCCCCCAGGAATAAATTGTTTATTTATGAGTTTAGGGACATTATTCACCAATTCATAAGTCAAGAGAAGTGGGTGGTTTTCTTGGATGATTTCCTGAAAGGTATAAATCAGATTTTTCTTTCTGTTTACAGTTAAGTAAGCTGTATTTCTATTCTTCTCACTCAGTTCAAGCACCAATTTTCCTGATTCCTCATTGAAATCAAATATATAGATGCCTTCTCCATGACCTGAAAGGCCTTCAAGTACGGGTTCTGTATATGAGCCTGCAAAAAGTTTCATTTATGCTGTGATATAGTTTTTTCTCAATGTGCTATTTACGATCTTCTTCACTCGCCCTAAATTGGCCATTATATATTTTTTATTCAAGGTACAGTTTATACACTTCTGATCCAGCTGCCAAAAAAGCACCACTTCCATATACTTCAGACTTATCTGCCCATGCTGAGCCAGGAGCAGCTCCAATTGGCTGTACGTAGCCTAACATTCCTTCTTTGGTTATATGGCTTTCAAGACTCATCCATGCTTTTTTAATGACAGGTTCAAATTCTTCTTTATCTAATAAACCATTGTTCACACCCCAGGCCAACCCGAAAGTGAAGAAAGAGGTTCCGGAAGTCTCCGGTGTTGGATAGTCTTTTTGACCCAAAAGACTCATTGCCCAATGACCTTCTGGCGTTTGAATCTGTGCGAGTTTGTGGGCCATTTTTAAGTATAGATTTTTAAAGTATTCATACTCTTTGGCCCCAGATTCATATTCATCCATGAGCAAAGTCAATCCACCAAATACCCATCCATTGCCTCTAGACCAGAAAATTTTGTTTCCATTATCTAGTTGGCCGATATAGCTGTTGTCTCTGTAGAATAAGCTTTCATCTTTGTCAAAAAGATGTTGCACGGTAGCATCATATTCAGACATCATCCAATCTGAGTATTTTTCATCACCAGTGATTTTTGACATTTTGGCCCATACTGGAGGTGCCATGAATAAAGCATCACACCAAGTCCATCTTTCAATGTGTTTATAATCATCTAAAGTGATAGGTTGGGTACTAGGGTTTTTCATCATCCAATTAAGATGTTTCCTGGTAGGATTCATCATTTTTGGGTCACCGAATTTGCGGTACAGTTCTAAATATAATTGACCAACGGTATGATCATCGGCCATGTATTTCCGAAAATGTAATGTCCATTCACCATCTTCTCCCTGCTGTTTCAGCCATTGATAATAACGTTCATCTGGAGCCATTTGCGCCCATTTGAGCATACCAACGTACAAGGCGCCATTGGTCCAATCTCTAATATGATGCGGCTTGTCTCTACCACTAAATGTATCTCTAAAGTGTTCGATTTGCCAATCAGCAACTCGTGTCATCTGTTGCTGAACTTGGCTAGAAGTTATGTCCTGAGCTATACTTAATTGTGTGAAAAATAATGCAATAGTGGTAATGGCTGTGCTTATTTGATTCCTCATCAGTCTTTTTTGTGTCGAAATATCAAAGCTAGTGAATGTGTTTTGTTCGATGGAGGGGTTTTAGCTATGAAAAAAAGGGGAGTTATTAAATGTGCAGATATTGTGAACTAAATCTTCAAATCTAAAATGAGAGAATGTAGTCAATCACAGGGGGATATAGTGTCAATTTGGCGATCAATAATAAATGTGAAATCATACATTCTATCTTTAAAGAATGGATATTAAGAAACTCGGTACAAATACACATTAAATGTTGTATGCAGAAGAGTTTGGAGGCATGAAGTTGAGAAGTATAATCATATTGATGTTAATTTCCTTTTTCGCAAAAGGACAGCAATTCGAAGAGAGACATTTTAGTTGGTTGGATGACCTTCAGGGAAATAATGCCCTTTCGGTAGCCGATTACGATCAAGATGGTGATCTCGATTTAATTGTTGTAGAAAGAATAGATGCTCCAAATCAGTTGGGGATCTCAAGGACCAGGTTGTTTCAAAATCAAAATAATGGGTCATTTGAAGAAAGAACCAACGAAAGTGGAATTCAAACAAGCTCTTTGGAATATGACCAGGTTGAAGATGCCTTTGGCAATAATAAAGGTGCGGCCTGGGGTGATTATAATAATGATGGTTTTCCCGACTTATTCCTTACTTCGTTCAATAGACTGATTCTGTATAAAAATAGTCAAGATGGTACATTCCAAAATGTAACTTCCTTGGCAGGTTTTGCCGAATCTGATACCTGTAACAATGCAGGTGCTGCATGGTTTGATTATAACAATGATGGTTTTCTTGATGTTTTCATTACCAAGTTTGCAGGATGCAGCGGTAATCGTCTATTCAAGAATAATGGAAATGAAACTTTTTCTGATGTCTCTTTGAGTAGTGGCATTTCAGGCAGCTACCCTTCATCTTGGATGATGATGCCTATCGATGTGAATAATGACAACTATCAGGACATTTATGTCTCCAATGATTTTGGCGAACCCAACGAATTATTTGTAAACCAAAAAGATGGGACATTTATCAATCAATCCGAATCGTATGATGTCCAAGATTTGGGTCAAGAAAGTATGGGAATGGATCTTGGAGATGTCGATCAAGATGGAGATATTGATATTTTCTTGACAAACATCAACCGCAACAAGATGTACATCAATCAGATGTCAATCTTTGAAGATGATGCCATTTCAATAAATATTCAAAAAACCGGTTGGGCCTGGGGAGCTAAATTTTTTGATTTCGACCTTGATTCTGATCAGGATTTGTTGGTGGTCAACGGACATAGAGAGTTCCATGAAACTAATTTGTTATACCAAAGGTCTGACGAGCAATTATTATTTGAAGAAGTAGGAATTGATAATGGATTTGATAGGGTCAATACCTCGTTCGTTTGTGAAGTTTTTGATTATGACAATGATGGTGACCTAGATGTTTTAATGGGAGATATTTATGAGGGCCCACAGTTTTTAGAAAATATTACGCTGAGCGCGACGAATCAAAACACCAATTGGATTCAAATAGAATTGGTGGGAGTTACTTCAAACAGAGATGCAATTGGAGCATTGGTAACGGTATACAACGGTGATGAGGAAATCATGTTAAGTAATCATACCGTCGGATTTATGACGCAAAGTTTGAGGCCGCTTCATACCGGTTTGGGAAAGGCATCAAACTCTATAGACATTGTTGTCAAATGGCCTAATGGACTGACAGAAAGTTACTTTAATGTTCATGTCAACCAATTTGTAAAAATTACAGAGGGGGACGGTTTAGAATCTTTGAATAGAATTCCAAGTGTCAAAATTCTAGGTTGTATGGATCCGAATTCATGCAATTACAATAGTGAAGCCACAATAGATAATCAAAGCTGTGAGTATTTGAGTACGCCAGTTATTCAAGGGCCTGACACCGCTTCACCCTTACAAAAAAGTATCTTTAGTATCAATGACGGTTCTGAGTATAATTGGCAATGGGAATGCGTGAATTGCAGTATAATTTCAGGGCAAGGAACTGAGAGAGTTGAAGTAAAATGGAATGTTTCAGAAAATGGCGAAGTAAGTGTTACTAAAATTGGCGAATGTGAAAGTCTCACAGCCACTAAGCAGATTCATCTTGAAATAGATATCAATTCAGACGACCATTCTGTTGCTAGACTGTGGAATGAAGTACTGTTAGATGCTATACGAAATGACTTGGCACGACCGACTGTCCATGCTCGAAACCTATTTCATACAAGTATCGCTATGTATGACGCTTGGGCATCAATGGATGAAGTAGCAGTGCCTTTTTATTTAGGAAATCAATGGGGCAATAGTAACCTGCAATTTGAAGGGTTTACATCTGATAATATAATTCAAGATAGAAATGAAGCGATAAGTTATGCCGCCTATCGGCTACTTTCATATCGATTCAAAAATTCTCCAGGCGCTTCACAGTCTTTGGCACATTTTGACGAACTAATGAACATGCTGGACTATGATACGGAAAAACACTCGGTAAATTATTCAACAGGCAATGCATTTGCCTTAGGCAATTATATAGCAGAAGGCTTAATCCGTTTCGGTATTCTTGATGGAGCCAATGAACTTAATGGTTTTTCCAATAGGTATTATCAGCCTCTGAATTCTCCGTTGAATCCCTTCGAAGATGAGCTTGTAGAATTAGAAGATCCAAACAGGTGGCAGCCCTTAGAGATAGAAGGATTTATTGATCAAAGTGGAAACCCGCAAAAAGGTGATGCATCTGATTTTCTAACGCCTGAATGGGGCCTTGTTCAGCCTTTTGCCTTGACTTCAAATAATCTAATTAACCAAGAAAGAAATGGCAGCACCTATTCCGTATATGAAGACCCCGGTGCGCCGCCTTTTCTTAATTTAACTGGGACAAGTGAGGAGAACAATAACTACCAATGGGGATTTTCCATGGTTTCAATATGGGGCGCACATTTAGATCCTACAGATGGAGTGATGTGGGATATATCACCTGGCAATGTTGGCAATCTCAATTCCTTACCCGATGAATTTGAAAACTACAGTAGTTTTTATAATTATCAAGCGGGTGGTGATATAGGAAAAGGTCGTAGTGTTAACCCAATTTCTCAGCAGAACTATGCTGCCAATGTTGTACCCAGAGGTGATTTCACGCGAGTATTAGCAGAATTTTGGGCGGATGGACCAGATTCAGAAACCCCACCTGGTCATTGGTTCTCTATTTTAAATTATGTAAGCGACCATGCGTCGTTCGAGAGGAAGTTTGAAGGATTAGGAAGTGAATTAGATCCATTAGAGTGGGATGTTAAGGCATATTTTTCATTAGGAGGTGCTATGCATGACGCGGCTATTTCTGCTTGGAGCATCAAAGGTTGGTATGATTATGTCCGTCCGCTAAGCGCGATCAGGTTTATGTCTCAATTAGGACAATCTTCAAATGCCAACCTAGATAATTATCATACAGCTGGTATTCCGTTGGTTTCTAGATATGTCGAAGTAATTGAAGAAGGAGATCCTTTGGAAGGAGAAAATCAAGAGCATCTTGGAAAGATAAAATTGTATTCATGGAAGGGTCATGATTATATAGAAAATCCTGAGAGTGAGGTTGCAGGTGTTGGTTGGATATTGGCAAGTGATTGGTGGCCTTATCAAAGGCCTTCATTTGTGACACCTCCTTTTGCAGGTTATGTTTCAGGTCACTCAACATTTTCAAGAGCCGCAGCTGAAGTCCTAACTTCTATCACAGGTAACGAGTATTTTCCTGGAGGAATGGCCAGTTTTCTTGCTAAAAAAGATGAGTTTCTCGTTTTTGAAAAAGGCCCAAGTGTAGATGTTTTACTGCAATGGGCCACCTATCGAGATGCCGCAGATCAATGCAGCATGTCTAGGATATGGGGAGGAATTCATCCCCCAGCTGATGATATTCCTGGAAGAAAATTGGGAGAAAAAGTAGGTCTTGGTGCTTTTAATTTAGCAAAACGATACTTTTCTGATCGTCTGTTGAATACAGCATCTAAAACTGAAAAATCAAATTACTTATATCCCAATCCAGTGAACAGTGGGGATGCACTGTATGTCCCTTTTCATCAAAATGAAAAGGTAGCAATATATAATTTGATGGGGCAGCGAATTGTTGAATTAGAAGGGATTTTAGTTGCCAGGCAAACGCTACAGGTTTCTACCAGAAGATTGAAAACAGGACAATATTTCGTCCAATCAGGGAATAAAGTTTATAGAGTAATTGTGAAATAGAATTCGAATAAAACAATTCGAAAGAAAGAAAAATTAGTAACTAAAAAATATGAAAATCAGCTATCGAATATTGGGTATATCGTTTGTCTTTTTAATAAACCTGCCAACTAGTAGCGCTCAAAAAAATGTGGTCAACATTGACTATTCCATTCAGCGATTTATTGGAAGTGAATCTACATTAGACAGATCCAAATATTTTAAAATGCATTCGAATTCTGAAGATGCAGAATTCAACCAGCTTGATGCAGATTACAATGTTTCCATAGGTCGAGGGTTTTGGGGTGCATTTTCTTATGCAAAATCACAGACAGGTTCTATAGGGGTTTATCCTGCTGGAAAATCAGGAACAAATGAGGTTAAGGCTGTAAAATATGGGTATGTAGCTACGGAACATCCGTACAATGTTGCCACTTACTCATTGGATGTGAATACAGCTGGAGATTGGGCTGTGGAGTATTACAAAGATTATGTCAGTGATACTGAAAGACCAGAATATTTTGAACCTATGAATGAACCTTTTGTCCATGCGGGAGATGATGATTTTAATGATGCTCCAGATGATGCATCGATGAGATTGAAAATGGCTCAGATTTATAATGCAGTGGGTCAGAAGATTCATGCGGCTCCTGAATTGGCTAACATGAAAGTAATAGGATATTCGAGTGCATGGCCGTCCATGGAACTTTGGGATTTTGATCATTGGGAAACCCGCATGAAAATGTTCATGGATGAAGCTGGTGCCAATATGGATGGATTGGCAACGCACTTGTATGACGGAATCAATGTTTCTGGACAAGATAATCGTAGATCAGGTAGTAATTCAGAAGCAATTTTGGATTTGATAGAGACTTATAGTTTTGCCAAATGGGGAACAATTAAACCACATGCCATCTCTGAATACGGAGGAATTGAAAGTGGATATGGAGATGCTTACAGTGATATTAAAAGTATTCAGAGTATTAAATCCATAAACCATATACTTTTCAATTTGCTCGAAAGGCAAGATCGACTCTTGTTTTCAATTCCTTTTATAACTGGGAAAGCTGAATGGCACATTACAGCCGCTAACAATTATGAACCTTATGGTGCTGTGTTATGGAAACCAACGGTTGCAGGCGTACCAGTAGATGCTGACACAGAATGGGAATATACAGCGCGTGTAAGGTTCTATCAATTATGGAGCGAAGTGACAGGGGATCGAGTACATATTAAAAGCAATAATCCGGATATTCAAGTCCAAGCATTTGTTGATGGCACAAAACTTTTTGTAGCACTAAATAATCTGGATGATCAAACGCAGACCGTTGATCTAAATATGATTGGTGGTTTAGCCGGACTTCAAAATGTTAAAATAAAATCACTGGAAATATATACCGCGGATGATCCAGTATATCAAGAGTTGACATACACATCTGCACCTACTTCAATACAACTTGTGGCTGGTGAAACATCGATTCTTGAGTATACATTTGGAAGTGATATAACGTATTCAAATTCGGTCACTTCGAAAAATTACTATAGCATAAAAAATGTTGAACCTATCCTAGCTGGACAGGCGATCACTTATAATTTTAATACCGTCGATATAGGTGCTGGTGATGCCATGTTGAAATTAAGTATTGGTAGAAAACATGATAAATCAAAATCTCCAGTTGTAGTAGTCAATGGCACTACAGTATCTGTCCCAGATAATTGGAAGGGCTATGATCAATCGAATAGGGATGATTTTTTTGGTACAATAGAAATCCCTGTTTCAATGGATTATCTATTGACAGATAACACAGTTACAATTACTTTTCCTGATTCGGACGGACATGTGAGTTCTGTAATACTTAATGTGAGTAAGTGTACTTCGGGCTGCGATATAGAATTGGTTTTAAATGATTGTGAAACTAATACGTATCAATCAGGAACATGGTCTTTAGCGCTGGAAAACGGGCAAGATGTTATCATTGATGATAACTACACTTTAACAACTGATTTAGAAGCATGTGATCTCACGATCAATGCTGACAAAAGCTTAACCGTCGATGCAAATTCAACACTCGACTTGACAGGGAAGCTGAACATTGAAACAGCAAATCAAAACATTTATACAGCAGGCAATATGGATAGCGGACAAGCTGGATGGGCAGAATGGGGGTCTTGGAACGGAGTAGCAAATGCTCCAAGGAATTTTACGGAAGCTTCAGCAAGAACGGGAACTTATGGGTTGCAAGTAGATTTTACCGATACGGGTGAATCGCAATGGACGTTGTCAACAGCAGGTGACGCTCGATTCGGTTTAGTATCAGGTGTAACATATACCTTTTCGTTTTGGGCTAAAACTTTAACAAATTCAGGAAAGAATATCCAATTTGCTGTACATGGGGTTGATTATTCATCGACCATTAATTCCGGCCAGTTCAACTTAACCGATGAATGGCAACAATTTACTTTTGATGGCACAGCATCGGAAAACAAAGATCATATGGTGGTTATGAATTTTCAACAGAATAAAAGTGTAGCAGAAGACGGTACTAATGCTGAATCTTTTTATATAGATGATATTCAGGTATTGGACCCAACACTTCCTACAAAGTCAGGTGAATTAATAATAAACTCAGGGTCATCTTTACTGACTTATGCTGAAGATGGTAATAACGTTGCTGCTACTATCAAAAGAAATACAAGATTTTCAAACGGTCAATACAGCTTTGTGGGATCTCCAGTGAAGACAGATCCCGGTATTCTAGGCCAAAACTTGGGAAGTACGAGTTATAGTTATGATGAGACTACTGCTTATGGAGCGGATGGTTTAGCGAGATGGAAAGAGGCAAGTAATACACAATTAATGCCTGGAGTAGGATACGCTCAAGCATTTCAAAAGGACTTAGTTTTTGATGGTATTCCCAATGATGGTGAAATAGTCGTCACTGGATTATCACACACAGATGTGGATGCCAATCATGAAGAACATGGATGGAGTTTATTAAGTAATCCCTACCCAGCTTCTATTGACCTTGAATCATTCCTATCGGCTAATACTAATATTGATGGATTTATTGCTATTTGGGATGATGGAGGTTCAAATATTGAAAGACGTACGAATGCCGATTACCTCACCGTAAATGCACTAGGAAGTACGAATGGAGCTTCGGGATCCAATGACTATACAGGCCCAAATAGTTCTCGTTTTAAAGGAGAAATTCTTTCAGGCCAAGGATTTTTTGCTAGAATAACGAGTCCTTCGGGTAATGAATCTGTGTCTTTTACAGAAAGTATGCGAGTGATCGGCAATAATGAAGACGAAAGCTTTTTTAGGAAGAATGGCAACAGCGATGAAATAAAATTGAAAATAGGAATATCTGATAAAAAGAATAATAATTACAATGAAATACTTGTTGGTTTCACCTCCGATGCCACAAAACAGGTGGATCGCTTGTATGATGCCCTCAAGCTAAAGGGAAATAACAACTTAAATCTATATAGTCTTATCGGGGGTCAAAAATATGCAATACAAGGTTTGCCACTCTTAAATGAGGTTTCCACGGAAATTGGTTTTGAATCACTTGAAGGTGACTCTCTTGAAATAACAGTTCGTGAAATTCTGGGTTTAAAAGAAAATATGAGCCTTCAATTGTTTGATCGAGTGGCTAATCAATCTTATAATTTGATGGATACTCGACATATCCATATTTTAAGTCAAAAAGGGTCAGATGCCAATAGATTTGTTTTGACTTATGTCGATAATTTTCTACAAGATCAGGGTGCTGTTCAAAACGAAATTTATTGTCAAATCGAAAATAATCTTCTCTCTGTTAATTTTTCAATAATTCCAGAGACAACCATTGAGTATTTGATTTATGATATGTCGGGTAGAATTACTCAGCATAAAAAGGGTGTATTGCTTGCTGACAACAATTTGATCATTCCAATGAATAATGAAGGAATTAGCATTTTGAAAATCGTGGCAGATAAACAGACTTTCGTTAGAAAGTTTGCATTTTAAATTCAAATGTATTCAAATAAGTAGTTTATTTTCATGTTTTTGTTGAAGACGACTTATTTATTGAATATGGGGTATTCATTAAAAATAAAGTAGTATGAGAGTTCATTTATTGATAATTATTGTGGTATTTTTTTCTTCTGCAAAGGTAGAGGCGCAAACGACATCAAACACTATAAATCCTGATTGGGATGGTGGTGGTGATTGGACGGGAAACGCCCCGGGCTATGATATGTCCGAATCAGCGATTCTTGATAATAATTCAACAATAACTGATCCGATAACTGTTAACGACGGTTATACCCTTACAATCAATGCAGGTGCTGTCCTAACGACAAACGAAGTTATCACTGTCAAAGAAGGAGGAACGCTAATTGTTAATGGAACCATAACTGGCACTGATGGGGGTAAAGAATTTAAAATTGAAAAAGGAACCTTTATTGTTAATTCAGGTGGTTCATTCAATTGGGATGGGTATTGGACGAGTAACGACAATCCAGCAACCATCACTGTCAATGGTTCAGTAAGTGTTGAAGGGAATTTAGACAATAGTGTGACTATCGAAGGGGGTGGTAGCATAAGTGTTCTTGGAACACTGAACAATGGTGGAGAAATTTTTGGATGTGATGATGGTGGTGCTGATTGTTGTCCTGCAGGTGTATGTGCTTTACCTGTGGAGCTTTTACATTTTGAAGCAACTAAAAGAAATAACGCTACCGTGATATTTTGGAGTACTGCTTCAGAATTGAATAATGACTTTTTTACTGTTTTGAGGTCTGAGGATCATATTACTTGGGTCGAAGTTGCGACTATTTCTGGAGCGGGGAATAGCTCTTCTATTTTAAACTATCAATTCATTGATCATTTTCATTCAAGTAGCACTGTTTATTATCAATTAAAGCAGACCGATTATGATGAGGCATATAGTTATTCAAGCATAATTTCTGTCAGCAATCTTCCATTGAGTTTTAGTATATACCCAAACCCTTCTGATGAATTTCTTATACTTGAAATGAAAGATATTGAACAAAACAAAATGATGATTTTTAATAGTACAGGAAGAAAGGTTCAAATCCCAAGCGTCATTTCCAAGGATAAAATATTGCTTGATACAAGTGGCTTGAAAAATGGTGTGTACTTTGTGAAAATTGTAAGTACCTCAACTACCCTGTCTAGCAATTTTGTCAAACATTGATAATTCCTACTTTCATATTTGCTTTTGGATTAAATTAGCTTGAAGAGCTGTTGGCTCATAGTTTTCTGTTAATTAGAAATTATTTGAATTAAACAACTGATTATGAACCCTATTGTCAAGAATGTATTAGCTGTTGTTGCCGGTTGGCTTGGTGGGAGTATCATAAATATGGGCCTGGTGCAATTGGGTCATATCATATTTCCTATGAAAGGTGTTGATACCAATGATATGGATGCGCTGGCCATAGCAATGCCCACACTAGAATTTCATTATTTCATTTTCCCATTTTTTGCACATGCATTGGGAACCTTAGGAGGAGCCATCATTGCAGGCTGGATTGCCGTGAATCATAAAATGAAATTTTCCCTAGGAATAGGCGGTTTGTTCTTTTTAGGTGGAATCGCGGTTAATTACATGTTGCCTGGCCCGATATGGTTTACGGTGACTGACATAGTTATTGCTTATTTCCCAATGGCCTGGATAGGTGGAAAAATAGGTAAGAGCATTTCGTGATTATATCTCAGATGATAAATCTATTGGGACAATAAAAATGTCAGTTTATTGAATAAGGATAATTTCTATATAGAGAAGCAGGAACCTTATAAAAGCTGCTTTCTGGCTATGAGAGCAGTTCTATTAAATTTCGACAAAGATATCACGGAGACTGTAAAATATGGCATGCCTTGTTTTTGCTACAAAGGAAAAATGTTTTGCTATTTATGGAATGATAAAAAAACATTAGCACCCTATTTTCTATGGGTAGAAGGGAAACACCTTGGTCATCATGAACTGGAGACGGGAAGCAGAGCTCGAATGAAAATATTGAGAATTGAGCCAACCCAGGATCTCCCAATAGATACCATAAACGAAATTCTGGAAGCAGCTCTTAATTTGTACAAAGAAGGAATTATCAAAGTCAAATAGAAGAATCTTTTTTAGAAAAACAAAGTAGAGCTTCTAAATACCGAATTTACCATTCCATCAAATCACCTCGATCATTTCTCCAAATAGGATTGGCCCAATCATGACCAATTTTTGTATTTTCCCGAATCAGTTTTTCATTTACTTCAACCCCCAAGCCCGGTTTGGTGAATAGGTTTATGCAGCCATTGTCAAGATCGAAATCTTCTTTATTTAAAACGTAATCCAATAAATCGAATCCCTGATTATAATGAATACCCAAGCTGGATTCTTGAATGACCGCATTTGGAGAACAAAAATCAATGTGAAGAGCTGACGCCAAAGAAATTGGTCCTAATGGACAGTGAGGAGCTAATGAAATGTCATAGGCTTCAGCCATTGTGGCAATTTTCCTCACCTCGGTGATGCCACCTGCATGGCTAAGATCTGGCTGAATAATATCTACTGTCCCTTGATGAAGCAGGTGTTTAAAATCCCATCGGGAAAACATTCTTTCGCCAGTCGCAATCGGAATGCTTGTATAAGGATAGATATGATCGAGCGCTTCATTATTTTCAGAAAGCACAGGTTCTTCGATAAACATAGGGTCGAAAGGAGCGAGTTCATCGATAAGTTTTTTGACCATCCCTTTATGGACACGACCATGAAAATCAAGTCCAATATCAAGTTGGTCTCCAAATTCCTCCCTCAAAACTTGGATATTCTTTTTTACTATTTGAATATCTCTGATAGAAGCGATCCAATCCATGGGACCGGTCGCGTTCATTTTGACTGCAGAGTAACCATCGTTTATTTTTTTTCTGGCTTCTTCGACAATGACTTCAGGATTGTCTCCTCCAATCCAGCAGTACATGCGCATCTGTTTGCGTACCGCTCCTCCAAGGAGCTGATTGACTGGAGTGCCTAAATATTTGCCTTTAATATCCCACAATGCTTGATCAATTCCTGAAATAGCACTCATAAGAATTGGACCTCCTCGATAAAATCCACCACGGTATAATGTCTGCCAAATATCTTCTATTTCATCGGCTTGTCTGCCAATAAGATATTTTTCCATTTCTTTGACACAAGCAAGTACCGTATCTGCTTTTCCTTCTATGACAGGTTCCCCCCATCCAACAATTCCCCCTTTTGTAGTAATTTTCAAAAAAAGCCAACGGGGAGGGACTTTGAATAATTCAATTTTTTCTATGGTTAGGTCTTTCATGAATCAAGAAATTTTGATTAGAATGATGTATTTGTATTCTAGGAGCAATGATCTCAATCAGTTGCTGATTGAGTAAATAAAACAATTTTTAAGATTTTAATTAGTGGATAGAGAATCTTTATCCTATTAATAGCTCTTAAATACTATATTATTTGAATCTATTGGCGGTTAGGCCCTTCTCCTAGATTGATTTTAGAAGGATGGAAATAGGTATGGTTTTGAACATTTCTGGAGAATTTAATCTGACTCAACCTTAAAGTAAATTCGTCTGCTCAATGCTTCACCTTCTGAAGTAATTCCATCAATTTTAATTTCATATGCTCCCGTGATTTGAGAAGTTCTAAATTCTAAATTTAGGTCGCCAGTGAGGTGTTCTTTTAGAGGATTCCAGTATAGAAGATCGTTGCGATTGGCCATCCTTTCATTTACCTCTTGTTGATATGTCCGAATCTTGCTTTTTTGAGTTTTTGCAAGTGAGACTGATTTTCCTTTAGGCATGACATTAAGACCGTCATGAGTTGTGGTGTGAACAGAGATAATGCCGTTAATCATGACTTTCCCAAAAAAGTATTTCTTTTGAACAATGTCAATTTGTTCGACATAATTAGGATTCAAATTGAGAATATCCTCTCCCGAAACAAACACTCCATCCAGAAGAAGCATTGTCTCCGCATCATTATTTATTTGATTATCTAGAACCAAAGGTGTTTTTAAATAGAGATCATAATTCTTCTCACTCTTTTTAACTATTACTTCTCCCATGATCTCAATAAACGTATCTCTCATAGTTGGGAATTTTGTGTACTCATTCAACCTGTATATTTTCGCATTGTAATTAGATTGATTTTTTTGATCATTTTTTTCGGAAATGCTTTCATTTTGGAAAGCGTTTTCTAATTGATTGTCAATGCTACGTTGAATGATTTGAGCGACCCGAGTTGAATCCATATATATTCTTGGATTCGCGAATTTTGGATAGTTAGAATAATATTCACTTTCTAATTCTATGGAGTAGCTTTCGTTTTTCCGATTAATGGGTACAATGCTTCCTAAATGTTGCTCAGTGTTAGGTTCATAACGTAGAATGAAATGCCCTAATGAATCTGATACCACAGCATTCAAATCATCACTCTTACCTCTCAGGGCCATTCCTATTTCTATACCTTGGATGGGATTCCCGTCACTATCACGGATTGTTCCTTGAATCAATCCATGTCTCAATTCAGGTAGGAATTTAACATGATTTGAAGTGAATGGTTTAAATGTACTTTTGGCGCAGATAAGCATGTGGTCTAATCTTGTAGGACTTATGTGTTGGTAAGATTCTATTGGTATGAAGAAATCAGTATTTGACTTAATCGCATGCGCTAGGCCAATAGAAGCTGCTATACTTGGTTGATGTATCTTAGAAATAGTTACAGCATAGTTTGAAGATTCTGGAATAGGTATGTCTATTTTGACTGCTTCTAGTGTTTTATAAGTGACTGATTTTTCTGATAATTTTGAGTGTAATTCCCCGTTCCAAATTATTCGCTTGCATAAGCTGCTTTCGTCAAGGGTAATCTCAAGAAGACCACTAGGTAGAGATTGTTTTAAAATGCTGTGTGTAGTATTGTGTGTTAATTCTTTACTGTAGACGTTTCGATCTTTGGAGTCAATCTTAAGGAGACTGGTTTGATTTTCATCTGATGATAATAACTCAATTGTTATCATATCTGCTGATTGTGTTGTTTTTATACCAGTTGTATGTTCGGCTTTAGGTAAGTCTATAAATTCAAATTCTTGCTTATTTTCAAGAATGAACTGATAGGGTTTGGAGGAGGTTGGTGTTAGGTTAAACTCGTAGAATCCAGATTTATCAGTCTGAACATCCACTATTTTCTCTCCATTTGGAGACATGATTTTTCCTTTGATTAATTGACCTCCTCCCAACTCATCTTTAGCGTAAATGATGACTCGGTTTTCAACACCATAAATCAAAGTGCCCCCTTCTGGATTAAAACTTATTTGTATTTCTGAGTCACTGGATGGTATATTATCTAAATTCTTATACGGATTGATAATGGATACCCTTTGATGAAAAAAGTCCTCAAAATTTCTCATCCAACGTGTGTATGCCACGAAATGGTAGTTTCCAGATTCCAAATCAGTCGGAAGAAATATTTCTCCAAAACCTCTACCATCTTTTTGTAATACTTTGGTTTGAAAGACTGGTTTGCTGTTTTGATCAAGTAACTCTACATAAAGCAACTTGCTTAAATTAGAAAGTTTCCCATTCAATTGACTATATGTAAAAGATGAAAAGTTGATTGATTCTCCAACGATTAGGTCCGTACTGTTCAATTGAACATAGACTTCTTCTCTTACATTGACTTGCGCATTGATGTGTTGTAAAAACAAACAACAAAAAGCAATCATTAAAAAACATCCTTTTTTCATCAGTCCCAATGTTGAGGTTTGTTTAAACTTCCAGTTCCTCTACAATCAGAACAGCTTGTAGGATTTACATACACACTTAGCGGTGGCTCCCCGAAAATTGGGTTGTCAATAAAAGTTAAAATATTAAATAAATTAGGCGAAATAGTACTAAAAAGAGTGTCGAGCCCAACTTCCAAAGGTGATTCACATAATCCATAGTCGACATTGGTACGTAATCCTAGACGGGCAAAATCTGCATTCTCAAAGTGTCTTTTTATGCTTGAAACGCCACCCACTTCAAAGTAGCCCATGACTGTCGCTTCATTATTACCAACCTCTGTGATATTTCCTAGCACAGTACCTTTTTGTTTGTCAAAAAAGCTGCCCGCAGATTCATTGTTTTCTCGTAAATTTTTATAGAATTGATAAGCATTGGATGAAATTGAATGTTGTTTTACAACTAGCATATATTCATTTCTCATTTGAGGTTCGTCGCTGGTTGCATATCGAATGGGGAGTTCGGCAATTTCAGGAGAACTTAGCCCACTGGTTGTTGCTGTTTGGATTTGGTTAGAATGTATCGTTTTGTAGCATATATTAATAGGAACCTCTCGAGGGACTATTTCCTCATTAGTATAATCCATAACATATTCTGAAATAAGTGGAGAAACAATTTTATACGATTCAGAATATTCATATCTGAAATTCATGTTGGGCTGACTAATGTTTTTAGTATCTACAAAAAATTGTATCCCCTTTAATAGAGCGGTTTCTTCAGTGGAGAGTCTCTCATCGTAGACAGCATAAATACTGTCCATTGGAATTCCAGGTTGCAATATTTCTCTGCTCGATTCAAAATGCTTACCATCTGGGGTTTCCACATGCAAAACATAAGTCTGTCCTGTGATACCGGCAAAACTGTTTTCTGTTTCGTACGTCCCATTTAACCCTTCGTGATAGTAAGTAACTAATTGGTTGTCATCCTCGATCCAAACATTTGCCCCAGACACATAACTGATGGTATCTAACTGCTGATCATTGGTCAACCCTCTTGATTTAGACAATATTACCTTGTGTGCTTTTTGTTCATCTGTCAGAACAGCATCTATTATCAATACCTCAAGGTTTTCTTCAATGGTAAATTCATAAGGATCAACGCAGGATGTGAGCGAAAATGCAATAAAGAAATAGATAAAGCCTTTCATATACTAAAACCGAAAATTATAAGTGATGGTTGGGATGGCATGTGAGAAAACTGACATTTTATATCCTTTTACCTCACCTTCTTCTACCCTGAAAAACACTGAATAGACGTTATCTCTGCCTAGAATATTATATACAGAGAAGGACCATGAAGAATGTGCTAGTTTCTTAAGCTTGTGACTCCCATCTAAGTTGACTCCTATGTCCATTCTGAAATAGTCTGGAATGCGATGTGCATTACGTTCAGAGTATAAGATGTTTTCGGATCCTTGATAATCCCAAATCCCAGTAGGAAAAGTAGCAGGGACCCCAGTTGCATAAACCAAATTCAAAGTCATAGTGAACCTCCTGGTGAATTTATAATTGGTTATAGAATTAATGTAATGAGGTTTGTCATACCCAGTTGGAAAAAAAGAACCTCCGTTGACTATTTCTTCGGGGTGGTTTCCATTCAATTGAATCAAAGATCGTGAATACGTGTAATTGATCCAGCCAGTCAACCAGCCAGATGATTTTTTCAAAGAAAGTTCGAGACCATATGATCTGCCTTTTCCTTGCAGTATATCTGTTTCAATAGCTTGATTAAATTGTAAATCAGCACCCACTTTGAAGTCTAATAGATTTTGCGTGATTTTGTAATAAACTTCGGCTGATGCTTCAATGGTATGTTTGCCATAAAAATTTTTATAATATCCCAGCGAAGCCTGGTCAGCTATTTGGGATTTGATATGCGCTCCTGATAATCTCCACATATCTGTTGGAGCAATGGATGCAGAATTGAGCAAAAGGTGGACATTTTGCCTTGTACGATTCATGCTTGCTTTGATCGAGCTATTGTCATTTAACGAATAGCGACCAGATAATCTATATTCTGGACCATGATGTATGGGTTTAATAATTTCATTTTGTTCTATTTCTTCAGTAGCAATGATTGAACTTACATCTTTTGCCGCTTGACTATCATAAGTATTGACAGTACCAGGCCCCAAAGCCGTGAAAATTGAATAACGTAATCCTCCAACCAAAGAAAATTTGTTCCCAGGTGTATAAGTTGCTGAAAAGTATGGTGCAAAGTCTAATGCCTGTTCTGATGGGATTTCATCTCCAGTTATCAATGATTCTTCACCAGTCCCTGTTTTGATTCCTGGATTAACCTTTAGATGTTTGGCTTCAACCCCAAAATTATAGTTGAGTTTTTCATTCAAGTAATAATCGAATTTAGCGGCAACCGTATTTTCTTTAATTGAAAAGTCAATATCAAAAGCCTGAGTGGGCAAAGCATCATAACCAATTTTGTAAGCGTATTTGCTGGAAGACATGTTAAGGTTTCCTTTTAGATTGTTATTGAAAATATGCTTCCAGTTGAATGATAGTAATTGATTGGAATAGGAGAAATTGGAATATGAAAGGAGTGAGTCTGAGGCCAATTGAAATTCGTCATGGCTGTAATATCCAGTTATTGATATTTCATTATTATCATTGATCTTTTGATGAATTCTTCCGATAAGGTCATAGAAGGATGCCTGATTGTTAGATAAAGGAGAATCTGTCACCTTGTCCAATACATAATCAGAATAGGTAGCTCTTGCCCCTAACATAATACTAGGGCCTTTACTCGAAACTGGGCCTTCAATCATTAGTCGGGAGGTCACAGCACCAATTCCTCCGCTCGCAGACCATTTAGTTGCCGGTTGTTTAGATGTTACATCAAAGACAGAAGATAAACGCCCACCATATTCTGAAGGAATCGCACTTTTATATAGTTGCATTCCTTCTAATGCGTCAGAATTGAATACAGAGAAAAAGCCAAAAAAGTGATTTGTATTAAAAATTGTACCGCCATCAAGTAGGAAAAGATTTTGATCTGCTTTACCACCTCTTATATTGATTCCCGCTCCACCTTCTCCGATGTTCTGTACTCCAGCAGTGGAAGTGGCAACCCTGATTAAATCCTTTTCACCCAATAGAGCTGGAACAACCTTTAAATTTTCAACAGTTATTTTCTCAACACCCATTTGAGGGTTTATAATATGTCGTTCTCTTTCGGCATGTATTGTGACAGCTTCTAATGCTATCACATCTACTTCGAGATCAAGGTTAAATTTGCCATCCGAAAATACCATCAGTTTTCTAGAGGTGTTTTTCATATTCACAGATTGCACCAATAGTTTTTGACGACCACTTGGGACGGACAAAGAGTAGAATCCAGTTTCGTCTGTACTGGCACCAATGAATGGGTTTTCTATATAAACAAAAGCACCGTCTACAGGATCGCCAGAGCTAGACTCTTTAATGTAGCCTGCTATAATGCAATTTTGGTCTTTGTGGTATTGATTTTTCTTACCTACATATTGTAATACTTCCTCTAGCGAAGATTGGTCTTTCGTATATTGGTTTTTGAAAATCACTTCCTCTTCCAGAATGTCAGGTTCATTTGTTTTATTAAAGAAATTGGCGATGGCAGGTTTTTCAATGATATGTGTGTCTTTGAGTAAAAATATTTCCTTGTCAGAAATGAATAAGGTAATGTCAGTTTGATCTTTTAACAAATTATCGAGAAGTTCAATATTAATAGCACTTAACTCATTTGAATGAAGGTAAACTTTCTCAATCCAAGTTGGATTGAAGTGAAATTTATTGAGCGTCGAAGATTCGATTTGCGCCACCAGTGAAATAAGCGAGGCAGAATCTTGTCTTGAAACTATTGAAGGTGTCTGAGAAAAACTATCATTCAATGTCAATAAGGAAATAAATATGATGGCTAGCGTATTTCCTTTCATGGTGTCATTCTCAATTTATCGCAAAATATGACGGCTTGCACAAGGTTTTCATCCACTTGTTTTTTTAAGTATCCCATATTGGTTCTAATATATTTTTTTATCTCACGCTTGTGCTCTGGAAATAATTTCAATAAAGAACGCTCGCCGTTATACTTTGAATACTGTCCGTTATACGAAAGGAATACACTTGTTTCTTCTTCGTACTGCACTCGATTAGATTCTGTGTTTTGTTTTTTTGTCCACTTGATCAACAAATCAAGGGACTTGCCGTCGAAACGAGACTGGTAAAAACCTGGCGTCATATTAGGTCCGAGCGGATCTGACAGATACAAGAATCGATCATCATGTATAGTGAATGAAGGAATACAATTTTGATCAGGAAGGATCGCTTGATCCATTGAACTACTCACACCTAAATTCCGCAGAATTAATTGATCCGAATAGATATTGTACATCATGTCAATTTCGGAATAAAGTTGACCCTTATACAATAAGTCTCCCTGGGCCCAAACTAAATTTTTGTAAACTTGGTGTTGGGCAGGTGACTGAGCTGGCATCAAAAAGAAAGTGCCTTCTAAAATGCCAATATTTTCTATACCCACAGTGTTGTCGTACCATTGTTTAGTATCGCCTTCTAAATTGAAGTTGTCAATGGGTATTTGAGCTCCCGCCAATGTATGCCCAAAAAAACAAAGTGTACCTATCCAGTAGCGTAATCTCCCATTCATATTATCCTTCAATCCCTGAGATTGCCAAAAGTTTTATATTATTCAGTAATAACTAAACTATTTATATCAATAGTATAAATACAAATAAATAGGAGAGAGATTAATTAGCAGTTAAAATCTTATTAATCCGATTGCGTATCTACTTTCTTTTATTGAAAATCGATCATAAAAAATGAACAGGTGGGGAATTTTACAACATCTTAGGGAGGTCCCAGGTTGATTTAGACATCAGCAATTAATACGTATTTCCAAAGATGTTTTTTATGTTGATTGAAAGAAAAAATTAGATAATCTGCTTGAAAGAGATAGAGAGCTTAATTGCATGTTAAAATAATATTCCAGATATATTGGTTTTACTCAGAAATTATTCCGGCTTTAACTTGATTTTAATCTTGAATTAAGTTCGGTCTTGTAATTTCAATCCCTACATCTAGTAGGCAAGAATACGTCTTAGAAATACAATTGAATAAATTCAATAGCATTGGAAAATACTGATAGGAATACTATAACCAAGCGCATACTTTCGAAGGTTGAACAAGGGGATAAAATCGCTTTTGAACGATTATATAATTTGTATAAAATTCAAGTTTATAACTTTTGCTTTTCCATGGTTAAATCGAAGGACGATTCTGAAGAAGTGGTCCAAGATACTTTTTTGCAAATCTGGCGATCAAGAGATCAACTAAGTGAAATCAAATCATTCAATGGATTTATTTATAGAATAGCAAAAAACAAGACACTTAATAAAATCAGGAAAAAAGTTGGCGAGCCATCAACTTATGAAAATATTGAGGACAGTTTAATTAGCCTTAATCAAACTGAAAACGAAGTTTTATATAAAGAAATGCACGAAATACTCGATGCAGCAATTGAGGCTTTGCCCACAAGGCGGCAAGAGATCTTTCGAATGAGCAGAGATGAGGGTTTGTCCAATAATGAAATTGCGATGCAATTGAATATTTCTATTCACACTGTTAAAAGTCAAATGACTAAAGCATTGTCATATCTCAAGAGTTACATAGACTGGGCCACTGTCTTTACAGCTGTAGCTTATTGGTTACAGTAAAAAACGCTCATCTTCAAAAAACTAGAGTACAATAATTCAAGCATATTTTCTATTGAAAAGATTGAATTTTTTATAAATGACGAAATTTTCGAATTTATTTTTTCATAGAGTAATACCAATATGGAATCCTGGGGTCTTACTATTGGACACAAAAAGTTTTTAATTAATAATGAAAAAAGAAATCATAGATCGATTTTTAAAAGGGGAACTCTCAGAGGAAGGTCGAGTGTATGTTTTTCAATGGCTAGTCAATAATAAGAAGGAGCATGAAGTCAATGCATTCCTAAAAACACATTGGGAAGCGGTCAATAAAAAAGATCAACCTCTTGATGCGGATTTGAACGGCGTCTACAAACGAATATCGGATTCACTTGAAGAGGAGAACAGCATTAGTAATTTAAGTATTGGGACTGATGGGATCGCGAAAAACAAAACAGTAGTCTTTCCATTGTTATTGAAATATGCAGCAATTGCATTTATACTTATTGCCTCCAGTCTTTTTTATATCACTTATGAAAATAAGGAGGCCGTATTAGTAGCAACAACTGAGGTTGTAAAAGAAAATCCAATGGGAGTAAAGTCACTGATTCAGCTTCCAGATGGAACTAAAGTTTGGCTAAATGCCGCAAGCAGTATTACTTATCAATCAAGCTTTTCTAGCGATGCAAGAAATATTGAACTCAAGGGGGAAGCTTATTTTGAAGTTGTGAAAGACCCTAAACGACCTTTCAACGTTGTGACAAAAAATATAATAACAACTGCTCTGGGTACATCATTTAACATTAATACATATAAAAAAGAACACATCTGTGTCTCGTTAAATACAGGTAAAGTCAAAGTAACACGGTCGGAGGATATGGAAGAAGTCATTCTTTTGCCAGGAGATCAAGCAAATGCTTCCGTGGGTGAGTTGTCTATTGTAAAATTCAACAGAGAGCAAGTTCTCGCATGGCATGAAGGAATAATCTACTTCGATGATACGAATTTGGATCAAGTGGTTGCGGAATTAGAGAAGTGGTATGATGTGGCTTTTGTTGTTCAAAACATCAGTGCAAAACAGAAGGCAGAATTAAAAATAACGGGAAAGTTTAAAAATCAAACATTGGCAAGTGTTCTTAAACTTTTAAGCCATTCTATGGATTTCAAATATTCTATTGATAATAAAATTGTAACACTAAATTTTCAGAAAGATGAATGAATCATAAATGACATAAATACAAAAAATAACCCCGGATGCAAGGCACCCGAGGTAGGCTTTCCTGAGTATACACCTACTAAAATGACTACTCAGAGAATACGAAAAACTTACGTTTAACGAATAACAAATATAATGAAAACAAAATTACTTGGGTTACTTAGAATGACCATAAAACTATCGACATACGGATTGCTGTTTCAGTTGTTTTGTATGAGTGTTTTAAACGCTTATAATGGAAATGCGCAATATAAAAGCGTCAATGAGATTATCATTGAAGAAGCTATTGTAGAGTTAAGTATTAAAGAATCTTTTGATTTGATTGAATCTAACTCTGACTTAAACATGCTCTATTTAGAGAAGGATTTGAATAGCGATATTCGAATTAATCTAACATCTGAAATCAAAAGATCAGTGTATGATATATTGATGGAAGTGTCTAAAAAATCAGGACTGAAATTTCGCCAGGTAAATAATGGCATTTCTGTGTCGAGAATATCGAAAAAGGATCTCAATCAAGATATTAACCGAGTTGAAATCCTGGCAGATATAACTATCACTGGAAAGATTTCTGATGAAAACGGTGAAGGATTACCAGGCGCTTCTATCATCGCTGAAGGTACTTCGAGTGGAACTACTTCAGATTTGGACGGAAATTACAAGGTTGCAGTTTCTGAAGATGCGGTTTTAGTAGTTTCTTTTATTGGATATACCACGCAGAAAATTAACATAGCTGGTAGAAGCTCCATTGATGTTCAGATGGTTGTAGATGCAGAACAGTTAGAGGAAGTTGTTGTAGTTGGATATGGTACTGCTCGTAAAAGAGATCTTACTGGTGCCACAAGCTCCGTAAAATCAGCTGATATAGAAAAAAGACCACTTGTGCGTCTCGAGCAGGCTATGCAAGGAATTGCACCTGGTGTATTTGTTTCAAGTGCTAATGGTCAGCCTGGTAAAGGTCTGGATGTAAAAATTAGAGGGGCCAGTTCAATTACTGGCGGTACAGGCCCACTTTATGTAGTTGATGGATTTATTGGTGCAGATATTCAGGGCATAAGCCCAAGTGATATCGAGTCAATGGAAATATTGAAGGATGCATCTGCCACGGCTATTTATGGATCTAGGGGATCCAATGGTGTCGTACTTATTACTACTAAGACAGGTAGTGACGGGGAAATAAAGGTAGATCTTGGAGCTTGGTTCAGTTTTGGCAAAGCGCAAAAACAATTGGATCTTTTGAGTGCTGCCGATTTTGCAAGAGTAGTAAATACAAAAGACGATAATTCTGGTGTACCGCATACATTTACGGATTCAGAAATACAAGGTTTTGAGACTAATGGTACTGATTGGCAAGAAGAACTTTTAACTGAACAATTGGTTCAGAATTATGATGTAGCTCTTTCAGGAGGGTCTTCTGCAGTGAAATATCGAATCTCAATGAATCATTTGGATGAGCCTGGTATCATTATCAACCAAGGGTATAAGAGAACGACGCTGAGGTCAAATTTGGATTTTAAATTGAGCGATAATATTGATCTTAAAGTCAACCTGTTAGGTTTACAATCAAAAGGACATAACAACAGATATGGTGGAGGATTGGGAGATCCAATATCTCAAGCAACCATTTTTGATCCTACCACGCCAGTGAAAGCTGATGATGGTTCATACAATGAGCGTACAGTTAATAATGTAGGTTCAATTGGATTTAACCCAATAGCTCAAGCGAACAATGGAACAAGTGATTACTTAGATAAGAATTTTTCAGCGACAACTTCATTGACATGGAAAATTACTGAGCAATTAAGCTTTAATACAACCAATGCTTATTCTACGTGGTCTAATTTGGAATCACGTTTTGATGGTGATGTAACCGAGTATGGATCAGTCAATGGTCAATCTAGGGCATACAGACAAACCAATCAAGGTTATAGATTCTTGAATAGTAATTATTTGAATTATAAGAACACTTTTGGTGATCATACAGTAAGTCTAACAGCCTTGTATGAGCAGCAGAAAAGTGAAAGAATGAGATTCAGAGCAACAGCCGTTGGTTTGGCTACAGATGCTTTGGGGTATTATAATTTGGGTTTAGGTGAAACACAGATTGTAGAATCTTCGAGTGGAAATAGTTTGGGTTATGAGAATGATGCTCTTCAGTCGTTCATGGGAAGAATCAACTATAATTTCAAAGAAAAGTATTTATTGACTGCAAGTTATCGATATGATGGTTCTTCTCGTTTGGACGATCAGTACAGTGGTTTCCCGTCTATAGGTTTAGCATGGAGATTATCTGAAGAAGGATTTATGAGTAATACGGGAGTAGATCTTAAGCTGAGAGCAAGTTATGGGGAGACTGGTAACCAAACAGTACCAGTATATTCTACAATTGCTAGAATTACCGTAGGTCAGCCGTATTACTATGATGGAGTCTCTCCTTCAGTATCAACACCTTTAGGTGCACCAGCTTCTAGTGGTCTGAAATGGGAGGTTACAAAACAAACTGATATTGGAATAGATGCTTCATTTTTAGAAGGCCGTGTTACTTTATCTGCTGATTGGTATAATAGAGACATTACGGATTTGTTATTTGAAAGACAAGCTTCTTATTATGCAGGTGGTGGAAACTATTTTACCAATCTTGGTGAACTGAACAATACTGGTTTTGAATTCGCATTAGGAGGGACTCCTGTCAATAATTCTAAAGTTAAATGGAATTCTAATTTGACGCTATCATTTAATAAAAATAAAGTAGTGGACCTAGGAGATCTAGGAGATATCGCAATTGGTGGAAGTCAAGCTAGCCAGATATCATATTTGACTGCTGGAAGACCTTTAGGTGAAATGCGAGGATATGAGTTTTTGGGAACTTGGAAGACGAGTGAAGCAGCAGAAGCAGCTGAGTATGGGATGGTACCAGGCGATCCAAAATACACTGATGTAAATGGCGATAAAGTTTATAATGAAGATGATATCATTCCAATTGGTAATGGAACTCCAGATGTTACTTGGGGATTCAATAATGATGTAATCATTGGTGCTTTTTCTATCAATGTATTGTTGACAGGTACGGCTGGAAATGATATTTACTCTAGAACTATGGCTTACACTTGGGGTGGTCAAGGACAAGCACGTCATCCAACTAACGCTGGAGCACTGAATCAGTGGACAGCTGAAAACGAAACAGATGTCCCTGCAGATAACCCAACAGGAAAAAACTTCCTCGAAAGTAGCAGGTATATATATGATGGGTCTTATGCTTCACTTAGAAACGTTTCTATAGCTTATGAACTACCAAGTTCATTGTTAGAAAAAGTGAAAATGAGAAGTGCTCAAGTATACGTGAGTGGCCAGAATTTGGTAACAATTACCGACTATCCTGGATTTGATCCTGAAATATCAAATTCAAATCAAGCATTGACCCAAGGTATCGAGCATGGAGTTATTCCTAATGCTAGAAGATTTACTGTGGGTGTAAGAATCGGTTTGTAGTCACTAGATTTTAATAAAATAGAATTGATTTTTTATTTAAAAAAATTAGAAACAATGAAATTAAAATATATAAAAATAATCACAGCATTATTCCTGGTAGGAGTAATGGGATGTCAAGACCTGTTAGAGGATCCTAAATCCGAGTTAACGCCAGACAACTTTTTGCAAAATGAAATTGAGATGGAAGGGGCGGTAGCCTCGATGTATAGATCTTTGGCTCGATCAGAAAGAGGTTGGGGTTTTACTTTCCGATTAACTAATTTCTTCGGAGCAGATGATATAACGACTCATTTTACATCGAATAAGGAAAAATTTCGTGACTTTGACAAGTTTGCTGGTACTGCTGCAAATGATTGGGCTCATCGTAACTGGTGGGGACCTTGGGATGCTACATACAATGCGAATAACATCTTGGACAACATCGATAATATAGATGCGTCACAAGAATATAAAGATGAAGCCGCAGGGCAGGCTTATTTCATAAGAGGAATCTCTTTTTATTATATGGTTAGAATATATGGTAAAATTCCTTTGGTGACTACTGCTGTTATCTCTTCTGAATTACCAGAAAGAGCTCCCATTGCTGATGTTTATGCACAAATCGTAGAGGATTTGAAAAGAGCAGAAGAATTGTTACCTGCTTCTTTTCCTGAGCCAGGTAAGGCTACTAAGTGGTCTGCAAAATCGTTCTTGTCAGATGTTTATTTGACTATGGCTGGATGGCCATTGAATGAGACTTCAAATTATGCTTTGTCAGCTGCTGCTGCCAAAGAAGTGATTGATGAAGGACCTTATTCATTGGTTGATAATTATGCAGAAGTATTTCAGACCAACGGTAATTCTGAATCAGTCTTTGGATTGTTTTACAATGTAGCAGGAGGATTACCAGCACGAAGTTTTGGTGCTAGTGGTGTTCCTGAAGATGAGCCTGGAGGATGGCATGATTATCATGCAGAACTTAATTTCTTCAGAAATGCACCGGTTTGTCAGCGAACAGATGATACATTTTTAACAACTTTCAAAACAAGAGATGCAGACGGTGTGTGGGGTACTCTTGATTGGACTTTATCTGCAACTGGACATCCTTTTTATAAGAAGTTTCGTGCTGGTTTGGTAGATCCATCTACTGGATTGGGAGATGGTGTTGCTGAGGACGATACTGAAATTTTCAGTGTACAAGCAAGTACCAATAAGTCACTAGACGTGATGCGATATGCTCAGGTATTGTTGAATTATACCGAAGCTTCAGCGATGGCTGGTTCTGTAACTGCTCTGACATACGATGCGATCAATGACGTGAGAGATCGTGCAGGTTTGCCAGATTTGACCCCTGGATTAACAGGTACTACTTTGCAAGATTCAGTAGTTTTTGAGCGTGCTTATGAGTGTGCTGCTGAGTTTGGTGTTAGATGGTTTGATATTTGTCGTTTGCAATTGTTACCTGAAGTTTTGGCCGCAAGAGATGCTGCTGAAATTCCAGTTTCACCTGCTGTATTGGCTGATCCTTCACCATTTTACTTATCGCCAATTCCAATAAACGAGATGAGCATTAACCAACACTGGGAGCAGAATCCTGGGTATTGATTAAAACAAGAATTCTGTTGATTTGAATGTCAAATTAATGGAAATAATAAGAACACTGCATTGCCTGTATTTTTTACGGGAAATGCAGTGTTTATCTGTTTTTGATAAAATAGTTTCCTTGAAAATCAAACAGTTTGAGAATTGGATGCATTATTAAATGTGAGGTTACTTTAATAAAGTTAAATGAGTGATACTTTGAAAAATGAAACAATAGCAAATAGTAGTAGATCTATGCTGATTAAGGCAATTGCTATTTCTTTACCTATCATTTTTTTATTGTTTGTTGAGTTTTTGCTAAGTATTTTCAACTACGGGAACAATTTTGATCTTTTCCAGCCTTACTCAGGGAATTCAGATTATCTGGTTTTTAACCGTGATGCTTCTAAAAAATACTTCACAGATCCATCTTATGCAACTACTGGAAATACCGAAATATTTAAAAAAGTAAAAGATAAGAACACGATTCGGTTATTTGTATTAGGTGAATCAACAACCATTGGTTACCCTTACTATCACAACGGGTCATTTCATCGTTGGCTTCAATACCGATTGACTCATTCTTACCCCAACATTAATTTTGAAATAATCAACCTTTCGCTGACCGCTGTTAATTCATATACTATCAAAGGTTTTGCAGAGGAAATAGTGAATTATGAACCAGACGCCATTTTAATTTATGTTGGACACAACGAATATTATGGAGCTTTAGGGGTTGGGTCTACTCAATCGTTCGGAGGATCCGAATTGGTTGTGAATTTTATTCTTGAAGCTCGTGAATTAAGAGTGACTCAATTAATCTCAAATATATATCTAAAAGCAAAAAACCTATTTTCCCCCAATCAACCATCAATGGAAAAAACCCGTATGGAAAGAATGGTTTCAGAGCAAGGAATCACCTATCAATCGTCGCTCTATAAAAAGGGAGTTAATCAATTCGATTCCAATATGTCTGAAGTTATTGGAATTTTTGATAAAATGAATATCCCTGTGCTAGTAAGCAATCTAGTGAGCAATGAAAAAGACTTAAAGCCTTTCATTAGTTCAGAAACCCTCAGCGAGGACTTTTCAGGGAACTACGAACAAGGACTTGCAGCTATGAAAAAAGGGGACTTCTTAAGCGCAAAAAATCACCTTAATATAGCAAATGATATTTATCCAAATCACGCAGAATGTAATTTCCATTTAGGAAAATTGGCCATAAAAAATGGTAAGAAAGGGCCGGCAAAAGAATTATTCACCAATGCTAAAGAGCTTGATGAATTAAGGTTTCGAGCTCCAGACGAGCATAATACAATCATTGAAAAGTATAGTCAACTATTTTCAAATACCTATCTAGTTGATTCCAAATCAATCTTTGAAAAAAACTCCGAAAACAACATAATTGGGGATGAATTACTAACGGATCACGTGCACCCAAACCTCAAAGGCTATTCATTAATGTCCGATGAATTTTACAAAGTATTAAAAAGAGTTGGTGTTGTTCCATTGGCGAATTCTCTCAAAGAGATGACGTTTGATATTCTTCAAGAAAATATGCCAATTACCAAAGTAGATTCTCTTGCTGGAGACTATCGTATTCACCAATTGAAGAGCAGATGGCCATATAATGATTCAGCTTATATTGATCCTATAGTACCAACATCTCTTGAAGAACAATTGGCGGATCGTTTAGCAAAAGGTGAAATAGATTGGCAAACGGCGAATGAAAAATTGTATCAGAACTATGTACAAAAAAATCAGTTAGAAAAGGCTGTCAAAATTCTGGAATCTATGATTCTTGAATTTCCTCAAGATCCTGCATATTATGATCAAACCATGATGCTTTTTGGGGAATTGAATCAAATTTCAGAGGCTATTTTTTACCTCAAAAAGTCTTTTGATTTAGCACCTTCATTTGATAAAGCAAGATATCTTTTTGTGATGCTCCTACAAATTGATAAACCTAAGGAATCAATATTCTATTTGGAATATGCCATAGCCAACAACAAAAACAACATGCAGCTCAATCAAATTAAGCCTAGGGTCGAGCGGGTGATTATTCTAAAAAATGAACTAGAAAAAAATCCTTCAGACATCACAATAATGAACCAGATAACTGAATCATATTTAGAAATGGATAATAAAGAGGGAGCTAAAAAATATGTCGAAGTAGCAGTACATACAGACCCTCTAAATGAAAAAGCGTTGTTTTATAAGAATCAATTAAACCCTAGAAAAGGTAATGGATTCTAATAAAAATCAGTGGACAAGTGTTTCGAAAAATCAAATTTTGGAATTTGGTTTGGTTGCCATGTTGGTTGTCAGTGCCATTGCATATTGGACTGAGAATTGGAACTTGATATTAGCGGTAGCCTTTTTCTCTCTGGTTTTGACTATTTCTCCCATTATAGTAAAACCGTTAGCCATATTTTGGTATGGTTTATCTCGAGTGTTAAATGGCGTAAGCTCTAAATTGATATTGGGATTTGTTTTTTTTCTAGTAATAACACCTATTGGATTGATTAGAAGAATGGTGAATAGTGACACTTTAAAACTGAACGAATTTAGGAAAGGAAAAAAATCAGTTTTGCATGAAAGAAATCACCTTTATAGTGCAGAAGACTTTAACAAAACATTTTAATGAATTTATGACATGGAATTTTTAAGTGAACTACTCCTTTTTCTGAAAACACGAAAGAAATTCTGGCTCATCCCTGTCATAGCCATTTTGTTGCTATTCTCATTAATGATAGCAATCACTGCTGGTTCTGCATTGGCGCCTTTTATTTATACCGTATTTTAGGAATGTCAAGAACCGTAATTTTAGGAATATCTGCCTTTTACCATGATAGTGCAGCAGCCTTAATTGTTGATGGTGAAATAATCGCTGCAGCGCAAGAAGAGAGGTTTTCAAGAATTAGACACGATTCAAATTTCCCCAAACAAGCGATTGAATATATCCTAAAAGAATCAGGAATTGAATTCAGCCAGTTAACGGCCGTTACTTTTTATGACAAGCCTTTATTGACCTTTGAAAGGTTGCTGGAAACGTATCACGCTTTTGCTCCACGTGGATTGAGAAGCTTTATTACGGCCATTCCTGTTTGGGTCAAGGGTAAGCTTTTCATGAAAAAAGAATTAAGAAAGCAATTAGCATATTTCGGCAAGCATCAATTGCCCATTTTGTTTACAGAACACCATCTTTCACATGCTGCGAGTGCCTTTTTTCCTTCTCCATACGAGGAGGCAGCCATATTGACGGTGGATGGTGTGGGTGAATGGGCTACATCAACTATTAGTAAAGGTAAAACCAATACCATCACTATTTGTAAGGAATTGCATTTCCCACATTCAGTTGGGCTACTATATTCCGCGTTTACTTATTACCTTGGTTTTAGGGTCAATAGTGGTGAATATAAATTAATGGGATTGGCTTCTTATGGTCATGTCAACTCACAACGCACGAAATTATACAAGGAAAAAATATTAGAGGAAATAGTGGACGTCAGAGAAGATGGTTCAATTCTACTCAATATGAAATTCTTCAATTTTGCCACCAAATTGACCATGACCAATGATTCAAAATGGGAATCTTTGTTGGGGGTGTCACGGCGTGAACCAGAATCAGAAATCACGCAAGAGCATATGGATCTGGCCATAGCTATTCAAATGATCACGGAATCAGTGGTAATTGCTTTGACCAAGACAGCAAAAAAAATAACAGGTTGCAAAAATTTAGTAATGGCTGGAGGTGTGGCGCTAAATTGTGTAGCAAATTCAAAAGTATTAGAGACTGGAATTTTCGACAATGTATGGGTACAACCAGCATCTGGAGATGCAGGAGGAGCGCTTGGTGCTGTATTAGCCACTCATCATATTTATTATGGAAAAGAACGAATAAAAGATGCTCCAATGGATACCATGAACAATGGGTATTTGGGACCTCAATACTCCAACATAGAAATAGAAAGGGTGCTTAACGGGTTGGACGTGCCATTTAAATACTTTGAAAAATTTGAGGATTTGTCTGCAATTGTTAGTCAGAAAATAGCAGATGGTAAAATAATTGGTTGGTTCCAAGGGCGGATGGAGTATGGGCCGAGAGCGCTTGGGAATCGAAGCATTTTGGCTGACCCTAGGAATCCTGAAACGCAAAGAAAGCTAAATCTTAAAATAAAGTTCAGAGAAGCATTTAGGCCTTTTGCACCGAGTGTTCTTGCTGAGGATGTAAAGGAATATTATGCTATCAATCATTATTCACCTTATATGCTGTTTGTTGCACAGTTGACTGAACAGTTTAGGAAGCCAGAGCCTGAAGAGTATCAGGATTTTGAAATGTTCAAAAGGTTGTATCATGTTAGATCTGAATTCCCAGCAGTTACTCATATCGATTATTCGAGCAGAATTCAAACAGTAGATGAAAAGTCGAATTACAGATTTTGGCATTTGATAAAAGATTTCAAGAAGTTAACCAGCTGTGGTATGCTAGTTAATACTTCATTCAATGTAAGAGGGGAGCCCATTGTATGTTCACCAAAGCATGCTTACGATGACTTTTTAAGGACGGAAATGGATACTTTGGTGATGGGTAATTACCTAATTGACATAAAAAGTAAAAATATTTCTTAAATTAATACTTCCAAAGAAAGCAATAGGATAATTAATTGTCTTTCTGCGTCATATACAGTATTTATTTTTCATCCTAACTATTCGATAATTCAGTTTTAACTGAAAAAATTACAAGCAAAAATTGCTAGGCTTTAATTCTTTTTTAAGTTGACATTAAGTCTTGAAATACTAATTGGTGGTATTAAAAAAATAACCCCATTGGCATGATGACATCAAAAAATTCTGTTTTCATAAATATTTTATTCGTTTCATTTACACCCATTTTGACTGTTGCCTATATTTTGATTATTTGCTTTAAAATATTTCATTTCTTGTCATCTAAGACATATTTTTGGCAGTTCAAACCTTGACTTAAATTCTTGAAAAGTCTAAAAAAGATTAAAAAACCCACCTCTTTAATTTGTTTTTAATCTTGAATTAAGTGCTCAAATCTAATTTTCAGAAAAGTTAGTTACAAGCTATGTTCAAGAAGTTCGTGCTAATTATAGTGCTTGTTTTACATGTGTTGTTAACGACTATATATGAATAGGCCTACAAACTGGGAATTCAATTTTATTTAAAATATAAAATCAAATTATTTAAAAATAATGAGCGAAAAAATGGTATAAACGATTGTGATATGGATGGCCAGGCAATCCAACACAACTCTTCTGAGACAAGTTGAAAAGCTTTATCAGATGAATGAATCGAATAAACTTTATTACTAATTACTGATAGAATGAAAATAAATTTACTTAGGTCATCTCGAATGACAATTAAACTAACAACATATGCACTATTCGCGCAGCTCATGTTTGTGGGCTCCTTATCTGCGAGTGCTGAAGACGAAGAGTTAAAGGCTAAAAGCGAATTAGCTGACATCACTATTTCTGGAAGGATTCTAGATGAAGCTGGTGAGGCACTTCCGGGTACATCCGTTTTGGTTGAGGGTACTACAATTGGTACAGTAACTGATATAGATGGAAATTTTAAACTAACAGTCGCTGATGATGCGATACTTATTGTGTCGTTTATTGGGTATAACACACAGAAAATACCTGTGGGTGGTCAAAGCACCTTTAATATATCTATGGAAGTGGATGCTGAACAATTAGAAGAAGTAGTAGTTGTAGGGTATGGTACGCAAAAGAAAGAAAGCTTAACTGCGGCAGTGGCTGTAATTGGCAATGATGCGATTCAAACTACGACTCATTCGAGTTTAGCACAAAAACTACAAGGTAAAGTGGCAGGGCTCCAAATTCGACAAGAAGGTGGACAGCCAGGTACGTTTGACAATAGCATCAATATTAGAGGTTTTGGAAACCCTTTGTACGTTATTGATGGAATTAGAAGAGAAGGAAGTGGTGAATTTCAACGACTGAATGCAGAAGATATAGAAAGTATTTCAGTATTGAAAGATGCATCTGCTGCGATCTATGGTTTGGGTGCTGCAAATGGTGTGATCTTAGTCACTACCAAAAAAGGAGGTAAAGGAAAACCGAAATTTAATTATAATGTTGTGTTAGGTCAAATTCGACCTACCAATATGCCTGATATGGCTAATGCTGCACAGTACACTCAGATGTGGAATGATTCTCAAATAATGAGTAATGGTGGAGGCAATGAACCATTCTATGAAGAAGAGACTATTCAAAATTGGATTGATGGCGGACCTGGCTATGAGAGTACTGACTGGTATGATGAAACCATGAAGGATTATGCAAGTTACCAGCAACACAACTTATCTATGTCAGGAGGTTCAGAAAAGACCAGTTACTATGTAGGGTTTGGTTTTGTAGACGAAGAGGGTTTGCTCAAAAGTGATGATATGGGTTATAAGCGATATAATTTACGATCTAACCTTACTTCAGAAATAGCTAATAACTTAGAAGCTCAACTTTTAGTTGCAGGACGTTGGGATAAAAAAGAACAGCCAGGGGAGAATTTCTTTAATATATTCAAAGGAACGAGAAAATCATTACCTACTGAAAGCCCATTTATTCCAGGCACAGATTTGCCACAGACAATTTTCGGAGATCAGAATCCAGTTGCTCTAGCAGAAAGAGATTTGACGGGGTATAATGAAGAGATCACGCAAAGCTTTCAATCTTCATTCTCTTTGAATTATAAAATTCCTTGGGTGGATGGATTATCAGTCAAGGGTGTCGTGTCTTATGACGTCAATAACTATATGCAAAAAGGACTAGCGAAACCTTACTCATTACATGAGTTGGATATGTCTGACAGTTCTGTGAGTGAAGTTAAATATAGAAATGGTACGGGAAGTCTTTCACAGCGCTCTATTATCAATAATTATTTAACCTTTCAAGGTTATTTGACCTATAATAAAACAATTGCAAGTAAGCATGACATAGGAGCTGTTTTTGTAGTTGAACAAAATGAAAGATTTAGACGAGATTTTCAAGTGAGAAGGTATTACGGCCCTTTTTACACCAAAGATCAGTTAAGGTTTACAGAAGTAGATAGAATGGAAAGTGATGGAATTGAGCTTAGAGAAGCTGATGTTTCATACATCGGTCGTTTTAATTACGCTTATGACAATAAGTATCTGGTTGAGTTTGCTGCCAGATATATGGGATCATACCGGTATGGTCCTGAAAATAGATGGGGATTGTTTCCAATGGGATCCATTGGATGGAAGGTTTCTGAAGAAAGCTTTTTAAAAAACAATGTTAGTCAGATATCACTTCTGAAATTAAGAGCATCGTATGGTATAACAGGGGCTCCTGAAGGTAGTGCGTTTCAATATGTTCCTGGCTTCCAGGTCAACAGTGGAGGGGTTTACCAATTCGAGCAAGATGTCGAGACGGTCGGTATTTCTGCACCTATTCCGGCCAATCAAAATTTGACTTGGCAGACTGCCAAAACACTTGATATAGGTTTTGATTTAGGCCTTTGGACAAATAAACTAACAGTCTCTGGAGATTATTATGAGAGGTTGTTGGAAGGGATTCCTGCAAGACCAGATGTTGCATTTACTGATACTTTTGGTGGTGAGGTACCACAAGAAAATCTAAATAGTAAATTGACCAAGGGTTATGAATTGACCATCGGTTACACAGATGATTTAGGAGAGTTGAGCTACAATATCTCTGGTAACGTGAGCGTATCTCGTACCAAGAAATTGCATGTTGAAGGAGAGAATTATACCAACAGCTATGACAGATGGAGAAATCAAAGTGGTGACAGGTGGGAAGGCATCAGATGGGGATATACTTATGTAGGACAGTTTCAAAATGAAGATGAGTTGAGAGACTCACCTATGCAAAATGGTGATACTGGAAATATAATGAAAGAACTCCCAGGAGATTTTATTTATCAGGATATGAATGGTGACGGTGTAATTAACGGGAATGATCAAAGTCCAATTTTCCCTGATGAAAATCCTAGAATTAATTTTGGATTAAGCATCGATCTCGCATGGAAAGGGTTTGATTTTAATATGTTGTGGCAAGGAGCTGCAGGAAATACTTTGAGAATGAGAGAGATATATGCAACGAACTTTGCATTTAGAGGGAATTCTCCGGCATACCTATATGACCGATGGACAAAAGACCCCTATGATGATGATGCGGAATGGGAACCAGGTGAATGGCCTGCTTCTAGAACGAATGGTGATGTTGGTGCCATGTATTGGGAAAGTAATAGGTGGAGAAGAGACGCATCTTATGTAAGATTAAAATCAATGGAGATCGGATATACCATGAACTATGCGGCACTCAAAAAAGTGGGTATACAAAATTTGAGAATATACGCCGCCGGGTTCAATTTATTAACATTTGCTGATGATTGGGTGAAACCTTTTGATCCTGAGAAAATTGCTGATAATTACTCAGCAGGTTTTAATTATCCGTTGGCTAAGACTTTCAACTTAGGTCTAAGTGTTAACTTTTAAATAGCAGAAAAATGAAAACAATAAAAAATATATATTTTCTACTACTCATAGCACTATTGCCAATGGGTTGTAAAGATGTCCTCGACTTGGAGCCCTTAGATAAAATTACAGCACAAGATCTATTTTCTGATGAAAATGGAACTGCTCTTTATCTTGCAGATTTATACAATCGTCTTCCAATGGAAGATTTGACATATTTCCCAAGAGATGGATTTGACTATAACTATGGAAATCCAAATAACATTGGTTTTGTAAATGAAATGTTAACACCATATGCTGATCATACGGAAGGAAATCGATGGTTTGCTTCGAATATGTTATGGTGGTGGAGAAATCCTTGGGAAGACAGGTGGAATGATACAGATAAAGCTAGGGCCAGAACTGAAACCCCATGGACATTATTAAGAAATACGAATTTATTTCTTGAAGTAATTCCAGAGTTGGAAGTGGATAGTGTTAAAAAAGCAAGGTACTTAGGAGAGGCTTCTTTTATTAGGGCTTTTACTTACTTTGGTTTGGCCAAAAGATACGGAGGGGTACCTATCATTCTTGAAGCACAAGTTTTGGGAGAAGATCCTGATGAATTGATCGTCCCTCGAAGTACAGAAAAAGAAACCTGGGATTTCTTATTGGCAGAGTGCGACATAGCGATTGCTAATTTAGATGATAAAGATCCTAATAACAGGCGTGCATCTAAATGGGCTGCTTTGGCTTTGAAATCAAGAGCTGCTTTACACGCTGCTTCTATCGCTAAGTTTAACGATCAATTGGATTTAGTAGGACCTGCAGTTACTGAAGGACTCGTTGGAATTGACCCTAGTTTCGCTAACGAATACTATCAGATGGCCATAGATGCATCCGAACAAATCATGGATGAAAGTCCATATTCCTTGTATGCACCTACTCCAGCGAATCCAGAAGAGGCAGTGGCTAACATTAGCGGTATGTTTGAGGATCCTAACATTGTTGGGGATTCTGAAGCAATCCTGATCAAAGGTCGAACTTTTGGGTTGAACACTAAAGGTGATAATTACCAGATCTGGTATGTACCAAATCAGCTTAGAAATGGATGGCCTCACCCAGGTAGAATGAATCCAACTTTAGATATAGTAGATCTATTTGAAAGTTATTCTAATCCAGGAGTGAGTTCTCCAATTGTTACGACCGTAGATGGTGATACAGAAAATTACTTAGGTTTTGATGGAAGTAGAACTTATTTGAAATATGCACACCCATTGGAGATTTTTGCGGATAAAGATGCAAGGTTGAGAGCGCAAATAATGTTGCCAGGTGAAACTTTCAAAGGGACTGAAATTGTTTATCAAAATGGGTATGTCAGGCCAGATGGTACGCTCTTTTCTTATGGTAATGGAAGTCAGACTGTGGATGGAACGACTTACTACAGTTATGGAGCTGCTAACTCATCCCAATACTCAGGATTTAGCCCAGAAGGAGGAAATCACACTTGGACTGGATTTGGATTGAAGAAATTCTTAACGACCGGTGATTTTGTTCCTGCTTGGAATACGGGAAACACAGACTTTATGGAATTTAGATATGCTGAAATTCTTTTGAATTATGCAGAAGCGGTAGTAGAAAGTGGATTAGGTGATGTGGCGAAAGCTACAGAAGCGATGAATTCGATTCGTAGAAGAGCAGCGCATACTGTAGACATTCCTTTGACCGTCGAAAACGTACAAAGAGAGAGAAAAGTAGAATTGGTTTTTGAAAATAAAATCATTTGGGATTTGATAAGAAGAAGAGAGTATCACACGGAATTTCAGGGTTATGTGAAGAAAATATTGCAGCCAGTGCGAGATTTAAGAGTTGCTCCTTATGATTATATATTCATTAGACAAGATTCCAGAAAAACGCCTAAGACCTTCCAGCATAGAGATTACTACAGACCTATTGATAACCGTAGTTTGAATACGTTGACGCAAAACCCTGGTTGGTAATTGTTTAATAACAAAAAGAAAATATCATGAATTTATTTAAATATACATTGGTTGTAGTCGTTTTAGGAGGATTCTTGTCTTCATGCGATCTACTGGAAATTGATAATTTTGATGGTCCAAATGCCACATTAATGGGAAGCATTATTGATGCTGATACAGGAGAATTAGTATTACAGGATATAGTCCGTGGAACTCAAATTCAAATATTTGAAGATGGCTGGGATCCAGTTTCTCCTCAAAATTTGGAAATTAAGACTGACGGTACTTATCATGACAGTCGGCTTTTTTCAAATACTTACACAGTGATTCCGATTAGTACCAACTTTCACGCGGTTGACACTTTGTTTGGGTTTGATATTAGTGGATCTACAACTTTGGATTTCACAGTGACACCATATATCAGAGTAAAAGATGTGACAATGGAATTGATTGGAGATATCGTAACAGCAAATTTCAGAATTGAGCAAACGATTGATTCCATCGCTGTGAATGATTCTACGAATGCTCCGGTTTTTGTGAGGAAAGTCGGATTGTATGGTCACCGAGATCCTAATGTTGGAGAGCCTATGCAATTGGGTAAAGAAGAGGAAAATGTAAATGCAATTATGGTCAGGGATGTAAATGATACTTTTACTTTGGAATTTGATACTTCAAGAGATGCCGATTTTGTAGGAGACAATATTAATTTGGTCTATTTCAGAATAGGAGCAATATTGGATATGCCGGACGCCAGGTATAATTATGCCCCAACGGTGGAATTTGATTTAGACTAAAAGCGTATTTATTTAGTTTTCAATGCCTTTCTCCCATTGGTTGGGAGGAAGGCTTGAACTTATTTTTTCGCTAGAATGAAATAAGTGGAAGCGAATAAATTCTAGCATTCAATTACCCTAGTGTAAGGTCATTCATTACACGACAAACTTATCAATTATTCTATGCGACTTTTTAGACCAAACACTATTGGTGTGTCTTTTTATATAGCCGTTCTATGCGCAACCTTTCTAGGTTCCTGCGGAATTATTAATTCTCAAGACAAGCAATTGCAAAAAGTGGAGTTTATTGATGAAAAATTCTATGATCAAACAGGTTGTAAATATACTGGTTACACCAACTTAGTAATGGCAGGTTATCAAGGTTGGTTTGCAGCGGAAGGAGATGAGTCCAACAGAGGTTGGTATCACTACGGAATTAAAAGAGAGCAGGATCCTGGATATACGAGCATTGACATGTGGCCGGATATGTCAGAGTACATAAAAAAATATGAAACACCTTTTAAATATGCAGATGGGTCTAGTGCTTTCCTTTATAGCCCATATGACGAAGAATCAATCGACCTCCATTTCAAATGGATGAAGGAATATGGGATTGATGGTGTCCACATGCAAAGATTTCTTGTTGAAGTCAAGAATAATGGAAAGGGGAAAAGGCATTTTGATAAAGTATTGGCCAATGCTCTAAAAGCAGCAAAGAAGTATGGTCGTGCGATCAGTGTGATGTATGATTTAAGTGGTAGCCGAAGTGAGGATATGGAAGCATTGATAAAAGATTGGGAGGAATTAGTGAGTACTTTCAATTTATTCGATAATCATGAGCACCCGACTTATTTAAGACACAAGGGTAAACCTATGATGTCAATTTGGGGGGTAGGTTTTAATGATAGCAGGAAATATACGATTGAAGATGTGGACGGTTTGGTCAACCGACTGAAAGGTTCTGATAATAAACAATCAATTATGTTAGGGGTACCCTATTATTGGAGGACCCTTGGAAATGACACGGAGAATTCAACATTGCTACATGATCTAATTAAAAAAGTAGATATTATCATGCCTTGGGCAGTAGGGCGGTATAAACACCAAAGCTACAATCCGAAATACGTAGCGAAGGATGTAGAATGGTGTGAGAAGAATAATGTTGATTATGTACCATTGGTGTTTCCTGGATTTACATGGGGGAATTTGAGAAAGGATCCTGATTTGTATAATCAAATCCCAAGAAAGAACGGCGAATTTTTGTGGAGACAAGTTGCAGGGGCCAAAGAAGGGGGCGCGAAAAGCCTTTATGTAGCCATGTTCGATGAAGTAGATGAAGGGACTGCTATTTTTAAAGTGAAAAAAGAAAAAGAAGTTCCTCTGAATGGAGATGGAGATTTCAAATTTGTAGGAATCGAACAAGGCGCGGACACTGATTATTATTTGTGGTTGACAGGACAAGCTTCAAATTGGTTCCATGGAAATTCAGGATATAGCAAAGAAAAACCAATACGATAGGAATATACCGTTGTGTGCAATAGGTAATTTAAAAAATGAAAAATATGCGAAAGATAGAGAGCTCGATGGTCATATTGTTATTGGCAATTCCTCTGATGCTGAATGGACAATCAAAGCATGGCCCTATAGGAGAATACAGTAGCTATAAGGGGAGAGTTATGGCAGGTTATCAAGGTTGGTTCAGGGCTCCGGGAGATGGTTCAGGTACTAAATGGGGACACTATGGTCATGGTGGTAAGTTTGATGCAGAACACAATACCATCGACTTTTGGCCAGATGTCTCAGATTACAAAAAGACGTATGAAACGCCTTTTAAAAATTCGGATGGAACAGTCGCTCGTGTTTTTAGCTCTGTAGATGAAAGCACCTCTGATCTTCATTTCAAATGGATGAAAGATTATGGAATAGATGGGGTTTTTATGCAAAGATTTTTCGGTGTTGCTCGACAATTTAATAATCCAAAAAAGCCTAGTGATGTAATTTTAAGAAATGCTCTGAAATCAGCAGAGAAATACAATCGGACCATTGCCGTAATGTACGATCTATCAGGATTAAAGGCAGAAGGGGAAGACTGTAGCGTAATCATCGAAGACTGGAAACGTCTTGTTGATGATATGAAAGTTACAAATCATGGACAAACTCAAAACTATCTTTTTCACAATGGTAAACCATTGGTTACATTATGGGGAATTGGTTTCCCTGACAGGCCTTATGATATTCGAAAGGCAGGCATCAATAAGTTAATCGATTTTTTAAAAAATGACCCGCAATATGGTGGGTGTTCTGTAATGATAGGCATTCCCACCTATTTTAGGGAATTGAATAAAGACTGTTTACCTGATCCTTATTTGCATGAAATCATTGAGTCTGTTGATATCGTACTTCCGTGGATGGTTCAGCGTTTCACACCACTATTGCACAAGGATGAAGAAAGGTACAGAGACCATGTTATTGATGACATTGCTTGGTGTAAAGAACGAAATGTTGATTATGTTCCTTTGGTTTATCCAGGATTTAGTTGGAGAAACCTTTCGTTAGCCAATCCAAATTTGGCTAGGCATACGCAGTATGGAGCTATCCCGCGAAAAGGAGGCCAATTTTATTGGGACCTTATTTCAAATGCTCTGCTGGCAGGTGCGGATATGCTGTATGTAGCCATGTATGATGAAATAGATGAAGGAACAGCTATCATTCCAGTAACTAATACACCTCCGAATAGTGAAAAATCGCATTTTGTAGATAATGATGGTGTACCAGCTGATCATTATTTATGGTTGACAGGTGAAGCAGGTAAAATACTGAGAAATGAACGGCCAATTTCCTTAGAGATACCTAATAGGTGAATTGTAAGTATTTCTTTATTACATCTGGTATGAAATGATGTGAAAAATACATTTTTTAATAGTCAATAAAGTCTGGCTTTAAGCTGAATTTAATTTCGAATTAAGCCGATAGGTTTAGTTTTCCAAAAAAAAATTAAAATATTAATATGTTAAGATTGACCAATATCATTTTCTGTGTTGTAGGGTGTGTGATTTTATATTCATGTACCAATATAACCGCAGAAAAAGGAAAAATTAAATCTGAAATCACCATGGGACAATCTTTTACAGATTGGGTAAATCCATTCATTGGAACGGGTGGACATGGTCATACATTTCCTGGAGCTACGGTGCCAAACGGTATGGTACAATTAAGTCCCGATACTAGATTGAATGGATGGGACGCTTGTAGCGGATATCACATTTCAGATAATGCAATCCTTGGTTTTTCTCATACCCATTTGAGTGGGACAGGCATTGGAGATTATGGTGATGTATTGTTTATGCCGACTTCTGGCAAACAGGCAAGTCGCCAAGGGACCGCTGAGAACCCAGATAATGGTTATGCATCGAGAAAAAAGGCTGACTCAGAAAAAGCTTCACCTGGTGCTTACAGTGTAGTACTAGAAGATTACAATATCAAGGTGGAATTAACAGCGACGCTCCGTGCCGGATTTCATCGCTACACCTATGAAGACGATGAAGCAGGGCTCATCATTGATTTGAATCATACACTTCAAAGTCATAAAAATGTAAAAGCTGATATTGAGATCGTCAATAATAATGAAATAAGAGGAGTGAAATATACAGAGGGTTGGGCACGTGAACACAGAGTTTATTTTCATGCGGTATTTTCTAAGCCTTTTACTTTTAAAGATTTAAAAAAGAAGGGGTTAGCTAAAATTAAATTTGATGAAAGTACTAAAGAATTGCTGGTGAAGGTTGGAATTTCATCGGTGGATTATCAAGGTGCAAAAAACAACTTGGATAGTGAAATTCCAGATTGGGATTTTAATAGAGTACAATTTAATGCCAATAGAAAATGGGAGGATCACTTGTCTAAGATTGAGGTTGAAGGAGGCTCAGATGATCAAAAGACAATTTTTTACACCGCACTCTACCATGCAGGTATGGCACCATATACCTTTAGTGATGCTGATGGCAGGTACTTGGGGATGGATAAAGAAATTAGGCAATCGAATCAAACCAACTATACAGTTTTTTCACTTTGGGATACATTCAGGGCATTGCATCCATTAAACACAATTGTCAGTCCAGCTATTAATCAGAAAATGATTAGTTCCTTGTTATCAAAATATGATGAAGGTGGTGTGTTGCCAAAATGGGAGTTGGCAGCGAATTACACAGGAACCATGATTGGATATCACGCCGTTCCCGTCATTGTCGATGCTTTTATGAAAGGCCAAAGAAATTTTGATATTGAAAAAGCGTATGAAGCAATTGTCCATGCTTCAACTTACGATACGGTGAACGTTGAATTTTTTGATGCAGGTATTCAAAAAAGACTGATGGCTAAGGGTAAATTCTATAATGAGGAATTAGGTTATCTGCCAGCGGATTTGGAAAATGAATCTGTTTCTAAAGCACTAGAATATGCCTACAATGATTGGTGTATTGCTCAAATGGCGAAAGAGCTAGGAAAGAAGGAGGATTACGAAAGGTTCATGGAAAGGTCTAAGCGCTATGCTCAATATTTTGATAAGAAAACAGGTTTTATGCGGGGTAAATTGTCAAAAGGAGGATGGAGAGAACCTTTTAATCCAAAATATTCTAATCATCGCAAAGATGATTATGTGGAAGGCAACGCTTGGCAGTGGACGTGGTTTGTACCTCATGATGTAAAAGGATTGGTTGATTTATATGGAAGTGAGGAGGATTTTGTTTCAAAACTCGATCAATTATTTTCAGAGAATTCAGAAGTTGATGGAAAAAATAGCTCTAGTGATATATCAGGTTTAATTGGCCAATATGCACATGGCAACGAGCCTAGTCATCATATTGCTTACCTCTACAACTATGTAGGCCAACCGGAAAAATCTCAAAAAATTGTAAGTCAAATTCTAGATTCATTGTATTTCAACAACCCCAATGGATTGTCAGGAAATGAAGATTGTGGGCAGATGTCTGCTTGGTACATACTCAGTGCAATGGGCATCTATCAAGTGGCTCCAGGCGATCCTACCTATGCATTGGGAAGTCCGATATTTGATAGAATAAAAATCAATTTGGAAAACGGTAATGACTTTCAAATTATAACCGAAAATAATGGTTCATTAGTTAAGGGGTACTTGTTGAACGGAAATCAACATAGTATCCCTTTCATTACTCATGAACAAATTGAAGCTGGAGGAATATTGAAAGTGGAAAAATCTAGGACGCCTTAAAAAAATCGTACTTTTCATAGTTAGTTAATCACTCATGTATGAACCACCCGTCAATTGACGGGTGGTTTTTTATTTGGAATAGATTTTCCTAGAAGGATTATTGTGGGAATTCAAGAAGGAAAGAAAATTCTTTTTAACCTATACTCAATATTGAGTAATTATTTTCAATCTTGATGCGATACGCATTAAATACTCAAGGTCAGTTTCATTTTCAAAATGTGAATAAAAGTCAAAAGTAGGAATGAATGTTTTCTTAAATAGATGGCGTTTTTATCGCTCATTAAAAAACTAAATTGTCCGTGGAATTATAAAATATCTGAGGCTTTAATATTTTCAAAAAGAAGATGGAAGTTATTTGGAAAGGTCAGAGTGTCATAGTCGTTCTTTAAAGCTCAAAATTTTCATAAGAAGCCCCATGAAATCATAATTTGCAACACCTATTAATATTAATGTATCAAATAATTTTAATTTTTAAGCAGAAAATAATTAATGAACTTTTAATTCATAATTCACTCATAATAGCCTGTTAAGGCCTTGTATGGCAGTTTTTGACATGGATTTCATTTTTACCGCAGATTTTTATTGGAATTAATTTTAATGGGTTAATTGTATGTTAATTCATTTTTAAGCCTCAGTCCATAAGTTCGATTCGTGATATTATTTAATACCTCAAATATTTTTTAATCAAATTCAAAAAATTATGAAAAATAGAATTTTACATGTATTCATATTGACTGTCATGGGCTCTGCTGCGATGGCACAAACAGTATGGAACCCGGCTGCAAATGCAAATAGCACGGGAGATTGGAGTGAAGTTGCGAACTGGACGAACGGACTTCCTAATGATGCGAACAAAGCGGTATTTAATGTAGCGGATGCTGCTGATGCTACAGTGACCGATACACAAGCAGGTTTCCAATTAGTGCAAGGTGATGGTGGTCCCGGTGGAACTATTATAGTTGCAGATGGCGGATCCGTTACAACTAAAGCCTGGGCTGGAATTGGACACAATGATGTAGGTGTGTTGACAGTAGAAACAGGTGGTGTATTTAATTTTGGTGAACACGCATGGATCGGTCATATTGATGGTGGCGATGGTACTGTAAACGTTAATGGAGGTACGGTAACTATTGCAGGTATGTTGGGACTTGGCTGGAATGGCGGAGTTGGTAAAATGACTGTCAGTAGTGGATGGTTGAAGGGTACAGGTTTTGGAGATGCTTCTATCAAAGATGGATCATCATTGGAAATCTCTAGCAATGCTAATGTGAAGTTTGCGGGTGACGTTGTTGGAAATGTCAAAGCGGAGATTGAAGCTGGAAGAATAATTAATATCGATGGTGGTGCTGTAGGTGCTTACTTTGATGGCGATTCTACAGTGATTGCTGCGATTCCTCCTCCAGCTGGAACTACAGTTTGGGTTGGATCTGTTGACAGTGATTGGAATACTTTTGCAAACTGGTCAGATTTGAACGTACCTACAGAAAATAGCAAGGTAGTATTCAACGTATTAGAAGCTGGTGAAGCGATATTAGAAGATCCTAATAATTTGGATTTTCAAGACACAACCAAAATAAAACATTTGGTTATGGGTGATAATGGTCCTATGGGTGAAAATAGTCCTCTAATTATTGGTGCTGGTGGACACTTGGAAACATCAAAAGTTTGGGGAGCTGTAGCATATAATAACATTGGTTATTTGGAAGTACTAGACGGTGGTCAATTAACTATTGGAGAACATTTCTGGGTTGCATTAACACCAGGATCTGTTGCTCATGTGGAGCATTACGGGATTATAAATGTAAAGGCTAATTTTTCACTTGGCTGGCAGCCAGGAACAGATGAATTAGAACGTGGGAAATCTACCTACAATCTCAGAGGAGGTTTACTCAACTTGGATCACATTCATGATGACAGATCATTCCCTGAAGGTAGTATAATGGATATCACAGGAGGAACTATGACTATTGCCCGTAATTTGACAGCTCATACGGATGATGATGGTGTTGAGCAACCTGATAAGCTCGCTCCATATATTGACCTTGGAACGATTGTAGCTAACGCTGGATTCAGTGATGTAGTTTATTTCTGGGACGAAGAGATGGCTAAAACTGTTGTGGTAGCTCCTGGTAGAGTGAATGCTACTTATCCTATGGATGCAGCTGTATTGCCTGAAGGTAAAAATGATACAACTATTCATATCGAATTTTCTAAGCCTTTGGATGCAGAATCTGTTGCAGCTGCTTTAACCGTTACGCCTGCGATTGAAAATATGTTGTTGACTTGGGAAGGAAATGTATTGACTATCTCAGGTGATCCATTCACTGAAGGTGTACAATATACAGTAACAGTGACTACTGATGCTACTGATGCTTATGGTGTGGCGCTTGAGGAAGAGTTGGTATTCTCATTCAGATCATTTGGTGATTTCGTTACTGATTTAGGATCTGAATTGAATGCAAGTGATATTTTCAGTGTTTATCCAAACCCTGCTAACAATGTTATTTCATTCAGTAATGATGTTTCTATGGTTCAAATTTATAATGCCACTGGACAGTTGGTATTGAATAAAAGAGAAGTTTCTTCTATCAATATTTCTGCCTTAAATCCAGGAGTATATGTTGTGAAAGCTTCTGTAGAAGGAGCTGTTGAAACTAGAAGAATCATCAAACAATAAAAATATTTTGAACACAGCGCTGTGTTATCAGCAGCGCTGTATTTCTAATTTTAAATAAAGAAACAATGAAAAAATACATAAATATTTCTCTTTTATTCGCTTTGGCAATATGCTTTGTGAATTGTAGTGACGATGCTGCTCCAGCTGATCCATTGGCAGAACTAGCAGAAGCGATATCTGGTACTCATGAAATTGCAGATGAAGGAGTCTCAGCTCCAGCGTCAGCAACTACAGCTGATTGGAGTGAATTTGAATTAACTATTGCAGGTGACGAAACAGGTGGGACTTTTACTGCTTCTGGAGTACCAGCGGACGGAGTTGATTTTACTGCAGTTTGGCCAGCAAGTACTACTTGGACTTTTAATGAGGATGGTACTAAAATGTTAAGAAGTGATGGTGTTGAAATTACATTAGGTGGTTCTATAGAAGACGGCCTTGCTACTTTGAGTTTTTCAGTTACACAACCAGCAGCTAAATCCTTACAGGTAGGTGGTGACTGGATGTTCTCTTTTTAATTGATATAATTTTCAGAATCATTCTAGGGTTCACATAAATTAAAGCCTCGTGATTAATTACGAGGCTTTTTTTTGTCTTTATAATTTTTAAAAAGGGTGTGGAATTGAATTATTGCTAGGAGGGTTGAATTGGATGTTGTAACATCCTATCAGAGTGAATACCTCCTGTTCGACTGAATATTGAAAAATGGAACGTAGGCAAGAAAAAGATAAGGATCGGATATATCTTCTAGACTTTTTTCTCCTTACAATCGTTGAGACACAATGAATTCTATTGGTTCCACCTGTGCCATTCAATTGGTTGAGTAGAGGTTAACAGCATTGGGTATTCATAGAGAATACTCATCAATTGATAAGTTCATCATGAAGAAGGTTAAAGCAATGCTTATGAGTTGTGAATCATGCTTTCAAAAGGGACTTCAAAGTCTTCGTCATAAAGAATCTTATATTCCTTGACATAGGACTCATAACTCTTTTTGGCTAGTGCAAATTTGTGATTTGCATTTAAACAATGGATTTTTATTGACAAAGCATCTTGATTGATGATGTCATGACTAAAAATAGTGTCAGCAATATCGATTTGAATTTGGTCGTCGGATTTATATTCTTTACTTAATCTGAGTAAGTTGTCAACTAATTGGTTGGAAAATTTTGCTTTGAAAGAATCAACCCAATCGTCTTCCATTGCTGGAAGAATATTTCCTTTTCTAACGAGTTTCAATGCTGTACTTGGCAGTTTAGCATTGTTTGTAATAATATTCTGTACATAACCGTAATCGAAAAAAACGTCTTCTCCCAATACAATACCCCATTTGTCTCCAGTATTTTTTATCTCGATTGTTCCTACTTCTTCAAGGAGTCCTCGTAATTTTTTAATATTGACATTTCGATTATTTCGAGCCTTATCTTCAGGTTTATCATCCCAAATCGTTTCCCAAATAAAAGTACTTGATACACCCTTTCCATTAGTTGAATGTAATAAAATCAAAGACAACAGCATTCTTAGAGTGCCTGTGAATTTTTCTGTGATGTCCTTGCTGTTTTTATCAATGACTTGAAACCCACCCATAAGTGAGATGGTACTTTTAGTGTTGTCAAAATCACTTTCTATTTCAATAAGAGGAGCAGAAGAAGCATCAACCTCTAATTCCTCACTTTTTGAAAACCGTGTTTTATAAATGACAACTGCTATGCCGGATAAAATCAAAAGAATTATAGACCATATATATGGATTTCTTCCGTAATTAGTTGGAGGTGTCTGGTAGATGCTTTCCAAAGTCACGGGAGGAAAATTAATACTATGGATATTAGTAATATATCCATCGTCCGTAGCACTCATTAGAACAGACACAAGCTGATTATTTACGGAATCCAGGTATAAATCGGCATAAGCTGAGATGTCAGAAAAGTTGAAGTCCAAAGAATCTGCAAATGAAATTCTTTCCATCGTATAGATATTATAGCTTTCTAAAATTACTTTACACGAATATTTATCCTTAGGGTATCTGAGGACATAAAAGACAGAATCGCTAGAGTCAAATACCAGAGAATTAGAGAAGACATCATCCGTTTTATTATCTTTTAATTCCCACAATTTCTTTGATGAGTTATTTTCAATATCAAGGGAATGCAATTGATAGAAGGGCCTAGGGCTGATTTCTTGATTTCCACTTTTACTTCCATATCCACCAAAGATGTAAATTGATCCCTTGTTGTTTTTGCCCATTGCTGCTAAATAACGTGGTTCTATAGTTTTTATAACAGAAGATTTAAAACTGTCATTTTGGATCCTATGGAGTTTGTTTTCATAGGTGTAGTGACCATATCCTCCGAAGAAGATAGCTGAACCATCTTGCGCAAGTGTTTTATTCGATTGGTCGAATTTTAATGAGAACGTCGGTAAATTTCTTGTTTCTTCCCATGCTTTGTTTGCAACATCGTATTTATTAATAAATTTTTCATGTAAACTGTAAGTCCATATTTCATTTAACTCAGGCATGAAAATGCTCGACTGTTGATCTGGGATTGTTGTTACATTTAATGAACTATCTTTGGCTAGCTCATTTAAAGATAAATCATACCGAATAAGGTGTGTATTTGTAAGCAGATTGATTTGATTTTTATAGTCGAAGACTATTTGAGGCCTAGTAGATGTTAATATACTTCTTTCAAGTTTCCATTTGCTATGATTATTGATAATCCAGTTGGGGTTAGTCGCTTCACTTTTATGCTGATCAAGCTTGTCATAAGAATAATTCTCCCAGTGCCTGATTAATGGCCAGTCTCGTATTAATTCCTGATCATTAGTAATTCTGATATTTCGAAGATTGATGGGAGGGACATCACTGATACTGTAAAGGCCGAAATTGTTTTTACCGAATGCAATGTGAACATTTGACAAATCAAGAGCGAATTCTTGGCTTTTAACTAAATCATTAAAAGATAAAGAAATTGTTTGCTCCTTTCGGTTTATTGACAGTTTACACTTTTTCCATCGATCAATGTCAAGCCTAATTTCTGAAAAAGAAAATGACAGAGCGGTTGCAGAATCTCCTACAATTAGCGTTAAGTCATCAAGACTTGAGCTCAAGGGGCTTGAGATTAAATCTATTTTGATTCCATTATCACCTTTAATTCTAAAAATATGACCATATGCGTCTGTTAGACGCCAGAAAGACATATCAAATTCTAGTTCGATTAGATTGTCAATGTCGATAGATCCTTCAGGAGTGAGGTTGAGCCCTGTTCGAAGATCTTTAGTTTGTTCGTATGAACTAAATCTAAGGCCTCCTTCAAAATTGATAGGATTGTTCCCTTCACCTAAAGCAATGTGAGAAATAAAGAGTGTATAGGTAATTAAAAATAGCAAGTAGAATTTATTCATACACGTATCAAAACACTTATAAACTTATTAGAATCTAAAATAGACAATGATTTTCTATTTTCAAATGACATGATTTGGAATGACAAAATATCTTCAATAATCAGCAATATAGAGAACATAAAATTTCTCTGAGATAAATTGGAAAATTTTGCTTAAAAACGCTCAGATTGATCAATTTTCGGAAAGTTATTATTTTTTAATAAATCTCAGCAATGACAATTGAGCTCCTGAAAAAATTCTTATAGCATAGATACCAGAATTTAGTTTTCTTGTGTCAAGTTCCAGCGATTTATTAATATTCTTTATTTTTCCTTTGTATTCAAATAATACTATGCCTGTCATGTCAATGATTTGAATTTGGCAATTTGTTTTGAGCTCCGAGCTATTCGTTATTTGTATGCCTTCGTTAGCAGGGTTGGGGTAAATATTGAAGTGGTCTTGATTCAAATTATTCGTAGATGTTATGATCTGGTCATCTTCATCAAGAATATAAATTTCAAATATTTTTTCTTCATCCTCATAATCTTGATCCGTAGCAGAAACTCGTATTGTATATGAGCTCTTTGTTTCGTAATCAAAAGTCCTTAAACTAAGGAGTTTATTCTCTGATATAGTGAATAGATGATTATCATCTGACCCTTTGCCTCCCACTAGATCTAAATCAATAACATCACCCTCATTGGGGTCTACTACCGTAAATGTCCCTATTTCAGTAGCTGGGGGCATGTTTTCAAATAATTCATTATTGTCAAGGTCAATATCTGTAGGTGCCAAATTGGAACAAGTACCTTGACCAAGCCATTGATCATCCATCCATTCCAATCGAGCCATAAGCCATGTTCTGAGCTGAGCAACTTCCCCTTCATATGTTACAGGATATGGAGGCTTTGCAGGCCAAATATATTGACCCAATGTCGGATATTTGTCAAAATTTCGAGCAGCTGCATCGCCGATGACATTCACGCAGCTATCAATTAGACTATTTATATTTTCATCACTAAAAATATCAGATCGGAATTCAGCCCATCGGCAATAGGCTTTGTTTCTATAGGTCTCATCCTCCATCAACCGCTCAAACCAATAAACACGACTTCCTTGGGGATAAGCCCATCCATAAGATTCAGATGCATCCCAGTCATCACCGTAATTTAAATTGCCATATGCCAGGTTATAATCCCACGGTGCACCAGCAGCTAGTTTTCCACCATCTGCGTCATTTTCTTTATGAAAATAGGTGCTGAAAAGGTAACTATCTATGCCTTTGGAAATTTCATTCACAAACATCATATCAATGAATGATTTCACTTTGATGTACTGTGAATATCCTGTAGCAGGATCAGAGAAATCATTACTTGACATAACCCCATCAAAATTTTCCATCCAATCTTTAATGTAATTGGCTTGATCATCAGTCAAGTCTTTTCTTTGAGGGTCAAAATATTGATACCACATTCTTTCATGGTAAGGTTGTTCTACAGGAGATGTCCACCATTCATTACTTTCCAATTCATTTTTTTTATCCCGTCTTAAAATGTACCCACCACTGATATCTACATCCGAAATATCTTCACTCGTGATTTTATCAACATCGACCCGGTTTTCATCTCTTTTAATTGTTTCTGTCAGTACATATACTCCTCGATAATCACCATTCAGTATGATTTCAATATACCTTGTCCGGGGAGCATAGCGACCAGTGAGTCGAAACAATTCATAGGTTAGTACATTTTTCATCATGGTTTTATCACTGTATGGTCCGTATAAGGCGAAATCGTTTTCTTCCGGCATTCCTAACAGTGATGAGTTATTATTGGAACCATCTTCATTTTGCAATTCGATGGTATAGGATTTTTTAGCAAATCCACTTGAAGATTCTCCTCGGCGTTTGATACTGATTTTTCCAGAATAAGCATTCCATTCATCCGATTCATGATTCATTTGGCCTTCGCCATTATAGATTAACCCCATGTCAGCAACAATACGAGGGGCTACTTTGGGAACTTCTACTCCATTGGTATTGATGATCATCAAAGGCAAGTTGTAATCTCCAAAAACAACAGGCTCTGTAGGTCCAGTAAACCAACTTGGTGTTTCACCATAAACTAGCCCTGCATTTTTCATACCTACATGTATGAAAAAATTAGATGATAAATCGCTAGACGTATTGGATTCGTTATGCACTTCAACTGCTAAGGAGTTTTCACCATCCACTAGTAGTGTATTGATATAATCTGTTATTTCAAAACTTTCAGGTACACCTCCGTTGTAAAGTCGTGCTTCATGAAGATCATTCAATTCCATATCCCATGAAATGGGGTCGTCGACATTATCGCGAGCTACTTCTGTTCCATTCAAGTAGGCAACAAACCCATCATCATAGTCTGCATCAATTACTAATCTTTCAATTTCAGATTTGTCGATGACATTAAAAGCAAATCGTAAATAAACGGAACTTGTTCCTGAAGCGATTTCTGTATTGTCATCACCATCTCCATAACCAATGCCAGAAGAGCCAGTGGTCCATCCGCTATCATCGAAATCTTTCGAGATCCATGTAGTACCAATGTCGCTATTTGGGACAAGATATTGACAATTGTCTCCTACTTTTAAGATTGTCTCCCAATGATCAACAGTTTGTGCAAAAGACGAATTGACTAGCAACAGAATCACTAGGAGTGAATAGATATACTTGAACATGAATAAGATTATTTTAAAATACTATATGAGTGCTTCGAACCATTTGGTAAGAAGTATCAATATTAAGATGTGATTCTTAATTTCAGGTTAATATCAAATTAAACTAACTGGAGTTTCTAAACTAACGTAAAATGTTCCAATATATTTTAGAAAAGTTCGATTTATGGATGGATTTTTATCATTTCATGTGGTCTTTCCATTCCTATATTAATACGCGGTTTTTCACACCTTCATAATGAGTGGATTTATTTTTTTGGAGCCACTCCAATAAGCAACTTCGGAGTTCTTCTACCTTGGCTTTTTGAATGGCCTTTTCGGGGTTTTTTCCAATAAGATTATTCATTTCATGAGGATCTTCATTGAGATTGTACAATGCATCTATTACTTTGGATGTTGTTGAATATGGTATGATCATCTTCCAACCGTCTTTGACAATCATGTAATTAGGTGAGACATCACCTCTATAATCCCATTCCGTTACGACATACTTGCCATGTACTTGATCAGTTCCTTCAATTAGACCTCTTAGGCTTTTTCCATCCGATGGAAATTCTCCAATATTAAGGTAATCGAGAATGGTAGAAAACAAATCTACATTTGAGACATAACCGTCAACTACCGTATTTTTATCAATATCACCTGGTAAGCTTATCAGTAATGGGATGTGAGCTGATTCTTCATAAAACACGTTTTTTTCACGTAGACCATGAGCACCTAACATTTCACCATGATCACTCGTGAATATGACTAGTGTATTTTCAGTCAACCCATGTTCATCCAACTTGTCAAATATTTTCCCCATCCAATCATCTATTTCCGTGATTAATCCATAGTAATTAGAAATCATATACTTTATTTTTTCTGGATCCGAGTATTCCGGTTTACCCATACGGCCATTCGCTTTTTTATAGGGTGAATTTTCCATGTCATCCATGATGCTCGCAGGAGGGATCATGTCCTTTGCAGGATACATGTTGTAATAAGGTGCTGTAGGAAGCATCGGAGCATGAGGCAAATGTACTGAGAGCGTAATGCTGAATGTAGAATCTTTCAATCGTTCTATTGCATCGATTGTTTCTTTTGCTTGATAAGCAGTGAAACTATGTTCTGCGGGAATCATCAGTTCTCCGTGCAAGTCAGGTTGAGATCGAGGAGGACTTTTTACATCTAATTCTTCTGCATCCATCCCATGATATCTATCTATTGGGTCTGTTTTGTAGGGTCTTTTAGTAAAAGTGTCATATAGCTCCCCTTGCTTTAATTCTTTTTTTGGATAATGTTCATTGATATAATCCATATAGACATGATTTTGTCCTCCATGTTGAAAGATAGATTTTCCATTCTTCGAATTTCTTTTAGGATTTTTATAAATCATAGAATGTGAAGTCATGACATGCCACTTACCATAATACTCGCAGTGATAACCATTTTCTGCCAATATTTCATCAAAAGTTGGCATGGTCATTACAGGTTCCTTGTCGTAGAAGTACGTCTTTTCATTGGTGTTTACACCTGTATTTTCAACGGTATTTCCAGTCAGAATACATGACCTTGCAGGTCCACAAACAGCCATAGGTGTATAGGCATTTTTAAAATAAGCTCCACTTTTCGCCATACGATCTAAGTTCGGAGTTTTTAGCACTGTATTTCCAGCAATACTTAATGCTTTGTATTGTTGCTGATCTGTAATGATGAACAATAGATTTTTCTTTTTTGTGTTTTGATGTCCTAATTTCTTAGTAGCACATTGTACTGAAAATAGGGCAAATAGCACTATAAGTACACAATTCATTTTTGGTATTCTATTATTTTTCATTACAATTTTATTTCCATTTATTATGTTAAAATCAATATTATTCCAGACCCCATGACTTATTAGGGGTACTACCCAATGTTAATTTCAATTCTCCTCCTTTTGAGAATAAATCATGCGGAAAACTCATTTTATTCCAGACTTGGTCGTTTAACATTGCTCGCTGGATGTAGACATTATTTTTATGGTTATTTTCTGCTCGGATGACAAATTCATCTCCCTTATGATATTTTGGATCCAATTGGATTTTTACTTCGTCAAAAATAGGAGCGGTGATTTCATAAGAGGAATTAACGGAAGCACCTCCGTCCATTTGGAACAATCCTATGCTCATCAATACACCCAATGCACCCATTTGGCCTTGATCTTCATCACCATTATATCCTCCATAAGGAGAAGTGTCTGCGAAGGTAGTTTCTTTTACTTCTCGTACCCATTTTTGAGAAAGCCAGGGAGCACCACTGTGATTGAATAAGTGAGCCATCTGAGTGGATGGCTGATTTTCATAATCCACCCAACTTTCAGCATGTGAGCCGTGAGCTGTGATGTAATTATTTCTTTGGGCTTTGATAAAACAGCTGTCGACATAGTGAGTATACCGTTTTTGCCCACCAAATAAATCCATTAAGCCATTCAGGTCATGTGGAACATAGTTCGAATAAATTGCGGAATTGCTTTCACAAAAACCAATTGTATTGAATCCATCTCCAGTCGGTTGGAAATTCTCTATCCAAGAGCCATCGATGTTTTTAGGGTGGATAAACTGAGATTTTGGGTTCCATAGATTCTTATAATTTTTTGATCTTTGATTGAAAAATTCATAATCATCAGATTTGTCTAAGCCTTTTGCAAATTGTGCTACACACCAATCTTGATAAGCGTACTCCAAAGTCATAGATGCACCATCCCTATGAAATCCTTTTCCACCAATTCCTTCTGGAACATAACCTCTTTCAATATAATACTTCATCCCACCACCAGTTGGGTTATCAGTGTGCTCATAGCCAGCTCGATCTCGAATTCCACCGACAAATGCATTCTTATATAGGCCTTCATAAGCTTTATATGCGTCGTAATTGCGGATACCTTTATTAAATGCGGTAGCAAAAAATGACGAAGCAGGATCACCAATCATGACGTTGGTATAATTACCACCAGATGGTCCTCTAGGGATGAGACCTCCATGTCGGTACATTTCCACCATGCTAGCGCAAAATTCATTCATAATCTCTGGATAGACCGTCGACCAAAGTACATTCAATGTCCAATGACTACCCCACCAAGCATCAAAATTGTATTGATTGTGTTTGGGTTGGCCTTTGTCATCTAATTTAACTTGTCGTATGACTGGTGAGTCCCCGGTCATGTCGCAATACTTACCATCTACATCGCTGATTATTTTTCTGCCTAATAGAGAATGCCAGAGGTCAGTGTAAAACTTTGTTATCTGCTTTTTTGTACCTCCCTTTATTTCAATTTTATTGAGATATTCATTCCATTCATTTTTTGAGGAAGCGACGATTTCATCGAAATCCCAGTGATGAAGTTCTTTATCCATGTTGAGTCGAGCTTGCTCGATATTGGTGTAGGATATTGCTACTTTCATTTTTAGAACGTTGTTTTGACTCTTGTCAAATTGAACAAATGCACCAATATTTTCGCCATAGATTTCACTAATTTCCTGATCCGAAATAGTTCCTCTTTTCCATCCTCCAAAAAAAGAAATGGGTTGATCAAATTTTGCTGCAAAATAGATGTATGTTGGCTTTGGACGTCTTCTTGTGGGGCTCATGATACTGTAACCAACAATTTCCGTCTCACTTATTTTCGTGACTTTTGCTGAATCCATTTTGGAGTGTCCTAAGTAGGCACCTACATCGAATAGGACATATTTGGTTGTGTCCTTTGGGTAAGTATATCGGTGAAAACCTACTCGAGTAGTAGAAGTTAATTCAGCTGTTATATTATAGTCTTTTAAGAACACCCTGTGATAACCTGGTTTTACAAATTCATCTTCATGGGAAAAAGCAGATTTGTATGATTCCATGCCAAGATGGCCTTTGAATTTACCAACGGTAGGCATTACTGGGACGCCAGACATTTGCCAAGCGTGCACATGGGAAAATGAACGAACATGTAGACTGTCATAAAGATATCCTGAATTCCAACTTCCTTTTACCCAAGTATCAGGGCTTAAATTCACCATGCCAAATGGTCGGGATGCCGATGCGAAGAAAAACCATCTTGATTTATGAGTGTCGATTTGAGGATTCACATAATCAATAGGTTCAAAGAGTACAGGGGAACTACATGATGTAGTTCCCAAAACTATTAGCAGGGTCAATATATCAAAAAAGAGTCTGTGTTTTTTGTATTGAGTATGTTCAAATTTCATCATTCTGTGATCACTTGCTCAGCAATAATTTAAAAGTCTCCATTGAATTGTCTTCTAAGAAAACTTGAACTACATAAAATCCAACTTTCAAATTGCTATGATCAATGTTATAGTGATTGTTTCCTAATTTTTGAACTTCATTGATTTGTCTACCATCTATGGATAACACTTTGACAAATACTATTTTCTTTTCCATTTCAAGATGAAATTCACCAGAACTTGGATTTGGATAAATTTTTGATTCCGAAATAACATCATCAATAGATAGGGGAGGGATATTTTCTACGAAAGAAGCAACGATGGTATGGTCGCTTGAAACATCTTCAAACAAAAATGATTCAACGGCACCTACTGATTCATTGTCAATAATTACATCTTCAATCAGGTATCCCTCATCTGGTTGAATGATGAAATTTTGATCGGTTCCTTCCAGCACTTCGATATTACCTTCAGGGGTGATACTGCCATTGTCTCCAGCTGAGGCGTTAAGCGTAAAGAATACTGGAATCTTCTCAAAATTTACGCTAATAGTGTGATCACTTGTGAGGTTCAGGAATTCATAACTAGAACCTGATCCAGCAGAAACACCATCGACAGTGACATCTTTTATACGATATCCATTGCTAGGACTAAATTGATAGGTTGCATTAGCACCGTGCTTGTAAGACGTTGTTCCATCTGGAGATATTGTCCCGTTACTACCAGAACTGGCGGTAATATCATAGTAGATCTCTTCAAAAGTAACATTGACTTCATGATCTGATAACACAGGACTCAAATCAATATTTACAGCTTCACCATTGTTGGGTTCTATATTCTGATCAACACCGTCCAACAGGATGGAAACTATTCGGTTGCCAGCATCCGGGGTGACAGTAATCACCAAATCTGAATTTTCCTGAATGCTTATCGGACCAACTGGGTTACTGGTTCCATTACCTGTAATATTAACTGCTACAGTGAAATTTTCTAGTGCTTCGAAAGTTACATCGACCGTGTGATCTGAAGCAATTTCAGTCAGGTCAAAGATTACAGGGTCTCCATAATTGTCCTCAATAGTTTGGAGAACACCATCCAATTCGATGGACACCAATTTATGATCCGAGTCTGGCGTGAGTAGTAATGATAAATCATCATTCTCTTCAACAACAATTGACCCTGTAGGATCACTTATTCCACTACCAGTGATATTAACGGAGATTGTGTATTCAGGGATCGCTCCGAAAGATACATCGACCGTGTGATCTGAAGCAATTTCAGTCAGGTCAAAGTTTACAGGGTCTCCATAATTGGCATCAATTGATTGCGGGACTCCATCAACATCAATTGAAATCAATTTGAACCCATCATCTGGTGTAAGCAATATTGAGAGGTCGTCATTTTCATAAACATCATTAGACCCTATTGGATCACTTGTTCCATTGCCGTTGACATTTATGCTTATAGAGTATATCTCTAATGGAATGAAGTTTACATCAATAATATGGTCAGACATGATGTCTTCCAATTCATAAGTAACAGGATCTCCATAATTTGCTTCTATGGATTGAGGAACATTATCAACCTCAACTGAGCCTAATTTATAACCAGCATCTGGTGTTAGCAGCATGGCTAAAGTTGTACTTTCTCCGACGCTTATATCACCAATCACATCACTTGTGCCATTGGCTGAAACATTGACAGTAATGTCGTAATAAACACCAGGATCATAAGTGACCTCAAAATCTATATCTCTACCATTTCCAATATAACAGCCTCCATAGTCGATATGAGCCGTCCATACACCAATGTTTTCATCATTTGCTATACTAGCTATCGATGGATCTACGTCAAGATCCAAGAGTGAACCATCTGGTTTTTCCCATTGTCGAGTTCCTACGATCACATCGGGACGAAAGTCAAGGGATTGACCAGAACGAGCCAATACAGTTTCTGAAGCTAAATACGCACTACCATCTAGGCTGTATTCAATTTGAATAGCCACCGCATCCATGTCCTCCGCATATTCAAAAGTACTGGTATGTTGAGGATCAGGACATGAAAATGCATTTTGAACAAATTCAACGGGTCCTTCATTTTCTTTGTTGATTTGATAACTATATTCTCTGTTTGCACCATTTAATTGAGCTTCAGTTCCATCAGGAAGTGAAACAGTTACATCCAAAGGAGACACTTGTTTGTAAGCATGGAATTGAGGTAATTCCTCCATTAAACCCCATTTGTGTCCAAGATAACCTTCCAAATATTCCGTTTCCTGTTCATTGATGGCGTAATCAAAGAACATTAATTCAGAAATGGGTCCATGGTGATATCTGCTCGTTCCGGCATTTCCCTTATCTGCAAGCCCTAGAAACATTTCAAAATTAGTAGTGATTTTTTCACCTTCTTGCATGGTGAATTCTTCTATCACTTCACCATTAAGAATAAAAGTGATATCTCTACCTTTTTTCTGTAAAATAGAAATGAATTCTAATGGTAGAGAAGAGTTGTTATCCTGATGATATGCACCTCCGGCAGAAACCTGACTATAGCCTTCTTTTGAATAGCGGATGAACCAACCGTCATCAGAAGAAGATTCTGTTTTGTTGCCAATGACATCTACCCAGTTGGTAGCACCGTCAAGAACTTCGCCGACAAGAATGACACTCCAGTCGTCTTCCATGAAATCATCATCACTTGTATTGAATAGACGTAAGCCATCAGCATTATTATTCATGCCAAACATTACTGCTGGTTTGCCATTCATCCCAGTAGGGTTAAAAGATGGGTAGAGTGCTGAATTGGTCGTTGACACATCATAGTTATTGCCGGATCTATCCAGCCAACTTGAAATAAGATCTCCGTTTTGTGGTTGGGCACCAGCACCGATTTCATATGCATCGAGCCACAATAATGGTTCAGAAGTGATGTCAATCTTGACTGCCACTTCATCGTCATTACACACCTCCACCGTTTCTGAAGTTGACCATCCTTCGTTGTTTTTGTTTGTCCAAGTTTTGAAACCTGTATCAATAACTGTATAACTCGCTGATGCTGTTAAGTTGGTCGTACATGTGGAATTACTTGTAAGCTCTACACTCACTAAATCCCCAGCAACTAATTGATCTGAAGAAAAGCTTGATTCGTTTCCTCCTTGAATTGAACCATTGACGGCCCATTCATAAGTAGGGTTGTCCCCTTCATTGCCAACCGCCGCTATTAGTGTAATGGTCGATTCTCCACATCCGATCTGTGCTTCATTTGCAATTTGCACAGTTGCTTGAGGAAGTGATCGGAATTGTTCCCAATCGTAGTTCGGCCATGCCTCTGCTGACCAATCAACCAATTCATCAATAATCTGGCAATCCACACCCATGGCAGCAAATTTTGGCAATAAATAGTACATCTTGTCTGTGTAATAGAACAGGCCAATTTTGTTTTCCACGTTTACCAAAGCATCATTTTTGTCAGCAGGTTCTAATTCGTATTCACCTCCATGAGGACCTTCTCTTGCCCAAGTAGATAAACTCATTTCTGGTCGATTTACTTCATCTAAAAATTGTTGCAACAAGGCATCTAAAATCTTTTTTTGAAGACCAGGCTGTATGCCATCTAACATGGCAGGGAATTCATCTGGGCTAAATCCATGAAAATTATTGCTGTCACTCATCCCAAAGAACCAATGAGGAAATTGTTGTCGAGCTCTAAATCCTTTGCCATTATTGGGGGTGTTTTCTTTATCCCAGGTTCGGAGTTGGTACATAGCATTGAGTGAATGGTAGTACCTCATCGGTTCATATATTTTGGATTCATGGGAAGCTTTCAGAATAAATTGAAGTTGATATTGCCAATCCATAGGCTCGTTTCCTCCAAGATTTCCATTTCCTCCATTAAGCACCAATTGCAGCTGATACCATGCTGTAGATTCATAAAACCCTGTCGTTACTGGTTGCCCTATGAATCGATCACAGTTGCCATCGCTGGCACAAGATGTGAAATGAGGCGGTATCTCAAAAATATTATAATCTACACCAACCCATTGCCAACGGCGGTCTGTTAGTTCATCAACATCTTCAGGGATGACAAATTCCTCTGCCTTGTCTTGGAGATTATAAAGATTCATAATTTCAAAATTCTTTACAGCGAGTAATCTGGCTAAACTTGTAACGGTAAGTTCTACAGGTATGCCATCCGGTATATGAGCAACTGCTTCGTTGTAAGTGTTATTACGGAGTGCGTCTCCTGCAGATCGCCAATGCCTTTTTTCTCCTTCTGTTTGATCCCAAAAATGTCTGAAATGTTTGTGGAATCGTCTCAATTCTGCTTGCAAGGCCGCTGCATCCCAATTTTCAGCTGGCATGTTGTTTAGAAAATTTTCCATTTGTTCTAATCCAATTTTTGGATGAATGTCAACTGTTGGATTTTCGTAATAATCATTGATAGTAAAAGCATCCTTTGGATGTACAATTGGAAGCCAATGCTTCCAATCTGGCATTTGAACAGCCACTGGCATTAAAGTATGATCTTCTACTTTATCAGAATCGAAATATTCATTAATAGACTCACTGTCCATCCCATTAGGAAACATATATTCGATCATGTCAGCATCTTTGTCAAGAACGGCGTCTAATCCGGCACCTGCCGCCCAATGGTCGATGGATTTCCCATCAAGATTTGGGCCAGGCTGATAGGGTGGGTTCCAAGGTCTTCCGTGTCTTTGGGGACCATCTGGCTCTGAGGATAAACTTCGAATGTAGGCAGATATTTTTTTTCCTTCATCTTCAGATAGATTATGAAATTTTGAACGCTCTATGATGGATTCATTGGAGTAACTGAAATATTCCAAATCAAAACCATTGGATACATGGCAATCATTACAAGTAGCATTGATTGGCATAGCGGGTTGAAGTGTTTCACCATACCAAGCTCCCAAGGTATCTTGATCTAAATAATTACTCCACAGCGGCGCTGTTTCCCAGAGTGTTTTCCCTTCCGCTATCGAAGAGGCATCTTGAAATCCTTCAGGGGCAAGCCAATCAGAGGGGTCTTCTTCTTCAAACATTGACTGATCAAGTAACTGGGTTTTGGAGTCATTGAGTAAATTGAAATCTACGACGCGGTAACCTATAGAAATTCCATCCGAAAGGTTGAAACGAAAGCTAATTGTATTGGAGCCAGCAGTGAATCCTGTTACAGGCACACTGAACCGAATAGTGCTAAAACCTCCATGGACCATTCCGCCACGGGCTTTTTCCTGATACTGCATATCAACAGTCTCATGGTTCAGGGTTATCCATGAACCGTTGTTGATTTTGATAGAACCTTTGTCTTCGTAAGAAAGGTTGTTGACCTGCATCCAAAGCATTTGTGCTTCATCGGCTTGTTCTTGCGTCAAATCAAAGCTTCGAGATTCAACTTTATATTGTTCTCCGAGTACTTCAATAGGTAAAACAATTTGCTGAGCTCTTAACTCAACAAACGATATAGAAAGGACGATGAATAATAGTGGTCGTAAAGTTTTAATCATAGCTTCAATTTTATTCATAATAATCTTACCTGTTTATTCATGAGTATAAATGACTTCAAATCAAATATTATCTCTTTAGGTAGTAGGCTTTTAAATGTTATTCATTTTTCTAGTTACATTTTCCATGAATAAAGACGAGCAAGCAAAATAGAGTGAGTGGATTAACACGTGATTAAATTCAAATTAATCTCAACTGAATGGATTATTAATAATCAATATAAGTCTACCCAATTATTGGACAAGTGGATTTTATAATTGTAAATAATGCAATTGATTTTTAGTCCACATAGAGAAGTTCCAATAACAGTTTGCGGCATTTCATTCCAATTTGAGCTATGTATATTATTCATTGAGGAATGTTAGAATCCAGCGAAAGTATTGACCAACTAAATCAAAAAAAACACCCTAGCTCAAATATCATTTTGGACTAGGGTGCTAATTGTAATTGTCATGGACTAGTTATCAACGTCGTGCAATCATTAATTTGAAAGTTTTGGATGTGTTATTTTTTAAATAAACATTGACCAGGTAGATTCCATTGGTCAATTCTCTTTCCGAAAGCTGAATGTGCTTATTGTCAAATGAATTCGTAAAGGACATTCTTTTACCTTCCATTGAAATAACCACAACTCTATCAATCTCCTCTGTCATTCGCAAATTGAATTCCCCGGCACTTGGGTTAGGATAAATCTGAGCCTCAGCGAATGAATCAGCAGTAGAAAGAGGAGGTACGTCCATTTCAAAATACGCTGCAATGAATTGATTCTCTGTTACATTTTCAAAGGTGTAGGAATCAACTACTCCTACCGAAATATTATTGACTAATACATCACTTATAAGATAGCCCTCGTCTGGTATGATTGAATAGGTCATGTCATCACCTTCTTTTACACTGGAGGTACCATCGGGCGAGATTTGGCCATTGATTCCAGCAGTGGCTACTACACTGTATAAGATTTCTTCAAATACTACTTCGATCTTATGATTGGCGCTTACATCGCTAAAAGTATACGTTGTTTTGCTTCCAATTGAGCTATTATCAACTATTAAATGTTGAACTCTATAGCCCGGATCAGGTGTGAAAATATATGATTTGTGACTTCCTTCAGCTACTTGATGAGTACCAGGTTCAGATGCGGATTTTCCACCTGCCCCAACTATCAATTCAATTTCAAAGTAAATGATTGGAGAAAAGCTGACTTCAATCGAATGATTGGCAGAGACGTCATGAAGTGTGACGCTTGTCTTAACATTTTGCGCTATGCCATTTATTAATAGGCTTTCAACTTTATTTCCGTCGTCTGGAGTAAATGTAGCAGTGAAGCTATCACCTTCAGCCACCTCATAAGAACCTGCATCGATACTTCCAGACCCTCCATTACCAATTGTTAACTCAAGATTGTAGTAGTTGATTTCTTCAAATGTTACTACAACATTTTGATCTCCAACAATTTCATATAGTGCAAACTCTACTGGATCTCCAAAATTATCGTCAATGTTCAACATGAATCCATTCACCAATATTGAGGTGATTTTATATCGGTCATCTGGCGTAACAACCACTGTATAATCAGAGAATTCTTCAACCGTCACGACATTATCAATATTACTTGAGCCTCCTTCTGATAGATTAGCCGATAAATTATAGGTAGCAGTGGGGAGCAGGGTTACCTCGAAAGAAACTTGACTCACACTTGCGCTACAGCCTCCAAAATCAGCATGCAGCTTCCAAGTCCCTATATTATCGTCATTTTCAATACTAGCAAAGAACGGATCAACGTTGATGTCTAACATTGTACCATCTGGTTTTTCCCATTGATAGTCACCCACAATATAATTTGGGCCAAAAGTCAGGTTTTGACCTGCTTTGACTTCTACAGAGTTTGCAGATAGAAAATCTCTGTTATCAATGCTATACTGAACGATATTGTCTGCATTTACCAAGTTGTCTTCTGCAAGGATGCTAGTTGTTTGCTGAGGCATGTTACAAGCGTACAAATTCTGATAGAAATTGATGTCACCCATGTTATTATCTGTGATGTCATAAGTAAACTCCATATTGTTAGCATCTAGATCAATTTCAGAACCATTCGGTAATTGAACAGTGATGTCCAATGGTGAATTTTGTTTGTACTGATGACCAACAGGAATGCTTTCATACAACTTCCATTTATGACCTAGATAACCTTCGAGGTATTGCAGTTCATCTCCTTCTAGTGCGTAATCGAAAAACATCAATTCTGAGATGGGTCCTCTATGATAACGTCCTGACCCTGAATTTCCTTTATCAGAAAGACCTAAATACATTTCGTAATTAGTGGTGATTTTCTCACCCGCTTTCATTGTGAATCTCTTAGTAAGATGACCATTGAGCGTAAAGGATATTTCTCTTCCTTTTTTGCTTAACACAGCAATGAACTGAATCGGCAATTGAGTAGAATTGTCTTGATAATAGGCACCACCTGCAGACACCTGATTTGCTCCATAATCTGAGAAACGAATGAACCATCCATCGTCATCTGAACTTTCTGTTTTATTTCCAATTACATCTGCCCAGTTTCCAGATCTTTCTAATTCTTGTCCGACCAATATAACACTCCAATCGTCCTCCATAAAGTCATCTTCACTTGTGTCAAAAAGTTTGAGTCCATCGGCATTGTTATTCATTCCAAACATCACGGCAGGCAAGCCGTTCAATCCAGTAGGACTGAAATAGGGGTAGAGAGCTTCCTTATTTGCAGACACATCATGTGCATTTCCAGATTTGTCCATCCAACTCGTTACTTTATCTCCTTCTTGAGGTTGACCTCCTTCTGCCATTTCAAAAGCATCTAACCATAGTACTGGCTCACTTGGGATTTCTACTCTGACAGATACCATGTCATCGTTACAAACAACGACGTTTTCATAATCAGTCCAACCTGTTTGATTTTTATTGGTAAGGGTCTTGAACCCACCTCCTGGTACAATGTAGCTGTCTTCAGCATCTGTAGAAGTAATACAAGTATTGTCTCCCATCATTTTCACACTTACTTCATCACCAGGGATTAAATCGTCGGTTGTATACGTGTCAGCATTTCCACTTTGCTTGATGCCATTGATTCTCCATTCATAGCTTGGGTTACCACCTTGATTAGCACCTATAGCTGTAAAAGTAATTGAAGACTGTTCGCAACCAATTTGGTTTTCATTGACCAATTGAACGACAGCTGTTGGTAGTTTTCTAAATTGTTCCCAATCATAATTGGGCCAAGCTTCATCACACCAATCAACCAATTCGTTAATAATTTGACAATCAACTCCTACGGATGCAAACTTGGGAATTAGGTAATACATCTTATCTACATAATAGTATAGGCCTATTTTTGACTCAATATCTACTAAGGCTCCACTATGACTAGCGGGCTCTAATTCATAAGAACCTCCATCTGGGCTTTTTCTACCCCAATTTTGCAGGTTCATTTCAGGTCTTTGCACTTCACTTAAAAACTGTCGTAGAAGCGCATCTAAGAATAGTTTTTTCATTCCCGGTTGAATTTTATCTAGTAAATCGGGGAATTCGCCAGGTGCAAATCCATAAAAATTATTGCTATCACCCACACCAAAAAACCAATGGGGCATTTGTTGCCTGGCTCTAAAGCCGTTATTTGTGGGTCCTTTATGCTTCGAGTAGGTTCTAAGCTGATACATGGCATTGAGAGAATGATACAGACGAACAGGTTCATAAATGCCTGAACTAGCTGAGGCTCTCAGAATAAAACTGAGCTGGTATTGCCAATCCATAGGATTGTTTCCTCCAACATTTCCGTTACCTCCGTTAAGTACTAATTGTAGTTGATACCACGCGGTAGATTCATAGTTTCCTGTAGCTTTAGATTGACCTACAAAATTGTCACAATTCGAGTTGATAGCGCAGGAAGTAAAGTGAGGTGGGACTTCGAAGATATTGTAATCAACTCCAAGCCATTGCCATCTTCGTTCAGTGAGTTCGTCGTAATCTTCTGGAATGACAAACCACTCATTTTTATCTTGTAGATCATAAAGATTCATGATTTCGAAGTTCTTGACCGCTAACAGTCGGGCCACACTGGTTACTGTCATTTCGATCGGAATTCCATCTGGAACGTGATCTGTTACATGGTTGCTTCTATTCTTGGCAATCGCATCTCCTGCCGTCCGCCAATGACGTACTTCACCACTAGCTTGATCCCAAAAGTGCCTAAAATGTCTGTGCATGATCCTAAGCTCATTCTTAAATTCATCCACATTTCTATTTTCTATTGGCATGGCATCCAAATAATTTTTCATTCGCTCCCATCCAATTTTAGGATGAATGTCTACTGTTGGGTTGTCGTAGAAGTCATTGATAGTATACGCATCCATCGGGTGAATCAAGGGTAGCCAATGTTTCCAATCAGGTAAGTGTACTGCAAGGGGCATTAAAGTGTGATCCTCTACTTTGTCATTATCAAAATATTCTGCTACCGTAGAGCTATCTACACCATTTGGAAACATATATTCAAGCATATCTTCGTCATCGTCCAATATGGCATCTAAACCTGCTCCAGCAGCCCAATGGTCTAGAGATTTTCCTTCGAGCTCGGGCCCTGGTTGGTAAGGAGGGTTCCAAGGACGACCATGTCTTTGTGGTCCATCGGGTTCTGAAGATAGGCTCCTGATATACGCGGCGATTTTTTTTCCTTCATCTTCAGATAATTCATGAAAAATGGATCGTTCAATAATTGATTCATTGGAATAACTAAAATATTCCAAATCAAAACCATTGGTTACGTGACAATCCGAGCATGCCGCATTGATTGGTGTTGCGGGTTGTAGGTCATACCCATACCAAGTACCGAGCGTGTCATCTTTTAAATAGTTGCTCCAAAGCGCTCCGTTTTCCCATAGGTCTTTTCCTTCAGCTACAGATGTAGCGTCTTCAAATCCAACTGGAGCGGTCCACGTCATAGGATCTTCTTCTTCAAAAATGGATTGTTCCAGTAGTTGAGCTTTGGAATCATTTAGTACATTGAAATTTACTACACGATAGCCTATTGAAATTCCATCTGAACGATTGAACCGAAAACTTAACGTATTAGAACCTTCGACAAACCCTGAAACAGGCAAGCTGAATCGAACTGTGCTGAACCCCCCATGAGTCATTCCGCCACGCGCTTTTTCTTGGTATTGCATGTCAACCGTTTCGTGATTCAAATCTGTCCATGAACCGTTATTTACTTTAACGGAGGCTTTGTTTTCATAGGAGAGGTTATTGACTTGCATCCACAATGTTGTGGCCTGTTCTGCTTCTTCTTGTGTGAAATCAAACGACCGGGTGACTACTTTTCCCTGCTCCCCCAGAACTTCTACTGGTAAAGTGATACTCTGTGCCATTGATGAAGATATACAGAATATGAACAAAATTGATGCGTAATATTTTACCATAGTGTTTGTCTAGTTTGAAGAATTCAGTACCGTTTTAGTAATTGATTCAAGTACACGAAAAAATCATTTTGAATCCTATTTTTTCGTAATTCTAAAAGGAACAAGTTAAAATGGGATTAATACTTTATTAATACAGACAGGTTTTGTGATTTTTTTTATAATTCCAAGGCAAGAATTTGGAATGTCTAATTCACTGTTGGAATTGAGACAACGATAATCTAAGAAGGATATTATGTCTTTATTAAATTTAAATAAAGGGCTGATGGAATAGTGCGATAAAGTTATTTTATAACTGCTTTATCCCACACTTTTCCAGTCTTCTCATCAATCATCTCAATAGAAACTTTGTTTCCATCTATTTTCACAGATAGCACATAATACATGGCTTCTTGAATATCTGTAAAATTGCCCTCTCCATCTCTAAATTTGAAAGGTGCCAAGCCATCAACTCTTTCTTCTGATACTTTTTTGCCATAAAACACGTCATTTTCTAACGCATCTTTTTCACGTTTAAGTTCATAAATAGGAGCACCTGCACCAGCCGAGATAATGTAATTTGTATTGTTCCTTTTGGTTCTATGATAAATGTGATCATGACCGCTAAAAGCAGCAGTCACATTGTATTGATCAAAAAGACGTGTGGTGGCTGTAGCTGCACTGTCAACATCAGTATACGGTTTTGAACCAACGGTATAAAATGGTCGATGTCTATAGATGAAAATGTGTTTTCCTTGAGCTGACTTTAGTTCACTTTCTAACCATTTCAATTTGGTAGAATCTTGATTTATTTTAGGCCAAGGGAGAGCAATGAATTTCGCGTTTCCGTATTCGAAGCAATACATTGCTTCTTTCATACCGAAAAAGTTAGTAAAATTCTCAATACCATCATCCCCACCTGATTCTTCATGATTTCCAACAGTAGGCCACATGGGATATTTTCTCATAAACCAACCCCCCATGGAGTCGAGTTTTTTATAGTCCACTTTTCCTTTTTTTCCTCCGCCTGTGTCAACCAGGTCAGCAGTAGTGATGCAAAAATCTGGATCCAAAGAATCGGCTCTCTTCAGTACATAGGGAAAGGGTTTATTTCCTTTGGCATCACCAAACACTAAAAAGTGCATTTTAGTGACGTCATCTCCCTTTTCACTCTTCAATTGATCCATTAATGGAATCGGGTTGTATGGATTTCTCTTGATATCAACATCCGGAGTTTTAATGCTCGTGCAGCCTACAAGAAAGAATGTGAGTATTACGGTGGTTGTTTTTATGAAATTCAGCATAGTTTTTTATTTCTCTAATTCAAGCCTGTAAAAGTAGTTTTTTTTAATTTTTGTATAGCAATTAATTTACAATGACCTTGTACCTCTTTGTCTGACTTCCTGATATGATAAGGATTATGTACAGGCCCTTAAATCCATTCATATCAATTCTAATATTTGAATTAATTTTACTAGGTCCATTTGTTATCAGTAATCCACTGGTGCTGTACACTTTGTATTTCAAATTGTCTCCATTTGGATTAGCAATATTAATTATTCCTTGACTTGGATTTGGATAAATTGACCAACTGCTACGTTGTGAAAAATCAGTTGTTGTGATGAAATCAAGTGATCCAAATAGTTGTAGTTCTGCCATTTGCATCAAACCTTGAGTATCTCCATTGATTTTGGATATTTCCAATCTGTATTTTGAAAACCATAATTCATTTTCAAAAGTCCAACTTCTATTTTGTAATCGTTTCTCCCATTTAGGATTATTCATCACTGAATGGATGGTCACCCACTCTTCATTATTTCCGTCCCAGCCTTTTAACTCCCAGTTTCTAGGGTCACGAGCACTAATGTCGTTTGCTGAGGTAATGGTATAACCTGAAACTAAAGAAATTTCGTGATTTGTAATTTCAACCCAAGATTTCTCTGCTCGAACCAAATACTTAGTTCTAACATTATTATCTATTAATTTTTCTACTCTTTCTCCGTCTGGAGAACCGGCTCCTTGACTACCGCTGATCCATGGTTCATTATCATTGGAACCTATGATAATTGTTCCCTCTAAATCAGTTAAATCGATACCAGGAGGTAAGGCCTCTTGACAATCTCCAAATAATATTGGAGGTAAGATGAGTTGGTCTCCAACAACGTCTATCGATCTAAATCCACTACTGTTTTTACAATTATCTGGTATGGACTCTTGGTGCTTGTTGATATCAGGATCTGAACCATTTTGATAGGAGAAGATGTAGTCTAATTTGATATCGGTTCTTACTTCTTCAGTGAGTGTATAAATGTTGTCTCCATCGCTATCTGTCATCGGTAACTCAGTATTTTGATCTACAAATGTTACCCAAACATTTCCTCCTGGGTATAAGTCAGATACTTCTTGAATGTCCACTTGAAATGTAACTTCTGTGGATGGGAATTCATACCCCAGATCAAGAAAGAAATAGGTGTACGCTGAAAACGCATCTCCATTGACAGCTTTTATTCTATAGTGATATGTGGTTTGTTGAATGTCAGTATCTGTATAGAATTCAATGTTGGCACCCCGCTGGGCAAGAAATTCAAAATTTTCTCCGCCATCTGATGATCTTTCTATAATAAATATATTTTCGTAATCCGAAGTGTCGTCCCATTCCAGCAATACGTATTTATTTGAAGGTTCATTAGAAAAATCAACGGTGCTTAAATTTCTGGGTGCATTAATTGTAATTCCAGTGTTATCAATTAGCGGCCCATTACCAGCCCAATCCGCTAATTGATCATAGATGTTACCAGAGATTTGTTCCGGAATGGTTACCAAACTTACGGCCTCAGTTCCCATCCTGTCATTCAATTGTTTTAAATACAAACTACGTGTTGCTACATGAGAACCATGATTGTCAAAATAACCACGATACACACCTTCATTGGAATTGTTTACATATGGACTTGGGATTTCATTTCCTGTATTTCCAATTGCGTAGTTTAAATGTCCAGCCGGCGCATCACAAATTATGCTTGGAGATTCTGTATTCCAGATGATACTTTGTATGCCTGCCCAACCATGCCCTGAACCTGAAGCCCCTCTATGCTCCAACGCCATCAGACTTTCCATACTAAGATTGTCGAAAAGAGTACCTGTTGCCCAGCGTTGATGTGGGCCAATGGTACCGGCTCGAACCGAAAACCCATCTAAAAAGACATTTGGCCCGGGTGTCCTTTGACCTAAAACATAATCGTGTCTGCCATCTTCTGTGAAGGTTCGTTGGTACAAATTGTGACTTGAAGAACCATCAATATAAAAAGTATATCTGTAGCCACCACTATAGGGGCCCAATGGTAGGATTGAAGCACAATCTTCTACCGTTATGTAGTTGGATGACCAGGTTCTGACAGCTGAATTGGAGGTGTGAACAACGGTTACTCCTTTCACCCAACTGTTTTCTGTGTGATCAACATGCACTCCCGTCTTTAATCGGTTGGAGCCATTTTCGGGTGCTTTGGAGGTTACTCCAATGCCAACAAGACGTAAATCTTCTACTCCTATCTGCTGAAGCCTTTTAGTTGAAGCTCCAGTTAATTTTTTCACTTCACCACCACCATACTTTTCTTGCATAGGGTGTATAATTGGCGAATGAATTGAAATCTTATTACCGTCAATAGCAGTGATCATTCTTTCATAACTTATAATGTAAGTGTTTGTATCCCAAAGGAGCTCATCAGGATCTAAATAATCGTTAACATGGATTTCATCAAGCCACGTTTGATTGGGTGTGAAAACCACAGCAATTGTATCACCAACCGCATAAGCGCCGGCATCTACAACACTAAATTGTTTTGCACCTCCTCCTACATACTCATCTGTAATTCTTGTCAAGTTATTTTGCGAAAATCCCTGGCTTTTTGGTCTAGTAGCAATAATCTGGTGTTTTGCAGCTAGAGTCGTTTTTAATATGGTCCCATCAGTACCTTGTCCTTCTCCTCTTAAAACGACCCCATTTGCTCTAATTCTTAGAGCATCCCCTTCCGGAAATAGTCCTTCGTCTACTTGATAGGTACCAGCTTTTAAAAGAACGGCACCTCGGTGTCCATTGGCATCAGGCGTCAGACTTTCGACATAATTGATAGCATCCTGAATACGTTTTCGATCATCTCCCAATTCTGGATAGACTGTGATTTTTACAGGTACATGTGGCAGTGCAACACCTCCTCCCATATACCCGCAATTTGAATAGTCGGCGATGACATTATCCAAATTTTCTTCCGCCGTATTGGCATGTTTCACATATACCAGTTTGCCATCTCCACCTGGGTAAACCAGTGAGGATTCTTGGGCATTAATACTTTCAACCAGCGACATACTGCACACTATCAGTGTTGCAATTACCTTTAATCTCATATCAATTTAGTATTAAGGGCGAACAGGAGTGCCGTCATTTGTTCGGACCTGTGTCCAGTTATAGTTGTAGGTTACTGGAGGAAATTTCTTAGCCAATTTTTCATCTATATCAATACCTAATCCCGGAGCTTCATTGACATGCATATACCCATTCTCTACTTTAGGAGTACCTGGGAATACTTCTCTGGCCGTATCCGTGAAATGCTTCATTTCTTGGATACCAAAATTCCATATAGCTAAATCAATATGTGCGTTCGCTGCGTGTCCAATGGGAGATGTATCACCTGGCCCATGCCAAGCAGTTCTTACATTATAAACTTCGCCAAGTCGAGCAACCTTCATTGCAGGCGTAATACCACCTATTTGTGAAATATGAATTCTGATGTAATCATAGAGTCGTTTGCTCATTGGCTCGATCCATTCATGAGGACTGTTGAATAGTTCTCCCATAGCGATGGGTACACTCGTTTGTTCTCTCAAAAGTTTGAACCAACCAATATTTTCTGGAGAAAAAGGATCTTCAATGAAAAATGGCCGGTATTCTTCCACTTTCTTGATCATATCAATGGCATCCATAGGCTGCAATCTTTCGTGCATGTCATGAAGCAATTCGATTTCATCACCAAAACGTTCTCTGGCTTTTTTGAATATTTCTACTGTCCCTCGTTTATAGGCTTGCGGATCCATAGTATTATCTCCATTACTACCAAAACCACCTTTTTTCCAATCAGGGTTTGTCGATAGATGTGTAGAGCCGTATCCACCCAATTGAATTCTAATGTTTCTGAAACCCATCGCCTTGTATTCTTCTACTTCATCCATGACCGCATCTGGGCTCTTTCCAGATGCATGGGTGTAAGTATCAATTGCAAATCTTGTTTTACCACCAAGAAGGTCGTATACGGGCATACCGGCCATTTTGCCTTTGATATCCCAAAGGGCCTGATCTAAACCACTGAGTGCATTATTTAATACTGGGCCATTTCTCCAATAGGAACTTACATAAGCGGTTTGCCAAAGATCCTCGATATTCGCGACATTTTTGCCTCGGCAAAAGTCATCTAAATATTCATTGATAGCGGAAACAACTGTATGTGCCCTTTGAGTGAAAGTTGCGCAACCTAAACCATATAAACCGTCCTGATCCGTTTCTACTTTGACAATTACCAAATTGGTACCGTAAGGAGCTGTAATGATTGCTCTTACTTTGGTGATTTTAGCAGTAATAGCTCCAGCTTCTTTAAAACTATCCTTACTTTTTGCACTTAGAGGATTGATGCTCGTTGCTAAAGGCAATAGCATAGCTGCTTTTAAAACATTTCTTCTATTGGACATGATATGCTTGGTTCAATTTGTTGATTTTGGATCAAGTTATGATTGTGCCCTTAACATGAGATTAATTTCACATTAATGCGGAAACTGATTGCGAAATTCTGACTTTATATTGAAAATATATTTCCAGTTATTTTAAGCAAGTTCTTGGCAAAATGGAGATTCTAAAAAAGAATATTTTTTCTTAAACGACTGATATTTTGTAGATGAGGCGAATATGGAGGTGATTCAAAGAATGATTTAATCCTAGTTAATCAAATATTCACCAAGTATTAATTACTCATCATTAATGTTGGGAAGTAATACCCAGTAAGTAAGGTTTATGAAAGTCAAGAACACAATATTCGTTGTTATGATCTTTGTCCAACTGATATTCTCTTTTAGAATTGTGATTGGTCAAGAGATAAAGCCTAATGTCCTTCTGATCATGACGGATCAGCAAGTGTGGAATGCTCTAGGATATGCAGGCAATGATGAAATCAAGACTCCAAACTTAGATAAGTTGGCTAGAGAAGGGGCTTATTTCAAGCAGGCCGTAACGCCATGTGCTGTATGTGTGCCAGCAAGAACGTCTATTTTGACTGGAAAGCTATTAGAAACTACAGGCGTAAGATGTAATAAGGATGCGGAAAAAGATATAGGTTCTCCAAGTTTTGATGAATTTTTGGTCACTGATGGATTTAAATCAGAGTATTACGGCAAATTTCATGCTCCTGCAAATTTGATCGATATCTATTCAAATCCCGAAATAGATGGGATGAGTAGAAAAGAACAATTTTTAGATTGGGAAAAATTGTATGTAAAAGATCTCAAAGAAAACACAAAGAAAAAGAGATTAAAGAAAGGGGAGTTGTATGAGACTACTTTTTATGGAGGAACAATACCTTATGAGGTTTCTCCAATGGATCGACGTTATGATTATCTGCCATCTGGTGAAATTCCTACAGAGGAGATTGAACAAAGAATATATGGACAGGGAGATGTTCATGGAATATTGAATTTATCCGTTGACAAAACTATAACAGCAGTACAAGGTAGACAGGCGCTAGAAGCATTGGATCGTTTAAAAGACGAACAATTTATTTTGACTTGTTCATTTCATTGTCCACACGTACCCATTACACCCTCACAAAAGTATGTTTCAATGTATGACAAAAAAGATATTTCCATTCCTGAATCTATCCATGATTCTCATTCCAATATACCATACAAGCCGAGTAGGTTTCAGGAGAAATTTAGTGATGAAGTTTTAATCAAAGACATGATAGTCAACTATTATGCCTTTGTGACCGAAATTGATGATTGGGTAGGCCGGATTTTGACAAAGCTTGATGAACTTGAATTGACGGAAAATACTTTGGTGATATTCGTGTCTGATCATGGCGAGATGCTAGGTGCACATGGTATGAGGGGAAAATTTAATTTTTATGAAGAATCAGTGAGAGTTCCTTTCATTATTAAACTTCCAAACAAGATTGAACCTGGTCAACAATTTGATTTTCCTGTGTCAACCCTCAATATATTCCCTACAATCTTAGATTATGCAGGGGTTGCAAAAAAATCAAATGATGGGTTTTCATTAAGAGAAGTGATGGACGGTGGAACACCCAAGTATGATTATGCTGTGACCGAATGGAATTGGCAGAATTCCTCAGTTCCATCTATCATGATCAAAACAAAAAAATGGAAGTTAATGACTACTCATAGAAAAGGAGGGGCTGATGTAGATGTGTTGATTGACCTGGAAAATGATCCACATGAATTAAATAATCTGCTTGGGACAAATCCAAATAGATTTAAATATACCAGTACTGTAGAGAATCTTCGTGAGAAACTGTTAGCGTACCTTGAAGACGTAAATTATCCATTAATAGATGGGATAACTTCAAGACAGATAGTCAAAAAGTAATTTTGAATTTAAAATTGTAAACAGTCAAATCAATATGATTATGAAAATATATTACGTTCCCTTGTTCTTGCTTTTGGGTTGTGGCATGTCGAACAATCAAAAATCTCCCACATCTGAACAAATTGAGAAATCCCAAATTAGTAATCCATATGGACTATCTGAGGAAGATGTTCTGTGGATGAAAGAAGCTACAATCAAACAACTGAAAGGTAGTCGAATTCAAGGACCAAATGATGTTTGGCTTCATACACCAGATGGAGTAGGTAACTACAAAGCGCAATGGACTAGAGATACTTATTACATGATAGAGTATGCTGGTAATCTTTTCAAACAAGATGAAATCAAAGCAACGATGAATTACCTATTGGATGGACAACGAGAGGATGGCTGTATTCCAGACCGTGTCAATATCAAAGGTAAACCTATATACAGCCCTGGAGGTGAAAACAGACCAATGGCAGATCACGCCTTGGATAATGGTCCATTTATGGCATTGATGGTTTGTTCATACCTGGATCAATATGATGATAAAGAATATTTTGCTTCTGTTGAATCAAAAATAAGAAAAGGGCTAGATCATGTCAATCGAGCTGAAAATGGCTTGGTTTTTAATGATCCTGATAACCCGGAATGCGTCTATGGATTTACTGACATAGTCAAGAAAACGGGACACCTGCTGTTTAGCTCATTGATTTATTATGACGCTTGTATGCATTTGGCAAGATTTAGTAATAAATATGAAATTGGAAATGCTGATGAATATCGTAAAAGGGCTGAACTTATTAAAAACAGTATTGGCAAACTTTGGGATGACAAGATCGGTATGTTCTGGGCTGCTGATTTGACTAACAAACAAATTGATATTTGGGGAAGCGCTTTTGCCATCGATGTTGGAATTACTGATGCTTCGCAGACTGATAAAATTACCAATTATTTAATCACAAATTATGATCAAGTAGTTCAGCGAGGACAAGTTAGACACCTTCCAGGTAGTGATGATCATTGGGAAGAATTATTTCATGCTTGTGATGTAGGAACCTATCAAAACGGTGCTTATTGGGCTACTCCATTAGCTTGGATGGTTCCAGTTTATGCCAAACGAGATCCTGAACTAGCTAAAAAGATGGTGCAAGAAACGATTGACGATTTTCAGGAAAATGGCATCAATGAATGCATTAATGGTGATTATTTCAAAGTGCCCAATTTCGTAGTTAGTGCTACTAATGTTTATACTTTAACACGATGAGGAGAAAAGATTTTTTAGCTAAGTCTGCTATTGGAATGCTGACGATTCCTTTTTTAACAAATTTTCAGCTAGAAGCAGCATTTTTGAAATCTTTGACAGTGAAGTCAAAGGTACCCCTGGGTCTAGATGCCCACGCTGTGCGGGGTATGAAATGGAACGCAAAACAATTGGTTGATTATGCTATTGACTTGAAAATGGATTCATTGCTCTTTAATTCTTTGAATTATTTTGAAAGTTTAGAAACGAGCCATTTAAAAAAAATAAAGCGATCTCTAGATAAGAATCAAATGACATTCTTTTTCGGAATCGGGGGACTTAGTGTGAATTCTACTTCATATTCGTCCAAATTAGGGTCACCAAAAGATAAGATTTTAGAGGGGATTAGGATAGCCAAAATATTCGATTCAAAATCTGTCAACTGTAAGATTGGAAGCATCAAAGATCGATATACAGATGGTGGGATTACAGCAAGAATGGATGAAATCATCACTGAACTCAGGTCGATGCGTTCACAAATTCAGGATGCTGGGATAAAGTTTGCAGTGGAAAATCACGCTGGAGATCTCCGTTCAGAAGAGGTGCTTCAGATAGTTGAAACAGTAGGCACAGATGTTTGCGGGGTAATGCTAGATCCAGGAAATTCCGTTTGGGCAATGGAGAACCCTATGGATCAACTTGAAAAATTGGGCAAACATGCAGTGTGTTCAAGCGTTCGTGACTACAATATTTGGGAATCAGAAAACGGGGCTGCATTTCAATGGACTCCCATTGGAGAAGGTTCTATGGATTTTAAGAAATATACAAAACGAATGTCGGAATTGTGCCCTGGAACGCCTCTTCATATTGAATCCATTTCTAGAGTGCAAATTGAAATACCATTTCTTGAAAAGGATTTCTGGAAAGGATACCCTGACTTGAAAGCTTCCGAATTAAAAGATTTCCATAACATGCTCAGGCGAGGAAAACCCATGGATCTTGTGTCAGCACCAGAAGGAATAGACCCTAAAGAATTTGAGCAGAATGCGCAGAAAATTGACCTATTAAAAAGCATTGAATATCTACGAAAGAATTGTGAAGCTATCAAACGATAGACTTTACAAGTAAAGTAATAAAGCATTAATTAATAAAATATATTAACGAATCATGAGATTACCAGAGAAAAAAGCCATCGTTACAGGAGCTGCCCATGGTATAGGGAAGGCCATTGCTAAACGTTTTGCGAAAGAAGGTGCAGCAGTTTGTATTTTGGATATTGATGACAAAGGCTCTGAGGAAGTTGTAGCCGATATAAAAAGTAATGGAGGAACCGCATTTGCTATTCACTGTGATGTGGGAGATTCAGCTCAGGTAAATGCAGCATTCGAACAATCTATTGAACTTATGGATGGCTTGAATATTTTGGTCAACAATACGGGGATCATACGTCAGTCTTCCGTGGTTGATATGGCAGAGGATGAGTGGGATTTGATCATTCAGACTAACCTTAAAAGTGTATTTCTATGCACGCAGAAAGCATTGAAGCATATGATACCTGCCAATGAAGGTGGTCGAATCATTGCTGTTTCTAGTATTCATTCTGTAATCAGTGAACCTAATTGTGGTCATTATACGGCTGCAAAAGGAGGAATAGAAGGATTTATGAGAACGGTCGCCAGTGAGGTAGCACCGAATAAAATTACTGCGAATTTCATACGACCCGGTGCGACTTATACAGAACTGACTGTACCTATGTATACGGACGCTGTCAAGAAATCTTTGAACATGCGTGTGCCGCTTCAAGAAATTGCTGAAGCGAGTTGGATTGCCAATGCAGCCCTCTTTTTAGCAAGTGATGAATCACGCTATATGACGGGTCAAGATATCACCATTGATGGTGGATATACAATGAATGGATCTTTGCCAGGCGCTCAATATTGGGAAGAAGAATGATGAAAGAAACGAAATTGGTAGATCATAATGCGTTGTTGAATTGGGCAAAAGCCTGTCTGATGAAAGTAGGGGTTTCTGACAAGGATGCCCAGTTTGTGGCATACAGTTTAGTACAAACGAGCCTTTGGGGAATTGATTCTCACGGAATTGCTCGATTACCTCACTACTTGAGTCGGATTGAAGCAGGTTCTCTGAACCCAGAACCCAATCTTAAAATCGAGAACACTGGTCCATGTAGTTCTAATTTGGATGCCGATGACGCTTTAGGAATTGTTGCAATGGGTGCCGCGACCAATGAGGCTATAAATCTGGCAGAGAAAAATGGTATTGGTGTTGTAGGTGTTCGTGAATCTTCCCATTGTGGGGCAATAGGAATTTATGGCAGAATGATCGCGGAGAAAGGGCTGGTAGGAATCGTTTTTACACACTCTGATGCATTTGTCGCACCTCACAATGGGTATAAAAAATTTTTAGGAACCAATCCAATTTGCATCAGTGCACCTAATGCTGATGGAAAACCAATGTGCCTGGATATGGCCACCAGCGCCATTCCTTTCAATTATATTATGAATGCCAGAAATGAGAATCAGAAGATTCCCAATGATGTAGCCTATAACGATAAAGGAGAGACTACAGAAGATCCTCATGCAGTAGCAAGTTTACGACCAATGGCAGAGCACAAAGGGTATGCCTTGGCGTTGATGATTGATCTGCTATGCGGCCCTCTTAATGGTATGCCATGGGGTCCCAATATAGGAGATATGTATGGGGATCTTACAGAAAAGAGACATTTAGGTTCACTGGTAATTGCATTAGACCCAACTCGTTTTTTTGGAGGCTTAGACCTTTCGCAAGTGGTCGCGAGCATGGCAAAATCTGCTCGTGTTCAGATAGCTTCAGATCCTAAACAACCCGTACTAGTACCTGGTGATGATCAATATACAAAAGAGGAAGTGAGAAGTAAGTCGGGCATACCTGTGGAGTCAGGTTTGAATGCACAAATAGAAGAGTGGTGTGAAAAATTGGATGTAGCGATGCCTGAATTAGTAACTAAGGTGAATGATTAGGCTTAGCCGAAAACGCCAACTCCAATTCTTCTAAATCTTATAATAGTATTTTTAATCGGACAGTGTGTTTGCGACGAACAAACTGTCCTATGGATTTTTTTAATTATACATGCTCGTATCTGCACCCATCTCAGTCAAAAGCCTGATAGAGTTAGCTTTTACATTGGCTGGAGGATCAAGCGATAATGATTTTCTAAGGTTTTTTATAGCATTCTTATTATCACCTTTCGTTTTGTATGCTTCACCAAGACTGTCATAACAATTGGCATTTTTTGGGTTTCTCTTAATGTTTAATTGGAAATATTCAATGGCTTTGTCAACTTTATCCTGTCCAATCATTTGATAGCCAAGTGTGTTTAATTCTCCAACATTGGCAATGGCGATTAACTCATCCACCATTTTTTTGGATTCAGCGGTTTTTCCCATTAAGTCCAATAATTGAGATTTAGTACTTAGATTGTTGAAATTACGATTGTTACTAATTGATCTATCTACCCATTGTAGTGCTTCTTCAAGGTTGATATTATTTTGAATACAGTAACGCGCAGCTTGGTTAGACCCTTGCCAGCCAAATCCCGGTATAGACCTTAGTTCATCTCTAAAATTGGCTAAGACGATTTCATGTACATCGAATTCTACATTAAACGGGATGAGCTTTTTCTCCCATTTGAGGGCAAAAGTGCCACTATTATTATTCATTGCGACCATATCATAGGTCAGTACTTCTGTATTTTCAATTTCTTGAGAAATGACATCTACCCTTAGTGCATCTTCCGATTCTAGATAGTAAAAACTACCCCAGGATGATGTATTATTAGAAAAAAACAAGGTGGCTTTCCCGTTTTCATAGATGGCCATATGGAGACCGTAGGAGCCTGCTTTTAAGGCTTGACCTTCTATTTTTACGTCATCAGAAAACGTTATAATCGTATTTTCATTGGCGCCCGCTCTCCAGGGAATACTTCTTCCATCTACAAAAGAGGTAGCTTCTAATCCCCAAGGTACTTGGACTCCCCATATTTTACCCGTTCTATCATTTCCACGAAGTGTCAGACTTGGACGTGAATAATTAATGGTAACGGTTGAAATTCCAATCGTCTGTTTGAATTCGCTTGCCGGACTGGCAGGACGAGGTGTTGTGACACTTTGAGCATTCGACTCAAACACTGATAATAGTGAAAGAGTACCAATGATAATAGTTGAGTATATTATTTTTAATATCATAGGACTTATGGTTTTAAGTTTTTCACTTAAACGATAAAATGACTTCTGGGCATTATATTTTTGATAAACGGTTTGTGTCCTAGATTTTAGGAGTGAAGCTTTGCTAAAAGGTAATCCATTTTTTATCTGTTGCTGATTGAAGACTGTATGGATGCAATTCTTATATGAGTTGGATATTTATCTAGTCAGCCTTCTCCTTTGGTACTCTCTTATGCCAATATGAAGCGAGCATAGAACCCGTAATGTTCATCAATGGACCAAACACTGCAGGAGCGAGCCCCATCGTAGCAATTTTTCCGAGAGAATTGGCAATGCCTGAAGCGAGACCTCCATTTTGCATGCCTACTTCTATCGCGATGGTTCGAGCGTCTTGTTCGTTGAGCTTAAGTATGTGAGCGTACCAATAGCCAAGAAAATATCCGAATACGTTGTGGATCAAAACGAGCAGCATCAACGTTAAACCTATGTCCAGTAGGCTGTCTCTGCCCGCTGCGGTAATGACTACAATAATTAATCCGATCCCAAGCATGGATATGATGGGCATGGCTTTCTGAAGCCATTTCGATTTATCACCTAGAAACATATTATACAATACACCAGCGCCAATCGGAAGGATAATCATTTTAACTATACTCCACATCATTGCTAAAACATCTATTTCTATGAATTCGCCTGCCAAATATTTCATCATAATAGGAGTTATAAAAGGTGCCATTAAGGTAGCAATGGCTGTAATGGTAATAGAGAGTGCCAAATTGGCCTTAGCTAAATAGGCCATTACATTAGAAGCTACTCCACTCGGCGAGCAACCAACCAATACAATGCCGGCGGCAATCTCCGGTGGAAAACCACTGAAGTGCGCTAAGAAATAGCCAATTATTGGCATGATTCCTAATTGTGCAGAGACACCAATTAATACTCCTTTTGGTGATTGAATGACGGCACCAAAATCCTTGATACTCATGGAAGTGCCCATTCCAAACATTATTAATTGAATTAATGGTATAATGAGCCCAGTGAGTTGAAATTCTCCTATACTAATAAATACGCTTGGAAAATAAAGGGCTATGGTTACGCCAACGAAGATCATCGTAGTAAATACATAACTGTTCAGAGACTTGTATCCACTAAATCCGAAGGCTAATGTTCCAAATGCTGCGATGATTAGGGGACCTGAATGTTCGAGGTTTCCCATTAACGACATTGTAATTGCAGTTAAAAAAAGTAAAAGTGAAAAGGCAAAAGAGATTCGGTATATATTTATCATAATCAAAAAAAGGTCGTAATAATGTGTCCTGTATACTATCGAATTACAGTTTATATGCCTGTCGCATTAAAAGTTTCCAATGATCACCTTTTTTCTGATAAGCTTGGACACATCCTAATTTAACGGCTTGGGGCTCTTCATTCTTGATTCCTTTGATATCAAATACGAATCTAGCAATAGCAGTTTCTCTGCTTATTTCAATGGTTAATTCAGGCGTAAGTATCGAAGTATAGTCATAAGCACCATTGAGGACTTCATCCATAAAAGCGTCTTTCGTTTGAATATTCCCGTTAGAGTGTCCATAACTCAATTGCTCAGAACATATGGAATTGAGCCCTTCTTCTGATCGGTCAAGCATTGCTTGATTAAGAAAGTTTAAAGCAGCCATAACTTCTTTTTTTTCAGAAGCTGGAGAACCTAATGCATTGTCAGTTGTCATGGTTGTTTTAACATCACTTTGACAACTATTTAAAGCCAATATTATAAGGCCAACCAATACTTTATGAATATTTTTCATTTTATAAGAATAGCTAAATTTTGAATTTCTCCCTCGTGAAATAATATTTTCATCTAGTTAGCGCGTAGACATTGGTTGCACTTACAACAAAATTCGGAACTTTGACATAGCCATCGTTGATGCATTCATTGATGCCATTTTCCTGAAAGTCAGTGATCACTGTTTCTAACATGTTTTTTGCTAAGGTTGGATTAGTTTTGGCATAAACAGGAATCATCCAAGCCAAGGGAGTAGCCCAATAAGCACCATTTTGGTAAGTTCCTTCCTTGCAAGGCATAAAAAGGTTATTCCAGCCACTGTCATTATTGACGAGATGCTTTACTTGACCATTCATAACAGTTTCATTGTAGTGTTCAACGAGAAAGGTTGAGATCCTTTGAGTCTGTTCGTTGTCCGTAATGCCTACAGAAACAGCATATGCACTACCCCAAACGTCTAGTTGCTTGCAGTCCTTATCGGCGGCCCAGTACATTCCAGATTCTTCGTCCCAAAGTTTGTATATACTCTGTCTGACATATTCATATCGTCTTTTGTATATGGCAGAGGTACCAGTTTTGTATTTTTCGCAAAGTTGATACATTTCATAGTTGGCCTTGTAATATAGTAACGAGGAAAACAGAAGGTTTCCAGTTTTCTTGACGATATCCGTAAAACCATAGACGCATTGTGGGTTCTTTGGGTCATTATAAACCAATCCACTTTCTTTAACTCTTACATGGTCAAGACCTTTTCTGAGCTGTTGCTCTACTTCAATAAAAAGTGCTTTGTCTTTGTGTTGATTGACATAGGAGCACACCATCATGGCCATAAAAGGGCCATTATCCAAAGCATGATCTGCCAAAGGTGAGCCAGGAGCACCGGGACTATAAACGGGTTCACCCGCGGCGTTCACTCTATCAGGCATACAGCCATCTTCTCTCTGACCACTTAGTAAATAATAGATGGATGCCTTAATGTCTTTTTTGGTCATCAGGTCACCAGCGTACTCTACCATGTAGTAGCTGTCTCTGGTCCAAAGAGATTTATAATTAGCCACACCATCTGGAGTATGAATGTACGTATCATTGGCACCCAAAACTCTACAGCCTTTAAGTTGTTTTAAAGTTGCTTCTTTCATCCAATCCACCTTGTCGGATGATAAACCATATGGATTTTTATCATTTTGATCAGGCTTGATTTTTTGTGCTAGTGCGTAATTAGAAACCAGACAGAGTATAGCTGTCGCAATCGATATTGTAACTTTGATTAATCTAAGTCTCATAAATATTTGTGGATAAAAAAGAGACAGGTGTCCCTGCTTTGGTACATAGCAGGGACTTGTTGTCTCAATAAATAGTAATAATAAAGCAACGTAAAAAAACTAGTTCTTACTCCCAGCGATTTTATTTAGCTCAGTACACGTTTATAATTTTCAACAATCTTTCCAGCATAGGGCTTGGCTAACTCGGTTAAAGTTCGAAGATCCTTTTTTGACATTTTTTTCATGTCCTTTAAGACCTTTACATTTTGTTCCAATTCATAGGTAAACCTACAACCGCTGATTAAAGAAGAAATCGGAAGTGAATAGACATATTGATGTAAATTGGCCATCGTTAAATCTGAAACAGCTACCACGTCTGGAATATCTTTTGTCCTAATGTCTTCTGGAGTCGTGTCTATTCTACCACCCATCATGCTACCACCAGCCATAGTTTTCATTGCGAGAACTCCATATTTCTTTTTCAATAGTACTGGCAACACATGCTCCTCGAAAGACTCAAAAGAAGGATCACAGACATTAAGTGGCATTTGACATGTTTCTAGTTCTACTCCTAGTTTATCAAGAATATTTAAAAAATGTAGGTGAACTTTAGGGTTGGCATGTCCTGTGAAACCAAGGTATCTAGCTTTGCCTTGCTCTTTTGCTTCTAAAAAAACATCAAGCACTCCTTCCTTCATGCGATTGTCTACATCTTTTATTGTTTGTAGAGCGTGTATCTGCCAGAGATCTACATAATCAGTATTTAATGTTTTTAAAGACTTATCGAGTTGAGCACGAACTTCTTTGGCAGTTCTTCCTGGCGCTTTGGTCATTAGGAAAACCTTGTCTCTGTATTTAGGCGTAAGAAATTTACCCATATATTCTTCTGATCGACCATCATGATAGCGAACGGCATTGTCATAAAACCTTACACCCAATTCCATTGAACGTTCAATCATTCGTTCAGCATCTTTTGGATTTTCAGTAAAACCAAGGTGGTAGCCACCTAAACAAAATGCCGTTACTTTTTCCCCATTTCGTATGAGTTGTCTTTGAGGTAAGATTTCGCCGAAGCTATCTTTGGGTACATCTGCAGATGCCCAATCTGTAATTAAACTGAGGGCGGCTACTGCTCCAGCCTTTTTCATAAATTCCCGACGATTATCCATTTTTTATTTTTTATTTTTTCTGATTTTTTAAATAAACCCAAAGCAAGCGTTATCACATGTTCGCCTACTTTAAATTTTGACTTTCACTAATAAAAGAGAACGACATTAATTTTGGATTAATAGACACTTAATGAAAGCTGCCTTTTTGAAAATCCTTAATTTTATTTTCATACATAGAACTCATCTTCTGATTTTTTTTGGAATATTATCTGCCAAATAGACACGATTAATTATTTATTCACTCGCTGTTAATTAAGTGCTCTTATTATTGTTTAGCATCTGCAACTGTGAACCCTATTTTTTGAGTCGAGTCAGATAGGGTTTCAGCTGTGGATGGGAGGCTTCTAAAAAAAATCGAATGAAAAGGTACAATTAAGCTGTATGAAGAAAAGTGTGTCAGAATACATGAAAATATTGGAGGAATGGTTCCTTAGTAAGGAGAAGACGATAACAGCTTTTTCAGGAGGAATTGATTCCAGTTTGGTATTATACCTCTCGAAACATTTTTTAGGTAAAAATGCATTGGGTTGTATATCGAAATCTGCAAGTTTAAAATCTTCGGAACTTGATTTGGCGATTGATTTTTGTCGTAAATATGACATTTCCTTGGAAGTGATTACCACCAGCGAAATGGAAGATGAAAACTATTTGAGTAACCCATCCAACCGATGTTACTTTTGCAAAAATCATCTTTATTTATCAGTGAGTGCTTTACAGAAGAGCTATCCAAATTATGTGGTGCTTAATGGATCCAATTTGGATGATTTAGGTGATTATCGCCCTGGATTACTAGCGGCATCAGAACACAATGTTTCTTCTCCATTGGTGGAGTGTCATATTGATAAAAACGCTGTAAGAGAGATCTCAAAATATTTGGGAATTGAGCATTGGGATAAACCTGCTAGTCCATGTTTGAGTTCGAGAGTTCCATATGGTAGATCAATCAACTCGAAACTGTTGAAAGAAATTGAAAACGGCGAGGCATTGCTTAATCAATATGGGTTTACTGACGTAAGGGTGAGGCATTTTGAAGAAGAAGCCAGAATAGAAGTTCCAACCGATGAGGTGCCTAGATTAAATGACATGTTTCCCCTGATTTCAAATGAGTTTGAAAAATTAGGATTTCCAAAATGTGTTGTTGACCAAGAAGGTTTAGTTTCAGGAAAGTTAAACAGAGTGCTAAGTGAATCATAAAGATTTTAATATAGATTTTGATAGGAAGAGTAGGGTAGGGTTTCCTGAAGTGGTCTTCGGTCAATCGAAGACCATTGAACAATTGCGAAATATTATAAAAAATTACCTGGAGAAAAGGCAGTCTGTTCTTGCCACTAAAGTGCAGGAAGAAAAAGGTAATACCTTGTCAAAGGAGTTTCCTGGGTCCTTTTATGATCGTGATTCAGGTATATTCAGCATTTCTAAAGAAGATGAAAGGGTATTAGATGATCAAGTGGCAATTATTTCTGGCGGCACTTCTGATGCATATGTGGTAAATGAAATATACTACACATTGTTACATTTAGGAGTGGGAGCTGAGCGAATAGAAGACGTTGGAGTGTCAGGAATCCATAGGCTTCTTGATCGAGTAGATGATTTGAAGAAGTTCAAAGTAATTATTGCTGTGGCTGGGTTTGAGGCGGCGCTTCCTACAGTATTGGGAGGACTCGTTCCACAGCCAATTATTGGCGTTCCCACGAGTGTTGGATATGGGGTGGCTTCTGGAGGTCATGTCGCTTTGAATAGTTTGTTGGCTAGTTGTGCCAATGGGATAACAGTGGTGAATATAGATAATGGTTATGGCGCAGCGGTTGCTGCCTTTCGAATGATCACTATGGTTATGAATATTAAAATTGATTAAGAATAAATGAGTGTTTTATATATAGAACCACATGCTGGCTTGGCGGGAGATATGTTGCTTAGTGCTTTTTGTGGATTGTGCGATGGTTACGAGGAGATTGTAAAACTTCCAAAAAAGTTGAATTTAGAAGATGGGTTAGTAGAAATAAATACCCTGAATAAAAATGGTATCGTTTGCCAACACGTGAGAATTGTGGATTTAAATGAGGCCAAACACACTCATGATCATTCTCACAGTCATTCTCATGATCACTCACATGGACATGGTCATTCACATGAAGATTCGCACACTCACTCTCATGAACATAATAGACATTTGGCTGATATCATTAGTATTATTGAAAAGGGTGATATCTCTAATGGGGCTAAACAAATTGCGAAAGAAATTTTCCTAATAATAGGAGAGTCAGAATCGAAGATTCACAATATTCCACTAGACAAAATTCACTTTCATGAAGTGAGTGCAGTTGATTCAATTCTAGATATTGTAGGTTGTGCTGTGATGTTGGATAAGCTTAACGTTACAAAGACCTATTCCGATCCTGTCTGCGTCGGCTCAGGAATTGTAAAGACTCAACACGGGATATTACCGGTACCAGCACCTGCAACGGAAGATATTTTGCAAGGTATCCCCACTTATAAAGGAAATGAGAAGGGTGAAAAAACAACACCGACGGGTGCCGCAATTCTTAAATATTTAAAACCTGAATTTAAAGAAACAACGTCGATTACTGAAAAGACGGCGTATGGTCCTGGGCAAAAGGATTTTGAAGTAGCCAATGTCGTAAGAGTATCTCTTTTAAGTGAGCAATCAAAAACTGATGCAGAAATGTATGTCATCGAAACGCAATTAGATGATACTTCTAGTGAGGTTATAGGTACGCATTTTCAGCAAGAACTGCTGGCATTAGGTGCGTCAGATTTTTTTTATGTCCCTATTCAAATGAAAAAAGGAAGACCTGGATTAAAAATTACTGTACTTGCGAGTAAAAATTATTTTGAAAAAGCATGTGAGTACATATTGGAAAACACAACGACCATTGGTTTGAGATATTACAAAGTCGGAAAGAAAATGATAGAAAGAAGTGCTGAAGAAATTGAGACTCAGTTTGGAACAATTCAAGTAAAAGTGGCCACTAAACCTTCCGGTCGAAAACAAAGAAAAATTGAATACGAAAGTATTCTGGAAATCAGCAAAAAGCTGAATAAAACGATTTTAGAAACACAAGAGTTATTACAACCTTCAATTATTAAATAAGATGAAAAGAATTACATTATTAGTTATTGCCTGTACTATTTCAACTATATCAATGGCGCATGAGGTACCTGTGCCACATGCTCATTCTGGATATATTCATGGTATTGTTCCTTTTTTAATATACATCTTGTTGCCTGTATCATTGGGAATTGGAATTGTGAAACTATACGCCTATTTGAAAAAAGCTAAACAAGTATAAACAGTTTGCATTTCGTTAGAACGAAAATAATGGGCATGTCTTTAATGGTATGTTCATTATTGTCATGTAAAGAATCTGATAACAGGCTTTCACTGGGTGAACAGCCTGTATATCAGGTTATGAAAAGCATAGATCCCATGTTCGTTGATGGTAAAATGGACGAGCCTATCTGGGCGAAAGCTGAGGTTAGAAGTTTGGATAATTTTTATAGAGTAGAGATGCCTTCAGATAAGCAACCATCTTCTATCAGAATGGTTTGGGACGATGAAAATCTGTATGTTTTTTATCAGATTCAAGATAAATATTTGACAGCTCGTGAAACGAAACCTGATGGGCAGCCATATAATGATGATTGCGTTGAATTCTTTATTATACCGGCACCAGATAGTTTGGATTCGCATATAGGTTTTGAGGTAAATCTATTCAAAGCCACCAATGACTTCATTTATTTCAATAACTACTATCAAAAACGAAATTATGTTTTTAAGGCATTTGATCCAGATCATGAAGTAGAGGTTACGTACGAAGGAACAATAAATGATAATTCTGATTTAGATCAAGGATGGACTTTAGAGTTGGCTATACCATTTTCAACATTTAGAGACCTCCCAGGCACTTTAAAAAATATAGAAGGATCGAAATGGGCCATACAGGCAGTGAGACAAGACCGCAACGATGCAGAAGGTGATCGTCGGTCATCTGCAACTTTATTTCCTGTTTATGATATTAAAAAAAGTGTGCATCAAGCCAATCGATTTGGATTGATGAAATTTATTGAATAGAAGAAATCATTATTGGATAAGAGCCTCCAATGTCCAATAACCTTCCTTGTCTTTTGTTTCAGCCCTTGCTTTTTTAACTTGCTTCCAATGGACGGCATCAGTATCATTCATCGATCTAATATAACTGGCGACATTTGCAATCCATCCGTCACTATTATCACCTACTGACATCATGATACCATAATCTTTCCCTTCGATCGGTCCAGTAAGGCCGTTGAGTAATATTTTGATTAACACTTCTTCATTACCTGTGACTCTCTTTGATCCAATTAAAGGTGGTGCTATTAAAGACCCGTCTTCCATTTTTGCTCCTTTCAAATCAGGGCCATGGCATGTGATGCAAAGATTTTTATAGATGTCATATCCATTTAGAATTCTGCCTTTGACCTCAGAGGATTTATCAGCTATTTTTTCTTTGAATTTTGCCAATTGACTATCATCTTTTTTTAGACTTTCAAATATGGAAGTACCGATCACATGATTACTTCCATGTTTTTCTGATATAGAATTTAAAAGTTTAGTGGCCAATTCACTTTTGCTAAATCGTAAACTTAATGCCATTTGATTGATTACATTGACATCTGGATCAGCAAGTAGACGACCCATATAAGGTATCAATTCTGTGTTTCCGGTCTTTAGGATTTCGTCACTCAACCTTAATGCCGTGATTCGCACACGAGGATCTTCATCCTTGAATTTATCCTTGAGTATTGATTTGTTAATTGCTCCCAATCCTTCTAACGTCCATAGGGCATGCATTCTACCTAGACCATAATCTTGGTCTGAATAAAAACTTGAAAACAGTGGTTCGTTGTTATTGGCAATTTCCTGAAGCTTCGGGATAATAGAATCTTCACCTTTTAAAATGAGTAATTTTTGTGCCGTATTTCTATACCATCCGTTGGGATGCCTCAAAAATGGAAGCAATTCTTCAGAAGATTTAGTGAGCAGGTTGGGTTTTGCATCTGGTGTGATTTGTTCATGAACAATTCGATAGATTCTTCCTTTGCCAATGTTTTTGTCTAATCCTTTTCGGATAATCACAGGCCTCAATGAACTCCCTTCACGCGTCCAATTGCTTTCCTGAATTATTCCTCGATACATATCTACAATGTATAAACAACCATCAGGACCAGTTTTTGCTTGAACAGGTCGGAAATTCAAATCTGTGGAAGCCAGAAACTCTGTTTCATGATAAGCGTTGGATAAAACTCTCTTCCCATTCACATTATTCACTTTAGCCCTGCGAATGAGTCTTCCCACAGGTTCTGGTATAAAGAGATCCCCATATGCCTCAGGAGGAAGCTTGTGTCCTCTAAAAATCTCCTGCCCAGCGACCCCAGTGAAATGATTTAAAGTTCCATCTTCTCTTAATCGTTTTACACCTCCTTGGATATCGGGTGTACCTATCACTGGCCAAGGCTCAACGAATCCATCTGCTAGTCTGCCCTTGTGATTGATGTGCCCATAATTGACGGGCTGTTGAAAACCGAAAGCCGGATTCTCTCCACCAGCTGCAGAATAATACATATGACCCATGTCATCCTGCGTAAGTCCCCATTGTCCTGTTGGCATGTTTTCTAATGTATCTACTACTAATTTATTTTTAGAAAATCGGAATCTGTAAGGGTTATACGTTGTATATACCCAATTGTCTATATTCCAGATCAATCCACTTTGTTGGTGCTCTAGGTTACCTCCACGACGTTTTGGACTTTGATACATCGGTATTTTTTCATCAGCAACCCCATCATTGTTCGTGTCTCTGTAACTAAATAGATCATACGAATACGTTTCGTTAACTATTAGTCGATCATCTAATGGTAAGATCATTCGAGGTAGCATTAAGCTGTCAATATAAACTGAACTTTTGTCCATTTTACCATCACCATTGGTGTCTTCCAGTAGCATAATTCTACTCCATGGAACATTGGTGTCATCACCATCTACATCTTGCATATAGGTTTCCATTTGAGCCACGTACATACGGCCATTTCCATCCCAGGCGATGGCAACTGGCTCGTTGATCATTGGTTCGCTGGCAACTAATTCTATTTTGTAACCTTCTGGGAGGTAGAATTTGGTCATACTTTCCTTAGGGGAAAGGAAATCCACTGGAGGATCTTTCACTATTTCAGGTTTTTTATAGATAATGTCCTTGTATTCTTTTTCTGTACATGACAGAATGGTTAAAAAAACTAAAATGGTTAAATGTGAATATCTCATATGGTATAGTATTAAATCTTTTTCAGAATATCTAGTTCACTTAATTAGTGACCCAATTCAGAACCTTTTTTTCGATTTACGAATCGATCGATATACGCACTGTCCAATTCTTTGGAATCCAAATATTTAACACGTAGTTCAGCTAGTTTTAATGTCATGTCTTTGACAATATCAGCATATGCTGGGTCATTGTAGACATTGTTCATTTCCTGTTTATCTTTTTTTCTGTCATACAGCTCCCATTCGTCTATGTCATGATAAAAGTGAGCCAACTTGTATTCTTCTGTTACAATTCCATAATGCCTCTTGACCATATGTACAGCTGGGTATTCATAGTAATGGTAATAAACTGCGTCTCTAAAACCTTCCGTATTCCCTTTGAACAAAGGGACTAAACTTTCTCCTTGCATATCATCTGGTGCATGAACACCTGCTGCGTCCAAAAGGGTTTGAGCAAAATCCAGATTTTGAACCATTTGACTATTGGTCGTATTAGGAGTGATTACGTTTGGCCATTTAACAAGAAGCGGGGTTTTAAAGGATTCATCGTAAATAAAGCGTTTGTCAAACCATCCATGTTCTCCCAAATAAAATCCCTGATCTGATGTATACACCACAATCGTATTTTCGGCCAGACCACTTTCCTCTAAATAATCGAGTACTTTGCCGACACCTTCATCTACAGCTGCGATGGAACCTAAATAATCTTGCATATACCGTTGATATCTCCACTGCATCAACTCTTTCTGGGACATATTTTTGTAGTTCTTTTTGAATTCTTCATTGATTGGATCATATACTTCATCCCATGCTGCTCTTTGTTTGGGATTCATTCTTCCTACTTCTCTTGCAAAGGCATCTTTGTCCCAATCACTTCCTTCCATGATTCCAAGTTCATCCATTAATTCTGGCCTAATTTTAGAATCTCCAGCCCAATTCATGTGCGTCAACAAATTCATTTCTGCAGTTTTAGCTGCGGTCCCTCGTCCTTTATAATTATCAAAAAGGGTTTCTGGTTCAGGGAATGTTTTCTTAGTAAATTCTTTGAAGTGTCTAGGTGCCGGGAGCCATTCTCTATGCGGCGCTTTGTGCAAGTACATCATCATGAATGGTTTTTCTTGATCTCTTTCTCTATCCAACCAATTCAGGGTCATGTCGGTGATAATATCAGTGGTGTAGCCTTCTACGTGAACTTTTCCTTCTTTTTTGGTAATAAAATCTGGATTGTAGTAGGTGCCTTGACCTGGCAGTATTTTGTATTCATCAAATCCTTTAGGGCTGTTGCCAAAGTGTAATTTCCCATACATTGCTGTTTGGTATCCAGCATTTTGCAGTAATTGCGGAAATGTAACTTGTGTTGTGTCAAATGGAAAAACGTTGTCTGTTTTTCCATTTAAATGAGAATGTTTTCCTGTCAATATAACCGCCCTTGAAGGAGCACAAATTGAATTTGTCACACAAGCATTGGTGAATTTCATACCTTCATCTGCTATACGGTCAATATTAGGTGTATTGGTCAACTTGTCAGAATATGTGCTAATCGCTTGATATGCATGATCATCTGACATTATGAACAAGATATTTGGTCTCTTTTTTGAGCTTGTGGTTTTTTGATGCTTACAACCTAAAATCAAGATGCACATCACAAGAATCAACATGCATGTTTCAGATAAGTAAATTTGTATTTTGGTCATGATTTTTTGAATTATTTCGTCCAAATGTCTTCTCAATGGAAATGAGTTTTCCTGGAAATATTTAGTGACAATAAATGATTGCTAGAGATATGGGCATTTTAAGCCCATAGGGCTTGAAAAAGGCAATGCCTATTTTTTAATTAGCAACTTCTTCATTTCATCTACGACCATTGAATATTTAGCAGATTGGGCAAGATTGTTATATTCAAGAGGATCTTCAATTTGATTATACAATTCAGCTCCTTGCTTACCAAAATCCCATTCGATGTAGCGCCAGTCTTTATTTTTAACCATACGACCAAGCATGTCACCTCTACGTGTTACAGCATAGATTTGATCTTTGAATGGTAGCTCAGGGTCTTTAACCACTGAAGCAAAACTTTTACCTTCTAGATAATCTGGTACATCTTGTAATCCCATTAATTCTGCCATGGTTGGGTATATGTCAATAAATTCAAACATGGCTTTTGATTTGATCCCTTTTTTACCCACTGAATTACCTGCCATGATGAACGGTGCATTGGTGCCCTCTTCATAAACAGTCACTTTGTTCCACCAACCTTGTTCCCCAAGATGATATCCGTGATCACCAAAGAAAACAACAAGTGTGTTGTCCAATTGCCCAGATTGCTTTAGAGCATCCATAATTCGACCTATTTGTGCATCCATGAAAGAAACGCATGCATAATATGAACGCAAAAACTCACGTTTATCGGTATCAGTGAAATTTGAAAATTCTTTAGACCACTTAAGTAGTGTATGCGGATATGGTGCTGTCCAACCTTCAGGAACCTCATGTGGATCACATTTTTCCAAGGGATACATGTCAAAATACTTTTTAGGTGCTACATATGGATCGTGCGGTTTTTTTAAACCAACAGCTAAAAAGAATGGCTTATCCCTTTTTGTCTTAATTAATTCTACAGCTTTTTTTGCTATCAACCCATCTTCTTGATCATCATCTGTTCCTTCAGTTGCTTGCCAATAGCACCAAGGCATTTTGCCTTCTACAAAATTTCTCCTTTCTCCTTGCATACCCAATTCTGTAGATTCAAACTTGAAATATGCGTCCCATGCCTTTGCATCCTCATGGTCAGGCTCTTTGTCATGAAATGTTTTTCCAATGCCTAAAGTCTCAAAGCCGTTTAGTTTGAAAAGATGAGGCAATGTTGGTTTGCCAACTATTCTTGGTTGCAAGGGAGTGGTATTATCCAGAATTCCGAGTGTCTCTGGTCTAAGTCCAGTCATAAATGAGCCACGACTAGGCCCACAAACAGCGAAATTACAATGTGCATTGTTAAACTGAACACCACTTTTGGCTAAAGCATCGATGTTTGGAGTTTTAACTAAAGGATGATCATAGGTTCCAAGTACTGGTTTCAAATCATCAACAATGATGAAGAGCACGTTTTTGTCAGTAGTTGGTGCTGTTTCTTCAGCTTTACCCTTGGGATTGGAGCATGATGCTAACGCAAGCAACACCAGTGCAAAACTTAAATTCCTATTAAAAAGTTGATTCATGGTTTTAGTAATATTCAAATGATGATGATTTTTGAAATAGATAATTAAATACTAACCAAGTATAGGAGAGGAGGGTTAATTTCCTATTAATGGAGGATTAATATAGAAACGCCATGCATTTTTTACTATTAATACTTTAGGAAATCTGATTGTGTGTTTGGTATAATTTTGAGAGAATTGGTGGAAAGGTCATATTTAGAACAGACCTGCTGTTTTACTTTGTACACCATTCTATTTGTTCATTTTTTTAAAAATATACCAGACCCAGTTTTGTTGTTTTTATTTTTCCAGGACGGCTGCCACCAAAGTTGTACGAAACCGTCATTGTCGGTATCGTCAACACAAATGTTAAAACGGAAATCTTCCCAATTTTTACCTTGTGATTGCTCAAAATATGAAAATGGAATGGCGAATTCAGCATTGAATCCTTCATTAGTTTCTACACAAACATATTGTGTGCCTTCAGGTAATTTATCTTTCTGATAGCTCAACCAGGCATCTTCATTTGCATTTTTATTAGGACTAATTGCAATCAACAATATGTCTTCACCTTCTCCATTACCCTGTCCCACAGCACTAATGGATCGCTCTCTAGTATCAAGGCGTATTTCGATACCGTCTTGATACCAAGGGTATTCCTCTTTTTCGGACAATACTTGATCGTCAAATACCTGCACGGCAAAATACACCATTGATTCATCATAGGCCATCGAGAATTTATAGCGGCCATCTTCTGGACCTATCCATGATTTTTCATCACCTGTTACTTGAGAGGGCTCATTTACAACAGTGAAAGTTTCGTTCCAATCATTAAGTATACCATCAATTTTTTTGCTCTTGGTAAGTGTAGGGCCAGGGAGCAATTTGGCAATGTTTAGTCCAAGATCACCGTTAAGTTCTACTTCAAGGCCTTGAGGATCGGCAACCACAGCTTTCCATTTAACCGTGGCTATTAATTCATCATCAGTTTTTGGCTGACTAAAGATTGCTTGGGATTCTAGAATGTAAACGTCATTGGGTTTCAAAGTAACAGTCCTTGGAAATGCTTGATTTAAATTGAAATTTGTTTTTTTATTAAGATCAAATTCCATTTTTAGTGGAACGTCAAAGTCATTCACAATTCGCATACGAACTTCCCCCTCCTTGATTTCATCCTCAAATAATATTGGATGGAGTTTCATGTTATTGGGATTGCTAATAATGCTATTAAACAATCGTTTTTGTTCGGTGACCACATTTTCATCCCAAATTCCTTCCAACAAAAGATTGGCTATGACTGGGCCATTTTCATTCATTGTGAGCCATACTACATGATCAAATTCTCCAAATGATGGTCCTCCCAAATTACTAGCACCACCAGTAGTCGCTAGTGTAATATGCTTATGGTCATCACGGACATGTTTGACATAGCGATGATGATGACCAGCAAACACTGTATAATCAGGTCCAGTTTTAAAAATTTCTTCAATTTGTTTCCATGTTTCTTCTCCTTCAGTCTGCCACAAGGGGTGATGGACAAAGACAAGATTCCATCGACACTTTTTGTTTTCCTTAATAATTTTTTTAATCCAGTCAATTTGTTCTTCACCAATTTCGGCATGAGGATCCATGGAATTTAGACAAGTGAAAAGGACATCCTTATAGACAAAATGGTAATAGGAAGGGCCAAGGCGTTTTTCCCAAATGTTTGCCATTACTTCATTGGTGTAGTCATGATTGCCAGGAAGATAGAAAAAGGGCATGTTCAATTGATCTATAAACCTGTCCATTTGATCCCACTCTTGGTTGATCACAGACTCATTTTCAGTGTAACCCTCAATAAGATCACCCACACTCATCACAAATTCAGGTTGGAGCAAATTTAATTTGTGCATGGCATCTGGAAAGACACCTTCTCGATGCCCTCCTGTCCGGTCAGTCACTATGGCAATTTGAAACGCCTTGGGGTCATTTTTGAGGCCTTTTCCAGACATAGGAGAAGCTCCATATTGATGTTCAATCACAATGCGTGGTACTTGGTTTTCTTGGCAACCGGCAATAGCGATTAACAAAACAAGAATAATTTCCACGTATTTCATGTGTTCAGATTTTTTAGCTTGGTTTAATAAATTACTAGTTTTTGGCTTTGTGCTTATTCACGAGTATTGCAGGAATCTATATTATAATTCTAAAGTCATTAATTAAAAGACAGAAGTTGTTACAATAAAACATATTTTATCAATCAGATAACCAACAGTGTCAACCCCCTATTCGTTTTGTTTTAGATGGGTTATTCATTTTTTTGAAATCCTCATTCAATATATGTTTTACACCATCATTGAAGATGACCTCATAGACTGTCTCAGTAGTCCTGAAAATACAGACGATGTTTTGAAATTTTTCAACTCCTCCATTGTCCATTACGTGCATCATAAGTTCTAAGGGTAGTTTGTCATAATCTAGTAAGTCGTAGCTTGTTTGTATCCATTCTCCTTCTTTAGAATAAGTAATGTTTCCTGCTTGATAATTTTCTTCATCTGTTTGAAAATCCATAAAAAATTGATAGTCATTATTCTTGTCTACTTGACCTTTTACGATATATGGGTTTTTAAGTCTGTTTTTAATATCGGCCTGAATTTTTTCACTCAACATACCCTCCACAGCTAAGGGACCATATGGCAATTTCTTGTATTCTACATTTGTAAGAATTCTTTTACCTGAATTGAATTCAACAGAAAAGTATGGGGATGATGAAGGGCTTTTTACGAAAGAAACTTTGCTTAGTTTATTTGATCCTCCATTGTTTTCGATAATAGGTTGTACTTCCTCAGGGTGATTGCTAACAAAATCCCACCTGTCTTCTAGCCATTGACCTTCTGGGGAATAGTATATTCTAATCGGTATTTTTTTCCCATATTGGTTGTCCGCAGTTCCTGTGATCCAATATTCCCAAGACATTTTGTTGAACTCCTTTTCCTTAAAACTAGGATTTCGTTTTTTGATTTCAGTCCTTATTGTTTTTGTTATATTTTCTTGAGCTATAAGCGCTGGGCTAGCCAGTACTGATAGGAAAAGTGCAAGGATAAGTTTTGTTTTCATGATTAGGTTTTAAAATGATTAGTTAAAATTTTTTTTTGAGAATTTTGCTTACAGTTCTGTTGAAAATACTGCAGCAGGCAAGCCTTCTTTGTTGTATAAATTGGCGCCTTCTGGGTTCTCCGACCAAGCATAGCGAACGATTGTTGGGTTCGGAATGTCTGGATGCGAAACTGAAATTTTGTTTTTCGAAATGATGACTGCATTAGCCCATTTCCATTGACCGTCTTCTGCTGCGATTTGAAATCGTTTTAATGTAGTGCTGTCTTGTTTAGTTTCTTTCAATAGTACTTTTTCACCAACCATCAGACCAGCACCTACCTGGTCGAAAATAATTTCAATTTTCCCATTTTTAATTTTGTAATTTTTGAATAATGGACCGCTATATACAGTGTCTTTGAAACCATACTCATTCTTCAATGCCCAAAGTGACAATCTTTTGCCTACATCCATTTTATTATGAGGGTGAATGTCTTTTGCTTCTCCAATATCGTAAGTGACCGCCATACCTGTTTTTGGTAATTTTAGAGTTCTTCTCTGTTGGTCATTAATTGAAGCCCAGCCATTCTCTTCTAACGGATCTTCATTTGACTCTCTAAAGGCTGATAATTGTGCCCAATAAAATGGGAAGTCCCCTTGTTTCCAATCTTTTCTCCAACTACTGATCAACATGCTAAAATATTTCTCATAAGAGTCTGTCTTGTATTGTGTATTGGATTCTCCCTGATACCATATTATGCCTTTAATTGAATAGGGCACAATGGCAGCTACCATGCCATTATAATAAGTTCCTGGAATAGTGATGTCTTGTTCAGGGTGAGGAATAGGACGCGGCTTTCTTCCAGTTTTTCCTTTGTTTTTCCAAACTTTTAATGCTTGTTGATAAGTAGTGTCAATATAATTGGGGGCGTTCATGACGGCCAATTTTTTGTTGGTCTTTGATTGCTCTTCCAAAAAATAAGCCTTCATTTCTTCATCTGACATATAGGTCGCTTCAGAGATCCAAGGTTGTACACGTGTTGCGCCTCTTGCACATTCTATAATACCAATTGGGATATTCAATTTTCTCCTCAATTCTTTCGCGAAGAAATAACCTGTTGCTGAAAAATTTCCGGTTTTTTCAGGATTGACACTTTGCCAGGTTGCGTCAAAATTGAGTTTCTTTTCATGAATGGAGGTCCGGTGTGGTACAACCATTGTTCTGAGTCGTGGGTCATCAGCAGTTTTGATTTCTTCGCGTATGTAGTCTACCAAAGGTTGATATTGTGGTTCTCTGGCGTCTTTGGTGTAAGTGGATAAATGATGATCCATGTTGGATTGTCCACCACACAACCAAACTTCGCCTGACAACACATCCTCTAATACAATTGTATTTTCCCCTTCAATATTTATTTGATAGGGACCTCCAGCTTTGGGTGTTTTAAGTTTTATTTGCCAGGTGCTGTCAATTCCTGCAACGGTCTCTGCTTCAGCGCCCCAACTTGCTTTGATAGAAATTTTTTCGTCAGGATTTGCCCATCCCCATACAGGTATTTTCGTTTCTCTCTGCACCACCATGTGGTCTGAAAAAAGCGCGTTCAATGTTACATTTCCTCTACTAACGAGTGGAAATGCGACAAAAATCAAGATCAATAATATGAAGTAGTTCGTTTTTTTCATATGCGTAATACTATTCTCAATAGATGTCAATCCTCAGCCTTTAGCTCTTCAAACATGATGATGGCTGAATAAAGAACACCAGCTGATCCACGAAAGGTACCAGAACCTTTCGGTTGATTGTCAACAGTATACCACTCATAAAACCCGTCATTGTCTTTCACTCGTTTGACCATAGGCATTATATTTTCATATGCTTCCTCTACAAAGTCGTATTTTATAAGTTGTTGAATCATTCGACCCCCAAACCATGTCCAATCACCTCCGTTTTGATAACCATATGGCACCATTGATTTATTTTTAAAGGATCCTTCTGGGTAGGATGGGTGCAACGTCAATCCGATAGAACCGGCATTGAGGACTTTTACATTGGTAAGCATTTTGTCCAACGAAATTTTAATTTCTTCTTTTGAAAGCAGTCCTGCTTCTATTGCTACAGCAGTTCCTCCATGAAATAAAACCTTGCTTTCATCAAAATCTTCAGGAAAAGGGGAGCCGTTCAAATAAATGTGAGGAATGAATTTCTGATTTTCCTCGTCCCATAAATGTTTCCTGATATTTTCAAATATTTGTTTATGAATAGGAAGCCATTGATCCAGTTTAGATGGAACCATATCAATTAAGTTTTCCAATGCAATCAGGAACATGGCATTGTCATAGATGTCAAGTGCGAAGTGAGTATCATCGGTAATAAAAACACCCCATTGATGTTCTGGTTGAACATCACCCCAGTCTGCGGTAGTTGCTCCCCAAATCAAACCGTATTTTTCGTTGTAGCGATGATTCATTAAAAAATCCATTGCCCAAGACAATCTCTCACTCACAGATTTTCCGTTAATTTGTTCATTCAATATGGATGTATCTCCTGTGGCTTTAATGTATTTATAGACAGCCTGAATCAGTGAAGTTTCCTGATCCGTTTCTACTGTGTTTTTGTGTCCAGCATACCGAGGTTCTAAATCTGAATAAATGTATTTATATCCTAAGCCCTGAACATTGTCTTTTGGAATAAAACCGTCTAAGATATTACCGTCATCTCCTTGCATTTTGAAAAATACCATGAGATTCTCTCTTAAGACAGCAGGTTCAAAAACTGCCGCTGCTAGCTCGATAAATGTATTGTAATCTCGGATCCACACTTCACCATAACCATCACCAGCCGTGAACCCAGCTTTTACAACATCTAATGCCTTTGCTTTCGTAAATATGATGTTCGGATCTTTCTCTATTTTATTCACCAGACTAGTTAAGTCTGAATTTTTCGAAGAGCATCCAAGTGCAAAACATGCGAAACATAGGATTTTTATGATTTTCATTCTTTTAATTAATAAACATTTAAAGTGAATCGGAGTTATTTGTAAATTCTAATCCTGTAGTATGTTTATATATCGTCGTTTTTGGTTTGAGAAAACATCCACTCATGAAGTTTTGGATTTTCATACCATGGTTCCCAAGGCCCGTGATTTCCTTCCTCGGTTTCTGTGTATAGATATTTGACATTTTTTTTAAGTTGCTTGTCAAGTGCTTTGTCAGACATATCAGGCGTTTCTATTACTTTCAGCCCTGCTTTTTTCATGGCATCAATCATCTTTCTAGAACCTTCTACAGGTACTATTTGGTCTTGAGTATTGTGAAAATTCCAAATGGGTGTATTCTTGAGATTTGTAATCTTTGAAGGATCACCTGCACCACTCATGGGTACAGCCGCAGCAAATCGATTAGGATAACGAGTAACAACATCCCAAGTGCCATAACCACCCATTGAAAGGCCTGTTACATATTGTCTGTTTTTATCAATATTAAGCTCATCTATGAGACTATCCAGCAAGTCTATTGCTGTAAGTAATTCATTACCTACTTCTATTTCATCAATATTGAATGACCCCTTACCCCAATCCACATAATTCCATTTTTTAGCCTTGGGGCACTGTGGTACGATAACTATACATGGGTTTTTTAATTGATTAGAATATTTAGCCCATGTGGTGGCCATACTATGTTTTCTTATTGGTTTGTCGTTTTCAGTACCTCTTTCCCCAGCGCCATGAAGGCATAGAACCACTGGATAAGTAATGTTTGGATCATAATTAACAGGGTAAGCGATGCTGTACGGCAGTGTTGTGTTTTGAAATGTATGAGATGACTTTTTAAATACTTGGAGTATTTGGTCAACAGACTGTGCATTACTAAAATGGATATTTGAGATTATAAGGAGTGTTGCAAAAAAAACCTTGCAAAAACGTTGCTCTTTTAAGCGTTTGTCTTTTAATAAATTCATCTCTGCTGCTACTATGACGTTTTGAAGTTTAATATTAACGCGACATGATTAATTCTCTATTAAACCCAAATTAATCTGTACGAAATAGATGAATTGTGGAGGAAAATAATTTTTTCCGATTGGATGGTTTTAATGAAAGTTATATTTCAAGCCATATCGGACTTGACCAGCCTATATGATTGTTTTTTTGCGTGATTCTCAGGTAATAATACAAGACTCCTTTTTCTTCATTGAATGTTTCGTCAGTAAATTTTCCTGTCATCTCCTTTCTGTTTGTATCGGGATGAATGGATTTGATCACTCTACTATTTCTTAGAATTTCTACTGTTTTTATTTGATCAACAGCCATTATATTAAAAGACAATTTTGGCGCTTGATTTAAGCTACCGGTTTGTCCTTGCATCACTTCATTTATCCTGAAGTCAATTACTATTTGATCTCCTGTAGTTGCGAACACCCTTCTGTTTCGCATCGCGTCAAGTATTCCATTCCTACTGATTTCTTTTACCCAGATGCAGGCCAAACCTACACCCATGCTGTTGTGGTCACCACTTGCAATGAATCCCAATTTGTGTTTTTTCTCTCTAAGTGCATAATCAATAAATCCTTTGTCATTTTCTGAAGGTTTATGACGATCAAGGTTCAACATCCTAGGTGCACCACGATATTCTGCATTTCCACGGCACTGAAAAATTTCTACTAGAGGTTCAATTTCTGCATCTCTTGTTTCCCAACAACAAGCATGTACTTCATCTGCAGGATGATGAGGGATAGACACACAATCAATTTCATTATCATGAATGTATTTCCAGAGTCCTATAGCATCTCTTGTCTCAGGATTTCTTACAGAGTAGACCTGATTTTTATTACGGATATATTTTTTGGCGTCTGCGGTTGAATTGAACAATATGTTCCTATGGCCAGCACCTCTTTTGATTTCAAAAGATCTGTCATTCGATAAGGTGAATTCAACGGAAGGAAAGGCAACAAAATGTGTGGGGTCGTTATAAAAATCTGCGATTCTTAAATGTTTCCTCCAATACACCTCTGTCTGTGAATAGGCATGATCGGTAATGCCAATAAAATCATAACCTTCTGAACACATTCCATAACGATAATCATCATGCAGTGTGCCATCAGTTCCAGCTGGCCAGCAGCTTGATATTTCTGAGTGCTCATGAAGATTGCCTAAAAGCAGGGTATAAGTTTCCCCGTTGTGGTTCATGGTCGGCCGTTTTGATTTGGGTCTGCCACTCATGATTGGTGCAAATCCTTCCACAGGATGATGCTCTTCTACAATTGTTAATACAAGCGAAAGCGGAGCTCCTTTTTTTGATATTTCAGGGGTAGCAAACTTGTTCATTTCCAACATCCCACGACGTATGGCGTTCTTTCTGTTCGCATGTTTTTCAGGATTATCATAATCTCGATCCTGGAAGTTTTCACTTTTCCAACCTAGCCAAAACGATTGATTGTTTTTGTCAAACGAAATGGTCGGCTTAATAGATTCTCCCTTTTGTTTGGTTTGGAGAATGGTTTCAGGTTTGGCCCACCCGGATTTTGGGTCAAGGAATGATATTCTGAATTTCCAATGTGGATTGCCAACAAAGTCACCGCCGCAATGCGTGACCACATATAGGTTGCCGTCCAGGTCTTTTTGAAATGCAGGCCAATGGTCATTTTGTCCACGGAACAGCCAACGACCAATTTCTTTTTGTTCTAGTAGTTGATCATCTTGATAGCAAACCATGGCACAACACCGATCTCCAGTATAATTATCACTATCATCAAGTCGGTGCGCATCACGATTGTTTTCCCATGAAATCCAAAGTCGTTCTTTGTTATCAAATGCCATCGCTGGCTTAACATTGATATTAACACGATTTTCAAATCCACCACCGATGGCAATGGGAACTACTTTTGAATCTCCTGTTTTTTGGTCGATAATGACCATCTCAATATTTCTATGTGGGCCATCAGCTACATCGTAAGCAATGTAAATATTACCCTTTTTATCTTCTTCGATTGCAGGATCAAAACTATTCAGACTTGAATCTGTTACTTGTATCGGAGCACTCCAATTGCCTGCAGTGTACTTTGAGTAGTATATCGAAAACATTCCTTGTTCATAACTCTCCCACGCTATAATGTAGGAGTCTGATGACACTGCTTTAACCACAGGGTTGATAGACCTTTTGGAAGGGTCACTTACTGTTTCAGGTGTTGAAAAGCTATTTTTCTGCTCAATTGAAACTTTAATTATCCATTGATTATTTTCTGTTTCAGTCCAAACAATGGCAGGTTTTCCATTTATATGACAATCTGCTTGAATTGCTTCATATGACCCAGGTTTATTGGTCACTGGTTTTTGTTCAACCCAGTTGCCTTTAGAATATTTAAACAATGAAATGATTTCCTGATCAGCGGGATATTCCAATCTCCTGAGAGTGGTTAAATAGGTATTGGATTTGTTTTGAAAAAGTAAAGGGCTTTCATCTTGTTCGTCTTCGAAATCAGTCAATTGAAGACTTTCCAACATTTGGAACCTTTCGGCTTTGGCCATTAATGGATTGATTCCCATCGAAGGAAGTAAAAATGTTGAAGCTGATAATAAACTGGTGTTTCTTATAAATTCTCTCCGTTTCATTATTTTAATTAACTTTTATCTGGCTTTTGTTACCTTTCCGTACCAATCTTGATACTCTTTAATAAGTTCTTCTATTTTCTCAGGGTTAGCATTCGCTACATTCACCAATTCATCAGGGTGGTCTTGAATGTTGACTAAGAACAAAGAGTCCTTTTTCATGATTGGCGCTTTTTTGGTAGGGTCATTGGGGTTTTTTAATAGTTTCCAGGCTCCTTTTCTTACGGCCCATTTATTTTCATTTTCCCACCACCAAAAAACGTCATGTTCAGTCTTGCTATTTTTCAGGATGACCTTACGCAAACTTTTTCCTTCAAACTCATTCTCCTGGTATTTGATGTCCAGTAGATCCAATAGCGTTGGAAACCAATCCACGTTGATGGACATTTGATCTCTTGTCTCATTTTTAGGGATTTTGGCTGGCCAACTAACAATGGCAGGAACCCTTATTCCACCTTCAAAAAAAGAAAACTTTGCACCTCTATACAGACCAGCACTTCCGCCACCACCAAATGTTCTTTCTTCCATTGAATGTCCATGATCGGACTGAAAAATGATAATAGTGTTCTCTCGTAATTTCAATTCTTCCAGCTTGACCAGCAATTCTCCGATGCGCTCATCTACTGTAGAGACAGCCGCAGCATAATCTGCTCTCGGTTTTTCAAGATTTTTATAATGTTCTCTCCATTTGTTGGTTCCCTGGAGAGGGTAGTGTGGCATATTGATGGCGTAGTAAAGAAAAAAGGAATTGTCTTTATTTTTAACAATAAAATCATTGGCTTTTTGGCTCATTAAATCTTGAAAATATTCACCATCTTTCCATATTTCTTTTTCGTTCTCCCACAGGTCATGTCGATTGGGTCCTGCCCAATAAAAAAAATGTGAGTAATTGTCAATGCAACCTCCCATGTGACCAAAGGAATAATCGAAACCTTGTCCATTCGGTCTTGTTTCTTTTGTATAGCCCAGGTGCCATTTACCAACGTGCCCTGTAACAAATCCATTTTCTTTGAACTTTTCAGCAATCGTAATTTGCTCAGTAGGCATTCCCGTTACTCCTTCTTTGGATGGCGCATTTCCAGGCTGCCCTGCGGCTAAGGGTGTTTTTCCCGTTAATAGAGCAGCTCTTGAAGGTGAGCAAACTGCGGCAGCAGCATAGAATTGTGTGAATTTTATACCAGTAGTAGCTAATAGATCTATGTTCGGGGTATACAAATCTTTAGCTCCAAAGCAGTTGGCATCAATTGTACCTTGATCATCAGTATAGATGATGATTACATTGGGTCGATTGGGTTTTTGTGCCAAAATTTGACATGTGCAAAAAAACAGAACCCAGATAGTGAGGATAACTAAATGAAGTGGGTTACATATTTTGTTTCTCATTGTTGTATTTGTTTATAAATCCATTGTATGATAAAAAGCCTGACAGGTTGAGAAATCTGTCAGGCCTGATTAACCCATTTGATTAGGATAGCGGTTAACGAATCGATGGAATCAATTACAATTTTACTTCCCAACCTGGTTCGTATGATCGTTTCCACAATTTCATTGCATCATCGTTCAAAAATTTACCCGCTTTGTCAATATCAAATCCTTTGTCGATTCTGTATGCGACATTGGCATAGTGAACCATTGCCATGCTGATAGATGCATCGTCAATTGGGGCACTTAATTTCTCAGTCCCTCGGATCGCATTAAAGAAGTTTTGCGCATGACGAGTGGAAGCGGGGCCATCTCCACCTAATGCTATACCTGATTCTTTAGCAGCAGATTCGAAATCTTTTACCACAGCACCTTTTCTATCATAGACGATGTATTTGTTCCTATTCACAAAGACACTTCCTTCACTGCCATATATAATGGTGCCTCGATCATAGCCATAAGTGTCATAACCGTTTCTGCTTCGACCATCCCATTTGATCGATTTGTTATCATCAAATTTGAAAGTAGCTTCCATGGTATCGTACATTTCCCAACCATCGTCAAGGAATTGACCTTTTACAGCGTCAACATCAACATGATTAGGGAAATCAACCTGTAGTGCCCATCTGGCAATATCCATTTCATGAGTGCCATTATTTCCTGCTTCGGCCGTTCCGTAATCCCAACCATACCAGTGCCAGTTGTAGTTCCATGTTTCAGAAGTGTAATCTCTTCGTGGAGCTGGTCCTTGAAACAAATCCCAATCGAGTCCTGTTGGAATAGGAGCTGCAGCTTGATTTTGAACTCTACCTCTTTTATTAGTATAAAATGCTATGGCTTTGTAGGCCTTACCAATAATTCCATTGTGAATTTCTTTTATGATTTCAATACTGTGTGTGGAGGATCGTTGCTGGTTTCCCATCTGAACTACTCGGTCATATTTTTGAGCAGCAGCGACAATTAATTCATTTTCATCCATGGTGTGGCTACATGGCTTTTCAACATACACATGTTTTCCTTCTTGCATAGCCATTATAGAACCTGGTGCATGCCAATGATCAGGTGTTGCATTGAAAATAGCATCTACCTTCTTGTCTGCGATCACTTTTCTAAAATCGTTTTCGAGCTTTGGCTTGTAATCGATGAGCTTAGCAAATTTCTGTGCTGCTTTCTCTCTCTGAGAAGGCATTACATCACATAAATAGACCAGTTTGATATTGCTCTCTTTATGACTGAGTGGGGATAGGTATCCTCCTAATCTTCGCCCAAGCCCAATTACAGCGACATTTAATCTATCATTTGCACCAAGAATGCTCCGGTAACTTTTCGCCGATAGTGATGCACCGCCAAGCATGATGCCAGTAGTCCCTATAGCAGTTTTTTGTATGAAATTCCTTCGTGAATTCTTCATGTTTTTATAGTTCTTTAATTTTTATATTTTTAAACGATACCTTATCTCCATGGTCTTGAAGAAGAATATGTCCTTCTTCTGCTTCACCAAAATAAGGCCAGCCTTTGTATTTACTGTAGGCTACCAAGGCTTTCCATTGCTGTGTCCCTCTATCATATTCGACTATTTTGACCCCATTGAGGTAGTGCTGTACATTTTGACCTTGCACGACAATTCTTGCTCTATTCCATCCGTATTTATTTACCCGTTTTGACGAACCGTGGTTAGGAGAAAATAACAACGCATCGGCCTTAATTAGATCGTACAATGACCCAAGGGTTCGATTGCCATTGGTTCCTTTTTTCGCATCTGGATGAAATTTGTCATCGAGTAATTGAAATTCACAACCAATTGATGATCCTTTTCCTTTGTTTAACTCTGTATCCACAAAATATTTGATTCCGCTATTGGATCCTTTTGTTAACTTGAAATCGATTTCAAGCTCAAAGTTTTTATATTTTTTAGTGGTCACTATGTCTCCACCATTCTCAGATTCAGCACCACCATTGGCTTCAACATTCAAGGTGCCGTCTTTCATGTACCATCCATTTTCAGGAAACGTTTTGATTTTGGCACCTCTCCAACCTTCAGTGGTTTTACCATCCCAAAGGAGTTTCCAACCTTCATTTTGCTCCCTTTCGGTCAATTGGTTTTTTAAATAACTGACTTGAGCAATAGTAACCGATGATGGACTTTTTTCTGCATCTAGATTATCAGTCTTTATCCTGATGTTTTTGTATTGGACAGTTGTACCTTCTTTTTCTTTATTTTCTCCTATACCATGCACTTGCAGGCCGATAAACCCAGAAGCTGTCATGTCATCAATCAGATCAGAAGTAGGCACTCCATTCAACCATACTCGGATATTGTTGCCGATGGCTTCTACTCGAAATTTATTCCATTCATTTTGTTTGAATGCTTCTTTACCTTTTGGATTTTCCTCCAAGTTGTATAACCACCCTCTACGTTTTTCGTCAAAAATCCCACCTGTCCAGGCTCTCTTTGCAGGATCGAGTTCTACCTGATAGCCATGAACTATTCCATTTTTGAAATCTGGTGAAGTATTGCTTCTGATTTGAACCCCTGCATTTAATTTTGGGTCAATTTTTGCCTCATATTCCAGTATAAAATCAGAATATAATTTTTTTGATATCAAGAATGTATTGGGCGTGTTTAATTTACTCGTGCCGACAATCACACCATCTTTTACTTTAAATTCTGCAGACCCACCGATTACCTTCCATCCTTTGAGGTTTTTGCCATTGAATAAGTTTGTCCATCCATCTGTTTTCTGTCCTTGGACTGAACTAAATGTTAGGACGAATAGGAAGAGAATAGTTGATTTTAAATTCATGAAATTTCTTTTTTTTATCTTTTTTATTAATTGAAATACAATGGTGCATTTCGAGCTAAGACCCTGAAAGGTCAATGAATCCTTAATTATTTAATTAAGAGATTTGAAATTATTAATCGTTAAATGTCATACTCAGGTAACCATCGTACTGTTCGTTCTTCTCTCATCGCGGTATTGGCCATATGTACAGATATGGCACTTTGATAGCCATCTTTTAAACCCATAATGAGTGATTCTTTTTCCTTGATAGCAGCAGCAAAATTTTCATAGAGTAACCAAGTAGTTTTGAAATAATTGTCTTCAAAGGGACAAGAATTACTGTCTTCTTGAATCGGTGTGATTTCCCTTTTTTGTGTATCCTTACTGCCGATGATTTTGACTGATGCACCCGAAACACCGTCGACTTCTTCACCCCACCCTTTGTCCTGTTCCCCTTCGGGATAAATGAAAGCTTCATTCATTTGATTGGTGACTATTGTAGCTTTGTCACCATAAAACTTGATGGCCTGGTCTTCGAATTTATTAGAAAGAATAGAACTGAATGATGCTTTTGCACCACTAGGGTAATCAAAAATCGTGTAAACATTGTCAAAGACCTCTCGTCCATCTTTCCAATAATCAATACCACCAGTACCCACCACTTTAGTAGGGTGATCACCTATGATATTATCTATCATATTGAGCTGATGTGACCCTAATTCGGCCATGAGTCCTCCAGAATATTCTCGGTACATTCGCCAGTTTATTTGTCTTTCCAAGTCTGGAGCTGGGAGAGGCCTTCTCCAATTACTATTTCTATGCCATGAAGCATCAACTCTCATTATTTTCCCACAATGACCTTTTTGAATGATATCCTTGATGGCCTTGAATGTTGGATTTAGTTGATACTGATAAGATATTTGAAATAACTTAGAACTTTTGTCAGCTTTTAATTTGATGGCCTTTGATTGTTCAATGTTGTACGCTAAGGCTTTTTCACACATAATATGTACGTTGATATCTAAAGCATCCATGGCTATGCGATAATGCTCATGGAGAGGAACACTTATTATCACGGCCTCTAATTCTGTGTTTTTAAACATTTCCTGATGGTCAGAATAAGGGGTGGGGTTACCATCTATGTTTTCTTGCCCTTTTTTTAACCTAAAATCCAAAACATCACAGCACGCAATAACTTTGAAAATGGGTAGTGTATTTAGAACTTTGATGATCGCACCACCACGATCTCCCATACCAATAATGCCAATTCTGATTCTTTCTATGTCATTGATAGGCACGGCGACTACCTTACTTTCTTTTTTAGCACACGAAATCACACTCAACCCTATGCCTAAACCTGCAGTAGCCATTGATGAATTCTTTATGAATTTTCTTCTTTCCATTCTTTCTTTTACTGATTTTATTACGCTCATTGCTCTTTTTTTCTTGTTATGCTAAGATATAGTTTTACGACATGTTAATGAATGCCAACAGCATAGTTGCGTATCTAAAATCATTTAATGTCTAAGTTTAGAGCAGTTGGATTAAAAATTAATTAATGTATGGTTAACTCGAACTGTACTTAAAAAAATCATTTCATTAAAAAATAATTAATGTACAGATCAATCTAGAGTAATGAGGGTTTGAAAGGAATTGTGCATCATAGTTTTTACTTTTTGAGATTCTTTTCATATCCATGATACAAATACATGGCGCCATAAGTCCAATTACTTCCCGTCATTCCGGGAAAATTCAATCGATCCATCATCAATGCTATATAAGGTGCAGGATAGCCGTCTGGTAAAGGGATCACATTGGGCCATATTCTTGTACCACTTTTGTCATCCCATGGCGGACGATGAATATTGAGTTCTCCTATAGGTTTTAAATCTGGATAGGTTTTTATGTACACTTTGCGATCAGCACTGCCAAAGAGGGCGTACCGTTTATTGCCGATCATTTGTAGTTGAGTGCCTGTACTATTTTCAGTCACTGGCCCTGCTATTATTTCGTACGGCCCATCCCAATTGTCCGACTCTCGAATAACCGCTTTGTAACCACTGTAATTTTCACAAAGCAACATGCGCCATTTTCTAGCTTCAGTGTCATAAATTGTCTGAGGGTCTTCAAAATCGGCAATCAATCCAATGGACTTGGCTTTCATAATCGATATTCCCTGCAAGGGTTTCTTTGTACTTTGCACAGCCCAGATCTGTTTTTTTTCTTTCTTTTCCGGATCTCCATAGGATGAAAAACCTGTCGTAAACCCGCGCCATTCTTGAGCATTTCTGTCATAAATAATATTCGAAGCAAGGTCATTTCTCAACATATCATCTCCACGGTCATAGAGAATTATTCCTTCAAATTGAATGTCAAATACAGAGGGGTTCAAGCTGTATACTCCTTGCATTGGGTGTGGTAACCCACCACCACGTACCGTTACCAATATCCAAAGACGATCATTGTCCCAATAAGTGGATCCATCCTCATACGTAACAGCACGCAAATCTCCCTGGCCCATACCCGGTGATATATAAGCTGTAGCTTCATCAATGCTGACTGAGCTTTTTGCTTCTAGTTCAGTGTGCAAACAATACTCAAAGCGTCTCATGAGAGCCTTTTTCCGTAGATCATAATGCTTGACAAAATCCATTCGGCCTACCAGTGTTGATTTTTCATTCAACTCAATATACAAATTGGCTCCTACAGCCATCATCTGTACACGAAAACGAATGGGTTCATCGCTATTTAGTGATGGAGGCAAGATGAAGTCCTTACTTTCTATTTCTTGCCCTTCTTTAGTAATTGAAAGACGGGCGGATTGGTACACGCCTTTTGCTGCAATCATTGTAGCGGTGATGCTATTGTCCGCGTCAGTGTCTTTGAATAGCATGCCGACTGCCCCTGATCCATCAAAATTGTTGATGGCGACATCATAAGTTGCAAAAGGACTAAATGCGCCAACCCAGCGCGTGGCAGAAGCGGTTTGTAAAGCGCTAATTTTCAATACTCCACCTTCCAGATCTATTTCTGGCTTGTTCAATTGATCTCCAACGGCTGGATGCATCACATCCATGCCAACGACTTTGGATGGGTAAAGTCCGGACAAAGGGATGTTTTGAGAGGGATCAAAAATTATGCGACGGACTGCTTGTCGGCGAAATTCTAAATCCGTGGGTAAGATTTCTTGAGCAAACAATGTCATCAACGGTGTGAAAGTTGTCACACATAATATCAACCATAAACACATTTTAACTTCTGATAATAGGACCTTTTTGATGAACATATGTGTCTAATTTCAATTTTTGATCAATCGACTTCATTCAATATATTGATGAGTAGTTTAGCTGCTATTGGGTCATATATTCCTTTTTCGGTCATCATTTCAGATAGGACAACTTTCCCACCATCTTCGATTGAAATGATTGGGAACCCTTTCATCGCTAGCATTTCCTTTCTTCTGTCTTTAATTCGTGCATAGCGGTGCTGACAAGCTGATGACAAAGATTCAACGCCCGATTTTTTATGCACCTGCAATAACCCAGTAAAGACCAATGGTTTTTCCGATTTTTCATTATTGAAGTACCTCAAATCCATGTGTTCAATGCCATCAAAAACCCTTGATTCAGGAATGTCAACTTGAGCCGTTTCGTTTGGCTTTTCAAGGTATCCACTGACATATTCAGGGAATATATCGGGAGCAATTTTTCCGGTATTCAACAGTACGATATGAGCCCCACTTTTCATTTTTTGATTAATCAGTTGTACCTCTTTTTCACTAATCTCTTGGGAATTGATCCCTGAAAAAATCACGATATCTGCCTTTTGACTTAGCGCTGATGCTATTCCTACTTCAATGTTGGTCTGAAGGCCAAGAAAATCCAGAACTGGTTTGGTCTGACCATCAAAATCCACTAAGATTATCTTTTTGTTCTTAAGGTTTTTGGTGTCTACCCATTCCTTTTTGGCTATCACCAAATTGTACTCATTGGTTGCAATTTCTTTGCCGTCTAGGGAAAGGAAAAGTCTCAGTTTTCCGTTGAGTCGATTGCTTGTGAAATTCTCAGTTAAAGTAATCTCAGGAGTAATCCAATGTCTTCCGTAATGCTTTACAGGAGGTATTTTATAACTTCCAGTATTGATTACCCTGTTGTCCTGGTAGGTGATTTCCCATTTCAAATCGGTCACACCTAGTTCCTCCCCATTGACTTGATCATTGACAATGCAAAAGCGAGTAGGTAATGTCCTTTCAAAATCGGTGTAAAAATGTCTTCCCCACAATTCAGCACTTACCAAAACTGGATTCAAAGAATTTTGCATTCGGTAGTAAGTAGGGTAGGGCTCAACCCTTTTGGCATCATAAACATTACGAAACCAAGTGATACTAGAGAAGTTGTGCATACCCGCCATTTGACCATAGGACCGACGTATGGCTTCCACCAATTCTGAGGTCAAAAAGGCATTGTTCTCCAGACTGTATTTGGGATTACCAAACGGATAGGCATGGTTTCCTACATGCGTTTGCGTGTTTTGATGTTGCCACAGGTAAGAACGCGTATGATGACCAGTCTCGGTGTTGGGGTAACCAGTAGACCATTCTTGGGAGATCAAGGGACGACCTTTGGTTTTAACATGAGTAAATGACGCTTCTATGAAATTATCGAAGATGGAGCTATGGTACCAACCGGAATAGTTGTGCCCATCTTCTATGTCTCCATCATCGAATTTCTCAAAAAACGATGAGTCAGTTTTATTAGCTATTTGTTTTCTGGTATATCCTGAATCAAAACATATCGGACGCGTAGGATCTACTTCTCTCATTTGTTTGACGACATCAGATACGATTTTCATTTTAGGTTCAAGAAGTGCCACGTCATCTTTATGATGTGTAAAATTCATTTCATTGTTGATCGTCCAATAGAATAAAGAAGGATGGTTGCGGTATTTTTTCAACAATCCTAACCATTCATTTTTCCATACATCTAGTAGTTTCTGATCTGGAATTGAATTTTCACCTATACCGATCATTAACCAAGGCCAGGTACCTTCGAAACTGACGCCAACACCCTTCTTATCAGCTGCATCCATCCAGACTTTACTATAGGGTATGGTGTGACTTCTGGTGACCGCAATATTTCCATCATGGTATAACTGGAATGTTTTTTCAGCCAAGGACACATCATTGATGCCTAATGCGTGCGGAGTATGGTTTGCACCTCGTAACCAGTACCGATTGCCATTCAGATAGAAATAATCACCACGTGTTTCAAATGTCCTGAAACCAGAACTGATTATTTTGGAGTCAACTAGTTCATTGCCTTTAACTGATTGTATTGCAAATGTAAAATTATAAAGGTTTGGATCTTCAGGAGACCATAATTTTGGTTGAATGTCGCTAATTGCATGGGTGAAAACTTTTTCCTCTCCAGCTTCTAGTCCTAGTTTTATTTTCTTGCTTTTCGTTAACAAGCTTTCTCCATTCTTCTCGTCAGTAATATTGGTATTGAGGTAGAACGTAGTTTTTTTATCACTCTTATTTTTTATAGTCACTTCAAAGTCTGCGCCAGTCAAATTTGGTTTGATGTACACATCTACTATTTTGATCGGTTCTGTAATTACCAATTTCACCGGTTGCCATATTCCTGCAGGATTTCCTCTGAAAAAACCATGTGGCAAGTCCTTAAGCATTTGATTGGTCACTTCCACCGTCACGGCGATGGTTGCGATTTCGTTAGCATCTTTAATATCCTCAACAAAATCTCTCAATACTTTAACGGCAATCACATTTTCCCCTGGAGTTACCATATCGGTGATATCTACATTGAAAGCACCAAACATTCCAATGTTTGAGCCTGCTTTGCTTCCATTGACGTATACTTCTGCCACTTTAGAAACGGCTTCAAAAGAAAGCTCTAAATGCTTACCATTGATGGATTCTGGTAGCTCAACATATTGTCGATACCAACCAACTTTCGTTTTTTTATAATCGAAAGTATAATTTTCACAACGGTCTGTTTCTTTTTGATAATAAGTGTCGGAAACCCCTTTTGGAAATTGTTGATCCATGAACGTCTCTCCATGAAGCCATATTCTGGAGGGATTCCAGAAATTTGGAACATCCATCACATGCCAATTATCGTCTTCTGCTCCAGAAGCTTTTGGATCAACATCTTCTGTGATCTCATGCCCAGGTTTGAATAACCAATTTCCATCCAGTGAAATCTCTGTTCTGGACGGGTTGATATCAGTCACAACATGGGGTTTGTATGCTTTTCGACTCGTCCGTCGTCTTTTTTCTTTCTCCTCTTTTGTCTTATAGTAGCTATATTCATCTACTGGGACATCATCCAAATAATCTTCTGGTAGTTCAGCGACTTTTAAGTTTCTGAATTCCGTTTTGATCCAGCTGCCGCCTACCGCTACTTTTCCTGCTGGCAGTAAATCTGCGCGCTCATCTATGACATCAATTCGAGGCTTTTCATCATCGTTGAGAAATACGCGAATTCTATTTTTGCATACTTCGATTGTTACGGTATACCACTGACCTAAAGTAGGTTGAAAATCCAGGTTCCTGATCCCAAGGAAAGCATCATCACCCATTAGTCCCATTCTGCCGATTTCTATGTCATTTTGCAATCCACCCTTTAACCCGACAATGTAACGCTCGTTTCGACCTTGTTCTCTAAAACTTGCCCATATCTGAACTTGTTCTTCAGATGAAGGTACTTTGGCTTCAAAGGAAAAACGGTAGTTCTGCCATTCAGGGTTTCCAAGACTGGCATAGGCCTCTCTACTCACCAATTTATTCTCATATACATAACAGTCACCTTTTCCGATTACATCATAGTTGTTGCTTGACTGTTTAAAGGGTTCGTTTAAAAGTAGTTTTTTTTGAGTGTAAGCATTGAAGGCAAAGAAGAGGATTGGTACAAACAGGATGACTCTCTTGATATTGATTTTTTCCATTGAAAAGCGTTATAATTTGAACTAGAATTTGAAATTAGGTGGTCTCAATTAATATGCTCTTAATAAACAATTATTATCGGCCATACTTAAATCAAATTTTCACTTTTCTGTATATTTTCGAATGGGCCTTATGATGGGTTGTTCATTTTATTATTTGCTTCCCCATGGTCAATGCTTGTATCTTATTTTTCTTCAATTGTCAATAACGTCTCACAAAATTTATTTTATGACCAATTCATGTCTCCCCGCTTCTAACTCAATGGGTAAACTCAAGTCAAAAACTTCATTTTGACCTTTCCTCGAAACCTGTTTGACCTCATCATCAAAACTTAATTCCGCTGTGCTGTTCGGAGGAACCACCGCGGTATAAAAGACAGTTTCTCCATCTCTTTCCCATTCAGAAATAATTGTCCCAAAAGGTCCTTTATGGCTGGCTTTAAAATTCTCCAGGCCTTTTACAAAATAAGGTTGTAGCAATGTGTTTTTAAACCCAGGTTGATTTTCATCGATATTGAAACCACCAAGGGCCTTGTAAAACCAAGCGCCTATCTCTCCAAACATGATATGATTGAGTGATAAATCGCTTTCAGCACTTAAATCCCAATTTTCGTAGAGTGTGGTGGCGCCATTGGCTATCCAATATCCCCACGAAGGAAATTCTTCCGAAGCGGTCAACTGATAGGCAAGGTCGGCATAACCGTTTTGACTGAGTGCGTTGAGTATACATTTGGACCCGAGCAGGCCCACATCCATTTTTGAATTGTTATTCACTATGGATTTCGCCAGATTGTCTGCCACCAATTGTATTTTTTCATTGGCTACTATACCTCTAAAAAGCGCCATGCTCATTTCTGTTTGTGTCCCTGAGGCATAGGTGTTATTTTCCGCATCAAAATATTTTTTATTGATCGAAGATTTGATCTCCTTCGCCAATTTTTCAAATTCAAGGGCTTCTTTCTCGTTGCCCAGTATTCTAGCTGTTTTTGAAACAATTAGTGCATCGGTGTAATAAAAGATAGAAGAGGTGAATTCTACATTTGAGGTTGTTTTAATCGGCACCCAATCGCCCAATCCCCAATCGGTAAGATTGTCTTTGGCTATGCTTTTGATTTTAAGGACATAGCGCTTCATGTTTTCATAGTTCTCTTCGAGAATTCGTGAATCACCGTAGAACTTATACACATTCCAGGGCACCAATATCATCGAACTGGTCCAGTCTGGGCCGTTTGCCCAGTGATAACCCCAACCTGCTGTGGGAATAATAGCTGGCAATGTCCCATCTGCTTGTTGTTCGTCTCTATGGTCGTCCATCCATTTTTCGTATACCATGATTCCGTCGAAATTGAATAAACCGGTTTCTATAGCCATATGTCCGTCACCTGTCCAGCCGTTTTTTTCACGCTGAGGACAATCGGTAGGGTAGCCAAACAAATTTGACAAATAAGCTTTATTGGTCGCATCCCAGATTTTATTAATCAATTCGTTAGAGGTTTCTATGTTTCCTACAGGCGTTACATCACTATGCGTAAAATACGCTGTCAGGCTCTTTGCATTCAGTTCTATGCTGCTATCTGTTGTAACTTCAGCATATCTAAAACCTTTGTAATTGAACTTTGGTACGAATACTTCTTCGCCTTTACCACTAAGTGTATAAATATCGGTTTGAAAGGGATCTAAATCATCCGTAGGACGGAAATGCACTACGATACCCTCATTGTTGAGGCGTCCTGCTTTTAATTGTTCTCCATGCTCTACACGAATCACTGCGCCTTGTGGTCCAGCAATTTTTAACTCGGTGATTCCCGACATGTTTTGACCAAAGTCAAACAGATACGTATTGTCTGCCACTTTCTCACAAGAAATGGCAGGGTACCGGGTTACTTTTCGAACAGGAGGCAATTGTTGTGAACTGATTTGCTGTGTAGGTGAGTCTACTTCTAGAACTTGTTTCCAAGTATTGTTTTTTTTGTTGTGATCTACATGTTCGGCTGTGTAAATACTATTGAACTGAATTGTTCCAAAAGTAGTTTTCCATGATTTATCGGAGATTACAGTTTCAGTGGTTCCATCTTTATATTCAAGAAGCATTTCAAAAACAAAACGTGGACGCGCTCTCCAATGTGCTTTGTGAAAATCCCAAACCGCGGTGGATTGATGGTTGTACCATCCGTTCCCCAAAACAACGTCAATTACGTTGTCAGTTTTTAGCAATGAAGTAACATCATAGGCATTGTACAATACTCTTTTGTCAAAGCGAGTATAGATGGGATTCATAAACGCGTCTCCCACACTTTCACCATTGATTTCTAACTCATGCAAACCGGCAGAAGCCAAATACACCGTTGCCTTTGCAACAGGGGTTTGGGTTTTTATTTCTTTTCGAAAATAGGGCGCTCGTTTTTCATTTGTATCTTCTACATCAGTAATCCACTTGGCACTCCACTTGCCTTTTAATCCAGTCTGAAACGAGGCAAGGTCTGAAAAAGAACTCTCATGTCCTTTTGCACCCCAAACTTTTACGGCCCAATAATATCGCGTATTTGGCATCAGCTGATCTCCACTATAGGCTACCAGATTGGCATCTGATTCCATTTTCCCACTATTCCAAACCAAAGATTTGCCTTGTTTTATAGCTACAGAATCAGTTCCTACGAAAAGTTGATAAAACATTTGCGTCTTAATCTGAGAATAAGAAGGTAGTTGCCATGTGAATCGAGGTGCATCGGCATCAACGCCAATGGGATTTAGCGTATATTCACACTTTAAATCTATCGGACTATAATCTATTTTGTCGCTCTGATTACACGATAATAAAGAGAGGATACTTATAAATAAGATGAGCATTTTATTCACTTTTTTCATTTGTTTAATTTTTATTTAAAGGAATTGCATTCCAATTAAAAAGTTTTCTTAGTTCGTGTGTCAAATTTTGGTTTATCTGGAGATCTATCTACTATATAAAACTCACCCTACTTGTTTAAGTATGCATTGTCCGAAAGCCATTCTATACATAAAGGCAACCATCTATTTTTGGCAATCCCCATATTAAATCCATGTTCCCCGGAAGAAAACACACGCATATCTACCGCTACTTTATTTGCTCGTAATGCCTCATAAAGCATTAGCGAATTTTCGATCGAAACTGTTTTGTCATCATTTGCATGAAGTATGAAAGTTGGTGGAGCATCTGCATTCACATTTTTTTCGAGTGAAAAAAGTTCTTGCTTTTTTGTTGATGGGTTTACCCCCAGTAAATTAGTACGGGATCCCATGTGTGCATAAACTGTATCCATGGAAATGACAGGGTAAATCAAAATGGAAAAATCGGGACGTAAATTCATCCCCCTATTTCGATCAGTGAAATCGTGATCATATAAATAACTTAAGCTTGCTGCCAAATGACCTCCGGCAGAGGGGCCCATTACTCCAACTTTATTTGGATCAATGACCCATTTTTTATACTGTTTCCTTATTATTTGCATGGCCCTTTGTGCATCCTGAATGGGACCAATTGATTTGTCTTTAATCCATTTATCATTAGGCAAGCGATATTTAAGAACAAAAGCAGTAACACCATTCTTTGTAAGTTCTTCTGCAATCTCAAAAGCCCTTCCCATTACTAAGACACCATATCCTCCCCCCGGACAAATTAAAACGGCTGTTTTATTACTATTCCCCATTTTCGGCCTATACACCAGCAGTTGTGGTATGGATACATTTTTTGCGATTCCATTTTCAATAAGTTCACTATTATCAGTCTTTATGGCGTTTGGAATTTTTCCATCTTTATAAAGATTGAGAACCTCCTGGCCATTTACAAAATGGCATGCACTCAATAAAATTAGAAAAAGAAGTGTTTTCTCAAGTTGTCTCATATTACTCTTTACTAATTTTTGAAATTAGTAATCTGCGTTCTCTCAAAGGATACCACGCCTCAATTTTTTCTTTTAATAGCTGAACTTTATCAGGGTATTCACTCGCTAAATTCTTCTTTTCAAAAGGGTCTTCTGTAATCTCGTAAAGTCTTATGGGTTCACTTCTCACTTCATCATGAGTGAAATCATATCCACCATTTTCTCCTTCAAGGGCACCATCATAAGACAGGATTAATTTCCAATCCTCTTCAATACACCAGAGGTATCCTAGCGAAGCTTCAGGATTGTCTTTGTCTATGATGTCATGTCCATAAGCTTCTCCAAAAACGATGTTTCTATCAATTTCTTTTTCCCTTTTTAAATTGTCCCATAAATTCAATCCAGGCAAATTTTGTGGAACCTCCATATTGACAGCACCCAAAATAGTTGGTAAAATATCAATACTGGAAACCAGTTCTTTTCTTGATGAAGGCTTTAAAGTCCCGGGCATAGAAAACATGATGGGCGTTCTCACTCCGCCTTCCATAGGTGTTTGTTTACTTCGCATGTCAAATTTTGGTTTATCCGGGTTTTGTATCCAACCATTGTCACAAACATAATAGATTAAGGTATTTTCTCTGAGTCCATTCTCATCGAGGTAATCAATCAATTCACCGCAGGTTAGATCAAACCATTCTACCATGGCATAATAGCGTGCAAGGTGCTCTGAATCTACTTTATCGGCATATTTTTGAAACAAACTATCTGGTGGGTTATGAGGCATGTGTGGTAGAAATGGCGCATACCAAACATAAAATGGTTTGTCCTTTGACCCGGCATGTTCTATAAAATTAAATACTGAGTCCATGCCTTTGCGGCCAATATCTAATCCCTTGTCACCATGACGTTCACCTGCTGTCATTCCATGTGTAAAGCCACCTCTTTTAAAATCGCCCTCCCACCATTTTCCTGATTGATGCGTAAGGTATCCTTGCGCTGCCAATATCTTTTGCAATGAGGGAATGGTATCAATATTATTCAACAATTCTTCACGGGGAAATTCCGCATTTCTAAAACCTCCTTTGGGGTCATTCCCGGTAATTTTGTGCTGATGCGGATAAAGTCCGGTTGCCAAAGTCATGAGAGAGGGCCGGCAAACAGGAGTTGGTACATACCCTCTTTTAAACACCACACTTTGTGAAGCCAATTTATCTAAATTTGGCGTTTCTATTATGTCGTGTCCCATAAAACCATAATCATCCCATGCCTGGTCATCGGAAAGTATCATGACAATATTTGGTTTTGTAACTGGTGTACTTATAATTTTCGCTTTATTCCGTTGCTGACAACTAAATAAAGCGAAAGCCAAACTCAATAATACAAGTAATTTACTTTTCATTTTAAATGCTATTTTTTTCATCTTTAGTGCATCCTTCTTGACGAAATGTAGTTGTTCATCAGCTCAACAATTGCCTCATCTGAGGTGTTTGAGTCTTCCAAATACTTGTACGCCTGGCCAGATACGAATCGATTATCTGTCTTCAGAATTTCTGAGACGATCAATAAAGTTTTAGAATCATATACATCATGGTTTGAAAACAAACCTAACATATCTCCTAATTGCCTGCCGTTCAATTGATTTAAAAGACTTCTGGCATTTGCTACAATTTGTGGATTTAAATGTGGCGCTTCCATCAATTTCTGAACGAGCATTTTCTGAATGCTATGGTTCGCTTTTTCATACTTCCAAAACAAACCCAATTGCAAGGTGTCAGAACCTAGATGCACTTTACTAATGGTGTTGATTGTGGTATACGCCAAATAATAATCTTCACCAGAGACCAAATCGATAAATTTGCCTTCTAACGCTGGATCAAGGGGCACTGATTGATCAATGCGATCCAATACCCAAATTTTGTCTGTTGGTACCGGGCTTCCTAAAATCAAAACGGCCAGATGAGCATCTAAATATTTTGCTGTGATTTGCTGAACCCTATCTTTTGAAGGTCCATAGACTGCATTCCATAAAGTATAGGTCGTATATGCCGCTCCTTTTACTACCATTTTTGAAACTTCCTGCGTGGTGGCTCCGGACACTCCGTCGATAGATTCTTCTTTCGATTCTGGTAGTGTTATTAATTTTTCAAAAGAAATATGGCCAAGTGGCAAATTGGGATTGGCTAATAAATCGTTCAACCTTTCGTACTCGCTGGCTATAAAAGGTTCATGATTATGTTTACTCAAAAACTCCCCTTTTGGCAATTCAAAACCTAAATACCTCCCTGTGACATTCCAATAAACGGTAATTTCTAGTAGGCGACACTCCTGATCAAAACAAACTTCTGTTTGAATATTTTTGAAGTAATGTACAAGTACACCTTCTTTTGTTTTCACTAAATAAAGTGAGTCAGTATCCAGGGTATCGCTAAAGGCCACTACAAGTGTCGGCTTCTGCTCATCACCCAGTGCTATTGTAGCGTTTTGTGTATACTTCAGCTTCTCTTTTTCGGATAGAAAAGAGCTAGAAACAGTGATTAGTAGTAGTCCTGCAAATAGTATATAGCGATTAACATCAGGCCCATTCATGGCGATCATGATCAAAGATATTTAGGCCTTCTCTGGAAGGATAGCACCATGGTCTTTTAACAAACGTTTTATATCCTCGAGCGGAACATTAGCTGGCGTAATTCCATGTTTGCTTGCCAGTACCGCTGCAGCAGCAGCAGATTGCCCCATACCCATACAGGAGGCTTGTACTCGTAGGGCTGAATTAGCCAACCTATCACTGCTAACACATCGTCCTGCTACAAGAAAGTTCTGGCTGTTTTTGGGGATCAATGACCTAAGCGGAACGCTTGCTACGATATCGGGTTTAAGGAACTCTTGATAGATAGATTTCCCTTCCCTATGGAGGTCGATAGGATAAAACGAATGTGACAAGGAATCCTCAAAGACTTTTCCTTCTACATAATCCTTTTGTGTCATTTTATATTCCCCATCTATTCGATAGGTTTCCCTTACGGCGGTTTCCGTTTTCAAATCCAATATTCTTATGTTTTCACACCCAGGAAACGATTTTAATGTACGAATCAGATCTAACAATGTCGTCCTTCCTTGCTGGTTTGCTTTGGTATGTGTTTCAGATGTTGTAGAATCCGCGCCAGGCACATACACATACCCATAAGGTACAAATGTATGTTCCCGACTTGTTCTGGTTTGGCTTTCCAGCATATTTTGTCTGAGGTAGCCGTGGTATTTTTGTGGAATTTCGCTCAGGTCAAGCGAATCATAGTCATATCCTCCAATCCGGTATACCAGTGAACCCGGTTGAGTATCTGCTTCTCTTAGTACATCATAACCAGCCATGGAGGCAATCAATGCATTGCCAGTACAATCAATCACCTGGTTACAGACGATTTGGGTCTTAGTTCCTTTTCCCACAGTCTCTACTAGCCATTTTCCTTTGTTAAATTCAATATGCGTTGGAGTTTCATAATAACGAATGTTGACACCCGCTTCCAAACATTTCTCTTCAGCAAGCAAAGTGTATAAAGGCGCATTTACCGTCACTTGATGCTTCCAATGGCTATCAGGTAAGATAGAGAAGTTTGGGAGTTTACCGCCATTCAGTTGTACGCAGTCCATGACCAGTTCCCAGCCGATTCCTCCAATGATCTGTTTACCCCAGGCGTGAAATATGCCTGGAAAAGCGACTCCTCCGGTGGTAGTTGTTCCTCCGAGTTGACTCCCACTTTCTATCAACACTGTTTTTGCACCTGCCCGTCCTGCCTGGATGGCGGCAATAGTCCCTGCAGTACCTCCACCTACTACCAATATCTCAGTAGTTATACTTTCTTCTTTTATTTTATAAGGTTCCACTAGTCTTTCTCCATTTGCAAAGGCTGGTGTTATCATTCCAAGAGAGACTGCTCCCATGGATTTTACCATTGATCTTCGTTTCATGTGTCTATATTGCTTATTAATTCGATACCATTTTGTATAAATCCATAGGACTTATATTGTTTTTTTTCGTAATTTCTCCTATGGTCATCTCAGCACTCGCAGAAATACCAATATTTTTTAAAGCAGAAACTACCTCTGATAAATTCAGTTCGTATTGAGAACAAAAATCTTTTAGAAGAATTTTTGTAACAGCAATCTTATCGCTATAGTCTTCAAAAACATTTGCGAATAGGGCTACTTTTCCGTTTGAGTTATTTTCAATAGAATCGTTATGAAACAGATTCGTCGAAATACTGCCTGAAATAAAATCTTTCTCAAGCAACACTGCTGTCTTTTTTGCATAAACAGAACCCGTCCAAGGTCTGCTAAACTCACAATTGCTAACAATAAGTCTTCCGTTGCTTGCCCTTATGCAGGCAGTTCCTTTATTCTGAATATCCCAATCGCTAAAGTGACAAGCATTGAGAATCACTGTCCCGGAGCCTTCATTAATAACCTGCTCGTCGGTTTTACCAATTATCCAAAATCCGCTGTTTGAAATCTTAACAGGTCCCTTGTTTTCTGGGCCTACTTTTATGGTTGACATAAACTGACAATTTGCAAACTGAACGCCAGAATAACTCTGCACCTTATTTATTTGCACGCCGATTGGTCCAATATCAGAGCCTGATTGTGTTACTAAAGCATTTCCTTCACCATGTCCAAAATCATCAAATAGAAAGCCAATTTTGGCGAAAATCACAAAACTGTTACTGATGTATTCCCAATCTGTTCTTCCAATTTTAAAGCCAATTAAGTTTTCCTGTAAATAAGGAACTAAGATATCGTTCCAGAATTTATCCTCTCCACCTTTGTAATCAGCTGGCGGTGTTGGTAATGTTTGTTCCAAACCAGTACGTTTCCAAAAATTTGGATTAAAATGTACATTCTCTAAGCGACCAACATCATAACACTGGTCAACATAAATTCCTGTTTTAAGCGGGCAAGCATAGACATTACGTATAAGATGTAACTCATTTACTTTAGATCCAGCATCAATCGCCTGGTAAGGATTGGTCATAGTCACGTCAACTACCTGGCACATTTCCCCGTCAACTTGTATGGTCCATGGATATGGAATGACTTTAGGTAATATTTGTTGTTCAGGATAATTAATCAATAAATTTTTAATTGATGCATTGTTCTTTAGTGTAACTGTAGGTTGCGCTTCTGCATTCCCTTTACCTCCATAGATATTTAAAACCGTACCTATAGGAGCCATCGAACGCGGAATTCCGTCATAGGAACCTTTAAGTGTAACTCCGGCTGGAACAATTAGGGTATGGTCTAATCTATATTTTCCTGCAGGAAGAAAACAAATTCCACCTTTATTTACGGCATCATTGAGTGCTTCTTGTATTGCTTTCGTGTCATCTACTGCTCCATCGGCTACCGCTCCATAATCTTTTACATTTACATAATCTGGAGTTACTTGCGCATAAATGTTAGAGAATAATCCTGTTGTTACTACTATTAATAATGGCAGTACTAATTTTTGCATGATTTCTAATTATTTTTTCTTTTAGCGTAGATTTTAAATTCGATGCCATCTGGCAGTATAGCAGTACCTACGATCGTATCATTTTCAATTTTCAAGGACATTTCAATTTTAGTTCCTTCAGCTACCATAGCCCCGGTAACAACATTTTTACTCACTTTTACATCTGTTAAATTTGTCGCTGTACCACCATCAGGAATAATGACTACTTTATATGTAGCATCAGATTTGATGACTTCAATCGTTCCAGTTATATCATCATCCACGTTTTCGTTTGAAGCGATGTAAGAATAAGTTGGGGGCGTAAATATAATTTGCTCTCTTGTAGAAATTGAAGAGTTCGGCTGACCTTCATCTCCTTTATCGCGATACGATGCCATTAAAATATACTTACCTGCAACTTCTTTTTCAATATGCTCCGTAAAGTTGATTGACCCCTGAAGCGGTAAAGATTTTATGGGTGTTTTTTTATCGCTTAAAGTTAAAATATAAGACATAATGGTCTTAGCATCTTCAAGGCTCAATTCTGGATGTGCAGACATTGGATTTTCTCCCCAAACGCCTGATCCTCCTTTTATTATTTTGGCGGCAAGTTTTCCAATATCTTTTTTATCATATTTCCCAGCAATTTCCATATAACTAGGGCCAGCAATTCTAAGATCAGTAGCATGGCATACTTTACAATCTAGCCCATCAATTATTTGTCTGCCTTTAGGCACTGTATTTTTTTGATGTCCTACTGTGGCCAAAATAATATCCTCGCCTTGTGGTATATAGTTAAAGGTAACTTGTACATCTTCAGCGGCTATAGAGCCATTGGTTGTAGTTCCATCTTGGTTGTCATTCACAATAACCTTATAATCCAATTTTTTGTTATCCCAATAATTTGTATCGCCATTTAATTCAATACTAACTACTGGAGGGTCGTTACCTACCAAAATCGTTGTTTCTGCAGTAGCAATTGCGCCGCTTTTATCTTTAACAGTTAGGGTAACCGTATATGCTCCTTCTTTTTTAAAAGTATGAGAAGTTTCTGCTCCAGATGATGCTGTGTTATCATCTAAAAATTTCCATGAATAACTCAATTTATCATTATCAAAATCAAAGGATTCGGTTCCTGAAAAATTAACAGTTAATGGGGCTGAACCTATTTTTTTATCAATATTAATTTTAGCTACAGGTTCTCTGTTTCCACTCTTAAAACTAATCTTATTAAGTCTGGCATCTAGGTTTTGGGTATTCCAACTTCTTCCATATTCTAATAGGTACATATTACCATCGCTCCCAAATAACATATCCATAGGATGGTTAAATTCTGAATTTGGCATAAAACGTTCAGCGCTTTTATAATTGTGATTTTCATCTAAGTTTATTATATAAATCCAATCACGCATCCATTCGTAAATAAAGAGTTTGTCTTCAAAATAACTAGGGAATGTTTTTGTTCCTGATTCAAACTGACTTTTATGAAAAACAGGACCAGCCATTGGATTAACACCACCTTTTCCTAACCAAGGAAATTCATCTGACTTACCATATCCATACCAAATCATAGATTCTTGAATAGGAGGTAATTCTTGTATTCCAGTGTTGTTTGGAGAATTATTTACGATATGGTTTGGATCAAATTTTTCTCCTGATTTTTCAGTGGTAAAATCATAATCGAAATACATTTGATTATCCCCTCTACTATATGGCCATCCATAGTACCCCGCTTTCTTTGCTAGGTTAAATTCCCCCATTCCTTTAGGACCTCTTGTTGGGTGGTCTTTTCCAGCATCTGGCCCAACATCTCCCCAATATAAATATCCTGTTTCTCTGTCAATAGAACCTCTAAAAGGATTCCGAACACCCATTACATAAATTTCTGGTTTAGTTCCGGTGGTTCCTTCTGGAAATAGATTTCCTTTAGGAATAGAATACGTACCATCATTTTCAGGCTTGATTCTTAAAATAGCACCTCTCAAGTCATTCGCATTTCCTGCGGATTTTTGTGAATCCCATGATTCTCTTCCCTTTCGCTCATCAATCGGTGCATAACCATCTGACGCAAATGGATTTGTATTATCACCATTAAAAACAAATAAGTTGCCATCTGGTCCAAATTCTAAAGCGCCTCCACTATGACAACAACTTCTAATTGCTGCGAACTCCAACAATGTTTTTTCTGATTCTAATATTAATTTCTCATCTACTAAATCAAATCGAGATACACGCTGATTGTGTTCTTCCGCTTGTGAGTAAAATAAATAAATCCAATTGTTTTCGGTGTAATTAGGGTCTACGGCAATTCCTAACAGGCCATCCTCATTTCCGTAAAACAATTCGACCTGTGCTAATGTTTTAGTTCTCCCTTCTGCAAAATCATATAATCTTAATGCGCCTCTACGTTCAACAAATAAAATACCTTTTCCTGGCAGTTCATCTATTTCCATAGGCTCGTTAAGGTTAAAATCCAGAATGGTTCTTACAAACCTATTTTCTTGAGGAATGTCTTCAATTTTTAGCGTTTTGGCTAAGGCATAGTTTAATGTATTATTTCCAATAGCATATTCTATTCCACCCGTCAAATGATCGAGCATTCTAGCATCTTCAAAAGACTCGTTGGTATGCCCCATTCCCGTATAAAATGCTCTACCACCGTCATATTCATGAAACCATGCCATAGGATGATGCTCACCATTCTCTCCTCCTTCATACGAACTCTCATCAATTTCTAATAAGACATTAATAGCGGGGTTTATATTTTTAAAATTGTACCACTCATCCTTGAATTCTTCAGTATTGTTCATAAATGAAGTTGAAGCATGCGTTTTATCATGAACATTTAAGGTTGCATTTTGAATACTCGGATGACCCGCAAAGTAAGCACCTGCCAACTTATTGTACCATGGCCAATCATATTCAGCATCTGTTGCAGCATGAATTCCTATATAACCACCGCCTGCTTGAATATAGCGCTCAAATTCTGATTGTTGAGGGATGTTCAATAAATTACCTGTGGTATTTAAAAAAATAACAGCTCCATATTGCTTTAAAGAATCTTCAACAAAATACCTTGCATTCTCTGTGTGAGTTATTTTATACCCCTTTTCTTCACCTATTTTTTTTATGGCAGCTATTCCAGTTTCTATAGAGCCATGCCTATAACCAGCCGTTTTGCTAAAGACCAATACTTTTTCTTCTTTAGACGCGCATGATATCAGCAAACACACTACTAATAAAAAACTACATAATTTAAAAATTTGTCCCATGATTTTGGTCAGAGTTTCGACGTTTTAAAATAAACTGAAAAACAGCCTATTTCTTTTTTCTTTTTGCGTTGATTCTATATTCGGTTCCATCAGGCAGTAGAGCAGTACCTAGGATAGTATCTTTTTCAATTTTCATAGAAATTTCAATTTCATCTCCCTCTATTGGCATATAGCCGGTAACAACATTTTTACTCACTTTTGCATCTGTTAAGTTTGTCGGTGTACCTTCATCAGGAGAAATAACTACTGTATATTTAGAATCGGATTTGGTTATTTCAATCATTCCAGTTCTATCATGCTCGTATTTGTTTGTAGCGATGTAAGAATAAGTGCCTTCTACTTTTGATTTTTGCGCATAAGTGTTAGAGAATAATCCTGTTGTTACTGCTATTAATAATGGTAGTACTAATTTTTGCATGATTTTGATTTCATTTAATGATTTTAAGTAATAAGGAGTCATATTATTTACTGATTAAATTCCCCTCGTTGTCCCACACTGCAATATCCTGTCGTTTGGATTGATCTACACATTTAGCCAGCCATTCATCTTCATACTTTACAGAATAATCCTTGAGAATATCTTCAGGAATCCCATCCCAAATATTTGGTGTATTTCCTTTATAACCCAATTCTTCAATTCCCATTTTTGAGGTAAAATATCCTGTTAAGGTTAATTGACGCATCCTTGTAAAAAAATGTTCACCAGGTTTTAATGCGGGCTTTGTTTTTTTAGGATACGCTATTTGATCGCACATTGTGATTTGTTCCTGTTCAGAACAACTTATAAATTCTTTGTTGAACAACTTATTACTAAATCCATCCAACCACATAACACCTCCTCTTATGGGTACTTGATGCTCTGGCATATCTTTTACAATAAAATCTATAAACTCCGTAACTCCTGAATCGATGGCCCCTCCAAAATCTTTATTTACAGGCAAAATGATATCACACAAAGTGGCAACGGTCAGTAATTCGTGTCCTGTAAAAAAATCCTCTGCCATTATCGATTGATCTCTAACTAATTCAGACTCCGTTCTACCATACAATGGCAATTCTTCAATATCCAATTCACTGATTTCTGCACCCTCTTTGGTTGTACAACCATTTAATGCCAAACCAGCCCCCATTGAACCTAAAAACAGTGATTTAATTGTATCTCTTCTATCCATATAATTCCGGTTTATATGTTTTGACTTTTCAATTCTTTGATAATATAATCACAGGCTCTCCATGACAAGGCCAATATGGTCCAAGTTGGATTTTTATCAGCCTGCGAAACAAAAGGCCCAGCGTCCACAATAAAAACATTTTCTATATCGTGTAATTGTTGAAATTTATTCGTTACCGATTTCTTTGGGTCATCACCCATTCTAGTAGTACCTACTTCATGTATAATTCTACCCGGTGTCTCTAAACCAAATTCTTTTTCTTCACCAGGTGTTTTTCCTAATACCATAGCACCCATGCCATCAAAAACTTCTTCAAAAGTTTGATGCATATGTTTTGCTTGATTTAACTCATGCTTACTCCATTTATAATGAAATTTTAAAACGGGTATACCCCATTCATCAACTACGTCTTCATCAATTTCGCAATAATTACTTTCTACGGGAATACTTTCTCCTCGACCCGCAAGGTTTATAACAGATCCATAGACGCTTTTAACATCGTCTCGCAATTTATCGCCATATCCACCAACTTCTTTTCCGACATATTCATTTAAAAGATCTAAATCAAAGCCAAAACCATACAATGGATTTTTCATTCCTCCGGAAATCTCGATATGATATCCTCTGGGAAAATCCAATTTTTGATCGTTCCCCCACCAAGGGGTATAAACATGCATTCCTCTAACGCCATCCTCGTTATATGACTTCTTTCGATTCATTAACTCTGGAATAATAGCAGATCTACTCGTCCCCGTAGAATCATGTAGATATTTACCAATTAGGCCACTACTATTTCCCAAACCATTTTTATGGAATTTACTTTTAGAATTCAGTAATATTCTGGCTGTACTACATGCCGATGCGGCAAGTACTACCACTTTCGCATTTAATTGATACTCTTTTCTGTTCTTTTTATTAATAAAAATAACGCCTAAGGCCTTTCCCGAATTATCTGTCAGCACTTCTCTAACCATTGAATCATTAAAAAGTGTGATTTGCCCTCCTGCTTTTTGAGCTGGAAAAATAAGACATGAACCTGATGAAAAATCGGCATAAGCAAAACATGATCTATTGCATTGAGCGCAATAAAAACACACCGCTCTATCTTTGTTTATTGCCTTAGTTAATACTGATTTTCGAGAAGGAATTACAGGGATATTGGCATTTCTAGCCCCTTTAATATAAAACAGTTCATGCAATCTAGGTTTAGGCGGTGGTAAAAAGAACCCATCGGGCTCATTCAAAATATTTTCTTTACTTCCAAAAACACCTATTAATTTATCTAATTTGTCATAATATGGCTTTACATCATCATACGAAATCGGCCAATCATCTCCTAAGCCATCAAAACTTTTCCGCTTAAAATCCAATGGACCGAACCGTAATGAAATACGTCCCCAATGATTGGTCCTGCCACCAAGCATTCGAGATCTAAACCATTCAAATTTTGTTCCTGGTGCTCTGGTATATGGTTCTCCTTTTATCTCCCAACCGCCATAAGCGGCATCAAAATCACCAAAGGCTCTAGTGGTTCTAGCACCTCTGCGTGGCGATTTCCACGTTGGTTTTAATTGCGTCATATCTTTTGGGGATGCTGGATCAAAATATGGGCCTGCCTCTAATACTGCAACGCTTAAACCTGCTTCTGAAAGAATTTTTGTAGCCATTCCTCCACCTGCACCGGAGCCTACTATTATTACATCAAATTTATCTGTACTTTCCTTTATTTGCATACCATGATTCCCTCAACATTCAAATTGGTAATGAACAGGCTTAATATTAATGAAAGGATACTAGTTGTTTTATTCATAAAAACACTTTTTGAACGTACCATTGTACTTATATTTTTATCTGGTAAATTATGATCAGATATCTAACATGGAGTCTTGTTATATCTGATACTGGCTAAAATATCTAGTGCCAATTAATATGGCCTTAAGAACTGATTAAAATGAAGTTGTTTACAAGTGAACTTTATTTTTGGACAGAATTTTATCCTTTTGCAAAAGGATTTTTTTCCACGTTTGAACGCATTGCATTTATTAGCCAGTGGCCAAAAGCTAACGGCTAAAGAGCGACCGGTTTTTTAAACACACCTTAGTTGGCCGTGGTAATGTTTCCCCCAAATAATTGCGGCAATTTCAACTTCACCTTAAAAACTTATCGAATTACCTCAGTTAAAATGAGGTTGGGATAAAATCGTCCATTTGTTAAAAAGCATTATCCAAGCTATCCAAAGTTAATAACCATGAAATAATTGTTAAACGGCCAAGGTTTCTTTTGCATAGAAGCAAAGAAAAATGGACAATTGAAATCGATTCACTCCCTCTTAATCGGTATTTAATTCAGAATTAACCAGTACAGGTTAGTTTGCCAGAAGAATGATTGAAAAGAATCAGAAGTAAAAGTAATCGGCTATTTAAAGTCTGTTAATTTATTCGAACAGGTCACTCATAAAAACTAAAAAAATGTAAAGTGCTAAAATGAAATTTGAAATTTTCATAATCTCAGCTCTACTAGTATCAATTAGTTCATGTCATTATAATACCTCAAGAGAAGCCAAACCCAATATTGTGATAATAAATGTTGATGATATGGGCTGGAAAGATGTAGGATTTATGGGGAGTGAATATTATGAGACGCCCAATATTGATAGTTTGGCCAGTTTGGGTATGGTATTCATGAATGGATATGCAGCATCCGCAAATTGCGCTCCAAGTAGAGCTTCTTTAATGACAGGTAAGTGGACACCTCGTCATGGAATCTATACAGTGAATTCATCTGAAAGAGGAGCTTCGATAGACCGGAAACTTATATCCACCGAAAACACCGTCACATTATCTAAAAAACATAAGGTAATTCCTGAAATCTTAAATCAGAATGGTTACATAACTTGTCATGCAGGAAAGTGGCATTTAAGTGAAAATCCGTTAGAATTTGGGTTTGATATAAATATCGGCGGTGGACATAATGGTCATCCAAAAAGTTATTACCCACCATATAAGAATGTTGACATTGAAGGCGGCAAAGATCAACATCTAACTGATTTAATAATGGAGAAAACCTTAGAAATGGTAGATACTATCCAACAGCCATTCTTTCTATATTACTCTCCCTATGCAGTACATACCCCAATACAACCAATAAATGAGCTGCTAGAAAAATATGAACAAAAACCTCATTGGAATGGTCAAGAAAATCCTAAGTATGCCACTATGGTGGAAAATCTTGACAGAAACGTTGGATTGTTGATTTCAAAATTAAAGGAAAGAGGAATATTCAAGAATACTTTTATTGTTTTCACTTCTGATAATGGCGGTTTATATGGTATTACCAAACAACACCCTTTAAGAGCAGGTAAGGGAAGTTATTATGAGGGAGGTATTCGTGAACCTTTTTTCTTTGTAATGAAAGACAGGATAAGAGCAAGTTCTACAAGTGATGTACCAATTACTAATTTGGATATATTTCCAACCCTATTAGAATTTGCTGAAATCAATAATGATCAGTTAAAGTTGGATGGAACTAATCTCTCTTCAATTTTAAAAGAGAAATCAGATAAATTAGACCGCCCGTTATATTGGCATTTTCCTATCTATTTGGAAGCATATCATGTTCATGATAATGAAAACCGTGATTCCTTATTTAGAACACGTCCAGGTTCTGTAGTAATGTATAAGAATTGGAAGCTACACTATTATTTTGAAAATGACGAAGTTGAACTTTATGATTTAGCTCAAGACATTGGTGAAAGAAATAATCTTGCAATAAAGGAACCTGAGAAAACGGAAGAAATGTTGAATGATCTAAAAAAATGGTGGGATGAAACAAATGCGCCAATTCCCAAACAGCTAAACCCTCAATATGAAAATTGAACTATGAAAAACGAATAAGTATAACAAAAGGGATATAGGATATAGAATATGATTCAAGTAATAAAAACATTTACCCTAATTATTTTATTGTTTACAATTAGTGCTTGTGCCAAGCAAAAAAATACCAATGAAATTAGTCAAAAACGAAAACCTAATATCATTTATATTCTGGCAGATGATTTAGGTTTCGGTGATTTAAGTCTGACTGGTCAGCTAAAGTTTCAAACACCCAATATTGACCAATTATCAAAGGATGGAATGTTTTTCACTCAACATTATTCAGGCTCAACTGTGTGTGCACCTTCTCGTTCCTCTTTAATGACAGGGATGCATACAGGCCATACTTTCATTCGCGGAAATAGAGAAATTCAACCTGAAGGACAATATCCTTTAGATTCTTCAATGGTGACAGTTGCTGAACTCTTACAATCTCAAGGATATGTAACAGGTGCTTTTGGAAAATGGGGCTTAGGTTATCCATCTTCTGAAGGAGATCCAAATAATCAGGGGTTTGATGAATTTTATGGATTTAACTGTCAAAGAATTGGCCATAATTATTACCCTTATCATTTGTGGCACAATGGACACAAAGAGATATTAAAAGGAAATGAAGGAAGAAAAACAGGTAATTATGCCCCAGATATTATTCATGAGAAAGCTATAACATTCCTCGAAAAGAATAAAGACACTACTTTTTTTATGTATTACCCCTCAATTATTCCTCATGCAGAACTTGTAGCTCCAGAAGAGTATATGACAAAATTTCGAGGGAAACTATTACCTGAAAAAGAATTTTATGGAATAGATGAAGGTGCGCAGTATAAAAATGGGGGCTATGGTTCTCAAAAAGAGTCTCATGCCGCATTTGCTGCTATAATTTATTTATTGGACAAACAAGTTGGTGAGATTAGAGCAAAAGTTGAAGAACTGGGTATTGCAGATAATACCTTAATCATTTTCACCTCGGATAATGGTCCGCATCAAGAAGGTGGGGCAGATCCAAATTATTTTAATAGCAAAGGCTCCTTGAGAGGTTACAAACGAGATTTGTATGAAGGTGGGATACGTGTGCCTATGATTGCATACTGGCCAAATAAAATAAAAGCAAATTCTACTTCTAATCATATTTCAGCTTTTTGGGATTTTTTACCAACTGTATGTGAAATTGTAAACTTAAAAAAACCTCAAAGTACAGACGGAATTTCATTTTTGCCTGAATTATTAGGTAAAGAACAAGAAAATCATAGTCATTTATACTGGGAGTTTTTAGAGGAAGGAGGTAAACAAGCAGTAAGACTAGGAAACTGGAAAGGCGTACGATTACATATGGATAATAACCCAAATGCTCCTATTGAACTCTACAATTTAACTTCTGATACTAGTGAAGTAACTAATGTCGCAGAGGAAAATCCTAAAATCCTAGAACAGATTGCTAATATTATGGATAAGGAACATGCTTATTCCAAAGAATTTAGTTTTGGATTCGAAAAAAATAAATAGAATGAATCACGAAAGTACAATGGCTCTAAGTAATTGCTTATTCTCGCTTACTTCTGAAAATCCGCGAGGATTTTCAGTTTGGTGTGTACTTGCAAAGCTAATCGTCAAATCACGCATCTACTCATAGCCGGGACCATTGTGGTTAATGATTTCAAAAACACTAAATAATATGAATAAGCTAAATAAACTGTTTTTTGGGGCATTACTGTTAATTTCTTGCATGGGTTGCCAAAAAGAAACCGCTAAACAAAAACGCCCTAATATTTTGTTTGCAATTAGTGATGATCAATCGTTTCAACATACGAGTTTCGCAGGCTGCAATTACGTTAGAACCCCTGCATTTGATAGGATTGCTCGCGATGGTGTCTATTTTTCGAATTGTTACGCAGGTTCTCCAGGGTGTGCGCCATCAAGGAGTTCACTTGTTACCGGTCGACATCATTGGCAAAATGAGCAGTCCGGTCAACATGCTTCTTCATGGCTAAAGAAGTATGTTCCATTTATTGACCTGTTAGAAAAAAATGGTTACTCAACCGGAAGAACTGGTAAAGGAGTTAGTCCATTCCAATATGCGCGTGATGAAAACGATTCGCTTTGGCGAGAATCTGATGCAGGTGGAATTGAACATAGCAGTATTAGCTATACGAAAGGAGCCGATGAGCGTGTTGCCAGCGGTATCAGTAAAACAAATTATGCTGAAAATTTCAAATATTTTGTAGATAACGTCAAGGAAGACAAGCCTTTCTTTTTCTGGTATGGTGCCAAAGAACCACATAGAGCATACGAAAAAGGTTCCTGGAAAAAGATGGGCAAAAAACTAAGCGATGTGACGGTACCTAAATTCCTTCCTGATAACGAAGAGATTCGAGGTGATCTCTTAGATTATGCAGTTGAAATTGAGTGGTTTGACCTCCATCTTCAGCGAATGTTGAATTATCTTGACAGCATTGGCGAGCTTGACAACACCATCGTTATTGTAACAGCAGACAATGGTATGCCCTTTCCCCGTGCTAAAGCAAATTGTTTTGAATATGGTGTCCACGTTCCTTTTGCTGTAAGTTACCCTAAGGGTTTTCCTGGGAAAAGGGTCGTTGAAGACCCAGTAGGTTTTGCAGACCTTGCGCCTACAATTCTTGAACTTACTGGAACTAGTCCTGAAGGTATGTTGCCCATTTCTGGCAGAAGTATTCTTAATATTCTACGAAGCGAAAAACAAGGTGTTGTAGACGACACCAGGGAATTTGTGCTTGCAGGTCGCGAAAGGCACTCAAGCTCCCGTTTCCTAAACTGGGGATACCCCCAAAGGGTTCTCCGCAATAAAGAGTTTATTTATATCTGGAATGTTGAATCAAAACGATGGCCTGCGGGTGCGCCGCAGCGTTATAACCCCAAAGATTCAACCAAATTATGGCCTATGTATGGCCTTAACAAAAACGGAAAATACATGAGCGAAGGAGCATTTACTGACATTGATGATTGCCCATCGAAAACCTATATCATTGAAAATCACGAAGACCAGGAGACTGCGAAGTATTTCGCGTTGGCACACGGTAAAAGGCCCGAGGTAGAGCTATACAATGTTACGGAAGATCCCTATTGCCTAAACAATCTTGCAGGAGATGCAGAGTACGCATCAATAGAAAACAGCATGAAAGAAAAATTGATGGGGGAACTCCAACGCTCAAAAGACCCGCGGGTTGTTGGTCCAGTTAAAGAGGTGTTTGACAGCTACATCAGGTACTCTCCTATGAGGCAATTTCCTGAACCGGAGAGGGTTGAATAACAACGATACACATCAAACATAAATGAAAGAGACAACGATAAACTTACCGCAGGATTTAATAATAACTGTAGACTTTTTCAGGACGACATAGTATGAATTTAAAAAAAATGAATAAGTGGCCTCTCGTACCAACCGTTTACAGCTACAGACAAAAAAAGGATAACGATGCAATCTTTCTTGGAAAACTGTTTAATGAAGTCAAAGGGGAAATGCTCCCATATTTTATGGCAGGTTGTAAGCAGCGCACGGTCGATCTAAATACTGGTGAACTACGCCATTTCCGCTGTAACGATCCAAGGACTCTTGCTAAAATTGCCGATCGTACTCCAGATGTAGTTGCTGATGTCAGAGGCCCATATAAGGTTCCGGTTAAACCTCACTTGTGAACGAGTCTCAAATGGAATCGCATATTTTAGTGTTAGGCAAAATGTACGTGAACTATGAATTACAATAGGAAAATTTAATAAATTCAAACTGTTATTTAAGGAGAATTATGAAGAGAATAAATGTACTGTTGATGTTACTTTTTGCATCAATGAATTTAATGGCTCAGGAAAGAGCAGAGAACCCAATTGTAACACACATGTTTACCGCCGATCCTACTGCCAGAGTGTGGGACGATGGCCGTTTATATGTGTACCCTTCGACGGATGTTGATCCTCCCCGAGGTTGTGACCTGATGGATGGTTACCATGTTTTTTCTACTGATGATATGGTTAATTGGACCGATCACGGTGAAATTTTACATTCACGTGATGTGGAATGGGGACGCGAAGAAGGTGGTTTTATGTGGGCTCCCGATTGTGTGTATAAAGATAGTGTGTATTACTATTATTTTCCGCATCCTACAGGTACTGGTAAAGCTTGGAACGATACCTGGAAAATAGGAGTAGCTACAAGCAAGTATCCCGAAAAAGGTTTTAAAGATAAAGGCTACATGGAAGCTGTAGGTGGTTTTGCAATGATCGATCCAAACGTATTTATTGGCGATGATGGTCAGGCATATTTCTACTATGGTGGTGGTGGTAAATGCGAAGCTGGAAAACTAAAAGAAAACATGATTGAAATAGATGGAAAAATGAAAGATATGGAAGGTCTTGAACAGTTTCATGAAGGGCCTTTTGTTTTTAAACGTAAAGGCATTTACTACATGATTTACCCGGACGGACATGATGCAGAACCAATCAAGGGAAATCAAATGCGTTATGCCACAAGCAATAAACCGTTAGGACCATGGAAAAATCAGGGGATAATTTTAGACCCGACCGGATGCCATACAACACATGGTTCTGTAGTTGAATATAAAGGTCAATGGTACTTGTTTTATCATAACTATGCTATTTCGGGTAGAAAGAATCTACGTTCTATTTGTTTTGATAAACTTTTCTTCAATGAAGATGGTACAATTCAAAAAGTAGTTCAAACCGGAAGCATCTCAAAAGGAAAGCATATTCCTGCAGTGAAGAATCCTTTGAAGTAAACCTAATCAAAATGAATAAAATGAATGTTAATAAATTGATTTACAATCAGAAAACCGCACGAAGTAAACCGATTTTAAGAATATTTTTAAACCCACTTGTCTTACTATTATTTATAAGCAATATTTCGTTCGGACAGGCACTAAAAGAATGGGAAAATCTTTCAGTTTTTAATATTAACCGGAAAGCACCTCATGCACATTTTATCCCTTTTGAAACTGAACGAATGGCATGGGACAACAACCGTAAGCAATCAGACTATTTTAAATCGCTTAACGGTATATGGAAGTTTAATATAGCTTCAAATCCTGCAAAGCGTCCGGTTGATTTTTACAAGGAAAAATATGATGTAACAGCTTGGGCTGATATAAAAGTACCGGCCAATTGGGAACGACAAGGCTTTGATACAGCTATTTACGTAAACACAACCTATCCGTTCTGGCAAATTGTGGGTGAAAGCCCCAACCCTCCGGACATTCCACATGCTTACAACCCGGTTGGGAGTTACCGCCGCAACTTTACCATTCCTGAGAAGTGGGACGGTCGCCAGATAACTATTAATTTTGGAGCTGTTAAGTCAGCATTTTATATATGGGTCAACGGTGAAAAAGTTGGATACAGTGAGGGTTCAAAAACACCAGCCGAATTCGACCTGACTAATTATATCCGTAAAGGTGAAAATACGCTTGCTCTTGAAGTTTATCGTTGGAGTACCGGTAGTTATCTTGAAGCACAAGATTTTTGGCGCATCAGTGGGATCGAACGTGATGTTTACCTTTTGGCAACACCTAAAGTGCATATTCGTGACTTTTTTGTAAAGGCAGGTTTGGATGCCAATTATCAAAATGGAGAGTTCTCTCTTGAAGTTGAAGTAGAAAATCCGACCAATACAGAGGGTGCATCTTATACCGTTGATGCAGTGGTAACAAGCATGGATAAAGCTGAGGAGTTAATTAATTTGGATTTAACTCAGTCAGTGAATGGAAAGTCTAATCTGTTCAAATTTGAGGCTAAAGTTGATAATCCCAAAAAATGGTCGGCAGAACAAGCTAACCTTTATAAACTGCTAATCACTTTAAAAGACGACAAAGGCAATCTGGTTCAGGCTTTCACGCAGAATATTGGTTTTCGAACCGCTGAGATTAAGGATGGCCAATTTCTTGTCAACGGAAAAGCTGTTTTGGTAAAAGGCGTAAACCGTCACGAGCATGATCCTGATGAGGGGCATGTGATCAGTCGAAAATCTATGTTGAAAGATATTCAATTGATGAAAGAATTTAACGTGAACACAGTGCGCACCAGTCATTATCCTAACGATCCCTTGTGGTATGAACTCTGTGATATTTATGGCTTGTATGTGATTGACGAAGCTAATATTGAGTCACATGGTATGGGCTGGGGAGATGCCAGTCTTGCTAGGCAAATAGCTTGGGGTCCGATGCACATGGATCGTACACAGCGAATGGTTGAACGTGATAAAAATCATCCATGTATTGTGACATGGTCGTTGGGGAACGAAGCTGGCGACGGTGTGAATTTCGAGACGACTTCAAAATGGATTCATGAGCGCGACAATACCCGACCTGTACAATACGAAGGTGCCATACTTGAATCACATACAGATATTTACGCCCCTATGTATGCAAGTATCGAAAGAATAGTTGAATATGCAAAAACAAATCCTGATCGTCCTGTGATTTTGTGTGAGTATGCTCATGCTATGGGTAATTCTTGTGGTGGATTGCAGGATTACTGGGATGCTATCGAAGCTTATCCCGCTGCACAAGGAGGCTGTATATGGGATTGGGTAGATCAGGGATTTCGCGAATTTGATGAAAACGGACGAATGTATTTTACTTATGGTGGTGATTATGGAAATAATATGCCAAGTGACAATAGTTTCTGTATAAATGGATTGGTTAATCCTGATCGATTTCCAAATCCGCAATTGTATGAGACTAAAAAAGTTTATCAGAATATTGAAATTAAATCTAAAGATTTATTGAAAGGTGAATTCACCATAAAAAATAAGTACTTCTTTACCAATTTGAATGAATTTAATATCACATGGATTATAAAAAATGCTGAGACTATTATTGCTCATGGTAGGTCTCAAACCCTGGATGTAATTCCTTTGGAGGAAAAGGAATTTACAATTGAAATACCGGACTTAGAACCACCCAAAGCCGGGCAAGTTTATGTATTGAAATTTTCGATTACAACTAAAGAACGTAAAGGATTAGTAAATGCCGGTCACGAACAAGCATGGGAAGAATTCATTCTGCCTGTTGAAGCGAATCCATTCAAAGTTTTGAAAAATAATAGTAATGTTACTGTTGTTGATGAAGAGGGAGGAAAAATAATATCGGGAGAGAATTTCCAGCTTACAATTGATTTAAAGACTGGTTTAATAATTTCCTATCTTTATAAGGGTATAGAGTTAATAAAACAAGGTCCAAAACTGAATTTTTTTCGTCCACCGACCGAAAATGATATTCGCGATTCCAATGGAAACAGAAAATGGAAAGCAGCCGGTCTCAGCAGCTTGCTACAAGCTGCAAAAGCTCCTGATATTCAAAACTTAGAAGATGGAAGTTTACTGATTGTTTTTCTGGCAACATTAAAAAGTAGTTCGACAAATGTAGGAGCAGTAATTCAATATCATGTGTTGGCCAATGGTACGGTTAATGTTGCTACAGAAGCAAGAATTCCTGCTTCTGTCGGTGCGGTAGCCAAAGTTGGATTTCAATCAAAAATGCTTCGTCAATTCGATGAACTGAACTGGTATGGTTTGGGTGATATGTCTACTTATCCTGACCGGAAAAGTGGCGGAAAATTCGATTTCTACTCTACTTCAGCTTTGGAAATGTACAATCATGCAATAGCTGTTCCTCAGGATAATTGCAACCAGATGGATGTGAGATGGGCATCAATTACCAATAAGGAAGGTATTGGTTTTCTATTGAATAGTTCAGGACCAATGAATTTCAGTGCCTATCCGTATAATGATTTAGACATCACTAAAGCACTACATCTGAATGAACTTAATGAAGCCGATTTTGTAACGCTTAATTTTGACGCAACAGTTACGGGATTGGGAACTGCAACCTGTGGTCCTGGCATCCTTCCTCAATATGTTGCAAAAAGTGGTATTTACAGGTTTGAGGTAAGTTATCGCCCCATTGATTTACGAGAACGTACAGTTTTCGATTATGCAGCGGAAAAAGTAGAAAGCAAAGAACTAATGCTTGCAAATGCTCCTAAAATAATGCGCGATAAAGATGGGATTGTTACTATTAACGGAAGTACGAATTCTCAGATTTGGTTTTCTATAAATGACGGAAAATACAAAAAATATAAGAAACCTTTTATGTTGAACGCTGGTGGAAAAGTATCAACTTATGTTGTTGAGGACGAAAAGATGAAAAGTAGAATTGTGTCTGTGAATTTTGGAATTAACAAAGCAAAATGGACTGCAAAAACCGATTGTCATTATGAAGGTAGATCCGCCAGTATGGCGATTGATAATGATCCTGCAACTATATGGCATTCCGATTGGTCAAATTCAAAAAATGTTCAGCCGCATTATATTGAAGTGGATATGGGAGAACTAAAAACAGTTAAAGGAATTGATTATTTGCCACGCCAGAATAATTCAAATGGTCGTATTGCGGTTTATGATCTTGAAGTAAGCATTGACGGTGAAAACTGGGAAACTGTGGTTGAAAACGGTACTTTTGAAAATTCTACAGTCCTTCAGAAAAAGATGTTTCCCAAAGCTATGAAAATCCGATATTTTAAAATTACGTCAAAAGAGGCAGTAAGTAATAAAATTGATTCATCAATAGCTGAAATAGGAGTAATCTTCTGAACTCTGTGATTTTCAAGGTTTGTAACCCGCTCAAGCTGAGTAGCGGGTTGACAGGGAATAACCACGCAACCTGCCTCGCCTATGGGGATTTCAGCTAGTTCGCCGTTCTCATTGATATGAATTGCTATGCCATCGTTTTGAGACCTCCAGCCTAGGCCTATCATTAAATTGTATTCAGACCAATGTGGAAAAGCATTGTTAGCAGAATGAAGTATATATAATCCACATCCTGAGTTTACATAATCTTCCAGCACTTTTTCAATCCTAGTAGGCCATTTGATTTCCGGGTTATGGATGTTATTCGTATTTTGGATCACTACCTCATAGTTTCCAAGTGCAGGATTCCAATCATTCCATGCAATGTAATTGGGTATTTCAAAATATTCTTTGAAAATAGCAGGCCTCAATTAATATGCTTTTAAAAAGAGATTAAGAACATATGACTTAGGTTTTATTTAATGAACGAAGCAGATAAATAAATCAATTACTTTGCAAATAATCATCTTTATCACAGAATTCAGTATAGCTTTTGGGTTGAGCAATAGATCGTTCGAATTCCTGTAATATCGATTAAAATGAAATTGAATATTTTTATTAATCCAGTTTGACAGCATTGTCTTACTTACTGGTGAAATCTTTTTGCTATTTCGCTATTTTTAATGCTTGTGTTGTGGTATGATATTTTGTGATCATATTAGGAACTTCCCATTTGGGTAATTTTCCATCCCTGAGAAACCCCAAATATTTTTCTGTTACCTGCCCAAAATGAGCTTCATGTCCCACCTTATATTTGTCAGGAATGTTAAGTGTCCATTTTGATTCTTCAATTTGATTGAGCGTAATACCTGGATAAGTAGCTGATAGTTTTTTAATAGATTGTTGTAATTCGTGATCATGCAATTGGTTGCTCTTGGACACTATGTACAAAGTTGATATGTACTTTTCCTTTTCACCTTGTTCGATGATCAAATCACTTTTAGTTCCACGCATGACTGAACGGTGTGTGTCTTTAGTTCCTTCGGGCGCTTGATAATTCCATTGAACAGAAGCCTTAGCATGAACTCCTTTCAAGGTGTAATTGATTTCACCATTGCAGTAGACCATGAGTAGACTGTCCTTTAAGTCTTTGTACAAGTATTTTGGATACTCACTTAATTGAGTAACATTATTAAACATAGTGGGAGTAAGATCAGTAGTCCACCGATTGGATGAAATTATTTCCACATCTTTTTTGAATAGCATCACTTCTGGAAAAGTTTCCCATTGTATCAAATCAATCAAATGGGTGGTAACATCCACGAGTCCTTCTCCTTGTTGTTGAGTATCAAAAAACCAAGCAGGACGCACTAATGGCTTTCCTGCCACGCGCTTGAAAAAATGATGAGTGCTCTCTTTGGAAATGGCGGGTTCGTCTACCGAGCCCATCACAATTTCTCCAAAAACATCAGGCATCCTTGATAAGGCGCGTTGAACTATAGTGGTAATTTCATATCGCTCGGTCATTACATCATAGAGTAGTACTCCATTTTGTTCTGCCACGATAAAAGCTTTTTCCAATTTTGGAAACTCTTCGGGTGAAATGACCATAGGTTTATCTGCTATCACATTGATCCCTGCTTCAACGGTCTTTAGGATGTACTCTGTTTTTTTAGCATTGTTTCCAGATATATTCATGAGGTTACCGGGCTTTCTAGAAATCATTTGTTCGAAAAAATCAGGCTCTTTATACAATTCTAACTTCCATGATGTAGGGTTGTCAATCCGAGTATTAAAATGATTTATTCGATCGCAATGGGCCTCAATGTCAGGGCCATTTGGAGCAAACACATGCACCACGGGATTCATTTGCTCGTGCATTACTTTTTGGATGAGCGCTGCATGAAAATGACCTGGGTCAAGGGTCATTAACCTAACTTCACCTTTTGCACCCGTAAAGGATTTATGTGTTTCTTTACCATCCGAATGCTCTGATCTATTATTACACCCAAATAATACAAGAGCTGCAAGTGAGAAGAAAAGGAGTGAATAATTTTTCATGTTAATTTGATATTCAAGTAACTACAATGCCTCGTTGGAATATCGTTTTTGATAATCGCGCCAAGTATTCAGGGATTTGGTTAAAACTACTTCACAATCTTGCTTAATCATATAACATTGTAATCCGAAAGGTCCATTGTAATTATTATCCTTTAAAAACTTCACGATTTTATAAGTATCGAATGTCCCTTCTCCAAGTGGTTTTATCAATTTACTCATTGGCATTTCTTGTGTATCACCAGCGTCAGCCCCGCTCAACGAAACCATAAATAAATATGGGACAGCATTTTTTAATTTTTGTTGCCAGCCTTCTTCACCTTCTTTTTTCAAAAAATGACAGGTATTGAATATTGCACCAACATTTTTACGATTTGCCATTTGTGCGAGTTTTACTGAATGTCCTACTTCTTCTACATATAAATTTACATGCGGATAGATTGCTATTTTGACATTGAAAGGTGCTGCGAAATCCGCCAATTCTTGAATGCCTTTAATCAGTATTGGATCTCCTTCTTTTCTATTATCCTTGTATGCTTTAGATACAACAAACAAAGAGACTATCAAATTATTATCTTTAGAATCACGGATTATTCCCTCTATTTGAGTGTCGTAGGAATAATTTCCAAGACTGTCCAAGGTAATGCCCCAATAAAGTTCTGGCATTGTAAGCCCATATTTATTGAGCGCTGATCGACGTTTGAAATAATCATCTCTTGTATGCCCTCCAAGTGCATTGAATCCTATTTTTTTAATCAATTTGGCTTGATCATCAAAGCCTTCTGGAACATTCGGTAAGCTGGTCATGGCATTGTTAAAAGGGTAAATGACATTATCAAGCTTATTTTTCTGTTGCGAGCAACTTAAAAATAGACCGTATACTAGGCACAGGAATAGATGTTTCATGATTGGATAGTTTAAAGGAATTTGAATTGTGTTAATATTGAAGTGAGTCCCTGTTAGCATGACTCTTAAGGTCTAGTTGTTGAAGATGGACTTATTGAAATTTGTTTATCCAATCCACAACTTTCTTGTCAATCCATTTTTCACGAAATGAGCGAGTAAGCATGGCATCGGCAGCATTGTCTTTCACAAATTTTCCTTCCTTCTGATTATAGGATATTTCCCTGCCGAGCGTAGTGCTAATAAGACCCATCATGGTCAGGAAGTATACATTGTTTCCAACTTCTAAGGGTTCAAAACTTGGCTTACCTGTTTCGATGCTTTTTAGGAAGTCGGCTTTGTCAGACAAGGTGCTTTTATATGAAATATCATTTTTACTTGGCTCATACTGTAATATTTCATCACTACTTGCAGTGATTTTATTTGGAAAGAAGTCCAACCGAATCCAACCATCTTTACCTATGAATTTCATATAAGGAGAATCTATGACGAATTTTAGATTCAAACCATCAGCGTATTTATAATCAACTTCAAATGCATTGATCGTGTTCCATAAACCCCGGTCAAAAGAACCATTTCCATTGATAGATACGGGTAGTTCATATTCCTTTTTCATACCCCACATTACCAGGTCAATCAAATGTGCCCCCCAGTTAGTAATCATACCATTGGTGTAATCAGCAATCCGCAACCATCCTGGACGGCTGTCAATTGTATTTGGTTCATGAACTCGCTTCATTGTATATGGAGAAGGAAATGCCGGTCCGAGCCACATGTCGTAATTCAATTCTGCTGGCACTGGCATAGTTTCTTGGGCATCGATTGCGCTACCATTCAATTCACCAGGAACTCCGGCTTCCACATTAATGAGATCTCCAATTCCTCCGTTATGAATAATTTCTATCACTCGATTGGCATCTCGTTTGGATCGGAATTCACTATCAAGACGGTTAGAAACTCCAGCCTTTTTAACAGCTTCTACAACGGCATTTCCCCAAGCAGGAGCTATGGTAAAGGCTTTTTCCATACAGATGTGTTTTCCAGCTTGAGCTGCATGTATGGTTTGTGGAGCGTGCCAATGATCAGTTGTAGAGATCATGACTGCATCAATGTCCTTATTTGCTATCAGTTCTCGATAGTCATCATATTCTTTTACTCCCTTATATGGTTTAGTGCGACTAGAGTATTTCTCGTTAATTTTTTGAGTAGCTAAATTCATTCGCCAAGCGTCGACATCATTAGTAGCGATTACTCTACAATTATCCAATTTTAAAAAGCCATTGTTCAAATTAGCGTGAATGGCTTGCCGACCTGTACCAATCATGCCAATGTTGATCTGGTTGCTAGGTGCAAATTTACCAAAGACGCTGGATGGAACGATTGTTGGGATGGCTGCAGTGCCTGCAGCAAATAGAGCCGAGTTTTTAATGAATTTTCTTCTGTTAAGGATTTTATAGTCAGTTTTTTTTGTCCTCATAATTGTTTGCTGATATTAATAGGAGATGGTTTGTTTGCATTTTTATTCAAGACTATTTTCTTGAACAAAGACTCAGGCAAGATGATATATTATTCAGTTTTAAACCCTGAATGAAGATGGTTTAAGGTTAATTTACGGTAATCTTTACCGTAAAGAAACAAATGTAAAACTACAGTGAATACCTATTATGAATGATTCTGACATAGATAGTGAATTGATAAGCAGGATTGTTACAAGCAAGGCAATCGGTAATTCTTCAGTATATAGAGAATTGCTACTTTACCTGGTTGAGTGTACAAGGAAAAATGAAATCCCTAATGAGGCTATGGTAAGAGGGCGGTTGTTTCAGGCCAATACCGCTAAGGATTTTGACAATGCTAAAGTGCGGGTTTACATTTCCAATCTTAGAAAAAAACTAGATAAATATTTTAAAGAGGAGGGTGTAGAAGAAAAGCATGCCATTTCCATTCCAAAAGGGGCTTATAAAATAGTAGTGGGTCGTAATAAAGAGTGGAGTAATAACCTATATGTCAATTTCAAATCAAAGACATTTTGGGTAATAGTCATATGTATGGCTTCCGTTGGATTGAACTTATATCTCTATCGTACTGAAGAACCGAAAATTGCGTCCATGGAGTCATTGTCTAAATCTAAAATTTGGCGTGCGTTTCTCGAGGATGATCGCCCTGTTTTACTTGTTATTGGGGACTTGTTGATTTATACAGAAAAGAATATGAAAACGGGAAAAGTACAAACCATTCGAAATCCGTATGTCAATTCTCCTGATGAATTTGAAGAATATATAAGTGAGATCTCCGATAGTACGAGTCAGCTGAAAATGCACACTTATACATATTTGATTAAAAATAGTGTTGATTGGATAAAAAATTTAACTGAAATATTTTACGCCAACAACAAGCCATTTCAGATTAAAGTGATTTCAAGAATGGATGCAAAAGATTTACATGATCACAATGTGATATTTGTAGGTATGCAAAAGACAGCAGGACTCTTTAATAATTATTTCATTGAGAGCAACCTTAATTTTGCACCCACTGATACTTTGATTTATAACTCAAATCCAACGAGTTATTATACCCCTTCAGGAGATCCCGACAAATTGCATACAGATTATGGATTTGTTGCTAAATATCCAGGTCCCAATGGCAACACTATATTTATGTTCGGAGGGCTTTTTGATACAGGCACTTCACAAAGTTTAAAAAACTTTACAAACCAAAATTCTTTAATATTAATTGAAGAAGAAATGAAAAATAAGTTTGGTGATATTCCTGATCATTTTGAAATTTTATTTAAAGTGAATGGTGTGGATCGAGTAGAGATGGATACTGAAATCGTACTCCTAAATGCTCGTTAAAATTTAAATATCAATTCGATTGTAATTCGATGTTATATCGTATTTAATATGACCACAAGATTGTGTGAATTGCTTAGAGAAAATATGATTATTTTGTATTGAATGAATTAAAATTTGCTAGTTTTATTTCAGATGCCGAAGGAAATTTATGGGGTAACGGATAGGAAGTTTTTCCAGTTGCTAACCATTCTGTCGCTCGGATCAAAGTAGTTTGAAAGCCAATACATTGATAGCTTAAAGGGTACGTTTCTCCTTTCCACAGATGGCCCATGCTAGAGTTGTACACGTGACCCTTTCCATAAGAAATAGTCCATTCAACAGGCCAGTTGATATTTGTAGCCTTCTCATTAGCATAAGAAAGCACTGTAAGATTTTTGGCCGGTCCTCTGGCATATTTGTACAGCTCCATGTCTGGTGTTTTCCATGCTTTTGGAAAATTCTTATTGATGGGGTGTTCATTTAAAATATTGATTACTTCGTCATTTCTCGGGCCATGATAAGTAGACCTACCTTCACCGATAGGTATTTCAGCAAGTTGTCCATCCTCCTTAATATGAATGGCAATGCCTTCGTGTTCTGATCTCCAACCGAGTCCAATCATTTTATTATATTCAGACCAATGAGGGAAAGCATTATTGGCAGAGTGAAGAATGTATAAACCACCGCCATCGCTAACATAATCTTCCAATGCTTTTTCAACCCTGTTTGGCCATTTGATTACCGGGTTATGGATGTTATTCGTATTTTGGATCACTACATCATAGTTTCCAAGTGCCGGATTCCAATCTCCCCATGCTATGTCATTGGGTGTTTCAGGAGCGGTCGAAACATTGACGGAGAACAAACCACTCTCTTCCAAAATCAATTTGACGACAGAAGTAGTTTGCTTCCAATCGTGGTTGCTAAATCCATCTATAATTAAGACTTTAATTTTGTCCGAGCTAGGTTCTTCTTTTGGTTGACAAAAAGTCAATATTGAAACTGCACAAAAAATAATGAGATAGTTTATTAAACGAATTATCATAGATATATCTTGATTAAGTTCTGTAATGGATTTGTCAAAATAGTTCATTCAAAATCAGAGAAGTGAAATGTTAATATATCTCCTTTTTTAGTTTCTTTCAAGATTGTTTTTCCGTGATACCTCACATTTAAGTTGTTCCCTTTTAGTGATTTAATCTTGGCAGATGTCAGCATTCCTTTTGACCACTCAATATCGATTTCAAAAGCTCCCCTTGCTCTTAGACCCGTAATTTCACCTTCTGGAAGTGCAGTAGGAGGTGCCGGGAGAAGGTCCTGATAGTAATCACCATTTTCATCTCGTAAATGTGATTGCAGTAGCATTTCGGTAATGCCTGATGTAGCGCCGAAATTGCCATCTATCTGGAAGGGAGGATGGGCATCCATCAGGTTTGGAAATAAACCACCTTTGTTTTCTTCATTCTGTATTTTGGAAGTTGCAGGCACCATCAAATTCTTGAGCAGCAGAAATGAATGGTCACCATCTAGGAGCCTTGCCCAAAAATTGATTTTCCAAGCTCGGGACCAGCCAGTACCAGCATCACCACGGTGGGATAGTGTGACCTTACAGGCTTGGGCCAGATCGGGAGTGGAAAAGGGGTGTATCTCGTTACCTGGGTGTAAACCCCACAAATGCGAGACGTGTCTGTGCTTGTCTTCTGGAGAGTCCTTGTCTACCAGCCATTCCTGTAATTGCCCGTGTTTACCGATTAAATTGGGAGCAATTTTAGCCTTTATTTTCTTGAGGTCATCTGCAAATTTAGCATCCACCCCTAGAATATTGGCAGCTTCAATAGTATTAGCGAATAGGTTGCGGATGATTTGGTGATCCATAGTTGGAGCCATGGCCAAGCCTCCATTTTCAGGACTGTTACTTGGGCCGCTGACCAACCATTCAGGTTTTTGAGGGTCGGGAATCAGGTAACCAGAGAAGAATTGAGAGGCTGACTTCAATATCGGATAGGCCTTATTTTTTAAATAATCCTTATCACCTGAGAACTGATACCGCCACCATAGGTTTTGGCACAACCAGGCTCCACCAGTTACCCAAATCCCATGATCCGAATGATTGATGGGTGCTGCTCCCCTCCATATATCAGTGTTATGATGGGTCACCCAACCATCGAGGTTGTAATGTTGTTTGGCCACATTTTGCCCCGTAACGGATAAGTCTTCCACCAACTGGATTACTGGATCGGCCAATTCAGATAGATTGGTCATCTCGGCTGGCCAATAGTTCATCTCTGTGTTGATGTTGATCGTGTATTTGCTATCCCATGGCGGGACAAGTTTGTCGTTCCATATCCCTTGCAGGTTGGCTGGTTGAGTGCCTGATCGGGAAGATGAAATGAGCAGATACCTACCAAATTGATACAAGAGGGAAACTAAACTTGGATCTTCGTCCTCATAAAAAGAATTCAGACGCTGGTTAGTAGGGCGGGAAGAGATTTTTGATTTTCCCAAATCCAAACTAACACGATTAAATAGGTTTTGGTAGTCGACGATGTGGCTTTCTCTGAGTTGTTTAATGGGTTTGCCTTCCAGCTTGTCCAAATATTCCCGACAAAGCTCGGCAGGGTCACCACTGATGTCGTCATAATTCACAAAATTGGTTGCTGCCACGAGGAACAAGCTGGCATTGTTTGCATTTTCCACACTGATGGAATTCCCTTCGACCTTCAACTTTCCGCCTTCGTTGAGCACTTTTATACGAGCCTCGAATAAAATCTTGCTTTCAGGATAAGGGTGGCCTTCATAATCTAGTTCCAGATGGTAATTGTTCGCCTTACCCTTTAGAATAATCACATTGTCCTCTACGCTAATGTCATAATTGGAATGTTGGGTATTAAACCCCACATTGAAGCTCAATTGACCATTTTTTGAAGCCTCAAAACGTGCTATAATAGCCTGATCGGGATGGGAGGCAAAGACTTCACGCTTGTAGTCCACTCCATCGACTTCATATCGTACGGTGGTCAGGGCGTTTTCCAAGTTCAATTCTCTTTTGAAATTTGTAGCGTTATCATGCCCTGGAAACTTCAACCACACTTTCCCAAAAGGCTGGTAGCTAAACTGTCCAAAGGGTTGGGACATGAAACGCTCATTCCCCAGTTTGTGTGCTTCTTGTTGTTTGCCTTCCCAAAGTAGTTGCCGCAGCTCGTCTAATACTTCGTGTGCTCCAGGATGAGCATAATCGTGGGGTTGACCAGTCCAAAGGGTCTCTTCGTTGAATTGAATGGTTTCCTCTGCAATACCACCGTATACCATGGCACCCAGACGTCCATTACCGATAGGAAGTGCTTCTTCCCATTCTTGTGCAGGCTTATTGTACCAAAGTGATAGGGATTGAGATTTATTCTTTTCTTGTTGACTAGTATCACAGCCTACAAGAAATGTAAATGTGATAATTAAAAGAGGTTGGATTTTTGTCATGGCTTTTTTCGATTTAAAAATTCTTGAAAGAGCAAGGGTTTTTGGGTATGAAAAATATTGATCGGGAGTGCTATTTGTTTTGCCCAATAGTGTTCTCTATTATCGTCATTGTCATGAAAACTATGTACTTCAATCAATATGTCTGCTTGATCAGCTAATGCTATAATTTGAAGGTGTTCTTGATTGAATTCATTGTTTCGAGTCACAATGGAAATCATCTTTGGCTTAAAATTTTCCTTAAGTTCTTGAAATTGAGCCAAGGATTCTACTCGGAAAAGAATATGAGGGATGTCATCTAAATCGTATTGCTTTATTTCATTAATGATGTTTTGATCGTAAGAAAATCGTAGTATAATTTGTTCGTTTAGATTCAACTTGATCAAAGCATCTATCAATTCTGGTAAGTATTTGTTATGTGCTTTATAATCAAATTTGAACATTATTTTGCCTTGGCTTGGGAGGAGAAAGTCCTCTAACAATGGAATTTTTTCGGTTGTCAATTCACCGCCGCTGAAGGTAAGTAGATATTGATTGATGGCATTCCACGAAAGTGTATCAACACGGCCCGTACCATTTGTCGTACGATCGAGTGTTGCATCATGCATAATAATGAATCTGCCATCAGATGTCCTTCTAAGGTCCGATTCATAAATATCAAAACCATGATTAATAGCATTCTTGATATTGGCTATTGAGTTTTCGGGTGCTTGATCTTCATACTCAAGTTCATAGCCCCCTCGATGAGCTGCGATGCAAATCGCCCCATTTTCCCAAGGCATAACATGAGTGGCATGGTTCTTTGTATGGCATGCGCTGACAAGCAACCAGAGTAATATACAGATATGGTGACTTATGCTCCTTAGGCCCATTTTCTTGTGAATTATAGCATGCATTATTTCAGCAACTCCATTTCTACATAAATTGGTTTATGATCGGATGGGTAGACACCGTCTTCTTTATAGTCGACTACTTCATATTTGAGTACCTTGAGGTCACCTCTATAGAGTATCCAATCGATCTTATCTTCATCAATCATGGAGTTTGTAAGAAGATAATCGTCGTTAGAATCCTTGTCGCCTACAAGTGCGCGATAAGGAGGGCTACCTGGTCGGCAATTAAAATCACCCATTAAAAAAACTGGTCGTTCTTCTGTCCATTCACCAAACCGATTTAGCGAATTGATTTTATTCATAATGAGTTTCGATGCGTTTAACCGAGCCAAGGACTGATTGCCTCGATCAAAATAGTGTGTGTTGAACACATAAAATTCTTGAGTGTTTTCCCAGTGCCCTCTGTAGTCTTCTGGGTGTAAGCGTTCGCGTTCTGATGCAGGCCTATTGATGATAGCCAGACGCGCCCATGTAACCATCCTTGGGTTGATCTCAGGCCCGCTTCCTATGATTTCGGGTGTTTTGGAGAGTTGAAAGCTCTGTAATTCACGCAATCGAAATTTGTCACGCTTAAAGAAGATTACCATGTGCTCATCATCATCACCACCTTGGCGTCCTTCGCCTACCGCTACATATTCGGTCAGGTGGTCAATCAAGTAATCAATTTGTTCTTTTAGTCCTTCTTGAGTCCCTATGATGTCTGGATCATACTTACGAATCAAATCCAACTGCATCTCGCGCCTAACCTCCCAACTCGGTTGAAAAGTAGGGCTGGCAAACTTCAGATTGTAGGTCATCAGTTTGATGATCTGTTTTTCTTTTTTCGATTGTGCTTGGGTGGAATTGAAAAGGAAGAGGCAAAGCACAAGAAAAGTAAGCTTGACAAGCTTCAGTGCGTAGATATTTTTCATTTGATTCATTGCTGGGTCGTTTTTACTGCTCTATAGAATTAGCCAATTCTCCAAATGGACGGCCTTTAAACATGATCAGCTTTTCTTTGAGAAGCTTTCTCATCTCTTTCGATATTGGTGAAATTTCCGAATAGATATTTAATCTTTCCTCTGGATCATTCTTCAAATCATAGAGTTGATTCGACTCATGATAATGTGGATTGGTCAAGCACGCATGATACCCCAAGTGAGAATTTCTAGTATAGTAGGGTAACATGCTTGTGGTATTGTTCCATCCATGAAATATTTCACCTTTTGCAATTTTATTGTTTGACTTCTCGTCGTAGCGGACTGCAATGTATTTCCAGTATTTGGTCATGACTCCACGGGCAAAACCCATTTCAAAGAAAAGGTGATCATGAATAGGTTTTTGACCTCCAGCGAGTACGGGTTTTAAACTTTCTCCATCTATTTCCATATTTTTTGTAATGGACACACCAGCCAAATCGAGTAAGGTAGGTGCGAAATCTATGTTTTGAACCAATTCGTCGTACACTAGCCCAGTCTTTATTCCTTTTGGCCAGTGCATCATCAAGGGCACTCGGATGCCGGTTTCATATAATGTAGTTTTTCCAAACCTAGTAGCACCATGATCTGAAGTGACGATGATCAAAGTGTTTTCATAAACGCCTTTTTCTTTTAGTTTATTCACGAGACTCCCGATAGCTTGATCAATCCATCTCAGCCAAGCTTGATTTGGATCTTTACCCTCTATTGAAGCGACTTCTTGCTGTATCTCGTTACGAGATGGCATGAAATCATAAGAAGTCTCTACTATTCCTTCTCCTGTAATTCTAGGATCAGCGTCTAATCCATGCGGGAATTTCCCTTTGATTTCTATCCAAGGAGCTGGGCCATGAGGAGTGGTCTGGGCATAGTATAGAAAGAAAGGATCAGTCTTTTGGTTTTCGATAAATTCTAAAGCTGCATCTGTTGTCCACTCTACATTGTGAACATTGGCTTCAGTAGAGTAAAGCTCCCTGAGGTTTCCCGCATAAACCCCATTGGCATAATCAAAACCATATTCTTTAATTCTTTTTACCCATTGGGTATGATTATGTGCCATCGCTTTGGATACTTTGGGGTCAAAAACTGATGCTTCTTTACCATAGGTAAGCTGGCCGAAATTCTCCCAGTTTTGAGGTTGATTTACAACATGGTGATCCACGATATGACTTTTGCCTACAAACCCTGTTTTGTATCCTGCTTTTTGCAAAAGACGAGGCAAGTTGGAGCGATTCATTTCTAACTCTGTATTGTTTTCAACCCTAGTCATACTGCCTTCTGGATGTAAATTTTTAAAACGATTGCCTTCACATCTACCTGCATACCTTCCGGTCAGAGTGGTATATCTACTAGGTGAACAGACTGAGCTTGATACATAAGCTCGATTGAAAATAATACCATTTTTCGCCAGGTTGTCAATAATGGGTGTATGTGCTTTTGACTCTCCATTGAATCCAAAAGCTCGAGAATCTAGCACATGTTTATCCTTTATTGGCATAGGACTCTGGTCATCTGTTACAAACAAGATGATGTTGGGTCGGGTGTCAAATTCCTGTCCTTGAATCTTGAATGAAAACAGAGTAAGGCAAAACATAAAATAAACAATCGAGATTGTAGTGGTGATTTTAAGCGGTGATATATGTTTCATAACGAGAATACTTTCTTTGAATGGCACGTTTATTTTTCGACTTCAATGAACCATGTTTTTTTTCATTGGCTGATTTTTGTTTTTTATCTGTCAACAATTGATTTGATTTCTTTTAAGAAATTAGGTTTTGTAGAAGAGAAACGAATTTTGCTTTTCCAATCTCCACTACCTTGTACTACTTTGATAAGTATATGATTCCACCCTTTTTCCAAAGGGAATCCTTCATAAATGAATTCATCTTCTACCAAAGCGCCTTGTCGGATGTATTCCTTAATCGATTTTCCATTGACACTGAATGCCAGTGCATCATCCATACCAAAGTGCATATCTAATCTTGGCATGTCTGGTTCAATAAGCAGGTCAGTCAAGGATCTTGGGCTGTACATCCAAAAACTCAAATAGACAATGGCGTTTTGCTTGTGCTTCATGCCTAATTTCATGTAGTCAAAGACGGCATTTTCATTGGCAGAAGAAACATTCCAATAAATTCCTTCTGTCAATTGACCGACCCTTACTTTAGTAAACTCGTCTTCGGTTAGTGGATTGTTTCGGAAGATCTGACTGGTATCTGGGTTGACCAAGTTGAATGACCCTAATAGCAACGCATTTTGTAATTCCATCTTATCGTTGAGAGCTGTAGGTATGTTTAGCGCTTTGCCTTTGAATGTGCCTCCCAGATTTCTGATGATATGTCCGACTTTGTTGTAGCCCTGATTGCCGAGTTTGAATAAGTCCAAAGTAGAAACGATCAACTCTCCATTGCCCACACGTTCTCTGACAATGACATTGCCTGGTGCTTTTGATTCACGTTCGCTACGGTAGACTCTACCAGTTTTGATGTCCTCACCGTTATAGTTCCATTTGAGCCAATCTGTGTTACAAGCTTCTAAGATCAATTGAGATTGATCAACCCAAGGGCCTGATATGGATGTCGTAGAGACGGGCTCTTTGGTAAGTTCAGAAAAATAAAAACTTGCATTACCCAGTTTATTCAAGCCCCCATGTTCGCCTTTGATCAAATAGCTTGTAGCCGGTCGATCATGAAAATCAATTGAGCTCCCTGACAATTCTTCAATCCATTCTTTAGAAGCATCACTCGTACCCCAGAATACAACAGCGCTTCCTTTTTGCATCGCCGCTAGTAGGTAGTTTTTTGTTTTAGTGCTATATGCCGGAGGTTGACTTCCATCAATGATCACCAATTGGTTTTTGTATGTAGACATTGGTTCGAATTTGATGGCTAGCTCCTCAAATTGTTTTTTCAGAGGACTTTTCTTGTTGCCAGAAAGCCAAACAACACTATGTTTTTCCTTTAAGGGAGCCATTTTGACCGCATTGTCTTTTTTTACATTCCAGATATTTTCAAGTGATTGGTAGTTGTCCGAGTAGGCAGCTTTTACCGCATCAAACATGGGCCATGTTTCATATAATGGCAGTGTCGGATCATAGCCTGGGTTGAAGGTGGAGGTGTAGGGTCCCAATCTTTCTGGTTGGTAACCTGGTTTGCCTTCTATATAATCGCCAAAGAAAATCCCGTCTTTGAGTGTAGCAGGTCTGCTGACGTCATCAAGACCGAGTGCTAAAGGTCTGAGTCCGTACCATGCCAAATTGAAAACACAAGTATATGAAGCATTTCGGTCTCTTTGTTTGTTGATCAAGTCAAAGGCCTCTCCAGCCAAGCCTTCCATTCTTCCAAGTTGTGATTCGTATGCTCTGTCTCCATTGATTTTGGCAATCTGACTGGGTGTGCCATAGTATCCCATGCCTGTTTCTCCGATACCCCATGGTTTCCCTTGACTGGACCAATCGTCTAGTGCTCTCATGCCACCATAGTGCCCGATCACCGTTGGTAGATCGGTTTTGGCTTGTGTCTCCCCGTCACCGGAAATCCAGGTTCTGGTAGGATCGGTCTCTTCTACGATAGATACCCATTCGTTGATTTCTTGGATATTTCTGTCGATGAGTTCTTGGGGAGCATTGAATACATGTTTGGTTACTGGTAATGTCTCGTTGCACACACTCCAACCAAATACAGAGGGGTAATTTCTGTCTCTTAATACCAAATCTTTCACATGAGTACGACATGCTTCCCAATAGATTTCAGAATCGATTTTAGGCCCACCATCACTCGACCATATGGCCGTTTCATCCAAGACACAAATCCCCATTTCGTCTGCCATTTCTAAATAGAATCTTGGGAATACTTGTGCATGAAGTCTTAGTCCATTGGCATTGCCATCGAGTAGCATTTGGTACCAAGCATGAGCATACCTTCTGGTCATTTGAGGAATGCCCATGAAATGCCAGGAGTCGCCTTTTACCTGAAACGGCTCACCATTAAGTAGCAATTCAGTGTCTTTGATTTGGAATTGTCTCCACCCAAATCGGGTATAATCAATATCCAATGTCCTTTTCTTTTGGTTCACTGAAAGCACTAATCCGTATAGATTTGGACTATCGGGTGACCAATAGTCAAGTGCTCCATCAACCGTTTTGGATAGGGTAAATGTTTGAGTTGAATTGGCAGCTACCGTTAGTTTTGTTTCAGAGGTGGTGAGTTTGGATTCTCCCAAAGTCCAATTAACTTCAGGGATGTTGAGGACTGAACTTCCATTCAGATTGATCCATCTTTTGATGTCTGCCTTTAAATCAATTTTCTGATCTTTTGTAGAAGTGTTTTTGATGGTGACTTCAATGTCCAATTTGTTTTCATCGACCAATGGTTTGATGTAAGTGTCAGCAACATAAATAGTTGGTAGTTTTTGGAGATAAACATCCTGCCAAATTCCGGCTATATGGATGCCCCAAAATGATCCTGCGACATAGTTTCTTCTGCCATATTTTCCTGGGTCGTTAAGCAGTGAGCCGTGCGCCACCCATACGAGAACTTCTAATTCTTCCCCTGCTTGGGCATGATCTGTTACATCGAAATTGAACGGCAAGAATGAATCAAAGTGATCGCCCACCGCTGAGCCGTTTACAAAAACTTTGGCATAACCGGCGACAGCTTCAAAGTGAATTCTCAGTCGATTGCCAGCCCAATCTGCTGGAACATTGATCGTTTTCTTCAGCCATCCTGATTTGACATCATTCCAGGACTCAGGGTAGCTTGGAAACGCTCTAAAATCTCCGCCTTGACCATTGGTAAAGCCATTGACGTTCCATGGTGATGGAATTTTTGCTGGAGTGCTATCCCAACCGGATGCTCCAGGAAGTTCTTGGTTTTTGATTTCTTCAAAAGACAACCCTTCTTTTAACTGGATCGGCATGAATTGCCAGGAGCCATTGAGACAAATCTCGTCTCTATACGGTTTTTCAACACTTTTAATCAGTCCTTCTTGCGGTGCAAATTCATTGTTGAATTGGATGCCTTGTGCCAAAGAGATGAAATTTCCTAATACACAGAATAGGATGAGGAGAAGATGATGTGATTTCATAGTAATAATTGATATAAGGTGTTCTATATGGTTTATTTTTTGATTTTTAGATCGCTTGAGAAAGCATTGTATGCTTCTAGCAGCTCATTTAAAATGGCTTCATTTTTCAAAGCCATATTGTTGGACTCAGTCGGGTCGTCTTTTAGATTGTATAATTGGATGTCCCCTTCGGAAAGTAAAGGTTTGACGCCTGGGTACTGCGCAGGCGTAGCTTGCTCATATGGTGCAATGATGGTAGTGCCATCCGGAGCTCTGCTGTCAGTCCAATTTTCCAAATCGACTTCCTTGTATTGTCTTGGACGGTTGACAAATAACTTCCATTCTCCTTTTCTCACAGACATGATGATGTCATTGTGCATACTGAAAACCGGATCATGCAAATCCGTCTTGCCTTGAAGCATGGTCGTGATGTCCTCTCCATCCACCTTGTTTTCAGGAGGAGAGAGTTGAGTCAATGACAGCAGAGTAGGGTAGATATCTGGAGACCAACAGGGGACAGAGATTTTCCCACTTCTAGCGAAAGCTTTTTTGTAGTGAATCATGAATGGTACCTTGATACCACCTTCCCAGTTTGTGGCTTTCATTCCTTTGAGCCCACCTGAACTGCCGCCAAACCATGGACCATTGTCCGACATGAATATCACGATGGTATTGTCTAGAATATCCAATTTACCCAGGTGGTTCATGACTTCACCAACTGACCAATCTAGTTCTCGCATGACATCCGCGTACAAATCGTCCGGTGTATCGGGCGTATAAAATGCCTCTGATGCAGCCAGAGGCTTGTGCGGCATGGCATGGCTTAAGTACAGAAAGAAAGGGTTGTCCTTGTTGCTGGAAATGAACTCCAGTGCTTTTTGCGTGTATTTCTGTGTAAGTTGATTTTGATCTACAGGGTACTCAACCGTGTCTAAGTTTTGAACGATTTGCACGGGTCGCATGTCATTGGAGTATAAAATCCCATAGTAGTCATCAAAACCATGGTTAACCGGGAAGAACTCTTCTACATGTCCTAAATGCCATTTGCCAATTCCCATTGTTTTATAATCGGCTTGTTGAAAAACTTCACCAAGTGTCAATTCTTCACTCGGTAGTCCAACATCGTTTATTCCTGCATCAGGAGTAGGATTTTTTATAACGCCATGCCGCAAAGGAAACCTACCAGTCAAAAGTGTAGCTCTTGATGGAGCACAATAAGGGGTAGGAACATAGAAGTCAGTACATACCACCGATTCGTTGGCTAACTTGTCCATCTGTGGCGTTTGGTAATTGGTTTGTCCGAAGTATGATAAATCGCCATATCCCAAATCATCTGCCAATATGATAATCACATTGGGTTTGGTTGATTCGTTATTTTTACTTTCAGCGCATGAGATTAGACTTAGCGACCATAAAATGGCCACTGATTTCAGATGTCTTGATAGATTCATTTTTCCTGTTTTAATATTCTGGAATGACTGCATCGCTTCCCCATGATTTGTTAGGAAGCTCAGAAAGTATCAACTCTAATGTGGCTCCTGACATAATTTGTTCGTGGGTAATGAACGGTGAATCTATTTCCTCTCCATTGATCATGGCTTTTTGAATGTACTTATTGGTCTTACTTGCTCCTTTGGCGATCACCGTAAATTCTTTCCCATTACTCAACTTTATGGTAGACTTTTCAAAAACCGGACTGGTTATCGTGTAGAACGGAAGCCCTGGTGTCACAGGGTAAATACCCATAGAAGAGAACACTACAAAAGCGGTCATACCTCCACCATCTTCATCTCCTGGGATGCCAAAAATGTTATCCTTAAACCAGACGTCAAGAAGAAATCGGGTGCGTTTTTGGGTTTTCCAAGAAGCACCAAAATAGTTGTACAAGTAGGGGATGTGAAACGAAGGTTCATTACCCATAGAAAACTGCCCTACCATACCAGTCGAGTTCGATCCATTGATAAAGAATTGTGATTTTCGCATACCTAAGGGTTCTCTGAATAACTGGTCAAGCCTTTCTTCAGCGGCTTTTTTGCCACCCAATAATTCGGTCAACCCTTTGATATCATGTTGTACATCCCAAGCATAAGTCCAACCGTTGTTTTCATCATAGTATTCTCGATAACCGAGCCCACCTGCAGATTTGGGATCGATATCTAACCATTTTCCTTTGGAGTCTTTTGGGATAAACAATCTGTGCTCCGGGTGCCAGAGGTTTTTGTAATCTGACGCTTTTGAGGCGTAGGTCTTGTAATCTTTTTTCTTGCCAATTTCTTTGCCCAGCTCGGTCATAGCCCAAAAATCATAGCTTATACCCAATGTCACTGGAACAGGTTGTCTTTTCTCAAAGTCATCCATATTAGGTTCTGTTTCTTCTTCGCCAATAGCCAGAGAAGGGAAATAGCCATTTTCATGGTAGAAGTCATCCAATGGTCCTCTTTTATAACCCTGGCGCCAAGGAATGAATGTGCCTTCCAGTAGGTTTTTCTTGATGCCATTATAGGCTGATTCCACATTATAATCTCTTAAGCCTTTGCGATAGCCGTCGATAAATATCGCTGATGAGTGAAACGCATTCATACACATGTGATTGCCTTGCAATTGAGGGAATGTCGGCATCCATCCGCTTTGCTCGTACATTAAAGTGTACGAATTGAGCATATCATTTTCTAGTTTAGGATCGAGGATGGTGCGCAAGGGATGTGTGGCAAGGTAGGTATCCCAAATCCAGTCATCTACATAAAATGCTCGATCACTTTGATGCACTTTATTGTCATACCCACTGAAGTATTGACCGTATTCATTGATGTCGACCATTCGCTCATAGGTACGATATAGAGAGGTGTAAAATGATCTTTTTTGACCTGTAGTGCCGCCTTCTACTTGTATCTGGTTGCTTACCTTTTCCCATGCTTCTTTGCCGGATTTTACTACTTCGTCAAAATTGAGCAGACCGACTTCCTTATCAAAATTGATTTTGGCTTGTTCAGCACTGATGTAAGAAATGGCATATTTCAAATAGACTGATTGGGAAGTTTGATTACTCAAAGTCAATCCTAATCTTCCTTTTTCGGTGATGGAACTAGCAATGGCAATTGCTTCATTTTGACCATTTACTAATTTTCCATAAGCAAAAACGGTCATGACTCTAGTTTCAGGCTTGACACCTCTCGTTTTATAACTCAACGTCTCTTCAATGGCCAGTTCTGATTGCTCATTGATTGAACCTTTGATCATACCACTTCCTTGTATCAGTATGTTTTTTTGTTGATCTGTATTGAACTCAAATTTGTAAATCCCGGATTTTTTGGAAGGTGAGAAACTAACACGGGTATTGTCATCTATCAGATAGGTAGTGTAAAGCCATGGTTTGACGCTTTCCAGGTCATGATCAATATCCATTTTTTGTTTCCATGATGCTTCAGTGAGTGTTCCGAGCGTTGTACTCATTCGAAATAAACCCGGCCTTCTATGAAACGACACTTGCAATGGCCAAGCAGTGATTTGATCGGCTATGTAATCTTTTTTAATGGGAAACATCCGTAGCATCTGATTAGGAAGATGGATGGTCGGGTAGGTGGGCACTAAGAACCGTGCTACATTTCCTATGGTAGGATCTATATATTGGGTGTTGTCTTCTTGACTATAAGAAGCGTGAGACAGGCTAATTATCGCTGCCAGAACTACGATTGATTTTTTCATTTTTACTCTATTGAGTTAAGATTTAAATTAGTCTATACTCAAGAATAAAAGGAGGTAGTTAATAAGCGGTGAATTCTAAATTAACTCAGGGTTATTTGGAGGAAAATGTCAGGACTATTCTACTTTTCTGTAAAAGTAAATTCGACATATATAGGTTTGTGGTCTGAAGGATAGACACCTTTCTGGTTATAATCTACTTCTTCGTATTTCAAAACTTTCAAGTCACCTTTATATAAGATCCAATCAATGTCATCACCATTTTTGATAGTGTCAAAAAACGCATTTTGACCACCAGTCAAAACATTGTACGGAGGAGAGCCTGGTTTGCAATTGAAGTCACCCATTAAGAATATCGGACGAACGGGAGACCAATGTCCGAATCGATCTAATTTTTTCATTCTTTTTTTAATGAGTTTGGCTGCACTTAATCGAGCCATTTCTTGATTACCATTAAAGAAATGGGTGTTGAAAACGTAGAATTCTTTGGTGTTTTGCCAGTGCCCACGATAGTCTTCATGGTAATTCTTCGTTTCGTCAGTTTCAGGAGGGTTGACGTAGGCTAGTCTGACCCAAGTAACCATTCGAGGATTGACCGTAGGGCCACTTCCAATTACGTCTGGTGTTTCGGAAAGTTGATAGCTTTGCAATTCTCTCAGACGAAACTTGTCTTTTTTAATGAAAATGGCCATATGTTCATCATCGTCTCCTCCTTGACGACCTTCGCCGACTACAACGTACTCTGGTAATTTTTGAGCCAAATAATCAATCTGTTCCTTTAACCCTTCTTGTGTTCCGATAATGTCGGGATTGTATTGTTTGATCATATTGACTTGCATGTCTTTTCTTTCATCCCAAGTTGGTTTGAATGTTGGACTTGCAAACTTTAGATTATAAGTCATCAACTTAAGAAGGCCGTCATTCTCTGTTGCTGTACCACTTTTTTGGCCAAAAACACGAAATTCATGTATGATGATAAAGATGACAGACAGGATTATTATTTTAATTATTTTTTTCATGTTTTAGAGTCAAGAGTTAATCCATTTGATTTAAGAGGGGTTTTATTCTAGACCAGTATTTCTCATCGAATAGCCTTGCACCCCCATACATGAATGCATCATCTCCTACTTCAGGCAATTGAAGTTTAATATTTAAATTTTCAGCTAATAAAATGTCGTTTAAGCTTTCTTTGAAAAAGGCTAATTGAGAACCAATTACACCACCAAATGAAATATATTCTGGTCTGAATTTTTTAAGTGTAGGAATTAAGAATTCACCTAAACGATGACCAAAATTTTTAAAGACAATTAAATCTTCATCTGACTTATTGACTTTTTGAATTTTGTTCTGAAAAACAGAAGAGTCAGGTGTTTCTTGATTACTGAATTCCCTGAGTAAGCCTCTAATAGAGAAATAGTCTTCAGCTATACCATCAAGAAATGGAATACGGTATGCGGCTCCTTGAGAAGGTACTCCGTCACCATTGAGAACGGGTAGTTGATCAACTAAAAATGCAGAGCCTAAACCTGTATCAAGAATTATGGATATTCCTTTTTTACTGTTGATCGTTGAAAGCCATTCTTGTCCTAAAGCAAACCCAATGGCGTCATTGATATATCTTATTTCAACTGGTTTATTCAACATCAATCTTTTGAGAAGTTCTTGAGTAATGTTGCAACCGTTTAATTGTTCATATTTTGGAACGCCACGATAATCCCCAATACCATTTTTATAATCAAAAGGACCGGGAATGCTGAAACCTATTCCCAACAGTTCATTCTCGTTTATAGATTTAATGGAATTTTTAATCTTCATAGACCATAGAGGTATTATGTGTCTATTTCCAGCATCTTTATCAACTCGACCTTCAACTACTGAACCTTCAATAATTGATTTTGTCATTAAGTCAAAAGCAGCACATTTAAAACCTTTACCACCAACAAAGGCACCTATTATTATTTTTCTTTTAGTCACTATCCTATATTAAATTTCAATTACTGGAGCTATATGAATAGGGCACATTATTGGGCTCACTTCCCCAGTCTTTATTTGGTTCTTTATCTAAATTAAATTCAAAAATTCCTCCTTTTTGAATGTCATCAAAATTGATAAAGTTGTTGTTGTATGTGGTGCCATTCAAACTGGCAGACTGTACATAGAAATTTTCATTTGAATTGCCATTAGCATTGATTGAAAACTCATTTCCATTTTCAAGCGTCAAAGTAACTTTTTCAAATAATGGACTTCCCATTACATACTGATCTGTTCCTGGTGCAACAGGATAAAATCCTAAAGCACTGAACACATACCATGCAGATGTTTGACCATTATCTTCATCTCCACAGTAGCCATCTGGTGTAGCGGAGTATAAGTTGGTCAAGACCTCTCTGATTAGTTTTTGCGCTTTGTAAGGTGCTCCAGCGTAGTTGTATAGGTAAATCATGTGCTGAATGGGTTGGTTGCCATGTGCATAGTTTCCCATATTTACTATCTGCATTTCTCTGATTTCATGAATGGTTTTGCCGTAATACGAATCATCAAAATCTGGTGGCATTGAAAACACATTATCCAATTGACCAATGAATTGCTCATTTCCTCCCATTAAATCGATCAACCCCTGTACATCATGAAAAACGGACCAAGTATAATGAAGGCTGTTACCTTCAGTAAATGCATCTCCCCATTTTAATGGATTAAATGGAGTCTGAAACGATCCATCTTCATTTTTACCTCGCATGAGATTAGTTGATGGGTCAAATACGTTTTTGTAGTTCATAGACTGTTGGAAAAACCGATCTGCAAGGTCTTTTTTGCCTAATTTTTCAGCCATTTTTGCAATGGTGAAATCTGCATAGGCATATTCCAAGGTTCTTGCTGTATTCTCTTTGATACCCACGTCGTATGGGACGTACCCTAGTTTGTTGTAATATTCTAAGCCCGCTCTTCCTACAGACATATGAGGTCGGCCTTCTTCCACATTAGCATTTTTGAGAATGGCTTCAAAAAGTACTTCTGTGTCTTCGGGGGCATTCCCTTTCAAGAAAGCGTCCACAATGATGGGTGCAGAATTGGAACCAATCATGCAATCTCTGTGTCCAGGGCTGGCCCATTCTGGAAGCCATCCTGATTCTTTATACGTATTGGCAAGACCTTGCATTATTTTGCTATTGAGCTCAGGGTACATCATGTTGAAAAATGGGAATACCGCTCTGAATGTATCCCAAAAACCGTTGTCAGTGAACATATACCCGGGCAAGACTTTGCCATTATAAGGGCTGTAATGAATAATTTCATTATTTTCATTGAATTCGTAGAATTTTCTTGGGAACAACAATACTCTATACAAGCAGGAATAGAATGTCTTGATATTGTCAGTGTTGTCATCTTCTATTTTGATTCTTTGGAATTCAGTTTCCCAGGCATTCTTTGCCTTAGTCTTAGTTACCTCGAATGAATCGTCACCAATTTCTCTGGATAAATTAAGTGTTGCTTGTTCTGGACTGATAAAAGAAGAAGCGACTTTTACGTGAACGACTTCACCTCTTTTGGTTCTAAACCCTACAACGGCCCCAACATGTTCTCCTTCACTATCCAAGGTGTTTTCTTGTAATGTCCAATCGTCAGTCCATGTATGTGTCAGCTCAAAATCTTTGTCAAATTCGGCTACAAAATAGTTGTGAAAATTATCAGGAACACCCGCTTTGTGATTTCTGCAATAGCCGATTATTTTTCTTTCCTCTGGAATTATTTTTACCATCGACCCTTTAAAAAAACCATCTAATAGAAGATAAGAAGAATCAGATTCAGGGAACGTGAATTTGAAATGTGCTGCTCTTTCAGTGGGTGTGATTTCAGCAACAACATCATAGTCTGCCAAGTAGGTTTTATAATGATAGGGTTTTACCGTTTCGGCTTTGTGAGAAAACCAAGAAGCTCTATCGTCTTCTTGATATTTCAATTTTCCAGTCACAGCCATCAAAGAGAAAGCCGCGTAATCATTGATCCATGGACTGGGTTGGTGGGTTTGCTTGATGCCTCGGATTTTATTCTCATTGTATTTGTAAGTCCATCCATCACCCATGGGTGAGGTCATGGGTGTCCAGAAGTTCATGCCCCAGGGTGTGGCAATTGCAGGATAGGTGTTTCCATTGGAGAGACTGTATTTGGAATCTGTACCCATCAAAGGGTTGACATAATCCACAAGTGACACAGCTACCCTTGAACTGTCTTTTTTGAGATCATTATTATGGCCACATGAGAAAGTGATAAGAACTATCAACAATGCTCCGGCATTTATGTGTTTCATTTTATTGTTTTTTTCTTAAAAAATATAGAAGTGAAAGCTTTACTTTTTTGCAGGTTCAATAATTCTATTGAACAGTTTTTCGTCTTTGTCTATACAGCCTACGAATTGAATGACTGCTTGATCATTTTTAAGGGTTATGGGCGTGTCTGAAATGTAATTTCTCATGCGACCTCCCCATATGGAGACCGTTAACTTTTTATTTCCTTTAACCAATAAATAGTCCCATGATTGATTTTCAGGAACTGTTGTCAAAGCGCCATTTCCACCAGAAAATGCTTCAACATTACTGAGAGAAGTATGACCTTGTCCTTCAATGACAATTGGGTGGATGTTTTCAACCTTTTCGCCGGTATTGGCAATAATTGAGCCTTGTGCTATCTGCCAATTTCTATTTTTGGTATTGTTACCTCTTTTCATAATTCCTATGGCCACACAGTCAAAATTAAAGTTGGTCAGTTGCCCATAAGATTCTCCTTCCAGGAGGATTCCGCCATAAGTTCCGAATGTAAATAAATCAATGATCTGTGCATTGTCTGTATGATTGATGGTGTATGCATAGGTTTTTTTTGCGATCACTGCATCTACAACTTCTTTACTATAACCACCTCCAATAAATCTTTGAACAGAAGGATTGACATGGCAATGTAAAATTCGAGGAACATCATAGCAATAATCCATACGAATAAACTCACCACTTAAGGGAAATCCATAACAATGTTCGAATGTCATTAATTCACAGGCAAATTGTTGACTTGCATTGAAGTCGAAAGCTAGGTATTCACCATAAAAAGTAAGACAAGACAAATGCACTCCTTGAGTCTTGCTTGTCTTTGATACTTTTATAGTCGCTTTATAAGGAATAATACCACTCGCATCCTTAATGGTTTGTTCGGAATACCAGAATTGAATGCCTTTTATTTGTGTGCCTGATTCAACAGTAATGAAGACGTTCTCTTTATCAGTGATTTTGAATACACTCCCCACGGGTTGTTTTTTGGAAGGATGACTAGTGCCCCTGGGGGTTGGTCCATGCACGCCGATCAGGGAGACATTCTTTTTTAGTATAATTCCACCATCAATAGGGTATGGTTCTTCAGATGGTTCAACCCATAATGCTGCTCCTCTTGATGACGCCCAATCAATGGCCTTTTGTAGATTAATTTTATTAACTGCAGCATTATTCTCAGGTTTGACATCAAATTTCCGAATGCTAATTTCTGAAGCGAAACCCATATTTGCACAATGCAAGATGACGATAATAATGAGTGTATGGGTCTTCATAGAGCTCCAGGTTTAATGAAAAAATTATTCTTGTCTAAAGAAAACCTAACTCAATTAATCGAGGATTAATAGTGGCTTAATATCAATCTATGATTGAATTAATTCCAATTTATTTTTTTAAGGTTTGAGAATAAAAAGGAGGTTGGGACCCGCATATTTCGTTTAAATTTTATTCAACTTTTTGGAATTGTTTCAGCAATTGAAATTCTTTAATTTGAATTTAATCTCGAATTAAGCGAGCGATTCTATTTTTACTAAAAATTACTTCCGATCAAAAAGCACGACGTTTTAATTTATTAATGAATGCAGGGAAACCGAAGTAAACATTTAGCGATGAAAAGAATAATTACAATTGCCTTTATATGGATGTTAGGTATCCAAAATTCGAAAGGACAGATCGTATTACAGCGATGTGACTATACGACAAATTGGACAAGTTCAAATACGTTAACTATCGACAACGCTGATTATAAGGAAGGGAGAGGCTCACTAAGCAGTACAGGCGATGGGACCAATTGGTTTACAAAAGTGTTTTCTCAAGCGAATGTGGGAATCGATGAAACGGGTTTTTTAAAGCTATGGCTTTATGTCTCTGATGTTTCAGCCTTTGATACTGATGGACAAATTGAAATCAGTAGTTCTGGAAATCCAGATGCTGATGAGTATAGCTGGGATATTTCTTCGTTAGGGTTAAGTAATGGTTGGAATAGTGTTGTGCTGTCCATCAGTAGTGCAAATGTGACTGGAAGCCCAGATTTAAAAGCGATTAATTTTTTCAGAATTTATCAACAGTTGTCAGTACCAATTGGTGCAAAATTAGATCTTATTAGATTTTCAAATACTGCTGAACAAGAAATTCCTGACAATATTTTAGATATAAAATCTGTTGACCATACTACACTGGATGGCAAAGTGATGTTCGGTTATCAAGGCTGGTTTTCAGCTATTGGTGATGGTTCTAAAACGAATAGATATCACCATTGGGGAAATCTTGAGACGGGCTCAGGAAGTCCTAGCGATTTATCAGTTGAAATGTGGTTTGATGATCGAGAATTTGACCCTGACGAACTATACGCAACGGGTTATAACTACCCTGATGGCAGAATGGCCAGAGCGTTTTCTGCTTACAATAAGAAAACGGTAGTAAGACACATGAAATGGTTACGTGATTATGATTTGGATGGTGTTTTCTTACAAAGATTTCTCTCCGAAGCGCAAGATCCGTCATTCTTAGACTTGAGAGATAGTGTAACGGTACATGTGATGGAGGGTAGTGAAAGGTATGGGCGAACATTTTCCATTATGTGGGATGGCATTAACTATGGAAGTAATATGGTCGAGGACTTAAAAAATGATTGGAAGCATTTGGTGGATGATTTGAAGGTGACAGAAAGCCCAAATTATCTTCATCATAGAGGTTTGCCTTTAATCTCTCTTTGGGGGTTCTCTGTTCGAGAAGAGGCGACAGTAGCACAATTGAATCAGTTAATTGATTTTTTTCATAACAATCCAGAAGAGAAATACAGAGCTTCCATTAAAGTTGGTTGTAATCAAGATTGGATCAATAGAACCGAATGGCGCAATGCATTTAGGAATATAGAAGTCATAAGCCCATGGACTGTTGGTAGATATGGCGATAAAGCAGGGTATGAAAATTTTGCTAATAAGTATATGACTCCAGCCCAGAAATGGTGTGACGATAACAATGTTGATTTTCTGCCAGTAAATTGGCCAGGCTTTTCATGGTATAATTTGCATGACGGACCTAAAAATCAACACAAAAGAAGAGGCGGAGATTTTTTCTGGGAACAAGCGAGCGGAAATTTGAGTAGAGGGGCAAAAAGCCTTTATTTAGCTATGTTTGACGAAGTGGATGAAGGCACTTCATTCTTCAAAATGCCAGAAAATGCAACCATGTCTCCTGATAAAGGATATTGGCTAGCGTTGGATGCTGATGGGCTTACATTACCGAGTGATTGGTTTTTGAGAAGTGCCAATCTTGCTACAGAAGTGACCAAAGGTCATACGGACAACAGAGTTTTCCTAGAGACGCCTGATGATGGAATAGATGTATTTACAATGAAAGCTATTCACGGTACATGCGGATTAACGAATGGTGGATTGGTATTAGGGTATCCAAATACGGATTCAAATCCCATCATGAAATTCAGTATTGATGGGGGAGTCACTTACGAATATACAACGCCTGCTTCTTCTGAGTCACTGGTTATTTCAGGTTTGCCTGAAAAATTATACAATGTTTGGGTCAGCTTTGAAGATGATTCTTACCCTACAGATTTAGGTGATGTGTTGATTGTCAATGTTGTACCCCAAGTAGAAATTGATATACAAAATGCGTCTTGTTTAGACAATGGAATCCTAGAAATTACTGTTTTTGACAATCCTTATATCGGAGAACTAGAATTAAGTTTTGACAATGGTGAAAATTTTAATTATTCCATTGAAGAAGGCATTTATTGGAAAGGATTTGAAGGATTAGCTCCAGGTACCTATCAAGTATGGGCAAGATGGAAAGATTTTGATTGCGAGACAAGTATTGGAACCTATGAAATAGTGTCTAATGTTACTCCTCCTGTTGCTGCTTTTACAATTCTAGGAAAAGAAGTAGAGGGAGGTATTTGTTCAGGAAGTGAAGTGCATGCGGTAGCTTCGACTTCCAATAGTGCTCAAAGTTGGAAATGGACCGGTCCCGATGGATTTAGCGCCAACACAGCTTCAGTATTGATTTCTGATAGTGTGACGGTATCTCAATTAGGAACCTATACGGTTGAATATACAGCTTCGGATGGTTGTAAAAAAAGTACATCTCTAGTGCTAGAAGCAAATGGAAATATGGTCCCAGAAGTAGATTTCTTGATTGAAATGAATTTAGACTATTTTGACCCTTCCACTACCAATTTCTGTGAAGGTGACGGGCTTATTCTTGAAGGCAGGCCAGTGGAAGATACTTGGGATTTTTCATGGTCTGGTCCTAATAATTTTTCAAAAACTGGTAGACGAGCGACATTAACTGGCGCTGCTACACTTGATAAAACGGGGGAATACAAACTGCACGTAATAGATAACAATGGTTGTGTTGGGACTATTAGTAAAGAAGTAGTAATAAATGAAATCGATGCTTGTGTGACCTCCATTGAAGATAACAACTTTGAACAAATTGCTTCTGTATTTCCTAATCCTAATACAGGTGTTCTCAATGTAAATTTTTCAAGCAACAAAGCCGTGGAACTTGAAATCTTGGACGTTCAGGGGAGAGTATTGGTTCAGAAAGAATTGTCCAATGAAAGAACCAAAAAAATAGATATATCTGACCTTTCTTCTGGATTATTTTTCTTGAAAATTAAAGATAATCAAGGTCGAAATTTTATAACTAGAATAGTTAAAGAGTAGTCTAAAATGTAGGCATCTTATCATCAGTTGAAAAACGGAAGAAAATAAAGGTATTACTGATTCAAATTACAGGATGGCAATACCTTTTTTTTGTTTAAATGGATCAGAGACTGACAAGCTTATTTAATGGTTGAGTCGTAATTCATTAAATAATTGAAATAAAATTCAATTAATCGTACCCATTAATTCTTTTTTAACCCCTGATTAAGCCACCCATCCTAATTTCATGGAATAATTGAAACTAAGAGCTAAGGATTAGGAATGTACCCTGTGTCAGTTACATAGGTCTGAAAGTTAATTTTTAATTCAAAATTCAACCTGAATAGCGATTTTTTATAAATAAATAATTGTGATAGGAAAGAAAAGTAGAAGCAGGGTTAGTGCTTAGTCAAAGAATTTTAGTGATACAAATTGTGAAAAATGAGAAATAAATTAAGTACAGCATTTATAGGATTAATAGTTCTGGCACTTATCGTCGGTTATTCAATTCCAGAAAAGGATATAAATAATATTGAGCCAGTTGATTATGTAAATCCATATATGGGAAATATTAGTCATTTGTTGGTTCCCACTTTTCCAACCATGCACTTGCCCAATAGTATGCTGAGAGTTTATCCAGAGCGACGAGATTTCACGGCTGATTTATTAAATGGTCTGCCCTTAATTGTCACGAGTCATAGGGGGAGTTCAGCGTTCAATTTAAGTCCATATCAAGGAAGTGAATCCGGTATCAACCATGTTATACAATACAGCTATGATAACGAAAAACTGACTCCTTATTCCTATTCCGTTTTTTTAGATGATCAACAAACCAAAGTAAATTTTGGATTGTCCAGTCAGTCAGCGATGTATGAAATCGAATTTGGAAACGATGATGACGCCTATCTAATTTTGAATTCAAGAAATGGTGAATTGGAATGGGATGGTTCAGCCTTATCAGGATTTCAGGTTATCAAGAACGATACCAAAATTTATTTATATTTAGAACCTGAAGAAAATCCAGATAAGGTTTCAGTTCTTTCAAAAAAAGGATTGAATGAAGCTAGTAAAGCGGTTGGAAAAAACGCATGTTTAGTACTGAAATACCCTAAGGGAATCCAAAAACTTAATATTAGATATGGCATTTCGTTTATTGATGAAAAACAAGCTAAGAACAATTTCAAAAGAGAAGTAAAAGGAAAGGATGTAGAGGCACTTCAGGTATTGGCAAGAAATATATGGAATGATGCTTTAGGGAAAATTGAGGTGGAAGGAGATGTCGATAAAGAAAAGTCAGTTTTTTATACATCTCTTTATAGATCTCTGGAAAGACCTGTTAGTTTGTCAGAAGATGGTCGTTATTATAGTGCTTTTGACGGTAAAGTTCATAATGATAAAGGGCGTCCATTTTATACAGATGATTGGATATGGGACTCATATAGAGCTCATCATCCATTGAACGTACTGATTGATACAAAAAAGGAAGGAGATATTATCAATTCATTTGTATTAATGGCTGAACAAATGGATAATTATTGGATGCCAACATTTCCTGAGGTCACCGGTGATAGTCGTCGAATGAATTCGAATCATGGCGTAGCTTCTGTAATTGATGCATATAGGAAAGGAGTGAAAGGGTTTGATTTGGAGAATGCTTATTTGGCTTGTAGAGCAGGAATTACCGAAAAAACTTTGGCTCCCTGGTCAGGAATGCCAGCAGGAGAAATTGATGCTTTTTATAAGGAGAAGGGTTACTTCCCGGCATTAAAAGAAGGAGAGAAGGAAACAGTTCCTGAAGTTCATCATTTTGAAAGTAGACAACCAGTTGCTGTTACACTCGGTACATCATATGATGAATGGTGTTTGTCTCAAATAGCACAAGAATTGGAAAGGAAAGATGATCATGAACATTTTTTAAGCAACTCATATAATTACAGAAATCTTTTCAATCCAGAAACGAAGTTTTTTCATCCTAAAGACAAAGAGGGTGAATTCATAAATCCATTTGATTACAAATTTTCTGGTGGTATGGGTGCTCGAAAATTTTATGGAGAGAATAATGCTTGGACATACCGTTGGGATGTACAGCACAATGTACAGGATCTCATATGTTTGATGGGGGGTAATGACTCTTTTATTGAAAATTTGGATGCTACATTTTCTGAGCCGCTTGGAAGAAGTAAATATGCGTTTTATGCTCAACTACCAGATCAGACAGGGAATGTAGGGCAATTCTCCATGGCAAATGAACCTTCATTGCATATTCCATATCTCTACAATTATGCGGGTCAACCGTGGAAAACACAAAAGCGAATCAGGACCTTGCTAAATGAATGGTTCAGAAATGATTTAATGGGAGTACCAGGTGATGAAGATGGAGGAGGAATGTCCGCCTTTGTGGTTTTCTCTCAGTTAGGTTTTTATCCAGTGACTCCAGGTTTACCGATCTATAATATTGGAAGCCCAGTGTTTGAGAACGCAACAGTGCATTTTGAAAACGGGAAAGAATTTAAGGTAAATGTTAAAAATTATAATCCAAACAATAAATACATTCAATCAGCCAAACTGAATGGCAAGCCACTAGATCAACCTTGGTTTTCTCATGATGACATCAAGGAAGGTGGTATTCTTGAATTGGAAATGGGAGAAAATGCCAATAAATCCTGGGGAAGTGAAATCGGATCAGCACCTCCATCTGGAAAATGTCTTCCAACATCTTAAAACTGGAAAAATATGTTCTTAAGAGTGGTGAAAAGGGCGTTGGACAAGGAAACAGTTCTTTGTATTTTAATTGGTTTATTGATAGTTTCTTCGGGATGCAAGAACCGATTGACACAAGACAGACAAAATAAAAAACCTCCAAATGTTCTGATTCTATTTTCTGATCAACACAATAAAAAGGTAGTTGGATTTGAGGATCATCCTGATGTCAAAACACCAAATTTGGATAAACTAGCTAAGGAAGCTTTTGTGTTTGATAGAGCATATTGTACCACAGGGATTTGTGCCCCTGCCAGGTCTTCTTTAATGACTGGTATTTACCCTAGAACATTGGGCGTACTTTCCAATAGTGAACGTACCAGCGTGATGGATGAAGTAATTTCTTTACCTAAGATTTTAGGAAAAAACGGATACAAAACATATGCCTTTGGCAAACGGCATACGAGTGCTGCTGTGGACCAAGGTTGGGACGAGCATAAAAGTCATTTATGCAATGAAAGTCCAAATGACAATTATGTTACTTGGGTGACTCAACAAGGTTTTGGGAAAGAATTCGCGAAAGATTGGGCTGCTGAATTTGGTCGTGGTGCGAGTTGCTCAGATGAGAAGGATCAAAAAATCCCAATTGCGGATCTCGGTACGCGTTTGTCAAATTTGCCCAAAGAGTATACTATGGAAGCCTATACAGCACAAAACACCATCGAAATGATCAAGAAGCACAAGGATTCTGATGACCCTTTTTTCTGTTGGTCAACATTCTATAGACCTCATCAGCCCTATACACCCATTAAAGAATACTTGGATATGTACGATATTTCAAGTTGGGGTGAAGGTGTTGCTTCTGGAAGTAGTATCAAAAAACCAGAGAGTTTTTATGAAGCAGTAGAAAGTTTGCCACCTATGTTACAAGAACAAAGGAATGGTGGTAATAAAGTTTGGAATATGGACAAGGCTTTTGAAGACGAGCAACTTTGGCGTAACTATATAGGCTCGTATTATGCACTAGTAACAGAAATGGATTTTCATATAGGTCAAATAATAGATGCCCTAGAAAAGTCAGGAATGAAAGATGAAACTATCATTATTTACACCTCCGATCATGGAGATTTTGTGGGGAATCATGGCATGGTAGAGAAGGCTGCTGCTGGTCATAATGTGTATGAAGACATCTTAAATATCCCTCTAATTATTAGATACCCTGGTCAAACGTATGGAGAACGAAAATACGAATTGGTTAGTCAGGTTGATGTTATGCCTACAATTTTGGATATTCTTGGTCTTCAACTAGATAAGCCAAAACACCCTATTCAAGGGAAATCATTACATAAAGTGATGAAATATTATCAACCACTCAATAGAGATTATATTGTCTCAGAAAGTTGGTCTCAGGCAGCAGTGATTACTGATGACTATAAATTAGGAATGATGCTTGATCCTTCCGATTATAAAAGGAAATTTGATTTTAGAAGTTTTGGCGATATGTTTTATGATCGATCCAACGATCCTCTGGAATTGAATAACGGAATAGAAGAGAAAAATTACGAGGATCAAATAAAAAAGCTCAGAAAATATTACAATCAATTTGAAGCTACTTATTCAGATTTAGGGAAACAGGAAGTAATTAATGCGCATAAAAATAAAGCTTTGGCAAAAATTCAATAGTATAAATAGTAACTATTGAAATATTTTAGCCACAATTTTAGCATTACACAGTCAAGAAAAAATTAATCAGAATTTTAAAAACGAAATATATGGCAGGAGTGATCACAACGTCTTCATCATCAAAAACAAACGATTCAACCGCAGGGAACAAAACGGCATTTGCAGTTTTAACGCTACTGTTTTTTATGTGGGGATTCATAACATGTCTCAACGATATATTGATACCTTATTTAAGGGAAGTGTTTGAGTTAAACTATTTTCAAGCCATGCTTGTTCAGTTTGCTTTTTTTGGTGCTTATTTCATAGGTTCAGTCATCTATTTCTTAATATCGATGACTTATGGTGATCCCATTACAAAATTGGGATACAAAAACGGAATTATAATTGGCCTTTTGATAGCCGCTTTGGGTTGTATATTATTTATCCCTGCTGCTCAATTTTTGATTTATGGTTTTTTTCTAGCTGCCCTATTTTGCTTAGGGATAGGTTTAACAGTTTTGCAAATTGCAGCTAATCCTTATGTTGCAATTTTGGGTAGCTCTGAAACTGCTTCTAGTCGTCTTAATTTGGCGCAAGGGTTCAATGCGTTTGGTACTACTATCGCTCCTATTATTGGCGGGTTTTTAATTTTTAAGTTTTTTGGAGGAGAGAATGTTTTAGGAGCGGACGCGGTTAAAATTCCATATTTAGGGCTTAGTATAATGTTTGTGCTTTTGGCAGTAGTCATTAAAATGACGTCACTTCCGAAAGTGACACATGAAGAGGAAATTGAAAAAGGTGCAGGTGCTCTTAAGTACAGACATCTTGTTTTAGGGATGGTCGCTATTTTTATGTATGTAGGCGGGGAAGTTACTATAGGTAGCTTGCTGGTAAATTTCTTCGGTTTGCCAGAAATTGCTGGATTGGAGGAAACGGAAGCTAGCACATTTTTATCTTTTTACTGGGGTGGAGCAATGATTGGTCGATTTTTAGGCGCAATTTCATTAAGTCAAATGGTTGAAGTAAAGAAGGTTGTTATGATGGGCGCTACAGCTATTGCGGCCTTTACGGTGATCTATGGAGTAGTCTATTTAAATTCTGGAATTAGCTTTGTCGAAGTTGCTCCATTTCTAATATTTATTGTCCTAAACTTATTTGCCTTCAAATTAGGCAAATCAAACCCTGGTCGGACACTTGCAATATTTTCAGCAGTGGTAGTATTGTTATTAATTACAGTATTGATGACTAGTGGACATTTTGCATTTTGGGCTGTGATAGCCATCGGATTATTTAATTCCATTATGTGGTCAAACATTTTTACGTTGGCAATAGATGGATTAGGAAAATATACAAGTCAAGGTTCTTCTTTATTAGTCATGGCCATACTAGGAGGAGCATTGGTTCCATTGGTTCAGGGAGCTCTGGCAGATGCCATTGGTGTTCAAATGTCTTTCGCGTTACCTGTCATCTGCTATGTGTATTTAGTGTATTACGGTGTGTGGGGTCATAAACCGTCAAATGAATCAATAGAATAAGTTCACTAGGGATCAATGAACTTGGTTTTAGATTAAAGTGAATCTGAAAAATGGATATATGAAATTACGCAATCAATATTTTTGGTCATTTGCAGTAGCAGTATCAGGATTTTTATTTGGCTTTGATACAGTAGTCATATCAGGTGCAAATTTACCGATAAAAGAACTGTGGAATACAAGTCCATTGTTTCATGGAGCATTTATTATGTCAATTGCTCTTTGGGGGACAGTTGTGGGTTCTTTATTTGGTGGTATACCCTGTCAACGATTCGGTAGAAAGAATACACTACTTTGGGTAGGTATTTTATATTTCGTGTCTGCCATAGGTTCTGCCCTGGCTACAGATCCTTACTTATTTTCATTTTCAAGATTCATCGGAGGCCTAGGTGTAGGATTGTCTACGGTGGCGAGCCCTATGTATATATCAGAAATCTCTACCCCAAAAAACAGAGGGAAATTGGTTGCTTTGTACCAGTTCAATATAGTCTTTGGTATTCTTATTGCATTCTTATCAAATTACTTACTTGACGGAATTGGAGGAGCAAATGATTGGCGATGGATGCTGGGCGTAGAAGCTGCACCTGCTTTTGTCTATATAGTACTTATATATTTCGTGCCTAAGAGTCCTCGGTGGTTGCTGAGTGTTAAGAAGGATGAAGAAGGGGCAAGAAAAGTATTGGAGTTAACTGGAGTCGATGATGTAGAAAAAGAAATTGGTTTAATAAAGAGTAGTAATCAAAATCACAAACCTTCTGAGTCACTTTATAAAGACTACCGGAAACCTATGTTCTTAGTATTCTTTTTGGCCTTTTTTAATCAAATGTCAGGAATAAATTTTGTGCTGTATTATGCGCCTGAAATTTTAGAAATGACAGGTTTAGCGTCCAAAGAATCACTTTTTAATTCTATCGCCATAGGAGGTGTAAATCTAATTTTTACGCTTTTAGGGCTGTACATGATAGATCGGTTTGGTAGAAAATTCTTGTTGCTTATTGGGTCAGTAGGATACATATTTAGCCTAACTTTGCTGTCTGTTTGTTTTCTGTTTGAATTCAGTCCATCATGGATATTGATAATGATTACCTTGTTTATTGCTTCACATGCAATAGGTCAAGGAGCTGTTATTTGGGTTTTTATTGCTGAGATTTTTCCGAATTCTGTTCGGTCATATGGTCAATCATTTGGAACTGGGACTCATTGGGTTTTTGCAGCAATAATTACCCTTGTTGGACCTATAATGATCAATCTTTTTGAAGCTAATCCTTGGCCCATATTTATGTTCTTTTCAGGAATGATGGTCTTACAATTGATATTTGTTATTATTTATTTTCCAGAAACAAAGGGGAAATCCTTAGAAGAAATTGAAACTATTTTTAACAAGTAGGAAATGAAAATTATACTTTATTGGGTGCTGTTCATGATTGTCTTTTCATGTTCCTATGTGGAGAAAGAACCCTTTACATTTGTGCAACTTTGTGATACTCAACTAGGAATGGGGGGCTATGAACAGGATATCAAATCTTTTGAACAAGCGGTACTTCAGATCAATGAGTTGAACCCAGATTTTGCAGTTATTTGTGGTGACCTTGTTCACGATGCTGCAGATTCAACCTACGTTGAATTTAAAAGAGTAAAGCGTGCATTGAACGTTCCATGTTATCTGGCTCCTGGAAATCATGATGTTGGGAATCTGCCAACTGCCAAATCATTAAACTACTATCGGAAAATAATTGGGAAGGACTACTTCACATTTGAAAACAAAGGATATTCATTTATGGTCGCCAATACACAATTATGGAAGGTAGAAGTGGAGAGTGAATCTAAATTACATAATGAATGGTTCGAAAATACATTGCGCACGGAAGCTAAGAAAAATAATCCCGTTTTTGTTATTGGTCATTATCCCATTTTCTTAAAAACACCAGATGAAGAAGAAGTGTATTTCAATTTGCCAATTGAAAAAAGAGCCAAAATTTTGAACCTATTTAAGAATAACAATGTAAAAGCATATTTGTCTGGTCACAAACACGAAACTGTGATTAACAATTATGAAGGTATGCAGTTTGTAAGTGGCGAAACAACTAGTAAAAATTTTGATGGAAGGCCTTTAGGTTTTAGACTATGGAATGTTGCTAAAGACTCCATTTCCCATCAATTTGTCCCATTAAAAAAGAAAATATAGATGTCAAAACTATTCCGTCTCAAGGGTGTGATTCAAAATTATGCATGGGGAGGTTCTCAATATATTCCCGACTTATTAAACATAGAACCAGAAGAAAAACCCTATGCCGAATACTGGTTGGGTGCACATGTGAATGCTCCTTCTTGGGTGAAAACGGAAGAAGGTGAAAAAAGACTTGATGAATTAATAGAAGGGAGTCTAAATGATAGCTTAGGGAATAAAATAGCTCATAAATTTGGACGATTACCCTTTTTATTCAAAGTCTTGGATGTCCATGATATGCTGTCGATTCAAGTCCATCCTTCGAAAAAAGAGGCTGAGAAAGGTTTTAAGTTGGAAAACGAAATGGGCATCCCTTTAAATGCTCCAAATCGAAATTACAAGGATGACAACCATAAACCAGAGATTATGGTAGCTCTAAGTGAATTTTGGCTGTTACATGGATTTCTACCGCAAGTTGAATTGGCACAGGTACTCGTAAATACTCCTGAATTTTCAGATTTAGTTTCGGTTTTCGAAACGGGTGGATATCATGGTCTTTATAAAAAAGTGATGGAACAATCTGATGAGGAAACTGAAGCGATGCTAAAGCCCTTGGCTCATCGAATATTGCCTCTTTACAAAAATGGTCAATTGCAGAAATCAAGTCCGGCATATTGGGCAGCCAAAGCGATTGATTCTACTCAAGATCAATCAAAATTGGATAAAGGGATTTACTCAATTTACTTTTTCAATATTGTCAAGGTGGCTCCAGGTGAGGCTGTATTTCAAGATGCTGGGATTCCTCATGCATACTTGGAAGGTCAAAATATGGAATTGATGGCCAACTCTGATAATGTTTTGAGAGGAGGTTTAACACCTAAACATGTTGATGTACCTGAGCTGCTCAAACATGTGATTTTTGAAGAGACAAATCCAAATATTATGTCGGGAAACCTCCAAGAGGATGGAATTGAAAAGATTTATAGCAGCCCAGCACCTGATTTTGAATTGAGTCAAGTGAATATTGCTGAAAGTAGAAATTATTCTTCAACCAGCAGTACTGCGGAAGTAATGATTGTGATAGAAGGTGAGGCAGAAATAAGAGAAGGTAGTACTAAGTTGATATTGAAAAAAGGAGAGGCAGCTTATCTGCATGCAGCAGCAAAATATGAAATCTCTGCTCAAACATCAGCTATAATGTATAAAGCAACAGCACCCTGATAAGAAAAATGATTTTTGAATACTGTAGAATTAAATAAGATGAGGATAGGAATTGGAGTAGATATTGGAGGAACTCATATATGTTGTAGTGCTATTGACTTAAATACAGGTCAACCTTTGGAGGGTACACATTTTGATGAAAAAGTGAATAGCAAGGCGTCAAAAGGAGAAATATTTGAGGCGTGGGCCAAACCAATCAATAAAGCGATAAAAGCTGTTGACAAATCCAAGTTGGTGGGAATTGGGTTTGGGATACCAGGTTCATTTAATTACCAAAAAGGAATTGGCTTATACAATCGAAATGATAAATATGAGCACTTGCACAAAGTCAACGTGAAAAGTGAATTTGCACCTTATATAAATTTAGAAGGAGTTGAATTGCGATTTATGAATGACGCTACAGCATTCGGTGTAGGTACAGCTTGGTTTGGCAAAGCAACTGAGTGTAAAAGATCTATATCAATTACACTAGGTACTGGATTCGGTTCTTCTTTCATTGATGATATAGTTCCTTTAGCAGACCATCCTGGGGTGCCATTGCACGGTTCCTTTTGGCAATTGCCATTCAAGGATAGTATAGCAGATGATTACTTTTCCACACGATGGTTTATTAAATCTTATCTGGCAAAAACTGGAATTAAAGAAATCGGTGTAAGAGAAATTGCTGAAAAGGCGAAAACTGATAAAATAGCCAATGAGTTATTTATTGAGTTTGGTGAAAATTTAGCTGAATTCCTCATACCATGGATTCATAAATTTCAACCTGATTTACTTGTGATCGGAGGGAACGTATCGAAGGCCTGGAATCTCATAGAAGAGTCATATCAAAAAAAGATGGACAACCATGATCTAAAAATCAAAACGGTTACATCTGACCTAATGGAGGAAGCAGCGCTTTGTGGGAGTGCAAAACTTTTAGATGAAGATTTTTGGGAAAGAGTAAAAGATGAATTGCCAGTTGAGTAATTCTGTTTTATAGACTTGTCTACTTTTTTGAGAATTTCAGAGCAGAACAAATTCTAATTGTAATCTGCAACTGGCTTTAAAAAATCAGGTATTCCGTTGCTCTCAAACGTGCGCTGTTGGTTTGATCCTGCAAAGAAAAGTCTTAGCGGACGGTTCTTGTATATTACGTATAAGGCGTTGATAATCAATATTATAAGGGAATAAAAGAAGATAAAGGTTACCGAATAGGTAACCGAATGTTTTGCTGCTTTTTGTTTAAAATTGAATGCCCCTGTTTAAATAAAGTACATAAACTATACTCAATCGTTCCCATTTTGATCCCTATAAATAGTATTTTCTCTATTAATGGCTCTTTTAAAAGTCTAGCCTAAACTTATATAAAATTTCAAGTATTCGTTCTGCAACTTTATATAAAGCTACTGCTCCTTGAGTTGCTTTGACAGTCTTAAAGGTTACAAAAAAGACTACCTTTTCGAGGTAGTCCTTTTATTTACTAAATATATGCTGATACTAAATTTCTTACAAGAGAAAAACCAATAACTATGCCAACATCGAAATTTCATAGTATTATCTAGAAATTTTCTGGGTCGTTATTGCGGATCGCACGGTGCTACATGGTATGAATACAGCATTTGTGGACGAGAGCGGGGTTCTGGTGAGCTACATGGTTACTAGTTTTTTGATTTCTTTACTATACTTACATTCTTAATTTGATAGAATTGAATTTGCTATTTTAAAACTCCTGGGTTAGGTATTGGCAGAATTATAGTTACCTCGGTTCCTTTTTCAACTTCAACATTATTGAAATGGTGCCATTTTGTTCTTGAAATATACCGTATGAAATGGATAGTTATAAACCAGTGCCAATTTCTGTGTCTTTTGTAGTTAAAAATGCCTCCAATACTTTTCTTAAGGTCTCACTTGATAAATTATCAAGTACATCATTGGATGGTTAGCACATTGCGCCAAAGAAATTTGACCAATTAGAAATGACCACCTTTCAAAATTATTCTAAATGAATAGATTGTCAACAATTTCCCTCAAGTCTGTTAGGGTGGCAGGACACCAAATGAAACTGTAACTGACAGTAAATCAGGTGCATATTACTGTTATTCAATTCTTGTTCACCGAATTGTTCACTTGGTTTATGATGCTTGTTCCCCGATTTTAATATCTCTTCATTAATGGCTAAGGAAGATCACCATTTTTAGAGTCGAGGAATGTAATGACGTTTCATACGATCTTGCACAAGAAAATCTGTGTACCGTAGGCGTTTATTTTTAAACTCAATATTTGGATTATACTAGAGCGTGTCCATCAAGTCAGAGTTTGAGCTAGAATGTTTTTTGAACAAGCGTAACGCAGCCAAAGGACATTATAAACAAACTAACTACTCATTTTTTATCCAAAAAGGAGCCAATACAAACCATATGACACTGCCGATAAGCATATACAGTTTCATGTCATCACTGCTGATCACTGCAGTGAGTGTGAGTATCGGTAATAATAAAATCAATACAATTACCAATAAGCTTATTCTTTTTAGTACTACCATGACTATGCTTTTTTTGATTTCATTAATACTACATATAATATTCCTGATACTACCCAGCAAGGGATGACCATGTAGGCAGCAAAAACACCTTGTGCCATGATCAAATAGAGTCCTATGGCTACAGGTAGTAGCCAAGCGATCAATACCGAAATGTTAAAGGAGATACCTTTAGCCTCAGCAAAAAATGCTGGAAAATTGAACCTTTTGGAGAAGTGATGATCAACGAATATAATAGCACCCATAGGGCCTAATACTGTTCCATATAGCCCGACAAAATCAAGTAATCTTCCGGATAAATTCGGAAAGATTCCTGCAATAGTGGCTACCACTCCAGCGACCAATACACCCATATAAGCTTTTGATTTAGGCATCAGGCTTTGGAAAGCTAAGCCCGCGCGGTAAATCGTCGGATTGGCGGTTGTCCATCCAGCAATAATGACAACGATGATTCCGGTCCAGCCTATGGCGCTCCATGCTAAGGCTCCTGGATTTGCTGAGGTATCTTGAATCAGATGAATTTGAGCGGCCAACAATAGTGCAGCACATATCCAAGCCATGTAATGACCTAAAAACATGCCAACAGCTGGACCCCATCCGGCACGTTCATCCTTAGCGAATCGCATGATAGATAAATCTGCCATTCCAAAGTGCATAGCGCCATTGCATAGCCATGCAAATATGATGATTTTACCGATCCCAAAATCGACTTTGCCACTTTCAGCTTGTACTACAGACACTGCTTTATCCCAATAGGCACCTTCTATCAATGCTGAAAATGAAGTGATGCCCATCTGGTACAGTGCCGCTATACCACAGGCCGCGAATACCACAATCATCCAAGGGGAAGCAATATTTGAAAATCTTGCTACAGCGTTATATCCAGCAGCAGCTACTATGGTCATGACAATACCAACGATGATCACAATAATAGAAAAACTAAAAGAGCTGAGTCCAAAAATGCTCTCTGGTACTGTAAAGTTGACATCAAATGGAATACCTACTGCACTGGCCGAAACAGTCACCATTGCGCCCGCCAAGAAACAAAAAAGAACGCCATTGATGATATTGTAAAACTTAACCAAACTGCTTCCGGCTATTTTTTCCAATTGAAAATAGAGTGTTAATTTTTTAGCCACGGCTATAGGTGCGACTAGATATCTCCAGGTCAATAATGCCAGTACATTGCCAATAAATAGGCCAATAAGTAAGTCTGGGAGACTGGCACCTGCAGCCAAAAATAAAGGACCGATCATAAATTCAGTCCCAGCAGCATGTTCTCCGGCATACATGCCAAAAAAACTGGTCCAGGACTTTAATTTTCCAGCGGGTATCGGTTCTCTTTCGTACTCATGACCTTGATTGGTCTGATCTTCGTTTTCCATATTGAGCTTAATCTTAATATTTCGGAAAACTATTTAATCCAGTTAGGCTTTCCATCCTGTCGCATCCTGTCCTATGAATTTAGGCCTGCTTCATTAGATTGAATACTAGCCTTATAGAGAATTTCGCTGAATGAATTCGAAATTATTTTTAATGATACCGGATTCTTTGCCTAGGATGATGTTTGCAGCATGCTCCCCCATTTCATAGAAGTCAGTGGAAATCACAGAGATTCCTTCAGCCAATACTTCTTTAAGAACAGTATCATTGTAAGAAAGGATTCCAATTTCTTCAGCTAATTTCATTTTTTTAGAGCGAATGATTTTGATCAGGTTAACTAAGTCATTTTCTTCAATTACTATGTACGCTGTATTGGCTTCAATTTTTGTGATTTCTATGATGCCATCTATGATTTGGTATTCATAATTATTGAAGCCACAAAACTTTCTAAAACCTAACTCGATTTCTTTTGGATATGTATAGATTTCATTGTCGGGAAATACAAGGACCAGTTTTTTGTATTTTTTTAATAAATCGTTTGCCTTTCCAAGAGTTTCAAAAATATCCATTTTAAAATCCTGATATACAGCTCCCTTATAGTTCTTAATGTCTTCAACAATGGTATCTAAAAATATTAGTTTCTCCTGGTTAATCTGAGAGAGTAATTCAAATAATGATTTACGATTATAATCCATAAAATGCGGCATAATCACGTAATAATGGTAACCTTCCAGTCTTTCTTGAATAAACCTTTCAAATGTTTCATAGTCATTATGATAAATGAAAAAATCAATTTGCGCTTTATCTCCTAGATTATGGGCGATCGAATTATAGATAACTTTTTTATAAGCACTGATCTTATTAAATATGACAAGTACATTGAATTTAGACTCAGGTGCCGAATTGGTAACGTAGTATCCTTTCCCTTTGACAGACTCTATGAATCCTTTTTTTTTGAGTTCTTTATAGGCTTTCTCTACAGTGTCTCTTGAGAGGTAATAATCAAAGCTCAGTTGATTAATAGATGGCAGTTTTTGGCCATATTTTATTCGTCCTGATTCAATACTCTCTTTGATACTTTGGATCAACTGCTTGTATTTTGGCAAGCTTGAGGCCTCATTAATTTCAAGTAAAATTTTTTTCTGATCCATACAATACTACAGTAAAAGGAGTCAAAAGTACATACTTTTTTTAATGAACTAAGCAGGATACAACAGGATGAGGTGGTATTTAATTTCTTATAACTTATTAACGTAACCTATTAAAAATCAATATGAATACCGTCCAACCCATTATTTGCTTGGTCGAATAATATAAGACCTATAGTGGTGTGGTTAATCAATTCTCTTCAACCAAATTGCCACTACCGGATTTGTAGCTGGAACTAACTGGCACATTTGCTATATCACTAGACTTACTGTATCAAAGAGGGTAAAACCGAATTATGAAACATTTTTTTGGAATTTTCAGATAGAGCAAGACACTACAAGACACTACAGGATGGATCTATTTACACTAAGAGCGAACATTGTATTATAAAATTAAGAAAATTAAAGTTTTAATTCATAATAATGGAAGTAGCAACAAAAACTTATAAGTACGTAGATTATTTATGGGATGATGCAAAGGCGGCAGAACTAGCTGGCGATGAAATCGCATTATTTATTTACCGTTCGAATATCTTGGGTGCAGATCTAAGAATCACTAACTATGGTGGAGGAAATACCAGTGTCAAATTGAATCTCCCAGATCCTTTGACCAAGGAAGAAACAGAAATCATGTATGTGAAAGGTTCAGGTGGAGACATCGGAACTTTGACAAAAGGTGGCTGTGCAGGTCTTTATGTTGATAAGCTAAGAGCTTTGAAGAATGTATACCGAGGTATTGAGCACGAAGATGAAATGGTAGGTTTGTTCAATCACTGTATTTATGACTTGGATTCTAAAGCGCCATCAATCGATACGCCACTACACGCATTATTACCATACAAGCATATTGATCACTTGCACCCGGATGCAGCAATAGCCATTGCAGCATCTAAGGAAGGTGAAGCAATCATGAAAGAAATATATGGCGATGATTTCGCTTGGATTCCATGGCAAAAGCCAGGGTTTGATCTTTCTCTCCAATTAGAAGAAGCAATCACTAAGAATCCTAATATGAAAGGATTGTACTTGGGTGGACATGGATTATTTACATGGGGAGATACTTCATATGAATGTTATGTCAATTCTCTAGAGTCAATTGAGAAAGCATCCGCTTATTTGGAAGCCAACTACGGTAAAAAAGGACCTGTTTTCGGTGGCCAAAAAGTAGAGTCATTAGCGAGTGATTTAAGAACGTCACAAGCATCAGCGATCGCTCCAATTTTAAGAGGTCTTTGTTCGTCTAACCAAAGAATGGTGGGTCACTTCAGTGATGACGAAAGAGTGCTAGAATTTGCTAACAGCAATGACGTTGAAAGGTTAGCACAATTAGGTACCAGTTGTCCGGATCACTTTTTGAGAACTAAAATCTGTCCATTAGTATTGGATTTAGCTAAAGATGCGGACGTTTCTGATGCAGCATCAGTTGTAGAAGCGATTAAAGGACAATGGGAAGATTACAGAGTGTACTATGATAAATACTACAACGATTGCAAAAGAGATAATTCTCCTGCTATTAGAGATAACAATCCTGTCGTAATCATATGGCCAGGTGTGGGTATGTTCTCTTTTGCTAAAAACAAGCAGACTGCGAGAGTGGCAAACGAATTCTACTTGAATGCCATCAACGTCATGAAAGGTGCTGAGGCAGTATCTGAGTACGTAGCTTTGCCTTTGCAAGAAGCTTTTGATATTGAGTACTGGTTGTTAGAAGAAGCTAAGCTTCAGAGAATGCCTAAAGAGCAATCTTTGTCTAGAAAAGTAGCTTTGATCTCTGGATCTGGTGGAGGAATTGGACTAGAGATTGCTAAAAAATTCGTGGAAAATGGTGCTTGTGTTATCATCACTGATATCAACGAAGACAGAGTAAAAGACGCTCATAAAACCTTCAAAAGAGATACGGCTTCTTGGGCAGTAATGGATGTTACATCAATGGACTCAATCAAGGCAGCCTTCCAAAAAGCAAGTCTGGATTTTGGTGGAGTAGATATCATTGTCAACAACGCAGGGATCGCTACTTCTAAATCTTTAGAAGCGACTACAGAACAAGATTGGGATCTATTACACAACATACTAGTGAAAGGTACTTTCGCTGCATCGCAAGCAGGTGTAGAGATTATCAGAGCTCAAAACCTTGGTGGTGGAGATTTGGGTGGAGACATTGTCAACATTGTATCCAAAAATTCCATCGTGTCTGGTCCTAATAATTTGGGTTATGGGTCTGCTAAAGCAGCTCAAGCTCACATGACAAGATTATTGGCAGCTGAGTTAGGTGGTGATAAAATCAGAGTAAACACAGTTAACCCTGATGCAGTTATCAAAGGAAGTAACATCTGGTCTGGTGGTTGGGGCGAAGGTAGAGCCAAGGCCTATGGGATTACGGTAGAAGAATTACCCGCTTTTTATGCAAAGCGGACGCTGTTAAATGCTATCTTAGAAGGAGAAGACATGGCGAAAGCCGCGCTTGCTTTTGTAGATGGCTCTTTGTCTAAAAGTACAGGAAATATATTGAATGTTGATGGCGGGGTAGCTGCAGCATTTGTACGATAATTTTAGTGGTTTTAAGTTTAGTCAATTGAAATAAATGGTTGCTCCCTGTGAGTAACCATTATTTCAACAAAGATGATGATATGTTAATAGAAGAAAATAGGATAGAAGAAATAAATAACGATAGACTTTCCGGACATTTGGACAACTTAGAAAGGCTAAAATCACATCTTGATGATAAAGGAATAGATGCTGAGGCAATTATTGACAAGCTGACCAAATTTCAAGTGGCAATTCCAAGTTGGGCCTTAGGCACTGGCGGTACCCGATTTGGCCGTTTCGCCGGAGGAGGAGAACCAACTTCTTTGGATCAAAAAATAGAGGATGTAGGTCTACTACATGCATTGAACAAATCCAGTGGAGCCATTAGCCTTCACATACCTTGGGATATCCCATCTGATGCTGCTCATACACGTCAATTGGCAGACTCATTGGATTTGAAATTTGACGCTGTCAATTCCAATACTTTTCAGGATCAGGAAGGGGCAAAGCATTCTTATAAGTTTGGTTCTTTGTCTCATGTCAATAAAGACGTTAGAGACCAAGCCATTGCGCACAACAAGGAAGTGATTGATTATGGTAAAGCATTGGGGTCGGATGCGTTGACTGTTTGGTTGGCAGATGGAAGCACTTTTCCAGGTCAGTCCAATTTAAGAAATGCTTTCCAGCACACTTTATCCTCCTTAAAAGAAATATACGACCACCTTCCCGAAGAATGGAAAGTGCTCATAGAATACAAACCATTTGAGCCAAATTTCTACTCGATGGCTATCCCGGATTGGGGTACTTCTCATATGTTGGCCAGTGCATTGGGAGACAAAGCATTGAGTTTGGTGGATTTAGGACATCACTTACCGAATACCAACATAGAGCAGATCGTTGCTATACTGATGATGCAAAATAAATTAGGTGGCTTCCATTTCAATGACAGCAAGTATGCTGACGATGATTTGACTGTGGGTAGTATCAAACCTTATCAATTATTTTTGATTTTCAGTGAATTGGTGGACGGCATGGAGAATACCGACAATCCTGACCTTTCCTGGATGATTGATGCCAGTCATAACTTGAAGGATCCTATGGAGGATTTGTTGCAGTCAGTGGATGCCATTATGATCGCCTATGCTCAGGCTTTGATTATCGACAGAGAAACATTGAATGATGCACAGTTGAATAATGATGTGGCATTGGCACAGGAAGTGCTTCAGGATGCTTATAGGACCGATGTGAGGTCATTAGTGGCTGAAGCCAGAAGAGCTAATCATGGCGCTATTCATCCTACAAGTGCTTATCGTTATTTAAACGTGAGAAAAGAATTGATCAAAGAAAGAGGAGAGAAGACAGTCTCTACAGGATTATAAGATGGAAAAGGCAGTTACGCTAATATTTGATATTGGGAAAACGAATAAAAAACTCTTTCTATTTGATGAAAATTTCGTTGAAGTTTATCATGAATACAAGCAGTTTGATGAAATCACAGATGACGAAGGCTTCCCATGTGAAGATATTAATAGCCTTACGCAATGGGTCTTGGACAGTACAAAGAGGTTGTTGAAACATGATACGTATGCTATAAAAGCCATCAATTTTTCAGCTTATGGTGCCTCCATGGTTCATTTGGACGAAAGCAATAAGGTAATTGTACCGTTCTATAATTACCTGAAACCATTTCCTAAAGATCTGGAAGATCAGTTTTTTGAAAAGTATTACGGTCAAGATGATTTTTCTCAGATAACATCTAGCCCATGGTTAGGCTTTCTTAATTCCGGAATGCAGTTATATTATTTGAAATATAAAAAGCCGGAAGTCTATAAACAAGTTCACAGGAGCCTTCATTTTCCCCAATATTTAAGTTTTTTATTTAGTGGTAAACTGGTCTCAGATTATACAAGTATTGGATGCCATACGGGTTTGTGGGATTTCAGAAATCATAGATATGCCAGTTGGGTAATCAATGAAGGATTTGAGAAATTATTAACACCAACAAAACAGTCGTCCAAGGTGTTTGATGTCAATTTAGAAGGTAAAACAGTAAAAGTTGGCGTAGGAGTACACGACAGTTCATCCGCTTTAATTCCATATATTCAGCAAACTGATAATCCATTTGGGCTGATTTCTACAGGTACGTGGAGTATCAGTATAAATTTTTTCAATAATGGAGAATTGGATAAGAGTGCATTGGATAACGATTGTTTAAGTTTTCTTAGTGTAAAAGGACTTTCTGTTAAAGCCTCAAGATTGTTTCTGGGACAAGAATTGAAAGATCAAGTTGAAATTTTGGAGTCCCATTTTAAATGCGCACCGGGTAGTTACAAAAATGTTCCTTTTGATGCTTCATTCGTCCCCTTTGGGACGGCCAAAAAAAGGTTGACTTTTAAGTATAAGTATCTTAAATCTGCAAGATTCGGATTTGAAGAACCAGAGGAAACCATGTATAATAACTTCTTCAATTTCGAACATGCGTATCATCAATTGATACATGAATTAACAGAATTGCAGATGGCTTCATTAAATCTGTCGGTGGGAAATTCTCAATTGAAGGATATTTATATCGACGGAGGATTTTCTAATAATGAGGTCTTTACACAGATGTTGGCCAATAAAATGCCACACTATCAAATATATTCTACTGATTTTGCATTGGGTAGTGCTTTAGGAGCAGCACTTTTGGTGAACCACAGAAGGGTTTTAAATGAAGTTATTAAAAACAACTACCAGCTTAAAGTGCACAAACCTATGATCATGGATCATCACTAATGCATATTGAAGCTTAGATTGATGAACAACTGGTAAAAATTACTCGTCTACGATTTTTTATCAAGTGCAGTGCGTTTTCCAGATCAAATAAATGAACACATCGAATGAATTTGAATTATAATACCAAGTATCCTGCAATAGAAGATCTACGCAGAAGAGCGAAAAATAAAATTCCAGGGTTTGCATTTGAATACCTCGATGGAGGATGCAACGAAGATGTAAATCTGGACAAAAATACAGCAGAGATTAGAGATGTGGAACTCATCCCTCAATATTTGACCAAGCATTCCAAGTCTGAGATGAAGACCGAACTGTTTGGACAAACCTATGATGCGCCTTTCGGAATAGCACCCGTAGGTTTGCAAGGTCTGATGTGGCCCAAGGCTCCTGAGATATTAGCCAAAGCGGCTTTCGATCACAACATTCCCTTCATTCTGAGCACGGTTACTACTAGTAACATAGAGCGGATAAGTGAGATTACAGAGGGAAAAGCCTGGTTTCAATTGTATCACCCTGCGGAGGACAGACTAAGAGATGATATCATTAAAAGAGCTGAAGCTGCAGAATGCCCTGTGTTAGTTCTGCTGTCCGATGTGCCTACATTTGGATTTCGTCCTCGGGACATTAGAAATGGACTGGCCATGCCACCACGAATGACACTCAAAAATATAATCCAAGTGATGGGTAGGCCTGAATGGGGTTTGAAGACTCTACTTAATGGCTTACCCCATTTCGCTACTTTAAAACCTTATATGGAAAAAGGCTTTGATCTGAAGCAGATGGGTAAGTTTATGGATACTACATTTTCTGGTCGATTAAACGAAGAAAAAATTGCCCCTATTCGCGATATGTGGAAAGGAAAGATCGTATTGAAAGGAGTCGCCAGTGAGGAGGATACAGAAAAAGCCATTAAACTAGGACTAGATGGCATCATCGTTTCCAATCATGGCGGTAGACAATTAGATGCAGGTCAGTCGGCTATTGCACCGCTGAAACCCATTGCTGAAAAATATGGTGATCAAATCAAAGTCATGATGGACAGCGGATTGAGATCAGGTCCAGATGTTGCGAGATGCATGGCTTCTGGAGCAGAATTTACTTTTTTGGGAAGAACTTTTATGTACAGTGTTGCTGCTTTGGGCAATCAGGGTGGAGATCATATCATTAGTTTGCTCAAAACACAATTACAGCAGGTTATGGAGCAAATCTGCTGTGAACGAGTCCAGGATTTTAAAAACTTCATAGTTAAATAACGCAACTGTGATTTTAATTATCGATTCTAGGGCGTGTCTGTTATTCTAAATTTTTTATAATGAAAACATTAGGTCAATTTATCATTGAGAGACAGCAAGATTTCGACTTTGCGAAAGGAGAGTTGTCTCGATTATTGAGAGACATAGGCATTGCCGCCAAGGTTATTAATCGAGAAGTAAATATGGCCGGCCTGGTCAATATATTTGGGTACAATGGAGAAACCAATGTGCAGGGCGAGGAACAGAAAAAACTAGACGTATTTGCCGATCAACAATTGATCAACGCATTGTCATCAGGTGACGAATGTTGCATTATTGCTTCGGAGGAGCAGGAGGATTTTATGAATGTATCCAAAAATGATACTAAAAACGCTCATTATGTGGTGTTATTTGATCCTTTGGATGGATCGTCTAATATAGAATACAACGTGTCCATTGGAACCATCTTTAGCATTTATCGCAGGACAACTGTTCGTGGACCAGGCCAAATGGAAGATTGTCTTCAGACTGGAGATAAACAGGTGGCGGCAGGATATATAGTATATGGTTCAAGCACGATGCTGGTATATACTACTGGGCATGGTGTCAATGGTTTTACCTACGACCCTTCGATGGGAGAGTTTTGTTTGTCTCATCCTGATATTAAAACTCCTCAGGATGGTCTGATATATTCTATCAATGAGGGGAACTATCAAAAATTCCCCAAAGGAATCAAGAACTATGTGAAATATTGTCAGCAGTTGGATAAAAAGACGAACCGCCCCTATACATCCCGATACATCGGTTCGATGGTGTCGGATTTTCACAGGAATTTGTTAGCAGGAGGCGTTTTTATCTATCCGAGTTATCACAACAATCCCAATGGGAAACTGCGCTTGTGCTACGAATGCAATCCGTTAGCATTTATCGTGGAGCAAGCTGGTGGTGTGGCTACCGACGGCAAGCATCGGATTTTGGGTCTGAAGCCTACGAGTTTGCACCAACGGACACCAGTGATATTGGGAAGTAAGAATATGGTCGAAAAAGTGCATGAATTTTTGAATGCAGAAGAAAATGCCCCGGTTTTAGCTTAGTGTATTTCCAGAAATGTCTTTAAGAAAGAATAAATCTTTTTTCAGAATACTCAAATAGGATTTCATTGGATCGTGGAGCAATACTAAGGAGAAATTTTTCTAGAAAGCAAGATTTCTTTAGTCAAATAATATTGAAGATCTGTTTATAAGAATCAAAGCTCGCTCGCTTTGGTTGCATTATGGTCATCCCGATTGGGATGACCTTTTGCGTTTGCTTTTTAGAAAATTGACATGACCCTGGTTGAAATTGTATTCAATGCCGTTAAGTTAAGGATGTGGTTCATTGATAAAACAACTTAGCAAGTACTATTTGGCGGGAGGGAGGTCCAGCAAAAGCGTGACAGTTATGGCAGTAGAGCTGACTAACCTGTGCTGTCTCTTGAGACTGTTTTTTTGCTGGTGTCTTTTTCTTTTGGTTCGTTTTCTTTTGGACAAGCAAAAGAAAATGAACGGACACTGCAGCTGCTGAATCTTTGGCGTTTATTGAGCGCAGAAAGATAATGACCGTTACAAAAAATTATTACGCCCCGAATAACGCACCTGAATTATGAAATTGTATGGATATAATAGATTGGTGATGTTCTATATTTTGGCTTAGTCGGCTGACTTAGTTCTCCGGTAGAATTGCCTTGATTAATTTCGGGTTGATGTAATAATTGGATTTTCCAATTTTGTGTTTTTGAAGCACTCCCTCTTTAGCCAACCTATTGAGATAGCCTCCGGCAGTCACCCTGCTTATGTTGAGTTCTTTCATGAGGAAATCTATTTTGGTATAAGGTTGTTTGAATAGATGATTGAGAAGCTCTTGACTATAAAACTTATAATTGTCTCTGAGTACATTTTTCATTTCTTGCATGGCTAATCTGATAGCAAGTATTTGGCTATTGGTATGTAATGCAGTGTATTCTACTGCGTCAATCATGAAGCATAACCAATCGTGCCAATTGTTTTCATCTCTTACATTCTGAATGTACCTGTAGTATTGACTTTTGTTTTTGATGATGTAGCCACTAAGGTATAATATGGGAATGTCTAATAGCTCTTCAAGTACCAGATATAGAATGTTGATGATTCTCCCAGTTCTGCCGTTGCCATCATAAAATGGGTGAATACTTTCAAATTGAAAATGAATGATAGCCATCTTTAAAATAGGGTCGTAATCTGCCACCTTTGGATCATTGATAAATTGCTCAAGGTTATTCATCAGGGATTCGATGGTGTCTTTGTGTTGAGGCGGAGCGTAAACTATTTCTTGCGTCTGCTGGTTTTTTATACTCGTACCAGGTAAGCTTCTTAGTCCAGCTTTGTTCTTTTCTAAGATTTCTTGAATCTCTAGGATGTGATTAGTAGTTAGTATGTTTTTGGTCTTGACTATTTCATAACCCCTCTTTAATGCCGCCACATAGTTTTGTACTTCTTTGGCAGCAGGTGAAATGAAGCTATCTATTTCAAGGCTACTTTTGTACAACTCATCATGGGTGGTGATTATATTTTCAATTTCAGAACTGTCCTTTGCCTCCTGGTATGTGAGGGTGTTGATTAAAATATCTTGTCGAGGAATGGTTTGTGCTATGCCTTTCAGTTCCGCTAAAGCACGATGCGCCTTAGCGATTTTCTTTAGTATTGGTTTAGTTTCAATTTCTTCAGGGTAGGGTAGGTTTTGGAGTTTCCAGGGCATGTGATTGAAGGTTGTTTTGAATGATGTCGATTAAAGCAGACCAGTGTTTGCTTTACACGTTGCCTTCCTCACGTAAAGATAATCCAATTTTCTTTACATGTTATTAAAAACGTGTAAAGAAAAAGAGTAATTCTTTATTGAGCCGGTTACTACCTTAATTATTCGTCCACCTGGGTCATAGGTAGACCGGTGTAGTTTGCAAACTCCTCTACAGTGATAATATGATATTTCTCTTCACTCAGGTGGCTTATGATTTTCTGAATCAATTGCCATCCATTTCGCTCACTTTTGCTAGTGATGCGCTGGATGCCCTTAGGATATATGATGATTCGTTTTAGTCTCATTTATTAAGTCTCATACTACACACTATGCCTGAAAAAAAACCTCTTTCAGATCATGAACCACTGGCGAATTGTCAGGGTTAACTTCCATAATATCTGCCATAAAATCCCACCAGGTCTTCATACAAGCCAATTGCGCTAATTTTTGTAAGCTATTGTTCTTTTCTAACTTGTGGAAGGCGAATAAGGTGAGTGTTTCTTCATCTAAAAATATCGAGTACTCTTTGATACCAGCATCCTTGATGGCTTTGCTAAGTTCTGGCCAAATCTCGTCATGACGTTTTTTGTATTCTTTTTCATTTCCAGATTTCAATTTCATTTTAAAGGCAATACGTTCCATACCCATACTTTTTAGTGATCAATGATTCTTTCAATTGTAATAGTTGACTTGGGTCAGTATTTTATTTGTTTCACCTTTCTGTCCTTAGAATTTCAGAAAAACCTCTCTGACCAACGGATTGAATTGAGCCTGGCCTGCTATCGGCAGTAAAGAAAATTAGCCTTAATCAAAATTCCATCCTGATATGTCCTGCACTGAGCAAATTTATGAGTCGAATTAATGTTTATAAAAATCATTACGTTATAGTTTAATTTCCTCACTAATCGTATAATGTGTGATTTTGCTTAATATAAGAAGGGTATTGTGCCTATTTCCCCCGGTAATTATTTGGTGACTTGCCAAAAAATGACTTGAAGGAAGTAGAGAAATTGGCTGGTGTCTTAAAACCCACCATATATCCGATTTCGGAAATGGAATGATTGCCTTCTAGGATCAGTTGGGAGGCTTTTTTCAATCTGATTTGCCTGATATAATCATTGGGAGCGATGCCAGTTAATGATTTGAATTTTCTGAACAAGTGCGTCCGGCTGAGTGCCAATTCTTTACCCAAAACCTCTACACCAAATTGCTCTTGGTCTATATTTTCTTCTATGATTTTAATCGCGTCTTCAATGAATTTCTTGTCCCGGGGATGAATGCCAATAGGTTCTTCACTATTCCCTTCATTTGAAGTAAAGAAAACTTTTATATGACGCTGGGTTTTTAGCAGGTTTTTAACCACCAGTATCAATTGATTGGGAAGGAAAGGTTTGGTCATATAAGAATCCGCACCGGTTTCATATCCTTCGTTTTGACTGTCGATATCACTTTTAGCGGTAAGTAATATGACGAAAATATGACTCGTCTTAATATTTGACTTCAATTTTTCACACAGCTGCGTGCCACTCATATTTGGCATCATGACATCACTGACTATTAAATCATAATCATTCTCCAGCGCCATATCCAAGCCGATTTGTCCGTTTATGGCTTCGTCGATTTGAAAAAGAGGGCTTAAAATGGAAGTAATATACTGACGCAATTCATGATCATCCTCCACGATAAGTATGCGTGGCCCAGTCGTGAGATTAATCGCCTTTTCTGGCTCTGATACCGATGTTTCGTTCGGAGTATCTTCCAGGACTTTAAGGGTATCATTGCTATTTTTTTGAATCTTGGTAACTGACACGATTTGAGTCGAAGAGATCAGTTGCGTGTCATAAGGGATTTCAAAAGTTACCTGAGTCCCTTGGTTTGGTTTACTTTCTACTTGAAAGGTCCCTTGATGTAGCTCGATGAGTTTTTTCGAATAAGATAGACCGATTCCAGAGCTCTCCATGTCAAGCATGTTTCCGGCATCTATTTCTTGGGTGTTGAACCGATCAGCCACCCCTCTTATACGATCAGCAGCTATACCACTTCCCGTGTCCGATATAGAAAGCGATACTATGGTCTCCTCATTTCTCGAAATGTGGATCGAAATCTTGCCACCCTTGGGCGTGTATTTAAAGGCATTAGAGAGCAGATTGTTTAATACCTTTTCGATTTTATCACTATCATAATTGAAAAGCAAGGATTTCAATTGGGTGTCAATGGAAAATTGAATGGTGTTGTTGAGGGCAACCGTATGAAAGAGGGCCATTATTTTGCGCGTGGTTTCAATCAGATCGTTTCGCGTTTTATTTAATGGAAGTACATCTTGTTCTATTTTTCTGAAGTCGATCAATTGATTGACCAAATTTAAAAGCCTTTTAGAATTGTTGCTGATGGTCAAGAGTTTGGTTTTTAACCCTGAATTGCCGTGAAGATCTACAAGAATTTGTTCTAATGGACCAATGATCAACGTGAGTGGGGTTTTAAATTCATGGGAAATATTGGTAAAGAACCGGAGTTTCATCTGACTCAATTCCTTTTCTTGATTCTTTTCTATTCTTTCCAATTCAATCGCGGACTTCATCTTTTCTCTGTGAAGAATTTGAAAACGAAAACCGTACAGCAAGAGCAACAATAACAGACCGTAGCTTACATAAGCCCACCAGCTCAGCCAAGGTGGGTTTTCAATGATAAATGTCATTTCCGCGCCTTGTTCTGTCCAAACATCGTCGTTGTTGGAGGCGATGACTTTAAATGTATATCGCCCGGGATTTAGATTCACATAGTTGATATGTCTCCGATCATTTACATAATGATAATCCTTATCCTGTCCGATCAACTGATAGGCGAAGTTGCTTTTTTTCTTGCCTGATAGATTGATGGAAGTGTAGTGAAAAATTAAAGTGTTCTGATCGTATTTCAAGTGGATAGGTAGGTTGGTCTTTAAGGCGGAGGCTATTCCGTTGTTGTTCAGATCTCTGGTGACGGATCCGTTATTCACGAAGACAGCTTCTATTTTTACATTGAGGGTTTGTTCGTTTTCTTTTATGTCATTGGGATCAAAATAAACCAGGCCATCCGTGCAGCCAAAATAGAGATTTCCTGACGCATTTTTAAATATTGAATTGTAATGAAATTCATCTCCATTCAATCCATCACTTAGGGTATAGTTGTTAAACTTCTTCGAACTGAAATCGAACTGAGAAAGTCCCTGATTGGTACCTATCCAAAGGTTGTTTTGAGCATCCTCTTGTATGGAGCAGACATCATTGGACACCAGACCATCCTTGGTGGTAAATTGCTCAAACCCATGGCTCTCGGGATTATAAAGGAAAAGCCCGTTAAACTCTGTCCCTACCCACATTTGTTTTTTCGAATCTTTCAATAAGGAAATGATTCTACTCTGAGGGAGGATCGATAGGTTACTTTTAGATTTAAAAGAGGTGATTTCACCATCTTTGGTGATGAGACAGAGCCCCTGGTTGTAAGTAGCACACCAAAGATTACCTTGTTCGTCCTCTTCCATGTCAAGGATGTTGACATTATTCATGATTGGGTTGAAAGAAGAAGAACCTGGGTCGAATTTGTACAAGTTAGTATTCGTGCCCACCCACATAGTATTGCCACGATCAATAAATAGGCTTGTGATTTCTTTGATACCCGGAAATGGCAATTGGTAGGTTTCGATCAGTTTATTCCTGAAATTGAGACGCGTGATCAAGCCACCGTGTGAACCTATCCAGATGACTCCTTTTTTATCACTGACAATGCTTCGTATGGGGGCATTTCCCAGGTGCTTGAGTTTTGGAAACTCCAATTCAGTGTTTACGAAATGATTGTTTTTATCAACAATGATTAAACCCTTATCCCAGGTGCCTAAGAATAGAACGCCTTCCTTGTTTTCATAAATAGCATTAATGTTTTCACTATAATCTTTCAATCGTTCGGTCAGCTTTGGATTCTTGCTAAAGTTTTTTGTTTGATGGTAGATCACATTGAGCCCTTTGCTAAAGGTGCCAAACCATAAGTTGTTTTGGTCGTCTTTTAGGGCACAAGTAATCAGGTTACCAGTAAGCGTATTGGATTTTTCCGGTTGCTTGTTGATTTGAGCAAACTTCTTTTTTTTGTTGTCATAAGAATAAAGACCATCACCGCCAAGCCACAATTGATGATCACTGGATTGAATAATAAATGTTAACGCTGTTTCGGGCTGAGGAGATCCTTCCTCCACTACCTGTTTGATGATGTGCGTTTGCTTGTCCATCATAAACAGACCATTGTCTGCGGCGATCCAAAGTTGGTCATCTTCGATGGGAAAGATTTGATGGAGCCCTTCAGGGAACACATGGCCTTCTGACCTAAGATCAAGTGGATTCACCTGTTTACTATTCCGTGGGCAGGTATACATTTGATTGACACCATTTGTTCCAAAATAGAGTACCCCAGCGTCATCCTCATATATGGTAGAAACGCTTTCCAGGAAGCCATCTGTACCATTTAATTTTATTTCGGTGACCTTTTCTTTCCTCTCTCCTTTAATCAAAAAGAGTCCTAGCGTACTACCCACCCACAGGTCATTATTGGAATCTTCAAAAAGGACATGGATGTCAAAATCTTGATAATCTACAGAAGACAACTTTTTCTCTAAATTAACCCGGGTGAAATTATCTTCCCTTCGATTGTATTTGTACAAGCCACCATTCCAGATGCCTACCCATATCGTACCATCAGCACTTTCCAGAAGGGAGGTGATTTGAGCATAAGGCAAGGAAGTGGAGTCGTTTGCTTGCCGCTTATAGGTTTTGAAATCATAACCATTATACCTGCACAGTCCACGCTTGGTGCCAAACCACAAATACCCTTCGTGATCCTGAATCATACAGTCCACCCGGTTATTAGGTAGTCCATCTGCTAGATTGATATGATTAAATTTAATAGCTTTGGGAGACGAAATAGTACCACTCCTTCCTTCCCAAACGAAAAATAGAGTTAAAAAAGTCAACAAGAAATTGAATAATTTCATCTGAGATTATAGATATATAATGTGATAGACTATTACTAGGCGTTTTCGTAACCACAAGCTTTAGACGCTCTTTTTCATTGGGTTATTCTGGTAATGTATTTTTACTAAAAGTACGAAATTATCAACTCACAGGAGCAGAGTAAGGTAAAACAGCAACATGAACGAAACAAAATGTAACATAATCAAAAGTACGGTTTTTGTGCCTTTTGATAATCGCAACATAATCAAATTTAATTGGACAGCATGAGAAAGCCCTTCCTTGATGAGGACCTCATCTTTGGGGTATTACTAATGAAAGAATTTCAATTAAAAAGAGAAAGTATGAAAAGAATTCGAACTAAATTATTATTAATATGGCTCTTGAGCATTTTGGCATCTGTGGCCATGGCTCAATCCAGTGAAATCACGGGGAAAATCACCGATGAATACGGTGAAGGTCTTCCGGGGGCCTCTATTATAGAGAAAGGTGCAACCAATGGAACGGTTACAAATCTGGACGGCGAGTATAAACTAGAGGTAGCTAAAGAAGCCACTATAGTTATTTCTTTTGTAGGATACATTGCTCAGGAGATAGTAGTTGGCGGTCAGGAAGTGATTGATTTTAAAATGATTCCAGATGCACAGCAATTAGAGGAATTGGTGATTGTAGGATACGGTACACAAAAGAAGGCCAGTGTGACTGGTGCAGTATCTACTGTAAAATCCAAAGAACTAACCGTGGCGCCGATGGCGAGTACTACAGCTGCTTTGGTCGGTCGTATTCCTGGTTTGATTGCCAAACAGGAAAGTGGGTTGCCGGGAAGCGATGGTGCGTCTTTAAACATTCGTGGTTTTGGAGCACCCTTGGTTATTGTCGACGGAGTTCAAATGGGTTTCAACAATATAGATGCCAATGAAATAGCATCTGTTACGGTATTGAAAGATGCTTCTGCTGCTATTTATGGTGCCAGAGCAGGAAATGGTGTCATCCTCGTAACGACAAAAAGAGGTAAAAGTGATGGAATGGAATTTAATTTCAACTCCGCCATGTCATTTCAAAAGCCTACCAATCTACCCACTATGGCTAGCTCTGGTCAGATGGCTGAGCTTTATAGAGAGGCGCACACCAATTCTGGACAACCTGAGGCAACACAACGGTTTACCCAAGAGGAAGTTGATTTATTTAAAGCAGGAACAGATCCTGACTACCCTAACACGGATTGGTATGATGTGGTAGCAAGGGACAATGCGCCCATGAAGAATCACAACATGTCTGTGAGAGGAGGTACTGATAAAATCAAATTTTTTGGATTTTTAGGATACACGGATCAGGAGACGATGTTCAAGGGAAATGCAGGTGGTTATAAACGCTTTAACTTTAGATCCAATATAGATGCACAATTGACAGACAATCTTAGTGCACAAGTGGATATAGCCCATATATGGGAAGATACAGATCTTTCTTGGCGTAATTTTAATGGATCTGAAAATACTATTTGGCAGGAATACTGGAATACAGAGCCGTTTTTTAGTGCCACAAATCCGGATGGTAGCCTTGCTTATGGCGGTGCTGGAGGAGCAATTAGTATGCAGGCGCTGGCCGATAAAGATCTTTCGGGGTATAATAGAAATAAAAACCAACAACTGACTGGAAGCATGGCCTTAAATTATGATTTCAATTCATTGGTAAAAGGCTTGAAAGCAAAGGCATTTGTAAACATCAATCAGGGAAATAATACCAATAAATATTGGAGGTATTTACCTGATAGTTACACATATGTACACGCCAATGACACCTATACCCAGCAAACCGTTCTTTCGCCTCCGGATTTGGTACACACAGATAGCAGAAGTCGACAATTGACAGGTCAGCTCTCGTTGAGCTACAATACGACAATAGGGGAGGATCATGAAGTGTCAGCTTTGGCTTTGTATGAAGTCATTGATAACGCTTCAGAATGGATTCGAGCTGGACGTGGAGGTTATACAACCACTGCTATACAATACTTGTTTAATGGGTCTGTAGGCAACCAAACTAGTGATGGTAGAGCAAGTGAAATGGGACGTCAGAGTATGGTATTTAGAGGGAATTATGCTTATAAATCAAAATATTTACTGGAAGCCACTGTACGTATGGATGAATCGGCAAAATTCAATGAAGAGAATAGAAGAGGCTATTTTCCAAGTGTTTCATTGGGTTGGAGATTGTCCGAAGAAGGATTTATCAAAGGAAATTTAGCGGCCATAGACAATCTAAAATTAAGAATGAGCTATAGCAATACAGGTTATGACAATGTAGCTAATTTTAATTATATCTCAGGTTATGAAGCTGGTAATCTTTATACTACAGGCGGTGCTCCAGCTGCTGGATTGGTTTCAACTGGGATAGCGAACCCAATGCTGACCTGGGAGGATATGAAACTCTATAATGTTGGGTTGGATTTCGCGTTTTTTGACGGAAAATTATTTGGTGAGTTTGATGTTTTTAAGCGTAACAGAGACGGTATTCCTGGTGTTAGAACTGTAAGTTTACCCTCTACTTTTGGTGCTGAGTTACCTGTAGAAAACCTCAATGCGATAGAGACCACTGGATTCGAACTTACCCTTGGGTATGACGGTAGCATCAGTGACTTTAGCTATAAGATAACAGCCAATATTTCAAAAGCTCGTTCCAAATGGACGTCGTTTGATGAGCCAGAATATGAGGATGAAGATCAGGCAAGAATAAATACAAAAACCGGACAATACACAGACCGTACTTTTGGATATGTTTCACAAGGGCTGTTTACAAGCCAAGCGGATATTGATGCTTTGGACTTTGTCTATGATCCAGTAAATGGAAATGCAGGAATAGCACCAGGTGATATTCGATACCAGGACGTCAATGGAGATGGATTGCTGGATTGGAAAGACCAGGTAGAAATTGGCAAAGGAAATACCCCTAATTGGATGGGTGGATTGAATTTTGATTTAGGTTATAAGAATTTTTCTTTAACTGCTTTCTTTCAAGGTGGTTTTGGATTTACGCAGCAGTTGGTCTTAAAACCTGGTGCTAACTACTCTGAATTGAATTACAATGAAAGATGGACACCTGAAACGAACAACGATGCCAATGCATTATTTCCAAGAACAGGCGGTGCCAGTTCAAACAATTGGAATTCTGATTTCTATCAAAGAAATTCAGACTATGTGCGCTTGAAAAACCTGTCATTCGCTTATAATATTCCTTCATCTATCTTGGATAAAGCCAATATACAAAGCCTCAGGTTGTATGTGGCGGGTACCAATTTGTTTACCATAAGTGAGATTACTAAATACGATGTGGATCCAGAGGCCCCATCTGGGCTTGGAGGGTTCTATTATCCGCAAATGCGCACCATTTCCTTTGGTATTAATCTAACACTATAATAAATGTCAATCATGAAGAAATTTTTAATATTAATATATATATCAACACTTTTCAGCACCGCGTGCGAAGATGTGTTGGACAAACAACCGCTTGACATTATCTCGGAAAATGCGGTATGGTCAGATCCTGTGTTGATGGATAGTTATCTTGATCAATGTTATGCCGAAATGGTATTTGGTTGGGAAACTAGGTATGGAGGAGGCCCAAATTTTGGAACAACAGGATTTTATAGCTGGTTTGAACAAACATTTTCTTTAACTATTGCTGATGAGGCAAAAGTTGGCTGGTCAGGTGCCCCTAAATCAAATTGGATCACTGCCGCTGGTGGTGTGGAAGAATGGTGGGGATATCCAACAGTCAGAAAATTGAATGAGTTTGTGGAACGATTGGATGCTGATGCTACCTTAACGGACGAATATAGATCGCAGCGAATAGCTGAAGCGAGATACCTAAGAGCACACGCTTATTTCAACATGGTCAAACGATATGGTGGCGTGCCTTTGATTACTGAGGTGCAGCAGTTGGATGATCCAGAGGAGGAATTGTATCCTACCAGAAACAGTGAAGAGGAGATTTATGATTTCGTCTTGTCAGAACTAGATGCCATAGAAGCAGATTTGGTAAGTGCAGAGGCTGGTCGCGCGACCAAATGGACAGCGCTGGCATTAAAGAGTAGAGCTGCCATGTATGCCGGTAGTATCGCGAGCTTTGGCTCAGTAGACTTGGATGGAGTAGTAGGAATTCCGTCTAGTGAAGCTTCCAGATTCTGGCAGGCTTCTTATGATGCTTCCGAAGAAATTATTACTGAGGGAGGATTTGAATTGTATCAGGGGGATGACAAAGTTGCCAACTTTAGAAATCTATTTTTAGACGAAGGCAACAGTGAAGTGATTTTTGCTGAGCGATTCGATGGATTGGCAGGAAAAGGGCAATCATATGATATGTGGATAGGTCCTGGAGCCCACCATGTTTGGGGAGCAGGACATCAAGCCGCTGCTTACTTAGAAATGATAGAGTCATTCGATAATATAGACGGTACTTCTGGTATGATTGATCGAGCTAAGATTTCAGCTGGGGACCTATGGACACTGGATGAACTCTGGGGAAACAAAGACCCACGTTTTAAAGCTACTATTTTCACCCACGGTACTTCATGGATGAATGGAGGAGCTGTTTTGGACTTTCATCAGGGTATAGATACCCCTGAAGGTAGACTTACTGGTGCCGCAGATACGTATAAAGGTGTTCTTGCCAATGGAAAAAGTGCTAGGGCAACTCCATTTGGCGTGCTGAAGTATCTGGATGAAGAAGAGCGCAGTGGCCAACATGAAAGGAATCACTCTGATACTGATTACATCGTTTTCCGTTTAGGAGAGGTTTTACTCAACTATGCCGAAGCTGCCATGGAACTGGACAATGATGGTGATGCACTGTGGGCTGTGAACGAGCTGAGAACCCGTGCAGGTATGCCTTCACTTGCTGCCATATCTAGGGATTTGGTTCGGAAAGAAAGAAAAGTAGAATTGGCTTTCGAGGGCAATCGTTACTGGGATTTGAGAAGGTGGAGAACTGCAGAGACTGAATTATCTCAGGTATTCAATGGTTTGCGAATTGTCCTGGATGGGGATTCTTATGCAGAAGGAGCATACGATGTGCTGACAGCTCAATTTAAGCTTGAAATTGTTCCAGATATCGACGGAACACCTGCACCTTATTTTGATGCGATGCATTATTATTTGCCAATAGGTTTAGACCGTACCGGAGCAAACGCCAATTTGGTGGAAAATCCAGGGTATTAATAATTGATGAAAAGGATATTCTACGCTCCATTCCAATATTTTGGGAATGGAGCGTAGTTGACCTTATACACTTTTTTTGAAAGTAGAGAAGACCAAGTACTTTCTTCTTCATTGAATTTTACAATCAGAACAAAAAAAATCTCCATACAAAAGAGCCGGGGATCTTATGTCCTAATTGATCTGGAATAGATGAAATGAGATGAGCTAACCAACTAAATGAAAAGCCATTGGCTCTTAGCTGTCGGCCATTAGAAAAAAAAGGAAAATTAAATGCCAATCCCTGCCAGAAGCAGGCGAGCTGTCAGCGGAAGGACGTGGCCAAAAGCAACTTAAAAATGGATTAAACAAAAGTTAATCGTCAACAGTTAAAGTTAAAAATACACACACATGAAAAAAATACTCACATTAGCTTTACCTCTGCTGGCGCTTATCAGTGGCTGTAGTGTTAAGAGCGAAACCAATGACAGGATTGAAAATGTCATAACGAAAAGCGACGAAATAACCGTAGCTGCCTATTACTTCCCCAATTATCACACCGATGATGTGCGAAATAATAATCAAAAAGGCGAAGGATGGGCCGAATGGGAACTGGTAAAAGCTGCCACCCCACGTTTCGAAGGGGATCACCAGCCCAATGTTCCGGCCTGGGGATATACCGATGAAAAGGATCCAAAAGTCATGGCGCAGAAAATTGACGCTGCCGTTGACAATGGTGTCGATGCTTTTATATTCGACTGGTACATGTATGAAGATGGCCCTTTCCTTAATCGATGCATTGATGAGGGATTCTTGAAAGCTAAAAACACAAAAAAAATCAAATTCGGTCTGATGTGGGCCAATCACGACTGGGTGGATATACATCCATACAAGCGTGGTGATGAACAAAAATTACTGTACCCCGGTATCGTATCTCCCGAAAGGTTTGATGAAATCTCCGACTTTGTCATCGAAAAATACTTCACACAACCCAACTATTGGAAAATTGACGGGAAAGCTTATTTCTCCGTTTATGATGTGCAGAAATTTGTAGAAGGATTTGGTAGTATGGAAGCGACGAAAGCAGCCATGGACCGCATGCGTGAAAAAGCCGTTGCCGCTGGACTCAAAGGAGTACATTGGAACCTTGTCGCGTGGGGAGTGCCTATCTTGCCTGTAGAAAAAGCACCCAAAAATACACCTGAGCTGATCGAAAGACTTGGATTTGATTCAGGCACCTCTTACGTTTGGATCCATCACGTGCCATTACCGGAAACACAAACAGATTATAACTACGTACGAGATGAGTACATCAAACATTGGGACAAAGTAAAAGTGGAGTATGGAGTACCCTATATTCCTAATGTCACGATGGGATGGAATTCAACACCAAGATGTGCTATTGAGTCCGAATGGGAACCAGTAGGCTACCCTTTCATGAATACCATCGGTAACAATACACCTGAGAATTTCAAAACTGCCCTTCAAATGACAAAAGACAAGCTTTTGGCAGACCCCAATGGTCCGAAAATCTTGAATATCAATTGCTGGAATGAGTGGACCGAAGGAAGTTACCTCGAACCCGATGAAGTCAATGGAATGGCTTATTTAGATGCTGTAAGGGATGTTTTTGTTAACAAAAACTAAAAAACAACAGACGTAACATCCATTGGTTAAAGTCAATGATTAAAGTTAACAGTTAAAGTCAAAATTATCGGCAAATGAAAATTATCGGTTTAGTTCCTATGATATTGCTTTGGAGCATCTCTTTGATGAGATGCTCCGATGCCTACAGATCAGCACCTGAATCAGGAAGGTCTCCTATTGACATACCAGAAGGGGAGGTACAGGTAGCCGTATATTATTTCCCGAATTTCGGACCCGTATTTTCGTCAGAGTGGCCTACGATCAAAGCTGCCAAGCCTCAGTTTGGAGCGCACCAGCAGCCTAAAGTGCCAGCATGGGGCTATACCAACGAAAACGATCCAGAAGATATGGCGCAGAAAATTGATGCGGCCGCAGACCATGGCATCGACGCCTTTATTTTTGATTGGTATTATTATGATGAAGAGCAAAGTGGACTTTCAGGTCATTCAAGTGCTTGGGATGGTAGCAAATTCCTTTTTAAGGCTTTGGAAGAGGGCTTTCTTAAAGCCACTAACCATGACAAGCTACAGTTTTCACTCATGTGGGCCAACCATGATTTAGGGCCCGATGTAAAAGGAGCAGTGAAGCAGGAAACATTTGAAGCCCTAACAGACTATGTCATCGAGACCTATTTCAAACATCCTTCTTATTGGAAAATTGATGGGGCACCGTATTTTTCAATTTACGAGTTTCATACCTTCTTGCAAATATTCGACAATGACTATGCGCAGGCGGCAGCAGCCATCGAGCGTTTCCGAACCAAGGTGAAAGCAGCTGGTTTTCCTGATTTACACCTAAATGGCGTCATATGGGGGTTAAAAGGAGAAGTGCTTAATAATGCGGTACAATATTTTCATCTCAACAGTGCTACCTCCTATGTGTGGATCCATCATTTCGGCCTGCCGAGTTTCCCTTCTACAGATTACGCCGTGGCAGCAGAAGGTTATTTCAATGGTGTAGCATCCGGAGGGGCAAACAATGGTTTGGAAAAACCTGCTTCAAGCATACCGATTCCCTATCATATCAATGTATCGATGGGGTGGGATTCGTCACCTCGTTGCAACAATTCAGAAGAGTGGTGGACCAGACGTGATTACCCCTTTGGCCCTCTAATCGTCAACAACACGCCTGACCAGTTTAAAAAGTACCTGGCCAAAGCCAAGGCATTGACCATGGCCAAGCCCGAAAATGAACGAATCATCACCATCAACTCATGGAACGAATGGGGTGAGGGTAGTTACCTCGAACCCGATATGGTGAATGGAATGGGGTATTTGGAAGCTATTAGGGACGTGTTTGATAAATAGTAAATCCATATGGATAAAATAATAATACTTGTTTTGGTCATCATTGGCAGCTTGTTTAGTCAAGCATATTCGCAAAATGCAAGTAGCAAACGGCCCAACGTTGTTATTGTTATTTCCGATGATCATCGACACGATTGGATGGGGCATAAGAATAATATATTACAAACACCCAATCTCGACCGACTGGCTGCGGAAGGTTGGTCCTTTCCCAATGCATTTGTCAATGCCGGCGTTTGCTCTCCTTCTCGGGCCTCATTTCTCACCGGGAATTACATGCATAAGGCCTCTACACCCGATATTGTCTGGGACAACAATTCATTTCTTCAAACCCAAACCATGTTTCCCAAACGACTGAAAGAATTGGGGTACAAAACGGGCTACATCGGTAAGTTTCACTTGGGAGAAGAGGAAAAGCCAACACCAGGCTTTGATTTATGGGCGAGTTTTGAATTTGTGGGCGGATTTTTTAATCAGAATATCTGGGTAAATGGCGTGGAGCAGGAAAGGAGCGGATTTACGGACGACCATGTGGCAGAAATGGCAAAAAAGACGATTGAGGAATGGTCAAAAGAAGATCAACCCTTCTGTTTGATCGTGGGATTGAAATCACCCCATATCCCATTCACCTATCCGGAGCGAATGAAAGAATATTATGAAGACACTAAGTTTCCAGAACCGGAAACATTATATTTCGACTATTCAGAAAGCAAGCCTGGAATGGCAAACAACCTCATCAATGCCAGGGAATGGCGAGCGGCTATTCCGGCATACGGATCGTTTCAGGAATGGGCGCGATCTTATACCAGATTGGCCACTACCATCGATCAATCAGTGGGAACTGTAATGAAAGCGGTGGAAGATGCCGGACTCAATGACAATACGATTTTTGTCTACACCAGTGATCATGGCTACTCCTTAGGCGAATTTAATATGTGTGAAAAACACTATGCCTATGAGCATATCATGCGTATCCCCATGATTGCACGCTTTCCCGATCAAAAAAGAAATGGGAATCCACCTAAAGACATGGTGATGCTCATGGATCTTGCACCTACGATTATGGACTACTGCTCTGGAGAAATTCCCGAAGAAATGGAAGGGAAAAGTTGGCGGGTTTTGGAAGAATCTGAAAGTAAAAGAGACGACCCTTTACGTGAAGAATTGTTTTTTGACTTTTGGCACAATCAAAGAGATATTTTGCCTCCGATGCAAGCCGTTCGAACCGAACAGTACAAACTCATCGACTATGAATACATGCCCTATAAGGAACTTTATGATTTAGAAAAAGACCCTTTAGAAAAAGAGAATCTGATTGATAATGCAGCCTACAAAAAGGTGAAAAAGGACTTAGAGAAACGACTGGCAAAATGGAAAAAAGAAACCGATTGGGTAAGTCGTGATAAAAAACCACTCCAGACCATTTACATCACCGAATTCACGGAATCAAAAGCACCAAGTGTTGACGATGTTTTGGATAAAAAAAGTATATGGACTGTTTTAAATAGAGAGAATGGTGTTTTTGACTTGAGTGAGTATACGCAAAATAAAACCTACTATATCGCTATACCGGTTGATAATGGTAGTGATTACGACCCTTTTATCAATTTGAGGGTAACAAATGCTGATGACAAGAAAGCGGCTATTCCGTATCTCGGATTTTTTAAAGGAGACGTGATTTATAGCAACGTGAAATGGAAAACGAAACATGGCATCGCTATGCCGCCTTTTCGGGTAGGATTCGATTTTGGATACAATCCACCGCTACTATCAGGGAAAAATGTGATCCTGATTGAATTGGAGATGGAGCAGGGGTTGCCAACGGAATGGGATTTTTCCGTAGTGGGCGGTATTGAAAAATTGAAGTTTCTTTAGTTAACAAAATAAAAATGCCATTGGCTATTAGCTTTTGGCCAATAAAAGTTACAACCAACGCCAAAAGTAAATTATAAACAAGTGAAAATAAAGGCCAAAAGGGTTGTTTTGATTTTTATACATGCCTGCATTCAGTTTGGTGCGTATACAACAGCCTATGGCCAACAATTCACTTTGGTTTCCTCATATGCCGAACAAAGTGAACTAACAAAAACCAATGGTGTAGCTGTCGCAGATTATGACCAGGATGGAGACTTGGATATATTTATTGTGGCTTTTAATTCCTTCGATCCAGAAGATAAAAGCACATGGAACAGGCTATTGAATAATCACAAAGGCACCTTTTCCGACTTCACCGTACAGGCTGGTTTTACACCACAATTTCAAAAAGCCACAGTAGGCCTCCATGGAAATAAGATAGGAGCAAGTTGGGGAGACTATGACAACGACGGGTACCCGGATCTGTTTTTGTCAAATTTCGGAGTGGATGAGCTTTGGCACAATGAGCAAGATGGCTCTTTCACCAATGTGGCCTACAGCGCTGGAGTCAGAGGGTGCAAAGATTGTTACAGCGTAAATGGCCTTTGGTTGGATTACGATACCGATGGGGACCTTGATTTATACGTCAGCGACTATAACCAACCAAACAGGATGTATGAAAATGAAGGGAACGGAAATTTCAAAGAAGTAACCCAGGAAAGTGGGCTGGGTGACACGGGACAAACGTGGACAAGCCTAGCGATAGATGTCAACAACGATGGTTACCAAGATATCTACGTGATCAATGACAATGGTGCCAATTTTTTCTATCTCAACCAGGGCGACGGCACCTTTTTGGAATCTACCCATGAATATGGCCTAGAGGATGGTGGCAATGGAATGGGTGTCGCCATCAGCGATTTCAACAAGGACGGTTTATTTGACTTCTATCTAACCAACATCTTTGACCGCCAGTCCAACCCATTTTTTGTGCAAAATGAGTACGGGACATTTGACAATAAGGCAGTAGCACTAGGGATTGACAGTGCTGGTTGGGCATGGGGCACCAGGTTTTTTGATGTCGATCATGATATGGATGAAGATTTGTACGTGGTGACCGGCAATGAACTCAGCGGTACTGAAGATTTGAATATGTTCTTTGAAAATGAAGCAAGTCATTTTGAAGATGTTTCAACCGATTTCAATGTAAATAATAATTTGGATGGGAGAGGACTCGAGGTGTTCGACTTTGATGGAGATGGGGATTTGGATATGCTGGTATCTAACTGGAACGGTCATCTGTTGTTGTATAGAAATAATGCATGGGTAGATGGAAGTGACAATAAAAATTGGATTAAGATAGAACTGGAAGGAACTACAAGTAACCGGGATGCCTTTGGTTCCATCGTAAGAATCAGTGCTGGGGGAGAACATCAATATAGGTTAAAAGATGGGGCTAATTTGATGGGACAAAGCATCCTGCCCATACATTTTGGGTTGGGGTCAAATGATGTTATAGAAGAAATCATGGTGACCTGGTCCAGTGGGGTTTCTGAAACGCTTCAAAACATCAAAGTCAATCATACGATCAAAATAAAGGAAGGTCAGGGAGTGGTAACATCGATTGATGAAAAGAAGCGGGCAGGCAATTCGCTTCGATCGATCAGTCTTTTTCCCAATCCTGCTCAATCAGAAGTGAATATAGAACTGTCTGATCAAATGATCGGTTCCTCAATTGAAATTATAAGTCTTTCAGGACTCGTTTTGAAAAAGGAAATTAGTTCGCAGAGAGTGACAAAAATGAATATTCAGCAATTGAACGCAGGCATTTACCTGATCCTCGTCGGAGGAAAACATATGCATAAATTCATTAAAATATAAACGTATGAAAAAATGGACTTATACCTTAATCTGCCTGCTTTTCTGTAGCTATGCTCAGTCGCAGCATTCAGTAGCCAGACAATGGAATGAAGTAATTTTAGAAGGTATCAGGAACGATTATGCCAGACCTACGGTGCATGCACGTAACCTATTTCATACATCTGCAGCCATGTACGATAGTTGGGCAGTATTCGAACCTACCGCGGACACCTATTTCTTAGGTAATACTCAGGGAGGTTTTCAGTTTGATTTTGGTGGGATTGAGCCTCATAGCAATATTGAATTGGCCAGAACAGAGCTATTGAGCTATGCTTGTTATCGACTGATCCATCATCGATTTAAGTATTCCCCCAATGGAGCAGCGACCCTGTTGCTTGCAGATCAACTGATGGATGATTTGGAATTGGACAAGGCCATGACCTCCGAGGATTACAGCAATGGAAGCGCTGCGGCTTTAGGCAATTATCTTGCAGCTAAAATCATAGCATTTGGTTTTCAAGATGACTCCAATGAACAAAATGACTATGAAAACCTTGATTATTTGCCAGTAAACGATGCCATGATCGTGCAAGAACCAGGAAGCCAGGGTATCCAAGACCCCAATCGGTGGCAACCACTAGCTTTCAACACTTTTATCGATCAATCAGGAAATGAAATACCAGGTAGTACACCTGATTTTTTGAGTCCTGAGTGGGGAAATGTGGTCCCCTTTTGCCTGACAGAAAATGAACTAAGTGCTGACGCTGTCGCTAATGAATACCCCCATGATGTGTATATGGATCCTGGGCCACCAGCTTATATTGATATGGAAGATGATGAGGCTTCTCAGGACTATAAATGGGGATTTAGTCTGGTATCTATCTGGTCGTCACATTTGGACACCCATGACCCGACTCGACTGGATATTTCACCTGCCAGTCTAGGGCATTTAGATATTAATAAATTCCCAAAAAAGCACAGCGAGCTACCAAATTTTTATAATCAATTAGCTGGAGGTGATCCCAGTATTGGATATGACCTAAACCCGAAAACCAACCAACCCTACCCACGGCAAGAAGTACTACGAGGAGATTATACCAGAGTACTGGCAGAATTTTGGGCAGATGGGCCAGATTCTGAAACGCCTCCAGGGCATTGGTTTACTATCCTCAATTATGTAAATGACCATCCCGAACTGGTGAAAAAATTCAAAGGACAAGGAGCAGTATTAAGTGACCTAGAATGGGATGTGAAATCCTATTTTGCCCTAGCAGGAGGCATGCATGATGCTGCTATTAGTGCATGGAGTGTAAAAGGCTATTATGATTATGTTAGACCCGTTTCAGCCATTCGTTTCATGGCTGAAAAAGGCCAATCCAGTGATGCATCTCTGGCCAACTACCATACCGCTGGCATTCCTTTGGTAGAAGGATTTATAGCGTTGATAGAAGAAAATGATCCACTGGCTGGTGAAGAATTGGAGCACGTGGGCAAGATAAAATTGTATGCTTGGAAAGGGCATGACTATATACCTGATCCCGAGACGGATGTTGCGGGTGTAGGTTGGATTTTAGCCGAGGAATGGTTGCCTTATCAGCGTTCTTCTTTTGTTACCCCTCCATTTGCGGGTTATGTTTCAGGACATTCCACTTTCTCAAGAGCTGCGGCTCAGATATTGACTGCCTTTACGGGTGATGAATATTTTCCTGGTGGAGTAGGTGAGTTTGTGGCGAAAAAGAATGAGTTTCTGGTGTTCGAGGCAGGCCCAAGTGAAGATGTTACCCTCCAGTGGGCCAAGTATTATGACGCTTCAGATCAATGTAGTCTTTCAAGAATTTGGGGCGGTATACACCCTCCAGCTGATGATATCAATGGCCGGTTGATGGGGCAACAAATAGGGGAAATGGCTTTTAGTTTGGCCGAGCAATATTTCTCTAAAGATGTACTCTCAGTGGAACAAGACTTAGTTTCGGAAATAGTACTTTTTCCCAACCCTTCAACTGCTGAAGTGAATATTATAGTAGCCGATAATAGAATCGGTGCTACCATTGAAATTTTGAGCCTTTCTGGCCAGGTGCTAGAAGAAGAAATTATTTTAAATAATTCAACACGAATGAACACAGCTGGCTTAAAGACAGGCGTATACTTTGTCCGATTAAAAGGGGAGAACAGGCTAATGAAATGGATCAAAATATGACATATTCAAATGGTTTAGAAAAGCGGATGAACCCACCTGATAGCAGGATTGAAAAAATCAGTTATAAGCCTCAAGACAGGACGGTTAGCTGGAGCACTCTTTTTAGATTGAATAATTATGAATAACTAAAGTAATAACATGATTGCCATCAAAAAAATATTATATACCCTGACCTTCATAAGTCTCTTTTCCAATGCGATACTGGCTCAGAATCGCCCGAATATCATCTTCATTCTGGCCGATGACTTTGGTTATATGGATGTACAAGGATACGCAAAGAAAACGCTGGGCGTAGCTAACGATAAAATGTATTACGAAACCCCTCATTTGGATCAAATGATGAAAGAAGGTCTTGCATTTTCACAGGCCTACGCCAATCAACTGTGCTCACCGACACGGGCCAGTTTGTTGACAGGGAAATATGCCGCACGTGTAGGCGTAACCACCGCAACAGGTCCCGAGCCCACCTGGTACAATGAAAATACAGCACCACCAGCAGGGTCTTATATTCATGATGCCCTCTATCATTCCGACCCCATTAAAATACAACAAGTTTGGATGAACGGAAGCTCCAGTGCCGCCGTACCCGCTGGCACCTTTCTTGATCATGGTCGTGACGAGATGAGTATCGCCGAAGCGCTCAAAGACCATCATTCTGCATTTATTGGGAAATGGCACATAGGAGGGCATGGAGCCAAAGGATATCAACCTTCGGATCAAGGCTTTGAAGAGTTGGTTTATTGGGATGCCCCAGGGTCAGTTTATTTTGACTGGAAGGAAGAATGGTTGGCACCGTTTGGTCGCGAAAACAGTAAATACGCCCGCTATCGTCAGGCACCCAAGCGTCCAACAAGTGATTTTGTAATTGGAAACATTGGCCAGGCAACAGGCGAAGAATACCTGACTGATGACATGGCTGCACAGGCCGTTCGTTTTATTAAAAAGCGAGCCGCAATAAAGGATGAACCCTTCTTCTTATACTTCAATCATTTTGCAGTACATACCCCATTGCAAGGAAAGGAAGAAGATATAGCACATTTTGAAAACAAAGAAACAAAAGGTTGGAATGGCCATGTGAGCCCTGTATATGCATCCATGGTGAAAAGCCTTGACGAGTCGATGGGTCGCATCATGAAAGCACTGGAAGAAACAGGATTGGAAGACAATACTTTAGTGGTTTTTATGTCTGACAACGGAGGAATAGCCACCAAGGTCGCCAACAAGGGAACTTACACCGATAATTCCCCGCTTTTGGGAGGAAAAGCTTGTGTTACTGAAGGTGGAATTCGGGTGCCACTAATTTTCAGATGGAAAAATCATTTGAAAGGCGGAAAATGGTCTGATGTGCCAGTTGATTGTTCTGATATACTGCCCACTTTTGCTGAAATCGCTGGGTACAATACAAAAGAGCTCATCGAAAAAAACGACTTGGATGGAAGGAGTATCGCATCTCTTTTATCCGATGTAAAGAATAAAAAAGAAGGCTATACGAAAGATACCCGCTTTTGGCATTATCCTTTTAATGTCATTTACAAAAGCCCCTTTGATGGGTTGCCTTTACAGCCACACTCAGCCATTAGAGTGGGGGATTATAAATTGATTTTTGATTGGTATGGCAGGTTGTATCTCTTCGATATCCAAAACGACCCTTACGAGAAAAACAATTTAGCAAAGCAACTGCCAGAAAAAACAAACGACTTATTTGACCAATTGATGAAATGGACAAAAGATAATGTTAGAGAAACCTATGTTCCTTATTTAAACAAAGATTATGACGCACAAAAAGAGGAGCGTAATGTGCCTTTCGTCAATCTGGTAGAAGCATGGAAAAAAGGGGAAGACATTGCGAAAATGGCAAATTGAAAGAATTAAAATTGAATCAATAAAATAAACATTCATGAAGAGAATATATTTTATCAAGCATTTATTGCTGGTTTTTACTGCTCTAAGTTTTTCATCTAGTTGGGCACAAACTGGTCAACAATGGAAAGTTTTTGAATCTTCCATTACTTCTACAAAAGATTATGAGAATCCTTTTGTAGACGTTCAGGTAGATGTACTTTTCGAAAAAGAGGGGACTCGTTGGAAAGTTCCAGCCTTTTGGGCTGGTGAAAATGAATGGAAAGTTCGCTTCTCACCACCCGAAACGGGAGCTTACTCCTTTCAGTTTATTTCCAACGATAAATCCAATAAAAGTCTGAAAGGGAAAAAACAATCACTGACAGTGAACCCTTATCAGGGCGATAACAATCTATACAAACATGGCATGATAGGAATCAGTGAAGACCAGCGTCATTTAGCCCATGCCGATGGTACCCCGTTTTTCTGGCTGGCCGATACATGGTGGAAGAACCTCTGTAAACGGTTGACTTGGGAAGGGTTTCAGGAACTGGCACAAGATCGAAAGGCAAAAGGCTTTTCAGTCGTTCAGATCGTTGCTGGACCCTACCCAGACGAAGGGCCGTTTGAACCTATGTGGGAAAATGAAGGTGGTTTTATGTACGAAAATCAGGAGTTCACTATTTTGAATCCTGATTATTGGAAATATGCCGACCGACGTATCGAGTATTTGATAGATACCGAAATATCACCAGCAATTGTTGGTGCCTGGGGCCGAGCGGATTGCGATGCTATGAAACATGTCGGTGTGGATGGGCTCAAACGCCATTGGCGTTTTCTGATTGCACGGTATGGCGCTTATCCAGTTTTTTGGATATTGGCGGGGGAACTGCACAACAACAGTAAATGGGGAGAAGGTCCATGGGGAGAAGTGGGGCGATATGTTAGAGAAATCGACCCTTATCAACGACCTATCACCATTCATTCAGGTAGTGGACGTCGCGGAGAAAAAGGCGACAACAATAATATTACTTATGACATGGTGGGCGGAAGTCATGATCCAAAAGTTGCGATAAGCAGTGCGGTAAATAATCTCATAAGTGCCTACCATAAAGAACCCGCAATGCCAGTAATCATGGGTGAAGGCTGCTACGAAGGACACATGCAAAACGGATTCCGTTATGTACAACGACATATGTTTTGGCAATACATGCTCAGCGGAGCCGCAGGTCACACGTACGGTGCGGCCGGAATTTGGCATGCCAGTGTTGAAGGAGACCCAGGATGTGAAAGTTCTGCTTTTGGGGGTAAAAAAACATACGACCTGACCACATGGCGTGAGGGGATGAGTTACGCGGGAGCAACACAAGTGGGATTGGGAAAGAAGTTGTTGGAGAAATACGACTGGCAAAATTTTGAGCCACATCCCGAATGGGCAGAAGACCGAAGCTTTGCTGCTGGAATTCCCGGAGAAGTTCGATTTGTTTATCAACCCAAACGGTATATATACGATTGGAATGGTCCGGTCGTAAGAGGGGTGGAAACAGATGTGAAATATACCGCTTATTATTTTGATCCAGCCACTGGGCGGCGATTTGATGCAGGTGAAGTAAGCGTGTTCACCAACAATTTGAATGAATTTCAGGGGCATACGCAGCGGTTGCTGTACGAAGATGATTTCGACAGAGTGGCAGTAGGCTTTCAAGCCAAAGGAAGTGCAGACAATTGGAAAGATTACGGTACACCGACCTTTCGCGAAAGCGGTGTTCTTGTTGGAGAAAAGGGAATGGTGTCCATCTTCGAAAACGTTGAAGAAAAAAATGTGGTCGTGAGTTGTGATAAGTTTAATTATGATGCTGAAGCTGGAATAATATTACGATTTCAGGATGCAGATAATTACATTTTGGCCTTATATAGACCAATTCCTGGATGGAAAAAACAAGTGTACTTTCTCGAAAGAAAAAATGGAGAATTTGGCCCTGCTTTAGGAATGATTGAAGTGGCTGATATCGCTGAAGCCTTTAAAATGACAGCCGCTGTGTCTGGTGAATACGCCACCATCATTTTGTCTGATGGCACACAGACATGGAGTGTGCCACCAGTGAAAGTAAGCGATCTCAAAAAAGGAAAAACAGGGCTTTATCTGAATCAATTTGGTGAGAAACAGGAGTTTGGGAAATATCAGGTCTCCACCATAAGCGATGAGAACCCTAAAGATGGTACTGGTTTGTATCTGGCACCAGACCTTCCATCACCTCAAGATTGGGTATTGGTCTTGCAAAAAGAGGAAGAATAATACCCTTATAATGATGAAAAAAATAAATCTGATTCCTCTGTTAATAACTGTTTTCCTATTGACAGGGCAAACCATTCCAATCAAATAGAAACACAGATTACAATAGTGAAAAATCATTGGGATTCGGAGTCCCATCAAAAGATTCAGGAAAGAATATTAACAATAAAGACTATGCTAACAAATAAATACTTTTCAATCATTGCAGCTTTCTTATTCGTGCTAGCGATGAGCTGCACAGAGACCGTAAGCAACAAGGACTTCGATCAACTCACGCAGTCTTTTCAAAGTCCAACGGACGACAATTCGCTATGGTGCTATTGGTACTGGATAGGGGATGATATCTCAAAAGAAGGCATTACCAAAGATTTGGAAGCCATGAAAGCAGCTGGTATTGGTGCGGTATTCATTGGCAATATCAATCCTGATGAAAAAGACGGAAGAGTACCCATGCTAAGCGAAGACTGGTGGGATCATATGGTACATGCGGTGAACGAAGGAAAACGTATCGGTGTGGATATCGGTTCGTTCAACTGTCCAGGATGGAGCATGTCCGGAGGCCCTTGGATCACGGCCGACAAAGCCATGCGCCACCTCGTTTATTCCGAAACCACCCTCATGGGAGGGCAGAAGCTAACGGCAACATTGGCCCAACCCAAAGCCGAATTTCAAGACGTATATGTATTGGCTTTCCCAAAAGATGAAAATGAAGCCCAGTATTTAAGTACTGCTAACGCAAGCCTTTCGGTAAGTCCTGCCATTGATCAGGCCAACGCTTTGCTCGACGGCAATACAACCACCAGCATCAAATTCAATGCCTCGGAGCATGTTATTGACATCAAGGCTGATCAGCCCTTTACTGCGAGAAGCATTGCGCTGTATCCGGGAGACAATGACTTGGTCGCCAACTGTGAGTTGCAGGCCTTGGTGGATGGACAATATAAAACCATCAAAGCATTCAACTTTGATCGACGGGACTTTAGGGGCCAGGTGGGCCCAATACCCTATGGTCCATTGGTACTCTCATTTTCTGAGGTTACGACCAATCAATTTAAATTGATTTGTAAGGATATTCAGGCCCTGCAAGCATTCAATGTACTGGCAGAACAGCCTTCAGGTTTTGCAGAGATTAGAATATCAGAAGCTGTTGTTATTGATAATTATTTGGGCAAGACCCTGGGCAGGATGCATCCTACCCCATGGCCCAATGCAGCCTCTTACGTCTGGGAAGCACAGGCAGAACTGACCAATACCCAATGGGCAATTGCCGAAGACGGGGTGCTGGATATCTCTGATCAAATGGATGAAAACGGCCAGCTCAACTGGGAGGCCCCCGAAGGCGAATGGACGGTGATGCGTTTTGGACTGACCCCAACCGGGACAAAAAATGATCCAGCGGCACCTCGAGGCAAAGGATACGAAGTGGATAAAGCCAATCGTGAATTGGCGCGTTTCCATTTTGAGCAGTTTATCGGTGAATTTTTGAAACGTATTCCGAAAGAAAGCAAAAGTGCTTTCAAATATCTAATTGCCGACAGTTACGAAAAAGGATCACAAAACTGGACCGACGGATTTGCCAAAAAATTTGAAGAACGGTACGGGTACAACCCTAAAAAATATTTACCAGTCTTCTCAGGTAGAGTAGTAGGCAGTGTAGCGGAATCCGAACGTTTTCTTTGGGATCTGCGCCGTGCGGTAGCCGACGATGTGGCCTATGAATATGTGGGTGGACTAAGAGAAATTGCCCATGAAAATGGTTTGAAATTGTGGCTAGAGAATTACGGACACTGGGGATTTCCTTCTGAGTTCCTCATGTATGGCGGACAATCAGACTTTGTCAGCGGCGAGTACTGGAACGAAGGCACCCTGGGAGATATCGAATGTAAAGCCGCCTCATCGGCCGCTCATATCTATGGTAAGAAAACCACTTCTGCTGAATGTTTTACAGCAGGACATCGATCCTTTGTCAGACACCCCGCCATGCTCAAACGTAGAGGAGATTGGAGTCTCACCGAAGGGATCAACCACCATGTACTGCATGTATACATCCATCAGCCCGACAACGATAAATTCCCTGGTACCAATGCTTGGTTCAGTACCGAGTTTAACAGAAAAAATACTTGGTTCAAGCAAGGAAAGGCTTATTTCGACTATTTAAGAAGGTCTCAGCACTTATTGCAACAAGGCAATTATGTGGCCGATGTATGTTATTTCATAGGAGAAGATGCACCCATCATGACAGGTGCCACCGATCCTGCATTGCCCAAAGGATACTCCTTTGATTATATCAATGCGGAGGTGATTATGAATGGCATGACCGTAAAAGACGGCAGATTGGTCCTCCCAGATGGTATGAACTACGGTATGATGGTATTGCCGCCATTAGAAACCATGCGACCAGCATTGGTAGCCAAGCTGGAGCAGTTGGTCTCCGATGGAGGCATCATCTACGGTCAAGCCCCAAAAGCATCACCGAGTTTGCAAAATTACCCACAAAGCGATGCGCAAGTACAAGCATTGGCTGCCAAGTTGTGGGCAGGAGATGAGGCCGTGAAAAAATACGGGAAAGGCGCAGTGATCGATGGGCTTCCGATTCAGGAAGCACTGGATCAATTCGCCATCATCAAAGACGTAGAAGTAAGTGATGAGGTGCTGTGGACACACCGCCAATCGGATGACATGGAGATATATTTCCTCACTAATCAAAGTGACAATGAAATTTCAATAAGTCCTTCATTTCGGGTAGATGGATTGAAGCCACAACTGTGGGATGCCGTGACCGGTGAGATAAAAGCACTTTCCGACTATGAAGTAGCGGATGGAAGAACAAGTATTCCGTTAAAAATGGAAGTGGATAGAAGTTGGTTTGTCATATTTAGTAATGCATCAAATGATAGGGTTAAAAAGGCCTTGGCTGACAATACACCGAAATACCAAGTGGCTCAAACGATTGATACCCCTTGGAAGATTGATTTTGAAAGCAAAAATATTGCCCCTTATACCATTACGACGCCTGAATTGATGGATTGGTCAAAAAGTGAAGACGACTTGCTCAAATATTATTCTGGTACGGCAAACTATACCACTACATTTAATTATCAAAAGACCAAGGCGAAAGAGGTACTCATAGATCTAGGCGAAGTAGGCGTAATGGCCACAGTGACTTTGAATGGGAAAAATATTGGAACTTCATGGATGGCACCTTATCGGCTAAACGTGTCTGCTGCCATACAAGAAGGGGAGAACAAATTAGAAATAAAAGTGGTGAATGTCTGGCGTAACCGATTGACGGGTGATAAGACCTTGCCAGAAGCGCAAAGGACTACTTCTGTGCTAGTTGATAGTGTGGAGCCAGAGGAGGAATTGAGTAGGTCTGGTCTTTTGGGGCCTGTGACTATTCAGGAGTTTTTGAAATAAAAAAAACCACAATGAGAGCGTAACTTAGAGACATGCCTTGTCTCTAAGTTACGCTCTCATTCCACAAAAAACCACTGCATTCGCAAATAGGGATTAGGTGTTGTCGTAAACAATAATGATCAATTTTTTGAATAACAAACTAAAGCACCTTAGGCAAATACTGATTTTGACTCAAAGTACAGGACACTACTGGACGGGTAAGTCATTTGCTTTGGCTTTCTTACCATGTAAAATCTCCGGATAGTTAAAAAAATCTTTCAATACTAAGTCTTGAAGGGTATTCCAATGTACAAAATCGTCCATTATACAACATTAACCATAGAAGAAATGACAGATAAAATACTGCGAATGACTATTTCTATAAAGTCAATATTATATATAATAATAAGCTCAGGAACAATTATTTCGAGTTGCAGCAGTAGTAATACTACTTCGACAACAAAAAACAGCAACATCTCAAAATACAGCGACGGTCGACCGATTTCAAATCTACGCATGAATGCAAAAGACCATGGAATAGTACTTAAGCATGGGGATAGCCCAAATCAGTGTGATATGCTAGGTGCGCGTGATGTATGGGTGTTTGAAGACAATGGAACATACTATATGCACTATGATGCGGCAGGTCCTTTAGGATGGTTAAATGCATTGGCTGTAAGCAATGATCTTATCCATTGGGAAAAGAAAGGTCCGATCCTAGATTTTGGTCAACCAGGAGAAGATGATTCAAAAGGTGCTTGTTATGGCGTTACATACAAAGAAGGTGACCAGTGGCATATGTTTTATCTAGGTACCCCAAATGTGTCACCAGCTCCTGATTTAATACCTTCTTTCCCTTATTTGACGATGAAAGCCAAAGGAAGCAGTCCTACTGGTCCTTGGGTGAAGCAGAAAGAGGTCGTTCCTTTTCGTACGAAACCTGACACGTACTATTCTCATGTAGCGAGCCCAGGACAAGTGATACAACAAGGGGAGGAGTATCTTCAGTTTTTTAGTGCTACCACATACAAAGAATCAAGTCAGTATCCGCAGCGAACCTTAGGTGTTGCCCGAACTAAAGATCTCGATGGTACATGGGATGTTGATCCACATCCCATGGTGCCCATTCAAGAACAGATTGAGAACTCGACACTCTACTTCGAAAAGAGTATTGACACCTGGTTTCTCTTTACTAACCATATTGGGATTGAGGAAGGAGTAGAGTTTACCGATGCTATCTGGGTCTACTGGACCAAAGATTTGAACAAATGGATTCCAGAGGATAAAGCAATTGTGCTTGATGGGGAAAATTGCTCATGGTCGAGTAAGTGTATTGGACTGCCTTCTATTGTAGCCCTAGATAACCGATTGGCAATCTTCTACGATGCGCCAGGAGGCAATAGCCTGAGTCACATGAAAAGAAATATTGGGCTTGCCTGGTTGGAATTGCCGCTTTCAGTTCCGAGACTTCAATGACTAATACGTTTGTTTAGAATACCTTTGCAGCTAAATACTCACCTATGCGTTTTTGGATTTCACTTATATTTTTTAAGCTATTGTTTTTATGGTCAGTAAAATCTTATGGCCAGCTTAAAACAAACACTGAATATAATAACAGCATTGAAACACTGGCTACGGAACAGGGGCTGACCTCAAGTTTTGTAACAGATATCATTCAAGACAAGGAGGGCGCTTCTTTTTGTTCTAAACTGTACTGGTGAAAGCGCTGTTTTTTGCTTGAAAATGCGACAAAAGTAAAAGTCGGATTCAAACCCTAATTGGTAGGCAATTTCTTTGACTTTCAGATCAGTATTGATGAGAAGCTCTTTTGCTTTTTCGATTTTCAATAACAGGTGGTATTGTAATGGAGCGAGTCCGGTATGGTGTTTAAAGTCCCTTCTGAAGGTGGAATAACTGATGCCAATCTCCTCAGCCATTTGTTGAAAATCTATGTTGTTATTAATATGATGGTGCAAGTGGTTTTTTGCTTCTCCTATCCAGGAGGCTTGTGATTTTGTTGCACTGCCATTTTGTTTAGCATTGTATATCAGTGCCAATAATTTCATGCCATTGGCGGATGCCAAACGCTGGAACCCAAAAGGTTCTTCTCTGATAAATTGAAAAATGAGATTTAATTGATTGATGGCTTCTACTGTCGCACATTTTTTAATTACAGGTTGCTTTTTGTCAAAGAAATCGGCCATGATAGCGTCAGGTATTTTTCCAGAAAATCCTATCCAATACTCGGTCCATCCTGTTTTAGTCTCAGGTTTGTAACGATGCCATTCGCCTGGGAAAATCAATAGGCCATCACCAGCGTTGATTTTTATAGTGCCGGCAGTATCACTTTCGAATATTCCTTTTCCTTCAGTAACTAGCACGAGTTGATATTCATCTAGTACCCTGCCTTTTTCCCATGAAAACATATGAGAGCCTGGATGACCAATGGGCGGATAAACCGAATCTTTTTTTATATCGGTACTGCCGACGTTGTTAATATGAAACCCCCACAGTTTGTCCAGATCAGAAATCGGTAAATACTTTTTTAGCGTAGCAGTGTTTAGCATATCATAATGTGCAATAAAATGATCATTTTATTCATTTTTATTATGCTAAAGTAGTTATTCCTTTGTGAAGGATAATAAGTGGATGATCATAAGGTATTATGTTTCCTCCTTGAAAATAAATATTATAACATATGCAAGCATTATTAGGCGTTTTATTTCATTCCCTTGGCGGAGTAGCGGCAGGAAGTTTTTACATGCCCTATACCAAAGTCAAAGGGTGGGCTTGGGAAAGTTATTGGATGATAGGAGGAACTGTATCCTGGTTGATCATTCCACCCATTGCCGCATGGCTGACTGTCCCTGGTTTTGCTGAGATCATTGCAGCAGGTTCTGGTGAGATATTGTTTTTTACTTTACTCATGGGGCTGCTTTGGGGTGTAGGAGGGTTGTCTTACGGGTTAGGTATCAGGTATTTGGGGATGTCATTGGGCAATTCTGTAGTCCTAGGTTTTTGCGCTGCTTTTGGTGCTTTGGTGCCATCTATATACTACAACCTCAACCCAACAGAAGGCAAGGTTTCTTTTACAGATATGTTGGCAAGTTCAGGCGGACAGGTGGTATTGCTAGGGGTGCTGGTGTGTCTGGTAGGTATAGCCATTTGTGGGAAGGCTGGGATGAAGAAGGAAAAAGAACTTACGGAAGATGAAAAGAAGAAAACTGTGGCTGAGTTCAATTTGGTCAAAGGGCTCATCATCGCTGTGATATCTGGTATTTTGAGTTCGTTTTTCAGTTTTGGAATAGAGGCTGGAAAGTCTCTTGCGGATGCCGCAGTAGCTGCAGGGTTCAACCCGCTCTACCAAAACAATGTCACTTTTGTCGTGATTCTTTGGGGCGGATTAACCACCAATTTGATCTGGACTACCTACTTGAGCATAAAGAATAGATCTTATCTCGACTTTTCCAATGCATCTACGCCAGTGACTAAAAACATACTACTCTCAGCTTTGGCAGGCGCCATTTGGTATATGCAATTCTTCTTTTATGGAATGGGCGAGAGTGAATTGGGCAATGGCGCCAGTTCTTGGATACTCCACATGTCTACAATCATCTTAACCGCTAATGTATGGGGCATCTATCGCAAGGAATGGCAAAGCGTAGCGTCCAAAACCAAATGGACTATTGTAGGTGGCATTATGGTTATTCTACTTTCCGTTGTGTTGGTTGGGATTGGTAATTCGATGTGAGCAATTACTGGTAAAATAGTCCCTGATGCTTTGAGAAAAGTATCATTCTGATTTTGCGAAATGGCAGGTGGGGTTGAAAATTTGGAGCGGTGGAGAAGGCTTGTGGGTAATGGCTTTAAAATTTTTCCCGGCGGGGAACCGTTGATTTTTTTGGTTCGTTTTTTTATCAAGAAAAAAATGAACGAAAGATAGCATTACAGGGGAAGCTTGTTCATCGAGTGGATGTTTTTAGAAAAACCGAATAAATCCTCATTTTGAGGAATGAGTACTTGTTTTTATTATAATTCAAATTTAGTCGGATGACAATAATTTATTAATATAAGAAATATGCAAAAGAAGGTTACAAAAGTTGGGTTATTTGGCATAGGACTGGATACGTACTGGCCACAATTCGATGGCTTATTAGACAAGCTGCTAGGATACCAGGATCAAATTAAAAATAAGATAGCTGAGTTTGGCGTGGAAGTAGCAGATGCCGGGATGGTTGATAATCCCGTTAAAGCCCGAGAAGCAGCCGATTATCTTAAATCGCAAGATGTAGAAATCGTATTTCTTTACGTTTCTACTTATGCCTTGTCGTCTACGGTTTTACCCGTGGCACAAAAACTGAAAGTTCCTGTCGTCATTCTCAATCTTCAACCTGTTGCCCAATTGGATTATGATGCATTCAACAATTTGGGAGACCGCGGTACGATGACCGGTGCCTGGTTGGAAAACTGTCAGGCTTGTTCTGTGCCGGAGATTGCCTCTGTATTCAATCGTTCTGAGATACAATATGATTTTGTGACAGGTTATTTGCAAGACGAAGAAGCTTGGGAAGACATTAAGGCCTGGACGGAGGCCGCCGCTGTTTCGTCAGTAATGAGAAACAATCGTTTGGGAGTGTTGGGGCATTATTACAATGGTATGTTGGATGTGTACACCGATATGACCAAACAATCAGCAGTGTTTGGTACGCATATCGAGCTGCTCGAAATGTGCGAATTGAAAAAATATAGGGATGAAGCGAGTGAGGCAGAAGTCAACGAGAAGATGGAGGAATTCAACAGCGCCTTTGATGTTTCTGAAGAATGCGAGCCCTCAGAAATTGAACGTGCAGCGCGCACCTCAGTCGCACTGGATAAGTTGGTGGAAAACCACGATCTGGGTTCTATGGCCTATTATTACGAAGGAGAGTCTGGCAACGAATACGAAAACATCGTCACTTCTGTTATCGCAGGTAATACACTGTTGACGGGAAAGAACATTCCTATAGCAGGGGAGTGTGAAGTGAAGAATGCACAGGCCATGAAGATCATGGCAGAGTTTGGTGCTGGGGGATCGTTCTCAGAGTTCTACCTCATGGATTTCAAAGAGGATGTAGTCATGCTTGGGCATGATGGTCCCGCCCACTTTGCAATCGCGGAAGGGCGAGTTAATCTCGTGCCCTTGTCCGTCTATCATGGAAAGCCCGGTAAAGGATTGTCCATTCAAATGACGGTCAAGCACGGCCCAGTTACATTGCTGTCGGTAGTGGAAGGAAAAAACGATGTCTTTCTTCTGGTAGCAGAAGCCGAATCAGTAGAAGGACCTGTTTTACAAATTGGTAATACCAATAGCCGTTACAAGTTCTCTATTAGTGCCAAAGAATTTATGAACGAATGGTCGAAGCAGGGACCTGCGCACCATTGTGCCATAGGAGTCGGGCATATTGCTCATAAGATTGAAAAATTGGGTCAGATATTGAATATGAGAGTGGTTAAAATTTGTTAGGATTTTATTCAAACCATGAGTTTTACTTTTCGAAGAGTATTGGAGGTGTAAAGGAGTAACTGGGTTGTCTGAAGAATGGAAGCGGGGACCGATACTATGCAACTGTAGCTTTTTGTCAACGATATTGCTCCGGTTTTGCATAGTAAGTTTGATCCCCTATTTGACGCTTGCAAATGGCTTGCAAATAAAAAAGCACTTACAATTTTTATATTGTAAGTGCTTGATTTTTAGTGCGGAGCGGACGGGACTCGAACCCGCGACCTCCTGCGTGACAGGCAGGCATTCTAACCAACTGAACTACCGCTCCTTTAACCTGCATTGCTTAAATGCGAGGCAAAAGTAGAAGCATTTTATTTAGGATGCAACACCTACTTTGGAATATTTTAAAATATTTTCTAACACCATTTAAATCAGAATTTTAGTTGAAAGCATGACCGTTCAAAGCAGCATAACTTTTGACCATTTCAATGAAGTCATGTCTATATCCAAGGAGATCTTTTCCCTTACCACTTCTTGCCAAAGACAATGTACTATCCAGGTTGGCACTTTGTTTGAATTCAGAGTCTCTCAACAGCATCCCAAATTGAGCAACACTGGCTGAAAACTTAAAGTTAGTGCTTGTCTCGCTCAACGTCATCGATCTATTTTTGATGGCTCTACTGATCAATTCACTTTTATCACTGCCAATGGGTTTATATCTGATGTTAACCGTTAGCAGTTCATCAGTAGAATTTACAGAAGCAGTTTTGTTTTGATACTTGAGTTCATTGATATCTTTAATGAAAGCAGATTTCACGCCAACAGGAATGATCTCGTAAAGTGTCGTTACGGTATGACCAGCACCTAGTTCTCCAGCATCTACTTTATCATCATTAAAATCTTCGTCATTCAATTTTCTGTTTTCATAGCCAACCAATCGATACGCTTGTACGACATTGGGATTAAATTCCACTTGGATTTTTACGTCTTTGGCGATCGTAAAAAGGTTGGCCTGCATTTCAGTACCAAATACTTTGGTAGCTTCTTTGAATGAATCAATGTAGAAATAGTTTCCATTTCCTGCATTACTTATTTGCTCCATACGACCGTCCTTGTAGTTGCCCATACCCAAACCTGCTATGGTTAAATAAATGCCTGTTTTTCTTTTTTCCTGAATCAGTCTGACCATTTCAGAACTAGAAGAAGTACCCGTATTGAAATCACCATCTGTTGCCAAAATCACTCGGTTGTTGCCTTCTGGTAGCAAGTTTTCTTCTGCAACTTTATAAGCCAATTCTATACCAGCTCCACCAGCTGTAGAACCACCTGATGTTAATCTTTCCAGTGCCGAAAAAATGGTTTCTCTTTGAGAGGCTGGGGTAGAAGGCAAGACCAGACCCGCTGCGCCTGCATAAGCAACGATGGCGACCCTATCCTTTGCGTTCAAATTATTAATCAATAGTTTCATTGAAGACTTTAGAAGCGGAAGTTTGTTCGGGCTCGACATTGAACCCGATACATCGATTAAAAAAACCAAATTTGAATTGGGCGTATTTTCTATGTCTAGTTTTTTCCCTTGAATACCAATGTGAACCAATTGATGTTTTGGACTCCATGGAGCGGTGGATACTTCAGTATTCACTGAAAAAGGAGTGGTTCCAGTTGGGTTCATATAATCGTATGAAAAATAGTTAATCATTTCTTCAACCCTAACTGCATCCGCATACGGCTTTTGTCCATTCATAATCATTCGTCGCACATTACTGTATGACGCACCGTCTACATCTATTGAAAATGTTGATAAAGGTGTATTTATAGCTTGTTTAAAAATATTTTCTTTAATCAAGTCATACTCTTCGGTGTTGAACGGTGTACCTTCTTCAGACCCGAAAGCACCACTGGTAGACATTGGAGAAGCTCGCATTATTGCCCCTGTTGCATTCATGCTTTTTTGTGATAACCTTTTGTGAGGGTAATAATCAGATTTACTCTCTTTTTCCAACTTTAGCTCCTCAAACGCTTCTTCTTCTACATCATTAAATGATTCGAACAGGATAACATCCAGTCTGTTTTTGGAGCCGATTTTAATTCTTTGATTTTCAAAATTTGCCAATTGAAACAAGAGAGATTCTTTAGATGAAGCCTCAATACTGTACTTTCCATTTTTATCAGATGTAGTATTGCGAGATGTTCCTTCAACAGTGATGGTTACACTATTAAGTGTCTGCTGATTGGAATCATATACAGTGCCTGATATAATTCGATTGCTCTGTTCGTTCATGGTGAATGAACTGAGCATTATGATTGCGAAGATTGATTTTAAATGTTTCATGATTTTTTCTTTTTTTCCTTCATGATGCACCTCTTTTATAAATTCCATAAAAAAAAATGTTTTTATTTGACTAAAATTTAAAAAGCCTCGACGAATCGCTTCTCTGAAAGATTATACCGATCAAAAACTTATCAAAAAGTATAAGTCATCCCGCAGCTTGAATGTGCTTGCAGAGCTTTATGGGCGCTATATGCATTTAGTATATGGTGTTTGTTTAAAATATTTGAGAGACAGAGAAGACTGTCAAGATGCTGCAAGTCAAATTTTTGAAAAACTGATTGAAGAATTAAAAAAACATGAGGTTAATAATTTCAAGAGCTGGCTACATGTATTGACTAAGAATTATTGTCTCATGCAAATTCGATCTAAAAAAGTCGATCCGAATCAACCAATGGAAAATTCAGAGGATCATTTTATGGAATATTCGATGTCCGTGCATCATGATGAAGAAGATGAAATAGAAACTGATATGAAGGCCTTGAATGGATGCATGAAGGAACTTTCTAAAGAACAAAAGAAGTGTGTCAGTCTTTTCTATTTAGAAGAGATGTCCTACTTTCAAGTGGCTGAATCCTCTGGTTTCGAGTTGAAAAAAGTTAAAAGTTATATCCAAAATGGAAAAAGAAATCTAAAACAATGCATTGAACGAAATGCCACTTAGTCAAGACACATATCGCCATACTCATTTGACAAGTGATCAAATGATCGCTTATTTGATGCTTCAATACAGCAACGAAGAACGTCATGAAATAGAACAGCATTTGCTAAACTGTCCACTATGTCAAGATGCAATGGATGGTTTTGAAACGATGAATGTGCGAGAAATTGAAATGGATTTAGATCAGATTCAATTGAGATTGGAAGAAAGTGTTAGATTAAAAAAATTCAATTATAAACCTATTGCCATTGCTGCAGGAATCTCTGTTTTATTGGTTTCCATATTTTTTTCCTACCAATTCTATAATAATACGATGCAGCAGAAGGGTTTGGCCATGGAAAACGAAAAAGAAGTGGTCCAAAATAGTTTTGAAGATACTTCAGAGGTGATGGAGGTGACAGAAGAGGTGTTGGAATCTGTGGATGAAGATTTGTATGCTATTCAGGATACTGAAGAGACTACTTTAGAAGAACCTCCTGTCAGGAAAATACAAGAGAAAATATCACCTAGCGCAGCTGCAGCTCCCAATGAAAAAATGGAAGTAATTACTCCAACAGCAGAAGCGGTAGCGGCTGTTAAACCTCAAGAAAAGGGTTTGCTCAAAGCGACTAATGAAGAAAATCTTGCTGTGGAAGAGGAAAATTTTTCAGCTATAGAAGAAGATATGGCCTTTGGTGATGGTGCATCAGATGAGTCTTTGGCAATGGACGAAGTAATAGAAAAAAAAGATGCACCTCAGCGTATGAAAGCCACTGGAGCTGTTGTCAGCGCTTCTCATGCGGAGACCATGAAGAAATTAGCCGCGCCTGAAACGGTGATATCAGATTCTACGAGGAATGAAAATATTGTTGTTGAAACTACTGAAGAAGTGTCAGAAATTCCCGATGTCAAAACAAATGCGATGCCTTTTGATGGTTTGAATGCCTATACTCAATTGATAAGTGCAAATTTGGTTTATCCTGAAGAGGCACTGGAAAATCAAATATCAGGCGATGTGGTTTTATCTTTTAATGTTGCCAGGACAGGTCAAATAGAAAATATCAAAGTAGTAACAGGAATTGGCAGCGGTTGTGATGAAGAAGCGAAACGACTTATTCAAGATTCAGGTAGATGGAAACCGGCAACATTGAATAATGAACCTATAGAAGCAACTACTACTTTCACCGTAGTTTTTAAAATCCCTGAAGAGTAAACTTACTTTTTAAGCAACTTCGTTGATAATCCGTTGGCATTGCTTTAACTTGATTCGCATTATATCATGAAATTTTTAAATATAAAGGGCGTAACGCATGTCAGAATATTATTCTAGAAGAAATCTTGACTTTTTATTAAATGAAGTGTTTGATATTGAGGACATTCTTGATCTTGAAATTTTCAGAAAGCACAACAAAGAAACAGTAAAAATGATGTTGGATGCTGCTGGGCAACTGGCCGATAAGGAAATGAGGCCTTACTTTAAAGAAATGGATAGAAAAAAGCCTGTTTTCGAAAAAGGGCAAGTTAAGGTACATCCTCAGGTGAAAAAACTCATGAAGAAGTTAGGCGAGGGAGGTTGGATTTCTGCAAATTCTTCAGAAAAGTATGGTGGTCAACAATTACCTAGTATGATCACAAGTAGTGCTCAATTTATTTTTGGTGCTGCAAATTACTCCGCCAGTGTATTTCCTTTTTTGTCCTCTGGTGTTGCAAGGTTGCTAGAAGCCCATGCATCCGAGGCTATTAAAAATGATATTTTGCCAAAGTTATTTAATGGTTCTTGGCAAGGAACGATGGCCATGACAGAGCCTGAAGCCGGTAGCTCTTTGGCTGATATCACCACAACTGCAGAACCTTTAGATGACAGAGGCTCAGTATTCAGTATCAAAGGACAAAAGATATTTATTTCAGCTGGTGATCATGATGGTGTATCTAATGTGGTTCATATGGTTTTAGCACGAACTAAAGGTGCTCCCGCTGGTATCAAAGGGCTATCCATGTTTTTAGTTCCTCAAAAAAGAAGCAATGCTGAGGAGGAAGTAATTTCAAATGATGTCACTACAACAGGGCTTTTTGAGAAAATGGGTTACAAAGGCGCACCCATTGTTCATTTAAGTTTTGGTGAAAAAAAGAAATGTTTTGGGTATTTAATTGGCAAACCTAGCGAAGGAATTTCCTTGATGTTTGAATTGATGAATGAAGCAAGAATTGGTGTTGGTCTAAGTGCCGCATCAGTTGCGTCTGCCGCCTACTACGCTTCGTTGAATTATGCAAAAGAAAGGGTGCAAGGAAGATTTCCTGATGAAAAAGATCCAGCATCACCACAAAGGAAACTGATAGAACATTCAGATGTCAAAAGAATGCTAATTGCTCAGAAGTCCATGGTCGAAGGATCATTGTCGTTGCTCATGCAATGTTCGATGTATGCTGATATGGCTAAGGGAGGTAAAGAGGAAATTAGAGAAATATATCGGTTGACTTTGGACCTCTTAACACCTGTGGCAAAGACTTATCCGAGCGAAAAAGGGGTGCAAAGCACTTCTGATGCTATTCAGATTTTTGGGGGTGCAGGATACTGTCAAGATCATCCGGTAGAACAGTTCTACCGAGAAATGAAGATCAACTCCATTCATGAAGGTACCACAGGGATTCATGCGTTGGATCTATTGGGAAGAAAAATAATCATGGGTGGTGGTATCGCTTTTAGGGCATTTACTGAAGAAGTGGCTAAAACAATCAAACGTATCAAGTTAGAGGTAGTTGAACTTTCGAAATATGGAGAAAAACTAAATGATTCTCTTTTTCGATTGCAGAATGTAACGATGCGGCTATCTACTTTAGCAATGAAAGAAAAAAAGGAAGTATTCTTAATGGATGCTACTTTATATCTTGAATTGTTTGGAATTGTGGCAGTAGGCTGGCAATGGTTGTTGCAAGCGATTCCATGTCAGATAGCGATCAATGAGAATCGACAAGATGAATTTTATGAAAGTAAAATGCTTACAATGCGATACTATTTCGAGTATGAATTGCCTAAATGTGAGCCGCTGATAGCCCGTCTTAATAGTGCAGAGAAAATATTGCTAGAAGTACAGGAAGATCATTTGATATAAAAGAAAAACAAATGAACAGAAGCTTTAAATGAAAAAAGGATCAACAATTGTTGATCCTTTTTTTTCTTGTAGCGGGAGCAAGACTCGAACTTGCGACCTTCGGGTTATGAGCCCGACGAGCNNAACTGCTCCATCCCGCGATGTAATTCAAACCTTGTTCTAGTTATCTCTTATCAATGCATAAATTTGATAAGCTTCTCCTCAGGATTCTAGCTTTCGATTTGCCAATTCATTGACTTTTTCGTTGAATTGAGATGCAAAAGTAGAAGTACCGAAACTAAAAAACAAGTACCTTTGTGAATATATTATTATATGTCGCAAAGTAATTTCAAATCTGGATTTGTAAGCATCATTGGAAAACCCAATGTTGGAAAATCTACCCTCATGAATGGATTGGTAGGAGACGATTTATCAATCACCACTTCAAAAGCTCAAACTACCCGTCACCGTATCATGGGGATATTATCCGGTGACAATTATCAAATTGTATATTCGGATACACCTGGCTTATTAGATCCCCAGTATTCATTGCAAAAATCGATGATGAGTTTTGTTCACTCCTCACTTGAAGACGCTGATATCATCTTGTACGTTGTGGAATTAATGCAAAAGCATGATGAAGAGGAATTGTTGGAAAAATTAGCGGAATCGGGTCGGCCTGTGATTTTGGTAATTAATAAAATTGATCAAAACAAAGGTTCGAGGTTGAAGGATAAAATTGACTATTGGGATTTGATCTATCCATCTTTAGAGATTATTTCCGTCTCTGCGTTGGAAAGAGATAATTTGGATCAATTGCTAAATCGTTTGGTAGAATTGTTGCCGATTCACCCTCCTTATTTTCCAGAAGATACCTTAACGGACAAATCTGAAAGGTTCTTTGCATCTGAGATCGTTAGAGAAAAAATCTTTGAAAATTATAAACAAGAAGTTCCTTATAGCTCTGAAGTAGAAGTTACCTCATTTGTAGAAGAAGAGAAAATCATAAGAATTCGTGCCGAAATTTATGTTGAAAGAAAGTCTCAACGTGTTATCTTAATTGGTAAAGGTGGAGAATCAATTAAAAAGGTAGGGACAGAAGCCAGAATCGAAATGGAGAAATTCTTCAATAAAAAAGTCTTTTTAGAAACCTTTGTAAAAGTGGAACAGGACTGGAGGAAGAAGGATAAGCTTCTCAAAAAGTTTGGTTACAAAAATTAACCCTTTCTTTTCAAGATTCTCTCATCCAAAATCATTTTCAATTTCATAGTTTTTCGATTGGGCCATATGAAAAAAATCAAAGCAACACTATTTTGGAAAGTCATTGAACGGATTTACATGGCCTATGCTGCTATTGTATTCGTCTCTACTTTTTTATTGATTCTTCCTGTTTTTTTTGCAGCTGATATATTTAATTGGCATAAACTCGGATTGAAGCTGAACCATTATTGGGCGTATGTTTTTTTCTTTTTAGTGGGCGTCCCGATGGAGATACGGGGTAAAAATCAATTGGACAAAAACACAAGTTACATTTTTTGTCCTAATCATTTCTCTTTCCTTGATATTGCGATTCTACCTTTCGTACCAATCCCCTTCAAGTTTGTGGGTAAGTTATCTATTGGTAAGGTGCCATTTTTCGGATATATGTTCAAAACTTTTCACATCACGGTTGATCGATCTACCATGCGCGAGAGATATGCGACGTACAAAAAAAGTGTGGAAGCATTGAAGAATGGTTTTTCATTAGCCATCTTTCCTGAAGGCGGAATAAAAGCAGCTAATCCCCCTAAAATGAATGCATTCAAAGAAGGTCCTTTTCGAATGTCAATTGAAACAGGAACACCAGTTGTGCCTGTGACCATGGCTGATAACTGGCATATGTTTCCCGATGATGGAAAATTTAAGTTTCACCGAAGAAAGTGTCGAATGGTGATTCATGAACCAATCGACCCAGGAAATTATTCGATTGAAAAATTGCAAGATTTTCAAGATGATGTTTATCATTTGATCCAAAAAGAATTGGATCAAATGAATTCACTTATTTGACAAAATTTGTCTTATAATCTCAAATAATGTTTAATTTGAGTTCCCACCTGTAAGTCCTAATTTGAGGAAATAATTATTGAGAAAATGATTGATTTAAGAAGCGACACAGTCACAAAACCATCCATTGGTATGCTTGAGCATATGATGCTCGCCAAGGTAGGAGATGACGTTTTCGGCGAGGATCCAACGGTAACCAAATTGGAAAAGCGAATAGCCACAATTTTTGGCAAACCTGCAGCATTATTCTGTCCCTCTGGTACCATGGCTAATCAAATTTCAATCAAGCTGAATACTCAGCCCATGGATGAGGTGATTTGTGATCAATCCGCACATATTTATCATTATGAAGTTGGAGGGCCTGCATTTAACTCTCAGGTATCATTAAAATTGCTCAATGGAGACTTAGGTCGCTTTACCGCAGCAGATGTATTAGAAAACATCAACCCTGATGAATACTATTATGCTAAGACATCCTTGATATGCATAGAAAACACCGTTAATAGAGGTGGTGGCTGTGTGTATTCATTGGAATCAATTAAAGAAATTGCCAAAGTAGCCAAGGAAGAAAAATTGAAAATGCATTTGGATGGTGCTAGGATTTTCAATGCCATGGTGAAATCAGGAGATGAGGCTGAGGATATTGGTGCTTGTTTTGATACCCTATCGGTCTGTTTTTCTAAGGGACTAGGAGCGCCAATAGGCTCTGCAATTGTTGGTTCTAAAGAGGCAATTCTAAAAGCAAAAAGAATTCGTAAAGCATTTGGTGGTGGTATGAGGCAAGCTGGATACTTAGCAGCTGCATGTCTTTACGCCTTGGATAAAAATATCGAGAGACTAAAAGTTGATCATCGACGTGCCGATGAGTTGGCTAATATTTTTGAAGATAAACCTTATATCGACAATATTTTAGCGGCAGGAACCAATATTGTAATTCTTTCATTGACAAAAGATGTTTCTGTAGAGGATATGCTTTTGGATTGGAAATCAAGAGGAGTGTTAGCACTACCTTTTGGTAAACAAGAGATTCGACTCGTAACGCATATGGATTTTACAGATGATATGCTTCAGAAAATCAAAGACACAATAGATTAAGCTTTTTCTGCAAATTCTTTGAATTGATTCATGAATTTGAGTGTTTGTTTGGGAAATGATCCTTTCATGAAAACACCAATGAGTTTCATAAAGCCAGAAAACTGAAATTCATTTTCAGAGATCCAAAGTGTTTTGGTTTCGTCGATCATTTCGAAGCGATTGGATATAATATTATATACACCTTTGGCTTCATAGGTTCCTGATAATTCGTTAGGTAATTCGTTTTTAGTGATGGTCTCAACCATCTCAACTACTCTTTTACCCATTTTATAAACCAATTTGGATTTAGCACCAACTTTACCTGGCTCTCCACTGATTGGCGTAAAACTGATTAAATCAGGCTGCCAATGGGTCATGTTATCCGAATTGTCAAATAATTCCACGGTGCGGGATCGTGATATATTCAACTCTATTTCAACTGTGTATTTCATTTAATTGGGAGTTGTAATCCACCAATTTAATGATCCTTGATCTTAAATCACAATGTTGATTATACGCTTTGGAACAATGATGACTTTTTTAGGAGGCTTTCCTTCAGTCCATTTCATTACTATTTCATGACCCAATACTTCAGCTTCAATTTCTTTAGGGTCTTTATCTACTGAAAATGAAATTTTGGCTCTTACCTTTCCATTGATAGAAATAGGGTATTCATGTGTATTTTCAACTAAAAAAGATTCATCAAAAACTGGGTATGTGGCTTTACTTACTCCTTCTGCATGACCTAATCGAGTCCATAGTTCTTCTGCAATGTGAGGGGCAAAAGGGGATAGAATTATGACTAATTTTTCTAAAACATCTCTCTTGTTACATTTCATAACAGTCAATTCATTGACCGCTATCATGAGTGTGCTTATGGAAGTGTTTAAAGATAAATTATCAATGTCTTCTTCTATTTTCTTAATGGCCTTATGAATAATTTTTTGCTCTTCTGGGTTAGGATTTTCATCCGATACATTGAAAGCTTCATTGCCGTCAAAAAAGAGACGCCATAGTTTTCGTAAAAATTTATGAACACCATCAATGCCATGTGTATTCCAAGGCTTAAATTGTTCCAGCGGCCCTAAAAACATTTCATACATTCGGAGGGTATCCGCTCCATATTTTTCGATGATATCGTCCGGGTTGACCACATTGTATTTCGACTTGGACATTTTTTCTACCTCATACCCGCAAACGTACTTGTTGTCTTCTAAAATGAATTCTGCATCTTTCAAATCAGGTCTCCAGTTCTGGAAGGCTTCAATGTTAAGCACGTCATTAATGACTAGGCTTACATCTACATGCATAGGGGTAGTGTCATGTTGAGATTTGAGATTTAGAGAGACGAACTTGTTCGTTCCTTTTATACGATAGACAAAGTTGGATCGCCCTTGAATCATTCCTTGATTGACCAATTTCTTAAAGGGTTCTTCTTCTTGCACATGCCCTAAGTCGAAAAGGAATTTATTCCAAAATCGAGAATACAGCAGATGTCCAGTGGCATGCTCAGTGCCTCCAATATAAAGATCTACGTCCTTCCAATATTTTTGAACATCATTAGCTACAAAATCTTCATTATTTTGAGCATCCATATATCGATACCAATACCAGCTTGAACCTGCCCATCCAGGCATGGTACTCATCTCAAGTGGGTACGATTCTGAGGAACCTTCTGGTTGGTAGGTGAAGTTTTCTGCTCGTGCCAATGGAGGATCTCCATCTTCGGTTGGGAGGTACTTATCCACTTCGGGTAAAACAATTGGTAAGTCTTTTTCAGCAACAGGATAAGGGAGTCCTTCTTTGAAGTAAATGGGAACAGGCTCTCCCCAATATCTTTGCCTTGCAAAAATGGCATCTCTGATCCTGTAATTAATTTTCCCGCTTCCTATTTCTTTACCTTCAAGAAATGATGTTGCTTTTTCGGTTGCTTCTTGAAAAGTAAGGCCATTTAAAAGACCTTTATTGATTATTTTGCCTTCTTTGGTAGGGTTGGCTTCTTTACTGACATCCATTCCTTCATAAATAGGAAGAATAGGTAAGTTGAAGTGTTTTGCGAAATTGTAGTCTCTTTGGTCTCCGCCAGGTACAGCCATGACTGCACCAGTACCATAGCCTGCAAGGACATAATCAGCTATCCAAATTGGAATTTTAGAATCGTCAAAAGGGTTGATTGCATATGCCCCCGTAAATGCACCAGAAACCGTTTTGACATTGCTCATTCGGTCGCGTTCTGACTTGTTTTTTGCCGTGTTTACATAAGATTCTACATCCTCTTTTTGCGCTGCAGTTGTTATTTTTTTTATGAGTTCAAGTTCCGGAGCAAGTACCAAAAATGTAACTCCATATACAGTGTCAATTCTTGTGGTGAAAACGGTGATTGTATCATCATGACCTTCAATATTCATGGTCATCTCAGCCCCTTGAGATTTACCAATCCAATTGCGCTGCATTTCTTTCAAGGGCTCGGACCATTGAAGTTGTTCAAGTCCGTTCAACAACCTTTCGGCGTACGCTGTAATTCGCATACTCCATTGTTTCATTTTTTTCCTTACTACAGGAAAACCTCCTCTTTCCGAGAAACCTTCTTTGACCTCATCATTGGACAAAACAGTCCCTAACTCAGGGCACCAGTTAACGGTTGTTTCTGATAAGTAGGTGAGGCGATATTTTAAGAGAATTTTTTGTTTTTCGGATTCACTAAAAGCTTGCCACTCACCTGATGTAAATGAAATTGTATCTTCATCACATACTGCTTTGATTGATTGATTGCCATTTTTCTCAAATTCGAGAATTAAATTATCAATGGAATCTGCTTTTTCCGTTGACTGATTAAAGTATGAATTGAATAGTTGGATAAAAATCCATTGTGTCCATTTATAGTAATCTGCATTACAGGTTTGAACCTCTTTACTCCAGTCAAAGGAGAAACCAATATTCTTTAATTGCTCTTTATATCGTTTAATATTTTCTTCCGTAGTAATAGCGGGATGTTGACCCGTTTGGATCGCATATTGTTCTGCCGGAAGTCCGAATGCATCAAATCCCATAGGGTGCAGAACATTAAATCCTTTTATTCTTTTAAACCTTGAAACAATGTCTGAGGCTATATACCCGAGAGGATGACCGACATGAAGACCTGCTCCTGAGGGATAAGGAAACATATCCAGTGCATAAAACTTTGGCTTTGATGTATCTACTTTTGCTTTGAAAGATTCGTTTTCATGCCAGTATTTTTGCCATTTTTTTTCGATCTCTAAGAAATTGTACTCAGCCATTTGTTTTTGTGTTTTGAAGAAAAACTAAACGAGATGTCGTTTTTCGATAGCAATCATCTTGCTTGTGTTGAAGAAAAAACATTCAATTGGAAAAAATATCTTGTCAAGAATATTTTCAATTCAGCCCTAATTTAAAGAACAAAAACCCTTATATTACAAAATACAAGGGTTCCATTTTCGTAGCGAAGACGGGAGTTGAACCCGTGACCTCAGGGTTATGAATCCTGCGCTCTAACCAACTGAGCTACCTCGCCATATTTTTCGAGGTGCAAATTTATTCATATAGTTGATTTATTTATGATTCTTGATAAAAAAAATCAAATAAGATGCGAACTTTGGTGAATACTTAAACCACTTAATAAAAAATCCCTCATGAGTAAATTCAAATTTGTAGGTGAATACGAATTCAGAGCATCGAAAAAAATGCTTTACAACTATCTATCAACAGCCAGTGGTTTGGCTCAATGGTTTGCTGACGATGTCAATATCAGGGATGATAAGAATTTAAGTATTATATGGGATGGAGAAGAAAACATTGCGAAGATGGTTTCTCACAGAACTAACAGTCAAATTCGATTTGAATTTATCGTTGAAGATGATGATCCAAACTATGTTGAATTTAAAATTGATGTAAACGAGCTTACGCAAGCAGTATTTATTCGTGTAACAGATTATTCAGAAATGGATGATGAACAGGAGTTAGAGGAGCTTTGGGAGCATTTGATGGCAGATCTAAGAGAAATAGTGGGAGGGTAATTAAACGTGCTCCAGTCTTACAACGATAGCATCACAAGCACCACACTTTCCTGCAAACAAACCTGGTTTTCCTAATTCATCATGGCATTTTACACACCAAACACGACCGCATCCTTTACATTGTAGGACCGCTCTTTTTTGACATCTATTACAGGATTCCATAATTTAAATATACGAAATTCTGCCTTTAGAATGCAACATAAAAGTATGGTATGAGTTTTAATTTAAAGGAGAATATTGATTGACTCTGGAAACTTTTAGGCTGCAATGGTGTTTAAGGTATTACTAAGTTTAAATTTTATACTTTTGTAAGAAGGAATTGAAGATGAAAAAAGTAATAAATATATCGAGTGCTTTGGTTGTGCTAGTTATTGGATTAGTAGCCATTTCTGGTTTCGATACTAAAGAAGTAGAGCCTAAAGGAAAACTTGTAAAGTGGTATACTTTTGAAGAAGCGGTCGCATTGAGTGATAAGAAGCCAAAAAAGATATTCATAGATATATATACTGACTGGTGTGGATGGTGTAAGAAAATGGATGCAGCTACTTTTGAGCACCCTGAGATCGCTAAATATTTGAATAAAAATTATTACCCTGTAAAATTAGATGCCGAGCAGAAAGGGGATATTGTATTTAAGGATCATACTTTTAAATGGCAACCTTCAGGTAGAAAAGGAATACATGAATTGGCTTATTCATTGTTGAATGGAAAAATGAGTTATCCAACCGTTGTTTTTATGGATGAAGAATTGAGGATATTATCTCCGGTACCGGGTTATTTGGAAGTGACAGTTTTTGATCAAATAATGAGGTATTATGGTGAAAACAAGTACAAGTCGACCCCATGGAAAGAATACCAGGCTAGTTATAAACCTTCCTTCTAATTTTAACTATTAAATCCTCTCAGTTTTATCTGAGTAAGTCTCCTTTTCGTGTCTTGAGGGAAATCTCCCTTCATCATCCAGTCGTAGTAACCTTTTTCAGCTTTTAATACTTCTTCTACAGGTTTGTGTCGATGCTTGCCAAAGTTAAAGACTTCTACGCCTTCTTTATTAAGTACAAAACGCCCAGCTAGATCAACCATATTTGCAGCGGAAAGTTGATGCAAATCTTTTACTTCATCACTGACCTGACCAATTGTATTGCCCATACTGTCGATGACATCCTGGCCATTGTATTTTTCAACTTGGGCTTTGATTACTTCCCATGTAGCAAGTGTATCCGCCTCAGCTCCATGAGCACCTTCAAGATCTTTATCACAATAGAATTTGAATGCGGCAGTTAATGTTCTCTTTTCCATCATATGGAATATTTTTTGTGCATCCACCAATTTCCTGTGAGATGTATCAAAATCAATTCCAACTCTTGCGAATTCTTCCACCAATAGCGGGATGTCGAATTTCACACAATTAAATCCCCCTAAATCACAGTCTTTCAAAAATTCGTCCATGCTTTTAGCAACGGATTGAAAAGTGGGTTCTTCTTTAACGTCCTTGTCATATATCCCATGAACCAAGCTAGACTCAATAGGGATGGGAATGGAGGGGTTGATTCTTCTTGTTTTAGTTATTTGAGAATTATCCGGCATTATTTTTACGATCGAAATCTCAACGATACGATCTTGAGAAACATTGGTGCCTGTAGTCTCCAAATCAAAAATTGCTAAGGGGTTAGTCAACTTAAGATTCATGATTTGTTTGTGATTTTGTTCGCCAATTGTTCAATTTTCATCCCATCGAAATTACCAGAACTCATTAAAAGCAAATCCTCATTATCCCAGGATTTTGATACTAGATGATTCTCTAGCTCTTTTTTTTCTGTGAACACCAGAATGTCTTTTCTCTTAAAAGAAGATTGAATGTCACTCGATGAAATCTCTTTCAAATAATTTTTTTCTTCGAGGTGTTTTTTGTTGAAATATATAATTGCTTCATCCGCTTTATCCATTTTGCCTTGATAGTGAGGGAGGAATTCTTTATTTAAGCTACTGAAAGTATGCAACTCAAAACAAGCAGTCAAATTCCTTTTTGGATGAAGCTCTTTGAAGGCATCAACTGTAGCTTTTAATTTTGACGGGGCATGGGCAAAATCAGAGTAAACCGAACAGTGATCATTTTCAGCGATCAAATTATTTCTTTTTTCAGCACCTTCAAAAGATTGAATTGCTTCATAAAATTGAGCAGAGTTAATCCCAATGATGGACATTAAATTTCTCGCGCCCTCAATATTTTGCATGTTGTGTTTGCCAAATATTTTTACAGGAATGTCTTTTTCCTCGGTTTTAAGATAGTAGATCCCATCTTTTACTTGATACTTTGGTGTTTGGTAAGGCAAAGGTTTTACATCATCTCTTTCTTTGTTGCCAATGACATACGTCATTTTATCATGTTCACAAAAGACTAGAGAACCTGCTTTTGGGGTTTTATCAGCTAAGTTTTCAAATTGCTCAATGTAACTATCAATAGTTGGATAGACATTGATGTGGTCCCACGCAGTGCCGCTGATTAGCGCAATGTGGTGGTCATATTTCAAGAATTTTGGGGTTTGATCCAAAGGTGAGGTAAAGTATTCATCCCCTTCAATTATAATCAAAGGAGCATCAGTTAACTGAATGGTGTTTTCAATTCCTTTTATTTTAGCTCCCACCAAATAGTCAAACGATCTTTTCCAATAATTTAATACATGTATAATAATTCCTGTTATAGTTGTTTTCCCATGGCTTCCGGCTATAACAACGCGCTGTTTATTTTCGGATTGCGACCTTATGAATTCTGGGTATGATAAAATGGGTAGCTCCAATTCAGTTGCTTTTTGAAGCTCTGGATTGTCATTTTTAGCGTGCATCCCTACAATTACTGCGTCGAGTGAAGTGTTTATTTTTTTTGCATCCCAACCCTCTTTATCAGGTAATAGTCCGTTTTTTTGAAGATTAGTTCTAGCGGGATCGTAAATCTTGTCATCTGAGCCAGTGACTTCTATCCCTTTTTCTTTCAAAGCGATAGCAAGACTACTCATGACTGCTCCGCCTGTTGCTATGATATGGACTTTTTGGAAGTTGTTATTCATGTGGGTGTTACAATTTTCTCAAAAATAATCTAAATACTGGCCGTGACAAATTAATCGAATTGATTCATTGAATTGTATCTGAATTGGTTTTGATTTTCGTTATATTTTATATTCATATAGAATTGGAATAATGTTAACAACAAGTGTAAAAGTTGTTTGATATCGGGCATAACGATTTGGACATTCGATAATTCTAATGAGTAGGTTTGCCAAGCAATATTGGAGAAATGTTTAACGTCTTAATTGTAACGAATGAATACAACTGGAGCTGATACCAATCAAAGTGATTTTAAAGAACGATCTACAAGAAAACGTAGAGCTGGCGTTCAAGAATTATCAGGCCAATTAGGGAAAGTTCCACCGCAAGCAACAGACCTTGAAGAAACAGTATTAGGCGCTTTGATGTTGGAAAAAGATGCATTGACAACTGTCATTGATATTCTAAAGCCAGAAAGTTTTTACAAGGAAGGACACATAAAGATTTATGATGCAATCGTAATGCTATTTAATAAGTCGGAACCTGTCGACTTAATGACGGTAACAGCTCAATTAAGAAAAAATGGCACCTTAGAAATAGCAGGGGGAGCCTATCATGTCGCAGAACTGACTACTCGCGTAAACTCAGCTGCCAATATTGAATATCATGCTCGGATTATAACAGAGATGTCGATCAAGCGTGAATTGATCAAAATATCTTCTGAAATTCAACAAGACGCTTTTGAAGACACACAAGATGTTTTTGAATTGTTGGATAAAACAGAACAATCTTTATTTGAAATTTCAGAATCTCATATCAGAAAGAATTATGCTAACATGCAGACGCTGATGCATGAGGCAATTTTGGAAATTGAAGCGAGAAAAGAACACAAAGATGGTCTCACAGGAGTGCCAAGTGGATTTACCGATTTGGATCGAGTAACCGCTGGTTGGCAACCGTCAGATTTGGTAATTATTGCTGCACGTCCTGGTATGGGTAAAACAGCATTTGTAGTTTCGGCATTAAGAAATGCTTCAGTTGAATTTGGTCATGCAGTTGCATTGTTTTCCTTAGAAATGTCCTCTATTCAACTCGTGAACAGATTGATATCAGCTGAAGCTGAATTGGAAAGTGATAAAATTAAGAAAGGTAATTTGGCTGATCATGAATGGGAGCAACTAGTTCATAAAACATCCAAACTGACTGAGGCACCTATCTTTATAGATGATACCCCTGGTTTAAGTATTCTAGAGTTGAGAGCTAAATGTAGAAGATTGAAAGCTCAACATGATGTACGATTGATAGTTATTGATTATTTGCAATTGATGTCTGGCGATCAAAGCAAAGGGGGCTCAGGTAATAGAGAACAAGAAATTGCTAGTATTTCTCGAGCACTCAAAGGAATCGCCAAAGAATTGAATGTACCCGTTATTGCCCTATCTCAATTGAGTCGGGCAGTTGAAACAAGAGGGGGAGATAAGAGACCGCAACTTTCAGATTTGAGGGAGTCTGGTTCTATTGAGCAAGATGCAGATATGGTTATGTTTTTGTACCGCCCTGAATACTACGGTTTGACTGAAGATAGCGATGGATTCCCAGCACAGGGTATGGGTGAGGTAATAATAGCAAAGCACAGAAACGGTTCATTGGAGAATGTCAAACTCAAATTTATTGGTCGATTTACCAAATTCGCTGATTTGGATGGTTCATTAGTCGGTGGAGAATATGGTGGAAGTTTTCCTAGTGCTGGAGTGCCTTCTGAGTTTGAAACTAGCCCAAATACAATGACCTTTCCTTCAAAAGCTAATGAAGGAGAAGTCTCAAATGATGGAGGTGGTGAGGATGCTCCATTTTAGTTCTGAAGAATCAGAAACTCAACCCTTCGGTTGAGTGCTTGATTTTTGGGTGTTGTATTAGGAACGATCGGCTGTCGGCTTCCGAAACCTTTATACTCCAATCTAAATTCATTTATTCCTTTGGCAACTAAAAAATCCAAAACAGCTTTAGCTCTGGCGGTACTTAATTTGTCATTATATTCTCTTGATCCTACATTATCTGTATGACCTTCAATCTGAATTTTCACTCTTGGATGTCTTTCTAAGTAATCTAGCAGTTTGTTCAACTCAAGGAAGGAGCCTCTTAAAAGTCTAGCTTTGTCGAATTCGAAATAGATATTTTGTAAAGTGAATTTTTTACCTATTTCAGCAGGGCCAAAATACTCTGCTACTTCTACAGCAGATGCAACGGGTTCAGGAAAAATAGATTCGTTTACATCCACTGGAGTAACTTTTACATCGTCAATAAAGTAATAGGCGATCATAGGCTGGAGGTGTTTTGGAATTTTATTATCCTTTCCGTTAAGAAATTTTCGTTTGGTTTTTTTAATTGTTAAATCCCCATCTGCTACGAATGTCCCAATAGTGAGCGCTAGTTCGTCACCTTTCGCGGTGAAAGTTCCAGATACTTTAACCCATCCTTCATTATCATCAAGGAGTTTTTCTTTTTCGCTATTAATTTGTGCTTTGTAATACCCTAGATCCATAGCTTGCCAGTCAAAACTGGGCATATCTTTTGTAAATCTCATTCCTATTTGATCAATGGAAAACTCGCATTTGTCTGCTAGATTTACCCAAAACTCACCATAATATTGGTTTCCTTTAACCAAAGGTTTAGTTAATTGGACCATTACAAATTCCCGATGATTAGCAGGTACTTTCCAGCCTTGTCCACTTTTTGAGGTTAGATAGGAAATCAGACCAACGTATGAATCCCCCGTTCGAGCTTCCTGTGTTCCAAACATATTATGAGGAATGCCCATAAAACTATCTTTTGCGCAAGCATTGAAAAAATCAGGAGAGGGATCGGCTGTTCCAAAAGGGAACCAGGATTTTACAAATTTAAGCTGATTCATGGTAAAAGGACAATTCCATATCTCCTCAAAACTGGGATTTATAACCATGTTTCTATCTTGCCCATAAGACAAGTGAACGATCAAGACCAAAGCAATAAATAATATCTTTCTAACCATTGATTGCAATATAGTTCCATTTACTATTTTTAGTAATTTTTCAAATTAGAATGAAGTATGTTTGCTGCTTAGAAAATTATGAAGTTTTTGATCCATGAGACATAGGCTATTTATAGCATTTTGTTTGCTTTCATTTGCAATTATTTTCGCTTGTCAAGAAGATGAGGAGATTCTTTATGATGAGCCCAATGTAAGAGCGGTTTTTTATAATTACCGATATCTTAGTGTAGTTGATACTGCCTTGGTAGAAATGGAAATGGAACTTGTTTATACAAGTGATACATTAGAATTTTACGCTGACAGTGCCGCCGTTTTATTAGATAGCAGCATTGTATTAGGACGCCTGGTACGTGAAGGGAATGACGAGTATATACCTTTATTAGAAGAAATTATTGAATTACAAACCGAAGTACTTGAAAAGTATAATTCCGTATTTACGGCTGATTCGACGATCAAAGTTTCTAGAGATAGTCTTGAGGATATTGCTGACGATATTGAATCCGGAAATATGGTCATATCGTCTATTGAGAATAAAAAAAACAATGAGAAGGTAGAGTATGGTGCTGCTGATAGCTCAGAGGTTTGGAGAATGCCGTTGTCTAATACGGAAAATGATGTGTCCTTAGCGATTGAGATCAATGAGAATGTATATGATTTATTACTTTCCTATGAAAGTAGAACAACCGTAGATGAATACAATAATGTAGTTATCCAAGCGTACAGTATTGATACGATTAGCCATGGTTTTGATAGTTTGAGAATAAATTGTTCCACAGATGATTGTATCGATTTTGAGACAACGATTGATATATATTACTAGTACGCTATTTTTCGGCGTACTTACTTGCTTTGGACAAACTGAAATTGTTGTCGATACAGTAATGGTTGACAGTCTTCAAGTTGAGGCGGAGGAAGCTCCTTTGATTATTGCAGGGTATGACGAATCTCAAATTGATACGGATACTGTAGTATATCCTTTTTTCTCTTCAGGGGCTATTCTTTTTGATTATGGCAAGTTGATTGGATTGGCACTTGATACCGAATCCAAATATGAAATTGGAACACAGATTGATTTTAAGAACAAAATAATTGTTGTTGGGGAATTTGGAATCGCAACGTTAGAACCCAACGGTGCCTATCAAAATGCGTCCTATTCATCTGAAGGTTATTATTATCGTTTTGGTCTAGGCTATAAATATGATATGAATCCAAAAAATAATTTTGTTTTCACAGCAAGGTATGGTCGTTCTAAGTATTCAGACAATGGTGAAGTTAACATTCAAAGTGCATCAAGACTTTTCGATCCATTAGTGGAACCATTTGACAGAGAGACGTCTATCGCAACATGGTATGAATTGGTTTTATCCAGTGAAACAAGAATGTGGAAGGGTCTCTATTTAGGATTTCATATTAGGCTCAGAATTTTAGATAAATATGATGAACAGGAGCCTCTGGATGTCTATTCAATTCCTGGTTATGGTCGGACCATTGATAAGACTATTCCTGCATTGAACCTATACGTCAAATATGCGTTCGAGCGTTTTTGATCAGCGCTAAAAAAGATCAAACATATCTGAGCATTCCACTTGCATGACGAAGCTGCGTTGTTAATTTTGCGCATGGCAGAAAAGATTATCATCCTCGATTTTGGTTCTCAGTACACACAACTTATCGCTCGACGAGTAAGAGAACTAAATGTTTATTGTGAAATACATCCATTTAGTAAAATTCCTGAAATAGACGCAACAGTTAAAGGCTTGGTTTTGGCTGGCAGTCCATGCTCAGTTAGGCAAGAAGATCATCCAGATGTTGATTTAGATTTATTAATAGGCAAAGTGCCCATCTTAGGTGTTTGTTATGGGGCTCAATTGATTGCTCATAAGTTTGGAGAAGAAATCCTGCCATCAAAGATTAGAGAATATGGTCGAGCAAATCTTACAACAGTAGATCATCATAATGAGTTGTTGAAGGAAATGAATATTGGCTCTCAAGTTTGGATGTCACATGGGGATACAATTCTGGGAGTTCCCAAAGGGTATGAAGTCATTGCTAGTACAGATTCTGTGAAAGTAGCGGCCTTTAGAAGCACAACTGAACCCGTGTGGGGGATTCAATTTCACCCTGAAGTGACACATTCAACCGAAGGAAAAATATTGTTGAGAAACTTTGTAGTTCATATCTGTAAGTGTAGTCAAGACTGGGCACCTGATATTTTTGTAGAAAGTACAGTGGCACAATTAAAGGATCAATTAAAAGATGATCAGGTCGTACTAGGATTGTCTGGAGGAGTGGACTCCTCAGTTGCTGCTATGCTGATTCATCAGGCAATTGGTAAAAACCTTCATTGTATTTTTGTAGATAACGGTTTGTTGCGAAAAAATGAATTTGAGGAAGTGCTTGAGTCTTATAAAGGAATGGGACTCAATGTAAAAGGTGTCAATGCGTCTCAGTTATTCTATGATGCGCTGAAAGGTTTGACAGATCCTGAAGAAAAAAGAAAAGCAATTGGTCGCGTTTTTATAGAGGTTTTTGACAAAGAAGCGCATGACATTCAAAATGTAAAATGGCTAGGCCAAGGAACGATCTATCCTGATGTTATCGAATCTGTTTCTGTAAATGGGCCTTCAGTGACAATAAAGTCACATCATAATGTAGGAGGCTTACCTGAGAAAATGAATATGAAGGTGGTCGAACCTCTTAATACACTTTTCAAAGATGAAGTTAGAAGAGTAGGCAGAGCTATGGGAATCGATCAATCTATATTAGGTAGGCATCCTTTCCCAGGTCCAGGTTTGGGAATTAGAATATTAGGTGATATTACGGCTGAGAAAGTTCAGATATTACAAGAAGTAGATCATGTATTTATCAGCGGATTAAAAAAGGCTGGACTCTATGATGATGTTTGGCAAGCGGGAGCAATGCTTTTACCCATTCAATCAGTTGGTGTTATGGGTGATGAAAGAACTTATGAAAGGGTTGTTTCCTTACGCGCTGTAGCTAGTGTTGATGGCATGACTGCTGATTGGTGTCATTTACCTTATGATTTTTTAGCACAAGTTTCTAATGACATTATAAATAAGGTAAAGGGAGTTAACAGAGTGGTCTATGATATAAGCTCAAAACCTCCTGCAACCATTGAATGGGAATAATTAATAGTTATCCTGCTCAACAGCGGTACTCAACTCATGAATAATGATTGCGCTATATTCCATGAGTTCACCTAATTGAACTATTGCGTCTTCTAAATTGATTTCCTCTTTGGCATTGTTTTCCAATACCTTGATGTGCTTTGAGACACTGTCGATATTTAATAAAAGGAGAGAAGGTTTCAACTTGTGGACTAGTCGACCAACTTCTATCCAATTATTTTTATCAGCCGCCACTTTGATTTCCTTAATACTGTCTGGTGTGTTTTTGACAATAGTGTCAATCATGTCTTTTACAAATTCTCGATCATCATCGCTGATTTCATACAGATAAGATAAGTCTAAGGGAAGAGATATTTGAGGAATGCTCATTGAATGTTTTTCATTGGTAGATAATAGGCAAAGTAAACTTAATTTTCGGAATGGTATAAAAACAAAAGCGATATTTTGACTTACTTATTTTGCTTTAGATTTTTAAAGAATTGAATACTCTTTAAATTGCGATTCTCAAATAGACTGAAATGAACAAACCTGCATTCGAAGATATTTTCATGGAGTTGGCTGTGAATCTGGCTAAACGTTCTCATTGCATCAAAAGGCATGTAGGTGCAGTGCTTGTGAAAGATACCAGAATTATATCTATTGGATATAACGGCCCACCTTCTGGAACTCATAACTGTGATGAGGAATTTCCTGAAAAAGGTTGTGATACTGATTCAAAAGGAAGCTGTTCTTTGGCGATTCATGCAGAGCAAAATGCTATTTTATATGCAGTCAAAAATAAATCATCGGTAGAAGGCTCAATTCTATATGTCACGCTATCGCCATGCCTAGCCTGTGCTAGGATTATCTACTCTACAGGTATAAAATCAGTTGTTTACTTGAAGTCCTATGCTGAATACAAAGGCTTGGAAAAAGATGAAGGAATTGAATTCCTTATGAAATTCGGGGTTAATTGTGAGAAATACGAGGGAACGGTTGAGGGAGTGAATGAAATGATTTAAAAAAGGAAGGGGCTGCCGCTTGCACGTGCAACCCCTAAACCAACCTAACCTAAACTTACCTATTATCTTTATAACTCTTTGTATGTTTTAACGAAAACCGTGCCAAAAAAGTTTATAAAGTAGAATTTCTTGTGGATTTGTTCGAATTTCTTCGCTTTTGCAAAGGTAGTAAAAAAATCTAAATGCAAACAAGTGTTAGTTAATTTATTGTTTTAAGCTCATGGCGGACATTTAAACTATTGAACTTTTATGAGATTAAATTCCTTATCTTGTCTTAACCTACAAAATCAATACAATTGAAGAATATACTTATCATCGGTAATGGAATTTCTGGTGTAACAGCAGCACGTCATATTAGAAAAAGAAGTGATGCACGGATTATAATAATTTCTGGAGAATCGGACTATTTTTTTTCTAGAACTGCTTTAATGTATATCTATATGGGTCACATGAAGTTTGAGCACACTCAACCTTATGCTAATGATTTTTGGGTCAAGAATAGGATTGAATTAAAGAAAGCTTGGGTTGAAATAATTGATACGCAAACAAATTCATTGACGTTGCATTCGGAGGAAGTAATTCAATATGATCAATTGATTTTGGCGTTAGGATCCAAACTTAGAAAATTTGGTTGGCCTGGGCAAGATCTAGAAGGAGTTTCTGGATTGTATTCATTGCAAGACCTTGAAAGGATAGAAAAAGATACAAAAAATATCAAACATGCAGTGATTGTAGGTGGTGGGCTCATTGGTATTGAACTAGCCGAAATGTTGCATTCTCGAGACATCAAAGTTACTTTTTTGGTAAGAGAAGAGAATTTTTGGGACTTGGTATTGCCGACCGAAGAAGCGAAGATGATAAATCAAGAAATTTTGGCTCATAATATTGATCTTAGACTTTCCACTGAGTTGAAAGAAATAATTTCTGATGACAATGGAAGAGTAAAAGAGATTGTCACAACGACCGGAGCGCGAGTCCAAACGGAATTTGTAGGATTGACTGTTGGCGTAACACCTAATATTCAAATAGTCAAGGATGCTGGAATAGACTGTAATCAAGGGATTCTGGTTGACGAATATTTGAAGACAAGTGTTAAAAATGTATATGCAATTGGCGATTGCGCAGAACTCAAGCATCCAGTAGAGGGGAGAAAAGCGATTGAGCAAGTATGGTACACAGGTCGGATGATGGGTGAAACAATTGCAAGATCTATTTGTGAAGAACCTACTGCATATCAACCTGGAGTTTGGTTTAATTCTGCAAAATTTTTCAATATTGAATATCAGACTTATGGGACGGTGAGGCCAAGTATTGATGAAAATGAATGTGAGTTTCTGTGGATGGATGATAGTGATTCAAAATTAATACGAATTGTCTATGAGGAAGAGTCGCGGTATGTGTTGGGAGTCAATACTTTCGGTATAAGAATGAGACATGAAGTTTGGAATCATTGGATTGAAGCGAAATTTGTAATTGACGAAGTAATCGATCGGCTGGAAAGTGCGAATTTCGATCCTGAATTCTTTACGCGCTATGAACAAGAGATAAAAGTTGCCTTTAAAAATCAATACTTAAACCCGTCTATTTCGGAAAAACCTACCCTTTAAATATGAAGTTAAAAGTCATTCAAAATTTCGGACTTATTTTATTCTTTTTAGGTTTTGGAACCTGGCTGATCAGTTTTGGCTTAGAAAAATATGTTCTGACAGAAGATGTCATTGAGAATGTACTAACCAGTGATCATGTCACCGAATTCAACAACCAATCCAGAAGTGTTTTAAAGAGGGAATATTCAAATTCTTTTGAAATGGTTTCGGACTTGAAATCAGTTTTTTCCCATATTAATGATGATAAGATTGAGGAATTTAAAATCAGTGAGGATAAAATAGGAGATATTATTGACTTAAATGACATCCAATCATTTAGCTTTCAAAATTCATCAACGGCTTTTGACCACAATGATATTGTAGAAAAATATCAATTCGAAAAGCTCAAATCTTGGGGGGCATGGCTTGAAGGAAGTAGCTTTTCTTCTAGAGAAGAATTGAAATCAAGCTTGACAAGTGTAAGTAATAATATCACAAGATGGGCTATCATTAGTGATCAAGGTTATAATTCATATGTCGTTGATGACTTGGTCTATCGGTTTGCTAAAACTTCATCAAAAGGCCCAATATCATCAAGTCCAGTATTATTTCTCCTAATAAGTTATGGTTTGACCATCTTGGGTGCAGTGTTATATATAGTACCCAAACAAAAGACAGAAGGTCTCCCAGGTGTCAAGAATAATAATGTTTTTAAAGACTCCTTAAAGAGTAAAGGTTGGCTAGGGATCCTCTTGGGTACTTTTCTTATTCTATTTTATGTATTGCTGTATTTCTTTCCAGAGTATATGACCGCTTGGATAATAATGATTGACCCTATGAGCTATTTGTTAAAAGGGGCTGAAGCGAGTCGGTTTTTCTTGTATGGATTCATATATACATTGACCATATTAGTCATGGGTATTCGAATGATCATTAAATATCGGCACAGTAGATATCAAATATACAGATCAATTTCAGTGATGTTTTTTCAATTGGCCTTCGCCTTCTTAATTCCAGAAATATTGATGAGACTGAATCAACCTTATTTTGATTTTAAAAACATATGGCCTTTAGACTATGATTTCTTTTTTGATTATGAGCTAGATGCTATGATTCAAAATGGAAGTTTAGGATTATTTATGTTGGGCTGGGGAATTGGCTTGAGTTTGATTGGAGTTCCTGTTATGGTTTATTTTTTTGGAAAGCGATGGTATTGCTCCTGGGTTTGTGGATGTGGAGGGTTAGCTGAAACATTAGGAGATCCTTTTCGCCAATTATCTGATAAATCCATTAAAGCATGGAAATTTGAGCGATACTCAATTCATGCAGTTTTAGTATTTGCTATATTGATGACTGCAGGAGTTCTGTATACATATTGGACAGGGAATGATAATATCCTTGGAATCAATACCTACAGTATTCGATCAATATATGGTGGCTGGATAGGAGCTGGGTTTGCTGGTGTGGTCGGTACGGGTTTTTATCCGATAATGGGCAATCGTGTTTGGTGCAGGTTTGGGTGTCCATTGGCTGCATACTTAGGACTTGTGCAACGTTTTAAATCCCGGTTTAGAATTACTACCAATGGAGGGCAATGCATTTCATGTGGCAATTGCTCAACCTATTGTGAAATGGGAATAGACGTCAGATGGTATGCTCAAAGAGGACAGAATATCATACGATCGTCATGTGTAGGCTGTGGTGTATGCGCCTCTGTATGTCCCCGAGGTGTTCTCAACTTGGAGAATAGATCCGATGACAATAGATTTGAATCAGCCGGTTTAATAGGAAATAATAGTTTTCCAGAGATTAATAAGGGTTAAACTGCAAAGCTTTCTCCACATCCACATGTTCTAGTAGCATTTGGATTGACGAATTGAAATCCTTTACCATTCAGGCCATCTGAAAAATCTAAGGTCGTATCTAGAAGATAAAATAGACTCTTTTTGTCTACGATGACCTTTACGCCATTGTCTTCAAAGACATCATCTTTATCTGTGATTTTATCATCAAAAGACAAATCATACATGAGTCCTGAGCAGCCACCACCTTTTACCGCAACCCGAAGATTGTGATTTTCAGAATGTCCTTCTGTTTTTTTTAGTTCTCTAATTCTACCTTGTGCCTTTTCAGATACTTTTAACATTGTTGATGTATTACTTTTGTTTAAAAATAGCAAACTCTTCTTAGTGAAGAAAAGTTTCACTTTTTTTGCAAAAATAAGTATTTATTTAGAATTGATCCAAATACTGGACAGTTCTTGTCAACTCAATATCTAAGTCAAAGACATGTCTAACAAGTCCGAAAAAAGAACAGAAATAGGAGAAATAGGGGAGTTTGGATTGATTGATAATATTCAATCAAGATTTTCAACTACCCAAAATGATACAATTAAAGGAATTGGAGACGATGCTGCCGTTATCGATAAAGGGAATGGGATGTTGAGTCTGGTGTCTACAGATATGTTAATTGAAGGTGTTCATTTTGATCTCAGTTATATGCCATTGGCACACTTGGGGTATAAAGCTGTGGCGGTGAATATTTCTGACATAGCTGCTATGAACGGATTTCCAAAACAAATTACAGTGAGTCTAGGACTTAGCAATAGATTTTCTGTTGAAGCTGTGGAAACACTGTACGAAGGTATTAAACACGCCTGCGATGACTATAAGGTTGATCTTGTAGGAGGTGACACAACTTCCTCTTCAAGTGGGTTGGTTATTTCAATCACAGCAATAGGTGAATGCAAGAAAGAAGAAGTCGTTTATCGAAAAAATGCAGAAGAACATGATATTATCTGCGTTACCGGAGACTTGGGAGGGGCATTGATGGGATTGCAAATATTAGAACGAGAAAAAGCAGTCTTTAAAGAGAATCCAGATATGCAGCCTGATATATCTCAATATGAGTTGGTTGTTGGAAAACAATTGAAGCCTAAGGCCAGGATGGATATTATTCATGAATTTAGAGATTTAGAATTGATGCCAACTTCTATGATTGATGTATCAGATGGTTTGGCATCCGAATTGTTTCATTTGGCAAAGAATTCTGAAGTAGGCATTGCTATATATGAAGACAAAATACCCATTGATAAAATCACATTTGATACCGCTGTGGAATTTAATTTAGATCCAGTTACTTGTGCGCTGAATGGCGGTGAGGATTATGAATTATTATTCACTATTGGTCAATCAGAATTCGAGAAGATAAAAAATCATGCCGATATTTCTACTATTGGTTATGTAGACAAGAAAGAAGCGGGCCTCAAAATGGTAACTAAAGGAGGAAATACTGTTTCACTCCAAGCTCAAGGGTGGCGTCACTTTTAATTTTTTAACTAAAGGCTGTTAAAAATTGGAATGAGGTTTTATTTTTGAATCACAACTAAAAAAATAATTTTCATGCCTGAAGATTTTCAAATTCCAACAAAGGCTAAAGTTTATCTCAATAAACCTTACGTGCAGCTTTATTGGGATGGAAAGTCAAGCGTGATGACCAATCGTTGGGTTGGCTTTTGCACTTTTGAAGAAATTTTAGCAGTTGGAAAAAGAATCACTGACGCTGTCATTTTTGAAAAAGCGGAAAAGATACTTTACGATGCTCATGGTATTGAGGTGCTAGATGAAGATTCTCAGAAATATATTTCAGGAGCTTTTACAAGAGAGATGATTAGTGCCGGTATAAAATATGCAGCTACGGTTTTTCCGAAAGATGTTTTTGCCAAATTTTGTGTGGATGACATTCAAAAGAAGTTAGAAAAAAGCCAAGGTGCGTCGATCAATTATTTTGACTCATTGTCCAAAGCAAATCTTTGGCTAATATCTAAATGATTTGACTAGTATCTAGTCAGTGGGATATTATATGGATTTCATCTGGAATTTCTTTTTCAATTCAGAAAAAGAAGATCTAAACCTTGCATCAGTATCAAGCATGTCATTTACAGATTGCAAAGCATGAATAACAGTACTATGGTCTCTTCCTCCAAAGTGACTTCCTATACTTTTTAGAGAATGATTTGTGTAATCCTTAGAAAAGTACATTGCTATTTGTCTAGCAATAACAATTTCCTTTTTTCGTGTTTTTGCTTTCAAGTCATCATGTGAAACATTGAAATACTCTGAAACTGTTTTTTGTATGTATTCAATTCCTACTTCCGATTCAATATTTTTGACGATGGTTTTAAGCGTTTGCTTAGCTAATTCCAGATCAATTGGCGTTTTGTTTAGCGACGAATGTGCAACAAGGGAAATAAGTACTCCTTCGAGCTCTCTGATGTTGCTGTCAACGCTGTATGCTAAATACTCAAGTACTTTATCATCTATATCTAAACCGTCGTCCTGAAGCTTCTTTTGTATAATTGCTAGACGAGTTTCAAAATCAGGTTGTTGTAAGTCTGCAGTAAGCCCCCACTTGAATCGAGAAACTAGCCTTTCTTGTAAACCCTCTAACTCGGTAGGAGGTCGGTCACTAGACATTATAATCTGCTTCTTGTTTTGATGAAGGTGATTAAAAATGTGAAAGAAAATTTCTTGTGTCTTTACTTTATCTTTGAAAAATTGAACATCATCAATAATGAGCGTATCAACATTCAAATAGAAATTGGTAAATTCTTGTAGACTATTATTTTTTAATGCTTCTATAAATTGATTGGCAAATTTTTCAGAAGCTACATATAATACGAAATTCTCTGGGTTGTCTTTTTTGATTCGATTACCAATAGATTGTACTAGATGAGTCTTCCCTAAACCAACTTGGCCATAAATCATCAATGGGTTAAAAGATGTAACACCCGGTTTAGATGCGACCGCTAAACCAGCTGATCTACCTAGGCGGTTGCAGTCTCCTTCGATATAAGTGTCGAAAGTATATGTGGCGTTAAGATTCGAATTTTGTTCGTGGTTGGCAATTACTGGAAGTGAAAATGGGCTTTTGAATCCTACAGGGCGACTTGCACCGTTTTGTCCAAATTTCGGTGAATCCATCTTTTGAGCCAAATTGACGGTATAAGGCTGGTTCTTCTCATCGCCTTTGTCAACAATGACTGAATATTCTAATTTTCCTTTTGGTCCAATTTCAGCTTGAATAGCCTCTTTTAACAATCCGACGTAGTTATCTTCGAGCCATTCATAAAAAAATTGAGAAGGAACTTGTATCGTAAGTACTGTTTCCTTGAAATTTAGAGGAACTATAGGTGAAAACCACGTTTTGAAGCTTTGCTGAGGGGTTTTCTCTTCAATGTATTTTAGACAGTTCTCCCAAATTTGGTCGTGCATTGTGGTATAAGTGGTTCGAGGTTAAAGATATTTCTCTATGCTTTTTTGCTGGTGGATATCAAAATTGATCAAAAAATAATTAACAAAAAAATCAAAATGCTATTGACTTTTTAGAATATTCAGTAGCGCTATTCTTTTAAAGAAAAAAAAATAAACTTCTTTAAAAAATACAATTTTTAAATTGACCAGAATTCTGTCGAATCAGTCGATAAATCTGTGACAACAAATAAAATTAGAGAGGGTATTTTCAAGTAATAATAGCTGTATTACTTAGCTATATACATGATTTCTTTGACCGCTTTTACCGTCCTTTCTACGTTCGGTAGAATCTCATCAATTAACGTCGGTGCATATGGCAAAGGAACATCTTTGTTAGTGATTCTATGAACTGGTGCATCCAAATAGTCAAATGCCTTTCTTTGAACGAAATGACTAATCTCAGCAGATATTGATGCCAATGGCCAAGCCTCCTCAACAATTACCAATCGATTTGTTTTCTTGATAGAAGTAATGATTGCGTCGTAATCAATTGGTCTGACTGTTTTTAAGTCTATTACTTCTGCATTGATTCCTTCTTTAGCCAATGCTTCCGCTGAAGCGTTGGCCACTTTCATGAATTTACCAAATGAAATAATGGTAACATCTGTTCCTTTTTTCACAACTTCTGCTACGCCAATAGGAATGATGTATTCTCCTTCAGGTACTTCACCTTTGTCGCCATACATTAATTCTGACTCCATAAATATCGTTGGATCATTGTCACGAATGGAAGCTTTCAATAAGCCTTTAGCATCTGCAGGGTTGGATGGTATGACAACTTTCAAGCCTGGAGTATTGGCAAACCAGTTTTCGAAATTTTGAGAATGTTGTGAACTCAATTGTCCAGCATTTCCTGTTGGTCCTCTAAAAACAATAGGTACATTAAACTGACCACCAGACATAGACATCATTTTAGCAGCGCCATTGATCACTTGATCGATGGCAACTAGTGAAAAATTGAATGTCATAAATTCAATTATAGGTCTAAGACCATTCATTCCTGCACCAATTCCTACACCAGCAAATCCTAGTTCTGCAATAGGTGTGTCAATAACTCTTTCTGGGCCAAATTCATCTAGCATGCCCTGACTTACTTTATAAGCTCCATTGTATTCAGCGACCTCTTCTCCCATAAGAAAGACTGATTTGTCTCTTCTCATCTCTTCGTTCATAGCCTCTCTGAGTGCCTCTCTGAATTGTAATGTCTTCATCTGTCCTTGATTGTTATATGACGGTAATCTTTTGAAAGCGCTAAATTATGACAAGCTATTCAATATCCCAATCAATTTCGTGGAATTTGGTAGCAACCTTCACAAAAAAAAGCCCTGTTTCAAGTACTTGAAACAGGGCTCTATTCAAATGATAAAAAATCTTAATTCACTGCTTCTGCTACCTGAGTGGCAAAATCTCTAAATTCAAGATCAGCCAAAGCTTTTTCTTTTAAAGTAGCATCTTTTTCTACTGCAGATTTCAAGTTGCTAACAACGTCAGCTTCTTTTCCAGATCGGGCAGCAGCAATTGCATTCGCATAATATGCATTTGCATATTCAGCATCTAGTTCTATTGCATTACCAAATCCTGCTGTTGCATTATCGAAATCTTTGTTCAATAACATTGCAAGACCTTTGTTGAAAGCAACGGTAGCACTTTCTTCCGTTGATCCTAAAGAAGCAAGCGCTCCTTCATAATCACCCATTTGTAATTCTAAAGCTCCTTTCACTCCATTAATTCCACTTGCATGCTCACCAGGACCGTTTCCTAGTGCACTGTTAGCAGCATCATAAGCTTGCGCTTTATTACCTTGAAGTGCGTATGCAGTAGCCATGTTAGCTTGTACTTCAGCAGCTTGTTTTTTGTTTGCTGCAATTTCAAGTTGCGTAACCGCCATTTCAACGTTTTGGTTTCTTGCATCACCTTCAGCTTCGATAGCCATTGCTAAATAAACAGCACCCAAATTGTTGTGAGATTCCCAACTTCCGGATTGTTTTGTCGCTACTTTATAAATGGCTTCTTTTTCAGTCAAAGAAGGTGTTAGTGTCGCTGCAAATAACAATTCTCCAATAGATAGTGAATCAGTTGCTGTTGTATCTTGCGTAGCGATTTGCTTAGCAATTGTAGAAATTTCAGCGTTGGATTTCTTTTCTTGAACCGTAAGAACTTCAGTTTTTGCTGTTCTCAATCCAGGGTAAACATCTTTAAATAATGCTTTGTAAGAATCTAATTCTTGTAAAGCTTTTTCCTTGTCTTCGAAAGTTCCTTGACCGTTCACGATTTTTACGGCCTCAGATTTTTGCTCATCAGTGATGCCTTCATATGCACTTAAAGCATCTTTGAAATCAGACCAATCTTGAATAACAGGCTTAAGGATAAACTGAATAGAATCAGCCATGCCTTTGTAGTCGTATCTTTTCATTTGAGACCTGTAATACTTCTCAATCGCTTTTGCTCTGTTTTCTGAAAGATCAGAGTTGATTGTTTCAGTACCTTCAGGTGAGTGTGTACCTGTTATGGTTACAGTTCTTGTAACATTTTTATCTGCAATAAAAGCTCTGAATTCTTTTCCTTTTTTACTTCTAGTTTGAGAAGATCTAAGAACTGCGCTTCCTTGATCAAAGTATAAGTCAACATTAGTAGGACTTAATTCTTCTTGGTCTGTATAGCCAGGAGCTGCGTAAGCAGTGTAAAATACATCTTCTGCCAACAAAGCAGTTGTAATAATACCTTTTGCAACTGATTTACGAGGAGTGCTTGCATTTTCACCTTTTTCGTCTACAGCAGTACCCAATACTTCTACTTCACCACTGCCCATGCCATCTGCATATGCAAAGCTATAGGAGTCACTTTTTCTTGAAGTAGTTGTTTTGCTATCAGGGAAATCTTTTGAATCCAAAGTAGTTTTTCCAATCTCTAAATCTGAATCACCATATTTATAGAATGCAGTCAATGAATAAACATATCCTTCAGGAAGCATTTTAGCTGGCAAAACAGTGGACATGTCTAGTTTGACAGAGTCACCGTGTAATTCTAGTGGATTAGGTACAACGTCAACCTGCTGTTGTTCCGCAAGTTTGACCATATTCTTAAGGGAGTTACACCCAGAAAATATGAAAAAGCCAGTAAGTATGGCCAGGACAATATTCGATTTTTTCATTTGAATAATTGTTATTTTAAATGTGTATGTAAATTTTGGTACTTATTTCTGAAATAATTGCAATTATAGGGAAAAAATAGGTAAGTACTAAAATTAAATATGACAAATAAATTGTTGATTTTAGATTAAATTTGTGGCGTTATGAAAGGAACACAAGATTTTTTCGAAAAATATGCTTTTGGAGTTTGTACTCGACTAGGGGAAAAGTTTAGAATACCAACGTCTAGTATAAGATTGTTTTTTATATACTTGTCATTTCTGACATTTGGATCTCCGTTACTTATCTATTTGATGCTTGCTTTTGTGATGAATTTCCGAAAGCACCTTAGAAGACGTCATTCATTGTGGTACTATTAAGTTTTTTTGTGCCGTTCAATCTGAATTTATTTATAGGTTTGCCATCTAATTCAATCAAAATTTATGCTTTTAGAATTTGAAAAACCCATCGCCGAATTGGAAGAGAAGTTAGCAGACATGAAAATGCTCGCTTCCTCAAATGATGTGGATGTAGCCAAAGCCGTGGAAACACTTGAAAAGAAAATTAATTCTTTAAAGAAAAATACATTTGCAAATTTGACCAGATGGCAGCGAGTGCAGCTTTCTAGACATCCTGAAAGACCCTATACACTAGATTACATCTTTGAGTTAACAGACGATTTTATCGAAATATCTGGGGATCGAAATGTAAAAGACGACAAAGCCATGATAGGTGGATTTGGTTCACTAGAAGGGCAAACAGTAATGTTTATAGGTCAACAAAAAGGCCGAAATACTAAACAACGTCAAATGAGAAACTTTGGCATGGCAAACCCAGAAGGTTATCGAAAAGCCTTGCGTCTCATGAAAATGGCTGAAAAATTCGGAAAACCTATTGTCTGTTTAATTGACACTCCTGGTGCTTTTCCAGGGCTGGAAGCTGAAGAAAGAGGGCAAGGAGAAGCTATTGCTAGGAATATTCAGGAGATGTTTCTTTTAACGGTCCCTGTTATTTGTATCATCATTGGTGAGGGTGCTTCTGGTGGGGCATTGGGAATAGCAATTGGAGATAGAGTACTTATGATGGAAAATGCATGGTATTCAGTTATTTCTCCAGAAAACTGTTCAACAATCTTGTGGAGAAGTTGGGATTATAAGGAGCAGGCGGCTGAAGCGTTAAAACCTACCGCGACAGATATGATGAATAACAAATTGGTTGATGGTGTAATTTCTGAACCTCTTGGAGGAGCACATACAGATGTGAAAGGAGCAGCCAAAGAATTGAAAAAAGTAATTCTAAAGAACATCAAGGAATTAAATAAGATTCCTAGTGAAAAAAGAATTGATGCCCGTATAGAGAAATTTAGTTCTATGGGTTCTTATTCTTAAAACCATCATCATATGTTAAGTGCGTTTTTCAGATTTAGCTATTGGATCACCGGCTGGAGTATCAAAGGAGGGCTGTCTGAAGGATTGAAAAAATGTGTTATTGTTGTAGCACCACATACAAGCTATTGGGACTTCTATTTAGGAGTAGCAACCAGAGCTATTCAAGGATTTCGTGCAAACTATTTAGTCAAGGCTGAACTGTTTAAGTATAAACCAGTTGCATGGTTTATGAGTATTACAGGGGGAATTCCTGTAGACCGAAAAAGTAAAAAACAAAATGTGGTTGAACAAATAACTCAATTTTACGAAAAAAGAGAATCACTAATTTTGGCCATTGCCCCTGAGGGAACTCGGAAAAAAGTTGAGACATTTAAAACTGGATTTTATAGAATAGCACATAAGGCAAAAGTTCCAATAGTTCTCGTTGCTTTTGATTTTGGTAAGAAAGAAGTACGGTTTATGGAGGAATTTAATACCTCTGGTGATATGGAAAAAGATATGAGTTACATCATCAAACAATTCGATGGTGTAAAGGGTCTTCACCCGGAATTGGGAATTGGATGACGCATAACGGAAAATGAACTAATTATTCCTTTTATTGATTGAGATTAAAATGAATAATATATTAAAAAAGATATTTGTATTTCCAATCCTAGTGTATCAATACGGTATTTCTCCTCTTTTTCCGTCGACTTGCCGATACACACCAACTTGTTCTCATTATTCAAAGGAAGCAATTCTTAAACATGGTGTGATTAGAGGAATCTGGTTAGGGTTTAAGAGAATCCGAAAGTGCCATCCATGGGGCGGGAGCGGGTACGACCCGGTTCCTTAACTTTGTAAGCACTGTATACTAAAAAAACAAAATTTCCTGAAAACCATTAATTATTCAGATTCAACATTCTGGAGCCGTTAGTATTATGGTATTGAAAAAAGTGAATGTCGATACTTATTTATAATAATAGTTCTTAACCATTTGATCCGTTAATGTTTCTGTTTTTACTTTAGAAAATCTAACTGGATTGTTTAATTCTCCAAATAATGGAATTCCACTTCCAAGAACAATGGGAACTCGTGTAATGATCATTTCATCAATTAGGTCTTGGCGCAAGAATGATTGTATGACTTTTCCACCATCTATATAAAGATCCTTGAAACCTCGAATTGCCAACTTCTCAACCACCTCTTGTAGTTCACCTTGTATAATTTCAGCTTTGTCAGACATTTCTGTAGGAATGTCTTTAAGTGTATTGCTCAAAACAAAAACCTTTTTATTATACGGCCATTCACCAAAAGTTAAAACCTTTTCAAAAGTGTTTTTGCCCATTACCAGTGCATCTATTCGGTCCATAAATGCTGAAAAACCAAAGTCACTTCCGTCAGGGTTGGGAAATTCCATTAACCAATCTAAACTTCCATCTTTGGAAGCGATGTATCCATCCAGACTAGTACCTATATAAACGTAGTTTGCCATAATATTAAAGTTTGTACTAATATATATCTTTTCATGTCACAGAAGGAAATATTGTTGTTGATCATATTTGAAACTAGATTCTGACGAACATCATACTAAATTGGAAAACCATTTTTTCAAAGCCGAAAAATCCACACTACTTTTGTGGTAGAATTATAAATACAAATAGAAGTGGAAAAAAAAGGTAGATTTTTTTGGTCAGATGAAAGAGAACCTCATTTCTCAAGAAGGAAGGAGATTTTAGAAAAACACCCGGAGGTAAGAGAATTATATGGTATTGATAAAGGACTAAAATACAAAACGTTGGGCCTTGTGATATTCCAATTGGCTAGTGCACCTTTTATCGCGGAGTTAGCTTGGTATTGGTATTTGCCAATTGCTTATGTTTTTGGAGCTTCTGTTAGTCATACCATATTCTTGGCAATTCACGAATTAAGTCATGACTTAGCTTTTAAAAAGAAATCATACAATTATTGGTTGTCGATGATTGCGAATATTCCAATTGTCTTTCCATATGCAGTATCATTTAGAACTTACCATTTGAAGCACCATTGGGAACAGGGTGATGAAAAAAATGACACTGATTTACCCACCAATGTGGAGGCCAAAGTATTCCAAGGTTTTATAGGAAAGATCCTTTGGGCTACCAATCAAATTCTATTTTATGCATTGAGGCCTATGCTTGTTCATCCTATAAAAATGGAGAAGTGGCACATTATTAATATCATATTTCAAATTGTAATGATCGTTACATATGGCTATTTTGCAGGCATGGGAGCTATTTTCTACCTGTTAATATCAATTTTCTTGGGTGGAAGTATTCACCCTTTAGCAGCACATTTCATAGCAGAGCATTATGTCTTCAAAGAAGGGCAAGAGACCTATTCATATTATGGTCCTTTAAATGTATTTGCTCTTAATGTAGGGTATCATAACGAACATCATGATTTCCCAAATATACCTGGAACTCGATTGCCTAATTTGAAGAAGCAAGCGCCTGATTTTTATGATAATTTATTTGAGCATAAATCATGGGTAGGAGTGATCTATCAGTTTTTAACAAATCCGAATATTAGTCTAGGAAGTCGAGTCAAGCGAAATAGATAGGTAATTGAAAGGGACTTCTGTTTTCTTATGGAATTGCTCTTGATCTGAATTAATTTCGTATCTAATCCATCAGTTATCCAATGAAAATAATTTTTATGGGCACTCCGGAATTTGCGGTGCCTAGTTTACAAATTCTTCATGAAAATGGCCAAAACGTTGTGGCTGTTGTGACGGCTCCTGACAAGCCAAAAGGAAGAGGTAAGGTTTTACAAGGAACACCTGTCAAAGAATATGCTGATGCAAACGGGCTAACAGTATTACAACCTAGCAATCTTAAATCACCTGAATTTATTGCTGAGTTGAGAGCGTTTCAAGCGGATCTTCAAATTGTTGTGGCTTTTCGAATGCTACCCGAAGTGGTATGGAATATGCCCGAAAAAGGCACCATCAATTTACATGCTTCTTTGCTTCCACAATATCGAGGAGCAGCTCCGATCAATTGGGCAGTGATTAATGGAGAAAAAGAATCTGGCGCGACTACTTTTTTCCTTCAACATGAAATTGATACAGGCGGAATAATTGATCAAATCAAAGAACCGATATCTGAAGAAGACACTGCTGGAGATTTATATATTCGTTTGATGAATAAAGGAGCCAAGCTGATATTGAAGACAACAAAAAATATCCAAGCCAATACAGTTGATGTGACACCACAAATTGAATCAAGTCAATTAAAAGCGGCGCCCAAAATATTCAAACCAACTTGTGAGATTCGATGGGATCAGCCTACCGAAAATATTAGGAACTTCATTCGTGGACTAGCGCCTTTTCCAGCTGCATGGACTTCATGGAATGGAAAGGTTTTTAAAATCTTTAAGGGAGCTGCTTCAGATAGGAAATTAGCGGTCAATGTTGGTGAATTTCAAACGGACAATAAAACCTATTTGAGCGTCAAGACTATGGATGGAGCTTTGGACCTATTAGACCTTCAAGTAGAAGGAAAGAAAAGAATGGAAATTGGGGATTTTTTAAGAGGATATAAATTTGATTAAATGAAAATTGTATTGATTGCTGCTATGTCCAAAAATCGAGTTATTGGAATCAATAACGACCTTCCTTGGCACCTTCCAGATGACATGAAATACTTCATGGAAACGACAAAGGGACGTGTAGTTATAATGGGGAGAAAGAATTTTGAATCAATTCCGGATAAATTTAGACCACTTCCGAATAGGACGAATGTAATCATTACTAGACAACCTGATTATAAAGCTGATAGTTGCATTGTATTAAAGTCCATGGAAGCTGCTATTCAGTTGGCAAAAAACCAGGAAGAAGAGCTGTTATTTATCATAGGAGGAGGTCAAATTTATGAACTGGGCATGGATTTAGCGGATGAAATTTATCTCACGGAAATCGATGCACACATTGGAAATGGAGAAGTCTTCTTTCCAGCCATGGGGTCAGAGTGGAAAGAGTATTCAAGAAACCATCACCCTGCTGATGAAAGACATATTTATTCTTTTGATTTCGTGAAGTATCAAAAAAAGAAGGGATGAAGTATTTCAATAATAGAACGATTTGGATAACTGGAGCTTCAAGCGGAATCGGAGAGGGATTCGTAAATCATCTAAGTGATTTTGATTGCAATTTGGTAATCTCTGCACGAAGAACCGAAGAGCTCGAAAGAGTAAAAGATGCAAATGAGAATGGAAAAGCAACTATTTACATTCAACCGCTTGATCTGGGTGATGAAAATCAGGTAACTGCTATTGCTCAAAAGGTATTGGCAGAACACAAGGTTGTAGATTTAGTCATTCATTGCTCTGGCATTAGTCAAAGAAGTCGGGTCATGGAGACTTCTATAGATGTGCAAAGGAAATTAATGGAAGTTAATTTTTTTGGCACAATCCATTTGGCAACACTATTGATGCCAAAAATGATTGAACAGAAATCAGGCCATCAAGTAGTGATTACAAGTGTGATGGGAAAAATTGGAATACCCTCAAGATCTGGATATGCAGCCTCAAAACATGCACTTCACGGATTTTTCGATTCTTTGAGAGCAGAACATCATGATGACAATATCAAAGTGACACTTTTTTGCCCTGGATATATCCATACTAATTTAGCACAAAATGCTTTGAAGGGAGATGGAAACGTCAATGCAACGACAGATGATTCTATAGCCAATGGATTATCAGTGGATGCGTTTGTAAAAAAGGCCTTGACAAAAATCGCAAGTCAAAAAGAGGAATCTTATATCGGCGGGTTTAAGGAGGTATTGGCGATTTATGTCAAAAGATTCTTCCCTTCTTTGTTTTCCAAAATCGCAAAAGGAATAAAGGATTCTTAGATGTAACCTGCAATTTTATAGGCAGTTAGTCCTGCCCATTCTTTGATCAAAATACTCCAGATTTGAAGACCATAGAGTTTTGGTAGAATTATTTCGTCAATGGTAAATCGAAATGGTCCTCCATAATAATCTGTTGGAAATGTATCAGTATGAAATCCAAGTTTATCAAAACAAGCTTTTGCTCTAGGCATATGAAATGCAGAAGTAATTAGAAGAACTTTTCCTCGAGCCTTTTTATCCACTAATATTTTTCGTGAATTATGGGCATTTTCCCATGTATTTCTTGACTTATCATCTACTATAATGTCTCGTGATCGTACGCCCATAGAAATGGCGAAAGATCTAAGTTGAATGCTCTCTGGTTTCCCCTCAAAAGATAAAACTCCAGATCCACCAGAGATTAGAATTTTTCGGACAAAACCTTTTTTGTATAAATCAATAGCATGGACTAAACGGTCTGCTCCTTTATTGAAATGGATTCTGTCAAAGGGTGGTCTGTTGGGAGAAGTGATTCCAGCCAAAACGATTGCCCATTCATACTTTTCATTTATTTCAATATATTTTTTGACTTCTGGTTCCCAGCTATTAATGGCTATTTTGGAAATTAAAGGATTCGTAAAAACGAAAAATAAAGTTATTCCAATCCAAAAAAAGGCTCTTTTTAATTTTTCATTGTGGATAAAGACAGCTGCTATAAGAGAAAAGCCAATCAAACTTACTGGCATGATCACCCAAGAGAGAATTTTTGACAGAATGAAAAACATAGCGGTTATTTTTCAAACAACTTCACCATTTTTCGGAATAAATCAAAATATAATGTAGCTACGAGCATAATAGACATCAACCAAATGATCGTTAGATTGAAGAACAAGGTGTCATAATACGAGCCAGCAAAATGTTTTGAAGGCGCATAAAAATGAGATCTAATGTCCAATAGACTATTTGGCATGGGGTTATTGTAGATGGGGTATATCTTTTGTACAAAATCGTTATCCGTAACTAAAAGTCTATTGTTTGTTGTTGTATTCTTTAGGAAAAATTCAATAGTTTCATTGACGTGATCAGCTCGAAGTTGTCTAAAAGCCGCTGATTTTTCTGGAGAATTACTCATGGATTTCGAATATTCATCTCTTGCTTTACTCGCTTTTTTTAGTCGATTGTTATAGATCACTTTCATGACGGAGATGAATTTTTTACTTCCTTCGAAAGTTTCGAGAGTAAAATCCTCAACATTAAAGTTCTCGATTTCAACAAATTTCTCCTTCGGGATATTATTTATTCTCATCTCTTGTTTGAGTGACTTCTTGACTTTAGCAATTTGCTTTTTTACTTCTTTCTTAACATCTGCATCGTTAGTTTCATAATTGTTATTGATATAATCGAGAGAAGTCTCTATAGCCGGAAATAAATACACATTCTTGAATTCGGCGTTGGATACGACCTTGTCATATTCAAAAAATTCTCGCGTATATTTATTGTCTTTAAATTGTGTAACTGCCAAGGCTTCATAGCCCCATTTGGAAGCCATAAGTTCTCCAATAATAGGTACTCTACTTGAATTACTCAACAGTGGATTCAGCTTATCAAAATTTACGACCACACCACTTAAAATCAGCTGAGGAATAATCAAAAGAGGGATTAGGATATATATAGTTACTGCCGAATTGAAAGCAGATGAAATGTTTAACCCAAGTACATTAGCAAAACAACTGATTGAAAACATGACCATCCAAAAAGACAATGTCATATCTTGTATTCCTAGAATTGCATCTCCTATGAGAACAAAAGTAAGCGTTTGAATTGCAGATAACGCAAACAGAATAACCATTTTAGAAATGAGATAGCTCCAGCGACTTAAGTTCAAGAATGATTCTCTTTTTAAAATCTTCCGGTCCTTGAAAATTTCTTCCGCACTTACTGTTAGCCCCATAAAAAGAGCGACTATGATTGACATAAAGAAGAAAGCCGGAATATTAGGATTGTCAATAAATCTGTATTCATCGCTTCCTTCAGTAACATATCTGATAATGAATGCCAATAGGAATGCCAACAAAGGGGCTTCTAGCAAATTGATGATGAGGTACTGTTTATTACTGATTTTTGCTGCTAGATCTCTCTTAGCAAAGATTATTAATTGCTTTATTTTATTCGGAATACTCAACGTACCCTCTGGTTCATCTGTAGATTCCGTAGCGGGTTTGATCTCTATTTTGCCTCCAAAATGTCTGTACCATTCTTCCGGGGAGATTTTTCTTTTATCAGTGAACTTACCATACTCATCCACCACTTTCGTTTCAATGATGTTAAATATTTGCTCAGAATTGACATTGCCGCATTCGAGACAGGATCCGGCATCTTTATCTATCAAGTCCACTATGTTTTTGAAATAGATGACTGCTTCTACCGGGTTGCCATAGTAAATCTGATAGCCGCCAACATCAAGAATGACTAGCTTATCAAACATCTTGAATATTTCAGAAGACGGTTGATGGATAACCACAAAAATCATTTTCCCCTTCAGGGAAAGTTCTTTTAGAAGATCCATGATATTTTCCGAATCTCTAGAAGAAAGTCCAGAAGTAGGTTCGTCCACAAACATGACGGAAGGTTCTCTGAGAAGTTCAAGCCCAATATTCAATCTTTTCCTTTGTCCACCACTGATTGTTTTTTCTAAAGGTGAACCTACTTTCAAATCTCTAGTAGGCGTCAAACCGAGTGCTGAAAGTGTCTTATGAACCAGTTGGTTTAACTGATCAGTACTTAATTGATCAAAACATAGTTGTGCAGCATAATGCAGGTTTTCGAAAACTGTTAGCTCTTCAATCAGAAGGTCATCTTGAGGTACATACCCAATGATTCCATCTACTTTTGATTTGTCACTATGAATATCAATACCGTTGATGCGCACCACTCCCTGGGAAGGATTCTCATTACCATTTAGTACATTGAGCAAGGTTGATTTTCCAGCACCACTTCCTCCCATCAATCCAATAAGTTTGCCTGATGATTCAGCTATTTGGATGTTTTTTAATCCTTGATGTCCATTAGGAAAAGTGAAGCCAATATTTTCTGCTACAAACGAAATTTTAGATGTTTGACTTTCTTCTCTGAACGTAGATACCACATCACTATAGAATACTGGATCAATTTTCACACCACGTATAGTGCTCCCTGCAGAGAATACAACGATCTTGTTTTTCCTTAATGGTACTCCATTCAATGTCAATGCCTGATCTCCTACATACTTTATGAAATAGAGCTCTAAAGATGGAATTCTGAAGAAGCCCATGAGTCCAGTCAAATTTTCTCTCCGGATATGTTTTGACTTAGATTCGCCAAGAATTCCTTTGTTTTCTGTGATCAGAAGAATGTTATCCGCATTTAGTAACCTTTCACTTTTCTGAATGACAAATGCTTTTATTCGATTGATTTCTTCATCTTTAAAATTCAATGAAAAACCAATAGCCGTAAGAAGACTTGTCTCACGTTCAGAAACTTCTCCATCTGCCACTATCAACTCAATAACTTTGAGTAAAACAATGATTTTTTGCTGCTGAGTTAATTCTTTGTTGACTTGTCTTGCTAGTAAACTTATTTCCTTTTCTTCACTGAATGAAACCGCTCGATCTTGAGACATATGAGTAGTCATCTGATCAAAAAGCTTGAGATACTTTTCACATTCTTTCCAACTTAAGTTTTCAAGAAGAAAGTCTTGAATAGCGTTTCTTTCGTCTTCCGTGACATCATCTTCTTTAGCGACTATGGCTAGCAAGTGAATGATAGCCCTCAACAGTTGTTCACTCATGGTACAGGATTGGGATAGGAGTTAGAATTTAGAAAGTCTAAATATATAAATTAAAAATGAGCACAAATAAAAAAAGCATCCTGAGTTACCAGGATGCTTTCCATTTTACTAAAAAGGTTTTATTCAACCATTTCCGCTCTAATTCTTTTTGTCTCGATAATGATATCAACTAATAATTTTTTACTTAAAACCAAAGTTTTATCACCGCTTGCAATTCGATCATCAATATCTTTCAAGTCAGCTTCGTAAAGCGCATTTAAAATATCAAACTCTGCAATGACCTCTGCAATAATAGGATCGCTTTCCAAATCTTTCAGTAATTTGATGATATCGTCCAAAGATTTCCTTTGATCAATAATTACTCTTACCAATGGTTCTAGAATTAAATTCTTCTGAGCCTCTGGAAGCAAATCTTCTGGGTAAGTCTCTAAAACCATGCATGAAAGGTATAGACCTTCAATATAGCTTCCCGAAAGTACCATTGCTACCATAGTCAAGCGATCTGTTGCTTCTAATTTCTCTTGAGCAACTTCCATTGCATAATCTATCAAACTTGCAAGTGAATCTTTATTCCCAAGGTTAGATTCGAAGCGCTCCATAAGCTCCAATTCAAATGCCGAAGCGATACCAATCTGGTCTGCTAGTTTTTGACAAGTTTCTAAATATTTCAAGGCATCTTGAACCTTATCATAAGATGATAAGTATCCTATATCTGTAGAATAAGCACCTAAATTCATGGCAGCCTTATCTGCTGAATTATAATATTTAGAAGCGTTTTCTAAAGGATTGACTAGGGCCTTGTTAAAATCTGCTCCAGTTGCCATTAACATGTACGGGACTTCTGAAGGAGAAGGCATGTCTTGAACAACCTTATCAATTTCACTCAAGAGTTGTTTTTCTGCGGCATCAAAGACTTCTGCTTCTGCTTCTAATTCTCCTTTGGACTTTTTCTTATCATCGCCACAAGAGAAAACAAAAAAGACTGCAAAAAGCACAGGCAATAGGGAGGTGTATCGTTTCACGTTGGTCATAGTTTATGTTTTATGAATTTCTAATGCCAATTTTAACATATTTTTGGATAGTAATAAAATGACTGACCATTTTAATTAGTCAGACGAGAAATAGAAACCTTGACAGCTAAAATATATCAAAGGAAAAAAAACGATTACAGTTCGGTAATCCGACTTGTATTGTGTGTGATGATTTTGGGAAAAAGTATTTGTCTTCAAGCTCAAAAACAAGCCCAATATTATGCAAACAAGAATTTGAAATCTATTGGTGAAGTTGATTCATTAGGTAAAAAAGGGATTTGGAAATTCTATTACCCAGATGGCACCTTGAATGCAAGTGAAGAATACAGAAATAATGATTTACATGGGGTTTCAAAGAGTTATTTCCCAAATAAGCAACTTAAGAGTGAAGAAGTTTGGCAAGAAGGATTGTTGACTGATAGTGCTTTCTATTATTACGAAAGTGGAAGCCTTAGAAGAAAAGGAGTTTATAAGGATGGGCTATATGAAGGGATTTGGCTGTCATACTATGGTAATAGTATTTTAAAAAGTATAGGAAAGTACAAAACTGGACTTCCTGAGGGAGAATGGGTGACTTACAACGACCAAGGTGTAATTGTAGAACATGCGCAATATTTGGAAGGAAAAAAAGATGGAAATTGGACTTTCTATAATGACTTGGGTAATGTCACATTCAAAGGGGCATACTCAAAAGGGAAAGAAACGGGCCCTTGGTATAAATTCAACAAAAAAGGAAAGAAGAAATTATTCCATACTTATCCTTGACTATTTCGAAAGTGCTTTTTTATAAACCGCTTCTACTTGCTCTGTGACTTTTGCCCACTCATAATTTTTAGCTTCTTCGATTCCCCAAGCTGTCATGGCGTTACAAATATCCGGGTTGTTGTAGAGTTTTTCAATCTTATCAGTCAAAGCTTGTCCGTCCCTTGGTTTTGGGAAATATTCACGCCATTTATCTTTTATGACATTGAGGTAGCCTGAATTTCCGAAGCCAACCATCGGTGTACCGCATGCCATAGCTTCTAAAAGCACGATCCCAAAACTTTCTCCAAATATAGCAGTGGCCAGCATGATATCTGCAGTTCTGATAAGACTTGCTTTTTTGTCCTCATCCACGAAACCTAAAAACACTACATCGTCTAGATTATTGTTAGAAACAAAATCGAGGGCCTCTTGTTTTTGATCTCCATCACCTGCTATCAGTAATCTTAAGTTGGGATATATAGGTTTAAGCTTTTTAAAGGATTCCAAAGCATAAAATAGTCCCTTTCTACCTTCAAACCGCCCTAAGTAAAGGAGATTAAATTTGCCATCTTTATATTCTTCCCATGGTTCAAAGGATGTATTAAAGTGCTCAGGGTTGATGCCATTCGGAATGATTTCAGGTTTTTTAGTGAAAAATGTTGTGACATATTTCGCCTGAGATTTTGAAACGGATATCAATTCATCTGCCACCATTGTGATTACACCTGATGCCAAAGGCATAAGTATACCACCCACAATTTTTTGACCAAAAAATGTATCAGTAGGAGTGTCATGAAACGTGCCAACATTTTTGGATTTAGAATGGTAACGTATTTGGTAGGTAAGGAAAGGAGACCACCCGTTATGGAAATGAAGTATATCAAAATTTTGTTCATCTAGATACGCTTTCAATTCTTTTACTTCACCGCCCTTGGCCATATTGATGTCAATTTTGGTTCCACCCCACAAATCAGTACTTCTGCCCTTGCCGATTAATTTTACATCAGGGTTGTCTATTAAATGACCATTCACATTAGGAGCTATTATTTTGACCTCATGGCCCATTTTTTTGAGATAGATAGCGAGATTTTCAATATGAGATTTGACTCCACCTGGCCTTGAAAAATCATAAGGTATTACTTGCGCTATTTTCATGTATCCGAACTAAAATTTGAAGAGTAACGCGAAATAAAAGAATTAATTACAAAGAATGTTTGCAGCTACAACTAAATCCCAACAGAAATGTAGATTTTTGCGGAAATTTTAATTTCAACGAATTTAAGTGTGAATAGCAAAGTTTTAGTTGATTCGGAAGCTTTTAAAATACGGTTTGAGGAAGTAGCAAGCCAAGCTAAAAAAAGCATATATGTACAAGCAATGTCATTTGAAGGGGATTCTTCAGGTGAATGGTTGATTGACTGCTTGATCAAATCGAACGCTCCAGACATTAAATTATGTTTAGACTCATATTCTAAATTCGTGATCAATGATCACTTTGTACTAAGTCTCAAATATTTCCGTGATAGAGAATTTCGTGAAGAAATCATAAACACCAAACGCTTAATTAAAAAAGCCAAAGAACACGGTATTGGTGTGAAATACACGAATCCATTGGGGTTTTTATTCTTAAAATATCCTTTAAGAAATCATAAGAAAATGGTAGTCGTAGATGATGAAATTGCCTATTTAGGAGGAATTAATTTCTGCGATCATAATTTTGAATGGCACGACATGATGATAGAGTTGCAGGATTCATCGCTAGGTTCAGCATTGTCGAATGATGTTCAAGAAACATTTTCAGGATTCAATCAATCAGTTAAATGTAATTCTGGAAACTCCAGTATTTATTTTCTTGATGGATTAAGGAGTAAGTCACTTTATGATGATATTTTCAGAAATATAAAAAATGCCAAGAAATCCATTCGTTTGTTCTCTCCATATGTTTCAGACCCATTGTTGAAGTTTGTCAGAGAGAATGTTGATAGTAGTGTAGAACTCGATATTATATCACCTGCGATAAACAATAAATCTATTTTTAAAAAAATCCTCCTTAATGAGCTTAAAGATGGATATTTCACTTTTATGGAATATCAAGAAAGAATGTCTCATTTAAAGGCAATCATTATTGATGATTCCATATTGATAGCAGGGAGTAGTAATTTCGATTTTGTGAGTTATTTTTTCGAACAAGAAGTAGTGTTAGTATCAGAAAATGAGGGGCTTATAAAAGAATTTATTGAGAAAGTTGAAAAACCTGACATAAAAAACAGTTTACCTTTAGGGGTAAGTGAGGGTAAAGTTGACTTAACATTAGTGACACTCTTTCAATGGATAGGTAAATTGAGTCATTTTGTGGCTTGGTGTATAGTTAAAGGCCGAATTCTAAGAAAGAAATACAAAAAATAAGTAGGTAGGAAAGAAAAGTTCTAACCCTAAAAACAAATTTGATGCTAAGCAACATACCTAAACACTTCAAACAGCATAATGATGAGGTGAGAGCAACAATCAAATTAATTGATATTGAGGAGAAATTTGATTTGGCCTTCAGTAGATTTTTTGGATTGTATTTCGCGAAAATGGGAAAATTTTTGAATATGACACCCACTCAGGTGTCCATCATAAGTTTGATCGTAGGAGTTGCAGGAGGACTAATGCTTTTTTATCAGGATCGATGGATCATAACGCTATGGGGTTCAGTGTTGATTACTTTAGCAGGTGTATTAGATAGTGCGGATGGTCAACTTGCTCGTATGACAGGACAATCGACAGAATTAGGACGTTTCATTGATGGGTTTATTGATAACGCAGTCTTTATGACTTGCTATTTTGCTGCTAGTGCCTATTATGTAGGGGGAGAGATGGGTTGGTCCATATTTTTGCTTGCAGTTCCTGCCGGAATTATTTCTCACAGCTTTGCTTCTTCTATATATGATTTTTACAAAAGTGAGTTTTTATACTATGTAGGTAATTCAGAAGATTCAAAAGTAAGAACTGTAGATGATGTAATTAATGTTCCTTCTCAAACTGGTTTTTGGAATAAATTCTTTAGACTAATTCAAATAGATTATACCAAAAGGCAATGGATGCTTGTCACACGGAATGAGCGTATCAGAGAAACCTATGAAAATTATGCGTTTAATGACTTAACTCGAGAAGGCTTTATTGAAAAATACAGAAGTACTTTTAATCCCATCCTAATTTGGTGGGCAATTATAGGAGGGACCAATGTCCATAGAACTTTCATAATGGTATTTAGCATCTTAGGTAGATTCGACCTATACCTCATTTTTTGCTTGATTAAGTTAGTACCATTAGTAGTGGTCAGCATTGCTCAGAATATACTAGATATAGAATTTGAGAAAGAATTGAATATTGATGTTGCTCCAAAATATTCGTAAGAAGATATATTGATAAGTATTGTCACTTGGATTTGATTACAATTCACTAACATTGCACATTACCTATTTATCGATACTTTTCTATGGTTTGTGTAATTCTGGCTGCTGGTAAAAATCTTCGTTTAAATGCTGGCCTCCCAAAATCTTTTTTAACAATCAATGGCAAAAGTCTCATGGAGAGACATATTGAGCAGTTCCAAAAGCTAGGAGTAAATAAATTCGCGATTATAACAGGCTTTCATAAACCTGCTTTGGATAAGAATATCGAAGAGATTCGCAAGAATTCTGAGGTTGAAATCGTCACCATATACAACGAAAAGTATGAATTGGAAAATGGGTATTCATTGTATAAAGCGAAAGATTGGATTAATGAGTTAGGCTGTGATGAATTCTTTTTCACAATGGCTGATCATTATTATGATGAAGCATTTCTGTCTGACTTAAAAAACAAGCTGGATTTCAAGAATGGAGAATACTTGAAGTTAGTTGTAGATAAACCCGGGACACATAATCATCATATTGACTTGGAAGATGTTACTAAAGTTGATGCAACTACAGAAATAAAAAATATCGGGAAAGAATTAACGAATTACAACTATTACGATACTGGCCTATTTTTTGTTAAGAGTAAGATCTTTGACACACTTGACGAAATAGCAAAAGGGGAAACAAAACTTTCAATTTCTAATATGGTCACTAAATTGGCAGAGGAAGGAAAAACCAAAGTAGAGGAAGTGATCGGGTTTTATTGGAATGACATTGATACCCCTGAGGATTTTAAAAGCTCGAAAGAATTCTTGGAATAGGCAATTTACCTCGTGTCGATTAAATAGTGATTAAATGAATCGATCCAAAAAAATATTTCTTACGATAGTAATTATATTCATTTTACTTCTGATTTATTTTGTAATAGACTTTTCTAAAAGAACTAAATTCAGAGGGCGTGCGACCAATTACACGTCTTTTAATCAGGACATTCCCATATCATGAAAAAGCTGGATAAACTTATATTGCAGTCATTTTTCGGGCCTTTCATTTTGACATTTTTGGTAGCAGTATTCATTCTGTTGATCCAATATATGCTCAAATATTTTGATGATTTCATTGGTAAAAATCTAGGGATAGGAGTTTTTGGAGAATTAATGCTGTATTTCAGCATAAATATGGTGCCAATGGCCTTGCCACTTGCTGTTTTAGTTTCTTCTTTAATGACTTATGGAAAATTAGGAGAGCACTTTGAACTAACAGCAATTAAAAGTGCTGGTATCTCATTGGTAAGAGTATTGCTTCCAACCTTTGTGTTTGTAGTGTTATTAGCGATAGGTGCATTTTTCTTTAATAATAGGGTTGTTCCGTACGCTAATCTTCATGCTTATAGTCTCTTGTATGATATTAAACACACGAAGCCTGCTTTAGATTTAAAAGAAGGACAATTTTATGGTGGTCTACCAGACTATAGTATCAAAGTAAAAAAGAAATTTCCAGATGGTATTGGTATGAAAGACATCGTGATCTACGATCATACCAACAGCAGTGGGAATATGAAAGTGATAGTTGCGGATTCGTGCAGAATGTATACATTCATCAATGACCGCTATCTAATGATGGAGTTGTATCGTGGGAACTATTACTTAGAAGAAGAAGATAAATCCAAAAAGAAAAAGAAAAAACGAGGACAAGTAAAAATTAACCGATTCGTGAGAACGAATTTTGATAAAATGGATATTGTCTTTAGTCTGGCATCTTTTGATATGAATGATACAGACAAAAATCTTTTTTCAGGAAATCGTTATATGAAAAGTGTTGGGAAATTGGCACTCAGTATTGATTCTATGGAGATGGAGAAAAAAGCTGCTCATTTTAAACTTTTCGCTAATTTATCTTCATTGTACAAATTGCATCAAGGCGGTTACATTGAACTTTCGGAAGAGCTGAAATCCGATGAAATGCTTAATTATTCAAAAAGGAATGAGATAGACTCAGCTTCGCTCGTGCCTTCTGATTCTATAGGCTCCTTGGCCAGTAATCCCAAGAAAGACTCTGTGGCTACAAAGCCAACACCGAAATATTCTCCACAAGCCATGAAAAGTATGGCGTTAGAGAATAAGGGAAATAATTTAACATCAAGCGAATATTTGTATTACCGATCAAAGAAAAAGGAAAAGAAGAAGGGTGTGGATTCTTTATTTATTTCAGATGAATCATTTGAGAAGGTCAAAAGTCATATTGATAGTTTGTATATGAGCAAGGAATTCATGTTGGATGCTTATACAAAAGCCACGGCGAATGCTAGAACAGTTAAATCAAGCATAACAAGTACAATTAGCAGATTTGGATATTTTCAAAGGTCGATAGACGCACATACAGTGGAAAAGTTTAAAAAATATGCCCAGGCATTCTCTTGCATTGTTATGTTTCTAATTGGAGCACCTTTAGGTTCAATTATAAAACGTGGAGGGTTAGGTTTGCCCGTTATCATTGGTATTTTCTTCTTTGTTATATTCTATGTATTAACAAGTGTAAGTGATAAATGGGCAAAAGCAGGAGATCTTGGTGGGTTTTATGCCGCTTGGGTGGCTAATACTATTTTGTTACCTCCTGGGTTGTTTTTTCTCAAACAAGCGAGAAAAGATGCCAAGCTTTTTGATGCTGATTTTTATAATGTTTGGATTGATAAACTAAAGACTTGGTGGGAAAAGCGTCAGAAGAAAAGTCAAACGAAGTGATAGGTTTGATTTGATTAATATTTTATCTAATTTTGCACCTCATTTAAAATAATTAACTAAGCATGTATTTAGCATCAGAAAAGAAACAAGAAGTTTTCGAGAATCATGGTCGGTTAAAGTCTAAAAAGGATACAGGATCTCCGGAATCGCAGATTGCTCTTTTTACTTACCGTATCAATCATTTGACAGATCACTTAAAGTCACACAAAAAAGATCACTCTACTAGACTAGGGTTATTGAAATTGGTAGGTAAAAGAAGAAGCCTTTTAGACTATCTTTATAAAAATGATATCGAAAGATATAGAGCGATTATCGCTAAGTTAGAATTAAGAAAATAAGATATGCGCAAAGGGAACTCAATTAGGGTTCCCTTTCTTGTAACTTTCTCACTCTTTTTATTGAAATTTTGACACTCACTCACACTCACTCAAATAGTCAAAATTTAAACAAATTTTTATGTCATTAAACGTAATTACGAAATCCGTCAAATTGAAAGACGGTAGAGAGATTACTGTTGAAACCGGAAAATTGGCTAAGCAAGCTGACGGTTCAGTAGTGGTTAAAATGGGCGACACTATGTTGCTAGCAACTGTCGTATCGAACAAAGATGCGCGCGAAGGAGTCGATTTCCTTCCTATGTCTGTGGATTATCAAGAAAAATTCGCGGCAGCTGGAAAAATCCCTGGAGGATTTTTGAAAAGAGAAGGCAGATTGTCAGACAATGAAGTGTTGGTTTGTCGTCTAGTGGATAGAGCCTTGAGACCATTGTTTCCAGGAGATTACCATGCAGAGACACAAGTAATGATTTCATTGATCTCTTTAGGTACAGATGATTTACCAGATGCTTTAGCTGCATTTGCTGCATCCGCAGCCTTGTCTGTATCTGATATTCCATTTGGAGGTCCTATTTCTGAAGTAAGAGTTACTCAGAAAGATGGTGAATTCATCATCAACCCTACTAAAACACAATTGGAAGGATCTGCACTAGACATGATCATCGCTGGAACAAAGGATGATATCATGATGGTTGAGGGAGAACTTTTAGAGGTTTCAGAAGAAACGATGATCGGAGCGATCAAAGCTGGACATGAAGCGATAATAGATCAGTGCAATCTTCAGATTGAAATGACGGAAGCTACTGGTAAAACAGAGAAAAGAGAATATTCTCACGAAACAAATGATGAAGAATTAGCTGCAGATATTAAAGCAAAAACTTACGATAAAGTTTATGCAGTAGCGAAAGAAGGTTTAGCTGATAAAGCGCTTAGAAAAGAAAAATTTGGTGCAATTATTGACGAATACAAAGAAGCATTGCCAGAGTTGCCAGAAGGAGAATCGTATGACGAAGCTTTAATTGGTAAGTACTACCACGACGTAGAAAAAGAAGCGATTCGAGATTGTGTTTTAGAGACAAGAGTGCGATTGGACGGACGTCAATTGAACGAAATTAGACCAATATGGTCTGAAGTAGATTACTTACCTTCTGCTCATGGATCAGCAGTATTCACTAGAGGTGAAACACAATCTTTGACGAGTGTTACTTTAGGTACTAAAATGGATCAGCAAATGGTGGATGGTGCAGTTCATTCTGGTTTCAATAAGTTCTTTTTGCACTACAATTTCCCAGCATTTTCTACCGGTGAAGCACGACCAAATCGCGGACCTGGACGTAGAGAAGTAGGTCATGGAAATTTGGCATGGAGAGCAATCAAACCAATGTTGCCTCAAGATGACGATAATCCCTATACTATTAGAGTAGTTTCTGATATTTTAGAATCAAATGGTTCATCGTCGATGGCAACAGTATGTGCAGGTTCATTGGCTCTAATGGATGCCGGTATTCCAATTAAGTCACCAGTTTCAGGGATTGCTATGGGAATGATTTCTGATGCAAAATCAGGAAAATATGCAATCTTGTCTGATATTCTAGGAGATGAAGATCACTTAGGGGATATGGATTTTAAAGTAACAGGAAACGACAATGGTATCACTGCTTGTCAGATGGATATCAAAGTTGATGGACTTTCTTACGAAGTATTGACAGAAGCTTTGATGCAGGCTAAAGAAGGTAGAGCTCATATCTTAAATGAGATGAGAAAAACTATGACTGAGTCTAGAGCTGAAATGAAATCCCACGCACCTAGATCTAAAACCATCCGAATCGAGAAGGAAATGATCGGAGCGCTGATTGGACCAGGTGGAAAAATCATACAAGAGATTCAGAAAGAGTCAGGTGCTACCATAGTAGTTGACGAAGATGATAAAAACGGTATCGTTAATATTTTCTCAGCAGATGGAGATGCTATGGCTGATGCATTGCGAAGAGTAAATAATATCGTTGCAACTCCGGATGTAGGGGAGATCTATGAAGGGAAAGTTAAATCGATTATGCCGTTTGGTGCGTTTATCGAATTTATGCCTGGAAAAGATGGTTTGCTTCATATTTCTGAAATCAAATGGGAAAGATTGGAAAGCATGGATGGTGTTCTTGAAGCAGGTGAAGAAATTAAAGTCAAGTTGATTGACGTTGATAAGAAAACTGGGAAATATAGACTTTCGAGAAAGGCCATATTGCCAAAGCCAGAAAAAAACTAATACTTATTTAGCTTTGGTGAATTAAATAGGCCACCCGTTAATTAACGGGTGGCCTATTTTTTTGCAGTATAAAATTTTGTTAAAAACGGGTTTCTCAATTATTTCAAAGGTGTTAATATAGAATTTTAGAATTTCATTATATTGCTTAACAAAGATTAAGGCGAAAGAATTATCAACCAGTAATGAAGCAGCTAAAAATCACCAAGCAAATCACGAATCGTGAGAGTGCAGCTCTTGAGCGATATCTACAAGAAATCAGTAAAATTGATTTAATAACGGCCGAAGAGGAGGTTTCGTTGGCAACCAAAATAAAAGCAGGCGATCAGTTGGCATTGGACCGTTTGGTAAAGGCTAATCTTCGTTTTGTAGTTTCTGTTGCAAAGCAATATCAAAACCAAGGTTTGACTTTGGGTGATCTGATCAACGAAGGAAATCTGGGTCTAATAAAAGCCGCCGAAAAATTTGATGATACGAGGGGTTTTAAGTTTATATCGTATGCAGTTTGGTGGATCCGACAATCTATTTTACAGGCGTTGGCTGAGCAGGCACGAATTGTAAGATTGCCACTTAATAGAGTGTCTTCTATTTCAAAAATATCAAAAGCATTTTCAGACTTGGAACAAAGGTTTGGAAGAGAACCATCACATGACGAAATATCAGATTTAACGGAAATACCTCTGGATGATATTGCCATCGCTATGAGGAATTCATCAAGACATGTGTCTATGGATGCACCTTTTGGAGATGTAGAGGATGGTAGCCTTTTGGATGTAATTAAAAATGAGGATGTCAAAGAACCTGACTATGCAATGAATTCAGAATCTCTGAGGAATGAAGTGGTGCGTGTTTTGGCATCATTAACAACCAGAGAGTCTGATATTATTAGCTATTATTTCGGATTAAAGAATAATCAGCCTTTGACGTTGGAAGAAATTGGTGATCGTTTTCAATTGACTCGTGAACGCGTTAGACAAATAAAGGAAAAAGCCATTCGAAGACTTAGACAAACAAACCGTTCTGAAAGATTGAAATTATACCTTGGCTAAGGCTTAAATAGCTTGTAATCTGAACTTATAAATTTTTTCGATTCCCTAAAAACTTTTTTTGATTGTTTTTGTTCTATTAATGATTTGACACCCCGTTTAAGTTATTAATTTTACGAACTTTTTAAAATAAGATAAAAAGCAATCATGACAGAAGAGAAAATAAAAGTACTAATTATTGGATCAGGTCCAGCAGGATATACTGCCGCAATCTATGCATCTAGAGCAGGACTTAATCCTGTTTTATATACAGGCGGTGAACCTGGTGGTCAACTGACAACTACTAACGATGTAGAGAATTTTCCAGGTTACCCGGATGGTATTAATGGTCCTGCGATGATGACTGATTTACAAAAACAGGCAGAACGATTTGGAACTGATATTCGATACGGTTTAGCTACTTCTGTGGATTTCTCTTCATACCCGCACAAAGTAGTTGTAGACGAAAAACATGAAATTACCGCAGAAGCAGTAATTATTTCTACTGGTGCTAGTGCTCAATATTTGGGATTAGAGTCTGAAAAAAGATTGATGAATGTCGGTGTTTCAGCTTGTGCCGTATGTGACGGTTTTTTCTATAAAGGAAAGGATGTAGCTGTTGTTGGTGGTGGTGACACTGCCGCAGAAGAAGCGACTTATTTGGCTAACATTTGCCCAAAAGTCTATTTGATAGTTAGGAGAGATGAAATGCGTGCTTCTAAAATCATGCAAGAGCGAGTAAAAAATACACCTAATATAGAAATCCTATGGAATACTTCTACAGATGAAGTATTGGGCGAAAATGAAGTAGAAGCCATGAGAGTGGTCAATAATATTACAGGAGAAAAAACGGACATACCAGTCAGCGGTTTTTTTGTAGCCATAGGCCATAAACCGAACACAGATATTTTTAAAGAATACTTGGATACTGATGAAGCTGGATATTTATTGGTTGAACCTGGTACTTCTAAAACAAAAGTTGAAGGTGTATTTGTCACTGGAGATGCAGCAGATAAAGTCTATCGTCAAGCAGTCACAGCAGCTGGTACTGGATGCATGGGTGCTTTAGACGCAGAACGCTTCTTAGCGGCGAAAGAGTTTGAAGTGGCATAGGTTTTAAAAATTAAGCGAGGTGGTTGAGCATTGATGTATAAAATATTTTTCCTTTCCTTGGCGGTGCTTGTCTCTGCCGGAACAGAATCCTTTGGTCAAAAGAAAAAAAGACGGAAGGATTTTTTCAATTTCAAGAATAACAGAATTGAATCAAACTATAATTACGACACCATTAATGTTGTGGATGACGAATGGTTTGCTTTAGATCAATGGTATTTGGATAGTTTAGCATGGGAAGAAGAAAAGTTATTAGAGCAGTTGATGCGAGAACTGACTGATACCAGTCAAGTAGTTCTTCATTATAATATTCCTGTAGAAGTTTCTGAACAATTGAAAATTGATTCTGTCTGGGTGACCTTAAGAGAATATTATAGTGTTTGGAGTTCAACCAAAGTCAATCCATATAAATTGGATGGAGAAAAATTTGCAGACACTTTAAATATACCTCTGACCTTTGAAAACCCAGATCTTGATTGGTCACTTCCTATTCCAAAAACGGAAGTTACATCACCATTTGGCTTGAGAAGATGGAAGTGGCACTATGGTGATGATTTGAGATTGAAAACTGGAGATTCAGTACGGGTTGCATTTGATGGGATTGTTCGCATAGCACAGTACGACCGCTATGGGTATGGTCATTATATCCTTGTAAGGCATTATAACGGATTGGAGACATTGTATGGGCACCTTAGTAAGAGGATTGCTAAAGTTGGAGATGAAATCCAAGCGGGAGTTGTCATTGGCTTAGGTGGAAACACTGGTCGTAGTACAGGCCCTCATTTGCATTTCGAAATGAGATATGAAGGGAATGCTTTCGATCCAAAAATGATTTTTGATTTTGATCAAGGAACAATTTTGTCGGATACATTAGAAATCAATCCCGATACATTTTCTTATCTTACTGAAGCACGGAAAATTCGATATCATCGAGTGAGAAGTGGAGATACGTTGAGTCATATTAGTTACAGATATGGTGTATCTATTAATAAGATTTGCCGTTTAAATGGCATAAGAAGAAGCTCAATTTTGAGAGTAGGACAAAGACTAAGAATCACATGAAGTTAGACGTATTGGTATTTGGGGCACATCCAGATGATGTGGAACTTTCTTGTAGTGGAACCATTTTATCCATGGTAGCAAAAGGCAAAAAAGTAGGAGTCGTTGATTTCACGAAAGGAGAAATGGGAACACGCGGTACTCCTGAAATCAGAATGAAGGAAGCAACCGCAGCGGCAGAAATTCTTGGTCTGTCCGTTCGTGATAATTTAGGTTTTCAGGATGTTTTTTTTAAAAATGATGACGACCATGTAATGGAAGTGGTTAAAAAAATCAGACAATATCAGCCCCGTGTTATTTTGGCCAATGCCATTAGTGACAGACATCCTGATCACGGAAAAGCTGCTGATATTGTGAAAAGAGCCTTTTTCCTTTCAGGATTAAAAAAGCTTGAGACGAGTTTGAATGGGGTTCAACAAGAAATCTGGAGACCAGAAAATCTTTATCACTATATTCAAACAGATTGGATTGAGCCAAGTTTTGTGGTAGACATTACAAAATATTGGGAGAAGAGGATGGAGTCTGTAAAGGCATATAAGTCTCAGTTTTTCGATCCGGACGGTGCTAAGTCTGATACGCTTATCTCTTCTTTAGAGTTCATGCATTTCTTGGATGGAAGAGCACGAGAGTTCGGCATGTCAATTCGCTCCCAGTATGGAGAAGGATTTGTTGCAGACAGAATGTTAGGCGTTTCAGATTTGTCAACGCTTTTATGAATTTCAACTATGTTGAAAGGCTGAGGGCTCAACGATATCACAAATACAAATAGAGAAAACCAACCTAACACTTTCCTTTTAATATCTAAGGGATTGTCAATTAATACAGGAGGGTGGTATACTCCAAGAAATCTTCCTATGACAAATCCAAAAAGCAACCATGCTGAATTTCCTTCAGCTGTTGGAAATACCATTACTGTGGAAATTTGTAATGCAAAAATCCCAAGCGCATACATTAATCTGTCTTTGACATTGGGAGAGAAACTGTAAAAACTAAAGTACAATAGACCTACATACAACAATTCATTAAACATGTTGTCAGAAAAGTTGTAAGGATTAAAAAGACCTAACCCTGAGAAATACATGAAAGCAACAAAAAGCACTTGAGCAATGATTCGATGTTTTTTGGCACCGACTAAGCCATATAATATGTGTCCGCCGTCTAGTTGACCTATAGGGATCAAATTTAAAGATGTAAAAAACAAAGCTAGAAATCCAGCAAACAGAAAAGGATAATGCATGATTTCAAATTGGTTTGGGACTAAACTTGGGTCTTCTACAAACCAAATTTTCATCCATTCAAATAGAATTGTTGTGCCCATAGAATAGCTCTCATAAGAATCAAAAGGCTCAAATTCAGGAAATTCCCAGGTGTCAATATCCCCATGTTCTGTACTATAAGCAATTGAATCTTCAGCTCTAAATTCTAAATAAGCTCTATGATGTCTAAAAACATTGTATTCGTATGTATATACTTCATCTTCATAGTGGTCGCCAAAAGTCTCATAGTCAGGATGAATGTTGTAGATGTATGATCGTTCAGGAAGATTACTAAAACCATAGGCTAAGACAAAAAGGGCAATTGCAAAACCAGCTAAAGGCCCAGCGATACCAATATCAAAATATTTCTTACGGTCTATGATCGTGTCTTTAATTTTTATCAAGGCGCCCATAGTTCCTATCGAAACACTTCCTATAAACCCTAACCAAAGTGGGATGTAAAAGGGAAGTGTGACTTTGACTTTATGATATTTAGCCATAAAGTAATGTCCAAATTCATGAACGGTGAGTATGCCTAAAAAAGGAATAGAGTAATAGAGACCTGAGAAATAATCATCCCATGTAAGGGAATGCTCTCCTGAGAAAAGAAACCTTCCAGTCATCCATTCAGCCCCAGCCAAAGTTGTTGTGCCCAAAGTGACAATAAATAAGACAGCTTGTATGACTAATCTTTTAGTCTTTTTTTCGTCAGACATATTTTTCTAAATCGAATATTTGATTGGGGTCAGAGACATGCATGGTTTGAATACCAACTGATTCAGCACCTAAAAGGTTTTCTTTTTTGTCGTCTAAAAATAAAGTTTCTTTTGGGTCAATTTGGGATAACTGCAAAACCTTCTCATATATTTCTTGATCAGGTTTTCTTAGATGTAATTCGTGCGAATAGTATATTTGATCTGTAAAATCTCTTAAAGATAACTTTCCTGAAACATCTTTCACTTTTTGGGTGAAGAAAGTCTCATGGATGTCGTTTGTATTACTAAGAATAAAAATTTGAAATTTCTTTTTAAGATGATTCAGTAATTTCAAGCGTTCAATTGGGATTTCCCCAAGCATGGCATTCCATGCCTTATCCAATTCAATATCCGAAACACTAATTTCCAATAAGTCCTTCAGTTTGCTTCTGAATTCATTATTTGAAATCAAACCCCTTTCATGCGATTTAAAGATGTCGGAGGATTCATAAAGATGTTTTATTTGCTGCAGGGGCTTTCCTGACAATGTTAAAAAAGCATCGACAGTCGCTTGTTCATTGAGGTCTATAATGACGCCACCCAGATCGAAAATGATTGTGTTGATATTCAAAAGAATTGTTTGTGAAATAATGGGCAAATATGTAACATTGCACTCCCAAATTCAAGGTAGTCGAAAGACTAATTTGAAGGGCCTATAGCTCAGTTGGTTAGAGCACCTGACTCATAATCAGGTGGTCCATGGTTCGAGTCCATGTGGGCCCACATATCGAAACCCTCAAATTGTGAAATTTGAGGGTTTTTTATTACCCAAAGAAATCTTTATCACAAGACTCAATCCTTTGAATTTTTTTTCTCATCCTTTAAGAGGATACGCTGCCAATAAATTTTTAATACAAAAACTAGACATGATCTGAACATCTGATTGAATATGTATGGAATGCATAAGTTCAACGTTCTTAAGTCGTAGTTTTAGATTTTCAACTAGAATGAAATTATGATTGATTGTATGCAAGGTGAATTTATTGTGTCTAAAAAAATATCTTCACTGCTTCTTTTTTTAGGTTTTTCCTTTTCATTATTTGGACAAACCCTTACCATTTCAGAGATTTCCGAACCACCCGTTATTGATGGAGTAATTGATGCTTCATGGGATGCTATAGACTTTGAAAGTATTGATAGGAATAATGCTGGAACAATTTCTTCACAAGAGGATTTGTCTGGAAAATTTAAAATGTCTTGGGATACAAATAATCTCTATCTAATAGTTCTAGTAAAAGACGATGTTTTCCATTCTGATATGGAATCTAATGTATGGAATGAAGATGGTATTGAGATTTTCATTGATAGTGATAACAGTAAGAATTCATCTTTTGGTACCAATGATTTCCAATTTCAATTAAGATATGCGGATGCTAGCGCTTATGAAGTCTCACATGGTGATGTCACGGGTGTTGTGTCTCAACAGGTAGTATCTAATGATACTATTTTCTACGAAATGAGTATTCCGCTGTCATTGCTAGACCTTGATGGAAACTCAATAGTTAATGGTCAATTATTGGGTTTTGATATCCATATTAATGATGATGATAATATTGATGGAAACCGAGAAGGAAAACTAGCTTGGTATGCGCGAACCGATAATTCTTCTAGAAATCCTGCCTATTTTGGAACTGCTAATTTCAAACAGAATAATCAGGGCATGATTGCTGATAAGCCTGATTTTTCACACAAAAGAGGGATGTATATCGATCCGTTTGATTTGTCATTAAATTCAAGTCATAACAATGCAACGATTATTTACACTTTGGATGGAAGTGATCCTCGTTTTTCAAATTCTGCCATATCCGTTACATCTCCAGCTAGTATTATGATCAATCCTGAAAGTGATGAAAATAGGGGAGGAAAAACGCCCGTTGTAGTGGTTAGAGCAGTGGTGGAATCGCTTGATTTTTCAATGAGTGAGGTTAGAACCCACAGTTTTATTTTTGTGAATGAAGTTTTAAAACAATCTGATCCAGGCGGTCACTGGCAAGAACCGTATGCAAATTTTGGCTGGCCAGGTTTGGGTAACCCTCAAAATATAGATTATGATATGTCCCCTAGTATTACTGAAAACAGTGCATATCAAGATTTAATGGATGATGCCTTAAAAGCCATTCCTTCCTATTCTTTAGTAACAGACTATGAAGACATGTTTGGTAATACAAAAGGTATTTTTATGAATGCATTGGAAGATGGTTGGGAAAGACCTGTATCTGTAGAAATGATAGACCCAAATACCAACGATGATTTTCAAATTGATGCGGGAATAAGAATCAGAGGACGCTACAGTCGCCTACCAAGAAATGGGAAGCATTCTTTTCGATTGATGTTTCGTGATTCATACGGTGATAAAAATCTGGAATATCCAATTTTTGGAGATGAAGGAACCGACAAATTCAAGAGACTGGATTTCAGAACAGCTCAAAATTCTTCATGGCAAACTGAGGAGTCTCATAGTACCGTTACTTTTTTAAAAGAGGTGGTTGCTCGAGACATACAAGGGAAAATGGGCATGAATTATACGAAGAGTCGATACTGTCATCTTTACCTCAATGGCATGTATTGGGGACTTTTTCAGATACAGGAACGAGCTGAAGAGAACTTTGCAGAAACGTATTTAAAAGGTGATAAAGATGATTATGATATTATCAAACCACGAAAAAATGTACCCGTGCCTGAAGAGGATTTGAAAATAGGTGCTATTGCTGGTGATGATCAATCAGCTAGACGCCTTTGGGATCATATCATTGCTGGGGTAGCCTCTAATGAAGATTACTTTTCTATTCAAGGCATGAATCCCGATGGGTCTCACAACGAGAATTTCGAAAGACTTCTGGATGTTGAAAACCTAATTGACTATTTGTTGATTTCATTTTATGTAGGGAGTCTTGATGGTCCTGGAGTAACCTGGGAAGGACTATGGGGGCATACAGTTCGCCCAAATAATTTTATCGGCATTTACAATAAGGTAAACCCAGATGGTTTTAAATGGATTGTGCATGATTTTGAAAAAACGATGTACAGTACAACTGAAAGTTTTCCATTGTTAGAACAGGATGATACTTGGTTCTCTGAGGAATTTCAATTTCTCAACCCAATTACGATTCATCGAAATTTGATGGAAAATCAAGAATACCGCATCAAATTGGCCGATAGAGTATTTAGGCATTATGAAAATATGGGAGTGTTTACGCCAAATCAAGTACAAGATGCATTTGATAAGAGGAAGGCTCAAATACAAATGGCGGTTATCGCAGAGGCAGCTCGATGGGGAAATACCATTTCTTGGCAACCCGAGAATACACCACAAAATTGGGAGAATAATGTAAGTTGGCTGTTCGAAAACTATATCCCAGTTAGAACGAACATAGTGTTAGGTCAATTTGAGGAATTAGATTTGATTTCATCTTTAAACCCACCTTCTGTTATTTATAATGGTGAAGAAGTAGGAAACTATTCATTGGTATTAAATCGGGGGGATCAAGTCACTCTAGCCAACCCAAGTGCTGGCATTGGTGAAATTTATTATTCACTGGACGAATCGGATCCTCGATTGGTAGGGGGAGGACTTTCTCTGAATGCTATTCAATTGGCTAACAATGGAATGATAACCATTTCAGAATTAGGTACACTTAAAGCAAGAATCAAAAATGGAGATGAATGGAGCCCTTTATTGGATTTAAATATTTCGTTGGATGATAATTTGGAGAATTTAAAGATTACTGAAATACATTATAACCCTCAGGACGAAGGTTTAGTGAATGGATCTGATTTAGAATTTTTAGAATTAAAAAATATAGGTGATGAGTCAATTGATCTATCACAAGTATCAATTTCTGAAGGGATAGAATTTCAATTTGGAAATCTCGAAATACCGGCGAATCAGTTTGTTGTAATTGCTTCAGATACTTCCGCATTTTATAATTATTATGGCTTACACGCAGATGGTCAATATTCAGGTCAACTAAAAAACAGCGGAGAATTAATCAATATTAATAATTCTACGGGACGTGTAGTTATTTCAATAGAATACGACGATGACGCACCATGGCCATTATCAGCTGACGGCTTGGGTAATTCATTGGTTGCTATAGAAATGAATCCTTCAACAGATCCTATGCTAGCATCATATTGGCGTACATCGACAGAAGTCGGTGGATCTCCCTATATGGACGATCCTGAATCAACTATTAGTCCAATAATTATCAATGAAATATTGGCAAATACATCAAATCCATTGGTCGATAAGATAGAATTGTACAATCCGAATGGAGAAGAGGTAGAAATTGGAAATTGGTTTTTGACGGATGAGAAAGACATTCCTTCAAAATGGCAAATTCCTACTGGTACTGTCATACCAGCCAATGGTTATTTAGCTTTTGAAAATGGTCATTATGTAGGAGATCAATTGGAATATGACGCTAATGAGTTTGGGTCAGCCTTTTCTTTAAGTTCGCATGGAGAATCAGTTTATCTGTTTTCTGGAGATGCAAATATGAAACTGACCGGATATAGTATTGGCGAAAAATATGACGAAGTAGATGAAGGGGTAAGTATCGGTTACTATACGAATAGTCAGGAGAACAATTTTTTCATAGCATTGGAAAAAACAACTTTTGGTTTAGAAAATAGTGGTCCTTTGGTTGGGCCAATAATTTTCTCTGAAATTATGTATAATCCAGCTCCTGGCTTTCCTGAATTCTTGACCGTAAAAAATATGGCTGATGAATCTATCAACCTTTATTCCGAAGATAATCAAGAAAATACTTGGAAGATTGAAGGGGTGAAATTCCAGTTTCCATTGGGTACCTCCATTGAATCTGAGGAGTTGATATATATTATTCAAGACACCGTTTCAATTGAAACTTTTAGAAGTTTAATGGGGTTGAATGCAGTTGCGAAAGTTTTCAACATGGCAGGAGGTTTGGACAACTCTGGAGAAAAATTAGGTATCTATAAACCTGGTCCGGAATATACGAAAGATGATATTTCTCAATTCGAATATATCCTTGTGGAAGAAGTGCGATATTTAGATCAATCGCCTTGGCCAATAGAAGCAGATGGACAGGGAGCATCATTATTGAGAAAGGAAGGAAATAGGTTTGCCAATGACCCCATTTCATGGGAAACAAAAACTATACTTGAGTCTCCAATTCTGAACGCTGATGGCGTGAATACTGCGGCCAATAATGATGTGGAATTGACCTTTAATGATGATCTTGATTGGAGAAATGCCGTTGCTCTAATTAAGATTGATGGCATTGAAATGGAATCGTCGGAATACATAATAAATGAAGGCATGATCGTATTGGACGGAGTGAATTTTAGTTTCCAGAAAGACTATTATATATCTGTTGAAGCTAATGATTATTACCCTGCTTATGTAGTTCAATCTATTTTGACGGGCCCCATTTTGAATTCAGATGAAGATTTATCTAATAATATCAATGTATTCCCTAATCCTACAAGCGGTTGGCTAAATATTGAATTAGGGACAAGTCAATTAAATACTTTGGTGGAGGTGAATGATTTATCAGGAAGAAACATCTTCAAGACCGAAACAGTGTCTCAAAACATTAAAGTTGACCTTCAGAATCAGTTGCCGGGTGTTTATATTCTGTCTATAAGAAACGGAGAAGTATTAAAGACCCAAATTATAATTAGAGAGTGATGGAATTTCACATTAGTATCAACCGATACTAGCGATAAATTCTTCTAAGTTATCTTTTCGGTCAAGATCAAGTTTTTTACGTAATCGATATCGAGTTGTGTGGACGCTTTCAACAGAAATTCCGAGTAATTTGGCCATATCCTTGCTAGAAAAATTTAGTTTAATCAAGGCGCAAATTTTTTGATCACCTTGACTCAGTTTAGGGAATCTTTTGTTTAAACCAGTGTAGAATCCTTTATTTACTGATACAAATCGGGCTTCAAATTCTTTCCAATTATTAGATGTACTTGTGTTAATGTTTTTAGCCAAACGGTTTATGGCGTTAGCATCTGGATTGCTTTTGAGTTTTATGAGGTCTTCTTTTAGGTCTGCCAGCATTTCTTCTTTTTGAATTACTTGTAAGGCAGAAGCGGTAAGTTCCTTATTCTTAATGTCGAGAACTTCTCTGGATTTTTCTTTTTCAAGAGCCCTTCGTTCATAGAGTAGCTTCTTTTTTGCCTTATATTTTATTCTGAAATAACGATAGGTCACAAAAATCATCATGAATAAAAAAGCTACAGCAACATAGAGTACCGTTATTTCGAGCTTCGAGATGGTCTTTTCTTGTTGAAACCGTAGAAGTGCTTGTTCTTGCTCAAACTTTTCTTTTTCCTCTTTTTGAATTCTGAATTGATCTTTGATTTCTAGAAAACGTTGATTGTCAGTTCCTCTACTATCAAAATTTCTTTGATCCAATTCGATTGATTTTTTTAGCATGTCGTATGCCTTTTCATATTGCTTCATTTTGAGAAGCAATTTTGAGTACTGGAGATAGATGTCTGGAAATATGTCTGAATGACTTTTGTGCTCAATACCAGCTTGAATGGCACTTAGGTAGTACTGTTCGCTTTTTTCATAATTTTGAAGTGACTGATGTACTTCACCAATGAAATAATGCAGTATAACTAAATAACTATGCAGATTTCTGTCGAAATAATCATTTAGAACGACAAGTGTATCTAACGATTGTTGATATTGACCTTCTTGATATAATATATATCCAATCTCAGCTTGAAGATACACGGTAATTGGATTTGTATTGTTTCCTACTGAGTTAGCAAGTATGCAGCTATCAGCATAAATTCTTGCCATTTCTGTGTTTTTCTGTTTTCTATAAAATGTAAGTAAAGCGTAATAGTCATCAACTAATACTTGCCTGTTAAAATTCATGGTCCGAATCCTTTCCTTATTAATTTTAATGGATTCATTGAAGTATCTTTTCACCTCATCTTCTCTTTCATACAAAATATACAACCAACCGAGTCCACTGTATACACTGGCTCTAGCCCCGGCATGATCTATAGCATCTGCTAATAAAAGAGCATCCCAGTAACCGTCATATGCTATGCCAAAATTGCCATTATGAGCATGAAGTTCAGATAAGCTAACTAATACTTCAATTAATTTTAAAGTATCATTTTGATTTCTGTAAGTGTTAAAGGATTTGTTATAAAAATAGATAGAGCTATCAGGATCCTCAAACATTAAAGCTTCTGCAGAATTATAATATTCTTGAGCAAGAGAGTCATAATCTTCATTATACCCTAGACATAACTGGGCACTTATAAGAAATAAACTTAGGAGAATATGTCTAGTGTTTTTATGGTTCATAATTCAGTAAAATCTGTCATAGACCGTAATATTAGTTATTCAGGCCGTTTTTCACTAACTAAATGACAGTTTACTTACTGTTATTTGTCAGGTTGTACAGTTTATGTCTAGTGATGTATTGTTGGATAATTATATAGATGTGTAATATTTGACTTATGAATACCATAGACAAAAGCGTGTAATTTCTTTTAGTGCTTCGAGTATTATTGAAATTGCTTTTGTGATGGGATCCAAGAAATGAGAATGATTTTTAGACTAAATAAACTTAATGCATGATACGAATTTTATCTAAATGTAAGACGCAACTCTTAGTTGTTGTTCTTCTATTATCAGGGTCTTTTGCTTTTGCTCAGATAGAAGTATCGGGTACTGTGACTGCAGCCTCTGATGGTATGGGTATTCCTGGTGTGACGGTGTTAGCTGTTGGAACCACTGTTGGTACGGTAACAGACATTGATGGGAATTACCAATTAACAGTTGAGAATGGAGAAGTAATTCTCAAATATAGTTTTATTGGTTATTCCAGTGTTCAAAGAGCTGTTGGAAATAGTACACAAATCAATATTCAATTAGAAGAAGAGGTAACGGCTCTTGATGAAATTGTTGTAGTTGGTTATGGTGTACAGAAAAAGAAAGAAGTGACAGGCGCTGTAACTTCAATTAAAGCAGATGTAATTTCAAAAACGGCAACCAATGATGTGAATACTTCTTTACAGGGTACTGTTGCTGGTTTGAATGTTCAGGCAAGTTCTGGTTCTCCTGGTGCATCTTCTAATATCCAGATTAGAGGATTAGGATCTTTTTCAAGTGGTGGAGCCAGTCCATTATATATTGTTGATGGTATCCCTTATAATGGTAACCCTAATCTTTCACCTGCTGAAGTTGAGTCTATCGAAGTTTTGAAGGATGGAGCATCTGCTGCGATTTATGGAACTAGAGCTTCTAATGGTGTAATATTGATCACAACTAAAAATGGAAAAGAAGGAAAACTCCTAAACATTGAATACTCCGGTTACTATGGTGTTCAAAATGTTACCTCAGGTGTTCCATTATTGAGTACTGAAGACGCTATTTCAAGAGATGAGGCTTCTCAAAGAATGTTAGATCAAACCACGAGTCAGATTACATCATTGAATCCAGGTGCATTAACGCGACATACAGATTTCGTTGGGGCTGTGGTTAAGGATAACGCACCAATGCACAACCATGATTTATCTATTTCCGGTGGAAAGAAAGGAATTACGTATTCCGCATTGGTCAATTATTTTGCTCAAGATGGAATGCTTGAAAACTCAAATTATGAAAGATTAAGTGGTAGGTTCAACACCAGAGTTGTAAAAGGAAAATTCGAAGGTTTTGCCAGTTTCGCATATAGAGTTACTGATCGAGAAATTGAACCTTTTGGAATTTATCAAAATGCTATTTCGCAACGTCCATATGTTCCGCTTCCGGTAGGGCAGGATGAGGTGTTTTTGCCCTATACGAACCCGCAAAATATTGGAAATTTCGGAAATCAAATGGTTAACGAAGACCTGCGAAATGCAACTACAATGAATGCTGCATTGAGTTTGAAGTATGAAATCATTGATGGACTGTCATTTATGGTTAGAGCAGGAGGGAATAAAAATACCAATGATCGGACATGGTGGCAACCGAAATACTTAGTTTATGCTGCCAATGGCGAATTAGAAAGTCTTTCATCTAGAGAAGACGCTTCATTGTTAGAGACTACAACAGAAGGTGATAAGTGGACATTAGAGAACATATTGAATTATGCAAAGAGCTTTGGCGATCATAATTTCAATTTTACTGTAGGTTATACAGCTGAAAAATCTACTTCAACTCAGAATTTACAAAACACAGTTGATTCATCAGCAGTATTCAATTCAGGAAATGCTATCGTGAATGTTTCTCCAGAATTTAAATGGGCAAATACCTTGGTGGGGATGCTTGGAAGAGTAACCTACAACTACAAGGAGCGATATTTATTCTCGGCGAGTATCAGAAGAGATGGTTCTTCCAATTTTGGACCAAACAATCGATATGGAATATTCCCTGGATTCTCAGCAGGTTGGAATATTAGTGAAGAAAGCTTTTTTCTTGGTTCAGGTTTATCGGGTGTTATGGATGGTTTGAAACTTCGAGCAAGTTATGCTCAGGTTGGAAATCAGAATATCCCGTCATATCTGTACACTGCTCAAATTGATGAAGGTTCTAATTATCCATTTGGAACAGAAACTGATGGTGTATTAGTCCCTGGATCTATTCAAAGAGCATTTGCTAATCCAGATATTCAATGGGAGACAAACTTGTCTAGAAACATTGGAATGGATTTGTCCTTTTTTGGAGGAAAGTTGACGGTCGTGACAGATGTTTATAAGAATTCTAAACAAGACATGTTGTTGCCAGTAGAATTGGCTCCTTCTGTAGGGACCTGGATTCCTAACAGTGGAAATACAAATAGAACCGTATATCAAAACATTGGAGACATGGTCAATCAAGGATTTGAATTGGCCATTGGTTACAATGATAAAGAAGGAGATTTTCAATGGGATGTCATGGGAACATTCTCGAAGAATTCTAATGAGGTTACCGAATTGCCTGAAGGATTTGGAGAATTTGCATTGGGAGGAGGTCTGCCAATTGTAAATCGTCCTGGAATTGACAATACTACATTTTTGTCTTTGAACAGAACAGTTGGCGCCTTTTTGTTAATTCCAACGGATGGAATCATAAGTGATCAGGAAGAGCTTGACGCTTATAATAGTTCAATTATCGGCGGTGGTTTTGCGCTTGGAGATTTAAAATATGTAGATGTCAATGGTGACAGTGTAATCAATAGTAGTGACCGACGTTATGCTGGTTCGGGTACACCGGATTTTGAAATGGGTCTTGGATTGAATGCAAGTTATAAAAACTTTGATCTGTTCGTTCAACTGTACTATGTACATGGCACGGAAGTATACAATGGTTCAAGAGCTTATGCATATCAGTCTGGAAGGCATCAAGATTTATTATATCAATGGACGCCAGCCAATCCTGATTCACCGGTTCCTTCTCATAGAAATAATGCAGGTGGTTTGAATTTTAGAACTTGGAGTGATTACTTTCTGGAAGATGGTACTTACTTGAGAGTGAGAAACATTACACTTGGTTATTCAGTACCTAAGTCTGTATTCAAGGATAAAATTGAGACTTGTCGCATTTATTTCAGTGCTCAAAATCCACTGACTTTTACAAACTATACTGGTTTTGATCCGGAAATTGGTTATTCAAGCAGCATCTTCAATAGAGGGGTAGATAGAGGTAATTATCCAGTATCTAGAAGATTCTTAGTGGGATTACAAGTCAAATTTTAAAATCAATGGTTATGAAAATGAACGATTATAAAATATATAAAACGATATTATTCAGCCTTGCATTTGTATTTGGCTGTAGTGATGATTTTTTGGATGAACAAAATCCAAACAAAATAACACAAACATCATTTTGGCAATCTGAAGCTGATTTTCAAAGTGGTTTGATTGCAACATATAGTGCCTTACAATATGAAGCGACAGGAGGTGGACAGATGTCTCAATATGAAAACATAAGATCAGATATTGGAAGATCATTTGATTTTTATGGAACTTATGCGCATCATCAATTAAACTGGAACCAAAGTACACCTTACGTTAATGCTAAATGGCAAGAATTGTATATTGGTGTCAATAGAGCGAATCAAGTAATACAGTACTTAGGAGATTTTCCAGCACAAGGTGATTTTACTCAAGAATCTCATGATCGTATTATGGGACAAGCTCGATTCTTAAGAGCTACCTTCTATTTCTGGATTGCCAATAGTTTTGGAGGTGCTGTAATTCATACTTCTATTCCCGAATCGGCAGAGGAATTAAAGGGAGAGTTTCAGGAAAGACAAACCGTAATAGATGAAGTAGTAAAACCTGATTTGCGTTATGCGATGAGTGTACTACCTACTACTTGGAGTGGGAATGAAAATTTAGGTCGAATTACATGGGGAGCAGCAGCAAGTATGTTAGGAAAAGTTCACCTATATGATGTTCGTCCAACTTCATCTGCAGGTACAGAAGCATTTGATTCCGCAGCTTATTATTTCAGAGAAGTTATCAATTCAGGGCTCTATAGTTTGACACCTGATATTGGAGATAACTTCACTTCGCTCAATGAATTCAATGAGGAATCAATATTTGAAATTAGTTTCAACGACACATTCAACCCTGGTGTTCCAATGGCTTCTAAAGAAGATGTGGGTACTACAATGGGAGGCGAAACAACAGGAAAAGCAAAACAAGCTGCACCTCAATTAAAAGGTGGATGGAGAACTGTGGTACCTACTCATTGGGTGAATGAACTTTATGAAAGTGATGAAATAGATCCTGCTTTCGCAGCGAATGCAGGGAATAATTATTCACTTCGAGCCTATTGGTCAATTGCATTTCTTAGACAAGATGATGGTCCTCTAGATGGAAATTATTATCAAAAAGATGGAAATGGAGACTTGAGGGAATTAGCCGATTGGTTCAATGGGGGTGCTGAAAGTGTTTATTGGAAAAAAGGAACCCATTGGTATGAAGCGGTCAGTGAAGATGGGTTTTCGAGATCTGGAATCAACGCAAGAATGATACGGTTAGCAGATGTTTACTTAATGTACGCAGAAGCTGTGTTGAGTGGAAGTTCTCCTGATTTGAACGAAGCATTGACTTATGTTGATCTGGTTAGGGAACGTGCCGGAGTGATCAAACTGGCTGATTATGCATCAGCCAATGGAAGGATTCCACAATTTCATAAAAGGGGTAGTTCGTTGGGGAATTATCCGCAAGCCACTCTGAATGCTGCTTCTTTACTTAGTCATATACAAATGGTCGAGCGAGTATTGGAAGTCTCTTTTGAAGGACAAGGTATACGATGGAATGATTTAGTGAGATGGGGTCTAGTACGAGAAGCATTTGAAAATCAAGATGATCACAAGTACATGGAATTAGATCCAGATTCTGGTGAAATGGTTTCAAACGGATATTTAGAATTTTGTGGAGAGAGTTGTATTGAACTAGAAAAATTGGCGGATGCAACTATTCGCTATGCAAGTGCTACGGTTCAATTGGAAAGATATAGTCCCGATACACATGATTATTATCCGATTCCAGAATCTGAATTTCTTAACAACAATAACCTTTAATCTGTTTCGAAAATGAAAAAATCATATAACAATATATTTAAAGCAGGGCTATTAGTCTCTCTTTTGGCGATTGCTTTTTCATGTCAAGAAGATTACATAGGACCAACTGGTTCGCCGAGTTCAATTTACTTGACTACCGGTTTTGGAGATAATAATCCAATGGTTCAAATAAATGGATCAGAAAATTTTGCCGACTTATCAAGTGGGGTAGTTTCAAGGGAATGGTCTTTCCCTGGTGGAGAGATCACAGATATTTCATCTTCAACGGAACCAAATGTCACAGTGACATTTTCGCAGGTTGGAGAATATGATATCAACCTTACGCACACCTTTGAAGATTTTCCTTGGAATTGGGAAGATTCAGTTCAGATGGATTCAAAGACCTTGGATAGCACGTTTGTTGTGACCGTTGTGGATTCTGTACGTACCGATTTACAAGCCTTTTATGTGAAGCTTGATGGTACTGACAGTATTGAAATGACAATGGGAAATGGAGCTAAAAATCAACTCATGGTTGGAGAACTTGTTAGGTTCAAACATGTATCTACAGGTGCAGCAAATACTTTCAAGTGGTCAACGCCAAGTGGGAGTCCAGAATCTGTGATAATCAATGATCCGGATTCTATTGTCGATGTGAAATATAACGACCTTGGCGTTTTTGATGTGAATTTTGAAGCATCAAGACCTAAACCAGAAGGAGAAAGAATATTGAACTACAGTGAATATTTAGAAGTAATTCCTTCTTCTAGACCAATCATTTTAGATAGAATCACTGCTGAAAACTCAACTACCATTGCGCTTGAATATAGCCGAGCGATGTCAGTACCAACTGATGAAGCAGCTAATTTTGAGGTTAGAGTCAAAAACAAGGTTATCGATAATATTGGTATACCAAGGGATTTTGATGAGATTTTTACGGTAACTAATGTGACCTTAGGAGGAGAAGGAGAGAAGCATAAAGTGCTATTGGAACTAGACGAAAGACTTTATAATTCAGATGAGGTTCTGGTGAGTTATACACCAGGAAACCTACAGTCCATTGACGCTAAACCGGCCGCGGCCTTCGATGAAACTTCGCTGACGTGGATAGTTATTAACATAGCAGAATTGTACGGTGAAATGGAAAGTATTGATGACTGGATTCTTGGATCATCTGAATTCCCAATTTGGGGAAATACTGCCGAGCACAACCCGGCGGAAATAACAAATGAGCAAGCACGTTCAGGAAATTCAAGTTTGAAATTACAAGGATTCGGAACTGGAGAGCCATCAACAAAAGTTTGGAGTGAGATTAGAACCAAGGCAAATCACAATGAATCTGCGGATTATAATCATGATCGTGATCATAGATTTTTTGCAGCCGATGGGGATAAATTTAGATTGACTTATTGGATGTATCATGACGGTTATACGTTGCCAGATGATCTAGGAGAAGGTGTTGATAATTGGTTAGGGTTTTCGCCGTATTTCTATCCATTCTTAACAAAAGTAGGAACCTGGGATATCAGAATACCTGGAACGGGTCCTGCGGCTCAAACTGAACCTTGGTGGAGAGACAAGGAATGGGTCAAGAGAGAAGCAGAAATTACAATATTTGGTGATCAGTATTTGTCATTCTATGTAAGAATCACAGGTGAGCATACTGTGTTTATCGATGATGTTATTATTGAACGTTTGGAAGTACGTCCTTTCCCAGAATAAAGCATTTTGAAAAGACTACTGGTTTGTGTTCAGAAATCAGTAGTCTTTTTTTAGCAGCTGAACAAAAAAAGAGAGGTTACCCAAGCGGTTTCACATCTTAATGAGACTATAATACAGTAGAAAAAATGGAAATTAGTAGAAGGAATTTGTTGATGTCAGTGTTGGGTCTGTCCTTGATTTGGCAATCATGCACTTATCAGAAAAGAGAATTCGATCAAAGTTGGAAATTTAAGGTCACTGAAGACCCTAGCAGCTATAAAGAATTTAGAACAGATTTTTCAGACCAAGATTGGAAAGATATCGATGTTCCCCATGATTGGGTAATAGAAGGAGAATATGATTCAGCCAATTATGGAACTGCTCAAGCCACAGGCCATATTTATGGAGGAGGAATAGGTTGGTATAGAAAGCATTTTGATCTAAAAGTTGATGAAAATGAACGAGTCTCTGTACTATTTGATGGAGTCTATAACAACTCAACTGTCTATATAAATGACAAAGAATTAGGTTTTCACCCTTATGGTTATTCTCCATTTTCCTATGACATTACGCCATATTTAAATAAGAATGGCAAAGACAATCTGCTAGTCGTTCGTGTAGATCATATGCGTTATGCTGATAGTAGATGGTACACAGGAGCAGGTATTTACAGAGAAGTTAAGTTAATAACTTCACCTAAAGTTAACATTCCGATTTGGGGAACATTCGTAACTACTCCTGAGGTTTCAGATGAATTAGCAAAAGTCAATATTGAAATTAAACTTGAGAACAATTCCAGCGAAAGGAGTACAGGGGTTATTCAAACTAGTATTGTAGATAAGCAAGGAAACGAAGTAGGAAGATCAAATTCTGATTTTGAAATTGATGCTAATTCCAAAGAAGTGATGACTCACTCTTTGGAAGTAACTAGCCCGCTACTTTGGGATGTCGACAATCCAAATATGTATGTAGCTAAAACGGAAGTAATAGTTAACGCTATTTCAACTCAAGTATATGAAACCAAATTTGGAATCAGAGACATAAGATTTGATCCTGATACTGGTTTTTACCTCAATGGTGAAAACATGAAAATCAAAGGGGTCTGTTTACACCATGATGCTGGACTTGCCGGGACAGCCGTGCCTAAAGCAGTTTGGAGAAGAAGGTTTCAGACATTGAAGGATGGAGGTTGTAATGCAATCCGAATTTCACACAACCCTGGTTCTGAAGAGTTTCTAGATTTATGTGATGAAATGGGATTTCTTGTGCAAGACGAATTCTTTGACGAATGGGATAATCCTAAGGATAAACGACATAATAAATGGGAAGTTCAAGCTGACTTTGTTACCAAAGGTTATGGTGAGCATTTTCAGAAATGGGCAGAGAAAGATTTGAAAGACGTAATTCTTGCGCATAGAAATCACCCTTCAATTATACAATGGAGTATTGGAAATGAAATTGAATGGACTTATCCGAAAATGTCTGCGGCTACTGGATTTTTTGATAATATGGACTGGAGTGGTAACTATTTTTGGTCAGAACCGCCGTTTAGTTTAGAGCAAATTAGGACACAAATAGATACGATTTCGAGAGGAAGGTATGATATAGGAGAAACAGGTAAGAAATTGGCGGAATGGACAAGAGAAATGGATACTACCAGACCTGTTGTAGCAAATTGCATTCTTCCTTCAGCCAGCCATGAAACTGATTACGGTAAATCTCTCGATATCGTTGGTTATAGTTACAGAAGGATTTTGTACGATTATGGGCATAAGAATTATCCTGATAAAGTAATTATGGGGACAGAAAATTTAGCTCAATATCATGAATGGAAAGCTGTAATGGAACGCCCATGGATTTCAGGTACATTTCTTTGGACTGGTATTGATTATTTAGGAGAAATTAGAGCACCATGGCCAAAGAGAGGTACAGCAAGTGGTCTTCTTGATTACGCTGGTTTTAAAAAGCCATCTTATCATATGATGAAAACATTGTGGAATGATGATCCTCATATTCACATTGCCACTCAAACACTTGAAAAGTCAATTAACAAAATTGATCCAAAAACAGGTTTGTTGGTTGCTAAAAATCCCGAAAAATGGAAAACCGCATTGTGGGAATGGCATGACGTCAATAACCATTGGAATTATAATGTAGGTGAAGTCATCTCCATTGAAGTTTATTCCAATGTTGAAGAATTAGAATTGACACTTAATGGAAAGAGTTTTGGGAAAAGGAAGTTGTCTGAATTTGAAGATCATATTTATAAGTGGGCTGTCCCTTTTGATGAAGGTCAGTTGATTGTCAAAGGATCAAAAGGTGATATTCAATTGGAAAAACAATTGAATACGTCCAAGACACCTGCAAAGGTTTTGCTGTCCATCGATAATTCATTATTGAATGCGGATGGAAATGATGTCGCTCATGTGATCGCTCAAGTGGTTGACGAGAAAGGAGTACCTGTTAAAGATGATGAAAGTCTATTGACTTTTTCTCTTTCATCTGTAGAAAATGGTGAGAAATCTGAGTCGGTTTCCCCTGCAAAAAGTAATAGAACGAAAGAAGAAACTTGCCTGAAAATATTGGGTGTGGATAACGGGTCTGCAATGAGTGTTCAGAAACATAGCACGAATTCATTAGTCACTTCACAAGGAAGGGCATTATTGGTGGTTCAGGCTGGATTATTAACAGGAGATGTCGAAGTTTCGGTTTCAAGTGAAGATTTGGAAGGTAGTTCAGTGATTGTAAGTGTTAAATAATTAGGAATTAAAAAATTCATAAATAAAATGAAAGCTGCTTTTTATAAAGAGAAAGGAAAATTTGAATTGGGTGAAGGTCAATCTATTTCACCTAACGCAGGTGAAGTAAGATTAGACGTTGCCTATTGTGGAGTATGCGGAACGGATGTTCATATCTACCATG
>JAGDZN010000007.1:0-171359 GCA_049115835.1 Reichenbachiella sp.
TTAGGAAACCCTGATGACTTGTTCAACCTGTCCTACTCGGTAAGAATAATCAAAGAGAATAGTAATTGGTATGGGTTGGTCACCAATAACTCCAACTCTCAACTTATCCGACTTACTTTTGGAATAGACATCACAAGTGCCCCTACAGCAGAAGTAGTGACGCTGGATTCCAATCCAATGAACAAACCCAGAGGATTGGACATTGCCTTTGACGATGGCAACTACTTCGCAATCGTTGGAAATAACAACACTGCCAACCTCACTCTTGTAAATTTTGGTAGCAGTATATCAAATGATGGAATGGTCTCTTCCATCGCTACTAATAATTCACACCTTGGGGTCTCTTTTACTAAACAAGATGATAACTGGTTTGCGTTCACCATGACAAATACACTCGAAAGAGTCGCTTTTGGTAACGCACTATCCAATACCCCTACTGTTGATGTGGTCTCTTTAGACAACAACATAACCAATGGGTCTAATATCATCATTGAGCAAGATAGTGCTCACTTTTATGGCATAGCTGCTTCTAGATCTGGAAACATATACAGAATCAACTTTGAAGATGATCTCGCTGCTCCTATTGTGGCGGTAGATAATCTAGGACGATTTGGTGACTTTTCAGATGTGATCGCATTCGATGGAGTCAAACAAAACAGCTCCTTCTTTTTCCAAGGAATTTCTGTTGGTTCTGATCAACTATCTCAACTAGAATTTCACAATGAATGTGGCTATGATGTAGAATATTCTTCTGAAACAGTGCCTAGCAATGTTAAATTCGATGACCCTGAACAATATACCATCTTCTTGGATGCCTTTAACGACAACTCCACTATCACAAACAGAAGTGTTCAATCCATCACAGTCAATGATAATGCCGCCCCTAATATCTCATTTACCACTGATAATAACTGTATTGCCAATACCAACAACTTCACTGCAATTGACGATGGAAACATTGCCTCTTACTCCTGGGACTTCAACAATGATGGCATAGAAGACAGTAACTCCTCCAACCCAACCTACGATTTGGGTTCTGTGGGTGATCATATAATTAAACTTACCGTTAATGACGGTACATGCTCCAACTTTGTGCAAGATACCTTCAGCATTTACCCTGTGCCACCATCTCCTAGCTTTGATTTGAGTTCAGCACCCAACTGTTCTTTTTCAAGTATCGGATTTACCAATTCCACCGATCTTTCTGCCTTTGAAGGAGCAGATGTCACTTTCGATTGGAACTTTAACGGAGAGGGCCATAGCAACCAAATTGATACAACTTTTACTTTTTTGTCTGATGGCAATAAAGACATTACCCTCACAATGTCAATTCCTGGATGTTCCACGCCTTACACCGAAACTGTTACGGTTATCCCTGGACCTGATAATGACTTTGTTATTGATAATGAATGCATCGGTGAGACGGCGGCCTTTAATAATTCCACGACTGGGGAAAACCTTATCAATCCCTTCTGGGATTTTGGCGATGGTTATACGGGTACTACTTTAAGTCCTGAGCACTTTTATGAAGCTCCTGGTGATTATGAGGTGATTCTAGGGATGGAAAATACAGATGGCTGTGTCAATACGATAACCCGAACAATTAGAATCAATGGTCTCCCAGAAGTTTCCTTTGAATCTGAGTTGGCTTGTGAAGGTCAAAGTATCGGATTCAGTGATACTTCTGTGCCTGGTGATCAATTAAACAATATTGATTCCTGGACTTGGGACTTTGATGGTTTTGGGGATGCTACTATAGAAAACCCCGATTTTGCCTTTGATGAATCCGGTGATTATGAAGTCAACCTAACCGTTATCAATACGGGTGGTTGCGAGAACACTGCTACTCAAACGGTGACGGTCAATGCCTCACCTATTGCAAATTTTGACATTGAATTAGGTTGCCTGGAAACAGAAACAATATTTGCAGATATCACTGAAACAACAACCGAAAATCCGATCTCTTCTTGGTTTTGGCAAATTGATGGGGAAGTTTTTACAACTCAGAATCCAGAAAAGACCTTTTCAGAAGCAGGGATGTATACGGCCAATATGATCGTTACCGCAGAAAATCTTTGCGCGGCAGTATTGGAGCAAACTTTTGAAATATTCGACCTACCTGATTTGGCTTTTGAAGTTGAATATACCTGTGATAATGAGTTCACTGAATTTACAGACATCTCCGTTTCAACCGCCGGTAACATCGTATCAAGATCTTGGGACTTTGGTAATTTAGGAGTTAGAAATGGACAACAAACGGGTCTTAATTTTAAAGAATCTGGTGAGTATGAAATAGGATTGACCGTCATTGATGAATTGGGTTGTGAAACGGATTCCATCACTACTTTGACCATTCACCCCGCTCCTTCCGCTTTATTCAGTCCATCGACAGATTTAGGCTTACCGCCTTTGGCTATTAATTTCTTTAATCAATCCAGTGGTGCAACCAACTATCTTTGGTCCTTCATGGATGAAGAAAATACAACTTCCAATGATGAAAGTCCTTCTTTTGCTTATCAAACCATGGGAACTTATTACCCAGAATTAATTGCATCTACCGATGAAGGTTGTTCCGATACAACCACTTTTGAAATCGCAGTTGCAGAACCGGTGTTAGACTTAGATCTCATTGAAATTAGTACTATCGAATCCAACGGGAAAATTGATATCAACCTCAATATCCGTAATAATGGTTCACTTCAGATCGATGGTTTTGACATAAGGATTGACATTGATAATCAATCGTCCATATTTGAATCTTATGATGAATTATTAGGCCGCCAACAATCAGTAAATGTGCCTTTAAATTTCAGTTTAGCTGCTGAAGATTCCAACATTGAGTTCGTTTGTATCACCCTAATCTATGATATAGAAGGTTATGAAGATGTCAATTTATTCAATAATGAAGGTTGTGTACATTTCGAACAAGAAATTGAAATTGAAACACCATATCCCAATCCTATCAATGATGATACACCGAACATTACTGTTCAGGCTGTGTTGCCAGCGAAATCACCTGTGCAAATTGCTTTGATGAACAGTTCAGGGCAAATCGTTTATGAACAAACTTATACTGAAGTAGATGCAGGTTTAAATACTTTCCTAATTGACATTCAAAGTTTCCGGAAAGGAATGTACTTTCTACGTGTTGTTTATGGTAGTACTGAGTCGACTCAGAAGATTTTAAAGATTTAAGAAATCAAAATCTGTTCATTTTATCCTTGGAACAAAAAGTAAGAGAATTGTAAGAATTACTTCTATTCAATAGATAGTCAGAACCGATAACATTTCGGCATACGTTCATTTTTTCCTTGACGAAAAACAGCCTGTCCCGACAAGGCGGGAAACCAAAAAAGTCAAGAAAATTTTAAAGCCTTTGCGCACTGGCCATCACCACTGCTCCAAATTTTCATTCCCTCCCGCCTAATGTAATTTAAGAACTCTTAGAAGCGGCATTGAATAAATTTCGATTGGAAATTCAGTTCGAGACAGGCTTTGTTAAATCCACTGTTTGAGTGAAACGAGTTTGGATTTAATGGAGAAGCAAACTGAATTTTAGAAATTAATTCACAGCCTTGAATTTTTTGTTACCTTTTTGTTTCAAGACAAAAAGTAAGAGAATTGTAAGAATTACTTCTATTCAATAGATTGTCAGAACCGATAACAGTTTAGCATACGTTCATTTTTTCCTTGAGGAAAAACAGCCAGTCCCGACAAGGCGGGAAACCAAAAAAGTCATGAAAATTTTGAATTTATAGTTCATGAAAATATTTCAGAAGGTAGTATCTATTTTCATGGAAGATGAGATCGCTTCAGTCATTCTTCCTTCACGATGACGGTTAAAAATACAACCGTCATTACGAGTGTAACGAAGTAATCTCAACCACCATTACTAGAAATGAGAATTGTGGGTCATCTCTTCATTCGCCTAACTCTGGATGATCTTCATCGCGATGATGGATAAAATTGTGGACGTCAATACTAGTGTATCTGAGTAATCTCAATATTATATACGATGACAAGATCGCTTCAGTCATTCTTCCTTCGCGATGACGGTTAAAAATACAACCGTCATTACGAGAGTAACGAAGTAATCTCAACCACCATTACTAAAAATGAGATTCGTTGGTCATCTCTTCCTTCCCCAAACTCTTGATAAGAGTCATCGTAATGACGATTAAAACTGTGGATGTTATTACGACAGAAGAAAGGAAAACTTAACTCTTAAAAATAAACTACTCGTTCATTTCTCTTGACCAAAAAACAGCCTGTACTGAACCAAATTCGGAAAATCAAAAAAGTCAAGAAAATTTTAAAGCCTTTGCGCACTAGCCATCACCACCGCTCCAAATATTCATTGCCTCCTGATTACTGTCTTTTAATAACGGTTAGTAACGGCATTGAATAAATATCCTTTACACCTTCACGATATCCCGACCAAATGGAGTTAAGGCCAAAGAAGCCAATTTGAAATGTTGCTGAGCAAATGGAATACCTATAATGGTGATCGCTAAAAGCACTCCAAAAAATATATGTGTTAAGCAAATCCAAATCCCTCCTGTAATCAACCAGATGACATTCATTATTGTGTATAAGCACCCTTGTCCTTCAATAGTCTGAACGGTATCTTGTCCAAATGGCCAAAGCGAAAGTACCCCAAGTTTCAAAGTTTGAAGTCCAAATGGAATCCCAATGATAGTCACGAATAATACGATACTCGCGACAAAATATTCTATAGCGACTATTATACCTCCAAATAGTAGCCAAATGATATTACCAATTCCATTCATACTTCATGAGTGACCTAATTAGCAGGATCATTACAAAATCTTGAAATAATTTATTAAAAATGACAACATTTCGAAAAACTTGACGTATTCTTGTATATACAATATTTGTTATAACATATATGAAACCCGATTATTACATAAGCGCAGTTTTTGAATTGATTAAAACAGGTCACTGGATTACCGATAAAGTCGGCGTTGCATTGAAAGAATATGGAATATCCGAACCTCAATACAACGTTCTTAGAGTTTTGAGAGGTCAAAAAGGAAATCCAATAACCGTTCATGAAATCCTAAGCCATATGATTCAACGTTCGAGTAATGTCACAAGAATCATTGACAAGCTATCGGAAAAAAAATATGTCGTACGGCATGAATGTCCAACCAATAGAAGGAAAATGGATATCACCATTACAAAGGATGGGCTCGACAAACTTGAATTACTTGACAAAGTAGTGGAAAAATTTCATAAGCCTATGGCTAAGAATTTAAGTATTGAAGAGGCCAAACAATTAAAGTCATTAATTACAAAATTAAAAAAAGGAATAGCACAATGAAAAAGATAGTAGCATTTGGAGCGAGCAATAGCAGCACATCCATCAATCAAAAGTTAGCTGAATGGACCGCCAATCAAATTGGTGATACAGAAGTAAAAGTCTTAAACTTGAATGATTTTGAAGCACCTATATTTAGTACAGACAGAGAAAACCAGGACGGTATACCTAAAGCAATCCAGAATTTTAAAAATGAAATAAATGAAGCAGATGGCCTAGTTATTTCTCTGGCGGAACACAATGGAAACTTCACAACTGCTTTTAAAAACATCTATGACTGGATGTCAAGAATGGATCGATCCGTATGGAATGATATTCCTATGTTCTTGATGTCATCATCTCCAGGACCAGGAGGCGGAGCTGGTGTTTTAAATCTGGCTCAAAAAGGATTCAATTATGCCGGTGGAAATATCGTCGCGAGTTTCTCTTTGCCGTCGTTCTATCAAAACTTTAGTCCAGAAGGAATTTCTAATGATGATATCGCTGACTCATTCAAGGAACAATTAGACCTATTTCAACAAAAAATAATAGACAATGAAGAGAATGTGCAGGAGGTTGCAAGTGCATAATTACACCATGTATTGAAATTATGAAATGATCAGTCAGCGCTAAATCTGAATATTTTTTTCATATAATTGTTGTACCTACAATATTTGTTAAACCATGATAAAAAGAAAAATTAATCGAATAATTAAAGGTCAGCCGATAAGCGTAATTCCTGGGGTAAAAGGATCTCGTACATTTCCTACAATGGATTTCAAAGACAGCGATCCCTTTCTCATGATGGATCATATAGGCCCTGATCCCGTTGGAAAGTCTTTTTTCCTTGATGGAAAAGGACACGATCATCCGCACCGAGGATTCGAGACGCTCACCTTTATGTTCGAAGGCAGAATGGATCATAGGGATTCTATTGGGAATCAAGTAAGACTTGATTCTGGTGCTGTACAAAGAATGAATGCAGGAAAAGGCATCATACATGGAGGAAGCATGCACGCAGATCAAGAAACAGGGCGATTCCATGAAATGCAACTTTGGGTGAATAATCCGCAAATAGAAAAATTATCGGAACCAGAAGTAGAAAATGTGTCTAACGAAGACATGCCCTTCTACATGGATGGGGATAACAAAGTTCGAGTAGTCACAGGTACTTTCAACAGTATAACTAGCCCCATGACTACCAAGTCCAAAGTATCTGTCGCACATGTAATAGGAAAACCATCAACCATGGTTTATGAGGATTTACCAGCCAATGAAAAGGTAATGGTATATGTCCTTGAAGGCAACATGGAAATCAATGGAACCCGTTTAAAGCAGTTCGAGCTTGCAGATTTGGAATTCTCAGATGGGAATATTGAAATCACGATTTCAGAAAACACAGACTATTTAGTCTTAGTTGGAAAGCCACTTAATGAACCAATCGCTTTCGGAGGACCATTTGTCATGAATACTCAAGAGGAAATTCAACAAGCAAACATGGATTTTCAATTGGGGAAATTTGGCGAAATAAATTATTAGAAAAAATGAACAGAATTAAAATTCTAGCAACGCTAGCGATCCCAATCCTGATTGCTGTTGTTTTTTAACAAAAAAACGAGAAAATGAATAATAAGACATTAATGAAAGAATTAACGGAAGGTCAATCAGGTACAGTTGATAATATCAAAAAAAGCATATTGGCTCGTGGGTGTGACCCAAGGCTTTCAATACAATTTGCAGAAGTGGCACCACAACTCTTGGGGAATGTAGAATACATACCTACAACGGATGATGCTGATTTTATAGAAAAACTAAAATCAAGAAAATGGTCGGTAGTATTCTTCGCACCAGGTGCATGTAGATGGAGTGCAGCCAAAAAACCCATTCCTGGTGGAAACCTTGACACGGAGGGTTGGAGTCTTGATCAGTATCGAGAATTAGTGTTTAAACATCAAGGTGATGATGTACAAATTGTGGAGACACCCTATGAACAGGAAGTAATTCCACTCCTTCAAAAAGGATTGGCGTCTGCGAGAGAAGTGAGATAAGAATAGGGGAATTGAAATTTCAGTTCCGCTATTCTTCTCAAACCATAAAGCTATATTTCAAAAAAATATTCCTTAGGGGTGTAAGTATTTTATTTTTCTTCTACTAAACAAGAAAAAAGCAAAATGGAAAAGCACCAAAACTTACGCTCCTTCTCTAAAGTTCAAATAATAAGTGCCATAATCTGGGCTTCCGTACTACTAATTTCTGCTTACCTTATGAAAGGTATTGAAGAATATAAAACAGTCACCCTGGTTCTAATTATGGCAGCAGGATTTCATGTGACCCTTTTATCTTCTTTTGGAAAAAAATTGAAGACGGAGTAATTCACAAAAACTGAATGCTGAAAACAGTCCTTTATGACGAGTGATTTTTATAAAGTTTCGATATTGCCATATGCAGCAATCATCATTAAAATCTGCAGAGCATATACAGACAATCAAGAGGACTATGAGGACTATTACCAAGAAGTCTGTCTTCAAATTTGGAAAAGCAAAGATAACTTTAAAGAAAAGTCTCAGTGGTCCACGTGGATTTATAGAATCTCCTTGAATGTTTGCTTGACACTACTAAAGGGAAAGAAAAAGAATAAAGAAGAAGCCACTGAGCAGTTACCCAATATTTCCGAAGAGGTAGACCCCGTTTTTTCAGATGAATCACTGAATCAGCTATATGCTTCCATCAGAAAGTTATCAGAGATCGATAGAGCAGTGATTTTGTTGTACTTAGAGGAAAAATCCTACCAAGAAATAGGAGAAATAATTGGCACCAATCAAAACAATATTGGTGTACGAATCAAAAGAATTAAAGAAAGGCTCAAAAAATTACTCGATGGAAAAATCTATTGAAAACATATGGAACGAAGGTTTTCTGAAAAGTGGAGACCTAGTGATTCCGAAAGTGAATGATTTGTATAATCGTAAATCTAAGCACTTAATAGACAAAATGACAAAGGCTTTGGCTATCGATCATTGGTCTTTGATACCCGTGACCATAGGGTTAATTTCCTACATTTTGTATCTCGGAAGTACGTGGGTGGCCATTTATACTTTTATCTTGATGGGCGCTTTATTTTACCACAATAGGAAGATCTATGAAAGAATATTAACTGTTGATAAAACAGGCAACAGCTATCAATATTTGAAAACATTCAACGGTTACATCAAAAGCGCAATTCGAACCTATACAAAAATGTTCATTTTTTTATACCCATTTTTCATCATCCCAATTTATTGGGTAATATTTAGAAAACAAGAATGGGTTGAAAAACTCATGGATAAACCGTACCTAGAATTAGTATTATATTCTTTAGGTACTGTACTTTTTATTTCAGCGGCAGGTGCTTTGGCTTACCGACTTATGGTAAAATTGGTTTACGGTAGAATGTGCAATAGGCTGAATGACCTTATCAATGATATGGAAGAGCTTAGGAAATAATAATTTCATTTCTATGAATTTTTAGTCTGTTGCTCAATAACCACAGCGCTTTTGCTCAATGGCATTTCATATCCTGCTTGAACCAATCCATTGTATACGGCAATAGCGGCGTTGCTACCTGTACTTAACCCAACATCCAAGTGAGTCCAAAATAGCACCCTAAAATCCAATGTTCCATCTCCAAAACCTGTAAACAAAACAGAAGGTCCCGGATCTGGCAAGACATTTTCTATTTCAATTAAGATTCCTTTGATTGTTTCTATTACTTCGTTTGGGTCAGCTTTATAAGTAGTCTTAATAATCAATTCCCTTCTTTTAAGTTGATCTGTGTAAGTCCAATTGATCACTTCGTTGGATATCAAATTTCCATTGGGTACGATCACTTCCGCTCCTTCATAAGTCAATACTTTACTTGATCGAATACCAATTTCTGTCACTGGCCCCATCATTTTCCCAAATTCAATGGTATCACCTACCTGAATAGGTCGTTCATAAATTAAGATTAGCCCAGAAATAAAATTGTAAATGACATTTTGCAATCCAAAACCAATACCGACACCAATAGCACCTAAAGCCAAGTTCACCTTACTCCATTGAATACCAGTACTCGCAGCGGCTAGAAAAAAACCAATGACCACCACAAAATAATAAATGGTAGTAGCGACTGCATTGGGCATCCCTCGCTCCATTTTAAACTTTGTCAGGATCTCACGACCAAACATATACTTAAGAAATCTTGCCAAAAATACAGTGATGAAAAGCACCAAAAAGAAGTTGATAAAGTCTTGAATACTTACTTGTAATTCACCAAAAGCATAAGGGTGTCCTATCACTTTATCCCATGTTTCCAGAAAAATGTCTTTGACATTGAATTGATGTGCTGAGCCTTCGAGAAAAGAGAACATCAAGTATATTCCTATAACCTGAAAAGCTCTCAGTTCTAATAATTCTCTTTTTGTTACTACCGCATGAATGGATGAGATAAATGGTAGCTCAAAAAATAATACAGCGAACGACTTAAGTATATGATTCCATAACAGTAATACAATGCCTATTCCAATACTGAAAATAGTGCCAGTCAGCAACATATGTGACAATTGAACGGATCCGATGATCCCAAAAATGATTGATAAAGCAGCTGTTCCAATGAAAACCGTTATGACGAAACGTATGACCTTTTCTGGATTTTCAGAAAGTGAAAGTTTCGTACTATTTGAACGAAGGACAAGCAGCGCTGCCACGATTAGAGATTCGTAGGTAATTGAAATTATTCTACCTAAGGGCGTTAGTAAAGGAAATAATTCCAAACCCAGATAAGCTGTGAAAATGATCAAAAATAATAGCAGTGCTTTTTTCTGAAATTGACTAACAAAGTCTGCCACTAAAAATCCCACCGGAAAAATCAAACTAACTAAGACAACCTCTAAAATTACTTTAGGAAATGTGTCATAAATAGGGCCAACGAACAAGTAAGACATCACATAGGCAGCGGCTATAGGTTTATTGAGGAAAAGGCCTAATTCATCACTTTCATGCTTATTAAACGCGGTTTTAGCATTTTTTCGGATCGTTATCAAAAACAAGACCAATCCAATAATGATTAATAAATGAAATACCATTAGTTGATAATGATACTTTACATATTTTTCGATAAGCGTTTTTCTTTCACCCACCCCCCTATTAAACTTATCCGCAACCGCAGTACTATCATGAGGGATCAATGACAAACTCCAGATGGGTACATTCTCCTGGAAAATAATATTTTGAAGATCGCTTTCTCTTTTTTCCAACAAATCCATTTTTTGAGTAATCTCATTACTGATGTCATTGAGGGAATTAAAATATACAAGCTCTTCTTTTTGCAATTCACTTGTACTGCCAATCATGCTGTTGTACTTGTCCATCAACGGCTTCAGTCGTTCTCTCAATAAAGCATTGATCGTAACGTCATCTCTATATTCTACTTCAATTTCGATCCATTCATTTTTTTCCTTTTCTAAATTATTCAGTGTACTTTGAAATAAATCCAATCTGGAAGCTACTTGATCCTTATAATCCAAGATGCTACTTTCATATTTCTCCATTTCAGCTCTCAAACCTTCAACACCTTGAAACGATAGTATTAGAATATCTTCATCCTCATAACTATTGACCGTCTTCATGAGTGTATCTTTTCTAATAGAAAATTCCTCATACAACTCAGTCAACTCCTGACTTAATTCCATTTCCTTATTTAGAGATTTGATCCATCTCTCACTTTTATCAATACTATTGGATAAATCAGTGATACTCATGGATTGCGCTTCTTCCTCGATCACTTCATCATCTTGAGCCAGTGACCAATAGGGGCTAGACAGAATCAACAATAGGACCAACGGAATTTTTAAATAACCAGACTTAAGAAAAGGCAGTTTCATAGACGTTGTTTTTGTTAACTCAAAATAATCTAATAAAAACACATATTAAACGAAGGCTCCAAAAACCTCTCATTTTCATGGTCAAATTACCAATTGATTTTAGATTTTTTCTATCCGAAATTAAACCATTCCGTAGTTCAATTGTCAAATACGCAAATACAACAAAAATAATAAGTCATGAAAACTCAAATTAAATATTACGCAAGTGCCCTTTTATTTGTGGCATTTTTGAATATCCAAAATGTAAACGCACAAGTTGAAAAACAACGTGAAAAACCCACACCGGAACAAGTAATTTCTATGTTTGATACCAATAAAGATGGAAAGATCGATATAGAAGAAGCTCGCACGGCTGAAAGCGGAAAACTTTATAAAAAGTTCGGCTTCCTGGATACAGATAAAAATGGTCTGGTCACATTGGAGGAACTACAAAACAGACGAGCACATGCTGATAAAAATGGTAGAATGGAACGAGGAAATAGAAAGGGAGATCGCTCTCGTCCAACTCCTGAACAAATTATGGAAAAATTAGACACTGACGAGGATGGATCTATCAATAAAGAAGAAGCGTCGCAAGCTCCAAGAGGTCGGCTTTCTGAAAAATTTGATAAAGTTGACACCAATGTAGACGAATTGATTTCAATTGAGGAGCTTCAAAAGCACATTGATTCTAGGAAAGAAAAATGATCTTATAGTCATACAGTTAGGTTAGATTAGGTTAGGTGTAATTTCTCAAAGGAGGAATTGCACTTTTTTTATGCAAAACAGTTTAAAAACTCCACTTCAACCTTCCGAAAATACCGTTGCCTAGATTTTGAATAGATTCTTCTGGTAACTCTTGAAAAAATACTTGCCCGATTATGTCTAGGTCAAAATTAGATTTCAAGTTGATGGTGTAAGTCGGAAATACAACTAAACTGTTAATTCCAAATCCATATACCACACCCATATTAATAAACATAATGGGTGATAATTGGTAAGAAGCATTGGCCATGGCATTGTGCTTGGAAGGCATTAAATTTTCTGCTGTAGGTACACTACCAACATCTAATGACGGATTAGTCACATCATTGGTCCCAGAAGTGTTGAGCAAGTAAGTACCCATTAAATAAAATCCATTTTGCCAGGAATAATCAAGGGCCGTTGACATACTTACATTGGCAATTCCTTCATCCGTATAAGGATGAAAATAGGTCAATTCACCTTTAAAACCTATCAACTTGATATTACCGGCCCAACCTCCTCCAACAGCTATTTTCTCCTGGAATTTTCCAGCTAAAAATTGGTAGTCATAATTGTTCTTGTTGAAATTATACCGAATCGCAGCTACATGTGTGGCCAGACTATCTGTGAATTTATAAGCAAAATCAACCGATGAGTTATAATTAGGGTAGTACTGAACTCTAATGGCATCAGACCCTTCTCTTTCTTCATAATCAAAATCATAAATATTATAACTATTGAAAATATCATTAGGATTCCAGGTTGTATTGATTCCCCAATTGATTCGTTGACGACCTAGTCGAATTTGCCATTTTTCTGAAGCATACTCGTAAAAGAGACGATCCACTATTACACTCATTACGACAGATTCATTGTCAGTAATCAACCATTCCAAGGGTAAAACACCATCATACTGATTGACCAACTCTCCATAGCCTGGAATGTTTCTTACATTGTCACCATAAAAAATACGATTTCTGAATTGCACTTTTAATGTGGAAGCACCTCCATTGTTGATATCAAAATTGAGGCGATTGTGAAGCAAATTGTCCACAAACAAACTTGTATCCGGCACCAAAGTCAGCGTCTGCATATACTTCAAATATCCATTAAAGGACATCCAATCGATTCCTGATTCTTCATCCTGAGACAGCGAAGGAAATGAAATAACAAATGCAAAAGAAAAAACTAAGACTTTAACGTATCTCATCCTTTTCCACTTTCCCATCTCTTAAATAGATTACTCTTTTTGCTCTGTCAATTACTCTTTGATCATGTGTCGCAAAAACGAAAGTCATTTTTTCCTCTTGATTCAATCGATACATCAAGTCTAGTAAGTCACCTGTAGATTTACTATCAAGATTGGCTGTTGGTTCATCCGCCAATATATACGCTGGACGGGCAGCCAAAGCTCTTACCACTGCCACTCGCTGTTGTTGGCCTCCTGAAAGTTCACCCGGTTTATTGCCTTCTTTTCCTTCTAACCCAACTTCCTTCAGTAGTTTAAAAACCCTTTCTTTTCTTTCACTTTCCGATATTCCCTGAAGCAACATGATAAATTCAGCATTCTCATAAGCTGACAATACTGGGATCAAATTATAAGCCTGAAAAACAAAGCCGATGTTTTTTTGTCGAAATTCAGTCATTTGAGATCCAGACAGCTCTGAAATATCCTGATGATTCAAAATCACATTGCCTTCTGTAGGTTCATCCAAACCTCCTATCATATTCAATAGTGTTGTTTTCCCAGACCCAGAAGGACCAACCAAAGCTGTGAATTCTCCTTCAGTAATTTCGACATTTACATCATTCAACGCTTTTACTTCGAGTTCTCCCTCACCAAAAACCTTAAATAATCTTCTAGTTTCTATTACATTGTTTGCACTCATAATTTCTTCATTTATACCGAACGAATTGCCGCTATGGGGTTTAATCTAGTAGCCATTCTACTGGGGTAGATTCCACCGATGATCGTCGAAATCACAATTAGCATTGTATACACTATATAATATTTGAAACTGACGTTCATATAAATAATAGGATCGTACCCAAATGCTTCCATTCCCTGGGCCAAACTTGAAAGATCAAATCCAAATCTCTCAAAATACATCATGGTAAAATAACCTACTGTAATACCCAGAGGCCCTCCTATAGCTCCGTATATTATAGATTCAAATATGATCATCCATCGTACTTTGTTTTTGGTCATACCTATCGCCAATAAAACACCCAACTCCCTTTTTCTTTCCAAAATAGACATGACCAAAGTATTTATAATGCCAAATAGCAAAGCCAAAATGATGATAATCATTAGTACATACATGATAGAATCCATCATCTCAACACTGGTGTAGATGATTGGAAATCTTGTCATCCAACTCTCAATTAAATTGTCAGCACTGGCAGCTTGCAATTCATCAGCTGTAGTCTGAATCATCTCAGGATTGCTGCATTTTACGACAATCTCATGGACCAAGTGTGTGCCAGTCAATTTCTCAATTCTATCTATCGGAACAAATACATTGATGCCATCAAACATATCATTCCCTACTTTGTAGATTCCACATACTTTGAAATTCTTCGAGATTTGAGTCGAATCAACATTGGTGAAATTTAGCTGGATTTTGGAGCCAAGTCTAAGCTTCAAATCATCAGCCAATTTCTGTCCAACAAGCACAGGATAGGACAATTCAGACTGCAAGAATGTTCCTTCCACCATTCGAGGCTTCAAAGCTAATGTCGCTGCTTCATTTTCAGCATTGACCCCTAACAGTTTAAGACCTCTTTGACCATGAGCAGTCAATCCAAAAGCCTCCGTTCTAAAACGAGAAGAAAAGGCTTCAACTCCCTCATGTTGACTTAACAATGATTCAATGGTAGTTAAATCAGACACGACATTCGCAACATCGGCATTATAGTCAAAGGAGTTAGAGTGAATCTGGATATCACCTAACTCTACACTGACTGCTTTTTCGGTTCGCTGCCTTAGCATACCTTCCATGAATCCCATGACAAAAATGGAAGACCAAATACCAAAGATGATTGCAAAAATCACAATAGCCGTCCTCGTTGAATTTCTCCAACAATTCCTCCACGCTATTTTTATCAGTGTTTTCATCTTTCTTAATTTTGGCGCATGGCTTGAAGTGCATCTAGAGACATGATTTTGAATATTATATAACCTGAAACTACCAACGATATTAACCACACAGCGAAGGAGTTTGCTAGAAATACATCGAAGTATAAACCCATACCCAACAATGGCTCAAAACCTTGTTCGACTACAGATTCTGCCATCTCCCCGCCCAGTTCAATTGGATTGATATTGTAATAATATAGAATCGGTAGCGATAGAACATTGGCTGCCAAGATACCAATTATGGTAAGTAGGTTAAGTTCAATTAAAACTGAAAGTAAAAGCCTACTTCGTTTCATTCCTATAGCCGACAGGACGCCAAATTCAAATAGTCGTTCATTGTACAGCATCACAATAGTCCCTAATATGCCAAACCCAACAATCATGTATAATATAGACGCCATCACAATACCGGACGCAGAATCCACTTCCAATCCCTGCTTCAGACCAGGTAAGACTTCTTCCCAGGTTCTGACGGCTATACTTTGATCAGCTATTAATTCTCTAACCTTTGCTGCTTTACTATCTAGCCCTTTCGATTGATCCAGATTGACTAGGAACGCTGTATACCTATCTGGCGCGGCAAAAATGTATTGTGCAGTTGGAATAGACATGAATACCATATTAGCCATATCTCCAGCAGGAAACTTTACTATTCCCTTGATCCTGAAAACACCGGCAGCCGTATATCCTTGATATCCTGAGCTCAACATCACTAAAGAATCACCAACCTTCGTTTGATAGAATTTGGCCATACTTTCCGTGATCAGTATATCCATATCTTGATCCGTCAGCAATTCACCTTCAAACAATTTTTTATCTAAGTCCAAACCTTCGTTGTCTATCGAAGGCAATATTCCTAAAACTCCGGCAAACCGCGATTTGATACCCGTAGACATCAATGCGCCCGATTGAAACCGAGGCAAGACTTCTTTTACGCCATCAATTTTTAGTATTTCTTCTACTGGTACTTGAGAAGCTAAAATTGTATTGTCAAGAATTTGTTCATCTACATAAGTAGAATCTGTAATTTGAATGTAGCCGACATAACCAGAAATACTATTGTCAGTATTATTGTCATATGTCCATATTTGCATCTGTCTCATTAACAGAACCAACACAAGGGAAGCTACGATAGAAGAAATCGTAATAAACGCCCTTCTTTTATTTCGCCATATATTTCGCCATGCCAATTTGAATAATTGAAAATTCATGGCCTAGGGTTTTAATCGAGTCATATATTGAGTCGTGAAAAAATGATCTGGCACCTTTGTATCAAACTGTATACTATTGTAAACTAGCACCGTTTTTTGTTGGGGTTTATCAGCAGGCACAAACTCCATACGAGTTGGGATTGTCTTTTTTCCAACTTTTTTCACATCAAAGGCAATCATGGTATTTGCAAGATCAATATCTTCATCAAATTGCTCTTGTTTCATCACATTGAAATGTACTTTATCAACCCAAATGTCTATTCTACCCCAGATCACTTCAGCATTTTCTTTGGGAATTAATTTGATGTGATAACAATCAATGTTTGAAATATTTTCATCCTCTAATTTCTCATGTTCAAAGTCATTGGCCAATGAAGTTTTTTGTACCAAATCATCATTACTTAGGTCTGTCCCCATCCAACTCTGATTCATCATAGAAGGAGGCATCTTGATATTTCTTTCTACAGAAGGTAAATAATTCCAAATCTCTCTATCTCGCTTCAAGTAAACCACCCCTTTGTCACGTGCAGGTGCCATGACATACATGACGTTATAATCATTGCCCGCCGTCCACGCTTTCATTTTAATATCGCGGGTATACTTTGGCCTGACAATTGTAATAGTCATTACCGCGACTGAACTTGAGCCCCTTAATCTACTTTCTGCTTCTTTAATGATTTCTTTTAAGGTAGGCTGAGAATAAAGCGAAGACGGTAATAACAATCCAATGCAAAGAATAAAACTAAAAATGGTCATTCTCATGTCTAGTGTATGATTTAAGTTCTATAGAATTAATGCATTAAAACTATTCTTCTTTGCGTCAACGCTATAAAATAAATTTAGTGCAGAACGGTAACTTCACCAAGGCACATGGAATCTAATTCGTATGAATGCATTCATATTAATTCAACCTTGTAGCCTATACTATACGTATTAAATACGAACTACTATCAATCCCTTATAGTTTTTAATCGTGATATTTAACTAATGAAAAATCAATTGACGGATCTGGCACAACAAGAATTAGAAGATTGGCAATATGCCATGCAAAAGATCCCGCACATATCGCACACTGCTATCCGTAAAGTTCAGAAGCGCATCAATAAAGTGGTCCCTGAAAAAGTGCATATTGTAATTACTAAGGCCATTAAAGCGCTAACAAAAGGCGTTTTATTGGGAGCCAATTTTACGACTCGATTGCCAAAGGATCTCGTTACCGTAGAAGAAAAAGAAAGTCGTGCAAAAGAAAGAATCAATTTCTATTGTTCTTCCGCTGCGGCTGAAGGGGCAATCACAGGGTTTGGTGGGTTTTTAAGTGGTTTGGCAGACTTTCCACTTTGGATGACATTAAAAATGAAGATGCTTTTTGAAATAGCTGCGACGTACGGCTTTGATACTAGCAACTATAAAGAAAGACTGTATATCCTCTATATTTTCCAAATGGCTTTTTCAAGTCAGGAGCAACGTAACAAATTGTATAAAATCATTGAAAATTGGGACCAAGAAAAAAGCAAACTTCCAGATGACTTAAATGAATTTGATTGGCGAACTTTTCAATTAGAATATAGAGATCACATAGACTTGGCAAAACTGCTTCAATTAATTCCAGGAGTCGGTGCATTTGTAGGTGCTTTCGTAAATCATCGTCTAACACACAGGCTCGGAAAAATGGCCATTAATGCCTATCGCTTGAGAATGTTGAACAGCGTAATTAGGATACCTTAGCATTTCAAATTTTCTGGGTACCTATTTTTTCATTATCTTTTTATCAAGATTGTGAACTAACCTCTTGTAACCATGAAAATTCTTAAGATTATTGGGATTACTTTAATCTCTTTGGCCATTTTGGCTTTCGGTTTTATTTACCTTAAAATAAATGATGCATCTGATCGGTTAAACGCCTCCTATACAATTGAACCTCAGAAATTAGAAATTTCCAATGATTCTCTTTCTTTGGCCATTGGGGAAAAATGGGTGACCGCACTATGTGCAGAATGTCATGGTGAGGACCTAGGTGGCAAGCTTTTCTTTGATGACCCTAGTATAGGTAAAGTTTATTCACCCAATATAACCCCTGGCCCCGGAGGAACTGCCTACTATTCAGATGCAGATTGGGTCCGTGCACTACGACATGGAGTAGCTGCCAATGGGAAGGCCTTGTTCATCATGCCTTCGGGAGATTATAACTACATGAATGAAGAAGACTTGGCGGCAACCATTGCCTTTATCAAAAATGTTCCTCCAATAGAACGAGAAAATGGAATAAATCAACTTACTACCTTAGCAAATGTTTTGATCTCGACAGGTGGCTTTGGTGAACATGCCATCCCTGCTGAAGTTATTGATCATGAGGCGGAAATCCCTAAAAAGCCAGATTCCCAAAGCGTCATAGAGTATGGAGATTACGTGGTAAAGGTTTTTGGATGTTGGTCTTGTCATGGTAAAGATCTTAGCGGAGCAAATAGCCCGGATCCAAATGCACCTCCAGCCCCTTCTATACGTTCTTCAGGAAAGATGGGAGGCTATTCATTTGATCAATTTCAATCCTTTGCTCTGAATGGAAAAACTACAGATGGACGAGAATTGACAGGTAAATTCATGCCTTGGATGGCAATAGGCCGACTTCCGTTGGAAGAGCAGAAAGCCATATTTGAATACTTAAAATCCTTAGAATAAGATGGGAAACAAGGGAGATAAAATGTCTTCAGACTCAACATTAACCGCTCAATTAATGGTCGAAAAATTATCAAGCATCAACGGCATCACATCAAAAAAAATGTTTGGGGGTCATGGTATTTTTTGTAATGGAAAAATGTTTGGGATTGTCGATTCAAAAGGTCAAGTTTTTCTAAAAGCAAACGAAAGTAATCGGCTAATTTTTGAGGCAGCCGGTTCTCATGCCCATGGAAAAATGCCCTATTTATCCATTCCTCATGAAATTTTTCAGAACCAAAGTGAACTAGAGAAATGGGCACATTCATCGATTGAGATATAAATGAAAAACTTTGCCTCAAGTCTTCTATTGATCATACTACTTTCGAACATTTCATTGAGTCAAGATTCTACCAAAAATGTGAGTTTCGTAGCTGTACCTACTCCCTCTTTTAATGAAATACAGGGATTTGGACTAGCCGTAGCTGGCGGATTGATTTATTCTTTAAGTCCTAAAGACAAAACAGCCAAACCTTCATCTACTTTCCTTTATGGTTTTTATTCCGCGAATCAAACTTGGATTTTTGCCCTTTTGCAGGAAGCCTACTTCCACCAAAATGATTATTGGTTTGATGGTATGGCAGTTGTATCCAATTTTAAATTTCAGTACTACCAGCCATTTACCAATCCTGATTTAGGGGGAATAAATGTTGCATACGACACGGATATCAGAATTTACAATTTGAATTTTCTAAGAAGAATATTCGGCCCATTGTATGCAGGTATTCGCACTAAACAATCATTCTTCAATACTACTTTCGAACCTTTTGATTTCGGCACAGGACCTGCATCCATAGACTCCCTTGATAACCCTAATGCCAGTATAGATGCCCATTATTCTGGTATCGGATTCAAACTCGCATTGGATACACGAGACAACTCTCTTAATCCAAAAAGCGGAATTAGTGCAGACTTTCAAACTACTTTTTTCAATGAAAGTATCGGAAGCGATCGAGATTTTCAGATCATGGAAATGAGTTTCAATCACTACTGGAATTTTTCTCATGGCCATGTTTTAGCCTCCAGATTCTATTCATACATAGGAGTTAATGATGTACCATTTGAAGAACAATCTTTACTTGGCTTTTCAGGCCCTAAAGGTAAAGATGTGAGAGGATACTCTTCCGGTCACTATCGCGGCAATCAACTTTATGACGTACAAGCCGAATGGCGCTGGAATTTTTACCGACGCTGGGGTTCAGTATTATTCGGCGCTTTGGCTCTTTCTGGCAATGACTCAGAAGAATTAAAGAGGAACGGTGTTTTGCCTGCTATTGGCACTGGGATTCGATTCAATGCTGCACCAAGCAGAAACGTAAATATAGGTCTCGATTTTGCAGTGGGTAAAAATGACTATGGTATTTACTTTGCCTTGTCAGAAGCATTCTAGCGTTCTTGCCATTCTTTGCGTGAAATACGCCAAACATTCAATTTCAATCCTTTCCAATCAACAATTGCGCCTTTTTTCATGCCATTACGTTCAGCAACTTTTTGAGAAGGTACATTCTTAGGGTCAATCAATGAAATGATTGAATCAACCTCAAACCCTTTAAAACCATAATCACGAAACAGTTGTGCTGCCTCGGAAGCATATCCTTGACCCCATGAAGATTTGAAAAAGCTATAACCGACTTCTAATTCCAAGGTCCCATTTATATCTTGATATAAAAGCCCACACAGCCCAAGTTTTTTGCCAGATGATTTCTCAATCAGCCACTGCATACCGAAATTTTCCTCTTCATATCGAATGAGTTGGTGGTTCACCCACTTTTTGGCAATTTCATCAGGTACTGTTTCATCGAATGTAGGTAAAAAAGTAGCGTCACCATTTCCATTGAAAAAATCTGACCAATCCTTCCAATCTTCTTTTTTCATAAATACAGATATTAGTCTTTCTGATTCTAACCCGTCTTCGTAATGATAGTTTTTCATTTTTCAAATTTTCTCAGACAACGAAGGAATCAACAAATGAAATTCCTTTTGCAATTGAACTCTTATGTTCTTGTCTGAACTGTTTTCTATTTTCCTTCCGTCAATTTCATTGAGAGGAGTTAATTCTCCCATCGTCCCACTAGCAAATACTTCATCTGCATTATAAAAATCTACAAGCGATAAATTTTTTTCGATTACATCATAGCCCAAATTTCTGCCAATATCAATCACTAACCCACGAGTTATTCCATGCAAACAAGCATCAGCATGCGGAGTAAATATGACTCCATTCTTAATTAAAAATAGATTAGTATCATTCAATTCAGAAACAAAACCATTGTGATCCAACATTACGGCAGCATCTACTCTAGCATAATTGGCTTGAATCTTTGCTAGAATATTATTTAGCAAATTCGCATGATGAATTTTAGAATCTAAAAATTGAGGATTGTTTCTGCGCTGGGTAGATGTAATCACTCTAATACCATTTTCATTATCATAGACCAATGGTTTCCATTCTGCCAAAACAATTAAGCATGATCCAATTTGATTTAGCCTAGGATCCATGCCTGAAGTAACTTTTTCCCCTCGGGTCAATGTCAATCTAATATGAGCATCTTCATTCATACCATTTGCCTGCAAAGTGGCTTTAATAGCTTGGCGAATTTCATTTTCGGGTGGAATATCTTTAAAATCAAGTGCTTTAGCTGACTCATAGAGTCGATCTAAGTGCTTCTTCAAGCAAAAAACTCCGTCTCTATAAACTCTCAATCCCTCCCAAATAGCATCTCCTCCTTGAACCGAGCTGTCAAAAACACTTACTTTTGCTTCATTCCTTGGATAAAGACAGTCTCCCACCCAAATCTGAATATCCTTGTTCTTTGAGTTAAATTCTTGCAGCATATTTTATATGGTTAATGAGTGTTCAGCTAGTTTCTCGTAATAAACCAAAGCCTCATCATATAATTCTTTACAATGATTTGGAATGTGAACCTCTTTCTTTTGCGGTTTAGTAAACTTTGTAGATATATGGACTGATCCATACCAATATTTAGCCCATGACCCATCTTCTGGTATCGGCCCTGCAGACCACTGAAGCATACTTGATTCAAAGGAAATACCTAATTTTTCACACAGCATCATTAAAAATTCTTTTGGATGATTTAGTAATATACCAGAATCAATTATTACTGGATCCAGTCCATCATTTTTCATTGCTTCAAACCTGTTCCATTGGGCCTTCACACCGATGTCTTGCATAGTAGGGTGTTTGATAACCTTACTAAAACTACTGATCAATTGCCCTGGATCTCTGGTAAGAAAAATGTTTCTGAAATTAGATAGCTCATTGTTGCTCACTTGAGCCAAATGATGGGCCATATTCTTAATAAACACAATGGAATATTTCTTTTGAACGGAATCAATTAAATCGAATACGCTATTCAATTCCCTAGGCAATTCCTTCAATACTTCCTCCCTTCCTGGATGATCTAAATTGGTCAACTCTAAATAATAGGCGTAAAAAGGCTCGTCCATAACTTTTACCAGCGAATGCTGTGCAAATGAATACATGATTGCCGTGGAAACATTCCTAGGTGTTGCTATCAAATTGATAACCATGTCTGTGCTGTTGTTTCGAACTAATTTATCTAGTTAATACCCGAAAGACAAACGTTGATCAATCTACCTCGCGCAACTGCAATTATAATGCTCACCATAAAATCCATTGAGGTCATTAATAAGTGCATTGATGGCAGATTCTCCTTCATGAATTTTCTTTCCCTCTACGATCATTGGTAATGCCAATTCATTATCCAATTCAACTTTGTATGCAAAGGACATCTCTTTGAAGAAGGATTCAATTTTGACCGAATCAGGATACAATTTTGGAAATTTTAGCAAGAACATAAATTATGAACAGTAAACCAGATGGTAAAATTCCATAATTATTATTAAATGAAGAAACACAGATGATCATTCCCTCTCAATTTGGATTATGTTTGCGCAAATTTTACAACTATGCCATCCGCTACTATTCCTGTTCCTACAGATGTAAAAGGTCTCATCTTTGACCTTGACGGTACAATTATCAACAGTATGCCTTTGCATCATGATGCCTATAACCATTGTCTGGAACCATGGAAAATCCATTACCCCAAAGAACTTTTCTTGAGCCGTGGAGGAATCCCAACAAAAGACACCCTACTACTGATAGCGGAAGAAAACAACATAGAAGATTTTGATATTGAATTAGCTCTGAACCTTAAGCGAAAATTTGTTGATAGCAACTTAGATAGAATCACTCTAATCGAACCAGTTTTCGATGTAGTGGAGAAATATTACGGCCTTTTACCTATGGCTGTAGGAACGGGTAGCAATCGTGGAACTGTTACAGAAATGTTCAAAATGTTTGGTCTGGAAAAATTCTTTGAACATACAGTATCTGCCACCGATGTTTCTAATTTCAAACCTCATCCTGAGACATTTTTAAAATGCGCAGAACTTATTGGAATCCAACCAATTGATTGTGTCGTTTTTGAAGATGGTGTACCTGGCATGCAAGCTGCAAAATCCGCAGGCATGCAAGTAATCGATGTGACGAAGTTCTTAGCGTAAGAAAAAAGCGTTTCAAAATTTCAAATATGGCCAATCGAATAATGCTGAAAATTCGGACGAAGGTTAGTGAAATTCATTAATTTAAAGTTCAATACTCAGTTTTATTGTATCTGACTTGTGTTCAGATTAGTTTAACAGCCATTTTGTTGAAGAAGTTTCTACCAATCATATTTCTTCTTTTCTCATTTCTGTCCTACTCACAATCGGATAGTACCATCCACTTACATCCTAAGAGGGATAGAAAAGACAGTATCCGACTTACTCGGTTCCACGATTTTACGGAATTATTGAGTCTTAAATTATTTGGCGTAAGAAAATCAAATATGATTGCTCACTATGACGGACAATCGAAAAAGTCAATAGAATATCAACCCAATGAAAGCTTTAATATAGGGTTGGGCTTTACTTATCATTGGTTAGGCCTGGATGTTGCATTTAGCTTGCCATTTATAAATAATGATGATGATGTCTTTGGGGAGACTTCTCGATTTGATTTTCAATCCAATATATACATGGAAAATTTTGTTGTAGATCTAAATATTCAATCCTATAAGGGTTTCTATAACGCAAACCCCCAAGTTCCTTTTCCAGGATATAGTGTGGATGATCTTGGTTATCCTATTAGACCAGATATTCAAACCAATAACATTGGAATTTCCGCTTTCTACATATTCAACCATCACAAATTTTCGTACCGTTCAGTCTTCACATTTAATGAACGTCAATTGAAAAGTGCAGGGTCTTTCCTGGCCGGTGCTTATGCTGGGGTTTTTCATATGGATGCGGACTATCCTCTAATTGAAGAGGGAGCTGAAGGTTTTGATACAAGTGTAGATTTCAGAGATGTCAGTCATCTTTCCTTCGGATTGAGTGCTGGATATGCCCACACTTTTATTTTATGGAAACACCTATACATTTCTATGACCATTGCGATTGGTTTTGGACCGCAAACACAAAGAAGAGACGAAACACCAGAACTGCCTGAGTACAATGAAAATGATGCTGGTGCTTTTGTTGTTACGCGCCTAGGTCTAGGTCACAATGGCGAAACCTATTTCTATGGCATATCAGCGGTCAACTCATTTGCTGGTGCACAGGATGAAAATGTTTCTGCACTTCAACGTCAAGTAGGTAATTTCAAGATTTTTGTGGGACACAGGTTTAATCCTCCCAAATTTCTAAAATCAAAAAAGAATCGCTAGTCGTTAACTTCTTCTATTTCCTTTTTAAGATGATCAATGTATAGAATTCCATTGAGGTGATCAATTTCATGCTGAAAGATTACAGATGTAAAATCCTCCACTTTTTCAGCGTGATGTGAGCCATCCATCTTATCATATTCTATACTTATTTCGAATGCTCTGATTTTCGTAGTGTCTCTTCGATTCGGAATAGAAAGACACCCTTCTCGGCAAGGTCGCTTCTTCTCCGAATAATTCTTAATTTCCGGATTCAAATAAACTTCAAAAGGTGCATTTTCTTTATCTAATCTCTGAACCCATATGATGCTTTTAAGAATTCCTACTTGTGGAGCAGCGATTCCTACACCCATACTCATACTATCTCTGACAGTCCTATACATTCTTCTGACCAAATGTTGCAAAACTTCATCCTTTGGGTTTGGTACTACTGTATTGCTTTTTTGACGCAAAAGGAGTGAATCTTCTTTATCGGAAATCAGAAACACACGCATTGGCTTTAATGAGTCGCCAGACATGATCAAAGACTGCTGTTCAGAAGAAAATTGCTGCGTTCCGCTTTTCGTCCTTTTCTGAGCTGAGCATGCCGCTAAGAGAAGAAAGCTCAACACCAACAACCAGTTTTGAAATGAAAGTTTCAAATGGTTTGAGTTCAACAGGCTCATTTCATCACACTTACAGAATCATAAATCTGTACTTTACTCCAAATGTGCTTGCATGACTCAATGAATGTCAAATGTGCAGGCTCTACTTGATACTTATCTTGATCTTCACTTGATTCGAAAGTCACAAGTAATGAAACTGCATAGCTACCATCAACAACCTCTCTATCGGTCCCGGCTGGAACTCCAATGTGTCCAAACTTCGCATATTCCGAATTACTAATAAATTTCATTAGACCATCTTGCAACTCCTTTTTCTGTTCCGCATTTTCAGGTTCATTCATCCAAAACAAAACGGTATGGGTAAAATAATAAGGGTCTTTTGTACTCATATCTTTATTTTTTAATCATTTATTCATTAAGGATTCTCTATCCATTCAGGAACCACCGGTGCTCCTTCATAAAATCCCTCTACTAGGTTTCTACTTTGCGCCCAACTATCCAACCAGGAAGTACCATTTTCTTTAAATACAGTGATCTCACTTTGGTAGGCAGGATCCTTCAAAATCTCATTCAACGTTATAAATTCATATCCTTCTTCAATGAACACATCAGCTATTTCATCGAGATAATCAGCATTCAGCTTGTTAGCATGTATCAACATTACATGTCTGATATTTCGTGTAAACAACTTTTGAGATTGGGATTCAGAAAATTTAATGCTTTCTCGAGTATAAGAAACATACTCATCACCAATTGCGGCCATCAAATCACGGTCTCGATCTCTATCGGCTTTAGCATAAGCACTAGCAAACATCCAGTCCTTATTTCCGATTGTCACTGGCGCCACCGTATATTCCATGGAGTCTAAAAGTGCATTCAACTTATCATACTTTGATTGATTATTTCCTATTTGCAAATAAGGATGTCGAAAGTACCTCAATTCCTTATTGTACTCTTGTTCTAAATGCCTAGATATGGATTCTCCTTTTATTAAATCTTTTTTGAATTCCTCGAAGGTCGACTTATGATAGCTTAAATGGCTAAATGTATGGTTGCCTATTTCATAGCCATTTTGAAACCATAGTTTTAACAAGTCCAATTGAGAAGAATCCATCACACCTTCTCTGAATAATTTTCCTTCGTTGACAAAGCCAATAGCCGGAATATTATATTTATCAAATTTGGATATTAGATTTAGGGTAATGTTCCAAAGGTAGAATTGGTCATTATCGCCATAACTGACAACAGGAAGGTCATCGATTGTAAAACATACTTGTTTCTTCTGCGCTGAGATAGAAAACGCTGCTAGTAAAAAAAGGACTAAGGTTAGTTTGAACTTCATCTATTAAAATGCTTCCCCAATTTTGAAATAAATTCCCCAATCATCTTTTCCAATAGCGGCATCCATACCTACATTCATATGATATTTAGGAAAAATGTTATACCTGAAACCTGCTCCTCCACCAGGTAAAATTTTGCCATTGTCTTCTTCGTTGATCGCTCCCCAAATAGTTGCTAAACCGAAGAATCCTACTAACCCGAATTTGTTTTCAAAATTCATCCGGTATTCACCTTGAATAGCTGCCATGTTATCCCCTCTGAATTTTCCTTCGCTATAACCTCTAATATCAGCTTGCCCAACAATAAACTGCTGTTCAAAGGCCAATTCTCCCAATCCAAAACCTCCTTTCGCTCTCAAAGCCAAAACATCATTGTCTGCCATAGCAATAAACTGGTTATGATCTATTTCAATTTTATTAGAAACATTTTCATTATTAAGAAAATCGGGAAACGAACTCCATTTGATATTAGACAAAGATCCATTAGTCGGATAGTAGACATCATTACGTTTATCCAAAGCTGATAATATACCGGTACCTTGCAATTTAGTGTCCGTATTGATATCAGGAATGGAGTCAAGCATGGTATTAGCACTTGTCAAAGAATAATGAACACCCACGTAGAGATCTTCAATTACTTTTCTTTGAACATCAAAATAGAGAAAACTTGCATTTGTATTGTAGCCTACAAATCCATTGATAGGCTCCAAATAGAATTGGAAATTAACAGAGGCCAAACCACCAGCAGCAGTTACGCGCCAGGCATCTTCTTTTAAGTATAATTTTTGGAAAAACATAGCAAACCAGGTCTTGTTGGTGGTGTACATTCCTACCATTCCAGACATTGAGGCAGGAGAAATGGTGTCGTTTTTATTCACTTTGTACATGGCCATGGGTACAGCTCCAAAGGAAGCTCCTAGCGATCGACTATAGTTCAAGTATGGCACAGCCATAAAGTTAAAATTCTTGGTACTGTCTAGTTTTGAACCTGATCCACCTCCCCCACCAGGAATACCTTGAGCAAAGGTTAGACTTGACAAAAACAATATTAGCAGTAAAGGCAGTAATTTGAGTTTCATAAAGCGACTAATCGAATGATGCGCTAAAGTACATCACAAATCGGTTTTCTTGAACTTATTAATGCATTTAACTTAATTGAAAAAACCTTTATTTCTCGACCAATAATAATTTTTCATAATAGGCTTCAATCCTGGCATGAGCTGTACCGTCAACCAATAAAATAGCGATCAACATTGCAATCGTTGTGATGCTTATCGCCCGCCAAATAGGAGAGCTAACAAAAATGATAATCAATGCAGCAACAACGATTATAATCGGAATAACTTTAAAAACTATGGTTTGGTATTCCTTTAAAGTTGCTTCGGCACGTTCAATTTCTGAAGTTACAAAAGCAGCTGCATCACTATTGTAAGCCGTTTCAAACGCCGTAATTCTAGATTTATTAGTATAAAATAATCCAACCCCAATGGTCAATAGTAAAACACCTGCCACTAGCATAGGAATCACATATGCTTTGGCCATTTCGGTTTTACCTAGCTGCCAAAACCCGATGCTCGCCGATAAAAAAAATACCGCAAAAAATATAAAGAAGCGTGTAGAGAAAACTTCTGCTTTTGCCCATTCTGTGGCGACTTTTAATATATCCATTGTCCTACTTTTTGATTAACCGCACAAACCTTGATCGTTTTTCATACTACAGTACATCACTCTTAATAACCATTAGCTTTTCTCGTGTCATGTCATGCATAGAATGCGGAATACTACCTAGCCCCAAACCTGAAGCATCTCTTCCTCCAAACGGCATCCAATCTACTCTAAAAGCCGTGTGATCATTGACCATCACTGCTGTTGAATTTAGTTTTTTAACCGTATCTAAAGCTACATTGATGTCCTTAGTGAATACAGATGACTGAAATGCATAATCCAAACTATTGGCTTTTCTGATGGCTTCATTTCTATCGGTATAAGGGTAAACACATACTACTGGACCAAAAATTTCATTCGTAGAAACTTTGACATCATCTGAAGGGTTAATCAAAATAGTTGGCTCATAACAAGTATCTGAAATTTTGTTTCCACCGCAAGCCAAAGTGGCTCCACTTGCAACCGCCTCCTCCACCCATTCATGGACTCTATCCACTTCTTTTGGCAGGATCAATGGACCTACTTCTGTATTTTCTTCTAAGGGATCACCAACCACAAGCGCTCGTGCTTGACTGTCCATTTCTTCTACCACTTGATCTAATACGGACTCATGAACGTAGACTCTCTGGACTGAAACACAAACCTGCCCAGCATGATAAAAACCACCCTTAACCAGAGCGGGAATCATAGACTTGATGTCCGCATCGGGTTCAATAATAACTGGAGCTGCTCCACCATGCTCCAAAGCACAGCGAGTTCCTGGAGACAATCTTGACCTCAAATACCATCCAACTTTGGCTGAACCAATGAAGGAGAAAAAATTAACTTTTGGACTAGTGACCAATAATTCTGCTACATCATTTTCGCAAGGCATGGCTGTACACCAGCCTTTCGGCAAACCTGCTGTTTCAAATATTTCTGCTAATAACAAGCAAGTCAAAGGTGTTGTAGGTGCAGGCTTGATAATCACAGGGCTTCCTACAGCAATCGCAGGGATGGTCTGATGAATAATCAAATTTATGGGATGATTGAAGGCACTCACCGAAGCAACCACGCCAATCGGTTCGCGCATCGTATAGGCCATTCTATTCACTGAAGACGAAGTATGCCCCATGGCTATTTCCTCACCCTTTATATGACCCATATTTTCAATGGACAATTTCACACCATTGATGGCTCGTGTCATTTCGACTTTGGTATCTATATATGGCTTTCCTCCTTCTTTGGCAGATATATGGATGATTTCCTCCGAGCGTTCCTCCATTATGAACACTATGTTTTCCAAGATCTCAACCCGCTTGTGCTTTGGCAACCATTTTGATTGATCTAAAAATAAATCATGTGATTTATTGATGGCCGCTTCCATTTCAGAAGCAGATGCTAACGGAATTTCTTTGATCATTTTCTGATCAAAAGGAGCAAATACTTTTAAAGTTGACATAACAAAATTGAATTATAATAAATCAGTTTTTTCTTTGATTTTGACATTGAGGATTGAATGGTTCAATGAATAATCTACGGGACAATCAATCACATGAACACCTTTTGCGTCTAAGCATTTCTTCAGTGTATCCTCAAAATCTTGGTCACTGGTGATACGATGGCCTTGAGCCCCATAACTTTCCGCATACTTCACAAAGTCGGGATTAGTATAATCAAGACCAAAATTTTCAAATCCCATGCCTTCTTGTTTCCATTTGATCATTCCGTATGCATTATCATTGAGAATAACCACTATCACATCCAGTTTTTCTCGAACTGCTGTTTCAATTTCTTGTGAATTCATCATGAATCCTCCATCGCCACAGACCGCGATAACTTTACGGTTCGGATAAATTAATTTAGCAGCCATTGCCGAAGGCAATCCAGCACCCATCGTCGCCAATGCATTATCTAGCAACATAGTATTTGGCTGATAGCATTTGTAATTTCTTGCAAACCAAATTTTGTAAACGCCATTATCTAGCGCTACAATTCCATCTTCAGGTAGCATTGTCCTTATTTGATTGACAATTCTCTGAGGTAACATTGGAAATCGTTCATCTTCGAAATACTTTTCTACATGACTTTCTACTTCATCATGGACTTTTTTATAAAAACTGAAATCCCAATGTGATTGTCTATCTATTTGTCGACAAATATGTTCTATGGAATCTGCTATATCTCCTACTACGTTATGTTGGGGAAAATATACCTGATCTACTTCTGCACTTGAGAAATTAACATGAATGACTTTTTTACCACCATGTTCCATAAAGAATGGAGGTTTTTCTACAACATCATGACCTACATTGATGATTAAATCAGCTTTATCAATAGCGATATGCAAGTAATCATGGGCTGATAGTGCTGCTGTTCCCAAAAATTTATCTTGGCGCTCGTCCAATACTCCTTTCCCCATCTGTGTATTGAAAAAATGAATCCCAGTCTGGTCCACAAACTCCTGTAAAGCCTTTTGCGTACGTTTTCTATTTGCTCCTGCACCAATTAAAAGTAAAGGCATCTTTGCCGCTTCTATCATTTTCACCGCGTGTTTGATAGATTTTAAATCAGGTGCTGGTCTACGAATTTCATTGACTTCAAATAGTGGCTCATCTGCTTCTTCGGCTGCTACGTCTTCTGGCAGTTCTATGTGTACAGCTCCTGGCCGCTCTTCAGTTGCCAAACGAAAAGCTTCCCTTACCATAGATGGAATATTATTGGCACTAACGACTTGCCGGGTGTACTTAGTCAGTGACTGCATCATGTCCACCACATCCAATATTTGAAACCTCCCTTGTTTACTTTTTTTGATTGGCTTCTGACCTGTGATCATCATCATCGGCATGGCTCCTAACTGGGCATATGCAGCTGGGGTAACTAAGTTGGTAGCGCCAGGTCCTAATGTAGAAATACATACTCCGGGTTTGCCAGTAAGCCTTCCATAAGTGGCTGCCATAAAACCAGCTCCTTGTTCATGGCGATTCAGGATAAGTTTTATTTTTGAACCAATCATGGAGTTGAGGAAATCAAGATTTTCTTCACCTGGGATACCGAAAATGTATTCTACTCCTTCGTTTTCCAGGGCTTGGACAAATAGATCGGATGCTTTAGTCATTGAACAGGTTTTTGAATTTAATTAAGTGTTTTAAGATAAGCATTAACAAGGCATGTAACAAATCGGTTCTAATTTTTTAAAGATTCTCACTAGGTTTTAGGTGAATTATTGCATTAATTTCGACCTTCAACATTGTGAACCCATGGAAGAATTCATTGACTTTTTTGCCGACATACCTAAAATATTCCGCAGTTCAATTTTGATTGGTGGTATTGTGTTTTTTTGGATTCTAGAAGGAATTGTACCCTTCTATAAAAAACAATACAATAGATCTAAACATGCTTTTGTCAACATCATTTTTACACTGACTTCAGTACTGGTGGTCTTTGTCTTTGCCAGCTTATTGCTGTGGACTTCCAATTTCACAAGTGAAAACAAAATAGGACTGCTGTTTTTAGTCGAAATGCCTTTGTGGCTACAAGTGATTGCTGGAATACTACTATTAGATAGCATTGGTGCCTATGCCGTTCATTTTGTTGTGCACAAAGTCAAATGGATGTGGGGTTTTCATGTGATCCATCATTCAGATCTGAATGTTGACGTGACTTCAGGTTTGCGACATCACCCAGGCGAAATGATTTTCAGAATGACATTTACTATTATGGCCGTTTTAATAACAGGGGCACCGATGGGAATTATAATGCTATATCAGTCACTTTCTGCTTTGTTTACACATTTCACCCATGCCAATGTTTCTGCTTTTGGTCCTTTAGACAAACCACTTTCTTACATTTTTGTGACTCCTAATATGCATAAAGTACATCATCATTATAAACTACCGTGGACCGATACTAATTTTGGAAATATATTTTCTTTTTGGGATAGAATATTCGGAACTTTTGAATACGTAGATGATATGAGTCAAATCAAATATGGAATTGACACCCATATGGATCCAAAAGAAAATGAGAACATTGGTAATCTTATGAAGATTCCATTTCAAAAGTATAGATCCCCTGAAGATTTATAACCTCCCTTGAAACAACCTATATCCCACCACACGATCTGCCAAATCAGTAAATGATTTATGATAGACGATGATTTCGTAAGTATTTCCTGCTTGGTAAAATGAAGCTTCAAAGAACATAGGATCATGCCCATCCACCCAATATTGATAGTCATACATGCCTTGTTTCATTAATATGTTTCTAAAATATACCCCATTTCGAGTATCATATTGCATCATACTACGGTCGTCTTTTTTCCAAAAGTTAAAAGCTCCTACCAAATATACTGGGTCGGTAATTGGCGCTGATTTCAATTGAAATTTTACATTGAGATAGTCCGACTCCAAATAACCTGCACCGGCTTCAACCGTCTGAATAAAATAATTTCCATTCATGTCGTTGATTTGGGAATAGAACTTACCATCGTTGCCTTCCGCCAAAGAAACTTCGGCTCTCGTGGGATTAGCAGCTGGATCTATTTTAGAAATATATCTTCCTCGAAATGTTACCGTTCTTAAATCAATGAAACGAAATTCATTACCAGCTTTAAAATTGTTCGACCCATCAAAAGGTCTGTATTCCAATATAGCATTGCCGCGATTCACTAAAGTTGGCTTTAAATTGGTTATTGCATTATCCCACCGTTGATTCTGTCGAATAACAACTTTGAATTCATTATTCGGATTCCCTGTTTTTACAGCTGAAAATTGCACATCAAAATCAATTTGGTGATTCTTTCTTCTTTCCGCCACTGAACTACTTACTCTGACATTCGGATTTATACCTACAACATTCTCATAAACAACAAATCGCCTTGAAAACAAAACATCATTTTTATTATTGTTTTGAAAAACTTGAACAACATAATTGCCTGATATTTTAACCCTTGGCAGATTTAGCCAATAATTGACATATAACACTTTAGTATTAATTGAATAATCAAAATCATTAATATCTATAGAATTGTAACCCTTGAGGTATTCAATTTCATTTAAATTGGATTGCCTCCAATCAGCATTACAATGAACAATCCTCGCTTGTAACTGAGAATAGTTCTCTTGTAATAAATCAAATTGTAGCAACAATGGATGTGGCTGAGACAAAGGGATTATAGGCGAAAGCATTTCTTGTCCAGCCAAATTAGATATTGGATATAACTGAACGGACTTTACATGCCTTTTAAAAATCTCATCATCATAAACTTTTTCACCATATTGAGCAAACAACTCAGTGGCCATTAGAGTCGTCATTATATAGAAACAAAGAATTTTAATTGATCTTTGAGGAGCAATCATATTTTCATGGTCTGGTTTTCTAGAGTATGTAACGAAAATAAGGTGGTTTTATCCGAAAAAAAATAAATTCTGATTCCAACCTTTTATTTTCATATCGTGTCCTTAAAACAAACCAATTAAACTCATCCATCCTGTTTGAATGGAATCGAACGAGAAGCAAATTATTAAAGATTGTCTGAAAGGCAATCGACAAGCTCAAGAAGCGCTTTATCAAAAGTATGCTTCTCAAATGTTTGCAATTTGCTTGAGGTATTCGAAAGAACAACAAGAGGCAGAAGACATTCTGCAAGAAGCTTTTATCAAAGTGTTTAAACAATTGGGGAAATTTAGAGGTGACGCAAAAGTAGTATTCTGGATTAAAAAGATTGTGATTAACACGGCATTGAATTCTCAGCGAAGCAAATTGTATCTCTACCCTATGGTAGATATAGATGATTATAAAGAAGAAAAAGGAGAGGCTTTGAATCCCACGGATTATACCATGGAAGAACTACTCACTATGATCAAAAAACTCCCTAATAGCAGTCAGATAATTTTCAACTTATTTGCTATTGAGGGGTATAAGCATCAGGAAATTGCAAAGCAGTTAGGCATAAGTGTGGGCACTTCTAAATCTCAATATGCAAGAGCGAGGCAATTACTTCAAGATCAAATGAAAGAATTAAATAAGCATTATGGAAGAGGCTAGACTGACATTTGAAGAACAAATGAGTGCTCAACTCAGTAAAAATGAAGTAGCACCACCTCCCAATGTATGGGTTGCCATTGACGGTCAATTAGCCAATGATGAGCTTTCCAGCTACAAAAAGCGTACAGCGTTTTATCAATGGACTGCTGCAGCTTGCTTGGCATTATTCACAATTTCTAGTGTTTACTATTTGAATTCAAACGGTGAGTTAAATGAAACAGGAATGTCTGAAAACATGAATTCAAAGCATGTCACAGAAGAACCTAGGATTAGTGAAACATCAACATTTGTTGAAAATGAAAAGTCAGATTTAACCCAACCAGTTTTACCCAAAGACCTATTAATTCCAGAAGAGTCTAAGACACTTTCCAGAGGTATTATAGTTGCTTCAGATGAAAACAAATCCGAAGAAAAAGTGGCTCCAAGTTTTGAAGTACTTTCTCAGCAAAGGCGGCATTTGATGGAAAATCAAGTTGCAAGTTTGCATTCCTTAAATCCTGAGCAAAGTAGTGAACTAAACATAGATCCTCTTGAAAAGACGAATGGGGTTCCTATTCTTTCTGCTCCTAAACTAGAAGATAACTATACAAAATTATGGGCTGGTGTAAGTATGGGGGCAGGTTCATTTAATCCAGGTTTTCAAAATTCTCCTTCCAACCTTTCTATGTTATCTGACGCTGGAGAGTTTATGAATAGAGCCGAAATTGCTTCTACTAGTAAAGATGTCCAAAGTATTGAGTCATTTCCTACGGGAAACTCAGTCTCTGGAGGAATTAATGTTGGTGGGAAATTAAATAATTGGCTGGTATTAAGCAGTGGGGTTCATTATAGTGCTTTCAATACGGGTGATATCCAATCCGTTGCTTATGTCAACAACCAAACCAACGATTTATTAAGTGCTGAAGAAGTCCAGTCTGCATTCGCTCAAGACTCATTTAGCGCGATAAGCAGTGAGAACGTTGAAATCAGTGAAATTAGCTTAAATAACGAATTTCAATATGTGACAATCCCTCTAAAAGCAGGGGTAATATTGCTTGACAAGAAATTCAATATCACTTTAAATGGAGGCATTTCTTCTAATATACTTATCAATGCCAACATTAATGCAACAACAATTGATAGCGATATTGATAACTCTCAAAACTACGAGAGTATGTATTTCAATTTTCTATCGAGTGTAGAATTTGGATACAATTTTATGGACCGCTATCAACTATCAATAGAGCCAAATTACAACCAAGCCATAAGCAATTTCACAAGTACCACCAACCTGAATCAAGGCAGACCCAAAAATTTTGGATTAGCAGTAGGTATCAGGTATAACTTCTAAAACCATGAGCGAGACCAAAGATACGGATTTTCGAAAAATAATTTTTCTCAGCATTCTTATTATCATCATGCTATCAATTTTAGCACAAGGTTGCGATGAAAAGTGTGTAGGTCCAACAATCACTGTATACGAACCAGTATTTGCGACTAGAAATGAAGTTATGTCTACAGCTGATTTTATCGGTCCCGCCCCCATTGAGATGCCTGGCAAAATCTATTTTAAAGACAACTATTTGTTTTTAAATGAATATGACAAAGGCATTCATGTTATTGACAACACGAACCCAATTCATCCTGAAGTGATAGGCTTTATCGATATACCGGGCAATAAAGACCTAGCTGCAAAAGGAAACTATTTATATGCTGACAACTATCTCGATTTGGTTGTTTTTGACATCACTGAAAAGAAGAATATTTTTGAAACAAACAGAATTGAAAATGTTTTCGACCAATATTATTGGTATGATGAATCTCAAGGAGGAATTATGATTGATCAAATTGCTACTGAGGTGGAATACCAGGATTGTGAAGGGAATTATTTAGACATACCCTATGGTCATTATGGTGGTTGGGGATGGTTTGCAGAGGATGCTTTGGGCAGCCCTTCAAGATTGGTCAATACGGCAAATAGTTCTACCTCTGGTGCTGGTATTGGCGGATCTTTGGCTCGTTTTACCATCACGGATGACTTTTTATACACGGTCAATGAATGGCGAATGAAGATATTCAATATTGGAATTGGAGATTCTCCGGTAGAAGGCGAAAATGTGGACCTCGGATGGGGAATTGAAACTATTTTCCCGTATGATGATAAATTATTTTTAGGAGCTCGATCGGGTATGCATATCTATGACAATTCCACTCCTTCTCTTCCTCAATATGTCTCTACCTACGCCCATATCAACACTTGCGACCCAGTTGTAGTGCAAGGAGATTATGCTTATGTAACTCTTCGTTCTGGGACAGAATGTGAAACATTCACTAATCAACTGGATGTAATCGATGTGAGTGATGTTTCAAGCCCGTCGTTAGTTTCTACCTTCGAAATGGAAAACCCACATGGTTTGGGAATAGATGGTGATTGTCTATTTATTTCCGAAGGAGCATATGGACTTAAACTATTCAATGCTTCTGATCCTTTAACTATTGGAAACAGTTTGATACATCACCATACGGACGTACATGCCTTAGACGTTATACCGCTCAATAATATCTTGATGATGATTGGAGAGGATGGATTACACCAGTACGTTTATGATTGTAATGACCAATTGCAGTTGATCAGCTCTATTTATTTCTCTACCACGACAAATCATATGACTTCAGGTAAATAAAATTGTTTCACATAAATCACAGCGATCTATGATTTAATGGTTCATTTTTACGTTCTTTAAACATCACTTTAATAAAAAGACTAAAATGAATAGATTATTGATATTAATAGCTGCGGTTTTGTTGTTTACGGCCTGCGCTCCAGAACTATCCTTTACTTGGACCAAAGAAGGTTTTGAGGGGAAAAAATATAAAAAAATTGCCATTTTTTCCTTTAGTAAAAATCTGTCCAAATCAGCCCAGTTCCAGGATAATATGGTCAAATACCTAACTGCCGATGGTTATACTGCTGTTTCAGGCATGGCTATTATGAATCCTCTTCAAATGAAGGATTTGAAGGAAGAAGATATCGTCAGAATTCTTTTAAAAGAGGAAATAGATGCAGTCCTTTCAGTGATTCTGGTAGATAAAGAAACTTCTGTAAATTATGTCCAAGGTTCTAACTATGGATATGGAGGCATGTATGGTGGTTATGGCGGCTTTGGGGGTTACTACGGCTATCGATATGGGCCAGCATATTACGACCCTGGGCATTATCAAGAATCAAAATCATATCTCTTAGAAAATCATTTTTATGAGGTGATCGAAGGGGAAAACAAAGAGGAAGCTTTGGTATGGGCGTCTCAAAGTACACTAACTGACCCAAGCGACAAAACTTCTAAGGTTTATGCCAAGTTGCTACTACAGGAACTCAAAGCTGGTGGAATATTGAAATAAGGAATAAAAATTTGATTAGGTGCTCTTGGTTTCAATACTTTGAAATAGAACCAAGGGCTCTTTTTTTTTCACGTAGTGTATTCCAATGACTCAATCTTTAAAAACAAAGGCGCTTCAGGTTTGTGATGACAAAATTCAAAATAAAGGAACTGACGTTGGTCTTTCTTTCTATGCTTTCTTTGCCAACAAAAACGATCAACCAGACTTATTGATGGAAATGGCTACTTGGTGGATCCAGACACATCAATTAGATCATTTTGAAAAAGCAGTTAAGATTAAAAAAATGATTGAAGCGGCATAACAGAAACCATATTATCTGTAATAATACAGATATTTAATTTAATCTGTATTTTATATGATATATAAAATTATCTGCTAAATATATAATATATTTACGCATATGATTGCAGTTATTACTGGAGATATAATAAATTCTCAAAAGGAAGATCCTAGCATTTGGTTACTTGAATTAAAAAATGCCATTGCTAGATATCAAGTCAATCCAAAACTCTATGACATATACAGAGGAGACAGTTTTCAACTTGAAATATCAATGCATAAGGCGCTGGAAGCCGCAATCTACATTAAATCAAGTATCAAAAAAATCAAGGGTCTTGATGTAAAAATGTCCATCGGGATAGGCGACAAAACATACACTGCAGAAAGTATAAAAGAATCGAATGGTTCTGCCTTTGTACGTTCAGGCAATTGTTTTGAAAACCTTAAAAAAAGAAAACTGGCCATCAAATCTTCATTTCCCAATCATGATAAAGTTCTCAATATCATGATTCAACTAGCAATGTTAACAGCCGACCGATGGGCTCCTGTATCCGCAGAAATAACGCAAAAAGCGCTAATTCACCGTGAGTACAATCAGAACCAATTGGCAACTCTACTTAAAAAGACACAAAGCGCTATAAGCGAAGGATTAAAGCGGTCGGGATTTGAAGAAATAAAAAAAATGCTCGAGTATTACGAAAACCTAGCCTCAAATCATGCTGATACTATTACTTAAATTCACACTAGCTCATCTTCTCGGTGATTTTCTATTCCAGTCAAAATCATGGGTTGAAGACAAGCAAAACCGAAAGATTTATTCAGTCTATTTATACCTACATATTACCATTCATTTTGGCTTACTATTACTGGTAATGGGATTTGAAAAGATCTATTGGCAAGGTATCCTCGTAATATTGACCACACACTATATCATCGATTTGCTGAAATCATATTCTAAAAATATAATAAGCACACGAAAAGCATTTTTTATTGACCAACTTCTTCATTTCAGTGTTATCATCGCAGTATCGCTTTATTATGAATCCAAGGATTTCAGTTTTTCTCAATTACATTCTTCCAAAGTATTACTTCTGCTGATAGCCATACTACTTCTCACCTCCGTGGCTTCCATCATCATGCGCGTTGTAATAACACGATGGGAAAGTATCGAGAGCTCGTCTCAAAATTCATTAAAGGATGCAGGAAATTTCATAGGATTATTGGAACGCATCTTAATATTCATTTTTGTCATCACAGGTCATATTGCAGGCGTTGGCTTCTTATTGGCAGCCAAATCAGTATTTAGATTTGGTGACCTCTCCCAAGCACAGGACCGAAAAATGACCGAATATGTACTTATTGGTACCCTTATTAGTTTTACAATGGCAATTCTTATAGGATTTGGATACTCGTATATTTACAAACTATTATAATCACTATCTATCAATATGTTTGCTCCCATACATCCATATCATTGGGAAAATCGTTTATTTGCTAAAATCAAATTTAATGGCCAACAAATCCATCCCTCGTATAGAAGGTATTCTTCAATATTACACCAAAGCATTGGGAGCAAACTACAATGCATATCGCAACCATGTCTATCGAGTGTACCATTTGACCTTACTACTTATAAAAAAGGAAATTGACCAGACTACGCAAGAGCAATTAGCCATTGCAGCTTCCTTTCATGATTTAGGCATTTGGACGCATAACTCTATGGATTATTTAGGTCCTAGTTCCGATCTATCTGATCAATACATTAAAGAAAATGCCATGAACAATGAAGTGAGTGTTAGGCAAATAATTGATCATCATCACAAATTATCTCCCTACAAAGGCGAAAATGCCCAAATTGTGGAATCATTTCGAAAGGCTGATTTAATAGATTTATCTAGCGGATATATCAAATTTGGGCTGCCTGCAAGTTTTTATCAAAACCTTAAAGATGAATTTCCTTTTTTAGGATTTCATAGACTTATTTATGGCAAAGTTATTAAGCATGCTATCAGTCATTTCTGGAAGCCATTTCCCATGATGAAAAAATAATGCGGCTATTTACCAAATTCGAATCCAATTCTAGTAATAGGGCCATACAATTGACCGTTATATAATACTTCTTCTAATTGCTTTTCGACACTCCAAACCCTATACCCCAATGAAATATAGAATTTCTTTGTTATAAAAAAATTAGATTCAATTAACCATTGATAAGTTAAATGATCCCCAAATAGCAAACCAACGTCACCGAACCCCTTAACTTCCAAACGATTGTACGGTCTCCATGCAAGATGCACGCCCAAAGCTGGTTCTATAAAAAATTTACTAGTTTGAAATTCAAAAGGTTCGTATCCAAGTATTGAAGTAGAGCCGCGAAAGTCGGCATACACCCATTTCACTCCTATCGTAGCGTCAAACTCCAAACTTTTTTTCTTCACTACTCTATATCCAACAGCCACATCACCGCCAAAATATGAAAACTTCCCATTCGTATCTTGAAATACAATCCCTAATGGAGTTTCTGCATCCCCACTCAAAACCAAAGAAAAAACATGAAATCTTGAATAAGTATACTTCGTCAATTGTTCTCCAGAAATCATCAAAGCAAATCTTAAAGCACCACTTAATTCCTTAAATCCAATGTCTATTTCTCTACCCGGTTCCGGTTCCGGATAATTCGCTGGAGGAGGGGGTTTATAAATGGAGCCCTTAATGCCTAAGTACCAAAAGTAAGGGCTTAAACGAATTTTCCAATTATGTCTCAGTGAGTCGTCATCTACAGTCGGTTGAGCCATACAGACCCACCCAATAAGCATAAAAGCAATCAGAAAAGCTCCCTTTTTCCGTTTCATAGGTACAATTTTCTATGACCAGATTCGAAGTTAATTTATTATTCCACAAATTATAAAATTTGGTTTAAGTTAGTTGATGAAACTATGAGAATTACTGAAACATATTCGCAATTTCAACCTTGAATAATGAGTCAAAGTCAAATCCAAGAAGAACTTAAGAACCTTGTACAACTTCTTTATCAAGAAAAAGAAGCAGATCTTCAACAGTACCGGAAAAAAATGCTGGGAACATCCCTCAAAGAAAGGAGACTGCAGGGTGTTTGCTGGTACCCAGTAAATCTTGATAAAACAAAATTTGATGCTGGTGAAAGATTGATCGTAAAAGTGTCTCGCCCTATTGAACATAAAGATGCTCACTTATTCGCTTCAGGTAAACTTGTCAGTCTATTTTCAAGTACAGGAGGAATGGGTGACTTTGAAGATGCTGTCAATGGAGTCGTCAACAATGTGACAAAACAAGATATGCATGTTACGATCAACTCTGATGATATTCCAGATTGGATATATCATGGTCAGCTTGGCATACAGTTGCTTTTTGATGAAAATGCTTATAGAGAGATGGATAAGGCCTTGCAAACCCTTCTCAAAAATAAAGACGAAAGAATCGCAGAACTAAAACATATTATTCTAGGTGATAAACCGGCCTCTTTTAACACTATTCAAATCATTCAAGATCTCGGTTTAAACAACAATCAAAATGTGGCTTTAGCACAAATTCATAATGCCCAAGATATTGCCATTATTCATGGCCCACCAGGGACGGGTAAAACTACGACTTTAGTCCAAGCCATCATGGAAACCTTAAAAACCGAGAATCAGGTAATGGTTTGTGCACCCAGTAATGCCGCCGTGGATTTACTATCAGAAAAATTGGGAGAACAGAAAATAGAAGTACTTCGAATAGGTCATCCAGCGCGCGTTAATGAAGAGATGCTGAGTAAAACCATGGATGCTAAAATCGCCAATCATAGAGATTATAAAAATCTCAAAGAGATGCGTAAACAATCCGAAGAGTATTTTGCCATGGCCAAAAAATACAAACGAAATTTTGGTCAAAATGAACGCACCCAAAGAAGGGCCATCAAAGCTGAGGCACATAAACTAAAAGATGATGCCCGGCAATTGGAGTTTTATATCATGAATGATATTCTTTCCAAGACTCAAGTAATTGCCTGTACATTGGTTGGTGCAAACAACCAGGCGTTGAAAGGCATGACTTTCAATACTGTTTTTATTGATGAAGCTGCGCAATCCCTGGAACCTGCTTGTTGGATACCTATCCTTAAGACTAATCGAGTGGTCCTTGCAGGTGACCATTGCCAACTACCGCCTACAGTAAAATCATTTGATGCTGCAAAAAAAGGACTAGAAGTCACCCTTTTCGAAAAGGCTATCCAAAGAAACCAAGCAGACATCATGCTCAATGAACAGTACCGCATGAATGAAAAAATCATGACTTTCTCTAGTAGATTTTTCTATAAAAATGCTTTGGTCGCCAATGATTCCGTCAAGTACTGGAAAGTATTTGACGGAGATTTAGAAGTAGAATTTGTAGATACAGCAGGTTGTGCATTTTATGAAGCCGTAGATAAAGAGACAAGAAGTTCCTTTAATTCGGAAGAAGCAAATTTGCTTTTAAAACATCTACGGACCTATCTTGAACAAGTTGAAACTGTCGGGAAATCAGCTGAAATAGAAAAGCTTGGAATCATCTCACCCTATAAAGCACAAACTTCCCTTTTAACTGAATTGATCATTGATGAAGGACTAGGAGAAGAAGCACTGAAAAAAATCAATATTAACACAGTCGATTCTTTCCAAGGGCAAGAAAGGGATGTTATATATATCAGCCTGGTTCGATCCAATGAAAATGGTGAAATAGGCTTCCTCTCTGACACGAGACGTATGAATGTTGCCATGACTCGCGCCAAAAAGAAATTAGTTGTAATCGGAGATAGTGGCACAATCGGTCAACATCCCTTTTATGCCAAATTTCTAGACTACATCAATGAAATTGACGCCTATCGAAGTGCGTTTGAATTTCAAAATTAATCCCAACTTGTTCCTATTGCCTTTTTTAAAACTTCAACTCAATTTTAAACGCGTTTGCGGCCTCATCTAATTGGATGTTCTCAAGCTTAATTTCCAATGCTTCTTCATTGTGATTCCACTCTACTTTTTGACCTGACCCAAGGTGAGTAATAGCAAGAATATCTCCTTTACGAAGCTTAAAATCGGAATTCAAGGCACCTATTTTTAAATCACCTTCTGGTTTTCCTAAACAAGTCGCAAACAGATTATCTCCCTTAGTTGTGAAACGTATGTCTTTCGTCCCATATTGAATTTTAGCAAAATGATTATTGTGATGATACTTGTAGTTGCCATCAGCAATTTCATTTGGACCTTCTCCATAAATAAACCAAGGAGAAGTTCCATAGACTGCTTCTCCATTTCTATTTAACCAGTCACCAACAGCAGTCAAGTTGTTTTTTACCTCTTCAGGAAATGTTCCATCCGCCATAGGTGGGATATTGAGTAAATAAATACCGTTTTTGCTTATGACATCCATCATCATATCAACAACTTCATTCGCGGTACGAATCCGAATCCCTTTTCTGTAGAACCAACCATGAGTTTCCCAATCCGGAGGTACGTTCATATCCATATCTGTGATCCAAACGTCATATGCTGTCTCATCCAGAAGACCATTTTCCAAATCTCTCATAGCCACCCCTGGCGGGATATCGTAAGACTTATACATGAACTCAACTTCCTTTCCTTTATTGATGGCATTATTATAAAAATATTGGATGAATTCTCTTTGGTACTTTTCTTCAAATACTTGAGATGGTTCTGAAGACTGCCCTATGTACTTTGAGTTTTTCAAAATCTTTTTATGATTTCCTCCTTTGGTGCCGCCGAAACTTGCATCAACCCAAAAAATGTCTGGGTCATATTTATCTACACCTTCTTTGGCAAATTCAATCCATTGATCCCCTTTTATTGAGTGATAGGAAACCAAGGTTTTCATCCCTCTCTTTTTTACTGCCTTAAATACTTCTCCAACAATATCAATTTTGGGCCCCATCTTAGCAGAATTATAATCGGAGATATCGCTGTCCCAATGTTTAAAATCACTACCATGCCAACCAATAACACCACCAAATTTGGCCCCTGCCGTTTCAAACAATTTAGCCCAATTATCAGCATTGAAATTCTCTCCCTTGAATAGGGCAATTCGTTCATCATTGGATAATTCAGAATACTCCGGATCGTATTGGAGTGTTTGGATACCCCAATGACAATAAATACCAAATTTGGCATCAATCAGCCATTGAGGCGTTTCATGTTTTCTTAGTGAAGTCCAATCATTTTCGAATTTCTGTGTGTCCAATTTTGAGTATAAAGCTTTTTCAGAAATTTCTTTATTCCCTGTACATGAGAACAGAATAATAGCGAATACAATAACAAAATAATTTTTAGTCGTCATAGTTTTAGGTTTATAGTTTATTCCTTAACTGTCCATTCAAGTTTATCAATACTTACACCTCTTTTGGGCCACTCTACACTTGAGATGTACCAATCACCATCTTCATCTTGGAATATTTCTGGGGCGTGACCATTCAGGGTCGTAATTTGTTTTTCGGCATCCTTGCCAAAGTTTAATAGATCATCAGATAGTAATACATAGGTCTTATTTTGGTAGGCTCCTACAATGTCCTTTTGATCCCAAACACCGTCCCAAGAACAAACAAAAAGATAAAATGCATCATTATGAAAAATTAAAGATGGGGACTCAGGGTCAAATATTTCTGTTTCAAAAATCGTAATGGGTTCACTCCAATTGATAAAATCTGTTGATTTACGCATTCTGACACTCTTGGTTGAACAAAATGTCACATAGTAAGTACCTTCATGAAAAAGCAAATTGGGATCCCTGGCATCTCCAAACAATGCTGTAGAATCCATCATCTCAGCACTTTCAGTAAATAGATTTCCCTTAGGAGTCCATGCATTTAGATCCTTAGAAACTGCTAATCGGATTGGACTATGTCCATACACCATTTGATATAACCCATCTTTTTGTACTATATAAGGAGCGTGATTGGCTAGGACCTCTCCGGGACGTTCTGAAGGTGGTAAAATTTTTGGTAAGTCAGAATAATGATTTTCCTGTAAAGATTCCTTGAAACTCTTAGCCTTAGATATTGCATGGAAAGATGCATATTCGCCATCATGAATACCTTCTTGTAGAGGATCGGATTCCACCAAAGGGTGCGTAATTCCAAAAATATGCCAATTACCTTCTACATCTTTTACAAAAGTATGATCATTTGCTACCCACTCCTCATACCATTGTCCTTCCTTCAAAAACTCCGTATCAGGTCCGAAAAAGTAATCACCGGCAGGTTTATAAATGTTAACAAATTCGTTGGCTTGCCTAGGGATTAAAATTTTCTTTTCTTCCGTTTTTGTACCACATTGAAAACAAAACAGAGATGTGAGCAACATTAAACCGAAATTCGTTTTTTTATTATTTTTCATTGGACTAATTATTAGATTGATTATTCATGAAAAAAGACACATGCCTTCCACTTTTTGAAGCGAGTTTTTCCCTTTTAATACCAAACCTCCTTGGTTAGCAAACCAGTAACAATCTCTAATTTTAGACTTGTTCAAAAGTATGAACCTATTGAGTGATGTCTAGGACTATTTTATTAGAAATAAGAGGGGTATTTTCATTCACTTCAATTCTCTCAAATTCTTTCCCAATAATTTCATGGAAATTGCATTCAAATCCTCAAAATCACCTTCAAAATGATAAGTTTTGTGCCAGTGACGAATCGATTCTCCTGGCGCCAACTCTTTAGCGCTAGAGGACGATTCTAATTCGTAAAAGGGACCTAATTGATCTCCATTCTCAAGTGGACCATCGTTGTATGAATTGACAACATCCCCTGTATAAGGATTCTTATGATACCTCCACTCTGAACTTACATAACTTATATCCCCTTTGAAAGCATAACCGACTATTGTCAACATCTGATTATTTGCATCATAACTACCTATAAAAGGAGAAACATTCTTCGGAGGCAAACCCAATTTGAAACGCGCTGTTCCATCACCTTTGTACATCACATGCTCATCGGTGATCTTCAATCTTCCTGGAGGGACGGTACCAAAGTAAGACGTGTTCAACGCTAGTGAATCAACATAAGGCAGAATAACTGTTGTTCGAGGAGAGGGCATATACATTCCCAAAATCCAGATAGATAATAAACCTGATTCCTTAGTCCAAGCCTTTTGTCCAGCATTGATGATCTCATTGTCAGATTGATATCCCACAAAATCAATAGCATCAACTATTTCTATCCCTAAATCACTTTCAATCTCATTCTTAGAAAAAATAGACACTTCGCGATGAACTTCTATATCGAATTGATATTCTTGATAATTTACTAAGCTCATTTTTTTTGTAAAAGCAACGCTTTTGTCTGACTTACTAACCACTTCAAACGCCTCGGTATCAATTTCTTTTGGTGTAAACCAATTTTCGAAAGTATAATCGCTTCCTCTCTTGAAAAATATAGAATGCTGTCCTCCTTCAGGTCCAATCCAAAATCTATCTTCTCCTCCAAAAACATTGATATGCTCTTCGAATTTTTGAGCAGCTATCAATTCATAGTTGATCCACCCATAACTATTTCCTGCTAATCCTGTAGCAGTACTAGTCATCACTCGCCCTTGGTACTCTGGAGAAATAATCAATTGGCTTTTTCCTCCATCTTCTTGTAAAATCACAGGATTCAAATGTTCAATTAAGAATGCATGATCAAAACCAAAGCTTCCTTTTTGATAGTCGGGAGCACAACTACATACAAGTATTAACAAGAATAAAAAGCACAAAACATTGTTACGTTTTTTCATGGTTTAATCTTTACTTATTCAAATTAACGGTCAGCACCTCGCCTGTAGCTATTGATACTTCATTGTCAAATATTATTTCTACTCTGCTTCCTATTTGAGAAAATTGAGCAGCGACTTCCTTATCTTTTATTCTAGTTTTCAATAGTCTGACACTAAAATTGTCACCGACATTCAACGCGAGTTTACTTAGCTTCAGATTTCCCCAAATCACTTCTATTTCGTTGTTTTGACTTTTTTTAGTCCTTCTCTGTTCAATGGACCCCCATCCTTCGGCAGCAGTAAAAGCAGATTTAAAATCATTGGGTGTGATTTTAGGATCAAAAGCCATATAACCTTTTGGTCCATGATATTCGAATCCAGCAACTGCTACAAAGTGACCATAACTTGCCATGGACCGAGCGTAGTGAATGCCCCATTCCACTTCTGCCCATGGGTTTCGCTTGGAGCCATGATAGCGATCATTATGCATCTGCCAAATATGTGTCAATGAATGATAAGGCATGTCATGCCACATCATCAGTGATGTGGCAGCATATTCATACCCATTTTGACTTTCATTGTTGTATGCAGCAAATCTTTCATTGCCCTTCGCTAGTACTTCTTGCCCTCCTTTTGGCCATGTGCAAGCGATCAATCCACCTTCTCCAGGCATAGCATACCACCGACCAGGTTTGTGTACTTCTCTAAAGGGTCCAACATCCGTGGTAAAATTGTACCTCCACATTGATTCCAAAGCAGTTTTCGCTTTCACACGATCAATTATTTCGCCCAACCCAACTTGATAAGCCCAACTTTGACCAAATAATTGGCTGTATTCCAATCCTTGATAAGTGCCGGGCGAGTCGGGGTGTTCTGGATCTGCTTCATGGATAAAATACTCTCCATTAAATAAATTATTTTCAATATAAGCCTTGCCCTTGTCGGCTGTCGAACGACAAAAAGCGGCATATTCGTCATCACCCATCTCTTCTGCCATCTCAGCTGTAGCTCGAAGTGCGGCTGTATAATGTAAGCTGAGCCAAGTAACCTTACCATACCATGCTGCATCTAGAGTGTTGTGCTGTGAACCTGTCAATATACCATCACAATCAGCATCGTTTTGGTTGGTCAATCCTTGCATGACTTTTTTGATCATGGGATAATACTTAGACAAAAAATCACCATCTTTTTGCATCTGGTGGATAAGATAAGTACGCATTATGGTGCTTGCCTGACCATCCACAGCCATTACTTGGCTTGACATCCATCTATGGCGAATGCCACCATCTGGCAAAAGTGCTCCTCCATCTTCTTCAGCAAGAAAATCCATATATTCCCTAAGGCTTTCCTCCAATGAGGGAAACAACCTACCCATTGCTTGCGCATAACCCCAAACGTGGTTACAGGTACCCATCCCTTGATTGCTGCCTTCCCAGCCATAAAACATAAAACCTTCCAGGAGCTTGGATGTAGAACTAGCTAAAATATCCGTATTGAGAAAAGTTCGGTCTAAAAACCAGTAAGGAAGACTGGAATCATACCAAGTATCTCTCCATTTTCTAGTTCTGGTGGTTAGTTCATCAATTCGATTAATTATATGGTCAGATACGTCCATTGCATTGCGAAATTTTGTCGCATAATAATGATCTCTTTTAAGGTCGAAGTACTCAATTCTATCATCCTCAGTCCATAATGTATCAATACCTATTACAGCGTTTTTAAAATGCCACGTCAGTAGAAAGCTCACCTCTTTTGATTCTTTTGGTGCCAACTTAAACTTAGATCCTACATTTCCAATAAGAGATTCTGGCAATACTATGTCTTGAGTGCTTTCTTCTGAACTAAAAAGTTCCTGTTTATCACCAATAACTGCCAGAGACATACTTCCAAAATCGGAAATGTCTTTCAGCGTTTCCCATTGAGCTGGACTACTTGGAATAGCAATTGTGGCAAGTCTCAACCCTCTATTAAGCGGCTGAATTTTGTTCTTTAATTGCATGTTTTTCACCAGTTTCTCATCGGCTTTGGAGGATGCTAAAACTGCATTTTCCAACCATCCCATTAGGCGCACTTCGATAGCCTCGGCACTTGTGTTTTTAACGGAATAATTAAGAATAGTTGCTGGGTAAATTGAATTCTCAATATCTAAGGGAGCAAAAGGCGAAAATGCTTCTAGTTTTATATCAACTGGTATTTCTTCAGAACGGTAATTTACCTCCCCGATTGGGTATTGGCCTAAAAATTCGATATCCTCGAATCCATCTCTATTAAGTCTTTTTGTGATCTCTATTCCTGAAGATTTAACCGAAACTGAAAATCCTTGTTCAATCATCACAGCACCGTCCTCATTAGGTTTAGAACGTTCATAGGGCTCCATATATGCCTCTTCTCCTTTCATATCAAGGTACCTCGAGTTTTGAATGAAAATATCCCAAAACCACAATTGACCATCTCCTCCCAAGTACAATTGACCTGCACCAATGCCTCCCACTGGCATTCCTATGTATTCGAAATTATTGGAATTTTCGGAGTTATAAACAAGGGGGTCACCTCGTAAAATCAAAGTTTGAGGAAAGTCCTTTGGAAATTTCTTGACTACTTCAGTTTTTCCTCTTGGATTGAGATTTAGTTCCTCTAATATCTTTTTTTCGTTGAATTGAGCACAAGCAATGAGCGTAGATGATATAAAAACTACGCACATTATGATTTTCTTTTTAAATTTCATTTGTTTACCATTATTCAATGCTTGCACGATTGGGTTCCACGTTAACATAGCCAATCAATAATTCTCCTTGCTTTGTTTTCCCTAGTAACTTGCCAACAAAATTCGTTTCTGTCAAACCACTTTCGGCTCCTTCAAATTCAAGGATCAAGTCTTCACCTTTATTCTTAGTATTAACTACTCTTGCCCCTTTACCAAAATCTACTTCTTCTGAGGCCCCAAATTTTATGGATGATATGTTTATGTCTTTTTGAGCATCAAATCCTTTTTCTGAATGAACTAGAATTTTGATTTTACTAGTCAGTGAACTAACCTTTTCCCTGTTTAAAACCTGAAGTCTTTTATGAACGATCAGAGGAATCATAATATTCTTTGAACTGTGATTGTCCTTAGCTAAGTCATCTGCCTTTGGGACATCGATCACTGCCAAAGAAAGATGAGTAGCACGACCATATTTATCCTGCAAAACATGAGGCCTTTCGAGCTTATACCAGCGAGTTTGTGTGCCATCCTCATAGTGAACATTATTCGGTGTATAAGCTGTACCAACATTGAACTTCCAATTTATCCCATCTGGAGATCTAAGATAAATGGCTCGATAATCCCAAAATGCATTGATAATCATATGGAATTGTACTTCATCTCTCCATATTACTGGATCTTCATAATTTGAATTTCTGTATTTCTCAGGAATTATTTGATTCCCTTGAATAGGGCTGGTTAAAACTTCATAAGGGCCAAGTGGATCCCTATTTTCACTGATCATCATAGCGCCTCCTTTGGTCACAAAAAGAAAACGATCATCATCCAATTGTACTCCAGACAAATTCCTATAAAAACGGTAGAATCTTTCTGGTTTTTCATCTGCGCCTTCAGTATTAACAACCATAGTTCCTAGTCGCTTCCACGGTCCATTCATAGAATTTGACTTGAATAAAGTCGCTTCCCAATCGATCAGAGAATAGAGTAAAAAAGTGCCATCATTGAGTAATACGACATCAGGGTTATGCCCGAATCCATCATGGAAATCATATGCCAATTTGTTTTTGACTTGATATGGCCCTGTGGGTTTTGTAGATATCACATGAGCAACTGTGGAATTAGGCCATTCCCAATGCCCTTTTGTTGCATTAGCAGGCCATCGGGTAACCAACATATGGTATTTATTATCTTTTCCTTTAACTGGGCGCCCACCCCAATACGACCATTCTGGATCCTCAATACCATTATCAGTGTCTCTTGGAATCACACTTGGGGCTCCCCATACATCAGTGGTAAGTTGATCATGAATAGGAATGGGTAAAATCAAATCGCTGAATGAAGCACCTAAAATGGCTTTTACGTTTGCGGAGATCTTTTCAGAAGGTTCACTTTTATTTCCACTAAAATCATGGGCATAAACGACATACGTATTCGATTCGCTTTTTTCCGGTGTGAAATCCAAATATGACGTATTCTGTATATCATGTGCAATTTCAAGCATGTTCTGTCTTCCGTCATTTCCCCTATAAACAGAATAACCAGAAATGTCTAGCTCCTTATTTTTATCCCAAAAAACTTTGATTTCAGTATCGAAAATTTCAATACTGAGGTTAGTTGGCCGAGTTGGTGGGATATTGTCAAATTTTGATTCTTGAACTTTGTTTGAACCAGTAGATTCGACTATTTGTTTTCGGGTCACTACATAGTTGTATGCTAGTCCATTAACAATGGTATTGTCATTAAATCGAAATTGTTTCGACTCGCCGATTTTTTCGTAACCCTCTCTTTCAGAAATAGATCGATATATTATAAAGTTACTATCAGGCTCGGTATTTTCGTCCGTCCACGTTAATTGAACTCCATCTTTCACAACTTGAGCAAAAAGTTCCGGCCCTTTTTTTTCTAAAGCTTCTACTTTAATATTTACGTAGTGGAGGTAAACTTTTACATCTTGTTCGGAATAAAAGGTAACCCTTACATAGGGCAAGCCAGCTTTGGAGTCTTCTGTAGTTATTATATACGTACCTTCAAAATGCTCAACTTTCTTGTCTGATCCTATGAGCTTTACTTTTTCTGCAATCAGAATTTCCTTTTCACCGAAAACAAGTCCAACTGAAAGGGTTCCTTTACTGCTATATTCGAGATCGGCACCAAAACTCCAATTCCATTTATCACCGGTTTTTGGATCTTGGTATTCAGGGTTTGCATTTAAAACTTCAGATTCTGCAATACCCAATTCGTTCATACTATAAAGGGATCCATGACTCAAACCCATTGGATTACTTCCTTTGACTACTTGAGTCGTCCAATGCGGAGATTGTTTCGCCTCTCTCCAATACGCCCATATTTGGTTGAAATCACCATCCAAGACATTAGAAAAAGGAGCATTGTCACCCATCAAGGTGATTTGACCAAATGAAGGAGAAACGATTATGACTGAAAAAAAGAATATAACTATGAGTAACAGCCTCATACGAGCAATGTAGATGTAAATATATGTTACATTCAAATATATCCCTTTACCTCCAAGGCATCTGCGCAATCCTTTACTGAGTACAAAATTGCTTCAAGATTTCCCTTCAAGAAGTTTCACTTATTCAAAAGTTCTGACATGCTTCAAGCAACTACAAAATTAGGATCACCTAAAACAAACCTTTAGCTTCAAATAGATTGAGAGCATCTTTAGAATTATAGATGCCGAAGTGCAACCGGTTCTCATACAAATTACCTGTTTAACGAAACCAACTCTTATGTCAAAATTGATGGATCTCTCTTTAGAATAGATATTCGTTGTTCCTTTTGACTAATCAACTTTCACCTAGAAATCTAACATATGTATAATAGACACCATATTTTTTCTTCCCTTCCAAAAAGTCAGTGACTAAGAATGTTTTTCCTGCTTCAACCTTAACCTTGAAAACCACGGCCTCTTCATCCCCATTAATATCCTTTTCAAACATTTGATTCGAAAGGCTGATTCTTGCTTTCTCTGGTTTAATGGTTGAATATTTATAAAGGTCTTTTGGGTTTTCTTGAGGCACCCCCCAAATCGAGCCCGGGCATTCCTTAGGCCACCTCCGACATGCAATTTCATAGATTCCAGACTTTTCAAATTTTAACGAATGTGTATTGTTGATATTTTTTAATCCATCTGCCACTTGCTGGCTTTTCCAAATCCCTCCATCTTCACCTATTGCATGTTGAATAGTAAGCTTGATCTCATCTTGAGCATCATTTCCAACTACGAAATATGGCATTTCATAATATTCTAAATTTAGTTTTGCCTGATCAATAAACGCGTGATTGCTTTTCTTGAGTTCTTCTAACCGTTTTGGGAAATCATCAGATAGTATTTTTGATTGCATTGGGTCGGACTTTATATCATATAATTCAGATCCATTCACCAATCGCCAGTCATCCTTCATAATACATGTTCTGTCAATAGCATAAGGTGGGCGCCAGTCTTGTCTAAGATGAACATACATTTCCCGGGATGGTTTGGGTTCCTTTTTCCCCTTTTTAAATAAATAAGGAGAAACATCTATACCATCAAAATCTGTCTTTTGTGAAGTCTTCAAATCACATAATGCGGAAAGTGTTGGAATAAGATCAACATGTCCTGCTAACAATTCTACATCTCGTCCTCCAGAAATCTTTCCATCTTTCCATCTTATGAAAAATGGTACCCGATGCCCCCCTTCTGTCCTCGTACCTTTTGTTCCTCTTAATCTTTTATTAAACCCTATTTTGCCGTCAGCACTCATTCCTCCACTGGTACCATTGTCTGTCATGAAAATCAAAATGGTATTGTCAGCCAACTTTTTCTCATTTAAGAATTTTTCTAGTTTTCCAAAATTCTCATCAATATTGGAAATCATGCCATAAAAATTGGCATTAAAAATTTCATCGCCTTCTAATTCTTTATAGGGTGATGAATAGCTTTTATCGATAAACCAAGGACTATGTGGTGCATTGGTGGGTAAATAAACAAAAAATGGGTTCTCTTTATTCTCATCAATAAATTTCATGGACTCTTCAAACCAAATATCTGTGCAATAGCCTTCAAATTGCATTGGTTCATTATTGACGAAATAAACATCGTCAAAATAATTATTTCCCCAGTAATCAGATAGCTCTCCTACTCCTCCTGCTTTATGATGAACAGCCACATCGAAACCACAATCAGTAGGACGTACAGGATAATTATCCCCTAAATGCCATTTTCCAAATATTCCAGTTTTATAACCATTTTGTTTGAAGATTTCAGCCATTGTCAAAGCGCCTTCAGTCAATAAATCACGTCCTTTATAGGTAGCCCAAGCTCCATTATTAATAGGGTATCTGCCAGTCATAATGGCTGCTCTAGTAGGAGTACAGTATGGGCTCACATGAAAATCTGTCATTCGAACAGAAGCTTCGTAGAAAGCATCAATATTAGGCGTCTTCAGCCAAGGATTACCTTGACAACCCAGATCTCCGATTCCTTGATCATCTGTCAAAATTAAAATAACGTTTGGCGGTTTTTGAGCGTCAACTGTATAGTGGCATAATATCAAAAAACCTATGAATACAATTCTATCGAATCGTGAGATGGAGCTTATTTTCATTTCAATTATTTTTAATTTTACGAGCTAGAATAGTATGCCTTTTTTTGTATTCTTGCCGATTTCTATTCATCTCAGCAGAAAGTGTTGCCGTTTTTGTTCTTAAATCGGACAGTAGCTTAGTCTCTTCATAACTGTTGATTAAATTGTTTCTTTCACCAGGATCATCCTTCACATTAAACAATTGTTCGAAAGCTGGTTTTCTGTCCTTAAAATTTAGATTTTCTTCAGTGTAACCCCATATACCTCCTTTATACATTCTTATGTATTTCCAATCTCCTTTACGAATCCCTTCACAAAATGGATTATCCCGACCAGTAAATAGGCTTTCCAAAAAAAGCTCTTCTCTCCATTCAACACTTTCTGTATTCATTATAGGAAGTAGACTTTTTCCTTGCATCTCTACTGTTGGTTCAATTCCAGCATAATCAAGTATAGTTGACGTAATATCTAGGCTTGAGACTAGTTCATTTTTGGTTAATCCCTTTTTACTATCAGGTAATCTCGGGTCATAAATAAAGAATGGAATTTTAGAAGCCATATCATACAAAAGTGCCTTGCCTCCCATTCCATGCTCCCCCATCAGCAATCCATGATCACTCGCAAAAATTATAATTGTATTCTCACTTAATCCCTTTTCCTCAAGACTCGTCATCATATCACCTATCACTCTATCCATAGCAGAAATCATTTGATAATATCTAACATGATGTTCTCTACACCATGCTGTATCATAGTCATAAATGTATGTGCCTGTTGCTCTTCCCTTACTCTGATCCAAGATATTTTTAGGAATGTTTACATAGGGATCTGTTGCCGTCTCATCTGGAATTTTTATCTCGACATTCCGATACAGCGTATCATAGAATTCCAATCCCTTTAATGGATCATATTCATTAGCTGCTATTGCACATTTTGCTGCTGCTTTGTTATTAGGATACATTGATTTGACCTGACTGCCATGCGGAACGGAAAAACTTACAGAAAGAGAAAATGGTTTGTCTTTAGGTACTGACTCAATAAACTCACCAATGCTTTCTCCCATGATCGGCGTAATTATTTGTTCGTTAGCTTTGAAATATTCGAAGCAATGCTCTACGGTTTTTGGCCAAAACTTAGCCCAACCGTCATGTCCTTTCCAAAAATCGAATTTCTCTTTAACCCTGCCCTTAAATTCGTAATATTCAATTCCTATTTTTCCGATAAAACCTGTATAATAACCATTTTTTCTTAGCAGTTCAGGATAGCTATTCTCCCATTGTTCTTCCGTTAAATCGTATGAAGAAGTGAATCCAACTCCGTGCAATCGCTCATGCATTCCTGTAAATATTGAAATTCTACTTTGAGCACAAACGGGCTCAGCGATATAGGTGTTTGAAAACCTTACCCCCTGTTCAATTAGCTTATCTACATTAGGAGTTTGGAGAACAGAGTGTCCCATTGCTCCAAAAGTATTGTCTCGTTGATCATCGGAAAGGAGAAAAATGATGTTTGGTTTTTCCTTTTTGCTCTCTTTAGACCGGTAACATGAAGTACAAACCAACAATACAACCACCATTTGTAAAATGTATTTGTGTATCATAGCACTATTTGGTCCAATTAGCTTCTATTACTTTCTGAATTTCTGGATATTTTACATCTGTTTCATTCAAATCTTCACGCTGCCTTTTAATTTCATCTTTCAATGACGCTATGATCTCGGCATACCGAGGATCATTATATCTATTGTGTAATTCTAGTGGGTCATGCTTAAGATCATATAATTCCCAAGCTACAGGTGTATTATAACCTAAACTTCTAATCTGCTTATTCCAGTAGAAGTTTTTCCATTCGCTTTCTGGGAGGTAATGCTTGGCATAATAAAAAATAAGTTTATAATCTTCTGTCCTAATACCAAAATGGGCAGGCACGTCATGATGAATGATATGCATCCAATACCTATAGTACGTACCTTCTCTCCAATTTTTCTCAGGCTTTCCTTGTAGGGTATTTATAAAACTTTTTCCTTGCATGTAATTCGGAGTTTGGCCACCAGCCAATTCAATCATTGTTGGAGCGAAGTCTGTATTATTGATAATTAAATCAGTTTTAAAACCTGATTTAATCCTTTTTGGGTAATGAACGATGAAAGGCATTCGCATCGATTCTTCATACATCCATCTTTTATCTATTAAATCATGGGCACCCAGCATCATTCCTTGGTCACCGGTGTAAATGATCACAGTATTTTTCCAAAGCCCTTCCTTTTTCAAATAATCGAATAGTCTGCCTAAATTCTCATCAACACCTCTTACACATCGTAAATATCTTTTCAAATAATCCTGGTAAGCCAAATGTGTCGCTAAATCACCCGAAACAGAATCATCAAGAAACTTTTGAACATAATTACTTCTGATATGACGACTGGAAACTGAAGTCCCAATAATTGGTTTGAGTTTCCCGTTTTTTCCAATGGTAGCCTCTGATCCAAAATAAGGCTGGTTATAAAGACTTGAAGGTTCAGGTATTTCTGTGTTTTTTAAATAGTCATCAAATCTTGGTGCATTTTCAAAGACATCATGAGGTGCTTTGTAATGATGCATCAGAAAAAACGGCTTAGACTTATCCCTTTCTTTAAGATATTCAATAGAAATATCCGTTATTACGTCCGATGAGTGACCTGTAGTTTTTACTCTATTATCTGGCCATGTTCCTTTTCCTTTTTCTCGGAATTCTGGATTGAAATACTTTCCTTGTCCTGGAAGGACCTTATAGTAATCAAAATTGACTGGCTCATTTTTCAAGTGCCATTTTCCAACCATCGCGGTGGAATAACCCAACTTCTTCATTTCAATGGGAAGGAATTGTTTTTCAACGTCCAAGTCACCGTCTAAATCCAATACGCCATTTGTCTGTGAGTATTGACCCGTCATAATTGTTGCTCGGCTTGGTGTACAAATAGAATTGGTACAAAAAGCGTTATTAAATAATACACCTTCAGAAGCCAGTTTATCAAGGTTTGGCGTAGGGTTTAAATCTGCATACATATCACCATATGCCCCAATAGCCTGAGCCGCATGGTCATCAGACATGATGAAAATGATATTAGGTTTTTGACCTTTTGAAATCTGTCCCAAAGAGATTAAGACAACGCAGATGATTATTATTTCTTTTTTCATAATTTCTTAGTTTCTTCAAGATTTTGAATTCGAATATTTCTGAAGGTTAACACTGCACCTTCAGCAAGTAAAGCGATATTCCCTTTTTTAAGCTTATTTCCTTCTTCATTCTTTTTTCCACTGATTGAATAGTCTACATCAAGTTTTCCTATAGGCAAAGAGTTTACCCAAGAAATACTTTCATCACCATCTTTGTTTGAGTCATTTTGTAACATTTGTCCATAACTCAAATGTGAAATTGTCATCAGTAGAAAAATAAGGAAGTGTTTCATCATAAAAGATGGTTAGCGATACGCTATTTTATTTTTACAGCTTTTTCACTTGCATTATTTCCGTATAGAACGGCTTCTATCTCAGCAAGGTCATTGCTGTTTTTCAATTCAATATTTTTGGTCATTTTCCCCTGGACTCCTAACAAATAGTTTATTTCACTCATCGGTCTGACATTATCGAATACTAGATTCTTACTATCCTTGATAACCAATGCAGATTCAGCATCCTTATTTATATCAAAAGTTAAATTTCTAAAATCACTATCATGAACGTCATCCATGACAATGGCTTGACGGTCATCTTGATCTCTCAGGGTTAAGTTTACATTATTCAACTTGAGCCCTTTCACATGACGCAAATACATACCATAAGAAGGCAGTACGCCGAAGAACAATTGCTCTGGATATCGTGCTTCATCCTCTTTAATCACCCTATCCTTTACATTTAAATCCCCAAAACCCGAATATGAAAAATTGATGTTTTCCATCGTGACATCTTCTATGAAATGACCGGGAAGCCCAGTAAACATAATACCTTCTGTCGGCGGATCAATTCTTCCTGTAAGTCGACCTTCAATATTTCTAAATGTCAGGTTTCGAATTGCACCTACTGCCCGACCTTCTGGTTGAACATCTTCTTTATACACCTGTTTTATTGATTCTGTATAGTCTCTGCCTCTATTTCCTAGTCGAACAAAGATTGGCCCGCCACAATTGAACATTTTAATATTTGAAATTTCTACATTTTCAATGATCGCTCCATCTACAGCTAATAATTTGATTGCTCCATGCCGGCTATCAAAAAACTGACAATTTTCAACTTTGATATTTCGAAATCCAGTTTTTGAAGCTGTTCCAAACTTGAGAGACGCCCAATAGCTGCTGATGGTACAATTGGCGATATAGAAATTCTCAGTGATCTTATCTACGCTACTCTTTAAACAGATTGCATCATCTTCAACTTGCAGATTGCAATCGGTAATAGATACATTCGAACAACCATCGAAGTTCATACCGTCATTATTCCGGTTTTCTTTATTGTAGACAGCAGTTTTATGAATCTTGACTGAATCACATTCTCTAAAATAAACGCACCAAGAACCTGAATTCTTAATCACTAGATTTTCAAATTCAATGTTTGTAGAATTTTCAATTCGAAAAAGCTTTGGCCGTTCAGGGCTGTGTTTGAAGAAGTACCCTCTTCCATTAATCTCCGTTCGAGGATGTCCCATGATACGGATGTTTTTTTCTCCTTTCGCGTAAAAAAGGCATTTGGAAAAATGAGGTTCTTCCGTGGCAATAGGAACATCTGCATAATCTTTCAAAGAAGTCGAGCCATACAACTCTGCATTTGCTTCCATTTTGATTGTGATATTGCTTTTTAAGAACAAAGTTCCGGTCGTGAAAACACCTTTTGGTATGATCACAGTACCTCCACCTTCATACTTAGAAGCATCATCAATTGCAGCCTGAATCGATTCTGTACTTACCTCTTCATGCGATTTCTTGGCTCCATAATCAAGGATATTGAAAGTTTGAGCTGAAGTAACATGAGCAGTATTTAAAAGCAAGAATAGCCGCAAATATTGAAATAACTGCATTCTACTTTTCGAGATCCTTGACTTTGTCCTATTTATATAATTCATCTTTGATGTTGAATCGGTGATATCTCATTTTTCCATTCAGTATACATTGTTAACCATAAAATTGGTAAGGATTGAGAACAAACGTTTATGCAGATTTTCAATTATTTGATCACGTTGAATAAGAATGGAAAGCACAAAAATATCTCGTATATTTAGAATGAAATTTTTAAAGAACTACTATGAAAAAAATGACTTGCAAACAGCTTGGAGGAGCATGTGATATAGAATTTCATGCTGAGTCTTTTGAAGAAATCGCCGAGAAAAGCAAACAGCATGGAATGGAAATGCATCAACTAGGAGACCAGGCACATCTAGATGCAATGACTGAAATGCAAAAACTTATGCAATCTCCTGATGCCATGAAGCACTGGTTTGAAAACAAAAGAAAGGAATTTAATGCGCTACCGGACGGTGTGTGATTCTCGAATTTCTCAACCAACAGACCACCAATGAAGGAAAAATACTATCAATCTAAAGAATCAGTGCAAGAGTATATCTCCATGGCCAAAGATGTAAATGGAGGAGAACTAATAGAAAAACTTCAACAATATTTACACAAAGGTTCAACTGTGTTAGAAATTGGTTCAGGGCCAGGAACTGATTGGAAAATGTTAAAAGAACAATATGATGCAACAGGTTCAGACTATTCAAAAGAATTTTTAAATCATTTAATCCAAGCGTATCCTGAGGGGCATTTCTTGGAATTAGATGCTGTTAGTTTGAAGACTGAGGACAGATTTGATGGGATTTATTCCAATAAAGTCTTACATCACTTAAATGATACTGAGCTAATCCAAACGATTAAAAGACAAACTGAAATATTAAACCCTATGGGAGTTATATGTCATTCATTTTGGAAGGGACAAGGCTCAGAGATATTCAAAGGGCTTTTCGTAAACTATCATGATCAATCTAGTCTTGAGAAACTATTTGGTAGATACTTTAATATTCTAACCATTGAAGAATACAAAGAATTTGAAGAAAATGATTCTCTTCTCCTAATCGGTAAAAAGTTATAATTCAAGCTGCCATGAACGGTCTCAAATAGTCAGCTTAAAATAGCCCCCTAATTCTATTCAGCATAATCATTTGTTTGGGGGTTTCCTTCTAGCAATTCTTTCATAACCACTGACTTTGGAGGCCTAGGTCTAATTCTATATTTCGTTGGAAGGCCTGTCTCTCGATAAAAATCGTCAGGAGTCCTAATTAATGGCAAAGAATCATTGGTCAGCTTCCTCATAGCCACCATGCGAGAGCGCATGTCAGCTAAAACCTCAGCATATTCATTGTTTAATGCCAAGTTTTGCAATTCATTTGGGTCTTTTGAAACATCAAACAGTTCTTCTTCAGGTCTTGGTATCTCAAAGCATTTTGATTGAGCAACGTTTAAAGAATTTCGGTTTTCCAACATGCTCTGCCAAGTTCGGTCTCTAATGACATCTGCTGAAGGTGTATTAGGTAGATCCGGGTAAAAGTTTTTGATGTATTTATATTGAGTGGTTCTTATAGCCCTAGTATAGTCCTCAAAATCATGAAAGTGATCTTCAGCATATATTTGATCCCTTATTGGGATATTACTTTCACTTAATAATGGTGTAAAGTCAAGCCCTTCAAAGGATTTCAATGGCTCTAATCCGGCAACCTTCATAAAGGTTGGTGCTAAATCTACGGAACTTACCATATTATCATTAACTACTCCTTTTTTTACTTTTGAAGGCCATTTTACTATCCATGGAGTTTTAATCCCACCTTCATATAAGGTCGTTTTATCTCTTGGAAAAGCCCTGCCGTTGTCCGATACAAATACGATCATCGTATTGTCAGCAACTCCCTGTTTCTCTAATTCAGTAACCACATCACCAACATATCGATCTAATCTTCCTATTTCATCATAGTAAAGAGCATAATCTTTCCTCACACTATCAGTATCCGGGTGATAGGGTGGCAAAATCACATCTTCGGTGCTATGAGGATCTTCTGTAATATTCTCATAAAAAGGTCTGTGTGCATCGAAAGAAGCTAGCCAGGTAAAAAATGGCTTACCTTGATCTCTGCTTCTCAGTAGCTTGATCCACTCATCACATCCACTACCATCTCCTACTAATCGTCTATCTAGGCCGTCAGGTGCGTCTTTCCATTGCATTTCTAAAACTGAATCAAAATCATCATAGACTTCATTTCCCATATGATACTTACCGGCCAATCCAGTCCAATAACCGGCATTTTTGAGTTGCTCAACAAAAGTCTTCTTTTCGGCAGGCAGTGGCCAACCCAATTGTTCAGCATCAGTGTTATGAGGATACAAACCAGACACAATACTGGTCCTGCTTGGACTACAAGAGCTTGTTGTCAGGAATGCCTGAGTGAACCTCATACCATCATTTGCCAATTGATCAATATTCGGACTTTTAACTGAAGTATTTCCGTATACACCAAGGTCATTCCAGTTCACATCATCCGCAATAATGAAGACAATGTTAGGTCTTGCTTCATTCGCAGCTGTATCTTTTTGCGGTTGACATGACATTAAAGTTACGATCAACATACAAGTACAACTGATGACCTTGGTAGGGAGTTTTAAAAGCATGATTATCTAATTTTCGATTTAGGTTTATGAATTCGCATAGTAAGAAAAGCTATAGTAACTGAAAATAATGAATAAATAAAGAACAAAGGTTTAATCAGGCTGTATCCAGTAAAAACCTTGTATGGATTTAGTTCATTGAAAATTTTATTTGATTCCATTCAAAAGAAATAGAATTAAATCAATCATTATAGTGTAGATTCTAGATGGAAAGATTCAACCTCAATATGAAATCTATTTATAATTGGAAGTATTTAAAATCAAAAACCACCTTTAAAAGCACTTTGGAAGTATTTCAAATAATTGAATTTCAATTTTTTGATACAGTTAAACAAATTATAATGCGACCAGATGAGCTTATAGAAAGTTTTCTATCCGGAGAAAAAAAATATCAAAATCCCATAGCATTTTACCTATCCTCTCTCGTGTTTATTCTTTTAGTCGCTTTCTCAGTCAATCTAATATTTCCCGAAGCTGAAAACTCAGATTCTAATTATGCTCAATACGTTATAACTCTACCATTTATCCTAGTGATTTCTGGGATGAATTATATTCTTTTTAGGAGATCGGACTTAAACTATATAAGTAATTTGATAATTGCGACTTATATCGAAGGGCAAAGTATCTTTTATTTAACCTTTTTGATGATAGGGTCCGAATTCGTTCCTTTTCTGGCTAAACCCATGATCGTTGCACTTTTCTACTCGTTGATTATTCTGACCAACTTGATTATTATAAACCGAGCGGTATTTAAAAATAGAATTTTTCACACTTTTTGGAAATCACTCGTTACGGTTATGATTGGAGGTATGTTAACCGGCTATATGAGTTCTATCATCTTGGAATAGAAATCAGAACCAATGCCTGTAGAAAGTTGAATCTACCTCCTCCTAAAATTACTGGACGACTTTCCTTGCTTCTTCTTTCGATTGGCAAAAAACTCTTGCTTTCTTTTTTGCTTTTCCTTTTCGAAAGCTTTTTTCTCAGCCTCTGTCATTGGTTTTTCTGTTTGCGGAAAAGGATTGTCTTGAACAGATTTTAATTTTTGACCTATCAGTTTTTCAATATCTTTTAAATAGCTTAGTTCTTCAGGTTCGCATAAAGACAATGCAATTCCGTCTTCTCCTGCCCTTCCAGATCTTCCTATTCTATGCACATATGACTCAGGCTCGTTGGGAATATCGTAATTGATAACATATTTCAATTTATCAATATCAATTCCTCTTGCCGCTATATCCGTAGCAACCAATACTCTGACCGACCCTGCTTTAAAATCTTTTAAAGCTTTTTGTCTTTGGTTTTGAGCTTTGTCACCATGAATTGCTGCAGAGGTAATGTTTTTCTTTTTCAGATTTCTTGTAATTCTATCTGCACCATGTTTGGTTCTAGAGAATACAAGCACTTGATCAATGCCCTGATTTTTTAAAATATGAAGTAGCAATTCGGGTTTATTCGGCTTGTTTGTTCGGTAAACAAATTGCTGGATTTTTTCAGCAGTTGAAGAAACTGGGTTTACTTCTACTTTCTTAGGGTTTCTCAAAATTCTCTCAGACAGCTCAATAATATTTCGAGGCATTGTTGCTGAAAAAAACAGAGACTGTCTTTGAGAAGGAAGCAGCTCTAATAATTTTTTGATGTCATGAATAAAACCCATATCGAGCATTCTATCTGCTTCATCCAGCACAAAAAGCTTGACGGTATCAAGACTCAAAATACCTTGTGAAATTAAATCTAATAAGCGACCAGGAGTAGCTGTCAATATATGCACACCACTTCTCAATTGATTGACTTGTTGATGTTGTTTGACCCCACCAAATATTACAGCATGTCGAACAAATGTGTGCTTACTATATTCCTTTATATTGTCATCAATTTGAATAGCCAACTCCCTAGTAGGGGTTACGATCAAAGAACGCAAAGTAGATTTTCCTTTTTGACCTGCTTCACTTTGTTGGATTCTTTGGATGATTGGAATGGCAAACGCTGCCGTTTTACCTGTGCCTGTTTGTGCACATCCCAACACATCCTGCCTATCCAATATTAATGGGATGGTTTTTTCCTGTATAGGTGTAGGTGAAGTATAATTCTTTTCCTTGAGCGCCTTTAAAATTGGCTCAATTAATTTAAGATTTTCAAATGTCATTATGTGTTATTCAGTATTTCCCGTGATTTTTTATTTGGGAATTGTTTGGAGGGGGTTCATATACTCGATGCAAAGATAGCTATAATAAATTGAATCCCCTTAAATGTATTGAGTGCATGAAACGAACCTAGAATTTTGGTTCTATATTAAATTCCATTCTTTTTTCAGAAACTGGATGATTAAACGCAAGAAAGGCAGCATGTAGATACAATCGACTATCACTCTTCCCATATAAATCGTCTCCCACAATAGGTATGTTTAACCCATCTATATGAGCCGCATGCACTCTTAATTGATGAGTCCGACCAGTAACAGGGAAAAACTGAATTCTCGTACGATGATCTTTTCTCTCCAATACTTTCCAGTGTGTCAATGCAGGTTTACCATACTCAAAACATACTAGCTGCCTTGGTCTATCCTCTAAATCCGCTCTTATTGGTAGATGAATGGTTCCTTTATCTTGATTCACGTTTCCCTCCAATAGAGCAACGTATTGTTTTTTGATAGTCTTATTTCGAAATTGTTCTTGAAGGCTTTTATGTGATTCTTTTGATTTAGCTACGATCATCAATCCAGAAGTGGCCCTATCCAAACGATGTACCATCATAGGACCTGTTGCATCAGGATATTTATCCATCATTCGTTGATACACGGAATCTACATTAGTCTTTCCCGGTACTGATAGAAAGTCATGTGGTTTATTAATAACCACTAAATGATCATCTTCATAGATCGTTTCAATTTGTTTCTCGATTGTGGAAACTAGCGACAAAGGACTTGAATCTACCTCCATACCTGATAACATATGACTCAGAATTGGTTCACACTTACCCTTGCAGGATGGGTAAAAAAAACCATGTTTCCGTATTTCAGAACTGGGTGATTGACCCCACCAAAATTCTGCCATGGCCAAGGGCTTAAGCTGATGCAAAAAAGCAAATTGCAGCAATTTTGGCAAAGCACAATCCCCTGCACCAGACGGCGGGATTTTAAAGGTTGTCTTTTCAAAAATTTCTTGAACACTTTTAGTTTTTCCTTCAATGTTTAGAAACTGATATTGATCAAATATTTCCTTTTGTAAATCGCCGGAACGCTTTTTTCTTTTTATTTTAAGTTGATCAATTTCTACCTGGAGTGCATCCAATTTCGCATTACTATGGGAAAGCTGAATTTTCCATTTTCTATTCAAGTCTTTGAGCTCAAAATGATCCTTTTTACTTTCATTTTGAAGCATAGCCTCAATCGTAGTATGATCATCATGAATAGACAAGCTATTTCTTCTATTCTTTCGGTCCGCTTTTGCCGTTCTGTTCTTGTTTTTTTGAGTCTGAACTTCTAAGTCAAATTGTTGTTTTAATTGTTCCAATTTTCCTTTTTCATATAAGTATTCACCGCTGTTCTCAATCAAATGAATCTCACTTGTAATCTCTTCGATTTCTTTTTCCCCCCTTCTGAAAAAGCTATCAATTTTTAGTATATCTGCTACAGGAGGCACAAATCCTTTTTGATGATTTTGATCTGCCAATTTTCCAGAAAATGCCTGGAGATAACCTAATTCACCCTTCTGATCTTCTACCACCAAAACACCAAACATTTTTCCGATATTCACACCTTTTACATGATGTTCTATTCCAAAATCATGGTCCCAATCATTTTGTGTTTCAAGGTATTTTTGAAGCTTGCCGACAGCCAAAACACACAAAGGATGTGGTTCATAGAAAAAAGGATAAGTGAACTTACTTGGAGGAGAAATATCTGGATCTAAGCCGTCCAGTTTTTTAAAGTAATCATTTGACAATGTAGATTCTTGATTCATTTCCAGTTTCTCCAAAGGCAAAAATAAAGCATATCCTGCGATTAATAGGATTCAACTTTAATGGTCAAAAGTCAATTTGATTTTATGCTTCATTCGTATAATTGATTGTTCGAAATCAACCAACGACTCAAGATCAACAAGCTTAACCCACTTGACTTCATTGGACTCATGATTTTGAACGATCGGTTCGTTCTCATCAGCCATAAATAAAAAACGAACATCGTAATGATAGTGCTCTGGAATATGCTTTCTTTCCGGAATCAGGTGGATGTCCAAATCAAAGATTTGATCATTCGATCTTTTCAAATCTAGAAGTCCAGTTTCTTCTCTAGCTTCTTTAGTTGCTATCTTAACCAAGTCTTCGTTGTTATCAGCATGTCCACCCGGCTGAAGCCATCTATTCAACTTTTTATGATGCATCATAAGCACAGCGTCTTTGTGCTGATTCAAAATCCAAGCCGATGCTGTAAAGTGTCCAGTGGTCAATTCCCTTGAAAAACAAAGCTCCTCACCGAGCAATAATTTGAATCTAGGGATATATGCGCTCTCTTCTTCAAAATCTGTTTTGTAAAGACTTAGTTCTTCAAGGAGTGTTTTCCTATTCACCGAATAACTGTATTGATCCTATTCGTTTTTCCTTCTTCCAATTTTTGAGTTTTCACTCCCGCACCATGATTGGCTTTTTTTCCTTTTTCAGCCAGTACATAATACTGAATGGGTTCAAGATCGCCAATTTTAGCTTTACCATCTTCATCAGTAATAGCGGGAACTCCCACCGGATTGGTTTCAGCTCTATAATCTTCTTCCGTTTTGAATAGCGTCACTTTTGCTCCTTCGACTTGGTTGCCCAACTCATCCAAAACCGTAATTTTCAATTTTGTAGGTAAGAATTTCATATTAACACTTTTAAATGAGAAAAGTGAAAACATTAATACCATTGAAAAAGTAAGTTTAAATATGTTTTTCATAACTGTGTTTTTATATGAGATGCTAAATCCAAATACCGTACCAAAAATGACAGGTATGAATTTAGCGCATTAAAGCAACCCCACCTCTCTGAACAATTACTCCGTCCTGTGGCCTTAATGAGCTTTCATAACTCATCACATAAACATAAGTTCCAGATTGTAAAATTTGGCCTAAGTAAATCCCATCCCACCTAAAATCAGCTCCATTAGCCTCATAAATCATTTCTCCCCAACGTGAGAATATTTTTATGGTGAAATTACTAACGTAAGGATTTTCAAACACAAAAAATTCATCATTCAGACCATCATTATTTGGTGTAAATGCATCAGGTGCATAAACAATGGGCAAGCAATCATCCAGTACTTCTATATAATCCGTCAAACAGGTGAATCCATTGGAAAGTGTCACCTGATAACGACCTTCGTCATACACAGTATAAGTTCTTTCCGTGGATAGTACTACGCCCGTATTCACCAAAGACCATTCATACGCTGAAAAAGAACCTGGATCCATCGTAACAAAATTGTTCATTGGATCAGGGTCTTCACTGCAAAAAGAATCTCGTTCTTCTAACAATAGCTCATCTTCTTCAATTGGCACAACCATGGCATTAATTTGGTCATTTGCTTCGCAAACATTATTGTCAGATGCAACATTAACGGTATAAACACCACTTTCAGTAATAGCTATTTCAGCACTCGTTCCTTCAAGCACTTCCCCAGTAGAAGACGTCCATGAAAAAGTTACATCCTCGGTAATATTTGCTACGGCACTCACAAAAACTTCAGCATTATTGTCACAATTAGGTCCAGCAGTTACAAATACAGTGAGTTCATCATAAACTTCCGCATCAATACTTGTAGTTGAAAGGCAACCTGAGCCTTGATCTAAAACGGTTACATCATAAGTTCCAGAATTCGTTATTGTTCTGACTTGAGCACCTGATCCGTCATCCCAGCGATAATTAGCATTTCCAACTGCATTGGTAATGCTGGCTGATAATTGTACGTCTCCATCACATTCTTCTCCTACGGTGACAATCTCAATTATTGGAGAATCATTCTGGGTGACTTCAATAGTAGAAACCACTGGACAATAGCCGGTTCCTGAATTCGTGGATGAACTCACAGTATATATACCAGGGTTGACTACTGTAACACTATCTCCTTCGGTTCCATCTATGATATCTCCAGGATTAGGAGGTGTCCATACATAAATAATATCTGGGTCGATCGTTACAGGTTCAATCCCAATTCGTCCTTGGGTATCACAATAATACTGCGGCTGTATGTTATAATCTGCATTAACCAATCCTGCTAAAGTCACATTGTCGAAATTTTGAATACAACCTGAACCGCCGGTATCTTCTACAATCAATGAGTAAGTACCGGAGTCCAAAGCGCTAATTGCAAAATCGTCAGCTGCAGAAATGGTTATATTATTGTCAGATGTTATTAATACTCCAGATTGATTATACAATTCATAATTCACAGAAATCGGGACGACTCCTGGAGCAACACCCGCAGATAGTTCTACAGTTAATACGCCTTGACCTGGACAATCAGGCGTCGGTATCATATCGTCAATTGTAAACTCACCACCTCCATCCTGCACATTGACAGTTTCGGAAAACACACACCCAGTCAAAACATTACTGACATTGACAACATATGCACCAGGCATAAGACCTATTTCATCTGTATTATCAGGACCGTCCAATGGGGTTGTTCCAACTGGGTCAGGACCAGTTATTTCGTAATTAAAACTACCTGTATCTGTTATATCAATATTTATTTCACCATCATCGTTACCACAACCATTCGTTTCCATAGGTGTGTTTATCACAGTAGGTGTATTTTGCACAACTAAGCTGATACTGTCAGAAGTGATACAATTAAAAATATCCTCAACATCTACCCTATATACGTATGTACCCGGTATAGATGTATCCACTGATTGAACGCTTAAATTATTTCCGTTTGGAACCGTATTAAGATTCCAAGTGTATTGAGAACCAGGATTTAGGGCGTCCAAATCGGGAATCGTGTCATTCTGACAAATAGATCGATCTGGACCAATATCTACAATTGGTGCTGTGTCATCAATAAAAGAAAAACGAGGTTCAGATTGGCAACCAGTAGTATCCGTAATGAAGACTGAAAGTAAGCTTGCTGTGGTGACTGTAATTTCTCTTGTAGTTTGTCCTGTAGACCATGTATAAGACAATTCAGCAGAATCTCTTGGCCATGCAGCTAAAGTAACCGCTCCATTACATAAAGTAGCCGCGTCTTGCAAAGAAGGTTCAATGGGTATAGCATTAACTGTGACGGTTTCCAGGAAGGTTGTATCTAATCCACATCGATTGGAAACATTGAGGCTTACGTTGTAATCACCGACTTCATTATAGACACGTGACGTATCTTCTACCAACGCAAATGTTCCATCTCCGAAAGTCCAGAAAAAAGAATCAATATTTGAACTTCCAGTACCCTCAAACAAAGTTGGTTGCCCTAAACATCCATTGGTATATTGAATACCTGGTGTCATTGCATTGGTAGGTAAGGATTGCACGATATTCGGAAGACCAAGCCTACTAGCATTCCCTAAGAGGTCAAAACCATTTTCTTGAAACTGAGCATCTGCTCCGTCACCTGTAGGATTGCTTATGGTTCCTAATCCACCTTGTGTTTCCACTGCCATATATATTACGCCGTCTGAGCCTGTAGCTAAGGCACCATAAACAGCTCCACTAAGGCCAAAGTCATGTTTGGTAGCTTGAATATCTAATTCAGGATCCACGGTAAAAAGACTATCCATGCTGTATTGTAATAATTTTGATCCGCTTTCATTGGTTGTTACGTAAAGCTTATTAGCAGAAGCTGAAAATTCTAATCCATAAACCCTAGCTGGAAAGCTTTCTTGAATATCTATTTTGGCCAATTGTGTGATATATCCAGTGGTATCATTGATATCGAAAATTTCAACATAGTTCTCGTTTGTATCTTGGAAAGCAACTGCTAGAATACTCCCTGCAGCTGCTGCCTGCATTTCACCAGTACCGGTGCTCTCTTGAGAATATCTCAATACAGACCCTGCCGCTGATGTTACTGGTGCACCAATTCCATCCACAGTAATCGGGTATGATCGAAATTGATTGTTTCCATATTCGTGTGTGATTAAAAAAGTATTTGCTGTACTCAAGCCGAGAGCCGTCATTCTTTCTGAACTATTTTTCATGAAGGTCATGTCTTTGTTCATTACATAACCTCGAGCGGAATCATAGCGCATATCCACAACGGAGTATTTCATATCATAAGTAAAATCATCCCAAACCGGGTCTGTTGTGAAAACATAATAGGTTGAAGTATCCCCTGGTAATGGCGCAATTAATACGCCTTGCATCGAATTATTGTCTCCACCGATGGCATTCCCCCCGCCTCCAGGTCCATCCATAATTTCATGATCACGGTTCCAAATGGTCTCTCCATCCGTGTAAAATCTAAGTTCGCCATTCAAGTCAGAAACAGAAGAAGCGGCTTGAGGTGACAAAATCAGGTTTTCATCATCAATCGCAGAGGCAGGTTCGTTAAAATCTATTCCTGCACTATTTCCAAAATACCATTGATTCCTAAATTCTCGAGTATCCTCATAAGTTGTTATTTGAACATAATCATATGCCATGCAACCAGAAGCGGTTAAAACACCTACAGAATAAACTCCAGTCGTATCAACATTAATTGTGGGTGTTCCTTCACCTGTATTCCAATAATAGGCTACTGCTGTAGCATCGGTAGCATCTAGCGTAAATATTTCACCAGGACAGCGGATTGTATCCATCCCTAAATCAATCATTGCCGTATTTGATACAATTTCTACGGATCTATTGGCTGTAAATTCTATTCCATTGAGGGTTACAGTCAATGACACGTTAAAGACTCCCGGATCACTATACACATGGGTCGGACTAACTCCATTTGACGACCCTCCATCAGCAAAATCCCAGCGATAAGAGTCCGGAGTAGGGCTAACGGAAGAGAAAAATTTGGTTGTACGCGTCGCACATGTGTCAGTTGTATATATTTCTACAAAATCAAAAGCCGTAAAGTGTTCAGAAGCAAAAGATGGGAAATTCTGAACTGTTACTTCAGAAGGTGTAAAAGCCAAACTGTCATAATCTACGTTGAATTGTAATGTAGAAGAAACAAAAGTACTATCTGCTGAATTGATTACGCCGATTTCTAAGTCGTCTCCACTGGTTTGTTGATATAAATGATAAATCCGATTGTCAGGTCCTCTTTTTATGCCATAACTCCTGTGCACAGGCTGAAATAAAATAGAGTTTACCGTATTCAAAGTGTCATCCATATCCACTTGGTATAAATTACCAAGGTCACCAGTTCCACCATGTCTAGAGATATACAATTGCTTTCCAGTCTCAGACCATTCTAATCCATAAATGGATTCTGTGGCAAAATCAGCATTGCCCGTATTAAGAATGGCTCTGTCCAAGGTGACCCCTCCATTCATAATGTCAAAATCAAGTAATGTCACATTTCGATTATTGTCTTTAGGAGCGATTGCTAATTTTGTAGAATCTTGATGGAAAGCGAAAGAAGCGATTTCAAAAGCAGGTTCTGTTACAGTCCATGGATCAAAAGTCTGAATTCCATTTAAAGCTCCATTCACAATCGATAATACTCGTATTTCATCGGTAGTGATATCTTGAGCTACCAACCAAAATTCATTCGTACCACCTTTAATCAATATCATTGCCTCTCCCGGATTGGTAAGTCCAGTTCCTATATTTGCAGATGTCACTTCCGGGGAAGGAGGCGAGGTTCCTAGGCCATTTTTGTTGATGATTGAATATTGTATCTCGTTAACTCCAGAAGCACCTGAATTCGTAAAAACATAATAATCACCTACTGCATAGGCTGTAGGTATTACCACAGCGGCATTTTTTATTGCAGAATTACCACTTAGTACAGTCCCACTAGGAAAAGGATTGTGATCTGCATCGTAGAGATTTACACCATCGGTATAAAACAATAAATCAAGTGTAACTGGATCAGACACGACAACACCACCGCCAATTCCAGTCATGCTATTAGTAATCTCATCCAATTGAGCTCGGTCATCCGATTTATTGAAACTGATGCTATTTGGAGAATTCGAAAGCAACCAATTATACTCAGAAAAATTCTGAGCTAATCCTTGATTAGAAAAGAATAATGAAGAAAGAACAAACCCCATAAAGACACACTTAGGAAAGTGTTTTATAACTGGTCTTAAAAAAGGATTCATAGGGTTAAAAATGATATTGTTTCTTTTGATTTCAATAAAAGTAAAATACGGCTAAAAATAAGTGAATTCCACATACTAACGATCAAAATTGATATTTCTGTACCATTGTAGACAACAAAAATCAAATCATTTCTCATTTGGGGCAATATTTTATATTTTGCATCGATTCTATAGAGTAGGATCAACTCGAATATTAAAACATCAATGTACAAACAGGCACTCTGCATTTTATGGTTGATAACGCTCTTGACAGCTCAAAATTCTCAAGCGCAAGACATTCAATTTTCTCAGTATTATGCTGCCCCACTCTATCTTAATCCTGCACTCGCAGGAATCAATCAAACAGGCCGAGCTGGGGTGAATTACAGGAATCAATGGCCATCGATAGATGCTAATTTCGAAACCTTTTCCGCATATGCTGATGTGAATTTCGATGAGAAAAATAGCAGCGTAGGATTGATACTAACCAATGACCGTGAAGGATTGGCCGGATTGACTTCAACAGAGATTGCGTTACAATATGCATATCAAGTACGAGTAAATTACAAATGGACTTTTCGACCTGCCATTCAAGGATCTTTTACGACTAGAGCAGCTGATTTTTCAAGAATTACATTTGGAGATCAATTGGACAACAATGGCATAACTGGAGCTCCTTCTGGAGAAATTTTCAATTCAGATCGTGTCAATTATTTTGATCTTGGCTTAGGAGGAATAGTATTTTCTGACCGGTTGTGGGTAGGTGTTTCTATGCATCACATCCGTGAACCTAATCAATCAATTGTTGGAGGAGACAGTCCATTGCCTCGAAAATTGTCTGTTCATGGAGGTTACAGAATCCCATTGAATACCCCATTTAAAAAAGGAGAAACAGCAAGTGGAGCTGAGCGAAGTGTTACACCCTCATTTAATTACAGGTCTCAGGGCGATTTTGATCAACTGGATGTTGGTGTTTATTTCACTTATGCTCCAGTCATTTTTGGGCTTTGGTATAGAGGCATTCCACTCAAGACCAATGAAGTGGGTGGCACTAATTCTGAAGCAATCATCGGCATGATTGGGATTACACAGAAAAAATTCACTTTAGGTTATAGTTTTGATTACACATTATCCAACCTCGGGATTAGCAGTGGTGGAGCTCATGAAATATCTCTGAGCTATACATTCAAATGGGGTGACCCTAGAAAACCCGACCGTGATGTACGTGAATTAAAATGCCCTGTTCCTTATATATTCTAAAAAAGATTTAGTCCTTTTTTATCTAGCTTTGCGCCAAACAAATTGGCATGAACGAACAGACAATATTATACCTCCTTTTAGGCATTACCATTTTTGATTTTATTTTCAATAAAACATTGGGAATTCTCAATCACAAGAGTAGTAAACAACCGATTCCAGCTGAGCTAGAAGGCATATATGACACAGATAAGTATAATGAGTCTCAAAAGTATCAAGGGGAAATATTCAACTTTTCAATACTAACATCAGTAATAAGTTTTGCAGTTATGATCATTTTATTATGGTCTGGTTCTTTCGGGTATATTGACTCTTTTGTTCGCTCGATTGCTCCCAATGAATATGTATCAACGCTCTATTTTTTCGGGATTCTGTATTTTGTCAATGACATTGTCACAATGCCTTTCGATCTGTACGGCACTTTTGTCATTGAAGAAAAATATGGATTTAACAAGATGAACTTGAAAACATTCATCTTTGACAAAATCAAAGGATGGTTGCTTACCATCATTGTTGGAGGCATACTACTTTCTGCCTTTATCATTTTAGTAGCAATATTTGAAAGTAGTTTTTGGTGGTACTTCTGGATTGTCATCAGCGTATTCATGTTGTTTATCAATATGTTTTATACCTCCTTGATCGTACCACTATTCAATAAATTAAATCCCTTAGAAGATGGCTCATTGAAAACGGCCATTACTAAATACAGCGAAGGGGTTGGGTTTCCACTCAATAACATATTTGTTATTGACGGATCGAAGAGATCATCAAAAGGCAATGCGTTCTTTTCTGGATTAGGTAAAAAGAAAAAAGTAGTACTTTACGACACTTTGATAGAAAAACACACAGAAGAAGAACTCGTAGGCGTGTTGGCTCACGAGGTAGGACACTTCAAAAAGAAGCATATTATTTGGTCCATGATATTGAGTGTTTTACAAGTGGGCTTGATGCTTTGGGTTTTGTCAAAAATGCTTTTCATGTCTGAAATATCCTGGGCATTGGGCGGCAATTCAACCAGTATTCAACTTAACTTATTAGCTTTTGGCATTCTATTCTCTCCCATTTCTACAGTTATAGGAATTTTAATGAATATTTTCAGTCGTAAAAATGAATATGAAGCAGATGCCTATGCAGTCAATACATTTAGTAAAAAGCCTTTAATCACAGCATTGAAAAAGCTTACTTCCGATAGTTTAGGAAATTTAACACCTCACCCTTGGTATGTATTTGTGAATTACTCTCACCCGAGTCTCCTGCAAAGAATAGAAGCGATGAACGAGATTAAATAAAATCGATCTCTGTACGAAAAGGGAATTTCATAAAGTATGAGTGTGACTCCTTTACAGTCATTTTTCCTTGAAGGATCTTATAGAGGGTCTCTGTGATTGGCACTCTGATGTTATAATTATCAGCCAATTGGTGAATGATGTTGATCGTGTTGATACCTTCCGCCACTTCTTCCATTGAAGACATGATTTCCTCAATGGTTTCCCCTTGTGAAAGTCTATGACCAACCGTAAAATTTCTACTCAATTTTGAGGTGCATGTTGCCACCAAGTCCCCTACCCCAGCCAAACCTAAAAATGCTTTAGTATTTCCACCAAGTGCGTTACCGATATGAATCATTTCTACCATCCCCCGACTAATCAGAAGGGATCTGGTATTCTCGCCAAAACCAGAACCGCTAACTACACCAGCGCCTATTGCAATAATATTTTTCAAAACCCCACAAAGTTCAATGCCGATCAAGTCATTATTTCCATAAACGAGGAATCGATCATTCTTAAGCAAACGTTGACCTATATCGATCACTTCTTCGAAATGGCTGGCTACAACTGTAGCAGCAGGTTGTCTATCAGCTATCTCTTTGGCAAGATTTGGACCTGCTAAACAGCCAACTCTTAGCACCGGTGTTTCTTCCCGAATAACTTCACTCATTGTTTTAACATGATCACGAGTCAAAACGGTTGTACTTCCCTTCTTCAAATGATCCACATTAAGGTCCAACCCTTTAGTACCATGAATTAAAACATGATATGGGCGCAAGTAAGGAGCTAATTCCTTGATCATTTGTCGGAAATTGGCAGAAGGCACAACAGGAAAAATAACTTCACATCGCTTTCCTACCTCAGCTAGATCCGTAATAACTTCTATACTTTCCTCGAGGGTTTGATTTGAGCTTAACCTTGTTTCTTTGATTAAAAGAGCTTTTTCTTTGTCTCGAACAAACAAAAGAACATCGCTTTTTTGAGCCAATATATTAGCGACAGCAGTGCCAAAACTTCCTGCGCCTATAACCCCAACCACTCTATCAGGTGTATTTTTCGATATCATAACCGATTAGTTTGTTATGATAAAAGTATAGCAGGTTCATACTCTGCACTTTTATATCTCCATTTTTCGACAGCACAACAGGTCGAACTGCATGATACATCCCTAAATTCTTGAGTCCGTGTGTAATGATTTGATCCTTACCTAAATAGAGGTGATTCGCAAGATTTACTTCTCCAGCATCTTTCATAGCTTTCAATACATCTAAATTTACACCAAGCTGCTCTTTGAACTCAGTATAATCTAGTACCATCTCTTCAGGAGAAATCCTTAACAATCCATAAATATCAAGATCAGTATTTTTCTTTCCAAGCATTCTGAAGGCAGTGAATGCCACCAAATGACTTGAAAAAACTCGGTTGTTAATGTGAAATTCCTTCACAATTTTTTGACCTAACAATCTATTGTATTCCTGCTCTCGTTGTTTATTTTCTGTGACCTCACCTTCGGAAATAAAGTAATCTTTTAAATCAATTTCTTTGCCCGACTTATCAAGACTCAAACCATTCTCATCCACGTAATTTCCAACCACATCCAAGGCCTTACCTATGCTCACTGAAATATCAGATCCTCTAGTAAAGAACTTCATTAAGAATTTTGAGATCTTAAATGATGTAGTAAATTCATCGTTTTCATCATAATATCGTTCCTGTCCTTTTGCCTTCAAATAGTCATTAATCAAGCTAGGCGCTTCAAGAACAAAATGATAGTTAAGTGAAACAGGGACTATAAATATTTTCTTTTTTCCAAACTCGTCTTCATTTTGAAAAACTTGTCGTTGAGCTTCTATGGCAGTTCCTAACAAACCTAATTTCAACTGTTTTTCAATTTTACCGCTTCGAGATCTTGTACCACCCGGGAAAAACAAGCTATGACAACCTTCCCTTAATGCAATGGTCGAATAGGAACGAAGTGTTTCTAGATACAACGGGTTTTTCTTACGCCGATCAACTTTATAAGCGCCTACACTATTCATAAAATAGGCAAAAAGCCTCAGGTTGAATAGATTTAATCCAGCACCATATATAAAGGGAGGTAATCCCAAAAATTGTATTACCCAACCAATCAATACTGAATCAAGATTACTATAATGAGTAGGTACCATTACCACAGTACCAATTTTCGCCAACTTCCTAAGTTGACTCACCTCTCCTAAAATATGAATTTTATCATCCAGGTCTAATTGATTACTAAATAGAGACCATGGGCCTTTAACTCGTGCAGTATTGAGAAGTCGTCCAAACCCTAGTGTAACTAAGGCTCTAGCAACGTGATAATGTGAAGGATTAAAATTACCGGCAATTTCATGACCATACCGAGAGACAATCTCCTTCAGTAAATCTTTGAGCTTTGGTTCTTGGTCTTTTTCAGACAATGGTTCTAAACCCGCTATTTTTTTTTGAATGCTGTCCCAATATTCAAAATCATCCTTCGGGTCCACTTTCCAACGATTGTTTTTAGCGCGCTGTTTTTCCCGAAATGCTGTCGTCTCCAACTCTTCTCGTAGGGATTTACCTCTTGGATTGGAAAGCAGGTTGTCGTAACTTTCTTCAACAACTAAGTCGATGAATTCATTACGTTTCTTGGCCATTTGCACGACCGGCCATGTATTCGCGTCCTTCAGAACTGGCCTAAACTTCCTCTTTCTTCTCCTTCTTCTCAGTACGAGTGGCTTCATATATTAAATATAAAAAGGATGAATTAAACATCCACCCTTTTGAGACGGGCAAACTTACAAAATAAAATGGATTTGGGGAAAACAGTCACTATTCAACGTTTTTGAAAAGATCATAAGATAAACATCAAATACACTTATCAATAATCACAATACATAATATTCTCCTTTGTGATAATGTCCAAAGGCATATTATATGCTTTTTTCACCTCAGTTTTAAGAAGTAAGTATTTATATAAAGTCTGTGTTGCAAGATATCCTTGATTGATAGGCTGCTGATCGATAATATAATCAATGAGTCCTTCCTTCAAACATTGAACATTTTCATCGATAAGATCATATCCAACAACTCGTAATTGGAGTTTTTCACGCAACTCCTTCAATTCATTGACCAATAAATAGGACTTTGAATTTGGGACGAGAAGATGAATTGGTTTTCCAATGGATTCCAATTTCAACTTCAATTGCGCCATTTCTATCCCATCACTTTCTAAATTTATCTTGGAAACTTTGACAGCACTATTTTGAGAAAAAAATGACTCCAAACCAGCCATTCTATCAATTACCGTTTTCTTCTGAAGATCAACACTTGAAAGAGTCACAACATAGACATGAAAACCTTGCGAATGTACATTACTCAACAATTGTCCGGCCATTCGCCCACTCTGAAATGCATTCTGACCAACGAAGGATAGATTTTCTACATTGTCCATCGAGGAATCTACGAAGACATAAGGAACATGATTTTCTTCCAAAAGTTTCAATGACCTCCCTTTTGGATTTAACATACTAGGTGTAAGAATAAGTCCATCTGGTTTACTATTCAATGCTTTATTGATTGCTTGAAATCTTGATTCTTCATTGGTATTTGATATTACATAATAGTCAAAGACAAATCCCATATTTTCAAGTTCTAATGCGCCGCGGGAGACGCCTTCCCGGTGCTTGTCCCAATAAGAATTATCATCAGGAAGAAGCACAGCAATACGAAACGTTTTATTCAATTTCAAACTACGTGCATAAATATTTGAAGAGTAATTCCCTTTCTTAGCTATTGCCAAAATGTTATCCTTTGTTGCTTGCGCTACTCTGCCTCGATTATGTAAAACCCTATCCACAGTTCCTATGGAAACATTAGCAAGCCTTGCAATTTCTTTTATGGTAATTCTTTCTGGCACAGATCTAAAAATAAATACAATTTGATTTTTTGCTTCGCTGGCAATATACTACTTTTGTTCAATAATGTTAACGTACACGCAGTTGAATCCTTGTCACAGAGGTTTTTTTTAATCGGATTTGCGTTAACGTACACACTAACAACTTTTAGAATGAGCTTATTAAATAACAAAGTTGCAGTCATCACAGGAGGTGGAGGCGTATTATGTAGTACAATGGCACAACATTTATCTCAATTAGGGTGTAAAGTCGCCATTTTAGATTTGAATCTGTCCACTGCAGAATCAGTTGCCAACGATATTAATTCAGAAGGTGGAGAAGCTATTGGTATAGAAGCGAATGTATTGCTCAAAGCAAGTTTAGAAAAAGCACAGAAAGAAATCCATAAAACTTTAGGCACTTGTGATATACTCATTAATGGGGCTGGCGGTAACCATCCCAAAGGAACTACGAGTAAAACCCATTTTGAAACAGTAGATTTAGATAGCAACGAGGATCTCACTACATTTTTCGATCTTGATCCAGAAGGCATCAAATTCGTTTTCGAACTCAATTTTATTGGCACCTTATTACCATGTCAAATCTTTACCAAAGACATGGTGGGAAAAGAGGGTTGTACCATCATCAATATCTCGTCCATGAACGCTTTTACGCCACTAACCAAAATACCTGCTTATAGCGGTGCTAAAGCCGCCATATCAAATTTCACACAATGGATGGCTGTTCACTTTTCAAAAGTTGGCATTCGGGTCAATGCCTTGGCACCGGGCTTCTTTTTGACTGATCAAAACAGGAGATTATTAACTGAAGAAAATGGTGATTTGACACCAAGAGGCAACACAATTATCGAGCATACGCCAATGGGTAAGTTTGGCGAACCCGAAGATCTCTTAGGAACTTTAGAATGGCTAAGCGGACCCGGATCCACATTTGTTACAGGTGTGACCATTCCAATTGACGGTGGGTTTAGTGCTTTTAGTGGTGTATAATTTAGTGGGCGAAAAACAAAATAGAAAGAAAATGAAACTAGAGCAAACATGGAGGTGGTACGGTCCCAATGACGGAGTAACGTTATCCGACATTAGACAATCAGGTGCAACTGGAATTGTTACCGCCTTACATCACATACCTAATGGAGAGATTTGGAGTGTTGAGGAAATAAAAAAAAGAAAAAACGAAATAGAATCAGCTGGTTTAACATGGTCAGTTGTGGAAAGCGTACCTGTCCACGAAGATATCAAGAAGCGATCCGGGAAATATCAAGTATACATTGACAACTATAAAACTTCCATCATCAATCTGGGCAAATGTGGAATTGATACCGTATGCTATAATTTCATGCCAGTATTAGATTGGACAAGAACAGATTTATCCTATGAGTTTGGAGATGGATCCACCGCACTCCGATTTGACGCCACAGCTTTTGCTGTGTTTGAAATCCATATCCTTAAGCGCCCAAATGCGCTCATTCAGTATACAGACCAAGAACAATTGGCAGCTGCCCAATATTTTGACGAGATGTCAGAATCAGATAAAGAAACTTTGGTCAAGAATATCATCGCAGGTTTGCCTGGAGCTGAAGAAGGCTATACTTTGAAACAATTTCAAGAAGTACTTGATACGTACGAAAATATTGATACCAAACAATTAAAGGAGAACCTATTCTCATTCTTAAAAGAAATTATACCCGCTGCAGAGCAAGCAGGTGTCTTGATGTGCATTCACCCTGACGATCCTCCTTTTCCGATTTTGGGTTTACCAAGAGTTGTAAGTACCGAGGATGATATTTCACAATTGTACGCGGCAGTGGATAGTCGAAACAATGGACTTACCTATTGCACGGGTTCATTTGGCGTGAGGCCTGACAATGATTTAACAGGCATGATCAAAAGATTAGGACACAGAATTCATTTCATCCATCTAAGAGCAACTAAAAGAGATGATCTGGGAAATTTTCATGAAGCTGATCATTTAGATGGTGATGTCGATATGTTTGGTGTGATGAAAGCCTTGATTGAAGAACAAGATAAAAGGGTTGCTACAAGTAGAGATGATCTTCGCATGCCTTTTCGCCCTGATCATGGACATAAAATGCTTGATGATTTGACCAAGAAAACAAATCCTGGTTACTCAGCCATTGGCAGGCTCAGAGGACTTGCAGAATTAAGAGGATTAGAATTAGGCATTAGAAAATCTCTAGAAAAAATAATTGAATAGTATGGGTCAAAAAATGCATAATAGATTCTATGAAAATCTTATAATATCGATACATCGAATATTGCGATTTTTGACTTTGATAGATTTCGAATACCCTTTAATAAGAAACAGATGAAAAAATTTCTAGGAGATGATTTTTTATTGAGCAATAAAGTCGCTGAAGAGCTATTTCATGATCATGCTAAAAATATGCCGATCATTGACTATCACAATCACTTGTCTCCCGAAGCGATCGCCAAGAATCACCAATTCAAAAATATCACTGAAGCTTGGCTTTATGGAGACCATTACAAATGGCGAGCCATGAGAGCTAACGGTATTGACGAGAAATTCATTACGGGTAATGCATCTGATGAAGATAAATTCAGTAAGTGGGCAGACACTGTCCCTTATACACTTAGAAACCCTTTGTATCACTGGACGCATCTGGAATTACAAAGGTATTTTGGGATTAGTGAATTACTTACCGCTGATACAGCATCAGACATTTTTACTGAAACCAAACGTCAATTGCAATTGGAGAGTCATCATTGTGTCGGGCTTTTATCTGAAATGAAAGTTGAAACCTTGTGTACCACAGATGACCCGATAGATGATTTACAACATCATATTCAAATCAGCAAACGTTCTAGTGGTCCTAAAGTGTTGCCAAGTTTTAGGCCTGACAAAGCCTTAGGCCTTCAAGATCCTGAAAGCTATAAACGTTATCTATCTTCTCTCTCTGAAATCTCTAATGTAGCAATAACTAGTCTGGACACTTTGATGGAAGCGCTACAAAACAGAGTGGATTTCTTCCATCATACAGGAGGAAGAGTTTCTGACTTAGGCTTTAACCAAATCCCCTTAATTGATTCAAAAGCCATTCAATTTGACATCAACTTCAAATCTGTCTTAAACGGTCAACTCCTTTCTAACAAAGAAATTGAAAACTTACAAGCCTACATATTAACTGAGCTTTGCAAGATGTACCACGCCAAAGGTTGGGTTCAACAATTTCATCTAGGGGCATTAAGAGACAATAATGATAGATCTTTGAGAGAATTAGGTCCTGATACAGGTTATGATTCTATGGGAGATTTTGACCAAGCCGAACGCTTATCGTCATTTTTCAATAACCTTGATAATACTGATCAGTTAGCAAAAACAATCATTTATAACCTCAATCCCAGAGATAATGATTTATTCGCTACGATGGTAGGCAATTTCAATGATGGAAAAATCGTAGGTAAAATGCAATTTGGAACAGGATGGTGGTTTTTGGATCAAAAAATTGGAATGGAAAGTCAAATGAACTCACTATCCAATATGGGCCTTTTGAGTCGGTTCGTAGGAATGTTGACAGATTCTAGAAGTTTCTTATCTTTCCCAAGACATGAATATTTTAGACGGATATTGAGCAATATGATCGGTGTAGATGTAGTCAATGGGGAGCTGCCTTATGACATGGATTTATTAGGTAAAATGATTCGGGATATTAGTTATCACAACGCAAAAAACTATTTTGAATTTTCCAAGAATTAAGTTAGCCAAAACGATATGACAAGATTCAAATATATATTAGTGATAGGCTCCATGGTTATTTTAACCTGTTGTAATCAAATAACGAATAAACGTACACTTAAGTTAGCTCATGGATTGAATGATGCACACCCTGTTCATTTAGGGATGTTAGAAATGGCTCGTCTTTTGGAAGAAATATCAGATGGTAAAATGACCATTGATATTTATTCCAATGGTCAATTAGGCCAAGAACGAGACTTAATGGAATTGCTTCAAATAGGTAGTTTGGATATGACCAAAGTATCAGCCGGCGCTTTAGAAAACTTTGTTCCAGAGTTTAAAGTCCTGACCCTTCCCTATTTATTTACGGATTCTGCGCATACCTGGAGTGTTTTACAAGGTCAAATAGGAAAGGAACTATTGGCCAAGGGACGAAAATACAGACTTAGAGGCCTGTGCTTTTATGACGCTGGAAGTCGAAGTTTTTATTCAAAAGAAGCCCCCATTCAATCACCTGATGATCTTTCAGGCTTGAAAGTCCGAGTAATGAATAGTCAATCTGCATTTAATATGGTCAATGCACTGGGAGGCTCACCAACACCTGTATCTTTTGGAGAACTATATACAGCGCTTCAGCAAGGTGTGGTGGATGCTGCAGAAAACAATCCTCCAAGTTTTTATACATCCAGGCACTATGAAATTTGCAAACATTATTCAATAGATCAGCACACAACGATTCCGGATGTCTTGATTGTCAGTACACATCTATGGGGAAAGCTCAGTGATATAGAAAGATCATGGTTGCAAGAAGCTGCAGATCTTTCAGTTGATTTTCAAAAAGAGGTATGGGCGAAATCGGTGAAAGAAAGCTTAGATGAGGTTCAAAAAGCAGGTGTCACGATTTATCATCCTGAAAAGAAACCGTTTCAAGAAAAAGTGTCCAACCTCTATGATGAATATAAATCTCAACCTGATTTATTTAAGTTAATTGAAGAGATTGACCAAGCAGGTAAAAACAAATAAGAAATGGAGTTTAGAAAAAAAATTGATCAGGTTTTAGAATATACCTTGAGCATTCTTTTGGGGCTCATGGTATTAAACGTATTATGGCAAGTAACTTCCAGGTACCTACTCAATGATCCAAGCGCCTTTACGGATGAATTATCTCGATACTTATTGATTTGGGTGGGTCTCTTAGGAGCAGCATATGCTTCTGGCAGGGGAATGCATGTTGCTATAGAGTTATTAGAAAGAGCACTCAATGAGCAACAAAAAAGAATTCAAAATTTATTAATTCAAACTGTGATAATTGTTTTTGCCGTTATGGTTTTGATTATCGGTGGCATTCGATTAGTTGACATTTCATTTCAGTTAGGTCAAACATCCTCGGCCATGCAAATTCCTCTAGGATATGTCTACCTAGCATTGCCATTAAGTGGTCTATTGATAGCTTATTATTCAGTCTTAGATTTTATTAACCAACTCAAAAAGAACTAATGGAAAACATAGAAGTCATCATCCTCGGCCTTAGTTTTCTTACCCTATTAGCTATAGGAGTCCCTGTAGCCTATAGCGTTGGACTATCCTCATTGATAACCATATTAGTGAATATTGATACACTACCTGCATTCACAACTATCGCCCAACGTATGGCGACCGGTCTTGATAGTTTTTCTCTTTTGGCCATTCCATTCTTTGTCTTAGCAGGTCAAATTATGAATCAAGGGGGCATTGCTCAAAGACTCATCGCTTTTGCTAAAGCTTTAGTCGGTGCTTTCCCAGGCGGATTGGCCTATGTCAATATCATTGGAGCTATGCTTTTTGGTGCTATTTCAGGATCCGCCATGGCCGCGGTATCAGCAATAGGTGGGACTTTAGGACCTAGAATGGAAAAAGAAGGTTACGAAAAATCTTATAGTGCTGCTGTCAATATTGCCTCATCCACTACCGGACTCGTCATACCTCCATCCAATATTCTGATCGTTTATTCCTTAGCAAGTGGTGGAGTCTCAATTGCTGCTTTATTCTTAGCTGGGTATGTTCCCGGAATGTTGATGGGATTTGCTTTGATGCTGGTTGCAGCGATTTATGCCAAAATCAAGGGATATCCACGAGGTGATAAATCAAGTTTGACAACTATTTTCTCAACATTCATTCATGCTCTTCCAAGTTTGATGATGTTGGTAGTAGTAATCGGAGGAATCGTAGTGGGAATCTTTACTGCAACAGAAGCCTCAGGAATAGCTGTTCTCTACACTTTCATATTGTCATTGATATATAAAGAATTGACAATTGAAAAAATTAGACAAATTGCCATTGGATCAGTAGGAACAACTGCAGTAGTAGCTTTACTTATAGCATGTTCGATGAGCATGTCATGGGTAATGGCCTATGCTGACATTCCTCAAGCTGTAACAGCCGGGCTTTTGAGTATCTCGGACAACCCATGGATCATTCTATTACTAATAAATTTACTGCTTTTAGCCGTCGGTGTTTTTATGGACATGACCCCAGCAGTTCTGATTTTTACGCCTATTTTCCTACCCGTGGTCACTTCCATAGGAATCGATCCCGTTCATTTTGGTATCATCATGGTGATGAATTTATGCATAGGACTTTGTACCCCGCCCGTTGGTTCTGTACTTTTTGTTGGAATTGGTGTTGCTGGAATCTCTCTCGAAAAAGTAATCAAACCATTGATTCCACTTTTTATCGCCATGATTATTGTTTTGATGTTGGTGACTTATGTGCCTGAATTGAGCTTATTTCTACCTAGTTTATTTGATTAGAAATTTAATTCTTTGTCTTAATTTGTTATTTTGCAAATCCGACCTAAGAAAAATACATTGACCCATTCGTTAATGAATGTATTTAAATTAAACAATCAATAAACAGCTATGAGAAAAATGCTAATTATGATGTTCACAGCCTTGCTGTGTTCAGTCCATTTATCCTACGGACAAGACATGAAAGTAGGAATTTTGTTCGATGAATTTGCTTCAGCTAGATGGAAAATCGATTCTAAAATACTTACAGAAAAATTTACTGAATTAGGAGTTAAATCCGAAATAAGGGTTGCTCACATGGAAAAAGGTGTACAAGTAAAACAAGCTAATGAATTAATAAAAAAAGGAGTTCAAGCTTTAATTGTAATCGCCACAGATGCCGAAGAAGCCAAAACCATTGTAGAGCTTGCCAAATCTCGTGATGTAATTATTGTCGCATATGACCGACTCATTCCTGACCCAAGAGTAGATTTCTTTATTTCTTATGATAGCAAAGAAGTAGGAAGGATGCAGGCCAGAGCCGCCATCAAAGGAGTGCCCAATGGGAATTTCGTCTTAGTCAATGGCCCTGAATCTGACCTAAATGCTATTGATTATCGACTAGGACAATTGGAGGTAATTAACGAATACAATACCAACGATCAAATTAAAATTGTCAAAGACATTGTTTTGGATCAATGGCATGAGATGCAAACCATGCTGACGTTGCTCGATTCTAAATTAAAAGTTGACAAAATCAATTGTTTTGTAGCAGCTTCTGATGCACTTTCAGGGGGTGTTATTGAATTTGTCAGCGATGAAACAGAAATGAAAAGAATCTATTTAACTGGACAAGACGCTTCTGATGGTGGTTGTGAACGGATAAAATCAGGGTTACAAAATATGACGGTCTTGAAGCCTTTAAAGCAGTTGGCAGAATCAACCGCTTTGATCACATATAAGCTCATGCAAAATGAACCCACCCCCGAATTGAAAAAAATTCGGATTGCAGAGATGGAAATGAAGGGCCTTCTATTTACACCCATATTGATTGACGAATCAAATGTTGAATCAAACGAAGCTTTGCTAGAGCAACTACGAATTGCCAAAGAAGTAGCCGATTAATCTCATAAGATTAGGCATTCAAGTAATGTTCTTTCGGTAATTAAATTATCAAAAGAACATTACTTTTTAAGAAACTTTATACACTGAGGAGCTAGTAGAGATTCAATCTCATTATTTTTCTTAAACAACCCGTTTTCTGCTTCAATTGACATTAAACTAATCGCATCAGACTCCTTATTGGCAACAAGGAGATAATTACCTGAAGGATCAATCTCAAATGCTCTTGGCCAATCACCACCACAGTCAATAATATCACTTAATTTGAGTGATCCGGTATTAATGTTAATCTCGCAAACCGCGATACTATTGTCTCCTCTATTTGAAGCATATAAATACCGACCATCCTTAGAAATATGAATATCAGCGGACTTATTGAAGTCTTTAAAATTTTTGGGAAGAATGCTTATTTCACCAATCTTATTAGTAATTCCCTTTTGATCATCATATAAATAGGCCAATACATGTCCCGTTAGCTCGGCCAGCACGTAAACATAATTTTTTGAGGGATGAAATACCAAATGCCTCGGTCCATTGCCAGGATTTGTCTTAGTAATGGATATTGGTTTAGGTTTCAATTCGCCGGATGTTGACAATTGATAGGTGACTATTTCATCAGTTCCCAAATCTGTAACATATATTAAATTTCCTTTCGCTGCGGAGATAATCATATGAGCATGTGCACTTTTTTGCCTTTTTTCATTAACACTAGATCCTTGATGCACGATGTGGCTAATCATTCCTCCAACTTCACCGTTTTCCTTCAATTCATAAGTAGCTACCGACCCAGAAGAATAATATGCGATTAATAAAAAACGTTTATCATTCGTCATGCTAATATAGCAAGACCCCTTACCTACATGAGATTCCTCATTCAAAAATGAAAGCTTTCCGTTATCCTTATCAATTTGAAACGATTGAATACCTTTTCCATTAATGGAATACAAGATTTCATTTGTTTCATTAATCACAAGATATGATGAGCTGGTTACAGCATTTTCATGGTATTGTTTTATCAAAGTTCCATCCACTGCATTCCAATCATAAATACCTATCCCTACGGAATCTGCTGCATTTCCAGAAGAAACAAATGCCCAATATTGATCTTGGGCTAAAGATGAAAGATGAATAATTAAAAAGAAAGCAAAGAATAGAATGATACGAGTCATAAATATTAATATTAGAAATTGATATACAGCTCAAAAAAAGCACATTTATCCTGCATACATTCAACAATTTAAGGATTTGTACGATTTTACCCCCTGTTTTGAATTTTCAAAAATTGCGATATTTCTAACTATGAGGATCATTAAAGAAAGAAAATCATGAGTAGAAATTACATTAGTTTACAAAAATTAAAACAATCTCTGATGTATGCAGGAGTCATTGCATTAACATCAATCGCGTTTGCATGTAGCGATGACGCTGACGAAGTAACACCCATTCCCGTAATTAGTTCTATTAATCCAACAGGTGCGGCAGATAAGAATGGTTGGATCAGCGTATCAGCGTCTGCATCCTTGTTCATAGATAGAGCAGATTTAGGAACATTCGAGTTCACAGAAATGAACAGAATCGGAATAGCAGCAAGACGAAATTACGGAGCTGGAACTACATTACCGTTATCTGATGATCCAAATGCCGTTTTTTATAGCTTAAGCTTTGACAACGCTAATGTTTCAATTGGCGGACCTATTTACTAGAAAATACTGTAATTAATGTATAGCCGTAGGGGATTCCTCTTCGGCTTTTTTTTTGCAAATAGCAATCCCCTTCTAATCGCTGGAGCATGAATATTTAGCCAATAGAATTAGGCTAGTCCATATTATCAATCCATTCTTTTATCAAAGCTACTCCCTCTTCATGAATCAATGCTCGGCCTAGCTCAGGCATTCTAACTTCTAATTCACTAGAATTGATGCGATAATGGAGAATAGATTCTTCAGCATTGCCAGGTTCTATTACATACTTCAATCCACCAGAACCATCTCCAGCAGCAACTGGGGTTTTCTTAAAACCCAAACTCAATGAGTCTTGGTTATGGTACTCCAAATACAACCCTGAATTGGCAGCACTTCCTTCTAATCTATGACAAGAGGAACAATTAACTGCTAAATACGCTCTTGCTCTATCGTTTAAAGAAGAAGATTCATTATCCATTTCTGGCCAACTGGGAATATCTGAAGCACCTGGATCTTCTAAAATTCCTTGCATAACCCATTTATCCAATTGGTTGTTCAAGCCATCCTGATATTCATAGCTCTTATTTAGATTAGGAACTTCCGTGCCAATCGGATTAATCTGTCCATTTTTGGCATGACAATTAATACATTGGTTTTGATTCGGAATCAAATAATTAAGCGCTTGGTTTTGTCCATTTACTTCAATTGTTAATTGCTTTACTCCTCCTACCAATGATCTCCTAGCATCTGATAAGTCCTCATTCCAAATATAAGTTTCAGGGTGCCAGCCGTCTGACCGATGAATCAGCAATCGCGTTTCGATATAATTGTCATTTTGACCAGACCTTTCATAATAAAAATGTTTAATCAAAACAGACCCTATTGGCAAATCCAGTGTGGCTTGTGATTGATAAGGAATTGTTTCCCCTTCAGGAACATAAACAAACCTTTTTTTCAACGCATAATCGCTAAACAAAGGCACATTCAAATCATAAGGTAACAATCCAATTTGATCATTTGGTACTAAATCAGCAATATCACCTAAAAAAAAATTGTATTGAGAAAGCCATTCATGTCCATCTGTTTCTGGAATGTTCACTCCACCAATTTCATCTTCCTTTTCATCACAAGCAATCGCTATAATAAAAACCACTCCTATCAGAATATTCAAAAACCTTCCCATCTCTTCACTAATTCTTTCCAACGACTTTTATCTTAATCTTTCTCAAGCAGTTTTTAATATGGATCAAACGCAATTTCTGGTAGCCGACTTCTCTCACATTCAAAAGGAACGATGTCTGTGTTTAAACTACCTCCATTTGAGTCTTCGAGTGCATTCAAATTAATGAAAGAAACGTCATCTTCATTTATGCAAATAGTTCCTTCAGACGTAAATATCCCATCAATAAAGACATTGGGCTGATCCAATTCATATTGGCCTAACAACCACATCAAGTCCAATATAAAATCAGGCTGATCTTGCTCTACTTCTCCAGCAGTCATTCTATAATCATTGTCTAAAACATAAATAGAAGAAGGGAAGGGAAAGTAATTGGGATCATCAGGCAGATCATTAATCAGCAAGTAGCTAGCGATCAATACCCCTACAAATTCATTTTCGTGTATATCATTATCAAAAACCTCAACAAACCTTGTACTCAATAACATTACACCAGTTCCTGCCGGAACATTAGCCACAATGTTTCCCTCTGGAGCAAAATTGACTCTGTTATTATCATGGCAATTATTGTTAAATACTCTTATTGAATTTCCAGTTTGCGTAAGACCCGGAAGATCAAATACCAATATACCTCCTGTATTATCAAATGCTTCATTATCAAAAACATCCGCATTGGTAGTGTTTTCAATTTCTATACCCGCTACATTTCCTTCAGCAATGCTATTTTTTACAATAACCTGATCAGATTGACCCACATAGATACCAGCGTCAGAAGCCCCATAAGCGTAGCAACCATCAATAAAAACTTCAGTACATAAAACTGGGTACAAACCATATGCACCATTTTCAGCACCGGGTTCACCTGTCCAAACCGTTCCTACATCGACAAAACTAATTCTGTTACATTCCCTTGATTTTAACGCGTCACCATGGGCATCTTGAATTGTAAGACCTTCTATTCTGACATTATCCGTATTGGCAATTAACAGTCCTTCTCCACCAGCTAGTTGCCCACTGAAATTCAAAATTGTAAGCCCCATTCCTGCTCCTTCTATTTTGACGTTATTTTTTCCGTCCATAGAAAGTGTGTTTAAAAACTCATAAACCCCTTCTTCAAACCGTATTGTTTGCCCTTCTTCAGCATTGATGAAAGCCAACTGAGCTTCCTCTGCAGCATTTTCACCAATTGCAATTACAACCACATTTCCTTCATCTTCATCCTCGCAGGAAAACATAAACAGCATCAACGCAGTCCACATTGATACTTTGATAAGGTTAATCATTCTATTCATATTCAATTAATTTTAATTACCATTTTGGTCATTCTCAATAATAATACTGAATACAACCTACTTCATAATATAATGGCGATTTGTTGTAAATATTTCTTATTTGGTGTGAATTTTATCTTCTTTTTTCAAGAAATCCTCAAACACTTTCAAATAGGATACAGAAACCTTAATAACTTCATTGGTCTTATCATTAAGATTAATTAGATAACTCCCTTTTTTTCTTTGTACGTCTACCACGTGCATCGTATTGATAACATAGGATCGATGTACTCTAATCAAATTCTCATTTTTTAATTCGTCCATCAACTTTTTTAAGTTGGTCCGTATTAGTTTCTTAATGACAGCGTCTTCTAGAAAATAATACACAGATGTATAGTTATTGTCTGATTTGAGCATGATGACGTTTTCTATGGGAAGAGATATCCCTATTTTTCCATTATACTCTTTCAATAAAATGCGATTATTTTCTATACCAAATGGAACCTCCTCGGATTTTGTTTCGCTAATTCTTTTCCTCATTACCGCCACCGCAATCAACAGGACTGCAATAAAATAGGGTAACAAACCCAATGATAAAGTGTAACTCAAAACCAAAAAATATTCAGGGATAAACCGAAGCTCCCAATCTCCGAAAAGCAAGTACATAACAATGCTTAGTCCAATAAATTGTACTGCCACCCATAGAATAAAACTCCGAATGGTGAATGACTCAATTTTTAAAAAAGGTTTAATTACAAATTCAAAAAAGGTTATAACAATTGCGCCAATAAAACCTGCCAAATAAATGGGCAACCCATTGGCGAAAGCCTGACCATAATCAACATTGCGGATGTTTAATGGGTTAAAATAGTAAATGAAAAAAGTAGAATAGATGGCACAAAAAATGACCAAGAACCATCTAGAGGATTTTGAATCTAAGAAAGTAAAAGGGAGTTCTCCCCATTCCTTGAAATAGGAGTTGATAGACATTTTAGAACTTTGAATTTATCTGCTTACCTCTTTCAACAGACAAGAACCATGTAACGTTAATTAAAAGTTAAGTAAACAATTTTAAAATAAAAGATAAATAGTTCTTAAACCGTAGAAAATATAGAACTCCTAAAGTATTGGCGCGATTTTGAAGTGAATTATTTACTAATTACACGAGATTTCCTAGTTGAGAATGGAAGGCCTACAAGACAGATCAACTGATGCCTTGAATAGTTAATTCAGTTGATATCTAAAGCGCTCCCAATTGTGTTGTTAGAAAGGCTAGTTGAACCTAATGCAAATCAAATTGTTTTAATTCAAACAGGTATATCATGTTTAAAAAAAATCAACTTACTTATATTCCAACTTTTTATTGCGTTTGATTGCTTCTAAGAAATAATAATCTGCATATCCAATGGGCGCATCAAGCTCCATTTGCTTGGACCAATCTCCAGTGCTATGATCCATAATAAAAGGTGCTGAAACTTTTGTATTTAGCACATAATCCGAACTGGAAAGTGAATTGATTATCGATCGAGCAAAATCTAGATATTCTTTATTATCAGTGTATTCATATAACTCTAAACAAGCTGAAGCGGTAATTGCAGCTGCCGAAGCATCTCGCGGAGCATCGGGAATTCCTGGGTCCCTCATATCCCAATATGGAATATCATCAGCAGGCCATAATGGTTGATTTTTGATGAATTCGGCAATATTTATTGCCTGATTCAAGAAATCCTGAATCTGTGTGTATCGATATGCCATAGTAAAACCATAAAGCCCCCAAGCTTGACCTCTAGACCAAACAGAGGAATCATTGATACCTTGGTGTGTAACACGCTGTAGAACATCTCCAGTTTCTTCGTTATAATCAACCACATGGTAGCTACTATTGTCCTCTCTAAAATGGTTTTTCAGCGTCGTCCTCGCATGGGTTTCGGCAATTTTATAATATGAGCTGTCATTTGTCATTTTTGTTGCTTCGAAGAGCAATTCCAAATTCATCATATTATCAATAATCACTGGAAACTGCCATCTATCTTTTCCAAAATCCCATGACCGAATGCTGCCGATTTTAGGGTCAAATCGTGTACTTAAAGTTTTGGCACTGGTTATAATTACTTCCTTATACTTAGGGTCTTTAGTAATTCTAAAAGCCTCTCCTACACTACAAAATATTTTAAAACCCATATCATGCGTTCCGGCATTGTATTGTTCTTTTTCAACAAATGCAGTCCATTCAATTCCTTTTTTAAACAATTCTTCATCTGCCGTAATTTGATACAATTGAAATAAAATACCAGGGAAAAAACCACTCGTCCAATCTCTAGAAGGTACTCCTCTCACTGTGCCATCCTTTTTCATACTCCGTGGAAATTTGGTCGAATCCACTTCGTACTTTATGAGATAAGGAATTCGGGCTGAGATGGCCTCGTTCAATCCATCATAGCTGATAGCAGTTGAATTGCTCGAAACCTGTACATCTTTTTTACCTGAACAGGCTACCTGTATTGTGATAACTAAAAGTATTAAAATCTTATTCATAATTAATTGATTTGACTTATTGTTAATGGATTTGCTAGCTGTTTCGCATATTTACTTAAATAAGCTTCCCATTCCTTACGTCCTTCAAATTGTCTGCTCTTCATCCAAAAGAATCCGCTGTAATAAATGGATTCGCCATCTTTTACAGCTAAATGCATATATGCATGACTCAAATCTGGCTGCTCCGTTACCACTTTATCATATCCTAAAAATGTCCCGGGAGAAGCAATTATTGCCATACCTAAGAAATTATCTCCGTGGGGCTGCCAATAGCTTATCCATCCTCCTAAAGAATCAACGTTTACCTCTCCATCATTTTCATGTAGTGTGAGTCCAGCGGAAATTACATCGACTCCTTCAACGGCCACTTCAATCCGACTCAACTGACTTCCTTTGTCCAAGGATATCTTCTTCAGAGACTTGATCATTTGGTCATCTCCTACAGGCCACGGTGCATAATCAAGTTCGAAAGCTGTTCTTATATAACCGTTGTCAGTAGTCTGATAAGAAGTAAAATTTTTAGAAGTGAAATAAGCACCATCTCTTAAAACCGCGATACCACCGCACCCACGACTTACCCCTACATGAAAATTATCAAAACCTTCGCCTGTGTCTTCATGATAAGCCCCCGGATTTGATTCATGCTCCTTATACCATTTATTGATGATAGGATATTCCACTCTTTTCAACCAGCAATCTATCCCACTCGTTAAAGTGCCTCCTGCAATTCCTTCTTCTTTCATTTTTTGAGCTACAGGCCCAAACATCCTAAAAGCCACTTTGTCATTTTCCCAAGTATAGTCATCGGTCCGTTCTGGAACAAAACGAGAGAAGCACTCATTTTGACTAGATGGATTTTCTTCTTGCTCCATTAGCTTTTTAAGGGAATAGCTCGATTGACTATTAGCTAGTACTTTCGGTTGAAATAGAATTGCGTCCTTGCTCCCATTTTGGTCTTCGTCTACATATTGTAAAAGTTGCAAGGTTCCATTTTCATCTAAGACTCCAATATTTTCTAAAATTTCGTCTTTATTAAGGTCGATCCATGCTTTGGGAATGCGTACAGTTTCATTTTCCCGATCAAGATCAAGTGTATTGATCACTTTGAAGGCACCCCTCTCACTAGAATCTGAGCAGGAAACGAAGAGTACAAAAACAAAAAAAATTATTGAATTCCTCATAATTAATGTTTTTACAATTAGTTTATAAAGGGATCCTTTGAGCTTAAATGACCCCTTACTTTAATTTAATTTTCGTTGGCAGGTTTTCCAATCGTGGCTAATATTCCTCCATCGACATAAATGACTTGTCCATTGACAAAATCGCTGGCTTTTGATGACAAAAACACCGCAGCACCCTCTAAATCAGATGGGTCTCCCCATTTCCCCGCAGGAGTTCTTCCTACAATAAAATCATTGAAAGGATGGCCATCTATTCTAATTGGTTCTGTCTGGCTCGTTGCGAAATATCCTGGTCCAATACCGTTAGTTTGAATGTTGTGTTTAGCCCATTCCGTCGCCATATTTTGCGTAAGCATTTTAAGGCCACCTTTTGCAGCTGCATAGGCTCCAACCGTACTTCTTCCTAACTCGCTCATCATTGAGCAGATATTGATAATCTTACCAGACCTTCGAGCAATCATCCCTTTGACCACAGATTTAGAGACAATAAATGGACTGACCAAGTCCACTTTTATGACTTGCTCAAACTCTGAAACTTCCATATCCTCCAAGGGTACACGTTTAATAATTCCAGCATTATTTACTAAAATATCGATGTGACCAACTTCTGACTCAATCTTATCAACGGCAGCTTTCACTTGGGCTTCATCCGTAACGTCAAATTTGTAACCTTTCGCATTAATTCCTACTTTTTTATATGACTGTATTGCATTATCAATTTTTTCTTGAGAAGAGTTTCCATTGATAATGACAGTCGCACCAGCCTTTCCAAGGCCCACAGCCATAGCCATTCCAAGACCATGAGTTGCGCCTGTGACAAGCGCAACTTTTCCTTCTAATTTAAATAGATCCATGGCTTACCTCATTTCATTTATTGGACAAACATCCATATCACCATAATCCAAATTTTCTCCGGCCATACCCCAAATGAAAGTATAGTTTGAAGTTCCCGCGCCAGAGTGAATAGACCATGGGGGAGAAATCACAGCCTGCTCATTTTGCATCCAGATATGTCGAGTCTCATTAGTCTGTCCCATAAAATGACATACTGATTGTCCTTCTGGTACCTCTATATAAAAATAGACCTCCATACGTCTATCATGCACGTGAGAAGGTAAAGTATTCCAAACACTTCCAGTTTTTAATTCTGTCATCCCCATCTGTAACTGACAGGTTTCTACAACACTTGATACTAGCATTTGATTAACAATTCTGTGGTTTGCAGTTTCAAGAGAGCCCAATTCAATTTTGTTGGCCTGATCTTTAGTAACCTTTTTTGTGGTAAAAGATTGATGCGCGGGCGCTGAGTTTAAATAAAATTTGGCGGGTTTTGACACATCATCACTGACAAACTCGACTTCCTTGCTTCCCATAGCAATATATAAAGCATCCTTATAGGACAATTCGAATGTTAAACCGTCGACAATCACCTTTCCATTTCCACCAACATTGATCACACCTAATTCCCTTCGATCTAAAAAGTGTTCCGCTTTCAAAGGATCAATGGATTCTAAACGCAAACTTCCAGCCGAAGGCACGGCAGAACCCGTTATGTAACGGTCATAATGAGAATATACAAGTACAACTTCATCAGGAGACATTAAATCTTCCACTAAAAACTCTTTTCTTAATGCCTCTGTGTCATATTGCTTAACCGCTTCAGGACTTGAAGCGTATCGCACTTCATATTTGGAACTCATATCACTATAATTTTCATTTTCTAAATAATTGAAATCAAAAATAAGAAATAAAATACAATCGATTGTATTTTGGAATAGAAAATATTAATAAATTGCTTCTATGAAGAAAAAAGTCACCATTCATGACCTGGCAAGAATCCTTAAAAAAGATAGCTCAACCATTTCGAGAGCATTGGCAGACAGCCCAAGGGTTAAGCAAAAAACACGTGACTTAATTCAAGCTAAAGCCAAAGAGCTAGGATATTATCGAAATCTGCAGGCATCTAGCCTGAGGAACCAAAAAACACAGACTATCGGTGTGATTGTCCCTCACATTTCAAAATTCTTTTTCTCTACAGTTATTGCAGGCATAGAGGAACTTGCATTTGAAAGAGGTTATCGAGTCATTATTTGCCAATCCATGGACAACTTTAAAAGAGAAAAGCAACTTGTACATACCTTGTTGTCTAGTCAAGTGGATGGAATCATAATGTCCATTTCTATGGAAACCAATCATTATGACCATTTATTAGCAGTAAAAAAACAGGATGTACCCGTCGTATTTTTCGACAGAAAATGTGAGGCACTTCCTGCAACCAATATTCTAATCGATGATTACAGCCGGGCCTTTGAAGCGACAGAACATCTAATTAAATCAGGCAAAAAGTCAATCGCTCATTTTACGGGTCCAAAAAATGTCAGCATTTATGAAAGTCGGCTAAACGGATATCTAGACGCGCTCGAAAAGCACAACCTAGTAAAGGATGACACATTGATCTTTAGTAGCCGATTAAAACCTGAAGATGGAGAATCCATGGCTATTGAAATCATGAAACAAGAAAACAAGCCAGATGCAATATTGTCAGCCAATGACATGGCTGCCATTTCGGCTATGCGAGTGTTTCAACAAAATGGTGTCCAAATTCCCAAAGAATTGGCTATCATAGGATTCAGTAACGAACCCTTAGGTGCATATACGAATCCTTCACTTTCATCTATCAATCAAAATCCTAATGAAATGGGACAACTTGCCATTGAGACCCTACTCCAACAAATTGAAGTTGCCTCGTCCCAATTTGAAATCAAACTGGTAGATTCTTCCTTGGTTCTTCGAGATTCCTCAAAATGACTTGCTTATGTTTTAAAAGCCAAAGGGCTGGTCTATTTTATACTTGAAAAGCAGATATGGCAAGACAACAAAGAGTAAATTTTTACGTCTAATTCGAGCGATTAGCGTTCTTTGCAGTTTTTAATTATTATCTACGATAAATAATTTTTTCTTAGTTATACCTATCTGAATACTCATTTCCTAGTAACTACAATCCCGTTATACGTGATCAATAATTAATGGCATTAGGTTTTACCCGAAAAATATATTTAATCTATTTTATCACTATTTTTTCACTATTTTTTCAGAAGGAGGGATATATGTATAGAATACTACCGCTATGATCAAGTTTAAAAATGGTGCTTTTAGAATGTCACTTGAAACGGGTGTTTCTTTAGTTCCTGTAACAATAGCGGATAATTGGTCCATTTTACCTGATGATGGTAAGTATAACATATATTAAATTGTGATCTCACTTTATTCTATTAAGTGATTAGGAAAGTCCTGAACTTTTGAGCAGCAGAGTTGTTGCATAACTTGTTCTAATTCAGTTTTAAGGAGTGAAATTGTGTGATTTCCTCCCTTGCTTCCTAATGCGCTTACGCCATACATAAAACTCCTACCCAAAAACGTGAAATCAGCTCCACTTGCCATTGCACGAGCCACATCTGGACCTCCTCTCAATCCTGAATCTACCATCACTTTCAATTTGTCCTTAAACTTAGAAGCCAAATGAGTCATGGGTACAATTGAAGACTGTCCAGCATCCAACTGACGTCCGCCATGGTTTGATACAATTATTCCATCAAGACCTAAGCGCACTGCTTTTTCTGCGTCTAACTCGTTCACGACACCCTTGATAACTAATTTACCCTTCCACTGATCACGTATCGGTGCAATACGTTCTTCGTTCAACCATCCAGAAAAAGTGTCATTCATGAATTTTCCTAACTGAGATAAATCTAGATTTTTTGGCATGTATGGCTTCAATGTAGCAAAACTCGGCTGCCCATTAGCCAACGTTCTAAGTGCCCAATTGGGCTTTCTAATTACTTGAAGTACGTTAGATAAATTCATTTTTGGAGGCATGGATAAACCATTCCGAATATCACGTGGTCTGTGGCCAAAAGCCGGAACATCTGCCAGTATAACTAACACTGGCATTTCAACATCAGTGGCGCGATTTAATAAATCAATTCTCAATTTTGGATCAGCTGGGTGATACAATTGAAACCATGCTTTTCCTTCGGTAAGCTCCGCCACCGTCTCAATGCTGGCAGTGGCAACGGTACTCAATACAAATGGTATATTATGATCAAATGCGGCTTTAGCCAAAATTTCTGTTGCCCCTGGCCACATTAATCCTTGAAGCCCGATAGGGGCTATTCCAATAGGGGCATCATAAGTTTGGCCAAATAGTTCTGTTTGCATATTGATACCTAAATGATCATCAATATACTTAGGCATAAGTTCGATTCTTTGAATATCTTTTCGGTTTTTGTCGAGGTTTATATCTTCGTTGCAACCACCATCTAAGTATTCAAACGCAAATTTCGGTATCCGTTTTTTTGCCTTATTCCTTAAGTCATCAATTGACGGAAATCTTGAATCATACTGGATTTTAACCTTATCCATATTTCTATAATATTTTTAGATTTATGTATTTAATGTTACAAACCCACCATCAATTGGGAAGTCGCTACCCGTAATAAATGAAGCTTCATCAGAGCATAAATAAAGTACCAAAGCACCTATTTCAACTGGGCGCCCCATTCTTCCAATTGGTTGAGATTGGGACAGTTTCTTAAACATTTCCTTTTCATTCCCAGGGTAATTATTTTCAATAAACCCATCTACAAAAGGTGTATGCACTCGTCCTGGTGAAATACTATTGCACCTAATATTATTTTTCAGATAGTCTTTCGCTATGGAGAGTGTCATGGCGTGAACCGCTCCTTTACTCATGGAATAAGCGAATCTATCTGCCAGACCAACGTGTGCGCCAATTGATGAGAGATTGACTATGGAACCACCTTTTGGATTCATCTTTTCCACCCCAATTTTGGAACAATTAAAAACCCCTCTAACGTTTACATCCAGAATTCGATCAAAATCATCAGAACTAGTGTTACTTACATTTCCAATATGTGCAATGCCAGCATTATTGACCAATATGTCGATACCCTTGTCCGATGAAATTTGATCGAAAATCGATTTGACAATCTCCATGGAAGAGACGTCACAAACCATACCTTCCGCACTTCCACCTTCTTCAATAATCTCTGAGGCGACTTTTTTGGCTTTTTCATCAGAAATATCCAAAATCGTTACATGGGCCCCGTTTCCGGCCAGTGCTTTCGAAATTGCCTCTCCTATTCCACTTCCTCCTCCAGTGACCACAGCAGTTTTACCTATTAAACTAAACTTGGACATTTTAAACCTACTTTTTTTTGATTTAAATCAATTCACTTATTAAGCAATTTACTAAGTTGTTCCAATTTGAGGCATTAAAGTAAATGATATAGAAAAATACTAATACTACTTTCGATTTCTCATATCCTTGTTGTTCCACATTGACGTTCATTATTTATGAAGACAATACAAGTCCATGATATTGTTTCAAAATTACTAGCTATAGTGGAAGGCATTCAGGAATTTTCCAGATTTAAAGCGTGTATCTAGTAGCCCCTCCAGGGATGTTTTTTGCTGATGTGAAGTGCTATAAAATCACATTAATAGTTGATTTAAACCATTCATAAGCACTTTTATCACCGTAAAGTACAATCCGGTATAAGTTGACTTTAGTCTATATACGGGAAAAATATTACGGATTTGTTACGCATTTTTGGCGTTTTGTGGTTTCCATTTTCCTATAATTTATTGAGGTTTTATTAATAACAAAAAAAGGAAAAAAGACCATGGATATCAATGCAAATTTAGTCAAAAAAGAGATCAACAAAAAGGGCAAAGCCCCAATCAGATTTCAATTTTCAATTAACAAGAAGCAGTACATTTTAAGTGCTGCTGAAAAATGCAAACCTGAGGGTTGGAACAATGAGGCGCAAGCAGCCACCAAGAAAGATTTAGACCACATCGAAATTAACAATCGACTGAACAAAAAACGTGAGATTCTTAAGCAAGTAATATTCAACGCAGAAATGGTCCATGGTCAATACAACATCAAAGAATTGAGAAAAAAATTCAAACTCAAAACTGATGAAGTTTTTTATAACATAACAAAGCCACAAAGCAATCCGCAAAATCAAAAGGCCAAAAGTAAAGTTCATGATTTAAAAACTGTGATAGAATACTTCATAGACAACTACCCCAAAAAATCATCCCCTAGAAAATGGAGGCAAATCAAGTCACACTTATTTGCTTTCAATCCAAATATTGATTTTTCAGACATTGATGATGAGTTCTATGATAAATATTTCATGAACTATTTGGTTGACCAAGGATTATCAGACAACACCATAGATATGCACATTGCTCAAGTCAAACGAATATGTAACTACACCATACACAAATTCAATTCCATTGAAGTTCCAAATGACTTTTTAGATTATTTGAGAGTAGGGTACAACCCGATCAGAATGGCACTCAATTGGAAAGAGGTCGAAAAGATAGAAGCATTTGAGCCATCAACTCAAATAAGTAGGCTTGCCAGAGATCTTTTTATAATTTCCTGTAATACAGGGTTGAGATACCAAAATGTATCAAGCTTGAATCAAGACATGTTTGAAAGAAAAAACGGCAAACTATATTTTGATGGTATCACAATGAAGAATGGCAGGGGTCTACGGTTCCAAGTTTCGAACAAGGTACAATCCATTCTGACGGAATATGATTTCAATATTCCAAAAAACAACAATTATCATATCAATGATGAAATACACAAAATCGCCAAAGCTTGTGAACTCAATGACCTTGTTAGGGTTGTTAAACGCATTAAGTCTATTGATAATGTCACTTATGTACCAAAGTGGCAAAAGGTGACCATGCATATAGGAAGGCACACCTTTGCTACAGAATACATTCGTCGAAATAGTGCAGAAGGGATGGAAGCATTAAAAGCCCTCAGCAAGCAGCTCAATCATAAATCGACAACTACTACTGAAATTTATTGGAACATAGAAGAGAGCCGGTCTGATGAGCTATTAATGTCTTCATTTGGATGATAGCTACTATTTATGAGAAGAATGCATGCAGTCCACATGTATGCATTCTTCTGACTTATAACTTTTTTCACTTTATGTCATTCCTTTTTTCCTATACTAAAAGTAAAAGGCTAATGCCAGAATTAAATATTAAAAGAAAATATGAAAGAGTTAACAATTGAAGAAGGGAGTTTGATAACGATGATTAAAAAATTAATCATCGGATTTATCAGGCGTGTTGTGGAAGAAGTGATTGAGGAGAAAATCAAAAATGCTCAACTTTTACTGACCGAAGAAGTAGCCAGTATGAAATTAGAAAAGCTTACAGTGAATGAAGCTGCCGTAATTGCTAAAGTAAAAGAATCCACAGTTAGGAGCTGGTGTCGTGAGAATAGGATAAAATATTCAAAGGCCGGAAGGACTTACAGAATACTGAGATCAGATCTAGAAAAATATCTTGAAACGAAAAACAGCTGGATAGATGCATAAAACAAGCCGTATCATATTGGACAGCACTAGTGTCATATTGGACAATTCAAGTGTCATATTGGACAGTAGCTGGTGTCATATTGGACATATATTAAGAGTAACTAAGATTAAAAAGACCAAAAAGGATGGTCTCCTAGACAATCGCTCTGCGATCGTGCCAAGAGACCCAATAAATTTTTTACAAAAAAAAACTGAGATGAAAATGGTGAACAAAGGTAGTGAAGAAACGGAAAATCAGGGTGGATATATTAAAATCCCAGACCATATAATTAGAAATATTAAAAATCCACGAGGGCTTTTTGCCTATGGATTAATCCAGACTCTAACGCATGGAGGAAATATAGAGGACAAAGAAATCTCTCAGTCGAGATTTAGAAACATTCATGTTTCTCATTCCTCATTTGATAAAGTAATTGATGAACTGGTAGCTGACTTTAAAATCCCAAAACCATGTTTCGGCAAATACAATTTTAACAAGAAATCATACAAGTGTTTTCATGTCTTTCAAACTAATTCTTACTCAGCTGAAGACTATTTTGTAAACAAAATTCCATTCGCATTTTTGATAAGCAATGCCTCCCCAGAGTTGAAGCTGGCCTACATCATTTTCAGATCTTTCACCAGCGACAAAACACTGAGACTCCAAAATTCATTGGCAGAAATATGTTCCAGCGTAAAGGGCATTAGGAGAAGCACAATGATGAGCTATTGGAAATTATTAAAAGAGAAAGGCTGTATTGATGACGAGTATGGAGATATGGGTAATAAAAACACCTTCGGGTTTAGGTTTAACTACAAGAGATTAGAAGCCATGTACCAAGGAGATCTCAAAAGCTTCATGTGTATTCAAGGTGTAGGAAAAGTACAGTATGAGAAAATTGATGTTCCTATTGAAAGAATACCAATTCCATTGAAGAAAAAATTAAGTACATCAAAACCCAAAAAGAAGTCAACCAAAAATCATGACTGGATGACAGGCAGTTCAGATTATTGGGTATCATCTTAATCTAATAAACAAAGGCATGTGCCGATTTATCAACATAATATAAAAAAAATTGATCAATCGGCACTGTTTTGATATACCCGAATGTGATTCATATCCTATACTATTTTGAAGCATTATTAATGTTGATAATGCATGAATTAAAAATAAGAATAATGGATTATTCGATAAGAAGATCGTTACAAATACTAGAGGCTGCTGGTATCAAAAAGAACAGCCAGAACATTAGATATGCCATCAAAAAAGGAAAGCTAAAATCCAACAACCAAGAAGGGAAAGTTTTTATCCCAGATTACGAGTTGGACAAGTACATTAAGTCCCAAGCTAAGGCTGGGAATGACACCATGTACTTCGATACTAATCAAGAAAAAATTGATGCAGCAAAGACGCTACTTGCTGACATGGTCGGCAACATAGAGAAGTTTGCGCAGAGCTTTCAGCACTTAAGCTGTAGTCTAGATCATGACTATGTTTTGGATCGAATTATGTCCATTGCCTTGGCGCACAATCAGGCTTCATCAGATCAATTGATCACCAAATTACATGAAGATATTAGTATCCTTGATGCTGAGGAAAACCCATTGACGCTACAAATCCAGAAAACAGGAAGAATTCCGAACCTTGCTGCGATAAGCACACTTCCCGATTTTACACATGTGCAAATGGATCTAATCCATTCTCTTGTGGAGAGTGTTAGAAATGCTTATCACAATCAATATCCTATCAAAGGTGAATGGCTAATAAATACTAAAGGAAAATACCAGATCGACAATGTCTTGCTTGATAATTATCTACTTCAAAAATTTTCGTTAGTGGTAAACGATAAAAAAGAACAAGCGTGTTTTCTGGCCTATGATGAGCTCATAAATCATGTCAATCACTTTGTAAATACACTGGACAAAATCGGTGTACAAAGACCTCATTTCATGGCAAATGGTGGCATCTACCCTTTAGACAAATTGGTATTCTTAAAATCGAAATCTGACAGCGTCTCGTCCAACCCATCTAATTTCTTGGATTTTATTAGAACTGGATTTCCCCACCCTACAGGTGAAAGCAGCATCCCTCTGTCAGACCAAAGAACTATAGATCCATCTGAAATCAAGGCTGGAAAACCACCTGTTTTGGTTTTGAGTCCATCCTTCAGGGTGATGGATATTCCAAAAAAAGAATCAACCATTAACCAATAATCGATATGAAAAAAGGAATACTATTTTTCAACAAAGCCATCGACCCTAAGGGATACACGGCTCAACAATTCATTGAAGAATTCAAACAACTAGAAAGCAATTCTAGTGAAATCGAAATCAGGATCAACAGCTCTGGAGGGTCAGTCCTCCACGGCTGGTCCATTGTGGATGTCATCAAAAATGCTAAAGTGCCAGTCACAGGGATTGTCACGGGTGTGGCGGCATCCATGGCATCTGTGATACTAGCAGCATGTCCTACAAGACAGATGCTCTCATACGCCTCTATCATGATGCACAATCCGATAGATCCAAATGGAAAAGACACGGAGCAACAGAAGGTCTTTGCAGAGCAGCTCATTGACTTTTACAGCTCTGCATTGTCATTGCATCAGACTAAAATTAGATCCTATATGAACGGTGTGAATGGCAATAAAGGAACATGGTTCAATGCGGATGAAGCGTTGCAAGCACAGCTTATTATGGGTATTCAAGAAATTTCATTGTACAACAAACTAGATCCTTTCAAGGCAATTCGAAAATCTAAATATATATCTGATAAAAACACCAACCTCCTAGAGGCAATGGTTGATTATTACCAAGGAGTGGAACATGGAACCATTGAAGGATTGATGGCCAAAATAGACATGACTTCGCACATAATGCATAGAATGATCGATGCATGCAATATGGAAGATGCATTGTCTCAAATTCAATTGAATAACCAATCAAAACGAGCATGAGAATTTTAAACAACAAGTTGACGGATGAGCATATCAAATTCATCAAACTAATATCGAGCCTTCCATCAAAACAACGAGGGAAAAAGGAGATGATGGAAAGTCATAAAATGGTTTGGGCAGATGCCCGAGCCAGTGACAATTCACGATATACTTATGCCAAGGAAATCATGGCGCACCCAGAAACCAAAAACTGGATAGCAAATAATGAACCAGAGGTTTCCGAACAAATAAGTGAAATGATGGGTCTCTTTCAGCAAAACAAGGATATTGTAAAGACACTCTTGGACAGTGACAAGTACAGCTCGTCCTCACTCCCAGCCTTACTCCGTGAACAACGACAAATCATATCAGAGATTCATAGCATGACCAAGCACGATCAGTTTGATGATGGCAAGGGAATTTGGGATGAAGAGCTTGAGGGATACAAAAAAGTCACCTTCGCTTTTAGAATTACAAATCCTTTGCTGATTGACATGCCAGAAATAGCCACTCAAATAGAATTTATAAAGGCTGTTGACTCAAGTGATCATGAAGAAACTATTAGAAATTTTGATCCTGAAAATTTTGAATTCATGACATTTATTAAAAGTGCCCTTTAGAAAAAAGGGAAATACAAAAGTGATATGAAAATAAAAATTATTTTGTTTCCTTATTCTCCGCATCTGTATAAGCACTTGTATTTGGATGATGGTAATAGTCAACCATACTTACAATAGATATTAATACATCCGATGCTTTCATCAGATTTGTATTTTTTGAGTATTCAAAAGGTTCGAAGTTCATAGAATTGATAATTGCCTCTGCAATTATATGATTCCTTTTCATTTTCTCAGTTGAATTTGATGAAGATTGAATAATATCCACTAGGCTCCTTGCCAATCTATACCGAATTAAAAAACCTCTAATAGATCGAGGGGTTGCATCTTTCAAACTCATAACTAAAGCCTTCAACATTTCTTTCTCATCAAAGCTAAGCTCATAACTAGTGTTCACTTGATTCTCAGAAGAAATTGTAACCTCACTATTTTGATATAATTCTTGTGCGTTTTCTTCGTCATCATTTTCAATATTTGTATTTGTATTGCTTCCAGAATCATTTTCACCGATTTCTATTGGTTCTTTTATAGTGATTCCATTGGCATACCCATCAAATATCGTTTGAATTTCTGTCCCTGTTAGTTCATTTAATTTGATTCCAGCAATGAACAATTTATCAAGGTATTCTGCGGTCAACCGTTCTATATTTAATCCTTTACTCCTAACATCTAAAAAACTTTCATACTTTTTTCGAATGGCCTGACATAAGATTCTTTCATCTATGGCAGCGACAACAATAAGTCGTTTTTGAATTTCTGGTTCATTAAGCATAACCCGAATACTGTCCACAATCTGAATTATTTTCTTTTCATCACATCGGTCTATATCATCAATAAATAATACAATACTCTCATTTTTATCTATTTTCCAAAACCAAGCTTTCAATAGAATCGCCAATTCTTCTTGAGTCTCATGTTGAATACCAAGATGAGTTTTAAAATCTCTACGTCTAATTAGGTTCATTAAAGTTGATGCATTTGAAACAAAAGGTTTTGAAACACTCCGTATCAATGTTGCAATCATTGTAAACCCTGCCAATGCTGAGCTAATAATCTTTAATTTACCTGCAAAGATGGCACTCAAGAAATCAGCTTCGATTAAAAGCAAACCGAAATACGCAACAAAGAACAAAGTCAAAGTACCAGGATTTCGAAACCAAGATAGGTAGAGAGATTGGAACAAATTGACCATAAATTTTACTGGATAAAATTTTGATTTATAATAAAATTCATCCGCAAATTTTTCATATAAATATGCCCAGACAGCAGGCGTTTCTTGATACTTCCAAGCATGAAAATCTATTATGCGATAGTTCCCTTTTTCCAAAAGCGAATCACTTACCAGGTTCCAAAATTTAGTTTTACCTCTTCCCCACTGACCGAAAATTCCATAAAACCTATCTTCTTGAGAAGTTCTATTCTTTCCTGACAAAGAAATATCTCTACTTCTATCAATAACATTCGCAAACTCTTTTGCGATGACTTCTGCCTTAAGAAAAACGTCCTCATTCTCAGACACTATTGTAAGCCCTGACAATTTTTGGTCTTTTTTATCTGTAAAGCTTCTTAAATAATCATTTCCAATTGCACCTAGAATTTTCTCGAAATATCTACTTGCTACTTTTTTAAAAGTGTCAGGAAAAGCTGCACTCAATCCTTCTAACGAAACACGCTTAAATTTATCTTTTGGTACAATCCAATTAACTACTAATTTGAAGCCATCTCTAGGATTCTCGGTCACAATACCTAGACCATCGAGATACAATATATTTCCTTTTGTGGCTGTTGTTTTTAGAATTATTAAGCTACCAACCTGAACTTTTACAATTTTGGTATTTGGGGTTTCTCTGCCATGCTCCCAAGTTCCATTTTCTTTAAATAAATTCCACATACTGTCATGGCCGTAATGATATCCTGCTAGATAAATATTCTTTCCAAAAGAGTACATTCCACTTTCGACTGCCTCTTTCTGACTCAGCGTTTTAATACTCCACTCCAAATCTCCTAAGTCGGGTTCATTTGATCCGCCATCTATTAACTCTTCAACTTTATCTCTTATTTTCTTGTTTTCTCTCTGAACTTCAGCTATGGATTCGGCATGTTGTTGAGCTGCACTTTCTATTTCCTCATCTGTGGGTTCCCGTTTTTGTTTCTTTTTACTCATGGTTGGCTAGGTTTGATCTAAAGTTAATGTGTCTCAAAAGAATTCCAATAGGTCTTTAAATGGCAAGCCAGATAAATCTCGGTGAAATACATTTCATAATTATCTTTGATTGGGATGATTGAAATATCCCAGTTATCTCTCATGCCTGATTGAGTGTCCGCTCTTTTATCTTCAAAAAGTTTAAAGTCTGATCTTTTCCCTACATACAATTCTCCATTCTCTCTATCATATTCATCCCGAAGCATTAAATAGACTAAACTTGCTGAATAATGAGTTTTACCTAAGAAATGATCTTTCATTCGTCCTAAGATCCCACGTGAAATGCCCACATAAATGGGCTTCTTATCTGCGTAAAAAACATAAACACCTTTTACTTCATTTTGTGGTTTATTTTTCTCTTTTTGATCAGTAGTCACCCAATTATTGAAAATTGAGCCCCAGATTTTATTGTTTCTATGATACTCACCAGATTCTTTTTTTTGGAATAAATCATCAAATTGATACTTTGGAAATGTAGCAATTTTCTTTATTAGCTCCGTTGCTTTATTATTTAAGCTATCAACATCTGGAATAACTTCTTTTGCGTAATTCATGTTAGGTTTTGGTATTACATTTTGAATCAATCCTTATAAAACAATCCCAGCCCAATCTCCTTCACCATGCCATCTGCACGAAAGCCCTTGTTCTCTATTTGGTAATCCCTCAAGATATTATGACTCCACTTATTACTTTTATTAGTCAGATGTGTGAAACCGCTATCACTATGGATATAGATCAAGAGACTTTCGATTTCATCAATGAATCGAACATTCTTCTGTCTGTTCGTTTTTAAATTCCCAAAAGAAATCAGCAGATCATGTCGAGGAAACTTTCCATCCAGTTCCTCTCTTTTTTTCTTGTGATCCATATTCAACAATCGATCACTAGCATACTGACGGTAAGTCTTACCGATATACAAAAGCTTATAATTGCCTTTGTGCCTAGCTATAATTTTATAAAAGAATACATCCTCAAGATCCTCGTACAAGGTATCTAAAGCATTATCATATTTTTTAGGCTTAGACCATTTGATCTCAGCATGATATACCATATCGTCATAAGCTCTTTTCATTATAGATCCTTCATTAGAAAATAATCCCGACCCAATTTTGCTTCTTCATGTATTTTAATAATTCTATTTCTAGTTTTCATCTTAGTAATTTCAAAACTCACATTTTGAAAATTTGAGTTTGAAGCTTTTACTTTAATCGCTTGTTCCTTCACCATTCTATTAAAGTGTTCTGGATCTCTATTTTCATCCAACATTGCATCAAATAAATGTTCAGATTTAAAAACATGAAAAACCTGCTCTTGACTTTTAACTTCTGCATTCATCAATTCAAGAGATTTCAAGAGTCCCATTTTATTAAATAGACTTTCATAAAATTTTTGATACGCCTTGAGAATCTCCCTCTGATCTAACTTCTTAAAGGTGGCAATCACCGCCATAAATGGTGCTCTCTCATCTGGTTCAAATTTACCTATCAAACTTCCTCCTTCACAAAGAGCTAACTGAAGAATTAATGAATTTTTAATTGCAACATTAATTTTTCTTGTCATTTTAAACAGTTCTTTCCACAATACAGTCTCTCCAGAACACAATTGTATGCCCTCAAGAGAACCATGTGTTTCTAGATGAATATTAGGAAGGATGTTAGTACTAGTTACTCTCTTATATAGTCGTGAGAACACATTGAAAAACTCCTTCTTGTTATTCACTTCATGAAAATTCGATAGTAAATCAGGAAATTTGAATTTTAAGTATTTAATAGTCTCATTGTGCAAAGCTGCACCTGTCTTTAAATCCTCAGGCCTTAATGATTCTATAATAATTATCTCAATTTTAGTATCATCATCCATACTTCCCCCCCTCCTCAGCGGCCATACCCAGACCACCAGCCTGTACATACTCCTTAGCCTCTCCTACGGTCACCTGACCATTCATCAGCATCGGCAACAACCAATCTCGTAACTCTGAGAGCTTTTGGTTTTCTCTTTGAATGATAGTCTGTTTCTCATAAAGCGGATTTATGATTTCATCAAAATAAGACATCAAATCAGTTTTAGGCTGAAAAACTGGTATATCAGAAATCATTCCTAGAGTGAGGAATTTCGTTTGAGAACCTTTTCCTTGGCTTTTTAACACCTTCATTTGATAAGCTACAACCCTAAATAAATAGTTCAAATGAATACTTTCCTTAGCCGTCAAAACATAAGTTCTTTGATATGCATCAAATTTTCCAGAATATCGATTAACATGAAAATTGCCCTTTGCGTTATTTCCTGCAATTAATATTACATCATCATCGAAAGCATAGGTATTCGTTCGTGTTGGTGTTGCAGCACATGTATAGAAATAATACTTGCCATTTTCCACTTCTGCATTACTGTCTAATTTCCCAGTAGTAATGTTGGCATAATCTTTCAACTCTTTCACCTCCCACCCCTCAGGGATCTCTCTTTTCAACTGCTCGTTGTAGACCATAGCGCCACCAGAGGACTTGTAGGGCTTGCCGTTAGCGTCTGGGAAATCGAACTGCACAAACCAGTAGTCGTACAGCAACTTCGCCATCCCCTCCAACTCCGAATTGATCTTGTTGTTGAGTTCTATTTTAGCGTCTAGGTCTGAGAGGACTTTGGCTATTTTATTTTGAATTTTAAGTGGCTTACTAATTATATCAATCTCACCAAAATTCTTTAATATTATTCTTGGTAAAGCACTCCCTGAAACATATTTTTTAGATACAGTTTCCTTAACTGAGTTTGTCTGAAGGTAATATTTGAGGTAACTAGGATTAACTCTTGCCAAATTCGGCCTCAGCATTCCTATTGATGAAAGAACTGCTTGTTTAATTTCTTCTCTAATTACAAAGACATGTTTTAGATAACTCCCATCCTTCGCTATTAAAACATCATTCAATAAAGGTTTGCAGTCTCCTTTAACCAATTCTTCGTAATCATTTTCAGAAACAAACTTACAGCTATCATAAGAAAACCGATTATCAAGCATATCCTTAACAGACAACATTGGTATTCCATTCTCAATACCAACGGGACTGTAATGTGACCCATCAGTTATTTTTGAACACAATTGATTCAATTTAACAAATTCATAATCAATCATATTTCAAACCTTTCAAATTTGAATCTATTTCTACTTCCAACTCTTTCGATTGCCCAAACAAACTCTTCAAAGAGTCCTGATACCCTTTCATTTTGTCCTTAAACTCATCTTGAGTAATATCCTCATATTCGATCTTCACCTCGAAGTATTGCCCTGCGCTTAGGGAGTAATTTTTGGCTGTTATGTCCTCATAGCCCACGACTACAGAGAAGTCATCGACTGCCTCTTTGGCATTGAAGGTGTTGATGATTTGGTCTTCTTCCTCAGCGGTCAAGACGGTCTTTTGGTTCTTATCTTCCTTGACCGTCACACCCAGATTAGATGCATCGATCAAGACCACATCCTCTTTATTTTCTTTGTCCAAGAAGAGGATACTCACGTTGGTACCTGTATTGGCAAAGATGTTGGAAGGCATACTGACTACCCCTGCGAGCATTTTGCTTTCTACCATCTGTTGACGGATCTTTTTGTCTATCCCACTCTGTGCGGTGATGAATCCCGTAGGCACGACTACCGCTGCTTTGCCATTCGCTTTGAGCGAATACATGATGTGCTGTAAAAACATCAAATAGATCGCCATAGACTCTTTCTTCTTGGCAGGTACTTTGGGTATCCCTGCAAAGAATCGGTCGTTGTTTTCTTTGGTATCTAAGTCTGCACTATAGTCGGAGAAGTCGAGTTTAAACGGGGGATTGCTCACGATGTAGTCAAACTTGCGTAGGTCTCCACTTTCCTTGTGGTAAGGGTCTGAGATGGTGTTACCCTTGACGATATTAGGGATGGAGTGTACCAAGTCATTCAAGATCAGATTGAGTCGCAAGAGGTTGGATGACTTCTGCGAGATGTCCTGTGAGTAGATCGTACACTTGTCTTCGCCGATCTGGTGGGCAAGGTTCATCAGTAGTGTCCCCGAACCAGCCGAAGGATCATAGCAAGTCACGTTTTGCACTTCGCCATGCACCAAGCACCGAGCCATGATCTTGGCTACTGCATGTGGGGTGAAGTACTCCGCATATTTTCCGCCACTATTGGTATTGTAGTCTTTGATGAGGTATTCGAATATGGTCGCATAGAAGTCGAACTTCTCATGAAAGATGTTCTCAAAACTAAAGTTGATCAGCTTGTTGATGATCGCCTTGCAAAACTCATCACGCTTATCCGTCACATACTTGCTCAGGTCTTCGAACAGGGTGATTTTCTCCCCACCTTCTGTCATAACCGAAAACAGGTCGATGTTGGCTTTGCCTATCTCCAATAAGGTCTCGTCAAAGATGGTGTCGAACTTGGGTTCGTTTTGTCGCTGAAACAGTCGAGAGATCAGTTGCTTGGGTTTGAGCTGAGCCGTGTTCTCATCGAGCTGCATCATGAGCATCTCTAGATCATCTTCGGAGTAGCTTTCGAGCACTTTGCCCCAGTCTTCCGCTTGTGCGATCTTGTCATCTAGTTTTTTGACTTCATGAATAAACTTGTCGTTCATGAACTTGTACAAAAACACCTGCGTGATGATCTTAAACTCATTCCCGTCATTGCCCAGACCATAATTAGCACAGACGCTCTTGAGGTCGTCTATGAGTGCTTTGGTTTGCTTTTCAAATTCTATTGTTGTGTTCATCTATCTTTCCTTCTTATTCCTTGGCAGGTATTGACCCTTCGGGTCTATGCCACTCTACCGTGGTATTCGTTCATGTATTCTTTGACTAATAGACCATTGATTCTTTTGGTCTTTTCGGGATTCAACCCTAGTTGATGCTCTTTGTGGAGTTTGCTCACCACGATCTTCATCATCATTTTTTCTATATAGCTTTCATTGTCCAGCATCTGGGAGTTTTGCAATACCTGCGCATCGATCTCCGCTTTTAGACTTTGTAATGCTTCAAACAACTTGGATTCACTCTCCGTCAATGGATCTTTCTCCATCAAGCGTTTGTGCAGTCGAGTGTATTTCTCATCGTTCTCATACTTGGCCCTCAGCAATTGATTCTTTCGCTCTAGTTCTTTAGCCTGACCATAGATCGCATCCAATGCCTCGATATTGTCTTTCATCTCTTCTGTGCTCACTTCTGAGAGATTCTTCTTTTTGAAGAGTCGTTCGAGTTCTTCCTTGAGGGAAATGAATTCAGGGTCTTTTTGGTCAAAATTACCTTGCAGCATCTCACGAGTGCGTTGCAGCGTGTTACGCAATTTGTCTGCCAGAACCATTTCCTCTTCCTTAACTTTCGTGAAAGTAAAGAGCACATCTTCCAAGGCTACATTGAGCAAGTTGGTCGTGTCTACATTGTTTTCCAATGCTTCTTTGGTATTGATGAGTGCCAAGTGATTATTCGCCTCACGAGACAGGACAGTCAATTTGTGAAAGTCCAGCTTGTCCAGCATCTCATAGTTGCCAGACAGGCGAATGAGGTTGTACAAGCTTTTCGCATTGTTCAATGCCTTGGTGATCTCCAGCATCTGCTTTCTATCGCTGATCTGTGAGATCTGCGTAGAGAAGTTCTCGGCATTTTCTGTATCATAGTGAAAGAGCACATCCTTGATTTGAGCGATCTGTTCAGCAATCTCCGTCTCTGTCAAAAACAGATCAGAATAGGACTGTAACTCATCGCCCAGCTCATCTTGCAGTTCATTGAAGTAATCTTGACTCGTTTTCTTAAACTGATCTTCTATACCTGCGAAATCTACTACATGTCCAAACTTAAAGTCCTTGTAGGTTCTATTGACACGGGTCAGGGTTTGCAACAAGTTATGCGCTTTGATCACACGCCCCACATAGAGTTTTTTCAATCTAGGGGCATCAAAACCAGTCAACAGCATATTGTAAACAAATATGAAATCGTGCTTACCGTCTTTGAACTCTTCCACCCAATCCTTTCGGTCTTGTTTCGTCCCTATGTCATGTAGAATCAGCAAAGCAGATTTTACCTTTCGCTCTTCTGACTTCTTCTGGCCATAAGTAGCTTGTTCATCTGCTGCTATGGCTAACTCCTCAGGACTTTCGGCATAGTTGGTTTGGAAGATCTCGTACATCATCTTCGCCTGATCAGAAGAATCGCATACGACCATACCACCTATGGTATTGTCGTTCATGGAGATCCTACTGCGCTCAAAGTCCTCCACGATGTACTTGAGCATAGGCTCTACGAACTTTTCATGGGCATAGACTACTTTTTTGTCTGCATTGCCTTTGAGGATTTCTATCTCTTTTAATGCCTCCTGTAAGGTCAGCTTGTAGCTGGTCTCTATCTCCTCACGAATCAACCTCAACGTGTAACCATCCTTGATAGAGGAGTTGTAATAATACTTGTGGATGTAGTCACCAAACAGCGAACGAGAGTTGTAATCCGTCCCCAGCAAAGGCGTGCCTGTCAATCCCAGTTTGATGGCATTAGGGTCTGACTCATTCAGATTGGCTAGGAAACTACCCTTAGGATTGTAACTCCTATGCACCTCATCCATGAAGTACACCCGTTGGATATTGAGGTTGTAATCAGAATTGCGAACGACATTAGGATCATCCTTAAACTTCTGAATGTTTACGACTGTGATTTCAGCTTTTCCAGAATCATTGTGAATCACACTCGTAGACTTGATGTCCCGTGCAAACTCATCTCTAGATTCTATCTTATGCACCGTCAAGCCTCTAGCAGTAAATTCTCTACTGGCTTGAATGGCCAAATCAATCCTATCTACAATGAAGTAGAACTTAGGAATGATCGATTTCTTTTGATAATAGTCCGTCAGGTGTTTGACATTGTAATACGTCAAGGCAGTCTTACCACTTCCTTGTGTATGCCAGATGATGCCCTTGGTCGTTCCTTCTTCTAGTTTTTGCTCGATAGCCTTCGTAGCAAACATTTGAGGATAGCGCATGATATGCTTTTGCAGCCCACTTTTCTCTTTGACATATGCCAATGAATACTGGAGGATAAAAGCCAGACGATCTCTTTTGAACAGCGAAGTACAAATACGGTTGGTAGGTTTGTCAGGGTGCTTGTTGGTAATAAACTCTGCCTGATTCTTGATCGAGACGAGATTGTTGTCTTTCAAAACAAAAGTCTCTACTTCTGAATCTTCTGGTTTTAAGATAGCCTCTAAGCTCAATACTTCCTCCTCACGGAAATAATTGAAGATAGGCTTGTAATATGAGATCGAAGAGTAAAACGCTCCTTGTAAAGGCACGGGAGAGCTGTCATCATACTCCATGTTGTTGGAGAAGACCATCAGCTGCGTGATGTTGATGAACTTCCTGAATTTCTTATTCTGAAACCTAGTGGCCATCCGCTTGTGCTCAGCCTGTACACCATCCAAGTTATTGGGTTTCTTGACTTCAATAAACACCAACGGCATCCCATTGATCAACAGCGTAATGTCTGGTCTGAAATTATCGTCATCCTTGATGCCATGCGTCAATTCTGTCACGACATGAAAGGAGTTGTTGTCGAAATCATCAAAGTCTATCAGCCTCGCCCCAGTACGAGCAATCAGCTTTTCATAGAAAGCCTTACCCAAATCTTCGTTTTCAAGGCACAATGAAACTTCGTCATAGATCTTAGAAACATCCGTTGCTGACAACTCAGGATTGATTCTCTGGATACTGTCATTAAATATGTCCGTGAATATATTCGTTGATTCATCCCACTTCGCATCCTTCAACGAGATGTACTGATACCCCAGCCTGATAAGGTGTAGAATAGAAGGAATTTTGACCCGAGTGTCTTCGTTGTGTTTCATTTCAACTTAGTTCTCCTCAAAATAATCAGAATCAATCGTCTTTATCTGATAAGTATTAACAACTGACAAACCCACATTGTATTCTATCATCAAGTCTGCCAGACGTTCCCCATCTATCAATATAATTCGGTAGTCTACCTGCTCCACAAATTCGTACACACTTTTAGGAAAGGAAGAAGTGGTAATGAAAATTCCTTTTTTCGCTTTTTTAGAAGCCAACGCTCCAGTAAAATCTCTAATTTCTTTGACCGGCACTATATTCTCCCACCTCTTGGCTTGAAGGTAGATATTGTCCAATCCAAGTTTGTCCTCGTTGACTATTCCATCAATGCCACCGTCACCTGACCCACCCATGGCCTGACCTGCATCTTTCCTAGAGCCTCCATAGCCCATCGCAATGATTAGATCAACAACAAGCTGTTCAAAAAATGCTGGGGAACATCCCTTGACAATATCCAATAACTCGATTCCTAAATCAGTTCTTAACTTTTGATAGGAATATTCTAATATTTCTTCAGGTGTCTTATTTTGATCTGGTTGGACAGGTTTATAAAGGTCAACCTCTTCAAATTTATCCTTACCTCTATTAATTGATTGAAATTCCTGAAATTCAGGGTAACGCTTTAATATATCGCTGTTGATCTCTGAAAGGCCCTCCTTCAAAATTTGCTGCCCTCGATCAGTAATGATAAAATGTGCTCGCTTAGGGGAAGTAAGCATACCAGCTTTTTTGAGGTAGGTTCTAGCCCAGCCAAGCCTATTCCTAAAAATAGGTTGACGACCACTTGGCAACAACTCTCTAATTTCTTGTTCTGAAAGATCAAATACTTGAATCAATGCATCATGAGACTCGCTCAGAGAATGCTCTTTTCCATCAGAAAGATGATTGAGCAGGGGGAGCATTATTTGGTCATAGGTAGGTATCATAGGTCTCTTTGGTAAAAATTTAATCACGTATAAAATGCTATCAGAGAGGGCACATTTTAAGTAAAATTAATCAAACTTAAAATGCTGCTCCAATTTGGTTAAATCATACCAAAGCGACAATGTTTAACACATAAAAAACAGAAAATGTATTGGCATGTGCGTTACTGATCTCGAAAATAAATCTCTGTGATTGAGATCTTGATTGACTGATAGGTTCTATCCATATAGATTAAGGGTCTTATCATATATCAAGCCCTTATGGGGTCGCCTAAACCTCATTCATTCCGTTTAATGGATACTTTTAGTGCTTTTGCATAACAGATTACGTATTATTTGATCTGTTAAATTTGAAAAAAAACAAAGACCCCCGGGGTATATTGGATGATGGAGTGTTCTAAGGATAATGTTACTAATAGAGATTTGACACTGTACTCAATCAATCATGTCCATTTGGACAACATTTTCCATCAATTTTTTTTACAATGGGATAATGAGATTTTTCTAAATATTTGATCATTCTTGCTCTTTGAATACCGACAATTTCACGTCCCTCGTCATCTGTGATGTTTCCACACCACCCACACCTATAGACTAATTCAATATCTTCATAAGAAATTATAAAATCGTCATCAGATCTTATCGAATCAAAATCATTTAAAACAAACCCTATCCTGTTCAAGGGCACCGATCCTGAAGTATCCTCTTTTATTAGCACACCAATAATCAAATATGGAAGTTTCAGGTTATCGCCATACGTTTTCCTAAATTCTAAAACTATATCATCGAAATTTCTAGAGTTCAATACGAGAGTGTCATTTTCACCCAATCCAATATTCAGAATTGCATCCCTAAGGTTTCGGATATTAATGCTTCGTCCTATGAATTTAATATTACTTGTTTCAATTTTTATTTCATTGACCATACAGCATGTGATTATGTTAAAGATTAATTACTAAAATTAATTAATCATTGTTCATTAGGTCATGAAAAGTGACAGGACTTATTCACAAAATTTCATCATTTCAACAATATATTTTCAACAATAGCGATTCGAAAAAATCATTTGTGCTAATTCAGAAACTTGATTCTATTATGTCAATATTTCTTATGGATGCTAGCATGCAAACTCAAAAACGACTATATTGAGCCGTATAGGGAATGTTTGTAGCCCCTCCAGGGATCGAACCTGGATCTATCGTTTAGGAAACGACTATTCTATCCATTGAACTAAGGGGCCAAATGGAAGGAGAACAAAAATAGGAAAATATTCAATTTTGAAAACCGGAGTGCTTAATCTTTTCTAAGAGTCAATTACTTATCATAAACAACTTCAGCATCCTTGTACCACTGACCCCAGATTTTGTCATAGCCATGGACACGATTTGTTGCATTATTTAAACTATCTACTAAAGGCAAACCCGCGTTGTGCCATTCAGTTAGTCCTCCATATAAGTTTTTGACATTGGTAAAACCGTCGCTCAGCAATTTTTCAGCAATTTTTTCACTACGGTAACCTATCGAGCAGTAGACAATGATTTCTGCGTTTCTATCTATGTCTGCTACACTTTTTAAGTCAAAATCTTTATAACCCACAAAACGTGCACCTTCAATCTTACTCACGTCATATTCATTTTCTGCCCGAGTATCTAAAAAAACTTGATTCGATATTTCAATGTCTTTAGGCCAAACTTCTTCCACAGAATGTGACAATGCTACCTTAACTAAACCATGATAAATCTTTTGTTTCATACTGGATTCGTCATTTTGGCTTTTGAGTAGGAAATTTGAAATCAAGAGAAGCCCGATCAAACCGACCCTAAACATTTTGCTCGATGATCGATTTTAATTGTTCCTTACCCGCTGTACCCGCATGTCGCCATAGGATGTTTCCGTTTTTGAAAAGCATCATTGTGGGAATGCTCTGGATTCCGTATTTGACTGATACTTTCGGGTTCTTATCAACATCCACTTTGATTATTTTGGCTTTACCTTTTATTTCAGCAGAAAGCGCTTCTAACACAGGCGCCATCATCTTGCATGGGCCACACCAGTCAGCGTAAAAGTCTACCAAGACTGGAGATTCACTATTAATCATTTCAGGAAAAGTTGCCATAATATTATTCTTCTTGAGATTCCGTGTTGGACGAAATGAGTTTCTTTATTCCTACAACAATCAAAAGCAACCAAGGAGTTCCATGCATGACTAAATCCAAATAGTCCAAAGACTTCATACCAACGCCTCCTCCAAATACCCAACGCATTTTTCCAACAATATGAGGTTCAGGAAAGAATGGAGCCAAACCTAAAGTCAAACAAAGCGCTATCAAGAATCTAAGATTCAGCATATCAGTGGGGTAATTTATTTCTAACTAATCCGTATACAAAAGTTCCCAATGTGGCACTCAATATCATAACCACAAAAGACAAAAATCCTTGTCCTATCAATATAAACATGGGCCCAGGACATGCACCGGTCATGGCCCAACCAAGACCAAAAATGGTACCTCCTAAAATCGTTTTCCAAAAACCAGGTTCTTTAGGAGAAATAACAATTGGATCCCCTTGAATAGAATGAATATTGAATTTTTTAATACCCATGATCATTAGTGCTCCCAATACCACTGCTGAACCAATAACGCCATACATATGAAATGATTGAAATTTAAACATCTCATAAATCCTATACCAAGAAATAACTTCTGCTTTGCTAAGAATAATACCAAAGACTATACCGGTAACTAAATACTTCAAAAATTTCATGACTATAAATTTACCAGTTGAACATGAATGGGAGAATCAACCAAGTCATGATTAACCCACCAATAAAAAAACCTATTACAGCTATGAGTGAAGGGAGCTGCAAATTACTCAACCCACTGATCGCATGACCTGAAGTACAACCGCCTGCATATCGAGTGCCAAAGCCTACTAGAAACCCTCCGCCGATCATCATGATGAGTCCTTTGAGGGTGACAATGTTAGAAAGAAATAGAAAATTAGGTATGAAATCAGCGCCAGGGTTAGCTACACCAAAAGCTGATAATTCTGCTATTGTATCAGAAGATATCCCAACAGACGTGTCTGGAGTCAAGTACTGACGCGCTATAAAACCGCCTAAAATCGTACCTAATACAAATACGAGATTCCAGATATCTGCTTTCCAATTGAATCTAAAAAAATCAGAGAATTTTCCAGCGCCAGCGATTGAACACATGGTTCTTAGATTACTCGAAATTCCGAATTTTTTACCAAAAATCAATAATGAAAACATAACCAATGCGATCATTGGTCCTGCTACATACCAAGGCCATGGTTGACTGATAAACTCTATCATAATTTAGAAGGGTATTTAATGATCAATATTCTAATTCTCCGGTCCAACCCATGATACCACCATCTAGATTGTGTAATACTCCCGTAAAGCCTAGTGAAGCCATAAGATCACAAGCTTTTCCACTTCTATTACCACTGCGACAGTAGACGAAGTAGTCTTTCTTTTTATCCAATTCTTCAATCAATTTGGGGAATTCTGGATTGAAAAAATCAATCTTCTCTGCACCCGCAATAAATCCTGCATCCCACTCTTCAGAGGTTCTAACATCCAACAAAACAGCATTGTTGTTTCCTGCTAACTTATCAGCAAAATCTACTTCATCAATATTTTCGTACATTTTTCTTCTTATTTAATAGTTGTTGGACAAACATAATCGGTCATTTTTATCTTGGTTTTTGCTAAAGCTGCAAATCCTCCTTTTACATCGACTAAATTATGAAATCCTCTCGACTTTAATATGGACGTTGCGATTACTGATCGATATCCTCCTTGACAATGCACAAAGTAATTTTTTTCTGAATCTAATTGCCCCATGTTACTGTTGATATAATCAAGAGGGAAAGATTCTGCACCATCAATATGTTCAGCACTAAACTCACCCGGTTTACGCACGTCCAATATATTCAACCTTTCAGTTGTCATTTTAGTTTCCAAATCAGTGGCTACTATTGAATTAATTTTATCAATGTCTTTTCCAGCAGCAATCCATGCTTCAATACCACCTTCCAAATAACCTAGCGTATTGTCATAACCTACTCTGGAAAGTCTGGTTACCGCTTCTTCCTCTTTTCCTTCATCTACTAGCAATACAATAGGCTGTTTTAAATCTACGATAAGCGCCCCAACCCAAGGAGCAAAATCACCTTTCAAGCCAATAAAAATTGAATTTGGGATGTGACTATTTGAATATTCATCTTGATGTCTGGCATCCAAAACCAATGCGCCTTCGTGATTGGCCATGGCTTCAAAAGTTTCAACATCCAATGGAATTTTTCCTTTTGCCAATACTTCATCTATATTTTCATATCCACGTTTGTTCATCATGGCATTTTTGGCGAAGTATTGAGGGGGAGGAAGTATGCCTTCCGTCACCTCTTTAACAAATTCCGCTTTGGTCATGTCACTTCTTAAGGCATAATTTGTTTCTTTTTGATGCCCCAGCGTATCCCAAGTTTCCTTAGACATGTTTTTTCCACATGCCGAGCCTGCTCCATGAGCTGGGTAAACGATAACATCCGCAGGAAGTGGCATGATCTTATTCCTTAAACTATCAAAAAGAAAACCAGCCAAATCTTCTTGAGTCACATTCGATTTGATGGCTAAATCTGGTCTACCCACATCCCCAATAAACAAAGTATCACCAGAAAAAATAGCATGTTCTTTCCCTTCTTCGTCTATAAGCAAATAGGTTGTACTTTCCATGGTATGACCTGGTGTATGCAACGTCTTAATTTTTACTTTTCCCACAGAGAAAATTTCACCATCCTGTGCTATATGACTTTCAAAGTCAGTAGAAGCCGTAGGGCCATAGACAATTTTAGCTCCCGTTTTTTTAGCCAAATCGACATGTCCAGAAACAAAATCTGCATGGAAATGTGTTTCAAAAATATATTTTATGGTCGCGCCATTCATAACAGCTTTTTCTACATAGGAACCGACTTCTCGTAATGGATCGATGATTACTGCTTCATCTTCGCTTTGAATGTAGTAGGCTCCTTGAGCAAGACAGCCAGTGTATATCTGTTCAATTCTCATTTTATTTGTTGTTTAATAAAAAAGTCAAGCAAATATACGGATGCTCCGTACTCATAGGTGTAACAAATGTTACTAACTATCCTTCTCCTAAAACATGCCTGAATTCCTTTTCTCCTTAAAAAGGTCCTTTTTCGACCAACAGGATATATAAATGGACAAATAACAAGATAGGTTTGATACTTTTTAATTTATTATTGCACCCTTCAACCTGCATCATTTTTATCTATGATCCTATTCAATTAAATGCAGAAATTTTACAGCCCTTTTCTAAAAACCAATCTTACGATTGTTTTTTGCTTAGTTTTAATAAGCAACTGTTTTGGGATTTGTCCTACTGGCACCAATATATTCACAGCGGGAACTATTGATCCAGGTTGCAATACAAACGAAGCTGGTAATAACTTGACTTTATGGGCCGCCATTACTGTACCCAATGGTGTGACCTGGACAATAACAGCAGGAACTTTTGGAATTGGTTTTGGAGAATGCAACGGAACCATCAACGAAACGAGGTCTTATGGTTTTATTGATTATGAATTCATAGAAAGCGCCTATTACCGACTCAAACAAGTAGACTTTGATGGACAATTTGAATACTGCGAAATTATAGCAGTAGAACAACGTTCCTCGGAAAAAGTCGAAATATATCCCAATCCAATAGTTGAAGGTCAAATATCGATTGGAGGGCCTTCAACAAACACTTTTGATGCATACTTGATCAGCATTTCAAGCAAGGAAATTATCAAAATGACAGGTACCTTGTCCGAATTAGAAAAAGAATTGAACTACAATCTATCAAGTATTGAACCCTCTGCTTATTTACTAAAAACAACCTCCAGAATTGAGACACAAACCATACGTTTCATTAAAAAAATGAACGTTTGGACTTCAAAAGCATCATAATTTACAAGTATTAATATCGTTCAATTTATTCAAGACATTAATATTACGACCCAAATGAAAAATACATATAGTAGACATTTTGTATTAACATCACTTTTAGGAGTCATTCTTTCGGTTCAAGTGATTGCCCAATGTCCTGGAAGTATTATCGCCGGAGGACCCCATACAATAACAGCAGCTATGGGAACATGTTCTTATTCCGCAGCCAATTTTAATGGTAATCAAGACATTATTATTGAAGATGGTGCAATTCTTCAAATTACCATTACAGGTACGCGTTATAGACTAAACGGTGCAACCATAACAGTTGAAGATGGTGGTGAGCTCGAAATCAATGGTGGAGATATAGCAATAGTAAATGGAGGATCTCTTATTGTTAATGGTGGTACGCCCGGCGGTCTCTTAGATGTAAACGGTGGAGATGTTGATGTAGGCCGAGCAAATGGCACCAATGCAGGATCCATAACACTTGATGGAACAGCTGAAGTTAGTGGAACTTTCTTTTTAAATGCGCAAGGTGCAATATCCGGTGCAGGAACTATAGATGCTGGCGGCATTGATGATTCGAATGGAGGAAATGATACTAATTGGACGGGTGACTGTTCTGGTGACTGTGGGACGCTACCAGTTGAACTGGTTTCTTTTTCTGGTTCTCAAGAAGGTAATCACTCAGCTATTCTTTCTTGGTCCACCTCTTCAGAACTCAATAACGAAGGGTTTTATATCGAAAAAAGTATCAATGATACCGATTTTGCTGAAATAGGTTTTGTGGAGGGGAATGGCACCGTGAACGAACCAAAATCTTATGGATTCATTGATTATGAATTTGTAGAGAACGCGTACTATCGACTCAAACAAGTTGATTATGATGGGCAATTTGAACATCATAAAATTATTGCAATAGAACATCAATCATCGGAAATTGTTAAAATATACCCAAATCCGATCGTTCACGATCAAATATCAATTGGAGGTTCTTCTACAGATGCTTTTGATGCACACTTGATCGGCATTTCAGGCAAGGAAATATTCAAAATGACAGGCACATTATCTGAAATTGAAAATGAATTGAATAACAAGTTGTCAAGCCTGGAAGCTTCTGTTTATCTATTAAAATTGACGTCTAGTTTCGATTCGCAAACCCTTCGATTTATTAAAGGTTAATAATTTCCTTACAGAAATTCGGTGATCAAGGCATTGATCTGAACGTCTTCTGTCAAAAATCCATCATGGCCATAGAGGGAATCTATTTCCTTGTAGACTACATTGGAGATATACTTTTCAATTACTCTTTGCTCTTCTATAGGAAATAATAAATCTGAAGTAATGGAGATTAATAGCACTTCCGGTTTCAGTGAAGCCAAAGCTTTTTCCACCCCGCCTCTACCTCTGCCAATATCATGGCTGTCCAATGCCTTGGTAAGATTCCAAAGTAAATAGCCTTGAAAGTTGCGTTTTGTTAATTTGGTTCCCTGATATCTAATGTAAGAATCGGATTTGAAATCATCTAAAATCTCCTCTTCATCAGACTGGGTTTGTCTAAAAATTTCATGGTTCCTATAAGACAGAATTCCGATGGCTCTGGATGCTTCCACACCCTTCTTTCCTGCTGTATCAGTACGATCCCTCCATGTTGGATCTGCTTCTATCGCCAAACGTTGTGTTGCATGTATGGCAATTCGCCAAGGTGACTCTTTAGGCGCGGTCCCTATCAAAATAATTTTATCGAAGGTATCAGGTTCTTGAACAGCCCACTCGAAAGTTTGAAAGCCACCCATCGAACCTCCTAAGCCTATCGCTATTTTTTGAATCCCTAAATGATCTCTTAGTAGTTTATGAGCTTCTACCATATCTCTAATGGTAATAGCAGGAAATTCGGCATAAAATTTTTCCCCAGTACCTGAGTTCAAAGACAATGGACTCGTAGTACCATAAGGAGAGCCTAGAATATTGGCACAAATAATAAAATGCTTTTCTGGGTTTATCGCATTGTTTTCGTTCAATAGGTTTCCCCACCAATCCACACAATCCGAATTGGCTGTCAACGCATGAAAAACCCAGACTACATTGTCATTCTCCTCATTCAATTCACCATAAGTATGGTAGGCAATTTCCAATGATGGCAATTGACCTCCTCGCTCCAAATTGAACGATTTTTCGTAACGATATACTTGTTTATTAGGGATCATAAATATTAGGAGGCGCAAACCTAATAAAAGAACGATAATAGTTTCACCTCTTGCTTCACTTTCAATCCGGAAAAGGTCATATTTGCAATTCAAATTATTTGCCGCCATGACCAAGAAGAAGCTGCATTTCGAAACTGAGGCTATCAGAACTCAAATCAAAACCACGGATGAAAAGGAACATGCTACCCCCATGTACTTGACTTCAAGCTTCGTTTTTGATGATGCAGAAGAAATGCGCGCCACTTTTGCTCAAGAAATTGACAGAAATACTTACAGTCGTTTTACCAACCCAAATACCACTGAACTCATCGACAAGATGGTGTTGTTGGAAGGCGCTGAAGCTGGTTTTGCCACATCCACTGGAATGTCTGCTATCTTTTCAACGCTTGCAACCTTACTGGATGCTGGTGATCATATGATATCTGTACGTTCGATATTTGGATCTACCCACACGGTTTTGACCAAATTTTTTCCTCGGTTTAAAATTGAAAACAGCTATATCGATATCAACGACACTGACAATTGGCAGAATGCCGTAAAGAAAAATTCAAAAGTGCTTTACTTAGAGACACCTACCAACCCAGGTGTAGAGCTGGTGGATCTAGAATTAGCCCGAGACTTTTGCAAAAAAAACAACCTCATTTTTATTGTTGACAATTGTTTTGCGACACCCTATTTGCAGAAACCAATGGATTTTGGTGCAGACATTGTCATACACTCTGCTACAAAATATATCGATGGACAAGGACGAGTCATGGGTGGTATCATTGTCGGGGGAAAAGACTTAATATTTGATATCTACACTTTTAGCCGGAGTACAGGCCCCTCGCTTTCTCCATTTAATGCATGGGTTTTATCCAAAAGTTTAGAAACGCTAGCGGTCCGAATGGATCGACATTGTGAAAATGCATTGGCGCTAGCTAAACATTTAGAAGAACATGATGATGTCGAATGGGTACGTTATCCCTTTCTGCCATCTCATCCTCAATATGAAATCGCAAAGAAACAAATGAAAGCAGGTGGTGGTATGGTTTGCTTTGGCATCAAAGGTGGTTTGGAGAGAGGTCAAAAATTCCTCAACAGTATTGAAATGTGTTCTTTGACCGCCAATCTCGGTGATTCTAGAACAATCATTACACATCCTTCTTCTTCTACCCATGCAAAATTGACAGAAGAAGAAAGAATGGCAACTGGCATTACACCCAATTTAATCCGTGTATCTGTAGGGCTGGAACATATCGGTGATATAATAGCTGATTTGCAACAGGCTTTTGAGAAGTCGATTTAATCCCTGATCTTGGGCGGATGAATCCAATCATTGTTTTTACTGTCATCGCTGGATATTTCGGGCTCTTGATGTTTATTGCCAACCGCACTTCCAAAAATTCGGATGCCGAATCATTTTTCACGGCCAACAAGCAATCTCCATGGTATTTGGTAGCCTTTGGTATGATCGGCGCTTCTCTGTCGGGTGTTACGTTCATTTCCGTTCCAGGAGAAGTAGGTAACAGCCAGTGGTCCTATTTTCAAATTGTGCTTGGTTACATGTTAGGATACTTTGTAATAGGAAAAGTATTACTACCGCTGTATTATAAAATGAACCTCGTCTCAATTTATCAATATTTAGGCACAAGGTTCGGGGCAAAATCCTATACAACTGGAGCTAGCTTTTTTATTATCTCCCGTGTGATAGGGGCATCATTTCGATTGTTTTTGGTAGCAACAGTGCTACAAGTAGCTTTTTTTGATGCATTCAATATTCCTTTTGCCGTTTCGGTTTTTGTAACCATTGCACTCATTTGGCTTTACACTTTTAAAGGAGGTATAAAAACAATAGTCTGGACAGATACTTTGCAAACCTTATTCATGCTTTTGGCGGTGGTAATTACTATCTATATCATAGGTAATGAACTTGACTTAAGTATGTCAGACATGATTGCGGTTATTGATCAAAGTGATTTGTCCAATGCTTTCATTTGGGATTGGCAGTCTCCAAAAAATTTCTTTAAACAATTTTTTTCAGGGGCATTCATAGCGATTGTAATGACTGGATTAGATCAAGACATGATGCAGAAAAATCTCACTTGTAGATCACTGAAAGACGCTCAAAAAAACATGCTATGGTTTAGTATCGTATTGGTTTTTGCGAACCTATTATTTCTTTCACTGGGCGTATTACTCTATCACTATGGAGAAGTTCGAAGCATAGACTTTGACCAAATCACGGACAAACTCTATCCCTATTTAGCCATGAACCACCTTGGTTTGGTTGCGGGACTGGTCTTTTTGTTAGGCGTAACGGCAGCAGCTTATTCGAGCGCAGATTCAGCACTCACGGCATTAACGACTTCCTTTTATATTGACTTTTTAAAAAAGAATCCAGCATCTGCAGATGCTTCAAAAAGGAAATTAGTTCATTTTGGTTTTTCTGTATTGATTTTTATCGTCATCCTAATTTTTAGTGCGATCAATGACGATAGTGTAATCAATTCTTTGTTTCGAGTCGCGGGATATACCTACGGGCCGTTATTAGGACTCTATACTTTTGGTCTTTTTACAAAAGTGAATGTCAAAGATCAATGGGTACCTTTTGTTTGTATTGCTAGCCCTATTTTGACTTACATCATTAATGCTAATTCTGAGTTATTACTTGGAGGTTATAAATTTGGTTTTGAGCTTTTGTTATTAAATGGATTACTGACTTTTATTGGATTGCTGCTAATTCAAAACAGATTTGAACACAAACATTAATTGTCTGTATTTTTATACGTATAACAGCGTTTACACATGGGCAATGTAACATTTCCGTACATTAGCATTTATTAAAAAAATGGAAAGCAAAATATAAATCAAGAATATGATAAACCGATTTCTAGTATTACTTGCAGTTTTAATACTTAGTGCCTGTTATGACAATACTAAATCTGGTATAACCCAACAACCAACTCTGGTTGATTATTCGATTGGTGAAAAATGGGTTTGGAAATACAAAGGTGTGACCACTGAAGGAGAAGTTCGCTCGGATGGAATAGATACAAGAGAAATAGTCAGTTCAAACGGAATTTTAGGTATGACAATCGGTAAGGACACCATTCCCGTTACCGAAATTGTTAAACAAGAGGAAAGCAAAACACCAAAGTATGACTGGCCTCTCGAAGTGGGTAAAAAGTGGAAGTATGAAAACAATTGGACAAGCCAGGACGGTACAACAGGAAAACAAAGTCAAGATGCCGAAATACTATCCTATCAGGAAGAAACAGTAGAAGCTGGAACATTTATGGCCTATACAATTAAATACACTGGCAAAACCACCAATTCCAGAGGATATAGTGCAGATGAAACAGAAGTTTGGTTATATGCTCCTGCCGTAAAAAATTTCGTAAAACTTACTCAAGATCAAGGTGATTTTCACTATGTTGAGGAATTGATCGAATACTCAAAACCAAAATAGATAAACAAATGCTAACAAAGTATATATAAGCCATTTAAACGGCTCATATACTTGACCATTATCATCAATAATTATTCTCCGAAAATACAAAAACTAAAAACCTAATATTGAAAATTTTAAAGAGAGGACTTCTAAGCCTTGGGGGCTTGTTAGTCTTAATTCTAATATCCTTAATTAGTATACTCATTACGGATTCTTATCAAACGTCTTTTTTAAAGGTCAAGAATCAACCGGAGGGTGGTTTAAATAGTTATATCATAAGGAATGTCAACATTGTTCCAATGACATCTGATACGGTATTGACAAATTCAAGCGTCACCATAACAAACGGGTTGATAAGGAGTATTGGAGGAACCTCGAATCCTGAAAATCTGACTGAGATAGACGGTAAAGGAGGCTTTCTTTCGCCCGGTTTGACTGACATGCACGTACATATTTGGGACAAATATGAACTCGGTTTGTATTTAGCAAATGGGGTTACGTCAGTTCGTAATCTTTGGGGACGACCCATGCATTTACGAATCAAGAAAGAAGTGGCAGAAAATGAATTAACCTCTCCGTTGTTCTTTACTTCAACTCCTAAGCTAACAGGCCCACAATTCATTGGGGACGATAATGTCAACCTTATAGACCCTAATGAGGCAAAAGAAAAAATCATCTCGTATAAAGATCGTGGTTATGATTTCATTAAGACCTATTATGGACTTACGAAGGAACTGTTCGAAGCAATTCTAAAGCAAGCGGCTATTTCCAAAATGGATATTGTGGCCCACCCTACTCCTGAAGTTCCTTATGATTATCATTTCAATCCTCAGATTATCACCATCGAGCATGCAGAAGAGTTTGTGCAGCAACCTTTGAGTTATCAATTAGATACAGCTGCACTTAGTAAAATAATTGACGGCTATGTTGCGAATCCCCATGCAACGCTGAGCCCTACACTAATTGTTTATTATAACATCTACAACATGCTCCAGAATGATACGACCCTCTCTGGTGATCATTTGGACTATATGAACCCTCTCATACGCATGACAGATAGTCAAGCTCAATATGATAGATGGAAAGGCACGAAAAATGAAGATGCTACTGTTACTAAACGGATCAAGGATCAACATGATTTTCATTTACTTATCGTAAAGAAACTGCACGATCATGGAGTAAATATTGTCTGTGGAACAGATGGAGGCATTGGCATTACTTTACCCGGATTCTCGATACATCAAGAATTGGAGTTCTATAAGCAAGCAGGGATGAGCAACTATGAAGCTCTGAAAACCGCAACAATCAATCCTACAAAAACACATGAATTTTTGAATGGCTTAGGAAGTATTGAAGAAGGTAAAATGGCGAATTTCCTGATATTGGATGATAATCCCCTTGATGAATTGAAAACTCTTCAGAATCCCAAAATGGTTTTTGTAAAAGGCAGAAGAATCAATCGTGAGCAGTTAAACCTATTTAAAGAAAAAGCAAAGAATAGAAGCAATCTAATGGCAACAGCTTTGAGGTATGTAGAATATCTGCTACTGGAGCGGTAATTGGTCTTTTAGGTGTGCAAGATTATAACAAACAATATAGCACATGCTGCTACAATATTATCTGACACCTATGCGGAAACCAAAAATTCTAGTGATATATGAAAGGCCAGAGGCACGCACCATATCATGGCGATATGCTCAATAGTGCTAGTCGTAGACAGAACTTCAAATAATAGATGAACAAGAAAAAAAGAATTAGAATCTCAATCATTCTTTATGGCATCCTTTTTCTGCTAACGTTTCTTGAATACTAGTTGCAACAGATTTCTGAATTTTCCGCTCCAATCGGAATAAATTTAATCTTAATCCTACTTGTTTTCAGCAAATTCTTGTCAACTAGTTTGACGGATTTTAAACATCGAAAGAACTTATCGACTCAGGTCGCCGCACCAACAATTATCTATTATGTAATGCTCATGCTCGTTTATTTCTAGCCAGTTTTTTTTGAAGCCCACAAACCATCAAGATGCAGTGAAGTATCGAGGTAGCTACTAGAGAACTATGAACACAGGAACAATTTTATTTAGGAAACTGGAAGTTTCGAGTACAGGCATGTTGGCTGGTTTGGAATAACAACATTTGAACCTGGAACTTGGAAACAAACTAGCGACAACCTTTTAATCGATTTCAACAGAGAAACGTAAGAGTTTGTAGGCTCCAAATTTCTGTATTCTAAAGAAGAATTCATAAAGATTGAGTGAGATACAACTACTGAAAGTGGAGGAGAGGAATAAATCAATTCACAATACATAAAAAACCCGCTCTGAATTGGAGTGAGTTTTTTATACCTAAAATCTTAGTCACTTTTTTTCATAATTAACCAAAACTACATTGGGCAATGATTTACCATAGCTCGCTTTCAGAAAGCTCGCATTTTGACGGGAGCAAATATTTTTGATCGTATCTATCAAAATGTCTTGATTATTCCTTTACAAATTTGGTTTGTCTCTTCTCACCATTTGATCCCGTCATTACGAGCACGTAAGTTCCTGCTGGGACATTGGTTAGCATAATCTCATTCTTGGTAGTTTTTAAGAGTTCCTTACCCGAAAGTGAGAAAATGCTCGCACTGGTGAATTCTTTCCAGTCCAAATAAAGGCGGCCTTTGGTCGGATTTGGGTAGACTTTGAAATCACTGAACTCTTGATTTGACAACACTTCTCCATCACATTTATCTCCCACTTGGTAATCAAAGTATTTAGTCACAAGTTGGCCGTTTGGAATTTCAAATTTACAAGCGTAAGAAATCGCCTCCCCATTAGAAAGACCGGTTACTGTACCTGTGAATACTTTACCCGAAACATTGGTCATCTGTGATTCATTAAACGGGCTTTTCTTCCATAAAAAAACATTCCCAACACTGATATCATCCAGTAATTCAAAAGTGATTTCTACGGAGGATCCTGTTGTCACAAATTCATAGTTGTAGCCTATTGAAAACGAACCTTGCTGAGATTCAGAATCTGTGCCCAAACAGTCGGTATTTGTGTCCTCGGTAGTGATTGCCGATAAAACCAGCGGCGAATTAGCGGCCTCATTTCCTGAAATATCTGCTGCAGAAACCGATATACTGTAAGTCGTGTTTTCGGTCAAACCCGTCAAATTCATTGTTCCCGCTGCACCTGATGCAAGGGAAATCATTTTGGTAATTCCATTATAATTGGCTTGGTATATTACGTTACCCGACTCCTCTGTCCCATTCAAAACCAACTCAATAGAATTAAAAGTCACTGTACCAACGGCTGCCGTAAAATTTTCCGGAGCAGTCGTGTCTTGGCTGTCTGTGCAATCTGTACCAACTTCATAATCGAAGTATTCAGTGGTAACATGCGCATTTTGATATTCAAACTTGCAGGCATAATCGAGGGTATTTCCTGATCCCAATCCATTAAAAGTTTTGGAGAAAACTCTATCCGAAACCAGGTCCATTGTCACTTCAGATCCTGCTCGGGGTTTCAACAAAGCATTTGAAGGGTTTTTGTCCTCATCAAGTATTTCGAAAATCACCGTGACAGATTCTCCCACCGATTCATAAGTGACTCGATAGCCAATGGAAAAGCTTCCTTCGGTAGCCACATTAGAGTATTCCGTGCATTGCTGAACTTCTACAACATTTATATCGATTGGTGATGAAATGCCAACTCCTCCGGAATCATCGGTGGCCTTGGCTGTCAAAGTGTGTGCGCCCACAGCGGCATCAGACCATGTGTAACTATAGGGAGAATCAGCGTCCTCACCCAGTTTCGTTTCTCCATCGTAGAATTCCACCAAGGTCACCGATCCTTCTAAATCCTTTGCTTCCGCAGTGATTTCAATGGTGTTACCTCCTCTGAATGAAGCGTTGAATTCGGGGGAGGTGATTGAAACGCTCGGCTCCAAATTTCCTGTTTCAGAAACTACTACCAGCACTTCATCGGATGAGCTGTATCCTCCATCGTCAACAGTCAGCTTAATGGTGTAGATGCCCTTTTCAAGATTTGAAATTACAGGCTGGGCAATGGAAGCATCTGAGAAATTAACTACAGATGGGCCATTTTCCTGTTCCCATGAGTAAGTAAGTACATCCAAATCAGGATCCGAGCTCAATGAACCATCAAGCATGGTGGTTGTAGCGGGCAGAATAACTGGGATATTTTCACCTGCGTTCGCTGTTGGGGGTCCGTAAGGAAGATTTTCCTGAAATAGGAAAGTCATTTTCGCTATGTTGAATTCACCACCATCAAAAGCAAGTCGAAGTATATGTTCACCCTCAGGCATGGCTAGGTTTGAAACAGTCAGGGTCTCCCAATCGTACCACCCAGTTGTATAGGTTGGCGAAATATCCTCGCTAATTTCAACACCATCAAGTTCAAGGTGAAAAGGTCCTCCTCCATTTTGATTGTCAGAAGCAAATCGAAATGACATTTCGTAGTAACCTGAATTCTGAACATCTACCGTATACTCCGTCCACTCGCCACCAGCTATCCAGCCGATTGTGGCACCTTCGTCATTGAAAATTTCTGAGTCTACATCTTCATCCAAACGAAAATCTCCGTCATTGCCAGTGGATGAATCTACATAAGTTATCCCCTGACCTTTGCTTCCAGCAAACTTGTCATAGTGCCCGGCCTCAATAACTCCAGGAATCACAGATGCCATGCCTGAGTATGGGCTTTGAGAACCTACCGTGACACTCATGATATTTGAAACGTCGAAATTTTCGCCTACATACATACGTGCATAAAAGCCCTGAACACCTGCTTGGAGAGATTCTGCTTTAAACTCAAAAGGCTCTGAGATATCATCTCCGATCAAAATCCCATCATTGTAGAATTCCACTTTGGTGATTCCATCGCTTTCTGTTTCCAGCAACAAATCCACGCTCCCTCCTAGGTAGGCACTTGAAAAACTAGAGGTCAAGTTTCCCTCAATATTGACATCTCTATTGGTCGCCAAGGTTCTTGCGGGCACCACCAACTCAAAATTATCGGAAAATGCGACCGTGATTTCGGCATCAGAATAATTATGCGCCACATAGGTCAGGTCTCCGTTTTTATTAAACGCTACAGCCAAAGGATGATCCGCTGTTAGAGACGCATCAACTTGGCCCAAGGTGTTCATTGAATGGAGCCAATAATAGGTTTGAGCATCTGATGTTCCGAATTTTAGACTCCTATCAGGATTCGAATCGTACAATTCAATCGCTTTCTCTGGATCCGTAAATGCCAAATATTGGTAATATAGATCGTGCCATAAATCAGGATTCACCGCGTTTTCCAGAATCCCTGTGTTGCTTTCCATTTCTGCCCATAGATGCTCAGCATACTCAATGTCATGTCCTAAATACATCGACCCCCCGTGGATTGGATAAAGCTCTATTCCGTAGGAGGCTGCAATATCTGCCGTGAAAAAAGTCCCATTATCATAGTCATTTCCCCAAACTCTCGAAACCACAGAATATTCATTTTCAGGAAATATTCTCTTTTGGGTATCAAACCAATATTCTTCCACCGCAGATTGCTCAGTCGTGTATAGGTATATCCCAAGGTCCCTGATAGCGTCATTCCCAGTCACACTTCCCCAATGAATGAGCGAAGAATTGAATTGCATACTCTCGGAGGTAGATTCCTGGTCATTTCCCTGGGGGAATGTGGCAAATCCATTAGCCCAACAGTGTCCAGCAAATGGACTGAAGTTCCTTAAATATGGAAACAGCGCATCCTCTCTGTCAGTCGAGGCGGCATCCCTGACAAGGTAATTGATCATTTCACCGTATTGATCCGACCACCCTGGCTGAAATTGTTCTATGAAAGAGGCCGCATGAATAAAATACCCCCAATGAAAATGGTGGTCGTTTATGTTATTGTCTTGTCCGTGTCCTGCTGGATAACCAAGGAGCGCAGACCAGGCGGAGTTGTAATAAAAAATAAAGGCGACTTCACCGGCCTTAGCAGTTAGCCAATTTTCCAGCCGCTCTTTGATGGTGGAAACTATTTTATCTCTGGCCACTGTGTTACCCATCTTATCGGCGATTCTGGCGGTTTGAATGAGTTCATTCATGACTTGCCCTTCATTATAGGAATCGGTCCAAGTAGCTAGTTCATTATTCTCAAGGAATTTCACTTTTTCATCGAGCGCTGAAAGACTAAAGCCGTCACTGTAATTTGATAAGTATGGCAGCGTAGGGAGAATTCCATGAAAGCTATTCTCTATACTAAACGTGTTTCCAACCAACATTTTCAATTCTCCTCTAATTGAAGAATACGAATCACCATTGGGTTGTGGAGAATCCATCGACAGGTTGTCCCACTGATGTGGTAACAAGCCCTGGAGGAAACTTTCGCTCGTCCCCTCTTTCACTTCATATTCTACCTCAAAATCCGTTCTCATCGTGGCGCTTTGCTCGTCGAAGGACCAACTTGTCGTAGTGTTAGTTGGAAAAACATATGCGTAGTCCTGATATTCTGTTGATTTAGCCACAATATCAGAAGTGATTTGAGGCAACATGACCATTGACCAATAATTCTGTCCATTAAGTGTGGACGTATAACTTTGACCACTGCTTATCCAAGTGCTACCTGTTGGGGCATAGATGACGAAATCAGCGCCGTTTCCTGCATTCTCAACAATTATCTTCTCATTACTCACGGTTACTGATCCGCTTCTGATTAAAACCTTGGCCGTTTCAGCATCGGCCTTATTGAAATACAAGAAGGGCATGGCAATTCCCGAAGTGGCCTGGAATTTTTCATCCCAATCCATTGTAACTGTCCAATCTGAGTAATCTGCCACCTTGGCCTGGCTGGCACTTAACCCCACCACACCAACTTCTATCGGTTGTGCAGAACCACCTATAGGGCCGGAAGGGACATAATTCACGGTGAGACCCCCAATGATTGTGGTCATGGCCATTGGATAATTGTAAAGATTATCGGCATGATTTTCAATTAATAGCTTTGACCACCAATCATTTGTTGGAACAGGTTTTCCAAAGGCATTTCCTACCAATTGAGGCTCACCTGCAGGAAATCCATTTCGGCCGGCTTCATCTGTTCCTGGGAATTGTGTGGTATAGCTACCATCTCCAACTTGAACGATCTGACCAATAGAAAAATGGCAGGTGGCCAGAAGAAATAAAATACTTAGGATCTTAGATTTTGATTGCATCATGTTCGCAAGGTATGTTCTTCAACCCCATCACCTACCAGAATACACTACATCAAAAACACATCACGTCTTTGATTCGACAGTTCAGCCAATGAATTTAAGGAGTTGCTCAAATTCAAAGCTCACGGCAGCATTTTCAGCGCTGATTATGGCTTTTGTTATTTGGTACTGATAACCGATCAATATTCAATAAAAATAGTAGTTATGACATCAGTGATTCTCTTGAATTAGCAGGTTGTTTAAGAGCTTTAAAGTCAGCTTTTAGAAAAGCCAAGCCAGCTCCAGGGTTGATTCATCATTCTGACAGAGGCATCCAATATTGCACCAACAATATGTGGCTATATTCTCAAAACGAAAGGTGAGAATTAGCATGACAGTAGAGAATCATTACTATGAAAACGTCGTAGCTGAACAAGTCAATGGAATCCTAAAAGATGAGTTTTACCTCGACCAATGCTTCGTCAATACGAGCAACGCTAAAGTCGTAACCAAAAATGCAATTGACATTTACAGCAATAAAAAATTACACCTATCTTTAGGATACAAAACCCCGAATATGGTATATAATAATGTAGTTTAAAATCAATTTTTAACTGTAGCCATATTTCAGGACGAAACATATTAATCATGGATAGAAAAAACTTAACATTCCTAACTGCAATACTTATGCTTTTAGTTGGATGTAATAATGACGAACCAGGGATTGAAGAAGGTGTGCCATTGGAGGAGTTAGTTTTCTTTGAAAACTTTGACAGATTAGTGGTTCCTGAAAGCTTAGAACCAAGTGAAAATGAGTTTGCCACAGAAGCTTACGTACATCTTTCTAGAACCATCGTAGAAATCTCAGAATTTAAAAATAACTTCCAAATTCCCCTAAATGCAACAGAGTTAGATAGTTTGGTAGTTTCTGTAGATAGCCTTCAGTTGAGTGATTTTGAATATACATCATATCATAATCAAGAAATACTTGATGGAATTGAATTCAATTATTTCTATCAAGTGGGTCGATTATATTCAACCGAATTTTATTGGTCTTCATCTACGGCTTTCTTCGGGGGTGAACCGTCTATTTTTTATTCTGCATGGCAAAATAGTGACGAATCTGCTGGTAGAATTAATCATAAAAATTGGTTGACTCCCGATGTTAATTTTAGCTGGGAAATGACCGATCAAAAGTTGACCATTTCTGCCGCTGATGTATCTTCTGATTACTACTATTCGTCTTACTCCTACAGCATTGATCTAAATTATTTAGAAAACTCCGGAGTTTTATATATCAGCTATTTACAATTAGGAATAGACTATGACATGGAAATTGAATGGGATTCCCAAGGTAACTGGAATGGCAGAAAAATAGATCAGCAAGGTAATGTGATTGAAACATTGGAATGGTAGTAAGCAATTGAATTAGCTGTAACAAACGCTCTGAATGAATTGGGTTTCATCAATTTCGAAACTTTGATGGGATTGAATTGTCCACCACTATTTATAAATTTTGAAAAAGGCATGTCTATGTGCTAGAGGAAAGGATAGTGCTTTCTAATCCCCACTCATCATTGCTGGACGTTGTGTGTAATTAAATGAAAATATGGACGTATTAAAACTAGCAATCGAATGGGCAAAAGCTGAAGTATTCTCAACACGTTTCTTTATTTTCTTCGCGATTGGATTTTTAATCGCAAGTGTTGGATTTTGGCAATTAGAAAAACAGATTTAGCAAAGGCTTATATTATTCCAACGGTAGTAGCAGGTATTTTACTATTAATAATTGGCAGCGGTACTAACTACACCAATATTCAAAGAATTAAACAATTTGAAAAGGATTTCAATACCGACGAAACTGCCTTTTATCAGTCGGAAATTAAGCGTTCTGAGAGCACTATAAAGCAATTTATATTTGTATTTAAATTAGCGCCAATATTAATTATCGTAGCAGCATTATTAATTCTATTTGTTAATACACCAACATTGAGGGCAATTTGTGTTACAACCATTTCAATGTTAATTGTCATTTTATTAATTGATGGAAATGCACAATCAAGAATTGAGAACTACCACAAAGAATTGAAATTGTTGGATTTAAAAAATGAAATAAAAAAATAGCTACACACTTCAAGCGATTTAGCGCATGGCCTTACTTAGCGTATCTGCTAAACATCTCGCTTATCTTTCGCCTAGAAAAGAAGGTGTTTTCTACAAACCTTGATTCTTGGGAGTTTTTATTCTGCACGGTACAGTGCCAGTTTGATACTTTGAATGCACGGGCAGATCAGCTACTTTTATCGTAATTAAAAAAGTTCGTAGGCCAGAGCGCCATATCTGGACGTCAGCATTAATGAGATGAAAAGAACACTTATTATAGTAACAATTTTGTCCTTCACGATTTTTCACTCGTGTACTACACCCTCATTTAAACAGAATTTTGAGGTCAATTCATCGGCCACTGGGTTTCTTGAAAAAGTGGATTCGATAGTACTTAATAAAATGAATCAATATAATATTCCTGGACTTTCAATTGGAATAATCAGAAATGACTCAATTATTTATAATAAAGGTTATGGCGTTAGAAGTATTACAAGCAACAGATTAGTCACAGAAAATACCATATTCCATACTGCCTCAATAAGCAAGTTATTTACAGCGATTGCAATAATGAAACTTATAGAACAAAAAGCCATAACACTAGATGTAAAATTGGTTGAGATACTTCCTGAGTTAAATTATGATGACAAAAGAGTTGAAAACATTACCCTAAAAAATCTTTTAAATCACACTTCGGGACTTCCTGACATAAGCAACTATCACTGGGATAATAACAATCAATCTGACAATAGCCTTAAGGAATATGTCTTGGGACTCGACCTTAAACTTGATTCCGATCCTTCTTCAGAATACCATTACAGTAATTTAGCCTATGATGTCTTAGGTTGTCTAATAGAAATAGTCTCGGGCTCTTCCTTTGATGATTTCATAAAAGAAAATATTCTGAATGAGAGTGGAATGCATAATAGCGATTTCAGATATTTTGAAATACCAGATTCACTAAAAACAGTTCCACATTCTAAACACTGGTTTACAGGTAATATTTATGAAAGACAAACTTATCCCTATACAAGAGAACATGCACCGAGCAGCACATTAAATTCTTCTTCAAAAGACTTAAGTAAATGGATGATTTCTTTTCTTCAATCATTGGACGGTGAGCTATCTAGTATTGACTACAATATCATGATTCAACCATCTTTTGAGCCAAATGAACATATTGGTTTGGGCTTTCAATTGGGAGAGATAGATGGTTTTAAAAAAGTTGGCCATTATGGAGGTGATAACGGCTTCAGAAGTTACTTATTGATGGTACCTGAAGAAAAAATTGGTCTTGTGGTGTTGGCAAACTGTGATTACGAAGAAAATTTTAGACATGAAATCTTACACCCAATTGCTAGACTGATGCTAACAAAACCTAAACTGCTTTGAAAGCCGTTTCGCTAGGCGTTGTGCATAAGCTGAAAATACTAACCAAAAAGAAATCAATGAAAAAACTAAAATCAAACATCATTCAATTTGGACTAATATTCATTGTGTCAATTTTCACTTTAAGTTGTGAACAAAAAAAAGAGACTAACGAATTAAATATAGAAGATGATATCACAATTCTTGAAAAAGAAATAGGATTACGATTAAGAGAGTATGAAAAACACTTAAAAAATGGAGACTCGATTGCTCTTGGAAATATGTACATGCTAAATGCAGAAATTATTCCTTCAACAGCAGGAAGAGAAAATATTACTAAGGCTTTTGGAAGTTATATTCGAGATAGTATTACTGGTTCAAGTTTTAAAACAACACAATTATGGGGAAATGACCAATTACTTGTGGAAGAAGGAGTCGGAACCTGGTCTCATGCAAATGGAACAGTTGTTGGCAGTGGGAGATATCTATTAGTTTGGAAAAAAGACGATGGGAAATGGAAAATCTTAAGAGACACTTGGTTTCCTGATAAGAAAAAGTAAAATGAACGAATAAAACCAATGCACAACTATGGCTATAATTCAAGTTCATTTAGAGCAGTTGAAATCTCCCGATTTTCTGCCCGATAAGAAATCATAGTCGAAAATGTGGAGACATCACCACAATTCTGCCGCTGAGAAAGGTTAGAGCTTTCCTTCGAGCATTGCGCTGGATTTTTCATCTTTCTGAACGCACTGCTATTCTGACACTTTGTGAGCATCGGCAGATTTATTAGATTTATCGGAACTTGCCAAGCTCAGAGCGCACTCCAACTAGCATGTCGTTGTGCTTCGTTACTCTTACAAAAAAGGAGTACGCCATTAACGCACTCCTCCGTATTATTTCAAAATAATGATTGAATCTACTTTCGATTGAATCCAAAGACTATTGGAGCGAAAGTCGCATTCAAGCCCATTCCTAATGCAGCTTGTTTCATTTCTTGAGGAACCTCTCCGCAGAAGAGGAACTCTCCCGGATCTGCCACTTTGATCAATTCAGGCCAATGAGCCCCTGCCGTGGTTCCTAAGTGGAATCCAACAGCCTCCGCATTAGCAAATACATCTGCAACGACCAATTTTCTGGAAGTTTCATCAAAGTAACAATCAACAGCCAAGGCACCTGGCTCAGTCTCATTCATTTGCTTAGTGACCTCATTATAGATGACTTTCAAATCTTCGGACTTTCCTTCTTTGGCTGTCCAGCTGTATACTACGGTAATTTGTTCGTTTTTCATGATTTCTTAGTTTTCGTAAAAGAATTATAGACAAAGTTGTGTCTTATTTACACCTTACGAGGTGGTATTTTACGACAATATATAGGGTTGATTCAGACAAATTGATTTGTTAGTTTTGCTATTATGAAACATCTAAGTGTCATCGTCCCAAAAGGCTTAGCCATAATAGACACCATAATAGGTGCCATGAATCTGTTCCAAATGGCCAACAACTTTCATCAGAAGATGGGATTATCTCAAAACGAGCGATTTGAAATTGACTTGGTCGGCCTGGACAGAGCGCCACACTACTTCAATAAGTTTTTTAGCGTTTCACCTGCCAAAAGCATTGATGAAGTAAAAAAGACAGATCTGATCATTATTCCCGGATTGGTAGGCAATCTGGAAGAACAGGTAGAGTTAAACCTGCCTTTCGTGGACTGGATTAGAAATCAACGCATCCAGCACAATACCGAATTAGCAAGTCTATGCCGAGGAGCTTTCTTATTGGCCAAGACTGGATTGATGAACGATAAGACCTGTGCCACGCACTGGCTTACCCATGACAAATTCAAAGAGATGTTCCCGAAGGTAAAACTCCTAGAGGAAAAGATTATCAACGAAGACAATGGCATCTACTCTAGTGGCGGTGCCTACTCTTTTTTGAACTTGCTCCTTTATCTGATTGAGAAGTATTATGGTAGAGAAAATGCTATCTGGTGCTCAAAGGTCGCCGAGATTGAATTTGATAGAATGGATCAGAATCAATTTGTCATTTTTAATGGGCAAAAAGAGCATACAGACAAAGAAATCAAAAAGTCACAGGAATACATCGAGCAGCACTACTCTGAGAAAATCAACATCGAGAAACTGGCAGAGCAAGCGACCACAAGCTCACGCAACTTTGTCCGAAGGTTCAAAAAAGCGACTAAAAACACGCCGCTTGAGTACATCCAACGTGTGAGAATTGAGAATGCCAAAAAGAAGTTAGAATCTTCGACAATGAACATATTACAAGTAATGCTAGATTCTGGGTACAATGATGATAAAACCTTCCGAACAATTTTCAAGCGATATGCAGGACTTACTCCATTGGAGTATCGAAAAAAATACAATCGAGAAATGGCATATGCATAAAACGAAAGCCCAACAAACTCTATCATCCATAAGCAAACGGAGCTATTGGCAAAACTGGTGCAATGAGATACTTTTATAGACTTTTGAAAAGTCCAGCTTACGGAAGATAGTTAGACGTGGGAACATCACCACAATTCTACCGCTGAGAAAGGTCAGAGCTTTCCTTCGCGCATCGCGCTGGATTTTTCATCTTTCTGAACGCACTGCTATTCTGACACTTTGTGAGCATCGGCAGATTTATTAGATTTATCGGAACTTGCCAAGCTCAGGACGCACTCCTACTAGCTTGTCGTTGTGCTTCGTTATCAGAAACCGCTAACAATGATAAAATTCTTTAGAAAAATTAGACAAAAAATGTTAGCTGAAAATAAGTTCAGTAAATACCTGCTATATGCAATTGGTGAGATCGTTTTAGTAGTAATTGGAATTCTAATTGCCCTTCAGATAAACAATTGGAATGAATATCAAAAAGAAAGAAAAAGCGAAAAATTACTTCTTTCAGAAATTCGAGATAATCTAAAGTATGATTTGAATGATTTTGAAAGCAATATTACAACGCTTCAGAATAAATCAATATCGAGTAAAATGATATTAAGGGCTCTTGATAAAAACATTCCCTATCATGATTCCTTAGGGTACTATTTCTCATATCTTAATGCATATCCTCACTTTAGTAGCAAAACAAATGGATATAATTTATTACAATCTAAGGGCTTAGATATCGTCACTAATACTAATCTTAGAAATAAGATTACAGATTTATATGAAGACCGTTATCAATACCTCTTAACTTTTGAAAAGGAGCGAATTGATTATAACAAGGAGCTATTAGAAATTGCTATGATGCCTTTCATGGGAAATGAAAAATTGCCCCTGGATATTATGCCTAACTCCTTAATCAACAAAGGGAGTAGTCAAACATTAATTAATATTGGATATTTCAGAAATATTCGAAACTATTCCAAACTTAAGGAGGATTTGGACTTCCAGAGTATGATTAAAAATGTTGAAATTTGGTCTTCTGCACTTGGTACAATTCATAGGTCTGTAAAAGAGGATGCAATAGAATTAATAAAAGAAATAGAGAATGAGCTTCAAAATTAACGATGCACAAAACGCTAATGCACTGCTGGATAAATTCATTTCTTTGTAATACTTTGGTAGCTAGGTACTGTGTCTATCTATCCCTTCATATACAATTATGGAATATTCAAACCTAAATGAAGAAATTACTCTACTATTCTCTTATGGCGGTCCTTACTTTTACTTCAATTGCGACAATTATTGGGTATTTCGGGACTGACAATTGGTTCTTTGATTTATTCAGTCATTTTAAGTTCCAGTACTTCATTCTATTATTGCTGGCCATTACAATTCTGCTATTCATGAAGCACAGAATTGGTTTGTATTTCTTGCCTTTTGCCATAATAACAGGGCATGACGTAGTACCTCTATATTTTGGTGGCGCCAAGGATATCGACATTCAAAATACAGTAAAAATTGTCTGCCTAAACTTGCTCAGTTCGAACGGAAAAGTCGAATCGGTTGAAGCATTTATAAATTCCGAATCTCCTGATATTCTGGTATTACAAGAAATGACGGAGTTATGGCAGATAATGCTTGAACCAACTTTGGCATCATACCAATATAAGACTGCAATCCCACGTACCGATAATTTTGGAATAGCACTTTACAGTCGTATCGAGAGAACTTCTTCTGATGTAATCAATATTGGCGAATCAGGATTGCCCTCTATTGAAGCCCAGTTCAATTTTGGAAAAGACAGTATTACAATTTTAGCAACCCATCCATTGCCTCCTGTTGGAAGAAAATACTTTACCAGCAGGAACGATCAATTGAGGGCTTTATCAAATTTTGCTGTTTCAGCTAAGAATGAACTTATTTTGATAGGTGATTTGAACTGTTCATCATTTTCAAACCACTTTAAAAGCCTCATCAAGAACACCAACCTAATTGACTCGCGAAAAGGTTTTGGAATTCTACCGACTTGGCCAACATGGTTTGGTATGGCAAAAACAACGTTAGATCATTGCTTAATTTCAGACGGAATAAGTGTTAAGTCTCGAAGAGTAGGCCAATTTATAGGTTCTGATCATTTACCTATAATAGTAGAACTCGGAATAGAATAAAAAGCATACAAAATTAGATTAGATGTATGGCGGTTTGGTAGAAATGGAAACGCTTGAGCTTTTTACAAGCTCTGCCGATTCTACGCTGCAACGCTTGAGATTTAAAAAATTATGAGACGAAACACAGATTCGGCTATATTAGTATCCGAAATGAACAAAACATATTACGTCACACATCATATCGGCCTTAATTATAATCACTCAACAAGCAGATAAATGAATTTTAAGAATAAACGGCTTTTGAAACCTCTTGTGGCATATATAACCGCTGCATTTGTCATTCTTGAAGCAGTTAACTTATTCATGACCAATTATGGACTCAATCCTAAGCTTTTAACGCTTGCTTTGATCTTGTTAATTGGTGGACTCGTTGTTTTTATTTTATGGAATTGGGTAGGCAATAAAGATACTGCCGGTAAGACCAATTGGTTGCTTTACGGAGCAACCGTACTGATCACCCTTTTTATAGGAGGCTACTACTGGACGAAAACCAGTCCTGAAATAGATTCTTCAAAAGCTACAAACCCATTTTTATATAGTAAACTGGCAGTCTTACCTTTTGAAAATAATTCTAACGATTCCTCATTGGTGTACCTTTCTGATGGTATCCCAGAAAACCTCATTAATCAACTTTCCCGATCAACCAAATTGAGAGTGCTGTCGAGAAACTCAACTTTTATATTGGAAGAATCAGCAACAGATCCATCTCAGCTTAATAAGCAATTAGGCACTGATTTAATATTAACAGGAAGAGTTTCTATTAATAAAAATAGAACTGAAATAAGCTGTCAACTCATTGACGTTAATGAAATTCAAATTTGGGGAGATAAGACCTATTATGACAATGATGTCACCAAGGTAGAGGAGTACTTTTTGCGTTCAATTCTTAAGACTTTACCCAATTCAATCAAATCCGGTGATGCCAGGATATCCAGTCAGAACAGCCTTGATAAAAATGCACAGGCTCACTATATGAAAGGAAGGGCATTGAGTTATGGATCTACAAAAGAGGAAACAGAGAAAGCGCTTGAGCACTTCCGAAAAGCGATAGAACTGGATCCGAAATTCACGCTTGCTTATGTGGCCATTGCCAATGAAAAAATAGTTCAAGCTTTATTCTCAACAGCCACTCGAGAAGAAATTTTTAATGAAGCGCGGATGGCGGTTCAGACTGCACTTGCACTAGATGCAAACTCTTCAGAAGCCTATTACTCAGATGGTGCTATCAAGTTTTATGGAGATCTTGATTGGGAGGGAGCGGAAAAATCGTATAAGAAATCAGTAGAACTAAATCCACAAAATGTAAATTCTTACATTAGATATTCAGCATTTTTAGGAGCGATGAGGAGACATGAGGAAGCTTTGCTCATGGCCAATAAGGCGATAGAACTGGATCCTGTTTCCATTTCAAGTCTACATAATCTAGGTTGGATTCAGTTGCTAGCCGGAAATGATGAACAAGCAGAAAATGCATTTGATGAAGCATTAGCCTTACATCCAAATTGGATATGGGGATATGTAAAGCGAGCATATGCACGAGTATTTCAAGAGAAGTATGAATTGGCTCAATCCGATGTTGTCAAGGCAAGAGAGTTGATTGGAGATTGGGGATCTGAACTTTTAGAAGCTTCAATAATATTCGTTTATACTAAATCTAGGAACAAGCAAAAGAGCGAAGAATTAATTGAGAAGTTCTTTCACCATGTCAATGAAAACAACTATCAAGATCCCTATGCGGTATCATGGGTATATGGTTTAAATGGCGAAACCGATCTAGCTATAGATTGGGCTGAACGAACGAAAAAGGAAAAAGCCACCAGCTCTTATTACATTCTCATTGACCGTTTTCACGAAATTGAGGTTAACGAGCATCCCCGTTTTATTAAATTGAGAAAGGATTTGAATTTCGATTATATAATTGCTAACCAATGATATTCCACATGCCTCTACTGAGTAATTTGAAACGGAAATGCAAAACCGATACTTTAGTAGATATTAATTAAGTCCGGAAGCACGCGCCATATCTGAGTGTTGTGCTTCATTATGACCTATCAATGAACCATGACAAAATTCTTTAGAAAAATTAGACAAAAATTACTGACCGAAAACAAATTCAGTAAATATCTGATTTACGCAATAGGTGAAATAATTCTTGTGGTTATTGGCATTCTAATAGCTTTAAGCATCAATAACTGGAATGAAAACCGAAAAGATAAGGTTAGAGAAAAAGCAACACTTTATAAATTTATGCAAGACCTGAAATCAGACTCAACTTATTTCCAGGTGAATCTAAGAAAGATGTTATCTATTGACTCTTTGCATATAGAATTGTATCTCGCAGGATTTAGAGAAAAAGAAATTATTGAACATACCAATCCAAGCTACATTAGAAGATCTCTAGTATATGACCCCTTAGCTAGAGATAATGACCCTAACATTGCTAATAAAATTAACGATGACAAAATTAGGGAAGAGGTCCAAATTTATTTTAGAAGTATGAGTACCGTAGCAGAGGCTCAAAACGAACATGAAGACGTTGTTTTTAAAACCCGTGAATTTTTAAGGCGTCATAAATTGCATAATGTTCAATACTGGTTTGATAGCAAAATGTTGGGAACTTTAAGTGAAGGAGATGCTGAAAGTTTGATTGATGAATCTGATTTAATCATGATTTCTAAAAATGCAGATTTTCAACAGTTACTTTTTGAATCTTCAATAAAATCGAATGAAATGAAACAAACGTTAACTAAACTCATTTCTGACAATTCCAGGCTCATTACTAAAATTGAAAATTATTTAAACGTTAATGAATAAGTTCCTTAGAAAAGTTAGACAAAAAATGCTGACTGAAAACAAATTCAGTAAATATCTGATTTACGCAATAGGCGAAATAATTCTTGTGGTTATTGGCATTTTGATTGCGTTGCAGATCAACAATAAAAATCAACAACGAATTTCTTTCAATGAAGAACAGGTGCTTCTGAAAATTTTAAAGGATGACTTTACTAATCGATTAAATGAGTTGGAGACTTTAAATGTTGGTAGACAAAATGCCGTAGACATAATTGAACAATTAATGCGCCTTAGAGATAATCAACAGGAGGCCTATGATGATAAGGTGATGGATAGTCTTTTGGCAATGTCTACAACTACATATAGATTCAATGAGTCGTTTGCAACAATGAATATGTTATTTAATTCGGGTAAAATTAATTCCCTCTCTAATGACTCCTTAAAATATTTATTGAGTAGCTGGCCAGCTAATGTTGAAGAAATGCTCGAAGAACAAAGGCTGATAGTTGCCAATTTTTATGAATTAGAAAAATCAATTGGTAGGTATGTTTCATTTAGAGATATTTATCAAAATTTTTCTTGGAGCGATTATGATATTCCAGATATCGAACCCTCAACAATACGAAAAGATTATAAAGGACTCTTAAATGATACAAATTTTGAAAACCTGATTGCTTCAAAAAGATTTTTATTGATTATTAATATTGCGGATGCCAATTTATTAATCGATGAAGCTAAAAAAATCATTCAACTTTTAGAAGTTGAAATCACTAAATAACGAAAGTACCACAATGTCTATAATTAATGGCTTATTCTCGCTTACTTCTGAAAATCCTCGGGTTTTTTCAGTTTAGCGTGTAATTGTTAAATTTATCGCTATACTGCACTACCTATCATCATCAAGCCGTTAATTTTCAATATGAATATGAAAAATGTAATTCCTTTATTATTAATTATTTGTGCATGCCAGAATAAAATCGATGAATCAAAAAATTCTCCGAAAGATGGAAAACAAGTAAAAATGAGACCTCTTTCAATAGAAAGCGGTAAATTTTTTGAGTTGTCCGGCAAACAAATGTTATATGGAGGGAAAGACAGTTTACAACACTTTGATATTACTGACTATCTTCTAAAAGATGAGCAATTTCATTACGGCATAGGAAGAGAAGCGTTTCCAGCACTCCTCAAGCCTAGCTTTACTACCATAGAGGCTGTTGATTCAATTTGGAAAGATAATGATCGTTTTCTAATAGCTAAAAAAGGTAATGAAATAAAGGCTTACTCAATCAAAGATCTTACGAGACATGAAGTTGTGAATGATGTTATAGATGGAACACCAATAATGGCAGCATATTGTATTTTAGCAGACCTTGGCGCAATCTATGAAAGAGACTATGGCGGACAAGAATTAACATTCGCGCTTAGCGGGTATACTTACTTTGATTCTCAAGTATGGAATGGTCTAGATGGTTTCGTATTATGGGATAGGGAAACCGAGAGCCTTTGGTGGCCATTGATCGATCAAGCGGTATCAGGTTCACTAAAAGGAACAAAACTTTTAGAAATGGATAAAAATAACTGGTCGGACATAACTTGGAGCGAGGTTAAAACCAACTATCCTTCTGCCCAGGTGCTTGTTTCAGGTCAAGACTTTGAACGCCCAACTTCCTGGCATAAAAATGTCGATACTTCCTATATCGTTGATAATTTTAAAAAATAGAAAAACAGGAAATTGCTTTTTTTCTAAGGAGCTTTAGGGTTTCACATCTTTTACTACTTTACCATGCAGAAAGGCCAATAATCTCCCCGTTTGGCCCTACAAAAAACGTGTATTTGTCTCTCACATAATTCTCATTTTCCAGCTTATACCCCTCCTTTTTCAACATGTCACCGATCGGGCCAATGTCATTGACTTTAAGCATAAAGTGATTGTGATTGGTATTACCTATCGGCCCTATGGTATGTTGAAATTCCGGTGCAGTTAGCGATAAACCTATCTCTAATTCATCCGCCTTCAACTTCATAACTAGCATTCCTTCGAGTCCTGGACCATGAAGAATTTCTGCCTCAGATAGTTTAAATCCGAGTATTTCGCGATATAGTTTCAGAGATTTCTCAAGTTGAAGTACATGGATACTGATGTACCGTAAGCCGGTTACCCTAGCCTTAGTATTGTCTATTTTATCTTCACCTTCTGGATCTATAGTTTGTGCAAAACTACAATTTGCACCAAACCAAATACACATGGTGAAAATACAGAGGCACCAAATATTCTTCGACTTCATGCTGTTCTTTTTATTATTCATATCAAATAGTGTTTTCAATAAAGGAACTATCATTTCCTAGATTGTAGGATCATTGTCTAAATCATTCGTATTTGGAAAATTACGGAATAATGCAGATACATAGAGATTAGAAAAGTGACAATTATTGGCCTAAAATCGTCTAAATCCTAGAAATTAACTAGACAAACGACCGCTCCACGATAATTTCAAAAGATTTTACAAATTTTAAAATGGCAGCCTAGATATTTGTATTATTGTGAGTATCTAAAATTGACTTCCCATTGAAATTAAATATTACCATAAGTTTCCTTTTTCTCCTTTCTATGTCATGTTCTGAAGTTTTGGACAAACCTCTAGACAAGAACGAACAATTGGCTTGGGAAAATCTCATTGATGAAGATATAAGTCAATGGGATCAATACTTGAGTTATCAACACCAGACGGGATATGACGGTTCTCAACCACTTGATGATAATGGTGCATTATTAGAACCTATTGGCTTGAACCAAACGAGCTACAATGTATTTACTACCAAGGAAGTAGATGACGGTCAAACACTTCGCGTAAGTGGCGAGTACTATGGATGTATCATTACAAAGAAAGAGTACAAGAACTATCATTTTCAACTCAAGTATAAATGGGGAAATAAGAAATGGGCAATCAGAAAAGATAAACTTAAAGACTCAGGAATTCTTTATCACTCGGTTGGCCCTATGGGTGTAGAATACTGGAGATCCTGGATGCTCTCACAAGAGTTCCAGATTATGGAAGGTCACACCGGAGATTTCTGGAGTCAGGCCAATTCAATAATTGATATCAGAGCATATAAGCCAGAATCAGTGTTGGACCCTCTGGCAAATGAATCACAAGATTACATTCCCATAGGACTCAAAAGCCCTTTCGGAAATTATTGTTTGAGAAGCAGCAATAATGAAAATCCACATGATGAATGGAATACGCTCGATTTGTATTGTTATGAAGGTAAAAGCTTGCACGTAGTAAATGGGAAAGTGGTCATGGTATTAAAAAACTCTAGCTACCTAGACGAAAATCAAAAAACTATCCCCTTGATAAAAGGCAAAATTCAGTTGCAAAGTGAAGCAGCTGAAATATTCTTTAAGGACATAAGAATTAGAGAAATCAATTCACTTAGTAAAGCCCAGGAAAGCCTTTTTTGATATTCTTTTGGTTATGAAAGAATTTGAAGACTTCTGCCCTACTGATAGACAAGATTGGAGAAATTGGCTTAAATCAAATCATAAGACGAAGGAAGCGGTTTGGCTAATTTTTTATAAGAAGAATTCCACATATCATAACTTAAGTTGGAGTGAGGCAGTAGATGAGGCACTATGTTTTGGCTGGATCGATAGCATCAAAAAATCAATTGACAATGAGAAATTCAAGCAGTATTTCAGCCAACGAAAAACAAAGAGCAATTGGTCAAAAGTAAATAAGGACAAAGTGAAAGCTTTAATTACGCAAGGGCTTATGGAAGAAGAAGGAAGAAAAAGCATTGCGATTGCAAAGAAAAATGGTTCTTGGACATTTTTAGATAAAGTTGAAGCACTTGTGATTCCAGAGGATTTAAAAAAAGAATTGGCCGATAATAAAGGCGCTTTGGACTTCTTTGACAGCCTCAATAAATCCGTTAAAAAACTTTTATTATACTGGGTCGTTTCTGCTAAAAGAACAGAAACTAGGCAAAAGAGAGTAATTGAAATCGCAGAAAGTGCAGGTAAAAAAATGAAACCCAAGCCATTCAGATAATCGGTTTGTTGTTTGGTATTTGAAATCTTTTCAGACCACTAATTTTCTTCGCTGTAGTTCACTTACAGATTTATCCAATAATTCGAATTTTTGCTGAGTCCATCAATATTGTCGGTTGACTCTGGCCAATCCAAATCTTTAATAAATTGTAAAACCATGAAAACAAATATGCCAATCATCCTATTTTAAATCCTTTTCAACTTTAACATATGACTAAAAAACAAATCAAACGAATACTGAGAATTCTGTTTATAACTGTCAGCATATCCTCCTTATGGTTCGTGCCATGGATATTGGTAAAGGCTTGGATTTTACCACTACCAAATAATATTCAAGAGCAGGTAGACGAGGCAATTGACCATGACTTTGATGGTATGATTGTCTATGTGGATGAAGCAGGAAAACCACCAGCATTTTATTCAGGTGTTTGGAAGAACAGGGAAAACCAAGTACCAGCAGACCCTAATTCGCTATTCAAAATTGCAAGTATCAGCAAATTGTATGTGGCAGTCGCAATCACCAAACTAGTCAAAAGTAGAAGCTTGTCAATGGATGAAACGCTTACTGATTTCTTCCCAGAACTGAAAAATAGAGTTGAAAATGCAGAAATAATCACTTTGAAAATGATGGTACAACACCGAAGCGGAATACCCAACTTTACTGATAATCCTGCATATTGGAAAAACGAACAGGAAAATGGCAAAAACGCACTTGAATTTGCTCTGGACTTACCAGCTAGTTTTGAGCCCGATAATGGGTACGAATATTCAAACACGAATTATTTACTGCTTCGCAAGATTATGGATCAGGTGTTAGGTTATGGTCATCAAAAATATATTAAAGAGGAAATACTGATACCCCTCAACCTAAAAAACACCTACTTTTCTATTAAAGAGGTGAATTTAGAAGATGTGATGAGTGGCTATTATGTAGGTGTGAAAGAAGATTTTAAATCCAACGAATATGGTATGTTAGCGACAGCAGAAGATGTAGGGATTTTCTTGCGTGCCTTAAATGATGGGTCGGTCTTTAACAAAGGAGAACAGGAAATCTACCCCTATGTATACGATCATGGAGGTCTTGTAATTGGTTATCAAAGTCTAGCAGAATACCATAAAGACATCGATACCGTTGTTGTTCAATTTATTAATACAACTGATTTTAATGGCTATGAATGGAACTTATCGGAAATTATAATTAACCGTATCGTCAAAATACTTAGAAGAGAATAAGTCGTTAAACTTTTAAAGATGACCTTACTTTTTCGTTGACTTACCCTATTTATGGATAATTAAATGATCCATCTTCCAATTTTTAAATATCAAAGACGATCTTCTGCCAATTCTTTCATAGGGTCCCAAACTACTTTTGCGAAATCCTGAATTTGGTCTTTTGACACTTTGATGCCTTCTTTCATCAGTAATTCCTCCATCAATGTTGATGTAGAAAAATGAGCTTTTCCTGTCAATAGTCCGTTTCGATTGACCACTCGATGAGCAGGTACATCCGGCAACCCATGAGCCGCATTCATAGCCCAGCCCACCATTCTTGCACTCATTTTTGTTCCTAGATAGTTTGCGATTAAACCATAACTTGTAGCTCTACCTTTAGGGATAAGTTTAACCACTTCGTATACATCTTCGAAAAATGAATGCTTTTTAGCCATGATTATCGATAGATCCCTGCTTTGTTCATCGCTCTTTGAAAACGTTTCGCATTTTCATTATGGTCCTTCAAGTTTGTGGCAAAATTATGACGTCCTGAAAAGTCTTCCTTTGCACACATATACAAGTATTTGTGTTTGTCATAATTCAAAACTGCTTCTAATGCCTGAATGGTAGGCATATTGATAGGTCCTGGGGGCAGGCCTTCGTACCTATAGGTATTGTATGGTGAATCAATCAATTTGTGTTTGTTGAGTACCCTACGAATCTCGAAATCTTGATTCGCGAAAACCAAGGTAGGATCAGCACCTAGCAAATACCCTTTGTTGATTCTATTCATATAAAGTCCCGCCACAACGGGTAATTCGTCACCAACACTCACTTCTGCTTGTGCAATGGAGGCCATAACTGAGACTTCCTTTGGTGTCAAACCAATTTCTTTTGCTTTTGCTAAACGCTTTTCATTCCAAAAACGATCGTACTCTTTTTTCATTTTGAGAAAAAGTGCTTCAGGTTTGATCGTCCAATAGACCTGATAGGTATTTGGAATAAACATTCCAACAATGGTTAAGCTATCAAATCCATTGGCTTCAATCAACGAATCATTTCGAATGATTTCTAAAAAATCTTTTGGAGTCATTTCAAGATTAGCTGTAATCTTTTCTGGCAGATCGCCCGACATCCGAACGTTGTTAAAAGTAATATTCACTGCTGTTTGATCTCCAGACCTTAGCATTCTTATCACCTGATAATTACTCATGTCCTTTCGAATGAGATATAATCCAGGTTTGATATTAATATCATAATCCATCAGTTTGGACAACAAACTAAATGAAACCAGATCGTTTAGGTATCGCTCGTCATACAAGGTATTCTGAACATCTTTAAATGTAGCGCCTGTTGGAATGATCAATGCTTTACTATCCTGTTCGTACAGAAAATTGGGTGCATAGATCACTTGATGAAAATAGAATCCGAATGAAGAAAGCATCACTGAGAAAACAATGATACTCGCAGCTATTACAATTTTTTTCTTATTCATGATGGCGGCAAAAATAAAAATTAAAGTAGAAGATGAACTAAATTGCCGAAGCTTTATCAGACAATGCATGGAAACTGACTTTATCAAACTTTTTGAAAACAATCCTGACCCTAAGAAAATTGGTCAGGTCGTTTCAATTTTAAGAAAAGGTGGAATAATAATCTACCCAACGGATACCGTATATGGGATGGGTTGTGATATTTTTAATGCTAAGGCTGTGGAAAAAATAAAACGTCTCAAAAACATTAAGTCCAAAAAAAGTGACTTCTCCTTCATCTGTTATGATTTGAGCCATATTGCACAATACACCAAATCCCTTCCTACACCTACTTTTAAACTCATGAAAAAAGCGCTCCCTGGGCCTTTCACATTCATTCTAAACTCCAGCAATAAAGTTCCCAAAATTCTAAATGCGTCAAAAAAAACAGTGGGAATACGTATTCCGGACAACAATATTCCAAGAGAAATTGTCCGAGAGCTTGAAAACCCTATCATCACAACTTCTATCCATGATGACGATGACATTTTAGAATATTCGACAGATCCTGAATTAATCTATGAAAAATATAATGGTCACGTTGATGCAGTTATAGATGGAGGGTATGGACAAATAACAGCGAGTACTGTTATCGATTGTACTGAAGATGAACCAACTATAATCCGAAAAGGTTTAGGGGACTTATCTGAATTTATATGACCATTATTGATAGTCAATATTTTCCTTCTCTTGAGTATTTCAGTTTTGTCAAGACACAATCCGAAATCTATATTGATGGCAAGGAAAATTTTGTAAAACAGACCTATCGCAATAGGTGTTACATTATGGGTTCCAACCAAGTACTTCCTCTTGCCATTCCAATGAAAGGTGGAAATCGAAAAACCCCCATGGAACTGATTGAATTAGATTACACGCATAAATGGCTCAATAACCATTGGCGTGCCATTATATCAGCCTACAATAAGTCTCCTTTCTTTGAGTATTACGAACCATACATTCATGATATTTTATTTAGAAAACATGAAAAACTATTTGATCTAAATGTTGATATCCTGACATTCTGTCTCAAAACCCTCAACATTGACATAGACGTGAAATTTACAGAATCGTATATTGATTCGTCAGAAAAGTCCGTTATAGACATGCGTTCGATTATTCACCCTAAAAAAGAATATGTTTGTCGAAATCTTTACACTCCAATTCCGTATAAACAGATTTTTGGAAACATATTTGTACCCAACCTAAGTATTCTTGATTTATTGAGTTGTGTCGGTCCAGAATCCGACACATATCTGTAAAAACTGATAACCAACGAAACGTTAAATATCCACTATCGTTTTTGACGTATTATTTAGTTTTTAAGATTTAAAAATTTATTTTTACTACAACTAAGTAGCATATGGAAGCCAAGTTTTCAAATAGAGTCAAAGAGGTCATTTCTTTAAGCAGAGAAGAGGCATTACGGTTAGGGCACGATTATATCGGTACCGAGCACCTTATTCTTGGAATGATCCGTGAAGGAGAGGGAGTCGCAGTAAGTTTATTAAAAAAACTCGGTGTTTCTCTTGAGGAACTTAGAGCTTCAATAGAAAGAGCAACAAAAGGTTCTGCAACACACAACGTGAAAAACCTTGCCAACATTCCTCTGACGAGACAATCGGAAAAAGTATTGAAGATTACCTATCTCGAAGCAAAAATATTCAAAAGCCAATTGATAGGTACAGAGCATCTTTTGCTCTCCATTCTAAGAGATGAAGACAATATAGGAACGCAAATTTTAGACAAATTCGATGTAGCCTATGATGTGGTCAAAGAATTGTTAGAATATCAAACTGAACATCCAATAGGATCTTCAGACACAGACGAACCCGATGAAGAATCATCAAGATTATTTGGTAGTGGCAGCGGTAGTGGTCAGTCTTCTAGTAAAGAGCCTGCAGGAAAAGGAGGTGAAAAATCTCGTACACCTGTTTTAGACAATTTTGGTAGAGACTTAACCAAAATGGCTGAAAACGACAAGTTAGATCCTATAGTTGGTCGTGATAAGGAAATCGAGAGAGTCGCTCAGATATTGAGCCGTAGAAAGAAAAACAACCCAATTCTGATTGGTGAGCCAGGTGTTGGTAAAACAGCCATTGCAGAAGGCCTAGCCTTGAGAATTATTCAGAAAAAGGTATCAAGAGTGCTTTTTGGTAAAAGAGTTGTCACGTTAGACTTGGCTTCTCTAGTGGCAGGCACGAAATACCGTGGACAGTTCGAAGAGAGAATGAAGGCGGTGATGAACGAAATAGAGAAGTCACCAGAAGTGATTCTTTTTATTGATGAATTGCACACAATTGTAGGTGCTGGAGGCGCATCCGGTTCTTTGGATGCTTCTAATATGTTTAAACCAGCTCTTGCCAGGGGAGAAATTCAATGCATAGGAGCCACCACTTTGGATGAATACAGACAATATATTGAAAAAGATGGTGCATTAGCGCGAAGATTCCAGGTGGTCATGGTAGATGCGACAACCAAAGAAGAAACCGTTCAAATTCTTAACAATGTAAAAGAAAAGTACGAAGATCACCATAATGTCAACTATACAGAAGAAGCAATCAATGCTTGTGTCAATCTCTCTGATCGATACATCAGCGATAGATTTCTACCAGACAAAGCGATTGATGTACTAGATGAAGCGGGATCTAGAGTACACATAAACAATATTTATGTTCCTGATGAAATCGTTAGCCTTGAAGAATCGATTGAAGAGATCAAAGTCGAGAAAAATCAGGTCGTGAAAAGCCAAAAATACGAAGAGGCAGCACAATTGAGAGATAAGGAGAAAAAGCTTATCGAACAATTAGAGTTGGCAAAAGCCAAATGGGAAGAAGAGACGAAATCTCAACGTTATGCGGTAAATGAAGAAAATGTTGCTGAAGTAGTAGCGATGATGACAGGAGTTCCTACAAAACGAGTTGCTCAAAATGAGAGTAGCAAGTTATTGGGAATGAAAGAGGACCTTCAAAAAAGTGTCATCGGACAAAATCAAGTCATCGAAAAATTATCAAAAGCAATACAGCGTACACGTGTTGGATTAAAGGATCCTAAGAAACCCATTGGTTCATTTGTATTCTTAGGTCCTACGGGTGTTGGTAAAACTGAATTAGCGAAAGTCCTTTCAGAATATTTATTCGATAAGGATGATGCATTAGTAAGAATCGACATGAGTGAGTATATGGAGAAATTCTCTGTTTCCAGACTTGTAGGAGCACCTCCTGGATATGTCGGTTATGAAGAAGGCGGTCAGCTAACAGAAAAAGTAAGAAGAAAACCATACAGTGTGGTTCTTTTGGATGAGATCGAAAAAGCACATCCAGATGTATTCAATATTCTGTTGCAAGTTTTGGATGACGGAATTTTGACAGATGGATTGGGTCGAAAAGTTGATTTTAGAAATACTATTATCATTATGACTTCAAATATCGGAGTTCGAGATCTAAAAGATTTTGGAGCTGGTATCGGATTCATGAACCAAACTCGTCAGGACAACCAAGACGAAATCATGAAGTCTACCATACAAAGTGCGTTGAAAAAAACCTTCTCTCCTGAATTTTTGAATCGATTGGATGATGTAATAATTTTCAATTCACTTGAAAGAGAAGATATTCACAAAATCATTGACATTTCATTGGACAAACTTCTCGAAAGAATCATTGAACTTGGTTATAACATAGAATTGTCTGAAGCGGCCAAAGACTTTCTTTCTGAAAAAGGATATGACCCACAATATGGTGCTAGACCTTTAAATAGAGCCATTCAAAAATACCTTGAAGATCCAATTGCAGAAGTTATTTTAGGAGATAGTGTTCAAGAAGGGGAAACATTGCTTGCCGATCATAATGGCAAAGCTGAAGAGCTGATCATCACAGTGAAAAAGAAGAAAAGCAAGAAAGAAAAAAAAGAGTGAGTTTCACTCCTTTTTTTTTAATACCCTCCATTATACTTTCTGGCCAACCACTCAATCGAGATCATCAATACAAAAATGAAAAGGATCCATTTTAAGTTAATGATTGATAATATTTTTTCCTCTGTATGAATGAGGCTAGCATCATTTGCGCTTTCGACATCATTTAGAATATTTTCAAAATCAGAGACCTTGTAAAATTCCCCTCCAGAGTTATCCGCTAATTGTCGAAGCATCCCAAACTTGGCAACTTGATCAATTCTTTCAAGCTGAAATTCTTTCAGAACAAAGACGCCATTCACACGCTCTTTTTTCCCATCCAGAACAGTGGAAGCCTCATAACGATAGGTACCTTCCTTGATCGCTGTAAATTCAAAATTAGCATATGATGAAGCAGGCACGAAGGATGCTTCATGAGATACATTTTCTTCATCCGTAATGCTAATCTTTACTTCTTCATTGAATACTCTTTCGTACAAATCGTTGTACAACTCAGCTTGGAATTGAACAATCTCATTAGTATAGTATTCGTTTTTGGTAGGTGAAAATCTAAATTTTCGCTTATCAACTTTGGTACTTAAATATTGAATTACTTTCATGAACATCTCATCAAATGTCTCTGAATTACCGTTCATAGCAAATTCTTGCATTCTCCATTTCCAAAAACCATCTGCCAATAAAAAACCAGATTTTAAATTATTTTCTTCGACCAAAAGTAAAAGAGGTTTGTCAGTAGTTACACTTCCCACTTTCTGGTAAAGCAAAACATCGGCATTCGTAGAATACGCATAATTCCCATAAGGAACATTTAGAGGCGGAAAACTGGAGAGGTTTTTATTGGAAACATCTTGCAGCGAGAATTTCTTAAAATCTTTGTTAATAGCACCCAATACATTATCCCTCTGGTTCCGTTGTTGAATAATTGATATTTGAGGCTCATTTACATTCACTTTATTCAGCCGAGAGGCTTTTCCAATAATATGAAAAACAGGTATCCCCTCTTTTTTCAACTCATTCAAATATTTTTCGCATCGATTCCATCGATCATAAGATTCATGAGAAATGACTAAATCATACTTTTCTTTTTTGTACTTAGAAACACCAGGAATAAACAATTTCAGCTCATAATTATCATTTTGAGCAATTACAGCAGCCAATGTTTTTAGGTCAGGATGTGGAGCAGGTGCCAATAATAATATTTTCTGCTTACCGTCTACAACATCCACATATACATTGCGACGATTGTTTTCTATGGTTGACTCATTGGCTAATGAACGAATGACAATAGACAATCTTTGATAACCTTCTTTTTCAGCATCAGCTTCCAATTGCACAGTTTGTAGTGCTTGCTCTTTTATAAATTTCAAAGGTTTTGAATCAACTACTTTGCCCTCTTGCCAAAGTTGTATTTCCGTTTTCTCCCCACTAAACCCATAATTTACGACTTCCGCTAACACAGGAAACCTATTTCCCTGGTAAGCTACCTTGTTGGAAAATACGTTTTTGAGAACCAAATCCGACTTTTGTAAAGTATCACCAACTCCAATTGCATTTAGGATGAAATTATGTGGAAAGAAATCTGGAGATACTCCTTGATTATAAATACCATCAGAGATCAAAAACATCCTGGTCATGTTCAACCCTTCATTATCCGCTTGTAGTTGGTCCAACCAAGCGTTTAAATTCGACGTTTTCTCATTGAACGGAATATCTTTTAGATCGTTTTCTTTACCTGACAAGGATTGAATATCCACTTCATAACCTTTCTCTTCAAGTGTAATTATCAATTGTCTTACATCAGCTAACAAACCTGCAATTTGCATTGAGTCCATTCCGCTCCGCATGGATTCAGAATTATCAATTGCAATCACGGCAACAGGCTTTTCGATATCCTGATTGAATTGCTTCAGCAATGGATTCAACAATAGCATCGAAAGGAAAAAGAATACAATGAATCTTATTCCGCTCAATATCCTATTAGTAACAATCCCCCAAGGACTTGATTTTGAATACAGTACATAGGATAAACCGCCACTAATTAGAAGACATAAAGGAATTAACCAAGGGGACAGTTCTAAATTGATCACTGATAATAATTTCGTTCAATGAAATTTACGAAAATGAAAAGAGAATGATAATAAAAAAGGGAAATCAAGTTGATTTCCCCTTAAGTCTTTTTAAGTAAGCATAGCTCCGCAGACATTGATTACCTGTCCGGAGATGTAAGTAGATCCATCTGAACCAAGAAATACACAGCAATCCGCTACTTCATCAGGTTGCCCTCCTCTTTTCATAGGAATTGAATCTCTCCAGCCTTGAACCGTTTTTTCATCCAACACTTCTGTCATTTCTGTTTCAATAAACCCTGGAGCAACTACGTTACACCGAACATTTCTTGATCCTAACTCTAACGCAACTGACTTACTGAAACCAATAATACCTGCTTTGGATGCAGAATAGTTAGATTGGCCAGCATTTCCTCTAACACCAACCACTGAAGAAATATTGATAATAGCACCTGCTCTTTGTTTCATAAAAGTACGAGTTGCCGCTTTTACAGTATTGAAGCAAGATTTGAGATTAATGTTGATCACATCATCCCAAGCCTCTTCCGTCATTCTCATCAACAGATTATCCTTTGTTATCCCAGCATTGTTCACCAATATGTCTAAACCACCAAAATCCGTCACCACATTATTAATCAATTCCTCGGCAGCTGAAAAATCCGAAGCATCCGAACGATAACCTTTTGCTTTGACCCCCAGTGCTTCTAGTTCCTTGACAAGAGCCTCCCCTCTTTCAACACTTGACAGGTAAGTAAATGCCACATCTGCACCCTGAGCAGCATATTTCAATGCAATTGCTCTTCCAATACCTTTTGATGCGCCAGTAATAAGTGCTTTTTTTCCTTCTAATAGTTTCATTTGATCCTGATTTAAAATGACAGTTGGTTTTCTAAACAGCCCCAAAAATAAAGTGTTTACCCAAATCACTACGAATTTTAATAGAATTTAAAAAGGACGCAGTTCGGAAGTAGAAAAAACACCCAGTATTATTCTTTTGAGATCATTAAATAAGTTTTTTTCTCCCCATAAAGAAGTTAAATTTGCACAAAAATTGAAGCCTGTTCAAAGGTATTACACATTCGTTTTTAAAGAGATATGGCAAACAAATATGACATTATAGTAATTGGTAGCGGACCTGGTGGATATGTAGCAGCCATTCGCGCGTCACAATTAGGGAAAAAAGTAGCAGTTGTCGAAAAAGCCGAAATCGGTGGAATCTGCTTAAACTGGGGATGTATCCCTACAAAAGCGCTTTTGAAAAGTGCGCAAGTCTTTGAATATATCAATCATGCTGAGAATTATGGTATAACTGTCAAAGACTCTAAAGTTGATTTTGATGGGATGGTTCAAAGAAGCCGTGGAGTTGCCGACGGAATGAGTAAAGGAATCCAATTTTTATTCAAGAAAAACAAAATTGATCAAATAGCAGGATTTGGAAAATTAGGTGCAAACAAGACTGTCATTGTCAAAGATGAAAGTGGAAAAGAAGAAACCTACAGCGCTGATCACATCATTGTAGCGACCGGAGCAAGATCAAGACAATTGCCAAACCTACCAATTGACGGTAAAAAAATCATCGGATATCGTGAGGCCATGACCTTGGCAAAACAACCTAAAAAATTAGTGGTTGTTGGATCTGGAGCTATCGGAGTAGAGTTTGCCTACTTCTACAATTCTATCGGAACCGAAGTAACAGTGGTGGAGTATATGCCGAACATCGTACCTGTAGAAGATGAAGACGTATCCAAACAATTGGCTAGATCTTTCAAAAAAACAGGCATGAAAATCATGACCAACGCTGAAGTTACTAATGTTGACACCAAAGGTAAAGGCTGTAAAGTAACTGTTAAAACCAGCAAAGGGGAAGAAAAAATTGATTGTGACGTAGTGCTATCAGCAGTTGGCATTGCTTCTAACATTGAGGGAATTGGACTCGAAGATGTTGGTATCATGACTGATAGAAATAAAATTGTTGTAGATGATTACTACAAGACAAATATCCCTGGTATATATGCCATCGGCGATATCGTACAAGGTCCTGCACTCGCCCATGTATCTTCTGCTGAAGCCATCATTTGTGTTGAAAAAATATGTGGAATGAGTCCTATTCCGTTAGATTATGGCAATATCCCAGGATGTACTTACTGTTCACCAGAAGTAGCATCTGTTGGACTGACAGAAAAAGCTGCTAAAGAAGCTGGACACGATATCAAAGTAGGGAAATTCCCATTCTCAGCAAGTGGAAAAGCACAAGCGGGAGGAAATCCTGATGGGTTTGTCAAAGTAATCTTTGATGCCAAATATGGAGAATGGCTAGGTTGTCACCTAATTGGAGCTAATGTAACAGAAATGATTGCAGAGGCCGTGACCGCAAGGAAATTAGAAACGACAGGTCATGAAATTATGAAAGCAATTCACCCGCATCCAACAATGTCTGAGGCCATCAAAGATGCCGTAGAAGATGCCTATGGTGAGGCAGTTCATTTGTAATACCACGAAAAACCACTGAAAATACCTCATATTCATTGATATGAGGTATTTTTTTGCTGATACAATTCCAAAAAAGCTGTTTAGAATCATACTTCTACAAACAGTCAAACCCGCATTTTCCTTAGGTTCATCACTGATTAACAGTTACTTTTGTCCTTAGATTGAGCTATGGAACCTTAAATAGGAAATTATTAACCTGTTCTTTTTCTGTTTTCACTTCATAGATTGAGGGAAAATGAAATGCGTCCAACAAAATAATCATGGACTTTTTTTCGTTCTCCATTCTTGGCAGTGTTATTGTAGTACAGTTTATTCCAAAAATCATACTGTGAGAATCAAGCTAATTTGAGGCCTGTAGAAGGAAAAAGTATGATAAAGTATAAGTTTAGCAGAGAAGCGGATAAAGAATTCGCTGCGACCTTAAAAAAGAGGGTTAACAACTATTTTCAATCCAATCAGATAGAAAGAGACGCCAATAGTTCAATGGTCATCAAGACCATTTCACTGCTCACTTGGTATCTCGTTCCTTATTTCATCATGTTGTTCTCCGGAACCACTAACATACCGTTGCTCATAGGGCTCTGGATAATCATGGGACTGGGAAAGGCCTTTATAGGTACGGCTGTCATGCATGATGCATTACACGGATCCTATTTCAAAAACAGGACAATGAATACCTTGATTGGTTTCACCGCAACGATCATTGGTGTGGATGAACTTATTTGGAAAATTCAACACAATGTACTTCACCACACCTACACCAATATAGAAGATACGGACGAAGACATTTTACCACGATTTGTTTTTAGATTTTCGAAACACCAACCTCGAATGTGGTTTCATAAATTTCAGCATATATATGCGCCAATTTTTTATTGCGTTCCATTGCTAGAATGGATCACAACCAAAGACTTCATCAAAGCTTTTGAATACAAAAATCTCAAACTGATCAAACCAGGGAAATTCAGCAAAGAGTTTTCCTTGATCGTATTTAGAAAATTGGTTTACTATGCGTTTTTCATAGCATTGCCATTGATGGTGATCAATATTCCAATTTGGATGACCATCATGATGATCATTGTATCACATAGCGTTACAGGAATTATGCTAGCAATGATTTTTCAAACAGCTCATGTAGTACAACCTGCGGAATTTTTAAAAGAGGAATATGAGAATATAGATCGAGGATGGACAACTCACCAACTCATTACTACTTGTAATTATGGTATGAACAATAAAGTATTATCGTGGTTTGTAGGTGGGTTAAATTTCCAGGTGGAACATCATTTGTTTCCTGATGTTTGTCATGTACACTACCCTGAAATATCTAAAATTGTTCAGGCAACTACAAAAGAATTCAAATTGCCATACCAGTCATTCGATACATTTGGTCAGGCCATTGCCAGTCATTTTGAACTCTTAAAATCAATGGGAAAACCAGAAGAGGCCAAGCAAGTAGTTATGGCATAAGTGAAAAAATGCTGAATGGATTAATTCCTTTTTCATTCTTACCTTTAACACAAAAAAGTAATAGGAGGTTTGTTTCGATACACAGCAATTTTTCTTTTAGTCCTAAGCATATCTATCGACTCATTAAAAGGTCAAGGGCAACAAAATACATTACCCGAAAAATGGGAGAATGGTATTGTTGAATTGAGAAATGGCAAAAAGTTAAGAGGAAAGTTATTCTATAATTTCATTGCGGAAGTCATAGCAGTAGATGATGGTGTACGCAAACAAGGTTTTACTGCTGTTCATGTGGCTCATTTTATGACCATCAATGATACAAGCTATATTAAAACCCATTACTATTCTTTCCCATTCGATGGAAGAAAATCCAAAATCAAACCATTTTCATTTTACGAATTAGTCTATGAAAATGGAGTGGTGGCCCTGATGTCCCGGCACGAGTACATTTACAAAGAAAAAAACATAGGCATTAACGACCCTATGAATATGAGTTTCAATCAAGATCAAGTTGCAACAGAGAAAGTAAAAGAAATTCTATACTTGACAAGCGCCGAGGCAGGTATTCTAGAATACGGCAATACAGTCAAGGACAAAAATGCTTTCGTCAAGCCAGGCTATACCAACTCAAACAATGTCTATAGAGATCCCAGAGGCCCCTCTCTCGAAGGAATAACCAATAGAGAGGCAGGTCAAAAGTACAGCATGTCAAAAAAGGTATTGGAAAAAATCATGGCGGATAAATACGATCAAGTTGCAGATTATGCCCGTGAGAAAAAAATCAAACCCAATACCATTGAGACACTAACGACAGTATTGGATTATTACGCCGAGTTAATGAAGAATAATGAATAAAATTATTGCTTCCTATTGTCAATTATTTTTCCATAAGTCATCTGTCTCCAAATCCATTCCATTGGACCAAACTTAAAACGTGCTAACCACCAATTACTAAAAGCCATTTGCCAAGAAAATGTAAGCAGCACAAATATTAAACAAACAGTGTAGCCCACTGTACCCCCATATCCAAAACCAACTTGATAAAAAACTAAAATGCTAAATCCGGTCTGGAAGAGGTAATTAGACAAAGCCATTCTTCCTACTGGCGCAAACTTCAACAAAAGCCCTTTTCGTTTTCCGCTCTCCCACCAAAGCGCCAAAAGCGCTGAATAACCAATAGTCATGGGGACCACACCCAAAGCATAACTCAGCACTTTAAACAACCCCCACATCTGATCATGCCCACCGGACTCACTAGTATAAACAAAAATTAAATTCATAGGCAACCCTATCAAAATCCCCCAAAATGCCAATTTTCGTAAGAATTCTCTATCCGATAAAAGACTCCCATCTAATAATTTTCGTCCAATCCAAACGCCCAGTAAGAAAATTCCAAAAATCTTAAAGAACCTTGCTTCTTCCAAAAAGTATCCAAAACGAATAATGGGTTGATATATATTCATATGAACCAATTCTGAAATACTGGGGGCATTAATCAATGCCGTAAAGTCTGCGTACATACCACCGAAACCTGCAGCATCTCTCATAGGCCAGCTATTGGCTGCCCACAGTTGATCAAACCACTGATAGAAAATACCAGGATAAAAACCAATTATACTATAGGATATCCAATTCATGATAGGTAGAAGAATCAAAACAACGGTCCAAACGAGTAGCGTCTTATTGGAAGTGTCCCTAAAGCCAATGAGGGCAAAACCCAAAACAGCATACAGTGTCAGTATATCCCCTAACCAAAATAGGAACAAATGAATGCCCCCTATCAATGTCAGGCCCAACATTCGTTTACTAAAGAATACTGGGAAACTACTTCCTTTAGACTTAAAACTATTGTATTGAACAGCAAATCCAATTCCAAACAATAGTGAAAAGAGTGTATAAAACTTCCCTTCTACAAATGTTCGAATAACGATGTTGACCCAATAATCAATAGGATATGTTGGCAATGCCTGTATATCTGCAAGACTTCTTTCAAAGAGGCCTGACAACCAAGGTATATTGGCGGTGAAAATAAAAAGGATAGCAATTCCTCTCAATACATCTAAAAATTCTATTCTTTCTTGAGAAGAAATGGGGAGATCAGCACTTGATTTCATTCGGGTCAATTTATGTTTTCATCAATATAGTCAGGAATCATGGTTTTACAATTAGACGGACCAACTCAAAGAATGAATGAATCTTTTTTTATAAAATTTTTCTTCCTTAATAGCAGTTCTGCCTTGAAGGTTTTAGGTGTAAAAACAGAAGCAATTAGCAGGTTAGATAAACCAGGTATTCAATTTTCTATTCTTAAGCCTCCATATCATCCTGTCAAATCAAAATCTATTTTACTAATTATTTTAGTTTTTACTATTTTATTTAGTATTTTTACAAAACCAAAATAAACTATATTTTGAAAAAAGCAGTAATAATGACTTAAGCAATCCCCTTGTGTGCAGTGGTGGGTGATTGATAAAAAGCCAATATCTTTATTAAGAATTAATTATAAACCATTATGTGCGGCAGATACACCACAGTCACGCGAATCAAAGCCATCGAAAAACGCTTCAACGTCAAAACGGAAAAGCCAGACCTCTACGTCCCTAATACAAATATCTCTCATGGCAATTTTGCTCCTGTCATTACCAATGATAGACCTGAAGAGCTCCAATTTTTCCAATTTGGATTTACCCCCCACTGGGCAAAAAAGCCCGCCTACATGATCAACGCCCGTGCAGAAGGGGACTTCAACAAAGAAGACAACCCCAGTTATACTGGCAGTATGGGCATCATCAACAAACCGATGTTTCGACAATCTATCCGTTCCAAAAGGTGCTTGGTAATTGCTGACTGTTTTATTGAAGGCCCAAAGAAAGAACGTCTTAACAAACCCTATGTACTTTATCTCAAAGATGGGATGCGGCCCTTTGCTTTCGCAGGTATTTGGGATGAGTGGGTCAACAAAGAAACAGGAGAGGTCCTCAACTCTTATGCCATTATCACAACAGTGAGTAATGATCTAACACAAAAGATTGGGCATCACCGTTCACCCGTGATTATACCTAAAGAGTACGAAAAGGAATGGATTTCTAATGATACAGGATTAAGCGAGGTAACTCAACTTCTTAAGCCTTATCCGGCAACATTTATGAATGCTTACCCCATACCTCCCACAATCAAAAGCCCTTTAGCCGAGGGACCGGAATTACTAAAACCCATAGGAGAAAGGATTTATAAGGAATACGATTATGAGATATACCAAGAAATAAAATTGGAAGGTATGGGAAGCACATCTGCTCGCATAAGAAAAAACGAAGATACGCTTCCACCAATCGTTGGCCCAGAAGGTATCCAAGGAGAGTTATTTTAAATAACTGTCTCAAATTAAATATTAAACCCTGTATTCAATCCCTTGTTGGTATTATCACCAATAAGCAGGATCAACATATAGTGCATTTAAAAATTCAACTATTGACTACCAGTGTATCTCAACACTCACACATACTACAGCCTTCGCTACGGCACCATCAAACCGAAAGAACTCCTTTCAATGGCTCAGCAGTGTGGAGTGACCTCTATGGCACTCACCGATATCAACAATACTTCTTCTTGTCTCGATTTTGTCCGACTAGCTCCCGAATATGATATCAAACCCATACTCGGCATTGATTTTAGAAATGGTGCCCAACAACAGTTCGTAGGTATTGCCAAAAACAACCAGGGTTTCCATGAACTCAACGACTACCTATCGGAATTTTTACACAACAACACGCCCATTTCTAACAAATCCAAACTGCTTGAAAATTGCATCATCATTTACCCATTCAAAACTTTCAAAGAATGCGATCTCAAAGAAAACGAATACATAGGTGTCAGTCTCACTGACATCAACCGTCTGGCCTTTTCTCCATGGAATGAAATGAGAGACAAATTGGTCATCATGCAGACTGTCAGCTTTAGAAACCAAAATGACTTCAATGCTCACCGATTACTCAGAGCCATCGATCTCAACACATTACTCAGCAAACTCCCAAAATCGGCGGAAGGTCAGAAATCAGATAAAATGATCCCCGTCGATCAACTTTTAGAAGAATTCGAAGAATACCCTGAACTCATCGATAACACACATAAATTACTAGAGACTTGTGAGATTTCTTTTGAGTTTGGCAGCGAGTACGAGCACAAGAACCAGAAATTTTACAAGAAATCTGCAGAAGAAGATGCCCTTCTCTTACAAGAACTTTGTAAAAGAGGCCTTCCCTACCGGTACCCCAATCCAACCAATGAAATCTTGAAAAGGATTGACAAAGAATTGGATATCATCATCCAAAAAGGATTTGTATCCTATTTCCTCATCAACTGGGATATCGTTAGCTATGCTCGATCCAAAGGTTATTTTTATGTCGGTCGTGGGAGTGGCGCTAATAGTGTCGTTGCTTATCTGCTCCGTATCACCGATGTAGATCCTATAGAACTTGACCTTTATTTTGAAAGATTTATTAACCTGCATCGCCAAAACCCACCCGATTTTGATATCGACTTTTCATGGACCGATCGGGATGATGTCACAAATTATATCTTCGAACGCTTTCAAAATGTTTCGTTATTAGCCGTCTATAACACTTTTCAATACAAGGCAGTCGTACGAGAACTGGGTAAAGTATTTGGGTTGCCTAAAAATGAAATAGATATTCTCAGTTCAGGTCAATTCAAATACGAGAAGCTCGATCACATTTCGAAACTAGTGCTCAAATACGGCCACCTAATCCAAGGTTTCCCTAATCACCTTAGTATTCACGCCGCTGGAATTTTAATTTCCGAAAAACCCATCCATTATTACACCGCCACATTTATGCCTCCTAAAGGCTATCCCACTACACAATTTGACATGATCGTCGCAGAAGACGTTGGACTTTACAAATTCGATATCCTAAGTCAAAGAGGACTCGGAAAAATCAAAGATGCACTAGGGGTCATCAGAGAAAATAACCCAAATGCCGAAGACATTGACATTCATGATATCAAACGATTCAAAGAAGACCCTAAAGTAAAATCACTCCTAAGAAATGCTCAAGCCATTGGCTGCTTCTATGTAGAGTCTCCTGCCATGCGAATGCTCCTAAAAAAACTCCAAGTTGATGATTATCTAGGCTTGGTCGCGGCTAGTTCCGTTATCAGGCCTGGGGTAGCCAAATCGGGTATGATGCGCGAGTATATACTTCGTTTTCGCTATCCGGAAAAAAGAAAAGATGCCAACCCTATCATGCTAGAACTTATGCCTGAAACCTATGGTGTCATGGTTTATCAGGAAGATGTCATTAAAGTAGCACACTATTTTGCAGGATTGAGTCTGGGAGAAGCAGACATGCTCCGAAGAGGGATGTCAGGGAAATTCCGATCGCGTGAAGAATTTCAAAAGGTCAAAGAGCAGTTTTTCATTAACTGTAAAAACAAAGGATACTCAGACGAACTCACCAGGGAAGTTTGGCGGCAAACAGAAAGTTTTGCAGGATACGCTTTCGCAAAAGGACATTCAGCATCGTATGCTGTAGAAAGCTACCAATGCCTTTTCCTCAAAGCCTATTATCCACTAGAATACATGGTCGCCACCATCAATAATTTCGGCGGATTTTACCGGACAGAATATTATGTGCACGAAGCACGCATGCATGGTGCTAACATCCTTGCCCCATGCGTCAATGAAGGTCGATACGAAACTCACATTCAAGGCAAAAATATTTATATAGGATTCATTCATGTGCATGAATTAGAAATCAAAATCGCTCAAGCAGTAGTAAAAGAACGAGAATGCTTCGGCGCCTATTTAGACTTTGATGACTTCATTGATCGCGTATCGATTACCGTCGACCAAGCATGTACGCTCATCCGCGTTAACGCCTTTCGATTTACTGGTAAAAACAAAAGGGCATTACTGTGGGAAGCACATTTTAAATTATCCAAAACAAAAATAGATCTCGGTATTAGAGACCTATTCAAAGTTAAAAGACAACAGTTCATCATTCCCCAATTAGAAAAAAGTGACCTAGAAAATGCTTTTGATGACTTAGAACTCATTGGTTTTCCTTTGATTCATCCTTTTAAATTATTGATATCCGATGAATCTGATGAAATCCTAGTCAGGGATCTGGTAAACAATATAGGTCGCAAAATTAAAGTAAAAGGTTATTGGGTCACAGTCAAAAAAACCAAGACATCCAAAGGAGATTTGATGTACTTCGGAAATTTTCTGGACAGAGAAGGCGCATTCCTCGATACAGTACATTTTCCTCAAATTGCCAGGCAATACCCCTTCAGAGGCAGAGGAGTTTATGAATTGTTCGGCAAAGTAGTTGAAGAATTTGGGTGTTATACCATAGAAGTTGAAAGTATGATCAAAATCCCTATGATAGAAGACCCACGATACGCCGAAGACAATAAATACAAGAAACTTATCAGCGCTTAATGAAAAATTAAAACGACTCAACATTGCATATAGAAAATAACACCACCCAAGACATGACTCGATCCATCGTGCATATGGATCTAGATACTTTCTTTGTTTCCTGTGAACGACTCATAGACAGCCGACTCATAGGCAAGCCTATTCTGATAGGTGGCACTTCGGATAGAGGGGTCGTTGCTTCCTGCAGCTATGAAGCCAGAGCATTTGGCATTCACTCTGCTATGCCTATGAAAATGGCACGACAACTTTGCCCTGAAGCAATCATCATCAAAGGGAATAGCATGACCTATTCAAAGCATTCTAATGATATTACCAATATCATCAAAGAAAGCGTCCCTTTGTTTGAAAAATCATCTATTGATGAATTCTATGTAGACCTCACAGGCATGGATCAATTCTTTGGCTGCTTAAAAATGGCCAGCGAATTAAGACAGCGAATCATCCATGAGACAGGGCTTCCCATATCCTTCGGATTATCCATCAACAAAACTGTTTCCAAAATAGCTACAGGAGAAGCCAAACCTAATAATGAAATTAAAGTGGAAAATGGAAATGAGAAGCCGTTCCTTGCCCCTTTGTCTGTAAAAAAAATCCCTATGATTGGCGCCAAGACCTATCAGACCTTAAGAAACTTAGGTATTAAAAAAATTAAAACATTACAGGAAATGCCTATTGATTTAATACATAGTGTCTTTGGAAAAAATGGTATTGCAATGTGGAAAAAAGCCAACGGCATAGACCAGAACCCTATCATCCCTTATCACGAACGAAAGTCTATCTCCACTGAAAGAACCTTTGATAAAGATACCATCGATGTAAAACGCCTCAAAAGCATCATCACTGCCATGGCTGAAAACCTTGCGTATCAACTACGTCGTGGGAATAAACTTACAGGATGTATAGCGGTCAAAATAAGGTACTCAGACTTCAACACTTATACGCACCAAAAAAGAATCCCCTATTCATCGACAGACCATGTATTACTCCCCATCATCATGGAATTATTCGAAAAGCTCTATCAACGCAGACTTCTGGTTAGATTAATTGGCATACGCATGAGCCACATTGTAGGAGGTGCACATCAAATCAATATGTTTGAAGACGACCATTCTATGCTTAACCTCTATCAAGCCATGGACTTCATACGAGAAAAACACGGAGACCGATCTGTCATGCGAGTAGCAGGCATGGATGCTAAGACCATAAGCCGTACAAATCCATTCAACGGAGATGCTCCTTTACTTTTAGCTAATAGACGATCGTAAGCACTTAACAGTCAAACACCTAAATTCCAACCATTTTATCGATCGATGTGTCTTACTTATCGAAATGAATTTCTAATTCACTCCATAAATGCTTAAATTATATACTATTATCACAAACCAATAAAACCATGAAAAAAACGAATCTATTAATATTTATAGGCTGTATTCTTTTCTTGTACTCCTGTGGGCTTGAAGAAGATCCACTGGACAATACGGGTGAAGATCATGCCCTCTCTATTGTTGGTATTAAAGACGCATTTACATACTCCTTCCGTTCAGCTTCAGCTAAATCTAACACAGCGCCTGACGAAATACATAGCCTTACTGTCAAAATTGTGAATGACAACAACGATATTGTATATGAACAATGGTATTATGACTGGTCAGATTCCACCAATCAGATTCCAGATTCCATATATATTCCAGCTTTAGGGGCCGGAAATTACAAAATTTATGCAAGTACAACTGATCATTACTACTATTATGATGACTACTATTATGCAGGAAACGATCCTGCTTATGGCAATAATTTCATCATTGAACCATGGTCAGCAAGCACAAACCCCATATATGTAGGAAACCAAGCTTTTACCATAGATGATCAGGATTTAGAAATAACCTTAGAAATGGTTAATATTTCAGCAAAACTGACTGTCAACTATAGTCAACGTCCTCCCAACTCCTACGTTAATGCAGCCCTCATAGGTCCAAATGCATACAGTTATTCATTTGATACTGATGATTTTTTTCTTTGGGATGAAGGTTATGAACATTATACAGATTTATATCAATATGATGAGTCTCAAACTACCAACTATTACTTCTTACCACGGACACTCGCTAGTATGCGGCTCTATGTATATGACTACAACAATGACTTTTCCATTGAGCAATCATTTTCTTTCGATCAAGCTATAGAAATGAATGTAGGAGATGTGCTTACCATTAATATTAATGTTGAAAGTCTAATGGAGGGTCTTGGAGACGGTACATTATATTGGGAAGCCATTGAATGGAATAGTTTAGGTGAAATTACGATTGATTAATCAATTATACTTCAGCGTACACTATTGAGTCAATACCCAAAACTCAACTTACATTGGATGAGTAAGTAAACGGAGAATAGTTTTCTCAACCACCATTACTCACATCCTGAATAGGGTATAAAAAAACCCCTTATCAACTAAATGATAAGGGGTTTTGTAATAAAAACTGGCAACGACCTACTCTCCCGCATATTACTGAAGTACCATCGGCGCTGAAGGGCTTAACTGCTCTGTTCGGAATGGGAAGAGGTGGACACCTACGCTATAATCACCATAATATCTTTATAGCTTTTGGCCATTGGCCTTTTGCTATTGACTCTATCCTTTTGATAGAAGCCTAATTTCATTAAAAGTTCGATTTTGCTAAAAGCCAATGGCTAATAGCTCACAGCCAAAGGCTGCATTTGACATTGTGTCATGAAAG
>JAGDZN010000008.1:0-695700 GCA_049115835.1 Reichenbachiella sp.
GGGGAGAAGCTACGGACTTTGCTGGTCCAACTGTATTCCTAGCATCAGACGCAGCGAGCTATATGCACGGTTCTATCATGTTGGTAGATGGTGGCTGGATGGGTAGATAAACCCTTTTTTTAAACCTAAATTAAAAATTACTATGTCCGATATCAAAGATTATAAATTATTCATAAACGGAGAGTGGGTAGAATCTACTACAGGTGAAAGAGCTACGATCTATAGCCCAATTGATGAAAGTGAAGTTGGAACTACAGCTATGGGTGTTGATGCAGACGCCAATAGCGCATTGGAAGCGGCGGCAGCAGCTCAAAAAGAATGGAAAAAATGGCCTGCTAGAAAACGTGCAGACCTAATGAGAAAGTTTGCGGCTGAAATTCGAGCCAATAGAGATAGGTTAGGGGAGTTATTGACCAGAGAGCAAGGAAAACTACTTGGACTTGCGAAATTTGAAGTCGATGTTACTGCAAGTTTTATTGAATATGCTTGCGATGGCGCAAGAGCCATAGAAGGCGATATCGTTGAATCTGATAATGAGAACGAGCATATTTGGATTCATAAAATACCTAGAGGTGTAGTAGTAGCAATTACTGCATGGAATTTTCCTTTGGCTTTGGCCGGAAGAAAAATTGGACCAGCATTAATTGCAGGAAATGCCATAGTAGTTAAGCCGACACAAGAAACGCCTTTGGCAACATTGGAACTTGGAGATATTGCGAATAAAGTTGGTCTGCCTAAAGGACTTTTGAATGTAGTGACAGGATCAGGTAGAGTATTAGGCGAGGCATTAGTTGCTAACCCAATTACTAAAATGGTGACTATGACAGGTAGTACTCCGGCAGGTCAATCAATTTGGAAAACTGCTGCTCAGAATCTAACCCATGTACAGTTAGAATTGGGAGGAAAAGCGCCATCTATTGTTTTTGCAGATGCAGATATAGATCAAGCGGTTGATGCTTGTTTTCATTCAAGATGGGATAACTGTGGTCAGGTTTGTACTTGTAATGAAAGAATGTATGTTCATGAGGACATTTATGATGTTTTTATGGAAAAATTCTTAGCAAAAACAAAAGCTTTGAAAGTAGGAAATCCGCTTGAAGAAGGAATCGACATGGGTCCTAAAGTCAACAGTAGCGAATTAGAAAATATGGAGCATTTGGTGGCTAAAAGTATTGAAGAAGGAGCTACGATCGCTCATGGTGGTAAGAAGCCACAAGGAGCTGGTTTTGAAAAAGGTTTTTGGTTTGAACCAACTGTCATCACTGATGTGACACAGGAAATGACCGTTGTTCATGAAGAAGCTTTCGGGCCAATATTACCTGTGATCAAATTCAAAGATTTCGATGAAGTAGTTGGGTGGGCAAATGACTGTGAATATGGTCTTGCCGCAATGGTCTTTACTACTGACATGAAGAAGATTTTGAGATTGAATGATGAGCTGGAATTTGGGGAAATCTATGTCAACAGAGGACATGGTGAGCAGCATCAAGGATTCCATAATGGATATAAATTGAGCGGTAGTGGAGGAGAAGATGGAAAGTACGGTTTCGAGCAGTACTTAGAAAAGAAAACATTCTACGTTAAGTATTAGTAATTTAATAAAGGTTAGGAGTTGCTCTTTGCATAGGGTAACTCCTTTTTTATGTATGAAAGATAATATTAAGAATATAGAAGTCAGACTCTTTAATGTGCCTTTGCCGGAAGTTTTGTCTGATGCAAAACACGGGGATCACACGCATTTTGAGTTGATCACAACAACAATAACCACTGAAAATGGTCTGCAAGGCACAGGCTATACTTATACAGGTGGAAAAGGAGGACATTCAATCAAAGCAATGATCGAACATGATATTGCCCATGCACTTTTAGGCAAGGATGCCTCTGAAATTGACGAAATATATGATTTCCTTGAGTGGCACATGCACTATGTCGGTAGAGGAGGGATTGTATCATTTGCTGTGTCAAGTATAGATATTGCTTTGTGGGATATCAAATGTAAGAAGGCTGGTGAACCACTTTGGAAATTGGCTGGTGGGCAAGGAAATACCTGCAAAGCTTATTGTGGAGGGATTGATTTGATGTTCAGCACTGAGAAGCTATTGAGTAATATGAAAGGTTACTTAGCTGCAGGATTCAATGCGGTGAAAATCAAAATTGGTAGTGAGAATTTGGATAGAGATATTGACAGAATCAAAGCGGTTCGAGAATTTATTGGCCCGGATGTCACATTTATGGTAGATGCGAATTATTCGATGAGTATCGAAAAAGCCATAGAATGTTCTAAAAGGATGGAACAATATAATATTACATGGTTTGAAGAGCCGACAATTCCAGATGATTATCTAGGGTTTGCTAAAATAGCCGATGCGACCAATGTTCCGTTGGCGATGGGTGAAAACCTCCATACGATACATGAATTTGAATATGCTTTTGAGCAAGCGAAACTTTCTTTTGCGCAACCAGATGCATCCAATTGTGGCGGTATCACTGGTTGGTTGAAAGCTGCAAGAATGGCTGATAAATATGGGATTCCTGCGTGTTCTCATGGAATGCAAGAGTTACACGTGAGTTTGGTTTCGTCACAACCAAATAGCGGTTGGTTGGAAGTGCATAGTTTTCCAATTGATGAATATACTACTAGGCCTTTGGTGGTTGAAAACCATAGAGCAGTAGCATCCGATGAGCCTGGAACTGGGGTTGTTTTTAACTGGAAAAAGCTAGCGCCTTTTGAGGCATAAATTATTATAGTATAAAAAAATAAGTGAAAATGAAACAAGAACTATTTGGAACTATTGAGGGTGAGGAAATCCAATTGTATACTATTTCTAATAGTAGAGGAATGCAGGTTAAAATCACTAATTATGGAGCAACCATAACTTCTATTAAAGTTCCTGTTGCAGATGGCATAAGGGAAGTTGCTTGTGGATTTGACACATTGGAAGGGTATTTTTCGGATAATTATAAAAACAACTCACCTTATTTTGGTTGCACTGTGGGACGCTATTGTTCGCAAATCAAAGACGCTAAGTTTAGCATAAATGGTGCTGAATATAAGTTGGCTTCAAATGCAGGAAATAATAATCTTCATGGAGGTATGAAAGGTTTTGATAAATGCATCTGGTCAGCAGAAATAAAGGGAGAGGATTCATTGGAAATGAAATTAACTTCTCCGGATGGTGATGAAGGATTTCCAGGGAAAGTTGATGCGATCGTTACTTTTAGATTGACCAATGAGAATGAAATTGTTATCAACTATGAAGCTACAACAGACAAAAAGACACCTTTGTCAATGACCAATCATACTTACTTCAATTTATCCGGTTTCGCTGAAAGTGTTGAGAACCATGTAGTACAAGTCAATGCAAGTAAAAGAATGGCATTGGATGAAACGGGTGCATCGACTGGCGTGGTTGATATTGCTGGAGAAGTGGATGACTTGAGAAATGGGAAGAGGATAGGGGAAGTTCATGATGCGATAGGTGATGGATTTGAACATTTTTATGTTTTTGACAATCCTAAATCGGAATTGGGTCAAGTCGCAGAAATAACGAGTGCAAGTGGTGATTTGAGACTAGAAGTCAATTCACAAGAGCCTTGTATGTTACTTTATACAGGAAAGTATACATCAGATGATTTGAAAAGAGAGAGCGGTGATCAATTTGGAAAGTACCGTGGGTTTTGTTGCGAGACACATCGTTGGCAAAATGGTCCTAACCTCGATAATTCACCTGGGACTTTTACGGAACCAAATGAGAAATTTCAAACCCAAACCATATTCAAATTTAAGGCTTAAGAAAATTAATGCTCAAAAGTTATAACATATGGAATTCAGCCTGTTTTAGAGTCAAAATGATTCTTTTGATACTAGGTTGGGTTTGTTTTTCTGCCTCCAATTCTTATTCTCAATCACTTCCATTCTTAAAAAAAGGAGAATTAAAAACACAATTAATTGTTGATGGGAAGCCTTTTTTAATGCTGGCAGGTGAATTGTCTAATTCTGTAAGCGGTAGTTTGAAACATATGGAAGGGGGAGATAATCCCTTACCCAGGAAAACTTATAGAATGCTTGGGAACAGTTTGGGGACGGACTCGAACCTGGATATGGAGTATAAGGGTTCTGTCTGGCAACAGATGGTGGATCTTAATGTGAATACAGTACTGGCAGCAGTTTCTTGGGAGATGATTGAACCTGAAGAAGGGAAATTTGATTTTTCAGTTGTTGATGCGATGATTAAGGGGGCAAGGGAAAAAGGCTTAAGATTAATACCCCTTTGGTTTGGAACATGGAAAAATGGGATGTCAAGTTATGTCCCTCTGTGGGTGAAAAAGGACTACAAAAGATTCCCAAGAGTTAAAACTGAGCATGAAGGGAGTGTCGAGATTATTTCTGCTTTCAGTAAAGAAGCTTTGCATGCAGATGCGAAAGCTTTTGCAGCTTTGATGAAACATATCAAAGAGATAGACAGTGAGCATCAAACAGTAATAATGGTGCAGGTGGAAAATGAAGTTGGAATCTTGGGTGATTCCAGAGACCGATCTGAAGTTGCTAATAAAGCATTTAAAAGTGAGGTACCTAAGGAATTAATGGACTACCTGACATCAAATAAAAAAACGCTGGTAAAAGAATTAGATGAACTCTGGAAATCGTCCAATTATAAAAAATCTGGAAGCTGGTCAGAAGTTTTTGGTACTGGAGTATGGACGGATTTGGTTTTTATGGCCTGGCAATATTCGATCTACATGAATGAAGTTACTAAACAGGGAAAGTCAGAATACAACCTTCCAATGTTTGTCAATGCTTGGTTAGAATACACTGGCATGATGTCCTTACCTGGTGGCTTTCCTAGTGGCGGTCCACTTCCTAGAGTTTTTGACATATGGAAAGCTGGAGCCCCGGATGTAGACTTTATGAGTCCTGATATCTATGGAGGAGATTTTGTGAAATGGTGTGATCAATACACTATGCAAGGCAATCCACTGTTAATCCCTGAAACTTGGTGGAACAAAGAAGAATATGTGCAGAAACTAATGTTTGCAATAGGTAATTATAATACCCTCGGAGTTGCTCCATTTGGAATAGACAGAGTGAATCCATTGGAAACGCAACCTATTCGTGATATGTACCAAGCAATGGAGTATTTGTCTACTGATATCTTGAAATATCAAGGAAATAAGAATAGAATGACTGGGTTTTTATTATCCAAAGAACAACCACAGGTTGAATTTGAAATGGAGAATTATTTTGTCAAAGCAGAGTTATATGCTCGAAGAGGAGAAATCAAAGTAGAAGATGCTTTTGGTATAATAATAAATACAGATGAAGATCAATTTACTATTTCTGGAGGAAGGGCTTTGATAAGTTTCCGACCTATAAAAGATAGTAAAGCAAAAGCAGGAATAGGTCCAGTTGATGAATACATTTTCCATGATGGGAATTGGATTAGAGGTAGAAGGCTTGGAGGAGATGAAACAAATAGAGGACGTCATGTTTTTCTTCCTGTGGAAGGGATAGGAATTCAGAAAGCGATTATTTATCAATATAAATAAAGAAGGAAACGATTAATTAAACTTAAAGATATTAACATGATTGAAGGAATAGCTTGGGCAATTTTTGCCGGATTAATGTTGGGATTATATGCGCTCCCAGAAAAATTTACCAAAGATTTCAAATTTGAAAATACTTGGGGACTGTTTTTTATGTTGACCATGTTTGTAGTGCCTGTCATAGCATCTATAACCTTGATAGATGGTTTTTCAAATGTCTTTGCTTCTGTACCAAGTGATGTAATTGTTAAAATGGCGATAGCTAGTTTTCTCTGGGGTATAGGTGTGATGATGTGGGGAAAAGCGATCAACCATATAGGGCTTTCATTAGGATTTTCGATTTTCATCGGAACGGTCATATTGATTGGATCCATTATTCCATTTTTAGTAGATGGCGTGCCAAATCAGGAAGCTTTTATGACCATAATGGGTGGAATACTTGTTGTACTTATCGGAGTAATTGCTAACGGTAGAGCTGGATTAATTAGAGAAGCAGATGAGAAAGCTGATAGCCAAGAAGAGAATGAAAAGGGTTCAGTTGGACTGGGTATTCTGATCGCAGTTGTAGGTGGTCTTTTGGCGACTGGATTTAGCTATGCTAATGCAGTAGGAAGACCATTGTTACATGCGGCTTCACAAGCAGCGGGAAATGCAGAATGGGTTACAGCTGTAGCAGTTATGTTCCCAATTTTTATTAGTGGTGGTGTGGTAATGGCGGCCTATTTTGCTTGGCAACTTTCACAGAAAAAGGCATGGGGAGATTTCAAAACCCCAAGTTTTGGGAAAAATTTATTCTTGATTCTTATTATGGCAGTTTTCCATTATGCGGCTTCAGCGCTATTTGCTTTTGCAGCTTTCAAATTAGGAAATCAGGGTAATACGGTTGGATATGCCATTTTTAATACGGCGTGTGTAGCTACTGCAATTGTAAGTGGAATTGTTACAAAAGAATGGGCCAAGGCATCTGGAAAAGCCAAAGGATTCTTGTATTTCGGATTGGCATGTATGATTGTAGGAATTATCATCGTTGCCTTAGGAAATGGGTTGAGTTGAAAAAATATTGAATAAAGATTTTATGAAAAGGGAGTTCATTTATTGGATTCCCTTTTTTATTGAAAAACCGATGAAATATTTTCAATGGAAATGCCTAGCGTTTTTTGGCAAATTTTATCTAACTGGTTGATTTCTCCTTCAAAGTGAAAGGTGAAATGCTCATGCAAAATACTATCTCCAGCGGCTAACTCGCTAGAATAAGAAGAACTTTCTAATTCGTAAAAAGGTCCAAAGGGACCTGCACCATCCAGAGTAGTACCGTCATTAAAAACATTTATCGCATCACCTAGATATGGATCCGCATTTTTGTCCCATAAGGAATTGACATAGGATGAGTCAGAGCTGAGTGAATATTTTATTATGTTCAGCACTTTTGTTTTTGTATCATAACTTCCAAAAATAGATTTTGCATCCGAAGGCGGAATACCAATTTTGTGTAGATTTTTAGCATCACCCTTGTAGAAAGCAGTATTATTACGAATTTTCAATCTGCTCGTATCAACTTCGGACCAATATTGTGTAACCTTCCCTTTGTTCGAAGATAAAGGCAGTATGACTATTAATTGATCACTTGGTGGAAATGTCCCTAGGTTCCAAATTGAAAGGAGGCCTGTTTCTTTTGTCCATGACTCTGAATTTTTATTGATCATGGTGTTTTTGGAAACAAAACCTACGGAACTGACTCCATCAGTGAAATCAATATCGAGTGTTGTTTTAATCGCAGATTTACTTAGTAATTCAATTTCTCTCTTCAAAAGAATTTTGAAATTGAATTCACTGTAATTTGAGAGTTGCAATTCTTTCTCAAAAAAAACTGATGAATTATTTGATGCTATAAGGTTATAGGGTTCTGTTGAGATTGCACTTTGAACCCTGACATTCTCTCCGATCATCTCTTTTCCTGGAGGGAAAAAAAGCGTGAATTTACCGTATTCAGGACCAAACCAAAGACGATCCTCTCCTCCAACATTGTTGATTGTATCAGTTCCATTTGTAAAATGTTTTCGACTAAACCAACCGTAGCTCTGACCTGTTGGACCTTGGGAACTACTGGTCAGCACTCGACCTTGGTGTCTTGGAGAAACAATTAATCGAGCATTCTCTAATTTCAATTCAACTATGGGCGTTTTATCTTTTAAAAATTGAAGATCATCTTCATAAGTTGATTTTTTATCAACTGAACTGCATGCAAAACATAAACCGATAAAAATATAACTAACTACTACTTTCATTGTTGATTAATTTCAAAAAACTCCATTTGCTCATTGTTAATGGCGATTAATACACCTTTACGATCACCTTGATCTATCAATTTCATGTCTTTTACGTTTTGTGGAATGAAAAATCCACTTTGATTAATTGGTACAGCTTTAAAACTCAATTTTCCTTCACCTAACAACAGATATCCAACTGAAGCGTCAGCAGGAGTGGTTTCAATTTCTACATCCAAATTGTTGCCGGCAAGCAGTAAATCCTTGATACCGTCATTGTTGAAGTCTGAGATTAACATGGTTTGCACGGTTGAATATTGAGCTTCTTTTGGTAGTTTTCTTAAAACAAATTGATCTCCTAAATTTTCAAGGATTATGCTAGAAAATAAATGAGCTTTTTTATGTCGTGCTTTTTCAACTTCAGTACCAATAATTTCTGTTATATCTGCAAAAGCGAATGCTTCAAATGTTTCATATTTCTCACCAATTTGTGGTAGCTGTTGAGATGTGCATTCTTTTCCCCTAATGGGTACTTTTCGGTAATCTAAGTTCTTCGCAAGAAAAATATCGTGCGTCCCGTTTTTATCAAAGTCACCTGCAAATACTTCAAATGGTTTTTTTTCTGAAGCATGAAATTTATAATTCTCACCTAGGTTGCCTAAGATTAAGTCCAAATCTCCATCTTGATCAATGTCATTCGCTTGCACCGTGTTCCACCAGCCTTCTGTTTTTAGATCGCCCAAATATTTACCGCTTACATTTTCAAGCACGTCCTGTCGATATTCATAGATTGTAATGGGCATCCATTCGCCGACAACTATAAATTCTTTTTGATTATCCTGATTTAAGTCGGCCCAAGTTGCAGAATACACCATGCCTAGTGTGTCAAATTCTGGAGCTATAGTTCTTGTTTTATTTTCGAACTGTCCATTTTCATTCATGAAAAAGTAACTTTTAGGAGGAGTTAAATATTCATTGGCAATCACTTGCCCACCTATGAATAAATCTATGTCTCCATCATGGTCTATATCTTCAGGCACCACACAGGATGAGCTAAATGCAACGGGAAGAAAATCTCTCTTATTAAAATGCCCTTTTCCATTATTGTAATAAATCCTGGTTTGATAGTATTTAGAACCGATTGTGAATTCACTTCCTCCGCTTGCAACCACTAAATCCAAATCTCCATCTTTATCAAGGTCTACCAATGAACATCCCATGTCTTCATAACTTCTATCTTTTTCTAAAAGGTTTGATGATGCTCTGGTATAATGACTGTTTTTACTCAAATAAACTTGACCTGATTGGCCAGAAGCACCACCTATAAAGAAGTCCTCTTCATTATCTCCATTTAAATCACCTGTTGATATGAAAGGGCCATTTTTTGAAAACATGTGTGGCAATAGTATTTGCTCTTGATATTCATCAAATGAATTTTCCTGATGAATCATCGGTTTGGAAATCATCTTGATTGTAGCTGAATTGAAAATAGGTTTGCTTGCTTCTTTCAATCTATTTTCCTCCGAAGATGATGAGTAATTCATGGAAATCAATTGGTTGGCCTTTATATTCTTTGAAAACGTATATTTTCCATCGGGCCATTTTACCAAAATACTATCCACAGTATTATCTTGATTTAAACCAAAATGGATTTTGGGATCACTAGATGATAAATAACCGCGGACTGTTTTGTTTTCAAAGTATTGGGTTTTACCTGCATGAAAAACCCATAGTTTGGCACCTAATCCGTTTTTGTTTTTCGAAGGCCCATTTAAATTAATGGACAGGAAATTATTAAGTTCACTGGCATTATTCTTAAAAATGTAAGCTTCGTCTTCAAGGTTATTAACAATAACATCTAAGTCTCCATCATTATCCAAATCTGCTACTGCAGCTCCATTGGAAAAACTACGACTTCTGAAGCCCCATTTTTCTGATACTTCTGAAAATTTCAAGTTTCCTGAGTTTTGAAATAGGTAGTTCCTTTCTTTAATTGGTTTGTAAAGATTAATGATGTCTGTTAACCCTTTCGTTTCTGCTTCTTTTTTAGAGTTGAAGTTTTTCTTGTTGCTTTCAACATATTTTGAGATACGGTATTCGACATCTCGTTCCGCAATATCTCTTCTCATTCCATTGGTAATGAATAAATCTCTCAGTCCATCATTGTCAAGATCACTAGATAACACAGACCAACTCCAGTCTGTTTCTGAGATTCCAGCGTACTGAGAGATGTCGTTGAAAAAAGAGTTTCCATTGTTCAAAAGAAGCATGTTGTGCATAAACTGCTTTTGCATTCCTCCATCGATTATGTCGTTATATAATTCAGTGCTCATGGCCGGCATGGAGGTTTTTGATCGGACATAATCCGATGGACGCATTTCCAATGTTACAGCTTCTTCAAAACCATCATTATTCAAATCTGCAATGTCGATTCCCATGGAATTGTAGGATATGTGATTGGTGCTTTCTTTGATTCTTTCTTTAAAAACACCATTGCCTTGATTCATATATAGGTAGTCTTCCCCTTCAAAATCATTGGTGATAAATATGTCAGTGAACCCATCATTGTTTATGTCCGATGTTATAATGCCAAGTCCATGACCATAATTTTGACCTAAACCCCTGGACTTACTTTCTTCACTGAACACTCCGTTTTCATTGATATAAAGTTTATCGCGACAATCGTTAGGAGGGTTGAGTTTTCGTTCAGCATATTGTTCAACTGTTAAATTGAAGGTATCAGGCCTATTGATAAGGTACATATCCAAATCATTGTCATTGTCTAAATCAAAGAATGATACCTGGATCGAATAGCCCGAATCATTTAAGCCATATTCTTTTGCACTTTCTGAGAATGTCAAATCACCATTGTTGATGAAGAGTAAATTTTCTCTTTCGAAAGGAGTGTCTTGCCATCCCCCTAAACAAACATAAATGTCTAAAAAACCATCGTGGTTAATATCTACCATAGAGACACCATTGGTCCAGCTAGAAGAACCAGCAACACCTGCATCAATCGTTATGTCATCAAAAGTGAAATCACCCCTATTGAGGTACAACTTGTTTGATGTTTCATTGGCAGAAAAATAGATATCTACTAAACCATCATTATTAATATCACCCACAGCAACTCCGCCACCATTGTAGACATAGAGGAAATACTCAAACAGTGTTTCCATTTTTTCTTCCACTACATTTTTAAATGTGATACCGGTTTGAGTGGAAGGAATAAGTTCTAGGAGAGAAGCTGTCTTTTTTTTCTCTGAAATGTTTTTATCTGGCATTTCGGTATTGCAACTAAGAAGAATAGAACCAAAACTAATTAGTAGAAAAGTGGGCCTAAGAATTTTAGAAAAAAGTGTGGTCGTCATTCTGTTGAAAGCTATAAAATCCTTTGTCAATATACATATTCACCATCAGTTTTCGCATTATACATAAGCTTGAAAATTAATTGTCTAGTAAATGTCTATATGGTATTTATAAACTGGATAACGCAAACATTCAAAATATAAATGAATGAGATTATTGAACACGACAATTTATTTGGACCAAATTAACAATCAAAATCAAAAATGTCCAGTTCTTAAAATTATGTTTTTATGCATGTTTAGTCTTAATATAGGCTGTTTATGAGCGTTTGACCCTATTTTGTGAAATGAAAAAAATGCAGTTGTATAGTTTTTGTCTAGTTGTTTATTTGGGATAAATGATGGCTATCGATCTATCTTGGTGCTTGATAACTAAATTAAATACAAAGAATATGAAAAAATTATTAGCTTTTATGATGATGGGCGTAGCGGTCTTTGCTATGTCTTGTGAAGACGATGCAGATCCAATTGATACACCGGATTCAGAGACAGGTGCTGATGTTGTGACTGTTGTAGGAGTAGCGGAAACATTCACTGATAGTGATATGGAAGCTGACTCTAGAGAATGGTCTGTTACACCAAGTGCAGGCGTTACATTACCAGGTGATCTTACAGGTGCTTCTGTTGAATTGACTTTTACTGAAGCCGGTAACTATACTGTGACTTCAACTAGAATGTTCGGCGGTAGTTTTACAGAACCTACGAATACATTAAGTTATTCAGTTGAAGTATTTGACGAAGTTTTGGCAGTAGTTGATATGTCAGCTTCTTCAGGAGACTTTACTTTTGAAAATGGTGCTAAAAATGTGGTGACTACAGGTGAAGCAGTATCTATTGAGAATCTTTCAGTAGGTATGCCTAATAGCACTGTTGTAAGCTTTACTGGCGATAATGCCCCTGCGGACGTAACTGTGGATGTTGGAAGTTTACAAGAAGTTGTATTTACAGCTACTGGTGTATACGGAATGACTGTTACGGCGACAAGAACTACTCCAGCTGGAGAAGATGTTGCTTCTTATACTGAGTTGATCGAAGTTTTCGCTCCATTAGAAGTAACTGCTTCTGCTGTTGTTGATGGAACAACTATCTCAATGACTTATAGTCATGATGTTGATGCTGCAACGGTTACAGATGCTGCTGCTTCATTCACTGTAGACTATCAGAACTTTGGTGTCACTGGCAACTTGCCTGTGAGCGCTGTAGCCGTGTCAGGTGACGCTGCCAATGTTATTCATCTTACAGTTGCTGAAATATATGCTTCTGATTCACTGATAATTGATTATGCTGCTGGTGCTATCAAAGGACTTGATGGCGTAGTTGCTAGTGAAGTAACAGATCATGTTTTGACTCAATCTGAATTCGGTCCAGTTGGATTTGAAAACATGTGGATTGATGAAGCTACAGGACTTCAGTCTTGGCCTCATTATCAGCAGAATTTCCACAACGATACGTTTGGAAATATTTACTTTACTCAGGACGGAAGATCTTTTACTGTTAAGGATCCATGGGGAACATTGACGTCAACAGAAGAGGGAACTCCAATGACTGATATTTATTCAGGGACTGCTGGTGCACAAATGGTTAACACTTTGGCATCAGATGCGTCTCCATTGTTAGTAGGTAACGGTACTGTATCCATTGAAACGGGTAAAGACTACCATTTCTCTATGAAGATTAAAGTACTTTCTGCTGGAGTAGCTTTGGCTCATTCATCAGCTAATTGTGATCCTGCAGTTGATGAAAACGAATGTTTGGAAGATGCATTCATTACTTTCTTCAGTGCTGGATTTGGCGGCTGGGGTGACTTAGGTTCAGGTAAATACTTGCTTAAAGACCTAGGTTCTGAGTGGACTACTATATCATTTGATATTTCATCTGCTGGTGACTTCAATCAAAACTGGTGGGCTAGAACTTGGGGTATCAGTGATGTATTAATAGACGACATCTACTTGATCGAAGTTGAAAAACGATAATTAATTCGTTAGAAATCAATAATATTAAAGGCGATGCATTGTGCATCGCCTTTTTTGGCATAATGTGGGAAGAATGAAGAGAGAAATATTGCTGTTATCATTTTGGTATTTACTGCCATGTGTAAACTATGCGCAGTATTTTGAATCTAAAAATCTTATTGGAGTAGAGGAATTGAAAAACAACAGCGGTGTAGCGGTTTGTGATTACAATAAAGATGGTTTTTTAGATTTTTATGTTGTGGCTCATGAGGATGTTTCAGTTATATCTCCAACTACTCAGAGTCGATTTTTTCAAAACAATCAGGATGCAACTTTCTCGGATGTAACTATTTCATCGGGATTACATGATGAATACGACCATGACCTGACGATGCCTTTTCTTCCCTTCGCATATGATGGGACTTTTAAAAATGGTGCATCTTGGGGTGACTTCAATAATGATGGTTTCCCAGACTTATTCTTAAGCAATTACAAATTCAATCAACTTTATAAAAACAATGGTGATGGCACTTTCTCCGATTTTACCCCAGAAAGTGGACTTCCGATTTCATCAGACTGCTATTCTGCCAGTGCGGTCTGGGTGGATTATAACCGTGATGGTTTATTGGATCTACTTGTATCAAGTTGGGCACTTTGCACGAAAAGTAGACTTTATAAAAACATAGATGGTAGTCAGTTTGAAGATGTGTCTCATTTAATTGCTTCTACTGAAGGTTCACTTACCTGGATGGTACTACCTATTGATATAAATCAAGATGCATGGATTGATCTATTGTTTATCAATGATGATGATTCCAATGAATTGCTTGTAAATCAATTGGGTCAGTCTTTTCAAATCCAAACAAGCAACTATGGACTGGAAGACATTGGTAACAATATGGGTGCTGCTTGGACAGATGCCAACGGGGACGGTCAAATGGACCTCTACATCACGGATATAGATGCAAATACTTTCTGGATTAGAAATGGAAATTCCTTCGAAAATATGGCATCTGAGCTTGACATGGACAGTACAGGTTGGGCTTGGCAAACTCAATGGGCCGACATGGATATGGATGGTAGATCGGACTTACTGGTAGCTTCTGGATATCAGGCCAGAGAGTCCAATACCTATTTTAGAAATACATCTCAAGACGGGGTTTTATCTTTTGAGAATAAAACATCGGAAAGCGGGTTTGACTTAGTTTCTACAAGTTTTTGTCTAGAAACATGTGATATGGACGCAGATGGGGATTTAGATATGCTAACAACAGACCGCAATCACCCTTTTGTATTTTATGATAATCAAATAGTTGGGATCAATGATAATCATCCTAATTGGTTACAAGTCTCACTAATCGGCACCATATCGAATAGGGATGCCATTGGAACCTATTTAGAGTTAACCTATGGCACTGGCCAAAAGCAATATCAGTATTATACTGGAGCTGGTTTCATGACTCAAAGTCTTAAACCTGTTCATTTTGGTTTGGGAACTAGTGAAACTGTTTCTTCATTAAAAGTAAGATGGCCATCTGGAGAAGAAGAAACGATTCTTAACCTTCCTATCAATAAATTTATATCAATTACGGAAGGAGAGAATGAATTTGTAACGATTGATATAGAAAGCAATAAGGTTGCAGGCTGTACCGATCCTAATTCTTGCAGTTTTCAACCAAATTCTACTTTGGATGATGGAAGTTGCAGTTATTTATCGTCTAAAGAAATTCAAGGAGCGACCACCTCTGGAGTAATGAAAATAGAATCTTATTCCTATGATTTAGAAGAAGGAAATAATGCTATATGGACCATAAAGAATGGTCATATTTTAGAAGGGCAAGGAACTGGAAATATAAGTGTTCAATGGGGTCTGACATCATCTGGACAAATATCCGTGTTAGAGCAAGGGGCGTGTTTCGGTGAATTAGTATCTGTTTCTGTAGATATGTCTCAAGAATTTCTTAATTCTTCTTACTCTGTAGCGAGATTGTGGAATGAAGCTTTGCTTTCGGCGATAAGAGGAGATTATGCAAGACCAACTGTGCACGCTCGTAATTTATTCCATGTAAGTGCGGTCTTGTATGATGTTTGGGCATTGTATAGCCAAAAAGGGTCTACCTACTTGAGTTATGAAGAGGAGTTGCTAACGGTGATTTCAGAAATGGGTGAAGATGAAAAGACTGAAGGCATCAAAGAGGCCTTAAGTCATGCTGCGTTTCAAATGCTTGAGTCACGGTTTTCGAAATCTCCATCTAGAATAAAAACTACCGGAATAAACTACGCATTGATGAACCAGTTGGGGTTTGATGCAGGTTACAGCAGTACCAATTATCAGAATGGACAACATGCATCGATAGGGAATTATATCGCGGACAAGATGATCGCCTATGGGATTTCTGATGGTTCAAGAGAAGTTTTTAATTATGATAATTTGTCCTATGAACCGCAAAATTCACCATTAAGTCCTCAATTTCCTGGGAACCCAACGTGTGAGAATCCGAATCGTTGGCAGCCATTACAACTCAATACTTTTATGGACCAAGGTGGAAACTGGATTGAAGGTTCCACCCCTGAATTTATTAGCCCTGAATGGGGAAATGTAAAACCTTTTTTTCTAAAACAAACTGAGCTTTCAATTCTTGCCAGAGATGGAAACGAATTCAAAGTTTATTATAATCCTATCGAACCTCCAAAACTTTCAGACTTAGAAGAAAATGCTTCTAGCACTGCATACAAGGAGGGTTTTTCGATGGTGTCTATGTGGGGTTCCCATCTTGATCCTTCAGATGGAGTAATGTGGGATATTTCTCCTAAAAGTATAGGGAACCTTAATATTGATCTTCTTCCAGAAGATTTCAATGAGTATGATTCATTCTATGATTTTGAAGGTGGCGGTGACATTAGTCAAGGAAGATCCATAAACCCGATAACCAATCAAATTTATGAAGAACAGTTAGTGCCCCGAGGAGATTATACGAGAGTATTGGCTGAATATTGGGCGAATGGACCTGATTCTGAATCCCCACCAGGACATTGGTTTACTCTACTCAATTATGTCAGTGATCATCCTGAAACTCATAAAAAGATAGAGGGGGAAGGTGATAAACTAAGTGATTTAGAATGGGATGTTAAAAGCTATTTCATTTTAGGTGGCGCAATGCATGATGCCGCTATTTCTGCCTGGAGTATAAAGGGCTGGCATGATTACATCAGACCGATCTCAGCAATCAGATACATGGCAGGAAAAGGTCAAAGTTCTGAATCGAATGAACAGGATTTCGATTTGGAAGGTATTCCTTTAAAAGAAGGTTTTATAGAGCGAGTTGAAATTGGAGATCCTTTGGCTGGAAAAAATGATGAACATGTAGGGAAAATTAAACTTTATACATGGCGAGGGCAAGATTTTAGTGACGATTCAGAAGACAATCAAGCAGGTGTCGATTGGATATTGGCAGAGAATTGGTGGCCGTATCAACAACCCTCATTTGTGACACCCCCTTTTGCTGGGTATGTTTCAGGACACTCTACTTTTTCCCGGGCGGCAGCGGAAGTATTAACATTACTCACTGGAAGTGAATATTTTCCTGGAGGGATGGGTAGTTTCGTTGCAAAGAAGGATGAATTTTTGGCATTTGAAAAAGGACCGAGCGTAGAGGTTACGCTACAATGGGCTACTTATCGAGATGCTTCGGATCAATGTAGCTTATCCAGAATATGGGCAGGAAATCACCCGCCAGCTGATGACATACCAGGAAGGAAAATCGGTGAAAAAGTCGGTATTGCAGCATTCAATCACGCCATGGATTATTTTGATTCGAATGAAGTGTTGTCAAGTACAAATAGATTTATTGAAAAAGAATCGTATCATGTATTTCCGAATCCCTTTTATGGCGGACGCTTAACGATTTCACCTGCCATATCAGGTGAAATTTACTTGGTCGATTTATTAGGAAAAAAATATTATCCTAACCGTATTTCTCAGGAAAATAGTTTGACTTATTTGGAGCTACCGAGCAATATGAATGCTGGGTTGTTCCTTTTGATTGGCGACAATTTGAAGTCTAAAGTTATTGTTAGATAGATCTTTTTATTGCAACAATGGCATAAGATAGATTTATCTGCTCTAAATCCACCAAATTGCAAGCTGTATTCTAGTCAATGCAGGGCATAAATAGGAGGTTTAACTCTTGAAAAGAGCAGAGTGAAAATATTGAATTCGAAAAAGTATCACATGGGTAAGAATATTCTTCTTTTGACTTTGTTTATCATAGGTCAATTGACTTTCCTCTGTTCGGCCCAAAATAGTCAACACATAAGTGCAGGCATCTCTATTAAAAAAGTAGAGCGCATTGTTCAACATGATATCAAAGATGTTTTCAAAGACAGTAGAGGGTTCATTTGGTTAGCCACATTGGACGGCCTATTTCGGTTTGATGGTTATACGAGCAAAAGTTATAGAATTAACCAATCGTCCAACAGTATCAGTAGTAACATGATCAATAAGGTTGCGGAGGATCATTTAGGCAATATTTGGTTTTCTACCTTTGGCAAAGGACTGTGTAAGTTCAATCCTATAACTGAAGAGTTTACGAGTTTTAAGATAGAGAACGCTCCTCCACATCAATTGACAACAAATGACATTTCATCCTTCTTGATCGACAAAAATTCGATTTGGATTGGCAATTGGCAATCACTGATTAGGTTAGAAATGGACGATACCATGTCAAAGGTCGTTTCACAATCTTCAATTGGTCTGGATGGAATCGATACTTCATTGAGTAAGGTGGTGGTTCGGATGATATTTAAGGACAAGAAAGGTAAAATATGGCTGGGTTTAAATTCCAGTTTGGTACGAATCAATAATTCACCAGCCGATCTTGCACAAATAGAGTATAGTAAGAAATTAGGCAATGTTGAAGCGCTTCATTATTGTGATTCAATATTAGTCGCTGCTGGCGAATTCGTTTCTCGTGTCAGCTTTGATGAGCAGGATGAAATTCAACTTCGTACTATAGCTTACCTACCTGGGAATAGCCTACAATACCAAAATGGCACATTATGGCTTGGCAATCGGCTGGGTGTATATGCCTTCAAATTGGAGCGTAATGATTTTGAATTAGTGAATCATTACAAGACAGGGAGTAAAAACGGGTTACCCAATCGCCCTGTGACAGCTTTGGTCGTGGATGACAATCGAGTATGGGTGGGTACAACCGGTGGGGGTGTATATCTCATGGGACAAAATGATCGCTATTTTGAGCATTATCGAAAAACAATGAATGAAAATTCCTTGTTTGATGATCACATCAGAGCTGTTTTTGAGGATAGCCAACAGAATTTATGGATTGGTACTGAACAAGGTGGGTTGAATTATTTGGTGGGTGATAACAAGTATCAATATGCAGGAGGCTTTGGTCAAGTGTCGATGAAAAATTACCCGAGAGAGTACAACAGGGTCTATGCAATCGATGAACAATTTACGCCTCGTTCATCTGTTAGAAAAAGCTTGATATGGTTGGGGACAAGCCATCCGACTTTCTTGATTTCATTGGATCCAAAAACGATGGAATTACAGGCTCAATCTGAACATGCCAAAGCACTTAGTTTTGTTTTTGATATTGAGTTGCAAAATGATTCTACGTTGTGGGTGGGAACCTATGGAGAAGGTCTTTGGAGGTTTAAAACAGATGAGAATGGAACAATCATAGGAAGCGAAAAATTTCTCCCTGAAATTGATAATCCCCATGCTATATCGTCAGATATAATACGCAGTATTCTGTATGATAGGCAGGGGAATTTATGGATAGGAACGGACAAAGGGCTCAATTTTGTTTCACAGGATGAGTTGAATCAGGCACAACCAATTTTCAATGTTTTTAGAGAAGGAAAGTCGTCAAATACTCTAATCAATGAATACATTCTGAAACTATTTCAAGCAGGAAATGGAAAGATTTGGATGGGTTCCATGGGAGGAGGGTTAATAGGAGTAGAGGAGATTATCAGCAATGACTCTATTCGATTCCGTACCATCTCTGATCAAGATGGACTTCCTAGCAATTCAATTAAAGCAATCGAAGAAGATAGAGAAGGTAACCTTTGGTTGAGTTCCAATCAAGGGATTTCGAGATTCAATCCTGTGACCATGGACATTGTCAATTATGACGAAGCGGACGGACTGCAAGGGAATGAATTTGAAGAATTGGTAAGCTGCAGCAGGCAAAATGGTCAATTAATATTTGGGGGAATTAATGGGTTTAACATTTTTTACCCTGAGCAGATTCGAATGGATAGCATCAAACCACGCTTGTATTTTTCATCACTCAGCATACTCAATGAAGTAGTTCGACCTGGAATCAAATATCAAGGGAATACAGTGTTGGAGCACAGCATGGAACATACTGAATCCGTCGAACTGTTACACGGACAAAACAGCTTCTCGATTGGGTTTGACGGACTTCATTTCAACTCACCGCAAAAAGTGAAGTACAAGTATAAACTAGAAGGATTTGATGAGATATGGACACGAACTAATGTCAACTATAGAATAGCCAAATACACCAATATTCCATCAGGTGAGTACATACTGAAAGTAAGCGCATCAAATAGCGATAATGTATGGACCGATGAACCTATTCAACTTGAAATCAATATTAAACCTCATCCACTATTAAGCACTAAGGCCTATTTCGTTTATTTGATACTTTTTCTTTTTGCTATGTATCTGCTTTATAGACTAAATCGATACTTGGTAAGCCGTAAAAAAGAGGTGCTTATCGCCGAGATAGAAAAGAAAAATGCGGAAGAAGTAACACAATCAAAATTGCGGTTTTTTACCAATATCTCTCATGAATTCCGAACGCCGTTGACATTGATTTCCATTCCACTTGAAAATCTGATCAAAGACAAAACGCTTAGTACCATTGAAAAGATTAAGAACTTGAATATCATCAAGCAAAATTCTGATTTGATGTTGCGTCTGGTGAATCAGATTCTTGATTTCAGAAAACTAGAGCAGGACAAAATGCAACTAAGTTTACAATCGCTCGATGCGGTGAAATTTTCGCGTGATATTTTACAGACTTTTGAGCCACTTGCAGAGCAAAAAGAAATAGAACTTAGTTTAGTATGTTCACATGAAACAATTTTCCTATCATTTGACCCAGACTGTGTCGAAAAAATAATCTATAACCTGTTATCAAACGCCCTGAAATTCACGGCTAAAAATGGAAAGGTTAAATTAGAGATCGAACCATTCAAGGAAAAGCTATTATTTCAAGTCAGTGATACAGGGGTTGGGATTAAGGAAAGTGATAAGCCTTTCATTTTTCAGCGGTATTTTCATAGAGCGGGTGAAAGCAAAATCATTAACAGTGGTACTGGAATAGGACTCTCTTTGATTAAAGGCTTGGTGGAACTGCACCAAGGAGAAATAACGGTTGAGAGTCAAGAGGGGAAAGGATCAATTTTCAAGGTGTATTTGCCTAGAATTAGTGATAGGCAAATTAGCAATAATGAACAGAAGGAAGTTTATATTAATAATCTCAGTGATCAAGTCGTAGATAGGGAAAAGGAGTCACTCAAGTCATCCGAAGAAGCAATCAAATACACTCTCCTCATTGTTGAAGATAATCAAGAATTAAGAGCAGTAATTGCTGATATTTTTTCTGACAAGTTTATGGTTTTACAAGCTGAAGATGGGCAAAAGGGCTATGACTTATGTCTTGAGAAAAACCCAGATATCGTATTGAGTGATATCATGATGCCCAATATGGATGGGATTCAGCTATTGTCTAAGATCAAAAAAGACGAAAAAACCAGTCATATTCCGATTGTGCTTCTAACAGCAAAAAGCACGGTCGAAAATCAAATAGATGGTTTTGCAGCAGGTGCAGACGCGTACATAGCAAAACCTTTTGACTCGCAAGTGTTGTACACAAATGTTTTATCCATCATTCAAAACAGAGAGATACTCAGGAATACTTATGTTAAAGAAATTGAAATCAATCCAATGCTGGTGTCTAATTCGCCCGTAGATGCTGATTTTATAGAAAAAATTCTATCAATAATAGAAGAAAATCTTTCGGAACCTGAGTTTAACGTAGACAAACTTGCAGATGCTTATGGTTTTTCGAGGAACCATCTCAATAGAAAAATCAAAGCATTGACTGGAGAAACAGCCATTAACTTTCTTCGAGATGTTCGTTTAAAACATGCCGGGGAGCTTCTAAAGTTAGGTCAGTACAATGTGTCCGAAGTGACCTGGAGAGTAGGGTACAATGACCTCAATGTCTTTCGTAAAAGATTTAAAGAAAGGTTCGGTTGTACACCCTCAGAATATGTCAATAAGCAAGCACCCAGTGCTGGTTCTAACAATAGCTAAAACCTCAAATCATTCTTACTAGTCCATGTACAGTTTATGTGCAGTCCTTTGTATCATATTATAACTAATTGATTTACAGTGGTTAACGTGGATATGTTGCAAATACCAACTGTATATGCACCGTTTGGCACGTCTGGATGGTAACCGTAAGTATTACGTTTGAATCATGGTATAGTCGGATTCAATGCTGTTTAGTTGAGGCTTGTCATTCCGACGGTAGGAGGAATCTATCTACGAAATGTAAAAGGCCATTGTCCTTTAGATCTCTTCTCACGTCGAGACGTCACTAATAATGTTTTACGATGGTTTAACAAAACAGCACGGTAGTCGGATTAATGACGCTACCATTAGAACTAAAGGAACTGTTAACTGGGTAGGTAGATATCGACGGGGAAGTTCCAGAATAAAGATTAAAATATGATGATAAGAATTACTACACTAATAGGTGCATGTCTTTTTTTTCTAAGCACTATCAATGTGGTCGCTCAAGTTGAAGTAGATGTCAATTTGAACATAAAACACTCTGTGGATGGGATTTCTGACTTTGGGCGAGAGCGACACATGACCATCCATTCTTCTTGGACAGATCGGGAATGGAATGGGCATGAAGATATGCTGGATTATTTGATCAATGACTTGGATGTTTATTTCGGCAGAGACAATGGTTCCGCAACATGGAAGAGCCGTCTAATGAATGAAGACCCCAATAAACCACATTGGCCTGATGTAGAAGACATGGCAGTTCAAGGTGCCGATTTGAAAAATTGGTATGAGACAGATCCCAATTTTGCAAATGATTATCAGTATGAAGGCAAAGGAGACATGATCATGGGAATGAACCCTGCTCCAATATATCCAACCATTGCTTGGGATAATAATGGCTGGATGAATAATGGCTGGCAGACTTGGGATGTAGATGCTTCAGCTTTTTTAGTAGCCAACTATTTAGATAAGTATTTCGCAAAATCAGAGGGTGATTTGGGTGAGCCACTTCCTACTTATTGGGAATGTATCAATGAGCCTGATATGGACATGTTGACTACTCATTATATGTTTTTGACAAGCCCTGAAAAACTTTTTGAATTTCATAATGAGGTCGCATTTCAAACAAGAGCCTTGCTTGGAGATAAGGCTCCAAAAATTGGAGGGATGACCTGGGGGCAACATGATTTTCATGCTGGTGATTTAGTGTATCGTCAAAACACGCAATTCTACTATGATTATTCTACTGAGGACATCTATCCTCAGTATGACAATATGTTGGAGAGTGAGATTTGGCCTCATAGCAAAGACAGTTGGTTTCAGTGGGATGGAATGTGGCAGGCTTATATAGATGCTACCGGTGAGAATATGGACTTTCATGGAGTGCATATTTATGATTGGCCTAAAGCCAATGATACAGGTATTATTCGAACCGGAGGTCATATTGAAGCCATGCTTGATTTGATGGAATGGTATGATATTTTCAAAAACGATGAGCGAAAAGATATTGTTTTGTCTGAGTTTGGAAGTGTTTCTCCATTGGTAGATGACCTACCTTATAAAAGAAGAGACTGGGAGAATCTACGGCCTTTCAATCAGATGTTTCTGCAATTCCTTGAACGCCCATCGCAAGTAGTTTTAACCATGCCTTTTGCACCAGCCAAGGCACAATGGGGAGATTGGTTCGATGCTAATGGCAACTTAACACGGAGATACCCGACGACCTTGATGGATCCGATAGGAGATTATTCAGAAAAAGCAGGAAAAAGCAGATACGATCATACAGAATGGGAGTGGAGTGCTAATATTCTCTTTTTCGAGCAATGGAGCGATGTGAAAGGCACGCGTATTGATACAAAAACAGGGGATCCAGATATTCTGGCAGATGCCTATGTGGACGGGAACCATGTTTATTTGATTTTGAGTAACCTGGAGTTGGACCCAACCACGATTGAACTTAACCTGTTTGATGATTATCAGAATGAAATAGTAAGTGTCAACACCAAGCATCTTTATTTGAACACAAGTTCAGATCTACCGGTGCTTGATCGTGAGTCAATGAATGCGGCACCAGCTTCTATTTTATTAGAAAAGAGTGCGACAATAATTCTTGATTATGAATTTGCTGATAATGTGATCATCGATCAGGAATCAGTAGAAACGAAATTCATGGGTGAACCTTTGACAAGTGCCACCAATACTTTTGGAAGTCAGCTTTGTCATGTCGAAGTAGCAGGGAGACAAAGTTTTACGGGTCATGTTAATAATGTCGCGATTCCGGCTATTGGTGAAGCGCAACTACGGATTGGAGTTCAAACGCCAAACTGGCAAAAAATGGAAATTTCAATCAATGGGCATGTTCTCCGGGTCGAAACGGATCCGTCTGATTGGAGAGGTCGTGAATTAGGCCGTGGTGCTTTGGGATGGTTTGGAGTTTTTGAGCTCGATGTTCCATTAGAATACCTTCAGGCTGATAATGAGATTGTTTGCCAAAACAATGGCAATAAATCAACCTATTCTTCTTTTCAGATTCAGACATGGGACTTCACCAAAGCGCCTAAACGTTCTGGTAACGGGGATAAAATTGCTGTAACCGGAATTTCGTTAGGTCAGCCTCTTACAACAGTGATGCAAGGCAAGTCTGCAGGCCTGTCCGTTGACTTTTCACCCGTCAATGCTTCTAATAAAGGTATCAACTGGGAATCAAGTGATCCTGCAGTAGCGACTGTCAATGACAATGGAGTAGTGACATCTGTGGCTTCATCGGGTACTACCACTATTACTGCTACTAGTACTGACGGTGGTTTCACAGCAACCAAAGAAATTACAGCTATTCCATATTTGACTACTTCTGTGTCAAGTGTGGACATTACCAATGGTGATAACATTACCATCAAACATTATACCGAGACGCCCCTTGAAGCGGTAGTCTATCCTTTGGATGCTTCTATTCAGGAAGTGGTATGGTCTTCATCGGATCCTGATGCTGTGCATGTTAACCCTAAAACGGGGAAACTTCGAGGAAAGACGTTAAACACTACAGCTACAATCACTGCGACGGTTGTAGATACCGAGTCTGGTGATGCGGTTTTTACAGATCAGATTGAAGTTTTTGTTTCTATTGTAGGTGCTGAAAGTGTATTCTGCAGAGAGCTACCAGCTACGCTTCAGCCTTTCCAAACTTTTTCAGTTGATGTTCCTGTCAGCATTACAGGGGCTCGGGAGGTCATGATTGAATTGAGTAAGGATGATGTGGTATTAGGTACTGGCACTTCATCAGTAGATGATTTTGGTGATGTGACTGCAAGTGTAACATACAATCTGGTAAGCGTGCCCACGCTTGGGACTGGATATGTACTCACGGCTCGGTTAATGGATGGCAGCACAGAATTAGATGTTTGTAGCCAAGAAGTAGAAATGATTGACCACTTCAGAGCATCATCCATCAGTATCACTGAGGGCATTACAACTGTTCAAACAGAAAATTCGATACAATTGGAAGCTGAAATACTTCCAGAAAACACGTTTAACAAAGCCATCAATTGGGTTTCTTCCAATGAAGCGATTGCTACTGTAACATCGTCAACAGGAATAGTCACAGGAGTGAGTGCTGGTGAGGTGACAATAACTGCGACAAGCGAGGATATGGGATGGACCGATGATGTGACCATTACCGTGACAGCAGAAGTGGTGATAGTTCCAATCGAATCAATAGCACTTTCGCAAACTGAATTGCTGCTTTACGTAGGGAGTGAAGCAGATATTGTGGCAACACTCGAGCCTTCGTGGACGACTCAATCGGATATCATTTGGTCATCCAGCAATGAGTCTGTAGCAACTGTAGATCAAACTGGACATGTGTCAGCTACTTATACAGAAGGAGAAGCGGTGATCACAGCTACTTCAGTAGATAATGATCAAGTATATGCCCAAACGGTCGTTTCAGTTTCAAATACCTTGGTAATTCAGGCTGAGGATATGGATAGAACTGGAGGTCCTCATGATGGTTGGGAAATTAGTGAAGTTGGTATTAACTACAATCAATCTGGAGATTGGGGAGAATATGATGTGATGGTGCCTCAAGCAGGTGAATACAGCGTGAGGTATTATATAGGTGCACCGACGACTAGTACGGATGCTGCAGTCAACATCTATGTAAATGGTGAATTGAGATTTAAAACGGTTGTGCCACCAGGAACAGGTTGGGATGAATATGTAGCAATAGATGCTACCTCATTCGTTCTTTTGCCTGAAGGTTCGGTTGTTATAAAGTTTGAATCAACTGGAACGTCGGATTGGCAGTGGAACATGGATAGAGTTGAATTGACCAACATGGGCTCAACCAATGTCGAAAGCATCACTGTGACACCCGAAACGCTGAAGTTGGGAATATCACAAACGCGCACGATTACAGCGCAGGTGTTGCCTGCTAATGCCATAGACAAGTCAGTCGTCTGGATATCTAGCAATACCTCTATTGCAACAATAGATGCTACTTCGGGAGAAGTTACGGGTGTTGCACAAGGGGAAGTAACGATTACTGCTACTACCAACGATGGAGGCTTCATGGATTTTTGTACAGTTATAGTTCAAAATGAGGCTGTTGCGGTTAAAGTTTCCGAATTGACTGTTTTGCCAGGCAATGTTCAAGTATCGATAGGCGGTAATACTCGATTAAACACCCATGTCCTTCCAGCTGATGCAGATGATAAAACAGTGACTTGGTCATCAAGTGATGATGCGATTGCGACAGTAGACGCTAGCACAGGACTGGTATCTGGGGTATCTCTAGGTCAAGTTACAATCACAGCGACAACCAATGATGGTTCAGGAATATTAGCTACATCCACTGTAGAAGTGGTGTCAGTTGTATCTGCTTCAATTGCTTTTGATGATGTAAACAATTATTCAGGAGTTGATTTTGAAGTAGGTGGAGAAATTGAAGTGTCATGCAGTTTTGAAGCAGGGACAGGAAAAGTATTAAATGCAGATGGAATTACATTTTGGTTAAGACAAGTTACGGCGGGCTGGACGGATATTGTTCAAGATGTAAAAGTTCAGGATTTGAGTGTTGTTGGTGAGCAAAATGGTACAGCCACCGCCACTATTTTACTGGAAGGATTATCTCCTTCTGATGAAATTGGAACGGATTTCTATTTCCTATGGATTACAATGACCCCTGAAGGAGGTGAGCTGTATAATAAGTTGGAAGGTATTTCACCCATCAGTATTGTACCTGCATCAGTTGTGAATGTATCGGGCGTTTCATTAAGTGATGATGCTGAAACGATAGAACAGGGTGCAAGCTATACCTTGGTTGCTACCATAGACCCCGAAAACGCTACAAATAAGGATGTCAGCTGGTCATCTAATAACACAGCTGTAGCTATTGTCAATGATGGGATAGTCACGGCAGTATCTGCTGGAACAGCCAATATAACGGTTACAACAAGTGATGGTGATAAGAAGGCAATGTTCACTATTACGGTGGCTGATATAGAAACCGTTACTGCAATTGAAGGTCATATTCACCAACTGGAGGTTTACCCCAACCCTGCGTCCTCGGAGATTAATATCAAGAATTTGAATGGCTATTATCATGTTTCCATTATCAACCTAATAGGGTCTGTCTTATATGAGCAGTCGATTACTGGAGCCAAATTGACCATTGATACTTCGAATCTAACCAATGGATTGTACCTGTTGAAAATTCGGGGAGAAAACGATTTTAAGAGCAATAGAATTATGATCCAGCATTAAAAAAAATTCCCAAGGGCAGGGCAAAGCACTTACTCCTTGGCCTAGATATGAATGATTTGTTTATAGATGAAAACTAAATATATGATGAGAAATCTTACTAAAATCTTGTTAGTCCTCATGGTAGGATTGACTTTGAATCAAGCAAAGGCACAAGATGTCTTTGATCTGGCTTTGGCTAATCAAACCGAGGTTGAAGCATTCGTTGGCAGTTTACCTTCTGCAAATTTTGCAGATGAAAGCACAGGTAACGCTATATCAGCCAATCAGTGGGGTGGTACATGGGGCGTGAAGATTGAAAGAAATGGTATTTTTACCTATACGGCAACTGGTTTGACCGCAGGTGACTATATAATGGAGGCCGTTATAATGGTTCAAAATACTGGAAACCTAGCATGGATCCAAGATGTTTGGGTATCCGGAGGAGCGGTTGCTACCCCAATTTTACAAGCGGGTACCAGCGGATCTTATGTGACCTATACTTCGACTGTCACAGTACCTAGTGATGGAGATTACAAATTCGGTATTGCAAGAAATAACACGGGAGGCCAGCTATATGTCCAAGAATGGAGTGTAAAAAAAGATGTGCCAGCTGTAGCGGTTACTGGAGTAACACTAGATGACGACCTTGAAACGATCAGTATCGGAGATGACTATACTTTGACAGAAACTATTGCTCCTGTTGATGCGACAAATCAAGCAGTGACTTGGTCTTCAAGTGATGAAGCAGTAGCCACTGTGACTGATGGTGTAGTGTCTGGATTAACAGCGGGTACTTCAACGATAACGGTCACTACGGTTGATGGCAGCTTTACGGATACATTTGAAGTAACTGTTGAGGCGGTTGCGGTGACCGGAGTAGCCTTAGATGATGATGTTGAGACGATAGATCAAGGGTTAGATTACACCTTAACAGCGACAATATCTCCAGCTAATGCAACTGTTAAAACAGTTACATGGTCTTCAGATGATGAAGCGGTAGCTACTGTAATTGATGGTATAGTGACCGGAGTAGCGCCAGGTTCAGCTACCATTACCGTAAGCACAACGGATGGAAGTCTGACAGATACTTTTGTAATTACCGTAGAAGGAGCCACCGCGGTCACCTCCGTAAGTTTAGATGATGATGCAGAAACCATATTGGATGGTGGGCAATATACCTTGACCGAAACAGTATTACCTGTGGATGCCACCATTCAAACGGTGACATGGTCATCCGATGATGAAGCGGTAGCGACCGTTGCAGATGGCGTTGTAACGAGTGTAGGGGTAGGAACTGCTACGATAACAGTGACCACAGATGATGGAGGTTTTACGGCAACTTTTGAAATTACGGTTGATCCAATTGTTGTGACAGACGTGACCTTAGATCCTACAACAGAAACTGTTTTTGTAGGTTCAACCGTGCAGTTAACAGAAACTGTTTTACCCGTCAATGCAACAGATAAATCAGTGACTTGGAGTTCTAGTAGCGACGCGATAGCAACAGTGGATGCTGAAGGCCTTGTGACAGGAGTTACTGAAGGTGAAGTTACCATTACAGCAACATCCGTTTCCGATGGAGGAGTTACAGGTACAAGTACAGTGACCGTAGAACCAGCTCCAGTTTATTTGTTCCAAGTGAATTTGGCTAATTCAGGCGAAGTTGATGATTTTATAGCGAGTATGCCTGCAAATTTTGCTAGTTCAGGTACAGTAGAATCTAACAGTTGGGCAGGTACTGCTGGTCTCAAATTAATCGGGGAAAGTGAATTAACTTATACTGCTACAGCTTTAAAAGCTGGCGAATATATAATTGAAGGTGTTTTCATGGTTCAAAATCCTGCCGTCCTTCCGATGGTTTATGATGTATGGGCAACTGATGGAACAGCTCCTACGCCTGCTATTCAGGCAGAAGGTGTAGCCAATACTTTTACATCATTTAGTAAAACTGTAACTGTCCCCAGCGATGGCGATTATACATTTGGTGTACTAAGGGGAGCACATGGATCTCAGTTCTTTATTAGGGAATGGAGCGTGGAAGTAGGAACTCCTGCAGTTAGTTCTGAAAATGACATATTGACTTTTGTATTAGCAGAGCAAACTAGCGATGCGGCTATTGATCCAGAAAACCATACGGTTGATATTATAGTAGCGAGTGAAACAGACGTTAGTACACTAACGCCAACGATCACGATTTCAGATGATGCTACTATCAGTCCTGATACAGGAGTTGAAAGAGACTTTAGCGCTTCGGTAACCTATACTGTTACAGCAGAAGATGAAACGACTCAAGACTGGACGGTGAATGTTTCGTTATTTGTAGACGTTACCGGTGTTTCATTAGATGATGATGTAGAAACAATTGGTGTAGGAGGTACACACACCTTAACAGCCACAGTCTTGCCGGTTGATGCAAGCAACAAAGCCATTACTTGGTCATCCGATGATGAGGCCGTTGCGACGGTAGTGGATGGAGTAGTATCAGCCGTAGGTGAAGGTTCTGCAACTATTACAGTTACTACCGATGATGGCAGTTTTACCGATACTTTTGTCATAACCGTTGATGATCCAACCCCAGTAGTATCTGTGAGTTTAGATGATGATGTTGAGACAATTCTTGAGGGTGAACAATATACCTTGACTGAGACAGTTTTACCACTAGATGCAACAATTCAAACCGTGACCTGGTCATCAGGTGATGAAGCAGTAGCCACTGTTTTGGATGGAGTAGTTACTGGAGTTTCTGTAGGTTCTACCACGATCACTGTGACGACTGATGATGGAGGGTTTACAGCAGACTTTGTTATTACAGTAGACCCAGTGCCCGTTACAGGAGTATCAATTACTCCTAGTACAGCGAGTATTAAAGCAACCTTAACAGTTCAATTAGTGACCACAGTTTTGCCAGAAAATGCTACAGACAAATCAGTCACATGGAGCTCAAGTGATGAGGGGATAGCTACAGTAGATTCTGAAGGTCTTGTGACAGGAGTTGCTGAAGGGCAAGTCACAATTACGGCAACATCAGTTTCTCAAGGAGACGTTATCGGTACTAGTACTGTGACGGTTGCGCCCGCTCCTGTTTATGTATTTGAGATGGCTGTAGCAAATCAATCCGAATCAGATACATTTGTGGCAAATTTACCAGAAAACTTTGCAGTAACAGGTACCGCCACATCTGAGCAATGGGGTGGAACATATGGTGTCAAACTAGAAAAGAGTAGTTCTTTAACCTATACAGCTACAGATCTAGAAGCAGGAGAATATCATATGACAGGTGTATTTATGGTTCAAAATACTGCCAATTTATCCTGGATTCAAGATGCTTGGGCTACTAATGGAGGAACTATTTCAACAGGAATTCTTCAAAGCGGTACAAGTACTACATTCGTTACATATACTGAAACGGTTACATTAGAAAGTGATGGTGATTACACATTTGGGGTTGTCCGTGGAACTGATGGGGGCCAATTTTTCATTCAAGAATGGAGTGTAGAAGTTGGGGAGATATTCATCAGTTCTGATAATGATATAGTGACTTTTGCATTTGCAGAACAATCAGAAGACGCGATAATCGATCCAGATAACCATACAGTAAATATTAAAGTGAATAGTGGGACGGATGTTTCTGCCTTGACTCCAACAATCTCAATTTCTGAAAGTGCTACCATTAATCCACTTTCCGGAATAGAAGAAGACTTCAGTAGTGCCGTAGCATATACTGTAACCGCAGAAGATGGAACTCCACAAGAATGGACAGTCAACGTTTCAATAGTTGTGGACGTGGCAAGCGTCTCACTAGATGATGATGCAGAGACGATTGGTGAAGGAGATGAATATACCTTGACCGCTACGATTGCTCCAATTGATGCTGACAACCAGAATGTAAGTTGGTCAACTAGTGATGAGGACATAGCAACCGTCGTAGATGGTGAGGTGACTGCAGTAGGAGGAGGTACTGCCATTATCACAGTAACGACAGAAGATGGCGGCTTTACGGATACCTTTGAGTTGACGGTAACAGTCGCTGCTACAGGAGTAAGTCTTGATAGTGAATCAGGAGTAATAGCGATCGGTAACGATGTGACAATAGTTGCAAGTGTTGAACCATTTGATGCCACGAATCAAAATATAGCATGGAGCACCAGTGATGCAGGTATAGCGAGTGTAGTCGACGGTGTAGTTACAGCCGAAGGAATAGGTGAAGCAACCATTACCGTAACAACCGAAGATGGCGGTTTTACCGATACGTTTTTGGTGACTGTTCAAGAAGCAGTAATCAGCGTTACCGGTGTGACTTTAGACGATGATTCCGAAACTTTAACAGAAGGAGATGGATATAACTTGGTAGCCACTATAGCGCCAGTAGATGCAACCAATCAAAATGTAACTTGGAGTACAAGTGATGCTTTGGTAGCCACAGTTGTGAATGGTGTAGTAACTGCTGAAGGAGCAGGAACAGCTACAATAACAGTAACAACTCAAGATGGAGCTTTCACCGATACTTTTGAAGTGACAGTAGAAAGCTTGGTCATTGCTGTTACAGGTGTGATGCTTGATAAGGAGTCAGAAACAATTACTGTTGAGGAAGCATTGACTTTGATTGCTACTGTAGCGCCAATAGATGCAACCAATCAAAATGTAACTTGGAGTACAAATGATGCATTGGTAGCTACAGTTGTGAATGGAGTGGTAACCGCTGAAGGTGCAGGAACAGCTATAATAACAGTAACAACTCAAGATGGAGCTTTCACTGATTCTTTTGAAGTTACAGTAGAAAATTTGGTGATCAATGTTACGGGTGTGACGCTTGATAAGGAGTCAGAAACAATTACTGTTGAGGAAGCATTGACTTTGATCGCTACTGTAGCACCAGTTGATGCTACCAATCAAAATGTAACTTGGAGCACAAATGCTGCAGCAATAGCTACAGTTGATAACGGTGTTGTTACTGGTGTTGGAGGCGGTAGCGCAATCATCACAGTAACAACTGAAGATGGTAGTTTTACGGATACCTTTGAGGTGACGGTAACAGTCGCGGTTACAGGAGTAATACTTGATAGTGAATCTGGAATAATGGCTGTCGGTAACGATGTGACAATAGTTGCAAGTGTTGAACCATTTGATGCCACGAATCAAAATATAGCATGGAGCACTAGTGATGCAGGTATAGCGAGTGTAGTCGACGGTGTAGTTACAGCCGAAGGAATAGGTGAAGCAACCATTACCGTAACAACCGAAGATGGCGGTTTTATCGATACGTTTTTGGTGACTGTGCAAGAAGCAGTGATCAGTGTTACCGGTGTGACTTTAGACGATGATTCCGAAACTTTAACAGAAGGGGATGGATATAACTTGGTAGCCACTGTAGCGCCAGTAGATGCAACCAATCAAAATGTTACTTGGAGTACAAGTGATGCTTTGGTAGCCACAGTTGTGAATGGTGCAGTAACTGCTGAAGGTGCAGGTACAGCTATAATAACAGTTACAACTCAAGATGGAGCTTTCACCGATACTTTTGAAGTTACAGTAGAAAGCTTGGTCATTGCTGTTACAGGAGTGACGCTTGATAAGGAGTCAGAAACAATTACTGTTGATGAAGCATTGACTTTGATCGCTACTGTAGCGCCAATAGATGCAACCAATCAAAATGTGACTTGGAGCACGAATACTGCTGCCATAGCCACGGTTGTTGATGGCGTAGTGACTGGTGTAGGTGTAGGTAGCGCAATCATCACCGTTACAACAGAGGATGGTAGCTTTACTGATACATTTGAAGTCACCATTCAGGCCGAAACAATTACGGTATCCGGTGTAAGTTTGGATGTCAAAGAGGGAACAATAGAGATTGGTGATACGCAAACGTTGACTGCTTCAGTGCTTCCTTTGAATGCGACTAATCAAAATGTAACTTGGAGTACAAGTGACGAAGCGATTGCTACAGTTCTAGACGGAGTTGTCACAGGAGTTGCGGTAGGTGTTGCCACTATTACTGTTACTACGGATGAAGGAGGTATCACAGATACTTTTGAAGCAACCATTATTCCAGCTAGAATTGCTGTTACTGGTGTGACGCTTGATAAGGAGTCAGAAACAATTATTGTTGATGAAGAATTGACTTTGATCGCTACTGTAGCGCCAATGGATGCTTCCAATCAAAACGTATTATGGAATACAAGTGATGCCGCTATAGCTTCTGTTATTGATGGTGTCGTTACAGGTGTTGCAGTAGGTGTTGCCACAATCACAGTAGAGAGCATAGATGGAGGATTTACCGCAACTTTTGTAGTGACTGTAGAAAATATCGCTTTAGGTTTTACAAATAAAGAAGTTGCTGAGATAGGCGTATATCCTAATCCAGCGTCTTCGGTGTTGAATTTTGATAATATAAATGGGTTTCATACTGCGTCAATAGTTGACCTTATGGGTAAAAAGGTGTTTCGAACATCGGTTTATTCCACAGGGAAAATTGATGTGTCTACACTTGAAAATGGTATTTACCTTTTGTTGTTGTCTAATGATAATGAAAGCGTAACTACTAGAATTGTTATTAGGCATTAAGAATGGTTACACATTCTTTCGGAACAAATTTTATAATTGAAAAGAAACTTAAGAAAAATCTTGAATCAACAACAGCTAAAAGCACCGATTTGAATCGGTGCTTTTTCTAAAGCCTGAATTGATTGAATAACTTAATTATTGATTACTTGGATAAAAATTATTTGCTTCGAAGGATACTCTTTTAAATGGAATGTTCCGGAAAAAAGCAGAAGGTAGAATGTTGTTTAGAGTTGTAGATCAGTTAATTGTACCCTTTGGGCCTTATTTAAACGATACAAAAACTATACATGTTCAAATGGGTAGTTATCAACGTCTCTGATACTTGAGACTAATATTTATAAAAAGAACTATAAAAAGAACGATTGTGAAAAGAAGTCTATTAATAATTTTAATAAGTATGACAGTGTCAATGTCGTATGCACAATATGACTGGGACGGCATTGCTGTTCCTGCAGATGCTGGGGATAAATTCTGGGAATTACAAGAAGCGTTGTCAGATGATTTTAACTATGAGGGGGCAGCCAATGACATGGGTGCTACTTTTGAAAGTAAATGGAAGGATGGTTTCATTAATTCATGGAGTGGTCCAGGAAATACAGAATGGACACCGGACAATTCTCAGGTTACGGGTGGTTATTTGCAAATAAAAGCAACCCGGAAATCTGACAACTATGTCTATTTCCAAGCTGTAACATCCAAGAAGAAGCTGATATATCCAGTATATGTAGAAACGAGGATGAAGGTCATGAATTCTGTTATGGCCAATGCCGTATGGATGCTTAGCGAAAACAGTGCAGAAGAAATTGATATTGTGGAAGCCTATGGCGCTAGCTATTCGGAAAGTGCAGATGAGTCGAGAGAGTGGTTCGCAAAAAGAATGCACTTGTCTCATCATACTTTTGATCGATCAGTATCGCCAGTACTAGATTATCAACCAACAGATGCTGGTTCATGGTATGCTGATGGCAGCTTGTGGAGAGAAGACTTTAGAACAGTAGGTGTTTATTGGCGAGATCCTTTTCATTTAGAATATTATATCGATGGGGAGTTAGTCAGAACTGTTTCAGGAGCTGACATGATTGATCCAAATGAATATTTGGATGGAAATGGCCTGTCGATGGAAGAAACATTGATCATCTCAGGTGCGGCACAAGGTTGGCAAGTGGCGGGCGGTGTTTGGCCTTCGGATAATGAATTGGCCGTTTTAGAAGACAATATATTTAAGGTGGACTGGATACGTGTTTATAAACCCGTTGAAGGTGAAAATTTCGTGACGGATGTTATCGTGTCTCCGGAATCAATTTCTACGGGAATTGATCAGAAAAGGGTACTGTCATTGGAAGTTTTACCATCGACCAGTTCGGTGAAAGAAGTCGTTTGGAGTTCAAGTGATGATGCCGTTATAACGGTCGACCAGGATGGGTGGATTACTGGAAAGGCGGAAGGCACTGCAACTGTCTTTGCGACAAGTACCAATGGTCAAAACATGACAAATGTCGTAGGGAGTTGTTCGGTGACGGTACAATCCGATGAGGTTTCGGTATCGGTGGAAAGCATCGAAATTACACCTGCTTCTACAGTTCTAGCTCTTGATGGAGTGCAGCAATTGTCTGCTGAAATATTGCCATTAGATGCGACAGACATAATGTTAACTTGGACATCAAGTACGGATGCGGTTGCCTCTGTGGATACAGATGGCCTAGTTACTGCCCATGCAGAAGGAGATGTGATCATTACAGCCACAGCTGCAGGGGGGGAGAAAGGAGAGAGCACGGTCAAAGTTTCTGTGGCCTCAATTTTGTGGAATAACAGTGAGGCTACAAAAAACACCATTTACACATTGGGTGATGATATTGACCTGAGCTGCACATTTAACGCTGGAGAGAGCACAGTGGGCGTAGATGGTATGATTTTTTGGCTAAGAGAGGTGAATGAAAGTTGGGTTGCCGTTGGAAACGATATTAAGGTTGCAGACTTGTCTGTGGTAGGAGAACGCACAGGAACTTCAGCAGCGAAAATTTCAACGGATGGATTGAAACCAACCGCTGAGTTAGAGGAAGGAAATTTTTACTTTTTATGGATAAAGTATCTGGATGCTGAGGGTGTTTCATATGAAGTACCCGGTCTGAGAGACATTAATATCGTTGCATTACCTGCTGAGGATATCCAGTTATCTGTGAATGAAGCATCTGTAAAAGTGAATGCCACCTTGGAATTAAGTGCACAAGTGCTTCCTAGCAATGCTTCGCAGCGGGTTGTTTGGTCTACCAGTGCAGAAGCAATTGCCACCATCAATGCGGATGGACTGGTAACAGGTATTAGTGAAGGCACTGCTACCATAACAGCGACTTCAGTGGATGGTGGTTTTACATCCAGTGCAACCATAAGTGTCACACCTCCGGGCGCGGTAGAAGTGGTGATTGATCCAGCCACACTTGTCCTGGTCGAGGAAGAGCAATACTTATTGGAGGCGATTATTGCTCCAGCTGATGCATTGCAAATGGTGAATTGGAATTCAAGCAACCCCAGTATCGCTACTGTGAGCGAGGGACTCGTGACTGCAGTAAGCCAAGGAACTACAACCATAACAGCTACTTCTGTGGATGGGGGAATAAGCGCAAGTACAGTTGTCATTGTTTCAGAACAGATATTGTCCATGGAGGTAATTCCAAATAAGGAAATAACCGTTTTTCCCAATCCAGCTCAGGAACACATAAATATCATTGGTGATGCTTATCAATCTGTTACCATTTATAATACCATTGGGAGAAAAGTATTGAGCAAAAGATTGGATTCAACACAACTTGATATTAGTTCATTGTCCAATGGGGTTTATGTACTTGTGCTAACAGGTGATCGAAATTATAAAACCGTAAAAATACAAGTCAATCGATAGCATCAAGAGGAGTGGTTTTGTGTTTAACATGATTAAGGTTCAATGCTAGAAAAAGAATGGGTTTTCAATGGGACTGTGGATAGTGATAGTTCTTTTGCCAATCGTTTTGAATGACCAATTTATTGAAGCTTTGTTGAAGGATAAATCATTTATTGAAGCGCTTGAAAATGATGTTTACCAATTGATATGGTCTAATGATTCTTATACCCTAATTACTAGAATTGTAATTAGCCCCTAAGAATGGTTACTCATGCTTTCGGAACAAATTTTATAATTGAAAAGGAACTTAAGAAGGAACTTAAGTCAACAACAGCTAAGAGCACCGATTTTAATCGGTGCTTTTTTTTAAGCCTGAAGTGAATACATTAATTATTGATTTCTAGGACAAGAAATAATTACCGAGGGATATATCCATTTACGTGACAAAATCAATGAAATGAAAGCTAGAGTGTATGTGTTTTCGGGAGACATGGTGTAGGTAAAAGTGAGGCTTAGTCTTGTTTTTACTATACAAAAACTAGACAATATAAGAATAGCCTTCAAATGGAATTCAGATGGTTATTGCAGATTCTATATTTGGTTTGATAAGACATTGCAAATAATTAAAGAACAGGTAGATGATCAGGAAGATGAGAAAAATGGGTTGGGTGTTTTTAATCATAATTGGAGCCTCTCAAACCCAGAAAATATCCGCGCAGGCAATTAAAGTTGACGTCAACTTAAACGTCAAACACACGGTAGGAGGGATCTCAGAATTTGACCGGAAAAAATTTATAACTGTTCATTCAGATCAAACTGAGGCAGATTGGACTTCTGGGAATGGAACCTTAAATCTAGCAGAAGACTTCTTGATTGACATGGATGTCTACATGGGTAGAAATACTGGTGGAATTTCTTGGAATCTTAGTAGAATGAATGAAGATCCTGAACGAGAGGGTTTCGCGAACCCTGCTGATGTTGCTGGTTTTGGAGCTACCACAAAATCAAATTATGAACAAAATGATTTTTTTAATACTTATGAGAATCGAAATGACCTTATTCTAGCTGCACAACTTCACCCATTTTATCCTGATGGAGATTTGATTAACGACAGTTGGTCTTTCTCTCAAGAAGATACTCCTGATAATCCATTTGGTTTCGCTACAGGGGAATTCATGGGGAGGTATGTTCAGGAGTATCACGGTGGAGTTGGACAACCATTGCCCAAATGGATTGAAGTAATTAATGAGCCAATGTGGCACTTGTGGGATCAAGAGATGGCCCATGAACCTGAAGAAATTTTCAAATTTCATAATGGTGCTGCCGCTGGTATTCGTTCCATAATTGGAAGCGATATTCCAATAGGTGGATTCTGTACTGCCTTTCCTGATTTTGAAAAAAACGACTTTGAGCAATGGAATAATCGCTGGAAACTTTTCATGGACATGTCTGGAGAAAATATGGATTTCTGGACCATTCACCTTTATGATTGGCCATCAATCCATGGAGGAAAAAAACTTTATCGTAAGGGCAGTAACATAGAAGCTACTTTCGATATGATGGAACATTATAGTTTGATTAGTCAAGGAGAAGTAAAACCTATGATGATTTCAGAATATGGGGCAATGGCCCATGATTATTTAGATGATTTTTGGACGCCATACAGAGACTGGCTTCAATTAAAATCAATAAGTTCTATGATGATGACATTCATGGATAGACCAAATTTGATTAATATTTCCATGCCTTTTATAGTATTAAAAGCTGAATGGGGACGTGATCAGGAGACTGGCGCACCCTATAATCACCGTTTAATGAGGAAGGCTAATGAAGTAGAAGGTGAGACAGGAGAGCATTATGTTTATACAGAAATGGTAAAGTTTTATCAGCTTTGGTCTGATGTAAATGGTACCAGGGTAGATACAAAATCCTTGGATCTGGATATTCAAGTTGATGCCTACATTGATGGAGATAGTGCTTATGTTATTTTGAACAACTTGTACTTTGAAGATAAAACTATTTCAGTAAACCTTTTTGAAGAGGTAGGAGTAGGTTTGGACCATTTGACAGTTAAACACCTCTACTTGCAAGGTCAGAACCCAGTGCTTGAAACAACTGAACTTACTGAAGCACCTTCGGAGTTTACGTTGGGAGCAGAAGGAACAATGATATTAACTTATGCTTTTGACTCAGACATAACGATAGATCAAACTTCAGATGAATCAAAATATTATGCGTTAGAACATTTACAAGAAATTGGTTCTTCTGATTTGACATATAATATCAATGGAGTTACAACAACTGCTGATTTCGGAGAAGCAACTTTGAGGTTAGGGATCGGTCGTGATCACGGAAAATCCTTGAGGCCACAAATTACTTTCAACGGACAATCTTTGACTGTCCCTAAGAATTATAGTGGCGATGATCAGAATCAAAGAGATAGTTTTTTTGGGGTGTTGGAAGTTCCAGTTCCATTTGATCTTCTTGAAGCTTCAAACATTATTGAAGTATCTTTTATTGATGAGGGTGGACATGTGAGTAGTGCAACACTCAGAGTGTTTGAACATAGTCAGGAAATCACAAGAACCCCAGGAGACCCTGTTACTGGTGTTTCAGTTTCGCCTGAAGCAATCACTCTGGCATTAGATATGAACGTGCAATTGGTTGAAACACTTGAGCCTGTGACAGCTGAAAACTTTGAAGTAAGCTGGAGTTCAAGTGATGATGCTATTGCATCTGTTGATCAGAATGGATTCGTCACGGCACATACAATAGGGGTAGCTACGATTACTGTTACAACCGAAGAAGGAGGCTTTGAAGCTGAAACAGAAGTAACCGTTGTTGAGTTTTTAGATGATGGAGTGAGTTGTGAGTTGTTACCATCTACTTCAATTGATAGTGAGTCTACTTACAACTTTCAAATTCCATATACTGCTAGTGATAATAGAACTATTGTTATTGACGTGAGGAAAAGAGATTCTGATACTTGGGGAGGTGGAGCAGAAGTTAATGTAGCAGCTGGTCAAGGTACTGTGGATATGCTTGCTGTCATGACTGTTCCTCTGGTGCCTGGTGATGAGGCTAGATTAGCTGTATATATCAAACCTGTAGGAGCTGATTGGACTGCACAAACTGATGCTTGTCAAGTGTATCCATTGGTATCAGGGAAAATTGATATTGAAGGATTAGAAATTGTAGCGGAAAATGATAGTTTGGATGTAGGAGAAAGTATGAATTTGACCGTTACAACTACTCCTTCTGATGCCACTGTTCAAGATGTTATTTGGACCGTGGATAATGCGTCTGTTGCGACGATTTCTTCAAATGGACGACTTACAGCAGTTACACCAGGTGATGTCAATGTAACCGCAACATCTTCAGACAATGAATCAATATTTTCGTCTCTGAAATTTGTTTCAGTTGATACGACTACTATTGAACCTCCCTTGCACAGCACTGTTGATCGATTACAATCAGAAGTTAGAATGTATCCTAATCCAGCAAATCAAAGTATCCAATTTTCTGAATTGGGTAGCGGTTCATATGAATTATTGCTATACGATTTGAGTGGCCAACTTCATAAACAACAAACAATTTGGAATGAGGAAGATGTAATTATTTCAGACTTAGCTCCTGGAATCTATATTGCAAAGTTGACAAATGGTATCGAAGTGCATCAAATGAAGTTGATGAAAGATTAGACAAATAAATACTGTCAGTTCTTTTGACGTATTCTTAGTACAAATAATACTGACATAAAAAAAAGAAACTTAATGTTCTGTTTTTTTTAGATGTTCAGATAAAAATAAGCTTTAAAATGTATAGAGAGGGGTAAAATTATTTATTGTCTATATTTTCTCTAGTTATAATTCTTGTCGTTTTAATCTTTACACGTGATTTTTGATATATGGCTAGAAGAAGTTTTCATTTTTTATTTTCCGAAAGCAGAAGTGGTGGGTATGATGGACTTGGATTGAGTTTAATATACGCTTTGGGTGGACTTCTTTTTGGACTTTTATTGATTGGATGTACGGCTAAGAGCAAATCCAATGAAGATAATTATTTTCAAAATTTTGGGATTTTTGATGAAGAAAAAGAAGAAAGTATATCTTCCATAAGAGCACTGAATAGGGCTTATAATCAAGGCTCAGAATGGTACATCGAGTTTGAATTCTCGGATTTGAAAGGTGACTTGGGTTATGAAGAAGGAGTAGTCCGACGAGATCCAAGCGATGTGATTAAAGTGGATGGAATCATGTATGTTTATTACACGAAATCCACGGGGATGACCTATGGTTTTGGTACTTCAAATCCTGAGAATAAAGTTTTCCCATGGGACAAATCAGATGTCTATTATGCTTCATCCAAAGATGGTTTGACATGGGTAGAAGAAGGGGTCGCTGTAGCAAGAGGAAAGAAAGGTGATTTTGATGATCGTTCTGTTTTTACGCCACAAATTACTCGAGTTGAAGATAAATTTGTTTTGCTCTATCAAGCGGTAAAAGCACCTTATTTGAATAGAGTAAAAAATGTAGTAGCCATGGCAATTTCTGACAGTCCTAAAGGCCCGTTTATTAAACAGCCTGAACCAATTTTATTCCCTAGTGAAAATGGCGAATGGTTCGGCGAAGAGGACAATAGATTCAAGGCAAAAAAGAAAGGTTCTTTTGATAGTCACAAAGTTCATGATCCAACATTAATTCAATATGATAATAAGTTCTATCTATATTATAAAGGGGAACAAATAGGAGAACGCTTGACGATGGGTGGAAGAGAGGTGAAATGGGGTGTGGCCATATCGAGCAAATTGGAAGGACCATATATCAAATCAATATACAATCCGGTTACCAACAGCGGCAACCAAGTGTGTGTTTGGAAGTATGACAAGGGCATTGCTGCCATGCTTTCCACCAATGGTCCTGAAAGGAATACCCTTCAATGGGCTCCAGATGGAATTAATTTTGAAATTCAATCTTACATAAGACACGCACCTGAATCAGTTGGTTTATTTCAATTTTGTGATTTTGAAGAAAGTCAAGTACAAGCGTTGCATGTAGGTTTAACACATAATGTGGATGACAATAATACGCAGTACATTAGGAGGTTTAAGAAGACAAGACCTTTGGTTCCTTAATTTGCTAAGCCAAAAAAATATAATTTTATAAACGAACTAGTTACTATAAATATGATTAACAAGACTTTTATTTCATTAAAAAAATCAATTCTGATTTTTGCAGTTATTTCAATGCTGGTTTCAGCATGTACAAGTCCCGCAGGACAAAATCAAGTGGATTGTGATAAATTAGACACAAGTCCTGCTAAACTAGATAAGCTGGGAATTACCAATGCAGATTATTTGAGCGCAGCTTCGAAACGAGCACTAAAATGGCCAGATGATCTTGGGAATGAATGGTATGGTCAATTTGAAGATTTTGATTCAAATGGAGATTTGGCCTATGACTTATTGGGTGACTTTGCATATGAAGAAGGAGTAGTAAGAAGAGATCCTAGCGCATTAATAAAAGTAGATGGAAAATATTTCACCTGGTATAGTAAAAGCACAGGTCTAACGGATGGTTTTGCTGGAGATATCGAAAATGAAAAAGTATTTCCTTGGGACCGTTGTGATATTTGGTATGCTACCTCTGAGGATGGCATTACTTGGAAAGAAGAAGGGTTGGCAGTTCCGAGAGGAGAAAAAGGAGCCTATGATGACCGCTCAGTTTTCACCGTGGAGATAATGGCACATGAAGGGATGTATTATTTGTGCTACCAAACTGTGAAATCACCCTATAATGTGCGTGTAAAAAATCAAATAGGCCTGGCATGGTCTGATAGCCCTCATGGCCCTTGGACTAAAAGTAAAGAACCTATTTTAAGTCCAGCTGACAATGGAATTTGGAAGGGTGATGAAGACAACCGTCATATGGTCGAAAAGAAAGGTGACTTTGACAGTCATAAAGTACATGACCCATGTATTCTTCCATACAAAGGCAAATTCTATCTTTACTATAAAGGTGAGCAAATGGGAGAAGAGATTCTTTTTGGAGGTCGCCAAATTAGACATGGTGTAGCCATTGCGGATAACCCAAAAGGGCCCTATGTAAAATCGCTCTACAATCCAATTTCTAATAGTGGGCATGAGATTTGTGTTTGGCCATATAATGGTGGTATTGCTTCATTAATTACAACAGATGGCCCTGAAAGAAATACCATTCAATGGTCACCCGACGGAATTAATTTTGAAATTATAGCTGCGATCAAAGGTGCACCACATGCCATTGGCATAAATAGAACGCTTGATTCTGAAGTTCCTTGGGGAGTATTCGAATGGGGATTGACCCATGAGTATAGAACCTATGATTATCAGTACATCAGAGGTTTTAAAGGAAAACGAAAAAAATCTCATGTTGCAAGAGGAGAAGCTGGTTCAAAAGAAAGTAGCGATGAGTAAAATATTGATTTTTAATTGATCATAGTGATTGTGGCCCTATACAATAATGTTGTATAGGGCTAATCTTTTATAACTAAACTTACGAATTGATTAATATCCATTAATATTGAGATCGTGGATAGTCTAATTCTTTGTTCATATAAAATGTTGAAATTTCCAATATTGTTGTTATTACGAAAACATTCTTTAACGGCTGTATTTTTTTGCATAATAGGGCTATTTACTAGCTGTTCCTCTGATGAACCTAAGCCAATAATCATTCGTGCGAGTCATTTGGTTAATGAAAACCACACTTGGTTTCAAGCTTTTGAATACTTTGCTCAGATATTAGAAGAGAGAAGTGAGGGTCGTCTGGTTCTTGAAAACTATCATTCCGAGCAACTAGCAAAGGAAATAGAGGCCATCCGTCTAATACAGGCCGGCGTTATTGACATGACAACTACTGGGTCCATGCTTAACAATTGGATTGACATTGCTGCTTTTTGTGAATTGCCATTTTTACTCCGAGATTCAGTTGATATGAAACACCTAATTGAAGGTGAAGTAGGGCAGAGGATTGAAAAGGAAATGCTCGAAAAAACTGGACTAAGAGCTTTGGGTGTCTTTCCTCGAGGACCTAGGCACTTGACTTCAAATAGACCCATACGTCACCCTGATGACTTAAATGGAATGATTGTAAGGGTGCCTGGCGTTCCATCATTTGTTACAGCTTGGGAAGCTATAGGAGCAAAACCTACACCGATGGCATTTTCAGAAGTATTTACAGCTCTTCAACAAGGGACCATTGATGGTCAAGAAAATTCATTTGCCATTGTAAACAGCGCAGGGTTTGCTGAGGTTCAAAAGTATATTAATTTGACCGCACATGTGGTAAGCTGGACTTATCCGGTTATAGGGGAGGAGAAATTTCAATCATTACCAGATGACTTGAAGGATATTTTTTTAACGGCTACAGATGATATGGTGAAATATGAACACGAACTATTTATTAATAATGAGAAAAGTGTTCAATTGAAGTTGCAACAAAAAGGAATGGAAATTATTGAAGTAGATAAGGACGCCTTTTCGGAAAAATGCAGGGAAGCAATATTCAAAAGTCTTTCTCCTGAAATGCAAGAGGTATATTTTCAAGTATTAGAAATGAAAAAGCAAATAGATGAAAATCATTGAGCGAATAATGCGTTTTGGTACTTTGCTGAGTTCACTTGCTTTCGTAGGAGCTATTTTGATTCAGATTTATGCAAGATTCTTTTTAGAAACGGCCCCATCATGGACTGAAGAAGCTTCAAGGTTCTTTTTTGTATACGCCATGAGTTTTGCTGCTGGCTTGGCGATGAAAGACAATGAATTTGTGCGTCTCGACTGGATTTATGATAAGCTGAGCGCGAGTCATAAAGAAATAGTCAATGTGGGAGTGTCTTTAATTACCCTCATACTATTCTTGATAACGGGTGTATACTCTACTCAATATATCGTCTTAGGATGGAAGGAATCTTCACCGAGTCTAGGTTGGACTATGGGTGTTGCATTTATTAGCATTCTGCTTATGTCCGTATCCATTAGTTTTTATACGATAGTCAAATTGAAAAATAAAGAATTCGAATGATAGCTATTTTATTTAACGTTTTTGTTGTCTGTCTTTTTTTGAGATTCCCAATTGCATTTTCTTTGGGTCTGTCTTGTCTTGCGTATTTGTTATTAAGTGACATACCACTAATTGTTCTTCCAGCTAAAATCTATTCCGGAATAGATGTGTTTGTGCTGCTTAGTATTCCTGGATTTATCTTGGCAGGAAACTTAATGAATCATGGCGGTTTGACAGAAAAGATTATCACCTTTTGCAATCATTTAATGGGGCACGTAAGGGGAGGGCTCGCCCTGGCTAACGTCGGAGCATCCATGTTATTCGCAGGTATATCAGGTACGGCAATTTCAGATACTGCGAGTATTGGGGCCGTCTTAATTCCTGCGATGAAAAAAGAAGGTTATGGTGCAGGTTTTTCTTGTGCTGTTACGGCATCCTCATCCACAGTGGGGCCAATAATTCCTCCAAGTGTTCCAATGATTATTGCCGCTACATTGAGTGGTTTGTCAGTAGGTAGGTTATTCCTTGCCGGAGCAGTTCCAGGTTTACTTCTAGGTGGAGGAATGATGGCAGTTGCTTTTTACATTTCAGTTAAGAGACAATATGCAAAACACCCACGAAGTTCAATGCGACAAATAGCCTTGGGTTTTGTAGATACTTTTTGGTCATTGCTTATGACCTTTATAATCCTTTTTGGAATCATTGGTGGTGTATTTACTCCTACTGAAGCTTCTATTATTGCCGTTTTGTATGCGATGATTATCGGTGTATTTGTATATAAAAAATTAACGTTCACCAATATAGGCAATATCATAATTGACTCAATGAAGTCTTCTGCATCGCTGATGATATTGGTTGGGTTTGCCAATCTTTTTGGGTGGATATTAATTACAGAGAGACTTCCTCAAATTATTTCAAGTGAAATTTTAGGCTTTACGGAAAATAAATACATGGTGTTGCTATTGATCAATATTCTTCTGATAGTAGTAGGCACTTTTATGGAAACCATAGCTGCGCTTTTAGTATTGTTTCCCATTCTGTTAAAAGTTGCTTTGACAGTAGGAGTAGACCCAAATCATTTTGCTGTAATTGCTGTTTTAAACTTAATGATTGGGTTAACAACTCCACCGGTTGGAGTTTGTTTGTTCGTATCATCTAGTATTGGAAAAGTATCTATGGCAGAAGTATCCAAAGCAAGTTGGCCCTTTCTCTTGGTATCTTTAATGGTTTTGGTTTTGGTAACCTTATTTCCACAACTTTCACTTTTTTTACCAAGCTTAATCATGGACTAATAAGTTACTTTTTGATATTCAGTTTTCAACTGATAAATACCTTTTAAAGCCGAACAATTTGGGGCTTAAATATTATCTTTAAAAAAATTAAAATGCCATATTATGAGTGATGTCCTATCAAATAAAATGATCAAATTTTTATCAATAATGGCCTTGGCTTTTGTTGTTTCTTGTACTTCAGAAAATAGCAAAGTTGAAGTTAAAAAACCCAACATTGTAATCTTTTATGTTGATGATTTAGGTTATGCTGATGTAAGTTGCTATGGTGCAAAAGGTGTATCTACACCCAATGTAGACCGAATGGCTGAAAATGGGTTGAAATTTACAGATGCTCATAGTAGCGCTGCGACTTGCACGCCTTCTAGGTATTCACTATTAACAGGAGAATATGCTTTTCGAAATAATGCGAGCGTCCTTCCGGGTGATGCTCCATTGATTATTGATACCACGCAATTGACAATTCCTAAAATGCTTAAAAGAGTAGGTTATAAGAGTGCCGTGGTTGGTAAATGGCATTTGGGACTAGGGAATGGAGAAGTCGATTGGAATGGTACTGTTTCGCCAGGTCCGCTTGAGGTTGGTTTTGACTATAGTTTCTTACTTCCTGCTACAGGAGATAGAGTTCCTACAGTATACTTAGAGAATTATGATGTCGTGAATTTGGAATCAGTGGATCCAATTACCGTGTCCTATGCGGAACCAGTAGGTGATAGACCTAATGGGATTGATAATCCAGAATTACTGAGATTTAAAGCGGATAGACAACATAGTGAAACGATTGTCAATGGAGTCAGTAGAATTGGATCAATGGCGGGTGGTGAAAAAGCGCTCTGGATAGATGAAGAATTTCCAGATGTATTTACTCAAAAAGCAGTAGACTTTATCAAAGAGAATAAGGATGATCCATTTTTTCTATTTTTCTCTTTTCATGACATCCATGTTCCAAGATTACCGAATGAGAGATTCCAAGGTATGTCAAGTATGGGACCTAGAGGTGATGCCATAGTCCAAATGGATTGGATGACTGGTAGAGTTATGGATGCATTAAAAGAGCAAGGTTTAGAAGACAACACTTTGGTCATATTTACAAGTGATAATGGACCAGTACTAAATGATGGGTATGAGGATTTTGCCGAAGAAAAAATAGGGGATCATAACCCTTCAGGTCCGTTTAGAGGAGGAAAATATAGTGCTTTTGAAGCTGGGACTCGAGTGCCTACTATTACATACTGGCCTGGAAAAGTGATTAAGGGTGAAACAAAAGCGTTGTTTACACAAACCGATATATTGAGTTCATTGGCAAGTTTGGTTGGGGTTTCATTAGATGCAGAAGAGAAAGCCGATTCCCAAAATCAATTAAAGGCTCTTTTGGGTGAAGACAAAATGGGTAGAAAGTATATGCTGGAGGAGGCCTATACTACTTCGATAAGAACAATGGATTGGAAATACATCAAACCAGTTGCTGATAAGTCAAAAGTTTCTCCTGAATGGATAAAGAATAAGAAGATAGAAGGAGGAATGGATTCTATTCCTCAATTGTATAATGTGTCTGTTGATTTGGGCGAAAAAAACAATGTAGCTGAACAAAATCCAGAAATTGTAAAAGAGCTTGAAGCAGAATTGAATAACATATTAATGTAGTGTCAAAGCCTCAATTATTATGATAAGGAAAACATTAATTGCATTATTCATTTTTATAGTTTGTTCAATTTCTTCCTGGTCTCAAAGTAAGCCCAATATTGTTTTTCTCTTTTCTGATGATGCAGGTTATGCAGATTTTGGTTTCCAAGGTAGCAAAGAATTCAAAACACCTAATTTGGATAAATTGGCAAGTCAAGGAACGAAGTTCACTCAGGCTTATGTAAGTGCAGCTGTGTGTGGTCCTTCAAGGGCGGGCTTATTAACAGGAAAGTATCAGCAGCGTTTTGGTTTTGAAGAGAATAATGTACCCGGTTACATGAGTAAATCTGGTACAATTGGTGATGACATGGGTCTTCCGCTTGACCAAAAAACAATGGCTGATTTCTTAAAATCAAGAGGATATCGGACTGCTTTGATCGGGAAATGGCACATGGGGAATGCCGATCGTTTTCATCCATTGAAACGTGGTTTTGATGAATTCTATGGATTCAGGGGAGGAGCGAGAAGCTATTTTGAATTGGATGAGAAAATCCAGGATGATCGTCCTGAAAACAAAATGGAAAGAGGGTTTGAAAATTTCGAAGAACCTGAAAAATATGCAACAGATGCATTTAGTGATGAGGCTCGTGCTTTTCTTGAACGCAATGTGGACAATCCATTTTTTCTTATGTTATCATTTAATGCAGTTCATACGCCAATGCATGCTGAGGAACAAGACCTTAAGAAGTTTCCAAAATTGTCTGGCAAAAGACAGCAGTTAGCAGCCATGACTTTGGCACTTGATCGTGCTTGTGGTGAAGTATTAGAAAAGCTTAAAGAACTAGGGTTGGATAAAAATACCATTGTTATTTATACCAATGATAATGGAGGTCCTTCTGATGCAAATGCGGCTATAAATAGGCCTTTAAGTGGATCAAAAGCGAACCATTTGGAAGGCGGAATCCGTGTGCCCTTTTTAATGAGGTGGCCGGGTGTTACAACAGCCAATTCAACTTATAGTTATCCGATTAGTACCTTAGACTTATTGCCAACATTTTGTGCAGCTGCAGGGGAAAGTGTAGAGGTGAAAGATGGATTGGATGGCGTTGATTTGAAGCCTTTCATCCTTAAGTCGAAAGAAGGTAGACCCCATGAAACTTTGTATTGGAAAAAGGAAAACAGAGGGGCAATCCGTGATGGTGATTGGAAAATGCTTCGTTTTCCTGATCGACCTGCCGAACTGTATGATCTCTCAAAAGACGTAAGTGAATTGAATGATTTAGCATCTCAAAACCCAAAATTGGTAAGAAAATTATACAAAAAATTGTTTGCATGGGAGCTCACATTAGAACGACCGATTTGGCAGTTATTGCGAAAATATGAAGGCGCTGCTATGGACCGTATGGACAAGTATCGTGTTGAAAAGAAGTAATCAATTTTGATAACAAGAAAAGTTATTTTTTGACTATTCTGAAAGTCATGGATTCTTCATTTTTGAAGAATTTCACAAAGTACATTCCTTGATTCAATTGAGATAAATCAACTTGACTCATATGGTTTTGAGTTGATAAACTAAAAGCTACTTTTCTACCCAAAGCATCAACGATTTGTAAACCTGAAATATCTTTTGGTAAATAGAATTTATCAACAACGGGATTAGGAAAAATAGAAATATCTTGGACCGAGTTATTAGATACATTTAGAATCGAATTTACTTTTACCATCACTTCATCTTTAACAGTTTCATCAAAATTAGAAATTGCGGCAATGGCCGTTGTGCCTCCTGAAATTGCTGTTATGATTCCATCTTCTGAAACAGTGGCGATACCATCATCAGCGGATACCCATATTATTGATTTGTCCGTTGCATCTTCCGGTAATACTATCCATCCCAAAGAAATTGTTTCACCTTCAATTAGTTCAATATCAGCCTGATCTAAAGAAATACTGTTCACAGGGATCGGGTCACTCGGGAGTATTAGAATTGGATTTATACCTTTAGTAAAAGAAACACCATTTGAATCCGTAAAAGTCAAATACAGAAAGTAGAAATTTCCATTTGATAGTTCGTCTGAAGGCTTAGCATTTGAAAGAGGAATGCTTACGGCAACACTACCTGTGATCGTGCCAACAGTCGAGGAAACTACTTCATTATAAACCTCTTTGGCGACGCTCCAATCTGATCGCATTTCTCTCAACCAAATTTTGACAGCATCTTTTACGGTTGCATTGTTTCCTGTACTATAATTGGCTGTAACCTCTAGCGATTCACCACTTTTGAATTCGCCTGTTAGGTATTTTTTTTCATCATCGAATTCCAGAAAAGACTCAATGAATTGCTCAACTTCAAGAGTTATCTCACCATATATTTCTTCGTTTTCATTAGAGGTAGCAGTTATAGTGACTAACCCCGGAGATACAGCGGAGACCACACCGTTTTGATCAACCGTAGCAAAACTTTCGCTACTAGTCCATACTACACTAGGATCATCTGAGTATTTTGGTGAAACATTCAAATCTAAGGTCAGGAGTTCTCCCTCAATGATTTTTGATTTTTCTGAGAAAATTTCTACCGATTCAACATTTATTGGATACCAATCTACAATTGTGACGAGGCTTGAAGTAGTCAAGTCATTAAATGAACTAGTTGCAGTAATGGTTGCAGTCTGTCCACTACTACCTAAAGCGGTAATCAATCCATTTTGATCTACTGATAATATTCCTTCATCGGAAGAAAACCAAGTCACATCTTTTTTTGCATTTGATGGTTCCATAATTACATCCATTTTTATAGATGTTCCTTCTCGAATGTCAGCGGTAGCATCAACACTAACAGAAGTAGGGTTCACCAAACCCAGACCTGGTTGATAGATTTCGTCATTAACTGCTGCTATGTCAATATTAGTGACATTCAAATTCAAATTCTCTTCATATAAAAGAATGTAGTCAATACTGCAACCCTGTGCTCTTCCATACATGGTAAAAGTATACTCTTCACCTTCAATAAGATTATAGACTACTTTTTCCAATTTTTTAACGCCATCAACATGGCCTTCCATGCTGTGACAGGAACCCCATTTGCGAACGCCCCTTCCCCAGAATTTATGGTTACTTTCTAATACCTCTAATGGGTACGAACATGCTGAAGTATAATCACCTTCTAACTTGATATATACGTCATTTCTTTTGTCACCTGCTTCATTTTCTAAAAGTGGTTGATACATGCGCATAACGATGCGATATTTTGCTGATTTAGGGGCTGTGAAAGTATAAGTCAATGGAGATGTTGCAGTGCCCCCATTCAAATTGTTCCCTGTAAATTCTAAATATGAATTGTTGAAAGGTTTAACGGATCCTTCATCATAATATTCATCATCACCAACTGTTCTTTTCACCCAAAGGCCGAGATCCGAAGTAGTAGCATCAGCCTCAAAGACGATGTAATTATCTCCGTACTCAATCACTGGATTATCACTTGCTGCAACAGAAAAAATGAAGGGCGAAAGTAGGAAAGTCAGTATTGTTATTTTAATATTCAGCATCTTATATAGTTAAATAATTCAAATTGAAAATTCTCATAGTTATTCTGTAGTAATGACCTTTTTTCTCCTTTTGTAAAGGACCATTGCGATAAAAAAAATCAAGACGATTAAGAATGGAACAATTACGAAATAGGTAGTGTCTAATTGTGTGGATTGACCAGTATCAACTCGTTGATCTATTTCGAACCTCTTGATGTACATCCAGCCATGTGGTCCGTCATCCCACTTGAGTTTGTGATTCAGCCCCCATTGAATACCACCATGAGGTGTTTTACTAGGATTGTTTGGTCTATAAAGACCTGCTGCCTCAGGAAGGTTAGTCGCAGAGCCTTTGATCTCAAAATTAAGACCATCGCGGGCAAATTGAATGGTTTCAGCTTCTGGGCCATCCTGGTGTTGAAGTATGGCAACCCCATCGTTATAATTCCAAACCATGACTTCATGTCCTGTATTGGTGATGGGGTTGGAAGTCGATTTTACAAATGGACCTATTGGTGTATCTCCAATAGCAACTCCCCATTTAACTTGTTTTTTTGTTTCGCTACATACAGGATTGCACCATCGCTGACAGTCACTCGCTTCAAAACAATTACATTCTCCCTTGTAGTAAAGCCTAAATTCGTTTCCAAATTTTATGATGCAAGGGTCATGAACCGCATTGTTATCAAAAAACATTTCATCAGTATAGGTTGGTCGTAGAACAGGTTCATCTAATTTCGTCCAAGGGCCGTCAGGAGAATCGGCATGTGCCATTCCAACAAAATTTCTGTTAAAAACACCGCCTTGATCTGCTGCTGCTTGATAAACCAAGTAATACTTACCCTCGTTGACAAATATTTCTGTGGTAAAGACAGACCTATGGTCGAAAGCACCTTCAGGCCCGCGAGCAATTGCTATACCTTGCTCTGTCCATGTTTCTCCATCTATAGAAGTGGAGAAATAAAGGTCGTTTAGATCCCAAGGTGCAGTTTTTTCTGGATCATGTGTTAAGCTATAGGAGTACCAAACGTAATATTTCCCTTCATAAGAAATAACAGCGCTTGGGTCACGTCGCGTAAATGTTGAATTGGGAGCTAAATCTCCTTTTAAATCATATTGTTTGAATTGTACATTCCAATTTGGATCATTAGGAATCGCAGGGTCACAACCATTGCTGATATAGCTTTCTTCACGCAGTGTCGCCGTACTTTTCATAGCTGGCCGTAATGCCACATTCAAATTTGATGAATAAGGAATATTAAAAAGTTCTTCAAACATATATCCATCAAGCTCAAAACGGAGTGTTTTAGGATCAGTATTATTTGCTTTTATGGTGAAAAAACCGTTTTCATTAGAGCTGACTGTTTTATTTTCTTCAACCAAAAAAACGGAGACACGGTTCAAAGGATCTTTTGAATTTACATCTGTAATTGTTCCTTCAAAAATTTGTCCAAAAGAGAAAGTATAGCAATATAAACCTATGACAAGACTTAATATGCGCTTCATAATTTATGTCAATTAATTTGTCTCAAAATTGACTAAAAATCGTGTTTGTAAAATTGTATTGAACTAGACCAAAACTGAACTCATCTGAAAAAAGTTATTAAAAATACTGTCTTTTGCTTCGAAATTGAATTTTTAGCCATGAGGCTGTTGTTTAGGCTTTGAAGATTTGTCTATAGATATCCCCTCCAATGAATTCTGCTTGATCCCCCAAACTTCTTTGAATTCTCAAATTTTCATTCCACTTAACCATACGTTCACTTCTAGCAAAAGAACCAACTTTTAATTGTCCTGCATTAGTCCCAACGGCAAGATGAGAAATAAAGGCATCCTCCGTTTCTCCCGATCGAGCGGATACTACTGGCAACCAACCTGCAGATTGTGTCAACTTGATAGCTTCTAATGTTTCGCTGACTGTTCCAATTTGATTTAGTTTTATGAGAACAGAGTTTGCTAAGCCATTATCAATTCCATATTGAATTCGCTCAATATTGGTAGTAAAAAGATCATCACCAATTATTTGGACTTTGTGACCACAGGCTCTCATGAATTTTTTCCAATTGTCAAAATCGGTATCAGCAAAAGGATCTTCAATAGAGATGATTGGGTACTTCTCACACCATTCAATCATTAAATCGCAGAATTCATTTTTTGAAAAAGATTTGTTCTCTAATTTGAAATGATATCTTTCGCCATCAAATAAATCACTAGCTGCAATATCCAATGAAATTGCTACATCTTTTCCAGCGACGTATCCTGCTTTTTTCACGGCTTCTAAAAATACTTCAAAAGGTTCTTCATTTGTATCATAATCTGGCCACCAGCCTCCTTCATCTGCTATACCAACAGATTTCCCTTTTTCTTTCAATACTTCTCCCGCTGCATGATAAATATTGTGGGTCATTTCCAGCGTTTCCTCATAAGTCTTCGCTCCAATAGCAATGACTAAATAATCCTGTATATCTGTTGCCCAATCTGCATGTGCTCCTCCTCCTAAAATTTGAATCTCATTCAATGGAATCAGGTTTCCATTTCCTAAATATTCATACAATGGAATATTTTTGCTTTTAGCAGCTCCTTTTGCTACGGCCATTGAGACTCCCAAAATGGCATTTGCTCCCAAACGTGATTTGTTTTTCGTTCCATCTAGTTCAATCATAGTTTGATCGATATCAGTCATTTGATCAACAGATTTACCGATTAAAGCTGGAGCTATTTCTTTTCGTATATTATCAATGGCTTTGAAAACAGATTTTCCTCTGAATTTTTTAGCATCACCATCTCGCAGTTCAAGCGCCTCGAATTGACCCGTTGAAGCGCCCGATGGTACCAGTCCATATGACTTGATTCCATTTTCTAATACGACTTCTACTTCGAGCGTAGGAAAGCCACGAGAATCATAAATTTGGTAAGCATCAATATACTTTATAGTCATTGTCTTTTGGCGTTTCATAGTTTATAAAAGTTGTCCATTGAATCAAAAGTTCTTCCAGTTTCAATGGTGAAGTTGGAATCATTCGGTAGACAAATTTCCTTATAATATCACTTTGATCGGGATTTAGATATTCTACCGGGGATTTACCATCCACACGTGACAACATCAGCATTGGTAGTAGATGGCATAATCTTTTTTCAAAACTTGTATCAATAATTACGTCAGCTTTATTCTGATAACTATCCCATATGTTTGTTGCCATTTTTAGAAGTCCAACTGAATGATCTGATAAAAAAAGTGCCTTCAATAAAAAGTGATTTAATAAGAAGGCCATGTCAAAAACAGGATCTCCAAACCAAGCTACTTCACAATCTAGTACGACCATTCTATTGGGACTAACCATGATATTTTTAGGACTAAAATCTCCATGTACTAGACATGTACTAGTAGCTGACAGTCTTTGCGTTTCAATCTGAAAATAAGATTGTAGTTTAGGATGTCGCTCTCCAGTCTTGAGTAAGTAGGGTTCGAGGCGGAGTTGATGAAAATTTCCTAATGTATTGAATGTTTTTTTTGCAATCTCATCTTCAAAAGAACGTTTATGAATTTGTGCCAGTAATTCGCCAACGCTAACGGCATCTTTCTGACGGTATTTTCCTCTTAATAATTGCTTTTTCCAATCTATCATTCCATTCTCGAGCATTTCCATGCAGAAGAAATTTAGTTCCTCATCTTGGTAAATTATTTCAGGAACTGAATTGGGTAAGAATTCTCCAACGTAGGACAAATACAGCTGTTCTGTTTTGTTCCGTTTGACATCTGCAAACCAATCATCTTTCACTTTTAATTTCTCAAGTGCACTTTTCAGAACAAAGCGTCTATTGCCATCATCGAGCAATAGAATTTGACAAGAGACTCCACCAGTAAGAGGAGTCACGATAACACGATCCTTATTAATAAGACCTTGTTCATGCAACCTATTGATGAAAATTTGTTCTGACATTAAATTGTTTGATTAACAATAATACAATTGAGGTACTCACAAGAATTAAGCTGCAGTATTAATAAGTAGCTCTTCCACCGGAAACGTCAAAAACTACACCGGTATTGAAAGACGATTCTTTAGATACTACCCAACATGCTAAAGCTGCAACTTCATCAACTGTGCCTAACCTACCCATAGGTATTTTACTAGTCATATATTCTAATTGCTCTTTAGAGGTTTTTAGATTCAATGGCGTGGCTATAACGGCCGGTGCGATGGCATTGATGGTAATTTCAGTATCTGCATATTCCTTAGCAATTCCTTTTACCAAACCAATAACACCAGCTTTTGACGCAGTATAACCCGCCATTCCTGGGTTGCCATCTTTTCCTGCAATAGAGGCTAACATAAGAATTCGGCCATAATTTGAAGGCTTCATAGCTCGAATGCCATGTTTGAGTAAATTGAATGCTCCAACAAGATTTACATTTAATACTTTTTGAAAGTCATCTGCACCAAAGTCCAAAATTTTAGTTCCTGTTGGGCCGGCGATTCCTGCACTGTTAACCAAAATATCAATTTTCCCGAATTTTTCAAGCGTATTTTGAATAACATCTGAAACTTGAGTTTCATTTGAAATATCCGCAGGATTGGTGTGAACTTTATCTTGATTCTCAGAAAAAGTGGACTTTGCAGTTTCCAATTGATTTGAATCAAGATCAACCAATACTACAGTACCTCCTTCCAAAACTATTCTCTGCCCAATGGCTAATCCTATACCACTCGCACCACCTGTCACTATTGCTACCTGATCGATAAACCTATTTTCAATTCTCATATTCCGATGGTTTAAGAAGAAAAAGTATTAGATAACTTTCCAAAATCACCGACTTCTACAATCACTTCATCAGCACTGTTCAGCCATATTTTCTCCTCCATTCCAAAAATCACACCTTCTGGAGTACCTGTTATGATAAGATCTCCAGCTTCTAAAGTCATTAAAGTACTTATATGAGCAATAATTTCGGCTACAGAAAAGATCATATCAGAAGTATTAGAGTCTTGAACTAATTCTCCGTTTCTCCAGCATTTCGTTGTTAAATCTTGTGGGTTGGGTACTTCATCAGCAGATATTAAATAAGGGCCAATCGGTAAAAAGCCGTCAATATTTTTGCCTATAAGCCATTGGCCAGTACGAAGTTGCAAATCTCTAGCGCTAAGGTCATTAACATTTGTATACCCCATGACATGGTCCAAAGCCTGTTCAACTGAGACATTCTGAGTTTTCTTACCAATGACGAAAGCAAGTTCTACTTCATAATCGTATTCTTTCCCTACTTTAGGTAGAAAAATGGTGTCATTTTGCGCTGCAATGGTATTGTTGTATTTTGAAAATAAAACTGGTTCAGTAGGAATAGCCATTCCAGCTTCTTTAGCGTGATTGCGATAATTGAGTCCTACACATACAATTTTTCCAGGAGCAGGTACACAAGGCCCAAATTCAAGGTTTTCTTCATCGATACCAAATTCATTCAATTGATCTATTGGACGTTCACTCAATTTGTTTAGTGCTGCTATACCATTATTACCAGTTTGGAACAATGATTCAGGTGTTTTAGGAACTTCAATTCCTAATGAAGATGCAGCCGTTTCAACATCAATGACCAAATGGTTTAATTTGATGCCAAGTTTAAGTTCTGAGCCCTTTTTATATGTAAGTAATCTCATGTGATATGCTAAATGGTTTGTAATTGGTGTTTTAACACTTTTTTTATTGAAAAATCCATCGAGTAATTGAGATTTTGCCTCATCAAAAACTAGACAGAATTGTAGAAAATATTGATCGAGTTAAAAAAGGAAGATTAGTTATCTCGAATAAAAACAGAATCCATTTTTAACTAAGATCAAAGCTAGCGCTAATTAGAATTTTTATTATGGTTTTACAGTTGCGCAGAATCAATCGTGCTTCTGTCAATTAGAATAATCCATATAAATGGTTCGTTTCTGCATGTGATCTTCAATACCATAGATGCCATCTTCTCCACCCACACCTGAAGTTTTGTGACCAGAGTGATATCCTTGAATATAACCTACAATATGCTTATTGATAAAGATGGTACCCATCTGCATCTCATGGATTGCACGCATATGCGTTCTGTAATTTTCCGTGTACAAATAAGCGGACAAGCCTTCTTCTCGTTTGTTAGTTAATGCCAAAGCCTCGTCAAAACCAGAGATTTTCATAACAGGCATGACTGGAGCAAATAGTTCTGACTGTACTGTGGGGTCTCCGTCTTTTACATTTGCAAGAATTGTTGGAGCAAACCAATTACCTTGTTCAAACATTTTTCCTTCAGGCCGGCCTCCTCCTAAAACAACTTCAGCGCCTGTAGCCACATTTTCTTCTACAAGTTTAGCCACTCGATCAAGGCCCGATGTACTTACGTTCGGACCCATACCAATACTTTCATCCATTGGGTTTCCTACAGTCACTTTTTGTGCTCGTTTAACTAATTTTTCGGTGAATTCGTCTGCAATATTTTCATGAACCATCACCATCTCATTACAAATACAAACCTGCCCACAATTGGCATATCTTGATATTACAGCGGCTTCTACTGCCTTGTCAATATTGGCATCTTCCAACACAATAAAAGGTGCTTTACCTCCTAATTCTAGAATCATACCAGTTATATTATTGGCAGCAGCTCGATACATGGCGCGTCCGGCATTTGTGCTTCCTGTCAAGCTTATCAGCCTGGTAATTGGACTTTCTATTAATTTAGAAGCAGTAGCCACATCCTTAGTTGCGACCATATTCACAACCCCCTTTGGTAAGCCAGCATCATCTACTAACCGGCAGAATTCGGAAGCTGTTGTAGGTGTTAATTCGTGAGGCTTAATGATCACCGTGTTTCCTGTTGCCAAACCGGGTCCAAGCTTTCGTCCAATCAATGCCAATGGATAGTTGAAGGCACAAAGTGCGACCATTACTCCATATGGCACTTTGTGAATGGTCAATTGCTCATTGGGTAAATCTGAAGGAAAAATGGATCCCTGAATTCGTCTTGCTGCTTCTGCAGAGTAGGTCATATATCGGATGGTATCATCAACTTCAAACCTTGCTTCGACCAAAGTTTTCCCTTGTTCCTTTACCAAAAGTTGGGCAAAATGTTCTTTCTCGGTTTTAAGTCTATCTGCGATGGCGTAGATATAGTTTGCACGAGTCTGAGCGGGTAAGAGCTGCCAGGATAACTGAGCCTTTTCGGATGTTTCCAACGCATCTTGCACGTCTGCATCGTTGCAAGCAGTTACTGATGCATATACTTCATTGTTAGCAGGGTTTTCAACTTCAATTTTTTCTCTAGAATTGGAATCCAGCCACTGACCATTGATGTAGCATGGATAATGTTTGATATCGCTCATATTTTTATTGTCTTTGGTTATCGATAACTGTTGATCTTCAACGGTTGATCCATTTATTTAAAATTAGGTTTTCGCTTTTCTACAAACGCTTGAAACCCTTCCTTTGCATCATGAGTCTCATATAATCCTTTAACAGATTCAGTTTCATAAATTAACGAATCTTCAAGAGACATTCCTTTATGATGTTGTACATATTGTTTGATTGCAGCCATCGCTTCTCCAGCGCCAGCAGCTAATTTCTTTACATAATCATTTACTTTTTGATCAAAATCTTTTCCAGAATATAACTGATTGAATAAACCATAATTATAGGCGTTTTGCGGTGAGATATTTTCTCCAGTAACAAGTAACTCCATAGCACGACTGGCACCTAGTAAATCGATCATTCTATGTGTACCGCCATTTCCAGGCATTAACCCTAACTTCACTTCTGGTAGTCCAATCAAATAGGTGCCTTCAGATCCCAACCTGATATCGCAAGCCATAGCTATCTCCAAACCGCCGCCTAAAATATGTCCCTTAATGGCCGTGACAATTATTTTCCTGCTACTTGAAATGGCTGCCGTTACTTCTCTCGCAGCTACCACCATTTCTTGATTTTGTTCAGTTGAATTGAAAGCGAAAATCTTGATGTCCGCGCCTGCACAATAAAATTTTTCAGATGTACTGTTCAATAAGATTACTTTGATCGAATCATCTTGACTCATTTCATTGATTGATTCAGAGATTTGTTTCAAGAAATCGTGATAGTAACTGTTTGCAGGAGGACGGTTGAGACTGAGCGTCGCAACTGCTCCTTCTTTTGTTATCAGTAATTGATTCTTAATATCTTCCATTTCTCAACTATTGATGAAATCATTTTCTACTAATTCATTGTGCTCTCCTAGTTTGGGCGTTCCTAGAACTGAAGTTAGTAATTCATTATTAATTCTAATAGGACATCTCGTTGTGTCAAATGAATAGCCATCAGACATTGTTACTTTCTGAATCATATCAAGTATTGTGAAGGCTGCTTGATCAAATAATCTATTCCAATCCATTACATCGGCACACCAAATATCAGCTGGTTCCAAAATATCTAGCCAGAATTGGGTTTTCTGATTTTTGAGGTGATTACCTAATATTTCTTTGATTTCATTTCGTTCATTATACCAACTTTCGAATGATTGGAACTTGAGCAATGCTTCACAATTCATTAATTCACCCAAAAAAGGAATGCTCCCCATTGCCAACGCCATGAAACCATTCTTTGTTTGATAAATGCCGTATGGTGCACCTAAATAAGGATGGGCATTGCTCACTTTAGTTCTCTCAGTTGCTTCGCCTCCGTCCATATAATAGGTGGTCACAGACTCAAATTGAAACTCCATGATAGATTCTAGCATGCTCACTTCCACTAAGCCACCTTCTCCTGAAATACCTTTTCTAACCATACATGCTAAGATCCCTTGTGCCAAATGTATACCGGCTAACATGTCAACCATCGCTAATCCCATAGGTACAGGACCAGCTCCTTCGTTTCCACTTAAAAAAGTCAGTCCTGAAATGGCTTGTACTAGAAGGTCCTGACCAGGCCTGTTTTTCCAAGGTCCTTCTTTTCCATATCCTGAAATCTCACCGTAAATAATATTTGGGTTTAATTCTTTCGTTTTTTCATAATCTATGCCAAGTCTTTCTACTACCCCTGGTCTGAAATTATGCATTACCACATCCGCTTTTTTGACCAACTCATAGACTTTGCTTCTTTCGCTATCAACATTTAAATCTATCTGATAGCTTTGCTTATTTCTGTTAATGGCATGAAAAATAGATGATTCGCCATTCATCTCTACATGTGAAACATAGAGTTCTCTGCAGATATCTCCTGTGTCTGGCTGTTCAATTTTTATGACCCTTGCGCCCAAATCCGCCAATCTTAAACTAGCCGAAGGTCCGGACAAGAATTGACTAAAATCTAATACCAATATGCCTTCTAATGGTTTTCTCATTTTAAACTAGATTAAATTCTTTTTCAATGATTTGATTGTCCTCACCAACTTTCGGTGCTGACTTTCGAGAATACAAACGTTGTCTGTCAATTCTAATAGGGCATCGAGTTGTTTTAACCTTTTCATTGTCTGACGTTTTTACTTCTTGATCCATTTTTAGCACTTTGAACCCCTCATGATTCAAAATTTGGTCATAGTTGTAAACTGGCCCACACCAGATGTTTTTTAATTCTAGTTGAGCAATCCATTCATCCGTTGTTTTGGTTAAAAAGACTTCCTGAAGCAATGCCATAATTTCATCTCTTTTTTCGAACCAACTGTCCTTGCTCATGAATTGTTCTGGAAAATCTATCTCCATTGCAGCTTTCAATTCAGTTATTGGTTTCATGGCTATGGCAATATGACTATCACTCGTCATATAGACCCCATATGGTGCTCCCAATAATGCATTTGCATTGCCATTAATTGCTCGGTCACTAGATTGGTTGCCGTTATTCAAGTAAGCAGTTAATGATTCAAATTGCATGTCTAAAGCACTCTCCAATAAACTAACAGAAACTCTAGATCCAACTCCTGTTTTTTGTCTGTTTATCAGAGATGCTAAAATGCCTTGTACTAAATGTCCACCAGTGAAAATGTCAACGGCTGCTATACCCATTGGGGTTGGGGCGTCATTTTTGTTTCCAGTTAGATGTGTGATGCCTGATAGAGACTGAATCAGCAGATCTTGACCCGGTTTTTTGGACCATGAGCCTTTGTCACCATATCCCAATACATCCCCATAAATAATCCTTGGGTTGATTTGTTTCACTGTGCCAAAGTCAAGACCTATCTTTTCCATAACACCAGGTCGGAAGTTGTGGGTCATAACATCCGCTTGCTTGATGAGCTCTTTGATCTTATTGAGATCAGCAGGGTCTTTCAAATTTGCACCGTAAGATTGCTTATTTCTATTGATTGTATGAAAAACTAAGCTGTCAGGTCCTATAAACAAGTTCTTAATAGCAATTTTCCTTCCTGCCTCTCCACTCCCTGGACGCTCAATTTTAATTACACGTGCACCTAAATCGGCAAGCTTCAAACCAGCCGATGGGCCAGCCATAAATTGGGAAAATTCAAGTACAGTGACTCCTTCTAGGGGTAATTTTTTATCACTCATATTCATAAAGTACTTCTAGTCTGCGTTTAATTTTTCGGAAAACCTGAGGCTCTTGGTGTCTGGTTACCACTTTGGTACTTGGCCCCATTTTCTCCAGTCATTTCATCGAAATAGTGATAATATGAACCATATGTTCCATATTTATTTTCTAAATCAAGTCGCTCTTGCTTCCATTCTTTGAATCTTTCAGAATCCTTTTTTTGATCACCTATTAGAAAGAAATAGTTATTCGCGGAAATAACTTTGCCAGACTTGTTTTTCAATTCCAACTCGATAGTAAAATTTTCATCCACCTTTGCCAATACATCAGCTGTGACATCTACAAATTTCCTAGCGCTGTTACCTTCAATGGTTTCCAAGTCATATTTTTTATTATACAAGACTTTTCCTGCTTCATTTTTAATATTGATTGATGCTTTACAATCTTTGAACTGTTCATAGAAGTCATTGATTACCCATAATCCACCTTTGAATTCCTCGTCTTTTTTCCATCTTCTCTTTTTGAATTCAAAGTTGATTAACAATGGCTGATAAGCCTTTTGAACGAAGTAGTATGAGTTTTTTGGTTTCTGATAATTGTCTACAATACCCCATTTCATATCCGGCCAGTAAGTGATGTAATGACAAAGAGCAATTGCGCTTAAGCTCGGTTTGTCTCTTCGAAAATGTTCAATGCCATTTTGAAAGATAATCCCTTGTGCATCTTGAGTCGCATTGACAAACTCCTCTAGTGATCCCACCATCTCATCTCCAAAAACGTCCCAATTCTGCATTCTTAATCTGGTCAAATCTGCCCAGTGGTGTCCCCAACTTAGTCCCGGAGGCCACATTTCATTTTCTGGTATGAATTTTTTCAAACTCTCAACAGATGAAACAGATGTAATCGCAAATTCTGGTACTATTGGGTAGCCATCTGCTTTGGTCTGGTACCAGTCTTCATGTAGCCATTCACCCATGTCGTAGAAATATCTTAGCGCATGGACGGCTTCTTTGGGCTTAAATCCAGCTTGCTGTGCTACATGATCTGTCATAGGAGAGTCTGGAACATATGGTAAGTTGTTATAGGCTTGCAACGAATCACCTAGTCTTTCCAAAAATGCTCTGCCTGCTTTTGGGTCACGTGTACGAAACATCATTTCTTCACCACCTTCCATCATTATAAGGGAAGGATGGTTTCTTCTTTCTTTTACAACTTTAACCCCTTCGTTAAAGATTTCTCCAAGGTTTTCTTCATCCATCGGTATGTTACCCGTACCAAGAGGAATCATGTCTTGCCAGATGGTCATACCCATTTCATCTGCATACTGATAGAACTCAGGAATTTCTGGTGGGTGCCAACCGAAAATTCTTATATTATTCATGTTCATTTCTTTGGCTAGCCGAATAAGCTCAAAGTACTCTTCTTTTGAGGTTCTACCAGTAAAAATATCTGGTGGTCCTCCCCAGCAAGCTGATCTTATGAAATGAAATTTTCCATTGATATAAGTTGATCTCGGAAATGTTACATCCACATCCTTCTTAAATCCAGGATTCCATTTGGAAGACACTTCTCTTATGCCAAATGTAGTTTCGTTAAAATCATGATTGACTTTTCCGTCCTTCAAGGAAATTCTTACAGTATATAAGTTGGGTTCTCCTAAATCCCAAGGCCACCACAACTTCGCATTGTTGACATGGATATTTTGTTCAATTTTTTGTAAACCTGGTTTTACTGTGTGATTGAATTCAACTTCAATTGGTTTCATTCTGAAATTCTTTCCTGTCAACGAGGCAACAAAAGACATCTTCTTGGTCTTATTTGACTTGTTCTCAATTGTCAATTCTAAATTGACATCAGCAGAACCATCTTCATTAATTTTATTTTTGGCGTAGACATCTTCGAATCGAACTTTTCCTGTTCTGATCATTTTCACTGGCCTCCAAATTCCCATAGGTGCCAGATCACGCCAATAATCACCAAACCAAGGTGTCTTTTTACCTGCGACTAAAGCATTCACTTGTGGAGCTGGATCTATTTTGACCATCAACATATTCTTACCTTTCAAATGGTCCCATTCATGAATTCTCAAGTATTCATTTACATTGAATGAGAACTTCGAAAATACACCTTCATGCTTGCCTAAATAATTGCCATTCAACCATACTTCACAACTGTAATCAACCCCTTCGAATACAATATCTACAATTTGATCTTCTGTTCCTTCTTTAACTTGAAACTGGTAAGCATACCACCATTCATAGTGCTGTACCCATTGCGCTTTTACACTATTTCTTCCAAAATAAGGGTCATCTATAATTCCAGCTTTCCAAAGGTCAGTATAGACATCACCAGGAACCTTTGCATTATTCCATACTAACGTCTCTATGTCTTCCGAAGGAAGCATGTGTAACCCTTTTTTCACTCCTTCTCCAGGAAGCATCATTTTCATTTTCCACCGGTAGCCGCTAAGATCTCTTACTTTCTGACTATTATTTTCATGTGATGTAGTTGTATTTGGCTGAGAATAGGACTGATAGCATATTAACAATCCTAATAGTATTATTAACCTTTTCATCTTTTATTCAATTTTGAATTGATAATTATTGTGAACTCAGAATGAAATAAATCAGTCTTAGTTAGATATAGACTGTTGAAATTCATACAACTCAAAAATCACATGATACAGTCATAAAAACTATATTTTGCTATAGACTCCTTATAGACTATGATAAAGAAAATATTCAATTACCGAATATATTTTAGAGGGTAATTCAGGTGCGGAGTTTGGAGTAAGGGGAAATATAACAGCCTATGACTTAGACACTGGAAAACAGCAATGGCGCTTTTACACTGTTCCAAATCCTCCTAAAATCAAGATCGATTTAGTCAAAATTAAAAAAGGCAAGAAATTGTACGGTGCTTTTTGCGGAGCTTTCCATATGGCAGGGACAAGTGTTTTGAGATTTTCTGGCTATCCGAATCTGGCAATGATGTCCTCAAATACTCATGCATTATTCAAAAACATCGTATTGGATGGTGCTTATAAGCGTATCGGAATAGCTAGTTTTAGCAATCATTTGACAGCTCAGGAAGTAGATGCCATACAACATTCTGTGATTTCAGAACAAACCAAGTTGTGGGAATTACAAAATACGAATAATATTCCTGATAAAACTAATTAAATATTCTTCTCAGTAAATATTATGAGTAATCCACTTCCCATTTCTTGAAACCAATTCAAAATCGCTAATAGCATTGTTTTATTCTGTTTTCGAAATTATCAGAAGGTGCATTTTTGAAAAAGACTGTTCTGTTTTTTGAAATATTCGAGATGAAATGCTCTTAGGGATTAGTCATGTATAATGTGCTTAATGTAGGGGGCATTCTGTTTTATAGTCTAAAATCAATTAATTTTTCTTAAGTATTGAGCAATCAATTGTCATATTTGATTAATCTTTTAATACCAGATGAACCAAATAAACCTTTTTCATACAGTACTATTCACGAGCATTTTAATTTTTTTCTCCCAATGTTCTTATGAATTGCCAGAAGAAGTAAGTCAAGCTTCAAAATCTCTTCCTGCGGTAATAGATTATAGTTTACATGTCAAACCAATTCTTTCTGATAAGTGCTTCGCTTGTCATGGACCAGATAAAGCCAATAGAAAAGCAGAACTAAGGCTTGACACAAAAGAGGGGATTTACGCTGCTTTGAATCAGTCAAATGGAAAGGCATTTATTCCTGGCAATGTTTCCAAGAGTGTTGCTTTTCAACGAATAATGAGTGATGATGAACAATTTATGATGCCTCCGCCTGAATCTCATTTAACTATTACCCCAAAGGAAAAAGCAATTTTAGCAAAATGGATTGATCAAGGAGCAGAATGGAAACAACATTGGGCATTTATTAAACCAATCAAGAACAATGTGCCAAATGTTGATCACTCGGAAAAGTTGAATAATGAAATTGACAATTTTATTGCTGAAAGACTTCAGCGCGAGGCATTGGAGTTTTCAGAGAAGGCAGACAAAATAACCTTGATTCGGAGAGCAAGTTTTGATATTCGAGGTATTCCACCATCTATTCAAGAAATCGATGACTTTTTGAATGACATAGACAAGGATGCTTTTGAGAATTTGGTGGACGAATTTTTAACTTCTATAGATGCGGCAGAAAGACTAACCTTAGAATGGCTTGATGTAGCGAGATATGCAGATTCTCATGGATTGCATTCGGATGGACCACGGGAAATGTGGCCATGGCGAGACTGGGTAATAAAAGCATTTGACAATAACATGCCATATGATGAATTTATAAAGTGGCAATTGGCGGGTGATTTATTACCAGAATCTAGCAAGGAGCAAAAATTGGCTACAGCATTTAACAGAAATCATCCGATGTCTGCAGAAGGAGGGATTATTGATGAAGAATTTAGAGTTTCATATGTATTGGACAGAACGAATACAACAAGTCGTGCTTTCTTGGGATTGACATTTGAGTGTTCACAATGTCATGATCATAAATACGATCCTCTTTCTCAAAAAGAGTATTACGAGTTTAGTGCTTTTTATAACAACGTCAACGAATTGGGTTTGATCGGAGATAATGGGAATTTCGGTCCAACCTTGGCATTGACATCCGAAAAGACTGATTCAATTATTGCTTATATCGAGCAGGAAATTGAAAATGACGAGAAAAAAATTGCAATCGAAAAAGGAAGATTATTTGAGTTGGATAAAACCGATTTGAATTTAAGTGAGGTTAAAGTCAGGGCACCATTGGCAGAATTTCATTTTGACACTACTTATCTGATAAAGGATAAAAAGAAGGAAATTTTCAAATCACCAAACGCAGTTAAAAGCAAGTTTTTCGGTAAGGCCTCTAAAATATTAACGACAGTACCGGGTGTAAAAGGAAATGCACATCAGTTTGGTGAGGATACCGAATTCATAAATCTATTTGATGATGTGACTTTTGAGAAAAACGAACATTTTTCATTTTCGATATGGGTAAATATTCATGAAGAAAGGCCACTTCAGGGAATCTACTGCAATACAGGTCATAAAACGGAAAGATGGCGAGGACATGAGATGCTTTTGGATAAAGAAAATAAAGTATCAATTGCGTTGATGAATTGTAGGCCAACAGATGGAATACTTGTGACTTCAAGAGATCCGATTCCTCTGAATACTTGGACGAACCTTACTGTAACGTATGATGGTTCTAGCAAAGCGAAGGGCCTCAAACTTTACGTGAATGGAGAATTAGTAAGTGTTGAAGAAAAGATAGATAACCTTTATAGGACCATTGTAAGACCTCCATGGAAAAATTGGAAAGGTGAACTTCAACGCATACCGATGTCAATTGGAAAAACGCAAAGAACTTTTGGTGGTGACAATGGATACTTTCAAGGTGATATTGACGAGTTGAGTGTGTTTGATGTGACACTTTCCTCGCTGGAAGTAGCTAGAATATATCAAAAAATTCGTCCTGAATTCGAAATGAATATTTCGGATGAGATGATTGCGGAGCATGATTTATTGGTATCAAAATGGTATCAAACTAATTCGGAAAAACTTGCCATAATTCATGGGGAACATCAATCTGTATATGATACTATAATTGATATCATGGTTATGCAGGAACAAGAAACTCCTAGACAGACCTATCTATTAGGTAGGGGTGCTTATGATGCTCGAAAAGATGAGGTGTTTCCAAACACACCTTCAATTTTAGGTTCTTTGAGCGACTCAATGCCTAGGAATCGAATTGGACTAGCCGATTGGTTGACTTCTCGCGAAAATCCTGTTGTGAGCAGAGTAATAGTTAATCGATACTGGCAGATGATTTTTGGTCGGGGCATTGTCAGTACACCGCAAGATTTTGGCAGCCAAGGAGCATTGCCCACCCATCCGGAGTTGTTGGATTGGTTGGCTGTAGATTTTATGGAGTCTGGCTGGGACTTAAAAGGTTTGTTGAAAAAAATGGTGCTCTCTTCGACTTATCAACAAACTTCCAGAACGACTCCAGAATTATATGAACGAGATCCTGAAAATATATTATTAAGTAGAGGCCCAAAGAATAGAATGCAGGCAGAAATGATTCGTGACAACTCATTGATGGCAAGTGGGTTGCTGGTTAAAAAAATAGGTGGTAAAAGTGTTAAACCTTATCAACCTGATGGTCTTTGGGATGTTTCTTCTTTTTCTGATTTAAATAATTATCACATGGATAAAGGTGATGATCTTTATAGAAAAAGTATGTACACTTTCGTTAGACGCACGCTTCCTCCACCAAATATGCAGACCTTTGATGCTCCAAATAGGAGTTACTGTGTAGTAAAAAGACAAAGAACCTCAACCCCTCTGCAAGCGCTTGTTTTGTTGAACGATCCTCAATTTGTTGAAATGTGTAGAGCTATGGCAGATCGAATTCAAAACGAAGGTGGGACTAAAGTTGAAGACCAAATAAGCTATGGCTTTAATCTTTTAACCGGAAGGAAAGCGACCAAAGAAGAACTCAATGTATTGATCGAATTATACAAAAAAGAATTTCAAAAGTATTTAACTAACCCAAAAGCGATAACGGCCCTCAACGAAGTAGGGAGTTATAAATCAAACGAATCTTTAGACGCCGTTGCGAGTGCATCATTGACAATGATTTGCAATGTCATGATGAGTCATGAAGAAGCCTTTTACAAACTTTAGAAAAATGTGTAATTACGATAAAGACGGAAAGTACTGCAATCAAGTCAATCATTTGAACCGAAGGGACTTTTTGTCAAAAACAAGTTTGGGGTTAGGTGCATTAGCGCTGAATTCTTTGTTAGGTAATAAGGCAATGGGAAATGTGCCTTCTATCAATAACGGAATTCTAAATGGTACTCATTTTGCACCCAAGGCAAAAAGGGTGATTTATTTGTTTCAAAGTGGAGCACCTTCGCATCTTGATTTGTTTGATTACAAGCCATTGTTGAATAAAATGAATGGTCAGGAACTGCCTAGTTCTGTAAGGCAGGGTCAGAGATTAACGGGTATGTCCGCTGGTCAAACAAGTTTACCACTTGCAGGTTCTCAGTTTGGATTTAAGCAATATGGACAATCAGGTAAATGGATGAGCGAGTTGATGCCATATACCGCGGAATTAGTAGATGAACTTTGTTTTGTAAAATCAATGTACACTGAAGCTATCAATCATGATCCCGCCATTACTTTTTTTCAAACAGGTTCACAGCAACCTGGTCGGCCTTCAATTGGTTCGTGGATTAGTTATGGGTTAGGTAGCGGAAATAATAATTTACCTGAATTTAGTGTTTTGCTTTCTCAAGGGAAAAATGGTTCTCAACCCTTGTATTCTAGACTATGGGGTAATGGTTTTTTACCTCCCAAACATCAAGGTGTTCAATTCCGATCGGGTAAAGATCCAGTATTATTCCTGTCAAACCCTCCTGGGATAACTGGAACCGACCGTCAACGACACCTTAATTCATTAAAGGAGTTGTATAATTTTCAATTTGAGGCTACTGGAGATCCAGAACTTAATTCCATAATTGCTCAATATGAGATGGCCTACAGAATGCAATCTTCAGTGCCAGAAGCTATGGATCTCTCCAATGAACCTGATTATATTTTGGATATGTATGGACCAGACGTAAAAGTTCCTGGGACGTTTGCTGCAAATTGTTTGCTTGCTCGAAGGTTGGCTGAAAAGGATGTCAAGTTCATTCAGCTTTATCATCAAGGATGGGATCATCACAATGATCTTCCTAATCAAATTCGTAAATTATCAAAAGGGACTGATCAACCAACTGCAGCATTGATCAAGGATCTAAAGCAACGAGGTTTACTTGAAGATACATTAGTGATTTGGGGTGGCGAATTTGGCAGAACAAGCTATTCTCAAGGGAAATTGACCAAAACGGATTATGGTCGAGATCATCATCCGAAATGTTTTACGACATTTATGGCAGGAGCAGGCGTTAAAAAAGGATATGTACATGGTGCAACTGATGAATTTGGCTATAATATAATTAAGGACCCGGTTCATGTGCATGATTTTCAAGCCACAATCATGCATTTATTAGGTGTGGATCATGAACGTTTGACGTACAAACATCAAGGTCGTCGATATAGATTGACGGATGTTCATGGGCATGTTGTAAATGATATTTTATCCTAACTAAAAGATGAAAAGAAGAAAATTTATTCAAAATTCAGTATTGTCTGCATCATTGCTTTTAGCACCTAATTTATTATTTGCAAAAAATAAGAAAGAGAAAAATCCTATCATTGGACATGGAGACTTTCGATATCGTCTACAAAAAGATTGGATAGATCCGAAGGCTTTTAAAGTAAAGGACTGTCATGAAATGGTATGTGATAAAAATGGCAGACTGATTTTACTTACTAATGAAACAAAAAACAATGTTATAATAATTGATCGTTCAGGAAAGGTGCTGAAAACTTGGGGTGATCAATTTCCTGGTGGGCATGGCTTGACTTTGCATGACGAAGGAGGTGAAGAGTTTCTATATATTACAGATACCAATCTTCATCAAGTATACAAAACTACTTTGGATGGCCGTGTTTTGATGACAATTGATTTTCCTAAAGAGTCTGGATTGTATGCCAGTGCAGATAAATTCAAACCTACAGAGACGGCAGTTGGTCCAAATGGAGATATTTATATTGCTGATGGATATGGGCAGAGCTTGATTACCCATTTGTCTAATAAAGGAGAGTTTATAGGTTGTTTTGGTGGGTTTGATGAAAAGGCTGTAGATGATAAATTAAACTGTAGTCATGGCATTTGTTTAGACACAAGAGATACCAATAATCCAACGCTATTGGTTACTTCAAGATCAACGCAACAGCTAAAAAGATATACACTTGAAGGAAAGCATATTGAGACATTCGATTTTCCAGGATGTTGGATATGTCGTCCGGTAATTAGAGGAGAAAACATATACTTTGCAGTCATCCGAACGAACACTTGGTTTGGATATGATGGATTTACTATTGTTTTAGACAAGAATAATAAGATAATTTCAGCCCCTGGAGGTTCAGAGCCTACTTATAAAAACAATGCCTTGCAGAAGATCAAGTATGAAGATTACTTTTTGAATCCTCATGATGTATGCATTGATCATGATGAAAACATGATTGTGCCTCAATGGTACTCAGGAAAAACTATGCCTTATTTTTTAGAACGAGTATAAACAATTATGGAAATTTTCATTGGTCGATTTCATCCGTTAGTAGTGCATTTGCCAATAGGTTTTTTGCTATTAACTGCAGTAATGCAAGGTCTTGTCTCTTTCAAAATCTATAAATATGAAAAACTTGATTTAGCGATTCAGTTGACTTTGTTGTTGGGTGGTATATCATCTGTTTTAGCAGCTTTTATTGGTTGGTTACTTTCATCTGCTGGGGGGTATGATCAAGGTACACTCTTTTGGCATCAATGGTTGGGAATATCAGTTGCAATACTTTGTTTCTTGGGGTGGTTCGTGAAGTTGGGTATCATTCAATTAAAAAATACTATTCATACTGGACTCATTGGATTAATTGTAATTACAGTATCAGTGACTGGACATCTAGGAGGAAATTTGACACATGGCGATGATTATCTTATTGCATATGCTCCTAGCTTTATTAGAGATATTTTTCTTGAAGGTGAAGAAAAATCGAAAAAAGAACTACCGCTTTTGGAGGACTCTATAGTCCTATATAAGCATTTGATTGAGCCAATTTTAGATTCCAAATGTTATTCCTGTCACAATGAATCAAAATTGAAGGGTGGTTTGATACTAACTTCTGTTAATGATATCCTCAAAGGTGGTGATACAGGCCCTGGTTTAAGTCATGGAAACGCATTGAAAAGCTTGCTATATCAGCGTGTAACTTTACCCTCAAGCAATAAAAAATTCATGCCTCCAAAAGGAGATCCATTGACTTATTCTGAAATTGAATTATTGCGTTGGTGGATAGAAAATGATGCAGATGAATCCGTATCCATTACTGAAGCATCCAGCTCTAAGACGATGAAGAATCTTTTGGAACGTGATTATGGATTGGATATTTCTCCTAAGGCCTTGACTGAAAAACTTAGCGCTCCATTGTTGAAGCAAGAGGCCATTGATAAAATTCGGGAATCAGGCTTTAACATTAACCCTTTGTCCTATAGACATACATTGTATGAAGTTACTTTCGGAGGTTCAAGTCTAAGCATGGAACAATTGGAATCTCTGCTTCTGGCAAAAGAGCAAATCACAAAAATATCAATAAGTAGAAAGGATTTAACTGATGAAATGTTAAGTGTCTTTTCTCAAATGCCCAATTTGACATTTTTAAGATTAGATCAAAATCCAATCACGGATGCTGGAATTTTTCAACTGAAACCTTTGAAAAACCTTGAAACACTTAATTTGTATGGCACTCAAATTACAGATAAGAGCGTAGAGAATATTTCAGTTTGGCCCAATCTTAAATCCATGTACGTTTGGAGAACAGAGGTGAGCCAAAAAAGGATTGAAGAAAGTTCCGTGCTTATTGGGTCGTGAACAATTAAATATTTCTCTAAAATATATAGACACCGTATAGACATTAAGACAATAGAATTTGTTCAATGAATCTATTTGATTTCCTTTAGTATTCTATATTTTAATTAAATCTGAAATCTTAGAAATATAAATCAAGCTAGCGGAGATCTAAATCAGTTCAGCAGTCATTCAACTTACATAAACCTAACATGAAAATAAAGCAAATAAAACCATATCCAATCCGTGTCGAAGAAGGGAGCCAGTTAATTCTAAAAGTTGAAACTGACAGCTCGGAAATTTATGGATGGGGTGCTTCGGGATTAAGCGGTAGAGAACTGGCTGTTGTTGGAGCCATAAAACATTTTACTCCATTTCTAATTGGGAAGGATCCAAGAAACATAGGAGCGCTATGGCAAGAAATGTATAGAAGTCAATACTTTGAAGGAGGTCGAGTATTGACAGCAGCTATTTCTGCTATTGATATAGCATTACATGATATAAAAGCAAAAGCAATGGGTGTTCCTGTTTATCAGCTTTTAGGAGGGAAACAGAGAAACTTCATTGAGTGTTTTGCTTCTTTGCGATTTGCCTCAGAAGAAGAACTAATTTCCAAAGCAAAAAAATTAAGGGAAGAAGGTTTTAATGCAATTAGACTATATGATGACAGCAGTGTTGGAGGAATATTTAATCCAAGAGAGTCCATAGCAAATGTTTCAAGTTGGCTAATCCAACTAAGAGAGGAAATGGGGTCTTCAATGACAATTGGATTAGATTATCACCATAGATTGACAATTCCTGAAACAGTATCTTTTATGCAAAAGATGCCTGAAGGGACTTTAGATTTTATAGAAGAACCCATCAGAGACGAAAACCCAAGAGCTTATCAAGAGCTTAGGAAAATGATTAACGTTCCATTTGCACTTGGAGAAGAATTTGCTAGCAAATGGCAATTTTGGCCATATTTAAAAGATAGTATTACTCAATTTGCAAGAGTTGATGTATGCAATGTTGGTGGGTTAACTGAAGCTAAAAAAGTTGCCTCAATTGCGGAAACAAACTACATAGATTTAATGCCCCATAATCCTCTAGGACCAATTTGCACGGCAGCTACGCTCCATTTACTGGCAGCATCTCCAAACGTAGCTTGGATGGAGGAAATCAATACACCTGTAGAATGGTGTGGTACAAATAGTAAAGAATTTTATCCTGTTCAACCGGAATTAAATGGGAATAAATATATGGTTCCGGAAAATCGGGGATTAGGTGTTGAAATCAATGAAGATTTAGTTTCAAAAAAAGAATTTGAAATGAAAGAAATTCCAAGATTACATAGAAAAGATGGTTCATTTACCAATTGGTAAATGAACCATCTTTTCTATAATGATCAAATTGTTCTCTGTTTATAATTAACGGCAGATATTCTGTCTTTTATTACATGCTTGATTTTTGGTAATACCTTTTCCATAATAAATGGGGGGTATGCAGCATCACCTGCTTTGTCGATTTCCATTTTTGCATACTTCATGTAGGTGGTATGAACAATTGTTCCAATATTGATTTTACTCATTCCCATTCTAATGCCTTTTTGAATGTCTGCATCTGGAATGCCGGTCCCACCATGTAGTACCAAGGGCGCTGGAATTGCTTCAGCAATTTCAGCAAGTCTATCAAAATGAATCTTCGGTTCGGTAGGTGTAAACCCATGGGCAGTGCCAATTCCGACGGCTATCAAGTCAACACCGGTTGCTTCATACAATGCTTTTACATCTGATACGGAAGCTAAGAAGTCATCGTCGCACTTCACTTCGACACCCCGTCCCATTATTTTACCAACTTCTGCTTCAACAACAACTTTAGCCGACGCAGCGTAGTTCACGACCGCTTTTGTCATTCTTATATTGTCTTCCAATGAAGATTGTGAGCCATCGATCATAACCGAATCATAACCGGAATCAATTGCCCGTTTGCAAAGGTCTATTGAGGTGCTGTGATCTAAGTGCAGATAAATACTGTTTTTAGAAATTTTTCTAAATCCTTCAACTAATGAATAGAACACTTCTGGTGTGTTAAGTTCTGCTACTGGTGGATAGGTCATCACCATAATGTTCGTATCCATTTCATCGGCTGACTCTACTACCGCTTTTAGGTCATAGTTATCATTTACATTGAAAGATGCCAAACATTTATGAGATGCTCTGTAATCCTGGAATAACGCATGAAGCGTATGATATTTCGAATCATATTTTACTTCTTTCTTTTTTTCAATTACTGTGTCCATATAAATGATCTTTACTTTTTTCAATTTTGATGTTTTCAATTCCTAACCAATGGTTTAATTCGTTCAAATCTTTTTGAAGATGCCCTCTTCCTATAATCCAGTGATGGTCTAATCCATTGTTGAGAATTGTACTTAGAATATCACCCGCAGCGTTCCTTTTGGGTTCTACTTCTGCATAGCTACCTCGAAAAGCCATTTCAGTGGGCTTGATATTACCTTCCCATGTCAATACTTTACCTGCATCAGGATATTGGTATTTTGCGATTGTTACAGGGCCTTGTTTTTGAAGAAATTCGAAGAGCATGCCCAAACTGCTTTCAACATCAAAGTTTTCCAGAATGCTGTGATTTCTTATTTCATAACCGGTGTTAATGTCAATCAGTTTAGTCGGAGCTCCTCCACAATGCCAGAATCCAATTTGGTTGTCATTTTTGTTAATCAATGATAAATCGACCAACGTTGGAATAGCTTTTTCGAAGCTGAGCTGATTCATCATTATCATTGTGAGCAATGCACCCATATCCGATTCATCGGCAACGGGAATTCCTAAATCTTGTACTAGAGCTCCTGCACCGTCACCTGCAATACCATAGTGATCAAACAATTCCGGCCAATTTTTTAATCCAATTCCCAAGTAGTTTTTTTCTCGGGAATAATCTGCCATTGCTAATGACAGCCGAATGGATTTATCTAATTGTTCATTTGAAACATTGTTAAACATGCAAAGCGGATGAGACAGTAATTCTTCTCGAATTTCAATTATTGTATTTTCACTAAAACGTTCTCCGTGTTGCCAAATAGTATCAAAATCTATTCTGTCAACTTTAATTCCAAATCGGTTTAGTAACGAAAGTTCATTCAGTTCGCAATCATAGAATCCAGGAACTCTAAATCCACCGACCATCCCAATTGACTTTTGATTAATGGAAGCCTTTACGTAGACCGATTTGGCAAATTTCATGATATTGCCTGCAAATTCTTTTTCCACCGGAGAATCGAATAACCAGGAATATTTCACTCCACAAGAATTCAAGATATTGAGTAAGAAATTTTGTCCGCACAATCTGTTGTTTACTAACCTTCCGCCCGTAGGTTCATCATGAGACCAGCTTAGAACAGGTATTTTATTCTGATTCAACCATCTAGCCAAAGTCGCAGCTAAATCTCCCGCAATAAATGAAGCTTGGTAGACAATGATTCCATCAATGCCTGATGATTGCATTTGTTGAAGCCATTTAAATATTTCCTCTTTAGACTGAAGTGGAGTTTGGGATGAAATTAGATCGAACCTGTCTTTAGGAAGGACAGATTCTAAACTGTTCTTTGCATCGGCATAGCAATTTAATATTGATTGCCAGTCAAAATGTTCCTCTAAGCCAATACCTACTAATGCTATTTTTGCTATGTAATGTGGTTTGGGTGGAAGAATTACTTTCTCAAACAAATGACCGACAATGCCATTGGATAAGGATATATTTTTTACTGTTTCCATTTTAGATTTATTAATTGTCAATATTCATTGGAAAAAATTTACTCATATAGTCTCGATCTGGAAGAAATGTTCTTCCACCGAAATGTTGTGCGACTTCTGAGGCGTATCGGCTAGCATACTCCATCCTCTGTTTCAAATCCATCCCTTGTAACAATGCTGAAGCGTAAGCGGCATGAAAAGAATCGCCACAACCTGTTGTATCGACAACTTCAACCCTAAATGCTGGTTGATGGAGGATTTCTCCTTGTTTGAAAGCGAAGGAGCCTTGAGTGCCATCAGTGATGATAAGTTGAGCTTCAGTCATTTTTGATAACTCATACAAGCAATCTTTTGGCCCCAATTGCTTTGTTAAAAATTGAGCGGCCTCCAATGGCAGAATTGCATCTGTGGCTAGTTTTACCATTTGAAGCATCGTTTCAGCATTATTGCTTTCTAGATCTAAAACACTTCTAACTTTGAATTTTTTTGCAAGATTGAGCAAATGAGTATTTATGACAGTGTCGTAACCATCTACAAGAATAAGCTTTGCTTGAGCTACATTTTTATCATTTATATCTGTTGGGCTGAATGGTGTATATCCTGACATAGAATATAAAACTGTACGTTCTCCTTCTTCGTCGATTTGCACTATGGCGATAGCGGGAGTAGCACCTTTCTTTTCCTTGAAAAAATCAGAATGAACATGGTGCTTTTCTAATTCGTATTTTGCAATATCACTTAATGTGTTATCACCAAAATAACCAAGAAATCCGGTGGAATGTCCGAGAGAAGCTAGGGCGCAGGCTGCATTTCCAGCGGGGGCACCTCCTTGAATAATTATTTGATCACAAGCAGTTTTTTTACCCTTTGGTACAATTTGAGGTACAGATACTAGCAAGTCAACTACATTCAATCCGCTGCATATAACTTCCATGATTGTGTGGTTTTAAAACAAATTTAGATTTAGCATATGCCACTTATAAATGCTATATTTTCTATACTATGTACTATCTTTCCTAATAATTGTACTTTGCCTTAGATTTAGAGTAAAATAGAATATAATGAAGCCTCAATTAGAAGTGATATCACATGAGCTGGACAGTTCTATTCATGCGTTCAAATATGAGAATTCGCATTTTGATACTCCCTGGCATTATCATACAGAATTTGAGCTAACATATGTTGTTGAAAGCAGTGGAATTAGATATGTAGGAAATAGTGTTGAGAATTTTTACCCAGGTGATTTGATACTAATAGGTTCATCACTTCCTCATTGTTGGAAGAATGACTTAAATTATACGGGTAGGGCACAGTCAATATGCATTCAGTGGGATCATGCTATCCTTCACAAGTTTATACTAGAAAGTGTAGAATTCAGTTTAATCCAATCCTTACTCAATCAATCTCAATATGGGGTTCAATTTCAACATCAAGGAAAAGAGAACATAGCGTCTAAATTGAACGCTATTATATCTGCTGCTCCAGGAAAAAAGATGATTTACTTTCTCGATCTTTTACTCTCTTTATCCGAATTATCAAATCAACAATTGCTCTCCGGAATAAAGAATGAGTTCATGGCAAATGAACAAAGTGATTTGAGAATTCAAAATATTGTAAAATATGTTTCCGAAAATTTCGATTCAAAAATCACAATTGGTAATATGGCGGAGTTAACTTTCATGACGGAAACTTCTTTTTGTAAATTTTTCAAGAGACGTTTTGAAAAGTCATTTACCAATTACTTAAATGAATTTCGGGTCAGAAAAGTATGTCAATTTTTGAGAGAATCGGATAAAAAACTGATAGAAATTGCCATGAATTGTGGGTATGAAAACATGTCATTTTTTCATAGGCAATTCAAGAAGTATTTGTCGTGTACGCCAGTTGAATACCGAAAACATTTTTCTTAAATTTTCAATATCACACTTTTGCGAATTCCATGATATTGCATATGTGAGAGAAAATTGTTTAGAAAAAAACTAGACAATATCTGAACAACTGTCTTTTTTTTCGATGAAAATAGGTAATAAACGACTCGTTCTAACTTATCCTTGTGAGAAGCGCATTGAATTTAAATGTGCAAATTGTTGATTAAAAAGAGAGTATTTGAAAGAACTATACCTGCATAATGACAGCTTAATTGCTGCGATAAGTGACGGAAATGAGATTGCTTTTAGAAAGTTTTTCAATGAGCATTACCCTAAACTTCTTCAATTCTCCTATACGATAATTCACAACCAGACATTTGCTGAAGAAATAGTTCAAGATGTCTTTAGTTCTTTATGGAATAATCGTAATTCTTTAAAAGAGATCAATAATATCAACGCATATTTATATACAGCAACAAGAAATAGAACTATCGATTTTCTTAGGGCGCGAAAAAACGACATAAGTAATATTTCATTGGAGGCTGCTGAATTTATTAATTCAACTACTTCGGTAAACCCTGAAAATTTATTGTTGGCGGATGAGTTGTTCAAAATATTGAACGCAGTTATTCTACAATTACCTGAAAAAGGTCAAATGATTTATCGAATGGTTAAAGAAGAGGATATGACTTATAAGCAAGTTGCCGAACTTCTCAACATATCTGAAAAAACAGTAGATAGTCATTTATGTACTTCCATTAAGAAAATTAGAAGTGCGGTTACAGCATATCTTGTGTCAATTGAAAGTTCTTCCGACTTGAAGATTGTTTAAATCTTTTGAGCGCTAAATAGAACCTGTCTTTTTTATTCCAATTGCTTATTGCTCAACCATTGGCTAAAGATTTTTTGATAGCAGAAATAAAAAAAATCTTTTTTTTAATCGAGGACTAGGGAGATTAGATATTTCCTTCGTCAATAATAATACAAGGAAAAATCCTTGTGTATGATTAGGACAATGAATGATAAAGGCAAGATTGATAAGTTAATCCTTTCACACTTATCTGGAAGAATAGAAATTTGGGAGGTAAAAGAATTGATTCAATGGATTAATTCTGCACCAGAGAATCGGAAGAAGTTCGAGCTGATAAAAAACTTTTGGCAGAATAGTCAACAGAAAGTTGAAATTGATGCTTCGCGATTGAATTCAGCTTTTGATAAAGTGATGAGCAAGTCTTCATTTACAAGCGAACAGTCTGATGCTTCCAAGCAAGTCCATTTTAGTGATAGAGTAGATAGTCCAAAAATTTACACTAAGCCTAGTTTTAAAAATTACGTTTCGATCGCGGCTTCCATTGTACTAGTTCTTGGAATTGGTTTTGGTGTGTTTCAGAATAGTAAAATTGAACAAACATCCAATGTGGAGGCTTTGTTGGAATCCACAATGATCTACAAAAAGAATCCCTTAGGTCAGAAAACAAACTTCAGATTACCTGATGGATCAGAAGTCTGGTTAAATGCTGGTTCTGAATTATCATTCAAAAAAAGCTTTTCAGAAAATAAAAGAGAAGTTTTTCTAAAAGGAGAGGGGTATTTTAAGGTAACAAAAGATGCTGAGAGACCTTTCTATGTAATTACTGATGATTTCAAAGTCAGAGCACTAGGAACTTCTTTTAATATTAACTCTTATCCTGGTAATAGTAAACATTCTGTTGCACTTCTCACTGGAAAAGTTGCAGTAGAAATGACAAAGAAAAATAGCGGATCTCATTTGCTGACTCCAGGTATGGGATTGAAATATGATGTGAACGCTACAAAATTTGAAGAATTCCTGTTTGATAGTGAAGAGGTTTCCGCTTGGAAAAATGGATTACTCATTTTTCAGAATAGCGATTTTGCAACTGTAGTAGACAAATTAGAGAAATGGTATGGGGTAAATGTAATAGCAAGAGGAACTCCGCCCAAGGATTTTGTCGTGTCAGGAAGATTTAACAATGAATACATGTCTAATGTTCTGAGGAGTCTTAAATATGGTAGATCCTTTGATTATAAGATTAACAATAAAGATTTAATTATAACCTTTCAAAAACAACCGAAAAAACATGGGAGAAGAGTGAAATAGACAAAAAAATACCTGCAGTATTAGATACCACAGGCATTAAACTCTAGAGCTAGAATGGAATTTTGCGAATTAGCATTCTCGCGCTAGAAAAGTACCGAAATACTTATTTATTATAAAACATACAAATTTATGAAAAAAAAGATAACCAAATTAATATTGGCCATGTCAAAATATGCATGTGTTGGATTTATTATACAATTTTTCATCTTTAGCTTCAGTGTTGCCTTTGATGGTAACTCTCAGAAAAAAATAGTAAGCGTTAAAGAAGTTGAATTGGAACTAGAGTTTGTTGATCAGAATGTAACAGAAGTGTTTGCAAAGATCGAGTCGAAAAGTGAATTTGATTTTGTCTATTACTCTAAAGATGTCAAAAGAAATAAGACATTTAGTATGCAGAGACAAAGAATTAAAGTTTCTGACCTTCTAATGAAGTTGTCGAAAAACTATGATCTCTCATTCAGACAAGTGAATACAAGTATTACAGTCAAGGATATCTCTGGATCAGACTTGTCAGGAAAACCTGAATTGAGAGTGATGGCAGATGTATCTATATCAGGAACGGTTACCGACGAAAATGGTGATGGTCTTCCTGGAGCAAGTGTAATAGTTCAAGGAACTTCGACCGGAACAGTGACGGATATTGAAGGAAAATATACGCTCAGCGTACCTGAAGATGCCTCAGTTTTGGTATCATTCGTGGGTTATCTAGACCAAGTAATATCTGTTGGTGGACGTTCAGTACTGGATGTACAATTACAATTAGATTCTGAACAACTCGAAGAAGTCGTAATCATTGGTTACGGAACTAGAACTAAAGGAGAAATTACAGGTGCTGTTACTTCAGTAAATGATGATTACATAACTCAGCAGCCAGTTGCGAATGTCAGTAGAGCGTTACAAGGTAGTGCTTCTGGAGTAACTGTTGTATCACCTGCAACACCCGGTACTGATGCTGAAATTCGTATTCGAGGAATGGGAACGATAAACAACAACAATCCACTTTGGGTTGTAGATGGTGTTTACGATGCAAAACAACCACCTCCATCGCAGATTGCATCTGTTGAGATACTAAAAGATGCTGCTTCAACAGCAATTTATGGTGCAAGAGGTGCAAATGGTGTAATTATAGTTACTACTAAAAGTGGTAAAACGAATCAGCCATTAAAACTTGAATTTAGTGTAAGAACAGGTTTCTCATCTCCAAATCAAAAATTTGATATTATGACAGACCCAGTTGAAGTGGGCCAGATGTTGTACCTGGAGCAAACTAATGATGGTATTGTTGCCCCTTCGGATCAGCATTTCCAGATGGGTGCTACGATAAATGATGTAACACCAAACGAATGGCTTTTAAATAATGATCAGCCTTATGATCAACAGACCAATCCACTTACTAGAACAAATCTTGACGGTACTGATTGGTTATCTGAGACTTATGACAATGCACCTATCACGGATATTAATGTTTCTATTTCTGGAGGTTCGGAGAATACGAACTACGCTTTTCATGCAAGTTATCTTGATGAGGGTGGTGTAGTAAAACATACTTCATTCGATAGATATGCATTTAGAACGAATGTTGATTCTAAAGTTAAAGATTGGCTTAAAGTTGGACAAAGACTAGGGTTGACTTTTGAACAGACAAATGGGTACTCTGGAAACAATGGAAGAGGGTTGTTTAGAAGTTTCTTTGAACAAAGTCCATTAATTCCTATGTACGATGAAGGAGGGAATTATGCTGGTGGTGTTGTAGGAGGCTTAAACGATGGGCCAAACCCAGTGGCTAACTTAGACCGTCAAAGTGACAATTATAGAAGAAACCTAATCATGTCAGGTAATTTTTATGCTGAGATTGAACCAATCAAAGATTTAAAAATTAAGACATTGTATGGTTATGATGTGCGAAATATTAAGAATTTCACTGCTGTATTACCAGCATGGGAGGATTCTAATGGTGCAAGAGGTACAGACATAACGAATAGGTCTCAAGAGAATATTACCTGGAACTGGTCGAATACGATTAATTATAAAAAGACTTTTGGAGGTGATCACACGATTGATGCATTGCTAGGTATTGAGGCTAGAGAATCTACAGTAGACTGGTTTAGCGCTGGTAGATCTGGATATTTCTCTACTGATCTTAATTTTTTAACGTTAAGAGCAGGATCAGAAGGAATTCTTAATGACGGAACAGGATGGGCTAAAACTACTTACTCACAGTTTGGTCGATTACTTTATAATTTCAAAGAGAAGTATCAATTAGAAGCAACGGTAAGACGTGATGGTTCTTCCGTATTTGCTGAAGATAAAAGATGGGGTGTATTCCCTGCTTTTTCTGCTGGATGGAATATTAGTAGTGAAAGTTTTATGTCTGGAACTAGCAACTGGTTGGATTTTATGAAAATCAGAGCAAGTTGGGGACAATCAGGAAATGATATCATTAGTGCTGATGCATCTCAAGTATATAATGCATACACTACTTTTTCTTCTGGTTTAGGCAATTCGTTTTATGCAATTGATGGTTCTGATGGAAATATTTCATTGGGATATCAGTCTGATTTAGTTGGAAACCCTGATGCAATATGGGAAACAACTACTTCTTTTAATATTGCGATAGATGCATCATTGTTCAATTCATTTGATTTGACTGTTGATGTTTGGCAAAAGAATACTGCTGATATGTTATTCAGGCCAGCATCTCCTGGTATTTTAGGAATTGCGACATATCCTTCTCAAAATATTGGGTCAATGGAGAATAATGGTATTGATATAACTTTGGACTACCATAATGAAGCCTTAGGAGGAGATTTGAAATACAGCATTGCTGGTACATTTTCTCATTATAAAAATGAGGTTACAGCATTGGATGGTTTAGAAACAAGTTTTCTTCCAGGTAACGATGTAAGAGGCCAGATTTATACTAGAACTGAAGTAGGGAGATCTTTTCCAGAATTTCATGGATATGAGATAGATGGTATTTTCCAAACTCAAGCTGAAGCTGATGCACATCCAACGCATGGAACATACAATCAGCCAGGTAACTTGATTTTTAGAGATGTTGATGGTTCTGGAACTATTGATGCTGATGATAGAACTTATATCGGTAGTCCGCATCCTGATTTCACTGCTGGATTAAGGTTGTCAGCGGCATATAAGAGTTTTGATCTTTCAGCTACTTTTTATGCTAGTTATGGTAATGATATTGCCAACTATACTAGACGTTTCAGTCACTATGGGTTGTTCCAAGGACCAAAATCTTCGGAGAGACTTTATCAATCATGGGGAAGCCCATTTTTGGATGACAATGCTAATGCAACTTTGCCTAGAGCAACGACGGCAACTTCACAAGAGCAATTGGCATCAAGTGTATATATTGAAGATGGCTCGTTCTTACGTTTACAAAACTTACAGTTAGGGTATAATCTTCCTTCTTCTTTTCTTGAGAAGTTAAGCATTTCTACAGCTCGTATATATGTAATGGGATCTAACCTATTTACATTAACTGGTTTCTCAGGGTTGGATCCTGAATTTCCTACTCCTTCTTTGGATGGATCACGTAGTGAAATTGACCGTGGTGTTTACATCGGAGCTTGGCCCGTGACTAAACAATTTATGTTCGGTTTAAATGTTTCATTTTAAGAATTTAAAATCAAGAGATTATGAAAAATTTAATAAAAATATTTAGTGTTTATGTGACTTTGATCTTCGTGTTGGGATCATGTGACGATGATTTTCTCCTTGAAGAACCTAAAGGAGCAGTAAGTAATGCGATTTTGCGAAATGAAGAAGGTGTAAATACACTTTTGATTGGGGCATATGCTTTATTGGATGGTCATGCGGATGAGCCTGGTCAACTTGGACAATCAGGTGAGGCATCAGGCCATAACTGGATTTGGGGTGATGTAGCTTCAGATGATATGTATCGTGGTGACCAAACTGGTGGCTGGGGTGGTATCAACGAGATTGAGAGATATGAGGCTGGTGCTGTTAATACTTGGGTGCATGGCGCATGGAGAAGATACTATGATGCTGTATCCAGAGCAAACGATGCTTTAAGAGTATTAGCTGAGGCGAAATCAGAAGGTAATATAGAGGATGCTGTTGCAAATCAATTGGAGGCAGAAGCAAGGTTCTTAAGAGCCTGGTTCCATTTTCAATTAAGAATTAAATTTGAGAAGGTACCATATATTACGGAGGATGTAGATCCTGTTACGGTTTCTAATGATGTAGAGATATGGGATTTGATCGAAGAGGATATTCAGTGGGGAATTGACAATGGAATGGACGAATCTCCGGATTTGGGTAGAGCTTCTAGATGGGCTGCCAAAGCTTTTAAAGCAAGAGTACATTTATTCCAAGAGGAATGGGAATCTGCTCGAATATTGTTAGATGACATTATTGATAATGGTGGTTTTGTTTTAGAAGATCATTTCTATAACAATCATGATGAAGAATTTCAAAACAATGGTGAAGCCATTTTTGAAATTCAATATTCTGTAAATGATGGTGGAGATAAATTTAATTCTGGATACGATCATCAAGTATTATTTCCTAGACAAACAGGTAACTGCTGTGATTATTCAGGACCTTCATTCGATTTATTCAATGCGTTCAAAGTAGATGCAAATGGACTTCCATTTTTAGATACATTTCAGGATGATTTATTGCTAGAAGATTTTCTAGTAGAATTTGATGCTGACTTTACACCTACTACTGAACTTTTGGATCCTAGAGTAGATTGGACAATTGGAAGAAGAGGAGTTATGTTCCTTGACTGGGGTCCGTATACAGGAAACAATTGGCCATTGGATCCAATCGGAATGGGTCCATTCTTGAACAAGAAAATTATGTTCTGGGAACGGAATGCTTCTTGGATTCAAACTACAGCAGCTCACTGGGCAGGTGGACTTAATGGGGACAATTTCAGCTTGTTTAGGTTAGGACATATTCTTTTATGGAGAGCTGAAGTTGCGGTTGAATTGAATGATTTGCCAAGAGCGTTAAATTTGGTTAATCAAATCAGACTTAGAGCTTCTGATGATATTTTCATGGGTAGAATTAACAATACTAATTTTGCTCCAGGTTATGTGTTGGATATAGATATGACGCAACCTGCGGCAAATTATCTATTGGGACAATACCCTCCATTTACAGATGCTACTCAAGCGATGAAAGCTGTTCGTCATGAAATGCGACTTGAATTTGCTTTAGAAGGCATGAGATTTTTTGATTTAGTTCGATGGGGTATCGATTCTGAAACATTGAATGGCTATTTGGAAAGTGAAGATGGCTTAAGACCTTGGATGGTGGGTGCTACCTACGTAGATGGCAAAAATGACCACTGGCCAGTGCCACAGGTTGAGCTAGATCTATCTAATGGTGTTTTAACTCAAGACCCTGCTTATTAAGATTAAACGTTGTATTTAGTTTAAAAATGTAAAGCGGTAATCAGAGTCTTTGGACGATGGTTACCGCTTTTCAATTAAAAAGTGCCTTTTAATTAGAACAGAATCAAAAAAATGTCTTTTATGCTTGTTGGAAGAAATATTGTGGGATCAGAATTTGTCAAAAAAATAATTGAAGTTGGGTCAAGGATTTCTATTATTATTTTGATCCTTTTTCTTTTTAACTGTACTCAAGATGAATTAATAGAACAAGAACAGATTGATTCAAAACAAGTGAGATTATTTGATTTAGTTTCAAAAGATAAATCGAATATTGATTTTGAGAACAAGATCATAGAAAACAACAGGATTAATATTTTAAACTATTTCTATTATTACAATGGTAGTGGTATTGCGACTGGTGATATTAATAACGATGGTTTACCAGATATATATTTTGTTGCTACAACAGGAAAGAATAAACTCTACTTAAATAAAGGAAATCTAGTCTTTGAAGATATTACTGCTAGCGCAAATGCCAGTGGCAGCTTTGGTATTACATCTGGTGTAAGTTTTGTTGACATCAACAATGATGGTTTTCTGGATATTTACCTCTGTAAATCGGGGAACAATGGCGAACAGCTAAGAACCAATCAATTATTAATAAATAATGGCAAACTGGGTTTTGTCGAACAAGCATCTGAATTTAATCTAGATGATCATTCTTTTTCAAGTCAATCTTACTTTTTTGATATGGATTCGGATGGAGACTTAGATATGTATTTGGTAAATCATCCAATAGATTGGGTAAACAGAAACAAGATCCTAACGGGAGACCAAAATTTTGAAGGATTTGATTATCAGTATTCAGACAAATTATATAGAAATAACGGTGATTATACTTTCTCCGATATAACTGAAAAGGCAGGGGTTTTAAACCGAAGTTGGGGACTCAGCGCTTCTATAGGAGATTTTACTGGAGATGGTTTAATGGACATTTATGTTGCAAATGACTTTATCAAACCAGATAACCTTTATGTCAACAATGGAGATGGAACGTTTACGGATCGTATGAAGGAATATTTCAGGCATATTTCTATGTTTTCTATGGGAACCGATTATGCAGATATCAATAATGATGGCATGAATGATTTATATGTTTTGGATATGGCAATGAATGGTCATATTCGTTCGAAGAAAAATATGGGATCGATGAGTACTGAAAATTTCCAGAAGATTATTGAAAGAGGATATCATTATCCTTATGCAATAAATACACTTCATCTCAACAATGGCAACGGGACTCCTTTTTCTGAAATCGCACAAATGTCAGGTGTTGCAAAAACTGATTGGAGTTGGTCTCCTTTATTAGTGGATTTAGACAATGACGGATATAAAGATATTTTCGTGACTAATGGAATCTATAGAGATATAATTGACAATGATTTTATTGTAAAGAAGTCAATTTATGATAGTAGTAAAAATCTAAATTATTATCAAGATCTGCTTTTGGAAATCCCTCAAACTGAAATCAAAAATTTTGTTTTTCAAAACAATCAAGATTTAACCTTTTCCGATCTTAGTTCAGCATGGGGTATTGATAAAGCAACCAACGCTAACGGGTCTACATATGCGGATTTGGATGGGGACGGAGATATGGATATCATAACCAATAATCTCAATGAGCCTTCTTCCATCTATGAAAACAAATCCAATGAAGTACTAAACAACAATTTTATTAAAGTAAGACTGGAGGGGAGTTTGATAAATACTTTCGCAGTTGGATCAATAATAGAAATTCATGCTGAGGGAAACTTACAAAGACAGGATTTAATGCCTTTTAGGGGTTATTTATCATCTAGTGAATACATTGTGAACTTTGGCTTGGGTCAACAAAGTAAAATTGATTCTTTGGTTGTTACTTGGCCTGACGGAAAAGTGACTACTATTGAAAATCCTGATATTAATGAATTAACAATAGTGGAGTATGATGATGCTGAAGAAATTAAATATGAATTAATTGAAAACAATGATCTATTCATTGATCACACGCAAGATTTAGGATTAACCTTTCAACATGAAGAATCCGTATTTAACGATTTCATTAATGAACTTTTATTACCACATAAGTTTTCGGAAAACGGTCCTTTTGTATCAGTCGCAGATGTTAATCTAGATGGTCTAGATGACTTTTATATCGGCGGAGCTGCGGGTATTGAAGGAGCACTGTTTGTTCAAAAAAGAACTGGAGGATTTAGTCGAAAATCTCAGGATGACTGGTCAAAGGATAAAATGTATGAAGATCAAAAATCCATATTTTTTGATGCCGATGGAGATGAAGATTTAGACCTTTATATAGTAAGTGGGAGTAACGAATTTACAAAGTTTAAATTCTATCAGGACCGTTTGTATTTGAATGATGGCAAAGGAAATTTTAAAAAATCTATAGGTTCATTGCCGAAAATTACGGCGAGTGGAATGGATGTTGCCGCTGGAGATTATGATAATGATGGAGATTTAGATTTAGTTGTCGGTGGTCGAGTGGTTCCAGGAAAATATCCTACTTCACCTAAAAGCTATTTGCTTAGAAATGATGGGGGAAAATTTAAGGATGTTACAAAATCCGAAGCCCCTGGATTGAGTGAAATAGGCATGGTAACTTCAATAGAATTCATCGATTATGACAATGACCATGATCTTGATTTGGCTATTGTGGGAGAATGGATGCCTATTACAATTTTGGTGAATTCTGGATCAAATTACTTAAGTACTGAAGGACCTAAAATTATTCCTAATTCTAAAGGATGGTGGATGAGTCTGACAAGTTCTGATTTGGATTTGGATGGAGATATGGATTTGATAGCGGGTAATATTGGAAAAAACAACAAATACAAACCTACATCTGAAAAACCTTTACATGTTTATTATAATGATTTTGATAATAATGGTACAGGAGATATTGTTTTGTCAAAAAAAGAGAATAAAACTAATTATCCAGTAAGAGGTTTGGAATGCAGTTCGGAACAGATGCCTTTTATAAAAAGTAGTTTCCCAACATTTGAAAGCTTTGCTACCGCTAGTCTTGAGGATATTTATTCCCTGGAAGTATTAAAAAACTCTTTGCATTTTGAGACTGAAGAATTTGGAAGTTGTGTCTTTCTAAATAATGGAAAAGGAGAATTCACAAAGAAACTATTGCCAAACGAGTCCCAGGTTTCTGCACTTTTAGCACTAAATACCCTTGATTTCAATAAAGACGCAATTCCAGATCTCATCGGAGGTGGTAACATCTATTCGACAGAAACAGAGACTGTAAGGTACGACGCAAGTTCAGGCGTCATATTGATTGGAAATGGAAATGGATCTTTTGATAACATATCAATTGATGTTTCAGGTTTTGATGCAAGTGGCAATGTTAAAGATGTGAAGGTGATAAAATTAGTGGATGGTTCCACCGGATTGTTAATTGCTAGAAACAGAGGTTCGTTGAGTTTGTGGAGTATTAATAATGATTATTAAACAATCCAAATATCGATATTGCATAATTCTTTTTGCAACCCTAGTTTTTAGTGTTTTAAAACAAAGTTCTGAAGCGCAAATATTTGAAAGAGCGGAGCTACGGGATTTACTCAATATAGATAGAGGTTGTGGTACTGCCGTAGCGGATTATGATAAAGATGGGGATTTGGATATTTTTCTTGTCGCTTTTGATTCGTATGATCCTAGCAATGCAAGAACATGGAGTAAGCTTATTGAAAACCTTGGTTTGGGACGAATTCAGAATTCAACTGTTGAGGCAGGTTTTCAAAATCAATATTCAAATAGTTCAGTTCTTGATAACAAACAGGGGGTAAGTTGGGGTGATTATGATAATGATGGTTTTCCAGATTTGGCACTCACTTTTGACGGTAAAATTCAGATTTATCACAATCAAAAGGATGGTAGTTTTAAGGACGTCACTGAAAGTTCTAACATAAATGAATGTATAGACTGCTACAATAAAAGTGCATTGTGGTTTGATTACGATATAGATGGTGATTTGGATTTATATATTTCTGTTTATAAAAACGAGAACAAATTCTATGTCAATCAGGGAGACAACACGTTTCTAGAAGATACGGAACATTCCAATTTAGGCGACAATGGAGCTTCATGGTATACCATTCCATTTCATGCCAATGATGATATTTATCCGGATTTGTTAGTCTTGAATGACTTTGGTCAAAGTCGATTTTATTTAAATGAAGATGGTCAAGAATTTAGAGAAGCAACAGAAAAATATGGGTTGATTAACAATGGGGATGCAATGGGAGCCGCTATTGGAGATTATAACAATGATGGGAATTTTGATATCTATGTCACAAATATTGCCCAATTTCATTTGAATCCTCTTTTTACTAGAGATGAATCCGGCACCTATCATAATAATGCACAAGCTCAGGGCATTGGTGAAGGATTTTGGGGATGGGGAACTCAATTCTTTGATGCAGATTGTGATGGAGATGAAGATTTACTAATCGCCAATGGAAATCCTGGATTCAGAACGCGAAATTTGTTCTATGTGAATATGGAGAGTCAAGGAATTTCTGGTTTTGAAGATCGATCACAAACTTCAAAATTGGATGCTGACGAAGATGGTATGAGTGTTGAGACTTTTGATTTTGACGATGATGGCGATTTGGACGTTCTAATTTCGAATACCAATGGATACCCTAGGTTATACAGGTACATGGGTCCATATTTAGGCGGTTGGTTACAAGTTGAATTAGAAGGTACCACTTCCAATCGTTCGGCTTTTGGGACAAAACTTCAATTAGCTATTGAGGGTAAAACAATTCATAGGTATTACCATGGTTCAGGTATAATGTCTCAAAGTATGAAACCTGTACATTTTGGATTAGGAGAAGTAAGCCATATAGATAGTGTAATGATAACCTGGCCCACAGGTATAAAAGAAACGATTTACGATATAAACATCAATCAGAAAATAAAAGTATTAGAAGGAAACGGGATGGTTTTTGGAAATCACACACCTGTGCTGGATGTAATGAATTTCGAATCTTCTGATACAGTAGAATCTTTTCCTAACCCCTTTGTTAAAGAAGTTATAATAAGTTTTAATGCACCAAAGACAGGAGCAATAGAGCTTGTGATATATGATCTACAAGGGAGTAAGGTTTGGAGTATTTCGAAAGATCTAATTCATTCTGGTTCGAATGAAATACTCTGGAAAGGTCAAAGGGATTCAGGAACAATGTGCGATGAAGGAATGTACATCTTTCAGCTCAATATGTTTGGTGACTTACATTCAGGAAAATTGATTTATCGATCGAATTAAATAAATCGAGTTATGAAATGTTTTTCCATTTCAAATAAGGTGTTTTTTGATTATCTAATCTCTATTGATGTTGGGAAACTAATATTTTGGGTGTGTATATATGGTTATTGTTTTTCCCATGAGGTGAGAGCTCAAGTATTCGAAACGAAGAATTTTCACGGTAATTTAGAAGAGTATCAAAAAGGTAATGGAGTAGCCGTTGCTGATTTTGATCAAGATAATGACCTAGATGTGTTCATTGTCTCTCGACAGGATTTTGATAAAACTGGGGAAAGTAGAGCAAGTAGGTTATTCAAGAACAATGGCGATGGGACTTTTACTGATGTGACTCGTTTTGCTGGTATAAAAAGTTTTTATGATTACACTGGAATAAGCTTTTCTTTTATTACAGGTGCAAAACTAGGTGCTTCATGGGGTGATTATGATAATGATGGTTATCCTGATCTGTTTTTAACCTCCTTATATCACAATGAACTCTATCATAATAATGGAAATTCAACTTTTTCTTTAGTTACAGAGGCCGCTGGATTTGAAAGTCTTAATCAGTGTTACAATTCTGGTGCCAATTGGTTTGACTATAACAATGATGGATGGCTGGATGTCTTTATTACTAAATGGGGGGAATGCGCTAACAATAGCCTTTATAGAAATAATGGAGATGGCACCTTTCAAGAAATTACGGATGGAACAAAAACAGGCGGTCGGGATCAAGGGTCGTCTTGGATGAGCATTCCTCTTGATGTCAATCAGGATGGTTGGATGGATTTATACATTGCAAACGATTTTGACGAATCAAATGAACTATATGTGAATAATTTAGGCCAATTCTTTAGAGAAGAAGCTTTTGACTATCAGGTGGATGATGGTACTAAAGATGGAATGGGCTTAGCAATTGGAGATTACAATAATGATGGATTCTTCGATTTGTATGTAACTAACATAGATGAGAGTTCATTTTATGAGGCAACAGGTAACGGGAGTTTTACCGAGAGAGGAATCCAACTTGGGGTTGACACTTCTGGATGGGCTTGGGGAACTAACTTTTCTGATTTGGACAATGACGGAGATGAAGATCTGATAGTATTGAATGGGTTTGGAAAACCAGAACATAATCAGGTATACCGCAATACATTAAACGAAGGCAACGTTGGGTTCATTAAGTTCGATTCCGATGAGTCCGGAATGAATGAGATTTCAGAAAGTAATTCAGTTGCAGTTTTTGATTCAGAAGGTGATGGCGACCTTGATATGATCATTTCTAATACCAATAGAGCTGTTTTTTATTATGAAAATACTACCTCAGATCAGGCTAATTTGAATGATAGGAATTGGATCGAAGTAAAACTTGTAGGTACCACGTCAAATAGAGATGGTATAGGGACGGTGCTTGAATTGAAAACAAGTGAAAATGTGCAACATCGATTGTCCCACGGTGTTGGATTTTTGTCACAAAGCTTGTTACCCATTCATTTTGGTCTGGGATCTGAATCTTCTATAGATGAGTTGGTTATTAAGTGGCCTTCTGGGTTGGAGGAGAGATACATTAACCTTACAACAAACAAAATCCTTGAGTTTACAGAAGGGGAGGGGTATTTACCAATTGAACCTGACAATAGTATAATCAGAGGCTGCACTGATCCGAATTCTTGTAATTACAACCCAAGGGCGAACGAAGATGATGGTTCCTGTGATCAGTTAGAGGTTTTTGATATTGTAGGAAATAAAGTAACACAATCTTTTAGAAGTCAAGTATACTCTTATCCAAGTAGCGATGATTCAGAGTATTTATGGTTCGTAACCAATGGAGAAATTATTTCAGGACAAGAATCTAGATCAATTACCGTTCGATGGGGTGGTGTGGGACAAGGAAAAGTTAGAGTGCAAGAATTTCAGGGGTGTGCTAGCTCAAAGTCCGTAGAATTGTTCGTTACAGTTAATCCCAAAGAAAATAGTGGTCGTTCTGTTGCGCGATTATGGAATGAAGAATTATTAGATGCTATTCGGAATGAGGAAAAAAGATCCCCAATTCATGCTCGAAACCTGTTTCATACGAGTATTGCGATGTATGATTCATGGGCAGTGTATGACGCTCATTCTAGGACTTACTTGTTAGGAAATGAATTGGGCAACTATATTAACGATTTTGAAAATTTTGAGACCAATATTGAGACTGAAGAAGCTAGAGCTATGACTTTAAGTTTCGCTGTATATAGGCTTTTGAAACATAGATATAAGAATTCAATTCTTCAATCAAACTTTGATGACTTAATGACTTCCCTGTCTTATGATATAGGGTTTACTTCTTCTAACTATTCTTCAGGAGATCCCGCCGCTCTTGGAAATTATATTGCTTCATCCATTATAAACTTTGGCCTTTCAGATGGGGCAAGAGAAATCTTTAATTACGATAATACAAGTTATGAATTTACTAATGACCCGTTAGATCCAAGGGAAAGTGGTAATAATAAGGTGTTAGACCCAAATAAATGGCAAGCTATTAACATGTCCAATGAAAGCGCCGCTGACGAAAGTAATTCTTCTAGTAAACCCCTGAATTTTATGGGATTTCATTGGAATGAAGTATCTCCATTTGCTTTGAATTCAGAGATGTCAATGGTCAGAGAAAGAGATGGTATTAATTACAAAGTTTTTTTTAATCCGATGGATATACTATTTCTTGACACGCTTGAACATACGGATAGTAACGAACTTTATAAATGGAATTTTTCAACTGTGGCAAAATGGAGTTCAGTATTAACGAGTGATGATGATGAGATGTGGGATATTTCTCCCAATGGTTTTGGAAACATTCAAACAGATAGTTACCCCAAAGATTTCAGTGACTGTCAAGATTTCTATGAGTCATTAGGAAATGGAAATTTCGGCATTGGCAGAAGTCAAAATCCAATAGCTGGAAATACTTATACCTCGCAATTTGTACCAAGAGGAGATTATACCAGAGTTGCAGCGGAGTATTGGAGCAATGGCCCAAACCATGAAACGCCACCTGGCCACTGGTATTATATATTAAACTCAGTTAGCGATGATGAGACTTTTGAAAAAAAGATAGAAGGAACGGGAATGGAATTAAATGATTTGGAATGGGATGTGAAATCTTACTTTACTTTAGGAGGAGCATTGCATGACGCTGCCATTGCTACATGGAGTGCTAAAAGTTATAATGACTTTATTAATCCAATTTCTGCCATCAGATATTTTGCAGATAAAGGGCAGAGTTCGGACCCTAGTTTGCCTAATTATAACATCAATGGCATTCCTTTCGAAACTGATTTTTTAGAATTGGTGAATTCAGAAGATAACCTTGTAGGCGATAATCTTGAAAACTTTGGTAAAATTAAGATTAGAACTTCAATGGGGAGTGCTGAGGCTGGATGGATTTTATTGGAAAACTGGTGGCCTTACATTCGATCATATTATGAAAATCCACAATATTCAAGCTATGTCTCGGAGTATTCGGCTTTTTCAAGAGCTGGTTCGGAAGTTATGGCACGATTGACAGGTTCTGAGTTTTTTCCCAATGGATTAGGTCAATTTTCTGTGGATAAGGATAGGTTTTTAACTTCTTCAGTTGGTCCTAGTCAAGATATAATATTACAATGGGCAACGTATAGAGATGCTTCGGATGAATGTGGATTTTCTCAAATATGGGCGGGCACTTATTCACCAATTGATGATATGGTAGGAAAGGAGATTGGGGAGAAGGCAGGAATAAATGCGTTTGAGTATGCAAAAAACCATTTTCAACATGAAGTAACTTCTGTTCAAGCTGGATTAGAAGAGAATGAAATGGTCCTTTTTCCTAATCCAGTTGGTAATGATTATAGAATCAATATTTCAAAAATTGAAAGCCATCAAAGCTTCGAGGTGTATGATTTGAACGGAAGATCTGTCAGGATAAAAAGTATTCACTACAACTTTTCAAATTCAACGGCGACATTGGAGTTAGACCGACTATCAAGAGGAATGTATGTACTGCGTACCGCGAAGCGGAGCTTGAAATTCTTAGTTAAGTAGTTTATTCTTTTCTTCCAACTTTCTCTATGGTCACTTTTACGGATTTACTTATTGGTGTAAAGCTTTTATCTGCATATTGATCATTTGGAATTAACACATTCGTTTCAGGAAAATAAGCTGCTAAATTGCCTTGTGGGATGTTATATGGGATAATTAAAAAATTGTGAGCGCGTCTTTCAATCCCATTGTAATTACTAATCAGATCGACCACATCAAATTTCTTATAACCAAGTATTTTCGCTTGATTAAAATTCATAAATATTACACGTCGCTCATTATATATACCTCGATATCTGTCATCTAGACCATATATGGTTGTGTTGTATTGATCGTGTGACCTGATTGTCATTAATAAAAATTCGTCATTGGAAAGGGTATGTTCAGGTAGGCCGCAAACTGAAAATACTGCTCTTCCTTCCGGTAATTTTGAAAAATCTCTAGTTCTTGTGTGATTGGGTAAATCAAATCCACCATTTTTTGATCGAATGGTATAATTTTCAAACCCATTAAATATTTCGGACATTTTAAGCCTAACAAGATCATAGTCTATTCCTAATTTGATCCAATCAATTTTTGATGCTGTTCCAAAATATTCATGAGCGATATTTGATACAATCTCTGGTTCGCTCATTAAATTATTGGAAGCGGGCTTTAGACCTCCTTGCGATTTATGAACTCTACCCATGCTATTTTCTACGGTCACAAATCGTTTTTCCTTTCCTTTTTGATCTTTTTCCGTTCTTCCTAAAGTAGGTAGTATTAAGGCCGTCTTCCCAGTTACCAAATGCGTTCTATTAAGTTTGGTGCTGATTGATACAGTTAAATCGCAGTTTTGAAGAGCTTCACCCGTATATTGAGTGTCAGAGGCAGCTGACAAGAAATTTCCACCTAATGCAATAAAAACTTTTGCCTTCCCTTCGTGCATGGCTTTAATGCATTTGACCACATCAAGGCCTTCTATTTTAGGTGGCTCAAAGTCAAAAACTCTTTTAAAAGATGAATTAAGTTTTTGAGAAACATGATGAGTGATGCCAACCGTACGATCTCCTTGAACATTGCTATGTCCACGAACGGGACATGTTCCGCCTCCTTTAATGCCAATACTCCCTTTTAAGAGTAACAGGTTTACTACTTCTTTAATGTTTTCTACTGCATTTTTATGCTGAGTAAGACCCATGGCCCAGCATACTATGATTCTTTTCCTAGTAGCAAGAAGTTGCACGGTCTCCTCAATTTTTTGGAGAGATACTCCGCAGAGTTCCAATAATTGTTCCTCACTATAATTGTCCAAAGCACTAAGAACCTCCTCATATCCAATGGTTTGGTTTTTTATGAAATCATGATCGAAAATGCCTCCTTGTTCTTTCTCTATTATCGCTAATTTTTTCATGATTAGCTTTAATAAAGGAACATCTTGATTGATTTTGACTTGTAGATGGATGTCAGAAATGTGGCTGCCTTTGCCAATAACTCCTTTGATTTCTTGAGGATTTTTGAAGCGAACCATGGCCGCTTCTTCCAACGGGTTGATTGCGACAACTTTACCACCATTCGACTTGCATTTTTCCAAAGCAGAAAGCATTCTTGGGTGGTTGGTACCGGGGTTTTGCCCTATAACTATCACTACTTCGGCATCACCAAAATCTTCTAATGTTACGGAACCCTTTCCAATTCCAAGTGTTTCGTTAAGTGCAACACCACTGGATTCATGACACATATTTGAACAATCTGGCATGTTATTCGTCCCAAAAGCTCTAATAAACAATCCGTATAGAAATGCAGCTTCATTACTTGAACGACCTGAAGTGTAAAAAATCGCTTCATTAGGATCATCCAAATCCTTGAGATTTTGAGCGATAATTTTATATGATTCTTCCCAAGAAATAGGTTCGTAATGTTCTCTCCCAGGTCTCAAGATCATGGGATCAGTCAATCTGCCACTTTTTCCTATTTGAAAATCTGTCCAATTCGACATCTCAGTGATGGAATACTTTTTGAAAAAATCAACGTTGACTCTTTTATTGGTCGCTTCCTCCGAAACTGCTTTGACCCCATTTTCACAAAATTCTCCCAAAGACGATCTATGTTCAGGATCAGGCCATGCACAGCCGGGGCAATCAAAACCATTTTTTTGATTGAGTTTGGATAAAGTAGCAATAGACTTTGCCAACCCCATTTCTTTCATGGCATGTCCGAGTGCAACTTTAACAGCAGGAATTCCTGCTGCATACAAAGGAGGACTAGTAACCTTTATATTTGTAAATTCATCAGGCCCAATTATGGAAATGGTTTGTTCTTTTTCTTTGCTCATGATGAGTGGTTCGTCACTTAGGAAAGATTGTCAAAAAATATAAGCGTGTCAACCAAATGCTCTTGCCAATATTCCCACTGGTGTCCTCCTTCAAATTCTTCATATTGGTGTGTAATTGAAGCTTCGTTTAATTCATTATGGAGTTTTCGGTTGTACTCTATTAATTCGTCCGTCGACCCACAGTCAAAACGCAAAGGAGGTAGATTATTTCTGTTTTGTATTATTGCAGTTAAAACATCTTCATTGGCTCTGTTCTCATGCTTGTACGATGCTAATTTTTCTTCTACGAAAATTTTCATTTGACCGATCTCGGTAATTGAACTGTGCCCTGAGATACCATCATATTGGGCTGCATATTTAGCACCGATACGTAAAGCACCAAAACCACCCATGGATAAGCCCGAAATATAAAGTTTTGACTTTTCGGAAGTCTGAGGAATATTTTCTTTAACGGCACAAATTACGTCTTCCGCAATCCATTTTTCAAAATCAAATCCATGGTGTTCACTGTATGCCGAACCATCTCCCCAAAGACCATCAGAAGGCATAGCAATGACCATAGGTTTAATTTTTGCCTCTTTAATAAGCCTTGCTGTGGTAGTATGAGCACCTCCCATAAACGACCATATCCATGCACTACCATACACACCATGTAAAAGGGTTACAATAGGTAGGTCAATTAATTCTTCACCTTCAGGTACAAATACGCAGATATCACCTCTGCCTTTTAAGTTCTTAGATTTGACCGTGATGTACCGAAGACCATTATCCGATTCAAATTGTGGATTCGAGATTTCCGTAGTTCTAAATATAGATTCCGACATTAGTTGAAAGTTATAACACCTTTTGCATTTTTTCCTGCAAGCATATCATCGAAAGCTTTTTGCAAATCCTCTAAGGGATAAGTCCTAGTGATCATTTCATCAAGCATCAACTCACCTTTATCATAAAGGTTGACCAATTTAGGGAAATCAACCTCAGGTCTACATTTACCATAAAGAGGGTTTATGTAGACTTTATCCCATTCAAACAATCTCATGTCAATCGAGATTTCTTCTTCAATTCCACTCACTTGAACCGCAGTGCCCGCGTTTCTTACCATAGCTAAAGGAGCCGCTCCTAAAGAAGGTATTGCAGTACATTCAAAAGCATAATCGGCACCTCTTCCTTCAGTTAATTCCTTTACTTTTTCTGATGCTTTTATGAGACCTTTGTCGTTTTTATCGGCTAGAATAGTGTGTGTTGCTCCAAACTGTCTGGCCATGTCGAGTCTTTCCTCATTGATATCAATTGCGATTATTTGAGCGGCACCCGAAATTCTTGCGCCTTGGATTACATTGAGACCAACTCCGCCCGTACCTAAAACGACTGCAGAGCTTCCAGCTGATAATTGTGCCGAATTGACAACAGAGCCATATCCGGTCATCACTCCGCAACTTACTATACTTGCAGAAGCCATTGGCATGTCGCTTGTCATTTTTACACAAGCAGACTCTTTTACTAAAGTATATTCTGCAATTGTTCCAATATTGAAAGACCTTTCTATGGGAACATTGTTCAATTTCGTGCCTTCTAGATGTGCATGACCAGGGGTATACCCATTTCCTCCAGCAGTAACAGGAGAATTATTTTCACAAATGTGTTGATTACCTTCTTGACATTGGAAGCATTTCATACAAGGAGTTGCCCAGTTCAAAATTACTTTGTCACCTGCTTTGAATAAAGATACACCACTTCCAACTTTTTCTACAATGCCAGCGCCTTCGTGACCTAATACAATGGGTTTTCCCCAATTCAATGAATCATGGTCGGTATGGCAAAGACCAGCAGCTTTTACTTTTACTAATACTTCATCGGATTGTGGCAATCCTACTTCAATAGTTTCTAATGTGAAACCACCTTTTCCATTTCCGATTGCAGCCTTCGAACGAATGCTCATATGTAACTTTAATTTATGGTTAATCAATTTTAATCAGGCAATTCAATCCTACTTAATAGGAAGTTAAAGGATAAACTAACCAATTATTGAATTGCACAGTTTTTTTCAGTTTACAAAAGAGTAGGAGTTTGTGCATACACTTGTCCTCTATTTTGATTAAAAAGTTATTTATTATGTTAGTGTTTGTAATAAATTGTGAGTTTGAATTAGTTAATACATAATTAATGGCATTGTGAAAGCAGTTATTGAAAAAGTAATAACAGAGGATGAATCATCCATTCGGGCGTTTGAATATTCGAAAAGCTCATTCGATGCACCGTGGCATATTCATCCAGAATATGAATTGACATTAATCAATTCTAGTTCAGGAATCCGATATGTCGGAAATAATATTTCCGATTATAAGGCTGGAGAACTGGTATTGATAGGATCTAACCTACCGCATTGTTGGAAAGATGAAAACGATCAAGCAGAAGTAGCCTCTTCTTTGGTAATTCAGTGGCCAGAGGAATTGATGGATTCACTCAAAAGTTTTCGAAAAATTCAACTTTTAATGGAGAATGCAAGCAGAGGTGTGCTCTTTAAAAATATTGAGCGTGAAGATATTCAGAATCAAATAATGAATGTTATTGAAGCTTCTTCTTTAAATCGTTATATCAATCTTGTGTCGCTTCTTTCTAGTTTAACAGATCTAGTAGATAGAGAACTACTAGCGGGGGCCTCCTATGCATATGACCTGTCCAAAGTGACCAATAGTAGAATTGAAAAGGTTCAACAATATGTGAGTTTATACTATCCTAAGAAAATTAAATTGAGTGATCTGGCAGATGAGCTGAATATGTCAGAACAATCTTTTTCACGGTTTTTTAGTAAAACCATGCAACGACCATTTTTCGTTTACTTAAATGAGTATCGAATAAATAGAGCCAGTCGTATGTTACTGGAAACAGAAATGCAAGTCGCCGAAATTGGATTTAAATGCGGATATGACAGCCTGCCTTTTTTTTATCAACAATTCAAGAAGTTTAAAAATTATTCACCGCTAGGTTTTAGGAAGATGTACCGTATCATCTAAAGCGTATTAGTTGATAACAAGCATCAGCTGTGTTAAAAATATATTTTTATGTAGACATTTCATCCTGTATTATTCTTTACGGTACATAATACATAACTAATTGAATAAAATAGAGGATGATATGACTATTTACTTTGGTTTTCTTTGTGCTTGTTAAATCTGAATAATGGATAAAAAGTCCAATATTCTAATGATATGACTTAACGATAAACATCAATCCTATGAAAAAAAGTGCACTACCAGATCCATTTGAAAAAGCAAGAGTTGAAAAAGGGTATGGTGAAATGGATGATCAAAATGATCCTGTGACAATGATGCTGCGTCTAAAAGATGTCAGAAAAGGTGCTCATAATTGGAAGACATTTCAATCAGGTGCTGAACCAGGACGGATTGTAATTCCATCAGAAGTAGCAATAAGGGATACAAGACAAATTCCTTTTGAAGTTGATCCTCCGGAGCATAAAGGCTATAGGGATTTGGTAGAGCCCTGGTTTAAAAGACCCTTAGAAGAGAATTATAAAGCTAAATTGTCAGAGATTATAAACGAAGTTGTTGACGAAGCTTTATCAAAAGAAAAAATAGAAGTAGTAGAAGAGTTTTCTTTGATTCTACAATCTCGAGCATTGACATTATTGCTAAACATTCCCTATGAAGAGTCTAAAACATGGATAGAATGGGGTACTCATGTCTTTAGAAGTGAGGACACGGCTTTGGATGGTGATAAAGCTAATATCTTGTATGACTACATCGACAAAGAAATTGATAAGGCAATTGAAAAACCAGGTGACGATCTATATTCTGTTTTGTTGGCATCAGAAATTGATGGTAAGAAACTGACTAAAGAAGAAGTAAAAGGTGTCATAATTTTGACTTTTGCCGGAGGTCGAGATACAGTCATAAATTCAGTCACAAATTCAATTGCTTATTTTGCAGAACACCCAGAATCATTAGAAAGAATTGGTCAGGAACCAGAAATAACGGGCAGAGCTGTTGAAGAGTTAATTCGCTATTTTTCACCTTTGACGCAAATGGGAAGAGTGGTTACAGAAGACACTCATGTATGCCAGCATGCCGCGAAAGCAGATTCAAGAGTTTCCTTGTGTTGGGCATCTGCAAATAGAGATGAAAAAACATTTGATAAACCCAATGAGGTTGTCATTGATAGGAAAGTCAATCCACATGTAGCCTTTGGTTTCGGTACTCACAACTGCCTTGGGGCGACACATGCCCGTCAGATTATGAATATTCTACTTACTACTTTGGCAAAAAAAGTAAATGGAATTGAAATCTTGGATATGGAAGAGAATATCGAAGAGTTAGGAGAATTCAAAAGAAAAGTAGGGTACAATAGTATCCAAGTGAAGTTCAGTTCTAAATAAAAAATTAAAGAAGAATACAAATGGCAAAGATTACATTTATAACAAGTGATGAAGAAAAAATCACAGTTGAAGGAAACTCAGGGTCCGTAATGGAGTTGGCGGTTGAGAATAGTATCCAGGGAATTGATGGGGATTGTGGGGGTGTTTGCTCTTGTGCTACTTGCCATGTTCATGTGGATGAAGCGCATACTGATAAGACCGGAGAGGCAAGTGAGATCGAGTCAGACATGCTAGAACTGGATGATAACGTTAACGAATATAGTCGGCTTTGTTGTCAATTAGAGGTGAGTGAAAAATTAGATGGGCTAGTATTACACGTAGCAAATTAATATTTACATGGCGTCTAAGAAGTGTGTTGTTATTGGTGCGAGTCACGCCGGTGTAAACTTTGCTTTTTCATTGCGAAAAGAAGGTTGGGAAGGTGATATTATTCTTTATGATTCCGATCCAACATTACCATACCATAGACCTCCCTTGTCAAAGGCCTTTTTGACCAGTGATGATGGAATCGAAAAGTATCAGTTGAAATCATCGGAGAGTTATATTAAAGAGAATATTTCCTTGAACTTGGGTGTTCAAATTGACAGAATAGATAGAGATACACATAATATAATATTGCAAGGTGGGAGTAGGCAGCAATATGATAAACTGGTCATAGCTACCGGTGCAAGAGCTTTGATTCCTAATATTCCTGGATTAAATAAAGCAAAGAATCTATTTCCATTGAGAAATGCGCGGGATATTTCAAATATTCGACATGCTTTAGGCAATAGTATAGGAAAAAAAGTTGTAATCATTGGGGGAGGATACATTGGGTTAGAAACCGCAGCATCTATGAAAAAATTAGGTGCAGATGTGACCGTCTTAGAACGCGAGGAACGAGTTTTAGCTCGTGTTACAGCTCCTGAAATGTCTATTTTTTTTCAAGAACTTCATGCTCAATATGGAGTTAAAATATTTACAAATAAGAATGTTACTTCTATTCAGCCAAGAGATAAAAATAATTCTATTGAATGTGCAGATGGAGCAAAATATGAAGCAGATTTAATCATTGTTGGTGTAGGGATTGCTATCAATACTGAGCTTGCAATGGAAGCTGGTTTAGAAATTGAAAATGGTATTTCAGTTGATGCATCGGCCAAAACAAGTGACGATAATATTTATGCAATTGGTGATTGTACCTATCACCATAATCCACATTATGATAGATTTATTAGACTTGAATCAGTTCAGAATGCTGTCGACCAAGCAAAAGTAGCAGCCGCAGACATTTGTGGTAAAAACCCAATTTATAATTCGATTCCATGGTTTTGGTCAGATCAATTTGATATTAAGCTGCAAATGGTGGGCCTCTCAAATGGATATGACAATGTTGTAATCCGGAAAGAAGAAAGTGATATGACTAAATTCTCCGTTTGGTATTTTAGAGGTGAAGAGTTGCTTGCTGTTGATGGAATTAATAATGCGAAAGCATATGTTGTAGGTACTAAATTCATCAAAGAAAGAAAAATTGTGGATAAGAAAAAACTACAGGACAATTCTGTGGATTTCAAGTCCATAGTTCATTAAAGGAGTAAAGGTCTTGATTAAAACTTGTCAATAAATTCTACTAAGTTTTCTTCCTTATTTAAACCTAATTTTTTTCTCAAACGATACCGCGATGTATTTGCACTTTCTGCAGATATTCCAAGTAATTGAGCCATTTCTTTGCCTGAAAATCCGAGTTTAATAAGCGCACAAATTTTAAGGTCATAGGGTTTTAATCTGTCATATTTAGATTTTAAATTTTCGAAAAAATCTTTGTTGACCGCAGTAAAACGGTTTTCAAAATCAAGCCAACTTTGGTCTTTATTTAGATCGATGTCTTTTATTAGCCCTCTAATATCTTTGGAGTTGAATGTTTTATTCAAGTCTTTTAGGTTGTCCTTCAATTCGGTTAGAAGTTGATCTTTTGCAATAATTTGCAAAGTCGAACCGGTAAGTTCATTGTTTTTAATATTGAGTATCTCCAGTGATTTTTGTTTTTCAAGAAGTCTTTGTTGTTGTATTTCTTTTTTTTCTGCTTTATGCTTTGCTCTCCAATACTTGAAAATAAAATAACCTAGAGACAAGAGAAAGATAATCGAAATGACAAGCACAATAATTCGAAGATTTGATATTTGCTGATCTTGTTCAAGACGTTCTAGTTTTTGCTCAACTGCCAATTGAAGTCTTAATTCTTTTTCTATTCTAAAGTCATCTTTAATCTCTAAAAGGTATTTATTGTTAGGACTTCTACTGCTATACAAGGTTTCATAAATTTCATTGGACAGCTTCATGTAATCGTATGCCAGTTGGGTTTCTCCGCTTTCTGTCATTACCTGAGAAAGCTTCTTGTACACGTCTGGGACATAATTTAAGTGTGACTTGTTTTCATAAGCAGATACTATGGATTTAGTGTAAAACAGCATACTATTTTTTAGATCCCCTGATTCATAATATAAATCACCCATATGAGAATATAATATGACCAAATGCCAAGGTGTATTGACAATTATTCCTTGAATTACATCTGAAAAAATTCTTTTTGCACTTTGAAATTCATGTTCTAGTGAAAGAACATGGGCGCGTTCCGAACGTATCATCCTGTTGTCAAATCCTCTTTCAACTGAAACTAGCTCGCTACTGTCAAGATAGGCATGTGCCAATTTGTAATTCTTGTCGAACTTATGGTGAATGGCGAGTGGGAAGTAATTCTCCCTCAAAATGGAGGAGTCCTGCCCATCTGATAATACTAATTCCTTATTGATTTTAAGCGAAAGTAAATAGTACTTCAATGCTTCATCTCTTCTTTCGTAAAGACTATATAATATGGCCAATCCATTATAGCTATCGGCTTTAGTTTTTTCATCATTGATTCTATCTGCTAATAGGAGTGCCTGCCAATAACCGTCATAAGACTGAGCATAATTAACTCGACTGCAATAAATCTGTGATAAGCTATTGAGTGATTCTATAGCCTTCAAAGTATCACCTGTAGTAAGACTGCTGTTGAAATCATTTCTAGTCGCAAGAACGAGACTATCAGATTGAATTGAAATTAAGGAATCTAGAAAAAAATCTGAGATAAAATTTTCAATAAGAGGAATTTCATTATTTGATTGTGCATTAGATTTTTCATATAAAAAAACAATAGAAATGACAATTAAGAGTCTATATGAAAAAAGCGTTTTAATTCTGTTCATAAGACGTAAAGGTGCTTAAATATTGATTAAAGACGAAATTTTAAAGGAATGAGATCAATTTGACGAATGTATAATTTTCAATTGTCTATATTGAGTCTATATCCAATATTGCGTAATACTGGATGTTTTATCCACTTTTGAGTCGAAGAATGGGAGAATGTGGATGTGCTCTCAATAGCTTAGAAAATATGAATAGTAAGTTTTTATTTTATTATGCGTCAATATCAGTGATCAGTTTATTGATTACTTCTTGTAGTGTCGATTTGCCAGATGAAGTTCAAATAGCATACGATGAATTGCCTCAGGAGTTAAATTTCAATATTCATGTAAAGCCAATTTTATCCGACAAGTGTTTTGCATGCCATGGACCGGATAAAGGTAAGATTGAAGCTGGACTTCAATTGCATACGGATGAGACGGCTTATGAAGAACTTCCTGAATCGCCTGGATTATACGCAATAAAACCAGGTAATTTAAGAAAAAGTGAAATGTTTCGTCGAATCACTGCATCAGACCCGAACGATATAATGCCACCGCCTGAATTTAAAGTAACACTTTCAAATCGAGAAAAGGCAATACTCTCTAAGTGGATCGATGATGGGGCAAAATATGAACCCCATTGGGCTTTTGTGAAACCAGTGAAAAAAGATATTCCAGAAGTGAAATTGGATAACTGGCCTGAAAATGAAATTGATTATTTCATTTTAGAAAAACTGGAGCAATCTAATCTTAAGCCATCTTCTAAGGCGGACAAAGAATTATTGTTACGAAGAGTTTCTTTGGACTTAACTGGTTTGCCACCGACCGAATCAGAAATTGAAGCTTTCATTAACGATGACAGGGCGGACTCATATGAAAGACAAGTAGACCGTTTGATTGCTTCTGAACATTTTGGAGAAAAAATGGCTACTGATTGGATGGATGTTGCTCGATATGCTGATACCCATGGTTATCAAGTAGATCGATACAGAAACATGAGCCCATGGCGCGACTGGGTAATTGAATCTTTCAATAACAATAGATCATATGACGAGTTCCTCACTTGGCAGATAGCAGGAGACCTTCTTCCAAACGCTACGTTTGAACAAAAATTGGCCACTGGATACAACCGATTGCACCCGCAAAATATGGAAGGCGGTATCGTTGATGAAGAATTTAGGGTGGAGTATGTAGCTGATAGAACTTCAGTTTTGAGTCAAGGTGTAATGGCATTGACCTACAGTTGTGCTAGGTGTCATGATCATAAATATGACCCTATCTCGCAAAAGAATTTTTATGAAATGTATAGCTTTTTTAACAACGTCAATGAAACGGGACAAATATCATGGGAAGCACAGGATGTTCCTGTTCCAAACATGCTCGTTCCTACTAAGAAACAAGAAGAAATCATAGATTATTTGAAGCTGCAAGAACAAGAGAAAGTAGTAAGTGTCGAGAGAATAGTTGAAAAAGAAAGTGATAGATTCAATCAGTGGATTTCTGAGGCAGGGTATAAAAACAAAATCACGAAACCAGTACTGAAAGGAAAGAAAGGGCACTTTAGCTTAAATGATAACCTTCGTAATCAAGTAAATGGGTCTTTTGGTAAGATGCAGCGTAAATTTTCACCGGACGAAAAACCAACGTTTGCCAAAGGAAAAAAGAGCAGTGGATTGCTATTAGATGGTGATGCTTGGTTGGATTTAGACCCTGTTGGTATATACCAAAGAAGTGAACCTTTTACCATTGGAATATGGGTATATCTTCCTGAATCCTTGAAAGAAGGTGTGATTTTTCACAAAAACCAGGCTGAAAGATTACATAGTAAAAAGGGTTACAGCCTTTACTTGAAAGACAATAAACTTGAATTAATGCTTGCTCACACCTGGCCTGATAATGCAATTATCAAACACACGACTGAGGAAGTTCCCAGAGAAGAATGGTTCCATTTAACCATGACTTACAATGGATCTAGTTTGGCTGAAGGATTAAAATTTTATATGGATGGTCAAGAATTACAGATGGATCTGGAGATTGACAATCTTTATAAGGACATTATTTTCCATCAATACGGTGATGTTATTTATAAAAAGCCTATTGAACCTGGATTAAAGATAGGAGGACGTTGGAGAGGACTAGGGGCGAAAGGAGCTATTGTTGATGATATCGTCGTTTATAGCCGTGAGTTAAGCGCTATTGAAGTAATGAATATAGCGGGTAACCCTATCTTGACTGAACTTAGTGAAAAGCGTCCAGATGACTTAAGTGAAAGTGAAAATGAAATGCTTAAGGCATACTATTTCAATAATCAATCAGTAGCTTTTGCTAAAGCACAGAGTGTATTGGCTAAAACAAGAACGGCCCTTGTGGACAGCGTAGAGGATGTAGAGGAGGTAATGGTAATGAAAGAAATGGATGAACCTCGACAAGCTTATGTTTTAGAAAGAGGAGGCTATGATTCTTACGGTGAGGAGGTCTTTCCAAATACCCCAGAGGAGATTTTACCTTTTCCTGAGGATTATGAAAAAAATAGAGTTGGTTTAGCTAAATGGTTAATTCATCCGGATCATCCTTTGACCGCAAGAGTAGCGGTAAACAGATATTGGCAAAACTACTTTGGGAGAGGAATTGTTAATACGAGTGAGGATTTTGGAAATCAAGGTGAACTTCCTAGTCATATGGAATTGTTGGATTGGTTGGCGATTGATTTTATGGAAAATGGCTGGGATATAAAGTCTCTCAATAAAAAGATTGTCATGTCCGCAACCTACCAGCAGAGCTCGAAAGCCTCTGACGAACTCAAGGAAATTGATTCTGATAACGTGTTATTAGCGAGAGGTCCACAAGTGAGGCTTACAAGTGAAATGATGAGAGATAATGCACTTTTAGCCAGTGGTTTGCTAAATGAAGAGATCGGAGGCCCAAGTGTCAAACCATATCAGCCAGAAGGACTCTGGAAAATGAATGGTGGTACATATGTACAAGATACAGGGGAAGACCTCTACAGAAGGAGTATGTATACTTATTGGAAAAGAACGGTTCCTCACCCTACACAGGGTACATTTGACCAACCTGAAAGAGTTGAATGTACAGTTCGGCGACAAAAGACCAATACACCGCTACAGGCACTCGTATTACTCAATGATCCGGCTTTTGTCGAAACATCTAAAAAAATAGGCGAGGCAATTACCAAAGAATCTGATTTGGACACAGGAATTGGCAAGGCATTTAGAAGGCTAACTGGAAGACAATTGATTCATAACGAATTAGAAATATTGAAGTCCCTACAAAAAGAAGAGTATGAAAAATTCAAAGCCGATAATGAACGAGCCAAAGGTTGGTTAAATGCTGGAGAATATAAAATTGATGCGTCTTTGGATGCCAACTTGGTAGCTGCAAATGCAGTAGTTGCCAGTGTCATTCTCAACTCTGACGCAACCATTACAAAAAGATAAGTATGTGTCATCACGATAAAATCACATCAAACAATTTCGATCTAAAGAAGATTGAGAAAAATATAGACCGGAGACAATTCTTAACGAAGACGTCCTTAGGGCTAGGTGCTATGGCTTTGGGTTCCTTACTAGGAGCCGATAAACTATTAGCTTCTGGAAACCCTACAGGAGTAGGATCTGTTCCTGGTTTACCTCATTTTATGCCAAAAGCTAAAAGAGTAATATACTTGTTCCAAAGTGGTGGACCGTCTCAATTTGAGACATTTGACTATAAACCTGGATTAAGGAATATGTTTGGTGAAGATCTGCCGGCGTCTGTTAGAAATGGTCAAAGATTAACAAGTATGAGCGCTCAGCAATCTTCTTTTCCAATCGCTCCATCAAAATATAAGTTTGATCAATATGGAGAAAGTAGAGCTTGGGTAAGTGAATTGATGCCCCACACAGCGGAAGTTGTAGATGATTTGTGTTTTATTAAATCCATGTACACTGAACAAATTAATCATGATCCTGCGATCACATTTCTTCAAACAGGTCATCAATTAGCTGGAAGACCTTCTATTGGATCTTGGATGAGCTATGGTTTAGGGTCAGACAATAACAACCTACCTTCATTCATAGTATTAAATTCTAAGAATGCTGGCGGTCAACCTTTATATGCTAGATTATGGGGAAATGGGTTTTTACCAACAGAACATCAAGGTGTACAATTCAGATCAGGAGAGGACCCCGTACTTTATTTAAATAATCCAGAAAACTACGATGGAAATGATCGTGGTAAAATGCTCGAATATTTAAAACAGCTCAATGAAGTTCAATACAGTACTTATGGGGATGAAGAAATCAATGCAAGGATCTCTCAATATGAAATGGCTTATAGAATGCAGACTTCAGTACCAGAAGTCACTGATATGTCTGATGAGCCTGAGCATATTTTTGATATGTATGGCAATGATAGTCGTGACCCAGGTACTTACGCAGCAAATTGTTTGATGGCAAGAAGATTGATAGAAAAGGATGTGAAATTCGTCCAACTCTATCATAGAGGCTGGGATCAACATACCTACTTGCCGGGAGGTATTAAAAATCAATGCATGAAAACTGACCAAGCGAATGCTGCTTTGATCAAAGACTTGAAGCAGAGAGGACTGTTAGAAGATACGTTGGTAATTTGGGGCGGTGAATTTGGACGGACAGTGTACTCTCAAGGTAAATTGACTGAAACTAACTATGGTCGTGATCATCATCCTAGATGTTTTACGATGTGGATGGCTGGGGCAGGAGTAAAATCTGGTTTTACCTATGGCGCTACAGATGATTTTAGCTACAACATTACGGAAAATCCTGTGTCAGTGCATGATTTTCATGCGACTTTAATGCATCTCATGGGTGTAGATCACGAACGTCTGACATTCAAACATCAAGGTCGTAGATACAGATTGACGGATGTACATGGTCATGTAGTAAAAGATATTTTAACCTAACTGAATTATGAAGACGAGAAGAGATTTTATTAAAAAGACAAGTGTAGTGGCAGGAGTTGCTGCTAGTATGCCATTATTTAGTTTCAATATCATTTCTAAACTAAAAATGGATGAGGAAATATTAGGACATGGTGATTATCAATACCGTATGGTTCGTGACTGGGCAAAGATGGATCGAATGAGGTACCCATTATTGAATTGTCATGAAATGGTGATGGATAGAAAAGGGCGATTAATAATGATAGGTGATCACCCTGAAAACAATGTACTAGTCTTTGATAAAGCCGGAAAATTGATTGACTATTGGGGAACCTCTTACCCAGGAGGACATGGTCTTTCACTGTCGAAAGAGGGAGAGGAAGATTTTCTTTTTTTAACAGATTCAGGATGGTTCTTAGATAAAAATGGAAAGTGGATAAAGCATGCGGGTAGAGTAGCTAAGACTACTACGGATGGTCGAGTTATTTTTGATATTGGACACCCGATGACCATGGGTATATACAAACCCGAAGATTCCTTCAATCCTACAGAAGTGGCGATCGGACCAAATGGTGATATTTATGTTGCGGATGGTTATGGAATGGATTACATCATTCAGTACAATGCCAATGGAGAATATATCAGACACTGGGGAGGGCATGACAATGAAGATTCGAATTATAATCTAAAAAATGCACATGGTGTAGCAGTGGATGCCAGAGATCCGAAAAATCCTATGCTTGTTTGTACTTCTAGAAGTGACAATGAATTTAAGTTTTTTACCCTAGAAGGTAAGTACATAAAGACACTCAAATTGCCGAATATGTATGTCTGCAGACCAGTTTTGGATGACAAAAATCTTTATGCCGGAGTCTGTTGGTCGGCTCCTAAAGACAAGCCTTTTAATTGGAAAGAACATACAGGTTTTGTAACAGTATTAGAAGGTGATAAAGTAGTTTCTAATCCAGGTGGAACGGAACCTATTTATGAAAAGAAAAAGCTCCAACCTTCTTATCAATTAGATCACAAACCTTTTAATCATGGTCATGATGTATGTATTGATGAAGACAAAAACTTGTATATATGTCAATGGAATGCAGATAAAACACCACCCATTAAATTAGAACGAGTTTAAGATGAACGCATCGGATATTGCAATATTTTTAGGGAGGTTTCATCCCTTGGTTGTGCATTTACCCATTGGCTTCTTAATGATGGCCTTTTTAATGTGGGCCTGGCAAAAATTGAGAAAATCAGAGAACTTTGATAAAGCTATTGCTTTTTGTCTCCTGTTGGGTGCTTTAAGTGCCGTTGCAGCATGTGTAATTGGGTATTTATTATCAACAAGCGGTGGATATGCTTATGATATGTTGGACAGTCATATGTGGGCTGGGATCGTAACTACCATTCTGGCATTTGTTGGGTTTATTTTGTTCAATGATAGAATAAAAGATTCCATTCCAAAATCTACTGTAGGGATAGTGTTGTCTCTAATGATGGTTGGATTGAGTGTCACGGGTCATATTGGAGGTAGTTTAACGCATGGTAGTACTTACCTTACGGAATATGCTCCGATTATTGGAGAACGAGCAAATCAATTGCCACCTCCAAAAAATATCGAAGAAGCCGAACTTTTTGGACATATTATTAAACCCATATTAAAAGCAAAGTGTCAGTCCTGTCATAGCGAATCTAAATTGAAAGGAGGGCTTTCTTTGGCTACAAACGAAGCAATACTAAAAGGAGGGGACAGCGGTTCCTTTTTTATAACTGAAGCTGGTGAAAGCAGTGATTTTATTAAAAGGATTCATTTAGAAGAAATGGATGAAGATGTTATGCCCCCAAAAGGTAAATCCAAGCTCACGGAAAATGAGAAGACGCTATTATCTTATTGGGTTGAGCAAGGAGGAAGTTTTGAAGGGTTGATTTCTTTAAGCTCAAATGATACTATTGAGCATCTTTCCTCCATTTTTCTAGGTTTTTCTTCAAGTGAACATGAAGGTACTTCTGTTTCAAGTTTAAATCCAGTAGATTCTTTAGTACTTCAAGGTTTGAGGAATTCTGGTATTATGATTAGGGAATTAGCAGCCGGTACATATCGCTATGATGTTAAAATTCCTAGTTCATTGATTAAAATCAAAGAAATCGGTGAATGGATAGCTGATTTACAACCTATTTCAGAGAATGTTATGTGGTTAAACTTGGCCAATGTGAGCTTAAAAGATGAACAAGTTAGAACGTTGCTAACAATGAAAAATCTTACGAAGTTGAGGTTAGAAAAAAACCTTATTACTGATGTAAGTATTGATGATTTGTCAGGGTTGAAGAATTTACAAAGTATCAATTTATATGGAAATAAATTGACTAATGAATGCCTCAAATCATTAGAAAAATTTGAGAACTTAGAAAAAGCCTTTGTCTGGAAAACCAATATAACAAAGGAGGAAGCAGGTCAGGTTCAATTGATTATGTAGTTAAAATGTTCTAATCGATTATGAATTTATTCTACTTCTGCACTTTGATAGTAGAGGTATGTTTAGAACCATTATAAAGATCTATTATTACAGCGTAGATTCCGTTCTCTAAATGATTGACAGGGATTAATATTTTGCTCGAACCCAAATCTTCAGAAGCCATGGATTTTACAATTCTACCATCCATAGAGATCAATCGAATTTTTTGTATGGATTGCTCATTTTTCATCAGAATAGTCGCAAAATCAGAAGTCGGATTAGGGAATATCTCAATTTCATAAGACTCATTGTTACTTCTAGGTGAAACAATATAAGAGTAAGAATATTGACCATCGAAATCTGTTTGTTTCAAACGAAAATAATTCAAACTAACTCTTCTAGAATATAGGTGTTCATAATCAATTCTGATGTTACTTGTGCCGGCTCCTTCGACTTCAGTTAATGAAGTCCAATTCTTGCCGTCGTTCGAACCTTCGATCGTGAAAAAAGCATTGTCAATTTCTGAGGCAGTAGCCCAAGTGAAATTGTATTCATCAGAATTGGTATTTACACGAAAGAAAATGAGATCTATTGGAAGGATGACGTCTTCATCCCCGGTACCTTCAGCTGGGGAAATTTCTCCTCCTCCTCCAGTATCGGCAGCTACAATTAAATCATCTGGGCAATCACCATTGCCTGCTCCCGTGTCGCAACAATTCCCATCACTGCATGTAACTGTAACATTATCACAAAATTGGTCTAGAACTTCTTCATCAGATGTATTCCAAACCCTGATATCCGAGCCGCCTCCACCTAATGTCATACTGCCATTTCCACAAATTCCAGCATTATCTCCATCAAGGTAAAGATCATCTACTACAGTTATGGCAACATCAAAATTTATCACACCATCAGCCGAGATCACCACATCATCACCAAATGCCACAGAAGTTGCACCCGTCTGGGCATCAAATAGTGCCAGTATGAATACATCTGCCTGAATATCTGCTGACCCTCCTGAAAGAATTGTTACATCACCTTTGAACATACTGGGGACCGTAGTTGTCAATGTTCCTCCGTTTGTTACGGTAATAGTACCTTCTTGTGAAAAACCAGCTGTATTACACCCAGTAGGTGTATTGCATGTACCAAGACAGCCTGCTCCACAAACTTCATTAATACCAAGTGAATTAGGAGCTTCTGCAGTTGATCCATTGTCATTCGTGGCATCAATGGTTACGTTATGCCCTATTGATACACTATTGGTTCGGCTGGGAAAGTTGACTCCTGCGACAGCTCCAGCAGGCTCGCCCCAAGTCAAGTTTGATTCCCAAGCACCATCAGCAACACTGGTGAAATCCTGAGAAAAAACATTATAAGAGTGAAAGTTGACCAATAGTAGAATTGATAAGCCCACACAAAAGATTTTGTTAAATCTATACATAGAATCACAGTTAGTTAGTAATTGAGAGCTGATTGTGAATGGGTTAACAATGTAAATTATCAAAAAATCTCGACATTTTCCTACAAAAAGTATTGTTTGATTTTTTATTAATACTAGGAATGATCTAGGGCTTTCTTGCAATAGTTCAAGAATAATTCTTGAAAATTTCATTCAAAATTTTGTTCAGCTTAGACTAGCGGGGCATGAGGGTTGCCTACCATATACCTTGAATCATGGGGGTTATTGCGCTTGTCTATATAGTATTGCCTTCTTTTGTCTCCCATTGAGAGAGGGTTGTATACACCATAAATAATTCGTCTAGTACTGTGTGATAAATTAGCCATAGATCTATGGGGTAAACGCTCAGTAAAAATCAATACATCTCCTGGTCTAGTAGGAAGTTTAATCCATTCTAGTTCATCCTCAACAGATTGCTGAATTTTCATGTATTTCGGATTGTATTTTATTGGTGCCTCCATGGGTAAGATTTGAAGGTCATCAATTGGCCAATTTGGAACAACTTCTAAGCAACCGTTTTCAGAAGTTGCATCATCTACACTCACTAAAATGGAAAGGTAAGGTTTAGTATTTGGATCAAATTGAATGTTTTCTCCTTGTTCATAAGCTACACCATCTTGGTGGGCAGCATGAGGACCTCCTCCAGGAGATTTAAAATTGATTCTTTCTTTGTACAATACTGCTTCTTCGGACATAAGCTGTGCCATCAACCCTAATACTATTTCTCCTTGAAATATGTTTGAAAAGCCCTTATGGTTTGGTACGAAATTTTCCACTCTTGACAATTGAGTTGGCGCGTCCATTTCGAAATAGTTAATCCATTCGCTATCGCTTTTTCCCCAATTAGCAATATCATTTATCCATGATGACATTTCATCAACTTGATCACGAAAAAGTCCAGATATATGTAAGTAAGAATTATTATTCCAAAAATCAAGCTGATCACTTGTAAGCTGAATGGGATGATTTGGTTTCACTTTTGATTATTGGTAATTTTTAGAATTAATTATCAAAAAACGACTGTTTTAGGAGCTTTAAAGTTGACTCAAAGTATTAATTTTTCAAATTAATCAAAATATCTTTTCATCTCTCCGATGACATAATGCATTTCTTCTGGTTGTAAATCTCCTATGACTGCTACACGGAAAGTTTCCATTTCGGGCATAACACCTGGGTAGATGGTTATATTTCTTTTATAAAGATAATCATGAAATTGATCAAAATTGAAATCAGGTTTTCCTTCTAATTTCAAGGCTAAAAGAATTTTTGATTCTTGCTCAACGGGAAGAAGCGGCTCAAAACCCATTTCATTTAATCCATCGTACAATATTTGCCAGTTGCCTTTGTAACGTTCCCATCGTGCTTCCACACCTTCTTTCAATGTCTCTTTGATGGCTGTCATAAAGGAGTAACAGATTTGAACTGGAGGTGTAAACCTCAACTGATTCTTTTTCTTTAAATTTTCCCATTGCTTATAGACATCGAAGTAATAGCTTCGGCCATTTTTCTTCAACTCATCTTTTTTGTCATTGTGAAATAAAACGAAGGACAATCCAGCCATGCCATGTATGCACTTATTTGAAGAGCTAAATATATAATCTACATGAAGTTCTGAAAGATCGTATGGGTAAGCCCCAAAAGTGCTCATCGCATCGACTATTGAGACTACATTGGTTTCTTTACAAACAGCTATTAACTCATCAATGGGGTCCATCATTCCTGTAGAAGTCTCATGATGGATGAAGGCCAAATGAGAATAATCCCCAGATGAAAGGACTTCATGAACCTTAGCGGGAGCTGGAAAATCACCATACTCAAATAATGTATTGTGAGCGATGCCATAATTTTCACATATCTGTTTCATTCGGATACCATATGCTCCATTTGTTAGGATTAGCACTTTATCATCCTTTCCAATTGCAGAAGTTAATACCGCCTCCATTGCGCCAGTACCACTGGCTCCAAAAAGAGCTACGTTATAGTCTTCCTTGGCTTTTCCGATATCGAGCAATCCATTACAGATATTGTGCATGAGTTGGCCAAATTCATTTTCACGCGGGCAAATATCGTCCACTACCAAAGCGTCTTTAACATTTTGTGTAGTAGTTGCGGGACCTGGGTTGAGAAGAATTTTTCTTGACATTGTCGTAGTTTTTAACCCTTAAGGTTTTGCATAAAAGCAATTTTGTTATCCACCGGTTTAACTGTTGGACGTCCCAAATCCGCTCTTGACCCTTTTTTGATATTAACCTCTAAAAGTGATGGTCCTTCACCCTTTAAGTAATTTGGTAAGGTCATCAAGAGCTCTTCTTCTGAGCTCACCGTATATACTTGCTTATAATTGCATGCTTCAGCAATTTTTTTGAAATCAGTCGTAAATCCCACCGTTGGTTGACCTCCGACAGATTCATGAGCTCCATTATTTACCAATATGTGTTTTAAGTTTTTTGGGGCTTGATCACCAACAACAGCTGCAGATCCCATATGCATCAAAAATGAACCGTCTCCATCTAAACAGATGACTCTTTGGTCTGGTTTACCTAATGCAATGCCTAAAGCTATTTGTGAAGTGTGCCCCATGTTGCCAACGCACAAGAAATCTTGGTGATGAGGTTCATTTCTTGCCTCTCTTACTTCGAACACTTCTCGCGAAGTTTTACCAGTGGTAGAAACTATAACATCACGTTCATCCAATTGACCTAACAACACTTCTATGACTCTTTCTCGAGACATTGGGTAGGTGTCGTGTTTAGCACTTTGAAGCTTATATGGCTCGAAAGTGCCCTTTTCTACCAGTAGGATATATGGGGCTTTTTCTTTTTTCATATACTCAAATGCCTGGTCGATTTGCTCTTGAGCTTCTCTAATTGTATGAGACAAAATGCAATAAGGAATCTCAAGGGTCTTGATCATGGCCTCATTGATTCGTCCCATTTTTACATGTTGCGGTTCATCTTTTACGCCTGGTCTTCCTCTCCAACCTACCATCAGTAGCATCGGGATCGAATAAACTTCTGGATCCGTAAGCGATGTTAACGGATTGACTGTATTGCCAAAACCAGAATTCTGCATATAAACCAATGGGATTTTGTCAGTGGCCAAGTGATAGCCAGCTGCGATTCCAATACAAGCACCTTCATTAGCAGCTATGATATCATTGCCATTATCTGCGACATAGGCGCAAAAATCTTTTAGCAACGAATCAGGAACCCCAGTAGAAAATTCAATGCCTTTTTCCGTAAGGAGGTCTGAAAATTCAGCTGTATTCAACATGATATTAATTTAGTTAGGTAAAATTGTTAAAATCTCCTTGATGGACATACAGAATTCATCAACTTCTTTAGAACGCTTGTGTGTTAAAATTGATTCTGCAGTTTTCTTCATTGCTGGGAAAGCAGTTCTCAGTAAATGATTTGCATAAATCACGATGCTGAAACCAGCGGCTTTCAATTCGTCTTCAGTGAATTGATTGTATGAAGACGGAACCGATATTACCGGAACTTTCACATCGAATTTCTGGTATTCTTTCATGAATTCCATGATTTCCTTTCCATCCTTATGACGAGAATGGATCATGATTCCATCGGTTCCGGCTTCTATATACGCTTTGGCTCTAGTCAAAGCGTCTTCCATTCCTTTGTCTGCAATTAAGCTTTCTAATCTAGAGAAGATCATAAACTCATCAGTAACTTGGGCTTTTTTTCCGGCTTGAATTTTTGCGCTGAAACCTTCGATGGTATCTAATGTTTGTTCTACTTCCGTGCCAAACAAAGAGTTTCGTTTTAGTCCTACTTTGTCTTCTATTACCACCGCAGAAAGGCCTAACCTCTCGATGTTTCTAACCAACATAGCAAAGTGTTCTGCAACTCCACCTGTGTCTCCATCAAGGATCATAGGTTTTGTGGTCACGTCCAAGATATCATTGATAGTTCCAAATCTTGAAGTTCGATCTACGTACTCTGTGTCTGGTTTTCCTTTAGCAGTTGAGTCCGTCAAACTACTCAACCACATAGCGTCAAATTCTCTAACTTCACCATCCAATTCAACTTTGGTATCTTCAACAATTAGTCCTGAAATGCCATTGTGAGTTTCCATTACTTTTACAAGATGGTTATTATCCAGCATCCTACGGAGCATCCTTCTTCTGATATCAGGAGTATTACCTATTTCTTTCATCGCTTGTCTTAAGCCAGTAGAAGAAATTCCAGAGGTGTATTTCGGTTCTACCAATTCTCCTCCCCATTCTTTTAAGATTGTCAAAACCTTCTCTCGGATATGTCTTTGGGGACCTACTTTCCAGTCATCACCATGCACAACATAGTCGGGTTTAAGGGCTCTTAGGTTAGTTGTATAATCAAGAGCTTCTTGAGCAATGACTTCTTTTACCCCTTTTATGTTTTCAAGGATTTGTTTTCTTTCGTCAAAGGACAAGAAAGGAACTCTTGCAAATTTGGAAACCGCTTCATCGGATAATAATCCTATGGTAACTTCTCCTAACTCAGCTGCTTTTTTGATGATGTTGATATGACCATGATGTACCAAATCGGTACCCATTCCAAGGTAGACTGTTTTCATTCTTTGTTTTTTTATGAGACATTTTTTGTCAAAACGTCTATTATTTTTGCTAAGAAGGCAAAACTATCGTTTAAAATTTAATACAATAATCCTTTAAGCATTAATCTCTAAATCTTTCCGCGCAGATTGATAAATTGCATGTTCTTTGAATTAAATGATACTTGAGATATGTCTATTAAAACAGCAGTCATTCTAGCCGCGGGAAAAGGATCTAGACTAGGAGGTAGAACTAAAGAAATGCCAAAAGGTTTTTTGGAAATTGGTGGCGAAACGCTGATCGAAAGATCAATTCGATTACTCAAGAAAAATGGTATTGAAAAGATTTGTATTGGCGTTGGTCATAAAGGTTCAGCTTATGAGGATATCAAAGAAAAGTATGGTTTAATTATTTATTACAACAATGAATATGACACCACTGAAAGTATGTACACTTTAGTTTGTGCTCAAGATATGATTGATGAAGATTTCCTCCTTTTAGAGTCAGATTTATTGTATGATGAGTCTGCTTTAATAACGATTTTGGGCACAAAAGACGCCAATGTTATATTAGGTAGTGGTTTCACTGATTCAAATGATGAGGTTTATTTACATAGGATTGGTGAGGGTGATACATTTCGTTACCTATCCCAGGATGTTAACGATAGAATTAATAGCTACGCAGAATTAGTAGGTATATCAAAGATTAGTTTTGACCTTTTTAAAAAGCTCATTAATCTTCCACAGATTAAAAAAATGAAATATGAATATGGTTTCAATACATTGTCAGAATCAGAAGACATTCACATCGAAAAACATAGCAATCTAGTTTGGTGTGAAATTGATGATGAGCATCACCTCAATCGCGCTATTAATTTAGTATATCCCAAATTGAGTTCTTAGTCCCTTTTATAAAAATAGCCTGTTTTTTTGTCCTTGACGGCTTTTTTACCTAAGTAATTATAAATGTGTACCAGATAATTTTTGGTTTCAGCTGGTACAAATGTAGAACGATCCAAAAATGAAGCATTCGAAGTAGGGATTACTAAAGACTTATTGAAAGGTGTACATTCATTGGGTAAGCTATTGCGAACTCCAGAAGTTAACATGCCATTGTCCTCTTCGTAAAAGTAGACGTCTGCATCAAATCCTTTGTAATTGAAATACATTTTTAGTCCATGATGTCTGTAAGACGAATCATGCAATGTCAGTCCTGGAGGAAGTTTTTTTTGAGTACTCTTTAGTTTTTCGTACTCTGGTTCTAAACACCCATAATCAACATCCATATCATGAGGTATTATTTTTTTCTCTCTGTAATAACCTAAAAGTGTTCCAAAATCTAACCAGTAGTCTATATGGTTATCTAACAAATATTGGTTAGATTTTTTAAATAAATCTTCAAGAATGATAAGTCTCTTTTTTTGATAGTTGTGAGGAAGTGTTGTCAGAACGATGTAATAAAACCTTTTTATTTTCTGAATTATTGATATAAAATCCATTTGGAATTTGTCAGCTGGTTAATAATTTCAAGAACAGTTATGCGGCATCATTATTTGACTTTATACCAATATCCTGTCTTTTTATCAAACGCAGCTCCAGGACCAATGTAACCATAGCACTGTTCAAGATAATTTTTAGGGTTTTCAGGGATATACGTCTTGTCTCCTAAAAAATCAACTTCGTGTAATGGATAGATGTTTTGCCGCAGGACGGGTTCCATATCCGCTGGGATGTCACTAATTAGGAAAGGAACCAGTTCTTCGTTTACTTCTTCATAAAAATAGATGTCAGCATCAAACCCTTTATAGCTAAAGAATAATTTTGGGCCTCTGTGACGGTCAGACCAATTCTCAAGGGTTAATCCTTTAGGCAGTGTATTTCGATTGTTCCAAATGGACTCAAAAGAAGCGCCAGGAGCTCCGTAATCCAAATCTATGTCATGTGATAGTATTCCTTTTTCACGGTGGTAACCTAATAAGGTACCATAAGCTATCCAGTAGTCTACATTTTGATTCTTTAAATAGCTGTTGGTTAAAAAGTAAAATTCCTTAAGAATTTCTACTTTTTTCTCCGTGTATTGACCTGGTAATGCTGAAAAATATACCGCAGAGATTCTTTTAATATATTGCCAAATTCTACCTATAAATCTATAAATACTCATTTAATCTGTTTATTAGATTCTTGTTTTCAATAGGATTGTGAACAGCAAAACGCATCCAAGTTTTTCCTGTTTTAAATTTCTCACTGACCGTTTTTAAATATGTGTTATGCTCTACAAGAAAGTAATCACACATTTTCTCTAATTGCTCTTCATCTAAATTCATTTCTGCTAATAAATAATCTCCTCCACTTGCATATACCTTTTTAATAACACTAAGACTTGACAGGCCATTAAAAAATTCCGTCCGATCTCTTTTTACCAATTCTAAGGAATCCTGATACTGACGTCTGAATTTTAAGAGAATTTCCAGGAAGTTCTCGGCAATCGTATTGATATTCCATATTGGAATTTCCTGCTTTAGGGTTTCTAGAAAAGCTTGATTGTGCGTGTAGCAATATCCCAAACGTAGGCCGGCAATGCCCATAACCTTGGACAAGCTAGTAACCACAATGATATTGTTCAATGCTTTTTGGATCAAGGTTGGAACAAGTGAGGGCTCATCACTGAAGTCAATAAATGATTCATCCACAATTACTGTTTTGTCTGGATGGCTTTCTGCATATTGGTAGATCCAGTTAGTTGGGACCAGACTACCAGTAGGATTGTTAGGATTGACAATAATTATGACATCCTCTTTTGCTTGTTCTAATTCTTCAACGTTTATTCCAACTTCATCACTGTAATGATTGGCATCTGGAAATACTCTGAAATAGTCACCGAAGGAGGGGCTTGGGTGCAAAACAGATTTCCCTTTAAAGTGATTGCGGAGTATTGGAAAAAGTTGAGATATACCATTTACACAAACGACATGCTCTTCTTCACTTTCAAGAAAGTAGCTCACTTTCCTATTTAGAATGGCTTGTGTTGAACCATATTCAAAAATTGTTTTGCTGAAGTTATTTTTTAGTTCAGAGAGCATTGCTGCCGGAGGAAAGTACATATTTCGCAGATAGCAATAATCTACCACATCATAGTTCCAAAATCCACCGTAAGACCTATCCAATATTTCTTTTGGTTTGTCTTCAAACATATATCTGGCAAGCTGCAGGTCATTTGGATCATCAATTTCAGCCCATTTTTCGCCTTGAAGAATTTCTGCATAAATAGTCTCAGCCCTTAGGTAAATGATGACTCCAAGCATTAATTCATAATAACTGTCCTTGATAGTAGTCGTATAATGAGCCAATAGATCTTTGAAAGGTCCAAAACAGAATTCACTAGAGAATTTATAAATATTAAGTGTTTTGAATTTGTCATTGAAATTAAAATCTGATCCCTGCAAATGAGGAGGAATTACACCCGTAATCTGCTCACCTTCTATAGAAACAACTGTGCCATCCATACCAGGACCATAGTGATCCACCAACGCCACATTATCATACTTGGAATCAAGTATTCGTTTTAACACGCCATCTCCATACACTAAATCTGACTCAATGATGATGACATCAGACCTCAGCTTTACTTGTTCGAGGGCCATAGATAAAGAGACAAGGTTATTGGTCTTATCATACCTTTTGTTTTCCACATAATTAAAATTGATCTCTGGAAAACGTTTTTCGACGTGCTCTTTCAGCCTTTCTGCAAGATAGCCAACCACTAATGTAATATCAGTGATGTCATTCTTAATCAATTTGATAATGATGTTTGACAATACACTCTCACCATTTATTTCTAGTAATGTTTTGTGAGTATTATTTGTAAGAGGCCTCATTCTTTTTGCATAGCCTGCAGCAAGAATGATAGCTTGCATATTTTGACCCATGAAAGGATTATTTTGGGTGATGTAAATTTGAAATGATCAATTTGAAAATGCTATTTGTCGAAACTTTCGAAAAGAAGCGATGCAAAAGTAACATCTGACATGTCTTGATCAAAATAATTAAAAATTCAAATTGAAATGAAAGCTAAAAAAGATCATTTTAAATCCAGAAAACGAATGTCATTACATCTTTGTGGGGTAATCTAAGATTTATAGCTTTGCGCTCGAAAGTAAAGGGTAATTTACAATATCAGGGTGAGTTATAAAGGAGAATCAATAGACGTAGTATATACTTGGGTAAACGGCGATATCCCTGCCTACATAGAAAAATGTAAGGAATATGCTAAAGAGTTATCAGATGTAAACCCAGAGCGGTTTCGGGATGAGTATGATATGCTAAAATATAGCATTCGGTCACTTGAGAAATATGTTCCTTGGTTAGGGAATGTGTATATTTTCACTCAAAGTCCTCAAATTCCAGATTGGCTGGACACAAGTCATCCTAAGATTAGAATAGTACATCATGAGGATGTGTTCGATAAAGAATATTTACCAACCTATAATTCTAATGTAATAGAGACTTACATCGATAAGATACCGGGTCTTTCAGATTACTTTCTTTATATGAATGATGATTTTTTATTTGGAAGAAAAACTGAAAAAGAGAAATTCATTTCTATTGATGGGATTGTCAATATTTTTGGAAGCCTTTTTGGAGAGAATTTAAAATGGCGAATTTATGAAAAGAAGAATGATGGTTTTGGTTTGGGATTGGTAGAACATTGTCCAATACTTTTCAAAAAGGATTGGTGGGACGCTATGTACAAGCTTTGGCCAGAAAAAACGCATAAACTACGCTCAAATAAGTTCCGGCAAGATGATGACTTTATGGCCCATAAACTGAATCGATATTACGGTTTAGCTTATCAAAAGAATGAAACACGAGCTGTCAAGTTATTAGAACTCAAAAAATGGCAAATTTTCCATAAAATTACGACCAATTTTTCCAAGCAAAAAAGAGCTTTTAGTCGATTGACTAGGGTGAAGCCTTACTTTTATTGTCTCAATGATGATCAGGGTAAAAATCCGAATCCGGAAGTTGTGAACTTGGTCCAAGATTATTTGCAAAAAACTTACCCGGATAAGTCTTCTTTTGAAAAGTAATATATAAAAGAAAGGAAATGAAAATTATTAAGTTGTTAATCCAGTCTTCAAAGTTGCTATTTACAGTGGCAAGTATTACCAGTATTTTGACTGGTCTTTGTTCAACGATGGTGATTAAACAGGTGCATGAAGCGATCAGTACTGAAGATTTTAATCAAACTGAGTTTATTACAATTTTTTTAATTTTCTGGATTTGCTATGGTGTTTTGGCAGTAATATCGACATACTCAGTTTCTCTTTTAACACAGTCAATTGTTCATCAGTTACGTGTTGATATATCGAATAAAATATTATCTGCGAATTTCAGCAGTATCGAGCGAAACCAAGGAAGATTACTTCCGATTCTTACAGAAGATATTAAAACTATTGCGGTTTCCATAGACAGGATGCCAAGTGTCACAACTGGACTGGCAACAGTCATTGGGATAATGGTATATATGATTTGGTTTTCTCCGCTATTGACACTTAGTACCATAGTGCTATTTGCAATTGTTTTGTTGATAACAAAACTGTCTCTTCCCTTAGTGAGGAAATATGCTGAACATGCAAGAGAATTATGGAATGATGTTTATCAACATTTTGAAGGTCTTATTTTTGGCATTAAAGAGCTTACGCTAAATGGTGATTACAAAAAGATATATGTTAGTCAATTAATTGTTCCAACCAGTAAAAAACAGAACAGCTATAATGTAAAAGAGAATGTTGCATCTTCTGTTGCCTCTAAATCTACAGATTTAGTTTTGCTCCTTGGCTTTGGAGTATTGATTTTATTAATATACCATACACAATTTGTCACGTTAGAATTTTTTGGTCAATATTTGATTCTGGTGATGATGACTATTTCTCCCTTATCTTCAGCAACTGGATTTTTAGCAAACCTTAAAAGAATAGAAGTTGCTTTGGAACAAGTAAAGGAAGTTGGTTTGGCACTAGAGCAACGGAATATTAATGATAATGAAGAATTAAAGTCTTCCCCAAAACAAGGTGAAACCATACTTTCTTTAAAAGGAGTCAAGCATGAGTATTACAACCCTGATCAGGACGAACATTTCGAATTAGGTCCGATTGATTTAACTATCAAAAAAGGCGAATTGATCTTTTTGTTGGGTGGAAATGGAAGTGGAAAAACAACTTTAGCAAAAATCATTCTTGGTTTATACTCGGCAAAATCCGGACATTTAGAATACGCAGATGAAAAAATTAGTGATCAATTAATTGATGCCTACAGAGATAAATTTTCTGCAACTTTCGTTGATTCTTATTTATTCGATAAACTTATTCATATTGATGATTCTCGTCTAAAAGATCAAGGTCAGAAGCTCATTGAAACGTTGGAATTGACGAAAAAAGTCAAAATTCAAAACAAACGATTTTCTACGAGCAGACTTTCTGAAGGACAAAAGAAAAGATTAGGGCTAATGGTGAGTATTCTTGAAGATAAAGAAATTTACATTTTTGACGAATGGGCGGCAAATCAAGACCCTCACTTTAAAAAGATATTTTATGAAATAATACTTCAAGATCTTAAAAAAGTAGGTAAGACAATAATTGTAATTTCACATGACGAACAGTATTTCGATAAAGGGGACAGAGTTATTAAACTGATGGAGGGAAAATTGGTGTAATTATATGTCTGGAAGTAACACTATATTAACCGCTGCTGATGCCTACTATTTTAGGACATTTTGTCAATTCGTTTTCACTTTCAATTCGCAGAAAGAGTATAAGAATAGTGAATTGATTTGTTATGATTTAGGATTTACAAAGGAACAATTGATCCATGCTGAAAAGTTGGTAGCTCGTATTCCTAATCTGTCAATTCGTAAGTTTGACTTTTCGAAATACCCTGAATTTGTAAAGTTGGAATTCAAGACCTATTCCTTTAAACCAATAATTGTCAAGGAAGTTTTTGAGGAAAAAAAAGGCAATTTGCTTTGGTTAGATAGTGCTACTATTCTGAATAGTTCACTTGAATATTTCTGGAGTGAAATGGATGAACACGCTTTGTACGCACCAATTGGAGGTTCGGGTAATTTAAAAGAGTGGACGGTACAAGCGACTTTAGATTACATGGAAGTCCCTGAATCCTATTATCTAAATAGAAATATATGTGGTTGCATGTGTGGATTTGGATATCAAAATGAGACCATAAGAGAGCTAGTGTCCGAATGGGAGCGTTATGGATTGATTCATGAATGTATCAAACCAGAAGGAGCGAGAAGAGATAATCACCGTGATGATCAATCTTTGTTAACCATTTTACTATACCGATATCAGGAAAAAAATGAAATCTATCTTACAAAAGATGAAGTTAATGTAAGCTCAAAATCACCCATTAAATTCATTAATGTAAGAAATAAACTTAATCCTTCGTTTCCTCACAGTCTAAATTTTCTGTCTGTATTCTATTTCAATATTCGAAGTGAAATCGACATTTTGATTAACAAATATTTTTTATGACTATTACAATTTATGTAATTCTTGGAATCATAGTTCTTGGATTTTTAATCACGCAAGGATTTAATTTTCTTTCAGGAAAGAAATTCTTTCGTGACTATTTACATTATTTTTTAATTACGCGAAAGCCATTGGAGTATTGGGATGATTTTTGTGATAAGAATCCTAATAAGTCTGATATAATTGTGTCTTTTTCTACTATACCAAGTAGAATAACAGAGATTGTTCCTACAGTAAAAAGCTTACTCTCTCAGAAAATAGCGCCTAAAATGATTCACCTTTATGTGCCGCAATTTTCTTTCAGAGAGCAAGTGGAATATGAAATTCCAGAAGAATTGCAAGGATTGAAATGCTTCCAGATCGTTAGAGTTGATAAGGACTGGGGACCTAGTACAAAGTTTATTCCTGCTATTTCAGACTCAAATGATGATCAAAATATTTTGGTAGTGGATGATGATAATATGTATCCTCCTTCCATGTTAAAAGCGTTTGAAAAAGCGTCAAAAGAGCATCCTGAATGGATATTGGCTGCGAGTGGTTGGCGCGTTCCAGAGGATTTAGTTGATAGAGCAACGACATTATGGACTAATATCAAAAAAACACCACCAGTTCCTGTGCCAACAACAAGAGTCTCTGATTATTACAAGATTGATATTGTACAGGGGTATTCTGGTTTTATGGTAAAACCTAAATTTTTCGATATTGATGAATTGACCAACTACCCCGAAGAACCTAGAGCTGTGAAATTTGTCGATGATGTTTGGGTGAGTGCCCATGCCAAAGCACCAAAGTACGTCTTTCCTTCAAATAGATTTTGCTATACACCTTTTTGGACTGAAAGTTTTTTTAAATCAAATAGTTTGGCATCGATTAACAATCATGGGAAAACGAGAGATGAAGATCGCAATAACTCTATAGCAATAAAGTATTTTAAGGAAAAGTGGGTGAATTGATTGTCATAATTTTTATGATTAATGCAAAAAGAAAAATAATTATGAAACAATTTAGGTTTTTGCTCTACTTGCTTTGTTTTACCCTATGCAATAATGAATCTTCAGGGCAAATTTTAGTCCCAGGTTCATACGATATAGATTATTACAAAGTTCTTCAGCTGCAGAATAATGACCTAGTCGATCCAATTAATTTTCGTCCTTCAATAATTACACAATACAGAATTGACTCAAGTCTTACTTGGGATATATGGGAAAATCGATTTCCTATTTTTCAAGAAGAAAAAGAAGGGTTGAATTTTTTTTGGAATTATCCTTCGATGACAATTTCATTTGACTCAAAATATCCTAGAGGATATAACGATGGAGCTATTTGGTCGGGAAAAGGCTTAATGACTAGCCTCACCGGTGGGGTTTATGGAAATATTGGCATTCTGCATTTTGCCTTTAATCCTATTTATTCTTATGCTCAAAATAATCATTTTGAAATTCCTTCTCATAACTTTAATAAAAGTGAATACTCATATCCTTTCGAGAATGATATAGATTGGGTCCAACGTTATGGTGACCAAGCTTATCATAATTTTAATCTTGGTCAGTCAGAACTTAGATTGATTTACAAGAAAACGACCATTGGAATTTCAACTGAGAATATGGTTTGGGGGCCAGCACAGTTTAATCCAATCTTAATGAGTAATAATGCCGCTGGAATTCCTAGGATAGATTTAGGGTCATCAGAACCTATTAAAACAAAAATCGGTAATATTGAATTTCGTGCTTTTTGGGGCGTAATAAAAGAGTCGAACTTTTTTGAAAAATTTGAAGAAAAGCATGAGAGGTATTGGACAGGTTTTACATTTGGCTACCAGCCCTCGTTTATTCCAGGATTGAGTTTAGGAATAAATCGTACGATGTATAAAGACCATACTTTGTTTCCTATGGAGGCTAAGGATATTTTTTGGGCTTTTCGGATAAACCCAGAAGATGATCCAGGATCTGTAAATGATTTCTACGATCAAATGGTTTCTGGAACACTTCGATGGACATTTATTGAAGTAGGATTTGAAACCTATGTTGAATTGGCTAAAAATGATTTTAATGATGGGCTTTTGGATCATTTGTTAGAACCTGATCATTCGAGGTCCTACACTATTGGTTTTATTAAAACTCTAAATCTGAAATCAGGAAATATCTTGAAGTTGAATTATGAACACACAACGCTAGGAAAATCTAGATTTTCAAGATCAACGCCTCCTATATACGTACATTATGTGGCGAAACAAGGTTATACGCATGAAGGCCAAATCATTGGATCAGATATTGGACCAGGGTCGAATTCTGATTATGTTTCTGTAAATTGGTATAGTCCTTCAGGAATGATAGGGTTTGTTAGTAGCCGAATTAGATTTAATGATGATTATTATGAAAGTAATTATGAATCCTCTGATTTTTTTGATCAGCAGGATGTTGAATATAATTTGACGATAAGTGCGCTTAAATTCATTAATAGGTTTTCTATAGGAGGGAAATTGGGTATCAGTCAAAGACTTAATTGGAATTATGAATCAGGAAATAACGTAAACAATTTTCATGTTTCTTGTTCACTTTCATACCGTTAATTACTGTGCTATTTTTGTTTTGCATTTTTTTGGAACAGTATTTGTAATCCTCTTATAAAACATAGTTGAAAGATGAGAAATATATTAAAAATGATCGTATTAGCTGTTTGTTTTATGACTTTGAATAGTTTTAATTCAAGAGCCCAAGTGGAGCATGGAGTTGTTTTTTTTAAAATCAATAATCAAGCATTGATTTTGGTTAATGGAAAACAAGTATATGACAGTGGTCATATACATGGAGATACTGATTTAGAATTACCTGTCGATTTGGCTCCTTTTATGAAAAAAGGAACGAACGAAGTTGAAGTCCGATTGATAAACCCTCCTTGTGGGTCTTGTGATAGCAATCCATGGGAGATCGTATTCGAAATATATGAGGATGGTGAATCTATTGATTATTGGTTCGAAAATTCTGAAAGGGGTGATGCATTAGCAACCGGATTGGTTTCGACACAGGTTTATGAAATTGAATATAACTGATTGAATAAAGTAAGAGGACAATAAGTCTTTTTACTTTATTTTTTACAATGCAAATAATATCATGGACCAATAGATTGGTTCTGAACACAATTTTTTTTGATGTCAGGTAGGAATCTTATTATTGATTTAAAGAAATATTTTTTACTTGCATACTCTTCAGTATTTGTGTTCCTATTCACCTTCTTTCATGATTTTGACCTCACAGAATCGTTGGAGTTTTTTCTTGAACATCTAATTTTTTCAATTTTCTTTGTCACCATAATCCTAATTATTCCAATTAGTAAAGTAAGAGCAAGCGGAATAATAATCTTTCAATTCTTACTTCTTGTGAAAGGATTTATAAGCGCAGGGTACTACTACATTTATAATTCATTCATTAATGCGTCCTCATTTTATGTTTTAATAGAATCGAATTCAGGTGAAGTAAGAGAGTTTATACATTCCTTTACAGATACTTGGATAATTTCTTTGTTTGTAATGACAGTTATTCCTGTCCCTTTCATAATAAAGGAATTTAAAAATCAAAGGTGTCTAAAATTCAATTTAACAGTAGGCGCAGTGATTTTAGTCGCTCCGATACTTTGGACATTTTTTATTTCTAAGAGTCTTCCATATGTATCAATTTCTGGCTTTTATCAATATCAGGAAGAGGCCCGGAATTATGAAAAATCCGAAATAAGCAATCCGATTGGATCTTTTGAAAACGTAAGTCATACAGTTGAAGGAAAAGAATTACATGTAATCATAATTGGTGAATCTACGAGTAGAGATCATTTGAATATCTACGGTTACAATCGCCCTACAACACCGAATTTAGCGGCCATTCAAAATAAATTGTCCATTTATACTGACGTAATTTCCCCTCATACTCATACAATTGCAGTGTTATCTAAGTTGCTGACATTAAGTAATTATGAAAATCCAAAGGAACCAAAAGGATCCATTATCCAATTAATAAATCAAGCGGGATACAAAACGTATTGGATATCAAATCAAAAACCTGTTGGCATTTTTGACAATCAAGTGACGCTAATGGCAAGGGCCACAAATCAGCAAGTTTTTATAAACACTACCTCTGAACAAAGAAGAACGCCATTGGATTTGGAACTTATTCCAGAATTGAAAAAGGTAATTGAAAAAGATGAAGAAAAAGTGGTGGTCTTTTTACATATTTTGGGTACACATACAGCCTATGATCAAAGGTATCCCAATGATTTTGAAAGATTTGAAGGCAAACCCGAGTTGACGCAACATCGTACTGACAGAGCTTATGAAACCATCAATGAATATGACAATGCTGTATTATACAATGATTTTGTAGTCAGTGAGGTGATTGATGTCGTTGCTAAAGTAAACACTAATTCCTTTGTACTATACTTTTCAGATCATGGAGAGGATGTATTTCAAGTAAGCAATAATGCGATACATGTAGAAACAAAAGCTACATCTCCAATGTTTCGTGTTCCTTTTGTACTTTGGCAATCTCTATTGAATGAATCAAAACGGAAAATTGACAAGGAATTGGACCGTAAATATATGTTAGATGATCTATTCCATGGGATAGCTGATTTGTGTGAAATTAAGTTTTTGAAATTTGATTCGACAAGGAGTATTTTTAATAAAAATTTCCGACCTAGAGAAAGAGTAATTTTAGATGGCATCACTTATGAAGAGCTTCTTCAAAGCGAAAAATAGAATAAAAGTTCGCATACTAATTTGGACAATAATTATTCTATTGTTTCCATATAATATACTCATTTCTAAAACTTTACTTCAGTTCTTTTTTAAAGAAAAAGTATGGGTTCATAAAGTTAATACTGCAGTTAGATATGCCTCAGTAAAGGATGTCTATTCCGGAATAGAAATTGACTTAGTCTATGATTCTGGGAAGTTTGATATTCACCATCCTCCAGAATTAAAATCAGGATTCACTTTGACAGAATTTTTAAAAGAATCTAGTCGAAATAGCGCATTGAAATATTGGCTGGATTTTAAAAACCTTTCAAATGATAATCATATAGAATCAATGAAAAGGTTGGTTGAAATTATTGAACAGTTTGGTTTAGAACGCAGCAAAGTAATTGTAGAATCTAGCCAACTTCAATTTTTGTCTCTATTTAAGGATGCTGGCTTCAAAATAGCTTTTTACCTTCCTAATGAAATACGAAATCTACCTAAAGAGGAACTTAATACGCTAGGTTCTGAAATTTCAAAGGTTGAAGAGTTATTAATTTCGTCGGACTATCGAGATTATTATGTATTGTCTTCCGAATTTCCGGATAGTAGTAAGATATTATGGGTCAGCGCTATTTGGACTCCTTATGGCATTTTTGGAATAAGAAAAATTGTTACGATAATCAATTTACTTTTGGACGAAAAAGTGGAGGTTCTATTGTTGCCGTAACTTTACTTTTTATTTTTGATTGATCAGAATCCAATCCCAACTCTGAAGCCTGTACTGTAATGATCGGTTCCAATGGTAGAAGTATAAAAACCTGCTCTCAGCAGTTTAAATATATGTTCTAAACCTACACCATATTCGAAATAATGCTCAGTACTAATGGTATTTAGGTAGCTAAATGAAGCTACAACCTGGACTTTTGTTTTACGTAACAGTGGAAGTTTATTGAATATAAATCCATTGAAATGATGCCTGAAGTGAAAAATGTAATACCTCGAAGTTGTGCTATGTAGATAATAATCCAATAATTCAAAACGATATTGTCCGAAACGACCTATTACGGATTGATTGGTGTTGAAATGCTTGAAATCGGGAAAGTTCAACTGAGAGGAGTTGAGGAATGTTCCTGCCTGAACCGTATAAGCACTATGACCAACGAGTCCTAAAGAATAATTGCCCGCTATCATACCCATGATATGATCGTAATCTACATTTGATCCAAAGACTGGAATCCCTTTTCTGTAATAAATCTCCAATCTAGGGTATTTTGAATCAAGAGCGATTTTTGCATCCGGTCTGGAAATGTATTTTTTTTCAAATTCAATTCTCAGTTTAACATACCAAACAAAAGCATTGTATGAATCAAAAGATGTGTCATCAATTTCTAAATTATCAGGCGTGTTTGAAGTGAAATCTTTCGTTCCAAAAAAAGAATAGTCAGATGTATTGAAAAGTTGATTTCGATGCGCATATTCTAAGTTGCTTTCTAATAGAAAGCCATTTTTAATCTCGTTCCGATAGCCAATCTTCAAAAACTGCTTTTCATACAATTTGATTAGATTATTTCTCAGTAGCAAAGTCTCCAAGGTGTTGACAAATGGAAGCACAGGAGCGTTTTTATTAATCTGTGAGACAAAACTTCCTGCAGAACCATAGATTTTCGTGAATCTCTTAGGGTTAAAATATTTTGCAGCAGATAAACGTCCATAAAATTCGTTACTAGAAAATCCATATCTGACTTCAGGTGTAATGCTATATTGAAGTACCTCCTCGCGATATTTAGTGTAATGAGGTTTGAGATTAATAGTCAATCCTTCAATGGAATTGAATAAAACTGTTCGAATAATTGGGTCAAAGGAGTAATACTTTTCATGAAAAGAATTCTGTTTTGTATAACCACTATATAGTATGTTTTCTATACTTATTTTGTTTACATATTTGTCCACAGAATCCTTATATGCACGTGAGTTAAAAAGAGATTTTAAGCTATCATTTTTTTGATAGTCCGCTTTTTCAACGTCTGTAAGTGGAACGGGTCTCACTGTTTGCCAGTATTCACCTGATTTCTTATTTGAACCCTCTTTGATATCTAGAACTTCATTCGTGAAGTATTTTGAACTAAATAATTTTGGTTGAATTGGAATCTCGCTTTGCCCGTTTAACTTTCTGTTTTGATTGACAAGATCGTAATTTGGTTCAATTTGATAGTTTGAATGTACACCTGTAAAATTTCCTACTCCTTTGAATCCAAAAGCATCTAATTCATAATTGAATGTTTGCGATATCATCATCCAGATTCCATTGTCAACGGGGGCAAATACCTGATTGATTACTAAATGATTTAAGAATTCAATTTGGTGCTCTTTGGTTAATATGAGATCTGTACTATGGACCCGCCATTTATTTTCTATAATATAAATATAACCTTCAAAGACAGGGTCGTTTTTCCTTTTCGGAATGACTTTTATTTTATTGATCATTAGATCGTTCTCAAAAAAGACACCCTTCAATTCATAATCATAAAAAAACAATGCATTTTCCGCAATGGGGGAGACAAAACTGCGTTCACTCAGCCCTACGACTTTTACTAAATTATCGTAAAAGGTGAATAGCATTTGTGACCCTTGATTGTAGCTGAAAGTGGAGATATTCCCACTCACTTTTGATGAGATCATGGTCTCTTTAATTTTGTCAGGCTTTTCAATTGACAGTTCTGAGATGGATTCGGATAAGTACACAATCCCTGTGTCCACCGGTACATTATAACCAAAAACTTTATCCGGTCTGCTTTTTAGACTCTGTAGCCCTTTGATGTATACCTGGCATTTGTAAGCTTGTACTTCATTCAGGTGATATTTTCTTCTTTCAATAGCAGCTCTTATCACCGGATAAGCGGGGTCTTCTTCATCTGAAGTTATGACAACTTCCTTAAGCTCTAGAGCTTCACTTTCCAACTGGATATTTAAAGCTACATCTTGATCGACTAGGTCGACAGTCACGATTTTCTTTTTGTAGCCTACATATTGAAATACTAGTTCATATCTACCTGGTTCCAGAATTAAACCATAGCTGCCTTCCAAATTTGAAGTTGTTCCATAAGTGGTTTCATTAACGTACAGCGTAGCAAATGGAAGTGGAATGTTTTTCTCATCTGTAATTATACCATAGATTTTACCCGCAAAAGTCTCATGCGAGTAGGATAGAATAATAAGTAGGATCAAACACTTAGGAATAAAGTTCGCACCAAGTGATCGTAGATTTAGGATTATTTTAAGCAATGAATGTAAGTATAAACTGAGTATACAATTTAAGTCTAGGATAAATCAAAATGAAATTTCTTCAGAGATACTATCTTAGATATGTTTGTTTGTTGTGAACAATACGCATTTTGCCTAAGGCTTATATACTGGAATTCTTTATTTGATCTAATATGGCTTGACAAGATTGCATTACTCCCGAGTATTTGTCCTTAGTAATAGTTTCATGTCACATTTATTGGTTGCATTTCTAATTTCTTGGTAGCTTCGTATTTACCTCATTCCAAATTTGGAAAATAGCGTTAACCTCACCGATCTTTCACAGGAAAAGACTTTTGAAAAGGTCTTTCAATCCTACTATCAACAGTTGGCTGCATTTGCTTTTCAATATCTTTCGGACCATGATTTGGCGGAAGAGATGGTTCAAGAGACTTTTTCTAATATTTGGCATAAAGCGCATAATATTGAAATTCGAACTACCGTAAAATCATATCTCTATGGTGCGGTGAGAAATGGTTGTTTGAATTACATCAAACATCAAGAAATAGAACGAAAATTCGAGGCATCTGAAAAACGAAAAGATGATTTTGATCAAATCGATTTTTTGGAATTAGAGGAATTGCAATCCGAGATCGACAAGGCTTTGGAAAAATTGCCGGAGAAATGTCGACAGATATTTGAAATGAGTAGATATGAGGATAAAATGTATAAGGAGATTGCAGAAGAATTAGGCATTTCTATTAAAACAGTGGAGACACAAATGGGAAGAGCGTTGAAGGTGATGCGAAGCTCATTAAACAGGTATTTGCCAGCACTTATTTTTTGGATAATTTATCATGTAAACAAGGATTTGTAAGGGTAAACTAGAAGATGATTGTCTAGGTTTTGAAAAAGATGAAAAAAGAAGAAGAAAACAACAACATGAATGAGGAGGTACTATTTAGGTATTTCGCTGGTCAGCTCAATTCTGATCAGAATGCAGCTGTTGTTTCTTGGTCGAATGAAAGTCGAGAAAATGGACTGGAATTTGAGCGCGTAAGAATCTTCTATTTAGATACAAAAGCACTGGCCAACCTTGATTCATTCGAAAAGGAGTATGATGTTATTTCTGCTTGGAAAAATGTAAAGGGGAAGAATGAAATAAGAGAAAAAGTAAAATCTCCGAATCCATATTTGAAATTGGTGGCAAGCTTTCTTTTATTGATGATGTTAGGCTATTTGATGTATGATCATTATTTAAATGTGGATGAAGTTATTTTAACAGCAATAGAGGAGCCTGTTAATATGGAACTTTCTGATGGATCAGTAGTGACTTTGAACAATGGGACAGTGTTGAAATATCCTGAAAAATTTAGGGGGAATACTAGAGAAGTGGAATTATCTGGTGAAGCTTATTTCGAAGTTGAAGCAAGTAAAGAAAAACCTTTTGTAATCTTAGTTGATGGTCTCATGGTGAAAGCAGTTGGTACCGCTTTCAATGTAAAGTCGGTGGTCAACAGTGATAGCATATTTGTGAGCGTAGATGAAGGAATAGTTCAGATGCTGTATGGAAAAGAAATGTTTGAATTGACGGAAGGCGAAATGGGTATGTTCATAAAAGAATCCTCCTCATTAAAAGCTTCAACTAAAGAGAAAATAGCCACTCACAACTATTGGAGAACTAAGCAGCTTAACTTTTATGGTAATTCAATTAATGAGGTCATCCATTCAATTGAAAAAATATATCAGGTGTTTGTGACTTTGGATAATGATAAAATTGGCAATTGTCGTATTACTGTATCTTTTGACAATGAGAATGTCGAAAACGTGCTTGAGATTATTGCAGCAACTTTAGATTTAGAAGTATCCCTACACAACAATACATATCTACTATCTGGAGAAGGATGTGATCCATAAAATGAAAAAATTAATTTTCGTCTTTTGTTTAGTATTTATTGGTACCCAGCCAACTATTGGTCAAGTCTCAACAGACAGTAAAATATCAATTGAATTAGTTAATGTCAATTCAATTCAAGCACTGAATCAAATTAATGAACTAGCTAATATTAAGCTTTCATACAACCCAGATGATATCCGCATAGAACAAAATCTGAACAGGAAGTACTCAAATGATCCAGTGAATAGCGTTTTGACTGATTTACTAGGAAATGGATTTGAATATAAGTATCGAGGCAGCTATATTATTATTAAGAAGAAAGTTGAGCTAGCAGAAAAGAAAGTATTTAAGTTTTCTGGTGAAATAAAGGATGCAGATACTGGAGAAACAATTCAAGATGTAACTGTGTATGAGGTGTCAAAATTGGATGCGACATTATCAGATAAACGCGGAAATTTTGAAATGACCGTATCATCCAAAACCGAATATGTGACTTTTGCTATAAGTCAAGAGAATTATATTGATACTTTGATTCAAGTAAAGAGTATTTCTGAATTGCAGGAACCGGTCAAGTTAAAAAGAAAACCAGACACAACATTCACACAAAAAATAGGTATAGAAACTAAAAAATTAGTTCAGTTCTTTACAAGTAAAGTATCACGAAATAATGCCAAGAATGTCTCTTTAGAAGAGGTGAAGCCATTTCAATTTTCATTAGTGCCAATGGTTGGAACCAATGGTTCAATGAGTGGACAAATTACTAATAGATTTTCAATAAATCTCCTTGCGGGTTACTCAAAAGGAACGACAGGTTTGGAAGTTGGAGGCTTTTATAATATTGATCGAGAGAATGTGAGCATGGTCCAATTGGCAGGATTTGGAAATGCTGTGGGTGGAAATACTCAAGGCGTACAATTAGCTGGTTTTCTCAATACGAATAAAGGAAAAACTGGTGGTTTGCAGGGAGCCGGTTTTGTAAACTTAGTGGGAGGAGAAACACAAGGAGCACAATTGGCAGGATTTGTTAATTATGTAGCGGATGATTTCAAAGGAGCCCAGTTGGCAGGATTTGTCAACGTAGCATATGAAAGCAAGGCAGCTCAATTGGCAGGTTTTACAAATATTACTACTAAAAATTCATCTGGTACTCAATTATCAGGATTCACCAATGTTGCAAGAAATTACAAAGGTGCGCAGATATCTGGTTTTTTAAACATAGGTAAAAATGTCAGTGGTTTCCAAGGCTCGGCATTTTTGAATATTTCGAACAACTTGAAGGGCGCACAATTGGGACTGATCAACATAGTTGATTCACTAGAAAGTGGCGTAACAATTGGTGTCATAAATGTTGTGAAAAATGGTTTGATGGAAGGTGCAATAGAAACTAGTGATTTTATGCATGCCTTGGTTAGCTTCAGAAGTGGGAGTAATCGTTTATACTCTATTCTCTCAATTGGAGGTCAATTCAAGAAGCGAAAGCTGTATTCTATTGGTTTTGGTTTTGGAAGTAAATTCAAATTGTATAAAAAATTATATAGTAACCTAGAGCTCTCTTCTCATGGTTTAGAAGAAGATTTTACATTCAACGAATTAAATATTCTTAATCGGTTTAATCTCAATATTGGATATCAATTTGCAAAGCATCTTTCTATAACTGCAGGCCCTGTTTTGAATGTCTATGTTACACGAATGCAAAATCCAGAAACGGGAGAGTACGGTTATGATTGGGGCCAATCTCCCATGTTTGAAACGAATGATTCTGGAACTAACATAACGGGTTGGTTGGGATTTTCAGCTGCAATCAGGTTTTAAATACCTCCTTTTCTTTTTAGCGAATATTTTTTTAAAAAATTTCAATTTTTTGTAAGGGTAGATTCATACTTGGTTTTCTCTATTGTGTAAACACAAAATAGATTTTAAAATGGAAATCAAGAACTCAATAATTATCGGTGGAATATTGGCAATTATTTTAATATCCTTTCAAGTAACTCAAGGTCAAAAAAAGGAAATTCAAAGTGCAGATTCTGTTGATGAACGCGCTGTTCAATTATCATTTGTTCCAATGTTTGGAACTAGTCGGGGGCCTCAAGAAGGACTTACTAATAAGCTCTCTCTTAATATATTAGGCGGATATGAACACAGTCTTCGTGGAGCTGAATTTGGAGGACTTTTTAATATTGATAAATATGACATTGTTGGGGGGCAATTTTCTGGATTAGTCAATGCAGTTGGTGGAAGTGCTAGAGGAGCACAATTTTCTGGATTTGTTAATGCAGTCAAAGATTCAGTAAACGGAGCTCAGTTCGCCGGATTTACCAATTTGGCATCGAGTAGCGTCGTTGGATTCCAAGGAGCTGGATTCGTTAATGTGAGTGTAAAACACGTTAAAGGTGCCCAAATAGCAGGTTTTGTAAATTATGCTGACAGTGTCAAAGGGTTTCAGGGAGCTGGTTTCGTTAACGTTTCTCCAAAAGGTATTGAAGGAACTCAAATCGCTGGATTCTCGAATATATCAAAAGATGTTGAAGGAACTCAATTCTCGGCATTCTTTAATCGAGCTAGGTACATTAAAGGTTCACAAGTGGGGCTTATCAATGTTGCGGACAGTTTGCAAAATGGGGTTGCTTTTGGATTGATTAATATCATTGGTAACGGCATGAAACAGATAGCTCTTGAGCATGATGATGTCATGGATTTGAATTTTGCATTTCGGTCTGGAACCAATAGGTTTTACAGCGTGCTTTTTTCCGGGATAGAAGCGAAAGAGAAGTTCCTATGGAGTTATGGAGCAGGTTTTGGAACGCAATTTAATTTGATCAAGAGATTGAATAGCAATATAGAAATCTCAACTCAATCACTTCATCATAGAGACCACTTTGGAAACAAACTGAACCTTTTAAATAGATTGAAATGGAATTTCGGTTTTCAATTTGCAAAGCATCTTGCGATATCAGCAGGTCCTGTCCTAAATGTATATGTATCAAATATGCGTAACTCTTTCACAAATGATTATGGATTTGATATAGGGCAAAACAAGTTTTATGACAAAACTTTCAACAATTATAACGTCCAAATGTGGGTTGGGTACAACGTAGCAATAAAATTTTAAAACCGAATAAAACCATCTACCATGAAACGAATAATTTTAATCGTAATCGGTGTGCTATGTAGTATTTATATAGCGCTTTCACAAGACATGACTCAGACGATCAGAGGAGTTGTTTTAGATCAGGACACCCAATCTCCATTAATAGGCGCCACCGTTCAAGTAGTCAATAGTATGCCTGTTCAGGGTTCCATTGTTGACGTAAATGGAAACTTTAGAATTGACAATATTCCTATTGGACGAGTTTCGCTTAAGATTAACTACGTGGGGTATGAAGACAAAGTTCTGCCAAACCTATTGGTTACTAGCGCTAAAGAAGTTGTGATAGAAGCCTCATTGATAGAATCTTTTGAGAAATTAGAAGAGGTGGTCATCAATGCAAAATCCAATAAAGCCGAAGTTCTTAATGAGATGTCTATAGTTAGTGCACGCTCATTTACTGTAGAAGAAACTAAACGGTATGCTGGCTCATTTGCTGATCCAGCACGTATGGTCTCTGCTTTTGCTGGGGTAACTAATCAAGCAGAAGGAAACAATGACATCATCGTTAGGGGAAATTCTCCTAAAGGCATTTTATGGAAATTAGAAGGAATAGAAATTCCTAACCCTAATCATTTTGCCAACGAAGGAGCAACAGGAGGTCCGATTAATGCCTTGAACAGCAACATGTTGAGTGATTCTGACTTCATGTCTGGTGCCTTTGCTCCTGAATATGGGAATGCACTCTCTGGAGTTTTCGATATGAAACTGAAAAAGGGAAACAACCAGCAACGGGAATATACAGCAACTGCGAGTACCCTAGGATTGGATTTTACCCTTGAAGGTCCATTCAAAGAAGGGTATGATGGATCTTATTTGGCCAATTATAGATATTCTTCTTTGGCAATAGTGGATGCATTAGGTCTAGTTGATTTCGGTGGGGTACCTAAATATCAGGATGTTTCATTTAACGTTAATCTTCCAATCAACAAGTCTCATTTTATATCAATTTTTGGACTTGGGGGACTGAGCAGTATCGCCGGTAATGAGACAATTGGTGATGACGAAGTGATCGTTGCAAGAGATGATTTTGAGACAAGTATGGGAGTGACAGCATTGAGCCATACCTACTTAATAAATAAGAATTCATTCTTGAAAACAACGCTTTCGGTTGCTGGTACTACGTTTCAAGGAAAGTCAGATTACCCTGACGAAAATGGAAGTTTCTACAATGTTTATAATTCAAATTTCGAGAAATCATTTTTTAGAGGTGCAATGACTTACCATTTGAAAATAAATTCCAAGCATAAAATTGAATCAGGCTTCATCTATTCAAAACTTGGATACAGTATGGTTGATAACACATGGAATTTTGAAAATGATCAATTAGAAACAGTTTTAGATGATGCAGGATCTTCTTCTACCTTTCAAGCTCATTCTACTTGGCAATTTAGAATGGCTGAGCGGTTAACATTGACAAGTGGACTTCACTTCATGCAATTCGGTCTCAATAATTCATATAGTATAGAGCCTAGGGCAGCTTTCAAATGGCAACAATCCAATAAACAAGCATTTACCTTAGGTCTTGGAGTCCATAGCAAGGTTGAAAGCATGTCTATTTACTTAGGTAAACAACAGCAAGTTGATGGTAGTCTTATAATGCCAAATACGAATCTCGGATTATCGAAGGCGCTTCATTATGTATTTGGTTATGATCGGTTTTTTGGACCTAATAATCATTTGAAAATGGAATTGTATTATCAAAGATTATTTGATGTGCCTGTGGAAGATATTTCTGAGAGTACTTATTCATTATTAAATCAGTCTGATAATTATACAAACAGGTCATTGGTGAATGAAGGGTTTGGTACTAACTACGGTCTTGAATTGACATTCGAAAGATATTTATTCAAAGGTTTCTATATGATGTCGTCAGCTTCTGTTTATCAGTCACTATATACTCCAATGGACGGAGTTGAGCGTGAGTCGGCTTTTGCTGGCAACTATATTTTCAACTTACTCGGCGGTAAGGAATGGAAAATTGGTAAATCGGAAAAGAACAAAGTATTGTTCCTAAATTCTAAAGTAACACTAATTGGGGGGAAGAAATATACACCAATCGATCTTGAGGCTTCTAGAGCGTTGGGTAGTGAAGTGAGAATCGAAAATGAACCTTACTCTGTAAAAGGGGATGACGTCTTTATTCTTAATTTTTCAATTGGGACTAGGAAGAATAAAAAGAATACGACCAGAGAATTCAAAATCGATATACAAAATGCAACGAATCATCAGGCGGTCATAAATCAATATTATGTTTCAGCAACGGAAAGTATTGAAGAGTCAAAACAACTTCAATTTTTTCCAACAATATCATACACTTTTAGTTTTTAGTGTCCAAAACCAATTACAGTTAGTCTAATAAACAGCCCGAAAACTTCAGACGGAAGTTAGAGGGCTGTTTTTTTATAATTTTCTAAAAAGTAGTGTATTTCCTAATGTGCCTTCCTGATAGAAGTTACCGATTTCTATTAGATCTTCTGATCTATTGAAACTATATTCTTCAAAGTTCGAATCACTTGATAATTGCCAACGAAGTGAAATTGTATTTTCACTAATTTCAAAATGGTAAAGTCCAGATCGGTATTTTGGAAGATGTTGTCCATCTCTAATTTCAGTGCCCCGTTTGAGAGTGAGGAACTGTATGTCATTTAATGTTACGAAATGCAAAGTATCAGTTTGGTTTTGAATTTCTACCCATTGATTTTCTAAATTGGAATTGATTGGTTCCACATTTTCGGCACAACTAGTTAGAAGACAGGTAGCTATAATAAGAAATATATATTTTCCCATAATTCAATTTACAAAATAAAAATGAGTTACTGATTTGGAAAAGAGTTAATTATTGTTGGTTGATGACCTTGAAAGACTCTCTTTTCTCATTATTTGAAAGGATGATTATATAGATTCCCTCTGCATAATCCTGCATTTCGAATGAATTTAGACCTGATGATAATGATGCGTTCATTAAACGTTGACCTTGAAAATTTATGAGCTCGAAATGAGTGAATCCTGTTTTATTCTCAATGTTCAAAGTGTTTCCTATAGGGTTGGGGTAAAAAGAGCCTTGAAATTCAGATTCAATTCCGAGAGGTGGATTTGGATCTACAGGTTCTCCAGGTTCTTTATATTCTAATTCTTCTACTTTGATATTAGTGATGGTAACATTTTCAACTGAAGACCCCAGGTCAAATACTAATCGAGCACTCGCATCAGTAATTGACATGTCAAAAACACCAGCATAAGATTCTGATTCAGTGGTTAATGTGACGCCAATTGAACCGTATTGAGACCAAGGGTCGGAACTCATTCCCATATAGTTGCTCACTGATTTCGAATCGGTAGCACTTCCTGTAAAAGAGAAACTGTATTTTTTACCAGCAGTTAGAGAAAAACTATTTTTGACCAATTGAATATGCCAGTTTTGAGAACCTACACTACTTATGGATACATTCAAGGCGTTGTCCTGCCTGCTCAGTTGAGCACTAGCACCGTTGTTCGCTGCCAAGCTCCATCCATCATTGTCAGAAGAAAAATCCGATTGGTATAAAGTGGTTCGTTCATAAGTAGCTGGCTCCGGCATTTCATTGTTGATAAGCGCATCTACGATTTCATCCACAAAGGTTTCCATATCCGGTTCATAGACTCCAAAGCCAGCGCTGAACTCCCAATACGCCCAGCTCCATCCTTGTTCTTCAAAATATCTTCCTAAATAAGTAGTCCATTTTTCTCGAGATACTATGTCCGCTTTACCATAAGCACCAAACTCTCCAATATGCACAGGTATGTTTTCTTCCTCACTCCGATTTTTTAGGTAAGAAAACTCATTTTCTATAACTTCTCTTTCAAGGTCAGTGTCCTGCCACACAGTTCCAAGCCAAGGATCTGAATTGTCTACCCATTCAGCTCCTTGATGAGTAAATGGGAATGGATTATAATAGTGTATTGTAACAATGATATTGTCATCATCTGGGAAGACTAATTTGGGAAGACCTCCTAAACCTCCATATTCTGCTGTTCCGATTAATACTGCACGTGTTGGATTGTCAACTCGGATAACATCCAAAGCATCTTGAAGAAAAATATTCCATTTTTCTGGTGTTAATCCTCCATGCGGCTCGTTTAGTATTTCGAAAACCAAACTATCTGAATAATCTTTGAAGTGTGCTGAAATCTGTTCCCATTGAGCCAAGAATCTGGCTTTATTGTCATCTGGATCTTCAAACAAAGCCTCATGGTGATGCATATTTATTATCGCCATTAGATTATTGTCAAGTGTAGCATCAACAACTTCTTTAATTCGATCCAAAAATGAAGGTTCTATGGTATACGGTGATACATCAGAACTTCTATCCGCTGGTTCCCATCGAATAGGAATTCTTACATGTTGGAATCCTAATTCCGAAATAATTCCTGGATATTCTGGTTGCCATGGGTTGCCCCAACCAGTTTCTGTGGGTGCTTCAAGCATATTTCCGTAATTGATTCCTCTTCCTAACTTTTCATTTAGATCAAAAATGGATTGTGCGGAAATTGAAAAAGAAAGATGAAGTGCAATAACGGTTACAAGGAATACTTGAATTTTCATGAATGACAATTAATTGATTCTTGTTCAAATATAACGTTGATCCGTAGAAAGTATTCTGTATGAAAACGCTAGAAATTATGTGGCTAATAAATTTTTGCTAGTCAGTTAGCAGTTAAAAGTATTCCCTATCTTCAAAATAGAAGAATACCAATAATTATTTTAATTCAAATGAAGAATTTGCTTTTGTGAGTAAGTAAGAAGATTGAAATGGTCCGATATCCACAATTATTCGATTCTTGAAAGCACTATCGAATTGAGTGAAACAATGGTTAGTAATTGATACATTCTCTATTTGTTCTTCGTTGAGTGAAGTAGACATATAGAGAATGAAATTCTCTCCTGATGTTTTGGCACTGATCAATTCTAACGCCAATTTATTTCCATTAATAGTAATTGCCGAATATTGATTCAAATACTTGGAAGTACAGAGTGCGGTCAACGTCTCGAAATTGCAATTATTATTAAATTTAAAATGAAGCAATTGCTCTTTTTCTATTTCAAATTTCAGAGATAATTGGTTTCCATTCAGTGAGTAGGTATACTCGGCAATATGTCCTGCATGAAAATAAAAAAATGAACTGAGATAAATCAAAAGCATTTTCATTGAACAAGAAATCTTTTGGTGATTTGATCTTGGCTTGATTCTATTTGAATAAAATAAGCGCCTTGACTTAAATGACTTACATCAATGTCCTTTTCAAAAATATCGGTTTGATATAAGATAGATCCATTGAAGTCAAATATTTTAATAGATCTGATCAAATATTCGTTTTGAAAATTATTGGTTTTCAAGTTAATACAACTTACTACGGGGTTTGGAAAAACTGAAACATCAAATTGGTCTTCATATGTGTTATTGGAAGTAATGTTTTCGAAGGGATTTTCAGAGCAATCCGAAAATGCAGTTGAAGTAGGGCAATTTTGCCCAAGACGAAATGAATTATCGACAAACTTCCCCTTAAGGCATCTAGGAATAAAAGGCCAATTATCGGTAAGCACATAGTAGTAAGTTCCATTTGGATACTCTGGTGTGATCCCAGACCGTCCTCCACATTCATCTAATTCAGATAATGTCTCGATATATTCATAATCTTCAATATAATGCCCATCAAATTCTCCATTAGGTGCTGTTGTTCCATCCCCGGGACGCATTCCTGATTTCAAAGAATAACTACTTTCAAATGCACTAATGCTACTTCCTGAATTCGTGTTTTCAGAATAAAGGTATTTGTAATAAATCGGAAACCCATCTGCAGCATACCCTAATACTGGAGAATGCTGCTCACCGTCGATATTCAAAATATCTGTATAGTAGTCAATTGGGATATTGTGATAATGATATCTGCTTGCAGCATTCACATGGCCGCCATTCAAGTCCATATTCAAAGTGAAGTCTGCCTCTTCATGCCAATTTAAATTTTCTTCGTTTGTATTTGGGTTAACCCAATAAAGTCTTGCAAATGGCGAAAAGTTAATGCCTTGGTCAGATACTCCAAAGATAATCCCGTTGCCACAAGATGGGTCATTTGGATCCTCTATTAATTCCGTGATATTTTCACTCAATTCCGGATATCTACACATGGAATAGCTAAAGTCTTGTCCTTCCAAAGTATTGTTCCCTACGAATGGTCCATATTCGTGTTCCGGAATATTGTTGGTCGTACACATTCGTACGTTGTCAATTTCTTCAAAGCAAACAGCGTTAGTAGTTTCATTGGCGAAAATGGCCGCTTGATTGCATTCAGTATTCGTTATGGTTTCTGAATACGGATCTGAACCAGCGTTGAATTCTTCTAAGTTTGTCATTCCGTCATTATCTGGATCATCATTTGGGCCAAAAGTATAGGAAAGCAATTCCCGAAATTCCCAGGCATCTTCCAATCCATCTTCATCAATATCAACACCTGAACCTGAGAAGTTAGAGTGTGACGGGTCAAGTGTTGGCATATTGGCATTTACAGATTTTAAGTGATCCCTAAGACTGATAAGAAGCCTTTTTTTAAGATTTAAATTTGAACCAGAGATGTCTGTGGTTTCTCCAATATCATTGGATAGATCATATAAATAAGAATTTCCAGTTTCGTATTCTACAACCAATTTGTATTTTCCTTCAACGGCAGCTGATCTGGGTGTCTTATTTGGATTTTCATCATAATGAGGAGAATGAAAAAATAGGGGCATTGATCTAGTAAATGTTTGTCCAGTGAGTAATGGCACAATGCTTTCTCCATCAATATTGGAAGGAAGAGGTTCATCGCTTCCTGTTAATTCAGCGATTGTAGGAAATAAATCATATGCCACTATTGCTTCATCTGAATAATTTGATCCGCTAATATTAGGCCCTTTTACAATAAAAGGAACTCTAATTCCTCCTTCAGTGATGAAGGTTTTGCCAAATGAAAGAGGACTATTATCGCTAAAATTAATTTGGCCACCATTATCCGATAAAAAAAATATATACGTGTTGTCATCTATTCCCAAATCAGTAATTCTTTTCAAAATCAATCCAACTCCTTCATCGGTATCTTCAGTCATAGCGCCATATTCAGCATTGTCGTGTAAAATACCAACAGGTCTGACTGCATTATCATTGTACTTATCTATGGTTTCTTGGCGTGCTTCAATATCGCTGTGTACAGCGTAGTGCGATAATTGTAACATAAAAGGAACGCCATCCGCTACTGCATTTTCTATAAAATCAATGGACCTGCTAGTCAGATCGAATATATATTTAGGGTCAACTTGGACTACTCCATCATGATTGCCATCAGCATTACTTGTAGCTCCATCATTAAAATCAAAACCATTGTTGGAGGGACTGGAATTAGTTTCTCGTCCTAAATGCCATTTTCCAAAATGTGCTGTTCTGTAGTCTAGTTTTGTTGATTTTAACCATTCGGCATAAGTAATGTCATTTCCATTTAAAGTAGTTTCTGAAATAGCTTCAACTAATATTTGGTCTGTAGCAATATTATTGTCTGTATTCGTAAAACTGTTTCGAGCGGTAGTTTTTCCCGTTAGAATACTTGCTCTTGAAGGAGCACATTTCGGAGCAGGAGCGTACCCTTGAGAAAATACCAATCCAGCAAGTGCCAATGATTCAAGTTCAGGAGTATGATAATAATCACTTTGGGACCCTTCGATGTTCTGATCCATCTGAACAGAAGAACCTGTCCAACCTTGATCATCAAGAACAATGACAACAAAGTTTGGTTGACCTTTTAGGTTAATGGAAATAAGAAAAAGAAAGTAAAGTAGATTAAATTTTTTCATAAACAATTGTTTCAGGTCCTTCGACAATTCTGGAATTGAAAGGTTTAATCTATTGTTAAATAAATTGTTTAGAGCTATTTACAAGTTAATTTACTACAGCCTATATGGCAATAGCTTAGCAATATCATAAATTATTGTTGTGGAACGTACACCACTTTTTTGGTATCAAAGAATTCTTCATTAAAAAATTCTGATAGTTCAAATGTTTTGTATCTAAGTTTTGATTCAGCTAGTTCCTCATTGAGATCTCCGCCTTTCAAATATAAAATCCCGTTGCTGAGATCATGTATGGAAATTTTCTTGAACTTCCCCTTTGTCCATTGATAAAAGGGTTTCATTCGCGTGACTGCTCGACTAACAATAAAGTCAAATTTTCCTTCGATTTGTTCAGCCCTTGAGTGAATACCTTTTACGTTTTTTAATTCTAACGATTTAGCAACTTCATTGACGACTTTAATTTTTTTCCCAATGCTGTCAACTAGTGTGAAATGACTTTCCGGAAAAAGAATAGCCAAGGGTATTCCAGGAAACCCTCCACCAGTGCCAATATCGAGTATGGAAGATTTTGGTTTGAAAGACGTTACCCTAGCAATTCCAAGAGAATGTAAAACATGACGTAAATACAATTCATCAATGTCCTTTCTGGAAACAACATTTATCTGTGCATTCCAAAACTTGTATAATTCTCCAAGTTGATCAAATTGCGATTTTTGCAGTTCGCTTAATTCTGGAAAGTATTTAAGAAGAATATTATACCCTGAATTACTCACTAAATATGAGGCTTATTGTCTTTGACTAAATCATACATCAATTCACGAGCCCTATGCAGTTGAGCCTTTACAGTTCCTAGAGGTGCTTCTAAAGTCTTGGCAATTTCATCATAGGATAGTTCATCAAAGTATCTTAGCTTAACCAATCTTTGATACTTGGGAGGGAGCTTGGTTACAAACATTTGCACTAATTCTATTTTTTGTGTTTTTATCGCTTCATCTTGAGGATTTAGATTTTTGTCCTCCACGTCAATATTCACTGACTCACCTCCATCATCCGTAAAAGAAGTATTCAAACTAAATGTTTTCAATTTCTTTTTTCTTATAAAATCAATGGTATTATTCGTGGCGATTCGAAATAGCCAGGTACTAAAAGTGTAGTCTTTCTTGAATTTGTGAAGATTCTTAAATGCTTTAGCAAAAGCCTCAATAGTTAAGTCCTCAGCATCATCAGTATTTCTAATCATTTTAAGGATCATGTGATAAACAGGTCGTTTGTATCGCTCCATAAGTTGAGCAAACGCCTGCTCATCTCCATCATTCACCGCATGGTCAATAAGCTTAAAATCTTTAAGTGCTTTTTCAGAAAACTGTTTTTTTACTTCCATTTAACTTTCCTTGTGAATAGGCCCCTGATGCCGAATACATTTATGTATAAAACGTAAATAATGTCAAAAAATGGTACGAACCAAAGGTTAATACGATCTCCAAATTTTTTAGATGTGAAGAAGGCCAAATTTAATATTAGAATCATTCTCAATAATACCATTCCAGCTAAAAGACTATATTGAGTGCTTAGTGTTGCTAAACTAATAAATGCAATCCAAAAGAGGGAATGCGATAGGTTTTGAAGTCCAAGTAGAATTTTATCTTTAAATCGATAATACTTGCTCACAGAAAGATGTCTCACTTTTTGCCTAAAATATTCACTCCATGATTTTTTGGGGATTGAATAAGTTAAAGATTCAGCGCTGATAACTACTTGTGTATTCTTCTTGTTGCCGAACTGGTTTACCAATAAATCATCATCTCCACCGGTAATGTGCTGAAATTTGTTAAATCCTTTGTGCTCTAAAAAAGAGGATTTTCTATAAGCCAAATTTCTTCCTACAGCCATATATGGATTTCCCAAGAGTGCAAAGCCAATGTAATTGATAGCAGTCCAAAGTGTTTCAAGCCTGATAAAATGATTTAAAATTCCTTTTCCGACACTGTATTGAGAAACGCCTAAAACAAAATTATCGGTTTTGGAAAATGACTGTGTCATTAGTTTTGCCCATTGATTTGAATTGGGTTCACAATCAGCATCAATAAATAGTAATAGATCGTTTTTCGCTGCTTTCACACCTAACGTAATGGCATATTTTTTTGCATTGATGTGGTCATGAACTTTGTCAATGTTAACAAATTTCAGTTGATCCGTTTTATGCTCGAGCATGTAGTCATAGGTACTGTCTTCAGATCGGTCATTTACAATGATGACTTCAAAATCTGGATGATCTTGATATAACAGTTTCGGAATCAGAATCTTTAAGTTTTCCAATTCATTATGTGCACAAACAATAATGGATACGGGTTTTGCTCTGCCATTTACAGGCTTTTTATTTCTTAATATTGCGACAAAGCAGACGAGCCAATAGATCGTTTGAACGAATAATGTCGCCACTGTGACATAGAGTAGAATAGAATGAAGCAATCGTAGTTTGATTTAATCGATCGCAAATATATGTCGCAACATCAAAAGTTTATTTTTCTGAGGATATATTCTGTAAGAAAAATAGTAAGTGCAGTTCAATTCATCATATTTTTGCTGATCAATGAAATTTAATTTAGAAAATAAAGACCCAAAGTCGAGCGCAAGAACTGGAACGCTGATTACTGATCATGGTGATATAAAAACACCTATTTTTATGCCTGTGGGTACAGCTGGTACCGTTAAGTCAGTTCATCAGAGAGAATTGCATGAAGATGTAAAAGCACAGATTATATTGGGGAATACATATCATTTGTATTTAAGGCCAGGGTTGGACGTGATTGAGTCAGCTGGTGGACTTCATCAGTTTAATAATTGGCAAAAACCAATGTTAACTGATAGTGGTGGATACCAAGTATATTCCTTGAAAGACAGAAGAAAAATCACTGAGGAAGGTGTAAAATTCCAGTCTCATATAGATGGTTCTAGACATTTGTTTTCGCCAGAAAGTGTTATGGATATTCAAAGGACGATTGGAGCGGATATAATCATGGCTTTTGATGAGTGTACGCCTTATCCTTGTGAAAAGAAATATGCTAAAGACTCAATGGAAATGACCCACCGATGGCTCAAACGCTGTTGTGATCGATTCGATGCTACAGATTCAAAGTATGGGTATAATCAAGCTCTATTTCCAATAGTTCAAGGTAGTACTTATCATGATTTAAGAAAACAATCTGCAGAAGTCATTGCCTCTTTTGAAAGGGAAGGAAATGCGATAGGTGGCTTGTCAGTAGGAGAACCTGCAGAAATGATGTATGAGTCTACCGAATTGGTCTGTAATATTCTACCTGAGGACAAACCAAGATATTTGATGGGAGTTGGAACTCCTGAGAATATTTTAGAGTGTATTGCATTAGGCATTGATATGTTTGATTGTGTAATGCCAACAAGAAATGCCAGACATGGGCTACTTTATACTTCAGAAGGTATAATCAATATCAAAAATGAAAAATGGAAAAAAGATTTTTCACCCATTGATGAAAATTTGGCAGGGTATGTGGATATGAATTATAATAAAGCGTATTTGAGACACCTAATTCACAGTAATGAAATGTTAGGGGCACAAATAGCAAGTATTCATAATTTATCCTTTTATTTATGGTTGGTATCAAAAGCACGAACCAAAATAGAAAGCGGTGAATTTTCAACCTGGAAAAATCAAATGATTCCTAAATTGACAAATAGATTATAATCAGTGAAGCTTTTAGATAAATACATTCTGAAAAAATTCCTAGTCACGTTTTTCTTTGTGGTTGGGCTCTTGGTGATTGTAATCGTTGTAATTGATTTTACTGAACGGAATGATAAGTTTATCAGGAACAATGTCAACGGTTCGATGATTCTTGATTTTTACTTGTCATACATTCCATGGATTGCGAATTTGATTGCACCCATTACGGTATTTATAACTTCGGTATTGGTTACAACAGGAATGGCTGCAAAGACAGAAATAGTAGCAATCCTATCTGGAGGTATCAGTTTTAGACGGATGATGCTGCCCTATTTTATAGGAGCCTCGGTGATTGCAGCGACAAGCTTTTATGCCAATGGTTGGTTGATTCCTAATGCAAATAAGTTCAGGATTGGTTTTGAAATTGAACATCTCAAGAAACCATTTTATTTTAACGAAAGGGATATTCATTTTAAAATAGCCGAAAGTGATTACCTCTATATGGAGCGCTATAACAATCGATCTGAAGTAGGATATCGCGTAACCATGGAAAAAATTGACGAGGTTAATAAAAAACTGCTAGCTAAGTTAACGGCCAGGAAAATGACTTGGGACGATTCGTTAATGACATGGCAGTTAAAGAATTGGGAGCTAAGAGTAATCAATGATTTTGGAGAGACGTTTACCAATGGGGAAGTGTTAGATACACTTATTAGCTTGACACCTGAGGATTTTGATAATAAGTACCAGCTCAACGAAACGATGAACTTAACGGAGCTCAACGATCATATCCAATTACTGACTCTCCGAGGTGCAGATGATATTGCTGTTTACCAGAATGAGAAAAACATTCGGTATATGCTTCCATTCACAGCACTGATTTTGACATTTATGGGTGTTTCTGTATCGGCGGAAAAATCTACTAGAGGAGGGGCAGGCTTTAAAATTGCCTTAGGATTTCTAATCGCTTTTGTGTTCATCATTATGTTTGTGCTTGTCAAGGCGATCGCAGAAGCAGGCTCGATGAATCCTCTTTTGGCTATTTGGATTCCCAATATCATCGGAGCAGTAGCAACAGTTATATTGTACCGATTTGTACCAAAATAATTAAACTTTTTAGAGATTGAATCAAAGCAAGCCTTCTTTGCTGAGTGCATATTTGCAGCTGCATTTCATTGTATTGATTTGGGGATTCACAGCAATACTTGGTCGACTGATCAATCTGTCTCCAGTTGAAATTGTACTATATAGAACACTGATTGCAGTAATTGGTATTTATTTTTTGTTAAAGCTTAAAGGAATGCCCGTCAATTTGAATCGGAATGATGCGCTTCCGATTCTTGGTACTGGTATCTTGATCGCGTTGCACTGGGTTACTTTTTTTTTAGCGGCTAGAGTTTCAAATATTTCAATTTGTTTAGCGGGTTTGGCTACAACCTCGTTCTGGACTAGTATGATTGATCCGTTGATTAATAAAAGGAGAATTAAGTTTTATGAACCACTACTAGGTTTGTTTTCTGTTGTAGGAATTGTGATAGTTTTCAATGCTTCTATCGATAGTTATGTTGGATTAGTAATAGCCATTATTTCTGCAATTTTATCTGCACTCTTTACTGTAATCAATGGAAGGTTAATTAAAAAACAAAATCACTATACAATTACCTATTATGAAATGATAGGTGCTTTTCTAACAACCGTTGTTTTATTGCCATTCTATCAATTGATATACGCTGATCAACCATTCCGATGGATAACTAATGGGATGGATATTTTTTATCTTTTAATTCTGGGCCTTATTTGTACTGTATACGCTTATTCCGTAGGAGTGAAGATTATGCATAAGCTAAGTGCTTTTACAATTAACCTTACAATAAACTTAGAGCCTGTTTATGGAATAATAATGGCGGTATTGTTATTTAGTTCAGAAGAAAAAATGGGATCAAATTTTTACATCGGAACATCTATTATTATGATTTCAGTACTATTATACCCTTTAGTTCGAAAAATATTTCATGACCGGTATTTAGATACAGATGTACTTAATTAAGTGTTTAATGCTTGAATTTTAATACTTTGAAGGATTTGTTTGGCTTGTTCGAAAAATGCAAAGTTTGATTTTCTTTGTTTTTTTTGTAATTTGAGCTCCTAAATTCCAAAAATCAGACTAATCTAATAAGTAAAGCCATCCGTCAGGATGGTTTTATTTTTTAATTAGATTCAATTCTTTGATAAACCCTTATCAGCCAAGGAAAGCTAATAGTTTTCTCCATTATTTGAAAGCCTTGTGACTCGATAAAGGATTGTACCTTTTTTGGATTGTGAATATAGGTACGAAATGCATTTTTTCTAAACTTGAAGTATAGTGTTGAAAACATTCTTAGAATATTAGAAATAAAACCGCCTAATGGCAGTGTCATGGCAAGCACATTTCTCGTTTTCCTTGTGGCATTTTTTAATAATTGTTCATAATCAGGATAACAACAAACCACTTTATCTAGAGTAACTACATCGTGCGTTTCAATCTCAGGAACCAAATCATTAAAATCACCGGAAATGAATTTCGAGTTCAAATTGTTTTCCGTAGCATATTCCGAAGCAACTTGTAAATAGCCAGATGAAGAATCTACGTCTGTAGTGCGTTTTCCATTAGTTCCTAAAAAGGCCCATTGTATGGCTCCAATTCCACCGCCAATGTCTAATAGTGATTCCCTACCTTCAATGTGAGGCTTGATTGTTGTAATCAACTTCTGGGTAGACAGTCCGGGTCCTCTTTTTTTAAATTTTCTCATTTCCTTTTGAGCAGTCTGAAGATCAAAAATTTGATCTGCTCCGCAGCAATGTTCACAAGTCATTGAAGTATTTTTTGATGATTTATGCAATATACTGCAATACCCTAAATGTTATAAATGTAGAGAATTACTTCATTACCACTTCGAAGAATTATTTATTAGAATAAGTTGACGTAATTTTGACGTAAAATGAGCGGTTATGTATTTGATAGGGTATGAAATAAGTAGTTCGGTAATAAAAATTGCTTTATTGGATGCAGCATCTAATGAAACAGTTGACATTGTAGAGTATCCTGAAATTGACTATGCTATTTTAGCTCGTCAACATGGTTGGGCAGAACAGCAACCAGATTTATGGTGGCAAGATGTCTGCACAGGGACACGTAGAATTTTAGAAAAGAATACTATAAATCCAAAGGATATTTCTGGAATCGGTATAGCCTACCAAATGCATGGTCTGGTGCTCGTAGATGAAGATCAAAAAGTATTGAGACCATCTATAATATGGAGTGATAGTAGAGCTGTAACGATCGGAAAAAAAGCTTTTCAAGATTTAGGCGAGGAATATTGTCTTGAGAATTTCTTGAATTCTCCTGGAAATTTCACAGCATCGAAACTGAAGTGGGTCAAAGACAATGAGCCCGATATTTATAATAAAGTTCATAAAATCTTATTCCCTGGTGATTTTATTGCAATGAAGTTAACAGGTGAAATTCAAACTACCATATCAGGACTGTCAGAAGGTATACTGTGGGATTTTAAGAAAAAGGAAATAGCTAAACCGATTTTAGAATATTACGGTATTGATGAGCAATTGATTCCTGATATTGTTCCAACATTCTCTATTCAAGGAAAAGTCACAGCAAAAGCCGCAGAAGCTTCAGGCTTGTTGGCTGGAACTCCTGTCACCTATCGGGCAGGTGATCAACCAAATAATGCATTATCCTTAAATGTTTTAAATCCAGGAGAAATAGCCGCAACCAGTGCTGAATCGGGTGTTGTTTATGGAATTGTTGATAGACCAAAATTTGACTTAAAATCTCGAGTTAATTCATTTGCTCATGTCAATTATGAAGAAAATGCGAATCGCATTGGTGTATTACTTTGTTTGAATGGTGCCGGAAGTCAATATGGTTGGTTAAAACATCAAATTGCCGTAGGAGGTCGAGAATACGATGATATGGAAAGAATGGCATCAACTGTTCCTGTGGGATCTGATGGTTTATGTGTATTGCCTTTTGGAAACGGAGCGGAGAGAATGTTAGAGGATAAAAATATAAACTCCCATATACTTAATTTGGATTTTAACCGACATACCAGAGGGCATATTTATAGGTCTGCTTTGGAAGGAGTCGCCTTTTCTTTTGTACATGGCGTCAACCTTTTGAAGGAGATGGGCTTAGATGTTGATGTTATTAGGGTGGGAAATGATGATATGTTCCAGTCAGAGGTTTTCGCCATGACGATTGCGACCATGCTGGATTGTATGGTGGAAGTGGTGGATACAACTGGGGCCGTGGGTGCAGCAAGAGGTGCTGGTGTTGCAAATGGAACATATGACTCAATAGAAGATGCTCTTTCTGGTGTGAAACCGAATATTATCTATGAACCTCGTTTGAATCAAATGATGTGCAATCAAGCCTACAATCTGTGGGTCTCTTGTTTAGATAAAACGCTTTATGAGATGCCGAGTCGTGCCAATAGGCCTGAGGCGTTAAGAAATAAAAATGCTGAATTGAAGAAATCCCTGGATGATAAGAATAAAGAATTGGCTGCGTCTTCAATACAATTGCACAATAAGGATGAGTTTCTCATGGAAATCAAACAGACTATTTCTGGGTTGAGTTTAGGAGAGAAGGAAAACAAGGAAATAAATAAGATATTGACGAAAATTGAAAGTCAAGTAAACGGAAGTAAAGATTGGGAAAATTTCGAAGAACAATTTGACTTATTACATTCTGACTTCTTTAAAAAATTACGCGAGGATTTTCCGAAATTATCCCTATCTGAAGCCAAACTTTGTATGTTTCTTAAAATGAAACTGAGTACGAAAGAAATTGCTAACCAATTGAACCTTTCTGTACGAGGAGTGGAAACACGCCGATATAGGTTGAGAAAAAAACTTCAATTAGGAAAAGAAATTGATATTGAGGAATTCTTGGAAAGGATTTAATCATCCATAATTATTCAATCTTCATAGCGCTTTGGAATAATCTATAATTGGTCAACCAATTTTTGGTTGACTAAAAAAATCATATTAAATTACCAGACCCTAAATTAGGATTTTGAAGGTTATTTAAAAGTATAAGTGCGATGATAAGATTATTACGACTAGCTATTTTCCCAATTCTAATGTTGATCCAATCTTTAGTTTTTGGTCAAACATTAATAAACACTTCTTTTGAGGACTATACTGATGGTAATGTTTTCGGACAAGACAATTGGATAGAAGACAATGATAATAACGGTTCAGCTGTAATTATTTCAGATGCAGTGTATGCTAACACAGGCTCTAAAGGATTGAAAATAAGTTCTACTACAGCTGTGGAAACCGTTGTGGACTATCTTTCTTTTGGTAAAAATGAAACGGGGTTGAATGCTAATGTTTACTTTGATTTTTGGGTAAAGATGATAAGTTTTCCGGCCGGTGGAGAGTCAGTATATATACGAATGTATGATTATTTACCAGATGGAGGAATAAGAAGAGCAGCAGAGCTAAGATTATATCCAGATGGAGATTTAAAGGTAATAGGAGAAGACTCGTATGAAGTGTCATCCGTATTTGCTGTAGATAGCTGGGTTCGGGTTTCTGCGAGTATTGATTATGCACTTTTAACTTTTGAAGTCGCAATTGATGGCGTGGTTTTGGAAGATGATGGTAATACATCATTTGGATTTAGAGAAGATTATGATCCAATCGATAAAGGTCGAGATTCTGGTATCAAAGAGTATCATGGTTTGAGGTTTTGGTATGAAGATGATATTGCTGACTTTGCCATTGATGATATGTACATTGGGGAGGATGCTATTGAAGATATTGCTTTCACGGAGCCTACTCTGGATAGAATAATTACTGTCGAGCAACCAGATAGAGCCACGATAACTTTAGATCCTCAAAAGGAGATTTATCAAGTCGGTGATGTGGTGACTGCAAGTATCAATGAAGTTGAAACACATTATATATTTGATGGTTGGACAGGCTCTTTTTCTGGTACAGACAACCCACTAACAATCAATGTATCGAGTAATGTGACAATTGGAGCGGTTATTATCATTGATGAATTAAATCCTCCGGCTGAATATACAATTGATATTACTCAACCAACTGGAGGAACTATTACTGTAGACCCTTCTCAGGGACCTTATTATGAGGGAGCTATTGTGGAATTTGAAGTTGTTTCTGGTATTGGGTATGAATTTGATTCATGGAATGGAATATCAGGTGAAGGAACTCAAGTCGAAGTGATAGTGACGGAAAACCTGACAGTTTCAGCTAATATGGTTTTAGGAAATTTCACAAAAAGAACAGTCAACGTTTCAACGACTAGTGAATTGGAGGATGCCATGAGGAATATGCTACCAGGTGATAGCATTGTTTTAGCTGATGGAACATATAATGATGTCAATAGAGGTTTAGAATATTTAGGAGGAACTATTGATTATCCAGTTTATATTATTGCGGCCAATCAAGGAATGGCAAAAATTACAGGAGAAAGTAAATTTAATCTTGAGAATTGTGCACACATTATTATTAGAGGATTAGATATTGATGTTGATGGTGTAAATAATATTTTCAAGTTGACTGACTCTAATAATATTAGAATTTGCTACAACAATATATCTAGTTCGAAACCTGATGGATCATCCAAATGGTTTGAAATCGGTGGAATTTGGAATGCTGACGAATGCTTTAGTCATCATAATAGAATAGACCATAATTTAATTGAAGGAAAACTCGATGGAGGGGCACTACTAGTCATTGGTGGAAATAGTGGAGATCCTGTGCCAGCCATATCACAATACGATCGGATAGATCACAATCATTTTAAGAATGTCGGGCCAAGGCAAACCAATGAAAAGGAAACTATTAGAATTGGCTGGAGTAAAATTTCACTTTTATCTGCATACTGTACTGTGGAATATAATTTATTTGAAGCATGCGATGGCGATCCGGAAATTATTTCAGTGAAGTCATGTGATAATTATGTTAGAAATAATACCTTCTCAAGGTCATTAGGTACTGTTTCATTGAGGCATGGAGATAGAACTGAGGTTAGTGGAAACTATTTTTTTGGGAAAGAAAAAACTGCTGATTTTGACGGCAAGATTATTGGCTGCGGTGGAGTGAGAGTTTATGGTAAAGACCATAAAATTTTCAACAACTATTTCGAAGGTTTGACCGGGTATCGATGGGATGCGGCTTGTACGATAACTCAAGGTGATGCCAATAATGATGGTATCAATCAAGGTTCAGATTTGACCAAACACTATATTCCTGAAAACTTAGAATTTACCCATAATACTTTTATTAACAACTATTCTGATATTGAAATAGGGTATGATAACTCAGGGAAATACAGTAAGGCACCAAAAAATATATTGATAGCAAATAATATTGTCGTCCAAGATGCAAATCCTGTGACAATTCTTCATACAGATGGTGCGGATGATGACGTGAGTTTCGCTGATAATATTTTTTATACCTCGGGAACAGGTTCTTGGGGTGATATATCTTTTGATGCTTCTGAAGCCAAAAACGAAGATCCTTTGCTTGAAGCTAGCAATTGTAGGATACCCTTGGTTGATTGCGAAGATGAATATCCAAATGCAGTTTTTAAAATCTCGGGGACAAATAGTCCGGCCTATAACCCGTCTCCAGCAAATACTATTACAGAGGCAATCAATGACATAGAAGGGCAGTCCTCGGTTGGAGTAAGAGACTTAGGCGCAGATGAATACAACGATGCAGATGAAATTACCAATGGGGCATTGGATCATCGGCATGTAGGCCCAAATGCCGTCCCGTTTTCTGAAACGAGTACCGTCATTCACGAATACGAGATTACCTTGGAGCAGGCTGATGGTGGGACGATAACAATTTCACCAACAACAGGTCCTTACCCAGAAGGAAGTACAGTAACGTTTACTGCAACTCCTGAAGCCAATTATTCATTTACCTCATGGATAGGTATAAGTGGGGATAATGCAATTCAAGAAATAAATGTATATAGTGATTTGAATGTTTCAGCTATTTTCACTTCAGGAATTAGTGAACATACAATCGAGTTGATTCAAACTACCGGTGGTACAATTTCTATTGACCCTGCTACTGGCCCTTATTTAAGTGGAAGTATAGTGACTTTTACAGCCATACCAGATGCTGAGTATGCTTTTGAAGCATGGTCAGGTATTAATGGGACGAGTGCTGTTGAAGAAGTTACAGTAAACGGGAATCTAATTGTTGAAGCATCATTTGAAATTTTGTCTGCTATTGGAAATGAATTCGGACAATTGGTTGATGCTTATCCAAATCCGTTTGAAAATAGTATCACTTTAAAAACACAAAATTCAGCAGTAGTGGTTATTTATGGGATTGATGGAGGGCTAGTTGATTCATTTAATATGAATAAACAATATGAATGGAACGCACCCAATCCAGGCTTGTACTTTGGTCATATATCTACTAACGGTGAAAAAATAGTTTTAAAACTTTTGGCTCAGTAGTTTTAGGTAAATCAATATGTAAAACAAAAAGACCAGAAATTATTTCTGGTCTTTTTGTTTTAAAAATACAAACCGTATTGCAAACTTTAGATTTTATCCTTAGTCAATTCTCCATTTATTAATCTCCAGGTGTTTAAAGGGTTACCATCTTTCAATACATCAGGTAATATAGACGCTGGGTAATCTTGGAAACAAATTGGTCTTGCGAATCTTTTGATTGCATTGGTGCCTACCGAGGTAGTTTGAGATGCTGTAGTAGAAGGGTAGGGTCCGCCATGAACCATCGCATGACAGACTTCCACTCCTGTAGGGTAGCCGTTAATCACTACTCGGCCAACTTTCTTTTCAAGAATGGAAAATAGTTCTTGATAGTCATATACGTCTTGATCATTACAGTGAACGGTAGCGGTTAGATGTCCTTCCAAATTATTAGCGGCTTCTATGATTTGATTCTTGCTCTCCGCTTCAACGAGTATATTAGATGGGCCAAAGTTTTCTTTAGCCAAAATGGGATTGTCATTAAAGGCTTCAATTGATGATTTGAATACTTTAGCCAAAGCTCCATGGGTTAAGTCACCTTGTTTTCCATTTGCTAAGATTGAAACATCATTAATCATTGAAATATTCTTAATTCCTGCATCATACGCATTCTTAATTCCTTCAGTTAACATGTCACCTGCTGGTATTTCACTCAAAGCATTAGTCAGAGAAGTTGTAAAATTTTCAGATTCTTCTGATTTTTCTAGAAAAGCCAAACCTGGATTGGTGCAAAATTGACCAACACCCATAGTGATTGATTTTGCTAAATCATTACCCATTTTATCAGCTTTTTCTTTTAATGCTCCTGGAAGGAAAAAAACTGGGTTAGTACTTCCCATCTCGGCGAAAACTGGAATAGGCGCGGGCCTTGCATTCGCCAAATCGAATAAGGCCTTTCCTCCACGAAAAGATCCCGTAAAACCGATGGCTTTTATCTCAGGGTGTTTGACTAATTGCTCGCCAACTTCATTTATATTTCCTTGTATGAGGGCAAATGTACCTTCTGGCATACCACATTTCTCTACTGCTGTTAAGAAAGCGTTTGCAACCATTTCGGATGTACCTGGATGTGCTGGGTGTCCTTTTACCACTACTGGGCAACCTGCAGCTAGCGCTGAGGCTGTATCTCCTCCACCCACTGAGAATGCCAAAGGAAAATTACTTGCACCGAAGATTCCTACAGGACCCAAAGGTAAAAGCATATGTCTCAAATCCGATCGAGGAATGGGTTGCCTATCAGGCATAGCTGTATCAATTCTTGCGTCTACCCATGAGCCTTCACGAACTATTGATGCGAAAAGCTTTAATTGATTAACTGTTCTTCCTCGCTCCCCTTGCAATCTTGGTATAGGCAATGCTGTTTCTTGATGACAAGTATCTAATAATCTATCACCCAAATTCATGATTTCTTCAGCTGCAGTTTCAATGAAAGTGGCTTTGCTTTCATTATCTGTTTTTCGGTAAGAATCAAAAGCTTTAACAGCCTTTTCAACCTTTTCATTAATTTCCGATATGCTGGCATTTGTGAATTCCTTACCAAAGGCTTCCATGGTAGAAGGATTGATTGCTTTAAATTGATTTGTACTAGACATTGTAATATTTCTTGACTTATTATTCGATTAATGATTTCCTGACCTTTTTTACTGTAAGGTAAAAGGTCCAATCCATTTAATTATTTTGTCATCCAATTCGAGTGAATGAGTTTTTGAAACAGAATTATCATTCAATGATAAAAATGCAACAGATACTTTTTCTTCTATTGTTATTTCAATCCCAATGTAGTTGTTATCCTCATATACTTTTTCAAGACGGTCTATTCGACTATGTAAATTTGTTGTAACTTCTGAAACAGGGTCTTTTGATCCATGAGGTTCTATTGTACTTATAAACGTATGGTTTTGGGCTTCTTTTTGCCGGACAATATAGGCAGGGTCAGGTCTTAAATTAATATTTGGATCGTTGGCTCCTAAACGACAAAGTAAAAGCTCTGTATTTTCGTCGGTAGTCGTCGTTAAGGTGTAAAAACGATCATCATTTAGCCATGTAAACTTTGCTTGATTTTTAGCCGATTTCCCCTTTCCTAAAAACCATAAATGTTGGTAGCCATTCTCTGTGCCAAGCGGTTGAATACCGTCGGTGTACACTTCTTGCTTGTATGAAAGGTCGATAAGTAATCCTTGATAATGAAAAGGCAAGTCATATTGATGTTCCTTGTCAGATTCAATATTAAATATGTCTAATACATATGGCTTGTCTAATGATGGTTCATTGATCATTACAAGTGTACGATGCATTATAGTACTTTCATAAGCGTTGCTATCCTTAGCGCTAATAATTTGATAGTTTGGATTGGTGTCATCATAAAAGTAATAATCTGAATGATAGAGAGATGATTTGTTAATGTCTCCATCAAATTGAGAGTTTTCGTCTACAACTACTGTATTATGTGCAATTGTTTGCTTGGCCCATGTTGTATTTTCTAATAAATATCGGCCTTCTCTTTTTTGAATTACATTGACATACCTGGCTGCTCCATAGTCTTGTATAATTTCATTGCCATTGTCATACAATATCAGTGCTAATTTGTCATAATGACCATGTGCCAAACCATGAGAGGTATACCGCATAATTTGACACATTTGATCTGAGGATTCACCGGATCGAAGAATTGCTACACCACCTTGATCTCCTTTCGATCCATCTCCAAGATTTACCGATTTCCATACAAAAGGAATATCCTGATTTTCAGCCACTCCCTTGGCTACCTTGTAACCACCTTTGGTGAAGACGATACCATTTTGTTTTCTAGCAATATCCAAAAGCATTTGATCTTCAGGGTAAGCTTCATATACAATATCCAAAGCCAATATTAATTCAGGAGAGGTTATGGCCATTCCTTTCAAAGCATCATTGAAAGGAAAGAATTCTCCTGTTGTATAGGACAATTGTAGTGCAGTGTAGAGTGCTTTTTTGATGATTGAATCTCTGTATTTGAAAATTTCAATTTCTGGATTGTTGTTTTCAATGGCTTGAGCGAAAAGTACAAAAGGCCAAATTGAAAATCGTTGGTAATACGGACCTTCTGTGTAATACCCGTCAGGTGAGAATAAATTATCTAATTGTAGAAAATAACCTGCTGGACGATTCTCATCAAAACCTTTCAATGCTGGATCGTTGTAATCAACGGTTTTAAAAGTTTCCAATGTGGTGTCTATTTCTGCTCCATACAAGGCTCTATTAACTAATTCATTATCTTTTATGACATAACCAGTTAAGCCAACCGCGGCATTTAACCAAATGCCATGGTTATGAACTCGATTAAACATTTTAGGAGAGCCGATAGATAAAAAGTCAGCCATGTTTTTCAATACATCTCTCTCTATTATTTCTCTCTCTTTAGATGTTAATATTTCAAATACACAATCATAAGCTTGAGACACATGAACCAACCACATCGCATCATTTAACGCTTGCCAAAAGAGTTTACCTGGAGAATAGGATTTACCATTGGGATGAAGACCAATTGTAGGGATAAGTTTAGCATATCCAAGTAACATTTCTTTGGTGTAGTTAGCGTATTTCTCATCACCTTTAACCTGATACAACATAGCCGATCGGTGCATAGTTCGGTAATTGCTTTTATGTTTTTTATGAGTGTAGCCACCTGAAGGATCTTTCGGAATAGGAAAATCTTTCGCTTTCGATATTTTAGTATCGACATATGCTTCTAGTTCCTCAATCGAATTTTTGATTAAAGGATATTTCCCTGCACCTTCTCTAATAAGATTGATGCTTTCGGTCGTTACTACGAGATTTGGGTGTTGCTTTATCTCTGATTCCATCTTGCACTGAATCAATGCAAATGTTAAAAGAAATGATATGACTAGAATTCCGTGATTTTTTATTTTTTTATTCATCAGTTCATATTAAGGGACTGCCATTAATTAGTGATGGTTTTTGCTGCTTCTGTAGGTTTTTCTCGCCAATAGTTCGCGATGGCTGATCCTGAAATATTCATCCATTTGCCAAATACAATGGGTGCTAAAGCGGCATTTGGATTTCCTAGCGCTTCAAGGGCTAACCCCATTCCTAATCCACCATTTTTTAAAGCCACTTCTATAGATATGGTACGACTGTCTTGTTCGGATAGTCCAATAGCTCGACTTCCCCAGTAACCAGCAATGAAACCAAAAAAATTATGAATCGCGGAAGCAGCAACCAACATGAGACCAACCACCAAAAGTTTGTCCCTGTTGAGAGCAACTACAATAGTGACAAATAATAGAATTGAAAACATAGAAACTGAAGGTAGAATTTTGTCCATCCAGTCTTTGGGCCCATTTAGAAACTCTATTAATACTTTGCTAAAAGAAACGATGGAGGCCAAAGTAAAAGCTAGAATGAAACCTGGTTTCAGAACTGAAATTGTTTCATGAAATGGTGTCAGTACTGTTACTATGGTTAATAAAGAAAAGGCACAACCAATAATGAATATGTTTGATTTTTTCTGAAGCCTCTTAGCTTTCGCATAAAGTATATAATGGCAAATTAATCCAGCTGATATTGGAACAATAATTAAGTTGAAACTAGAAAACATCATTTTTAGAAATGAAATTTCAATCATTTCATTCGCTAAAAGTTTCATCAATGCTGGCGTTACTATTGGGGTAAGCAAAGTTGTTATTGTTGTTATACTCACAGAAAGAGCAACATTTCCTTTAGCCAGAAAAGCCATGACATTTGATGCCGCTCCTCCTGGGCAAGCCCCTATGAGAATTACACCGACCGCTATTTCCGGAGGAAAACTAAAAATCTTAGCTACCGCCAGTCCAATAAGTGGCATAACAGTAAACGCTAGTATAGAGCCGATGATTATTCCTTTGGGCTGAGCTAATTCAGTTTTGAATTCTTTCATACTCAGTTTGGTGCCCATTCCAAACATGATTAATTGAAGCATAGGTATTACCAAATTTTTGGTATTGAAACCCCAATTTGTAAACAGAAACGGGTAATACATGGCAGCAGCCAAAAATGCAAATACCCAAAATGTGAATGATAGCTTACGGTATTTCTCGTCAAGATGCCCATAGAGTGCAGCCAATGAAAATGCAAATAGCATTGGAATTCCAGCAACTTCGATTTTACCTATGACAACTAATATTAAAACTGTCAAAGTTGAAATAATTGATAGCCCAAGCGTAAACGTCTTCATATTATTTTTTTGCTCTTTCGGTTAAACAGATTGGAAAAGGTTAACGATAACAAAAGTACCACAATAAATTTAACCTGTATAAAAAATTACAAGTTAAAAATAAATTTTCTATCTTTGATGGATGAAAGGGGTATTAATACCTTAATTAACAGTATTAATAGCCTTTATCGATTCTGAAGACTAAGTGATGACTTTTGTACGTGTCACATATAATTACAAGATTAAATAATGAAATTATAATGTGCAAACTATTGTAATTCAGTCTATTAAATAAAAGTGAAATGGATAATTCAACTAGAGAAAAACTCAAAAAGACAAGTACTCCAACAATAGCAACAATTTTGTACAAGTTGGGCTTAAGAAATCAATTTATACAAGGGGTAAAGCCTCTTAAGCATGGTAATCCTGTAATGGTAGGGGAAGCATTTACGCTAAGGTACATACCTGCCAGAGAGGATTTAAATCCAATTACAGTATTTAGAGACCCGGAGCATCCACAGCGAGTAGCGGTTGAGACCTGTCCCAAAGGAGCTGTGATGGTCATGGATAGTAGAAAGAGTGCTAGAGCTGCTTCTGCAGGTTCAATATTGATAACTAGGTTGATGGTCAGGGGTGCAGCCGGCGTTGTTACGGATGGGGGATTTAGAGATGCATCGATTATTGCGAATTTGTCGTTTCCGTCCTTTCATAACACTCCATCTGCTCCAACAAACCTGACTTTGAATCAAGCACTTGATATCAATGTTCCTATTGGATGTGGTGATGTAGCCGTCTTTCCGGGAGATGTTATCGTCGGCGATGACGACGGTGTGATGGTTATTCCGGCACATTTAGCTGATGAGGTGGCTGATGAAGCTATGAAAATGGAAGCATATGAAGAATTTGTAACTGAAAAAGTAAAAGCGGGCAGCCCAGTGATTGGGTTGTACCCTGCTACAGATGAAAAAATCTTAGTTGAATTTGAGTCTTGGAAGACAGAAAGAGGACGCTAGGTAAGCCTAATTCTATTGGTCATTTTGAATATTAATAATACGTTGTTTGATTCTAGCTATGTGATATCGCATGGCTAGACGAGCTGCTTCCTGATCCTTTAATTCTATGGCATCCAGTATTTTTTGGTGCTCTTCTATTACTTCTATGTTTCTTTTAGGAGCAATTTCATTTTTCACACTTTCGCGAGATAAGTTCTGAGCGACCGCCATCGTTTTTTTCAACCCGAAATGGATATCTTGGAGTAAATGAACAAATATTTCATTGTCAGTAGCTTGAGCAATATTCATATGAAATTCGAAATCAGCCTGAATGGACAACTTGCCTTTATTAAAGTCATCTCTCATTGTATTCAATGAGGATTTGAGGCTATTTAAGTGAGCCTCAGTTCTTCTAGAAGCGGCTAGCGCTGCTGCTTCTCCTTCAAGTGCAATTCGTGCTTCATGACTTTGTAGAATTTTCGCTATATCATTGGCAGAGGCAAAACGACTTAAATCTTTAAGGGGACTATGGAGTACAAAAGATCCTTTTCCCCGCTCAGTCTTAACCAGTTTGTCTTCCTGAAGCTTTGTGATTGCTTGCCTGATAATGGGGCGTGATACTTGGAAAGATTCACATAGTTTATTCTCCGAAGGGAGCTTGTCTTTTTCTTGGAGCATACCAGAAATGATCCAATCCAATATTTGTTCATAAACTTGATTGGCAAGTTTACCGGCTTTCTTAGGAGTGATATTCAAATCAACCATTGCTTAGTGTTGTATTGTGGAACATCAAAGATAATTCATATTGACAGAGTCGTGCCTTTCAAGCGACTCTAATTGAAAGAAGATATTCACAATTAGTACTGTGTTTTTGGAGTATTAAAATAAATTCGTATATTCAAAAGTTCCACCTTCAAAATATTTACAAAAGCAAGTAAATATTTTTCCTGTCAATCTGCTTACGGCAAAATAGCAGTATGCCTTCAAGTAGAATTATTGTTTATTAAAAGTTACATTGAGAGAAATGATAAAAGCAGTTTTTATTTGTCAAGTGCATTTACAAGGGTACATATATTCTTCGTTGTCTTTTGTTATTCTATTGTTGGCCCTAAATAGTGTTCATGGCCAAAGTGAGAAAATAAAATTTGAACGTCTCGGTACTGAAGATGGTTTGTCCGAAGGTGTTGTAAAATGTTCTTTGCTTGATAGTAAAGGCTATATGTGGTTCGGAACCTATGATGGATTAAATCGCTATGATGGGTATAATTTCACTCACTTTTTTCCAGATCCAGAAAAAGAGGGTTCTATTAGTGGTAATTGGTTGCATGATATAGCAGAAGATAGCAAAGGAAATATATACATAGCAACCACCAATGGGTTCAATGTGTACAATCCAGTTTCTGAAACATTTAAGTCATTTTTGCATGATCCTGAAGATCCACATAGCCTTTCTGCGAATAGCTGTATATCCGTCATGGTCGACCGGAATGATGATGTATGGATAGGAACTTACAATAATGTGAACCTTTTTGATCCAAAAACAGAGCGCTTTAAAAAATATAATGGGTTTGGCGGTGCTACGAACATTGTAGAGGGAAAATCAAATTACGTATGGTTACCACGAGGATCAAATTTGGCTCATCTAAATGTGATATCTGGAGAATCTGAAAATTTTACGTCTCCAGAATTACAGAAAACATCTATTTCATATGTTTATAAGGATTCGAGAAACAGAATTTGGATTGGAACGGAGAATGGAAGGGTTCATATTTTTGATATTGACTCAGAAGAAATTTTAGATGTAATTGATGTAAGAGAAGGAAATGTTGATTTGCCAGGTCAAATGGTGAGCAATCTTTTTGAAGATCCTTTTCAAAATATGTGGATTGGCTTAGACGGTAGAGGCCTTTTGATTTACAATCTGGATTCAAAAGAATTAACGAGACATGTAAACGATATTGTAGATGCTAAAAGTCTAAGTGGCAATTCAATCTATTCTATTAATGGTGATGAATCAGGAAATGTATGGGTTGGAACCTATAAAAAGGGCGTCAACCTTTATAGCCCGACCAAGACCAAATTTGACTGGTACAAAAAAGAACTTAAACAATCCGAAGGGATTAGCGATAATTCGGTTTTGGCAATGGCAGAAGCACCAAATGGCAATATTTGGATTGGCACTGAGAATGGATTGACCATGATGGACGTGGGATCTAAAACATTCAAACATTTTTATCCTGATCAGAACAATCAAAATAGTCTAAGTGCCAAAGTAGCGAAAACTGTTGAAGTAGATAGGAATGGCGTGGTTTGGGTAGGTGCATTCAAAGGCGGTCTCAATGGCTTTGATCCAGTAAACGGCACATGGATCAATCATTTTGCAAAACCTGAAGATCAGATTCCATATAGAGATTTCACCATTTGGACCATGTATTACGATTCACAAGGACTACTTTGGTTCGGGTACTTTTCACCTGGGTTTGATAGTTACAATCCTGAAACGGGTGAATTGAACCAATATTTACATGATCCAAATAATCCCAAATCAGCTGGAGAAGGAACTGTAGTTTCTTTTGTAGAGGATTCGAATGGTAACATATGGGCGGGAACTCAGAATTTTGGTTTAATGGTATTGGATAGAGCAACTGGGGAGTTTGAAAAGTTTCGATATGATGCAAAAGACAGTACAAGTATTCCAGGTAATACTGTGACTGCTCTGTATTCTGACTTAGATGGTATAGTGTGGGTTGGTACATCAAAAGGACTTTGTTATTTCGACGAGAAAAACGGAGCTTTTGTAAGAATGAATATTAATGACAAACTAGTATCTCCTAATATTTTAGGCATCCTTCAAGATGACAATGGACTGATGTGGTTGTCAGGGCCCAAAGGCTTATCCAGTCTGAATGCCCAAAGTGGAGAAGTTAGAAACTATGGTAAAGTGGATGGATTGCAAGGAGAGTTCAACTTTGAAAGTCGGGTCAAAGCAAGTGATGGAAAACTCTATTTTGGTGGTTTAAATGGGTTCAATGTTTTCGACCCGATGACATTACCTGAAAGTAACTATGAACCACCTGTTGTGTTGACGGAGATTAAAATTTTTGGAAAAAAGATTGAGAGAGGGCAGTCACTCAATGATAAAGTTATTTATGATGCATCGCTTGATAGCCTTAAAGAAATTGACCTTACTCACAATGAGAATGTATTTTCATTAGGTTTTTCATCCCTTGATTATTCATCACCAATGGAAATCAAGTATAAATATATGATGGAAGGTTTTGATGATTCTTGGACTGAGGCGAGTGCCTTAGAAAGAAATGCTACCTATATGAACATGCCTCCTGGTGCGTATACCTTCAAAGTCAGGGGCACTAATAGTGATGGGCGCTGGTCAAAGTATGACCGCTCCTTGGTAGTTAGAATTCATCCTCCATGGTGGAATACTTGGGTATTTAGAATGATTGTGATAGGTGCTATTACATTTTTAATAATTGGTTTTACTAGGTGGCGAATCAATCAGCAAAAAATGGCTAGAATGCGCCTGCAGAAAGAAGTTGAGGAAGCTACAAATAAAGTCACTGCTCAAAATGATGCTCTTCAAGAGCAAAGTGAGCATTTGAAAGGTGCCATTGCAGAAACTCATCGTGTTATAAATCTTGCAGTTGAAGAAGGTGATTTTTCGGGAAGAATAGATTTGGATTCGAAATTAGGAGAATGGAAAGAATTTGGAAATTCTATTAATTATTTATTCGAATCTATAATGAAACCATTTCAAGATATCAATTATATCGTTGATGCCATGTCTCAGGGTGATTTATCAAACCGAATGACAGATGAGTCAAAAGGTGAGATTAAAAAGATTTCTGATAATCTGAATAATTCATTGGAAAATGTATCTCAGCTTTTCGCTGAGATCATAAACCAAGTGGATATTATTGGGAATAATACGGGTGAAATGCTAGTATCATCTGAAGAAATGAACGCCTCCACTGGAGAAATCGAGTCTTCAACATCTGAAATGAGCAAAGGAGCACATGCACAGGTTCAAAAAGTAGATGAATCTTCTTCTATGATGGAAGATGTTATGGGCTTAACTAAGACTATGGCATCTATGGCTGAATCCATCAATGATAAGGTAAAGCTTGGTGTGGATCATACCAATGAAGGGAAGGAGTTGATGAATAAATCTAGTGATAGTATGCAAGATATTCTTAGATATTCGCAACAAACCAGTGAGTCTATTACTGTCTTGGGTCAACATTCTGAAGATATTAGTCGGGTGGTCAGTATTATTAAGGACATAGCTTCCCAGACGAATTTATTGGCATTGAACGCTGCCATTGAGGCAGCTCAAGCTGGAGATGCAGGTCGGGGGTTTGCTGTAGTTGCAGATGAAATTCGAAAACTTTCCGAAGAATCGAAAAATTCAGTTAAAAGCATTGAGGAACTGATAAATAAAGTTCAAAATGCCACTAAAACCACAACTGATATTATAGGTGAAATGACCGAGAGTGTTAAAGGTGGTGAGGTTAGCTCAAGAGATGCGGCGTTGTCTTTTGAAAATATTTCAAACTCTTACGAAGAATCCCTAGTGCTTTCGGAAAAAATAGTGAATGCTACAATCGAACAGACCAGTAGCATGAACAAGGTTACTGGCCTTATAGAAAATGTCGTTGTGATTGCCGAGGAAAGTGCAGCAGGCTCTGAGGAAATTGCTTCTTCAACTTCTCAATTGTCAGCAGGAATGACTGAATATATTCGCAAATCTCAAAATGTCGCTGATATCGTTGAAGAATTGAAAAACAAGGTCAATAAATTTACCTTGAAAGACACTTCAAAATTTTGATTAAAGGATTAGGATTATCTCTAGTAGAATACATATCTGAAGAAAGTCTAAATACTTATGAATTGATTGTATCTGGATTTCGATCTTTTCTATGATTCTCAAACATTTCAATTGCTGCTTTCAATAAGCCAATTAAACCGATACCTAATACGATTAGACCAAATGATATTTCCTGATGTATATTTTCTTTACTACCTAGAAAACCGATCAGTCCAATTGTAATGAAAATCACTGCCGTTGAGGCTATAGTAGCCAGTGCAATTTTACCTTTTTTAGGGTGCTCCCAAATTTTCCTAGATAACTTGTTTTGAGTTTTAGTAGTGTCTTGTAAAGTCGACAAACTAAAGGAAATACCAACAAATACGAGCATATTGTTTAACTCAGACCAATTAATTTGCTTTGCTAAAAGTGAATGGAAAAACAAATACTAGTAGTAGAGAGAGTAAAGAATTACAGGGTATTGTAAGTAGCTGATTTTGTGAAATACATTTTTAGCTTTATTCATTTCTATTCATTAGAGTTCCCTTACTAATGTGTTCATGGTCGAAAATCCTCAAAATACTTTTGGTAATTTTTGAAAATTTGAACAATTGAAGATTACAAACAAAGATAAATTCAATGTTTGGAATATATTTAAGAATCATTAGTCATTTCAGGTTCATTTTTTTTTAAAAAGCCAATAGAAAACTAGTCCTGAAAGAAGAAATACTGCATTCGGTACGATATATACTATGCTATTTTCAGTGGGTTCAAGTTTTAAGACATACGCCAAGTACGATTGAGCCGAAGCTGAAACAACTACCACTCCGATGAGAAAAATGACTAGTTTATACCCAGGAACGGAAGTGTCGAACTGGTTCCTATAAACTATAATAAAAATGCCCATTACAATATCCATTAATACTAAAAGTCTTAGTTCATAATGAAACAAATAAGCAATCGAATCAGCAGCCATATGCAAAGCTATACCTGCAGCTAAAACATTAAAATATAGATTTTAGTTTCTTTGAAAATAGTGAAACTGTCAATAGAGTAAAAATAATTGTTCCACTATAAATATGTCCAGGGTGAAGAGTTAGTGAATTGGCGGTGCCATCGTCTTGTTGGAAATTAAATAGATGGTCAAGATCTATCATGTTAGTGAAAATTGTTAAGGTCATAACCTGAACGAAACTAAGATTGATTCTTGGCGCAGCAACTTTTGAATAAATCGTGGCAGTCAGTATATGTCCAACAGGTAGCATAATAGTAGTTTAAATTGATTCAGGAATTTACTGTTGTTTTATTGAAAACAAGCTGTGCGAATTAAATAATTCTGTAGAAGAATTCAGAGAACAAAAAAAGCGTTCCTTTTGAGAACGCTTTTAGGTTGGTTGAAAAAAAATAAGTTTCTACTTAAGCGGCTTTTTTACTTTTCTTATCTAGTGAAGTTATTCTCTCTTGTTTGGTTATGGAAATCATACCTGTTTCTGCATAAATCTTAGCATCTTCTAGTACGGTTTCTAATGTTTCATTCATCTTTTTTTCCATCATGCCATTCATCATGAATCCCATGATTCCTTTTATGCCAAATTCACCTTTCATAATCAATTTTGATTGCGTGTCACTAACTGCGACTACCGTCCAATCGTTGACAGCTTTGGTTACAAAACCAGGCATACCATCGTTGACTTCATACGCAAGATTCATGCGGGCATCGTCATACTTGGTTAGCTTTTCATTGATACTGCTAAACCCTTTTACATTGAGGTCACAATGTCTTTCGCTACAGACAGCACCTTCAAATTCGGCTGTTCCTTTTCCTACCGAATGGTCAACATTTGAGGACCACTTATATACTTCTGTAAATCCAGGTCCCACCATTTCCCAAAGTTGAGAAGCTGGAACATTAATGGTAATTTCTTTTTGAACTTCAAATCCTTTTGTAGCCATGATATTTGTATTTATTGTTAAAATTGAAACGATTGCTATAACTATTGCTTTCATTTTGAATTATTTGATTTTTGATAACTCAAATTTCGCTCAGGGCTAGGAAAAGACTTTTCTGATGAAGTTCAGTTAGTTTCTATTATGGTTCAATCGGTATTTTGAAGGCGAAGTATTATATTTTTCTTGAAAAATAGCTGAAAAAGTAGATAGGTCTTGAAATCCAGATTCAAATGCGATGTTTGAAATAGAATCTTCATTGATCAGTAGGAGGGATGCGGCTTGCTCAAGTCTTCTATTTTTGATATACCTGGCTGGTGAATCATCAAAAACTTTTTTAAACTCTCTTTTGAAAGTCGATAGACTCATGTTACAGATATAAGCTAGCTGTTCTATGTTTAAATGATTGAATAAGTTTTTTTCAACTGCTTCCTTAAACTTGACATTCACAGGAGCGAAAATTTCTGAAAGCAATTTTCGAATGCTTTTATGATTTTCCGATTTCAATAGGATCATCATTAATTCCTTTAATTTGAGCCTACCCAATTCTTCGTCCAAAGTATCTGGTGCTTCAAAATATACTGATAAATTATTCATGTACTGCTCAATTAATTTGTTGCCAATTAACTGTTTGGGCTCTGGTATTTCTACTTCCGATTTTAGAAAAGAAGGAACTTCATTTTTATAAATTTCTCTGAGAAGGTTAGGATAGAGGTAAACAGCAATAGCTTCACATTCCGACGTCTCTTTATCGGCAATGTATTTCTGAACATAATTACCGCAATGCTTCATGATAGCTTCCTTGGCATTTATCATGTGGAGTCCTCTGGCATCATAACTTCTCATGGTTCCTTCGGTCATATAAAAGAAACAAGCAAAATCTTCTATTTTACCTTGGGTAGCATAATTAGATTTAAATCTCGCCTTTTGGAATAAGGGCATTCCATTAAATTCTATGGTTCTAGTATCAAACATGAGACAAACATATCTTGAAATTGTCTCTAAGACTTTCTGAAAAAGGTCATTTATTTCATAATTCAGATTATTAGAAGTCATTTATGCATTCCATTAAATATTGAACTAGCTTTGCGCCCATTTTAAAGTGAAAAAAAATCCTATGAAAGCACTGATTCATAATTTTACCCGCAATCCCAAAAACGATGTTTTATCTGGCTTGACGGTAGCTTTGGCTTTGGTTCCAGAAGCCGTCGCATTTTCTTTTGTCGCTGGTATTGATCCTTTGGTAGGTCTTTATGGTGCTTTTATGATGGGTATTGTTACTGCAATCCTTGGAGGACGACCCGGTATGATATCTGGTGCAACTGGCGCTATGGCAGTGGTAATGGTTCATATGATTCAGCAAGGAAATCAGGTAGGAATGACTTTGGCTGAACCTATCGAAAACTTAGGGCTACAGTGGTTGTTCATTACTTTGTTAATTGTTGGGGTGATTCAGGTTTCTGCCGGAATTTTTCGCTTAGGGAAATTTGTAAGATTGATCCCACATCCAGTTATGATGGGTTTTGTGAACGGATTGGCGATTGTCATATTCTTATCACAGTTGGGACTGTTTAAAGAAACTGTCAATGGTACAACACAATGGTTAGCAGGAACTGAACTATGGACGATGTTGGGGCTTGTAGTATTGACGATGGGTATCATGTATTTTTTACCGAAACTTACTAATAAGGTACCTGCAGCCCTTTTTGCCATAATAGTTGTTGCTTGTATTACGATTTTTGGTGGTGTAGATGTGAATACCGTGGGTTCTTTTATCAAAGAAGGGGGAGGTGCCGGATTAGAAGGTGGTCTGCCTAAGTTTCAATATCAAATTTTTGGATTGTTGCAAACTTTGACTGGGCATTGGAGTTTAATTATTTCTACTGCTTTTCTTTTAGCGGCCGTTGGTTTAATTGAGTCATTGATGACCTTGAATTTGGTTGATGAACTGACTGATACCAGAGGAAGTGGTAATAGGGAGTGTGTCGCTCAAGGAAGTGCAAATTTTCTAAATGGACTCTTTGGCGGAATGGGTGGATGTGCTATGATTGGGCAATCTATTATTAATGTTAAATCTGGTGGTCGAGGTAGGTTATCAGGAGTAGTAGCCGCAATGGCGTTACTTGGTTTCGTTTTGTTTGGTGCTCCTTTAATTGAACAAATTCCAATCGCAGCATTAGTAGGAGTGATGTTCATGGTAGTCGTAGGAACATTTGCTTGGAGTAGTTTTAGAGTAATTAATAAAATCCCTCTTTCGGATGCCATTGTTTTAATATCGGTATCTGCCATCACAGTGTGGAAAGACTTGGCCATAGCTGTTATAGCAGGGGTGATAATATCAGCATTGGTCTTTGCTTGGAAGAGTGCTACAATGATACGAGCTAGAAAAAGAATAAAGGAAGATGGTACAAAAGTATATGAAATTTGGGGGCCCTTGTTTTTTGGTTCAGTTCAAAATTTCAATTCTAAGTTTGATGCCAAAAATGATCCCGATTTTGTAGAAATTGATTTTATTGAGTCTAAAGTTGCCGATCATTCCGGAATAGAAGCGATTAAAAGTCTAGAATATAAATATCTCGAACAAGGGAAGCAAATAAAACTAATTCACCTAAGTCCTGAATGTCAAACATTGCTTTTGAAATCGGACATGGAATTCGAAAAACTTATCGTATCGGATATTGATGACCCGAGATACTATGTGGTGACAGATTTAATGGATAGCGAGGTTTAGTTAAAAGCAAATAAAAGCTGATAGCGTTACTGTCATACTATGAGCAGCTGATTATACTAGCAGTTTAGAATTAAGTAGATGCTTGAATAACTAATCACAACTACCGCTTTACTTAAATCTCAATGTCTCGCTAAGTGCTCGAATGTCATTGATGTATTTTATACTGCCATTCATGACACCTTGAATTACGACTTGCCGGCTGCCTTGGAGTATTACACGAGTTAGAATATAAGATTGATTCCCTTTCATTTGACCTGTAACCAATGTTTCATGGGCGCTGTACCCATTGATTTCTATATTCATACTACTGGCAGTGTTCAAATCTTCAAAACCTTGCGCCACTAATCCATCGGCCATTTTATCACATGTAGATTCGGGAGTAACGGTCATATCTGCCGGTAAAGGAATAATTAATATCAATGTGCCATCGTTCATTGTCTCCATTTTTCCTCCTAAAGAATAGATGAACATGTTAGAACTTGCTTTGAAAAACTTAAACGGATTAGAAGAATCATCAATGGTGAAGGGCGCAGTTTCAAATGGATCTATAACAATAGACTTATCATATTTGACCGTGAAAATTGAAGATTTGAGTTTTTCTCCTAAAGTCCTGTCATCATCTGGAAATACAGCTAAGAGCATCACGCTGAAGGTAGAATCTCCGAATACCAAATTGTAAGATTCTGTATCATTTGAACCAAGAATATGGATAAATTTTGCAGAATAACCATTCACTTTTTTTTCTTCAAAGTCAATAACAGAAACGTCTTGACTTTCGAAAGCTTCTCGCGTAAAAGTTTCTGTATTGCTGAAATAATTCCCTCCAGCCAAATCCATAACATTGATCATTGATTCATCCTTTTTGAAGCCTGTAAAATTCTGAGCCAAAACGAAACCAGCAGGAGGGATCAAACTGATTCTAGTGCCAGACACAATTACACGCTTAGTTTCATCATTAAATTGTGATTGGCTTCTAAAAGCGGTCAGCGTGAGAACCAAAAGAAGAATTTTAAATTTCATGTAGTAAAAAAAATCGTAATAGATCGCAAAGTAGTGAAGCATTGTACTAAATCCAACGAGTAAATAAAACTGTCGATTTTCAGAACCTTATTTCCTATAAAATTTTAATTGATACCGTTTCTATTAAATTTGACTCAATGAGTTCTGGCCATTTTCTGAAAAACTTAGCAGAGCATTGTTATCACACATTTGGTAATGATTGCGATCGATTAACAATCATCTTTCCCAATAAGAGAGCGGGTGTATATTTTGCTCGTTATTTGTCTCAATTATTTGATCAGCCAGTTTGGTCTCCAAATATTTATTCATTTGAAGAATTCGTTATTGGAACGCAGGAGGAGCTGTTGGCTGATGAATTACAATTGAACTTATTGCTCTATGAGGCTTACAAAACACTCATTCCCGAGCCAGAATCATTTGATGCGTTTTTGCCTTGGGGTGAAATGATATTAAAAGATTTTAATGATATAGATAATTATCTTGTTGATCCAGCCCATATTTTTAGAGTGGTCAAATCACAAAAAGAATTGGATGAGTCATTTCAATTCTTATCGGTAAGGGAGCAAAAAGTTATTCAACAATTCTGGAGCAGTTTTTTACCAAACCCAACGAAGAAACAAGAAGAGTTTATTCAAACATGGTCTGTCTTACAAGAATTATATGAGCTCTTCAATCGAAAATTAGCGGAGAAAAAATTGACGACTAAGGGACGTGTTTTTAGATCGTACGCAGAAAAGGAAGACTCAAATAAACAATTAACCTGGTTCGCAGGATTTAACGCTCTAACAGGAGCAGAAGAGTTGATTATTAAACGTTTTCTCAAAACGGTCGATAATGATATATTTTGGGATATTGACGCTTATTATTTCAATGATGAGAATCAGGAATCTGGACAATTTTTCCGAGAATACGCTAAAGACCCTGTTTTTGAACAATCCATAAAAAGAGATTTGAAGGATAGTTTTTCAGAAAATGAGAAAAGTTTAGATGTCGTTTCTGCACCATTTGGAGCGGGGCAACTAATGATTGCAGTTCAAACTTTAGAAGCAAAGCTGCATGCAGGAATAGATGCTGCAGATATCCTGGTAGTTTTAACAGATGAAGGACTTTTGTCTTCATTTCTAAAGCTCATATCTCCATCAATTGAAAACGTAAATGTGACCATGGGCTGGCCATTAGCAAATAGTAGATTCTTTCTGCTGTTAAGCAAGATTCTGGAATTGATGGTAATTAGAAATGAAAAAAGCTTTTCAAATTTTCATAAAAAAGAGGTAGAAGCCTTTTTTGAGTATAACGATTTAATTGACTTGCCAGAAGGCGCTTACGAGAATTTTAAAAAAGCAGGGTTGAAGTCGAACAAGCTGTATTATGCAATCGATGAATTTTTGATTCTCTTCCCCAATTTTCGTGAATTAATTTCAAGTCAAAAATCTGTGGACCTTCATTTGATAGAGGTTATCAATTTTTTAAAAAACACCGATACCACTGATTGGCCAGAGTTAGAAAAGTCCGTAATATCATTAGTGCATCAAAAGCTCAAACAAGTTCATAAATCCATTTTAGAGGCAGAAGTGATATTAGAGATGAAATCTTTTTTGAAGCTGTTCACTAAAATAGGACAATCGGTGAAAGTACCACTGTCCGGAGATCCCAACAAAGGACTACAGGTTATGGGAATATTAGAGACTCGTAATTTAACTTTTGAGCATGTCATTATCATCGGAATGAACGAAGGAGCATGGCCAAAAGAAAGTGCTAATGCTTCTTTTATCCCCTATAATATTCGCATGGCTTTTGAACTGCCTGTGACCTTTCAACAAGATGCCATGCAATCTTATTTATTCTATCGACTAGTGCAAAGCGCTCAAAACATCTGGATTTCTTTCAACAATATTGCAGAGTTTAATCATAATGGTGAATTGAGTAGATATGTGCAGCAACTGAAGCACGAATCAAGCCTGAAAATCAAAGAGCAGAATGTTGTAAGTAGAATTGAAGGAGAGGGAATTCAAGAAATAATCATCAAAAAGGAAGGTAAGACTAAAGAAAGCTTATTTCGTTATTTGAAGGGACATTCTAATCCTCAAAAGCGTTTGTCGCCTTCTGCCTTGAATACCTATTTGGACTGTCAACTCAAGTTCTACTTTCGATATGTGAAGAATTTGTATGAGCCAAAAGAAGTCATTGAAGATCTAGATCCTTCGTTGTTAGGAAATTTACTCCATGGAGGTATGGAGCATTTGTATAAGGATAATGATGTTTTAGATCCAACTACCTTAAAGTCACTCTCTAATCAAATTGATAAAGCTGTCAAATTATCCTTTGAGGATCAAAAGCTTTCAATGGATGATGATGAAAAAATAGGGCGACAATTGATTGCATTTGAGGTAGTTAAAAAATACATGGAGGCGATTTTGGCGTTCGATGAAAAGAATAGTCCTTTTGAAATTTTAGGTCTAGAAAAGGAATATGAAATTGAGTTGCCTATTGAGCTTTCCGATTCTCAAGAGTATGTTGCATTGAAAGGAATCATAGATAGGATAGATCAAAAAGATGGTGTGGTACGCATAATCGATTATAAGTCTGGTCGAGATGAACGTACTTTCAAAAATGTAGATGCTCTAGTGGACGGAGAGTTGGAAAAGCGTGATAAAGCTGTTTTCCAACTTTTCTACTATTGTGTTCTCTATAAGTTGAATCACAAGGACAATCAATTGCCGTTGAGACCCGGTATTTTCAATAGTAAAGATTTGCTAGATCGAGGTTTTGATATGTTGGTTTACAAAAAGCCTAAAAAGGCAGTGCTCGACTTTGCAGAGTATGAAGAAGATTATCTCGAATCTATGAACCTTCTTCTAACTCAAATATTCAATATTTCAATTGACTTTAAACAAACAGAAGATTTAAAAAAGTGCCAGTATTGTCCGTATCAACAAATTTGTATGCGAGGTTGATTAAAAATCAGGCCATATTTCCTCGTACTCTGTGATTTGACCTTGCTCGTTGATATAAAACTCCAATTTGACTTGTTCTTTCTCAGACATTACCGTCCAAATTGTTAATTGGCAAGTCCCAGCACCATCTTCTTTTACGCCTTTAATAAAGCGTTCGCCATCTGTTTTTACTTTATCAAATCTAGCGTCATCAATGCCGGCAGCTTTAGCAACTTCAGTAGGAGAAGGGCCTCCTTCTGTACCTACAAAAACCTCATTGTAAATTAATTCGATGAAAGAATCACTCATGTCCTCTTCATCAAAGTCTGCTTCCATTTCACTAGCATTTCCAAATTGATTGACAAAAGACAAAAAATCTTTTCGGTATTGAGCTCGAAAGTCAAACTCCTCTTTGGATAGTTTGATGTTGCTGCTTTTCTTAAATGTAAATTCTCCAAACTCAGTATTTGCCATATAGGGTTTGATGATATCTTCATTGATAGCCTGGGCTTGTACATAGGTCGAAATAAAACAGGTGGCTACAACAAAAAGAATTTTACGCATCATGATTTTTAATTGGTTCTAATGTAAGATAGCATACTAGTGTTTAAAGTGCCAAATCTTCACTTATAAACGTTTATTTTCTAATGGTTACTGATGTATTTTAATGCTGAAGTTTCGTCTTTTGAGAGTCCTATGACCTTTCTGCTGGATTTGGCCTTTGTCCAATTTTCACGAAAGGATCCTTCAATCCAATCCGAAAGGATGACCGGATGAATATAAGAGGATCGACAAACTGAAGGGGTGTTTCCTAAATCTGAAGAAACTGTTTTAACCACATCAGCAGATACTTTTTTGCGAGCCTTAACAGTATCTGGATCTAACTGTAAAGCAAGTCTTGATGCCATTTTCCATGTTGCTGCCCATGTTCGAAAATCCTTGGCAGTTACTTTTCTATAATCGGAAGTGATCTCATCCAAATATTCATTGATATGATGAGATTTGATATCATGGTCCAGTCCATTGTCATCTTCATATCGGAATAGGTCTTGGGTTTTTTTTCGCCCACCTACTGCACCTGATTCGTCTATTAGTAATGCCAAATCATCCTCCCAAATTCTTCTTTTCCAAAGCTTGCCAGACTTACCGGTAAATTCAAAAATTGCATCCAATTCTCCTTCAGCTTCGCTAGATCGGTCTAGCTTCATATGACCTTCTTTAATTGTAGTCAGCCCATAGGACTTGTTCTTTTTTGCATACTCATCATTCCCAACTCGAAAATGATAGAGGTCGATTAGTTTTACAACCAATGCTACCACTTTATCTTTAGGCATTCCTTCTAAAGTCAAATCAATATTGACTTTTTTTCGAATGCTAGGTAGAATCTCGGCAAAACCAACCATTCCATTGAACTTCTTTGCTGATTGAGCTTGAGTCCATTTTTCGTGATATCGATATTGTACGCGACCTTTTGAATCTACGCCTGTTGCTTGAAGATTAGCGTCTTTATCTTTTGATATCCATACATCTGTCCAAGCTGGAGGAAGAACTAGTTTGTCACAACGTTCTATAGTTTTTTTTGCTTTAATTATTTTTCCTTTTGGGTCATAATATTCCCAAGTAAAATTCTTTTCGTTCTCTTTAGATAGAATTATTTTTTTTCGAGAGATTCCTTTTTCATGCATGTGTTCAGGTGGCTATGAAAAAGAAAGATAACAAGAATAGAAGTTAGTTTCAAGCGTGCCTAAGGCATTTCGAACTAATTAAACGGGTAAGTTCCTATTATTGAAATATGATTAAAAGGTGGTTTATGTGTCATTCACTTGATTTTGACTCACATTATTACTAATATTGGTCAACCAATTTTTGGTTGATTAGTTTTCCTTCACCTGTAGAGTCTAATACCCAACAAAGGTGGAATGAAGAAATTAATGAAAAATTAATTATGCATGTAGTATTGATTGACAGGTCGTAAGATACTTACGACCTGCTTTCTTTCAATTCAATATTTTTATCTAAATGACCTTAGTTTCCAAAACCTTTTCACCTTCAAGGAAACCGATCATTTCATCACCTGAATCAATTTTAGCGACTCCATGAGCAGGGGTTCCTGTCAATAGAATATCACCGGGGTTTAAGGTCATATAGGAAGAGACATATTCGATCAATTCATCCAATTTCGTAATCATTAAAGAAGTATTTCCTTTTTGGCGTTCCTCACCGTTTACACTTAAGGAGAAGTTGACATTAGCGATATCTTCAAATTCTGCAACTGGTACAAATTTCGAAATAGGAGTAGCGCCATCAAATCCTTTAGCCAATGCCCAAGGTCCCTTATTAGGTTCTCGACTTGCCTTTAATACATCTTTTGCCGTGAGATCATTGGCAACAGCGAGTGCATCGACATATTGAAGTGCATCTTCTTTTTTAACATCTTTACATTTTTTTCCAATCCTGAATGCAATTTCGATTTCGTACCAAATATTATCTGATATAGATGGTAGTTTTAATTCTTGATTGTCCTCCAAAAGAGAAGTATCTGGTTTTGTAAAGATTAATGGTGTCACTTCACCTTCTGGAAGATCTTTGAGATCATTCACATAATTCTTGCCTATTCCTACTATTTTCATTTCTTATTATTGTCAATTGATACTTCAAAAGTATAAATGAATTAATTTATAAATCATGATTTAAACCAATATTCGCTCATGATTTTCGTTTAATTCAATAGCTCAGTTCTTAATCATTTTGAAGGTTGCAGTCGGCTGATTTTTGCCTCGTAAAAGTATAATGTAAATTCCCTTTTCTAAGAAAGAAATATCAATAGTGCCCTTTACTATTTGATTTGAATATACTTGTTTTCCTGCGCCATCGTAAACCTCTATGGTTTCAAATTCTTTTGCAATGGATTCATTGATGACAATTTCTTTTTCCAATGGGTTTGGACCCAAATACATTTTTGTCAAATGATTCTTTGATGCTAAAGGTAGAATCTCTGCAATTCGAATATCTGCAAAAAGGACTTCTTCATTTTTCAAACTACCCACATCATTTAGACTTCTATAAATTCCCCATTTTGGCCTCTGAAAAGAAGCCCCAGTTTTCCACATTCGAATATCATCATCACTGTAACTAAAAATGATTAAACCATCACCAATTCTTTCTAGTTCAACGTTATACGATCCGCTTTCCCCAAATTCTATGATTTCTATTACCCGAATCCACTCTCCTTTCAATTCGCTTAGATTGACTTGGTCTAAAGTCACCTGACTAAGATGCTCAGCATATCTAAGCTCCAATCTATCTGGATTTGCTTTCCTCGCCGTCAACGTGATCAACGGCATCGCATCTTCTGTTCCATCGACAGCTTTAATTTGATGTAAATGAGTGAAAGATGTTGAAGGTTGAAAGTCTGAAGCTATTTTGAATAACCAGCTGTATTCAACCTTTTCCCCTTCAATGCCCTTAAGATAATCAGGAGACTTATCATAGGTTTTAATTTCATTTCTTTGACGATCAAATTTTTTACATCGATCATTATCTGGAGAAGTGTGTATAGAAAACCTGAATACATTCTTATTCAAAGTATCATCGAAAATTTCATCGATATGTCTTCCAAATTCACCATGAACGCAGTCCGGAGTTTCTGTGACATCATACCCAGGTGCAAGAACTGAATTGATCAATTCATAGGTTTCACCAGGCCCATTCGCTTCTAGCAATACTTGAGCGAGAATTTCATTTTTTATAATCAAAAGAGAGATGAAAGCGGATAAAATTTTTTTCATAGTAGTGAAATATGATTTTCGAAATGTATCCATTTATTCCTTTTTTTCAATGGAGTAAAATTAAGTATTAAAGATTTGAATCTTTTTCATTTTGGGTTAATAAGAGCGTTTCGCGTCATTTTTTAAGTCTAGAATACTTTGCTAAGGTCATGATATTTCGTAGCTTATACGTTCAACATAAAAATTCAGATTATGGGTAAAGGTGATAAAAAAACAAAAAAAGGAAAGATTAGTATGGGTTCATATGGAGTGCGTCGTCCGCATAAAATTAGTGTTGAACCACCTGCGCCAAAGAAAAAGACTAAAAAGAAAAAGTAGTGTTTTAACAGACTATTTTTTTGATTGTGCTTCGATTCGAGCTTGATTTAATAATTTAGCAGCACTGAATTATTTAGTATGAAATCAATTCGAATTGCAATTTTTGTTTCTCTTTTGTTGACCGCTTTTATCTCAACGGCTCAACGTAAAACTTATATTGGATTCAATGGGGGATTGAATTTTGGTACCGCTGATATTTTTCACCGAATCAATGGATATAATTACGAGTCTCAATTTGTGGATGGTTATCAAGGTGGAATCGTACTGATGAACTTTCTCCCTAATCATTTAGGTATACAAACCGGTGTTTCTTATGTACAGAAAGGGTGGAGGCAGTCATTCGATAACGGAGAACCTGACCACTCGACAGAACTGGATTTCATTGAAGTACCTTTTATGGCCTCTATTTATTCGGGTAAAAAGTCATTGCATTTTTTTGTTAGTGCGGGATGCTTTTTTGAGTATAGGGTTAATGCAACGGTAGACCCTGCTCCGAATGACCCTGGTATTTATGATTTTACTTTGTACGATGAAGATCGAGATTATAAATATGGTTACGGTTTTAAAGGAGGGGCTGGGGCTTTTTATGATTTTAGATTTGGCACTATTATGCTGGACATAAATTCTAGCTATAGTTTGAGCCAAGCATTTAAACCACCTAGTATCGATTCTGACATTCCTCATATATCAAGCAAGATAAATGTAGGCTTCACTTTAGGTTATTTATTTTCTTTTGGATCCTTTGATAAGAAGGATTGACTAAGTTGTTCAATTCACTTAAATTGAAATGATCTCAATTATTTTAAAATGATAAAATTTCAATTTCTGAAATATACAGCGGTCTTTATAATTCCTCTATTGACAGTCTTTTCCTTTGTCAGCAATGGGTGGTTGACATTTTCAACAGTGATTTTTAGCTATTTTTTGATTCCCTCTTTGGAATTTCTTTTTAGTAGCAATACTTCAAATTTGGATAAAACTGAATATGATAAATTGAAAGATCAGCGAATATTTGATTACCTCTTGTATTTAATGGTCCCTATTCAATTTGCTTTATTGTTTTTTTATTTAGTTACCGTTTCTTCTGTCAATTTAACAACTTTAGAATTCGTTGGAATGACGATGTCCATGGGTCTAAATTGTGGGGTTTTGGGAATCAATGTCGCACATGAACTTGGGCATCGAAATGGAAAAATAGATCAATTTCTAGCAAAACTTTTACTAATGTCATCCCTTTATATGCATTTTATCATAGAGCATAATAGAGGACACCATAAATATGTGTCAACACCTGAAGATCCTTCATCTGCTAGAAAAGGAGAATTAGTTCATTTCTTTTGGTTCAGATCCATTTTTATGGCATATCGATCTGCTTGGCGGTTGGAAGCAAATCGATTGGGTAAAGTTTCTGTCCTAAGTTTTATGTTGAAAAATGAAATGTTGAGATTTCAGATTTATCAACTTTTATTGCTGTTAGCGATTTTTTGGGTATTTGGATTTTGGCCAATGGTAGGATTTTGGTTCGCAGCGCTATTAGGAATAATACAACTTGAAACGGTCAACTACATTGAACATTATGCGCTTACAAGAAAGAAAGTTAGTGATGATCGATATGAAAGGGTTCAACCTTGGCATTCGTGGAATTCGAATCATGCGGTAGGTCGTGCCATGTTGTTCGAATTGTCAAGACACTCAGACCATCATTATTTGGCGAATAAGAAATACCAATTATTGGATCACCACGATGGAAGTCCGCAAATGCCAACGGGGTATCCAGGTATGATGTTATTGGCAATGATTCCACCACTCTGGTTCAAAGTCATGCATCGAAAGTTGGACGATATTCCGCATTTGGAATCCTAGTCAGTGAATTTGGAGATAAACTGATGTGCTCTAATATCCATCCAATTATGACGTCCTTTTCTTAGTCCAAATCCTACATGACCCCCGCAAAGAGGCGTTTCTAAAAACAAATATTGATGATTTTTACATGCTTCGAACGGATAACAACTATCTCCAAGCATCGGATCATTTTTTGCATTGACAATCAATGCAGGGACTTTCACACTGCTATAATGTAAATCAGACGTGCTTGTCTTATAAAAATGTCTGGCATTTCTAAAACCATGTAAGGGAGCAGTATATCGTTCGTCAAATACTCCGAATGAGTTGATTTTATCTATTCCAGTGATGTCAATTTTGTCTGGAAACTGTTCGTGTTTTCGCTTCACTTTTTTAATCATTTTTTTAAGAAAACGATTTTTGTAATACGAATTTTTCCAATCTGTAAGCTGTAGGGCGCTATTCCATAAATTACAAGGAACGCTAAATGTAGCTGCCGCAACTACATGTTTAGGTGTGTTGTAACCATTTTCTCCTAAATACTTAATGGTGGTACTCCCTCCCATTGAAAACCCTACTAACCCAATTTTTTTGTATTTTCTAGTATCAATGGCATGTGTGACGACTGTTTCCAAATCGTCGGTTACGCCATGATGATATAGTCTCAATTGTTTATTGATTTCATCACTACATGATCTGTAATTCCAAGAGAGAACATCAAATCCTCGATCACTGAAATACTTGCTCATACTTAACATATAAGGTCTTCTTGAATTACCTTCTAGTCCGTGGGAAAGGATTATTAATTTTTCACTTTGGTTGTGAATCCAATCGAGATCTAAGAAATCTTCATCGGGAGTGTCTATTCTTTCTCTTTCGAAATTGACTTTGAAACTCTTTCTGAAAATGGATGACCAAATAGTCTCGAGGTGTCCATTTCTGAAGAGATGTAGAAAGTGACCGTATGCTGAGAATTTTATGACGGGCATGAACCGTTTTTAATTAGTTAGGGCATTTATTTAATGAACATAGATGGTTACTTTTGATACTTGTAAAATAATAAGAAAATGGCTGATTACGTACTGGGAATTGATATAGGTGGAACAAATTCGAAATTTGGATTTGTAGATCGAGAAGGAAACATTGCTTTTGAAGGATCTTTTCCTACTGAGCCTGATACGGATATACATCATTTTTTGAATAATCTGCAGCATCACATCTCTGAATTTGCAGGAAAAAACACCGTTATCGGAGCAGGAGTTGGGGCGCCAAATGCAAATTATTATGATGGCACCATAGAGCACTCTCCAAATATCAGATGGGGAAAGCTTGTAGAATTTAAAAAGCATTTTGTTGAGAAATTTGGTTGGGATATGTTTTTGACCAATGACGCCAATGCTGCAGCCATGGGGGAGCTGGTTTTCGGAGGTGGCCAAGGAATGAAACACTTTGTGGTGTTCACTTTAGGAACAGGTTTGGGCAGTGGTTTTATTGTGGATGGAAAATTGGTGTATGGTCATACAGGATTTGCGGGTGAAGTAGGGCATGTGACCGTTAACCCAAATGGCCGTTATTGTCAATGTGGACGGAAAGGGTGTTTAGAAACATACGTGTCGGCGACTGGAATTAAGAAAACTGTTTTTAAACTAATGGCTGATTACACACAGCCCAGTTCATTGCGTGACGTTAGTTACAATGACTTGACTGCCAAAATGATTACAGAGGCGGCCATTAAAGAAGACTTTATTGCTTTAAAAGCTTTTGAGTATACAGGTAAAATGTTGGGTCAAGTTTTAGCAGATACTGTAGTGCATACGAGTCCAGAGGCTATTTTTCTTTTTGGAGGATTGGTACATGCAGGAGAATATTTGTTGGGACCTGCTCGTAAACATATGGATGAAAATATTTTCAAACCCTTTCAGCAAACCACTAAAGTATTGGCTTCATCCTTGATGGATAAAAACGCTGCCGTTTTAGGTGCCTCATCGCTTGCTTGGGCAGAATTCGATACTCAAAAATAATTATAGAGATGGCTTAATTTTTGCTTCTAATTTTTCATGCAATTCATTTTGAGAATCCTTTTTTCTTTTCTTTTAATACCAATTTTGTTAATCATCTCTAATACTGCCAATGGGCAAGTACTAAAGGTTAGAGAGAGTTCAACCCATTTGCCGGTTATAAATGTTTCTGTCAAATTAGAAAAGAATCCAGCGTTGCTTTTGACAGATGAAAACGGTCAAGTTAAGTTGGAAGGTTTAATAGAAGGAGAGGTACTTGTATTATCACATCCTTCGTATCAGACATTAACTTTTGATACAAAGAATTTGGATGTCCAAGATTGGACGATATACTTGACTGAAAGTGTCGTTCAAATTGATGAAGTAATTGTTTCAGCAAGTAGATGGCAACAAAACAAAAAGGACATACCCAATGAGGTTCTACGGGTTTCAGCTAAGGACGTAGTATTTAATAATCCTCAGACATCGGCTGATATGTTGGCACAAACAGGAAAAGTTTATGTCCAAAAAAGTCAGATGGGAGGAGGGAGTCCTATGATTAGAGGTTTTTCTGCAAGTTCTGTTTTGATTGTTATGGATGGAGTGAGAATAAATAATGCCATCTACCGAAGTGGGAATTTACAAAACGTAATAAGTATTGATCCCAATTTGCTGGAAACTACTGAAGTAATATTTGGTCCAGGATCCACATTATTCGGGAGTGATGCGTTAGGAGGTGTTATGCATTTCAAAACAATTCGACCTTCATATTCAGCTGGTAAGAAATTGGAAGTTCAAGGTGCTGTAATGGGTAGGTATGCAACAGCAAATATGGAAAAAACAGGGACTATGAACATCCGATTGAACAACAATAGGTTTAGTAATGTTACGGGTATTTCGTTCAGCGATTTCAGCGATTTACGTTCTGGTGGCAATCACCGTTCTGAGTATCCTGATTTCGGAAAACGATTTGAATATATTGATCGTGTCGAAGGTCAGGATGTTGTCATTGAAAATGATGATGTTAATATGCAGCGGTTTTCTGGTTATCGACAGTATAATATCATGAATAAAATCGCGTATCGAATTGGATCAAAGTCGGAGCTAGGTTATACGATATACTATTCTTCATCCAGTGACATCCCGAGATATGACCGATTGACGGAAACGACAGATCAAGGAGATTTGAAAAATGCAGAATGGTACTATGGTCCTCAGTTTATGATGTTGAATGCATTTTCTTATACCAATTACTCTTCCAATAACTGGTTTGATCGAGCGCGAATTGTTCTTTCTAATCAAATGGTGGATGAATCAAGGCATGATCGAAAATTTCAAGAGGACACCATTCGAAATAGAATTGAAAATGTAGATGTTTATGCGATCAATATAGATTTTGACAAAAAGTATACGGATCGGAAAGAATTGTTCTATGGACTTGAATACATCTACAATGATGTGACATCAACTGCTGATGCTGAAAATATAATGAATGGAGGAATGGCTGATATGGCGAGTCGCTATCCCGATGGAGGTAGCCAATACCAATCCGGAGCTTTTTATGTTAATTATAAAAATCGTTTTAATGATTTATTTCTTGCGACAATAGGTGCGCGCTATACATATGTGAAAGTTGATGGAACCTTTATAAATACTTCTTTTTATAACCTTCCTTTTACAGAAATAGATCAAGGCGATGGAGCCATCAGCGGGACATTTGGAACTGTGATTACGCCCTCTGATAATTTCAAATGGAACTTGTTATTTTCATCGGGATTTCGAGCTCCCAATGTGGATGATTTAGGAAAGATTTTCGATTCTGGAGATGTAGTAGTCGTACCCAATGAAGCCTTGCGACCTGAGTATTCTTTTAATTATGAAACTGGTTTTGATTGGATGATTGCTGGAAATGTGAAAATAGATGCAACTGTCTATTATACTGACCTTGTTGACGCAATGGTTCGAAGACCTTACAGTTATGATGGGCAGTCTACTATTATTTATGATGGAGAAGAATATCCTATGGCAGCGTTAACGAATGTCGGTGAATCTTATGTTTGGGGGTATTCGTTTGGGGTATCAGCTTCTTTCTCTGAAAAACTGGGTGTGACGGCCCGGATTAATGATAGTTTCGGGGAGGATATAGTGGATCACATTCCTTTACGCCATACAACGCCATTTTTTGGCAAAGTAGCATTGACCTACTTGGATAAAAGGTTAAGGGCTGAGGTCTTTACCAATTTTCAAGGAGCAAGGGGGCTTGATGAATTCGCTCCATCAGAATTAGACAAGCTTTATATCTATGCGCCAGATGGATCTCCTGCTTGGATGACCATCAATGCAAAAGCTGCATATCATTTCAATACACAGCTAAGTGTGACTGCTTCTGTCGAAAATATTTTGGATAAGCACTATCGACCTTATTCTTCTGGAATCAGTGCTCCAGGTATCAATGGAATTCTAAGTGCAAGATTTCAGTTTTAGTTAGAAATGAAAATTGATGATCAGTAGTTGATCAAAGGAGAATTGATTTGCAAGGTTGAAGTTCCATGTGGTGTTATTTCCTTCAAGAAGGCTAGATTCATAACCTTAAGCATCATTTGTTTTCCCATAATAAATTCCAACTTCGCCTAAGTAGAGAGAAAGAGAAAGTCGTTTAAGAATAAAATAGTATATTTCTAATCTCGCATTAATTCCCCTGATTTGGTGCTGGTTTTATTGCCCCAATCTGTATTGTTCTCATTCGAAACCGAAATTTCTGAATATGAATATAATAACGCTGCTTACAGCGCCTTATTTTTGAGTTCTTTGAGTAGCCCTGACAAATCCATTTCCTTATTGAGCGCTTCTATTTTTTCAAGGGCTTTCTGGATCTTGTTTTTATAATTTTCACTTTGGGGGTTGTAAGGAGAATCATCTAATTCATCAATAATGGATTTTACTTCAGAAATTAATTTCTTGCTAGCTTCATCGACATAAGCGTCAATCATTTTCTCAAATATGTAATCCATGGCTTGATCGGTAGGATGAATCAAGTCTTTATTGTAAAACTGGTACCCTCTTAAGTCGCTGGTTAAAAACTCCAGTGCTGGAAAATATTTGACATGTGGAAATTCACTGAGTATTTGATGACAAGCCAAGCGCAACGTAGACTTACTGACTGAGTTAAGTGTTATGGAATCTCCAGTGTGCATGATAGGACTTACCATTAGAATAATGTTTTTGACATTGTTAAGCGACCCATAAATGCTTCGAAATCCTTCAACAATTTCTTCCACAGAAAGCAAAACTTTGTCAAAATCTTTTCGGGGTGCACGATGACAGTTCGCGACGATCTTGCCTGTGGGGTTGTGCCTATAAGCATAAGCCGATCCGAAAGTCATGAAAAGAAAACCTGTTTCTCTTAAATAATTATTGGTTGAATTGATAGATGCTTTCAGAGCGTTTATAAGTTGAGATTCGGAAGTATTGTTTCCCAGAGAATGAAAATCGAAGTGATTCCATTGATCTTGCGATTGAGTAATTCTCATAGGATCTGGTGCTTGATTCGCAACAGACAATCCAATTGATTCAAAAATCGAAAGGGGATTATAGATTGTGCCGTATGGGTTGCTTAACACTTGGAATCCAAACTTTGAAAATTGATCCATCAGAATATTAGAAAATCCAGATCCAAGTGATAGAATTTTTGCATTGTACTCGATCTTATCTGGGTTCTCCTCTATGTGTAACTCTGTACGGAAATTGCTCATGCGTCTTTTGTTTTTTATTTGACAAAAAGATAGATCATTATTTTATTTAGAACCAAATAAGGATCATGATTTTACTTTAGTAAAGGAAAGTTGTATATTTAAGAAAATTATATATCATGAAATCAAAAGAGTACATCAAAGGAACGATAAAGACCATTGTTTTGAAGCTTCTTTCTGAGAAAGATAAAATGTATGGGTATGAGATCAATCAAAGGGTCAAAGAATTGTCTGATGGGGAAATTGAACTTACTTATGGTGCACTTTATCCGATTTTGTACAAGTTGGAAAATGAAGGCTTGTTGTATACTGAATCTGAAATAGTAGAAGGGAGGGTTCGAAAATATTATAGTCTTACGAAGCAAGGAAATGAAACGGCTAAAGTCAAAGTTGCAGAGTTATCTCAATTTGCCGATTTGATCAAAGTGATAATGTCTCCAGCTATGAAGCCAAAATTAGAAATATGGGGGGCTTGAAAAACAAAGACTTATTGGAAGTGGAAGACTATCTCAGTGATCAGGGGATCACTTTTGAGCCTTTGAGGTCGGAGTTGATGGATCATTTGGTTTCTGATCTAGAAAACAGGTTGGAAAAGGAAATGAGTTTTGAGCAAGCATGGAGAATTGTGCAAAAAGAAATCCCAGAAAATCATTTAAAAAATTTAGAAAAAGAAACTATGGAAGTATTAAAATTCAAATTCAACATTGTAAAAGTACTTGCCAATTTTTCAATTGGATTTCTAATTCTTGGTGCTTTATTTAAACTATTACATTTACAATTTGCTGGAGAGTTAATGGTGTCTTTTTTTGTATGCTCTGCCATTACCATTTTGGCTGGTGCCGTTCAGAGTACATTCCATTACAAGGAAAAAAAAGGAAGAGCAGTGATGTATTTAATGGCATTCTTGCTTTTATCATTTGTTTCATTTTTGATATTTAGACTGTTGCATTGGCCTGGTGGCGTCCAACTTCAGTTTTTTTCTGTGATATCTCTAGCAACATTGCTCCCTGCAATTTCAGTTTACTTTTTTTGGTCGAGTGAAAAATTAAAGGATCATTTAATAATTCATATAAACAAAAGGAATCAGAATATGCTTGAGAATCTTTCAATGGTATTGATATGTTTTGGGTTTGCAATCAACTACGCTGCTGTATATTCTGGGCAAAGGCATTTCATCGGTGATATATTTTTTCTTTACACTTTGATTCTTACTGGCCTGTTGATTTATTCCAAGACATGGATCATCTATGTAGATGAGATAAAGGAATTAGGACGGAATACAAAACTTAGTTTATTGATCATTTCATCTCTGGCTTTGGTCTTGTTTTTATTGCCATTGTTGGGAGGAAACCTTGGCGGTGATATATTGAGAAATTTTATGGTTTTCGGCTCGTTTGCACTATTCATTATGATTTCAACATTCTATTTTCATAGATATTCAGCCTCTGAGTATAGGCATTTTCTTGCACCTATAAGTTCATTTTTATTTTTCTACCCTTTTCTGCGATTAGGTACTAATTTGAATTGGTTTGAAGGTTGGCTAGGAAATCTATTAACGAACCCTAATTTCAATATCGGCTTTCTTGTTTTTCTTGGCTTGTTACTATTGATATTCAGAAAAGAGCGAATTTTTAAACTTCTAATAATATTGGTATTGTCATTGCACATGATACCAAATATATGACGACCAATCAATAGGCTTAAAAGAAAGCCATCTTAAGAAAACAATGGAAGTATCCTTATTTTTACTTTAATACGCCCACACATTGGTTAGCAATTTCCAGTTCTTCATTGGTAGGAATGATTAAAATTTTAGTCTTTCCATTTTGAATTTCCGCAATTCCATCTGTGTAGGAATTATTCTTTCCATCATCTATTGATAATCCCATAAAATCCATTTCATCACAGATCCGTTTTCTAGTTTTCGCATCATTTTCTCCTACGCCTGCTGTGAATATAATAGCATCTAAACCATTTAGTGCCGCAGCATAAGATCCAATGTATTTCTTGATACGATATGCGTAAAGTTCCAATGCCAATTCCGCAATTAGATTGCCTGAGTCAGCCATGCTATTGATCAATCGCATATCATTCTCACCGGTTAAACCTTTCATCCCACTTTCTTTATTTAGAATGTTTTTGACATCATTTACCGTATATCCATTTTCTTGTAAAAAGAATAGGATGGAAGGATCTATATCCCCTGACCTAGTACCCATGACTAATCCTCCTAGAGGTCCTAATCCCATGGATATATCTACGGACTGGCCATTTTGAATAGCAGCCATACTACTGCCATTCCCTAAATGTATGGTGATGACTTTACTGTTTTTTCCAGTCAGTCCTAAATGGGTGATTGCTTCACGTGATACGAAGCGATGTGAAGTGCCGTGAAACCCATAGGTTCGAATTCCGAATTCCTCATATAGTTTATTTGGAATGGCAAAGCGAAACGCTTTTGCAGGAAGGGTTGAATGAAATGCAGTATCAAAAACGGCAATTTGTTTGGCAGAGGTAAATACTTTTTCAGCTACTGCAATACCCTGGTAATTTGGAGGGTTATGAAGTGGTGCTAAAGAAAACAATTCTTTTATTTTTTGTTTGACAGAATCATCAATCAAAGTGGTGGCTTTAAATGCTTCACCTCCATGGACAACTCTATGACCAACTGCATCAATTTCATCTGGTGAATCAATAGCTCCATGATCTGAATCAATCAAGGTGTCTGCTAGCTTCTCTAGAGCAATTTGATGATCCTTGAAGTCTTCAGTTATATTTATTGTTTTGTCGTTGATATTGTGCTTTAAACTCCCACCTACTTCACCGATTTTATCGACTTGACCTGAGCAGATAACTCGCCCTTCGGGCATGTCGAACAATTGGTATTTGAGGGAACTACTCCCTGAATTGAGAACTAATATTTTCATGGGTCAATTATTTTGTGCTTGAATAGCCGTGATTATTGCAGTATTGATGATATCCTCTACTGTACAACCTCTGCTTAAATCATTAACAGGTTTGTTGAGCCCTTGCAATACTGGACCGATGGCAATTGCACCAGTTTCTCTTTGAACTGCTTTATACGTGTTGTTACCTGTATTCAAATCTGGGAATATAAGAACAGTGGCTTGACCTGCCACTTTTGAATCCGGCATTTTTTGTTTTCCAACGCCAGGATCTACTGCTGCGTCATATTGAATGGGGCCTTCTACAAGTAGTTCTGGTCTTTTTGTTTTTACAATTTCTGTGGCTGTCCGTACTTTTTCTACTTCGGCTCCCTTACCTGAGGAGCCTGAAGAATAGGATAACATGGCCACTTTTGGTTCAACACCAAATGCCTTTGCGGTTTCTGCCGATGAAATAGCAATTTCGGCTAATTGTTCTGCTGTGGGATTCGGATTTACAGCACAGTCACCGTAAACCAAAACACGATCTTCCAAGCACATAAAAAATACAGAAGAAACTACATTGATCCCGGGTCTTGTTTTGACAAATTGAAGTGCTGGCCTGATGGTATGTTGTGTGGTGTTGACCGCTCCAGAAACCATGCCTTGGGCATGACCTTGATGGACCATCATGGTTCCAAAATAGGAAACATCATTCATCAAATCATCAGCAGTTTGCATTGTGATTCCTTTTTCTTTTCTAGCTTCAAAAAGGGCTTTTGTATAGGGTTTGAAATTATTGGATTCGGCAGGCCCAATGATCTGAACTTTAGATGTATCTATATTTAGAGCATTATCTTTGATCAATTGAATTACAGTTTCTGGTTCTCGGTATAAAAGAGTTATATCGACAATATTCATTTCCAATAGCTGCTCTACCGCTTTTAATATCCTAAGGTCATTGCCCTCTGGAAAGACAATGTGCATTTTTCGTTTTTTCGCTTGACTTACCAAGTTGTATTGAAACATTTTGGGTGTCATGCCGCGTGGCTGGAAATTGATAATTTTTTCCTCAAGATTTGTAGCGTCTATTCTCTCATGGAAGTATTGAAGCGCTAACTCAATTTTAAGCGGGTTGTCCTTTCTGAGGTTAGATTTAATATTGCTTAGATTTATAGCTGTTTGGTAGGTGTTTGGTGTTACTTTTAAAATAGGGACATTTATGCTGAGACCTTTGAGTAATTTGAAAATGCTGGGAGCTATATCAAAATTTCCAGTAAGGATAATCGCTGAAATATTTGGATAGTTGTCTGAAAGCTGAGCCTGTAAAGTTCCTAATATTACTTCTCCACGGTCAGCTGATGCTACAACAGCACAATTTTCAGTTAGGAAATCAAGGTAGTTTGACAAGGTCATTCCTGCTACTGAAAACCTTTGAACTATATTCTTAGCAATGTGGTCTTTTCCGAATAATATTTTGGCATCCAATTGTTCCGCGATCTCAATGACACTTGGGCTTCCTAAGTATTCATTGTCTGGAATTACAGTTAATTCCTTTTTCTTTCCAGTCCCACCTAATTTTTTCTTAACGGCACTTTTGAACGCGGATTCTTTCTCAGGATCTACTCTGTTCAGAATAGCTCCTATGACTTCACACTCTTGTTCAACAAATGCATCTACTGCAAACTTTAATTGATTCGCTGCTTCTTCTGGTTCATTATCTTTTCCTGTACCAACCACCAATACCGGACTGCCAAGATTTCTAGCAATTTGAGCATTCAGTTCGAATTCAAAAGCGGTATTATTACCAGTAAAATCGGTACCTTCTATTAGTACAAAATCGAATTTAGACTCAAGTATTTTATAGCGGTCAATTATTTTGTCAAGTACCTTTTCAATTTGTCCAGCTCCTAATAATCGGTTAATTTCATCGCTAGTGTATACGAAACAATCTTCGTACTTCTGATCCAATCCGAAATAATCGAAAATTAACTGGGCGTGTTGATCCTTTTTAGGTGGTTTTTCCTTGATTACAGGACGGAAATATCCTATGCTCTTGGTTTTGCGAAGTAATAATTCGATCAGACCTAAGGATACAATTGATTTTCCCGAGTTTTTCTCGATCGTAGAAATATAAACAGCTTTAGACATTTTTGAGTAATTTTTGTCTCTTAACGCAAAGATATAGCGTTAAATATTGCTGCAAAAGTATTGTTTCGAATGTTCCGTCGAATTGATTTAAATCATAGATTTATCTATAACAAATCACGTGCTTTTAAGAACATAATTTAATTATCAGAATCATGAAGAAAATTGTCGTCTTTACGGGTGCTGGCATAAGTGCCGAATCAGGTATCAAAACATTCAGAGATGCTGATGGCCTTTGGGAAGGTCATGATGTCATGGAAGTGGCTTCTCCTGAAGGTTGGTCTGCAGATCAAGAATTAGTGCTTGAATTTTACAATGAAAGAAGAAAACAAGCATTGAATGCAAAACCAAATGATGGTCACTTAGCTTTAGCAGCATTGGAGAAGACTTTTGATGTCACCATCATTACACAGAATGTGGACAACCTTCATGAAAAAGCAGGATCATCAAAAGTGATTCATCTTCATGGTGAATTGTTCAAGTCCAGAAGTACATTGGATGAAAAACTGGTTTATGATATGGAAGGGTGGGAATTGAAGACTGGAGACTTATGTGAAAAAGGGTCTCAATTGCGACCTCATATCGTTTGGTTTGGTGAAATGGTACCCATGATGGATCGCGCTGCTCTAATAGCTCGAAAAGCTGATATTTTCATTGTCGTTGGAACTTCATTGGCAGTTTACCCTGCAGCAGGTTTGATACATTATGTGAGAGAATCCGTACCGAAATATTTAGTTGATCCCAAGATCCCTGAGCTGCCTAACATTCCAAATTTAGTTTGCTTAGAAAAAGGAGGAGGGGATGGAATTCCATTAGTTATTGAAATGATCAACAAACAATTTTGGAGTGAAAATGGAATTGGATTATTTAAAAATAAAATATAATTATAAATAGTAGGTGTTTTTCTTATGATTTAGATAATGTATTCACTTAAAATACTATAAACCGTTGATATTTAGAATTTTCAGCTTGCTTTATTCAATAAAATTTTTAATATTCACATCAGCGTAATTTTTATTGCACTTTCAACCAGTATATGTGAAACCTTTTATCCCCCATCTGAACTATGCCAAATCAACTTGAACTCAGAAGTACTTTCCAATTAACAGGTGAGTCTATTTCGAATATAGGCGTTCCTTCCGAAGCAATTTTGGAAAATCCATACAAGAAAAGAAAAGATCAATACCCTGAAAACCTTCAGGAAACCCACAAGAAAAACAATTTTGCAGTAGCAACCACGATAAGCCAATCTATCTTTAATGGGTTAGGCAAGGATTTGCGTAATTCGACGGAATCCTATTGTTCGAAGAAATTGGCTTCTAAAATTAACAAGAGCTTTAATCAGAATTTGAATCATGTTTCTATAAAGGATATAGAAGAACAGTTAAATGGTTATGACTTCAATTGTGAAAATTCTTTTGATGAAGGTGTTAGTACTAAATTTTGTGTAAAAAAGGGAGCGCATAGCGGTCATGTCATTTTTCACATTCCTGCTTTTGTTCCGCAGAATGATCTAAAAGTGCCAAAAGATGCAACCAATTTTAAAATCTGTGCTCGTTTAATCGCTGTATCGGATTTTGAAAAAAATGGAAATGACTTCCACACTACTAATATTAGACAACATGGGCAGACATTTAGTTTTCAGACTACAATGCTTCCTTTGCTGCGTATAACGACACAGCCTATCACTGCTCAATTGAGAATTAATAATCCTGGATTCAGCCCAGTTGGGATGTCATCTGTAGTAGTGTTAGGGGTGAAGTATTATACTTACGATAAGAAGAAATTCACACAACTCGAGGAATGCACACGAACTAAAATTTTGAAAGTCTACTGATTTAGCCTCCAATCTCAGACATTGAGGATGAAATGGTTTTATCAACTTTACGGTTTGCCTCAGCTATAAGTCCATTCTTTTCTTTCTTCTGAACGGTAGTCAATAGCATATTTCGAATTTCATTATCACTGGCACCGCCTCTGAGAATATTCTTTAAGTCAAGAACACCCTCATCGTAAAGACAATTTTTTATGGTGCCCTTGGCTGTCAATCGAATGCGATTGCACGACCCACAGAAAGTACGAGTATATGCTGGAATAATTCCAATCTTGCCTTCGAAATTCGGTATCTGATACTTAGTTGCAGGTTCGGTTGGGTTGCTTTCTACTGGATGAATTAATGGGAATTTATTTTTAAGTTCTTCTAAGATATCCTGATGATTCCATATTTGATTTTGTGCTAAATTGGAGCCATTGAATGGCATTTCCTCAATAAACCGGACATCAATGTTTTTGTTTTCTGCAAGCTGAGCAATGTTACAAATCTCTTCAGTATTGCTATTATTCATAACCACCGTATTGATTTTAGTAGGAATTTCATGAGCGATCAACTCATTGAGACAGTTCATTACGGTCTCAAATTCATCTCTGCGAGTAATCCGTTCAAAGTTTTCTTTGTTTAAACTGTCAAGACTCAAGTTTACCCCATCAATTCCGATTTTTTTAAAATCTTTGATGTGAGGTGTCGTAAGTACACCATTCGTTGTTATGTGTAGTTGTTGAAGGCCTTTAGTTTTTCTTAGTTCCTTTAAGAATGACATAAGATCTCTACGTAGAAATGGTTCTCCTCCAGTTATTCGAATCTTATTTACTCCTAACGAACAAAAAATTGTCGCCAGCCGATTTACTTCTTCATAAGTGAGAAGTTCTGTCTTGGGCATATAGGTGATTCCAGCTTCAGGCATGCAATAAAAGCACCTTAGGTTGCATCTATCCGTAATGGCAATTCTGAGGTAGTCCATTTGACGACCCCATTTGTCTAAAAGTATGTTCTGCTTAGCATTCAAATTAATTGGTTGCTAAAGGATTTGGAAAATTGTCGGATTCATCTTCCCCTGATCTTTTGTGTAAGCATTGAAAATCCTTTTCAACTAATATTCTCATTTGCGATTGATCTTTGTTTTCTTTGCCAACCTCTTCAGGTGAAAGCCATGTTTGTACCCATTTCTGAGGCATGGATATTGTCAAACTTGTTCCATTTAAATCAGCGATTAAATCTTCAATGTCAGGAACTGAAACTAATTCATAACTCAATACAGCATTGCTAAAATTAGTCTGAGAAATTACTTTCCCAGAATCTTCCAATTCTTTGATTTCTGATTGACTCAACCTGAGCCGTAGATAGTTTTTTAGTATTCTCAACTTCATGTTTCAAAATTACGATTTATTAATCCATATATTTGAATTTTGATATTAGAATAAATGTTGATAAAAGTCATAGCGTTTGGTATAGCCAGAGATATCCTTGGTGGGAACGAAATTACGATGGAAATAGATTCCAATAAAACAGTGGATTCTGCTTTGAAATTAATAATCCATAAATATCCGGAATTCGGAAAATTGTCATCCTTGAGAATGGCTGTGAATGAATCTTACGTCGAAAATGATTATTCTATAAAAGAAGGGGATGAATTAGTATTGATTCCACCTGTCAGTGGAGGTTGAAGGATGATTGAGATTACAGCACATAAAATAGAAGTTCAAAAATTGATTGACCATGTGACTGATGGCGGAGCAGGTGCGATCGATGTTTTTGTTGGCACAACCCGAGACAATACTTCAGGAAAAGGTGTTAGGAAGCTTGAGTTTGAGTCCTATGAACCAATGGCAATCAAAGAAATACAATCTATTATTGACAGGGCAAAAAACAAATGGCCAATAAAAAAGTATGCAGTTGCGCATAGAATTGGAATAGTAGAAATTGGTCAAGAGGCCGTAGTAATAGCAATCTCCACACCGCACAGAAAGGAAGCATTTGAAGCCTGCCAATTTGTGATTGACGAACTAAAGAAGACGGTTCCTATTTGGAAAAAAGAAACTTTTGAAGACGGAGATGTTTGGGTAGCTGCTCACCCTTAGTGATTAAGCACTTCTTTTGCTTGAGCATATTCTTGAGGTGTATTTACATTGCTTAGTACTGAAGCATCTTCTAGCTTAAGCAACTCAATGTCAGAATTGATTAATACTTTTCTAGGACAAGAATAGCCTTGACTCAAAAATTGTAGCATGATAGGGTATGCACGAGGCTCCCATAACGTCACAAGTGGCTCGGGAAAGCCTGTTTCTGGATTGTAAAAGGCAGTTGCTGTTTTTGATGGATTTCTTCCGTCTAAAAGTAATTTCAAAACTTCCTTAGTCAGGAAAGGTTGATCGGCAGCGGTGACTAACCAGGCACTGTCTGGGTCTTTCATCATTGCCGAGAGAATGGCGCCATAGGGACCTAATCCTAGAAATACATCGCTGATGCTATTTTTATCTTCAAATTCCTTGGCTTGATCCGATCGTATTGAATAGTATGTTGAGTCTGTCAAATCGGTGAGTAAATCAATCATGTATTCACGCTGTGATTTTCCATGGTAATTGATCAATGTTTTGTCTCTTTCCATTCGGACACTTTTTCCACCAGTAAGTACCAAGCCTTTTACTTTTGGAGTTGACTTCTGAATTCTGCTAGTGATGAAATCAAAAATTGTATTCGTGTCCTCTATATTAACGACTGGAATATCATCGATATCCTTAAGGTGATCTCTTATGAATTTAGGAATGTCTGTAACTCCTTTTTGTAAAACTATTAATGACACATTGGTTAGTTTGTCGATCTTTTTTTCAAGAGATTTTTTTGGATCAATTATAATGAATTGCTCTTTCGCCTTGAAATGGTTACCATTGACCAATACTAAATCTTGTGTGTTGAATATGGATTTTTTTTGAAAATCATCCAGATTATTCAACATGTCAAAGCGGTGAAAATCTATTTTGTCGGTATAGCCAATCTGATTGCCAAAAGTTAAACTACTTCCTTCCAAATTAGCAGGATCATCACCACTTTTATGATCAGCATCTACATATGCAACTTGATATTTGTTGGATAGTTTATCACAAAGAACTTTTGCCAATTTCTTAATTTCACCACAAGGTGTACCCATGAAAGCAAACTCATTTCTTCCAAATTCGCCTATGGTCGGACGACTAATCTTTGCGTGTTTCTGATGTTTTTTACTCATTGATATGAAAATCTTTTTTTCCGCCAGTTTTAGCGATCAATCTAGTATTCTTAATTACAATATCATGTGAGAGTGCTTTGCACATATCATATATGGTTAGTGCTGCTATACTTGCTCCTGTAAGTGCTTCCATTTCGACACCAGTTTTTGCTACCAATGAGCATGTGCAAATAATGTGCGCTTCCTGTTCTACAAGGTTTATTTTAATATCACAACTTTCCATTCCAATTGGGTGGCAAAGTGGAATCAAGTCTCCTGTTTTTTTTGCGGCCATTGTCCCTGCGATGATTGCGGTCTGAAATACAGGTCCTTTTTTGGATTGAAGGTCTCCGTCCTTCAATAACTTAGTTATTTCATTGTTCAGAATAACTATGGATTTAGCTGTTGCTGTTCTTTTGGTTGGCTTCTTTTCTGATACATCCACCATGCCGGGATTATTGGTTTGATCGATATGAGTAAATCCGGTTTTTTCCATAATTAGTGCACAAGGATGCTTATTTTAGATTTAAAATTATAAAATCATTCTATGATAAGTGTTGACGAAGCTCGAAAACTTATTTTTTCTCAAGTATCTGAATGGGGAGTCGAGGAGATTCCATTAATAGAAAGTGTTGGAAGAGTATTGGCACAAGATATATACGCTGATCGAGATTTTCCTCCATTTGATCGAGTGACTATGGATGGGATAGCTCTTTGTTTTGATTCTTATCAAAAAGGGAAAAGAAAATTCAAGGTTTCAGGAGTTCAACTTGCAGGAGAACCATCAAAAACTCTTGCTGACCCATGGTCAGCCATAGAAATTATGACTGGTGCAATATTACCTTCTGAATGTAACCTTGTGATAAGATATGAGGATTTGGAATTTTCAGAATTCAAGGGCGAAAGGTGGGTTGAAATATTGTCCAATGATGCATTTGAATGGAAAAATGTCCATAGAAGAGCTTCAGATCAAAAAAAAGGAGATTTACTGATTGAAAAAGGTGCAGTACTGACTTCCAACATCATTTCGATAATAGCGACTGTTGGAGGTAATGTAGTAACCGTAAAAAAAATGCCAAGAGTGGCAGTGATAGCAACTGGAGATGAATTGGTAGATGTTAATGAAACACCAAAAGATTATCAAATTAGAAAATCAAATACAGCAACAATAGAAGCGGAATTAACAAAAAGAAAAGTAGTTTTTGAATCGTTTCATTTGTTAGATGACAAAGAGAATTTGATGACATCCATTTCAAGTATATTGGAGGACTTTGACGTCCTTTTGTTGAGTGGCGGTGTATCCAAAGGAAAGGTTGATTTTCTACCAGATGTCTTAGAAAACCTTGGTGTAATTAAGAAGTTTCATAAGGTTAGGCAGCGTCCAGGAAAGCCTTTTTGGTTTGGTGCTACCTCAAATCAAAAAACAGTTTTCGCTTTTCCAGGAAATCCTATATCAACAATGATGTGTTTCAGAGTTTATTTTCTGGAATGGTTAGATAAGAGAATTGGGATCTATCGAGTAAGCTTGAAGGCGAAACTCATGGGAGAGGTCAATTTTAAACCAAACTTGAGTTATTTTGTGCAGGTTAGAAGTGAAGTTTCTGAAACAGGAGAAATAATGGTATATCCAGAAACTGGAAATGGATCGGGAGACTTATCAAATTTATCTAGAAGTGATGCCTTCCTTGAGCTACCAGAAAATAAAACCGTTTTTATTTCTGGAGAGAAGTATCCTTATTTCTCATTCACTTGACTAAGGCGAAAGTTTCCTGTGTAGAGTAGTCAGTAAATGGGATAAAGCTTAAAACATGCTCTCTGCATCCTAAAAAGCTTAAAAAGAAAATGTATGCAGAAAGGGCGAAGATGATTCTAAGATATTTTTTCAACAAATTCATAGAGAAATTTTAAAAATTGATTCAATGATAAACCTTAGACTACCGTGTAAACTAAAAGTTTAATAATTAATAAAATTCTCTGAAATGCTGTCGCACCTGCTGAAGTGCTGAGTAAAATCATTCTTATCTATACAGCTTGCGATCTATAGTTAGAAGCATTTTACTTACGCAAGTATATATATATTAAGTGTACTCGCCAACTTTTAAAGAAGGGTAAATTTCCTCGTAAGTTTTGATTTGATCTTGACTGATTCGACGGTAAACGTGCTGTCTTTTAACTCTAGAGAGCTCTTTAACACCTGTCGCACCCATGAATTCCACAAAGCTTGCAACAGTTTGTTTGTGAAATCTAGCCACCCTTTCAGCCTTATCTTTTACATTGAGACCATCCATCAAATGTTTTTTCTGGGTCGCAATGCCAGTTGGGCAGTTATTACTATGACATTCTAGGGCTTGAATACAACCTAATGAAAGCATCATTCCTCGTGCGCTATAACAAGCATCTGCACCTAAAGCAAATGAACGGAACATATGAAACCCAGTCAATATTTTTCCGGAGGCAAATATTTTAATTTCTTTCCTCAATCCATATCCTCTCAGGGTATCACTGACAAAAGCAATTCCATCTTTCAATGGCATTCCGATATGGTTAGAAAATTCAAGAGGAGCAGCACCAGTACCACCTTCTCCACCATCAACTGTAATGAAATCAGGTTTAATACCAGTTTCAGTCATTGCGATACATAAATCCATAAACTCAAGTTTGTTTCCAACACATAACTTAAATCCAATAGGTTTTCCTCCCGACAATTCTCTAAGTTTTTTGATAAATTCCATCATTTGAATGGGGTCAGAAAATGCCTTGTGTGCAGGTGGAGAGTCTACTCTGGTGTTTGGTTCTACGCCACGTATCGCTGCTATTTCAGGCGTATTTTTAATGGCAGGTAGTATTCCACCATGCCCAGGCTTTGCTCCTTGAGAAACTTTAATTTCTATCATCTTGACATTTTCTAAATGTGCTTTTTCTTGAAATTTTTCCCCACTAAAACTTCCGTCATTATTTCTACAGCCAAAATAGCCGGTTCCAATTTGCCAAATCAAGTCACCACCATGTTTAAGGTGATAAGGGCTGATACTGCCTTCTCCAGTATTGTGCGCAAAATTTCCTTCCTTCGCACCCCAATTGAGAGAGAGAATGGCATTTTTACTCAATGCGCCAAAACTCATGGCGGATACATTGTATATACTAGCTTCATATGGTTTTGTGCAATCTGAACCGCCAACTGTGATCCTTGGGTGAGGATTTAAATCATGATGATCAATCGGCATGATAGAATGATTGGCCCATTCATATCCAGTTTCGTAAGCATTTCTTTTCGTTCCAAAAGGATTAGTCGAAAGTGCTCCTTTTGCTCTTTGGTAAACAATGGAGCGATACATTCTATTTATGGGCGCGCCATCCGTCTCTGATTCTATGAAGTACTGATAAATTTTAGGTCGAAGGTCTTCCATTATATATCTCGCAATCCCAAGTACGGGAAAATTTTTCCGAAGTGTATGTTTTTTTTGAGCTATGTCATAGTATCCTTGAAATATAATAGGAACAAGCAATACCAATGACCATATGACAGGAGGCCAGATTAAATAAACGCCTGCAACAACGGCAGATGAAACAATAGAAAAGGCAATGAATTGATTTCTCATAGCAATAGATAGGTGTCCAATTGCTTAAATTACTAAAATCTTAGGTACAATGTAACTCCATGCGAGAAAATTAGAAGGTACGAAAATCTTTTTTGTCAATATGCAACCTTCAGATTTTCCATTTGTCTTTAACATAGAATTTTGATAATCATTGAAAGTAGAAAATAAGGACATTCACTATCATTTGATTGAAGCAGCGAAAAATCAGGACAACGCTGCTCAATTTGAACTTTACAATCTGTATGCGAAGGCCATGCTTAATGTGAGTTTTAGAATCGTGAATAACAGGGATGAAGCGGAAGATGTTCTTCAAGAAGCTTTTATCAATGTGTTTAGAAATATCAATAGCTATAGAGGCGAATCGTCATTTGGTTCATGGGTAAAGCGAATTGTGATTAATTCGTCTCTTAATGTTTTGAAAAAAAGGAAGTTAGATACTTCTTCTCTTGAGGACACTGGTATTGATGTAGTAGAGGAGAATGATCTGGTTACCGAAGAATTGAGTGTCGAGAACATTCAAAAAGTTGTTGCTCTGTTGCCAGAAGGATTTAGAGTGGTATTTACGCTTTATGCTTTCGAAGGATATGACCATAAAGAAATTGCCGAGATTCTGAATGTTTCAGAATCTACGTCTAAATCACAATACAACAGGGCAAAGAAAAAGATGAAAATGCTACTAAAAGAGGTATACGATTATGAAAGATAATTTAGAGAAGTTCATAAGAGAAAATCGCTCGAAGTTTGATCACCTTGAACCAAGAAAGGGAACTTGGAAAGACATCCGTGACATTAGTGCAAAGTCGAATGCAAGTTATGTTTGGTTATGGAAAGTAGCAGCGGTGGTTTTATTTGTGACATCAGTCGGATTGATCTATGAGAGAAGTACGGTCAATGAGAATATGGAAGCCGTAAATGTTGAACAAGGAAATGATGAATTAAACCAAGTAGAAGAATATTATACAGGTTTAATCAATCAAAAGAAAGCCGAGATAATCCTAACAATAAAGGAGAAAAAACTGACGGATGTCAATTTGCTTGAAGATTTGAATGCATTGGATCAAATGTATACAGACTTGAAAAGTGAACTTGAACAGAATACCAATAACGAAAAATTGATCAATGCAATGATTAGAAATCTTCAATTGAGAGTCGAAATTCTAAGCAAACAATTAGAGATTTTACAACAATTAGAAAAACAAGAAAATGAAGAATTCATTATATAAAACAGCTTTATTGTTTCTACTAATGGCGTTGACTGTTCCAGGTTTCGCTAAAAGAGGAGACGTCGAAAAAAAGAAAGTCATTGAAAAAACCTTTAAAGTCAATGACGGAACAAAACTCAACATTGGCAACTCATTTGGGAAGGTACATGTGAATGTTTGGGATCAAAAATCTTTTTCAGTAACGGTTGAAGTGATAGCTAGAAAGAGGAATGAGGATCGAGCTCAACAGACACTAGACAAGGTGGATATAGATATTGAAGCGTCTTCAAGTGAAGTGAGCGTTATGACAAACATTAAGGGGCAAATGAACAATAACAACAACGAGGGCTTTGAGGTTAATTATGTAATAAATATGCCATCTGGAAATCCATTAGAATTAAAGAATAGCTTTGGAGATGTCTATATCGGAGACCGAAATGGAAAAAATGATTTGAAAATTTCCTATTGTGATTTGAAAATTGGTAAGCTAACTGGAAAATCAGAGATGAAGATTTCTTTCAGTGATGGGTCAATTGATGAAATAGGAAGTGGTGATTTAGTTCTGAAATACTCTGATGTAAATATAGGGGTATTGGGAGTGAGCAAAGTTCATCAAGAATTTTCTGATATCAATATTGACAAAGCTGAGACTATTAACTTGACAAGCAAATACGGAGAAATGAATATTGATGAAGCAAATGGAATTAAAGGATCTGTAAGCTTTTCAGGATTTAAATTAGGTAAGCTGGGTGTAGAAATAGATTTGAAAACATCATATTCCGGAAATTTTAGAATTGAAAAAATTGCTAAGGATTTTCAATTAATCAATTTAGAAGGCAAATTCGGAGAATTTAAGTTAGCATTTGCAGATGGTACAAATGCCTCGTTTGACATTGAAACTAAGTTCTGTGATTTTAAATACGACGACAATATTGAAATGAATTATCGTGTCCAAGGTGATTTTAAAGGAGAATATCGGGGAAAAATGGGAAATGGTGACGGAGGTGCAATTAGAATTAAATCTAGTTACGGAGATGTGAAGTTTTACTAAGAAATAATGACCTCCAAGTGTTCAACTACTTGGAGGTATTAGTAATGACTGCTCAAGCTAAATTCTTCTTTTTCAGAATCCAGCAATTTTGAATCTTCACATTTTAAAGTCCTAGCTGGGTAGTTTTCTATAAAGGCATGGTTATGAGTAGCCATTAAAATGGCTGTTCCGCTTCTATTTATTTCCAGAAATAAGTTGAAAATCCCATCAGCCACCTCTGGATCAAGATTTCCAGTAGGTTCGTCAGCAATTAGAAGAACAGGTTCGTTAATTAATGCTCGAGCAACTACCACACGTTGCTGTTCACCACCAGACAATTGATGTGGGAATTTCCCAGCTGCAGCACCTAAACCTACTCTCATAAGCACTTCAGCCATTCGGGTTTTCATTTTAGTCTTATCTTTCCAGCCGGTTGCTTTCATGACAAACGTTAGGTTTTCAGTGACGGTGCGATCTGGAAATAGTTGAAAATCTTGGAAAATGATTCCTATTTTTCTTCTTAAAAAGGGAATGTTCTTTGATTTTATGTCATGGATTGAATAATCGGCAATTGATATTTCTCCATTTCTCAAAGCAAGATCGGCATACAATGTTTTTAGAAGAGAGGATTTACCACTACCTGTTCTGCCTACCAAATAAACAAATTCACCTTTATCGATTGAAAAACTGATATTGTCAAATACAAGTTGCTGCTCTTGATATATATCAACATCCTTTACTTCGATTACTGGAGAAGATTCAAATTCCATTCTAAATATTTAAAAGTTGAATTTTCCCGAAAGGTAATGAATCTATTATTTTTTTAAGTGCATCTTCTTTCCCTTCTAGTCCGTATTTCTCTAATTTTTTTAAGGGACGATCTGCTCTAAAGTAAGCGATCAGGATAAAGTTATCATCTCTAAGCTGGATATAATCCGGAATTTTTGCTTTTCCTTTTACCTTGATGATATGCATAGGGTGGAGGGTATAAAAAATGGCAAACCAACATCGCACCGCTACGACTACCTACCCTTGCTTCCTTCCAGACCTGGGGGAGTTCGATAGGAGCTGGTCGTATCGATTTGCCGATGCAAAATTAGTTTTATTTTCGTAAATAGACTTTACTGATGTTAGTTTTTACAGATAGAACTGAAAATAATTTACAACCCTCTGGTTTTTAATAGAATGTCTTGATATTTCCTTTAGACTCTAATTTTTTATCGATCAATAAAATCAGTCAAGAGGCTAAATTGATTTTATTGACTTTTCAGTACGTTTAATGCTTCCGTCATATGTGCTTTGCCATTCCAACGCGATCCAATGGTTTTGAGTAGTTTTCCTTCTTTGTTAAACACAAAGGTAATTCTCGGGGAAAGTAATCCGAAAAGACTATTACTCAATCCAAATTGTTTTGCTACTGATTGATTTGGATCACTTAACAAAGAATAATTCAATTGATGCTTTTTAATAAAGTTAAGATGAGAATTTGCACTGTCAGCGCTAATTCCTATCACTTCAGCACCCAGTTTAGTAAATTGATTGTATTCATTTCTAAAACTACATGCTTCAATAGTACAAACTGGAGTGTCATCTTTGGGGTAGAAAAAGATGACAATACTTTTTCCCAATAGACTTTTGCTATTTACAAGCTCACCATTTTGATTAGGAAGGATAAATTCAGGAAGTTGATCGTCTGGTTTTATCATTTTAACTCCATAAAGGGTTTGGATATTTTCCTTGTGCAACTTCCTGACCAATGGATGCTTTCGCAACTGGAGCATCTTCTTTGTAAGTCACGCCAAACCATTTAGCTGATGAGTACAATACCGAAACGTTGATTTTTTGATCATGGATCATCTTGTCAATAACGGAAGGAATATAGAATTCATCTTTGGTCAAGTCTTCAGCGGTTGTCAAGAAAGATTGGAACTGAGTTTTTAATTCTTCGAAAAGGTTGTTTTGAAATCCCCAAAAGTTCATAGAAGCTAATCCTGTTATTATTGGTTTTTTTGTACCATCACTTTCTGCATAATAAATTTGATCTCCATCTTTATGTATGCCATGACGCTCAATAATTGAGGTGAGATGGCCGTGTTCATCACTGACAGAAACTCCCCTTGAAACCGTTCCGTTTGAGGATAAGGTATTTTCCATTTCATAACCAACCATGGAATATTCATTCTGGCCTGTATGAGATGTAAGAAAATCGGCCATTGTTTTAAAAGCTTCACTTCCGTAAAAATCATCTGCATTGATCATCGCAAAACTTCCTTTGATTTTCTCGTTTGCTGCCAATATTGCATGTCCAGTTCCCCAAGGTTTCAGCCTGTTGTTTTGAATATCTTTAGAAATATAATCGGTATATAAATCTTGATAGACATAAGAGATTTTGTCTTTAGCTCCATCCATTCTTTCAACTAATTCAATCGTATCTGTTTCTACATCTTTGTTGATGACAAGCACGATTTGGCCAAAACCATTCTTCAAAGCATCATATATGCTGTATTCCATAATAGTTTCACCAGATGGGCCCATTGCTGCCACTTGTTTTGCTCCGCCAAATCTGCTGCCTCTACCGGCAGCTAATATCAATAATGTAGGTTTCATCAAATTGGAAATTAATCGTTAGGAAAAAGAGATTTGTCAATGTTTGGAATGATGTCCAAAGCATTTTTATAATAGATTTTTTTCAGAACCTCATCGAAAAGTCCCAATCCATACATTTTCCAAAATGCATGGTATTTTTTGTAATATGGAAAGTATTCATCGTTGGTTTCTAAGACTCTAAAATAGGTGTAGTATTCCTCTTGGTTGTATGCGTCTTTACCAAACATGACTCTATCTTGATATTTAGTGAGAAAAGCATTTGCTGCTCTTGGTTGACGACCCAATTCAGCAATCACTGCGCCAATTTCAGAATACATGTTAGGGTAGGTGTCCATTAATGTACCCAACTGTTGAAGGTCGTTGGCATACCAGCCTAAGTGTGCATTGATGAATTTAGTTTTTGAATGTTTTTTGAAAATATCGTGTTGCTCTGCTATAAGTGTCTCCCAAGGGGCAGGATTGTCAGTACCTCGTTTTCTTCTAGGTCGAACTTTCAATTCTAACCACCTTTCGTTGTTTTCATCATGTTCATCCCAAAACGGCTTTGGATCAGCTGTATGTATTAAAACTGGAATGCCTAATTCACCGCACTTAGCCCATACCGGATCAATTCTAGGGTCGTTAACAGCAATTCTTTTACCAGAATTATCCGTATGACGCAAGCCCAAACTTTTGTATATTTTTAATCCATTGGCACCCGCTTTGACATCTTGTTCTAGCTGCTTGACAGTTCTGGATGTCCAATCAGGGTCATCCATATTGGTAAAATCAATATTAGTAAAGATGATAAACCTATTAGGAAAATTGTTATTGACATTGTTAAGAACATTATTGAAATAATCATCGGATCCTCTACCGCGTCCACTTAAATTGACCATAACTCTCATGTTGAGCTCATCCATTTCACGAACTAATCCACTTAAGTCATTTTGATCCATGCTCCATTGATGGTTGTGAACATCAATAAAAGGAAATTTAGCTTTTGTGATAATATGTTCTGGTACAATGAGTGTCGAAGGTGGATCATATTTCTCAAAGTCCATGACTGGTTCTTGGTTAACATCATCTTGAGCAATTATTTTATTTGAAATACAAATAATTGCAAAAGATACGGTTAGGATTTTTTGAACGTTCTGTAAATAATTAACAATCATGAGTCATGAATACTTTTTTTCAACCGAATGGTTGCGCAATATTAGTTTTTAATTTCGTTATTTTGTAGCACATGGTAAATATCAAACAGCTCGTATTATTCTTTGCCTTCATTTCTTTCTTTATTTCTGAAGGTCAAGCGCAGTCTTCTAGGGATTCCGAGTCTGATATGAAATTCACATCAACCTCCTCATCAGCTGTTTTTTCTTCTTCCAAGAAGTCATCAAAGAAGTTTTTTAAAAAAAGGAAATCCAAGGGCAATCGACCTCAATCTCTTGTGGAATATGAGAAGTTAAAAAAGGATGTGCAAAAAGCGCAGACAAAAAAAGAGAAGGGGATGAGAAAACCTCAATATTCCGATCCTTCTTATTTTGGTCACAAAAGGCCTCCTAAAAAAAGAAAATTGGGTAAAAGAAAGTTCTGTAAAGAATGTGGAATGACCCATTAACTATTCCTATTAAAGAATTTCATGTCTAATATTATTTCACAATCCATTCTAGTAAAAGGTAAAGTCCAAGGTGTTTTTTTTAGAGCTTCTACCTTAGTTGAAGCGGAAAAATTATCGTTAACTGGTTTGGTGAAAAACCAACCTGACGGCAATGTTTATATTGAGGTATATGGTGAAGAACCAAAAATACTGGATTTTATTGCTTGGTGTCAAGAAGGACCACAGTTTGCCCGAGTTGATGCTGTAACCGTTGAGGATATTGAATTCAAGGAGATGAAAAAGTTTGTAATAGCCTATTAAGCTACTTTCAATTCTTTGGTTTTCACAATTACCTTTTTTACACCGTTCCTTTTGAGTACTTTCAATTCAAAAAAATCATTGATAATTCCTTTGATATAATTTCGAATGAAAAAAGGATTGCTATCATCCGTTTTTAATGCTGTTAATTGGAGAATAGCTCTTACAAATCCAGAATGATTGGTCAATTCTTTAATCCAAACTTCAAATGTCTCCATCCATTCGTCGGAGTACTTTTGTTCATGGGAAATCCCATCCCATATAATTTCCAATTGGTTGTCACCATGTTTGTATCGATAAACAACACAAAAGTTTTCATAAATGCCGAGCAATTCGTCATTGTGCTCGTATTGATAATCTAAAATGCGTTGGTATGTCTCATCGACTAATCCTAATGGATTAAAATGAACTTTATACTTATCAATAGATACTTTGACTAAATAGCCAGAAAGCATGTTGAATAGCTGCTGCTGCGCAACTTTAAGAATAACATTCCTGTCTTTGTGGAAATTTTCTAAGGAAGAATCGTCGATGGATGAATTAATCACAGATTAAATGGATGTTATTGGCACAAAGATAAAGATCAATTCCCTTAAATAAAATTTAATAGATTTTTAACGTCTGTTTTAATATTGCTTGAAGACCTATGTTTTCCTTTGCAAGAATTCACAATGCTAAACGACCAAAAAATGATTAGCTTTATTACATCATGATTCATGAAACCATGATGTGAATTTCTTTTATTAAACATGAATAGCTGAATATGAATAAAAAACTACTTACAACTGTATTGGCCTTGTGTTTGACATCTTTATTTACATATAATTCTCGCGGCCAGGGGATGACTTCTGCTGGTATCAACGGTAAAGTCCAAGATGATAAAGGGGAAGCATTGATTGGAGCAACAGTGAGGGCGCTGCATAACCCGACAGGTACTGAATATGGTGCGGTTACAAATATTGATGGCTACTATTATTTTCCTAGTGTTCGAATAGGAGGGCCATATAGTCTAACTGTATCTTATGTGGGTTATGAATCTATGTTGGTGGAAAATATTTCACTTTCGTTGGGTGAGAAAAGAGATGTTGATTTTATCCTTAAAGTATCTGCGAACGAACTTGAGGAGCTTGTTATTACTGCTAGTTCTAGTGACATAATCAATTCAGGAAGAACTGGTGCTGCGACGAATATCAATACTGAAACTATCAATACTAATCCTTCTGTTAATAGGTCGATTGAAGATTTTGTAAGACTAACGCCGCAAGCGGCTACAGGCGTAGGAAATGGAGGAATTTCCATTGCAGGAGCAAATAGTAGATATAATAATGTAACTATTGATGGAGCCATCAATAATGATGCATTTGGATTGAATTCTGATGGGATGCCAGGAAGTAGTTCTGGTTCAGAACCAATAAGTCTTGATGCTATTGAAGAAATTTCAATATTAATTGCTCCGTATGATGTGACAAAAGGTTCATTTACTGGAGGTGGAATTAATGCCGTAACTAGAAGCGGAACAAATGAATTTGAAGGTTCGGCGTATTATTATACAAGAAATGAGAATTTGGCAGGAAAGACGCTTGATGATGACCCGCAAAAACAAACACCATTTTTTAATAGGCAATATGGGGCAAGGGTAGGTGGTCCTATTATCAAAGACAAGCTGTTTTTCTTTGCGAGTTTTGAACAACAAGTTTCAGAAACGCCAAATCAAATTGGTTTGGTCAATCAGTCAACTTTGGATGGGTACAATGGGAATGTACCTTCTAATGTTTCACTCATCAGTACCGAGACTGTAGAGGCTGTTCATAATCACTTATTGACAAATTATAATTATGAAGCTGGCAGCTATGGGACATTAGTGCCACAGGCAAAAAACAATAAACTGTTTGGTAAAATTGATTGGAATATCAATGAAAATCATCAATTGACAGTTAGGCATAGCTTTTTAAAAGCTACAGATGAAAACATAGGAAGATCACAAAATTTCTTTCAGTTTAGTAATAATGGATATTTGAATGATGTAGAGAGTAATTCAACCATAGTGGAATTAAGAAGTCGGTTTGGAGAAAATATGTCTAATAATTTAATTGTTGGATATACTTCAATCAACCGTAAGAGGAATTTGGACAATTATGGCGCATTGTTTCCTCAGGTGGAAATAGATACCGATGATGGGACTACCATCATTGCTGGCTCACAACGGAGTTCTGTCGGTAATGTATTAGAACAGGGAATTGGTCAATTAACTAACAATTTCACCATTTTTAAAAATAAACATGTGCTTACTTTTGGAACGCACAATGAGTTTTTTAATATCTATAACTCTTTTGTAAATAGATATCCAGGTCATTATGAATATGATGGCTTAGATAATTTTTTTAATGACCAACTAGGTGAATTTGGAAGGTTTAGAGTTCGTTATTCTTTGGATTATTATAATGACAGATTTCAACCTGTGGATGTTGGTTTTTTACAGTCAAGTCTCTATGTACAAGATGAATGGGAAGCCAACGATCAATTGAAAATTACAGCTGGGTTAAGAGTTGATGTACCCTTTTTTCTCGATAAGCCAAATGCGAACCCTTTGTTTTTACAAGAATTTGGAATAGACACACAAGACGTTCCAAGTGGTCAGTTGCTTTGGTCTCCTCGGGTAGGTTTCAACTATGATTTGAAAGGAGATAAAAGTATGCAATTAAGAGGTGGAATAGGTGTTTTCACGGGTAGAGTACCCTTTGTTTGGATGTCAAATGTTTATTCAAATTCTGGAGCTAGTACCTCTTTGACGAGTGTAAGAGGAAACAGTGGAGCTAATGTTAACCTTTACCCAGACGGCAACAGAACTTACGAATATTACATCGCTGATCAATTGGGCGTAGGAGTAGATGATCCTGCGGTTAGAACAGAAATAGAAGCACTGCAAGCCAATGCTCCAACTTCTCAGATTGATATTCTGGATTCGAATTTTAAAATGCCTCAAACTTTAAGAGCCAACTTGGCCTTAGATGGTAAGTTGCCCAATGATTTAACTTGGACCGTTGAAGCTATCTACTCTAAAGCGATCAATGCTATTCAATATCAAAATTTACAATTGCCTGAATCTGATGGGACCATACCTTTTGAAAATGATAGACCTACTTATTCATCAAATCAAATCAATGATAACTTCTTTGATGTCTTTTTATTAACCAATACGAACAAAGGTTATCAAATGAGTTTTACGGGCCAACTAACTAAATCTTGGTCTAAAAATTTCTTTGCTTCAGTAGCTTATACCTATGGGTTAGCTAAAGATGTAAATGGAGGAACTCATACAACGGCGAATTCAGGATGGGAATATAATCCGACACCTGGAAGCCCGAATGCAGATATCTTAAGCTATGCTGTTTGGGATTTAAGACATAGAATACTTGCAAATGTGAATTACATTTTTGATTACTCAGATTTTGCATCCACTTCTATTGGAGTATATTTTAATGGTCAATCAGGTTCGCCGTTTAGTTATATTGTTAACGGTGATTTGAATAATGATGGTTCTTCAGGAAATGATCAAGCTTATATACCAAGAGATCAAAGTGAAATTATTTTTGGCTCTGGCGATGTGCCAGCAGACGCTGCTACACAAGCTGATCTTTGGAGTCAACTAGATGCATTTATTGAGAGAGATGATTATTTAAGTGAGAATAGAGGACGTATAGCCGAGAGAAATGGAGCCAGAACGCCTTGGACAGCAATCATTGACATGAGAGTTATGCAAGAATTTAAATTGGAAGTAGCTGGTAAGCCTAACAGAATTCAATTGACATTGGATGTAGAAAATTTAGCCAATTTATTAAACAATGAATGGGGACGTCAATACGAAGTACAATTCAATACTTATAATCTACTTCAATTGGAAGGTTTTGAGCCAACGACTGGCCAACCGATATATAATTATTCTGATAGGGATGAGGGTTGGACAGTAAGAAATAGCTCTTCTATATGGAGAATGCAGATCGGTTTGCGGTACATTTTTGGAAATTAATTGAGATTGAAAATCTATGCGGTACTAATCTGCCTTCATTGTTTATTCTTCTTCCAACGGGTATTTCTCTTTAAGCAATTCTAAGGCTGCCAATGCTTTGTTATCAATCCCTGCTTTGTACTTATGCTTTTTGTAAGAAAGGGCTTTTTCATAGAAATATTGGGCTTTTTCATATTCCAAAGATTCTTCATAGATATAGCCAATGTACAATGATGCGGTTGGTGCATAGTACCAATTTTCTCTATTCGCTTTTTTGATAGTGTTTAAATAGTAGAAAATTGCATCTTCTTGTTTGTCTTCTTTATCATAAAGCCGGGCGTATCGATAGAAGTACTCACATTCTTCTTTTTTATTTGTAAGGAAGCCTTGTTTGATTCCACCGAGTGCTTGATTTGCCAGATTAAAATAACCTCCATCAATAGCGAGTCGTGCCTTTATCAGTGTTTTGTTGGGATAATGATCTCGACTCAATATGTCTTCTGCATTGGTATCTGCTGATACAAAAGCTCTGCCTGTCTTTTTGGCTTTTAGCCAATGGATTTCGGCCATTTTATCATTGCCTTCTAACCAGAAAGTAAGAAAAATTTTAAACCAAGTATCTTTGATGTAATTCGTCCCTTCATGCATATTCAAGAACCTTGAATAATAGAGCCGGGCTAAAGCATAGTTTTGCTTTTGAATATAGATTTCACCGATTTTGTAGTAGATGTTGAAAATCGGAAAATAACTTCTACTCGTATAAGTGAGCTTTTTTAAACCCTCTAAGGCTTCTTCACTTCTTGCATATTTAATGAGTGCATTGTGATACAAATAATTGATGATAAGGTTGTCTTTTTGCGCAGAGAGAAGGTCATCCAATATCTTCATTGATTTCTCTTCATTGTTGATAATGTTGATAGCGATCATGGCTTTGGTTAAACCTGTCTCAATCCAATAGGGGTTTGCTTTTTCAACTAAGTTTAGCTCTTCCCAACCTTGGATGCTATTTGCTTTAACTCCAAAAAGTCTCAACAACCAATGATAACTGTCAGGCACTACCGCAAATAATACATGTAAAGTCCCATATGATTTGTAGTTAGCAGAAAAGTCGGGAAAATCTTTGATGTTTTCTTCAATATCGCCGTATGCTGATTTTAGAGACCATCCAGCTTTTACTTCGTCATCAAACAGCATTTTTGCAACAGCCCAGTGAATTTTGATTTCAGCCGAGTAGTAAAGCTTATGAGCATCACCATCTTCAAGGTCTTTGAGTCCTTTTAGATGATCTTCCTCACTATCTTCGAATTTTTTGTATACACTTTCATCTTCGGTAACTAGAACTTCGAATACATCTGCCAAACTTGATATGTAGTGATAATGGCCAAGTTGAGATTGGGTTGGGATTATTCGATGAAGCTTTTCTCTACCTGATTCTAATTTTAGTTTTAAGATATCAGAGTACGCACTATATAAGGCGGGTTCCTTATCTAGAGGTTTGGATAATGCTGTGAGATTGTAATGGGTTAAACTGAGGAGTAAAGACAAAAAAAGGTGAGCGTAACTCACCTTTTTGATTATTTTTTTATTGAATATAATTTTCTCCAACTACAATTTATTTAGCCGCTGCTTTTTTTCTTCTTGCTGGTTTCTTCTCAACTTCGATAACTTCTTCAACATCAGCTAAAACTCTTCCGCAATGTTCGCAAACGATTAATTTCTTACGCTCTCTAACCTCTGCCTGTTTTTGTGGAGGTACAACATTGAAACAACCACCGCAAGCTCCTCTTTTCACTGGAACAACTGCCAAACCATTTCTGACGTTGCTTCTAATTTTATTATAAGAGGTTAGCAGTCTTTCTTCAATGCCTTTAGAAGCTTTTTCTCTTCCTTTGGTCAGTTTTTTTTCTTCATCCTCACTCTCCTGAGTGATGGTAGAAAGCTCTCCTTTCTTATTGTCTAAATCCTTTTTTCTTTCCTCAAGCGTTTCTTTAGTAGCTCCAATCTCTTCGTTTTTCGCTTCGATTTTTGCGTGAGTTTCTTTAATTCTCTTTTCAAGAATTTGAATCTCCAACTGCTGAAGTTCTATTTCTTTAGTGATGGCGTCATACTCTCTGTTGTTTCTGACGTTCATCTGCTGCTCTTCGTACTTCTGAATTAATTTTTCAGCATCTTTTATCGCAGTCTTATTGTTGGTGACTGAGATCTCTAATTCAACAATTACATTGTTGTGGTTATTTACTCGGGTTTCATATCCCGCAACCTCGTCCTCTAGATCCATTACTTCCTCTGGAAGTGCTCCTCTGACTTTGATAATTTCGTCTAATTCTGAATCTATTGCTTGTAATTTTGTGAGTGCTTCAAGCTTTTGAGCTACTGTGCTTTCCATGAATTTCTAAAAATAATTAATAGGATTTGTGACCCTCTCTGACAAATTGACTGCAATATTAGGTATTTTTTCTATTAAAAAATCATAAATCAATTCTTTTGTAAACACTTCACTTTCATAGTGACCAATATCTGCAATGATGATACGGTTGTCGGCATCAAAGTACTCATGATACTTGAAATCAGAAGTGATAAATACATCTGCTCCTTCACGAATCGCTTTACCTAAAAGAAAGCTACCAGATCCTCCACAAACAGCAATTTTTCTCACTTTATCTTTATGAACATTTGTATGCTTGAGTAGTTTTAAATTGAATGTTTTCTTAATGTTCTCAAAAAAAACGCTAGTATCGATTTCCTTTTCAAGTTCGCCAATCATTCCAGCACCTATATCTTGATTAGAATTTTTCAAATCAGTGAGGTAATAAGCAACTTCTTCATAAGGGTGTGAATTCTTTAATTGATCTATGATCTTGGATTGTCGGTGAGCTTCAAATACAAGCTCTATTCTCGATTCATTGACCCATTCTTGCTTTCCTGGTGTTCCTGTATAAGGAGTTGCTTTCTGGTTAGGTCTAAAAGTACCTGTACCTTCAATTTGAAAGCTACATTGATCATAGTTTCCAATGTTGCCTGCTCCAACAGCATATAATTTCTTTAAGATTTCATCTTTGTTCTCAGGAGGTACAAAGGTTACGAGTTTAGTAAGTGTATTACTTTTAGGAGCCAATATTTTACATTTATTGAGCTGGACCAAATCACATATTTTTTTGTTCACACCGCTATTCACATTGTCAAGATTCGTATGAATGCTGAAAATTGCAATTTCATTCTTGATAGCCTTTAATATTGTTCTTTCAACATACGTTTTGCCTGTCAATGATTTTAATCCTTTGAAAACAATTGGGTGATGAGCAATTATCAAATTGGCTCCTTTCTCAATTGCTTCTTCAACCACTATCTCCGTACAATCTAAACTGATTAGTGCAGATGTTAATTCTGCATTGCTGTCTCCTACAATCAACCTTGCGTTATCGTACGATTCTTGATAGCTAGGGGGAGCCCATCGATTAAGTAAGGATATCACTTCATTTATTTTCATAGAGTTGTTTTTAGTAGCGCTTAAATTTAATGAACTATAACCATCGTTTATTGGTGGTTAATATTAATATTTTTGCGAAATGATTCTTTTCAAAAAGATTTTGTTTTATCCATTCTCGCTACTCACATTCTTGACTAAGCAGTTAAGTCTTTACTTATTCAATCGTGGAATATGGAAATCTGTGGAATTTGAAACTCCTGTCATTTCCTTGAATACTTTGATGAATGAGCCAACACCTTTGGAAATCTTGCTTTTGTTAAAGCTAATTTTTATTCAACATACTCAGGATTCCGCATTAATTATTGATAGAAAACAGAAGGTGAATGCTAATTTGAAAATTAAGAAGAATGAATTTTCTTATTTAAAAAGAATTGAAGGTACAGTTGAGAATGTTTTCATAGCATCTCATTTAGTACTGGGAATTTCAGAATTGATTTATAACCATAATGAACTCCATTGCGTCCTTTTAGGAAATGAGAAATTTATAGGACCTATTCGACCAGAAGGTCGAATATTGGTCGTTGATTATCAACGTGCTTTTTATGAAAGCGAATATTGGCCAATTGGAGAATTAATTGAATTGAAATCAAATCATGTTCTAGCAGATTTTGTAATACTATATAATACACCTCAGAAATATTCAATTCAAAGGGCAAAACGAGAAATTGCAGACAGGATTGATGATAGTTTGAAAGTTGGGGTGATTTTTGATAATGAATTACCAAGTTTGGAGGATTTTTTATCACAAAAGCCGAGAGAACAATTAATAAATATTGAGGATCGTGATACCTTTGAAAAAACATTGATCGAAATCATTGAGAAAGAAGTTTAATTCCCCCTTGTGAAAACTATAAAGTGTCTAGTATTCTTATTAATTATTAGCTGTACGCAAGGGATAGCTCAAATTGTGGACGATTCTACAAAGTTGGTCTATGGACCATCTTCAACGAAATTCATCCTACAAGGCGATTTAAAGCATAGTGATACGCTTTTCCATACTATGGATAGTACCCTCTACGGTTTTTCATCATTCGAGACCAAAAAGAATAAGGACAAGTTCTACTATGACCTTGGTAACAATGGTACGGCAATGGTGCCAATGTATTATTCCGTACCTGAGACGATAGGGAGAACCACAGGTTTTAATGCGTATGATCCTTTTGTGAAAACAGCGGATGAATTTAAATACTACGATTCCAAGTCACCGTATATTTATTTGGGAGTCGTTTTTGGAGGGTCTGGTAGAAATATTGTCGATTTTGAGTTTTCTCGAAATGTTACACCAGATTGGAATATTGGATTTGATATTTATAAGATTTCATCCGAAAAACAGATTGGGTCCGCATCTTTGAAGGAAAGTCAAGTGGCAAATACAACGATTGATTTGCATACTTTTTATAGAACCAAAAATAGGAAATATCATTTGATGTTTCATGCGTATAGATTTCAACATTACGTAACTGAGACTGGAGGCATCAGGACTGACACTGATCCCGAGGATTATTTTCAGTATCAAAACTCATCAATTAACCTTGCCGATGCTTTCAGTGCAGACCTTCGATCCAGGTGGCATCTATATCATCAATACTCATTAAAACCATTTTTCGAAGTATATAATTCTGTTCAGTATACTAAATCTGTCAATGAATATGTCGATGAGAGTCCTGCATCGGCTCAGTATTATGATGAATTCTTAATTAGGACTGACTCTACATTGGATGCAGCCCAATTCGAAGAGTATAGAATAGAAGCAGGGATAAAAGGTCGAATAGCCAATCGAATATACTATACAGGATATGTGAAACATCGAGATTTAAGTTTTAAATACAGTTTTTTAAACCCTTATGGCGTAGTGAAAGAAAATTATTTAGGAGGAGATTTGCGATTGTTAATTACAAAAAAGAATGAACTAGGTGGTAAAGCAGAACTATCCGATGATGGACTATTCTTTTTTAAGGGATATTTCAAAAATAATTTTTTAAAAGCTTCTTATACAGGAAGTAGATATAGTCCAAGTTTTATGGCAGATAACTACCTAGGAAATCATTATGAATGGCACAATTCTTTCAATCCTACATTTGCCAATTCGATCAAAGGTTCGGTGTTTTACCAATTGCCTTTCGTGAGATTAGAAGCTTTGGTTGATGCATCAACTATTACTGATTTCGTTTATTTTGATTATGACCAGACACCAAAACAGAATAATGGAACTTTGATCTCAAATCGAATTAGCGGTAAAGTAGACTTTAACATTAACGGTAAAATTCATTTTGAAAATCAGGTTGTGTATAATAACATAGCAGGTGACAACCCTGAGACAATGAGGGCTCCAGAATTGAATTATTTTGGAAGGTGGTATTATGCTGATATTCTTTTTAAGAATGACATGGAAACTCAAATTGGATTTGACCTAAGGTGGCAGTCGGAATTTTATGGTAAAGCTTATGATCCGATTACGCAGCAATTCTATATTCAAAATGATTTGAATATGGACAATTATGCAGCTGTTGATTTTTTCTTCATTGTGAAATCAAATGATTTGACACTATTCTTTAAATTGAATTATATCAATCAGAAACGAGATGGTGGATATTTTGAATCGCCGTATTACCCAGGCATGACAAGAACATTTGATATGGGCTTGAGGTGGATGTTTTTCGATTAAAAATGGAAAAGAATAAAACAACATTAGGCCTTAATTTGCCAACTGATCCAAGATGGGCAAATATCGATGAAATGCAAATTGATGAAATCCTGATTGATCATGCTTATTGCGAACAAAAAGCTGCCTCCTCAGGTATTTCGCTAATTGTTCAATACCCTGAGTTTCCAGAGATCGTAGAAGTCATGACTTCATTGGTAGCAGAAGAATGGGGACATTTCAAAAGAGTTTTAAAAAAAATGAAAGCTCGAGGTATTGAACTTGGGCCAAAAAGACGGGATGAATATGTAATTGCGATCAATCAAATCGTAAAAAAAGGAGGTAGCCGAAAACAACAATTGGTTGAAAAACTATTGCTCAATGGACTTATAGAAGCTCGAAGTTGTGAGCGATTTAAGCTTCTATGGAAAAACATCAAGGATCCAGACCTCGCAGATTTTTATCATGAACTCATGATTTCAGAGGCAAGCCACTACCATGCTTTTTTAGATCTGGCCAAAAAATATCATGATGAGAGCTATGTAATGAAGAGGTGGTTTGAGTTTCTGGCTGCAGAAAGTGAAATCATTAGAAAACTTGAGGTTAGAGCTGATAGGATGCATTGATTTTTTCTACTCCAACCAATTCTTTTTAAGTCGTGTCTACTATTTATGATATTAAAAGACACATTATTAAAATCAGTTATACTTCTGCTTCTTCTATTGGCTTGTGATGAACAAGTATTCATGGAACCATTTTATACCTTAAATCCTATTGATTTCTCTAATTTGGAGGACAATCAAAAATCATATTACATAGATTACGAGAGCGCTTGCGAATCTATTTCAAATGATTTTTCTCAAAAGGGAGACACATTAGTTTTAGAGGTTGAAGAACATGATGAACGAATATATTTTAAAGAGTATCTTACTCAATTTTCAGCATCTGAAAATAAGGATACCATAAAATACGAGATTCATATTAATGACGATTATTTACTGATTCCTGATCGAAGAAACTCCGCTTTGTTTTTTTTCTATGGGAACGATACTATCCATTTAAATTCATCTAACAGGGTTTCGCTTAGACAATCAAAATGTAGGATGTTCATAAACCAAGATGTTTTCATTGGTGAAGAGATTGGTTTTATAGATAGCTTTGAATTAGGGCCTTATACGATCGAAAATAAAACAGCTGTATCATGCGTTCCTGAAATCTTAAATCTTGAAGCCTATTTGATTTATGATGCGCATGGTTTATTCGCAAGCCATTCAATTTTGACTGGACAAAATGTGGAAGTAGAAGGTTGGATTAGAATATGAAAAAAGCCATTCCTTTTAAGAATGGCTATGAAAAATTCTAAAATCAAACGATCATTTTTGGGAATGTCTGATGTTTAATCAAAGAGCATATTCATTTTTCTCTATTAATAATTCTGCTATATTCCTTCTTACTTCCTTAGTATTGACAGGATTCATTTTAGTGAATCGTTTTAGACCCATAAGCATTACCTTTAGTTCATCACCTTTAGCAAATGAGATAATAGCATCTTTTCCTGACTTATTGATTCTTTCTACTGCTTCATATAAATATACTTTAGCAATACCGGCTTCTATTTTAGCATTTTCTTCCCCTTTCATTGAAGCTACTTTTTCTGCTCTCAATATGGCTGATTCTATGGCGTAAACTTCTATCATCATATCAGCAATGTTCATCATGATTTCTTGTTCCTGTTCGAATGCTGGACCAAAAGTCTGGGCGGCTTTGCCTGCAATCATTAGAACTGATTTTTTCAATCTGCTCAAAACATCTTTCTCTTCCGCAAAGGGTTTAGAAAGGTCAGGTGTTGCAAAAGACGGCACGCTTGTGAGTTCTTTTGCCACTGCCATCGCTGGCTCCATTATGTTCAGTTCACCTTTTAATGCTCGTTTGAGCACCATGCCAACCATGAGCATTCTATTGATTTCATTAGTACCTTCATAGATTCTGCAGATTCTGGCATCACGATAAGCACGTGCCATTGGAGCTTCTTCAGAGAACCCCATGCCTCCATAGATTTGAACACCTTCATCAACGATATAATCAATAACTTCAGATCCGTGGATTTTTGCAATGGCACATTCAATTGCAAATTGCTCGAAACTTTTGAGTTTGGCTTGATTTGGGTCAGTCCCACGTGCGATTAAATCTTCAATTTTGTCATCAATATTTTGACCTGCACGGTAACATATGGATTCCGTAACCCATGTTCTAATGGTCATCTCTGCAATTTTTTGTTTGATGCCACCAAATGAGGATATTGAAGTTCCGAATTGTTTTCTTTCATTAGCGTATTTCGTAGCAAGTGAAGTGACTTCTTTGCAACCTCCAATCACTCCAGCTCCTAGCTTGATCCGACCAATATTCAAAATATTTACGGCGATTTTAAAACCATTTTCTCTTTCAGAAAGCATGTTTTCAACTGGAACAATACAGTCATTAAAGAAGATTTGTCGAGTAGACGAACCTTTTATTCCTAGTTTGTTTTCTTCATCATTCATGGTTATACCGTCGAAAGTACGTTCCACCAAGAATGCAGTTAGTTTTTTGTCATCATCAATTTTAGCAAAAACAATAAGTAAGTCTGCAAAGCCACCATTTGAGATCCACATTTTCTGTCCTGTTATGCTGTAGGTTTTTCCATCAGGTGATAGCACAGCTTTGGTTTTTCCAGAGTTGGCATCCGATCCAGCATCAGGTTCAGTCAGGCAGTAGCAAGATTTCCATTCTCCTGTGGCTATTTTGGGTAGATATTTTTTCTTTTGTTCTTCATTTCCATAGTAAAGGATTGGAAGGGTTCCAATTCCAGTATGTGCGCCATAGGCAGTAGAAAATGAACCAGTTGCTCCAAGGATATCTGCCATAAGCATTGACGTATTGAAATTCATGCCCATTCCTCCGTATTCTTCTGGAATAGAAATTCCTAATAATCCCAGCTCACCAGCTTTAGTCATCAAACCGGACATCAACCCTTCTTCTTGTTTTTCAATAGCCTCACGATTAGGACTGATTTCTTTTTCTATAAAATCCTTTGTGGCTTGAGCCATCATTCGTTGTTCCTCTGAAAACTCTTCAGGTATAAAAATTTCTTCAGCTGCAGTTTCTTTTATGAGGTATTCGCCACCTCTAATTGATTTAATTTCTTCCGTGATTTCCATATTGTATGAGATTTTGATGCATAAGTATATTCTCGGCGCTAACAAAAGTAGTAAAAATAGTATGCATGCATAACAAATTGAAAATTATTTTGATTCAATATCTTTAAAATGTTTTGCTATACACCGTTCATCACAATTGTAGTCCACTCTTAAAATTGAATACCGAATTGGTAATAAAGACACGTTAGAGTCTACTAACCGGTTATATTCATAAGACTTGCTACTAACATGTTTCAGAACTATTTAAAAATTGCGCTTCGAAATCTAGTAAAACACAAGACGTTTAGCTTAATTAATATCCTCGGCTTAACAGGAGGTTTGACATGCTGCCTGCTAATTTTTGTTTTCGTAAGTGATGAGTTGAGTTATGATAACTTTCATTCGAAGAAGGATAGGATTTATAGAGTTGAGTATTTCATTGGTGATTTTGATATTGCAAGAATTCCTCCTGTATTTGCTGAACATTTCGATGGTTTTTTTCCCGAGATAGAAAAAACAGCGAGAATGTTTCCCCGAAATATCAGTGTATTAATTGATCAAGGAATTGGAATAGAACCAAAAAAGTTTGAAGAAGAAGGTGTATGGTTTGCTGATTCTTCAACTTTCGAAATTTTTGATTACAATTTTGTGCATGGATCAATTAAAAACGCCTTACATGATCCTTTTACTGTTTTACTCAATGAAGAAATAGCCGAAAAATATTTTGGAACTATTCAAGTCATTGGGAAAAAGATCAGTATGGAAGGAAAGTCTTTTAAAATAGCAGGTGTTGTAAAAGATTTTCCAAATAATTCTCATTTTCATTTTAATATCCTTGCTCCCTATCAAAACATGTTAGATGTTGAACCTGAACCTTTAGGGTCAGGTCTTCGTCGAAATTTTAAGCGAAACTATATGGTATCGCATTCTTTTACTTATGTCTTGTTAGAAGAAGGAGCGAATCCTGAAAGCGTTGAAGAAAGGTTTGTCGATTTTGTGAATAACAAAATTCCTGAACCAATGCGGAAAGGGCAGTCCTTTAAGCTGCAACCTTTACATGATATTCATTTAAACTCGGACGTTGGCGCCCAGTCTGAACCACCTGGTAATTTGACATTCCTCTATATCTTCATTGCGGTTGGAGCATTAACTTTAATTATAGCATGTATCAATTTCATTAATCTATCCACTGCTCGATCTCTTCAAAGAACGAAGGAAATCGGAATGAGAAAAGTTATGGGAGCATGGAAAACAAGTCTAGTTAATCAATTTTTAGGAGAGTCTTTTGTAACTACTGCTTTCGCATCAATACTGGCATTTATAGCGACAGTATTTCTATTGCCTGTTCTTAATGAAATGACAGGTAAAGAATTGGAAGTTGCTGTATTGTACACGCCATGGGTTTGGTTGGGATTTATTTTACTATTTATTTTAACAAGTATAATGGCAGGTCTTTACCCAGCATTCTTTGTAACAAAAATATCACCAGTATATACATTAAAGGGCTTAAGCTCCACAAATGCTAAAGGAGGACTGTCGTTTAGAAAAGGATTGATAGTTGTGCAATTTACCATTTCCATTATTCTTATTTCAGGAACATTGGTGGTACGTGAGCAACTTGATTTATTGAGAAATAAACCCTTGGGATTTAAAAAGGATCTAATGGTTAACGTTCCGGTCCAAAGTCAAAATTTCAATAATGTTTTTGGAGGCGTAAGTGATGAAAAGCGGACTAGATTAAATTCATTTGAGGAAGCCATGGCTTCCATACCTGGGGTAGAAGGAAGTACAATTTCTGCGAATGCGCCTGGTCAAGGAGTAGTCAATAGAAATGCTATACCTGAAGGTTTTACCGCGGAAGATAATATTCTGGCTCCTGTTTTTGCAGTGGACTATGATTTTCTAGAGGTGTATGAAATAGAAATATTATCGGGTCGTAATTTTTCGAAGGAATTCAGCTCGGACCCAGAAGAGGCATTTATAATTAATGAAAAGGCTATTGAAGAGTATCAATTTGGTTCACTTGAGGAAGCCATTGGAAAATCGATTAACATCGAAGGAAAGGAAGGTAAAGTAATAGGAGTGATTGAAAATTTCAATTTCATGCCTTTGACTCAACCCATTGGTGCATTGATCATGGATATAAGCATTCCACAATTCAATACTTTTTCTATTAAACTACATAATTTAAACGTGCCTGAAACTTTAAGTGAAATTGAAAATTTGTGGAATACCCATTTTCCCAATGAGACTTTTGATCATACTTTTTTGGATGAACAGATTAACCAGATTTATGCTACACAAGAACAGTTAGGAAAAGTGGTAAGTAATTTTTCAATTCTTGCCATTTTAATATCTTGTCTTGGTTCATATGGTCTAATAATGTTTGTCGCAAGTCAAAAAATGAAGGAAATTGGAATAAGGAAAGTACTGGGTGCATCAGTTGCAGGCTTAGTATTGATGCTTTCGAAAAGATTCATTTGGTTAACACTCATAGCTATGGTGATAGCAGTGCCTATTTCATATTGGTTAGCCGATTGGTGGCTTGAGGATTTTTCTTATAGAATCAGTATTTCGCCTTTTAGTTTTCTACTTGGAAGCGCCATTACCATTGCGTTGGTATTTTTCACCATTGGTTTTCGCGCGTTTAGAACAGCTAACGCCAACCCAGTCAATGCTTTAAGAAATGAATGAAACCTAGGTAGGTCAAATACTCAATTAGTTCAAAAAGAGGAGTTAATACTCCTCTTTTTTCATTTTCAACTCATACTGAATATTCTACAGTTGAGTAAACTAATATTACAATTCACTTAGGTTGAATTTTTCTCCACCTTTCAATCATTCAAGTTTGTATTGTTGAAATCAATCACAAACTCAAATGACTAGATTAATAACCACACTAATTTTATTCGCAGTAGCGAGATCCGTTTTAGCAACTGAGATCAAGGGCTTGGTAAAAGACGAAAATGGCGAAGGTCTACTAGGTGTCAATGTTTATATCAAGGATACTTATGATGGAGCAACCAGTGGATTAGATGGATCTTTCTCTTTTTCAACTACACAAGAGGGTGAACAAATACTTATGGCCACTTTTGTTGGGTATTTACCTTTTGAATTTACAATAAGCCTCGACCATGAAATTCAATTGGACATTAAAATGCAAGAGGAGGTCAATCGACTTTCTGGCGTAACAATTACCGCAGGAAGTTTTGAAGCAAGCGCAGAGAAAAAGTCGGTAATATTGAAACCTCTTGATGTAGCAATGACTGCTGGTGCTCTAGCAGATATTCCAGCAGCTTTGAATACTTTGCCTGGAACGACGAATAATGGAGAATCAGGAAGACTTTTCGTTAGAGGAGGGACTTCCAATGAAACTCAAGCTTTCATTGACGGAATCAAAGTACATAATTTTTACCTTTCTACACCGCAAAACATTCCTAGTAGAAGTCGATTTTCCCCTTTCTTATTTAAAGGTACATTTTTTAGTACAGGGGGCTATTCTGCAGAATACGGACAAGCATTGTCATCTGTACTGTCATTGAATTCTACCGATATGCCTGAACAAACACAGACTGATTTGTCAATCATGACGGTTGGTCTTGGTGGATCACATACACAAAAATGGGAGACGGGTTCTGTGTTTGGAGAAGTTATGCATATCAACTTGAACCCATATACAGCTGTTGTTGAGCAAGAAACGGATTGGCAGGAAGCTTACACATCAACAGGAGGGACTTTTATGTTGAGACAACAAGTTGGTAAAAGCAATATGTTGAAACTATATACAAATTATGATCAAAGTAGTTTCAGGGCGGTTATGCCAAGCGTAAATCGTCCAGATGGTGATTTGACAGACATGTTGAACAAGAATCTCTATCTCAATTCTAGTTATCAAATAGCAGTTGGGGAAAACAGTTCAATCTACTTAGGTGGATCAGTTGGGGAAACCTCAGAGGACATAATTTTCAATGAAATATTAATTAAGAATCATACTTCTGGTTATCATGTTAAATCCAACCTGAGCACTGATATTGGACAAGTATCGATCAAAGTTGGAGGGGAGTGGATCTATTCTAAAGAGACAGATGAAGTCACTTTTGAGGATGCATCTCAGCATAATTTGGGATTTGATAATCATTTGAGTTCTTCATTCCTAGAGGCGGACTATTACATCACCAATAACTGGACCATTCGAGGAGGAGTACGACATGCTTACTATTCAGTTTTTGATGAACATGTATTGTCACCTAGATTATCAATGGCACTCAAGACAGGTGAAGAATCTCAAGTATCGATTGCATATGGTAAGTTTCATCAGCTGCCCCAGAATGATCTCCTGCTAAAATCTACGCAAGTCAACTATGAACAGGCCGATCATTATATGGTGAGCTATCAAGCGATTAAGAATGGTCGAACAATCAGGGGGGAGCTATACTATAAGAATTATGATGACCTTGTCAAATTTGATCCGAACGATGCGTTTAATCCTATGACATATAACAATGGTGGCCATGGGTATGCAAGAGGTGTAGATTTATTTTTTAGGGATAGTAAAACTGTTGAGAATGTAGATGTTTGGGTGTCTTACTCTTTTTTAGATACAGAACGAGATTATCAGCATTATCCATACCAAGTCATGCCAGAGTTTGCTTCTAAACACAATTTGTCAATCGTTTATAAACAATTTATTCCTTCAATAAAGATACAGTTAGGTGCTTCTTATAATTTCAATTCAGGAAGACCTTATAACAATCCAAATGAGGATGAATTTAACGGGGAAATGACACCTGTTTTCAGTCAAGTAAGTTTTAACTGCGCATATCTATTCAGACCCAATATTATTTTCTATACCTCCATTTCTAATCTATTCGGACGTGACAATGTGTTCGGTTATGATTATGCAGATATACCTAATGCCAACGGTACTTTTGATTCCATGCCAATAGGTCAGCAAGCCAAGCGATTCTTTTTTGTAGGAATGTTCATCACACTTAGCAAGGACAAGACAGTTAATCAATTAGAAAACCTTTAAATCAACTTTTAATAAATCAAATCATTATGAAAAATTCAATTATTTGTATCATTATCATTTTGAGTATTGTCACACTTTCGTTCAAAGGAATTGAAGGTGTTACGCTCAAGGTTCAGATCAATAACCTTCAAAACGATGAAGGGAAACTTTCGGTCACTTTATTCGATAAGGAAGACCAATTTTTAAAGAATGGAGAAACAAAAGTAGTGTCAATTAGAGACGATAAAACTGCTGTTGTAACCTATCAGAATTTGAAGCCAGGAATTTATGCTGCCAGTGTATATCACGATGAGAATGACAACAATGACCTAGACAAGACTTTTTTTGGAATTCCAATAGAACCATATGGGTTTTCTAATGACGCAAGAGGATTCTTTGGACCAGCTTCTTTTGAAGATTCCAAGTTCACAGTTAAAGAAGATAAAACCATATCAATTAAAGTAGAATAAATTATTAAAACTAAATCAAAACAATCATGAAAACTTTATCATTTATACTAATAACGTTAATGAGTACAACAGCATTTGCTGGAGGTGGAAAATCATTTGAAAAAGCGATGGTTGGATCCATAGAAAAACTGTATGTTGTATCTGAAAATAGCGAATATGATGTAATGGCTAATCAATTTACTCGAATTGGTGAAGCAGAAAAGGACCAATGGGAACCGTTTTATTATGCCTCTTTATCCTACTTGTTCAAAGCATTTGAAATTGCTGATTTAAAAGCAAAAGATGCAATTCTTGATCAAGCGATGGCATCTTTAAAATCGGCCAACAACATCAGTGAAAATGTAGAAACCATAGCGCTGAAAGGATTTATCAATATGATCAAGATTGGGGTAGATCCTGCAACAAGAGGGCAAAGCCTTTCACCAGGAATCTATGCAGACTTTGGAAAAGCCATGCAAATGGAGCCAACTAATCCTAGGGCCACTTTGTTTATGGCACAAATGCAGCATGGAACAGCCCAATTTTTTGGAAAAGGAGAAGAAGAGGCGTGTCAACTAGTTGATCATTCATTAAAACTGTTTGATAATTACGAACCATCCAATGCTTTGGCTCCAACTTGGGGAAAGTCCTCTGCCATTTATTATCAAAAAAAGTGTAATAAAGAAGCTTCCAATTAATAGGGGGCTCCTCTTTTTTTATTTGATTTCTTCTCATTATTTTGGAGTGAATTATGACTAACAAAAACATAAAAGAATTAGCAGGTTACTATCTCGATGTTTGGTGGATGCGATGGTTTATAGTCCCTTTTTTAGGAGGTACGATGATTGCCGTATTGTCATGTATTGAATGTATTTCGGAAGAAAGAATATCAGAATTGTATGTTCACATTTTTACTTCTTTTATGTTTTGGACATTGTTAGCAAATGGTTGTCGAGAAATAATCAGTTATATCATCAAACGATGGAGTTGGGTGGATGAACCTGTCAAAACTTTTATCATTAGCTTGACATCACTTGTCGTGTTTACAACGGTGGCTTCTCTTTTAATCGTTCATGTTTATGCAATGGTTCGCTTCGATAAAGATGTTTTCCAAGTAATTAGAACTCAAGGCATCTATAGCCTTTTAAAAATTCCACTCGCTATCACTTTATCGATTAATGTTTTTATGCATGGTAGAGCTTTTTTGATGCAATTGAAAAAGGAAATTAGGTATGTTGCTCAACTCGAGAACGAGAATTTGACCGCAAAATTTGAATCACTCAAGAATCAGGTTAACCCGCACTTTCTATTTAATAGTCTCAATGCGTTGACTTCTTTAGTGTATGCTGACCAAAATAAGGCGGTCGATTTTATACATAAGTTATCCGATGTCTATCGATATGTGTTGGATCATCAATATGATGAACTAGTCGAACTCAAAACGGAACTTGCATTGGTGAAATCGTTTGTTTTTCTAAATCAAATTAGGTTTGGAGAAAATTTGGAAGTTGAATTTTCAGATTTAGATAAGTTGAAAGGAGGTGAAAAATTGCCGCCATTGACGTTGCAGATGTTGATTGAAAATTGTCTGAAGCACAATGAAATTTCCAAGAATCACCCTTTGAAAGTGAAGTTGAAACTAGATGATAACCGATTACAAGTAACGAATAACATTAATCCTCTTTCAAGGGCTAAAGAAGATTCGAATAAGCTTGGATTGAATAATATCATTGCTCGCTATGAGTTTTTAACTAAGGAAAAAGTCATGGTTGAAAACAAAGAGAATCAGTTTTTAGTGAATATACCACTTATAATTTCGGCTCAAACATGAATGTACTCATTGTAGAAGACGAAGCCCCCGCGGTAACACAATTGATTAAATAACTCAAAAAAATGATTCCTGATTTAGTGATTTTGGAGCAACTGGATAGTATTAAGTCATGTGTATCATGGTTTCAGCAAAATGATAAACCGGACCTTGCATTTTTTGATATTCAACTTGCTGATGGAAAAAGCTTTGAAATATTTGAACAAGTGGAAGTTTCTTGCCCAATCATATTCACCACTGCGTATGATCAATATGCATTAAAAGCTTTTGAGGTCAATAGTATTGACTATTTGCTCAAACCAATAAGAGAAGATGACTTGCAACGTGCACTAAAGAAATATGATCTTCAAGGGAATCATTCAATTATTGATGCTAAAATGATTCATTCTTTGATTGTTAAAAGTTCGAAAAATTTCAAAGAGCAATTCTTAATTAAAGTAGGTGAACATCTCAAAACGGTCCTTATTTCATCAACTGTATGCTTCCATAGTACTGATCGCACTACTTATCTAGACACGACTGAAGGAAAAAAATATATCGTTGACTACACTTTAGATCAAATCAATGATATGGTGGATCCAAGTGAATTTTTTAGAATCAATCGAAAGTACATTATTAAGATGTCAGAGATTAAGGATATCATCTCGTTTTCAAATAGTAGACTGAAAATTGTTATGAATACTATGGACTCGGAAAATATGATTGTAGCCAGAGAACGAGTAGTTGAATTTAAAATGTGGTTGGATCGTTAACCAAAGTAGGTGGAAATACGTTTTGACGAATGATTAGTCCATGAATAGCCAGTTTTGGACTCATTTAATTAAGAAAAAAAGATCGGATAGATGGAAATAGCAACTTTTGGTAATGGATGTTTCTGGTGTACAGAAGCAATTTTCCAGCAAATAAAAGGGGTCAGTAAAGTGGAATCAGGATATAGTGGTGGAACTGTGGTTGATCCTACTTATAAAGCTGTTTGTGAAGGTACAACAGGGCATGCTGAAGTGTTGCAAATAACATTTGACCCTGAAATGATTTCGTTTGAAGACCTTCTCGAAGTATTTTGGAAGACTCATGATCCAACAACACTCAATCGTCAAGGAAATGATGTTGGTACCCAATATCGTTCCGTTGTTTTTTATCATGACGAAATTCAACGAGAATTGACAACCAATTACAAGGATCAGCTGAATAATTCAGGTGTTTTTAATGATCCTGTTGTCACTGAGATCACTTCTTTTGAAAAGTTCTATGTAGCTGAAAATTACCATCAAAACTATTTTACTACTCATGGCTCTGAACCATATTGTAATTTTGTGGTTAGACCGAAAGTGGAAAAGTTTAAAAAGGCATTTCAAGATAAATTGAAATAATAGGGTGCAATGGAAAGAAAAATAAAATTGATATGGGATATGCATGGTCCTGATGCTGAAAAAACGGCAGAACACCATGCGATCCATTTAGGAGAATATGCTGAAAAGCAGTCAATAAATCATTTCGGTTTTGGCACGACCATTGAAAATGATCTTCATGCTATAGCATTTCTAGTTGTAGAAGAAGCAAACATGATTTTAGTTAGAGATGCTTTGAAACCTCATCGTGCAGAATTGTACGAGGATTAATTCTTTTAATCGATCATAGTGTCCAACAAGTCTTTTAATTTATTGAAAGAACCAATTTCATACATGATTAATATTTCACCTTCAATATTTCGATCTTTAATTGTGAAATTTGTTCTACATATTAGGACTTGGCTATATTTCTCTTGGTCCAAGTGATGGTATAAATCTGAAATATCACCTTCAAAGCTTTGCGGAATATTATATTCAAATGGAACGGCAAGAATGTTTCCAAATGAGCCCATTACTGCATTAAGAATAATGTTTCCTACTTCGGTAATAACACCATCTTTCATCTGAATTAAATCTGGAGAATCTGTAGATAACCCGGTTAATACTGCCGCCAAGTGGCTCGCACTGTCAGTAGATAATATGACATTAGCCAATCCTTGATATTCTCCTCGGAATTGCATCTCTACGGCATGTACCTGTTTGACATGTAGATCTTCGAATTCCAAAAGAACTTTGTCAAATGATATCACATTGGCATACGGAACATTGAGAATGATTTCCTCGTTGAGCATTTGACTTAATGTAGCCGAACCTTTACCAACGCCGATATTGACGATTTCTGTGATTGCATCTTTTTGTTTTTCCGAAAGCATCTTATACGTTGATTAAGTGTTCTTTAAAAACTGCTTCCAGAGAATCTTTCTCTATGTACTTATTGACAAAGGCTTTAGCGCCTAAGGCCAAACATTGTTCTTTTTTCTTTACTTGAATATCCGCTGAGATTACAATAACAGGAGGTACATTTTCCATAGGTTGTAATTTTTCCAAAACTTCAATTCCCGTCATTTCTGGCATGAGCAAATCCAAACAAATTCCATCATATTTTTCTGAGGCTACCTTGTCTAGAAGTGCTTGTCCTGACTCTACTGCTTCTACTTCATGCCCAATCGCTGAAATAATATCACCAAGAATTTTTCTTTGAAACGATGAGTCGTCTGCTATTATAATTTTCCCCATGATTTTACAAATTATTTCTAAATATTAAACTAATAGTTGTTCCAAGTCCTTCTTTGCTATCTACGGTAATTCTCCCACTGTGTAGATTGATGATCTGTTTTACAATTGACATTCCTAATCCATGAGATTTTTCACCTTCTAATCCTAAACGTTTTGATTTCCCAAATTTGACGAACAGATTGTCAACAATTTCAGGAGGCATTCCTACTCCCTCGTCAATTACCTGAATTATAATAGAAGAATTCACATTTTTAAGTTTGAATTGAATAGTTCCATTCGGCTGGCTAAACTTTGTCGCGTTTGACAATAGATTTCCCAATACTCTTGTCAGCTTACTTTCATTGATGAGGAAAGAAGTGTCATCATCTAATGTCGTGATAAGATCAACCTTAATCCCTTTTTTTAAGGTTACCAATCGGTGTGTATCAACAAAACTTTTCATAAAATGGTTGACATTCACAGACTCCTTTTTAAGCTCGTAATTACTTGATTCTATTTCAGATAACTCAAGTAGGTCTTCGCTAAAATCCAAAGCGTTATTACAGCTCGTTTTAATCATTGAAACCATGCCTCCAAATTCCTTCGTATCAATGCTGTCATTCTTTAACATCAGCTGAAGTACATTGGTCAATCCAATAATTGAGTTTATTGGACTTCTCAAATCATGTGCAGCCATGGCCATTAACTGTAGTGAATCATTTTTTTGGATGTCGCCAATTTTCCAAAGGCATTTGACATGATTACCATCCTTGAGCGTTACACAGTTGATTCCGATTGTATTTGTGTTTCCTATTTTAAGTCCAAACTGAATAACAGATGAACCAAAATCTAATTGTTGAAAATAATTGGTGACACGAGCTAAATCTTGTTCTCTTATTAGTTCATTGATTGGATAGGACATGCCGGCCTTCAGCCGATCAAGAGTGGGTACTTCGGTGATAATCAAAAAACTTTCTGTGTCGAGCCATTCAGCCCAAAGTATTTGATCCGATAAGGTACGTTCTTCTTTATTCTCTTCTGCTACTTCAATCACTTCAAAAAGGGTACTGCTGTTATTCTGTCAATATAGTGAATTTTGAATAAATTCGCCTTAAATCAAACCCCTTCCGAAAATCAATTCATGTCAGAAAATAAAATTACCTTTTTAATTCAATGCCCGGATGGGAAAGGAATAATCTCGAAAGTAACTTCTTTTTTTTACGAAGAGAATTTTAATATTTTGAGCTGTCAGCAGTTTACTGATAATGTTCAGGACGCTTACTTTATGCGAATAAGTCTCGATTTTAGAGACTTGAAGTATTCGCGATCAAACTTGCATGAGAAGTTTGAGGAGCTGGCTGATTCATTGAGTTTCAAGTGGTCAGTACATTATACTAAGGACAAGGAAAATGTTGCGGTCTTAGCTTCAAAGACAACACATTGCCTCTATGATTTATTAGAAAAACATAGAGAAGGTAAGTTGCAATGTAATATTTCGTTGGTGATCGCCAACCATGAAGCGGTAAGGCAAGTTGTGGAACAGTTTGATATTCCATTTGTATTTATGCCGATAGATGCAAAGAATTGGCCAGAGAGGCAAAATGAGATTACTAATTTGTGTTTAGAACACGATATTGATTTAATCGTATTAGCTAGATTTATGAGAATTCTTTCGACTGAATTCATCGATCGTTTTAAACAAAGAATCATTAATATTCATCATGCTTTTCTACCAGCTTTCCAAGGTGCCAATCCATATAAAAGAGCTTATGAGAGAGGGGTGAAAATGATCGGAGCAACTGCCCATTATGCAACCAATGAGCTAGACGAAGGTCCTATTATTGAGCAAGATGTAGAAAGAGTTTCCCATGCCAGTACACCTTTGAAGTTAACACAAATTGGTTCTGACATTGAAAGAAAAGTATTGTCAAAAGCAGTGAAATTTCATTTAGATCATCGTATTATCGTTACAGGAAATAAAACTATTGTTTTTCCTGAAACTGACGACTGATAGCATTGATACATGTAGAAACAAAAAAATGATCATATGAGCGATGAAGAATTGGAAGAATTAAAATTTCCACAGGGTAAATTCAAGAAGCCAGAACTTATCGATGAGGAAACGATAAAAGTATGGATAAATACGATTCAGTCATTCCCAGAAAAAGTTAGCACAGTTACGCAAGGTTTGTCTGAAGCGCAATTAGATTGGAAATATAGACCAGGTGGCTGGTCTATAAGGCAATTGATCCATCACTGTGCTGATAGTCATATGAATAGTTTTATAAGATTTAAACTGACCTTGACAGAGGACCTTCCTACAATTAGGCCCTACTTTGAAGATCGTTGGGCTGAGATGTCAGATTACTTGGGAATGTCAATTAAACCTTCATTATTGGTTTTAGAAGGACTCCATGAGAGGTGGTCAAAATTGATGTTGGATTTGAATCAATCTGATTTGATCAAAGAATTTGTTCACCCGGAGCATGGTCATAAGGTTTCGTTGACCACAAATATTGCTTTATATAATTGGCATTGTAAACATCATTTGGCACATATTCATCAAGCCATTCAGTCTCAAGGAAAATACAATTGATATGGAATTAAGTTTATCTGGAAAATCTGCTTTTGTCTGTGGAAGCACAGATGGAATTGGAAAAGCTTGTGCTTTGGAAATTGCAGCTTTAGGTGCAAATGTTGTACTTGTTGCGCGAAATGAAAACAAGTTAAATGGAGTAATTCAAGAATTGTCAAAGAAAGAGGGACAAGTCCATCAATATATTGTATCGGATTTTAGTCAACCTGAAATTCTCAAAGAGAAGACGGCTTTGTTTTTAAGAACCAATGAGTCTCCAGTTATTCTTGTGAATAATACGGGTGGCCCGTCACCTGGAGAATTGATTGAAGAAGATTACACCAAAATGGAGAAAACCTTTCAGGCTCACATTCATTGCAATCATTTATTAGCTCAAGCTCTTGTGCCTGGGATGAGAGCAAAAGGGTATGGAAGGATAGTAAATGTGATATCAACTTCCGTTTATCAGCCTATTGCAGGTCTAGGTGTTTCTAATACCACACGAGGAGCTGTGGCGAGTTGGGCCAAAACTTTATCCTTAGAATTAGGTAAATATGGAATTACAGTCAATAATGTTTTACCAGGTTTGACAAGAACTTCAAGACTGGACAATTTGATTAAATCTAAAGCTAATGATGCAAATGTTTCCTTTGAAAAGATGGAAGAAATAATGAATTCAGATACACCGTTAGGAAGGGTTGGTTCACCATCTGAAATAGCTAATATGATTTCATTTTTAGTTTCGCCAGCCGCCGCTTATGTGAATGGTGTTTCAATTCCAGTGGATGGCGGCCGAACAGGAACAATTTGACTAACTCGACAGACTAGTTATCTCATTGGAACTTCTATCAAAAGTATCTTTGAATCAGCCGAGGTTGAGATATTAAAGTTTTTTGTATTTGTTATCCCAACAGCATCACGCTTGGATAGAAATTGATTGGCAATGGTTGCCTCACCTTCAATCAAAAATGCATAGACTCCATTGTCTGATTTTTTAAATTTATAATCGATAATTTGTCCTTTGTCAATGTTTCCAAGATGGAACCAGGCATTTTGATGGATCCAAGCACCTTCATCTTCTTTATTTGGAGAAACAATTTGAAGCAAATTATTCTTCAATTTAGCAGGGTCTATTGCTATCTGTTCATATCTAGGTGTTACCATCCTCTGATTCGGAATTACCCAAATTTGTAGAAGCTTTACTTCTTCATCTTGATTAGCATTATATTCACTATGTGTTATTCCTGTGCCGGCACTCATTACCTGGACTTCTCCACTTTTGATTACTTCGGTGTGTCCCATGCTGTCTTGATGTTCTAAGTCCCCTGACAATGGAATCGTAATTATTTCCATATTGTCATGTGGGTGTTTACCAAATCCCATGCCGCCTTCTACATGATCATCATTGAGTACCCTTAAAGCACCAAAATTGATTTTCTCTGGGTTGTAATAATTGGCAAAGCTGAATGAATGCTTTGCTTTGAGCCAACCATGATCAGCTTGTCCACGTGATTCTGATTTGTGTAATACCGTATTCATAATAATTTATTTGTTGCAACAAATTAAACGAAAGAAACATCTATTAGTTTTAAATTCTATCTATAAAATGAGAATTGGAGGATGTAGATATTGAAACATATATTCAGCACATTTGCATTCAAACTATAATAGCATGATCTCAATATTCTCCTATGACTTAAGTTACACTTTTTTGGGCCTCTTTCTGCTGGTCGGATTATTTGTGGGTATGGCAAAAACTGGTGTACATGGAGCAGGAATGATTGCTGTGCCTTTATTAGCAGTTGTATTTGGCGGGAAACATTCGAGCGGGTTGATGTTGCCTTTGCTGATTATGGCCGATGTATTCGGTGTTTCCTACTATCACAGACATGCAGAATCAAAATACCTATGGAAGCTTCTTCCATGGACAATTCTTGGTGTTTTATTGGGTACCTATATAGGAGATATGATTGATGATGAATCATTTCGTCTAATTATGGGCGTGATAATCTTCTTGAGTCTTGGTGTAATGGTTTGGATGGAAAAAGGGCAAAAAGACAAAGTACCTGATTATTGGTGGTTTGCTGGAATAATGGGAATAACAGCAGGATTTACCACTATGGTTGGCAACTTAGCGGGAAGTGCCATGGCCTTATATCTACTATCAATGAAAATGCCTAAAAATCAATTCATCGGTACAGCGGCATGGTTTTTCATGTGTGTCAATTTATTCAAAGTCCCATTTCATATTTGGACATGGGAAACGATTACAATTAACTCCTTTCTTTTGGATCTAATGGTCCTGCCATTTATTGCTTTAGGAGCATACATTGGAATCAAAATCATCAAACAAATTCCAGAAAAAGGATTTCGATGGTTTATAATTATCATGACAGCGGTTGCCGCAGTATTTATGATAGTATAAAAAAAGTCTTTTTAGATTTTCTAAAAAGGCCTAAACTATAAAACTCTATTCAATTTTATTTTCGGTTGACCATTGCCTTGCGCCAATACTCACCGTACCAGGTTGGTTCAAAAGACTCAAAATCTTTCACCAGTTTTGGAGACCAATCTTTATCAAATACCCATACTGTATATGATATTCCTTTTTTATCACAGTATTTTGTCAATACTTTAACATAATCTGGTTCACTAATTACTGGAATGTGCGCTCCTTCATCATCAGGGCCGCAAAACCCAATTTCAGTTAATATAACAGGATATTTATCCGCAACATAACCCCAGTCCTGTTCCCAGCTTTTCTCCCAAGGTTTAGGTCGCTTTTGTGGGTAAGGATGGCTAACATAAGCGATCCCTTCCGCTTCTATTGGGTTTTCTGCAATTTCACTTAGATCATATCCCCAGTTGAATCCAGCAATTAGTGGAATGGCAGTCGAGCCGTTAGCTCTAATTATCGTGATCGCTTCTTCCATAATTTTTTTCCACTCTGACCATTGGACTGTACCAAGCTTCCCCCCAAATACAGTTGGTTCATTATAGATTTCCATAAAGGCTACAGTGTTATTGTTTTTATACCTGTCCGCCACTATTCGCCAAAAATTCAAAGTTTCAGGTAAGGAAGTATTATAGCCTGGCAGGAAGAAAACTTCAGATTTTAAATTTCCGATACTATGCCAATCAAGAATGACATACATTCCCAAACTGTCCGCCATTTGAATGCCTTTGTCTAGTAGCCTCAAATACGAAACCATACCTGCTTCTCGCCAGGCCCTAGGATGGATTGGAATTCTTATTAAATCGGCATTCCAACTTTTCATGGCAGCGAAATATTTTTTATCCCAATTGCCAGTTAAATTCAGATCATAGGGATCTTTACTATTAAGCCCTCGGAATATTTTAACTTCACCTTCTTCGTTAATGAATTGGTTGCCTCTGACACTAATTTTACTTAGCGTAGAAGAAGGCGCTTTTTCTAGAGAAACTACTTTCCTTTGGGAAAAGGGGACTTTTTCACTTTCTGATTCTTGGGCGTAGGAATTGACATTAAAAATCAATATCAATACCAGGTTAAATGAAAGTTTGTAGACAGTTTTAAAAATGTTCATAGGTCGATAATTATTTATATTACAAAGTTATGTTTAGCTTAATCACACAACTGATTGATAGGGATACAAATACTACATGTAATGATTATTTGTGCCTCAAATGATCTGTGAAATGATAGAAATTAAAAAAGTTGAGAAACCGGAAGAGTATTTAGCAATTGAAAAATTGGCTGAAGAAATATGGACTGACCACTATACTTCAATCATAGGAATGGAACAAGTCACTTATATGTTAGATCGTTTTCAATCTGAGGACGCTATGAAGAATCAAGTTGAAGATGGATATAAGTATTACATGACATTTCTGAAAAATTCATTGGTTGGTTATTTTTCTTATATAGAAAAAGAGAATTCGTTATTTCTAAGCAAGTTTTATATTCATAAAAATTCTAGAGGAAAAGGTTTGGGGAGGTCATGTATGAATTTCATATTGGCAAAGGCCAGATTTTCTCATTTACAAATGATTAAGCTAACTGTGAACAAAAACAATACAGACACAATTAGAATTTACGAAAAGTTGGGATTTAAGATCGTGGATGAAACGGTGGTTGATATTGGAAATGATTTCGTAATGGATGATTATGTCCTTGAAATTGATTCTTGAATAGAAATTCCATTTTTTTCTTTTACTTTGATCTAAATACTAAACAATCTTCAATGAAACTTAGATTTTTTATCATCTCTTTTGCCTTATTAACTTATTCATTCGCTTGTGTTTCTCCTCAGAAGGAAAAAGTCAACAAAATTGTTGTTTACGGAAGTGCCGGATGCAGTCATTGTATAAAATTCAAAGCAAAACTAGATTCAGTAAATCTGGAATACATTTTTCATGATGTAGATGTCAGCGATGAGCAAGCCTTAATAATGGTAGATCTTGTTAAAAAATCAGGGCATACTGGGAGGATAAAATTCCCAGTGGTTCATATAAATGATGAAAAATTGTTTGTTTCTCCCACCATAAAAAAGGTCATAGAGTATTTGTAGAGCACGGTCAAAAAGGCAAAATAGCTTCAAAATTTGGCGTTAGTATTTATATAGTTAAATCGATGTCCTAGAAGATGAATTTGAATGTTTAAGAAGTTGAAATTTTTCTTATTGATAGTATTCATTCTTTTTTTGAATAGGAACAATAATGCCCAAAGTATTGTAGAAGATCCGCAATTTATTTCGATTGAAGCCAGGGTATCTCAAAATACAATTACATCGATTATACAGGATCATAACGGCTTTTTATGGATTGGAACGAGAAATGGGTTAAACAAATACGATGGGATCAACATGGTCACCTATTACCATGATGATCTTGATTCTTCTAGTTTGAGTAACAACTATATAAGAGTTATTGAAGTTGGTTCAAACGGTAGTATTTGGATTGGTACGGATGGAGGAGGTTTATGCAAGTACAACCCAATGTCAGATTCATTTGACAGATTCATCTCCGATGGTACAAGTAAAACGGTAAGTGGCAATTCGATCTATTCAATCTATGAAGATAGTGAAAACAAACTCTGGGTAGGTACTCAGAATAATGGGTTGAGTTGTATGGACTTTTCAACTGGTGAAATCCTACAATATAGAGTAATAACCAATGACCCCTTTAGTTTGTCATCTAATCATGTAACCGGAACCACACAAGATCGATTTGGTAATATCTGGATTTCCACTTGGGGTGGTGGTTTGAATCTTTTTGATAGAAATACCAAACGATTTATTAAGTACAACCATAGTGCCAAGAACGAAAGATCGATAAATTCAAATGTTGTTCAAAAGTTATACAGAGGCGGCTCAGGAGAAATTTATATTGGCACGGACAATGGAATCGACCGATTAATGTACAAGAAAAATGGACAATTCTCTTTTGGACACTTTTCATTAAAGCAAGATTCGAAAACAGCCGTAATGTCAATTCTTGAAGACGAAAAAGGAAAGGTTTGGATTGGAACTGAAAATAAAGGGATCTTTCTGGCTGATCAAGATATTGTGCTTCATCGTTATGAGTATAATCCGGAAAACGAATATAGTATTCAAAACAATTCCATTTGGTCGTTGTATCAAAGTGAGAAAGGTGAAATTTGGGCCGGAACTTACAGTAAAGGTCTATTTAAAATTGATCCAAAACATAGAAAGTTTCAATCAATAAAACACATTCCATATAATAATAATTCAGTCAGCAACAGTTCAGTTAGCTCTTTTGTAGAGGATAAATCGAATAACATATGGATAGGTACTGATGGCGGAGGATTAGATTATTGGAATATTAATACAAATACTTTTCAGCACTTCAATGAATCTTTAGGGTATCCAATCAAAAATGAAGTGATGTCATTACTAATTGATAGTAATGAAAATCTTTGGGTAGGAACATGGTCTGGTGGATTAGTTAAGAAAACAAAAAATAGCAAGTATTTCGATCCAGTCGAAATTGATCATCCCATAGTCGGAAATTATAAACATGAAAATGTGGTTTTCCTTATTGAAGATTCCAAGCATCGGATATGGATTGCATTGTACAGAACTGGTGTAGTTATGTATGACCCAATAGATGGTTCATATCAGGGGTTTGAATTTAATCAATGGGATGAGAATAGCCTGAGTTCAAACAATGTAAGTACACTGTTTGAAGATTTAAAAGGTGACATTTGGATTGGCACTGAAGGAGGCGGTCTAAACTTGCTTCAAGAAAATGATGGCCAATTCAAAGTGAGCAGCTTTAAACACAATAATTTTAAAAATTCCATCAGCAGCAATATTGTCTTATCGCTTGCTCAAGGCAAAGAAAACGAATTATGGGTTGGTACTTCCTCAGGGCTAAACCAGTTTGATATTCAAAAAAATAATTGGACAAAATTTAACAAAAGGGATGGTTTGCCTGATGAAGTGATTTACGCAATGGAATTGAGTGATGAGAATAATCTCTGGCTAAGTTCCAATAGAGGTTTGACACAATTCAATATTGAATCCAAAAGTATTAGAAATTATGATGATCAGGATGGACTACAATCGATGGAATACATTAGGAATGCGAGTTACAAATTAAGTAGTGGAGCGCTTTTGTTTGGGGGAGTAGAGGGATTCAATATTTTTAATCCTAATGAAATTAAGGATAATCCTGAAGAACATCAAGTTTACTTGTCTGGGTTGAAAATATCAAATAAAACAGTAGTTGCTGGTGAGAATTCACCATTAAAAAGTGCAATTATATCAGCCGAAAACATTTATTTAAATCACGATGATAACGACTTTAGTTTTGAATTCTCTATTCTTAGTTTTGACCAATCTGAAAGAAATGAATATGCATATCAATTGGTCAATTATGATAAAGATTGGCAAGAAGTAGGAAATCGTAGAGAAGCATTTTATACGAATGTTCCACCTGGTGATTATATTTTTCAGGTAAAAGGAACTTCTAACGACGGGAATTGGAGTTCTAAAAATGCATCAATAAAAGTACATGTAGCTGCTCCATGGTATAATACACCAATTGCGTACATATTATATGTTTCAGCGGTCATTGCCATAATTGCAATCATGTTTAGGACACTTGTTAACAGAGAAAGATTGCAAAACCAGTTAAAAATTGATCAAATAGAAATATCTAAAATGCAGGAACTTGATGAAATGAAATCAAGTTTCTTTACGAATATATCCCATGAATTTCGATCACCATTAACGCTAATACTTGGTCCATTAAAAGTATTGGTAGAAAAGCAACAAACTGAATTAACAAATGGTCAGGTAAATGTGATGATTCGTAATGCAGAAAGCCTATTGAATTTGATCAATCAATTGCTGGAACTTTCAAAACTTGAATCGGGTAAAATGAGAATGGAAGTTTCTCAAACTGATGTAATTCAATTTCTAAAACCCATTATTTACTCTTTTTCTTCACTGGCCAATCAAAAGAATATCAAGTACAAGGTTGATTTTCCAGATCAGGAAGTTATGCTTTATTTTGATAAAGAAAAGTTGGAAAAAATTATTGTTAACTTAATTTCCAATGCATTTAAGTTCACTTCTGATTTTGGCAGTATTGAAATAGAGATAAAACAATCGCATGAAGAAGTTATCCTTGTTGTTTCTGACAATGGTGTGGGTATACCCAAAGATGAATTGCCATTTGTATTTAACAGATATTACAGGGTCAAAAGTAATAAAGGAAAAGGAACAGGAATCGGGCTTTCTTTAACGAAAGAGCTGATAGAGGTTCATTCTGGTTCTATTGATTTGGAGAGTACCTCAGGAAAAGGTAGCAAGTTCATTGTAAAACTTAGAAAAGGTAAGAAGCATTTTCTTGAAGAAGAAATTGTCCAAAATGAAAAGGCAGAATATTTGTTTGAAAAACAGGAAGAATATGTTTTGGATGAGGAAGTGAAAAAACAGACCGTGGCTGATGCATTGGATAATTTCGAAGATCAAATCAGTAAACTTCCAATTGTACTTATTATAGAAGACAATGAGGATATCAGAGAATATGTAAAGACAATTCTAGAAGGTGAATACGCTATTATAGAGGCGGAAAATGGTGAGAAGGGATTGGAGCAGGCTTTTGAGAAAATACCTGATTTGATTATTTCAGATGTTATGATGCCTGGCATGAATGGGTTCGAAGTGTGTGAAAGAATTAAAAGTGATATCAAAACCAGCCATATTCCTGTTGTACTTCTCACTGCAAAGGTTTCAAATGATAGTGCCGTGGAAGGGTTTGAATTTGGAGCCGATTATTACATTACAAAACCTTTCAATCCAAGATTACTTTCTTTAAGAGTTAGAAATGCTTTAAAGAATAAAGAGCAAATCAAAGAACAATTATTAAATAAAGACACCTTGAATTTGGAACCAAGTCAGGTTGTTATTGCTTCAAAAGACAAAGATTTTATAGAAAAGGCGATTGCAATTGTGGAAGCCAATATGGACAATTCAGAATTCTATGTTGACGATCTTGGTAAAGAACTTGGATTAAGTCGGATGCAATTGTATAGGAAATTGAAGGCATTGATTGATTTATCCGCGAATGAGTTTGTACGGTCTATTCGATTAAAGAGGGCTGCTCAATTGATCTCCCAAAATCAGTTGACTATTTCTGAGATTACCTATCAAGTAGGGTTCAATGATCTACAGTATTTTAGAGATTGTTTCAAAAAACAATTCGGAGTTAACCCTTCTGACTATTCCGTTAAAGGGAAAAAAAATCCTGCCTAGTCCCCTCAGACGGTTTAAACGATGTTTTGTAACAATTACCAAGTGTCTTTGTGACAAAAACCCTTCCATACAATTGTATTTATTTCTGATTATTGAATCTTAATAATCCCGAAAACGAACTGAGCGATTACAGTTTGATCAGTGATTATTGAGATTTGAATGATACACTTTCAGAGTATTTATTCAAATGAGAATTGTCAACAAGTTGAATTGAGCGATTACAATTTGACTGTTGGTTTGTTGAATACTTGAGAAAATCTCAGGTAGGTTTTTATTAACTGATTAATTACTAAACTTTTTAAAACTTAAAATCTATGATTAAAGTAATTACAAGATTTTGGAAGTTGAGCAATGCCAAAATTACCGCAGCTATCATATGTATAGCGATGATGAGTAATGTGGCTTTGGCTCAGGATCAACAAATATCCGGAACAGTTCTGGATGAAACAGGAGCTGGATTACCTGGTGCTTCTGTTTTAGTGAAAGGATCCTCGACAGGAACTGTTACTGACTTAGATGGGAAATTCAGTATTTCTGCTGGATCATCTGATGTATTAGTTATTTCATTTATTGGTTATACTACACAGGAAGTAGCTGTGGGAGGAAAATCAGTGATTGATGTTTCACTAGAAGTTGACGCAGAACAACTCGATGAAGTTGTTGTTGTAGGATATGGTACGCAAAAGAGAGCAGAAGTAACTGGTGCGATTGCATCTGTTGATTCTGAAATACTAAATGCAGTACCAACTGCCACAGTAGACCAAGCTTTACAAGGTAGGGCAGCAGGTGTTACTGTTATTAACAATGGATCTCCTGGTTCTGCACCAACGATACGTATCAGAGGGCTTGGAACTGTGAATAATAACAACCCGTTATATGTGATAGATGGGGTTATTTCTTCAAGTATCGGTTCGTTGAATTCTTCGGATATCGAATCTATTCAAGTATTAAAAGATGCTTCCACAACTGCTGTTTATGGATCAAAAGGATCAAATGGTGTTATAGTAGTAACTACTAAAAGTGGAAAAAGCGGACAGATTCAAGTGAGTTTGAACGCGTATGCTGGTTCTCAATGGACGGATGAAAGATTTGATCTTTTAAACACTGATCAATACATAGATTATGTAACAGATGCATTTGGGGCTGTTCCAAGAATGACGGACCCTCAGTATGCGAGTATGTTGAATAATAATACAGATTGGCAAGATGCGATATTTCAAAGTGGTGCTATTCAAAACTATAATGCAGCGGTCTCTGGAGGAGGAGAAAACAGTTCATTTAGGATTTCTGCTGGATATTTATCTCAAGACGGTGTGATTGTCGGCACTAGCATGGAGAGATATAACTTCAGAGCAAATAGTAACTTCACTTGGAAAAAGTTGAAAATTGGAGAGAATATCTCTGTAGCTTTTGGAGAGCAAAATCCTGAAACCAACAATGGGGGTAGATCTGCAATAGAACATGCAATTAAATCAGCTCCTTATTTACCAATATATGATGAAACTAACGACGGTGGATTCAGAGGTCCAAATACTAACATTGATGGGCAAGATGCGGAAAACCCTTTAAGAGTCTTAACGCTTGGAAATATTACAAACAAAACGGTTAACGTAATTGGAAACATTTATGCCGAGTATGAAATTATTGAAGGTTTGAATTTTAAAACTCAAGTAGGTGCTGAATACAGCAATTTTGAGTACAACTCATTCACACCATCATATAATGATGATTCTGATGGTTCGACACATACGTCAGCAAACGCTGCTATAGGAAAAAGTACAGGTTCATTGTTTACGGTAATTACTACTAACAGTTTAAACTATAAAAAGACATTTGCTGAAAAGCATAATGTTGAAGTTTTGGCTTTAGCTGAAAGTACAATTACAAAAAATGAAAACTTAAATGCTCGTAGTAATAACTACATTACTAATGATGTAAATCAAGTTGGGAATACTGAGTCAAACGTAGGATCTTTTTCTTCTGAATATAGAAGAATCGGCTATTTAGGAAGGTTGAACTATAACTATGATGGCAAATATTTAATCTCTGCTTCTTTTAGAAGAGACGCTTCTTCTAGGTTTGGAGCCAATGAAAGATGGGGTACATTCCCTTCTGTTTCTGCTGGTTGGAGATTAAGTGAAGAAAGTTTCATTAGTGGAATCGAGGCAATCAGTAATTTGAAATTGAGAGCTAGTTGGGGTAAAACAGGTAACGACAATATTCCTAATTATCAATATTCTACTTCTATCGCTTCTGATTTCCATTATCCAATTATGGGTGCTGATGCTTTAGGTGCTACTGCTGCTGGTATTGCAAATGCTGATTTGAAATGGGAGGAAACAACCATGCAAAACATAGGTTTAGATTTAGGTTTTTTCCAGGATAAAATCACGTTGTCTGCTGAAATTTACAAGAACCAAAGTGATGACTTATTGTTGCCTTTACAACTTCCTTCATCTCTAGGTTTTCATAACTCGACGGTTATTCAGAACGTAGGTTCTATGGAAACGAAAGGTTTTGAAATGAACATTGGTTACAATGATTTTTCAGGGGATTTCAAGTGGTCTGTTAATTTGAATTTTGGTACTAGTCAAAATGAAGTCTTAGATCTAGGAGCAAATGATGCAATCAACGGAGCAGTTTTTGAAAACGAGAGTATTTCTAGAACCTCAGTTGGGCATCCTGCTTTTCAATTCTATGGATGGCAATTTGATGGCATCTTCCAAACTCAAGCTGAAGTTGATGGACATGCTGGAGGAAGTCAAGCTGCAAATTATTCAGCAGCACCTGGAGATTTTAGAATCGTTGATGTAAATGGTGATGGAGCAATTACTGCCGATGATAGAACATTCATCGGAAATCCATTCCCTGATTTTACTTATGGTTTAAACCTTAGTGCAGAATATAAAGGGTTAGATTTTAGTTTGTTTTTTAGTGGAATATCTGGAAACGATATTTACAATACGAACATGTATGATTTAGAAGGTATGCCTAGAATATTTAATTCAGGTACAGCCGTTTTAGATCGATGGACAGCTACCAATGCATCTAATACTGTTCCAAGAGCAGCAGGTGCTGGGGCAAATACTTCAGTGTCAAGTAGGTTCGTTGAGGACGGTTCATTCTCTAGATTGAGAAATGTTACTTTAGGGTATGATTTAGCTTCAAGCGTTTTGAAGGGCAAAATCACCAAGTTCAGAATCTATGTAAGTGCTCAAAACTTGTTGACATTTACTGATTATTCTGGTTTAGATCCTGAAGTTGGAGCTTATACTGTTTCGCAACCAAATGCCACTCCAGGTGCAATTGGTGGAGTTCCAACCAATGGAAACGGTCAGCCAACGGGTAATTTTGAGAATGGAATTGACAGAGGAAATTACCCTGTGCCAAAGTCATTTATCGGAGGTATAGAAATTTTATTTTAATATAAAAAAGAAAAAACAATGACTAAATATAAATTATTACTTGCGGGGTTAGTTTGCTTGATTGCATTCAACGCCTGCGATGAAGACAAATTAGCATTGGTAAATCCAAATGCGCTGTCTCCAGAAACATTTTTGCAGACACCTGCACAAGTGCAGTCGGCTGTAAATGCTATTTATGCAAATTTGCAGACTAGAGGTCTATACGTGAGACATATGTTTTTCATGATGGACAACATGGGGCATGAAAACGAAGGTAATTCTCAATTAGAAGCAGATAAAAGAGATTACCTAGAATTTGATTTTGATGCGAGTCATGGAGCCATTGGCGCCTATTGGGAAAGTTGCTACAGAGGTATCAACAAAGCCAATTACTATATAGGCAATCAGGAAAAAATCAATGAGATTGATGATGCTGTTTTACCTCAAGCTGTAAAAGACATGCACTTAGGTGAAGCAAAATTTCTTAGAGGACTATATTACTTTTTGTTAGTGACTCGGTTTGGTGATATTCCTCTGATAACGGATATCCCGGTAGGTGGAGAAGGTGTTGCTAAAAGTGCTGCTAGTGAAATTTATACGCAAATAGTAACTGATTTAACTGATGCTACTACTTTATTGCCTAGTAAGTCGGATGGCGCATATCAGCCAGGAAGAGCAACAAGTGGTGCTGCATGGGCAATGTTAGGTAAAACTCAATTGTTCCAGGAAAATTGGGCTGCTGCATTGGCAGCTTTTGGAAATGTTACAGGATATTCTTTAGGTAGTTTTGAAGATAACTTTTTAGAAGAAACCGAACATGGTGTAGAGTCTATTTTCGAAGTTGAATTTGACTTGACATTGGGTTATAGCCAAGTTTGGGATTCTGACAGAAGTGGAGCTGGATTACAAGAAGCAACTTTCAGAGCACAAGAGTATGGTTGGAATAACTGGAATAATGTATTTCCATCTGTTGATTTGAGAAATGAATTTGAACCAGGAGATGAACGTTTTGCACTTAGCTTTTATGTAAACGGTGATTTGTACAATAATGGTTTGAGCGTCGTTGCTCTTCCTGCTACAGGTCAAACAGCTGGGTGGAGAAAGTATCAGAATTATTACAAGCAACCTTCTGAAACTAATAATGTTTCTGGTATCAACTTTAAAGTGATTCGCTATGCGGATGTATTATTGATGATGGCTGAGGCTGAAAATGAAATTACTCCAGGATCTGCAACCGCTATTGGATATATTGATCAGGTAAGAAACAGAGCTGGTTTGGCGAATTATGCTGGAGCTGCAACTGGACCTGCTGTATTTGATGCCATCGTACATGAAAGAAGATGTGAATTAGCTGGTGAGCAAACGCGATTCCCTGATTTGGTAAGATGGGGATTAGCTGCTTCTACTCTTCCAAATTTCGTTGCTGGAAAAAGTGAAGTATTCCCAATTCCTCAAGCTGAGATTGATGCGAACAGTGCATTAACTTCAGCAGATCAGAATTCAGGATACTAAAAATCTGTAAATTGTTATTAAAGAAATGGCCATTTGTGCCATTTCTTTTTTTTCTTATCTTCAAGAATTATCTTGAATAAAAATTCCTTTCTTTGATTTAGCCATGAATTCTTTGCAGATATACTTTGTCTTTTTTATTGTACTATTTTCCTTTTCTTGTTCTATGACCAAGGATGATTTCAATGGAACTTTATTTCAGAAAGTGACTTCAGATAAATCTAAGTTGGATTTTAGTAATGTTCTAACTGAGTCGGATTCAATCAATTATTTAAATTATCCTTATATATATATGGGAGGGGGCGTTTCAGTGGCCGACTTTAATGCTGATGGAAATATGGACTTGTATTTCACTGGAAATATGGTCGACAACAAACTATTTATTGGTGCTGGTGATCTTACTTTTAAAGATGTAACCAATGCCTCAGGTGTAAGTGGTGGCAATAGTTGGATGCAAGGTTCAACGAGTTGTGATGTAAACGGTGATGGGTTAATGGATATTTATGTCAGTGTTTCGGGTCAATGTGATGAATGTCCGAATCTTTTGTTTGTAAATAACGGAGTAGATGAAAGAGGCGTACCTATTTTTAGTGAGCAAGCAAAAGAATATGGAATTGCGGACACAGGACATAGTACGCAGGGTACTTTTTTTGATTATGACCAAGATGGCGACTTAGACCTATATGTTGCAAACTATCCAATTACAAAATTTAATTCACCCACATTTTATTATGCTCAAATGATGCGGAATGCAAAATTGAAGCAATCTGATCATTTATATAGGAATAATGGAAAAGGGTCATTTACTGATGTAACCATTGAATCTGGAATCCTAAATTTTGGTTTGGCATTGAGTGCAACCGCAAGTGACTATAATAATGATGGTCTTGTAGATATCTATGTTTCCAATGATTTTTTAAGCCCAGATTTCATGTATATGAATAATGGTGATGGAACATTTACTGAAAGTGTGAAAAAAGCAACCAAGCAAATAAGTTATTTTGGAATGGGCGCAGATGCAGCAGACTTTAATAATGATGGTCTGATTGATCTACTTCAGGTAGATATGGCACCAGAGGATAACAGAAGAATAAAAGCGAATATGTCAGGTATGAATCCGGAAGGATTTGAAGAAATGATCCGTGCAGGTCTACATTATCAATACATGTACAATTCATTACAATTGAATATGGGATTGGATGATAATAATTTGCCAATTTTTAGAAACATTGGTTGGTTAGCAGGTATGTCATCTACCGATTGGAGTTGGGCACCACTAATTGTTGATTTAGACAATGATGGATGGAAAGACATTTTTATTAGTAATGGTACCAGAAGAGATATAAATAACAATGATTATTTCAAGAAATCAAAAGACGAAAACACCTACTTCAAAAATGATGGGAGAGAGGGGACAGAGTTAGAATTCATAGAGAACATGCCTTCTGAAGCGGTGTCAAATTATGTATATAAAAATAACGCTGATCTTACTTTTACGAACGCAACTAAATCCTGGGGGTTAGACGAAAAAAGTTTTAGTAATGGTGCAGCTTATGGGGACTTTGACAATGATGGCGATCTTGATTTGATTATTAACAATATTGATGAAGTAGCAACTTTATATGAAAACAATGCTGGTAGCAGTCCAAATGCAAATTATTTCAAAGCGACTTTAAAAGGTAGTCCTCAAAATGTTAATGGAATTGGATCAAGAATGGAAATTTGGTGTGATGGCCAATATCAGTTAAATGAGTTAGGAATTACACGTGGTTTTCAATCTAGCGTTGAGCCGACATTATTCTTTGGTGTAGGAGAAATTGACATCATAGATTCCTTGCGCTTGATATGGCCTGATGGTAAAATTCAGATTCAAACTAATGTAGAGACTAATCAACACTTAGTATTTAATTACTCACAAGCTTTGGATTATAATGCGTCAGATACTGAGAATACAACAACGGTTTTTTCAGAATTAAAACTGGATTCTTTAATCGCCATGCACAAAGAGAATGATTTCAATGATTATACTTTTCAAGTATTGCTTCCTCATAAAATGTCAAATTTTGGTCCTGCGCTAGCAGTTGGGGATGTAAATGGGGATCAGTTAGAAGACCTTTATGTTGGAGCAGCATTCGGTCAGAATGGAAAATTGTTATTACAAAATAAGGATAAGGGTTTCACTGAAGTTGAATTTCAGAAAGAGGGCGAAAAAGAATTTGAGGATTTAGATGCCGTTTTTACAGATTTGGACAATGATGGAGATCTTGACTTGTATGTAGTCAGTGGTGGAAATGAACATAAAAAAGAATCCAGGTTTTATCAAGACAGAATTTATTTGAACACCGAAGGAGTGTTGAATCTCACAGAAAAAATCCTACCAAAAGTGGTAGGTAGTGGCTCATGTGTTAGACCATTTGATTTTGATGGAGATGGTGATTTGGATTTATTCATTGGAGGAAGACACCAACCACATAATTATCCGAATCCAGGAAAATCTTATATCCTTGAAAATAGACTAGAAAAAGGGCTTTTAGAATTTGTTGATGTTACGGATGAATTAGCCTTTGGCCTTTCAGATATTGGAATGGTAACTGATGCAATCTGGACTGATATGAATAAGGATGGGGAGATTGATTTGTTTATTGTAGGTGAATGGATACCATTGACAGTTTTTGAGAAAGTGGATGGGAAATTTATAAATAAAAGTGATATTTACTTTGATGGAAATACAACTGGATGGTGGTTTAGCATCAATGCTGAAGATTTTGATCTAGACGGCGACAAGGATTTTGTTGTTGGGAATTTAGGACTGAATTATAAATATCAGGCAGCACGAAATGCCACTTTTAATCTGTATTCCAAGGATTTCGATGAGAATGGTAAAAACGATATTGTTCTAAGCTATCACAATTTTGGCGAGGAATTTCCAGTAAGAGGAAGGCAGTGTTCTTCTCAACAAATTCCAGCAATTAAAGACGCCTATAAGGACTATAATTCTTTTTCTACAGCGAGTACCAAAGATATCTTCGGAGGATCTGGCCTTGAGAATGCTCTTTCTTTTAAAATAGAGAGTTTTGAAAGTGTTTATATAGAAAATAAAGGTGATGATGGTGTGAAAATCAATCCTCTACCGATTCAAGCTCAGTCTTTTCCAATCAATGATATTTTAATTGATGATTATAATGAGGACGGCTCACTAGATATTATTGTAGCAGGTAACTTATATGCATCAGAAATAGAAACTCCTCGGGCCGATGCAGGAATAGGACTTCTACTTTATGGAGACGGTAAAGGTGTTTTTAGTCCTTCAAGCATGAAGGAAAGTGGAATTTTTATTGCGAATGACACAAAACAACTGGTAAAGCTGAATTTGGGTGGAAAGGCAGGTTTTGCCGCTGCTAACAATAATGGGCCGTTACAAGTCTTTGTGAAAAACTGAATTGTTCATAGCTGTACTATTTCGCTTTCGAAATATTCTAAGTCTGATTTATCGTGACTGGAGATGATTGTTGCGCATTGGTGTTTTTCAATATATTGTTTTAAGTACTCTTTTACTTCTTTTTTTAGGAGATCATCCAATGCAGCTAGTGGTTCATCCAAGAGAAGTACTTGAGGTTTTGATACTAATGCTCTAGCCAAAGCAACTCTTTGTTTTTGTCCGCCTGATAATTGACCTGGTAGTTTGTCAATGATATTTTCAATTTGAAATGAATTGATCATTTGATTTATTTCATGCGCTTCTAATTGCGGAACAAAGCATACGTTTTCTCGAGCAGTTAAATTGGGGAATAATGCATAATCTTGAAATACTAATGCCGTATTCCTTTTTTGGATTGAGGTTTTGATTCGGTCATTTTCATTCCAAATTTCATTTTTCCAAGTTATCAAACCTTTTCCTTTAATTGAAAGGCCAGCAATGATCCTAAGTAGTGTGGTTTTCCCAATACCAGAAGGTCCGTACAATCCTACTATTTGACCATTTGAAACATCAAACTGAGGCTGAATATTAAATCCAGTGAATTGTAGGTCAAGATCAACTTTTAGCATAATATTTCTTGCGTTGGTTTTTTGCGAAGAAGTTGAACACTTAAAAGCACTAAGAAAGAAAATCCTAAAAGTATAATTGCATAGCGATTAGCTAATTCATAATTCATAGCTTCTAATTCATGATACAAAGCAATAGAAGCAACCCTTGTTTCACCTGGAATATTTCCACCAATCATTAATATTACGCCAAACTCACCAATGGTATGTGCAAAGGAAAGTATCGATGCTGAAATAATGGATGGTTTGATATTTGGTAGAAGGATTTTTGTAAATGTTTGCCATTTGGATTTTCCTAGATTAAAAGATGCTTCAGACAAACTTTTTGGTAGGTTTTCTAGGGAGGACACAATTGGGTTGATCATAAAAGGAAAACTGAAAATAATCGAAGCAATCAATAGTCCTTCAAAACTAAATGCCAAACGTGCATTGAATAAAAAAGACCATATTTTTCCAGTAGATCCATCAGGTCTAAAGGCAATTAATAAATAGTACCCTAGCACAGAAGGAGGGAGGACAAGTGGTAAAGCAATGAAGGTTTGAATAATAGACTTTCCTCTAAACCGGTACATTTTAAGAAGAAAAACTAAAGGAATTGCAATTAGGAAAAGGAACAAAGTAGTCAGTGTTGCTAGTTTGATGCTTAACCAAAGAGGGAGCCAAAATCCTTCCATTAATTTTTCGTTCTATTGAAATGCTAATATAAGATTTTGATTTTTAGAAAAGAATATAGGAGTTCGTTCTCTCAATTATTAAATGAGATTAATTCAAGCTGATCTTACTGGTCACCTGATTATTCCCCTGCTGAATAACCGCCTGATATATTCCTTTTTTCAAAAGTCCTTGAATGTGTATTTTGTAATCACTATTGCCAAATACAGGTGCGAAATTTTCAAGGTGTACAACTTTCCCACTCAAATTGTACATTGTTATTTGAATAAGAGATGTTTCATTTCCAGTACTTAACCGGAAGTTGAGGTTATTTGATTGAGTAGGGTTAGGGTAAAAAGAGAATGAAAAGTCAGTTTCTTGATTTGTGTTATCAATTCTAATTGGATCAAAAATTTCAAATTCACCGTCATAATCGTATTGCACAAGTCGGTAATAACTGATGCCGTGATAAGGTCTTGAATCTAAATAGTTGTATTCAATTAATCCATTTGAATTTCCATTTCCATCTACTGAACCTATTGTTTTAAAGTGTTTTCCATCAATGGATCGTTCTACCTGAAAGAAATCATTGTTAATTTCCGAAGCAGTTTCCCATATTAGTGATACACCATTTGGAACAAGTTGACCCTCAAAGGAAATGAGATCAATAGGTAAAGGATTACTAAAATTTTCTGAAGCTAATACAAAATCACTGAAATCTGTAAAATTATTAGTGGATGTGATAGACCCAACAGGTGCTGCTGTCCCTGTTCCTCCAAGGTCGTCAAAAACAGTTCCATTACTTTTAAGTATTCTTAAATCTGCAATGGTCGTAACCACATCATCTGCTCCATAATTGATAGTTATTGTCCCTGCTGTAAGGGAATTTGCAGGCACTTGTTGAATGTCATAATAACGGATGTTAGAGAAATTGGTGATAGCGCCAGGTAAGGTTCTGGAAGTAGGAGGTCCATCAATCAGTCCAGCTAGATAGAAGGTCAGTGAAGGATCAGCCTGAGTCACTAGCAATTGCATAGGTCGGTAGTTTGTGCCATCTCCCAGTGGAAAATCCAAAGTAGTCGGTGAAGTTGTATTTACATATCGAAGCATGTAATTGTTGACCATACTTGAAGCTGAACCAACTGGATTGCCAGCTCCTGCTGACATAATTAAAGTATTCGTTTCATCTGAGTTTATGTTGCCATCGGTAAGAGTCAAAGAACTATTTATCGTTAGATCACTATTTAACGTGAGATCTCCGCCTCCGTCTTTTACAAAATTTGTAACAGTCAAAGGTGTATTAAGTGTTTGACTTCCTGCTCCATCAAATGTCACAGTTGCAGGTAGTGTTAAACTCCCATAATCAGCATAATTTCCGCCAATAAATAAATCAGTTACTAGACCACCATTGGTTAAATCTAATGTTGAGTAGTTTTCGACATCAGTATTTATATCAAGGCTAGTTATTCCTAATAAGTCTATTTCTGCGTTTGCATTGAGTCGAAGGAAGCCTGGAATTGCGGAACCATCACCGTCGTATTCACCACTTGTAATTACTAGGTTGGTAAAAGAAATGGTTCCTGGATCATTATCTAGTGTATTATTGGTTCCCTTGTCAATTTCCAATGTTCCTACGGTAATTGGATCAATTTGTGTTTCTGGATCCGTTGAACTTGTGTAGACAACAGTACCAGATGAAGCAGTAAAAGTGCCTGCATCTACATCTAAAGTATTTCCAACTCGAATTTCGTTTGACCCAATATCCAATGACGTATTGGTAGCTAATGTCAATGCTCCTGTAAATGATTGGACTCCCGTATTTACGGTTACAGCCGTTGAAGCTGTTGAAATGTTGGTAACTCCGAATGTATTTATACCGTCGATTTGTTGTGCTGCTCCGCCGTTAAATGTAGTAGTTCCTGGATTCGACAATACATTCGAGACACTTTGATTGTCCCAATCACCAGTAAGGGTGATATTATCTGAATTAGCATCAAACGTTCCTGAACTAGAGTTGATAGTGATATCGTTGATGTTCATTGCGCCAGCGAGCGTTTTGGTACCAAAATTATCCAATACCAAACTACTGGCTGATCCAAAAATAATATCTGAAGACAAACTAGAAGCCGCGGTGTTAGACCATACAAAAGTCCCATCGTTCAATTCGAAATTTCCCACTCCAGCGGAAGCAAAGCTGCCTCTAAGTTCTAATTCAAAGTTTCCAGTATTTTCTAAATCAACGGTATTTAGATTTAGATCTCCATGAACAAGAATATTGGCACCTAATTCTTTATCATCAGCATCTTGAGTACCATCCAATATGCTCAAATTATTGTATTCTGTAATAGCTGTTGGAAGCGTGTAACTAGAAGCTCCTCCATACTCCACAGTGCCACCTCCATCATCGAAAAATGTCGATCCGGACCCTGTGTCGACATAGGTGTCCAAAGCACTTTGGTCTATTTGTAGTGTACCGGTACCTGTTAATTCACCTAAACTATGACCTGTGGTCGCAGCAATATCAAGTGATCCTAATACTTCAATCGAGGCGGCCGAATTACCGTTATTATCCATGGTCATGGTTTCCCCTGCTAAGATTGTGACAGCATTGTTAGCCGTAGGGACTGGCCCATCACTGGTAGATCCATCAATACTTTGAGACCAGTCTGTAGCTGTATTCCAATCCCCTCCTCCGGATGTATAAGGATATAAACGTGGGTATAACAAGTCCAAATCACCAGGCATCCATTCAGAACTAAATGCGGCACCAATGGAGATCGTACCATCTAGGCTGGCGGAGGCGCCAAATTGATTGGCGCCAGCATCGGTATTGGCCATAGAGGCAATGGGTTGGGTCCAACCTGATCCCGTACTATATGCTGACAAATAATCTCCCTCTGTACCTTGAACATCACCATTGTCATATTGAAAAATGAAATCAAATGTCATAGACCCTCCAAAAGTACCTGTAATGTCCAAGTCGAAATGTCTGTTCAAAGTCGTAGCAGAACCACTAATTGTTTCGTCTGTTCCAGTTCCATTGATGGACCTTACGGACATTGTACCACCAGTAATGTTATCTGTAGTGGCGTCAACAGTGACTGGTGTATATTTATTTCCAGAATCGTCAACACCAATCGGAAATACAAAATCCCAATCCGTATCTGTGTCTGCATTTTTTACTAAGAAAGGGTCAGAACCTCCACCATTAGTCCTAATCATTCGATTGCTGCTGAAGTCACTTGCAGTACTACCACCAGCATTTCCTGTTATAGATGCTCCTACGGGAATTGTTAAATTACCAGTAGCTAAAACTAAATTTCCTTCATTTTGAAGCGATAAATTGTTATTAACCGTCGTAGCGACATTGAAAGTAAGGTCTATGCCAGTTGCCTTTGCTACTGTGATGTTGTTGAAAGTGGTTGCATTTCCATTTAAGTTTTGAGCAGTAGTCACATTGTCAAATACCAGTGTATTACTGGTAATCGTATAAGTTCCTGTATTGCTAAAATCACCTGCTAAGTACACATTAGTAGGTACAGCAAATGTGCCTGCATTCGTCAAATTACCGTTGAAATCAGGTGCAGAACTACCATTAAAAATGCCAGATGCGGCAGTAGAAGCGTTTCCACTTACAGTAAGCGGTATAGTTCCCATGTCAAGCGTTTCAGCTGTTATGACAAGATCATTTGAAATGGTCATTCCGTTGATGTTCGCCCCAAAATCTACTGTTGTACCGCCCGACTTGTTGATTGTCAAATTATAGAAAGTTTCTGAAGCAGCACCTCCACTCATATCAATGGTTTGATTGGCACCACCTGAAAGTAAAACAGTTCCTGTTCCTTCTTCAAAATTGGATGTCCCAGTAAAATCTCTCGTCCAGTCACCTTGAAGTGTGATGGTATGACTATTTGAGACCAATTCTGTTTCTGAACCAATTGTCAAATCACCCACGATTGTAATATCAGTTGTCAATGATCTTTGGGCAGGGCTTCCAGCTGTTCGTGTTAAAGTCAGATTTCCATATGTGATACCACCCACTAATGTCTGAACTGCCGTACTGGCCAATGTATAGTCCACCGTGCTGGCTGAATTTAAAGTGTACGTTCCAAAATTGTCTGGGAAATTGGCTTCTCCATCGACTTCCAAAGTTGTAGAACTGCCTAAAGTAAATGTACCTCCATTGTCAGCGTCACTAAGTGTGAAACCTCCCATGTCCACGGTTCCATTAGCACCAGTCAAAGTGACATCTCCATTGACGGTCACATCTGCACCCAGTGTTACCGTATTGGTATTTGATATAGTAAGATTATTATAAGTTGAATTGGTTGGAAGGGTATAGGCAGCGGTTCCACCATAATTAATTGTTCCTCCAGAGATTCCAATGAAATCTGATGTCAAATCTGCAATAATAGGAGTTGTAGTTGTGGTGTGAGCAAATTGTAAGGTTCCAGCACCATCGATTGCACCTATTGTAGAAATATCAGCAACTTGAGAAGTCAATTGACCTGTTGTTTCAATTTCTACACTTGAAGCCAATAAACCAGTTGTGGTAGTGATCGTAACTTCATCCAAACCACAAACTATTACTGGATCGTTTGCGCCCGGTTGGGACAATTCCTCCGTAGGTGAACCATTCAAACAGTCATCCAAAGTCCAAGGTGTTGTGCCAGCACCAATATTATTCCAGTTTCCATCTCTCATGGAATAATAGACTGTCACTGCATCAAATGCAGCATCTACCCCTGCGCTGAATTCGCCAACAATGTTGTCTGTACCTGGGTCAGAAATACTCACAACCTGACTACCTATACTTCCAATATTTTCAATCCATGTATAATTTGGCGTATCAAAGTCTCCTGTATACATGGCATCTCTAAATCCAGTATCATCACCACCCTCAACGATATCCGCAGCTGTAGAGCCATACGTATAGTCGTGATCTACAGTTTGAGTATCGTCAAAACCTGTTTCTGTTACTTTCCAGTAAACATTAAGTGCATTTTGGCCGGCAACAGTTTGCGGGTGTTGAGCAGTGACCAGCGTCACTGTAGCTGTAGATCCTGCTCCGCCTCCAGCTGTTAAATCGATTTGCGCTGGTAAATAATAATCCGTGGCATTTATTGTTGCACCTATAGGATAAATGAATCCTAAGGTAATAGCATCAGGGTAGGTGCGGGTAATTCCTCTAGCACTTAAGTTGCCTGAAACTTTAACCATGTTGGTAGCCGAGGCAGCTGCAACTGTCAAGCCTGCTGCCGTTTGATCGCTTATGATTAAGCCATTATCGCCAATGTCCAAAATCACGCCGGTACTCAACGTCAAAACTCCACCAGAAATAATAGTCAAGTCACCTCCAGTCAAATTCACGCCGTTCGTATTGCTCAAGGTTATGTCCTCAAAAGTCGCGTTTCCTGTTATGACATTGCCAACGTCATCAGGTACGCTATTGGTAATAGTTACTAAAAAAGTTGAATTGTTAAAAGTACCAGTGGTATGCGTCCAGTCACCAGAAATAGTCAATGCATCTCCAAGATCTACAGAACCACTTGAATTATTGATAACAATATCTCCCAGTGTTTCACCGTTGCTGGTTATAACTTGTGGAGAGGATTGGCCAGCCAGACCTGAACCATTGAATGTAATTGTTCCTCCAGTACCATTGTCCAGAACCTCAAACGTACCATCTGTAATAGTAAAACTTCCGCCCACGAACATATCCATTGGGTCTGTACCTCCAGTTCCTTGATTCACCCTGAACATATCAAAATTACCTTCTCCACCAGTAGAATTATCCAAGTTTATAGTCAAATCATTAAATACAACTAGATCTAAGGTGAATGCAACATCGGTATTTGGACCACCCACATCACCTGGAAAGTCGCCATCGCCAATTAACAAATTCCAAATAGGAACATTGGAATAAATAGCTATATCATTTCCTGCAATTAAACTATTAGAGCTAAAAGCATCGCCTGCATCTCTCATTATCTCAACGGTACCACCAGTGACTGAGTAAGTGTCGACCACATTCGATATGGAAATGGCTTTACCATCAGATGACTCTGCTCTCACAATTTCTAAAGTTCCACCTGTCATATTGAAAGATGAAGCGGGATTGTCCAATACAAAATCCCCGTCACTTATTGTGGCATCAGAGTTTGCATTTATATTATTGGTGCTGGTATTTCGCGCTATACTGACCGTTCCACTACTTAATGTAAAATCCAGTTCAGCAGATGCATCTGTGACATTAGGCTTAACTGCTCCTCCAACATTAAGTGTACCGCCACTTACAATTATTTCTGCAGAACCATCGTACAAAATGCTATTATCTGTGGTATTGTCTGTTTGATCTCCAATGGTGATAATTCCATTGGTACTAACTTGTAAAGATCCATTTAAAAAGAGGGTGCCAGCATTTAGCGTTGTCATTTGGACCGCTACTGCCGTGCTGCTGTTTAAGTAAAGTTTGGCTGTAGACGGAATAGTCCAGTCTCCATTGGTATTAGCCGTATATGTGCCTCCTACAGAAATTATTAGGGTGCCATTTTGTAAATCGATAGATGTTTCACTCAAATCACTACCTGTATCAGTGATAGTCATTGTGACAGTTGATACAGTTAATGTTGCAGTCTGCGAAGTGCCTTTGTTTACAATTAATCTATTGAAGTCAATTGACCCAGACCCTGAAATTGATTCGTTTGTGGTTCCGTTAAAAGTCACATCAACAGTACTACCTCCGGTATTCATATCCATTGTACCGTCAGAAGATAATGCTCCTCCAATAGATAAATTATGCCCTGCTGTTCCAGATCCAGAGACATTGAATGTCCCGGAATTAGTTACATTTCCAGCAACTGCAACAGTACGATCGTTTGTATTACCGAATCCCAGCGTATTATTTGCAGCAATGGTCAAATTACCTGCGATTGTGATATCACCATTTGCCCCATCATTTATATCTGTAGTCATTGTATTCCCTGATGAAATGGACAGGTCATTGTAAATCATTAGATCTACATCGCCCATAGATTTGGTACAACTGCATGATGCAGAGCTAGTAATTGAAAGATTATAATAGGAGGAGACATCACTAGGGAGTGTGTAACTACCATCACCTGAATATTCTACTGTTCCACCGAAGGCACCAAGGAAATTACTCCAGTTTCCTCCGTTTTCATCTGGGAAAGTAGGGTTGTCTGTATCGTCTGATATTACACGTAAGGTACCAGTTCCTGACACTGTTCCAAACGTATGTCCAGAAGATGGTACTCCTGAACCGTTTTCCCCTAAAATAACAACACCTGCAGCTTCTATTGTGATCGAACCTGCGCTTTGATTATCATCATCAATATTAACAATACGATTAACCACAACGGGAGAATTGGTACCAGGTGTCTTATTTATGGGAGTGGTTCCACCGTCAGTATTCGTCCAATGCGCACCATTGTTCCAATCCAATGGTTCACCTACCCCAGCAATTGTATAATAAGTTGTAATAACTCCGGCAAATTCATCTTCTTCTCCAGCGGTGAAATGCCCATCAATGAAATCAACATTAGTTAAAGTTATGACATTGGATGCAACACCATCTGATCCATCCGAAGTATCGTCAGAAGTAGTCCATTCAGGGCTAGTAATATTATAACGCGCAGCTATATAGCTTCCTTCTACTCCTCGAACATCAGTATCGTCATAGGTATAAGTGTGATCCGCCTGCACAGAAGTAAAACTACCATCTGTTGTAACTAACCAGTGGAAATCAATGTCAAATGTATTTAAACCATCTAAAGTAAAAGCCGAGCCACTTGCCACCGGCACCATCGTGAGTTCTCCAAATCCTGAAGCTCCATCTAACGCAATTGTCCCTTCAGTGTATTCAGTATTGGTTCCAATGGGATAGGTCTTGGAGTCGGTTGAAGAATTGTATGTTTGTTTCAAACCTCCTGCCGCACTAGAACCATCAAAAGCAATGTAACTGGTTGCTGACCCACCCGAAATGGTTGCACCATTGCTCATTGTAAATGTACCAGAAGTCACTTGTATGTCGCCAGCCGTAAGTGTAAGTGTTCCTGTGATATTCATATCGAGATCTCCTGATGCATCGTATGAGGCATCATTCATGGTCAGATTTGAGAATATGGCAGTCCCTGAAGTTGTTAAATTATGTGTTGCTGTTCCTCCTGTGATACTTATGGTACCAGATCCTGTAAAGGACGTATTCATTGTCAAATCACCGGCAACTGTATGTGTAAAGCCTCCGCTTGCGTCAGTCAGAATTCCTTCTAAAACTGTTAAATCGTCTACGGAAATTTGAGAGCCTGTTAGTGTCAATGTTTCATTGGCATCTAGATTGATTATTAAATCAAATGTACCGCCACCAGTCCATTCTGGATCAGAAGTGTCATCAATGCTCTTAGATAAACCGGTATATTCGATAGTATAATTTGCAGTACCAACAATATCACCTGTCATCACACCAGCAGACCTCGTTATAGTTGCATCTGATCCTATGGTCATATTTGTACCAGTGGCTAAAGTTCCATCAGAAAGAGAAAGGGTCCCATTGACGTTTGTAGCAGCATTGATAGTTTTGATTCCTGTGCCTGAAACAGTCAAGTTGTATATATCCGTGCCATCTGGAACCTGAACATTAGAAACCGCAGTAGTACCATTTAATTCTACTGTACTACCTGTGTTGAGTGTGTATGTGGCATAATTTGCTGTTGATGTTCCGGGGAAATCCGTGTCCATCTTTAGCGTACCATTGGCATCTATCAGGAATGTCGAGCCACTGCCATCATCGTCCAGATTATTGGTTCCTACATCTAGTGCTCCAGCGGTAATCGTAATGTTTTCTGTCAGATAGGAAGTGCTTGCGTTAGTAAAGACAACATCCCTTCCTGTGCCACTGGGATTGTTGACTACAAAGTTTCCATAGGAAGTGTGACCTGCAACCATTAGAAGATCGAATCCATCGACACTAGAACTACTTTCTGAGCCATCACCAAATCCCCAAGTAATATTAGAAAAGTCTATCGGTGAACTAATAGTTGTACTACCAGTAATGCCATTATTTCCTGTACCCTGGCCTTGTATTTCGATAACTGTACCGGTTCCTGAACTGGCGTGAGGATTTAAGAAATTAATATTGGTAGCCCCAGTGATTAAAACAATTCCATTATTTAAAAATAATACATCTTGACTCTCGTCCAGATTATTTATTCCTTGGGGGTTAAAATTTATTGTGCCACCTCCCAAAGACAAGCGTGCATTTTGATCACGAAGACGAAGTCTGCCATTGATATTAACCGTACCTCCGGTAACTTCAAATTCGTGAAACTGATCTATGGTGCCAAATGTTGGAGTACCATCATCATCACCAATGTTTATATTCATGGATCCATCACCGACGCTAAATGTTCCTCCAGTCACACTAAAAAGGGCTGGTGAAGTAGGGTCGTTTCTATTGAAATCAATATCGTTGGTACCGCCACTGGACGAAATTCCAACATTCATTGTACCATTGGTCATTTGAAAACCTGCACCTTCTCCAATTCGGAGCCTACCAGCAACATCCACAGTTCCACCTTGTACCGACATGTGAAAATCCTCATCCGTGGATCCATCATCATCATTTAACCAGATTGAGCCAATATTTCCACCACCCACTTGCAGGTCTCCATCTACATTCACTACAATTTGACCATCGTCAGAATTTTGTTGTATCAACCATTCATTAACCACTGGAGATTGTGAAGTGAGAAACGTGGCAATTTCTAGAGTTGCACTGATCGTAATATCCCCATCTCCAATATTTAGATTACTTGTTGTGCCTCCCAAAACTATTGCCTGATCCCTGAATGCCGTGCCATCCGTAAATCCAGCATTATTGGAAATATTGACTGTACCATCGTTGATGTTGAAGATTCCGTTATTGTTTATGATGACAATGTCTTCACTTACATCAGTAAGAATTCCGTCTGCTATATTTAATGTTCCACCATTTACATCCAAAGTGCCAGAAATAAGAACGACGTTATAATTAACATTGGTCACACCATCTGAAATATCAAGCGTATTCCCAGTGAGCAAATCCAGCGTAAATCCAGTATTTATGGTTACGGAATTTGCAACTCCATCTGTATCTAAATCAATATTAGTATTTATTACTACATCATGTGCCGCAGTAGGCACACCCAAAGACCAGTTACCACCGGTGCTCCAGTTACCTGCACCTGTAGAAGTATTAGTTTGCGCAGTAACCAGTAACGGCAAAACCGTAATAAATGAAAAGAATATTAAGCAACTTTTGATCATGGGTCGAAGTTATAAGGTGGCAACCACGATTAGAATATTTTGTTTTTGTTGTGCAAATAAAAGCACCCTTATTAAAGGTAAAATGAAATAAGACGTAACGCAAAAAAAAGTTTTTCCATCTCAAGTCATTTCTTATTTCTAAAAAAGTACATATCGATGAAATACTTTTCAGTGAATCTATTCTAAATGTTAGCTAGTTTGTTTCTTAAACAAAGTTACAATAGCAACATTCATAATGCATTTGTCATAACTTGTAAAACAGAAAATAAGTAATTCTCCTAATTCTCCTAACCTAAAACACTTTCATTACATAGAAAATTCATTTTAGTCGGTTGAATTTTTTTTTATGGACAAAAGGAAACGTGATTTATAAATAATAGTGGGCTTACGAACTAGAATCCCACAATGGAGTTCATTAAGATGAAAGTCAAAAACTACAAAATTCTGAAAATAATTAATGCGTAAGAATGCTGTTGTTATCACTTTGGACATGATTCATTAAACTTCGTTCGGCATTAGTATTTATGTTCATTTTTAGAACGAAGATCAGTAATTCAACGCTGCATAAGTGCTTAGAATAGGATGAGCTATTCTAAAACATATGCACTATTGTTATGCAAATCTCAAAGGCTAATTTAGGCTAATCTTACGTGTCAATTGGTTTCCCTCTTGTTGAATTACTGCTTGATATATCCCAGTAGTCAAATATCCTTTAGGTCGTATTTGGTAATCACTGATTCCGAACACTGGTTTTAGAATCTCCTGGTGGACTATTTTACCTGACAGGTTGTAAATAGTCAATTGAATAGGAGAGGTCTCATTTCCAGTACTCAATCGAATATTGATGTTTGATGATTGAGAGGGATTTGGATAAAAAGAAAATGAAAAGTCATTTTCTTGATCTGTATTGTCAATTCTGATTGAATTGAAAATTTCAAATTCACCATCAAAATCATATTGTACAAGTCGGTAATAAGAAATACCTCTGTGGGCTCTATTATCTAAAAATGAATAATTATTCAGCTGATTAGAATTACCATTTCCAGATACCATTCCAATCACCTCAAAAGTATCACCATCAATGGATCGCTCAATTTCAAATCGATCATTATCAATTTCTGTAGCAGTAGCCCAATTTAACATGACATTTCTATTAGAAATTTCACCGGTAAAAGAAATTAGATCTACAGGTAACGCATTGACATCTTCAATTTCAGGATCTAGAGAAGAAAATGATGTAAGCCCTAATGTTAATACATCGGCTGAAGCTGCAGCAAAATCTCCTATTGTAGGATTTAAACGCGTAATAGTTCCACCTTCTGTATCAATAGGGTCTAAGTCTTCAATACCCGCGATAGAAACTTTCAAAACATCCAGTTGGTTCAATATCGAGCTAGTGGTTTCGGTTAACCCTTGGTCAAGGTTGATTTTATCTGTTAAGTCTGTAGTCTCTGAATCTGATACATATAACCTGACATAAGCCGTTCCAGTAGGTTGTATAGTTGGTTCTATATACCATCCTCGATTGATGAAATAAGTGTCAGCATCTATTCTGACATTTCCAGCACCTGCCACAACCCTGACACCCCAACAAGTGCTTCCTAAGTTGTTTCCAAATGGATTAATTGAGAATACTAGGTTTCCTGATGGATCTTCAACATCTATCCATTGAAAACCATCTAAATCGATACATGCTCCTCCAGAAGCTTCATAATCTGCTTGCAGAGAGCGCAAAGTATTATTGACTGATACAGGGCTGGCAGAATTGAACGGATCAGTAAAAGTCTGAGCTTCTACATAATCGGGAATTCCATCACCATCTGAATCAGTAGTTTCTTCAATAGGTCCTGAAGCACCTCCATCAATAAGTATTTGCTCTAAAGCATCAGTGATGTTGTCACCTGAAGATCCAGTTCCATCATTCGTATCCCCGCCTCCTGTTGCTACAGGTGCATTCACATCATTAGGATTTGTTCCATTGATTACTTCATAATAATCGGGTATACCATCAGCATCAAGATCTGAGTCTAAAGCAGGGTCAGCTGTTCCTCCTTCTGAAGCGATCAAAATCTCAAGCCCATCAGGAATTCCATCTCCATCTGAATCTTCAGATCCATTGGTAGTTGGGGAGTTTAAATCAAAAGGGTCCGTGCCATTGGCTACTTCCAAATAATCTGGAATGCCATCGTTATCCGAATCAGTAAATACAGTAACGGGGCTCTGAGCACCATTGGCTATTAATATGTTTTCCAATGCATCGCTTATTCCATCGCCTAATGTACCAGTAGTGCCATTAATATCTGAAGGACCTGCTCCACCAGCTACTGGATCATCAGAATCATTAGGGTCAGTGCCATTCGCCGTTTCATAAAAATCAGGCACACCGTCATTATCAGTATCTCCATTTAAGTCAACACTCGATCCTAATCCAAAATGGGTGGCGCTTGTAAAATCTACTCCGGTGAAAGTAACAATATTGGAAGTATAAGACTGTGCGATATAAGTGTTTAATAAATCAGCATCTAAATTAGGGTCATTGTCGACAAGCAAAGTAAAGTCAGCTGCAGTTTTTGATGAATAATCAGACAAACCTGTTAAGTCAAGTTGAACTGTAACTGTTCCAATGTCATTAGTCTGAGTTATTCCCCATTGTTTTGTCATTCTATCACCTATCCCCGGTGGTACGACTACATTGATTTCATCAGTATTTGCATTGTCTGTACCCCAAATAAGAAAATGACCACTGTTAAGATTAGATGGATTGCTTATGGTAACAATAGCACCTGTGTTTATACTACTTGAACTTGCCTGAGATAATCCAAAATCACTATTTGAACCAATTCCCGCAATATTATTGGGGTATGTTGTATTGCTGTATAAATCAGTTCCGCCATTATAGGTGTAGTCCATTGAAGATATGTCTAAAGTAATCCCATATTTTATGGCCAAATAGGTTTCTACATCTCTTCGCTCTGTATCCGTATGTAGTGCTGTATATGACATGATTTCTGCTACATCGCCTCCAATGGAAGTGCCTGCATTTCCACGATCATTACCCACAAAGTAATTCCAGGAAGCATTAGAAAGATTAGATGTGAATACTCTTGAATGCAATTCAGTAGTGGCACCAGGTCTCGTCTGAGAAGTACCATCGCCAATATCAGTTCCGTTTACATAATTGGCGCCTGTTCTTACATCGGCAGGAGTATTTGTTCCATCAAACAAATTGGTGGTCCCACCGTATCCGATTCCCAAACCATCGTCATTGTCGTCATTGGTGAAAGGGGTTGTATTTGGGTCTGTAGAGGCATCGTTGTAAATTATATATATACTTCCAGGATTAACATTTGCAGCTGAAGTCATACTTAAGAATGTAGAACCATCGTCAAAGGTGATGGCCGGGTTTCCATTGATCGCATTGCTATTGAAAGTTGGTCGTGACCCAATGGTAGCTTGACTGAAATCATTTCCAGTACCGCTTTGATCATTCCAAAAACGAACGGCGTCAGAATCTTCGGCATCATTGGCAAGTCCTTCTTCAGCTTCTCGATCTGCTCTTAACCAGAGGTTCATGCCTGCAACTACTGGTGAAGAGGCAAGTGACAATGTAAAGTAATCTCCATCTGTGAAAGTGACATTATCGAATGTCAAAGTATCGTTACTCAAAGTAGAAGCAGCAATGGATGAACTGACAGGATCAAAAGTATCATCGCCATTGCTTATGATGATTTCATACAAAGAAGCCGTTTGCGGTCTGTCAGAAAAATTATCTATTCCTCCTACATACATTTTAACAGTTACAGTACCAACATCACCTGTCATTTGAACTCTCCATTCTGCAGGAAGTCGTTCTTCAAAAAGTGCCAGTTCGAGATCGGTACTGTTGGGTGCTGTTTTACTTCCAGACCCATCATATCCCCAGATCAAAAACTCTTCATCATCTAAATCAGATGGGCTTTCCATTTTGATAATTGCTCCATCATTAACACTCATCGAGGTTTGTTGGTTAAGCCCATAGTCCAATAGTTGACCGATTCCTGCTATGTCTGCAGCGTGGGATGTAGTATTATCATAAATCACCGTACCACCAGACGTGTAGTCTTCGGTATTTGACAAACCGTCGCCCAAGGTCACACCATATTTAATCGCTAGGTAAGACTCAACATCTCTTCTTCCAGCATCATCTAACCTTGAGCTGAACATCAGAATTTCACCAATATACCCTTCATAGGCATTGTCTCCATCAAAATTATTACCAAGACGAATGGCACTGTTATCGGTTATGTTTGTGAAGGTCCCATTTTCAGTAGGAGTGAAAGCAGTTCCATTGGCAAAATATTCCTGCGCGGTAGCCCCAGCATTATTTCTGGAATTAATAATCACAATGTTATCATCGGCGATAGCTGAGCCAGTAGCAGCAGATTCAAAATTATCTTCATCTAAATATTGACCAAAAAGATCTCCACCGACTATGTTTTGATCTCCAACATAAAATCCATCGTCAAAAAGAGTGTTGAACCCCATGACATATCCATTGACAGAAGTATTGTCAATAGCATTATCTGGTTTCAATACGATGAAATAGTCTTGAGTATAAGCACCAGAAGTATGTTCTATGTAGTCACTATTGAAATACACGCCATCATTGTAGTTCAAAACGTTAGGCACCAATGTAGGTTGGAAGCTCGATGTTCCTTGAGCTACATCATTGCCATTGCCACTTTGATCAGACCAAACAGTGATTAACCCGTTCGAAGATGTAGCACCTTCATCCGCTTTCAACCATAGACCTAATGACGCACCAGAACCTCCTGGACTTGCCGTTTGTATGTCCCCTGTGATTGTAAAAAAGTCTCCATCAGTAAAGTCAACATTTTCAAAAGTGACTATATCTCTACCGTTAACGCTGGTGACGACTCCAGAATTATTAAGGACTCCAGTATCAAAATCTGTATCCGGGTCACTTCCTGCTCCTAGTATGACCAAATTGATCGTTGAATTATTAAGGTCAATGGCTAATGAAGTGATGTCAAAAGAAACAGAGACTGTTCCGATACCATCTCCTCCTGATGTAGACACTGTCCATACTTTTTCTAAGATATCTGAATTTCCAGGTGGAACTTCACCTGCATCTTGTTTAAAGGTATTTGCAACGCCATTATTTCCAAAAAAGAAATACTCATTATCGTCCATATCAGATGGATCGCTTATAGTTAATAGGGAACCAGGATTTACACTTTTAGAAGATGTTTGGTTTAGACCAGCAGAAAGATCATAGGCTAATACACCAATATCATTTGAATAGGTTGCGTCATTATAAATTGTTGTGCCACCTACAGTGTACCCGCCTGCAGTGACATCTAAAGTAATCCCGAATTTTATAGCAAGGTATGTTTCTACATCACGACGATCACTTGCATTTAGAACCGAAGAATAACTTAAAATTTCTGCCACCTTTCCATTATAAGGATTCACAGGGGTCTCTCCATCTTCATCTGCGATCTCATAGGGTTCATCGGCCCATAAATGTGCATTATCTGAGGTGTATTGAGCATCTTGTGCTTCATCGTATAATGTGTTATCTGCTGGATCTATATACAAACCATTGAAATACAAATCCTGTCCGTCTCCAGCTCCGTTTTGTCGAGAATTAATCAGAACTGGTTGATTAAGATTAACATCACCGGCAGCATTTATATATGCAGCACGGTATCCTGTGTCTCTCGTGCCATGAACGAATAATTCGTTTGCAATCATTGCTGTACCATTTCCTAAAGCCAACCTTCCAAAATCAGTTGGAAAAAATCCTAATACAGTTCCTGTCGCTGTACTTGTATTATAGATTTCACTAGGAATAGTAACGATAAAATATTCGTTAGGATAGAAACCGCCGGCACCATCCATTTTGTCATCGACACCATCAAACCCTAATGCGGCATGTCCGTTTAAGGCATCTTCATAATAAAATGGACGTTCATCCACTACAGCAGTTGCATCATCTGTTCCTATATTAGGTTCTCGATCGCCCCAGCTGGATACATATCCACCTGAAGTCAGGGTGACGTTGTATTCTGGATCGAGCCAAAGAGATAAGTTGGCAACATCCCCTGGTCGGATCGTTGCTGAATATGGAATAGTCAATACTTCTGAAGCTTCATTATCATTTCCTGCTAAATCTTCGAGGACACTCGCAGCAATACTGACCACCACGTCTGTTGTGGCCGTAGAAATAGCCAGTGTATAAGAGGATGCATCAACAGTTGTCAATGCTCCTCGTGTAGCTCCAGACACAGAAATATCGGTATCTATGAATAACTGGACGTCCTCATTGAATTGGATGGTAATGTTAAATTCTTCAGCTGTGACAGCATCTGGTACGTTAGAAAATGAAATTGTTGGACCCGTTAAGTCATAAAAAACTGTTACCGGAATTGCTTCATTATTCCCTTCTTCTACCTCATTTTCACCAAGAGAAATAGTGATGTCCCCATTTCCATCAGGAGTCACACCGACGGTGTATGTGTCTCCTGGTACTCCATCCACTTCTATGAAGTTGTCCAAGGTAGCATTAGTGATGCCTATGTCCTCGATAGTGAATCCTGTAACATCATTAAGCCATTCAAAGGTCACTATAAATTCAGCATTATCATTTACTGAAGTTGGAGCGTTTTGAATTACAATACCTGGAGTACAAGGGAACACAGAACAATTTGATGCGAAATCTCCTCCTGTTCCATCACTATAAGTGCCTTCCACATCTAATATTCCTGAACCATTGATAATACTTCCTCCTGTGGCTGTAACTATTAAATCCCCCGATACATTCATGGTTCCATCAATGGTAATAGTTGCTTGTCCATCTCCTCCACCAAATGGACTATTATTTTCTAAATTTCCAGTCACATTCACAATAGCACCATTATTTATGTCAAGAGTACTATTACGGTCAATATAAAGACCATCAGAGGCATTCAGCACAGCTTCATCGTTAACAGTAACGGTACCGCCGTCTAGCTCAAAATTGGTTCCGCTAGTGACAATTCCAGAGATATCCATTGAGCCACCAGTCTTTACTTCAATGTTTCCACCAGTGCTGAGGTCACCAGTGGAACTGATATTTGCTGTTGCTCCGTTCTCAACATCGATATAACCTCCTGCTACAACATTTCCGGAAACGTTCAATGTACCTGCTATATCAATTTCGTCAGTAGATGTAAATGATGCTCCTTCATCTACGTTCAAAGTTCCTCCAGATTCAATATCAATATCACCATTAACCCCTTCCATTATTATGGAACCTGAAGTTATGTCAAGTAGTGCTCCGTTTTGAATATCAATTCTACCGTCATCGCCAGTCAATGTCAAAACGCCTCCAGTCCAAGTAACAGAGCCGGTAATATCCATAACATCGCCAATTGCCAAAGTACAGGTTTCACCAAAAGTACCGCCATTGGCAAAATCAACCTCTGTAAATGAACAAACTTGTCCTTTTGAATCCAAAGCACTGATGCTAATGACTATAAATACTAATAGGATTGTTTTAATTTTTGAGAAACTCATTGCTGAAATTTTAGTAGCAAGTCTAATTTTCACTTTTTTCATTGCTGAAATTTGCTATTGTTGGTGAATACACATGACTATAACATTCAGAAACACTAAATATTATATACAAAAATACGGGTGGGCTTGGTTTAATACCATGGTTGATTTTCATAAAATAAAAATTAAGAAAATCACCTACTACATTACAAAATAAACCTTTTTTAAATCAAGAAAGTTCATAAACATTATGATTTTTTATGTTAATAATTTGAAACGTTACCAAATTCGAGATGCTTAAAATTGGATAAAATGAGATGAAATTTTATTAATCTGACTTATCGTCTAATTCGTCGATAAAATTCACTTGTTCGTGACTTAGAAATTAATTATCTGTTGATCTGAGTATTGATGAAAATTAAAAGTATGGAAGGAAATCATTTATGCTAAATAATTAGAATGAAGTTAGTTTTGAGGAAAAAATAGGCAAATCTCTTATTAAAGTCCATTCATACCTCTGATGAAAAGTTGAAATCATTTCTATTAAAAGAAACAGTTGCTCCAAACAAAATTAGAGAAAATGGCGAGCATAGGAATAATCCTATGGGGAAATATATCCATAGTTGGTCAGATGCTTTATTGCCAATTCACTGCTGAGAAACTCCATAAATTCTTGTGCTTTTAAATTTGAGGAAGTAGTAGAAAGACAATGAGCAGCACTAAATTCTAATTGAAGTCGATCGTACCAAAATCCCTGTCCTTCTTTGGCTAAATTCTTCCGACTCGATAAAGAAGTAATCGCAAAATCAACCGAAACGGTGGATATGTATTGATTCGTTAGCGAAATATTATTCCCTTCAATTATTTGAAGATTATTCCCGTTCAAACCAGTACTTGTGATCCATTCCATAGCAATTTTTCCATAAGGAGCGATACTTGGATTGGCAATTGCAATGGATTGTTTGTGATCTTGAATTACAGCATCAAAAAATGCCTTTGGAACAGATTTATTGATCGTGTCCAAGGGGGTTTTAGACCATAGAACTATTGGACCATTAAAGAGATTATGTTTTGTGAATCGACTCAGTCCTTTTTGTTCTAAAAGTTCGCAATACTGTGGATTTGCAGAAATAAAAAGATCAAAAGGAGCACCATTTATAATTTGATGTGTGAGTGTTCCACTAGCACCTGGTATTAATTCGATCTTTATGTTTTTAGAATTTTCGAATTCAGAAGAAATCTCTGAAAGAGGACTAATGAGACTTGATGCAATGGCTACCTTAATAGATTGGCAAGTTGTTTTTTGAGCATAAATGAAGCAGAAAAAAAATATTGCCTTTTTTAATGAGTAAAACATTGTGAATTAGAAGTTTCAAATTATTGAATGCAATATAATGACCATTTTTCCAATCCTTGTTAGGTTTTGCATTGATCATATATTCAAAATGAATAGGTTTGAGCCATGAGAAAAATGGCTTTATATACAGGTGCTACCTACGGACTACTTACAGTATTAATTGGAGCATTTGGCGCCCATGCCTTGAAATCAAATCTTTTAGAATATGGAAGGCTGGAGACGTTTGAAACGGCAGTAAAGTATCAAGTTTATCATGCATTACTACTCGTTATCATAGGTTTTAATGGGCAAAAATTGAATGCCAGGTGGTTTAAAATGAGCGTTTATTCTATTACAATAGGCGTTTTCATTTTTAGTGGCTCGCTTTACTTATTATCCATTCTCAATACCTCAAAATTTGGTGCGATCACCCCTGTAGGAGGGTTATTCCTTATTATTGGTTGGATTGGCTTGATTTTGTCTATTAAGAAGGATCAATAAAAAAAGGTTTTCCATAGGAAAACCTTTCAATAAATCTATTTAAGTTGTTTATCAAACATCAACTTTAGCATACTTTGCATTTTTTTCTATGAATTCTCTTCTAGGAGCAACTTCATCACCCATCAATACTGAAAATAGGTGGTCTGCTTCTGCTGCCGATTCAATGGTTACTTGTTTCAAGCTTCTATTCTCAGGATTCATAGTAGTTTCCCAAAGTTGTTCAGGGTTCATTTCACCGAGACCTTTATATCTCTGCAATCCTACCGAGTCTTCTTTGCCTTCTCCAGCCATTTCGAGTGTTACTCGTTCTCTGTCATCCTCTGACCAAGCATATTTTTGTTGTTTTCCTTTTTTCAAGAGATAAAGAGGAGGTAAGGCTATATACAAGAACCCATTGTCTATTAACCCTCTCATGTACCGGAAAAAGAAAGTTAAAATCAAAGTTCTAATGTGACTACCATCGATGTCCGCATCAGTCATGATTATGACTTTATGATATCGTAATTTCTCCATGTCCAATGCCTTTGGATCTTCTTCAGTACCGAATCTAACACCTAAGGCTGTGATCATGTTTTTGATCTCGTCATTTTCATAGATACGGTGTTCCTGTGCTTTTTCTACATTTAAAATTTTACCTCTCAAAGGTAGAATAGCTTGAAATTTTCGATCTCTTCCTTGCTTTGCAGATCCTCCAGCAGAGTCTCCCTCAACAAGATATATTTCACAAAGTGCAGGGTCTCTTTCAGAACAATCAGCCAGTTTTCCCGGGAGCCCAGTGCCTGACATGACATTTTTTCTTTGAACCATCTCACGAGCCTTTCTTGCTGCCTGTCGAGCTTGAGCAGCTAGAATGACTTTTTGAACGATGAGTCTCGCTTCTTTTGGATTTTCTTCCAAATAGTTGTTCAGTATTTCACTAACACTAGTGTCTACTGCACCCATTGCTTCCGAATTACCTAGTTTCGTTTTAGTTTGTCCTTCAAATTGTGGTTCGGCAACTTTAATAGAAATAATTGCGGTTAAACCTTCTCTAAAATCGTCCCCTGTTATCTCCACTTTTGCTTTTTCTAGCAAACCTGACTTGTCAGCATAGGATTTTAAAGTTCTTGTTAAAGCCCTTCTGAAACCAGCAACGTGTGTTCCGCCTTCAATGGTGTTAATATTGTTGACATAAGAAACTACATTTTCTGTATAAGAAGTGTTATAGGTCATGGCAACCTGTACAGGAACACCTCCCTTTTCACCTTCCATATATACGGGTTCAGGAATCAATTTTTCCCTTGAACCATCCAAGTAGTTAACGAATTCAACGAGGCCACCTTCAGAGTGAAAAATTTCACTTAAAAAATTACCATCTTCCCCTTTTTCTCTTTTATCTGTAAGATGAATGGTTATTCCAGCGTTTAGAAACGAAAGCTCTCTCAATCTAGATGCGACCGTTTCATATCGATAAACGCTTTCTGTGAAAATTTCAGTATCAGGAAGGAAATGAACGAAAGTCCCAGTGATATCTGTTTTTCCAATTTCCTTTACGTCATATTTAGGAATTCCTTGAGAATATTCTTGTTGATATTTAGTTCCATTCCTATGGACCGTCACTTCCAACATCGAAGACAAAGCGTTTACACAAGAAACACCGACTCCATGTAGTCCACCAGAAACTTTATAAGTGTCTTTATCAAATTTTCCCCCTGCATGGAGAACTGTCATTACAACTTCTAAAGCGGATCGACCTTCTTTTTCATGCATGTCGGTAGGAATACCTCGACCATTATCAGAAACGGTGATCGAATTGTCTTCGTTAATATCAACGGTGATAGTATCGCAATGACCGGCTAAAGCTTCATCGATAGAATTATCAACGACTTCCCATACCATATGATGAAGCCCTTTAACGCCTACATCTCCGATGTACATGGCAGGTCTTTTTCGTACAGCTTCGAGTCCTTCTAAGACGGTAATATTACTGGCTGAATAGTTGTCTTTCTTTGCTTTATTTTCTTCGCTCATTTCTCAGATTTAAAATCCTTCAAAAGTACTAAAATTAAGCTCCACGAACTCTAAAAAAGACGACATTTTTAGCGGAATGTAAAGGATAAAAACAAGGCTTGGGTATATTGCAAAAAATGTCATCAATGGTATCGAGTTTTTAAAGAGAATGTCTATAGTAAAAGAATCAATTTCCTTGAAGGATTACAATTCATTCGGAATGGATGTACATGCCAAATACTTTTCGGAAGTATCAGATATACAGTCGGTTAGAGATGTTTTGCTTTGGTCAAAAAATGAAAAAACATCGATATTGATTATTGGGGGAGGCTCGAATGTGCTGTTAACTGAAAATATAGATGGCCTGGTTATAAAAAATTCTTTATTGGGTAAGGATATCTTATCAGAGACCAAAGAAGATGTTACACTAAAAGTAGGAGCAGGAGAAGTATGGCATGACCTTGTAATTTATTGTGTCAGCGAAGGTTTTGGTGGGATAGAAAACCTTTCATTAATTCCTGGTTCAGTAGGTGCTGCACCCATGCAAAACATTGGTGCCTATGGTGTGGAAATCAAAGATGTTTTTGTGTCTTTGCAAGCATTAAATTTGGAAACTTTGGAGATTGAGACTTTTAGTCGGGAAGAATGTGAATTTGGTTATCGTGAGAGTATCTTTAAAAAGAAATACAAAGGACAGTATTTCATAACTTCGGTTATATTGAAACTAAGTAAAAAACACAGGGTAAACACATCTTATGGTGCAATTAATGAGGTGTTGATCACAAATGGTATATCAGAGCCTTCCATAAAAGATGTGAGTGAAGCCGTTGTGGAAATTAGGAAATCTAAATTACCTGATCCTACTATTATCGGAAATTCCGGAAGTTTCTTTAAGAATCCCGTTGTTGAGCAGTCTCAGTATGACACCTTGAAACGGAAATATGAGGATATGCCGTCTTATTCTCAATTGGATGGTAGAATAAAGATTCCTGCAGGTTGGTTGATAGAACAGTGTGGTTGGAAAGGTATTAGACGAGGGGATATTGGTGTTCATGATAAACAGGCACTGGTATTGGTTAACCATGGTGGAGGCAAAGGTGAAGCAATTAGGCAATTGGCAAAGGATATTCAGTTGTCTGTAGAGGAAAAATTTGACATTGAATTAGAAACTGAAGTCAACATTATTTAAAATAGATTTGAAAGACTTAAGCAATAAATGGGTTTTAATAACAGGTGCATCATCGGGTTTAGGTGAGGCAATGGCTACAGAGTTAGCAAGTAGGTATAAATGCAATTTATTGTTAGTCGCTCGAAGAAAAGATAAGTTAGAAAGCCTAGCCAATAAAATGGAGAAAGCACAAAACGTTAGTGTGGAATGCTTAGAAGCTGATTTGATTGTAAATAAAGATATACAATCTGTAATTGATGCTTCTTTGACTAAGAGCACTTTTTTTGGTGCAATTCTTAATGCAGGACGGACACATCTTGGGAAATATGTTGAACAACCCATTGAAAATCAGCTTTCAATAGTCCAGTTAAATATTGAGAGTACAATTCAATTGACTGACGCATTTGTTAAACATTTTGAGCAAACTAAGAAGCCAGGACGTTTATCAGTCATTTCGAGTCTTGCTGCACAAGTACCGGCTCCTTATCAAGCAGTTTATTCAGGAACCAAGGCTTTTCTGACTAATTTCTTTCATAGTGTCAAGCATGAACTGAAGAATAAAGATTTAAAGCTTTCCGTGTTTAGTCCAGGTGGTATTAAAACTGAGATGACTAACGGAGAAGGTTTTAAAGACATGGAAGCCTATCTAATGCCAGTTAATGAAGCTGCGCAACAAGCAGTAAATACATTTTTGAAAGGAAAACATAATCATATCCCAGGTTTTGGCAATAGGTTAGGAGTCGCTTTTTTATCACTCATACCGACTCGAATTTTTTCCAAGGTCATGGGGAAAAAGTACCTCAATTCAATTGAATCGCTTAAAGCATAAAGTTAGCAAAAGCTAGAAATCCAATTAGTCTTGCAGGATGTTACTTACGAAGGTAATTTTCAGAAGCATCCAGAATAGAAAAAAGACAATTGCCCACTTTAGATATACAGTATAAAAGTCTGTTGTGTCCTTAAATCTGTTTTCTTTAATTTCCGCTTTTTCGTACTTGTCTATTAATTCAAATACATTTTCTAATGCTTTGTTGTCAGAGACTCGATAAAACTGACCGTGACCAATTTTAGCTATCTCTCGAAGCGTTGTTTCATCTAATGTATTTTCAACATATCTAGGACGACCAAAAAAGTCCTTACCAAATGGCACTTTACCTTCCTTTCCTATTGCAATCGTATATATCTTAATATTATATGCATCCGCTAGTTCAGCTGCAATAATAGGGTCGATGTTGCCAGCTGTGTTGTCTCCATCACTGAGTAGGATCATTACTTTGGATTCGGATTCAGATTCTCTCATTCTATTCGTTCCGACTGCTAAAGCACTGCCTATTGCGGTTCCTCCTTTTTGAATGAGATCAAATTGAATATCATCGATGTATGTATTCAATAATTCATAGTCTGATGTCAAGGGTGATTTAGAAAATGCCTCACCGGAAAAAACTACTAAGCCAATTCGATCTTGAAACCTTCCCATTATAAATTTTCGAGCAACTTCCTTTGCCGACTCAAGACGATTGGGTTTGAAATCTTCTATCTGCATCGATTCTGAAATATCTATCAATACCATGATGTCAATTCCTTCTGTCCATTGTTCTACTTTTTCATTTGTTTTTTGGGGTCGAGCAAGCGCAATCAATAACAGTGAGAAAACAATGATGATCACTAAATTCGGGATATGACGCAGCAATCCTTCAGCACTCCATTTGAGCTTACTTTCAGTAAGTGCAATAGAAAGTTTCTGTCCCTTTCTTAAATTGAAGAGCCACCAAATCAGAAGTAAAAGTGGGAAAGCGAAGAAACCATAAAGAACTATTTCATTTTCCCAGATGAAATTTCTGAAAGTTGCTGGTTGAAACCACTTGCTTGAAAACCAATCCGATACGTCACCTAAATTCTCAACCATTTAGAACTTCTTTTATTTTTAGTTGATACCTCTGCAATGTCATGTCCTCCAAAGATTCAAAATTTTTGTGCATTTGATCATCACTGACATTTCCATAAATAGATCTGTCAATATTTTTGAGTACATCTACCAATGAGTTTTCATATCCTGCTAATAGAATTTCCTTAGAAGTGTATTTGGTGAAAGGTTTATTTTCAATACGTTCCATATATTGTTTCCAGATCACGATAATTTCCTCTATCAACTCTTGATTTCGTTCGTTTTGTCGAATGTTATTGATGCCTTGTTCAAATTCCAAAGAAAATTTTTCAAAATCCTTTTTCATTCGGTAAAGCTTGATTTTTGCAGCAATCTTTTTACCGTAAAAGACCATGATTAACACACAAACGACAATGAAAATCAAAAGACCAATTGATATGTATGGATAGTTTAGTGCGTATTGAACGGGCAGATATTTCACATTACTTCTGAAAGCAAGCGTATCCGGAACTTTAGATATCATTTCCAAAAGGAAAACAGAATCTGTTTCCGGGAGTACTTCTATGCTGTCTCCTTTGTTCAGTATGAAAATAGGAACTGCAAGTTTCTGTATTTGATCTATTTCAAAAGTAGCTAGAGAATATACTACACTATCAATTACATAAACACTATCCTGAGCAGATGGGAAATAGGTTTTTGAGTAATATTCGAATGGTAAATAATCGAAAGTTGAATCTGGGAAAATCACTTGCCATTCCGCAGGGTATTTTACGGTAAGCGTATAATTGACGGCTTCACCTATTTTGACACTGTCCTTTTCAAAAGTGCCGGTGCTCTCAATTTTTTGAGCCGACAAACACAAAGACATAATCCAAAAGCTTAATGCTAGAAAAAATTTCTTATCCACTTTTTCTGACTTTGTTTCTGACTTTAAATAATTTGATAAGCTTTGGTACGTAATCTTCACTGGTATCAATGTTCACATAATTCGCTTGATTTCTTCTGCAGAATTGTTCTAGGTCGTTTTGTTTGGATGTCATGTTCTGATCCATCAATTTTCTGAATCCACCAGATGATGTGTTTTTCCAAATGGTTTTTCCTGATTCTTTATCATACAATGGAATTATTCCAAGTTTAGGAAATGAAGTTTCACGAATATCATTTATTTGAATCACAACTAAGTCGTGCAACCTGGATAATCCTTTAAGATCATGCTCGTAATTCTCATCAATGAAATCCGAAATGAATATGATTACACTTTTACGTTTAAGTAAATTGAGGGTGAATCTGATTCCTTTAGATAAGTCCGTGTTCATTGATTCAGGTTTTAAATTAAAAATCTCTGATACTAATTGGTAGGAATGTTGCAAGCCTTTTCCTGGCTTTACATATTTTTCCTTTTGATCACTAAAACAGATAAGACCTACTTGGTTGTTTTCTTTGATAGCAGAAATCGAAAGTAAAGCGCAGATTTCTTTACTAATATCCATTTTTTGCTGCCCTTCAGCTCCAATTTCTTGGGATGCACTTACATCTAAAATGAAAAATACGTTTTGCTCTTTTTCTTCCTTGAATGTTTTTACAAATGTACCATGTCCTTTGGCTGATACATTCCAATCTATGGTTCTGACATCATCACCATATTGATACGCTCTCACATCATCGAATTCCAATCCAGAACCTTTGAATATAGAATGAAAGTCTCCTTGCATATGGGAGTTGAGGGCCTTCCTTATCCTTATTTCGTATTTTCTTAACTTTTTGAGGATTTCCTTCATTCTTGGTACTTTTGGGTTTGTAAAATTATAATAATCCACTACAAAATCAGAGTGTGAAAAACATATTTTTAATTGCCATTGCGAGCTTTCTATTTTCGTGCTCAACAGAATCGAAAAAACCTCAGGATTTGATATCAAAAACTGATATGGTTTCTATTATTTCAGACATTCACATGCTAGAAGCAAAGTTGATTCGATTGAGAGTTAAGAAAGACTCGTTGAGGAAAGTATACAATGCTTTCGAACGAGCGCTTTTTAAAGAACACGGTACAACCAAAGAAGTTTATGAAAGGAGTTATGCGTATTACACAGCAAATCCTGAGTTGTTAGAATCCATTTATGAAATAGCCGTAGATAGCCTTAATGTATTAGAACAGCAGGCAACGATGGAGAAGAATTTAGCAAAAGAAGCGGCGGAAGCAACAGACTCGATTAAACGAGCAGAAATAAGAGCCAAAAAAACGCTCAAAAGAAAACCTATTGAGAATAATGATTTAAAGATAAAAGATTGAACTATCCGAATGACCTAGAAGTCAAACTTAGTTTTGATAAGATCAAATCGATTATCAAAGGATTCTGTGTAAGCTCGTTGGGAGAGGACTATGCAGAAAAATTATCATTCACATCTAATACAATCAAAATCAATCAATGGTTAGATCAAACCAGGGAATTTAGTCGAATCCTGACATCAGGATCTGGTTTTCCACAAACGGGTTATGACGATATTTCTAAATCTCTTAAGCAGTCTGAATTACCTGGAAGCTATCTTGATTTAGAAGCACTTTTTGAAATTAAAGGAGTGCTAAACACGATGATAAAGATTTCTGATTTCTTTCAGACGAAATCAGATGAATACCCAATTCTTTCTAACCGATTTCAAAGTATTGTTTTAGATATAAGCCTTTCTGATCATTTGGCCGAAAAGATTGATGAGAAAGGGGAGCTAAAAGACAATGCAAGTAAAGAACTCATGTCAATTCGTGAGCATATATCCAAAAGTCAAGTTAGGGCCAGAACTGCAGTTAATAAAATATTAAAATCTGCCAATACTCATGGATACTGCCCGGATGAGGCATCATTAACCATACGCGAGGGTAGGTTGGTAATTCCAGTATTGGCTGAGCATAAAAGACATGTTAAGGGGTTTATTCATGATGAATCTGCAACAGGACAAACGGTTTTTTTGGAACCAGCAGAAGCACTCGAAATTAACAATGAAGTTAGAGAATTAAAGTATGCTGAGAAGAGAGAAATAATCAGAATACTAACGCACTTAACAGATCATGTTCGTGAAAATGTTGAAGGGCTGAGATCAGGTTTAAAGATGCTTGGAGTACTAGATTTTATCAAAGCGAAAGCAAGGTTTGCTATTGAATACAATGCTTTTTGCCCGAAAGTATTTAAGGAACCATTGATGGATTGGAAAGATTCAAGGCATACAATTCTGGAGCAATCTCTGCGTGAACAAGGCAAGCGTATAAAGCCTTTAGAGATTAAATTGAATTCGGAGAATAGAATTCTTTTGGTTTCGGGACCTAATGCGGGAGGGAAGTCAGTGACTTTAAAAACCATTGGGTTGATTCAATATATGTTGCAATGTGGTTTACCTGTACCAGCCCACGAGCAATCCAAGTTTGGTACTTTTGGGTCTTTGTTTATTGATATAGGAGATGAACAATCCATAGAAAATGATCTGAGTACATACAGTTCGCATCTAACGAACATGAAGTTTTTCTTGGAAAACGCTGAAAGGAAAACACTTTTTCTGATAGACGAGTTTGGCACCGGAACTGAGCCACAGTTTGGAGGAGCAATCGCAGAAACAGTGCTTTTAGATTTGAATAAAACAGGTGCATTTGGGGCGATTACAACTCACTATGGAAACCTTAAGAAATTGGCGGAACATCAAAAGGGCATCATTAATGCTGCCATGAAATTTGATGTTAAACAATTAGAACCACTATATGAATTAGAAATTGGTAAGCCCGGAAGTTCCTTTGCGTTGGAAATTGCAGGTAAAATTGGATTGGACAAGCAGATGTTAAATCGAGCTAAGAAAAAAGCAGGTGCATCACATGTACAATTTGATCGAATGCTGAGCGAATTAGAGAATGAAAAGAACCAGATTCTCAAAGAACGTAAAGCTATCGATGCTAAAAATTCTAGGTTGGCAGAAGCTATCAAGGACTATGAAGATTTGAAATCCTACGTGGAGAAACAGAAGCTAACGGTTTTAAAAGAAGCTAAGGATGAAGCGGCCAGGGTGATTCAGTCTTCGAATAAACAAATTGAAGCCACCATTAAACAAATTAAAGAATCTAAGGCGGATAAAAGAAAAACGCAGTTAGCAAGAGAGTCTTTGAATGACCACAAGGTGAAACTGGATAAGAAAATTGTGGAAAAAAGCCCTGTTAAAGTGGTGAATCCAAAAATTGAAATAGGAGACAAAGTCAAGATAAAAACATCTGGTGCAGCAGGAGAAGTTGTTTCTATACGAGGAAAGCAAGTTGAGTTGATATTAGGTGGTTTGACATCAAGAGTGAAATTGAATGATATTGAAAAAATATCAAGTAAGGATTTCAAAAAAACCACTGATGATCGAGTAAAGCGAATAACAGGCATCGATCTCAATAGAAAAATGGCTGATTTCAGTAGGACACTAGATATTAGAGGTGTACGAGTAGAAGAAGCTTTTTTGAAAGTGGAGAATTATATGGACGATGCGATAATGCTCGGTTTTCCGGAAGTTAATATTCTGCATGGTAAAGGTCATGGAGTCCTGAGAGACTTGGTGAGAACTATACTAAAAGATAATCCTAAAGTAATCAGTGCTAAAGATGAGCATGTCGAAAGAGGAGGAGCTGGAATAACAGTAGTAAGCCTTGAATCATAATATATTGGAATTAAAACCTTATACTAAGCAGCAACTTGCCTTAAGGAATGGACAAGATCGTGAAGAGATTTGGGTGGCATATAAAGGTCGAATCTATGATGTTAGTAATTCAAAACTTTGGCGAAAAGGACAACATTATGAACATTGGGCAGGGCAAGATTTAACAGAAGAACTTTCAGATGCGCCTCATACAGAATATGTATTTGATAAATTTGAGGTTATCGGTATATTGAAAGTAGAGATGTAAACTGATTATTGTAACCATTAACCATTAACTTAAAATGATCCTTGTCGCTGATTCGGGCTCCACAAAAACGGAATGGAGAATAATTGATCAAAATGGAGAAATAACTCAAATACGAAGCGAAGGTGTTAATCCAAATTATCTACCTCATGATCAGATTCAAGTCATAATTTCAAATGGACTAGGTGAAAATTTGAAAAAACCGATCGATCAAATATATTTCTATGGTTCTGGGTGTGGTTCTGAAATAAACCAAAATATTATAAGAGATATATTTAATGAATTGTACCCGAATGCCGTAACACAAGTTGGTCACGACCTATTGGCCGCAGCTAGGGCATTGTGTGGACGAGAGCCCGGTATTGCATGCATATTGGGTACAGGCTCAAATTCATGTCTTTTTGATGGAAGAGAAATCATTCATAATGTTCAATCGTTAGGGTACCTTTTAGGAGATGAAGGCAGTGGAAGTTGGTTAGGGAAGAAACTTCTATTGGCATATTTCCATGGTAATCTTCCGGAAAAAATTAAGCGAAATTTTGAAAATCGATTTGCAAAAGAAGGGGTTGGCATAATTCAAGAACTATATGCTGCAGAAGTTCCAGTCAGGTACTTGGCCCAGTTTTCTAAGTTTATTTTTCAGAACATTAAGGATCCATTCCTTTATCGTTTGGTCTATGACGCATTCTTAGAATTCGTGAATATAAACATTGCCCCGTACAAGGGATATCAAGAATTGCCTATAAGTTTTACGGGTTCGGTTGCTTTTTATTTTGGAAATATACTAAGACAAGTAGGGATTGATCAAGGTCTTCATTTTAAACATATTGTGGAAGGGCCAATTGCTGGATTGACATTATATCATAAAAAAAGTCAGTGATCTTGCGATCACTGACTCAATCTAACCTAACCAACCTTATAATTATATCAAATTACAATACAGGGACTAATACTTTATCAATCGCGTGGATTACTCCGTTTGTACCATTTACATCTGCAATAATGACCGTTGCATCAGCAGTAAGATCTGAAGATTCAGAATCGGTGATAGTTACTGTATCGCCCAAGTTTACTGTGACTGTTTGTCCATTGACCGTTGCAGGCTCTACGCCATCAGTTAAATCTGTAGAATATATTCTGGCACCAATTACATGATAGGTTAATACACTCGAAATTTGCTCATCTGTTAAAGTAGCGGTAACACTAGCTATCTCTGCAAAGGCTGCATCTGTTGGTGCAAATACTGTAAATGGACCGTCTCCAGATATTGCAGTTAGAACAGCTTGTTGTGCTGGACTTGTCAGCAATGATACCAAAGTAGTGAATTCAGGAGTATCAGCAGTAGATAATGCGACTGCTATTTCTACCACACTTTCAGTAGGAGGAACCAAAGTTCTATTTATCGTATGAATTACTCCATTTGATTTTTCAATATCTACTCCTGTGACTTTAGTCTTTCCATTGATGTAAACATCTGTTCCAAGGCTCATGAAGAATTTATCACTGCCTCCGCTGTTTAGTGTAGTTACTACCCCATCAGCTGGTAATTGGTTAGACAATACCTTTGAACCTAAAACATGGTAAAGTAAGTAGGGTTTTAATTGTTCACCAGTGAGGCTATAAACATCAATATTCGCAGCATCAAATGCGTCATTGTCAGGTGCAAATACTGTGAAAGGGCCATCCGTTAAAAGTGTATTAACTAAATCTGCTTTTACAAGTGCAGTTGTTAAGTCTAAATAACTTTTTCTGAAAAGAGGGACTTCTACAATTGTACCAAGCGCATTTTTATAAAGAGAAGGTAATAATACCGCATCAATTACGTGCACTACACCATTGGATGCTTTTATATCTGCTGCTACTACATTAGCGTTATCCACCATCACACCATTGGTTAAATCAACAGTTACTGATTCTCCATTTAGCGTGGGGTAAGTAGTAGACATTAAATCAGAACTCAACGCTACAGAACCTACAATGTGATATTTAACAATATCTAAAAGTACACTTTCAGGTATTTCTTCAATGCTGCTCAATCCAAGAGCTGTCAATACTGCCGCAAAAGCATCATTTGTCGGAGCGAATACTGTTAATTCTGCATCGTCATTCAAAGCAGCTTCCAAAATGTCGGACAATCCGGTTAATGATAATATGGCTACTAGAGATGATAAATCCGCTGTACCTATGGCAATTTCACCAATGGAATTTTGCATTCCATTAGCATCTAAATTATCTGGAATATTTACATTGTCCGGAACCAATACTTGATCAATTAAATGGATTACACCATTAGTTGCAAGGACATCAGCTGTAGTTACTGAAGCATCATTAACTTTTACGCCGCTAGTTAGATCGATATCAACTGTTTGGCCGTTCAATGTACTTAATTCACCATCAATTAAATCTGCTGAAGAAGCGTAACCATTGTGTACATGATAAGTTAAAACTTTTGCTAATTCTTCTGGTGTGTCCAGTAAATATTCAAGAACGCCTGGATTAGCTGTTGAAAATGCAGTAAACGCATCGTTACTTGGTGCAAAAACTGTCAATGGTCCTTCGCCGTTTAGCGCTTCTCTTAAACCAGCAGCATCAATGGCGGCTTGCAATGTTGAGACTGCCGGAGTGGCATCCACAATTTCCATGATACTCATGGTTGGCAAGTTTTCAGGTGGCATGGTATCCATGTCGTCATCATCACAGCCTACCGCGAATACTGCTATTAGTGCTGTGAACAATAGATAAAAAAATCTCCCTTTTTTTTCTAATTTTGATTTATCGTTTTTCATTTCTTTTTATTAGGATTAAAAATTCAACAGTCTTAACGGAAGGTGTTTTAAAAATGTTTAAGAAAAAATATAAAAAGTTAAACAAAAAAGTAATATTATAGCTCTATACGGTCAAATCGCCTTTTATTTGTTTAATTAAATAATTAATAAATTGAACAAAAATTAAAATTAGAATCAGATTTTATATTGGGAGTGAACAATTCTGCTTTGATTTGGTAGTGGAATCCATGAATTTTGAAACATGAGTACAACAGAATCTTCTTCAAAATACAATGATCTCCAGCATATGAATGTTAAAGATATTTTGACGCATATGAATGAAGAAGATCAAACAGTACCCCATGCGGTGAATAAGGTGATATCTAAGATTGAATTATTGGTGAATGAAATAGTCATGAAAATGAGAGATGGAGGTCGATTGTTTTACATCGGTGCAGGTACCAGCGGACGACTTGGCGTGGTAGATGCTTCCGAAATACCTCCTACATTTGGATTAGATCATGGAAAAGTGGTCGGACTTATTGCGGGTGGAGATTCGGCCATTAGAAAAGCCGTAGAATTTGCTGAGGATGATAAAGAACAAGCTTGGAAAGATTTAGAAAATTTTAAAATTACAAAAAATGATGTTCTAGTCGGTATTGCTGCATCTGGTAGAACACCTTATGTAATAGGAGGGATCAATGCTGCTAGAAAACAAGGATTGATAACGGGATGCATAGTTTGTAATGAAAATTCTGAATTATCGAAAGCCAGTGAGTATCCGATTGAAGTAGTCGTTGGCCCTGAGTTTGTTACTGGAAGCACCCGTATGAAATCTGGTACTGCTCAGAAATTAGTGCTCAATATGATTTCGACTGCTGTAATGATTAGATTAGGACATGTCCAAGGCAATAAAATGGTGGATATGCAATTGAGTAATGATAAACTTATTGACCGTGCAAGCCGCATGGTAATGGATGAAATCCGTGTGAATCGATCGACAGCGGATGATTTAATCAAGAAGCATGGTTCAGTGAGAAAAGCTATTGAATATTATAGAAATTCATAATGCACGTTTTAGAACCTTTTTCTGGTTGGCTGAAATATTATGATTCATCAACCGATGTGGACTCCCCATTTCATGGCAAAGAGTATAATTATGATCTCTATTCAGAAACAATCTATGGTTATTATATAGATCCTGGTTGGGACTTCATGGGTTCAGAAACCCTTTACCTGAAAGTACTTTTTGCTGATTATGAAAAAGGTGAAATCATTATAGAATTTATTGGTGAATGGAATGATGCGATCAACAATGACGTAATGTCTTTAAAACGAAATATTGTTGATGACTTAGTATTAGCAGGAATCAACAAATTTATTTTGATAGGAGAAAATGTCTTGAATTATCATGGTTCAGATGACAGTTATTATGAGGAATGGTTTGAAGAAGTAGAAGATGGATGGATTGTGATGATTGGTTTCAGAGATTTCGTTCTTGAAGAAATGTCCAAATATGGACTTGACACCTATGTCAATTTTGGTGGAAATCTTGAATTTTTCAAATGGCGCACCATGATACCTTCTCTTTTTGTGAGAAACGTGGATCAATTGATTCAAAGAAGATTAGGGATTTAAAGTAAAACTTAATTGAAAACAGTTTAAAGGTTGTTCTAATTCTTGATAAACCTTTCTACAAAAGAGATAGTATCTGTTGCTTGCCATGCGCCAGAACCAGCAGGTTCTGTCATATATCTTTTGGAAGATCTGCTGAAATTATTACCGGAAAATGCATAATTATATTTTACTTCATAATATAACGAAGCATTATGGATAAGGCTATCGCCTTCCACTTCCCATGTGCCAAAATTAGGTTGCCAATTTTGTGAATCTTCCGTTCCTAGTGCATAGTCACCTCTTTCTACCCATTGGATTTGATAGGTATGGTCGTCTGAATATTTGATTTTTCTACGAAAAAGGTCTGCTCGATTTCCACCTAAACTTGCTCTTCCATTACCATTAAACTCCATATATGGGTCGGCATATAAATAAGTTTCACCCGCTGCAATTATACTTATATATGTCCATGTACCCACAAATGATCGTTCAGTTTCAGTGAGTGTATCTAAATGATTTAAAGGTTCTACTGGCGTTTCTTCACATGCCAAAAGAAATGAAAGGAAACAGATAATTGAATATTTAAAATAATTCACCATGAGCGTTTAGTTTAATCAAATTAATTCGATGTAACTGTCCATTATATATTGTATTAGCAACTACTAGAATGTCACCTTCTTGTGTTTCACTTACATCACCTGGCGTACCTTCTATTTGAATGGCCCAAATTTGTTCACCAGAACTCGTAATTCTTTGTATATACCCTTCCACTGGCTCTTGACTGTCAGGTATATGAATATTGTACGCTAGAAAATCACCGTTTATAGTTTGATAGAACGCTCTGGGAACCCTAATAAGATCTTTAGTAGGACTAGGGTTAGGAATTTCCACAGGTGAATATAGAGGGTTTAAATTTTCATCAACTACATTGAATAATACTCTGGATGCAGGATTGGAATATAATACGGCGTAGTTATTATTTCCTTGTTCTAAAATGAAGTGCTCGTTGAAATTAGGCACTTCCCCAGATCCATCAATTTCCCTCATCTCTTCTTCATCTCTTACCATATTATCAAAGGGAATTCTAAACAAGGCAATTTTATCGCTACTTTCACCAAGAATTGTAATTCTTGCTGAATAGTCTTGAACGAAATCATAAGCCATTTTGAGGTTTGGCATATCAAAATCTTCTGCTTTTTCCAGAATATTTAAGTCATCATCTAATCTTAAAAATGAATAACCAACTAACTGTGTAAGATTGTGTGCTTTAATTCCTAATAATAACCCGATGTCACCATTCTGTAAGCGTTTCATTCTTGCTTTTGCTCGATATATATAGTCCCAATTTTCATGGGCATTAATTGAGATAATCTTCTCTAAATCAAGATCTGAATTTAACTTCAAAAGCAGTGGATTAATGGTTTGATTGGAAGGACTAGTTGGAAAATCTATCGTATCTGAAGGAAAATAGAATGTTAAATCAAAATTTCTCAGTTGTGCTAATATGACATATCCACCGTCAGGACTCTTTAGTATTTCATGAAAGGTAGTTTTATTTCCTATATCAATAATATCAGCATGAGGTAAATCGAGACCTTCTATCGGATAGGACCTTCTTTTTTTAATATTCCCATTTTGATCGCAAATGGCAATAAAAGGAGCTTTATCCTCTGTAGATTCAAATTCGGAGGCTATATAGCCTGTTGAAATCTCATGAGAAGCAACTCCAATTTTTCCTAGAACTAGAATATCTCCGTTCTCCATTTCCTCAACTTTTTCAGCAACCGCGGAACCTTCTAACCCAAGAATCTTGATGTATTGGTCTTGTTCGAATTCTATTTTGTCTACACAAGAGACCATAGAAAAAATTATTGCCCAAGAGATTAAATATTTGTTCATTTCTTTAATTTTTTTGGATAAACAAATGATTTTATAATTCCCAAAGAAATTTTGAAATGGTCCATTTTAAAATCATCAGGAACATAAGAGTAGGTTCGCCATAAATTTTGATCGCTGTATCTTTCGCTCTCTTCGATCAAATTATTCAAACCATACTCGTAAAATGCACTGATTTCAACCGCGTATAAACCGAAGTTTTTTCTAATCCCACCTCCAAAAACATAGTTAAGTGTTGCATTCTTCCTTTGATTGGAGATATCGTAATCCGTTGCTTTTCTAGGGATTCCGGTGAGCGTAGTTCTTTGTTCAGAATCAATTCCGAATAATTCTAAATTTGCTTTTGAGGACAAAAGAAGGTGGGGACTGATTCCTGCATTAATGAAAATATTTAGTATTGGTGTTGAGAATTCATAACCTAGTTGGAATGGAAGTACCAAGACATTCATTTTTTCTGAAACAAAAACATCTTGAAACCCCATGATCGTTTCCTGCTGATTGTAGTTAAATGATTGGTATAAAACCGAACTGGATATGAAGAAGTTTTTCCAGAAAAACCATTCTCCTTTTAAGCCTATCACCAATCCTATATTGCTCTCATAATTATTAGGTTCTTCTGTAATTGAAGCAATGCTATTGTACTGTAATACTTGATATTTTGGAAAGTTGGCGCCTAATTGAAATCCAATATTGAATTTTGTTTTGATTGAATATGAATTGTGAAGCTCCTTGAATTCGATCAAGTCACTTTCAGAAGTCTCATAGAGGGGTTCCAATGTCAGTAATTCATTCAAATACTGATCTGCCTTCTGTTTTTTATTCAACATCAAATTTGCATTGATAAGCAGTTCTAATGCATCTATTTTGTCTGACTTATTAAGTTGGTGCTGGTAGCAGTCCGCAATTAAGATGTTGATTTTGTCAAATTGTCCATCAAAAAAAGAACGCTTCGCTTCTGTGAGGTTCTGATTACAACTTTGTCCAAAACATTCAAAGGAAACAACCAAATAAAATACAGAAATTGAAATCCAATATTTATTCATAATCACATGTCGTTTCGTATAAGATATCGTCAGCTATATATTCTTCCCATTCATCAGAGGTCAGGTTTCTTCCAATTAGTTGACAGAAATCAGAAGTCATTAATTGATTGGATTGCGCGTATTTTTTTATTGAACCATCAAATAGTCCGGCATAGAAGTATTCATCATTTTTGTCAAAAGTGATAGCAGATACCCAACTATTATTGTCCTGAATCACAATTGGAGGGTCTTGCATTTCATCTATAAACCACAACCGCACGGATCGATCAAAACTACTGGAAATTAAAAACCCTTTTCTCGGATCAAATTCGAGATCCGTGATCGCGGCAGAATGCCCCGGTAATACTTGAACAGTGAGATTTTTTGAATAATTATAAATAGAAATCGTCCCATTTTTTTGACCTATGAATGCAAGGCTATTTTGAGCATCAATTTCAATTGCAGATACTTCATCAGTTAGTCTGATTTCTTGAAAAAAATCAATTTGTTTGGCATCATTGATTCTTATTAATTGTCCATGAACTGTAGAAACCCATGTGTTTTTATCTGAAAAAGTAGCGGCGTTGATTGAGTCTTTAATGCTAATGGAATCTACTTCCATTGTTTTAGGATGAATAAAATGGATGATACCATCTGTTGAAACAGCGACAACTTTATGTTCCGATGCATGTACCCAACTAACTTTAGAATTTGACAATTGATGATTGAAAATTTCCGATTTAGTATTTAAATCATACAAAGTGAGATGTCCGTGATGGCCCCCAATACACATTAGTTCCCCAGAAACGTCCATGGCTTCCAGAGCCATATCAGTCTTAATAATTTCTTTGGTGAAAGCGCTTTCGGATTCCCAATTTGTAACCGTTATATTTCCTCCTGCACTTGCGACATAAAGTGAGTTGTTATAACTCACCATTGATTTTATCACTTGAGTATGAGGTAATGATAAATTGTCATTTGCATACATAAGTGATTTTTGTGCAGAATAAAGTGCAAGATAGATTTCAGGATGAAATAAGGGTCCATTATGTCTTTTATTGAATTCGTAAGCTTGTAAGGCTAATAGTCCTTTTAATTGAGGGTTAATCATGTGAGTGGACTTGATGGCCATTTCTCTGGATAAAGATAACATCCTATATCTGAGCGCAACTTTTCGCTGATCGTTTGCTAATCTTTGTTGCTCAATCGCTTTCATTTCACTTAACACAGCTCTTTTTCGAGCATTCTCTGCTATTTCTTTTTCTTTTTTGGCAAGATTTCTTTGTTTCTCAGCAAGATTTCTTTGTTGAATCGCTTCATTAGAAGCTATTTCAGCTTTCATCTTTTGTTGATTGGCAAGCTTCGATTGTTTTTTAGCTTCTAATTCCTGGGTGATTGCCAATTCTTTTTGCCTCTCTGCTTCTTTGGATTCCGAAAAAGCTTTACTAGCCATTTTCTCCGCTAGTTCTTTTTGCTCTTGTGAATAAAAGAAACCAAAAATTGATGAAATCAATAAGGTAACTATCAATATGAAAATGACGGTGTTTCTTTTTTGTTGTTTTCTTCTTTTGGAGGATTTTTTCTTGCTTTTTTCAAGGAAATCTTTTTGAGCTGCATCAATATTAAAATTCCTTTCATGCAATGTGATATAGTTGAGGTCTTCATCATTTAAAAGTGTCCCCCGTTTTAAAAATTCTTGGTAACTATTCGAAAGGAATTGTTTGACATCCAGGAGTTCTCGTTCTTGAATAGTAATCTTTTCGTAGATTTTCTGTGCTAAACTGTCATGCCTTAATTCGTACTTTTCATTTTCATCTTTTTCCTTTAGAATTCTTTTGTTCACAAATTCTATTACGATTGATTCTGCTAAACCTTCATCAATATGGTTGCCCAGATCTTTAGTATGTTTTTGAATATCTGATAAAGACATTTGGGTTTTAGTGCCTTGTAATGAAACAAATGACTTAAGAATGGTTAATGCCGCTTTTGAATCTGACATTAGAAACAGTTGCTCATCTACAAATTCAGCTAGGACATCTTCTATTTGACCTACTTTTTCAATTTCCGCTTTAGAGAAATACAAAGCATTGTCTTCCGTTTTCTTGGTAGTTGCGTTTTTGTAAATTTTGTCCAAGAATACTTGAAGAAATGTCAATTCAATTTCCGCATTTTTTGGACTTATTTTTTTTAGAAGACTTTCCTCAAACCCGTCTTCAACTTGAATAGAGAATACGTCTGTAGGCCCACTAATTGTTCTAACAGCATTTTTACGGGTCATTTTTTCAATTCTCACCCTGTTGTCAAAGAATTCAGGAATCGCATCTTCGAACTCTGAGAGAAATTCTAAATATTCACCTCGTATAACAAATATGAAATGAACTTCAAGATCCCTGTTTTTAAGGAATTGAATTGCGGAAATAAAATCTTTCCATTCATCTTTGAATCCAAATATAAATAGCTCTTCAAATTGATCGAATATTAAGTAAATCGGCTTGAAATGATCTAAAAAAACGGAATTTAATGCTTTTTCAAGTCCTGCATTTGTTGCTTTTTCATGTTCCGACAGGTCAACCTTAATCAATGCTTCTTTTTGAATTTGATTGAACAAAGACTTTCGAATATTTCCGCCTCTTCTAATGTGTATAGGCATCCAGTCAGAATCTTCAAACTTATTGGCTAGACCACAGTTTATGATGCTGGATTTTCCAGTACCAGAAGCTCCATAAACGAGAAGTAATTGACTTTGAAATACTTTGTCATAGATCTCATCGATTTCATTTTCTCTTCCAAAAAAGAGTTCATTATCTCCAGCTGAAAAACTGTCAAGAAATTTGAATGGCGATTTGTGAATAGGAGAATTCATCGGCAAACAACTTTTAGAATCTCTTGATATTCCTTTAAAAGATCCGGATAATTTTCTAGGCTTGAGAGGTCATGTGAATTCAATAATTCACAACCTGAATACACCAATTTTACATCTTCAAAATCATCCAAAATGAAGATGTCTTTCTTAACATTTTGTTTTTGAATGTTCTCGTTTCCATGAGTATCAATTACAAAAGGAGAGAGGTTCAAAAAATGATTCGGTTTCTTTACCGATTTAACTAATAATACGGCATTGCTATCCGAGAATTTCTCAAGTGTTTCTTTGTGCAGATGAAAGTCTGAGTCTGAATTATTGAGAATAAGTAAGTTATGCTCGAACAACGCCGATTTAAACCTTGATTTAATCACTTTAATCGATCCCACATTGACCATCTTGTATTTGATTAGGAAAGAACACTTTTTTAATAAGAGAATCATTATTTGTTCCAAAGCAGAACTTGATTCTTCTAATGATTCTTTTCCATTAGGAATGGTTTCAATAATTTGTAACCAATCTTTCATTTCCCGACTAAAAGCTTGGTCAAAAACACTTTTTAATTCATCGATGTAATAGTCGTGATTTCCATTTTTAAAAATAGAATTAGTCAATTCTAAAATAGCTATTTGATCTGCATTTTTAAATCCAGATAGAAGTTGACCCATTTTAGATTTATCTTTTTTATTCAATTCTATTTCCTTAGAATTTATTTTTTCCACCAATTCTGATATGGATAGTATGGTTAACAATTTGACAATCCTTGAGGTAGTCCTTTTTAACTGAAGGTATCTTCTTTCTGTTGTAGCGTTCAAACTTACACTGAAGAGCCTTCTTATTTCTACACCTATCGCCCATGGGAAATTTTTAAAAATCTGGTAGGCAAGCAACCGATTGTCTATTTGATCACCCTCTTCTTCATCCACACTGATGAATTTTTCCAATGATGGCTTTTGAATTACTAATGACTCGAAAATTTCCCGTATCATCGATTCTGATGATATTGGATGGAACATCTCAACAGGATATTTTTTTACCGGTTGATTTATAGATTCCTGGTGGGGTGTTTCCTTAAGGTTTGCATCCTCAGTTTCTTGTGGGAAATCTTCATTTCTTTTTTTTATCTCACCGGGTGAATAACCATATTCTTCACTAAAGCATTTTATGAAATAGGTACTGCTACCAAAACCAACTCGAAAAGCAATTTCCGAAACTGTTCCGACTTCTTTTTTTAAAAGATCTAAAGAGTGGTTAAGTCTAATCTTTCGTATGTATTGACTGATAGACTGTCCTGTAAGCGCCCGAAGTCTTCTGTGTAAGTGGGATCTGCTGAGTGCAACTTCATCTGCTAAGTCTTCAACACTAAATTGTTCGTTTTTTAGATTGGCATTAACAATATCATTCAACTTTTTCAGAAGACTTTCATCCATCGATAATTCTTCTGATGAGTCATTGAATGAGTCTTGCGAATATGGGTTTTCTAAAATTGAAATATCTTTATATGTTGTATTAAGTCCTATCAACAAATTAAATCTTTCCCGAATCTATTAAAAATAATTCGCCTTTAAAGTGAATGCAACATATGTTAAGCCATTTGCAACATAGGTGTAATTCTTTGTGTGAAATAAGATGTGAAGGTTAAAAAATGTTATGCTTAGCGCAACATAGTTGCTACACCCCGCCTAACATTTTTCGTCAGTTTTGCTTTATTATTTTAAGTAAAACCAAACAATAAGAATATGAAACGGCATCAAAAATTTTTAAATAGCAAAACAAACAAGATGATCAGAATAGCTTTATTACTAACTATTGTATTTTCAAGTAGTGTGGTCAACGCACAAAAACCAAACACGCAATATAGAATTAGGAGCGCTGAAAGCGGTATGTTTTTGGCAACCGCTGGAGCCCAAACAAAGGGTGCGCCTGTTGTTAGAAAAAGCAATGTTTCTTATGGAGGACATTGGTTTTTTATAAAAAGTGCCAAAGGAGTCCAAATTTATAACAAGAAGCACGGTTTGTATATGGCTGCAATGGGACAGAAAAATCAAGAAGATCCTGTGAAGCTTACAAATACTCCTGGAACCGGTTCTTTTTGGACGATCATCCCAAGTAAAAACAAGCAATCTGTTCAGATTAGAAATAATGTTAATCGGTTGTACATAGCTAATATGGGGAATCTTCCAGAAAAAACACCTATTAAAATGACAGCCAGGCCATCTACAGGGTCTTGGTGGTATTTGAGAAATGTGCAATAAGGATATTTGTTTTTATTACTGCATACTATTGTCAATCAAATGGTGTGCAGTAATGAAATTTATCAATTGAAAAGCGAAAGGGATTGCTAGCATTGATAAACTATTTTCGCTATAAGTACTTAATATTTTTTATCTTTATGTCCAATTTGCTTTAACCCTGACTAATTATTTTAAACTCTATGACTATGAAAACTGTATTCAAAACTTTATCAATAATTTTAATTGTGTTCATGTCGGCTTCTATTCATGATGCACAGGCTCAACTATCGGAAAAAGAAAAAGCCGCAATAAAAAAGAAGAAAGCTTCGAAAACAGTCTCAAAATCGGTTTATACAAAGCCAACTCAGAAAACAGTTTATAAACAACCCACACAGAAAACGGTTTATTCTAAACCTGCACAAAAAACAGTCTATTCTCAGCCATCTCAGAAAGTAGTATATAAGCAGCAGTATACCGAACAAGAGATAATAAATATGAAGAAAAAAGGAATTGTTCCACCTGCACAAAAGACCGTATATTCTCAACCAAAAGAAAAAGTAGTATATAAGCAGCAGTATACTGAGCAAGAAATCATTAACATGAAGAAAAAGGGCATAGTACCTCCAACTGAGAAAACAGTTTATTCGACTAAGCCTACTCAGAAAACAACATATACTACTCAACCGACTAAGAAAGTAATCTATTCTAAGCCTACTCAGAAAACAGTTTACAAGCCGGTTAAAAAAACGACGACCAAAAAAGTTATTAAAAAATAATTGTTAAGAATTTTTGAAAGCTTGAACAGGAGCGCTTTCTGAGATTAAGTACTTTCTGCCATTTTCAGTTAACGAACATAGACTTCTTGTTCGTTTGACTTCTATTTTGATGTAGATTTTTTTCCTGAAAAGGAATTTCTGCCCTACTGAAATATGCTTGAGTAAACTTGAATTGCCATGAATTGGATCATGTTTTCTCAAAGCTTCAAATAGAGAAGCATCCGAAGTACTCGTTGCTTTCGGGTTTTTCATATGTTTGGCCAAAGGTCCTAGCACATCCATTGGGAAGATATCTTCTCTTAACACTGGTAGCATTAATTTCTTGAATTGCATCTTCCACTCTCTGCCATGAGGGTCAACTTTGTTGTGATAGATGTCATGAGTCACTTTGTGAGCAACCTCATGGATGTAGGTAACTAAAAAAGCATATTGATTTTGTCCATGGTTGACAGAAATACTGTGCTTTTTTGAAATAGGATCAAATCTATAGTCCCCGTATTTGGACTGCCTATTTCGTGTAATACGGAAATCAAATCCTAGTTCTTTCCATAGAGAAAAACAGTAGTTCACTGCAAGTTCAGGGACGTGTTGCTCGAATATTTTTCGCATTGATGATTCGGGCACAACCTATTTTTTTCTGAAGTATATTTTTATAGGTACACCTTTGAAATCAAAATGACTTCTTAGTTTATTGTTAATGAATCGCTCATATGGTTCTTTGATATACTGTGGCAAATTGCAGAAAAAAGCGAATGCAGGTGTTTTTGTTGGTAATTGAGTGATGTATTTTATTTTGATGTACTTGCCCTTCAAAGCAGGAGGCGGGTACCTTTCTATTTCGGGTAGAATAAGGTCGTTTAATTGAGAAGTGGTGATTCGCTTTCCGCGGTTTTCATAAACTTCAATCGCCAATTCGATGGACTGAAAAATCCTTTGCTTAGTTGTAACGGAAGTGAAAATGATAGGAATATATGAAAGTGGATTTCCTAATTTCTCTTCAATTTCTTTTCTGAAATTATCAGTGGTCTTGTTGTCTTTGTCTGGAATTAAATCCCACTTGTTGATCATGATCATGATCCCCTTTTTATACTTGTGTGCTAAAGCAATGATGCTCATGTCTTGCGCCTCAAAACCACGTTCGGCATCAATCATGATCATGCATACATCACTGTCTTGTAAAGATTGAATAGCCCGAAGAACCGAATAGAATTCAATATCTTCTTTGACTTTGCTCTTTTTTCTAATTCCTGCTGTGTCTGTGAGTATGAAATCCTTGCCGTATAGTTTATATCGTGTGTTAATTGCATCACGAGTTGTTCCTGCTTGATCGGTGACGATGGTTCGATCTTTACCAAGCAAAGCATTTAAAAAAGAAGATTTACCGGCATTAGGTCTACCTAAAATAGAGATTCTAGGAATGCCTTCTTCAGGATTTTCATTATCATCTAATTCAAAATTTTCTGCAACTTTATCTAGTAAATCACCAGTTCCTGCTCCACTCGTTGATGCTATGGTGTATACTTCGCTTTCTAATCCTAAAGCATAGAATTCAGCCGCCTGCATATCTAAGTCTGGATTATCTGCTTTATTGGCGACTAGGTAAACAGGTTTCCCTAATTCCCTCAGGATATTAGCAAAATCTTTATCCATGTCCGTCAAACCATCATGGCAGTCTACCATGAAAATAACAGCGCTGGCTTCTTCGAGAGCAAGCTTTACTTGGTCTCTAATGGCTTGTTCATAAATATCATCGGATCCTGTAACATACCCTCCAGTATCTATTACCGTAAAGAATTTACCATTCCATTGGCCGAAACCATAATGACGATCACGCGTTACTCCGCTTTCATCATCCATAATGGCTTTCTTTTGCTCAACAATGCGATTGAAGAGTGTTGATTTCCCGACATTTGGTCGGCCTGTGATGGCAAGTATATTTGACAATTTTCTGTAATTTAAAAGAGAAGCACAAAGGTAGGTAAATCCGTTAATTAACAGTTTCTAACAATTGAGTTAAATTATTAAAAAAGGTTATTCGAATTATACACTTCGTAATAGCATATGCTAAACAATTTTTACATTTGTCTTTTATCTAAAACCTATGACCCAAGAGGAAGCTGATATTGAGATTCAGGCATTAAGCCAAAAAATCAATTATTACAATACGCAGTATTATCAAGAAAGTAAATCTGAGATCTCAGATTTTGATTTTGATCAATTATTGGAAAAATTGATTGAATTAGAGAATAGTTTCCCTGAATTGAAAAGTCCAGATTCACCTTCGCAAAGAGTAGGAGGAACCATTACTAAAAACTTTGAGACAGTTACTCATAAGTACCCGATGCTGTCATTAGGGAATACATATTCAGCAGAAGATATTAGAGATTTTGATGGAAGAGTGGCAAAAGGGCTTGAGGGAGAAACCTATGAATATTTCTGTGAATTGAAATTTGATGGAGTAGCGATAAGCTTAACCTATGAAAATGGTATTTTGTCTCAAGCAGTTACAAGAGGGGATGGTACACGAGGTGATAATATCACTGCTAATGCTAAAACCATTAAAACTATTCCTCTGAACTTAGGGACAGGAAATTTTCCAAGTGATTTTGAAGTTCGAGGTGAAGTATTCATGCCCAATGAAGTATTCCTTGAACTTAATAAACAAAAAGAAGCGGATGGTGAAGAGCAGCTGGCTAACCCAAGAAATACAGCATCTGGTACCCTTAAAATGCAGGATTCATCTGTCGTTGCTGGAAGGAAACTGAATTGTTATTTATATAGTTTGATCGGTGATGAATTGCAAGAGAATTCTCATGCTGAATCTATTGAATCATTAGAAAGATGGGGTTTCAATGTCTCTCAATCTTATAAAAAGTGCTCTTCAATAGAAGAAGTACTCGAGTATATTGAGCATTGGCAAGAGAAAAGAAGAGAATTGCCTGTGGAAACGGACGGTATAGTTATCAAAGTCAATAGCCTCCTACAACAGAAAAAACTAGGTTATACAGCTAAAAGTCCTCGTTGGGCAATTTCATTTAAATACAAAGCTGAAAGTTCAAATACTATATTGAAAGGTGTTGTGTATCAAGTTGGTAGGACAGGGTCTATCACTCCGGTAGCTGAATTGGAACCAGTGCTTCTTGCAGGCACAACTGTAAAACGTGCTTCTCTACACAATGCAAACGAAATTGAACGTTTGGGTATTAGGATTGGAGATGAGGTCAGTGTTGAAAAAGGGGGAGAAATTATCCCAAAAATTACTGAAGTAATTTTGCAATCAAGAAAAAAGAACACAGCACCGTTTGAATACATAACACATTGTCCAGAATGTGATACTCAACTAATTCGCATAGAAGGAGAGGCCAATCATTATTGTCCAAACTCTTCCGGTTGTCCTCCACAAATTACAGGACGCATTGAGCATTTTATTCATCGGAAAGCAATGAATATTGATTCGATGGGTGAGCAAACGATAAAAGCTTTACATGAACAAGGTTTACTCAACGACTTTGCAGATTTGTATAGCTTAAAGTATGACGATATTATAGGGCTCGATGGATTTCAGGATTTAAGTGTTAAAAATTTACTCAAAGGAATAGATGAGTCGAAAGCATCGCCATTTGAAAATGTACTTTTTGGAATGGGAATTCGGTTTGTTGGTAGAACAGTCGCTGAAAAGTTAGCCTTGCATTTCAAAGAAATGGATAAATTATTAGAGGCTGACTTTGAAACGTTAGTGGAAGTTCCCGAAATTGGAGATCGAATAGCGGAAAGTTTGATTAGCTATTTTTCAAGAGACGAGAATATCATTCTCATTGAGAGGCTTAAGGCTGCAGGTCTTAATTTCAAAATTGACGAAAGCAAATTAGAAATGATAACGGATAAGTTGTCAGGTAGTACCTTTGTAATCTCAGGTGTTTTTGAAAATTACGGTCGTGATGAACTGAAACAAATTATCAAGGACAATGGGGGAAAAGTAGTTTCATCCATTTCAGGTAAATTGAATTATCTGGTTGCAGGTGAAAATATGGGGCCTGCGAAATTAGAAAAAGCTACGAAATTGAATGTCAAGATGATTTCTGAAAAGGAATTGGAAGAATTATTGAATACATGATAGGAAAGTATCTAGTAAAACTTAAAACCAAATTTGCGCTGAAACGCAATGATGCTATTCGGATTTCAGATGGATTCCAGAATGCAAAAAAAATAGGAGTAATTTATACTCAAAGTGTCGATTTGGATATGGAAGTAGTGAATGAATTTATTAAAAAGCTCGAATCAGCTGGGAAGACAGTTCAAACGATAACATTTATTTCAAAAGTAAAAAAAACAGATTCATTTGATTTCCCTTTTTTCACTGAGAACGATTTTTCAGCAAATGGAAAATGGAGGAAACCAGAAGTAGAAAATTTTAAAAAAGAGGCATTCGATTATCTGATTAGTTTAGACCAGGAAACAAATAAATACACAAGAAACATTCTTGCTTCATCGAAAGCAAAATGTCGAGTTGGTAAATTTGAAGAAGGATTTGATCAGTATTTTGAATTGATGATTGATCATAGTGATAACAATTTTGAAGCATTTATCGACCAATTGTTTCATTATTTAAAAAGTGTAAGAAATGGCTGAAATGTTTAGAGGTACGGGAGTTGCATTAGTAACCCCTTTTAGGGAGGATTTGAGTGTAGATTATGATGCATTAGCTCAACTGGTTGAGCATTTGACTGATGGAGGTGTAGATTATTTAGTAGTGATGGGAACAACCGCTGAGTCTCCGACTTTAAATAATTCAGAAAAGATAAAAGTCTTAGAATGTGTACAATCTCATAACCTAAAGAGACTGCCTGTAGTTTATGGAATGGGAGGAAACAACACAGCTTCGTTGGTTGATCAATACAAGAAATTTGAAGGGGAAGTAGATGCTTTTTTAGTGGTTACTCCTTACTACAATAGACCTAATCAACAAGGATTAATTCGTCATTATGAAGCGATTGCTGATGTTGCAAAAAAGCCCATTATACTTTATAATGTCCCAAAAAGAACTGGAGTGAATATGGAAGCGGAAACAGTTATTCGACTTTCAGCTCATCCAAATATTATTGGTGTTAAAGAAGCGTCAGGAGGAAATCTTGAACAAACCGCTGCTATCGCAGCAGGTGTGCCAGATGGTTTTTTATTGACTTCTGGAGATGACGATTTGATTATTCCATTTATTAAAGCTGGAGGACATGGGGTAATATCTGTAATTGCTAATGCTCTGCCAAAAGAGACGGTGGCTTTAGTAAGTGAGATTGTGAATGGAAATGAGGAAAATGCAGATGCTGTGAATGCTAATCTAACAACTTTCTTAGATCTGATTTTTCAAGAAGGAAGTCCATCAGGAATAAAACACTTATTAAAAGAATTGGGCATTGGAAATGGAAAACTGAGGCTACCTCTGGTGGAAGTTTCAGATGGTCTTGGTAGGCAATTAAAAGAGCTAGCAAAGAACTTGAGCATAAAAAAAGGAGTGATATAATCACTCCTTTTTTTATTCGTTCGTTGGTTAAAACTTAACCTTCGTTCTTAATGTTTTGAACTTCAACTCTGATCTCTTGAGATAAGTTTTTAAGCTCTTGCATTCCTTTTCTTACTCTGGTACCGGCTGCTTGGTTTTTTTTGTCATAGAACTTTTCAAAGTCTCCCTCTAGTGAATCTATTAAGGCTTTTACTTCATTAAATCTTTTCATGTGATTTATAATTTAAGGTTATTGAATATTAAACAAGAGTGAGCAATTTATATTAAAAAACATTAAATCCTTGTAATGAGATATGTTTTTTAAAAAAAATATCTTACCCGAATACTGGTTCGTCTGCATTTTTATAAACACCCGAATCCAATTTAACTTTTACAGCTTTGAAAACATTGATGGTTTCCTCAACATCAGCTAGTGAATGAGAAGCAGTTGGGATTAATCTAAGCATAATTACACCTTTAGGAACTACAGGGTATGCAATCATAGAGCAGAAAATATTGTGGTTGTTTCTCATATCAACAATCATGTTAGCGGCTTCTTTCCAACCACCACTTAAAAATACGGGTGTCACAGGAGATTGAGTTTTACCTATATTGAAACCATTTTCTTTTAGGCCACTTTGTAAAGCATCTACAATTTTCCAAAGATTGTTTTTCAATTCTGGTCGACTCTTTAATAAGTCTAATCTTTTCTGATTACCAATTACCAAAGGCATCGGAAGTGATTTTGCAAATATTTGAGAGCGTGTATTATATTTTAAGTAATCAATCACCATTTTATCACCTGCTATGAAAGCACCAATGCTTGCCATTGATTTAGCAAATGTTGAAAAATAGAGATCAATCTCATTTTGGCAACCTTGTTCTTCTCCTGTACCAGCACCAGTTTTGCCCATTGTACCAAAACCATGTGCATCATCTACCAATAAACGGAATTCAAATTTTTTCTTAAGGTCTACGATTTCTTTGAGTCTACCCATGCTGCCAGACATACCAAATACACCTTCAGTAATTACCAATAAACCACCTCCATTTTCTTTAGCAAGTTTGTCTGCTCGAACCAGCTGCTTTTCTAGGCTTTCTATGTCATTGTGCTGGAATACAAATCTTTTTCCAACATGTAATCTTAATCCGTCAATAATACATGCGTGTGATTCAGCGTCATAAACGATCACATCTTTTCTTCCTGCAATGGCATCAATGACTGACATAATACCTTGGTATCCATAATTGAGTAGCATGCAGGATTCTTTCTCAACAAATTCGGCAAGATCATTTTCAAACTTTTCATGATGTTCTGTATTTCCAGTCATCATTCGTGCGCCCATTGGGTAAGCCAGTCCCCAATCTTTTGTTGCTTGGGTATCTGCATCTCTGACTTCTGGCATATTTCCCAATCCGAGATAGTTGTTCAAACTCCATGTCAATACTTCTTTACCTCTGAACTTCATTCTTGGAGATATAGGGCCTTCCAATTTTGGAAACATGAAATAATTGGTGTGATCCATATTCATGTGTTGCCCTAAAGGCCCTTTGTTCTCAGATAGTTTCTCAAATAAATCCATTAAATCCTTTGTTTTATGTCCTTTACTAGGGTGAATTGCAAAATAATCGCAAAGTTAATAATTATACTAACTTAGCCAATATTGTACTTGGCAATTTGTTTGAAGTATAATTAGCAATAACCTAAAATAGAATCATGGATATAAACCATTTTTAACAATATGGCACTTATTCAACCTTTTAGAGGCTTTAGGTACAACGAAACCCTAGGAAAAAGAATAGATAAATTGACTTCTCCTCTTTTTGATGTAGTTAGTGAACAACATCGCCAAAAGCTTTATAAGAATAGTAAAAACAGTATTCATTTGTCAGTTCCTACTGAGGGGTATGAAAGTACAGCATATGCTGATAGGATTATTCAATGGAAAAAAGAAGGGGTTATAGTTCGAGAGGATAAACCTTCCATCTATGTTTATTATCAATATTTCCATTTGCCCAATGATTCAAAATCATATTGCCGTAAAGGATTTATTGCCAATGTTCAGTTGTATGAATGGGAAGATCAAGTAATACTAAGGCATGAAAACACTATCCCACAATCAGTTGATGGGAGGAAAGCAGTCCTGAAAGAAACAGGGCTCAATGTCAGTCCAACGCACGGTTTATATACAGATTCAACTTATGTGGTTGAACCTTTGATGAATGAAGCAATAGAGAATCCTATTTATGATTCTGTAGATTATCAAGGAGTAAGAGATGTATTAGGGATTATAGATGATCCGAACAAATGCGCTGTATTTGTTGATTTGCTTTCGGAAAAACAAATCATTTTAGCAGATGGTCATCATAGATATCAAGGGGCGTTGAATCTTCGAAACGAACAAAAGGATGCGTCAATAAATTTTTCTGACAATGATTCGCTCAATCATATCATGATGTATCTAACGAATACTGAGTCAGATGATTTAAAAATTTTCCCCACCCATAGACTCATAAAAGGGATTCCGGATTTTAATCAGGAATGGTTCTTGGAAAAATTGGAAAATTATTTTCATATTCAAGAATTAGAAGATGATGAAGATGTATTCAATCTAATAGCTGGGAAGAGGTGGGCATTTGGTTTGTTCATAGGGGAGAAGCTTTTTAATATTCGCCTTAGACAACAAAAACATTTCGAAATGGAATGGGAGTTACCGGATCTTGTCAAAGATTTGGATGTTACTGTATTGCATTATTATATTTTTGAGAAAGTATTGAAAATTCGAAGAGATGAACAGCCTAAGTCCGAATATTTATCTTTTGAAAGAAACCTGAGTGTTTGTTATAGAAAATCAATCAAAGGAGAAATTAATGCTGCTCTGATTACGCAATCGATTCCAATGGAAACTGTCAAATCCGTTTGTTATTCTGGAACGATTATGCCGCAGAAGTCGACTTATTTTTATCCAAAGGTCATATGCGGCTATTTATTCAGTTCGATTAAACCAGAAGACCATGAATAGATTGATTCTTGCTACAAATTCCGAGCGGAGACAGCAATTAATGAGAGATGCTGGGTATGTATTTGATATTCAAACACTAGATATTGACGAATCTTTTGATGAAGGAATGGCTGGTCACAAAGTGGCGGAGCACTTATCAATTATAAAGAATCATGCGTATAGAAGTCGTTTTGAAAGTGAAATTATATTGACAGCAGATACTGTGGTGCTTGCCAATAACGAAATTCTTGGAAAACCAGAAAATGAAGACGATGCGTTCAAAATGATTCAGAAGTTGACTAAAGCAAGTCATGAAGTGGTGTCAGGCGTAACGATTTCCACTGATCAAAAGTCAATCAGTTTTTCTGACAGAGTAGAGGTAGAATTTGAATCGCTTACTGAGAAAGAAATTAGGTTTTATATAGAACAATATAAGCCATTTGATAAAGCTGGCGCTTATGGTATTCAAGAATGGATAGGCATGATTGGGATTAAAAGAATAAATGGGTCATTCTATACTGTAATGGGACTTCCAATTCATGAAGTGTATAAATGTATGAAAAATGACTTTGATTTACTTCCCAATCAAAATCTGAAGAGTCGACCTACTTCTTGAAAAGGAATTGCAGATAAAATTAGTATCAAACCTATCGAATAATATACTAACTGCTTTTTAAATTTATTTTTATCTTCAGTTTCTTTTTTAGATTTTACTCTACCTATGGTTATGGACGTCACTGCCGTGACCATGGCGAATATGTGTTCAATGCTCCAAAACCTGAATGTATCATTTTCCATAATGGGAGCATCATTTAAAATTGCACTAAACGCAAAGGGACTCAAAAAGAAATAGAGTGTCAATCCTAAAGTTGCTTGTAGATGCACAGCACTCACAAAACCTGTAGAAAGTTTGTCATCAATTTGATTGTACGCTCTAAGTCCTTTCCAGCCTCGATAAGAATTGTAAATATTGATAATTGCCAGAATAAGAATAATCCAACGTACCCATGAATGAGTATAAAGTAGGTAAGTGTACATTTAGGTTTGGTTTGGGTAATAAAAAACCCCTGACTCAATATCAGGGGTTTTATTATTATCTTTTCGAAAGATCAACATAAGGTCTGTTCGTTTCGCCAGTATAAACTTGACGAGGACGACCAATTGGTTCTTTGTTTTCTCTCATTTCTTTCCATTGAGCAATCCAGCCTGGAAGTCTTCCTAATGCAAACATAACAGTAAACATGTCTGTTGGAATTCCTAAAGCTCTGTAGATAATGCCAGAATAAAAATCAACATTTGGATAAAGTTTTCTATCTACGAAGTATTGATCTTTTAATGCTACCTCTTCCAATCCTTTTGCAATATCCAAAACAGGATCATTGACACCAAGTGCTTCTAATACTTCATCAGCTGCCTTTTTGATGATTCTAGCTCTAGGGTCAAAGTTTTTATAGACTCTGTGTCCAAATCCCATTAGACGGAAAGGATCGTCTTTATCTTTTGCCTTATCCATCCATTTGTTAACATCTCCACCATCAGCTTTGATATTTTCAAGCATTTCGATTACTGCAGAATTTGCTCCCCCATGCAGTGGGCCCCAAAGTGCATTGATACCAGCAGAAAGGGAAGCATAAAGACTCGCTTGAGATGAACCAACAATTCTTACTGTAGAAGTAGAACAATTTTGCTCGTGATCAGCATGTAAGATTAATAATTTGTCAAGTGCATTGGCCACAACTTTATCAACTTTAGAATCAGTCGATGGCAACCCAAACATCATGTGTAGAAAATTGCTACAATAGTCAAGATTGTTACTTGGGTACACCACTGGATGTCCAATTTTGTTTTTGTAAGACCAAGCGGCAAAAGTTGGCAGTTTAGCTATGATTCTAATAATACTCAATCTCACTTCTTCCCAAGATCTATTAGGATCCAAGCTTTGTGGGTAAAAAGCAGTCATGGCGGTCACCATTGAAGAAAGGACGCCCATAGGGTGAGCAACTGATGGAAAACCATCTAGAATTTTATGAAAGTCTTCGTGAATCAGTGTGTGATGCGTGATTTCGTCTTGAAAACCAGCAAGTTCTTCACTTGTTGGAAGTTCACCATGAATTAGTAAGTAGGATACTTCAAGAAAAGAGGACTTGTCAGCTAAATCTTCTATTGAGTATCCACGGTATCTTAAAATTCCTTTTTCACCATCTAAGAAAGTAATTGCACTTCTTGTCGCGCCTGTGTTTTTGTAGCCAGGATCAATTGTAATTACACCTGACTGACCTCTTAAAGATCCTATATTGACAGCTTGTTCATTTTCTGATCCTACTTCTACTGGTAATTCGTAGGTTGAGCCTCCTACTTTTAATTCTGCTTTTTCTGACATGTATTCTTTATTAATTACTGACCGTGATACCGCGAAATTAAGGAATTATTTACTTATTCTGAAGCTTTGGCAGTACTTAGTTTTAAAAAATTTACTACGTAGATAATACTTAGTTACCTCCTAAAATCAAAGGAAGACCATCCTTACCACTTCCGATAACGACCACTTTAGAATTAGGAGAAGCTGCCAAACTTGTTGTAGCTTCAATTCCTCTCATCTTCAAGAGCTCAGGCGTTAAACTTGAATTGACAATTTTGTTGGCGGCCGCTTCACCTTCTGCTGCAATTCTTTTTCTTTCAGCTTCACTTTTTTCTTTGTCTAATCTAAATTGATAAGCTAGTGCTTCTTGTTCCTGTTGCAATTTGTTTTCAATTGCTTGTTTAATTTGTGCTGGAAGATTAATTGATCTAATCAATAGAGCTTTCATTCTAACGTTATTGTTTTCGCTAGCTAATACAGCTTCTGTCTCACTTTTAATAGCCGTTTCTACTTCTGATCTTTTGGTAGAATAAATTTCTTCTGCCGTATAACGGCCCATCACTTGTCTTACTGAAGACCGAACTTCTGGAATAACCAATCTATTGATATAGTCTCTTTGGAAAGTCTCTTGGATGTAGCCAATTCTACTTGGTATTGGTGTAAACCTTACGGATACATCAACGCTCAGAGATAAACCACTTTTGTCTAAGACATCCATTCCTTCTTCTACTTTATTTTCAGAAACATCAAATGTGTAAACAGTATTCCATGGTGCTTTTACATGAAAACCAGGTTGGATAACATTTTCTTTGTCAAGACCTTTTCCGAACTTATAAAATATGACCGCTCGTTCAGCTGGTCCTAGCGTATAAAAAAGGCTGCTAGAAAGACTTATGACAACAAATAGTCCTACAGCAAATATTAAAATGAAAGGGAGGAGTTTACGATTATCCATGATTTATATAGGTTTATAATTTTCAAATTTAAAATTAGTACAAAGCGATTGATTAAAATGTTTTTTTGACCGCTTAATCAGGTCTTCTGTTTTTTCTTTTTTGCTGCAGGAAAGAGGATGTTGTTTAATATCAACCTATAACCAGGAGAATTTGGATGTAAGTTCAGATCCGTAGGTTCTTCACTCACCATGTGCTGATAATCTTCCGGATCATGACCTCCATAAAAAGTCCAAAATCCTTTTCCAAAAACACCATGTATATATTTGGCTTCGTTAATGGATTTGTTTTCACCTAATGTAACAACATCTGATTTGACAAGGTTTCTTTTGAAGGAAGTGGTTTGCCCCATAAATCCTTTTAAAATGTGTTGATGATTTTGGGTTAACATGGTTGGGATCGGATCCCATTTGGCAGAAAACTCAAATAAGGTGAAGTAGTCATTTTCTTCTGTTATTCCTCTTTGATTGGGTTGCGTATCGATACTTGAGAATTCGTATACGTATGGATTTCGCTCAAGGATAAAGTTCTCAAATGCGAAAGTCTTGCTGAAATCTAATTTTGACTGTGCCGTTGGATCCATTGGGTCACCATCAAACATATTTTCGCAAATATCAATACCCTCCGCTGCCAATGCGATATCATAGGTGTCTGTAGCAGAACACATGGCGAATAGGAAACCTCCGCTTGCAACGTAGGCTTGAATCTTTTTAACAATTCCAAGTTTCAGGTGGGATACTTTGCTGTAACCATGTTTTCGAGCTGACATTTCATAGTCTTGTTGTTGTCTTTGGTACCATGGTTGATCCTTATAGGCACGATAGAATTTTCCATATTGACCAGTGAAATCCTCATGATGCAAGTGTAACCAATCGTACTTAGGCAATTCATCATACATCAGTTCGTCATCGAAAACTACTTCATACGGAATTTCAGCATAGGACAAGACCAGTGTAACGGCATCATCCCAAGGCTGTTTACTCTTTGGAGAATAGACCGCTATTTTAGGAAATTTTTCTAATTTCATGGCATCCATATTAGACGCTGGACTAGAAATCTCGTTGAGGATATTATTGGCTTGTGCATCAGAAATTACTTGATAACTTACTCCGCGAATAACCAATTCGTTCTCAAAGTCTTGGTAGTATTTGAACATGAAAGAACCTCCCTTGTAATTCAATAGCCAATCCACTTCTACTTCATGCTGCAAGACCCAATAAGCAATACCATACGCTTTCAAATGGTTGGCTTGCGTCTGATCCATAGGTAAAAAAATTCGTGAAGCATTGCTGCAAAACGGGACAACAAAAAATAAGACGAGAAGTAATTTTTTCATGCTTGTCAAATAAAGGCTCTGCAAGTAAGCCAATTTTTATTTCGAATAAAAGTCAATTGTATTGGGCTTTGACAATCATAACGTAAGAATAATTTCTTTGTTTGATGAAAAAAATGCAAAATGTGAGTAGTTGAAGCCTCATCATAGCGTCAAATTCTTTTTCTTGATTAAAGATTGTTTGTGTGAATTGTATTATTTTGGGATGTGTATTCGTTTGCTGTAATATTATTGTGATATTTACGAATATTTCAAAGATTGAAATGAGAAAATTTATTTTTTTGCTTTTTTGTCTACCGCTGTCGGAAGTTTCTGGTCAAGAGATTAACCTTACTGGTGTTTTTATAGGAAAAGGACTCTATATTCAAAACCCATATAATGCTGATAGTGGTCAATTTTGTATTCAGGAAATAAAAATCAATGACAAAGATGCAAAGGCTAATCTAAGATTGACAGCCATTAATATCCCTTTTACTGGATTTGATTTATATACACCTGTATCGGTGAGCATTATACATGGAGACAGTTGTAAGCCTAGAATAGTAAACCCTGATGCCATCTTGTATCACAGTGCATTCAAATTTGATAGTTTAGTCATCAATGATTCAATTATGCATTGGTACACGAAAGGTGATAAAGCGGGAGCCAAATATTTCATTGAAAAATTAGACGTTGATCGTTGGGATGTTGTTAAAGAATTAAGATCAAAAGGAAGGTTTCAAGGAGCTCAATATGTGTATTTTCCGGAGCATGATGATGGGGGGAATAAATATCGCATTAAGTACAAATTGCCCAATGGTCGGTATTTGTATTCTATGGAACTAGAACATTATCACTACCCGGAAGGGGTGTCCTTTTCTCCAAGAGTTGTAAAAGATGTGATCAACCTCTCTCGTATTGCTAGATACGAAATCATGAATATTGATGGAGAAGTGATTTTACAAGGAGAAAGTAAGAAAATACCACTGCGTTTATTGGCACCAGGGAACTATTCCATCATTATCGAAGGAGATGAAGATACATTTATTAAAAAATGATCGTCTGTATCGGTTTTTTTCTCATTGATTTTTACAATAGATAGAAGGAGTAGAGGTTATTTGTTTAACACAGTTTTTTTTAATCACATCATATTATTTGATGTGAAATCTAATTCTCATACTTTTAGGATTTAATCAGCAAACCCATATTTATGATTCATTCATTTTTCTTATGAATGTTAAAAAATGTCAGAAAAAAGTCCAATTCTAAAAGAAAAATGTACTTCAGCTGGTAAATAAGTTCATAAATAAGTGGAAGATAGATTTGTCAGCTTCTTCTTCAAAAAAGTCTCAAAATATGTGACATGAAGACTATGCTCAGGCCAGATAATTCCCGCAACAATCAAAGAATTTCTATTCCGAAGAAGTTATTCAAAACAACCATAACAAATAGAAGCGCAAGCAATGCAGGGCAGATATAGCTAATGGAAACGTTTATAAAACTTTGGATAGGTGAGTTTGGGTAACCTTCATATCCTTCTTTTAACTCATCATGCAAATTGTGTTTCTTCCATACATAAGCGGCGAAAGTAACAATGCAACATCCACCAAACAATAGAAGTACATCTGCCACGTGTCCAAAGAAGGTCATGAAATCTGTAGGACCATCAGCACCTATGTAAGTGATGAAACTTGTAAAAAAGTCACTATAACCATTACCAATAAGAGAGGGTAAGCCAGCAATAAAAATGACTCCAGCAGAAATAGCAACGGCTATGGATCTTTTAGTTTTGTATTCATCCACGACATATGCGACAGGAACTTCCAAAAGCGAAACAGTAGAAGTTAGCGCTGCGAAGGATAATAAAAGAAAAAAGAAAGCGCCAAGAAAAATGCCCAATGTAGCACCTAACGATTCGAACACACCAGGCAATACTGTAAATATTAAACCAGCTCCTCCTTGTACATTAGTCATGTCACCTCCAGTACTATATGCTACTATAGGAAATAACATTAAGCCAGCGATAAAGGCAATTCCAACATCAAACAAAGTAATATAGGCTGCAGAAGAAATAATGTTTTCCTTTTTTGAAAAGTAGCTACCATAAGTTATATGCATGCCCATGCCTAAGGATAGAGAAAAGAAGGCTTGTCGAAGAGCACCACCTATGGTTTTTAAGTTTAATTCTGAAAATTCAGGTACGAGATAATACTTGACACCTGTCATGGCATTAGGTAGTGTGAATGAGTAAGCTACTAATCCCAAAATCATAATGATAAGCGTGGGCATTAATATTTTAGCGGCTTTCTCAATACCACCAGAAACACCTTTTGAAACAATGAGGGAGGTGGCACCCATGAAAAGTATAGCATAGAGACCAATCTTCCATATTTGAGTAATATAGTTACCAAATTCTTGTCCAATGTTGAAGTTTCCTGAAAGCATTTCTATAAAATACCCGAATGCCCACCCGGCTACCACATTGTAAAATGAGAGGATAACCACACCACAAATAAGGCCGATGACTCCAATAAATCTCCAAGATTTGAATCCCAAAGCATCGAAAGCACCAATGGCATTCTTATTGGATTTTCTTCCTATGGCTATTTCAGTAACCATGACCGGAAAACAAAGGATAAAACAGAAAAGAAGGTATAATAGAACGAATGCAGCTCCACCACCTGCTTCAACTTCGAATGGAAATTTCCAAATGTTGCCTAAACCCACTGCAGAACCTGCCGCTGCTAATATGAACCCTAATCTATTACTGAAATTACCTCTTGCTGCCATGGTTTATGAATTGCTCAAAACACGAATATATAGTAGCTTGACCAATTGACCATGAAATTTGTTAACCAAAAGACAATTATGATTTAACGGTCTTTTTAGAAGTATACCCAAACATTGAATTGGTTTTGATCAAATCGGGTACATTATCAGGAACATGTGATTCCCAACCAATTTCGTCATTTTGTATCATTCTCAATACATCATCTGAAAAGATGTTCAAGAAATCTTTGTTGATTCCTTCGATGTCTTCAATGTATTCGTTTTCAAGAAGATGATTGTAGAGATGAATAAGGTGAGCAGCAGGTCTGAATGTTGTTGCTGTTTCTATACCCACACCAATTTTTTGTTGTGGGTAAATTAATAATTTGATGTTGGATCCAAATAAATGACCAAATGATTCCATTATGCCTCCTCGAAGTTGCTTATAATAGGTCTCATCAAAAATTCGGAATAGATTATTGATGCCTATTATGAAACCAATTTTTCTTCCTCCAGTATATTGTGCGATATAATCTGCTAACTTATAATGCTCCGGGTAATCTGTGATAATTACATTTTGACCAAGACTATTTAACAAATCAACACGATCTAAAAAGTCACTTTCATCAATGGCACCTTCGTTTGTCAAGTCGTTAAGTGTTAGCTCGCTTAACGCCATGATGTTTTCGTTATTTACTTTTTCGTCTTTTTTAAATTGATCAATGCCTTTTAAAAGCATGTCGAGATTGACGTTTGTCACCGGACGAAACCTCCCTCTCAAAACACAAATATTTTTCTTGTATAAAAATGAAGAAGGTTGCATTACTCTTCCCATTTGATCAAACATCGCTGCATGTGTTAATCCATTTTTCACTAATTGGAGTGACATCAATCGATTATCCACAGTTTTGAAGTCAGGGCCTTCTAAACGAAACATATCAATATCTAAACGATCCTTGCTTAGATTGTCAACTATAGAATTCATTAAAGCTTCTGGATCATCGAAATGGTTAAAGCAACCATAAATAATGTTGACACCTATTCGCCCCAAGACTTCTTGTTGCCAAAGTGCATCTGGATCATTCAAAATGACATGAACGATGCAGTCATTAGGTGGTGAGTTTGGTGTCAATTGAAATCGTACACCAATCCATCCATGTCCTTTATTGGTTTTTTTGTAATTGATTGTTTCTACTGTATTCGCATAAGCGAAAAATTTCGTATCGTCAGCTCTATGGGTTAGTCGCTTGGACAAAAGGTTGTATTCTTTGTCCAACATCTTTAATAGCTTTTCTTCACAAACGTATCTTTCCGTTTCCCCATAGATAGCATCTGAGAAATTCATGTCATAAGCAGACATTGTTTTTGCAATGGTTCCTGATGCACCACCAGCTTTGAAGAAATTGGCTGCCACTTCCTGTCCACCTCCAATTTCGGCAAGAGAGCCATATATACTTGCCTTAAGATTTAAAGCGAGCGCTTTTTCTTTTGTTGTGTGAACACCGTTTTCCATGCAATACTTGTTTGTGCAAATTTATCTATAATGGAAACTTAATTTGATGGTATAGAGACTTTTATTTCTAAGCAATTGCGCATACTTTTAGATGAGATTTATACGTTATAAATCTGTAATTTCTATTCATGGTTATTTCAGAATCGCTTCTTATTGTTGTCTTGTCCTTCTTTTCAGTTTTCATGCTGATCTCTATTGCTTTTTATATCGATTCGCTGAATCTGTTTTACTATCGTAAAGTAACTTTTATGATAGATGATGTGGAGGTGACTTATTGGTACAAATGGAAACTATTTACTGGGAGAAAGTCTCCATTTTTTATCTGGAGGAAGATAAAAATGGTAAATCATATGACGAATATGACCATGGAAAGAGTGATAGAACCAGTAAGTGAGAATGGTCATGTCTTATACTTTTACATTGATCATAATTATAAGACCCATACAGGAATGCTATTTGATGCATTAGTTATTAGGGATGCGGACGTGTCGATGGGTTTCGATCTATATTCTCTTGATTATTTAGAGAATCATTATGTGTATGAAAGGAGAGAAGATGAAACGGAATACATGGGGATGATCGAAAGAGGGAAGTTCTATAAATCAGAAGGAATGTTCCGAAATGTAAAAAGCAAGGAACTGAATTATTAGTCGTTCCAATTCTAAATAGGCCATGTATGAAGTAGACTACTCCACTTTATACGCAATGACAGTATTCCCAAAAAATGTTGGAACGAATAAGGTATTAATAGAATCAATATACCAGGCATCAGCCGTTCCTCGCTTATCCTCTTCTAAGTCTATAAGCACAGAAATGCTACCATCAGGTTTTACTAAATAGATTTTACCAATCCAGCATGAAATGATCAAATCATCACCAATAGCATTGATACCATCTGCCTTAAAAACGGAATCCGCAATGATAGTTTTGGTTAATGATTTTGGATCAAAGGAATAGATGTTTCCAGAATGAAAACCAGCGACAATTATCTTATCATCTCGAAACAGCAGTCCATTGATTCTTCTAATGGTTGAATCCGCATGTATGATTTCCGACTCCCCATTTTTTAACTGGTAGATGCTGTTGTTATCCGAATCAGAAACATAAACAACATTATCTGGTCCAATTGTAATATCATTTAAGAATCCTGCACCTTCAAGTTTAAAAGTGTTAATGATTTTAGCTGAAGGAATGTCAATCTCTACCAAGGTATTGATGTCCGTTACAAATAGACTACTATCGATGATACCCATTCCTTTAGAAGATGAGATTCCAGTCACCCATTTTCTATTTAAAACTTCACCGCTTGTTGAAAGGATGGAAATAAATCCATCAAGATCGGGATTGCTTGGAGGTGTATTTCCAATATTTGCAACATAAAGAACATCTCTGAATTCATCATAAATAACGGATTCAGGAGTGTGTAACAAAGTATCAGTCTCCCATATCTTTGTCAAAGAAAGAGATGAAGGTTCTTCTGATGCCGATTGTTGAGGTTTGCTTTGTTGGCAGCTTATCACTGCCAACATCACAATAGTGAGTATTAGGTTGATTTTTTTCATTGTTGAAGTAGGTTATTACTTACAATTTAATCAGTGACAACTACTTTATCCATTTTATCACCTTGTTCGATTTGATCGATGACCTCTAATCCTTCAACTACTTTCCCGAAACAAGTATGATTTCTATCTAGATGTGCTGTATTATCTCTGCTATGGCAAATGAAAAATTGAGATCCACCCGTGTTTCTTCCTGCATGAGCCATAGATAGGACTCCTTTATCATGAAATTGATTCTCTCCATCTAATTCACAATCAATTGAATAGCCAGGACCGCCAGCGCCTGTTCCGTCAGGACACCCGCCTTGAATTACGAAATTGGGTATGACTCTATGAAAAGTCAATCCATTATAAAATCCTTTTTTCGCAAGGTCGGTAAAGTTTTTAACTGTATTGGGTGCGTCTTTTTCAAAAAAATCTAATTTCATAACACCTTTAGCGGTGTGTATTTCTGCTGTCATAATATTGTGTTTTAATGCAATGTAAATCGAACTGCAAAACTAAAGCCTTTCCGTTATTGTCAAAGCTCGAGTATATTTTCCTTTTTAAGAATCTGTAGGAAATTCGTCTAGAATAATGTTATTAAGCTCGAATACTGATTGGATGTCTAATAGGTCGGCTTTTGGATTAATCAAGAATTGGCTTTTTCTTCCATTGAGCGAAACTTTGTTATAAACAGAAATAGAAATGTCCGCCAGACCATCTGCTTTGAGTTCTTTTTTTAAAAAATGAGCAAACTGCCAAATCATATCGGGCTGAAAAGACATTTGCTTTTCCTGAACATTGGTTAAATAAGTGGAAGGTTGAATATTCCAGGATTTACCGGATGCTTTGTCTTTGATTACAAAATGGCAATACCCAGTTTTCTCAGCCAACATAACATTCCATGAGAAACGATATCCCAATTCAGTCCAAAGTGGATTACCTGAATAAAAGTGTTGTCGCAAGGGAAGGGCTAATTGAATGAAAAAGTAAGTTAATAAGCTCCATTTTCTAATTCTAGAGATGCTGGGATTATTCGAAATGATTTGCTCTGATTTTTCAGACAACCAATTTTTGATCTTTAAAAATGAAAATAGTTTAATCCAATCATTCTTTTCAAAGAAAATTAGGCTTGCGGCAATCATGATCCATGGAAACATTCCTATATTAAACAAAAGCCAAGTTATCACATGAAAAATCACAACTGCTGCGAATGCATAAGATCTAGTTTTCTTGTTCCATAGGAAAAAAGGTATCGTGCAATCATAGATCATTCCAGACCAACTAAAAGCTAGCGCTACCCACTCTTCTCCAAACATACTTCCTATTAACGGAAAATCAGTTCGAGCCGACAACCAGATATTCATAGGCTGCGCATTAAACAACCAATCGGTTTTGATTTTTGCAATGCCAGCAAATAAATAGACTATGGCCAATTGCCACTTTATAAGTTCGATATTTACCTGAAGCGTACTACTATTTTGAACAACATTTTTGAACCGTACATCGAGCGATAAATAATGATGGGCAGGCATGAAAATCAATAAAAACGAAATGAGTGAAATGAAATAATAGTGATTGAGATATAAACTCATATCTATCAATTCTAAATAGGTAAATGCTAAAAAGAATAATACTGATGCAATTCTATAGAAAAGTCCAAAAGCAATCATTATTGCCAGGATAATGGAAAAAACAACGAGTCCATACATCCATGGAGAAGTCAGGACTTCTACCCAGTGGAACCCTGGAAAAGTGAAGTGAAACTGAGGACTAAGATATAATTCATCAACCCAACCTTTCCAAAGAAATCTCACTTGGGAAAAGGCCATTAAAAAACCAAAAGCCATTCTGAAAATGGCTAGTGGTAACGCAGAAGTGTTTCTATTTAAATTTTCAAAATAGTTTTTAATCTCCGTCATTGTCGGTGAAAGTAACTGTTGATCCTAACACATTTGCCATATCAACTTTGAATAGAACCAATAGTTCTATTAAATCATCATATAATTTTTGAACTTTAACTGGTTCTTCTGTGATGGCTGTGCTTAAGGGATTATTAATAGATTCAATGTCCGTTTTACACAAAGCTAATTCATCTAAGATGGTTATCATTAAATCTTCACGTCCAGCTAAATATAGAAAATCTTCGTATCCGGTTCTGTTTCCTTCAGGCGTGAAATCACCAGTAAATACTTTGTCAATTACATCTAAATTGATAGCGATAAAGTCTAGGGATTGGTAGCTTCTAAATGCCTCCGTATCTTCCGAGTTGATGATGTCATTCGATTTTCCAAAAGGTTTTCCAACTTTGGTATAAACTAAGAATTCAGTATGGCTAATTAATGCATTCAAGAGGATTGTCAACCCTCCATCTAAACCACTGCTTAAATTGGTAGTGAATTCTGATTCATAACCTTGCCAATCTAATACCATTTCCGTAGCTCTTATGGCTATTTGTTCAGCTAATACGATGGCGTAATCTTGATTACTTTGAGATGAAGTAAATACAATATACATCTCTGATGAAGATAATTCGTCGTTAAAAAGTAAATGCTCGATGGCACTTAGACCCACGGCGTTTGAACCTTGACCTTCTACCAATGCAGTACTGAATTCCGTATTGTCATCCAAAACGGTTTGAATTTTCTCAGCATCTACAGGCCATTTATTAATCCTATTATGAAGGAATTTATCACTAATAGGACCAAAATTAAAGAGTTCACATTTTTTCCATTCAGTTGTAGTTACCGTCCATTGAGATCGAACATTATCAAAATTTGATTCAGTAGGGTCGCTTTTAAAACTTAATAGTGCATTCTCAAGATTTTCAGCTTCAGTTTTAAACGATTGATGATAAGGTAAAATGCCATTATTATAAACAGCATCTAATTGAGATAACTTGACGTCATCAATTTCTGATACTGGAGCAGTAGATTCATCGCAAGACGGTATGAATGAGATTACTACAAATAAAATTAAAATGACGATTGAAAATTTTAATATGTTTTTCATTAAAGTGATTCTATAAAGCGAATAATGTTTTCTCGGTCTACTAGATCTAAAGACTTAAAAGAATCTTTGATCTCTTCAGCTTCTCCTCCATGCCAAAGTATAGCTTCTTCTATGTTTCGGGCTCTTCCATCATGTAAAAGAAACGTATGATTATTTACGGTAGGAATAAGTCCAATACCCCATAACGGTTGAGTTCTCCATTCATTGCCATTGGCCAAGAAATCTGGACGATTATCTGCAAGTTCGTCACCCATATCATGTAAAAGCAAATCAGTGTAGGGTCTGATGGTTTCATTTGATAAGGCCGAAATAGATGGGTGAGTGCCGGTTTCAAATTTTTCTATATGACATTTGTTACAACCAATTTCAATAAAACTATTTTTTCCTTTTAACACATCTTGATTATCCCAATCTCTTCTCATGGGCACGGCCAAAGTTTGAGTATATAAAACGGTTTTGGCTAGGTCGTCATTATCTATTTCAGGAGACCCTCCATTGGGTGTTTCATCACAATCTTGTACGCAATTTTCTTCTGGGAATAAATAAGAAGTAATCCCAATATCGCCTAAGAATGCACCTGCTACCTGTTGTTCTATTGTAGGTTGATTGGATTTCCATCCAAATAATCCTAGTGATGTGCTTTGCGTTTTCACATTCCAAACATAGTTAGGACGGCCACTGATTCCATCCCCATCTGCATCATCAGCATCTGCGTTTGAAAGGATTGTTGATTCATCTATTGCTTCAAAATATCCTAACCCTATCATTTGCTGAGCTATTCTAGGAGACACCAAGATATTTTCTGAAAGTTCTCCAAAGCTCAAATCAAACATATTATACAAAGGTTTTCGAAGACTGTATGTTTGACCGTCGGGGTAAGATCCAGAAATTTCCGTATATAATATTTCAAATCCTCCTTCAGTCATTACGCCTGATATGGATTGATCTTGGAGTTGTCCTCCATAATTTGCATCAGCGAGTGGATTTCCATTTTCATCAGATCCTGGAACACTGAGTCTTAATAATAGTCCATGAGATAATTCTCCTTTGTATTCTGGTGGTCTACCTCTTCCGTCTTTTAAATGACAACTACTACAAGATTGTGCATTAAAAAATGGACCAAGCCCATCTCTGGCAGTGGTAGATGCCGGTGCTGTTACCCAGTTTTGCTTGAAAAAAGAATTTCCGACAAAAAACAGTAGACCTTCTTCCGATGTGAGATTATCAATTTGCTGACCAAAAGCATCTGATGTTAACAACATGGTAGTACCTCTGCCAGCTGAAAACTCTTCCCCAATTTCTGGCGCCAGTTCAGGGGAAGGTGTACTTGTTTCACAATTTAAAAACAACAAAACCAACCCTAAAAGAGCGGTGTAATTATAAACTCTCATTCTTATATTTAAATTGCCGACCACTCACTAAATGGGTTAGTGAATGGTCGGCAAACTTAGGTAATTGATTATTATTTTCTATTCTGGAAGACCAGTATTTATTGATAGACCTAATGCTGTTCCTACTTCTGCAAACTTGTCTCCCATCGTTTGCAACTCATTGACTGATGTCAGTACCACAGGTCTCGTTTCAGCAGATGAAATAGCAAAATCAAAAGGATTAGCGGTTGCTTCAACAGCTTCTAATGCCGTATCGATTTGATCAATTACTTCTTGAGCCAATGTAGCATCAACTTCTGCAAGTATATCGTTGATAGAAGTGCCACTGACCACAGTTCCATTGGTTCTAGTGTAATTTGATAAATATACATTTTCAATACCTTGGGCATTCAAACGAATATCTCTGTGCGTATTATCACTGAAACAAGAATGTTCATCTTCTTGGTCTTGATTGTCATAAGCTGTGAAAATTCTCTCTCCAGCCAATTCCGATTTGCCTAATATTCCTATGGCAGTTAATATATTCGTCAATGCCTGATCTACAGGTAGACCAAGGAACTCTTCTCGATAATTACCTGAAATTGCTGGATCCCATTCATCTTTCACACTTTTCAAATGATCTAAAAGTAAATCGGCACAAGCAATTAAATAGTCACCTCTTCTGTCTTGATTCGAAGCGGTACCATTTGGAGAATTTATGTAATCCGTATATGGTCTTTGGCCTGCCATTAATTCAGAAGGGGCTGTCAAATCTTGGCCCCAAAGCAAAAATTCTATTGCATGGTAGCCGATACTGATATTTGCTTCTCCACCTAGTTCATTTTGCTCTTCTAGAATTTCGGCAGAGATAGTTGGAAAATTCGCAAGGTCGTTAATGATACCGGAATTCAATGCTCCTTCAACATAGTCTATATAATTTTCGTCCAAAGGCCATGCATTTAATGCTCCTTCAGGCCCATCTTCATCGTCAATAGGTCCATTGGCAAATCTGAAAGCCTCAGTTTCTCCATACGGTTCTCTTGCGACTAACCATGCTTCTTTCGCTGCTGTGAAGTTTCCTTCTGTAGGAGTATCAATAAATGTTTCAATTGCTCCTTGTAAGTCAAGCGCAGTACTATAAGCATCTTCGTAATTCGCAAATACTAGGGTCGCATAGCTTTCTACGGCTGATGCTTTTAATGCATCCAACCCTGAATTGTCCACAGAGTCATTGTCGTCACAAGACGTAATTCCTACTGTTATAGCTAGTAATATTGATAAGGTTATTTTTAATTTCATCTGTTTTTTTAATTAAGAACGATTCTAAATAAGGGTGCAATGATAATGTGATATTCGAAAATTCAAAAGCTTATTTAGAAAAATTCTAAATAATATTATTCATTCATCAAATTGAGGGTGTGAACAGCTATTATTCCGGCAGTTTCGGTTCTTAAAACGTTGTTTCCTAGATTTATTGTTTCAAAGCCATGTGTTTTTGCATGCTGAATTTCTTCGAGCGTAAAATCACCTTCAGGACCTATCAGGACCAAATATTTTTCACTAGCAGTAACCATTTTTTTCAATGATTCTTCCTTCCCCGTTTCTACAAAAGCAATAAAATTTTGAGTTGATGCTGGTTTTGATTGGAGAAATGAATTGAATTTTTGTACTGCATTAATCTTACATTTCCAGAAATTCTTAGATTGTTTCATGGCGCTGATGGCCTTTTTTTCTAGACGCTCAATTTTAACTTTAGTGCGTTCCGTTCGTTTAGTTTCAATTAAACTTATTTCATCTATTCCCAATTCACACACTTTTTCAACAAACCATTCTATTCGATCAATATTCTTGGTAGGAGCAATCGCTACGTGGATCGAAAATGATTTCTTTTCATGCTTACGTTTGGATAGTATTTTGAAAGAACATTTCCGGAAATTGTCATTGGTGATTTCAGCCAGATAACTATAACCATTACCATCCATCAAATGAATCTGATCTCCTTGTGTTTTACGTAGTACTTTGATCGCATGGCTCGATTCTTCAGAATTCAGAACAAAATTCGACTCTGGTTTTGGATGATAGTAATAATTCACTTTGTAAAAATAGTTGAAAATAGATTTATGTTTTTTTCCAAAAAGAAGAAAACTGGTTCAAAAATTAACTTCAAAAAATTAAAATGGTGAAAATCATATTGGATTAGGTTAAGATTCCTTCTACTTGGTTAGATTTGAACGAATTCTTTAACCAATACTAAACATGGCATATCTCCGATTTCAAGCATTGGCCCAAGCGCAATCAAGACAGAAAATTGAAATGAATGTTTCGAGTGAAAAAGTCTCGGATTATTTCGGAGAATTGGCTTTTGGAACAGATCAAATGAAGATGGCACTCTCTGCGGATTCTTTTGAGAAAGTGGACACTGCTATAAAAGAAGGAAGACGTATTGATCAAGAGACTGCGGAAGCCGTAGCTGCTGCTGTGAAGACTTGGGCGATGAGTAAAGGAGTGACTCATTATACCCATTGGTTTCAACCGTTGACGGGTGCAACCGCAGAGAAACATGAAATTTTTTTTAATCCATCCGTCGGTATGGAAGAGTTTAATGGAAGTGCTTTGGTTCAGCAAGAGCCAGATGCATCCATGTTTCCAAGTGGTGGCATAAGAAGTACTTTTGAAGCAAGAGGATTTACAGCTTGGGATCCTAGTAGTCCTATTTTCATTATCGATACGACACTTTGCATTCCGACTGTATTTGTGGCATTTACGGGTGAAGCACTTGACTATAAGGCGCCACTCTTGAAATCAATGGATGCAATTAACAAAGCGGCTACCAGAATTTGTAAATTGTTTGACCGGAATGTCACTCAAGTAACCGCATCGATGGGTTGGGAGCAAGAGTATTTTGTGGTCGATAAAGCACTTTATGAAGCCCGACCAGATTTGGTTATGGCAGGTAGGACAGTTTTTGGTCATAACCCTGCAAGAGGTCAGCAATTGGATGATCATTATTTTGGAGCCATTACGCCAAGAGTATTTGAATTCATTAAAGAATTCGAATATGAGGCACATAAGCTGGGAATTCCAGTAATGACTCGACACAATGAAGTCGCACCTTCGCAATTTGAGTGCGCACCCATGCATGAGGAAGTCAACAAGTCAGCTGATCACAACCAACTCATTAAGGACGTGATGGAAAAAGTTGCCATCAAGCATAAATTTAAAGTATTGTTTCATGAAAAGCCTTTTGAAGGACTTAATGGAAACAGTAAGCATAATAATTGGTCATTGGAAACAGATACGGGTATTAACCTATTTAAACCAAGTAATAGCGCTAGAGAAAATTTGCAATTTTTAATCTTTTTTGTCTGCACAATACGGGCAGTATACGAGCACGCCGATTTATTAAGGGCAAGTATTGCCACAGCGGGTAATGACTTAAGACTGGGAGCTAAAGATTCTCCACCGGCTATTATGTCAGTGTTTATAGGAGAGCAATTGACCAGTGTATTGGATGAGCTAGAGAGTAATAAGGGTATAAAACTAGATAAAGGAGATAATGTGTATATGAAATTGGGAATTGATAAAATTCCTGAAATCATTTTAGATAATACGGATCATAACAGAACATCTCCTTTTGCCTTTACCGGCAATAAGTTTGAATTTAGAGCAGTTGGTTCAGGAGTGAACGTTGCCAATCCTATGACTGTTTTGAATACGATTGTAGCTGACCAATTGAATAATTTCAATCATGTGGTTGCCAAAGAAATGGAGTCTGGTACGGAAAGGAAACTTGCAATAATTAACCTATTAAGGGAATACATAATTGCATCTAAAAAAATCAGATTTGAAGGGGATGGAAATTCCATTGAATGGGAAAAAATAGCAAAAAAGAAAGGCCTTTCAAATGAAAAGGACACGCCACGTGCTTTGGACTTCTTTGTTTCAAAAAAAGCCAAAGATGTATTTAAGAAAAACAAGATTCTGACCGAAAAGGAGATGGAAGCGAGACATGAAATCATGCTCGAAAACTATATTTTGAAATTGCAAATTGAATCAAGAGTGATGGGTGATTTGGCATTAAACCATATCCTTCCAACGACAGTGGCATATCAAAACAAACTGATTGAAAATGCGAGAGGGCTAAAGGAATTGGGATTGGATAATGCAGAAGTAGTCAGGACCATTCAGAAAATTTCTAAATATGCTACCACACTAAAAGAACGTGTTTTAGGGATGATAGACGCTCGTAAAAAAGCCAATGTGATCGAAGACAGTCGTTCGAAAGCTTTGAGTTATTGTGATGATATCAAAGGAGAATTCTTTGAGGATATAAGATATGCAGTAGATAAACTAGAACTGTTTGTGGATGATGAAGATTGGCCTCTGGTCAAATATCGAGAACTACTTTTTATAAGATAACTATGAGCTATTGGTATATCAGTATTTGTTGCCTTTTAATTGCATGTGGTCCAGCTACTAAAAAGAAGCGAATTCAGCGAACTTTTGAACTGGCCAATACAAAACTTGAGCAAGCCTATTATGATGAAGCCATATCTCTATACTCTCAAGTAATAGACAAAGACCCAGAGGTTATTGATGCTTTTATGAACCGCGGAGTAGCGTATTTTGAAAGTGGACATTTTACTTTGGCGCTAGCGGATTATAACCATGTTCATTTCAATTATCCAGAATACCCGGAAGTAGTATTCAATTTGGTTTATTGTCATTTAGAATTAAAAAGATTTAGGCAAGCACAAGAGGATATAAAAGAATTAAAATCGATTTATCCTGATAGCGCTTTAGTGGATGTCATAGAAGGTTTGTTTTGGTCAAAGCAGAATTATTTATCTAAGGCTCATTTAAGTTTTTCAACAGCGATAAAAAAAGAGGAACAAAATTTTGATGCATGGACTAATCGAGGAATAGTTCAACTGCAGATGAAAAATTATGATGAAGCAGAAAATGATTTATTGAAGGCTTTGACCATCAATGAAAATGCGCCTGAGGTTTTGAATCCATATTCATTATTAATGACACAGAAGCAAAGAGTTGAAGAAGCAGACTCTATTATTGATATTGCTTTAAATATTGCTCCTGATCATCCTTATTTTCTTAATAACAAAGGTTACATACAAATGCTGCTGGGCGAATTTGACGTTGCTGATTCTTATATTATGAAGAGTATCAAGTTGGATGCTGGGAATGCATATGCATATAAGAATTTAGCAGAATTAAGAATCGCACAAAATAAAAAAGATGAAGCACATATGGCCATCCTCAAAACACTTGAATTGGACTCGATGGCCGCAACTGTATATGATGTTATGATGTCCTACAATTCAAAATTCACCAAGGATTTTGATGAAGGAAATATTGAACTGCTGAAAAATAAATACGGTTACAAATGATCGATTTCTTCTTAACGATTTGTTTAGCCACTATTTTCTCACTTCTGGCATTAATTCATTTTAATTGGGCTATTGGAAATGATTTTGGTATTAGAAATGCCATACCAACTAAAGAGAACGGTGAGAAAGTGATAAATCCAACCAAAATAGATAGCGCAATTGTGGGTTTTGGGTTAAGTTGTTTTGCTCTTTTTTATCCAGTCAAAATGGATTGGATCAATGTTCCAGCACCAGAGTGGGTATTGAATTACGGAGGATGGTTGATTGTTGGATTTTTTCTTTTGAGAGCGATAGGTGATTTTAAATACATTGGATTCTTCAAGAAATTGAGAACATCAGATTTTGGAATAATGGATACGCGGTATTATTCACCGCTGTGTTTCATAATTTCAGCAATAGCTGCGATTCTCAACTGAAACTATCTTTCCTTTTGGTTGGAGAATAGTTGCATTAAACTCACCAGGTGAGAAAAGAATACTGCAGGAACAATAAAGGCTGGCAACCAAATATATGGTAAATAGAATACAGCGATCATAGGTTGTTCAAAACTGAATTTTTGGAAAGGAGTAGGAGCTGATAGTAGCGCATGTCCTACAATGTTGAAAAGCAGGCCCAAGGCTACAAAGTTCCAAATGATTGCTGTAATTCTATGATATCTGTTAATTCCAACCAGAAAAATGGCTACAAAAGGTGCTGAAACTCCAGATAGAATATCATGATTAATTCCTTCAAAGGTTAGCATCAAAGGGAGTGCTTTGTTTAAGGCAAGCCACCATAATACCATTTCCACAGGAACTCGCACAATATGAAGATAGGTCAAAGTTGTGATGGGCACCTTCAATAAAAAAGCTCTGGACTTCTTAATTAACAATAGAATGAAAGTAGACAATAAAGTAGGACCAAATACAAAAACTAAGCGTGGAGGAATAGCTTCATAGTTTCTATAAAAGCCGTTGTAAGCAAGAAATCCGGTAAGTGCCAACCAAGTGCAAATGACAATCAAAACGGTCAACGCAACTTTATTCTCCTTTTTCTTTTCAGTGGATTGAATGCCGAAATAAATAAACCCGACAGTGGCTATAGTTGTTGCGATAAAAACCAGTCCAATGTAAGCTGGTAACTCGTTCATTCAGGTTTTTGATGATACCAAACTAAGTTAATAATTATCTTGATAAGTTTGTCCATGGTGCTGCAAATTTTGACAACAGTTTATGAATGAGAAGTTGGGCTTTTTAGAAAAGGTGAAAATCGAATTGAAAGATGAATTGCCGGGTGCTGTCGCGCACCAATTAATGGATCCAATGCCACAAGGATTTCGTAAGTGGGATCATCAAAATGTAAAACCAAAACAAAGTGCAGTACTCATTTTATTATATCAAGAGAATAGTGAATGGAAGTTTCCATTGATTCAACGTCCCACATACGTCGGTACGCATAGTGGCCAAATAGCATTGCCCGGAGGTAAAATTGAGGAAGAGGATGAAAGTTTAACAATGACTGCTCTCAGGGAAACAAATGAGGAAATAGGAGTGCGTCAAAATCTAGTAACAGTTTTAGGTCATTTATCAGAAATATATATTCCTCCTAGTAATTTTAATATATTGCCAGTTGTTGGGTATGTAAATTCCAAACCTAAATTTGAAAGAGATAAAAGAGAAGTAGAAAGTATAATAGAGACTGATTTAAAACAATTATTGAATCCAATAAATCAGATGTCAAGAGAAGTGAAAGTAGGTCAGAAGAGGTTAGCCAATGTTCCTTGTTTTTTATTAGAAGGAAATGTAGTTTGGGGAGCTACGGCCATGATATTAAGTGAATTTGTCAATATTTTAGAGAAATTAAACAATGAATGAACCCATGATTACAAATGATGCCGTCGTTTTTGGGCTATTAATGGTTCTATTGGGGTTGGTTTTTACAACTAACGCCTCTTCCAGTCCATTTTGGAGAAAGTTTTATGGAATAGTACCTTCTGTTCTGCTGTGCTATTTTTTACCATCCATTTTCAATTCCTTGGGAGTTATAGATGGGGAAAAGTCAAATCTCTATTTCGTTACTTCTCGGTACATGTTACCAGCAGCACTTGTACTTCTCACTTTAGGCACAGACTTTAAAGAGATTGTCAAGTTGGGGAAAAAAGCTTTAATTATGTTTTTCACCGGGACAATTGGGATTGTGATAGGAGGGCCATTATCCATTCTGTTATTTGCAGCTATCGCTCCAGATATTGTTGGGGGATCATTGGATGATGTTTGGAGAGGAATGACCACTGTCGCTGGAAGTTGGATTGGTGGTGGAGCCAATCAAGCTGCGATGAAAGAAGTCTTTGAAGTCAATGATGAAATGTTTTCAAAAATGGTGACGGTAGATGTTATAGTCGCCAATCTCTGGATGGCATTTTTACTGATTGGAGCAGGTAAATCCAAGAAGCTGGATGCTTATTTTAAAGCTGATGCATCATCAATTGAAGAAACTAAAAACAATATTGAAAAATATCAAGCAAGCATATCCAAAATTCCAAAATTGTCAGATACAGTATTGATATTAAGCATTGCCTGTGGGGCAACCGGTATTGCCCATTTGTCGGCGGATTGGATTGCACCTTTTTTAAAGGCTAATTATCCAGTTCTGGAAAGCATCAGTTTAACGAAAGAGTTCTTTTGGATAGTGGTAATTACAACCTTGATTGGATTGACACTTTCTTTTACAAAATATAGAAAGCTGGATGGAGTTGGAGCGTCAAGATTTGGTAGTTTATTTATTTACATTCTCGTTGCATCGATAGGCATGAAGATGAATGTATTGGCCATATTTGAATCCCCTGGGTTATTTCTAGTTGGAATAGTATGGATGATGGTTCACATAGCTCTATTACTTATAGTAGCCAAAATTATCAAAGCACCTTTCTTTTTTGTAGCAGTTGGAAGTCAGGCTAATGTTGGGGGTGCAGCATCTGCACCTATTGTTGCTTCGGCATTTCACCCATCATTAGCGCCTGTTGGTGTTTTATTGGCGGTATTAGGCTACACAGTCGGAACTTTTGGTGCATATTTATGTGGCTTATTAATGAAAATGGCAGCCATGTAATTTTATAAATAACTTATTAATGTAATTTTAATGTTGCTACAGACAAAATTGATTTTAACTATGAACAAACCCTTCTCCTTATTTTTAGGAACCCTATTTTTTACATTTTTAATTTCATGTTCCGAGGACGAATCACCTCTGACTTGTGAAGATATAGGTCCATCTCTAATGGCAACTGATATCGCAGATGCAACATGTGCTGGTGGTGGAGAAGTTACCTTGGTAGCAGAAGGGGGAGAAGCACCTTACGAGTATAGTTTAGATGGAATAAGTTTTAGAAATGTTTCAACATTTACTGGTATACCAGCTGGAAATTATATAGGCATGGTTAGAGATGCTAATGATTGTGATGCTTCTTCTTCTACTATTACGATTGAAGCAGCAGTTGGGTCTATTACTGCTACCATATTTCAGGATGAATATGCCGGTTGTGGATCCACTAGTGGTCAAATTACAATAGAAGCTACTGGAGGTACTGGAACATTAATGTACAGTATTGATGGAGCTACTGCTTCGACTGACAATGTATTTAGTTCCTTATCAACAGGGTCACATGATATTCTAATTGAGGATGAAGAAAGTTGCATTAATGAACAAACTGTTCATGTCCTGTCAGGAATCAGTTATGGAAGTACGATACAAGGACAAAGCGAAAGCATTTCTACAATATTAACGGCAAATTGTGATGGTTCCGATTGTCATGTTGGTGGAACCGCGGGGCTTCCAGATTGGTCTAGTTTATCTACAGTTCAAGCCAATGCACAAGCAATCAAAAGGGTGACACAAGACAAAAGTATGCCTTTTATAGGATCATTGACGGATGAACAAATAGCTTTGATAGCATGTTGGGTTGACGATGGCGCACAGGATAACTAGAAAATTATGAAGTATATATTTCTAATTTTTATCGGGTTATTGATTTCGTATTCATGTACTTACAATTCGGAAGAAGAATTGGGTGTCTTTATACCAGGGGATGCAATTCCGATAGATTCACTAATAAGCTTCCAAATCACAATTCGGCCTATTATCGACGCTGATTGTGCTATTTCGGGGTGCCATGTATCTTCATCAAGAAACAGGGTTGACTTGTCAATAGATCAAGAAGTTGTAGAAAATGCACAAGACATTAAAAGTAGAATATTAAGTAGCAATATGCCACGTGGACGTGAATTGCCTTTCGATGAACGAAGCTACTTAGTAGCTTGGGTAAACCAAGGTGCTTTGCTAGATTGAGATGAAACATACTATACCTTTTCTAATTGGAATTGTATTCACCTTCAATTCAAATGCTCAAAGATTTTCTATTGAGAATTGTTCTGTAAAATTCTTTTCAAATGCACCTGTAGAAGATATAGAAGCTTATACTACTGATTGCAATAGCATTATAGATGTGTCTAATGGGGACATGGTATTCTCAATTCCAATAAAGGGATTTCAATTCGAAAAATCGTTAATGCAAGAGCATTTCAATGAAAATTATTTGGAGTCACATAAGTATCCTACGGCAACTTTTGTGGCAACCGGAGTTGATTGGGAAGAATTTGAAGGAACAAAGGAGGTGCTGACGGAGGGAACTCTCAGTATCCATGGCGTTAAAAAGAAAGCCGAAATGAAAGGTTCAATGTTGATAGAAAAGAAACAAGTTATTATCGATGCCAAATTCCAAATTGAGTTAGTTAACTACAAAATCAAAATACCTAAAGCACTTTTCTATAATATAGCTGAAACCATTGATGTCACAGTTCATTTCGAATATAAACCATACAAGAAATGAGATTAATTAAATATAGTCTATTGTCCTTAGCACTGGTTAACTTATTTCATGTCCAAGCACAAGAAGATTTAATGTCATTGCTCGAAGAGTCAACTACTACGTCTACTTCATATGAGGTGACAAGCACATGGAAAGGAATGAGATTGATTAGTGGGCATACTACGAGGATGTTGAATCCTGGAATTATGGATGTCGTGATTTCTCATCGTTTTGGTCGTATCAATGATGGTGTCGAAGAATTTTATGGGTTGGACAATTCTCAAATCAGATTAGGACTGGAATTTGGGATTACAAAATGGATGAATTTCGGATTTGGCAGATCTTCTCATGACAAGGTGGTTGATGGGTTCTTTAAGTTTAAAATACTAACTCAGAAAGAAGACAATAGTATGCCGATCACTCTAAATGGCTTTACGAGTCTAGCAATTAAAACGGGAGATGGAGCATTTTCAAATCCAGAATTTGACAATCAATTTTCACAACGTCTATATTATTCATATCAATTGCTAATTGCTCGAAAATTCAATTCTAGGCTTTCGTTGCAAGTTATGCCTTCACTTATTCATAGAAATACAGTTCGTACAGTTGAAGAGCCAAATGATGTAATTGCCATAGGTGTGGGAGGGAGATATAAAGTGACGAATCGGATGTCTATTAATGCTGAATACTACCCACAATTGAATAGCGTTGAAACCTATACAAATGCACTGTCATTTGGTGTAGATATTGAAACAGGAGGACATATTTTTCAAATTCATGTATCCAATTCGAGAGCGATGATAGAATCTGGATTTATTGCCGAAACTACAGGTTTATGGAGTGAAGGTGATTTGCATATAGGTTTTAACATATCTCGGTCATTTGATTTAAAGGCAGGTAAAGAAAAAAGACAGAAAAAGAAATTAGAGGCTGCTCAGAAAAAGGTGTCTCAGTCTTAAATCGTCATTTCATCATAAGCTAATTTTTGTAGATATTTGATTCAAACTAAATAAACCAACCCTATGCTAAGACAAGCTTACAGAATTGACAAGACTGGTTCCATGGCCAACCTCAAACTTGTAGAGGAAGAAATTGAATCTCCAGCAGGCCAAGAAGTACAAATAAAGGTCCATGCAGTAGGCCTCAATTTTGCTGATGTATTTGCTATTCATGGTTTATATTCAGCTACACCAAAAGGAAGTTTCATTCCAGGTTTAGAATATTCTGGGGAAATTGTAGAAGTAGGAATGAATGTTTCGGATTTCAAAGTAGGTGATAGGGTCATGGGTGTGACGCGATTTGGAGGGTATGCTGACTATATAAATATAGATGATCGTCACATTGTAAAACTACAGGATGATTGGTCGTATGAAGAAGGCGCCAGTTTTTTAGTACAAGGTCTAACGGCATATTATGCACTGATTTATTTAGGAGGTTTAGAGAAAGATCAAACTGTGTTAATTCATAGTGGTGCTGGTGGTGTCGGAATAATTGCCAATAGAATCGCCAAACAATTCAATGCATTTACAATAGGAACCATAGGATCATCCTCTAAAATGGACGTTTTGATAAGGGAAGGTTTTGATGGGAAAATTGTTAGAGGCGAACATTTTGAAAATGAATTGAGATCCACGTTAGCAGGAAGAGACTTAAATATTGTTGTCGAAACGATTGGAGGTAAAATACTGAAAGCAGGATATAATGTATTGGCACCACAAGGTCGATTGGTGGTTGTTGGTGCTTCTCAATTTGCATCACCTGGAAATAAACCTAACTACTTCAAACTGATTTGGAAGTTTTTAACTCGACCAAAACTCGATCCTCAGCAAATGATTCAAGAGAATAAATCCATCATGGCTTTTAATCTCATATGGCTCTATGAAAAAGTCGATATCATGGATGACATGATCAAAGAAATGGCGAAAATGGATTTAGGAAAACCATTTGTTGGGCATACTTTTAATTTCGATGAGTTACATGACGCAATCAAACTTTTTCAAAGTGGTAAAACAACAGGAAAAGTAGTTGTTAAAACAGGACACAATATTTGAAATTAGTAGTTGACATAGGAAATACTGATGTGGTGATTGGACTAAATGAAAATGGTTCATGGATTCAGAACTGGAGAACACCAAGTCGAATAGATCTTCCTGTAATTGAATATGACGCTTGGCTGAGGTCTAATTTCTTGGAAGCCGAATTAGTTTCTACAGACGTAGACAGTGTGGTGATTAGTAGTGTTGTTCCTGACCTTACGCAAAAATTGGCAGAAGCCATAAATCATGTGACCACTATTGAGCCAATAATTGTCAACGCTGAGGTAATTGAAAAGCTAAATTTAGGTCCCAATGTCAAGCCCCATCAAATAGGTTCCGACTTAGTTGCAAATGCTGTAAGTGCTTATGATCGATTTCATGGCAATGCTATTGTGGTTGATTTTGGAACTGCCTTGACATTTACAAGTATCGATGAAAAAGGAGAGGTGATGGGAGTGGCGATTGCACCAGGGGTAAGAACATCTATGAAATCATTGTCATCGAACACAGCCAAGTTGCCAGAAATTCCCTTGGAAATTCCAGATCATTATTTTGGAACCAATACTATTGCCGCAATGCAATCTGGCATTATGCAAGGTTATGTTGGACTGGTTCGTCATATGGTTTCGGAAACAAAAAAGCAACATAGCCATGAGCCAAAAGTCATAGCTACAGGGGGGCTTTCATTCGTTTTTAAACCACTGCATGACGTGTTTGATGAAATTGATCGTGACTTGACTTTGAATGGGCTATTGGTAATTGGTGAAAAAAATAAAAATTGACTTATTCTTACTTGGATTCTAATTGATCAGCAATCCAGCTGTTCACGTTTTCCTCCAACATATCTAAAGGAATAGCTCCACTACCTAAGACTACGTCATGGAAAGAACGGATATCAAAGCTATCACCTAAGGTCTCTTTCGATTTCAATTTGAGTTCTTTTATTTTCAATTCTCCGATTTTATAAGCCAATGCTTGACCTGGCCAAGCAATATATCGATCTATTTCTACTTCAATATCGTGCTCAGATTTACCAGAATGTTTCTTGAAAAACGCAATAGCATCTGCTCTGGACCAACCAAATGCATGAATTCCTGTGTCCACTACCAATCTGATTGCACGCCACATTTCATAAGTCAGCTGGCCATACTTCGAATATGGAGTTTTGTACATTCCTAATTCTGGCCCTAAACTTTCTGAGTAAAGTCCCCAACCTTCAACAAAAGCAGTGAAGTCGAGCATTGACCTGAATTCAGGAACATCACCCATTTCTTGAGCTAAGGTAATCTGTAAATGATGGCCAGGTACCGCTTCGTGAATACTCAAAGCTTCCATTTCCCAACTTGGACGACTTTTAAGATTGTATGTATTAGCATAGAAGTAACCAGGTACGCCTGTAGATTGAGAACCAGATTGATAATAGGCTGTAGTGGTAGATTTTTCAGCATAGGAAGGAACAGGAATTACGCCATAAGGAAGCTTCGGTAATTTGCCGAAAAGAGAAGGTAACATTGGATCTATTCTTTTACATATATCACGATAGGCTACCAAGAGTTCTTCTGCGGTTTCATAATAAAACTGTGGATCTTCTTTCAAGAAAGTATTGAAGTCGTCAAGATCTCCTTGAAAATTCAATTCGACCAAAATGTCTTGCATCTCGTTGAGAATTCTAGCAACCTCTGATTTTCCTAGTTCGTGGATTTCTTTAGCTGTGAGGTTTGTTGTAGTATGGTATCTTATCCGTTCCTTATACCAATTATTCCCGTTTGGCAATTCAGACATGCCATAGGTAGAGCGTGTTTTGGGCAGGTATTCTTCTTTTATAAATTGTTGAAAATCCCTTAATGATGGATTGACTACTTCTTCAATTATTTTGCGTGCTTCATCTTGAAAAGAGGGATTGCCTTCTGGGTTAATTTCCTTTTCTAAACTTGAAAATGGTTTGAAAAACAAGCTTTCGCTGATTCGTTCTGAAATCATAATTTCAAGTTGATTAGGGACATTTATAACTGTATTAGTAGGCATTACAATTCCTTTTTCTATGCCCTCACTTAAGGTTCCTTTTGCGCCTTCTAATAATTCTGGAATGCTTCTTAATCTTGCCAACAAGTCATCAATGTCCTTTTGGTTATTCGTAGGCATTATCTGAATAACCGCCGCGATAGCATTGTGCATTCCTTGAATTTGATCAATCAAAAAGTATTGCTCTTGATAGTTTCCATAAAGTCCGGTTTTGGATTCAAGATCCTTGACAAATAGTTGGAAATTTATGTCATCGATTTTATCAAATTGGTTATTGCGAAACCATGCCGTAGAAGCGTTAAAAAGCTTTAAGTTTTTTAACTTTTCAGTTGTTCCTTTCTGTGAGAGATCATCCCAGAGATGATTGTATCCTTCCTTTCCATAATAAGTAGCAGTCATAGGAGATGAAGCCAATATAGATTGGGTATATATTTCAAACAGTAAATTGACTCTTTGACTTTCATTTTTAAAATTGGCCTCATTTTCAATATAAGCTAATTGATCATCTAAAGTTCCTTCAGGAATTTTCACTTCTTTATTTTGCTCTGAGCACGAGGTGAAAATAATAATGACAGCTAATACTGAAATTAAGTGGGTTAATCGGGTCATAGTTTGTAAAAAATTAGTTTTCATAGAGTTAATGCTTTCCTTCTAAATATAGCTTAATCAAGTTAGACGACTTTTTAGTTGATTTCAAGGCATATGCAACTTCTTCAATTTGCCAGATGATGTCCTTTCAAACTTCTCAATGACCCTAACTTCTTTTGGAAGATGATATTTGCCAAGTTGAACAGAAATTGGAGATTCAATAATAGCTAGCGCGTCAACTTGATTACCATTGTTTTTCACTTTAATATCACCTTCAATGAATAGGACAATTTTCTGACCTAGAAGATCATCTGAAATACCAATCACATAAATCTCATTAGAGATATTAAGTTTTTGAAATTCTTTACGAATGACATTTTCTATTCTTTCTGGATGTATTTTGATTCCTCCAGAATTAATCACATTATCACGACGACCCACCCATCTGAATTCATCATCGTTTAATAGTTCCACTACATCTGTCGTTTGAATTCTTTGATTGTTGGTGATGTCTCCATCTATCCATAAACAATTATCTTCATTAGTTCCAATAAATATATTTGGTAATAGTTGAAACTTAGCCTTTTCAATTTCTCCTTTAATTGGCATTAATGCAATGTGACTTACCGTTTCTGTCATTCCATAGGATAAGAAAACGTTGCTGGGTAAAATAGTCAATGCATTAAAAGCGTCATCAGAAAGAGGTGCGCCTCCAATTAAGATGTTTTTTATTTTCGATAGGTCAGAAAAAGTATTTTGTTCCATCATTTGATAAACCTGAAATGGAACGAGTGACACAAAGTCGATTGATAAGTTTTGATTTTCTCTGAAGGGATTTCCTGACGGTTTTACGATATGAATGTCCATATCTAAAATCAATCCACGAGCAACCATCATTATGGCAGCAACATACGAAGGATCCAAACAGAGCAATATTTGTTCTCCTGATTTTAAGCCAAGGAATTGAGCCGTATTGGCAACACTTGCTTCTATTTGTTTTCGATAAATAGGTATGATCTTAGGAGTCCCTGTTGAGCCGGAAGTGTGAAATTCAAAAGTGTGATCACCTCTTCGCCATTTCCTTATAAATTCTATCACAGGATAATACGATGAATCTTGTTCATAAAGGTCTTGAATATTATCCAATGTGAATTCGTGATGAAGAAATGTGATTTTCATGCTCATTACAATAATATCGATTTTTGAATGCAATTGTGCATTCATTTAAGACCTCTTTGTTCGTTATTATTTAATATGTTATAAATTGTATGGGACATATAAATGATTTCTACCAATGGATATTTTTAGAGGCATAGTTGGTGTATTTGCAATAATTGCCGTTGCTTTTATTTTCAGCTCAAATCGCAGAGCCATTTCATGGAAAATGGTAGGAATTGGAATTGTTGTGCAACTAGTCCTTGCCTTAATTATCCTACATGTTGGTGTCGTGAGAACCTTGTTCGAATTTGTAGGTAAGTTGTTCACCAAAATTCTTGATTTTACGAAAATAGGAAGTGAATTCTTATTCGGAAATTTAATGACTAATGATTCAATAGGATTTGTATTTGCGCTGCAGATATTGCCAACAATTGTTTTCTTTTCCGCCATTACCAGCGTTTTGTTCTATCTGGGAATTATACAAAGAGTAGTTCATGGATTAGCTTGGTTGATGACCCGTGCTTTAAAAATAAGTGGCGCGGAAAGTTTAAGTGTAGCAGGTAACATTTTCCTTGGACAAACGGAATCACCATTGATGATTAAGGCTTATTTAGAAAAAATGAATCGTTCTGAAATGCTTTTGGTGATGACAGGAGGAATGGCGACAGTCGCAGGAGGTGTCTTAGCGGCTTACATTGGCTTTCTTGGAGGAGATGATCCGGCGCAAAGAATAATGTTTGCGAAGCATCTTCTCACCGCTTCTGTAATGGCAGCTCCAGGTGCGGTGATTATTTCAAAAATATTAATACCTCAAACTGAAGACATTGATAGTGAAGTGCAAGCTTCTGAACTCAATGCTGGAAGGAACGTGTTGGATGCGATGGCAAATGGTACAACTGATGGGTTGAAACTTGCCCTGAATGTAGGTGCAATGCTCTTGGTTTTTTTCGCTTTCTTAGCCATGTTCAATTATGTGCTTTTTATCCTAGGGGATTGGACTAACCTAAATGAAGTGATAGCAAATATTTCTAATGGTAACTATTCTTCGTTGAGTCTGGAATTCATTTTAGGTTATATGTTCTCACCTGTAATGTGGTTAATAGGTATTGCTTCTGACGACATCACCTTAGCAGGTCGATTATTGGGCGAGAAAATTATAGCCAGTGAGTTTGTGGGATATGAAAGTCTAGCTCAACTAAAAAGAGTGGGAGCTTTTACTTCTGAAAAAACCGTTATTATGTCTACATATATGCTTTGTGGATTCGCCAATTTTGCATCTATTGGTATTCAAATAGGAGGCATTGGAGGATTAGCTCCAGGAAAAAAAGTTATGTTGTCTGAATTAGGTTTTAGAGCATTGCTTGGTGGAACTTTGGCTTCCTTGCTGTCGGCAGCCATAGTGGGAATGATGTTATAGGGACTTTTGCTCTTTGAATAAAATTAAGGCAGACCTGCTTTTTTGGTGAGCATAGGCAGTTTTTGGAAATAATGTAGATTTTTTTCTAAAACATTAAAACTATTTCAATTGAACTAACATCTATTAGTTAGAAACATTAACCAAACTCAAATTACTTAATGGGAACAGCAACTTTGCTAGACATTGCAATGAGTCATTCGGATCAGATAATTGAACGCGCTCGACTAGGAGACAGAGGAGCATTCAATCAACTGGTAAGTCTATGGTATAAGCGGATATATAATTTTACCAATAAGTACTTTAATGATCATGATTTAGCATCAGAGGCATCTCAAAAGACATTTATTAAAGTTTTTGATAGTTTGGGGCAATTGAGTGAAACGACAAAATTTAAGTCTTGGATCTATGTGATAGCACTCAATTATTGTAGGGAAGAAGATAGAAAGCAGGGTAGAGTATCACAGATTTTTGTTCAGGAAAAAGATGAGGTCAAGAATCGTCACGAGGACAAAATAAGAAAAGGTCCTGGAAAGCAGTTGGAGTCTAATGAGTTAAGTGAAATAGTCTTGGCTGGATTGAACGAATTGCCAGATGAACAAAAGACAATAGTTATTATGAAAGAGTACGAAGGGTTGAAATTTAGAGAAATAGCAGAAGTACTTAGTATTTCGGAAAACACGGTGAAGTCAAGACTTTACTATGGATTGAAGAATATGAAGAAAATATTAGAAAACGATAGGGCATTTAACGAATCATACGATCATGGAAAATAAGTTGGAAGATTCACGGATTATAGACTATCTCTATGGAGAAATGTCTGACGAAGAAAAATTAGCTTTTGAAAAGGAGTTAAAATCTAATGAAGGTCTAAAGAAGAAACTGGAAAGTGTGTCAGGAGTCAGTGAAATACTTGGTCGGTTGGAAGACAAGGAAGTCGTGCCTCCTTCATTTGTATTTGGGAATGACAAAGGTTCTATAGAATCGTTTTGGCAATCAAATCCATTTAGATGGGTAAGTTCCATAGCTGCGGGCCTAACAATACTTTTAATAGCAGGAAGTCTGTTAAGGTTTAATATTTCTAGGAATGAAGAAGGTCTGCAAATCAGTTTTGGAGGTCAGAAGAACATTCAAAATGAACTCAATAAAGATGATGTTCAAGCTTGGATGAATGAAGCATTGACTAAATATGACGCAAATACTAATAACAAAATCGAAAATCTTGAAACAAAGTTGACTCAGAAAATTGATAAACAAGATGATGAGTACTTCACCTCCATGCAAGAAATGCTTGTCAGAAATTCTACGGAGACGGATCAATTGATGAGATCATATATCAGTCAAGTCAGCGATGACAATAAGAAAATGATTGAAAATTTCTTTGTTGTGTCGAATGATACGCAACAAAAATATATGCAAAGTGTTTTAGCAGACTTTAATGAATTTTATCAAAACCAACGCAGTTACGATCTTAAGGTCATCGAAACAAGCATTGGCTTGATGAAAAATAACTATGATGTACAACAACTAGAGCAGGACAACTTATTAGCTGGCCTGTATGATATAATGCAAACTCAAAGTAAATGATAATGAAAAAAATAATTTTAATAGCAACAATGGTATTGGGTGGAATTACTTCGCATGCGCAAGAGAAAGACCCAGTCAAAATGAATAGAGATTTAAAAATTGCAGAGGACATTGTTTCCTCTTTGTTTAAAGGTCAATCAAAGGGAGGGTACTTTTATTCTGTTCGACCTAAAGCCACCTATGTACCTGATTTTGGCGTTATGATTTCAATCAACGGCAATAGTCGAATGTACTCAAAAAGTATAGGTTCTTCCTTTAGTTTCTCGTGGGACGACGATGAATCACCTGTTGTTATTGACATGGATGATTTGCATGACATAGAATTTCAGGCTCAACAATTAGCAGTGGAGGCTGAGGAATTAGCTAAAATGTATGAACGCGAAGGAGAAATGAATGAGGCTAAAGAAAGGGAAATTGAAAGGCAAGCTGAAAAAATGGAAGAGCAGGCTATGGAAATGAAGATTCAAGCCAGAAAAATGGAGAAAACTGAAATGCACCATGGTCGTACAGAAGAAGGGAGAGAAGTGGTTGTCATCCGTTCAGATGAAGACCAAGCCAAAATGCAGGAAGAAATAAAAGAAATTTACAAAGAAGTAATTACCACTTTCTTTACTGATTATGCTGATTTGATAGGGCAGTTGGAGGATAAAGAGAAAATCATGCTTTCTGCCAATGTTGGTAGTTCAGGTAATGGAGCTACTTTTAAATCTGCAGGTGGTAATAAAATCAGCGCAACGGTAGCAAGAAAAAATATTAAGAGTTTCAAGTCAGGAAAAACATCTGAAGCAAAATTTATTGAGTCTATTATGTTTGTTGAGGATGCAGGAACTAAAAAATCTCCTGATCTTGAATTGCTCTCAAGCATTTTTGAAAGACTTTATAAGTCTGATATTGCAACGACTTATTATTGTCATGAAAATATACCTTATCAACGACTAGAAAATTTTGGTGTGATCTATAAGATGAAAGTATATTCTTCTACTTCATATGGTAAAGACCTTCATAAAATCACAACACTTCACAAATCTGGGTTGTCACAAGAAGAAAGGGACGAAATAGTGAATGGAATGTATCCGCAATTTGAATCAGAATTAAAAGAAAATATCCTTGATTATGCTAAGACTGTGAAAAGCCTTAAGGAAGATGAAAACCTGATTTTTCAAGTTAACCTGACCCAATGTGATGGATGCGAAATGCCTAAGCAGATCGATGTAACGGTTAGCCAATCAACATTAATAGGGTATGATTCTGGTAAATTGAAAAGAGAAGATGCATTAAAAAGGATTTCTGTCAAAGAGGGAAGATAATAATTGTTAGTTTTCAGTCTGAAAATTATTGATCTTTTATAAAGACTGAAATATGAAATTAAAATTGACTTTAACCATGGTACTAATAGCCATGGTTTCTTTTGTAACAATGGCTCAACAATTCAAGGCATTGTTGTTTACGAAAACAGTAGGCTGGCATCATGCCTCAATTCATGAAGGTGTAAAGGGAATGCGCTGGCTGGCTGAACGCCATGATTTTGCATTGGAATGGTCAGAGAATGCCGGACTGTATTTCAATGATGAGAAGCTAGCCCAGTTCGATGTGATTATTTTTTTAAATACTACTGGAGATATTCTTAATGAGGAGCAACAAGGTGCTTTTGAGCGTTTTATTCAATCTGGAAAAGGATATGTCGGTATACATGCAGCTTCTGATACGGAATATGATTGGCCATGGTATAATCAATTGGTAGGAAGAATGTTTGTAATTCATCCAACCAATCAAACAGCACTAATTAAAGTGGAAGACCGTAATTTTCCAGGACTGGAGTTAATGCCAGATCAACGTTGGTGGACGGACGAATGGTATGAATTCACGGAAGAGAAAACGGACAATTTGAATTACCTATTAACTGTAGACGAATCAACTTATGATTTCAATGCACAATGGGGAGATAAAAAAGCGAAAGGTATGAATGGGTTTCATCCCATTGCGTGGTATCATGATCATGATGGAGGAAGAGCATTTTACACGGCATTGGGTCATATTCCTGGAACCTACAGTGATGCTATATTTCTTGAGCATATTTATGGTGGTATCATGTATTCTGCTCTGGGGAAAGGAATCAATTCTAACCCTGATGATAATAAGAAAAAAAAGAAGAAGTAAAAATTGAAAAGCCTGAGAAGAGGTAGGACGTTTCTTTACTTAATTATAATTTGTTTGTGAATTTTGTGACCATCGAAATCAAGGGACATTAAATAGGTTCCAGAATTCAAAATTGATAAGTCTATTTGAATTGATTGATCATTAGGCTTTAACTGGATTTGATTTTGGGTCATCAATTGACCGCTTAAATTGTATATGTGGTATTGTATCGGATGTCCTACTAGGATATCCTCAACTGAAATATTTATGTCTCCAAAAGAAGGGTTAGGATAAATATTAAGGTTCTCATTAATCCTTTCTTCAAAAATCAAAGTAGGTCCTGTTACATTCAAATTGGCGATTTCTGATGTTAATATGCTTTCACAAATACTAGTGATTTCACAAGAGTATTCTCCACTATTTTCTATAATTGAAGAAACAATATTGAGCGTCGAGGTAGAAACACCGATTGCTTCCATGCTTTCTTCAAGAATTGAGCCATTATAATACCATTGATACTCCAAGTTACTTCCTTCGGCTGTGACAGAAAATGTCGCATTTTCACCAGTTTCAATTTCCATACCTACAGGTTGGTTCGTAATTGTTGGTAATGGAAAGACATTCAAACTAACTGTATCAGTTGAAATAAAACAGCCACTAAGATCGAAAACGCTGCAGAAAACCTCACCTTCAGTCGTTAAATCCAAATTGGATATGATCAATTCAGGAGTCAAGGAACCGGAGAATAATTCGTTATCAGAAATCTGGTTTTGATCATAATACCATTCATAGCTTAAATCATTGCCCATTGCATTTACAATAAAACTCGCAGATTCAGTTTCACAAAAATTACTTTCAAAAGGCTGCATAGTAATTTCAGGTAACTCTAAATATAAAACGTTGACTGGATCTGATTCAATTGTGACATCATTTAGATTTATTTCTACTGAGTATTCTCCGCTTTCTTCTGCATCAATAGAAATGTTGGTTGCTCGTTCAATATTAACACCACCTATTTTCCATTGATAAGAAAAGTCTGTACCAGCAGTAGCCGTCAGGGTTGTGATATCATCTTCACATGCAGTGAATGATCCATCGGTAGTTATCGCTGGTGCAATTCCAGAAATATTGACATCATCCAAGATCCAATCATCTCCGTCATTCTGTTCAAGGACAAAAGCTAAGAAAATCCGTTGACCATCATATGCAGAAAGATCTAGAGTGAATGGAGTAAATGAAGTCGAAAAGTCAGTTTCTAAATAAGTGTGAATAGTGGAAAATGAATTTAATTCAGATTGTGAAGTAGATGAAACCCGAATATGATATTGTGAGTTATATTCTCCTGGATAGTTTTGTCTCGAAGAAAATGTCAGTGTGTTTTGAAGTGTTTTAGTCAAATCTAATTCCGGCGTAATGAGCCAATCTTCACTGTTTTCTGAGCCAGTAGATTCATATTGTACGAATGCAGATGAATTACCTGAATTTGAATCCTCTGTGGTTTTGATCCAATCCGAACCAGTTCCTAAACCATTTAAGCCCCTTGAAATGGCCCAGCATTCTGGCGGAAAATTCTCTCCTTCAAAACCTTCATTAAAAGGTAGGTTTGCGCCGGTACCTAGTCGTATATAATTTGATTTTGTCTCCGTTGTTGACCCGATATCGTTTGTAACCGTCAAGGATACATCGTACTGTCCAACCGTATTATAGGTGATAGCAGGAGGTGTCTGATTTGTAGAAGAACTTGGTTCGCCTCCTGGAAAACTCCAAGCGTAGCTAGAAGGTGTAGGATGAGCAGACGTTAAGTTAGAAAAGTTGACAGTGATTGAACTGCCACAGCTGATGGTTGCATCAGCAACAAAATCTGTACGGGGTTCTGCTTCTACCTGGAAACCGTTACTTGAGAATACTCCTCGACCATGTGTGGCCGCTATCACCTCATTGTCAGAATTCCGGATTTGTAACATGTCGGTTCTTACGTTAGCCAATCCGGAGTTGGAGGAAGACCAAATTGGATTACTTAAAGAGATATTTGAGGTTTTCCAAATTCCTAGCTCTGTGGCCAATATAACTTCATTTCTATTATTAGGATTGAAAAGTGCCCAGCGTACTGGGAAGTTAGGTAGGTCACCTTCTTTTGGTTCCCAGTTCGCTCCACCATCATTAGTATACCATATCGATGAGACGCCATAGTTAGAATAGGTCACAAGTAATTCATTTTCATTTGAACCTATTTCTATGCAGGATATACTTCCAACTGGAAATGATGATCCTGTAAGCTCAGTAGCGGTTGCCGAAGAAGTGTTTGCATTATCAATTTTAAAAATTCGGCCTCCCAAAGTGCCAGCATATAACGTTGTAGAATTGGTTGTATAAGGAGAAACTCTTAGGTGTGAAGTCGTGCTTCCAAGTGAAACCGTTAGGGATTCTACGGAAGGAGATGTCGAAATATTTGTGATTTTGTTGATGCTATTTTCATCTTTGGATGAGTATAGTATGTCTTGATTATCATCGTAATCAGCCGGATTAATGAAAAGACCTGATTCTTGATCTCTTTGTAAGGTTGATGAAAATGACAAACCTTCATTGGTAGATAAGTAAAATGAGTTATAAACGTAAGATACAATTTGGTAAGTTGGATCTGTTTGATCAATAAAGCAAAAGGAGCCATCGCCTCCAAAAACTTCAACGGTCGCATTAAGACCTGAATTATCAAATCGTTGCGTACCATTGTCTTGGGCACCTGCTAAAAAGTTATCTTTACCTAAATCAGGATGCAAAGCACAAGAATAGAATTGAGTGACATTATAATTATTGTTTCTAGAATGTATCACATCTTGAGATGCAGCATTGGATAAGTCAGCTGAATAAAAAACACCTCCATCGTTGCCAAATATTACTTCCGATGATCCATTGCCTTTAAAAGAAATAGCATGTTGATCAGCATGTACAACTGAAACTGGTAGCGCAAACAAATTATTATTATTCGACCATTTGGCAATATGCTCCCAATTCGTTCCATTATCCGTGGATTTGAATAAATCAATGGCTCCAACAAGAACTGTGTTTTCGTTATTTGGGTCAACAGCAATCACTAGATCATACCAGGCTTGACCTCTTGAAAAATCATCATCTGGGATGCCATTATCAACATCAATTGGTTCATTGCTCGGTATCCAGCTAGTACCACTATTATTGGTATAAATAATAGCGCCTACCACACCAGCATCTTCGATTAAGGCATATACATAATCTGAATTAGATGGACCACATGCAATTGCCACTCTGTCCATTCCTGTGGTCTGACTTTCTAACCAAGTTGTGCCATCATCTGAATAGATGATTTTACCATTGGTAGTGCCTGCCCAAATTCTGCCGTCTGTGGCAATACAGATATCAGAAGGTGCTTGAGCGTACACTTCTGTAAAACTATCTCCCGAATCTTGAGACCTATACATGCCATCATTGTTGGCGACATATAGCACTCCAGGGTTGATTCCACTACTTTCATCTCTAACTACTAAATCATGAATAAATCTGTAGTTGCTTGTTGCAGCTAGCTGATTCCATGAAGAACCACCATCAGTCGATTGCCAAACGCCCGCTCCACGAACCGCGTCAAAATTACGCCAGCCTTCTCCAGTACCCACATAGATGATATCACTATTATTGGGGTCAAAAGCGATTGCTGTAATAGCAAGATTTGCCCAGAAGTCATCAACAGATTGCCAAAGAGCATTAGGATTTGTGATGTCGGATATGTACCAAAGCCCACCACTGACACTCCCTGCCCAAACTTTATTTTCTATGTTTGGATCGAATGTCAAAGCTCTTGTGCGCCCACCTACATTTGTTGGTCCTCGTTCTACCCATGGAGCCCCATTCTCACCTGGAATAGACAATAATGAATTTCCATGATTCCTGTTCTCATTATAAATATTTAACAGCTTTTCTCTTTCAGGCTTTTTAGTTGCGGGGTTCATAGTTAACAGAAAATCCAACTCCCAAGCTAAATCTGGTCGGTCTCGTTTTACCATCGACGAAACATCTTCAAAGCTTCTATTCATGAATCGATGTTCATTTATGAATGTTTCGTACGAATTACGTTCGGTTGGCGATAAAATGATGACCAATGTCAAAACCGAAACCGTAAATAGGAAGAGTAATTTTACCTGAGAATTTTTCATAGACTCGATTTTATCAACTTGGGTTTTTCGTCAAGATACCTTTTAAATTTATTATAGATTAAAAATTGCCTATTAATCACCCAATACTTAAAGTATATATCTAATTTATTCGATAGAAAAAGAAGAATATATTATGACACAATACATGCATTATTTTTTTATGTTACTATTATTTATCGCTAGTTGTAAAGTGGTAAATACAAGTGTCGAAGAAGATTCAACTTTACACAAGTTAGCGCTGGAAAAATTGGGGGAAGAAGTTGAGTTTTTATATAACGAAGATAGTTCTTTGGTACTTTGTGTAAAGAAAATAACCATGGAAAGTAATCCGGGGCCTGGCTTCTTTTTTTGTATATGAAAAAGCAAAGAAGGAGATCCTATTCGAAGATGAAATAGATAGAGGAACTGTTTCATGGTTCAGTAAAACCCAAATAGCACTATTCTATACACCTGGTATGATTAGAAAAGACGATTCTAGAGACAATTATACCTACCTATACGATTTGTTTACAAAAGAAAGAATTCTGAAAAGTGATTTTCTCAAATAGAAATAACCCGCTTTAATCTCTTTTTCTTCTGAAAGTGATTGGAATATATTCTTCAGTCGGAAGCCCAATATGAGCTAAATCCCAGTTGGAGTCATAATTTGAAACGAGTTGTTTAATGCATTCAGCTCTATCTTCAGTAGGGTATGGGCATTCGTCCCAATGAAAAATTTCTACTCGATAGCTGTACTGTTTTTTGATGCCGTTGACTTTTACTTCAACGCTAATTTCTTGGTCCTCACCAATTATTTGAGGAATTTCTATTCCGATAATGCTCATGGTATTCAATTCAAGTTCATGAAATCTCTTATCAAAAAGCGTACCGACGATGTAACTGATTGATATTCATGGATATATACATGATGTCGAATTTGAATATTGATCGTTTATGAAACACATAGTGTTCGGAATGCGTTCAATTGACATTTGAGTAAAAACCTAACGGAAGTAACTATGAATGGATTTTGTTCGTTATCTCCATTCAATATTTTTAAATTGGCGATTCATTTAGAAAAGCTGTGGATTTAAGCAACATGACAAAAATTACAATAATATTATCAGCGTTAACTTTTACCGGATGTTTCAGTCCTGAATATTCTCAAAACTACGTTTCTGTTGACGAGGCAAAATTTGAACAATACAAGGAAGAAGCAGGAGAACGGCCTTCTCCTCCGAATCGAACTTCTGTGACCATGGGAGAAACAAAAGTTTATATAACTTATAGTCAGCCTAGTGTCAAGGGTAGAACCATTTGGGGAGATTTAGTCAAATACAACGAAATATGGAGGACAGGAGCAAATGAAGCCACTGTTTTTTCAACTACGGGCGATGTTTTGGTGAATGGCGATACGGTGCGAGCTGGTAATTATGCCCTTTATACTATTCCATCTGAGGAAAAATGGACGGTGATTCTCAATACGAAGTATGATGTTTGGGGAGCTTATGACTATGAGGTTGAAAAAGACATACTTAGATTTGATGCCTATCCGCTATTATTAGATGATTTGCAAGAAAAAATGACCTTCGAAATTGATGACCTTGGTACTGTGGACTTTTCTTGGGATAATCTAGGTTTCAAGTTTTATGTGATGCCTATTTGATTAGGCGGATTCTTTTTCTAGAACTTTGGCTGAAACCGTCATTTTCTCTGTGATGTGATTTAATTGGATCTCTAATTTTTGATTAATCATCGTTTCATCAGCTGGTAATTCAACCTTGATGTAGTTCTTTGTAAATCCATGAATCATACCTTGATTGATGTCATTTTCTAAAAGCACTTCTTGTTGAGATCCAAGTTGGGACTCATAAAATGTCCTTTTCTTTTTGTCAGAAAGAATTCTGAGCATATTTGATCTTTCTTGGCGTACCTTTTGCGGAACTGGGTTCTCCATGGTAACCGCATCGGTATTGGGTCTTTCAGAATAAGTGAAAACATGGAGGTAAGAAACATTCAATTCATTTAAAAATTTATATGTTTCTAAAAATTCTTTCTCACCTTCTCCAGGGAAACCCACGATTACATCAACACCGATGCACGCATCAGGCATTAGTGTTTTTATTTTTTCAACTCTTTCAATGTACAATTCTCGAAGGTATCTTCGATTCATGAGTTTCAGAATTTTATTGCTACCAGATTGAAGTGGGATATGAAAATGAGGAACAAAATGTTTGCTTTGAGCAACAAACTCAATGACTTGATTACTTAAGAGATTTGGTTCAATAGATGATATTCGAAATCGATCAATGCCTGACACCTCATCTAATCTTCGAATGAGTGTTAAAAAATTCTCTTTTCGTCGCCCTTCTTGAATTCCAAAATCACCGATATTTACTCCAGTAAGGACAACTTCATTTACCTCCGTTGCAGCAATTTCTTCCGCTGAATTGATGATGTTATCAATAGTATCACTACGACTTTTTCCCCTAGCTAAAGGGATAGTACAAAAGGCACAACCATAATTGCAACCATCTTGAACTTTGAGAAAAGTTCGTGTACGATCCGCAATTGAGTATGCGTTATTAAACTCTGTGGCATTCGATATTTCAGAAGCACAAATTATAGTCTCATTTTGTTTCTCAAAGTCCTTGAGATGGTCTAATAATTTAAACTTTTCTGCTGCGCCCAATACGGCATCTACTCCATTAATCTCTGAAATCTCTTTGGGTTTAAGCTGGGCAAAACATCCAATGATTACTACGAAAGAGTTTGGAGAAATCTTTTTCGCACTTTTAACTATTTGTCTACATTTTTTGTCAGCATTTTCAGTGACAGAACATGTGTTGATAACAAAAATATCCGGTGTCTCTTCGAATTGCACCTTTTGGTAACCTTGTTCCTCGAACAGACGTCCTATAGTTGAAGTTTCTGAGAAGTTAAGTTTGCAACCCAGTGTATAAAATGCGACTTTTTTCATCATTAGCAATTAGCATGCAAAATTAAGGATTTTAAGTATTATCGATTGTTCTGAATAAGAATTACATTTAAGGACTTCAAAAAAATCAGTTATGAAAAGAAAAATTGCCATGTTTATCGTTTCCATCTTTTTTACTTCCACTATTGGATATGGTCAATCTGAAGTTGAAAGGTCATTAGGAAAATTCACAGGTCTAAAGGTCACTCAGAATATTGATGCCGTTTTGCTGAAAGGAGAAACCAACAAACTAGTATTGACAATAAGTGGGATCAAACCAGATAAAGTGTTATCAGATATATCAGAAGGAACTTTAGTACTAGGCTTTAAAAATGATAAGAAACTAGAAGGAGTTGCAGTTTCTGCCAAAATATATCAATCAGGTGAAATGGGTTTAATCGAATCAAATTCTTCTGCATCGCTTGTGGTTAAGGATTTGGATTATGCGAATAGTGTAGTCGTTAGATCAACTGGATCATCGACGATGCAACTTGAAGCAGTGACTTCAAAACTTAAGGTAAGTGTATCTGCGAGTAGTAAGTTGGTAATGAAAGCAAAATCCGAATCTGCAAAGATATCTATCAGTAGTTCAGGAAAGGCACAACTAGATATTAATACAAAAACAACAGATGCTACAGTAGCAAGCAAAGGAAGACTAGATATTGTGGGAAGTACTGACTCGCAAAAAATAAATGTAAGTAGCTCAGGCAAGTACATGGGTTATGGGTTGAAAAGCAAAACTTTAACTGGGCAAGCAAGCAATTCTGGACGAGCAGAGGTTTCAGTCTCAGAGTCTATTTTAGTCAATGTGGTAAGTGGTGGAAAGGTGTTTTATAAAGGGGACCCAAAAGTAAAAGTGAATTCTACTAGTTCGGGAAAAGTTGAAAAAGTTGAATGATAGAAGATCCATTAAATGGAAAATAACTGAAGAAATTTTTATGATTAATGCAACCGTTATGATTAGAAGTTGTCTTTAAAGAAAAAAACTATTGAAATGAAAAAACTAATCTCAATTATCGGCATAACATTAGCTACTATCATAGTAGTTACTGCTCAAAATAAAGAAACAAGAGCGTTGGGCTCTTTTGACGAAATTAAAGTTGGTCAATCTATTCGTCTTACAATTATTCCAGGTGAAAAAAATGAAGCTATTGTTGAAACTACAGGGGTAGACGTAGAACGAGTAGAAACTGAAATTTCTGGTGACTTGCTAAAAATAGGTATGGCTAGAGGGTCGTATAATTCTACCACCGTAAATGTTACTTTAACTTTTAAGGAATTATCAGGAGTAAAAGTAAGTTCATCTGCTAGATTGAACGGAAAAGGTGTGATTAAAGCGGATGACTTTTATGCAGATGTGAGTAGTTCAGGAAGGGCTTCTTTGGAAGTTTCAGTAAACAAACTAAAAGTAGAAGTGTCAAGTAGTGGTCGATTAGAGCTTTCTGGTACAGCTAATACACAAGTGGTTGACGTGAGCAGTTCAGGGCGGTATAGCGCATTTGGGGTTCAAAGTGATGGGGTGAAAGCAGATGTCAGTAGTTCTGGTAGGGTTGAAGTCAGTGTTGCGAAAGAGATATATGCGGATGCAAGTAGCAGCGGTAGAATCAGCTATAGAGGAAATCCTGAAAAAGTGATAGCAGACACATCTAGCAGTGGTAAAGTCTCTAAAGAATAAAGATAACAAGGTCAATAATTCAAGTTTATAAAGTCCGTTCCTAAATTAGGGGCGGACTTTTTCTTATTATATGTCCTTGTTTTCTGATTATCATCTAGCTTTAGCACTTATTAAAAAATGGTAAAATATTATGGTCAAACCGTTAATACTGATCTCTAACGACGATGGAATAACTTCATCAGGAATCCGAAAATTAGTTGAACTTATGTCCACCATTGGTGAGGTTGTTGTAGTTGCTCCGGACAGTCCACAATCTGGTATGGGGCATGCGATTACAGTAGGGGATACCTTGCGATTAGTGAAAACTGATATTTTTGGAGATGTTTTGGCCTATAAATGTTCGGGAACACCGGCGGACTGTATCAAATTGGCAAAACATGAAGTACTAAAAGAGCGTAAAGTGGATTTAGTGGTTAGTGGTATCAACCATGGTTCCAATACCAGTATTAGCGTGCTTTACTCCGGAACAATGTCCGCAGCAATTGAAGGAGCGATCGAAGGTGGTCCCGCAATTGGGTTTTCTTTATGCGATTTCAGTTGGAATGCAGATTTTTCTCATGTTGATGAATATATTTTGAAAATCGCCAAGCAAACATTGGAGAACGGCTTGCCAAAAGGTATAGCACTGAACGTCAATATTCCTCCCAAGCAGAACGAAAAAATAAGAGGAATAAAAGTTTGTCGTCAGGCTAATGCACGATGGGAAGAAGAATTTGATAAGAGATTAGACCCTCATGGTCGGGACTATTATTGGATGGTTGGAAATTTTGTTAACCATGATAAGGGAGAAGACAATGACGAATGGGCCATTAACAACAACTATGTTTCTATTGTTCCTTGTCAGTTTGACCTTACAGGACATCACGCTATGACTCATTTAAACGAGGAATGGGATCTTTAAAAGGAATAAATAAGCTATTCTGTGAACTAGATGTAAAGATGGCCCTACTATTCATCATAAACTTTTGACCCTTCACTTTTAACTTTCAAATATATACTCTACTTTTGCAGCTCGATTTTTTAAACTAATTTATAATAATGAAAAATTACGAGACAGTATTCATTTTAACTCCCGTTTTGTCTGATGATCAGATGAAGGATGCTGCAGGAAAGTTTAAGAAGGTTTTGACTGACAATGGTGCGAAAATCATCAACGAAGAAAGTTGGGGTCTTAAGAAGTTAGCTTATCCTATACAGCACAAAAAAACAGGGTTCTATCACTTGTACGAGTTTGAAGCAGAAGAGACAATAGTCGATGCACTTGAAACTGAGTACAGAAGGGATGAGAAAATTATGAGATTTTTAACGACCGCTTTAGACAAGCATGCATTAGCATATAATGTCAAAAGGAAAAGCGGTGCTTTTAACAAAAAGAAAGAGGAAGTAGCATCATGACATTAGTTAACGAACCAATTAACAGATCTGACAAGAAGGAAAAGTATTGTCGATTTAAGAAAAATGGCATCAAGTATATTGACTATAAGGATCCTAATTACCTTTTGCAATTTGTCAATGAGCAAGGAAAAATCTTGCCAAGAAGATTGACTGGTACAAGTCAAAAATATCAGCGTAAAGTAACGCAAGCTGTAAAAAGAGCAAGACACATTGCTTTGTTACCTTATGTTACTGATTCACTTAAATAATTAGGGGACATGGAAGTAATATTAAAAGAAGACATCAAAGGCCTGGGTTACAAAAACGATACCGTGGATGTAAAACCTGGACACGGTAGAAACTATTTGATACCTCAAGGATTTGCTATCATTGGAAGTGTATCTAATAAGAAGATGATCACTGAAAATATCCGTCAAGCAGCTCATAAGGCTGAAAAAATCAGACAGGATGCTCAAGATATCGCAGATAAAATGGGTGATTTGGTATTGGAAATCAAAACTAAAGCTGGGGAAAGTGGAAAAATATTTGGTGCTATTACAGCACTCCAAGTTTCAGACGCTCTAGCTGCAAAAGGATTTGAGATTGACAGAAAGAAAATTTCTTTTGAGCAGATTAAAAATGTCGGTGAATACACTGCAAGCGTTGATTTGCACAAAGAAGTAAAGCATGATGTGAAATTGAGCGTAGTTGCTGAATAATATCATTTCGTAACAATATTTTGAAAACCATTCCGATATTCGGGATGGTTTTTTTTATGTTTTATATTTGAGGTCATGATTACCCCACAGCACCTCACAGCACTCAGTGCAGAGCAAAAAAAAGATGTCTTTAAACTATGGAATAAGGAATATCCTACCAGTCTGACTTTTAAGGATATTCGTGAGATGGAAGAGTTCATTAATAGCCTAGAACAATTGAAGTACATTGTTTTACTTGAAGAAAAAGGGTCTATAATGGCTTGGATGGGGATGTTTACGCGAGATGGTGATAGATGGTTTAGCATCTTGGTAGATTCCAAATATCAAGGAAAGGGGTATGGTTCTGTCCTTCTTGAGGAAGCTAAAAAGAATGAACAATCTTTGAGTGGATGGGTGATGGATCATAATAAGGACAAAAAAGTGAACGGAGATCATTATTACTCTCCATTAAGTTTTTACCTGAAGAATGGGTTTGATATGATTCCTGATATTCGTTACGAGCAGAACAATGTCTCGGCTCTTAAGATTAATTGGGAGAAGGACTAATTAAAATGGGAAAGGAGTCGCTTCGAACTGAAATTGAAAGCAATAAATTCACGTTCAATATTTCTCTGTCAGAAAAGATATTTACTATTGGTTCGTGCTTCTCTGATGTTATTGGAGGGAAGTTAAGCCAATTTAAATTTAAGGTTTTATCCAATCCGTTTGGTACAACTTACAATCCCATATCAATTTTTAAGCTATTGACTGAAGATGTAATAGACGAAGAAAAGATCATTCAGAATCAAGGATTGTATTTTCATTATGACTTTCATTCTAGTTTTCGTCATTTAGATAAGAATGCTCTTGTTGAACTATTAAACAAACTCAAATTCAAATCGATAAACCATCTAAAAGAATCAAATTGTTTAATCATTACACTTGGGACTGCATGGGTGTATGAATTGGTTTCCTCATGTAAGGTTGTCAACAATTGCCATAAAGTACCTCAAAAGGAATTCAATAAAAGGTTGTTGAGAATGAAAGAAATGGCAACCGAAATGGATGATGCTATTGAATATCTAAAGCAAATCAATCCGGATCTGCAAATCATTATGACGGTAAGTCCTGTACGTCATACAAAAGAGGGGCTGAAAGAAAACCAACTGAGTAAGTCCATGCTGAGGGTCTTGTGTGATTTTGCAGAAACTTCTTATAAGAACGTTCATTATTTTCCTTCATATGAAATAATGATTGATGATTTAAGAGACTATCGTTTCTATAAGGACGATTTGATACACCCCACTCACTTTGCAGAACAGTACATCTGGGAGAAATTTCAAACTACTTTCTTTGCTAAAGAAACCATGGACTTCATTCAAGACTGGAAACTCATCATCAATGCGATGGATCATAAACCATTCAATTCTGAAACAGAAGAACATCAAAATTTTCTTAAATCGCAGATACAGAAATTGAAATTATTATCAAATAGAACAGATGTTGAGGATGAAATGTTATTTTTTGAAAGTCAGTTAGTTTAAACCAGTCGCTTTTCAAAAGCTGCTTTAACGAGCTGAGCGCTGTTGTTCACATTTAGTTTTTTCATGATATTTCTTCTATGAGCGTCAACCGTCCTAACACTGATGAACAGCTTATTTGCAATCTCTTTATTGGTAGAGCCATCAACTAATTCTTTGAGTATTTCTTTCTCTCTGGAAGTCAACAGAGCCTTACTACTTTTTCCAGGACTCCTTTTGCTTATCAAGGCAGATCCTAAAATATCAACAACAGATGGAGTATAGAACAATTCGCCTTTAGCTACTACTTTGATAGCACTAACGATTTGATCTTCATTTGCATTTTTAGGAAGATAGCCAAGAGCACCTGCTTCGAAAGAATCTAAAATGTATTCTTCATCAAAATGAGTAGAAAGGACCAATACTTTAGTGTCATTATAATTTTCTTTGACTTTTTGGGTCAACTCAACACCACTCATTTCAGGCATAGAAATATCTGTTACGAGGACATTGGGCTTCAATTCTTCTATGAGTTTTAATGCTTCTTCGCCATCATTGGCTTCTCCGATAATTTCTAAATCAGGACTACTTTCTAAGAGTAGCTTAATTCCTTTTCTGACTATGCCATGATCATCTGCTAATAATACTGTAATCATTCAGGTTAATCTTTCTATTAAATATATTATGGAATTTACAGCAGAAATGAATAATATAAAATCGTTACCCTCATAAACCTTAAGTGCGGATAATTTTGTATTACCTGATTCTGGTTAATCAATGATTTTGTATCTTAATTGTCTCAAACCAAATAATAGTACCTAAGAATGTCAATTGAACCTGAAAACCCGCTGAAAAAGAAAGGTCAAAAGGATAATGTATTAGTTGAATTTAAGGATACCGTTCATGGTATTACTGATTTCAATGCGCTATTCAATAGTATAGCGGTTTCTATGATTATTGTCGAATCCAATACTCAGGAAGTTATTGAAGTAAATAATGAAGCGCTTAAGCTTTTTGGACATTCTATGAATGAATTGAGGTCTAAAAAATTATTTGATGAGATCGTTTCATTAAAAGGGATTACCATAAACGAATTGTATGATCTTCTTCAAAAAGAAGAAACATTTGTTTCAACCTTAATTAAAAAAAATGGAGAACCTTTTAAAGCCCGAATTAAATCTGGAAAAATATCTTTTAAAGGGGAAAAAATGTTTGCCATTTCCATCATGGATCTTACCGAAATTAGTATTCTAGAGGAGGCTAAAAAAAACCTTTTGGAGAAAAGTGACTTACTGAATAAAACTGGAAAGGTTGCGAAAATAGGTGGTTGGTCATTAGAATTGGAGCCTATGAAACTCAAGTGGACTGATGCTACTTATGAGATTCATGAATTGCCAATTGGGTCAGAATTGGATATTGAAGGTGGTATTAATTATTTCCATCCTGATGACCGGGAAGAAGTTAAGAATTTGGTAGGTCGTTGCATTAAAAATGGTGATTCATACAATGAGCAGTGGCGATTAATGACCGCCAAAGGCAATTTGAAATGGGTTCAGGGATCAGGGCATGCAATTTTAGATGGAGGAAAAACGATTAAACTTATTGGAACACTTCAAGACATTACAGAAATAAAAAAACAAAAAGAAGTTATCCTAGATAATGAGAGAAAAATGACCAATGCGCACCAGTTGGCAAAAATTGGTAGTTGGGAATGGGACTTGATGAGAGATAAAGTTGATTGGTCTGAGGGTATTTATGAGATTTTGGGTTTGTCGAAGGGTGTAGTTCCTTCCTTGCTCGAATTTGATGCTATTTTCAAAGAGAAATCTAAAGATGAATGGAGTGATTATTTAAGAAGTGCAATCAAAAACGAAGTGAATGATAGTGTCGATTTGACATTTGTTCACCCTGTCTATGAAGATGAAAGGTTCGTGACAATTAAAGTAGTCAATAGTTTGAGTCCAAGTGGAGGTGTGATAAAAATAAGTGGGATAGTACAAGAAATCACGGATCGGAAATTATTGGAAATATCCTTGAATAGGCGAAGGGTTTATTCAGAAGTGCTTTTAGAATTAGGAATTTTTGGTAGTACATGTAATGATGCCGAAAGACTAGCAAATGAGTATTGTGATGTATTGGTTAATAAGGTAGGATTTGACTGGGCTTGGATAGCGGAAAAGGATGGCCTCTCTGGAGATGAAATTGTGTCGCTGGCTGATTGCCAAAGTAGGTATGAAGATTTTTCTATGAATACCGGAAAACTGTTAGAATACGAAATTCATGGTCCAAATCAAAAAGTTGTTTCAAATGGTGAAACGATTATTGTTGAAAATATTAAGGACTCAAAGGAAGAAACAAGCTGGATAGATCGGTTTTCCAGGATAGGTTTCAGAAGTTGTATTGCACTGCCTTATTTTCAGAATAGTAATCTTAAAGGAATTATCAACCTCTATTCTCGACAAAGCAATGATCTCCCTTTGGAAAAATTGGATTTTTTGAATCAATTGTCACAAGAATTTGGGGATAGTATTAATTCCCAAGAACTCAAATTGAAAGGAAAAGAGCTCAATGATCACAATAAGTTATTAATTGATTCAATGCATGTCGTATCAGTAAGCATGACTTCTGATTCAGAGGATCTAGTTGTCTCAGGAGATGCTAAGTCTTTGACAGGCTATGATGAAAATGAGATGCCAGAAGTTCTTACTAGTTATAAGGATCATGTTTCAGCATCAGATGCTCAATTGATCAACGAAGCGTATCAAGAATCTAAAACAAATGGAGGTTACTTTGATGTTGATTTTAGATTTAGAAAAAAGAATAACGATTCAGTATGGATAAAGACCATTGGAAAAGCTTATTGGAATGTAGGTGAATTCGTGAAAGTGGTGGGTGTATTTATTGACATAGATAAGCAGAAGAAAAGTGAATTAAAGTTGGTGAAAGCGCAAGTATTGGGAAGAGACAATGAACGAAGGAGGATAGCAAAAGAGATTCATGATAGTCTAGGGCAGTTGTTAACAGTAGCCAATATAAGTATGCAGCGATTGAAAAAAGATGTAGAATCATTTCCAAAAGAGAAAATTGAAATTTTCAATGATACTTGTGATATAATCGGAGAAGCAATTGTTGAAGCACGAGGGATGTCTCATGCATTAATGCCTTCTTTATTGATGGATTATGGGTTATCAAGGTCTATTCAATCTGATATTGACAGGATCAACAAGAGTTCAGATATTGAGTTTAGTTTTATCCAGGATATTGACAAAAAAAGATATGATAAAGATATCGAGTCAAACATTTACAATGTAACCAGAGAAGCAATTAGCAATGCCATAAAGTATTCAAAAGCCAGTATGGTAGATATCCAACTTAGTGAATCAAATAATGTTCTTAATTTAATAGTAGAAGACAATGGTGTAGGGTTTGATCTTGGGGCTACAGGAAAGGCCGAAGGAATCGGTATGCAAAATATGAAGAGTAGGGCTTTAAGTATTAATGGTGAGCTTTTTATAGAATCCAATAATGGAACCAGTATCTCTTTAGAAGTGGAATTGAAACAAAAGTGAATTAAGAATTTATACTAGGTTTTTTGCATCACCTTCTTGGATATCCCCGAAAAAGTATTTTCTTTGCATCTCCTAAAAAAGAATGAATAACAACACCCCACATATCGTTTCATTCATCGCTACTCCGTCAAGGAGGAGCAGGAGACCCATTGGGGTCTAATTTTTCTATGGCTGCCTATGTGGTAGCCGGAGCATTTCGCTCAAACATGTTTATTCAATCATATAATTACCTACTAAGTTCATAAGTCATGAACGTGAAAATACATTTTGCTACAGCGGAGCATACAAAATATGCGGAAGCCATTTGCGAGTTGATCGAAACGGCCGCCAAAGCTAGGGGGACAGGTATCGCTAAGCGTGAACCAGAATACGTTAGAACGAAACTCAACAATGAAAATGCCGTGATTGCTCTTGATGGAGATAAATTGGCAGGATTTTGCTATATCGAAGTATGGCAAAACAAAGAATACTTAGCCAATTCGGGACTTGTTGTTCACCCGGACTATCGAAATATTGGTTTGGCTAAAAAGATTAAAAAGAAAATTTTCAAATTGTCCCAGGAAAAATTTCCTGGAGTAAAGATTTTTGGCATTACAACTAGCTTGGCGGTAATGAAGATCAACTACGAGTTAGGATACCAACCTGTGACTTTTTCAGAACTTACCAATGACGAGTCATTCTGGAACGGATGTAAGAGTTGCCCAAATCATGATATCCTTGTGCGAAATGAACACAAAAACTGTTTGTGTACAGGGATGCTTTTGGATAAGTCTTCCAATAACTTTGTATTGAAAGAAAAGAGTTTCCTTAAACGAGGAATTGAAAAGATATCGAATTTTAAAAATAAGCGAAAACTAAAGAAATGAGTAAGAAGAAAGTTTTGTTGGCTTTTAGTGGTGGATTAGACACAACCTATTGTGCTTTTCACCTTAAGGAAGATTTAGGATTGGATGTATACACCGCACTAGTGAATACAGGAGGCTTTTCTGAAGAAGAATTAGCTGAAACTGACCGAAGAGCAAAAGCATATGGAGTAGTTGAGCATCAAAATCTTGAAGTTACACAGCAGTTTTATGATGAATGCTTAAAGTATTTGATATATGGAAATGTATTGAAGAATAATACCTATCCTCTTTGTGTAAGCGCTGAAAGAGCTTTTCAAGCATTAGCTATCGCTAAACATGCAAAAGAAATAGGTGCGGACTACATAGCACATGGGAGTACTGGGGCAGGAAATGATCAGGTTCGATTTGACTTGATATTTCAAATTATTTGTCCAGACATTGAAATCATTACACCAATCCGTGATAACAAATTGTCACGTCAACAAGAAATTGAATATTTAGCGAAAAAAGGATTGGACCTTCCTTGGGAAAAAGCGAAATATTCTATCAATAAAGGATTGTGGGGAACATCTGTAGGAGGAGAAGAAACTTTAACTTCTGATCAGACATTACCTGAACATGCGTTTCCGAGTCAAGTCGAAAAGGAAGGCTCTGAGGAAGTGGATCTTGAATTTGAAAAAGGAGAATTGGTTGGGATGAACGGTGTTAAGATGGGCGCTGTAGCAGTGATTGAAAAACTGAATGACATTGCATCGAAATATGGAATAGGAAGAGATATCCATGTTGGTGATACAATTATAGGAATCAAAGGCCGGGTTGGATTTGAAGCGGCTGCACCAGTTGTAATACTTAAAGCACATCACACATTAGAGAAACACACACTTACCAAATGGCAATTACATTGGAAAGAACAATTGGCTAATTGGTACGGGATGATGTTACATGAAGGTCAATTTTTAGACCCAGTAATGAGAGATATAGAAGTCTTCCTAGAAAATACTCAGCGTAATGTCAATGGAACTGTAAAAGTAAGTCTAGGGGTTTATCGATTCTTTGTCATAGGAATTGTCTCAGACAATGATCTAATGGCTTCTGAGTTTGGGCAATACGGTGAAATGAATAATGGTTGGTCAGGTGAAGACGTGAAAGGCTTTACTAAAATATTAGCTAATCAATCAAAAATTTATAATTCAATTAATGATGATTAAAGTAGGAGTCATTGGTGGAGCTGGCTATACAGCGGGGGAATTGTTAAGGATTCTTGTCAACCATCCAGAAGTAGAGATCAATTACGTTCATAGTACAAGTAATGCGGGGAACCCTATTGTATCGATACATAAAGATTTGATTGGGGATATTGAATTAGAATTCTCAGGAAGCTTTCATTTTGATATAGATGCATTGTTTATCTGTTCAGGACATGGTCATTCAAGAGGTTTTGTTGAAGGAAACGATATTCCATCGTCTGTGAGAATCATCGACCTTAGCAATGATTATCGCTTAGAAGAGGATGCAGATGGTTTTGTATACGGGTTGCCGGAATTGAATTTGGAGGCGATTAAAGGGGCACATAGAATTGCAAACCCAGGCTGTTTTGCAACTGCTATTCAATTAGGAATATTGCCGTTGGCGGCCAATGGAGTATTAAACCAAGATATCCATGTTAACGCCATTACCGGTTCAACTGGTGCGGGGCAGAACCCGTCTGCAACGAGTCATTTTAGCTGGAGGAATAATAATGTATCAATATACAAGGCCTTTAATCACCAACATTTGGGAGAGATAGGTGAGTCCGTCCATCAACTTCAAAAAGGGTTTGATAAGGAAATCAAATTTCTGCCAGTCCGAGGTAATTTCACGAAAGGAATCTTTGCTAGTATATATACTGAAGTTAAAAATTCGGAAGGTGAAGTAAAAAAATGGTACAAGGATTTTTATGAAGATGCGCCATTTACTCATATTTTGGATCATGCTCCAGATATGAAACAAGTAATCAATACAAATAAGTGTTTGATTCATGTAGAGAAACATGGAGATACAATTTTGATTACTTCATGTATTGATAATTTGGTTAAAGGAGCAAGTGGACAAGCCGTTCAAAATATGAATTTAATGTTCGGACTGGATCAAACGATAGGATTGAAATTGAAAAGTTTAGGGTTCTAAAAAAACAACACTATGAAAATAGCATTAATAGGCGTAGGAAATTTAGGTTTATCTATTGCCAATGGTTTAGTAAATCAAACTGATTTCGAAGTTGATCAATTAGTGTTGACTAAACGCAACGTCTCACAATTGGATGAATGGAAGAAGCATGATCATGTAATGGTTACGCCAAGCAACATTGATGCAGTACGAGCTTCTGATATCATTATTCTTTGTGTACAACCTGGACAAGTAAATGGAATATTAGCTGAAATTAAAGAAGAGTTGGATCCTAATAGGCATGTTCTAATTTCTACGATTACAGGAAGAAAGTTAAGCGAACTGTCTGAAGCAGCGGGAGAAGCAATAGCTGTTATTAGAAGTATGCCCAATACTGCTATTTCTGTAGGCCAATCAATGACATGTTTAGCCGCGAATGGGGCTGGTAAAGAACAAATAGGACTAGCTGAGAAGATTTTTAATGCCATGGGCCAGTCTTTAGTTATCGAGGAAGAAATGATGCAAGCAGCCACAGTAATTTGCGCTAGCGGTATTGCATTTTGGATGCGTTTAATTCGCGCTACGACGCAAGGGGCCATTCAATTGGGTTTTGATGCACCAGAAGCCCAAAACATGGCACAACAGGCATGTATGGGCGCAGCAAGCCTATTAATAGAATCAGAAAGTCACCCAGAGGCAGAAATTGACAGGGTTACAACACCAAAAGGATGTACTATTTCTGGATTGAATGAAATGGAACACCAAGGTTTGAGTTCTGCCTTAATCAAAGGATTGATGAAGTCTCATGAAAAGATATCTGATATTATTTCAGAAAAGTAAAATTGATTAGAATCCTATGGAAAACTATAAAGTGTACCCAGTATTCGATATAACAATCACCAAGGCCAAAGGCCATCATGTATATGATGATCAAGGAATAGAATATCTTGACCTTTACGGTGGACACGCCGTGATCTCAATTGGTCATTCTCATCCTAAATATGTAAAAGCCATTTCGGACCAAGTTTCGGAAATTGGGTTTTACTCTAATTCTGTTCAGATGCCTCTTCAAGAGAAACTGGCTAAGAAGCTTGGAGAGATGTCGGGTATGTCTGATTATCATTTATTCTTGTGTAATTCAGGGGCTGAGGCCAATGAAAATGCCTTGAAATTAGCGGCTTTCCAGAATTCACGAAAAAAAATTATTGCTTTCAGAAAAGGTTTTCATGGCCGTACTTCATTAGCCGTTGCGGTGACAGATAACTTAAAAATTCAGTCCACCGTGAACCCAACAGATAATGTCGAGCTCTTTGAGCTGGGTGATTTAGCGGGTGTGAAAACAGCATTAAAGAATTATGACGTTGCTGCCGTGATTATTGAAGGAATCCAAGGGATAGGAGGGATTAATGTCCCAAGTGCCGAGTTTCTACAGGAATTACAAAAAGCTTGCAAAGAGACGGGGACTATTTTGATTTTGGATGAGATCCAGTCCGGTTATGGGCGTACAGGAAAGTTTTTTGCTTTTCAATATGCAGATATCAAACCAGATATTGTCACTATTGCAAAAGGAATGGGGAACGGATTTCCTATCGGAGGTGTCCTAATTTCCCCAGAATTTGAAGCAACATATGGTCAATTGGGGACGACATTCGGGGGCAATCACTTAGCGTGTGCTGCAGCTAATTCTGTGTTGGAAGTGATAGAAGATGAAAATTTGATTGCCAACAGTAAATCTGTAGGTGATTATTTAATTGAAGAGTTGTCAAAAATAGAAGCGATCAAAGAAGTTCGAGGTAAAGGGCTTTTGCTTGGATTAGAATTTGGACATTCTGTGAAAGAGATCAGAACCAAGCTTTTGAAAGATTATAAAATTTTCACTGGTGCTGCTACTAGTCCAAATGTTTTAAGATTGTTGCCACCTATGGGTATATCAAAAACAGAAGCGGACCTATTTATCAATGCATTGAAAAAAGTATTATGAAGAATTTTTTCTCAGTAAACGACATAGATAATCCGTCTAAGTGGGTTGAAGAAGCAATTGTTCTCAAAGAACAAATAGCTCAAAATGGTCCTCTGGCTAAAGATGGCAAATCAATTTGTCTAATGTTTTTTAACCCTAGTCTTCGAACAAGGTTGAGCATGCAAAAAGCTGCTTTCAATCTGGGAATTGAATCTGTTGTTTTCAATTTGAGCAGTGATGGATGGCAGCTGGAATTTGGTGATGGAGTCGTGATGGATGGTAATACCAGCGAGCATATTATCGAAGCTGCAGGTGTGTTGAGTAGCTATTTTGATGCCATTGGAATTAGATCATTTCCATCATTGAAAAGCCGTGAGGATGACTATAGTGAAAAGGTATTAAGTCAATTCATCAAACACTGTTCGATCCCTGTGATTAACATGGAATCAGCAACATTACATCCTTTACAATCGTTCGCAGATTTGATCACAATCAAGGAGTTTTCAAACGTTGAAAAACCTAAGGTTGTGGTGTCTTGGGCACCACACCCAAAAGCGCTTCCGCAGGCAGTCACAAACTCCTTTTTGCAGTGGGCTGGAACCATGGATTATGACCTTGTAGTTACTCACCCTAAGGGGTATGAATTGGCTCCGGAATTCATGCAAAATGCAACGCTGGAATATGACCAGAATAAGGCGCTAGCGGATGCTGATTTTGTCTATGTCAAAAACTGGTCTTCGTACGAAAAGTACGGTCAGATTTTAACCAAAGATCCAAGTTGGACCATTGATAAATCAAAGATGGATTTGACCAATAATGGCAAGTTTATGCATTGCCTCCCTGTACGAAGAAATGTGATTGTCGCAGATGAAGTTTTGGACAGTGAAAATTCAATTGTTATCGAACAAGCTGGTCATCGATTGACTGCCGCACAGCTGGTATTGAAAAAATTACTTCGATGAAAAAGAAACTCACCATAGTTAAAATCGGAGGGAAGGTCATCAATGAAGAAGAGCAGTTAGATGCTTTTTTGAAGAAGTTTGTCAAGCTGGAAGGTGATAAGTTACTGGTGCATGGTGGAGGTAACATAGCCACCAAAATGCAAGAGGAATTGGGCATTCCTGTGACGATGGTAGAGGGTAGAAGAGTGACTGATAAGGATGCGATTGAAATTGTGACCATGGTGTTCAGTGGTTTAAATAAAAAAATAACTGCAAAGCTTCAATCGCTTGATTTACAGTCTGTTGGTTTGTCGGGCGCAGATTTCGGACACATTGTCAGTAAAAGACGAAATCCGACACCAGTTGACTATGGTTATGTAGGTGATATTCAGAATGTTGATATATCATTACTTAAAGTTTTATTTGATAGAGAAATTTGCCCTGTTTTATGTGCTTTAACCCACGATGGTAAAGGCCAATTGTTAAACACAAACGCTGATACGATTGCATCCGAAGTAGCCAAAGCAATGAGTGAAGCTTACGAGGTGGATTTAGTATATTGTTTCGAACAACCAGGTGTGCTGAGTGACTTTGAAAACAAAGTGGTCATTTCCGAAATAGACAAAGCTACTTACCAAGATTTGAAAACGGATGGCACGATCAATGCCGGAATGATTCCCAAACTGGACAATGCATTTACTGCCATTGATGCTGGTGTGGGCGCTGTCAAAATTTGTCATTTTGATGAGGTTGATACTTTGCAATCTGAAAACTATTCCGGCACAACGATATGTTAGAAATTGATCCAAAATATAATTCAACAACTAAAGATGCTGTTGCGCTGTTGGCTGGTTTGATTGAGATCGAATCTATGAGTCGAGAGGAAGATAAGACAGCTGATTTTTTGGAGTTTTATCTGAAAAATAAAGGAGTTAATTGTGATCGAAGAGGTAACAATATTTGGGCTAAATCTCTAGTTTTTTCTGAGGACAAGCCGACGATACTTTTGAACTCCCATCATGACACGGTGAAGCCTGCAAAGTCTTATACTTTGGATCCGTTCAAAGCACAAGTTATTGACGGTAAATTGCATGGTTTGGGGAGCAATGACGCGGGTGGTCCGCTGGTCTGTTTGATCCAGACTTTTCTGCATTTTTATGATCATGAAAATCTACCTTATAATTTGATTTTGGCAGCAACTGCAGAGGAAGAAATTTCAGGTTCCAATGGAGTTGCTTCAATCCTTTCCAAGTTAGGAAAAATTGATTTGGGAATAGTAGGAGAGCCGACTTTGATGGACATGGCCATCGCTGAAAAAGGGCTCATTGTATTGGACTGTGAAGCCAAAGGAAAGAGTGGGCACGCTGCAAGAGATGAAGGAGAAAACGCGATCTACAAAGCGTTGATTGAAATAGAAAAACTCAAAAAATTCGAATTCGAAAAATCATCTGATTATCTCGGGCCAATTAAAAAAACAGTGACGCTGATTGAGTCTGGTACACAGCACAATGTTGTGCCAGACAGTTGCAAGTTTGTAGTGGATGTTCGCACGACGGATGCGTACTCAAATCAAGAAACGGTTGAAATTTTACAGCGTCAATTGGATATAGAAATCACGCCTCGTTCACTCCGGTTAAATTCGTCTGGACTATCAGCTGATCATCCTGTTGTAATAAAAGGAGAAGCTCTGGGAATGAAGAAATACGGTTCGCCGACTTTGTCGGATCAGGCGCTTATGAATTTTCCGACAATTAAAATTGGACCAGGGGATTCCGCTCGATCTCATACGGCAGATGAGTATATATTTTTAGAAGAAATAGAGAAGGGCATAGAATTGTACATTCAACTTTTGGATGGGTTGAAATTTTAAACTGCCATTAGCCATTTGCTATTGGCTCTTGTTTTGAAGAAATAAAAATGGAACCGGCCAAAGGCAAATAGCCAAGAGCCAAAAGCTATTACAAAATGAAACTCTGGGACAAAGGAACATCGGAAGTATCGAAGGACATAGAAAAATACACGGTAGGAAAAGATCGTGAACTCGATCTTTTACTCGCAACTTATGACATCTATGGATCGATGGCTCATGCGACGATGCTTGAAAGCATTGGGCTTTTAGAAAAGAATGAGTTGAGCGATCTTTTAGTCGAGCTTAAAGAAATTTTGAAAATTGCCGAGAACGGTGACTTTGTGATTGAAGATGGTATTGAAGATGTTCACTCACAAGTTGAATTGATGCTGACCCGAAAATTGGGTGATACGGGTAAAAAGATTCACAGTGGACGTTCACGAAACGATCAAGTTTTAGTGGACTTACGGCTTTTTATCAGAAATGAAATCAAGGACATTGCTGGGTTGATTGAAGAACTATTCAATACTTTGAATGATCTAAGCAAAAAACACAAGAACGTTTTAATTCCAGGATATACCCATTTGCAAGTAGCCATGCCTTCGTCTTTTGGATTGTGGTTTGGTGCATATGCTGAAAGCTTGACCGATGATTTACAAGTTTTAAGTGCTGCATACAAAGTAACTAATCAAAACCCGTTGGGTTCTGGAGCAGGATATGGTTCTTCGTTTCCATTGGATCGACAGATGACCACTGACTTGCTTGGATTTGATGATTTGAGTTATAATGTGGTTTATGGCCAGATGAGCCGTGGAAAGGTGGAGAAGACCGTGGCTTTCGCAATGAATAGCATTGCCGCTACATTATCTCGTATGAGTATGGACATCTGTTTGTACAATTCTCAGAATTTTGGTTTCTTAAAATTACCCACTGAAATGACCACAGGTTCCAGCATAATGCCGCATAAGAAGAATCCTGACGTATTTGAATTGATCCGTGCGAAGATGAATAAGTTGCAGTCATTGACTACAGAGATAAGCATGATCACGATTAATTTACCATCAGGTTATCACCGTGACATGCAAACAATCAAAGAGACGTTTTTACCTGCTTTTGAAGAGTTAAAATCGACGTTGGAAATTACCATATTCGCCATGAAGAAAATTGAGGTGAAAGAAAACCTGTTGGATGACCCAAAATACAACGACTTATTCAGTGTGGAGGAAGTGAATCGATTGGTCCTTCAAGGTGTGCCTTTCAGAGATGCGTACATTCAAGTTGGTCAAGCGATTGAAGAACAAGGAGGAGCGTTGAGCAAAGAAGTGAATCATACACATCTTGGAAGTATAGGTAACCCTGCCAATGATCAAATAGAAGGGAAACTAAAATCTGTATTGGGAAGTTTCGGTTTTGAGAAAGCGGAGCAAGCAATAGGTAGGTTAGTGAAATAGAATAATCGAATTGATGATTCAATCAAAATCTAAGTATTACAATTTCGGTTACCTCTTATTGATCGGGATGATTTTAATGACACTTGGTTATTTCCTGGATTTTTTTGAGATCATATCAATTATTTAAAAACCTTTGGACAAGTAGTTTTGTCTTAGACAGCACAGGTTTTTCAATTTTGATATATGTAGAAAATGAAAATTAGAACTCTTCATTGTCAATGTAAGCATCATAATACCGGTGATGAACACTCCCATTATTATCATTGGTGTACTTCCAAATAGAATGATCAAGATACTGGTCTGTAGAAAGTAAACTATCTGAATTCATGACAATTATCGAATTAAAAATGAAATCAACATTGACAAACTCGATATTTCCGGGAATAATTTCTTTGTAAATTCTTTTTCTGTTTTTGCTAGCAATTAAAACAGTGTCGCTCTTGTGCCTTGCTTCAAACATCACGATTACATCTTTATCAGAATCATTCGTTATTCTATAAACCCGTTCAAATTCATGATCCATCATACCATCGATAATTTCACATGAGCAGATTAGCATAGACAATAGAATTAATTGTACTGAAGGCTGGGATTTGTATTTGGAATTGTTGTTCAAAGCAGATTAGTTTGGTTTTGCTTTATAGACAACAATTTCAGTGATTCCCTCAATTTAATTCAGATAGAATTGTTGAAGATAGAACAGTGAGATGACCAAAAATACAATAGCCTTTTCAAAGCGAAAGAGCAAAATTAATTGGGTTCGAGAAATCAAAAGAAGCGTTGGATATTTTAAGAAAAAGTGGCAGATTGCAGGGTAATAGTAGACCTTTATGTCTAAATATATCAATCTCATATTTTTAATTTTTTTTCTTGCTCTTTCTGACTCTATTCTTGCTCAGAAGGACAGTTTAAATTCTAAGTTTAATGTTCACGGAGATTTCCGATTTAGAGCAGAACAGGATTGGAATTCTAGAAAATCAGATGGAACATACCGGCAAGACAGAACAAGGCTTAGATACCGAGTAAGGTTAGGAGTAACGTACGATTACAATGAAGCAATATCAATTGGTTTTAGAATTAGGACTGGTAACCCTATCAAACAACAGGATCCTCAGCTTACTTTAGGTGGAACAGAAGGAGAATTTGGAACCTTACCGATTGGAATTGAAAGAGCATATTTAAAAGGGGAAATTTCTAATTTCGAATTTTGGATTGGGAAAAACACTTTTCCATTCAAGAAACAGAACGAACTTTTTTGGAGTGATCATGTTTATCCCGAAGGGGTGAGCTTAAGCAAAGAAATTATGTTTGATGGACACTCATTAAACTCTATCAAACTGGTTGCAGGGCATTTTATAATAAGACATGGGGGAAGTTCATTAGGAGTAGATAATTATTTTCAAGGGTTTCAGTCCGATGTGAAATTCTTGAATAATCGAATGGAATTATTTCCAAGTATTTACCTTTTTAGAAATACACCAAATGTTCCAGATGGTGGTGAAACATATGTTTTTGACTATTCCATTTTCCATATTGGATATCGAATTGTTATATCAAAGCATCCTCTTATTTCATTGGAAGCTGATTTTTATAAGAATTTAGAAGACTATAGCAAGAATGACTCAATTCACTATGGTTTCAAGAATCAAAATGCTGGTATCAACATTGGGTTTGCCTTTGGTAAGTTGGTAGATAGAGGAGACTGGCTATTCAAATTCACTTATAATTATCAGCAGCAGTATTCATTGGTTGATTTTATGGCTCAGAATGATTGGGCTCGTTGGGATTATTCATCTCAAGGGTCTCCGGATGGTAGACTGTCTAACTACAAAGGGTTTGAGCTTGTTTCAGGTTATTCATTGGGAAAGAATTTCACTCTTAGAATGAAGTATTATCACGTGAATCAGCTTGTCCCATACGGCAACTACACGGAAACAGGAAGTAGAATCCGATTTGATGTGGATATTGGGTTTTAAACTAAAAGGTCCTTTGAAAGGGATTTGTTAGAATTGCTTTTACTCCCAAGTAATGTCGTATGCTGTTAAGGGATCACCTTTTGCGATAGAGTGAGGCACATTTATTTTAAGGTTTTTGCAGCCACATATTTCCAATGCCTTTTCCATCCATCCTCCGATTCGATATTCTATAAGCTCATTTTTAGTTGGAAGTTCAGTTAAATGTAAGAGCATGGATTTGTCCGTAGAATTTTTCACCTCAATCTTAGTAGGATTGTAGAATGTTGTTAAAACCCTACTTGCTCTTTTAAGCATAAATGCCGGGGTGCTGATCAAGACGAAAACCTTATAAATACCTGATAGGGCTGTCTCGGCACTAAATCTTCCAGACTCCCAAGCACCTTTCTTTTTGTCTGAATAGAATAGATTACACATTTGAGTTGTTGGTTCAACAATGCCTTCATTTAGAGGATACCATTTTGACGGAACAGCTTTTTCCATTATGGAGAGTGTTTCATTAGATAATTTACTCTTCCAAGTATCATATCCCTCTGAATGTGTTGATTTTACAAACTCATCAATGCCCTTGATAACAGATCCTCTTACTTCCATAAAACAAAATTTGATGTTTGGCTAGGCCTTAAAACTATTCATTATTTATTAAAGATAGAAGCACAAAATTATGTGAATTGAAAATAGTAATATTTACTTTTTAACTTCGCTTTATACTAAATTTATTACAATCATGATTGCTACACTTGTTCACGTATATGTTAAAATAGACTACATAGAATCATTTATAGAAGCTACCATTATTAATAGTGAACTTTCTGTAAAAGAACCTGGAAACTTACGGTTTGATTTTTTACAAGATTCTGATGACTCAAGTAAATTTACTTTGTACGAAGCGTATGAAAATGAGGAATATGCTGCAGCCCATAAAGAAACTGATCACTACAAAGTGTGGCGAGATACAGTAGCAGACTGGATGTCACAACCTAGAAAAGGAATTAAACATAGTATTGTTAGACCAATAGCCCAGTGATTGATTCGTTTCATTTTACCCATTCGCCAAGTGTATTTTTCGGAAATGGCAAATTTTCAGTATTACCAGATTTAATAAATCAAAAAGGTAAAACAGCACTTTTTGTTACAGGAGCACAATCATTTACTAATTCCAAGTCTTGGAAACAATTGCAAAATCAATTAGACGCTAAGAAATTAGATTGTAAGCATACGATAATAAGTTGTGAACCTTCGCCTCAAAGCATAGATTCTATCGTTAGTCAATACCAAGAGACAATTGATGTGGTTGTCGCCATTGGAGGGGGAAGTGTATTGGATGCAGGAAAGGCTGTTTCTGCTATGCTCGGAAAAAAAGAAAGTGTAAAAGACTTTTTAGAGGGTGTAGGAACTAAAACTCATAATGGATCTAAGATTCCGTTTATAGCAGTGCCTACTACTTCAGGAACAGGTAGTGAAGCTACTAAAAATGCGGTGCTATCAGAAATTGGAATTAATGGGTATAAAAAATCTTTGAGGCATGATCGTTTTGTTCCTGATGTAGCATTGATTGATCCAGAATTGACATTGACTTGTCCTAAGATATTGACCGGTGCTTCTGGAATGGACGCTTTTACACAATTACTGGAATCATTTCTTTCTTCTAAAGCAAGTATAATGACCGATTCGCTAGCGTTGAAAGGCTTGAGCTGTATACGCAATGGTTTGACTGAAGTAATGAAAGATGGACAAAATTTGGGTGCAAGAACAAACATGGCGTACGCATCTTTTGCTTCAGGCCTGACACTTGCAAACGCAGGTTTAGGTTCTGTTCACGGAATGGCTGGCGTTATAGGTGGTTATTTTGAAATGCCACATGGTACTATTTGCGGAACGTTGATGTCTGCTGTCAATAGTATTACTGTGAGAAAATTAAGAAAAGAAGAGTCTCAAAACATTGCACTAAAAAAATATGCAAAGGTCGGTAAAATGTTTTCCCAGCGATCACACAAAAGTGAAGACTTTCATATTGACTTTCTTTTGAATCTTATAGATGAATGGTGTGATAAGTTTGAAATTCCTCTCTTATCAAATTATGGAATCAACTCACAAGACCTTGATCGAATCGTCCAGAACTCGAGCAACAAAAACAACCCTGTGGCATTGACTGAAGATGATATGCGGGAAGCCTTGAGTCAAAGAATTTAGTTATTAAGAATCAGAATAGTGCCATTAGAACAGTTGTGTTGGATAATTTGTTGTCCACATGAAATTGTAATCATTTAAATTTTTGGATCAATGGTTTATACTTCAATTATTACGAAACAAAGATTCATCTACTGTTCGAAGTTCGTTATGCCACTTTTAATTTGTTTTTGTCATAAAATATCGTTATAATATTCTTCACATTAAACCCGATTAGTTATGGTAAAAAGTTTTCAAGGAGTGCAAATGGCTAAACCAGAAGTGCTTACAAATCAACCAATTTCAGTAAGTGATTATATGTCATCTCGATTAATTACTTTCCACCCGGATCAATCTATAAGTGAAGTGGTGGAGACCCTATTGAAAAAAAGAATTTCAGGAGCACCCGTTGTCAACGATAGAAAAGAATTAGTTGGCGTTATATCGGAAGGAGATTGTCTTAAAGAGATTGTGAAAGGGAAATATCTTAATTATCCGATGCTGGATGGTACGGTAAAGGATCATATGGCGAAAAATGTTAAGTACATAATGCCAGATGTGAGCATCTTTGAAGCTGCTAAAATGTTTCTCAATCTAAAAATCAGAAGGTTTCCTGTTTTAGATACAAACATGAAGCTTATTGGTCAGATTAGCCAGAAAGACATCATGAGAGCAGTCAACAGTATTAAAAGTGAGAATTGGCATCAATAAATTTGGTATTGATTACTCTTTCACTTTGAATTCCTGCGATCCCGAAAGTTTCTGTTCTTTTTTGCTATGAGCTGCATCAGAGCTAGCTTGTGCGGCTAAAAAAATCAAAGCTACTGCGGCCCATCCGATTGAAACGATATCTATAATTGTCATAACTTAATGAATTTGATTTACATAATTTTACAATGACAATATCGTGCCAATATTCACTTACGAACGTCACGTTCAATATTTTTAGGTGATTTGCCGAGTAGATTTAAATTTTGCTCAAACAATAAGTCTGATGAATATTATTTCTTTAACAATTGCATAATAATTAGTTAATATTGTTGGCTTAAAAGGTGATTGTTTTTATCATCTAAGAAGAATAAACTAGTCTGTAATGTTTGATGCCTTTAGCGATGGAAGCTATTACGAGTTTCCGTCATTTGAAATTGCCTTCTTTTCTATTTTGATTTCTTTTGCTTTGAGTAGTGTCATTGCATTTACATATCATTTGACGAATCAGGGAGCCGCTTTGTCCAGGAATTTTGTACAAGCAATGATTCTAAGTTCCATTGTTACATGCATGGTTATCATGGCAGTGGGCAACAATGTAGCAGCTGGTTTTGGAATAATGGGAGCCATTGCCATCATAAGGTTTCGTATGAGGGTTGAAAACCCAAGAAATATCATCTTTATTTTTGCCTCATTATCCGTAGGTATTGCTGCCGGCGTTTATGGATATTCGATTGCTATTGCAGGTACAAGTGTCTTTAGTATTATCGCTTTTCTTTTGTATGCCTCCCCATATGGAAGTAAAAGATTGAATAAGGAATTTAGCTTAACATTTTTGTTATTGACTGAAATACCTGTGGCTGAACTTCAAAGTATACTTCGAGAAAAGTGTGAAGATTTCAGAATGCTTACAGTTGCTAATAGGAACAGAGGAGATCGGTACGAATATTTTGTGACTTTGCGTCAGGAAATTTCTAAAGATGAATTTTACGCTTTTCTAAAATCAAAAGAAGGTATTGAGAATGTGAAGATGGAACGAAGTGATAACCTTTCTAAACTTTGATTGAGATGAAGAAGTATTTAATCTACATTTTCTGGGCCGTCATTACTCTTGGTTTGCTGTATTTGTCTTTGGGTTATAATGATTCCACTTCGTCGATATTAGCACAAGTTGAACCACAGAAATACGCCGTAAGTTTTCAAAAGGCAGTTCGAATCAAAGAGATTTATGTAATTCCCGGTCAACAAGTAAAAAAAGGTGATGAATTGATAAAAGTGGAAAGACCAGATCTATTATTAGATGTAGAAAATAAAGCCAATCGTTTGAAAGGATTAAAATCGCAGTTACAAATTAATGGGATTGAAAAAGCAAATCAATTGTCTATGGCTAGATTGGTTTTTCAGCAGAACATAGCGAAAATTGATACGGATCTAGAGCGTTTAGAATTGATTTTGACTAGTCAAGAAGGAATGTCCAAGAATTTGAGTGCTATGAATCTCTGGGGTGATAGCACAAATTTCACAGATAAAAATTACATGTCTCTCAGGGTAGAATTACTCGAAAAAGAAAAAATTAGTTTATCCAAACAATACCGTTTGAAAATTCAAGAGATAGAGCAGATTCATGAAATTGATTTATTGAACTTGAATAGAGAAGTTACTTTGGTAGAAAATGAACTAAAAGTTCTGAGTCAGGAAGAAAAAGAATTAGTCCAATATGCCAATCGAAACGGTACAGTTGGCAATGTCTACGCCGAAACAGATGAGCTTGTACCTCCATATACAACGTTGATTTCGGTATATGACAGTAATCCTACCATCATTAGAGCTCTTATCAATGAACAACAAAATAGTGGGTTGCAAGGAGGAGATAATGTAATTGTTGAGTCAACTAATCGGAAGTATAGAATCAGTGGTGAAGTATTAGAAATAGGTTCTAGAATCATCGAATATCCAAATCGATTAAGGACTTTCCAAGAAGTACCTGTTTATGGCCGTGAAATATTTATCAGGATCCCTGAAGAAAGTAATTTCTTAAATGGAGAAAAGGTATTCGTTAAGTTGGGAAAATGAAGAATATAGTTTTTTTATCTATTTTAATTTCTTTTTCGTTTCCGGCTTTGAGTCAGGGTGATGTCACCATTGAGGAATATTTAGGTACTGCTCGTAAGGATCAATCTTTGGAATTATTCCAAGCGCAACTTAGTTTTTTGGAATCCAATAAATACAACTCTCCATGGTTGAACAGAGTTGAGTTTCGTATAGGTAGCGAGGATGCAAACGTATCTATGAATGAATATCGCTTGAGATTATCACCTTCCAATCCCTATGAAATCAAGGCTAATAAATTGTATTACAATAAACATGTAAAGAGTATTGGAACTCAGTACAAAGTCGCACTGAATCTGGCTTTAAAAAACAGATATCAGATGTTGATAGATTATTCTTTCTTGTTGCGATCCATAGCATTAAATGAACAAAATCTCGTTATGGTGAATGAAATAATGAGAAATATAGGGTTATTGGGGATAGAGAATATCGATCTGAGTCTTATTATTGGCGTTCAATCTGACCAAACAGAGCTTATGTTGAAATCGGAAGAATTGAAGTCACAATTAGCAGAAACAGAGTATTATATACTGTTGGATTTACCTAATAAATCTCTAGAAGGTTTCAGCTCAAGCGAGCTTACAAGTGTCGATAGAATCAAACTCTATTTGGATAGTAAAGAAGCAGAAGTTGAATGGACTAGCCTTTATGTATTGGATGCAGAAGAGGACTTCCAATTGAAAGAACAGATGTTAAAAATTGATAAAGCAGAATCCAGGAGCAATATTGGTTATATACAAGGAAATTTTGATACAGAAAGAGGAAATGAGGTTAATGAGCACATTGGTTTCCAGATAGGTGTTCGTTTGCCAATTGTAAATCCAGATAAACCTAACCTTAATCGAAAACGTGTAGAATTGATAGAAGATCAAAAGGATCTGGATGCCACTAAGAACTTTGTAGTTCAGAAGAAGGATTTGACAGTTATACAACTAAATCATTTAATAGGGCAATATCAATTATTGCAGAATCGAACAGAATTATCAAAGACTATATCGATTCAAGGGGGTGGAAATGTTGATTTGAATGATGTAGCAAAAATGAAAAAGTATCAATTTAGCCTTGAAAGAGAAAGGATAATCCTTGAACGAGATATACGTGAACTTTATATTGAGTATTTGGATATAAAAGGATTACTCGTACGAGATCCATTGATTAATTACTTATCAGAGGATTTTAGATCCATCGAATAGAATATACAAAATATATTGACGTTAGACTTTAAATTGGAAAGTATGAGGTTATGGAAATCGTTATTAAGTTTAGCGCTAGTAGGAGCAATGTTTGCTGGCCAGTCGCAAGATATATTGATAAATGAGGTAATGACCTCAAATTTTCAAACTATATTGGATGAAGATGGAGATACTCCTGATTGGATTGAATTATACAACATTGGAGATAATGATGTTGATTTAATTGGGTATTCTATAACGGATGATGCTTCTTCTTTGACTCGATGGACATTTCCAAATTATATACTATCACCAAATGAGCATCTTTTGATTTATGCGTCTGATAAGAACAGAAGTATAGCTCCACTACATTGGGAAACAACAATTGATCAAGGGGATGAATGGCGATATATTGTACCCACGGAAGAGCCCGATGCTAGTTGGCGATCAAATGGATTTGATGATAGCAGTTGGTTGATTGGCCCCACAGGTATTGGTTATGGTGATGGAGATGACAATACGGTTGTCGATAACGCTATTTCGGTCTTTTTACGGAAATCATTTGTCATTGAAAATGCAAGTCAAATATCGGATTTGCTGCTCCACATTGATTATGATGATGCATTTATAGCGTACATCAACGGAAATGAAATAGCAAGAGGAAATATAAATGGAGATATTCCAGCATTTGATACAGAAGCAAATGAATGGCATTCAGCGGTAATTTATAAAGGTGGCTCTCCAGAATATTTTGAGATATCCAATGCCCAGGAATTTATAGTGGAGGGCCAGAATGTGATGAGTGTTCAGGTTCATAATTACAATGCAACCTCCTCTGATATGACTATTATACCCATTCTTTCATTGGGTAGCAACATTGATCGTGGAGGGGAATTTTCTGAATTTATTTCTATTGGCCAAGCAAGTTTTCATACAGATTTCAAATTAGCATCCGGTGGTGATACGCTTATGCTGTTTAACCCTGAACAGGAAATGGTAGATTCTTTGTTTACAGGTGATTTGTCTGCAGATATATCACTAGGTAGAACGATTGATGGATCTGGTGAAATGTCCTTTTTCAGTGAATCTACACCAGGTGCATCGAATGAATATTCCACTGGATATAATTCGCATTCAGGGGAGGTGGAATTCTCTATTTCTGGAGGAGTTTATGGAACGCCTATTCAAGTAGAATTGAGTACTCAAAATATTGATGAAACCATCTATTATACTTTAGATGGTACAATGCCTTCTTTGGCCAGTTCAGAATATTCAGGACCCTTAGATATTTCAACAAGCACGAATTTACAAGCACAAGTACTAAGTCAGAATAGCATTCCAGGAAAGTTAGGCGCTGCTTCTTATTTGATAGGTGTCAGACATGATTTACCTGTTGTTTCTTTGACGGTCGATCCTTATGAGTTTTTTGATGACACTGATGGAATGTACATGCCAGGCCCTAACGCATCTGCAGATTTTCCACATTTTGGAGCAAATTTTTGGGAAGATTGGGAAAGAAGAGTTCATGTAGAATTGTTTGAAGAAGATGGAAGTGTTGGATTTTCAGCCAATGCCGGGGCTAAGATTTTTGGGAATTATAGTAGAGGGAATGATCAGAAATCACTAAGCTTATTTTTTAGAAAAGGTTATGGAGATGGTCCAATTAAGTATCAGCTTTTTAAGGATAAGGAATTGGATGAATTCTCGAGTTTTGTCATTCGAAATTCAGGAAATGACAATAATAATACCATGATGCGAGATGGTTTATTGACATCTTTATTTCATGAGAGTGTTGATAGACAGGGTTTTCGACCTGCAGCTATCTACATCAATGGTGAGTATTTTGGAATACAGAATATTAGAGAAAAAATAAATGAACATTACATAGCAAACAATCATAATATTAGCAGTGATGATGTTGAGATAGTCGAAGGAAATGGGAGATCTGTTTATGGAAATGAAGATCATTACAACAGTCTGATTGATTTTGTGCAAAACAATGATCTGTCTGATGCTGAGAATTATGAATATGTAAAAACCCAAATGGATGTAATGAACTACATCTATTATACCACTGGAAATATATTTATAGATAATAGAGATTGGCCAGGGAATAATATTAAGTATTGGAGAGAGAACAGCGTAGATGGTAAATGGAGATGGATAGCTTTTGATACAGATTTTGGATTTGGCATTTGGGATTCGGGGAATTACGTAGGAAATACACTGTCATTTGCATTGGATGCCAATGGACCAGGATGGCCAAACCCTCCTTGGGCAACATTATTATTAAGAAGCCTGATGGAAAATGAGGAGTTTAGAAATCTATTTATTAATACGTATGTAGATCAGTTGAATGAAGTTTGGACCACTGAATTGATTCAAGAAACAATAACTGATAAAAGTGATGCTATTGCTAATGAAATAGAAGACCATATGGACAGGTGGAACGGCGGGTATGGATATTGGTTACAGCAAATAGACGCATATCATAATTATGCTACACAGAGACCCTATTATGCTAGACGACATATAATTGATCATTTTGAATTGTCAGGATCATTCGATTTAACGGTGGATGTATCAGATGAATCACATGGTAAAGTTCGGGTGAATACATTGTCCCCACAAAGTTTTCCATGGACAAGAAATTATATGCATGATATACCGGTAGAATTGGAAGCGATACCTAGTCTAGGATATGAATTTGTTGGCTGGATAGGTTTGAATTCTAGCGAACCCTTAGCAAATGTTCGTAGTAGTGAAAATACAGAAGTAAAAGCTGTTTTTGAGAAAATCGATGGAGACAATTCAAATATTGTAATCAATGAAATCCTTTACAGTTCACCTATAGAATCAGAGATTGAAGATTGGGTAGAATTATTCAATGTTCGAAATACACCAGTTGATGTTTCAGGTTGGGAACTTAAAGATGAAGATGACGAGCATGGTTTTATTTTCCCGGAAAATACGGTTATTGCCTCTAATGGATACTTGGTAGTTTGTAAGAATGTTGAAAATTTCAATCAAAATTATAACACATCTGTAGAAGTTATAGGAGATCTTGATTTTGGTCTTTCAAGTGGAGGTGACTGTGTTAGATTGTTTGACAATGCCGGAGCTATTGTTTCTGCTGTTTGCTATGAACCCACTTCTCCTTGGCCGGAAGAGGCGAATGGTTTAGGAGCAACATTGGCACTTAAGAATCCTGTTTTTGACAATTCAGTTGCTTCTAATTGGTACGCATACTCTAATGGAGGTAATCCCGGTATCGACAATTCTAATGCTGTAACTTCTTTAAATGATAGAAATGATATTTATGAAATTTTCAATTACCCTAATCCTTTTCAACTTGAGTTGGGTATAGAGTATTCTATCGAAAAACAAGGTGAATTTGAGATCGTAATATATGACATGCAAGGACGCGAGATTGAGACAATTATTCATGGAATGCAAATGGTTGGAAAGCATAAAGTGGTATGGCATCCAAAAATCTCAGTTAATAAAGGTATGTATTTAGTTAAAATTTCAGGAGCAGAAGGTACGCGAGTATCCCGTGTAATTTATTACTAGAATCTATTTCGCTCTTCGGTTAGGAATGCGAACCGTAAACTTAGTTCCTTCATTCAAAACTGATTCAACTTCTATTGTTCCTTCTAATTTTTCAATGGTTTCCTGGACAATGTACAATCCCAATCCTGATCCTTTGGCATCTGGATTTGCTCGATAAAACATATCGAATATCTTGGCCAAATAGGGCTTGTCTATGCCAAGTCCATTGTCTTCAATCTCAACAATCAATTCTTTTTGATTCACTTCAGCTTCTATATTTACGAAGCTATCAGTGATTTCTAGATTCTGATATTTTATGGCATTGGAGATCAAATTATTGAATACAATAGAAATTCTTCGTTCATCCCCATAGTATTTTACAGGGGCATCAATATTGATTAATTTCAATAATGTTGAACAACCAGGAAGATAGTTAAGGTGTTTAAATGATTCTTCAATGACGTGGCCAATGTCCAATTCTGCAGACATGACTTCTAACCTTGAGTTTCTTGAATAATCAATGATATCACTAATGAAACGGTCCAGCTTTACTGTGCTATCCCTCAATAGTTTCAAGTAGCCTTTAATATCATATTGCTTATTTTCAGTTTCTATTATGTTTAGTAATCCAAGAATGGAAAGGAGAGGGGCTCGAAGATCGTGTGAAGTACTGTATACAAAACGATCCATTTCAGTATTGATCTTTTTTAGTTCAACGTTGGCAGAAAGTAATTCGTCTGAACTTAGGTTCATGACTCTTTCCACAAGTTGCTGATCTCTTTCAAATTGATCATATGAGTCACTAATACTTTGAAGAAAAGGATTTAATTCATCATTCAATTCACCATCCGATGTGAATTTTTTGATTTGTCTATTCAATATTTTGTTAAAATTCGAATCCATTAGTTTTCCTTCAGCGAAGTTATAGTAATCGTTTGATTTAATAGTTCGCCTTTCTTACCAGGATCCAAAGGGGCAATTTCTCCTAGTGAATAATATCCCATAACTGGGGTGTTTTTGCCCAAATTAGTAATTACAGTATCTATTTCTTCTTGAGCCCAATCTTCTAATACTGCTTGTCTTCCTTTACAATTAACAAGAAAGGAAAAATCAGGTTCTTTAATTTTAAAGTCTGAACAACTTCGCTCAGCAGCTTCGCCTGCAGCATCTATAAGTTTGCTTATATTGGTCTTCATCATTCTTGCCTTTTCTCCTTGTGGAACTTCTCCAGAGTAAGTGACGGCTCCTGTCTTTTTGTCAACATCAATTACAGTTCGAATTAATCTTTGAGTACTCGTATCCAGATATATTCCTAATGGAAATTGACGTGCAGCTTCGCTAACATCTTCTACCAGATCTTTTAAATACAACTCATACAATTCATAAGGAGTCATGTGATCCAGTTGATATACTACATTGTCTTTTGATTTGGTTATAAACCGTTCAGTTCCAAAAGGGGTCCAACCAATATCAATCCCATGTCCTATTTGAATGTAATCACCAGATAAACCAATTCCAATAACATTGCCTTGCTTAGGCAATTCATTTAAGCCAACCATTGGTCTTTCACCTCGATGGCCACTGGCCAATCCACCTAATATTGGAATATGTTCAGATAAATTAAAATGTAAACCTGTGACTAAATGAGATGCATTGATGATGGGAAAAGAATCTGAAAACACAAGCAATCCTTTTATATTTTCTTTGTTCAAATTGGCTGAAATATGCGTACCAAGATCAAAACTGTCTTTTACTTCTTTTATATTGAGATGAAGTGCTTGAACAGTGGTTTTTTCAAATTGCAATGCAGACACTACTACGTCATCATTTTTAGTAATCTTCGTGTTGAATATGTTTGAATATGCGGATGATAAAACAATGTCTGCATTTGGGTAGAACTTTTGTAGATCGGCAAGTATTCTTTTTTGAGAAATTAAATCAATGGGTCCAAGTGCGAAAACTAAGTTCACTTTGGTGCCTAATTCATGTTCTGAATAGGAAGTCCATCCAGATTTAGTATTCCAAATTTTTTGCTCAACTTTCATCTAGAAAAGGTAGGTACTATGACATAAAATCAACTCAATATAATGGATTTGATTTCTTTAATCCATAAGATATTTATCATTTTATTTCACTTGCAGTTTATGACAAGGTAGATGTATTTATTTGATTGGGACTCACTATGTTTTGTAATGTATAAGTATGCTGGAAATCAGTAATTTACAATTCTCTTGAATTTCATGGTCATTCATTGAAGCAAACCCCAAACGACAATGATTAGTGTAATGATAGGTGTCTATTTCTAGTTTTAATCCACTCTTTAATGTTTCTTTTTTAAGATCATCGATTGGAGTATTAGCCAATTCAACCCAAACGGCCATTCCTCCATCTGGTTTATTAAAACTTATATTCTGTCCTAGACCTTCCTTCAATATTGAACACATTAAATCTCTTCTATGTTTATAGATTGGTATTGTTTTTTTAAGTGATCTAGATAATTCATTTTCATTAATTAAATCAGAAAGTGACCTTTCTAAAATAGGGTCTCCACGACGATCCAACAATAATCTTTGTTTGGCACATTGATCAATAAGAGATTTTGGTGCATGCATGTATCCAATTCGAATAGAAGGTGCTAATAATTTGCTAAATGATCCAATGTAAACAACTCTCTCTGTCTGATCGATACTAGCAATTGGAAGGATTGGCGATCGCAAATAGTGGTAATCATAGTCATAATCGTCTTCTATAATGTAGAAGTTGTATTTGTTGGCCAATTCAAGGAGTTGTAAACGATTTTCTACAGGCATTGTAACGGTAGTTGGATAGTGATGATGAGGGGTTACATAGATCGCTTTCACCTTCTTTTTTTTCAAGACTTTTGCTATTTCATCGATCTCTAGTCCTTCATGATTAACAGGTACTTTTATCAGTTGCCCACCTAAAGAAGTAATTGTCTGATTTGCCGTTTGATAATTTAAGCTACCTACAATAACAGAATCTCTTTGCGCTAGTATTTGTGAAAATGCCAAATAGATTGACATTTGACTTCCCCTAGTTACCATCACATTTTCTATGTTTCCAGATATACCTCGAGTTTGTTGTAAATAATCAGTCAGAGTGTGCCTTAAGTGTCCTTCTCCACGACTATGATCACCCACTAAGACGGATTTTCCTATGATTCCTTTGGAAACGAAACGTGCTTGTTTATATAATTTATCAAGAGGAGCTAACCTGAAATCTGGCGTCCCATCATTGATAACCTTAGAAGTGATTTCGGTAGTGTCTTTTTCTATTGTCAACGATTTAATGATGGATGGACTATTCAAGTGCTTAGCTGACACAAGTGGTAAAGTATTTTTAATGTAAGTACCCTTGGAAGGTCTTATTTCTATCCATCCTTGTGCTAATAACTCATCATAGGCCAAAATGACGGTCTTTCTATTGAGTGATAATAGTTGTGCCAATCTTCTACTACCAGGTAAAAGATCACCAGTTTTAATTCTGCCTTTACTGACTTCAGAAATAATAACATCCACTATTTGTAGAAATATGGGACGTTTATGGTTTTTGTCAAGGTTAAATATTGATTTCCAAGGAAACATACTGGACCATTTGAATTTTCAAAACTGGTATACTTAAGTGAACCAGTTCAAATTTACATTTACCTATGATTAAAAGATGAATACTATGAAAAAATTTGAAATGTCCAAAAAGAATAAAGTTGTACGAGGTGCTAATAGAGCAGTATATGAAAAACAAGATGTTTTTGATATTCTCGACGACGGTTTTATTTGTCACTTGAGTTGGGTGATGAATGGTGAACCTTTTACTATTCCTACGGCTTACGCAAGAGAAGGTGAAACTGTTTACGTCCATGGTTCTGTAAAAAGTAGAATGGTCAAAGCCGTTAAAGAAAGTATTCCTGTTTGTTTAACAGTCACTCATGTTGATGGAATGGTTTTGGCGAGATCAGCTTTTCATCATTCGGTTAACTACCGATCAGTTGTCATTTTTGGTGAAGCCATAGAAGTGGAAAACAGGGATGCTAAGAATCATGCCTTATTTCTAATTACAGAAAGTGTTTTGAAAGGAAGGTGGGATGAATGCCGTAAGCCGAATCAAAAGGAATTAGACATTACTAGTGTGCTGTCCATTAAGATCAATCATGCTTCGGCTAAAGTAAGAAAAGGTGGTCCAGTCGATGACAAAGAAGATTACGAATTGGATCATTGGGCTGGTGAATTACCAATGGTTCAAAAATTTCTTCCTCCAATTTCAGATGAAAAGTTAAAGGAAGGGATTGAAACCAGCAAAGCAGCAATATTTGCATGGGAGAATTCGAACTAATAGATTTGTTTAAATAATTTTTTTTCATGGCATTAATAAGAAAGTTAAATGGAGTTGATCCTGTATTTGGAGATGATTGTTGGTTTGCTGAAACAGCAGTGATCATAGGAGAAGTGAGAATGGGTGATTTTTGTTCAATCTGGTACAATGCAGTGGTTCGAGGAGATGTTAATTCTATTGAGATAGGAAATAACACTAATATCCAGGACAATGCGGTGATTCATGGAACCTATCAGAAATCACCTACTAAAATTGGGAATCATGTTTCTATTGGTCACAGTGCTATGGTTCACGGTTGTACGCTGGAAGATCATGTTTTGATTGGTATGGGAGCAATTGTAATGGATAATTGTGTTGTGGGGTCGGGATCGATCATAGGAGCAGGTGCCGTTGTTCTTGAAAACACCATTATTGAGCCAGGTTCCGTTTACGTTGGTAACCCTGCCCGAAAAGTGAAAGAAATTGGAGACAAAGGAAAATCAGAGATTCAAAGAATTTCTAACAACTATATTAAATATGCCAGTTGGTATAAAAAAGAGGTATGAAAGCATTTAGGTACTTATTCATACTGTTATTAATGTGTAACCTGAAGGTTGAAGCACAGCTTTTATCTCCGGATGAAGCAAAGATAGATTCTGTAGTAATGTACCATTTAGAAGCACATCTTGTAAAACCAGATAAAGAAGCTTTAAAAGGATCTAAATGGATTATCAGAGATGGAATGGGAAATAAAACTTTGCGATTTAATAACAATATGAAGTTCAAGCTCAAGAATAATGGTGTAATGGGCAGATATGAGAATTTTTCGGGAAGTTGGTATATTTTCAATGAATATATAGTGCTGGAATTGAAGAAAGAAAAGGACCCAATATATCATATTAGGTACAATGGGAAAATAATCTTAGTAGATCAAGAAAGTATCAATGTGATGAGACGTCTGATGATGGCATTTATAACAAAAGACCAATTATTATCCGGCATTACAGAAGAAACTGTTTTTGGATTTGTCAAAGGCTATGAAAATGATGATAAGTAAACCAGAGTTATCCGAGTATAATTCCTTTTATAAGGGATATATAAACTTAGTATTAGATAAGAACATTCTTGATTATTTAAAGAATCAGCTTAGTGATATGCTAGATTTATTTAAGGGACTTCCCTCTGATAAGATTGATTACTCATATGCTGAAAGAAAATGGAGCATCAAACAGTTATTCCGACATATGATTGATGCAGAAAGAGTTTTCGCGTATAGAATATTGGCATTGTCTAGGCTAGACACAACTAGTTTACCTGGTTTTGATGAAAATGAATATGCCGATCAATCGAATGATTCTAAAAATACTATGGATGAACTAATCGAAGAGTTCGAGTTTTTGCGTAAATCCAATATTTCTATGATAGATAATTTAGACCCTACTGTCCTGACTTTTGTGGGTACCGTGAATGGTTCTCCAACTTCATGTAGAGCCTTGATTTACATATTGGCAGGTCACATTGCTCATCACCTGAATATCATTCATGAAAGGTATTTAACAGAATAAACAATTTCTTTTTCCATCTATTAACTACCACTGCTAATAGAATTACTATATTCGAATTTTTAATATTCTTTTAGTAAAAATTATGCTGTTATGAAAATATTGGCCATTGGAAGGAATTATGTCGATCATATTAAAGAATTGAACAATGAGATACCTGATGAACCAGTGATTTTTACAAAGCCAGATACTGCTTTGCTTCGTAATAATGATGATTTTTACTTTCCGGATTATACCAATGAGATTCACCACGAAATAGAATTAGTAGTGAAAATTTCTAAGGTAGGAAAAAACATTCAAAAAGAGTTTGCCCCATTGTACTATAATGAATTTGCATTGGGTATAGATTTTACGGCACGTGATTTGCAGTCCAAAGCTAAAAAGAAAGGTCTTCCATGGACAATTGCTAAAGGATTTGATGGCTCAGCACCTATTTCAGCATTTAGATCTAAAAAGGGATATGATTTGGATAATTTAAATTTCGAATTGAGAGTAAATGATCTGCAAGTTCAAAAAGCGAATACATCATTGATGATGAATAGTGTAGACTCAATTATTTCATATGTCTCAAGGTTCATAACACTGAAGAAAGGGGATTTGATTTTTACAGGAACTCCAAAGGGTGTAGGGCCTGTGAATATTGGAGACAGATTGGAAGCCTTTTTGGAAAACGAAAAAGTAATGGATTTTGCGATTAAGTAGTATTATTATCTTTTTGGTGTCGTTTCATTTAAGTGAAGCGCAAGCTCCTGAAAAAGGAGACTTTCAATTTCCTATTCGCCCGAAACAAGAGAACTATTTATCAGGGACTGTTGGGGAATTGAGAAGTACTCATTTTCATACTGGTATAGATATTAAAACAAGTGGTATTACAGGACTACCTGTATTTGCTGCAGCTGATGGTTATGTGCAAAGAGTCAGAGTTTCTACCTCTGGTTACGGGAATACGCTTTATATTTTTCATCCTCAAAATAATACGATTACAGTATATGCACATCTGAAGTATTTCGAGGCTGGCATTGCGGAATACATTAGAGTTCATCAATATAAGAATCAGTCGTTTGATGTCAACTTATTTCCTAAAGAAGGTCAATTCACTTTTAAAAAAGGAGATATAATCGCCAAATCAGGTAATTCTGGTTCATCCTCCGGTCCTCATTTGCATTTTGAATTGAGATCCGTAGATCACAGAGCTTTGGATCCGCTTCGTTATGGCTTTGACGAAATTGATGATTCAACCCCTCCGGTTTTGGAAAAAGTTGCTTTTGTGACTATGGATGATAAATCGCGTATCAATGGTGCTTTTGGAAGGTTTGAATTTGATGTTATTAAAAACGCACAAGGTGAATTGGTTCTGGACAATGCAGTTTTTTTAAGTGGGAATATTGGCGTGGAGGTTTATGCCTATGATCGATTTGATCGAGCAAGAAATCGAAATGGTATTTTGAATCAGTCATTGATGTTTGATGACAAACAAGTGTTTTCTCAATCAATTGATAGCTTGAAGTTTAGTATGGCCAGAAGCATTTTAGTCCACACTAATTACCAGAGGTCAACTCAAGGAGGTAAAAGGTTCAATAAATATTATGTGGATGACGGGAATTCACTAGGGTTTTATAAAACGGATGATCGTTCAGGTATACTCCAAATAAATGATCCTTTGAAGCATGAATTAACTATTCGCTTGGGAGATAGTTATGGGAATATTGTGCAGCACAATTTTGATATAAACGGCGATGAACAGGTCAATCTTGAAAACAAGATATGGGATAATATAGAGGAATATGGGTATGATATTTCAGGTAACTATATAGAAGTAATGACTGATTTGTCGGATTTTGGATATTGTGAGGCTGAGGTATATCAAAAAGGCAAGATGTCTTCTCTACAGCTAGGTTATGATCACGGTGATAAAGGGTTTTATATATGGGATCTTAGAAAAGGGCTTCCAGATTCTATTAAGGTATGTAATGATACATTTGTATTTGATTTTGCAGCCACAATCTATCCAGGGAAGAATCAAAGTTGGAGTACTAATGGGATTTCAATCAATTTTCCAAAGAGGAGTTTGTTTGATACTACTTATTTGAAATTTTCTAAGGACACTTCTGGAAATAAAGAAGTTTATAGTTTTAGAAATTCAGGAGTTCCTATTAAGAGAAATTTTAAAGTGACAATTTCTTCTGAAACCAAATGGAATGAAGATAAAGCATTTGCCTACACTATTGGATACAAAGGAAAACTTGGATTTTTAGGTGGGAAATGGACGGAAGACGGGTTGTCATTTGAAACAAGGGATTTTGGAAATTACACCATTTTAGAAGATTCGATTCCTCCAGTTATTTCTTCATTGAAGACTAAAAAGGGAAAGTTAAAATTTAGATTGAAGGATGATAAATCTGGCATTAAATCAATAAAAGCACAATTAAATGGAGAGTGGTTTTTGATGAATTATGATGCCAAATCAAATGTGATTTGGAGTGATGAGGCAATTGTTGTTTCAGGTGATTTTATTCTTAATGTGGAAGACTATTGTGGCAATAAATCTTTGTTTGAGAGAACGTATTAATACAATACATTGGTTTACTTATGATATTTATCAATAATTGCAATTAAATAATGAGGCTACTTTGAAATGACGTCAATTGAAACTAATTTCAACCTCCTGTAAAAGTTAATATATATGAAAAAAATTCTTGGTTTAATACTATTCATTTCTGCAAGTGCTAATATGGCATTTTGTCAAGAGCCTGTCGCAACGCTGCCTATTGAACAATATGGTGATCATACGTTTATTAAAGTAAAAGTTAATGGCTCTCCTGAGCTCGATTATATATTCGATACAGGAGATGGCCTTGCCATTCTCAATATTAATAAGGCAACTGAATTGGGCATTAATTCGGGTTCTGATGAAACTATTACTAGTGCTGAAGGAAGTATTAGTGGGAAAAGAGTTAAGCACAATGAATTCTTGATTGGTGGAGCACCTATTCATAACGTTGAGCTGCATGAAACAGATTTGACGCATTTAGAAATAAGCATTGGAAAGGATATAGATGGCATCATCGGGTATGATTTGCTTAAGAATTATATTGTTGAAATGAATTTTGATGAAATGTTCATGAAATTATATGATCCGTCTTCTTATAAATATGCTGGTGCGGGAAAAGCATTTGACATTAAGCTTACTTCATATATTCCCCATATTTCTGGAGAAAGCGTATTTGCCAATGATGAAACTATAAAAGGAGAATTTTTCGTTGATACAGGTGCTAAAGCAACTGTAGATTTCAATACTCCTTTTGTTGGGAAGAATAAATTAGCAACCAAAGTTGGAGATAGTTATATTTATCTCGTGGCAGGTTTAGGAAAAAAAGAGTACGAGCATCACAGAGGAAAAGTAAAATCTTTCTCTTTTAGTGGGTTTGGTTTCGAAGATATGCCGGTGGGATTGAGCCATGCTGATCACGGGATACAAAATCATAAAAAAGTAGCGGGGATTATTGGTAGTGGAATTCTCACAAAATTTAATATGGTTTATGATTATCATTCTAAAAAAATGTATTGGGAGAAGAATGGGAACTACGATAAGCCATTTAGAATTAACAGCTCTGGTTTAGAACTTCAATTAAGCAAGGACAAGTCAAAAGTAATTATTCATAAAGTATTTAAAGATAGCCCTGCGGATGAGGCAGGAATTAAAACGAACGCTGTGCTAGATGCTGTCAATGGAAAAAAGGCAATCGAAATAGGATTGGCAGATTTACGAAAACAATTGAGCAAATCAGGTGAAACTGTGGATTTGATGATTGATGATAAAGCGCTCAAATTAGATTTGAAATCTTTACTTTAGTCAGCATCTGAATAGACAATATCAATGGCTTGTAATATTTTATTGCAAGCCATTTTTATTTCATCCATGGTTATAATTAGGGGAGGTGCAATTCTCAATGAATTGTCACAAAACAAAAACCAATCTGTTATGACTCCCATTTCTAGTAGGTGATGAATGATTTTTTGTAGAATTTGGAATGACTCAAATTCTACTGCGAGCATCAAACCTTTCCCTCTAACTTCTATGATATGTTCATGCCTCAGTAATTCTTTGAAACATGCTTCTTTTTCTGGCACAGCGTTTAATAAATGATCATTATTGATTTCGTTAATGGTGGCTATTGCGGCGGCAGCACTAACTGGGTTTCCTCCAAAGGTGGTAATATGTCCAAGAATAGGATCAGTAGTCAAAGTACCCATTATTTCTTTAGATGATATGAAAGCGCCGATAGGCATGCCACCACCAAGGCCTTTGGCAGTTAACAATATATCTGGAGAAACATCATATTCTTCAAATGCCCATAAACTACCCGTTCTTCCCATTCCACATTGTATTTCGTCTAAAACAAGAAGTACGCCCATGTCATTGCACCGTTTTCGCAAAGCTTGGAAATAAGCTTTGTTAGCTTTTCTCACACCAGCCTCTCCCTGAATAGTTTCTATGAAAATTGCTGCTGTTTCATCATCTATAAGAGTTAAATCTTCCAAATTGCCAAATCTGATGAATTCAATATGTGGAAGCAATGGACGAAATGAGATTTTTAAATCTTCATTTCCACAGATTGAAAGCGCACCAGAAGTGGAGCCATGATAAGCATTGAAGCAAGAGATGATTTTAGAACGTCCCGAATATCTTTTCGCAAGTTTGATAGCGCCTTCTGTAGCTTCGCTTCCAGAATTGACCAAGAAAACATTGTCCAGACTTTCGGGAAGTGTTTCTGCCAACTTATGCGCTAATTGTACTTGAGGCGATTCAATAAATTCACCGTAAACCATGACATGCAAGTATTTTTTAGATTGAATGTCGATTGCATCCAAAATAGATGGGTGACTATGACCTAATGCACTTACACCAATACCAGCAATTAGATCCATGTACTCTTTGCCATTCACATCTTTTTGATACATTCCTGTTGCAGACTCGATTTCAAGTGCCATTGGGAAGTCAGATGTCTGACCAAGATGTTTGTAAAAAAGTTGTCGAATATTGCTCATGTAGGAAATATAGAAGGAATAGTTTTTTGATTCCATTTGTATAAAATTGAGAACAATTTACACCCAATTGAGCGTTTATTACGTTGTATTATTCCATATTTACCCATTAATTAAAAATAGATATGAATAAAGGTAAGATCATTTTGGCCATATGGCTTTCATCAATATTGGGTGTTGTTTCATTTGGAGCAATAGCAAATGCGAGTACGGATTCCCTTGCTGTTCTTCAGCCGAAAGCGAAATATTTGAAAGAAGCCTATTTAATAAACGCTAATTTGAAGAATTATCACTTCAGAAAGCAGGAACTTAATGATTCCTTGTCAGCTGTGATTTTCTCTAATTTCTTGTCCTCATTGGATTATAATAAAACCTATTTTTTGAAAGCTGATATCGACTATTTCAAAAGATATGAATTTCAATTAGACGATTTGATTAAAGAAGGAAATGTAGACTTGGCATTTCAGATATTTAAAATATTTCGTGACCGAGCCAATGTAAGGATAGATCATGTAGTCAATTTGGCTAAAATGGGTTTTGATTACACAAAAGAAGAAAGTATTTCCATTGAAAATGAAGAGCTAGACTGGGCTGAGACTACTGAAGAAATCAATGAAAGGTGGAGGAAAATTGTGAAAAATCAGGCGGTGAACTTATTGCTTTCAGGAAAAGAAGAATCTGATATTGAAAAATCGCTTACCGACAGGTATGAGCGATATAGGAAAGGAATTAATCAATATAATTCTGATGATGTATTTCAATTTTATATGAATGCTTTTACAGAATCTTATGATCCTCATACAAATTATTTTTCTCCCATGTCTTCAGAGGATTTTAATATTTCAATGAGCCTTTCATTGGAAGGGATTGGTGCAAGGTTGACTCAAAGCATGGATTACACCGTAGTAAACGAAGTAATTGCAGGAGGTCCTGCTTATAAAAGTAAGCAATTGCAAAAGGATGATAAAATTGTGGCAGTAGCTCAAGGCGAGGACGAAATGGTAGATGTTATTGGCTGGAGGCTAAGAGATGTTGTCAAATTAATAAGGGGGCCAAAAGGATCAACCGTAAGACTTAGTGTGTTAAAAGACAGCGAAGGGGCCTCGGCTGTAACAGAAGAAATCGTTTTGATTCGTGATAAAATAAAATTAGAGGAATCATCAGCCAAGTCTGAATTAATCCCAATTACAGAGGGAAATAAAACGTACAAATTAGGTGTAATTACATTACCAAGTTTTTACATCAATTTTGATGAGGCAAGAAGAGGAATCAAAGATTATAAAAGTACTACACGGGATGTAAGAAATATTATTTCTGAATTGAAGACCCAAGATGTTGATGGAATATTGATAGATCTAAGGTTTAATGGTGGTGGATCATTGAAAGAAGCAATCGACATGACAGGGCTCTTCATTGATAGAGGACCTGTTGTTCAAGTCAAAGACACAGAAGGGCAAATCGATGTGAAAAATGACATGGATTTCAGCACGTTCTATGATGGACCTCTTGCCGTATTGACGAATCGATTTTCCGCATCGGCATCTGAAATTTTCGCAGGAGCTATTCAAGATTATAAAAGAGGGATTATTCTTGGAGAAACTTCATTTGGGAAGGGCACCGTTCAAAATTTGATTGATTTGAATAGAATGTTTCAAAGTGATGATGATGAATTAGGACAATTAAAACTTACGTTGGCAAAATTTTACAGAGTAACAGGTAGCAGTACACAAAATATTGGCGTGACACCAGATATAGAATTTCCTTCGCCATTTGCTGCAGAAGATTTTGGTGAAAGTTCTAGACCAAATTCACTTCCTTGGGATCGAATTCAATCATCTAATTATGTGTCAACAAATCAGATTTCAGACAAGATGATTCATCATTTAAGAAAGCTTTATGCTCATCATTTGAAGACTGATTTAGCTTTGAAGTATAGGCAGGAAGATGTGGAAAGAATGAATAGAGAGCAAAAACAAAACGCTATTTCATTAAATCTTCAAGAGAGGAAAAATCAGCAAGAAGAAGATTCCAAGAAAAACTCTCAAAGAGATGAACTGACTCAGTCCGCAGGAAAAATTAGCAAAGAGTTTAGTGCATCAGAAGAAAACTTGGAAAAATTAAATGAGGATATTGAATTGAAAGAGAGCTTGAGGTTGCTAGCTGCTTTAGTAAAAGATAAGGTAGGTTGAAATAATGTAGAAAGTGGAAATTTTCTTAGCAGTTTTATTTGGCTTTGCAATCCTATCTATTTTATTGAATCTATTCATCTTCTTTTTTCAAGAACGATTAATTTTTCAAGGAAGGGCTATACCTGTGTCCTATAAATATGATTTTAAAAATGATTATGAGGAATTGTTTTTAGAATCAGAGCCAAATTCAAGGATTCATACGCTTCACTTTAAAGTTGATAACCCTATTGGTGTCTTACTGTATTTTCATGGAAATCGAGGTGATTTGAGAAGGTGGGGAAAAATTGGTTCGGCATTGACAAATTATAATTATGATGTATTTGTCATGGATTATCGAGGTTATGGAAAAAGTATAGGGAAGAGGTCTGAAGGTCAGCTGTACAAAGATTCACACTTGTTATATAAGTATGTGTTAGACCATTTTGATTATTCTAAAATTGTGGTATTTGGTAGATCCTTGGGTTCTTCTTTAGCTGTTGATTTAGCTTCTAATTTTTCGATTGATCAGTTGATACTTGAAACACCTATTTCACAGATTAATAATGCATTGTATCGTTTTCGGTGGATCGTTCTTACTGGATCGATGAGTCGTTTGAAATTTAATACGATTCGTAAAGCAGCAAAAATTAAGTGTCCAACATTAATACTACATGGTACTCGTGATATCCTGGTGCCATTGAAATTTGCAAAAGAACTAATGAAGAATATCCATTCAGAAAACAAAAAATTTGTTCTCATAAATAAAGGAGGACATAATAATTTGAATACTTTTGAAAAATATCATGAATCCTTGAAGCAGACGCTCAATTAGTAGTTAGTAAATGAGAAAAATGAAGAGAATAATCAGGGCCGGCTTTTTTTCAATCCTATGTTTTATAATGATGCTGACTGCATCTAAATTAAAAGCTCAAGATGCGTCAATTTATGTAAGCCCTTTCGATATGGGTAAGACATTATCAAATATATATTTTAGTATTGATAAGAATGGATTTACTTATGTGAATTCAGTACGAGAAAGGTCATCATCTTTTGCAAAAGACCAGTTCGATGGTAAAGTTCAGATTGTCACTTTTGATACAAAGGAAGTAGGTAAAATCATTGCCTGTGAACCAACCGCCGCACTTGAGTTTCCCTTAAAGGTTATTGTATGGGAAGAAGAAGATGATATCTATATCGCTTATATCAACCCAATATTTTATCAAAGACGTCACTATATCTTCGGATGCGATGACGTGATTGCAGAACTCAATAAGTCACTGATACGTGTGGTAAATGACGCCATTCGTAATCAATAATCAACACACTCTGAACTATTGACGATTCAAATTGGTAGTACGGTTTTAAAACCAAAATCGATGCTACCATGAATGTTAAAATCCATATAATCGTTTGGGTCGTTCAAATTACAATGGCTGATACTTGCTAAACCTAATGGTCATATGACTGGTCTGATAATTATACTTAATTTCTGTTTTTTTGGTTGAATTGAAAATTGAAGATTCTGGATATTTCCCTTTGAATGCAGTGTTAGATAAAAGCTTAAAAAAAGCTAGCTAAAAAAAGAGAATGTAGACGATTAATTGATTTATTTGCTTTCGTTTTCATTCTAACTGAAAAATTAGTTTTGGCACTCTCTTATCAAGAAATACTTTCTAAGCTCAAGCAAAATCAATATGCCCCAGTATATTTTTTTCAAGGAGATGAGCCATACTTTATTGATCATTTGGTCAATCACATTGAAAACCATGCTATAGATCCAGGCCTTAGGGACTTTAATCAGGTAATCCTTTATGGTAAGGACACAGATTTGCCCACTGTTATGAATCATGCCAAAGGCTTTCCAATGATGTCTGAGAGAAAGGTTGTAATAGTCAAAGAGGCTCAAGAATTAACAGGTTTGGATAAGGAAATGGGAGAGAAGTTTCTAACGCCTTATTTAGATAACCCACAATCAACTACAATTCTTGTTTTTGCATATAAGTACAAATCGCTAGACAAAAGAAAAAAGATTACCAAGCTTTTGGATCAGAAAGCGATAATGTGTGTTGCATCGAAATTTTATGACAATCAAGTGCCTACATGGGTTGAGCAATACATAAAAGATAAGAAGAGAACTATTGATCAAAAGGCATTATTGTTAATAGTTGAAAATATTGGTAATAATCTGACTCGAATAGCCAATGAGGTGGATAAAATGCTTATCAACATTGGGGATGAGCAAAAGATAACCCCTGATCATGTATATAAAAACATAGGTATTAGTAAAGAATACAACGTTTTTGAATTGCAAAAAGCCTTAGTCTATAAAAATGTAATGAAGGCGAATCAGATTGTTGCTTATTTCAAATCAGATCCTAAATCGAATCCTATCATTCCGATTGTTGCAAATATTTTTTCTTTTTATAACAAATTATTACTGATTTATAAGTCAGATGATAAATCGGAGAGACATTTGGCATCGTTATTGGGTGTCAATCCGTATTTTGTAAAAGAATATATCATGGCAGCTAAGAATTATTCGTTGGCCAAAGTGATTGCAAACATTAGGCATTTAAAAATCGCGGATATGAAAACCAAAGGAATAGATTACCCAAAACAATCTGACGGAGAGATCCTAAAGGAACTGGTATTTAATCTTATGCACTGATTAGAATATTATTCTATTCAAAAATGATAAATTTATAGTAAGTGAAAATCATATTTAATTCAGTGAAGTACATTAATATTTTAGTTCTAAGTCTATTCATTTTTGTGAATGTTCAATCATTGAATGCTCAAGAGATAAATGATGATACAAGATTTGATCATGCCAAAATATTGTATCAAAAGAGTTTATTCATAGCTGCCAGAGAAGAATTTTCAAAAATCAAGAATCCAATGTATCAAGCAGATTTGAGCTATTATATAGCCTCGTCTGCAGTCAAAGGAGGTCAGAATGATGGTGAGTTTTTAATTAAACAATTTGTAAAAGAATACCCGTCACACTATTTCGCACAACAAGCATTTTATGAATTGGGTGAATACTATTTCGATAAAGGGGATTATGAAAATGCAATTAAATATTTCAAACAAAGTAATACGAGTAATAAAGATGAGCTGAAATTCAAATTAGGATATTCATTTTTTCAACTTAAAAACTACAGTGAAGCATTGGATGTTTTTTCAAAATTGAAAGGCAAAGGGAATAATTTTGAATATGATGCAGCCTATTTTCAAGGGTATATTTTTTATGATAGAGAAGACTTTGATTCCGCATATGTTTACCTAAAAACAGCATTTCAATCAAAAGCTTATAAGGAGGATGCATTAATGATCTATGTCAGTGCACTTTATCAATTGGAGAAGTTTCAAGAGTTAATCGATCTAGTAGCTGAAGAATTGCCTGAAACAACTAACCTGTTAATCATTAATTATTTGGCTGATGCGAATTACGCTTTGAAATCATACAAAACCGCAAAAAATCTTTATACCAAAGTATTGAAAAAAGCGAAGTATAGAAATGAGACTAATTATTTTAAAGCAGGTTATAGTTCATATAAAATAAATAATCATGATGATGCTACAAACTATTTTAAACGTGTAGCTGTAGAGGATGATACAGTTGGAGCATATGCATCTTATTACTTAGGACTTATATATCATAGTCAGGACAACATGCCTTTCGCCGTTACCTCTTTTGAAAATACGGCCAAATATGAAACGCAATTAAAAGAAGATGCTTTGTTTTATCAAGGCAGTACCCTGATGGATATTCCAAATTACCAAAGGGCTATTGAAGTTTTCACATTGTACAACACTTCCTTTAATGAGGGGAAATATGCTTCTCAGGTTAATGAGATGCTTAGCATGGCTTATTCTCATACCAATGATTATGACCTAGCTATGACCTATATAGAAAGCTTACTTTCTTTGACAAATAGTATCAAACGAGTATATCAACGGGTTACTTTCATTAAAGCCATGAGTCTTTTTAATGATAAAAAATTCAAAGAGTCATCGGAGATATTTCAAAAATCTCTTGTTTACAATGCTGACCCATTAATCACTCAAAAATCATTTTATTGGATGGGGGAGTGCTTGTCTGTAATGCAAAATGATAAGGATGCAATTTTTTATTATCGGAGTGTCAAAAATGACGATGCAATTTTGTATCAAAAGGCTAAATACGGTCTCGGATATGCATATTTTAATTTGAAAAATTATGATGATGCTCTAGTTACATTTTCAAAATTACAAAAAGAAAGTGAACTGAATGAGCGCTATTATATCGATGCATTATTGAGAATAGCTGATTGCCATTTTGCATTGAAATCATATGAAAAAGGAATTGAATATTATAACAAGTCATTGGAAGCTGGGAATAAGAAAAAAGGTCAAATCTATTTTCAAATTGGATTGCTTCATCGTTATTTAGATCAGGAGAATGAAGCGAAGAGATATTTTACTAAGTTAATCAATGAACTTCCCAATTCAACAAAAGTTGATCAAGCTCAGTTTCAGTTAGGTGAAGTTGATTTTAAAACTGGCAACGAAGAGGGTGCAATCAAGTCCTATCAAGCAGTACTAACGAATCATCCAAATAGTCCTTTTGTGCCTTTCTCACTTTTAAATCAAGCGGTTGTTTACGATAATATGTCGAACAACCCTGCTAGTGTCAACAATTACAAGGAAATTTTGAATAGATTTCCAAGGCACGAAACGGCAAGAAGTGCCTTATTGGCATTGCAGGGCAAGAATGCCAGTGGAGAATTTAACGAGTTTGACGAGTTTTTAGTCAAGTATAAAACGGCAAATCCAAACAGCGAAGCTTTAGAAAACATAGAGTTTGAAAATGCAAGGGTAGCTTTTTTCAATCAGAAATATGAGCAAGCTATTTCTAGTTTTATAGAATTCAAAAGAGTTTACCCTTCCAGTGCATTGTTAGTAGAAGCCAATTATTTTATAGGAGACTCATATTTTCGAAATGATAATTTCGATAAAGCGTTGAATGCATTTTATCTAATTGTAGATGAAATAGATTTTTCTAAGCATGATAAGGTTTTGTATCGAATAGCAGATATGGAAAGTTCGAAAGGAAACTTGAAGAAAGGCAATGAATTCTACTATAAACTAAGCCAAGGAGGCACATCTTCAAGAAACCAAATCTTCTTAGAAAGAGGATTAATGGAGAATTATTTGAAGCTAAATGAATACGACTCTACCATCAAGTATGGACAATCATTGCTAGAAAATTCGAGAACAGGTGTTTTGGTAGAAGCTTCTGCTAATTTATCATTAGGTAAATCTTATTACTTCAAAGGCGATTTTGAACAGGCGAAAGTCCATTTGTTGAGTCTCGTTAGTAACTCACCAGATGAAAGAGGAGCAGAGGCAAATTATTACATAGGTAAGATTTATTTCGATCAAAAAGATTATAAAATGGCACTTGAAAGTTTGTTTTCATTGACAAATAGTTTCAAGAATTACGAATTATGGCAGGGAAGGGCTTTTTTATTGATGGCAGATGTGTACTTGAATACCGATGAAGTTTTTCAAGCCAAGGCAACGCTTAATTCATTGATTTCACATTCTGAAGTGACTGAAATTGTCTCGGAAGCAAAAGCGAAGTTGGTTGTAATAGAATCTATGGATAAAAATGAAGGTTCGCAAAATTAGAAGTATGAAGAATAGATGGAAGACCTACTTAGCAGTGCTTTGTTGTTTCTTAGTGAATAGTGTTACTTCTTTAGCGCAGATTGATCAATCTGTTGAAGGTGAAGTACAGGACACACAAATTGTTATTGAAAAGAATAGGGAAATTGTACTGCCAAGAGAAACTAAGGTGTACGAGTTTATTAAATGGCAACCAGAAAGAGGGGAGGTAGTGAAGCCTGAAACAAATTTCATCAATTATGAATATGATCAAGCGTTAATGCCAATTGCCTTTTCTCCTGTTTCATTACCCGTGACCTCTGCTGGAAAAGTGTATCATCAATATGCCAAGCTGGGTTATGGGAATTTCGGTTCTCCTCTGGTTGATGTTAGCTTATCTACTGCAAATAATTCGAACGTTGTTATCGGACTAAATTACAAACATCTCTCTTTCGAAAATGGAATAATCGATGGAGAAAATAGCGCTTCGTCTATGCATGAGATCAGTACCTATTTGATGCTGATCTGGGAAAAAGTGAAACTAAAACCTTCAATTAAGTATCGGAATGATAAGAATTATTTCTATGGCTATCCAGAAGGAACTGTTGTTAATAGGGAGGATATAAAAAGGACTAATAACTACTTAGATATTGGTTTTGAGCTAGAGGATAATAATTCGAATGATTCTTGGGGCTATAGTTCTGATGTTCGTTTCCTGAATTTCTCAGACAACTATGACAACAGTGAGAATACTTTGATTACAGATTTAAAGACAAATTTTGATAGAGTTAACCTGGATGCTTCTATTGTATTGTCTAAATATGATACTGGAAGTTCAGTTTCACGATTGATGTATCGGATTGCCCCATATTACCATTTGTCATTAGGAGAATTGGAAGCTGATTTAGGTGTTTCTGTCAATGGTCAAGACGATCCGTCCAACGTTCTTAAAGGGAATGTAATATTTCCCTACATCAATGCGGCTTTTTCTTTGAATGATAAATTTGAAGTTTATGCTGAGTTGGATGGAGGTTATGAGGTCAATACAATGTATAGCTTAGCTGAGCAGATGCCTTTTCTCAATCCTTCATTTGATGTATCTAATACACAACGAAATCTAGATTCAGAATTAGGACTAAGGGGAAATGTGACATCAAAGTTCAATGTAGAAGGTAGGTTAGGTTATAAAATACTAGAGAATATGACAATGTTTGTGAATAACATTGATGATCCATCATTGATGGATGTAAGATATGATTCGAGTACAGTGGATATTTTTAATGCAGGTCTGACAACTGGTTTTAAATTTAATGAAAACCACAGCTTAACATTAAATCTAGATTATTATGGTTTTTCTGCAGGACAATTGGGTGAAGTGTATCATCGTCCTACGACGGATTTGAAATTCAAAGGAGACCATTTGTTTTTTGATAAATTAAGTTTTCAATGGCAGTTTAACTTGTTGTCAGGTATTAAAGCCTGGGATCCGGCTACTGATACGAGTATTGCTTTAGATCTTATACCAAAGTTGGATTTGATGGCTCACTATCAAATAAAGGATCAATGGGGAGCCTTTTTGGCTTTTGAAAATGTAGTGAGTAAAAACTATTCTAGGTATTTAAACTATCCTCAGAGAGGTTTGATGTTTAAGTTAGGAGCAACCTATAGGTTCTAAATTATTTAAATTTCAATTTGATTTAATTCAATATTTTCTTTTCTTGTAAAAGAAGCAATTGAAATAATCATGAGAAATATCTTAATAGCGTTCTGCTTATTCTTCTTTTTTGCTCAATTAACCTTTGCACAGACTCATTATAAGTCAAATGGTGCTAACGACCTTCAAAATATTTGTAATGACCCTTCTGTGTGTTTATACGTGGAACTGCCTCCTTTGATAAAGTACCCTCAAAGTGGTGGTGAAAAGACGCAATGGGAATTGCACAATATGGAATTAGCTGCAAAAAAAACAACAGGTCATTTTATTGCTACAGGTGATATGGTTGTGTTGAGTAAAGACACAGCAGCTATTTTATCCTTTGAAATTTTCTTTTTTGATAAAGATGACGAGCTGATTCATACCATCAATGTTGAAGAATATGAATTCTATAATGAGCTTCATCACGCTGAGCCAATAATGGTAACCGAAGTGTTAGAATCAGAAATTGCAACCTCAGTAGAGTATCTAACAATGAAATTTAATGATACTCGTTTGATCCCCTATTACGAAATGAAAACCAATTGCTACTACGCTTGTAAGAATCATAAACTCAATGAGGAAAAGCATATTTTTAAAAAAGCTAAATAGCAAAAGTAAAAGTCTGATGACTAAATTAGCTTTCTACTAATTTCCCTGCTTTATGCGGTTTTATCAATACTTTCTTATAATACTAAGTATACCTTTTTGGACCAATTGCAATCACAAAAAGGATATTGAATCTGGAGTTTCGCTGGAACTAGCGGTTCAAAGAAAAAGTTTTGTGAACGATGTTTCTTACGAACTTAGTTTTGATATTCCTGAGTCAATCGATAAAAAAGTAAGCATAGAAGCACAGATCAACTTTAAGCTGAGCGCTGTTGATCAAGATTTGATTTTGGATTTTTCGGCGCCCGTAGGAAGTGTCCGTGCCATACATGTCAATGAGAGGGAAGTTGACATCAATCATCAAAATGGCCATTTAGTTATCAAAGCTGAATTATTAAAAAAAGGCTTGAATAAGATATTTGTGCAAGGTTTTTCTGATAACCTGTCATTAAATAGAAATGAAGATTTTTTGTACACACTTTTTGTGCCTGATAGAGCTTCTTCAGCTTTTCCTTGTTTTGATCAACCAGACTTAAAAGCTAAGTACTTGTTGAATATTTCTGTGCCTCTCAAGTGGGAAGTTTTGACTTCAGTGAAAGAAGAATCAGTTGAAGAAAAAGAAAACAGGAAGGTTGTTTCTTTTGGTTGGAGTGAACCTATGAGTACTTATCTTTTTTCATTTGTTACTGGCAATTTCAAGCGTGTCAAAAGCACTGTTGGAGGTAGGGAAATGGAAATGTTATATAGAGAAAGCAATGGCAGTTTGGTTCAACGAAATCTGAGTGAAATTTTTACACTGCATAGAAGGTCTATAGAGTGGCTGGAGCAATATACAGGTATATTGTACCCATTTAGTAAATTTGATTTTGCACTTATTCCAGGTTTCCAATACGGCGGTATGGAGCATGTTGGGGCTATTCAGTATAGAGCAGAGTTGCTGTTTTTGGATGAGTCAGCGAGCATCAAACAGCAAATCAGAAGAGTAAGTTTAATTGCTCATGAATCTGCTCACATGTGGTTTGGTAATCTCGTTACGATGGAATGGTTCGATGATGTTTGGATGAAAGAAGTATTCGCCAATTTCATGGCTGACAAGATTGTTAAAGAAATGTTTCCAGATATTAACCATGATCTTAACTTCTTATTTGCTCACTATCCGAAAGCTTATGATGTTGATAGAACCAAAGGTGCAAATGCAATTCGTCAACCACTTGACAATTTGAACAATGCTGGGAATATGTACGGTGATATCATTTACCATAAAGCACCGATAGCTATGAAACAACTAGAGATGTTGATTGGTGAAAATGAATTGCGGCTAGGATTGAGAGATTACCTCGAAAACTATTCTTTTGATAATGCAAGTTGGGATGACTTGATAAGTGTATTAGAAAGAGTCTCTTCTGGTGAATTGAAAGAATGGAGTAATGCATGGATCAAAAGTCCTGGAAGACCTTATTTAAACTTGATTCTAGAAGAAAAATCTGAAGAGAATGAATATGTCATACAACAAATAGACCCTTTTGGTGCAGGTAATATATGGCCTCAAAAATGGAGTGTTTTTTGGGACTATGAAAGTGGAGGTGTTCATCAGGTAATTACAATAAAGGATTCGTCATCAATCATTCGTCAGGAAAATAGTGTTGAAAGAGTAAGATTCATTGACCTCAATAGCAATGGAGCAGGGTATGGCGTGTTTTCACAGGGCTTGTCATACGTGAAAAATGAATTCATATTTGACCGTCTTAGAGTCGATATTTCTATGATTGAAAATGATTCAAAAAGAGGGACAAGCTATTTGAACTTGCATGAATTTCTATTGGAAGAAGGTTTTCACCCCCAATTGTATTACTCCTTTTTAGAAATATATTTAGAGACAGAGAAAAATGAATTGGTACTTTCTTATCTGCTGGATATCATTAAAGAAGTTTATTTTAGATTTTTTGATGACAACTTAAGGAAACAGCATGCTTCAAACTTTGAAACTACCTTGTGGAATAAGCTTTCCAGCTCAGAAAGCTTATCCACTAAATCATTAATACTAGATACTTATATTGACATAGCTCAAACAGAAAATGCTGTTATGAGGTTGAAGGACCTTTGGGAAGGAACTCGTGAAATTGAAGGTCTGCAACTCACTAAAAAACAAAAGGAAGATATTGCTCTATCGATTGCCTTTAAAGATGAAAATGGAGGGATGGAATATTTTCGAAAACAACTGAACTTAACGATAGATGTTGATAAAAAATCTAAATTAGAATTCATTAAACCAGTATTTTCTTCACATCAAGAAGATTTGGACGCATTTTTTGAGACCTTAAAAGTTCCAAAGAATCGAGAACATGAAACTTGGGTACTTTCAGCGCTTCATTATTTGCATCACCCTCTCCGGAATGAGAAATCTCTATCTCTTGTACGTCCTTCACTAGATTTATTGGAGGAAATTCGTATTACGGGTGATATTTTTTTTCCTAAAAGATGGATGGAAAATGTACTTGGAGGCTACAATTCTCAGCAGGCGGCTAACATTATTAACGATTTTCTTATAGAAAAACCTGATCTAAATAAACATTTGAAAATGAAACTATTGCAATCGAGTGATATGGTCTTTCGAGGAAACGAAAATTTGAAATACTATCACAGCATTAAATAAAAGAATAAAAAAACCTGATTTGATCATCAAATCAGGTTTTAATTTTATGTCTCTTTAATTAGTTGGCGAAAATAAAACCAATACTTGCTGTCAAATATTGAATATGCATATCAAATGCATTATTCGATTTAAAAGCTTGCTCATACTTGGCGCTCAGTGAAATTCCGCCTCCAGCAATTCCTATTGGAATAAGAACCCCAATTTCAGGTGCAATGCCAAAATGTGTGGAGTTATCACTTACAGTCCATAGACCAACATCAGTACGTTGAGTTACAAAAGTTACACCGACATTAGTTCCGATATAGGGTCTGATTCCTTCATCCTGACCCATATAAAAATGGGCATTTGCCATGATAGGAAAAGCATTCACGTATCGAAATTGAGTTCCTGTCAAATCCGTTGTTTCATTCACAATTTGAGTCCCTGAAAGTTTTTGGTTGAATGTCTGCCATCCTGCCTTTCCACCAAAAGAAAACCAATCATAAACGAATTTTCGACCTCCGATGCTAATACCTCTCATGCTAGCTTCGTCAATGTATTGATCTTTTATTTCTCCCATTGGAAAAGCAATATCCCATGAGACTTGAAAAATTGACATTTGGGCCTTCAATGCAGAAAGTGAAGCCACGAATAAAATGATTATTAATACTGTTTTTTTCATGGCTTTTTTAATTAACATTTAAATATGGAGATTGATCAAATGCCTGATCAATAAGGTTCACAACTCTTTCAGCCGCAAGACTGCTTCTAAGTATTCCATTGATGGCTCCCGTCCAAACAGCATCAGGCAATTCTTCTGCTGGTAAATTTGTGTTTGTTTCAATCAACGTCATGATAATAGATCCTGATTGATAGGATATGACATAAGTAGGAGGGTATGGTGGATAGTATCCAGGGTAGCCAGGATACCATGGATTCCAACCCCAGCAGTAATAACAGCCACCAGTTGCATAATGATTTATTATGAGACGCTGTGGTAAAAGAACTAAATCAGGTTCTGCTGCATTTGGGTCTGTATGATCAATCCGTGTATAGCCCAAATTGGTCATGTTAGTTTCAATGGCCTCCATTATCTCGTCTTCAAATATGATGATTTCATCATCTTCATCTGGATCTTCTATTAAAGAATCAGGCATGGCATATGTGCGGTATGCAGAGAAATCAGGCTCTTCCAGATGGTGTGTAATTACGATGTCCGTCTCCTCATTGGTAATTACATCACCAGGGTAACAGCCAACTAGAATAAAAAGCAATCCTCCATAAATTGCCCATAGTGTGTTTTTCATGTGTCTTCTAATTATATGTATTAAAATAGTGTTGTTGCTAGTTTCGTATGCGAATATAATACATTGATATTCCTTATAAGCTAGTCATTGTATAAATGATCTTGAGACGTTTAAATTGTACAAACACATAAAAATTTGTATTTTGAAATATTATAACTTACGATTTTAAATTATGCACAGATCTCAATTAATTATGCTTTTATCGGTTATGGTTTTTTCATTTTCCCAATGCATGTCATCTTCTGAAGTACAGGTGTTGAATGTTGATGAATTTAAAACCAAAATGGCTCAATTTGGTGATAATGCGGTTCTTCTGGATGTTAGGACCAAAGAAGAAGTGGAGCAAGGAAAAATACCAGGAGCCGTTCATATCGATTTTTACCAAGAAGATTTCAAGGATAAGATTAATGAATTAGATCAATCTGTTCCTTACCTAATCTATTGTGCTTCTGGAGGAAGGAGCAACAAAACAGCTACTTTGTTGTTAGAAAATGGATTTACTGAAGTCTATGATTTAAAAGGTGGAATAAGAGCTTGGAAGGCAAAAGGAGAGCCAGTTGATTAATCATATAGTAAATACTTTGCTCTTTTTTCTTTAAAAGTTAACAATTCACTTTGCCATGATTCTCGAATTTCTGAAGCTGTAAACCCCTTTTCTATTTGTATTCGCAATGTCTTAGTACCAGCCAATTTGGTAAAAAATGTATTGAAGAATTCTTCTTTGTTAGGGTATGAATTGTAAAAATTAATCAGATAATTCAGATCGATTTTATTCAATGCTTCAATGTTTCTTAAATCTTTTCCATAGCATGTTTCATTTTCAAACTTAGGGTATTTCGAAATACCGGGTAAACTTTTTGGAGTAAAGCTAAAATCACCAAATGTACTATCAGGTACACCAATCACTTGGAATGGATAATTGGTACCTCTACCAACACTTACAACTGTTCCTTCAAACAAACATAAACTAGGGTAAAGGTCGATTGATTGTTTGTTGGGTAGATTTGGAGAGGGCGTAATTGGTAAACTATATGAGGTAGAATGATTCCAATTCTTGTTTTTAATAACCATTAATTGTAGTGGCTCTTCAGAAGTAAGCCAACTCTCCCCAACAATCATTTGTGCTAATTCTCCCGAAGTTAAACCATAAACTATTGGAATTGGGTGCATTCCTACATATGACTGGTTTTCCAATTTCAGAATTGGTCCATCTATAAAGTGTCCATTCGGGTTAGGTCTGTCAAGAATTATCAATTGCTTTCCAATATCTGCACAAGCATCCATCATATAGTGCATAGCACTTATATAGGTATAAAATCGTGCCCCAACATCTTGGATGTCATAAAGAACTATATCCACACCGGTTAATTGATCTTTTGTTGGTTTCTTATTTTTTCCATAGAGTGATATAATTGGTAATCCTGATTTTGAGTCTTTCTCATGATCAATCATGGCACCATTTGATTTATTGCCTCGAAAACCATGTTCAGGTGCGAATATTTTAACAACATTAACACCTAAAGATAGAAGGGTATCCAGTAAATGCACTCCATCGACGGTTGAAGTATGATTGACAAGAAGTGCAATGTTTTTACCATCCAAGAGGGGGATATATTCATTCAAATTTTCTGCCCCAACTTTTACCTCTGCAATTGATTCTTGTGCGTTGGTACAACTAGGAACGAACAATGTAATTTGAATAAGGTTGAAGATGAGGAAGTATTTCATTTAGACTATAAATTATATTATTTAATTGGTTTATTTTACATCCAATCAGCAAACGAATCTAACGGTTTCTCTTGAATTTTCCCTATTTCATATCTAAGCGAGTAGTTTCATCTACGAAAGGTAATTTTGCATCAACCATCTCTAAATTAGCCGTCATTAGCATAAGTACAGGACTGTGTGCGATGATTTTGTCTTTTTTTATTCTTGGTGGATTTCAACGAACCATTAAGGATAAAATATATGATTTCAAAGGCCATATTGAGATTACAAAATTCACATTAGGAAGTTCCTTTAATGAACAACCCATCAGTAGAAACAAGCAAACATTAGATCAAATTAAACAGTACGATTTTGTTGAGCATATTCAGTTTTTTGCTCATAAAGCTGGAATGTTTAAAACAAAGGATGAAGTAGAAGGCGTTTTGTTTAAAGGGGTTAGCAATGATTTTTCAGTAAATCGATTCTCTTCAAATTTAGTTGAGGGTCGATTCATAGAGTTTAAAGATTCATTGTATTCCAAGGAAGTTGTTATCAGTAAGTATTTGTCAAGAAAACTGAATCTATTGATTGGAGATGATATTGTAATTTATTTCGTTCAGAATCCTCCGAGATTCAGAAAACTAAATATCGTTGGTTTATACGAAACGGGAATGGAAGAAATTGATCAGTCTCTTGTGATCGGTGATTTGGGTTTAGTTCAACGTTTGAATAATTGGCCTGATAGTCTTGTGGGTGGATATGAAGTGTTTTTGACCGACCTTGCTTTGAGTAATAAAGCGGATGAAATTTTGTACGCTGAATTAAATTCCGATTTATATGTCCAACAGGTTAGTGAAAAATTCATGCAAATTTTTGATTGGCTGGAATTATTGGATCAAAACGTCGTAGTATTTTTAGTTTTAATTCTAGTCGTAGCATGTTTTAACATGGTTTCAATTTTACTTATTCTTATTATGGAAAGAACAAACATGATAGGTGTACTACAATCTTTAGGCGCTACGAAACAACAAATAAGAAAGGTTTTCACATACAATGGTCTTTTATTGATTTTTAAGGGCGTAGCATGGGGAAATAGTATTGCCTTGATTTTTGCTTTTTTGCAGGACCGTTATAAAATCATCCCTCTGGATGCAGAGAATTATTACATGCATTATGTACCGATCTATTGGGATATAAATTCATTACTTTTAATCAACTTTTTGACCATCATGTTAGTTTATGTTTCATTAGGGATACCGTTAACTGTCGTGTCAAGAATTAAACCAATTACAGCGCTTAAATTTGATTGATAATGCAATTGAAGTGTGCGCCTATTCAACATGAAAAAATGTAATTATATATGTCAGAAGAAGATCTCATAAAAGGTATAGCTAATGATGATCGAAAGGCGTTTGAAGAAGTTTTTCGAACACATTATTCTGATTTATGCAAGTTTGGTGTGAAATACGTCAAAGACGAAGTGATCTCAGAAGAGGTTGTTCAGGAAGTTTTTATCAATATTTGGGAGCGTAGAAAAACGATTACTATCAACAGTTCCATTAAAGCATATTTGTTTACTGCTGTACGGAATAGGTCGTTTAATTACTTGAAGCTACAATTACCAAAAGAACAAAAAAAGGTTGATTTGGACCATGCCCCTTTTTTAGTAACTGAAAGCTCGGATGATCATGCAAATATGGATGAATTGAGGCAACAAGTGAGCTTGGCGATTGAGGCTTTGCCTGAAAAATGTAAGATTGTATTCAATTTGAGCAGAAATGCAGGAATGACTTATAAAGAGATTTCTGAAGAACTTGATATATCCGTTAAAACAGTTGAAAATCAGGTTGGATTGGCCTTGAGAAAACTTCGCGTTCAGTTAAATCCCATATGGGATAAAATAATGGTATTTATTTTAATATTTTTTTCTTAAACGATAGGGGGTATGACACTTTTGATTGACTTAACTGTGAAGAACTATTAAAATGCAGGAATTGGAAAATAATATAATGGAATATTTTAACGGTAATCTGTCTGATACAGAGCGCGTTAAATTAGAGGAGTGGGCGGCACTTTCCGATGAGAATAAATTGGTCTTTGACCAAGCTCGGCGATTATTTGAATTGTCTGAATTGAATACGGACAGGTATAAACCTGATGTAGATGCTGCTTGGGATCAAGTGAGCTCCAAATTATTTGAATTACCAAAAGGAAAACAGGTGTTTTTCAAAATTAGGTATATATATAGAGTTGCAGCTGTTCTTATTTTCGCTTTGAGTATTGGGATTCTTAGTCAAGTAGTGACTAAGAACGATTTAACTACCGTTGCGAGTGTTTCAAATGAAACGAAAAATGTTTATCTCCCTGATGGGACGAAAATACTACTCAATGAAAACTCAAAATTGAGATATGATGTTGACTTTGATGATGACAGGAGAATTGTTTATTTGGATGGTCAAGCCTTTTTCGATGTAGCAAGAGATGAGAATAGGCCTTTTGAAATAATAGGAAAATCTGCCAAAATTTCTGTATTGGGTACATCTTTTGATTTCATATCGAAAAGTGATTTTGCTCATGTCAATGTAAGCAGTGGTAAGGTAGCTTTTAAAAGTGTTGTTGAACCTCAAAAAGAAGTAGTGTTGATTAAAAACCAACAAGCCAAATTGTTGGAAAATGAAATTTCAAAGTCTGAAAATCTTGATGAAAATGCGATTGCATGGAGATATGAAGATTTGGTTTTCAAGAGTGCACCTCTTTCAGATGTAGTAGGTAAAATGGCAGAGTTTTATGAAGTGGAATTTGAAATTGATCCTACCATTCAAAATTGCTTGATTACGACAAGTTTTAAAAATCAATCACTTGAAGAAGCTTTAGAAGTATTAAACGTAATTGCAAATATCAAAAATAAAAAAACTGGAAAAGTCATTCAATTGACTGGACCTGGTTGCTAAAAAAACAAAATAATAAGGACTAAAAACCTCTCCATAACGGTGAGGTTTTTTCATTTATACGATTCTCTGACTTTTTTGTAGTGTTGAGCGGATTCTATTTATAAATTTGATCCTAGATTGAATTTATTAAATAGATTGAAAAAGAGAAAAAGTGTTTTATTTCATCTGCTGGTATTGGGCTTTTGGGTAAGTTCTTTTTCCGTTTATGGACAAGTTGAGAAAGATATTCTCCAGACTAAAATCATTGTCAATTCCAAACGTCCAACAGTTCGTTATCTTTTAGAAAATGTATTTCCTCATTATGAGGTTCGAATTTCCTATCATGATAATATAATCCCGCTCAAAAAGAAAATTGAAATTAAGAAATCACAGCCATATACGGTTGAAGCAATTTTAGAATTAATCTGTCAAAATGAAGATCTGAATTTTGAGACAATAAATAATCAGGTATTCTTGAAATATTATCAACGGCCTGATCATGAATATAAGTATACTATTTATGGAAGGGTAAAAGATTCAGAATCTGGAGAATCACTCCTGGGTGCGACGGTATATATTAAATCTATTTCTTCAGGAGTAGCCACCAATGGGTATGGGATGTACTCAATTACAATTCCAAAAGGGACTTATGAATTGAAAGTTTCATATGTAGGTTATAAAACTACATTTGTTGAATTAGAATTAAATAAGAATTTGAATTATGAAATTGGTTTGCAGTCTCAACCCATAGAATTGAAGGATGTAACCATTGATGACACTGATTTTATGGACTTAAAATCCGTGAATATCCTTTCTAGTTCTAATCATTTAGATATGGAGATGGCGCAGAATATTCCGTATTTAGGAGAAGTAGATGTATTCCAGGGTTCATTACTTCTACCTGGTATAACAAACATAGGAGAAGGTGTGGCCGGAATCAATGTCCGGGGAGGCAATGCGGATCAAAATTTATACATGTTGGATGAAGCAGTGGTTTACAATGCCAATCATTTATTTGGACTTGTATCTGTTTTTAACCCGGATAACGTGCAAGATGTGGAAATATTAAAAGGAGATTTACCTGCAAAATATGGTGGTCGAAATTCTTCTGTCATGCATATCAGACAGAAATCAGGAAATGAAAATGAATTCCATTTATCAGGTGGGTTAGGACTTATCACGAGTAGATTGATGGTGGAAGGCCCTGTTTTCAATCGATCAGCAAGCTATCTGGTCTCAGCAAGAAGTACATTTTGGAATCTATTGTTGCAAAATTCCAGAAATCCAACAATCAATGGCATCACAGCAAGTTTTCAAGATGTCAACGCCAAAATGAAATTTAACATCAATAACACCAATAAGATTTATTTTTCTGGCTATTTAGGAACAGATGCGAATAAGTTTGGTCCTGAAGCATTAAAAAGATGGGGCAACCAAGTTTTTTCAGCAAGATGGAACCGAATTATAAAGAACAAACACTTTTTAAACCTAACTTCCTATTACAGCCAATATCGATATAGAGTGATCAACGAAAATGAGTTCTCTGAATTTGTTGGTGAGTCCCAAATTAGTGACATAGGGTTGAAGATGGATATGACTTCCTATGTTAGTCCTAAATTTTTAATGGATTATGGAGTATCATTTATTTTTCACAAAATGGACCCTGGTGAGCGAATTCCTGGACCTGGTTCTGGTCAAAACGAAGTGATTTTGGCTTCAGAGTATGGGGTTGAGCCTTCAATATATTTTTCAACAGAAAATCAATGGAGCCAAAGAATCACCACGTCACTCGGATTGAGATTGTCCTCTTTTTTCAATACTGGAAGCGCTGATCATTATAGATATGAACTTGATATGCCTAAATCCCCTAATACTATTACGGATACATTGACGAATGGTGCAGGGAAGGAAATGTTTTGGGATATTTTACCACGTCTTTCAGTTAAATATCAAATTAACTCTAAAACCGCTCTGAAACTAGGGTATTTTCAAACTGTACAGTATATGCATTTATTGTCCAATACTATTTCTCCATCTTCATCTGATACGTGGAAAATAAGTGGATTACATATACCAGCAACAACTATGAGACAAAGCACGTTAGGTTTTTATCGTCATTTTACAAAACTTGATTTTGACATGTCTGCGGAATTATTCTATAAAAAGCTGAATAATACGATTGAATATAAAGATGGTGCCGATCTGTTGTTTAATCCAACCATTGAAACCGAATTGTTGTTTGGAGAAGAGCGAGTTGTTGGATTAGAATTGTTTGTTAAAAAATCATTTGGAAAATTGAAAGGCTGGGTAGGGTATACACTTTCAAGATCGGAAAAAAGGATTGTAGGCGAATTTGAAGAAGAGACTATCAATAATGGTCTATATTATCCTACAGACTATGACCGAACGCATGATATTTCTATAACGGGGATATATGCGTTTAGTGAAAAATTCTCTGTGTCATCAAATTTTGTTTATTATACAGGACGACCTTATTCATTTCCTGATTCAAAATATAATATTGATGGAATACTTGTTCCACATTTCCCAAATAGAAATCAGGACAGGCTTACGGGTTATAACAGGTTAGATATTTCAGCGACGCTAAATAATAGTAATGTCAAAAAAGATGGTTCTCCTAGACGCTTCGAATCTAGTTGGGTGTTTTCAATTTATAATGTTTACAATAGAAGGAATGCTCAAGCTTTTTACTTTACACACACCGAAGAAGATGTCTCTAAGCCAGAGGTTCAGAGGCTTTCTGTTTTAGGCATTATTCCAACAGTAACCTATAATTTTAAGTTCTAGATGTGTAAAAAAGATCCATATATAGCCATAGTCCTCTTTTTCTTTATGCAAGGGTGTTTGGATAGTATTAATTTGGATTTGCCTTCTGAGGAGGAAAAAATAGTTGTTTTTGGATGGATAACTGATTTGGATGAGCGTTATGAAGTTGTGATATCCAAGACCAATGCCTTTAATGAAACCGAACCGTACTTGACTGTTTCGGGGGCTGAAGTATATGTATATGATCGCAATAATTACCGATTTGATTTTAGTGAAGTAGGTTTAACAGGAATTTATCTTTCTGACTCCAGAGGATTTGGTATTCCCAATGAAAAGTATGAATTGCATATCATTACAATGGAAGGAAATCATATCGTTTCAACCCAAGAAATAATGAAACCATTGCCAAGGATTGTCAATACTTTTGTGGAATTCTCGCTAGATCCAGATGAGGTAGATATTCCTCCAGAACAAGATAATTGGTTTGTAGGCGGGCTAATTGAAGATGAATCAAATATTGACAACTATTACCGTTGGAAAATATTTGTCAATGGAGAACTTAGAAATAATGCCAATGAATTAACATTATTTGATGATAAATTCACAGACGGGAATGTATTTCGATTTGATGCAAGTAACGTTTTGTTTTTAGAAAACGATGAAGTAAAACTTTTGAGTATGTCAATGAGTAGTTTGGCTTATGATTACTACAGGCAATTAAAAAACTTAACTGGAAATGAAATTACAGGACCGGCTTTTCAATATTTCCCTTTGAAAGGGAATTTAGTTGACACTGAATCAGAAGAAGAAATCCTGGGTTTTTTTGGTGCTTCTGCTGTTGAAGAAGTCGAAGTTCAAGGATTTTCGGAAAATTGATTCCTGTAATAAGCAATAATTCTCTGCACAAATTCGTAATAACTCTGCAAAACCTAATCTGAATAAATGAAAAACCGCAAATTCATCATTCTCATTTTGATCTTAGTATGTCTCCTAGCTATTAAGAAATTTATTTCCGCAGACATTTCATCGGTCAGTCCTAAAACAGAAGTACTTAGTAAATAGGGGATATCAATTTGTCTCAGTTATTAATACTTCATTCACATACGAAAGGGCATTAAACCTAATCCTTAAAGAGTTTTTACTAACATTTAGTGAGTCACAGTTTATTTTATAGAAAAAGAATTTCTGCCCTCGATCATATAGCTGTGTCCTAGATGGAACTCCCAATAAGTCAGTAATTTGCATTTCATTTTTACCCACCAAGGAATCGAGCTCATTGATACCTTGATTCGGATGAATATTCTTTGATTTGATGCATCCATGAGAAGCGATATTAGAAATCTTTAATGAGTTATTATTTTTATCAGAATTATTGGATTGACATGAAAATGTGATCCACGATATTAATAAGAATAAAATCTTTCTTTTTCTAATATTCATTTTTTGTACATTTCTAAGACGATTGGTTTAATTCAATGACATGAAGCAAATTGGAGCTATATGAAATTGGAAAAATCAAAGTGTTACATTGGGTTGTAATATCAAAATATTTTCCTAGATTTATGGAATTATTAATAAGTTTGTGAACAAGAATAATTAATTGAGATATGGCCGACGACAGCTTAAACGAAGGTTCAGAAGAAGAAAAAAAATCATCAGACGGAGGAATGTCAGATGATGATTTTGGATTACCTGATTTAGAGTTTGATGATCTAGAGGAACTAGACATGAATAGTGATGATTCTGAAGACGATTCGGATTCGTCGACTAATGATGTTTCAGAAGATACATCTGGTTCAACAGAGTTTGACATGAGCTTGCTTGAAGAGTCGTCTGATTTTGCTCCTGATGCAGAAAGTGGATTGCAAGAGGGTGATTTGGACCCGCCTGAGAATACTGCTTTGGATCAAGGTATTGATGAAGTGGAGGACGTCCTTGACAGCGCCCAATTAATTTCAGATCGCTTAGGTGATGATGAAGGGGACAGTGCGGAACCTTCAATGCCTGAAAACTACGATGATTTAATACAGGACTCAACCCCTGAACCTGAACCAGAAGCTGAGGATACTTCTATTCCTGATAGCTCAAGTTTATTTGCAGATATTGATAGTCCGGATGATTTAGCTGCCCTAGGGATGGCTGAGGAATCAGGTTCTAATGAACCCGAACCTATAGAATCTGGAGGCTCTCTATTTTCTGCAGATGATAGTGATGATTCAGACTCAATATTTGGATCAGATAATCTGTCACTAGATGGTGAGGATAAAAATGATTTCGATTCTGAAGAAGAAACTAGTTTACCACCAAATTATAAGGCATACTCATATGAGGAGTCATCTGGGGGATTTACTAAGATTATTGTTATCGGATTATTAGTGATAGTTGCAATTGCTGGAGGACTTCTGTTCTTTAATAGTGGCGATGAAGGAAAGAAAAAAGTTACTAAAAAGGTTGTGCCCGTTGAAAAGGTTAAACCTAAACCGAAGGTTGTTAAAAAAGAGGAGCCTGTTGCTGCCGCTCAAGTGGCCGCTCAACCTAAAGAGAGGCCAAAACCTCAAAGTGCTGAAGCAAGTTCTGCTGCTCCTGGTGAAATAGTAAATGTTTCTGAGCGTACTTCAAAATCCTATATTATCATTGGTAGTTTCGTTGATGGTGATTTAGCGATGGATTATGCCAATGAGCTTAGTGCTGATGGAAAAGGTGTGAAAATAATTGAGCCTTATGGGAAGTCTAAGAGGTATAGAGTTTCAATAGCAGATTATCCAACTTACGGAGATGCAGCTGGTCAAATTGACAGTTTTAAAGAGGAATTTGGTGACCAAGTATGGGCATTGAAATATTAAGATATATTTAGGTGTATCACTTTATTAAAATATAAAAAATGAAAAAAGGTCTTTTGGCCTTTTTTTTGTTTACAAAAGAAATATGAATTCATTAAATTTTATTTTGCTCAATGTGCTTCAAGAAGGAGCATTAGAAGAACAAGTTGTAGATAGTGTTTCCGTCCTTGATTTACTTTTTAAGGGAGGGTACATGATATTACCCATCGTGATATTGTCGATTGTTGGAACCTACATATTTGTAGAGCGATTGTTGACGATCAAGGATGCAGCTAAAACTCCCGATGTTTTCATGGAAGATATAAAGGGAATGGTGCTAAATGGTAAGATCAAGGAAGCTCAAAATCTTTGTGATCAAACTTCTACGCCCATTGCGAAAATGATTGAAAAAGGAATTTCAAGAATTGGAAACCCACTAAGAAATATAGAAGTGTCTATTGAGAATGTAGGTAAAATAGAAGTTTACAAACTTGAGAAGAACTTAAGTCTTTTAGCAACGATCTCGGGAGCAGCACCTATGATCGGCTTCTTAGGAACTGTAACAGGTATGATACAAGCATTTATGTCTATAGCGCAGGAAGAAGGCGCTGTGAGCCCCAAATTACTGTCTAGTGGAATTTATGAAGCTATGATCACAACTGCTGCAGGTCTTTTTGTAGGAATATTATCTTATTTAGCTTATAATTATTTAGTTACTAGGGTAGCCAAGTTGATCCATAATATGGAATATGTTTCGATCAATTTTATTGATTTATTGCAAGAACCTCAGGCAAAATGAACATTAAATCCAAACATAAAGTAGAGTCTTCATTTGCTATGTCATCCATGACAGATGTAATATTCTTGTTGCTGATATTTTTCATGTTGACATCTTCTTTTATCACACCCTCTGGATTACCTGTAAACCTTCCTAGTAGTAAAAGTTCAAATATTGTGATGCAAAAGGTGAGTGTTACGATCACCCCGGAACTCGAGTATTTTGTAAACACTCAGAAAGTCTCTTTTGATAATTTGGAATCTACTTTAAAAAATGAATTAGGTGAAGAAGAAGGAGTAGTCGTATTACATTGTGATAAATCGGTGCCAGTAGAGCATCTTGTCAATGTCGCGAGTATAGCTACAAAATTAGAAGCGAAGATATCGTTGGCTACAAAGCCTGATTGAAATGGAACAAGAGAAAAAAAATAGAATGTTGAGTTTATACACTACAATTGGTGTACATGCCATTCTATTGGTCGTATTCTTCCTTGCTTTGGCTTGGACAGCTCCAGACCCTCCAATTCCTGAATATGGGATTGAACTGAGCTTAGGGGAATTAATAACTGAAGAAACTGCAGACGCTCCCACGGAAGTTGAAGAAACTGTAGAAGATGTGGTGGAAGAGGCTGCTCCTTTGGAAGAACAAGTTGAAACGGAGCCAGTGACTGAAGAAGCAACTGCTGCTGAAATGACAACTGAAGAGCAGACTATTACTGAGGATATTAACAGTCCTGACATTGTAGATGAGGAGTCAACTGAAAAAGTAAGTACTGAAGAACCAATAAAAGATGAAACTGATGATTCCAACGATGAGGAGAAAGTAGAAGTTGTGGAGCCTGTAAAAGAAGTTCCGAAGATAAATGAAAAAGCGTTGTACAAAAAAACGGATGGTGATCCCAAACCTGCGAGCAAGGGAGCCAGTCTGGATTTGAGTGGTTGGGAGTGGGATTTCAGGCCAACACCGAATGATAAATCACAAGAAAGCGGAAAAATAGTTTTTCAGATTACAGTGGATGATGAAGGGGAAATCATTAATGTTAGAACATTAGAGAAAACGGTTTCGCCTTTAGTAGAAAAATCGTATCGAGATGCTGTTATGGATTTGACTTTTAGTCCTACGGCAGATAACCGATCAACTGCACCAACCTCTACTGGAAGAATCACTTTCATTATTCAATCCAAATAAGAATATGACATATCAGGAGGTATTAGACTTCCTTTATAGCCAGTTGCCCATGTTTCAAAGAGTGGGAAACAAGGCTTTGAATAATGATTTGACTAAAACGATCAAGCTTCACAAAAAGCTAGGAAATCCACAAGATCAATTCAAATCTATTCATATAGCTGGGACAAATGGAAAGGGAAGCACAGCACATTTGATCGCATCGATTTTGCAAGAAGCAGGTTATAAAGTAGGGTTGTACACTTCGCCACATTTGAAATCATTCAGGGAAAGAATTAGAATCAATGGGAAAATGGTCGATGAAAACTTTATCGTCAATTTTGTTGAAGAAAATATAAGTCTCATTGAGCGCATAAAACCTTCTTTTTTTGAGATGACGGTTGCTATGGCCTATAAATGCTTTGAAGAAGAATCCGTAGATATTGCTGTTATTGAGTCAGGGTTAGGGGGTAGACTGGATTCTACCAATATTATTGAACCAGAATTATCCATAATCACTTCTATAGGGCTAGATCATCAGGATATTCTAGGAAATACAATTGAAAAAATTGCAAGGGAAAAAGCTGGAATTATCAAGACTAACATTCCCGTTATTATTGGCGATTTACCTGTTCAAGCGAAACAAGAAATTCAAAAGGTAGCAGATTCAAAAAAATCAGATTGTATACTGGGTGAAGATTTTTACCATGTTAATATGGAGCAAGATCAGTTAACCATATACAAAAAGGAAGTTCTGTTTATTGATAAAATTGAAAGTGATTTGAAAGGCAATTCGACAATGTTGAATTTGCCTATCGTTTTAAAATCTATTGATGTTTTAAGGGAAAAAGGATTTCAAGTTGATTTTTCACATGTGAAAAAAGGTATTGAATTCGTCTGTTTGAGAACAGGGTTGTTGGGTAGATGGCAGCAATTGTCAAATTCCCCAATAACTATTTGCGATATAGGTCATAATGAAGAAGCTGTCAGTCTATTGATGGAAAGGTTGAAAGATCTTAACAAGCCTATTCATATAGTTTGGGGTATGAATAAAGATAAATCAGTAAAGCAGATTATTTCACTTTTGCCTAAGAAGGCAAAGTATTATTTTTGCGCAGCAAAAATTGATCGGGCTATGTCAGCGATTGAATTGGCTCAAGATGCTAAACAGCATTCTTTGATGGGTGAGGCTTTTAGTAGCGTTCAAGAAGCAATCGAATCAGCCAATGCTGCGGCCAATTTGAATGATGTGATTTTTGTTGGTGGTAGTACTTTTGTAGTAGCAGAGTTGAATAATTTGACATGAGTAGAAATAAGCTAGCGCGGTTCAGAGAGAATGCTCTCAATAAGAATGTAGTGGAAATTGGTAAACCTAATTTCGGTAAACTATCTGGTAAATGGAGATCAGATCACTTTGAAAATGAACAAGAATTGATCGTTGAATTAGGATGTGGGAAAGGGGAGTATACTATTGGGTTAGGACAAGTTTTTCCCGAAAAAAATTATATAGGCGTTGATATCAAGGGTTCAAGGATTTGGGTAGGAAGTAAACGGGCCATTCGTGAAAATATGGAAAATGTAGCTTTTCTAAGAACTCAAATTGAGATGATTGAAGAACATTTTGCTAAAAATGAATTGGACGAAATCTGGATTACATTTCCAGATCCAAGGCCAAAAGATCGTGATGAAAAGAGAAGGTTGACTGCACCTAAATTCATGGAAGTCTATAAATCTCTGTTAAAAGACGATGGCTGGTTGAAGTTTAAAACTGATAACACACCCTTGTTTGAATATACATTAGAACTGATAAAACAAGGAGAGGTTAAAGTTAAGAATATGGAATATACGTTTGATTTGTATGAATCCGACTTAATGCAAGAACATCATGGAGTAAGAACAAAGTATGAACAGCTATTCTTTGATAAAGGGGAACGAATCAAATACTTGAAGTTTCAATTTACGAACTAATAAGTACAGTTACAGAGGGCAAAACCTTTTCGAAATTGTTAGTGAATATAATATCTGGTCCTACTCTTATATGTTTATTTATTTTTCTGTGTACAGACATCTTTATTGTTGTATTCTCAAAAAGTTCACCATCTGGATTTAATAAATAGCCAGATTCTATTTGCCATCCTTTATTCTCAATATTGGTTATTCCATACCCTAGTTTTACAAAACTAAAGAAGTGCGTCCTAGCTTTTTCTGATTCGCTATTCGTTTTGGAGAATGAAGCCGATCCTGAATACCCCAAATGAAAGCTATGATATTTAGCATTTTTATATGTTTCAAATAATTTGAGGTCAATTCCGATACCTGGTAGGATATTGTTTTCAATATAGCTTGCCTGACCTTGTATTGATATTTTTTGTTTCCTGTTTTTATTATTGTTTTTCTTAACCTTATCAACCGTTGTGATATTACCTCTTCGTGAGGGTACCTGAGTTTTAGATATTTTCAAATTTGTAGGAGGCAAGAAGGCTTTACTTTTCACTTTATTGTTAAGCTGGTGACTATAAGAAACAGTTGATTTTTCTACTACTTTGTTGTTAAATGATTGTTCTATCTCTTTCAGTTTTATAAATGGTGTGATGTTTTCTCTGAATTCAAAGTCAGGACCATATTCTAATCCCGCAGCAACCAGTAATGTAAAAGATGTTGCCATGGCCATGAACCAACTCAGGACATGCTTATCCATTTTCTCAAGTCGATCTTCAATTGTTTTCCATATTCTTTCAGAGTTTAATGATGTTATAGAAATCTCTGAAAACCAATTGACGGCCTTTTGGCTCTTGTCATTCAGTATGGAAGAGGACTGATTCTTTTTTAAACGCTGGTTCTTATTCATAATATACCATTGTGTTTAAGTTTTTTTAACAATGATGCACGAGCTTTACTCAATTGCGATTTAGAAGTATTTTCACTAATTGATAGTTTCGATGCAATTTCATTATGGCTGAATCCTTCAATAACGTACAGATTAAATACCGTTCTGTATCCCTTGGGTAATGAATATATTACTTTTAGAATTTCTCTGTAATCCAATTGACTATCCGTTAGTAGGCCTGATTCAATATTGATAAATCCTTCAATATCCACATGAACATGTCTCTTTTTCCGAAGAGCCATCAGGGATTCATTGATCATTATTCTTTTTATCCAACCTTCCAGAGATCCTTTCCCCCTGTATTCAAAAGTGTATATTTTCCTAAATACTTTTACAAAACCTTCAGTCACAACATCTTCAGCCTCCATTTGGTCAGGCAAGTACCTAATGCAGGTGTGATACATCTTGTTTACATACTTCTTATATAAAGTACGCTGAGCTGAAGAATTACCAGCCTGACAGTAGTCTACCAATTCTACTTCTTCCAAATGGTCAAAAGTTATGGTTGCGGTTTGTTTCTGTTGTAATGCTTTCAATAGAAGATACGTTGCCTGATAAGATATTTATGGCAAAGTATGAGGAAAACCGACGCGACTATGTTAACGCCGCGTTAAAAGATGTTAAGAGATGTTAATGAGGATTGTTATAATCTATTGTACATAAGAAACACCATGTATGCTACAAACCCGACTAAGTATAAAGCACCTTCTGCTCGATCCAGTTTGTACTTTTGAAGTGTAAACATGAATATGAAAAGCATCAAGGTACCAATCATGACTATAATCAGATCGATATTTAGATCAGTATCAAAATTTAGAGGACCATGTATGACAGCCGTAGAACCTAATACAAGTAGAACATTGAAGATGTTAGATCCTACAATATTACCTACAGCAAGGTCGGATTTCTTATGGAATGCTGCCACTGCAGTTGTTGCGAGTTCAGGTAGTGACGTTCCTGCTGCTAATATTGTCAGCCCAATCAATTTTTCGCTGACTCCAAAACTATTCGCAATTTTAATCGCATTTTCGACTATCAGTTGACCACCGAAGGCTAAACCTCCAATTCCAAATACAATCATTAATGTTGTTTTTAGGCTGCCATGCATTTCAATTTCTTCCATGTCAGCTCCGATATCTCCTGTTCTTTGCATGTTCTTGAAAACATAAAACAAAAACACACAAAACATAACAAGCAGAATAATTCCATCTATCACACTTGCCGAGTTATTCTCTGCTCCAAAAAACAATTGATCATTTATGATCACAAATAGGACAATAGTCGCTAGTAATGAATAGGGGACTTCTTTCCAAAGGGCATTTTTTTGAACTGTTAATGGATAGATGACGGCTGATATTCCCAATATCATGTACATATTAAAGATGTTGGAACCGATGATATTTCCGAAAACAACATCATTATGTCCTCCTGATCCTGAAATTATATTAACTACCAATTCAGGTGCAGAAGTACCCATTGCTACAACTGTTAACCCGATGGCGATGTCTGAAACGTGATATCTTTTGGCTAGAGAAGACGCACCGTTCACTAAAAAATCAGCTCCTTTTATCAATAAAATAAAACCGATTATTATAAGCAGGCCAGCTATGATCATAAAGTAATATTTAAAGTTTCAGGTGGTTAACTAATCGAAATGAAATATAATTATTTTTAGAATACTTTTTTCCTTTTTATTAGATTAATGAATGAATTTAATCAATTAATCCAATCATTAAATTTAACAATAAAAAAAGTAGAAATCCTTGAGAAAAATATTGATTATTATCTCAATAGAGATTTTTTTTTCGAATTTAGACGATAAGTTGTATAAAACATTGAAAAACAACACTTTAATTAATTGAGCTTAAGTTCTTCTTTTATCTGTTCTATTTTATTTTCTAGTGATTTTTTTCCTTTAATTAAATCCAGATCATTCTTTTTATCGCTTTTCACACTAAAGTAAAATTTGATCTTTGGCTCTGTACCAGAGGGTCTTACAGATACCTTTGAACCATCTACCGTAATAAACTGTAGAACATTGGATTTTGGAAAGTTTATAGAGGTCTTTATACCTGTGGCTAAATTGACAGATTCTGAAGAATCATAATCAATCATTGTTTCAACTGGGGATCCTCCCAAAGAAGTTGGAGTAGAGGATCTAAATGATTTCATCATATCTTGAATTTCATCTGCTCCGGATTTCCCTTTTTTAGTGATAGAAATTAACGATTCATGATAGAGGCCGAATTGAGCATAAATCTCTTCTAACAGATCAATTAATTCTTTACCATTGTCTCTTGCCCATGCCGTTAGCTCTGCGATCATGGCACATGAGGCAATAGCATCTTTGTCTCGAACTTTATCACCGATGAGATACCCATAGCTTTCTTCACCGCCTCCTATAAACTGTTTTTTACCTTCCCATTCTCGAATAAGTCCAGCTATGAATTTGAATCCTGTCAAAGTATCATGACTTTCAATTCCAAAATGGAGTGCAATTTCTTTGATTAATTCGGTAGTAACGATAGTTTTTACAATGTATTGATTGCCATCGAGCTTTCCATTTTCTTTCCATTTGAGGCATAAATAGTATATAAGTAGGGCGCCTGTTTGATTGCCATTCAATAATTCAAACTGACCCTCCCTGTTTTTAATGGCAATTCCAACTCGATCTGCATCTGGATCCGTTGCCATAACTAAGTCTGCATTGAGTTCATTGGCTTTATTCAATGAAATACTCATTGCTTCTTTTTCTTCAGGGTTTGGATAAACAACTGTCGGGAAGTTACCATCTGGTGAAGATTGTTCCTCAATTACATGGACATTCTTAAATCCAAGTTTTTCAAGAATGGCAGGTACTAATGTAATGCCTGTTCCATGAATAGGAGAGAATACGATTGATAAATCAGATTGATTTTTGATGGCATTTGGTGAAAGACTCAAATCCAAAATGGATTGTAAATATTTTGCATCAATCTCTTCCCCAATCTCTATAATTAGTGACTCATCATATTGTTTTTTTACATCATCAAAATCAGTAATTTTTCGTACTTCTTCAATAATATTTTTGTCATGTGGTGCTATAATTTGAGCACCATCGTCCCAATAAGCTTTATAACCATTGTATTCTTTAGGGTTATGAGAAGCTGTTAGTACTATACCACTTTTACACTTTAATTCTCTAATTGCAAATGACAATTCCGGAGTAGGCCGCAATGCTTTAAATAAGTACACTTTGATATTGTTGGCAGAAAAGATTTCAGCAACTGTTCTTGCAAAGAAAGAGCTATTATTTCTACTATCATGGGCTATGGCTACTGAGATTTCTTCGCCAGAAAATTGGTTGATCAAATAATTAGCTAATCCTTGAGTTGCCATACCAACAGTATATTTATTCATACGATTGCTGCCAAGACCCATAATTCCTCTTAAACCACCGGTTCCAAATTCTAAATCTTTGTAAAAGGAGTCCGTCAGCTCCGTCTCTTCACCTTTATCGACCATAGTCTGTATGGCCTCCTTATCAGAATCGTCAATATTTCCTTTAAGCCATTTGTCGATTGAATCCTGTATGTATTTCTCCATTTCTATTGTATTTAGAAGCCGATATTGTCTTTTACTCTTTTTAAAACTTGATGTGCCAATGCTCTTGCTTTTTCTTCTCCTTGTTCCAAGCGTCTTTCCAGCATAACTGGATCGTTAATGAATTCAGTATATAATTTACGTTCGTTTTTGAACTGATCTAAAAGAAGATTGAGCAATTCTGTTTTTGCATGGCCATAACCAAAGTTTCCATTTTCATACTTCGTTTTCAAATCACTTATCTGAGATTCTGATCCTAATGTTTTATAAATGTTAAAAACATTGCATGTTTCTGCAACTTTTGGTGCTTCAAGCGGTAAGCTATCCGTGATGATAGACATTATGTTTTTCTTGAGTTGTTTCTCCGGAAGGAATATATCTATAGTGTTGTTATATGATTTACTCATTTTTTGACCGTCCGTTCCGGGAATAGTCATCATTTGCTCGTCAATTTTTGCTTCCGGAATAACAAATGTATCTCCATACATATGATTAAAGCTCTTAGCCAAATCTCGAGTCATTTCAATGTGCTGTTTTTGGTCTTTACCTACAGGTACAATTTCCGCATCGTAAAGTAAAATATCTGCAGCCATTAATACTGGATATGTGAAAAGCCCTGCATTTACATCTGCAAGTTTACTTGACTTGTCTTTAAATGAATGCGCATTAGCCAACATTGGAAAAGGAGTGATACAATTAAGATACCAAGCAAGTTCACAAACTTCTGGAATCTTTGACTGACGATAAAAAATGGTCTTATCGGTGTCTAAACCAAAAGCTAACCAAGCTGCTGCGACAGCATTGGTGTTTTGTTTCCTAATTTCAGGATCTTTAATGCTTGTCAATGAGTGCAAATCTGCTATGAAAAGCAAAGATTCTTGATCTGACTGTTTACTAAGTGAAATGGCTGGAATAATTGCCCCTAATAAATTCCCTAAATGTGGTTGCCCTGAACTCTGAATACCCGTCAATACTTTAGCCATACTACTGCACTACCAATTTTAAATTCTATCTAGTTTGTACCCTACGTCAATTGTAGTTTCTTTGCGTAAAGAAAGTGCATAAATACGAATCATGAAACAATCGCAAATATTATATTCTCTTAGTTTCCTGCTCATATCATTTGTTTCTTTGGGACAAGAAAAATCTCAGATGGATTTTGTGGAAACCGAACATGATTTTGGTGAAATAAAAGAATCTGATGGCCCAGCTATTTATGAATTTGAATTTGTTAATAATAGAGATACACCTATAATCATTTCAGGCGTCAAGGCATCATGTGGATGTACAACTCCTGCCTGGTCTAAAGAACCAGTATTGCCGGGAGAGAAGGGTTTTATCAAAGCACAATATAATCCTAGAAATAGGCCTGGCAGTTTTAGAAAAACATTAACTGTAACGGCGAATGTAGAATCAGGAAGAGTTTATTTGTATATAAAAGGTAAGGTGATTCCAAGAATTAAAACCATAGAAGAGAAATTGCCTTTTCTGATTGGGGATATTAGAATGAAAAGTAGGGTGTTAAATTTTTCAAGAATTACTACTAAGGAAATTGTAGAAAAGTCTTTTGATGTCTACAATGCCGGCGAAGACACGTTGCAATTTTTGGATAAAATAGATGGCCCAGATTTTGTAAAAATTTCTTTTTCTGAATTAAAAATTGCACCTAAGCAGACTGTGCAAATGCTTGTAACGTATAATCCAGATCACAAAAATAACTTAGGATTAAATGATCATGGAATATCGATTTATACAAATGAAAAAGATAATGCTAAAAAGGACATCACAGTAAGAGCGACAATTAGTGAATATTTCAAGCCATTATCGGATGAAGAAAAAGCAGCAGCACCAAAGTTACTTATTGAAGAAAGAATGAAGGATTTGGGAAATGTCTCAACTGATGCGACAAAAGTTGAAACGTTTTTATTGACGAATTCAGGAAAGTCCAAACTCAATATTAGAAAAATTGATTCCAATTGCTCTTGCATTGTAGCAACGGTAGAAGATAAAAACATAAAACCAGGTCAGTCTACTTCCCTTACAGTCACTTTCAATGCGGCCAAGAGAAGAGGAAGACAAACAAAATCTGTAACTATTTATTCAAATGATCCGCTGGATCCAACTCAAATGGTTACTGTAAAAACGATGGTTGTTTCTGGCAACAAAAATTAAGAAATCAATTAATAAGGAAAGTAAATGAAAAGAGTTTTAGTGGTATTATTAGTAGTTTCTTTATTCTCCTGTGAGAATGAAGAAAGAGGAAGGGGAGATGTTCTATATGCAAAAGAGGAATATAAGGAAGCAATCGTTGCTTATAATGAATACTTGAAATTGCACCCAGAGCATATAAAGTCTCTATACAATAGAGGACGATCTTTTGAAGAATTGAGGCAATTTGACAAGGCAGCAAAAGATTTTAAAGCAGTTGTGGAAATTGATGCCAAGAACACTTCTGCATTATTGAGTTTATCTAAATACAATTATAGAATCAAGAAATACGATGAAGCTAGATATTATGCCGAAACAGCGGTAAAGTTACACAATGACTTACCTGAAGGTCATTTTTGGTTAGCTAGAGCTTATCATCATTTAGGTCTCTTCAATGAGGCAATGACAGGTTATAATAATGCTATCAATTTGGATAGAAGCATGGGCGAAGCTTACTTATATCGAGGTGCTATTAAAATGGCTGGCGATAGAAAGAAGAGTGCTTGTGCCGATTTTCAAACAGCCAAGAAAAATGGCGTTAAAGAAGCCGAAGATGCTATTAAAAAATATTGTAAATAATTTACCAATCTGAGTATCGAAAACAACATTCTATTTCGTTTTCGAGCTGATCTGGTAGGTTTGGAAAAAAGTCAAGTGCTGTGATGTTTTCTAATGCATCGATACTGATTGCAAAAGATCCTAAATCATCACTTGATTTTTCATGATCTAATACAAAGGCGATTCCCTTCGTTTCTTTGCCAGTAAGTTCAATTATTGCTTTGTAGTAACGGTCAGGTATTGCAACTTTGTTCTTTCCGATTTTCTCACTTTTAGCGTCGAAAATTGGGCCGGTGACGATGAATATCTCACCATTGGATTTGGCAAATTCTCTGGTCTTTTCTTCAAGTCGTTTCCAAATACCTCTATTAAATCCAGGTAACTGCGGACTCATATTGCTCATATAGAATGATTCATCGAGACCATCTTTGTTCCAAGTGAAATCAGCGGCAGGCGCTAAATGACCTCTGTCATATCCAGATCCTTTGTAATCATTTGGGTGGGCTGACTTAGTTTGAACCTTAGGATCTTCTCGAAAATTGTCTCTTCTTTTGTACTTGGCATTTTCCAAATTAGACCCAATTAGTTTGTAAGCAACCCAATCAGCTTGTTCTTTTTTTTCATTGTATCGAAGTGCGAAAAAGGAATGTTCAACGATTGCATCGTTATTTGTATATGCTGGCCAAGTGAAATCAAAACTTTTAGAAAAGTAATAAGGGTTTTCTTCGTTATATGAAGGTAGGTTTTGATTTGTTTCTGCCTTTTCTAATTTTCCTTCTAATGACGATTCCTTGTTTTCATTGCTAGCATTTTTTTTCCTTTCTGAAGTTGATGATTCATGTGCTGGAACCTCATCATTTTTCTTTAATGTTTCATCTTCGCCTTCCGTTTTGAATTTTTCACTAGTTGATTCAATAATATCTGATATTTGGTTTTCTCCAGGTTCAACAAACAAGCCATAGGATACTGCACCTCCAATCACCAATATGATTATCGTTGTTAAGAAACCATTTCCAGAGGAGCTGTCAGAATTTTTTCCTTTACCTCCTTTTTTCTTTTTTTTTGCCATTTAATTATTCCGAAATTGAGGTGCTACTACCAATTCTTTGCTACCAGAAACATATTCATAAAAACCCACGTTGGACTTTTTTCCGTAGTTACCAGATTCTACCATATTTACCAGTAATGGGCAAGGCGCGTATTTGGGATTTCCAAAACCTTGATACATCACATTCAATATAGACAAACAGACATCTAGACCTATAAAATCTGCCAATTGAAGAGGACCCATTGGATGGGCCATTCCTAATTTCATGACTGTATCTATTTCTTCTACACCTGCGACTCCTTCGTGTAAAGTAGAGATGGCTTCATTGATCATAGGCATTAGGATTCTGTTCGCAACAAATCCTGGATAGTCGTTTACCTCTACGGGCGATTTACCTAGTTTTCTTGATAAAGACATGACCATTTCCGTCGTTTCATTGCTTGTAGAGTAACCCCTTATTACTTCTATTAAGGGCATTAATGGAACCGGGTTCATGAAATGCATACCGATTACTTTTTCTTTCCGGTTGGTTGATGAACCAATTTTTGTAATAGAAATGGATGAGGTATTACTTGCAAGTATGCATGTCTGTTTGGTAAAAGTATCAAGTTGCTTAAATAGGTCGAGTTTGAGGCCTATATTTTCGGTAGCAGCTTCAACAACCAAATCAGCATTTGCCACACCTTGTTTTAGATCTGCGAATGTTGAAATTTTACTTAACGTTTCTGTTTTGTTCTCTAAAGTTATTTTTTCCTTCGAAAGTTGACGATCTAAATTCGTCTCAATGGTCTTTATCGCTTTTTCTAACGCGACTTTCGAAACGTCAATTAGTGAAACATTAAAACCATTTTGGGCAAAAACATGAGCGATGCCATTTCCCATTGTACCAGAACCGATGACTGAAATGTTATTCAAGAGAATTAATTTTTGGTTTACTAATGTGCTCAATGTTAGAGAAAATTCAACCGTTTATGAAATAGGAACGAAGCTAAATTTTAGAAAAAAGGCACAAAAAAAAGGACTACATATATGTAGTCCTTTTTAAATTAATCCTTTTGCAATTAAGCGTTTTGATTGATATTGTTTAGATCTTCAAAAGAGCCTTTCAACCTTTCAATGAAAGAAACTTCAGCTGCTCTTGTCCAAACTCTCGGATCATACACTTTTTTGTTGGGTGCATCAGCTCCTTCTGGATTACCGATTTGACCTTGCAAATATCCTTTTTTAGACTCATAATAATCTTTAATTCCTTCCCAATATGCCCACTGAAGATCAGTGTCTATGTTCATTTTAATAGCACCATATGAGATTGCCTCTCTGATTTCTTCTCTAGAAGAACCAGAACCACCATGGAATACAAAATTAATAGGGTTTGGACCTGTCTTGAATTTCTCTTGAATGTATTCCTGAGAGTTTTTCAAAATTTTTGGAGTCAATTTTACATTACCTGGTTTGTATACCCCATGAACATTACCAAAAGCAGCAGCGATAGTAAATCTATGAGACACTTTGCTCAACTCTTCATAAGCATAAGCTACTTCTTCTGGTTGAGAATAAAGTTTTGATTCATCTACATCAGAATTATCAACACCATCTTCTTCACCACCTGTTACTCCCAATTCAATTTCCAAAGTCATGCCCATTTTGGCCATTCTCTCAAGATATTTCTTACAAGTTTCAATATTTTCTTCAATTGGCTCTTCAGATAGATCAATCATGTGTGAGCTAAACAACGGTCTTCCAGTTTTAGCAAAGTGAGCTTCACCAGCGTCAAGCATACCATCTATCCAAGGCAAAAGCTTCTTAGCACAGTGATCAGTGTTGAGTATTACGGTCACTCCGTATGCCTCAGCCATAGCGTGAACATGATGTGCACCAGACACAGCTCCAGCAATTGCAGCTTTTTGACCATCATTTGATAGGCCTTTTCCGGCGTTAAAAGCAGCTCCACCATTTGAAAATTGCACCATTACAGGTGAATTTAATTCTCTTGCTGTCTCAATCACTGCATTGACTGAGCTGCTTCCAATAACATTGGCAGCTGGTAACGCAAATTGATTTTCATTCGCATAATTAAGTAACTCGGTTACTTCTTCTCCTGCGAGTACTCCTGACTTAAATTTCATTATGATTAATATATTTAGTGATTGTTAAGGCTGACAAAGATATCAATTAGTTGATTAAAATAGTCCCTAAATAGAAGAGAAGTGGCAATTCTGCGATTATAATTAAAAGGGATTGACATAGGGGTATTTAATATTTATCTTGTCATATAAATGTTACTAAACATTATAATTATATCAATGAAAAATAGGATAATAATGATGGCTGCGTTGGTTGTGCTAATGTGGTCATGTGATCAGGATAATGAAGATCAAATTCCAGACTTTATACCTGTGGAAACCGCCAAAACTGCAATTGAAAATATGAATTCTGGCCTTGAAACTGAAATGGCTGAAATGCAGAATACCAAAGGTGGACAAGCTCTTGAAAACTTGACTGTGTTATTAGATGGAGGAGGAGCAAACTTGCGATCTTTAAATAGAAGTGGGATTTCAAGAATAGGTAGTGCAATTGAAAATATAAATTTAGATGTTTCTGCAATATCAATCTTTGAGAATGCTACGAATGAAGATGTATTCGATTTCAATGATAGCAAAGGCGTATACGTTTACGACTTTGACTTAATGGATTTTGTAAAGACGGATGAAGTAGTTGATCATGTACAAATTCATTACCCAACAGAAGGTTCAACATCAAATAATGCCATTTTTAAGCTTAATGAATTTGTTCAAACTGAGCTTGAAGGGGAACTAGTCCCATCTAAAATTATAGCGCAACTTTATGTTGACGATCAATTGGAACTTTCGTTTGATCTTGAAGTTGATTATGGATTTTTCGGAATCATTGAGTCAGTTGAATTAGGTCTTTTTCTAGCGCCTTTTGATTTAGAATTGAGTTTTAATCTATCGCTTTCAAGTATTAGTTTTTCTACAGCAATAAGTAGAGACGAGGAAGAATTACTCAGTGCAAGTTTGACTGGTTTGTTTTCCGACAATCCTAATGAAGAATTTTCAGCACTTGATGTTTCATTTTCTTATGGGACGGTGATTTTATTAGGAACTATGGACCTTGAAGGGTTGAATAATGCGGGTGCGGAAGATGATCCAAATGAATTTATTGATTTGAATTTTTATTCAAACGAATATGGCGTGCACAATGCTTCTACTTTATTAGGTACTGTCGTCTTTATGCCCACGGAAGAGAGCGAAGAAATTCTAGCGTATATAGAATATACAGATGGCTCAACTGAATTATTAAGTGAAGCACTCGAAGGTTTGTTTTCATCCGTAGAAGTGATCTTTGAAGGTGTATAATATTTAGACCGTTATAAAATTTTAGGTTATTGATTTTTGAAAGACAGGCATTAAATTGCTTGTCTTTCATTTTTTAAAGTCAGAATATTTTTTTAATCCTTTAAGGAAGTATGTTGATATGATAAGTCCTTGATTCTCTACAATCACAGAACCCTTTCTCAATCCATTGACCTGTCCTCTTTTCTTGTAGTTTTTTGAAATGTTACTGAAAAAATAGAAATGTGCACGTATTACTGCCAGAAAATGACTGAATGAATTGTCAAACCAGAATTTGAAAGCTGCAATCCAATCCAGGCTTAGTTTTAATGGCAATTTCCAAATGAGTTTACCCACCGTTTCATTTTTAAATAGCATGCTGAGATTATTCCTGAAATTGAAATAAGTTTTTCTTGGGTTGCTTTTGGATAAAGTTCCTCCGCCCACATGATATACCAAACTCTCAGGAATACAATACACTTCTTTTTTCATTAAATGAAATCTCCAGCAAAGATCAATTTCTTCCATATGAGCAAAGAAATCTTCATCAAAACCTCCTGAGGCTATAAAATCCTTAACTCGAACGAACATACATGCTCCAGTGGCCCAAAATACTTTCAAAGTTTCATCATACTGATTTTCATCCAGTTCGAGGGTTTCAAAAATTCTACCTCTACAATAAGGAAATCCTAAAGTGTCGATGAACCCTCCAGCTGCTCCAGCATATTCGAATGAAGATTTTTCATGATAAGATAGAATCTTAGGTTGACATGCTGCGACATTTTCGTTTTCATTCATGAATCGAATGATCGGCTGAGTCCAATTTGGCGTAACTTCAACATCGGAATTTAATAGTACACAATACTTGTGTGGTAGTTCAGAGATTATTCGATTGTACCCACCAGTAAAACCATAATTCTCTTTTAACTCAATCAGTTTTATCGTTGGAAAATTCTTTTTTAAGAAGTTCGTAGAATTATCTGTAGAGCAATTGTCTGCAACAATAATTTCTTCGTTTGCACAATGCTGAATAATGCTTGGTAAAAACTGACTTAGGAAATTCTCACCATTATAATTTAATATGACAATGGCTGTTTCAACCATTGAATAAACTGCCAAGATCAAAACCCGGAATATTTGGCATAATACCGTCAGTATGTTTTTGCATGTATTCTTTAGAGATTCTATCAGCTTCTTCTGTTGCTTTATTGACCGCTGCAACCACTAAATCTTGAACAACATCCTTATCTGCGCTGTTTAGCAAACTATCATCAATTTCTATTTTAATAATTTGCTTTTTACCATTCATAAGCGCCTTTACTAAACCGGCTCCAGATTCACCTGTTATTTCTAATGTGCCTAATTCCTCTTGGGCCTCTTTCATTTTGGCTTGAATTTCTTTGACCTTGCCCATCATTTTCATCATGTCAAACATTATAGAACTGTTTTAGTGAAATTATCTTTGTCGAAGTAGAGTAAACGCTCCAGATTGATCAAAATTCTGTCCTTCTCCATCCTCGAAATAGATTTTGTAAATATAAGTGCCTTCCGGAGAGTCTTCACCATGAATCATTCCATCCCATCCTGTTAGATTGTTATCAGTTCCGAATATTAGGATTCCCCATCGGTTATATATTTCCATTCGGAAATTAAAAACAGCCGGACCTTTAGCATAAAATACATCATTAAGGTTGTCCCCATCTGGAGTAAAGGCGGTCGGAAGAAACATTTCAGTTTGTAACCTGGTAAGAATTATGTTAGAGTATGAATATTGTGGGGTTTCATCCAGCGATTCAGCACGCACTCTCATATACTTGTCTGTTAGGTCGTTTACATCAAATTCTATTTCTTTATTGCGACCACTTAATACCGGATATTCTTCTAACAAGTTTCCCGCAGAATCAACTCTTTCTAAAGTGTAATTTCTAATTCCTTGGAGCCAAGTCTCGTATCGGTTCCAACTATAAGTGACTTCTCTACCTCTAACAGATACTTGTTGAATAATTATTGGGTCTGTCGAAGGTGAACCACTTGAGATGTTTCCACATTCGTCATCATATGTAATACGATAAGAGTGAAGGCCCACGAAGGTTGCATCTGCATCTGTATAAGTAGTATCTATTGTGGAACCTTCCGATAACCACCCTCTGTTATTTATGTTTTTTTCAATTAGATATTTTCTAAATGGGATGTCACCTGTATCCGGGGGACCCCAATCTAAAACGACACCATTGTTTAGAATAGTAGAACTAGGATTTTCAGTGATAGGAGGAAGGTCACCTGATTGATTAGCAACAATTGCTGTGTCAACGGCGATTGATGATCCTCCTGTGAATATGGGTTGAACATTGTAAATGTATTGTCTCTGACATATAACTGTCGTATCGATAAAAGAAACTTCTGTAGAAGTAGTGATGTCTCTAAGAATATTTCCATCTCTTAGTACACTATACGACAGGGCCTGAGTTGTGTCTGTCTCCCAGCTTATTAAGTTCCCACCATCGTTAGATTGAACATTAAATAAGACGGAACAAACAATATTTGAATTAATACTAGTTTCATTGCAAGCGTCATAAGTATCTATTTGATAACAAAAATATTCGTCACTTGTATTGATAGGATTCAATGCAGATTGAGGACCATCAACGTTCTGTTCGAAAATAAAATTATCACTTCCATTGGTAGAAGTATTTAGATTGTAGATAACATCTGATCCTAAAGTATGAACCAATTGTATCGAACCTTGTGGGCTATTTAAAGTAGTTTCAGCGGACGTAATCACAGGTTCTACAATAGCGTCAATCGTATTAATTGTTTCCAAGTCGGTTCCACAATTGTCAATACCATTGTCAACGATACCCGTAACTCGGATTGTTGGGTTGGAGGCGATTCCATAAACAAATTCGTTGGAAAATGAGAGTGGGTCAACGAGTTCGGAATCGGTAGCACTAAATTCTACGTTATATCGGTCATAATAATCTTCATTAATTTCTACTCGTACAACATGGACATCACAGTTATGTACTGTGAATTCTGGAATTTCTGGGGTAGTTACGGTTATTAGTAAAGAATCCAAATTACCATCAGGTAGCACATCGATACCATCATTAACCACAAGTGTCAGATAATACTCACCAGGAGTAGTGTAAACATAAAATAAATCTGTACTACCTGTCCCACCATCAAATCCTTCATAATAATACCTAGGGGTATCGAAAGTGCCATTTTGAGTGACATTTACTGTCATGCCACTGCACCCCTTGTCAAAATCAACGGTGAATCTTCCCAATACACTGTTTACTTGAGCAGTAGATTCGATTGTGCTAAAGGACATCACTGCCAGGAAAATATACAAGTATGATTTAGATATTGTATTCAACTGAATGGTTTGTAAAGGGTTGAATTATTCATCAATTTTAATATTCGATGAATCTACTGACTATTATTGATTTTCGAAATAAGTTCAGCCAATTTGTGGCTGGTTTGTTCACCTTTGATCATGTCTTTCAATACAAAAGTATTGCTTTCAATTTCTTCTTGTCCAAGAATTATAACGAAAGGAACACCTCTCTTATTTGCATAATTGAACTGCTTTTTCATTTTAACACTATCAGGATAAGCTTCAGCGTTAATCCCATTTGCTCTCAATTCTGAAAGCAACTTAATCATCGGCACAGATGTATCTTCTCCAAAGTTGACAATCATTACTTTTAAATCTGATGCATTGGATTCAGGGAAGAGTTCAAGTGTTTCGAGTACATCATAAATTCGATCTACACCGAATGAAATGCCCACACCAGAAACATCTTTTAATCCAAATACACCTGTGAGATTGTCATATCGACCACCACCACTGATACTTCCAATATTGACTGTAGTTGCCTTTACTTCGAAGATCATACCCGTATAGTAGGACAGACCCCTTGCCAAGGATAGGTCTAAATCTAAGTGCGTATTAGCTAAATCAAAGGATTCAAGCTTATTAAGCATTTCTTTAATTTCTGATATTCCTTTTTTTCCTATTTCATTTTCATGAAACAACGTTTCAAGGAAAGATAATTTTTTATTCAGATCATTATCAGTTTCAAAAATCGGGTTGATTTGATCCAGGCTTTTTATGTCAAAACCTTGCGCTTGTAATTCTTCAAAAACCTTGTCTTTGCCTATTTTATCGAGTTTATCAATGGCTACACAAAACTCAGATTCCTTACCTTTTTGCCCAATTACTTCTGTGAATCCTTGAAGTATTTTTCGATTGTTGATTTTAATAGCGAAATCTTGAAGTTTGAGTTTTTCAAAAACTTCGTTCAACATTACAACTATTTCTGCTTCACAAAGCAAAGAGTCAGTTCCTACAACATCAGCATCACATTGGTAAAACTCCCTATATCGACCTTTTTGGGGTCTGTCAGCTCTCCATACTGGTTGTATCTGAAAACGTTTGAAAGGAAAACTTAAATCATGCTGATTCATTACAACATACCTAGCAAAAGGAACTGTCAAATCATAACGCAATCCTTTTTCTGAAACGGTCGGTAGAAACTTTTTACTACCAGCATTGAAATTCTCTATGGATGTTTTTGAGAGGTAGTCGCCAGAGTTTAAAATCTTAAAAACGAGTTGATCTCCTTCATCACCGTACTTCCCTGTTAAAACGGAAAGATTTTCCATCGTTGGTGTTTCTAGTTGAGAAAAGCCAAATTTTTGAAAAACTGACCTTATGGTGTTGAAAATGAAATTTCTTTTGGCCATTTGTTTTGGGCCAAAATCTCGGGTACCTCTTGGAATCGACGGTTTTTGCACTTTGCGTTATTATAATTTTGACAAAACTAATTAGAGCACTCTTTTGAATCAACGATTTATCAATAATATCGGGAATTGATTTTCAGAAGGAATTATGATTAGATTAGCTGAAAAAAACTGATGCCTCGATTCATAATTTTTATACTTTTTGCACTCGTTTTGAACAATTGCCAATTAAAAGATGCCAAATTATTAGTTGAGGTATCAAATGAAAGGGATCGTCTAAAAAGTCAATATGCACCGGACAAACGAGTGGCACTTTTTCAAATTGATTTAGCTTTTGTAGATGGCGTCTTAAAGCTAGCAGGAAAATCAGACCAACCGAAGGCGGTTTCTTCTTTTATTTCATTTTTAGAAGAAAAAGAATTGGTTATTGAGAACAATGTTCAAATTCTTCCCGATGCTTCTGTGGGAATTACAAAGTATGGTGTAATTAATAATTCGGTTGCCAATATACGTTCAAAACCAAAACATTCTGCTGAATTAGCTACACAAGCTGTATTAGGAACCGAAGTAAAAATCCTTCAAAAATTGGAAGAGTGGTATCTGATACAAACTCCAGATGGATACATCTCATGGATTGATCATGGCGGTGTGCAATTAATGGATTCAACGGAAGTTTTAGCATGGAGAGAAGCAGAAAAGGTCATTATTATCAAAAATGTTTCTGAAGTAAGAGACGAGTCATTAATTAGTGATGTGGTTTTGGGCAGTACTCTCAAATTGATTGAAGAAAAAGAGCGGCATTTTAAAGTACAATTTCCTGATAATAGAACAGGGTGGGTGCAGAAAAATAACGCGAAACTATATGCTAAATGGATTACTAATTTGAATCCCTCAGGTGAACTATTGGAAAGCTATGCCAGAGAACTAATAGGTGCTCCTTATCTATGGGGAGGCACATCGTCTAAAGGAATGGACTGCAGTGGTTTTACTAAAACAGTTTATTTAATGAATGGGTTAGTGATTCCAAGAGACGCTTCACAACAAATCAATGCAGGGTTAAAGGTTGATGAGAAGAATGATTTTTTAAGTTTAGAAAAAGGAGACTTATTGTTCTTTGGTCGAAAGGCGACGGACAGTACGAATCAAAAAGTGACTCATGTTGGTTTGTGGTTGGGAAATAATGAATTTATACATTCATCCATGAGAGTAAGAATTAGTTCAATTGATATTGATTCTCCCAACTATGACGCGTTTAATAAAAATAGGTATTTAGGAGCTCGTAGATATTTGGGTCAAATGTCTGAAGGAATCAAAAAACTATAGATATTTATTTCTTTTTCTTGCCCAAGTTAATCTCGTTATATGACCCTGCCTGATAAGGATATGTCGTGAAGATTTCATTTACAGCATCAACAATTACATCATCTGGATCATCTCCTCTTGTGTATTCAAGGTCCAGACTCCCTTGCCAGACTAATTTTTTCTTTTTTCGATCTCTAAATTCAATGATCAGAATGCCTTCTGTATAATTTCTTACAACTGTTGGAGAAGGAGTATAGTACGAATAAGGACTGTAATAATTCATATTTCTTGAAGACTCTGTTCTTTGATTTGAAACCAATTCATATCGCACGATTATGTCTGGCTTATTTGATTTATCAAATAAGCGTTTGTCCATGTTTCGATAAATCGCCTTTTCCAGTTCGCTAAAAAAAACCATGCCTGAAACTGAAAAATTTTCATCGTCTGTATTTACAGTGATCAGCTTAAAAGTTTCATAATCTCTTAAGTCCATGTCATCGTTTATGAAACTTATTGTCTTAGTTGTCGCACATGAAAAGCAATTTATCAGGGCTAAAGTGATGATTCCATAACTAGTGAATAATCTCATATTAATGAATTGATTTTTTTTAAGGGAATGTAGGGAATTTGTCAAAATCGGGATCTCTTTTCTCTAGGAATGCATTTTTACCTTCTTGCGCCTCTTCCATCAAGTAGTACATGAGTGTTGCGTCGCCAGCAAATTCCATAAGACCGCGTTGACCATCCAATTCTGCGTTCAATCCACGTTTTATCATTCGAAGTGCCATAGGACTCCTCATCATCATGGTACGACACCACTCTACTGTAGTTTCTTCTAATTGTTTCAATGGCACCACCTTATTTACCATACCCATGTCTTCAGCTTCTTTGGCAGAATACTGGTTACACAAAAACCAAATTTCTCTGGCTTTCTTCTGACCCACTTGCCTTGCTAAATAGGAAGATCCAAATCCAGCATCGAAACTACCTACCTTCGGCCCAGTCTGACCAAAAATCGCGTTATCAGACGCAATTGTCAAATCACATACAACGTGCAAAACATGACCTCCACCAATTGCATATCCGTTGACCATAGCTACTACAGGTTTAGGTAAAGATCGAATTGCTTTGTGTAAATCAAGCACATTCAGTCTAGGTACCCCGTTTTCACTAATGTAGCCTCCAACACCCTTCACGTTTTGATCGCCACCTGAGCAAAAAGCTTTATCGCCTTCACCCGTAAAAACTACAATACGCACATCTGTACGCTCACGAGCAATTTCCATAGCATCTAACATTTCAAAGTTGGTTTCTGGTCGAAACGCATTGTAAACTTTGGGTCTATTGATTGTGATTTTGGCAATTCCCTCAAAGAAATCAAATTTAATGTCTGTGTATTCTTTAATGGTTGTCCAGCTGAATGTGTTGCTCATGATAGTCTTTTTATGTACCTCAAAATTAAACGGCGATTTTATAATTCAATTGAATTTATCAAACAATTCTTTGAATGCTTGTTGATTTTTGGTCTTGTCAGTGAAAACTTCGAGAATCATTCTTTTATCAGAATCAAAAAAGCCGCTCAATGCATGTCTAAATTCTTCTTGATTATGACAAGCCTCATATGAAAAATCAAATTCTTTGGCCACATGAGATCCATTTGATTTTTGATCTGTTTCGAAGTATTTTTCTAATTCAGGTTGTTCTGATGGTCCTTGAATTAACCTAAAAATACCACCTCCTCCATTATTGATAATGATGATTTTTAAATTGTACGATAGGTGGTTATGCCAAAAAGCGTTTCGATCATAGAGAAACGCAAGATCTCCAGTCAAAAGCAACGTTTCTTTCTTAGATGATAGAGCAGAGCCTACAGCGGTACTATTTGAGCCGTCTATTCCACTTGTGCCACGGTTACAAAAGATGTTGACATCACTTTTGTTCTTAATGCCAAATAAATTGACATACCTTACTGCCATGCTGTTGGCTAAATGGAGATCAATGCCATTGGGTAACGATGCTAAAACACTTTGGTAGACAGATGCATCAGTGTATGCCAAGAGGTCTATATGTTCTTTGATATGAATAGCTCTTTTTTCTAATTGATTCCAAGCGTTATGATAGTCACTTTGGGTTTCTGAAGCGGATTGATCAAGCGAGAGCCAAATATTAAGGAAATCGATTGTAGAACTTTGAATTGACTTTGATAGTTTACCAAAGGTATCCGCACTGTCATTGCTTTCTGAAATATGCCAATGTTTAGCATTAGAGCTCTTTCTTAGCAAGTTTTTGAGTTTCTTTGATAAAACGGAAAGTCCTATTGTGATAATCAAATCAGGTGCTAAGTCAGGACTATTCTTTCCTAAGAAAAAATCATGATGCCTAATTATACCCTCGATATTGTGCGTATTGGAAATGACGTCTGCAATAATAGGAATGTTCAGTCTTGAAGAAATTTGATTAAAAAATTCAAGTAGTTTGATGTTCTGCTTTTGCTGCCCGACAACAAATAGAATTTTTTTAAATGAAGAAATTTCGGTAGGAAACGGATCGTTTTTTAATTCGAACGATGGTTTTTTAATTAAGTCAAGATCAGTAGAGTATTGGTAATCAAAATCCTTTTCAGGATAGAATGGTTCGCTAAAAGGAATGTTTACATGAACAGGCCCGAAAGGAGGAAGAAGTGAATTTGAAATTGCTTCTACAATCACTCTGTGAAGTTTCTCAATGTCAATTTCTTGTGATGCATAATTAAAATAAGCTTTCACATGTTTACCATATAACTGTTTTTGAAAGATGGTTTGTCCATCTCTGATATCGATCATTTCTTCCGGTCGATCAGCAGTTAGTACTAAAAGTGGAATTCTATTAAAATAAGCCTCAGCAATGGCAGGGGCATAATTCAAACCAGCAGATCCTGAGGTACAAATCAACACCGTAGGTAAATCATTTTGTAAACTCATGCCCAGTGCGATAAATGCTGCTGATCGTTCATCAGGAATACTCAAACACTTAATATGAGGATGTCGAGCAAAGGCAATGGTTAGAGCAGCATTTCTAGATCCTGGTGAGATCACTGCGTTTTTAATGCCCATATTATGGCATATTTCAGGTAGGTCAAAAATGGATTGAAGATTCATTATTTGCCAATCACATTTAGGAGTGTTTGGAATTTTATTTTAGTCTCATTCCATTCACTTTCAGCGTCACTATCTTCTGTGACACCAGCACCCGCAAACAAGACACCGGTATCTTTATAGATTCTCATACACCTTAAATTGACATAAACACCAATTTGATTGCCTATGTTTACCGGTCCTAGGTATCCACTGAAGTATTGTCTATCGTAGTGTTCGTTTTCTTTCAAGAATTTTGCAGCTGGAATCATCGGCATACCACAAACTGCAGAGGTAGGATGTAGTAAATCAAGCATCACACTACCTAATTGCGGAAAATTTACATCTTCCATATCGACTTCAAAAGTAGTTTTTAAGTGCATGAGGTTTCCTGCTTTCACTGTCTTTGGTCCAAATTCATCGAACTCCCTTAAACGGATTTGTTTGAAACAATTGATGATGTATCTGCTAACCAGTGCTTGTTCCTCTATTTCCTTTTGAGTCCATGTGGCTTTGGCTAGATTGAAATTCTCAGGTATTTCTTGCGTTCCGGCTAGAGATATGGTTTCAAAAATTTTCTGTTCTTTAACAGAAATAAGTAACTCTGGAGAAGCTCCTAGCCATAAGCCTGAATCAGGAATATATACAAGAGATACAAAAGCATTTTCATACTCATTACAAAGTTTCAGAAGCTCTTTTACAGGGTGAAAGTTCTTTTTTAATTTGAATTTTTCCTGTCGGGATGGAACAATTTTCTGATAATAACCATCTGATATTGACTTCTTAGATTTCTCAATCAATTGAACAAATTGATCCTTTGAAGAAGCAACCTTTGGCGATTTATTTAGGTAATCTGAATAATAGAATTTAGACTCATTTATCTCCTTAATAGTAGTTAAGAGTTTTTCAAAAGATGCAGAAGAGTTTGTACGTTCAGGGTTAAGTTTTATTTCTGATTGATCACTATCAAATGAAATATCGGCTTTGATGAAATGATTTTTGTTTTCTTCAGATTCTTGAAATGGATTGAAAATAAACCCTTGTGGGGCATTTTCTAAGTTCTCAATATTGTTCTTCTTATTGTCCAATTGGCATATAGCCTGAATAATGCTAGAATTAGGCGTTCTCCAAATCGCGACGGGTTTATCAATTTTTATATTGGCATTGAAAAAGTGAAGTAGTTTTTCTGTGAAATCTACTTGCTTATTACTTGTCTTTATTTGACCTAATTCATTCATTTTTTCTTATCAATTACGGCCATAGTTATTCTGCTAATACAGATGAGTTCATTCTGATTGTTAGAGATTTTTATTTCCCATACATGTGTCTTTTTTCCCACATGAATTGGCTTTGCAATACCTTCTACCAGTCCATCTTTGGCACTTTTTACATGATTTGCATTGATCTCTAAACCGACGCAATAATGTTTTTCAGGGTCTACAATCATGGTGGCTCCTAAACTACCTAGTGTTTCAGCTAAAGCCAAAGACGCGCCTCCATGCAAAAAACCAAATGGTTGTGTTGTAGTATTGTTTACGGGCATTGTCGCTTTGAGATAATCATCACCAATTTCTGTAAAAATAATGCCCAAATGTTCGGTCATTGTGTTTTTAGAAATCAGATTAAGTGATTCTAAAGTAAACATCTTTTTAAACATACTATCTTGGTTTTATAGACCTAAATTCGCGAATTCACAAACAAAAGGACTATTCCATTGAAAACCAAAAATATCTATATCATCCGCCATGGCCAGACTGATTTTAATAAGAAAAACATGGTGCAGGGAAGAGGAGTGGATTCTTCATTGAATGAACTTGGTAGATTCCAGGCTGCTCAGTTTCATGCTGTTTACAAAAAAATAAAATTTGACAAAATATATACGTCAACTTTAAAAAGAACCATAGAATCTGTAGCCCTTTTCTTAGCAGATGGTATTGCTAGTGAACCATTGCCAGGTCTAGATGAAATTAGTTGGGGGAGTCATGAAGGTCAACCTTATGATCAACTTCGGCATGGCAAATATTTAGATGGCCTAGAGCAGTGGAAGAAAGGTAACATAGATTATAGGGTAGGAGGAGGAGAAACTCCTTTAGAAGTAGCTGAAAGACAGAAGCAAGCCATAGAATACTTATTAAGCAAGCCTGAAGAGGAAACCATTCTAATTGCAATGCATGGAAGAGCCATGAGAATTATGCTTTGTTGGATGGAAAACAGACCATTAAAAGAAGCAGATCGATATGAACATTCCAATCTATGTCTGTATCATTTGACCCATGATGGTAGACAATTTGAAATAATCAAGGCAAATGAGTCTTCTCACATTCAATGAAATAAGATGGAGTTTGTAGATTTCTTTTTTATGAAAATTACAGTGGTTATTAATTGATTGAATATGAAATTAGATGCTCCTGATTAATGGGAAATAGAAGTACAAAAAAAAGCTTATAAATCATTTCAAGATGTTTTGAAATGATTCTTGAATTGTTTAAATTATTACTCCATAGCCGTCACGAGACGGAACGTATGGTAGAGCAAAAGAATCGGAGTATGAGATTCTAGCTCAGCCCAAAACCCGGTGAAGCCGGGTTTTGGCGTTATAGACGTTAAAATATTCATCGAATTGATGGTGATTGGCTTTGAAAATTCCTCTTTTTTGAGTTATTTAAGGTTAATAACCAGTCAGTTATCAGTGATCATGGCTAAGAAAGTAAAAACCAAATCGAATTTCAAAGTTGTTCCAGATTGGAATCTTCCCGAAGGTAAATCGAAGAAGGAGGAAGGTAAAGTAAGGGTTCATCCTTATGCGCTCATTTCTTATGTTCAAAAAAAGTGGGGAATCATCAAAGCATCTGAAATTGCTGTCACGCTGCTTAATAAAAAATACAATCGAAGATTTGAAGAATCAAAGGTGGTCTATTGATTTCAACAAGGGTATGAAAAAAGCCTTAGAAATTAATCTAAGGCTTGTTTTGAGCCCCCTGCCGGACTCGAACCAGCGACCGCCTCATTACAAGTGAGGTGCTCTACCAACTGAGCTAAGGAGGCATTATCTTTATTTCGTATTCTTGTTAGCTCAATGGGTGCGGCCCTTCAGGCTGGCTTCTCACTAAATTGATCTACTAGATCAATTATTTACGTTCGACCCTCAACTGAGCTAAGGAGGCAATAAAATATTTTTCTTGACCCTTTTGGTCATTTGCGAGTGCAAAACTAGCTTAGATTATTTCTTTTCCAAATATCTCAAAGAAAATATTTGAGTGTAAATATAAAAGCTTCTTTTAACTATCTCCTGCATAAGAAATTAGCTTCAATTCTTCCTTTAATTCAGCTAATTCTTCATCCGCTTTTTTAATTTTTAATTCAAAATCAGCCATGAGTTGATTTGCATTTTTTGAATTGGCGAAGAAACCGAGATTGTTTTTCCATATTGAAATATCATTCTCTAAAGCTTGAATTTTTCGCTTCAGACCTTGTTCTTTTCTTTGAAGCTTTTGATCACCATGAGGCCCTGATTTGATTTTGTTGATACTGATCAAAGATTTGAGTTCATCCATTTCATCTTTGTCAAAGTCTTTAGCCTCTTTGATGATCGCATTTAATGCAGCTTGATACCTAGATTGAATTGACTTAACGGCTTTCTTAGGGACAAACCCTAAGTTGTTAAACTCATCCTGCAATGCATACACATCTTCAGGATTTAAATCTTCAGCGTCCACAAGTTTTTCAAGCTTTTCGCAAATAGCTTCTTTTTTAGTGAGGTTTCCATCGTAAGATGATTCCATGTCCTTAGAATGATCTCTTCTTCGGTTGAAAAATTCGTCGCAAGCTTTTTTGAATGATTTATATATTTTTTCTCTTGATTTCTCAGGAACAGGGCCAATTTCTTTCCAATCTTGCTGGAGTTTCTTGAGCGCATTGGCTGTTGATACCCAGTCTTCACTTTCTTTCAGTTCGTTTGCTTTGTCTACTAATTCCTGTTTCAGTTTGAGGTTTTCTTCTCTTTTAGAATCAAGCGATTTGAAAAAGTCAGACTTGCTTTTAAAGAACCCCTTAAATCCACCCCAGAACTGACGGTTGATTTGTTTGGCTTTTTCTTTAGGCATGCTTCCAATTTTATCCCAGGTCTTTTGCAATTCTAGGACTTCTTTGGTTTTTGCATTCCAATCAGAAATAGATTCAGACTTAAATGCTTTCAATGATTCAGCTTCTTCAGCCAACTTGATTTTTTTCTCAAGGTTTTCTTCAAAAGTCTCTTTTAGACTTGAAAAGTATTCTTTCCTTTTAACGTAGACTTTATCAGATGCTGCTTTAAATCTTTGCCAAGTCTCTTCCTGTTTTTCCTTAGGAATAGGTCCGATGTGTTTGTATTCTTCATGAAGTTCATTCAGTTTTTGAATTGCTTCATTAAGGTTCTCTGTTTTGTCCAATGCTTCCGCCTGTTCGCAAAGACTGATTTTGGAAGTTAGATTCTTACGACGATCTAATTCTTTTAATTCGAAATATATGCTTCTGTGATCGTAGTATAAATCCATAAGGGCATTATAATTTGCCCATAGTGTTCGATTTTGATTATGAGGAACGGGACCAATTGTTTTCCATTCCTCCTGCATTTTTTTGAGTTCAGCAATGCTTTCGGTATTTTCATCATCATCGATAAATACCCTTAGTCTTTCAAGTAATTCTGTTTTTTTAGCTAGGTTAAGATCTTTCTGTTTCTCAAGCTCTTTGGCATTTTGAAAACGCCTCTCTTTGATTATTTTAAAGTATGCTTCGAACTGAACTGAGATTTCATCCAGTTTGTAATCAAAATCATCTTTTTCACCACCGTCCTCTACAAACTTCTCTAATGCAGCTTCTCTTTCTTTGTTGAATAATGCGTCATACGCATCTCTTATAGCAAATATCGATTTTCCTTTTTTATAGCCTTCTTCATTCTGAGCGAAATTGGAGATCGCTTTTTGTAACTCTTCCTTGTTTAACTTAGTGTAATCAATTTCCTCATCATGTTCTTCTTCATGAAGTTCTTCATGATGCTCATGTTTAGCGTCTTCTTCTGATTTTTCTTCATCAGCGTCATTTTTATTTTCAGATGAATCTTCAACATTGCCTTTATCAGCAGTTGATGCTTCTGTTATTGTAACGGAAGGGGTCGGGGAGACTGCTTCTTGATCAGTCTTAGATAAGGATTCTTCAGGTATAACTTTTTCAAGTTCAACAGGTTCCTCATTGGTTATTTCTGATTCATCACCATCGTTTACATTTTCATCTGAAGTATCAGCTTCAATTGCAGGAGTAGGCGGGGTATCTTCCTCTGTTACTTCAGGTTTAGATTCCTCTTTAGTTTCTTCTTTTAATTCAGGTTGTACCTGAACAGCTTCTGACTCTAACGATTTGTTTTCGGTATTGTCAGCGTTCTTGTTCTCTTCAATCATAACACTTTTTCTCTATAGGAGTAATTTATGTAAAATTTACATCTTTAGTTCAATCTAGGATCAGTTGGATACTTGGAAATCATCTTGAATTTCCCTCCTAACTCTTCCAACACTGTTTTCCATAATGCATCGGGAGCAATATCAAATATTTGATTGGTACTCGCATTTTTATAGACAATCCAGGATTTTACCGCTAATTCTTCTTCAAGTTGACCAGCACTCCATCCAGAATATCCAACGAAAAATTTAAAATTTTTTGCGTCGATTTTTTCGGTTTTTATTAGTTCCAAGAGATAGTTGTAATCTCCTCCCCAAATTATATCTTCCGCAATGGGTTCTCCGCCAATTGCATTATTTTCAGATCTATGCAAAAAATGGAGAGTATCTTGCTGGACTGGGCCTCCAATGAATATCTTTTCTTTAAATTTTTCAATGTCTTTGACCAAATCTTCAAATACGACTTGGCTTACTTGGTTCAGCACATAACCAAAAGACCCGTTTTCATCATGTGAGCACAAAAGAATCACCGTTCTTTCGAAATTAGGATCTGGTAAATAGGGCTCTGAAATGAGCAAATCACCTCTTTCAGGTTTGAATGATTGTATGGAATGAAAATAGTCCATAAATCAATGTAGTGCCGGAGTTAATGGCATGCTTGCCATGATTTCTCCTTCGATTTCATTCATCTCCTGCAGGCGAACAAAAACCTCGTCCTCATTAAAATAATTGAGCGCTAACTTGACGAATACTTCTCCATGTTTTGCTTCAGACGCCCAAAGATCTTGATAAAACTCTTTTAATTTCCCAGCATCCAGATGCTCATAAACCATTTTGAATCGTTCCGCTCCTCTATTTTCAACAACAGACGCCAGTAATAACCGATCCATAAAACGTTCTTCACGACCACTTCGACAATTCTTGATCAGTTGTTTTACGTATTTGTCTTCTGTGATTTCGTGATTCAAAGGAACCCCACGTTCTTGCATGATTTGATAGACAGATCTGAAATGTTCTAATTCCTCAACCGCAGTATCTATTAATTCTGGAATTATTTCAAGTCTGTCAGGGAATTTTGCTACAAAACTCATGGCCATGGCGGATGCTTTTCGTTCACAGTCTGCATGATCCTGCAAAAACGCATCAAAATTTTCAAGGACTGTATTTATCCATTCTGGTGAACTGTTATAACAGAGAGGAACCCGTAATTGCATGAGTTGAAATATTTATCTTAAATGAATAATAGATAGAGATACATAATTAATGGTTTTATTGATATTTGTGAATAATTAATTGAAATAAATCAATGGTGATGACGAGAGATGAACTTCCTTCAATGCGTAAAGATTATGGTATAGATGAGTTGAGTAAAAAGAGCGTTGATAAAGATCCATTAATTCAGTTCGAAAAGTGGTTTAAAGATGCAATGAAAACAGAAGGGGTAGAAGCTAATGCTTTCACTTTATCTACGATTGGAGCAGATGGAATTCCTGAAGGCCGGATCGTTTTATTGAAATATTATGCCGAAGATGGTTTCACTTTTTATACTAATTATAATAGTGAAAAAGCAATTCAAATAGATAAGAAACCCGTAGGAGCCATGACTTTTCATTGGAGAACCAAAGAAAGACAAGTACGTGTAAAAGGAACAATATCTAAGGTCGATTCGATCATCTCAGATGAATATTTCAAAGAACGGCCTGTAGGAAGTAGAATAGGTGCTTGGGCATCTCCTCAAAGTAAAGAAATTCCTGACAGAGCATATTTGATCAAGCAAGCCGAATTGATCAAAGCAAAATTTCCCGAGGAAAATCAAATTCCAAGACCAGAATTCTGGGGTGGCTATTTAATTGACCCTGTTAAAATAGAATTTTGGCAAGGTCGACCTAATCGTTTGCATGATCGGATAGTTTATGAGAAAATCGGAAAAGAGTGGAAAACTAAACGAGTTGCACCTTAATCAACGTCAGTGGCATCAAAATATCTAGAACGCTACGCAGTACAGCAAACCTATATAGATCCTACCGATTATAGGAGCCCTAAAATTATTGTTGTAATTCCTTGTCACAATGAGAAGTACCTGATTGAATCATTGCAGTCATTGGAACATTGTGAAAATCCTAAGGAAGAGTTGGCGATTATTGTTGTGATTAATGCTTCTGAAAAAGATAGCGAAGAAATCCACAAACAAAATGAAGCCACTTTAATAGAAGCTCAGCTTTGGGTGAAAAAGGAATCAAGAAAGTTCGATTATCACTTTATAATTGATAATTATTTACCAAAGAAACATGCAGGTGTCGGATTGGCTCGGAAAATTGGAATGGATGAAGCAATCAGAATTTTTGAATCCATACATCATGATGGAGTAATTCTGTGTTATGATGCAGATAGTATCTGTGAGTCAAATTTATTGGTTGAAGTTGAAAGATTGTTTGCCAATGATAAAATTCAAGGATGTAGCATCCATTATGAGCATCCATTAGAAGGTGATTTGCCAAATGATAATTACACTGGAATTATTAATTATGAATTACACCTGAGGTATTACATAGATGCTTTGAAATATGCTGGTTTTCCATATGCTTATCAAACCATTGGTTCTAGTATGGCAGTTCGTTCTTCTTCTTATCAAAAACAAGGGGGGATGAATAGACGGAAAGCTGGAGAAGATTTCTATTTTTTGCACAGAATAATTCCTCTTGGAAATTTTAAGAATTTGAATAGCACAAGAATTATTCCTTCGCCTCGGTCCTCAGATCGTGTTCCATTTGGGACCGGTAAAGCGATCGGAGATTGGTTAGAAACAAAAATGGATCATTGGGAAACTTATAATCCTAGAATTTTTCATGAACTGAAACTAATTCTCGAACAGGTGGACAGTTTTTATGAAAATAATAATTTAAATAAGTCCTATCTTGAATTGCCTCAAGTCTTTCATTCTTTTGTTTCAAAAGAAGAGTTTTGTGCTAAACTTGAAGAAATTATAATACACTCAACTACTTTGATGAATTTTCGAAGGCGGTTTTATCAATGGATGGATGGGTTCAAAGTGTTGAAATTTGTTCATCATGCCCGCGATAATGGATATTCCAATGTGGATATTGATGAGGCGATTCAATGGTTGATGCTAGAATATCAGCAAGATTTGGGTCAATCGAATAAAAAAGAGAAATTGATTCTATTGAGAGAAATAGATCGAAAGGAACAGTTATTCTAATTTGGTTGCGAGTTCGCCCCTTAAGTAAGCATTGTATTGGTCACAAGTCAATCTTCCGGATAGCCCAGAAATAGGACATGTCTGATATACAGCTCCAAATTTTCCTGGTGTGATTAAAACGCCACTTCCTTGACAAACTGGGCACGTTACGATATCACTCAGACAATCGTAATACCCATTATTTGATATTTGCTCTTCCGTGTTAGATATCACTTGACTTCTTTCTTTTTGAAATGCTTGTGTTGACTTTTCTAAATATTTGCTTGCTTGATCAGAGAATTTTCCTGCGGTTCCTTTCAGCTCGATGTATTTTGACAACCAATTGATTGATTGTTTGTAATTCTTCATATGATAGGAATTTCTACCAAAATAGAAAGCCAAATCACTTGGGAGACGATCTAGCATGCCCATAGCTTCTCTGAAAAGTAGGTCAGCTTTTTCATAATTACCATCACGCATAGCATCAGCGCCTTGATCCATTCTCATTAAACCTTCACGTTTAACGATGCCTTGGCTAAAAGTTTGAAAGCCTGCCAGGGTAAATATGAAAATCAATATGTACTTATTCATAAATAATTATAATGCTAATGCACCTAGATTGTAATTGGTTGCAAACTTAGTGACAGAGTGTTGTAACTCATTCAATATTTGGCAACATACTTTAGAAATGTTTCAATTTTCTTGCCAATTATTTTGATTTAAAAAAAAGCATGATGATCTTTGAGCCTTAATTAAGACAATGAATAACAGCAGAGCATATTACAACTATTTTTATTTTTATTTCTACGATGTAGAATCGAGGTAGAATAGTAGTTCTTTGTTCAGTTTAAGAAATATTTAAAAACCTCGATTTGATCGAGGTTTTTTTTTGGATAAATAAATAATGGAAGTAGGAATTCAAGGCGTACCGGGCTCATTTCATGATCAGGCAGCTTCAGTTTATTTCGAGGGAGATGAAATTGAACTTAAACCGTTTCATGATTTTAGGTCATTGGCTCAATCAGTTGGTAATAAAAAACTGGATTATGGAGTGATGGCTATCGAGAATACGATAGCGGGCAGCATTTTGCCAAATTATGCGCTGATTAATGAATACAACCTAGAAATATCTGGCGAAGTATATATCAGAATAGAAATGCAATTTATAGCAAATAAAGGGGTGAAAATGGAGGAATTGACTCATGTCTACTCTCATCCCATGGCTTTATTGCAATGTGCGGATTTTCTATCTCAGTACCCCAATTTGAAATTGACTGAAGGAGATGATACCGCAGATAGCGTTCGGATGATCAGGGATGAAAGTATGCTTCATGCAGGTGCTATTGCCAGTCACAAGGCAGCAGATATTTTTGGAATGGATGTTTTGAGTGAAAATATTGAGACGAATAAAAAGAATTATACCCGATTTTTAATTCTTAAAAGCCGATTGAACGGTCATTCGCATATTCCACAAAAGGCTTCCTTGAGGATAATCACTAAACATGATCCAGGTAGTCTGGCGAATGTGCTAATGGCTTTTAGAGATCATGGGATCAATTTGACCAAGATTCAGTCTATGCCAATTGTGGGAGAACCCTACAGATATGCATTTAACATAGACGTGATTTGGGATGATTATACCGAATACCAAAAGGCCATGAAAGAAGTAGCCAAGAGTTCGGAAAGCATAAAAGTGCACGGAGAATACAAAAAAGGAATAATACCAACAGGATGATACAAGTAGCAGATAGAATATCGGAAGTCAAAGAATACTACTTTTCCAAAAAATTGGATGAGATACGCGGTATGATTGCAAAGGGTCATGATGTGATTAATTTGGGTATAGGAAGCCCTGATTTACCACCTGCACAAGAAGTGGCTGATCAACTTATTGAGAGTACCAAAGACACATCAAAACATGCTTATCAGTCGTATAGATCAATTCCTGAATTGCGACAAGCAATTGGTGGTTTCTACAAGACGCATTATAATGTTGAGTTAGACCCTACAACGGAGATACTTCCTCTTTTAGGATCCAAAGAAGGTGTCATGTACATTTCTATGGCATTTCTTAATGCCGGTGATACAGTACTAGTTCCTAACCCAGGGTATCCTGCGTATCGCACAGCGGCAGAAATGATGGGCGCTAAAGTTGTGTTTTATGATTTGACAGAAGAAAATGGTTGGACACCACAGTTTGATCAAATTGACCCAGAGGTATTGGCAAGTGCCAAGATGATGTGGGTCAATTACCCTAATATGCCAACGGGTAAAAAAGCAGATAAAAGTGTATTTGAGAATTTATCCATGTTTGCCCAAAAGCATAACATATTAGTGGTAAATGATAATCCATATAGTTTTATCCTAAATGACAATCCTATGAGTATGCTTTCAGTTGAAGGTAGCATGGAAAATTGCATTGAACTAAATTCTATGAGTAAGGCATTTAATATGGCAGGTTGGAGAGTAGGAATGGTCTCTGGTCGAAAAGAATACATTGATGCCATATTAAGAGTTAAATCCAACGTCGATTCAGGAATGTTTAGACCTGTCCAGGATGCAGCCGTCAAAGCACTACAATTACCTACTTCTTGGTTTGAAAGTATCAATGAAGAGTATAGAGGACGAAGGGTATTGGCTGAGCAAATTTTAGATGTAATTGGGTGTGCGCATGATCCAGAACAATCTGGTATGTTCATTTGGGCTAAAATCCCTGCTGGTAGAATGAGCGAAGAATTTGTTGATGAGATATTACATGGACATAATGTTTTCATTACTCCGGGAACTGTTTTTGGAAGTAATGGGGAAGGATATTTAAGAATCTCATTGTGTTCTACAACCGAAGTATTTAATAAAGTATTGTTACGATTGGAAACAGTAAAAGCATGAATGTAGCAATTATAGGTTTGGGCTTGATTGGCGGTTCAGTCGGACTGAAGCTAAGACAAGTTGGTTTTGCGGATCGATTAATCGGTGTAGATGCCAACGTGGCAAATGGTCAAAAGGCCGTGGAGTTAGGGTTAGTGGATGAAGTGATGGAAATAGATAGTGCATTAACAATAGCCGATTTGGTTATGATCGCTGTACCCGTCACTGCAATGGCAACTTTATTACCTTCAATTCTTGATCAAATAAAAGAATCGACTGTAGTGATGGATTTAGGATCTACTAAGCAAGACATATGTGAAGCATTGAAAAACCATGTAAATAGAAAACAATTTGTTGCAGCCCATCCTATTGCAGGAACTGAGAATTCAGGACCTGAAGCAGCTTTTGCAGAATTATTCAATGATAAAACAGGTATTCTCTGTGATGTTAATGAAAGTAGTCATGAAGCATTTACAGTAGCGGAAAAGTGTTTGGATGCATTAGGTATGAATGTTATTCAAATGGACAGCAAATCTCACGACTTGCACATTGCGTACGTTTCGCATATTTCCCACATCAGTTCTTTTGTTTTAGGACAAACGGTTCTCGAATTGGAAAAGGATGAGGCTAGCATTTTTAACTTGGCGGGTAGTGGATTTGAGTCCACAGTAAGGTTGGCAAAAAGCTCACCACAGATGTGGGCACCAATTTTTAAACAAAATAAAACACACATTTCCAATGCATTGGAAGCATATATAGATAATTTAGCGGCCTTTAAACAACACATCGACGAAGGAAGCGAAGAAGATCTAGTTGAAACCATGCAAAATGCAAATGATATTAGAAGAGTCTTGGACGGAATAAGTGACAAGACCAAAACAAATCAAATGGTATAACTGAATATTTTAAAAAGATGAAAATTAATTTGACTTTATCACCCATGGAGAACTGGATTGAAGGCTTAAATACGCCTTTAATCATAGGAGGACCGTGTAGCGCAGAGAGTGAAGAGCAAGTGCTGGCAACAGCAAGAGAAATCAAAGCTAACACTAACATTCAAGTATTAAGAGCCGGTATCTGGAAACCAAGAACTAGACCTGGTTCATTTGAAGGAATTGGCGTTGTTGGCTTGAAATGGCTACAAAAAGCAAAAGAAGAAACAGGATTAATGACAGCGGTAGAAGTAGCTACGGCAGAGCATGTTGAATTGGCTCTTCAATTTGGCGTAGACATTCTATGGATAGGTGCAAGAACTACCGTAAATCCTTTTGCAGTGCAAGCAGTGGCTGATGCACTTGAAGGGCATGACGTTCCTGTGCTTGTTAAAAATCCAATTAACCCAGATTTACAATTGTGGGTTGGAGCTTTAGAAAGAATTAATCAAGCTGGCATTACTAAATTAGGAGCAATCCATAGAGGGTTCTCTGCTGCGACTGGTTCGCCTTATAGAAATGATCCTTCATGGGAGATTCCGATAGAATTGAAGAGATTGATACCTGAATTACCAATCGTTTGTGATCCGAGTCACATTGCTGGTAATAGAGCATTGATTGAACCAATATCACAAAAGGCATTTGACTTGCAGATGGAAGGAGTGATCATTGAATCACACATTGATCCTGACAATGCACTAAGTGATGCAGCACAACAAGTGACTCCAAAGACATTAGGTGCTATACTTGATCGATTGATCATTCGTCACGCTGATTCCGAAGATGTCGATTTCGAAATTAGGTTGAAAGATTTAAGAAGCAAAATCGATAAAATCGATAATGAATTACTAGAAGTAATGGCTCAAAGAATGCAAGTTGCAGAAGAGATTGCAGAGCATAAAAAAGAGCATGATATTACCATTCTTCAGGTTGGTAGATATGAAGAGATCATGGAAGGTAGAGTGACTAAGGGTAAAAAGTTATTGCTACAAGAGGAATTCGTTCATGATTTATATGAATTGATTCATAATAATTCTATCAAAAGACAAACTGCGATAATGAACGCTGAAAGTAAGGCAAAAGAAGAGGCCTAAATATTTAAGCTTAGTCTTTTTAGAATATCGAACCCCATTTCAAAGAAATTTGAGATGGGGTTTTTTATTGCATCAAATTTGGATGGAAATCACTAGATTTGAAATTAACCATATTCATCGATTTATTGATTCATTCCATTTTAGTAAAACGTAATTTTCTTTCATTAGTCCTAGCCTTACTGGCAGTTAGGTCCGTTGCACAAACAGACACTACCGAAACAAAGTATAACTTGTCATATGGCGGAAAAGGTTGGCATCTGGAATCTTCCGATGGGGTCAATACCATGAATTTTGAACTTAGGCTTCAATTCAGATATTCTTATCCCTTCGAGCAAGATCCTTCTACACTGGAAAGTTTAAGTGCTAATGACCAGCATATATTGCAAATTAGAAGGGCCAGAATGAAAATTGGAGGGACTGCCTTTACGACCAAATTAGAATACTACATGGAGTATGAATTAGCAAGTGCTAATTTGTTGGATTTTTGGGCGATTTATTCTTTTTCTGATGCTTTCAGGTTGCAAGTGGGTCAATATAAGGTGCGATATAATTCGGCTCGAGTTATTTCTTCGGGAAAACAAGAAACTGCCGAAAGGTCAATAATAACAAAACCATTCACTGTTGATAGGCAAATTGGTTTGACCATCTTCGGTAATCTCGAAGGGCGTGGAGCACTGAATTTGTCTTATTGGCTTGGTGCTTTTAATGGTACAGGACGTGGGGCGTATGTGGATGATGATACTAAGTTGATGTATCAAACTCGATTGCAATGGAATGTTTTTGGTAAAGAAATGAAATTTGCAGGATCAAATCTCGTAAAAAGAGATGAATGGCAGGGGCATTTTGCTGGTGGTTATGTTTACAATGTGAGTCAATTCACCCGCTTTTCGCAAAGCGGAGGAGGACAGTTAGAAGGTTATCCTGAGGAAGGAGAATTTGGACAATACAGAACTCAACAATACTTTGTAGAATCTGCTTTTAAGAAAAATGGTTTTTCTTGGTTGCAGGAGTATCATTGGAAGGAAATCTATGACCAGGTCAATACTACTACACGAGTTTTAAAAGGTGGGTATGCGCAGTTAGGTACTTTTCCGCAGACCTATTTTGATGCTTTTCCTGAGCCATTAGAAATAGCAATAAGGTATGCTCAGTACCGCCCAGATTCCAATTTGACATTGACAGAGTATGAATATACTTTTGTGACTAATTGGTTTTTTTCTGGCCATAGAAACAAGTTAACTGCTGAATGTTCGTGGTTAAATGTGAAGCAGAATGGACAGGATGAAGATGGTTTGCGAATAAGAGTTCAGTGGGAGGTTTCTTTCTGATGCATAATATATTAAAACTAGTCCTAAAATTAAATACTCAATTAGGACTAGTTATCTATATTGAATGAGTCTGACGTAAAATCACACAACACAACTAATAGTGATTGAGTGTGAATGACTTTGGTCATTCGAAGACCCTACACTAATTGATTCATTGTTTTTTAATTGTTCAAACATTGAGGCGGTAACAGTGATAGTATGTGGGTGTGTAGCACTCCCAGTTATAGTATAAGTTTTTTCAACTCCTTCGCTAACATCTGAAGGGTTAATAATCAATGTGTGGCCATGGTTTGCACTGATTGTATGAGAAGTACCATTCCCAAGGCAATCACCTTGAGACGGGTCCATTGTATCATCTCCATCGTCAGATTCTGAACATCTTGTTAGTGCAATGAACGGAACACCTACTAAAATTCCTGTAGAAATTTTTTTAATGAACTTTTTTCTATTCATAATATTGAGTTTTGTTTTCGAATAATATCTAAGCTAATGAAGTTACGTTAATTTTTAATGAATTTATTCTAAACTGATTTGATTTTTTCTTTATGACAAAGGATCAGATAAGAATTTTTCATTGATATTAATTAATTAAATTCTTTGAAAATTATTCTTGTTTGTATTCAATGGTTAATCCTTATGCTTTTTTTATAGGTGTACTGTAAAATGAAGAGTGATTTTGTCAACTTAATAGAAGTTAGCTAAACACATCTAGTCAGAGAGTATACTCTGAGTCCTGTCAAGTAATTCGTGTTGAGGATTAAATATAAAATGACAAGTCAAGGGTTCAACGCAAACGGTGTTTTCATTCTAAGTATGACGTAGTTCTGTAGTGGTAAGTAAGTCTTAGAATTGTCGTTCTCTTAGGACTTTTTGTTAAGTTAAAATTAGCTTAGCAATTAGTTTTGAATTAGGGAGTTTATATCATAGTTTTGCACCTCGAATTTTAAGAGTATTACAATGGCTGTAACTAGATTAAAAAGAAAAGGAAGAAGAAATAAAGTAGTAGCTAAAGGAAAAGTAGCAACTATACAACTTTTGAGTAAGCAACCAATCATCAAGAAAGTTGATGTGGAAGCAATCAAAGAAGAATTCAAACAAAACGCTTCAAAGGGCAAGAAAGTTGAGAAAAAAGAAGAAGTAAAAGCTGAAGCTGTTGTCGAAGCACCTGCAAAAAAGGAAGCACCTAAGAAAGAGGCTCCTAAAAAGGCAGCTGCAAAAAAAGAAGCTGCACCTAAAGCTGAAGTGAAAGAAGAAAAGAAACCAGCTGCTAAAAAGCCAGCAGCAAAAAAAGCCGCTCCTAAAGCGAAGAAAGAAGAAAAATAATAAGCTACTGCTTACACTCAAAAAAAGGCCACTCCGAAAGGAGTGGCCTTTTTTTATATAAAATTTCTGGTAAGAATAAATTACGTTGACAATTTGATAAATTGGAGCTTAACTAAAACACTATATATTATGAAGGAAATGAAGAAGGTTGGAATTCTTACAATGTTATTATTATTCACACTAATTATTTTTCAATATTGTTCTGCGGATGATGTAACACCCGAAGTATGCAATGCTGTTCCTGTTAATTGTACCACTGGCGGTGAAATTCAGGCATGTTGTGATGGGACCAGTTGTCATTACGAATGGAATGGTGACAATTATCCTTGTGATGGGGATGACTGTACTGATGCTGCCTTGGAAGTAACAAATCTTTGTTTAGGTCTTTGAGGAGAATGAAAAAGAATAAAAAAAGGCCACTCCGCAAGAGGTGGCCTTTTTTTTAAGTTTATTTTGTTTACGGTATTGACTTAACCTAATGCAATTTGCTTCATTGAAGTCATCGCATGTCTCAATTCTGAACCTACGTACTCAATGTCGTGTCCTCTCAAGATTTCGTTGACCTGAATTAATTGTACGTTATCAACGCCCGCATCAATTCCATCATTGTAGTCTTTACCGATGATGTTAGTGCTTACCGTTTTCATGAAGTCACCTAACAAAGGCTTACAAGCATGATCGAATAGGTAACATCCGTACTCAGCGGTATCAGAAATCACTCGGTTCATTTCAAACAATTTCTTTCTTGCAATTGTGTTAGCAATTAATGGTGTTTCATGTAGCGATTCATAATAAGCAGAAGGTCCTTGGATACCTGCTTCAGTCATTGTTTCATAAGCCAACTCAACACCAGCTCTAACCATAGCTACCATCAACAAGCCTTTGTCATAATACTCTTGCTCAGTGATCTCTACATCCGCAATTTCAGTTTTTTCAAATGCTGTTTCTCCAGTGGCAGCTCTCCAAGACAATAAGTTTTTATCGTCATTGGCCCAATCAGCCATCATTGTAGAAGAAAACTCTCCTGACATGATATCATCCTGATGCTTTTGAAATAGAGGTCTCATGATGTCTTTCAATTCTTCAGAAATTTCAAAACATTTGATTTTTGCAGGATTAGACAATCTATCCAACATGCCTGATACACCACCGTGCTTCAATGACTCAGTGATCACTTCCCATCCATATTGTATGAATTTTGCTGCCCAAGCTTTGTCAACACCTTCTTCGACCATTTTGTCAAAGCAAAGAATAGAACCCGTTTGCAACAATCCGCATAGAATCGTTTGCTCACCCATCAAATCAGATTTTACTTCAGCAACGAAAGATGATTTCAAACAACCAGCTCTATGTCCACCTGTTGCAGCAGCATAAGCTTTGGCTTGCGCCCAACCTTTACCTTCTGGATCATTTTCTGGGTGTACAGCGATCAATGTTGGCACGCCGAATCCTCTTAAATATTCTTGTCTTACCTCTGATCCTGGAGACTTAGGTGCGACCATGATCACAGTGATATCTTCTCTGACCTGAGTGCCTTCTTCGACGATATTGAAGCCGTGTGAGTAGGACAGGGTGGATCCTTTTTTCATCAAGGGCATGACTGCTTTTACAACCGCAGTGTGTTGCTTGTCTGGTGTCAAGTTAATAACAACATCAGCTGTAGGAATTAGATCATCATAAGTACCTACAGTAAAACCAGCTTCACTAGTATTCACATAAGAAGCTCTTTTTTCATCGATAGCTACTTGTCTTAAGGCGTAAGAAATATCCAGTCCTGAATCTCTCATATTCAAACCTTGGTTTAAACCTTGTGCACCAGCACCAACGATCACTATTTTTTTTCCTTTTAGTGCTTCCACACCATCTGCGAACTCGGAACCATCCATGAATTCCGCTACGCTTAATTGATCCAACTGCTCCCTAAGAGACAATGTGTTGAAATAATTTCCCATAATTTTTACGTGTTATAACAGGTCAAAGACAGGCGTCGTATGACCATGATTTTTGTTGTTTTCAATACTATTCTAATGGACTTCTACTAAATCCGCTGCAAAAGTGTAGTAATCCAAAGGAAATACCATGGTTAAAAAGTAAATAATATAGGTACTTTTCAATGATTCGCTCTAAAATCTAAAGGTGTAACACCTTCTGATTTCTTGAAAAACTTACTAAAATAGGATTGGTCTTTGAAATTCAAACGATGGGAAATTTCCGTAATAGACAGGTCAGAATGTTTTAAAAGTCGCTTAATTTCAAGTACTTGCTTGTCTCTAATAAGTTCCTTGGATGTTTTTGAGGTTCTTTCTTTTACCAATGAAGTTAGGTGATTTTCACTTACATTCATCAAGTCTGCATATTCTTTGATACTCAAATTGAGATGGTATTTTTCCTCAATCAACTCCCGAAATCTTTTGACCATAACATGGCTTTTTTGCTTTTCTCCTTCTCGTAGTTCGGGTGGATATAGCTGTTCGCAAGTGCTAAGAATTAATGCTAGTAAAGCATGTTGAATTTCATCTTGATTATTAGAATCATGGTGCATTAAATCACATCCTCGATTAAAAAGAGAGGAGAGAAATACTTCGTCTTTTTGGTCTTCGATGACCAGCGGAGGATTGTCCTGCTTTACGTTAAAGAAGAAGGGGTATTCCAATAGTTTGTTTTGATTGCTTTTGTCAAGCAAGAAAAACTCACCGGTGAACAAAAATATATAACCAGCAACATCTTGTGAGAGCTCTAGTTTGTGTGCTTGTCCCGGGCTCAGAAAGAATATGCAAGGTGGCTCTATCTCATACTGGTTACTATCGATGATGTGTTTTCCTGATCCCTTGGTTAAGAAAAGCACTTCGAAAAAATCATGACAATGTGGATATTCTACTTCAAAGTGCCGATTGGCATCAAATATCTCAACCTGATAGGGCCTTTTACCATCTTCTTTGAATCGATCAATACTATAGACTGGGATGCCTTTCATAGTGTAAACCTAATGAACGTCAATCATAATTAATGCATGCTCATTGGAATGGGTACAAATATTGAAATAGAAACCTGAAATATTAATGCCCATAATCCATCTCATCAATTTTGCCAGATGTGAGTTTCTTCTGTATGATGAAATATGCTACCAGGAGTACAATTCCAATAATTGCCCAGGGTAATGCGACATTCATACCATAGACACTTGTTGAGGTATTATAGATAGTTAGCCCAGGATTTAGATTATTGGTTGAAGGTAATATTTCAGGAAATATAGAAGCTAAAGAAGCAGAGATTCCACCAATGATCAACAGCGATGATGCCCCGAATCGCCAGGAATCATTTTTAACAAAGAAAATGGAGAAAAGACCTGTCAAATAGATGGTAGGAAAAAGAAACATCCACGGTCGATCCATAAAATTACTGAATGGTTGTGGGTTGATCAAATGCCATACAATCAATGAAAGAACCGTAAGAGCGACTAAAACAATATTCATTATAAGCACCACTGTCTTTAGATGATCATTGATAGAAGCATTGGTTTTGAGAATAATCCAATGTGCACCATGTATTGCCAAAACAACAACGGCGATTAAACCAATTATCAGCGTAAACCAATCTATTACACCAGGATGATCACTAGTTGGACTAAAGCTTCCATTCCATAGGGGTAGAAAGAAGTAATGCGCTTCATACAATGATTTTCCATTTTCTACTCCTCCAAGGTTAACACCTCTAACAATGTTGGCTAAGGCCATGCCGAAGAATAAGGCTAATAATAAACTAGATACACCAAAAGCACGATCCCAAATATTCTTCCACATTGGATAGTTGAATTGACTTCTTAATTCTAGGCCAATGGCTCTAAATATTACTAACCAAAGAACCATGATAAGTGGTAAATAAAATCCTGAAAATACGGAAGCATAATAAGTTGGAAATGCCATAAAGATCAATCCACCAGCAGCTACAAGCCACACTTCGTTTGAATCCCAAAAAAGTCCTGCTGCTTTAGAAATAACTTCTTTGTCTTTTTCCTTTTTTGCAAAAAATAAATGAATGATTCCTGTCCCAAAGTCATAGCCATCTAAAAGGAAGAAGATGATTACAATCAATGAAATTAGAATGTACCAAAAAATTTCCATGACTAATGTTTTTGTGTTTGAGGTCCAGTATAAATAGTTCTTCCAACCACTAGTAGGAATAGTAGTCCAAGAAGCATGTACAATCCAACAAATCCGAGAAATGTGAAGAGGGTATTGCCAGAGGACACGGTTGGAGAAATTCCTTCGACTGTTCGTAAAAGGCCATAGACGAGATAAGGTTGGCGTCCAAGTTCTGCAACATACCATCCTGCAATGTTGGCTATATATGGAAACGGAAACATAAAAACTATGATCCAAAGAAGTGTTGGTGTCTGTACTAATTTCTTCTTAACCATGAACAACAATGCCAATCCCATTACTGCTATAAAAATGGTGCCTAGGCCAGCCATTATATGATAACTGTAGTATAATCCTGGAATGTTTGTTGGAAGTTCATCTGAGCTGAATTTATCCATACCATCAATTTGCTGTTCCCATTCTTGATAGGTTAGAAAACTCAAAATATTGGGTACTGCAATTTTATTATCTAGTTTCTTCTCAACCATATTGGGTTGTCCAATGATGACAATTTCTGAACCCCCTTCTTCAGTTTCAAAAATACCTTCCATGGCCGCAAAAGTGGCAGGTTGATATTTTACAACATTTTTGGCATTCATATCTCCTGTTGGAAAAATCACTAACACGCTGGATATAAAACCAAATATTACGCCTGTGCGAAGAAAAAGCTTACCATGTTCTATGTTGCGATTGCTCAGTAAATAAAAAGCACCCATGCTTGCCACCACGAAGGAGGAAGTTACCAGTGAGGCCATTTGGTTGTGTAAAAAAGCGGGCAGTAACCATGGATTAGTGAACAAGGCAGAGAAGTTGGTTAGAACGAACTTACCATTTTCTAAGATTTCATAGCCAACTGGGTGTTGCATCCAGGCATTGGTTGCTAAAATGAAAAATCCACTTGCCCACGAACCAATAAATACCAAAACTCCGGTGATCAGATGCAGCTTTTGGCCCATTAATTTTTCACCAAAAATGAAAAGTGCAAGGAATGAAGACTCTAAGAAAAATGAGAATATTCCTTCCATTGCAAGTGTTTGGCCAATGATACCTCCAGTGAGTTCAGAAAATTTTGCCCAATTAGTGCCAAATTGGAACTCCATAGGTATGCCAGTGATCACACCCATGGTAAAGTTGATGGCAAAAATTTTCATGAAGAACTTAGCAGCATCGTTGTACTTTTCAATAGATGTTCTCAAAAAATTCCATTTGAAATAGACAATGATGAGCGAAAGCCCCATGGTCAACTGTGGGAATAGGTAGTGAAAGGTGATAGTGAAGCCAAATTGCAACCTATCATAGAAAATCATGTCTTCCATGGTAATTATTGATGGTATTGTTCTTTAAAATAAGAACAATACCATCAAATGCTCTAGTTCTAAAGAATTAGTGCGAAGTTAATTCTTCCCTTGAAAGGTTCAAATTTATAAACATGTCCTTTGCCTTTTTTTGACATTATTATTATTAAAATAAGTGTTAAGAAGCCAAACCAGTTGAACCATCTTCAGAAGGTATTAATTCATATTGATGCGTTGGAAATAGTCCAGCCTCAATTCTGTGAGAAACATAGATTAATGTGGTTGTGCTTTCTTTAGAAATCTTATTAATCAGTGATGTCATCAATTGCGCACTGGCTTCATCTAAGTCGACAGAGGGCTCATCTAGGATTAGGAGTGGAGGGTGTTTGACCATGGCTCTGGCGATCATGACCATCCGCTGGTGACATAAACTTAGTTTGACAAAAGGGACATCAGCAAAAGAGCTCAATCCTATATAATTTAACCATTGATTAGCTAATAATACTTGATGATCTCCTGGGGTCGTGTAGAGTCCGATGGAATCATAAAACCCAGACGTAATCATATCTCTTATGTTTTGCAAGCGCCAAAATTGAAACGTCATGTTAGATGTGAAATATCCTACTTTTTGTTTGATCTCCCATATCGATTCACCCGATCCTTTTTTCTTTCCAAAAAGAGAAATATTTTGTCCATAAGCTTTAGGATTGTCTCCTGTAATCATGGTTAGTAGTGTTGTCTTACCACTTCCATTGGGTCCGTGCAGATGCCAAAAATCCCCTGAATTTATAGTCCAATTGATTCTGTTGAGAATAGGCTTTCCAAGATAAGAAGTCGATACCTCTTTAAATTCAACCAAGGTTCCAACATAGGGTTTATCATTGGCTGGAGGAAGAGGAATTGGTACTTTATTGTCAACTGAAAATTGCTTACTTTCAGGAATTAATACTTGTTCGTTAAGCTGAAAATTGCCAGAAACATCCATTATATCAGATGGAATGAATTCAAGTCTGTCATCGGTTCTTGAGTATATGTTGATAATGCTTACATCCAAATACTTATCCTTTAATAATTGAATGTATTCCGTTCTAGCTGTTAGGTCAATATTGTCCAAAAAGTGATCAAGAATTACCACATCAGGTTGCAGACTCAAAGTATATTCAAAAAAAGCTCTTTTTCTCTCACCTGAAGACATTGTATTTAAAGGCTGTCCCGTACGATTCACAATGGCTTGATTATCATGAATGAGTTCTTCATTGATAAAGGACAGAATAGTTTTAGGTGAAATGATCAGAACATTTAGCTCTGATAATTCTTCAAAATAGTAAGGGTATTTTTTTTGATAAAAAGCATTCATCAAGGATTGTCGATCTTCTGCTTTTGAGATGAAGATATTGGTACTAAGCTTTTTTTTCATATACAGCAAAAATAATTCAATGAATCAATTACAGGATCAAAACAAATGAATGACCGCTCAGGTTTTAGTAAAAATAGATATATTGAGAGATGAAAAAGATTAATCTTCTCTTACTTATTGTATGCTTAATACAAGCATGTAATACCAAAACTAACGTGCAAAAAGAATCGGCCGTAGAAGTACTTACGAAGGATCAGCGGATGGAATGGTGGCGTGAATCCAAATTCGGAATGTTTATTCATTGGGGAGTATACGCAGTTCCTGCAGGTATACATGAAGGGAAAGAAACGAATATCATTGCTGAGTGGATCATGGACACTCAAGAAATATCAGTGAGTAGATATGAAGAGTATGCAAAGGAATTTAATCCTACATTGTATGATGCGGATGCTTGGATGAAATTGGCAAAAGAAGCAGGTGTAAAATACATTGTGATTACTTCAAAACACCATGATGGATTTTCACTTTGGGATTCAAAAGTATCGGATTATGATGTCATGGATTTTACACCCTACAAAAAAGATATTCTAAAAGAATTGGCGAAAGCTTGTAAGAAGTATGATATCAAATTTGGTTTATATCATTCAATAATGGATTGGCATCACCCTCAAGCCCAAGCCATCAATGAACCCAACTACAATGATAAAAATGCAAAGATTAATCCCGAATTTCCTAAGTACATAGAAAGTTATTTGAAACCACAACTTAAAGAGTTGATCGAAAATTATGACCCTGCTATCTTATGGTTTGACGGGGAATGGATAAAAGATTACACGCATGAACAGGCATTAGACCTCTATGATTTTGTGATGGATTTGAAGCCCGATATAATTATTAATAATAGAATTGATAAAGGTAGGCAAGGTATGCAAGGAATGAACGCAGAAGGAGAGTTTGTTGGAGATTTTGGTACTCCAGAACAGGAAATATTAGCAGGAGCATCAGATGTTGATTGGGAAAGCTGTATGACTATGAATGATACATGGGGTTTTGATCAAACGGATGAAAACTGGAAATCAACGGAAGCGTTGATATATCAATTGATCGATGTGGCCTCAAAAGGAGGGAACTACCTTTTGAATATTGGACCGAAAGCTAGTGGAGAAATTCCGGAGGCAAGCATCATTTGTTTACAACAAATTGGCGAGTGGATGCAAGTCAATAGTGAAGCAATTTATGGAACAGAGAAATTGAATACCGTTTTTGGGGAAGGTGATACTATCAGGTATACAAAGAAAAAAGGTACCAATACTTATTATGCCATTAAGTTAAAATCCTTGTCTGATCAATTAACGATTCGATATTTGAAACCTTCAGAGTCAACTCAAATATCATTGCTGGGATATAACGAACAACTCGAATATAGATATGATGACGAAAATGGTTTGATTATTTCTTTACCAGAAAATATAGATCAAACGCTTTGGAAAGATAGCAAAGCATGGACCTTTAGAATTGAGAATTCGAAAGAACGTATCAATTAATTATTAATCCAATTGGTTAGCAATAGCTCTAAACATATCTATTTCTAAGTTGTGGTATATTTTATCAGCATCATTTTTAAAATGATAATTTGAAGCTAATCGAACGATGACAAGATCCCTGTTAGGATCAATATAGATGTATTGGCCATAGATTCCTTGCGCATTGAATTCACCTTTAGAATTAATCGGTATCCACCATTGGTAACCATATCCTTCTTTGTAGTACGCATTTTTCCTTTTACCTGGCATCAAATGAGGTGCGTCAGGTGTTATTGAAGCAAGTACCCAACTTTCTGGAACAATCTGCTTTCCATTCCATCTACCTGAATCCAGATACAACTGACCAAGTTTCGCATAATCTAACGCTGTGGCATTAAGACCTCCGAGAACGAATTCCATATCTGAATTATCGATTATCCAATAGGCATCAGATGATGCACCCAATGGAGACCACATTTTTTCTTGCATATATTGTGTAACGCTTATTCCTGTTGCTTCTGTCAATATCATTCCAAGCACTTGTGTGTTAATACTTACATAATGATTGTAGGTGCCTGGTTCATATTTGTTTTTTAATGTTTTTGCGAATTCGGCCATTGGCATACCTAAAGCGAAATAGCGACCCATAATGTTGATATCTGAGTTGAAATCTCCATAGTCTTCATTGAATCCCACACCCGAGGACATTTGTAATACATCTTTTATTCTGATTCCATCGTAACCTGTATTCTTTAATTCTGGAAGATAGTCGGTCACCGTTTCCTCGATACTATTGATATACCCTTCATCCACTGCAATACCGAATAGCCCGGAGATCACAGATTTCGCCATAGACCATGATATATGGACATCATTTGGAGAAAATCCGTTCGAGTAATTTTCATAAATGATCGTGTCATTTTGAATTATTACGAGTGCATCTGTTAAGGTGTGTTCAAGAAAATCTTGTGTGAATAGGGTGGAGTCAGATGAAGTGAAATTCGAAGGTAGGTTGATAGATTTTGCAGCTTTAGGAAATTGATAAGGACTGTCGGATTTTACAATTGTTTTGGTTCGGAATATATCTTTAATTCCGCGAAAATTTTGAGAGATTACGTCCTCATTAAAAAAAGTGAGCACCTTATATAATTGATAACTTTCCTGTTTGAAAAACAGTAATGTTATAAAAAGTAGAAAAAAAACTATGACCGTAAGGCCTTTCATTATTTTTTTAAATACCGCCATGAATGAGAATGTTGTAATTGTTCCTTGAAAGTAAACAAAAATTGTAAACATGACATGAGGAAAATTGAATGGTCTATCCTAAATAGACCATTCTTAGAAAAAAATACTATTTTGATTGCCATGGCTTATACATAAATGGCAATGCATAGCATTGTGAAATGGAGATTATGACGCCAATTTTGTCACTAATGCCATGAGTTTCTCCAAATGCTAAAAGCAGATATTGTATGGGTATGAAACCAAAAATTATATAGGCTAAAACTTTATTTTTGTAATTCCATGGGATATTGACTTCTGTTCTGTTTTTGTCCGAAATTATCGTTGCAATTATTAGAGCCAATGCTAATGCAGACAATGGAATAACAATCCATAAGATTGAAATGTGAACGTTCATAGTGTCACCATGAAACATTGCATCGCCATCTTGATATACTTCAAACAGAATATTTCCAAATGAATTAACAAACCAAAGGGAAATGAGTGCATAGAATATATTCCGATTCTGGATCCAATAAATCGATTTCATCAATATGATATAGAAGGCCATTTGAATAATAAGATATATAAAACTGGCGGTTACGCCTTTTCCTCCTATATAGTATCCAAAGTAATTGGTTCCCCATTCGTAAGTTTCTCCATCAAAGAGAGATCTAATGAATGGAAGCCATACAATCATAAAAGTGATGGCAATCATGAAAGACAAAGTGTTTTTCCAGATATCTGGATTTCGATAAGCTATGAGATTGTTCATTGTATTTGAAGTTTTGTTTGTCAGTATGACATCCTTCATTCACCGTCGGTTGCTTGAAAATTCGAGTTTGGGATGAATAATCAGCATTTGGGATGAACCGTTTATTTATTATCTACAAGATTGATAATCGCGTCTGCATAATTCCGAGATACTGGAATTTTAAAAGGTACATGGTCAAGTAGTAACTGGAGCTTGTTTTTGTTGCCTTCTATCATAGAAAGGTGTTGAAGGTTAATGATGTATGAACGATGACATCTTATCAAGGCAGAGTCATAGACTTCATCTAGAACTGATTTTAGACTTTTCCTAAATAGTGTTTTGTTTAAATTATTATTACTTAAATGAAATATAGAAATGTAATTTTCCTCAGATTGTATATAGACCAAGTTTTTGAATTTGATTGAGAATTTGTCTTTGTCATTTTCAGCTGTTAGAACGATTAGGTCATTTTTTTTGTCATTGTGATTATCATATTCATAAGCTTTTTTTAATGAAGTTTTTAATGATTTCATTCTTTGAAATACCATCAATCCGATTAATGGGATGGATGAGAGTAAAACCACATTTAAGATAAATTCGAAGTAGCTAGTCCAGAACCAGTCGTGCCAGTTTCCCATGAAATTGTACATTATAAAAAGCCCAGTTCCAAGCCAAATTAAAGACCAAATAATCCAAAAAATTAGGCTCCTATTGGTAATCCTTTTCAAGAAGATTGGGAAGATAACAAGCTCATTAAATGCTATTAGCATTGATGTGACCATAGAAAATAGGAATGTGGCAGTGAAAAATTCTGAAGAAATAGTCTCATTTGGGTCGTAATTATTCACTCCAAAAGGTTGAAAAAAAAGAAGGAAAAAGAATATAAACAATCCACAGATGCATGAGAAAGTTATTTTTTCCTTTATCGAAAATGATCGATTTGAAGAAGTAACGAAATCTTTAATTTTTAGATGATTTAACAGATTATTAACTAATCCCATTTTGGCAATTTATGGAATAATTGAAAATAACTATTGATTTAGGTTGAATTGCTATTCAGCTTCGATTTCAATTTCAATCCACTGGATATGGACAGTTTGTGCACCCGTTTCCACAACAATATCCTTGTCTAAGCAGGTACCATGAGCTAAAGACCCATGCCCCTTCATTATTGATGTTATAATCAATTCCTTCTATGAATTCGTTGGGCTTGCCGAGCGCTTGTATTTGTTTGATTCTGTCAGAAGTCAGAGAGTCCATGAATAATTCGATTTCTTTTTTGATAGATGCTTTCATGCATTTAGCGCATAAACAACCAAACGAATCTTTTAATGGCAGGAGGGTAGGAAAGACTGAACACCAGCAATGATAGGTAAGGCATGTGAATTCAGTAGCACATGACGGACAAGTTTTAACTTCTGTAAAACTCATATTAATTGTAATTCTTTGAGTGATTTTAGTTTTGGCTTCAGCCTTGTATCTAGATTGAAATAGGTTGGATTAAATACAGTTGAAAGCAATTCAATTCCATCTACTAGTGTAGAAGCACTTGGCTGAGTAAACAAGTCAAAATCGGCTATGTAAACTTCTTGGTTAGCTACCGCTTTCAAACTCATCCATTCTGCTTTGGAGGTCATTATTTCTATTTCTACCAAACTTCGCTCTGTTGAGAAACCACAAGGTGCTATCACTAACACTTCTGGATCATACTTTACAATTTTATCCCAGGAGGTCACAACACTGTCTCCTGATGGGTTAGAAAGCATGTCAATGCCTCCAGCAAGTGCTATCTGATCGGGTATCCAATGTCCACAATTATATATGGGATCTACCCATTCTAAAAGAGAGACACGTCTTGGTCTTATTTGATAGCGTCTTTGTTGATCTATAATTTTGTCTAAACGCAGTTGTAGTTGAGCTAAATGCGAGTGAGCTAGATCTATTCTATTGAACTCCTTAGCAATAGTAAGGACCGATGCAAAGACATCTTCCAGCGAATCTGGGCTAATTGTCACAAGCTTTACTTCTTTATCTAATTTAGATACTGCCGCTGCCGTACATTCGGTATCAATTTGACAAACCTCACAAATATCTTGAGTGAATATCACATCAGGAGCAATGTCAGATAGAACCGCTTGATCCACATAATACAAACTTCGACCTTCTGCCTTGCTTTGTGAAAAAATGCGATCTATTTCTCTACTGCTATATTCTTTGTCTTCTAATACACACCTAACTACTTTTTTCTTTTCATGCAATGCGATAGCAGGACATTCGAAAGTGACCCCATAGAGATCACTTTCTAAGCCTAAGTCATAAATCATCTGTGTGACTGCTGGTATGAAAGAGCAAATTTTCATGAACGAACAGCCAATGGGTGCAAAATTTCCAGTTTTGATTGTGCAAATTCAAAGCCCCCAAACAATACAGAACCAAAAATTAGATTCCCCAGTAATAGTGTTTTAAAATATGGAATTGCTGCTATATAGCAGTTGATCAAACCATGAATATCGCTTGAATAGGGCATTCCAGTAAGTAGATTGATTCCACTTCCTAACCATACCCCAAAGTTTGATATAGCAAAATGGATTAATCCAGCACTCAGAGCTGCTAAAATGAAATTCTTAACATTTACTTTTCGTTTGATTTTTTCACCAATGGTCACCATTAAAGCAAAGCTACCGTACGTCCAATACCAGCCAGAATAAAGTAGACCTGAACGAAATTCGGCATATACAGTATGCATTAGGACTAAATCACTAATTAATAGAATCAAAATTGGAAAAGCATATGCTTTTGAGCGTGAACTAAAATAGCTTCCCCCAAATAAAGCCATAGCTCCTAAAGGGGAGAAAGTACTCCATTCACTGAAATCCATATGAGATGAAAGGACTCTCCAAAGACCCAATATTGCAGTAATACCAAGCAAGACAATGAAACGAATGGTAATTTGCTTTCTCATAACTTTTATTTGTAAGTGATATTATTTGGAGCTATTCCTACGGAAATCGTTTCAATCATTGAACCATCTTCGGCATACTGAATGACGTTGCCAGCAGAGGTAAAATCTGGCGCCTCACATCCAATGATATTTCCATTGACAGGATCTATACCTAAGCCATAAAAAGACTTGTCAATGAACGGTGTGGTAGGTAGCTCACTTGCTGTAATATCTATTTTATAAATACCGCTGTTATATAAATAAAATAGAGACTGCCCATCTTGGGTGATAGATAAATGATCAGGTTTGCTAAATTCAGCTAAAGAAAGATTTAGCAATTCTTGGCCAGAAGAATTCAGTTGTATCAAAGATCCTTTTGTACTGTTTTCCAAATCAACATTCCAATTTTCATCATAAGCAGTATATCCACCGCATAACACCCAGATATTACCATCAGCATCTATTTGTAAACTGTTAGGGTTGTCACCAAGTTCAATCGTGTTTACTAATTCATCTGTACTAGTATTTATGATAACCATTGTATTATCTCTGTCAAACCCTCCGGCATTTACTGCATAAAGCTTGTCGTCATGAATCAACAATTGATTCGTACCGGCACCAGTTGAAATCGATTTGGTTACTTCATTGGTTGTTAAATCTATAACTCTTACAAATGAAGAAAAGCCATCACCCCAATCAGAAACATAAGCCTTGTCTGAATTATAACCAACAATATAACGGGGACTCACAATATCTTCGTCAATCGTGGTAACCGATTGGAAAGAATTGATATCAACTACTTCTATTTTTCCTGAATTTTGAACTGAGATATATCCTAGTGTATCTAAAATCGACATGGACTGTGCTTGATCACCAAGCGGAGTATTATTATTTGCTAAATAATATATGTCATTGACGATACTACCGGTTAGCTTGTTGAAATAGGAGATAGAAGTATTTCCATGGCCCCAGCCACCTTCATTTACAACGTAAAAACCTTCTTCACCTACTACGGGTAAATCTGGAGCCATATTTTCATCTTCACAAGAGAAGAGAAACAGAGCTGCAATCAAGCATAATGATTGAAAATTGTGTTTTTTAAAATTGATCATTGTATTAATTTTTGTTTTGAAATTTTATTGCTAGTCCTATTGAATAATTTCTTCCGTACATAGGATATCCTCTTCTATTCTCATAGTCGACATCCAGTAGATTGTTGATTTCTGCTTGTAGAGAGAAGTTGATTTTTTTCCAAATGACGTTTTGGTTGAAATAGATATTCGAGATTTGATAAGGTTCGAATACTTCCCTATAAGAATTTTCAACACCTGAATACTGTAAACCAGTATAGGTATGGTTGAGCGTTAAAACAGATTTTTTGAATTTGAGCTTTAGGTTGAAACTTGCTTCATGAGATGGAGTGTAAACCAGCTGTTTATCTATTTCAAGAGAAGGATTGTCAGAATAAACCTGTTGGTTGGTAGTACTCGTGTAGTTGTATATTGCATCAAACAACATACTGAAACTGTCCCAGTCAAGTTGCATAGAAAACTTAGACTCGATTCCTTCTGATTTGACTTGTTTTATATTGATAGGTGTCCAAATACCATCTGTTTCTTTCCATTGCATCCAATCGTCAACCAAATAATGATAGTAGGTTGCACTTAAAGAAAAATCGAATTTTGAGGGTTTTTGAATAAAGTCATAGGTTAGACCACCTTCATAATTGAATGAGGTTTCTGGTTTGAGGTCAGGATTTCCGATCGCTCCATTTCCTATCCAATAAAGGTCGTTAAGAGTGGGCAATCGATAATTTCTTGATACATTACCTTGTATCCAAAACTTTGAGAAAGGTTGATATTCCAGACCAAAAGAAGGAGAAAAAGGCACCAAATCCCCATCTACTAATTCCTGCCTGAAACTAAGTGCTGTCAAGAATTTATCATAGACCCAATTCGATTTAAAAGATGCAAAGATTGCGGTGCTTTTTCGGGTGGGTTCTCCCATGAAATTGTCAACTTTTGCTTGGTCGAAATTGAAATTTAAACCGCCGATTAGAGAATGGTTAGAAGACAAGTAGAAATCCATTTCTAGTCGGTTAATTGAAGTGAGTAACGTACTATTGGATGGTAATCCATTAGTGGGTTGAAAGGTCAATGCGTGCCACAAAATGGCTTGTTTGTAGACTATAGATAGATTTTCAAGGTAATAATTCCATGTAAAGAGTCCTCTGATAAATTCATCATTTTGAACCGCTTCCGTATCTTCATTGGCTATGATAGAGTTGGGTATTTCAATATCATTGTTCTGATACCAAAGTTTAATGCCGATTAAACTTTGGTCATTGATTTTCCAATCATTTTGTTGGAGAACACCCCATTGATTGGCGCCTGCATTTTTTCTAGTGTCTTGGACCGGAGGGTTCTGATATTGGTTTTTATACGAATAATCATTGTCAAGTTTGCGATGGAAAAATTGGGTAGAGCTGTTGAATGCTTCATTACTATAATCTACCGCGTAGGACTGGTAGAAATTTCCGAAACTGCCTATTTTTTGCTGGGTCTCTACTGCCAAGCCTTGATTGAAAGTCGAAAGATTATTGAGCTGAATGGAACCACCAATGGCTCCACTGCCATACAAACTACTAGTTCCTCCTTTTTGAAGTGAAACCTCATCGGCAAAAGATGATGGATAGAGGGATAAGTCTGAACTGCCAGTAAGTGAGTTTTGTAGATTGATACCATTCCAAAGAATCGATGTATGCGATGCTCCAGTACCTCGGAATGAAGGAGAAGTCAGACCATTAGTACCATAAGATCGAATCTGACCGGCTGCATTGTTTCTTAGGAGATCCGAAAGATTGGTGCCTGTTGCTTGTTGAAGGGTCAGACTATCAATTTCTATTTCAGTAAGTCCAATTTCTGATGATTTGAGTAAGTCTTCATATACTACTACATCAATCAATACGAAAGTACGCACAGAATCTTTGGACTGACTCCATGCATTGAAAGTCAACCACCAACTACCGATATACAATAACCACTTGCTCATAGGTTTTTATTACCAATGAGCTTCCGATATCTAGTATGTAGAACAAATGGAATAGGAGAGACTCCTATTGAATTTATTATTACATCACTGACTCTTCCACCGAAAGCCTAAAATGTTTGTTCGCATGTGGCAGGTCTTCTGACTTACTTTACTGTTTTGGTCTTCCCGTTCTATCGAACAGTGACATTGGGTAAAAACAGCCTTATAAAGCTTACAGCTACGGGGATAGTCCCGGATTCTCACCGGATTCCCTTTTAATTCTTAGCAGACTTGAAGTCTACTAGAAACCAATTGCATTGCGAAGTTGGATCAAAAAAAATTGAAAACAAATATTTAGCCAGAAACAATCAAATAATTCATTGCGGCAAAAAGCTTTATTAGTTATTTTTTTTTCAGCTTTCTCAAGGTTACAATACTTGCTTCTTTAAGCACTCTGAGGACGATTAAATTATGTTTTTATGAAGTCAATTTTTTGTAGTTACACAACCTATGGATGATATATTTAATTCAAGTTCACTTCAATTGTTGTCAGAATTTGAAGTAATTAGGTTAATTCAATAGGCATGATGTTCTATGATAAATTCTGCTATCCATTGTTGAATACTGTCTTTTTGAACATCGGTTGCTCCTATGAATCCATGATTTGATTGTGTGACGATATGAAGTTGATTTTCAATTGAGAACTTGTCTAAACCATTCTTGAGCAAAAGAGATTGATCAATGGGCACCACTATATCCGCATCTCCATGAATTATAAGGGTAGGTGATAAGTCTTTTTCAAGGTAGTTTAAAGGAGAATATAGGTTCATTATGTCACTTGCTTTTTGAGGATATTTTTTAGGGTCAAATCCGATGAGAACTTCAGAGATGTCCGCAAATTCACGCAATCCTTCCGGTAGTTTGTATAAAACTGATTTTAGACTGTCAGTCGTTTGGGACATGTATAAAGATTCAAGATGACTCGGTCCATAAACATCCACCACATATCGAATAGGTATATAATCCAAATTAAGGTTGAATGCTGAAGGTTTGGCATACGAGACTAGCATAGCTAAGTGAGCTCCTGCAGATTCTCCAAAAACACCAATATTATTTACATCGAAATTGTAGAGGTTAGCATTTTCTTTAATCCAATTGAGTGATTCGAAAACATCAATAATACTTTGTGGGAATGGTGATTTACCTTTTCTTGCTAGCGTATAGCTGGGAGTAATCACTGTGTAACCCTGTTCTCTTAACGCATTGATACAACCATTGAAACGATTCAAGTTGATAGATTCTTTTCTACCAGCAATCCATGCTCCGCCATGTATAAAAACAATAACAGGAGAAAATTCGTCTAGCTGAGAAGTGGGAAAATAGATATCAAGGGTCTGTTCTTTATTGAAAGGAATACCATATTTCACATCTCCTTTCAATATGGGGGCATCATTCTTTACAAAGAAATAAAGAAGGCTCATAAAAAATATTGCGGTTAGTAGGACTACTAACCGCAATATTCGTTTTACTCGTTTTTTGAATTTTCTTGATTTCCTTTCCATTAAATGATCTGATATTCCAACGACATTACTTACTATTCAATGTAAGTGATTTGGAAACAGAACGAAAGGCAATTTTAGCTCTCTTCCTTTGCTTCTTTAGTCTCAGGAGTTGCTTCCTCAGTTTCTGCAATAGGCTCTTCTTCGGGTGTAACTTCTTCAACAACTTCTTCTTCGACTACTTCCTCTTCAACAGCTTCTCTTGTTACTGTCAAGATAAAATGCTTGTCCAATTGGAAGTTAAAAGTGATGGTTTCCATCAATTCTGATGCCTTTGCAGATCGTTGTAAAACAATAATCAATGATTTGGCAAGGTCTGATGTCTTGATGTTGTTTAATGCACGACCTTTGAAAGCTTGTAATTTGAATGAATATCCACTTTTCTTCGTTGGTGTTACATCATGAAATTCATGTCTTAAAAACTGATATGTCTGCGGTTCGTTTTCCGAACCTACCATCATCTTTAGCACTACCGGTCGATACTTGTTCCAAAAATCTGAAAATACAGGTATCCCTGTGATACTATCTCTCATAACAATCTTTTCTCTTCTAAATTAATTAAGCAATTTTTCAATTGTCCTGGAGCATTTTTGGGCTGTTTAGACAATTGTAGCTGCAAGTTAGTCATTGGTATTTACCTTTTACACTTAATTACTATTTTTAGGACAAAATGAGTGAAATATTTAAAAAATTGTACATAATCAATTCAAACATCTAGTTTAGTCTTGCATTTAATTAGAAAGACTGTACATATCTTGTTTAGAAAGAAGGGAATTCAATGATATTACATCAAAATTTAACTTATAGCAGGTGAAAACGGCATTTGATTTTCTTAAGCAAATTGATGAGAATAACAACCGGGAATGGTTCTCTCAAAACAAGAAAAAGTACGAAATCGCTCATCAAGAAATGATTGAATTTGCCGATCGTTTACTTTTTGAAATGAATAAACATGATATTATTGAAACACCTTCAGGGAAAAGAAGTTTGTACCGAATATATCGAGATGTTCGTTTTAGAAAGGATAAAACACCTTATAAAACAAATTGGGCGGGAGGATTAAAACGAGCAACTGCTGATTTAAGAGGAGGTTATTATTATCAAGTTGGCCCCAAGGGTTCTTTTGTAATGGGTGGTTTTTTTGGACCAAATGCAGATGATTTATTACATATTAGAAGACAATTGTCCCAACATGCTGAGCCTTTAAGGGACATTATAAATGGGAGTGAGTTTATAAATTTTTTTGGGGAGTTAAAAGGGAATCAATTGAAAACAGCTCCGCGTGGTTTTGAAAAAGATCATCTGGAAATTGATTTACTTAGATATAAGCAATTTATGGTACGACATGATTTTACTGAAAAGGAAGTGATGGGAGAGGATTTTCACCTGACCGTCGTTCAGGCTTTTAAAAACATGCGGCCTTTCTTTAATTTTATGTCAGAAATATTAACTACTGATTTGAATGGAGAATCAATTGTTTAAGGATTGTCTGTTTATAAGTTTGAAAATCAAGGATATAAAATAAATGGCGGATATAGAATCCATGGTAAAAGCGCTCTCTGGAGAACTCGGAGAGAAGGCATATGAAGTATCTGATTCATTGGCCTTATTGGGAGGAGAAGCAGTTTTAAAAGCGATGCTTGAATTGCTTGAACATTCTCAAAGAGAATCTAGATTCATGGCAGCCAGGACATTGGGGAAAATGCATGAAAATGCACCTGCTTTACAACCCCTGTTTGAAGCAATAAACAATAAAGAAAACAAGGGGTTTGCTGGAGATCTATTGGCTACGATAGAAAATTATGACCTGAGTGGGAGTTATGTGGAAATCTTCAAACTCTATTTGAATGGCAGTTTTAAGGTTTCTGCTATTGCGCAGGACTATTTGGATTATAAAGATTTTGAAATCACTCAAAGAGTTATAAAAAAGGCATCTAAACATTGGAATCACTATGTAAACAATGTGAAACAAGATGAGCTATTTGATCTTAAGAAAATCGAAGTAGAAGAGAGACTCAATGATCTAAAAGCATATTTGGAGTGTTAATTTGGATTGAAGTTAACGGTATTGCGCTTTCTTTTTTGAGATTATTCGAGACATTAGGATATTATTATAATTTTCTCCTTGATTGACTAGATGCTAGTGTTTTTGGGTCTAAATTAGATATTGAATTATCAAAATCGATGTAGTTCTCCCGATGAAAGTTTTATTGAAAATTTTAAAAATATCATCACTGATTATCCTATCACTGATTATCTTATTGACAGTCTTGGGTTGGGTTTTTCAAGATAAGATTACCAATCTTGCCATAGATCAAATCAGTGATACTGTTGGTGCTCCAATGACCATGAAAAAGGTAAGATTCTCGTTGGTCAGGAGGTTTCCTTTGGCAAGCATCGAGATACAAGAATTATGGTTGGGTGCACCTGAGAGTGGTGATTCTACAAAACAGGAATCAACCGATACATTGGCTGTAATTGACAAAATGTTTTTATCCTTAAACACAAGAGCGTTATTTAGTAATGTTATAAAAGTCCGAAAGGTGGAAGTGATGAATGGGCATTTCAACTATTTAGTGGATGAGAATGGCTTAAGCAATATCGACTTTTTATTAGCATCGGATAGTACTGATGTAGTTGTGGAAGATTCTACTAAGGTTGAAGAGGATCTTGATATTTCTCTTGAAAAGTTAGTCTTGCAAAACATTTCCTGTCTTTATAAAGATGAAACATTAAAAGCAAAAGCCAAAGTATTGATTCCAAATATTACAGCTTCAGCAAGACTCGATAATACTACCATGATGGTAGGGACAAAAGGAAAGATAAAATTGATGGATGTGAGTTATGAAGATGGAGAGAAGTATCAATTCAGCGACTCAAATCTTGGTTTTGATTTACAATATGTAGATGATGGAACTTCGGCTATTGATGTAAAAGGCATGCTGCAGTTTGATGATATATTGTACGAAGGAGCCGAAGCTTTTGCACTGAAAAAGGTTTCGGTGAACTACAACTTATTGATGAATGATAAGGCAGTAACTGTTAAAGAATTGAATGTAAATGCTGATGACTTACGAGTAGATGTAAATGGTGATATTGTTTTAGAAGAAGAGATGGAACTGGATTTATCAGTTTCTATAGAAATGAATGATTTAGCGAAATTTAGCAATAGCATCCCATCAAGTATTTTAAAGGAATACGAAATAAGTCAAATATCTGGAGCATTTATGCTTGACACAAAACTGAAAGGCAAAGTCACAGACAATTCAATCCCGCATTTTGACACAGATTTTAGTTTTACAGGCGGTGCACTGAAATACCAGAATTACCCATTAATTAAGAATATCACGTTACTAGGTTCTGCCAATAATGGCTTGGAGAATAATAATACAACTACCTCTATTTTACTTAATCAATTCAGTGCTGATTTCAGTGGGAATCATTTGAACATAGAAGGATTTTTTCAGAACTTGGATCATTTGAACTATGATTTGAAAACTGATTTGAATATCAATCTTTTGACTTCAAAATCGCTAATCTCAGATCCTGCAATTAATGACATTAGTGGTAACATGCAAGTGCATCTAACTACTCAAGGTGTATTGCCTCAAAATTTTGATGATGCTTTTGTTCACCATGCGTTGAAAAAAACGAAGTTGAATGTTCAGTTTAAAAATGTTGACTTGGATTTGGATTCTATGGTTGTAATTCAAGGCATGTCAGCTCAAATGGATTATCAGAATCACAAATTTGATCTGGAAGAATTAAACCTCTATTTACCGGAATACGACCTTAGAGTAGTGGATAATTCTTTGAATGCTTCGTTCAAAGGAAATGTAATGAAACCGGAGACGTTGGAAATTGATTTATCTGAGTTCCATGTAGGTACTCTCGAAAGTTCTATTAATGGAAATGCGACAATTAAAAATATGGAGCAAATTTCATTTGATCTACATACTGATTTAGATATTGATTTGGCTCATGCTCAGCAATTTGTTGAAGATTCTATTTTGAACAGTATGAAGGGACATTTCTTGGCTGTCTTAGACTCCAAGGGATCCATCCATTTGGATTCTATAGAAGCACAAATGGAGGATATCCTATATGATCAGACTTCAATCGAAATCAAAATGAAGGATATAAATCTCGACATGAAGGACACCTTGATGAATGTAAATGATTTGAACGGCCATATTTTAGTCAAAGATGATGTGGTGAATGTTGGAGGATTAGGTGGGTCATATCTTGGGATGAAATTCAACATTGATACAACCATTGTAAAGAACCTGTTCAATACAGCACTCCGTAACAAGCCAGGTAAGTTGGAAGTAGAAGGAGTGTATAGTTTTGGCGACTTGGACTATTCAATATTGGGTGCACTTGGAGGAACTGAAGATCCGGATTCTTCAACTATGGATATTGAAGAATCGGAAGCAGAAACGGAGACTTTATGGACTTATGAAATCAAAGGGAAATTTCATCTAAATAGTCTGAAATATGAAAATTCTTTAATTGAAGATATTTCAGCGCTATACAATGTAAATGATACGGTTGTAATTGTAGATCAACTAAAATTTGAGGCGTTTAGAGGAAAAGGGAATACTTCAATGAAAATTTTACTTAAACCAGATGATTTAATGTTGGTGCAAATGAAAGCTGATATCGATCATATGGATATCAGAAATATGCTGGAGGAAATGAATAATTTTGATCAAGAAGAGTTTACCTATGAGAACATGAGCGGTGTGGTCACCACCGATAATTTTTATCTTCAATTGAAAATGATTGGTGATTCAATAGTATATCCTGATATGCGTATGAGTACCGATTTAAAGTTCGAGGATGGAGGTATTTATCATTATCCTGTTGTCCAAGATATGGCGCAATACTTACCGAGTATTGACAATTTGGATACTTTGGCTTTTAAAACTATTGCTAGTGATGTCTTCGTAATTAAAAATGGCATTTATTTTCCGGAAACACTTGTGGTGACAAATGCATTTGATGTTCATGCTTTAGGCATGCAGACCTTTGGAGAAAATTATCAATATCACATTGGTGTCAAATTTTCTGAGATAGCATTTGGTAAATCTAAAAAGAAAGAGAAGGAACAGGCGCAAATGGGGGATGACGTAGTAGCCGTTCGTAGAAATTTTAGATGGTTGAGATCAACAGGAAAAGATGGTAAGTACAAAAATGTCAAGGAACTAAAAGATGATGAACGAACGATCATGAGAGACAAGGTTAGGACTCAGCAAAGATTATTGAAATTGAGATTTTTCCCTAAACAATTCAAATTTGAGACTGGCGTTGAGCAATAATTTGAGTTGATAATAGTTGAGTAATAGAATAGATACTTACTATCTGATTACTAAATTTGGATAGAAATTAAAACTTAGAAATATGAAAAATAATATAGGAGTAGCATTAATCGTCTTTTCGGCTTTCTTTCTGACATTCTGTGGAGAAGAGGATGAAGAAACTTGTAGTGCTGATGATTTTTGTTCGGAAACTGTGACAGTAACAGTTTGTTGTACGGATGGAAGTTGCGTCTATCAATATGATGGTGAAGAATACCCTGATACAGATCAAGGGTTGGATGATTTGACTGATGCTTTGGCTTGTACTACCGCTAAGTCAGAGTTGATTCCTAGTTTGCGTACATTGGCAGCAGGAGTCAGAAATGGACTGTAGATCAATAAAAGATTTTAGAATTTTTATCACCAATTAAAAAGGAATCGGAAAAATGAATAGCTGGACTTATTCATTTTTTTGAGTTCCTTTTCTAATTTATCACCACGAGGGTTTAAGGCAACTACTTCACCATCACCATTTAATAAATAACTCTGAGGTATTTCTCTAACCCCATAGCGCTTTGCCGCTTCATTTTTCCATCCTTTCATATCACAAACATGAGTTTCCCAAATTAGGCCATCTTTGTTGACAGCATTTTCCCAAGTGGTTTGATTCATATCCATTGATACACTGAAGACAGTAAAACCATCTCCATTTTCAAACTCTTCGTCTTTGTATTTGTTATACATCTTGACAATTTCAGGATTTTCTTTCCTACAAGGTTTGCACCAAGAGGCCCAAAAATCAAGTAGTACAATCTTGCCCTCCAGAGAAGAAAGTCGAATGTTTTCACCTTTCAGATTTTGCATCATTATATCCGGAACTTTGTCTCCGACTTGAAAAGGCTGAGCTAATAAGTCAGTTGATGCTACAATCAATATAATGAGTAAGTACTTCATGTTTCAATCTTTCACTTAAACTTAATCAATCCAATAATTATTCGTGAATTGTCAAGCTTTTTTATAACTAAATTCAATGGGATCTAATTGATAATATACAAACTTCATTCCAAATCGAATTCTTAGAAGGCTCCGAAGGTGTTTGCCAGTGTTTTTGCGAATTCTTATCAGCTTAATTTTCAAATGCTTTAACTAGCCTTCATCCAACAAGGCGGTATACCATGGTTGTATTAATTCAACCCATCTTTCATACATCAAACCAGATGGGTGCAGCTGATCATTGGCCAATAATGCAGGGTTAGTTTCCGCTCGTCTTGATATTTCGGTAATGTTAAAATATTGAACGCCAATAGAATCAGAGACTCGTTTATTTACCTCATTGAATTCATCAATTTCCATAGATATTTGACTTTTATTAGATGCACCAAAAGGAGTGTAACCATAATCAGGAATGGATAAAACGAAAACATGATTCTTAAACCCCCCAGCCATATCAATAGCAGTATTTAACAAATCGATAAATTCTGTTTCATAATTTTCAATGTTCAGCCCTTGAAATTGATTGTTTACTCCTATTAATAGACCAACAGCGCCAAAATGAGCATCCTTATATTCAAAATCTTCAATCGCTTGCTTTAGATTCAGTGTGGTCCAACCCGTTCGAGCAATAATTACGGGTTCAACGATATATCCAAGTCCCACTAAATTTTCAGTTAACTGTGCGGGCCAGGTTTCCGCTGGGTCTACATTCTGACCAATGGTATATGAATCACCCAAAGCAAGCAACGTGTTCGGAAAGTAATCTGATGAATTTGTTGTGTCTGTGACGATAGAGTCTTCATCCAATTTCTCAGTTGGTTCTTCATCATCATTCATGCCTATTATTTCCTTTGTTGGTTCAGGAATTTCATTTTCATCTTCTTTACATTGACTAAAAATTGTAGCACAAATGATAATTAAAAAAAGCAAGGAATTCTTCATGCATGCATTATAGAATAATGGAAGTTTAAAGTAGAAAAAGCAGAAAGAAAGTGATGGGAGATGCTTTTATCTGACATTTTTAATAGCCGCTTTGTGCTGTTTGAAATGATATTCACAGTTTTTATTCTGCGCTTGGATTAAGAATGGCTATATTGAAATCATGAAATTAATAATGCTAATTGTCCTTTCTTTTTTGTCATTTGGTGTTCAGTCACAAAGTGTAATTGGTGCATGGGAAAGGTTCCATACAACAGAGAACGGAGTGGAATTAAAAAGTGTAGTCATTTTCTCCGATGGTTTTCAAGTTCTGACAATTCACGAAGCAATGACAGGAAAGTTTGTTCACTCGAATGGTGGGACATGGAAATTGAATGATAATACAATGACTGAAAAAGTAGAGTTCCATACGGACAAAGCAGAAAGGGTAGGAACAGAAGTGTCGTTCGAAATTGAATTGACAGATTCCACATTAGCCATTGTTGGGAGTGATATAGAACTAAGGAGGATAGACAATGGCTCCCCGGGGAAATTATCAGGAGCATGGTTGATGTCAGGTCGAAAAAGAAATGGAGAAATACAATCTAGAGATATCAGCAGACCTAGGAAAACAATGAAGATTTTGTCAGGAACTCGTTTTCAATGGATTGCATACAATATCGAAACCAAAGAATTTAAAGGAACAGGTGGTGGATCCTATTCCACAATAGACGGTGAGTATGTTGAGAACATTGAATTCTTTTCAAAAGACGATGCTAAAGTAGGGCTGAGTTTAAAGTTTAACTTCGAAATAGTTGAGGGTGCATGGCATCATTCAGGCTTTTCAAGCAAAGGAGATCCTATTTATGAAATCTGGAGTGAAAGGCCGCAATAATTAGAATTATAAGGTAAAAATGTGATTTACGATTGTTAAACAAAATTATGAAAGTAATTATAACAGGGTCCACAGGCATGATAGGCAAAGCCGCATTGATTGAATGCCTGGAGAGTGAACATGTTGAAGGTATACTGTTGATTAACAGGAGCTCTATCGATATTATTAATCCAAAAGTTAAAGAAGTCTTGTTAAAGGATTTCAGCGAATTGACCAATATAAAAGATAAGTTAAAAGGATTTGATGCTTGTTTCCATTGTATGGGAGTATCAGCTGTCGGAATGAGTGAAGATTCATATTCCCAAATCACTTATGACATGACAGATCTTTTAGCAACCATACTATATGAATTGAACCCCAGTATTGTGTTTAATTATGTCTCAGGAACCGGAACAGATAGCACAGAAAGTGGTAGGATCATGTGGGCAAGGGTTAAAGGAAAAACGGAAAATAGAATCTTGAATATGGGATTTAAGGATGCTTATGCATTCAGGCCTGGGGCCGTACTACCAGAAAAAGGAGTTAAATCTAAAACACGTTTGTACAATACAATTTATGTGCTTACTAAGCCTTTTTATCCTCTATTACGAAAGTTAGAATCTATAACTCCAAGTTCAAAATTGGGAAAAGCATTAATTAATTCAGTATTGTACCCTCAAGATTTAAAGCACCTGGAAAATCCAGCAATCAATAAGTTGGCAAATTTAGATGAGTATCACTGAGATCTATACTATTCCTACGAGTTGACTAAATTTTTCTATCTGGTTTTTATCACCTGAGACATATAATAAATCGTGCTGCATAATTTTTTCATCGGGCAAAAGGTGATGAATCATTTTTTGATTCCTTGAGATGGACATAACAGTTATTCCATAATTGCTGCGAATGGCAGCATCAGCTAGACTATTTCCGACAATTGGTCCGCTGTCAGCCATTACCTTGATGCACACAATTTTGAATTCAGACAACTTAACGGCCAGAATGTCCTTCTTTTGTTTGTTTTTTGGCCTCAATAATTCATAATTCCCATCTCTTATCGATTCTACTGCATGCTTAACATCATCATTCGGAATAAGGTAATTGTTTAAAACACGAGAAAAGATTTCTATTGAAGTTTCAAACTCTTCTGGAATGACTTCATCAGCACCCAATGCTATTATTTCATCCATTTCAAACACGTATCTGGTGCGGACGATGATATGTACCGTTTGGGAATGGGACCTAATATTGGAAATAATAGCCTTTGTTCCTTTCGGGTCGGATATTGCCAAAACTACAACTCTGGCATGTTCTACACTGATTTCGTCTAAAATATGATCGTGAACTGGATCGCCATACATGATAGGTTCTCCCTTAGCCTTTTCTATTCTGACAGTTTCAGGATTCAATTCAACAATCAAATAAGGAATGTTCGCATATTTAGCTGCTCGAGCTACATTTCTTCCGTTGATGCCATAACCAATAATGATAATATGATTAGATAACCGTGGTTCTTCAGGGCTATTTTCGTCCGTTGTATATTGAATTTTTCTGATACCAAACCTTTGTGGCAATCGTGCTTTTATTAAAAGATCCGAAATGTTACTAGCATAAATCAATACAAATGGTGTCAATAACATTGTGGTAATTGAAACTGCTAAAAAATACTGATTCATAGATTCTGAAAGCAATCCATTGTCGATTCCAACTTTGGAAAGGATAAATGCGAATTCACCAATCTGAAAAAGCGCAAGACCTGTGAGTATGGAGATTCTGAACGAATAACCAAGCATACTAGTGACAACTGACACAATGATCCCTTTTACAATAACTATTAAAAAGACGACGGAAAGAATGACACCAATATGGCTAAGGAAAAATGCCAAATCTAAGAGCATACCGATAGATATAAAAAAGAAGCTGGAAAACAGCTCTCGAAAAGGTAGGATAGTACTTGTGGCTTGATGACTGTAGTCCGAATCAGAAATGATCAAACCAGCAATAAAAGCACCTAGTGCCAATGATAGACCTGCTTCGGAGGTTAGAAAAGCTACTGCAAAACAGATGGCAATGGTTGATAAAAGGAAGAGCTCCTTGCTCTGTGTTTTTGTAATCAGGTACATAAACTTTGGAATCACGTAGCGAGCACTTAAGTAAGTGATAACTAATACCAAAGATGTCTTTATTACTAACTCACCTACAGAATACCACAAATTGTCAGTATGGCCTGCTAGGATGGGAGTTATCAACATCATGGGAACAACGATGATGTCTTGAAAAATTAGAAAGGCCAATGCATTTCTACCATGTATAGACGAAATTTCGTTACGATCTTGAAGCACCTTGAGAACAATCGCTGTGCTAGATAGAGAAAATAAAAAACCAGCGAAAACTGCTTGAGACCAGCTCACATGAAGAAGCCTACTAAGTATTGCTGCAACTATGACAGAAAAAGCAACTTGTAAAAATCCACCAACAAAGACGGTTTTCCTGATGGCCATCAATTGTTTGATGGAGAGTTCCATTCCTATGACAAACAAAAGAAGTATAACGCCTATTTCTGCAATAATTTCTACCTCTTCTACTGCAGTCACAAGACTAAGTCCATATGGTCCAATTATTACTCCAGTAATCAAAAAGCCCAGAATGGAAGGTAGTTTAAACCGGATAAGAACTATCACTACAAGGACCGAAAAACCCAGAATGATTAATATATCTTGTAGTAGAGGAAAGTGCATCTTTTGACTCGTATTAGAAAGATAGAATTTATAGTAATGAAATTAACAGTTTTATTAATTCTGAGATTGAAATAACCATATTTCTTTTAAAAACAATTGACCCTAATGTAAAGACTTGTATGTTTATGTCTACTAAATCACAATGAATGCTGATATTAATTAAATCAAAAAAAATATGCTTCGATTTACACTCATTTTTTTATCGAACTATTGCTTTTTCTCATTTGGATTTTCTCAAGAAAAGCAAAAGGACTTAGTTTGGCCTGATGGTCAGAAAATCGCAGTTAGCCTTTCGTATGATGATGCTTTGGGAAGCCAATTGGATAATGCAATCCCAGATTTAGATAGGTTTGGTTTCAAAGCATCTTTCTACTTATTGCCAAATTCACCAACGTTTAAAGACCGTATGACAGAATGGAGGAGCGCAGCTAAAAATGGTCATGAATTAGGAAATCATAGTATCTATCATCCTTGTCGTACGTCATTACCTAATAGGGAATGGGTAGCACCGCATCATGATTTAGATAAGTACAGTGTGTCGCAAATGGTGGAAGAAGTGACAACAGCCAACGCTTTTTTGACGGCAATAGATGGCAGGAATGAACGAACATATACACCTCCATGTGGTGACTTATCAGCAGGCGGGCAAGATTATATCACGAAAGTTCAGGATCTATTTGTAGCGATAAAAGGACAAGATATAGCTTCAGGGTTTTCTGTACTATGGATACCCAATGAGATGAGTGGTACCGATTTGATTGAGCTAATAAAAAACGTACCAGATGATACATCACTTATAAATATCATCTTTCATGGTATTGGAGGCGATTACCTTTCCGTTTCTTCGGAAGCACACAGCGAAATGCTCAAGTTCTTAGTCAATAACAAGGAATTTTATTACGTAGATTCTTATATCAATATTATGAAACACGTAAATGAACTAAGAAAATAGGCTTGCTGTTTCTTTTCAGAAAAAAACGGATATTTAAAATTCAATTCTAAATATCCGTTAAGGTTGTTCAAATAACCGGAACTTCAATGGTTAAGAACAAATCTTGTCCATCCGTGTCTTCCCCTTGATAAAACTTAAATATATAAGGTTCAGTCTGTTGCACGGAAACTGGTATAGTCATTGTAGCTTCTGAAATATTCAAAGTACAGGGAATGCCATCGTCCACATGTCCTATGGGGTAAATAAGCCTAGAAGTTCCTTCGTAGAAATAATCGTATTGATTATAATAAAAATAACAACTGTTGGGTAACTCAACTTGAGCAGTGATTCTATAAGTGCGTCCAAAAATAAATTCAGCTGGAAGTTGTGCACTTGTAACATTGATATATTCCAGGTGATATTCGTGATCGTTTTCGTCTTCATCATCGTCGCATCCAAAAAATAAAAAAGTAACTAGAAAAAGGGGTATGTAATATTTCATAATCTTAAGATTTTATTATTTATACTTTCATAGACTCAAGAAAAATAAATTTACATTATTTTGAGAATTTTGAATAGCTACCAAATATTTATTCACAATAACTCTCATCTACGACAAATCAACTTTTATAGATGAAAATTGTCATTTAATTATGTACTTATTGATAAGTCAGTACTTCCAACTGTATTGACTGCACTGGTCTTAATAGGGGGTAGTTTTGGGTGCAACTAATAATCTTAATTGGCTGAAATAGATAAACTTGGAATTGAAAACTAAAAGAATATTTTTAAGTAAATTGTAAATAACCAAAATTTAACAACCATGAAACTTAGATTAGCAAACATTCAATTTGGAGTTACTTCACTTTTTATTACAGCATGCATTGGAGGTATGGCACTAGGAGGTACCTTCAATGAGCAAAGTGTACAAGATGGCAATCATCTTCTGAATCTTACAAGATTTTATCTTCGTGAAGGACATTCTCATGGCAATTTCATGGCCTTTTTCAATCTTTTTGTTGGACTGATATTGAACAACTTGAATTTGAGTGATGGACTTAAAAAGACATGTTCTTATGCGGCTATGGCCTCTATTTTTCTTCCCATAGGTTTATTTGTCAAAGGAATGATGGACGCTTCTGATCAAGCACCCCCAATAGGTATTATTGGTGTTCTTGGAGTTGCAATCGCTTTAATCATTCTAATTTACGGAGCATTCAAGACTACACAGGACTAAGTTGAATTATTTCATTTAATAATGTTTCGGTACGTCAAATGGAATTTAAATCCCTAATTAAATTCGGAAGGTAGCCTTCTAAGTTTGTTTCTCTTGAGAATGTATTCCTTCCGATTCTGGGTCCAGACATTAAAATATAAGAAAGAATTTATCTATTAACACCTAGTTTATGAAAGTTCAAAGCGCAAATTTCAAGTAAAATTGTACTACTATGGCAAACAAAAATAAACTTGCCGGAAAAAACATACTTATCACAGCTGGTGCCCAAGGAATAGGTGAATCCATCACCAGACATTTTATAGATATTGGCGCTAATGTTGCCATCCATTACTTTTCGAGTGCAGAAACAGCAGATCAATTGACGGATTATGCTGTTGGTAAAGGGCAAAAAGCCATTGCAATTAGTGGTGACTTAACCAAAGAAGCTGATGCTAATGCATTAGTAAAACAAACCGTAGAGGCACTAGGTAGTTTGGATATACTTATCAATAATGCAGGTTCATTGGTAGGTCGTAGGATGTTAGGAGAAATGGAAATTGAATTCTGGAATAAAGTAATGGATATCAACCTCACTTCTATGATGTTTGTGACAAAGGCTGCATCTCCTCATTTGGCCAAGAATGAAAGTAGCAGTATAGTTAATTTAGCATCCCTTGCAGGGCGAAAGGGAGGCCACTCCGGGTCATTAGTTTATTCTACGAGTAAAGGAGCAATTCTAACATTTACTAGAGCATTGTCATCTGAACTAGGGCCTCAAGGGACAAGAGTAAATTCAGTTGCTCCTGGTCTAATTCTTGGAACTTCATTTCACAATACGCATACAACAAAAGAATCAGCTGATGCAACAACGGCTGGCATTCCAATTCAACGTGCAGGTAATGCGGATGACGTTGCGCGAGCAGTTTTGTATTTGGCATCAGAGTATGATGGTTTCATCACAGGTGCCACACTTGATATCAATGGTGGGGTCTACAATATGTAAATACATGATCGTTCTTTGAGTACTATTTAACTTTTATTTTTTCTTCCTTAAATATTTGAGGAATTGGTTTTAATACCAAAGATTACAGCCCGATTTATAAAAACCTAAAAACAAAAAGCTTGAAAAGAATCAAAATTGCAAATTGGAAAAAATACGCATTTGAGTTTTTATCAATTTTTATCGCTGTAGTTGCGGCGTTTTCATTAAACAACTGGAATGAAAACCGTAAAGCGAAAATGTCTGGAAGTAAAATTCTTATGGAGATTTCGAATGGGCTGGAAAAAGATGTTGAGGATATTCGGCATAATGAATATGGTCATCAGCAAGGGATCAACGCTTGCGAATTCTTTAGGGATGTCGTGGCTGGCAAAAAAGTAAATACAGATTCACTAATGGTTTACTATTATGCATTGACCAGAGATTATGTTTCGATTCAGAACACAGCTGGATATGAGACATTAAAGTCTAGAGGGTTGGAATTAATAAAGAATGATTCATTAAGACTTCAAATCATTTCGCTGTATGAATACAACTATAATATTCTGAAAAAACTAGAAGAGGAGTATTATGAAATGCAGTTTCAGGAGAACTACTTTTTTGAGATTAATAAAAGTTTAGCTCCCTATTTTCTATTTGATGATAAGAAAGAAGTTGTAGGAATAGATTTGCCATTAAAGTTTTCTGGAACTGAAGAGAATACACTTTTACTTTATTTATGGAAAATTCAAAGAAATAGAGTTTACATCCTTGACTATTATTCTGAAGTGGAGAACAAGATTTCGAAAATTCAATTTCAAATAAACGAGGAATTAGAGGGCTAATTGATATATAAAGATTGTGATCGTAAAAGCATTGGAAATCAGTATTTTAGTAATATCTAAGTACTTATAAGTTATTTTGCACATTAATTTCAGCCAAATTAGTGATGAAAGCGACAGGTAAAACAGTGAATGAAATTCTGACTAGCCTTCCTGAGGACAGAGTAGGACATTTCAATCATTTGCATGATGTAATAATGAAAAACTTACCTAAGGGTTTTGAAGCAGCCATTAGTTATGGTGGGTTGGGGTATGTAGTGCCACATAAACTATATCCAGCAGGTTATCATTGTAAACCAAGTGAGCCTTTACCATTTGCTGGGATCGCTTCTCAAAAAAACTCCATTAACTTTTATCACATGGGTATCTACGCTGATCCTAAATTATTGTACTGGTTCCAAACTGAATACCCCAAGCATAGCAAGCAAAAATTGGACATGGGAAAGAGTTGTGTCCGATTTAAAAAGCTTGAAGAAATCCCTTTTGATTTAGTCGGTGAGTTAATGAAAAAAATAAGTGCTGAAGAGTGGGTCGATATTTATGAGAAATCTCTTTTACCCAAATCAAAGAAGTAGATTACAATTTAAACCAGCTTTTATCTGACATGTTTACATATAATGCCTTCTAGTCTAGATTCTGATTGAAATTAAAGAGTTACCAATAAATATTGGCTCTTTTGATAATTAGAGAATCAAAGATGTAGTCTCAAGTTATTGGTATATTAGAATATGTCGGCCCAGTTTCATTTCTTTGTTCGGCGCCATTATAAAATCTCTTCCGATCTTTTCTCTTGAACTTTTGCTCCGATAACTTAGTTCAAGTTCTCAGTTCAGAGTATGAACCAAAAATGATATCTGCACAGCTTGCAGGAAATTTTACTTCTCCTAGTTTTCTTTTTAACTTTCAAATATTTTTCTGTGTTAGAATAGGCTTTCCACTCATTGTTCATATCTAATAGATTTACAAAAAACTCATTTCTGGAGCGGTGAGTGTCAATAATAGTGCTTTACCTAATTGTTGCATCTATTCGTCTAGGAGTAAAAGATATGCTCACGGTGATACTAGCATTTGCAGAGTAATTTCTACATCCCTTTGGTTGTATTGAGATTCAAATTTTTCTATTTATATCACGAAACCCCCATTTTTCGTTCACCTTTCCTGACCACCTTTTTACTTTCTCGACCTTTAATAGCACCTAGTTGCTGATCCCACCAGATGATAGCGCCAGTAGGACAGCGCTCTATGGGTGTTTGGGTGATGGATTGTGTGGTATTGTAGTTGATGACGGGTAGGTTGTTGGTCATTTCTATGACTTTTGCGGGTGCATCCATGGCGCACTTTCCACAGGCGGTACAGCCGACTTGACATTCTTCGAGGATGTCGTCTCCTTGTTCAAGATTTTTACAAGCTACCCATAATTGATTGGACATAGGCTGGATAGAGAAGAGATCTTTGGGACAAACTTCGACACAGTCTCCACAAGCGGTACATTTGTCCTCATCTACGACTGGGATGCCTTGATCGTTCATTTGGATCGCATCAAAATCACACACGACTCCACAGTCTCCGTGTCCGAGACATCCCCAGAAACAGCCTTTGCCACCACCGGATACCAGTGATGCAGCTTGACAGGATTTTACACCTTGATAATTGGCTCGGTCAATAGCGACATTAGATCCACCAGCACAAGCGAGCCTAGCAACTTGTTTTTCTTGGGATCCTAATGACACCCCAAGGTAATTAGCGATAGACATCAATCCTTCTTCTGAACTTACGGTGCATTTTCCTGGCAGTGAAGTACCTTCTACGACAGACTCAGCAAAAGGTCGACAACCTGGAAATCCACAAGCACCACAATTGGCATGAGGCAATAGATCCTCAACGGTATCGATGCGCGGGTCCTCATAAACATATAGTTTTTGATTGGCCACTATAAGCATAATGGCAAGTAGAAGGGTCAGTCCTCCGAGGGCAGCTAGCGCGATAACGATGGTCATGTGTTTTTGTGTTTGTCTCAAGGGCTAGAAGTCTGAAACTGAAAGTCTGTACAATTACTTCTGACTTTCAGCTTCCAGCTACCAACTAAAATTTTAATAGATCACTTCAGCCCATTTTTTACCAGCAATTAGCTCTGCTTTACGTACCAACCATTTCTCATCAGATCCTAGAATGTTTGCGAAAGCTTTGTTCAGGTTGTCAAGCACTTTTTCATAACCTGCTACATAGACGTAAGTGTTAGATTGATTGAGAAGTTCAATGATTTCTTCACCTCTTTCTTCTAGTGCTTGATCTAAAGCAATCGGGTCAGAAAATTCTGGTCTTGGACTTAGTGCTTTGAATGCTTCAAATGTTCCTTCATCGTAATAGCTTGTAAAATCGTCATTCTTATCATTCATGTACAATAATTCCAATCCACTTTTAGCGCCATAGAACAATCGAATCTTACCTTTCCAATCACCAATGTTTCCATAAATGTGTTTGATGAAAGCTCTGAAAGGAGCAATTCCTGTTCCCATTCCTATGAGGAGCATATTAGCTGTTTTATCCTCTGGAGCTACAAATGGAAGTTCAAATGGTCCAGTGATGGTTATTTGATCTCCAATATTTCTATCACATAAGTAGTTTGAACCAATGCCCGGATACAACTCACCATTAAATTCATCGACATAATCGCACCTTTTGACCAACATCGTGATCTGCGTTTTACCATTTTTCTTGGAAGGTATGTCTGCGACACTGTAGAGCCTGTGATGATAATTGACACCAAATTCCCCAGTGCCTTGAACCAAAACACCGAAACTTTGATCTACGTCACATTCAAAATCAGGGTCTTCAACCTCTAGTATTATTTCTCGAATTTCGTCTACATTTTCAGGCGTAAACCGAAGGGATTTTTTGACAGTAGCCTGAAACTGAATGTCGGTATCGTAATCTGCTAAATGTGCCATATCTTATAAAATTTAAATTTCTTATTGTTTTACTGAAATCAGTTTTTTGTTTTTACATGCTGTAGTACAACCACAATTTGAGCATTTTGTTCGACCAGCCATTGCGTCTTCATCGGTGACATGCTCAGCAAATATTCTTTTCCAAACAGATTGTATACCTACCCATGCTATCATGAGGCCTACAATTCCAAATATCCCGATGAGGTAGGTCGTTATCATTTACTTTTTAATTGAATGAATCTTTCGATTCCTTGTTTCGTCTAGAGATTTTCGTTGTTCTCTTTCTTTATTCTTTTTTTCTTTAAAACCTATCATTGGGAAATCGTAGTCTTCGACTACTATGTTGTTATCTAAAGAAAAATCAGTGGTGTTTGTATTTTTTTTCTTCTTTTCCATTTTCTTGTTCTTTATGTTTTAACGATAAATTATTCTTTCATTCAATGCTTTTTTTAACTTCCTAACCCTGAAAACCCCATAAATGATAGAGACAGAATTCCTGCCAATAACAGCGTGATCACTGTGCCTTTTACTACTTTGGGCAATTCTGCAAATTCCAGTTGTTCTCTCAATCCAGCGATCAATATCAAAGCCAACGTAAAGCCAGCACCTGCTCCTAAAGCATATACGAAGCTTTGTAGGAGATCATAACCCTTGTTGGTTTGGAACAATGCCAATCCAAGTATGGCACAGTTCGTTGTGATCAATGGCAAGAATATTCCCAGGGCTCTGAACAGGGCAGGGCTCATTTTTTTGATAAACATCTCCACCAATTGTACCGTCGAGGCAATCACCACGATGTAGCTGATCAACTGCAAGAAAGGTGCGTCGATTGCAATCAATAATGCATGGATACCATAAGCACACATTGAACTGATGATCATCACAAAAGTCACTGCTCCACCCATTTTGGTGGCTGTTTCCATTTTGCCTGAGACGCCCAAAAATGGGCAAATGCCGAGAAAGTAGGCCAATACAAAATTGTTGATCAAGCAGGCATTGATGAATATGTATCCTAATGATTCGTTCATAATGCTGCTCTTTTTTCTTTAATAATGTTGAAAAACAATAACCACAAGGCCAAGGTGAAGAATCCACCGGCAGGCAGGATCATCACGATCCATTCTTGAAATGAATCTGCGAAAATGGCGAAACCAAATAAGCTGCCATTGCCTAAAATCTCCCTGACAGCTCCCAAACAGAACAATGCAAACACAAACCCGATTCCCATACCAAGTGCATCCAGTATGGATTTGCCAATCGTATTTTTAGAAGCAAAAGCCTCTGCACGACTCAATATCAAACAGTTCACAACGATTAATGATATGAAAGCGCCAAGGCTTTTGTGCAAGCTCACGCTGATAGCCTGTATCGCATAATCAGTGATCGTCACGAAAGTGGCGATAATCAAAATGTAGGAAGCGATTCGAACTTGCTTTGGGATGAAGTTTCTGATTGACGAAACGAGTATGTTCGACATCAGCAAGACGAAAGCTGTGGCCAAGCCCATCGCTAATGCATTTTCAGCGGTGTTAGAGACCGCTAAAACGGGACACATGCCCAAGACCTGTACAAACACGGGATTGTCTTTCCAAACCCCCTTAATGAACTCATCTGTCGAAGGGCTATTGGCTAGCGATTCAAAAAATCCGGCTTTATGTTTTCTCATTTGGTTCATCTATTCCGTGCTTTTTGATTCAAAATCTGACTGCTTTTGAAAAATGATAGGTGCCCATTTTTGTGCACTTACATCCAATAAGTTACCGATCGCTCTTGAAGAGATGGTTGCACCCGTGATGCCTTCTACTTCCCATGGATTATTCTTTTCGCCTGTCTTGACCGGGATCACCACATTGACGAGCGCATTCAGTGCTTCATTCAAATTGACATCTAACCCTTTAAAGTTGGCGAGGAAGTTGTCATCCTTTTCTATTTTATCTCCAAGACCGGGCGTTTCCTTGCTTTCGAGTACATAGAACCCAATGATCTTTTGTGTGTTTGGGTTGTAACCATACAATACTTTGATGATGTCAGCGTAACCCTGACCTGCAGCTTCTATTGCCACGCCTACAAATTCACCTGCGTCGCTGTATCCGGCATAAATCAATTCGGCCGTTTTGTCTTTTCCCTCAGACAGGACAAAAGAGCCACCCTTGAATTCATATGCTTTTGTTTTGGTAATACCTGGTAAAACTTTGAAGATGGCTTGTTCAAGTGCTTCAGCTCTTAGCTTGGCAATTCTTGGCTTGGTTCCTTCGAAAGTCAGTACGATCAGCAGGGCACACAAAACGCCGATCCCAACCATGGCGCGTAGCATCTTCATGCTTCCGGCCGTGCTCTCTTGCGGTATGGTCGTTTCTTCGCTCATGCAGATTTAGATTTGGTTCCGTAAACTCTGTTTTTGATCACACTGTCGATTTGAGGAGATAGGGCATTCGCCAAAAGAATGGCATACATGACCCCTTCAGGTAAGCCACCCCAGATTCGAATAACCACCACCAGCACCCCAATGAAGATTCCATAAATCACAACACCCAACGGCGTGATGGGAGATCCTATCATGTCAGTAGCCATGAACATTGCACCCAACATCAACCCGCCTGAAAATAACATGAATAGAGGTGATGGATATAATTGACTGTCAATGAGATAAAATATCCCACTTAGTACAAATACTGTAATAAGGATGGTGACAGGAATTCGCCAATTCATCATGTTACGGGCAATCAAATAGAGACCGCCAATGATGATCAATATGGCACAGGTTTCTCCAGTTGATCCACTGACTAACCCTACGGCCAAATCGTAGCTGTCCGCAGTAACTTTATCGAACTTGAAAGCCGATAATGGAGTAGCTCCAGCGACCGCATCAACCACAGGTTCCAAAAATGGTAAAGCCAATACCGAGGAAGAAACGTTGGTGAATCGATCTGCTTGCATGGCAGGATACCATGTCGTAATGGCTACTGGAAATGCTGCCTGCAATACTGCTCGTCCGACTAAGGCTGGATTGAAAACGTTGTAGCCTAATCCTCCGAAAACGAATTTTCCTAATGCTATCGCAATCACTCCACCACAGAAGGTCATCCATAAGGGGAAAATAGGAGGAAGCGTCAAACCCAAAAGCAATCCGGTGATCACAGCGGACCAGTCCGAGACGGTTGTTTCTTTGTTGGATAGTTTGCACAAATAATGTTCCGTCAGAATACATGCAATCACTGAAGTAGACAACACCAACAGGGCATTGATACCAAAAGAGTAGACTGAAAAAAGGGCTGTTGGAATCAATGCATAAACCACATTCTTCATGATGACATCTGTGCTGATGCCTTTACCGATATGCGGCGATGAGCTGATATTTAATGTTTTATGCAGCATTTTCAGATTTCTTTTTTTCAGCAATTCGTTTTCTCACAATAGATTTTGACAATCTAAAATATTGCACCAATGGAATATGTGATGGACAAACATAGGAACATGAACCACATTCAAAGCAGTCCAGTAGGTTGTACTTTTCAGCCATTTCATCGTAAGCTTCGAATTTCGCCAAGATGCCCATCTTTGAAGGATTCAATAAGATAGGACAGGCGTCAACACAAGCACCACATTTGATGCAGGGATAGACTTTTTCGACCTTCTTGGTATCTTGATCTCCAAAAACCACAATACCTGAGGTGCCTTTGACGATTGAAATGTCCAAATTAGAAGCGGCAACTCCCATCATTGGTCCACCCATGTAGACCTCACTGATGTTGTCACTGACACCGACTTGCTCCAATGCATATCTTAGTGGTGTGCCGATTGGGATTTGGTAATTGCCTTTCTTTTCAACCGCTGGACCGGTGATGGTCACGACCCGTTCCTGAATACCTCGTCCATGAGGTAGCAACCTTCCGATCTCAGCAGTAGTGGCAATATTGACCACCACGGCATGCACATCAATTGGCAATCCCCCTGAAGGAACTTCTTCACCCATAATGGCAGTAATGAGCATTTTCTCTGCCCCCTGTGGATATTTGACTGGTACGACTTGAACTGTTACAGGCAGGTCATCTGGAATAAGTGCTTCTAAGTGAGCGGCAGCATCTTTTTTATTGGCTTCTATGCCAATGACCACTTTAGGTGCATTGGTCGCTTTCATCAAATAACGAATGCCCATAAATATGTCATCCGCTTGCTCCAACATAACCCGATGGTCCGTGGTAAGGAAAGGCTCACATTCGATTCCATTGAGAATAAGTATTTTACAGTGCTTTCCATCCGGAATTTTTAGTTTGACGTGTGTCGGGAAAGCTGCACCACCTAATCCGACAATCCCGGCATCTTGAATGCCTTGTAAGATTTCTTCTTGGGTAGCAGTTTCCAAATTCACTGGCGTGCCTTCCATGACTTCCTGACTGGAAGAATGCGCCGCTTCCAAATAAATACCTGGCACCATCTTGCCTGTAATCGTAGGAACATTTTTAATTTTCCTTATGGTTCCAGTCTCTGGTGCGTGCAGAGGAACTGACATGTAACCATTTGCTTTGGCTAAAAGCTGTCCACGAACAACTTCTTGTCCTTCTCTCACAATTACCTCTGAAGGAGCACCGATGTGTTGAACAATAGGCAGAATAATTACCGGAGGGAAAGAAAACTGCCTGATTGGTAATCCACAGGTTTCCTCTTTGTGCTCCGGTGGATGAATACCGTGCTTGAAAGTGTTATTATTCAAACTGAGCATTATTTAATTGTATTTTTCGCCTCTAGCTATCCACTTGTCCAAATCTGCTTCATCATGATTCTTTGGCAAACCAGGGTGTATAACCTGCGCTGTACACTTTTCAGCTGCCTTGACAATGTCCGAGTAGGGGCCTCCATCGGGATTTTCGATATAAGCCTTTTTATCGGTATTGTATTTGAATATGTTCTCATTGATTTTGATACACTCATCGCAGGAAGTACATTCCTCTGTTTCCAACCAGGGTGCCAATGCTTGTCCATTTGATGCTGATGTGTCTTCTGCTACTTCCTCACCATTGGCTGGTGCATCCAAAACCAAATCAGCTAAGCCATTGTCACTTCCACTAGCCATCTTCATCAAACCTTGAGCGATTTTACCAACCACTTCAGATCTTATTTTTCCTTCTATGTCTTCCTGATCAACAACTTCTTTTTTCTCGATTTTTGCTATTCCTTTTAGCATGATCCAGAAATCCCTTCGTTCTTCGCAAGAATCAACAATGGGTTGAGCGACCAATACTCTGCTTAACAATTGCTTGCGATCCACTGCCCAGATGAATGGGAATTTACCTTTTCTTTCATCGGCTTCCATTTCAAGGAAATCAACCAGTGGAATCATGTTATCATTCCATGAATCCCTAGGGGCTTTTCTAAAGTGTTTTCTAAATCGAGCTTCCGTGATTGCAAAGTCTGCAAAAGTCATGGCCACCTCCATGATTTTCTCACGACCATTTTCCATGTATTTCAACTCGTAAGTAGGCCAATTTTCATACATGGCAGGATTACCTGACAAATCAAGCGCATCTTCAGCTTTCACCCCTTTATCAGGATCGTATTTGAAAATAGGATAAGCTCTGGATTCCATGGCCAATTTCGCTTGGTGTGCTCCCAAATCATCTGCTACACCGTGTTCAGGTTGGCAAGTTGTATACAAGTTGAACATGGCAGGGCGTTTGGTCATCAAACCATCGATGAATCCTTCTATCATATGACTGGTGTTGGCCAATGTTCCTTGCAAGAAATAAGTATTTCTATGTGCCATGGTAATCAACCCAATCTCCTTACGGGGTTCGCCTTTTCCTTTCCACACTTTGCCATATTGGGCCATATCAGAGACTTGCCCAATGAAACCTGATGTACAAGCCTGTCCCCCAGTATTAGAATAAACTTGTGTATCAACAACAATGATTTTAACTGGTTTTCCTGATGCCATCAAACGAGATACGTTTTGAAATCCAATATCATACATGGCTCCATCACCACCGAGTGCTACAACAGGTGGACATAAATGCCATTCTTCATCCGAGAATTGTTCCCATGTGAAGTAAGTAAAGAAATCATCATGTTCACGAGGATTATATTTTCCATCCAACATCAATTCTGCTTTACGAATGGCTTTGAATCCGTCAGCCATTTTTTGCATGTGACCTTCGAAAATACCCATTGCTAAAGAAGCGGAATCTTGGAATAAGTGATTGGCCCAAGGGAATGGGTAGGGGTTGAATGGATAAGTACTGCCCCAAACCGACGTACATCCTGTTGAGTTACACATACCCATCGATGATCGTCCTTTTCCGGTTGTACCATCTGTATATTTCCATTTCAAATGTTTGAGCTGAGTAACAACTTGCGTAATATCTCTCAGCCATTCTTGATCGATCGGTTCGCTTCCTTTTTCAGCTTCTATTTTATTGGCTATATCAGCAATGGTTAAATCACTGTCATGTGCTATGGCTAAAATTTTAGTAATCATATCTGAGTCACTAACATTAACCGTTTCCATAAGCCTTTTTTCCATTGATTTTTCCAGGCTTGAAATCAATTCATCAATCTTTGTGAGGTGTTTTTCAATTCGTGGTTGCATCAGTGATTCAACCGTCGCTGTAAACAAGTGAACTACTGTTTTTTCAGAACATCCTAAACAAGCACCATCACCACTTGCGAAATTTAGATACGCATCTTTATTCAAAAGAATAGTTTCTAATGGTCCAATTTTCTCTTCCAGATCATCTATACGATTGTATTTAGCTGGCGTATTTGGTAAGTCTGTCCAAAATTCCCATTCCTTTCGAAGCTTAGCTACACCGTCTTCAGTTTGTATAATAGGCTTGAGTGCATCATCATCACATACTTCGATACATTCCATACAACCTTTGCAAGTATTCGGGTTGATAGTAATACTGAAAAGTCCTCCGCTGTTTGGCTCATTCTTTTCGTGAAGATCATAGTAGGGACGTGTTAAGGCAAATTTAAAATCACCTAATTCTTCTCTAAACCATCCCAATTCTTTGCTGATGTCCTCATCATTACCTTCTTCAATTGCTTTGTCAATAGCATCCTGAAGAAGATTATTGACTGTTGCACCATTCTTTTCACTGTTGAAGAGGTTACGTACATCACCTTCCATTTTGCGAACTGTTTTTGGAAGATAATCTACTTTACCGTGAACCTTCTTGACTCGGTTCACCACAGTGTCCAATACTTGAGAAAGATCGTTGACCAATCCCGGAATTGCGGTATCAGGACAAACGGTATAGCAGTTACCACAAGCAGTACAATTTTCAGGAATCCATTCTGGATGCTCAAAACGTATTCCGGTCATATCACGGTATATGGAAGTGGCTGCTGGCATCACACTCATGCCAATAAATGGATCTGTTATGTTGTCATTACCCTGACCCTTGGCGTAGAAGTTTGCCGTCTGGTCCCAGAATCTGTGAATGTCACTTAAGTTGGATTCACTTTTCGGAATTGCTTTCACCATGGTTGGAATAGGTAATTCTACTTGACCATTAACTTTCTTCTTTTCGGTTGAAAGCGTCTTGTTTTTTATTTCATATACTTCATCAAATCCACGACGAACTACACGCATGTTGTCATCAACCACTCGCTGACCTTTGGCACCAAACTTATGCTGTAATTGATCTTCGATTGCTTTGAGCAATTCTGCTTCAGAGAGTCCGGCATTTTTCTTCAATGGAGAAACTGAGAAGAATGAACCTTGGAAAGCGATACCCTGCATTCTCAATTGTAACTCAGGATCTGTTGCTTCTTCACGGGCAATTTTGAATCCGTCGATATAGTACACATGAATGTCATTTTCGGTGATGATTTTCTGGTATTGTTTAGGAATGTCCGCCCAAACGGCATCAGGTTTTCCTTTATCACTTTGAATAATGAAACAACCGCCTTTTTTTAGACCAGCTAAAGCGTTCGTGTGCTTGAATACATTCGGGTCTGGAGACAGGACTACATCGACGAAGAAGAATTCACAGTTCATTCTGATTGGCTCAGGAGCAGCTGCCAAATAATAAGTGGTCGGTTGTCCTTTTTTCTCTGAACCATATTTTGGATTGGCCTTGATATCATAGTCTAATAGATCAAACAAGGTCATTGCTAGGTTCTTACCAGTAGTCATTGCACCCCATCCTCCAACGGAGTGGAACCTAACGGTTGTAGCTCCATCTGGCATAAGATTTGGATTTTCGGAACCATGAATAGCTAAATCTTTTACTTTAGGGTATGCATCTTGGACAGTTTGTTGGTACGCTTTCTGTTTTGGTGTAAATGCTTTTTCTCTAATAAAATCGATGGACAAATAGAACATCTTCTTGCCTTTTCCGGCAGGAAGCATGTTTTCAAAAGTTCCAATGATTCCTTCTGCCTGCAAATCGCGGCTACCCATTCCAAAAGAACCAGAGTACAATGCTGGAGCGTCATTAGGTTTGTAGCTTTCAAGTTCAGGGAAAGGAAGGTCTTTTTTGAAGTTGCCGTTTTCTACACATTTGTTGATAACAGATCTGACTTCTCTCATAATAGGTGGGTCAGTTGCTAATGGCTGGTCTAATCTTTCAAGAATGGTTACACCTTTTTTGCCTTTGAGCATTTTGGCAATCATATCATCTGGGAATGGTCTGAACATCACTAAATCGACGACTCCAACCTTGATTTTTCTTGTTTTGCGCAGATAATCCACGACCGCTTCTGCGCTGGTCACAACACTACCTTGGGCGAGGATTAAATACTCAGCATCGTCAGCAAGATAGGACATAACCCGATCATACTTTCTACCTGTTAAAGCTGCATATTCATCAAAAGCTTGATTGGTTAATTCTTTGATATGATCAAAGAAAAAAGGACGTTGCGCTGCTACACTTTGCATGTATGAATCTTGGTTCTGAACCAGTCCTGCCATAAGCGGGTTGTCTACATCCCACAATTCAGGGATTCTTCTACGTGTTTTTCCATAGATTATTTCTTGTGCAGGGGTAGGAGTGTTAATGATGTCGTCTGGACGTCCCAAGTATTCTTTTATCAAGTCTCTTTCTGGAATGTTGAGTGATTCTATTAAGTGAGTAGTCAAGAAACCATCTTGTGCAATAGCTCCTGGAGTTAGCGATAATTCGGCAATCCTGTGAGAGATAACATTTAAATCAGCAACGCTTTGAGCATTTTTAGCAAAAATCTGAAAGAACCCAGTATCATCAATGGCGTGATAATCATCGTGCCCAGCATGTACATTCAGTGTAGCTTTGGTCATTGCCCGTGCACCGATGTTCAAAACATAAGTCAATCTTTTACCTACTGCTGCATATAGAGATTCATGCATGTAGGCTATACCTTGACCAGAAGAGAAATTCGCTGCTCTTTGACCAGTCATGGACAATCCAGCTGTAACTGCAGCAGCTGCGTGTTCACCTTCTGGTTCAATAAAAATTAAGGGTCTATCTGAAATGTTCAAATGACCCTTTGCTGCTTCTTCTGCCCAGTATTCGCCCATCTGAGTCGATGGTGTTATGGGGTATGCCCCAGCTGCATCGGAGGATTCTCTTTCGCACATGATGGCCGCAGTATTGCCATCCAAGGCAACTCTTTTGCCAGGGTACTTCACTTTTGCATTTTTATTGTCCATAACAATATTTTTAGTTCTATGTTTCTTTTTCTATTACATCGACTCGTTTTATATTTTGTTAGGCAGTTCTATTGACAATGCTTGTCATGAAACTAGGTGCTTGGTTTTGGTTGCTAGACTAATAAACTCATCAACTGTTTTCATGTCCATCCATACATTTTCCGCATTATCGGTATTGTAAAAGGGATCTAAATTCAAATTATTGAATTTGGGATCGATGGTTCGGCATGCATTTAGGAGATATTCCAAAGACATGGAAGCATGAATGTCAAGGCCATTTTTTATTAAATAACCCGTTAAATATTTGTTAACAGATTTGAAAGCGTTTCGACAAACGCTGTACGGTACAACATCTTCTTCTGGTCTTGAGAGTTCTTCATGTGCTTGATCGAATAATTGATCTGCTTGTTCATAAGCACTTTGTGTTTTTTGATCTAACATGGCATTGATATTTAATTGGTAACCAGATACGCCTGTATCTTTTATAATTCTAAGCTATGGAGATATGAAGAGGTGAAATATGAGAAGTATCAATCACAGATATGATTTTAATCAAAAGACTAATTTTAAATGTTATTATTATTTTAAGGAAGCTGTTAAAATTGCTCCTTTACTTGTGTGTTCTATCAAAGAAGGTATTTTTGAACAAGCAATTAATTATGCCGAATAAAATGAAAAAAGTAACGGAGTTTTTTACCATTAACAGTCAGAATGAAACGTATGTAGTTCAAACTAAAGCAAAAGCTTTGGTCGGTTTGACATTGATCACTTTTGGTATCATTTTGATTAAAATAAGCACCAATTATTTTTTGACTGAAAATGATGAAGCATCATTTGCTAATTATGGTGTGCCGGGTATGCTTGCCGGAGTAGCATTTATTAATCTTTTTATTCTTCGTTTGTCCACCTATCAAGTGGCAGGTATGTTTTTTTCATCAGGACTAATTCTAACGCTTCTAGCAGGTATCCTTATGTCTGCTAACACAATTCATCCAATGAATTCTTATTTGAGCGGATTATATATAGTATTAGCCGTGTTGGCATTAAGTGCCCTTTTTGGTAGTAAAAAATCGTTGGTCGTTAATTCAATTATCACCGTTTTTTGTGTTAATTATTTGTACAATATATCTTCTGAATTCTATGTTGGGGAATATGCGGTGTTAGCAAAAACTGGACTTATTAATTACCATATAGCTTTGATTGCCATGGTTTTAATTCTGTTTTTTATTATGAAAATTTCAGAAAGTGCACAGAATAAAACACTTGAAATGATGACTGAAACGAATGAAAAGAATGAAGAAATTGAAATGCATTTTAGTGCATTACAGAAAGAAAGAACCAATCTTCAAGCTGCAATATCAGATACAAATTTTGTGATCGGAGAAGCAGTTGATTCTGGAAATTTTAATGCAAGAATTGACTTAAATAACAAGGAAGGTGAGTGGCTTTCTTTGAGTCAATCCATCAATAAGCTTTTCGAAACAGTTACGATTCCATTTACTGAAATCAATCAAATCGTGAACAAGATGGCAGAAGGTGATTTGACGGGAAGATATGTTGCAGATGCAAAGGGAGAAGTGCTGACATTGAAAGAAAACCTAAATTCAGCATTAGGGAATTTAGGAATTCTATTAAAAGATATTTCTGATAGTGTTAAAGCAATTGGTGATTCATCTGATGAAATGATGTTTACCAGCAACGAGATGATTGCAGCCACTGATGAGATTTCTTCTTCGGTTGTTGAAATGAGTAGGGGGGCAATGAGCCAGGTGGAAAAGGCAGATGACACATCTACGATCATTGAAGGGGTTTCAAATTTTTCTAATGAAATTGGCGTTCAGGCAGATAGCATTAATAGGACTGCAAAGGATGGTGTTATGAAGGGGATCAGTGGTATTCAACAGGTGGACAAAGTAACTGAGACCATGAAGGCCATATTAGAGTATTCAAACGTCACTAGTGAATCTATAAGTTCGCTTTCTAAGAGGTCGGAAGAGATATCAAGAGTATTGAGTATAATACAAGATGTGGCATCTCAGACAAATTTACTTGCGTTGAATGCCGCTATTGAAGCTGCTCAAGCAGGAGATGCAGGAAGAGGATTTGCTGTTGTAGCTGAAGAAATCAGAAAATTAGCAGAAGATTCCAAAAACTCTACAAAGGAGATAGAAAAGCTTATAGAATATGTACAAAGTGATACCAAGCAGACTGCAGAATTAATGTCCAAGATGAGTGCACAAATCTTAGAGGGTGAAGAAGCCTCTAGAGAAGGAAATCAAGCTTTCTCCGCAATTACTGAATCCTATAAAGAGACACTTAATTTATCGCAAAAAATTGTAGAGGATACAAATGAACAAGCATCGAAGATCAGAGATATATTGACTGAAGTGGAGGCTGTGGTAATTATTGCAGAAGAGACTGCTGCAGGAACCGAACAGTCCGCTGCCTATTCAATTGAGTTATCAAAAGGAATGACTGATTATGCCGACAAAACGAAAGGGGTGAAAAGAATTGTTTCCGAATTACAGGAGAAGGTTGATAATTTTAAATTGTTGAAAGAAGTTGAGGTAGAGGAAGTGATTGAATAATTACAGCATTGAAAAAAGTCAGTATTACATCAGCGTTTTTGTGATGATATTTTTCTAAAGGTTCACAAAGGAAATTGATCGATTCACAAAATATTTCTTCTGTCTGTAAATAATTATTTCAGCCTACCTATCAATTATTTATTTTCATCATCTCAAAAAATTAAAATAGAGAGAGATGAAAAAAGTTATACTACTGTTTTCCATTGCATTATTTTCAAGTGTTTCTACTGTCAGTGCACAAGACACTTTTTTTACAAAAGGAGTATATGGTGCAGGAGTCAATCTCTGGTTTGGCAGTGAAAATCAAGATGATTCTGATTCGCCAGCTCAGGGTTATGTAGAATCATCAAATTAAAATATTCAAACATTTTATAAATTTCCATTGAACCGGAAAAAGACGCTTCTGCCTTTCATTATATCCACTCAGCAATTCTTTTCAGTGCGGGCTATTAAATTCAGAGATAGAGGTGACGAACAAGATACCGAAGGTTGGGAATGGATGGAAAGTTCAACAAATCTTGGTTTAGTATATGGACAACAATATTTCTTTAGACATGATTTTCAAGGTTTTAACTTTGGCTGGTATTTTGGAGGTGCTTTCTACAATGGAACTGGTTACTCTTGGAACAAGTCTGACTTTGAAGAGTATGAAGAATATGATGATAGTGAATTTTCAATATTAAATGCATTAGAAATAAATTATCATTTCGAATGGAAGTTCTTGTATACTGAACCGACCTTTGTTGTGTATTATGATACCAATTCAAAAGAAATAACGGCATATCCAGCAATTATACTAGGATTTCAATTTCTTGGAAGCAAAGGAGAATAACACTGTTTCAAAGCTAAGAACGATATGCATTCTTCGGTGATGCTTTAAAAAATAAGTATCTATTATGATTTCTGTAAGATTTAAACACTGAGAACACTCAGTTTTTTTTTTTTTTTAATTAGCCTGAGTATTTTTTTAAAAAGAATTCAAACGGTTTTGAACCTTTATTAATTAATTGCGTAATATTGCAGTGTACTAGTTAAATAGTACACTAATAAACAAGTAATATTATGGTTCAATTAGAAAAAATTTCATTTAGCTATTCAAAAAAGAAAACACTCTTTGATGAATTGAACCTTGAATTACCGTCTGGAAATATTTATGGTTTGTTAGGGAAGAATGGTGCTGGGAAATCCACTTTGCTAAGAATGATTGCGGGCTTGGTTTTTCCAAATCAAGGGAAAGTAGATGTAGGAGGATTTAGACCGATGGATCGATTTCCTGAATTTCTATCAGATATCTATTTGGTTCCAGAGGAGTTCAATATGCCAATATTGACAATCAGTCAATATATAAAATTGTATAGTCCATTTTATCCACGGTTCAATCATGAAATGTTTGATGAAGTGATGAATGAATTTCAGTTAGATAAGAAACAGAATCTTCACAACCTGTCCTACGGACAAAAAAAGAAATTCCTATTATCATTTGGTTTAGCGACCGATTGCAGGTTACTAATATTGGATGAACCAACCAACGGTTTGGACATCCCTTCGAAGAGCAGCTTTAGGAAAGTAGTTGCCAATGCAATCCATGAAGATCGTAGTTTTATCATTTCTACTCATCAAGCGAGAGATATGGAAAACTTGATCGATCCAATCATCATTCTCGATGAAGGAAAAATTGTTTTTCATGAAGATTATGAGAGTATTTCAGCAAAATTGACTTTATCCAAGTCAAAAGAATTACCAGACAACGCTATTTATTCAGAATCGGTATTTGGAGGTTACACTATTCTAGAAGAAAATACGACGGACCGAGAATCTAATATAAACTTAGAAGTTTTGTTTAATGCAGTAGTGAATAGCAGGCAAAAAATTCATAACCTATTCCAGAACTAAATTATGAAGGTGTCCAACTATTTTAATTTTAGTCGATTCTGGCTTTATCTAAAACTTGAGCTATTCAGGAGCTGGAAAGGTCTATTGATGATTTTTGTAATTGTTATTGGGGTTGAGTTGATAGGAACAATCTTAGGTATTTGGACGGATCCCAGCATAGTGGTGTTTGAACATAAACAGAACTATCTATTCATTTTGTTGTTAGGTGGATTTGCTTTGAGTAGTCAGGTTTTCAGAGACATGAATCGAACCTTGAGTAAAATCAACTATTTGATGATGCCAGTTTCAGCTTTTGAAAAACTTCTATGCATGTGGTTGCTGAGTTCCATTGGGTGGATTCTTTTTTATTCTTTAACATTCTTTGTTTTCACTTTGTTGGTCAAACCAATTGGAAACTTATTATTCAATATCGTGTCCTTTGCACCTTTCGATCCTTTTGGCGATTTTCAAATGGCATCTATAAAATCATATTTGGTATTGCATGGGGTGTTTGTAGTTGGAGCATCTCATTTCAAGGGGTATGTTTTTCCTAAAACTGCATTTACAGTTTTTGCAATACTCTTTACCGCTATGGCATTGATGTATTTTTTGATGGTTGATATTTTTGGTAAGGAGCATGAGTGTACTGGATATGATTGTGAATTGTTGATATTGATGTCAGAACATTCCATTTGGGCAATCGCTAAATTCTTTTTTTGGTGGCTGTTTGCCCCAGTATGTTGGGTAACCGCCTATTTAGGGCTTAAAGATCAGGAGGTGTAGGATGGATTTTAGAGAGGACAGAGCCATTTACTTGCAGATCGCAGATCTGTTTACTGAAAACATTTTATTAGGGAAATGGAATCCAGAAGATCGAATACCATCTGTGAGAGAGATGGCAGTTAGTATAGAAGTAAACCCAAACACTGTGATGCGTACATTTAATTATTTGCAGGAGAAGCGTATTATTTTTAATAAAAGAGGCATAGGTTATTTTGTTTCACCTGACGGTTTGGAAAAGACAAAGACGCTTCAAAAAGAAGAATTTGTTGACAATGAATTGCCTAAGCTCTTCAAAGCGATGCAATTGCTCAATTTATCAATTGAAGATTTGAGAATTATGCATGAAGAATTTCTTAAAAGAAGCATGAATATTTAACCAATTATGAAAAGAAGCTTAAAAATTGTAGTGATAACGGTAGTCATAACATTGGTTACATTGATTACAAGTTTATTGGTGATGAGGAGTCCACTTTTTGACTTACTCAATCGAAGTGAAATTTTTCGACACGAATTATTGGATGTAGAACCTTTTGATAAAGTGGTTTTTTCTGAAAATTGGATCGCTAGAATCAGACAAGATCGCGTTTTTAAGATTGGATTGCTACCTGAAGATTCGATTTATCGATCGTTAATTGTAAACAGAAATGGAACCGTTCATTTCCTAAGAGATTCAACACTTGTGCCAAATGATAAAAAGATTAAAGTGAAACTGACGATTCCATCAATACGGTCTATTGAAATGGGAGAGGGGTCTACATTAGATATGAACACACTTAAAATAGATACAGTGGATATAACACTGGGAGACAATACTACCTTTATTGGTGTAGAGAATCAAATAATTGATGCAACCATAAAAACAAAAGGGAAAACCCTATTTTTATTGACTGACGATCCGGACTTATAGTCAATTTTAGAATACTCATAACTACATATTAAACCACTAAATATACTTATATGAAAACTATAAGCTTAGCCACTGCTTTGGCTTTTATTTCGACTTTTTCTTATGGTCAATTACTCACTCAGACAGTGAGAGGGACGATCAAAGATCTTGATAATCAATCACCTTTGATCGGTGCAACAGTAATTGTTTTGGATTCTGACCCTATGATTGGTACGATAACGGATCAAAAAGGATCTTTTAGTATAAAGGACGTTCCGGTAGGGAGAATTGCCTTGAATCTATCCTATTTAGGATATACTGCTAAGACCATTCCAAATATAGTCGTGAACTCAGGTAAAGAAGTTGTTTTAGAATTGAGTATGCAAGAATCGGTTATTAAACTAGATGATATTGTAATCACTGCTGAAGTTGAAAAAGGCAAACCTATCAACGATATGGCAATTGTCAGTGCCAGGTCTATATCACCAGAGGAAACTTATCGTTATCCCGGCACCTTCAATGACCCCTCACGGATTGTATCAAAATTCGCGGGAGTAACTACTACTCAAGATGGAAGTAATGATATAATAGTTAGGGGCAATGCTCCAAAATACGTGCAATGGAGACTTGAAGGTATTCAAATCACCAATCCTAATCATTTTGCAGATCAAGGAGCTGCGGGTGGATCTATTAGCACACTAAATAACAACTTGTTGTCTAGTTCTGATTTTTATACTGGTGCGTTTACTCCAGAATTTGGTGACGCTTTGTCTGCTGTTTATGATGTTAAGATGAGAGCAGGTAATAATGAAAAATTAGAATCTGTTTTTGGGTTTGGGTTACTCGGCACAGATATTACAGTAGAAGGGCCATTCAAGAGCGGCTATGGTGGGTCTTTTTTAGCAAATTATAGATATTCAACGGTATCCATAATTGATGATTTGGGACTGGTTGATATTAGTGGCGTACCAAAGTTTCAAGATGCAGCATTCAAGATAGTATTACCTACAAAATCCATTGGAACATTTTCACTTTTTGGTTTAGGAGGAATCAGTAGTTTCAGTTTTGAAGATGTAACACCCGATATTTGGGAAACTCCAGGCGATCGTTTTATGAGAACGGATATCACTGAAGATTATGATAAGAAATCACATTTACTAAACCTAGGCATCAATCATACAATGTCGCTAGGTAAAAACAATTTTTTAAACACTACGCTTTCTTATTCTAGTGAATACGTCAATGATGAAATAACAGAATCAGGTGTAGTTCAGTTATATGATGATATGGGTGATTTTGTTAGAGATTCTATAGTAAGTACTCGAACTAATTATCAAAGTACAATGGAGAAATTTACGTATCGAGCCGCGCTAACTTATCATCATAAGATTAATGCTCGCCATAAATTTCAAATAGGCACAAAGTTAGCTCGAACAAGCCATAGCCTAGTTTCAAGTCAGTTTCAAGGTGATTCAGGAATCCGATTTACAGCCATAGATTTTAATGAAAATATTAAAACAGTTAGGAATTTTATTAGTTGGCAGTTCCGTTTGAATGAACATCTGACTTTAGTTTCAGGGTTTCATAATATGAATGTATTACTGAATAATAAGTCAACAATTGAACCGCGTATAGCATTGAATTGGCAATTGAATCCAAGTAATGCTGTCAAATTAGGCTATGGGCAACACAGTACTATGGAGAGCATACATCATTATTTTGCTAGAGTAGAGCAATCGGATGGAAGTGTTATAGAACCTAACAGAGATTTAGACCTTTTAAAAGCGCATCACTTTGTTTTAGGTTATGAAAAGCGATTTAACGATAAAATGCGATTGAATGTGGAGCTTTATTATCAGTCCTTGTATGACTTGCCTGTTGCCAATAGCGATACGAGTCACTTTGCGACTATTAATGAGGGCGTTGAATTCCAGTATATTGATTTAGTCAATGAAGGTACCGGATATAATTATGGAATTGAATTGACATTAGAGCGATATTTCAGTCGCAATTATTACTATATGTTGAATGCCTCTGTTTTTGACTCAAAATACAAATCATTAGAAAATATAGAGCGAAATACTACTTTCAATAGTAACTATTTAGTGAACGTTCTGGTTGGTAAGGAATTTGTGAATTTAGGAAAGAAAAGAAACCAGATACTCGGTTTAAATGCCTCTGTTTTTATAGGAGGTGGGAAGAAAATCATTCCCCTTTTGAGAGATGCTGAGGGCAATTTAGCAGTAGATCCGGAAAATGATCAATACTGGGATTATGGGAAAGCCTATGATGATCAATTGGATAATATTTATAGAGTTACTGTTTCTGCAAATTACAAATGGAATAAACCCAAAGCCACTCATGAACTATTGTTAACACTTGACAATGTTACCGATAATCTCGGACGAATTTCAGAGTACTATGATGAAAGCCAACCCAATTCTATAGGTTATTTAACTCAATTTGGCTTCTTTCCAAACTTGATGTACAAGGTGTACTTCTAATATGAAATCTTAATTTTTTAACTCAATAATTATAACTAAATCATAAAATCATGCATGACTCATTATCAAATTGTGGCTCATCAACGAGCTGTATTTACATTCTTGGATTCATAGGTGCATCTGTTTACTACATATCAGCAGCTACAGGATTCTGGATGGGCGTACTCGGTGTATTGAAGGCCTTTGTATGGCCTGCTTTCCTTGTTTATTCTGCTTTTACCCAATTAGGCATATGAATTGGGAATTAGGACGAAATAGCAAAACTGCTCGTTTGGCAGGATTGCTATTTTTGGGAGTAGTAGCATTTGGGATTTTTGCAGAATTCTCTGTTAGGGGGAAACTAATTGATTGGGAGAATTCAGTGAATACATTCGAAAATATTGTTAATCATCAACAGCTATTTCGAATAGGTATTATGAGTGATCTTCTAATGAATACATGCTATTTTCTATTCGGAATAGTGATTTATCATTTGTTGAAATCAGTGAATAAAAAACAAGCACAGTTTATGCTCATGTGCATTTTGTTGTCGGTTGCATCTTATAGTGTGAATATGCTGAATCAAGTTGCTGTTCTAATCATTTCAAACAAAACTCCATTTTTATCTGATTTCAACGACCTGCAATTGAGTGGATTGACTACACTGTTTATGAAGATTCATGGACATGGTTATAAAATCTCCCAAATATTCTTTGGCTTATATCTGTTTCCCCTTGGGTACTTGTTTTATCATTCTGGTTTTCTTCCAAAATGGATTGGTATCATTTTGATGATAGGATGTGCTGTAGATTTGATAGATGTTGTAGTCCATTTTTTGCTTCCAGAAACTGATTCTGTCATTTTATCAAATATTACCATTCCAGCAGACCTGGGTGAATTATCAATGTTCTTATGGTTACTGATCATGGGGGTAAATGAATACCGAAAAGATAAAAAATGAAAATGGATTATCTAGTTTTCAAAACCAACGTCAGTTCTAAAATTGGCGTTGATCAATTAAAACCAATTTTGAATACGAATCCTGTAATAATTGACTGGTGGGTTGATACTAAGGATATTGATAAAGTGCTTAGGATAAAAGCAAGTGTTAGGTTGAAAGAAAGTGAAGTAGTGAAACTGCTAGAAAAGGAAGGTTTTTATTGTGAAGTACTAAATGATTGAATTCAAAATGAAGTGAGATGCGGAGATTGTTAAGTGTAATATTTTTTTTTGTTTTATTGGGTAAAGCTGCTTTAGGGCAAACCCTTTCAGGTACCTTATATGATAGTGAGACGAAGGAGGTGTTACCTTTCGCGACAATATCAATTGCCAATCAATATAGAGGTACCGTTTCAAATATAGAAGGAAGATTCGTATTGGATATTAAAGGGACCACATTGACTGATAGTATTGTTTTTAGTTACGTGGGTTTTGAAACATTAAGGATAGCTGTCTCTGATATTTCCGAGAATGAAACGGTTTATTTAAAATCCGCGACTATAAGTCTACAAGAAGTTCAAGTTTTGTCTAAACAACTTTCGGCGAAAGACATAGTTAAATTAGTGTACGAAAACTACTCATTAAACCATCCTTCTTCTTCTTCCAAACAAGAAATATTCTACCATCGTTTTGAAAGAACACCATTTCCGGAGGAAAATAGAATAAAGCTTAAAAAGACCAATTTTCCAGGTTTGGAAGAAGAAACATTTAACGAATTATTTGAAATGATCCCTGACGAATTCGTTGAATATCGTGACGCTCAAGTTGAACTCTATTGCATGGAGGGAAAGAGTAAGCTGCTTCCAATAGATGGAATTTCCATGGAGGAAGCGTCTCAAAAGGATCTTCAGAAAGAGATGGAAGATAAATTAGGGGAGTTTCTAAATGATATTGAAAAGACCAAAGACGAAGAAGATGTCTATTATAAGTTCAGATCAGGAATCTTTGCAGGTAAGGCTGATTTGGGAGAGGACAACGACTCCACTGAAAATATTGAGGACAAGGATTCTTTGAATTATCATTTGTCCACCGATTATGTGAAAGGTGGAATTCAATCGCTTTTAAAGAATTACGCTGGCGTAGAGAGTAAAAATTTATCATTTATAAATAGCACGGGTAAATACGAATATGCGATTGATGAGATTACTGTTTTTAATGACCTTTTGGTTTACCGGATATCATTTATTCCAAAAGGAAAAGGGCCTTTCGAAGGAACTATGTTTGTGACTACAGACACTTATGCAATCATAAAACTGGATTTTGAATATGCCGAAGGCAAAGAGACTGAAAAATTTCAGTTGATGGGTATTGGCCATGCCATGAACTTCAAAAAAGGGAGTGTGCTTTTTGAAAAAAGGGATAGTAGTTATTTTGTAAAATACATTTATGCAGAGGAGCGAGAAAGTGCTTCAATTGAAAGGAAATTGTCCCTAATGAAAAAACAAAAACGGTTTCTGTTCGATAAAGAATTGAATGAGTTCAAAATAGATATGGAACTTTATTTTGATATCAATAATTATTGGGAGATGCTTGTTTTGGATAGGACTTTCATTGATGAATCGAAATTTAAAAGTATTGATCAACCAAAAAAAATGCTTTTCAAAAAGAAATATGCTTACTCATCAGAGGACTGGAATAATAGCACAGTGATAGCACCTACGAAAGAACTGGAGAAGTACAAAAGGAAATAACTTGTCTGAATCAATAAAAATTAGAACTATTTATGTTGTTTCTTGATGCTCGATTAATTTTCATCAGGTGTTAAGTGAGTTTTTTCAATTAGACTCCAATCTGGGTTGTGAGCGTTAAAATAGCCCTGGCCATCTATTATGTTCGTAGGGAAATTCACAGGCTCGCCTGTGAATGAGGATCTTTGTTTTGCATCGAGAAATCTGTAATAACCTTCACTAATATTCGCAAAATAGACAATGACTGTGTCTGATTGTGCCAACTCAAATATTCTCACTGAGTCCATGTAATTATTATTCTCAATTAGTACATCGCTGATGAGCTCTTGATAAATAAGACCTGAAACATCGAGGGGATTTGTCTCGTCAGACTCAGCTATTCGAGAGGGGTCAATTACATTGATTACGTACCAATTCTCTTCTTCTGGATCATCAAATTCATAAATGACGAATTGAGTCGTATCATCATCCTCAATTTCCTGTTGAAGTTTAAAACTTTTAAGTTTCACCTCTTCCAGAATAGAGGTATGTGCTGTGACATTCATTTCTTCAAGCGTGTCGTTCACGATTAAAGTGAGGCTACCGGTATTTTGTTCTAATAACTCTCCACTAATATACAATCCAGGGATGTCTTCATTGTGGAGTAAAGTTACTGGGCCAGCTGAGGTGTTAATGATTACTTCTGCTTGACTAACCAATATCTTTTCTAGAAAATCTGCAGTGAGTGTGTCCTCATTACCTTCTAATGCGGAAAAAGTTCGCGTTAGTAAAATTAACATGGGCTCACCTGGATGAATGCGCGATGACACTACCAATTCAACAGGAGCTGGTTCTACACTGATAGGTAATTCTTCTAATACACAACTACCAATTATTGTTACAATAAAAATTCCAAGTAGATAATGTTTCATATTCATTAAAATTTAAAATTCCAGGTTACTGCAGGAATAAAGCCAAATATACCTGTCTGAACATACCTGTAACTCAAACCATCAAATTGTACAGAAACCTGATATGGAGAGGCTCTGTTGTAAAAGTTGTAAATACTGAAATGCCATTCACTTCTGAATTTTTTATCGGGATCATTTTTAACGATGAAATTCACATCCAATCGATGAGTAGACGCTAACGTTACCGCATTTCTAGAAGTATAAGTTGGTATTAGGTCAATGCTTGTTCCTGTTGGATTAAGCATGAAAAATTGCCCATTTTGAGCTGTAAATTTCGTTCCGGAAGAAAACACCCAAGTAGTTGAAAAAGTGAATTTTGGAGTGATATCAATACTGCCTACCACTGATAAATCGTGTCTACGGTCATATTTTGCATTGTATTCTAAGCTTCGATTGAGCGCTTCAAATTCACGTGTTGCTTTGGCCCAGCTATACCCAATCCAACCAATAAATCTTCCAGATTGTTTCCTCAAGAGTAATTCTAACCCATACGAGTCTCCGTTTCCTGTGACCAATTCATCTTCAAAATTATCATTCAGAATGAGACGTGCACCCTCTTGATATTCTATTAAATTATTCATTTTCTTATAATAGAGTTCTCCGCTAATATTTAGGGACAAAGATTCAATACCGTGATAATAGCCAGTGCTTATTTGGTGAGATGCTTGCGGTTTTACTTGTGCTGTAACGGGGTACCATAAATCGGTTGGTAATACTATACTCGAACTGGAAACTCGGTGCATATATTGTTTCATATAGGCATAGGATGCTTTGATGGATCCATTTTCACCTATTTTTATTCTCGAAGATATTCGTGGTTCTATACCATAGTAAAAATCTTGCGGTACGATTGCAGATGAGATTCTAAGTCCGTAATTCAAGGACACTCTTTCACTAACCTTATGATCATTTCTGAAGTAAGTTGATAATTCTTGGTTTTGAATGAGTTCGCCCTCTTGGCTGGCTAAGAAATCATTAATATCACCAGAGGTACTCACAACATTGGGTCGGAAATTGTGCTGAACGAAGTGCAATCCAAATTGGATATTGTGTTTGGGTATAGGGAAGTAGCTCCAATCAAACTTAGCACCCCAATCTTGAATCTTTGATTTTATCAATAAGGTGTTGTCGATATAATCACCGGAAATGTCGTAATTAAAGCTCGTTTGAAACAAAGTGAAATTAGAAAACAATCTTTCTTTTTTGTATATATGGTTCCATCTTAAAGTTGTTGTGAAGTTCCCTAACTTAAACCCGAAGTTGAGTTGATTAGAAATTGGTTCCTCATTTTCTTCAGCTGGCTCATCTGTGTTTTCAGGTTCCTCAGCAGTTTCTTCTTCTATCTGTTCATCAAAAGCTAGAATATCATACCCAAAATAACTGCTTAAAATAACCTTGTTTTTTTTATTGACAACATAACTCAGTTTTGCATTTAGGTCATAGAAATAGTAGGGTAGATCTGTATCAACAGCTTTTAGCACTTGATCAATATAAGTTCTTCTGCCAGAGACCATTATGGCAAGTTTTTCTTTAACAATTGGTCCATTGAATGCAAATCTTGAGGAAATTGAGCCGATGCCTCCAGAGCCATGCCAATTGAGCATATCGCCCTCTTTCATTCTAATGTCTAAAACACTGGAAAGGCGACCTCCATATTCTGCAGGAAAACCTGCTTTATAAAGCTTAACATCGCGAATAGATTCATTATTAAATATTGAAAAGAAACCAAATAAATGACCAATGTTATATACAGTAGCATCATCAAGTAGAACTAAATTTTGATCGTCAGTACCACCTCTTACATACATACCAGTAGAACCTTCTACTCCTCTAGACACGCCAGGCATAAGTTGAGCTACCTTGATGATATCCACCTCACCAGCTATGGTAGGTATATAAGTCATTTCTTTAGGTTTCAAGCGAATACTACCCATGCTTGTATTTTCGACTTCTTCTTTCACTTCAAACTTATCCGCGCTTACCACAACACCTTTTAGTTTTTGGGTGTTGGTTTTTAATGTTATGGTGATTTGTTTGTCTTTATCAAGCGCTAGCAAGAGTGTTTGAGTACTATATCCAATATATTGAGCGTTGAGATAGACAGAGTCTTGATCCAGTGTTAATGAAAAGAAGCCAAACGCATTCGTAATGGTACCTTGCCCTGAGTACTTATCCAAAACAGTCGCACCGACTAGTCCTTCCTGATTCTCTTCGTCTAAGATGTATCCATTAATTGTATGACCATTCTTTTGACCAAAGAGATTGATGGCACCAAAAAGAAAGGCTATGATGAAGCTATATTTCATAACCTAAAAGCCAGTCCAAATTTTCCTCCTATAAACAAATCATTGACATTAATGGAAGCTCCATTCTGGTGACCATAACCTATCTGAAACTGATAAAAAAGAGATAATCGTTTAAGAAATTGCCAATCTAATCCTATGTTCGGCATCAAATAGAAATTGTATTTATTGGCATCAAAAAACTTCCGGTTGCTTATTTCTTCTCCAAACGATTCATCCATTTGAATTTCACGAACAGTGGGTGAGATTTGAAATTCATGAGTCCATTCAATACCTACAAAGAATTTTATTTTTTTGTCTTTTTTAGTCAGTAACCTTCTATACCCTAATGTAAGACCAAATACGCCAGAAGTATATCCGTATTCATAATACTGGCTGTCCAATTTCATTTGATAATAATCTGAGGTTGACTGTCCGGATTCAAATGCTATCGAAAACAAATTCCGCTGATTCGCTTCAACGGTCTTAAAAAAGGTAGGTTGAAACATAAATTGTACGTGAAACCCTAGGTACTCGTAAACTGGGTTAAAAGCAAGTGTTTCATAAGGGTCATCCAATTGGATGTTAAAACTGTTGCCTCCTTCAAAACCTTGCGCAAAAGTTTCAAATTCAGGCATAGTAAGGTTGGTCGAAATTGAACTAGTAGAAAACGCAATATGTTGGATTTTGAATGGGAGAAAATTGCTCTCTTGGCCATAAGAACTTTGCAGAAATAGAAGCAAAGGGATAATTAAAAAAAAGGGACATCTATATTTCATAACGTTCTTCCTTTAACAAACTTAAGTATTGATAAGTTTACTCCCAATCTCGTTGTGGGAGTTGTCAATTTTCTACTCTAACTATTTTGCTTTTATTTGCCTTAATGAAAGCCGCAACTGTCAGTGAAATCAAGCGAGAACTAAAGAGTAAATCAGAAGATGACTTACTCAACCTTTGTTTACACCTCTCAAAATTCAAAAAAGAAAACAAGGAACTGTTAACCTATTTGCTATACGAAGCTGAAGATGAAGCCAATTTCATTGAAGGTGTAAAGGATGAAATTGATGAATTATTCCTTTTGATCAATACAAATAGCTATTTCTATATCAAGAAAAGTGTGAGGAAAATTCTCCGAATGATTAAGAAGTACATTCGTTATTCAAAAAAGAAACAGACTGAAGTTGAGTTGCTTCTTCACTTTTGTAAAGTGCTGAAAGAAATGAAGCCAACAATGAGGAATGATATTGCGTTACACAACATATTCAAAAGGCAGGTTGAAATGATTGAAAAGGCGGTTTCTTATCTACATGAAGATCTTCAATATGATTATGATCATGATTTAAGATCTCTTATCTAGTGATTCATATCAGGGCACAGTTATTGATTTGATTTTCAGATCATTCTACCTTTGTTGATCTAAGTACAATTATTATGAAAAGTGAAATAGATTTAAAAGAAGACGTTAGAGAACGATATGCTAAAATAGCATTACAAGATAAAACTGATAATGCTGCATCCTGTTGTGGAGCGACCACTTCATCCAACAAAGTATATAATATTATGATGGATGATTATACTGAAATAGAAGGTTATGTTTCTGAGGCAGATCTAGGTTTAGGTTGTGGTCTTCCTACACAGTTTGCTAAAATTTCTATAGGTGATACAGTTGTGGATTTGGGATCAGGAGCCGGCAATGACTGTTTTGTAGCACGTCATGAAACAGGTGCTGACGGAAAAGTAATTGGTGTAGATTTTACGCCTGAAATGTTGATCAAAGCAAGAATCAATGCTGACAAATTGGGATATAATAATGTTGAATTCAGAGAAGGAGATATTGACAACTTGCCGGTGTTAGATGAATCAGTAGATGTTGTAGTGAGCAATTGTGTTTTGAATTTAGTTCCTGATAAAAAAAGAGTGATTTCCGAGATTTATCGAGTGCTTAAACCTAGTGGTCATTTTAGTATTTCTGATATTGTATTGAAAGGTGAGTTGCCAGACGCTTTGAGAGAAGATGCGGAAATGTATGCAGGTTGTGCATCGGGTGCAATCCAAAAAGAGACATACTTAAATCTTATTGACAAGGCTGGATTTGAAAATGTTCAGATTCAAAAGGAAAAACCAATTTCTATTCCTGATGATATCCTTTTGAAGTATTTGTCCAAAGAAGAAGTAGAGGCTTTCAATATTGATGGAACAGGTATTTTCAGTATTTCTGTTTATGCTGAGAAATCTAAAAAAGAACATAGAAATGTCGGTTTTAAGGTAGTAGCGAAAAAAGAAACTGCTTGTTGTGAACCTAGTTCAGGTTGTTGCTAATGCGTAACTTAGCCTAAATATTTTCCGCAATAGAGTTTCAACTATTCAGTGACTGGATTCTTTTTTCCCAATAATCCAAAATAAAATACCACTGATTAAGGCTAAAATGGTCATAGCGATAAATAGCAAGTCATAGCCGTAATTCTCTGACAGGTGCATGCCAATATTATGTCCAAATACATGTGACAAAGAAAATGTCATGGAGTAATAAGCCATATACCTGCCTTCATTTCCTTTTCCACCACGGACCATTGCATAGTTGTTACTGAAGGGAAAACAAAGTATTTCGGCATAAGTTGCCAAGAGCATTCCAATTACCAATATACCAGTCCAACCTTGAAAAAAGAGTATAATAAAACTCAATGACAATAAAATGGAGCCCCATACTATGATTGTAAATTTGGAATAAATTGGTTTGTCTAAAGCATATATTATTGGCATTTCCATAAGAAATATGATTATGCCATTCAATGACAATAACCACCCAACTTCATCTTCTGTTAAACCCCGTATGCTTTTATAGTATACCGGAATAGTTGAAAAATATTGGACAAAAATCACACTGAATATGAATACAGCAAGAAGAAAGAACATATACCGAGCATCCGTCAATATTCTCAAATGTGAATGTCTCTTTTCTAGTTTTTTATTGGCCGATTTAGCAATTCTTTCTTTTAAACTGAACAGGATGATTAACCCTGCCGAAATACAAGTAATGCCGTCAATCCAAAAAAGTGAAGTGTAATTCGCATAGATAATGATTAGTCCTCCTACAGCTGGTCCAAGAGAAAAACCGAGGTTAATGGCCAATCTAATTAAAGTAATGGCACGAATTCTATTTTCGACCTTCGCGTAGGATGCTAAAGACACGAACACCGCAGGTCTGAATATGTCGCTGATTAGTGCAACGGTAAACATACCAAAACAGATCAACCAGAAACTTTGAAATTGTCCTAGAATGATGAAAAAAAGGCCACTTCCGAGTAAACTGAATATCATAGTTCGATAAGCACCGTATTTGTGGGTCATTTCTCCTCCTAACCAAGCACCAGCAAATGAGCCTAATCCAAAAAATGTCATTATCCAACCAACTTCTGTTAGAGAGTAGTCTAATGCACTGGTTAAATACAAGGAGAGAAATGGCAAGACCATGGCACCAGCTCGATTTACTAACGTTGCTAATGCGAGCCACCAAACTTCCTTGGAAAACCCTCGAAAAGAATGAAAATAATATTGGATGGCACTGTTAACAACGTTCATGAAGTAAATAAAAAGTAATATGAATTAATGAGCAGACCTTTCTGATTCAAAGAATGAATGTGCCTATAAGTTTTGTTGATGTATGCGTTTATATTTCAAATCTAATTTTTTACAGCTCTGATGGTCGATGGTTACATCCATTATTATCTAGCTTTGCCGAAAAGATTATTATGAATGGGTTTGAGGAATTGAAGATTAACAAGCAATTGCTGCAAGCAATCGATGATTTGGATTTCAACACACCGACTCAGATTCAAAGAGAAGCCTTTCCCGTAATTATGTCGGGAAAAGATGTAGTTGGAATATCTCAAACAGGTACAGGAAAAACATGCGCCTATCTTTTACCAGTATTACAGCAAACTAAATATTCCAATCAAATCAATCCTAGGATTCTAATTCTAGTTCCTACCAGGGAATTGGTCATGCAAGTGGTTAAGAATATAGAAGAATTGACCAAGTATATCAATTTCAGAGTGTTAGGAGTATTCGGAGAATCTAATATTAGGCTCCAAAAAGAGGCCTTGGCTCAAGGTCAAGATGCAATTGTAGCTACACCTGGAAGATTGTATGACTTGGTGCTAAATCGCGCCGTGAGCATCAAGGAAATTAGGAAACTCATAATTGATGAAGTAGATGTAATGCTTGATTTAGGTTTTAGGACGCAAATCAACAATATCCTTGAGCTACTATCTGATCGCAGGCAGAATATTATGTTTTCAGCTACGATGACAAAAGATGTTGATGAATTAATAGATGATTATTTTCATGTCCCAAGTAAGATTTCCATAGCTATCAGCGGTACTCCTTTGGATAATATTGAACAGTCCTGTTATGCTGTTCATAATTTCTATACCAAAGTGAATTTATTAATACACCTTTTAAGTAATAATAAACTTTATAAAAAAGTGCTGGTCTTTATTTCTGGGAAAAAGTTAGCCGATAAGCTTTTTGAAAAAGTTGAAGAAGCATTTGGTGCTAGTGTCTGTATAATTCATTCGAATAAAACTCAAAATTATCGAATTCGGTCAGTGGAAGAATTTGAAAGTGGCTCGAAAAGGATATTGATTGCTACAGATGTAATTGCTAGGGGATTAGACTTGGACAAAATATCACATGTTATCAACTTTGATACCCCTGTATATCCAGAAAATTACATGCATCGAATTGGTAGGACGGGAAGAGCTGAAGAAAAGGGTGAGACTGTATTGTTTTATACAGAGAAGGAGGAGCCTCAAAAATTAGAAATAGAAGCACTAATGAAAAGGACGATTCGTATTATTCCTTTTCCTGATGAGGTTGAAATAAACAAAGAATTGATTCCTGAAGAGCGAAGTAAAATCGCTGAGAGCAATTACAATAGAAATTCCAAGCTGAAATCAGCACCGGTGGAAAATGCAGAAAAGTTAGAAAAAAATAAGAAAGTCAACTTGGGTGGTTCATACAAAAGAAAATTGGCCATTAAGCATAAGAAGCCAAGGACAAGGGGAGACAAAAATCAAAATCGTAAGAAGAGGTAACTACATATAGTTTGGTGTGTTTATATTCTGATTCTGACATCTGATTTTGCAATTATGTTGCAAGAACATTTACACTATTTGTCCGTTTCGTATTGAATTGAGTTTAAATATCAATTCTATTTCGATATATTAGATAAAATAATAGCTAAACTATGCCTTTGTACGACTTAACAATTAACGGAAATAAGCAAGAAATAGATGTAGAACCAGACACTCCTGTTCTCTGGGTACTAAGGGATCACCTGAATTTGGTTGGAACTAAATTTGGTTGTGGAATGTCCCAATGCGGAGCATGTACAGTGTTGCTAGATGGAGATGCCATACGATCTTGTGTGGTGCCTATTGGATCTGTTCAAGGAAAATCTATCACTACTATAGAAGGTTTATCAGAGAAGGGTGATCACCCTTTACAATTGGCCTGGGAGGAAACCGATGTTCCTCAATGTGGTTTTTGTCAAGCTGGCCAGATCATGAATGCTGCGTCTTTTTTAAGTAAAAACCCAAAACCTACTGATGAGGAAATAGAAAATGCTATGAACGGTAATATTTGCCGATGTGGTACTTATATACGAATTAAAAAAGCAATTAAACTAGCTGTTCAAAACGCTTAATCCACCTAAATTTTATTGTGATGACATTAATCAAAACCCAGCATAATCGTCGATCTTTTTTAAAGGTATCTGCCGCTGCAGGCGGTGGAATGTTACTTGGATTCAGTTGGATGTCAGGTTGTGTACCGGTCGACGAAAATTTGTTGGAAGTTCCCAAAGAGTGGTTTGACATTAATGGTTTTATAAAAATCGGAGATACTGGAGTTGTCACTATAATATCGCCAAATCCAGAAATTGGTCAAAATGTTAAAACTGCCATGCCGATGATTGTGGCAGAAGAATTAGATGTCAATTGGAAGCATGTCCAAGTTGAGCAAGGACCACTGAATACTGAAATATTTTCAAGACAAATCGCCGGTGGAAGTCAATCTATTAGACATGGCTGGCCGGGTTTGCGAATGGCTGGTGCAACAGCTAGAAGAATGATCTTGCAGGCAGCTTCAAAAAATTGGGGTGTTGATTTGTCTGAATTAACAACAGATAAAAGTAAGGTTAGCCATCCAAAAAGTGGTCAAACATCAACTTATGGTGAATTAGCTTCATTGGCTGCAACAATGGAAGTACCTGAAGAAGTTGAATTAAAGGACAATAAGGATTTTAAGATCATTGGCCAAAGAATTAAGAATGTTGATGGGAGAAAAATTTACAAGGGAGAGTCATTATTTGGATTAGATTTCCAACGAGAAGGAATGTTAATTGCGATGATCATTCATCCTCCTGCTTTTGGTATGAAACTTAAGTCATTTGATGCTGAAGAAGTCAAAAGTATGCCAGGTATCAAGGATGTTGTGGCAATCAATAGTAAACCCAAAGAGTCGCAATGGTCAGATACCAATGCTTTTCCAGATTTGGTAGCTGTGGTTGGAAATACGACTTGGGAAGTAATGAAAGCAAAAAAAGCGCTAGTTGTAGATTGGGAAGAAGTTACTGAATTGGAAAGCAGTGAAGATTATCAAAATAAAATGATCAATGCCCTTGAGACTCAAAAGGGAGAGGTGAAAAGAAAGGACGGTAATACAATTGCTGCCTTTGGAAAATCTGAAAAATTGATTGAAAAAACCTATAGTGCACCTTTCTTGGCTCACAACACAATGGAGCCTATGAATTTCTTTGCAAATGTTACCGATAATAGTGCGGAACTCATTGGTCCCATTCAAACTCCTGAATTTCTAGAAAAGTCATTGTCTAGTAAGTTGGATTTACCTTTAGACAAAATAAGTATTGAAATGACGCGCATGGGAGGTGGATTTGGACGTAGACTATATGGTAATTTTGCCATGGAAGCTGCTGTCATATCTAAAAAAGTCAAGGCTCCAATTAAATTGATCTATACAAGGGAAGATGATATGACTCAGGGGACGTATCGTCCTGCTTATCGTGTGAATTATAAAGCTGCCTTGGATGAGAATAATAAATTAACGGCATTTAGCATCAAAGGAACCGGTGTTCATGGCAGTCCCATATTTCATAACAGATTCCCTGCTGGTACTGTAGAAAATTATCAAGCGGAAAATATTAAAATAGAATCAAATATATCTACTGGTGCATGGAGAGCCCCGCGTTCTAATTTTATTGCTGGAGTAGAACAAGCATTTTTGGACGAAGTAGCGGAATTGGCAGGAAAAGATCCTATTGATTTCAGGTTGGAATTATTTGATAGGGCAATTAATAATCCGATTGGGGAGAAAAATGACTATGATCCAAAGAGATATGCAGGTGTTTTAAAATTGATCCGTGAAAAATCTGGTTGGGGAAATGAAATGCCAGGTGTATATCGTGGAGTGTCTGCTTATTACTGTCACAATTCATATGTAGCACAAATAGTAGACTTGGAAAAAAATGATGGGGAGATTAATATTAAAAAGGTGTGGTGTGCTGTTGATTGCGGTATTGTAGTCAATATGGAAGGAGCACTTAATCAAATTGAAGGTGGAATAATAGATGGTATAGGTCACGCTATGTACAGTGGATTGACATTTCAAAATGGCCAACCAGAGCAAAATAATTTTCATAATTATCGTTTAATCCGACATAGCGAGGCACCCACTGATATTGAAACCTTCTTTGTAGATAATGGAATTGATCCGACAGGATTAGGAGAGCCTTCTTTGCCTCCTGTGATTGGAGCTTTAGCAAATGCGATGTATAAAGCTACTGGACAGAGATTTTATCATCAGCCTTTTGCAACAGCGAATCAAGAACAAACAGAGTTAATTGAATCTCTTTAGAGTTTAGTTTTGGAGGATATGAATATCAAATCCTCTTGCGTATCAATGTCTATTTCACCTTTTATAAAGTCCACAGAAATGATTTGTTCAGTAAATTTTGAAAGGATTGATTTAGCACCTGACTTATCATTAATTTTTAGTAATTCCTGAATATATGATATGGGGAACAGAACAGGTACACCTTCAAGGTTGGAATAACTTGATGCAATGATTGAATTTGGATTTGATTTGAAAAGACTAATCAAGTTATTGATGTGCTCAGAAGTTAAAAATGGTTGATCGCAAACAGAGATTAGAATTCCATTTAATTCACTTTCTTGTTCAATTAATTCTCGAACACCAAATTTAAGTGTACTCCCCATTCCATTTTGCCAATGGCTATTGATGCAAATTTTTGTAGAAAGACCTTGAAGAATTTTTAGTAGGTTTTTAGCGTCAAACCCAAGAACAGTCATCACATTATTTAGGTTTGAATTAGTAAGTATAGAAAGAGATTGCTCCAAAAGGGTTTTATTTTCAATCTGTATCAATTGCTTGGACTGACCTAGTCTTGAAGAAGAACCTGCGGCGAGTAATAGTCCGGCAATTTTTGGATTACCCAATTTCTTGAGACTCATTTGAATGATTCAAATACACTTGTTTAAATACTTGATTATTAGATCCATATCTCTTATGTATTGGACCATTGTGATATTTGAGAAAGCCACCAGACCTTCCAGAGAATATTGCTAAAATTTCAGATAAAATTGATAGTGCAATTTCATCAGCTGTTTCTGCTCCTATGTCTAACCCAATAGGCGTATGTATCCTATTTTTTTGTGTTTGAGTTAAATTGATTTTTGCTTTACGCAAAGCATCGAATAGTTTTTCTGTCCTTTTTTTCGGGCCCAGAATTCCAATGTAAGGAGAGGGGCTAGCTACAATTTGCTTTAGCACTTCTAAATCATAATCATAATTATGTGACATCACTATAATGGCCGTATAAGGGTTTATTTCGACCTCTTTTTTAACATATTTCCGCTGACAACTGATCATTTCATCCGCTGCAGGAAAATTAGCAGGCGCCAAATGGGCGATACATTCATCACTTACTCGTACATGCCAACCGAGTGCCTTAGCAAGTTGAGTGACTGGTTGAGCATCGGCTCCAGCTCCAAAAATTAGCAACTCAATATTAGGTTCTATGATTTCAAATAATACCTCTATTGAACCTTTCAAACTGTTATAGGATTTGGTTTGAGACGTTTTAGAAGAAAGAGATTGAACCAAATCTTTTTCAATTAATTTATTTAAATATCCTGTCCCATACTTGTGATCCACAATATCATTTGGCTTTAATAAAATTCGATCCCCTTCTTTTGTGGATTCTTTGTCCTCAGAATGAAAGACCAATGCGGAGACACCTATACCTTTGAAACTTATTAGATCCTTTAGGTGATCAATAGGTTTTGACTGCTCCTTATTGTCTACGGGTTCTAATAAAATGTCTATAATTCCGTTGCAACCTAGACCGACCCCTAAAGTGTTATTTTCATCATCCATCGTGTCATAGGTGACCAACATCGGTTTTTTATCCCGCATGACTGATATTGCCTTACGCATAGCATCTCCTTCAAGACAACCACCACTTATCGAACCAATCCAACGACCATTATCCAATATCAACATTCTTGCTCCTGGGTTTCGATAGGATGAGCCTGAAACTTTCACTACAGAGGCTAACACTGCATTTCTTTCTGAAAAATCAGTGTGCCTATATGCTTCAAGGATGTTGTGAATTTCTTTCATCTATTAAAAGTTAAGACGTAGAATACTTGTAATAGTTAGTTCTATACATCACAAATCAATACCCCTTCTTTCAATGAAGCCATTTTGTCTTCTCTGGTTGGAAGAAATTCTTGAGCAACATATCCTTTGAATCCGGTGTCAAGGATGGCTTTCATAATTGCAGGATAGTTTAGCTCTTGTGTATCATTTATTTCGTTTCTACCAGGTACTCCTCCAGTATGATAATGGCTGTAATATTGATTGTTCTTCTTAATTGTTGCAATAACGTCACCTTCCATGATTTGCATATGGTAGATATCATAAAGTAATTTAAAATTAGGAGAACCCAATTTTTCACACAATTCAACGCCCCAATTAGAATTATCACATTGGTAATCTTTGTGATTCACTTTACTATTGAGCAGTTCCATTGTGAGAACGATATTGTTCTTTTCTGCAAGCTTAATCAAAGGATCAAGACCTACAGCACAATTTTCCAAACCCTGTTCACGAGAAAGTCCACGACTGTTTCCTGAAAAACAAATAACATTCTTAAGCCCTGCGTTGGCAGCGGATTCGATTACTTCTGTGTACGTCTCTTGTAGTGCTCCATGTAGGTCTAGGTCATTAAATCCATTTGAAAGATCAAACTCTTCAGGATTTGCCATGCTGGTTGTTAACCCATACTTTTCAGCTGTTGCCCATTGGCTAGGCGCCAATAGATCTATGGCAACCAATCCGATATCCTTAGATTTTTCAAAAAATTCTTCAATAGGGACTGAATTATAGCACCATCTACAAGCAGAATGATTGATATTACCTTTTAGTGTTGTATCCACAGGTTGTTCTTCTTTGCAGGAGGATATAGGGAGGCCCGTACTAAGAACAGCTGCACCTGTAGCCAATGTCTTGATTGCGTCTTTTCTATTCATATTGATTCGATAATTTTTCTTAAATCTACTAAACATTTTGAAAGACTTCTATACTTGTTTTGAGCTGAGCGTTGTTTATTATTGACTTATATTAAATTGCTCAAAAAAATTATTGATGGATCGCAGAAAATTTGTACTTACATCTGGATTACTGGCCTCAGCTACGATGTTACCTAATGGGGCGTTAGAAGCTCAAATTCCTAATGATCTTCCAAAAATCAAACCCGTCAAATTAAACAAGGGAGATACTATTGGATTGATAACCCCTGCAAGTTTTTTGAATGATGAAGCACTTGTAAAAGCAAAAAAGAATATTGAAGCTTTGGGTTTTAAAATAAAATTGTCTTTTAACTTCAATGCGAAAAATGGGTTTATTGCAGGTACTGACGAACAGCGATTGGATGACTTGCACGAAATGTTTGAAGACCCTGAAGTAGATGGAATTGTATGTGCACGGGGAGGGTATGGAACGGGGCGAATTCTCAAGGAAATAAACTACAATTTAATCAAAGACAATCCTAAAGTGTTCGTTGGTTTTAGTGATATAACAGCACTGTTATATGCAATCCATAAAAATACAGGCTTGGTTTGTTTTCATGGTCCAGTAGGAGCATCTGAATATTCAAGTTTTACAACAAGAACCTTCCAGCAAATTTTACTAAAAGCAAAGGATTCATGGACCATCAAAAGGCCCAAAAACTGGAAAAAGAAAACGAGTAGGTCTTATGAATTTTCAACATTATCTTCAGGGATTTCAGAGGGACAAATGGTTGGTGGAAATTTGAGTTTGATGTGTTCTTTGTTAGGGACACCTTTTGATATTGACTATGATGACAAAATAGTTTTCATAGAAGAAATAGGGGAGAAGCCTTATAGAGTCGACAGAATGATCACTCAATTGCTTAATGCTGAAAAATTTGATAATTGTGCCGGAATTGCTTTAGGTGTATTTAATGATTGTGATTCAAGACCAGGAGATCGGACTTCTCTTATGCTTAATGAGGTGCTTGAAAATAGGTTAGGGGCATTGAATATTCCTATAGCCTATGGTTTGCCTATTGGACATATAGATGACAATGCCACTATACCGATTGGCACAACAGTCCGGTTTAATGCGGATGAAGGTGAACTTTTGTTACTTGAAGCTGGGGTTAGGTAGCATTCTCATGTGAAAAGTATATTGTAAGTACAGAGGTCTATTCAATGAGCTAGAAAATCAAACCTAGAAATAAATACATCACAAATGCACCCGTACCTGCGATCAAAGCATAAGGCAATTGGGTTTTGACATGATCAATGTGATCACTGGCACTTGCCATGGATGAAATAATTGTGGTGTCTGAAATAGGCGAACAATGATCTCCAAACACACCTCCTCCAATGGCAGCTGCAATGGCCATACTGACATTGGCATCTAATGATTGAGCCATGGGTACTGCAATAGAAATCATGATTGCAAATGTACCCCATGATGTACCTGTACTAAAAGCAATGAAACAGCTTACCAAAAAGATGATGGCAGGTACCAGTTTTGAAGACAACCATAACTTAGAAATATCAGCCACATAAAGTCCTGTTCCTAATTCCTTGCATAAACCACTCAACGCAAATGCTAAAACCATTAATAATGCAAGAGATACCATGCCAGACATACCTTTAAGAGATAAGTCAACCATCTCTTTGAATTTCATAATTCCTTGAGATTTATACAAGATCATTGATATGATAACTGCCGTAGTAACAGCGTATAAAACGGAAGTCGATCCAGATCCTTTGCCAATAGCTTCAAATACTAAGGCGAAAATTGAAGCATTTGTATTTTCCAATTCACTCCATCCTGTGTAAACCAACATGACAGGCATCATGATTACCATTATGAAAATTGGAATGATCATATTGAAAGTTTTATGGGGGATCCCTTCTTTCGATGCTAACATGGCAATCTCTTCAGATACCATAGGTGTAGCGCCATCAGCTATCAATTTTCCTTCTTTCATAGCTCTTTCTTCAGCTTTTTTCATCGGACCAAAGTCCTTACCTGAAAAGATGATGTACATGACAATGCCAATGGCAAGGAACGGATAGAAATTAAACACTAATGAACTCATGAGTGTTTTGAATGGGCTGTCAAACCCCTGCATCATCAATAACCCCATGATGTAAGCTCCCCAGGCATTAAATGGGAATATAATACAAGAAGGCGCTGAGCTAGAATCAGCCAAATAGGCTAGTTTTTCTCTTGGAATATTGAATTTGTCAAAAACAGGTCTGAAAAGTGTACCTACAGTCAGTATGGAAATGTTTGATTCTACAAAAATGATCAGACCAGTGACGGAAGCATAAAATTGGACTAGTTTCCTGCTGTTTTTTGCATTCTTATTGATTCTTTTTGATATGCTTTTGATAAACCCATCTACTCCTCCTGATCGTTGAATTAGGGCTATAAGCGAACCTACTAGCAAAGTAAAAATTATTGTTCTAGTATTTCCAGCGTCAGAGAAAACATTCACAAATGCAGCCATAGTATCTATGGTGCCTGTCAAAGGGTTCCATTGATTAATGATCAAATAACCTATCCAGATACCTGCGATCAGTGATATAAATACTTGTTTCGTTCGTAATGCAAGACCGATTGCAACCAATGGTGGAATTAATGACCAGAAACCAAATTCACTCATAGTAGTGTTTCAAAAATGAGTTTGAAAGATAAGTCACAAACTGATATACGACAATCAAAAAAGGATAATGTGTCGAGAATTATGTAACTTATTAGAAACAAATTAACTCCAAATGAAAAAGTCAATATACTCAGTCGCCTTAATTTTATTCAGCAGTTCTCTATTAGTGGCCCAAGTGAAATGGAAAGCTGATCCCGCAAATTCTAATGTTCAATTTGAAGTGACACATTTAGCTATTTCCAGTGTTACGGGAAAATTCACGTCCATTGACTGTACGATCAATAGTCCAAAGAAAAGTTTTGATGGAGCGGTCATAGAAGCAAAAGTCTCCGTTAATGATATTGCAACTGGAAATTTAACAAGAGATAAGCACTTAAAAGAAGACGATTTTTTTAATAATTCTGAATTTCCAACGATGGTTTTCAAAAGTACATCTTTTAAGAAAGCAAGCACTACACGATATGAGCTTTCTGGAAATTTGACCATTCGAGATGTAACCAAAGAAATATCTTTTCCTGCTGAATATAGTGGAATGATAAATCTTGGGGAGAAAACTATAAGTGTATTCAAAGCAGAATTCACCATAAATCGTTTTGATTATAATCTCAAATGGGATGATACGCTGGACACCGGCAGTTTGGTCGTTGGTGAAGATGTTTTTGTGTCATTGAGTTTAGAATTCGTTAAGCAATAAAGTTTCATTTCCCATTGAGCATTTTGAGGAAATGCTTAATATTGGAGAATGTCCAAAATAGATCAGTTCAGTAATAGATGGGGAATAGTGCTAGCTTCCTTAGGAATGGCAATTGGGGCTGGAAATCTTTGGCGTTTCCCTAGATTGGCTGGACAGTATGGAGGAGCCTTTATCATTCTTTGGATTGTATTTTTGCTAATATGGTCTATTCCCTTGTTGATGGCAGAGTTTTCTATTGGTAAAAAATATAGAAAAGGGGTGATTGGTTCAATGGGTCTTGTTGCAGGTAAAAAATTGACTTGGTTTGGTTTCTTTATAACTATTTGCACACTAGGTATAGCCTTTTATTATTCGGTGGTAACTGCTTGGGCATTGCGCTATCTGGGCTTTGCTTTTGGTAGCACATTTTCACCAGACTCATTCTTAACAGATTCTGATTCCCTAAACAATTTTTGGAAATCTGTTTCTACCGGTAGTTATATTACTGTAGGACTTTATATACTGGTGATAATTTTGGGTGTATTAGTATTAAGCAAGGGTGTCCAAAAGGGACTTGAAAAAGCTAATCGCGTTTTGATTCCCAGTCTGTTTGTATTGCTTGTGATCATTGCTGTGGTTGCGTTGTTAATGCCAAAAGGTATTCTCGGATTGGAATATATGTTCAATGTGGATTTTACTTTGTTTTCTGAGCCAAAGATTTGGATAGAAGCTCTCTCTCAATCTGCATGGTCTACTGGAGCGGGTTGGGGACTGATGATGACATTATCGTCTTATTCAAGAGATAATGAAGAAATTCCTCTTAATACTTTTATAGGAGCATTTGGTAACAATACAGCTTCTCTCTTAGCTGGAATAGCAATTATTCCCGCAGTATTTGCGCTGGCCGCTTCTGAATCAGATGCATTGAATTTTCTCCAAGCTGGAAATCAAGCTTTGACGTTTACGGTAATACCAGCATTATTTGGACAAATACCTGGAGGTAGTGTTTTATCTATTGTATTTTTCTCGGCTTTGAGTATGGCTGCATTTACTTCGCTGTTGTCAATGATAGAATTAATGATTAGAAATTTATTGGATTTAGACATATCCAGAAAGAAAACCATCTTATGGGTCGTAATACTTTTTACAGTTTTAGGTTTTCCTTCTGCTTTTTCATTGGATGTCTTTAACAATCAAGATTGGGTTTGGGGATTGGGCTTAATATTAAGTGGTTTCTTTATTTTGATTGCAGTAATTCGATATGGACCCGTAACATTCAAAAAGGAACTGATAGATTCAGATGCTGACTTATCTGTTTGGAATAATTATTTTAAGTGGAGTATTAATGGCAGCCTCCTATTGGCTATTGTTTTGTTGTATTGGTGGATGTCACGTGGATACAGTGATTATCCTTGGTTTGATGAAAAAGGAAATTGGCATCTTTTTGATGTGTATAGTAATGCAACTATCTTGACACAGTGGCTTTTGGTTATAATAATCGGCATGGTATTTAATAATTATTTGTACGAGAAATTTGCTAAGAAATCATGAGCATCTCTGGTATAATAGGTATGATAGTTATTCTTGGAGTTGTCATTGGAGGACTGGTATATTTTGTTCTCCTCGCCATGAAAAACGAGTCTAAGAAATAGTTGTTTATTTGAAATCTAATCTCCAATTTCGAATTTCAAATCTTATAAAAAACCCATGGAGAAAATAGACTCACTCAATCAAGTTGCTGCATTTCATAAAACTTTCAAACATCCCATAGTTTCTAAGCCTGCTATTCCTGATGCTAAAAGATGTGCATTGCGAGTTGAGCTGATTTCGGAGGAATTGAAAGAATTAGAAGAAGCTATCAAGGACAAAGATATGGTGGAGATTGCTGATGCTTTGTGTGACATTCAATACGTTTTGTCAGGTGCAGTTTTAGAATTTGGCCTTGGAGATAAATTCGTTGAGTTGTTTGATGAAGTGCAAAGGTCAAATATGAGTAAGGCTTGCAAGACCTTGGAAGAAGCTGAAGCAACTGTGGAACACTATCAAAAAAACAAAGGAACAGAAAGCTATATCAAGGAAGCTGATGGCCTTTTTCTAGTATATAGAAAAGAAGATGATAAAACGTTGAAGTCTGTTGAGTATTCTCCTGCAGATTTGAAAAGAATTTTGGAATAGAATAAAACTTCTAATTCATAGCATTGAAATAGAATGAAAAAGACAACCTATTTTTTCAAATGCAGTTAATGGGTTTGATGATCAATAATAGATATGCCTAACGCACTGAAGAGAATTATTGCGGTTTTTGTAGTGATCGGACTGCTCCCAATAGGATATGTTGCCTATGAATTGTCATCAATTAACGATACAGAAAAGGTGCTCCTTGAGGTATATCAGCGACAGTTAGATGCAATTCTTTTTTCTGTCAATCAATACTCATCTGATATTGTAAGTAGTTGGGCCAATCAACTCAATTTCACACTTAAAGAAGATCAACGAGATGGCGTAATTGAGGATGCATCGATAAATCAACTTTTTTCTCAGGTACAATCATTGCAGTCAGTTTACTTATGGCATCATTCGGGTGAATCCTCTTTGTGGCATAAATCTGATTCTTCTTCAAGATCAAAAACAGAATTTGAGAATATCTTGGTGAGAAATGAAGGCGTGTTAAAAAAGGTTATTCATTATAAAAAATCTGGTTATCAAAAAATGGAAGTATTGGATAGTTCTACATTTCTAAATCAACTTCCCATACTATTTGCACTTGATACCTCAATATTCAAATTTGATGTTTGCTTGTTGATGATAGATCCGGTTTTGCTAATAGAATCTCAACTTGGTCCAAAAATGCAAGCAATAGGAGCGGATAAATTTAGCCTTTCGGCAAGGCGTGTTAGTGATGATTCTTTGATTTACAATACGGATAATGTAGCTCAACATAACCCAATTGAGAATGACTCGAAAGGAAGTTGGCAGAAAAGGTCCCTTTGGCTATTACCTAATTATTATTTAGAAATTTTTCAAAAAGGAATAACAATTGATCAACTCATTAAGGAAAGGAGTAATAGAAATCTGATGGTTTTAGGATTAATCCTATTTATTTCCATTGGCGGAATGATATTCTTGTTCATGAACATCAAAAGAGAGATTTACTTATCGAATGCAAAATCTGAATTTGTATCGAATGTATCGCATGAAATACGGACGCCACTATCCTTGATTAGCATGTTCGCGGAAACCCTTGAAATGGGCAGGGTAAGCAAAGAAGAAAAGAAATTAGAGTATTACAGTATCATTAAAAAAGAAACATTCCGTCTCACCAAGATCGTCAATTCAATTTTAAGCTTCTCAAAGTTGGATGCAAATAAACGAACGTATCAATTTGAGGACTTAAATCTAAATGAACTATGTAAGGAGATATTACTTTCGTACAGTCATCATTTGGCGGACAATAAGTTTAATTATGACGTACATTTAACAGAGTCTATAGGATTAATTCATGGAGACCGAGAGGCTGTTTCTGAAACCATAATCAACTTAGTAGACAATGCTGTAAAATACAGTGACAATAAAAAGGAAGTGGTAATAAATACAGGAGTTGATAAGGAATTGATCTATGTAGAAGTTAAAGATTTCGGAATGGGTATTCCTAAAAAATACCATGATGAAATTTTTGATCAATTCTTCAGAACGCCTAGCAACAATGTTCATAACACCAAAGGGTCTGGACTTGGGTTGGCCATTGTAAAACGTATTATGACTGCACATAATGGCTCAGTAAATGTGAAGAGCACACCTGGGAAGGGTAGTACTTTTAGATTAAATTTTCCGACTATAACACAAATTTGACATGAGTAACAAAATTTTACTGGTTGATGATGAGGCCAATATGTTAATTGGTTTGAAAGATAATTTGGAGTTTGAAGGGTATGAAGTAGACGTAGCTGTAAATGGCCAAGAAGGTCATGATGCGATTATGCAAGGAAATTATGATTTGGTTCTTTTAGATGTGATGATGCCGATTATGTCTGGTTTTGATGTCTGTAAAAAAGTCAGAGCAGCTGGGGTTCAAACACCAATTATTTTATTGACTGCAAAAGGGCAAGAGATTGACAAAGTGCTAGGTCTGGAATTGGGTGCTGATGATTATATAACAAAACCGTTTGGTGTCAGAGAACTTTTGGCCCGATTGAAAGCAGTAATGAGAAGGGGTACGACTCCTGTAACTGAAGATAACTCAGATTTTAATGTGGGGAACGTCATAGTCAATTTTCATACTTATACGGCTAAAGACTCAGAGGGAGAAGCCGTGAAAATGTCACATAAAGAGTTTGAAATCCTACACTATTTGATTGGTAGAAAAAATGAAATTGTCACGAGATTTGATTTACTTGAAAAAGTTTGGGGTTATGAAAATACACCAACGACCAGAACAGTAGACAATTTCATCGTGAAGCTGAGGCATAAAATTGAAGCAAATCCTAATGACCCTCAAATTATTATCACTGTTCATGGTACGGGATACAAATTCATCGCATAAAATTCTTTGTTTGACAGCCTTTTTGTGAAATCCGTGACATCTTTTTACATCTCTTGACCGTGCTGTGACACTTAGTGTTGTAGTCCTGTATACTTTTGAATATCTAATTTGAAATAAACAGATACAACCATGAAAAATCCAGTCATTCTAATTCTCGTAATTCTTACCGCTTTTGTGTTGAACATGGGGTGCAATGCTCAGACAAAAGATCAAGTAAAAAATCTTAAAGGAACTTGGAAATTTATTTTAGGTGATGACATGCGTTTTGCTCATCCTAATTATAATGATTCAGATTGGGAAGATATTCGGGTTCCTTCCTCATGGGAAGATGAAGGTTTTAGGAATTATGATGGCTATGCCTGGTATCGAAAAACTTTTGAAATTGACAAAGATGAATTGGAAGAACCTTTGTTCTTGCATTTAGGAAATATAGACGATGTTGATGAAGTCTTTTTTAATGGTGAGAGAATAGGTGGTATGGGTAGTTTCCCTCCAGAGTATATAAGTGCTTGGGCGATAAATCGAACTTATCCGATTCCGGTAAAACTTTTTAACAAAAATGGGAAAAACGTAATTGCTATTAGAGTTTATGATGACGAACAGTCCGGTGGATTAGTAGGTTGGAATATTGGTGTTTATAATTTTGGAGGGTACGGTCAAAACAGCATCAGCCTTATGGGTCAATGGAAAGTGAGTTTTGAAGATAATGAGAATAATAAACTTAGAAAGCAAGACGATTCAGATTGGGACAATATAATGGTGCCTTTTACATGGGAATCTCAGGGGTATCAAGATTTTGATGGTATAGCGTGGTATAGAAAAACTTTTGAACTTCCTTCTGGTCAATCTACATCAGGTAAAATATTAATATTAGGGAAAATTGATGATATCGACGAGACTTATGTCAATGGTATAAAAGTGGGGGGAGTAGGAGAAGTTGGTCAAAGAAGGTGGAGTGAGGGTGATGAATATGATCGAATACGAACTTATTATTTGGAGGATCATATACTTAGGGAAGGAAAGGAAAATGTAGTTGCAGTGAGAGTTTATGACTATGGAGGAGTAGGAGGTATTTATGAAGGCCCTATAACAATTATAGATGCGAAAGATTACAAGGAATTTTGGAGATCCTATTATAGAAACAGTCACCAATATCACCGATGGATTTGGACTTATTTTGAAGATTAAGAAATCTAATCAGACTTGATTTAAGAAATTATGAAAAAGCTATTCACTTTCTGCTTGTACTGTGTGGCCACAATCGTGATTCATTTACATGTAACCGAAATAAGAAAACAAATAAATAATCATGTTCTAGTTCTAGCAAAGCACATTGAGATCTATACTTCAAGTATAGACTCAAATGTGTTTTACGAAAAAGAAAATGGTTTAATGAAAAAAGAAGAAAAGCATATAAGCAGTATTGATGAATTCAATTATTTTTCAGTGTTAGCTAATAAAGCTTTTTCGAAAAAACAGCTATAGAATAAAAGATGTATTCGTTGATAAGAATAGTGAGGAAATGAGAATTAGAGAGATAAAATGTTTGGCTTTTATTTTCCTTTTTATAGGAAGAATCCTAATCGCGAATGCGGGGGGTAATTGGAAGGAAATAGTAGATCTTAGTGGTAAATGGAGGTTCAACATAGGAGACAATCAAAATTGGTCTAGAACTAATATTGATGATTCGGATTGGGAAAAAGTCAGAGTGCCAGATAGTTGGGAAAACCAAGGATTCTATGGCTATGATGGTTTTGCATGGTATCGTACTTCTTTTGATGGTGATGAATTTGATGACTTACAAGGTAGTTTTAGCCTTTTTCTAGGATACATTGATGATGTGGATGAGGCCTATTTTAATGGAGTGAAAATTGGTAAAACAGGTTCTTTTCCAAATGATTTTCAGACGGCATATAATGCTAAAAGAGTGTATCAAATACCCGATGAATTGATTAATTATAACGGAAGAAATGTAATAGCTGTAAGAGTATTTGATGCTGGAAGAGAAGGAGGGATTGTTAGTGGTGATGTCGGAATCTATCAGAATGAAGAGGATAGAGCATTGGCGGTGAATTTAAGAGGTTTATGGAATTTTAAGCTTTTACCGCAATGGGAGATTGGTCAAGAACCTGATTTTGACATGCTTAATAGAAGAACCGACAGTTGGGTTCAAATCATGGCACCTATGGCTTGGGATCACCAAGGGTTTCAAAACTATGATGGGGGTGCGGTTTACCATAAGTCTATATCTATTCCTGAAAAATACAAAAATGAAAATCTTATTTTGATCATTGGTGCCATCGATGATAACGATTGGGCCTATTTTAATGGAAAACTAATTGGTCAAACTAATGGATACAATAAACTTAGAGCCTATACAATAACACCAGATATGTATAGCTCAAACGATCTCAATGTTTTGACAATATATATTGAGGATTCTGCAGGGTATGGCGGAATAACTGAAGGGCCCATTGGGCTTATACGTCAATCTGACTTTACTCGATTTATACGATGGAGGTAGTCGTGATGAGTGCTACCTCCATCTGTATATATTTTACATGATCATTATTATTCTCTTCAAGTCTGTCGTCAATGATTGTTATTTAGCGTATTTACGATTGATCTGAGGTTCACCAGACATGATTTCTTCATTTGCAAAATCTTTATATGCCTTGAAATTTTGAATGAAGGATTCAGCCAATTGATTAGCCTTTGCGAAATAACCTTTGTCATCTTGCCATGTTTCTCTAGGACTTAATACTTTCGACGGCACATTGGGACAAGTGAGCGGTATTTGTATTCCAAAAATAGAATGGGTTCTATAACCCACATTCTCTAAAGTCCCATTCAATGCCGCTGTTATCATTGCTCTTGTATATTTTAATTTGATCCTTGAGCCTTTACCATATTCACCTCCAGTCCATCCTGTATTGATTAGCCATACTTTGACATCAGATTTTTGTAATCGCTCTCCCAACATTTCGGCATATTTCGTTGGATGTAAAGGAAGAAAGGGAGCCCCGAAACAAGCACTGAAAACATTTTGAGGTTCTGTGACACCTGCTTCCGTTCCAGCTACTTTAGCCGTATAACCTGATATGAAATGATACATGGCCTGTCCGTTGGTCAACTTAGAAATAGGAGGGATTACGCCAAAAGCATCACATGTTAAAAAGAAGATGTTTTTAGGTATACCACCGATCGAAGGAGAGACCGAATTGTTAATATATTGAATTGGATAAGCAGTACGTGTGTTTTCAGTTACACTTACATTTGTGTAATCAACTTCTGTTGTTCCTTGTTTGAACCTTGTGTTTTCAACGATTGATCCAAATTTGATGGCATCGTATATTTCCGGTTCTTTTTCTTTACTTAGATCTATTGTTTTTGCGTAGCACCCACCTTCAAAATTAAAAACATTTACATCCGTCCAGCCATGTTCATCATCGCCAATCAATCCTCTATTTGCATCTGCGGAAAGCGTAGTTTTTCCGGTTCCAGACAGTCCGAAAAATATTGCAGTATCATGGTGTTTTTTACCAATATTAGCCGAACAGTGCATGGAAAGGATGTTTTTTTCTAGGGGTAGAATGTAATTCAAAACAGAGAATATTCCTTTCTTCATTTCACCGGCATAAGCAGTGCCTCCTATTAAAATCATCCTTTTAGATAAATTTAATATTGCGAAATTTTTTTGACGTGTTCCATCAACTGACGGATCAGCTTCAAATTCCGGAATGCATATTATGGTAAAATTGGGCTCAAATGATTCTAATTTATATGTCTCAGGTCTCAAAAACATATTGTGGCAAAACAAATTATGCCAAGCGAGTGTATTTATTACTCTTAGATTTAACCGATGGGTTTTGTCTGCACCTGCATAAGCATCTCTTACATAAATGTGCTTGCTTCTAAGATGGGAGATCATTTTTTGATAAAGTTGATCAAAACATTTTTCAGAAATAGGTATATTAATGTCACCCCACCAAATTGAATCTTTTGTTTTTGAATCCTCAACTATGAAACGGTCTTTAGGAGATCGTCCCGTGAATTTTCCTGTGTCACACATAAGTGCACCTGTATTGGTAATCCTGCCTTCTTGATTTCGAATACTTTCTTCTACAAGTTCAGCTGGTGTTAGATTCCAATGGATAGTTTTAACATCTGTTATCCCTGAAAACTCTATTCCATGAGTTTTAGGCATCAATCCGAATTGTTGCATATCATTTTTGTTTTGGTTGTTTGTAAATGACCTTGGGTGAGTCAGTTACATCTCAAAGGTATTGGATTAGGTTTGAAAATCCGTCAAAAGCAATAGCCAGGAATGTTGAGAATTTGATGAGTGGCTCATCCGGTTTTATTTTCTATTTTTAAAATGGATAGCATCATTAATAAACTGAAGATGAGTTGATCAACGGAATATCATTCAGTCGATTCTAATTGCAGTACTTCTTCGATGAATGCCGAAGTACTATTTATCACACCTTCAATATCTTTAGATTTTAAATCGGAAGCGATGACATGAACGCCGACGTTTGGAAATGCTTTATTTACTTTCAAATTGTCTGGTGTGGAAGTGTTTTGATCAAATGCTTGCATGGCATCCACTGAGACTACATGATCTGACTCTTTTTCATTTTTATAATAGTACCCCATGAAGTAAGGAGACGAAATCATTGAAAAAGTAGATTCAATCATGGTTTGATCTATCAAACTCTGCAAGGCAATTAAACCTTCAATTCTGTAATCTAAAGTCCAATAATCTTCAATTCTCGTTCCATAATCTTTTGCTCTTCCCTTTTTGTAATCACCTAGATTATATTTTAAGATTTCTCTACCCCAAGGCTCAGTAATCGTTTTTGCCAAAGGGTCATATAACGAAATGTTAGGTGAGTATAATATCTGCGAATGAATTAATTCGGGATTATGAGCTGTTAAGTAGATGGATAATGTTCCCCCTGTAGAACAAGAGAGTACGATTACTTTTTCTCCAATTATATTGCCTATAGCAATAGCTTCTTTGGCATCCTCTACAAGATCATTAGGAGTGAGGTTTTTAAATGATTCTTTGTCAGCAAGACCATGTCCTGATAATCGAGGTAAATAGAGATTACAACCATATTTTTTTGCAAGATTTACATGAACAGGGTTTGACTCCATTACTCCGGCAGAAAACCCATGCAAATAGACGATAGAGTATTTGGTTTTTTTAATTAAATCTGCCCAAACAATTCTTGATTCATTGTGAATTTTTATATTAGGAAAGTCATTTTCTTTATTAATCAAATACTGATCTATGCTGTCTATTGGGATGTTGAGTAAGGAAATACTCGGATTAACTTTCTTGTAGTTTGCTTTAGGTCCAAGTAGATATAATGAAGTGAATACAATAAAAAAGGCAGAAATAGAGATGAGAATTTTTTTCATTATGCTTTTTTCTTGACTAGAATCATATCAATGATAGACGTAATTTTTGACATTTCACCAAAGACTCGTGTGAATTGGCATTAGATGGACTGTGTTCCAACCTTTTTAAATCATGAAGGGTCTTAATGAAGTAATCATTTTTATTTCTAAATAACTTGATAAATCTACTTAATTTCGAATCAATGAAAGCCAACAAAACCTTAACCTCACTTTTTATTGTGTTTTTCACTATTACTTCTATTAGTTGTGAAGAGTCACATATTGAGCTTGAACCAGTAAGATTAGAATTGGTTGAAAGTGAGAATCTACCATCTCAGGCTAATTTAGGTAAAGTGCTTTTTTATGATAAAAAACTTTCCTTTAATAATAGCATTTCCTGTGCCTCTTGTCATAAACAAAATTTAGCATTTGCAGATAATGTTTCATTAAGCGTTGGTTTTGAAAATGTTCTAACTGAACGAAATTCATTGCCGATTCAAAATGTCAACAGCTTTTTTGGTTTTAATGATCTCAGTAATAACACAAGCTTTTTTGGAGGTTCAATTTTGTTTTGGGATGGTAGAGAGTCATCTTTAGAATCTATGGTAATTCAGCCTATTCAAAATCATATAGAAATGGGATATGATGATATGGATGAATTGACAACAAAACTTGAAACGATACCCTATTATTCTGCATTGTTTGAAAGAGCATATGGTTCTAGTAATATAAATACAGAACGTATTAGTCGAGCTTTATCAAGTTTTGTGAACCACATTAACGCTAACAATACAAAATTCGATAAATATTTAAGGGGAGAAGAAACACTTAGTTCGGAGGAACTAGAAGGGCAGCGATTGTTTGTTAATACATATGAATGTAATGAATGTCATCGTGTAGAAAGCACGAATGGCTATTTGTTCGCTGGGACATTCGCCAATATCGGTCTGGATATGAATTATCAAGATGAAGGGCGAATGATTGTTACAAATAACCCCGTTGACAACGGGCAATTTAAGATTCCAAACTTGAGAAATATAGCATTAACGAGCCCATATATGCATGATGGTAGATTCGAGACACTGGAGGATGTGATGGATCACTATTCTAATGGGGTTCAAAACAATGAGAATTTGGATTTTAGATTGAAAGATGAAAACAATGAACCTATAAAACCACAGATCACCCAGGCTGAAAAGCAATCCATAATTTCATTTTTAAATACATTGACCGATCATGAAATGATCAGTAACCCAAAGTTGTCAAATCCATTCAATTAAAACTTATGATTAAAATAGCAAGTGCAATATTCTGCACTTTAATGTGCTTTTCGATTCAAGCACAAAAAGTAGATTCAACAAAAACAGCAGTACAATATTTTGGAATTCAGGGCAATGAATTATATCGTGAAATATTAAGTTTCGGAAATAATAATGCACCAATTATCAATCCTTACTTGCTGACATATGCCGTCAATAGTAAAAAATCGGGTTGGGGTTTGAATGTTGGTTTTGGTTATGACGTAGATAAGTTTTCTGATGGTGACGAAACTTTTAGTCGCGATACAGACAGAAGTAATTTTAACCTTCGAACTGGTTTTGAAAAGAAAAGTAGGATTGGGAAACGGTTCCAAGTCAGTCTTGGACTTGATATACTTTATGAGAAACAAGTCAACAATACTACTACTGAAACTGAAATCGATTTTGGGAATAATAGAGAAGGGAAGATTAAAGTTGAAACAGATATTGAAACAAAAACTTTGGGTATCGGCCCAAGAGGAACATTAAACTTTTTTATTACCAAAAGGTTCATTATTGGTACTGAAGTCACTTATTATTACGCAAAGTCAAACATTGATGAGTTATCCAAAACTGAGTCGGATACTTTTGATTTCAATCCAAACACTGGAGAATTTGATTTAAGGATAACTTCGACTGAAGAAAATGAAGTGTCAAGTTCACATAAGTCATTTAATATGCAACTACCAATAGTCCTCTTTTTGATATTTAGTTTTTAAAGTATAAACAATAAGATTCATTTCGCTATTGAATGACTTTATATTCAATTTCATCAAAAGCGTCTAATTTCTTCAACAGGTTATCATTTGGGTCTATTTTGACTTTACGTGCCAATAGGTTTACTTTTTGATTCTCTTCTACATCGACAATGTTTAGTTTAAGCATGCTGTCACCTTCGTATTCTTTAGTGAGTTTATTAAGCTCATTGATCAAGGATTCATTGATATCCTTAAGATGGATATTCAAATTGAGACCTTTTGTTTTTTCATTTCGGATTTCCGATAGCAGGGTGATCGACTTAATCTTGAATTCAAGTTCTTCACTTTTCCAGCGACTTTGCATGGCACCTTTAATATATAGGAACCATCCTGTTTCGAAATATTCTTTGAATTGGACATAATCATCAGAAAAGACGAAAAATGTATAGCTATCTGAAAAATCTTCAATAGTCAAAGTACCAAAAGGCTTTCCTGTTTTCGTTTGACGATGTCCTACAGCGGTGACCATACCAGCCATCGTGATTTGCCCCTTGGTAGCCAACTTGGTTATGTCGTCATTCAATTCTTTGACTTGAGTATTACAGAATTGACTTAATTCAAATTTGAATTGATCTAATGGATGACCAGAGATGTACAGACCAACGACCTCTTTTTCAATCCTTAACTTCTCCAATTCACTAAATTCCTCAACATGAGAAACCGTGGGTGTTGGAATGGTAACTCCACTGTCACCACCGAAAAGAGAAGATTGAGCACTGTTGGCTTCTTGCTCTAGTTTGTTCGCATATTTGATGGATTTTTCTATCAAACTTGCTTCACCATCATCAGTGATTAAATATTGTCTTCTATGGTAGGTCTGAAAACAATCAAAACCTCCAGATTGTGCCAGTGCTTCTAAAGTCTTTTTGTTAACCGCTCTTAAATTTATTCGGGTTACAAAGTCAAAGAAATCCGTGAATTTTCCATTGGCTTCTCTTTCTTTTATGATGGCTTCAGCTGCTGCTTCGCCAGCACCTTTGATGGCCCCCATGCCAAAACGAATCTGACCTTCTTCATTCACATTAAAATTGACACCTGATTCATTGACATCAGGACCTAAAACTGGTATGTGTCTTACTCTACATTCCTCCATGAAAAAGCTAACTTTCTCAATGTTATTTAGGTTGTGGGTTAAGACTGCAGCCATAAATTCAGCTGGGTAGTGGGCCTTAAGATATGCAGTGTGATAAGCAACGACTGAATAACAAGTTGAATGTGACTTATTAAAAGCGTATGCCGCAAATGCTTCCCAATCTTTCCAGACTTTCTGTATTTTTTCCTCGTTGTGACCTCTCTCAATACATCCTGCTACAAATTCTGGTTTCAATTCATCCAAAAGGGCTTGTATTTTCTTACCCATAGCTTTCCTCAGAACATCCGCTTTGCCTTTGGTAAAGCCTGCTAATTTTTGAGAAAGCAACATTACTTGCTCCTGGTAAACGGTAATTCCATAGGTCTCACCGAGAAACTCTTCCATCCCTTCCAAGTCATATTCGATCTTTTCCGTACCCATTTTTCGCGCAATGAAATTTGGTATGTACTCCATGGGACCGGGACGATACAATGCGTTCATTGCAATCAAATCTTCAAATCGATCTGGTTTTAAGGATCGTAGGTGCTTCTGCATTCCAGGGGATTCGAACTGGAATGTTCCATTAGTTTCACCTCGTTGGTATAGTTCGTATGTCTTTTTGTCGTCAAGTGGAATATCATCTGGGTCAATCTTTACACCATGACCTTTTTCAATATTAGCACAGGCTGTTTTAATGATGGATAATGTCTTAAGTCCTAAGAAATCCATTTTTAACATCCCAGCATTTTCCACGACACTGTTATCAAACTGAGTTACTAATAAGTCTGAATCTTTTGCTACTGCTACAGGTACATGTTGTGTTATGTCACTGGGAGTGATAATTACACCACAAGCATGAATACCTGTATTTCGTACAGAACCTTCAAGGACTTTGGCTTGAGCAATAACTTGAGCTTTTAAATCATTACCATTTTCGAATTCCTGTAACTCTTTGACTTCTTTGAACGCCTTCGATAAACTGATTCCAGGTCGTTCTGGAATGAGCTTGGCAATAGAGTCTGTTTCTGGCAACGGTAGTTCCATAACTCGGCCTGCATCCCGTATTGAAGATTTGGCTGCCATAGTGCCATATGTAATAATCTGCGCTACTTGATTCGAACCATATTTATCAATGACATATTGAATGACTCTGTCTCGACCCTCATCATCAAAATCAATATCAATATCAGGAAGCGAAACTCTGTCGGGATTTAAGAATCGCTCAAATAGAAGATCATAAGCAATAGGGTCGACATTGGTGATACCTATACAGTAAGCGACTGCCGAGCCAGCTGCCGAGCCTCTTCCTGGGCCAACTGAGACACCCATTCTTCGGGATTCGGTTGTAAAGTCTTGAACAATCAAAAAATACCCTGGATAACCCGTTTTCTCTATGGTTTTAAGTTCGAAATCTAGTCGCTCATCAATCTCTGGAGTAATTTCACCATAACGTTTTTCTGCACCCACATAGGTTAGATGCCTTAGAAAATGGTTTTCACCTCTTTTTCCCCCATCTTCTTCATCTTTAGGGTCCTTGAATTCATCTGGAATATCAAATGCAGGTAAGAGCACATCTCTGGATAATTTATACTCTTCAACTGAATCAATAAGTATCTGAATGTTTTCAATAGATTCCGGAATATCTGAAAACAAAGTCTTCATTTCCTCTTGAGTCTTGAAATAGAATTGGTCGTTCGGAAGAGCATCTCGATATGCACGGCCTCTACCTACTTCATCATTAATGCTTTTGCCGTCCTTAATACATAAGAGAACATCGTGCGCTTTTGATTCTGATTTGTCTAGGTAATAAACATGATTTGAAGCAATGGCTTTGATGTCATGTTTTTTAGAAAATGCCAACATGATCTCATTTAAGTGAGCTTCCTCATCTAACCCATGTCGGTTAAGTTCAATGTATAAATCGTCACCAAATTGCTCCTTCCACCATAGCAATGCTTCTTCTGCCTTTTCTTCACCATGGTTTAATGCTAGGTAGGGTACTTCACATTTTAAGCCGCCTGTTAAGCATATGAGGTCTTCTTTGTATTCTGAGATTAATGCCTTATCAATTCTGGGATAGAATCCATACAGTCCCTCCATGTGACCTAAAGAGCACAGTTTGGAAAGATTGTGGTATCCATTCTTGTTTTTAGCGATGAGCACGACTTGCGTCATGCGGTCGGGACTATCTTTGGTGAATTTTTTAGTTTGCCTTTCTTCGGAAATAAAAACTTCACAACCTAAGATGGGTTTGATACCTTCTTTAAGTGCTCCTTGAACAAATTGATATGCACCATACATATTTCCTAAATCGGTAAGGCCCACTGCAGGCATTCCCATTTCCTTTGCTTTGGCAATTAGCGGTTTGATTTTAGGAGTGGCTTGTAATACTGAGAATTGAGAATGAAGATGTAAGTGACAATATGAGGCATCTATGTCAACTTGGTTTTCAGAAGATGAATTAATCTCCTTGGTCTCTTTTTTTGCAAAATTTGCTGCTTCTAATTTTGGTGCTTCATAATTGATTTTGGTTGCAGGAGTATCATCGATAGGTTTGATCACCCCTTCAGTTAATAAACCGAAGAAACATTTTGCTGTCGCATCCACATCATAAGCTGCATCATGAGCGTCATCAAATCCTACACCAAAAAGTTTATTATGAAGCTCTGTAAGTGTTGGCCATTTGAACTTACCACCGCGACCTCCTGGAATAGCAACAAAGTCTGTAGATTCTTCCTTTGTATCGATGGCTTTTATATCCTCGAGCGAATTTTCTTTTACTTTTCGAAGGTATTCAGCGCCGACTATGTTAACATCGAACTCTACATTGTGACCTATGACTGCCTTGACTTTTCTTAAGTCTTCCGAAAAAGTATCTAGTACTTCTTTAAGATCATATCCTTCATCTTCAGCACGTTGGGTGGATATTCCATGAATCTTTTGTGCATTAAAAGGAATGGTATAACCTTCAGGTTTGACTATGAAATTCTCTGCACTGATCAGCGATCCGTCATTGGCATGTACTTGCCAAGCGAGTTGTACCAACCTTGGCCAATTGTCTAAATCTTCAAGCGGAGCGTTGTAGTTTTTGGGTAAGCCGGTGGTCTCGGTATCGAATATCAGGTACATAGAAAAGTCTTTCAGAAAATGACTTTAAAAGTACTTATTAATGCTGTTTTAAGAGGTGATATTTGGTTCGAGTTTTCCACAAAAAAAAAGACCAACGTGAACTGGTCTTTAATGTTTTCAAATATCTGTCTTGAATTACACTATTTCTTCTTCCTCACTCAAAACCTCTTCTTCATCGTTTCCAACGAAAGGGTACACTTCAACCACATTGGTTTTAGAAATTGACGGAATCTCAAATGGAACCAACATGGAATTCAGACTTTCACTGACTCTTTCAAAAGCTTGCTTGCAATCTTCGGCATTCACAAGAAAATAGGAGGTGATTTTAATCTCTTTTTCGCTATCTCCATCGACTGTTGAATATTGAACTTTACATTTAAACCAATAATCAGAATCTTCAAAGTGAATTAGGTCACCGATATTGGTTTTAGAAATACTCGCCACTGTAAACTCACCACTTACATCTTGCTCCATGGCTTCATAAATGCGCGCCTCTGCCTCCGTGTAAGTATAAGCATCAACTAAAAAAGTATCTGTCACTAATTTTCGAATGCCTTCATCATTGGTCTTTTCATATTTGACTTTACAGCTATACCAGATTTTCATAATTGTTGTTGTAGTAATAATATATTATAAATGAGCGAAAAAAAGCCGATCAGAATGACCGGCTAATATTTTAAATAGTGATAAAATCAGTCGTGAATTCTTTTATACGTTATCAGAAGCGGCTTTAGCACCTAAGAACTCTCTATTCATTCGAGCAATATGCTCTAAACCAATTTCCTTGGGACATACCGCCGAGCAAGACCCAGTATTGGTACAATTCCCAAATCCTTCTTCTTCCATCTGAGCAACCATGTTTTCTACTCTGGAATGTCTCTCGACCTTGCCTTGTGGCAACAGTGCTAATTGTGAAACTTTCGCAGCAGTGAATAACATAGCAGAAGCATTTTTACATGCCGCTACACAAGCTCCACATCCAATGCATTGAGCCGCATCCATAGCTTGGTCTGCAATTGTTTTTGGTATTGGAATTTCGTTGGCATCCGGTACACCACCAGTATTGACATTCACATAGCCTCCTGCTTGGATGATTCGATCAAATGAAGTTCTGTCCACTACTAAATCTTTCAAAACAGGGAAGGCGGCTGCTCTCCATGGTTCTACTACTATGATGTCACCGTCCTTAAAGCTTCTCATGTGCAGTTGACATGTTGTAATAGCGTCTTTTGGACCATGTGGTTTTCCATTAATGTAGAGACTGCACATTCCACAAATACCTTCTCGACAGTCATGATCAAAGTGGATAGGATCTTTTCCTTCTCGACTTAAATCTTCATTGAGCACATCAAACATTTCAAGAAATGACATGTCAGGTGATATATCTGAAACTTTATAGGTTTCAAATGCACCTTTGTCGTTGGCGTCTTTTTGCCTCCAGATTTTTAGTGTAAGATTCATCATTTCCTTATTTATAACTTCTTTGTGTCAATTTTACATTTTCGAAGATCAAATCTTCTTTGTTAAGCTTTTCTTCTTTGTCTTCACCTTGATATTCCCAAGCTGCGACATACGAATACTTATCATCGATTCTCAATGCTTCCCCTTCTTCCGTTTGTGATTCTTCACGGAAATGACCACCACATGATTCTTGCCTGTTCTTAGCATCGTCTACCATCAACTCACCTAATTCGATGAAGTCGGCAACTCTATTTGCTTTTTCCAGGGACATGTTCATCTCTTCATTATCACCTAAAACTTTGACATTTTTCCAAAAGTCCTTCTTCAATTCCTTGATTTTGGCCTTTGCTTCTGTCAAACCTTTTTCATTTCTAGCCATTCCACAGTGTTCCCACATGATATGTCCGAGCTCTTTGTGAAAGTCATCGACTGTTTTCTCACCGTTGATACTTAACAATTGATCGATTCTATTCTTAACTGCTGTTTCAGCTTTAACAAATTCTTCGTGATCAGTTGGGATTCTTTCTTGAGAGATTCCAGCGAGGTAGTCGCCAATAGTGTATGGTAATACAAAATATCCATCTGCGAGACCTTGCATCAAGGCACTTGCTCCTAATCTATTAGCACCGTGATCAGAGAAATTGGCTTCTCCTGCAGCATATAAACCAGGGACGTTAGTCATGAGGTTGTAATCAACCCATAGCCCACCCATCGTATAGTGGACAGCAGGATAGATCATCATAGGCATTTTGTATGGATCATCACCTGTGATCTGCTTGTACATATCGAACAGGTTGCCATATTTTCCTTTGATAGTGTCTAAACCATCTCGTTTGATTGCATCCGCAAAGTCTAAGAAAACCGCCAATCCAGTAATTCCTACACCTTTTCCTGCATCACACATTTGCTTGGCATTTCTAGATGCAACATCTCTTGGAACTAAATTTCCAAAAGAAGGATATTTTCTCTCTAAATAATAATCTCTATCCTCTTCTGAGATATTAACAGCATCTGCGGCTTTTAGACCTTTCACTGCTTCTTTAGGTACCCAAATTCTACCATCATTTCTAAGTGATTCAGACATCAATGTCAGTTTAGACTGATGATCACCAGAAACTGGGATACAAGTGGGGTGAATCTGTGTATAGCAAGGATTGCCGAAGAATGCTCCTTTTTTATGTGCTCTCCAAGCTGCCGTTACATTAGAGCCCATGGCATTGGTTGATAGAAAAAATACATTGCCGTATCCGCCAGTTGCTAGAACAACTGCATGAGCACTGTGAGATTCTATTTTTCCTGTTATTAAATTTCTTGTGACGATTCCTCGGGCCTTTCCATCTATTACTACAACATCAAGCATCTCGGTACGTGAATGTAATTCAACTTTACCCGAAGCTACTTGTCTACTTAAAGCAGAGTAAGCACCTAAAAGTAATTGTTGTCCTGTTTGACCTCTAGCATAGAATGTTCTAGATACTTGAGCACCACCAAATGATCGGTTGTCTAAAAGACCTCCATATTCTCTTGCGAAAGGAACTCCCTGTGCCACACATTGATCAATTATGTTCACACTTACCTCAGCTAATCGATAAGTATTGGCTTCTCGACCTCTGTAGTCACCTCCTTTAATGGTATCATAAAATAGACGAAAGACACTGTCTCCGTCATTCTGATAGTTCTTTGCGGCATTAATACCACCTTGCGCGGCAATACTGTGTGCTCGTCTAGGGCTATCCTGGAAGCAAAAAGCTTTTACATTATAGCCTAACTCGCCCATGGATGCAGCGGCAGATGCTCCAGCAAGTCCTGTACCCACAACAATTACATCATATTTTCTTTTGTTGGCTGGGTTGACCAATTTGCTTTTGAACTTATGGTTAGTCCATTTCTCAGCTAACGGTCCTTCCGGAATTTTTGAATCTAAAGCCATTTATATAGAGGTCTAAATTTTAAATTATATCGATTGATTTCAAATACATCACAATAGGAATTATTGCGAATCCAAATGAAACTAGTATTGAGTATGCTACTCCTAATTTTTCAATCAAAGGGGTGTATTTTTTATGATTGAGCCCTAATGACTGGAAAGCACTAGAAAAGCCATGTGATAAGTGGAAACCTAAAAATATCATACAGACCACATAGAATGCACTTATTAATGGATTTGAATAGGCGTCAGCAACAATTAAATATACATTTTTGAATTCAACACCTTCATATAACACAGTTGGGATTTGGCCAAATTTAAATTCTCCCCAGAAGCCTTTTAAATGTGCAATAATAAAGACCAATGTGATGATACCTAAAAGTGCCATGTTTTTTGAAGCCCACGAACTTTTGCTGTCTTTTGTGCTGACAGCATACCTGATATTTCTTGCAGATCTATTTTGAAAGGTTAAAATGATTCCATCAATAATGTGAATTAATATGAAAAGAAAATTTCCATAAGACACCGTTTTGATAAATACATTGCTGGCCATGCCTGCAGCATAAATATTAAATGCCATTCCCTCGTCATTGAATAGCAATTGAAGATTGCCAGCCATATGTACTACTAAGAATAGAATGAGGAACAAGCCCGTTAGAGCCATCAGTACTTTTTTACCAATAGTACCTGAAATTGTTTTTGTAAACCAACTCATGTGATGAATGTTGAATTTGTATTGTCGTTTGTTACCTCAAAGATATATGTGATGCATGTATCTGACAATGGGTTTAAGTATTTATATAAATTTTAAATTGTGATAAATTTAAAGGATATATTTTGTCTTTAAGTTGATTAGGTTTACACTCTGGATTTGATAATTCTATTTCAGGTCTGGTGTGTTGATTTATTAAAACAGAATTACGGATAGTTTTGAAATTCATTATTTCCCATTCATTTTTCAAATTCTTAATATTTGCGATCCTTTTTTCGTGTGCAGCGAATCTTAAAGTTCATGGTACACATATTCGAGCAGGCGAAATTGTAGTTAGAAGAGCTTCCAATTCTTCTTTGACCTATATTTTCTCAATTATTGGATATACTGATACTGGTTCAACGGTAGAATTTGGTGGTGGTGAGATAGATTTTGGTGACGGCACAACAGAAAGGTTGTTGGATATTGGAACTCAAGGACCGTATTACATAATTGAAGATCAAGTGGCTTACAATATTTTTGAAGTTACACATACATTTCAAGGGCCAGGTAGATATACTGTAAGATATACCGAACAAAATCGAAATGCTGGTGTTCAGAATATGAGTAATTCAGTAGATACACCGTTTTACATAGAATCTGAAGTATTAATAGATCCATTTGTAGGCTTCAATAATTCACCTTCGTTCTTAATCCCACCTATTGATCATGGGGCGGTTCATGGAGCGTTTTTACATAATCCTGGTGCCTATGATCAAGATGGCGATAGTCTATCTTATCGATTGACCATACCGAAACAATTTTTTGATAGACCTGTCAACGATTATAAGGATCCCAATGACAGAAGTTTTTATGATAACTATTCAGAAGGCAATCAAGAAGGAGATGGTCCACCGACATTTGAAATAGATTCGATTTCTGGACTACTAACATGGGATGCACCTGGAAGGATGGGGGAGTACAATATTGCTTTTGTAGTGGATGAATGGCGTAAGATTGAAAATAGTTGGTATAACATAGGTTCAATTACAAGGGATATGCAAGTGATTATTGAAGAGACTGATAACCTGCCTCCAGTAATTCAGGAGATAGAACCCACCTGTGTAGAAGCAGGTCAATTTATTGAACAAACAATCGTGGCATTAGATCCAGACAATGATCCTGTGGAAATGCAACCTTTTGGCGGTCCTTTTGAAGTGGAAGAAAGCCCTGCAACTTACGACCCTTCTCCTCCAGAATTTAGACAATCACCTTCAGTGAAAATAGAATGGCAAACAGTCTGCTCACATGTCCGTGAAAGAGCTTATGAAGTACAAATCAAAGCGAGAGATCAGCCACCGATTGGTCCAAAACTAGTGGATTTTCAGACTTGGGAAATCACAGTGGTGGGGCCTGCTCCAACAGGATTGCAGAGTACCCTTTCTGCTGGAAGATCGGTGCAATTAGATTGGGATCCATATAATTGCGGCTCATCGGATCAGATGGAAATATGGAGAAGGGTTGACTCTTATGAAATAGGTCAAGAAAATTGTGTGGTAGGAATGCCCGCGAATGCAGGTTATAAGATGATTGGTACTATACCTAGTTTAGGACCTGGAAATGTCCCTGTTACTACATTTCTTGATGATAATGATGGATTGGGTCTAGCACCTGGAGCTTTATATTGTTATAGAATTGTAGCAAGATTTCCATCACCAGCTGGAGGCTATAGTTATGTTTCAAATGAAGCTTGTGAACCAGTAGAGGTGATTGCGCCGGTCCCTTTAAATGTTGATATCGTTAAAACCGATGAGGTAGATGGAGAAATTTTTGTTAAATGGGAGGAACCTTTTGACTTAGATCCTGTGGATTTTCCTCAGCCTTTTTCATATGAAGTAGTAAGACATACCGGTCAATCAGGTTATAATAATCGTGATACTGTGGCCTCTTTGTCCAGTAAGGAATATTTGGATGTCGAACTCAATACGCTCAATGAATCTTATCATTATTTGATCTACGCTTATGATGCGAATGGTGTTTTTATTGATACGTCGTTTCCGGCTTCTTCTGTTCGGTTGGTAGCACAATCTGGAGTAACTGATATTAACTTGAGTTGGTCAGCTACAGTGCCTTGGAGTAATGTTTCTGATGACTACCCATTGCACGATGTTTTTAGAGCAGTAGATGATGGATTTGGTGAGCTAACTTTTGAGTTGATAGGTAGTGCCAATGTGACTTTAGAAGGGCTAAATTTTATAGATGACGGCTCATTCAATAATGAACCTTTGGATGATGAAATAATTTACTATTATTACGTGGAAACTAAAGGAACGTATGGCAATGTAGCGTTTACAGAACCGTTGTTGAATAAGTCACAAGTTGTTGCCGCGCAACCCAATGATTTAGATCCTCCTTGTACCCCGGTTTCTTTTCAAGAAAGTAATTCATTTGATTGTGAAGCATTTCTTGCAACAAGAGGTTGTGATTATTCTGATTTTAGTGTCACATTGGAATGGCAACAAGATGGTGAATCTGTATGCGATAATGATATTAACAGCTATAATATCTATTATGCTCAGGCTGATAGTACTGGAGGACTTCCTTTATTAGCAAATGTGAAAGGATTGTCTTTTATCCATGAGAATAAACAATCGTTTAAAGGATACTATCAAATTGCTTCTGTCGATCGTTCTGGTAATGTAAGTCCAAAAAGTGAGATTTTGATTATTGATAATTGTCCCAACATTAAAATGCCAAATGCATTTTCGCCAAATGGAGATGGTATTAATGATACTTATACACCCTATATAAATGATTTCATAGGAGGCCCGGAAGGTGGAGCACCTGGAATACCCGGTTTCGATAACGCTGATTGTATGCGGTTTGTACTGCGACTGCAATTCAAAGTTTTTGATAGAACTGGAACGGTACTTTTCACGTTTGATTCAAGTGACGGTAATGGCGAATCTGCCAATGAGTTCTATATTAATTGGGACGGAAAAACGAATTGGGGTAGAGAATTACCATCCGGAACTTATTATTATAGTTTAGATATGGTTTTTGACGCACTTGATCCAAGTCTACAAACTCAATCATATAATGGATGGATTCAGATCGTGAGATAGCGCAATTGGATAGGGTGGTGCTTTTTGATGGTGTATGCATGTTTTGTAATACATCGGTTGATTTCGTTCTTCAGAATGAGGTCAATAAGGAGTTAAGATTTACTCCCTTACAGTCTAAAACAGGTAAAGCGCTATTGAGGAAGTATGAATATCCGATGGATTATCTTGGAAGTATTCTATACCTCGAGAATGGACTGATGCAGAATAAATCAAATGCAGCTATAGCCATCTCTAAATACCTGAAATCGCCATTCAATTGGTTAGGCTTTTTGAAAATTGTACCTAGATCGGTTCGAGACATTTTTTATGATGTTATTGCTAAGCGGCGATACCAATGGTTTGGTAAATTTGATGCCTGCATGATTCCTACACCAGAATTGAGAAATCGGTTTTTAGAATAAAGGTTTTGAATTAAGTTTGCATCCATTTTTAAAGAAATAATTATTTATGAAAGCATACGTATTTCCAGGTCAGGGTGCTCAATTTTCAGGAATGGGAAAAGAGTTATATGATAGTTCCGAAGAGGCAAAGTCCTATTTTGATAAGGCCAATGAAGTTTTAGGTTTTGACATTACTAAAATCATGTTCGAAGGAACGGCCGAAGAATTGAAAGAAACGAAAGTAACACAACCTGCCGTTTTTATTCATTCAGTAGTTTCGGCCTTAGTGAGTGGAGATTTTAAACCTGATATGGTAGCTGGACATTCATTGGGTGAATTTTCTGCATTGGTCGCGAATAAAACATTGGCTTTTGAAGACGCTTTGAAGTTGGTTTCACAGAGGGCTACTGCCATGCAAAAAGCTTGTGATTTAAGTGCTGGTGGAATGGCTGCTATTTTGGGCTTGGATGATGCCAAAGTTGAAGAATTATGTGAAGGTATTGAAGGAGTTATCCCCGCCAATTATAACTGTCCTGGACAGTTAGTCATATCAGGCTCCAAAAATGGGATTGAGAAGGCGTGTGAAATATTTAAAGAAGCGGGTGCTAAAAGAGCTTTGCCTTTACCTGTTGGAGGTGCTTTTCATTCGCAATTAATGGAACCAGCAAGGGAAGAATTAGCGGCTGCAATCGCCAATACGGAATTTAGCAAGCCAATTTGTCCTGTTTATCAGAATTATGACGCACAACCTCATTCTGATGTTGAAGAGATAAAGGCAAATTTGATATCACAATTGACGGCTCCTGTTAAATGGACTCAGGCTGTACAAAAAATGGTTGCAGATGGAGCTTCCGAATTTATTGAATGTGGTCCAGGCAAAGTTCTTCAAGGTTTAGTAAAGAAAATTAATAGGGAATCTGAAGTGCGGTCAGTTTAATAATTGCAAGATATTAACGTTTGGAAAAGCATCTGTGGAAATTACCACAGATGCTTTTTTATTTATTCATCAAGCTCTCGATTTCTTCCGCATGAATAGGAATATTTTTCATAAGATTTGTCTGGCCATTTTTAGTAATAACTACATTGTCTTCTATTCTAATACCTATTCCTTCATCGGGAACGTATATTCCAGGTTCAACTGTCAGTACCATTCCCAACTCAAATTTCTTATAGACACTTGCCACATCATGAACATTCAGGCCTAAATGATGTGAAGTTCCATGCATGAAGTATTTACGGTAAGCAGGGTTCCCTGGGTCTTGATTCTCAATATCACTTTTAGAAATTAGTCCCAAGGCTACTAATTCTTGTTCCATAACTTTTACCACTTCTTTTTGATACTCTGGAATGGAATTGCCAGGGATCAACATAGATGTTGCCGCATTCTTCACTCTCAAAACAGCATCATAAATATCTTTTTGTCTTTGACTATACTGACCATTCACTGGCACTGAACGTGTCATATCTGCGTTGTAATTGGCATATTCAGCACCCACATCTAGAAGAAGGATATCTCCACTTTTACATTGTTGGTTATTCTCTACATAATGTAAAACACATGAATTTCCACCCGAAGCAATGATTGGTTCATAAGCAAATCCTGTAGACCTGTTTCTTAGAAATTCGTAAGCAAATTCTGCTTCTAATTCATATTCCCAAACACCTGGCTTTAGACATTCAAGGATTCTTCTAAAACCTATTTCAGTGATGTCACAAGCATGTTGAATTAATTTGATCTCTTCGGGTTCTTTAATGCATCTTAGATCCGTCATTATAGGAGCAAGCCTCTCTTGCTTGTGCAAAGGATAAACGGATGTAAACCATTTATTGAATCTTGCCGTTCTGGTTTCTACTTGAGAGGCATTCCTAATGTGTTCATTGGAATCAAGATAAATGTATTCAACTTCTGCTAGGATGGTATTTAAAACTGATTCAAACTCACTTACCCACATTACATTTTGGATACCAGTAGTTTCTATAGCTTCTGTTTTTGTTAATTTGTGACCTTCCCAAATTGCGATTAATTCGCTTGTTTCTTTTAAGAAAAGAACTTCTCTATATTTTTCATCTGGAAAATCGGGTGCTATTAATAAAATAGACTCCTCTTGATCGACTCCTGTTAGATAGAAGAAATTAGCGTCTTGTTTGAATGGCATGATACCATCAGCACTGGTTGGCATTATATCACTTGAATTAGAAATAACGACCGAGCCAGGTTTCAATCTTTGACCAAGTTTAGTTCTGTTTTTGACAAATAACTCTTTGCCGATTGGTGCGTATTTCATAATTGATCATGTTGTTTTTGTAAAAATAAGATTATTGCTAAATCCTATTTGTATTTTAATGATAAATGATTGAAAACTGAATCGGTGAAGCTAATTAATTTCTAATTTTGAGCTAGAAATAGAGATATGACTGAATACGAAATCTTTGAATTAGAAAGTGGAATCCGAATTGTGCATCGACAGGTGACCAATACTAAAATTGCGCATTGTGCAATAATGTTGGATATTGGGAGTAGGGATGAGAAACCACATCAGCAGGGAATTGCTCACTTTTGGGAACATATGGCTTTCAAAGGAACAAAGAAAAGAAAGGCATTTCATGTTATTAATAGGTTAGAATCTGTGGGTGGTGAGTTGAACGCTTATACTACTAAGGAGAAGATTTGTTTTTATGCTTCAGTATTGGATGATCATTTTTCAAAAGCAGTTGAATTGCTTAGCGATATAACTTTTAATTCAATATTCCCAGAAGCTCAATTGAATAAGGAGCGAGAAGTAATATTAGAGGAAATGTCGATGTATCAAGACAGTCCCGAAGATGCTATTCAGGATGAATTAGATGCTTTAATTTTTGATGGGCATCAATTGGGAAAGAATATCTTGGGGCACGTGGAAAGTGTAAATGGTTTTAACAGAAAGCATATTCTTGATTTCATTGAAGATAATATTGATACTTCAAGATTGGTCATATCTAGCGTTGGCCCATTCTCATTGCGTAAGATTAAAAAAATAATGGAACGTCATTTCGGCGGTATTCCGCAGGTGAAAAAGGAAAGAATTCGCGTAAGTCCAAATGGTCACAACATTAAAAATGAAGTTGTAAATAAAGACATATTACAGTCTCACATCGCTTTGGGAAGAAGAGCATTTGATATGCATTCAGCATCGAAAATTCCTTTTTTTGTTCTGAACAATATATTTGGTGGCCACAGTTTAAATTCAAAATTGAATATGGCTTTGCGAGAGCAAAATGGTTTTGTGTACAATATTGAATCCAATTTTCACGCAATGACGGATTCAGGATATTTTACTTTGTTCTATGCAACAGACCCAAAGAAGTTGAAACGATCATTAGAACTCGTAGAAAGGGAAATGACGAAGCTTAAAAAAATCGAATTAGGTCAAAGACAGCTACAAAGTGCTAAAGATCAAATTAAAGGTCAATTGGCCATGGCTGAGGAGAATAATCAAAATTACATGCTAATGATGGCAAAGAATTTGCTTGATTACAATAAAATAAACTCATTGGAAAGTGTTTTTGAGAAAATTGATGCGGTTACATCAACTCAATTGAAAACCTTATCAAATGAAATGTTAAATATGGAGGAAATGAGTGCATTGAAGTATATTCCGTAATTGATATTGTAGATTTTTAAATTTTCCCTTTTAGAAATGAAAAAATATTTCATCTAAAAAGTTATCATTGAATATTATTATGAATTATTGGTTGATCAAAACTGAGCCCAATACTTATTCTTGGAAAGATTTTGTTGAATTAGGACGAGATCATTGGGATGGCGTTCGAAATTATGCAGCTCGAAAACATATGAAAGATATGAAATTGGGTGATTTGGTTCTTTTTTATCATAGCGTCAATGAAAAATCAGTGGTTGGAATTGCTGAAGTGATGAGAGAGCATTACCCAGATCCTACAACTGATGATGATCGCTGGGTTGTGGTTGATTTGGTGCCGAAAGAAAAATTATCCAAAGCTGTTTCACTCGAACAAATAAAATCAGAACCTAAATTGGCAAAGATGGTATTGGTCAATAATACTAGACTTTCTGTACAACCAGTGAGTAAGGAAGAATTTGAAATTGTAATTTCCCTGTAATTCATGCGCTACCTAATATTTTCGATGTTATCATTTGTTCTAGTTTCCAATTTGGCAATCGCTCAGATGAAGGAAATTGAAGAGGATAGTTTAGAAATAGAGTCACCGATTTATCAACCAAAACGAGTGGAATTCGAATATGAAACAGATGACACAGATTTTCATGTGGTAAATGCTAATGAGAAAGGTATTCTCGTTGTACAAGAAAGAATTGAACGTGCTACTGAAGGATTCATGTGGAAAATTCATCTATTGGACAGTGCATTGGACAAGGTTTGGTCAAAAGATATTCTTGTCCAATATGGCTGGACATACATTGGATATGACTTTAATCAATCGGATTTTTTATTGCTATTCAGTACTTCGGAGTATGACTCTAAGGAAATGTTGGTTATGAAAATCGCTCAAGACGGAGATAATATAGTTAATCACGAAATTACCACAGCTCTCCCATTAGATTTATCGCATTTTGAGGTGGTAGGGGATGGATTGATATTTGGGGGGACATCCAATGGAAGACCAGCAATTGTGTATTATAACTTGAATGTCAAAAGAGCAATTGTGCTCCCAGGTATTTATAATAATAAGAGCAGTATTGTATCTATTGAAACAAGTGATAGGTATAGACTTTTTTCAGTTTCCGTAAGTGAAAAAACAACAACTAATGATTATACAATATCACTTAAAGTTTTCACCAGTGCAGGAGATCTAATTTTTACCAGTCAATTAGAAACAGAGCTAGAAAAAAGTTTAGTAGATGCAGTTTCAACCTACTTTAAAAATGGAGAACAGTATGTTTCAGGGACTTATTCAAACAGAAAAACTGATAAGTCATTAGGTTTTTATTTAGCTAAACTAAAAGGAGGAGAGCAAGAATTTATAAAATATCACCCCTACGCCGACTTGTATAACTTTTTCTCATACATGAGAGATAAACAAAAGGACAGAGTCAAAAAGCGGATAGATAGAAAAAAGATTAGAGGGAAGAAAATCAAATTAAATTATCGCTTATTGGTACATGAAATTGTTAGAAGAGGAGATGAATTCATTTTAATAGGAGAGGCTTATTATCCTAAGCATGGTTCTAATCCATATTCGAATAGTATGATTTATGATCCATTTATGGCGAGTAGTGCACAGAATAACGTACAAGAACGGTTTTTAGGTTATCAATATACACATGCTGTTGTAGTCGGATTTAATGAAGATGGTGAAATATTATGGGATAATAGTTTTGAAATAAATGATGTGCTCACCTTTTCATTAGAAAAGAATATTCAAGTCAACTTCCAAGATGATAAAATTGTCATGTTATACATCTTCGAAGGAACTATAAGTTCAAGAGTGCTGTCAAAAGGCGATGCTATTCAAGGTAAAGCTGTTGATTCAATCAAGCTAGAATATGAAAATGATACCGTAAAGGATAGCAAAAGTGAAGTTAACGGATTGATGGAATGGTATGGTAAAAACTTTTTTGCCTATGGCGATCAAAAAATTAGGAATACAGTGAATAGGGAAGTCGAGACCAATAGAAAAGTATTCTATATTAATAAAATAGCTTTGAAATAGTAAACATTAAAATTCTTATCATAGAATACTTTTTAAAGTGCCCTTAGTATTTTTATATTTGTGCAATTAAAAAGCAGATGCAAAAAAGACTTTTACTTAACCAAAATCATTTAAGTATTACGATTTCCCGCCTTTGTCATCAGCTTATTGAAAATCACAACAATTTTGAAGACACCGTACTATTGGGTTTACAGCCGCGAGGTATTTATGTCGCAGAGAGAATTAAGTCAGCCTTAAAGAAAGAAGGAGGAGTCGATGTTCCTTTAGGATATCTAGATATTACATTTTATCGTGATGATTTTAGGAGAAGAGATGAATTGCTTTCTCCAAATGAAACTAAGATTCCATTTATCATTGAAAATAAACGAGTCGTATTGATCGATGACGTACTGCATACTGGCCGTACGGTCAAATCAGCGTTAGACGCGATGAATGCATTTGGTAGACCTAAAGAAGTTGAATTTCTAACGTTGATCGATCGAATCTATAATCGTCATATTCCTATTGAAGCGTCCTATGTTGGTAAATATGTCAATACGGTATTGTCTCAAAAAGTTTTGGTAGAGTTGACAGAGCAAGGAAAGAAAGAAGATAGTATTTGGCTAATAGAAAAACCAGAACAATGAGTGAATTAAGTAGTAAGCATTTATTAGGAATTAAGAATCTGACCCCTTCAGATATCCAACTAATATTTGATACTGCAGATAATTTTAAAGATGTAATCAATAGGCCAATTAAAAAGGTCCCTTCTTTACGAGACATAACGATTGCCAATGTATTTTTCGAAAATTCAACAAGAACAAGATTGTCTTTTGAGTTAGCGGAAAAAAGACTAAGTGCAGATGTCATTAACTTTTCAGCTTCTGGAAGTTCAGTGAAAAAAGGTGAGACGCTCCTTGATACAGTCAACAATATTCTAGCAATGAAAGTTGATATGATTGTAATGCGACATGGTTCTCCAGGTGCTCCTCATTTCCTCTCTAATCATATTGATGCGAATATTGTAAACGCAGGTGATGGAACACATGAACACCCAACTCAAGCTTTGTTGGATGCCTACAGCATGAGGGAGAAAGTCAAGGACCTAGCTGGTAAAAAAGTAGCCATTATCGGTGATATCATTCATTCTCGTGTTGCATTGTCTAACATTTTTGCGCTTCAAAAATTAGGAGCAGAAATTATGATTTGTGGTCCTGCTACTTTAGTTCCTAAATACATTGAGAAATTAGGAGTAAAGGTAGTGTCAGATATAAGAACAGCTTTAAAATGGTGTGATGTAGCTAACATCCTTAGGATTCAGTTAGAAAGACAGCAGATCAAATATTTTCCTTCGCTGAGAGAATATTCTTTGTACTTTGGTGTCAACAAAGCGCTATTAGATGAGGTGGATAAGGAAATCTTAATTATGCACCCAGGTCCTATAAACCGTGGTGTTGAAATTACAAGTGATGTAGCAGATTCCCATCATTCAATCATATTAGATCAGGTGGAGAATGGTGTGGCCATAAGAATGGCCATTTTGTATCTTTTAGCAGGTGCCAAAAACTAAAAAAGTCCCTACCATTTCTAGCAGGGACTTATAATATTATTATCCTTTATACTTATTGAAGATTATTCTTGATTAAAAAGTCATTGTAGAAATTTTGAAAATCTTCGACTCCTCCAGAAAGTTCAATTGCCTTTTGATATTGTGTTACAGCATCTAATAGCAAATTATTTTCTTCATAAAATGAAGCATATACTAATCTGTTCAAGGGAGAATCATCTAAAGGCACATCAGCTTTCAATGCATTCAAGCTTTCATTAATTGATGCAGCGTCTTCTTCAGACATTCTTTTGATTCCTACATCTTCAGACACCAATTCACTATTTCCTTTTACTTTAACATTCAAAATTACCAGTCTCTCACTAGATAATTTATCATCATCAAAGTTGATTGCTAGGGTAGTATTGTTCGTTTCCGTAGAATAAATCTCTTCTTCGAAAATGTTTTCTATACTGACAATATAAGTAGGATTGTCAACTTTTTCAGAAACACTACTCCATTCAACAATTGCTTCTGCGTTCAATACATTTACAGAGCTAGGAAGCTTGACATTAATGGCACCACCAGCTGCAGCTCTAGTTACCGCTCCAGTTGCTTTCATGTTGGCACGATAGTTTGTGTTTACGCCCGCATCATCTTCATTCATTTTATTCATTACAAATGTTGCATATTTACTTGCAACAGACGATTGTGAACTAGCCAATTTAGTCTCTAAATCAGAAATTTTGGTAACCCCAGAAGTTCTTACTTCAATGGTTCTTCCAGTTTTATGCATCAATCCTATGTATGCACCTGACGCTGCGATTAGTTCATCGCCACTCATCAATGTAGCACCTGTTTTCAAAGGTACGGTTTCACCGTTTTCTCCTTTTTTCACCTTGTTTTCTCCTTTGCTCGCCAATACACGGAAAACAAATCCTTGTCCGTAGCTGGTTCCTATTAGGAAGAACAATAGAAGTGTGGATAATAATAGTTTAGTTCTCATAATATGAAAAGTTATAATTTATTACAAATTTACAATTTCTTTATACTAGTTAAATCCTTTCGACCTTCTTTTGTGAAAAGATTTTTCACAACACCGAAATAAATTTCCAATGCATCTCCTACAATTAACACGGCTAAAATAGAATAAGTCATGTTTAATTTATAGTTCATAGCGTTGTATACCACGATTACTAAAGTAAATAACGCAAATGCTTCTATTAATTGTATAACCTTTGATAAACCATCATACCATTTTGGCATGACATGGTAGATGTACGTCATCAAAATGATATTCAAATATAATAATATCACAGCCCATAAGTAGGACCAGAGTTCGCTCATGGAATCTACATATTCTCCGCTCAAAATCATTGATATACAGTTGGCATGAACAACGCCTCCAAACATATCAGCATGTGATTTTCCAGCATATCTAAAATTTAGAGGTGTAAAATATTTATCATCGTTTGTGTCTCTGTCTCCAAATTCCTGACCCAAAAAACAAAAAATTACAATTTTATCCTTTATCAATTCAGGAACGAAATCACCATCCAATACTTGATACCAGTCGAGTGCAAAATAGGTAATAGGTGCTTTTGATGCTGCATCAGCGCTTAAGTCAAAAATATTTCCTCTATAATTTATGATTTCTATATCGTTGTCTCGATCTAAAAACGCTTGGGCTTTTTCCGGGGCAAAGATTTGAGCTAGTTTAACAGAAAAGGCTAATTCCTCTCGATCACCAACCATTTCGCTCGGAGCAAAAGTTCGACAAACTTTTGGGTCATCTTGATCAGCAGCACCCGTAATGAAGTTTACAAACGCAGTTTCTCCATAATTGAACAAGGTTTGATCTGAAAACAGCAATGAATCAAAAGTATCATCATCATCAAAATTCAATAATTTACTATACATCACTAGATTCTCAACTCTAGAAAACGCATCTGCCAAATATAGATCGCCTAACGTATCAGGTTTTGGAGCTGGAAAGATCATGTCCATTCCAATTACTTTAGGCTCAGCAGAATTTATTATGTTCACTAGATCACCAATACCTCTACGATCCAGCATTCCAATATTGACAAGAACAACATCTTCTTCAGCCATTTGATCATCTCGAATGCCTTGTGAGTACACCATATCAGTCGTTTCCATATCAGCCAGTGCATCGCCGAAAGGATCAAGGATATCAAATATTTTGAAAGTAGAGACTGATGTAACAAAAAGTGCAGTACCTACAATGAAAAAAAATGACAATATTGTATCAAGCCAGAATTTTTTAAACATTGGTTCTAAGTTTTGGTTTAGGATTATCTATTAATATATTAATTGAACTTATAGTAACCCAAAACTTTAGAAAGTCAAAGGTATTATATCTTGCGATTTGTCAATTAATTAATCGATCAATGAGTTCAAATAAGGTATAAACATAACTAAACTGTCGAAAAGAAAAAACTCTAAAATATATATTGGGTCTTCTGACTGGAATATTGACGATGGTATTGTTTGAATTGAATTTGAAAAATAATTTTCGTTCTTGTAATAAAATGACTAACAATGCAACTATTTATCTGAAACCAGCATCTTATATATAGATATATCAAACCTCAAATAGACCATGGGACTTATTTCAAGTATTTTCAATAAAAAACCAAAGCCGCAGATTGCTCAATGTAGTGTGTGCAAATCACATATGGAATCCGATGAAGGATTTGCATTGACTACCTCACAAGTGGTGATTTCTAAAAAATACTGGGATCATAAAATGGTAGAACCTGAAACACTTTCTTACACCACTCAGCATTTTAAAGCTAAAGATATCAATGCAACGAATATGCGGAGAATAATCTTTGAGAAAACTGCTGAGAAAGATATGACATGGATTACTTGTGAAACTTGTATCAAACATTTTGATGTTTGTCAAGATGCGTCAAAAGAACTGGCAAATCAGTGGTGGAGTGAAGGAAAAGGACATAGAATTCCAAATACAGGTAAAGCAACAGATTATTTATCTGCTAATGAATACGAACAAATAAAGGAGTATGCTACCATGGATGCAGGGTCATCATTGATAAGAATTTAATTGACCCACCAAAATTTTGTTTATTTGCCCTATGATCAATAGGGCTTTGTATTTCCATTTAGTCGTTTTTATTTGTAGCTGCAGTCAACATAAAAAAACGATCAATTCTGACAACTCTAATATTCTTACTTTCTCTGAACAGATTGTCATTGAAGAATATGGCGCTTATCATTTAGTAAAATTGAAAGACCAAAACGCCTGGACTGAATTCGTATTGTATAACACTAGTATTCCAGATCATATTGATCAGAACAATTCTTTAGTAAAAATTAAAGTTCCAGTTGAATCGATCGTTTCCAATTCAACAACCCATTTATCATTCTTGGAAGCTTTAGGATCTATGAAAATTTTGAAAGGGTTTGCCCAGACGAATTTCATTTCATCGCAATTGATAATTGAAAGAGTTGAGAACGGTGATATTATTGAAATCGGAAATAACACTCAATTGAACGTTGAAGAAATAATCAATATAAATCCACAATTAGTTCTAACTAGTGGAATGCAAGGAAAGAATGGCCTGAAAACACAGCTGAACTCAATGGGGATAAACATCATGGGAATAGCCGATTTTTCTGAGAACTCTTTATTGGGAAAAACTGAATGGATTAAGTTTTTTGGATATTTAGTAGGCAAAGAAGAACGCGCTATCGATATATTTAATGAAAAGGTTTTTGCTTATGATTCCTTAAAGAAATTGGTTGAGCCAAATTTGTTACCAAAAGTAATGTCCGGAAGTTTATATGGAGGGAATTGGTTTTTGCCCGGTGGAGAGAATTATAATGCTACGCTAATAGCTGAATCTGGAGGATTCTATTTATGGTCAGATGATAAAGAATCAGGCTGGCTCAATTTAGATTTTGAAGTTGTTTATGAAAAAGCACATGATGCAGATGTATGGATTGGTGCGGCAAGCTTTAGTAGTTTGAAAGAAATGAACGATGTAGATGAGCGGTATTCAAATTTCAAAGCATTTAAACAATCTGAAATCTATACCTATACAGGTCGTGTCAATAAAGCCGGTGCAAATGATTATTTTGAATCTGGAAATATGAATCCAGATAGAATATTGGCTGATCACATCAAAATTCTTCATCCAGAGATTTTACCAAACTACGAGTTGTATTATTATACCAAATTAGAATGATTGTTATCGAAAATTGATTGCTTAAACCCATCAATGTGAAAAATATATCAGTAATAATATTATTGTTAGTCATGGTGGCATTAGCGAACCTTCTGATTGGGTCAGTGATGATTCCTCCTAAGGAAGCCTTAATGACTATTTTAGGCATGGGAGATAAGAATGAAATTTGGAGTAGAATCATTTTCGATCATAGACTGCCTAGGGTAATTACTGCTGTCATGGCAGGAAGTAGTTTAAGCATTTGCGGACTATATATGCAGACTTTTTTTAGAAATCCATTAGCGGGACCATATGTATTAGGAGTAAGTGCCGGAGCGAGTCTTGGGATTGCAGTTTTGGTTTTGGGAAGCGGATTATTCGGAGCATATTTTATTGTTGTAACTTCAAAATTAAGCATGGTGATTGCTTCTGTTTTGGGTGCAAGTCTTGTATTTATTGTAATTATAATATTTTCTAAAAGTGTCAATGATCATACATCCCTGTTAATCATAGGACTAATGTTTAGTAGTGCTACTAGTGCGCTTGTAAGTGTTTTGCAATTTTTCAGTACTTCTGAGGATATTCAAAGCTATTTGATGTGGACTTTTGGAGATTTAGCGAGCGTAACCAATTCTGAACTTTATATTCTTGTTCCAATTATCCTAATTGGTTGGATTGGTTCAATGTTTTTAGTAAAGACAATGAATATATATTTACTGGGAGATCAATATGCGAGAAATGCTGGATTGAATATTGTGAGATCTAGATACTTAATAATTAGTCTTACTGCATTGATGTCAGGAACCGTTACAGCATTTTGTGGGCCGATTGCGTTCATAGGTTTAGCAACTCCTCATATTGCACGTATGATTATCAATGACGCAGATCATAGGAAATTATTACCATATTCTGCCATAATAGGAAGCGGTATAATGTTGGTATGTGATATCATTTCAAGGTTGCCAGGGTTACCTCAAACTCTTCCTTTAAATGCAGTCACGTCCATATTGGGAGGTCCTTTGGTGATATACTTGATCGTGAAAAAGAATAATTTGCAACAAAGTTTTTAAAATGGATATTCTTAGCACACACTCGTTAAGTATAGGTTACCAAAGTAAGATTCTTCTTGAAAATATCAATTTGACATTAGAAAAAGGAAGGCTTATCTGTTTGTTGGGTCAAAATGGAGTTGGAAAATCAACATTGCTAAGAACCCTTTCAAATATTCAAGCACCATTGCGAGGAACCATTTGCATTGAAGGCAATGGTTTTAAGGAGATAACTAGAAATGAACTTGCTAGGAAAATTGGAATTGTTACAACAGAAAGAATAGGAGTTTCCAATATGTCGGTTAGAAACCTTGTCGCTTTAGGTCGTTTCCCGTATACAGATTGGTGGGGAAAAGAAAAAAAAGAAGACGAATTGGCTATAAATCAGGCAATAGAAATTTGCAAGATTAACTATTTGGAAAATTCTAAGCTCGGAGAATTAAGTGATGGTCAATATCAAAAAGCAATGGTAGCCAGAGTTTTGGCTCAAGATACAGAGATAATATTGTTGGATGAGCCAACAGCTCATTTAGATATTGTAAATAGATTTGAGATCTTCAAGTTATTGGCCGAGATAAAAAAAGAAAAGAATAAAGCCATATTGGTTTCAACACATGAGTTGGATTTGTCCATTAAATATGCAGATGACCTTTGGCTAATGGACTATAACAGACCCATTATATGTGGAAGTACTAAGGAGGTAGTGGAAAGCGGTGCAATTCAAGAAATATTTCATACTGAAGATAATAAAGTGGATATTTCCCATCTATTAACTTAATAAATAGCAAATCCAACTAATTGCTTATCACATGTGTCTAAGATATATGAAAGCAAAATATAAACTTATCGCTGTCATTTTGCTTGGAATTACAATTTCTTGTGATCAGGATGACAATTCATCGGCATTTGAAAACCCAATATTGTCTTTAAATTATGGAACGAGTTTCGGTTTTTGCCATGGCTATTGTATAAATGAGATAGATATAGATTCGAATTCAGCTACCTATGTTAAATATAGTTGGAATGATGATTTAGCTTATCCAGATATCAACTGTGAAACTAATGAATTCAATTGGAACGAATTGGTAGGTTCGATCGATCAAGAAATAATGAAAAAAAGTGAAGCAGTATTCGGCTGTCCGGATTGTGCAGATGGTGGTTCCGAATGGTTAGAAATAGAAATTTCAGAAGGGACTTTTCGTGTAATATTCGAATTTAGAAATGAGCCTGATTTCTTAACAGAACCAATAGACCAACTGAGAGCATTAAAGGAATCATTTGAAGGATGTTAATCCACATTATTTGTCGGGTGTTTTATTATATTTGGATATAGTCTAAAACTCAATAATATAATGATTCAACTCAAAGACATAGATAAATATGTCGATTCAAAATTTCAGCGAACTTATATATTAAAATCAATCGACCTTGAAGTGAAGGAAGGTGAGTTTGTAAGCATCATGGGACCTTCAGGTTCTGGAAAGTCAACTTTACTCAATTTGATTGGAATGTTGGATAAGCCATCAGCTGGAGAATACTTCTTTCAAGATGAGCCGGTTCATAAATTCAACGAAAGAAAAACATCAAAGCTTCATAAAGAATATATCGGTTTTGTTTTCCAAGCTTATCATTTGATTGATGAACTTAATGTTTATGAAAACATAGAGACTCCATTGTTATATAGAGGGGTGAAAGGAAAAGAACGATCAGCTTTGGTAGCTGAAATGTTGGATCGATTTCAAATGGTGGCAAAGAGAGATTTATTTCCAGAACAACTATCAGGAGGACAACAGCAATTAGTGGGAGTTGCCAGAGCCTTAATTGGAAAACCTAAGCTACTTTTAGCTGATGAGCCAACTGGAAATTTACATAGTCAACAAGGAGAGGAAATCATGGAACTATTCAAGAAATTGAATGAAGAAGGTGTTACTATTATTCAAGTTACACATTCAGAAAAAAATGCCACTTATGGTTCCAGAATTATTCGTTTGGAAGATGGCGGTGTTGTTTCTGACGGTGCAGAATAGAATTTATTAACCTTCAGTTTCTGTTTTAGGAAGAATGTTAGTAACAATTTTTACCCTCTCAGGGTTGTTCGATGCATTACTCATGATGGTTATGACTTTATTTTGATGGCCAATTTTTCCGGCACTATTGAAAGTCACATCAATTTTACTTGATTCTCCTGGTGCTATTGGCTCTCTTGGCCAACTAGAAGCTGTACAACCACAGGTTGTCATTACATTTGAAATGATCACAGGTTGGTCACCGTCATTAACGAATTCAAAAGTATATTCTACTTTGTCTCCTTGATTTATATCTCCAAAATCATAAGAAGGATTTGAGAAAGCTATATGAGGTCCAGGAGGGATAAATTCTTGAGAAGCGTCTTGTCCGAATGCTATCGAACTTACTGAAACAAAAACTAAAACTAAAAATGCCTTATTCATAATGTAAAATTTATAGCTGTATAACGTATTCAAAAGAATTTAGTGTCAAAATTAACAAGAAAAAGTTCTTTTTTCGCTCGGGTCATTGCAGTATATATCCACCTGATAAACTCTTTATCATCGTAGTTTTCGTTTAAATAACCTTGATCAACAAATACGGCATCCCATTGTCCACCTTGAGATTTGTGACAAGTAAGAGCGTAGGCATATTTTACTTGCAATGCATTCAAGTACTTATCTTTTTTTAATGCTTCAGATTGAGCTTTTTTGTTTAAATCTACATAATCTATTAACACACTTTTATACAGTTTTTGATTGTCCTCTCTTGACATAGCAGGTACATTGGTATGCAAAGTGTCAAGCATTATTTTAGCTTCAAATGGTTCAGCATTTTCGATATCTGCCATCACTATTTCGACATCCGCAAAACGAAAACCATGCATTTCTTCAGTTCTTTTAATTTTACGAACCTCTACGAAATCTCCGTTAGCTATAAACCCTGAAGGGATTTGTTCATCTACAAAAGTGTAATTATTCCTAGCAATTAGTAGTAAGTCTCCAGCATCCAATTCATCTTCTTTAAAAAATAAACTATTGCGTATGAAGTGGTTATACATAACCGCATTCTTATTTGAACGACATATAATTAATGAATTTTCAACACCATATTTATCATACACATATCGTAGTCCATCTTCTAGTTTTTCACCTGTCATTTTAAATATGTCAGGATGATTTATTGTTGAAAACTTTAAGGGTTTTTTTGAATCAATTAATAAGTTTCGAACATAAGTAGCATTAGATAATATTCCACTGTCTTGCGCTTGTCTGGTTATTTCAGTTAATGTGCTTTCATGGATTGTCACATTGTATTCTCTTCCTAAATAGTTTCCATCCAAAGCGAAGCTTTTTTCCTGCATTACTGGAGGTAGTTGAGCCAAATCACCTACCAACATCAATTTGTTGTTTTTCCCTTCGAAAACAAAATCGACCAAATCTGAAAGTAAATTGCTTCCTCCCGAATCAGAAGAAGTGCTGATCATAGAAGCTTCATCAGCAATGAATAAAGTGTTATTATGGTAGTTTTTAATTCGTTTGAATACGGGACCTGACTCTTCATTCCCTTTTGTTTTATATATTTTTTTATGAATGGTAAAAGCAGTCTTTTTAGCATATTGGCTAATCACTTTCGCAGCTCTTCCAGTGGGTGCTATCAGGACATATTTCAAATTAAAAAGTGGCAATACTTTGACGAGGGCTGCAACTATGGTAGTTTTTCCTGTTCCTGCATAACCTTTCAGGACGAAGACTGGTTTTTCATTTTTAGTATCAATAAACTCATCCAAAGTTGTAAACATATCCATTTGACTTTGAGTCGGATCATGTTCAAATTTATTTCGTAATATTTGCGAAGGAAGTGGCAATACATTCTCGATTAGCGAGCCACAATTATAATAGGTATAAGGATGTTAGCAGATGAATTGATACAAAATTTCGGAAACAAAATAAGAGTCAGGGTGATGGGATTACTTATCAAAGATGAAAAGTTGCTGGTAATCAATCATTCAGGTTTAAATGACAAGAATACTTTTTGGTCACCTCCAGGTGGTGGGTTAGAATTTGGGACTAACATGAAAATAAACTTACACAGAGAGTTTCAAGAGGAAACACACTTGAATGTGAAAGTTGGTGATTTTCTATTTGGGAATGAGTTTTTTAATAATGACTTTCATGCAATTGAATTGTTTTTTAAAGTTGATAAAATTGGAGGAAAAATGAAATTAGGGAAAGACCCTGAAATGAAGGGGGAGGAGATTCTTAAGAACTTGAAATTCATGACTTTGGAAGAGATAAGAGCAAATGGAAAAGATTGCTATCATAGTGTCTTTGATAAAGTAAATACATTCGATGAATTATTCCTTCAAAAAGAGACCTTCTATTTCCAAAATAATCCCTAAAATAGCGTTTGGTTAAAAGAGGAAATACTTGAAAAATATTTATACTTGCAGAAAATCATTCAATAATGGAGAAAACAAAAATTATATCAATTGCCTTTTTAATAGTATCCCTTGGGTTAGCTAGTTACCTAGGTTATACCATTTTTAAGTCTATCGATGATGAAGAAAGGATTCAAAGAGGAGAAGCCAAAATCATTGAAAAGTTAACGATGATAAGAGAAGCACAAATTGCTTATCAAGCTGTCAATGGTCAGTATACAAGTGATTGGGGTAAATTGAAAAACTTTGTTGATTCTGGACAATTCTATATTACTAGTAGAATCGAGCACATTATTACTTTGGATTATGGTGCTGATAGTGTTTTTGTAGAGATCGATACTTTAGGAACCATCCTAGTAAAAGATTCTGTATTTACTAAAGCTAAATACCCAAATTTTGACTTGGCTACCTTAGATATTGTGCCTGGAAGTGAGAAAGCAAAGTTCAGTATGTGGGCTAATAAAATTGATAAAAGTGGGGTAATGGTTGATGTTGTAGAGGTTAAAAGTACCAGACCTGTAGATCCAAGAAGGAAGGAAGACAACGAAGCTAGAAACAAGAAACCACTTAGATTTGGTTCTAGAACAAATATTACTACCACTGGTAACTGGGAATAACATACATTGGAGACTGCTAATCAAGCGACATACAAACTAAATAAGAAAATCAAAGACAGTAAATTTGATGTAGAAAAACTACACGATTACTGTCTTTCTTTGCAAATTGGTATTCGAGATTTTCAATTATGCATAATTGATACAACCAACAATAACTGTTTGATTGTAGAGAATTATTCACTTGAGGGTGTTAAAACTATTAATACTCGGATGCAAGTGCTTTCAGGTCTCTTTGACAATCATCATTTGTTAAAAGCAGGTTTTTGGAAGGAAATTAAAGTTTCTTTAAAAAGTCACAAATTTTCATTAGTTCCGGCTTCTCATTTCTTAATTGATTCTATTTCAGATTACTTAAGCCTTAGTTGTGTATTGAACCCTGAAGTAGAAGGGGAGTACTACTATCATCACAAATCAAGTCATGTTGTTAATACTTATGCGGCTGACAAAAGATTAGTGAGTTGGATAAAGTCTTTGTATCCCAATAAAGAAATTCGTTTCCTTCACCAAGGGGATGCTTTGATTGAAGGTATACTGAAACAAAATGAAAAGAACCCTGGGAAAAAGGTCTTTTGTATTCAAGACAAAAGTGTACTACACGTTTTTGTAGCTGGTGATCAGAAATTGCAATACTACAATCAGTTTGCTATAAAAGATGCAAAGGAATTTGCTAAGTACATATTAATGGTGTTCAAAGAATTTGGTTTAGATCCTAAAAAACAACAGGTTCTTCTTTTTGGGAGTCTTTCAAATCAATCTTCTCAATTTAAGCTATTAAAAAAGTATGTTAGCAACATTAGTTTTGGTCAAAAACCAACTTATTTAAAGATGAGTCATGTTTTTGATGAAATACCAGAGCACCAATTCTTTGATTTGTTTAGTGTTTATCTTTGTGACTAAAGCATTGCTTTATGTCTGAAAAAAAAATTGCCTTATTTCCTGGTTCATTTGATCCCTTTACTAAGGGGCATGAAGATATTGTCATCCGATCGCTCCAGCTTTTTGATGAAGTAATAGTAGCGATTGGACACAATACAAATAAACGTCGCTATTTTGAAATAAATCAAATGGTAGAGCATATCAAATCAGCTTTTAAAGGTGATGAACGTATCAAAGTCCAAATCTACAATGAATTAACAGCTGACTTAGCTAAAAGCACAAATGCTAGATATCTTGTGCGTGGATTACGAAACACAACTGATTTCGAGTATGAGAACAGTATTTCTCAAGTGAATCGATATTTGAATGAAGGGCTTGAAACAGTATTTTTAATCACATCTCCCGAATTTGCACATATTAGTTCTACGATTATACGAGAGGTACATAAGTATGATGGAGATATTAGCCCATTTATACCTTATCAGATAAAGTAGTATTATCTCTCTTCTTTCTATAGGCTTTTACTAGTCTTTTGATTGTTTTGAAACTATGGAAAAGGGCAACGTTGACCTCCTCATCATTCATCCATACAACTTTTTGAATATTCTCTTCTTTTTGTGGTTTGATAGCAAGATCATTAATGCATTCCATTTTGTACCAAAATGTATTCTTTAAAACGAATTTTCGATTTCTGGTATAAGTATGCCATGTCGTACCAATTTTACCTGTAATTTTTACTTTTGCTCCAGTCTCTTCTTCTACTTCTCTGATGGCTCCTTCCTTTTTCTTTTCTCCAATCTCTAGTTTTCCTTTTGGAATGTCCCATAGGTCGTTCCGTAGAATCATTAAAATTTTCCCATCTTTCTCAACAATGCCTCCTGCAGCTTGAATCACAACAAACTTAGACTTTAAATATTCTTCTGCCTTGGGTTTGTTCTTGACGAAAATATCTATGCTTTTGACTTTCTTATGTTTTTTTTCAGTCATGATCCGAAGTAAATGATCTATAGCTTGAACACTTTTGTTTTCTATCAAAACATGCCCCTTTAGCCGTTCTATTTGAATAAGGTCATCATGACTGTTGACCATTATATCATAAATTTTTGTATTGGCAGTTTTAATTTTTCGGATTCTTACAGGTATATCGTTAATGTATATTTTCATCCTAAAGTGGTTATCAGTGCAATCTAAAAGAAAGTGTCACATTTTTATTGTACTAGGGATGAAATAATTACTAATTTCGCTTCATGGCAGATCTTGAAAATTACGGAAACCTCAGAACGCAAATCGCATCTGAACTTCTTAGAATTAAAGCGATAAAATTGAGTCCGAAAGACCCGTTTAGTTGGGCATCTGGGTGGAAATCACCTATTTATTGTGATAATCGAATTACTTTGTCATACCCTGAACTTAGAAGTTTGATCAAAGATGCTTTTGTATTAGAGATAAAGACTAGGTACCCGAAGGTTGAAGTGATTGCAGGAGTTGCTACGGCTGGAATTCCTCAAGGCGCTTTAGTTGCGGATGGATTGGGTTTACCATTTATATATGTGCGGGACAAAGCAAAAGCTCACGGCATGACGAATAAAATTGAAGGGGAAATTCAAGAAGGTAAAAATGTAGTAGTTATCGAAGATTTGATCTCAACTGGAGGAAGTTCAATTAAAGCTATCGATGCGTTAAGAGAGGCAAAAATGAATGTTCTTGGTCTTGGTGCAATATTCACATATGATTTTCCACAAGCAGATGATAACTTGTCAGACGCTGGAATTTCATCATTTTCTTTATCTGACTATCATGCTCTACTAAATGTGGCGTTGCAAGAAAATGCTGTTTCAAGTGACGAACTTGATTCGTTGAATGAGTGGCGAGTAGATCCTTCTCTCTGGAAAAACTAGAATTTCTCAATAACACCTAGTCCAAAAAGAGCAAAATCATATTTCACAGGATCTTTAGGATCAAATTGTAACAAACGGTCTGTTAATAGTTTGGCTGATTTCCAATCGTCTTGTTTTCGAGAAAGTAATTTGAGCTTTCTGGCTGTTCTACCTACATGTACATCTAGAGGACAAATCAATTCTTTTGGCTGAATAGTATTCCATATTCCAAAATCAACACCAGACTTATCCTTTCTCACCATCCATCGTAAAAACATATTAATTCTCTTACAAGCTGAATGTCTATCAGGAGTAGCCACATGTTTTCTGGTCCTTGAAGGCGCAAATTCATCCTCAAAAAAATAATGTTGAAAGGAAGAGATTCTTTGTTGAAGATTCTTGCTCTCACTTCGTAGAAATGCCTTTTCTAACGAATCGTTTTGAAGATAATGTCTTTTGAAAAATCGTATGAAATACAGCAGGTCAGTATCATTGAAAGTTCTATGTTTAAAACCAATAAGGGATTTCAAATCTCGATCAGAATGATTTAAAACAAAGTCATATGGCGAGTTATCCATCAAAGACAGTAAATACTTACATTTAGATATAATGGTTTTTCTGAGACCCCAAGCCAATGTTGCGGCAAAAAAACCTGCAATTTCCATGTCTTGTTTTAGGCTGAATCCATGTGGAATACAAATTGGATCCTGTTCTATGAAAGTAGTCTGATTATATAGTTTTACTTTCTCATCGAGAAAGTGTTTTAATTCATCAGTCTTCGACATAAGTAGAGGTTACTGGTACTTTTAGATTCAAGGCACCTAATTTATCATAAGCAGCACCTGAAAGTCTCAATAAAACATTTTTATTTAAACCTGATTCTGGTAATGTGCCTACTACTCGAACTTCTATTTCAATATTTGTCATTTGACTTTTAACTTTTACCAATGAACCCATGGGAGCGGTCTTGTGCAAGGCTAAAAATTTCTTTGTAAAATCAGTATCTTCAATTCGCATGGCAAATCCATCTTCTGTGATATGTAGTTTGCCTTCAACTTCTTTTGTTTGTTTTTTAAAAACGCTATTGTCTGTTTTAACATAAATAGTATCGATAGGAGTGATTTTGTTTTCTGAAGAGTCTATATCTATTTCTTCCTGTACTTGAACTATCGAATCTGAAATAAGCATTTTAGTAGATTGAATGGAATCACTTACAATCAATTTAGTTCCAATTTCTAAATTGTAAGATTCTAATTCATTCCATTCTGTTAACTGAGAGACACTTACATTATACATCTTGGCAATACCAAATAAAGTTTCGGATGCTTCAACCGTATGAATTACTTTATTGTTTTTTTGAGAAGTAGTCTCAGGAATATTAGATACTTCTTTAGCCTTTGTAACCAAGTTTAAAGTATCTCCAATTCCTATTGATTCGGAAGTTAAACGGTTCATGGATTTTATAGAGTCTACCGTCATGTCATACAATCTTGATATACTATAGAGTGTTTCGCTTTGTTCAACAATATGAATTCTATTTTTCGATGTTTTATCCTTGGATTCAGTAATACGCTTCTCTTTCTTTTTTGAATATGGAATGATTAGCTCATCATACATTTTCAACCCATCTTCAATACTTTCATTGTATTTGTAAATTTCATCAATAGATGACCCATACCTTTTCGATATCGAGTACAATGTTTCTTTTGGATCTACTTGATGGACAATGAATTTCTTGCCTTTAATTTTTTCCATCCGTAAACTATCCAATGAAGCGCCTTTGGAAGTTTGAAAGAAAATGAGCAATGAAATAATTGACAGTATTTTAGAGATGGTATACATTCAACGTATTATGATTGGTGACAAAGATGGTTTTATTTTCAATGACAAAAAAGGTGTCATTTCCTATTCCTTTCAAGTCTGATGCCAAAGTGAAACTTTCTTGGAATTTTCCATTTTTATCAATGATGGATAAGTAATTAGTAAGGCTTTTATTTAATTGTTCGTAATAAGATATTAAATGAGTTTTGTGGTATTCCATATGTTCACATTGGATTTTAGGAGATTTACCTTCTTGATTCAATATCTTTTCAAACCAGATGAAATAAGCACTAGAAGAATCATATGTTTTTGGGAAATGGACATTCTCCATTTCATTTGACTCAATATTTACATTTTGGCTTACCTCGTTACCTGATGATAAATCAATTTTACGTGTTTTATTTTCTATCATCGGATGTTTTATCTCAAGCATATTTGCATTTGACGCAATTAATTTTGTGTTAGGAAAAACATAGATGGGCTCATCTTCCTTCCAATCATAAACAAGCACATCAACCAAATCAGGGTTTTGGATTTGGGAAAAAGAGATGGCAACAATTCGTTCAGAATCAAATGAACGAATGCTTAGATTTGGCGTATCTTTATTCGCATTCCATGTCATTAGAGTCTCTTTGGAATCAATATCAACCAAATGAATGGAGTCAAGCTGCTCTTTCTCAGAAATATGAATCAAAAGTTGATTTCCTATCTCACTATGCAATATTTGATGAATTTTACCACTAAATGAAATTTGATTGTTGGGCATTTTCGTATAGACTGACAATAATTTGTAATAGCTTTATATCCGATGACAAAATAGGGTAATATTGTTAATTATCTTTCGATGAACTTTAAACTTTGTTCAAAATGAAATGGATTTTTTTTCTTCTAGCTCTTGTTTTATTTGTGAAACCCCAACACATAGTCAAAGCTGGTGATGGAGATACGCTCGTGTTTAAATTAAATATTGATTCGGAAATTGATGCACGTAGTAATCGTCTGACAGAATTGGCTTTAGAGAAAGCTAGTGATATGGATGCAGATTTTGTCGTGATAGAAATGGATACCTATGGTGGAGCTTTAGACGCAGCAGATGATATCAGGACTAGAATATTAGATTTTGAGAAACCCGTTTATGTATACATCAACAAAGATGCTGCTTCAGCCGGAGCGTTAATATCTATAGCATGTGATAGTATTTATATGTCTTCTGCAGCAAGTATAGGAGCTGCAACAGTTGTGACCCAGGATGGAGCAGCAGCACCGGATAAATATCAATCTTATATGAGATCTATTATGAGGTCTACTGCTGAAGCAAAAGGCCGTGATCCAAGAATTGCTGAAGCAATGGTGGATCAAGCCATTGAAGTAGATAGTATTTCCACTGAAGGAAAAGTCATTACTTTTTCAACCTCGGAAGCCATTAAACATGGATTTTGTGAAGCGCAAGTGTCAAGTGTGGATGAAATCATGCAGAGATCAGGAATTGATGACTATGAGTTATATGAATTTGAATTGAGTGTAGCTGATAAAATCATCGATTTGTTTATCAATCCTTTTGTAAGTGGAATTTTGATATTGGTTATTATGGGTGGCATCTATTTTGAATTACAAACTCCTGGTGTCGGATTCCCCATCTTAGCTTCGGTGATTGCTTTGGTATTGTATTTTACGCCTTATTATTTGAATGGAATGGCAGAAAATTGGGAGTTGATAGTGTTCTTAATAGGAGTGGTATTAATTGCTATTGAGATTTTTGTATTACCAGGGTTTGGAATTGCAGGTGTAGCAGGTCTTATATTATCTTCAGGAGCGCTCATCTTAGTGATGCTTAATAATGAGTGGTTTGATTTTAGTTATGTGCCAGAAGGTGATATCATGACGGCATTGTCTACTACTTTTCTAGCACTGATCGCATCATTTGTTGTAATGTTTATTGGGGGTGTCAAGTTAACAGAATCTAAAATGTTTAAGAGGATTGCACTTCAAGATACTTTGAGTAAAGAGGAAGGTTATACAGCCAATTTTAAAAGTGAATCTTTTATTGGTAAAAAAGGAGTGGCTTACACTATTCTGAGACCCAGTGGTAAAGTAATGATTGATAATGAAATGCACGATGCATTTACTAGGGGAGGTTACATAGAAAAAGATACGCCTATTGAAGTCATTAGTGAAGAGGCAAATTCGTTACGAGTCAAACAAATTGAATCATGAGAACTCTAATTATCTTTTCTCTTATTTTAGGGGCATGCGGAACAGCCATCAAAAAGGAAAATATACTCATTCCTTCATCTAGTGAAATCGATGAAGTATTGAATCAATGGCATGCGGATGCAGCTACAGGTCAGCTGGATTCTTATTTTGAAGCCATTCATGATGATGGACATTTTTTAGGTACTGATAAAACCGAGGATTGGTCTAAAGAAGAATTCTACCAGTTTTGCATACCTCATTTTGAGGATGGAAAAGCTTGGGATTTTAAGCCAACGAATAGAAAAGTCTATTTTACACCAGAAGGCAAAACATCATGGTTCAGTGAAATTTTAGATACCTGGATGGGACCTTGTAGAGGATCTGGTGTTTTAATATCTACCAATAATGGCTGGAAAATCACACAATACAACTTAACTATTTTGGTTGACAATGATGATGTAGATTCATATTTAGAAGTAGTGAAAAAGAGGGAAAATGAAGAAAAGTAGTATACTAAGGATTTCATACTATATCATTTTTGGACTAGTCGTCGCATCATTTTATATAGGCTTAAGATCAGAAGAGTATAAAGTAGAATACACAATTCTTGCACTGGTTTTTTGGGGTGCCGCATTTCTTGTTAATAAATGGGAAAAGAAAGAACGTCAAAATGAAAAAAGCTGATTTACAAAGTCATCAAGACATAATCTGAAAACTGTCTTGATTTTCATTAATCTTCGATAATTTAGCGCCCAAAATCACAGGATGCTAAAAGCAGTAATTTTTGATATGGATGGCGTACTCATGAACAGCGAGGAGATTCATTATCAAGTAGAAAGAGATATCATAAAGCGATATGGTGTAGAATTTGAGGTGACAGAACATACAAAATATGTGGGTCAGCGAACGATAGACCTATGGACTGGGGTGTGTAAAAACCACGGATTGGATGTCGATCCTGCTGAACTAGCACTAGAAGACAATCAAAGTTACATGCAAGCATTACAATCTGGGGATATAGAGCCTATAGAAGGAATCCCTGAATTGATTGCGGAGTTAAAGAAGGAAGGGATTAAAATGATCGTTGCTTCTTCTGCAACTAGACACAATATTGAAACGGTAATGTCTAAATTTGTGATTGAAGAGGATTTCGAGGGATACGCAAGTGGTCAAGATGTAAAAAGACCTAAGCCCAACCCAGATATTTTTTTACTAGCATCAGAAAAGCTCAATATGTCTCCATCTGAGTGTGTAGTAATCGAAGATGCTAAACATGGTGTGCATGCAGCCAAAGCTGCTGGAATGACTTGTATTGGCTATAGAAATGCCAGTTCGGGAAATCAAGACTTGAGTGCTGCAGATGTGATTGTTAATCGTATCGAAGAAATTGATATCGACTTACTAAATAGAATAATCAACTAAGAATAAGAAAAAAATATGTTTCCAAAGATAAACCCCACCACAACCAAGGCCTGGAATGCTTTAGAAAAACATTATGAGGATATTTCGCAAGAAGCGATGATTGATATGTTTGATAAAGACAAGCATCGTTTTGATAACCTTTCATTGGTTTGGAAAGACTTCTTACTTGATTATTCTAAAAACATCGTTTCTGATAAAACAATGAAATTGTTAATGCAATTGGCAGAAGAGTGTCAATTGAAAGATGCAATTGAGGCAATGTTCACAGGTGAAAAAATCAATAAAACTGAAGATCGTTCAGTGCTTCACACTGCTTTGCGAAGCAATAGTAATGATCCGTTGAAGGTGGATGGGGAAGATATTCGTCCTTTGGTCAAAACGGAACTAAGGAAAATGGAGCTGTTTGTTGATAAATTCCAGAATGGAGAGCTCAAAGGATATAGTGGTAAAACATTAAAAACGGTTGTTAATATTGGAATAGGGGGATCAGACCTGGGTCCAGTCATGGTGGTTGAAGGCCTTAAACCTTTTCAAAAAGAAGGAATAGAGGTACTTTTTGTATCTAATGTGGATGGATCGCATATTCATCAAGTGTTGCGGAAAATAAATCCTGAAGAAACACTGTTTATCATAGCTTCTAAGACCTTTACTACGCAAGAGACAATGACCAATGCAGAATCTGCTAAATCGTGGTTTATTGAACGTTCTAAAGACGAAGGTGCCATTGCAAAGCATTTCATAGCATTGTCGACCAGTGAAGAGCTAGTTAGTAAGTTTGGTATTGACACCAATAACATGTTTCAATTCTGGAATTGGGTAGGAGGTCGATATTCTTTATGGTCAGTAATTGGAATGTCAATTGCATTGTCTGTTGGTTACAAGAATTTTCGAGCTTTATTAGATGGAGCGGAAGCAATGGATTTGCATTTTAGAGAATCGGATTTTGATAAGAATATTCCTGTAATACTTGCAGTCTTAGGGGTCTGGTACAACAATTTCTTTGGTGCAGAATCACATGCTATTTTACCATACGATCAGTATTTACATCGTTTTGCTGCTTATCTACAGCAAGGTGATATGGAAAGTAATGGTAAAGTGGTAGATCGAAATGGAGAACCCATTGCTTTCCAAACAGGACAAATTATTTGGGGGGAGCCTGGGACCAATGGCCAACATGCATTTTATCAATTGATTCACCAGGGAACTAAATTGATTCCTTCAGATTTTATTGCGACTGCTCAGAGTCTGAATCCAATAGGGGACCATCACCCAAAATTGGTGTCTAATTTCTTTGCGCAAACGGAAGCTCTTATGAAAGGTAAGATTGAAGAAGAAGTGTATAAAGAGTTGAAAAACAAAGGATTAAATCCTGAAGAAATTGAAGATCTGGCTCCTTTCAAGGTATTTGAAGGGAATCAACCTACCAATTCTATATTGATTAAGAAGATGAGTCCTTTTAATTTGGGTGCCTTAATCGCAGCTTATGAGCAAAAGATATTTGTACAAGGGATCATATGGAATGTGTTTAGCTTTGATCAATGGGGAGTTGAACTTGGAAAACAATTAGCAGGAAACATTCTTCCTGAATTGCAGAGTGATGAGCAAGTCACATCACATGATTCATCAACCAATGGATTGATCAATCAATGGAAATCCTGGAAATAAAACTTATCTTGTAAAAAAAGGAAAAAATGAATTTAGCGGTAATAGCTCATGATGGTAAAAAAGCTGAAATGGTAGCCTTTTTACTTGAAAACAAAGATAAGCTTAAAGGTAACTATATTGTTGCTACTGGAACTACTGGTTCTCATGCTGAAAAGGCAGGTTTAACTGTTCACAAGTGTTTATCTGGACCCATGGGTGGAGATGCTCAAATTGCCACAATGGTCGCTGAAGGTAATATGGATTTAATTTTGTTTTTTCGAGACCCTCAAGGGAAGCATCCACATGAGCCGGATATTCAAATGCTATTAAGACTGAGTGATGTTCATAATATTCCATTAGCGACTAATCCAGCTGGTGCGCAATTGTTGTTGGATGGAATGTGTGGGAAATAAATAGCCACTCATCTCTCAATGAATGGCTATTAAAAGTTGTTGTGAACACTTACTGTTTGATTAATCGTCTAGTGATTGAAGTTCCATTTATTCTCAATCGAACTAAATAAACACCTGCTTCAAGCCCTGATATATCCATTCGGTTGTCAATTGCTTCAACCTGATTCATTACTTTGTTTCCATTGATGTCATAGATTGAAACAAAATAATCAGCGTGACCATTTATTTCAAATTGAATGAGATTTGATGCAGGATTCGGAAACATTGCTATTTCACGTCTTTCTCTAATGCTTTCTGTGTTTGTGATTAAAATGTTGAAAGGCGCTGACATGGCACTTAAACAATCACCATTTGAGGATTGAACAGTGTAGTCTCCATTTTCTGCTGTTTCTAAAGTTGCAGAAGTAGCACCTTCAATGACTTCTCCATCCAGATACCATATGTAGGTCAATTGATTTTCATCAACCGTTTCCAAAGTAGTTCCATTGGTTGAGGTAATGGTTGGTGTACTAGGTGTTGAATTAAATTCAATAGTCACTTCATCCATAGATTCACAAGTACCATTTGTTACCACCCAACTTAAAACATATGTTTCACCTTCGATTCCACCAAAATCACTCGTAGGACTTGATAAATCACTAATAACGCCACCTGTTCCACTATTGATGCTCCAGATTCCTGTTCCTATGGTTGGGGCATTTGCGGAGAGGGTGGTATTTCCAGAACATATCGCTTGATCCTCACCAGCAATTGCTATGGTTGCAGTTTCGTCAAAGGTGATTGAAACCTGGTCTGTGGAAACAGTACAACTACCGTTTGTGATTGTCCATTCCAAAACATAGGATTGACCAGCCTCACCTCTGAATTCACTAGATGCAACATTTGGAGTAGAAATTACACCACCTGTTCCGCTTATAATGGCCCAAGATCCACTTCCTATTAATGGAATATTTCCGTTTAGTATTGTGGAAGTACTACAATTGGATTGATTTTCACCGGCATTCGAAATTGATGAATTTTCATCTAAAGTAATAGAAACCTGATCGACGGAGGTTGAACAACTACCATTTGAAACAGACCACTCCAATACGTAAGTCTGTCCAGCTAGACCATTGAATTCGCTTGATTCACTAGCTGGTGTTGAAACAATGCCACCTGATCCGCTGATAATATGCCAAATCCCTGTTCCAACTGTTGGTGCACTAGCAGAAAGTGTAGTGCTGACTGAACAAACAGACTGGTCATTTCCAGCATTTGCTGTTTCAACATTCTCATCAAAAGTGATGGAAACTTGGTCCATAGAAGCAGAGCAAGAACCGTTTGATATCCTCCATTCCAAAACATAGGATTGACCAGCCTCACCCCTGAATTCACTAGACGCAACATTAGGAGTTGAAATTATACCACTCGTTCCACTTATAATGGCCCAGGATCCACTTCCAATTGTTGGAATGTTTCCGTCAAGTATTGTCGAAGCGCTACAGCTGGACTGGTCATCACCAGCATTAGATATTGAAGGATTCTCTTCAAAAGTTACGCTCATTTCATCTGAACTTGAAGAACATCCTTCTTGAGTTACAGTCCATCTTAGCACATAAGTTTCGCCTTGAACACCTTCGAATGAAGAGGTATTACTATTTGAATTTCCTATACTTCCACCGGTACCCGATATAATTGACCATTCTCCTGATCCAATATTTGGATGGTTTCCGGATAAATTGAAGGTATTTCCACATAGGATCATATCATCTCCTGCATTGGCTAGGTCTGGGGAAGCAGCATCAATCATGATATCTACTTCGTCGCTACTGTTTTGACAAGATCCACTATTGATGGTCCATCTTAATGTATAGTTTATGCCAGGACTTCCTGAAAATAGTGACTCAGGATCGTGGATATCATCAAATGATCCGCCTGTACCACTAAGAACGGTCCATGTACCCAATCCAATTTCTGGATGATTTCCTGCAAGAGTAGTTTGAGCTCCACATAATGATTGATCATCGCCAGCAATAGCTATGGTTGGATCCTCGAAGAATGAAAGGACTACTTGATCCATGCTTTCTGAACAGGATCCATTTTTAATAGTCCACTGAAGCGTATACGTTTCACCTGGTGCTCCTTTGAAACTAGAATCAAATTCATCTGGATCCGAAATATATCCATTGTCACCTGATTCAATCGTCCATTGACCTAGACCTTCGACCGGTTCATTTCCTTCCAAGTTGGTCCATTGCCCACAAACTTCCTGATTTTCTCCTGCTATCGCTTCAGTAGGCATGGCATCGAAAGCTATAATGACTTCATCTTCACTTTGGGAACAACCGTTGCTGTCAATGATCCATTGCAAGACATAGGTTTTATCAGCTATTCCTGAGAATTGTGTATTTGGACTACTAGGATCATCTAAGGACCCTCCTGAACCAAAAGTTATTTCCCACCGACCTTCTCCTTGTGTTGGCGTATTAGCTGCTAGCGTTGTACTAAGTGCTCCACAAACGTCCTGATCTTCTCCAGCCATTGCAATTGTCGGACTATTATTGTCAAATGTAATCATGACATCATCGCTTGTTGATGTACATCCTCCATTGTCAATTGACCATCTCAATGTGTAAACCTCGCCTGGCTCACCACTAAAAATACTAGACGCGGCAAATTCACGATCAATTAAACCACCTGTTCCACTTAATACTTCCCAAGAACCTATTCCAATCTCGGGAATATTTCCTTGAAGGTTGACAGGCCCACATACCGTTTGATCGTCTCCTGCTTGAGCAAGAGAAGGCGTTTGATTGAATTGTACTATGACATCATCTTTTGTCTCATCACAACCTTCATTGCTCACAATCCATTCTAACACATATTCTTGATTATAGATGCCACTAAACTCGGAATTTGGATCTAAAGAATTAAGAATGCTTCCTTCTACTCCTTTAATCAAACGCCATTCGCCCTGACCAACTGTTGGAACTGCTGCAGATAGATTGGTGAAGTTAATGTTGCAAAGAAATTGATCTGATCCAGCATTTGCTTGTGAAGGACTTTCATCAAAATGAATACTTACAATGGACGAACTGGGTGTACATGTCTGATTATCTATTTCCCATTTCAATACATAGGTATTTCCAGCAACTCCGGTGAATAAAGATTCTGGAGCTGAATGGTTTTCAATTATACCATTTTCTCCGCTTATTATACTCCAAGAACCGGAGCCTGAATTTGCCTCATTAGCTTCTAAAGTTGTTATGGTACCGCACAAACTTTGATCATTGCCTGCTTCAGCAACCGTCGGAGGTGAAACAAATTCTATGGTAACTTCATCAGTAGACATAGTACAATTTCCATTGTCAACAGTCCAAGCTAGCGAGTAAGTAGTGCCTTCACTCCCAGAAAAAATTGTAGCTGCCTTTCTAGCATCATCAAAAGATCCACCTTCACCATTTAATACTGACCATATTCCACTACCGATTTCAGGAATGGAAGCATTAAGTAGGGCAGTCGTACCACAAATAGTTTGATCTGCTCCTGCTATTGATGTTGATGGAAGGTTCTCAAATGTAATCGTTACATAATCCAGAGTATTGCATCCTGCTGCAGTGGATATATTCCATTCTAAAAGATAAGATTCGCCTGCAATTCCTGAGAAGATTGTCAAAGGATCGTCTGATGTTTCAATTGCTCCTCCGGCACCTTCTATAATCGACCACATACCCGTTTCTTGATTTCCCACATTGGCAGAATTTGCATCCAACATAGTGGTAGTATTACATAATGCCTGGTCATCACCTGCATTCGCAATCGTGATAGACGCTTCATTTTCGAATGTGATAATCACTTGATCATTGCTAGGAGTAAGAAAAGAACCACCTTCAGGATCGATAGACCATTCAAGGGTATAAGTTTGTCCTGCTGTCCCAATGAATTCAGAATTTGGATTACTCGGTTCAGACACTACTCCTAAACCGTCTGAGTTATTAATAATCATCCATTCTCCTGAACCTATAATGGGCTGTTTGGCCGAAAGTAAAGTGGTAGTGCTTCCACATATTGTTTGATTTTCACCAGCATCAGAAATTAATTCTCCGATCCGGATATCGTCTATTGCCATTCCTTCATCTACCAAAGTGGTGTTTGATGAAATTAAGTAGACCTTGAATCTTACATTGCCTTCTCCAGCCAAATTTGTTAATTCATGTGCAGACTCTACCCAATCACTAGAAGTTCCTTGAAAACCCGAGGTGACATTGTACCAATTTTTACCTCCGGATACTGAAGTTCCCAATTTAATCCAGCTTATTCCGTCGTTGATACTATAATAGACTGTAGCATAATCGTTGTTGGCAATTTTCCAATTATTGAAAAAGGACAATATAGGGTCGTTTTCAAATTCTGAAAAATCGTAACTAGGTGAGAATAAATCGTAGTGCGCTCTAGTTAAATAGTTGGATCCTCTATGTGTGATCCATGATTTTGTACCAGAATGCGCAGCATTCAAATACGTATCTGTTGGCGTTTCATTTTCCCAACCATAGATTCCAGAAAGTTTCCCAGGGTTAATTCTGTTCTGTGCTTTCCAACCACCATCTCCATTCTCAAAATCTTCATAATAGGGGAAGCTGGCAATTCCTTCATCGTAAAAAACATTGACGTCATCTATTCCTAAACCATCACCCTCAGTACCTGAATTTATTGAGTTCAATACAAATCTGATGATGACAGAACTTTCACCTCCAAGACCCGTTAATTTGTGTTGAGCTGAAATCCAGTCATCCTTGCTGCCACTAAATTTCCAAACGGAATTACCGCCAGAGTTATTTTGAGTCCAATTAATCCCACCGCTTGTGCTAGAGCCTAATTGATTCCAGGATTGACCTTCATCGATACTATATTCAACGTAACTGCTTGTGTTGTTATTACTGTTTAAGAAATGAAAAGAAAGGGTAGGGTCCTCTGTATTTGATGATAAATCAAATTTCGGTGAGTATAAGTAATAAAGTCCATTTTTCTTAAATCTACCTTCAAGAACGGTAACCCATGCGTTTGATCCCGAATGTGCATTTTGAATGGTGCTTGCGTTTAAAGGAGGATTTGGTGTTCCTAATTCCCAACCTATCGAGTCATATTGACCTAGAACTATGTTCTCCCCGAACCAACCGGCACCTCCATTTTCAAAATCATCTTCATACGGATACTCATTGACCACCATAAGATTGGCAACCGTTGTATAAGATGTATTATTAGTCTTAATTAAGTCATCGGGTGTTTGCACAGTTGCTTTCACTACATAACTTCCAGGAATAGCAAAATCAAGGTCATTAATGGCTAATGAAATTGTGCTTTCCGGGTCGATATCAAGATTTTGAAATTTTTTCACGACACTATATGTTAATGGACCTTTTATTTCTAAGGTCACATCGACATCATTGATAGTTTGAAAAAGTGCTTTCACTTCTACATTAATACTTTCTGAATTAGTTAGACCAGAAGCAAACGGTGCATCAAGTGACATTATGCCAATATCAGCGGGAGACAAACCAATTTTAAAATTATCTACCGTTAATCCTTCAAGCTTATTAGCATCTGAATCTGATTCAATTTTGAACCTTAATATGACTGACTCACCAGCAAATCCAACTAAAGGATGGGCAGCTTCCTTCCATACATTGTTATAGCCATTCCATCCTGAAGCTGTTTCATACCAATTATACCCTGACGATTCTGAACCCAAAAGGTTCCAACTGGTTCCATTGTCTAAACTATATTCAATTGCAGAATGATCAGTCCCGAAATAATTGTAAAAAGAAGTGTAGATGAAAGTTGAAAGTGATGGGTCTTCGTTGAGATTTGTAAAATCAAAAACAGGTGTATACAAATAATCTAAAGCGTCTGCTGCATGTCGACCATCAAGATTCGTTTTCCATACATTTTGACCGCTATATGGAGGTACTTCAAATCTTCCACTGGGTGTACCATATTCCCAACCATCGGAAGTTGAATTAGCAGCAACCCAACCGCCATCACCTGACTCAAAATCAATTTGATATGGAAATTGCTGAATCGTAAGCAAACTTATGGCATTGCTTTTCAATTGATTATTCGCATAATTATAATCATTTGGTGAATTGATCTCAATATGTAAATCATAATTTCCTTTTTCTGTAAAGTCAAATCCAGTTAGCGTCAACTCATCTGTGTGGCCCGATGAAATGGACAATCCACTGAAATTTTGCTGAATAATGGATGAAGTTGTTTTTCCTACGACAGTAACATTAACATCAATTTCCGTCACGGTATTTTCCAAAGATTCTACCGTAATGGTAATTTCTTCATCACTTCCTAAACCACCTCTGACAGGTGCTTTGACTGAAAGTATGGCTATTTCCATTGGTTCATCTATTATTTTGATGTTATCTATAATAACACCTTCTCCTTGATCAACTGCATCTGATATTAATGAAAACCTAAAAACCACCGAATTTTCTCCTTTCAAATGATCCAATGAATGCCAAGCATTGATCCATTCATCTGATTGTCCACTCCAATATCCATCATCTTCAGCATACCAATTTTTACTGATAAGGGCATCATTACTAAGCGTACTCCAAGTCAATTGATGATCAATGGAATACTCTAAGTAGAGTTCATCATCGTCATTTACATCATGACTCATGTTAAAAGAGATGAAAGGATCAACTACAGTGGTAAAATCGAATTGAGGAGAATAGATAAAATAATTACCATAACTTGAATAGTCCCCTTTCATGTTAGTCCCGATGCTTTTGTTTCCTGTAACTTCTTGATTCAGCAAGGTTCCCTCGGCTATACCATGTTCCCACCCATGAGAATTACCTTGATTGTCAATGATCCATTCACCTATACCAGATTCAAAATTTTCGAAATAGGGATAGCTACTTATTACTTCATTGCGATTGACCACAGTGGAGTGAAGTGTATTATTTGAAGTGATCATATCTGATGATACATCAACTGTTATTTCTAAGTGATAGGTTCCTATTGATGAGAAATCCAATCCGGTCAGTGTTAATTCTGATGATTCCCCTTCAAGCATATCAAGCGCTGAAAACGTTTCACTGTGGTTGAAGGTACCTATTCCAGTGACAGTCACTGAAACATCAATTTCCGTTATTGATCCGAAGTTTGATTTTACTTCAAGTGTCAAGTTTTCATTACTTCCTAATCCATTTCTAATCAATGGAACTACTGAAATCAATTCAACATCTAATGAGCCTTCCTCGATTTGAATGTTATCTATTGCTGCTCCTTCTCCCAATGGTAAATCCCCGCCATAGTACTTGTATATCCTTAATCGGACTGTGCTTTCACCACCGAGTTCTGTTAATCTGTGAGCTGCTTCCTTCCAACCACCAGAGTTGTCGAGCCAACCATCATTGTAGTCATTATACCAATTGACTCCACCTGATCCAACTTCTCCCAGCACTTCCCAATTGACTCCATCGTTAGTGCTGTATTCAACCCAAATTTCATCAGAATAAGTTTCAGTGTCATAATTTATGGCCAGTTTCAAAACAGGATCAACGAGATTTGAGAAATCAAAAATAGGAGAGTATAGATAGTAATCGCCATCTTCCCCGTAGTACCCATCTAGATTAGTTACCCATGCATTGTCACCAGAAAAAGCAGAATTGATATTTTCCATCCTAGGATGTGGGTTTCCTAATTCCCAACCTTTGACATCATAGTTATCAGCTGCCCAGCCACCTGGTCCATTTTCAAAATCCTCCGAATATGGAAAATTACTCACTGTAGTTAAATTGGAAATTAATACTGTTCGTGTGTTATTTTCAGTGATGAGGTCCCCAGTTGTGGATGCTGTAATTTCAACGGTGTATACTCCAATGTTTGAAAAGTCTAAGTTTGAGATAGTATAATATTCTATTTCTCCTTGAGCAATATCAAAATCAGGATCATTTTGAGTTTCAGAATAGTTCAAAGGTCCACTAACATCAACTGTGATTGATAGATCCTCCACATTCTTTAAATTGGCTTTAAGCCCTATCTCGATTTCTTCATTATTAGTCAAATTTGAATTGATTAATGCTTCGATATTGGTCAATTCTATATCAGGTCTGTTTTCGCTTTCCGTAATAGATACATCATCTATTCCGAACCCTTCTTTGACACAACCACCTTCATAATAGTTGAAGACCCAGCGTAGACGTACGCTATCTTCACCTGCCATATCTTTCAGGTTATGAGTAGATTTCGCCCAATCAGAAATGCTTCCTCCCCAATAATCATCTTCATTGTAATTAGAATACCAATTGACTCCTCCTGAGTCAAATGCTCCGACATAGTCCTCCCAGTTTTCTCCTCCGTCCAAACTATATTCCATGAATACATAGGCCTCTTCATATTCATCCAACTCGTGGATCATATAAAATGACAGTAATGGATCTTCACTGAAATTTGAAAAATCAAAAATCGGTGAGATTAGGAATTGATAGTTGTCTCCTTCAGCATAATTCCCATCTAGATTTGTGACCCAAGCATTGCTTCCTGAATATGCTGTATTAATAAAATCTCCCGATGGTTGTCCTAATTCCCATCCCGTTTCACTGGTTTGTGGATAATAATTATTGTCTGCTGACCATCCGTTTTTCCCAGCTTCAAAATCTTCCAGGTATGGGAAAGACGTAATAGGCTGTGCGTAAATAGTTGAACTTAAAAATAGCGCCAATATTAATTGATTGACTTTCAAAAATTGATTTGAATTTAGTTTCATGATACTTGTGACTTAATTGGTTTTGATGTTCCAATTTTAGAAAGTACCAAAAAGATAAATCCTGTTTTATTTTATTATGATCGCCATGTTCACCTCATGTACACCTGTTTCAGCTCAATGAAGCCCTTTTTTGATTGGAATTTGAATGGATCTAGTTTCTTGCTCCGAAAATAGTACTACCAATTCTAACCATTGTACTGCCACTTTCTATGGCAATTTTGTAGTCATTACTCATTCCCATTGAGAGCTCTTTGAGATCCAATTGAGAATGATTTGATTGAGTCTTTAATTCCTCAAAGAATGAGTAAAGCCCGGAAAATTCTGCTGCTACTTTAGATGTTTCTGTCGTATTGGTAGCCATCCCCATCAAGCCTATAATCGAAATGTTCTGAAGATTATCTAATTCTTGTGAATTAAGAAAATCTACTATTTCAGTTTTGCTAAATCCAAATTTTGATTCCTCCTGTGCAATGTGAACTTGTAAGAGGCAAGAGATAATACGGTTGTTCTTCACACCTTCTTTGTTGATTGTTCTCAAAAGTTTTAGTGTATCAACACCATGTATTAGTTGAACGAAAGGGGCAATGTATTTTACCTTGTTCCTTTGTAAGTGACCAATCATGTGCCATTCAATATCTTTTGGCATTTGCTCGTATTTCTCAACTAATTCTTGAACCTTATTCTCTCCAAAAGCTCTTTGACCTAGGTCATATGCTTCCATGATCAGGTTAATTGGTTTGGTTTTACTTACAGCAATGAGATTAGCCCCTGAATGTGAAAGTTCAGATTGAATTGTTGCAATTTGATTTTTGATGCTCATAGAATGAAATGACTGATTTTTACTCGTTATTCAACATCTGAAAGATGTAATTGGTTAATCATTTTAGGATTTGATAAAAGTATTGAGAGACCGTATCATTGACAATAATTAATCTAATTATGATTCAATCCTTTTAAGAAATAAATTATTCTACTAAATTACTAAAAGAGCATTTATTGCAACAGCATCATTTTAATAGTGGATCCATTCGGAATCCCAAAAGAGAAAAATTAAGATTTATTGGGTAGGGCATTAACAGATATTATCAATCTGTGAATGATAAAAATTTGAGCAATGCTATAGGCTGTCTAAACACATTGGTTCGAATATGAAATATAATTCTCAATTTTAATAATACAAACATAATCTATGTCACTAAAAAGAATTTTGTCGATTGACGGAGGCGGAATAAGAGGGATTATTCCGGGTCAAATACTTGTTGAAATAGAAAAAGCATTTTCGAAAGAATTTGAATTCGAAGTATGGGATTATTTTGACATGATTGCAGGAACAAGTACCGGTGGCATACTTACCTGTGCTTATTTATGTCCTGATGGGAAATCAAAAAAACCAAAGTTTACTTCTGAAGAGGTGGTTGGACTGTATTTTGAACGTGGAGATGAAATATTTGATGTTCCATTTTTTCATCAAATTCGCTCCGGTGCTGGTATACTTGATGAAAAGTATCCTGCTGATGGAATAGAAGATGCCTTACATGACTATTTTGGTGATATCTGGTTAAAGGATTTATTAAAACCAACCGTTGTCACTTCATACGACATCAAAAATAGGAGAGGACACTTTTTCTATCAGCATAAAGCGGATACTCCTGCATATAATTTTAGAGTAAAAGATGTTTGTAGAGCTACTTCTGCGGCACCTACTTATTTCGAATGTGAAAAAGTGACATCCCAATCAAAAGAATCGTTCCCGCTGATTGATGGAGGAGTTTTTGTCAATAACCCATCATTAGTTAGTTACGCTGAAGGAAGAGAGATATTTAATGGGAAAGATGGTAAAAAAGCTACTGCTAAGGACATGAAAATTTTATCCTTGGGAACAGGCTATTCACGAAAAAAATACCACTATAGCAAAGCTAGAAATTATGGTAAGGCACAATGGGTACAACCTATCATTGATATCATGATGTCTGGGTCTGCCGAAGTGGCCCATTACCAATTGAGGAAAATATTTGATACAATACCTAATCCGAAACAATATTTGAGAATTGATGGTGATCTTAAAGGTACCCCAGTTGATCCTGAAATGGATTGCGCTACCTATGAGAACATGAACCATCTCAAAGATTTTGGCATCAAACTTTTTAAGGATAATAAGAAGCAAATAATGGAGTGGTTGGAAATATGACAAAAAATGGATTGTTCCTCAATTTGTAAACTGAGGAGAGATTCAGAAGCATAACTATAGTGTACTGTTTAAGAAAAATTACCTTTTATATATAAAAATGGATGTTGAAGAATTTGCACAATTTGTTAACCTAGCAGGTCATTTGGTATGGCCTTTAGTGATCATACTTTTTTTAATCATTTTCAGATCGAAAATTAATGAATTATTTGGATCAATAAAGAAACTGAGAATCTCAGAAGTAGAATTCGAGTTGGATGAAAGAGAAAAGTCTTTCGCAGAACATGAAGTAACTCCATTGAATGATGAGATTGACGGTTTATTCGCTCGAATTAAGGTTTTGAAAAATGATTTAGCCGAGCTAAGACAAGAGCCAATAGATGTTCCAATCTTAGATCAGAATGCTATTAAAAATAGAATTTTGGATGCACTAAAAAATGGAGCTTTTAGATGGAGAAGTGCTCAAAAACTAGCTTCTTTGTCAGGATCAGATATAGAAACAGTTCTTGAAATTTTACGAAAAGACAATAGCGTTACATTAGGAAAAGGGAAATCTGGTAGAGCAATAGCAAAAATGAACTATAGGTAGTTATTTGCTAAGCAAAACTAATTTCATTTTGTTTTCCTCAAATCCTCCAAATCTCTCATTTCATCTCTGAGTCTTGCTGCTTCTATGAAATCTAAGTCTTTGGCCGCTTTTTCCATGAGTTTTTTGGTTCGATTGATCATTTTGTCCAATCCTTCTTTATCCATATAAGCAACAACTGGATCAGCTGCAACATTCGCAGCTTCATCACCAGTGTAGTACTTGTTAGCTCCTTTTTTAGAATCTGCGACTGAAGTTTGTTCCATAATAGCCTCCTTCGACTTTTTAATTGTTTTTGGTTCTATACCATGCTTTTTATTGTAAGCAATTTGAAGAGATCTTCTTCTATTTGTTTCTTCGATAGCAGTTTTCATAGAGTCTGTCATTTTATCTGCGTACATGATAACTTGACCATTTTCGTTCCTTGCAGCTCTTCCTATAGTCTGAACAAGAGACCGTACATTTCTTAGGAATCCCTCTTTATCTGCATCTATGATCGCGACTAAAGACACCTCAGGCAAATCCAATCCTTCTCTCAATAGGTTGACCCCAACCAAAACGTCAAAAACGCCCAATCTTAATTCACGTAGAATTTCTACTCGGTCCAATGTATCAACTTCAGAATGTATGTAGCGCGTCTTTACACCAATATCAATCAAATATTTTGAGAGTTCCTCAGCCATGCGTTTAGTCAAAGTGGTAACAAGAACGCGTTCATCTTTTTTTACTCTGTCGTCAATTTCATTCATGAGATCATCAATTTGATTCATGCTCGGACGTACATCAATTTTTGGATCCAGAAGTCCAGTAGGGCGGATCACTTGTTCAATAATTACACCATCAGTTTTACGGAGTTCATAATCGCTAGGCGTTGCACTTACATAGATGGTTTGATTTACCAATTCTTCAAATTCTTCAAACTTCAATGGTCTGTTGTCCATCGCCGATGGTAGTCGATAACCATAATCCACTAGATTGATTTTTCTAGCCCTATCACCGCCCCACATGGCTCTGATTTGTGGAAGAGTTACATGACTCTCATCAATGATCATTAAGAAATCATCAGGAAAATAATCTAGCAAACAGAATGGACGAGTACCTTTTTCTCTTCCATCGAAATACCTTGAGTAATTTTCAACACCTGAACAATAACCCAATTCTCGCAGCATTTCCATGTCGAATTCTGTCCTTTCTTGGAGTCTTTTGGCTTCAAGAGGTCTACCTTGTTCTTTAAACGACTCCACTTGTAAAACCATATCATCTTGAATTTGGCTTATGGCTTGATGGAGTAAATCCTTTCCAGTAACAAATAGGTTAGCAGGAAAAATTGAAATGATTTTTTCATCCGAGAGCTTCTTACCAGAATAAGGATCAATTCTCTGAATGGCTTCTATTTCATCGCCCCAAAAAATAATGCGATATGCGAAATCTCCATATGCAATGAAAATATCCACGCTATCACCTTTGACTCTAAAGGTGCCTCGTTTGAAATCGGTTTCAGTTCGAGAATAAAGAATGTCTACAAATCGAAATAAAAGCTGATTTCTCGATACTTGTTGGCCTTCTTCAAGTGTTATTACATTCTTGCCAAATTCTTCAGGGTTTCCAATACCATAAATACATGATACCGAAGCTACTACGATTACATCACGACGTCCCGTCAATAAAGATGAAGTGGTTGCAAGTCTGAGCTTTTCAATTTCTTCATTGATGCTCAAATCTTTTTCTATGTAAAGTCCGGTAGTAGGAAGAAAAGCTTCTGGTTGATAATAGTCATAGTAACTGATAAAATACTCAACAGCATTATCAGGAAAAAACTGTTTCATCTCGCCATACAATTGCGCCGCTAAAGTCTTATTATGACTTAAGATCAAAGTTGGACGATTCGTATTTTGAATAACATTTGCTACTGTAAAAGTCTTACCAGAACCTGTTACACCTAAAAGCACTTGACCTTCTTCATTATTGTTTAGACCTTCAGTTAATTGGGCTATGGCCTTAGGTTGATCACCTGTCGGTTCGAATTCTGAAGTAATTTTGAAACTCATTTTATGATTTTTGTTTTGATACTCTAATATAGATAATTGGTATCAACGGAATGATTAATGCAGGGATCATCAACAATAAAACAATATTCCACCCAAATTGAAAAACCACAAACCCAGCTGATAATGAGGCAATCGCTTGAGTTCCAAAAACCATAAATTCATTTAATGCTTGAACTTTAAATCGCTCATGTGTTTGGTGAGACTGAGGGAGTAATGATGTACCACCTATGAATAAAAAATTCCAACCTATACCCAGTAGAACCAACGAAACCCAATAATGTGGTATTTCACGTCCAAGTAAGGCAATCAAAATGCAAATAGCGAAAATTGCTAAACCCGTAATAATTAATTTGTTGATTCCAATTTTGCTGCTGATCCAAGGTGTAATTAAAGATGGTAAGAACATGGCAACAATATGACTTTGAATTACCCATTTAGTGTGATGTAAAGCATGGCCTTCTACTACGTGCATGCTTACAGGTGTAGCCGTCATAATAAAACTCATAACAGCATAACCCGTCATCGCACTTAAAACTGCAACCCAAAAGATAGGGTTCTGCGCAATTTCCTTTAGTGACCTGGTTTTTTTACTTGAGTCATGAACCTCTATTTTTGAATTTTCATAAAAGATTAGAAGAATCAATCCTATAGAGAATAATCCTCCTAATAAAACAAAAGAGCCCGCGAAAGACTGTTCAAATAGGTTCTTTCCCAAAACGGCTATTTCTGGTCCAATAAATGCGGATGCAATGCCACCTAAAAGAACTGTTGAAGCAGCTTTGGGTGCCAAATCAAGTTTCACGCTTTCCATAGCCGCAAAACGAAATTGATTCGCACCACTTACGCCAATTCCAATCATGGAGAACGCAAAGCAAAGTAAATAAAATGAGCTTATGGTGATTGCATATGAGGCAAGCATTGCCATTAGAGTAGCCAACAAACTTATGCTAAGAAACATACTTTTTCTACCGAATTTTTTCATCAGTAAGGCAACAGGTACAGAAGATATTGCTGATCCAATAATGATGCTCGCTACAGGTAGCGTAGCTAGGGAAGGAGAAGGGGCTAAGTCAGCTCCTACAATTCCACCAACAAAAACAATCATTGAACCAGCTGACATCATTAAAGCCTGAGCGAAAGTCAGTACGTATACATTCTTGTGCAATGATGTCATAGGCTAATTCTATAGTATTCTAATCACCCCAAATTTTCCATGAGGCTTCAGCTTGTCCTACAAGCATGTTGTAACCATTTTTAATTTTAGCTCCAACATCAAGCCCTTTCTGCAAGAAAAGAGTGACTTCAGGATTGTAAACTAAATCGAATAGTAAATGGTTCTCTCCAACTGAAGCATATGGAATATCAGGACATTCATGTTCATTGGGGAAAGTACCAACAGGCGTTGTGTTAATTATTAAAAGGTTCTTTGAAATGATCTGTGGGTCACGTTTTAGATCATCATAAGTTAATATTCCTTCTTTTGGACTTCTGGAAACCATTTGAAAAGGTATCGATAGATCTCCCAATACTTTTTTTACGGCATTGGACGCTCCTCCAGTTCCTAATACTAGCGCTGAGACACCATTCAATTCCCAATCTTTAATCGAATTACGGAATCCATAATAGTCTGTGTTGTATCCCTTCAATTTACCGTTAGGTTGAAATTTGATAGTGTTCACAGCATTGATAGCTTTGGCATTCTCATCCAATTCATCCAAAAATGGCATTACTTCCAGTTTGTAAGGTATGGTAACATTGAGTCCTGACAAATCTTTGTTTTGTTCTAATAAATCTTGAATCTCACCGATGACCTTCAACTCATAAAGTTCATAGATCGAGTCTTCAATGTTTTCCTTCTTAAATTTATCTGTGAAGTAGTTTTTCGAAAAAGAATGCTTAAGCGTTTTTCCTATGAGTCCATATCGTTTCATGAAGTGCTTTTGCTTTTGTTGGACTTCATCAATAGGGCGACTTTTTCCATGATCACAACTATCATAAATCCAAATGCCATGAATAATATAGCCTGTAGTATTAATGCTTGCTGACCTGTTTCTGTAAAATATTGATTTGGCAATAAGTTTTCTTCATATACGGGCACTTGTGCACCATGCCTGTCAAGTTGAAATAACACTGCTTTTTTCCATGGCCAAATTTTATTCAACGCGCCTAACATAAACCCGGCCAAAAGAGCAATTGCATAATTGTGGAATTTTTTCAGAAACCAAGATATTACTCTAGAAAAAGTAAACAGTCCAACAATACAACCAGAACCAAAAATTAGCATTACGGCCCAATTAAAATCTTTAACTGCATTAATGATATACGTGTATTTACCTAAAATCAACATGATGAAGCTCCCAGATATACCGGGTAAAATCATAGCACAAATTGCAAAGGCACCACAAATGAAAATGAACCATGGAGCACTAGGCGTATTGACAGGGGTGATCAGGGTAAGTGTATAAGCAAATACAATCCCAATGATCGCTGATATCACAACTCCTGCATTCCATTTTGTGATTTCCTTAGTCACGGTAATGGATGAAATGATTATCAATCCAAAGAAAAACGACCAAACTTGAATAGGGTAGTTGTCTAAAAGAAATGCAATGATTTTTGCTAAGGAAAATACACTGACTAAAATTCCTAAGACCAATGGTAGTAAGAATGATCCATTTATATGTTTCCAGAATTCCTTTAATTCTAATTTTGAAAGATGGAAAAAAGCTTCTTTATCAAAAGAACTAATGGAAGAAAGTAATTCCTCATAAATACCTGTAATAAAAGCGATAGTTCCACCAGATACACCAGGCACCACATCAGCACTTCCCATTCCTATTCCTTTAAGAAATAGCAGCGCAGAATCCTTTAAAGACTTCATAAAATCAGTCTACCTTTTTACTTCCCAGAAAGTGATCAAATGTATCACCTCTTAATCCCAACCTAATAGTTTCCAAAGGAATTACTTCATTTGGAGCAATGTTTCCTAAGTTCACATTTGCACCACACAGCTTAATAAACCAAACTTGTTGTTCTTTTTGAGGTGCTTCCCATAGAATTTTTTCCATTGGAATCTTCGTGAGTATTTCTTGGACCAAACCTGATCTTACTTCACCGGTTGATCTGAAAAGGCCTACATTCCCACCTTCACGTGCCTCGCCGATTACTTTCCAAGCGCCTGCATCCAATTCCTTTTGCATCAATTCAATCCACTGATAAGGAGGGATGATTTCAGCAGCATCTTTTGAACCTACTTCTGATAGTACGGTAACTTGTTTAGATAAAGTTCTAATGTATTCACATTTTTTGTCGTGATTCAAGGTGATGGACCCATCAGAAACCTCAGCATGTTTCAATTGGTATTTATCCAATACTTTTCTGTAATCATCAAATTGATCTCTTATAATAAAAGCTTCAAATAGAGTGCCTCCTAAATAAACCGGTATCCCAGCACTTCGATAAAAATCAAGTTTCTTTTCTAAATTATTCGTCACAAAAGATGTAGCCCAACCCAATTTGACTATGTCAATAAATTCGCCACATGTTTCAACTAGGTCTTCTGCCTGCCTTACACTTAAGCCTTTATCCATAACCATTGTAAATCCTTCTTCTCTTGGCTTAATTGTTCTTTCTGGAATATTATTTAAATCGTAATTCATACTTTCGTTTTAATCAAAAGAGGGGTTATAATTTTGCTGCAAATAAATTGATTCTATGTGGAATTGCAAAGCCAATTTGCAATGATTAGTATCAGTACTTAAACTATTTGTACTGCTGTATAATTTTATAAATTGCTTTTTGTGTTTCTAGGTTTGGAAATCGGTCATATAACATGGTGTGTGCATCATAATCCAAGTAAAGTCCTTTTTCCAAAAAAGTGAATGCTTCTTTATATTTCCCACTTTCAATTAGATATACAACTGCTTGATAATAGAGAGAGGCTTCTTCTGGAATTTCCTCAATGCCGTCTTCAACAATGTTCATAGCTTGCTCCGTATCACCTTGCTCATGGTATATCAAAGACCAATTTTTCCATATTTCCGGATTAGTACTATTCAACTGACTTGCTTCATCATAAGCATCAATACTTGAAACTACATTTCCTACTTGATATTCCGCATTAGCTAATGCCGTCCAATATTCAGCATTTTCCACACTCAATTTCAAAGCTTTATTTAGAAAATGTACTGATTCGTACCATTTTCCTTGAGCACCCAAACAGATTCCAGTACAAAACCAAGCTTCATCATAAAATGGGTCTAGCTTAGTTGCTTTTCTATAGTATCTTATCGCTAAGTCGAATTGCTCCATATGCTCATATACAGAACCAATACTAAAATAGATTTCTGGGGTAGGACCTTCCAGTTCCAAAGTGGATTTGAAGGCATCTAGCGCTTGTTCATTTTTTCCAAGCATCATTAGGGAATTACCCATGTTGAAATAAGCGGAGCTATATTTTTCATCTATTGCTACACAATATTCATAGGCTTCAACTGCTTTATCAAACTTTTCTAGTTTGTTGAAAATAATCCCTAGGTTGTACCAAGCATATTCTGAATAGGGGTCCTTGTCAATAAATTCTTGATAATAAGTTAGGCTTGCTTCTAACTCACCTGTTACGTCCAAGCAATAGGCCAATTCATACAGGGCACTTTCATTGTTCAAATTAATCTCTAGACATAATTTAAAAAATTTGATTGCTTCCTTGTATTCACCCTGGTGCTGATATGCCAGCCCCATACTACAATAGATTTCATCTTTGTCAACAGCATGTTGCAACGCCTGATTGTAACATACTAGTGCCTCTTGATTATTCTCCAAGGACATTAAAATATTACCTTTTATCAAAAAGATGTCGCTGTCTCCCGGGTTCAAGTTCCCTGCTTGCTCTAAAAGATCTAAGGCAATTGAATACTCTTGTAGGTGAGCATATGATTGTGCTTTGAGGACGATAAATTCCACGGCAAAAGGGTATTGATCGATAGCAGAATTAATTGCATGTAGTGCTTTTCTGTACTTCCCTTGCTCTAAATAGTGTTGTATGACTTGTTCGTACTCATCGGTTGAAAAGTAGAAAGATTCCTTTTTAGCACGATATGACTCATATCTGGTGATAACGTCCTTGTCTTCATTTCTCTTTTTAAAGTTTTCTTCCATTCCTTCAAATATGGCTACAAAGATATCAAATTCAACCTGACCCATGTCAGATTCATTCATTCAATATAGGAAAATTGCTCGGATATCAAACATGTTTTATTCAAATTGTCCTGACCATATTTTATTAATCACTTCATTCATTGGATTCTATCTATCACTGTTACAAATAGTTATGGAAGGGAATGTAAAAAGATCATTTTTTGAATTTGAATAAACAAAGGAGGCAATCATTCTTAATAATTTATTTGAAGTTTTTTCTATTGAAACATAAATGCCGTTGATTGGAAAGTTTCCTTTGGATTTCTATTGAAAAAAAGTTTGTTCAATTATGTTTTGTTAAAACAGAAACAAATACCCTAGTGGATGGATCCATTTCCCACACATTTACATTCAATTAAGGTTGTATAATTGTATTCATTTAAATTTATGATTTTGAAAATCCTAGCATATTTCTTATTGGCTCTGTTTATTGTTGCTTGCCAACCTAAAGATAAAACCGCTTCTTCAAGTAGACGTCTTGAATTCAAAATTGATAGTGTCTTATCAAAAATGACCTTGCAGGAGAAAATTGGACAAACCAATCAAAGAGGAACTTCTAGTCGTGTCAAAGGTTGTTTATCCAAAGCGTTGAAAACAGCTGTAAAAGAAGGAAGAATTGGTGCCATGCTTAATGTTATGAATACCGATTATGTAGAAGAACTTCAGAAAATTGCTATTGAAGAGAGTCCCAACGGGATTCCTTTAATATTTGGGAGAGATGTTATTCATGGCTTCAAAACTATCTTTCCAATACCCTTAGCTCAAGCTGCATCATTTAACCCTGAATTGGTCAAGGAAGGCTCAAGAATTGCGGCAAAAGAAGCAAGTACGTCAGGAATCAGGTGGACTTTTGCTCCAATGCTCGATATTTCTAGAGATGCTCGATGGGGAAGAATTGCAGAATCCGCAGGTGAAGATCCATATTTAACAGAAGTGATGGGCAAAGCATACATAGAAGGTTTTCAAGGTGATTTAAGTAATCCATATAGCATAGCTGCTTGTGCCAAACATTTTGTTGCATATGGAGCAGCTGAAGGAGGTAGAGATTATAACTCCTCGAGCATGAGTGATGAGCAATTACAAAATGTATACCTAAGACCTTTTGCCCAAGCGGTTGAATCAGATGTGGCAACATTTATGACTTCTTTTAATGATTTAAATGGTGTTCCAGCTTCAGGAAATAAGTTTATTTTAAAGAATATGTTGCGCGAAGCATGGGGATTTGATGGTTTCGTTGTGAGTGATTGGAATTCAATTATTGAAATGATTAAGCATGGCTTCACCAAGGATAAAAAGCAAGCAGCAGAAAAAGCATTAAACGCTGGTTTGGACATGGAAATGATGAGTCAGTCGTATGAGAATTATACTAAAGAACTCATCGAAGAAGGAAAATTCACTGAATCACAATTGGATGATTTAGTGAGAAACATATTGAGAATTAAATTCAAATTAGGATTATTTGAAACTACAAAGTTCGATAAGGACACTTCAATATTATATGCATCAGAGCACTTAGAGGCTGCAAAGCAATCTGCTATAGAGAGTGCAGTATTACTGAAGAATTATAACGACGTCCTACCAATTTCTGACAAGACAAAAAGGATTGCTTTAATAGGTCCATTGGCTAATGCACCGCATGAACAATTGGGGACTTGGACTTTTGACGGTGAAAAGGACTATACGATTACTCCCTTGCAAGCTTTTAATGAAACTTTTGGCGAAAGTAATATTCTATATACTGCTGGTCTTGAGAATAGTCGTGATACATCTTCGAAAGGATTCTCTAAAGCGCTTTCGTTCGCCAAGTCTGCAGATGTCATATTGTTCTTTGGCGGAGAAGAAGCCATTCTTTCTGGTGAAGCACACAGTAGGGCCAATATTGATTTACCCGGTGCACAGGAACAATTAATAAAAGAACTAGCCAAATTGAATAAAAAAATAGTACTCATCATTATGGCCGGTAGACCAATTACGATAGGAAATATTGTAGACAATGTAGATGCTATACTTTTTGCAGGACATCCTGGTACCATGGGTGGACCAGCATTGACTGATCTAATCCTTGGAGAAGTGTCACCATCCGGTAAGTTACCTTTCACATGGCCGAAGAGCGTTGGTCAAATACCAATGTATTACAATCATAAAAATACTGGTAGACCAGCTAGTAAAGAAAGCTATATCCATATGGATGATATACCGGTAGGAGCATGGCAAAGTTCGCTTGGGAATGAGTCTCATTATCTAGATGATGGTTATGAACCAATGTATCCATTTGGCTATGGTTTGACTTATAGTTCAGTAGTTTATTCTAATCTGAGTATTGACAATCCAGCGCTTAAAATGGGAGATAATACGACAGTAAAAGTTGATTTGAAGAATGAAGGAAACCGAGATGTAAAAGAAGTGGTTCAACTTTATATTCAGGACTGTTTTGGAAGTATTACGAGACCCGTCAAAGAATTATTAAGGTTTAAAAAGTCAACTATAAAATCTGGAGAAACTAAAACAATTGAATTTGAATTCAATACTGAAGATCTTAAATTCTACAATATTGATGGGGAGTGGGTAACAGAGCCAGGAGAATTTAAACTTTGGGTTGGAACTAATTCAGCATCAGGATTAGAAAAAGCTTTTATAGTAGAATAAATGTAAATACTCCGGTTGAATAACCTTTGTCCGTAGAAGGAATTGATGGTTGATCATTATCAAATTCATAACCAGCAGTTTAAATAATTGAAACGGCTACTGCTATGGTAGTAAGTCATATATGATATCCCGCATGGAAAGAAAAGTCTCTTTTTCAAATTTGATTTCGGAAAACCGATAGGTATAAAACCAAGAATCAATAGAACAACTCAATATTTAAGAATTATCTGCAAGACTATCTATGAGTATTAGTTAAAATTGTATAGAACCCTCGAAATTGGAAAAATCTTTCATCCATATAAATTGTGATCTAGGAGAAGGTGCAGGAAATGATGCACTAATTATGCCATTGATTTCAAGTTGCAACGTCGCATGTGGTGGACATGTAGGAGAAAGGGCCAGTATATTAGAAACTATTTCCTTGGCCAAATTAAATAATGTGCAAGTGGGAGCACATCCGTCTTATCCTGACCGTAGCAATTTTGGCAGAGAAGTTTTAAACATTGATTCTCAAAAGCTTTATTCTTCATTGAAAGTACAAATGCAACTCGTGATTGATTGTGCTGAAGAAATGGAAGTTTCCTTAAGCCATATAAAACCTCATGGAGCTTTGTACAATGAAGCTGCTAGAAATATTAAAATTGCTCAAATCATCTTAGAAGCAGTGAATGATGTTAATGGACCATGTGAAATATACGCTCCCTATAAGTCCACTATAGCAAGATTAGCAATTGAAAAAGGATTAAAAGTAAAGTATGAAGCTTTCGTTGATCGCAGTTATAATGATGATTTATCCTTAGTGTCTAGAATAAATCGAAATGCGATGATTCCATTAGAGCATGTCATAAGCCATATCTCAGAAATGCAAAATTATGGATTAGTTAGAACCATTCATGGTAATTCAGTTTCTTTAAAAGCGGATACTTTTTGTATACATGGTGATAACCCATTAGTAGTTGAAATTCTAGAATTGCTTCATCAACATTTCAGCAACTAACGATGAGATTTGAACTGGCATATCGGAGATTCGGTGAGCAAGCTATTTTAATAGAATGGCCAGAGGAAATAGCTCCAGAAATTTCAACTGATATTAATCAACTCTGTCAATTGATTGAAGTTCAGTTAAAGGAATTGATCTTAGAATATGTGATTGCTTATAATAGTTTAACACTTTTTCTGAACGAAGGCGTTGATTATGAAAAGACGGTTGGGAGTATAAAAAGATTGTACACCAATGAACAAAAGGAAAATGTACTAGTCCAAAAATCATGGAAAATTCCAGTCTGTTACGAAGATGAATTTGAACTAGACTTAGCAAGGATGTCTGATGAATTAGATTTGTCAAAAGACAGAATAATCGATATTCATAGTGGAAGCCTATACAGGCTTTACTTCATTGGATTTCTTCCCGGTTTTATGTACTTAGGTGGTTTGGATAGTAGGATTTATTTTCCTCGAATATCAGAACCAAGAACCAATGTACCTAAAGGTGCTGTAGGAATAGCTGGTCGACAAACAGGAATCTATCCGATAGACAGCCCAGCTGGGTGGAATATCATAGGAAATTCGCCCATAGAGTTTTTTGATGTAACCTCTCCGAACCCATGCTTTGCAAAATCTGGTGATCAAATATCTTTCCATCCAATTACCTATGAAGAACATGTAGATTTAGCTCATGATGTGAAGTTTGGAAAGTTTGACCCTCAATCATTAATCATCTGATGTCTAGAAGTTTGAAAATAATATCTCATGGTATTCAATCTTCCATACAGGATGGCGGTAGAGTAGGTTATAGGAACATAGGAGTACCTATTTCTGGTGCTATGGATCAATATAGTATGAGGTTAGCCAATGCGCTACTTGGCAATGATATCGAATCAGCGGTCATTGAGATGATTTGTATTGGTGGAAAGTTTGAATTTTTATGTGATACTCATATTGTTATTTCTGGGGCAGATTTTTCTCCAAAATTAAATGCTAAATCTATTGAACTGAACAAACCGTACCAAGTGACCTCTGGGGATATTTTGTCATTTGGAAAACCAAAATATGGACAATGTGCATACTTGGGAATAAAAGGAGGAGTCAATTCACGAGTGTTGTTGGGTAGTCGTTCTCACATGTCAGGAATTACTTCTTTTGAAAGGTTAATGAAAGGTCGAGCGTTAGATATTATACCTCATCAATCTTCTCTTAAAAGTATTAATTCAAAAGTCTCTATTAATAAGGATAGATTCAATCAGTCCAATATTGTCGTTCTGAAAGGACCAGAATATGAGGACCATTATAAAGATATAGAAAACCAGACTTTTTCAATAGATATAAGTTCTTCTCGAATGGCTTATTTATTCAAAGAAAGAATAAATTTAAAGTCAACGTATCCTGAAATGTTAACATCTGCTGTAATGCCTGGAACGGTTCAACTAACACCATCGGGTCAATTAATTGTATTGATGCGAGACTGCCAGACTACTGGTGGTTATCCTCGGATTTTTCAATTAACTGAAGATTCGATCAACATTCTTTCGCAAAAAAGAGTAGGCCATACCATCTCCTTTACTATTTCAAAATAATAGGTGTAAGGATGCTATAAATCGATCCTGCAGTGCTGGATTTTGTTCATCATAATTTTAAGAGTATTTTGTCTCCTTTAGAAGTTGTAAAGTATTGTTTGCCTCATTAAATTACACATGAATGACTAACATAATCCGAAAGTTTTACCCACCTAAAGAATGGCGAGTTCCAGTAATAGTACTATTGGGTGCTATTTTCGGATTAGGATTATACATCATCAACATTTCTAATGTAGTATCATACATGTCTGATGACCCAAAAGCATGTATCAATTGCCATGTAATGACAGCTGAATATATAACGTGGGATCATAGTTCACATCGAGAAGTTGCTTCCTGCAATGATTGTCATGTTCCACAGGATAATATTTTTAACAAATATTATTTTAAAGCTAAAGATGGCGCATATCATGCTTCAGTATTTACTTTGAGAATGGAACCTCAGGCGATTGTTATGAAAGAAGCAAGCGCAGGTGTCGTACAAAATAACTGTATTAGATGTCACCAAGAACAAGTCACAGATGCAAAAATGCTCTCGTGGGTTAAAAATCATCAAGAAAATAGAACTTCACGAAGATGTTGGGAATGTCATCAACAAGTACCTCATGGTCGAGTTAAAAGTTTGTCTGCAGTAGGTTATCATCTAGATGCCGTAACTACGGATGACAAAGGGTCTGCAATCGTACCTAGTTGGTTAGAAAACGCTTTATCCAAATCTCCTAAATAATAGAATTATGAATCTGAATGTCCGAAATTGGTTATTGTTTATTGGTACAGTTATCATCGTAGTATTGCTTAGTATGTTGGCAAATAGCATCATGAGTAGAAAAACGGAAGCTTCTTTTGCTTATCAACCACAAACTCAGATTAGAGAGGATGAACCAAGAAATGAAGTTTGGGGGCAAAATTTCCCCAGACAATATCAGTCTTTCATGAGAACCGCTGACACAACTTTTAGCAGTGCATATAATACATCAGGTTTGAAAGATGCCCTAGGAGAAAACCCAGAATTGGTTGTGCTTTGGGCTGGTTATGGATTTTCAAAGGATTATAACCAACCAAGAGGACATTTTTATGCCATCGAGGATATTCGGAACACCTTGAGGACTGGTGGCCCGACAGGCCCAGGAACTGGCCCAATGCCTTCTACATGCTGGACATGTAAAAGTCCCGATGTACCGCGATTGATGAATGAGATGGGCATTAAAGAATATTATGATGGTAAATGGGCGGATAAAGGATCTGAAGTGGTTAACCCTATTGGTTGCGCTAGCTGCCATGATTCGAAAACTATGCAATTAGCCATCTCCAGACCATCTTTGATTGAAGCATTTGAATCAATGGGTAAGAATATTAAAAATGCTACCCACCAAGAGATGCGTTCATTGGTTTGCGCACAATGTCATGTGGAGTATTATTTTAATAAAAAAATACCTGGAAAAGAAGGAACACCTTATTTGGTTTTGCCTTGGAAAGATGGTACTTCCGTTGAAGCCATGGAAAATTATTATGATGAAATTGAATTTTCTGATTGGACACATACAATTAGTAAAACACCAATGCTGAAGGCACAGCACCCAGGTTGGGAATTATTTCAAACAGGTATACATGCGAAGAGAGGCGTCTCATGTGCGGATTGCCACATGCCCTATAAAACTGAAGGAGGTCAGAAGTTTACAGATCACCACATTCGTTCTCCTTTGGCCAACACGGCTAATTCATGTCAAGTTTGTCACCGAGAAGAGAAGGATGATTTGATGAATGATGTTTATGAGCGACAATCGAAAATTAAAGAGAACCAAAAAGATTTAGAAGAGCTTTTAGTGAAAGCGCATGTAGAAGCTGGAAAAGCTTGGGAACTTGGAGCTTCAGAAGATCAGATGAAAGCCATATTACAGGACATAAGACATGCACAATGGAGATGGGATTTTTCTGTAGCTTCTCATGGTGGTCAATTCCATGCGCCGGTAGAAGTTTCAAGAATTGTTGCTTCGGCAATTACCATAGCTCAGGAAGGTCGTATCAAATTAGCTCGTTTGTTGGCAGACCTTGGTCATAACAGTGCTGTGGCTTATCCTGACATATCAACCAAGGCAAAGGCGCAAGCTTATATTGGTTTGGATATGAATAAACTGAATGCCGAAAAGAAAACATTTAAAGAAAACGTAATTCCTCAATGGTTGGAAGCTGCTCAAAAAAGAGAAGCTGCGTGGGATTGACAACTCGTTGGAGTCGGGTACACATTAAGAAGGGGAGTAGCGAATGAAAAATTTCTGGAAGGTTCTAATATCGAACCAAATGACCATTGTTTTATTGTTGGTATTCGCCATTTCTATGGCCTATGCAACATTTGTTGAGAATGATTTCGGCACTAATGCTGTCAGGTTGTTAATCTACGATGCCTGGTGGTTTGAGATGGTAATGGTTTTACTCTCAATTAATTTCATCGCGAATATATCTCGCTACAAACTCTGGAGAAAAGAAAAAAGATCTGTCTTTCTTTTTCATGTTGCCTTTATCATAGTTATTGCTGGAGCCTTTGTTACTCGATATTTTGGAGAGGAAGGAATGATGAGGATTAGAGAAGGAAGTAGTTCTAATCAGGTGATTTCTGAAAAAAGATATCTGACGGTTGATGTTACTAATGAGACGGGTTTTAAATCTAATCAAAAGCTTGTTAGAACTTCCATTCTCAAAAAACCTGATGTGCAGATGAGCTTTGGTGCTGATTCTAATCTTTTGGAAATAACGACCAAAAAGTATGTACCAAATGCTGTACAAACGCTTGTGCAGGGTAATACTGATGATGCAGTATTAGAGATAGTTATTAGCCATGAAGGAATCCGCAAAGATCTCTTTCTTCCAAGTTTAGGATACATCAATCTTGCACATGGAAGAATAACTTTCAATAACCCTGAAGAACATGCTATCAATTTGGTGACTTCTGGTGATTCAATCTTAATTCACAGCCCAGATGAGTTGAGTTACCTGAGAATGTCAGATCAACAGGCAGGGAAGGTGGAAGCGGGTACTTCAGCTCGATTAATGATGCGTTCTCTTTATCAAGTGGGAGATGTCTCATTCGTTGTTAGCCAAAAACACCTACAAAAGAAAATTCAATACATTCCAGCACAAGATGAAGAGATGGAAAAAACTGCTGCGGATCTTTTAATGGTAGAGTTAAAAAGTGGGGAATATGAAACGGAATTAAAAATGGCAGCTGTTGATGGGGTCTATTCAATGCCTCAAGAAATAGAAATCAATGGACATCAGGTCTCTATCAATTATGGTCCCAAATTGATTGATTTGTCTTTTTCAATTCAACTGAATGATTTTCAGTTGGTCAGGTACCCAGGTTCAACAAGCCCATCATCTTACGCAAGTGAGGTCACAGTATTGGAAGGGGAAGATAAAATGCCATATAGAATTTATATGAACAATGTTTTAGATTATGGAGGATATCGTTTTTTCCAGGCTAGTTATGATATGGATGAATTAGGGACGGTTCTTTCTGTTAACAAAGATCGGTTAGGTACAAATATCACTTACATAGGGTACACACTGCTATTCATCTGTATGATATGGACTTTGTTTGGAAAGAGTTCGAGATTTCAGTTTGTAGCTAAAAGGTTAAAATCGATTCAAAATAATTCAAAAATTGGATTGGTATTGTTTCTTCTATTCGTTTCTAAGTTCGCCTTTGCAGAAAACAAGGAGTTAGCATTCACTATTGATTCAATGCATATTATTCCGGTTGAACATGCCAAACAGTTTGGTTCATTATTGGTCCAGGATATGGATGGTCGGATTAAACCATTAAATACTTTGACCTCTGAGTTTACTCGCAAAATGTATCGCAGCACAAAGCTAAAATTACCTACTGCGACGGGGGAGAAGCTTAATAGTGATCAAGTTTTTTTGTCTTTGAATATTGACCCCTATTATTGGAGAGATGTGCCGATAATTAAAATTGATCCAATGATTGGCGCGCCAATTTTAGAATTACTTGAAATGAAAAGTGCTAAATACCTATGTCTTATGGATTTAATAGATTCAGAAGGTAATTATGTTTTAGCAGAATGGGTGGATTTATCTTCACGAAAAAAGCCTGTAGAGCAAAGTAATTTTGATAAAGAAGTAATCAAAATTGACGAACGTTTTAATGTACTTTTTCAAGCTTTGGATGGTTATTATTTAAAACTCTTTCCGAAAAAAGGTGATCCGGACAATAGCTGGTATGACTATAAAATTGGAAAAGCGGGTTTTGAAAAAGAAGACTCACTTTTTGTAGCCAGTATTATTCCAATGTACTACCAAAGTATCATTGAAGCACAGCAATCAGGTGATTGGGATACTCCTAATAAACATCTGAAATATATAAAGACTTATCAAGATGTTTTGGGTGCAGATGTAAACCCAACAGATGGAAGAAGAAAAGGGGAGTTGCTTTACAATCGACTTGGACTTTTTACTCATTTATTTGGAGCTTATTGGCTGATAGGTTTAACATTGATGGTATTGGTCATATGGAAAGTTTTGAGTCCTGCGAATTGGATTGAATGGACTTTAAAAATATTGATTGTATTAACAATCATAGCATTCTTAACACAAACATTTAACATGATTCTGAGGTGGTATGCTGCTGATTATCCCCCTTGGAGTAATGGATATGAAATGATCATATTGGTATCATGGTTTTTAATGCTTTTTGGAATTGTTTTTCATCGTTCCAGTGATTTTGTATTGCCTTTGGCTACTCTTTTTACAGGGACCCTTCTTTTCGTTGCATTCATAGATTGGTTGAATCCAGAAATCACAAATTTGGTTCCAGTACTTAAATCCTATTGGCTTAAAATACATGTCGCCATCATTGTAGGAAGTTATGCGCCTTTGGCACTGTCGGCATTATTAGGATTAATGACTTTGATTATAATGCTTTTCCCAAAACACAACGAACTTCAATCTAAAACTAAGGAGCTTACCTATATCAATGAATTGTCAATGATCATTGGAATTTTCATGTTAACCATTGGAACTTTTTTAGGAGGTATTTGGGCCAATGAATCATGGGGAAGGTATTGGGGTTGGGACCCAAAAGAAACATGGGCATTGATATCTGTAATGGTCTATGCTGTCGTATTGCATTTGCGACTAATTCCAGGTATGAACACTCAATACATTTTCAGCACAGCTAGCATGTTTGCGTTCTATTCGATCATGATGACGTCCTTTGGGGTTAATTATTACCTCACAGGGTTGCACTCTTATGCACAAGGTGACCCGCTACCAATTCCAGTTTTTGTTTACTATGTTACGGCATTCTTGATTGTATTGAGCATTTCCGCGTTTTTTCAGAAAAAAAGAATAAAGCTTGAGCATACATGAGATCGAGTGCTTATTAAAGTTATTGCTTAATAAGAAATTCTAATACGTTGTGTTTATAACTTGTAATGACCCGATGAGCGAGTCATTGTATGACTTGTACCAGGCGAGATAAGCTTTCCAGCAATTTCAATAATTGCCATTCGTCGTCCTACATCCATTTGTGTTAGCGAAACAATGACGTTAGCAGTGTTAGGTTCAACCCTATGAAGAACAAATCTTTTCATTAGACCTAAATAATTTCGAATCTGGAATATCTGTTGTTTATGTAAATGATATTGGAATTATTAAGAAGTTCGTAAAAGAATAGTCAGTTTAATTCACCTTTTTATGGATTTTTGAATATTACAGAAGCTAGATTTTACTTGTTGCATATTTCTATATAAGCTAGTCCAATAGCAGTTTATTTTTTACCTTTGCGCTTCAATTTTGAATTATGAGTAACCCAAATCATGATTCATCTAAGACAAATAGAATTAATCATATTAAGAAATGGCAAAAACTTTGTTTGATAAAGTGTGGGACTCACACGTAGTTAAAAGTGTTGAAGGTGGTCCAGATGTTGTCTTTATCGACAGACACATGGTGCATGAAGTAACATCTCCTGTTGCATTTTTGGGTTTAAAGAATAGAGGATTGAAAGTGCTTCACCCTGAAAAGACTTTTGCAACTGCAGATCATAACACTCCTACAATCAATCAACATTTACCCGTTGAAGATCCGTTGTCTGCAGGGCAATTGAAAGCACTTGAAGAGAATGCTGCGGAACATGGAATATCTCACTGGGGATTAGGGCATGATAAGAATGGTATTGTTCATGTTGTCGGTCCTGAATATGGAATTACGCAACCTGGAGTAACAATGGTCTGCGGGGATTCACATACATCCACGCACGGTGCATTTGGTGCCATAGCTTTTGGTATTGGTACCTCTGAAGTAGAAATGGTATTGTCTTCTCAGTGTATCATGCAGCCTAAGCCAAAGAAAATGAGAATCAATGTCAATGGAGCACTTCAAAAAGGCGTTTCGCCTAAGGATGTCGCGTTGTATATTATTTCAAAATTGACTACTTCTGGTGCTACCGGTTACTTCGTCGAGTATGCTGGTGATGTGTTTGAGAACATGACCATGGAAGGAAGAATGACCGTATGTAACCTTTCGATAGAAATGGGAGCTAGAGGTGGAATGATTGCTCCTGATGAAAAAACTTTTGAGTATGTGAAGGGTCGAGAATTTACACCAACCGGTGCTGCTTGGGATAAAGCGATGGCTTACTGGTCCACGCTAAAAACGGATGCTGATGCGAAATTTGATGAAGAATTAACTTTCTCTGCTGCAGACATCGAGCCTATGATTACTTATGGTACTAACCCAGGTATGGGTATCGGTATCTCTAACAATATCCCTAATGCAGACGATGTAGAAGGAGGAAACGCTACTTACGAGAAATCTTTGGGTTATATGAATTTCAATCAAGGAGATTCAATGATCGGTAAGAAAATTGATTATGTTTTCTTGGGTAGCTGTACCAACGGTCGAATTGAAGATTTCAGAGCTTTCTCTGAATTGGTAAAAGGTAAGAAGAAAGCTGATCATGTAACTGCATGGTTAGTGCCTGGATCGCACAAAGTAGAAGCGGCAATCAAAGAAGAAGGTATCCTTGATATTTTGACTGATGCAGGATTTGAACTAAGAGAACCTGGTTGCTCAGCTTGTTTAGCAATGAACGATGATAAAGTTCCTGCAGGAAAGTTGGCAGTGAGCACATCCAACAGAAACTTCGAAGGACGCCAAGGTCCAGGATCAAGAACACTTTTGGCTAGTCCATTGGTAGCGGCTGCATCTGCTGTAAATGGTGTGGTTTCTGATCCTCGTACACTAATGGCAGACGCCTAATTTGAAATTCGGAATTTAAGATTTGAAAAAACCATCGACTTATGACAGTCGACTGAAAGCTAAGAAAAATGGCATACGATAAATTTGAAATATTAACCAGTACTGCAGTTCCATTGCCTATAGAGAACGTAGATACTGACCAAATCATCCCAGCAAGGTTCTTGAAAGCAACGGAGAGAAAAGGATTTGGTGACAACTTATTTAGAGATTGGAGATACAACAGTGACGATACACCCAAGTCTGATTTCGTTCTAAATAATCCAACTTATTCAGGCAAGATTTTGGTTGGAGGTAAAAACTTTGGATCAGGTTCCTCTCGAGAACATGCGGCATGGTCAGTTTATGATTATGGATTCAGATGCGTGATCTCTTCCTTCTTTGCGGACATCTTTAGAGGAAACTGCTTGAACATTGGAGTTTTGCCAGTCCAAGTAAGCGCAGAATTCGCTGATAAGATTTTCAAGGCAATTGAAGCAGATGCTAACACTGAGATTGAAGTCAATCTACCCGATCAAAAAGTTACTTTGAAAGCAACTGGAGAATCTGAATTATTCGAAATCAACACCTATAAAAAGGACAACATGTTGAATGGATTTGATGATATTGATTACCTACAGAATATCAAAGGTGATATATCTGCCTTTGCAGCGGATTTACCTTTGTAATTGATAGAAATCAGCCTTTTCACAACTTAACAAACTCAATTTGTCCAGAAAAGTTGAAATATTAGATACTACACTTCGTGATGGAGAGCAAACTTCTGGTGTTTCTTTTACAGCCGGCGAGAAGCTTCAGATTGCACAAATGCTTTTAGGAGAGTTGAAGGTAGATAGAATAGAAGTCGCCTCAGCACGTGTTTCTGATGGCGAATTTAAATCAGCCAAGAAAATCTTAGATTGGGCAAATCAACATGGGTTAGACGAATCCATAGAGATATTAGGGTTTGTTGATGGTAATATATCATTGAAATGGATTCAAGATGCAGGGGGAAAGGTTATCAACTTACTTTGCAAAGGTTCGAAAAAACACTGTGAAAAACAGCTCAAAAAATCGTTAGGTGAGCATCTATCTGACATTAAGGTAACTGTTGATTATGCCAATCAAATGGATATTAAAGTCAATGTCTACCTGGAGGACTGGTCAAATGGAATGAAGGACTCTCCAGAGTATGTGATGGAGATGGTAAAAGGGCTGAATGAATTAAAAATTCATAGGATCATGTTACCAGATACCTTAGGGATGCTCAATCATAGACAAACCCGTGACTATTGCAGTCAAATGACAGATGCTTTTCCTGATCAGAAATTCGATTTTCATGCGCATAATGACTATGATTTATCTGTAGCGAATGTATATGAATCATTGGAATGTGGATTTACTGGCGTTCACACTACACTTAACGGATTGGGCGAACGAGCTGGCAATGTACCTTTGTCAAGTGTAATAGGTATGGTCAAAGACCATTTGGGGTATGAATTGCAAGTGGATGAGTCTTGCTTATACAAGACTTGTAAATTGGTTGAGTCATTTTCAGGTATTAGGATTCCAGCTAACAAACCATTGATTGGTGAATTTGTATTTACACAAACATCTGGAATTCATGCTGATGGAGATAATAAAGACAACCTTTACCATAATAGTATTAATCCGGAAAGATTTGGCAGAAGCTATTCCTATGCTTTGGGAAAAATGTCAGGTAAAGCAAGCATTAAAAAGAATTTGGATGAATTGGGCATAACCCTCACGCCTGAAGAAACGAAGAAAGTGACTGAAAAGATTATCGAGTTGGGCGATAAGAAAGAGTCTATTTCTAAAGAAGATTTACCTTTTATAATCAAAGACGTTTTAGGGAGTCAAATTGTTGAACCTTCGATTCGAATTCAAAACTATTCTTTGTCAGTTGCTCAAGGTTTACGCTCGATGGCAACATTATGCATTGAAGTAAATGGAGAGACTTTCGAAAAAACAGCCTCCGGAGATGGCCAGTATGATGCATTCATGAATTCACTCAACTTGATTTATGATGAATTGGATAAAGAACTGCCCAGGTTAGTAGATTACGAAGTGCAGATACCACCAGGTGGTGAAACGGATGCTTTGGTGATAACCACCATTACTTGGGAAAATGGTCATCGATTCAAAACCAGAGGTTTGGATTCAGATCAAACGGTTGCTGCAATTAAAGCAACGATAAAAATGTTGAACATACTAGAAAATAATATATAAGATGGATTTTAAGATAGGAGTTTTGGCCGGTGACGGTATTGGACCAGAAATAGTAGAACAAGCAATTAAAGTTATGGATGCTGTAGGTTCTAAATTTGGACATAATTTCAAATACACAGAAGCTTTGGTTGGTGCGATAGCCATTGATGAAACTGGAAACCCTTACCCTGATGAAACCCATCAAGTATGTATGGACTCTGACGCAGTACTTTTTGGAGCCATTGGAGATCCAAAATATGATAATAACCCATCAGCCAAAGTAAGACCTGAACAAGGATTATTAGGAATGAGACAGAAATTGGGACTTTATGCTAACATTAGACCTGTAGCTACTTTCCCGTCATTGATTGATAAGTCTCCTTTGAAAAGAGAGATTGTTGAAGATGTTGATTTGGTTGTGATTAGAGAACTAACGGGAGGTATATATTTTGGTGCCAGAGGTAGATCCGAAGATTTGACATCTGCTTTTGATACTTGTGTATACTCCGTTGAAGAAATTGAAAGAATCCTGAAATTAGCTTATGTCTACGCAGGAAAGAGAAGTAAGAAAGTAACTGTCGTAGATAAAGCCAACGTTTTGGCGTCATCAAGGCTTTGGAGAGAAGTTGCTCAAAGAGTAGAAAAAGAGCACGCTGATATTGAAACAGATTACATGCTTGTGGATAATGCTGCTATGCAGTTAATCCAATGGCCGAAAAAATTTGATGTCATGGTTACTGAAAACATGTTTGGAGACATTCTCTCTGATGAAGCATCTGTGATAACTGGATCAATGGGTTTATTACCTTCTGCTTCTGTAGGACGTGAAACTTCTGTTTTCGAACCTATTCATGGATCATACCCTCAAGCAGCGGGGCAGGATATCGCAAATCCTTTGGCTACTGTTCTTTCGGCAGCAATGTTACTGGAGTCTTTGGACTTATTAGAAGAGGCAAAGGCAGTAAAAGATGTGGTCAATAAGTCTATTGAAGAAGCGTATGTAACGGTTGATATTGCTGGTGAGGCTAAGTCCTACAAGACTTCTGAAGTGGGTGATTGGCTAGCGAAGAACATTTAAAGAATAATATTCAAAATGTTAAAAAGCCATCTCGATACATCGGCATCGGGATGGCTTTTTATTTGGCCATCGCAATAATCTAATTATGTGTTAACAATTCTTGATAATAAACGCTCTATTATTGTAAAAAAGGTGGAAGCACTCTTTTATAGAATTAACATGAATTAAAGCTATGTTTACCCTTATTCAATACAATAAGAAGGAGTACCTAAAAAAAGAAAATACAGATTTAAAAAGTTCTAATGAATTAATAGTCAAAGGGACCAAATTCATTTCTTGGTTAGACATAGAGAGTAACGATAAACAGATCCTTCAAGAAATAATTTCGCTGTACAATTTTCATCCTTTACTATTGGATGACATACTGATTGTTGAACAACTTCCAAAATTTGAGGCTTTCGACCAATATGTTTTCTTCTCAGCTAATATGCTGAATACAGATAATGAAGGAGTCATTAGTCAAGAGAAAATTAGTATTGCCCTCAGTCAAGACTTTCTCATAACTTTCCAAGAAGGTTTACCTGGAGATGTTTTTGATGAATTAAGAAACAAAATTAAAAGTGCCATTGGAGTAGTTAGAGTGAACCCTGTTGACTATTTATTCTATCAAGTTTTGAATGCCATCATAAATAGCTATTCACAAATTGCAGAAAAATTAAGATTTGAAATAGAAGAACTTGAAGATCATATTCTCAGTGATGATAGTTACGATGTGATGAAAGAGGTTATATCAATCAAGAGAAAAGTTAATCTAATCCGTAGACACACTATTCCTTTGTTGGATGCAGTAACTAATATGAAAACGGAAGGTGCACAGTTTTTACGCAAAGCAAACAGGGCTTATTTACATGACCTTCAGGACCAGGTCAAAAACATCGTTTCCTTCTGTGAAACTTCGCGTGAAATGTTGCGAGACATTATGGATTTGCATCACACAAATCAGAATAATGAGATGAATAGAGTGATGAAGACCTTGACCATCGTTTCTGCCATCTTTATACCTATGACTTTTATCGCTGGCATATATGGAATGAACTTCAAGATGATGCCTGAGCTCAGTTGGCAATATGGATATTTTAGTGTTCTCGGATTGATGTGTATTATCGGCGCGTTTATATTTTATATTCTGAAAAAGAAAAATTGGTTGTAATGTATTTTGACGTCCATCTTTTTTGAGTTCGTTATGCAATAAATCAATACTAATCCATCATTTGGCCTAATAATTGCTTAATTCGAAGATAGAATTACTATTCGCTAAACTTTTAAGAACTGTGCCTAAGAAACCTATTTCCAAAAGACTGATCTCTGCATTGCTGGGAGTATTAGTTATCGTAATCATTATTTTTTCATTTTCTAACTCGAGCGATAGCGAAACAACTTTGTGGACCGAAGTGGTCAGAGGAGATTTGCAAATTGAAGTTGTCACAACAGGGGAGCTAGAAGCACGACATTCGGTTAAAATTGTTGGACCGGGCAATGGAATGAGAAGTGCTAGAATCTGGGATAGTCGATTAGAGGACCTTGTTCCTGAAGGTACAATTGTCAAAAAAGGTGATTATGTTGCCAAGCTGGACGTATCCACATTGGATAACAATATCAAAAACAATATGGATGATTTGACGAAAGTAGAGTCAACCTATATCAGCACTAAATTGGATACGACGCTGACTTTAAGAGAAAAGCGAAATGAAATTCTTAATCTTACATTTACAGTTGAAGAAAAAAGAATCAAATTAGAGCAGTCAGCATTTGAACCTCCTGCTACCATCAAACAAGCAGAAATGGATGTTAAAAAAGCGGAGAGGGAATTGAATCAATCTAAAGAAAATTATCAAATCAAGAAGCAACAGATGATCGCAAAGATGACGGTTGCCACTGCGAATAGAGATAAATCAAGAAGAAAGAATAACATCCTCAAAGAGTTAAAGGAAAAATTTACCATCAAGGCACCAGAAGATGGAATGGTTATTTATGCAAAAGGCTGGTCTGGTAATAAGGTTAAAGTAGGCGAAAATATTAGGGCTTGGGATCCCGTGGTAGCTACTCTTCCTGATCTATCACAAATGATTTCTCGGACTTATGTCAATGAAGTGGATATTAGAAAGATAAAAACTGGACAAGAAGTGTTAATTGGTTTGGATGCATTCCCCGATAAAACATTGACAGGGAAAGTTACTGAAGTCGCCAATGTAGGAGAACAAAAACCTAATTCTGATAGTAAAGTCTTTGAAGTCACGGTATTGATACATGAATATGATAGCATCCTTCGACCTTCGATGACTACTTCGAACAATATTCTGACCAAACATATTCAAGATTGCCTATACGTTCCATTAGAAGCATTACAGTCACAAGGAGATTCGATAAGTTATGTTATCCTGAAAGATGGTGTAGGTTTTACTAAACAGGAAGTGAAAATCGGTGATGTAAATGACCAATCGGCAGTCATTCTTGAAGGTGTAAAGGAAGGAGCAACTTTAGCTTTGAATGAAGCTAAGAGTATTGTAGATGAACCAATAGCACTTTTACAATAGTCTTGTGGGAAAGTACATATTTTCATTCAAGATTGCTTTAGAAGCTATTTTGGCAAATCGGGTTCGTTCATTATTAACAGCATTAGGTATCATATTTGGCGTAGCTGCCGTCATTGCCATGCTAGCTGTGGGAAATGGTGCCCAACAGGAAATAATTGATCAGATGAAACTTATCGGTGTGAACAACATCGTTATTCAACCGATTTCAGAACAGACGGAAGAAGATCTTGCTAATCAATCTGAACAAAAGAAGCAGAAATACTCAGCTGGACTCAGTTCTGGGGATATCATAAATATTGAAAATGTACTCACCAATATTTCTGCGCTCAGCCCAGAAATTGAATTCGAATCTTACGTCGTTAGAGGTGGGATAAGAAGGTCTGCTAAACTCATAGGTATTGCCTCCTCTTATTTTGACGTTTACAATTTTGAATTAAACAAAGGCACGTTATTCTCCGAGCCTAATCTAAAGAAAGGTGATCCTGTTTGTATAATTGGTAAGGCCATATCCACCAGATTTTTCAGTAAAGAGGACCCTATTGGTAAAAAGATAAAATGTGGTGGTAAATGGCTGACGGTTATAGGTGTACTTCATGAACGACATTTCTCTGATACCAATTTGGAAACTTTAGGAATCAGAAATGCAAATCTAGATGTCTATATACCCATCAAAACCATGTTAATTCGGTATAAAGATAGGTCCAGAGTGACTAAATTCAATATTGACCAAGCAGCAAGGGCTAAACAGGACAATGATAATAACAGTACTGAACCAGTATTAGCCAACTATCATCAGCTAGATAAGCTCGTTATCCAAGTCAATGATTCAAAAGAGTTGACTCCAACAGCGATGATCATCAAAAAGATTTTGACTAGACGTCACAACGGAGTAGTCGATTTTGAAATTACGATACCAGAACTGTTGCTCAAGCAACAGCAACGTACCAATGATATTTTTAATATAGTCTTAGGCGCTATTGCTGGAATTTCCTTAATAGTAGGAGGGATTGGAATTATGAACATCATGTTGGCATCAGTCATGGAAAGAATCAAAGAGATAGGACTTAGGATCGCACTAGGAGCCAAGAAAAAAGATATCGTATTACAATTCTTAATGGAGTCTATTTTACTGAGCTTATTTGGTGGACTCATTGGTGTTGTCTTAGGAATCGTGATATCTGTAGGTGTGAGTGAACTTGCTAATATTCCAACGGTAATTTCCCTGTCATCCATTGTTTTATCATTTGGAGTTTCTGCCTCTGTAGGTGTGCTTTTTGGGTATATGCCCGCTAAAAAAGCTTCCTCCCAAAACCCTATTGAATCTTTACGATATGAATAACATGAATACGACACTCAAAATGAATAGAATCGCTGTTTTTGCATTGACGATTTCTGTATTGTTCTTCACAAATGCAGTCGGACAGAACAAAGTCATATCATTGAGTCAAATAATTGAAATGGCTCAATTTCAGTCTTTAGAAGCTGAAAAAGCAAAGAATAGAAAAGAGAATAGTTATTGGGCATTTGAAAGTGTAAAGTCTAATATCAAACCAAGCCTGAACCTGAGAGGAACGTTGCCAGATTATAGCAAAACAATTTCCTCAACACCTCAAAATGATGGTTCATATGAATTTAGGGAAACGCATAATATGAGATCAGATGTCCGCCTAACCTTGGATCAAAATGTTCTCTGGACTGGAGGTCAATTCTCTTTGTACTCATCACTCAATCGTATTGATGATTTTAACAAGGAAATGAATGCAACGAGCTATTCCAGTAACCCTTTGGGGATCAGCTTTATTCAGCCATTATTTTCATTTAATTCTTGGAAATGGGAAAAGAAAATAGAACCGTTAAAATTTGAAGAATCTGAGAAAAGATTCAAAGAGGATAATGTCAACATCTCTTTTCGATGTACAGGTATGTTTTTTGATTTATTGCTAGCTCAAATCAATTTGAATATTGCTCAGATAAATATGGAAAACAGCGAATTGAATCATCAGATTGCAAAAGGCAGATACAATCTCGGGAAAATTGCTGAAAACGAATTGCTTGAACTTGAATTGAATCTATTGAATGCTGAGAGAGATAAGGCAAATGCACAATTGGATGTAGAGACTTCACGACTCAAGTTAAATACGTTTGTGGGTATAGTAGAGAAAGAAGAGTATCAGTTACTGATACCGGAAACTGTGCCTGATTTTTTGATTGATGCGAAAACTGCACTTGCAGAAGCCAAAAAAAATAGAAGACAATATGTGAGTTTTAAAAGAAGAACATTAGAGGCAGAACGTGAAGTATCAAGAGCCAAAAGTCAAAACACTTTGGATATCACTATAGTAGGGGATGTTGGTTTGACAGATCAGGCCGCAAAAATTGGTGATGTATATTATGATTCTCAAAATAGTCAACGATATAGAGTTGGTGTAAATATTCCTTTGGTTGACTGGAATAGAAGGAAGTCAAGTCTAAAAACAGCACTCGCTAATCAACAATTGGAGCAAAATTCTATCAAACAACAGGAGCAATTATTTGATGAAGAGATTTATACTTTAGTCAAAAAAATACCCATACTCAGAGATCGAGTGATCTCTACTAAAAGGGGAGATGAAATAGCTGAAAAGAGATACCACATTTCACAAGAAAGGTATTTAGTTGCCAATATCAGTGTAACCGACTTAAACTTAGCACTGAATGCCAAAGATCAAGCTAAATCTGCATATTTAAGATCACTACGAGAATATTGGACAGCCTACTATCAGTTGAGAATGTTGACTTTGTATGATTTCGTGACTAACACACCGCTGTAAATATTATTCAAACAATGAAATCACTCATAAAAACCACAGATCTAAGTCGCCATTATCAAATGGGAAGTAATGTTGTAAAAGCATTACAAGGAATCAACATCTCTATTGACGAAGGAGAATATGTATCGTTTATGGGACCCTCAGGATCTGGGAAGACGACACTCATGAACATCATCGGTTGTCTAGATACTGCTACACATGGTGAATTCTGGTTAAATGGACAATTGGTCAGTGAAATGATTGATGATCAATTGGCTACTGTAAGAAATAAGGAAATTGGGTTTGTCTTCCAGACCTTCAATCTATTGCCAAAACAAGATGCACTGAGTAATGTAGCACTACCCTTGGTGTATGCCGGGATTGAAGAGGGCGAAAGAAAAGAAAGAGCGATGGCAGTGCTTGAAAAGGTTGGACTTAGTGATCGACATGATCATAGGCCAAATGAACTATCTGGAGGACAAAGACAACGTGTAGCAATCGCCCGGGCATTGGTCAATAACCCAAGTATTATCCTGGCCGATGAACCTACAGGTGCTCTGGATACCAAAACGTCGTATGAAATAATGGCACTTTTTGATGAACTGCATGAGGCAGGTAATACGATTATTATGGTAACACATGAAGAAGATATTGCAGAATACTCTAAGCGCATTATTCGAATGCGAGATGGTTTAATTGAAAAGGAAGAACGCAAGTAAAAGCTGTAAACCTTTAAAATCAATTTTAGTTAGTCTTTCCATTCTTCCTTCTTATTTTGCAAGTCCATGGAGGAATCAATTGCTCATCATATCATTCAATCTACTCATGCGAAAAGGATCATTCGTCAAGAAACTATACAATCACTTTGGAGTGGTTATGGAGAAATATTTCGTTGCTGGTTGGAGGGTGGACAATTTGATTCGGTAGTAGTAAAGCATGTGGTACTTCCTGATCAAGTTAATCATCCACGTGGCTGGAATACAGATTTAGGTCACCAACGAAAGGTTAAATCTTATGAGGTAGAGTCATATTGGTATAAAGGTTTAGGGAGACAATGTGATAATGACTGCAGAATACCCCGGTTAATATTCCACCTTGAGCAAGGTACAAAAACCTTAATGGTCTTTGAGGACCTTAACAGTTCAGGTTTTCCAATAAAAAAATCAAATGCAACGATAGCCGAAATAAAGGCTTGCCTTTTGTGGTTAGCCAATTTCCATGCAAAGTACCTCGGGGTTAAACCTGAGAAATTGTGGAATGTAGGTACTTACTGGCACTTGGCAACCAGACCTGAAGAACTCCAAAGAATGGGAGACAAGGCGTTAAAAGAAGCAAGTGGCGGCATTGATAATTATCTGAACAAAGCACAGTTTCATACCATAGTTCATGGTGATGCAAAATTGGCTAATTTCTGTTTTTCGCAGGATGAAAAATCTGTGGCTGCAGTTGATTTTCAATATGTGGGGGGAGGTTGTGGAATGAAGGACGTCGCTTATTTATTGAGCAGTACACTTGATGATCATACTTTCGATCGGTTTGAAAAGGAACTTTTGGCGTATTATTTTGAGGAACTCGATAAAGCTTTAATTAAAGGAAATTATAATACTGAAATACAGGATGTTATAAAAGAATGGAAAGAGTTATACTTATTCGCTTGGGTAGACTTTTACCGTTTTTTAGATGGTTGGAGCCCAGGACATTGGAAAATTAATAATCATATAATAGATAAGAAGAAAAAGGTTTTGGATCTATTGAAATTAAAAAACGAAAAATGATGCTATCTGATGACCAACTGGAGGAATTAAAGGATGTCGCGATATTGGCAGCACAGACTACCAATGATTACATCTATTCCAAATTAGGTCAAGTGAAAAATGTAGGTCGCAAAGAAGCAGGCGATAGTTTAGCGTCACAAGTAGTCACAGAAATCGATATTGAGAGTCAAAATATCATTTTAGCACACCTGAAGGCAAGCATTGAATTATATGATCTAGGGCTTTTGACAGAAGAATTAGAAGATGATGGTTCCAGATTAGACAAGAACTATTTTTGGTGTATTGATCCTTTGGATGGAACCCTACCTTTTTCAGAAGGCCGAACAGGATATGCAGTATCTATCGCATTGGTTCATCGATCAGGTCATGCGGTTATTGGCGTTGTTGCCATACCAGACACTGGTGAATTATACTATGCGATAAGTGGCCAGGGCCTGTTTTTAAATGGCAAATCCTTAAAAATAAATACCAACAAGGCATCTAAGTTGCACGTTTATTTAGACCATAGCTTTGTTGTGATGCCCTATTATGATGCTGTGATTGATGCCCTTAAAAGCGTTCAAGATGATCCGTTGAAACTTATTATAGGTCAAGGGTCGGTAGTCAATGCAATCAGGGTCTTGAACGAACCCAATGCTTGTTACTTTAAGTTTCCCAAGGTAGAAATAGGTGGTGGTAGTATTTGGGATTTTGCAGCCACTTCCTGCATTTTTAATGAAGCTGGTTTAAATGCAACTGATATTCAAGGAAACCCTTTGATGTTAAACGATCCAAAATCAACATTCTTCAATCGGTGGGGGGCTATTTATGCTAGAAATAAGAAAATTCATTCTGATATCATATCTATTGGGAACAAATTTCAATCAGAATACGAGAGCCTGAAATAGCACATATATTACTACATACTAGCACGTTACAATTTTATTCTGAAAAGTTAAGACCTTAGAATGCTGAGAATAACAGGAAAAATGAATCTATAATTGATACCTAATGCTTGAAATATGTTGAATTATTAAAACCATTTCCATTGATTTTGTGTTTAACGAGCATCATATAACTGATATCATCAATCAAATAATTATTCAATTTTTAACCAAAACTTGAAACATGGACTTTCGATTCACAACCAAAGTATGTACTGCCTTTATCATCATCCTTTTCACATTTTTTTCAAAAGTGATCGCACAAGACGATGACTTTGATGTTGACATAGAGGAAGAAACTACTGATTATAATTGGCAGACACCTGCAGGGAAATACCTTGAACCCTCATCATTTTTCTCTCTTCATGGTTATGTAAATGGAGTTTACGGCACCAGTAGTACAGATTGGACAGCCCCTGATCCAACTCAGTTGCAAGCGCCTGGTCAATTATTAGTACCAAATACACCTAACAGTTCCTTCCAATTTGATTTTGCTTTAATATTCGGCTCTGAGCTTACAGAACGACTAAGACTAGCTCTGGAAGCACATTATGTATCCAACCCCTCCGGAAATGGTACGGCTGGACCTGGGGGAATTACTATTGCCATTACCGAAGCAACAGGCTCTTTCGATTTAGTACCTAAGTATCTCACTATTTCTGGAGGTATTTATTGGAGCCCATTCGGCATATTGAGCAATGATTGGTTGGGCGCACAAAACAATTTCTCTTTATTGCCCAGAGCCTCAGGGGTGTATCCAGTTCATTTTAATGAAAGAGGGATAAGACTGAACGGTGCTGTGGATTTTGGCAATGGCTTTGGGATGAATTACGTAGCGTCCTATGGCAATGGTTTGAGCAATTGGAATATAACGGGTCAGAGTTCTTATGATAACAATGACGCTAAAACCATAACGGGTAGATTAGGGTTTTTTCCTGGGTTAGGAGAGAAGTTAGAGTTAGGTGTGTCATACATGAATGGGGTATTAAGAGAGGAAGGTGATCCCAATGATATGCTCTTGACTTCACCCTTGCATTATGGAGCAGGAAGCAATGCATTTGGTGTTGATGCAGTCTTTAACTCCAAAATAATTGAATTCAGGGGATACCTGGTGATGTCTGCTGAGACATTAGAATCGGATGGTATCAATGATCCAGGTGATTTAAAACGAATGGGATACATGGGAGAGGTGCTCTTCAATATAATTTTAGATCGGGATCACTTTTCATGTATACAACCAAAGATTCGTTATGACTATGTACAAGTGGATCAATTGGTTTTGAGTGAAACAAATACAGTAGGACTAAACAACTACAGTTCCGTGACCTATTCAGCGGGTGTGAATTTGGAAATTACAGACAATTTCAGATTCAGTTTTGATTATAATATCATCAATGAATTGGACTACTATGACTTGGATAATGATCGATTTATCGCTAAAATTATTGCTCAATTCTAATTCCTAAAATGCATTTCAAATTGCTGAAAATTGTATTGCTCGTATTTGGTCTATTGCAATTCCCTAATGTTTTCTCTCAGGGCTTAGAAAAATATGAAGCGAAACTCATTGTTACTTTCATCAATAATATCGAATGGGAAAACAGCGAATCGATTTCAATAGGAGTATTGGGTAATTCTAAAATTCTCACAGCACTCTCGAATCATATGAAGGAGAAGAAACTGAAACATACCGTGAATAAAATCAATTTTCTAGAAGAATCAACCAAGTACGAAATGGTTGTACTTCCAGCAGGTTCTCCAGCCAATATTCCAGATTTATTGGAAATTATTGGCGAAAAGAAAATTCTTGTATTAGCAGAAGAAAAGAAGCTTTCTAATCAAGAATTGGACATTTGCTTTGTTGAAGAAGAAGGAAAATTAAGATTTGTGATCAATGAGACCAATGCAAAAAGAAAAGGAATTGTGATGAGCAATAAACTTTTGGACTATGCTAGTGAAATACGCTAGATTATGGAAACTATTGGGTTGATCTAATTAAATAGAGCTTGTCGTCAATCCGTTGAAAGCTTTTTGCATCTCGTGTTTTTATGTAAAGATCAGACAACATGGTCAGAATGAGTTCATTATTTGAATCCATGGATTCAGCTTTTTCTAGATAGGATATAGCCTTAGATATTAATTCATCATTGTTTGTTTCAACATAAATCTCACACAATTGCGAAGCAACTTTGAGATTAATTTCAACATTCTTTTGTCCTAAACCTGCAGCTTTATCATAGGATAGTTCGGCTTCTTCGAAAAATTTTGTCGCTTGATAAGTGCGGCCTTCCAAATAATACAATTCAGCGTTGTTTTTATCTAACGCCAAATACTCATTGATTTTTGTCCGCGCTTTGAAATGGAGTTGATGATCCAAAAAGTAGTAGATTTCAATGTATAGCAATTTATTGCTTTTAGGGTATTTAAGTAGGGCTTCAGCCAATGCTATGTCAGCATTGTCATGCTGGTCGATTTTATAATAGAGATTGATACGATTGATCATCGCATCTTCAACACGATAATTATTGTCAATACATGAAGAATAAGTATCAATTGCTTTTTCAAATTCGCGTTCTTCATAATAACCTGAAGCTAAGAGAAAATAGCTTTCACCAGGAATTTTACCAAAAGCGATTTCACAATCGATGTATTGTAGTTGATATTTAAGAAACAGATCATAATTTTCATTTTCATAATGAGCTAATGCAGTCCTTTGGAGTTGGTTCATCAAAGGCTCAAATGATAATGATAGAGAATCTAGATAGACGGTAGACGCTGTTGACGAAATGCGACATTGTGAATATGCATACTGTAAGTCATTTAAATATTTTGTCGAATCTTCATCAGAAATCGCACCTATGAGTAATTCTAAATTGATAAGGTAACTCCAGTACCAAGTTTTTGGATACTGAGAAGTTCTGGAATGTTTCTGCGCATATGAAATTTCTTTAATCGCACGGGAAAGGCTGTCTTGATTATATTTCGTGATAGCGTTTTCTACACGATAAGTTTGAGCGTTACTAAAGGTGATAGATAGGAGTACTAATAATAGGGAAGCTGATATTCTCAAAATCATATGCTGGTTTTACGAAAACAAAGATAGTGGGTTGTTATGAATTAGAATATTTGCTTAATGATGTTATAGGCATATTTCAATATAATTCTATTTTACATAATATAAATTATATAACAAAGCTGTTATTTATTACTGCTGCGCTGTTTGACGATTATCTGTCAGCTTAGATTATATAATGATATTATGTTAACCAGCAAAGCTGAACTATGACGTGCACGTTTCTGATTGATGTTCTTTTAGATTCTGCTTCTAATCACGGTGTTATATAATTAGACGTTATTTTAAATAGCCGCTCGGCCAGCGCACAAACCCTGCGCTCTGCCGTGCCCTGACCAAGCGCCTATTAATAGTTTCCCAACGCTCTTTCAGGCTAAGGCCTGATGACCAGCCAAATGCAAGAGAATCTCAGGCAAAGCTTGTCGTTCAAATTTTCGCTATTCGGGTAATTGTTCGGTTCGTTTTCAAATACGCTATTCTCAGCGATTAGGATTTTGCCTGTGATACACTTGCTTGCCAACGCTCTGTTTGGCTCACAGCACAAGCCATCAAATATCACGTCATTGCGAGGAACCTTTGCGTAGCATTGGTGACGTGGCAATCTCCTTGCTACTGGCAGTACAGCTCACAGGTCGGCCTTCTTTTATCTGTGTTCGCTTAATCGCTCAAGCCGCTGGGCTTTTACTTTTTCCATTGATGAAAAAGTAAACAAAAAATCTAGACAGAATAAAGCTTCCACCCACAAGCCAACGCACACCCCGCTATTCTGACAGGCCAGCCCGCCTAGACGAAGATGAGATTCTACTTAACATAATATTAACAACGACTGAATACGGTTATTTTGAAAACAACCAGTCCCAAATTCTTTTGAATATTGATTTTCCTTTTTGCGCTTTGTTAACTTCAGAGAAGTATTTTTCTCTATTTAATTCTTCAGCCTTCCATCCCATCTCAATTTCTTCCTCTGTCCATTGATGAGACCATTCAATAGTTCCATTTTTTATCCAATAGTGAGATTTGCACGGCAACTGCCAATTGCCAATTGATGGATAAAGAGATGCTTTATTTTTACTGACAGTAATTGACCATTCCGTAGGATCAAGTGGGGTTATTACCTTATTTCTGCAACCGCAGGCACATAAATGTCCTGCCACTCCATATTCTTCTGAGACATATAACACTGCTTCTTCTAGATCCTTTGGTAGAAAATGTACTTTTAGTAGATTAATCTTTTCCATTTTCTCCCAAGCAGTTTAATGCATCAATGTTGAATAGAATGTGGTAATAGGAATTATCATCACAGTAAAATTCTCTTATCTGTTTGTATTTTATAATTGCCAAACATGCATTTAAGGCGTTAAGCTCTGAAATTTGAATATTGGCTTTATAGATATCATTAGGAATATCGGTTAACGGGGCTAGCTTTTGATCTACTAAATTCTGAGCGGATTCTTTTGAAAAACTAGTTGTCCTGAGTGTTCCGCTTATTGTTCCTGTATCTATATCTAGTCCCATTCCGACATCTATAAAAGGAATTTTAGCTTTTATCAGTAATTTAAAAATTTCCTCACGAGAAGCTCCCTTGTCGACACAAACAAAAGCAAACGTGACACCTTTTAAGTCCTTTTCAGATTCAGAAGTTATGTAAGTAGAGTGAATATTGATATTCTTCCTGAAGTTTTTATATCGCTCTTCATAAACTTCAGATTTTCTCTTACCGAGCTCATCTTTTTGTAATCTTCCAGGAGATCGATATGCATTGTGGACATGATACCAATCCAAATCAAAACATCTAATTTCAGCTACGGGAGTCTTAACAAGAAAATCTAAAAGATATGCACCTGTTCCTCCGAGCCCAATAATTGCTACAACGTCCTCATCAAGCTTTGCACTTAACTCGCCAATTTCAGCTCTACTAGTTAATGTGTCTCTAAAGTTAAATACTGAATCAGAATTTTCTTCAACGACCTTGAAGGTATATGGATTGGCGTCAAATTTATTGATGGCTGGTCCCGAAATAATCGTTACATAACTTTCGATTTTCTCAAACCAATCTGTAAACCTGCCACTGGGTGGTTTATTGGAAAAAGATCTCTGGACTATTAAATCACCCGAAGCTAAATGAACCTGAACAGGACCACCTCCTAGATTCTTAATTGATGAGCCATCAAGTTCACAAGGATGGCTCCCACAAAAATATATTTGATGATCCTTCATTTTAACTTTAAACTCATCTATAAATTCTAGGACAGAAACAATTGCTCCAACCTGTAGATCGCCTGAGCTATCCAGGTATGGAATGTCTCTGATAACAAGATGATTACTATCGATAGCTAGAGCATACCCCTTTTTTAATAGCTTATCAATATCTTCGTTATGAGCTGCTAAATCCTTATACATGATTTTAAGATTGACCTGTATGTTTTACTTTGAAAACCATACCTTCCTTGACTTTCACTTTGCCACCAGGAGATAAAATACCAGTCGGCTTATTACCCTGCCCTCTTTCATAAGTCACGGAATAAGTGCGTTCTGGATGCTGTGGAAATTCGGGAAATGCAAGAGTGACAACCTCATCATAGGTTATCTCATTCTTTTCAACATCATGAGGCGATCCATTAACAACAATGGTTACTTCTTTCTTGGTTTTTTTTTCTAATTCTGCCATTTTTTTGACCTTTAATAATTAAACAAATATTTTATTTAGTTGACAAACTATCAATTATTATACCAAAACGTCAACCACCTTGAAAAGTTGTAAAAAATAGAAATATATGATAATAATTACACTTTTAGGACTTTTTGACATGTTTAACGCAAAGTGTTGTCAGTGACAGGTTGTCACTTCGAGGTTGACATTATAGTAATTATTTTGTATTTTGTAAACGAAAGAGTATATATTCGCGTTCATATTTATAAATCAAATCCAAAAACATGAAATTTATCTCAGATCGTCTTAAGTCGGCTAGAATGATAAATGGATTATCACTTCAAGGGTTGGCTGATAAGTTGAAGGAATTAGGCTTTCCCATATCCAAACAAGCCCTTAACAAGTACGAACAAGAACAGGCTGCACCAAATTCCGAAATGATAGGAATGTTATCTACAGCTCTTAGTGTTAGACCAGAATATTTTTATAATGATTCCCTTATTGATTTTGGTGAGATTGAGTTCAGGAAGCTCCAAAGCTATTCATCAAAGGAATCACAAAGAATAATCGAAATTTCTCGTGATGAACTTGGTCGTTATTTAGAGTTGGAAGAGATACTTGGTATCAAAACAGAGTTCGTAAATCCACTTGAAGATTTCGTAATTACTGGCTATGAGAGTGTTGATGAAGCAGCAGATTTAGTAAGGAAAGAATGGGAATTGGGGACTAATCCAATTCCTAATACTATTGAATTGTTAGAAGACCATAACATTAAAGTAATTGAAATAGAATCTGATGTTAAACTTGATGGTTTTTCAACTTTTGCAGATGAACATTTTCCAATAGTCGTTTTGAACAAAAGGAAACTAGATGACGCTCCTGACAGAAAGCGCTGGACTGCATTGCATGAACTAGGTCATATTGTATTAAATCTTGACCACTTGAGCGATAAAGACAAGGAAAAGTATTGTCATTATTTTGCAGGTGCTCTACTGTTTTCAAAAGTGAATCTGGAACGTGAATTGGGAACTAAAAGAACTAAGCTTTCCATACGTGAACTAGGAGCTCTGAAACAAGAGTACGGAATTTCAATGCAAGCAATAGTATATAGAGCTAAAGATATAGGTATTATTAACGAAAGTTCATTTAGACAATTCTTCTATATGTTTACCCAACTTCACTATAGAAAGAAAGAACCTTTTGATTATAATGGAAATGAAGGCTCAAATAGATTTGATCAATTACTTTTTAGAGCTTTAGCTGAGGAGGTAATTTCAATGAGTAAAGCTGCAGCATTGAATAATCAGAAACTTGCTGAGTTTAGAAAAGAATATCTTGTGATCTAATGAAAATTGCAATTACAGATGCATGCATTTTTATTGATATTCTAGATATTAGAATAACCTCCTTGTTTTTTGAGTTAGAATTGGAGGTTCACACCACGTATGATGTTTGGAATGAATTATATGAAGAACAGCAAGAAACACTTTCAGCATTTAAATCAGTGGGGAAACTAAATGTTCATATCCTTGAGCCGGAGGATATAGAAAAAATTATTAATTCTAATTACCCTAAATCATTATCATCTCCAGACAAATCTGTACTCTATCTTGCAGATAAATTTGGAGCAATGCTATTAAGTAGTGATAAGGCGGTGAGAAATTTCGCTAAATCAAAAGCCATTGATCATCATGGAATGTTTTGGGTGTTAGATCAATTAGTTGAAAAACATTTGATTTCTAAGGAATCAGCATCTGTGCGATTAAAAGAGTTATTTAGCAAAAACTTGATGTATAGAAATAATATGCAATTAAGGAAAGAAGCAGATAGACGTTTCGATCTTTGGGGTTAGCATTCTAAATTCCGCACACATTTGTCATTCCCCTCTACCTTCCCTCCTGCCTTAAATGCCAAAAGAGTGCTCGTGTGTGCTAAGAAATGAAGTGATTGTTTTTGAGGACGAAAAAGGCCAAACCCTAAACTATTAATCCCTACCCTGAACCAAAGCTATATTAACATAACGCAGGACATTATATAACACTTATAGTATTTTACGCCCAGGCCGCCAGGCATGGTTAATATAAGATCAGTTATCGAATTCTTCAGTTCGATAACGGTACTGATCTTATGTTAAAGTAAAATGCGACCTCTATAGCAGACTGCCAGTTTTATATAATTCTATATTATGCTAAATAGTCCTGTCTGGTCGATCATCAGTTGTACCCAAATCTCAGAGCATTAAAAGCTGTAGCCGAATCATTCTGTACATGCGATATAATTAGATTTTATTTTAAATAGCCGCTCGGCCATTTAATAGTAATCGAAGAATCAGCAATTTCAACTTATCATAAATTCACATTTCTACACTTGCACTATTTTTACTAAGCCATTTCCCACTCATGGGATAATCAGGAATGAATTTAATGATAATAATCTCTGGACATTCATTTTAGGTTTATTGGTTGCACCTTTACATCAAATTTGATTTGTATCATTGAAAACGATTTTAAAAAACACCCTATTCATTTGCTCATTATTTTGGTCAGACATTGCTACAGGCAGTTCCTATCAACTGGATGAACTTGACGAGTTATCAATTGAGATTAAGGATTTATTGGCCTCTGGTAAGCTGGATGCCGCTACTCAATCCATCCAGGTGTACATGGAATCTTCACATAATATTTCAACAGTTCATTATGCTACCGCCTTGAGGTATAGAGGACAGCGAATGAATAAGTCCCATGCATATGACTCATCTAATTTGGTTTTAGATCGCTCACTAACCCTTTATTTACAGGAAATTGATAAGGATTCTACCGATTTAGCGAACTTAACCGGGGTAAAAAAGATAAATCCTGAACTGATCAATGGCATTGCGGAATGTTACAAAATCAAGGAGCTCAATTATTATTACCTAGGGCAATTGACTCAGGCAATTAATTATTGCTATTCAGCAATTCGATTATTTAGGCATACTGATAGCGACCAATTGGATGACACCTATGTGCATTTGGCAACATGGTATATGCTCAACGGAGAAAATGACTCGTCCAGCTATTTTTTTTCTCTGTCTAAACAGTTAGCCATTAAGCAACGTGACACCATTGTTCTTTCTACTGTTCTTCATAACCAGGGAAACTTGTTTAAAAAACAAGGAATGCATACTAGAGCAGTAGAAAATTACCTCGAAGGGATTAGGTTAGATGAACAGCGAAAGGAATACTATGGTTGGTCAATGGGTCTACTTTCTTTAGGACAGTTCTTGCGTGAAGAGAACAATGATGTCGAAGGTGGAATGAAGTATTTTCATCAAGCCCTGTCGATTGTCAATCAAAATGATTTTGATCAGAAAGAGCTCTCACTTGGAACCATTTACCAAGAGTTGGGCTCAGGCTATTCGGATCTGGAGATGTTTGACTCCTCGAAATACTTTTATCAAATGGCTCTGACAATTGCTTCGAAGTATGATCGATCAGGAACAATCGTGTCCATATATAATGGAATGGCTTCCACATACCTCAATGAAAAAAAATACGATGACGCCACAAAATATGCCGAATTGGGTCTGAGTTTTATGGAAAAAGGAAATTACCCCAGATATAAAGGTGAGTTACTTTTAATCCTAGCTGAGGTAAAAATCATCAAGGGAAATTGGCAGGATGCTAAAGCATACGCCCTTCAAAGTTTATCACTAGTTGAACAAAGCGAATACCAAGGAATTATTAGAGATGTGCATTACACGTTGAATCAAATTTATGAAAATCTAGAAAATTACCAGTTGGCTCATGATCACCTCAAAAGAGTCAAGGAAATGGATGAGCAAATTCTAAACGAAGAAAATATTAAAACTGTAACCCGTATCGAAGCGGATTACCATTTTGAAAAGGATATGGCTAGGGCAAATCTGGAAGTCGCCGAACAAAAGAAAAAAGCCACTACAATGATCATTGTTGCTTCATTAATGTTCGTAATCTTGGTCATTTTGTACTGGTTTTACCGCTTAAAAATTAGAACAAGCAGGAAGCTACAACTCCTTAACAATGAAGTAAGTATCCAAAAAAATCAACTTGAGGATTTGAATCTTGAAAAGAACAAATTAATAGGGATGGTTGCTCATGATTTAAGGAGTCCACTGAATTCCGTAAAAGGACTTATCAACATCACTCGAATTGAAGAAGATGAAACTGAAAAAGAGCGGTATTTAGATTTGATTTCATCTTCTACTGAACGCATGACTGATATGGTCAATCGAATGCTAGATGTTAGCGCATTGGAGTCTAAGTCATTTAATCTCAAAATGGAGACCGTAGACCTTGTAAGTTTGATCAAGCAGCTCATGATCAATTTTCAAATCATTGCAAAAAAGAAAGAGCAAAAACTGAAGTTGATTAATTCCAGTGATTCAATTTATGTAGAGGTTGACAAAAATTATTTCATCCAAGTAATGGAAAATTTGATTTCAAATGCCATAAAATACGCTGAATCAAATACCGTGATAAACATATATATTGATGCAGATGATAGGAATATCAAAGTTACAGTTCAAGATCAAGGACAGGGCATCAGCCAAGAAGAACAAAAATTCTTGTTTAGAGAATTTTCTACTTTATCTTCTGTTGCCACTCATGGCGAAAAGTCTACTGGATTGGGCTTTTCAATTGTCAAAAAATATGTAGAGGCGATGAAAGGCAAAATTTACTGTGAAAGTGAGTTAGGTGTAGGAAGTAAGTTTATTTTGAAATTCAAAATAGCGTCAAATAGACAATAACTTTCCGAACCTAACTTCCAAAGATTACAATAACATAACGCAGGAGAAAATACTCCATCTATTGATTGTTTGCATAAACAAATTTTCCATCATCTTATTATCTTGCGAAAGTTTTCCAAACAAGATCATTTATTATGAGGCGAAAAATACCAGAATCAACGCTACCAAAACTCAATCGCTCACAAATGATTACTTCCGAAGGCTTACAAAAATTAAGGGAAGAACACGATCATTTGTGGAAAGTGGAACGGCCAGACGTTACGGCTAAGGTGACATGGGCCGCTAGTTTGGGTGATCGTTCAGAAAATGCCGATTACCATTACAACAAAAAACGTCTACGGGAAATTGATAGTCGTCTTCGCTATTTGCGTAAGTGTATAGATGATTTTAAAGTGATTGAGTACCATCCCAACCAAGAAGGAAAAGTGAGTTTTGGTGCTTGGGTAGAAGTTAAAAACGAAGCGAAAGGATTTCAAAGACGTTTTCGTATTGTGGGTTACGAAGAATTAAAAAGTAACAAAGATTATATCTCTATGGACTCCCCAATGGCTAAAGCACTTCTGGATAAAACGGTTGGAGATGAAGCTGTTGTTAATACCAAAATGGGTGATTTTGTATGGAAGATTCTTAACATAACGTATCAGAAGTAGTAAAAAAAGTTCAAAAGAAATCTCAGCCTGTAAACTCACCCTGCACATAATTGAAAGCTGATTTATTCCTGATAATGGACTTATCTGTACCCTACTAGTTTCGTTGAGAAGAATCGTATTTTATGTTTTCAAATTTGAAATCCAAGGAATCTATAACAGATAATTAAAATTGTGGTTGAAACATCTAAATTGATATTCTACCTCTCACCCCATAGTACATCATAAAGTCAGTGCTAGGATCTAGTGAAGGATTGACCACAAATTTGACTAGTGGTGTAATCGCAGTTGTTTTAGACCATGTCCATCGGTAAAACACCTCACTCAAAAATTGTGCTCTAGCACCTGGATAGGAATCTTCGAGCCAGTTAGAGGGACTTGAATAATTGATACCCACCCCAAATAAATCATGGTTAGGAAACCACCAGGCATTGGACAAGGAAACATTAACCGTAGAAAGTGAATTACCGCTATCTCCATCTGAGAGACCGAAAGAGGCGGTAGGCACCATCTTTTCTTCTATCACCCAAGTACCTTGAATATTGAACCCTTTACTACTCGGGGTTTGAAAATAAGACTCATCAGTGATGGTCAATTCATCCGAATGCCAGAACGTAGCGGCTATCCTGTTGTAATAATATTTGGATCGGCTTGGTGTGTATTGCAGCTCCGCCATTTTCAATAGGTTGCCTCTGAAAAATTGGTCCGTGCCAAATTCCATAAACCCGGGGTTGTTCAAGTCTACACCAGCAACATCATTGACACCAAGCACTAAAGCGAAGTTCTTTTTTTTGGTTAACCACCCCCCTGCAGCAACACCAAACCCCGGATTGGACCAGCCTACTGTCGGGCTCACCGAAAAAGCCAAATCGGTAAAATGTAACATGGGGTGAGCCAGCCCATTGAAATTGAACCAGTCTGGCAAATCAATCTTACCAATCACCACATCCCAGCTATTTTTAAACATGGTTTGGTGGTAATAAAACTCTAAAACATGAAAGTTGAATTCTCTGAATTTTGTTGCTCCCATGGTCCCTGACCCTGTTTCTAAAAACAAAAATTGAGGAGAAACATCCCCAAAATACAGATGCCTCCAATCTGTCCAAAACACGATACTTCCTGTGTTACCATTGTTATCTTTTTTGTACACATTCCATTTGAGCGTCATATCAAAAATACCACTGGCAGCACTTTGTGCATTCTCTTCTGCTATTTTAGAAGTCGCTCCCATATAAACCCCTGTATAGTTGATACTCAACTGCAATCGAGCTTTTTCATTCAACTTCTTTTTCCAATCAAACCAGAAATCAGAGTATTTTAGATCGTATCGATAATTAGGCAAAGCATAATCATTCAATTCCATCTCTACCTCTTTGTTCGTAGGGTTTCCAACTTTCACATTGGATGTATAACCAGATTTAGTAGAGTCTGTCGGAACGACTTGACGAGTCCTTTCCTGTTGCTCTTGTGCTAAGAGCATACCACATGTCAAGAAGATTAGAGAGAATGCAAGAATAATTTTCATGGCATTAGTTGTCAAGCGTATTCTTATAAAATTTACCGTCTTTCATGATGACTTTGATAGGCTCTACCTCCTGCTCTCTTGGCGTTGCATCAAACCATTTATCATTGGCACCAATGACCTTGATGTCCTCCAAAGGGTTACCATCTACGATCAATATATCTGCGTAAGCGCCTTCTTTGATCACGCCTAATTCTCCATCTTGATATGGGTTTCTTGGACCAGTTAACTTGGCCAATTCTCCGCCATTGACGGTCATCGTTTGTAGGGCCCAGAAATTACCAAACTCTCGAGCCATATGAAACTTCGTAAAATCCATACACATACGATACGGTACACCTGTCAACAATACATAGTCAGAGTTGAAAACCATTTTAGGCTTGTATTTTTTCACGTATTTAGTGAGGTTGACACTTTCATTTCTAAGTGTCATGAACTTTTTAGTTGAAGGGAACTCTGGATCCTGATGCGCAGGATGTAATAATGCCTCAGGTGCTAGTGCAGTCAAATTAGGAGAGAAAAAAGCCCCTTTTTCCACCAATAGCTTCATGTTTTCTTCAGAGATATTCAATCCATGATCAATCACCTTTACCCCAAGTTCCAAAGACCTTTTTAAGTCAGGATTTTGAAAGACATGAACGGCCACATAGGTTCCCCAATCTTCAGCGGTCTCCACCGCCGTACTCAACTCTTCGTCGCTAAACTGAGAGGCATAAATCGGATCTTTCAAGGAAGTCACTCCACCACTTACCATCACTTTAGTATACACTGCGCCTAGGGCAAAATTTCGTCTAACCGCTTCTAACACTTCATCTCGCCCATCTACTACCCGTGCAATTTCTAATCTTTCCAAATTAGTTTCTCCTTTGCGTTGAGTCAACATACCAAAATCACCATGACCTGAGGTTTGCGATACAAAGCCTCCCGCAGGATATATTCTTGGTCCGGGTAATAAACCCTCATCAATTACATTTTTCAGTCCAACATGTGCTCCTCCCATATCACGAATGGTAGTGAAGCCCATGGCCAACATTTCTTGAGCAAAAGCTGCTGCTCGTGCCCCTATTTCTTCCCAAGTTGTCCCTTCAAATTCATGAAGTGAACAAGTTTTGTAAATATTCAAATGGGTGTGACTATCAATTAGACCTGGCATGAGTGTCTTTCCTTGGCCATCGATGACTGTAGTACCTTCTGGGACATCCAAATTGCTACCAATTTTAGAAATGAGATTCTTCTCTATCAATACATCTTTACCTGTGATTAATTTATTCGTGGTTCCGTCAAAGATGTTGACGTTGGTGAATAGCGTTTGTGCAAAACTGGCATTGGCAGTCAACACCATCACGATAATAAATGTGAATAGGTTTTTCATAGTTTTGTTTTAACACCGTCATTGCGAAGGAAGAATGACTGAAGCAATCTTGATCTTGGTTATTGTAAATAAGATTGCTTCGCAAAGCTCGCAATGACGATTAATAGTTTAATCGTTCAACGTATTCTTATAGATCTTACCATCCTTCATGATCAACTGAATGGTGTTATATGGGTCTGTCAACAAATCAATTTTCTCTAGTGGATTACCATCAACCAAGATTATATCAGCATAGGCCCCTTCGTTTATTACCCCAAGCTCACCTTCTTGATAAGGATTTCTTTTGCCCGTTTCTTCTCTCAAAAGACGTCCATTGTTATGAGTAGCTTGTTTCAATACTTCTGCCGTTGGCCAATATTTAGCCCTTACCACAAACTCATTATTAGCAGTGCGCTGAACATCGATTGGCCCAACCACATCCGCACCAAAAGCAACTTTATCATATCCAGATGCTTTTATAACATTAATTTGGTTGATGGCTCCATCATAGATTTGACGGGCTTTAGACTCATTGGCTGGCCCTACGTAGGCTGCAATAGTTTCGAACGGCAGGCTCAGCATGGTGAAATACGGTGAAATCCATGCATCAGCTTCCATGATTTTATCCATTCCAACTTTTGTCATCAAGGTGCCATGTTCAATGCTTCTCACGCCAGCATCAATAGCTCTGATGATCGACTCATCATGATAGGCATGGGCCATCACATAGGCGTCATAGTCCCTTGCTGCACGTACAACAGCCTCTATTTCTTCAGGCAAAAACTGTAAAGTATACAAAGGGCCAAAATTTGAAGAAGCGCCACCACCTACTACTATCTTGATCTGTGTAGCGCCTGTTTTGAGCACCTCTCTGGTTGCTCTTAGTACTTCAGGTACACCATCTGCAATAACCTCAAATGCCCCTGGAGTTTGAAAAAAAGAGGGCATGTTACCTGGCATATTGGGGTGAGGTGTATTATAGAATCTATGATCTCCATGACCAGAAGTTTGCGAAATGATTGCCCCAGAAGAATATATTCTTGGACCAATAAGTTTTCCTTCTTCAACTGCTTTGTGAAGAGACATGGAAGGACCAGCAGCATCTCTTACTGTTGTATATCCGCGCATCAACCAATCTGTGGTCACCGCTGCAGCACTTACGCCCCAATACATCCAATCCACATCATTTTTCAATGCATTGATCTGCTCTGGGATGGCAATATGCGTATGAGTATCAATCAGTCCAGGCATCAAGGTCATGCCTTGGCCATCAATGACCGTCGTACTATCCGGTATTTTCAGGTTGCTACCGATTTTAGAGATGAGATTATTTTCTACCAATACGTCCTTTCCTGTGATTAGCTTTTTGCTCGTACCATCGAAGATGTTGACGTTGGTGAATAGAGTTTGTGCAAAACTGGTACTGACTGTCAGCACCATTGCAATAAATAGGGTGAATAGGTTTTTCATGGTCTTATTTATGGTCGTGTTCAAGTTCAAAAGGTGAAGGTTTCTTTTCTTTTGGTGGAGCAAATCGTGTCGGTGGATAACCAGGCAAATCTGCATGCCACTGATATTTTTTATCTCCTAGATCAATATCCTCAGCAGCTGGCAATTCTCCATCCGTAATGACATCATAGCGGATAGGCTGACCAGCCCGTAAATCTGTATTGGCCACTCCTTCTTCAATGATGACCTGTCCACTGACCACAACATGCAAAATACCTGTCGTTGGTAATCCTCTTTCTGTTCGCAGCTCGTTACTAGCAAAAGCAAGAGGGTAATAACTAGTAGATTCTTCATAATAATCTGTTTAAAAGTTGATATATCGAGCGGGCATGTATTCGTAGTCCTTATTGATATTGATGATCAAGCGACAAATCAATGCAAAACCTTGTAGGTAATTACCCGAAGCAAAATCCTTTTGCCTCAAGAAAGCGGTCGTTACATTGATGGCGTGTTGTTTATTGATGATATGTCCTCCATTAATTCCAGCCACCACCAGTTCAAAATCATTCTTCTCTTCAGTAAATTTATAGTATATCCCACCTGTGACCCCTAGCAGCCATTGTTCATTTAATATTCTAGAATAGGTTGGGAAATAACGCAAAGTTTGGGTCGTTTCTGCCCCGTTCGTTCTAAAATCAACCTGGTGTTTAATCTGATGGACAAATTGATTATACCCTTGACCATGTTTCAGCACCACACCGAATCCAGGTCGAAATTCATATTGGGTGGATTTAACGGTAAATCGAAAATCAGGTACTAGTTCAACATGTTTTGAAATAAGATAAGTACCCACATATTCTAACTGCCATTGTAACAATTGCTTGGAATAATCCCGCAACCTCACTTGAAGCTCTCCTGAATTTTTCCATTTGCTGCTTCCCCAAGTCACTTTATTACCAAAATAAAGCAATCCATCCCACGCAACTTCAGGATCATCTAGTTCTTGCGCTCTGCTATTTAAGAAGGAACCAACAAAGAATAGTAAGGCTAAAACGTAGCGTTTTTTCATGGGCAATCTTTTTATCAAATATAATCGCATGCTCTACAGATAAAAAGGTAAATCTTTATCCAATTATGGTATTTATTGTTTTAGTTGGTTGACATGAATTGTTTTGGTGACACGCCCGTGTGCTTTTTGAAGTATTTACTAAAATTACCTACCTCGTCAAAGCCAAGACTTAATCCTATTTCGGAAATATTATTTTCTGTGTTTGTCAATTTCTTTTTAGCCTTGGTTATCAAATAAGTGTCGATATAGTTTTTCAAGGTAAATCCTGAGACAATTTTGCACTTATTGTTGAGATCTATAAAGGAAACATCAAGTAGATCACAATAAAATTTACCGTTTCTTGAAATGGAAATATTTTTCTCTAAAGCCTTTTGAAATTTTATAAAAAGGGATCCCTCGACCATTCGTTTCATACCGGAATATTTCTCTAAGTACTCAAATTCAATTTTCTTTAGAAAAGCAGTTAGATATGCCATTAAAACGCTGTTTTGTTCTTTTTTAAGTAAGTATTCTTTTTGCATCAAGTGACACAATTGAACTACTCCAAGCTGATCTATAGCATCACTTATTTGAATATAAGGAGGCATCAAAGCTGAGATGGATTCTTGTAGAATTGAAATCTGAATCTCTACACCCATTTTAAGGTAAAAGTCTGGAGTTAGAAAAATCAAAAATCCTTCCAAATCAGGTACTACTTTCCAAGCATGATATTGACCTTTTTTAATAATGAATACACCGTATTCTTCATATGGGTAGGGTTCAAAATCTACAAAATGTACCCCACTGCCTTTGGTGCATATCCAAATCAGGTCAAATGATAATTGATGATGCGTTTCTTTGGTTTCCGTCGGTAAATGCTTGTTGGCATGAAACTCTTTTAAAGAAACAATCTGAAATCCATCCAGTGGCGCAGAACCTGTTTTAGGACCAGTTGGCGTATTAACAATTTCGACTTTCTTTTTCGACATTAAGTATTAGAGGTGAATATATTAAATGTAAAGAGCTAAAAAATAAATATAAAAGACCCTACTTGCAAAGCAAGGGATAATGGAATCTTATTTGATTTATGAATCACCCTATGTGTACATGAACTACAGGTATTCATCTTAGGCTTCCTCCTTATTTAGATGCTGGTTGCCCTCTCGCAACAAATCCAATAACTCATTTAGTATTTCCCGTACATTCACCATTTCATTCATGAACCCTTGAAGCTTGTTTAAGGCATGTTATAAGGAATGAAAGTACTTAGGTCTTGCTACTGTTACAAGCGTCAATCAAAACACTATTTAGGCCAATTTACTACAATGATGATATTGAATAATCTACCAAAATAGCACTGCAATTAACTAAACGATGCTTCTAAATTTCGTAAATTAGAATTTCTATAATTTCTAGTATAACAAATATTCATCAACACACCCTTCCTTTTTTTTGACTAACCAACAACTCATTCCAGGAACAACCTACAAACATAGTGGCAAGGTGAACTTTCCACGATTGATAAGTATATCAATCTTAATGTTGCCAATACTAGGGGTCATTGGCACCCTTTATGGATTTGCAATTAGACTTATTTTTGAGAATACCTTCGATGAAGAATTCAGTTTAGTGCTAGGTCATTTAACTTTTATCGTTATCGTCGGATTTACAAAAGCGTTAATTCATTGGGTTTTCAATAAATCTGAAAGTAGAAATATTGTGTTAAACCGACGTATTATTCTTGTATTGTCCTTATACTTCTGGTACTGCTCATATGCAGGGTCGTTGTTCGACGATTTTTTTATCGGAGACTTGGGACAAGGTATGCTGTTAAGAATTTCAATCTTTGAACTGTATCATCTAGCCTTAGGGTATGAATGGTATTGGTCAATCATCCATATTATGGAATTTATTCTTATTGTAATTATTTACACATACACGTATGCTGAGCAGCAGGAAATATATTGTGAAAAATGCAGTAAATACCTGATATGGCAAGAATACTACATGATGGGAAAAGCGAAATTTAAAGGTCAAGAGTTGAAAGCCGGAAATGTTAAAGATGTATTATCTAAGATGGATTACCTTTCTACAAAATCCTTCAAGAGAAATCAAAATCAACACCCTTGTTTAGAAATTACATATCAGGCCTGTAAAACCTGTGATTTAGGGGTTATAGAAATAGATTCAGGTAATTCTGTTCCACATATTGACAGAGACGGCAACCCCGACTCCCAATTTAAAAAAAGCCATACGGTATGTCATAACCTAATCATAGACAAAGCATCTAAAGAGTTTTTGGGTATATAATCTTTTATGAAGGTGATGACCTCTAAATCTGGAGGAAAAATCTCATCAAAAAAAGCAACTTGTTCACTGAATAAGAATCAGGAAGTATCCTAAACTTTCTACCCAGCGAATGAATAAAAAACTAGCGAACGGAATCAAAAGTCTAACCCGAGTGCATCCAATAAGGAATCTACCTCTTATGCCAGCATTCGAATCTCGGATATCAAATGCGTTTGTCAAGGATGGTCTTATCAGACTTTACTTAGCGCCAATTCAAGCTTTCTCTGAATCAAAACTTTTTCATTCTCCTTCTTGACTAGTTTCAGTGCTTTGTTCAAATGATTGATTTCCAGATCTATATCTTCGTCCATTCTGTACAATTCAGCCAATAAACAGAAGTAATGTCCATTGTCTTGAAGCTTTAGTTTAAGTGCTTCTTCTATCGCCTTTTGAGGAGATTGTGCTTTGGCCAAAGCGTAAGATCGGCTCATGGCTATGATGGGTGAATATTCTATGGTCAATAGTTTGTTATAAAGCATGAGTATTTGGTCCCATTTCTCTTCCTGCTTCTGTGTATGCCAATAGGCAATCGTGGCTTCCAGGTGATATTTGGATACCTTCTCTCCTTTTGAGGACAATTTTAGATATTCAAGACCTTTTTGAATGAGCTCATTGTCCCATTGAGTTTGATCCTGTTCCTCATACAGTAAATCACCACTTCCATCTGATTGACGGGCTTTGAGTCTGGAAGCTTGGAAACACATGAGCGCAATTAAAGCTTGGACATGATCAACCTCAAATTGTTGTTGATTAGATAGGAATATGCCTAATCTCATGGCTTCCCAGCACAGCTCATTACGAATATTCTCTTCTTCCGTACTGCTGTAATAGCCCTCATTGAACAGCAAGTAAATTACTCTCAATACATTATCGAGTCGGCTTTGATAATCTGAGGCAGTTAATTCTTCTTCTATGGAGAGTTTCCCTTGTAAAGATTTTTTAGCTCTGTAGAGCTTCTTATTAACCGTCTCTTTATTAGACAGCAGGGCTTTGGCAATCTCTTCTGTGCTAAAACCACAAAGAATTCGAAGGGCGATGCACAACTGCGCTTCACGGTTGAGTTCAGGGTCGCAGAGCAAAAAGATCATTCTCAATTGACTGTCCTCGATAAGTTTTTCGGTAATCTCAATCGATTCAAATCGCTCTGATCGTGTAGCAACTTCTTTGCTTATTTTGTCCTGAAAGTTCTTTTCTCGGCGATAATCTTCATAGTAGAGGTTTTGAGCTACTTTTCTTAACCATGCCCGAGGGTATTGAGGTATGCCTTTGTGTGACCAGGTCTTCATAGCCTTTAAAAAGGTCTCCGAAACGATGTCTTCAGCTAATTGAAGGTTCTTTAGGCCATAATAATTGCTGAGTACAGCAATCAGGTTACTGTACTCAGTTTTAAAGATCTCAGATAATTTCTGTTGATCAATCATTAGGGATATCTCCTGTTGGCATGACTTCTCGGACCTCTACTTTACCACCATTTTCTAGTCCTGGGCATCCTTTGGTCAGCGCGACTGCTTCGTCCAGATCTTTGGCAGTTACGATCGTAAAGCCTCCCACAATCTCTTTAGTTTCTGTGAAAGGACCATCCGTAATAGATCCATCGGCATGCACGGTCTTGCCATTGAAGTCTAGTGCTTCACCTGCATTCTTCAGTTTTCCTTGTGCTGCGATTCCTCCGATCCAATCCATCCACAATTTGATTTCCGCTTCAATTTCTTCAGGTGTCGGCTCAAAATTTGGATTTGGCTCACTACGGAAAAGCATCATAAAATCTTTCATTTCTTTTTGTTTTTAAGTTATTAAATATGTTTTCAATTCCTTAATGATCGAGATTTCCTAAATGGGACAAGTCAGGAATTATTTTTTAAGTTAAGAAGAAATGATCTTTGGTACTACTCTATTCTTTGTGGATGTTTAATATTAATTCCAGGTACTTAATATAGTCCTCTCATCCACGGAAAATATATTGTCCATGTTATGTTGGGTTTGTACACATTCACCTTTAGCCTTTCTAATTCCCTATACAAAAAAGCTGAATGAGCGTTCAATGGTGGGATTGTTATTCAGGGTTAAGTTGATCGGTTGGATTGAGTTGAAAACTTCTCCTGGATTGACCCCAAATGATAATAAATATCAGGAAGACTAATCCAATGCAAGTTTCCACAATGGCCAAAGAAGAAACATTGGTTCTATAGGCAAAGTTTTCCAACCAATGTTGTCCCAAGTAAATCGATGAAGGCGCAGCAATCAAAACGGCCAAAATTATTACTCCTGTATACTGACGTATAAAGAGCCAAACAACATGTGAGAAGGTGGCTCCAAACACCTTTCGAATGGTCATTTCCTTCATTTTCAATTCGACGGTAAACGAAACTAGCGCACACAATCCTATTATTGACAACAAAATAGTTATCGCCCCAGCTATCGACAATATTTGACTTTGACGTTCTTCCTCCTGATACTGTGCCCAAAAATCCTGGTTTAAAAAGCTTATTTGATGATTTTTATGACCCATAATTTTGTACATCGTATCATCGATTAATTTAATCGATTGCTCAACAGTTTGAGGACTGACCTTTACAAGGATTGTAGTGGTGATCGGAACAAAATTGACCAGTAATAATGGATTGATTTCTGACTGTAATCCACGAACATGAAAGTCTTTGACCACCCCAACAACTGTAGCGTCCATGCCAATTGGTAGCTTTACTTTTTTGTTCAGCGCATGTGCTGGCGTTTTGTTCCCCAACGAACGCGCCAAGGTCTCATTGATGAGTGCTGCTTTTCCCCATTGATCAGAATTAAAATCACCTATGTTTCTACCAGCAACCACATCCAAGTCTAAGACATTTACAAAGTGTTTGTCGACCGTATTGAATTCAATTTTTTTAATTTTAAAAGTACCATCGACATGTTCAAAAGGTAAACCATCTGAATTGATGTCTTCTCCTGGGGATTTCATGGTAGCTGCTACATCTGAAATTAAAGGAAACTTCAATAATTCTGTTCTGACCGTTTTGTACTTATCTGTATTTAGTCGATTACCCGTCTGAATCTTTATCACTTGGTCCTGTTCGAAACCCAAATCATAGTGCTTCATGTAATTAAGTTGATTATAGGCAGTAAGGCTTAAGATAATTACGATAAGGGCTACCGTAAACTGCAAGGCATTTAATATTTTTCCAATTGGAATGTGGCTATTTCCAAGGCTTACTTTTTTTCTGAAAATATCTGTTGTTGCAAATCGAGACAGAAAAAAACCAGGATAGCTTCCGCCCATTATTCCTATGATAAGAACGACTATTGAGAAGGCTCCAAGGAGTTTAACATCAAAGAGCTGTGATAGTTCAATTGACTTTCCTGACAGGAAGTTGAAATGGGGTAAGAATAAAACTACCAAGAAGATGGTGATAACCAATGAAATAAACGTCAACAATGCAGACTCAGTGATATACTGCGTTCTGAGCATTCTTTTGTTCGAACCGAGCATAGAACGGATTCCCATTTCCTTAATTCTTTTCGTTGCTTTAGATGTAGCAAGATTCATATAGTTTATGCTTACAACTAATAAAAGAAAAACTCCTATGACACCTATGATCCATACATTTCTGGCTTTGCCATTTGTTTCAATTTCAAAAGAAAGATCAGAATATAGATGAATATCGGTCAAGGGTTGCAAAACAAGTCTTCCTGTTCCATTAAATGTTTGCTCAAAAGGTTCTTTCAAATGCCGGTCAGAAAAATCATCCAGTGTTTTTTGAGCCTTTCCTTGTTTCACACCTTTAGCTAGTAATATATAGTTGTAAAAAGAGAGTTCTGTCCACTCGTCGCTTTTATACCAGTTGTCATTGCGAAAAACAATCATCTCGGGCTTGATATGCGAAGTTCTCACAGGGTCAGCAATGACCCCTGTTACTTTGTAAGTGCTACGTTGGTAATTCTGAGACTCAATGATTTTGCCGATCGCATCAGTTGTTCCAAAAAGTTCATTTGCTTTACTTTCACTTAGTACTATTGATCCAGGCGAATCAAATACTGAAAATTTATTGCCATTTATAAACACGAAATCAAATACCTCAAAGAAGTCCTTTGATACGATAAAAGTCTTCTTTTCACTGTGTGTTTTTTCATTTAGTTTAAATGTGAACCTTTCAGCGTTTGTGAATGTGGTAAATTGTTCAACATCAGATAATTCCTCTTTCATACGCCAACCTGCCGGCAAGCATGAACTGGCGGACCTCATTTCACTACCTTCAATGTCACCAATTAGTGCAGATCTATAAATTCGGTCATGGTTGTCAAAATTCCGATCAAAACTCAGCTCTTCAAGTATATAGAGCAGTATAAACAAAGAGCTAACCAAACCAATGGTCAATCCAATGACATTAAGACCACTATAGGTTTTGTATTTTTTAAGGTTCCTCCATCCAACATGCCAGTAATTCCTCATCAACATGAAATTGATATTTGTGTGATGGGCTAGATTACCGGGCTTAAAAAATAAAAGCAGTCCTACTGCGAATCGTGATCTGGCTTTCCATACGGGCATAGCTGCTTTATCTTCTTCATAAACTTCAAAAAGATCACCAACGATTTCATCGAAACGATCAGACCGACAAATCCATTGAAATAATCGAAGCAAAAACCTAGATGGTGATTTAGATTGATCTTTCATATCAAACAGATTTTGTTAAAGCGTGCATTTCTTCCCACAGTTGTTCTCTTACTGAACGTGAATGTTCAAGTGCATGCGATCCTTCAGAAGTAATCTTGAATAGTCGTTTCTTTTTTCCACCGCGTACATTAGTGGACTCTCCCATCTCGGAGATAACAAAACCTTTGCTTTCCAGTCGATGAAGTGCAGTGTGTACTGCGCTAAGCGTTGTGCTCCTTTTTAATTGATCTTGGACTTTCGTTTTTACACTTACACCATATGCTTCACCATTCATTGTCGCAACAATGAGCAAAACAATTTCTTCAAATTCACCAAGGTACGTTCCTTTCATATTTTAAACATACATATTATATTCATAATTGTAGATATAATGAATGCAATAATATTCATATTTGTAGATATTAAACAGAAATTGATAAAGAAATATGAATTAAGTCATCACATTTCTTTTTTAACAGACCTTTACGTCAAATTTTAGCCCATTCCAATTGAAAGCCATAATCCTGTTGATCCATACTATTATTGGCTTGGCTTCTCATTTTTGAAACAACATTTAGTCATTGCTAGATCAATTGAGAAAAGAAATTAGATAGTTTGATTGAGCATTAGAACTCTTGTTCTTGGTTTGATTAATATTGAAGTAGAAAATATGGATTCACTTACACAAATTGTATTAGGAGCCGCTGTTGGCGAAGTAGTCATGGGCAAAAAAGTGGGTAACAAAGCCATGCTATATGGTGCCATAGCTGGAACGATTCCTGACCTGGATGTTTTGGCCTCAAATTTCACTGATACAACAAAAGCGCTAGACTTTCATAGAGGTTTTACGCATTCATTTGTGTTTTCAATATTCTTTGCACCAGTATTTGCATGGATTGTGAGTCGGTATGAATCCTATAAAGACATGAGGTCATGGACTTGGCTATTTTTTTGGAGTTTTGTCACCCACCCAATACTTGATGCCCACACCACATGGGGGACACAATTTTTTTGGCCACTTGATCTACGATTAGCTTTTAAAACTATTTTCGTCATTGATCCCTTGTATACACTTCCTTTTTTGATATGTGTCATCATTGCTATGCGCCTTAAACGCTCTGACCCAAAGCGCCAATATTACAATCATCTAGGTTTGTGGTTGAGTTCTGGGTACTTATTAATTACGATTGTGCTCAAAGGAGTTACTTACCGGCAATTTAAATTGGCACTTGAAGATCAAAAAATAGCTTATACAAATCTAAGCACACGTCCTTCTCCTCTCAACTCAATTCTATGGAGCGCAAATGTGGATACAAAGGACGCTTATTTATTAAGCCACTACTCACTCTTCGATTCAAAGCCCATCTCCTTTTACTCCTATCAAAAAAATCATCATCTACTAGGTGAACTAGCTGATGATGAACGAATTCAACGAATGATTGATATGACTGAAGGTTGGTATGTTATATCAAACGAAGAAGGTAAGATGTATTTTAGCGATATGAGGTTTGGGTTGCTTTCAATGGAACCTGGCGCAACTGACTTTGTATTTAAATACAGAATTACCCAAGATGAATCTGGTCTAGTTACCTTTACTGAAGTTGCCAAGCGTAGTGCAGATGGTCCTAAAATGTTAGCAAAACTATGGAGAAGAATAAAAGGAAATTAATGCAATGAAGCTATTTGATATAAGATTTGTGGGTACCATTTAATCTGCAAGTCCTTCACTTTACCATTTCAATACTTCTCCATCCTTATTGTAGAACCCACCACTATTTTCCATGGTCAAGTTTTCAACAGTTGATGCCATCTTTTGGATGGAAAATTCTACAGTCTCTGGTGCATCTTTCCCACCCATTTCTGTTTTTACCCAACCCGGATTAATTGCAACTACAATTATTCCTTCCTCTTCGAATCGTGCCGAAATTCGTTTGGTTAACATATTCACACCTGCTTTACTAATGGCATAGGCATCCAAAGGCCCTTTTGGGTTTACATTATACTGAATAGATCCCATACCTGATGATACTTGTATCAATTTTGACCCTTTTATAAGAAAAGGTTTTATCATTTGATCAAATAGAGCAGTACCAATTATATTAACCCGCAAAATAAATTCGAAGTTTTCTAAAGTCCATTCCCCAAATTGTTCGCCAACTGCAACAGCTGCATTGCTTATAGCAATATCAAAGATTTGTCCTTCACTCTTCAACTTTTTGGACAAGGCATCAAAAGAAGTTTCTGATGTCACATCCAATTGTTCAATTTGCAATTGATCACCATATTTTTCAACCAGTTCAATTAGATCCGTGGCTTTTTCAGGTTTCCTGCATGTCGCCATGACGAAGTATCCCGCCTTGAGATAGTACTTTGTCCACCCGAGACCTAATCCTCGATTGGAACCTGTAATGATCACCTTTTTTGATTGAGCTTTTTGAGCAATACTTTTTACAACTTGATTCGATTCCCCAGTGGATGCAAATGACGAAATAGAGAATGAAGTAATGATCAGTATTATCATCAAATATATTTCTTTGTCTTTTTTCATTTCTATTACTTTATATACCTCGTGTAAAGAATTGGAAGGACCTTACTATGGTTTGTGAATTAATTGAGTTTTAAGAAAGCTTATTTGTTTGTAACATCCAATTAAAGTTGATCGAATATCAAAAAAAAGAATGCCGCAGTTAAATAAGTCGGTTCTAAGCAAGTTCACTATTTCTTATCTCTAAATCATAGCCTTATAAAATTTCAATAGAATCTTTACTCTTAAAGATTCTAAATTCATCCAGAATAAATACAGCAGTTTTATTACTACATGGTTTTTTGAAACAAGGAATTAAGCAATAAAATTGAGGAAATATAAAAGGAAAAAACCGAGTTTTTAAAAATGAGAAATTCAAAGAAGCTGCAATATTTAGAATCAAAGAGAAAAACTAATAACGCATCTACAATAAGAAAAAGATAAAAGGACCCTTATTAAGGCTTTTGGCTTCAGTTGCTATATTCAGACTATTCTGTTTGCCTGTTTGATTCATAACTTATCGATATAAAGGCTATATATTTTGTTAAGGTAGGTGGGTCATTTCTGCCATATTTGATAGTTTCACTCTTTCTACACCTACCTTATTCTCTCTTCTTCATCATGTTAATTGATCAGGAAATATCTATTGAAATCAATCCATAACCCTAATGAAAAGAGGATATAGCATGACAAGAGAGTGTTATCTAGCGGGGTAAAGATGTAATATGTTGAGAATTTGATTCTAGCGGAAAATAAATCTAATTGGACTTTTTCCTGAATGTACTGGAATTGATACCTTTAGTTGTATTATTATTAACTCGTCGGAAACATTGTTTATTAAGGTCAAAACGAAGTGTTAATTCATGACCAAAACCCAATTCTGATCCTTCCTTATCAAGTCGAGATTCTACAGAATAGGCTAATAAATATCGATTATCCCATCTCAGCCCTATGCTCACCGCTCCCACTGACTCGGACCTATATGAAACACCTAAAAGATATTGATTATCATAAGTATAAAAAACAGATGCATTGAGAATATTTTCTCCAACAGGATTGATTTGATAGAATACCCGAGGTTCCAAAATATCATAACCATAACGGACTGGTATGTATGCATTTCCATTCAAAGCCACAAAACTTGCAAATATTGATGTAGAATCATTGGACCAATCACTAATCATTCTCCCATATCCTAGACCAAAATCAAATAATTCATGAGAAAGGACGATGCCTGATGATAGATCCCATTGAATAGTATTTGGTACGTCCAGCAAAGGGTCATCTAAATCCTTCACGAAAATATTGTTTTGATCAATATTGGATTGGAAAAATTCAACCCCTAAACCAAAAGAAAGGGAATATTCGCTTGATAGATCTATCTGATAGGAAGTTGAAAAAGATCCTCTAAAATTTGAAATATAATCTTGCCTCTCTGTATATAAGCTACCTCCTAATCCTATTGGCAAGCTTTTTAATTGGGCATGACCTGAGGTGTAGAATATATCGGGTGCTTGAGAAATTCCAGTCCACAGCTTACGATAATTAACTGATACGGATCCTCCTGAAATTCCAGTATATGCTGAATTGAACATAAAATCATCCGTAAGTTTTTGGTGAAAAATCGGCAGATTCTGACCATGAGCAAGACTTGTCGTTAGGAGTATTAATAAGAATGGATAAATAAGATTTTTCATTTTTATCTCATTATGCTAATTGATTGTTGAATTTGAGTAGAAAATTGATCAATCTTCAAAACGCACATGTAAGAACCTGATGGTAAATAATTGCCCCCCACTTTTGCGTACCAGTCATTGTTATATCCTGATGCTGAATAAAGTAATGCACCTGTAGCGGAATAAAAACTCAATGTATTATTTGGATATCTCTCTATATTTTCAATGTACAGAAAATCATTTTTACCATCTCCATTCGGGGTAATGATATTAGCAATCCTGACATTGATGCCCTCTTCTACCCTCACTGTTGAACTTACGCTTACCTTACAACCTAAGGAATTTGATAACAAAAGTGATACATTAAATTCCCCAGTCATAGTATATGCATGGCTGGGGCTTACTTCTGTGGATGTACTTGCATCTCCAAAATCCCATAAGTAAGTCAAACCCTCAACCCTACTCGTATCAACAAATTGAACTTCAGAATTAATCGCTAATTCTTCACTACCGATTACAGAGAAACCAAAAGAAATACTCTCAAAGGCCGAACATATCACAAAAGATTCACCTTCAATAAACTCACTTCCTTGAAATGCCGCATTCACCGATTGAACTTTCCAGGTGTATTCTCCATCAGGTAAACTCATTGTATGGGATTTCCTATAGGACATGTTTCCAATCTTTGGCATTAATTGACCACCTGAAGATGAAGCTTCAGCAGATAAGACTTCTATTCCGAACTCATTGGTGATGGAAAGATTATATGTGGGCAAGATATCATTGGCTGACCAGCTCAGTGACACAATACTGTCTTTGGCTGACGATTGCAAATTCAATGGCGGCATTGGAGGTTCAGAAATAGCACCATTTGTATTGGTGATAAGATAAGTTGTGAAATCACCTCTGCTTGGTTCTTCTCCGCAAACTATTAAATCAAGCCTTCCATCATTATCAAAATCACCAGACACCCCAACTGCATAATTATTAAAGCCGGTAGAAATTGGAGGTGCTTCAAATACTTTCTTTTTGAAAGCTGCCCCCCCATAATTTTCTAGTATATACGAAATCCCATCATAATCATTAATAAAGACGACATCAAAATCACCATCACCATCAAAATCACCACTTATACTTGGCCCAGAACTTGGAGGGAAATCAACATCAATAGGATCCAACTTACCAATAGCATCTCCTTCTAGTACCAAAGGAAATGCTCCCCTAAATACTAAATCCACAAAGCCATCTTGTGTGAGATCTACGAAGGCTGCAGTTGATCCCCCCTGACTACCAAGATGGCCTGAAAAATTATCAAACACCTGTAAAAAATTGCCAGATCCATCATTCTGGTATAAAATATCTTCGCCCTCTCTACTCGCAACAAAAGCAGATTCATAATTCCCAGATACAAACACATCCATATCGCCATCCAAATCATAATCACCTGTGACGATTTGCTGAGGAAAATAAAAAGTACTGTCAATCCCATTGCCAAGTGAAAAGTCTCCATCTAAATCATCCTGCCTATACCAGATATAACTTGCCTTGTCATTGCTAAATCTCCTCTCTTGATCAAACAATAAGTCTTTGATTCCATCCCCGTCAATATCAAGTACTTCAAATTCACTGTAGGCTTCAATACCTTCCAATAAGTATTCTTCAAAGTTTAGATTACCCTTATTGTATAGAATTTTACTGATGTCATTGAAGTTGCCAATAATGTCGATGAATCCATCATGATTTATATCCGCAAGGCAAGGTTTTCCAGATAAGATGCCATACTCTGACAAATTAAAAACCTCATCAAAAGATCCATTTTCATTGATAAGAAGGCCACTAAATATTTCTAAACTGCTAGGATCTGGACTTACTAATAAATCAAGGTCTCCATCATTATCCATATCAGCAGTGGCTAGTGATGAAATTCGAATATTTTCTAATTTATGAAGAATTGAAATATCAAAATAATCAACACTAAATGTTTGAAAATCCGAAAACGAACTACTCATCAATCCGATATTAATGGCTTGAACCTTGAATGAATATTTTCCAACAGGTAGGTCCTTGATATAATAATTGGTATTGATTCCCGCGTTGCCCAGTAAAGAAGCATCACGAGACCCTAAACCGTAATTTTTCGCAGAAATGAAAAGTTCATCATCCTTATAAACTTCTAAGGAATAGCCATATCCCCTATCACCATCCGGTTGATCCCAACTAAGTAGATAACCTTCATCTTTCTTTTCCGATCTCAAGTTTATTGGGACAGAAGGAGAAGCCGATATTTGATTTGTTCGATTTAAATATACATTCGACCCCAATTGAAAATCAACATCACCATCTAAGTCTATGTCTGCCCAACTCATCTTAAAATTATACCGTTCTACTAACTCAAAGCTTTCACCTTCATTCCTGAATAACTCTCCAACCTGGTTATTAAAATCAAAATCTCCATCCCCATCAATGTCAACAAATTGAAAAGGAAATTGAGGGCTGAATTCGAAATTAATACTTTCCAAGGCTTGATCGTTGACTATATCAAATTGCATGTCGTTATTTAGATAAAAAACATATCCATAGTCATTATCAAAAAAGAAGTGGTACATATCCAACTGTCCATCTTGGTTATAATCAATAAAACCCCAACGATGTAAGGCTACTGTATTATCAAAACTTATATCGGAAGCATGGAAATCACCATTACCATTATTTAAAAGAAGGGACAATCTAGTCTCTCCAGTATTTGCATTAATTTCTTCAACGATAAACGCATCCAAATCACTATCTCCATCGATATCTCCCCATTTGACTTCAGTTGGATTGTAACCATCAAAAGTATCCATACTTGAAAACACAAAATCCCCAAGATTGATTAGTGTTATGGAATTGAAATTGATATCGGTAAAACCGTCATTGTCTATGTCAACCAGTTTAGCATCATCTGCTAAGTATTGCACAATTGGTATTTCCGACCTGATGAACTGCATGTTACCTTCATTTTTGAATAAAATGTTTTGAAAAATAAAGTCTGCCAATCCATCATTATTTAGATCACTGATTTGTATATCAACTTCGGAGGGTCTTTGGATCGGACTCTGCAAACTTAATTTCAGGTCATTGCTCCCAGTATTTTCAAATACGAGAAAATAATAATCCTCTGAAGAATCAGAATTATTATACTTCCCAATGGTTATGAAGTCAGGGTAGTGATCATTATTCATGTCTGCCCAAAATCCTTTTGAATCATCTAGATCGAAATCATTCATTTCATCTATGGTGAGTTTCCGGTAAGGAGAGTCATCAATTGGCGTATCGATCTGAAAAGTAATAGAATCAGAATATGCTGATCCTATGTATTGATTGTCTATCGACTGAACTCTTGCCCAATAACTGCCTTGATCTACATCTATGGTTAATGAATTAGATGCGCCGGAATTACCACGTGAATAATTGATTCTCTTTCCTGTTGAATCACTAGAAAGGTAAGAGTAGGCTCCACTATTACTTAATATTTCAAGATTATAGGAGTGCGCTTCAGGAACTGATGACCAACTAAAAACGACTTCATTCTCATCGATTTCTGCTGAAAGCCCAATCGGACTATTGGGCAACTCATTTGTATAACCAATTTGATTTTCATAGATGTAATTTTTGAAAACTCCCTGCGAATTTTTTCCACTTATAAAGACATCCAATATTTTATCAGAATTAAAGTCAACTAATGATATTCCACCGTTTGAAAGACCTTCCAATTCAAAAGTCTTAACAAAAGTCGTATCTCCGGTGTTGGAAAACCCAAAAGTCTTCTGCTCAGCATTTTCAGAAAATTCGGAAATAATTATATCGTCCGATCCGTCCAAGTCATAGTCTAATGAAAGGATACGAGGCATTTGATAGAGTCCGATATCTAAATTATACTGATCAAAAGAACCATTACCCGTTCCTAGCAAAAGAATGGATGGCCCCATATTACCACTGACAATTAATGCATCCAATAATCCATCTTTATTGTGATCACACGTAGCAATATCACCATCATTCAACTTTGGGAAATTTTCAATAATGGAGCGGTAATCATCATCAACTCTTTTAAATAAATTTACAACCGAAACAACCCCATTCTCCTCCAACCCATTAAAAAAGACTTCTGAAGTATTATCATCATTAAGATTTAACCAAACGGAAGAAGCAATTCTACTACTAGAAGCAGAATAGATCAATTGTCTTTCATTACTGATCTGTCCATTTTCCATACTCTCATATAATATTAGCTGCGAATCAACCCCTTCTATCCCCCCTGTATTAATTGAAATATCTTTTACTCCATCTCCATTGGCATCAACCAACTGAACTGAATTCTCCCAATACGACTGATCCATTATTATGGTTTGCTTATGAGAGAACGTATTATTGTCATATTCATACAGAATAATACTCGTAGTATTGTTGTCTACTAATGCAAAAACCAAATCATCATCATCATCCTGATCAATGTCGCCTACTGCTAAACTCCCTTCTAGATTAATCGGAGTGAAAACATCTAAATCTGGTAAATATTGATTGTTCTCAATCGAATATATTTTACTCTCTATTAAGCCAGCTTCACTTATCCCAGAAAAAACTAACAAAGGAGGTTTACTTTCTACATTAATAAATTCAAACGGACCACCTTCAAACAAAGGATCGACTGTTTCTATTGTTGACCAGGTTCCATTTTCTAGTGTAAAAAATGTATTGAAAAAATCCCCTCCTATTGGATTACCTATTTCATCCACTACATTTTCTACAAATCGCACTAAAACTTCAAGCTCACCATCCTGATCTATATCTCCAAAAGCAAAATATTGGATTTCATTCCGGATATCTGGACCATAGTTGATCTCTAAGTCATTCTGCTGAATTTCAAAATTGCCAGTACCGTCATTAATTAAGCTATGAAAGCCTACCCCTGTCTCTGTAACTCCGGCTTGAAGTATGTCATCATCGCCATCTTGATCTATGTCTATCACCTCCAGTATTTTAAAATAAAATCCTCTACTTCTATTAAAATCCACTGCTGGATAAACACTAGGGGTTTTTTCAAATCCAAATTCCTTTCCCCAAAAAATGCTTGTCTGAAATTGCCATGTTAACAGAGAAAACCCAAACTGTACGAGATCATCATAGCCGTCACTGTTAAAATCGCCTTTTTCAATCGCATCGATATGAGGAATGTTTAGTGGGACATCCAAATGCACTATGTACCTTCCTCCTGGCCCTTGTATAAACCTTTTGGTTTCGTTTTGACCAAAGATGTTTTTGCCTTGAATAATTATATCTTTTCTAGAATCATTGGTAAAATCTGCAACTACAATTTTAGAATCAACCAAACCATCAAAATAAAATTCTTGGTTGTAAAACTGATTGCCATCTGAGAAATAGAATCTAGTTTGAATATTGCCATTTATCAATCCGGTGATCAATACATCTAGATCTCCATCACTATTAATGTCAAATACTTCAAAATCACCATTGTCAAAGGTGGCTATTGAGGTATTGATATCTTCAAAAGACTCTCCTTTAAGGTTTTTGTATATTCTGAACTGTGAATTACCAGCATCATCAATACCGGAAATAAATAAATCTAAGAATCGATCCTTAGTGAAGTCAACCAAGACAATTTTCGATTGCGTCAGATTGATTATATCAACATTTAATACAGAGTAGTTATTTGAACCTTCATTGATCATAACCCTTGTAATGGGTTGAACTCCATCGAAACCACTAATAATACAGTCTATATCTCCATCTAAATCAATATCACCAAACTTGATATCTCCATCAATGAGTTTTGGAATATTATTTTCTTCAATTGAATTGAACTGAGCAAATGAATAATAATATGAAAGTGTCAGAAAGAGTGATAGAATTATTGACTTCATTGTCAGTTAATGATATTTTGTCTAATATATGTATATAGTTAAATTTTTATATACTTTTCGAATATGAAATTCCAATATAGTCTTACGTTTCTTTTGGCTTTTTCCGTTCATGTGATCGCACAAAGTCCTCAGGTTATTGTGAATGCCACAGGTCATACTGGTAAAATACGATCAATTCATTTCACTTCTCAGAATGAACTTTTCACAATAGGAGAAGATAAAAGCATAAGGTGGTGGGATTTTGAAGCTGCTAAAGAATTAGACCGTAAATATCTTAATTCGAGTTCAGGTAGTTTTGGTATGATTTATACGTCTTCCTTCTGTAAAAAATTAGATTTAATAGCACTGGGTGGGTTTAACAATAATAGTGGTGGTAAAAGTGTGATTTCAATCATCAATTCAACAACTCGTAAATTAGTAACTGAAATTCAGGCATTTGACAATCCCGTAACATCTGTCAATTTCACTTCTGATGGTAATAAGATCATCGCTGGAAGTAAATCTGGAGAAATAACAGTGTGGCAAAATGATGGTTTAAACCAATTTTCATTGGATAAAACCATTGATATCGGTGAGGAAATTTATGACATTTCAATCTCTAAAGATGATCAAACAGTTGCATTAACGAGTAGCAACAGACCCTTGACAATCTATTCACTAAACGAATTAAGTTTAATTAAAGAGCTTAAGATCCATTATTTGCCGGCTACAAAAGTAGCTTACTCATTGAATGGTGAATACCTTGTTTCTGGTGGTGAAGACGGTTTTGTCAACCTATATACAGCAGAAGGAAAATTCATAAAAAAAATAGCAATTATGGATGATAGAATCTCAAGTATTTCGATATCACGAGATTCTAAAGTTATAGTGGTATTAACTGAGAACACAGGTCAAGCCAAAACATTTAGTTTGCCTGCAGGCAGTGAATTATCGTCTTTCAATGCGCATAATAATACCGCTTACGCAGCAGCATTTCATCCTAATTCAATAGACGGACAGTATACCATTGCCTCTTCTGGAGGAAATGGGAATGAATTGTTGATATGGAATGGTATTAATGGAGGGGTTATAAATAAACTAGATGGAGGAAGCACGGGTATCACGGACTTAGCATTTGATAAAAAAGGTAACTTACTCATAGCTAACGATCGATCTACCACACAATATGAATACACTTTTAGCTTGTCGGATTTTGCTTTGATGGCCTCATCAGAAGTTTTTTCTAAAAAGATAATTCATTCAGAAAAACTTATAAAATCTCCTTTTTTAATAAAAAACGGCCAGTATAAAATTCAAAATAACAAATTCAAAGACGGGAGAATATTGAAAGCCATTTCTCTTTCAAAAGACTCGACACTTGTGGGAAGTGATTTCAGTCTTAAGTTGTATGTGAAAGGGCAACTTGAGAAAGAATATTTAGGGCACCATGGTGGTGTCCGGTCAATCCTGATGAATGAAAATTATATCATTTCTGGTGCCGAAGATGAAGTAATCCACTTTTGGAAACGAAATGACGTGAAAAAGGTGTCCTACCCTTTTGCTAGCTTGTTCATTAAAAATCTAAACGATTGGGTTTTATGGACATCTGAAGGATATTTTACCTCTGGTGGCGAAGGGAGTGCTGAATTTGGATGGTTGATAAACAATGATGGGGGTTTTGCAGATCAATACAAGGGAGACCAATTCTTTTCAATTCTATACCGTCCTGAACAAGTAGCCGAAGCATTTAAGCAAGTGGTAGAAGTCAACCAATTAATAGTTTCAAGTGGTTCCCGAGGCTTTGATTTAAGTAAAATTCAACGCCCAGCTGCAGCCATGTTCATTTCTCCATATAAACTGGATAATGATAATAAAGCATTCATTCTACCTTTAAAAGGTCAAGCCTATCAAAGCGACAATAACAAAGTGGTATTGAGATCAAAAGTTCATGATGGAGGTTCTGGAATATCAAGTATATCGGTCTATCAAAATACTAAATTAATTTTTTCTGAAGAAGAATTTTCTTCAAATGAACACGTATTGGAAGAAGAATTTGAAGTCAACCTACTACCAGGTATCAATCAGTTTAAAATAGTTGCGACCAACCTACAAGGCATAGAATCAAGACCGAACGTAATTGATATTAACTATACAGGGGAAATTGCTGCAGCAGCCGATCTTTATGTATTTGCCATTGGAATCAACGAGTATCTCAATCCATTGTATAACCTCAATTATGCTTACAAAGATGCTGTGACTTTTCTTGATCAAATTCAACTTGGTTCAGCTCGCATTTTTGAAAATGTTCACTTGGAAACACTATATGATAAAGAAGCATACAAGGAAAATATTATTAAAAAGTTTGAGGACATTTCAAATGCAGCTCATCCTCAAGACGTTTTTGTGTTTTATTATGCTGGTCATGGAACTATTGATCTTGACAATGCCGCCAATAGTTACTATTTAGTACCACATGATATTACTCAACTCTATGGACGAAAACAAATGTTAAAAGAAAGAGGCATATCTTCTGCTGAACTTAAAAGTTTGTTTGCCAATATTCCAGCACAAAAACAATTGATTTTGCTTGATGCTTGTCATTCAGGTGGTGCAGCTGATTATTTTGCTATGAGAGGGTCTCCTGAAGAAAAAGCAATAGTTCAATTGGCACGCAGCTCTGGAACAGTAGTGCTTGCTGCAAGTGGTTCCCAGCAATTTGCAACAGAATTTGCAGAACTAGGTCATGGTGTTTTTACTCACACCTTGTTAGAAGGACTAAAAGGAAATGCTGATGGGGGTGAGAAAGATGGGAAAATCACAGTCAATGAACTCAAGGCTTACATGGAAGATCAGGTTCCACAAATCTCAGAAAAATATGGGGCATCAGCCCAGTTTCCTACCGGTTTTAGCTCCGGACAAGACTTTCCGCTTTCAGTCTATAAGGACTAATTGGTATTCGAAAATTAACTTTTTTGAACAAAAACAGTGTTCAGCGATATAGTGCTTGTCATTATTACGAATATGACAGATTTCATGTATTATATCATTTAAGGTCTGAGTTCATCAATTATTTTGGCATCTACCCAATAGATTCCTGCTTTTGCTAGGTTCTTGTCCTCTTCTGGTCTGGATCGATTAAAGAAGAAATATTTACCGTCAGGTGTGACGTACCCACCCGCATCTCCAGCGCTAGTGTTTATTTCAGCGCCCATATTAATAGCTTCACACCAAGATCCATTCTCCTGTCGAAATGATATGTATAAATCAATGTCACCATATCCACTCTCTTTTTCGCAATCCCAGATTAAATAAGATTCGTCTGGTGCAATGAATGGATGGGCTGAATACTCTCCATTCTGGATTTCTGGACCCATCTTTATGGGTTTCTGACGCTTGCCATCTTTAATTTTTGAGATACGAATGACATCACCATTTTTATAATCATCAAATACATAGGTGCCCTTCAAGGATGAAGTGAGACGCATGATACCCCAGTCTTTGCGATCAATTAGGGGTCCAAGGCTTTTAACTTCAGACCATCCAGTCTTTGTTCTTTCCACATATTTCCCACCCAAATGCATTATTTCATTATTAGGAGCCATTAATGGTCGGCCTATTCTTGGACCAACTATAGATTCTTGCCATCCCTGTTCACTGAATTTATATTTAATCAATGTCCATGTATCTTTTTGCTCATTGTTTCTCACAAAATAGAATTCTTTCATATCGTTTGAAAAGAACCCATTTCGGTCACGATGCTTTACGGAAAGAATGTTTGAAGCAAAAATTTCAGGAATCAAACCAGGCACCTTTTGCCCAAAATATGGACTTTTCATGTCAGAAAAATTGGTGTTTAGTGATAACCATCTTACGCCTCTCACTACCGTTAAAGGAGAAGCCGTTTGATGTGTGCCTTCTATAATCTCGTGAGTAAGGCTTAGGTTCTGATCATTTTTTGCTTGAAGCATTGCGATAAACTCATCAACCTGTTTACCTAGTTTGTCTTCCATACTACCGCAGGAAATAAATACTTTGGCATTCAATTCTCCGTCAGGGTTCAATTCAGTTAAGGAAGGTATATCCTTTTGCCAGAGAGAAGGGCTTCCCAGAATGTAGTTGTCGAAGGATTCAGGTTGAGACATTAAGATATAGGCACCAAACAATCCACCCAAAGAATACCCAAAATAAGTGCTATTATTAGGGTCAGCCCTAAAGTTGTTTTCGACAAATTCAATCACATCCTTTCGTATAAATTTTAAATGATCATTAGCTTGCCCAAACTGATATTTGGCTTGCTTTTCAGGTTTATCAGATTCAGTAATAGAATAGTCTCGGAACCTACTCACATAAGGCCCAACTTCTTCAATCATTTTATCATCCATATCTGTTTGCCACGATATCCCAACCAATATGAGGTCTTCCATCATATATTCAGTAATCCCTGATACCATTTCCACATGCCAAGGTCCATCGGTGTAATAAAGCACAGGGTACTGCTCATCCTTTTGCTTAGCATAATTGGCTGGTACTTTTATGAATAAATCATATTGTCTGTCATTACTTCTGTCTTGGATTTTGTATACCTGTGTTTGTGGCAATTCTAAAGAGGTGCTGTTCTCTTGGGCTTGAATAGAATTGATGGTCAAAAAACTGAGTATTAGAAATAATTTATAGTGATTCTTCATCTTTAGTAATTTAAGGTCTCAGTGTTTCTATGATTTGAGCGTCCACCCAGTAGATGTCGGTATTTCCACCTTCATCTCCATCTACATCTCTATTGAAGAGGATATATTTGCCATCGGGGGTAACTGAAGCAAATGCATCCCAATTGGGCGAATTAACACCTTCCCCCATATTGATAGCTGGTCCCCATAATCCACTGTCCAGTTTAAAACTGATATAGAGATCAGAATCACCGTAACCTCCTTCTCGTTCACTATCCCAAATAAGATAGCTTTCGTCAGGTGCAATGAAGGGATGAGCGGTATACTTGCCTGTATTGACCTCAACGCCTAATTCAACTGGATCTTGTCGCTTCCCATCCTGGACTGTAGAAATACGGATGAGATCTTTACTTTTATAGTCGTCAAAGACATATGTTCCTTTTTTAGATGCAGACAAGCGCATAATGCCCCACTCCTTTCGATTGATCATAGGGTCTAAAAACTTACGTTCTGTCCATTCATCACCAATTCGATCTCTATAGCCTTTGGCGAGATGCATTCTAGTTCCATCCGGTGAAAAGGTCATTTCACCCATACGTTTAAACTCTGTGTACTTCTTCCAGACGTTGTTTTCCATTCGAAAACCTACCACATAAGCTTGGAAGTTGTCTGGGTTATAAGTTGTGTATTCACCTCGATCAATGACATAATAGAACTCTTTCATACCTGGTGCGAAAACCCCTTCAAGTTCCCATCCTTCTCTTGAGATGATACCTTGAGCAAATGGCTTAGCGATCATTCCCGGTGGCTCCTGACCCATATACGGACCTTCAAGGGGAGGATATTCCTTTTTGTCAAATGCAGGGAGAATCGTAGATAAGGCAGGTTCAAGTATAGTATCATCACGATCATTTCCTGTTATCGTGATGACCATATCTAATTCTTTGACCGCAATGATATACTGACCACCACCTCCCCAGGCAAATTTTATATCATAATGATAGCCATCCACGACAAGATTGGTCTGATACCAATAATATCCGTAGTGGTATTTTTCGGGTATCCAAGCAACCTTGGGTTGTGTGATATGGTTGGTAGCCCACGATATATACTTTTTATGAATAAGCTGTTCCCCATTCCATTTTCCTTCGTCATTGACCAGTTTTCCAAATTTGAGCATATCGCGAGACGTAATGTTCGCGCCATAATGAGGATACAATTGTCCATTCACATCTTTCTTCCAGCTAAAGTTGGTTATGTCCAATTTTGAAATAAGCTCTTCTTTGATGAAGTCATCAGCTGTTCCTGGTACTAAACTGTTCAAAACATACCATGCTACTCTGACATCATAACCCTGATATAAAAATGTTTGAGAGGCTTGATTAATAGGCTCACTTGCTTCCAATATCGCATTGAGAATATCATATCCTTTGATTTTACTGCTGTCACTGATCTGCTTTTTTTGTTCTTCACTCAGTCTAATTCCTGATTGCATACTTAGCAAATGACGCATAGTGATCAATTCGGTTCCTGCTGCCCAGTTGTTGGGTATTGTATCTTTGAGTAGTTCGGCAATTGGCTTCTTCAGGTCATCCCATGTAAGATGCTTGAGTTGAATAGCCCTTCCGACAGCAAGTGATACATACCCTTTCGACACGGAAGCTTGTCGATGAGGTTGGTCGACTATCCCTTCTCTATAATAAGATTCAAAAACCAGACTATCTTCAACTGAAATAAGGAGAGCATCATATTTACCATAAACACCATCAGCAATCTTTTGAGACAATTCATTTATGGAAAGAAGTCTACTGTTAATGACTTGGCTATTAGGTTGTGATCTACAACCAGTTATGAGCAACGGGATTAATAACAATTTTAGTGATTGAGTAATTTTCATGTGATTGTTTATTCTAAGTTTCAAGACTTAAACTTCAAAAATCCTATGGCGGTTACTATAATACATTATATAAATTGTCAACTGCTCTATACTATCATGAACTGCTCAAAGAAGCGATTATATATCATTAGCTTGCACTTATAATTATTATAAAATGGTCTTGAAATCTTTAATATCTCTTATTCTTTTATTAGGCATTTCGCAAGTGATTGCAGCTACAGAAGCCTCTGTTTACAAGAGACATGAGACGGTATATAAAATTGGAGATGAGTCAGGCTGGTCAGCTAAGGATTATAATGACGCAGCATGGAGTCATAAAAGGCCTTTACTGAATGATGGTCGAATACTTTGGTATCGAATTAATATTGAAATATTAAAAGCTCCAGAATCATTGCGTCAATATGGAATCCAATTGGAGGCTTATGGTGAATATGAAATTTTTTGGGATGGAGTGCTCATTGGAAAAAACGGGAACCCCGGTCAAGAAGAAACACTTCCTCGTGCAGGAGAACTTTGGGCTAACTTTAGCATTCCAAGTCAACTCACTGAGGAAGGCAATCATGTGATCGCGCTTAGAGCAAGCTTACTCCATTTTCCGGATCACACATATATACATGAATTGAAGATTAATTATTATGATGACTTATTAACGGATGGTCTTATTCAAAATACGTACATGCATATTTTTGCTGGTACGTTTTTAATCACTTCTCTATATTTTCTTTTTCTATTTATTAGCAATAAGAAGGCCTATTCAACCCTTATTTTTAGCATTTGTTGTTTCCTGGTGTTTGCATTGGTTGTAACTGTTTTTAGCAAAGAGTATTTGCCATTGCACTATAGTTATCACGTTATCCGGCTGCAAATTATTAGCACATTTTTGCTGGGAATAACATTTTTGATCCCATTCTATTTTTCTATGCAGTTTCCATATCCCAAACGAAAACTGTCGCTTATCATATATCCCGTATTTCTCATTTTCTTTTTTCTTTTTAAGCACCACGCTTTTGACTTCAAGGCAGGTTGTATGGTATTGAGCATGTGGGTATTTTCATGTGCAATCGTTTTACACGGAGTAAACAAACATATAAGAGGCTCACGTCTTGTACTATTGACATTGGTTTTATCTATGGCAACTTATTTTGCTACCAGTTTTGTCATTAGTCTTTATGCCGGACTGGGATTTATTCTCTTAGGTATGCTGTACTTATTGGCTTTGAATATCAAAACTCAACGCTTGGCATATGAAACATCATTGGTCCAATCCACACGTTTACGATTAGAACTATTAAAGAAAAACATTCAACCACATTTTTTAATGAACACCTTAACTTCATTGATAGATTGGGTGGAAGAGTCGCCTAAAAAAGGGGTCTTATTCATTGAAGCATTGGCTAAAGAATTTGATCTATTTAATCAAATAGAAGATCAAAAATTAATACCAATTGAACAGGAAATTGAGCTTTGTCAATCACACATAGAGATCATGGCATATCGTAAAGAAATCAAATATGATTGGAAAGTAGAAGGAATGGATTATGATCAAAAAATACCACCTGCTATCATACATACTTTACTAGAAAACGGCATTACTCACAGCATGCCTCTTGACGATAACACCATCAAATTTAAACTTGATTTTGAATCGAAAAGTAGTTTCAAGTGCTATACATTCCTGACATTTGCTAAAAGCATGAATTCATTTTCCAATCAAAAAGAAGATGGGACAGGACTTAAATATGTCAAGGCCCGGTTGACCGAAAGCTACCAATCGAATTGGGAACTTACATCTGAACCTACCAATGAAGGTTGGAAAAATACGATCAAAATTCACGGATAAATAGATGAATATTTTAATTGTCGAAGATGAATCACGAATTGCCAAACGTATTGAACGTATGACAAGAGATATCTTTGGCAATGGTTTGAAATCCTTGAATCAGGTTGACACACTTGCAGATGCATTGAAGTTTATTGCAAACCACAAATTGGATCTCGTTCTCCTTGATTTGAACCTTAATGGTGAAAACGGGTTTGATATTTTAGCGGGAGCGGTTTCAGAGTCTTTTCACACCATTATTATATCTGCCAATAAAGAGCAAGCTATTACTGCCTTTGAATATGGTGTGCTAGATTTTGTACCTAAACCATTCAATAGAGACCGATTAGAACAAGCTTTTAATCGAACAGAATCAAAAGAGCAAATTGCGTCGAATGAAGTTAAATTTTTGGCCGTCAAAAAAAGAGGGCGTATTCAATTAATAAAGATTGAAGATTTAATTTATATAAAGGGCGCTGGCACTTACACTGAACTCTATTTAGCTGACGGCTCTAAGGAATTACATGATAAATCCCTCGAAAAGTTAGAACTACTCTTGTCAGGATCATTTGAACGTATTCATAAATCGTACTTATTAAAGATGTCCGAAATGAGTGAAATCTTTGTTGAAACTGGCAGTAAATACATCGCAGAACTCAAAAATGGAGAACGCATCCCTATAGGTAGAACTAAATACAAGGACATTAAGGCAAAGTGGATTTAGCATACATTTTAGTTATTCTTTTTACTCTTTTCTTACCAAAATTTTCTGTAGTTGATACGAATGTCAATCGGTTGCTAGTACCTTCCCAGAAATGAAGCGAGTGCCAATAAGAACAAAGTTGGCTTCTGGTTCAATCTATTAATTTCTCCCCTTTACTTAATCTGTATTAACACGGTCACAACATTATTCATCTTTCAGTACATTGGATGGATTGCTTCGAGCGGCACTGATTGTTTGATGACTGATTGTAATCAGTGCTATCAACAACAGAGAAATTCCTGTCAATAAATAGATCCACCATGGTATGTCAATTCTGTAAGCAAAATTTGCCAACCACATGTTTCCTAAATAATAAATCAACGGCATAGCAACTAAAAAAGCAATTAAAATGAGCAACACAAAATTTTTGGACAAAACAAGAAGTAATTCAGGTATCGTTGCACCTAGTATTTTTCTAATGCCAATTTCTTTCATTTTTGCTTTGACTGAAAAGGCAACGAGTCCATATAATCCTAGACACGCAAGCACTACGGCCAGCGTACTAAATAAATTGATTAGACTGGCTAATTTCTCTTCATGACTGTACATTTCCTGAATTTGATCGTCCAAGAAGGTAGCATCAAAAGGAGAAGTGCCGACAATACTTTGCCAATCTTGTTCCAATGCTATTAACGCATCTGAAAGGTCCACGCCAGGCGATAGTTTCACCAACATATTCTGTACCGTACCAAAGGGCAATACAATGGCCATTGGTGCTATATCATGGTGCATCGAACTGATGTGGAAATCATCCACAACACCAATTACTTTACGCTCCGTTCTGGCAAAAGACATTTCTTCGCCAATTGGATTTTCAAGTCCTATTAAATCCACAGCTGTTTGATTGAGAATAATCGCTGCTGTATCCGTTGGAAAGTTTTTGGAGAAAAAACGACCTGAAACTAATTCAATACCCAATAAATCTAAGAAATCCTGATCAACTTGATAGTAGACCAATTGGTAAGTTTCTTCATCTGAAGCACCTTTTTTGATTGCAGGACCTGACCCGCTTCCCCCTTCAAAGGCATGGCTTGATATCGAAACATTGAGCACATTTGAATGCTGTAAAAATCTATTTTTCAAAGAGGCCCCATGTTTGTTCATATCCTCTTCTAATACTTGAAGTTTGATCACATTTTCTTTGTCGAAACCTAGTGATTTATTCTTGATATAATCCATTTGAATGACAATCACCATGCTGCCAGCAATAAGCAGCAGGGATATTATAAACTGAAATACAACCAAACTATTCCTAAATCCAGCACCTGTTTTGACCGTCTTTAAATTACCTTTTAACGCTGCAATAGGTTTGAATGAAGATAAAATGAGTGATGGATAAAACCCAGAACATACCCCAATCAGTAAAGTGCATAGAAAAGCAAGCCCTATGACCATAGGTGACGCAATAGTTTGACCTATTTCAATGCCCAATTGATTTTCAAAATAGTTTTCTCCAAAAATAATAAACCCCATTCCGACCATTAAACTAAGAATACTTACGATTACCGACTCCAATAGAAATTGCATTACCACCTTGCCCTTGTCGGCACCCATCACTTTGCGAACTCCAATCTCTTTGCCCCTTCCTAATGAAACTGCTGTTGAGAGATTCATGAAATTTGCTCCTGCAATCACTAAAATTAGGATGGCAACCACACCAAGTCCGTAGATGGTAGGTCGATTACCAATCCTGATAGCCCGTTCTACATGTGTATATTTACCTGATTCCAAATAGATTGAGGTCAAAGGTTGAAGTTCAGCTGATATAGTAATGTTAGGTCGATTGAAATTATCATTGTATAACTTCAACACTTGCTGGTTGATTTCTTTAAGGTTAGCTTTTTTGTTAAGCAATGCATAGGTGTGAAAACCCGCCCATACCCAACTATTTAAGTCTGCCAAGTAACCTTCAGATAACTGAAATGTTTCAAATGAAATGAGCATGTCAAAACTGATGTGCGAATTAGTTGGAACTGATTTAAATACGCCCGTAACAATAAGTGATTTTTCATGATCAAATAGAATAGTCCTTCCGATGGGATCATCGTCACCAAAATATTTAGTTGCCATTTCTTCCGTGATCGCAATGCTATTAGGATCATTCAATATGGTGTTTCTATCGCCACTCTTCAATTCAAAATCGAACAAGTCCAAGAATAATGAGTCCGCAAAGAATACATTTCCTTGATTGAAAATCCTATCTCCTACCTCATAGGTGTGATCACCAGCATATCGCATCCTTGTCACTTGATCTATGCCAGATATTGATGATCTAATAGCTGGCGCTAAAGCAGGTGGGGTTCTTGCCCAAAAAATTGAACCGGAAGTTCTCTCGAAAGTATTGGTGATACGATAAATGTTGGCCGATTTTTTGTGAAAATGATCGAAGGAAAGCTCATGCCTCACATAAAGGAAAATGACCAAACAACTAGCGATTCCAATCGCCAAACCAAAGATATTGATTGCAGAGAAAGCTCTATTTCTCATTAAATTCCTAAAAGCAACAAGGATGTAATTTCTAAACATAGCCAAGTGATTTGAATGTGTGTTTCTGTTTTTCAGTGTATGACGATTAATGAAAGTAATGACGTTTACCCAATAAATAATATTGGCCTTAAGGGCACCAGATTTCTTGTGTTTTTGTAAATATTGCTCTTGCAAGTCACCTAATATTGACTCACTCAGTGCGTCACAGCAATACCACCGAAAGAATCGTGTTGCTAGTTTTGGAGGTACTATCGGAGTTTCTTCTATCATATGTTATCTATGACCAATCGAGGTATTTGATTCCATATTAGATTTCTTGCTTCTTTATATTCGAGGATTGCAGCTTTTCCAGATTTTGTGATAGTAAAAAAACGTTTGCTTCTCCCTCCTCTTTCAGAGGTAGCACCTCCTACTCTTGACTCAACATAACCTTTTTCTTCCAATCGATATAGCGCTGTATGTACACTGCTCATCTTCACTGATCTTTTTAAATCATTTTCTATGGCGTTTGTAATAGACAATCCATAAGCTTGATCGTGCTGTGCAGCGACTAGCAATAATACAATTTCCTCAAATTCACCCAATTGATATTTCATACATTATTACTTACCCATTTGTAAAACTAATACTTGAAACGCATGAAAAAATAAAAGGTTATATCATCCCACCTAACTACTCTAAAAGAGCACGCATGCAATCAGCCCAAACTTCATTCTGAGCTAATGACGGTACCCCTTAGTAAAGCAGTAATCAATTAAAAACCTAACTGGTGTTTATTGATTGCCATTTATAAGAACAACTATTAGAAATATTGTTCAACAAATTGTTAGCTCTCACTAAAGTAATTTGTGTTATAGATTTGGCATTTCTAAACTTAAAATTAACGTTTCGGCATCTGTGTTCTCCTTAAAAAAAAAGCAAGGCTATTTTCCTTTCTCAATTCTTTAAACTAGATAGTTTCTGAAACAAATTACTTTAAATGCTATTTTTAATTTCGGTTAAAAAGCTACAGTGTCATTAAGAAATAATGAACCATTCTATATTGATTTATGTTGGCTACTAAATAATTTAAACTATGAAAATACTGATTAGCCTTGTGCTGTGTTTTATGAGCTATTTCACACTTGCACAAGAATCTAAAACTGTTCAATATTCTGATGTTTCAGTTGCTTTTGGAAGTGATCAATTGAGCTTCTCTATTGATTATTTTCACCTTTGGAAACTGGGGAAGAAAAAAAGAATTGAAGTCGGTTTAGGCGGACGATTCACTTCTTACTTTGGTCAATCTCAATATCACACTTCAGCACCAGCGTCATTGGCTGATCCAATAAAAACGGATTCACTTTTTCTTGAATCACCGCAGGTAAATGCGATCAATTTAGCGATCAATATTGGTTATAGGATATCACCCAAATTTGATGCTGGGTTCAATATTGATGCCATAGGCTTCTCTTTTGGCAAAAAGCAGGATGCTCTCTTTTATAGCGACGATACAGAAACGTCAACCACTGCCAAACCTACTCCTTTTAACCTTTTATTAGGTGGCAGTAAAGACCAAGGGAGCTTAAATTCAGAATTTTACTTGCGGTACTTTATAAAAGATAATATAGCCATTAAAGCTGCTTATCAATATCTGTTCATTGAATACACAACCGAATCAAAAGTGCAGCAATTACCTGAATCAAATGACCGATTTCGAGGTAAAGCTCGAATCTTTAGTATTGGCATTACCAAACAATTCTGATACTGAATAATTATTCTGTTTTAATTAAATCAATAATATGCGTTTTATAGTCACTTTATTATTCATCAACCTGTACACATTGGCCAATGCCCAAATCTTTACCCCTGTTGGCGTTGCTTCAAAAGTGAGTTTTCAAATAAACAATTTTGGTTCATCTGTCGATGGAACGTTTAAAGAATTGAAAGGAACAATCGAATTAGATTTTTCTAATCCCATGCAATCAAAATTTGATGTTACCGTTGACGCAGGCACAGTGGATACGGGAATTGGAATGAGAGATAAACACTTACGAAAAGAGGATTATTTCGATGTTGAAAATCATAAGATGATTCGTTTTACTTCAACCTTGGTAAAATTATCAAGTCAATCAAAAGAAGGAACAGTGACCGGGAATTTATCAATTAAAGATACTACCAAAGAAATTTCGTTTCCTTTTAAATACTCAATTCAAAATGATGAGATTCGCTTAACAGGAAAATTTGAATTAAACAGAAGAGAATTTGAAGTTGGTGGCAGTAGCATTAGTTTATCAGATGATTTAACCGTGACACTCGATGTACTTGCGAAGCAGTGATAATGTAGAATAACATGGCAGCTTTTATTTACACCATTGCTTAGGAATGCCAGTTTGCTACCTTCAATTTTACTATTGAATGAATCATTAGACTTGTTGAACCTATCAAATTAGTATTATCCCCACCAAGTATCAAATCAAAGAGAATGGAATTATTTTAATAAAAAGGTAAACCATTAGAAACTTACCCCTGGCCCTGATGCATATTGAAACTTTAGATTAAGGGATTGAAAATGATGTTGATTGAATTCAGATTAGCTTAAATAAATCAATGTTTTTGGTCTTGAAATTCCGTTTTCTAGCACAAACTTCATAACCTTCTCTAGAACCTTCATCATTGGTATTTCCTTCTATCGTTTCTATCCAGTCCCCATTGACACCTGTCACTATTCCAACATGTGTCCAGTCTGATTTTGGGACTTTTACAATCAAAAAGAAATCACCCGGTTCTATAACGCTTTCATTTAAAGCAGCATTTTCTATTAGTTTCCCGTTTTGTAAACCATGATTTCCTATTACATCACAACTAAATGTTGCCGGCATATAATTGGTAAACTCATCTCCTAGCGTAGCGGTTGCCTGATCAGCAATAGTTTGAGAAAAACCCATACACCAAGCCCATTCTTTACCTTCATGGCCATCCATATATGACCGAACCCATGTGCCTTCATTTTGATTGAATTCCCTAGGTGATGAAGCTATATGTTGCTTTGCATATGCTACAATCAATTCCTTCATATTAAGACTGTTGTCTTGTATTCTGGAAAAAGCATTGGTCATTGGCTCGATCAACTTTCTCCAAGAGATGTTTCCTACTATACCATCTGTACCCAAACCATAGGTTGTTTGAAATTCTTTGATTGCTTCTTCCGTTCCTCTTCCAAAATCTCCATCCATAGCTACAGATACTTTCCAATTATCAGGATCATATCTTTTCCATAAGTTAATCCATTCTTGTACTTTTTTTACATCAAAACTTTTCTGACCTTTTTTGATGTAGGGCGTCTCTGTTGATAATTCGATAAGATATTGCTTTTTTATCATGGTAATTCGTTGGTTATTTGAACAAATTGTTCATGTTGACACTTAAACTCCGGATTGGTTTTAGTTGAATGCTTTTTTTAACACTGTCTATTTTGTAAATGGCAAGAAAATCTAAATCAGCGGATACCATGTGCTGCATGGTAGTATCTCCGGAAACAATGGTTGAAGCTGCTTTCTGTTCTAAAACTATGCTTTCAATGTCTTCGATGCTAAACATGGAGATCTCATCAAATAGTCTGGATTCAAGATTTAATATTGGATAACGCAGGTTCTGGAAAGTAGGGGCCGTTTTTTCCTTATGAAGAATTTTTTGAATTGTATCTCGTTTGTCTATTACTTCAAACACATTAAAATGTTTGGGATCGAATACTGCTCTATAATCTTCAAACTGCTTGTTCGATAAATACAAAGTATCTTCTCTTAAAAATTCATAGTCTTCCAGGACATGGTCTATTGCTTTTAGCATGTCATTAAAATCTCGTGTAAACTCAAAATAGTTTTCATATAGCTTTATTTCATGCATATATGCTGTTTGAGGTATCCCCTCTTGGTTGGATTTCAAAACACTTCTTATATTTTTTATCTCTTCGTATTCTTTAACAGTGACAAACAAGGCATCATCTAAAATTTTCGCGGCTTGCAGCGATAAGAGCGAGAACTTATTTTGATTTGATATAAAATTCAAATCTTTTAATCGATTGAGAAATAGCTTGAATGCATTGAATTCACTTTCAACATACCTTTTTGTTTGGTTTTTATCTTTCTCAAATATTTTTTGATACAATTCATTAACTAGTAAAGCTTCTTCTACTGTTACCAAAGTGTCTGCCGCTATCATCTCATATTCCTTTCCATAAGGAAAATCTAAGAGTTCAACTTTCAAATTGGGTTCATCTAGTAACAGGCTGAAGAATTCCTTTAAAGCCTGTTCTCCATTTTTCTTAGCGGAATTAAGAATATCAGCTTTTTGAGCCTGTGCTAGTAATTTTTCTTTGCATTTCTTTTTTACTTCAGCAGCTTCAGAAAAAGTTGCGCCTCGGTAATTATTTACTAATTCGAAACCTTTGATTTTTTCCTCTGGAATAAACCATGGGTTTATGTCTTTGTCAATAATCGTAGGAACCAAACCAAAAAACTGAATGACATTTTCATCTTTATTATAATAGAAATTAGACTCATCAAGGGCTTCAAATCGAAAACCAGCTTTGACCCACCCTCTTCCTATAAAGACAATATCTTGTTTATTTCTTTTTCGATTGTCTTGTATGTTTTTCTTTTTTAAATCATAATGAAAACTTGTGATACCAGTGAAATTCGATGGCATATCTAGAATAAATTGGTCTAAATCGTCTTCTGATATTTCATTGATATCTTTCTGGAGGCCTCTTCTAAATGCTGAGAATTTATCAACGAGAAATCCTAAAACTTTTTGCTCAGTGCCTTTATTAATCTTTGCATCATTTTTACCAACATGATAATAATCTTTAGTCTGTCCAGACAAATTATTTATGGCAATAAATGTCAATAAACTATGATAAATCTTTTCTTCTTTTGGATTATTGTAGCGTAGACTAATACTATCTGTATTTACTTTTTTCCAATCTCTGGTTCTAATTCTTCTTTGCCTTACTAAAGCAGAAGCTATAGTTCGTCTCAAGTCGATATAACATTCCTCAAATTCCTCAAATAAGGTATCTGGAGTAACATTATAAATTTTTGTTTCATGAAGCGACGAAACAACCTCCCCATAATACTCAGCCGTGGTAAATTCTCCTATAGACCTTATACTTGACACCATATTGGCCGTATTTTTCAGCTTAGAACTTGTAAAAAAACCAAAAGGATCAAATAGTGTAAGCAAAATAATACCACCAACTACTAGGATCAGATCGAGCAAAAGTTTCCAATTTTTCAATAGGTAGCCAATCATGAATCAGGTGTGATTTTAGTGATTAATGGACCATCCTTGAACTGAATGTAAATTTCTTTATAACCTAGATTACGAAGCAATGCTTCCATCATTGTTCTGGTCTTTCTTTGGGTGGTTTCTACTATACCCATGTGCTCAAGACTGTTTCGAATATCAGTCTCGGCATCTTGAAAGAATTTTTCTTGATCACGTAGGTTAATATTAGTGGAAAAAGCGTTCCTTGTAAGAATGTCAACTTTTTTGAAGCTTTCTGAGGGGTATGAAAAATTAAGGACTTCTACATGTGGCAGCGTTATATTAATCTTATCATTTTCAATTTCAATATCACCTTCTTCAATTCTTTCTAAGTCCACACCTGCTTTAATTATAGCTTGGGATTGAGCAAGGAATTGGGCCTGATTTAGTTTTATTACCCATAATACACGCTTGTCTTTCACACCCCAAACCAATTTATCAACTGTGAATTCAGTAGTAGAAAGTTTGGCTGCTTTTTGAATCTTGCCTACAACCAAGCCACGTTTTTCCGAACATGAATTAAATAATAATAAAGAAACTATTAGAATTATAGTCCACCTCATCTAAGTCCTTGGTTTAGCTTTTTGCCATTGGGTCAATCCCAATAATTGCAGGTTTCGTTCCAGGTTCTATATTTTTTTCACCTTTAGGGTCTGAGCTATCCACAACTACTACTTTCGTTGCTGGAGGATTAAGTGTCTGAGTTGATGCACTAGAACTGACATTTTTTGTCCTACTTTCTGTTTGTTCCGTACCTTTCGAACTAAAGGCGGAAATTCCTTTCTTCTGGGCATTCACGGTATTGTATGGCTCTACAGATTTTTCACCTTTAAGGTATTTTAATGATCTCGCACCAAAATAGAATGCTACCATCATTAGAAATGCCGTTTTAAAAAACTCAAATTGATCTCTGAATAGACTGTTTGGTGATATTTCATTTTTCAAACCAAAACTCACTATGAGTAAACCAATGGAGCCAAACAATAAAGAGAATGCGATCATTCCTCTTACGGTCCCAGGTGGTAGCCCAAAAGTCTGATCATGGTAAGGGTTGAACAATGGTTCATCTTCAATTATATCTGCATTGTATGATTTTCCGGCTCCCTTATCTGCTTTAGCATCTTCAATCTTTTTCCAAACTTTATTTGAAAGTCCAAAATTGAGATTGTAAAAATAGGTGGCCCAAATGAAGTATCCGATGAAAATATTAATCCATAACATGACAATCAGGAAAGCAATAACTGTAAAAACATTCTCTCCTTCTGCCAATAACAATACGAACCCAATGATTGTGATAATGCCTATAACTATTGTAATACCAGTAATTAGACTTTTATGAGGTGATAATTCTCTGGACATTTTTATTAAGTCTCGTTAGAATATGAGTTGATATTTATTTTTTTGAGAAATGCTTGCACACTTTCAGCTATGAATTGAATGAGCCCAACGGCAGGGCCAATAAGGCCAACGACCCAGAGCCATATGTCTTCAAGTACTTCAGGTCTATAAAGTATGAGCATAACACTCAATGTTACAACTCCAACTATAACGACAATTAGGAAGTGTTTCATAGGTTAGGAATGTTGGAAATAATAGAAGTTGAGACCTTATGAGGTTTTTTTCAATTCTATTTTTAAGTCATTAACATCAGTAAATCGATAATAACACATTATAAATATAGATAATAAATAATATATTATTTACAAACTATAACAATTATTAATTGTATATAAAATATTATTATGAATTGTAATTCATCTATTACATGATTAAATCTACTCAATCGATTTGATGTATTGTGCTATTTTGATGCAGAATTCAAGTGATTATTTTGCGATGACATCCGACAATCAACGAATGTTAATTGATAGAAAACACAATATTTATGATTCAAATAAAAGCAAATAATATTCAGTATTGCATCCGTTTTTGATACATCTCAGGTGGTTGGATTATTGTAAAGTAGCTTGTCCCAAGAATAGTTGTACAATATACTCAAGCGAGAGATGTCAGTTAATTTGCATTAACTCATACTCATTCAGACAGGTATTTGAACACTAAAGCTACTACCATTAGACAATTCACTTTCAACATGAATCATACCTCCGTGTTTATCAATAAATTCTTTTACAATGAGTAAACCTAAACCTGACCCTTTTTCGTTCGATGTTCCAGGTGTTGAATACTTTTCATCCAACTTAAATAGTTTTTCTTTCCTCTCATTTGACATACCTTGTCCAGAATCAGAAACTGTAATTGTAATGTTCCCTTCCTCCTTTTCAGCATGAATGTCCACGTGACCTTTCGTTGGTGTGAACTTAATGGCATTTGAAATTAAATTTCGCAGAATTGAACGAATCATGTGTATATCCAATACAGCCTCTTGAACATTCTCATAGTGCTCAGTCAAGATAATTTCCTTTTCAGATGCTATTCCTTCAAACATAGAAACAGCCTCTTTTATCAAGGTTTCTAAATTCGTATTTTCAGGACTGAATAACAGGCCACCGGTTTGAACCTGAGACCATTCTAAAAGGTTTTCCAACAATTTATTTACCTGAGTAGTAGATTCATTGAGCATCGTAACGAATTTTTCTCTATTACTTGGATCCAAAATGGTTGGTTCGTCCTTCATAAGTTGAGTCATCGTATTTAAAGATCCAAAAGGGCCTCTTAAATCATGAGCTATAATGGAGTTAAATTTATCTTTATCGGCACTAGATGAAATAAGCGCTTTGTTCTTTTTAGTCAATTCTTCCTGTGCCAATTGTAAACTCTCTTCGTATTTTCTTGAACGCTGAAAGGCATAGAACATCATCATATTGACGAAAATAAACATCATTGCTGGATTTAGTTTATACGACAAATAATCTTCCATCATGATTTTTTTGATTGGCAAATCACTTATTGTCAAGTAATCAAGAAGGATATCTGCAAATAGTACAATGATGAAATTAATAAGAACTATAAACACAACGAATCTCTGCTCTTTCTCTTTTAGAAACAAAAAATAGACCACTAATGAAGTAGCTGTAGGTGCATATGGATACCAGAAATAAGCTTCACTTCGAATCGGATTCAATATGGGTGTAAGGACATAGAGCAGCAGAAATATAGCTATGAGCAATATAATTCTGCTCACATGGATCTTGCCTTTAGCGTTTAAGAATAGGTTTATCAAGCAAGAAATCTCCAATAATATATTCGCAGCGAAATAATTTATATCTCCAACTCCAGAGGCAAGATTGATTAAATCAGCCAAGAGAATAACAAAGAAAATAGCTATTACAAACAAATTAATCATGTTTGAAAAGTAGTACGCTCTTTTATCTTCCTCTGATTTAGCGTATAAGTAACCCAGCTGTGTAATCTTCTTTAACATCTTCCTATTACATTTCCATTTGAAAAGTTAAAACAAAGTCAGGTATATCTATAAGAAATTAGCTTAAAAGCTATTAAGTATGCTTAACACTGTTTTACTTAAGCAATTGATCAGTATAGCGTTTGTTATTTAATTCGAAGGTTACGGTTATGATTTTTAAACTATAATTTGTCTTGACCATACTGCTGTGTTTTTGGTTATATTAGTAAGCATATTCTTTTGATTTCTATTAAGTGAATTAATTAAACCTCTCATGACTGAACTAAAAAATGAAAATTGAACGGTTTATAATTAAAGTGATGATTGCAGTTGGCTTAATTGCCGCTTCATTTACTACTATTCTGGAAATAATTAGATTAGACCGCATTGATTCTTCTGCTGTAATAGGTCTTACTGCAGTAGGAACATTGGTTATCAGTTTGATTTTAATACAATTTGATAAAGTTAAAATAGCCGGTATACTGACAACTTCTGTTCTTTTAATTCTTATGAGTTTGGATATTGTTTTTTCAGAATTCTTAAGACATAGTTCATTGGCCACTTTGATCATTCTCGCTTTCAGTAATTCTGCTGCTTTTCTAAAATCTACAAGAATTATAATGCACAGTCTTACATTTTTGACCTTGTCCTTATTGTTGTTTTTTCTTTACTCTAATGGTTATGAATTACCTGATGGTTCTTCTTTTATTACTATTTCAATCAATCTTTTGGCCACCTATTTGCTGCTTGGATATATAACCTACAGCCTGAAGAATCAGTACGATTTGGGCATGAATAAGCTCCAAAACACCCTTGAGAGTTTAAAAAGCACAGAAGCTCAACTTGTGCAGTCAGAAAAAATGGCGGCATTAGGAACATTATCAGCAGGCATAGGCCATGAATTAAATAACCCATTAAATTTCTTACAAAATGGCTTGTTCTTACTTAAGAATATTCTAAGAGATCATAAAAATGTGAAAGTGAAAAGTGATCCAATCATGGCCATATTGGATGAAGGAGTTAGAAGATCAGTTTCTACCGTGAAAAGTCTATTTGAGTTTAGTAGTCCTCCAAATTATGAGTTTAGCCAGGTATCAACAAAAAAAATACTAGATAACTGCATAATGTTAATTACACATCAGCTTAATACGGGAGTGGAAATTTCTATGGAATTTGAAGATGAAAACTATAAAATCATAGGAGATCAAGGAGCGCTACACCAGTTATTCATTAACGTCTTAGTCAATTCAATTGAAAGCATACAATCGACAGGAAAAATATTTATAAAACAATCTGTTGACTCAACTTTCGAATCAATAATCATCAAAGACACAGGCTCAGGAATTTCTGAAAAAAATCTTCAGAAAGTAATGGAGCCATTTTTTACCACTAAGGATCCCGGAAAAGGTACAGGGTTAGGACTATCGGTTTCATATGCTGTGATAAAAAAACATGGAGGCTCTATCAATATTGAGTCGCAAATAGGGAAAGGAACTACAGTCATAATTCAACTTCCCCATAAATAATAGGCAATTATGATTCTTGTTAAGGAATAATTGAGTTGTAGTCCTAAGCCCTTCGATTGACATTTGAAATAGAGATTAGATTCTCTTCAGAATTGAAATCTATCTTCGGTATTGAACTAAACAATTCAACACATGAAAAGTATAGATAAGAATGATATCAACCAAGAAGTTTTTGATCTGTATGATGACTATGCCCATAACCGAATGGACAGAAGAAGGTTTATGGAAAAACTATCTGCTTATGCAGTAGGTGGTTTGACTTTGCCATCCTTGTTGAGTTTTGTTATGCCTAATTATCAAGATAACATCCAAGTCCCTGAAGATGATCCGAGATTAGACACTGAAACCATCAGTTATGAGTCACCCGAAGGAGGTGGATCTATTGATGCTCAACTTTCAAGGCCAAAAAATTCTACTAAAAAATTGCCTGGAATTATTGTGATTCATGAGAACCGTGGATTAAATCCTCATATAGCTGATGTTGGTAGAAGAGCAGCATTGGAAGGGTTTATTTCAATTTCACCAGATGCTTTGACACCTTTGGGAGGATATCCAGGAACTGACGATGAAGGTCGAACTTTACAGCGTCAGCGTGACAAAAAAGAAATGTTAGAAGATTTTATAGCAGCATTTACCTATTTGACTAATCATCCAGAATGTAATGGAAAAATAGGTGTTGTAGGTTTTTGTTTTGGGGGTTGGATATCTAATATGATGGCTGTAAAAGTACCAAATTTGTCAGCTGCTGTTCCTTTCTATGGTGGTCAGCCTACAGCAGAAGATGTAAAAGAAATACAAGCTCCACTCCTCCTGCAGTTTGGTGAATTGGATAAAAGGGTAAATGCAGGTTGGCCTGATTACGAAAAGAGCTTAAAAGAGAATAACAAGGAATACAAGGCTTATATATACGCTGGAGCAAATCACGGATTTCACAATGACTCCACAGGAAGATATGACAAAGAATCTGCTACACTGGCATGGAAAAGAACCATTGATTTTTTCAAATCAAAACTGGCTTAAGAGGTTCTATTCAGTATACTGAGCTGTACTATAAATAACATTTTAACTGTTTTAAAATTATTCTTCAATTCATTCCTAAGGTTCAGAAAAATTAACGAAGTTTGTTACCGTTAAGGTTAACGGTGGTTGCATTTAGACTATTACTCTTGGTTAAAAGAAGTAGGTGTTTCCAAAAAGGTGAATTAATTACATGAATATGAATCAGAATAGAAGAGAAATTGTTCAATATATAAATCTGCAATTAGCTGCTTTAGGTCATCCAGTATATAAAGATGACGAAGAAAGTGATAACAAATTTTGTAATCCTAAATTTGAAGCACTTACAAATCAATTGATCAAAGGATTCAAAGAGTCCTCTAGATTATTGTCAGATCATCAATGCCCTGCTGACACAAGAATTCAGAATTTTATCAATGATTATTTAAAGGAAGAAGATGTAACAATCGCAAACCTTCCCAACGATACCTTAGTCTTGACCCAAGCAGGACACGCAAGAGAAGTGAGTTTACCGCCCAACGGTAATGAATTCAAAAGTGAAAACGTAACTTCCAACAGAATCAAGCAAGGAATTCTGAATAACCCTATTCATGATAAGCGAACTACCAAAGGTACTTTTCATATTGTTGAGGGTCCCCTACCAGTTCCTTTGGACAAGAAAGAAGTCCCAAGAATTGCTTTCGCACATTTTTTGAAAGCCGCTGTTAATCCAAGCAATGAACTTAAAACACTACCATTCACTTCAAATCAATCTGAGCATGCAAAATTGATGGTTTCAATGCTATTGCGGCCAGTTGTTTGTCCAGAAGTCAAAGGTCTACTTTCTGAAAAAAGTATGGAGGTGAGATTTTTTGCACCTGGTAGTTTAGTGAGTAATCTAGATTTCGTAGAAACAATTTTTGGTAATGCTGGAGATCCTAATTTAGCGATCAATGATGCAGCTCTGGATGTAGACCACTGGACAGGCCATACTGGTTGTATCATTCTTGCACCTCAATTAAAGACTTTAAAGAAAAAGGATGTAGGACTTCCACATGTTGATAAAGCAACAGAACGTCAAAAGAATGACGGAATGTGTTGGAGTGATCCAGAAGAATTATACAACGATGGAGGAGCATTTAAAGTAACCTGCAGAGATGACAGAGGCGTCGTAGTAACCATTATTGCAGATAACTATTATGGATATTCTAAAAAGGAAATAAAGACGCAAATAAGCTTTTCTGCCAACTTATTTGGTTTGGTAGAAGAAGAACATGCAGGTGGTGCAATCGCTTACCCAAGAGGTGTAATGGGTGATCGTGTGTTTGGTAAAAAAATGTCTTCCAAAATGGATCAAGAATTCAAATTTGAAGAAGCCATTAAATTGTTGGGCGATCGAATAGAGTTGCAACAAGAGAATTATGCCATTGATAAAAAGTATCCTAACATTGTTTACATCCCCGAATTTGCTTTTATTAATACAAATACGAATGACATTACCTGGGAGTACAAAGGAGAAAAGCAAAGATTAATCTTGTCTCCATTTAAAACCTACATTCACCCTAGTGGTAACAAATTCAAATTAGAGAAACATTCAGCGGTATCTCTTTGGAGAATCATTCGAACTTCTCCAGAAGGTATCTTTTGCCATAAACCTTGTACCGTATCTGGTGGTGGTAAATCAGAGATCTCTAAGTCGATGAGGAATGCCATCACTTATAATTCTTTTCATATTGAGGATATTGATGAAGATTTTAAAAAAGCTGACGAAATCATTGAATATAATTATTCTACCAGATGGAAAACCATAGATGGTAGCAAACCAAAATCTCGTTCATTTTTAAGTCCCGAAAGAACCTTAGGTTCTGCTGTCAGACTGTTGATCCCATCAGATGAAAACAATGATGAGTTCAATGAATTTGTTAAAAATATTCCTGTTCACATCCGTTCAATTGTACTATTTGTAAAACGACTCTATAGACAAGATCAAGACAGAGGAACCTGGAAAGATTTGATGTCAGTAGAAATGATCAACGGTGCTAAAGGCAAAGGTTTCTTGTATAATAATACTCCAGTTATTGGTAGCTATGTAAGAATTGGCTTTAACCAGCAAGGTAGCTGGATGTTGAACAAGCTACGATCTGATTTTTCTCCATGTGAAAAAATTCAAACAGAAGATGATATCACTGCATCAATCACGATTCCAAGGGAAAGATTAAACGATCTTAACCCTCAATTCGAGAACAAGAGCTTTAAAGTACTTTCCAATTGTGAGAATTATCTTTTTCAAAGACCAGACGAAGCTATTAACAGAGGCTATGATAAGCAAGCAGAGCTGGATATTGTTTCAGACAATACATTCCTGACAAATTATGAATTGTTGACGAAAAAAGAAGCCATTGAAATTATGGAGGACACGATCAACTTTGACAAGTACACACAACCGGTAAAAGATTTTATATTGGAAGTCGTGAATGCTGACAAAGATCAAAATTTCGTTCTTCCATCACATACCAGAATCGTTAAAGGAGAACCTACCAAGAACCCGAGGTATTTAGAACGTAACATTCAGTCGTCTGAAACAGAGGAGAGTTACATAGGAGAAATAGGCGTTAGGCTACACAGAAAAATAAAAGCAGATGATCCAGTGGTCAATGTGGTCAATGCTGTAATGCCAGGACGCAGAAATAATCCTGTAGACAAAGCAGCAGGGATAAGACCATTAGCAGTCTATAATCCGATTCATTACCAGGAGACACCTGAATTATTTATGGAGTTCATCTGTAGTTTGACTGGCAAATCCCCTTCTACTACAGGTGCTGGATCAGAAGGTGCTTTGACCAAAGGGCCATTCAATATGTTGACACCAACAACAGACTTGAACAATGCATTGCTATCGCATATACTGACCGAGTCTAATGCTTTTAGTTCAGCCGCAGGGTACGTAGGTGCTGAAAACAAAGTTGACCATGATATTAGTCTATTGATTCCAGAAATTTGGGCAAGATTGCATCCAACAGATCGTGATCCCAAAGCGTTAATTGAAAATGGTTCGCTGGAGAAATTAGAGGACTTTGAACATAAAGGAAAAACAGTCAAAGCAAGTAGACTTGGGTACAGAATAACGAATAAATTTTGTGTGAAAAGCTTAAATCGACTTTTTGATGAACCAAATGCTGTCTTCAATGAGCGCATGCTCAAACCTGAATTACAAGGGCTTGATGATTACGTAGATGGCATCTTTAATATCATGGAAGCACAGGAAAAAGTGGCAATTAACTATTTCAAAGATGGTAGTGTGAATGCTGCAATCCCTCCTTTACAAATATTATTGCATGTTATGGCTTATGGGCATTTTGAAGGTAAGGATATCAGTGATCCTTCCCTTAGAAAACAATTTGATAGAGATCAAGTTCTCAATAGTGATTGGTACAAAAAACGCTTAGAATTGAAGCAAGAAAAGGACGTTTCATTTCATGAAGAACAAATCAACTATTTGAATGAATTCAAGTCCAATCCACAGAACAGTTCTTTGCTGGATGAATTGAAGATTGATAAGTTAATAGAAAAATCTAAAAATCGATTTGAAGAAGTAAGTTCTCCTATGTATTTAGAAAGATTGATTGGTACGATTGGTGCAGATCCTCTTTGCAGAAAATAATCTGTATTTCTAATAGAATTTTGAAAAGAGTTGGTCGTCATGACTGACTCTTTTTGATTAATAGGAAGTATATTTATCTTCTTAGTAAGACAAGCTAATTCTTGATTCTGAATACAAATCGTATACGGCGATTAATGATTCCCGACTTGAGATATTGCTACGCTCATTATACGCTTCAATTTCTTTTCTAAGTTCTAAATAAACAGGTTGATAATTGCATTCAAATTCATCCCAAACGATTAGTAAAAAATTATATCGTATTTTATTGGCCCTACCCTTTTCTAGCCATTCGCTAAAAACACTTTCATCCAAAGATTTAGGATAATCAGAACTTTCAAACATAGAATCTACTTTTTAAGCAACTTACCTGAACTCGTGAGCTGATGTGTTCGGAGTTTATATGAATACATTCCATTTTTCAGAGAACTTAGGTCAAGATCTAATCGATTTAAACCTATATTTTCTGGAGTGACTCTATACTCTAAAATGATTGAGCCATTAAGATTAATGACTTGGAATATAATATCAGAAGGATCATCAATCGCAAACTCTAAAGTTAAATATTGATCAACTGGATTAGGATAGACCGAAATTTCCTCGTTGTAGTTCTTTGCATTTTCGTATCGGGTATTTTCGTAAAATGCAATTCCATTATTTTCGATTGAATGATAGAATTTATTAACTTCTAGATTCGAGTAAGAATCCACCTGCCCTGAAGGCCAGTATATTTTCAAATCATCAATAATAGTGGCTTCACCTAAGCCAAAATGCTGAGTCAAGCTATTTTGAGATATATAGCTAGATCCTGCAGTTACTTCATCAATATATTTAATACCATCGACTGTCAATTCCAATCTGGTTCCTACTGCAGATCTATTACTGATTGTACCTTCAAGTTTGAATTTTACCCAATTACCAGTTTCGTTTTCATTGAGAAACAACTCACACCCATCAAAACCTGTATTGCTAATTAGAATGTCTAATTTCCCATCCAAATTAACATCTGCTGTTGCTGCCCCAAAACTAGGAGCCCAACTTGAAACATTGTTTGATGCACATACTTTATTAAAGGTCCCATCTCCATTATTTCTATATAATACATTCGGGTAAAGTGAAAATTGGCTGTCATTACTAACGTATAAGTCGCGATAACCATCATTATCATAATCAAACCAAAAGGTACCCCAACCCATACCTTCATCTCCTATTCCGGAAATTGAAGAAACATTTTCAAATACCCCTTCTCCCATATTGTGCAATAATACATTATCATAAAACTCTGTAAAGTAGAGATCCATTAAACCATCATTGTCATAATCCCCTATATCAATTCCCATGCATTCTCCTTGATAGTCCAGTCCCTTGAATCTTGCGACATTATCGAATACACCATTTCCATCATTTTCATACATGCGATTTACGTATTCCAGGTCATGAGTCAGATACAAATCTGAATCTCCATCTGCATCATAATCAAAGAATATGGCTCCCATCGAATTGTGAATACTCAATGCCCGAGAATTAAAAGTGCCGTCAGTAAAGGTTAAATCCCCGTTGTTTATATACAATACATTTTCACGATGAAAATTGGAAACATAAATATCCAAAAATCCATCGTTGTTTACATCCGCCATATTCAATGAATTGGGCCTCCCATCAATGTTTTCTATTCCTGAAAGTTGTGTTATATCTACAAAAGTCTGATCACCATTATTCAGATAAAGCTTGTCATTGAAGTCATTATTGCTAAAATACAAATCGACAAACCCATCATTATTGATATCTCCCCAAATAGCCACATACGTATGACCAACAAAATTAATTTTACTTTCTTCAGTAATCAGATTGAATTCACCATCACCAATATTTTCGAATAATTGATTGGGTTCATCAGCCATGGTACAAATAAAAAAATCATCATCCCCATCATTGTCAATGTCAGCAAATGATACCCCAAAATTTCTACCGCCAAATGAATGCATTTGAGTCGTAAATACATTTGAGAATTCACAATTTTGAGATATGGCAGCCTCTATCACCAAGAAAGAGAAGAATAGAAAAAATACAATTCTAAAAGGCAAAATCATTCCCATGTATTCTTGATCACTTTTTAGATTTATTGCTTTTGAATGCGGGGTTACTCTTCACAGTAGTATTTCTTGGAGGCGTTGGTTTTCCTTCTCCTTTCTTAGGTCTAACACCTCGTAGATGAATGATCAAACCATCTAGAAAATTCCTCAAGATTTGATCTCCAGCTTCTACATGTTTTGGATGATTCTCATCTCTGAACATATCACCCAATGCACCTTTAGAAATATCAAAATTCACAAGTTTGAGAATTTGCACGATGTTCTCATCACGCAGTTTATGGGCAACTCTTAGTTTTTTAAGAATGTCGTTGTTCGTAAGCATTATCTGTACAAGATTATAGTTCAAAAGTACCTATATCCTACTTATAATTTCCAATAATACAATTTATTGTGTCTCAATATTGGCCATTTTAATGGCTATAATGTGAACGAAATAAATCAGATCTAATTATTAATTAGAAATAATATTCAAATAGTATTTATCAACCAATTCTTTAGCCAGCACCTCGAAATCAATTCCCAATTTTTCACTGTTTACTTTCAATACAGTATCTCTTTCACTTTTAGGAAGATTTTTAAAACCCATTTTAGCACCTAGAATCATACCAGCAACAGCAGCAACTGTGTCATTATCTCTTCCGTAGTTAACAATAAATTTCATGGTTTTATGAAATTCTCCTTCACCAAAAATCAATGAGGTACAAAGTATTTGCCAAATCTCCCCTGAATGAAATGGAATTGACTTTTGTCTCTTTTCCAATTCTCCATATATGTAATTTTGCCTCATCCATTCAAGACTGCTGTCAGCATATTTTTTTGGTTTATTTACTTGTAGAGTATCACCAGCAGGTAATGCTAAGGCAGCATTGACAATGTCATTTGAGTCATAATATATACTTGAAGATATCCTACCTATAAGCCTGCTATCCTGATAGTTAAAAGGATCAACAAGGAAGGAGTTTCTAAGTACTAAATTGATATCATTTTCGTAGATAGCTTTTTGAGTCATTGTTGCTACCAAACTAGAAATATCCTTGGCATATCCGATGTCAAACAATGCATGTTCATATGCAACACGATAAGCCTCAACAGGTGTATCTGTTACTAGACCAAACATTGGTGTATACAACATTCCGGCACACGACATTTCACCGCCATAGAATCTATTTTTGACTTCTTCATATCTCTTCCCTCCTTCTTGATAAGCGATTGCTATCCTTGCCCATTCTTTGATCCAATTAACTTTCTGCATTTTGCTATCCAGTAAATCGGGATTGTTTAAAGTCATTGGTTCCGATATGCTTTTTACGTTTTCCTGGTAATAGTTAACAATGAATGCGGAATAATTATTTAATGAAAGTTTTTGACCGTATTCAGTGAAATATTTAACCATAAAATACTTCCACCGCGTATCGTCAGTCGTAGCGCCTGAATCAAGGTTGTGCGCCCAAATTCCTTCTGCACTCTTTTCTCTTTTTATAAATTTCAATCCATTGATATATCCATATTCCTCCTGAATCCTAGATCTATGCCACATTTCAGTAGATGCTCCCATTGCGTCTCCTATTGCAGAACCCACGAGTGCTCCTAAAACTTTGTCATAATAGGCTGGCTTATCCAACACGACTACTTCCGTTTCCAATAACCCTTTTTGTGGAATAGGAATATCAACTTTCGATGATTCAATAGAACAGGAAATGGATATGATAATTATAAAAATGAATTTGGATATATAATAGAGCTTTCTCATGACATTATCAGTCTATGTGCTAATTGCAAAAGTTGACTTTTTTCTTCTAATGTTCTTATGAGAGGAAGCTGTGCTAAACCTATTATTCGCCGCATAATTTCAATTCCAGCTATTTTGTTTATCAATGATGCATCCACTGATTCTACATTGTAAAGTGATAAGACTTCTTGTTTCTTATTTTCAGATCCAGTCACCAAAATAAGATGTGCAATCATCACTCCTAGATCATACTCCCTAAAACCCATAAAACTAAATTCTGGGTCAATAACAAAGATGCCTCTAGTCCCGCGAATCCAGCTTCCCGGGTAATAATCTCCATGAAGTAAGTATTCTCCTTTAGACAAATAGATTTTGCCAATTTCACCAATTGTTTTTTTGAGTGCAGAATCACTCCTATAAATGGCTGAAATATCCCTTAAGCCATTCTGAACATCATCTAAATTGAAACCATTATCCTCCATAAATGGTAATACAAAAACATGCTGATGGTTGAGTTCCCTCAATGCAAGATTTTCAGGAAATTCTGAAATTGAATTACATTTATGAATGTTTCTCAAGCCAATTACTAAGGTTTCTATCTCATGATGGCTAATTGACTTTTCTTGATATAAAGCAACCATATCCATACTACCTTCAATATCCTCCATCATTAAAAGGTGATCTGCCTTATCAAAAGCCAAGACTTCAGGCAAGCCCTTACTCAAACCGGAACGCTTAGTTGCTTGATAGAACTGGAACTCAGTATTAATTCTATCAATTGGTGCAGCAATCTGCTGATACTTCTGAACAAAGGGTCTTGATTGCTTTAAAATAAAAGTTCTCTTTTGTGTGGTCACGCGCATCACCACATTCATATTTCCTTCTCCAGGAATATCTGTTTTAATTACTTTTTCATTCAAAATCCAACCTTTTGATTCAAGAATTTCTTGCAATTCAAAGGAGGACATTTCGGGGTCTATAAAGTTCAAATCAAGTGGCTTTAATAATGATTCAATATAATCATCTTGAACAAAGTAATTACAGAATTTGATTCAAATTGAACTGAAAAAATATATCAGATTCATTTTTTTGATCAACAAATCACATCACTCAAATCGAAAAGCGATCGATCCAGTTATTACAAAATTTTGACTGGAAAAAGCATTGTTTTTTGGAAACAATTCATATTTGCTAGAAAGCAACCGCGACTCAATTCGACAAGCTACATTTCGAACTGGGTAATAATCTAAATTGAAAGAAACGCCTGATGTAGAAAAGCCAGTAATGGGATTTTCGGAAGACACAATCACTTCGTTTTCATCTGAAACATATTCGACTCGAATACTTGAGGATAATTTTTCGTTTAAATCATACTGAACAATGGCAGTGGGTATCCACCAATAATTATATTCTGAAGAATCTATGCTAGTCTGCTGCAATCCAATGTCAAACCCTGCAATCACTCTGACGCGATTGGACAATTCAAATATTCCATATAGATTGTTAAATACTCTAATTCTGCGGGTTGAATCTGGATCATCTGTTCCTACTAATGTACTCCAATTAAGGGTTGTGCCTTCTGTCTTATAGACTACTTGGGTTCCTATTGATGGTAAAGAATTGCCAGGGACTCTCCGAATTCTTTGCCAACCATTTGCAACTGTAATAGCAATTGTCCAATCGTCTTTAATATTGTAGGTAAGTTTGGCTCCAGTAAGAAAAAAAGGAGAACTTTCAGCAGCTAATGACCTAGTTAAAGTCCAGTTATCCATGGAGATTGCACTTTCGAACCCCAAATGAGAACTAAAAATGCCAGCATCTAACCATAAAGTGTTCTGTTCATTCAAAGACACGCCTCCAAAGGCTTCATAAATGTGCTGCATAATATTTGATTCAGCAGCATAGTTATCTATTGCATAAGTCCCAACTTGTAATCCTAAATAGGCGTGATACTTGGCTTGTTCGATGCTTGCACGAATCAAACCAAGATTTACATTTGTTTCGTTATGTCTATTTTGATTGAAGAAAAATGGTTGACGATAATCCGTCTGTGGTTGGTTGAAATCATATGCATAAAACAAGCCTAGATATGCAGAGAATGAAAACTTTGAATCGTCATCACTGGATTCAAGCTCTTGAGATTGAGCATAACTGGAACCATAAACGATAAAACACAAAAAGCAGGTTATAACCTTCATGAATTGCAATTAGATATCTCTTTAATGCAAACAGCATCCTAAATTTCACGAAAAAAATCCATAAGGCCAAAGGATTGGCAGTCAGCCTCTACCTCAATTCACTTCATTCTTAGGCTTTATAATTTTCGCATAAGATTGTTTCAGCAATATAGAGATTGTAAGGCCCTGATACAATACAGAAAAAACTACAACTATATAAGTTAAGGTTAGCACAACATCTTTCCCTTCAAATTCAGGTAAGGAAAGTGCTAATGCTACGGATAATCCACTTTTTAAACTACCCCAAGTGAGTAATCTAATATCCTTATTGTCGTAGGTTTTACGCATATTAGATAATTTGATTGGAAGAAGAATACTTAGCCATCTTGAAACAATTACAAGTACAACTGCAATAAAACCTACTGCAAAAATTTCTAACCTTACTTCCAATGCTATCATTTCTAGGCCAATTAGCACGAACAACATGACATTGAAAGCGGCTTCTATCAAACTCCAAAACTTAAATACGTATTCTCCTACGGCTCCCTCTTCGTCTTTTTTTCTACCCATGTTACCAATAAGTAATCCCATCACAACAATAGCTTGAACCGGAGAAACATCGAAGAGTGTAGCAACTTGGGTTGCTACCATAGCAAGCGCTAAAGTCACTAAAACTTCCACCTCTACATCATCGTTATCTATGACTTTCAATGCCCAGTATCCCAGAAGACCTAACAATATACCTACAACAGTCCCACCTAGAATAAATAGCGAAGAAATAGACAAGAAATCCATTGCACTTAACGGCTCAACAGCGTTAGCCACAGCCAAGTGGTGCAGTAATACCGCTAAAACAACTGACACTGCATTATTCAAAAGTGATTCACCTTTTATCTTTTCTGATAAATTAAGAGATACTTTATAATTTGGAAGCTCTGTTATAACGGCCAACGGATCAGTTGGGCTAATGAGTGCTGCAAACATAAAACAGTATAAAATATCTAATTCTGCACCCACCCATATCAATGTATAATACAATGAATAACCTATCAACAGAATTGAAATTAATACACCCAATGAAGAAAGTACGATTGTTGGTGTTTTTGATTGTTCCAGTTTCTTAAAGTCTACATTGATTGCACCAGCAAAAAGCATAAAACTCAAAACAACTTCAAAAAGTACTTGTTCAAAATCAGCTTCATTAATGAGATGGATTACATCATCTTTGAAGTCTGGAAATATGGTCGAATAAATCAATAAACCGAAAGACAATGCCAGTGATAAAACAATTAGGCCTACAGAAGAAGGTAGTCTTAAATGAAAAGCATTGATATATAAGAATATACCAGATAATAAAATAAATACTGCAATTATATCAAGCGTATGCATAGTAATCCATATTAATAATCTTTGACCAATTTAGTCATCTAAGACCAATTCATATTCTATAGTCTCTAGGTTTCAATTTAATAAAATCAGTGCAATATCTCGGCCTCTTTTAAAATCACTTTTCGTTGTGCCAAATAACCCATTTCATGCTTAACATCTAATATCTCATAAACATCATTTCGAATCGTATCCGCCAGTTGTCCCGTTGGTAAATCATTTGCATCCAAACCAAATGGATTTTCTATTTCTTCAGAGATTACCTCAATCCCTAACATAGCAAACGCCATCACCAAAACGGCAGGAATCGTTAAATACTCAAAAGAATTTGCTAGTCCAAAAGGCAATATCAATATGTATATCAGAATAAAAATCTTGATAAATGCATTGTGTGAAAATGGAATTGGTGTCTTTTTAATTCGCTCACATATACCTAATACATCAATGAATCCTTCAACCAGAGATTTTGACTGATTTTTATCAAAATCTGTGATCTTTTTTTCGACATGCATTGCTTCAATTTCCTTGTATAATAAAGATGCAACCTTATTGGGTTGATGTCTAAAACTAGCAATATCATCATGTTTTTCACCTGCTTCTTCATTCAAAATATAGTTGGCCGATTTCATATCGTCCCTTAAATGCCAAACCAATGAAGTGCAGAAATTTGAAATATGTCTACCGAAGTAAGCGCGTCTCGTAGCTTCCTTTGCAGGCACAATACTATCTAATTGAAGTGCTAGATTTCTAGAATCATTAACCAATTTCCCCCAAGCTTCTCTCCCTTGCCACCAACGTTCATAACCCGAATTCAATCTAAATACTAAAAACAATGATAGTATTACACCAATTAGTGAAAAGAACACAGTATCTATAACATAAGCATCCTTCAAATAGTGAATGATGAACAAAGTGGAAACTATTGCATAAATAGCCGATCCGGTGATAAGCCGCATCAATTGCCTAATGTTGTAACTGTATTTGTAAGTTTTGAAAAGTGTTGCAAAAAACCACAACCACTTTTTCGAATCATATATAATCATGTTATAGTATTTTAGTCAAACTACATAAAAGTTACTTTGCCTGTTTCAACAGAATACATTGCTCCTACCAATCCAACTTCTTTCGATTCAATCATTTCATTAAGAACTGAACTTTTCTCTTTTAAGTTTGACAACGCCAACTCAACATTCTTATCAGATACTTTTTGAACAAAATCTGGATTTTTTGATGATCTATCACCAGTTTCTTCAACAGAATTAACTGCAGGCGCAATCTTCTCAAGCATTTGAGTCAGATTTCCTAACTCTGCATGATCACAAGCTCCTTTAACAGCTCCACAACTAGAATGTCCTAGTACTACAATAAGTTTAGATCCAGCCAATTTACAAGCGAATTCCATGCTTCCTAGAATGTCATCATTAATGAAATTACCAGCTATTCTAACACTAAAAATATCACCAATCCCTTGATCAAATACGATTTCTGCTGGTACTCTTGAATCTATACAGCTCAATACAACAGCGAAAGGAAACTGTCCTCCGGTTGTTGCACTAACTTGATCATTTAGGTTTCGTTGGGCTTTATTGTTATTAACAAATCTGCTGTTTCCTTCCTTTAGCATCTTTAGTGCTAATTCTGGCGTCAAAGCATTTTGAGATTCTTTTGTTTGTGTATTCATGTTGATTGTTTTTTTGTTTGAAATTAATTCTTTGTACTAATTCTGGTTAATTGTTATTTAATGATCAATTATTATTCTTTCTAAAATCTGGATTAAAAAACAGCGCGGTTTGCAAGTAAAGTTTACCTCCATTATTATTTACATGCTGATGAAGTAACCCTAGCTGCAAACTTGTGCTTTTATTAAATTGATATCCTAACGCACTATAAAGACGATTTCTATCATAGTACTCACTTTCTCCATTGATAAATATTTCATTGTAAACACCTAAGAAGAGAGATCCTTTTTCAATCTTTGGTTTATTTAAAGGCAAAAACAACATAAGACGATAGCGAAACCTATTGGCATAATCTTCATTTTGCCAACGTTGTTCTGCACGAAAACGATGTTCTAGTTTTATTCTATTCAGATACTGCAATAGGATAAATTGCTCCCAAATACGATGTTCTTCTACTTCAGGTCCATCTTGCTCACTTCCATAAACATGACCTCTAATATTACCATAACCTGCTGTCAACATTTTGTTGTCATCTAGGTGATAATTCACCCCAACTCTTAATAACAATTGCTCTATGTCATTGAGATTCCATGTATGGTCTCTATACTGAACTTCAGAGTGAATACTTAGTTTTTCAGATACCCTGTTTAATCCGAAATACATCAGCCAATTACCTACCTGATCCTCTTGAGCAGATAAAGGAAGACTTAAAAAAAGAATACCTGAAAATACTATAAAAGCATTCCATATTTTTCGCGTATAAATCACTTTTCCAATCATTTCACAATGAAGCATTTAACTGTGTGTTTCAACCTCACTTAAAGAACCTAATAACTCTAATTCAATGTTTCTTTCTTCAGCATTCACTAAGAAATTTTCAATAATTTCCAAGACATCATAATGGATAAATGTAGTGTGAGATGCATCAAGAATGACTTTCGAATCAACAGGGATACTTTCTAAAGTCCTCACCATGTTGGCTTTGTTGAAAAAAGTAAGCTCTTGAGCTAGTTCAATGTGAATTACATCATTCCCCTGTTCAGTATACTTTTTAATTCGGAATGAAAATTTATAGGTGTTATAAAGTATGAAAAATATTGCTACGGCTAAACCCATAGCGAGTCCAATTAGTAAATCTGTAAAAATGATTCCTAAAACCGTCACAAGAAAAGGAACAAACTGCTCTTTTCCTTGATGATACAATTTCTTAAATATGGTCGGTCTCGCAAGTTTATAACCAACTATTAATAGAATAGCAGCCAGTGCAGCAAGTGGAATTAAATTAAGAATATTAGGTATCAGAATAATACTGATCAAAATCAAAATACCATGTATCACAGCAGAAGCTTTTGTCTTCGCTCCTGACTGAACATTTGCAGAACTTCTTACAATGACCTGTGTAACTGGAAGTCCTCCGATCAACCCAGATACAATATTACCCACACCTTGTGCTACGAGCTCTTTGTTTGTAGGAGTAATTCGTTTATGTCTATCAATTTTATCTGCAGCTTCAACGCATAACAGTGTTTCCAAACTAGCAACTACAGCAATAACAATGGCTATTATATATACCTGTGAATTCAATAGCCCTGAAAAATCCGGCGTTGTAAAATTGTTTAAGAAACTACTGAAATCCTCTGAAACAGGTAAGTTTACCATTTGATTTGCTCTAAGATTTAGTACTTCAGAAGATTGGAAAGACAATGCAAGAAGTATACTTGCAGCTACAGCCAATAATGGACCTGGAATCAATTGTAAAATATTGATGCTTTTTACAAATTTCGATTCCCAAAGCAACAGTATGATTAACGAAACAACTGTAATTATTACAGCTCCTGGACTGAGAAAGTCAAACATGCTTATAATTTCAGTAAAAGTATTTTCGCCATCCGCTTGGAAAAATTCCATGTCTCCTTCGGTATCTCTGTCATCTCCTACGGCATGGGGCAATTGTTTTAAGAATATTATAATACCGATGCCTGAAAGCATTCCCATGATAATGGAAGAAGGAAAATAATAGGCAATTACACCACCTCCAGCTAAGCCAATTGAAATTTGTATAATACCAGCCAATACTACAGCAACTAAAAACAATTCAAAGGTGCCTAATTCTGTTATAGAATTTAGCACCACTACAGCCAGACCTGCCGCAGGTCCACTTACGCCTGTATGAGAGCCACTTAAACTTCCTACTATTATTCCACCAACTATCCCTGCAATTAGACCAGAATATAACGGCGCACCAGAGGCCAGTGCAATTCCTAAACATAAAGGCATCGCTACCAAGAATACAACGATACTGGACGGAATGTCGGATTTAAAATTTTTAAATGGACTAAAAACGTTACTATTTGATTTCATAATTATTTGATCAATGAATTTCTTCTAAATTGTTATTCGTTCAATCTGGTTTTATTGAAATGTACCAAATTGAATAATTCCTTAAAAAGTGGATTTTGTAAATCACTATTGAAACGAATGATATTAATTATCATTGAAGGCAATAGTCACAGGATTAAGACTGAAAAGTCTAAACTTTTGGAGGCGGTGTGGGTATATCGAGATCCGTGGCTTTCCAAAACCAATAAATGTACTGTTTCGAACTAAATTTGCTTTTTAATAAGATTTCATACGAAAGAGATCGATTTGCGAAAACAGCTTTTTTCACTTCTTCCTCACTTTCTTTTTCTTCAGTATCCATTTCCTTTTCTTCTGTCAGTTCTATACTACTGACTTCCATACAATCAAGATACTGTGGCAAATGGGATACAGAAACATAAACTATCAAATACAGAATGATAGTCGCTCGCATTGTAATACTAGCAGTCATTGCTTCTCTTATGAATTCAAATATCCTCATTTTATAGCCTTATAAACCATTTCTTTATAAAATTCAACAATAGAATCTTCTCCAACAATAACATCAGTCAATCTTGGAAGGTGTACCGCAAAATAACGCTGAAGATGGGCCCCTTCAATTACTGTAGAAATTAACATATGAGGATACTTGTAATTGGGATTGATCTCAAGAACGATATCACTAATTCGAGCAACTATCTCTTTATAACCAGAAAAGACCCCATGCTTGTTTTCAACATCAACATCTCTTGTAAGGTAAGATTTTGATGATTCAGAAATAACAATGTAATTCAGTTTTTCTTCATTGATATGCGAGAAATTTCCATCTTCTTTTACTTGTTCTGTTAACAATCGAAGGGCTTTCTGCAAACGTTCTATTGAAGAAGGTATATTAGCCATTGCGAATACTAGGCGATATTCCATCCATCCCCAATACCATGTTGTCAAGTACAATAATAATTTATGTTTGCTTTCGAAGTAGCGATAAATTGAAGCCTCAGTTGAATGTATCTCTTTCCCTAACTTCTTGAATGTAAAGTCCTCAAAACCATGGGCATGAACCATGTCAATACTACCTTTAATTATCTTTCGCCCCAATTCACTGGACTCTGGATTCTTCAAGTAGATGCTCTCATTAACATCGATATGTACTTTTGACAAAAGGTCTTTCATAGATACGAATACAAACAAATATAATAGCATTACTATCACTTTTGCAAATAATACACGCAATATGTTATGAATACACCTATTCAAAAACTATCGAACCATAATTCACCTTGACAATATTATCTCAAGATTAACTACTAGTAATAACTAGAGAAACCCCGATCACCGTTCCATTGATTCCAGAAGTAGATTTAACTACCTCATTTATAAAGATATTTAGCTTTTTTTCTTAACTAATTCCACTAACCATGTCGGCGATTGATTTGCTTCCTTATTCATATGAGGAAAGATTTCAAAGATAATCATAGAATTAAGATCGGATGATTCTGTGAATTAGGTGCCTTGAATAAAAAAAAAGGCATTTCGTAAAAA
>JAGDZN010000011.1:0-164404 GCA_049115835.1 Reichenbachiella sp.
GGTAGCTAGGCGTTATGATCAAAGTCTTTCTGAACACTGAATGGAACATTTCGTATATTTGTGATATGGTAACAGTGATAAAAAAAGGCTCTCCAATCAAAGAGCAACTTAAGAAGTTGAACGAAGTTGTGTCCAAAGAAAAGAAGGGCCTAACTTCGTCTAAATATAGTGGGATCCTCAAGAAGAAAATTGATCCTATTAAATACCAATCTGAGTCAAGGAATGATTGGAAATAAACTATTTGTAGATACGAACATCCTCATATATCTACTGAATGGAGATGAAGAAATCACTCAAATTCTGGACGGGAAACAACTTGTAATTTCATTCATTACAGAACTGGAACTTCTTGCAGTACCGAACCTTTCAAACGAAGAATTATTATTAATTGAACAACTAATCGACGAGTGTCAAGTCCTTAATATCAATTCTGGAATTAAGAAAGTTACCATTGAATTTAGAAAATCAAGGAAACTGAAGTTGCCAGATGCTATAGTCGCTGCTTCATCATATTACAGTAAACTTCCTTTGCTTACTGCAGACAAGGCATTTGATAAAATAGAAGAATTAGATGTAATTATCTATTCAGCTGAATAAATGATCATAACAATATGCGATCACTCATATCCAAAGCTGCATGACCGAAACCCTAGTAGAAACACCCTCGCCGATCCGCAATAGTGGGCAGTGGTTCAGTTTGGCGGCTGCAGTACCGCTGCAGTCTCGACTAACTGGAACTCAAGAAAAATAACTTTTGCAGTTGGGGGCGGTTCGGCTATCTTGGCTGTTTAAACAAGCTCCATGGATACGAGAGATGCATGGGCGTTAGAGTGCATGACTATTTTGGACAATTGTAACTTTTAAGTTACATTTGCTTCATGAACAAAATCAGAGAAGTAATAGCGTATAAACATTATTTTGAAGAGTTTCTCAAGAGCCAAACAACTAAGGTTCAAGACAAAGTCTTCAAAATAATTGAAGCTATTGAAACTCTCCAACGAATACCTAGTCAATATCTCAAGCATTTTGAAAATACAGATGGACTGTACGAAGCAAGAATAAAGCTTGGATCAAATATTTGGTGAGTATTCTGCTTTTTCGATAAGGGAAAACTGATCATCCTTCTGAATGGATTTCAAAAGAAGACTCAAAAGACACCAAAGATTGAAATTGAAAAAGCACTTAAATTGAAGTCAGAATATTACAATGAAAAACCGAAAAGACATGGAAACTAAATCGTGGAAATCAATCAAAGATGACGTCTATGAAGTTGAGGGAACTGCTAGACGCGACCAGCTGGAACGAGAAGCCTCTAGTTTCTCTGTTGGACTACTTTTAAGAAAAGCCAGGGAAGATAAACATCTAACTCAGGAACAACTAGGCGAACTCGTTGATAAGAAAAGAACGTACATTTCAAGAGTTGAGAACGACGGAAGCAACCTAACACTCAAAACTCTTTACGACATCGTTGAAAAAGGCCTTGGTGGTAAGGTAACGATCAGTATTGACGTATAAAAAAGCACTTTAACATTACCTATCTCTCCATGGTGATTACCGCTAGAGTCGAGTGCGGCGGTTTCTATCAGCACCGGAAAATCTTCGATTTCCCTCACTTGGATCAAAAAAGGTAGTGATGAAAATCGAAGATTTTCCTAATTTGTAACCGAAACTTAAACTAAACCAAGTGCCACGATTGATGCAGCGGCGTTATCGGCAATAGCTCTGAAAAATTGAACAATGAAACAGATTGTATTTGTAATAATAGTATTCTTTTTTCTAACCTCCTGCATCAACAAGAATGACAAAGAAAAAACCCAAGCTGAAAAACAAATTTCTTTTGCATTAGAAAGTAAACCACACAGTTATTACGTCGAGCAGTCTATACTTTGGTGGAAAGAAATTGAAAGAGATTCAACCTCTGAGGAAAATTGGTTTAATTATTATAGAGCATGCAGAAACGCTCAAGGAACGGCTGATTGGAGAGAAGATTTTGTGGATGAGTCCCCTTATCTCCGTCTTGGAGATACAATCGTTTCGTTGATGCAAAAAAGTATTCCTCAATCGTTCACCTATAACTATGTTAAAGGGTCAACCGGGGCAGTTGATGCAAGCTATGGGGCTTATTTGCTCAAGGCTTATGAAATGGATCCTGATTTTCCTGGTATTCAAGCAGCTATGGTGACCTACTCCGTAAGTACTCACAATCTTGAATTACGTAAGGAAGTTAACAAAAAGTGGAAAAGGTTAAATACGATGAATCCAGGTCTACTGCAATACTCTCGTAATGTTTTGGTGTCCATTGAACCCAATGCCATTTTATTAACTCAACATGACAATGATTCTTATCCTGCATGGTTACTTCAAGATGCCTATGAATTGAAACCAGACGTTCTGGTTTTGAATATCGATTTTCTGCTACTTGAGTCTTTTCGCAAGAATATTTTTGAGAAACTGGGAATACCTCCTTTTGAATTGAAAAATGTTAACGTCAATGAATACAGGACAAATTGGAAAAATGTGATTCAACACTTTTTGGGACATTATAATAATACTCGTCCTCTTTATATAGGATTAACTGTATCACCAGAATGGTACGAGGGATTCGAAGGCAAATTACATTTGAATGGTCTTACAAATAAATTTACAAATGAAGATTACGAATTAACTGAAATTAACAAAACGCTCTTCAAGGAAGTATGGGATTTAGAAGATTTAAATGTCAATCGGGAAGGTTATTATAGCAACAAGAATGTAATTGAAATGAATATCAACTACATAAGGTCATTAAATGAAGTGCATAATTATTATATGGAAATCAATGAATCAGACAATGCTGAGGCTGTTCGCCAAACTGCTTTAGAAATAGCTTATCGCACAAATAACAAGAAACTAATAGCAAGAATTGATTCGGTGTTTAAAAACCGATAACAAATGATACAGCACATGCCTCTAAGTAGCTACTTGAAAGTGCAATGCAAATCCACTAGATTGTAGATATTAATAAATCCCAGAGGCACGTGCCATATCTAGCCGTTATGCTCAATTACAATGACTAATTTAAAGTATTCAACATTATGAAATATTACCTTCTCACCACATTGTTTATCCTTTTCACACTTGTTTCATTTGCTCAGGAGAAATCTGAATCAAAAGAATTACCATTAGGTGAAACATACACTTCAAAACAATCAGTAACAATTAATGGAAAAACTGTAAATCTTGATGCTGAAACAGGGACAGTTCAGTTACGAGATGAAAATGATAAACCTATAGCCTTATTTGGTTTTACTCATTACAAAAAAACCAATTCAGATAAGGGTAGGCCGATTGTTTTTGCATTTAATGGAGGGCCACTATCAGCCTCTTTCTGGCTTCATTTTGGTGTATTAGGACCTAAAAGAGTAGAAATTAACGATCCAGGTTACACTAAACCTGGCTCATATACTGTAGTCAATAATGAGTTTTCTATTCTTGACAAAGCAGACTTGGTTATGATAGATCCAATTGGTGTTGGATTTAGCAAGCCAATAGGTGAATCTAAATGGGAAGATTTCTGGGGAGTTGACCAAGATATAAGAAGTATTGGATTATTTATTGAGCAATTCTTAATCCGATCAGAAAAGTATAATTCTCCAAAATATTTACTAGGTGAAAGTTACGGCACTTTCAGAAATGCTGGCTTGGTTAAATACCTTCAAGATAAAGGCATAGCAATGAATGGTGTAATCATGGTCTCTGCAGTATTTGATTTGCAGCACTTACTATTTGGACCAGGCGATGATGTTTCATATTTGGTACATTTCCCGACATATGCTTCTACCGCTTGGTATCACAAAAAATTGAAAGATAAGAGCGACAACCTAGGGTCTTTTTTAAAGGAGGTCAGAGAATTCACTGAAAACGAGTATGCATTTGCTCTACTGAAAGGTGATCGATTGACAGTTGAAGAAAAAGATGCAGTTGCTCAGAAATTATCTAATTACACAGGTTTAAGTACAGATTATTGGAAGAAGGCCAACTTACGTGTCACCAACGGTGAATTCTTCCAAGAATTATTCAGAGATAAAGGCTTATCAGTAGGCAGATTAGATTCTAGATTCACTGGTGTCAACGAAGATTTATTATCTCAAACTGCATTTACAGATCCTACAGGCGACGCAATCTCAGCCCCATTTATTGCGGCATTTAAAGACTATTTATATAATGATTTAAAAGCGAACAGGGATATAACTTACACAACAAGCGCTTCTACAAGAAAAGATTTTAAATGGGACTGGAATCACAATGGAAATGTAATCTGGAATGCACAAGTAGCAGTTAGCACCTTACCAGATATGGCTTCGGCCATGAAAAGAAACCCGAATCTTAAAATTCTTATTCTAAATGGGTATTTTGACATTGCAACTGTATTTTATGGCGTAGAACACTCTATCAGTCATATGGATTTAAGTTCTGAATTGAGAGAGAATATCATTATGAAGTATTACGAGGCAGGTCATATGATGTACACGCATAAACCATCAATAATAAAATTTAAAAAAGATGTAGATGAGTTTATTGACGAAACATCAAAAGACTAAAGCTCATAACTATGTGTATAGTGCATAGCACCCTTCGAGATGCTATTCCACCATACACGGAACATTGAAGGTCACTCGTATCATCATCGAATATTTCCGTATCGTTTCGTATCAATCTAATCGTATCACAATCGAACATATTCGAATCATTTAAGTCCGTTTAAATATATATTTGAGGTATGGAATCGACAGTACATACTCTAAGACTGAACCTTAATTGGAAATTAATTAACACCCTGCAGATTCGATGCTTCATGGTCAGCAATTGAGCGAAAAGAAGGACATAGTCTTAAACAGCTTAAAAGTATAGCCACCGTTCGAAGTGTTGGTGCTTCTACCAGAATAGAAGGTTCCAAGATGAGTAACGAAGAAGTTGAAGTACTTCTTAAAAATATTGACACCTCCAAACTTGAGGATCGTGATTCGCAAGAAGTTGTCGGCTACTTTGAAACTTTGGACATTATTTCCGAATCATACGACGATATAAGAATAGACGCAAATGGCCTAAAAAACCTTCATAGTATTCTTATGAAACATAGTGAGAAAGATCAATGGCATAAAGGCGACTACAAACAACACAGCAATGCAGTTGAGGCCAATTACCCGGATAGAACAAAACAAATCATTTTTCAAACCACTGAACCCGGATTCCCAACAGACGATGCAATGAGCTCAATGTTTAACTGGTATTCAAGTGATAATGAAACACACCCATTGGTTAAATCGGCAATCTTTTCATACGAGTTCTTAAGCATACACCCATTTCAAGACGGAAACGGTCGGCTAAGTAGATTAATAGCTACTATGCTACTAATGCAGAACGGATATAACTGGATAAAATATGTAAGCCTCGAACATGAAATTGAAAGTCGAAAAAACGAGTATTATAGAGTTCTACAAAGCTGTCAATCGAACAGACCGAAAGAAAGCATTAACGAATGGATAGAATTCTTCTTCAGCGCTTTACTCAACATTCAAAACCAACTAATAAAGAAACTGGAAACTAGCGGAAAAGAATCCAGTCTCGCCCCAAGAGAACGATCAATAATTACTTTTATAAGCAATCACCCAGGGTGTAAATCTGGAGAAATCGCCAGAAAGCTTGATATTCCCAACCCAACCGTAAAACGAATACTTACAGATTTGGTAAGCAAAAAACTTATTCTCAAACATGGGTCTGGTTCAGGAACGAACTACTCCATAAACTAAAAAAAAGACCTACAACAAACTGTATAAAATCATGCTGCGACAGTAGCAATTCGAAGCGTGCTGCTTTACCCTGCCCCGCCATAATTCTGCTTTGATCTATCCCAGTAGAAACCATATAGACCAAATCAGAGATTTGGCTATATTGTAGCCGAAACTTAATCTAAACCAAGCGCCACGAATGATACAGCGGCGTTGTAAGTAATTGAAATCAGAACTACAGAATTGGAAGATTTAATCAATAAGATAAAAACTAGCCTACAGCTAAGCTCAGAAGCAGAGAAATTTCTGTACTCCATTTCGAAAGAAAAGCAACTTTCAAAAGGAGATGTGCTAATCAGGCAAGGGCAGATTGTCAAGAAAACATTTTTTGTTACCTCTGGCTGTTTGCGATCCTTCTGTATTGACAAAAACGGAAGAGAGCACACCTTGCTTTTTGCGATTAAGGATTGGTGGATTAGTGATTATATAGCGATTCTCACCGATGAGTTGGCATCGCTTACCGTTGAATGTCTCACTGAATCAAAAGTCATTGAATTCAATGCCAAGGAATTGGATGGGATTCACTCGCGTTTTCCTGAATTCGAATCTTACCAAAGACATAATTTGGAACGTCATGTAGTGAGTTTACAAAAGCGCATCTTGAATCAACTACAATTAAGTGCAGCAGAGAGGTATGATTTATTTTTGAAGCAATATCCCGACATAGAGCGACATACCCGAAATTATCACATCGCTTCATTTTTGGGGATAACCCAAGAAAGCTTGAGTCGTATTCGAGTTGAGAAGGCAAAAAAGTAGTTTTCTTACCATAGGGTAAATTTTTCCCGAATTGCACATTCTACATTTGTATCGAATTAAGGATTAAATAAATCGATACAGAAATGAAAGCCTTACAGATAGTAAAATACGGTGAAATTAAAGACAGTCTAGCCTTTAATGACGTTAGTAAACCGACAATACTAGCAAATGATGTACTTATTGAAGTGAAGGCTGCTGCCATTAACCCCATAGACAAAAGTATAATCCTCGGAAACCTGCAAGGTATGCTCCCAATTCCATTGCCAAGCAACTCTGCTTATGATGTTAGTGGAATCGTTGTAGAAACAGGAAATAAAGTAAGCCATTTTGAAATTGGTGACTTGGTGTATTCAAGAGTTCCTCAGGAGCAAATGGGAACATTGGCTGAATTCGTTGCTGTAAATAGTGATGCCGTTTCAAAAAAACCAGGAAATATTTCATTCGAAGAAGCAGCAAGTATACCCTTGGCTGGTCTTACTGCTTTACAATCTTTGGAATATGCAGGTCTAAAAGAGAACGATAAAATTCTTATTCATGCGGGTTCTGGAGGTGTTGGTAGTTTCGCTATTCAGTATGCCAAAGCCAAAGGAGCTTATGTTTACACTACCACCAGTACGAGCAACGTAGAATGGGTTAAAGAACTGGGAGCAGATAGAGTGATTGATTACAAAAAAGAAGATTACAAAGACATAGCCAAAGATGTAGATATCGTGTTTGACACACTTGGTCAAAGCTATTCACTCGATTCTTTTGAAGTTGTAAAACAAGGAGGAATAGTAGTTAGCGTTGTGGGTCCTTTGGATGAAGAGAGTGCTAATAAGTTTGGTATGGCCGATTATAAGTTACCAGCCGACATAGCTAAGTCGAGTAGAGATAAAGACGCAGCATACAAATTCATTTTCATGCATCCCAATGGTTCTCATCTAAATGAAATCAAGTCAATGATCGAGGATGAAAAAATCAAACCAATTATTGATAAAGTGTTTCCATTTTCTGAAAGCGTGGAGGCTTTCACACGCCTTGCTACCGGCAGGGCAAAAGGAAAAATTGTAATCAAAATCAGTTAAATAGTATTCTAAAAAAAAATTAAAATCATGATTAAGAAAGTATTAATTGGGTTAGTAGGTTTTATTGCATTTGCATTGGTGGTAATCTACTTTATGACAAAACCTACACTGGAAGAAGACGGCTCGTATAGCCCGTCAAGTTTAGCATTGAATGTAGGAACGGTTTCTGTAACAGACTTTGAAGATATTCAATATACCAAATACCAAGGAGAGAGGTCTAAGGTTTTGGTGCTATTCACTGAGCAAAAAAACTTGGAGATGAAAAATGGTAAAATGTTTTCTACAGGAAACCATCCAGTAGAAGCACTTGTGCCCATGTTACACCTTAAAAATGCAGGTTTCGATTTTGAAATCGTTACTCCTAATGGTAAGCCTGTTGTATTAGAAATGTGGGCTTTCCCTGATGAAGACGAGAATGTGAAAGCTATTTTCAATGAGTACAAATCAAGTTTTGAGAAGCCTAGAAAGTTAGCTGATTTTATTGCGAATTCATTTGCTAATGACAGTTCTTACGCTGCTGTTTTTGTGCCGGGCGGACATGGAGCCATGATTGGTATTCCAGAAGATAAAAATGTAAGTCAGGTGTTGAATTGGGCACATCAAAGTGATTTGTTCACCATTACGCTTTGTCATGGGCCAGGAGCATTATTATCCACAACGCTGGACAATCAAAAATTTCTTTACGATGGATACAAGATGGCGGTTTTCCCTGACGCTGTGGATGAAATAACTCCAATGATTGGTTATTTACCAGGGCACATGAAAAACGGTGTGAGCGAAAGATTAAAAAACCTAGGTGCTACAATAGTGAATACCGAATCTGATAACACAGTCTGTCTAGATAGAAAACTTATAACAGGTGCAAGTCCATTGGCCTCAAATGAATTGGGGAAACTTGCAGCTGAAACCTTGTTGAAAGAGCTAAATTAAAACTACTTGCAACAAGGCATAAAAGCAATAGCGGCTTGGGTGTAAACTCGAGTCGTTTTTGCATTTATTAAAGTAACTTTCCTCCTAAAAAATAAGTGCGTTTAATCCGCTACTTCTTTTATACAGAACGTAGTAATACGACAGGAAGCTAAAGGTTAGCTTCCAAATAGCCAAATATAATGAAAAAACTAAGTGTTGTATTGACTTTGGTATTGACCGCTTACATGTCTTGGTCATGTACAATATTTTCTGCACAGGATAATCATGGGCAAATGTGGACAGGTAACAATGAAGATTTTTATTGGTACAATTTTTCAACTCATTTAAAAATTGTAACTAAGACTGATTCATCATTAGCATACTTTTTCTTCGATTACCCAGGCAATAATTTTCCACAAGGTGGAAGTAACGAAGCAGGTTTGTTCTTTGACGCTAATCTGATTGAAGCTTCCGAAATAAGGAATATCTCTAATAAAAAAGCATTCCCAGGATCATCAAGTGACATGATGTTCCATATGTTAGGGAGATGTACTTCTGTCATTGAAGCCGTGGACTTTTTTGACACCTATGCTCTTTCAGAGATAAAAAATGCTCAAATTCATCTAGCAGATAAACAAGGAAACAAAGGCATCATTACCGCCGACAGTAGCTGGGTAACAAGAGATAAATTCCAAGTTTCCACCAATTACAACCTTTGTCACAAAGACGATGACTATAAAAAATGCTGGAGATACCCTATCGCTACTTCAATCCTAAATAACGTCGAACCAAGTTTCGAAGTGTTTAGCAGCATATGCGATTCGACAGCACAACGTTTGGGTGCTTTTACCATTTATTCTAACGTTCACAACCTTTCCACAGGAGAAATGTGGCTCTATTACGCTTGGGACTATGACACTCCGTATAAAACATCATTCGATTCATTAACTGAACTAGGTGACACTACCATCCTTCTAAGGGACTTTTTTCCTAAACAACCAGTAATACAAGCATATAATAAATACCGCTCTAGTGGATTTCAATCATGCCTAAAAGAATTAAGTACAATAAATGATGTAGTCTCACGAAAAGAAAAACTTAAGTTAATCTCACTTGACGCGCTCTTTTCTTTTGACACTCTTCTGCGAACTGGAAAAATAAAAGCTACCCAAGATGATAAGCTTATTTCTGAAATTATAGATGCCTCAGATGATAAAGAGATTTTAATGTTAATAACTAATCAAGAGGTTTCTCAACGCAATAGAGAACTTGCCAAAAAAAAGTTGAGAAGATTCCAAAAATCCCAATCTGACGAAATAATGATATGGCTTATTGTTATGAGTATTGGAATATCGGCTTTTCTAGCTTTTGCTTTCAAACGAAAAATGAAAAGGCAGCTAACAAACGATATGTCTGCAGGGCGGTCTGTAGGTAAAGGAAGCAGCAGAGTTTTTGGAAGACTCGTAGATTGTGCGATGCGCCTCATTGTAAATCAATAATGTATGAGTCGAATCTCAGATTCGACTATATTCGTACAGAAACAAACTACATAACAATCGCCCCACAGCATATCGGAGCGTTGTATGCAACAAACCCAATAGGTACTGACTATGAGTTATTCAATATTTAGAAAAGATGGTACTGCTCAAGGGGTTGCTAAACAGAGATTAATTGAATCACTTGCTAAACCTGATAAACGTATTGTTTATGATCCTTATGCTCAAAATTTTGTGCTTGGGGCAGGTATAATTAAGCTTATGGGACACAAGCTCAGTGTTTGGCTGACTAAACAGTTCACTCCTGGATTTCATGAACATCTAATTTCGAGAACTCGATTTATAGATGATCTAATTGAAAAATGTGCGACTGATAAAGTAGAACAGTATGTAATTCTCGGTGCAGGATACGACTCAAGAGCTCATCGTTTAAAATTACCTTCTGGATTAATAATATTCGAAGTTGATCAGCTTGAAGTTCAAAATAAAAAACGTTCAAAACTTCCTAACGAGATTTCTAATTCAAAGAAGGTGACTTATGTGAGTATTGATTTCAATCACCAATCTCTCAAAGAACAACTTTTAAATTCAGGGTTTGATCAACATAAATCAACTATATTCACTCTTGAAGGGGTGTCACAGTATATTACGAAAGAAGCATTAACCTCTACTTTGAATGAACTTGCAATCTTAACCCAAAAATCAAATGCTACATTCTTTATGTCTTATGTAAATAGACTTCTCCGTGAAGAACCAAAAGCCTGTTTCGGTAAAGGGTATGAGAAACCCGAAAAAAAAGCGGCTTTAATACAAAAATTGGCTTCCAAATCTGGTGAACCATGGATATCATTATACTCAGGTAAAGAAATTGAAGGTTTGCTTTCTCAGTGTGGATTCTCACTCACAGAAAATAACACATTAGCTGACCTTAACGATTTATACTTTACGCCTGTTGGCAGAACCCTTCCTGAAGATCACATTTTCAAACTAGAACATTTTGTAGTTGCAGAAAGTAAAGGCTTATAACATTAGATATGAGATGCAAGGCGATTTAGCAGAAAATGGGGAGATTGAGGTGTTTGTAAGCCCCGCTGATTCTGTGCTGCACCTCATGAGAAATAAAAAATATGTGAGCCGAATCTCAGATTCGGATATATTAGTAACTGAAACAAAGAAAATATAAAACGCCACCTCACCATATCTTGACGTTGTATGCAATGACCTAATAATGAATAATATGAGAAACGAACTATTAAAATCCCTGTTTGCAATATTTTTTGCTGTTCCAATCATACTTGGTAGTTGCAATTCCAAACCTTCAGAAGTTGAAAGCACCGACAAATCAACTGACAACATTTCCATCTATTACAATGGTGAAATTATAACGATGGAAGGCGATCAACCAGTTTACACGGAAGCTATTGTGAATGAAGATGATGAAATAGTTTTTCTGGGCTCTCGAGAAGATGCTTTTAAGAATTACCCTCAAGCATCAAAAATAGATTTAGAAGGCAAAACACTATTACCGGGCTTTATAGAACCACATTTGCATCCGATTGTTGGAGGGATGATGTTGCAAACGAATTTTGTATCTCCATACGATTGGTATTTTCCTTCAGGAAATAGATTGGCTGTTAAAGACCGGCCAGCATTAATAAAAGCCATTATTGATGCCGACAAAGCGCTTGAAGATCCAAAAGCACCCCTGTATCTATGGGGCTATCAAGAAGAAATTCAAGGGCAAGTAGATAGAACAACATTGGATTCTATTAATAACAATAGACCAATTGTATTAATTCAATACAGTCAACACGTAGCTTATCTAAATACGCTAGCTATTGAACACTTTGGAGTCAATGAGGAAAAAGAATTGGAAAACCATCCGCAATGGAATCCCAAAAATGGAAAGATAGAAGAGTATGCTTGGATGGTATATTTGGCTCCAAAATTTATTTCGGAATTGCGTCAGCCAGAATATATAAAACCGGGGTTAATAGAGATGCGTGATATCATCCATCTTGGTGGCGTAACAACTGTTGGAGATATGGCAACAGGCTTAACCCGAGATCCAGATAGTGAGATTGAATATTTCAAAGAGGCCTTTGATAACGAGGAAACGCCTTTTAGAATAAGGCTCACTCCTGATGGCAAGGCACTTGGCATTGTCTATAATGAAGACAATGAAAAAGTATATGATAAAGTAAAAGAGATTGAGAAAATTCAAACAAAACACATCTATTCTAACAGATCGGTAAAGCTTTTTGCCGATGGTGCCTTTTTTGCCCAAAACATGCAGGTTAAACCTCCTGGATATAATGATGGGCACGATGGAGAATGGATTCAACAGCCAGAAAAATTGCACGAAGACATTGAGTTTTGGTATAACAAAGATTATACGGTTCATATTCATACCAATGGTAGTGGAGGTCTAGAAACTATTCTAGAAAAGTATGAAGAATTGTATAAGACCAACCCAACAACAAAAGACTTAAGGCTTTCTATCGAGCATTTTGGCCAATCAGACGAAGATCAAATGATTAGATTGAAAAATGTGAACGGAATGGTGTCTGCCAGTATGTTTTATTTATACACCATGGGTGACATCTATTCTCAGGATCATGTCTTAGGGCCAGAAAGAGGTTCAGCTTTAGTACGGATTGGTGATTGTGAAAAAGTTGATCTTCCTTATACTTTCCATTCAGATTTTCAAATGGCTCCATTACAACCGTTATTATTTGCATGGGTTGCAGTGAATAGAATTACCGCAGAAGGAAATGTGATGGCTCCTCAACAAAGAATCTCTGCTTTTGACGCAATCAAAGCAATTACTTTGGGAGCTGCGTACAACATGCACGAAGAGCATCGAATTGGAACATTAAAAGTTGGCAAGAAAGCAGATTACGTTATTCTTCAACAAAATCCACTGACAATAGACCCAATGAAGATAAAGGACATCAAGATATTAGGAACTGTTTTTGAAGGAAAATCATTTCCGTTGTATTAAATAAAAAAGCATACAACATTCTGTGATCAAATCATGGCGGTTCGGCTGTGATTGAAAGTTCTCTGCTTTCTTGAAGCCCTGCCATATCTCAGCTTAGCACTATGGAATCAAAAAGGGATAGCGCTAATCAGAGATTTGGCTATCTTGTGGATGAAACTTAAAACATCAAGAATGATACAGCGGCGTTAGATCAAATTAAAAGGAGTGATATATTATTGGTACACTATTCTTAAAATATTAATACTGAAAAACTTTCAGCAAAGAATTGCATATGATCAGACAATTAGAAGAACTTTCAGAGTTGGAATTTTTGACTGTGACGGTCTTCGAGTTATGACAGCTTCAAAATACCCGGTGTACATGGATTTTCTTAGATGGGAATTAATAGCAAGATCAAAATACTTGAAAATTTTTATTAATCGAGGACTTGCTCCAGCTTTAGGTTCTCAAAAAATAATATACCGTAAGCCTCTGAAAATTTGGACAAAGTTTGATGTTGTTTTAAAATCTGTAGGGACAGATGAAAAATGGATTTATCATGTGCACTATTTTGAACAAAAAAAAGAGATTAAGGCAATGGGTATTACCAGAGCAGTCCCATGGAAAAAAGATGTTACAGTTTCTGTTCCTGATTTAGTAAAACAATTAGGAGCTAGTGAAATCATTGAACCACCCTCATGGGTTTTAAAACTATTCGATGATGACAATGAAATTATGGCGAAATTTCGGACATAAACTATTTCTAACAGGAGCTATCAGTTATAATCCTCAGTGCTATCAGCTGGCTTCAATTTATAACCCGTCCACTTCACTACGCATTCTGAAGCTTTTGAGCTTCTATCAGGTTTTTACTTTCTGACTTTTGACTTGTAGAACGTACTTCTTCGTAGCTAGCGTTGTGGGGATTGGGCAGTTTCACTACATTAGTGCTTTTTACAAAGGAAATGGCCACTCGCCATATCTCGACGTTAGCAAATATTAAAAGAGCCTAATTAATTGATGGATTCACTGATTGAGGAAATAAAAAACTGCACTATTTGCTTACCCCATTTAGAACATGGAGTAAACCCTGTTATGACAGCTAGTCCCAAGAGTAAAATTGCTATTATCGGACAAGCTCCAGGAAGCGTTGTTCATAAGACTGGAATCCCTTGGAATGATAAAAGCGGTGAAAGATTAAGAGAATGGATGAATATCTCAAGAGATGTTTTTTATAACAAGGATAAATTTGCTTTAATCCCAATGGGATTTTGTTATCCAGGAAAGGGGAAAAGTGGGGATTTACCGCCAAGGTCAGAATGTGCACCTAAATGGCACAACGACTTATTAAATCAAATACATGATTTGAAATTAATTCTCTTGATTGGAAGTCATGCTCAAAAATATTATTTGAAAGACCGGGTAAAAAAGACGCTCACCGAAACTGTACAGAACTACCTTGAATATTTACCTGAGTATTTACCCCTACCACATCCATCGCCAAGAAACAACATATGGATTAAAAAAAACCCTTGGTTTGAAGAGTCTGTTATTCCAGAATTAAGAAGGGAATTAAAAACATTTGCTAACAATTTGTACAGTGCATAGCACCCTTCAGGATGCTACTACACCATAAACGGTATCCTGGACTTCATAAGGTCCGAAAATCGTGTTTCAATTAGTAGGAGAATATCTCCTAACATAAGTGGATTCTTGTGTTATCAAGCTATCTTGAAAATTTTATGTATCTGTCTACTCTCTATAAAGATGAACTATCAATAAAAATCAGAATATCGAATGATCTTGAATTTAAGTATATTAGATGTTTAATTATTTAATACAATGAAATGCATACTTATAAAATCACCAGTAATATTTGTGTTATAATCACTGCATTTTTTTTAACTAGTTGTTCAGAGGATGAGGGTCCATGCCCAATCATTTCTACAGAAGATTTCACCTTTACAATTTTAGAAAATACTTCTAACGGCACATCCATAGGTGATATTAGTTTAGTAAGCCCTGACAACACAACATTGACTTATACGCTGGTATCTGGAGATTCAGATGGCACCTTTATTATAAATGACAATGGTATTCTCACAGTGAACGATCAGGGAAATTTAGATTTTGAACAAATAAGTGAATTTGTTCTAACCATAGAAGTTTCAAGTATCTGTGATACAGATACATATCAGGTAACCATTCGCTTGCAGGATCAAACAGGTTGCTTCGAACGTTCTGAAACTGGACTTCTGACTAATCGAACCATTAATATTGATGGAGTTCAACGGGCATATGATGTTTATATTCCAACAAGTGTTAACTGTTCTCAGCGAGTTCCATTGGTTATCGATATGCACGGGTTTACACTCGATAAAGAAACACAACGTGCAATTTCCGACTTTGATATCTTAGCTGAAAGGGAACAATTTATTGTCATATTCCCGCAAGGATTACCCAACTCCAATGGTAACTTCTACTGGAATGACAATGAGGATAATGGCTCGGACGATATAAGTTTCTTGTCACAGCTAATTGAAGATTCAAAGACTAATTTGAATATTGATCCCAAAAAAGTGTATTTATCTGGATTTTCAGATGGTGGATTTATGGCCTATACAATGGCCTGTGAAATAGGTCCGCAAATTGCTGCTATAGCCTCTGTTACAGGGAGTATGAGATTTGCTGAAATTGATGCATGTGATCCTATTAGAAAAGTACCTATAATTCAATTTCATGGAACCAACGATCAGGTCGTTCCATTCAGTTGGAATGATGCCGTCATCGATTATTGGATAAATTTTAACGGTTGTATTGATAATCCTTCAGAAACACCATACCCTGACACTGACCCAAATGATGACACTACTGCTATCAGATTTACTTGGGATCAATGCGATTTTGATTCTGAGTTTATTTTTATTGTCATTGAAAATGGATCTCATTCATGGCCTGGTTCAGAAAGATTTTTCGAGAGTAATATTTCTGGAACAAATAACGATATAAACGCCACCAAATTGATTTGGGAGTTTTTTCAACAACATACATTATAATTATGAGGTATTCTTAATTAGAACAATACTTATATGGCATGTTGATTTGCTAAAAAGTCCAACATATGCTATTGATGAATGGGGTTTCTGTGGTCTGGATATTTTTGTGGGAATTGGATTGTCCGTCACAATTAATAAATTTAAGAACAAAGTGGCTTTGAGGAAATTATTAAATTTAGTGCTTTCCAATCCCTACTCATCATAGCTAGATGTTCTTAGTCATGCAAAAACAAACAAATATGAAAATATTCAACTTGTTAGCCACCTGTATCATCCTTGGCCTGCTATCCTGTGAAGATAAAAGTATCGACCCTAATTCAGCAAAACTGGCTGTAGGAATTTGGGAAACTTATGAATATCAACTTAATACAGAAGATGGCTTTCAAAACAATCATTCTCCCTATGTAATTTTAAACGAATATGGTAGTGGATTCGGTTTGACTTCCAATTTTAACTATTACACTGGATATTCAGAAGGAACAAATCCATTTCCTGATACTGGAATTTATTGGGGTACATGGAAATTCATTGGTTCGGATAAGATTGAATTCACAAAAACAGATGGAGAAAATAAACTAATTGTAGTCATCGAACAATTAGGTTCCGATACTCTGCATATTAAGTATGAGAATAGCGAAATTGAATACAAACTTAGACGAATTGAATAAGTAAACGCCTCACAACAAATGCTAAAAATGAATATGCGAACAGAGCTATTTGAAAGGAATTTGCAAACTAGAAACCAATATAGTAGTTGAGGATATTGAAGAATATATTTTATCTAACACTTGTATAAATGGTGAGGGCCCAGCATCAAAAGAAGATGATTATATCTCTGGGCTAAAGAGTGAATTGTGCTGGTATATTATTTCCGTAGATGAAGAGAATCTATCTCTTTCTTATCTTGGAAGAGGAAATACCTTAAACTATAAAAGAGTAAAACGCTAATGCCAACACAGTGAATAGTGCATACCTTCAAGATACATATTATTAATAAACGCAGACATAATTGAAAATCGCATGAATAACGAATCGTATTATGCTATTTCGCAGATAGCGGTTACGCTTACTGGATTTATTGCAATTCTTGTTGCTATTCAACCGAAGGATCATCAATTCTCTCGCCTTGCAGTTGTAACAATCCTAGGAACGAGTGCTGGAGCACTATTATTTTCATTTATACCAGAATTACTACTGGGCGTTCTCAACAATAAAATATCCTGGCAAATATCTTGTGGAACCTTTGGCATCTATCATTTATATCTAATCGTTAACCATCAAGCTAGGCAACTTCAATTCAAAAAAAATACGCCCGCTCAACTAGTAATTGTAATTCTATCTCTATTTCCTGTTGTCGGGTTAAAACTAGCTGTAGGTTTAGGATACTTAATTCAGTACGCTGATAAAATATTCTTTCTTGGCTTACTATGGTGTATTTTCATTCCACTGTACCTATTTGGAAGAATAATCCTTGAAAACACCAAAGAGGATAGTTAGCAAACAATGTCTAACATGACGTAGGCACGAATCAAGGCCAATGGCTAAACAAGCTTTTGAGGTTGTGCGTGGATCAGCTATCTTCTACTTTAATCAATCTGTGAGGGCACATCGTCATATGCAGGGATTAGAAGTCAATAGAAAACGAGATTATGAAAAAATACTATTTTACGCTATTTCTTTCCTTTTTAATCACAGGTGCATTTTCGCAAGAAGGTAAAAAGGATTACACGGAGGCCTTCAAGCTTGTAGAGGTATGGTTAGAAGCGCAAAAGGATTTTGATAAATTACCGGGTCTAACTGCAATTGTAATTGACGATCAAGAAGTCCTTTGGTCAGGAGCGGTTGGTTTGACCAATGTTGAAAAAGATATCAAGGCAGACGCATCAACGCTTTGTAGTATTTGCTCAATATCCAAGTTGTTTACTTCAGTTGCCATAATGAAATTGTATGATGAAGGGAAACTTCGCTTAGATGATAGAGTGAGTGATTTGCTGCCGGCTTATAACCTTGAACAGAAATATCCAGAAAGTGGCCCTATTACCATCAGGACATTATTGACACATTCTTCTGGCCTTCCAAGAGAAGCGGATTATCCATATTGGACTGGGCCAGACTTTAATTTTCCAAGCAAAGAACAAATCGATTCAAATTTAAGTGAGCAAGAAACACTATATCCAGCCTCTACCTATCTTCAATACAGCAATCTTGGACTAACACTCTTAGGAGAAATAGTTGAAGAAATATCTGGAGTTTCTTATGATGAATATGTCCAGGAAAATATTCTTAAACCACTAGGTCTCAGCGATACACGAACTGAGTTGCCTGAAGATTTATATGGAAAGGAACTGGCAATTGGGTATAGTGCACTAACAAGAATTGGCAAGCGTGAAAAAGTTAATTTCTTCCAAGCAAATGGAATTAAGCCTGCCGCTGGCTTCTCTTCAAATGTGCAAGATTTAGGAAAATTTGCATCATGGCAGTTCAGGTTAAGAGATAGTACAAATACAGAAATATTAAAGCCTTCTACAATAAGATACATGCAAAATGTGCATTGGACAAACCCTGATTGGAAGACCACTTGGGGGTTGGGTTTTGCCGTTTATAAAGGAGCAGAGGGAAATACATGGGTCGGTCATGGTGGGAGCTGCCCAGGATATAGATCAACGCTTCAAATTGACTTAAAAAATAAAAGAGCATATTCTGTTATGATCAATGCCAACGGAACGAACCCAGCAAAATATGCAAATGGAATAAGTGCAATAATTAAGAAAGTAAAGACTTCAAAAAAGGAAGAACCATCGGATAAAAAAATTGAAAAGAAAAACCTACAGGAATATATTGGCTACTATAGCCCAATGCCATGGTGGAGTGAAGAGTTCATATCAACCTGGGATGGAAAGTTAGTTTCACTCGGATTGCCATCAGAAAAACCCGGAGAATCCATGACTTTTTACAAACATATAGAAGGAGATACCTTTCGGAGAATTAGGGATGATGAAGAATTGGGAGAGACACGCATCTTTGAACGAGATAAGAATGGAAGAATCATTAATTATAGACAACATGGAAATTACTCAAAGAGAATTGACAGATAATTAAACGCTTACAACATTATGTATGATATGATAGCCGCTCTATGCCACCACAAAGACCCAAGTTACGATTCATGCGCTTAACGTTATCTTTAAATATGATTCTGAATTTTCCTGAATTAAATTTTCAAATATGAGATACTTATCAATTATCATCGTAATCATCTGCATAGTACATCAAGAAGTAAAAGCACAAGAAGTTGAAACTTCTACATCTTTAAATAGAATTGATTTTCATTACGAGGATCTTGAAAATTTTAAGGAAGTGCTAAAAATAATTTGTCAAAAAGGGGACACTTTGCAAGCTATTAATGAATATTTTGAGAATGGCTCGGAGGGAATGAAGGCTTGGATAAAACGCTATAGTGTAAACCCTAAGACAATTCGTGCTGCACTACAATATTTCCCTTCCTATTATAATTATTTATCTAATCTTGACACCGTACTGATAAGTTATGAAGGCAAGATTTCAAAAGGGCTAAACGGACTTAAAAAATTATATCCTTCAGAGTTTATCCACATCCCTCCTGTGTACTATTTCATTTTATTTGCAGGAGGTGGTAGTGTTGAAATGACAGCAAACATGATTAGTATAGATTATTTCGGACTACATGACAATCTAGATAGGTCAGAGTTTGATCGGATTGGCGGTTTATTTCCTGAAGGAAAACTTTCTTTGATTAATGTAGCGCAGATTCCACAAGTTGCTATTCATGAGACAGCTCACTTACTGCAGTCTTATATGCAAGGTGAACATGATTACTCATCCATTTACACAGATAAGGATAAACAAACAATCTTAGCATATGCCATACGTGAGGGTGGAGCTGACTTCCTTACGTACCATGGTGCAGGTCTTGTTGATTCTACGAAGTGGGTCTACGGTGAAAAACATGAAAAAGAACTTTGGAAAGCCATGGAACCCATATTAAATGATCATATAGACGATCATCCTGGTTGGTTCTCAGGGAAGTTCACCGAACATCCAGATTGGCCATATCAGATAGGTTATTATGTAGGATCTAAAATTGTCCAGTATTTCTTTGAGACAAGTACGGACAAAGAAGAAGCCATAAAACATATTTTGAACAGTCATAAAAAAGACGACTTTCAAATATTTATTGATTTGTACCGAAAAAAATGGAGCTAATAAATCTCCAGATAACATAGGCTATAAGTAATCGCTGATTCTTGCCTGTTGCTGAAAACCATATGGATTTTCAGCTTGGTATACCCTTTAAAGAGTAATCGTTAAAACACTCAACTACTCATATCCAGGACCGTTAGGTTTAATTATATAGAAAATAAATAATGTAGATTTTATTTCTTGGCTTTAGGCTTTCACGTATGAAAGCCATCCAAAAAATGCTGTGAGTACTATTACATATGTAAATAGTACATAAACCCACCTTCCACCAAATTTTGGTGTAGAGATAGAGGAAAGATTAAATGCAGATAAAATCATAAGTACACTATAGATCAGAAATGAAAAAGTAGCGTGTTCAAAGTAGCTTTCGAATATAAAAGCCATAGCCAATATGAGCACGTTGTTGTCAAGAGAGAGACCTTTATACGTTTTACTATCAATTAGGCCATAAACGTTAAAATAGCTAAGTCGAACGGCGCTTGTAGCAATGACAACAAAAGCTCCAGGAACGAACCAAACACTATAGCTAGCATAACTTAAAAGCAAAATAGCTGGGAATACACCGAAACTCACTATGTCTATCAAGGAATCGAGCTGACCGCCGAATATTCCTTGAACTTCTGTTCTGTTTTTTAATTTTCGTGCAATGATCCCATCATACCAATCGAATAATACCGCCCATAAAATTCCTATGATTGATATAGGATAATTGCCCATGATGGCAAAATAGATGCCTAATACGGCACTAAATAATCCTAATAGAGAACATAAATTCGGTAAATCCTTGACTAAAGCAAATAACCCTGTTTGCGGTATGTCAATTACGGTATCTCTTTTTTGTTGCTTATGAGATATAGTCTCACTTTTTTCAAGAATAAAATTATCAATAATTGGTTTGGAATGCCCAAGGGAGCTATCAAGCAAAACGGGAATACTATCACTGCTTAGTTTTACATTATCTAATGCTGCCGAAAATCGATTGTCACCATAATGATCTTTTAAATTCATAATATATTCAATTGGTGTCATCAAAAAAAACGAAAATACGATTTGGACGCACTTAGGTGTACTAATTATTAGTACTTTGATGTCTGGACTGGTTACAACAATGCAACTATGAGAATAAGTTTTGCTACAAAAAGAAATGGAGCATTAATAGCTCTTTAGCAAAATGATAGTGAATGATTGATATCAATAGATATATAATCCTCTGTAAAGGTACTCGAAAGAATCTTAGCAATTCCTTTTGGCTTGAATAATCTTATTCGATGTCTTAATAATAGACATAAAGCCATTTGATAATGGCAACTGTAAAACAGGAACAAAACCTAACATTCTGCAATCTATTCATGGCGATTTTGCAGTAATCAAAAATTCTCTGTGTTCTAGAATCCTCGTCATACATCAGATTGGGACTATGGAATTTAAAAAGAGATAGTGCACATCAGAGATTTGGCTATCTTCTAGCCAAAATTTAAACTAAATCAAGCGTCACGCTTGATACAGCAGCGTGTGCCACATTTGAGGAAAGCACGAAATTTCTCAAACACCAAGGATTTGAAATAATTGACGAGGCAAAACCTAATTTTAAACTTTGGGGATTAAAGATCAATCCAAACGCTGAATTTCCAAAATTTATGGAAAGTGCAAAATCAGGGAGTTGTCCTAATAACAAAGGAATTACGGCCTACTATTCTAACACCTGTCCTTTTACGGAATTCTATACGAACGAAAAATTGAGAGAATATGCAAAAAAGAAAAATACACCTTTAGAAATTAACCACATTAAATCTCAAGATGATGGTAGAAAAATGCCAATTCCATGGATTATAAATAGTGTTTTCTACAAAGGTGAATTAGTGAGTCTAGAAATGAAAGTAGAAAGACATTTGGAAAAACTAATCGAATAAAAAAGAGTGCTACATCACGGTATAAGCACCTAGTGCGTTCCGTGCTTTATGAAGGTACAGTGATAGTTATAATCAGCCCCAAATCGTTGATTTAGCTTTTAAGAATGAATAAATTGAAAAAAATAACGCTTTGGCTAAGTGCAACCTTGAAAGTTTAGCGCTTCTTACAGCCCTGCTAGCCATATACTAAACGTTGTATAACATGAGTAAAAAAGCACCACCATCATTTGAGAAGACCATCCGAGAAATCCCAAACATTAGCCAAGAAGAAATTGATGTGATTCATTCTAAGTTTAACATAAAACGTTATACAAAAAATAATTTTATTGGAAGAGAGGGAGAAATCTGTCGTTCTACTGGATACGTGATGAAGGGGTGTGTTAGCAATTATAGAATTCTTCAAAATGGAAAAAAATCTATTAATCATTTTGCTTTTGAAGATTGGTGGGTCGGCGATCTTGATAGCTTTTTAAATCAGAGACCGTCTCAAACATATTGGTTGACCTTAGAAGATACTGACTTGATGGTCATTACCAAATCAGATTTCGATTTCATAATGCAAAACGTCCCTCCATTCGAGCGATTTTTTCTAAAAAAAACGCAAAGTGCATTCCTTAAAGAAATGGAAAATGCTGATAAGGATAAATCCGAATCTGCCCTTGAAAAATATATTCGAGTGATGCATGATTACCCATTAATAATTCAAAGAGTTCCTAATTACGAAATTGCCGCCTACATCGGAATCGCCCCGGAATCGCTTAGTAGAATTAGAAAACAAGCAATGAAAGAAGCAAAATAGCTTCTTAACAAATGTCAAGGCATTTGGTCTCGTAAACCCATTGATTTGTGAATCATCAAATAATAAAAACATGAATCAAAAAACAATTTTTACAATAATCGCTTCTTTGCTTGTGTTACAAGGCATAGGGATTTTTATTCTGTCAGATCAAATTGTATCGCAATCATTTCCTGATTTAACAGAGCATGGTATTAGAGCAGCAGCTGAAATGGCTACAGTAGTCGCGGTATTATACGTATCGATCGGTATAATAACATTCTATGTTCGAGAATTTCCTGAAGTACTGATCGCTTACGTTGTAGGTTTTTTCCTCATCGTGTTAAACACGAGTAAGCACATATTTATTTCAGAAATGAATGTTCCTCTTCCACTTTTTCTCATTCAGCTATTTTTTCTTTTCTCATTTATTTTTTTAATGGTGAAAACGAAAAAACAACGAGGTTAAAATAAAATCAATATGAAAGAATTAATAGAAGAATACTATCAAAAAATGGACGCCCTAAAAGGGGACTATTCTGGGATGAAAGAAGTCTTCAATGACGATATGACTTTTCACTTTCCCGGTATCCCCACTCCTTTGAATGTAGAGCAATTTCAAGGCCCGGCCCAAGGTATTTATACTGGTTTTTCTGATTTCAATCATTCAATTGAGGATGTCATTGTTGATGAAAACAAGATTGCTTGTAGAGTGAATATAACTGGAACTCATAATGGAGATTTTCAGGGAATTCCAGCATCAAATAAGTCAATAGCAGTAGGTGCGATTACTATGTTTCGCATTGAAAATAATCGATTATCTGAACATTGGATTTGCGTGGATTTACTGGGAATACTATCTCAAATTGGAGCAGTTCCTGCTAACAAATAACGTTATACAACAAATACTATCATCCATAAGCTTACCGAATTATTTGCAGACGGTGGTGCGAAGGGATACATTTATAGTAAATTAAAAAGTGCAGCTTAAGGATGGTAGTTGGACGTTAACAAATATAAAAATCAAATACTATGAACAAATTCTTAATAGGATTGGTAATAATTTCATTCGCATTCTTTTCCTGTCAATCTAATAGAGAGCAAAAAACTACAGTTGATGTTCAAGAACAAACTCAATCAACATCTAAATATGGTGCGAATGTTCCTGATCATCTATTCACACCAAACGCTGTGCAAACCAAATATGCTGGGCAACTAGAATTTGTTGATGGTTTTCCTACAAACGAAACATTGAAGAAGGCAAACTATTTTATGGATGTCGCTCGTGCCTTTGAGCTATTTGAGTCAGGCATGGCTACTGCCTCAATGTACGCTATGCTCCATGGACATAGAGAAATCGGAGTAACCCCAAACAAAACAATTGCGCTTACTGAGCAATTAATGGATGCTAAATCATTATGGCTAACACCAAATACCACTACTCCTTATGCCCATGCCGAAGTTGATGTTAAAAATGGGCCTATTGTGATTGAAGTCGGTTCTCCTGTAATTTCAATTGTTGACAACGCCTATTTTAAATATGTAGGCGACATTGGTATGGGAGGACCAGACAAAGGTAAGGGAGGTAAATACCTGATAGTAGGAAACGACTATGAAGGAGACATTCCTGAAGGTTATTTCGTTTACAAAACAACTACTTACCGCCATTGGATCCTTACCCGTCCTTACCAATTTCCAAATGAAACTTTAGAACAAACGCTAGAGAAGTTTAAAGAGGCATTTAAAATATATCCATTGGCCGAAGCAGAAAATCCTGCGCCTAATGAATTTTTGAATATTTCAGGTGTTCAGTACAATACACTTCATGCTACTAATTCTCAGATTTATGATGAACTGAATGAAGTGATTCAATATGAACCAGCGTTCTCTGGAGATCCTGAAATGCTTGGATTAGCCAAGGCCATAGGTATTGAAAAAGGAAAAACATTTAATCCAGATGAACGCATGCAGGCTGTGTTAACGGAAGCAGCAAGTCTGGCCAATGCGGCTTTTCGTGGGGTCATGTATAAACCAAGAAATGAAGCAGAATACTTCTACAAAGACAGAAAATGGTTCTCTCCTTTGGCATCTGGTAGTCATGAGTTTTTAGATAAAAATGGCGCACGTGCTTTAGATGATCGCATTGGATTCCATTTTTTTGCGACGGGCATAACACCATTTATGGTTACTCCAAAAGTTGGTTCAGGCTCAGTTTATGAAATAGGCTCTATGGATAAAAATGGAGACAGGCTAGATGGAGGGAAAACCTATAAAGTCACATTGCCGGGGCCTATCCCAGCAGTAAATTTCTGGTCTTTTATGGTTTATGATGTTCACACAAGATCAATTCTAGAAACAGATCAAAGAGCTGGAGGTATTGATTCAAAGAGAGAAGGCATGAATGTAGCCGAAGACGGTAGTGTTACCATTTATTTTTCGCCTGAACCACCGTCTGGGCAAGAAAACAACTGGATACAAACTGTTCCTAACAAAGGGTTTCATTGTCTATTGCGTCTTTATGGGCCTGAACAAGCATGGTTCGATAAAACTTGGAAACCAAGTGATTTTGAGCTGATAGACTAAAACATTTGCTATCAATGTATAGGGCATACCCTGTTTGGTACGCACCATACACGGGCGTTGCCACAAAAGGAAGGCTGAAAAATATGGAAGAAGAAAAACCAAGGCTTTCAAGATTAACTGCAATCATTACACAACTGCAATCAAAGAGGATTGTGACTGCCCACACGCTAGCAGAAAGGCACAAGGTAAGTGTGCGAACAATATATCGTGACATTCGAACACTTGAAAAATCAGGAATTCCAATCATAACAGAAGAAGGCAAAGGCTATTCAATTATGGAGGGCTACCATCTTCCTCCGGTTATATTTTCGGAAGAAGAAGCCAATTCTTTGATAACAATGGAAAAGCTTGCCTTGAAAAACAAAGATGAATCACTGAGTAAAAATGTATCCAGTGCGATCGAAAAAATCAAGGCTATTCTAAGATACGCACAAAAAGGAAACGCAGATTTGCTTTCAGATCGGATCTATTTTGGTGGCAATAATTCACAAGAGAGAACTAGTAATAATCTGATGGAAATTCAATCAGCCATCATTCATTTTCAACTCTTAAACATAGAATATCACGCTTCAGATGACAAACATACCATCCGCGAAATAGAGCCATTCGCACTTTATAGTATCCATGGTAATTTCTTGCTCATTGCCTATTGCAGGTTAAGAAAGGACTTCAGAGCTTTTAGAATAGATTATATTAAGAATATTGAGTCGAAGAATGAAGCCTTTACTCCTCATAAGATGACCTTGAAGGAGTATTTTGAAAAATATGTAAAAAAACAAGAGCACCCCTGACATACCTCTGTCATACCCCCGTTTTAGCTTTGCTTTATTACTAACATAAAGAAAATAAAATGGAAATTATCAAACTGATTACTTTAGGATTGTCCGGCCTGTTGTTAACATTTGTTGGATTAATGAGATTGACTAATCCTGCCAAAACCTACTTGAAAAATTCAGGAATTAAGCTAAACAATGATAAAGACCTCTTGAACGAAATACGGGGTGTTGCATCATTGATGTTCTGTGGTGGAATAATTGTTATGCTCGGAACGGCTTTACCAACACTTACTATTTTTTCACTATTAATTGCTTCTTTAGTATTTATTGGTTTTTTGATTGGAAGGGTATTTAGCAGAGTTGTAGATGGTAAACCAAATAAACAATTGATTACAGGAATGTTTTCTGAATTGATATTGGGATCTGCCAACGCCTTTTTTCTGATAATTGAACTGACCAAATAATCAACTGGTTTGGACTGAATGTGGCTAACAAGCACTATAAGTTACCGGAGCTATTTGCAAGGACTGCTGTAATGAGAATCTTTGATATATTTTTGAGAAGTTCTGCTCATGGATGATTGTTGAGCGTTGTGAATAATTACGCAGAAATCTAGAGCCAAATTTGTAATCGAAACAAAAAACAGGTCAGACATCATGGAGGAAAGCCCAGCGATATACGCCATTAAAACACTCAGAATTTGCCAGAAAAATCTATAAAGGAAACACTAGCATTAAGTTTTGACAGTTTAAAACAGTAGAAAAGAATTAGTAGTCACTAGAGTATTAACCCACTGATTCATATTGTTTAAACCTATAGACTGCTACTATTGCTGCCATCAAAAATAGAATCGAGGTAATAATTATACTTAAAATTACATCACCTCTAGAAATATGGGTAATTATTGCACCTGCCATTGTAAGCGCTAAACCTCCTGAAGCAATCGCAATTATCATTTTAGGTAGGACTTTGATTACATATGGAAGAATTAAACCTGATGCCCCTAGTACCTCTAAGATTCCAATTGTTCTAACTTGCCAAGCAGGGAAATCTTCTATCCAAAGCATTCCTTGTTCAATAAGGTCTGGCAGAGACATTACTATTTTTTGAAATCCAAATAATCCAATGACCAATATTAGAATAATCTGTAGTATTAAAATAAAGACTTTCATGCGCTAATTTTTTAAAATTCAAAACCAAGTTATAATATTTTCAGTAATAACATCTGGGTTACGCTTTCTGGGAAAAAACAAAAAGCAGAACATCATACATCACATCATGCTGAGGGCTGCTAGAATAAAGATTATAGCTTAATCAAGCAACGCTGAAACTGAAACATAACCGAATAGCAATCGCATGGCTGATGTGTCCACGATATACAATTCAAAAAAATTAATTTTATTATTTTAGAGTCTTGAAAGGTCAAATATATACTTTGAAGGATTTTCTATTTAAAATAATTGCAGCGTCATTATTCTTAATTACTGTCTCGTTATACGCAACGGCGCAGGATGGAATATTCATTCAAACCAAAACTGGGCAACGCTTTTGGGAAAAGGAAGAAAGCACTTCGGGGAGGTGGAGCAAAGAACAATTGGATAAACAAAGCTTTCAAAATACATATGCCAGCTTAAGTGAGGATAACAGGTATCTGGCCTTGGCTTATTTTCAGAGATATCCTATTGTTAAAAAGGAAAAATACCTCCAATTCAGGAGAGAGATTATGACAGTAATTATTGATCTCAAAAATGATCGAGTGGTTAAGCAAGGAAAAGATTGCCGATATCAGTTCGTCGGCGAGAAACTTTTTCGGTACGATTACAAATCAGAAGAAGACAAAAAATTCGCTACCGTTCAGGGTGTCATTTCAGGAATACATCTTATAGATCAAAAAACATTCGAGAGTTTAAAAATTCTAGAATTAGAACCCGGAATTTTAAATGTCTTGCACTCCAAAGATGAAGATGTAATCATTGAGTCACAAAATATGAGGTTTGGGCCAGGTACAACCTTCCATTATAAAGTTGGTACAGATTCTGACTTGGAAAAAATTCAGTCGTTCAAACTTTCTCCTGCTTCAATATCTAGTGATGGGAATACAATTGTAGGTGCTACGTTAAGTGGAAAAAGTACCAAAATTGTTGCCTACGACTTAGAGTTGGGACAAAGCATGTTCAAGGCCAAATCTTTGGGTAGCAGGCAATGGAGCCCAAAGATGAGTATGAATGGTATCATCTATTACTCATATCTTATTCCCAATGCCCAGGGAAATTATAAACTTGGTGTTGCAATTACAGATTCAAAAACTGGCGCAACCGAGTCAATTGAAGCAAGGGCTAAGTTTGTCGAACTTAATAAAGATGAAAGTGAGCTCATCGTGATTGAAAGTGATAGGGGGATTATCAAAGTATATGATGCAACCACCATGAATCTCATTAGTCAAACGCAAGAGACAAATGTGGTAGGTGCAGGTTTAGGGGCTTTATTTTTTGGTCAGCATAAACCATTTCAAGTTGATAATGGCATGCTGTTTATTCCATATGCCAATGGAATAATAAGTCTTTTTGATACTGAGAAAAGAAAAGTGGTGGCTAACATATTTTTTGACAAGGAGGATTGGGCCGTTATTGCCAAAGACGGTCGGATGAATGGCACTCAAGGAGCTTTGGATAAACTGGAATGGCAGGAAATCAAAAATGCAAACCTCATAAAAAGAACCTCCCTTAGTTCGACTTTCAACCAGGCATATACGCCTAGCTTGCTTTATTCATTAATCCAGGGCCAGGAAACGCCGACTGTTGACCTCTCAAGTGTTGTCTCACAATCTCCATTGGTAAAGATCATTAAACCACAAAATGAATATGTTTCGGATACAAAAGAAATCACCGTAGAAATACAAGCTACTTCTCAGGGAGATCCTATCAAAGAGATTCTACTCTACATAAATGGAAAACTAGTTGGTGGTAATGAACGCGGTTTTAAAAGCTCAAGTGAAATGAAGAGTTTCGATATTAATTTGACAACTGGTAAAAATGTTATAACAGCCAAGTCCCTTAGCTATAAAGGTTTCGAATCAGAACCGGATCAAATAACAATTAACTATGCTGGACAACAAGCCATTTCAAAAATGCACATATTGGCAGTCGGCATAGATCAATACTACAATCCTCGTTATAACCTCAATTATGCCACGGCGGACGCACGTGCGTTTACTAAACAACTTGAGAGCAACGGGTCTGGTATATTCGAAAAGGTGACATTGAACTATATCGAAAATGCCAATGCCACGAAAGAAAATATTAAAAAAGCCATTGATCATACAGCAAGCGTGGCAGAAGAACAGGATGTTTTTGTGTTTTATTATGCGGGACATGGTGTGATGAGTGAAGGCTCTGATCTTTATCCCTCGGATTTCTACTTGGCGCTCCATGATGTAACACAACTTTATGGTAAAAATGAGTTATTGGATAACAAGGGTATTTCTGCACTAGAATTAAGAAATAGCTTTAGTAATGTCAAGGCCCAAAAGCAATTGATCATTCTGGATGCCTGTCAGAGCGGTGGTGCGGTTGAGACGTTCGCACGTCGAGGTGCAGCAGAAGAAAAAGCCATGCTCCAGTTGGCACGATCTGCTGGTGTGGTCCTTATTGCCTCCACAGGATCAGAACAATTTGCCAGTGAATTCGATGAATTAGGCCATGGTCTTTTTACTTATTCAATTCTGGAAGGATTAAGTGGAAAAGCGGATGGAGGAATGAATGATAAGAAAATCACGGTAAAAGAACTAGAATCCTGGGTCAATGACCAAATACCGGATCTTTCTCAAAAGTATAAAGGCACCATTCAGTTTCCTCAGTCATGGGCGAGAGGACAAGATTTTCCATTGGTAATCGTGGAATAAATGTGTCTTACAAACGATATAAAAGTAGGCTTCAAAGTGCCCGTTTGGAGCTGAACAGCAAATCCTCAACTTTAGCAGAACCTAAATATGTCCAGAAGCATGGCGTCATATGTGGGTGTTAGCATCCATTGAAAATTTGGGATTTGACTTAAAGGGAGATTTTGCAGACTTTTTCATTCCAGAGGATGAATCCTACGTTATTCTAATAATTAGCAAAATGAAAAACGAAGGAAGCTTTAATTTTTTTGGAAAATTGGATTTATTCGTTTCGTTTAAAAATAGAGAGGGTAACTGGACGAAACCGCATAATTTGGGAAAAGAAATAAATGGATTGTCCGAATGGTCATGGGGACCCTACGTTACGAATGATAATGAGTATCTTTTTTTTTCAAGTTGGGCCGATCCTGTAGGTACTTACATGATCAGATTTGAAGAGTTATTAATAAATCTAAAAGAACAATCTTTAACTCCTTAACCAAAAAATGAAAAAACAAAGCGTTAGTGTTAATTGAGAGACTCATTTGTGGTTATTCTATTAAACTCATAAATTTAATGTAACCATCTACATTAACCGACATGAAAAAGCACCTAATTAACGCAGCAATAGTCGTACTACTCTTCGCCATAACAGCAGCTGGTCTAATCTTTGCCATTATGATTAGAGAAGGTGATTGGGGAATTCCAAAAGGATTTGGCATATTATTTACATTTCTTTTCTTGTTTGGAATTACAGGCTTTGGTCTTTCAAAATTTGAATCAAGAATTCGTTTTGCTGGAGTACTTATTCCAATTGGGCTAGTCATATTAATTTTGACTTTACCAAAGGCCTATTTTTCTACGATAAAATATTCCATGAAGATTGCTCCTTATTATTTAGCGATCATTTTTGGAGTCATTTCTGGCTACTACTTTTTTATTAAAGACCACCACAAATTTAAGGTTCCAATAATCCTCGGAATTCTTCCTGTGTTAATGACTTTCGGGACGTACGATCTTTGGGTTCACAAAATTGAATATGGTAACTGGACGGGAGAAGTAACTGCACAACAAGTTGCTCCTTTTGAACTAATAAATAAAGCTGGAGAAGTTGTCAATAATGAGTCTCTGAAAGGAAAAGTCACATTGTTTGATTTTTGGTTCATCGGTTGTGGTCCATGCTGGGTGAAATTTCCAGAGTTACAACGGATTTATGAAAAATATCAGTCCAATTCATTGGTCGAGATCTACGCTGTAAATCGACCAATGAAATCTGATAAGCCTGATGCCTTATTTACGCGAATAGAAGACAAAGGATACTCCTTTCCAGTACTAGCAGGAACACAAGAAATAATGGATACACTTGACGTTTACAAATATCCCTCTGTAATGATCATCAACCAGAATGGTGATTTGGTTTTCATGGGCGAACTGGAAGATGCAGAGAAAAAATTGGAATCAATGATAGATGACTTTTAATCACTAACAATAGTTAAAATGAAAGCACTTACTCGCTTCATGGAAGCCGATAGCTTCTTTACGTCTTGCAGTGCTTCAAACAAAAATTTTGAGTGCACTCATTTATCAAGACGTTAGATTTCATATTTGAGAATAAACCAATTACTATTAGACAAAGGAGCCTAATGGAACTTCTTCATGCAGGAGAATTCGAAGAAGCTTGCGCAACTGTAGATTTCTATTATACTAAACCCAACCCTGAGGGGTTTGACAAACCTAACGGAATCACAAAAGCGCAAAATGAAAACACAAAGACATTTCTTTGATGTTTTAGAATAGTAAAACCGGTTTCAACAAGGTGTATAGTGATAACATTTGATGAAGATTGGAAGGAAGGACTTTCTATAAGTCTATGAATTTTGTGAATACCAATTTGTAGATTTGCTTAAATTATCAAAATGAGCAAAAAAGGCGTTCTTTTAGTAAACCTTGGTACACCTGACGATCCAAGTGTCAAATCAGTCAGAAGATATCTGAGAGAATTTCTCTTTGATAAAAGAGTAATAGATATTCCAACTATACCTCGATGGCTTTTAGTCAATTTGATTATTGCTCCATTCAGAGGTCCTAAATCAGCCAAAGAATATCAAAAATTATGGGAGGATCGAGGCTCTCCTTTAAAATTTTACAGCGAGGATTTGGCAACCGATGTACAAAAGAATCTTGGTGGTGAATATCATGTGGTACTTGGCATGCGATACCAAAACCCAAGTATTCAAAGTGCTTTGGATGAGTTACAACAAAATGGCGTTTCTTCAATTAAAGTTGTCCCTTTATTTCCGCAGTATGCATCTGCGACTAGTGGTTCAGTGATCGACAAAGTAATGGAGATCACAAGTCAATGGCAGGTGATACCGAAAATTGAATTCATTTCAAATTTCTTTGACCACCCTTTATTATTAGAAACTATTGCTGACCGGGCAAAATCTAAAATGGAAAACACTCAATATGACCATTTTCTATTCAGTTATCATGGCTTACCTGAAAGGCAGATTTTTAAAGCCAAGATTAAAAATTGTAATCTTGGAGACTGTTGCAATTCTTGTGACAGCTTAAATCAATATTGCTATCGCGCCCAATGTTTTGAAACCTCTCGACTTTTAGCTCAAAAGCTGAATCTAAAGCCAGAAAATTGTACTACCACTTTTCAATCTCGGCTCGGGAAAGATCCTTGGATACAACCATATACAGAAGACACTTTAAAAGAATTGGCGCACAAAGACATTAAAAAAGTCCTTGTCTTTTCACCAGCTTTTGTCGCAGATTGTTTAGAAACTACGCTAGAAGTTGGAGAAACTTACAAAGAGGAGTTCATTGAAGCAGGCGGTGAAGTCTGGGACTTAGTAGAAAGCTTAAATACACATCCTACGTGGGTCAAATGTGTGAGCGATTTGGCTAAATCATAATCTCACTTGTTGACCAAATCTGCAAGTGTATCTACCGTGTAATTCACTTCATCAAGGTTATTATACTTTGACATTGAAAATCGAATAGCTCCACGTCTTGGATCTGTACCCAATGCTGTCAAAACATGTGAGCCAATCGAAGAACCACTAGAACACGCACTGCCACCTGAGGCTGATATTCCTTTAATGTCCAAATTAAACAACAACATATCGTTTTCTTCTGACTCAGGAATACAAACATTCAAGACTGAATAAAGGCTTTCATCAAGGTCCGCTGAAAGACCATTAAAAGACACTCCTTTCACCTTTTCTTTTAACCCATCAATTAAAACGGATTTCAAATTCTTAATATGTTTCTCATTTTGTTGATGATCACGAAGAGATATTTCTAAAGCTGTCGCCAATCCTACAATACCAGCCACATTCTCCGTACCTCCTCTCATGTTCCTCTCTTGGGCTCCTCCATGGATCAACGGGTTGATTTTGGTTTCATGATTGATGTATAAAAAGCCTATTCCTTTTGGCCCATGGAATTTGTGCGCTGATCCAACTAAAAAATCCACCTTTAATTGGTCCAAATCATGGTTGTACTTGCCCATGGACTGAACAGTATCAGTGTGAAATATAGCACCATTATCACTGCACAAAGTTGAAATTGCCTCTAAGTCATTTAAGTTACCAATCTCATTGTTGGCATGCATCAAGCTGACTAAGGCATCCTTATTATCAGACAATAACTCGCTCAAGTGATTAAGGTCAAGAATACCTTTTTCATCTATGTCAACAAACAGTAGTTTAATTGCCCCTTTCTTTTCTAATGCTTCCAACGAATGCAAAACAGCATGATGCTCTAATTTTGAAGTAATTGCGACCTTTTTGCCTAAAGAATCTATAGTCGAACAAATAGCGGTGTTATCTGCTTCTGTGCCTCCTGAAGTGAAAAAGATCTCAGAAGGAGATGTATTGAGCATATCCGCTACTTTCTTTCTTGATCTCTCAACAATTGCCCGGGCTTGCCTGCCATGAGAATGTATTGAAGAGGGGTTTCCGAATGTTTCGGTATAATATGGAAGCATTGCTTCTAACACTTTCGGGTCTAGCGGAGTTGTAGCCGAATTATCAAAATAAACTTTCATAGGGTTGTTGTATCATTTAATGGCTACAAAATTAGCGGAATCATTCTGGAAAAATGCAATGAATCAGAAAGCTATTATTGTTTCGATTCTGCATGTTCGATTCCCAAATTAATAAAGTGCGCTAATGCTGCTTCACTTTGAAATCCTTCTGGAGATACGAACAACATTTCCTTCATAGGCTTTCCTGTGAAATCCATTGGGCGAGTAAACTCTTTGTGCAGTTCTTCCTGATCCTTAGGAGAAACTGCTCTGACACATAATTCATCTTTGACTACTCCCACACTCATCTTTCCTTTGTACAGAAAACTCAATCCTCCAAACATCTTTTTCTCGGTAATTTTTTCTTTGAAAGGCTCCAAGTGTTGTCTTACTCTAGCCGCTAATTCTTCATTGTACGCCATAAGACAATTTAACAATTATTCAGAAGTAACTCCATATCGATATGGGGAATCCCGTCCTCTAAATACGAATCGGATATTTTTTCGAATCCAAATGACTCATAAAATGATTGTAAATGCGTTTGCCCTTGAAGAAATAGAGACTTTGTTGTTTTATCAGCTGTTTCAATTGCTTTGTTTATTAGTTGCCTTGACAGCCCTCCGCCTCGATGCTTTATGTGAGTAATGATACGACCAATAGTTAGCACATTCTCGTTTTTAAAATAGGTTCTTAAGTAGGCAACTATTTCGTTTCCTTCTTTGATAAAAAAATGCTTAGCGTTTTGATCTTTGTTATCCAACTCTGGATATGGACAGTTTTGTTCTACCACGAATACATCAACCCGAAGTTTCAGAATTTGGTATAGGGTCTCATTATCTAGTTGCTCAAAAGATACTACTTCTATATTCATGTCTTACAAATTTGACCTTACAGAAAACCACAAAATTTCATTGTTTACCACACGGATAAAAGAGTACAAAATCCATGACGCACCGAAAAATAACAGCCCATATTTGAATAGCCTGAATTTATGTAAATTCAACGTAATGACGGACTTGTCGACCACTAGAAAAACCGCGATGATAAAAACAGGAAATACTACACTAAGATAACGTTCACTTTCATGATAATCCAAGTGTGAATAGTATGAACGAAGGAAAAAATAGCTCAAAAAGAAACTCCATGCAATTCCAATTTTTAAGTTTTTAAAAAGTTGGTTCTTAATAAGTAAAAAAATGAGCCCTAACAATATAATTGAAGTACCAAATAACCGCCATTCAAAAGGTATCATTATTGGGAAAAACCAACCCGAAAGCACGTCTAAATAATTATAATCTAAAAACCTAAGTTTTAAAGCTCTACTGGCAGTATCCATTCCAGAAAAAACACTTGTCACTAAATGATGAGTTCCAAATAAAATGACAGCATGAAAAACGGATAACCTTAGCCCTTTCAAATTTCTATTTGCGAATAATATTGCCAGAGCAATCCCCGGAACAGCCAGCATATATCCATTTTTAGTCATTGCGGCAATCATTGAAAGTAATGTTACCAAGGAAAATCCTTGAAAATTCATCGCTTGGAGCCTCATCAAAATTGACAACTGACCCAGTACCAAGATAGAAATCAAGGCTTCAGTCCATAAGAAAGAATGGATCAAATGAACTGGAATCGAAAATATGAATAAAGCGAAAGCCGCTATTTTTAATAACTCATTTTCAAAATGCGTTTCGAGTATTTTCACGATTATAAAAGAGCTCGCGATGAATATAAGCATCATAAATATCCATGCACCCCAAAACCCCATTGGGGAAATAATTGCTAAAAGAAAAGGAAAAAAGGGAGGCCTCTTAATGATTTTATCCCCTATCATTTCTTTATTCAAAAACGATAGGAAATTATTTCCGGCATTCCAATAATCATAAGAATCATAGGTAAAACCTAGCCCATAGCAATTCCCAAAAACCAGTAAGCCTATACCAAAAAGAAAGATCCATGGATAAACCTTTCTAAAGTTCAATTGATTATTCATTATTCAAAAACGAGTGCCGAGAACCACAGTCTCTTTGTAAATATCCTTATTGCCATTTGCACTGAATATTTCGAAATATACCACATAATATCCAACATTTGCTAACTCCCCGGCATCAGATGTACCGTCCCAGGTAACGAACCCACGAGTAGATAATAACTCATTCTCAGCAATCGTTTTAACAATAGAACCTGTGATATTGTAGACTACAATATTTGCAAATTTTCCAGCTTGACCTATTTCATAAGTGATGGTGGTAAAATCATCTAACCCTGTGTTGTCAGGAAAAAATACACTAGGGTCAACCGTCACAACTCCTTCATGTTGAGTATTATTGACGAACTGTGAATTTCGTTTTCCTGGTGTTCCATACCCCACTGAACTCGCGGCAGAACGCCAACTATCTGGTTGGTTACTAGGTGCTATCACAGATATTCTTTCCAAAGAGACACCTTCATCATTGTTTAACAAAGCAAAATGAAAATCACTGCTATAATATAATTCATCCATTTCAACCCAGTTTTCGTTCATAAGCAACACAGAATCTTGATCGTCGTTGAAAGAAGGGAAACTATTTACTTCATAATATCGACTTGGGTCACCTCCCGGGTAGTAAGTCGCTAAAATTGTAGCATCAGATGTAGCCACGAAAAATTCTCCTGGATTTAGCAAATAATGATCATTAGATATTGTTCTCATGTTATTTCTTTTGTCACCAATATACCACCCTTGAAGGTCAATAATTTTTTCAGAACGGTTCACTAATTCAACAAAATCTACTCCTCCTGGCTTTGGATTAAACAATATTTCGTTGATGATTATATCATTGAAATTAGCGGCCTCAGGTAAAATCACATCTACGGAATTGTTATTATCGGTTATCCAGTTTTGAGCGCAATCAGACAGTTCATTTATTTCAATACTATATGTTTCACCGATCGCCAATGACGATATCAATTCAACATTGATGGATTTGTATTGGGGGGAAACCTGATAGACTTTGTCAATTACCAAGCTCGGAGAAGTGGCTATTTTGTCAATCAATTCATTTACTGGTTTTAGCTTTTCATTAAAGTTCAAAATAATTTGACGATCCGATTCTGCAATTCCTGTTAAAAGAAATGGTGATGTATTATCCGGATTTGAAGCGACCACTGAATTTATATAACCAGGTGTTCCTCCCTTGTTTTCCGAACCGCTCCAATTATTATGCGCTCCGCAAGGGTTATTTACATCTACCATTTCCAATGAAAAACCTCCTTGATTTTTATATTCTGATTTATACCACGCGCCATCATATGAAACTGAAAATATTAATTGCTCTTGATTGTAAATGGTTAAGTGCTCTCCATCATTATTCAATGTCAACCATTTTGACAATTCACCAACATTTGCATTCGAATAATCCTCATTGTCTTCTGCAAACAGAATAAACTCTCCCGGCTCAACTGTTCCAAAAACAAAATTTGATTGCGAAGAGCCATCTCTAAAGACTAAACTTTTCATTTCAATTGACTCACTTGATGCATTATATACTTCGAAAAATTCAGATTGGTCCTCCGATGGTTTGGAGAATATTTCTGTGATGATGAGATCTCCGAATTTAGCGCTATAGGGAGCAATATAACTGAAATCTATATCAACTCTCTCCCTCAAATTACCTACCAAATCCTTTACATTAGTTAGGCTCAACAAGTATGAATTTTCATCAATGAATGGTGAAGAAAACTCAAGCAAGACTGATGAATCGTTCTCGAAGTAAATAGCTGAAGAAGGAATGCCAATGCCGTTATCAATAAAATAATTATCCTTGAATTCAGCGGAGTTAGCTTGTAATTGTTCATTAAATTTTAACAATATTTCATATTCATTCAGAATCTGATAATCCAATACAATAGGTGCTAAATTGTCAAATTTGAGTGTCACAAAATATCCGGGAATACTATTTCCATATTCGTTGACCAATTGAGGCCAAGTCAATTCATAATCTTGATCTGCCATCATTCCCCCATAAAATATTAAACGTAAAATATTAGAATTATCAGCACTAATGACCACAGCATCTGGACTTTCAATTCCCTGATCTATTTTAAAACTAGACTTTTCTAATGATTGCCCGACATCCAAGTTTTGATTGAAAGTCAATTCTATTGTTTCCAAATTAGGTATAAGCGCAGATTGTAATTGACTTTGAAAAGTAAATTGGTATTCCTTCAACCCAAGACTTAGATTGCCTATTTTCTCAACATGAAGATTATACTTCTTTTGATCTTCAAATTTTTCTACAAACAAAAGCGTAGCTGTATATTCATCAGACTCAATAGAAATTGGAATATGGCGCTCATCTAAAATGTATTCACTCAAATTCCTTGAATGAATTGAATCAACAGATTTTGTGAAATGTACTTTTATGCTGTTTTGATCAAGGAATTCAATTTCACCCAATTGCAATTGATCATTGTTAAAACTTACGACTACCTCATCTTTCATAACATTTCCTCTTTGATCTTCGATGTTATAAATGGTAAGTGTAACATCCTGCTCCTCTGGAAGAGGATTCAAAAAAGTAAGTGTAACCGTATTCATTGATTCGAGATCAAAATCGACCTCAATCGGGTTTCCCAATTTTTCAAGCGAATAGTTGGAATTCAATTGAACCGATTGACTTGTCACCTTTTCATTAAATATTACGATCAACTGGTTGGGTGATTTAGGATAGATTGAATCCAAGGTTGGCACAAAATAGTCAAAGACAAATTTTTCATTTATTCTATTTTCAATAGCATTTCCATATATGTCTTTGACGCCCTTAACCCATAATTTATATACTTTTTCTTTCTTAAATACCTCTAAAAATTCCAGTAAGACGGATTTTGCATGCCCTAGTTTTTGTGCTGATATTGGATAAGTATCGTCATATTCATAGTTCTCCCTAGATTCCGAGCTAAAACGCTCTACTTTTTCTGTGAACACAACTTCTAATGTCCTTTCAGATAACGCGATCAATGTATCTATTTTAGGAGGAGCCGTATCATATTCAAAACTATATTCTGGAGTAGTCAAATAATCCCCATTTTCCTTCAACATATTTTGAACAGTCAAAAAAAGGGCCTTGTTTTCAGGAATGTCAGATTGAAAAATCAAATTCACTATTTTAGAATCGGATGAACTCTGATAGACAGAAATTGGGCTTCCAACATTTTTATTTAGAAGATAATTTTCTGCGTTGATCGCACTTGAATTCTGAACACTTTCAGAAAAATGAATTTTGATGTGATTTGGGCTTAGTACATGAAGCGTATCTATCCCTAAATCATAAGTGAAGGTTGCCATGTAAGGAATAATCATAGCATTGTTTGTGGTATCAGATAAATTCGAAATAGTGATATAATTTTCTACGCCTAATTCAAAAGATTTTTCAAAATCAAGAGAGATTTCTTTATGAAAATTATCTTCAAATGATACATCAGAAGGCTCCCCTATACTATTGCTGACAGAATAATTGGAAGCTGTGTTGGCTGAAACCATTTCAATGCTTTCATCAAATATCAGTTTTATCCTTTCTTCACTGATTACAACGATTCGTTCAAGCATCGGAGGAGCGTTATCAAATCGAAATTGCATGGAATTTTTATCAATTAAATTTCCAGAACAATCTGTAACATTTGATATAGTTAAAATATAAACTTCGCCGGAAATCAGAGGTACATTTGTTTCTAAGATTGCCGATAAATATCCTGGTGGTTGAAGCAAAACATTTGCTATCTGAATACCATTATTAAAATTGAAATTTTCCAAGACTAATGTACTAGCATCCATGGGTTCATCAAATGAAATGATAATTGTGTTTTCATCTCCAGCCCTGATTTGAATCAAGTCTGGACCCGTCTCGTCGAGTGAATTATCATAAATAGAATTAATTATTCCAGGTGTTCCTCCCAAACTACTCGAAGAAGCAGCCCAGTTGCTGATATAGCTACATTGCAATTCAGGATTAATTTGTTCCAAAGTATATCCACCATCATCTTTCAATTCATCCTGATAATAACCCAAATGATAGCTAACACTATCAACGAGATTACCAAGATTATCAGTGAATACAAGCTCTAGTCCGTTGTTCAACAAGGATGGAAAACTATTTACTCCTACAACATCTCCAAAACCAGAAAACATATCAACATCTGAATCATCCGTGAGGATGACAAATCCTCCAGAAGGCAATACAAATTTATTAAGGGGGTTCCCATTGATTTCAAATGACTTGATTTTGATCGACTGATTAGAAACATTTAGCAACTCCAAAAACTCAATATCGGGAAGCCCCGTAGCAGAAGGGTTGAAGTCTGAATAAATTTCATTGATTACTATTTGCCGAAAATCAGTTGGCGCAATAATTTCGATGCTCAACGTTGACTCATTAATCGTTTCTAACAACGACTGGTTTTTCACATCCTTAATGATCAATTCATAGTCGTTGTTGGAAAAGTCAGCATCAAATGTCAGCATTACTTCATTAGAGTTTTGAACTAACGCAGTGGAAGGGATATTGTATCCATTGCTTAAGGAAAAATTTTCCACGTCCGATCCTGTACTTACATCTACTGGCTGGCTAAAGATGACCTTTAATGTATTAGAATTATCAATCATGAATGAACTAACAGAGAAAGGAGGGTCTTCAGCGGAGATTGAAAAATCATCAAAATAAAACAACCCTGCCCGACTGGAGGAATGGATGGCTACTACACCAAAATAATTAGTGTTGGTATAAGTGTTGTCAACGATTTCACTTCCTTCTGATTCAAAATCAAACGCTCCAGAATCATCAGCAGCAATGTTCCAAGCACCCGAGCCGTCACGACTGACCTGTATTCTCACTTTTACATTTCCTGACAATTGAGAACTACCGGTAAACAATAGGATTGAATTGGATTGGTCTTGGCGATAAAACTTTATTTCATCATCGCCGGACTGCCCAATCTCAATGAAATACCCATTGAGATCAGATTCCAGATTACTTTGATCAGATACCAAATACACTTTGACCTTATTGCTGCCAGAGGGGGCAAATTTCAAATCGATCAAAAAAGTCCAGGTCGTATAATCAAGTGAAGAACAAGGTGTTGACAAATGTAGAACAGACGTTTCTGCTGGCCCGTTTGAATTGAGTTGTTCAGACGCTATTATAAAATAAGTAACATCTCCAGTCCAAACTGGATTAGCTATAAAGTCACCATCAGAAAAATCATCTACAAATTGTGCTTTGCATGGAACACTCAATATAAGTATCCATATTAATGGTATACATTTCATTATAGATTGATTGGTTAGAATAAGTATTTTTAATCAATCTCAACGCTGCATTTTTTACATTATAAACATACATAAATTACCTATAGATGTAATTTAAAGACATAAGTGAATATAAATAGCAATTAATTTACCTTTTTTCAGAGTTATTATATTAATATTTAAACACCTCGAGAAAAACTAATGTAATGGGGTTACCAATTTAAGGGAGTTGCTTGATGAAAGTCCAAATAAATCCATAACCACAATTTGCAAATAGAAAATAAGTAGGAAAACGCCGTCTCCTACTTTAGTCAGGACCCAACAATCTTATTATTCATGTGATCAAACATTATTTGGACATTAAGCATTGGCTCGAATAAACTTTATGCGTCGTTCCATACATTTTACCTGTGTTATTTTGACATTTTATCGGGGTTCAATAGATCTGATCATAACTAAGTTTATAATCTCATGCATAAAGTATGCATGTTGAATTATTACTTAACAATATGCTATGATGAAAACACTTACTTTAAAACATTTTTTAGGATCAATGGTATTGCTCATTTTAATGCAATTCTCGTTGAAAGCACAGCCAACGCCTCCTTCAGGAAAGCAATGGCAAGCGGTTAGCGCTTTATCAGATGAATTCAATGGGTTTGATGGCAACAAATGGCAAAGAGGTCACCCGTATTGGGCAGGAAGAAGCCCAAGTCAATTCAACAACAACAACGTCACGTATGGTGGTGGAACAATGCGCATCACTGCCACTCTTAAAAATGCCAATAGAACAGGAGATTGGCTATGGACAGGATGTTTGACCTCCAAGGCTAAAACTTTCAAAAAAGGAATGTATGCTGAAGTTAGAATGAAAGCTGCAGACCTAGCTATCGTTTCTTCTTTTTGGATGCAAGGCAGCTATAGTGAAATTGACGTGATTGAAAATTGGGGAGAAGTTAAAAACTCCAATTTCTATCTAGACTATACGATGATGAGCAATACCCACTATTTCGCAGATGGATGGGCTAATGATAAAATAACCCCTAAACACTTCACTAACCCAGGAAACGCGAAAAACTCAGAAGCTTACCATACATTTGGAGTATGGTGGAAAGATGCATGGACCATTAATTATTATAGAGATGGTTCATATGTTGGTTCAGCAACGCCAGGAGGAGCTTTTAACGAAGACATGTACATGTTTTTTGATATGGAAGCATTTTCATGGGGGCCCGGTCTTCCATCAAATGCGGATCTGGGAAACTGGACCAAAAGCACGGCATTCTATGATTATGTACGGACTTATGAACTGGTCAACAGCAGTGGCGGAGGAGGAACAGGCCAACTTGTTGCCTTGAAAAACCAGGGTAACAATCAATACGTATGTTCCGAAAACGGGGTAGGTGCGATGAATTGTAACAGATCAGGAATTGGTGCTTGGGAGAAATTTCAATGGGTAGACCTGGGTGGCGGTCAGATAGCACTCAAAGGCAATAACGGCAAGTATGTGAGTTCCGAAAATGGAACAAAAAAAATGACCTGTAATCGATCAAGTATTGGTGCATGGGAAAAATTTTCTATTGGTCATGTTGGCAATCAAGTTTATTGGCTAAAAGGAAATAATGGAAAATATATCAGCAGTGACATGTGGTGTACTGCAACTGGAGTAGGCAACAATCAAAAATTTGCTGTTACCTGGGGTTTGAATGCACGTAAATTAGAGGGTGCAGGTTCATCTCTACTTTCTGATGTTGAAGAACAAATATCTGTTTATCCTAACCCGGCAAATAATAATATCAATTTCACGGGACTAACAGAAGGTGATCACTTATCTGTGTTCAATATCCAAGGTAAGTTGATGATTGATAAACTAGTGGATAATCCTCAAGTCAATTTGGCTATTGAACAATTGGAAAAAGGAATTTATTTCGTCCAAGTCAAAAATGGTCAGAGTAATCGAACATTGAAATTTCTTAAGAAATGACGAGGAATAAGTATTGTATTTGAAAATAGAGGCTTGCTGATCCAGCAAGCCTCTATTTTTATTGGGTCAAGGCAAATTATTATCCTTTTATCCTTCATACCTATATACTTCAGCCATGCTACTTTACTAAAATTATAACTCATTGAATAATAGATTTATAAGGGGCAAAATGTATTAAATCAGTTGGGGATATACTTTACACCACCTATTCTTGATCATCTATTTTTAATATTCAAAAAGACTAATACTACATTTAATATGTGGAATAAGTTTTGATCGGTAACAAAAATTTCTAACAACCAGCACTTGACAGATTTGCCAATCATATTGATAGTTGAAAATAATAGTGACCTGAGACTGTTACTTAGAGATACATTCTCTGACTCATACTTAGTCGCTGAGGCAGCAAATGGTCAAAAAGGTTATGAAAAATGCTTAGAACTTAACCCTAGACTTGTGATCAGTGATGTAATGATGCCAATAATGGATGGGTTTGAGCTATGTGAAAAGATTAAATCTAACGAAAATACTGCTCACATTCCTGTTCTTTTATTGACCGCACATACAGAAGAAGATGCACAGATCACCGGCTTCACTAAAGGTGCTGATGCTTATGTCAGTAAACCTTTCAATGTGAAAATTTTGGAATCCCGTGTAAACGCGATAATTAACTCTCGTGAAAAACTCAAAGCACATTTGAGACATCCTAAACCATCTAAACAAACAACTTTTAAAGATTCTGAGGATGCATTTTTCATTAACTCCCTAATAAAAATCATTGTAAATCACATGAACGAACCAGATTTCACTTCACAACAACTTGTTCATGAATATGGATCCAATCGCGTTTCGCTCAATGCAAGACTCAAGAAGGTCAATGGACATTCTGCCAACAGTTTTATTAGATCGATAAGACTCAAAAGAGCGGCTGAACTCTTGCTGCGACAAAAGCACAATATTTCTCAAATCACATATATGGTCGGCTTTAAAGACAAAGAATATTTTAGAAACTGCTTCAAAAATGAATTTCAACAGACTCCTTCTCAATATCAAAAAAATGGGAGTTCATTTTTAGATTGAGTTTTGAATAATAAATACTAATTCACTACCACTTCTTTGAAATACTGCTCAAAGATCTTCTTAGCTTTAGTCAGTTGTTCATCCGTATTTTCAGGAGTATTTTCCAAAGCATATTCTTTGTCCATATGTTTCCACTTGTGCACCCCTAACTTGTGATATGGCTGAATCTCCAGTTTTTGAATATTTTCATAGTCTTTGAAGTATTTACCTAATTGATGCAAATGATTTGGATTGTCTGTCAAACCTGGCACCAAAACATAACGCAACCAAAACGGCTTATTAATCTCCTGAAGATATTTCGCAAAAGCTAAGGTCTTTTCATTGTCTTTGCCAGTCACAATTTCATGCATTGAAGAATCGATATGCTTCACATCCAACAGCACCAAATCCGTCAGTTCCAATAGCTCTTTGACATAATGGTTCATGACATGGCCATTGGTATCCAGCGCCGTATGAATCCCCTCCTCTTTGAGCTGGGTAAACAGCTTGATCAATTGCTTGGCTTGACAACAGGGCTCCCCTCCTGAAACCGTTACGCCACCACCATTGGTGTAGTAGGATTTCATATGTGTCGCTTCTTTGACTACTTCCTTGATGCCGTAATCTTTGCCATCAGCGAAATTCATTGAATCAGGGTTGGCGCAGTACAAACATTTGAAAGGACAGCCTTGTAAAAACAAAACGTATCGAATTCCTGGGCCATCAAAAGTTCCAAAAGATTCGATAGAATGTATATTGAGTAACTCCTCCCTAGTCTGCTTTTCAGCGACTATAACTCTCTTGTTGTTCTCCACTATTCTTTACTTAAATCTTTTCGAAAAAGCTTCTAGACAACACTTCCATCTGTTGGTCGCGAGAAAGCCGCACAAAGTTCACCGCATACCCTGACACTCGTATCGTCAACTGTGGATATTTTTCTGGATGTTCCATGGCATCTTCCAAAAGTTCCCTATTCAGCACATTGACATTTAAGTGATGCGCGCCTCGACTAAAATATCCATCCAACATAGCTGTCAGGTTTTTGACTCTTGTCTTTTCATCATTACCTAAGGTTTTAGGAACGACAGACATTGTATTTGATATTCCATCCAAAGCATCTTCATATTTCAATTTCGCGACAGAATTCAATGAGGCGATAGCTCCATGGGTGTCTCGACCATGCATTGGGTTTGCACCAGGTGCAAATGCAACTCCTTTTGCTCTCCCGTCAGGTGTTGCACCTGTTTTCTTGCCATATACGACATTAGAAGTGATGGTCAAAATGGACATAGTCGGCTCTGCATTTTTATAGGTCTCGTATTCACCCAATTGTTTGTTGAAGTGTGTAGTGATGTCCACAGCTAATTCATCAACACTGTCGTTATCATTACCATAGAATGGAAATTCTCCTTCAATTTTGTAATCGACTGCCAAACCATCTTCGTTTCTCACAGCAGTTACGTTTGCATGCTTGATGGCAGATAAAGAATCTGCAACAATTGAAAGCCCGGCAATACCATAGGCCACATTCACTTTTGGATCCGTGTCCACAAATGCCATTTGTGCTCTTTCATAATAGTATTTGTCATGCATGAAATGAATGATATTCATAGATTCGACATATACTCTAGCGACTTCCTTCATGGCTATTTTGAAATTGGCCATTACTTCCTCAAAATCTAGCTCATCATTTTTCAAAGCTGGAACACCACTGATAACCTGAGTACCCGTGTTTTCACATTTACCTCCGTTGATCGCCAGCAATAATGTTTTTGCCAAATTGGTACGAGCACCAAAGAATTGGATGTGCTTTCCTATCTCTTGGAATGACACACAACAAGCGATTCCATAATCATCCGCTCCTCTGGTTGATCTCATTAAGTCATCGTTTTCATACTGAATAGATGAAGTGTCGACTGATACTTTTGCACAGAATTCTTTAAAACCAGTTGGCAATTTTGGTGACCAAAGCACTGTCATATTAGGCTCAGGGGATGGTCCTAAATTGTACAAGGTCTGCAAAAATCTAAAAGAGTTTTTAGTTACTTTATTGTCACCAGCTAAATTCAATCCGCCGATGGCCTCAGTTACCCATGTAGGATCTCCAGCAAAGATGTCATTGTAAGCTTCCATTCTGAGATGTCTCACCATTCTCAACTTCATGACCAACTGATCAATCATTTCTTGCGCATCTTCTTCAGTAATGATGCCATTTTTCAAATCTCTCTCAACAAAAATGTCGAGAAAAGAAGATACATTTCCCAGAGACATGGCTGCTCCATCTTGCTCTTTGACCGCAGCCAAATAAGCCATGTATACCCATTGAACCGCCTCTTGTGCATTTTCAGCTGGTCTTCCCAAATCCAAATCGTAGATTTCACCAAGAACTTTAATCTCCTTCAATGCCTTGATTTGTTCATTGATTTCTTCTCTCAACCTGATACGTGCATCGTTCATTGGACCAGTCACCTTTTCAAGATCCTTCAGTTTTTCGGAAATCAAACGATCTGCACCATATAGGGCTAAGCGTCTATAATCACCAATGATTCTTCCTCTTGCATAATTATCAGGCAAACCCGTCAAAAACCCTAATGAACGGAAAGTTCTGATCTCGGCAGTGTACGCATCAAAAACACCGTCGTTATGAGACTTTACATACTTAGCGAACATCTCTTTTACCTGAGGGTCCATAACTACACCATGTTCCTCACATGCCTTTTCAACTACCCGTGCACCACCATAAGGCTTCATAGCTCTTCTCAACAACTCATCAGTTTGTAAACCGACAATTACTTCGTGTTTTTTTGAGATATAACCAGCTTGGTGTGAGCTGATTCTAGAAATGATATTATTGTCGATTGATCTAACGCCTTCATTCTCCAATTCTTCTTTTACTGCATCCATGCAGATTTCAAAAAGGATATTAGTATTTTCAGTTGGCCCGCAAAGGAATTCACTATTTCCTTGGTAAGCAGTGATATTAGTTTGGACAAAATTTCGGACATCTATTTTATCGTTCCAGAGACCTTTGACAAAGGCATTGTTTGCTTTCTTTTCTGCTATTTTCAACATATTCTAATGCGTTTCTTTGATTGAATTACCGATGCAAAATTACCACTTGGTCAACTTCAAATACTGATGCTCATCAGGATCATAAGTGATAAGTGTCATTGCTGAGACTTGGAAATTAAAAGTTATTTGCAGCCGAAAAAAAACTAATTACCTGTTTAGAATTACGACCATTTTTTCATTTGGTCATAGCCTTAAAAAAATATGAAGATTATTAAAAACAGATGGTTAATCGCTGCTTCAGCTGTAGGTATTCACATTTCTATTGGTGCCGTTTATGCTTACAGTGTTTTGAAAAATCCGTTATTGGAAAGCATTGGATGGGAGTTTAAACAAACGGCATGGGCTTTTAGTATTGCTATTCTATTTCTTGGGCTATCAGCGGCCTTCCTGGGCCGAAAAGTAGAACGCATGGGCCCTAGAAAAAGTGGTATGTTAGCCGCTGTTTTTTATGGTTCAGGTCTAATTCTAGCAGGATTGGCCATTCAATTAGAAAGTATCTACATATTCTACTTTGGATATGGCGTGATAAGTGGAATCGGTCTTGGTGTAGGTTATATATGCCCAGTCTCAACATTGGTAAAATGGTTTCCGGATCGTAGAGGGTTGGCGACAGGTTTGGCGATTATGGGATTCGGATTTGGTGCCCTGCTAGCTAGCAGTGTGATCCAATACTTAATTGGGACTGTAGGTCTATCTACCACCTTCTATATTCTGGGTACCATATACTTCGTCATAATGATCAGTTCAGCGCAATATTTAGCCCCTCCTCCGAAAGGATGGGTTCCTGCTGGTTTCGATGAGAGTTTGTCAGGAAATAAAGGCAAGAAGATCAAAACAGACTTAGCTCAGGTTACTTCAATAGAAGCTCTTTCTACTCCTAGATTCTATTATCTGTGGCTTATGCTCTTTTTAAATGTGACCTGTGGAATAGCTGTTATTTCAATTGCATCCCCTTTGTCCCAAGAAATAGCGGGTTTGACACCCGTTACTGCAGCAGCTATGGTAGGTGCCATGGGTTTATTTAATGGCTTGGGAAGAATTGGATGGGCAAGTTTCTCTGACTTAATAGGAAGACCTATGACCTATACCGCTTTTTTTGGTATACAAATAATCGCATTTTTCTTGCTGCCACAAACAACAAATGCATTGATGTTTCAAGGACTCGTATTTCTAATTCTCACTTGCTATGGTGGAGGGTTTGCATCGATACCTGCCTATATTGGTGATGTATTTGGCACGAAAAATTTGTCTGCCATCCATGGCAACATTTTGACTGCTTGGGCGGCCGCTGGTTTAGTTGGACCTCAACTAGCGTCTTACATCCGAGATTCTACCGGTAGCTATGAACAAACACTTTACATATTCGCCGGATTATTTCTTATCGCCTTGGCAATCTCAATTTTGATACAGATTAATATTCGAGCAATCAAAAAAGAAAACGACTTGGTGAAAATTGACATTCAAAAGATAGCTACAGCAGCATAGAGGCATAGAATTATTCAAATCTTATAAAACAATCGTTAGATTTCTCATCTACCGAAACAACTTTGTTAATTTTTCAACAAAATGATAATTTAGGTGATTTATTTAAAGGAAGACAAAACTCTAAGATGGGTTCCTTTTCTTTTTATAGTACTTTTGCCATCCAATAATTTGAACCATTAAATAGTAAGAAAGTGAAGTTAGCAGTAGTTGGAGCAACAGGCTTAGTAGGATCGGAAATTCTCGAAGTACTCAAAGAAAGAAATTTTCAATATGATGAATTGATGTTGGTGGCCTCTGCCAGATCGGTAGGCAAAGAAATTGAGTATAATAGCCAGAATTATACAGTGATTGGATTAGAAGATGCGGTAGCAGCTAAGCCAGATGTAGCCATATTTTCAGCAGGCGGAAGCACTTCTCTTGAATGGGCGCCAAAATTTGCTGAAGTTGGAACAATCGTCATAGATAATTCATCCGCTTGGAGAATGGATCCTACCAAAAAACTGGTTGTTCCAGAAATTAATGGAGACGCAATCAAAATGGATGATCGGATCATTGCCAACCCTAATTGCTCCACTATTCAAATGGTACTCATCCTTGGTCCACTTCATGAAAAGTATGGCATCAACCGTGTCATCGTTTCAACCTATCAATCTGTCACCGGTTCTGGTAAAGGAGCTGTAGATCAAATGATGGCAGAGCGAGTAGGAGATTCACCTGATATGGTCTACCCTCACAAAATTGACATGAATGTATTGCCTCACATCGATGTTTTCCAAGACAATGGATATACGAAAGAGGAAATGAAAATGACGAATGAAACGGTCAAGATCTTAGGTGATGAAAAGGTCAAAGTTTCAGCAACTTGTGTCCGAATACCAACTATGGGAGGACATTCTGAGGCTGTCAATATAGAATTTGACAATCCTTATGATCTAGATGAAGTCAAAGATATATTGGGAAATATTCCTGGAGTGGTAGTACAAGATGATGTTCAAAACAATGTATATCCTATGCCTTTAACCGCTCACAAAAAAGATGAGGTATTTGTTGGACGAATCAGGAATGATGAATCAAAAGAAAATGCGTTGAACTTGTGGATTGTAGCTGACAACCTTAGAAAAGGTGCCGCCACAAATGCCGTTCAAATCGCACAATATATTGCAGAACATAATTTGGTCTTTTGATCAATGAACTAAGGCGGTCGGAAGTAAGAGCGTTCATAAAAGCTCATGAAAAGGAAGATCCAGCCGCCTTGGTTCTAAAATACGGCGATAAGAAAAATCTTCCTATTCAATTGATTGCCGCACAAATTAAGGCACGACAAAAAGCCAAATCAAAACTTCCTTTCTTCTATAAGAACGACCTTATTTTCCCGCACGGTGTCTCTCTAGAACAATGTTCTTCGGAAGATACTGCACAATACAAGTCTTCAATATTCAAGGGAAAAAACCTAACCGATCTAACAGGTGGGTTTGGTATAGATACTTATTTTTTATCCCAAAATTTCGACGTTGTCAATTACGTCGAAAAAAACAAAGAACTTGTAGCATTGGCTGAGAGTAATTTCAAAGCGTTGAATACTAAAATTCGCACCCATCACTTGGAGGCTGAAGCATATTTGAACAAGACCAATATTTATTCGGATAGCTTTTTCATCGACCCTGCTCGTAGGGACGGTACCAATCAAAAAGTCTTTCGCATTGAAGAATGTCAACCCAACTTGAAAATTCTTTTACCTCAAATATTAAAAAATAAGAGTCAAATATTGGTAAAACTATCACCGATGTTGGACATATATCAAGCGCTAAATGAGTTGCCCAATGTTTCCGAAATTCACGTGGTTTCAGTTCAAAATGAATGCAAAGAATTGATTTTCAAACTAGATCCAATTTTTGAAGATTCTCCGAAAATCTTTACGGTAAATATCAAAGGAAGTATTTCAGAAACTTTTAGTTTTCATCAATTAGATGAGAAAAAGACACCTGAGTTCGATTTTCCAAAAAAATACATCTATGAGCCTAACGCTTCAATCATGAAGGCCGGTGGGTTCAATGCAGTCGCCCATCAATATGGTCTTAGTAAGCTTCATCCAAACACGCACTTGTATACATCTGAAAGATACTTGACTGACTTTCCAGGTCGAAAGTTTAAACTAAAAATCATTGAATCTCTCAATAAGAAAAAGTTGCAAAGCCATTTGAATGATAAAAAAGCGAATATCACTATTCGTAATTTTCCATCAACCGTAAAAGCTATTAGACAAAAAACTGGAATTAAAGAAGGGAGTGATACTTATCTATTCGCCACTACCTTGAAAGATGATGCACTTAAAGTATTGATCTGTCAAAAAATGGGTTAGAACAAAGCATTAAACTTTTCTGTCAGTTCAGCATTTTCTTTTAAGCTTTCTAAAATGCCATTCTTCAAATATCCAGGTACAGCCTTGCCTTCTTTCATCTTACCTTGAACGTCTTTTAACATTTCCATCAATTCTTGATTAGTGGATAATTCTTTATCCTCTGAGACTTCATCAATAAATGTACTTACTGCATTGGCTTTTTCTAAATCCCCAGTATTAACTCTTTTTTCAACTACGCTAGACTTCATATCCATCCAGTTATTGTAGTAAGAAACTATTTCCTCCAAATCGCGAGGTTTATACTCATTGTTTTTAATTTTTTCTTCTAAAGGTTCACAATCCTCTAAGAACTTTCGCACGGCTTTCATAAAACCAATATTAGAAACTAGAGTATTAGTACCATCCTTTTTTGCAAGCAAATTCATACTAAAGTCCTCATACCCATTTGAATCTGGGTTTAAATATTTTAACCAACTCAAATAACCTTCAACGACTACTTTAACAAATTGATATTTTCCATTGACCTTATATGGAATGAACTGATCATTTTTTTTGCTTAGCCTTTTGACTTCCAGTGGCGTGTATTTTGTTTTCTTTTTACCAACTTTTATAGAAATTTGATCCATATCATATGGCCCATTAGTTATAAAGCCAATTTTCCCTTTAATCGTGTCATTCTGAAGGGTCACAACCCAGTCACCCTGAGCTTTTGAAAGAAAAGTTATGAGAAATAAAAGTAAAAAAAATGCAACTTGTTTCATGACTTAGAATATGATGTTCGCCAAAAATACTGTTTCATTATTCCGTGTGCAAACCTACTATTAGTTGTTTCTATCTAGGTGTGAATTTTCAATAAACGAAACTCAGGAGAAATGAGTTTCTATTTTAATTGGCGCTGGTCAATTTGTTAACTTCACTTATGATCCTTTGTCGATCAAATGGTTTTGGTATATATGAGGCCAATAGTCCTTCATTAAGTGCTGCGTCTATTTCTTGATTTCTCATAAAAGCTGAAATCATTATAAACTGCCTTGAATCAGATTTTTTTCTAGCCTCCTTAGCAAAAGCCAACCCATCCTTTTCGGGCATTCGCCAATCCGTAAATACTACCTCAATATCATCATGTTCTTCTAAAACTTGAAAGGCACTGTCCACAGAGCTTGCTTTATATACTCGAAAATTTGTATTCAAAAGCATGTCAAATAACTGAAGGTTCATCTCTTCATCATCTACATATAATATTGGCGTTTTTGTGGCTTTCATATTTCTTGATCAATCAATATAATAAAGATTTTAGCACTTTTACTAAATAAAGTCCAAAATTCCATAGCAGAAAAAGCTTTGAAAACATATAACAAGACATCGTTTTATTATACGACAAGCCTAATCACTTGTTTTATATGTCCAAAGTTAATTCAATAAATAACGTGAGAATAACTTAATTAAGTTTCTCTTCTAAATTATTTAATATACAGTGGTTGATTATCCTTTACAGGAAGCTTAGTGGGTGAATCGATTCAAAGATAATTGATCTTTTTGAAAAATCTATTCCCTTATAATTGAAAAATTGCGTTTAAAATTTAAAAGCCCATCAACAATCTATCTCTTGCACCTTATTCAAAAACATCTCTCGGTCAAGTGGCTTGCTCAAGTAGTCCTCCAAAATACCTTCATTTATAGCTTCTTCAATTTCTTGAGATTTCACGTAGGCGGACAGCATGAGAAATTTCTTATCTTGATATTTGGTTGATGCTTTTCTTGCAAATGTTAACCCATCCATTTCAGGCATGCTCCAATCGGTAATGATCAATTTGATCTCAGGATGAGAAGCAAGTATTTCAAAAGCGACATCAGCTGATATTGCTTTAAAAACCTCAAAAGAAGTATTTAAAAGCATATCGAATATATAGAGATTTATTTCTTCATCATCTACATATAATATGGGTTGCCTAATTTCCATTTTGCTCTATTCCTATCTCAATTAATAAATCCATCCGGCTGATATGAGTAATATAATGGTTTTTCATTTTGCAGAAAACTCTATTGAAAAATACTCATCGAAAATTATTCGTTGTATTCATAACCATACAACTTGGTTATCTTCTTTTTCGATAATTCCTCAACTTCCATTGTTAAATAATAATCTTCAGCAGGCTTGCTCCCTGAACCAATCTTGACAGCCGCCAGCTTATCAACAACTCCCAAACCTTCAATGACTTTCCCAAAAACGGTATATTCATTATCCAAATGAGGAGAACCACCTACAGTTGTATACAATTCTTTTTGTTCTTCAGTAAGCACTTTCGCTTCATATTCCTTATCAACTTGATCCATCACGATTGACATTATCGAGTCCAAATCTGCTTTCATCTTTTGTGCTTTTTCTCGATCCTTTGTAGAACGTAATTCTCTTTGTAATTCTTGACCTGCCCCTAAAAGGTCAGCATTCTCTGGCCTCTTAATAACCTCCCCGAATTTTTTATTCTTGGCTCCTTTGTTCATTTGAGCCTCATAAGTCTCAATATCTTTCGCAGAGTAAGGTTTCCCCTGAACTATATAAAATTGACACCAACTGGAGGCTCTTTCTGGGTTTACTTGATCCCCCTGACGCGCTGCGGCCAATGCCCCTTTATGATGATATAAACCACTAACAATTTCTGCAGGGACCGTCTTTTTGCGACGATCGTTGTTCTTCATGTCAATCCCTCCTCCTTGAACCATAAATTCTTTGATAATCCTATGAAATATGGTACTATCATATTGCCCGCTTTCTGCTAACTCAATAAAATTTGCTTTGTGCAATGGTGTCTCATCAAAAAGTATCACTTTCATATCCCCTAATGAGGTATGAATTGTAACAACGTAATCTTTCTTTTCATTCGCACATGATGACATCATGAAAAATAAGGACGCAATAAATAATAGGTTTCGTTTCATTTTTTTAAGAATTTGAAAGTGTTTTCTTTATTTCAATTAAAATCTCTTTTCCTCCATTCTCCAAGACACTGTTTGCCAAAGTAGATCCAGCTTTGACAGCGGCGTTGCTTGTAGAATGACATGTTTTGGTAATCTGTTTTTGTCCGTCAAGGCTTATTACACCTCCTGTGATGGTCAAAACGTTTTCTTTTAAAGTTGCCAGTGCATAAACGGGAACGCTGCAACCTCCTTCCATCTTATTCAAAAATGCTCTTTCAGATAGAATACAAGTTTCCGTTTCTTTGTCATTTAAAGTAGATCTAAGGAGGTCTTTTTTATCCTGACTCAGTGTATTGTAAACCTCAATAGCGATACTTCCTTGCCCAACAGCAGGAATGACCTCACTATTGTCAAATTGATGTATGATTAAATCGTCATAGCCCATGCGATGTGCCCCAGCATATGCTAACCATAAAGCATTGCAATCTCCTTCTTTCATTTTACGAATTCTGGTTTGCAAATTTCCTCTAACAGGAGTTGTTTTAACATGAGGGTGGTATTTGCTTAGGAAAGCCAGTCGACGGGTTGAAGATGTGCCTAAAACTAAATTAGGATCATTCAAGTCTACAGTACTATCTCCCAGTAAAATATCATTGGTTTTTTCCCTTTTATCAAATGCGATAATTTCAAAACCTTCTGGTAGCGATGATTGAAGATCTTTCGCACTATGAACGGCTATGTCAATGCTACCATTTTTTAGTTGTTCTTCAATTTCTTCTGTGAAAACACCTTTGCTACCTATTTTGGAAAGTGAAACATCCAAAATCTTATCTCCCTTAGTCTCAATTGTTATGATTTCTGAATCAATGTTCTGATCCTTCAACAGTCTTTTGACTTTTTGGGCTTGCCACAGTGCCAACTTACTTCCCCTTGTTCCTATTTTGATTTTCATTTCAGGCAGTCATTGCTTTACCAATGGTTAAAGACAAATCCATGAACAAAATACGGACATTGGCATTACGTTCAAGGTGATAATGTGCTTTACTCAATTCGTTGCTTATGTATTCTATTTTTTGGGTATTTAAAGCTTTGCCAAAATTAGTGACAAATCCCCGTTCTTCTGTCCCCAGTTTCAAATCTTCATCCATCATATACTCACTAACAAGCGCATGGCGCATCATATTTAGTGCATACAGGAAAAAAAGTTTTTGAGCAGTCTTGCTCATTTTAAAGAAAGTATCTACAGACTTATTTAGTTGTGCGAAATCCTTCGTCCAACATTGCCTCATCCAATCCCTGAAAAGAGCATGAGAAACATCTTCTCCCTCGTTGATACCTTCAAGTGCCTTTTTGATACTACCTTCGGCCAATAGCGCCAATGACTTTGCCCTTTCGCTACTGACGGCGTGTTTTTCAACTAAGAAATTTGCAACTTCTAATTCGCTGAATGACGGCACCTTGAACAGCTGACATCTGGACAAAATAGTCGTAAGCAATTTTTCATAATCACTTGTAACCATCAGGAAAATAGTTTTCTTTGGCGGCTCTTCCAAGATTTTTAGTATTCCATTCGCAGCAGCTGGATGCATAAACTCAGGCAACCAAATAATCAATACTTTAAATTCCGCTTCAAAAGCAGTTAATGCCAAACCCTTTATAATGTTCCTGCTTTCTTCTTTTGAAATATTGGCTTGTTTATTTTCAGCGCCGTAAAATGCACTCCAATCTTCTATGCCACCGTAGATATTAGTCTCAAGGTATGACCTCCATTCCTTCAAATAACTGGAACTGACAACGTCTTTTCCGGTGATGTTTTTAGTCGAACTTACAGGATAGACAAATTGTAAATCTGGATGGATCAATTTATCCATTTTCATACAAGACGAACATGCACCACAGGAGTCTGTTTCAGATCTATCCGTACAATTCAAATAGGTCGAAAAAGCTAATGCAAGGGCAAGATTTGCTGAACCTTGTTTTCCATAAAACAGCTGTGCGTGTGCTACATGGTTGTGTAAAACAGCTTGAATTAATTGATTTTTGGTCTCTTGAAGACCTGGAATTTCAGAAAACCTCATCTCCTATATTTGGCTGATGATTCAAATATATTTTTCAACAGTTCTTCATCTTCAGCGACGAGGTTTGTCCCTTTTCGTTCTAGTACTTTTTTAGCTGTATCAATGGCCTTTTCAAAAGAATAAGTTTCCAATGATCCAATGGCTCCCCAAGAAAAAGAAGGAATGTTCTTATTTGGAAAGCCATTTCCAAAAATATTACAAGAAACACCTACAGTCGTGCCTGTATTGAAGGTTGTACTTATGGCTGATTTGGAATGATCCCCTAACATGAGCCCACAAAACTGTAAACCAGTATCTATGTATTGTTTCCCTAAGTAATCCCACATTTTTACTTGGCCGTAGTTGTTTTTGAGATTTGAATTGTTAGTAGCTGCCCCCAAGTTACAATACTCTCCAATCACAGAATTTCCTAAAAAACCACCGTGAGCCTTATTGGAATTTCCATAGATAATTGAATTGGATAATTCACCACCAATTTTGGAATTCGGGCCAATAGTACATGCCTCTCTAATAATTGCATTCATGTTAACCGTTGAATTTTCCCCTAGGAAAAAAGGTCCGCGAATTGCTGCCCCTTCCTGAATCTGACTTCCTTTGGACAGATATATTGGGCCAGATTCAGCATTTAATATGGCAGCCTTTACTTTCACCCCTTTTTCAAGAAAGACATTTTCTTTTCCATATACTATGGTATTGGGATCATCAATCGTTTCGCTTTTTTTATCTGCAGTCAGAAGACTGAAATCCTTTTGAATTTGATCTCCATTATTTAAGAACAAGTCCCATGTTCTATTTATGACAGTAAATGGATGATTGTAATTAATAGATTGGTATTCTTTTAACTTTTCTATGTCTTCATTCGAATCAAAATTCCCACATGCTGCAATAAAAACATTGTTGGCGGACAATACTTGTCCCTCAGTAAGATTTTTGACTGCCCGAATTAACTCGGTATCAGGACAAATGGCAGCGTTTACAACTAACTGGTAGGGCGATGAAGAAGATTGAAATATTTTATTTAGCTGATTTGAGGATAAGGCATCCACATTTTGACCTAAATATTGTTCCCATTTTTCACCTATAGTCAATATTCCTACTTTTAGTCGGCTAATGGGACGAGTAAGCGTGAAAGGGAAAAGTTTGATTCGCTGTTCAGGCAAATCCACCATTGCAATATTCATGTGGTAAAAATAAAAAAGTCTTCAATCCCGATAACTATCGAGACTGAAGACTTTTTCTACTTTTTAGCCGAAGCTAAAATTATTTTTTCTTGTAACGCTTGTTGAATTTTTCAACTCTACCTGCAGTATCTACAAATAGTTTCTTACCAGTATAGAAAGGGTGAGATGCAGAACTTACTTCTACTTTGACAACAGGGTACTCTTTGCCATCTTCCCATTTGATAGTTTCGTCTGAAGTCATCGTAGACTTAGTGATGAATTTGAAATCACTTGAAGTGTCAAGGAATACAACTTCTTTATATTCTGGATGAAGATCTTTTTTCATTGCTTTTTTCTTATTTTTCAAAAAGGATTGCAAAATTATGAAGAACATTCTAAAAACCAAAACTATTCCTCAAATACTCTGATAATAAAACAGCAGAATTCGAATATAATTTTTCTGAATGAAAATTAACTGGATACTCACTAAACTTGCGACCATGAAAACACTTCTTTCATGTTTTTTACTAGGCACGATTTCTCTGAATGCTTGGAGTCAAAGTGTCTATGCTCCTTTGAACCAGGATTATTATCACCTGATCGACAGAGAAGAAGTATTGAATAAGAGTTTTAACCCTAATATTCATTCAAGTTTTAAACCTTATCAGAGAATTGACATTGCCTCATCGATAGATTCAATGTCTTCAAATCAAAACAACAAAGCCTATTTATTAACAGACAATTGGGAATTTGGCCATGAAGAGTTAGCACAGAGTTACAAGCCATTCTTGAAATGGTTTTATAAGACTAAACCAGATTTCTATCATGTAAAAACAGATGCATTTTTACTTAAAATAAATCCTGTTCTATATCTAGGCGCTGGATATGATAGTGAAACTGATGGAACCCCTTTCATCAATACTCGAGGTGTAGAACTAAGAGGATCGATTGACAATAAAGTAGGGTATTACACTTTTATTGGTGAAAATCAGGCCTTATTCCCCCAGTATACTCAAAACTACATTTACAATCGCGGTGCTGTTCCCAACGAAGCTTTTTGGAAAAGATATGGGGAGAATGGCGGTGTAGATTTTCTTACTGCTCGGGGGTATCTCACTTTTCAAGCTACTAAACACATTGGCATACAATTCGGACATGATAAGAATTTCATAGGCAATGGATACCGTTCATTAGTACTTTCAGATTTTAGTGCGCCAAGCACATTTCTAAAATTCCAAACCAAAATATGGAAGATCCAATACACTAATTTATTTACCGAATTAGTAGCAGATGCACCTTTCCAACCTGACTTTGGCTCGAATGGCACTGAAGAATTTCCAAAGAAATTCATGACGGCTCATCATTTGAGTATCAATGTTACAGACAATTTCAATATCGGCATTTTTGAAGCCATTATGTTTAACCGGGGTGATAGCACTGGTTCCTCTTTTGAATGGAGTTATCTGAATCCCATTATTTTCTACCGAGCAATAGAACAATATACCGGCAGTCCAGATAACGTGATTCTAGGATTGGATTTCAAATGGAACCTCACCAAGAAAGTTCAACTTTATGGTCAATTTTTACTTGACGAACTCGTTATTGATGAGATCAAAGCCAACGAAGGTTGGTGGGGAAATAAATATTCGCTCCAGCTGGGTGGAAAATACTTCAACGTATTTGGTGTAGATAATCTTGACTTCCAAGCAGAGGTCAATTTATCAAGGCCTTTTACTTACTCACATGAATCAATGTTCACCAATTTCGCACACTATAGACAACCGCTGGCACATCCTATAGGTGCTAATTTTAAAGAACTCGTCTTCATTGGAAGATACCAACCCATCAAATATTTATTCCTCACTGCAAAAGTTGTAGCTGCTAAATACGGTACAGATCCTGTTGATGAAAACTTTGGAGGCGACGTACTAAAAAGCTATAATTCCAGATCCATGGAATATGGCAACACAATTGGTCAAGGAATTCCAAATGATTTACTCTACTTAGATCTTACTGCTTCTTATATGCTTAGGCATAATCTGTTCATAGATTTGAAACATATCTATCGAAGACTAGATAGCCCCGATGAATCATTAGCACTCATTAGCAATTATACATCAATTGCAGTCCGACTTAATATTGCAGCCAGAGATTACAGTTTTTAAACTGTAAACTTTTCTTCCGCTTTTTCTTTAACTACTTCTAAGAATGGTTGCCCTGATATTTTACTATCTAACCAACTCATAATATCAAAGTAAAGCAATGGCTTTCTTTCAAACTTGTCTTCCGCCAATGGCTCTAAACTACTTCTAAGATTTTTGAACTCTCCTCTTAGATCTAAAGGCATAATGTCCTCTGATTTTTTAATGAATTGCAATATAATATGATGAAATTGTCCCAATATATTTCGTTGTCTTAAATAAACGAAAGCCCTTTTTCTCATTTTTTCCAACTTCGAGAAGTTTCTTTCTTCATAAAGAGTAATAACATAAAGTAGATAAGTAAAACTCTTTAAATCTTCTCTTAAATGTTCATCCTTATCTGCCAATAACCTGTCTAAATATGCCTTGGTCTTATCGTACTGACCCAATCCGAAATATAGTATTGCAGACTTATAGAAAATAACAAGCTGATTGTTCTTGTCAATGTACTCCATTGAATCTTCAATTTTCAGCAGGTATCTTGTCAAAGAATGTTCATGACGTTTATAGTCTCCATCCAGAAAGCATTTGTTTAGTGTTTGAACCGTTAAGCATCTCAACAGTAATTGCTTGCTATTACTATCAATTGCTTTCATGTATAACTTCTCAAATTCAACCAACTCTTCATAGTAAATATTAAACCTGTCAGAATCATTGATTCGGAAAAGTGATTGAAGTAATCTATTGAGGCCTCTTAAAAATTCTGAATGTCTAAGGTGCGTCAAATTATTCTCTTTGAATATACTCACCCAAAGCTCCGTATACTTCACACAAGACTCAAAGTCATGAATAATATATGAGTACCAATAATAGGCACGACATAAATTGTATTGCTCACTAAATGATAAATGTGGTTTGTCATACTCCGGAAGGTTAGTAAAGAATATTTTATTGATTCTTTCCAATTGGTCTTCACTACGCACCATTCCTCCTTTCATGAAATGTGCCTTCATGATCAATGCAACAGAGAAAAAAGACTGGGCGACATCTATTTTATTGATTATACTTTTAGTTTCCCGATCTAACTTTAAACAGGTCGTTGTGTCCAAAGTCAACATTTGTTGATTCTCAATATTCTTTTCATAATTAAGCAGCGCCAATTTGAAAATGTTCTTCTTATAATTATTGGCAGTAATCTTTACTTTGTTCAGTTGCTTTAAACTTTGCTCATACAAACCTTTTTTATAAAGTAGTCTTACATAGTCCAGATTCTCTCTTAATTGAATATCCACGTCATTTTTCATGTGATTCATTCTTAATATCAACAAGACCTGCTTATACAAATGAGATTTTAGGTTTGCAAGTTGAGCACGCTCCATACCTTTCATCTTTTTGTTCAACACCTCCTCATCATAGGTTGTCATTTTATCAAGCACATCGAATAACTGAATAAACTTCGCGTCATTGGCATCATTTATTCTACTTGCATAAAGTTTAAAACTGCGCTTTTCAGATTTGGTAAGGGACTGAACCAGAGCGTAAAGAGGTTGGGTATTTGAACTTTTGGACATGATATAAATGCTAATTTTTAAATTATATTAATCAATTGATTATCAAGAATATATGGCATTTCATGATTTTTTTGGCCATCATATAGAATGCCAATCTAATAGAATTTCATTACAAAAAAAATATATTTTTGTACGCTCGAAATTAAAAATCACAATTTCGACTAGATATGGCTGAGTTTACTTGTACCAAAAGTAAAAGCCATTTTAATGAATAGCGAGCCTTATGATTAAAGATCAAGAAAAAAATATGGGATTATACTCTCCGGAGTTTGAGAGAGATTCTTGTGGAATTGGTTTTATTACCAATGTAAAAAATAAGCCCTCACACAAAATAGTCACAGAAGGACTAAGTATGCTCAAGAAAATGGAGCATAGAGGTGGAGTTGCTGCGGATGGAGAAACAGGAGATGGCGCAGGAATCATGACTCAGATTCCTTTTGATTACTTCAAAGAAAAAGCAAAAAAGAAAAATATCGTTTTACCATCTAGAGGTAACTATGGAGTTGGAATGATGTTCGTTCCAAAGAGTTTAGATGAGGAACAAGGACATCTTGATATTGTAGATGCCTGTGTAGAAGAATTAGGTTTTAAAAACATTTGGCTTAGAAAGGTACCAGTTGATAGAGAAAAGCTAGGTAAAATTGCCAAGCAGTCTGAACCATCTATCTATCAGATTTTCGTTCAAAACGGTAAAGCGAAAGATCAAGAATTGAATCGTATGCTTTACGTACTACGAAAACACGTCGAGCACAAAATCAAGAAATCTTACCCTGTTTCCGATTTTTATATCGCATCTTTTTCTTGCTCGACCATTGTTCACAAAGGAGAATTAAGAACTTGGCAGATTCCGGAATACTATTTGGATCTTCAGGATGAAAAATACACTTCTGCAATTGCATTGATCCATTCAAGATTTTCAACCAATACCTTCCCAGAATGGAGATTGGCACAACCGTTCCGATTGTTGGCTCATAATGGAGAGATCAACACCATTAAAGGAAATATCAATAAGATGGTTGCCAGAGAGGCCTTACTTGCCTCAACCAATTTCACCGAAAAAGAAATAGAAGTATTGTCACCTATTTGTAACGGTCAGTTCTCAGATTCAGCAAACCTGGATGCTATTTTCGAACTAATGATCATGGGTGGAACTAGCATTCAACATGCAATGGCAATGCTCGTACCAGAGGCATGGCAACACGAAGCAGACATCTCTCCAGAGAAAAAAGCCTTCTATGAATTCCATTCTACCATTTTTGAACCATGGGATGGCCCAGCTTCATTGGTCTATACGGATGGTTATATTATAGGAGCTAGTTTGGATAGAAATGGCCTTAGACCTTCACGTGTTATTTTGACCAAAGATGACATGTTAGTGCTTTGTTCAGAAGTGGGTTGCGCAGAAATCGCTCCAGAAAACATTAAAAGCAAGAAACGCTTGGGTCCAGGTCAAATGATCATGGCGGACTTGTCAAGTGGCAAAATTTCATTCAACGATGAAATCAAAGATTTTCTAGCTAGTGCTCACCCCTATGAAGAATGGGTAAGTAAAAACCTGTTGAAAGTAGCTGATCACGCTCAAGATGCTCCTCTTTCCAAAGAACTAGGATCTGATGATTTGACTCAAAAGCAAATTGCATTCGGTTATACAAGGGAGGACATTAAGTTCATCCTTGAGCCTATGATGAAGTTAGGTACTGAACCTTTGGGTTCTATGGGTAATGATACCGCATTAGCAGTTTTCAGAGATGGTAATACTCATTTGTCTCATTATTTTAAGCAACTGTTCGCACAGGTCTCAAACCCAGCAATTGATCCTATAAGAGAAAAAGCGGTCATGTCCTTGGTCAACTATCTTGGAGCTCAACATAATGTGCTTGATCACAAGTCTGATCATGCTCATAAGATCAGAGTTGAAACACCAATGCTTAATAGTTCTGAATTTGAATTCATTAAGAATCTTGATCAAGATGGTTTCAAAACAGCGACCGTAGATTGTACTTATGACAATTTGCAATTCGTCTTGAAAAAAGCGTTGAAAGCATTATCCAAAGAAGTTGCAGCACAAGTGGAGGCTGGAGCTAACATTGTTATTCTTTCAAATAAAAATGTTGGTCCTGGAAAAGTAAGAATTCCTTCTCTCTTGGCAACTGGTGCAGTTCATAACTACTTATTAAAGCATAAGCTTAGAGCGAAAGTAAGTTTAGTTATAGAAGGTGGCGATGTAATTGAAACGCATCATTTCGCTACGTTAGTTGGCTTTGGTGCAACTGCCGTTTACCCTTACTTAGCAATTGAAACGCTGCTACACGAAGGTGAAAGAATGGGCGAGAAAGATACGGCCAAGCTGTATGCCCAATATGAAAAAGCTGTTGGTTATGGATTGAGAAAAATCCTTTCCAAAATGGGTATTTCCACAATACAATCCTATGAGTCAGCTCAAATATTCGAAATCTTAGGACTTGATTTAGAAGTATCAGACTATTGCTTCAAAGGAACACCGTCAAGAATTGGCGGAAAAGGATTTGATCAACTTGAAAAAGAAATTCTAGAAGACCACATGACTGCTTTTAAAACAGTCAATGAAAAAAATACCCTTCAAACGGGTGGTCTTTATCAATGGAAAAGAGATGGAGTGCGACACTTGTTTTCGCCGGAAGTCATCCACGCGTTGCAAAAGTCAACGCGTTTGGGTGATTTCAAATTATTCCAGACTTATCAACAAGAAATCGACGATCAGGCAAAAAGAAACATTACGCTTCGAAGCATGTTCGATTTCGCACCTAAGCATTCAATCAGCATCGACGAAGTTGAGCCTATAGAGGCTATCCTTCCAAGATTTGCTACTGGTGCCATGTCATTCGGTTCTATTTCCGAAGAGGCACACACTACGATTGCCAAGGCCATGAATATGATTGGGGCCAAATCCAATAGTGGAGAAGGCGGAGAAGATGCCATTAGATATGAACCTAACCCTGATGGAACACTTTCAAGGTCGGCGATCAAGCAGGTTGCTTCCGGAAGATTTGGGGTAACGGCGCATTATTTGGTGAATGCTGATGAAATCCAGATCAAAGTGGCACAAGGCGCTAAGCCTGGAGAAGGAGGACAACTTCCTGGTAAAAAGGTAGATGAAAACATAGGAAGAATCAGACATTCAACACCTGGTGTTTCGTTGATCTCACCACCTCCTCACCATGATATTTATTCAATTGAGGATTTAGCGCAATTGATCTATGATCTCAAAAACACAAATGAAAAAGCAGACATCAATGTAAAATTGGTTTCTGAATCAGGGGTTGGAACTATTGCTGCAGGTGTAGCGAAAGCCAAAGCAGATAATATATTGATTGCGGGTCATGATGGCGGAACCGGAGCATCACCAATTAGTTCTATTCATCATGCTGGGATTCCTTGGGAAATCGGTTTGGCCGAAGCACATCAAACATTGGAAAAAAATGGCCTTCGGAAGAAAGTAAAGCTGCAGACAGATGGTCAGTTAAGAACTGCAAGAGATTTAGCGATTGCTGCTATACTAGGTGCTGAAGAGTGGGGAATATCAACAGCAGTATTGGTTGTTGAAGGTTGTATTATGATGAGAAAATGTCATCTGAACACTTGCCCAGTAGGAGTTGCAACTCAAAATACAGAATTGAGAAAACTTTTCTCAGGAAAGCCTGAACACATTGTTACTTTTTTCAAATTCTTGGCTGAAGGTTTGAGAGAGATCATGGCCGAGTTGGGTGTCAAAACAGTGGGTGAATTAATCGGAAGAACGGACTTGTTATCATTCGATAGAGAAAAAGCAGCAGCTCATGCCGGAAATATTGATTTAGATCCATTACTTCAAAACCCATTCCATTCAGCAAAAGATGGTCTGTCATGCAAAACGCAGGATCAGGATCATGAATTGGAAGAAGTTTTAGACAGAGCTTTGATCAAGGCAGCTCAACCTGCTTTAGAAAATAAAGAAAAAGTCAAAGTGGAATTTGACATTAATAGTCAAAACAGAACAACAGGGGCAATGCTCTCAGGCGCATTAGCCAGTGCACATGGACCTGAAGGTTTAGATAGAAATACCATCAAATTCAAATTTAATGGATCCGCTGGGCAGAGCTATGGCGCTTTCCTTGCAAAAGGAATCACATTTACTTTGGAAGGTGAAGCCAATGATTATGTTGGAAAAGGGCTTTCTGGAGGAAAAATAGTTTGTTATCCTCCAAGGGTTTCAGACATCGTTCCAGAAGAGAACATTTTGGTAGGTAATGTTTGTTTATACGGTGCCACTTCAGGTGAACTCTATGTCAATGGAAGAGCCGGTGAGAGGTTTGCAGTTAGAAACTCTGGTGCTACTGCAGTAACAGAAGGTCTTGGAGATCATGGATGTGAATACATGACTGGTGGAAATGTCATTGTCTTAGGTCAAACTGGAAAAAACTTTGCAGCTGGAATGAGTGGCGGAATCGCCTATATTTATGATGATGGGCACAATTTCGAATCAAAGTGCAACATGGAATTGGTTGAGCTTGAAACACCTAGCACTCAGGATTTCGAATTTTTATTTGATAAAATCAACAGACATTCAAGGTATACTAAAAGTTCAGTGGCTTACGGTCTTCTTGAAGATTGGGATCAAGTAAAGAGTAAATTCATTAAAGTGATTCCTACAGAATACAAACAAGTTTTGGCGAAAAGAAAATTACAAAAAGAGAAAGTAGCATAACATGGGTCAGGCAGACGGATTTTTAACATATAAAAGACATCAACTTGAATATGAAGATGTCAAAGAAAGAACGACTCATTACAAGGAATTTGTAAAGCCAGTCTCTGAAAAGGAAACCAAGGAACAAGCAGCAAGGTGCATGGATTGTGGCATTCCATTTTGTCACAACGGATGTCCACTGGGCAACAAGATTCCGGATTTTAATGACGCGATATACAGAAATGATTATCGCGAAGCATTTGATATTCTGAAAAGCACAAACAACTTTCCAGAATTTACGGGTAGGATTTGTCCAGCTCCTTGTGAAGGTTCTTGTGTACTAGGCATCAATAATGATCCTGTGAGCATAGAACATATTGAGAAAACAATTGTTGAAGAAGCATTCAATGAAGGGTGGGAAAAACCACACGATATCTTGATCAAAACGGGAAAAACAATCGCCGTAATCGGCTCTGGTCCTGCGGGATTAGCAGCCGCTGATCAATTGAGTAAGGAAGGGCATGATGTCACTGTTTTTGAAAGAGACACTCAACCGGGTGGATTGTTAAGGTTTGGAATTCCAGATTTCAAATTGGAGAAATCTGTCGTTGAAAGACGAGTAGATTTAATGAAAGCTGCTGGAGTAAAATTCGAATGTGGAAAAGAAGTCGGAAAGGACATCGATGCGAAACAGCTGGAAAAAGATTTTGATGCTATTGTAATCACCACAGGTGCAACAGTTGCAAGAGATCTTCCTATACCCGGTCGAGATCTTGATGGCATTCATTTAGCCATGAAGTTTTTGAAAAATTCTAACAAAGTAGTTTCTGGGGAGGATGCTAAAGTAGAAGATGAAATGAATGCTAAGGGTGCCAATGTGGTTGTCATTGGTGGTGGAGATACTGGCTCGGATTGTGTAGGTACTTCGATTCGTCAAGGAGCTGAAAGTGTCACTCAGATAGAGCTTTTGGATAAGCCCTCCGATGAAAGAGAAGAAAACAATCCATGGCCAGAATGGCCTATGATTTTACGTACCTCTACATCGCAGAAAGAAGGAGCAGAAAGAAACTGGTCGATATTGACGAAAGAATTTGTCGGTAATGACAAAGGCGAATTGACAGGATTGAAAGTAGTTGATGTGGAATGGACGGACAAATCGAAATTTCAATTCAACGAAATCGAAGGAACCGAAAAAACTATTCCTTGTGAAAGGGCTTACTTAGCTATAGGGTTTCTAGGTCCTCAAAAGGAAGGTCTTTTAGAACAATTAGGAATCGAGACTGATCAACGCTCCAATATTATCGATACAATGTATCAGACCAATAAGAGCCATGTATTTACGGCGGGTGATTGTCGCAGAGGTCAGTCTTTAGTGGTATGGGCAATCAGTGAAGGGCGAAAGGCAGCTTATTCTGTCAATAAGTATTTGACAAAATAGATAAAATTTAAACACTTAACTCAACTATAAAGAACAGCCTTTGAGAAAAGGCAAAAGACAATAAGTAGTTTCTCTATTGTAGTTGAGAAGGACTTCAAATAAGATACGGGAGTCATTTTTTGGATGATTTTTAATCCTAGTCAGATGAAGAATCAAATGGGTTGATCAAACAACTTAATCTAAACCCTCGGGATAGTAGTTTTCCCCCGAGGGTTTTTTAATGGTTCATTTAGTATAAGACACATCCCCTAAAAGAGGGATTTTTCAAAGTCTCGTCAAGAAATTTTTGATTCCCCCCCCCCCCATTTTTTTATAATTGGGACATTATTAATCAAATCTACTTTTATGACCAGCCTAAGAACATCGATACTTATTGTTATTGCCACACTACTATTTTCATCATGTGACAAAACGGATGAGGACTTGCTAATTAATAAAGAACCTGATATCACTATTGAATCTATTATCCCCAATGATGACAGTAATTTACTATCAATATTAGCTAATTTCGGAAGCGTAGATTCAAACGCAAAAATGTTAGATTCAGGATTCGGCAACATTTCTCTAGACGAAGCTATCAAGGTAACAAACCCTTATCGAAATCTCGAAAGATATTCGTTGCTCATCAAGAGCGATAATAATTCATTTGGTTTTGAAAACTTGGTGCTGCGGGAAATCGAAGGAGAAGTTTTGCCTTACATCATTAAGTTCGATCCAGATCTTCACTGGTTGTATCAAAATGAAGGTGTATTTGACATTACAACACTTACTGGAGAGCTCGCCATTCTAAATTTGGATAGAGCCTTGCTTTTTGAAGCAAGTTACATAAATGGGCGTGGCTACAACATTCGTGACTATTTAATGAACAGTTCCAGTGGTCGTATTAATTGTGGAGGATCTTCTGGAACTGGTGGAGGAAGCTCAGGTGGCCCATCTGGAGGAGGAGTTGGAAATACAGGAGGGACAGGAGGCTCTGGCAATACGGGCGGATCCACTGGCAACAATGGATCAACTTCGGGTTCTGGTGGTTCAAGTTGTGTGTGGGGTACTACAGCAACAGGAGGCATTTTCATAGACTGTCGTGAACAAAATATGGGATTGCATTTCTTTAAAACTCTGTGTGACCCATACGGATATGTAGATTTAAATGATTGTGCGGTGGGAGACTGCCCTATCGATCCAATTGGAATTCTACCTAGACAGCCAATCAATTTATCTGAGCTAATAAAAGCTACAAGAATAATCACCCTTACTCAATTAATCCAAGATGACCCATTTGCATTAATTGAAAATTGTGATCAGATAGAGCAGTGGCAAGAACTTGTGCAACATAATGTGCCCGGTACAGTTTTACAAAAGCTTGAATTCTTACAATCAGCCAATAATAGCGTATTTGGAGGAGATTGGAATGTGCAGAACATTAATGATGCCGAAGGTCCTGTTGTCAATATGGATTATTTCTCCGTACGAGTCACTCAATTGCCAAAAAACCCTGATACTGGTCAAAGCTTCGCTCCTGACTCATTTTTTAACCACGTCAGAAAAAACCTTGATGATTTCCTTGAAGGAAATTCTACAGAATTCGGCTCATATAATTCTGCTGAAGATGATTTATGGAAATCCAATGACTACCTTGGAGCCATAATGAGATTTGAAATTAAACCTGAGATTCTTGGAGGAACAATTCCTGCTTCACAAGATGGTACTGTAATTTGCTCAGACAAGAACAATAAGAGCTGGAAATTCACAACACTAGAATCCCCAGATGACTGGAACCATCCGGTGAGTGGGCATAGAGAGTTTGGATTGGTTACGAATGCTGATGGTTCCTATACTTTTTATACCAGAGGTGTAGATCGTGTAGCTGAAGCATTTGATCAGTTTGCAGGAGATTTACCTTTTGGTCAAACTGCTTTTGAAGGAGCTGATAAGCTTTGGACCACATTTCAGAATAATCTAGAATCTTATATCAATGCCCCAGGTAGAAATGGATTCGCTCAAATCGAAACTCCTAAAATTGATAGAACAGATTGGGATAAAATCGATTCTATCTTGAAAGGAGAAACTCCTGTTGCTGAAATAGGATGTGACTAATTATATGATCATGAAAGCATTTATTCGTTCGGTCGTATTGAGTATTATGATTTTGTCTGCACATATTCTAATGGGATTATTATATACCTGGATAGCTAATGTTGAATATGGAGGGTTTTATGGATTAATGGGAGGGCTATTATATTACTTGGTTTTCGCTTATTGGGCATACCTTCTGTTGTCATTGTTATTCGTTTCTTGGGTTAAAAATCATAATGGAAGAAAAGACAGGTACTTAAAGGCGACCTTGGTATTGGTTGTTGGATATTTCTTTTCCAGAATTCCAGATATTATTGATTCTGATTTCTTTACTCATTTTTCTATATCAGGATTATTAATTTTTATAGCTCTAATACCCGTATTAGTAGAATGTGAGTTGTACTTGCATAAGTTAAATGATAGCAATTGACCAAGAAAGGTAGGAACAATTTCAAGTCTGCATTATATGTAGATACTATTTATTGAAATTGAAATAAGAAATGAACAGCTTAAATGTTGAACCATTAATTAATCATTGTATTCTCAATATTAATTTTGTATTGAATTCAACAATCGTGAAGTTATTCTGACTATGAATTTCAAAGTTTCAGATTTTATAGACTTAGTTCGAAAAAAATACAGATCATGGCTACACTTTTAAAAGTTACCACTCTTAGTCTCATTGCCTTAATCGGTGGATTTCATTTCACGTTATATGCTGACATCATCATAGAATATCAGGTCACCCCTCATCAGGATCAGCCTTTGGTAGATAAAAGCCTCATTCTGCCCGAAAGAATCATTATGAGTTTCAATGAGGACAATGTCAGAATTCAAAAGGTGGGTCATCAACCTTACAGTTCCTTTGACCTCTATACCTTTGGCCACCGCTCTTTTTATAACTGTGTAGAATTCATGGGACAAAAGAAAGCCTTTAGGCATGATCCCGAATATTACAATATCACTTCAGTGAGTGATAGCACTTTCAAAGTGCTGAGTATACCCTGCAGTAAAGCTATTGGCTATATGGATGAGAAAAAAATCGAGATTTATTATACGGATATTTATGGTGCGAATTTTCATCCAAATGCAGACATTGATGGCATTGCACTTATGTATACCGTGGAGGATAAGGTTTTTGGCAAAATCACCTATCTCGCAACAAAAATCATGGTCGATTCGATCCCGAAAGAAATGTTTAGTAAAAATGAGTACGTCATTACTAAAACAACTGAATTGGACGTTGGCACGGGCAAACTAAATAAAAAGTTTCCCGCTGTATCGCTGAAGAATCTTGAGGGTGAAAAGTTTAAATATGTTCCCGACACCACACAATTTACTGTAATTAACTTTTGGTTTGGAGGATGCAGACCCTGCATCATGGAAATACCCTACCTTAACACTTTGGTTAAACAACACAATAAACAGCCAGTTAATTTTATGGCAATTTCTTTGGACAAGCCAGACCAACTATCAAAGTTCCTGAACAATCATTCATTTTTATATGAACATTTCTCGGAAGGAAAGAATGCAGCCAAAAAACTTGGCATTCAGGCGTATCCTGCACATTTCATTATTGATCAGCATGGTAAGATTATTTACGAGAGTAGTGGTTATAACGCTCTATCAGTTTATGACCTTGCTTCAAAACTTGATAGTCTTTTGCTAACTTCAAATGACTGAGCTAGAAAAAGTTGTGAGTTTGATAATTTTCGATGATTAAAACTGCCTTGTTTTATCCGTTGATTTGGGCACTATATCTCATTTCATCTGAGCTTTATGCTCAGAACACGTACACAGTCATTATCGATCGAGATTATCAGTTTCAGCACGATGCAGATAGTCTTTGGATTATGAGTTTTTTACCCAAAAGCATCACTAATCGTCAACGAGTGATCAATTACCGTTTTTCACCTGTGATTCCACCTATAGAAGATATTGAAAATAGTAGGTGCTTTCGTCTAGTTTTATTTGATGATGAGATCAAAAAGTCATACAGGTTTCATGCCGAATTTGACATTGAAATATTCGATTATGATTTGGCAGAAGCCCTCTACATCAAAGACGGATTAGACGATACATTGAACTTAAGCCAATACCTAGAGCCAGAAAGCTTTATTAATAGTGATAGGAAAAAGTTTAAAAAGTTGGTGAGCACTTTTGATGATTCAGAAATCATCGCTGTGCGACAAATAATGGAGTACGTTCGAAAAAAAATCAATTACAAAATTCAGCAATACGGCGACTTGGGTGCCAACAAATCTCTCGCCCTTCGCGAGGGAGATTGCTCGGAGTATTCTGACCTCATGGTCTCAATATGTCGAGCCAAAGGCATTCCTTCCAGAACAGCTATTGGCAAAGTGGCTCAAACGTCTATTAACCCAAATCATGCATGGGTTGAAGCTTACCTGAAAGGAATAGGTTGGGTGCCCTTTGACCCAACTGCTGTTGAATCCAGTGGGCTTGAAAGAATTGAAGAACTAACTGCACCTTACATATATTACTCTTTTGACAGAATTGATAAATACCTCGGATCTTTCACTGCAAATTCTTGGTATTACACCAATGGTACTACTGATGCGAGATAATTTGTTAAAGTAATACAGGATAAGATCCATATTTTTCAGGAAGCAGCAGAATTTTATAATTCTCATCAATATGATTCTGCCATTTATTTGCTCGACGAACTCATCACGTTTGATCTAGCCAATACCAAGTATATAACTTTTAAAGGCATGGCTTTTGCCCGACAAGGAGAATTTGAAAGGGCACATAATTATTTTCAATTGGCCATTGCACAGGCCAAACATGGTATGCAAAAAAGAGACGTCTACTACTCATATGCTAACTACCATGCTCTAAACTGAAACAAAGAATATTGTCTTTCCTTTCTCAGGAAGTCCTTTGAATTAGGTTTTAGAAACTTCGAGCATGTTAAAAGTGATGAAGATTTAGTGAGTGTTAGGGATTCAAAAGAATTTGAAGCTTTGTTGACAGAATTCGAAAATTAATGAACGTATCAATTTATTGAATTGTTATGCTCTACTAATGCTCCATTTTGGTGAAAAGATGTACGGAAAGAATGTGAATTACTCTTTTTCTTCGTCCAGAGTTTTGAGGTAATTGATTACTTGCCCTTTTGATTTTTGAGAGAGATCATATACATACATATGATCTACTGTTGTTAAGTCCAGTCCAAGATAATGAATAAAATCAATCATGTAGTAGTCATCTATTTTCTCTCCATTTAAAGCCAATGTATCACGCATTTTTTTCTTTACTCTTTCAACGAATAAAGCATCTTGAACTCCTTGCTTGCCTTCTACATAAGCTCTTTTCTCTTCTTTGTAACTTTTGCTTACCAATCGATATACAGCAGTTGCCGGCATAAAAATCGATCCGCCTACGCCCAATCGATAATTTTCTCCTCTTGGGTTTTCAGGGTACTTGATACCTGTAATTCTGTGAACGCTCTTTTCTGGTGAAATCAATATGGATTGAGCTTGAAATTTAGCATTGATTGACACACCATCTAGTTCAATTGAACGAGGCTTCATAGCAATCAACATGTCTTGGACTTGTAAAGAATCATCGATTATTAAAGTCAATGAATCATAGCCAATCATTGAAAAATGTAAGGTATCCGAATATCCTACTGATATATTAAAATTTCCATCTATGTCAGATACTTCTCCTATTCTGATGCTAGAAAAGATGTGTACTCCTTGTAGTGACTCCAGGGATTCACTATCTACAATAGCACCATGAATTTTTACTTCCTGAGCAAATGCTTCATGTATAGAGAGAATGATAATCAGAGTAGCTAAATATCGCATTCAGGATCATTAAGTAGGACCATCTTACTTCTTAAATGCAATTATTTCAGAACAAGGTGCCTATATCAAAAAAGCGATTATTTTAAAAAAGCGCGAACCTTATTTCTAAGTAAATCTTTTTCTTTTTTTATCACCAGATTTTTATGCACATGGGGATACATCTCCATAACCGCCCCCATACCATAACCAAGCTTTACCGCAATTTGATTACAATAATCTATTTCCGCATTGAAGATTTCATCATCGGCTTTCATCAATTGAATGATGGAAAAAAGAAATTCGAATTTTTCATCTGCTGTCAAATCATCCAATGAGCCTAAGGTGCCAGGATTGTCTATAATTCCTTGTATTTCACTATCCTCCATCTTATTAGCGCGACCCACTCTAAAGATTAGGTTTAGTTCACTTTCGTCAATGGTCTCGTCGCTTTTAGCTAGTAATGTTAATGCAGTAAGTTGTTCAATGACCATGACCTTGAGAATTGTAAGCATACAAGGTAACTTTTTAAAAAAGTTTTTTCAACTTTTAGGTTGCCTTTTTATTTAGTCAAGAAAAGAAAAACATCCTCTACCAACTGGAGTTTCATTTTATCAGAAGACGACTCTTTTATGATGTAAGGAATTCCGAATTCATCACCATCATTCGTCAAGTTTAAAGTATCGCCACTCAAAGACCAATTCAGTGTATGCTCTAGTGTATCCGTTCCGAATATACAACCTTCGTAACCATAGGCATGTACGGTGATTTTACCATCAGATTTAATATTCATTTTACCATTCATGGTCAAATTAATACTGGGATCAGGAGCTGCTCCTTTTTCAGGATAGGTTATCCATTGAACGTTCCACTCGCCCACGACGGAATTTGTTTTTTCTTTAGAAGATTGGCAAGCACTTAAGAAAAAAAGGATGCCAAAACATAAAAGTAGCGCTGAGTTTTTCATTGTTATTGTGATCGTTTCAAGCTGCAAATTAACTCGTATTTTCTCTTGGACAAAAAGATTTATGAATGTGCAAAAGTATTTGATCACTCAATTCATACATTACTTTTTATTATGCCCTAGAGAACATAAATTTGCGCCAATTTGAACTCATCGAAAATTAAGATATAAACGCCCCCCAATGCCAAAAGATAATAGCATCAAATCTGTACTGATTATAGGAAGTGGACCTATCGTAATTGGACAAGCATGTGAATTTGATTATGCCGGTTCTCAAGCTGCACGTTCTTTGCGTGAAGAAGGAATAGAGGTGACTTTAATAAACTCAAATCCTGCGACCATTATGACGGATGAAGTGACAGCAGATAATATTTATCTAAAGCCACTTACCAAACAATCTATCAGAGAAATTCTCGAAAAGCATGAAATCGATGCGGTTCTTCCTACCATGGGAGGACAAACGGCCTTGAACTTGGCGATGGATTGTGATAAAGCTGGGATTTGGAAAAAGCACAATATCAAAGTGATTGGTTCGAATTTCGATGCCATAGAAACTACCGAAGATCGTGAGAAATTTCGATTGAAAATGCAAGAGATCGGGGTTGGCGTCTGTAAAGGTCGTACCGCAACTTCATTCCTTGAAGGAAAAGAAATAGCACAAGAAATTGGGTTTCCATTGATCATCAGGTCTTCATTTACGCTTGGTGGGGCAGGCGGTGGATTTGTGGAAACTCCAGAAGACTTTGACAAAGCATTAAATGATGGACTCCATGCTTCGCCAATACATGAAGTACTCATTGAGCAAAGTATTTTGGGTTGGAAAGAATATGAATTGGAAATCATGCGTGATAGCATTGGCAATTTCATTGTCATATGTTCGATCGAAAATTTCGACCCAATGGGTGTTCACACAGGAGACTCTATCACCGTAGCACCAGCCATGACACTTTCTGATACTGTTTATCAGGAAATGAGAAATCAGGCTATTCATATGATTAGTTCAATTGGGGAATTTGCTGGAGGGTGTAACGTGCAGTTCTCTGTTCACCCTGAAAATGATGAAATCATTGGTATTGAGATCAACCCGAGAGTATCTCGTTCTTCTGCGCTAGCCTCTAAGGCGACAGGTTATCCAATTGCTAAAATTGCAGCGAAGTTGGCCGTCGGTTACAACTTGGATGAATTGAATAATCAGATTACCAAAACTACTTCCGCCTTTTTCGAGCCTGCCATAGATTATGTAATTGTAAAAGTTCCTCGTTGGAATTTTGATAAATTCAAAGGAGCAGATCGTCATTTAGGACTTCAAATGAAGTCAGTTGGAGAAGCCATGGGTATTGGGCGAAACTTTCAAGAAGCCTTACAAAAAGCTTGTCAATCTCTCGAGATAAAAAGAAATGGCTTAGGGGCAGATGGTCGTGAACTAAAGAGTCATGACGAATTAGCTGAAAGCTTAAGACACCCTAGTTGGAATCGTCTTTTCCATATTTATGATTCTTTCAAAATAGGCATCCCATTTAAAACAATTTTGAATCTCACAAAGATCGACCCTTGGTTCTTACACCAGATTGAAGACCTAATTGATCTTGAAAAAGAAATTGAAAAATTCAACATCTCTAATCTTTCAAAAGAACTTTTAATAACAGCAAAGAAAAAAGGATATGCTGACAGGCAGATTGCACACTTAGTCGGTTGCTTAGAAAGTGAGGTCTTCCAAAAAAGACAGGATTTTGATATTAAAAGAGTGTACAAATTAGTGGACACTTGTGCTGGTGAGTTTGATGCTAAAACGCCTTACTACTACTCTACTTTTGAGGATGAGAATGAATCAACTCCGTCTAATAATAAAAAAATTATTGTATTGGGTTCAGGACCAAACAGAATTGGCCAGGGAATCGAATTTGATTACTCATGCGTGCATGGCGTTTTAGCTGCCAAAGAATGTGGCTATGAAACCATTATGATCAATTGTAACCCTGAAACGGTTTCAACTGATTTTGACATTGCTGATAAGCTTTACTTTGAGCCGGTTTTCTGGGAGCACATCTATGAGATTATCCTGATGGAAAAACCAGAAGGTGTCATCGTACAACTAGGTGGTCAAACGGCATTGAAATTAGCAGAAAAGCTTGAAAAATATGGCATCAAAATTATTGGCACTAGTTTCAAAGCACTGGACTTGGCTGAGGATAGAGGTTCATTTTCAACATTGTTGAAAGAAAATGACATTCCTTATCCAAAATTTGGTGTTATAGAAACGGCAGATGAAGCATTGGAATTATCTGCTGAGTTGGGTTACCCACTACTTGTCAGACCTTCTTATGTATTGGGAGGTCAGGGAATGAAAATTGTAATCAATGATGAGGAACTAGAGTCTCATGTAGTAGAACTATTCCGAGCGATCCCTGGAAACAGAGTGATGTTAGATCATTTCTTGGATGGCGCAATGGAATGTGAAGCGGACGCCATTTGTGACGGTAAAAACGTATATATCATAGGCATCATGCAGCATATAGAACCTGCTGGCATTCATTCAGGAGATTCTTTTGCCGTGCTACCACCATTCAATCTAGGAGATTTAGTTATTAGAAAAATTGAGGACTATACGAAGAAAATTGCCATCGCATTAGAAACGGTTGGTTTAATCAATATTCAGTTTGCAGTTAAAAATGATGAGGTATTTATCATAGAAGCAAACCCTAGAGCTTCTCGAACCGTGCCATTCATTTGTAAAGCATATGATGAGCCTTATGTGAATTATGCGACGAAGGTTATGTTAGGGGAAAAGAAGGTAACTGATTTTAATTTCAACCCTAAAAAAGAGGGTTATGCTATCAAAGAACCAGTTTTCTCATTCAATAAATTCCCGAATGTAAATAAGGAATTGGGCCCTGAAATGAAATCTACGGGAGAATCTATTTACTTCATTGATGATTTAATGGATGATTATTTCATGCAATTGTACAGCGAACGTAACTTATATTTGAGTAGATAAGTATTATACCTTATGGTTTTATTTAAGTTCATATTAATATTCTTTTTGGGTTTCTACCTACTATCAAAAATAGGTGGTTTTCTTGTTCGACTGTTTTTTGGAAATTTAGCCAAACATCAGAGACAACAGCAAAATCATCATGGCTCTAAATCTTATCGAAAACCCTCTGATGGAAATGTAAACATTGAATATGCCCCAGAAGATCGTAAGTCAGTTTCGACAGAAAAAGATTTCAAAGGCGGTGATTATGTTGAATATGAAGAAGTGAAATAATTTTCAATTATTCTTCTTGGAAATTTAACGAAGCGGAATTGATACAATACCTTAAACCTGTGGGTTGGGGTCCATCTTCAAAAACATGGCCAAGGTGCCCGTCACATTTTGCACAAATAACTTCCGCACGCACCATGCCGGCTGATTTATCCAAGACCTCAACAAGACTTGTATCTGTGGCATAAGTATAAAAGCTTGGCCAACCAGAGCGCGAATTGTATTTTGTTTTGGAATGGAATAGTGGATTACCACAAGCTATACATTCATATATTCCCTTCTTTTTATTGTCATTATATTCTCCAGTCCATGCTCTTTCGGTTCCCTTTTCTCTCACCACATAATATTGCATTTGGGTTAATTGAGCTCTCCATTCAGACTCAGATTTGACTACTTTTTTAACATTTAGCGATTTCTTTTGCGAAGGTTTCTGACCTTTAGAAACACAAGAAAAAGTGATTAATACCAAAAATGTTGCAACGTACTTCATGGGTAATTGAGTTATTTTCTTCTACAAACGTTTTTAGAGAATAAAAAGGTTCCATTGTTTAATAATGACTTTCCTTTCGCATAATCAAAAAGACTAATTAAATTAGGAAAAAAATACCTATCGTGAAAAAATTAGCCTTTTTATCAATCTATCTACTGTCTTTCATGTCAGTGGCACAAACTCCCGTTAAAAGTATCCCTTTCGAGCAATTTGGAGATCATATAATTATCAAAGTAAAAATCGATAATTCTGAACCGCTGGATTTCATCTTTGATTCTGGCGCAGGAATAACGGTGCTAGATCAAGATGTAGCTGACAAACTAGAATTGGTAAAACACAAAGTCATCCTTAATGAAGGCACCGTTTCAGGTTCTATTATTAAGCACAACACGATTGAAATCGATGGCTTTTTGGTTGAAAAAAACATCAAGGTTTATTCAACGGATCTAGATCACTTGGAAATTAGTCTTGGTCGGGATTTCGATGGCATAGTAGGATTTGATATCATGAAACATCATGCAGTTAGAATAGATTATGATAATAAGTTATTCGAAGTTTATAATCATGGAGAGCATCCAAAAAAAGGTGACCCAGTTCCATTCAAAATGAATACTTCTATTCCATATATAGAAGGAAATGTGGTTTTGAATAATGACGAACCACACCCTGGCACTTTCTTTATCATGACGGGAGCAGGAACTACGATGGATTTCAACTCTCCATACGCACTCTTTTTTGATGTTGTTCATAAAACAGGCGATCACTTCTCATATACTGTTAAAAGCATTTCAGATGATGAAACACTTCATTATGAAGGTCACGTGAAATCTTTTTCTTTTGGGAAACAAAAATTTGATGGTATGCCGATAGGTATAAGTTATGCAACTACCGGAATTCAAGCTTCTCATAAAGTTTCAGGCATCATAGGAAACGAAATTTTAAACCGATTTAATCTCGAGTTTGACTTGCCGGCAAAAATGATTTATTTAGAAAAAAATAAAAACTTCGATGCTCCGTTTCGAGTGAATTGCAGTGGCTTGGATGTACAGCTATCCAAAGACAAAAAGAAAGTCTTGATCCATCAGGTATTCGAAAATGGACCTGGAGAAAAGGCAGGCATCAAATTGAACGATGAACTTGTTTCAATTGATGGGAAAAAAGCAATCGCTGATGTAAATATGGCTGAAATCAAAGACCTACTTAAAGAAGATGGAAAAACTGTAGAATTAGTTGTCAATCGAGACGGTTCTGAAAAGACAGTTTCAGTTGTTTTAAAGTCTATATTGTAGATTTCTCATTATACATAGTAAGAGGCCGTTTCGATCAATTTTCGAATCGGTTTTTTCTCATTTCTTTCAATTGGCGATCACTTTCTCGATATGAATAACTTCACCTTCGGAATTAGTTACTTTGATCTGCAACTCTGTACCTTTTGGTCGTGCATGAAAAAATTCAAGATTCATAGTAAGCTTGGAAAGTGGTTGTTTCCGATCAGTTGAAAGCACCTGAATTAAGTTTTCATCCATATCGTACATAGACATGCTAATTTTAGAAGGCTTCCTAACGATATATTCAAACCTTATTTTTTGGAGCTTCGATACAACTTGTTCATAGGGTTGATTATTGGCCAATTCTGCTTCCGCCAATACATTGCCTTCCTCATCCTTTAGACGTGCATAGAAAGTAGTTTCTTCTGAAAGAATATTATTTATACCAATCGTATAAATGTGTAACCCACCAAAAATATTTTTGGAAGGGAATTTTTGACTAATAAGATTATTAGCCGAATCATAGATAGCCAAATTAGCCTTGATATCACGTGGTGCATGATAAATAACATCTGCCCTTGCTGAAAAAACAATTCGACTTGCTGGCCGAGGTGCTTCCATGATTTCCTCTCTGGTAGGAGGGTTATCTTTTCTAAAGGTTGCAATTATTTTGGCCATATCCCAGGATGCATCTACATAGTCTGGGTGGAAAACATTGTTGATGTCTGAGTTATCTGTAAAGGCCCAAATAGCTCCCTGACCAATAGAAGATTGAAGCTTGTTGTCCGAAATAATTTGAGCTATTTGTCTCAGTTCTTCTTGAGCTAATTGGCCGAGTTTATACTTTTCTTCTCTTTTAGGAGCGTAGTTAGTGAGTTGCGTACAAGCACCGTACATATCATAGCCGCTTATGCCTCTTCCTTTGACAAATAAAATTGACTCCTCAAGAATAATCAAATCTTGAGCACCTTCATCTTCTGAATTCAACATGAGCCCAGCTGGAACCATAATATTTAAATCCGCCGAAATGTTGTTCTTAAGAATTATCCGTGCTGAGTTTTCACCCAATCCTCCATTACCTAAAGCCGTTACTGCAATTCTTCTTTTGAGAATGGCATCATGAATGGCTAAAGTGTCTGCTGCGAATAAATTTGAAGTGACAGAGAGGAAAAATAAGATTATGAAAATGCTTTTAAGATTCATCATATTGATTTGGTCTGAGTTCTGATAGTGAAAAATATGTAAGAATATTCAATTATACTATTTACCTATAACGGTTCATGACTGAATAAATTTATATAGAAGCCAAATAAAAAAGTCATGTTGATATACTCTCAACATGACTTTTTACTCTATTAAATCTTTAAATTTCTAATCTTCCCATAAACTATCTCCTTCGATCCATGGTGCTCCTGCTTTTTGCAATTGAATTGATATCTCATTCATTTTTGCTATGCTTTCCTGCAATTTAGGTTTCAGTTCACTTAATTGTTCATTGACCACCGCTAACGAAGCTAGATGATTATCTGTTGGACCATAAGTAGAATTTGTAAACCCAATCATAATTAACATTAAGCGGTCGTTTATTGGGTATGGTGTTTTTTCTCCAATTACTCGCTTCGCTCTATTACCATAAATTATGGATTCTAAAACCAATAAATCTTGTCTCACTTGCTCAATAGATTGGTCCAATTCTCCCATGTCTGCCATTGATCTTTCAGCTGCCAGTTGCATAGATTTAACCTTTTTCAAACTATTCTTTAGTTTCAAAGAAAAGGCGCCAGCTTTTGAACTTGCTTCATAAAAGCTAGCCCAATACTTCGCTGCTTCCTGTGGATCAGCACCTTCCAGCGCACCATTACTGATTGAAGTCACATCGAATGAAATTGGTTCATCCATTTGTTGAATCTCATTATTTATCTGGCTGAACAAAGTAGCAGTATACTTTCCAGGAGGCGCTAATCGTCCACCTGCAGTGTCAAAATATCCTGGAGTCGGCTGCTTGCCTAATCTGATTGCTTTGTTTACAGGATATCTCAATCCCCAACTCACCCTATTAAATCCAGATCTATTAGTGGCCTTGACTCTATTCACAATTTTGCCATTTGTGTCTTTGATGACTAACCAGACATTTGGCTGCTGTTCATTCATTTCTTTCTCTAAAACATCCCACCCTGGAAAAGGAATATTTTGACTAGTAAGAGACTTTTCATTGTTTTTCCTCATATTGTTTCGAGATACCAAACTGTCTTTCAAATAATAGGTAAAGGTTGCGCCAAATTCAGGGTTGTCCGCAACAAAATGTTCTGCGCCCTGAGAGCCTTGTTTGCCACTAAAGTCTAAGACAGGTCGGGGAATGTACCAATCAGCTTCTCTTGTTTCAAAAAGTTTGGCCTCTTTTTTTAGGGTTTCTGCTGAAACATCCCGCAAGAATGAATAATCGTCAAGAATATAAATCCCTCTACCAAAAGTCCCACCGACCAAGTCATTTTCTCGTTTCTGAATGGCCAAATCTCTAAAAGAAATGGTTGGGACTCCGCCTTTGAATTTTGTCCATGCAGAACCTCCATCAATAGAAAAATAGACGCCATATTCAGTTCCTAAAAACAGTAATTTAGGATTTATATGGTCCTGAACTAATCGCCAAACCAAAAGACGATTTGGTAGGTTTCCCTTCAGTGATCTCCATGTAACACCTTTGTCTGTACTTTTCATAATATAAGGTTTGAAGTCACCGTACTTATGATTGTCCAAAGAAACATAGACTGTATTTGCATCATGCAAATCAGCCTTAATATCATTGACAAAAGCAGTTGAAGGTATGCCTGGCATACTACTTACTAGAATCTTTTTCCAATTTCCTCCGTCATTTTCAGATACTTGGACGATCCCATCATCCGTTCCGACATAAAGAAGTCCTTTTTGAACTGGAGACTCAGATAAAGAAGTAATGGTATTATAATTGGACATGGCATAAACATCCCATGCATTCTCCCAACTTTGCTTTTTACCCATGATTGGGAGTTCAATTCTGTTCTGATTTTTGGTTAGATCTCCAGAAACGGAAACCCATTTGTCTCCCCTATTTTCAGATTTCCAAACTCGATTTGAAGCAAAATAAATGGTTGTAGGATTGTGCGGACTCACTAAAATAGGTGCATCCCAATTAAACCTCTCCGTAAATTCTCCTTTGCCAGGCTGAGGTTGAATATTCATAGCCTCTCCAGTTTTCATATCAATTCTGGTCAGCCCTCCCTCTTGCCATTCGGCATAAACAATGTCTGGGTTTCCTGGCTCCGTTGCAGGCTGATGTCCATCCGCATATAGAATTACTTTCCAATCGGCATTTCTAATACCGTGAACGTTGTCAGTTCTTGATGGTCCTCCTTGAGTATTATTGTCTTGTGTACCACCATAAACATTATAAAAAGGTGCTGCATCATCCACTGCGATCTTATAGAATTGTGTGATCGGCAGGTTTTCCATAAATCTCCAATTTGTGCCCAAATCAAAAGACTCATACAGTCCACCATCCGTACCAATCAACAAATATCCTTTGTCATTTTTCTTGAAAGCAATGGCATGGTTGTCAACATGTTTATTGTCTTTATTATGTTTATAAAATGTTTTCCCACCGTCATCAGATACCAATAAATAATTGTTCATGAAATACAATTTTCCTTCGTAATGAGGAGAGGCATAAAGCTCTTGGTAATAATGAGGTCCTGTGCCGCCAGAAATAGTGTTTGACTGCATTTTCCATGTTAATCCACGGTCGCTAGATTTAAAGACGCCTCCTTTTTTCAACTCCATTTCTATGGCTGCATAAATCACATCTGGATTTTGTGGTGAGATTGCTATTCCGATTTTACCTAATTTTTCATTAGGTATGCCGTTTTTAAGCGCCTCCCAAGTTTCTCCACCATCCAAGCTTCGATGCAAGCCCGAATTCGGTCCTCCATTCAGTAGTATGGCTACCGTACGATGTCTCTGCCATGTAGCAGCATACAAACGATCTGGATTTCTTGGGTCAACCGCTATATCTGTCACTCCTGTCCATTGATTATCTCCTAGGGTTTTTTTCCAACTTTTGCCTCCATCTGTAGTTTTATAGAAACCTCTTTCACCTCCAGATGACCAAAGTGGTCCTTGCGCTGCGACCCAAACCACGTTTGAATTGGTCGGATGCACTATGATTTTAGAAATGTGTTCTGACTTTTTCAAGCCCATGTTGGTCCATTTATTTCCACCGTCTATACTCTTGTAAATCCCATCTCCGAAACCCACGTGACGACCTCCAACATTTTCTCCGGTGCCTACCCAAATTACATTTGGATTATTTGAGTCAATAGTCACACAACCTATTGAATAAGAGGACTCATTATCAAAAATTGGTGTCCAAGTGATACCGGCATTCACAGTTTTCCAAACACCTCCAGAGCCTACGGCGACATACCAAATGTTTTCATTTTCAGGATGAATAGCTATATCAGCTATTCGACCTGACATAAATGCAGGTCCTATGTTTCTCATTTTTATGTTGCTGAAGAGTGAATCCGCTAAAACAGCCTTTGAAACTGATGAATTGGATTTTTTACCTCTTTTTTGCGAATACGCATCTGTCAATCCAGAAAAGGACAGGATAATACCTATTAAAATTGTGAGTATAGATTTATTCATTGTTAATGTTATTTATGAATCCTGAATATAGTGAATTATCAATCTCCAATAAAGTCTGGGCTAGTAGAAGAAAAAAATATTACATGAATGGTGAAAAAAGACTATTGTATTAATTTAGTTGTTAATGAAAATCATGAAATTCCTTACGATCGTTCTTTTTTGCTTCGGGTGTACCGAAGAATGGAATTTAGAAGAGACTCAGGAATTGAATGAGATTGCAGGTGAATTAACTACTTTCTATGACAATCAAGTTGAAAGGGATATTTTCAATTTTCAACATATCTTGACAGAAACGGGTAACCGACCAAGAGATGCGGCGGTTTTAGAGGAATTCAAGAAAGTAATTCAAGAAATACAACTCCGTGATACATTAGACAAGTCATGGTTTAAAAATAAATTCTCAAAAAACCGCGCACTCGACGTTGAGCAATTTATCAACTCGGAAATTCCTTTTGAAAGAAATCAATCAATGCTCTACAAATCTTCACTGAAGGCTAAAATTTCTAAAGAATACACCCTATTGATAGGTGCTAGTTGTAACTATTATGGCCCGCCGTATGCATATTTATGGAAATCACTGTCAACACCGAATCTATTTAAGTTAGGAGGAGGAAGCAGCATTGCGCATGTTGAGTATTCGGTTCTAAAAAAAGACCCATTAACTATAGATATAATTGATCCGTTTTTGCAAAAAACGGAAAATAAAATAACGTGGGAATTGATTGATAAACAAGAATTACAATATCGATATGCATTTCAAGAATAGTATATTTTTTCTGATATTGTTTTTGCTAATAGCTTGTCAAAAGAAACAAGATCTTTCAATCGGCAGTAGATACGGTCAGATAAGAGTGGCTCAAGACGACTACTTTCAATCTGTAATAGACAAGGGAATATCAAGATTGTCGGTAGATATTAATAATGAAGGAAGGTTAGACACTTCAGTTCGAAAACTTAATGATCTACAGGAATTAGTATCTGAATATCTTTTAATTGCCAAGAGCATAGCAAATAAAATTGAATACAGATTTGAAGGAGATATTGAAATACTCAGTTTAGTTGACGTGCCTGATTCAGCATTCATTACTATCGTCAAGCAATGCAATGATTGGTTAAGTGAAAATGATTCTGAAGTAAATCTAACTATTGATAAATCAACAAAGGGTTGGTTGCTTAATGAATTGAAATTTAGGCAAACAGGTATGCAATTGTTGGTTAAAAAAATATCTGAATTCTATAACGAAAGGAATAATCCACACTTGGCTTTCAAGCAAGACAGTTCACTAGTGCATCGTGAAGTTTTTTATGTATTCAAACAAATAGAAATAAACGGTACTTTGGTTGATCTTGATAGTGCTGGACTATTTAAACTTTCAGGAGACCAACCCTCTCAAATAATTATCAGAAAAGATGTACTCACGAAAAGCTTAGAAACCACAGAAGATGTAGTATTTAACGTGGAATAATCTGCCAGTTCATTTTTCTTGCTTCTAATTCTCTTTATTTAATTACTATTACTGAATAAACACTACTTATTATGATCATTGGCTATTCAAAAAATCCATTTCGTCAATTCGCCGGAGTATTGTACAACAACAGAAGAGGATTCTTATTCTTCACTATTTGTGCCCTAATCCCTTGCGTATTAAATGTTGAATTAGGATTAAAACAAATAAGCTTGCCTGGTATGCCAGTTACATTATTAGGAGGTGCACTTGCTATTTTCTTAGGTTTTAGAAACAGTTCTGCTTATGATCGATGGTGGGAGGCACGTAAAGTATGGGGGGAAATTGTTAACAACAGTAGAATGTTCGGTGTACAAGTACTCACCTATTCGGATAGCAAAGAAAAAGATAAAGTAGAACTGGAAAAATGGAGAAAAGAAATCATATATCGTCATATTGCATGGGTCAATGCCCTCAAGCTGGCTCTAAGACGACAATTGCATAATGTCAAAAGGAATCCTTGGCTCACCAGCGACGACAAAAAGCAACTAAAATCAAAAAGCAATATCCCCGCTCAAATTTTAGCTATCCAAGGCCAACAAATCAAATACGCTTTTGACCACAAATGGATTGAAGATTTTAGACAATATGAATTGATGCATTCCATCCAAAATTTTTATGATAGCGAAGGGAAATGTGAAAGAATCAAAAACACAGTCTTTCCTTTTTACTTCAATTATTTTACTCGAATCTTTTTATGGATTTTCGTGATTTGTCTGCCGTTTGCGTTAGTAGATATCATGGGATGGATGAGCATTCCAATGAGTATCGCCATTTCTTTTGTATTCACAATTTTGGATAAATCTGGATTGCTTACCGAAGAACCATTCCGAGGAATTGCTGCTGATACGCCATTAGATACAATAGCTCGGGGAATAGAAATTGATCTTCGAGAAATGATTAATGATGAAGACATTCCTGGGCCCATTCCTGTGACAATTGGAAGATTTGGCGTACGATATCGAAAATAAGACAGAATTGGTTAACAGAACCCCCTCTATTTTTAAATAACACCCCTTTTTATCTACAAATTACAACTGCTCGGTACGCCGCTAGTTATCTAAGTTTACAATCCCTTTAAATTGAACAACAGGATATTAGCGATGAATAAACGTAATGAACTTTTTAAATCTTTTGGACAATCGGTCTCAAAACTCACAATGCATGCCTTATTATGTTTATTGCTTTCATGTACTTTGACTTACGCACAACAACAAATTGAAGTCAAAGTATCTCCAACTATTGATGTCTCAATCAACGGTGAATTAGAGCTAGATCGATCGAAATATTTTAACCTTGCCAGTTCTTCAAGTGAGATCGCCAAATACCTTAAGGAGGAGAGTAAAGTATCGGAGTATATAGATGATCTTGAAATGAGTGTGGGGCGTCAACTAGGTATGGTTTACAGTGAAACGAGATGGGGAAAAGGGCTAAAAGAAGATCCGCAAAGGCCTGGTTATATGGATACCGACTACTTTATTTCTCAGATGTCGCCAAATGACGAAAACTTAGCTCCCTATAAAGCTGCTTTTGGTACACGGCAAGGATTAGTAACACATGACAGACATACGGCTTTCCCGGATTTCATGGAAACGTATACTAAACCTGATGAAGAAGACGAAACGTATCCGACCAATAACGATGCGGCTGCAGAGGTTGTCGCTCATATTTTGAAGTATAAATATTCAGATTTTCAAAGACCTTCATTCTTTGAACTAGTCAATGAACCACATTGGAAATTTTGGGATGACCCTCTATTTGCAGAGTTTCATGTGGCCACGAAAAATAAGGTAGAAGAAATGCAAATTGATACTGAAGTAGGAGGACCTTGCTACTCTGTTTCCTACTTTTATAAGGATCAGTTCAAGACGCTAAATCAAATAACTAAGTTTATAGACGCCACAAATTTTGATTTAGATTTCTATTCGTTTCATACCTATGATTACATGCATTGGGATGATGGAGAAGCTAACTTCAAAGGAGCTGTTTCATCAGGATTGCCACTTGAAAGCGTAATGGATGCATTGGCGTCGTATACCTACAATACCTATGGCAAAGAATTGACCTATGTCGGCAGTGAACATGGAGGATATATTTCAAATGTGACAAATCGAAATTTTGCCTTGGATAAATTGGCTGATCAATATTTTCCTGGCGAAGGATTCGACTTTGAAATGGAGAAGAGGGCGATTGATAATTTCATCATGGTGAATAGTGCCATTGCCAACACGCTGACATTTATGAACCACCCGCATATTGTTAAAAAATCGGTTCCTTTTATTTTGATTCAATCTGCAAATTGGGACCCATATTATTATTCAAGTTTATTAGTCAAAGAAAATTTTGATATGAACAGCAATGTATGGGCAGAATCTAGGCTCATCGATTATTATAAGTTTTTTGCTAACGTTAGAGGTAGACGGATTGAATCTTTCACAAAAGATACCGACATACAACATATGTCATTTGTTAATGGCAAAACATTGGCTATGGTCTTTCACAACCAAAGCGATATTGAAGGGACATTGAATATCGATATTGATGATATTAGCAATCCAATAGCTGAAATTAAAGTCAGAAAACTAGAAAGGAAAGCAGATTTTAGACCTGACTTCAAAGAACAATTAGTTGCCTCTGTTGACGAGTTGAATATAGGCGCACAAGGATCGATGGTCGTTTTTGTTACCTATGAAAACGAAATAGTTAAATCTGACGATGTAAACGAAGTGGTACATTATTATGCTGGAAAATCTAATATTATCACAGGTTCAAAACTTTACAGTGTTGAAATTCCTGATCATAAAAAAGCTAAATATGGAATACTTAGAGTCGGAGTAAGCAGAAAAGGAACTTCTAAAGAAATGAAAACAACTTTGAATGGATGGCCGCTAGAGGTTCCAATTGAAGACTGTGCGGATAGAATTACTAATAGCGACGATGATTATTCAACCACCAAAATCATCAAAGTAGATGGGAAATATTTGACTCACCAAAATAAAATAGAAGTGACCTTTCCTGATGGAAAAAGTGGAGGAATAGGATCTGTGGCTATTAGAGCTGCGCTCATGGATACGAATCGTGAAGAAGAATTCGTTGGCGAGTATGTGGGCGAACCTGTTCTCAATGCAAATGACATAGCAAACAGCATTTTAGACGTGTACCCTAATCCAGCAGAAAATCAATTAAATGTGAGAATAAAAAATTCAACCCAACTTCACATATTCAATATTCTTGGAGAGAATGTTCAATCATTGAATATCTCCGATGGTATAAACAGATTAGACATTAGCTCTTTTGCAAAAGGTCAATATATTCTTCAACTATTGAATGAAGAAGAACTCCACACCAGAAAAGTCATTATTAAATAATTAGAACGTTAAAAGAAGTATTTTTTAATATCTGTAAGGCAATAGACATCAAATAAATGGAGTAATAATGTTTACTTATTCCTCCTTTCCATCTCAATCATCCATTGCTTTCGCCAAATGCCTCCGCCGTACCCTGTCATTTGACCGTCTGATCCTATGACGCGATGACATGGAATTAAGATGGCAATTCGGTTATCTCCGTTAGCTGTGGCCACCGCACGGATTGCTTTGAGGTTGCCAATGGCCATGGCTTGTTCTTTGTAAGATCTTGTTTTCCCGTAGGGTATTCCTTGTAATACTTTCCAAACCGATTGTTGAAATTCAGTGCCCGGAGTGACCAAAGGCACTGTAAAATCTTTTCGTTTTCCTTCAAAATATTCATTGAGCTCAAAAGTCAATAGTTCGAAGAATGCTGATTCTCCGGGAAGGAGTTCTGCTTTGAGATATTTTTTGAGTCTAGAAATTTGCGTTTCGATCATGCGTCGATCTGTAAACTCTAAAAGACATACCCCGTCTTCTGTAGCCCCAGCAAGCATCGGGCCCAGAGGAGTCGGAATTCTAGTTATGGAGATGACATTATTGTATTTGCTTTCTTTGGGAGTGAATCCAGTAGAACTTTTGAAAGCATCGACAAAAGCACTAATAGATTCAAAACCATTCTCATAGGCCGATTTGATCACTTGATCACCTTCTCTGATTTGACCAAAGGCGTTGTTGATGCGAAGAGATCGAAGGTAGGCCTGAAATGTCATGCCGTGATTCTTCTTGAACCAGCGCCTCACCCGGGCTGGGTCAAGACCTTTTTGTTTTAAAGCATAATCATTGACTTTTTTTGTAGGGTCTACCTTTACTTCTTCAAGCAATGCACCTAACCAAATTGGTGTTTCCCCTTTCTGAGACATGGGTTCACACACTTTGCATGGACGATATCCATTGTTCAAAGCTTCCTTGGTTGTACCAAAATATTCAACATTTTCCACTTTAGGCTTTCTGGCCGTACAAGTTGGACGGCAAAATATTCCTGTGGTCTTTATAGCCGCAAAAAAGACTCCCTCAAATGAGGAATCCTTGTGGACCAATGCTTGATACATTGTATGTTCGTCAGGAAGAAGTGACAGCTGCATGTTTTACAAATTACGAATAATTTGATAAAACTAGCCTATGTGATTTTTTGATTCAACCGAAAAATGAACAAGTATATTTTAAGCTAATAACCCTACTATTCCTAAAGAGACACCAACGACAATGGTCAATAAACCGACCATATAGATTACAGTGTCTTTGATGATATTAATATTTCGTTTCATGACTATTGGTTTTATGTTTTCATAATTCTGGTTGGCAAAAGGGGAGAGCGTCACCCTCCCCTAAACCAATCAGTCACTAAGCATTTGACTGCTCATGAATAGATTCCGTAGTAATATCCTTTTTTGATATTTTGGGGAAAATTTTACCCGTTCTTCCCATATACGCTCGGTATTTATCTCCCCAAGCATTTAATAAATCTTTCTCTTCAAGACCGATAGCATAGAAAATATAGGCTGTCCACAATCCTGCCAAAAAGAAATGAGAAACTGTCATATGAGGCGTAAACCACATCCCCATCATGATACCCGAATAAATAGGGTGACGAATTGATTTATAAAAAGCTCTTTCTTTAAATACCAATGGTGTATAAGGCTTCTTGATCAAATTCAAATAGACTTGACGCAAACCGAAAAGGTCAAAATGATTGATCAAAAAAGTAGCCAGCAATAAAATCGTCCAGCCTAAAAAGAACATGCCATAAATCAGAATAAAGAAAGGCGAAGAATCAGAAATCTTCCATATTTCACCTCCCATTGGTTCCCAGAAATACATCAGGGATGACAATGCAATAAACGTAAAAAGCACATAGGTACTTCTTTCAATAGGTTCCGGAACAATTTTGGTCCAAGATGCTTTAAACTTAGGCCTAGCCATGACACTATGCTGCAATGCAAAAAGCAAAATCAATCCTACATTAGTAATAACTGCTTGCCAAAGCGGGGCTTGAACTGCTCCATCAATGGTAATAGGAACAATCAAATCCCCTAGAAAAAGGATTAAATAAACAAGTGTCCCAACTCCCAATGCGTACGACACAACTCCATAAATAAAAAATAATACACGTTTCATTTCAAATGATTGGTTAGTGAATAAATCGTTTAAGTTGTTTTCTCAAAAAACATATACAAATGAACGCTCTAACCAATTCAAAGCCTGAAATCCAAGGTGTACAAGAGGTGAACAAATAGATAAAAATTGATTTTATCAAAATCAATTGGGCATTGGCGGAAGTCGAGATTTTGAATTACTTTTAATTAAGACAACGTGATTAAATGATAAGATTATGACCAAGCATCTAAGCCTTGAAGAACGTGCACACAAAGAGACTGTACAATTTATGCGTGGATTGAAAAAGAGAAACCCTGGAGAACCAGAGTTTCATCAAGCAGTGCAAGAAGTGGTAGAAACCCTAATGCCATTTGTATTGGAAAATCCGAAGTACAAAGAATCTCAAATCCTGGAACGGATGACAGAGCCAGATCGTATTATCATATTTCGTGTCACATGGGAAGACGATGAAGGTAACTATAGAGCCAACCGTGCTTGGAGAGTTCAATTCAACAATTCCATTGGACCCTATAAAGGAGGAATGCGTTTTCACCCTTCTGTGACACAAAGTGTCTTAAAATTTCTGGGCTTTGAACAAACTTTTAAAAACAGCCTTACCACACTACCAATGGGTGGAGCAAAGGGTGGATCCAATTTCAATCCTAAAGGAAAAAGTGATCGAGAGGTTATGCGGTTTTGTCATTCATTGATGATCGAACTTCACCGACATATTGGAGAAGATACTGATATTCCTGCAGGCGATATCGGGGTAGGCGCTAGGGAAATCAGTTATATGTTTGGGCAATACAAAAGACTATCGAACAAATTTACCGGCACCATTACTGGAAAGGGCTTGGCCTATGGCGGTAGTTTGATTCGAACGGAAGCCACTGGCTATGGATGTATCTATTTTACCAAGCACATGCTTGAGTCTAAAGGTGATGATTTCAAAAACAAGATTGCCGTTGTATCAGGTTCTGGTAACGTAGCATTACACGCTGTTGAAAAGTTGATTCATTTAGGGGCAAAACCTGTAACGCTGTCCGATTCCTCTGGATTTATTTATGACAAAAATGGAATTACGCAGGAAAAACTAGATTGGACAAAAGACCTTAAGATTAATCGAAGAGGTCGTATCGCTGAATATGCAGAAAAATTTGATTGTGAATTCCATGAAGGAGAAAGGCCATGGATTATACCTTGCCAATTAGCATTCCCTTGCGCCACACAAAATGAAATCAATCTAGAAGAAGCGCAAACACTGATCAAGAATGGAGTGATCGCAGTAGCTGAAGGCGCCAATATGCCCACTGAATTGGATGGCGCTCGTGCTTTCCAAGAAGCGAAAATACTCTACGGTCCGGCTAAGGCATCCAACGCAGGTGGAGTTGCCGTTTCAGGATTGGAACAAAGTCAAAATTCACTTCGCCTTTCTTGGACCAGCGAAGAGGTGGATCACAAACTCAAAGATATCATGGAGAGTATCCATGAGCAATGTGTCAAATATGGCAAGGAACCTGATGGTTTTGTCAACTATGTAAAAGGTTCAAATATCGCTGGATTCGTGAAAGTAGCGGATGCGATGATTTCATATGGTGCTGTTTAACATTAAAAAAGATAAATGGCAACACTAAAATATAACGGAAAACACAATAGCGGGACATTCGCAATAGGTCAGGTCTTTTTTGCTATCATAGGTATCGGTGCCTTATTTGCTTTTTTCTCATTAGCTGATTTTGACGATATAGGAGATTATGGATGGGAATTGTTTTTCATTTTTTTGATGGGCGCTTCTACCCTCTATGGCATTTTTAGAAAAAAGGCCAAGACAGTAGAAATGAATATTTCCGTCCATGAAGAAGGCATTCAATTGTTGCAAATTGGAAAAATACCTTTCGACCAAGTTCACTTAGATATATATGCTGATAAAACAACTTTTTATCGATATCACCTTTGGGATGATGCCGGAAAATTGGCGATCTATGCTATATATAATGATGAATTAGTCGACGTTTTATCAAAAAAACCAATTCATAAAAGGGAATTTATTGAGTTTGGTTCTGAATCTAATGAAGAAGACATTTCGGTGGAATGTGAAGGGAATCATTCATTGGCATATGATTTAGATTCTGGCTCCTATACTTTTTGGGAAGGAGACAAATCCTCAGACACCATCATACCAGAATATGTAATCTGGGATCCAAAATTTCAATTAGTTACTTAATATAATGCTCTTCCCAACGAACAGGGGAATGGATTGAGTATCTTATCAACCGATAACATTCTATCAATTTGCACCCAAAAAAATATATCTCCATGAAACAATTTTTATTCGCTTTTTTAGCCTTCATTTCTGTTACAAATATTCAAGCTCAATCGATATTGATTAAGGCAGAAGCTTATTTGGATGTCAGATCAGGAAAAATAATCCAACCAGCAAACATCCTAATAGAAGGTGATTTAATTAAAGGTATCAACCTGAAATCCATTCCAGAAGACACGGATACCATAGATCTTTCAAATAAAATTTTACTACCAGGAATGATGGATATGCATGTTCATTTGGACATGAACTTTGAAAAAAACTATCAATTTAAGATGGTCACAGACAATGCTAGTAAAACAGCTTTGAGAGGTGCCCAAAATGCTAAAAAAACTTTGTTAGGAGGTTTTACCACCGTTCGAAACATTGGTCAGACGCACCCGACCATAGAGTTGTTAAATGTGTCATTGGCAGAGGCTACAGATAATGGATGGATCACGGGCCCTAGAATCATCGCATGTGGTCACATGATTGGAATAACTGGTGGACATGCTGATCCATCTATGATGTCTGGTCTAGCAGAAGAGGTCTTGGTATCTGGCCCAAAGTATGGCATAGCGGATGGGACTGATGAATTTCTAAAAGCAACACGTTATCAAATCAAACATGGTGCAAAAGGTATTAAAATCATGGCGACTGCCGGTGTTTTATCATTAGAAGAATCTATTGGCGCGCAACAAATGACAAGCGAAGAAATGGAAACAGTTGTCGCCGAAGCTAACAGACATGGAATTACTGTAGGTGCTCATGCACATGGAACGGAAGGAATAATGTCGGCAGTAAAAGCTGGTGTCACTTCTATTGAACATGGGTCTCTACTGAACAAAGAAGTAATTGATCTAATGATTGAAAAAGGTACGTTTTTAGTCCCTACAACAGGGATATTCAATTTTATTCCTGAGAGTTATGATAAAATGAAACCAATTCTGGTGAAAAAAGCGAAGACTATCATTCCGGAGGCAATAAAAAGTCATGAAAAGGCGGTTAAAGCAGGAGTTAAAATAGCTTTAGGCACTGATGCACCTTTGATCCCTCATGGTAGAAATGCTACAGAACTATCAGCTATGATGGACAGAGGCATGACAGCAATAGATGCGATAAGAGCGGCTACTATCAACCCATCTGAAATGTTAGATCTCAAGGACCGAGGAGAAATAAAAGAAGGGCTGTTAGCAGATATCATTGCCGTTGAGTCCAACCCTCTTAAAAACATTAAAGTCTTAGAAGATGTAAAGTTTGTAATGAAAGGTGGTCAAGTTTATAAGCTTGAAAATTAGTTCCTAGTTTTATTATAATTCAAAAAACCCTCTATGAGTCAAAATCGCAGAAAGTTTATTCAAAATTCGCTGGCATTAACATCAGCAGCAGCCTTATCAACTGGCCTTGTATCCTGTAAAAATGAAGATGTAAATAAGCAAAAATCGTTTAAATCAATGGTCAATGATGTGAAGTTCATTACTGCTGAAGAGCGATTGTATCGAATTGAAAAGGCACGAGAACTAATGACTGCTCAAGGTGTGGATGCTGTTTACTTGGATAGTGGTACAAGTATGCGGTATTTCGTTGATTTGAGTTGGCATCCAAGCGAACGCATGATGGGGGTATTGATTCCTAGAAAAGGAGATATCCAATATATATGCCCCAAGTTTGAAGATGAAAGACTCAATGAGCTTATTTCAATTAAAGGTCAATTACGAACTTGGGATGAACATGAAAGTCCTTATGACTTAGTAGGGAAAATATTAAAGGATTTGGGTATCTCAGAACCCAAGATTGGAATGGAAGAACGGGTTCGGTATTTTATTGCCAATGGCATACAAAAGGCAATACCTTCTGCAACAATTGTCGACGGAACACCTGTTGTGGCTGGATGTAGAAGTATAAAATCAAATGCAGAATTAGCATTGTTAAAACGTGCTAACGAAATAACTTTAGAAGCCTATCGTATTGGTTTTTCAAATCTAAAAGAAGGTATGACTCAATATGACCTGAACGATCTTATCTACGAAGCTTTCTTAGGAATGGGGGCCACGGAATCAGGTTGGGTCGGGGCATCCTTCGGTAAATATTCGGCATTTCCACATGGAAGTAAAGAACCCTCACGACTTAAAGAAGGTGATATTGTATTGGTAGACGGAGGTTGTATTCTAGGAGGTTATCAAGCAGATATTACTCGTACAACAGTTTTTGGAGTGCCCAGTCAAAGGCAAAAAGACATTTGGAATGTTGTAAAGGAAGCTCAAACTGCTGTATATGAAATAGCAAAAGCTGGAGTACCATGTCAAAATTTAGATGCAGTAGCAAGGCAAGTTATTGAACAATCCGGGTTTGGTAAGGGATATGAAAACTTCTTCCATCGTGTGGGTCACGGAATTGGTATGGATTTTCATGAATGGGAATACCTCGTTAAAGGAAACGAAAAACCCATGGCTCTTGGCATGTGTTTTTCTAATGAACCTGGAATTTACCTTTATGATGAATTTGGTGTACGACTAGAAGATTGTTGGTATGCTACTGAAAATGGATATGAAGCTTTTACACCTCAGAGTCCATCCATAGAAAACCCTATCGGCTAATCAATCTCTATTTTTACCCATAAATACATTGACTTTTGAGTTGATTGGATTTCCACTTGCTCGACGAAATGCTACGACTTGTCCAGTGTGATATAGAGCGTCCGAGAGTGGACCGTTTAGCAAATTCCATAGCGGAAAACTATTGGTATTATCTCCTCTTTGGAATTTAACTTGCAAATCCGAAATCTCAGATTCTGTTTTGTTCATCATTATCTCGCTTGCTTTTTTGAGATTATTCAATGTCCCTTTCCTAAAATCATTGAAGTTCATTCCAGTACTCACTGAAGGTCGTATGTTTGGTTCATCTTTCGCTGCATTGACAATCATCTCAGAAAGACCAAATAAATGCTCAATGGTCTCATCAGTTTGTCTTGAATCCTCAGAAGGTTTATATTTCAGATCCTCCTCTCTTAATCCTTCGGTAGCCCAATAAAAACGATATCCAAGTCCGTCAATCATTCTCGCGATAACATTTCCAGCCCCATAATTCTCAGGATATACGGGTATTTCACTATAAGGAAAAACATCGTTCTCATTTTGTGCTTGAATATCTGACATAGCAAAGCATATAATAGCAACAATAAAGTATTTCATACTTCAATGATAATAAAAAGATGATCCCCAAGTTCACAAGTGGTTCAATCATCTTCTTATATCTAATTCAGAAAACAATAATCGCATTTAGGCTTAATGCTCCAAAAACCCATTGATCATCTCCTACTTCATTGACCTCTACTCTTGTTCTCATTTGTTGATACAACAACTGCAGTTCGATGGCTTTGTCCTTCTTCTTAAATACCGAGAATGAATAACCTGCACCAATGCTGCCACCCAATCCAATACCAAATTGATGAAAGAAATTCTGTTCACCTTCTTCATTCACAAATCGATTTTTAGTCAATACCGACGCTGAGCCGAAATCTAGTAATGCGTAAAGGTTAGTCTTTTCAATAGGGTAGTACTTCAAAGCCAAATTAATCTGGAAAAAATTAAAATAGAATCCCTCCTCATAGCCTCCATCTGAAGGTTCAGAACCCGTCAATGCCATCCTCATCATTGCTCCTAACATTAATCCCTCTACTTTTTTAATAGGCTTGTAAAAACCTAGAGAAAAATTTGATCCCGTATTTGAAGAATAACTTCCAACATCAGAACGAACGCCTTGTGAATTTTCATAATAACTCAGACCGTCATCTCTAATATCAAGCGATCTTTCAAGTTCATAACCACTTTGCAGAAGTGGTGTAACAAAACCTAAACCTATATTTATCTGAGTATTTTGAGAAAGTGTATTTTGACCACTCAATGTATGTACAGTTAGCAAAAACACACATAAAGTAATTGCGCAAAGAAATCTAAGTTTGATAGATTGTAATAAAGAATAATTCATAGTTCAGTATAATTTTTTAATTCTGAACAAATATGAAAAAGACTCCATCTTCATCCGCCTCAGATTACAATGTGAGACCTCTTTTATAAATATATTTAAGCAGCGGCCTTAAATTCCTTTGGAGACAAGCCTGTGAATTGTTTGAAAATTCTATTCAAGGAAGCTTTAGAATTGAACCCGCTGTCAAGACCTAATCCTAATATAGTATAGACCTGTTTTTCTGGGTCCAATAATAAGGATTTGAAATGTTCTACACGATATTCATTAACAAAATCAAAAAAAGGTTTCTGTGCTTTTAGATTGATGGTTTGAGAAATTTTGTTCGAAGACACATTCAATCGCTCTGCGATTTCTTGAATCTTTAGCTGTGCATTACAATACAATTTCTCCTCTTCAAACAAGGCCACTAATTCCGCAAAAAGTACTTCCATTTCCTCATTGGTCAAAGATGATGTTGCATACTTTTTCTCTTTATTCATCTTAAGGTTAGCATTAGATTTTGACGTTGCATCAAAAAAATTAGCAATCGAATACTGTTTGATGCCACAAATACAGAAGTAAAATAGGGCCAGAACCAAACTTGTATTCAGTAGTAAATATGGAATCGATATGTCCTGAATAATTCCGAAATTATACATCAAAAAGACAATCGGAGAGATTAAATTGATCACAATGTACATCCAAACGAAATTTCTAAACCAATTCAAATGGATAGCCTCTGTATTGGAATAATATTCCTTTATTTTCATTTGATACTTTCTAAACTTTTTTAGAAACCAAAAAAGTACAAGGATGACATAAAGGAAATGCCCTTTGTACAAAACATGATAAATGAACGGTGGAAATTCATACAATTCCTTTAACCCTTTTTGATCATAATTATTGAATATAAAAAAGTCTGTTATAACAAAAATGGTTGCCGTTATAGCATAGCTTCCGATAAGCAACCATTTTATTTGAAATGTGTGATTGGGTGCAATTAATAGCAAACCATAAATAACCAAGGAAGGAAGTAAATAGAAACTGATTAGTATGTTCAATATTAAGCTCGGATAGCTCAATGACTCCTTTACCCAAAGGTCTGAAAAAAGAAATATTGCCAATAAAACATTAGTAATAAGTAAGACATAGTCACTTTGAATTTTGGTTTTTTTCTGCATAATGAAAAGAGCCAAAACAGCCAAAATACTGATACCTACAATGTTGATCTGCGGCATTCTATAGATAAATTAGATCCAAGCGATTCAAATTTAGCTAGAAGCCTCGAAGTGGATTCATTTATTGTTCTGTTTCTTCAGAAGCACTTTCATTTTCTCTATTCTTCATGATTTCCAAAATTTGCTTTTGGTAATTCCTTTTTATCTGAAGAGTCTCACCAATAAAGTCTCGAAAATCTTTGCGATGTGTATTTGTCCATAAAACAATGAATTCAGTTAAAGCCCATATCAGTGGCCCAAAACCCTGTATTGTAAATAGTGTAGGGTTCCATTCTTGCAATTTTGGCCCTCTAGTAGTAAATGATAGGGCTTGGTAAGCTTCATCTGACATGGACATGATTGCCATGTAGGTTATTACCAAGCCGAAAATCATGAAGAGAATATCAACAAATGCTCTTAAAATAGCTTCATTCCACCCAACATCGGTGCCATCGAGTTTCACCACTTTGATCCCTGCAATATGTTTGCCTGGAGTAGCGCCATATTGTTTGATAAAAAATATTTGATATATGAAGCCAAAAACAAGGGCTTGAAAAACTAAAGTAACTAGAGCAACTTGTTGACTCATCCCTTGCAAAAAACCTAAGCCAATGGCAAATGGCATAATAATGAGGAAGTCTAGGACGAAAGCGCCAATTCTAGGTCCAAATCCAGCGTACACGCTTTCATCAAATTGAGGAAATAATTTTGGTAATAAAGTTTTCATTTTGCTTCTGTTTTAGATTGATTCTAAAAAGTTAGTAGGAGAATGCTTCTAATTATTACACTGGAAGGTCTCACTTAATTCAAATCAATTCTTACCTTCCTTCAGTAGCTTAATAATAATTCCAATTTGACCCATATGATATAGGTCGTGGTGCAGGAGACCTTCTATCAAAAATTGGAAGTTTTTCTCTTCATTGTAATCTGGGTCAAAATATTTTTCTTCAAGAAAATCATCGTTTTTTGATGCCAATATACTTTTTAAGACTTGACAAGAATGCATGAATGTTTCTAGTAGTTTGTCCCAACCTATCCTTTTCAATTCTTCATTTTCGGACCATTCTTTCTCCACTTTCCGTGGATTCCCATTGCAAGCCCGATCTATAATAGTAGTTCTCCAATTGGTTAAATGCCATACAATTTCTGCAACACTATGCAATGTTGGCAGAGGTCTAATAAAAGCATTTCTTTCCGTTACATATACGAATTTGATTTTATACGTGTCATATATCCAAGGACTTCCTTGAAGGATTAATTCGAGTTGATCGGAAATAGAAGATATAATTTGACGATTCATTATTGGTTCCAATTAGAGATTTCATTCTACGCAATTTAACAAAACACTTATGTGAAAAGTGAAGGCTTTTTAATGTTGGTGAACTTAGAAACTGAATTGGACTAAATTGTGATCTTACGAAAACAACTATGAGAAACCTACTGATTCTTACTTTAATGTCCTTTTTATTTGGTTGCTCTACTAAACAAAAATCAGAAAACAAAAAATCTGATGAAGCTAAGAAGCTACTGCAATATATCAGCCAATTAGATGATCAAATTTTATCCGGTCAGCATTGCTATAGTCATGAACCCAATAAGTATTATGATAAAACATTTGACATCACTGGAAAATACCCTGCCATTTGGGGCGCTGACTTTTATTGGAGTAATGGTAAAACTGATCCCGGTTTCGAATTAGTCGGTGAAATCATTAAAAAATATGAGGCTGGGGCAATCATTACATTAATGTGGCATGTTGGAAAACCCACGGACAATGCTCCTTTCGGTTGGAAAGAAAGTGTGCAAAGTGAAATTTCTGATAATGAATGGAATGAGCTTATCACTCCAGGGACTGCACTGCATCAACGTTGGTTAAATCAAGTGGATCAGTTAGCTGTCCACCTTAATAAACTGAAAGAGAAAAACATTCCGATTTTGTGGAGACCTTATCATGAAATGAACGGTGTTTGGTTTTGGTGGGGTGATAAAAAAGGCAAAGGTGGTTTTGAAGCTTTATGGAAATTATTATTTGAGCGACTTAGCAATTATCATCAATTGAATAATCTCATTTGGGTTTGGAATGCAAACGCTCCTCGTGATATTCCACAAGACGAAGCATTTGCTTACAAGGACTTTTATCCAGGCCACGAATACGTAGATATTTTAGCGACCGACGTTTACCACTTTGATTATGAACAAAAGGACTACGATCAACTTTTAGAATTGGCGGAAGGCAAACCTATAGCGCTGGGTGAAGTAGGCCAATTGCCTAAAAGCAATATTTTGGAAGCACAACCAAAATGGTCCTGGTTCATGGTCTGGTCAGGATGGTTGATAACAGCAAATTCTGAGGAAAGGGTCAAAGAGGTTTACAGCTTTCCAAAGACAATTTCTCGAGATTAAAAAAGTATTCAAACTATTCTCAACAATTTTTTAATGCCATCTGTCCTCACTATTTTAAGAACATTCAACCCCCAATTCATGAAAAATCTAATTCTAACTGTTTCACTTTTTTGCATTTTTTTTACTGCTCTCAATGCTCAAAAAAAGAATTCCAAAGTTCCTGCAAATTCAAAAATAAAATACGAAGGCTATTTCAATTTTAGCTATGATTCATCAACCGACCGAATAGCCTTAGAGGTCAAACAACTCAATGTTGATTTCATGTATGTGAATTCGTTGGTAACAGGACTAGGTTCCAACGATATTGGATTAGACAGAGGGCAAATCGGTAATTCACGCGTAGTAAAATTTGCAAAGGCAGGGAACAAATTATTGCTGATACAGCCCAATCAAAAATTCAGAGCATTGAGTGATAACCCCGAAGAAGTTAGAGCAGTTGAAGAAGCATTTTCGCACTCAGTGCTATATGGGTTCGAAATAATAAGTAAGAGTAATGGAGTCTATACAATAGATATCACAGACTTTCTGATGCAAGATGCTCATGATGTATCAGGTCAGCTTGAAAGATCAAAACAGGGTAATTACCAATTGGAAAAAAGTCGTTCTGCTTTGTATCTTGAGAGAACTAAGAATTTTCCAAAGAATACTGAATTTGAAGCTTTGTTGACCTTCACAGGAAAACCAAAAGGAAAGTATATCAAAAGTGTAGCACCAACACCGAGCAATCTTACAGTTCGTCAACACCATTCTTTTGTAGAATTGCCAGATGACGATTATGAACCACGCGTATTTGACCCCAGAGCCGGTTATTTTACCATGAGCTATTTAGATTATGCCACACCCATTGATCAACCTATTGAAAAAAGATTCATTTACAGACATCGGTTAAAAAAGAAAGACCCAAGTGCCGAAATAAGTGAAGCCGTTGTACCCATTATTTACTATTTAGATCGAGGAGCTCCGGAACCCATTCGTTCTGCTTTAATGGAAGGTGCACAATGGTGGAATCAGGCGTTCGAGGAAATCGGATACAAAGACGCTTTTCAAGTAAAGCTATTACCAGAAGGTGTTGATCCTTTGGACATACGATACAATGTTATTCAATGGGTTCATCGCTCAACGAGAGGTTGGTCATATGGCGGAGGAGTTTTTGATCCACGGACTGGTGAAATAATAAAGGGCCATGTATCTCTTGGTTCTCTAAGAGTCAGGCAAGACTTTTTAATTGCAGAGGGCCTATTAGCCCCTTATGAAAATGGTACAGAAATTCCGGAAGAAATGGAAGAGATGGCGCTGGCAAGATTAAGGCAACTTTCAGCTCATGAAGTGGGCCATACCATTGGACTGGCACATAGTTATTCATCCAGCACAGAAGGAAGGGCTTCCGTAATGGATTATCCCCATCCATTAGCCGAAATCGAAGAAGGAAAAATTGTACTCAAAAATGCTTATGATGATAAAATTGGGAATTGGGATAAAGTAGCCGTTGCTTATGGTTACCAAGATTTTGTCCATGATGCTGATGAACAGAAAGAACTTGATAAAATTATTTTGAATAGCTTGAAAAACGGTCTGTCTTTTCTTTCCGATCAAGATGCAAGACCTCAAGGTGGGGCCCATCCTTATGCTCATCTATGGGACAATGGAGAAAAAGCTTATGACGAACTTGATCGGGTAATGGAAGTTCGAAAAATAGCTTTAGAAAAATTTGGCGAAAACAATATTAGAAAGAACATCCCCTATGCTTATTTAGAAGAAGTACTTGTCCCTATTTATTTTTATCATCGATATCAATTAGAAGCCGCCGTAAAATATGTAGGTGGTTTAAACTACCGCTATGCGGTACGAGGGGATGGCCAACTCATTACTCAAATGATATCTGACCAAGAACAAATGAACGCACTCAATGCAATAATTAATTCATTGAGCCCTGAATCATTGACATTGCCTGAAAGCATCATCAGCAGCATTCCTCCTCACCCTCTTGGTTATTACCGAACTAGAGAAATCCCGAATGTGCGAACCTCATTAACCTTCGATCCATTGAGTATGGCAACTGCATCAGCAGATATGACTTTTGATTTACTTTTTCAGCCATCAAGGTTTAATCGATTATTAGAATATAATGCTCGTGATGCGAGCCAACCAGGGGTTGAAAAAGTATTAGATGGGGTTATGACCAAGACCTGGAAATCAGTTCGAAAAACTGGCTTTCAAAAAGAGATTCAACATACTGTTGAGATGAGCATGCTTCAAGGGCTATTTAGCCTTGCCTCCGATGCAAATTGTACGGCTCAAGTGAAAGCCATTACCTGGCTAAAACTTGATGAATTGAATAAGTGGTTGGCTACCAATATGAAAAAAGATGAGGCCCATTTTTATTGGGCAAAAAATCAAATTGATTTGTTCAAGAAAAATCCATGGGATTTCAAAAAAGAGCCTGTTCTTGAACTTCCTGATGGTTCACCTATAGGAATGGATTTTAGTTGTGATTTTAAATAGCCAGCAAAAAAGTTTTTTAAAAATCTAATTGAACGGTTTTGCCAACTGGGATGAGTCGATTACCCGCTTCTAGGTTTTCAGAAGTATAGGACTCAATATGATTTTTGTTTACAATAAACGATTTATGAGTCCTGATAAAATGTTCTGGAAGTTGTTTTTCAAGTTCTTTTAAAGTGATATAACTTATCATTGGTTTTCTCGCTTTCATATAGAAAGTGACATAATTTCCTAAGCCTTCTATGTAATAAATATCCGAAGTTTTAATCCTATAATTCCTTTTCTCGGATCGCACCTCCAATAAGGGATCACCTCTCATCACGTTTAAATTGTTTTCAATTTGCCAATAATCAAACATTTTCATTGCAAATAGTAGAAGTACAGTTGTATTAATTAGCACCATAGAACGAACAATGTGTTTTAAATCCCATAAATCTATTGACTGGTTTGAAAAGAATATCTCATAGAAATAAAATGTAAAAAATCTCTGCAATACACCACTTACTATCAACAACAGGCTCAAGGCGATCCCAAATTTCAACAGTTTTTTGTTCAGCAAATACTTAGGCATCAACAAATAAATTGTCAAATAAGATGCACCGATTCGAATAGGCATTAATATAAATTCTAAACTAAAAGATTTGTGATAATTACCATCATTAGACCAAAGCAAGCTAAAAGTCAAATAATAGATTCCCCAAAACAGAACGTGCGTAATAATGCGTGATCCGAATAAATATTTCGAAATGTGTTTTTCCATAATCATGATAAAAGTGTCTTATACATAAAAAAGAAACCTGTTGGTATAAAAACCTGATTTCATGTCTTCCAATGGCCTACTTTCATGTCAAAAATTTAGACATGAGAATAACAAACATACTGATACTTCTGATTTCTTATAGCACAATGGCACAGGATCTACCTAGAAGAGCTTCATGGAATGCATCATTCAAAAAGCTTGAAGGGGATATTGGAGTTATGATCACTTCTCTTGAAATAGATGGTTCATTGCATAAAGCTGGGTTCGAAACTGGAGATATTATTATTAAAGTCAATGACCGATTAATTTATTCTAGTGAATCATGGACAAGTGCCACTTATGGCTTGAGGGCCGAAAATAAGACCAATATCTTATTCAAAAGAGGGGTGAAAGTTATTTCTAAATCTATTCGGTTCAGACCATTGCCATTTGAAGAACATGAAGGCATCAACACTTATTATGAGCATATCACCAACGATTACGGAATTCGTCAAAGAGTACTAATTACAAAGCCCAAAAATATCCAAGGAAAACAGCCTGCTATATTTTTAATCCAAGGACTTAGCTGTAGTAGTATAGAAAATTATGGGGCTCTGCAACACAACTGGGCTAGGCAAATCAATGATATTGTTGAAAAATCTGGAATGGTAGTTATGCGTGTCGAAAAACCTGGAGTAGGTGATAGTGAAGGAGACTGTGCAAAAACGGATTTCAAAACAGAACTGGAAGGATACCGAGCAGCTATACGTTTATTGAAACAAAAACCATACGTGGATAGCACAAAAATTGTGGTTTATGGATCTAGTATGGGAAGTGCCCTCGCACCTTTAATTGCTAATGAATACAATCTGTCAGGAGTCATCTCAGATGGTACTTTTTTTAAGACTTGGTTTGAACACATGCTGGAGATAGAGAGACGAATTAGAAAAATGAGTGGTGACAATGAAAGTACAATTCGCCAAAAAATGAATCAAGGATACATACCGCTCTATTTTGGAATGCTCATAGAGAAAAAAAGCTATTCAAAAATCATCGATGAAAATCCGTCCATTACTGAGTTCAATTATCATTCTCCTAATCACATGTATGGTCGACCTTTGGAATACTACCAGCAGTTGCAAGACTATGATCTGGCTAAAGAATGGGAAAATTTGAAGGCCCCAATTCGAATACTTTATGGTACAAATGACTGGATTATGTCCAAATCTGATAATTACATGATCATTGACATGCTAGACAATGTTGGGCACCAAGATCATCAACTACATCTCTATCCAGGGCTGGATCATTGGAATACTATTCACATATCGCCCAAAGATTCCTTTCAAGGAAAGCCTGGTAAATGGGATCCAAAAGTCCCAGAACTAATAATTAGTTGGGCAAAAGAAATGGTAGAAAAAGAATAAAACTTTATTTAGTGAATTTGTGTTAAATAGATTGATCTATTCATAACTGTAAACACATTTCTTAATGAACCTAAATGAAAATAAGAAAAACGCCATCGCGTTTTATCAAATGGCCTATGAAGGGAATCCTGCTATGGCAATTCAAAAATATATTGGAGACGATTACATTCAGCATAATCCTGATGTAGCTGATGGAACCAGCGGGTTCATTGAATACTTTGAAAGAATGCAAAAAGAATACCCTGAAAAAAGCATAGCTTTTGTTCGATGCATTGCCGAGGGAGATTTAGTCGCCTTACATACCCATCAGACATGGCCCGGAAATGACCAATATGTAACCATGGATTTTTTCAGATTCGATGAAAAAGGCAAAATTTGTGAGCATTGGGATTCCATCCAACAAATTCCAGAGCAATCAGCCAACCCGAATACCATGTATTAGCTCCCCAATCCAAAAAGAACAATCAATTCATTTCTAAGCTGTAAATCATAATTTGAAAAGTAGCATTGCAATTACTTTGTATTTTGAATTCAAAATACAGAAATATGATTTATTTTTGTGATTGAACTTTCTCATTAAACCACTTCGATTCGCTGCTATGACATTCAAAAATCTACTTTCCGCACTGCTCTTAACTATTAGCACTACAGCATTTGGTCAAAATTCAGGAAAAGTTTCTGGCGAACTTAAAAAATGGCACAAAGTAACCATTGATTTTGAAGGACCTGAATCCTCTGAATCCGATGATTATAACCCGTTTTTCAACTATAGATTAAACGTATCTTTCACTCACCCTTCAGGTAAAAATTATGAAGTGCCAGGTTATTTTGCAGCGGACGGTGACGCAGGTAACAGTTCCGCAGAGAAAGGCAACGTTTGGCGTGTTCATTTCGCTCCAGATGAAATTGGAACCTGGTCATATACAGTTGATTTTCGCAAAGGCAATTGGGTAGCAGTTAGTGACAAAAAAAGCACTGGTGTATCTGGAGAATTTATGGACGGTGCTTCAGGAACTTTTGAAATTGTCCCTACTGATAAAACTGGCAATGACTTTAGGGCCAAAGGACGATTATCTTATGTCGGTGGACACTATCTACAATTCGAAGAAACAAAGGAATATTTCTTAAAGCAAGGACCAGATGCTCCCGAAAACGCCCTTTCCTTTGTAGACTTTGACGGAACCTTTCACAATGATGGTCACAAAGACGATTTGGTAAAAACATGGTCAGCTCACTTAGGAGATTGGAAAGATGGTGATCCAACTTGGAAAGATGGCAAAGGAAAAGCGCTTGTTGGTGGTTTTAATTACCTAGCAGAAAAAGGTCTTAACGCGGTCTCTTTTTTAACCCTCAATATCGCAGGTGACGATCAAAACGTTTTTCCCTATGTAGATTATGACCACTATGACCGGTTTGATGTATCAAAATTAGATCAATGGGAAATACTGTTTGATCACGCCCAAAAAATTGGATTGTTTTTGCACTTCAAAACTTCAGAAGTTGAAAACCAAGGATTGCTTGATAACGGTGGTGTAGGTGCCGAACGCAAATTGTATTATAGAGAATTAATTGCTCGATTTGGTCACCACCTGGCCCTCAATTGGAATATGTGTGAAGAAAGTGGAGACTGGGTCAAAAACCATCGTACGCCTCCACAGTTTACACAACAAAGACTCGCAATGGCAGAATACTTCTTTCAACATGACCCATACAATCACCATGTAGTAATTCACAATGGCAATCCCTTTGATGATATATTGGGACCAAATTCAAAATACACAGGCCCCTCAGTTCAAACCAATAAGGCGGATTTTCGAAATGTCCATCGTCAAGTCATCAAATGGAGAGAAAAATCCGTTGCAGCAGGCAAACCTTGGGCCGTAGCTGTGGATGAACCCGGTGATGCACAACATTCGCTAGTGCCGGATTCAGACGACCCTACACATAATGATGCTCGACAAAATGCACTTTGGGGAGCCATGATGGGTGGAGCATGGGGAGTAGAGTGGTACTTCGGCTATAAACATGCTCATTCGGATTTATCCTGTGAAGACTGGAGATCTCGAGATACGTTTTGGGACCAATGTAAAATTGCTTTGGATTTCTTTAATACACTTCCATTTACAGAAATGGCTCCAATGGATGAACTACTTGATACGGAAGAATATTGCTTTGCCAAACCAGATGAGATTTATGTGGTATTCCTTAGAAAAGGAGGCAAAACCAACCTCGACTTAACTGAGGTTTCAGGGACGTATGCTGGAAAATGGTTTAACCCAAGAACTGGTACGTATTTGAAAAAAGGATTTGAAGTAAAGGCTGGAACCAAAGCAATGTTGTCTGCTCCCAAGAAGAACAATGAAAAAGATTGGGCCCTAATATTGACCAAAAAATAGTTTGTTTAATCAGTAGTTCTAATAATCATGCTATTGCCATCGAATACTCTCAAGTATTTGATGGCTTTGCTTATTAATATTTTACTACTTTAGCCTGATGTCTGCAGGTGATATATTTCTTGTACTCATTAGTGGATTAGGAGTCCTTCATGGACTTTTCCTAGCAACATTCTTATGGATATATCCGAAAGGAAATACCATCTCAAATAGATTACTTAGTTTACTGTTAATTATTCTGTCATTGCGAATTGGCAAATCAGTTGTCATGGAATTTGCAGAGGATCTGGACATCAAGTTGATTTTCTCAGGACTAGGAATGCTCATGGCGATTGGTCCTCTTTTTTACTTCTATACCAAATCTTATATTGAGAAATCCTTCCTTTTCAAGAAGCAACACCTCTATCATTTTGTTCCTTTTGTCTTAGGTTTTTGTTTCGGTTTATGGATTAATGAAGATTGGATTGATACAGTGCCAAAAGTATTTTTTCTCTTTATTTTTCTTTTCTATTATGGACATTATTTGTTTTACATTATCAGGAGTTATAGGCTTACCTCTAAGGCTAAAAAGGATGGTTTGAACGCAAGTGCATATGCGTTACTTCGACTCTTATTTTATGGTCTACTCATTGTTTGGGTAGCCTATGTCTTGAACCTGTTTGATGAAGTAATACCCTATATCGTTGGACCTATTTTGTACTCATTGGTAGCATACATAGTAAGCTTTATTGTCATCCAAAAGGGATACATTGAATCGGTAGAAAAAACGAAATATAGTACCACTCAAGTATCAGATGAACAAATTGAAGAGCTATATAGTAAAGTCAAAAAAATCGTAATCACCAATCAGCAATTCAAAAACCCAGAGCTTTCATTGAAATCATTGAGTGAAGAATTGAAAGTCAGCAGTCAAGTTTTATCGATGGTGATCAACAAACGAAGTAAAACCAACTTCAATGGTTTCATCAACCATCATCGAATCGAAGAGGCAATAAAGTTGTTTGAAGACGAGACATTTGACAATCATACCATCGCATCCATCGCCTATGAATCAGGCTTCAACAGCATCACAAGTTTCAATTCCACATTCAAAAAACAAACAGGAAAGACACCCATGGCGTTTAGAAAAGGGATTATCAAATGATCTTTTACTATAGCGAAATGATCATTTAGAAAGATTTTCATTCGGCTTTTAAGTTGGTTTGCTTCAAACAAAAAAATAAAAAGTCATGAAAAAATATCCAATTCTCAAATGGTCGTTGACCATAATTGCAAGTCTCATTCTAATGATCGTCGCTTTTGGTTTCTGGTTTGTGAGTTTACTTACAACCGACACCCCAGTTGATATAAAAAGTACTCAGCGAAGTGATCTTCCATATTTGAATCAAACGCCTCAACCATTCAAAGGTAAAATTCTTGCAGTAGTCACCAGTTGTGCAGTAATGGGAAGCAGTCAGAAAAAAACTGGTTATGAACTAACAGAATTAGCAAGACCGTACTTCGTATTTGAAGCCAACGGCTATGAAGTAGATGTTGCAAGTCCATTGGGCGGAAAACCTCCTGTTATAATTGATTGGGATGACATGGGAGCCTTTGATTATGCCTTTTTAAATGATGCAAACACTCAAGAAAAAGCCAATAACACCATCGCAATTAACAATATCAATGCAGATGACTATGATGCCATTTATTTCGCAGGAGGCAAAGGTGCCATGTTTGATTTTCCTGAAAATGAAAAAATACAATCGATCATTCGTGAGATGTACCAGTCTGGAAAAGTCATTGGAGCAGTTTGTCATGGACCTGCGGCTTTAGTCAATGTGACTTTGGAAGACGGTACGCCACTTTTGAAAAACAAAAATGTAAGTGGCTTCACCAACGAAGAAGAATTATTTCTGATTCCCGATGCTAATACCATATTTCCATTCTTACTTCAAGATAAAATGTCTGCTCAAGGAGCAAATTTCAATCAAGGAACTATGTACCTGCAAAATGTTCAAAAAGAGGGGCAATTAGTCACTGGCCAAAACCCTTGGTCTACTTGGTCATTTTCTGAAACAATCATTGAGCAACTCGGATACCAACCTGTTAAAAGGAATAAAACAGCGGAAGAAAATACTGTCGAAGTATTAATGGCATACGAAGAAACAGGGTATGCAGGAGCAAAAAAGGAGATCAAGCATTTTATATCAAATGGAAATAAGCCCATTGATAAGAATCTTTTAGCCATGCACAGTATTGTAGCCGCTATGCAATGGAAGATAGGCAAAACGATCAACATAATCCGTCTACTGTCATTCGCTAATCAATAACAGCGTTGGACAACCTTCTTGCTTTTGTCATTGATGATGATCGCATTAGCAATTCGGAGACCAAAAAATAGAAGAACAAACTTAAGGCTTGCAGTATTATTTTTTATTGGAATTTTCATATCTAGTATATTGATTCATCGCTATCAAGCCATAGTTTATCCAATGACCAATAAACTGGGACAGCTTGAGTTTTTAACCTTTGGAAAATCTGAGAACAAACAAGATGGTTGGATAGCATTGTATGAAGATTCAACTTGGGAGTTTGGAAAATCTTATATGGAAATCAATTCGAATGGCAATTATATTGTAAAAGGAGGTACTCTACTTTTAACTACTATTTCTGGAAGAAAAATAACCTTTTAAAAAACCACTATTATTCTGACCAGTATAGGAATTAATTCTCCTGAACCTGAACTTAACGGACTCAGAATTGAACTGAACAAGCTGAATAAAACAAAAAAACACGTCATATAAGGTGATATGAAATGCATGGCGGTTTAGCGGAATGTAGAGTGCGGTGGTTTTCACATGCCCCACCAATTATGCGCTGTGCCTCATGAGAAATCAAAAATGTATTAGCCTAATCGCAGATTAGGTATTTCCGTATAGAAACAAACTACATATTATACGCCCTCTATCATATCGGGTTAGCAGTAAAGTAGACATGAAAGGAACCTTGAAATATTTGTCATTTGCAATTTCATCTATATTATTTTCTGATTGTTTGGAAGAAATTAACCAACAAGAATCCACAGAAGCTTTCATTGTTAATTGAGTAATAACAGTTGTAAGATCTCCGAATGATCTATTGGATGTAAATAAAAGTTTAGACGGGATAAATAATAAACTTGTATATGAACAGGAAGATGAAGTCGATGATACCTATCAAATGATTAATACACCAAATGATTCTATTTGGTTATCAAATGATAATCTATGCATAGCTCCAATAACTAAGTAGCCAAAATTGGTATAGAATATGGCTGTAAACTTTTATCAAGATAGGCAGCGGAATAACTAAATCTCCGATAACGAATGGATAAAAACTAGACAAGATCATAAATGACTATTTGAAGTTTGTACATCGACATCAAATCATGTTAACCTTGGAGTTCTTATTCTTTAGAATTAGCTGAAGAACAAAGGTGCTAAAGTTAACCTCAGTGTACTATGACAAATAAACTCACCAATTATTTTACGACTTTGCTCATCAGCATTTTCATGGTTATCAACCTGTCAAACATTCAGGCTCAATTGATCTCTGAAGAGACTACAATTGAAATAAGCAGCCCTTTATCCATCAATTATACCGTAAGTGGTTCAACTACCAAAAGAGTAAATCTTGATCTAAATATTACGTCAGTTTATGCCAACTTCAGTATCCTATCCAATGGTGTTAGCATATTAGACAACATTGATATCCCGAGTAATGGCAACCATGTTCTCAATGCTTTGGTCGTATTTCCTGAATCAGGAGAAGTTGAGCTTATTCTAGCAGCCAGAACAGGAGCTGTTACTATCAATAGCCTCAGCTTTGAAGATGTCAATATCGAATTCCCTTCTTATACTGAAATATCAGAAGAAGCAGGTCTTGCGACGGTCACTGGTCCTGGTTTAAAATATAAGGGTCCTACCATTGCCGATATGGACAATGATGGCGACTATGACATGATATTGGTCAATCATAATGATATCAATGAGCCCACTAAATTGATTTGGAACAATGGAAACGGAACAGTATCTAATGAGCCTGTCATTCTATCTCGTTGGGATAGGCAGGATTTGCATGGCAGTGCCGCTGGGGATTTCGATAACGACGGAGATCTTGATATCCTGACAACAGTCGGTGGTGGCAATGGCACATCCCCTACACCGCCAACTTTTTGGAGAAACGATGACGGTAATTTTGTATTAGGAAATGACGATGTTGGAATTACCTCAGGGGCTAGAGGGCGCTCAGCTGTATGGGGTGATTATGATTTGGATAATGACTTGGATTTAATATTATTCAATGCTCATTGGGATAACCCTAACGGTGGTCAGCATGTTATTTATAAAAACAATGGCAGGGGAGGATTTGATTTGGCAAGGATTGACAATTTTGAAAATGCCGCTGGTGATCGTTTTGTAATGACGGATCTTGATGGTGATCATATCGATGATTTTGTCATCTATTTTCCACTATCTATTTGGAAAGGCAATGGAGACTTTACTTTTACTAACATCACCAACCAACTTCCAGTAAATATCAGAGGCCTTCAAAATATCATGGCTGCAGCAGATGTAGATATCGACAATGATGGAGACATGGATCTATATTTTGCTACTGGTAAAGACTATTTTCAAGTGGCCAACAAAGCACTGGATTACGACCCTATCGCCCAAAAATTTGATATCAGAGATGAAGGAAATAGAGGAGAAACCTTATTGGATCTTACTGCTGATGGAGAAATCGTTTTGTCCGAATTTGAGCATGTATATAGAAGCACGTACGACGGTGATTTCCCTGTTTTTCTTGGAAGTGACAAAGTGTCAACGGACCTGGCCAATACAGGAGAAGACATGACTATTTCAAGGGAAAATGCTGAAGGTTGGCCCGAAAGTAGATCTGAAAATGGGCTTTATATTGGTCATACTGGAGACGGTAATTGGAAAATAGAATCTGTCAGATTAACAGATGTATATTGGAGTATTCATTGGTCGGTCAGTGGAGTAAGCAGCTTAACCACTGCTTGGGACCCAAACAATAAAAACAAACAAGATGTGTTGCTCAGAAATGATAATGGCACTTTTGTAGATGTATCGAATGAGTGGAACATACCTTTAGGCGGAAATAACTGGGGCGTAATTCCAGGAGATTTTAACAATGATGGTCATCAAGATCTGTTTATCAATAGATTTCCGTTTCTCAAACAACGGGTGGCAGACTATATGCTGATCAATAACGGCGAAGGAAAATTCGAAATTACAACTTCGCATCAAGCCAACACTGTAGGTGGTAGTAATCACGGAGATCAAGGAGCTGCTTTTGACTTTGATTTAGATGGAGATGTCGATATCCTAGATGGAAGTGACGAATATGGATCATGGCATTTGTTTGGCAATGAGAAATTAGATAATAACAACTATGTCATTGTCAAAGTAAATTATTCTCCCTATGATAACGTAGACCCTATTTCTGCTGAAGTCACCATCAAAACAACAGAAAATGAATATTTCAAACGTGTTGGATCAGCTGGGTCGGTACATTCTCAAAGCGTATTGAATTTAATCCATTTTGGATTGGGAACTGAAGAACAAATAGAAAGTATTTCAGTCAGGTGGAGAAATGGGGAATCTGTAATTATTGAAGACGTAGTGGCAAATAAAATCTATGACACTGATGATGTAGACCCCACAAGTATCACTATAAACCCTGCAACTGCTGAAGTGAGAGAAGGAACATTTGTAGAGTTAACAGCAATTATAGAACCTATCAATGCGAATAATGATGTCACTTGGTTGTCAAGTGCTGAATCAGTATTGACAGTAGACCAATCTGGTAAAGTCACAGCAGTTGGTAATGTGAGTGAAAGTGCTACGATTACTGCTAGAAGCAACAAGAATGGTTTTGAAGGAACCAGTCAAATTACTATAGTTGAATACTATGAGATACCTGTGGAATCCGTTGAGATCGTTTTCGAAGATACAGAAATGATAGAAGGAGAAACAATGTCTTTGACTGCTGTTGTTTTACCGAAATATGCCGATGACAAAAGTATTACTTGGTCTAGCAGTAATGAAGGATTGGCAACTGTAGATGAAAACGGAAAAGTTGCTGCCATTAGCACTGGTAATGTAATCATTTCGGCAACTTCAAATGAAAACGATGAAATTCTTGATGAGTTAGAAATAAGTATTATTGAATTGCTACCTGCTTCTTTAGAAATAAATGATGCGTCAATCTATACATCCAAGGCCTTTGTTTCTGGTGGTGAGATGACGGTAAGAACTTCCTATCATGCTGGTACTGGAAACTTAGTGTCTTCTGGAGATGGAGGAATTAGATACAGGTTACGTCATATGAATTCATCTTGGGGTGTCATAAAAGACATTACGTTAGATGATGCCAACGCTATCGGTACTGAATCGGGAACTTCATCCGTCATCATATCACTAAATGGTACTACTCCTTCGGCAGACTTGAACGATGGTGAATTCTATTTTCTATTTACCTCTTTTACAACTAGCAATGGAGCAGCAATTAATAAGGGTATTGAAAATTTAACCATTATTGACAAAGCAGATTTAACTGTGGACCCTGAATCTGCAACTATGCACCTTGAGGAATCTATGCAGTTAAATGCGACGTTACTCCCAGATAATTTAATAGACCTTAACTTAATTTGGAGTTCAAGCGATGAGTCCATTGCGACGGTAGATGAAAATGGAAAAGTAAGTAGTGTTGCACCGGGAGTGACGAATATTAATGTAGAGGCAGTTGCAGATCCAAATTCAAAAGTAATGATTGAAATTTCTGTTGAGGAAATACTAAGCACACCTAAAGAAATATTGAAACAAGCTATTAGTATATATCCAAACCCATCTTCAGACCACATATACATAAGTGGTATAGATAAAGACCGTTATTCCGCACGGGTTTACGATGTAACAGGCGTTCAATATATCAATCAAGTCATACAGAATGATACTTCTATTTCTCTCAGTGGACTACCAAAGGGAGTGTATGTAGTAATCATTGAATCAGGGAGAATATCAAAAAAATTCTCGCTAATCCATGAGTAAAATCATGGATTTTTTTCTGATTTGTATCAAATATATTCCAGCGACATATAAAAATAAACTCCGTAGAAGGCTCATAAGTTAGAGCTTCTGAAGCTTACGGACTACTCCGAATAAGATAAAGTAACACCTTGTTTTATGAGTGTTATTCCCATTGCTGCCAACCAGAATACTTTGATTAGGAAATTGTTTTTTCATAATTTTCCTAGCTTATCTCGATAGTAATTAATGAGTCAGAAATATTTGCTTGAGTAACTTTTGTTACACTTCAGATCTTTTTATATCTCTATCTTTTCTAAATTAAGTTCTACTGATTCTAAATGTTAATGATTTGAAAAGACGAAAATTTGTTAAAAAAGCTGCTTTAAGTGGTTTTGCTGCTCTTATTGGTGCTGAAATTGTCTATGGATCCTCCCTTCCAGAAGGATATTCGCTGATGGGATTAGAGGATGCAGACCCATTCAAATTATTCAATAAGAACAAAGGAATGTCAGTGCTCAATGACAAACCTTGGAATATTGAGGCAAAGGCCCATCTGCTGGACGACCTTGTAACACCCAACGCAAATATGTTCATTAGAAATAATGGATTAATACCAGAAGCAATAGATGCTGAAAAATGGACTCTTACCATTGATGGTGAATCCGTTAAGCAAAAAAAAACCTACACGCTAAATGATCTGAAAACGAAATTCGAACAACACACTTATCAATTAACACTAGAATGTGGGGGAAATGGAAGAAGTGAGTATGACCCACCTGCAAAAGGTAATCAATGGACCATTGGAGCAGTTCATTGTGCCAATTGGACAGGTGTAAGACTCAAGGACATTCTAAACGATGCAGGAATTAAGAGTGATGCCGTATACATAGGTTATCATGCTGCAGATGTCCATTTAAGTAAGGACCCTAAAAAGGAACCTATTTCCAGAGGATGTCCTATAAATAAAGCGCTTCAGGATGAAACAATTGTTGCATTTCAGATGAACGGCAAGGATATTCCTTTAGCACATGGATACCCATTGCGCTTAGTCGCTGGTGGTTGGCCAGCATCTGTTTCCGGAAAATGGATCAACAGAATTAGTATTAGAAACAAAATACATGATGGAACTAAAATGACTGGGACTGCATATAGGACACCATGTGAACCTGTAGCTCCAGGTGAAAAAGTTAAAGATGAAGACATGTGTATCATAGAGTCTATGCCAGTCAAGTCGCTTATCACTTATCCTAAATCGGGAGCAATGATAGAAGAAGGGCAATCACTGGACATCAGAGGGCATGCATGGGCTGGAGAATTAAGTGTTCATAAAATGGAATATTCAATTGATTTTGGCGCAACGTGGAAAGAATGTCTGCTAAAAAACCCAATTAATCGACTCGCCTGGCAGCATTTTTCTGCCTCTATCCAGTTTCCTAAAAAAGGCTATTATGAAGTTTGGGCAAAAGCTACTGATTCTCGTGGTGTTGCGCAACCAGTAATCGTACCCGGATGGAATCCAAAAGGATATTTGAATAATGCTTGCCACCGAATCGCAGTAAAAGTCAAATAGATGCTAGAGCGAGAAAATTTTGCGAGATTATTCACCATGGCGTTACGTTTAGTATCGTTAGCAACCATTCTATTATTCGCTGTTGGAGGTCTTGTGCTCTATAATAGCGTTGACCCTGAATTCACTGCCTTTGCCCCTTCGAAGAATATTGAGAAAAGTAATTCAAGTATTGAAGATCCAGATAAAATCGAAGATGGAATTCATGTTAGGACAGGACTAATTGATGCAACAGGTCTCATGACCGTTGTACAAAACTGCACCAATTGCCATTCTTCAAAATTGATCATACAAAACCGAATGAACACTGAAAGGTGGAATGCAACGATCAAATGGATGCAAGAAACACAAAACCTTTGGCCTTTGGGAGAAAATCAAGCAGTGATTGTCAATTATTTAGTGACTAATTATCCCCCCAAGCAAAAAGGGAGAAGGGAGAAACTTTCAAACATTGATTGGTATGAGTTGGAAAATTAATGTCATTCTAAATTTAGTTATACTCTCAGCTTGCAGCCAACCAAACATTGATCAAAAGAAAAGTCGGGTAGAGTCAAATTATCTAATTGAAGTTGAGGAATTGCTGAGCATAACGAGTTTCTCTAAGATCAAAATAATCGACTTTAGAAAAAAAGACATCTATGAGGAAGGCCATATAGCTGGCGCTATACAACTGTGGAGAAATGACATTGAGGATGACTCATATAATTACAAAGGGATGATGGCGAACAAGGAACAAATAGAATCCTTATTCAGCAATTGGGGAATCACTCAAGAAGATACTTTGATAGTGTATGATGACAGTGGATTGTCAGATGCTGCTAGGCTCTGGTGGGTACTTCAAAATTATAATTTTAACCAGGTAAAATTACTCCATGGCGGATATGAGGCTTGGAAAGCAAGTAATGGTCCTTTGACAAAACAGTCAACTAAAGTCCATCCGTCCGTTTTTAAACTTCCATCCTCCTCTTCGATGAAATACTTAATGACAAAAGAAGAAATGTTAGAAGATATGAATAGTGCGTTAATCATAGATACAAGATCGTTGGACGAGTACACAGGAAAACATCAAAAAGGGGGTGCCACAAAAGCAGGCAGAATACCCAATAGCCTGCATATTGATTGGGCCGCTTCGATCAATTATCATGGAGACAAAAAATTAAAATCAATTCAAGAATTAGAATCAATTTATGACCAAATGAAGGTCAAAAAAGATGATGCAATTTGGGTTTATTGCCATAGTGGTGTTCGCTCAGCACATACCACCTTTGTTTTGACTCAACTATTAAACTATAGAAACGTAAAAAATTATGACGGATCTTGGTTAGAATGGAGTTACTACGATGATCTAGAATATGAAAAAAGCCTTTAACAATGAATTAATAGTAGTATGGAATATTTAGAAGCTTTTATCAACGCTTTCATGGGATCTGCAGATTGGACGTGGAAATCAATCCTCTTTCAAGTGCCTTTAAATACAAATTATTTTTGGGGACTAGTAGCCATTTCACTTTTTGTTTGGGGATTAGAAATCATGTTTCCTTGGCGAAAGAATCAACCAATTATTAGGAAAGATTTTTGGCTAGATGGGTTTTACATGTTCTTTAACTTTTTCATTTTCTCCATTGTCATTAGCGGCTTTTACACAATACTGGAACTATTATTTTCAGAAATAAACGTAACAACTAAAAGCATAGCTTTATTTGATATTTCAAAATGGGATATGTGGTTGCAGTTGCTGGTGTTTTTTATTCTTCTTGATTTTGTTCAATGGTTTACCCATGTTTTGCTCCATAATTATCCTTTTCTCTGGAAGTTTCATAAAGTACATCATAGCGTAAAAGAAATGGGATTTGCAGCCCATTTGAGATACCATTGGATGGAAAACATACTGTACAAACCGCTTAAAACTTTTGGCGTCATGCTGCTTGGTGGTTTTGAACCGCAACAAGCATATATTATTCATTTCTTGGCGATCACTATTGGTCATTTAAACCATGCCAATATCAAACTTTCCTATGGGCCATTAAAATATATATTTAATAATCCAGTCATGCACTTGTACCATCATGCGGCTGCTTTACCAAAGGGAAAGTATGGCGTGAATTACGGTATTAGTTTGAGCATATGGGACTATTTATTCAAAACCAATTATATCCCTGAAAATAGCGGAACCATAGAAATTGGTTTCGAAGGTGATAATAAATTTCCAAAGGACTTCATCCAACAAAATACTTATGGTTTCAAAAAGGGGCAGATTTAAATCGAGCATTCTCTTTAAATCAAACCTATAATTCTTAACTTTCTTATGGTGAAAGTGAGAAGAAATGACATAAAACTTGAAGCCCTTCATGATTGGGAAAAAGATGGGGATTACATCATATTCGGTGAGTTTCAACATCAATTATTCGTCAAGCAATTTGGAAATTCTAAGGCGAGATCAGCAAAAACTTTATTACTTATTCATGGATTTCCAGAATCATCATTTTCGTATCACTCAGTTATAGAGGGACTATTGGAGACTTTCGATAGAATTGTTCTTTTCGATATGATTGGATATGGATTCAGTGAAAAACCAATCAAAAATTATAGTTATTCTCTATTGAAACAAGCTGATTCGGCCTTCGCGGTATGGGAACATTTCGGAGTTAAAGGAGGACACATTCTCGCTCATGACATGGGAAACAGTGTCGCCACAGAAATACTCGCCAGACAAAATGAAAATTCTTTACCCCGCTCATTCTCTGATGGCATCTTAAGTATGACGTTCACTAATGGAAGTATAGTGCTGGAGATGGCAAAACTTAGGATTACTCAGAAAATACTATTGACGAAATTAGGTCCGTTATTGAGTAAACTAACCACTTTTTCCCTATTCAATCATCAAGTTCGAAGTGCGCATGGAAACGAGAATCTAACCATGGAAAATATTCAATCGTTGTGGCAGCTCAATACTTTGAACAACGGTCATAAGAAAACTTACCTCACTATAAAATATTTGAATGACCGAAAGAAATTTGAAAAATCAAGATGGATTCCTGCAGTTCAAAAAACTGAAATACCCGTTCATTTTTGCTGGGGAAAAGATGATGCAGTTGCCAGAGTTGAAATGGCTCATTTCCTCAAAAATGAAGTTTGCCCTGAAGCTACACTAACAATTATGGAGGATGTAGGACATTTCGCACAGATGGACAATCCTTCTAAGTGGATAAAAAGTGTTACTAATTTTTACAAAGATTGATAAAAAACCATTTTGTCATCTTCACTATAAATTTTTCTCAAAGTCTTAAACCTTTTCATTTCGGGTTTGTCTAAAAGCAAAACTCAACAAAAAATTATGATCTGCTTCAATAGAACGCTGGCCTTTGGGATTTCAAATTTCATTTTCACATCTTTAATAAGTGTCACAATATTAATTAACAGTAGTTGCGAAGAGTCCATTGATGTTTCACCAACAACTGATACTTCCGTTCTTTTAGATACAGAATTTGAAGCAACTGATTGGACAACGGAAACCCATAGCAAATCAGCCGATCCAAATTTTGAAGAGGTTTTCGATGACACTGCGGTAAAGAGGTTAGATATTGTTTTCACATCAGCCCGCTGGCAAAGCATGCTCGATGATATGACCAGCCTGTATGGTACTTTTGGAGAAAATTCTGGTGGTAGCGGCCCAGGGGGAGGAGGCCCTGGAGGTAGTAACTTTGCAGATGAAGATCCTATATTTGTCCCTGCAGAAGTGTTTTACAATGATCAAGAATGGTACCGAGTTGGTGTACGCTTCAAAGGAAATTCTAGTCTTCAAAGTAGTTGGAATAATGGGATTCTAAAACTTTCTTTCAAATTAGATTTTGATGAATTCGAAGATGATTATCCTCAAATAGATGATCAACGTTTTTACGGATTTAAGAAACTCAGCCTGAAAAACAACTATGATGACAAGTCCATGTTACGAGAAAAAATTGCAGCAGACGTGTTCAAAAATGCTGGGCTTGCTGTTTCACATACCGCATTTTACTCCCTATATGTTGACCATGGTGAAGGACCCATTTACTTTGGGCTATATACTTTAGTAGAAGAAGTAGATGATACCGTATGCGAGACTCAATTTACGAATGACAATGGGAATCTATATAAGCCCGATGGCGATGCGGCGAGCTTTGCATTAGGGACCTTTGATGAAGATGAATTCGTCAAAAAAAACAATGAAGACGAAGCTGACTATTCAGATGTGGAAAGTTTGTATGCCATTCTGCATGATGAATCACGGACAACAGATCCGTTGACTTGGAGAACCAACCTTGAAACTGTTTTTGACACGGAAGTATTTCTTAAATACTTGGCGGTCAATACAGTCATTCAAAATTGGGATACCTATGGCAGAATGACACACAATTTTTTCTTATACCAAAATTCTGAAAACAATAGATTAACATGGATTCCTTGGGACAATAATGAAGCCCTTCAAGATGGAAAACAAGGAGGCTCTTTGGCATTGGATTTTTCAGATTTAGACGTTTCACAATGGCCTCTAATAGGATATTTATATGCCGATGGGGTTTATAAGGCCAAATATGACGCCTATGTTCAAGAAACAATAGATGAAGCTTTTAGTGTCAATAAATTACAAGCTCAATATGAAATATACGGATCCTTGATTGAGCCATATTCAACGACTGAAATTTCTGGATACTCCTTTTTGAACGCTAGTTCAGAATTTCAATCTGCTCTAAGTAGCCTCAACTCTCACGTTGCTTCAAGAGTTAGTGCTGCGAACAACTATTTAAATCAAAACTGATAGATCTATTTATTCTTTGACAAATCTTAGCACTTGTGTCTTATTTTCATCTTTTATTAAAAGAAGGTAAGTCCCTATGCTGATTTCTGCTACATCTAGTGATTCATTTTGCAGCGTAAAAGAACCATCTAATACAGTTTTTCCCATCATATCCACGATTTGAAATTCTCTGTTTTCACTCTTCAAATCATCCGATACAATGTTCAATCTATTGGTCACTGGATTAGGCCATATATTCAATTGAACAGGTGTGTTTTGCAATCCTAAAATGGCAATGACATTAGCCACCGATGCTGCAGAGCACATTTCTTCCGAAGTTACAACCACGGTATAATCTCCTCCGAAAAAATAGGTTCTTTCCACACTCAAAGTCTGATTGGTTTCTCCCTCCAAGGCTTCTCCACTCTCATACCATTGATTTCCTGATTCCGCATCAGAAGTCAATACAACATCTCTACCATTATCACTTACCACTGAAATGACTGGAGTGGCTACGTCATTCACTACAACTTCAAATGAAATAGAAGTAGCGCAACCTTCTCTATCTACTAAGAGGCTTGCAGTATATACGCCGACTTCAGTGAATGTAAAATCCGCATCGCCAGTAGTATTTTCATCGATAGATCCATCCCCGTCAAAATCCCATTCATAAGTATCGGTGTCTACTGCATTTACAGATAAATCTGAAAAAATCGTTGGCTCACCCACACAGGCCGCGCCAACACTAAAATCGGCTAATGCACCACTACAAATATTAATGGTGACAGAATCTGTATTACTCCACTCCTGTTGATCATTAAATGATCTAACATATAATTGGTGTTCGCCAACTTCCAACCCTGCACTGGACAAAGTCAAGTCCAAATCAATTTCTCGAGAGGGCGTTTCTATAATTGCTTGAGTACCATTTCCAATGCCAGGATCTGTGCCTAACGCGTATTCTACTAAAGTAATATTTCTTGCAACATCTACATAAAATGGAGTGCTCTCAATTAGACCCCAAATATTTTTTTCATCCCTTCCTCTCAAATTAAAAGTATGAAACCCAACACTCAACCCTTCTGTCGGTATCAATTCAATGACATCAATACTAGGTAAATCAGAAACAGGAATAAAGGTACCATTACCAGTGCCTGGATCCTCATTGAAGAAGTATTCCAGTTGCACCAAATTAGGGTTTGTCAATGATGTGGATTGACCAATGAAAAACGGTTTGCTTTCAATCAATCCCCACACATCATTTTCATCCAATGCGCGAAATGTGATCACATGAAAACCTTCTGATAAAGTTGTTGTAGATACGTTTTCAAGAAGATTAACATTTGTTTCCGTTCCAAGAACGATTTCTATACCATTTCCATGACCAGGATCTGAATCGATAAAATATTCTATTTTCTGAAGAATGTTTTGTTCCGTCGCAACGGATTGATTGACATAAAAGGGTTTGCTTTCAACAATTCCCCACACGCTATTTTCATCCATGGCCCGAACCGTGATTGTATGGAAACCATTTAAGCCTGTAGTTGGTACGTTTTCCGTAAAGTCAAAGTTGGCTCCTGGACTAATTGCTATAGATACTCCATCACCTTGCCCGGGATCAGCATCGATATAATACTCCATGTTTGTAATATTGTTTTGACCTATGGTAGATGAAAGTGAAATGTAAAAAGGTTGATATTCGCTTAATCCCCATACTCCATTTTCATCTTGAGCCCTAAAACCAATACTATGAAACCCTTGTGTTAAACCTACGGTACTAACATCCTCCGTAAAATTCAAATCCGTTGAAGAAGCAATGGAAATGGCTGTTCCAGAACCCTGAACTGGATCAGTATCAATATAATACTCCATGGCTGAGATATTGTTTTGTGCCAAGGTCACAGACTGGTTGATATAGAAAGGTTTGCTTTCGACCAATCCCCATGTTCCTTTCTCATCCTGAGCTCTAAACCCAATCGTGTGAAATCCTTCTGCAAGTCCAGTAGTAGCAATATTTTGCGAAAAATCTAGTTCAGGAGAATTTGAAATGGAAATGGCTTCTCCAGATCCTTGAATCGGAGCAAAATCGATATAATACTCCATGGCAGAGATATTATTTTGGTTCAAGGATATTGATTGGGTAATGAAAAAAGGCTTTTTTTCAATTAAACCCCATACTTCATTTTCATCCTTGGCCAAAACACTTAAGGTGTGAAATCCTTCGGATAATCCAATGGTGGAAATGTTTGTAGAAATATCAATCGTTTCGTTGGCAGTAACAGAAATAGCCATTCGATTACCTTCCCCTGGATCAACATCGAAAAAATATGCTAATTCAGTGATTTCTGGGACTTGTGAAAAACCATTCAGGCAAACCCCGATAAACAGGCAGGAAATTATCTGCTGTATTTTCATATCAAGTTTTTTCCTAATTATTAGTTTCCTCTTGCTTTGATCTGAACTTCCAAGTCATCTCCTTCTACCACCATGGTTGGAACAGTTATAGACTGAATCAATGGAATCAGTGTACCTTGTAAACTAAAAGGAACAGCTCCACCGTAAACACCTATATCCGTACCTCCTTCTCCATTTCCGATGCAAGGAGAGCCTGCAAGAGGAGCAGGGTTAAGTACTGCAAAATCTGCTGACTGTGTGTGTGGAACATTGGTTAATTGAGGATCTGCATCTATGTTATTTACACTAGTATTCCCAACTGTAGTGGCAAAGCTGACAGCTCCCAGATACTGAATATTATTTTCAAAAGCGTTGTTTGAAAACGAACTATGGGCTGTAGGCTGCTTTCGTATAAACACATTATTTTTTACAGAATTGCTGTAAAAATTATAAAATGCATGGTCGTTACCGTCACTTCCAACAAAAATATTATTCTCTACGCTTGTCCCGTTACTCGCTTGCACTGCACCATGTTCATTGAGAGATGTGCCATAAATTATATTGTTGGCGATAACAATATTGGACATAGCACCATGTAGTAATAATATGGTCATATCATCGTTCGAAAGGCTCCATCCCATTACATTATTTCGAATAATGATATTGGATAAGGTAGTTGTAACATCAGTGTGTACAACTCTTCTAACTAGACCATTTTCAATAAGCAAATTAGACAAGGCTCCTGCTGTTCCTCCTAATAGAATTGCATCATTAACAAATACACCTGAAATGCGAGTACCTGATGCGGCAGGGTCTGCAATAATGATGGTATCAACTCTTGATCGGAGCGTTCCATCAATATCTGGATTCAACCCAATTCCAAAAATATTCAAGGGCTTGTCAATAGTGGCTATTCCATAATTCGTGTTACCTGGTGTTATGTGAATGATGTCGCCACTTGTGGTCGCTGCAATAGCATCCTGAAGTGCTGTGGCACCAGTAAAGACGTTGGTGCCTCCTAACGCACCAGGATTATTGTCAGCTGTGAAGATCGTCTGCGAAAAAGTATTGTTCGTGAGAAAAATAGTGCAGAATAGAGATAATAGTAGTGGTTTGTAATTTTTCATGTTGAGGATTGATTTGGTCTAGATAGAATTTAGTCATTATTAACCTGAATTTCAAGTCATTACAGATATGGCTTTTATAAAAGATGCCTATTGACATTTTATGTCTAGTCTATTTTTCTTGAATTTTTAGTAGTTTTGTAACACAAAATCGTCGCTGGCGCTTACGTGAAGACTTATTTCAATCCATATCAAAACGTTAAGAATAGAGATCCTTATTTCTATAATTAATTCTAATCTGATTCTTCATTCAGAAGAATTCCCTCTATTTATTTTTTTACTTCTCATTCATCAATTTTTGATATGAAATTGCCATACATAGAACCGTATAAAATCAAAATGGTAGAATCCATAAAAAGATCTACCGAAGAACAAAGAGCTGCCTGGATAAAAGACGCGAAATACAACTTATTCAAACTTCAGAGTGATCAAGTCATTATCGATTTATTGACTGACTCTGGAACAGGAGCTATGTCCGATAAACAATGGGCAGAAGTAATGCTCGGAGATGAAAGTTATGCGGGTTCTCGTTCGTTCAAGAAATTAGAGGACACGGTTAAGGCCATCACAGGTTTTCAACATTTCATACCAACCCATCAAGGAAGAGCAGCTGAAAACGTACTCTTTTCAGCTTTGGTTAAAGAGGGAGACATTGTTCCCGGAAACGCTCATTTTGATACAACCAAAGGTCATATAGAATTTAGAAAGGCATCAGCAGTAGACTGCACTATTGATGAGGCTTTTGATACATCCGTCAACCATCCATTTAAAGGAAATGTGGACATCAATAAATTGGAAAAGGTTTTCCATTCAAACCCGATTGAAAATATTCCTTTTGTGATTGTAACCGTAACTTGTAATTCTGCAGGTGGTCAACCTGTTTCAATGAAAAACATCCGTGAAATTGCAGAAGTATGCAAGAAATACAACACACCTCTCTACTTTGATGCTGCTCGATTTTCAGAAAATGCGTATTTCATCAAAACCAGAGAAAAAGAATTTGAAAACAAGACCATCAAGGAGATTGTGAATGAAATGTTCTCATATGGTGATGGTATGACTATGAGTGCTAAAAAAGATGGCATTGTAAACATGGGTGGTTTCATAGCTTTAAATAACACTGATGTGTATCAAAAGTGTATCACATTTAATATCATGTATGAAGGGTTTGTGACCTATGGAGGGATGTCTGGTCGTGACATGGGAGCATTAGCCGTAGGACTCAATGAATCAACGGAATTCAATTACTTGGAAAGTAGAATCAACCAAGTTCATTATTTGGGGAAACGTTTGATTGAATTCGGAGTTCCAGTACAGCAACCATTTGGAGGACATGCCATCTATTTAGATGCCAATAAATTCGTTCCAAGCATAGATAAGGAGGAATTTCGAGCTCAATCGCTTGCTATTGAATTATATATCACTTCTGGTATTAGAAGTGTAGAAATAGGGACAATTCTCGCAGATCGAGATCCTATAACGAGAAAAAACAGATTCCCAAAACTGGAGTTGGTAAGGTTAGCAGTTCCAAGAAGAACTTATACCTTATCACACATGGAATATATTGCCGTAGCTATCAAAAATGTCTTTGAAACTCGTCATGAAGCAAAAAGAGGTTTTGTCATAAAGAAAGAAGCACCGATCATGCGGCACTTCACTGTAGAACTCGAAAAAATAGAATAGCTGATATAAGTACAACCAGCTATTAAAATACTCTACTATTGTTTTGACCATCATTAAATGCTTGGAGTTCCTCCCAAATAAAGGTTACAACATCTTCATAATTGTCTTTGACAATACTACTAACGGTATCAGGAATTTCAAAATCAACAGGAGCCTCCACACCAAAAGTGGCCATGTAAGTCACAAGGCTTGCTAAGAAATATACGGTAGGACGACCATGAGGATCGTTATCTTCATATAAATCTTCTACAGCAATTTGATTCAAATTGGTTTCAGTAAACAAATCCGCCAATATAGGACCTACGGGAATCATTCTAATATCAGCATCAGGTCGTGCCTCTATCAGGGTATCTTGATACTCAAGCCACCAACTATGAAATTCACCAAGGGTGTAATCATTATAAGTATCAAATTCTGATCTTGTAGCAGGGTATTCAGTAGCATAAGAGGCCATATCTGGCCAATTTTCGTAAATATAAATAGCCGCTGTTGGTTCTTGTTCTAGCACCCAATCAATAATAGTTAAAGTAGAAGTAACTGGTGAGGTGTCCTCGTTGTAATAATTGATACTTGGCGCTTGCCATTGCACAAAATTACCTGCTGTGATTAAAACATTGTTAAAATCTGCTGAACTGAAAGGTTGAATATCTGACTCCCAGATACCCGGTACTTGGGAAAATCCCCATTGAGAAATTGGAGGTACATCATCGTGCTGAGGTAAAAATCCATATTGTCCTGATGCACCATAACTGTAACCTGCTTGTTGTGAAAGAAGATACATCCAGTGTGGTACAGTTGTTTCATCAGATTCAGTAGCATGAACGATTAAACTATGACCAAACATAAATGACCTCATTTCCGTCAAGATTGGTGTTCCAGGTTCTATATTATCTATTTCGTTTTGTGGCTCTTCATTTTGAGTGCATTCGAAAAAAAGCGCTGTCAAGAAAAGGGCTGTAATAATATTTTTCATGATTCTATTTGATTGTTTCATTTTCATAATTGAAACTCAAACCACGAAATATTTATTGGCCGAATTGTTATTTATTCTTTGAATGGTCATATTTATTCGACGAATAGTAATAATAATGCGCCAGCTTAGGGCTATACTAATTTGTCATTATAAGGAATGGTTTGTTAGGATTTAATCAAAATCACAAGTCATCATGACCGGAATGTGATCAGACACATGTTTGAAATTCTGCATTCGGTCATCGATGTGCACATAGGAAAGAATATTGAATTTCTCTGAAAATATAAAATCAATTCGCTCCGTCATAATATCTTTTGTGAAACCATTAAACGTACCTTCAGGTCCATAAAAGGTCTTTTTAGCCTCTTTTTGACAATCTGTATAATTAGATGCAAAAGTGAGAATAGCAGTGTTATCGTCTTCAGCATTAAAATCGCCCATCAAGACAACAGGCCAGCCGGCTTTATTGATAGAAGAAATTTTTTGGACGATTAACTTTGCGGAATTCTCTCTTGACAATTGACCAATATGATCAAAATGGGCATTAAATACCCACACTTTTCGCTTTGAGTCCAAATGCTCGAATAATCCATAGGTACAGATTCTTTCATATGCTGCATCCCAACCTTTTGATACTTTGTCAGGCGTTTCAGACAACCAAAAATTCCCTTGCTCATGCAATTTATATTGCGTTCGGTCATAAAAAATCGCTGCATATTCCCCTTTCATTTTCCCATCTTCTCTTCCGATTCCAATAAATGAATATTTCGACAATCCAGCATCCAAATCTTGCAACTGATTAATTAAAGCTTCTTGAACACCGAAAACCTCAGGTTCATAATAATTCAATAACGCAATCATACTTGGCTTTCTGCTGATCCAATTATTCTCACCTTCTTTTTGGTAATCATTTTTGATATTATAAGTCATAAAGGAAGTGACTTGAGTAAAGCCATTTGGAGACAACCCAATTATTAAGAATAGAAGTAAAATGTATCGCATCATAGAGTTTTAATTTTTCTGAGAATCCTGAAATTCTAGTAATTCGAATTCTTTTTTAGCAAGATCAAATCCATTGACTACAACAGATATTTGATGATTTCCTGGATAGTGTTTCCTTGTTGATAAATCTTTAAAGGAAAGCTTTTTATTGTACTTTTTTGGTTTTTTTGATTCAAATTCCGCCTCTGAGATGTGAAATATTTTGTCTGATTGTTTCCCATTTGATTTCATGTAAGACACAACAAAACCTATTTTCGCAGTAACCTTTTTTGCCTCCAGATTTTGCACCTCAAAAGAAAAATTGAATGACTCTCCGATTCTCGGTTTTGTTTTAGAAAGAGATAAGTCCATAACTGAAAACTTGGCATTGAAATCAAATCCAATGATTTGAAGTGCCCGTTCATTGCCTTTCTTCAACAGTGTCCGTAATCCATGTTTCACGATCCAATTGGTCAATTCATTCTGGCCATACCATTTTTCCGCTAAATTGAGTGCCAAAGCAGGATTGTCTTTGGTAATATCATTGAGGTTGTTGGCGACACTTTTTCTCACATATAGTGAGTCATCTGATCTTAGATTTTCCAGAATTTCAACAACCAGATTCGGATCATTTTTGAAACTGGGTAATGCCATAGCCCATGGAAGTCTAGGTCTACAACCTTCACTGGATAACCTTCGAACATGTTCACTACTATTTTTGCTCCAGGTTAACATACGGGTCATGGCCAATTTTTCATTCTGTTTAATGAAGGGTCTTATCGCAAATTCTGAACTAGAAAATTTAGTGAAATGCTCCAACGCATCGAGAGATTCTTCAATAAAGTCTAATCCATGAACTTCCACATAATCAGGAAACGTCATGGAGGGTAAGCCAGAAAATTGATCAGCGATCAGAACCATGATTTTTAGTTGAGCTAAATACTCCAATGAGGTGTTTTCAAAAATCATGACACTTATATGGCGCATACGATCTTTCAATTCTCGCTTCTCCCAATGTTCATTGAAAATGGACGATTCAAACTTTTTCAAATCAAAAGTATGATCATGCTGCTTTAAGAGGGCTCCTAGTTTCTGGGTGAATGATTTATTGAACTCGTTTTTGAAAGGTTCCATGTTGGTCAATTTAGAAATAAAAGGGCTTCTTTGGTATTAAAGAAGCCCCTCATTTAGAATTATTTTACAGCATATCTAATTATAGTTTTTAACTTTTCCTCTGCTGTTTTTCTTGGGTCAGAAATGTAGATTTCATGATGATAGCCATTCATTTCCAATCCATGGTTTTTCATGAATTCGAGAATTTCCCCAATAGTACCTTCTTCTTCATAATAAGATCCAGTATGCATCATTTGAACACTACGGCCCTCATTGATGTTTTGTAATATTACTTCATTGACGAAAGGCATTCCTTTTTTTCTAATGACTTCTTCCACGGCCTGATCTACATGTTCGTTTGTCACAAAATCCGGCATTCGAATCATCAATTGCCATTGCCATTCATTTTTTGTTTCTTCATTGAATTCCAGCCCTTCTTCAACCCACCAAAAGCATTCCAATTTCGGAACCACAAAGTCATTTCCTTCAGTCTTACTATATTTTTTTACGGTGAACGCAACTGGATAAATAGCTTCAATGCTCTGCATGAAGTTCTCCCTTTCAGGGGCTCCCATTCCTGATATTGTTAGACAATTGTGCGCATCAATGTTTACTTCTTGCGGTTTGTTTTTTGCCTTGTAATGCTCCGGGTAGATTTTTTTTAAATCGATTTTTTCCATGATTATGCAATTTTTTTAAAGTGTTGAAATAATTTAACTTCTTCGAAAGATTTGAAAATGGAAACAAAAGGTTCTTCGTCTTGTAGAATTTTTATTTTCTCAGAAGCCCGTTTCGCACACCCCATATCTTCCCATTCAACTTGATCTATAAATAATCCTTCCTGATTTAGAGCACTAAAAGTTTCGTAGTGCACTAGACCTTCAAGGTCTTTAATCAAATGTCGGAACTCAAGCAGTTTGCTTTCTTCAAAATTTTTGATTTGGTCTGGTTTGATTTTGTAAACCACAAGTTCCAGAATTTGGTCATTCATAAGTCAAATCGTTTTGGTTTGTAATTGATTTGAGCAAATAAAATGACGTCCACTGACAACCCTATGTCAGTGACTTTCATAAAGCGAAAAATTTTCTATGAATTATGAACCGGCAGGTAAGATTGAGTTAATTGATTGGTCAATTCCTCCATCTTATTTCTCAACCGATCTGACTCAATGATTGTCACTGAATTTGTATACATCAAAAGCCACCTAGCAAAGTAATCCAATTCACCCACCATAAAAGTCATCTGTACTCCATCGATAGTTTTCAATTCATCGATCATTCCATAATAGTATTTCTGATCAGTCACGAATTGGGCGACCTTGTTTGAGAACAAAACTTTTACTTCTTCTACTTCCTGTCGCATATTCAAAGCGAAAATATGTTCTTTGAAATTGCCTCGAACTGTGGGATCAAAGTTTTCACCTTGTTGAGACAATTTCATTATACGATCTGTTCTAAAATCCCGAATCGCATTTCGCTTTCTACAATGACCAATCAAATGCCAATGATTGGAATAATGACAAACTCCCAATGGCTCAACTTCTCTTTTGGAAAAAGTATCTGTGTAGTTCGCGTAATATTCAAAAGTCAAGACATTTTTTGAGACGATTGCATTTTTTATATCCAGCAAAAATTTATCTGGAAAAGCCTCTAAACCATTGTCATAAGTGACTATCTCTATGTGCTTTTCGAGTTCATGCACATAGTCCTTTTCAGTATTCTTCAGGACAGCCCTGACTTTAGACAGTGCCTGATCAAATTGATCCACAAGCGATCGGTCTCCCTGTCTTTCCAACAATTTTCCCGCTAATAAAATAGCTCCTGCCTCTTCTTTAGAGAACATAATGGGAGGAATGTAATAGCCTTCCACTATGAAATACCCTCGATCCTTTTCAAATCCAATGGGTACACCAGCTTCACCCAAAGCTTTTATATCTCTAAAAACAGTTCTTTCACTGATGTCAAAATGATCAGCCAAGTCCAAGGCGGATATGTTGCGCTTTGATTGCAGCTTCAACATCATTGCAGTAAGACGATCGATTCTATTCATAGAACACTTATTCTATTTTAAAATTAAAAATATTCCAATTGAAACGGGAATAATCTAAATTGGAAATTGGATGAAACCATACAAATCGACAATGAGCCTTTTTTTCAAATTACTCTTTTCAATAATCTTTCTTCAATTCGTTCTTTTCTCATGTTCTCAGATTGATCCAAACCCAAAGAGGTTTGAAGATGAAATTACTACGTTTGAAAAACTAGATAAAGTGAACGTGCCTGAGCAAGGCAGGTTACTTTTTTTAGGAAGTTCATCTATTCGAATGTGGGTGACCGCCGAAAAGCTTTATAAAAAATATGGAGCAATTAACCGTGGTTTTGGAGGCTCACATACTTCTGATGTATTATACTACTTTGATCGTTTGGTTACTCCCTATAATCCTTCCAAAATAATATTCTATGAAGGTGACAATGATATTAGTCATGGTAAGTCGACAGAGAGAATATTAGATGACTATCGAAAATTCCTGAAACTTGTTGGCAATATGAATCCTAAGACTAGAGTGGTATTCATTCCAGCCAAACCCTCTCCAAGCAGATGGCATCTCAAGGAACAATATGACGATTTTAACTTGTCATTGTTGGCACTGGCCGAAGCTAGTGATCAATGGGAATACCTTGACCTATGGAGCCCTCTTCTCAACCCAAAAGGCAAGCCAAATGGTTCACTTTATATCGGGGACAGTTTACATTTAAGCACGAAGGGCTATGAAGTTTGGGATAAGGTTATGTCAGACTATTTGAATAAAGAATAGGATAATTTATTTTATCTAAGTTTAAAAAAATGATTAAAAAATTAATTCAAATACTATTTCTGACAATTTTCATTTCCAAAATAGTTTATGGACAGGTCAATACAGATAGTCTCAGACAAGTCTTAGAGAATGCAAAAAACGACACTTCAAAAATCAGAGCATTAAACAATTTAATATTTGAATTGTCATATGGCGAAAAATCAGAAGCCATTGAATTGCTCAAAGAATCAATCCAGCTATCAAAAAAATCAAACTATGAATATGGTCTTGCCGAAGCATACTCATTGTACGGACAAATACATGTTGACAAGGGTAATCATGATTCTGCCCAGTATTATTATTTAGAGGCGCTTAACTATTTTGAGTCACAGCAACTTCCTGAACAGCAATCCAACTGTTACAAAAAACTTGCTCAAATTCACCAAGAGCGAAATAGCTTTGATCAATCATTGATTTACATAAAAAAGCTTTTGGCGATTGCAGAAGAAACTCAAGACCCCAAAATGCTTGGAAATGCCCACAACGGTTATGCCGCATTTTACATCAATCAAGGATGGAATATGGTAGATAATCTAAACGACACCATTGAATTTAAAAAATTTTTCAAACAGGCCAAACCTCATATTTATACTGCCATTGGTCATTTTAAGAAAGCCAATTACGAGAAAGGGATTGCACTAGCGTATGGAAATCTTTGTATTCTGAATAGAGAAATGGGATTGGTTGAGGAAGCGCTTTCTAATATTAAAAAGGCCAATCAATATTTTACAAAAATGAATCAAGAGATGTACATGGCCTCTGCTTACAACCACATCAATGTGATTTTTCAAAAAATGGAAATGTTTGATAGTGCACTATACTATACTGCTAAAAGTTTGGCTTTAGCCGAAAAACTTGAGAGTAAGTTCGATATTAGAAATGCTTACGGGCAATTTTCTTATATCTACATCCATTTAGAAGACTATAAAAATGCTCTGGAATACAATCAGCTTTATAATGACATCAATAGCGAATTATTGGCCGAAAATAAGCAAGCAGTAATTGATGAAATGGAAGTAAAGTATGAGGCTGAAAAAAAAGAGAAGGAACTAAATCTTAAGGCAGAAGAAAATAAAAGACAACAGCAATTTTTAATTTTTTTATCACTTGGCTTCTTCATTCTAGTTGTTGCATTAGTAATTATTTGGAGAAAAAATAAATTGGAACATAGCCTCAATAGCCTTTTACAACATAAAACGCAAGAATTGGAATCCATGAACCAAGAAATAAGTCAACAAAGAGATCAGTTGAAAGAAAATAATGAATTGATCGTACAACAAAACGCTAACTTGAGTGATGCTTATCAGGATCAAAACAACATAATGGCAGTGGTTGCTCATGACCTAAGATCTCCGTTGAACAATTTAAAAGGACTCAATCAATTGATGCATATATCAGGACCGTTGAACGAAGAGCAGACGGACCTTGCAGGTAAAACGACTCAAGTCATTGATCATGGTTTGGAAATTATCAATGATATGATGAACCATCATCAAATTCAAAATGAGTCGGAAATGGATTTTAGTATATACAAAGCTTCGCTTTTGATGGCAGAACTTCTCGACTCACATCAACCCAATGCCAGCCGAAAAAAGACAACCTTGAAGCTTCAAGAAGACGCAGATGATTTCGAGATTGAGACCAATAAGCTTTCATTCATGAGGATCATGGATAATCTTATTTCCAACGCTATAAAATTTTCTCCACAAGAAAGTCAGATCCGAATTAGCTACATAACTTCAAATGAACTTGCAATATTTTCTATCAAAGATCAAGGTCCAGGATTTTCCAATGCAGATTTGAAATCGTTATACAAAAGATTTCAAAAACTTTCTGCAAAACCTACAGGAAGCGAAAAATCTTCAGGACTTGGGTTATCGATTGTCAAAACATTAATCGATAAACTTAATGGAAAAATAGAATTAGAAACAATACTCAACGAAGGATCAACCTTCAAAATAAGTTTGCCTATAAAACCATCAAAGCTTAATACAAAATCTTAAGATCACCCAAACTTCCTATTGGCTCTGGCAAATCTTCCTCATCCAACATCTGTCGGATGTCAATTTCAATTCCTCGAGCCATACTTGTAATAGGGACATCATTATAAAGCCCTTCAAATGGGTTTTCACTGTATTCTCCTATAGACTCCATAATCCAAAATACCCATGAAGCCAACACGGAAAATGGAATGGCCATCCAAATTGAATAGGTATCTGCTCTGCCAGTAAACACACTCAACATTCCAAAAGGAAGTAATAGCAAAAAGATACAAACAAAGAAATAATTAGCCGTTGCATACTGCCGAGGAAATGGGAAATTTTTAATTCGCTCTGACTTGCCTTGTAGGTTATAAAGCTCCAAAACCATCTTTTCCAATTCCATGTGGCGGAAGTCTTCGATATGTCCTTCTTCTTTAAGTTTCAAAAAATGTTTGGATTGTAAAGACAAAATATGAGAGGCCTTGTTTCCTTTTGACATAATATAATTGTACTCATCTTCTGACAAATAATCTTTCAGTAACTCAAATTTTTCTGATGGGTTTTGCAATCCTAAACTGGCCCTTAGCATTTGATCATCTTTGGTGTTATGCTCCCAGTCTCTGAGTTCTCTCATTTGAAAAGTCAATGCATACATCCATGCAATATGACGATGAACAATTGTTCTGTGAATGGACTTAAGTTCTTCTTCGGATTTTTTTTGGTGAGCATGTTCGTTGGTTACAAAGTCTCGTGTCATGACTGTCAATGAACGAGAAGTGTTGACAATCCCTCCCCATATTTTACGAGCTTCCCAAAGTCGATCGTAAGACGAATTGTTTTTGAAACCCAAATAAAACGCAACAGCAATACCGATGATGGATAACGGTTGCCAAGGAATCACCAACCATTCAAAACCAAAAAAGTAAAACAAAGCAACTGGAATAGAATCAAAAAGGATAAAGAGAAAAATCGTCTTTCTTGTCCATCTTATAGTTTGCCAAAGGGTATATCGTTTGCCTGCCTGCATATTTTACTTTTTGAATCTTCTATAATTAAATTTTACTTCTAGCTTTTCGCCACCTTGATCAATCACCACATAAGCATTGATCTCATCGTCACTTATTTTTTCATAAGTATAACCGTCAAAGAAAACTTTGTTGCCTGTAACCTTTACTAATTTAAAATCGACCGTTTCATTTTTTTCTTCCCAGCCTTTGAGATCACTATAGAAATGCTTCAAGCGTAAAATTAAACTGCCGTTTTCTTCTGTTATGGTTTCTATTTCGTAAAAACCAACCTTTTCATCTTTAACCAAACGATATGCACACATCATGGATCCACCTAACGGGGGAGACCAAATTTCTTCAGAGATTCCTCCAAAAGATGGGCCTCTCCAATGCCCTTCGATCCATGAAACATCCGCTAATGTAGCGTTTGGTGAGCCACGCTCTTCATCATAAAACTTAACATTGGGAAATCGATCTTGTGACCTCACGGAGAGATATGTGAACAAGAAAACAGAAAAGAAAAGCAGTTTTTTCATAGTCGTGGATTCTAAACCCTATCAAATCTAGCAATTATTCTTGCCTCTTTAACCACAAGCATATTGAAATTATTAGCCTTGAACTGTTCGAATCTCAATAGAACTGTTCAGGGTTTTGTGCACCGGACACTTATCTGCTATCTCTAATAATCGATTTTTTTGTGGGTCATCCAGGTTTCCGATTAATTCAATTTTTTTTTCAATGACATCAATTTTTGAGGCACTGTTTTCACAGTCTTCACAATCCGTTGGATAATCTTTGTTGTGATTCAAGGATATTTTCACTTCTTCTAAATCCCAACCTTTGTGATCAGCATATAGTCGCAAGGTCATAGCCGTGCAACTTCCCAATGAAGCGAGTAAATATTCATACGGGGAAGGACCTTTATCATGGCCACCAACTTGTTTAGGTTCGTCAGCAAAAAGTAGATGATGTTCTGATCCAATTTCAGTAGTTAGTGAGCCTTCTCTGTTGATTACTGTTACTTCCATGGTCTAATTTTTGATTAAAAATACAAAATCCTGGAAAGCCTTTGCCTTCCAGGATTATCCAACGCACTTATGCTGCTAACTCCGCCAATTCAGGGGCAGCAGGAAAATCCACTGGTATTTTAGTAGACCCATAAACCAAATTGCTGATCGTTTTGTCACCAATTAAAATCACTGTATCAATTAGGTTTTCTTCGGTATAACCAGCTTCGAAAAACGCCTCAATAACTTCAGCATCCGGTTTACTCCTATTGATCACAGCATTTTTAACATATTTTGCTAACGCATCAAACTTACTATCAAAAGAAGCTTCGCCACTTCTGATTTCTAATATTTGCTCATCCGTAAACCCATTCATTTTACCGATGGCAGTATGTGCAGCTTTGCAATAATTACAACCATTAACTTCACTCACTACAAGGTTCACAATTTCCTTTTCTTTCCCTGAAAGGGAGGTTTTTCTCCCGGATAAGGCCAAGTAATCCGCAAGTCCATTTTCTGAATGTGTATAGGTCGCGTACAAGTTTGGTACGAATCCTACTTGACTCTTTAAGTTGTCATAAATTGCCTGATTAGCCGTTGAAACTTCTTCTCTTGTTGGAACATTAAAATTTGCCATTGTCGTATTATTTATCAATTAAAAATTTGTTTTCGTTGATAGTATAAACTGCAATTAGTGACTTAGGTAATAAGCCATTTTTCCCGAAGGATAGAGAAAACTTCCTTAATTAATAAGTTTCAATGTATTTCTATAGTCTTGAGGGGATGTTCCAATGATTTTTTTAAAAATTTTTATAAAAGACGAAACATCTTTGAAACCTAGATCAAATGCGATTTCCTTCACAGGTTTATCGGTCATGGATAGCAGTCTTTTTCCTTCCAATGCGATACGTTCATGAATTAATGCAAGAGGGGATTTACTGTTAAATTGTTTAAATAAGTTAGAAAGTGTTTTAGGAGATTTAAAAAGCATTTCTGCATAGTCGCTGACTTTGTGTAGCTTTTTAAAATGCCCATCTACTAAAACATTGAACTGTCTAATAAGATCAACTTGTTCATGCGTGATTGACCTTGTTGATAACTGGGACCTAACCATTCTGGTGCAAAGAATAATGAGCCTTTTGAGAAGCATCTGTAGCATCTCATTTTGAACATTATCATTTACCTGGAATTCATCAATAAAAACTTTTAAGAGAAGATTGAGCCGTTCGCTTTCTTGATCATTCAATAAAACAACGGGAACATCCTTTGTGCCGAAGAAGAGCAATCCACTACACGAAACTTCCTGGTCATGTTCTTTGATGCAATAAAACTCTCTACTAAATGAAAAAACTGTCAATTTGGGAAGTTGATTCTCAAATTGAATAGTCTGTAAATAAGTGCAAGTAGTGATTTGATTGGGACTGAGTTCAATAGGTAAATCATCAATAAAAAGATTAACGTTTTTGGAAGACCGATTCCACAAAAGATGGATTTGCTGGTCTTCAATTCTATAAGCATCAGACAACAATCCCACATTATCTGTCAACCGCAACCAGGCACCTATTTTTTGATCCTTAAATTCGAAGTACATAAATTTCTAATTGAACTACTTTAACATTTTTTATTGGTCAAAGTTCAGATCAATTAAAATTAGTCCTCAACTGCGGGCTCAGCACAAATCTCCTTGATGTCCATCATAATTTTTTTAGCCAAGACCTCAGCTGTATTTTGAGATTCTGACTCTGCATAAATCCTGATAATGGGCTCAGTGTTTGACTTTCTTAAATGTACCCATTCAGTATCAAATTCGATTTTCACACCGTCTTCTAAGTTAATAGGTTGTTTTTGATACTTATCTTTTACACTCTCCAAAACGCTATTGACATCCATATCCGGAGTTAATTCAATCTTATTTTTAGATATGTGATAGTTTGGATATTTAGATCTCAAAAATGAAGATGACTTTTCAAATCTTGCTAAGTGACTCAAAAACAACGCTATGCCTACTAGAGCATCTCGACCATAATGCAACTCAGGGTAAATAATTCCTCCATTACCTTCTCCTCCAATAACAGCGTTAGTTGCTCTCATTTTATTAACTACATTTACTTCCCCTACAGCAGATGCAGTATAAGTTCCTCCATTTTTTTCTGTTACCACTTTTAATGCGCGAGTCGAAGACATATTGGAAACGCTATTTCCCGGAGTATTTTGTAAAACGTAATCAGCAATAGTAACCAGCGTATATTCTTCTCCATAAGGTTCACCGTTGTCCCCTACAAAAGCCAAACGATCTACGTCAGGATCAACAACAATTCCCAAATCAAATCTCCCACTTTCTACTTCATGACAAATGTGTGTTATGTTTTCAGGTAGAGGTTCAGGATTGTGAGGAAAAAGACCATTCGGTTCTCCATAGAAAATCTCGAAATTATTAACTCCCAGCTTTTTCAACAATTTCGGAATGGCTATTCCTCCTGTAGAATTCACCGCATCTACCGCTATTTTAAAATTTCTTCTGCCAATTGCCTCAGTATCGATCAATGGCAGTTTAAGTATCTCCTCTATATGAAAATCAATGTAAGTATCATTTTCTTCATATTTGCCTAAATCTTTAGATAACGCAAATTCCGTTTCTCCTGAGTCGGCTATTTCAAGTACTTTTTTACCTTCTTCATCAGAAATAAATTCTCCTTTACTATTCAGTAATTTTAGCGCATTCCACCCATTAGGGTTATGACTTGCCGTAATTATTATACCTCCTGCTGCTTTTTCTGCAGGCACTGCCATTTCAACTGTCGGAGTGGTAGAAAGGCCTAAATCCACTACGTCTATTCCTAAACTCTGAAGAACTCCTGAAGCGATTTTAGTAATAAGGCTTCCTGAAGGACGGGCATCTCTCCCAATTACAATTTTTTTGGAATCAGCATGTTGAATCGCCCATTGACCGAAAGCAGCAGTGTATTTTACTACATCTATAGGTGATAGAGATTCACCTTCTTTTCCTCCGATGGTACCACGAATACCTGAAATAGATTTTATTAAAGCCATATATATTTAAAAAGTGCGCTAAGGTATCGATTCAACAGCGAATCTGTATCCTTTTAGCATGAATTTGGTCTGAACCTTTACTTTAGTTGTTTAACTAATAATTATGAAGTGCTAGTTGAATTTTTCCATGACTTTTTCGACTTCCGAGTCCGGATTGCCGCATGATTCACCTGTTGATACGACTTTACCGCAATACCCACATGGCTCTCCTGTTTTATTTAGATAAGGATTTTGAGAGGCACACGTGCCTTTAAATTCTCCATTTTTTAAAAAAATGAGCCTAACACTCATGAAGATAAAAAATATAGCTACAAATCCGATTCCTAAAAATACTGTTGTCATAATTTCGAAAACTTGCTGCAAACTTAAGCATTAAAGCTTTTAGCTTTGCTTACTAAACACTGATAATTATCATTTTATTCTATGTCCGAACCAAAAAGTGCGCCAGATTTAAATAGAGAAGCCAAATTGACAGCATTTGACAGGCTTTTGACGGTCATGGACGAATTAAGAGAAAACTGTCCTTGGGATAAAAAACAGACGCTAGAGACACTTCGACACCTTACTATTGAGGAAACCTATGAACTTTCCGATGCTATTTTAGAAAACGATCTACCAGAAGTAAAAAAAGAACTAGGGGATTTGATGCTACATATGGTGTTCTATGCTCGAATTGCTCAAGAAAAAAACGCTTTTGATGTAGCTGATGTATTGAACAGCATTTGCGAAAAACTCATTCACCGGCACCCTCATATTTATGGTGATATCAAAGTAGAAAACGAGCAACAAGTCAAAGAAAACTGGGAGAAATTAAAACTGAAAGAAAAAGGCAATGTGTCAGTTTTAGGCGGTGTTCCTAAATCTCTGCCTGCCATGGTGAAGGCCATGAGAATACAAGAAAAAGCTAGAGGAGTGGGTTTCGATTGGGACAATCAAGATCAAGTTTGGGATAAAGTGAATGAAGAATTGACCGAATTCAAGGAAGAGGTTGATCGAAATGACAAGGACAAAGCCATGGATGAGTTTGGTGATATTCTGTTTTCGATGGTCAATTTCGCACGTTTTGTAGATATTGACCCTGAAGAAGCATTGGAGCGAACTAATAAAAAGTTTATCAAGCGTTTTCAATATCTAGAATCCGAAAGTCAAAAAGACGGCAAACAAATGGGTGAAATGAGTTTAGAGGAAATGGATGCCTACTGGGAAAAAGCGAAAAGCTTATAAGTTTAACTAGTAATATGAATTTAGAAAGACCAAATGTAAGAGTCGGATATGGTTACGATGTCCATCAATTATCGGAAGGACAACCTTTTTGGCTAGGAGGAATTGAGGTGCCGCATACGCATGGTGCTGTTGGCCATTCTGATGCAGATGTATTGATACATGTGATTTGCGATGCTCTCTTAGGTGCCGCCAATATGCGAGATATTGGTTTCCATTTTGCCGATACAGACCCAAAATTCAAAGGAATTGATAGTAAAATATTACTTAAGGATGTATTGAAATTGATCAGGGAAGCAGATTATGCAATAGGAAACGTTGATTGTACAATATGTCTTCAACGACCAAAAATTAATCCTCACATCCCTGAAATGAAAACGGTTTTGGCCAAAGTAATGATGATTGAGGAGAATGACATCTCTATCAAAGCAACTACTACCGAAAAATTGGGTTTTGTGGGAAAAGAGGAAGGTGTAGCAGCACATGCCACTGTATTGATATATAAATATGCCTAAGGTCAACCTTATTGAAACAAGGGATGGTTCGTCCTCTTTATATCTGCCTGAAATGGATGAAACTTATCATTCAACACACGGTGCGCTAACAGAATCCCAATATGTTTTCGTTGAAAAGGGATTGGAACATTTTGTTGAGCTTTATCCTGAAAAATCCAAGATCAGAATTTTAGAAATTGGGTTTGGAACTGGTTTAAATCCATGGTTGACGGCCATGAAAGTGGGAAAGTCAACATTTAGCATGCAATATTGTTCTTTAGAAAAATATCCTCTCAACCCCTCAGTAATTGAACAACTAAACTACAAAAACGAATACGCTCAAAAGGACCAAGAATTGTTTGAGAAAATACATGATTGTCCTTGGGAAAAACCAGCGAAACTCTTGGATGGCTTTAGTTTAGAAAAAAAGGAAATTGATCTTTTCGATTATCATCCATCAAATTCTTCGTTTGACATCATCTATTTTGATGCGTTTGCTCCTTCGAAGCAACCTGAAATGTGGAGTATTGATGTATTATCAAAAATGTACAATGCACTAACTATTGGTGGGGTGTTCATTACTTATTGTGCACAAGGTCAATTCAAAAGAGATTTAAAATCAGTTGGTTTTAAATGTGAAGAGCTACCTGGCCCACCTGGGAAAAAAGAGATGACAAGAGGGGTTAAACATTGATCATATCTCCTATTCCGCTTAACTAAACGTATTTTTTGTCTCTCCATATTGATGTTTCGTTATATTTGCGTAGGTCTATGGAACATTCGATAAATCTATGAGAATAATCATTGCAGGAGCTGGGGACGTAGGCTTTCACCTGGCCAAATTACTGGCCTTCGAATCACACGATATTGACATTATCGACATGAATGAAGAGCGACTACAATATGTAGCCAATCATCTTGATGTCCAGACTACAAGGGGAAATTCTACTTCCTTCCATACTTTAAAGCAAGCTCAAATAGATGAAGCAGACTTATTAATTGCTGTTACTGAATCAGAAGCAACCAATATTTCCACCTGTATTATTGGTAAACACCTAGGCGCAAAAAAAACAATTTCTAGAATTGCCAATACAGAATATTTACACAGCGCTGATATTTTAGATTTAAAAGACATTGGGATCGACGAAATCATTTCCCCTGAATCCCTAGCGGCAAAAGAAATAAAACGTCTCCTTAAAGAATCAGCGGTCACAGATTTATTCAATTTTGAAAAAGGAACACTTTCTTTAGTTGGAATCACAATAGATGCTAACTCTGAATTGTTGGATAAAAGCCTAGTGGAAACTGCCTATTTAAACCCAAATCATGCGTTCAGCACAGTCGCAATTTTAAGGAAACAAGAAACCATAATTCCGCACGGAGACAATCGATTTTTACTAAATGACCATGCTTATTTCATTTGTCAACCAGATGGAGTCGAGCATGTCCTTAATCTCGCTGGAAAAAGAAGTGAATCTATCAAAAATGTGATGATTCTTGGCGGAAGTAAAATAGGTATTCAAGCAGCTCGTCAGCTCAACAAGAATTACAATGTAAAATTGATTGAAGAGGATAGAGACAAGTGTTTTGAATTGGCCGACTCGCTGCAAAACACCATGATCATCAATGGTGATGGCCGTGATGTAGAATTGCTCAAGGAAGAGGGCATTGATGATATGGACGCATTTATTGCTGTAACTGGGAACTCTGAGACCAATATGATCTCCTCTTTAGTAGCTAAAAATCATGGAGTAGCTAAAACGATTTCTTTAGTAGAAAATATTGATTATATCCACCTTTCGCAGAATATAGGGGTGGATACAATGATCAACAAAAAATTAATTGCTGCCAGCTTTATCTTTAGATACATCCGAAAAGGTGAAGTTGTCAATCATACATCAATCCATGGCGTGGATGCCGAAATTGTCGAGTTTGAAGTCAAAGAATCTTCTAAAATACTGGAGAAAGAATTACGTAACATTGATTTCCCAAAAGCGGCAATCATAGGAGGAGTCATTAGAAATGACAAGGGAATTACTGCTAGAGGTAATTTCACATTTGAACCCAAAGACCGTGTGGTAGTATTGTCAAAACCAGAGTGTATTGGCAAAGTAGAAGACTTTTTTAAATGAGATTCAATTACAAAGTCATCATCAATGTTCTTGGGTTGCTAGTGCTGCTCAACGGAGCTTTTATGATGACTTGTATTCCCTTCTCTCTTTATTTTGATGGAAGGGATTTGTATCCAATTATGATGTCAGGGATCGTAACCATGCTCATTGGCTATGTCACATTTATCTTGACAAAGGACTCTAAATCAAAAGATTTAAGAAAAAAAGATGGCTACTTAATCGTGACCTTAGGATGGTTGGCCATGTCTCTTTTTGGGACTTTACCTTATTTGCTGAGCGAATCAATTCCCAATTTTACTGATGCCTTTTTCGAAACAATTTCAGGGTTTACCACAACAGGCGCAACGATATTAGTAGATATTGAATCATTGGACAAAGGCATTCTTTTCTGGCGAAGTTTGACGCAATGGATTGGTGGTATGGGTATTATAGTATTAGCCGTTGCTATCCTTCCTATCCTGGGAATTGGAGGAATGCAACTTTTTGTGGCGGAGGCACCCGGCATTACACCAGACAAACTCAAACCTAGAATTACAGAAACTGCTAAAAGACTTTGGTTCATTTATGTAGGACTCACACTTACTGAAATGGTACTTTTGTGGATTGGTGGCATGACATTTTTTGATGCGATCAATCATGCCTTGACTACCATGGCAACAGGAGGATTCTCTACTAAAAATGACAGTATTGCTCATTTTACTTCTCCTTTTATCCAATACACTATCATTCTTTTCATGTTTCTAGCTGGCACGAATTTTACATTGACCTATTTTGGCTTGCATGGAAAATTTAAGACAGTATTTAAAAATGAAGAATTTAGATACTATGTTGTGGTATCCCTTCTATTGGCTTCCATCATTGCGATAACTGTACACTTTCATTATGGTTCGAGTTGGGAAATGGCAATGAGAGATAGCTTGTTTCAAGTTATTTCCATTATTACTACGACAGGTTATGTAACGACGGACTATAGTACCTGGCCATTTAATGCTGTGGTATTATTATTTGTGATCATGTTTTTTGGCGCTTCAGCCGGGAGTACAGCAGGTGGAGTGAAAATTGTACGTCATGTTGTACTAGTTAAAAACAGTGTTTTAGAGCTAAAAAGACAATTGCATCCTTCTGCTATCTTACCTGTTCGTCTGAATAAAAAAGCTGTTCACCGAGACATTACATTTAACATTCTGGCCTTCATCATGATTTACATATCAATATTTGCAGTTGGTTCCGTCATCATGGCTTGGATAGGCGTTGATTTTTTAACCGCCATTGGTTCTGTCGCAACATCACTTGGGAATATTGGACCAGGGCTTGGTGATGTAGGTCCTGTAAATAATTTTTATTCAATACCTTCGGCTGGAAAATGGTTTCTTTCTTTTCTAATGTTATTAGGTCGTTTGGAACTATTTACCGTTTTGATATTATTGACACCATTTTTCTGGAAAAAAGTATAAGCATTTATGACAAATCTTGACTTCATCATTTGGAGTGCCAATCCTGACATTTTCACAATTCCTGTGCTTGATCATCCAGTTCGCTGGTATGGTTTTTTGTTTGCACTAGGATTTATCGTTGGTCAAATGATCATGACCTATATCTTCAACAAAGAAGGCGAAGACGTAAAACTAGTAGACAAACTCACGATGTATGTCATTGTCGCTACGATTGTCGGGGCACGATTGGGTCATTGTTTGTTCTATGATCCCATTTATTACTTAAGTAATCCACTGAAACTAATTGCAGTCTGGGAAGGCGGTTTGGCGAGTCATGGAGGAGCTATTGCGCTTTTCATATCTCTCTACCTTTTTGCAAGAAAATATAAATTTAAATACCTCTGGGTATTGGATAGAGTCGCTATCATTACTTTATTGACAGGCGCTTTTATCAGGTTTGGTAATTTCATGAATTCAGAGATCATTGGAAAGCCTACAGGGAGTGAATATGGTGTTGTTTTCGCAAGAAGTTTCGAAGATTATTTAAAATCCTCACGTACAGATATTGAAGAAGTCTCTTTTGAAAAAATTGAAGGAGTTCCTTCCGAAACACCAGGTCAAGTGCCAATGAAAGTCAAGGTGAAATTTGCTAAAAAGTCTTCAATGACTGAAGCTACTTTTCCATTCTATATTGAAAAAACTGTCAAATCAATATTAAACAGAGGATATGTCAGTGACCACATATATCACCCGGAATCTGAAACCATCGAGAATTCATACAATCAAAACAAAAGAGGTTCTGTGGGTGAATTCACAGTTTACGGTATTCCAAGATATCCGGCTCAATTGTATGAGTCTATAGCTTGTGTTTTCATATTTCTAATCATCGCGCATATCTGGTATCATCATCGGACTCAAGTCAAAGACGGTTTAATGTTTGGCGTTTTTATGACATTACTTTGGGCTGAACGTTTCGGTGACGAATTTTTTAAAGAAGTTCAAGAACCTTGGGAAGCAGCGCTTCCAATAAATATGGGTCAAATTTTAAGTATCCCTCTGTTTATTTTTGGTTTGGTCGTATTGATTCGCTCTTGGGGGCCAAGAGAAAAATAGAGGCTGTTATTAAAATACTACAGTCCTTATTTCTGCATGAGATCGATCATTTTGTCAACTTGAATTTCTTCAGGTACAAGCTGTCCGTCATGATAGAACATTACGAGTTTCAAAGGAACATTGTTCCATGCTAATTTTGCTACATGATCTGGACTAATACTGTATCTACCTAAAGTCTTTTGCGTAGGCCAATCCATGGATGGAAAAGAAAGGTATGCCAATTCTGAACATACAATTTTGTCTGTCGTATTGATATCGAAATTAAAGTCATAGGTTTTTCCCAATTGACGAAAAGCCATTATTAAAGCTTCTTTCGTCAACTCCAATTCCTTCCCTTCTTTGAAAATTGGTCGTAGAATTACAAAATCATCTACGTTCATAAAATGATCCAAGGTACTCAATTGAACACCTGATCGAAGTGCTTCAATGATCTGAAAATTATCTTTAGAATTTGATGAACCTGATGAGCCTATTTTGTCTTGGTGTTCTTTAACATATTGTTCATCCCAAAGATCCATGGAAACAAGTTCTGCTTTAGTCCCCGTCCATATAGCGACATGACCAAAATGTCCAGGAATTAATTTATCCGTAAGCCGGAAAGGTGTCTTTTCTAACAAAATATCAAGTGGTTTCAATTCCGCTTGAATATTTTTCAATGCAACAGTATCCCCATATAATTTACCTTTTCTTGACTCATACAATCCCAATGTATTTCCGAACAACTTACTTAGAATATCGAATCCTTCATCTCTAGCTTCAGAAATTGCATCTGAGGTTATCCTTTCGAATGCTACAAATTTTTTAGAGGTGATCTCTTTCAATCTATATTCTTTAACATAATTGTAAGCTGGGCTTGAGTTAATTAACATATCTAAATAGGCAAAATCAGAATCATCATCCCTTATCTCAAGGATCTTCTTTTCTTCTTCATAAAATTTGATAACCTTTCGGATTCTGTGTCTTGATTCAATGGAATTTGCTGCAAGTGTCATTTCCATTAGTTTATTGGCAATTAAACTAAAACCCATATCGGGATCATTGATGATTTTTCGTAAACGACGATCTTGTTCGAAAAATACAGTGCCATAAAGATAATTGTCATACAATGTCAATGCGGCTCCTAACGAAATCATAGTAGCTTTAAGCCGCAGTTGTGGATCAACATTATACTCATTCAAGGTTTCAATTTCTATGTCAGTGGCGCATTCAAAAATATTTGCAACCTCATACAACTCTTCCCTTAGATTGAGATAGTCCTCCGTTCCGGATTTAAGGACAATCAAATCACGACTACTCAAAGGCTCATCTGCATGCTTCTTCAATCGACTTGATACTTCTAGCATTTGGGTTCTGGCAACCAAACTATACTCTACCAAATATTGAAGTTTATCAAGCTCTTCGCGATAAATAGAGTCAGGAGAAAGCCCTAATTTCATCTTATCTTTCAATACCGCTAAACAACTATTCTCTTTCTCTTTTAAATTGAAAGTGATATTAAAGTAGGTAAAAGCAGCATACCCTAAAATGATGATGATGAGACCAAATGCAATTTTTCGTTTCATATGTTTTTACTTTCCAGAAAAGCAAGACCGCAATTTTCTAAATCAATATTGAATATAAATAATTAAACCAAGAAAATATTTTTGGATTGAATCAATGAAGAAAAGTATATTGTCTTCTGGAAGTGAATATATTGATAGGCATTAGTTCAAATGGATCATTTACTTGATCATTAAACAAACTTAAAATGGAGGAGATTCCAGAAAATAAATTAAAATGGATTCAAACAGGTTATGATTTGTTTGGAAAAATGGGACCAGAGTCATTAAATGTAGAGAAATTGTCCTTACTAATGGGTGTCAATCGATCAAGTTTTTATCACTATTTTGGTGACGTGAATATTTACGAATCTCAGCTCCTTAAATATCACATTAGTCGGTTCCAACAGATCTGGAATTCTATCAAAGATTTTGAACAATTTGACAAACAATTTGTAGAAAGCATAATTCAATACACGGATGAGTTAGCTTTTCACAGACAACTTTTGATTAATGAATCCACTACCCGTTACAAAGAATGCTTTGATGAAGCCAAAAAATTAACGGAACAATTATCTTTCAAACTATGGTCTCGATATAGTGCATTGAACGAAAACTCCAAAAAAGATTTAAGTCTATATCAAGCCATACGGGATTATTATTTAGTTCACAATAAACAAACAGACAACCTCGAATCTTCATTTCAGAATATTCTATCCATTTTAAAAAGTGAGGATGATTAATAGCTAAGGTTCATGAATAAATCATGAACCTTAGATAAAACCTTAATGAGAGTGTTTACTTGCATATAAATCATCTCTTGTGTTTTTTTGAATAGCAATCGCACCAAAAAGAGACAATAAAAATGAAAAAGCATAGAATCCTTTTTCACTCGGCCAAAGATCAGCATTCCATAATCCTATGATTAAAAGAGATATTGACAACAAAGTTGAAAACCAGCTGATGCCATAATATATATCAGTAACAGGTATTCCTTCCAATTTGTCTCTGACTGCCTTTTGAACTGATATCACTGAAAAGAGACCATACATGATAATTGTAAAATAGTATCCTTTTTCATTGAGCAACATTTCTGCTCTCCATAGGCCTACCATGTATCCTGTTATTCCAATTATTAATGCGAACCAGGAAGCTGCGACAAAAGCGTTTGATGTTTTCTGTATCATGATTTGTTTTGATTAGTTAAGAAAGTAAAGCTAAGTTTCAGAACAATCAATGTGTAGACAGCTATGTACAGAACCAAAAATTCCCGTCATCGTAATGCTCCTTTTATTATTAAAGAAAATTCAAGAAGTTTATTTCTTACATTTGCTGAAGACCTTTAAATTATAAACACAACCTGCTATATGAATTATAAAAATGGAATCAGTTTACTAGTCTTAATCTTTTTGATCATTGCCAACTTTTCTGTTTCTTCTCAGGACATGAAAGAGGCTAATCAAAAGAAATTTAAAGAAACGATCGCATGGCTTGAATCCAAACTTGCCTATGATTATTACAATGAAAAATCTGACGTTCATTGGTCAAATAGATTTTTTTATAATGAAAAAACCAAAACAGTAAGTTTTAGAAGTGTCTCCACAAACTCTCCGAAAACAGCCATAAAAAAGAAAGTATTAGATCGAACAGTAAGATTGGACCATTTAAATGGAGCGACGATTACGTTGAAAACAGAGACAGAAAATCGTGGTAGGATTGTAAAGGGAACATCAATTAAAGTAGTCACTATTGGAAACGAACGGGAAATCCAAAGGTCATTCAATGGTTCTACTTCTTTAAAAGAAAGTATGGTAGAAATACCTGTACCAAAGCTATATGAAGACAGTTTACAAGACCTAAGCAATTCAATTCGAGAAAACCTCAGTTTAGCCATAGATTTAGGTTCTCTGGTTTACCCTTCTCAAGATACTTTGAAAGATGTAAATATTATTTTGGATGTATTTGATGGGCAATTCAAAGGCAGTAACGGTGCTACTCGAACCTACAACGGAATCCTTCATACAGCGATTGAAGCGGATGAAGAAATAGGGAAAACTTTTGTGGAGAAAGAGATTATAGGGTATGACGAAAAAAACCATTCATTTTTTCGTTGGACTATTCATGAGCATGATACAGAAATCATGAAACTCAAAATGGATGCTATTGATAAGCTTTCTTTATTTTCAGAAGATGGGAAATACAAATTAACCGTGCATGGAATGCACAAATTCACCATAGTCAAGAACGGCGTATCTGTCGATTATCATCGAATGACTTTTTGATGAATAATGGAATGCTCTCCTACATTACCTGCGACGCTCGCAACCCCTAAAAATACATTAGAATAAGAAGTCCAAGTCATTTCATTGTTTGTATCAAGGTGTTGGTTCCAAGCAAAATTCCTTTTGATTCTAATAGCTAGGAGCAGTATCTTGCCGTCCGTAGTGGCATTCCCCAAGCTATTTCAATTGCAGAAAAAAATTAATCACTACTTCAAAACTGTAAAATGAGAGCCTGTAGGCTCTTTTTTATTTATAATTTAATCGGTAATCTCCACTCGATTGTCTTCAGGGTCTAGAATAACACTTTCATAGTATCCGTCCCCTGTGGTTCGAGGTTCCCCGATTACCACGAAATTATCTGAACGAAGAAGTTCTGTTAATCTGTCAACCTTCTCTCTAGTACCAACAGACATAGCAAAATGAGTGAGACCAATATATTCTTTATTTTTAGTTGCAAAATTAGATTCAAGGATATCTGGCCTTTTCATCAACTCCAATCTACAACCAGTATCAAATTCGATGAAATATGAATTGAAATTCTTATTAGGGTTATGGTATTTCGAATTAGCATTTCCACCAAAATACTGCACATAAAAGTTTTTCATTGCCTCTAAGTTATGTACCCAAATGGCTATGTGATCTATTTTCATTCTACTACTTTCTTGACTCTGCTCACATTGTCCAATTTGGATAAAGACAGTCGAATTACTGCTTCTGATGTGCATTTTAAATCATGTGGGACACTGCTTTCCAGTGAAATCAAATCTCCTTCTTTTAAACACAAAGTCTCACCATTCACACCAAAATCAATAGCACCCTGAAAAATTTCAACCGTAATAGGAAACGGGGTTTCATGCTTCTTCATTATTTGCCCTTCTCGCATGGCAATACGAATCTCTTTTGTATTTTCTGTTTCCAATAAAACTTGAATAGCGGGCTTTTCTTTGTTAAAAGCTAAGTTGCCTAATAGTGAAGCTGTTTTCATAATTATCTCATGGGGTTCAAAAGTTGTTCCAAAAATTCTTGGTCAATTTGGCTAAATTCAGCGATGCGATGGCTATCAATATCCAATACAAAAATTACTTTTCCATCCTTGAAAACAGGTACCACAATTTCTGATCTAGAGTCTCCACTACATGCTATGTGTCCAGGAAATTCATCCACATTGTCTACAATGATCGTTCTTCCTTCTTCCCATGCAGTGCCACAGACGCCTTTGCCTTTCTGAATCCTAGTACAAGCAATTGGCCCTTGAAATGGCCCTAACACTAACTCATCATCCTTGACAATATAGAATCCTACCCAGAGAAAATTAAAGACCTGATTAATAGCTGCTGCTATATTTGCTAGGTTGGCAATAAGATCAGTTTCGCCTTGAATCAAAGATTCTATTTGCGGTATCATTGATTTGTAAATTTCTGATCGATCCGAAGAGGTTGGTAATTGAAATTCTTCTGCCATGTTGTTATAACTTATTTAATTGATTTTGGTTGCCAAAATAACGCCTGTTGACCAATTCATTTTCACCAAATTAAAATCCTTTCGTTTTTCTAAATTCTGAATTAGTCTCTTTGCTTTTTCAGCATGACCTTCAGGCCAGTTAGATTGTTCATTCATGTCATCTATAACATAAATGCCCCCAACATTTAACATGTTAAGAACTTCGTCTAATTCAGTGTATTTCCCTGCCCAAGTATCAGCAAAAATCAAATCATACCTCTTATTCAAATTTCGATTTACCCATTGCGAACCATCTTGACAAACAATTTCAACTCGAGTGTCTTTGCTAAAATATTCTTTTGCAATGTCCACCAATTGTTGATCATAATCAACGGAAGTAATTTCGGAATTTTTATCCATCCCATCTATCATCCAGGCCAATGAAAGACTCATTCCAGTTCCCAATTCTAAAAAATGACCTGAAGGCTTTGAAGCTACTAAAGTTTTTAAAAATGGCCCGATGTACATATCCGAAGGCATAGAAAATCCGATTTCATCACATCGAATCAAAAGTTGATCGTAGAATTTTGGAATATCTTGGATATCCGAATCATTCATTGTATTTGCTTTTAATTATTAATCGCCCAAACTTAGTGGAAAGAAAAATCACATCATCAAGTTGACTGACGTAATCATCATCGGAGGAGGATTAGCTGGCCTAGTCAATAGCATATTATTAAGTCGAGCTGGTTTATCAGTCAGACTCTTTGAAAAAAAATCGTACCCATTCCATAGAGTTTGTGGTGAATACATCTCTAATGAAGTCAAACCTTTTCTCATAAAAAATGATTTGTTTCCATCAGAATTTGAACCGGCATCTATTTCGAAATTTTTGTTGACCTCCACGAATGGTAGGAAAGCAGAATTGGATTTGGAATTAGGAGGTTTTGGTATCAGTAGATATTGCTTTGATCAATTTCTTTTTAAGAAAGCACAAGATGCAGGCGTTGATATTCAGCAAAACTCAACTGTGTCTGAAATTCAATTCTTAAATGACCACTTTGAAATTTCCGTAGGACAAGAAAAATTCTCGTCAAAAATAGCCATTTCAGCTCATGGAAAACGGTCAAAACTAGACGCCAACCTTCATAGAGAATTTATGGCAAAAAAATCCCCATACATCGGTGTGAAATACCATATTAAAACAGATTATTCAGATGATACCATTGCACTTCATAATTTTAATAATGGATATTGTGGAATAAGTAAAGTGGAGAACAATACGTTCAATCTATGTTATCTTTCTCATCGCAGTAATCTGAGAAAATTTCAAAACATTACTGATATGGAATCCAATGTTTTGGCTGAAAACCCATTTTTAAAAACACTATTTCAGGAATCGGAATTCGTTTTTGACCAGCCCTTAGTTATCAATGAAATTTCTTTTGAAAAGAAAAACCCTGTAGAGAATCACTTATTGATGTCAGGAGATGCGGCCGGAATGATAACTCCACTTTGTGGAAATGGAATGGCGATGGCAATTCATTCAGCTAAAATATTATCAGAACTAATCATCCAACATTTTAGCTCAGGCCTTGTAAATAGAAAGCAATTGGAGAAGGAATATGAAGCTCAGTGGAATCAGAACTTCTCTTTTCGACTTTCAGCAGGAAGGACAATTCAAAGATTGTTTGGATCAAAAACCACTTCAAACATAGGCGTCAATCTAGCAAAAATAAAACCAGTTGCTAAGAGAATTGTTGCATTGACACATGGTAAAGAGTTTTAGTCTATGTCGATATGATGTCCTTTGGCTGCCCAAACCCTTACATTATGTCTAAATAATTCATCAGCACCATCGGTCCAATTATAATTCTCCCGTATGTATCGAAGCGTTTGCTTTTCAACTTGGGTATAAGCAGTTCCATCGGAAATAGTGGCAAATATCTTTTCTGCATCTTCCTTACTTATGCGGCCGTCCCCTTTGCCTGCTACAGATTCATCTGCTGTAGCTAGAGTTAATGCCTTGTATTTTTTACCATCAATTTGTTTGTAGTAAGAAATTTTTCCTTTTTTCAACTCCTCATTTAGGGCCTCAAGCTCTCTTTCCATTTCACCCATTTCTACTTCCTTTAGGTTAAGTGCTTCTTTTAGCACTTTCACCTTTGGGTCTGCCTTTGCTTTTGGAGCTTCTTTAGTTGCACTAGCTTTAGCTTTTAAGGACTTCAAACTCTCTTTTGATTTCTTCAGTTTAGTATTTAAATCAGAATTTTTCTCTTTTTGCTCTTCCAATGCTTCTTCCAACGATGCTATTTTACTTGTAGTTGATGCATCCTCTTGTTTTTTAGAATCGCTTATTGAGTTATTAGTTTCTTCAAGCTGCTTCGATAATTGAGAAGATCGATTCTCTTCATTTTTCAAATCTTCTTTGGTACTAGCCAATTCATCTTTAATGGAAGAAAGCTTATTTAGCGATGTCTTATTTTCTTCTATGCTAACTCTTGCTTTGTCGAGTGAATTTTGGATTTCAGACATTTTCTGCTTCCAGTATCGACTGGTAAAAAATATACCTATGAAACATGACACTGAAAGGAAGAAAAGAATTTGTAAGATTACTATCATGATTTAGTTGTTATTGAAATGGATACACGACGGTTTTTCGACCGGTTTTCTTCAGTATCGTTAGACACTAATGGGTTTGTCTCGCCATCCGATTGTATTTTCATATTATCAAACCCAGCAGCTGCTAGAATGTTCTTGACACTTTGAGCTCGTTTCAAACCTAGAACTTCGTTGTACTTTTCAGATCCTCTACTGCAAGTATGTCCTGTTATCTTTATACTTATATCACGACCATCGATAGCAGTTTTAACTTCCTGAATAAAATTTTCTAACCCCTGCTGGTCTATGACAATGTCAGAATTGAGGTCGAATGTAAAGTTTTTATTGAGATTAACTACCTCTGCTTCCTTGGCAACGTCTGTTTTGGCTTCCGTTACCATTTCAATCTTTTCTTCTGGTTCAGCAACGACTGCTACAACTTCATCTTCAATGGGTTCTACATCTTTGATGAAATTAGAATAAAACCAAATACTGACAACAGACCAAATACAAAAAGCTATCGTTCCTAGTAATACATTGATGTTCATTTCATCAAGATAGAAAATTATTCCTGCCTATCAAATCAAAATAGATAATCGTAATACTAAAAATTAACCCGATACATCACATCAGGGAAAAAACCCATTTGTTCGATGACATTAATCTCGTCAGTCACTGGATTATATCTTTCTACAAACTCATTTTTGCGGTTGGTTATATTTTGCAAATCAACATAGAATTGATGTGATATGTTTTTATTCCTACTATTTAGTCTTACTCCAAATTTGACATCCCAACGAAAATAAACCGACGTTCGCAAGCTGTATGCCTGATCTTCAAACAGAACCTCATTTCCTCCATTATCACGTGTAGATTCCAAATCAATAGGTGTATAGGGCTTACCTCCAGAGGTTGTCAATTTAGTATCAAATGTCCATGCATTTTGGTCATTTTTACCCCATTTCCATTCTTTTCCAAACAGAGTGTTGACCACATAATTATTATTAAAAGCTGTATTTCTCAACTCATTATCACTGCCCTGATATTTAGAGTCATATATTGAAGTTGTAAAAAGCATATAGTATCCTCTGCTGAAAAATTTCTCCAATGTAACTTCCGCTCCATAATTTCGACCTGAACCTTCATTTACCAAATAGGGTTTCACATCAAAAACGAAATCTGCTCCCTGATTGATTGCTGAATAGCTACTTTCAATAGTCTCTACTGGCACATCAAACAAATGCTGATAATAAGTCTCAACCTTCAACCGCCAACTATCTCCTAAACGCCGATCATAACCCATCACAAAATGATGACTTTTCATAAAGCCTAATGAAGTATTGGTTTGGACCGATGTGTTTTCATCCAATTGTTCTTCATGAAAAAGAATAGGACTAGGGACAGCTTGAGAATGTAAACCATATGCCAGGCTCAACCTTTGAGATTTTGTTACTTGCCAACTAACTGCTGTTCTCGGCTCTATGGACATTGCTTCGGTTAAGCTGTGATATTGACTATGTAGTCCAAAAGTAAAACTTAGGTTGTCAGTAATTTTTCTTTCTGCTTGACCAAAAAATTGAGCCAAATAATAACTTCCTTGAAAATCCCGGTAAATATTGAAGTAATCCGGAACTCCATCACCATTATCATCAGGTATGTCTTGATCATCATGTCTATCAATTCCATAGAATTCACTTTGATAATACTCTGTTAAAAAGCCTACCTTCATATTCCATCGAGCATTAAATTTTTTATTGAAGGAAGATGTAATTGCATATCTTGTTTCAGTATTTTCATCGATCGTGGCGAGATAATCATTGTTGACAATACCATCTGCATCTCTCATCAAGTTGTATTGTGTGTAACTATTGCTATTGGTAGAAACACCTGCTACCGTTTTGACAAACGCAGTTTTTCCAATTCTTGCAACGTGACTTAGACCTACCATACCCAAATTGTTATCTATATATGCATCTTGATTTGGATCTGCAAAAAGATCTGTCTCGTCAATTTCATCTCCGTAAAAGTTGATTTTGCTATTTCCTCCTAATCCAAATATTTCAAACCTCCCTAATTTTGATTCTCCAAGATTAATCTTGAATGATAGGTCATGGTATTTGGGAATTGCACTAGTACCTGTGGCAGCTAGGCTAGCGATCCCATATCTATAAGAAACTAAAAATGAAGAATTGTTTTTTCTACTAATTGGACCCTCTGCCATTGCCTCCAATCCAGAAAAAGCACTCATCTGAGCTGTAAATTCGTACTTATCTGTATTGCCATTTCTAAAATTCACATCAAAAACTGCAGCATTGGCATTGCCATATTCAGCTGGAAATGCTCCTGTTAAAAAATCTGAGGTTCTCAACAAATTTGTATTGAGAGCACTCACAGGTCCTCCCGTGGTGCCTAATGTTGCATAATGATTGGTTGTAGCTATAGGTAATCCGTCAATTCTCCATAACAATGCGGTAGGAGAATTTCCTCTAACTACAATATCATTCCTAGAATCGTCAGGTGCACTCACCCCTGCGAAAGAAGCAGCTAACCGGGCCACATCATTTCTACCACCTGAAAATCGTGTTACTTCTTCAAGACTGAAAGTCCTGGCACTAACTTTTGCCAACTCATTAATGGGCTGGTCTTTGTCGGCTCCTGCAGTAATCACTATTTCATCCAATTGCTCAACCGATTCTTCAAGTTTTATTTGTAGAATCACTTCCTTTCCTAGAGAAACTAAGACGTTGGGCAGTGTGATACTTTTATATCCAATATAATTTACAACAAAAGATTGCCTCCCAATAGGAACATTTTCTAAACGGAAATTTCCTTCCATGTCTACAACCGTTCCAAGTATTGGGTCTGAATCAATCAAAGTTATCGTTGCTCCGATCAATGGATATTCCGCCTGAGCGTCAATTATTTTTCCTTTTACTACTTGTGTAGGAGATTGTGCTTTAGCATTAAGGCTGATGATAGCTACCGCTATTCCTAGTAATATGGTTATGTTCTTTTTGTTCATGGTTTTGGTTTTGAGTTTCAATTCAAAACGAAATTAGAAACATGAATACCACTCATAAAATGGGACCATATGAAATGGGAGAAATTAGAGTTGAACAGGCGCTTTTTATAGGTAAAACAGAAACAGACTTTTCACGAAATCTCAACCGCTTCAAATCCCTATGTCATGTTTCATTAGCTCAAAATCCCGATTCAACCTTATATCATTAAATTTGAACACATATTATTTTAAGATTGTGGAATGGGAAAATTAAAAGAAGTTCATTTTCGTTGGGGGGGAATTCCTATTGTTGGTTTCATCATGTCTTTTTTAGTTAAAGATCCGTCACATCAACAAATGACTTTTTGGACCAATGCATTGGTTTCGATTTTCTTTACCGCCCTATTATGGAATGGTTGCTATGTAATAATTTATTATTTCAGAAGAAAATTTTCCAGTATCAATGAGACACCAAAAAGGCTCATTTTGTCCATAATGGCCAATGCAGTTCTATTAACACTCGGTGCGAATTTCATTGCGCTGTTTCTTGGCCTTTGCACATTTAAACAGTTATTAACTGTTTCTTATTTTTTCAGACATAGTCATGTAAATCTCATCGCAGGTTTTATGGTTGCTTCAATTTATGAAAGCGCCTACTTTTTCTATAAATGGAAAGACAGTGTACAACTCAATGAAGAATTGAAAAACCAGCAAATTCGAACTCAATTTGAAGTCCTGCAAAATCAAATGAGTCCCCACTTTCTTTTTAATAGTCTTAATACACTGACTACATTAATCGCTGAAGATCCTAAAATTGCCATTGATTTCACTCAAACACTTTCAGAAGTCTATCGCTATATTCTACAGAACAAAGAAAGAGAATTAGTAAGCTTAAATGAAGAATTGGAATTCTGTAGTTCATACGTCTTTTTACTAAAAAAACGCTACCCTGAAAACCTGCATGTTAAATTTGAAGTAGATGTCAAGTACAAAGAATTTCACATTGCGCCTTTGACCCTTCAAATGCTAGTGGAAAATGCAATCAAACATAATACGGTATCGAAAACAGAACCATTATATATTGAGATATATGTTGACAATGGAGAAACCATCATTGTTAAAAATACATTGCAATTAAAACAATCATTGGAAAAGTCAACAAAAACTGGATTGGCAAATATTCGAAAAAGATATGCCTATTTTGGTAACAGAGAAATTGATATAATTACCTCCAACGATCATTTTATGGTAGCGATTCCTTTAATCGAACTTCTCTCAGAAGTAGAATATTCAAAATCCGTAGTTGCATGAAGGTATTAATTATAGAGGATGAAGCCCCTGCATTTCGAAGATTGCAAAAACTACTCGAAGAAACGGACCCAACAATTGAAATCCAAGAAGTATTTGATGGTGTAAAAGAAACCGTTAAATACCTCCAAAATCATCAGCCACCAGATTTGATATTTATGGATATTCAGCTCAGCGATGGCATCAGTTTTGAAATTTTTGACCAAATAGAAATTAATCGTCCTGTCATTTTCACAACGGCGTTTGATGAATACATGCTTCGTGCCTTTAAGGTTAATAGTATTGACTACCTCCTCAAACCTATTAACCAAGAAGACTTAGCTAGGAGTCTTGAGAAATACAATGCGCTCAAAAGCCAATTGGCTGATCAGGGTGTTCCAAGTATTCAGAAACTGCTTCATGAAATAAGATTGGACGATAAAAAATACAAAAGCAGATACCTCGTAAAAATGGGGGACAAATTGGTTTCTGTCGAAACAGAAAACATCTCTTGTTTCCAAGCTCGAAATGGAGTCGTTTATTTAATGAATAGAGACGGAAAGAAATATCTCATTGATCAGACTTTAGATGATATTATGGAAGATCTTGATCCAGAAAAGTTTTATCGAGTAAATCGCCAATACATCATGAGTTATCCATGCATTCAATCTGTACACAAGCTAGGAAAAGGAAAGTTGCTCATTGAACCAGCATTCCCTCAAGATGATCAAATCATAGTGAGCAGCGAAAAATCTGCTGGATTTAAAGAATGGTTGGGTTGAATATTGAAATAACATAATCTTCTGATCCTACAATAAGAGTTTAAAGTGTCAGTTTTGCATTTTATGATGTATCTAAGAACTATGATTGCCAAAATCAAGCAATATAAAAACCGACTAAAATTCAAGCTCAAACGAGATTTCATAAAAATACTGCAATCTGAAGATTCTATCCGTTTGATTGCTATCAGTTACGGGATTGGAACCTTTGTAGCTTTAATGCCCGCCCCAGGGTTTTGTACAATCGTTGCTTTAATTCTCGTTGCTATTTTTAGAAGACTTAGTAAACTTTCTGTTTTCATTGCCATTTTATTGTACAATGCCGTGACCATTATTCCTTTCTATTGGGTTGGTCTTTTGATTGGAGGTTTCATTTTTAGTGAACCTCATGTTCCGGTAACAGAAATCGACTATGCTAATATCTTGGTAGAGAATGGTAAAAGATTCGTAGTAGGCACGTTGGTCATTGTAATACCCTATTCCATTGCCAGCTCCTTTTTTGCATTATGGTTCATCAAACGATTAAGGATCAACCGAAAAATTGTCCCAACGACTAATTTTTCCAATTAATATTAGACTTCTTATCCGTTTTTTAATCTTTATTCCTCAAAAATCAATTTTCCGCTATATCTTTGAACCTCGATTGCAATTATTGCGTTGATTGCTTTCGAGTTAAACAAAAAAATGAGACTAAACACATTACATATTTCCAAAATGATCGCATGTTGTAAGACATGTTGTTGCTGTGCTGCAAAGCAGAGTTGGAGAAATATTTAGTGAATTTTTATTTTTAATAAAGACATTGAAAGCCTCTCCATAAATCGAGAGGCTTTTTTATTGCCAATAACCAAAATCATATCATGCAAAGTTTTAGAACAGAACTGGAGAACCTTGACAACCCAGTCGTCCAAAAAGACATTATCGCGTTGGAGAAAAAAATCCGCGCATTCAACGAAGGCACTATAGACCCTGATAAATTCAGAAGTCTCAGATTAGCTAGAGGTGTCTACGGTCAGCGCCAACCAGGCAATCAAATGGTACGAATTAAAATACCATTTGGAAAAATGTCCATCCAACAACTACGAAGAATTGCTGATATCTCTTCTGAATATGGAGGAGGAAATCTTCATGCCACCACACGTCAAGATATACAGATTCATTATGTCAGTCTAGACAAGACTCCTGAACTATGGGCAAAACTCGAACAAGATGAAATAACTTTGAGAGAAGCTTGCGGTAACACACTAAGAAATGTAACTGCGTCTCCTTTGGCTGGAGTAGATCCATTAGAGCCGTTTGATGTTTCTTCTTACGCTCATGCATTGTTCAAATACTTTTTGAGAAATCCTGTTTGTCAAGAAATGGGAAGAAAATTCAAAATTTCGTTTTCATCTAATGATCACGATACAGGGATATCTTTTATCCATGACATAGGGTTCATACCAAAAGTCAAGGTGGTTGATGGAAAAGAAGTTCGAGGGTTTAAAATAATGATAGGTGGAGGATTAGGCGCTCAACCTATGCCAGCGGTTAAAGCTTACGACTTCTTAGAAGAAGATCAATACATTCCATTTACAGAAGCTCTTTTGAGAGTTTTTGATAGATATGGAGAAAGAAAAAGTAGAGTGAAAGCAAGAATGAAATTTTTGTTAGCTGACATCGGAATCGAAGAATTGATGAATTTGGTTCAGGAAGAATGGAAAGCGATAGGAACTAAAAGTTTCAAAGTAACTAATTTGATAAGTCAACCTTCCTTGCCTGCTACTTTGGTTGAATCTAATTTGGAGATCACAGATGAAACAAAATTTGAAAGGTGGAAGGAAACAAATATTGCCCCACAAAAGCAGGAAGGCTTTTATTCAGTAGCTGTTAAAGTTCCAAACGGAGATATCAGTTCTGAAAAAGCACATCAATTTGGAGACGTAGTGGCTAAGTATGCTGCAGATGATATTCGTGTAACGGTCAATCAAGGTTACCTCTTAAGATTTGTAAAGGAAGAAAGCTTCAGATCACTTTTTGCAGAATTGGAAGCACTTGGTCTTGCTGATCCCGGGTTTGACAGCACAGGTGATATTATTGCATGCGCAGGTACAGATACTTGTAATTTGGGAATTTCAAATAGTACCAGAGTAGCACTAGAATTAGAAAAAGTAATAGAAAAAGAATATCCTGAGCTAATCTCCAATAGAGATATCAAGATCAAAATAAGTGGATGCCCTAATTCTTGTGGACACCATGCGCTTGCATCCATTGGGTTTCATGGATCTTCTCTTAGAAATAAAGTCACCAAAAAAGTATTACCTGCTTTGCAAGTATTACTTGGTGGGGGAATCGAAAATGATGGAGAAGGATTCATCGCAGAAAAAGTAATCAAAGTGCCAAGTAAAAAAGGGCCGGATGTCTTGAGAGTATTGTTTAAAGATTACGCAGAAAATTCTACAGAGAAAGAAAAATACGCTCATTATTTCAGAAGACAAGGGAAAGATTATTTCTACCAATTGTTGAAATTTTTAGCAGACACTGAAAACGCCCAACCTTCAGATTATATCGATTGGGGGAAAGAGGATCAATTCAAAGTAGAGACAGAAGTCGGAGAATGTGCTGGAGTCATCATTGATTTATTTCAAACTTTAATGTTTGAGGCCGAAGAAAAGTTTGAATGGGCAAATGAAGCTTTTAACGGAGGCAATATTGCAGATGCTATTTACCATGCATACAATGTTAAAATAAATGGCGCCAAAGCACTTTTGGTTGATAAAGGCATCGTAGTTAATACGCAGGTTAGCATCATGAATAAGTTTGATGAAGAATTAGGAGAACGCTTCTCTGATGTTTTGAATGGCACATTCAAAGATTTCGTGTTGAGGATTAAAGAAAGTGAGCCAACAAAAGAATTTGCTGAAAAGTATATAGCTGAAGCGGGTGCCTTCTTAGAAAAAGTCAAACAAGTTCAAGAAGAAGTAGTAGAAGCTGCTGCAGTATAATATTATTTGAAATCCCTTCCTCTGTGATCATTGGAAGGGATTTTTATATCCATGCCATGAGTGACTACTATTTAGAAGGTGAAAGAATTGAAGGGCTAGAATTTGGCAATAAAGAATTCAATACTGGCGAGTATGAAAACTGCATAATTGTCAACTGTAAGTTGTCCAATGCCAATTTAAGAGAATCCAAGTTTATTGATTGCGAATTCGAGTCATGTGATTTAAGTATGTCTGCTTTAGTAGGAACTTCATTTCAAGAAGTCTCCTTCAATAATTGTAAAATGCAAGGTCTTCATTTTGAAGATTGTAATGACTTTTTATTGGCTATGTCCTTTAAAAATTGTGTTTTAAACTTTTGCACTTTCAATCAATTGAAACTGAAGGGAACGCGATTCTTAAATTGCAAAATGGAAGAAGTAGCTTTTTTCGAATCAGATTTTTCCAAAGCTTCTTTTGACGGGTCAGACTTAATAAGAGCTGAATTTGACAACTCAATTTTGGAAGGAGCAGATTTTAGGAATGCCTTCAATTACATCATTGATCCGGACAAAAATAGGATCTCAAAAGCTAAATTTTCCAAAGAGGGAATTTCAGGCCTTTTAAATAAATACGATATCACCATTGAGTGATCGACAGATTACTTGGTAATTTTGCAAAATGAGTGAACCAAAATTGACATTGGTAGGAGCCGGTCCAGGCGATCCTGAGTTGATTACCTTAAAAGGAATCAAGGCATTGGAAAATGCAGATGTTGTTTTATATGATGCATTAGCCAATGAAGCGTTCCTAGACTATTGCAAAAAAGATGTCATCAAGATATTCGTTGGTAAAAGAGCTGGTGATCATGTTTATCAACAAGAACGCATCAATGAATTAATCATTGAAAATGCTCAATCACATGGTCACGTAGTTCGGCTAAAAGGTGGAGATCCTTACGTGTTTGGTAGAGGTCATGAAGAACTCGAATTTGCTGAAAAACATGGCATCCATGTTGAGCTCGTTCCCGGAATCACCAGTGCCATTTCTGTGCCCGCCTTGAATCAAATACCTTTAACTCGAAGAGGCATTAATGATAGCTTTTGGGTAATGACAGCCGTAAGAACCGATGGTGAATTATCTCAAGACATAGGTCTAGCAGCTCAGTCCAAAGCGACCAGTGTAATTCTCATGGGCATTAAAAAAATTGCTGCTATTGTAGAAGTTTATAAGTTGAATGGCAAGTCAGAAACACCAGCGGCAGTCATCATGAACGGCACAAAACCCAATCAAAAGGTTGTTATTGGAACGGTAAGCAACCTTGAAAAACTGGTAAAAGAAAAAAACATCTCTGCTCCTGCTATTATTATTATTGGTGACACAGTTAGCTTGAGCAATATCGAAGATTAACTATTCGATCTTTCTGATACCTACATGACAGCCTTCTCTGCAGTATCTGTACCATAATTCTGTCTTACCTTCTTCAATGCTTTGCCAAATATTATAAGTGGTATAATCTATATCCACTGTTTCTGTGACTACAACTGGTTGGTCATCACTCAGTACAAGAATCAACTCATCATTTTGCTCTATGATATTGAAAAAATTGTGATCCTCAAAACCATGATAATTAGAATTAAATTTTCCATCAGCTGAAAAAGTCAAGACTTGGGCTGGGATTAAAGGTACTGACTCTACAAAATATCCAGCTCCTGGTGAATAACCATATTCTACAACTTGCCACCTTCCGATCATATCTGATGCGTCATCAGGCAGATCTATGGAAGTTAAGTTTTCTAACTCTTCACAACTACTAACGGACGCGATCAATACAATATAAAGGATACATTTTCTCATGCTCCAAAGACCCTGAAAAAAATAAAAAGGTTGGAATCGCAACTTGAATTCGAGTTTACATGTTGCCATGATTATTTTTGTCTTATGAGAAATTCTCCAGGAAATAACTTAATGCCAGTTTTCCTCAAATTAGAGGAAATGAAAGTCTTAATTGTTGGTGGCATGTATGTGGGATGGGAAAAGCTCTCGGCAGTTCTTGCTAATAGTCCTAATACCGAAATACGGCTAGTTGCTTCTGAAATTGGCAAAGATATTCGAGACCTAGCAGCAGAAAACAAAAACGTAACTCTTTTAGAAAAACCATTTCAATCATCGGATCTGAACGAAATGCAATTGGTGATAATTGGCATCAACGATATTGAAAAAAGTGCAGAAATTAGAAATTTAGCACATCAGCAACGATTGCTCGTAAATGTCGCTGACAAACCTGATTTATGTGATTTTTACCTTAGTTCTGTTGTCAAAAAGGGAGATTTGAAAATTGCCATCTCTACCAATGGAAAGTCTCCAACGGTCGCTAAACGCATGAAAGAGTTTCTCAATGAAACCATTCCTGACACCATTGATGATATCCTACAAAATATGACCAAAATTCGTAATAAACTGAAAGGTGATTTTGAATATAAAGT
>JAGDZN010000012.1:0-228814 GCA_049115835.1 Reichenbachiella sp.
CGGCCGATCAAAATGGAAATGACACTTTCAATGCCGCTGTACAGCAAATACAAAGTTTCACGATAGCGAAAGCTGATCAAGCGATTATGATCACAGCGATTGAGGACAAATTAACTACGACCGAGCCTTTTATGGTTTCAGCGACCATAGACACCGGATTACCACTGACATATGATGTCAGTGGCCCGGCTACTATCTCTGAAACAACCATCACGCTTGACGGAACATTAGGTGTCGTGACCGTTACAGTTTCACAAATTGGTGATGATAATCACAATGCAGCAGAGAGCAAAACGAGCTTCATTGTGACCGACCCAGCTAAATCAGAACAAACCGTCACTTTTACAGAAATAGCTGACAAAACGTATGGAGATGCTGATTTTACAATTGAAGCGATAGCGAGTTCATCGTTAGGCGTGATGTTCAGTGTGGTTTCAGGACCAATTACATTGGATGGAAATACGGTAACGATTACAGGAGCAGGCGAGGCTATTATTGCCGCTGATCAAAATGGAGATGATGCTTTCAACGCCGCTGAACAGCAAATACAAAGTTTCACGATAGCGAAAGCGGATCAAACGATCAGTATTGTCGCAATTGATGATAAGTTGACAATAGATGGATCATTTGACGTGGAAGCAAGTACAACCTCTGAACTAGCACTCACCTATTCGATTGAAGGGCCAGCGATGATTAATGGTACAACCATTACTTTAGATGGGACAGTTGGAACCGTGACCTTAACAGTAAGCCAAACAGGAAATGATAATTATAATTCTGTAGAACAGGCTGTTTCATTTGCCGTGACCGAATCAACGATAACTGTAATAGAGAATGAGTTTATAGCAGTTAAAATTTATCCAAACCCAGCGGCTGAATGGATTCAAATAGAAGGGAGAGTAGCCAGTAAGATACAAGTTCAAATTTTTGACTTAAGGGGAACAATGTTACTCAACGAGCAATTGGATAGCGGCAACAGGTTGTCTGTTCAATCACTCAGTGAAGGAATTTACATCTTGAATGTTGCTGAACAAAATCATACCATCACAACAACAAAGCTTTTGATTAGAAAGTAAGATTGGAAATACATATCAAATGTATTGTTCGAAGGGCAGCGAAAGCTGTCCTTTTTTTATTTAAAAAAACCAATGTTGGTCTTAATAATCAGGTCATTTCATTAATTATTATCATGAAGATTGAAGCGTTGATCCTCTTTTTGATGAAATTCATCGAAATAATTCAGGTTTTCGTTATGACGAACATTAACTTTGCGATCTAATGACCCAAATAATGAATATTCCTTCCACACTTTTGATTATCAGTTGTTGATAGTAATCCCTTCTTATTATTAGATATTAAATAACTAAAATGTTTAATTAAAGAATGATCTTGGATAGAGCATGCTTTTAAAATTATCATGGCATTTAAAAAAATAAGTATGAATTTTAAATGGTCAAAAGTATTTCTTCTGGCAACGGCACATTTATGTTCTGTACTTTCTCTTAGTGCACAGGAGACTAGTATTCTTGATGGGGATTGGGATGTAGATGCTACTTGGACTGATGGCTCAGAACCTGGTTATACAAATTTGCCTGACATCACAATTAATTCATATGTCATTTCAGCGGCAGGATTATCTTTCGCAAGTGCAAATAATCTTAAATTATATGTTTATGATACACTGATAGTATATGGTGATGTCGTTTTTGACGATGGAAAAAGCAATGCAGAGCTTGTACTTGGGGACAACAGCGTCCTAATAATTTTTGGAGATTTAAATTTAGGAAAGAACCATGCAGATGCTGTTGTTGGAAATAATGCTGTTTTAGTAGTCGATGGAGATATCACCGCTGCGGGAACAGGCGCAGATATTACAGGAGATGGAAAAGTTTATACAAGTGGGACAACAGCGGGTGTTACCAATACCGCGACCGGTGGAGAGGGAGTAATTGATGAATTGGATGGAGATGGTTTTGAAACAATCGAAGAATTTGTTAACGGTGGGGGCTCTTCCCCTTTACCGGTAGAGTTGACGTCATTTACTGCTAGTTCTTCGGAGAATGGCGTCTTGGTATTTTGGGAGACTGTCGTAGAAATTGATAATGATTTTTATACGCTAGAAAGATCTTATAATGGAGAATCTTTCGAAATAGTTGAATACATTCAAGGAGCTGGAGATTCTAATGAATCCATTTTTTATCAAGTACGGGATTATCCTGCCTCTTTTGGAAGAATATATTATCGACTTACTCAAACTGATTTTGACGGTACCTCTGAAGTATTTCCAATCATTTCCATGTTGCATGAAAACCCAAATGGATTTTCAGTGAGTGTTTACCCTACAAGAATAACTAATGAAACTAACAACATTAGAATCAATAATATTTGGGGTGATATTCAATACTATGAAGTACAAATTATCGATTTAAAGGGTCAAATGACACCCGTGGATGTTACTTTTAATGCCAATTATTTGACTATAACTCTACACGACGCTGTTTTCAATCCTGGAATTCACATATTGAAAGGGCAGATCAACGGAATGCAGATATCCCAAAAAGTAATATTTGGGAATTAGGAACCTGAGCACAATGAGATAGAAACCAAGGCTTGATTAAGCTTGCTCGATGGCAAAGATATTGACGGCATTTTGTTTTCCTTTCAAATTTACTTTCCCCATTGATGTGGTTGTAAAATGTTTGTCATTGCGGATCTCATTGGCAATGATTTCAGATACTAGAAGATTCTTCCCAAGCTCACTACATTTGTCTTGTATTCTTGACCCGGTATTTAGCACGTCTCCATGATAGGCAATTTCTCTTTTGATATTACCTACTTCCGCAGCAGTGACTTTTCCTTCGTTAATGCCAGCTTTGAAAAGGGGCACAAAACCAAAACGATCAAGGAACATTTTTTCTTTACTTTCTAGTAATTTTTTATAGTCATAATACAAAGCTACTGAATGATTGACTACATTTTTTTCTTTCATTGGCCAGGTTAAAACTACTTCATCACCTACATACTGATATACTTGTGCTCGATGTTTATACACTATGTCATTGAGCAAGTAAAAGCATTTTTGAATCAATTTTGAGTACTTTATGTGGCCTAATTTTTCAGCGTAAACGGTTGATTCTTTTAAATCTAGGAACAAGAAAACACGTTCTTCTACTATTGGGTGATGATATTTTCCGATCACCATGTGCCATAGGTTGGTAGGTCCGATTTTTTCTCGTACTTCCAAAATAAAATTGATGAGCAAGGAGAAAAAAGTCAGAAAAACGGCCATGGTTATAAAAAATGGTCGATGTAAGAATAACAATTCTAACTCATGACGTTCATCGAGTGGTGTGATCTCGAAGAAAGTAAGAACGAGGAAGATGATCAAAAATGAAAGGAAAAAGCCGAATATGTAGCTGAAGGTTTGAATAAGAATAATGCGTCCAAAAGGGATGTATTTCAACGCTGTTCTTTTGATGATCCAATGGATAAGAAAAAACATAGAGCCAAATACAATTCCAAACAAAACAATTTCAATGAATTGCATCCCAGAATTCATATAAATGAAAATTTCATTGCTTCTTAGAATTTGGCCAACTCCCTCCAGATTTTGAAGGACAGCAAGATAAAAGTATCCAGCAATGAAAAAGACATAGGAGGCAAGGGACCATGCAGCTACGCAAAACATCCAGTCGGTTAGGTTTTTCTTGAATTTCATATCATTCTTTGATAAGAAGACCATTTTTTTGATTGAAACCCTCAATGCCTTGAAGACCCCCTGTATGAATGGCTAGAATTTTCGTCCCAGGTTTGAACTCATTTTTTGAGATCATTGAAAGCAAGCCGAACATCATCTTACCTGTGTAAATTGGATCCAACTGGATTGAATGGGCCTTTTTGAATTCGTTGATGAATTCAATTAAAGAGTTGTCATACTTTCCATATCCACCAAAATGAAAGTCATGGTTTATTTTCCAATTAGTTCTAGAGTCAAATTCACAAACCAATGACTTCACATTTGATTCTAAATAATCGACTCCTTTTAAGGATGCAAAACCAAGGGCGTATTGACTTTTAGATATGCCTAAAGTAATTCCTGCTAATGTCCCTCCGGTACCTACTGCACATACTGCACAATCAAAGTCAAAATCAACTTCCTCTATCATTTCAGTTACTCCTTTGAGTGCTAATCGATTAGAGCCCCCTTCAGGAATAAGATAAGCTTGTTGGTCCTTTGCCAATGAATTTACCCATGCTGATTCTTCTCTCTTTTTATATTCAGATCTTGAAATGAACTTTAAGTTCATCCCATTTGAATGCGCTAAACTCAAAGTTGCATTTGAATTATGATTCAATTCATCCCCTCGGATAATACCAACGCATTTAAAGTTGTATTTTTTTGCTGCAGCTGCAGTTGCTGCAATGTGATTTGAATAAGCACCACCAAAGGTGAGAACTCTATTAAACCCGTTTTTCTCAGCTTCTAAAAAATTGTATTTTAGTTTACGCCACTTGTTGCCTGAAATGAAAGGATCGATTTGATCCTCTCTTTTAAGAAATAAGCTAACTTCCTTTTTAGTAAGAAGGGATGATTTTAGTTCTATTATTTCACTAAGTGACTTTAATTCAAACATTTGACATGTGACTAATTGTCACTTATTTTATCAAATTTTGGAATTTCGACGCTTTCAAAGTAATCAAATAAACTGTCCATGTACGAGTTAGTAAAAATGTCGCTTTCCAAGAATTCTTCAGGTAATGAAGGCACTTTCATGAGCATTTCTTCATCTGAAACTTGAAGAAGTGTTCTGAATATCCTAAAGAATTTCATTTCATTATAGTCTAAACGACCATCTGCTATCAGTGTATTCATGGCAATCTCCACCAATTCAATTTCGTTAGCAATTGATAGCTTGGCATTCTTAATTACTTTAAAATAGTCCTTAAGATATCCTTTTCCTTTTTGATTGATAACCTCTACTAGAAAATCTAGTTCTGTATCTACATCGATATCTCCAAAAAGTTTTTGTTCAGAATCCATTTTCCGAATCAACTCAACTTCTTTTCCATCAATGTCTCCATCACAAGTCATAAATGAAAAGGCAGTTTGCATTCTGATTTTATTAAAGTCATAGATGTTATCCTGATCATCTATGGTGGTCTTATTTAGATACCAATCTTCTATACCTTGAATGTTATCATCGACTCTTTGAAGGATATATGTCTCGGTTGCAATTTGCCCAGCCTTCTTAAGTAATTCTAATGCTTGATCTCTAGGGCTATCAACGTCTTCCATGTGGGCTTTGAAAAAATCTATTCCACATTGCATTATTTCTTTTGCCAGATTGTTGGCTGTTTTTTTGAAATCCGAATGCTTGTCACTCAATTGACTAGAGAGTGATTCAAAATCTTCCTTTGTCTGATTTATCAGGTGCCTACCATATATGAATGCCTTGCTCCTGTTCGATCTCCGCATGTCGGTCGTTTCTTCGACTCTGGCATTAATGTTTTTAATGGCTTTTTGTAACATAGTTACTGCTGTTTGATGAAATTGGTATACATATTAACACCTTTTTTACTTATAATGAAAGAAGATCTCCTAAAAATACTGTCCTTTTAGTGTTCGAAAAGTTTTATAGTTTTATAAATCAATTTATTTCATTTACGGTGCATATCTTATTCAAAACTATTCTTCTTTTCATGTGGCTTCTGTCATCCCATTTAGGGATTGGTCAAGAAAAAAGGAGAACAGAAGGCAAACCCTTTATCCGAAATTTCACACCGAAAGAATACGATGGGGAAAGTCAAAATTGGGATTTTTATCAGGGAAAAGAAGGGTTAATCTATGTGGCGAATACGGGTGGAATATTAGAGTATGACGGTGTCAAATGGAGGAGTTTCAGACCTACCAATGATGGTATTCCACTAACATTTTCAGGGGGGCCTGACACCTTCATTTATGTAGGAGGAACCAATTTTATTGGCTATTTAGCTATTGATTCTCTGGGGTATTTGGAAGAACATTCTCTGATGGAGAAGCTTCCGAAAAACTATGATGTGGGATACATTCGATCCGCTTATTCCCATGACAACAAAGTTTTTTTTAGCAATGCACATGATGTCATCGTTTGGGATGGAGACACTTTTGAAGTAATAAAAAGTGAATTTGATCTATCTATGCTACTTCCTTCTCGTGACGGAATTTTGGTAGGTACATCCAAAGGCGTATATGATCTGAGGAAGGAAGGGTTGAAAAAAACGAATTGGACATATCAAATTCAAAACGTTAGAAAAATTATCCCTTTGAAATCCAAGCAAGAGGTAATCTGTTCATATTCTGATGGAGTATATATAAAAAGTGGGAATGAGATAGAAAGGTTGAAGGGCCCAGTATATGATTTTTTAAAAGAAAGCTATATTCAAAATGCTATGACTCTTCCAAATGGTGAATTGTGTTTTGCAACAAAAAAATCTGGCGTATTAATAACAGACCAATCTTTCAATCCTATCCAGATTTTAAACAAGAGTACAGGGCTTCAAGATGATGATGTAAAAAATGTTTTTATGGATCGTCAGAACAACCTTTGGCTTGCCAATAATCGAGGTGTGTCACGCATTGATTACCCATTTGAATTCTCTTATTTTGATGTGATTGAAGAAAAACTGGGGACAGTGGAGGAAATAGAAATGTTTCAAGATGACATTTACCTTGGGACATTCATGGGTACATTTAGATTGAATACGGTTCAAACTGAGGATTTACTTTCAATTAATCCTTTGCCGACATTTGATGTATTACCTGGTTCAAGCGTTGAGAATTTTGCGTTGGAAGGGTTTGGTGAGTATTTGTTTTTTGGAGGAGATGTGTTAAGCGTTTATGATGGAAATAGTTCTTGGGTTGCACGAAATAGATCACCACGAAAACTTTTAAAATCAGCGTTAAACCCAGACATACTTTATGCAGGTTATGGAGATGGTTTTGAGGTATTGAAAATAAACATAGGACAAGTATCAAATGTTTGGAGTGTTGATCTGCCCGCGTCTGAATATCGTGGTATTGCAGAAACACCTAATGGTGATCTTTGGCTCTGTACCTTGGCCAATGGGGTTTTCTTCATCGACATGGATCAAAGTTTTGATGCTCTTTCAGTGAAACACTATAACAAAATGGATGGGTTGCCATCAGAAAGAGATAATCTGGTGTACAATGTCCATGGTGAAATATTTTTTACCACCCACCAAGGTATCTTCAAGTTTGATTCTCTGAGTCAACGGTTTAAAACGGATCGTACATTCGGAATTGAATATACGGATCCGTCTAGGTTTGTTTATTCTTTCAATCACAATGGAGGGGACAGGGTTTGGCTTAATAGCTATAATCTACGTGAAACAGGTTTGGCAGAAAAGATGGCTGATGGTTTATTTCAGTTGAATCTGTATGGTTTTGAAGCATTAAACGACATGCAGGTTTATGACATTTTGGAAGATGAAAATGGGGTGGTTTGGTTTGGTGGATCTGATGGGTTGGCGAGATATGAAAAAAGCGACTCAGATTTTAACCAAGAACAATATAATTCGAAAGTAAGAAAAGTTGTGATTGCTGGTGACCGTGTTGTCTTTGGTGGCCATAAAACGAAATCATCAAAAGCTATATTCAAACCGTATTATAGAGACGTGCGTTTCGAAGTAGCTGCTTTGACATATAAGAATACTGATCGTCCCAGTTTTCAATATATGTTGGAAGGCTATGAATCCGAATGGTCTAATTGGACTGAGGAATCTTTTCGGGTGTATACTAATTTATCAGAAGGGGATTATCGATTTAAAGTAAGGGCAAGATTGGCGAATGGCGCATTGTCAGAAGGCGATGAATATGCCTTTGTCATCCTTCCATTTTGGTTTGAAACATGGATCTTTAGATATTCAATGATTGCCATTATCGGCACATTTTTATACTTGATGATATCTTTCTTTTCCAAAAGAAAATTAATAAAAAAGGTGGAAGAAATGGATGCCATTAGGCGTGTCGAAAAAGAAAAGGATGAAGCCTTAATCATTGAAAAGAAAAAGGGTATTCAAGCGATGATCGAAGCACAAGAGGAAGAAAGACAAAGAATTGCCAAAGACTTACATGACGGTATTGTTCAGGAAATCGGTTCGAATATCATCCAATGGCGTAATCTTTTTTCCAAAGATAAAGTAGATACAAATTCGGCAATTCAACTAATTAATTCACTTGAAAATTCGAACGGAGAATTGAGAGCACTGTCCCATCAAATGATGCCCAAAGCGCTGAGTGCTATTGGTGTGGTGTCTGCTACTGCTGGATTGTTAGAAACTAGTCTAGAACCGGCTGGAATCCAATATGAATATGAAGATTTTGGCATAAATGAAAGATTACCGGAGGCTGTAGAAATTCCTTTGTATCGAATCGCACAAGAACTGATTCAAAATATCATCAAGCATAGTCAGGCGAAGCATGTCAATATACAATTATACAAAGCAGGTGATTTTGTCAATCTCATTGTTGAGGATAACGGAATTGGTATGGATGAAGGAGACTTTTCAGCAGGGATTGGATTACAAAACATCAAAAGCCGCCTTGATCCATTGAATGGCTCCGTAAATTTTGAACAAAGCCCCCAAAAAGGTACATTAGTAACCATTAAAATACCTCTATAATTAATGACCAAGATTCTGATTGCGGACGACCATCCATTGATGGCAGACAGTATTAAATCTCTGCTTGAAAGTGGTAAGGACATTCAAGTCGTCACTGTGACCCATGATGGAGTAGAAGCCATTGAAATACTATCTGAAATAGAAGTGGATATAGCCCTATTGGATATTGATATGCCCAAAATGAATGGGTTAGATTGTGCAAAAAAAATAAAATCGGAATATCCAGATGTGAAAGTTGCCATCCTATCAATGCATCAGGAAAAAGCGATGATTAGTGGATTGATGGAGCTAGGGATTAAAGGCTATATGCTTAAAACCATTCCAAAAGAAGAATTATTGCTTGCCATAGAAACTATTCAAAAAGGAGGTGAATATTTCAATTCCGAAATTACCAAAGTCCTTTTGGACAATTCTACAGAGGGAAATGCAACCAATGTAGAACATTTATCAGCGCGCGAGTTAGAAATTGTGAAGCTGATAGCCGAAGGCTTTACCAATCCTCAAATTGGAGAAAAATTATTCATTAGCCCGAAAACAGTGGACGTGCACCGTACCAATGTCATGAAAAAAATAGGCGTAAATAATGTGGCAGGTGTGGTGCGTTTTGCTTTTCAAAACAAGCTGATCAACTAGTACATTAAGGTAATCACCTTAGTAGATTACAGTCATTCCCTTATTTACATTCCTTCCCTTTCAAAATAATTTTGAGTTGTTGATTTATGAGATAATCCTTGGGTCTAAGCTGGTGATTCAGCGCTTTTCTAATTATTAACCTTGGGTTATTAATCAACATTGGAAGGGCGCTGATTTTTATTTTATGACGTATGAAAAATATTTGGTTCCTTTTACTATTTCTTACCAATTACTGTTTTGGTCAGGAAGTCAAAGTTGAGATAAGAGCAACTTCTCAAAACGTTTGGGATGTCTTGGATCAATTTGAATTTGGAGAAGATGGTTATTTTTTAAAACATACAAAAATCCCTGATAGGATATATGCTGGTGGGTGGAAGTATTACATCTCTGATACACAAGAAAGTTTCAATTTGGCTAAAAACCCAAAGAAGATGGTGATAGACCTGACCAAAATGAACTATAAAAAGGGGGAATATCAAGCAGTGGCTAATTTTAGTAGACATGATTTTCCCACTTCATTTTGCTTTTCAAGAGATGCAAAATATGCAGTGGCAGTATCTGCTTCTGGTCGTGACTTATATCTCAATTCCATGGATTTGTCGTCAAGAAAACAAGTATGGAAGAATGTAAAAATAGCAATGGATGGGTCAGTTGCTCCTTTGTCCGTGGCGGCTTCTACAGATGCGGCACAAATTGCCATTTGGTCTAGTGATGGGTTATGGATTGTAGACACTAGTTCTAAAACGTCTAAAAAGGTTTGCTCTAAAGAAAATTTGGACAAAATGGCTCATGACGCGCCGAGAATGTTGTGGTCTCAAAATTCATCGCACTTGGTGATTACTAGAAAACTAAAAAAAGAGACGACTGGAGGAGCGCCGCTTCTCGCTGTGTATGATTATGATAAACAAGAAGTCCTTTATTCTATATATGACTATGTTCCAACGGCGGACGAAGAACCCTATGCGTTGAATAAAGATATTTATGATACGTATTCCATCTGTGTGGACTCAGAAGGTAATGTTAAAGAAAAGCTAGAGGCTCAAGGAAGTGTTGACTCGCAGAGTATTGGCGTTTTAATATCACCATTTAGTTGTGCGATATATGACATGGATGGCAATAATTATTCAGTGCTGTCAAATACGGCCAATCGCAGTATATCCGATATGTTACTTATTAACGAGAAGCCACTTGAGCAGAATCTTGACCCGATTCCAATTGTAGCAGACAGACTATCCATGAAAGGGCAGACAGCGCTTATATTAAGACTATCTGCTTTGTCAAATGAAATGAATAATGTCAGCATGGTTCAAAAAGCTGTAGAGACTTTGGGACCTTTTAGCGCAGAACTCATATCAAAATTACTATTGACTTCTTCGGATGATGATGATGCTCAGCTTGTCAATATCCTTTTAGCCACTGAACTGACGAAAAATACGCTTGAGACCGACATTTCTGAACTAGTGACTAGAGGTATGGAAGTGAATAAGAGAGATCATCGATTCATCCAAAAATATGCAAGCCCAGGAGTACTCTCTGAGTCAGACATAGACCAAGCCATCAAAAAAATAGCCCCATTGACTTTCGATTTCTATTATAGGTCAGCAGATGAGAATTTACGAGAAGGCAATAAGGTCGTAAATAGCGTCCCTCGAACAGCTGCCCTTTATTACGAAGCGGCATTGACCAAAGAGCCAAATAATCAATATGCATTGCTTGGATTGGCTAAGGCATACTCCAATATGAAGATTTTTGACAAGTCTATAGAAGCGTATAACAAGTGTCTTGCCTTGGATCCAGATATGCCGTCAGCACTTTACGGTATTATTCAGTTGAATTTTCAAGCCGTTCAGCAAAACAGTGAATTATTGGATGAAACTAGGGTTCAATTGATGGATGAGAGTGTAGATCGTTTTTTAGCTGTTGCTGGAGAAGAGAGTGAAAAGAAAAAGGCATATGCTAGAGGCGCAAAAGACATGTTGAGAATTCAATTATATGATGCCGATTTGTTTGTAGAATATTATGAAATTGATGTGACCGCTGACAAAGAGAAAAACATCGAACCAATCGCGGCGATTTTACCAAAGTTGGAGGCAAAAAACTACCATCAATTAGCTGTCAATCTTTACAACCAAGGAGGACTTGATATTGTGGATCTTTTGGACGAAGAAAAAGTCGACACCTCATATGCCAAGCAGGCTGCTCAATATTTAGAAAAAGCAATTGCCGGTGGATTTGTCACACCTCGCGCTTACTACGAATGGGCAAGAATGTATATGGACTATATGGATGATTCCGAAAAAGGACTTTCCATAATCGTTAAAGCAAAAAAGGTTTATCCATCGGATGGTCAGTTCAAAAAACTCGAAGGGAGTGTGTACTATGTGAATGGGCAGAGGGCCTACGAAAATGGTGATCTTCGAAAAGCCATCAGTGATCTTGAAAAGTATGAGTCCATTGTGAAAAGAAATAATATGAACTTCAAGGCGATTTATACTTTGTCCTACGCCTGTTATGAATCCAAGCAGTATAGTAAAGCGGTGAAGTACTTGGAATACATCAAAGCTAACCGAGATAATAACCACTTATATGCTTATCACCCTAATTTTGAAGAGGTCTTGGCATATAGTCAAAATCCCTCAGGAACAGCCCCCGAACTCATTCATAACGCAGATAAAATCATTTCACTTGAAGATCGGTATGACGAAGGAAGTGCCTTGCTGGATGAAGGCAAAATAGATGAAGCCATAAGTGTGATGAAAGAAGTCTCTGATGAGTTTTTAAGTATAAACTACCACTACGGTATTGCGATAACGCATAGTGGATTGGGGGTGGCCTATTGTCAAAAGCAGGAGTTTAAAACAGCTATACCCTATTTAGAAAAATGCATTGAAGTCGGTGCCCAGAGTTCTAGTTGCTACAATAATCTGGCTTTGGCCAAGCATTATGATCATCAGTTCGGCGTTTTTGATGTTTTGAATGCCGGAAAGAAGAAATTCCCAAATGCTGAAGACTTGAAAAAGACATACAAGATGTTGATGGATGATTGACGAATAAATGATTTCTCAATAAATAGAATAGCCAGAGAGGCTAAGGTGATCACCTTATCAGATTTACAGTTATTACCTTATTTTATTTCAAACGGTACTGAGCGATCTTTGATATGTTGATTTATAGCCGTACTAACTAAGATTTCGTCAGTGCATTCCGTTTTTTAGCCTTGGGTTATAAATCAACACCGGAATGCGCTGGCATTTTTGTTTGTATCAATATTTATTGACAGTTCAGATAATATCATGAAATCAGTGTTAATCATATTGTTGACCGTTTACTCTGCTTCGGTGGCCCTGGCGCAAATTGATTTACAATATTATAATTATCCCAAATCATTCAGCAGTCAACTTCCTGCACGATTGACCTACGATTTGGATCATGCTATTCTGACGTATCCAGATAAAAGAGTAGTGAGTATTGGTTCCGGAGAGGAAAATTCGAACTCAGGCGTCAGTATTAAATCCCCAGATGGGCAAGCGGTAAGCTATATGTCCTCCTTTGCTAAAAGAACAAGCGCTTCAGGTCAAGTTCGATTTCATGATATGACGGATTGGGATGAAGATATATATCGGATCATCAATACCATGAAGTATAAAGTCAATAAAGAGTCTCCAAAGGTCTATTCGGCGTTTTCTGCAGATGCCCAGCATTTTGTGCTGATGTCTCAGATCAAGGATAAATACTACCTGTATTGCTTCGATTATCAGCAAGGAAACATGCTTGTCAAAGGAAAGGAATGGATTCCCAGTGAGCCTTATAATGAGATCAAGGGTTTGAGTACTATTGATGATGGTCAGACTGTATTTGCCTCTGTCAAAACGCAAAAAAATGAATATGGTATTGCGAAAATTGATGTTGACAAAATGCAGGATGAATTCATCAGTTTCCCCTCTACGGCATTCGATCAGAATGTTGTGACAAGCTACTATTTCAAAGAAAGTAATGAACTGTATTGCCAAGGCGCCGGCAAGATTGACTATTTCATTCACTATGATGAGTCATCAGTAGAAGTGATTCATAAAAATGCCGTGATTGGCTCCAAAATGTTTTATATCGATGAGACTGGAAATATTGAACAATCCCTTTTGTCATTCCGAAACAAGTCTTTCAAACCAGAAAAGCCAGGTGTAGGCGGGATTATTACAGACAATAGTTTTGTGGTATTTGATTACTATGGAAATTATTTCACTTACCATGAAGGGGATGATTTACCCATTCCTGAATACCTCTCTTTGGATGGAAAAGTGTCTGTATTGGAGCCTCAACCCGATGCTTATCCGCTCATTTCCGATATATTATCTTCTGCCTCAATTCAGACTTTATTCGATGATTTGTGTAGAAATCAAGAGATTCCATATTCGCTTTTGGGTGTACTTTTTGAATCTGGTGAACCCTATTCGGAAGAAATCATTTTACAGATGATTCAATCTAATCAACCTTTCGTTCAGGCCTATTTTGGCAGTAGGATTGTTTCATATATTAATCAAGCATCTTTCATTGAGCTGGAAGCAATTGATTCGACTTCTATGGCACACCTGCCTAAATTTCTGAACTCATATGAGGCTTTGTCCTCTAATACTATTGCCAATGAATTTGGATTAGAATTGGCTTCTGTGGCCAGTATTCAAAGTGCCATGGCCGTGAAGAAAAATTTGTCAGAGGGTTATCATCATCTCTCCGCTGAGGAACTATCAGAACTTGGCTATCAGACCTTTCAAAAAGATCAAAAAAATGGAAAAGCGAATGAGATGAACAGCTTGAAATTTTTTGAATTGGCGTATGAAAAAGAGCCCTCCAATGCAGAACGCCCTTTGAATATTGGAAATGTCTATTTACATGCCGGTCAGTTTGAAAATGCCATGCAGTTTTATAACAAATCATTGGCGCTTTCGCCTGATTATAGCCTGGCTCATTTTTCCATTGTGAAGGCCGCTTGGGAACCCATCAGGATAAAAATGAAGAAGCTTGATTTGCAAACGGCCAATTCCATGATATTGACGAGTGAGGAGGCTTTAGAACACATGGCAGACACAGCTTATTTCGAAAATCTTTATGTACGACGAGCCAAGGCAACTGCTACTCTATATGTCAAAAACCAAGCATTGTACGAGGAATATTTGTCCTTGGATCAGTATAAAATCTCCGGTCAAGAGTATGCTCAAATGACTCAAAATATTATGCCTAGGATTGTTAATGCCGGAGTGCCTGAATTGGCAGGTTTTATCGCCAGAGACAATGCCGCTTTTTATGTCCAGGTAGCTCAGAAAAACAATCATGATGTGCAGTCTTATCTTTTTGCTGATGTGATGTTTGATAAGGCTGTTAAAGCCAATATCAAAGACCCTGGTATTTATTACGATTGGGCTCGAATCAATATTGACTATCTCAAAAAGAAAAAAGAGGGACTCAGAATCATTCATGAAGCTCAAAGCATTTTTTCTAACCCTGAGAATTTTGATCCATTGATTGCGGACTATTTTTTTGAAGAGGGCAAAAAGAAATATGATCTAGCCAACTACAACGAGTCATCTGCACTATTCACGCGATATGTTAATGCTGCTAAAAGTCCGGTGGTGAACGGTTTCAAGTATCAAGCCATCTCACTCTACCGCATAAAAAAATACGAGCAAGCTTTGGTGCCTTTCTTAAAAGTAAAGACAGATGAAAAAGATCAGAATAGATTGTATGTGTTTTATCCTAATTGGGACGATGCAGTTGCCTTTTGTCAAGATCCTGTGGGTTTGGCTCCAGAATGGGTAGACCGTACAGCTGAAATTGATGCCATGCAAAAGAAATTTGAAGAAGCCTTGGACGTATCAGGTACAAATCACACCAAGGCTGTAGAGATGATGGAGCCGGTGGCTAAATATTATGATCAGATAGATTACAACTATGGACAGGCCATAACTCACAATGGAATAGGGACAGAATATCACCATTTGAAGCAGTACGAACAAGCGAAAAAGCATTATCGAATGAGCATTGATAACAAGGCAATTTCATCTTCTAGCTACCTCAATCTTTCTAAGATATTACGAAGTGAGGGCGAAATAGATGAGGCAACTGGTTTATTGGAAAGAGCGGAACGAGAATATAATGGCGATAAAAATGTCAGAAAGTTACTCGCTGATTGTTATCTCACTCAAGCTTTTGATGCTTTCAACGATAAGAGTTTGTCGAGAGCGCAATTAAAGGCAGAAGCATGCTTGAAGCTAGATAGTAATGTTGCAGAGGCTTATATGATCAAAGGCTTGGTGATGTATTATCATGGAGTCGGGAGTTTGGATAAAGAGCTCGAAGGCAAGAGAATCATTACGATAGGATTAAAAATGAAGCCATCACTATGGCAAGATTACGGTTCGATTTTGGATCACGTTATGTTCTAATGGAAATAGTAATAAAACGAGCAATTATTTTAATCGCATGGGCGATTTGTATCCAAGTTTCTCATGGTCAAAACGCCGTGAACAGTCATTTTGATGCACTAGGAGCACCTTCAATGATTGTATTCGAACGAGGAATTCATCAAGCACGGGTGCCGACTGTGAGCTATTCTGCCGATGGAAAAGAAATCGTAACGGCAAGTTGGGATAAAACGATCCGAATCTGGGATGCAGAAAATGGTCGTCTGAAACGTGTGATTCGAGTACCTGCTTGGAAAGGAGCAGAAGGTCAAATTTTCACCATGGAAGTTTCTCCAGACAAAAAATTCATTATTGCAGCGGGTTATTCTTTAGGTACTCGTAATCTTCAAAAATCTGAGGATTATATCGGGGATTACGTTTTGTTATTGGACTATCAAACAGGCCAAGTTTTGGATGCACAGGGGGTACACAAACAGACTATTCAGCAAATCGCATTTTCTTCGGATGGTCAATATGTAGTGTCGGGTGGAGGTGATCTTGATAGTCGTGTTATTGTTTTCAGATTGGATAAGTCCCATAAAAAACTCGTAAAAATCGCCGAGCGAAACATGGCACACGCCTCGCAAAAGTATTACCCATCCTGTGCTGAACGTGATTTTATCGGTGGATTGTGCAGCAATCGTGTATTAGGTGTTGATTTTGTACCTGAAACTCATGAGGTGTTGTCTATTGATATTTTAGGAATGTTGATGAAGCACTCGCCGGACCTGTCAAGCGTGAAGATGATGGGTGAATCTTTGAATCGAAAAACGGCAGGAAGCCTTGGTAAAATTTCTGATAATGCCATGTTTAGATTACTGGAAGTAGACCCTAAAGGTAGATATGTGGCAGCTGGAGATTATAGTGGTTTGGTGACGCTTTATGATTTGAATAATAACTCCTCTAAACCGCTTACTAAAGGCAGTTCGTTTGAAAAAGCACTCATTAGAATTCCGTCCTTTGGGAAATTATTAATGGATGTTGCCATCTCATCCAACGGTGAACAAATAGCACTCGCAACAGATAACAAAATCCAAGTTTATAAAATCGACTTAAAAGGGGGCCTCAAAACTATATCCGAACCGATAATGAATATGGAACATAAAGAAGACGTGATGGGCCTTGCCTTTAGTCCAGATGGTAGTCAATTGATTTCAACAGGAATGAACCCGGCGGAATGTTTTATTTGGAACCTGTCTTCCGGTGAAAAAGTTTTAAAACTAGGGGGGGATGCGACTTTTAATCTTTTGTCTGCTTTGGGAACCAATCCCAAACAACCAACTGAGATTGCGTATGGTCGGGGTATCAATGCAAGACCCCAAGTCAATTATTTCGGTCGAGTGTCTAAAGCTTTCGATTGGGCCCATTTGGAAGTGAAAATGGTCAAGAGCTCTTATGCTTATAAGGGGGCTCGAGAATTGTCAAGAGGCATTCAAGCACCAGAATTCAACTCCCCACTTTATGAACAATTGAGAACTTTTATGCCGTTAGGAAACGGACATACCGTTATTGGGACAAGTTACGGTTCTTATCTGGATGGTTTTTCAAATCCCATCAGTGTAGATGGCCTTTCAACCTATGGGCTAGCCATGAGTCCTGATAAGAAGCGATACTTAACGGGTGTAGAAAATGGCTTGATTAGGTTTTATCAAACCGAGACCGGGAAAGAGGAGGCAGGATTATACATTTCCGAGAATGATGATTGGGTGTTATGGGTGCCGGATGGATATTATACAGCTTCCTTAAAGGGAGCACAATCTGTAGCATGGCAGACCAAACTTGGAGCCTTGAACACTCCTGGGTATTATCCATTTGAACAGTTTGATTTGATTTTGAATCGCCCTGACCTTGTATTGGAGCGTATGGGCGGTGCTGAACCTGAATTTATCAAGGCTTTGCACCATGCTTACCTAAAACGACTGAGAAAGATGGAAATCAAAGTGGAGGATTTGAAGGCTTCATTTGATCTGCCAAAACTGACAGTTGATTATCCAAGTAAAGAGGTGAATACCTCAATAATCACCATTCCTGTCAAAGCTGAAGATAAAGTGGGTTTGAACAGATTGTTTGTACATGTCAATGACGTGCCTGTTTTTGGACAAAAAGGTAGAGCCATTTTGGGAAAAGCATATGCCAATACAATTGAAATTCAATTGACACCTGGCATCAATAAAATTCAGTTGGCTGTACTCAATAGTTCAGGTGTGTCTAGCTTGACAGAGACGCGATATGTGACATGTAATGTACCGAAGGCCAAAGGAAATTTGTATGTGGTGGCCATTGGGGTATCTGATTATCAAGATAATGATTTTGACCTCAATTATGCTGTCAAGGATGCTCAGGATGTGGTCAGTTTATGGGCAACTAAAACAGACCAATATGATGGATTCACCAAAATATTGGTCACTGATGCAGACGCCACTCGGGAAAATATCAAAAGTATCAAAGACCAGCTTATGGGGACTTCCGTCAATGATCAGGTGATTTTGTTTGCTGCAGGACATGGATTGTTGGATGAGAATTACAATTATTATTTCGCCACTCATGATATTGATTTTTATGATCCAGCTGGACGTGGATTGGCCTATGAAGATTTGGAAGGGTTGTTGGATGGTATCCCTGCTCGAAAGAAGCTCATGCTAATTGACGCTTGTCATTCTGGGGAGATAGACGAGGAGGCCATGTCAACGACAGTTGCCGCCACTAATACAGAAGGCGTAAAGTCAAGAGGGTTTTTCAACAAGACGAAAAAAACTACGACCATTGGGTTGGCGCAATCCATTGATTTGATGAGTAAGTATTTCAACGACCTGAGAAAAGGGACCGGAGCGATGATTATTTCTTCCGCCTCGGGAGTTGAGTTTGCTTTTGAATCCTCTCAATGGCAAAACGGGATGTTTACTTATGCTTTATTGGAAGGACTAAAATCAGGAAGTTGCGATGTGGATCAAAAAGATGGTGTAAGTGTATCGGAACTTAGGGAATATGTTTTTGAAAAAGTAACTAAATTAAGTGGAGGAAAACAGCACCCAACTTCGCGACGAGAGAATCTGGAACATGACTTTGTGGTGTGGTAATACATGCCTAAACCAAAGTGTATTTTGAATAACTGAAAATAAAACCATGATAAAATATAGTCTAACTACATCTCTGATATTTCTTTTTACAATAACTCATCTTTTTGCTCAAAACTATCCACTGGAGATTGTTATTCAAGGAGGACCAAATGGTGCTGATCATTTTCAAATTAGCCCTGACAATAAATTGGTCTCAACGTGGACTGACAATTTTGTTCATATATGGGACTTAGCATCGGGTAAGCGATTAAGAACAATAGAGTTCGGAGAGTCAGTTAAAGTAGGCTTGTTTATTCCTGAAACTACATCATTGGTGGTTGGAGGAAATTCAAGTACTGTATCAATATTTGACTATGTAACGGGGAAGAAAGTAGTCGATTTACCAGAGTTGAATAATTGGGTCGATTGTGGAGTAGTCAGCAAAAAGGGCAAATATATAGCCATTGGTATTGGCAATAAAGAGAAAGGTATAACGGTATTTGATGCAAAAACCTATCAGGTAGTACGGACATTCAACCAAATCAAAAGTGTAAGGTCAATTGACATTGATGCTACCCAGACATTTGTCGCCTATTCTGGAGATTACAATAGGACAGCCTGTATTGCCAATATTGAAACGGGTGAAGAGCTTATACTTCCAGTTTTAGAAGCAAATTCACGTGATGAATCTGTCAAAGTCGTAAAATTTAATGCTGATGGGAAATACTTAATTACACATGGAGGTGAAGAGATCATTGGAAAAAACTATACCACATTTATTAAAATTTGGAACGTAACTGATGGAGCGTTTGTGAAGCCTATAAAAATGGATGAGCAAACGCCAGATCCTAGCAATAGCAATATAAATGTGTTGTCCGACCCAGATCAAATATTAATAGGAAATAACATTTGGAGCATTGGTCAAGGTAAGAAATTAAGAGTACCTATTGAGGGAGGAGGTAGTCAGTATTATTGTGAGGTATCCGATGATGGAAAATATTTCCTGGGAAAAATCAATAAAGTGCCCACAATATTTGACCTTAGAAAGGGTAGTGAAATTGTACAATATAAAAACCATGCAGCGGCAATTGACAACATGGCCATCTCACCCGATGGCAAATTAATTGCCTTGAAGTCACGGGGAGTAGCTAATATATGGGACCTGACTGCAGCCAAGAAAAAATATGCGTTTGATGATTTGTATAATTATGGTTCAGGAATAGCTTTCAATGGGTCTTCAGATATATTGTATTTGGAGGGAGGAGAAACCAATACAAATTTGATGGCTCGAAGTATGTCTTCAGGACAACTAATCTGGATAAACGAGAAAAAAAGGGGCTATGGTAATAAGTTTATCTCAATAAACGATGAAACAATTTACACACTAGATGGTGAGGGGACGAGTGTCGCCAGATGGAACACTAAAACTGGCCAGCGTATTTTCAATTATGGTAATCATGATCACTATCCGGGTGAAAGTAGCAAGCCATCCTGTCAAGGGCCTGAAGGAAAAATCATCAAAACAGCGCTTGATGATGAAAAAAACACCATCGATATATACAGCCGAAAGGGTGAATGGATCACCATTGATGCGAATTCAGGGGCACAAATAAGTGTTGATACGTTCAATCTAAAAAATAATAAACTCTGGAAAACACCAGTCAAAGGAAAGTATGCGTATGTCGGCAGAGGTCAAGCTGCCCATCCCAAAATCATGAACTTGAGTGATTCATCTGTTCGAGAACATGGCGCACCAGTTTGGGGAGGAGGAGTTTTTACTTGGACCAATAATGGGGAATACCGCATGCAAGCACAGACCGATCACTCAATCAAAGTGTGGGATTCCAAAAACAACTATCCAATACATTCATTGCAGCATCAAGATGAGGTAAATGCAGTTACGTTATCAAATGATGATAGGTTTCTATTCTCGATCAGTGAAGACGCTACGCTAAAACAATGGGATTATAAGAATGGAAAAGAATTAGCCACTTACATATCTATTGGTACAGGAGACTTTGTTATTCTCACGCCAGAAAAGTATTACACAGCATCCAAAGGAGCTGCAGCTGGCGTGTCTTTTGTTAAAGGTCTAGAAGTCTTTGATTTTGAGAACTTTGATTTGATTTTCAACCGACCCGATATCGTTTTGAAAAGAATAGGCGGAAATCAACGATTGATTGACTCATACTACAAAGCTTACCTTAAGCGCCTAAAGAAAATGGGGTTTGAAGAAAGAAACATCAGTACCGATATGCATTTACCCAAAATGGAGGTTTTGACAGAAAACTTCCCTGTCGACACAGATCAAGAAACACTGACCGTTGACATCAAGGCTTTCGATACGAAATACAATTTGGATCGAATTAATATCTATGTGAATTCAGTTCCTATTTTAGGTGTGAAAGGTAAAAGCATCAAAGATCAAAGTGTCTCTGAATATGCTGAGACGTTTGAAATTCCGCTTTCGTCAGGTCAGAACAATATCCAGTTTTCGACTCACAACCAAAACGGTATGGAGAGTTTGAAGAAAATGGTTTCCATTTTTTGCAATGTCAAAAGACCAATCAACACCTATGTCGTTTCCATCGGTATTTCCGACTACCAAGATGATGAGTATGACCTCAACTATGCGGCCAAAGACGCCAATGACATAGCCACCAAGTTTGGAACGGACGCTTCTAAAGTCTTCTCCATCACCGATGGGAATGCAGTGAAAGAAAAAATACTATCTATTAAGTCTGAATTGATGAAATCTAAGGTCGATGATCGTGTGGTCCTTTTTGTAGCTGGTCATGGATTACTAGATGATAACTTAGATTACTTCATCGGCATGCATGATGTGGATTTTGAGAATCCAGCTGCCAGAGGTTTACCATATGAGCAACTAGAAGGACTACTAGATGGAATACCTGCTAGAAAGAAACTTATGTTCATTGATGCATGTCACTCTGGTGAGGTAGACAAAGATGATGCGGTACTGACAGCCAGTAGCGAGACGAGTGCAGGCACCATTCAAGCCAGAGGTTTTGCTAAGGTGGCTTCTAAGTCTGAATCCCTTGGTTTAGAGAACTCATTCCAGCTAATGCAGGAACTCTTCGCTGATCTGAGAAAAGGCACAGGTGCAGTGGTCATCTCGTCTGCCTCTGGCGCAGAGTACGCGCTAGAGTCCGACGCATGGCAAAATGGTGTATTTACTTACTCTATTCTTGAAGGGCTGGAAGATCGAAAATGTGACACAGACAACAACGGATCGGTGGAGGTATCAGAACTCAAAGACTATGTGTTCGACCGAGTGGCAGAACTAACCAATGGAAAGCAGCACCCGACTTCTCGACGTGAGAATTTGGAACATGATTTTGTGGTGTGGTAGATCATAGAAGAGGTTGAGGTAGTGTTGTATAGCACCTTTATTATCGATAGTTTTATAAAGCACCTACTCAGTTTTTTTATATGAAAAGCCTTACGTACCTATTCATGATCCTGTCTCTGTCGACCGTGGCTCAGGATTACTCGGTTGTTAACCAAACAGGACACACAAAACTTTACACTCAGTATAGTCTTGTGACACAGTTGAAGTTTTCTTCTGATTCTAAGTATTTGATGTCAGGAGGAAATGGGGGCAAATCCATCCTGTGGGATGTCTCGACGGGCCGACAGGTTCGTTCGTTTGGGAATGCGTATGAGCATATCTGCTCAGCGCACTTGTCCCAGGATTTATCATTTTTAGCGTTGAACCCATCAGGTAAAGTTCAGTTCATTTATGATTTATTAACAGGAGAAGAAAGGTTTCGAATTGAGACCCAAGAAAGGTTTGGCGGAGGAACTTACAACCCACTGATCCATTTTGATCATGAGGGCAATATTTTATTGAAGGCCAATGATTATCAATTGTCAACGCATAATTTGACATCTTCGAAGGTAATAGCAAAAACAGAGCCTTTAAAGGATAAGAGAATTTGGATTAGCGCGGGCGATTTTGATCCTAAGTCTAAAAAAGTGGTAATAGGAAGAGACAATGGGTCAATGGAAGTGTATGATTTTCCGGCTTTAGATTTGGTTAAAAAAATAAAGGGCTTTAAAGGCGTCAATTATATTCGGTTTAATGGGGATGGAAAAAAGTTTATCGCAATAGGGAAGTCAGGTTCGATCATGTTGCAGGTTTTTGATGCCACAAGCTATAAAGCCATCAAATCGATCAAGCTCAGTGCAATTTCAAAGGACAACGAGTACAACACATTTGTCAGAGGGTTCTCTGTCACCCAAGACGGATTAAAAGCAGTAGTGGCACTGAATACAGATAAAAACACTGAGGATTCTGGATTGTTGCTGTATGACTTAGTGACGGGTAAGGTACTTCATGATTTCAATGGTATCCGCGTAATTACGGACGCAATTGACATTAGTCCAGATGGTCAATTGCTTGCTGTCGGACTCAATTCAGTCGATGTGCAGATTCAATTTTTCGACATGAAAAGTGGTGAACTGGTCAGGGGGATCAAAACTTTCACGAAGGAAAAAAGAGCAGAAGAGCGAAAGCTCTCCTTTGATATACAAGGAAAGCGCCTTTCTATTTTTGATGAAGAAAATAAACTCACTTTTGATTTATCCACTGGTGCCACTATCCCTTTCGAACCCGGTTTTTTCAAAGATAATCCTGTGCCAAAATTTGAAGATGTGGGTCACTCGATTACCGCGTATTTTAATCACTCGACCAACCCTTCTTTTGCTCAAAACAAGTCTTTTGCAGTCAAATCGGGAGTTACCATAGATGGTTCTGATAAACTGAAAATAACAGTTGTTGATTGTTCATCGAATGAAACCATGGCTATGATCTCGCTGGACCAAATAGGTGAAATGGTTGGCGTCAATGCCGTGTCCAATGACGGCAAGTATGCTATGGAGTATCCTTTGGTTTTGGATGTAGCGAATGAAAAGGTTCTCTTTAGGCTAAAGGAAAATTATACTCGCAATGATATCTATGACGGGGTGTTTCTACCAGATAATAAACGGCTGCTCTTGGCGACTAAGAAAGGGAAATTGGAAACCTATAATTTGGAAAGCGGAAAGCTCATAAAAACATTCACAACCGAAATAGAAAGTGTATATGATTTGAGAGTCAGCGGAAATGGTGAAGAGCTGTTTGTATTGAATATAGACGCATCGGTGGATCGAATATCTCTTGCTGAGGACAAGTTGATTGCCAGTTATTATGCTTTTGATCAAGAGAATTATGCCACGGTATGGGACAATAATTATTATCGGATGTCTCCCAAGGCCTATGAACATATCCATTTTGTCAAGGGCATGCAGACCGTGGGTTTTGATGCATTTGATCTGGTATTCAATAGACCAGACAAAATATTAGCACTATCAGGCAACAGTGATCCAGCCTTGAAAAATCTTTACAATAAGGCATATTCCAAACGTGTAAAAAGCCTGGGATTCAAAACGGATCAAATCACTACCGACATAGATCTTCCCATACTAGCATTGGACGATTATGTGCCACCTTTTAAAACTACCGAAAGAAGTATTCAGGTGCCAATCATTGCGCACTCAACGAGTCAAAATTTAGATCGAGTCAATGTGTATGTCAACAATGTGCCGATTTATGGAAAAAAAGGAAGTCCAATTGATGAAACGGTAAAGGAATATTCCAAATCAGTTGATATTCCTCTAAATAATGGAATTAACAAAATCGAAATATCTGTCCACAATGATGCGGGATTTGAAAGTGTAAGAACGCTTTTTACCGTTGTTTGTGAGACAGAAGTAAAACCAGATCTGTATATCGTGTCTATCGGTGTATCTGATTTTCAGGATAGTGACTTTAACCTTACCTATGCAGCGAAAGATGCTCTTGATGTCAGCAAGGCCTATTCAGAGAACGCATCTCGATATGGCAAAGTGGTGACCAAAGAATTCACCAACGAAAATGCAACGCGTGCCAATATCGAAGCAGTTAAGGAAGTTTTGGAATCGACGAAAGTTGATGATTATGTGATTGTATTTGTCGCAAGTCACGGTTTATTGGATGATGATTTCTCCTACTATATCGCTACTCACGATACGGATTTTTACAATCCGTCCACGCGAGCTTTATCATACAATTCGCTGGAGGGGTTGTTAGACGGCATACCTGCTAGAAATAAGGTTATGTTTTTGGATGCTTGTCACTCCGGAGAGGTAGACACAGAGGACGTGCAGCTAGTGGATGCTTCCCAAGTGCAAGGTGAAATTAAGTCACGTGGCTTCAAAACCGTCCAGCGAAAGGCTAATGCAAACCTTCAAAATAGTTTTGAACTAATGAAGGAGATATTTGCCGATATTAGACGCGGTACGGGTGCCATTGTGATTTCTGCGGCAGCAGGAAAGGAATATGCTTACGAAAGTCCAAAATGGAATAACGGAGTATTTACCTACAGTATGCTGCAAGGACTAAAATATGATTTAATGGATCGAAACAATGATGACGAGGTGCAGATCTCAGAGATGAAGGAATATATCAGCACCAAAGTAGTTAGCCTAACCAAGGGCAAACAGCATCCTACCTCTAGAATCGAAAATCTGGAGAATGACTTTGTGGTGTGGTAAAACCATAGATAATGACAGATAGCTTATTGAAAGTGACTTATGCCCCTCTTTCTCCGGATGAACGAAAGAAACTTAAAAAAGGATTTTACTTCATTCCTTTTTTCACGGTGTTTGCTGGTGGGATATTTTATTTCATGCTGTCTATGGCCGGTGGTAAAGATGATTTTTTCTTTTATGCCGTATTAGGAATGGCTGCCATTTTTGGGTTAGTGATTTTTTGGATCACAAGAGGAATTGTTCTTGATCTACAAGACAATGAAAAAAAAATTGTTCAAGGGGTAGTCACGCATAAAGAGTCCGTCAGACATAAAAGTAAAAAAGGCAGGTCGCGAACTAGCTACCATCTGTACTTTGGAGAAAAAAGCATGCGGGTGGAAGCAGACTTGTATCATAAATTTAACGAAGGAGATTTAATAGAAATCCATCAGGCAAAAAGAGTCTACAATGTGATATTTAAAACGGAAAAACTGAAAATTGATGTTTTTCCAGATAAAGTGTCTAAATACAAAACTGCTCATCAAGTAAAACGAAAAAGGCAAGGCAGGTATGCTATTGTAGGGTTTCTTTTGTTCGTTCCAATTTTCCTTACCGTATTGTTTTCGTTTTTCGCAGACTGCTTTTATTGCCCTCCTCAATACCCTCTAAGTATGACAACTTGGAAAGTGTATGCTAAGGACGATCAAGTTACTGACTCTATTGAAATCCAATTTGAAAGGGTCCTATTGATGCTTAATAATGGATTGACAGATCAGGAGGAAGGAGAATTAAAAGAGGTCTATTATGATATAATGTTAGACATGAAATCAGATGAGTTCATTTCATATCTAGCCAATAAAAGAATTAACGCAACAGATACAATCAGTGCGCTAGAATGGATTCAATGGAAATTTGATGAGAGTTTGAGAATTAAATTCAAAATGGATGTATCCGAATTATGGAACAGGCTTCTTTACAATATTATCCCAATCGAAGAATTGAAGCCCTCATATTTGTTTCGCCAGAATCGACATAAATATTTCGAACTGAAAAAGATGGTTTTGATGGATGAAAATTTGACATATTGGGATGTTAAAAATTGGTTTGGCGCCAAAAGTAGTTTGGCCAAATGGCAATTTGATACCAAAGATTGCATGTCTAGAGAATACCAATATTATTCTAAGGGAGCAAAACAGTTTTTGAATGAGGTTTGGGTAGGTGATTTACAAATGGAGGAGCAATATCAAAAGGAATATATCAATGCAAGAAAAATATTAGGGATGTATTGAGTAATGCTTTTAACAGTAAATGTAAAGAATCACCTGTTTGATTTTTTGGTTCGTGCTAATTAGAAAAATTTCTTTCAATACGTATTATTTTGAAGAGACCGTCTTTTTTCCTAATATTATAAATTATCGCCATCTGTTAGATTCTTTTATTATCCAATTGGAGAATGTAAAAAGTTATATTCTTTAATTGACTCCAAACCTCAAACCAGTTTTATGGAACCAATTAAGTCTTCAGTTAGGCTCAAGTATACACTAGGAGGGATTTTATTTGGTCTCTTCTTTCCCGTTTTCTCTATCAGTCTTGATTTAATATCTAACAATCTTTCATTTTCAATCAATGGAATAACCGAACTCCATGCTAGAAATGTGATCCATTTTGTAGTAGATACAGCACCTATTGTTTTGGGATTTGCTGGCTTTTTGCTAGGGCAATCTGCTCAAAGAAAAATGGATGCATACGACCGATTGCGATCTATCAATCAATCACTTGATGCTTTCACATTTAAAATTACTCATGATTTAAGGAGTCCAGCTCTAAATATTAAAGGGTTAGTTGACATGCTGAGAAGTTCGTCTAGCAAAAATGAAGCTGATCAAAAAGCTGTATTAGGTAAAATGGATCATTCTGTAAATAAATGGTTGGAGACTTTTAAGGATTTTGTAGAGTTATTGAAAAAGGAAAAAGCAGGAATTACGGTAAAGTCTCATTGTGATTTAAAAAAGACACTGTATGAAGTAGAGAAAGAACTGCAATTAGAAATTGAAGAAAGCCAAACAAAATTGCGTGTGGATTTTAATTCTTGTAAGAGCGTCTATGCTTCATCATTTGACTTAAAAAGCATGTTCAGAAACTTGATCAGTAATGCCATAAAATACAAGCATATGAATAGGACCCCTGAAATCTATATTCAATCCATTCGATCCCAAGGTGAAGCCATCATTATGATAGAAGATAATGGACGTGGAATCGATATGAGTAAAGATGAGAACAAATTATTTCAAATATTTGAAAGGATAGATGAAAGCCCTGAAATAGAAGGTACTGGGGTCGGTCTTTATATAGTTAAAAGTCAGGTTGAAAAAAATGGGGGAATCATAGAAGTTGCAAGTACTTTAGGAGAAGGAACAACTTTTACAATTACTTTACCAGAGTCCTCTAATTAATTCTTAGTGCAAGTTATCAAATAGCGGCATTTCAATTTTGTCAAAATAATCATCAAACAATTGCTTCAAAAAGGAATGCGAAAAGATATCGCTTTCAAAAAATTCGTCTGTAAGTTGCGGACATTTTTTCTTAATCAAGGCATCTGAAACGCCTAATAGTGATCGGAAAATTCTAAAAAACCTAATTTCATTATAGTCTACTCGACCATCTGCATACAATGTATTTACAGCCATATCCACCAATGACAATTCTTGATCAGGAGTAAATTCCGTGTTTTTTACGATGGATATATAGTTTTTAAGGTAGCTTATTCCCATTGAGTTAATTCCACGAATAAAATTATCAAGTTCTTCATCGATATCTATTTGGCCGAAAACCGCTTCTTCTTTGGCCATCTTCTTTATTAAAGCCACCTCGTTAGGGTCTATATCCCCATCACAAGTCATAAAGGAAAAGGCAGTTTTTAAAAGGATGATATTGAAATCATAAATTTTATTGTGACTATCATGTTGTATTTGTGCCTTTACCCAATCATGTATTCCTTCAATGTTGTCTTCAATTCTACTGATGGTTTGAACATTGTTCGAAATAATCTTAGCCGTATTCAAAATTTCAAGCGCATTGGATTCTGAGAATCTTGAATTGTCTTTCATGGCTTTGAAATAATCAATGCCGCATTGTAGGGCTTCTTGAGCTAAATTATCACTAACAAGCATGTAGCGAGCATCATTGATGCCCAGTGTTGATTCTAAATATTCTAAAGATTTTTTAGTATTAAACAGCAATTCCATTCCAAGTTCATAAGCATCGAGCTTGTTTTCATTCCTTTTTTTCTTGGTTGAATCAATATCTGATTCGATTTGATGAATTACTTTATCTGCCATTTTCTATCCGTTCAAATTGTATTTTTCAAGTGCCGAAAAATTCTCAACGCCATTAAATAAAATGAATGATACAAATTAATAAAAAATAAGCTGTTATTAATTATTAGAGGGCTTAGAATGCTTATTTATTGGGTAAAAATAGGTAGGCTAATCTATTTTTAGAAAACTATTGTCCTTTCGAACTGCTTAATCCATTATTTTTTCGAACTCTTCAACATCAAATTTGATATCGTCTTCTCCAATTTGATCAAAAGGATTTTCCAAATGGTTTTGAATGTTGTCAAGACTAACTAAAATAAAGCTGAAAATGATAGGCATCATGTACTCAAGTCCATGGCTATATTTTTCGGAGACGAATTGAAAATAGGGACCGTATATTACTGGAAAACTATAAATAAAAACTTTGCTATAAGCCCTCAGCGTTAGAGGAGTACGATACTTTAATATAACTTTCATGCCCTCCATTGAGCCACTGATTTTACTAATATATTGGCTAACGCGAGACATTTCTCCTACTTGAAGGCCATGTTTTCTAAAGTCTTGTAAGGAACCAGATAGATCCGAAAGTTTTTCAGCCAAAGCTTTTTCATGGGCAGAAATTTCTTCCTCATTTTTAGATAAAAACAATGTTCGAAGCGCAGAGTAAGTATTTGAGAGACGTTCTTTTGTTGCCTGCTGAAAATCCGAACTGACAGGATCTAGCCAATCTCTAGATGCATGATAGATGGCCATCATATGATTCTTAATATCACCCAAATTACCCAGTGCTGTTTCTCGTCTTTTATAAGCACTATCAATGGAAAACACAACCGGAAATACAATGGCAATACCAATCAGAGTCAACGGGTAATCGGCTTTTAATCCGTAATATCCACAGAGCCATGTAGATGCTAATGACAAAAATGTAACGACAAAAGTCTTGTAGTTAATAATAAGATATATACTTCGAATTGCTTTCATTGATTTTCTAAAATTAGCTGCAAACTTATACGAAATATGGATTTCATAAAAACATGACGTTTTCGAATGTGATCGGTTTTGAAGGGAGGTTCGCAGTTCCTATATTCGTGTTCTTTTAAAAACCAATTCATGAAAAAATTTCATACTGCTGATTCATTGTTCATAATTTTTCTCCTAATCATGTCTTGTGTTCCCAAGACAAATAATCAATCCCTAAAAAGTGGAATACCTAAGCTAGAGTTATTGGTAGGTGCTTATACTGGGAGTGGAAATGACGGTATTACACTCCTCAATTTTAATATTGAGCATGGAACACTAGAAAACAAAGGTCTAATAGTAAAAACAACTAACCCTTCTTATTTAGCAATAAGCAAAGATAGAAATAAAGTCTATGCCGTAAACGAGACTGAAAATGGCAAAGTTTCTTCATTTAAATGGAATACCGAAAGGACTAAACTTTCCTTAATTAGCGAGCAATCTAGCCAAGGGGATTATCCATGTTACGCTGCATTGAATAACGCTGAATCTCTTTTAGCAATTGGTAATTATGTGACAGGGAATATTGTATCCTATAATATAGATAGAGATGGAGTTATTCATGAAAACCCTTTTGTAGGACAACATAAGGGTAAAGGAGGTGATCCGGAAAGACAAGCTGGACCTCATGCACATTGTGTGAAATTTTCATGGAATAAAAAGTTTTTATACGCTGTAGATTTGGGTAAAGATGAAATAATAAAATATCACTTAAACGGTACAGAACTATCAAACCCAACCACAGCCATAAAATTACAACCAGGTGACGGACCCAGACATTTGATTTTTCATCCCACAAGAAAATTTGCCTTCATAATTAATGAATTGTCAAGTACGATGGTATCACTAGCCATTGAAAAGAACGGTGATTTAAAGGAGATATCAAGAGTCAGTACAATAACTGAGGATTATGAAGGTGACAATGCTTGCGCAGATATTCATATTTCAGATGATGGAAAGTTCCTATATGGATCAAATCGTGGGCACAATTCGATTGTGATTTTGGAATTGGCTGAAAATGGCACTTTGGTGAAGCTTAACCATGAATCTGTCAGAGGAGATTGGCCAAGGAACTTCACTTTATCTCCTGATATTGACAATAGATTTTTATTGGTTGCGAATCAAAAGTCAAACAATATAACGGTCTTTAATAGAGACCGTAATTCTGGACTTTTGACTTTTACAGGAAATGAAATTGCTATTTCTCAACCTGTTTGCTTGAAGTTTTAAGAATTGCTTTTTGATCGTAAAATCAACTCGTTAGTCCTAGGTCAGTTTTCATTTGACTAAATACTGATGAAGCAATTTCATCTTCTTCTGATTTTAGGTTATTCAAAAAAGCCAATCGTAAATCCATTGGCAACCCTTTTAATGCCCTTGGATTGTATTTTATAGGAGATGATTTTTGGTCAATTACATAGCCGCATTTTTGAAGGTAATCGACGCACTGAGCATCTGACATTTCTTTAATCGTATTTAATAATGCTTTTTTAATTGTAGGTCTATCTTGACGTTGAATGGATTTAACCATCCTGTCAACGTGTTCCAAATAATCTGAATCGATTAAAATTACATCATTTATAAAGCTGACGCTATTTTCAAGATCATCTAAGCTTGATCCGGCAACTCTTAAATAATAAATGGCGAGTTTGTTTTGCTCTTCATTTTCTCGTAGAACATTGATACTTGATTTCAAATCTGCTGGATTTGCATCTCCTAACTGATCTTCCCTAAAAATTACTTGACCTTTAACTTCTATACGAAACTCCGCTTTTTCTAGATAGGACCGAACATCTTTTTCAGTCCTAATCTTCGAGGAAGAGGAAATAGCGGTGCTGGATGCTTCCTCAAAATTATTTTCATCTTTGACCTGAGCAGCTTTCTTTTCCGTGTTTTGGCATGAAGCAACAATTAATCCGAATATTAATACAGTCACAGTCTTCAATATCTTTTGAGGCATAGTTTTATCGATTTTATCTAATTAAAATAAGTTAACGGATTTCATTGAGAGCAAAGTACAAATTCAATAGTATTCTAATGAAAATGATTAAATTTTTTGTCGTGACAACATTTTACAATTGCTTACAGTGCCATGACACTTGTGAAATAGGGACGCTATACTTTTATAAAAAATATAAAGGTACTATGCGCCAAGTTGTTACTATTATGCATTTCTGGTATATAGATTGACCTTGTTATTCAAATGAAACCTAAAACGAAACTGCCATGTTTAAGAATTACCTCCGAGTAGCATTTAGAAATTTACTTAAGAATAAAAGCTATGTTATCATTAATACATTTGGTTTAGGCATTTCTTTGGCCTGTTGTATAACCGCTTATATACTAGTAGCATTCAATATTGAATATGACGATTTTTATGAAGATGAAGCTGTAAAAAATATCTACAGAATTCATGCACATGTGGAACTTTCCGGTGGAGATAAACGACAAGCGGTCAGTGCTCCTTTATTAGTGGGCCCTATGGCGGCCAAAGATTTTGCTGGTATTAAAAGATTTACTCGATTCGCTGGAAGCCAAGGAGGAGGTGCAAGTGTGAGTTACCTTGATCAAGATAAAAGTGTAAATAATGCTTTCAGCGAAAGAGTCGTATATGCTGATAGTACTTTTTTTGACATGTTTGATATTCCTTTAGTTGCAGGCAGTCATGTGGCTTTCAAAGACAGGAATAGTGTATTTATTGATCAAGAAAGAGCGACAAAATATTTTGGTGATGATGATCCGATAGGAAAGGTATTGACCATGAATTTCGCTAGAGGGGTAGAGAGGAAAGTGATTGTGAAAGGTGTGTTTGATAAAATACCGGTGAATAGTACGTTGTATTTACCTTTTCTCATGCGATTCGAACATTTTGAAGAAATGCGAGCTATGGATCAACCTGTTTGGAGTGATTGGAATTTGCCTGCGATTCTATTTGAAATTGAAGACCCGAATCAGGTGGAGAATATTGGCAAACTTTTCTCCAAATACATTCCTCAAAGAAATGAAGCTTTTACCGAGCAAAAAGTAGAAAAATACACCTTGGAACCTTTCAAATCAGAGATCAATAGGAATGATGTTACTTGGACCTACCTCAATACACCCATTGAAATTGAGCCATTGTTGATATTCATTGTCCTGGCATCGATGATTTTGCTTATAGCATGTTTCAATTTGACTAATACATCCATAGCACTTACAGGCAACAGGCTTAAGGAAATTGGAGTCAGAAAGTCATTAGGTGCTCATAAAAGTCAAATAATATCTCAATTCTTTTTAGAAACGATATTGGTAATATTTCTTTCATTAATCGTTGGGTATGGTTTGTCTAAAATTATAGTGCCTGAATTCACTACCATGTGGGAATTGCCTTATGGGTTAGAAGATTTAAGTGGTGTCAATCTTGTCATTACTTTGTTAATATTGGTTTTCCTTGCTGCAATGTTAGCCGGTATTTACCCAGCTTTGTTTAGTAGCAAATTCAATGCGGTCACTTTATTGAAAGGAACGATAAAAGTAAAGGGGACCAATTTTTTAACCAGAACTTTAGTGTCTATTCAGTTTGCCATTTCTATTATAGTTTTAGTTGGTGGTGTCATATTTATCCAAAACAATAAATTTCAAGAAGCCATTGATTTTGGATACGACAAGGAACAAATATTGACAATTGATATTAAGAGTAGTTCACAATACGAGAGAATGTTGGCTAAAGCCAAGACAAGTCCAATCATAAAGAGCATAGGTGTTACGGAACACCATATTGGATGGAGCACCTACAACAATCCGGTGACCTATGAAAATGTAGATTATGATGTGAGGCATTTGGAATTTGGAGAAAACTATTTTGAAACCATGAAATTCAAATTCGTAAAAGGGAAAGCCATTGATTATGACAATGCGAATGAATATGCTGAGGCAGTAGTTGTAACAGAGCAATTTGTAAAGACCTTAGGAATTCAAGGTGATCCAATCAACCAATATTTAGTTCGAGGTGGTCAAAGGAAAAAGATCATTGGTGTAATAGAAGATTTTGTCGACAATGTTTATAATTCTAAAGACCCTGAACCTTTTATGTTCTATGCGACAAGACCTGAGCGATGGAGGCAAATCGTTATTCGGGCAGATGAGTCTGACTTGAAAGAAGCAAATGCTGCTCTTGAAATTTTTTGGAAAGATCTCTTTCCATCAAACCCATATGTGAGCCATTTTCAAGAGGATGTTTTACTGGAAGGGACGAAGCAATTAAATGGGAACTTAAAAAAAATATTTTTGTTCTTGACTGTTTTAGGAGGACTGTTATCTGCCTCAGGCATTTATTCTTTGGCATCATTAAACATTGCAAAACGAACTAAGGAAATTGGCATACGAAAAGCACTGGGAGCATCCGTTGCCAATGTAGTTTTGTTGCTTAATCGAGAATTTGTAATCATTTTAATGGTAGCAGGTATTTTAGGTTCTCTGGGAGGGTATTATGGCACTTCGTGGATGCTTGATTTAATATATGCTTATCACATACCTATGAATATAGTGCCAGTGCTTCTGTCTGCTCTTGGAATTATTATTATAGGCCTTTCCACAACAAGTGTGACCATTCTACGTGCAGCTAAGACCAATCCCGTTGATACTTTGCGAGATGAATAAAAACTAAAAGACAAAAAAAGCACTGAAGACCACAGTGCTTTTTTCATTCACAAAGTGAAGACTAGCTCTCACCTTTTTCAATTTCATCTGTGATATCTCTGACATCAGTGACATCGAATACTGGAAGTTTTTGATTCTTGAAATAATTGCTGTACAAAATTTTCACATACTCTTCGGTAAATTCATCTTCCCACATAAAGTCTTTTGCAAGTTGAGGGAATTCTGTTAGAATCTTTTCATCATTCACTTTGAGCATCGTCCTAAGGACTCGTAAAAATTTTATTTCTTCATCCTTAACATGTTCATCTGCATATATGATGTCTACAGCTACTTTGAGAACTTCCATCTCTTGGTCCAAGGTCAATTCTGCTTTATTTATTTTTCGAAAGTATTCCTTAAGGAAATCCATCCCTTTCAAATTGATCCTTTCCAGCATTAATTCAAGTTCGCTAGCAACATCTATATCACCAAAAAGATGATTGGTCTTGTCCATATCTTTAATCGCTAATACCTCATTGCGGTCTATATGTCCATCACATGTCATAAAAGAGAAGGCGGTTCTAAGGAGGAGATAAGGGAAGTTTAAGTTGACCATAAATATTTAGAATGATTTTTATTTAAAAATAACGATTTTAAAGAGAATTATTGCGAACAAATTATAATGTTGTATCTAACAATTGAAAATAATATTGCTGAATTGATTTTTTCTTATTTATCCATCTTTCATGAATAATCGAGCTTTCCATTTTTTGCAATTGGGCTTATCTATTTTGATCATGAGTTCATCTGGTGTTTTGGGAAGAATTATTAGCCTTCCCGTACCCACAACCATTTGGATACGATGTGCTTTAGGGGCTTTAGCTTTGTATCTTTTTTTAAAAATTACCAAAAGCAAAACATTTCTTGGATGGGAGAGATCCTTTAAATTTATTTTCGCCAGTTCAATATTTATGGGAGCTCATTGGCTCACCTATTTTTGGGCGTTGAAATATTCTAACGTAGCAATTGGAATGCTTTCATTGTTCACCTACCCAGTCATAACGGCCGTCTTGGAGCCATTATTGACAAAAACTAAATTCAAGTTGCCGGATTTGATATTAGCAGGAATTGCTTTTACCGGGGTGTTTTTTTTGGTGCCGGAATATAACCTTGAAAATCAAGTAACACTTGGAATCATTTTTGGAATTTCATCTGCAGTACTGTATTCTCTCAGAAATATTATGATGAAAAAAAGTGTATCAAATCATTCAGGAGTATTATTGATGTACTATCAACTTGCCATCATTGCGGTTCTATTATTACCAAGCATTTTCCTTTTTCCTTTTGAACAGCAAATGGGTGTTTTCAAATTAGAGTGGTTCCCGATCGTAATACTTGCTCTCTACACCACAGCAACTGGTCATACATTATTAGTAAAAAGTTTCAGGCATTTTTCTATAACCGCAGTAAGTATTTTCACTTGTTTAACCCCTTTATTTGGGATTTTTCAAGCCTATTTATTCATTAATGAAAAACCCACCAATCAAATATTGATTGGTGGGTCCATTATTATGTTTTCAGTGATCGTAGAAAGTATTCGATCAATCAATCGCAATTAAGGCTTTTTAGCAATTTGCAGTCTACTAATAGAGCTAGGCTTTTGCGTTGTAGGATGTTGACGACCACCCGTTAACTCTCTCACTCTGTCAGCGAGATAATAATCGAGTTCCCTGAGATAGATAATTCCATCCGGTTTGACATCAGCCTTTCCTTCACCAATAGCTTCTAATAATGAAAGGGTAAAGGCTCCATGTCCCCAATCTGGATGTTCCAATGAATACTCATAACCAGTTGCAGCGGCCATCACTACAACTCCATACTCTTTAGAAGACATTTCCCGGACGGCCTCCGTATTATCTTGTGATTTTTGTGGGATGTCTGTTCCCAATTGTCCACTATGACATGTGTCAATGAAAAGAATAACTTTAGCAGGAATGTTTCCTATCAAATCTGAAAAGTCTCTCCAAGCTATACATGAAGATCTTGGACTGTTAGCATTTCCGTCATGTGGTAAAAAGAAAAATTTACCATCGATATTCATGCCGTGTGAAGCCATAAAAATGACAACAAAATCATCTACACTGGTGTATTTTTCAAGCTTTTCAAATGTGGAAATAATTTTCGCTCTGGTTGCCCTTTCATCAACTAATTTAATGGAAGTAACTCTCTCAAACATTTTTCCTTTTTGATCATCAAACATGTCAGCAACTGCGTCTGCATCTGCTTTAGCAAAATTCAGATTGTATTCCGGGTTGACGAATTTGGAAACACCAATTGAAACCATGAATAATTGTCCTGGTGGTTTTTGATCATCGTTTACAGGATCTAAAGTCAACCTACTTCTGTCTTGACCACCAGTGTTGGATGTGTATACGGGAACCGGAGTTGCAGGAGCTGGTGTGGATACTGGTTCTACATACTCTTCAGCAACCTCATCTTCCAGTGAAAACTCTTGTACAATTTGTTCCACATCATCTGGTGCAACAAAAGAAACAATTTTTTCTGTGGACGTAATTTTGTTTTTACCATCCGTAACAAATAGCGTGAGACTAAATATTCCACTAGTTCCTTGCGGGATCGTTACGGTTATGTCAACTTCTTCCGCTCTGTCATCACCTGATATACTCACATCCTTTTGATTGACGATTGGCCTCCCATCGGCCATCAATTTTATTTGAGAAATAGGATATTTTGATTTCACCCAGAAAGTGACTATTGTGCTGTTACCATTGACGATACTAGTCGTTGCTTCAGGAGTTACCCATTGAATTTCTGGAGCGATTACATTTTCTTTTGGACTCAAACTCAATGAAAGTTCTGCGGCTACTTCTTTGAAAGATTTCAATTCTAGTATTCGCTCAATTACATCTCTTCTATGAAAATGATGACTAAAAGCTGCAACATCATGGAATTCAGCCAATTTTCCTCTCCCTTTATTTATGTGCCAGCCAATATATTTCTCTCCACCAGCTGAAGCTTCATAAAACCCTTGAGGCGTCCAGATTACCCATTCATTGTCTTGAGACACGAAAAGCGTTAAAATGTTTTCACCTGTAGAAACATTCCATAATTTCATGGTTTGGTCACTATTTCCAGAAAGCAGTATTCCTCTGCTGACTATTTCACTTACAGCCCAAGTCTCACCTTCATGACCTTTGTATGAGCCAAGTACTCGGCCGTCAGTGGTATATTTTTTTAATGAAAAGGATGAGCCAACAACCACAGCTTCATCATTTTGAACGTAAGTAAAACTTCGAACAGTTCCATCTTCATATTCGTCTGTTTGAACTTCTTGGTCTCCAATTAAAAATGAATTCGAAGATTCTTTAGCGATGTACTTTCCGCCTCCATTTACTTTGCTTTTGGTAAACCCTCTTTGACTTACTTCGGATCTGTCTAAAATCAGTTCTTTTAAATCAAATTTTCTTTCAAGTTTGACGTCATCCAAGTTTCCGGTTGGGTTATTTTGGCTAAATCCCAAAATATTCCCTGATTCACTTCCACTTACCGCAAATACGCTTTTTCCACTACCCACAAGATTTCGTGCTACGTCTCCACTCATTAAATCCCAGATAAAAATATTTTTATCATCTCCTCCTGCTGAAGCAATATAACTACCACTTTTAGAGTCGAAAGTCGTAAAAGGAGCCGAAGTGGTGGCACTTACTGAATTGGTATGTAGACCAAAACTGGACATTGCACTTTTCGATTCTATATCATATACAATGCCTGCTCTTCCCATAGCGGTGATATACCTATCATCATTGGAAATTTCAATAGATCCTACAGCCCCTGGTAAATCAGCGAAAAAGTCCATGAATTTTCCGCCAGAAGTCCATTTTACTACTCTTCCATCATCACCACATGAAAAAAGATTTGTGCCTTCATTAGTAAATGCTAGATCTCTAATTTCTTCTTCATGAATTTTCGATTTTGCAGTTGTGATGTTACTGACATCTGAAATGTTCCAGGTTCTTAAATAGCCATCTGAATCTCCACCAGCAATCATTGTTCCTTGTGAATTAATTGCAATACAGTTAAGTTGAGTTTGAACATCTATTGAAGCTAGCAATTCTGGTGTTGAGTTTTCTCCTAGATTCGTAATATCCCAAATCTTAATGGTGTTGTCCGCTGAAGAGCTCATGAGCTTGCTGCCATCATTGGAGATAGCCAGATCCAATACCACATTTGAGTGTCCCACTACCGGTTTGATCAACTTGTCGCTAAAAAGTGATAGTACACGAATTTCACCGATACTCGATCCATCACTTCCCGGTGTATCAAAGAATCCACCTAGAAATAAAAATCGTTCATCTTTTGACAATGCAGATGCGTAAATTTTGCCGTTTACACCTATTTGTTGCTCAAAACGATAGGTTTTATTAAGCGAACCAGCCCCAACATCCCAGATTCTTACAGTCTTATCGGTTGAAGTTGAAAGAAGATATTTTCCTCCTTTGATAAACGCTAAATCATTAATTAGACCAGAATGACCCTGGTTGTCAATGACAAGCTGTTGTCCTAAAGCCGTGCTGCAGTATGCACACAGAGCTACTATGAGTATTTTAGTTTTCATTAGATGTTCGGTTTGTTTTGAAAAATCAGAAAAAATCAATTACTCATGGTGGTAAACACAAGTCTTCTTTCTGCTTTAATGTCTTCTACTGCTGTAGACTTTTTCTTCTTGAACCCTCTAGATTTAACCTGAATTGTCTGAGTGTCATCTACAATAAAGTCATCAGAATCAACATTCAAAGGGTCAAAAGGATCGACTTGAGCATTCAACTGTAGCGTCTCCACACCAAATGGACCTGCACATTCAAATGTCTCAGGATATTCATAAGTTTTATTGACAATATCCCGGTTGATGTAATAGTTGTCAATCATTAGGTATTTTGATCCATCTGCGAAATAATAAACTACTCGGATATAACACTCCTTATTTGCTCGGATAAATAATTTTAGTTCTTCTCCTTCTGTATAAATAAGGTTGTCTTTCCCTTTGTTGGTCCAGATTTCCACATTCATATTGCCACCTACGATTTCGTTTTCAGCAAAGATCTTTTGGTCGATCATTGCTTGTTTGTAGTTTTCGGGCTTATAAGCAACGCCTATACTTTCCAATGTTCGGATAGGCATGAAGCATTCAGCACTTGCCAATGCTTGCGATGTAGCTTGTGTTCTGACAGTAGAAGTGATTTTTAATTTGTCACCGTTTTCCCAATACGTTCCTTTTAAAATAAGGGCACCTGGACTGTTTTGTATGTTTTCAGCAATGCCAAAACCTTCTTGTGTGAGCTTTTGTCCTATTGCAGCTTGTAGTCTTCTTGAAAATCTACTTCCCATTGGTGTATCTTCAAATGTGAAGTTATTCACAACGATTGGTTGAGACTTATCATCCATTTGGGTACTCATAGAAAAAGCAATGAAGTAAGCCGCATCTTCTAAAGTAATCTTCTGATTACTACTGATTTCATTTATTTTGGATTCCACTTTCGATTTGAAAGCGTTTATTTCATTTCTTTTAAGGGAGGGCAAGTTGTAGTTTCCAGTCATAGTTACCAAAAGCATTTGGCCATGCGCTACACTTCCTAAATCTGTCTGAATTCCAAAAAGTGCTTTTAAAGCTTTTTGATTATTTCCTTGTGAGAAATTATTTTCAGCGATACTATAATCTGTTGAAAACTTATCCAGCTTGGCTTTAATATCATTTTCATAATACTTTATTACATCAGCCTTTGATGCGTAAGCAAAAGCATATGCAAAGTCATCTTTTTTATTGTCTTCATAGTAAGTTTCAACTTTCAATCCCGCGATTGTGGCGTTGGCTGAGGCAACACTTGCGGACTTAAGTTCTTCGTTGGTAACCCCATTAGTATTTTGAATAGACATAGTAGTGGTTGACTTGATCTCAGTCAAAACACTTTGAACTAATTTGTCCTTAGCATATCCTGACAATTTTTCCAAAAGATCTTCTCTTGGCTGATCATCGCGCACCACTTTTTCTGAACTAAATCCGACTAAATATTTCGTGTCAGAATATCGAACTGTTCTTGTTTCATAACTCACCCATGCTGGGGCCTGGCTATACGCCAATTGAGCTAAGATCATTATTAGGGCTAGTGAGAAAATTCTTTTCATGGTCTAATAGAAGGCTAATTTGTGGAATAACAAAGGGAAGTTTAATTCTTCCCTTTGTTATAAATTTATTTTAAAGATTGCGGAATTTCCTTTTTAGAAATTCATCAACTTGTCAAGTTTTTCACGAGTAACATTGCTTTTATCAGCAAGAGACTTTTTGATTACTTCTTTGGCAGCTTCATTAGCCATTTCAGCACTGTAACCAATTCTAAACTGGCATTCGTAGTTTTTACCAACTCTTCTATATAGTTCTGTCAATGTGATAGTTCTTCCTAATTTTTGAGCGATAACTTCTGTAGATGCGGAAACAGTTTCTTGAACTGTAGCAGCTTCTTCTGCAGAAAGTTGAGTAGTACTCAAGTTAGTTTCAATCACAGATGCCATACTAGAGCTAATTTTACCAGCTAAATCTTGTTTGGCAATAGTAGAAGCCTGCAATTTAGCCGCAGATTGCGTTCCTGCTAATGATGCTCCTGTTCCTGTATAGTACTTTTCATAACCATTATCGTCAGTCTCGGCTTGTTTCATCCAAGCTTTTTCGATTTGTTTGTCTAGTGGAAGAGAACCAGGTAATACGTCCCATCCGTCTTTCCCGAGCTGTTTCGCTTCTTTTCTAGCACTTTTCATTGCTTTTTCGTTCACTGCTTTTTGCAGTTCTTTTTTTGACTGCTGTGCAATTGAAGTAGAGAATGTAATAGCGCATATAAATAATACGCTAAGGATTTTTTGAGATGTCAGTTTCATAATTATTTGATTTAAATTTTTTTCGTTTTTTAATTTAGCAATTTTATCAATTAACATAATAGTAAAATAAATTTTTCGATCAATGAAAGGAAAAAATGATTGAAATACATGAATTACTCCATAAACGATCATATTGCCCCGATCAATTTCCACATCTATCCTTCTAACAAATTAGATGCCATTACTATAAATTTGCAACCATGGATGTAGAAAATCAAGGGGAAGAGCTATTTGAACATTACAGAATACACGTGGATCCTGGCCAAGAATTATTGCGATTGGATAAATATTTAATGGAACGCTTGCCCAATGTGACAAGAAATAAAGTTCAGGAAGTAATAAAAGATGGCCATGTACTGGTCAATGAAAAGAAGATCAAACCTAACTATAAGGTACGTCCTGATGATGAAATTGTCGTTGCCTTACCCGAAGAACCTAGAGATAGCGAATTGATTCCTGAGGATATTCCTATAAATATTGTTTTTGAAGATGAGGATTTGCTTATTGTTAATAAAGAAGCAGGAATGGTCGTGCATCCGGCTTATCAAAACTGGTCGGGCACTTTAGTCAATGCGCTCAGCTGGCATTTTCAAAATCTACCGACCATGCCAAATAATGACGGAAGACCCGGATTAGTTCATAGAATCGATAAAGATACGAGTGGTTTATTAGTGATTGCAAAGACTGAACTAGCTATGACGCATCTTGCGAAACAATTCTTTGACCATAGTATAGAAAGAACCTATTACGCTTTAGTTTGGGGAGAGCCGGGTGAAGATAAAGGAACGATCGATGTAAATCTTGGTCGAAGTTTGAAAGATAGAAGAGTTACCGCTCCATTTCCTGAAGGTGACTTTGGAAGACATGCTATTACCCATTATGAAGTCTTAAAAAGATTACGTTATGTTTCATTAATCAAATGTAATCTTGAAACGGGTCGTACTCATCAAATAAGGGCCCATATGAAATTTCTTGGACATCCACTTTTCAATGATGAAACATATGGTGGAAATAAGATATTAAAAGGAACGATTTTTTCTAAATACAGACAGTTTGTTGATAATTGCTTTAAAATTCTTCCGAGGCAGGCGTTGCATGCCAAATCTTTGGGATTTGTTCATCCTAAGACGGAGAAATTTGTTCAGTTTGATTCTGAACTACCCCTAGAGTTTTCCCAATTGATAGATAAATGGGAGAATTATGTAAACACTATTGATTGATGAGAATTATTAAGCTTGTTTGGTATTTCTGGTTTTGGGCCTACGTCCGAATTGCACTGAGTATATACTTTCGACGTATTAAAATATCGGGTAAAGAAAACATTCCAAAAGGCGTTCCTGTCATTTTTGGTGCAAATCATGAAAATGCATTGATTGACCCTTTGATAATGACTACTCGGTTTCCCTTAATGATTCATTATTTGGTTAGAGCGGATGTTTTCAAGAATCCAATAATCAGAAAATTTTTAAATTCTTTGAATCTAATGCCTGTTTATCGCATTAGAGATGGTGTGAATTCGGTGAAAGCAAACGAAGAGATTTTTAAGAATTGTTTCCGAGCTTTCAGCAAGAAAGAGCATTTGATTCTATTTCCTGAGGCCTCTCACGACGAAAAACGCCAGAAGAAAATCGCAAAAAAGGGAATTGCCAGAATTGCGCTAGGTGCCATGCATGAACCTGATGCTCCTGAAGAATTATTTATTGTGCCTGTAGGAATGAATTATTCTCGTCATCAGACTTTCAGGTCCACTGTACATATAGCTTTTGGAGAGCCAATTAAAATCCAGAAAGTTGAGCAGACAAACGAAAACATTGAGAATTTAAGGATTGAGTATAATGAAGCGGTGGCCAAGTGCTATGTTTCTTTTCCTAGAGATAAATTTGACGTGCTTGATAAAATTTTCTTTCACGACCTTCCTTCGGATTTACCTATAAAGGTCAATGAGGTAAATGAATTAGGATATCGAGTAGCTGAAAAATTGAGTTCAGCTGACGAAAAGGAAATTCTAGAATCTGCTAGTGCCTTAGAAAAGGAGGGCTTAAAATTTCCCTTTGAGAGAAAGAAGAATTTTGTTATCAATTTCATCAAATCAATATTGCTGGCTCCACTGGGCTTGGTGGGTATGATCATACATGCGCCGGGACTGCTTTTAGGTGCTTATATAATGAAGGGAATCAAAGATAAAGTATACAAGGACACGATCTTCTTTGGTGTTGGGATGGTATTGATGCCAGTTTCTTGGGGACTACTCGGATGGTGGATCTCTACGTTGGAATACAATATGTTATTGAAAACGGGATTGATAGCTTTTATGCCTATCACGTTGTTGGCATTTAGCAGTATGATTCAGGATTGGAGGTTCTTTAGTTCAAATATGCGTTTAGTCCGTAATCCAGTCCTTAAAGAAAAATATGAAGAGTTTGTGAAAAAGGTAGCCTTGGTTAAGGCTTGACACCTGATACAAATCTCTGTTTTTCGTTTAGATCATGATGGATAATCGAATCGATGAAGCCATGATCACTAAAAAGTCGGATAATTTCATCTCCAAAATTTTCATTGATTTCAAAAAATAATAATCCATTCTGTTTCAAGGAATTTTTAGCCTGTAAAAGGATTGTTCTATAAAAAATCAAGGGGTCATTATCTGCCACGAAAAGTGCAATGCCGGGTTCAAAATTCAGGACATTTTCCTTCATCTCTGACTTTTCTTTTTCTGTAACATAAGGTGGATTGCTGACAATCAAGTCAAATTCGTTTTCAGGTAATGAATCATTTAAAATATCTAATTCATTGAATTCTACTTGAGCATTGAGATTGGTTGCATTCTTTGAAGCAACTATGAGAGCTTCAGTACTGATATCATAAGCATTTACAAATGAGCCGGGAATTTCCAGTTTTAAAGTACAAGCAATACAACCCGAACCAGTCCCTATATCGGCAATTTTTGGTTTTCCCCATTTTCGAAATGTTTTAAGGATTTCTATCAGCATTTCTGTTTCTTGTCTTGGAATTAGAACAGAAGGGTTCACATAAAACAACCTTCCATAGAAATCGGCTTCTTTTAAAATGTATTGGATAGGCTCATGTGAACCTAGTCTCATCATGATTACCTGATATTTTAGATGTTGAGAATCATTAGGAATAAAAATCTTATTTGAGATAATGTCAGTCTTTGACAAGTTGAATGATTTTTCCATCACCATGTAGGCTATGGATTGGCTCTCCTGATAGTCCATGAATTCACTTAACACGGTCACCGTGTTTTTAAATGTTTTCAATGGAAAGGATTCTATCATCAGGTTATTTTTATGGAAAGAAACATATCTTTAGGCAGATGAACAAATCACAGCAAAATCTCTTCATGAAGAGAGCATTGGAACTAGCTCAAAACGGTATTGGAAATGTAAGCCCAAATCCATTGGTGGGTTGTGTTATTGTCCATAAAGATAAAATTATCGGAGAAGGGTGGCATGAAAAATATGGCGAGGGACATGCTGAAGTCAATGCGGTTAATTCAGTTGAAGATAAGTCACTTCTTAAAGAGTCGACTGTATTTGTGACGCTGGAACCTTGTGCACATCATGGCAAAACACCCCCTTGTGCCGACTTGTTAATTAATCATCAAGTCAAGAAAGTCGTGATCTGCAACAGAGATCCTTTCGAGCAAGTTGACGGCAAGGGAATAGAAAAACTTATAACTGCTGGGGTCGAAGTGGAAGTAGGGGTTTTTGAAAAAGAAGGACTTGAACTGAATAAACGATTCTTTACTTTTCATGAGAAAAAAAGGCCTTATATCATTTTGAAATGGGCTCAGACAGCAGATGGTTTTGTGGCTAGAGAGAACTTTGATTCCAAATGGATCAGTGGAGAGCAATCACGTAAGCTTGTGCATAAATGGCGCGCTGAGGAGGATGCTATTATGGTGGGAACAAGTACGGCTCGATACGACAATCCTTCATTGACGGTCAGAGATTGGAAAGGAAAAAATCCCTTGAGAGTTTTTATTGATAAAAATTTGAAGCTTGACAAATCGCTTAATCTCTTTGACCAAAGTACACCTGCGGTTTGTTACAACTTGCACAAATCAGAAAAGCTAAAGAATTTGGAATATGTCCAATTGTCAAAAGAGAATCTGCTTGAGGAGATTCTGGATGATTTGTACAAACGCAAAGTCCAGTCTTTATTTATTGAAGGAGGCGCCAAACTCTTGCAGTCATTTATTGATCAAGGGCTTTGGGATGAAGCGAGGGTATTTACCACTGATGTGAAGTTTGAGAAGGGGATTGAAGCACCGAAGATTGAAGGAGAACAAGGAAAATTAGTACAAGTGAGTAAAGATTTGCTTGAAATAGTAAGACGACAATAAAGTCACTCATCACGTACTATTTTGATATTCCAATATTTTAGGTGATCCTTTATAGTATTCCTTAGTGAGATGCAATCAGGACTTTCCAATAGTAATCGTGGAGTGAGTCCTTATTGTTGTTTTAGATTTCTCCCTCTGGTCGAAATGACAAATGGATAATGTGAACAAAATAAGATGTCATTTCGAAGGGAACGCAGTGTAGTGAGAAATCTAAACCTAGAATGACAGTGTGTTTAGTGTGCTAGTACCTCAAAATATCATCCAACCCTTGCTTGATGTTTTTGAGTTGGTCTTTTTCAATCGACCCAATCTTCTTCTGAAGTCTTTCTTTGGACACAGAGCGAATATGAAAAGTTAATATTTCTGATTCTTCTTTGAGACCATTGATTTTGTCAGGTGTCAACACGACATTACCCTTGTAGTTTTTGATTTTTGTGGTCAATGGACACACGATTACAACATTGAGCAATTTGTTCATCATGTTCCCACTGAGAATGACCGCTGGCCTTATTCCAGATTGTTCACTGCCTTTGATGGGATTCAAATACAGTTCCCAGATCTCACCTTGTTTCATTGCTTTCGCTGATTTCTGACATGTATTCAGTCATGCCTTCTTCGGCAATCATCATGATGTCCCTATCTTTACCTGCTTCTGTATACGAGGCTACATATTCTGCACGATTGACTTGATCCAAGTATACATCAAGTGCCTTTTCGATCAATTTATTCTTTGGAACTTTCAGCTTTTGAGCGGCATCATTGAGTCGTCGTAATAAATTATCAGGCAATGAAGAAGTGAATGTTGTCATGTATGAAATATATTTATAAAATGTAAATATAATATATATTGGGTGTAGTTCAAAAATGGTGATTTAGCATTTTTTTGAATGAAGCATTGAAAATAATCTTTTTTTACTGTGGGTTAAAAACAAAAAAACCACCCTGATTACTCAAGGTGGTTTCATATCACTATTTAATTCTTCTTAACTTCCGCAACCCACGCACTCAAATTGTGAGTTGGCTTCACCTTCCTTGTCGTTGGCAGGAATGAAATCACTTTTTTGTTCTTTAGCTACGGTAAACTTAATGGCATCTGCCGCCGCTTTAGTTCTTAAGTAATACATGCCTGTTTTCAACCCTTTCTCCCAAGCGTAGAAGTGCATAGAAGTCATCTTACCGAAGTTTGGTTCTTGCAAGTGAATGTTTAAGCTTTGGCTTTGGCAAATATATGCACCTCTATCAGCAGACATATCAATGATTGCTTTTTGAGATATTTCCCAAACAGTCTTATACAAGTCTTTGATATTCTGAGGAATTTCATTGATGTTTTGAATAGAGCCATTGGCTTGCATGATTCTATTTTTCATGCTATCATCCCAAAGATTTAATTCAATCAAATCATTCATCAAATGTTTGTTTACAACTATGAACTCACCTGACAATACTCTTCTTGTATAAATATTAGAAGTGTAAGGTTCGAAACATTCGTTGTTACCTAATATTTGGGATGTGGAAGCTGTTGGCATTGGAGCCAACAGCAAAGAATTCCGCACGCCGTGTTTTTTAACATTTTGTTTCAATGAAGTCCAATCCCATCTTTCAGAAGGAGTGACATTCCACATATCGAACTGGAATATTCCTTTTGAAACGGGAGAACCTTTGAAAGTTTCATAAGCGCCATCTACTTTAGCTAAGTCCATAGAAGCGGTCATAGAAGCAAAGTAGATCGTCTCGAAAATCTCTTTGTTCAATTGTCGAGCTTCAGGAGAATCAAATGGCATTCTTAATTTCATGAAAGTATCAGCCAATCCTTGGATACCCAAGCCAATTGGACGATGTCTCATGTTCGAATTTTTAGCTTCAACTACTGGGTAATAATTGACATCAATTACTTTATTCAAGTTTTTTGTAATCACATAGGTGATATCATACAACTTTTGATGATCAAACATTCCATCTGTTACATACATTGGCAATGCTATGGATGCAAGATTACAAACTGCTACTTCATCAGGAGATGTATACTCAATGATCTCAGTACAAAGATTACTTGACTTGATGGTTCCAAGGTTCTTTTGATTTGACTTTTTATTAGCCGCATCTTTGAAAAGCATGTATGGCGTTCCTGTCTCAATTTGAGATTCAAGGATTTCGAACCATAAGTCTTGTGCTTTGATGGTCTTTCTTCCTTTCCCTTCTTCTTCATATTTCGTGTAAAGCTTTTCAAACTCTTCACTATGAGTATCTGCAAGTCCAGGACATTCATTAGGACACATCAAGGTCCAATCTCCATTTTCTTTTACTCTCTGCATGAAAAGATCAGGTACCCAAAGTGCATAGAATAAATCCCTTGCTCTTAGTTCCTCTTTTCCATGATTTTTTTTCAATTCAAGAAAATCAAAAATGTCGGCATGCCATGGTTCCAAATAGATGGCAAAACTTCCTTTTCTTTTCCCTCCACCTTGATCAACATAACGGGCTGTCATGTCAAAATTTCTAAGCATAGGAACAATTCCGTTTGATACGCCATTTGTTCCTTTTATATAAGACCCTGTTGCTCTTACATTGTGAATGCTCAATCCAATACCACCAGCAGATTGTGAGATTTTAGCTGTTTGTTTTAAAGTGTCATAGATCCCATCAATACTATCATCTTTCATGGTCAATAAGAAACATGAAGATAATTGTGGTTTTGGTGTACCTGCATTAAACAATGTAGGAGTTGCATGTGTAAACCACTTTTCTGACAATAAGTGATAGGTCTCAATGGCCGCTTCAATGTCTTCTTTGTGAATACCCACTGCTACCCTCATTAGCATGTGCTGTGGTCTTTCCACGATTTGACCATCTAATTTCATCAAGTACGATCGCTCTAATGTTTTGAAACCAAAGTAATCGTAACTAAAATCCCTGTCATAAATAATTGTAGAATCAAGCAATGCCGCATTTTCCTTGATGATTCCGTATACATCTTTTGCAATCAATGACGCGTTTTGCCCGGTCATAGGATCGATGTAAGTATACATCCTTTTCATTGTGTTTGAAAAGGATTTGCTAGTGACCTTATGCAAATTTGAAATGGCTATCCTCGCAGCGAGTTTAGCAAAATCGGGATGCACAGTAGTTAATGAGGCAGCAGTTTCAGCAGCCAAATTATCCAACTCAATGGTAGTCACACCATCATATATACCACCAATAACTTTTTTGGCAATATCTATTGGCTCAATAAAATTGGTATTGAGACCGTAGCACATTTTTTCAACTCGTGCTGTTACTTTATCAAACTTTACAGACTCGCGGCGTCCGTCTCTTTTTACTACTAACATGGGCAAACAGGGTTAGGGAATAAGGGTTTTGTTATAATCATTTAAAAATCTTCGTCTAAGCTAAATTTTGGGCTGTCTTCATTTTCACCATTCATCACACCCGCTTTTTGGTATTCTGCAACACGTTTTTCAAAGAAATTAGTTTTTCCTTGTAGGGAAATCATTTCCATAAAATCAAATGGATTGGTTGCATTGTACGCTTTTTCACAATTCAGTTCCATTAGTAATCGATCTGCTACAAACTCGATATATTGACACATCAACTCAGCATTCATGCCAATTAATTTGACTGGGATTGCATCCGTTACAAACTCTTTTTCGATCTCTACTGCATCCAATATTATTTTAGAAACAGTCTCTTTTGGAAGTTGGTTCACTAAGTGATCATTATATAATAAACATGCAAAATCACAGTGTAAGCCTTCATCACGAGAGATCAATTCATTGGAAAAGGTCAGACCTGGCATTAAACCTCTTTTCTTTAACCAAAAGATGGAGCAAAAACTTCCTGAAAAGAAAATTCCTTCTACAGCAGCAAAAGCTATTAATCTTTCAGCGAATGAACCATTGTCTATCCATCGCAACGCCCACTCCGCTTTTTTCTTAACGCATGGTATTGTCTCTACCGCATGAAAAAGCTTGTCTTTTTCTTTTGGATCCTTAACCAAGGTGTCTATTAATAAGGAATAGGTTTCAGAGTGTATATTTTCTATGGCAATTTGAAAGCCATAGAAAAATTTGGCTTCAGTGTATTGTACTTCAGAAACAAAGTTTTCAGCCAAGTTTTCATTTACGATACCATCACTTGCTGCAAAGAATGCCAAAACATGCGTGATAAAATGACGTTCACCGTCATTGAGGCTTTCCCAATCCTTAAGATCCTGGCCTAAATCGATTTCTTCAGCTGTCCAAAAACTAGCTTCAGCTTTTTTATAGAATTGCCATATATCATCTTTCTCAATGGGGAATAAAACGAAACGGTCCTTGTTCTCTTTTAGGATAGGTTCGTTTTCTACATTTTGTTTTTCCATTCTATTGGCAATCAAGTTTGTTTTCAGACATAAGACACCCATTAAAGCCATTGATATTTACATACCTCTGCCTCAGCTAATTAGCTAAATAAAACGATTAGCTGGTGATCGTTACTTTTCTATGGGGTTGACTTGTTCTTTTGGTGTGTCGAGTCCTTTGAACAAGCAGTACAAATATGAAAAAAAGAGGGCAGAAAATCAAAGGTGATTTGATCCAAAAGTCACTCTTGTGACAAGGTAGAAAAAAATATTTAATGACTTGAAAATAAGTGATTTGCAGAGCTCTTTTAAAATGACAACTTCATTGAAAATAGCGTGGAAAAGGGGATAAAAAAAAGTGAAAATAAATTTATTTTTTTTTCATACTATAAAAGTGTAGTGATCTGGTTTGATTTAAATCTTTAAAGTGCTAGCTTTGCAGTCCGATTTTTAAAACTGGAATATTTAACAAATTTATGTACGCAATAGTTGATATAGCCGGAAAGCAGTTCAAAGTAACACAAGACCAATTCGTTTATACTCCAAGTTTGGAGGGCGAAGAAGGCGCTTCCGTAGAATTTGACCAGGTATTATTGGTAGACAATGATGGCAAGGTCAAAGTAGGTACTCCTAACGTAAAGGGTGCCAAAGTAACTGGTAAAATCTTATCTCATTTGAAAGACGATAAAGTCATTGTTTTCAAAAAGAAAAGAAGAAAAGGTTACAAAAAGAAAAACGGTCACAGGCAAGGGTTGACCAAAGTTTTAATCGAAAACATTAAATAAGAAAATACCATGGCACATAAGAAAGGAGCAGGTAGTTCTAAAAACGGTAGAGAGTCGCATAGTAAAAGACTAGGTGTGAAAATATTTGGTGGTGAGGCTATCATCGCTGGAAACATCATCGTTAGACAAAGAGGAACTAAACACCATGCAGGTAAAAATGTAGGTATGGGTAAAGATCATACTTTATTTGCTTTGACAGATGGATATGTTGAGTTCAAAAAAGGAAGACAAAACAGATCTTATGTTACAGTTGTTGAACCGACTGAAGCTTAAGAAAAAATAGATATCATTAAAAAGCCCATCTCGATTTCTCGGGATGGGCTTTTTTGTATTTTTAAATTCTTAGTTCTCATTCGATTTTTCCGTAATCAAATTCTTTGAGAAACTTACTTGATTCATTCAAATTTTGGAATTCATAGCTTTTAGCGCTGCCATCGCTTCCATGAATTTCGATTTTTACAGCGATAACTTGAGGTCCGTCGTGTAATGGGTTCTCTACAAACTTGGTCGTTTCAGTGACCTTAAAATCACTTTCCGTTTTATGTTTTGAAAGCTTTACTGTATTTCGTTTAATACGCTTACAGTAGGTGCACTTATAATGTTTGATCAATTCACCTTCTTCATATTCACTAGCTTCCTTAGTAACTTCTTCTTTTTCAAGTTTTAAAGTTTGGAAACCACAACGGTCACATTCTAAAGCATGGAGTCTTCCTTCATATTTTTCTATATGAGTATCACCAGTCTCTAAATCAATCCAAACATCATAGTCTACAGAAAACACATTTTCCTCAGCCTGCATACCTTCATCTAAGTAAGCATCCTCTTCTTCTTCACTCAGAAGTTTCATTGGATTGCCATTTTTGGGGTTGATCCGAGTTGTATACCTATATTTTTTAAGCTTTTTGGCCTGAATACCAGGATAATAGAATTTAAGCATTAATTGAGCGATGTATCCATAAAGCACTCCAATACAAATTGAAATAAATAGACGAATCCAAAACCAAAGAAGACTTTTTAGTACCGTAAGTTCTTTATATGTATTACAAAGCAAGAAAATTCCTATTGCGATGGCTATGTGAGCGGCAAATAGAAATTTCATTTCGTATTTACTCACGAAATCATATTTCTCTTTCAGCTCTTTTTTACCGCCTAATCTTATTTTATAAAAAACATAAATTAGAATGCCAAGGATTACTGACAACGGAGATAGTATATACATCCATTTTTGCCAGGAGGCCAAGAATTCAATAAACGACTCACTCATTTTGATTATTATTTAAGATTAAATTGATAAATCCAGATTTTCCTCAGTACTACTTACAGGTTAAAGATATTGGAGTTAGTTTTATTGTTGAACTAATATGTTGAAAAATATCAATGTTTTTTGAAGGTCCTTCAGATAATAAATCTTGGATGAGTCAAAAACATCATTTGTATTAAAATTTTCATTGCTGCTCATAATATGAAATGTTCTTCAAACGTGCTAATAAAAGTGATGAGAAATATGCAGGTTCTAGCCATATTTTATTCATGCCTTCCTATAGAGAATGCAGAACGTTCAGTGGTTAAGTACATTGAAGAAGATACTGTTGAGGTAGTTGACTATAGCATTCAAGAGTATTCAGCGATTTCTATGCAAGGAGATAAATTATACGCACCAGGTCTTTCATCCAGGGACAAGGCTAAAAGAGAAAATCAATTAAGTGAATCACTTGAAGATTTTAATTCGAACCCAGATAGTTTGAGTTATATTATTTGGTTTGGTAGAAGGTTGTCGAACCTGTTTCTTTTTAAAGAGGCAATCAAGGTTTATACAGATGGTATAGAAAAGTTTCCAGAATCATATGAATTGTATCGTCATCGAGGGGAGTCATTTTTAACCATTCGAGAATTTGATAATGCAATTATGGATCTTGAAAAGGCAGCTTTTTATGTGCGAAATGTTCCCATAATAATGGAGGAAGGGAGTGCTAGAAACAGAAGAAATATACCAAGAGTTTCGATACAATTCAATATTTGGTATCAATTAGGCTATTCTTACTTTTTGAAGGGAAATTATGACAAAGCTATTTCTGGATTTAAAAAATGTTTGAATCTATCTAACAATGATGACATGTTAGTTTTAGCAACAGATTGCTTGTATATGACCTACCGAAGGTTAGGTAATTTAGAAACAGCAACAGAATTGCTTGAACCAATTCAAAGAAGAATGAACGTCATAGAGCATAGAGCCTACCACAACAATCTTTTGATGTACAAAGGATTAAAACGACCTTCTGAGCTCTTTAACTTAGAAAAGACAGATTTATCTTTAAGGCAATTGATTCAAGGTTATGGGGTAGGAAACTGGTATCGCCTTAATGGACAGCGTGAAAAAGGTTTTGAGATTTATGATAAAATGTTGACCAGTGACTACTGGCCTTCATTCGGATACTTATCTGCAGAAGTAGACCTTAGTCGCTTGCGTGTTAAAGAAAAGTCTAAGAATTAGCCAATTTCTACTTTCACATCATCAGTGACCGCATGTCCGACACATAGAAGTACATAACCTTCTGCTTTCTCTTCTTCCGAAAGGCCGTCATCTTCATCCATTTTAACAGTTCCAGATAAGCATTTCCCTCTGCAAGCCGTACATAGTCCGCTTTGACAAGAATAAGGCATGTCAATATTTTCATCTAATCCCGCTTCAAGAATTGATTTTCCCTTAGGAACCACATATTGGTACTCTTGACCTTCTAAGAGAATAGTGACTGATTGTTCGGGTAGATCATCTTGATCAATAATGTCACTTGGGGAAGTAGTGCCAGCAACAAAGCTCTCCATGTGTTTTTTGTCAGATGGAATATCCAATTGGTCAAGTGTTTCCATGACAATATTCATAAGAGGTTCTGGACCACAAGTCATATACTCTTCATCCGAAAAACTAGGATCTTTCAATTTGATAATAACTTCATTGAGTTTTTCTACTGTCATGAAACCTGTTTCTCCAGTCCATTCCTGAGGAGGATTTTCAAGAAATTGAACAATGCTCAATTTCTCTGGATGCTGAGATTGAAGCTGTTCAATGGATGATTTGAAAATTACGGATTCTTCATCACGGTTTGCGTAGATAAGAGATACTTTGCTGTTCTCTTCTTCACTTAAAATGGACTTTGCAATGGATAACAAGGGTGTTACTCCACTTCCACCTCCAAAAAGAAAAACATGTTTTTTGTATTCAGGTTTAATATCTAAAACAAATGAACCCATTGGTTCCATTATTTCAATTACATCTCCAGCTTTGACATTGTCATTGACATGATTAGACATTGCACCACCATCTACTCTTTTAATTGTAATGGCTGGATTTTTATCTACATAAGGAGAAGTACATAATGAATATGCTCTTCTGATTTTTTTTCCTGATACATTCGAAATGAGCGTTACGAATTGGCCTGGCTTGTATTGAAGGTCACCAGATGCAGGTTGTTCGAAAACTAAACTTACCGCGTCTTTGGTCTCTTTGACCACTTCTTTAACGGTTAGATTGAAATAACGGGAATCATTTGATTCCTTCTTCTTTTTCTTTTTGAAAAAACTAAATGCCATTTTGAATAAATAATGATCAGTAAAAGATGATCCGTTGAAACTGGCGCAAAATTACGCTCATTTTATAAATTGCCAACATGATTGCGATCAGAAAAATAAATATGCTGAGAGGGTTAGTTTATGAAACAGATTCTTTGCTAATATCACAACTTGCACAACCTTTAGAGCATTCTTCTTTAGCGGAAAGATCTCGATAAATTTTTCTTCCAATATAGGCTGAAGCTCCAATAAACAATAGAATTAGAATGACTAGTTGTATCATACTGCAAATTTACCAGTGTTTTTTTACAACTGCTAAAAATTCTGGATGAACACCATTTGCAGCGACAATTTCACGTCCAAAAAGGTAATTGTCTCCACCAGAAAAATCGGTCACCGTTCCACCTGCTTCTTGTACGATTATAATTCCTGCAGCTACATCCCAAGGGTTTAAATTATATTCAAAAAATCCTTCAAAATATCCGGTGGCTGTGAAAATTAAATCTATTGCTGCGCTACCCCACCTTCTTAGTCCATGGCATTCTTTCATCAAGTCTTTTAGGATGTTCAAATAGTTTTCCATCCGGTCAAAATTATAATAAGGAAAACCTGTGGCGATCAAGGCATTTTCCAAATTAGAATTTTCAGATACTTGAATGGGCATGCCATTACAAAATGAACCTCCACCTTTGTAGGCATAATAACAGTTGTCTCTGACTACATCAAAAACTACTCCCAGTAGTAGTTCAGTATCTTTCACCAAAGCAATGCTTGTAGAATAGCAAGGCACTCCGTGGATATAATTAGTTGTCCCATCTAATGGGTCTATGATCCATTTGTAAGATTCTTCCCCAGTTTTCACAGTGCCTTCTTCTGTGATGAATCCTGCTTGAGGCAATACCTTTTTTAACTTACTAACTATCATCTTTTCAGTTTCTTTATCAACGTAGCTTACCAAGTTGTTTTTGCCTTTGAACTCTACTTTTGACCAACTGAATGTCTCCCTTTCTTTTTTCATGAAAGCTCCACATTCTAAAGAAAGCTCAACGACTTGTTGCGTGATGGATTGGAAATTCATGAGCCTGCGATGATGATGACAATTTCTCCTTTAATTTTTTTTTCGTCAAAGTGATTCATAACTTCTTCCAAAGTACCATTGATGGTCTCTTCATAGATCTTAGTCAGTTCTCTTGATACGGATGCTTGACGATTTTTGCCAAATAATTCTGCAAACTGTCCCAAAGCCTTTACTAGCCGATGGGGTGACTCATAAAAAACCATAGTTCGGGATTCTTCTCTCAGGGCCTCAAGTCTGGAATGTCTTCCTTTTTTTTGAGGCAAAAAACCTTCGAATACAAATCGATCACTAGGTAAGCCTGAAGCAACCAATGCAGGGACGAAAGCTGTAGGCCCAGGCAAACATTCAATTTTGATATTAGCTTTCAGACATTCTCTAACCAATAAAAATCCAGGATCACTAATTGCAGGAGTACCTGCATCAGAGATTAGCGCCATTTTCTTTCCGTTTCCAATTTCCTTTACTAAATTCTCAACCAGTCTATGTTCATTGTGGATGTGGTAACTTTTTAGTGAATTGTTGATATTGTGTTGCTTAAGTAATATTCCACTAGTGCGTGTATCTTCCGCAAGGATTACATCAACATTTTCAAGTACTTCTAATGCTCGCAACGTGATGTCTTGTAGGTTACCGATAGGAGTTGGGACCAGGTAAAGGTCAGATTTAAATTCCATTTATAGTGTATCAATTATAGCTGCCAATTTTCTGTCTTTTTCTGTCACGATGTCTCCTGCATCATGGGTAGATAATTCTATATTGACCTTGTTATAAACGTTCGTCCAAAACGGGTGGTGATTCATTTTCTCCGCTTCAATAGCAACTTTTGCCATGAAACCAAAAGCTTCTGTAAAGTTCTTGAAAGTAAATTCTTTAACAAGCTTATTATTTTCTTCAGTCCACATGTAACGCCTTTTTTTAAGATTAAAAGTAATCTTTTTTCAGTAGAACTCATGCGTGCTATTAAAGGATTGAGAAAGGAAATATCTGAAAACAAGGGATCTTATAGGAACATTGCTTATACTGATTTAGGAGTAAAATATTCTGATAAGAATATCTTTTATAGAGGCTTAGGTGATAAAGCGTATTTTTCAAAAGTTGTCTTTTTAAAGGACATACAGCATCATTTTAATATCTAAATTGAACAAAAAATAGTTGAGATATGAAGTTGTTAATTGTAAGTTCCGTTTTGATTTCGTGGATTGTATTGAGCTCTTTTTCAAGTGTTCCGTATGAATGGAAAGATCAAAAAATTCAATTCCATTTACCAGATTTTTTTCTTGAAGAGAAATCAAGTGATGCTGAATTTGTCGCCAAAGGAAGAGATGTGGTTTTCCAGTTGAATGTTTACATGGATGAATTGATTGAGGAAAATCAATTAAAGTCTTTTGTATCTAAAATAGGAATTGAAAATTTTGGTCTGAGTCAAAGTAAAGAATTTGAAACTATCAACAGTAAAGGATTCAAAGGACACTGCGTCAAAGGTCTTGCGGATGGCAACCTCATCTACGTTGTAGGTTTGATAGATGTTGATTCAGGGATTTCTTATTATGGGATGATAAAATACAAAGGGGCTAGTAATGTCGATCTATCAGTTGCCAGAAGTATTATATCAAGTGTTGAAAAGTATCATTAGAATATTTCTACAGGTTTTTATCAATGGATGCTAATCCATTATTCTTGGTAACCAAGTCACCAAACCGGGAAAGAAAATCACCAAAAGTAACAAAGCAACTTGAATCAGTACAAAAGGAATAATTCCTTTATACAAATGGCTAGTTTTTATTTCTGGTGGAGATACACCTTTGAGATAAAACAAAGAGAATCCAAAAGGAGGCGTTAAAAATGAAGTTTGCAGATTTAACGCCATTAAAATTCCAATCCAAATTAAGTCTATTCCCAAAGTACTGAAAATAGGTGCTGCGACTGGAACGATAATAAATATGATCTCTATAAAATCGATGAAAAAGCCAGCGATGAATACGACTATTAATACCATGGCCAAAAAAGCATTAGGAGAAAGTCCTGCTTGTGATATCATTTCTGCCAAAAGGTGATCTCCTCCCATGGCTCTAAACACCAATGAAAAAGAGGCCGCCCCAATCAAAATCATAAACACCATACAAGTCAAGAATGTCGTGTCACGCATGACATCTTTCAAAATTTTGAAGGTGAATTTTCCTTGTAGGGCTGTTAGTCCCATGGCTCCCAATGCGCCTACAGCAGCTGCTTCAGTAGGTGAAGCGATCCCAGCAAAAATTGACCCCAAAACCAAAAGAATCAGTGTGAAAGGCAATACAAATGCGACTAATATTTTTTTTAGCGCTCCTTCAGCCCAAAAAGAACGTCTTTCTTCCTTTGTTAACCCCGGTGCAGAATTTGGTCTGAGCTGAGCGATGACAACAATATACAACAGATACAATCCGACAAGGAGTGTTCCGGGAACTACAGCAGCTGTAAATAAGTCACCTACAGATACATTGAGTACACTCCCCAGTAGTACCAACACCACAGAAGGAGGTATTATTTGTCCCAATGTTCCGGATGATGCAATTACACCGGTAGCGAGTTCTGGAGCGTATTTTTTCTTGAGCATAGTCGGTAAGCTGATTAACCCCATAGTTATAACCGTAGCTCCTACAATCCCTGTTGAAGCGGCAAGCATTGCACCAACAATGACTACAGAAATTGCAAGTCCTCCTTTCAAGCCTCCAAACAAATTTGACATGGTCTCTAAAAGGTTTTCGGCTAGACCTGATTTCTCCAGCATAATTCCCATAAAAACAAAGAGAGGTACAGCAATCAAAACAAAATTGTGCATCGTACCATAAATCCTTAAAGAGAGAAGGAAAAAGAAGTCAACATCATAAATAATTAAACCTGCTAAAATGGAAAGTCCTCCAAGGGTAAAGGCAACAGGGTAACCAAAAAGAATTAGCACAAAAACCAAAGCAAAAAGCATCAAAGGCAAATATTCCATCACAACTCTTTGGTGTTTAGAATTCTAGAAAGAGAATATAATAGAATGGATACAGCTTGTAGAAAAAGCAAGAAAGCACTAGCTGGTATCGCTGATTTGATAACAAATCTTGCAGGAAGGCCCCCAGGTTCTGGGCTTGATTCTTTGATCATCCATGCATCTGAAACAAAAGAAAGTGATGTCCAGAACACCACCAAACAAAAAGGAATAAGGAAAATCAGCGTACCTATAAAGTTGACCCAGGCTTGTTTCGTTGGGCTGAATTGAGAATAAAAAACGTCTACCCTGACATGTTTATCATGACGTAAGGTGTATGCAGCTCCCAAAAGAAAAAGTGCCGCGAAAAGATGCCATTCCATTTCTTGATTGGCAGAACTATTCCAATTAAAAAGATATCTCAGGACCACATCAACACCAATAAGAATGACAAGTAATAAAGTCAACCAGGACACAGCCTTACCTATTGAGTCAGTGATTTTATTGATTGAATTAATTATGGAATACATTCTTTATAATTGAATGAGCAAATTATAAACATATTTTCAATTTGAAAATACTTTAAGCAGTCATTACTTAATGTTGAGGGTGGATTGCTTGGATGCCCTATATGCTGGCTGTATCGCAGCGACAATGGTGATACAAATAATGCATATTGCAGTGAAAAGAAAATCTGAGCCAATGATTTTTACAGGGTAGGCAGCCATCACAGCAGATTGTACCCCCATTGTAATTAAACCATATGTTTGCTGCCCCCATGCTACTAGAAACCCTAAGGCTAATCCACTTCCTGCTCCCAGAAAAGCAATTATTGCACCTTCAGACAAAAATATTTGTGCAATTAGACGATCTGTAGCACCCATTGATTTGAGCATGCTTATGTCAGGAAGTTTTTCGGTCACTAACATAGATAGGGAAAAGAAAATGTTAATTGATGCGATACCTACAATCAATGAAAATGTGATAAAAATGAAAAGCTTCTCAATTTTCAGAATTTTATATATGCTTTCGTGTTGTTGGTCAGCATTTAAAACATTGAAATCGTTGCCAATTTTATTTACCAATGATTTTTGAATGGAAGTGACATTTCGAGGGTCGTTAATTAATATCTCTAATGCCGATCGTTTGCCTTTGTAGTCAAAGAGCGTTTCTGTGAATTCGATTGGAACAAAAATATAATTGTCATCGTAATGTTGTTCTAATGCAAAAACGCCACCAGTTAATATATTAGCTCTTTGTAAATATTTGCTAGGATCTAATGTGCCTGGCCTGACGTTTTTTGGATAATTTAATTGCAAAGGATAGAATTCATTTCGAAGCGATATTCCCATTTTGTAAAGAATCCCTCTACCTATGATAGCCTTATTTATTTCACCGTAATCGAACCTATATTCTCCTTCACGAATGGCTCCTTTCATTCTTTCATTTTCGATGAAATTTTGGCTTACACCTTTGACTGAGACTATCATCTGAGAATTATTGTATTTAAGAAGAGCCTTGTCCTCGACTACTTCTATAATATCAGTGATGCCCTTTATAGAAAGAATTTCATTTTTGAGTTTTGCATCTAGAACAAAAGATTTGCCTTCTTTTGGGATAATTTGAAGTGGGGCATCAAACTCACTATGAATGGACCTGAGCAAGTCCTCCATTCCATTGAAAACAGATAATGCAATGATCAGAGCTGCAGTGCCTATGGAAACCACAAGCATAGAAATGATGGCAATGATGTTGATAAAGTTTTTTTTCTTTTTAGAAAAAAAATAGCGGTTGGATATAAAAAATGAGAGGTTCATTTAGCCCTCTGATTTATCCTCATCGTCAGCAGGTGGGATATTGAGATCTGCCAATAATTTCTCCATTCGTTGAGCGTTGGCCATTGTTTCGTCAAGATAAAATGCTAAGTCGGGTACAATTCTGACTTGTTTGCCAATTTTTAGACCCAACGCTTTTCGGATTTCACCTTTTTTTCCTTTCATACTTTCTACGAAAGCAGAAGGGTCGTCTACCATCATTGTACTTAGGAAAACTTTGGCAAAGCTCAAGTCTGGACTAATGTCTACTCCTGTGACAGTAATAAATGCGTTTCCAAACCAATGTCTGGAATCTTTTTGAAAAATTTCACTCAGATCCTTTTGAATCAGACCTTCATACTTACGTTGTCTTGTGCTACTCATGATTTTGAATGCAAATATCCTTATTAATTTATATTATATTTTAATAAAAACGTATTTTCGTTTTTTAGGTGCTTGATTCAATGACTCACCTTAACTTCAGATACTTTAAAATTGATTTCATATTTCAAAGCCAATGATCCTTATCGCATACTAGGAGTGTTTCTCTTATTAGTGGTGATACGATTGCCTATACTTTTATCGGATTTACCAATGATCCTACCAGAACTAAAGTGGCTTTTGATAGGAGAAAAATTAGCTAATGGAGCGCTGATGTACCGTGACGTATGGGATTATGCATCTCCATTATCTTCATTTGTTTACAAGTGGCTCAATGTAATTTTTGGTAGGTCGGCCATTCCACTTCAAGTATTTTCAACAATCTTGGTAATTTTTCAGGCAGGCATTTTCAATAAAATGATGCTAAACAATAAGGCGTATAATCAGAATACTTATGTGCCAGCATTTGTATATATGATTCTTATGAATTCATATTTTGATTTTATGACCTTGTCACCTGTTCTCATGAGCATGACTTTCAACTTGCTTGCTATGAACAATTTGTTCAAACGAATGGACAATACAACAAGAGATGAACTATTTGTATTTACTGGAATTTATCTAGGAGTCGCTACATTATTTTACCTGCCTTCTGTTCTCTTTTTTCTCTTTACAATATTGTCTTTACTTCTATATACAGGATCAATATTAAGGAGAATGCTTTTGCTTATTTATGGTTATGTGATTGTATTGATTTTATGTAGCATACATTATTATTGGTATGACGGGGCATTAAGGTTTCATGAATATTTTTATGGATCACTTTTTGAATTATCGAATAATTATTGGTTAACACCTGGCGGATTGTTAATGTCATCCGCGATTCCTTTTTTATTGTTAGTCTTATCTATTGTCAAAACATGGCAGGAAGGACGGTTTGTTAACTTTCAAATAAAAATTCAATACGTGATGCTTTTCTTCCTTTTGGCGGGTGTGATATCGATGTTTATGGTAAAGGACATCTCCACTTTCCAATTAATATTTTTTGTGCCCTCTACCGCATTCTTTATTACGCATTATCTTTTGATAATAAAAAATTGGATCCTTGCCGAAGGAACCACTGCACTTATAATTGTTGCAGTCGTTTTCAATTTTTTACTTACCTACAATGGCTGGGTATTTTTTAACCAATTTGCCAATCATGATAAATTAAATATCGTCGAAAGTAACTATGAAAGATTGGTCGAAGGAAAGAAAATAGTGGTGATTGGTGAAGAGCTAAGCCATTACAAAAATGCAAAATTGGCAACCCCATTCTTAAATTGGCAGCAATCATCCAAATGGCTAGAAAACCCAAATTACTATGACAATATCACTTTGATCTATACGAAACTGAGCGAAGATCTCCCTGAAGTTATAATTGATGAGAAAAGAGTAATGAACGAGATTTTTGAGAAATTACCTTTAATTTCTAATCAATATGAATTGAAAAGGCTAGAAGATGATATTTATCTAAAGAAAAATTAACACGAAATTTTGTCCACTCTGGTTTGGTGTCTACCTCCTTCAAAATCAGTATTTAAAAAAGTTTTTACCATTTCAAGCGCCTCTTCGAAACTTACGAACCTCGCTGGAAGACAAATCACATTAGCGTTATTATGAAGGCGAATGAGTTCAGCTACTTCAGTATTCCAACACAAACCTGCTCTAATTTCTTGGTGTTTGTTGGCAGTCATTGCAACGCCATTACCACTACCACAAATTAAAATTCCAAAATTACTTTCACCAGACTTTACAGATTCGGCCAAAGGGTGTACATGATCAGGATAATCTACAGATGCATCTGAATTAGGCCCTAAATCTTTAACTGAGTGGCCTTCATTTTCCAAAAACTTGATGATTCTACTTTTGTACTCAAATCCTGCGTGATCTCCTCCTATAGCTACATTCATTGTCTTTTGGTTTTTAGATTAAAATATTGGTTTATGAATCTTTTAGTTGTAGTTGTAATTTTTTATGCGCTCGTCTAGATACCCAAATGCTGAATTGATAAAGCCCGATCAAAGGGATCGCAATTAATACTTGGCTAAAAGGGTCAGGAGGTGTAAGCATCGCTCCTAAAAGAAATATGGTAACAATTCCATGTTTACGATAGTTTCTTAATAAATCTGGAGTAACGATTCCTGTTTTAGTCAAAAACAATACCACCATCGGTAATTGAAAAAGCAAACCGCAAGCTAGTACTAATGTAGTAACTGTTGAGACGTAGGAAACGATATCAAATTCATTTAAAATGGAAGGGTCAATTTGATAATTGGCCAAGAAGTTTATACTCAAAGGTGCAAGAATAAAATAGCCAAATAAGACACCTATTGTAAAGAGCAAAGAGACAAAAAATACAGCCCCTCTTGCTACTTGCTTTTCATTGATATATAATCCTGGCTGGACAAATCGCCAGATTTCCCAAAATGCATACGGAAAAGCACAAATAATCCCAACGGCGAGAGAGGACGTTATATGCATTGTAAACTGTCCCGTCATTTGGCGACTCTGTATTATAAAAGGTAAGGCATCAATGCATAGTGCTGATGTATTGATTAACTCCGCCAACTTGCAAAGCATACGATACGTCCAAAAATCAGTACGTGAAGGACCAAGAATTATCTGACCAAATACAAGGGCCTTGGATAAAAATGCGCCTATTGTAAATATTCCGATTGAAATAAATGCACGTATTATATGCCATCGGAGTTCTTCCAGATGGTCGAGGAAGGACATCTCATTTTCCTCAACATGCGTTTGATCAGCGGGTTTTACTGGATGTTCTTCCATTCAATTAGACAAAAGAGTCCAATGAGGTATACAATGGGAATTCTTTCATCCATGAGTTCACCTGACTTCTGACAGAAGAAAGATTCTCTGCATTTTCTGGATTAGAAAGGACCGTATCCATGAGTTCTACCACTTTAACCATATCTTGTTCCTTTAGTCCTCTACTAGTAACCGCAGCTGAACCCACTCTAATTCCAGAAGTAACAAAGGGAGACTTGTCATCAAAAGGCACCATATTTTTGTTAACAGTAATATCTGCTTCAACTAAAGCATTTTCTGCGAGTTTTCCAGTCAAATCTTTCGATCTCAAATCAATCAAAGCACAGTGATTGTCTGTACCGCCAGAGATAACTTTATATCCCTTGCTAATAAACGCATCGGCCATAGCGCTACCGTTTTTCTGGACTTGCATGATGTATTGCATATAGTCATCCGAAAGTGCTTCACCGAAAGCAATGGCTTTAGCAGCAATTATGTGTTCTAAAGGACCTCCTTGTGTGCCAGGAAAAACACCTGAGTCTAAAAGAGAAGTCATAGTTCTCAAAGATCCTTTAGGTGTTTTTAAACCAAATGGATTTTCAAAATCCTCTCTCATTAGGATCATTCCTCCTCTCGGACCTCTTAGCGTTTTATGAGTCGTAGTTGTGATGATATGACAGTATTCTAGAGGGTCACTTAAAAGACCTCTTGCGATCAATCCTGCAGGATGAGAAATATCGGCCAATAGAATGGCTCCAACTTCATCTGCAACTTCTCGGAATTTTTTATAATCCCAATCTCTACTGTATGCCGAAGCACCACAGACAATCATCTTTGGTTTTTCTTTTTTGGCAACCTCTTCCAATTGGTTATAGTCGATCCTTCCTGTTTCTTTATCAACTCCATAGAAAAAAGGTTGATACAGTTTACCGGAGAAGTTCACTGTAGAACCATGAGTCAAATGGCCTCCATGTGAAAGGTCAAAGCCTAAAATTTTATCACCTGCATTAAGGCAAGCTAACATAACCGCGGCATTCGCTTGGGCTCCAGAGTGGGGTTGCACATTGGCCCAAGTTGCACCAAATAATTCCTTAGCACGATCTCTAGCTATGTCTTCTATTTGATCTACAACCTCACATCCGCCATAATATCTTTTGCCTGGGAGTCCTTCTGCATATTTATTAGTCAATACACTTCCGGCTGCTTCCATTACTTGAGGAGAAACGAAGTTTTCTGAAGCTATGAGTTCGATCCCATTCTCTTGTCGGTTTCTTTCGTTTTCTATAAGGTTAAATATTTCCAGATCTCTTTGCATGGTTTTTATTTTTCTATGAGGCGCAAATCTAGCTTATGAGGATTATTAAACAAAGAGTTCGCCTGTCCTGCAAGAAAATAAATGATAACATTTTGGATCTTTAGACACATTGTTTTCTATTAAGTTTTGATAACCGATACACAAAGTTATATTTGGCACAATAACGACAAACGATTATTCTTGAATCATAATAGAAGGAAAGTTAAAGCCTGGTACTTAAAATGAAATCTTCGAATAGTAAGGAAGCTTTGGTAGGTATTGTTAGAGATCCGATTCTGCTGATTAATCAGAAGGGTAAGGTTTTGAATCAACACTTTCATGAGGAAAGTGACCCAGCATTCGTGGATTTAGAACTGGTAGGAAAGAACATAGGTGATTTCGAATTTTTTAGAGATACCAAGGACTGCATACCATTTTGTCTTGAAACCAAGGAGCCAAGGACCTCTTACTTTTCATGGGCTTATGGAGGGCAATTGAAGCACTACGAAGCTTTAATGGAGTGTCATGATGAAAAAACCGTACTGGTACTAATAAAGGAAATAACTAAAAAAAAGCAGCGAGACAATGAGTTGCTTGAAATGTCCGATCTCATTCAGAATATTTATGAAGGTACTGCCTCATGGACGGGCCATGATTATCTGGATCATCTTACGATTCAATTGGCTAAATCCTTAAAATCTGATTGTACGGCTATTTTTATTCATAATGAGGAAGAAGGGTCATTAGAATCCATTTCAATATGGGATAGTGGAAGCATCTCGAAGAACGTAAAAGGGACTGAAATTGGATCACCCTGGGATCACATAATGCATGATGACATGCTTGAAATTAGATCTGGGTTTACTGATTTATACCCTGATTTTTTCCTTTTAGAGAAAATTGAAGTTAGTAGTTTCGTTGGAGTTCCAATGTATTATAAAGGTTCTGATACGAGTCCTATGGGATTTATGGCAGCCATGTATAAAGAACCTATACAGTCTGTTAGGCTGATAGATAAAATTTTGAAGATATTCTCCACAAGAGCAGTGACAGAACTTGAACAAATGGAGAATTTGAAAATGGTTGAGAGGAGTGAGCAAAAGTTCAAGGCACTTTATAACAATACACCCGCCTTATTTAACTCGGTAGATCAAGAAGGAAAAGTGATAGAAGCAGGAGATTTCTTTTTAGAGATTACGGGTTATTTGAGAGAAGAAGTGATCGGTCAACCTGCAATAAATTTTGTAACGAAGGAGTCTCAAGAATATGGACTAAAAGAGGTGTTCCCAAAATTTTCGAAACTTGGTTATTGTAAAGATGTACCGCTACAGTTTATCAAAAAGAATGGAGATGTTTTAGATGTCATGTTCTCAGCGACTCTAGTCAAAGATGAAAAAGGAAGGTTTGAAAAAATCGTTACTAATCTAAATGATGTTACAAAACTCAGACGAATAGAAAATGAATTAAAAGAAAGTGAGGCCAAAGTAGCAGAGGCAGCTTTGAGATTTCAGTCTCTTTTTGACAATTCACCAGTAGGAATTATTATCCATACTGACGGAATCATTAAACAAGTAAATAGCGAAACCATAAAGTTAGCAAGAGGGACATCTTCTAAAGATTTTGTAGGAAAAGAGGCCTTGAGTTTTATTCATCATGATAGCTTGGATGCGGCAAAGAAACGCATTGATAATATTATGCGAACCAAGAAGGCTCATCGAAATGAACAAAAATTTCTCCGATTAGACGGAACTACTGTTGAGGTTGAAGCACAAGGGAATATCATAGAATATGAGGGAAAGACATCCATTCAGATAGCCATATATGACATTACTGAAAGAAAAAAGGCTCAACAAGCGATTTTAGAGAATGAATCGAAACTTAAAAGTCTAAACGATAATCTATTTAAGCAAAATCACCAGTTAGAAGAATTTGCTCATATAGCATCACATAATTTGAGAGCTCCTGTTACCAATATGTTGTCTTTAGTAAAAATAAAAGAGACCGATCCAACTCCGGAGAACGAGGTGTTTGTCTGGGACAACATTAAAAAAACCATTGTAAATCTTGAAGAAACATTAATAGAACTCAATGACGTTGTGAAAACTTCTTGGGAACTGGATAAAAATAGGAGGAGATTAAAATTTGAGATGGTTCTCGATAAAATCGTGGATAGTTTTAGAAATGAGATCAAAAAAAAGAATGCTATAATAGAGACAAATTTTACAGAGTTGCCATCCATTTATTACCCAAAAGTGTATTTGGAAAGTATTATGCAAAATCTATTGACTAATGCGATAAAATATTCAGATAAAAGTCGAAATCCGATAATTAGTATTACCACTAAAGTCAAGGACGGCAATGGGTATTTGATTATTCAGGATAATGGTTTGGGAATTGATTTAAATAAATTCGGCAAGAAATTATTTGGCCTTCGGAAAACTTTTCATCAAAATGAAGATGCTAGGGGTGTTGGTCTTTTCATTACTAAAGCCCAAATTGAAACAATGGGTGGGAGTATAAGTGTGGAAAGCGAGGTTGGCAAAGGTTCAATATTTAGTATAAACTTTGGAGAAGTGTAAATTATTAGGGAGATTTAATCATTTGGTGATAAATACGATCCGCCTGAAAAGATCGCAGGATTGCCAATTATAAAATATGGAAGAGAAAAGGAGAATAGCGATTATTGATGACGATGAAGTATTTCACTTGATTGTTAGAAAGCAACTTGAGATGAAAAATCTTGATTGTGAAGTGTTGAAATTCTACAATGGGGAAGAAGCTGCAAAATATTTTAAAGAAGGCAAAAATGGAGGCATGCCAGATTTGGTGATGCTTGATGTAAATATGCCCGTTAAGGATGGATGGGGTTTTTTAGAAGAGTATAAATTGCTACCTGATACTGTTAAAAGTAAGATCCGTGTATATATGGTTACCTCATCAGTTATTCAATCTGATATTGATAGAGCAACCAATAATTCAGATGTTGTAGATTTTGTAAGTAAGCCCATTACGAATGAAAAATTAGAAGAGATTTTCTTGAATACTGCTACTTCGTAATCATCAGTTCTCTTCTTTGTAGTACAAGGTGTAGAAATGCTTGTCTTTTTCTTCGTCAAAACCTCGAGTTATATTCTCTCTATTGCCATGGACATAGACATGGAAATTTTTATCTAGTTTGATTACTGACCTAATGAACCGTTTTGATCTCTTGATCGCTGGTTTAGATATTTCGAATTGATCATTTTGCAATTCAGATTCCTCTTCAGATTTTTCCTGATGAAAGCTTTCAAATCTTTCTATTAACTCTGGAGATTGAAGAACTTGCTCCTGAAAATCATCTTTTTGAAAAAAATCATTTTGTTTGATATAGTCTAAAGATTCATTAATCATTGATATTTTTTCACTGTTTTCTTCTTTATCAAAAGTTTGTTGGGCAAATTCCTGGATATTTTGGATGAGATTTTGTGTTTGAAAAAAGTTGTCTTTTATTTTTTCAGTTCTTAAAAAAGCAGACCATATCTGATCTTCTTCACCCCCTTTGCCTTTATTAATTACCAACGATTGATACCCATTCTCAGCTTCTGTATTGAAAATTAATATGCCTTTAAGGATCTTAGATTGACCTTTCCCAAATCCAATTTGGAAATTGCCTCCTTCGGGTTCTATCGTCAAGTATTGCTGCTTTTTGTCAAAAAAGAAAAATCCTAGGACGTCTGTAACTTCATCATCAAGGACGCAGTCTTCAAACAGGCATGATACAAAATCACCATCTATTTTTTCATCACCCATCAATTTGAACAATTTTTTTGCCATTGCCATTGACATATTGGATAATTGAGAAGGTTCATTAAAAATTCCTGCAGATTCTTGATAAAGTGTATTTTCATCAAGATGAGAAAACTGAAATCTTTCCTCTTTTAAGAAAGGTTTGAAAAGGTATTTGACAAGTGTATTGGCAACACTACCATTGATTCGATTGTACTCATCTGACAGTTCTAAATTTCCATCATTGATACGATGAATAATGAGATTTTGAAGAATTGCTTCTGAAGATATGACCATGACATAGGGATGTAAAAGCCAAAAATAATAATTCTTTAAGTTGGAATATGAAGTATTCCAACTTAAAGAATTGCATTGGATGTTAATGGCAAATCATTTGCCCATCTATTTATTTAACAGTTGCTCTTCCTATGCTGTAATAGGTGAATCCAAACTCATTCATTGTTGATTCATTGTAGAGATTCCGGCCATCAAAAATTACAGATTCTTTCAGTGTTCCTTTCAATTTTTCAAAGTCAGGCGTTCTAAACACTGGCCATTCAGTCATTATTAGCACTGCATCTGCCCCTTCTGCTGCCTCATATTCATCGCTACAGTAGGTGATCTTGTCACCAAAAACGCCTTTTACATTTTCCATAGCTTCAGGGTCATAGGTTTTTATGGTTACGCCTTCTTCTAATAGTTCTGATATATTCATTAAAGCGGGAGCTTCCCGGATATCATCAGTATAAGGTTTAAAAGCTAGACCCCACATTGCGAATGTTTTTCCTTTCAAATCACCATTATAGTGTTCTTTTAAACGATCAATAATTTTTCTCTTTTGATCTTGATTTTTTGTCATGACCGCTTTCAGTATAGCAAAATCGTAATTGACTTCCTGGGCAGATTTGGCCAATGCCTGAACATCTTTAGGAAAGCAACTACCTCCATATCCTATACCAGCAAATAAAAAACGTTTCCCAATTCTAGAATCTGTACCAACTCCTTTTCTTACCATATCTACATCTGCTCCTACCAACTCACACATGTTGGCAATTTCATTCATGAATGTGATTTTTGTAGCTAAGAAAGAGTTTGCAGCATATTTCGTTAATTCAGCAGATTTTTCATCCATAACGATAATTGGATTACCCTGTCTAACCAAAGGAGCATATAATTCCTGCATAATTTTTTCCGCTTTTGCTGATGAGGTGCCTATAACAACTCTATCTGGCTTCATGAAATCTTCTAAAGCGACGCCTTCTCTTAGAAATTCAGGATTGGAAACCACATCAAAGTCAACTGTTGCATTTTCAGCAATGGCTGCGGTTACTTTATCCGCAGTTCCTACGGGTACCGTACTTTTATCAATGATTACAGAATAAGTTTTAAGTATGTTGCCCAAATCTTTCGCCACATTAAGTATATAGGAAAGATCTGCAGAGCCATCTTCACCCGGAGGTGTTGGGAGCGCTAAAAATATGATTTCAGCACCTTCTATTCCTTCTTCTAGACTGGTAGTAAAATTGAGTCGGCCTTGTTTGATATTTCTTTCGAAAAGTACTTCCAATCCTGGTTCGTAGATAGGAATTATCTTGTTTTTCAGTTTCTCAACTTTCTTTTCATCAATATCTATACAAGTAACATTGTTACCTGTTTCGGCAAAACATGTGCCCGTTACTAGACCTACATATCCAGTTCCTACTACTGCAATTTTTTTCATTTTTTCTTGTATTTCGAGTGCAAAACTAAATTTTATACCAATAAATTCATTCAGAAAATGAAATATTTCCACATTTCATTTTCTACCAAATCTAAGTGTGGTAAGGTGAGTGAAATAATGATTATAATATTGGTAATTATTAAAAAGGTTGCTAGATTTGCAGCCCGATAAAAAAAGGACGAATGTTAATTATCAACGTAAAAGAAAACGAGTCAATCGACAAGGCTCTAAAAAGGTTTAAAAAGAAGTTTGAAAAAACAGGTGTTTTGAAGACTTTGAGAGCAAGAAATTTTCATGAAAAAAAGTCAGTTGCTAGAAGAACTGAATTGATCAAAGCTGCGTACAAACAAAAGATGTACGCTGAGGAAAACTATTAATTACAATAGTTTTTTAGACTTCTTTTTGATATGTTAGTACTACCTAATAGAAGGTAGTGCTGATGATTCATACCTATACCAAGTTCCTCCTTAACGAAAAACGCTACAGCCCTCATACAATCACCTCGTATGAGACCGATTTATTACAGTTCAAGGAGTTTTTAACCACATTAGATAGTCTTATTTGCTTAACAGAAGTAAGTGCTCGACAAGTTCGGGCATGGGTTGTCTCTTTGATAGAGAGTGATGTTAACCCAAGATCTGTTAATAGAAAAATTGCAGCATTGCGCTCATTTTACAAGTTTTTATTAAAAAGAGAGTTTGTTCAAGAGAACCCTGCTGCAAAAATACGACCAGTCAAGACAGCAAAACCATTACCTGAGTTTGTCCAAAAGAAGGAAATGGATGAACTTTTAGACAAGGTTCAATTTGAAAATAATTTTATTGGGTTGCGAGATAAGTTGATTTTTGAACTGTTGTATGGTACAGGAATCCGTTTATCAGAATTGATTAACCTAAAGGATGAGGACATTGACCATTTTAATGGTCAAATAAAAGTTTTAGGGAAAAGAAATAAAGAAAGAATTATTCCTGTCTCATCAAGCAACATCCAACTGATTGATGCGTACATTAGGTATAGAGAAATAGAAGTTGAAAGAAACTGCGAATTTCTGATAATATCTGAATCAGGCAAAAAGAGCTATCCAATGATGATCAGTAGAATTGTCAAAAAGTATTTAGGATTTATTTCGAAGGTTTATAAAAAGAGTCCTCATGTATTGCGACATACATTTGCTACACATTTGTTGGATAATGGCGCTGATCTCAATGCAGTAAAAGATTTATTAGGACATGCTAGCCTCGCCGCTACGCAGGTCTACACACACAATTCTTTGGAAAAGCTCAAGTCAGTTTTTGACCAAGCTCACCCAAAGGCGTAATATTTTGTTTAACTAAAAATTTAATCTTATGAAGTTACAGATGCATTCCATTCATTTTGACGCTGATCAAAAATTAGTAGATTTCATTCAAAAGAAAGCCGATAAATTAGAAACGTTTTACGACCGAATAGTGGATGGTGAAGTCATCATGAGAGTGGAAAAGGATGGTGCAAGGGAGAATAAGGTTATAGAAATTAAGCTGAACATTCCTGGCGCTCAACTTTTTGCAAAAGAGAGTTCTAAATCATTTGAAGCAGGTGCCGATGAGGCCATTGAGTCTCTAAGGCGGCAATTGAAAAAGAAAAAAGAAAAATTAGCAGCTTATTAAAAAAAAGGCTTCCTGAATTTCAGGAAGCCTTTTTTTATTTGCCTAGCTGATTTTGTATATCGATTTTTTTACGAACATATCCTTGAGGAATACTGAATTGACTGTTTGGGATTGACATCAGTACGACGCTTTCAACCACGTTCTCATTTTTAGCAACACCATTTTTGTACGTTTTGGTTTTTACCGGTATTCCATCTCTTAAAATTGGACTTTCTTTATCAAAACTAAATTGAGACAATGCACCACCAGCGGGCAATAGACTAGCGATTTCCTGAAGATTTTCTTTGGCGAAGGTTAGCATTTTCTTCAGTACAGAAAATTTAGCAGCATCGATCCCTAAAGTTTCATATGAAGCTAAATTGAGATCAAGAATTTTGGAACCATCACTATAACCTTCATATTTATTAGTATTCCAGCTTTTAATTTTTTCACCTCCAGAAATAGACTTATATTCTATGGACGATCCAGAACCTGGGTTTAAAAGCATATCTAATTTTTGTTTTTGGGCTTCCGGCATTTGACTTGAGAATTGTTTCATCATTTGAGCAAACATTCTTACTTGTTCTTTAAGTTGAGTCAATGTTGCTTTATCAAATTGATAATATTCCTTACGTTTATCATCTATGTAAGTAAAGACTTCTGTACTCGCATCAAAAAGGATAGTTCCACCACCTGTACCTGGATTTTTCAATAGAACTTTAGAGTCTGATATATATATATCACTATCAGAAATACCATTATTTCGTAGATCTTTTGTTTTTGACTTGATCATAACACCTTCTCCCGCCATAGCGCTTAAGGATAAGGAAGTTAAGATGACACATAAAAAAATCTTGATTGCGTTATTCATTGTAATTCGTTTATTAAATTAAATATCAATTTTTTCTAAAGAACTGAAAGTTCCATTTGGAGCGGAATCGAGCACTTTAATATTACTCATGTTTCCTTTTCCTCTACTGCTTGAAAGTAAGATGTCTTCATATCTTTCATATTCAAGCCAAGGCGTCGTAAAAGAAGGCTCCGTATCCTCGAATGATCTGAAAAATGCCCATTTTCCAATTAATTTTGTTTTTGCATCAACCCAAATATTATAGACATTGTCCGGAGTATTGCCAACGTTCTTGAATGTCATTTGAAATGTAAATGCGTCCTGACCATTGTCCAAAGTGTCTTCTCCAATATAATGCAAGGTCACTCCTGTATCTTTCAATTTGAACGGCATAACCAGCCAATATGAATCGTTTATCCATATGCTTTTTCCTTTTTTCAAATACCTTGCCAAAGAATCAGGTTGTGTTAATTCTTTGCCATTTTTAAATACTTTTCCTTCTAGAGAGTGAATATTTACTATGGTCACTTGATCCGATTTTAAATCTGTAATTCTGACATCACCCGTATGTTTATTCCAGACTAGTCTTCTTTTCTCAAAGAAAGTCCAACATATTATTTTGGTGTCATCCCAAGCCTTTCTTCCCCCCATAGCAGCCATAACTTTATCTGCGAGCATTACGGCTTCAGCATCAGACTCTTCTATGTTAAAACCCGGGAGAGGAGCATTCTCCTCTAAATCCACTAATTTATTATTAGAAAGATTGCCGCAAGAATTAAGTATTATTAAAATGAACGAGAATATTGTAAGATTTCGCATGGATTATTCAATTTAGGCTAAAGATATACATTTAGCTTAGGTCCTGAAATGTAATACTAAAGATTATAAAGATTTGGCTTTTTAATGAGCATCCAAAGGCTCACTTTCAATATTTCACCCATATTAGTGCTTTCGAGAAACTTTGGTTCGTTGTAATAATCCGCCAAGTCTTTTTTAAGCATTTCTACGTTCTCTTTTTTTGAAATGTGATCCTTCATCATTGCTCGCAATAAATCAGCGACTTTGTATCGAGCCACTCTTAGTCGATTAGCGATCAGGGATCTTTCTTCTTTTTGATATTGGCGTACTGTTTCGGGTGTCATGTATTTCAAACCTAATTCAATAAGCGGGTTGTTTTGTTTGAAATATTGTGGCAAATAGATACTTCTTCTACCTTCATAAGATTGTTGGTCAAAATCAATTGCCCTTAATCGATACGAAATTTCTTCAAAATCCGGTGTGATGTTTACAACAAAATTACTCGAATGCATATCACCTAATAACCGTACAAAGCAGCGTTCATTAAACTTGACAAATTCTTTGGCGAGCCGTATTTCATTAAGGTTTTTGTCATTTAAGTGTTGTTTAATGAATTGGTCTCCAGGTATGCCAGCTATATGTTCTTCTATTAAAGTGTCATTATATACGATATAACTGATCCGATTCGGAGAAAGAAGGTGTTCCAATTCCAGACCATAAATCCTAGATGCATCTGCATGCTTAATATAAAAATAGTCGAAGTTGTCATTAATTAGATTTACAACTCGAACTCGAAAAGGTTTTGTATTACCATATTGGCATATGTCAACTCGGTTAATCTCAAGGTGATCCATTACACTAATATCTCCATCAGACTTAATTGCAGAGTATATTTTTTTCAGACTGTGATGAATAGCTTGCATGTCTGATTGAGAGTAAGTCACTGTTTCCCAAAGGGTGTCCACTCCGTCTTTGTCAAATAATGGAAAAGAATTATCATACCTTAAAAGGTCCGAATACTCAATAAGGACTTTGGTTGATCTTTGATATTTAACAAGGTACCGCCTTAAGCGATCACCAACTTTGAATGGAATTTTCTTTTTACTGATAATAGCCATAATCAGACCTTGTTTATTTTAGACTATGCTAATTTACTTATTGAATTTCAAAGTAAATTCAGTTCCAGCATTGACTTCTGTGTTTACAATGATATTTCCTCCATGTTTCCTCATTATTTGCTTGGAAAGACTCAAACCTATTCCAGAACCAGATTTTTTAGTCGTGAAAAATGGGATAAATATTTTTTTGACGGCCTCCTCATCGATTCCTGTTCCATTGTCTTTAATTTTGATGAAGATCTTTTGATTCTCATCATAGCCAGCAGAAATAGCTATTATTTTTTGTTTTTGCAGCTCTTCATTTTCTTCAAGTGATTGGATGGCATTTTTGAAAAGATTAATTAGCACTTGTTCAATTTGCTCTTGATCTGCTTCAATAGTAAGGTAATCCGGGATACTGCTTTTTATTTCTACTTGGTTCGTTTCAATATCCAGTTTGTGAAGCGTTAAAATTGGGCGAACTAGCTTTTCGACTGAAATAGTATCCAATTTTGGAATAGGTATTCTTGTTAGATTTCTAAAATCACTGACAAATTTTATGAGTCCTTCACTACGCCTATGGATAGTGTGAACCGCCATGTGAAAATCTTGTAAATCATCCTTTGAAACATTCTGGATGTTAAAATCTTCATCTAAGACGCCTTCTAAATTCGATTCTACTGTGGCAGCTAAAGAAGAAATTGGCGTCACTGAATTCATGATTTCGTGGGTCAATACTCGAATTAAATTTTGCCATGCGTCCATTTCTTTTTCTTCCAATTCACTTTTTATGTTTTGAATTGAAATTAATTTAAACTCTTCTTCTTGCCTTATTAACTCTATGGCATATATAGCTAATTGAACGTCTTCGCCTTCTTTTTCAATTTTCATGAGGTCCCGGCCTCCAGTTTTCAAATCCATTAAACTGGCAACTAATTCTGGACTAATATCACTGAGTTGATTGATGTTTTTGATAACATCTATCCCTAAAAGAGATTTAGCTGTGGCGTTGATTATTTGTATTTCACCTGATTTATCAAAAGTAACAATACCAATTCCGACATGTTGAACTATAGTCCTTAGGTACTGATATTGAGCTTCTTTGTCAGCTCGAACTTCCCGAAATTTTTTAATGACTAAATTAAATTGCTCATACAATTTATCCATTGAGGTGCCTGTCTTTTTAGTGTTATAAGTATGTGTAAAATCATCATACTTAATGGACTCTAAAAATCCTGCCAATTCCTTATTCGCTTTGTCTAAATGCTTGATTAATGCGTAGGTTTGATAGACAAGCGCTGCAAGAACCAAAATTTTAGTTAGTGTGAAAGAGTCTTGATAAAACAGGTTGACCAAAATGATAGAGGTACCTACAATCAGCAGTACTCTAATTACAATTACATATTTGAAATTGGAATTAAAGTCCATGCTTCTCCAGTCTACGGTAGAGCGATGCCCGTGTTAACCCCAATTCCTTCGCTGCTTTGGAAATATTTCCACCGTTGCGGTCTATGGCTTTTTGAATGACATTTCTTTCTACTTCATCCAAGTTAAAAGTATTCAATTGATCTTCATTGCCATTGTCTGGTTTATGGTTGAGAAAGAAGAAATCCTCTGGCACCAAAGAAGATTCATCACTCATAATAACTGCACGTTCTATGGCATGTTGAAGTTCACGGATGTTTCCTGGCCAATGGTATTTTTGAAGTTTTTTAATAGTGGTAGAAGAGATTTTTTTCGCCGATTTTCTATATTTCGCACTATATATTTTCATGAAATGATCAGCAAGCAATGGGATATCTTCGAACCTTTCTCGAAGTGCGGGTAATCTAATCTCCACAGTATTGATTCTATACAATAAATCTTGCCTGAATGAACTATCCTCAACCATTTCATGGAGTGGTAGATTTGTCGCACAAATAAGTCGAATATCTACATTTATTTCTTTGTTGTCACCAATAGGAGTGATTTGGCGATTTTGAATGGCCGCCAATAATTTTGATTGTAGAGGCATGCTAAGATTACCAATTTCATCTAGAAATAGCGTTCCTTTTTGTGCTACTTCAAATCTTCCCTTTCGATCTTCCTTTGCATCTGTAAATGATCCTTTTTTATGTCCAAAAAGCTCGCTTTCAAAAAGAGTTTCACTAATTGCGCCCATATCAACCCCTACAAAAACGTTGTCTTTTCTAAGTGATTTTAAGTGGATGGCTCTTGAAATTAGTTCCTTTCCCGTTCCATTTTCTCCTAGAATCAAAACGTTGGCGTCAGTTTGTGCTACTTTATCAATGATTTTGAATACATCTTTAATCGCATCACTTTCGCCTATGATATCTTTAAATGGCTGGTTGATTTCTTCTTCTAGTTGCTTTTTTGCCGCCTTTAAGGTGTCTACTTCTTTGTATGATTTCTTTAGTTTAACAGCCGTAGAAAGTGTGGCAAGAAGTTTTTCATTCTGCCAAGGTTTGAGAACAAAATCAGTTGCTCCTTCTTTCAAGGCTTTTACCGCCATTTCGACATCTCCAAAGGCCGTTATTAATATGACCACTGCTTTTGGGTCTCGTTCTAATATTTGGTCTAACCAATAAAAACCTTCTTTACCACTTGTGATATCTTTACTGAAGTTCATGTCAAGCAGAATGACATCATACGTGTCATTGTTCATTAAGAAAGGTATTTTCTTAGGGTTTTTTTCAATGATTACATTTTGAGCATATTTTTTAAGCAACATTTTTGCTGCAAATAGCACATCTTCGTCATCATCTATAATTAGGATATTTCCGAGTTCTTTTTCCACGTGTCAGATTTTTTAATTTGTAATGTCAGATTCTGTGCCAAAAATTGGAAAGCACCTTGAATGCGTCTGAACCTATTTTTTGTATGTTATGGTAGTTCAATACACTTCTTAAATCGCACATTTAGTGTACGTAATCGAACACAATATAGTGAAAGGTTTTTGATCATTTGTAGATCAAAGGAAAAAATATGTGGAGATTCTAAAAGTTGACTTTTTTAGTGAGATTATCTTCTCCGGCTTCTACTTTTACAACGTATATTTTGTTGTTTTTTTCATTGAAGTTATATTCTATCTCAGATTTGAGCGCGTATTTATTGTCTTCTGATAAAATCAAATTACCAATTATATCATAAATCTTAATTCGTACATATTCAGTTGGCCTATTGATGAAGATCAGCTTAAAATGGCCATCAGAGATAGGTAATAATTTGTACGCTAGTTTACTTGGTTCTAGACTTTTTTTGAATGATATATTCTTTTCGACATTTCTCCTATATGTGTTTTCTGATTCCTTTTCTAAATCTACTTTATCTTGTCCAATGGACATTAGAGAAAAAGTAGATAGTACAATAAGAAAAGTGAATTTTGAAAACTTCATAGGTTGTTAGATTTTCATTTGATTAAGCGAAAATCTTGCCAAAGGTTATATTATTTAAATGAGAATTTCAGTTAACTAGTTGCTTATTGATTTGTAAGATTTTCTGGTTCGAAATCTGAAACTGGAATACAACTACAAAATAGGTTACGATCTCCATAGGCATTATCTACCCGACTGACAGAAGGCCAGAATTTATTAGAGACCAAAGAAGGTAAAGGGTAAGCAGCCTGTTGTCTTGTATACTTATGACTCCAATCATCAGCCAGCACAATCTCCGCAGTGTGTGGCGCATTTTTCAAGACATTGTCATCTTTATCAAAAATACCATCTTCAACTTGTTGAATCTCGTCTCTGATACTCAATAATGCATCACAGAATCTATCTAATTCTTCTTTTGATTCACTTTCTGTTGGTTCTATCATCAAAGTGCCCGCTACTGGAAACGAAACAGTGGGAGCATGAAAGCCATAATCCATTAATCGTTTGGCAATGTCTTCAACTTCTATTCCAACCGTTTTAAAAGAACGACAATCCACAATCATTTCATGAGCACACCTCCCTTGGGATCCAGTGTATAGAATATCAAATTGAGTTTCAAGTCTCGACTTTATATAATTAGCATTTAGAATAGCCAGTTTGGTTGCATTTTCCATGCCATCTCTTCCCATCATGGCTATGTACGCATGAGAGATTGATAAAACTCCAGCACTTCCATAAGGAGCAGAAGAAATACTCGGAATCCCATGATCTCCTCCAGATTTTACCAGTGGATTATTGGGAAGGAATGGTGCAAGATGTTCGGCAACACCAATCGGTCCTATCCCTGGGCCACCACCACCATGTGGAATGGCAAAAGTCTTGTGTAAATTCAAATGACAAACGTCAGCACCTATAATTCCTGGGCTGGTCAGTCCAACCTGGGCATTCATGTTGGCGCCGTCCATATACACTTGACCACCATTCTTATGGATAAGTTCACAAATTTCAATAATGCTTTCTTCGAATACACCGTGAGTGGAAGGATAAGTCACCATCAAGGAATTCAGATTTTCTTTATGTTCCTCAACTTTGTTTTTTAAATCAATAAGATCAATGTTACCTGCTTCGTCGCATTTGACAATTACGACTTTGTTTCCAGCCATTATTGCACTCGCGGGATTTGTGCCATGAGCAGATGAAGGAATTAATGTAATATTTCGATGTTCCTGTCCAATACTTTTTTGGTAGGCGTTAATTACTAGAAGTCCTGCGTATTCTCCTTGTGCCCCTGAATTTGGCTGAAGGGAAACGGAGTGAAAACTCGTTATTTCACATAGCCATGAGTTCAATTCATCAATTAATCTTTTATAACCCAAAGTCTGATGGGTAGGGGCAAAAGGATGGATGGCAGAAAATTCGGGCCATGTAATTGGAATCATCTCGGCTGTTGCATTCAATTTCATCGTACAAGAACCTAAGGAAATCATTGAATGAGCTAATGAAAGATCCTTATTCTCTAGTCGTTTTAAATACCGAAGCATTTCATGCTCTGATTGATATTTTTGGAAAATAGGATGTTCTAGAAATTTAGTTTTTCGACCAAACCTGTCAGAAAATTTCAAATCTACTTTTTCGGCAGATTTAATAACTTGAGCAGGATCAATAGACTTTAAACTGACTTTTTCAAAAACTTGAAGAATGCCGACTAAATTTTCTACAGTATCCCTTTCATCAAATGAAATTCCAATATGTCCTTCATTAAAGTAATTGAAGTTAATGTATTCAGATTCTGCGATAGATCTAATCTCATCAATTTTTTTCTCATCAACTTTAAAGCACAATGTGTCAAAATATCTGTCGTTTACCTGTTCAAAACCTAATTGACTGATGAACTTGTCAGCAAGCCTAGCTACACCATGAATTCTGGAAGCTATCTTTTTTAAACCTTCAGCTCCATGATATACAGCATACGCCCCAGCAATTACAGCCAATAGGACTTGAGCTGTACAAATATTAGAAGTTGCTTTTTCTCTTCTAATATGCTGTTCTCTTGTTTGAAGCGCCATTCTATAGGCTTTTTTACCGTTAGCATCAACTGATACCCCGATGATTCTTCCAGGAATTTGACGCTTGAATTCTTCTTTCGTTGCGAAATAAGCAGCATGAGGACCTCCAAAAGCCATTGGAACCCCGAATCTTTGTGTAGTACCCACAACAATATCAGCTCCGAAATGCCCAGGTGCTTCAAGTAAAACAAGACTCATCAAATCTGCTGCTACAACTACTCGGATTTCGCTTTCTTTAGCCTTGGATATTATTTCGGAGATATCGCTGATGTTGCCCTTGCTGCTCGGGTATTGGAGGAGTATGCCAAATAGATCTTCATTTGGCTTGAAATTATCAACATCATCAATGATCAATTCGATACCAAGTGGCGCTGATCTGGTTTTGAGGACATCAATCGTTTGAGGGAATGTATTTTTTTCTACAAAAAATTTGTACGCGCTTTTCTTGTTTTTCTTTCTCATTGCAAAAAGCATAGACATGGCTTCTGCAGCTGCCGTGCCTTCATCCAACAATGAAGCGTTAGCAATTTCCATCCCAGTAAGATCGCTGACCATGGTTTGGAAATTGACTAGCATTTCTAACCTCCCTTGTGCGATTTCAGCTTGATAGGGAGTGTAGGCTGTATACCATCCCGGGTTTTCGAGAATATTTCTTTGAATAACTCCTGGAGTAACCGTATTATAATATCCCATCCCGATATAGGATTTGAACATCAGATTCTTATTGGCAATGGAACGTATGTATTTTAAGTAACTAAATTCATCTAAGGCTTCCGGAAGATTAAGGGCTTCTTTTTTTCTGATTTGAGATGGAACTGTTTGATCGATCAATTCATCTATGCTGTTTACTTTTACAGCTTCCAACATATCGATTATTTCTTGTTCAGAAGGGCCGTTATGTCTATCCTGAAAGTGCGTTCTTTCATTGAGGTTAATTGTCATTTTCCAGAAATGTTTGGTGATTTATTCTTTCAAAGTTGACGCAAAGGTAAGACCAAACAAATGAATTATTTCAATGAAAAATAGAAATAGATTTATGAAAACGGAGAAGATCTTATTGCTTGTTTTTAACTGATTCTGGGAGGGGTTTCGATACTTGTGGGATTAGGTACCGTTGTACCTATTCCCCACAAGATCTTTTCAACCAGCTATGGAAAGAAAGACTTTTTAATCCATCTTTCTATTACAATTATACAAGGTTTGGTGAAAATGACGTACTAATTTGGACGAAGCGGTTATATTATTCGATGAATGACCTGATTTGTTAGATGAATGAATTTATCGCTTTTTATTTTTCTTCTTTTTATCGTGGAAAGCGCCTTTAAAATCAGGGTTGTCTCTTCTTTTATTGAAGTCTATCTCTCTGAGCATCAGCTGCTTTTCATCGAAAGGGGTTTTTTCAATTCTCACAGAAGTGGGGATTTCGATTTTCTTGATTTTTTTGCCAATAAGTTTTTCAATTCGGCCTATATGAAGCATTTCGGCTTCATTTGCAAAAGTAATGGCTGTTCCTTCATTTAATGCTCGACCAGTACGGCCAATTCTATGGACATAATCTTCATAGATCAATGGAACATCAAAATTAATGACATGTGATACCATACTTACATCAATGCCACGTGCAGAAACATCTGTAGAAACAAGAATTCTTACCTCTCCATTCTTGAAGGATTCAATCGAATTAAGGCGTGTATTTTGTCCTTTATTTCCGTGAATCACTTTTACAGACTTTGTGATTTTTCTTTCTATGAATTTGTAAATGTTATCTGCATTTCCTTTCGTCTTCACAAATATTATTACCCTTGATACATTTTCGTCTGTTAGAAGATGACCTACTAAATTGATTTTAGTAAGAAAATTGGGTACTTCATATAAATACTGGTCGATTGTGTCAACTGTTGAAGCCTGTGGCGTAACTTCAACAACTTCAGGAAATTCAAGGAATTCTTCTGAAAGTACTTTTACACTATTCGGCATGGTTGCAGAAAAAAGGAGGTTTTGTCTTTTGACTGGAATGATTTCAAGGATTTTTCTGATTTGAGGCATAAATCCCATATCCATCATTTTGTCAGCTTCATCTATAATTAATGTTTTGATCTGCTTTGTACTAAAAGTACGATTTCTATATAGGTCCATAAATCGACCGGGTGAAGCAACTATCAAATCCATGCCATTCTCAAATGCCTCTATTTGGACTTTTGCTCCCGTTCCGCCATAAATTGCAACTGACCGAATGTCGAGAAAAGTAGAATACTTTTTTACATTATCAAATATTTGAATGGCCAACTCCCTTGTGGGTGCCAGAATTAAAGCTCTTGGTTCATTTCCTTGGGCATATTTCAATTTCATTAAAAGAGGTAAGACAAACGCGGCTGTTTTTCCAGTACCTGTTTGAGCTATGCCCATTATGTCATGTCCGGATAGAATTAACGGTATGGCTTTTTGTTGTATTGGTGTAGGAGTAATGTAACCTGCATCTTCAATGGCGTTTTGAATTTGCCTGTTGAGATTTAATTCTGAGAAACTTTCAACCTTATCGGCCATCTGTGGAAATTAATGTATTCAGGTAATTATTTTTGCTTTGCAATTTACAAATAAAAAGACGGTAGATATGGGACAACGAATTTTGATTAAGAACGCAAAAATTGTCAATGAAGGAAATATTAGTGAAAAAGACTTATTGATCAATGGTTCCTATATAGAGCAAATTGATGCAGATATTTCAGAGAATAATGCAAAAGTGATAGATGCTAAAGGGAATTACTTAATTCCGGGACTGATTGATGATCAGGTGCACTTTCGTGAACCTGGACTGACGCATAAAGCTGAAATTTATACAGAAAGTAAAGCAGCAGTAGCAGGAGGCATTACTTCATTCATGGAAATGCCCAACACTGTTCCAAATACATTGACCCAAGAACTACTTCAGGATAAATATGACATTGGCGCACAAAAGTCTCTGGCTAACTACTCTTTTTTCATGGGAGCTTCCAATGATAATATTGAAGAGGTGATGAAAACTAGTAGAAGGGATGTCTGTGGAATAAAAGTATTTATGGGCTCATCCACTGGTAATATGCTTGTGGATAATGAAAAGACACTAAACGAGCTTTTTTCAAGAGCAGAATTAATCGTTGCTGCACATTGTGAAGATGAGACCACAATTCGTAAAAACACTGAATTGTACAAAGAAAAATATGGAGATGATATACCATTTACTGCTCATCCCTTGATCAGAAGTGCTGAAGCTTGTTACATTTCATCTTCAAAAGCAGTGGCTTTGGCTAAAGCCAACAATACTAAGTTTCATGTATTACATATCTCATCAGGTCACGAGACTGGTTTATTTGACAATAATACTCCGCTAAAAGATAAGTTGGTAACATCTGAAGCATGTATTCATCATATGTGGTTTTCGGATTCGGATTATGATTCGAAAGGTAGTTTGATCAAATGGAATCCCGCAGTTAAAACTGCCGATGACAGAGAACGAATTTTTCAAGCAATGCTCGATGATAAAATTGATGTTATTGCTACGGATCATGCACCGCATACTTGCGATGAAAAGCAAAACAAATACTTGAATGCTCCTTCTGGTGGGCCATTAGTTCAGCATGCTTTACCTGCTATGTTTGAACATCATTTGAACGGTAAAATCTCTTTGGAAAAAATAGTAGAAAAAATGTGTCATAATCCTGCTATTCTGTTTGAAATTGAGAAGAGAGGATATCTACGAGAAGGATATTTTGCAGATATGGTTATCGTAGATGCAGAAAATCCTTGGTCTGTGGAGAAAGAAAATATTTTATCTAAATGTGGATGGAGTCCTTTTGAAGGAGATACTTTTAGAAGTCAAATTACTCATACAATTGTTTCAGGTCACTTGGCGTATGCCAATGGTGAATTCGACGAATCGAAAAAAGGAGAGCGTCTTTTATTTGATAGAAAATAAATGCGTATGATTATTTTGAAAAGTGGTCAACGAATTTCTACATTTGCACTCCCAATTTTTTGGGAAACATGGTGGTTGTAGCTCAGCTGGTTAGAGTATCGGTTTGTGGTACCGAGGGTCGCCGGTTCGAACCCGGTCATCCACCCTTAAAAGCAGTTCTGATTCGTCGGAACTGCTTTTTGTTTGCCCAATTTTCAGGTACAGCAGTGTTATAGTTTTTCTGTACATATATTTGCCTTCATATGCTTCAAGCAACAGATATTCATAAAAATTACGGAGACTTGGAAGTGCTCAAAGGAATCAATCTTTCTATTGATAAAGGTGAAGTGATATCGATTGTAGGTTCTTCGGGTGCAGGAAAAAGTACTTTACTTCATATTTTGGGAACGTTAGATCAACCAGAGTGTGGCGAATTGATTATCAACGGTCAAAAAGTATTTGAACTTCAAAATAAAAAAATGGCCGCTTTTCGAAATCAAGAAATTGGTTTCGTATTTCAATTTCACAATCTTCTACCTGAGTTTACCTTGAAAGAGAATATTTGTATTCCTGCGTTCATTGGAGGGAAGCATGGAAAAGAGCTTGATGATTATGCAGAGTATTTAATGAAGTTACTAAACATTTACGATCGTCGTGATCATAAACCATCTCAACTTTCTGGAGGGGAGCAACAACGCACTGCTGTAGCGCGTGCACTGATCAATAAACCTTCTTTAGTTTTTGCAGATGAACCAAGTGGTAATCTTGATTCAGTGAATGCCGAAGAGCTTCATGCTCTTTTCTTTCAATTGCAGAAGGAATTTGGTCAGACATTCATAATTGTTACTCACAATGAAAATTTAGCCAATCAAGCTGACCGAAAAATTATTATTCAAGACGGTCTTGTACTCGCCTAGTAGTATTCACCTATAATGAAGATATCTCAGGGCGTAAAGTTCATGGTTATTGCCGTTTTTACTTTTTCATTAATGAAAGTGGGGGTGAAATACATTTCTCATATACCAGCGATAGAAATCATCCTTTTTCGTTCTATCATTTCGCTGGTTTTAAGTGGCTTTTTTTTATTGCGTCAAAAAGTATCTGTTTGGGGGAATAATCGAAAGATCTTGATCCTACGTGGACTGACAGGGGCATTGGCCTTGACACTGTATTTTCAATTATTGCAACAAATCCCTTTGGCCGCTGCGGCAAGCATGCAATATTTATCTCCGATTTTCTCAGCTGTGCTAGGTGTATTTATAGTAAAAGAAAAAGTGCATTGGAAACAGTATCTTTTTTTCGCTCTATCTTTTATAGGGATTTTAATTATTCAAGGTTTCGATACTCGAATATCACTACTCCATCTATCCATCGGATTAGGCGCGTCACTATTCACTGGGCTGGCTTATAATTTTGTTAGAAAACTAAAAACTACCGAACACCCTTTGGTCATTATCTTTTATTTTCCTTTAGTCACACTTCCTTTTGCTGGAATCGCAACCATTTTTAATTGGGTAACACCAATAGGTTGGGATTGGGGGGTACTATTATTAGTTGGTGTGTTAACACAAATTGCACAGTATTACATGACAAGATCCTATCAGACTGAAGCGATATCTAAAGTATCAATCATTAATTACACTGGTTTATTATATTCCATTGCTTTTGGCTTTTTAATATTTGGCGAAACGTATGATTGGATGAGTTATGTAGGGATGCTTTTAGTTGTGTTGGGGGTTGTGATGAATTTAAAATTCAAAAAGTAGAATTAAATAACTTTCATACTATTTTGACCTTTCACATTGAATTTTCATTTTTGATGATAGAACACTGAATTAAAATATGTCAGGACATAGTAAATGGTCAACGATCAAGCGCAAGAAAGGTGCTGCGGATGCTAAAAGAGGAAAAATTTTCTCAAGGATTAGCAAAGAAATTACAATTGCTGTTAAAGAAGGAGGAAGCGGAGATCCAGAAGCCAATCCTAGATTGAGATTGGCTGTTCAAAATGCAAAAGGGGCAAATATGCCCAATGATAATGTAGATAGAGCAATTAAAAAGGGACTTGGAGGGGACGCTGAATCTTATATAGAACAAACATTTGAAGGTTATGGTGCGAATGGTATAGCGTTATTTGTGGAGTGTTTGACTGATAATCAGAATAGAACTGTTCAAGAAGTTCGAGCAGCATTTAGTAAGTACCATGGTAGTCTAGGTACCAATGGTTCTTTAGAGTTCATTTTTGATAGAAAAGGAGTTTTTAACCTTGCTGTACCTGATGGGTTGGACTTAGAGGAATTCGAATTAGAAGTGATAGATGGAGGTGCAGAAGATTTGGTAGTAGAAGATGATTATATAGTGGTGACCAGCGCAATGGAGGATTTCGGATCTCTCAATAAGAAATTTGAAGAATTAAAAATTGAACCAGAAAACGCGGAACTGCAGCGAATTCCTAATAATACAAAAGCCCTCGATGACGATGGTTTTAAAAAAGTAATGAAGCTCATTGATGTGTTAGAAGAAAATGATGACGTTCAAAAAGTCTGGCATAATCTTGAAATGTCAGATGGACAAGAAGATTTGTTGGAATAGTTTGCGTAAATTGGTAGACACACCAATCTAAAAAATCATGTCTAAAGGAATAGTATTTTGCCAAGACAAGTTGAAAATTCCATTCAAGAAAATTGAAGAAAATCACTTTTTAAAAGCGCCGACTTTGAAATGGACCATCAATGAAAGCCTGATTCAAGAACTGATAGATTTGAAAAAAGAAAAAAGTATTCGATCAAAATATGGAGATTTGGCATTGACCATCTTTTTTATTTTTATGATGATTCTTTTTGGAATATCCATAGCATAAAAAAACCCTGATTCTTCAGAATCAGGGTTTCAAATTTTTAAAAAGCGTATTGCTTAATTATCCAATCTTAGCAATTAAATCAGCTGCTCTTGCAGAATATCCAGCTTCATTGTCATACCAAGAAGCAACTTTCACCATTTTCCCGTTTGCTGAAGTAATGCCAGCATCGAAAATAGAAGAGTGAGAGTCACCTACGATATCAGAAGAAACAATCGGATCTTCAGTGTATTTCAATACTCCTTTCATTGGACCTTCAGCTGCCGCCTTCATTGCAGCATTTACTTCTTCTACTGTTACTTCTCTGGAAAGAGTCGCAACTAAATCAGTAATAGAACCAGTTGGAGTAGGAACTCTCATTGAGTTGCCATCCAATTTTCCGTTCAATTCGGGAAGAACTAATCCAACAGCTTTTGCCGCTCCAGTTGAAGTAGGTACCATGTTAATTGCAGCAGCTCTAGATCTTCTCAAATCATTGTGAGGACCATCTTGCAAGTTTTGATCCGCAGTATAAGCATGGATCGTAGTGATGAACCCTTGCTCTAGACCAAAGTTGTCATGTAATACTTTAGCAATAGGTGCCAAACAGTTAGTAGTACAAGAAGCATTTGACATGATTGTTTCATCACCCGTCAGGATGTCTTCATTTACACCCAATACAACAGTCGGAATATTTCCTTTTGCTGGAGCTGAGATAACCACTTTTTTAGCGCCTGCAGTTAAATGTTGGCTAGCGCCAGCTTCATCCACAAATCTTCCAGTTGATTCTAATACAACGTCAATACCTAATTTACCCCAAGGTAAATCGCTTGGTACTCTTTCAGCAGTGATGCTAATTTTTGTTCCGTTTACGATGATTCCATCTTCGGCAGCTTCAACTGTACCATCAAATTTTCCTTGAGTAGAGTCATATTTCAATAAATGTGCTAACGTTTTAGTGTTAGTAAGGTCATTGATGGCTACAACTTCTACATTTTCTTTTTCCAATAAAGCTTTAAACGCTAGTCTTCCTATTCGTCCAAAACCATTGATTGCAACTTTAATCATTGATTAATTCTTTAGTGTTTTTTAAAATATTCGGCAAATTTAATACTCTGAGAGGCTAAATCAAATATTCTCTACATAAAGAAAAACGAGTATGATTTGCGAGAGGTTTTGAAAAATGATCTTTATCACATTAATTGACATTACCCCAAAAAAAGTGAACTAAATTCTAGTAGAAATGAACTAATTTCAAGGATGAATAATATTTTAAAATACAGATGTAATCTTATGAAGATAGCAAAAATGACTTCCATGATTATAATCATTTTCTATCCTTTGATATCTTCTGGCCAAACGACCATTGAAGGAAAATGGAAAACAATAGATGACAATACTGGTAAACAAAGGTCAATTGTAGAAATTTTTAAGAAAGGCGATGCATATTTTGGAAAAATCATATGGTTAAAAAGAGACCCAGGCGAAGACCCGAATCCATTATGTGATGATTGCGAACAGGACGATGATCGTTACATGCAACCAGTTGTTGGAATGGAGATAATCAGAAATATGAAAGCTGATGGCGAAGAATTCGAGGGAGGTACTGTGCTCGATCCCGAAAACGGCAGCATTTATAAGTGCAAGATTTGGCTGGAAGAAGGTGATCTTAAACTAAGAGGTTACATTGCATTTTTTTACAGAACACAGACTTGGTTAAAATTTGAGGGAGAAATGCCTTGATTAATTATAGAATAAAGCTTCTCGGAGAACGTTGAGGTACTGGCAAGTTTTGTTTATTTAAAGTAACTTAGAACCTGCGTAACTCAACTATCTAGATTTCAGGGGTTACATTTATTGAGAAAATCGTATTTAAACTAAAGCGACGGCTTTTTTAGAATGAAAGATCATGAAGTACTTGAGCGAATGAGTCGCGGCGATGAAAGAGCGCTGGATTTTTTGTATAGCAAGTATTATAAGATGATGATTAGGATTGTCCTGAATAATAGCGGAACAGAAGATGAAGCGAAGGATATTTTTCAGGACGCATTGTTGGTGTTTTGGCAAAAGGCCATTTCAGGTAATTTGGTTTTAACATCTAAGATCAGTACTTATATTTATAGTATTTGTCTTAATCTCTGGAGAAAAGAATTAGATCGTAAATCTCGAAATTCTGGAGAGATGGTGGAAGAAGCGACTTACCAAGATTTTGAGAAAAAAGAAAGAATTAAAATAATAAACGATTGTATCAACCAACTGGGTGATACGTGTAGAAGAATATTGACTTACCACTATTTTGACGGACTGTCTATGTCTGATATAGCTGAAAAGCTAGAATTTGCAAACACAGATACCGCCAAAACCAAAAAGTATAAGTGTAAAAAGAAGCTTGATCTAATGATCAAGCGGAATTATTCTTCAAGTGATTTTTTAGATTGATATGTCAATAAAAAGCGAATTTGGAAAGCAATTAGATGCCTATTTCAGTGGTGAAATGAAAGGTTCAGATCGACTCGTTTTCGAGGGAAGAGTGGAGAGTGATCCAGTTTTCAAATCTGAATTTGAGAGTCAGAACGAGATAGTTGAATCATTAAAAGCTCACAGAAAAGCCGAATTGAAAACAAGGTTGGATAATATTTCTGTAGAGCCTTCTTTAATTGGGTCGCTACTGCAAAGTTCAGCACTGAAACCTGTGGTCTATGCAGTGACAAGTGTCGCTGTGTTGTCAGGCTCTTATTTATTCTATAATCAAGAGGCAGCCATAGAAAATCATATTCAACACATTAAGGGTCAAAAAGAATTTTTCACTGCAAGTAACATTCAAGCAAACAATGACTTAGTCCTAGACTATAGACATGAACCAAAGGACTTAAAAATTGCCCTAAATCAACCTGCTGTGAGCGAAAAGTCTGACCAGAGTTTGAATACCAATGATGTTGTAGTTTCGGACATAATCTTTGAAGTACCAGAGGTAAATGGAGAAATGGGCGCTGAGGAATTCAAAGCTCCAGGTCTCGCTCTTGAGGAAGCCAAAAGAATAGAAGAAGTTCCATCCACTGCTAAGTTAGATAAGATACAAATTAATACCATCAATTCTCGTCGATATGGATTTCACTATAGAGTAGAAGATAATCGTTTGTTTCTTTATGGAAAGTTCAATGAATCGCCCTATGAGATAATAGAATTGAATACACCTAGCAGTAAAAGTCTATTCTTCTTCTATGATGGGAGTTTTTACAATCTTAACAAAGAAGCTAGTTCAGTAACCCCATTGAGCCGTATAGAAGACAAAAAACTTTCGGATCGATTGGATAGGTTGAAATCATCAAGCTATCATTAATCTAGTATCATTCATTTCTCAAAATAATTTTCTTTTAAATTGTTTCTCGATTTTTGAGACTATTTTTGGTCAATTATTATGTCTAAAGAGAAAAAACCAAAAAAGAAAAAACTCGGTAGCTACCCGTTTTTCAGTGTAGTGTTTAGTATAACACTTGCTCTATTCGTTATGGGGCTTTTTGGGCTGCTATTGTTGATGACTAAAAATCTCACAAAAATCATTCAGGAAAATATTGAAATGCAGGTTTTTTTAAATAAAAACTTGAGTCAGAATGAAGTTGTGAAAATTGTTAAGATCCTTTCATCGAAAGATTATCTGGTAGAAAATGAAGGTGAAGTAGCCATAAACCATATTACCAAAGAAGAAGCTGCCAAACAATTTACGAAGGAAACAGGCGAAGATTTTGTTCAGTTTTTGGGTGACAATCCTTTGAGAGATGTAGTGAGTATTAAAATCCACCCTGACTATCAGGATAGCCAAAATCTTGCAGAGATTAAAAAAGAGATCGAATACATTAGAGGTGTATACGAGGTGAGTTACATAGAAAATCTAGTAAGCAGTATCAAACAAAATGTAAGAAAAATCAGTTTTGTATTACTTGGGTTTTCTTCGATTTTATTGATCGTAGTAGTTGTTATGATTAATAATACGATCAAATTAGCATTGTTTTCTCAGAGATTTCTAATCAGAAGTATGCAATTGGTAGGGGCGACTTCCAGCTTCATAAGAACACCTTTTCTAACAAGGTCACTGCTGTTTGGATTACTAGCAGGATTAGTCTCTTCTGGGTTGCTATATTCTTTATTGAGATTGACATCAAATCAAGTAGAAGGTCTCATGAGTTTATTGAAATATGAGCAATTATTGATTTTGGCATCATCTCTAGTGATTATGGGGGCATTCGTCGGATATCTGAGTACTTTTGCCGCAATTAAAAAATATATGAAAATGTCTTTGGACGAACTCTATTAAATATGAGCGATAAAAAGAATTTAGCCTTTTCAAAAATAAACTATATCATCATGATTCTTGGGGTCATGACGTTAGCACTTGGGTTGTTTATTATGACTTTGGATACTGAACCTTATGGTTTTGGATTTTTAGGATTGACGCTTGGTCCTATCATCGTAATGCTCGGCTTTGCGATTGAGTTTGTTGCTATTTTGTACAAACCAAAGGACTAACATGACTTTTCTTGAAGCGTTGCTCCTGGGTATTATTCAGGGGTTAACAGAATTTTTACCCGTCAGTAGTAGTGGGCATTTAGAACTGGGGTCTTACATACTAGGAATTCAAAGCAGTGACAATTTACTGTTTGCCATTCTTGTACACGGAGCGACCGCTCTTAGTACTGTGGTAATTTTCAGAAAAGACATACTGGACCTTATCAAAGGATTGCTTGAGTTTCGATGGAATGATTCTGTGAAGTACACATTATTTATTGTGATATCCATGATTCCTGTAGGCGTTGTTGGTGTATTCTTCGAAGATCAAGTGGAGGCATTTTTTGGAGGTCGAGTAATTCTCGTCGGGTCTATGCTTTTAGTTACTTCACTTTTATTGGCTTTTACGTATTTCAATAAAAACAATGATGGAAATATTGGATTCAAAAGTTCAATCATTATTGGACTTGCTCAATCTATAGCTATCATGCCGGGGATTTCCAGGTCGGGTGCTACAATTTCGACCGCTTTACTTTTAGGAATAAATAAAGAACAAGCGGCAAGATTTTCATTTTTGATGGTTTTGCCTCCTATTTTAGGTGCGATGCTTTTAAAAACGAAAGATATTATTGAGGCACCTTCAGTTGTTTCTGATATTGCGGTCACTAATCTAGTTGTGGGTTTTCTAGCTGCTTTTGTAGCAGGACTATTTGCCTGCAAGTGGATGATTGCTTTAGTGAAGAAAGGGAAGCTTATCTACTTCTCAATCTATTGTGGAGTCATAGGGTTGATTGCTATAATATTTGGTCTAATACTGTGAATCCCATAGAAATTTCATCATTGGATTTTGAGAAAGGTGAGGTTTTTCTAATAGACAAACCCTATGAATGGACATCTTTCGATGTGGTAAAAAAAATTCGAAATACTTTAAGAATTAAAAAAGTGGGTCACGCTGGAACATTAGATCCATTGGCGACAGGTTTGCTTGTGGTATGTGCAGGTAAATCCACTAAGAGAATTGATACCTATCAGGGCTGGCCAAAGTCTTATACTGGTACGCTTGTTTTAGGTAAAACAACGCCCTCTGTAGATTTGGAAACTGAATTTGATTCAGAATCTGATTATTCTCAAGTAAAGGTAGAAGATATTGAGCATGCAGCAGCATCCTTGACAGGTGACCTTATGCAGGTTCCTCCAATTTATAGTGCCGTGAAAGTTGACGGTCAACGTGCGTATAAAGCAGCAAGAAGAAAAGAAGACATTAAATTAAACCCACGCCCAGTTACAGTGCATAAGTTTAAATTGTCAATGGAAAAACCTCCTGAAGTTAAATTTGAAATAGACTGTTCCAAAGGAACCTACATCCGTAGTTTAGTGAGAGATCTTGGAGAGAAACTGGGTTGTGGTGCTTATATGTCTGAATTACGCAGAACTGCTATTGGAGAATTTAAGGTTTCAGAAGCTTATAATTTAGAAGAATTCATTTTGGCTCTTCAAAGCCAATAAAGTTGCTTTTGTATGCAAATTATTGAGAATTTAGACGATATCCCCAATATTCAAAATGCCGTAGTAACAAGTGGTACATTTGATGGTGTACATGTTGGTCATAAAAAAATTCTCAAACATTTGGTGAAAACGGCAGAAAAAATAGGTGGTCAGAGTGTAGTTCTTACCTTTTGGCCACACCCCCGTTTTGTGCTTTTTCCAAATGATAATTCCTTGAAGCTCATCTCAACCTTTGAAGAAAAGGCAATAATTCTGGAAGAGGCAGGTATAGATTTTTTGGTAAAAATTGAATTTACAAAGGCGTTTTCTCAATTGTCTTCTGAATCTTTTATTCAAAATGTGATCATTGATAAACTCAAGACGAAAAAATTGATCATTGGATATGACCATCATTTTGGCAAAAATCGTGAAGGGAGTTTCGATTATCTGAAGGCGAATGCTGAACGATTTGGTTTTGAAGTCGAGGAAATCAAAAGACAAGACATAGATGAGGTAGGAGTAAGCTCAACTAAAATCCGATTGGCATTGGAAGAAGGAGAAGTGGATCACGCATCTCATTTGATAGGTCATTCCTACACGATGCATGGTGGGGTCGTCGAAGGTCAAAAAATTGGGAAGTCAATTGGATTTCCAACCGCTAACATAGGACTGAAAGAAAATTACAAACTAATTCCAAAAGACGGTGTTTATTTTGTCCGTGTTTTTGTTCTAAATCAATGGTGGAATGGCATGCTTAATATCGGAGCAAGACCGACGATCGAAAACGCTAGCCGTGCAATAGAAGTTCATATCATAGATTTTAATGAAGATATATATGGGGAGTCTATTACAGTGGATTTTATAAAAAGAATTAGAGACGAAAAAAAATTTGAATCCTTGGAGGCCTTGAAAATACAATTGGAAAAAGATAAAGTGTTGGCGGAAGCCCTGATAAAAAAAGAAGTGTCATGAAAAAATCTAAAATTAATATTGAAGTCTCATTAGATGAGCAAAACATTCCTGACACCATCAAATGGTCGGCAGATGATAATCAGAATGGAGCACCCCAAGAGACAAAAGCTATTTCTTTGTCATTTTGGGATACAAAACAGCAAGACACCTTGAGTCTAGACTTGTGGACTAAAGACATGGATGTAATGGAAATGAAAAAGTTTTACATCAATTTATTGGGAAGTGCATCCAATACTGTATTAAATGCAACCGGAGATGAGTTCATGTCTACTGAAATTGCTAATATGTGCGAAAAATTTGTTGAATATTTAAAGCAAAGTTAAATCACAGGAGGATTTTGCAGAAAATGAGGCATAATCCAGATTATTAGAACATAATTTCCTTTAATTTTTGTATTATTATAAGCTCGATAATTTTATTATCGATTGTTAAACATCAATTAATCGAAATGATATGAAAAGACTTTTTACTAAGCATTTCTTGCTAAGTGTATTATGCTTGGCTTTACTTACATTTAGTGCATCTGCACAAACTAATATTTCTGGTAGTATTATCGATGGCGAGTCTAAAGAATCTTTGCTCGGCGTAAACGTTCTGGTTAAAGGAAAGGTAATAGGAACAATTTCTAAAATCGACGGAACATTTTCTCTAGAAGTCAGTTCTCCCCCACCAATTACCCTTGTATTTACAATGATCGGTTATTCAACCGTGGAACTTGAAATCTCGGAGAGTAATGTCCAGGGTTTAGAGATTGTGCTTGAGGAAAGTGCAATTATGGGTCAAGAGGTAATCGTATCTGCCTCAAGGGTAGAAGAGAGCATTATGCAATCTCCTGTGTCAATCGAAAAAATGGATATCTTGGCCGTACAGAATTCTCCTTCCGATGACTACTACAAAGGTCTGGCTAACTTGAAAGGTGTAGATGTTAATTCTTCCAGTATAAACTTTCAAATAGTTAATACAAGAGGATTTGGTAGTAATGGAAATACTCGTTTTGTACAATTGACCGATGGAATGGATACGCAAGCACCAGGTCTGAATTTCCCAATTGGCAATCTTAACGGTCCTTCTGCAATAGATGTGGAAAGTCTTGAGTTGATTCCTGGATCTTCCTCTGCCATATATGGACCTAATGCTTTTAATGGAATTATGCTTGTCAATAGTAAAAATCCTTTCGACTACCAGGGATTGAGTGCCTATTACAAGTTTGGAATGAATCATGTTGGTTCAGATGCTGATCAAAGTGCCGCTCCTATGCATGAGGTTGCCATTAGATATGCCAAGTCTTTTAATAACAAATTCGCATTCAAAGTCAACGTTTCATATATGAAAGCCGATGACTGGCATGGAACAAATACATTTGACCGAAACTCATCTATCAACCCATTTAGAGGCACCGAGTATGAAAATCAGTTAAATGCTGGTAGATCAAACATAAGTGGGGATAAATTGCATTATCACGGTGATGAGGGAAGTCTTAACCTGAATATCTTGAGATTCAGTGCCACTACTGATCCGTCTGATCCGGGATGGCAAACGATTGCTTCTACTGGAGATGGAATATTTAGAGATGGAAATGGTATTCCTGTTGCAAATGCTTGGGAATATGCTCAATCAGGATTTCTTCCAAGTCATGTTGTAGCAGCCCCTGGTTATATGGAAAAAGATATAGTCGATTATGGTGCTGATAATTTTAAAGCCAATGCTGGTCTGTACTATAGACTGAATGATAATCTGGAGTTGAGTTACTTGTTCAATTTTGGTTTTGGTACCACCGTATATACAGGAGCTCAACGATATTCATTGAAAGATTTTGCCATCCAACAACATAGATTACAATTAAGAGGTGATAATTTTTACATTCGGGCATATACGACACGTGAAAAGTCAGGGGACTCATATATTGCTGAATTTTTGGCAAAAAGAATCAATGACCAACGATTTGAGGGAGGAACTACGGGCTATTTGACGAACTATCCTGTGTACTATTTAGAACACTTGTATAATCAAGGATATCGACCAGGGGACGATCCTAATGCCGTGACTGTAGGTGATATGTGGGCTGCTCATGAATACGCGCAAGGAGTGATGGTTGGAAATGAAGAAAATAATTTGGGGCAATCAAATTTTGCTCCTGGTTCACCAGAATTTTTTGAAACGAAAGAAGAAATGCTGGATGGTGTGGTGCCAATAGGCCCGAAGTTTGATGATTCATCCAACTTGTATCACGTTGAAGGAAACTATGACTTCAAAAATCAAATTGATTTTGTCAACCTTCAAGTTGGAGCATCTTTCCGAAGCTTTGAACTCAAATCAAATGGAACCATATTTGACGATTTAGAAGGTGTTACTATAAAGGAATACGGTGGTTTCGCACAAGCATCTAAAAAAGTTGCAAGTGATGCGCTTAATTTAATTGGATCACTTCGATATGATAAGAATGAAAATTTTGATGGGCAATTTAGTCCTAAAATTGCTGCGGTCTGGACCTTCTTAGAGAATCACAACGTTCGAGCATCTTTTCAAAGAGGTTTTAGAAACCCAACCACGCAGGGACAGTTTATTGACCTTGATATAATTACCGCTCGATTGATGGGCGGTCTTCCGAAGTTTGCGGAAAAATATGAGGTTACTACAAATTCTTATTTGGTATCAGATGTGAACGAGTATACCAATGCAGTTTTTGCCAATAACGGAGACCCATTTGATCCACAGTATACGAGTATCTTGGATGAAGCAGGACAATTTACGGAACATACTCCTGTGGTTCCCGAAAAGGTAAAGGCCATGGAAATAGGCTACAAGGGACTGATTGGAAATAAACTTTTAGCAGACATGGTCTTCTATTATAATATCTACAATGATTTCATTACTCAAATCCAATTTAGAAAATACACTACTCTTCCTGACAATAGCATCAATTATGCGTCACTTTTGAATGGTTCTGCATTGGTTGAGTTGGAAGATGGTACATTGGACGGGAATACTGGACAGATTTATACCAATATAGATAGAGAAGTTACAGCTCAAGGAGCAGCTATAGGACTTACTTATATGTTGCCTAAAGGGTTCACCATAGGAGGTAACTACAACTGGAATGTCTTGAATGACCAAGATCAATTGGCTGCTGAAGGTTTTATTTCGGAATTCAATACGCCTGAACATAAGTATAACATCACTTTTGCTAATAGGAAGTTGACGGATAATCTTGGTTTTAGTATAGCGTACAGGTGGCAAGAAGCATTTGAATGGCAATCATCATTTGCAAGAGGGCCAGTAGAATCGTTTTCTACTTTAGATGCCCAAGTGAGCTATAGATTGCCTAGCATTAAATCGGTTTTGAAACTAGGAGGGTCCAACATGTTGGGTAGTACCTATGAAACTAGTTTGGGTGGGCCAAACATAGGTTCCATCTATTACTTTTCAATTACCTTCGATGAGTTCATGAACTAATCTGAAAATAAATTTTAGACAGTTCTGAAGCATATTAGCAGGATTTAATAAAAAACATAGAAAGCCGAAGAGATATTTTCTTCGGCTTTTTCATGCTCATAAAAGTGTTTTATCAGGGGATATGTTGGGCTTTTTAAATTCTGTGATAACAAGTATACAAAGCCCTTTAAGTAATTCGTAAACCTTCTGAGTGGTTTCTTGTCATTACTTTGAATGGGTTATAGTAAGTCGAAATTTTGTCTGCTTGTTTAGAACATTTTATTTAGCACAAAAAAACCATCCCGAATATTCGGGATGGTTTTTTTAATATCAATTTGATAACGTTTTATTACTGTGGAACTGGTGGAGCAAGAATTCCAGCAATCACATGAAGAACACCATTCCCCGCCGCAGGGAAAGCGTTTGAAACCACTAATTCTGCGTCTAAATTAGCCAGAGAAACACCACCATCAGCTAAGGTACAATCAACATCTCCGTTAGAATCAAAGTAAATGCCAACTCCATTGTCTGCGGGAACAACCTCTGTGTTATTGAATGCTTCTAACTGATAAGCCAAAGTCGTGAAACTATTGCATGTTGTCATATCTTCAGGAAGAATTACATCTGCTGAAGTCGCTGCTGGCACAACATGGTTAGAAATAATTCCATAGAGTCCGGGTCCGCCACCTACGGCAGTAAAAAAGGCTTCAATTTTGGCCTCAATGGTTGCAGCATCATCTCCTTCTTCTACTTCTGCTGCAGCATAGAAAGTTGCGTTCGTTGGCGCAAATACTGTATAATAGTCGGTACCAGAAAGCAAGCCAGCTAAAGATGGGTAATTATCTCCTGCTCCTGCAGCCCAAGTATCTGCGATTACAATCGCTTCTGCTAGCACTGTAAAATCTGCGCCCAAAAGAATAGGTTGCGTCAATTTGTTTAAGTGAGCAACAATGACACTAAATATTTCTTCTGGTGGAACTAATGCTCTATTTACAAGATGCATGCGGCCGTTTGTTGCAAGGATGTCTTGTGGTGAAGCTTCTACATTAGAATTTGAACCACCTGTCAATATGGTTCCATCTGGATTTCCAATGATAGCTTCTCCCTGTAATGTTGGGAAAGATCCATTTGCGATTTCGCTTCCTTGAACCTCATCTTGAACAAGGTGAAAACGTAGCACAGTTGCAACTATATAAGGGTTCACTAAATCAAGTGAACTTCCAAGCGATTCTTCCAAAGCAACAAATGCTTCATTAGAGGGAGCAAAAAAGGTATGATTTGTCGTTCCTTCTAGGATACTTACTAATTCTGGATCAGCATCAATCCATCCTTTTAGGGTACTTAAATCAGAATTGCTAGCCATTAATTGATATAGACTTTCCGTAGGCACTTCCTCATCATCATCTTCACTACAATTAGAGAAAGTCATTACAACTCCCACTAACATAAATAGCGACATTAGTTTTAGTAAATGTTTCATTTTATTCATGTTTCATTATTTAGTTCAAAATCATTTTTAAGAGTAAAGGGGATCAATTTATATAAAAATGTCAAAAATTTAGTATTCATGCATAATAAATTTAGACAGATAAAAATCTATCCCACCTTGATTCAAACGACCTGAACAACTATTTATTTTAATCGAGTTACTATGACTCTTGCATAAAAGGATATCGATAATCTTTCGGTGGATCAAAAGTCTCTTTGATCGTGCGTGGAGAAACCCATCTCAAAAGATTCAATATCGAACCTGCTTTATCATTTGTGCCTGATCCTCTAGCTCCTCCAAAAGGTTGTTGACCAACTACCGCGCCCGTAGGTTTATCGTTGATATAGAAGTTGCCGGCAGCATTAGCTAATTTCTTGGTCGCCAATTCCGCTGCGTAGCGATCTTGAGAAAATATGGATCCTGTCAAAGCATAGGGAGAAGTACTGTCTACTAATTCCATAGCTTCTTCAAAATGTTCAGAGTGGTACACATAGATCGTTACAACAGGTCCAAAGATCTCTTCACACATAGTTGTGGACATAGGGTCTTTACTCACAATAATGGTCGGCTCTATAAAATATCCTTTGGATTTATCATAGTTGCCACCAGCTATTATTTCAGTCATGGAGTTCGAATTCGCCCCATCGATGTAATTGGCTATTTTGTCAAATGCACGCTCATCAATTACAGCATTAACAAAATTTGAAAAGTCCTCTGGAGATCCCATTTTGATCGATTTATGATCTTCTAAAAGATATCCTTTTACTTCATCCCATAGGTTGGAAGGCACATATACCCTAGATGCAGCACTACATTTTTGTCCTTGAAATTCAAAGGAGCCTCTAATTATAGCAGTTGAAAGCGCTTTTGCATCGGCTGATTTATGCGCTAGAATAAAATCTTTACCCCCAGTTTCACCGACAATTCTAGGGTACGTTCGATACTTGGAGATGTTTTCACCAATGGTTTTCCAAAGCTGCTGAAATACACCTGTACTACCGGTAAAATGAAGACCTGAGAAATCTGGATGATTAAAAATTACATCACCCGCAACAGGGCCATCGGTATAAATCAGATTGATCACTCCATCCGGTAATCCTGCTTCTCTGAAGACATCCATAATTACTTGTGCTGAATAGACCTGTGAATCGGCTGGTTTCCATACCACGGTATTACCCATCATGGCTGGAGCCGCTGCCAAGTTGCCTGCGATAGCAGTAAAATTGAATGGAGTGACGGCAAATACAAAACCTTCTAACGGACGATGTTCCATTCTGTTCCATACACCAGAAGCGGACTGTGGTTGCTCTTTATATATTTGAGCCATGAAATGAACATTGAATCGCAAGAAGTCAATAAACTCACAAGCAGCATCAATTTCAGCTTGAAATGCATTTTTAGATTGTGCTAACATGGTAGCAGCATTGATTTCAGCTCGGTAAGGTCCTGCTAATAGATCTGCAGCTTTTAAGAAAATACTTGCTCTCTGTTCCCAATCAAGTTCCACCCAAGCTTGTTTTGCCCCTTGGGCTGCTTTGATAGCTTGCTCGACATGACCAGCATCTCCTCTATTGAAATAGCCTAATGTATGATTGTGATCATAAGGCGGTGCCATGCGGACTTTTTCATCTGTGGTAACCTGATCTGCACCTATATACATAGGTATATCAATTTCTTTTTTTCTACGTTCAGCAACTGCTGATTTTAGTGCCTTTTTTTCATCACTATTTGGTAAAAAACTATTGACTGGTTCATTTACCGGAATCGGGACGTTGTAGTTTCCTTTCGACATAATCTATTTTTTTGGGATTGTTGTTCAACAAAAATAAATAAAACTATGCATGAAGATGGATTGAACAGATTCTTATAATTTTAGCCAATTCTGAACACAGAAGTATTCTTCAATGATCGATAAATTCAAAGCCTTTTATAAGCGATATAAAACCTATTTTAGGAATGATCTGTTCTTTTATGTTTTTATGGTTTTCTTTTTGTTATTCCTATTTGTTGTCGTAGGAGCTGATTAGTGAACGTAGCTTGCGGCGTTGAGGTCGATGGTACTTCCAGTCGCATGATCAGCCATTCCACTGGCCAAGAATGTGACCATGGGCGCAATGTCTTTAGGCTCGGTCATTCTTTCTAACGAGATATCCGAAGTTGCTTGTTCTGTACCATTATTTTCGATCACAGCTTTAGCCATATCTGTTCTAACAATACCAGGAGCAATGCTGAAAGCTTTGATGCCATCTTTGCCATAAGCTTGAGCGATTGTTTTTGTCAAAGAAACCAAACCAGACTTAGAAGCTGCATAGGCCATATACTCAGCTGTATCTCCACGGAAGGCGGCTCTTGAGGTAATATTTATAATCCTACCTGCAGCATTTCGTTTTAAGAAATGCTCTATTATTTTTTTACATAATACGCCTGGTGATGTAAGGTTTACTTGTATGCTCGTATTCCACGCCTTCATCCACTCAGCTTCCTTCGAACCAATATCAGAATTGATGGCAACTCCTGCGTTATTTACCAATATTTCTACACTACCCATTTCTAAAAGAACACGATCAAAAAGATTTGCTGCTTCATCGGGTTTGGATAAATCCGCTTGAAAAGCCTTCGACTCATTACCTAAAACTTGAGCCAAATTTTCTGCTTCACGCATGTTTTTATTGTAGTGCACAGCTACGGTTGCACCTGCTTCAGCTAATTTAGACGCAATCGCTTTGCCAATGCCTCTACTGGCACCTGTCACTAGAATATTAAGACCTGATAGATTAATATACATGAGTATTGAATAATAAAAAGGTTAAATTAATGCCCAAGAGGTGATTTTTCGTCTAATTGGCACAATTATTTTGTCTTTATTTACGAATGGATTTAAAAGTCGATCATACTGATAATAATGAAGATTTTAACAAACTTGGATTTATTGAATTTAATTGGTTGAGACTTTGTTAAAAAAGTATTGAATTTATGACTTAAAAATTATGATGAAAAAGAACACCTTCTCTATTGCGGCAATAATTTTGATCTGCTCTACAGCCGTCTTTTCTCAATCATTGGATCAAGTAAATTGGCTAAATATAAAAGAAGCACAAAACCTAACAAAGTCAGAATCTAAACCAATTTTCATCGAATTTACTGCCGACTGGTGCGGTTGGTGTAAGAAAATGGATCGAACTACTTTTATGGATGAAAGAGTAATCAAATCATTGAATCAAGAGTTTTATCCAGTAAAATTAGATTTTGATAGTAAATCGACCTTCCTTTTTAATGGAAAAAAGTATACGGCAAAAAAATTGGCACGTGAGTTTGGTGTTCAAGGATTGCCGACCATGGCTATTCTTTCTAAAGATTTGAATTCACATACGCTCATTGTTGGTTATCAAAAAGGAAAGCAGCTGAAAAACAAATTGACGCAGGAGTTGTAAATTACTTCTCGTTTTAAACTAATACCAAATCTACAAGCAATCATTATGAACAATACTTTTAAAATTGTTGGGGCCTTGACCATCTTCTTTTTTACATCCGCTTTGACCATGAGTCCTACTTTAGAAAGTACAAAAGCATCCGACGAATGGGAATTTCTATTAGATGATGAATTAACAAACTGGGATAAATTCTTGGGTGTTCCTCATTATTCAGTGGAGTTAGAAGGATATGAAAAAGGCGATGGTAAGGAAGGGACACCAGTAGGATTGAACAAAGACCCATTAAACGTTTTTTCAGTAAAAAATATAAATGGTGAATCAATACTCAGCATTACAGGTGAAATGTACGGTGGGTTAAGCACAAAAAAGGAATATGAGAACTACCACTTGAGTTTTGAATTTAAATGGGGCACAAAGAAATACGAACCGAGATTGAACGACAAAAGAGACAGTGGTATTTTATATCACTGTCAAGAACCACATGGACAGTTTTGGAATGTTTGGATGCGAGCTCCGGAGATGCAGGTTCAAGAAACGGATTGTGGTGACTTTTATCCATTGGTAGGCGTAGGAATGGATATCAAAGCCTCAAAGAAAATGGATGGTGATAGAAGTTTTTGGGTCTACGATCCTCAAGGTGATTTAAGGACATTTAAGACCGAGCCTTGGAGCGATTGCAAAAAAATTGCGAATTATGAAAATCCTGGAGATGAGTGGAATACGCTAGAACTTATTTGTATAGGAGATAAAGCGTACCACATTGTCAATGGTAAAGTAGTTATGGCTTTGGAAAACTCTGTTGTTTTTGATGAAGACGGTAGGCCATCAACATTAACCAAAGGGAAGATTCAAATCCAATCGGAGGGCGCCGAAGTTTTCTATAAAAACATAAAAATTAGAGAAGTCGAAACATTGCCTAAGGCATTTGCAAAACAGCTGAAATAGCTTTTTAAATTCTCCACAGAATAAGGTAAGCAGTTGCTTTCATTATTCTGTGGAGGCTATATTATTTTGACTTGATTATTTCAACCAAGCATTATACATCCAAAGTACTTTTTCTTGTTCTTCTATAAACGCTGACATTTGATCTTCTGTACCACCATCGCCATTTTCTCCAGACTGTTCTTTAATAGCATTTTCCTTTTCAATGATATGCTGAAGATTTGAAACAATAGTTTTTACAGCAGTTTCACCATCATGTACATTATTAACAGGTGCAATTTCTGAGGTGTCTAAATAATCTTGGAAAGTGTGGATTGGGGTTCCTCCTATAGTTAGAATTCTTTCTGCAATCTCATCAATTTTAACAGCCGCATCTGTGTATAGTTCTTCAAATTTCACATGGAGTTCAAAGAAATTTCTTCCCTGAATATTCCAGTGAAATCCCCTCAAATTTTGGTAGAATATTTGAAAATCTGCCAATAGGCCATTTAGCTTTTCTACATTTTGTTCTTTGCTCATTGTAGTAGTATTTAATTTATACAAACTTATACGAAGGCTGCGTAACAAAGTCGTACAGTTTGATCGAATAAATTAATGAGTGTATTGTGCCAATCAATAAAACGACAAATTTGACTTAGGCAACGATGTATTTTTTAAAAAGACTTTTGATTTTCATTTGGATAACTCCTATAACGGCCTCCTTAAAAATTCCCCGAGACATTTTTGATATGCCTTTCGTTCTGTCCGTAAAAATAATAGGAACTTCTTTAATCTTGAATCCGTATTTCCAGGCTAAAAATTTCATTTCTATTTGGAAAGCATATCCCACAAAGTGTACATTTTCTGGACCAATAGCTTCTAGTACTTTCCTTGTATAGCATTTAAACCCAGCGGTAGTATCTTTAATCGGAATACCAGTAATAAACTGAACATAGATGCTGGCACAGTAGGACATTAAAACCCTGTCCATAGGCCAATTGACAACATTGACGCCTGATATATAGCGAGACCCAATGGCCATATCATTTCCTTCCTCACTACAAGCTTTTTTTAAAAAAATAAGATCAGTTGGATTATGTGAAAAATCCGCATCCATTTCGAAAATATAGTCATACCCTTTATCCAAGGCATATTTAAAGCCATCGATATATGCTGTTCCAAGTCCTAATTTCCCTTTACGCTCTAACAGATGCAATGAAGGATGGTTTGTCATTGATTTTTTTACAATGTCCGCAGTGCCATCAGGTGATCCATCATCTACAATTAAGACATCAAAAGAATCTTTTAAATCAAAAACAGCCTCGATAATATCTTGGATATTTTCTTTTTCATTGTAGGTCGGTATGATTACTAGACTTTTTTCCAAATCATTACTTTGTAATAAGTACGAAATAAAAGGAATAAAGGATAGGATGAAAATTCTAGATCAGAAATGAATCTAATTCTTCCGTGAGACCAATAAATTACTTGTTATATCCTAAAAGTCGGAGCATATCTTCACTTGATTGTTCCTCTGCAAATACTTTATCTGTCATCTGACCATGCTTATCAATATCAATTACAATGTGTTTTGGTGCTGGAATCAAACAATGTTGGATTCCCCCGTATCCACCAAGTGATTCTTGATATGCACCTGTGTGAAAAAAACCAAAATACATGGTTTCATCCTTATTGATCACAGGTAAAAATACTTCTCCTATGTGCGCCTCTGAGTCATAATAATCCATGCTATCACAAGTCAACCCTCCAATATTTACTCTATGAAAATTATTTTTCCACAGATTAATCGGCATCATGATATATTTGGTATTGAGCCCCCAGACATCGGGCAGATGTGTAATGAAGGATCCATCCATCATGTACCACAATTCGTTTTCATTCTGTAGCTTTTGATCTAGCACAGAATATATGGTTGCCCCGCTTTCACCCACGGTATAACTTCCAAATTCCGTAAAAATATTAGGGACAGGGACTTGATTTTTTTCACAAACCATTTTAATATTTTCCACGATCTGATCAGCCATATAGGCGTAATCATATTCGAAATGCAAAGAGTTTTTTATAGGAAAACCACCACCAATGTCTATAGAGTCTAACTCAGGACAGATTTTTTTCAGTTCACAGTACTTATACATAAACCGACTTAATTCACTCCAGTAATAGGAGGTGTCTTTTATGCCAGTATTAATGAAATAATGAAGCATTTTGAGGTTAGCATTGGGATGCTCTTTAATTTTCTCATTGTAAAAATCAACAACTTCGCTATACCTGATCCCTAATCTTGAAGTATAAAAGGAGAAATTTGGTTCTTCATCTGACGCCACTCTTATTCCAACATCAAAGGATTTCGCGACAGTTTGTGAGTAATGATCTAGTTCATTTTTCGTGTCTAGAATTGGAATACAATTTTTAAAACCATTATTGAGTAAGCCACTTACTTTTTCCAAATAAAGTGGTCTTTTGAACCCGTTGCAAAGTATGAAAGAATCCTTGCTTACAAGCTCGTCTTTATAAAGACTTTCAACAATTGAAATATCATATGCCGAGGAAGTCTCAATGTGAATGTCGTTTTTTAGTGCCTCTTCAAGTATGAATTGGAAATGGGAAGATTTGGTGCAATAAGCGTAAGTGTATGTGCCGGAGTACTTATGCTTTTTGATAGCATCATTAAAGTACTTCTTCGCCTCTTGAATTCTTTCAGATATTTTGGGTAAGAATGTAAGTTTTAAAGGTGTTCCATACTTCTCAATAAGTGATTTTAAGTCTACACCATTAAAAAAGAGTTGATCGTTTTGAACATTAAACTCCTTGGTAGGAAATTCAAATGTCTGATCTATCAAGTCAACATATTTTTTCATTTTTTCTAATTACTCTTATTATAAAAATGAGCGCGGCAAATATCTTAAAAAAATCAAAAATGCTTAGTAAAACATTCTTCATTCTTCATTGGTGGTTTTGCTAAGGATTCAATTTATATTAGTGGGTAAACCCAAAAATGATGTTCGAAATTAATGTAAATGACGAAACAGCTACGCTGTCTTCTGTGATTCTAGGCACGGCTCAAAGTCTAGGAGGCACCCCTACTTTAGAGCAAGCCTATGACGCAAGATCCAAAGAAAGTATTCGGTTAGGAATTTATCCTGAGGAAAAAGATTTGATTAAGGAAATGGAAAGTTTTCACGACATTTTAAAAAAATATGGCGTCCAAGTTTTCCGTCCTGATTTGCTCAATGATACCAATCAGGTATACACAAGGGATATTGGTTTTGTAATTGGAAATAAATTTGTGATACCTAATATCATTTCTGATCGAGAACATGAAAAAGATGGAATTGCTTCTTTTATTGAAAACATCTCTCAGGACCAGTTAATTAGAATGCCAGTTGGCGCTAGGGCTGAAGGAGGAGATGTTATGGTTTGGAAGGGGAAACTATTTGTAGGTTATTCTGAACAAGCGGATTTTGACGAGTATTATGTAAGTCGGACAAATTTGGCGGGCTTGCAATTTCTAGAAAAAGCTTTTCCGGAAATGGAAGTCCGTGGTTTTGAATTGGTAAAATCAGATGAAGAGCCTAGAAATAGTGCTCTGCATTTAGACTGTTGTTTTCAACCAATAGGCAACAACCAGTGTATTATTTGTCAAAAGGGATTTAAAAATAATACGGATTTCGAATTTTTGATTCAGCACTTTGGTGTAGAGAACTGCATCATCTTATCCGAAGAAGAAATGTATGAGATGAACTCGAACGTTTTTTCAATCTCACCAAATGTCATTGTGGTGGGAGAAAATTTTAGTAAATTAAATTTAGAATTAGAGCAGCGCGGATTTAAAGTAGAAAAAATTCGATATAATGAAGTGAGAAAAATGGGAGGCCTTTTTCGATGCTCAACGCTACCGCTATTAAGAAGGTAACATGGATAATGAATTGACTCAAACACTCCTAATGATTAAACCTGTGCATTTTAGGCACAATGATCAAACAGCAGTTAATAATTACTATCAAAAAAATGATATTGATCCTGAAGAAGCACAAACAAAAGCAGAAGAGGAATTCAATTCTTTTGTGTCACTCTTAAGAACTAATGGGGTAGAAGTAATTGTTATTTTGGATAACGATGATCATGATACTCCAGATTCAATTTTTCCTAATAATTGGGTGTCTTTTCATTCTCCAAATATTGTTGGTATATATCCTATGTACGCTGAAAATAGAAGGCTAGAACGCCGAGAAGATATTTTTGAATATCTTCAATTACAGGGTTTTTCATACAAGGAGAGAAAAGATTTTACCACATGGGAAGGTGATAATAAGTATTTAGAAGGGACTGGTAGCTTAGTATTGGACCGTGAAAACAAGATAGCATATGCTGCAATCTCTGAAAGAACCCATATTGAAGTACTTGAAGATTTTGAGGAGAAATTAGGTTATACTTCGATCCGATTTTCAGCGAATCAAAGCAAAGATCAAAAACGTTTGCCCATTTACCATACCAATGTAATGATGAGTATGGGTGATACCTATGCCATAATATGTTTGGATTCTATAGATGATGAACTTGAAAAGAACGAGGTAATACTATCCTTATCCAGTACAGGAAAAGAAATTGTTGAAATTAGTGAAGAGCAAGTTTCAAAATTTGCTGGCAATGCGCTTCAAGTCACAAACAATAAAAACGAAAGAATATTGGTGATGTCTGAACAAGCAAAAGAAAGTTTGTCAGAAGATCAAATAAGTGAATTATTGAAGTACAACGATCATATTATTTCTAGTTCACTTAATACGATCGAAACATTAGGAGGAGGAAGTGCACGCTGCATGATGGCGGAAGTATTTTTAGAAAAAAATTGAACACTCTTTCGATTGCGGAATATTTATCGGTTCAGTTTTATTCGTCATTCTTTGAAGATTAAATCTCGAATATTGAACTTCGCGTCTTGAACTGATGATCATCCAATGAATATAGCTGCAGAATTGCAAATAAGTATTGCCAGAGGTTTCAAATCTCTTTACAATTATGACGTTGAGACAAGTGCTTTGTCTTTACAGCCTACACGCAAAGAATTTGATGGCACATATACTTTTGTCACTTTTCCCTATGGTAAAATATCTAAAAAGAACCCTGTCCAGACTGGTGAGGAATTGGGTCAATTTTTAAAGGACCATAGTTCGATTGTAGATGATTTTAATGTAGTTAAGGGCTTTTTAAATATCGAAATCAGTAATTCAGCTTGGCTCAATGTTTTTAATCTATCGGTATTGAGTGAAGATTTAGAAAAACCTAAATCCAATGGTCGCAAAGTGATGGTTGAGTATTCCTCTCCAAACACCAATAAACCTCTTCATTTAGGACACCTTAGAAATAATTTTTTAGGGTACTCAGTTGCCAAAATTTATGATGCTTTGGGTTTTGAAGTGGTTAAAGTACAAATCATAAACGACAGAGGAATTCACATTTGCAAATCAATGGTCGCATGGCAAAAATTTGGTAATGGAGAAACCCCCGCCTCCAGTGGGCTTAAAGGGGACAAATTAGTTGGTAAATACTACGTTGAATTTGACAAAGCGTATAAAGCAGAAATTGCATCACAAATTGAAGGTGGAAAGTCAAAGGAAGTAGCAGAAAAAGAGGCACCTATATTTATAGAAGCCCAAGAACTTCTTCGAAAATGGGAAGCAAAAGAATCCGATACTTATTCATTGTGGGAAAAGATGAATGGTTGGGTGTATGACGGATTTGATGTTACCTACAAAACCATGGGTGTATCGTTTGATAAGTTATACTATGAATCTAATACTTATCTTTTAGGCAAGGATCAGGTTGAAGAAGGGTTGAAGAATGGGCACTTTTTTCAAAAAGAAGATGGTTCCGTTTGGATTGATTTGACAGAAGACGGTTTGGATGAAAAAATTGTTCAACGATCGGATGGAACCGCTGTATATATGACTCAGGACATTGGGACGGCCATTCAGCGTTTCAAGGAGTACCCAGGCATGGAGAAACTCGTCTACACTGTCGGTAATGAACAAGATTACCATTTTAAAGTGCTGTTTTTAATTTTAAAGAAATTAGGATATGAATGGGCTGATGGCTGTTATCATCTTTCTTATGGCATGGTAGATCTGCCTTCAGGAAAGATGAAATCAAGGGAAGGAACCGTTGTGGATGCGGATGACTTGATGGCCGAAATGGTGCAAACCGCAGAAGATCATACGAGGGAGCTAGGGAAAATCGATGGTTTTTCTGAAGAACAAGCAAGTGTACTTTACGATACACTAGGATTAGGTGCTTTGAAATATTTTTTACTCAAAGTAGATCCAAAGAAACGAATGCTTTTCGATCCCAAAGAGTCGATAGAATTCCAAGGAAACACAGGTCCGTTCATTCAATATACTCATGCAAGAATTTCTGCGATTCTTAGAAGAGCTGAGGAATTAGGAATAAAGAATGACCCCATTGATGAAAAATTCAATATTGATAATGTCGAGGCAGATATTATTTTCCAGCTTTCTCAAATGAAAGAAAAAATAGAATTGGCAGCTGATGAGTATAGTCCAGCAATTATTGCTCAATACGTGTATGATTTGGCTAAAGATTACAATAAGTTTTACGCTGAGAAACAAATTTTTGGAGATGACACTAAAGGTGTTACTGATTTCAGAGTGGCTTTGTCCAAACAAGTTGCGAGAAATATAAAATTCGGTATGTCATTATTAGGTATTCACGTTCCGGACAGAATGTAATAGTATTATGCGCAATTGGATTTCAGCATTTAGGTTACGTACGTTACCACTAGCCCTTTCAAGTATTTTGATGGGAAATTTTTTGGCATTTGGAGAAAGCGCTTTCAATTGGACTGTTGGAATTTTCTCTGTACTCACCACAGTGTTTTTGCAAGTGCTGTCCAATTTGGCTAATGACTATGGAGATACAATCCATGGAGCAGATTCTAAAGATAGAGAAGGGCCTAGTCGAACGGTCCAATCTGGGCTTATTACTTTAACTCAGATGAAACGAGCGATTTGGCTATTTACAATTCTTTCATTCCTATCTGGTTCGATGTTACTACTTTTTGCTTTTCAAAACCAATGGCATATGGTTGTGAGTTTTTTATTACTTGGTTTGGCTGCCATATATGCCGCCATAACTTATACCGCTGGCAAGAACCCCTATGGGTATGTAGGGTTAGGAGATATTTCGGTCTTTCTTTTTTTTGGACTAGTAGGTGTCATGGGTTCTTATTTTTTACAAACCAAAAACATAGACTGGGTAATTATTCTACCGGCAATAAGTTGTGGAATGTTTGCAACGGGAGTTCTTAACGTAAATAATATTCGCGATATAGACTCAGATATTAATGCGGGTAAACGTTCTATTCCTGTGCGCATTGGAAGAAAAAAAGCGGTTGTCTACCATGCTTCACTTTTGATCCTGGGATGGATCAGTATGTTTTCATTTCTTATAACTACATCTAATTCTTGGATCAATTGGTTGGTCTGCCTGACACTACCTTTATTCATTATCAATTTTAGAGCAGTGAGCACCAAACTACAAGTAGCTGACCTAGATCCTTATCTAAAACAATTGGCAATAAGTACGTTGTTTTTTGTACTCCTTTTTGGATTTTCGAAACTTTTTTGAAAAAAAGTGTAACCAAATAAAACTATTTGAATTCGTCCGTTTTGTTCGATTTCGTTCGTAAAAGTGTCCGATTTATTTATTTCTAATTATGGATAAAACTCATAAAATATTGATAATGAATATGTTATAAGTTTTGGCACACTGTTGGTAAAAGAGATGTTGTCAAAACAAAAAATAAATTATTATGAAAATCTCATCAAAAATTTTATCTACAGTATTAGTTATAGCAATTTTAGCAACTTCTTCTTTTGCAGGGACGAAAGAAAAGGCAATAGCCAAAGCTACTGAAGCCGTTGAAAATGGTTCTCCGGATGATTGGAAGCTATTGGCTTCCCAGGCGGACTATTTAATTAAGAAAAACACGGCATTAGGTACGGCTAAAGAATGGGCAGAAAAGTCGATTTCAATTAAGGCAGACGCATTCAATTTTGAAGTAATGGGAGACTATTATGTGAAAAGTAATTTGCCTAAAGAAGCCATTGGATACTATATTAAAAGTATGGATATGGTGAAAGTTGGAAACCCAGCAGCCAATACGCAGTATCTACAAGATAAAATTATTTCAACTAAAGGTCAAATGTAATTCTGGCTTAGTTTTTGAATGACAAGAATTAAGTAGAATCCTCATCGAGGAAATTTGCCCCGAGAAATCGGGGCTTTTTTTATGCCCTATATTTAACTTTCTTTGTACCATGGCTAAGAAAAGTAAATTCAAGAATCGGATAGGTGTTGTTTATTCAACAGAAGATAGTTTTGAATATGATGAAAACGAACAAATAGAAGAGGAGACATTGGCGCCGAGCAAGCAAGAACTTAGAGTATCGTTAGATAAAAAAAATAGAGGGGGAAAGAAAGTAACCTTAGTAACAGGTTTTACTGGGATGACGGGTGATTTAAAAGAACTAGGGAAACTTGTCAAATCGAAGTGTGGAGTAGGCGGGAATGTCAAGGATCGAGAAATTCTAATTCAGGGAGATTTGAGAGAAAAAGTGGCTCAAATTTTAGAAAAGGAAGGATATCGTGTGAAGAAGATCTAGTGGACTTAACCTAGTTGAGAAAAGGAAGAAAAAAAGTCTTTATTTTACTAATCCTGTTAAGGAATTGGAAAAATTATATCTATATTTGCACTCCGATTTTTAAAAATCGCTAAAAGACTAAGAAATAATGTCAAGAGTTTGTCAAATAACAGGTAAAAGGCCACAGTCAGGAAACAATGTTTCTCACGCCAATAACCGTACGAAAAGAAAGTTCCTCCCAAATCTTTTTACGAAAAGATTTTATATTCCTGAAGAGGATAAATGGATTACTTTGAAAGTATCAGCTAATGCATTGAAAACCATCAATAAGAATGGAATCTCTGCGGTTCTGAGAAAAGCAAAAGCTAAAGGAACTCTATCACTATAATCGAATAGAAAGATGGCTAAGAAAGGAAATAGAGTACAAGTAATTATGGAGTGCACTGAGCACAAAGCGACTGGCATGCCAGGAACTTCCAGATACATTACAACCAAGAACAGGAAAAACACACCTGATAGATTGGAGCTTAAAAAGTACAACGCAGTACTTAAGAAATATACTGTTCACAAAGAAATTAAATAACCATGGCTAAGAAGGTTGTAGCAACGCTAAAGAAAAAAGATGGTGTGAAATACGCCAAGGTGATTAAAGCTGTCAAAACTAAGACGGGCGCTTATTCATTTAGAGAAGAAATTGTAACAGAGGACAGAGTTAAAGAAGTTCTTTCAGCTAAATAATTTTAGCCTACAAAAAATTGACTTAAAGTCTCCTGAAGGAATCAGGAGACTTTTTTTATTTTTGAACAAATCTATTTCTATGGGCCTATTCAATATTTTCTCTAAAGAAAAAAAAGAGTCTCTCGACAAGGGACTTGAAAAGACGAAAGAAAACTTTTTTTCGAAACTAGGTAAGGTTGTTGCAGGTAAAGCAACAGTAGATGATGATGTTCTAGACGAATTGGAAGAAGTACTGATCACCTCGGATGTAGGGGTAGATACTACCGTAAAGATCATTGACAGAATAGAGACAAGGGTTGCCAAAGATAAATATCTTAATACTGAGCAACTCAATGAGATTCTAAGAGATGAAATTGCTTCTTTGCTGGAAGAGAACAATACAACCGATTTAATGGATTTTTCCATACCTGAAGATAAAAGGCCCTATGTGATTTTGGTAGTAGGAGTTAATGGTGTGGGTAAAACTACGACCATAGGAAAATTATCTTCTCAATTTCATAAAGCAGGAAAAAAGGTGATTTTAGGGGCTGCAGATACTTTTCGTGCTGCTGCGGTAGATCAATTGAAACTTTGGGGAGATAGAGTCGGTGTGCCAGTTGTTTCTCATGGCATGAATACAGACCCAGCTTCGGTTGCTTTTGATGCAGCGAAGAAAGGAAAAGAAGAGAATGCAGATGTTGTCATCATCGATACGGCAGGTAGACTTCATACAAAAGTCAATTTGATGAATGAATTGACAAAAATTAAAAATGTGGTTCAAAAATTTATTCCAGATGCACCACATGAAATTTTGCTAGTTCTCGATGGTAGTACTGGTCAAAATGCTTTTATTCAAGCACAAGAGTTTACCAAAGCGACAGACGTAACTGCATTGGCAATCACCAAGTTAGATGGTACTGCTAAAGGTGGAGTTGTCATAGGAATATCTGATCAATTCAAGATACCAGTCAAGTACATTGGTGTTGGAGAAAAAGTAGAAGATCTTCAAGTCTTTAACAAAGCTGAGTTTGTGGATTCATTTTTCAAATAATTTGAAGACACAATAATAGCACCCATTCTGAGATTCAGTTTTTTAAGTTTATTTTAGTGTCTAATGATAAGGTTTTGAACTATTCATTTCCAAGGTCATTTAATATTCAACTTTGAACTTTTATGAAAAAAAAGATACAACTCATTGCCGACGATGGATGGCTTGAACCATATGAGCATGAAATAAATCAAAGGCTCGAATATTTCCAAAACCGAATAAAATCCATCAAAGAATCGCATAAGTCACTAAAAGCTTTTGCTTCGGCTGATTCCTATTTAGGCTTCAATTATGATAAGAAACTAAAAGGTTGGTGGTACCGAGAATGGGCTCCTGCAGCCGATGGTTTGTCATTGATAGGAGATTTTAATAATTGGGATGTCGATGGTCATCCTATGACACAAGACGAATCTGGTGTTTGGGGAGTTTTTATTGAAGATAATTCGGACAGTCCATTGCAACACGGCACAAAAGTGAAGGTGCAAGTGCAAAAGGGATTGGAATCTAAGGATCGTATTCCTGCTTATATAAGAAGAGCTATTCAAAATCCAGAATCTCACGATTTCTCAGGGCAAGTATGGCGAGAATCCAAAAATTTTAAATGGACGGATAAAAAATTTGAGTTATCAAACATCGGTGCTCCAATTATTTATGAATGCCATATTGGGATGGCACAAGAAAAAGAAGGCGTAGGAACCTATAGGGAATTTGCTGATAATGTCCTTCCCCGCATTGTGAAAAATGGATACAATTGTGTTCAAATGATGGCTATTCAAGAGCACCCTTATTATGGTTCTTTTGGTTACCATGTGTCTAATTATTTCGCGCCTACTTCAAGATTCGGGACTCCTGAGGATTTAAAATATTTAATCAACAAAGCACATAATGCAGGAGTTGCAGTGATCATGGATGCCGTTTATTCGCATGCTGTAAAGAATATAGCAGAAGGACTCAATGATTTTGATGGATCCGGTCATCAATATTTCCATGAAGGAGGGAGAGGGTATCACACAGGATGGGATTCAAAACTATTTGACTATGGAAAGACGGAAGTAATGCAATTTCTATTGACCAATGTAAAATATTGGATAGAAGAATTTCACTTTGATGGTTTCCGATTCGATGGGGTCACTTCTATGATGTACCATCATCATGGGGATATGGTTTCATTTGATCATTACGATAAGTATTTCAAAGAAGGTGTTGACTGGGATGCTATTCTGTTCCTTCAATTGGCCAATGAACTTATGCATGATTTGAAGCCAGGTATTATCAGTATTGCTGAGGACATGAGTGGCATGCCGGGTATTTCGCGTAAAGTTAAAGAAGGAGGAGTAGGCTTTGATTATAGGCTCGGTATGGGTATTCCTGATTACTGGATCAAATTACTCAAACATTCAAGAGATGAAGATTGGGATATTAATGCACTATGGGATGTACTCAATAATCGACGATACAAAGAAAAAACGATTGCTTATGCAGAATCACATGACCAAGCTTTAGTGGGTGATAAGACGTTGGCTTTTTGGTTGATGGACAAGGAAATGTATTGGCACATGACCAAGGACGATGAAAATCCTATTATTGATCGTGGCATTGCTTTGCATAAAATGCTTCGAATATTCACAGGTGCTTTAGGAGGTGAAGGCTATTTGAATTTCATTGGTAATGAATTTGGTCATCCAGAATGGATTGATTTTCCAAGAGAGGGTAATGATTGGAGTTACAAATATGCCCGAAGACAATGGTCCCTTGTTGACAATGAAGAGTTAAAATACAAGTACCTCAACGACTTTGATCAAGCAATGATAAAGGTGATTGGAACTGACGATTTTCTCAATTCAGCACCTGCTCAGCAACTCAATGTTGACACAGAAAATAAGGTGTTGATTTTTGAAAGGAACAATTTGATATTCGTTTGTAATTTTAGTATTGATAAATCCATTCCTGATTACAAATTCATTAGCAATCAATCTGGACAATATGAAATAATCATGGATAGTGATTCTCAAGAATTTGGAGGTCACGGTAGAATTGATGCTAGGTCAAGTTTCGTAACCGCAAAGACAGAGAATGGACCTGAGCTTAGTATTTATACCGTGAGTAGATCCATCCAAGTACTGAAACGAAAAAGTTAGGATTATCAGGGTTTTCTGCCCAACCGAATCGTCAAATCAGTAACCATATTGATATAATTACTATAAGTTTCAAATGGTTCAGTAGAGGACTCAGATGATTTTGACATTTGAAGAAATAGACTTGAATGACCTAATTCGGCATGTTCTTTCATGAAGTCTTCATATTGACATTTTTCAATGGTATCACATAGATCATAATATTGTTCTAAAGCATTGCGCTGCATTGCTTCTCCATTGTATGAGGAAAGTGACTTGCTATGGATACTGCCAATGGTTGGCGATTTTACTTTGTATACAGCTTTACTTTTATCTTTCAAAAGATCGTCAAGTTGGGAAACAGAGGCTACTGATTGAATTCTTCCTAAAATAGTCTTAAAGCCACCTAATTGAGTCAGTTTGTTCAAGTCGAACTGTAGGAAATGATTTTTTACACGATCATTTTCGAATAAAGCATTTTGTTTATCAGCTTCGATAAGAAGCGTGGTAAATTTTTCATCTACGGCAGATTTGAAAACTCGCTGATTGACTTCATTGCCTAAATACCATTCGACCACTCCAGCGAAAGTCGTGTTGAATCCTAATTTGATAATTTCTGAAGCAATTGCGTCATTAAACAAATTTTCTGTGTTGTAGAATTTTTTAGGGCTAACATCAAAAACTCTTTTCATCAAATCCAGATGAGAAATAATTTCCCATTCAAAACATGATGGAGAGTATATGGACGCCAGTGAATGATTAATTGTACCTCCAAGTATCTCTATTTTGCCTTTTTTTACTAGACGTTTTATTTTTTCTAACTGAAGTGAATCGGTTTTTACTAATAGGTCAATAAAAAGACCAGAAAAATATACGGACAGTTTTATGTCTTTATTTTCACATTCTTCTACAACATTTTCAATTTCCTTTTTGATTGATTCACTATAGGCTAGTTCAAATGCCTTGGCTGATGCTGACATATCGATGTAGGACTTGCCTTTACCTATATCAAATATGGAACACTTGGCAAGTGTTGCGGGAAAGTCAAATATTATGGATATGGCAGCTTTTTTCATGCTTTCTGCAATACGTCAAGAATTTGGGTAACCGATTGATTCCAAGATAATAGGTTGAGGGACTTTGTATTTCTCTTAACAGACTCTGTTTTTAGTTTGTCATTTTTCAGTAGACTAACAATTTCTCTGGCGAATCCTCCTGTATCATGAAAGTCTGATGTTCGAGCTCCAGATAGTACTTCCGCTGCTCCTGTATTATTGGAAATGACAATAGGAAGGTTTGCACCAGCAGCTTCAAGTGCTGTCAACCCAAAAGGTTCTGATACTGAAGGCATACAAAACACATCCGACATGGCGTAAAGTTTATTTAAATCTTTCTCATTGAGATGGCCAGTTACATGAAATTTGGACGCAACGGAAGAATGTGCACCTGCCTCAATCAATGTTTTATACATCTCACCATCCCCAGCCATTATAAACCTAGACTGGGGGTATTTTTCGTGTACCTCTTCTGCTATAGCTAGGAATTGGGTAGGTCCTTTTTGACCAGTCAATCGTCCAACGAAAAGCACGATTTTTTCATGGAAAGGGCTAATAGCTTCTGGATAAACTGTTTCTGCATAGCCATTATAAACGACAGTAATTTTTGAGGATTCAATTTCATAAACCTCTTCAATTATTTTTTTTGTGTATTTACTGACACAAATTATTTGATCGGCCTTTTCGAATGCTTCTTGTTCGAGTCTAAAAACCCAAGAACCAGTGTGCATAGAACTACGGTCATAGTCCAATGAATGAACATGGAGTACTAAAGGTTTCTTAGATGATGATTTGAGCTCAAGCGCTGCTTTGAAAGTGATCCAGTCATGAGCGTAGATCACGTCAAATTTTGATTCAGATGACTCTTCAATAATTTCTTCGGTGAATGTCTGCAGCTTTTCTTCTACTTCACTTTTTCTATCCAATTCTTTAACACTTGAAGTAGGAGTTGAATCATACCAATATGGAGAAATATTATTTGATACCTCTATTCTAACCATATCTGAAATTACCTTAAAATCAGAGAAGTCAGATATGGAGATCGCTTTTTTAGTCTTCTTTTCTTCCGTAGTGTTTTGATCTAGAACGGATTCTGGTTGGATTAAAATAAGTTGAGTTTTCTTAGCTAGTTGAGTGGAAATTTGTTCAGCGGCTTTACCAAGTCCGCTGTTGGTTTGAGATGGGTCTCCAGGCCCAATCATTAATATTTTCAAGTCACTCATAGGATGGAATTAGGTTTGAAAAAAGTCAGGCCACACATTTGTGTGGCCTGACTGAATTTTATAATGACAAAACACAGTTTTGCTCATTGGATATTTGATTGTCGACAAATTTGTCGGCATCTTTTTCGTTCAACCAACTTTTTCCATCAACTAGATACCTGAATTGGTATTCTTTGTCTTTTGGCAATTCAAGTGTTAGTTTGAAAGAACCATTTTTCAGTTTTGTAAAATTATCACTAGATAAACTCCAGTTATTAAAATCACCTGATAGCACTACATTCTCAGCACTGTTCGCTGCTTTTTTGTCAAGAGACCATGTTACCTTGTAAAGGTCTTTCGATTTTAAAAATTGTTTTTTGATACTCATGTTTGTCCTTTTATTTATTTAACTAATTAATACCTCGTTGAAGTTTTTCGGTATACTAATTGTGAGTTTTTGATTTTGGTATTTAGAAGATTCAATTACCTCTTTTCCATCTACAAGTATGGAGTTGGGAGGGTTGATCAATCCATGAAAAACAGTATTATAGCTTTCATAACAAGTATTATATTGCCCTTTTTTGGTCTGATTCAATTTCCATTTACCTTCTATTTTTTGCGATGTGAAAGTTTTAATTGAACATTCACCTTTTTCATATTCATACCCATCACCTTTGTCCTCATACAATTCTGAATGATGAATATTGTGAGGGTAATAGGCATGAAGGGTTAATTCTTCGTATTCAAATTCATCTACATATTGCATTTTAGGCTGTACTGGTATTACAGACCCCGCTCGTACAAAAAGAGGAATTTGATTCAACGGCGCTTTTACCGTAATCTCTTTCTTACCATTGATTTTTTCGTCGGTCCAGAAATTGAACCATTCACCTTTCGGTAAATACATACGTCTACTTGTTCCTCCCTTTTCTGAGATAGGACAAACAATCAAATGATCTCCCAAGAAAAATTCTTCTTCTCTAAAAAAAGATTCTGGATCATCATGCGCCTCAAGATGTAGAGACCTTAACATCGGTGAGCCAGTTGTACTGTGTTGCCAAAAAGTAGTGTATATATAAGGTAATATTTGATATCTCATTTCGATAAATTCACGAACGATATCTAAATATTTATCATCAAATGTCCAAGGTTCTTTGTCTCCATGATCCCCTGAGGAATGGGTTCTAAAAAAAGGATGAAAGACAGCCATCTGTATCCATCTTGTATATAACTCTCCATCAGGTGAACCTATAAATCCTCCAACATCAGAACCCGCAAATGAAATTCCTGATGCATTCAATCGTTGAGTCTGAACATTAGCAATTTTTAATTGTTCCCAACTAGCAGAATTATCCCCAGTCCAAACAGATGCATGACGCTGAATCCCAGCATAGGCTGATCTTGAAATGGTGAAGTCTCTTTTATTCTTGAGATACTTTTTCTGTCCTTTACTGGTTGCTTGTGCCATCAAGGAACCATAAACGTTGTGTGCTTTTCTATGACTGCAAGGGTGCCCATCAAAATCAAAGCGAACGTCTCTTGGAAAAGTACCCTCTTCGAAAGTAGCGGGTTCGTTCATATCATTCCAAACACCATCAACACCCGATTCTATGAGACCTTTATATAATGTACCCCACCATTTTCGTGTTTTTTTCTGTGTGAAATCTGGGAAATGACAAAGTCCGGGCCACACACTTGCTTTTAACAAAGCACCGTCCATTCTTTTACAAAAATGGTCGCCTTTCACTCCTTGATTGTAGACCCAATAATTTTTATCCATTTTGATCCCTGGGTCAATGATAACAACCGTTTTGAAACCGTCTTCTTTGAGATCCGCAATCATTTTTTTAGGATTTGGAAACCGGTCCTTATCCCAAGTAAAGCATCTGAAGCCATCCATGTAATCGATATCGAGATGAATGACGTCACAAGGAATTTTTTTACTTCTGAAGTTTTCACCAAGTTTTCTTACTACCGTTTCTGGGTAATAGCTCCACTTGCTTTGGTGATATCCCAATGCCCATTTTGGCGGTAAAGCATGTCTTCCAGTAAGTGTGGCATATTTTTTAATTACATCGATGAGTTTAGGCCCATGAATGTAGTAATACCTCATTTCTCCACCTTGTGCCCAAAAACTACATGCCTCTTTTCTTTCTTTTCCAAAATCAAAGTAGCTCCGGAAAGTATTGTCCATGAATATACCATAGCCGATACGGTGGTGTTGACCCATGTAAAAAGGAATGTTTTTATATACTGGATCCGTATCTTTACCATAACCATAACAATCAGTGCCCCAAAGCTCCTTGCGTGTACCAATTAAATTTAGGTTACAGGATTTATCTCCTAAGCCAAAAAATTTCTCTCCTTCTTGGAGAACTTTAGTTGAGATAGAAATATCTCCGCCATGATATTTATGATCTTGCCAGTGGTAACCTTTTTCATCCTCTAAAATGGCAACATTGTCCAGGTTAGTAATCCTGGTCTTCATGTTTTCTTTCTTGATATGAAATTTGAGAGAGGCAGTCTTTATAACAAATTCTCTCTTCTTTTCTTCGAATTTATATTTGGTTTTAGGTGCAACAAAGTCAGGGTCTACCGCATATGAAAAATCATCTTCGAAATACCCGTGATGTCCATATCTAAATTTTATTATGTCTTGACTAATAACCGTTATTTCTAATGAGGCCAATTCCCCATGAAATAAGAATCTATTTTCAAATTTTTCCCAAGTTTGAAGTGAACCACAATAAAACTCTTGAAGGCTGCCGTCTCCAAACTTCTCTATGTAGTTTCCCGAAAAATCAGCTCCTTCTTCAGCTGCAATTTTTTCGTCTACTGTCTCTTCCATTTATCCTTAATTGAGTTAAGCGCAAATATACTTATTGGTCAATGGATTAGTGAGAAAAAATGACATAGGATCATGCCTTTCGCAAAAAATTTCAATTAATTTAATATCTTGGTTTCAAGGCTATGAAAATTATGATTTTTATATTAAAATTCATTTCTGAATTATGAAATTTTCAAGAGCATCAAAGAATTGAATCGTTGTTAAGTTGGCAATTATCTATTAAATGATTCTTTTACAAGATATTTGATGAGTATTGAATCATTTATTATGTGATTTTAAGAGTTTGATGAATTAGTATGGGGAGAAAAAAAACAAAAAAGTTTACTACCAAAAAGAAATTTTTAGCAGAGATCGCTTGGGAAGTTTGTAATCAGGTTGGCGGGATTTATACAGTGATAAGATCAAAAGTTCCTACAATGGTAAATCGTTGGGGTGATGATTATGTTTTACTTGGTCCAAACGTGAATCCAAATGTTGTTTCTGATTTTGAAGTTCAGGAAAATAGTAAAAGTCCAATGGCCCAAGTCGTGCGCGACATGCAGGGAATGGGATGGGACGTGCAGTTTGGTTCATGGTTAGTTTCAGGTAGACCCCAAACAATTTTATTCAATCCAGAAAGTGTTATGCCCATGTTGGGCGATATCAAATATCACTATTGGCAAAATCACCACATTGAATTTAAAAATCATGATCCTTTGATGGATCAGGTTTTGGCATTTGGATATATGGTCAAAGAGTTCATATCCCGATATGCAAGAGTGTGTCATGAAAAAGATGTCGATTTTATTTCCCATTTTCATGAATGGATGGCTGGGACATGTATTCCAGATTTAGGTAGAGAACAAATTCCTGTTAAAAAAGTATTTACTACGCATGCCACGCTTTTAGGTCGTTATTTGGCTATGAATGACCCCAATTTTTATGATCACTTGCCTTTCCTTAATTGGGAGGATGAAGCGAAAAATTTCAATGTCGAATCAATAGCTAAATTGGAAAGAGCTTGTGCTCATGGTGCCAATATTCTGACAACTGTAAGTGACGTCACAGCAAAAGAATGCATCCACTTATTGGGTCGAAATCCGGAAGCAATTCTCCCAAATGGATTGAATATAGAAAGATTCTCAGTTTTACATGAGGTACAAAACCGTCATCATCGATATAAAAACCAGATTGAGCATTTTGTGATGGGCCATTTTTTTCAGACCTATTCCTTCGACTTAAACAACACACTTTATTTTTTTAGTTCAGGCCGGTTTGAATATAAAAACAAAGGTTATGACTTGGCATTGGAGGCACTTGCTCGACTTAATCATAGAATGAAGGAGAGTAAAATTGATAAAACTGTTGTCATGTTTTTCATTACCAAACAACCTTTTCATAGTATGAATGCTGAGGTTCTCAATTCGAGAGCAGTGATGGAAGAGATTGATAGAAATTGTGATGAAATATTAAGCCAAGTGAAAGAGCGATTGTTCAATGCCGCAGCTACCAATACCACCCACAAACTGCCTCAATTAAACGACATGGTTGATGATTATTGGAGATTACGATATCGCAGAACTGTGCAATCATGGAAATCAAACAAACTTCCAAGTGTGGTAACACATAACTTGGTCAATGATGGAGATGATGAAATATTAAGTTTTCTACGTACTTCTGGATTGCTCAACAATGAAGATGACAAAGTGAAAATTGTTTATCATCCAGATTTCATCTCCTCAACCAATCCGTTATTTGGAATGGACTATGGCCAATTTGTTCGAGGATGTCATTTAGGAGTATTTCCAAGTTACTACGAACCTTGGGGTTATACACCGATAGAATGCCTTGCTCGAGGGGTCGCAGCAGTGACTTCTGACTTGTCAGGTTTTGGAAATTATGCAAAACAATTACCGAATGGAAATGAAGATCATGGATTATATATGATCGAAAGAGAAAGCAAGGATTTTCATGCCTCAGCCGATCAATTGGCTGATAAGTTGCTGAAATTCGTGCAAACATCATCTAAAGAAAGAATCAACATGAGAAATCAATGTGAGGATTTGTCAGAAGATTTTGATTGGAAAAACCTCGTAGATAATTATGAACATGCCTATGGATTGGCTTGTGATATAAATTAATAATATACTTACTTCAATATAGACAGAATGCTGAGCGAAAAAGATAGTGTGCAAATAGCTACCAGGGGTAGTGATTTGTTACAGGTGGAAAAGCAAATTGCCAATTTTAAATCGAATTTTCCGTTCTTGGATATTCAAAAACCAGCATCAATTGGTGACGGTATACTTAAATTAAATCAAGATCAAATAGCGGATTATATTTCGACCTATACGAAACAGATCGGAAATAAAAAAGTGTTAAAGTTTGTACCGGCCTCAGGTGCTGCAACTCGGATGTTTAAGGATCTATTCGCTTTTTTGGATAATCCTGAATTATCACAAAGTCCTGCTGCACAAACTTTTGCTAATGGGCTTAAGGATTTTGCTTTTTTTGAAAGGTTGTCATCGTCAATTTCTACTAAAAATGGAGATATAAATGACATGATTTCATCTGACGATATTGCTTCTATCATAGATCACTTATTAAGTGAAAACGGATTAAGTTATGGCAGTTTGCCTAAGGCATTGCTCAGTTTTCATCAATATGAAAATGGAAGCAGGACTCCCTTGGAGGAGCATTTAGTGGAAGGAGCCAATTATGCAAAAGGGGATGACGGAATCGTCCATTTACATTTTACTGTATCACCTGAGCATCAAGCGAAATTTTCAGAATTGGTAAATAGCATACGTGCTGAGTACGAAAAAAAGTACGATGTTAATTATGAAATTAGCTTTTCTCAACAAAAGAAATCTACTGATACAATTGCAGTTAATACAGACAATACACCTTTCAGAGAGGATGATGAATCTATTCTTTTTAGACCTGCAGGGCATGGAGCATTATTAGAAAATTTGAATGATTTGGATGCCGATGTCATTTTTGTAAAAAACATAGATAATGTAGCCCCAGATCGATTGAAGGAGGATACGTTCAAATATAAGAAGGCATTAGCATCTATATTAGTTGAATGTCAAAATGAAATTTTTGCACTTCTGCGAAATGATACAGTGGATCCTGACAGTGTTGCCATGATGCTTAAAGAAAAGTATTTCATTGAAATGCCAAAGGAATTTGCTGACTTTTCAAAGCAAGAAAAAGTAGCGGCATTAAAAGTCAAATTGAATCGTCCGGTTAGAGTTTGTGGGATGGTACCAAATACTGGTGAGCCAGGTGGAGGACCTTTTTGGGTGGCAGGAAATGATGGTAGTGCGTCCTTGCAAATTGCAGAAACCGCACAAATAGACTTGGAAAATCCGTCAAAAGCTGAAATGCTAAAAAATTCTACACATTTCAATCCAGTAGATTTGGTCTGTGGAGTTAAGGATTTTGAAGGCAATAAATTTGACTTATTGAAGTACAGAGATGATGAAACAGGTTTCATTAGTATGAAATCTAAAAATGGGAAAGACCTGAAAGCCATGGAATTACCTGGGCTTTGGAATGGCGCTATGGCTGATTGGATAACTTTCTTTGTTGAAGTTCCCATTACCACTTTCAGCCCAGTTAAAACAGTCAATGACTTGTTAAAAGACGTGCATCAATAGTTTCTTTAACATTTTTTAACAAGAATTGGAAAGACAGTAGATGTTGGGGTTTTAAAACTTCATTGTGTTGACGTAGTTTTGCCACCTAGAAATCATTTTTACTCAGATATTTTCAACAGTGAGCACAGATCAAAAAAAAGAACATCAAGAAAAAATCAAACAGGTTTACGATGAAGTAGGCAAGGTAGTAGTAGGTCAAAGTTACATGGTAAATCGCCTAATGATTGGACTATTCACTCATGGTCATATTCTATTGGAAGGTGTGCCAGGATTAGCAAAAACGTTGACAGTCAATACTTTGGCGAATGTGCTTCATTTGGATTTCAAAAGGATTCAGTTTACACCAGATTTGCTTCCAGCAGATTTGATTGGTACCATGATTTATAATCAAAAGGCCTCCAATTTTGAAGTGAAAAAAGGACCGATTTTTTCTAATTTGATTTTGGCTGATGAAGTAAATCGTGCTCCAGCAAAAGTGCAGTCAGCATTATTAGAAGCTATGCAAGAAAAGCAGGTGACCATTGGTGAAACTACTTTTTCGTTGGATCGTCCTTTTTTAGTACTTGCTACCCAAAACCCTGTTGATCAAGAAGGTACCTATCCCTTGCCAGAAGCCCAGGTGGATAGATTTATGATGAAGGTCCATGTAGACTACCCGTCCAAAGAAGATGAATTAGAAATCATGAGAAGAATGTCTAACATGGCATTTGAAGGGAAAGTAGAAACCATATTAACGAAAGAAGACATTTTTGCGATTCGTAAAGAAATCAACGAAGTGAATCTCTCCGAATCGTTGGAGAAATACATCATCGAATTGATTTTTGCTACGAGAGATCCTGAAGCATATGGCCTCAAGGATGAAGCACATTATATCCAGTTTGGAGCTTCACCTAGGGCATCAATCAATTTGAACATGGCAGCTAAGGCAGTTGCATTTTTAGAAGGAAGAGATTTTGTTTTGCCAGAGGATATTAAAGAAATAGCGCATGATGTTTTAAATCATCGAATCATTCTGAATTACGAAGCAGAGGCTGATGGGATCACGACACATCACATTATTGATACTCTATTGCAGAAAATCAACATTAATCGCTAATAGGACAATATTTTAAAGGTAAAAGGGCACTCATAGAGTGCCCTTTTTTTATTCCCTTCATATTAAGTTAACATTCATAATGTTTTCTTAATTCTGCTCGTCATTCTTTAACAAAAAGGTAACCAATTATTGCAATTCGAATAATACTACCATATCATTTTTGTGACATCAAAATAAAAAACTATCAAATTATTAAAGATGAAAAAGTTATTACAATTACTATTTGTGTTTGCCATGACTGCAACAATGGTGTCATGCTCAGATGATGCTGACCCAATTACTGAGCCAGAGGAAACAACATTGAGTGGGGTTTTGTCAGAAGATAAGACATTGACAGCTGACGAAATCTGGACAATTTCTGGAAGATATATAGTGGATGCAGGTGCTACATTGACAATCCAAGCCGGAACGATCATTAAAGGAGCTTCAGGAGAAGGAACAAACGCTGCGGTATTGATGGTAGCAAGAGGCGGTATGATCAATGCAGTTGGAACTGCTTCCAACCCAATTATCATGACTACAGTTTTAGATGATATCCAAGTTGGACAATTAGAAGGAACTAATTTGGGCAACCCTGGTGATAAAGGAAAATGGGGTGGTCTTGTAATTTTAGGAAGTGCACCAATTTCAGTTGATGGAGCTACGGAAGCTCAAATTGAAGGAGTGCCAGCTTCTGAGTCTTTAGGACTTTATGGAGGATCAGATGCTTCCGATAATTCTGGAACCGTAAAATACGTATCTATAAGATATGGCGGAGCGGTCATTGATGCTACTGGCGGAAAAGAAATAAATGGATTGACTTTAGGTGGTGTAGGTACTGGAACTACAATCGATCACATAGAGATTTTTGCGAACGTTGATGATGGAGTAGAATTTTTTGGAGGAACAGTCAATGTGTCTGATGTATTGGTGTCATATCAAGGAGATGATGCGCTAGATATAGATCAGGCATATGCTGGAACGGTTGACAATTTCTACCTTATTCAAGATACTAATTCGGATAAAGGCTTAGAAGTTGATGGCCCAGAAGGGGCGGAAAATGCTGACGGGATGTTTACATTAATGGATGGAACTATTATGTCAGTTGATGGATCAGGTGGCGGCGCTGCAGATTTCAAATCAAAAGCTCAAGGCACAGTTACAAATGTTTTGTGGGAAGGATATGATGATGCGATTATTAAATTGAGAGCGAGCTACCAAAACGAATGTGCTGACGCCAAATCTGATGCATTTACTAATCTAACTGATCAACCTGCAACTTTGAGTTTTACGTCAGTAGTTTTTGACGCAGTGAATGTTTACACTGCTACCGATGGTTGCGAAGTGCCTGCAGCAGATCAAACTGCCGCTGAAGGACTTATTGTATCAGATTCATCTACTGGAGCGGCCGACGCTTCTGCATGGGATGGCTGGACATTGTCTTCTCTTAGAGAAGACATTTAAGAATATTTTTCTTGAATAACCGAGGTCCCGGACAGAAGGTTTGGGGCCTTTTTTTATGCGTAAGAAGAAAAATGCGGATTGTATTGACGATATGAAGATTTCCTTTGTTAAGCCAATGTTAATTCGAAATGAATTCGACTACAAAATGTTAAACATTTGGTAAAGAATGGATCAAATTTACCCAACACCCGGCTTATATTTTTGCATAAATTATTTAAGAAAAAAATGAGACGAGTATTGATTTTTGTTTTGTCATTGATAGCTGCAACGACAGCATTTGGACAAAGTGGTTATTTAAGAGGAAAGATTATAGATGCTGGAAACGGCGAAGGTTTATTAGGAGCAACTATAGCTCAGCAAGGCACTACTAATGGTAGTTCTGCCGATTTTGATGGTAATTATTCGTTAACCCTACCTGAAGGGACTTATACCATTGAGTACAGATTCTTTTCATACGAGACTAAAGTTGTTACTGATATCCAAATAGTTGCTGACGAGGTTACTTCATTGGATGTGGCACTTGGTGAAGCAACAACAGAATTAGAAGAAATTGTAGTAACTGCAGAGCAAATTAGAGACAACGAAGTAGCACTACTTAATGTTCAGAGAAAGTCAGCTAACACATTAGACGGTATTTCTGCTCAATCTTTCAAAAAGATTGGAGATAGTAATTTGGCCGGGGCGATCAAAAGAGTAACAGGAGTTGCTATCCAAGAAGGAAAATATGTTTATGTAAGAGGCCTTGGTGATAGATATACCAAAACTACAATGAATGGCATGAATTTACCAGGTTTAGATCCTGATAGAAATGATGTTCAGATTGATATTTTTCCTACTTCGGTTTTGGAAAATGTAATGGTTTACAAAACGTTTACACCAGATATCGCAGGTGACTTTACTGGAGGTACTGTCAATGTGGAAACTAAGAGTTTCCCAGAAGAAAAGTCTACTTCTATTAGCTTCGGTATTGGCTTCAATCCTGATATGCATTTTAATAATGACTATGTAACTCAAGACGGAAGCAGCACAGATTTCTTAGGATTTGATGATGGTCAAAGAAAGCTGCCATTTGATCCTCAAACAGAGATACCAGATGTTTCTTTAAATGATCCTGAGTTGGAATCACTTACGCGTAGCTTCAATCCTCAAATGGCTGCTCAAACTGCCAAAAGTTTCATGAACACTAAATTCTCTATTAATCATGGAAATCAGGTGGAAAAAGGAAATGTTGATATTGGATATGGTGCCATATTCAATTACCAGAATAATGTTGAATATTATGACGATGCTGGCTTTGGTATTTATACGAAGGATCCAGATAAATCTGTCAATGAATTGTTTACACAACAAACTAGAATTGGTCAGTTAGGTTCTAACAATGTAATGTGGAGTTTGCTATTGAATGGAGCAGTAAAATTTGACATACACGAATTTAATGTCAGTTTATTGAGAACTCAGAATGGCATTTCACAGACAACAAGAAGAGTAACTAGAGATGTAGAAGAAACTGGGCAAACACTCAATGACGACATTTTAACTTATACGCAACGATCAGTTACAAATTTCATGATTGGTGGAAAGCACAATTTGGAAAATATTGATATCAAATGGACTAACTCATTAACATTTACTAGAACTTATGATCCAGATTTTAGAGTTACAAACATTGCAGAAATAGAAAATCCATCGAGTGAAGATGATTACAGATATTCAATTTCATCAGGTGATGGTGGAGGAGTCAGAAGATTCTATAGAGATTTGAATGAATTAAACGAAAACTTCAAAGTTGATGTGACTTATCCATTTGGAGAAAAGAGCAAATTGAAAGCCGGAGCCAATATTTTATTTAAGGATAGAACATTTGATTTATTCAATTATTTCATCAGAAGAGGTAGTGAAAATAATGTTGAAAACGATGCGGATTGGTTTTTAGAATCAAACAACGTATGGTCACCCAATACAAATCCAAATGGAACATTTGTTGCAGGCGGATATGAGGCAGCAAACAATTATGAAGCACAGTCAACGGTTTTTGCTGGTTATGCAATGGCTGATATGAGTGTAACTGAGAATTTGAGAGCAATCTATGGCGTTCGTTTAGAAAAAGCGGACATGTATTATACAGGTCACGATGCAGCTCGAGGAATCATTTATAACAATGAGCACACCTTAGATGAACTTAATATACTTCCATCTGTAAACCTTGTCTATAGTGTAACAGAAAATATGAACTTCAGAGCATCTTATGGAAGAACACTAGCTAGACCTTCTTTCAAGGAAAAGTCAATCGCTCAAATTCTAGATCCAATTAGTGGGCTTTTATTCAATGGTAACCTAGAATTAGAACAGACGAACATAAATAATTATGATTTTAGATTCGAGAATTTCTTCGGTGGAGGAGACATGGTTTCTGTTTCAGGATTCTATAAGACTTTTGATGGCCATATAGAAATGGTTACCTATGATACAGAAAGAACAAACATTACCCCTAGAAACCTAGGTGCAAGTAATGTTTATGGGGTTGAGTTGGAAGTAAGAAAAGCACTGTTTAGCGGAATTTCTGTAGGAACTAATGTGTCATTGGCAAAATCTGCTGTTGATACTAGGACGGTAGTTGTTAATGATAATTTAGGTACGACTGAATATGAGTCAAGAGTAAACAATGCACGAGATGGCGAGGAAATAGACACACACCGACCAATGGCAGGGCAATCACCTTATTTGGTCAATGGTTATGTAAGCTACGGTGACAGTGAAAACAAAATGAATATTAGCTTAGCATACAATGTACAGGGAGAAAGTATTTCAGTTGTTGGAATTGGCGCTACGCCAGATGTGTTTGTAAAACCATTTCACAGCTTAAATTTCAATGCTTATAGAAATTTTGGACCAGGCGATAAATCTAGAATTACTGTTGGTTTGAATAACATCTTGGATTCTGAAAAGGAATATGTTTATAAAAACAATGGAGCGGAAGCAACTTATTCTATCTTCTCTCCTGGCAGGACATTAAATGTAAAATATAGCTTGACATTCTAAAAGACAAAAGGTCAACAACTCAAGATTAAGGGCGACCATGGGTCGCCTTTTTTCATTTTATCTCTTGTAATTGAATCTTAAGCCGGTCCAAATTTTCATCGATTTGTTTCAAGCCTAAAAGTATGCCTTTTTCTTTGGCTGCCAGAGAAACGGAATCCATCTCCTCTCTTTTTTTATCCTTCCTTAGTTTCTCTAATTGTGTGCTGAGCTTACGGGATCTTTTTTCTTGAGCTTTTATTTCATTTTCAACTTTGGAGACAAAAAAATCAGTTTTAAATTCCAATAGCATGTTTTTCACCTCTGCATCAATTGTGGGAATTTGATCTTCCCCTAGATTATGTATTCTTAAACCTAAAGACAAAGTTCGAAATTGTATGCTGTCACTTCCTGTGAGTTTAGATACTAAAAAAAGAGGTTTATTGGCATTTCTGTCCGAATCCGGGATCTTCAATTCATAATGAGTAAAATAGTTTTCAATATGAGCTTTACCTTTTATGTATTTCCACCAACCTTTTTTAACCTCTTCATAACTTTGGGTGAAATTTGTTTCGTATCCGGCTAAACTCAAAGTGTCAATAACTATAGTCGATTTTGTTATTTTTAGAGAATATGCTTGACTAAAGGACAAATGATTCAACAATCCTATAGATATAAGCGTTAAAAGAAAGTTTTTATAAAAGGGGAAAGACATTTTAAAGGGTCTGATTTGTGTGGATAAAATTAAGAAACCGACTGACCTTAAGAAATTTTGATGCCAGAAAATATTAAATTTTCAAAATGCCTTTAAGAATAGCTTAGATAATCTCGATTAATTCCAATTTTATCCAATATTCGAGTATTTTTGTTCGAATTCACATCATTTTTCTATGATCAGTAGAATTTAGAATCAACGTTCACGTGAGTTCAAAAGAATTAATAGTAAAACACTAGATAGAGATTAAAGGGATACATGAAGAAAAACGTTTCTTTTGCTGCCAAAGCAAAATATAAATTTGACAATTACGTATCCAAGGGAACAGCCTCAATGATCTATGGGCTTCTCATTTTTTCTGTTGTTGTCATTGCATTTTTTGGTGCCCTACTATTGCTTTTCGGTCTACACCCGCAAGCAAAAGGTGATTTTACCATATTTGAATCTATCTGGGTGAACCTCACCCATGTATTAGATCCTGGAGTTTTGGGCAATCATGAAGAAAATTGGCCTTTCAGGCTTTTCATGATGGTAACTACCATATTAGGTCTGATGCTCATTTCAACCCTGATTGGCTTGATATCCAATGGTATTTTAGTTAAAATGGAAGAGCTCCGAAAAGGACGCTCATTTGTTATCGAGGAGGGCCATGTTTTAATTCTTGGCTGGTCTTCAAAGATTTTTACGATTATTTCTGAGTTGGTTTTGGCCAATGAAAATCAAAAAGACGGTTGTATTGTGATCTTAGCAGACCAGGATAAAATCGAAATGGAAGATGAGATTCGCCTTAAAGTTGGAGACACGCAAAATACACGAGTGATTTGTCGAACAGGAGATCCCATTGATATTGATGACATTTATATTGCAAATCCTTTTGATTCAAAATCGATTATCATTTTAGATAAGGACAACGAAAATTCTGATTCTCAAATAATCAAGACAATTGTTGCAATAGTAACCAATCCTAATAGAAGAGCTGATCCATATCATATTACTGCAGAGATTCAAGACAGTAAAAACTTTGAAGTTGCTAAAATGGTAGGTAAAGATGAAGTGGAACTTATCTTGTCTGATGATTTCATTTCTAGGATCATGGTACAAACCAGTCGTCAATCTGGATTGAGCGTGGTTTACATTGAATTGATGGATTATGGTGGGGATGAAATTTACTTTATGGAGGAGCCTACCCTGGTAGGGAAAACTTTCCGCGATGTTATTTTTGCCTATGAAGATACTGCCATCATGGGATTACAGTTTGAAGATGGTACTGTAGCGATTAACCCTCCTATGGAAACGGTATTCAATGCAGGAGATCAAGTAATTGGTATCACTGAAGATGATGATACAATCATACCTTCTGGACTTACTTCATATGCTATTGATGAAGATCGAATAACTGGTTCTGTGGAACCGGCTCAACATTCGGAGCAAATTTTGATTATTGGATGGAACGATCGAGCTAAGAATATCATATATGAATTAGACCAATATACTCCTAAGGGATCCACATTGAAAGTCGTCTCTAAGTTTGAAGACCCTATCATGGTTTTGGAAAAGATCAAAAAGAGGTTGAACAACTTGACTATTGAATTTGTTCGTGCTGAGACCACAGAAAGAGAGACGTTAGAAGATTTAAATATACCGGCATACGATTACATCATGCTATTATGCTATGAACAGCATTATCCAGTTCAAGAAGCTGATGCACAAACATTGATCACCTTACTTCATATTAGGAGTATTGCAGAAAAAACCGATAAGCACCTCAATTTGGTGAGTGAAATGATTGACATGAAAAATCGTCAATTGGCTGATATTACTAGTGCAGATGACTTTATTGTAAGTGATAAGCTGCTAAGTTTATTGATGACACAAGTGTCGGAGAATAAATACTTGATGAGAGTATTCGAAGATCTTTTTGATGCAGATGGTTCGGAGATTTATATCAAACCTGCTACGGAATATGTCAAGATTGGTGAGCCTGTTAACTTTTATACGATATTAGAGTCTGCAGCACGTAAAAATGAGGTGGCACTAGGGTATAGAATACTTGCAAAAAGTAAAAATCCTAATGAAGACTACGGAGTTGTGGTGAATCCTAAAAAATCAGAACTCATTGAACTCACGGATAAAGACGAGATTATCGTCTTATCGGAAGATTAAATTAAAATTCTTTTGTTGATTTTAGTGCTTTTCTGATTTCTCTAAGCGCTTTTTTTCTGTATGCCTCTTTCTGCATAATGTTGTCAAATTTGTCAGTCCTGAGGAATGACAAAGCACTTACTACAGCGTTTGACTCTTGAATATTCTGTACGTTTTCTAAAACTAAAGCTGAATTATTCATCTTCTTTGTATTTTGGTGGTACATCAAATTAACCTTATAACGATCAAAGTTGTTTTCTAATTGTTGTTATAGAATTATTATTTAATCGTTATTCAAAGTAAACTCTTTTGATAATCAAATACATACGTGAATTTCTGAATTTGAAAATTAGGTAATTCTCTGATTTTTTGAATTTGAATTGACAAACAAATCTTTTGATTTTGCTATGGCTCAATGGATATTACCTTATATCTTTGGGTTTCAACTTTAAACACGTTTATTATGTCAATGTTAATATTGATTGGCGTTTTATTTATAGGAGCCATTATATGTTCGTTTGTATTACCTAATGAAAAGGTAAGCGATCACGAAAAAGACTGGGAGGTTTAATCTCTTCCAGTCTTTTCTGTTTAAAACTTCCACGTTAGTAATAAAGTATCCTTTTGGATGCTATTGCGTTAGTTGAAACTCAGTTCAATCTATTTCAAATGAGTATTCAAAACACCAAGTCACAAATACGATTACCTATTTTCCTTGCATTGGCCATTTCTCTAGGCATTTTTATTGGCGCTTGGACCTCAAGCCCTGAACCTTCGGGAACTGATTTAAGCAAGAGCGTTGGTAAGTTCCGTGAAATCCTTAATTACATTGACCGAAACTATGTAGATGAAGTAGAGACAGAAGTGTTGGTTGAAAAAGCCATCAGCGAAATGCTTGAAGACCTTGACCCGCATTCAGTCTACATTACAGCTGAAGAGTTAAAATATAGCTTGGCTGATCTTGAAGGAAATTTTGAAGGAATCGGTATTGAATATAGCATATTCCGAGATACCATTCATGTGGTAACACCTTTAAGTGGAGGGCCATCAGAAGAAGTGGGGCTTAAAGCAGGTGACAAAATAATCGAAGTAAATGATGAAGTAGTTGCTGGAATCGGGATCAAAAATAAAGGTGTTTTAGATCGATTGAGAGGTGATAAAGGGTCCGAAGTGAAAGTTAGCATTCTACGAAAGAACGAAGAGGCCCTTTTGGACTTCAATATTATCAGAGATAAAATCCCTCAGTTTTCTGTCGATGCGGCATATATGGTAGATGACGAAATTGGCTATATCAAAGTGAACAGATTTACTGCCACAACTTATGATGAATTTAAGGTTGCATTAAAAAAGTTAAATGATCAAGGCCTTGAAAAGCTTGTTCTTGATTTGACTGGAAATCCAGGCGGTTATATGGACAAAGCCATAAAAATGGCTGATGAGTTTTTAGCAGGTAATCCTATGATTGTTTTTACCAAAGGAAAAGAGTATCGGTACAATCAAGAGCACAGAGCTGATTTTAGTGGAGGATTTGAGGATAAGCCTTTGATAGTTCTTATCGATGAGGGTAGTGCTTCTGCTTCAGAGATTGTTTCTGGAGCGATACAAGACAATGATCGTGGACTTATTGTTGGTAGGAGATCTTTTGGAAAGGGACTAGTTCAAATGCCAATGGACTTATCGGATGGATCAGAATTAAGGTTGACTATTTCAAGATATTATACCCCAAGTGGTAGATCGATTCAAAAGGATTATGATGGAAATTTGGACGACTACCATAGCGACATTTATGAGCGATATAATACAGGAGAGATGTACAGTGCCGATAAAATAGAGATCAATGATTCATTGGCCTTTAAAACTGCAAAAGGACGTACTGTGTATGGAGGTGGTGGTATAGTTCCAGATTTTTTTGTACCTATAGATACAGTGGGGAGCTCTAGATATTTAAATAGACTTTTCAATTCCAATTCGATACGAGAATTTGCATTAAAATATTCTGATGAAAACAGAGAATCTCTGATGACAGAGGGGTATAGTAAGTATTTCTCGAGTTTTGAAGTGACTGGTACCATGCTCAAAGAATTAATAGCAATTGCTGAATCTAATAAACTAAAATTTGATCAAAAGGAATTTGAGTATTCAAAAAAGTTAATTAAAATCTATGTCAAAGCACAAATAGCACGTGGAGTCTGGGACAACGATGGTTTCTATCCCATTTTTAATCAGACTAATGAGATTTATAATCAGGCTTTGACTCTTTTCGATGATGCAGAAGAAATTCTAGCGCAAAAATAATACCTGGGGCTAAAATTGATGGCTCACTGTCCCTGGTGTCTGATTGTCTAGCTTGTAAGTTTTCTCAATAAATTGAGTTTCATTCTTTCCAGAAAAAATCAGTGTAGAACATCGCGTTCCATAACTTGGTAGTTCTATAAAAAGTGAAGATAGACCTTTTTCCATGCCATAAGGCACCCCAGTTTTGGGTAAGTCTTTATCAAGTGCCAATTCTTTGTCTTGCATGAACTTGAATATTTCTTCATTATTAAATTCGGCTTTCTCAAGCATGCTTTTCATCGACTCTTTACCTTTAAGTACTTTGGGCCACGGTTCGTTGAGTAAACCATTACTAAGGCCATAGAGGCCTGGAATGAGCTTCTTAATTTCAAAATTGATGTTATTGAAATACCATAATTCCTTCTCATTTCCGATCAATATGTTGAAGGGATTGAACTCACTTATGGAACTTTTGATCGTATTTATATAGTTCTCTGGTTCAACGTCGCTGTTCAGAAAATCTGAAACTAAATGACCTCTTGAGGGAGCATTTTCATTGATTCGATCAAAGTCACGGAAATTGGTCAAGGCGGCAAATCGCTTTCCTTTGGTTAAGCCCATCCAAGTGCCACCTGATTTCAAGTCTCTTCCAGCTAATGTATTAGGGTAATCCTCCCAAAAATGGGCGGGCTCAGTAGGTCTGTTTAAAAACTCATCCCTATTAGAAGCTACGATCAAGTCATATTGAGCATGATTTTTCCATGAAAAGATGATTAGACACATGTTGCTTATCTAAAGTCGATCAATTCTTTCCCTTCCATTTGTTTTTCTGTGAAGGTGAAATCGCTATCTTTTAATGTGTTATCGGGAGTAAATTTGACTATTTCATACACGTATCTACTTCCTGACTTATCAAATATTTTGAAACTTTTTAACGCTTTAGTTTCTGCCACAATTTGCATTCTGATTTTGAAATAGCTTTTATTCAAATCTTCAGGAACTAAATCAATGACATCAATTTTTCCGGCATCTCTCGATTCTAAATACAGATATTTAAAGCCAGTCTTATAAAGGTCAAATATTTTTGAAATTGTGAATTCTTCTTCTTCCTCTTCGTTGGGTGAAACCTGGATCTCTTCAAATTCCTTAGAATAAGTCCATACGTATGTGCCATCAAATCTAACTTCTTGACCTTCCATAAGCAGCTTATAAAAGTCATCTTTCACAAAAACCACACCTTCGAAACCTTCATTAATATTTTCATCAGGGTTTTCCATCAGGTATTTAAACTCGGACTTGAACGAAGGAGTGCTTCTATATTTGTCACTCATGGCATCTAAGATTTGTAATGCCTTTGGATCTTTCTGAGCAATACTATGAGTCATTACAAATGCACTCATGCATAAGGTTGCTATAAATATTTTCATTATTATTCTTTTGTTATTCGTTCAATTCATTCAATAACTGTTCCAAACTATATTCGTCTTTCACAAGTACTTCGCGTGCCTTGCTTCCTTCAAAGGTGCCCACGATCCCTGCAGCTTCCAATTGGTCAATTAATCTGCCTGCCCGATTATATCCTAATTTCAATTTTCTCTGAATCAAGGAAGTACTTCCTTGCTGATGCATAACGATCAATCTAGCGGCATCATCAAAAAGTACATCACGATCCTTTAGGTCAACTTCTCCGATGCCTGTACTCTCAGCATCTTCACCAACAAACTCAGGCAACAAATAAGCGGATTCGTAACCTTGTTGATCACCCACAAATTCACAAATTCTTTCTACTTCAGGTGTATCTACAAATCCGCATTGCAATCTAATGATATCTGATCCCATAGATAAAAGCATGTCACCCATACCTACAAGTTGTTCCGCGCCTCCTGCATCAAGAATGGTACGTGAGTCAATTTTAGATGTCACTCTGAATGAAAGTCGTGCTGGGAAGTTCGCTTTGATCACACCTGTAATTACATTAACAGAAGGTCGCTGTGTTGCCAAAACCAAGTGAATACCTATAGCACGTGCCAATTGTGCGAGTCTTGATATGGGTGTTTCTATTTCTTTTCCTGCTGTAATCATCAAATCTGCAAGCTCATCTATGACCAAGACGATGTATGGTAAAAACCGATGTCCCTTGTTGGGGTTCAATCTTCTTTCAACAAACTTCCCGTTGTATTCTTTTAAATTTCTACATCCAGCATCTTTTAGAAGATCATAGCGATTATCCATTTCGATACAAAGTGAATTCAGAGTATTAATTACTTTCTTAGTATCTGTGATGATGGCATCTTCGCTATCGGGAAGCATTGCAAGGAAATGCTTCTCTATTTTGTTAAAAAGTGTGAGTTCCACCTTTTTAGGATCTACTAAAACAAATTTCAATTGAGAAGGATGTTTTTTATAGATCAAAGAAGTTAGTAGGATGTTTAGACCAACAGATTTACCTTGTCCAGTGGCACCAGCCATTAAAAGGTGAGGCATTTTGCTCAAATCTGTTACAAATACTTCGTTTGAAATGGTTTTTCCTAGCACTACAGGCAATTCATAAGTACTCTTCATGAACTTCTCCGTCGAGAGGACTGACTTAACGTCAACCATTTCTCGGTTCTTATTTGGAACCTCGATTCCAATAGTTCCTTTTCCTGGGATTGGTGCAATAATTCTGATTCCTAAAGCTGCAAGACTCAAAGCAATATCATCTTCGAGATTTTTAATCTTCGAGATTTTTACACCAGCATCTGGAATGATTTCATAAAGGGTAACCGTTGGGCCAATCGTTGCTTTGATACTTGATATGCCTATTTTAAAATTAATTAGGGTTTCTACAATCTTGTCCTTGTTCTGTTCCAGCTCCTCTTTACTGACCTGGATATTCTTGGCTGGATGATCAATTAATAAATCCAAGGTTGGATATTTGTAGGTGCCTAAATCTAAAGTAGGGTCGTAATTCTCTAGTTTGTTTGATTTTTTTTCTGATGATTTGGTTTTTTCGACTTTCAAATCGAGATCAGGTTCAGGTACCGTTGAATCTGATTCAATTATAGGTTCTTTCGAGACATCAGGAATTTCAACATCTAAAACTAAGTCTGGTTTTTCCTCTTTTTTGCTTTTTGGTGGTTTAGTTGTTACTTCCCACAATTCTTCTTCATTGGTTTCAGAGGCAACATTTTTTTCTTCTGCTTCTATTTCTTCCTTAATCGCCTCAACAACTGCCGCAATAGTTTCTGCCTCTTGATTAATTTCTTCGTCATCCTCTTCCGCACTTTCTTCATTTTGTTCCTCCTTTTCTTCATCCATCAAAGAGATACTGCTGAGTCCTACCATTTGGGTAATATTGAAGAAGTAGATGAAAAAAATCATCATGGCCAATATTAGAAAAAGCAAAGTTCCCCAGCCCATCAAACTGTAAAAGTAGATGGCTATTTCAAAACCACTTCCTCCACCCAAAAACCCCCAATCATAAATTGAATCTGAGTTGACCATGAAATAGCCAATAAGGGTGCTGATCCAAAGTAGGAAAAAAACTGTGAACCAAAATGTTTTAGAAACTGAAATGATTTCAATTTTAAAAACGACTTTATAACCAATAATAAAAAGAAGAGGGGGGATCAAAAATGATGCAACGCCGAAAAATTGATAAATAAAATAATGAGAAGCATAAGCGCCCATCAATCCTAGCCAGTTTTCGGCTTCCATACCTGCATCCTGAACTCCGCTGCTTGCTACTGATCCTATTATACTTTGATCTGCTTTTCCGGTGAACATGTAAGAGATAAAAGCAGTCAGTAGAAAAAGACTAGACACCATGGTTAATAGACCAATGGATAGATGAAATCGTCGATCATCCAATATTCCCATAGAAAAAGAAGGGAGGCTCCATGATCTTTTTTCTTTGCTAGGTGTCTTGTAAGTATTCTTGGCCATTCAAGTGAAAATCAGCTTGTAAAATAAACAATTTGAATCCAAATTGTTATTATGATTTTAAGCGGTTGTTGAAGATTTTTTGGCCAGTAAGGATTCAATTTCATTGATAAGCCCAGGACCTTCATAAATGAATCCACTATAGAGTTGTACTAAGGTTGCTCCAGCATCTATTTTTTCTTTAGCTGCTTCAGCAGAATCAATTCCACCTACTCCTATGATTGGGAAACTTCCATTAGAATTAGTATGCAAAAATCGAATAACTTCAGTCGATTTGTTTTGAACTGGACGACCACTCAATCCGCCTGCTCCAATTGAAGAAACGGTATTTTCATCCGTCTTTAACGAGGATCTATCAATGGTTGTATTGGTTGCGATGATGCCATCTATTTTCGTTTCACTGACAATATCAATGATGTCCTTTAGTTGACTTTCTGTCAAATCAGGAGCTATTTTTAGTAGTATTGGTTTTTGAACAGGCTTCTTTTTATTGGCTTGCATTAGTCTATTCAGAATATCTGAAAGTGGTTTTTTGTCTTGTAATTCTCGCAGACCCGGTGTATTTGGAGAGCTTACATTGACAACAAAATAGTCTACTAAATCGAAGAGTTCATTAAAACATATTAGGTAATCGTTCACAGCTTCCTCGTTAGGAGTGATTTTGTTTTTTCCGATGTTACCTCCGACAATAACCTTAGATTTTCTTTTGGCAAGGCGTTTTTTAATGATTTCTACTCCGTCATTGTTGAAGCCCATACGGTTGATGAGGGCCTTGTCTTTTTTCAATCGAAACAATCTTGGAGAAGGATTTCCTGGCTGTGGTTTGGGAGTAACTGTACCAATCTCAACAAAGCCAAAACCCATGGCTGCAAATGCATCTATGGCTTCTGCATTTTTATCCAACCCTGCTGCTAATCCAACTATACTAGGGAATCTAAGTCCAAATAGTTCTTTGTTTTCTATCTTGCTTTTTCTACCAAAAAATAATTTAATCAATGCCAAACCAAAAGGAGTTTTCATGGCCAATTTCAACTTAAAGAAAGTTAAGTGATGGGCTGTTTCAGGGTTAAAAAGGAACAGAAAGGGGCGAATAACGAATTTGTACATGACAGAAATAATTATCTGGCAAATGTACTATTTAAGCCCGGGGCTAGGTAATTGGTTTTGATAAAAAAATTAGATGTCTAGAAGTATTTTTCGAAGGTTATAATTTTTCTCCTTGAATTAGTAAGGACGAAGAAATGGACGCTTCTTTCAAATGTAAAAAATCTTTCCTTCTTTCATCTTTAGCAAAATTTCGAAAGTCAAGCTCGCTATCAAATGATAAGAAGTGGATTTCATAAGGTTTTTCACCTTCAGCAGAAATAAAAGTATCATCGGTTGGACGGATTCTGTAAATAATTCTCCCATTATAGTCACTAATGATAGGGATGGCAAGATTTTCAAATTCATGAAAAATATTTTCTTTGCCTTTTTTTACAAAAATGACTTGAGTGAGATAGATCATTCAGGTATGCTTTTTTTAAGAGATTTTGTTAAACCTGATGTAAAATATAATTGGCGCAGTAGATTAACTAGTTTTTTATGAATCGTTTCATAATAATTTGGTCATCTATTTGTGCCTTCAAAATATAGATGCCAATGGGTAGATCTGTTACATCTATTTCATCTTTGTCAATGTCCATATTCATTTTCTGTCCTACACCGTTGAAAACTTCTATGTGTTCAATTTCTGAATTGATATTTAAGTAAAGCATATCTGAAGTTGGGTTCGGGAAAAGATTGAAGTTTGATTCAGCCATGTTTACGGAGACAATTTTTGAGTATTCTTGAGTGCCATCATAGTCCACCATATTCAAGCGATAGTAGATGACATTGGCTAAAAAACTGGAACGATCATTCCAGTCATAATTTTGTAAGGAAGTGGAGTTATGATGAGAATCTACTTTACCGATACTTTCAAATGATTTACCATCTTTACTTTTTTGAACATCAAAATAATCGGAATTAATTTCAGAAGCGGTTTGCCATTTAAGAGTAACATAGTTATCAACTTTTAATGCCTCGAAAGACACCAGTTCCACTGGCAAGCTTGCTCCCATGCTTGCTACTGTCCATGAGGAAAATGAGGAAGTAGTCGTAGACACAGTTCTAGGCTCTGAAGAAGTGTTAAAAGTACCATCAAACATGACATAGTCTGAGCCAGAATCTCGGAATAATTCACAACTTGTTGTGTTGACGCCATTATCTAAATTGGAATACCAAGAAAAACTTAAGGATCTTCCTGGATCGGGAGACAAAGTACTTGAAATGTCCCAGGTACACGCAATTGATTGATCCATACTGGCTCCTGTTACAATACCATCTACTCCAGTAGCTCTGGAGATTGTTACATCACCTATATCATTATCTGCACCGATACTTACGCCTAATAAATCAAGACTACCGGTACCAACGGTCCTGGGTTCCATTGTAATCATCCCTGTGATATATCCTGTGGCTGTTTCAATAATATCCGGTGCAGTACTTGTCAAGACAAATGAACCAGAAATTACATTCATTACGCCATTTGTAATTGTTGTAGAACCGTCTACAATTAAATTGCTTGTGGTTGTATTAAATGTTGCTCCTGAGACGGATAAGGCATTAATTTTAACATCCCCTAAAAGTACTGCTGTAATGTCCGACGTAATTGATATAGCACCGACATTATTATAATCTCCGCCGGGTATATAAATAGTCCCATCTGAATTAGAAAGGTCATGTGCTTCTTGAACCCTTGCTTCACCTGTGGTTCCTGCTCCTAGTAATGTAGCATACAATTCATCCAAGTCTGGTTGAAAACCAGCTGTTCCACCATCTGTGTCAGTACCGGATGCTATATATGGGTTAAAGTCGTTACTACTTACCCAGCCATCAATTTCACTTTCATCAATAGAGTTGTAGTAATTTTTGGAAAGATCAAGTCCTGTCCCCGACGCAAGTAGATCCAATCCGTTTTGATTAAGATTACAATCTGTAACGGTCATAAACCCTCCAGCATTTGCTGCTAATGCTGAAACAGTTGAAGTAGTGGCCGCTGGATTTGTAATGTAGTTGTTGGTTGCATTTATGGTTCCTCCATTTCTTGTTAAAAGCCCATATCCGGTTCCGTTTGGGTCCGTTCCATTTCCAGATATCGTTGATTGAGTCACATTCGCAATTGCGTCTGCTCCTGTAACAAAAATTCCTCTGTTTTCATTGTCGTGAATGTTACAATTTGTAATTGTATAGGTTATTTCGAACTCATCATCTGCAAAATCTCCAAGATAAATGGCAGAATAATCCGTTTGAGAATTAGTAGTTCCACTAATGTCTACCTCCGTCAAGGAAACCACAATGTCATCTGTGTTATCATCTGAACCAGCATCAACATAAGAATATATGCCAGCTTGGGCGTCGGGGGCAGCTACATCAGGATCACGTTCTGCAAAAGACGACATGACAACATTTTGGATATCCACTGTACTAGGTTGATAACCAGATCCTCCATCATAATTGTCAATTTCAATACCCTTGACACATCCAGTATATGCTCCACCGTCAACTAATAATGGGTCACTAGAATTGTTAGCATAATATATCAGCATACCATAAGATGCATCTTGAATGTCATTGCTAACATATGTCACATCTACAGTACCGATTAAGGTATTAGAATAAACTCCAATACTAGGATTTCCAGTCACAGAAACATCTTCGAGATCAATCATATCGATAACATTATTACTGACAGAAATTATACCGTCGATTATTCCAGAAATTGATAGCCCAGCACTATTAGCGTAGACGATCGAATTCTGAAATACGAAATTATTATAAGAAGTATTTAATACTCCAACAAGGGCATTCGAGCTGACATTTGAAGTGCCAATCTGAATTCCATCAATTGTCACATCTGTTGCAGTAATTGTAATAGTATTTGCCTGTGAACCGGGATCAATTACAGATTCCGCAATCCTTGTTCCATTCCCTGCCACTCCAACATTGGCACCGTTGAGGGTTAGTGACTTATTTAAAGTAACTGTTTCCGTAAATGTTCCTGGGTTGAGAATCACTGATCCAGTGGCATCTACCATGCTTATCGCCTCATCAATTCGATTTCCTGAAGTCTGTGCCCCTTGTGCAGATACATAATAGGATGCATCCGAAGGTTGAAAGCCAGCTGTTCCGCCATCTGTATCAGTACCAGATGCAAGGTATGGGTTGAAGTCATTGCTACTGACCCAAGTATTAATGTCATTTTCATCTACAGAATTAAAGTAGTTTTTTGAAAGATCTATTCCTGTTGTACTCGCAATATCTCCATTCCCGTTTTGATCTAGATAGGAGTCAGTGACAGTCAATGAACAATTGCCATCCTGCATGCTCATTCCATCGAAGCTAAAAGCAGATTGTGTCGCTGGATTTGTTAGGTAAGAGTTTGAAACATGGATATCTGCGTAAGCTCTTACTACAAGGTTAAAACCATTGTTGCCTCCTGTTCCATACGGATCAGACCCATTATTAGAAAATGTAGATTGTGTTACCACTAATGATGCATTATTGCCTCGGACATAGACAGCTCTGTTTTCATTGTCATGCAAATTGCAATTGGTAATTGTGACGGTAATCCCAATATCATCATCATCACTTCCATCCCATTGTCCGGAATTTTGATTTTCTTGAAAGTCAGCTAAATATAGACCTGAATAATCCGCTCCGCTGTTACCAATCCCTGAAATGTCCACATTCTCGATATCCAAGGTGATATCATCGGTAGATGTGGCAAACGTTGCATTCCCTTTAGAGAATGCGTATATCCCTGCTTGGGTATCAGGTTGAGTTAAATCAGCATCTGGGTCAACAAAACTATTCATTGTGACATTCAGTATATCCACTTCACTTTGGTCAAAATTATTGGCACCATCAGTATTTGAGATTTCGATTCCTTTAGTGCAAGAAGAAATAGTTCCTCCATCAATCAACAGATTTTCGGTTGAGCTAGATGAATTGTAATTCCATATTCCATATGAAGCACCTCGAATGTCATTATCAGTTATATCTGCATTGACAGTGCCATTCAAACTATAGAGAACCAACCCAAAACTGGGATTAGTTGTGTTCGTTTGATCCTCCAGATCTAGCATCTCAATGTAGTTATCAGAAATAATTGCTGTCCCGGATGAAATATTTAAAAGGCTTATCCCAGACGTGTTTGCAAAAATTCGATTATTCTGAACGGTTACATTATTAAATGTTGTATTTGTTATCCCTGTCGTGGCGTTTGAACTTACATTAGACGTGCCAATCTGAATGCCATCAATTGTGACATCTGTAGCTGTTATCGTTATCGCATCAGATTGTGTACCTGGGTCAATGATAGTTTCTGCTGACCTTGTTCCGTTACCTGCTATTCCAACATTCGCGCCTCGAATGGTAATAGATTTGTTGATTGTGATGGATTCGCTATACGAACCAGCAGCAATAATTAGCGTGTTTGAAGCAGTTATTAAAGTAATTCCTGCCGAGATTGTTTTTTTTGCGGTACCTAAACTCAATCCATCGCCTGTATCATCAGGTCTAGAATCATCAACATAAATATTTTGGGCACAAATAGAAATGGGTAAAATCAATAGAGCAAAAAGCCCAATTTTTCCTATAGCTGACATAGTACAAGTGGTTTGTGGTTGTTAAAAAAAACATCAAAATCTTAAGGTTAATTAGGATAATTAATGTTTTCTCGTAGAGCAAATTACTGAATTTCAATGTTAATCAACAAATCTGTCTTCAGAATTAACATTTGGAAAGTCAGTTTTAGAGAATCAAAAGGATGATTTATGAAATTTTGGAAAACTTTTTTGTGGAGGTTTAAATAAGAAAAGAAGAATAATGTGCATCAAATGCTAACTCCTAGGATGAAAGTCTTTGATAATTTGTTTTAGATAATCTCGATCAAGGTGAGTATAGATTTCCGTTGTGGTAATGGATTCATGTCCGAGCATTTCTTGTACTGCTCTCAAATCTGCCCCTCCTTCTATGAGATGTGTAGCAAATGAATGTCGAAATGTATGCGGACTTATAGTTTTCTTGAGTCCAATTGCTTGTCCCAAATTTTTTATTATGGTGAAAATCATAGCCCGTGTCAACTGAGCACCACGACGATTCAGGAATACATATCCTTCATGCCCCTGTTTAATCTTCATGTGACACCTGATATGATCTAGGTAAAGGTTGATATGCTTCAATGCATCATGACCGATTGGAACCAGTCTTTCTTTATTCCCTTTTCCGATGACTCTTAAAAAACCAATGTCCTCCATAATATTATTCATCTGGAGATTGACCAATTCGGAAACCCTTAAGCCAGAACTGTACATTGTTTCGAGCATTGCTCGGTTTCTTTGTCCTTCTGGTTTAGACATATCAATAGCTCCAAGCAGTTGTTCGATTTCCTGAAGATTGAGTGTATCAGGTAGTTTTCTCCCCAATTTAGGAGCTTCTATTAATTCACTTGGATCTTTTTTGAGATCACCTTCAAAAACCAGGTATTTGAAAAATGCCTTGATACCAGACACAATTCGGGCTTGAGAGAATGCGGACATACCTAGTTCTTGAATATACTCAAGCAAATCTCTGATATGATTGTCTTCTACTTGTAGCGGATCAATATCCAATTCTTTCAGTTCAAGGAATTCTTGAAGTTTAGTGATGTCTTGCACGTAAGCTTCCACAGAGTTAGGGGACATGGATCGCTCTAACTGTAGGTAAGACTTGAATTGACTGATGTATAAGCTCCAGGACATTTGTACAAAGTATGCTTAGGCTAATCTCTGAAATTTATTGAGAATAATTCAAGTTCAAAGACGTAATTTTGGACGAAACATGTAGCCTAGAAATGAAAATACTTATTCTCAACGGTCCAAATCTCAACCTTCTTGGAAAAAGAGAACCTGAGATATATGGTCATGAAACCTTTGAAGATTATTTTGAACACCTCAAAATAAAATTTCCAAACGTTGATCTGGAATATTTACAATCAAACCATGAAGGTGTCATGATTGATAAAATTCATGCGGTTGGTTTCGAATATGATGGGATTGTCCTAAATGCTGGGGGTTATACACACACTTCTGTTGCCTTGGCTGATGCGGTGAAAGGAGTGACAACACCAGTAATGGAGGTTCACATATCAGATATAACTAAAAGAGAAGAATTCAGACTTCATAGTTTTCTGACTCCCGTTTGTAAGGGTCATTATATTGGTCTGGGATTAAACGGATATAAATTGGCCATTGAAGATTTAATCAAAAGTTAGATGCTGAATTTTAAAGAAATCTTGTCTGTCACATTAATCTTATTTTCTATAATTGATATTGTAGGAAATGTACCAGTAGTCATTGATTTAAGGAAAAAATCAGGGACTTTACAAAGTGGTAAGGCAACAGTGGTTGCTGGTTTGATCATGTTTGCTTTTCTCTTTTTAGGAGAAAAGATTTTAGGACTTTTTGGAATTGATATTGTTTCGTTTGCCATTACGGGAGCGCTCATAATGTTTTTCATTGGTTTAGAATTGACATTAGGCATTGTTCTCTTCAAACCGGATGCCGAAGGAGCTAGTTCGTCTATTGTCCCTTTAGCTTTTCCGCTAATGGCTGGGCCAGGTACGATGACCGCATTAATTTCACTTCGGGCAGAGTATGATCTTTACAACATACTTGTTGGTATTGTTATCAACCTTATGTTGATTTATCTAGTGTTGAAATCATCAAGTTGGTTAGAAAATAAAATTGGAGTTGCAGGGTTCAACATTTTAAGAAAAGTATTTGGAATTATACTTTTAGCAATTTCAATTAAACTATTTAAGAATGCTTTGGTCATGTGGTAGTCGCAAATTGATTTTGTTATGATAGTTATCTATACGGACGGTTCTTCACGTGGTAATCCAGGTCCAGGCGGGTATGGCACAGTGCTACTTGCCAAAGGGCACAAAAAGGAACTTTCAGAAGGTTTTCGAAAAACCACCAACAACCGAATGGAATTGTTAGCAGTGATCAAAGGACTTGAAGCATTGAAAGTGATTAATGCAGATGTTTTGATCTATTCTGATTCGAAGTATGTTGTTGATTCTGTCGAAAAAGGTTGGCTATGGGGCTGGGTAAAAAAAGGTTTTAAGGATAAAAAGAACAAAGATCTTTGGGAGCGCTTTATTCCGGTTTATAAAAGACAAAAAGTAAAATTCAAATGGGTCAAAGGCCATGCAGGTAATCCTGGAAATGAACGTTGTGATGAGTTAGCAACACAAGCTGCTGATGAACCAAATTTACCTGCTGACGTTGCATTTGAGAATGGGATAAATGATTAAAAGTCATTTAGAAAAGGATGCCTAACAACTATTTCCAATTCAAACAATTCAAAATAATTCAAGATCAATGTGCGATGAAAGTCAGCACAGAAGCTTGTATTTTAGGTGCATGGGTGGATAAAGCAAGCCCTAGGCAAATTCTAGATATAGGCACAGGAACTGGTTTGCTATCACTGATGTTGGCTCAACGATATGATTGTAAAGTAGATGCTGTAGAGTTAGAGACTCAAACTTCTATTCAAGCGAAAGAAAATTTTTCTAATTCACCTTGGCGCGATCGAATTAGGTTGATAAATCAAGACATCCAAGAATTTTCAGAATCGAATAATAACGTATATGATTTAGTCGTATGCAATCCTCCTTTTTTTCAGAGCAGTTTAAAATCTCAAGATGCCAAAAATAATATGGCAAAGCATGAGACTGAGTACTTTAACAAAACCATATTGGTAGATGTATTGTTGAGACTTTTATCGCCAATAGGATCAGCTTTTGTGCTATACCCAGAAGATGAAAGTTTAGCTTTTCAGAAGTTGATAGAATCAGAGGGGTTCTCGGTTGATAAGAGACTGGTTATAAAAAACCAGCTACTTGGAAAGGTGTTTCGCATCATCCTTGCAATATCAAAGAAAGACACAAAGACAATTGATGAGGAGCTTGTTATTCGAAACGGAGAAGAGTATTCAGTGGAGATGAAAGATTTATTAGAGGATTATTATTTGTAGTCATTTGGATGTTCAATTGAATAGCCCATTTCCTCAATTCTTTTCCCAAGCGCGTCGTTGACCAAACGGACTGTTCTTGCAGAATACTTTCGGTCAGGGCGATCATTTTTGACGGTCCCGTTCCTCCATTTTTCCAATAGTCCATCTGGAATATTAATTTCCAAATTTTTATAAATGTGATTCATGTAGTCTGATTCTTTACCAATTAAATCTTCATATTTTATTTCAAAGATTTGATTTGACTTTAACTGACTTTTAGAGGATTCATAGTTGTCGTAAATTTTGCAAAAGACTTCTAAAATATGAGATTCAAGTTCCTCTTCTGTGAACCTCTGAAGTTGAAGTGGGACAATCACTGCTGAAAAAAAACGCATAGAAGATTCAAATACCTGATAAGGATTTCTTTGAATATGAATGAATTTAGCATTTGGAAAAGTTTCTAACAATAGAGGAATTCGACTGGTATTGGGTGGGTTTTTACTAACGTACCATGTTTTTCTTTGTCTATAAAGACTTTTCTGGATCAGACTTTTGTAAACCAATTTCCATTCTTTCTTTTGTTCAGGATTTAATGTCTGCAAAGTGAGATATTGAGTTGAAAAATAGTTTGCATCTGCTGGAAAATAAAACCAGTGGTAGTAGCATATTTTACTCAAATTTCCCATTCCGAATTCCTCTTCCTGTGGGAGGTTGGGTTTGAGCGGCATATTATCAACGGGCCTTGTTGGTGGCATTAGTAGTTTCATCAATGACTTCATTAGTTTTCTTAACACAAGTAAGTTGTTAGGAAAAACAGTTTGATAGGTTGTCGTAAATCCAGCTCTATCATCGAGACAAAAAAGGTTATGTAAGTGAGTGGTACCACTCCTCCAATGGCCTAAGATAAAAAGTGGGGGTGTCTGTTCATTCGTATTTTTCAATTTGAACTTCCAAATTATTCTTTCTATCATCCGAGGGAAGGAAAGTAGGAGTGCTATCATTGCATTCAAAATAGCAAGATGCACATATCGACCATGGATAGTGTGTTTTTTATATAGCCTTAGGATTACGCTTAATCGACTTCCTGCAAGATTTGAGAATGGTATGCTATTTAAAAAATTTTTATCATCCATAGTTTATAGAATGATATTATTCATTCACTTTTAGTTACTGCGAACTTTAAATTCACCAAACATTAATTCTTATTACAAGAACAGGAATTGATATCCGTATCTTTTATTTTTTTGCTGGTCGAAGGTTTTCTACTTTGAAAAGGTCGTCTTTAAGGCCTTGGTCAAATTTCACATTGAAAATTTCTATTTGCGTACTATGTTCTTTTTTTAAGTTGGACATTAATACATTTTTTGCAAACCAGTATTTTCCTTGTTTCGTATATTGATAATTTGCTACTTTGAAAAGTTCACCTCGTTGGTCATAATATTCAATTTTCTCAGGGTAGTGATTCATTTTGTTGATAGTGATCACAATTTTGGAGTAGCTGGACTTTTCATAATTCGGCTTAAGCTCCAAGAAGAATTGATTATCAGATGTCTTTATCAGTTTAGAAGTAAAACGGTCACCATATGGTGACCTTGACATATCTTCAAAAGAGAAGTCTGTATTATTAAATGCTTGACTTTTTGTTAGTATTGAAATCTTTTTTGGGTTTCCTAACGCTGGCATATAAAGCCACATTTCGTTATCCGACAATGAAAGTGTTGCGATGCCCGCTTGTGATTCTGGTTTTGTATAGACAGTTAATCTTTTGTTTGCTCCTTTTTGGTAAAGCAATGATTCTTTAATCTTTCCTTTTCCTCCTTTGGATGTCAATGTCATTTTCATTTCTCCTTGCATATCCTTTGCTGCGAATAGAAGTGCATCCATTTTTGCTATGATCGAAGAAGCTTCTTGACCAAAAGAGGAGTTAATAAATGAGCCTAGAATAAAAAGGAGAACAATTAAAATTCTATTCATTTTTCAAGGAGTTAGTGACTTTGATTCTGTTTTTATGGGATAGTATTAATATCACGGGCAGTAAAGTTAATGCTCCAAGGCCTGAACCTAACATACTAATTGCGACAAGCATACCAAAATACTGCAGCGGAACCATTTCTGAAATCAACAATACTAGAAAACCAGTGGAAACAGATAGTACATTCAAAACAATAGCATTGCCACTTATTTGAATGGCTTCACTAAGAGCATCCTTTACTTCAGTACCTTTTTTCAATGAATGATTGAAATGGTTAATTACATGAATGGAGTAATCAATTCCAATGCCCAAGGCGACACTAGCCACTAAAACTGTCCCGATGTTCAAGGGGATACCTGCAAAACCCATCATACCAAAAAGTATAATGATCGTAGCAATGATAGGAGCAGAGGCTTGAAATCCAGACTTCAAAGATTTTAAAATAAGACTTACAATAATTATCACAAACACTACAGCGATCGCTAAACTACCTATTTGGCTTTTCACCAGACTTTCATCCATTGTGACATCTACAAAGGGCATTCCAGTTATTTGAATTTCAATATTGTCAGATTCTATTGTTTCCAGATAGGATGTCATGTAGTTTGAAAACGCAATTTTGGATTGATTATCTGGCGATAGAAATGTAGAAATGATGATTGCTTGGTCAAGGTCTTCTGTTACTAAACGGTTTGTAAATTCATTGCCGTCAATTAAAAACCAAAGTTGTTCTACTACTGCTTTATCTTCTGGTAAACCTTCCGACATTCCTAATGCATTATTGAGATTTACGATCAAATCTGCAATGGATTGTGTGCTCTTAATGTCTGGACTTTTTTTCATATAGTCTTCTATATCCAGCATAGTTTGGAGAATCTCAGGATCTTGGATATCACCATTTATAAGGACAAAGACTGGCTTTGTTCCACCAAATTTTTCAGTCATAATTTCTTCTGCAATTCGAGTGGGATTTCCTTTCTTAAAATATTCTTTTACATCAATTTCTCTTTTTATTAGAAATACACCTCCTATCCCAATTGCAACCAATACCATCCAGCTGCCTAATATGAGCATTGGTTTATGGAAAAGAGATCTTTCAAGAACTTTCAAAAAGCTACCTAACAAAGGCTTTTGACGGTTTTCTTTGTTGGGTGTTGAGTCCTGTGATTTGACTAAGGAAAGCAAAGCTGGCACAAAAGTGAGAGACAGAAAACAAGATATTAATGTACCCAGTGCAGTGAAAAGGCCATAGTCAAGAATCATGTTTAAATAAGCCCCAAAAGTGAAAGAAGCAAACCCAGCTGAAGTGGTAATAGCACTGAGTAATACAGGAATGAAAATATAACCAAGAGCGATTTTTATAGCAGACTTGATCTCTTGCGTTTTTCTTTCAATTAAAATCCGATTTACCACATGTATTGAATAAGCACTTCCAACAGCTAGGAGTAGTATAGGTATATTGCTTGATACCATTGACATTTCAAATCCTCCGATCGACATGATTCCTATTGTCCAAACAATGGCAATTGCTGCAACTAAAAGCGGTAAAATCACACCCGTCAAACTTCTGAATCCAAAGAATAGGACCAAACCAATGACAATAAAGGTTACTGGAATTAATTTGGCCATATCAGCAGAAATCATTGATGAAATCGAACTTACGAGCATCGGATTTCCAGAGTAATAAATTTCCTCAGGAAGCTCCATACCCTCAATCATAGCTTTGACATTGTTGGCTACTTCATGGATGTCTGCATTTTGTTCTAGTGAAAATAGGATAGTTGATGCAGTACCATCTTCTGAGGATAGAAAACTAAACATTTCATTGGCCAATACTTTTGTTTTCAGGTTTTCTAATTGATCTGAAGTAGAAGGGATGTTGTATGGATCAATCATTGTTCCTACGTCAATTCCATATTCGCCACCTCTAATTTCCATTATATTAGAAAGGCTGGTAACCGACTGAATAGAATTCATTTCTGAAATAGAATCAGTGATTTGAATGATGTGTTGTAAAGATTCTTGAGTATAAATATTTTCTGCTTGAAGAATAATTATGCCGATTCTATTTCCTCCAAATTTCTCACCTATTTGTTTAAGCAATACGGCATTGGGATCGTTATCTGGCAAAGAATCAATAACGTCTGAATTGACTTGTATAAACCTAATTTGATAACCAAGAAGAGCAGTTGAGATTATGATAAGAGCGATGATTAATTTGGCTCTTTCAATAATAAACTGTGCGAATTTTTCCATTTATATCAATGCTATCCTCCAATATATTCACAATAAACTATTCTGTCAAAAAATATTACGTTCCTGCAGATTTTCTGAATACACATATGTAGTTAATACTATGCATTAAAATAGTTCTAGCTAAATAGGAGATACAAGGAGTTCAATAGAAATCGTGTTTTGGAAAAAGATATTCCACTTTGTGGCCTTGAGGTTTCTACGCTTGTTTAATACTGAAAATCGTAAAGGAGGCAGGTATTCTGAGCAGATACTTTACTATGAAAAGAATAAAACAATGTGAATAATCCTCATGCAACATATGTTAAGGCGTCTGCAACATATGTTTGATAATCGGTTTCAGGCCCTGAAATTTTAAGCTTTATACAACATAACTATAATGTCTAGCCTTGTTTCACAAACCAAATTTGTATCGTGATTGAAACAAAATTTAAAACCAAATAAAAAAACGATGAAATATTTAGCAAAAATTACGATCCAAAAAGAATTGAAGATTTTTTTACTTCTTTCTATTCTATCACTACTTCTTTTTTCCTTACAGAGCTGTAGTGAGAATGATGAGCCAGCTACTTGTGAAACGGATGCATCGCTATGCATTTTCGATTTTGATTATCAGACATTCCATTCTATGGCAGAAGTTGCTATTACAACCACGAAATATTATGATGACAATTCAAAAGACTTAGAAGTTAAAATTTTTGAGGCTGAATCAAACAATGACAATTTCAGACCGTTATTACTGCTTTCTCCTGGAGGAGCTTGGACGAGATATACACGACTTGATGATATCAATGCGATTGCTTTGAATTTGGCTAAGAGAGGTTATGTTGTGGGAGTAGTTGAGTACACAATTAATGAAGGTGGGTCCTCTTGGAATCCTTATATCATGGTTCAAAGTATACTAGACATCAAAGCGGCAGTTAAGTTTTTTAAGAAGAACGCAGTTTCATACCGAATTGACACGGAGAAAATCTTTTCCGGTGGATGGTCATCAGGTGGGCAAGCTAGTTTGTATTCTGCTCATTTGAGTGAAGAAGACTTTGAAGTCGCCGTTATTGATTTCAAGAATGTAGTTGAAGCACCTTTCGCTGCCTACGGCTTTGAACCCAATATATATGAAGAATATTCTTCGGATGTAAAAGGAACAATATTGTTGATGCCTTGGTCTGCAGATCCCGGATTATTTGATTTAGAGGGACCTTCTGTAATGATGATTGCTCACCCAAATTCTCATTTTGCTGGCGGTGAAAGAATCTGGGGAGAATTTTTATTGGGAGGATCTTTACTTTACGGTCCTGATAAGATGCGAGAGCATGCATTAAGCGCTGGATATATCGAGGGTGAAAACTTACAATTGCACGTAATGGATGACTATGATATGCACGATAGCCATGTGAACTATAGTCCATTAATGGATCAACACTACGATAGAATCACAGATTTTATCTTCAATAATCTCAATTAATGTTTTCCAAGGTAGACAATAAATGGACCCAATTATGGCATTTTATTGTCTACCATGTGGGCAGATTTTTGGTCCATAAGGCTGACAAAAATTGAAATGATCTGCCACATTACCGCTGCATCTTGAAATCCTTTTCAGGTGAAGCAATTGTTAAAAATGCTTTTAATCAATTCAAATCCAATAATTATGTTATTACAAAAAAGAAGAAATATAAGAATCTTTAAATCAATGATGTTTTGTGCATTTGTTATGAGCGGCTCCTTGTCTTGGTCAAGTCATACATTTGCAAAAGAGGAGACCTGTTTCGAAAGTGACGAAATTGCTGTTTCCACACTAACCGTTGAAATCCAAAATTATAGTGACTGGAACGTTCGTTTTCGAGCTATACGAAACGATGGATCAAAAGGACCTGTAACCAAAATTTACAAACCTGGTAGTCACCGAGTGACACTGGATAATGCTAGCAAACTAATTGTTCAATGGCAAGATGGAATGACCTGGAGGAAGTACAATGCATTCACAGTGCGTAGTTCTTCAATGTGTGTCAAAGCGACAGGAAAAGTTATGCAGCTAAACGGCATTAAAGTTATTACTGGATGCTAGTGTTTTAGCCTTTCAGAAATAAAAAAAGCGAGATGTTCAGATCTCGCTTTTTTTATTCAAGCAACGTTAAAAATTTTTTGTGTCCAAAAATGAAGATTATTTTACTTCAACAATTTGATCAGAAACTTCTTGCTCCACTAGAGCATCCATGGTAATTTCTTTTGCTTCTGACTCGACAGATGCATGTCCTCCGGTCCCAAATACTTCACCCAAAATTGGAGCAATAACTAAACCTACAAGACAAGTCAATTTAATCAAGATATTCATAGATGGTCCAGAAGTATCTTTAAATGGATCACCTACGGTATCTCCGGTTACTGCTGCTTTGTGTGCTTCAGAACCTTTATAAGTCATTTCTCCGTTGATCATTACACCGGCTTCAAAAGACTTCTTGGCGTTATCCCATGCTCCACCAGCATTATTTTGGAAAATAGCCCACATAACTCCAGACACAGCTACACCAGCCATATAAGCGCCTAATGCTTCAGGTCCCATTACAAAACCGATGATGATCGGTGTAACGATTGTCAATGCACCCGGTAACATCATTTCTTTTAGTGCAGCTTGAGTTGAGATTTCTACACATCTAGCATAATCTGGTTTGCCCGTTCCTTCAAGTATCCCAGGGATCTCCTTGAATTGACGTCTAACTTCCATAACCATTTCCATAGCCGCTTTTCCAACTGACTTCATGGCTAAGGCTGAAAAAACAACCGGAATCATACCTCCAATAAATAGTGCAGCTAAAACATCAGCTTTGAAAATGTTGATACCATCAATACCTGTAAAGGTGACGTACGCAGCGAATAACGCCAAAGCTGTTAAAGCAGCAGAAGCAATTGCAAAACCTTTTCCAACGGCAGCGGTAGTATTTCCTACAGAATCTAAAATATCAGTTCTTTCTCTAACTTCTTTTGGTAATTCACTCATTTCAGCAACTCCTCCAGCATTATCAGCGATTGGACCAAATGCATCAATCGCTAATTGCATAGCTGTTGTGGCCATCATCGCTGAAGCTGCCAAAGCAACGCCATAAAATCCTGCCAAAGAATAGGATCCCCAAATAGCCACTGCAAAAAGAATTACTGACGAAAATGTAGAGATCATTCCTGTAGCTAATCCTGCTATGATGTTTGTAGCTGCGCCAGTTGAGGAATTTGTTACTATGTCCATAACTGGTTTTTTGCCCAACGCTGTATAATACTCTGTAAATAGAGAAATTAAATAGCCAACACTTAGTCCAACCAATGTGGCATAAAAAACATGTCTGCTTGGAATGTCTTTAACACCTTCACCGAAAAATTTCATTCCTACGATTGTTTCAGGGAGCAACCAGTCGATTAAGAACCAACCTGCAACAGCAGTCAATAAAATAGATATGATATTTCCAGTATTTAATGCTTTTTGAACCTGGGATTCCTTTGCTTCATTACTACTGATTTTAATAAAGAAAGTTCCAACAATGGAAGACAAGATTCCTACCCCAGCGATCATGATCGGCAATAGAATAGCTCCCATTCCGTCAAAATCTGAAATAACGGTACCAGCATCTGCCATATCCTTGATTATGTAGTTACCCAACACCATAGATGCCAAAACAGTAGCAACATAAGAACCGAATAAATCAGCACCCATTCCTGCAACATCACCTACATTGTCACCTACATTGTCAGCAATCGTCGCTGGATTTCTTGGATCATCCTCTGGTATTCCAGCTTCTACTTTCCCTACCAGGTCAGCGCCGACATCCGCTGCTTTTGTGTAAATACCTCCTCCAACTCTTGCGAAAAGAGCTATGGATTCAGCACCCAAAGAAAAGCCTGCCAATGCTTCCAAGACAACGGTCATTTCTTCATAAAAACTTCCGCCTGCACCAATAAATATTTTGATAAAAATCAAGAAGAATAAGCTTAATCCTAAAACTGCTAGACCTGCAACTCCTAGTCCCATAACTGTACCTCCACCGAAAGATACTTTTAATGCTTGAGGAAGCGATGTTCTTGCTGCTTCTGTAGTTCTCGCATTTGCTTCAGTTGCAATTCTCATTCCGATATTTCCAGCGACTGCCGAAAATATAGCACCTACAATAAATGCTGGAACTATCATCCAACTAGTAGTCGCAACCACGGAAGAAATTCCGAAAAGTGCGATGGAGGCGATTAATACAAAAATTGCTAGGAGACGATACTCGGCGCTAAGAAAAGCCAATGCGCCTTCTTTTATATTGGTTGATATTTCAACCATTTTTTCGTTACCCGGGTTTTGTTTTTTTACCCATGCCATTTTGATAAGCATGAACACGAGTCCCAGAATTGCCAATGCAATTGGCAGGTAAATCAAATTACTCATTTTATTGTGCTGTATTTTGTTTGAAATCTTAAAAAGTAAAAAGGGCAATTATGCCCTTTTTGTAAAACCAGCGCAAAGATATACGAACACCTCTAAATAAAAAACATTGATAGGGGTGTTTACAGAATTGAAGTAAAGAGCTCATTTTCATTTAAATCAATAAAGGAATTTCATCAAATAAATGAAGCAGATGTGACTTGTTTCAAGGAGACTATGATGAATATTTTGTATATTCCAGACCGTTTTAAAATTGACACAAGACTTTGTCATATCAAAAAGAATAAATCATGAAACAACATGTGTTTTCAAATCTACTTACAGTAGTTGTAATGTTGGGTTCATTACATCTATATGATGTCATGCATAATCGAGATCTGACCATTGAAAGGGCTATGTCTCCGGTATTACATTTATCAAATGCGAGACAATTCATTCTTGATAGTGACATTCACGAGAGTATCCGTGAAATCGATCATGCCATCATGGATATGAAGATTATTGAGCAATATGCTGACTCTATAGCTGTGATACATATTGAAAGAGCAATAGAAGATTTGGAATTGGTTGAAGTTGAGATTCAAAATGATAGTGTAATTGTTAGTGATTTAAACAATGCTTACTTCAATGCGATCAATTCTATCGCATTTGCCAATCTTACCATTGCAGAATCGAGTTTGGAAAAAGGAGAGAAGTATAAAGCCATGCGTTTCATGAATGCTACTTTCAGTGAAATGGTAGGGTCGTTAAAATATGCCGATGATAATACGAGACAAAAAGAAAATGAAGTGATTAATGAAATTAAAGGCATCTTAACTGAACTAAGGAGGACTGACTTTCAATACGAATTTGATTATGACAGTTTGAATCAAGAAATGGAGGAATTGATAGATTAAGTCAATTATTTTCTAGCAATTTCTATATTTGCGGCGCTAAACCCTGCGCAATTGAAAACCATAATAAGTTTCTTTTTAAAGAATATCCCAAGAAAGTACTTGCAACTTTTTAGCCATTTTGGATTGAAAGTGTTGTCTTTCTTTTACAGAGGAAAGAATGTTGAATGTCCAGTATGTGATCATCAATATTCAAAATTTCTGCCTTATGGACGTGTTTCTCGAGGCAATGCTTTGTGTCCAAATTGTCTAGCTCTGGAAAGACATAGGTTGATGTGGCTTTTTTTACGAGAAAAGACAAATTTTTTAACACTAAAGAAAGATGTTTTGCACATCGCACCTGAGCTTTGCTTCATAGAGCGGTTTGAAAAAATACATGGTGAAAAGTATATCACCGCTGACATAGAATCTCCTTTAGCGAAAGTAAAATTAGATGTGCATGAAATGCCTTTTGAAGAAGGAACTTTTGACGTGGCATTTTGTAATCATGTTATGGAACATGTTGCCGATGATTTAAAAGCAATGAAAGAAATCCATAGAGTTCTACGTCCAGGAGGTTTTGCTATACTTCAGATTCCATTGTTTCATCCATTACCAGATACAACTTTTGAAGACCCTTCCATCACGGATCCGAAGGAACGTGAAAAGGCATTTGGTCAGGATGATCATGTGCGATTGTATGGTAAGGACTATGCAGATCGGTTGCGGAAAGCAGGTTTTGAAGTGAAAGAAGATGATTTCGTGAATTCGCTGAGCCCGGATCAGCAGGTCAAATTTGCGCTGCCACCGGATGAGCCTATATTCTTTTGCAGAAAAGTCTAAATCTTTTCTTTTATTAAATACTCATCTTCTTTTTTAGGAGAGTGCTGGATCATCATCTCGCCTATAAAGCCTGCTAGGAATAGTTGAACGCCTATGACAATCGCAACTAAAGCTAAAAAGAATAAAGGTTGATCCACAACGTCCCTTGCCGGCAGATCGTATTGAATTTCATAGATTTTCCTGCCAATCACCCAAAATGTAATAATCGATCCAAAAAGAAATGATAATGTGCCGAAGGATCCAAAAAAGTGCATGGGTCTTTTTCGAAATTTGGAAACAAATGAAATGGACAGAAGGTCTAAGAAACCAAAGATGAATCTTTCCAATCCAAATTTGGTGGTTCCATATTTCCGGGCTTGATGCTGTACTACCTTTTCGCCAATATTATCATATCCTTTTCCTTTGGCAATAAAGGGAATGTATCGGTGCATTTCTCCATAGACATCAATGGATTTAACTACTTCTAACCGATAGGCTTTTAAGCCACAATTAAAGTCATGTAGTTTTACACCAGAAAACTTCCGTGCGACCAAATTGAAAAGTTTGGAAGGAATAGTTTTCATGATTGGATCGTATCTTTTTTTCTTCCATCCTGAGACCAAGTCATAACCTTCTTCTTGTATCATCCGGTATAATTCAGGTAGTTCTTCGGGGCTGTCTTGTAAGTCAGCATCCATGGTAACTACCACCTGACCAATTGCATTTTTGAACCCTATATTTAGCGCCGCGGACTTGCCATAGTTTCTATTAAAGCGGATGCCTTTTACTGCACTATCTAGTTTAGAAATATTACTAATGACTTCCCAAGATTTATCTGTGCTTCCATCATCAATGAAAAATATTTCATAGGAAAGCTCGGCGTTTGTTAATTCTTTTTGAATCCAAGCATGTAGTTCTGTTAATGACTCGTCTTCGTTGAGTAAAGGAATGACAATAGATATGTTCGTAATGGTACTCATTCTTCAGCAAAATCAGGTTGTGATTTTTTGATAAATATGGCAGCAATGGCACCTAAAAAAGCAGCGCTTAATAAATGTGCCCAGCTTTTCGAAACTAATGACATATAATTAAAACTGTTTTTCAACTCTATTTCCATGTTAATCATTTGTTCATCGATTTCTTTTTCGCTCATACTTACCATTTCAAACATCTTTTCTGCTTGAGCCATTCCTTCATTGAGTAAAACATTTTGGATCTCTGGATCGATAAATCTAATGATTGAAATATTGACAAAGCTTGTCATATATCCAACAATGAAAAGCGCAATCGCCGAATAGATAAACGCCTCTCCGTAATCCAGTGCATTATCATATTGCTCTTTTCTTTCTTTGATGCCAAGAAGAATAAAAAGTGTCAATGACATTAGCGGAATACCAATTCCAGACATGGTCATATACAAATCACGACTGATCATTATTAGTAAAAGGCTAACTATTGCAGCTAATCCACCAATAATACCACCATGTTTCAATCCAGTAATATTTAGTTCATTATTCATATCTTAAACTTTGATCATAAAACTAAAGAGTTTCTCCTTTTTGATTTGTACTACTTTTCACTTTTTCTTTTCATGATTACTGAAATCACACTTGTTAGTAAGAATCCAATCACCAGTTTTTTTAAGAAACCATCCATTGCAACATCTATGGAACTTGTATTACCAACCTCTCTGACAGTTTCTGCAAATGAGTCTTGCCCCATTTCTTCAATGATCTTATTCTTAATTTCATGCAAAGAAGCCAAACGGTCCGAAACGAAATTCTCAGTTAACGAGACGTCAATGGCATCAATGAAAATCCAAATAAAAACTGCTGATACGGTAGCCATTGTTGTGTAAACAAAAAAACCAACCGTCATACCTTGCCAAAATTCAAGAAGTTGATTGTTGTATCTTTCTCTGTATTCCTTGATCCCAAAAAATAAAAATATAGGCAATATGAATACATCTATCATGTCCATTTCTATCAATGGGTTTGATCCTAGCACATAATAGGCAAGAAAAATGAAAGCGATGACGCCAGCACCTATAGCACCAAACTTTACTGATGATTTAAAAATTGGTGGCATGTTCAGTACGCTTCGTATTTATTTCCATTGAATACAGCTGAAACGCTACCGGTCAATTCCTGATTGAAATAAGGACTGTTTCTAGATTTTGACAAGTTCGCAGCATCATCAAATGTCCATTTCTTTTTCGGGTTAAACAATGTCAAATTTGCAATTTGGTTCTTTTCGCATGTAGCTTCTTCCAAGCCCAAGATCATTCTAGGCCCTGTTGTAATTTTAGGTATCCATACTTTAAGATCTAAATCATTGCTCAATGAGAGTAGACCAGGAAGTAAGGTCTGCAATCCAGTCAAACCAAATTCTGCTCTGTCAAATTCTAGTTTTTTACTTTCTTCGTCTTGAGGTGTATGAGATGAAACAATTGCATCAATAACACCTTCTTTTAACCCTTCGATTAATGCTTTTCTATCTTTATTTGAGCGGAAAGGAGGGTTAGATTTAAAATTGGTGTCATAGCCCATGACATCTTCATCTGTATGAAGTAAGTGATGGATACTAACATCGCAAGTCACTTTCAACCCCTTTCTTTTAGCTGCTTTTATCAATGTGATACTTTCTTTAGAGGAGATGTTTGAAAAATGAATTTTGCCACCGGCATATTCCAATACATCTAAGTCCCTCTTGATTGTTAAATGTTCGGCCAAGGCAGGCATCCCTTTCATCCCTAACGTTGTACTGACAACTCCTTCGTTCATGGTACCAAAACGTGTGAGCATATGATCTTCTGGGAGGCTCATCAATAAACCATCAATTTTCTGCAAATAGATAAGGGATTTTAGCAAGACATCTGTGTGCCATTGAGGTTGTTCTCCATCGGAAAAAGCGACTGCTCCTGCATGGTGAAGGTCCAACATCTCTGTTAAATCCTCACCCTTTGCTTCTAAAGAAACGGCCGCTATAGGAAAGATGTCAGTCAGGTAATCTCGACTTTTAGATTTGACGTATTCGATATGACTTTTTGCCTGAATAATAGGGTCGGTATTAGGCAATACGGCAACACCCGTAAAGCCAGATCTAGCAGCAAGGCGACAACCAGAATCTATGTCTTCTTTGTATTCATGTCCAGGGTCGTTAAAATTGGATCGGAGGTCTAGCCATCCTGGAGTCAGTATTTGACCTTTTCCTTCAATAACGACATCCGCTCTATGTTCCGTTTTGTCGATATCAGCAATTTTGCCATTCTTGATGAAAACATTGAATGTTTTGTTGTGATGCGTAGAACGTGGGTCGAGAATTTTAACTTCTCTTATGAGAATGCTCATTTACAAATATCTAATTAGTAAGGTCTCGGCTACTAAAAACACCAGTGACAAAATTAATGCATATTTCCATAATTCCATCCTATGGTATTTGTCTTTCATGATTTTAGAAAAATTATCAAGTTGCCTTGAAACATAGACTTCTTTGTTTGAAAAATTTTTGAACTTCTCTTCAATTTCTGGAATGGACAAAATTTCTAGTTGAGATTCTGTTCTGACATGATTAAATGCCAATGAAGTAGAGGCATTGCCAGATAATTCCAAATCGTAAAATCCTGGACTCATAAGAAAAGTGGGTAAGTCTAATAAAAGGGTATTTCCATTGGCTTTTTGATTCGGAATAATTTCATCCTGTTCTCTTTTAAGCTTGTATAAATCATTTTGAGTCAAGCTGTCCAATTGGATTTGTATTACAGATCGGTTAAGTTCATACGCTAATTGTTGGTTGGCAGCGCTACTTTTTTCTGCCATTCTATGTAATACGGGGACAAAAAGTGCGTTTCTGGTAAAATCAGTACTTTCTAAGTTAAGTGGAGAAGAAAACAAAAAGAGATTGCCTTTAGAAATTATTTGACTTAAAAATTTGCTGCCTGTTTTACTCGCGAGTATTGGGTTATCTGCCGCTTGCCATTTCCATATAAGTTCAGCACTTGGCTGGCTACTACTATTTACCACTTCATCAAATATATTTTCGAAAAAAGGGTGATTCACATTTGGAGTCTCTAAAGCCATTCTGTCCACATTTTCCGTCTTAGACAAGAAAACGCCGAGTCCTTCACTATAGTCCTCAGGATCTCCATCTTTAGAAGGGATGAATACAACGGATTTTCCAGCGGCTAATAGGGATTTTATTTGGCTTTTTAGTCCATTTTCTATGCTGCTTAACGCATTGATAATTAAAAGGTCAGCATTTTTAACCTGTCGATAAGAAATATTTCCTCTTTCAAAATTTTGGAACGCAAATAAGTTGTTGTCTTGAAATACCTTGTTTATTTCAGTTTCAACATCATCTTCTGTAATTTCTACGATTCTTATGTTTTGAACTATTTTGAATGAGAAAAAATAATCATTGTCAAAAGTCATTGGATAGTCTTCAATACTAACAACTCCTGTATTTATTTCTTGCAGATTATTATCTAATTCGAACTCAAGTATTTCAAAAGAGTTTGGTTCTAGATCTACGGACACGCTGCCACTTTGCCGTCCATTTAGATGTAGTTTAACAATGGTTTCTTTACTTGCTTGGCTTGTAGGATTTTGAATATTGACCATCAGTTGATTCCTTTGACCTGCAATTACAAAAGGTGTTTTCAAATAGACGCTATCAACTAGTAGATTGCTATAATCAGTAAAAGTGATAGGTAAGAGGTGGTACATGTTTGCAGTATCGACTTTAGCACTAATTTGCCCAACGGTGGATTTTTGAAAATCTGAAATAATGAAAATATCGTTTCCCGAAGGCGTTTTTCTAACCAAACGATCCAAAATTTCATCTCCATCCCTTTGCACGCTAGAATAATTCAATTCTAAAATTGAATTGAGTGCATTTTCTTTCGAGCGATAATTGTTGGATGAAGGTTCAAAACCATTTGTTAATACCCTGAATTTAGTATCATTAGAATATAGGTTGAGTATATTTTCAGCTAGCTGCACGCCCATTGTCAATCCACTTACATTTTCTGTGGTTAAGTTGGACATACTAGAAGAATTGTCAATGAAAATATCGACTTGAGGACTATTGAGTCCATTTTTAGTCCCGGGTATAAAAGGTTGTGCAAATGCTATGATTAAGAATAAAAGGAATAATAGCCGGGATGCTAGTATCAAGATATGCTTGATGTTTCTTGTCGAAGCGCTTTTTTTCTTAATTGCTTCCAAAAACTTCACATTAGAAAATCGAACGAGTTTCGCTTTTCGAAAATTAAAAAGGTGAACGAGGATTGGAATGGCAAGTGCTGCGAGCGCCCAAAGAAACGACGGATATATAAAGTGCATTAGGGCAAATCTAAATCAAAAATCCAGGGTAGAATCATGTTTTCAACGCAATTTTCATGATACAAACGTAGAATTGACAAGCTTGTTAGATATAGTACAAGTCGCATTTTTATTTATTCCCTATTCTATATATATTCGTACTGTTGTTGTGGATTAAGAATTGATTAGTCCTTTTTATTTTGAGTTTTTGACCTTGGGGTTCAAGTTTGAGTTCTTGAACCCTTTTTTTTATGTCGTTTCGCCAGATTCGATAATTTCTGAAATTCTAATACATTCCTTTCAAGTTAATACTTACGAGTTTATTCAATTTGTTTTGGCTTATACCAGACGTCTTTAGTATGAGAATAACAAGAATAATTGCGTATTAGTCAGTTTTTCTCTTTACATATCTACGTATAAATTTTAAAACTACGTAGAAAATAGATTGAATATAGATCATTTTAATTCCCAAGCAATCAGAAAGTTATCTGCGTTCTATGCTAAAAAACAGGTAATTTGATGGTATAAAAGACTGTATTGTTCTGCGCGATTCCATTTTACCTTGGCTCACCCCCTTCTACATTTGTAAGTATAAATACTGAATAAAATACGTATTTATAGATCAACTACGTAAAAAAAGGAAAATCAAAAAAATATTAATTATGAAAAAGAATCTTCTACTTGTACTAACACTTTGCTTGCTATCCTTTCAGGGAATATCGCAGGAATTCACACTAACTGGTGAAGTGAATGCTCGACCTGAATTTAGAAATGGCTTCAAAAAGCCAATATTGGATGGTCAAGATCCAGCTTTCTTTACTGAACAAAGAACAAGACTATATTTCAATTTAAAAGATGATAAATATGAGGTTCAAATCACATTACAAGATGTAAGAACTTGGGGTGCTACCAGACAAATTTATAAGGAGGACAATGCTATGTTCGGTGTGGTAGACGCTTGGGGTAAATACAAGTTCACTGAAACATTCGCTTTCAAAGCGGGTCGTCAAATGATTTCATATGACAATCAAAGATATTTTGGTGGTTTGGAATGGGCGATGCAAGGAAGACGTCACGATGCCCTGTTATTCTTGTATGAAAAGGAAGGATTAAAACTTCACTTTGGAGGTGCATTCAATCAAACTCAAACTCCTTTTGAATACGCACACCTTACTGGTCGTGATTATTTAGGAGTTGCGAATTATAAGCATATGGAATATGCTTACTTGAATAAGAAGTGGGAGAAAGATGCGAGTATCTCATTATACTTGGTCAACATCGCTTCTCAATATGGAGCTACTTCAGACAGCGTCGCAAGTAAGCAGACGCTTGGACTAATGGGTATGAAGAAGTTGGGTGATTTGACTTTGAATGGAGAATTCTTCTATCAAATGGGAGATATCAATGCCACAACTGAATTAAGTGCGATGATGTTTTCTCTTTCTGGAACATACAAGACGAAAGTAACTCCTATTACCCTTGGTTATGATTATTTATCCGGTACTGACTCGGGAAGTGATAAAGCAGGATCATGGAACCCTGATTTTGGGACTAACCATGCTTTCTATGGATTTATGGATTACTTCTATGTGGGTAATGGAAACTCAAATGCTGGACTGCAGGATTTTTATTTAAAAACGAAATTCAAGGTAGCAGGTGGTGCGTTGTTAGGACATGTACATTATTTCTTAGCTGCAGCTGATCAAGATGCCTATACAGACAAGGCATTAGGTACTGAAATAGACCTAGTCTATGTTAAGAAATTTGCTCCTGCCGTAACCTGGAAATTGGGTTACTCACAAATGTTTGGAACAGATACCATGGACATCATTAAGGGAACACCAGATTCATCAAGTTATCAAAGTTGGGCTTGGACACAAATCATATTTAAGCCTCAATTATTCAAATCGACTGCTAAAAAAGAGTCAAAGTCATAATTAGAAATTTATAAAATCAAATTGTAAGCACATGAAAAAGATATATAACAACCTATTTTTCAGACTTGGTTTATTCGCCTCATTACTCTTTCTTTTGAGTCAGTGTGGAGGTGCCAAGACAGAATCTACATCTTCAGAAGAAGTAGCTGAAGAAAGTAAAACAATACAACTAGATATTGAGAAACCACAATTGACTTTTGGTTTTATCAAGTTGACAGATATGGCTCCTTTGGCCATTGCTAAAGAATTAGGATACTTCGAAGATGAAGGACTCTTTGTTTCAGTTGAAGCACAATCAAACTGGAAGAATATTCTTGACAGAGTAATAGACGGAGGACTTGATGGTTCACATATGTTGGCTGGACAGCCAATCGCAGCGGGTGCTGGATTTGGAAGACAAGCTGAATTGGTAACACCATTTTCCATGGATTTAAATGGAAATGGTATCACAGTTTCTAATGATGTGTGGTCAAAAATGAAACCCAATGTTCCTGCAGATGCTGATGGAAAACCGATTCATCCAATCAAGGCTGATGCATTAGTGCCAGTAATTGAAAGCTATAAAAATGAAGGAAAGCCATTCAAAATGGGTATGGTATTCCCAGTTTCGACGCATAACTATGAAATTAGATATTGGTTGGCTGCAGCGGGTGTAAATCCTGGTTTTTATACTGCTGACAACATTCAGGGTCAAGTAGACGCGGATGTATTGTTATCAGTTACTCCTCCACCACAAATGCCAGCAACACTGGAAGCGGGAACAATCTATGGTTATTGCGTAGGAGAGCCTTGGAATCAGCAAGCAGTTTTTAAGGGCATCGGTGTGCCGGTTACCACGAATTATGACATCTGGAAAAACAACCCAGAGAAAGTTTTTGTAATGACAAAAGAATTTACAGAAAAGTACCCTAATACTGCAGTTGCAGTGACAAAGGCACTGATCAGAGCAGGTAAATGGTTGGATACGCCAGGTAACAGGCCTGAAGCCGTAGGTATATTGTCTATGCCTGAATATGTTGGTGCAGATTCTGTTGTGATTGCCAATTCTATGACAGGAACTTTCGAATTTGAAAAAGGAGACAAGAGATCGATGCCTGATTTCAATGTATTCTTCAGATATAATGCGACTTATCCATTCTACTCGGATGCTACTTGGTTTTTAACTCAAATGAGAAGATGGGGTCAAATTCCAGAGTCTAAACCTGCTGAGTGGTATTCGAAAACTGCACAAAGTATTTACAGACCAGACATCTGGGAAAAAGCAGCGGGGTTATTAGTTGAAGAAGGTTACTTATCTGCGGATGAGGTACCAACAACTGATGGCTACAAAGCACCTACTTCGAATTTTATTGATGGTATTACCTATGATGGAAAAGATCCACTTGGTTATATCAATAGCTTCAAAGTAGGTAACAAAGATTAATAATTATGGGTGCTTTGATAGGAGGAGCCTATTGGTTCCTCCTTGATTTTCTACCCACCTAAAAAGCACAATTAATAAATATTTATCAATTCAAAACACCCATAGTAATGAAAGATAAAATAATCAAAGGATTAAGATTTTGTGGTTTATCATTCTTAGAACCACTTGTTCGACTTATTGTCGGCGAAGAAAAAAGAAAAAATGGTGTCAACTTTATTAAGCAAGCCATTTTTCCGCTATTGTCTATATTTATTTTCCTTGTGGCATGGCATTTAGGAGCACAGTCTCTTTATAATAAAGAAGCCAATGCGAGGATAGAAAAAGCCTTGTCTGAACAAGGAACAGAAGCGGCTGCTGAGATGAAAAAATGTATAGCATCAGGAGATATCAGTTGTCAACCCAATACATTGCCTTCCCCATCAAAAGTGTGGGGAGCTTTTGAGTCATTATTAGCAGATCATAAAATCATCAGTAAAAAGAAAGATGATTTTGCTCAAAAAGTAGCTAAGACCAACGAGAAAAGGGCTGCAAAAGGAGAGGCAGCCATTACCTATACGGGTCGACCTTCATTTGTAGACCAAGTAATTACCAGTTTGAAAACCGTATTTGCAGGCTTCTTTTTAGCGGCATTTATAGCCATTCCTATTGGTATAATCATAGGGTTGAGTACTACATTAAGAACTTCTTTCAACTGGTTGATTCAGATTTTAAAGCCTGTTTCGCCGGTGGTGTGGTTACTACTTGTTTTTATGATAATAAAAACGGTAATGAGTGACTCGGATATGGATAAATCCTTCATGATTTCCTTTATCAGTGTTGGACTTTGTGCCATGTGGGCGACGCTTGTCAATACCAGTATGGGAGTATCTTCCGTAGATAAAGACTTTGTCAATGTAGCAAAAGTGCTTAAGCTAAGCGTTTTTCAAAACATTTTTAAAGTGGTTCTACCTTCATCGATTCCGATGATTTTCACAGGATTAAGAATTACACTTTCGGTGGCTTGGATGGTACTTATCGCTATTGAATTATTAGCACAGAGTCCGGGACTCGGTTCATTTGTTTGGGAGGAATTCCAAAATGGAGCGAACGATTCTAATGCCAAGATAATAGTTGCCATGTTCGCCATCGGCATGATCGGATTTATGTTGGATCGGATCATGATGGTCATCCAGAAATCCATGTCATTCAACAAAGCAGAAGTGGCCTAAGCCAATTTGTTAAAACTTAACTAAAAAGGTATGGCATTCTTAGAACTAAAAAATGTATCGAAATCCTATAGCACAGGAAAAGACAAGGTGGAAGTTTTGTCTAATATCAACCTGACTATAGAAGAAGGAGAATTTCTGGCAATCGTTGGATTTACAGGAAGCGGTAAAACTACTTTGATTAACCTAATCAATGGCCTTCATTTTCCAGATGAAGGAGAAGTATTATTGAAAGGGAAACCGATTACAGGTCCTGGACCTGATAGAGGGGTAGTTTTTCAGAATTATTCGTTGCTTCCATGGCTTTCTGTTTATCAAAACGTGAAACTCGCGATTGACGAAGTCTATAAAAAATCAACAAAAAAGGAAAAGGACGAAAAAATAAGAAAGTATGTGGAAATGGTTCATTTGACCCACGCCATAGACAAAAAACCTGGAGAATTATCTGGTGGGATGAGGCAAAGAGTTTCAGTTGCTCGGGCATTGGCAATGGACCCTGATATGTTGTTGATGGATGAACCTTTGAGTGCCTTGGATGCATTGACTAGAGGAACTCTGCAGGAGGAAATCGTCAATATTTGGAGTGAAGACAAAAAGACTTGTCTACTGATTACCAATGACGTGGATGAAGGGATTGTTATGGCAGATAGAATTGTGCCTTTGACGCCTGGACCAAAAGCTACTTTGGGCCCGGAATTTAAGATTGGATTTGAAAGGCCGAGAGTGATTACGGAGATTAACAAAGATCCCATGTACAAACATCTTCGAAATGAAATCATTGAGTACTTGATAGAAGTAGGAGAAAATAGGAAAAGCGAAGCGCATCAGGTGTACGAATTGCCTGACTTGAAACCTGTGATGCCAGGCCGATTGGTTTGGGGTAAAGGCAAGGAAGAAGATCAAATCAAATACTTCTAATTAGAAAATCAAAGCACTAGAATTATGGAAGTCATAGAAAAAACATTTATACAAGAAGATTTCATTAAACCGAAGCTAAATAATGACCACCTAAAAGATATGTTGGTTTGTCAGGACATAGCTAAAATATACCCCACGCCAAAAGGGGATTACACCGTTTTGGCAGATTTACAATTAAACATCAAGCAAAGTGAGTTCATTTCAATTATAGGTCACTCGGGGTGTGGAAAATCTACACTATTAACGATGATCGCAGGGCTGAATGATATCAGTGCCGGAAGAATTAAAGTTGATGGTGATACTATTCATGGAGCGGGTCCGGATCGAGCAGTAGTCTTTCAATCACCTAGTTTATTTCCTTGGTTGACGGCTTTACAAAATGTAATGATCGGTGTGAAACAAGTATTTCCTCATGCCACAAAAGCACAGCGATTGGATATTTGCAAATACTATTTAGACAAAGTAGGATTGGGTAATGATTTTGATAAGCGAGCTACGGAGTTGTCTCAAGGGATGCAACAGCGAGTCGGAATTGCCAGAGCCTTTGCATTGAAGCCCAAAGTATTGTTATTAGATGAGCCATTTGGTATGCTTGATTCTTTGACCCGTGGAGAATTGCAAGATGTACTTTTAGAAGTGTGGCAAAAAGAAAAAATTACTGCGATCATGGTGACACATGATGTAGACGAATCCATCTTTTTGGCTGATCGTGTGATCATGATGACAAGTGGACCATTTGCTAAAATTGGTGACGAATTAGTCATTCCATTTGAAAGGCCGAGAAACAGAAAGGATGTACTAGAGCATCCTGAGTATTATGATTATAGAGGGTATTTGATGAATTTCTTGAATCATTAATTCGCCAAACGAAATGATTTGGTACTAAATAATTTTGATAAAATAGATTTGCCTTTTTCAGGGTCTTTTAGTTGAGTTAGTGTGCGAAGACATTATTAGCTTAGCATAAATTAATCATTCTATTTTTCTTCATGACTGGTACCAATTCGTCTACTGCAGAACAGATAACTGAAGGCATAAATCTATCTGGCAAAACCTATTTAATTACAGGATGTAACTCAGGGATAGGGTTGGAAACTATGCGTGTCTTGGCCTTGAGAGGTGCAAAGGTATATGGATTGGCTAGGTCTCTGGAAAAAGCAACACAAGCCTGTGAATCTATTATAGGAAATGCAGTGCCTATGGTTTGTGACTTATCAGATCCAATAAGTATCAAAGTACTAATTGATACTATAAAAGAACCCATCGATGGAATCATAGCCAATGCCGGAGTAATGGCTTTGCAAGAAAGACGTGTTGAACATGGCATAGAATATCATATGTTGGTAAACCACATGGGCCACTATATGCTTATCACACGCCTACTTAAAAGTCTTAAGGTAGATGGGAGAGTGGTGGTGGTATCAAGTGCCGCCCACGCTTATGCCCGCGGCAAAGGATTAATTCTTGATGATCTATCGTGGGAAAGACCATATAAACCTTGGGCTGCTTATGGCCATTCTAAATTGGCAAACATTCTCTTTTCCAAGGAATTATCAAAAAGACTTTCTGTTGGCCAAACGTCCAATTCACTTCATCCAGGAGTAATTGATAGTTCTCTTTGGAGACATCTTCCTTCTGACGAAGCAGAAAGAATGAAGAACAATTTTGGCGCTAAATCAACCGCCCTTGGTGCAGCTACTTCAGTATTTTTAGCAGTTCATCCTTCGGTAAGTGGCGTAACGGGAGCGTATTTCTCTAACGGAAAAATTGGAAAAGCTACCGCACTTGCACAAGATCCAATTCAAGCCAAAAAACTATGGGATGTCTCAGAAGAGTTAGCGGTAAGGTTACTAAAGGAATAATTGTCTTAAAAACCTAAGGCCTCTTTAAGTTTTGAATAACCCGAACGGCTTACAGATAATTGTTTTCCATCATGAAGGATAGCAACGTGTGAATCTTTTCCCAATAATTCGAGACGAGCGATCTCTTTAAGCTTGACAATATAGGATCGATGAATTCTCATGAAGTCTTCCGTAGGTAGGTGGTTCTCAAAATATTTCATTGTCATCTGTTTCAAAAATTTTCCGTCTTCTGCGTGGATGCTGACATAGTCATCCATTGCCTCTAAATATTTGATTTTAGCAATAGGGATAATCTGAATCTTACTTCCTGTTTTTACGGCTACCCTTGAAAGCAATTCATGTTTTTCCTCAACAATTATTTTTATGTCATTTTGAACATTTTTTGAGGACCCTATTTTTTCTTTTGCTTTTGAAAGAGCTTCATTGAAGCGATCTGATGAATAAGGTTTGAGCAAGTAGTCAATGGCATTTTTTTCAAAGGCCTTGAGCGCGTATTCGTCATAGGCAGTACTGAATATGATGACCGGTGGATTTTCTAAAAGTTCTAGCATTTCAAAACCAGTCAGTTTAGGCATCATGACATCAAGAAAAACAATATCAGGTTTCAGGTTGTTGATGAGTTTGAAACCTTCAAACCCATCACTGCATTCACCTATCAATTCTATATTTTCATCTTGATTCAAGTATGATTTTATTATTTCTCTTGCAAGATGCTCATCATCTATAATCAGTGCTTTTATCTTACTCATGATCTTTTAATGGTATATTAATGATTACTTCAAATTGATTTTCCTGCTTTTTGATTTCCAAAAGATTTGAACCACCAAATACTAGAGACAGCCTTTTTCTAACATTTTCTAATCCTATCCCCTCACCTTTCGCAGTGAGCGCTTCATTATCAAAATTGTTGATAATTGAGATTTTTAAGGAGTCGTCATTGGGTTGGCAATTCAATTGAATAGTAATAGTTTCAATACTATCATGAACACCATATTTTATGGCATTCTCAAAAAGTGGTTGGAGTATTAGGTTAGGAACTTTGATCTTCATACAATCCTCTGAAACCATTTTTTCGAATTGAAGTCGGTTGCCAAAACGAACTTTCTCAATATCAAGATAATGCGAAACATTCTGTATTTCTTGTTCTAAAGTATTCATTTCGATGGTTTCCTTTCCCAGAGAGTATCTTAGAAATTCGCTCAATTTTATCACCATTTCTCGTGCAGATTCAGGCTTTGATAGCGTCAATGCATTGATTGAATTCAGACTATTGAAAATAAAATGAGGATTGATCTGAGACTTTAGCATTCTCAGTTCTGCATCTTTTAGTAAGGATTGCAATTCCAATTCTCTATGTGTACGCTCTTGCATGTCCTGATAGTATTTGATCAGATAAAAGATAAGAGCAACAATGCCATAATAGAGCAACCCGATGATCATTCGCCAAATCAATGTATCACGATCAAATGATAGATAAGCTTCATTATTTATGAATATTATATTCAGAATAGCATTAGAAAGAGTAGACCATATTAGAATGGTGATGAATGCCGAAACCGTATGGGTCGTAAATAGAGCTGTTTCATCTTTGCTCAGATTGGCAAATGATACGACGTACCAAATACCATTGGCAATTGCGGCAAAAAGCAGATTGTAAACCAAGCTATCGGCCGCAGCAATAACAAAGGAGAAGTTGTAATTATACTGGAGAATGAGCCCATGAATAATCATCACTATTACCCATGCTATTGCGTAGATTTTGTATCCGTTACCGTCGAGAATTGGATGCTTGATCATTTCTTTATTGATAAATTTAGAGAATCTAGCGCTTCAATTATGCGCTTTTGATTTCGGCCCCACCAAAAATAACGGATCCCTTGATTCGGAGTATTTTCTTAGGGTCTTGCTCTTCTACAGATGATCTTGGACGTTGATCTTCGATACCTCCAAAGATGACGAAACTGTCATTGATAATGGTCCAGTCTCTTGGCACAATGATGCTGCTACCCCCGAACATACAAAAAACGTCAACGACCACCTCTCCATCATTTAATTGAACATTTGCAAGGCTGATTTCAGAACCTCCGAAAATAGAAGTGATCCTTCCACCCTTGAAATTTTGGGAACTGATATTTTTTTGGGTGCCACCAAAAATATTGGTGTTGTCGAAATAGTCATCATCCTGGTCACTGCTTCCTTTTGCATTAATATTTCGTCGACGCAAAAGTGTTGCTAGTCCAATGGCAATTAGAATGACAGGCCACCAATCTCTAATTCTAAATTGAGGCCAGTAGAAAATATCATTCAAAAGGAAGAAACCTCCAATCGCTAGAAATACCAGACCTTCTCTTTTGCCAGTGAGTAACATAGATCCACCGATCAATACGAATATTCCTTCCCAACCAAAGAAATAATGAGGTATCATTTGAGGAATTAAATCGAAATTTCGTAATAAGAAATATCCCCCTAATGATACTAGAAATATTCCGAGCCAAATTTTTTGATGTGAGTTTTGTTGATTTTTCATGATTTTGATTTTTAATGATGTTCAAATTTGTAAAGATCGCAGAAGCCTACAAATGACAAATCGGTAAACGGTGGTTGGCAGTCGGTGAATGGCGGATTTAATATTGTCGGATGTTTTGTGTTTTGTGAAAAGAGTAGAGGGATTATTCATCCGCTTTTTTTTCATTAATCTTTTCTAAGTTTAATAAGCCAATCTTAATAGTTATGTTTGAAGCTTATTAACCCTACATCGGAATGCTAAAAGCAATTTATCTACTAGCTGCACTTATTACTTTGGGTTGTCAAAGTAAATCAAGCGTAGATTATGTCTTATTCTCAGGCCAAATCGAAAACCCAGCTGGATCAGAATTAAAAATAGAAAATTCTAATTTTTCACAAACCATCCCAATCCGTGAGGATGGAAGTTTTTCGGATACATTAAGAATTGCAGAAGGGTATTATACATTTCGTCATCGTGAGCGTACAGCACTCTATATAAAACCTGGAGATGACATTCATATGACGATCAACATTGAAGCCTTTGATGAGACGGCTGCATATTCTGGACAAGGAGGAGCAAATTGTAATTTTCTCTCACAGAAATATATGATTGAAGAAACCCTGATAGGTGATTATGAAGTTTTTTTTGCACAAAATGAAGATGCGATATTGAGTCAGCTTGAATCTATGGAAATAGCCAAAATTGGATTGATGGAATCAATGGATGACTTGAGTGAGGAATTTAAATCTAATGAGAGAAAAGGAATCTATTACGAAAAACTTGTACTATTAAACAGATATAAAGAAACACATGCCCGTTTCTCGAAATTAGATGAGTATGTTCCATCACAGAAAATCATGGAACCATTATCTGGTATCAATTATGACAATTTGAATGACTACAAAAAGTTTGGTGCATATCGAAACTTGGTGAATGGGTTTTACATCAATTATCAATTAATAACTCAAAACCCTGAAACGGTTTTGTCCACGCTCGATGAAATTAGCAAACTGGAAAGTGATCAAATTAAGAATGACCTTTTGGGGACTATTTCCAGATTTGGAATGTCTCCTTCGTTTGTTAAGATGGATGAAGTTTATGCCAGCATCATGAAAATCTCAACAGATGAGGCCTTAAAAAAAGAGGTAACACTTACTTATGAAAAACTAAAGAATTTGGTAGCAGGTAAACCTGCTCCGAAATTTACTTATCAAGACACTGAAGGTAATTCTGTCGGATTGGAAAATTTATTAGGCAAAACGATCTACATCGATGTATGGGCTACTTGGTGTGGCCCTTGCATCAGAGAAATCCCGGCATTGAAGAAGTTGGAAGAAGATTATGCAGTCAGAAACATTCATTTTTTAAGTGTATCTATAGACCGTCAAGAGGACTATGATAAATGGAAGAAAATGATCCTTGAAAAGGAGTTAGGAGGTATGCAGTTGTTTGCAGACTTGGATTGGCAATCGTCCATCATCAAGGACTATGGGATCAAGGGCATTCCTCGATTTATGCTCATCGATGCTGATGGAAATATCATCAACGTAGATGCGCCTAGACCTTCGAGTGAAGAAATAAGAAGAGTGCTGGATGAGTTAGCATCAATATCTAGTTAGAAATTATGCTCACTAGGGTCAAACTTTCCGAATCAGTGCTAGAATAGGCACTACCACTCTCCGAAGTTTCTCCAGAATACCTATCGCACAAATATGGTTTCCTTGGCTATATTTGGACTCATGGCTCAACCAAATTTTTGGTTATACGAGGAACGGCTAGGTTTCCCTCTAGTCAAAATTTGGGATCATCACGTACGTAGTTGTTACGCATTAAGAGATCCATTAAGGCCATTGAATAAAGTACAATTAATATTTTCATCCCCATTGTATTTCTTTCCTCTTGTACGAGGAATATACAAGACACAATTCAATCGCCAACTATTGTTCAAACTGCTTACAAATGATGTGACTTGAAGAAGCTTCAAAAGATTTGGAGTACTTTCATGGTACGGGTGGTTTTAATACTGCACAAGAATATATTATTTTTAAATTAAGGAAAATGGTCAATTAAAAAAGTGATTTGCAAAGGACATTTGGTCCAGATACTTTTAAAGAAATTGACAAACGGACAGCCAATGGATTTTAGCTGGCGCATGTAATCATAAACAAAGAATGATGAAAAAAGTACTATTTTTTCTAGTAGTCATATTAATAGTTGGTTGTATTAAAAACCAAAAACAATCAATTCAGCAAACTGAAAAAAAAGAATGGTGGTTGTGGACTGCCAGTTGGCATCCAAATGCCAATGAAATCGTTGTTGGAGGAACGCAGGATACTTTGAGGTTATTTTCTGCAAAAGAAAGTAGAATATTGAAAAATTATCCTGTTAAAGGAACGATAACCAAAACTAAGTGGCATCCTACTCAGAATTTGCTGGCATTTTCGGTGCAAGGAGGGAAATCTAAAACATCAATATTTAATATAGACACAGACAAGAGAATTAAACTTGACAGCATAAATGACTTTGGAGCAAGAGCAATAGGTTGGAATAAAAATGGAGATTTCTTAGCAGTTGGTGATTATGATGGAATTATTGGAATATTTAGCAAAGAAGGAAAGTTGGTAAAGAGAATTGAAACCGAACAAAAAGGGATAATGGGATTAGATTGGCATCCATCCAAAGATATTATTGTTGTTGTTGGTGAGAAAATTACGCTATATGATTTAATTTCAGACTCACTTCGTCATATTGAAGATAGAGAGAACGAAGTATTAATGCTTTGTGTTGAATGGCATCCTTCAGGAGAACTGTTTGTAACAGGTGACTATGGAGATACTGAAAACAACTATCCTCCTTTCTTACAATTTTGGTCGGCAAATGGGGTAAAAATAAAAACCATCGAAAAAAGCAAAGCTGAATATAGAAATTTGAAATGGTCAAAAGATGGAACTTTGTTAGCAACAGCAAGTGAAAAATTGCGTCTTTGGGATAAAAATGGTGACTTAGTATTAGAAAAACCTGTACAAAATTTACTTTGGGGAATTGATTGGAATAGTGATGATTCAAAATTGGTTACAACAGATGGAAAAGGACTAATTCACATTTGGGATAGAAATCTAAAGAAAATTGATGAATTGAAATATTGAAAATAATATGGACCTGCAAAGCCTATCCAGACCCTTATACACCATTACTTATGATCTATAAATCATCTTTTCTGCTTGCTTTGTCTTCTTAGCTTTTATCAGCCCATGTAAAATATTGTTTAAAAACCATTGGGCAATTGTGTTTAATCCAAATTTCAGTATTAATTGGTGCTCAATGTTTCTTCCTTTTGCCAATCAATTTAGATAGTATTTTCTACATAAGAACTGAGGCACATACTTATTGTAAACCAATTTTAGGACACTGGGAGATTTTCATCAATATATAACCAAGCTATAGAGCTGCAATGAATAGTGAGGTTGATTAAGACAAAAGCAAACTTGGCGGTTTTGATGAAACAATATCAATTTTTTTTAAATTGGACTACTAAAACAAGTTACCCAGCAAATGCCATACATACATGGTTGGTGAACATTGGCTCCAACTAAAAATCAAAAGAAATGAAAGTTACGGCTGAAAAAAATGAAAAAATTGCCAATATGATATTTGCATCCATCTATCCACTTTACTGGAATCGATTGGAAAAACATGGCAGAACAAAACAAGAGTTCCATCAAGTAATCAAATGGTTTACTGGTTTTGATGAGGATCAATTGCAATCGCTTATAGCAGAGAAGGCGACGTATAGAACGTTTTTTGAAAAAGCAAAAATCCATCCTAACGCAGATATGATCAAAGGTGTTGTTTGTGGTTATCGCATTGAAGATATCGATGATGAATTTGAATTGTATAGACAATGCAGGCGGTTGGAAAAGTTGTTTGATGAATTGGCAAAAGGAAGAAAAATGGAGAAAATTCTGCGCGATTCGAGTAAATGAAGCATAAGAATTATAAGTCAAGAATCAGATAGTTATCACAAAGTATGACAGTAATGAATGGTTTGCAACTGGAAATAAAATATGGGAATTAGTCGATTGATATTATAACTGTTGTAATAGTAAGTACCAGGTATCTTCAACTAATTCAATTAACAAAAATTTGATTAGAATTGATAACAATATGCAGATAGCTTGGACTTTACAATTAGTTAGGGTTATTATGATGGATACCTTAGAAGAGTATTAAATTGTGATTAGAATTAAAATATGAAAATCTTGAATAACGTATACTTTTTAGTTTTATTAATTTTTATTCTTGGATGCAGCGAAGAAGATAATTCCCCAAGAATTGATCCTCCCAATGAAATTGGCTTTCAAATAGAGCAGCGAAATTCAAATAATGATTTCATTTCAAATGCCGAGAATATTGAGATCCAGTACAAGTCATCTAGATGGGGATTGAACGTAGACGGCGAAATTCGATTGACCCGCGAAGTTATGTTTAACGTAGGACTAGAAAACGGAGAAACAATCGAATTTGGATTTTGGTTTATGAAAAATGAAACCAGCGAAAATGATTTAACCCTTAGGGGTGAGGACTTGGATAATGAGGATAGATCTTGGGATTATGTCTCAACGGACGCTGAATTAAAGAGATTTTATCAAGACTTTGATGAGGCACGACTATTGGTTAATTATAACGTTATGTTTCATAACGAAAGTAATGAAAATTTTGAAGTCATCTCAATTGAACAGGCCACTGTCAATGGCGAACACAAGAGTTTTGTAACAATCGAATTTAGTGGTATTGCTTTTGGCTGGTATGATCCTACTGGAGAATTTCAAGAAGTGTATGAAATTACCGATGGGGTTTTTAAAGGTATTATCGAATAAAAGAAAAGTAGTGCTTCCGGTAGAATCAGATACCATAGATCCAAATGAAGATGAATAATGACCAGAATCTCTAATAAAAAAATAAGGGAAATTATAAAACTAATTGCAGCAACATATTTAGTCCTAATGAGTTTGTTTTTTGTAACATCATGTTCAGAACCTAGGCTCAAACACAGAATTATATTTGACACTGATTTTGGTGGTGATGCAGATGATTTAGGTGCACTAGCAATGCTGAATCATTTCCAAAGTAGAGGGGAAATTGAATTGTTAGCGGTTATGTGTTGGAACCTTGAAAAATATTCAATAAGTGCTATTGATGCAGTAAACACCTATTATGGAAACCCAAATATTCCTATAGGTCGAAGACTTGGCGATTTCCATGAAACATCATGGAATCATTCCAAAGTAATCGCCGATAATTTAGAACATAATCTTACTTACAAAAATGCACCTGATGCGACGGAATTATACAGAAAACTGTTAAGTGAAAGTGATGACAAAAGTGTGGTGATCATTGCAGTTGGACCGCTAATGAATATTAAAAAATTGATTGATTCTAAAGCGGATCAATTCTCAAGCTTGGAAGGAATAGATCTTATCAATTCAAAAGTCAAGGAATTTGTTATTATGGGGGGCAATTTTCCTGAAAGTAAGAATGAATGGAACTTTGACGGTAACATGCCTGGCGTTACAAAATACGTTTTAGAGCAAATAGATTTGCCGATTACTTTTTCGGGTGCCGAACTTGGTTCAAGTATTAAAACTGGCGAGGTTTTTAACAAACTACCTACGAATTCACCACTTTATTTAGGATTTTATCACTTTAGTAAATATGCGCCTTGGGTGAAAAATCAATTTAAAGATGAAATTTTTGACAATTCAACTTTTGATCAAACCGCCGTACTCTACGCAATTCGAAATGGGTTAGGAAACTACTGGCACAAGGTGGAAGATGGTAAATGTATCGCCGATAGTGTCGGTGGGAATATATGGGTATCAAAGAATAATTCTAATCACTCCTATCTTGTACTGGATATGGAAAAGAATGAAATTGAAACGGAATTGGAGGCCTTTATGCTGGGTGATTTCTAAAAGTTATCTGATGATATCTATTCACGCCCAATTACGATTTGCAAAAACGATTTTACCTGCCGAGATAATTTAAAGAGAGGATTTCAATGGGTTAATTCTTAAGCTACAAAGTTGATAAGATTCAAAGACATTGAGATTTTTAAAGATTATCTTAGAAGGAGGAAGAAAAATTAAGCATCATGAAAAGAAGTATTGTCCGTATAGCTTTTTCAATTTTTATTGCTGTTACATCTTTTTCTTGCCTTAAAAAAGATCTAGAACCTGTTCTGAAAATTGCAGACAAGGGTGAATTGGAAAAAGTCCTGAATCATTATGTGGAAGAAGGGTTTTTCCCATTTGTCTATGCAAGACTCGAAGATTTAGACGGAAATTTAATCTACGAACACAGTGCTGTCAATGAAGATTTATTACCCAATACAACTATCAATGGTGATACATGGATTCGAATATGGTCTATGAGCAAAATAGTAACAATATCCATTGCGTTGGATCTAGTGGAAGATGGAGTACTCAATTTGGATGACCCAGTTTCAAAATACATTCCTGAATTTCAAAATCTTCAGGTGGCAGTTTCAAAAACAGAAGGAAGTTTGACAGAATATGATTGGGACATTAGAAATGAAGCTTGTCCGATCCAATTCGTCCCAAATGATTCTGTTATGACTATTCTCCATCTTATTGATCATAAAGCTGGATTCTACTATGCTACCACTGGTTTTCCTTGCTTAGATTCGTTAATGGCAGAACAAAACTTACCCTCTGCTAAAGACTCGGATGAACTGATTGATAAAATGTCGAAATTGCCCTTAATTCAACATTCTGGAACGGAATATTTTTATGGGACAAACACTACGGTGTTAGGATTAGTTGCGGAACGGGCAACAGGAAAAAATCTGAACAAATTAGTTGCTGAAAGGGTGACCACACCGCTGAAGATTAATGGATTGAATTATAGACTTCCAACCAATAAAAAACTCTTACCCAAGTTTACTGGGAGAGATTCTATGCTACGACTAGCAGAAAAGGGAGAGTTGGATATTTTTGGGCCTGATGTTCCGGATTATGAAAAAGAACATCAGTTGTACTTGGGCGGGGAAGGAATGGTTGCAACTGCTGATGGATATGCTGATTTTATAAGGATGTTGTTAAAAAGAGGTGAGTTGAATGGTCATAGATTTTTAGACAAGGAAACAGTCCAAGACATTTATGCACCACATACTCAACTGGATAATCCATATGGGTACAACGGATATAACCTCTGGATCAGCAGTGATACGATGCGGGTGATGAATGAAGGAGAGGCTGGACTTTGGATTGGAGGAGGTTATGAGTGCACCTACTTTTGGGCGGATCCAAAACGAGATTTTGTTGGAATTATCATGTCTCAGAACAACGAAATACGACCACCTGGATATGAATTGAATGATAAGTTTCGTGGTACTTTATACAGGCAACTTTGGGAGAGCGAGAAGTGAAAAGAGAATTAGATAGAACAACTGAGAAATCACTTCATGTTTCCATAATGTAATAAGGACATTGGATTATTTGTTATGGTCAGCACATCAATAAAGCCAGCTTTGTAAATAACTGAAAAGAGACTGACTGAAAATTTTAATTAAAAATCATGAAATACTTTACAATTTTAATTCTAGCTGGGTTTACGCTGTCTTCATGCCTAGAAAGAGATAAAAAGCAATTCATTGATATTGAGAATGTTTATGCTTGGTGTATCGTTCCTTTTGATAGCGTAGAAAGATCTCCAATGGAAAGGATTAACATGCTCAAGAGGCTTGGAATTAAGAAGTATGCGTACGATTGGCGAGAGAAGAACCTTTCCGAGATGGCTGATGAATTGAGACTTGCCGAACAAAATGAGATCGAAGTAATTGCAGTATGGCTATGGTTAGATGATAACTGGGATGCCGTAGGTGCATTAAACCCATTGAATGAAAGGTTACTTAGTATAGTCAAAGAGGTCGGTTACAATGGACAAATTTGGGTGAGCTTTAATTCCAACTATTTTGCAGGAAGGACTGATCAATTAGCCTTAGAAAAAGGAATAAAAATGATTTCCTATTTGAGTGATAAAGCTAAAGAATTAGGTTGCAAAATAGCGTTGTACAATCATGGTGATTGGTTTGGAGAACCGGCCAATCAGATCAAAATAATCAAGGCATTGGCAGAAAAAGATTTAGGCATCGTCTATAATTTTCATCATGCACACAAACAAATCGAAGCATTTCCCGAAATAGTTGAAATGATGGTGCCTTACCTATGGTATGTTAATCTAAATGGTCTCAGGAAAGAAGGTCCAAAAATTCTCACGATTGGAAAAGGAGATTATGAAAAAGGAATGATTGAGTTATTAAATGAAAAAGGCTATTCAGGAGATTACGGCATTTTAGGGCATATTGAAGACGCTGATGTTGAGGCTGTTCTTAACGCCAATTTAGAGGGACTAAAAAAGTTTAGTAATCAGTAATTATCCATTTAAAGTCTATTACAATAAGTAGTTATCAAGAATTATTTGTCCGCTTCAGCCAACATTTCATCTAATATTCCAATGAGCTTTTCTCGATCATATTTATAAGCCTGATTTTCATTCAACTGGACCATTTCACGCATAATCTGTGTTATTGTCCAATTACCCTCTCCCTCATTAGGAACAACCATATAGCGGCGCTTTGGGTTTTCTGAGAAAAGTGCTTTTTCGACAGCATTTGCTACTTCCAAAGGATCTTTATATCGACTTCTGTCCGCCCCATAAGAAGAGATTAATTTTTCAAAATCTTCTTTGTAAAGTGAATTTTCAAAACTGATATCATTGGATTCCATTCTCTTAACGAGGGATGATACGATTTTGGAATTATAGTTGCCGGGTTCTATAGCACTGACCTGAACATCAAATTGCTCCATTTCACTAGCCAATGCATCTACATAAGCTTCAATGGCATGTTTACTCATACTATAGGGCCCAAAAAATTTTCCAGTCAAGATCCCTGAAATCGAACTTATGTTTGTAATCCTTCCTTTTGATTCTATTATTAAAGGTGCAAATGCCTTTGTGATTCTATAAGGTCCATAAATATTTACATTGAAAATAAAATCTAAATCTTCTTCTTCCACTTCAATCAGAGGAGTAAAAATGGCAACGCCTGCATTGTTAACAATTCCGTAGAGCCCTCGGCCTTCATTTTTCACAGTTTCGACGGCAGCGTTTATATCATCCCATTTTGTAACGTCAAGTTTGATTGACTTTACATTTTCCATTGCATTGAGACGATCCATGTCAGTTTTTTTACGTGCTCCAGCGTATACAAAATATCCTTTTGACGATAATTCTTCAGTTATTTTCAGACCTATACCACTTGTCGCACCTGTTACTAATACAGCTTTTTGCTCTGTTTTCGATGCTTGTGCCTGGATTTCGAATGCGTTCAGCAGAGAAACTAAAAGGATAATAACATAAATATGTATTGGAGTATTCATTTTGTTTGGATTTTGAAAGTGTTGGCTAAATATAGTCAAATCAACATTGTGAACAATGTGCCATGAAATTATAGAGGTGAGCTATATGCAGGAATTTAGATAACCTTGAAAATAAGCATCATAACTTATTCATGGATGGCAGGAGTAAGGCTATCAGTTTCAATCTGTGATTCGCACTCAATTTGAAAGTATTATTTGCGTATCATGATAAAAGCCATCAAGAATGAATCAATTCAAGAAGACGGGGTAGTAAAATTCTTGAACTGGCTAACCTTTTTTTTGAAGTTTGCGTATCTTATCGTAATATTGCGATAATGCAATATAAAAGATGGGAGTAACGAAAACAGATCTTTTTTCAGACGTTCAAAATGACATAGCGAGTGCTGCCAAGGCATTTTCCCATCCAGCACGTGTGGCTATTATTCATTACTTATTAAAGACCAATGCCTGCATCAATGGAGATCTTGTGAATGAATTGGGTTTGGCTCAGGCGACTATTAGTCAGCACTTACGAGAATTAAAGGACATAGGTATTATTCAAGGAACTATTGACGGATCTAGCATAAGCTATTGTATTAATTCAGGACGTTGGTCTGAAATCAAAGCTCAGTTTGATGAAATTTTTAAACAGTATGATTCTCCATCAATGGAGGATTGTTGTTAAAAATAATTGAAACCAGGTCAAAATATTATTATAACAAAAGAAGTATGAAATTATCAGAAATTAAAGAATCTCTAAACCAGATGGAGCATATCCAATTCTTTTTGCCCTCCGGAGAGTTAGTACCTTCTCACTTTCATGTTACCGAAATTGGGAGCGTTCAAAAGAGTTTCATAGACTGTGGGGGTACATTGAGAAAAGAATCGGTCATCAATTTTCAGCTATTCACGGCAAATGATTTTGAGCATCGTTTGAGTGCTCATAAACTTCAATCCATCATTGAGCTATCTGAAAAAGAATTGGCTCTCAAAGACGAAGAAATCGAAGTTGAATATCAAGGGGACACAATTGGTAAATATGGTTTAGAACTAATTCAGGGTGCTTTTCATTTGATCAATACACAAACGGATTGTTTGGCAAAAGATAATTGTGGTATTCCTCAAGAAAAACCAAAAATCAGAATTTCAACACGACAGACGATGGAAAACAGTTGCGTGCCCGGATCTGGATGTTGTTAACAAAAGCTGAATACTATGCATTCAAAACATATTTCTATTTTTCCTTCGCTTTTATCAACAGTTGAACAAGCACTAGAGCTTTCTATTTCTGAAGAAAGAAAAGAAACTTTAAAAGTCTTGATCGACTACATTCAAGAAAAAATCGATGAAAAAAGTGATGTCAACCTGAATTTCATATGTACCCATAATTCTCGGAGAAGCCAATTCTCTCAAATTTGGGGACAAACTGCAGCGGACTATTTTGGCATAGATGCCAATTGTTATTCAGGTGGCGTAGAGGTAACGGAATTCAATGAAAGAGCTGTAGCGTCAATAAAAAGAGCAGGATTCAAAGTCTCTTCAAATGGTGTAAGTAATCCAAAATATTCTGTTTTACATTCGGATGATAGAGTGCCAGTAATTGCTTTTTCTAAGCGCTTTGATGATCCCACCAATGAAGCTGACTGTTTCGCGGCAATCATGACCTGTTCACATGCAGATGAAAATTGCCCATTTATTCCAGGAACTGAGAAACGTATTCCTGTTCGTTATGATGATCCGAAGGAATACGATGGTACACCCATGGAATCAGAAAAATACGATCAACGTTCTATGCAGATCGCTTCTGAGATGTTTTATGTCTTTTCAAATATTAAAAAAGCATTGTGAGAATTGTATTCTTTTCAGATATACATGCTAACCTTCCTGCATTGGACGCATTTTTTTCGGATATCGAAAAGATCAATCCCGATGCCATCTATTGTTTGGGGGATCTTGTGGGTTACAATGTTTGGGCAAATGAAGTAGTGGATGAAATAAGAAAACGTCGTATTCCCACGATCATGGGTAACCATGATGAAGCTTTGTTGCAACCAGTTGTTGAAGGAGATAGGTCCAACAAAGGCATTACAAGAGGCATGCTAAATGCTGATAATAGAGAATATTTGATCAGTCTTCCAAGGCACTTATGTTTAGATTTTGAGACCAATAAAGAAGCATTTGGTGTGTTACTAGTTCATGGAAGTACAAAAGCGATCAATGATTATTTAGTTGAAGATTACCCAAAAGGTGAGGTTTTGGAAATGATGGAAGCTGGAAATTCAGATTTGATTTTGTGTGGACATACGCACATCCCATATCACCGAATAATTCAATCAGGCAATGAATATAAGCATGTAGTAAATGTTGGTTCAGTTGGTAAACCAAAAGATGCTGACCCTAGATTATGTTATGCACTCCTGACGATTGATGAAAAACTTTCGAAACAGAACCCCGATTCAGTAAAAGTGGATTTTAGAAGAATAGAATATGATATTGATAAGGCTGTCAATGCCATAAAAGAGAGTGCATTCCCGGATGAATTTGCAGACAAACTTATTATTGCCAAATAATTTAACAGAATTAAAACCATGTCAAAAAGCACAAAAAAATTAAGTTTTCTCGACCAGTACCTGACCCTTTGGATTTTTCTTGCAATGGTGATAGGTGTAGGTTTAGGTTATTTATATCCCTCGACTTCTGATTTCGTAGATTCCCTTAGTAGTGGAAGTACGAATATTCCTATAGCGATTGGCCTGATTCTGATGATGTACCCGCCTTTGGCCAAAGTGGACTATAAACTCTTACCGAAAGTTTTCAGAAACGTAAAAATCCTTTCTATTTCACTAGTCCTTAACTGGATTATTGGTCCAGTTTTGATGTTTGTTTTAGCCTTAATATTCCTACAGGACTATCCCGAGTATATGGTTGGATTAATTCTTATAGGTCTTGCTAGATGCATTGCCATGGTCTTAGTTTGGAATGATCTAGCAGAAGGAAGTAGTGAATATGGAGCTGGATTGGTTGCTTTGAATAGTATTTTTCAGGTATTCGCATATAGTTTTTATGCCTGGTTATTCATTACAGTGTTGCCTCCTTATTTTGGTTTCAAAGGGGCGATTGTCGATATTTCGATCATCACAATAGCTGAGAGTGTTGCCATATATTTAGGCATTCCATTTGTAGCAGGTATATTTAGTAGAATCCTATTGGTCAAATTGAAAGGTGAAGCCTGGTACAAGGAAAAATTTATTCCAACGATTTCTCCAATGACCTTGATTGCCTTGCTTTTTACAATTGTCGTGATGTTTTCTTTAAAAGGAGAACTTATTGTACAAATTCCAATGGATGTGATAAGAATTGCTATTCCTTTATTGATTTATTTCTCATTAATGTTCTTGATAGGATTTTTCTTTAGCAAAGCAATGGGTGCTGAATATGACAAAAATGCTGCCATAGCATTTACTGCTGCGGGTAACAATTTTGAATTAGCAATTGCTGTAGCGATAGCCGTTTTTGGACTTAATTCCGGTCAAGCATTTACAGGTGTAATTGGACCATTGGTGGAAGTTCCAGCATTGATATTGCTGGTAAGGGTAGCATTTTGGCTGAAAGCAAAGTACTATGCATCGTAAACATCATGATTTCCAGAAAAATGGAATGCCTTAATTAATTCTAATTACTCCCAGCTGTAGTTAAGATCGGATTCACTGAACCCACTCCTTAATTTGATGACTGTGATAGAGGTAGATTCTTATCTGTTGCTATTACAAGAATAGTCCTTTATATCTTGGAGCAGTGTCCGAAGGGTATTTTACAAAAAATGATTAAACCAATCTTTGCAATAATCTATTCATACCAAGATAACACCAGTTATCCCTATTTGGTTAAATGCTAGATGGTTTTTTATGATTTGCCCTTTGGTACACTCAAGAAATGTACCTCGGATAATTCTCTCAATCGTTGAGCAGCAGATTCTGCAGTAATATCTCTTTGAGGATTGGCAAACATTTCATAGCCAACCATGAATTTCTTAACCGTTGCAGACCTCAACAATGGTGGATAAAAAACCATGTGCCAATGCCATGCATCATGTTTTTCCCCATCAAAAGGTGCTTGATGAATTCCTGCGGAATAGGGAAACGAAGTTTCAAATAGGTTGTCATATTTAATGGTGAGGTGCCTGTAGGCATCTGCCAAAGCATCTCTTTCCTCTTCAGACATTTCCGTAATATGAGCCATTGATCTCTTTGGTACAATCATAGCTTCAAATGGCCAAGTAGCCCAATATGGAATCAAGACAACCATATGTTCATTGGTATAAAGAATACGCTCTTTGGCCGAAATCTCTTGGGCTATATAGTCGGAGAGAAGACCCTTTCCATGTTTTGCTAAATACTTTTCTTGTTGTAGTTGTTTTTTAAGTGGTTCTACTGGTATTGATTCTTGAGACCAAATTTGACCATGTGGATGTGGGTTAGAGCAACCCATAACGCTTCCTTTATTCTCAAATATCTGAATATAGTTGATGAAATCATGAGCACTGATTTCATGACATTGATCCACCCAAGTGTCAACTACATTTCGTATTCCTTCCACTTCCATTTCTGCAACCGTCAGATCGTGTCGAGGAGAAAAACAAATTACTTTGCAAATTCCACGTTCACTTTTGGATTGAAATAAACCATCATTGTCCCCACCAGAAGGAATGTCTTTCTGAAGAGCAGCAAAATCATTAGTGAAAACATAAGTTGATTTGTAATCAGGGTTTTTATCACCACCGACTCTATCGTTTCCTGCACATAGATAGCATGAAGGATCATGCTGAGGTCGACGTTCTTGCTCTTGTTTTTCTTCTTGACCTTGCCAAGGCCGTTTTGATCGGTGAGGGGATACTTGTACCCACTCACCGGTCAATATGTTCAATCTTCTATGTGAATGCTCTGTTGAGTCAAACATAATCCTATTCCTCGTTTACCAAAATAATCCGTACAAAACAGCGGTAATAATACAAATTGCAAAAGCTGCAATGTTGAATGTAGGGCTGGTTTTGAAAAGACTTCCACCTAAATCTATTCCTTTCTCATCGTTTGCTCCTTTGCCTGTCATTTGACTTATGATCATTATCACAATCATGGTTCCAAGTGCCGTTAAACCCATTTGATTCATGAACGGTATGCCTGGAACAAATTTAAATCCGATCGCAATCGGAACAGAAATAATAGCTCCCCATATCGCAGCTTGATTGGTTGTCTTTTTCCAAAATAGACCTAAAATGAAAACAGCTAAAATTCCTGGGCTAACGATACCCGTGTATTCTTGAATAAACTGGAAAGCTTGATCAATTCCTCCCAATAACGGAGCCATTATACATGCAATAACCAATGCAATTCCAGCGGTTAATCTACCAGTGTTCACCATTTGCTTATCAGAAGCATCTTTTTTGATATACTGTTTGTAAATATCCATGGTGAAAATGGTGGAAGTAGAATTAAGCATGGATGCCAAGGAAGAGACAACTGCTGCAGTTAAGGCGGCAAAAGCGATTCCTTTTAAACCTGATGGTAACAATTGTAACAACCAAGGGTAAGCTTTGTCAGCCTGATCAGTACTTGGCAAATTCATTTGTGCCATATCTCCTAAACGAGCCATAATATTTGGGTCGTTCACCATAACGTACGCCGCTATTCCTGGCACAACCACTATAAAAGGAATTATCAATTTCAAGAAAGCTGCAAGTGCAATTCCTTTTTGTGCTTCACCTAAAGATTTGGCAGCCAAAGTTCTTTGAATAATGTATTGGTTAAAACCCCAGTAATACAGGTTTGCTACCCAAAGACCTCCGATCAATACCCAAATACCAGGAAGGTTCATGTATTGTGCATTAGACTCTTCTAATATCATATGGAATCGATCGGGTGTGGCAGCAATAAGTTGATTAAATCCAGCCACGACACCTTGTCCATCAGAAACTATATTTAGTGCAAGATACGTAGTAATAAGGCCGCCGAGTACTAGAAAAACTACCTGGATTACATCAGTCCAAGCTACGGCAGAAAGCCCTCCATACAGGGAATAAGCAGCTGCAAAAAGCGCTAAAAACATGACACCATACATCATTGGGATACCCATAATTGTTTGAAGTGCTAGGGCACCTAAGTAAAGCACAGAACTAAGGTTGACAAAAACATAGAGCCCTATCCAAAAGACAGCTAGAATAGTTTTCAATTGAGTACTAAATCTTTTTTCCACGAACTCAGGAATTGTATAGAGTCCTTTTTCTATGAAAATAGGGAGGAAGTACTTTCCAACTATTAGCAACGTAATCGCTGCCATCCATTCATAAGATGCAATAGCTAGTCCAAGCGCAAATCCTGAACCTGACATTCCTATGAATTGTTCTGCAGATATGTTCGCAGCGATCAAAGAGGCTCCAATAGCCCACCAAGGAAGTGATTTGCCTGCTAAGAAGTAATCTTCGGCATTTTTTTCATGTCCTTTTTTGTCTCTTGAAACAAAAAGGCCAACGCCTAAAATCACGGCACAGTATGCACCGAAAATAATAAAGTCTAAAGTTGAAAAGTTCATGTCTTATCGTTTTTAAAGTAAACTAGCTCCATCATCTATACTGACAGAATAATGTTTGATTTTTTGATTTGTTTTGTTCTCAAACTGCTCCAAAATATTGTTGATAGTTTCTTCTAAACCATCATTCTTAACAATGTTGATGGTACAACCTCCAAATCCGCCGCCCATCATACGAGCACCAATGATATTAGGGTTTTCTTCTGCGAGCTCAACCAGCAAATCTAATTCTTTACAGCTAACTTCATAATCATCACGCAATCCATAATGTGTTTGCCACATTAATTCTCCTAATTCTTCTATTTTTTGGTTTTTCAGCGCTTTTGATGCTGCCATGACCCTGTCATATTCAGTGATAACATAATGGCATCTATTAAATACCACTAAGTCCATTTGATCCTTGACACTTTCAAGTTTTCTCAAATTCGCATCTCTTAAAGAATTGATCTCAGGATATTTAGATTTCAAAATTTCCACGCCTTCTTCACATTGTTCTCGTCGTGTATTGTATTCTGTTTCTACAAGGTTGTGCTTGACACAAGAATCAAATAATACAAGATGATAATCTCCAAGAGCACAAGGTATATATTCAGGAACTAGAGACTGACAATCAATGAGTATAGCGTGATTGGCTTTCCCTAGACAACTGGCATATTGATCCATGATACCACACTTAGTTCCGGCAAATGTATGCTCAGCGGCTTGACCAATTTTTGAAAGCTCTATTCGGTCTATATGATGTTTGAATAGTTCGCTTAATGCAAAACCAAAAGATGACTCTAAAGCTGCTGAAGAAGAAAGTCCGGCACCTAACGGTACATCACTTGAAAATACCATTTCAAACCCTTCCACAGATAGATTTCTTTTTTGGAATTGATCGATGACGCCTAAGAAATAATTCGCCCAAGAAACATCGGTAGGATTGAGTTGATCCTGAATGGAAAACTCGTAAGATTCACCCAAGTCCAACGCTATAATGCTACATTGGTCACTGCCACTTTTTTGAATGGCTACATAGGAAGCTTTATCTATGGAAGCAGGAAGTACAAAACCGTTGTTATAATCGGTATGTTCACCAATAAGATTGATTCTTCCAGGAGATCTTGCCAGTAGAGGTTTCTTATTAAATTTTTCTAAAAACGCACTTTTTACAGCGTCTATCACTTGTTTGTTTCTCATGGGTCTAATTTTTTTTGGTCAATTGTAGTTGCCAATTCCAAGCAGAGGACATCATTTCATCTAGCGTCAATTCTGTTTTCCAATTGAGTTCTTTTTCGGCGAATGAGTTGTCGGAGAATATTTTTTCAATATCCCCCGGTCTTCGATCCACGATTGAGTAGTTAACCTTGACATCATTTACTTTTTCAAAAGATTGAATGATTTCTAAGACAGAATAACCGGATCCAGAGCCTAAATTGAATACCTCATAAGCCTTCTTTTGACCATCATTCAACTGTCTATCTACTGCGATTACATGAGCTTTTGCCAAATCTACTACATGAATATAATCTCGAATTGGAGTGCCGTCCGGTGTATCATAGTCATTGCCAAAAACACTTAGTTCTTCTCTTTCACCTGTAGCGACTTGCATTAAATAGGGCATCAAGTTATTAGGAATTCCTTTGGGTTTTTCTCCTATTAAAGCAGAAGGATGGGCCCCAACTGGGTTAAAATATCTCAAAGCAATAGCTTGTAAACCATCATATGCCTTGGTAGAATCTTTAAGAATATCTTCGCCAATTTTCTTTGTATTTCCATACGGAGATTCAGCAGGTCTTATGGGTGTTTGCTCCGTAACAGGTAATATTTCTGGCTGACCATATACAGTGCAAGAAGACGAGAAAACGATATTTTTAACATTTTTTTCTTTCATCTGACTGATAAGATTGACCATTCCTTGGAGATTGTTGTTATAATATAACAAAGGGTCAACTGCAGATTCACCAACGGATTTAGACGCTGCAAAATGAATAACAGCATCAAAAGTATGTTTTGAGAAGAGATTCTCTATTGCCAATGAATTTTTTAAATCCAGCACCGTAAGTTCTGGTTTCGTTCCAGAGATTTTTTCAATTCGATCCAAAACAGACAAATCTGCATTGGATAGGTCATCGACTATATGTACAGCGTGACCATTTTCGATAAGTTCAACCACTGTGTGAGAACCGATGTAGCCAAGACCTCCTGTTACTAGAATATTTTTCATTGTCATTCTTATTCTATATTAAACGTAATATTAACGTTTTTAATTTAAACGTACAAAAAACGTTTATAATATTATTATATTTGGCTCATGAGTTCTGAACCCTCAAAAACCGTAGTCTTCCATACTGAATCTTACAAAGATGCGAAACCTCTTTTGGTTGCTGTAGATAATGTGATTTTCGGATTTGATGCATCTAAGAACAAATTAAAAGTTTTACTATTTAAAAGACAAGTGGCACCAGAAGCGGGAAATTGGTCTTTGATAGGCAGTTTTGTTAAGTCAGATGAATCAGCCATGCAGGCTGCACAACGAATCTTGAATAAATTTACTGGGCTAAAGGATGTGTTCTTAGAACAATTCCGAACTTATGCAGAAGTGAATCGTGATCCAGGAGCTAGGGTTTTATCGATAGGTCATTATAGTTTAATACGAATCGATGATCAAAATGATGAATTGGTTAAAACTTTTGATGCCAAGTGGTTTGATCTCAATAAAATTCCTGAATTGGTTATTGATCATAGAAGCATTGTGAATGATGCGTTGGTGTTGCTACAAGAGGATGGAAGGCGAAAACCTATAGGTTTCAACCTACTCCCTAAGAAATTTACGATTCCACAATTGTTTCAACTCTATCAAGAGATTTATCGAAAACCCCTTGATGACAGAAATTTTAGGAAGAAAATATTAGCTACAGACCTTTTAATTAAACTCGAAGAGAAGGATAAGTCAGGTTCAAAAAAGGGCGCATTCCTTTTTCAATTTGACGAAAACAAATACAAAGAACTACAAACTAAGGGTTTCGATATACAGTTTCATTGAACATTTCAGATCGACTATTTATCAAACATTGATTTATCTCGGATTGTATACTTTTATTAGTAAAGTCAATATGCAACAATAACAATTTCTTAAAAGCATATTATTTTCAAATTAAATTGAATGAACAATTATTCATAAAAAATTGTTCTGTAATAGCCAATAGGTATGTCCTAAATTTAACCTTACAATAATTCTTATGTCAAATGAATTGATTCAATTAAAGAAGGTAAAAGATCTTCAAGAAAAAGTGCCCACTTATGCGCTTGCTGAAAATACCGATCTGGTAATTATCAAATTCGGGGAAAATGTTTCAATTCTCTATGGAAGATGTCAACATAGAGGTGCTTTAATGTCTGATGGCGTAATTATAGGAAATGATATAGTCTGTGGGTTACACAATTGGGATTATAGGTACGACACTGGGGTAAGCGCTTATAACAATAGTGAAAAGCTCCACAAGTTCACTGAGGTCATAAAAGACGGAGTTGTTTGTGTCGATCGTTCAGAAATTATCGATTTTGAAAAAGGTAATCCTCAACCTTTTGATCGCAATGAGTATCAGGGCACATATGCTGACACACATCCAGAAAGTACAGAGCCATATACAAGAGAGATTGCCGAATTGGCAAAAAATGGATTGAAGAATCTGGGTCATCATGGATTCACAGAAGCAATGGGTGTTGATAGAGATACGTTACCTAAATGGGAAAATTTACAATTTCTTCCTGCACAGATGGCGAAAAGACCGTTGCTGGATGAAGCTGAAGTATCGACTCAGGTTGTTATTGGTCCCCGAGCAAAGAAACCGCTAAAGTTGGATATGCCCTTGTTTGTCTCTGATATGAGTTTTGGTGCTTTATCGAGAGAGGCGAAAATTGCTCTGGCCAAAGGTGCAGAAAAAGCGGGTACAGGCATTTGTTCTGGGGAAGGTGGAATGTTGCCAGATGAACAAGCCAATAATTCAAAGTATTTCTATGAGTTAGCATCTGCACAATTTGGGTTCTCATGGGATAAAATTGAAAAAGTACAAGCTTTTCATTTCAAAGGGGGGCAAGGGGCAAAAACCGGTACAGGAGGTCATCTTCCAGGGAATAAAGTGCAAGGAGAGATTGCTAAAGTTCGGGGTTTAGAACCTGGTCGTTCGGCGATTAGCCCATCCACATTTCCCGATTTTAATGGGATTGAAGATTTCAAGGAATTTGCCACCAAAGTAAGAGAAGTATCTGGTGGTATTCCTGTAGGTTATAAACTAGCCGCTAGTCATATTGAAAAGGACTTGGCTTTTGCTTTAGAAGCTGGTGCCGATTATATCATACTCGATGGAAGAGGAGGAGGAACAGGTGCAGCGCCTACTGTTTTAAGAAATAATATTAATGTACCTACTATTCCTGCATTAGCCAGAGCAAGAAGATTTTTGGATCAGCAAGGTGTCCAAGATGTTTCGCTGGTGATCACAGGTGGATTAAGGATAGCAGAGGATTTTGCAAAGGCATTGATGTTAGGAGCGGATGCCATCGCTGTGTCAAATTCAGCACTTCAGGCGATTGGCTGCCTAGGGATGCGGGCTTGTCATACCAATAATTGCCCGGTAGGCATAGCAACTCAAAAAGAAAATCTAAGATCAAGACTAATCATAGAAAATTCAGCCGAAAGATTGAATAATTTTTTTCGGGCCAGTAACGATCTGATTAAAGTCGTGGCAAGGTCATGTGGGTATGACCATATCAGTCAATTCAACAAAGAAGACTTATCTACATTCGATAGAGATATGCATCATCTAACCGGAGTGAATTTCGCAGGTGTTAGTTGAGGTAAATGCATGACAAGAATCATTTACTCAGGGTAACAATTGTTACCGATTGTGAGCAATCACATTTGTACTTTTACTGAAAAATAATTGAAATCAGATGAAAATAAATATGGGATCTGCAGATAGAATCATCAGGTTGGTGGTCGCTGCTATTGTAGTAGTTTTATTTTATATGAATATCATCTCTGGAACATTAGGTTATGTTTTACTGGCAATTGCAGGAGTATTTGTTTTGACTAGCTTTGTTAGTTTTTGTCCATTGTATGCACCTTTTGGGATCAGTACTTGTTCAACCAAAAAGGAATAAAATGTCAAAAATTGAAAGCATAGAGGTTGATAATCTCAAATGTCAAGGTTGTGCTGGAACAATAACCAAGAAGATTTCTGCGCTGAAAGGGGTAGAAGATGTCGAAGTAGATGTAGAAATATCTGTGGTGACTATTCATTATGGAGAACTTGATTCGGGAATCAATTTTTATGACAAATTAGCCAGTCTCGGATATCCGCCAAAAGGCACAACCAATACGTTCCAAAAAGCTAAGTCTTATGTTAGCTGCGCGATTGGTAAAGTAGGGGCCTAAAAAAAGGAATTGGATAAATTATTATTAAAACCAAACACTCGTTGGTTTGTTGAAAAATGCCCATTTGATTTTTTCTTTTGGGCATTTTTATTCTAGAATCATAATCATGTTTTTACACTCCGTAAGTGTGACTTTAGTTACATTTAGAAAAGATTAGGCCTCCTATATTACAGACCTAATTAAACAATACTGAATGTCATCATTCATTCAAAAATTATTAAAATGAGCAACAGAATTATCATAATTGGTGGGCTTTCTGCGGGTCCATCTGCAGCAGCCAAAGCCAGAAGAGAAGATGAAGAAGCTGAAATTATTCTTTTCGAAAAAACTCAACATATCAGTTATGCAACATGTGGTATTCCGTATGCTCTTTCAGGTAAAATAAAGTCCAGAGATAAATTGATGGTCGTTAAGCCTGATTTATTAAGAACCAGATTCAGAATTGATGTCAAGCTTGAAGAAGCCGTTATAGCGATTGATCCAGAAAAACAAGAGGTGACAACACATCTTGGAAGATATGCATACGATAAGTTAGTTTATGCTACAGGTGGCTCACCTCTGATTCCTCCAATCAAAAATTTGGATTCATGTGATTTATGGTCTACTTGCAAAACCATAGAAGATTTTGATAAAATCATCAAAGACCAAGTTCTGGAAGATAAAAAAAATGTAGCCATTATTGGGGCTGGGTTGATTGGGTTGGAGGCTGCCGAGAACTTGCGTAGAATTGGTAAGACTGTTCACATAATAGAAAAAAGTGAAAGAGTATTGCCAATCCTCAGCCCTATGTTTTCTCAAGTCATTCAAGGAGTTCTGGAGGACAATGGCATTCAATTGCACTTGAACACAACCGCAACAGAATTGGATTTGAAAAATGGAAAACTAATACTAGAAGATGGGGCAGCTATTGATGCGGAATATTTAGTCATTGGAATTGGCGTTAAGCCTAATACGCAATTATTACCAACAGCGGATAAATTTAGCAACGGTGCTTTGATTGTTGACAAGCAGATGAAGACTTCACTTCCTAATATTTATGCTGCTGGTGATTGTGTGGTCATGAATAACTTGATTACAAATGAAAAACAGTTTTTCCCGATGGGAACTCACTCCAACAAAGGTGGAAGAACAGCTGGCGCACATGCAAGTGGGAACCAAGACATTTCTTTTGATGGGGCTTATGGTACGGCTATCGTTCAAGTTTTTGATTTTGCCATGGCGCGAACTGGTCAAATTCCCAATGGTGATAACAATTTTCAATATGCTAAAAACCTAGTTATTGCTGGAAATACTGCTGGATTTTACCCGGATCCCTCTGATGTTTATTTATCCATCTACTATGAGCCAGAGACCAAAGTGATTGTTGGGGCAGAAGTTTTTGGTAAAAAAGGAGTGGATAAAAGAATTGACGTTTTATCAACGGCAATCTATGCCAAACTCACGTTGCACGATTTGCAAAATTTAGACTTGGCTTACGCACCCTCATTTAGCCCGGCTAAAGATCCTGTAATTGTCGCAGCTTTTGCAGCAGATAATGAAAGTGTAAATGAATTTAATACAACTTTTCCCTTCGAATTAAGAAATCTTCTCAATGAGAAAAAGGACATCCAGATCATTGATGTCAGAAATCCCGATGAGCTAGAAAAACAAGGTGAAATTCCTGGTGCTATCAACATTCCGCTTGATGGATTAAGGGACAACTTGGAAAAAGTGGATTCTGACAAACCTAAATTCCTCTATTGTGCAAAGGGTTTGCGTGGTTATCTTGCTACCAAAATATTGGAAAACAATGGATTCAAGAATCTAAATAACCTTGCCGGTGGTATGACTCTTTGGAATTTGTTGAAGTTGCCTAAGGGGTAGTAATTATTTTATTCGTAGGATGAAACTATTAAGACTGCGAATCAAAAGGATTTGATCATGTCACATCAATTAACCAGTGTTTGATCAAACTTCATTATTAACCGAATGCAGGACAATCATCCGGACAAGTATGAAATGAAGGTGGACACTTTTATTGCTAGTCAAAAAGTAGTAGTAGCAGAATATATAGTTTCATTTGGGGTCTTTTAGCATAAATAAGGTCATAAGAATGAAATTTTTTCATACACATTCTAGAGAATAATTCATTTCATCTTGTAAGTTTTTTTAACTTAACTCTACAAACGATTATAAAAAAACAACTCAAAATGAAAAATCTACTCGTATTACTATTTATTCCTTTTTTCAGCACCGTTTTTGGTCAAACCAAACTCATTGAAAAAGTAACAAGGACAGGTGATGAAATTGTCATTCCTTATGAAAAATACCAATTAGAAAATGGACTTACGCTGATTATCCATGAAGACCATTCTGATCCTCTAGTTCATGTTGATGTAACCTATCACGTGGGTTCCGCACGTGAAGAAATTGGAAAATCTGGATTTGCTCACTTCTTTGAACACATGATGTTTCAGGGATCTGAAAACATAGCGGATGAGGAGCATTTCAAAATAGTGACCGAATCTGGAGGTGAGATGAACGGTACTACGAATCGTGATCGCACGAACTATTTCGAAACACTACCTAGCAATAACTTAGAGACTGGACTATGGCTTGAAGCGGATAGAATGGGATTCTTTTTAGATGCAGTGACACAGGAGAAGTTTGAAATACAAAGAGCTACAGTAAAAAATGAAAAAGGTCAGCGATATGACAATAGCCCATATGGTCAATGGCGAGAGGTCAATTCAGCTGCTTTATATCCATATGGACATCCATATTCTTGGTTGACAATTGGCAAACTTGAAGATTTGGATAGAGTTGATGTCGATGACTTGAAAAAGTTCTTTTTAAGATGGTATGGTCCCAATAACGCAACCCTTACAGTGGGTGGAGATGTTGATCCGAAGGAAGTAGTCAAGAAAGTAGAAAAGTATTTTGGAGTCATTCAAAAAGGCCCAGAAGTGGAGCCCATGAAACTTGAAATTCCTGTTTTAGAAAATGATCGGTATGTTTCATATGTTGATTCCAATATTCGATTTCCAGCACTTTTGTTTACCTATCCTACGGTTCCTTCTTTTCATGAAGATGAAGCTGCATTGGATTGTTTATCAGAAATTTTGGGGAGTGGAAAAAGTTCATACTTCTATAAGAAATTTGAATTAACACAGAAGGCTATTCAAGCTTCCGTTTTTCATCCAGCTAGTGAGTTGGCAGGAGAATTTACTATGTTTGTTTTACCCTATCCTGGTAAGACACTTTCCGACTTTGAAGTTGAAATGAGAACTATTTTAGACGAGTTTGCGAAAAATGGTGTTAGTGATGATGATATTTTGAAGTTCAAGGCCAACCAAGAATCAAGCATGATCAACGGTCTGTCAAGTGTTAGGGGAAAAGTAGGTCAATTAGCTTCTTATCAAACATTGTATGGAAATGCTGGAGCCATAGAAGCAGATTTGAAAAGGTACTTGGCCGTTACCAAAGAGGATGTAATGCGGGTGTTCAATAAGTACATCTATAACAAAAAAGCAGTTATACAAAGTGTGATTCCTGATGAAAAGACAGCGCCTGCAAAACCTGATAATTTCGAAGTTACAACAGATGGAAACAACCCTTTTCCAGTGACCGATTATTCAGGCTTAGAGTATAAGAGACCTGAAGGGGATCAATTTGACAGAAGCAAAAGACCGCCATTAGGCGCAAACCCTATTGTTAAAGTACCGGAGATTTGGAGAACTACTTTTGATAATGGCATTAAAGTAATCGGTACGAAGGCAGATGAAATACCTACGGTTGCACTTCAGTTGACAATTAATGGAGGACATAAATTGGATGCAAATAATCCAGAAAAATCAGGTTTGGCAATTTTGACTGCTAGTTTGATGAATGAAGCGACTAAGAATTATTCCAATGAGGAGATTCAAGAGGAACTTAGAAAACTGGGTAGCAGTATCAGTATATCTGCAGGTAAGACCAGGTCAACTGTATTTGTCAATTCATTAAAAAAGAATTTTGACAAGACGTTAGTAATTTTAGAAGAGAAGTTAATGAATCCGGCATTTAATCAGGAAGATTTTGATCGACTGAAAAATCAACAATTAGAAGGAATAAAAGCAAGTCAGAAAAATCCTGGGGCCATTGCTAATTTGGTGTATAACCGATTGTTATATGGTGATGAACATATTTATTCAGTCCCAGGAAGTGGAATTGAAGAGTCCGTGGCTGAAATTACGCTTGATGATGTGACCAAATTCTATAGTAGTTATTATTCTCCCTCTGTTTCCGAACTAGTCATAGTTGGAGACATTGATCAAAAAAGTGTTATTGAAAAGTTGTCTTTCCTGAAAGATTGGGAAGTTAAAGACGTAAAAATTCCAACACTTCCAGACGAGCGAGAAGCTGGTAAAACGGCAATTTATTTAGTAGACAAAGTGGATGCACCCCAGTCTCAAATTCGTATTGGTTATATGACCGATATGAAATATGATGCTACCGGAGATTATTTCAGGGCGTACCTAATGAATTTTCCATTGGGAGGGGCTTTCAATAGCCGAATTAATTTAAATCTTCGTGAGGACAAAGGGTGGACATATGGTGCTAGATCTTATTTCTCTGCAGGTGATGACCCAGGACCTTATACGGCAACGGCAGGTGTAAAAGCCAACACAACAGATAGCACCATAGTAGAATTTATGAAAGAGATCACAAACTATGTGGATAATGGTATAACGGATGAGGAACTCTCTTTTATGAGAAAATCTATTAGTCAAGGAGATGCATTGAAATATGAGACCCCTAGTAAAAAAGCCAATTTCTTAAGGAGAATTAATCATAATGATTTAGAGGAATCGTATGTTGAGGAGCAAACAAAAATCATCAACGAGATTTCGAAAAAGGAAATAAACAAACTAGCGAAAAAGCTATTGAAATATGAAAATTTCTACATTTTGGTTGTAGGAGATGCTGCATCTAACAAAGGAAAGTTGGAAAAGCTGGGCTATGATGTAATCATGTTAAATGCTAAAGGAGATGTGATTGATTCAAAGGTTATAGATGCTAAAAAATAAGTCTTCTTTTTAATGCAATAGCGATTTTGTATTGCTTTTAAACACACCTGAGACACATCTTTTCACTGATATTTTTGATTTTTACTTCATATTTAATGAAGGGGTTAAATCTAAAAATCGAAGGATGAAAATTACAAAGATTTGGGTGTTGTTAATCTGTGTATTAGTATGTTCTAAAACATCAGCTCAAACAGCATTCACGGGTATGAGAGACATTACAGGGTTAGAATTAACTGCTGAAATGGCTCCTGGAGTGAATCTATATAATACCTTAGATGCAGTTTGTTGGTGGTGCGATGGACCTGAAGGATTGGAGAGTGAGACCGTTTGGGGTCAGCCCTACACTACGCCTGAAATGGTTCAAGCCATAGCGGATAGAGGTTTCAAATCGTTAAGAATACCTGTTTCTTGGTTCAAACACATGGGGCCTGCTCCAGATTATACCATTGATGAGGAGTGGATGGATCGAGTAGAAGAAGTAGCTAATTATGCTTTTGATGCTAACATGTATGCGATAATCAATATTCATCATGACGATCTAAAGGAAGATCAGGTGGGTTCTTGGGTGGTTACTACACAAGAGAAACAAAGTGAAGTGTCTGACCAGCTCGAAAAAGTCTGGACTCAAATAGCAAATAGATTCAAGGATTATGGAGATTATTTGGTATTTGAAACCATGAATGAGCCTCGGGAAGTCGGATCGTCTTACGAATGGAATGGGGGGTCCGTAGAGCATCGGGATGTAATGAATGCATTAAATCTTGCAGCTGTCAATGCCATCAGGGCCACTGAGGGAAATAATGCTTCTAGATTTATCATGGTTCCTCAAGTAGGTGCAAATGTACAAGCTGCTTTGGGTTCTATGATTATTCCAAATGATGATCTGAACGTCATAGTTTCAGTGCATAGTTATAACCCCTATCGTTTTTGTTTGGAAGATCCAGGGGTGAGCAGTTGGGGAACTGATGCTGAAAAAACATCCCTAAGGAATGAAATAAAATCCATATCAGATCATTTTGCAAAGAATGGCCAAGCAGTAGTTTTAGGAGAATGGGGAGCTCAAGACAAAGATAATCTTGAAGATCGAATTGATTATTACGAAGTATTTGCTAGAGCTTGTAGTGAAGGCGGGGTAACACCTATAAGCTGGATCTATTCGTTTGACCGAAACGCATTGACTTGGAAGAATCCAGAATTAGAAGATGCAATCCTGGAGGCTTTTGATCCTGACAATCCAATTCTAGACACTAGTGACATGGATAGGGTAATCAGTGTTTATCCAAACCCTGCACAAGGTTTATTGTCATTGAGTTTATCAGGACAACCATCTGTTATTTCAATGTATGCTTTTTCAGGCCAACAATTACTGAGCTTGAGTACCTCAAAAACCAGTTTAGAATTGGACTTGACTGACTTTGAATCTGGGATTTATATGCTAAGGATACAAATGGAGGAGAAGATGATAGCTAAGAAAATTATCATTCAGTAATTCATGTTGAAGCTAGTCTTCTAATAGGACAATTATTAGGCATATCACCTATTTTGACTTTCGATTTTGTTTTTGGCAATGGCTTTGCATAGCTATTGAAAAAAAAGAAAGCCATGCAAATACTTACACAAAAAGAAGAAAGAGACTTGATTCACAGAGAGATTGACGAAGTAATAATTGAAACTTTGCGTCAAAGATTGGATTTTATAAATCTTGAAACTAAATCCGAAATCAAACCTGAAAATAAAGTTTGGGAGCAGGAATATATGAGCTAATTTTCGTCACCCACAAACTACATCAATTCTATCAGCAACAATTATTGTTGTCTGAGAATGTACATGAGTTTCTATTCTTCAAGACCCATTAATTTGAGTTCTTTTCGCTGTTCATAGGACTAAATTTTAGGCACTCGTACTAGAAAGACATTCCCAATTTTGTGGTTCAAATCTATCATTGCCTTAGTAAATTAACTGCAATTATGTGACAATTGAATTGTAACAAAGTGTTATAAATGACTGACTGCAAATAATACGATCGGTTAGCGATAGAAAACTACTGCACTAAATATTAAGCTGTTAGTGGGTTCATGTAGTGTAATGTAGTGCAGTTTTGGAACTGGTAACATCTTCACCCTAAGCAATTCTATGATCGTGAGAATTGTCGAGTGCGTTTTAACGTGCGTTTTTTCGAGAATCTGTAATGAAAAAAATGAAGATGGAGCTGGACTTGTCGTTGCAGTGAAACAGCTTGAAAAAGGTCAGGAACACTAAAAATGCAGTTCAAAAAACTAAAAAGCTGCTTGAAACTAATCGAACAACTTTTAAGTAGTCCGTAGGAGGACAAAGCGTAAAGAAATTATCCTGTGGATGATTTTAGCGAAGGGCCAGGTAGTGGAGAGCGGATATCTTCTCCTTCACTGTCCATTTCTTTCCTTCTTTTTAATATGGGAATTGGAATTTATGATTTACTGTCCGAAGCTTTTTATATAGATCGCTCGAATCAGAATGATAACTAACCACGGATTCTGTCTTGATCCGACAAAAAAGCCCTACATCGCTTAATTGTTTTCCCAACTCCAGCGAATGATTTTTATGGGTTTTAACTATATTTCTTTTTGTGTAATTTCACTTTATTAAGTGCACCATTGGGAATAGTAGATGCAGAGAAAGGTTACTGATATATATAACATTCGATTTTGGATTCTTTTGGTGACGCTAACGTTCATTTCGCCTGTCTTGATGGGACAACGGGGACTAGAGTTTGCTTCTCATGAAGTAGATCCAGAATACAGGACGATGCTGGATCTATCTCCTGAAAAATACTTCCAATTTCATGAGGATTTTCGATTGAGGTTTGATCTTAAACTACAAGGAAATCTAAGTCGGGTCTATGGCTATGTTTTTCGTATGTCAGTCAATGACAGCTCCAATATTGATCTTCTCATAGAGAAAGAATCAAGTGCCATCAAAATGATGATAGTCCACGGAGACAGTCTTACCAATATTCAATGGTTGGATGAAGATTTGAAGTTAGCCAAGGGTTGGCATCAAATCGATGTTGCTTTTGACATCAGCAATGATGAGCTTATATTATTCATAGATTCACTACAATTCAAGCACAAAGGAATAGGGGTAGAATACGGAGATGATTTAAAAATCCTTTTTGGAGCCAATGACTATTTACATTATGCTACCTCTGATGTTCCTCCTATGTCGATCACAAATATTGAAATAGTTGAAGGGAAGGATTTGAAGCATCATTGGACATTCTTTGAAGGGCATGGGGTAAATTCAAAAGATAGCATTAACGGATTAATCGCGAACATTTCCAAACCTAAATGGTCAGCTCAAAATTACAGACACTGGTCTCTCGTAACAACAAGAAAAGTATCTGGACATGTTCCTTTTACCTATAGTGCATCACAAAACACGCTATACATAGCACCCAATAACACTTTGATAACTGAGAACCTATCAACTGGTCAATTCGATTCATTTTCCTTTCAAAAATCCTTGAATGTAAACGCTCGTGATCGGCTAATCTTTGATGATCAACAGCAGAGGTTGTTTAGTTATTCTTATGATAGCCGCACGGTTAATCAATTTAATTTTGTTACTCGACGGTGGGATAGCAGTTTTCCGGACAATTACAAATTCACCGGCACTTGGCAACATAATAGTTTCTATTCTGATAAGCTTGACAAAATATTTCTGTTTGGTGGGTACGGTAAGCACACCTATAAAAATCAAATAGCTACTTATTCAATTAAGGGTAAAGAGTGGTCGGTTTTAACGCCAGATGATGATCAATTTGAAGCGAGATATCTAGCTGGGTTAGGTTCAAATCCGAAAAGAGACAGTGTGTACATTATAGGAGGTTTTGGTAGTAAAAGAAAAAAACAGGCATTGAACCCAAGGACCTTCTATGATGTCAATCTATTCTTACCTGAAACAGGTGAAATCAAAGAGATTTCCACCATTGAAATGGAAGGAAAAGACTATTGTTTTGCTAGTAGACTGGTAATAGATGAGCAGCAAAACTTTTATGCACTGGTTCACTCTAAAAACAACTTCAAAGGTCATCTTTATCTAATAAAAGGAAATGTCCTGGAACAGGAAATACAATTTCTCGCAGATTCTATTCCATATAGTTTTGTTGACATCAAATCGACAGCAGAGTTGCATTTGAATGAAACAGAACAAAAGCTCTATGCATTTACTTCGTATTTCAATGAACGAAGAGGTCTCTCAACCATCAGGGCATATGCAATAGGCTATCCGCCTATGGCGATTGAACCTGTTAGCCAAACAATTAGTGAATCTCAAGACTCCTCGATATTATATCCGGTGCTGCTGTCAGGATTGGGCATATTTCTCGTAGTGCTTATTCTAATCTACAAAAAACAAAAGAGTCAACGAGTATCTGAACCTCCCAAGAGCAATCCGGAACCTGTTGCCATAAAAGAAACAACAAATAAGCCGATCGCTGAAATTCCAAAAAAGAACTGTATTTTATTATTTGGAGGTTGGCAGGTATTTAATAGAGAAGGAGAAGAGATTACAGGTAAATTCACCCCGCTTCAAAAAGAACTTTTCTTGTTCATTTTATTGAAATCCTTGCGATATGAAAAAGGAATAGCCTCCAACTTTATTGATGAGACTTTTTGGTTTGACATGCCCACCGCAAAGGCCGGAAACAATAGGTCTGTAAATCTTTACAAGATCAAATTGCTGCTAGGTGAACTTGACGGGTGCAGTTTAAATAACGACAAGGGAAGCTGGATGGCCGATGTGGATAAAAACCTACTTAATATTGACTATCTGGCTTACTTAGATTTGGTTAGAGAAAAACAACTCTCCACTCAGTCAATCTCGATATTGCAAAACTTAGCGCAAAAAGGGAAGTTATTGCCTAATATGGAATATGAGTGGCTTGATAAATATAAGGCTGATACTTCCAATAGTATTATTGATGCCATTTTGCGATTTATTCGAACACTAGACTTAAATAAGGATCAAGATCTCATTATTAATCTTACTAATACCATAAACTTATTTGACCCCATTCATGAAGTCGCTCTGAAGCACCAGTGTCTGGCACTGGTCAAATTGGGCAAGCATTCGATCGCCAAAGACACATACCAACGGTTCATTAAAGAGTATAAAATACTTTATGCCGAAGATTATGAAACCAGCTTTCAGGAATTGATCAAGACTGGCTGATCATTGAATTATTCCAAGTTCAATATTTTTCCTAGGCGGCATATGTAAATCTGCTCTATTACAAGTAACTGGAAGAGCTAGCAACTGAGCATCCTAAGCTCGAGGCAATATGGTCTAATTCATAGCACCGACCTAAGCGCTGATTGTCATGACAGAGATCATGTCACCGGTTTAATTGAGTAAAGAGTTTATCATAAAACAATAAATGGCTAGTTGCGATACCTTCACTTTTTATTTATTTAGAAAAACCGAAAAAAAAGCAACTACTTCAAAAAGCGCATTATTGCAGTAGAAAAGCAATATTCTCTTTCCTTTTTTATTCTTTTCTATCCACTATTAAGATAATATTCATACTCGATTAAAGCGTAAAGTATATGTTTACGACGATGTTATTTGAAGCATGCATAGAGCGAGTTAATCCATCAATAGAGAATAATAACGGGAGGAAAGCTCTTGTTGTTCTTATAGAGAATCTGTACCTGGTTTTTCTTCATGCTCCATTAACACAGAGCGAAAATTAGTGACAAAAGACTAATAATATTTTAACGATTCAGAAGTTGATATTTAATGAAAGCAGAAATACTATATCTAATTAAGTTCACAATTCTTTTTGCAATGTTGACTTGTGTGGTCCATCAAAGTTATGGACAGAAGAAAGGGGTACTTAGTGGAATGGTTATCGAAAAAACTACGGGTACTCCACTACCCTTTGCAACCATAATGATTGAGGGCACCAATACTGGTGTCACAAGCAATATGGACGGAGAGTATAGACTGACCAATGTGCCAATTGGGACAACTACAATTGTTTATTCTTTTGTTAGTTACGAGTCCGCTAGGATAGAAGTGGACATGAATGAAGGAGATACAAAAGTATTGAATGTCGAATTAGAAGAAGGTGCAATTGGACTGGCAGAGGTGGTGGTCACCGCACAGTTAATGGGACAGAGAAAGGCAATCAGTCAGCAGATCAATTCTGACGCCCTTGTTAATGTCGTGTCATCAGATAAAATAAGAGAACTGCCAGATGCCAATGCAGCAGAGGCCATCGGCCGTATTTCTGGAGTTTCTGTCAAACGTGATGGCGGTGAAGCAAGTAAAGTGTTTCTTCGCGGACTCAGTCCTAACTTAACTTCAGTAACCATGAATGGCGTGAGGTTACCTGGTTCTGGTAGTGATGCGGGGAGTGCGGACGGGGACACTCGTTCTGTAGACTTAAGTGGAATTTCACCTGAGCTTTTATCCAGTATCGAAGTTTTTAAATCTCCAACAGCTGATATGGACGGTGACGCCATAGGAGGCATAATAAATCTTGGCCTTATGAAAGCACCAGATGAAAGGAGGTTAAGAGCAAGATTGTATGGCGGGTATAATGGGCTTATCAATGAGCCGAGCAATTACAGAGGATCCCTGAGTATGAGTCAAAGATTTATGGATAATAAATTGGGTGTCACCATGTCAGGTAATTTCGAAAATACCAACAGAAGTTCAGAATCATCTAGCGTTAGGTGGAACAACAGCGATACGCTTACTGATTATACTGTAGAAACGTTTAAACTGAATAACGCAAGGAAAGTTATTCAAAGGGCTGGTTTTAATACTCAGTTAGATTATCAATATGGTTCTGGTTCTGTCATTGGCCAGTTCTTGTACACAGGAAAAGGTACGGAGACCAAAGTTATTGGAAATACGATTGGACTTAGAGATGTTGACCATAATCCAAGACATTCAAAAACGAAATTAGAGACCTACCAGGTGATGTTAAGTGGAGAACAAAGGATGAATTGGCTGAAGGCTAATTGGGTGATGGCAAAAAGCAAGACTATCAGCGACAACTATTATGATGTACAAATGGTAATTGACCAGTTTGGTGGAGTTGACGAGTTATCCGGTCTCCCCTTCTCTGTAGACGAACTATATGACAATCAAAATTACAACTATAGTAATGCTCGTCTGAATAGTTACTCTTGGGAACCATCATTGATGGAACATGAAAACCTAACCCTATCTCTGGACTTAACAGCAGATTTTAAATTAGGAAATTCATTAAGTGGTTTGGTAAAAATCGGGGGTAAATACAGACAAGATGACCGAGTTAGAGATCATGATCATCAACGCCAAAACTGGTATTATTTAAGGCCTGACGTCAGAAATGAAGCAGCAGATCTCTGGCCTTATGAATTAATTCGAGGAGGAACGTCTGGCGATCATATTATGATTGACAACTTTTATACCCCTGGAAATGAAAGAGGAGAGCGGGATGATCAATATCAAGTGCATCCAGAAATTAATTTCAATACCCTGGATGAATGGCATTACTATCAGCAGAGTACATTAACTCCCCAATATGCCGATGAAGATTTAAAATATCGTGCGAACGAAAAAGTTAGAGCCGCATATATAATGGCTAAACTAAAATACAAGGACTGGTTGATTTTTATACCCGGTCTTAGGTATGAGGGGTCAGATAATTCATATACAGGAAGGGTTTCTTCGCTTTCTCCACAAGGAGATACAGGTTCTGCTAGTGATACTACATCTTATCAAAAGTATGGTGAATGGCTTCCAAATGCTCATGTTAAGATTAAACCCAAAGATTGGTTTGATATCCGCTTATCGGTAGTTAAAACACTGGCAAGGCCTAATTACAACATGCTGACTCCACGTGCGAATATTAATCTGACTAAAGGAACTGTCAAGAGAGGTAATCCGAATCTGAAGCATTCAGAAGCATGGAATTATGACGCCTATTTCTCTTTCTATCCTAATAAAATTGGCTTGATAACGATTGGAGGCTTCTACAAACGATTTGACAATTATTTTACTAAAACTGTGCGGGTCATGTCTGCTGAAGAGGCCGTGAGTCTTGGATACCCCTTCGCTGTTTACGATGTAGAGGAAGACTATATCAATTTTGATAAATCTAAAGTTTATGGAATTGAATTTGAAATTCAGACCAACCTGTCTCATTTAACGGGGATTTTAAGAGGGATCGTATTAACCTTCAACACGACCCATATATGGTCAGAAACATTGTTTCCACGATTCGAAAGGGTGACTTATTATGATCCGAATTTACGTCTAAATGTCATAGATACTGAAAATTCCGCCATTACACTTACCGAAAATAAATTACCGGATCAAGTGGACTGGCAAAGTAATTTATCAATCGGATATGATTACAAAGGTTTTTCAGTCAGACTATCTACTATTTATCAGTATAGATATTTATCAAGCTTTGATTCACAATCGGAACCTGGCCTGGAACAATTTAACAATAGATATAACGACTCATCTTTAAGATTTGATGCCAGTATCTCTCAGAGGATTGGAAAAAACTTAAAAATCATGGGCAACATCGCCAATATTACTGGTACCAATGAAATAAAATATCAATATCTGTCAAAATACAGAACATCAGAAATTAACTACGGAACTACCATAGATCTTGGTCTCCAATTCAAACTTTAATAATAGTAAAACTTAAATTTTAGCAATATGAAAACAACAAATTACTTACTTCTTATAGCCGTAATAATGTGTACGTACTCCGTTAGGAGTTTCGGGCAAGAGGCGCGTGTAGTTGTCATAGATGGATGGGACCCCTCATCTGGAGCAGCAGAAGATTTTAACAACGTTTTTGTTAATGCCGTGAATGCAGATACTACGGATCAAGGAGAAAGACATCCGAATACGATTTATGAATTAAGAAGAGGTCATAAATATCCGCAGGGAATCACTCTTCAAAACTTTGGTTATCATTTGCATATCAGAGCCGAAGAGGGTGATGGATTGCTTCCTGAATTCATTCCAGGCTTAAATACCAAAGGGAAATATAAAGATGATTATATTAATTCTGCGAACGATATGACCATAGAAAATATAGTTTTTAATGGTTTCACCCCTGATGGTGGACAATTGAGAAGTATGTTCGAAATTCGTCAACCCAAATCAAGAGCTATTATTGATGGTTGTATTTTTTACGGCGACAATAATACAGCCATTAACTTACGTGCTGATTCTGTAAGCCTTTTTATTAAAAATGTTACAGCAGGAAATGCCGGGAATCGAAAATCAGCCGGTGGGAATGGGCGTTTTGTTGATATAAGACCAGAAGCACTGTTTGTTGATACTTTAAGTATTGAAAACTCCACCATATATAATGGAACAGATAGGGTTCTCAGAAACATGGGTTCGATTATTGGCTACATCAAAATTGATCACCTGACTGCTCTCAATACGTTAGGGTACCATGGAGGTGTTCAGCTTGGAGTTGTGCGCAATGCAACCGTGAAAAATAGTCTTTTTTCTAATGTGATCAGTTTGGGGCATTCGGATTTTAGAATCGATGAACAAACACATCCGGCTGAAATCGCTGAAGGAGAAACAGAAGCAAAAGTGCATTTAGCGGTCATTACGCTTGATGCGTTCCCAGATACTCTTGGAACTCAAAGTATAGTCATCAAAAATAATAATATGGTTTGGACTCAGCCAATAAAAGATGTTTGGGCAAAGTATGACACAGTCTCGGCACCTAATTTTGTTTCCTCATTGGTTACTGAGGCTGTAGGTGAAGGGAACGTGGAAGGTATGTACTTTTCTGAAGAGCTGGAACTTACGAATGTTTGCAGTGATTTAAATGAATATGTGGATGCCTTTTATATTGATCCTACTGCAGTGTTACCTGAAAACTGGTGTGTTGGAGATGGAGCAGCTGGAATTCCTTTCCCTGACCAAATTGATGCAGGGTATGCTGATACTTACAGTTCGTATACTGGAGGCGATGATGGCTATCCAGTAGGAAACTTGAATTACTTTCCTGATTTATTGGCTGAATGGGCTGGTCCGGTCATTGCAGCAATTGATGACATTGAACTTGAAATTGGCAATTCTTCGGATGTAACCGTTACAGTTACTGATGCTCGTGGTCTTGAAGTAGCTGTTACGGTTTCATCTAGTGATGATGCAGTTGCTACAGTCCAGTACGCCGACGGCATTGCAAGTGTAACTGGACTTTTAGAAGGAATTGCTACAATCACAGTTTCTGCTTCAAACGGAGAGGTAGTTACAGAAGAAACATTCACTACTACGGTAGGTAATCCTCCTCTAGCAGTTGGTAGAGACTTGTTAGGCAATGGAATTACGGTATATCCAAATCCTACTTCGAATGGTATGGTTACTTTTAATAATTCTGAATTGAAGATCGAATCTTTGACGGTTTTAAATATGACTGGGCAAAAGATGAAATCGTATACTTTCACTTCTCCAAATGTGACTGAAACCATTGATCTTAGTACGTTTGGAAAAGGAATATTCTTCTTGAAAACAAACCTAGGAACCCTGAAGGTCATCAATCAATAATAATAGTACCAAAGCAGAATAGGAAGGGAAACCATCCTAAGAATTTAAGAATTTAAATTCACAACAACAACACTGTTTGGGACATTGAGGATTCCTGTCTACTATTTTGCAGACATGGAATCCTTTTTTTCTACTCAAAAAAGGAATTAAGTCCTTATTATCAAACCCTGAATTACGTTAAATAAAACGTATATGCCTTTTGATACACCCAAGCACACAAGTAAACATCAGAGTATAACAATAAAATATTATGAAACTTTTACTCAAAACCAATTGGCATCTAATGATTATCACCCTGATCAGCTGTCAGGTACCTATGCAAACCGACAATAGTAGTAATGACAATGAACAGCCCAATGTCATCTTCTTTGCAGTCGATGACATGAATGATTTCATCAACCCTCTGGGGTATGGTCAAGCTGTCACTCCAAATCTTGATCGCCTGGCCGAAATGGGCGTGTCATTTACCAACGCACACGCACCCAACTCCTACTGTGCTCCATCTCGTTCAGCTATATGGACCGGGCTGCAATCCACAACTACTGGTTGTTACCGGGACGAAATATACTTTTACGACTTTCCAGATATAGTTCCTCTTCATGAGACGTTCCAACAAGCCGGCTATAAAACCTATGGCGCTGGGAAACTCTTCCACCATAAGGAAGGACATATAGATATGGATGGTTGGGATGAATATTATGCGCGCAACGAAGAGATCAAGGATCAAGGTTACCCTACCGGTTATCAGGGCGATGATTTACCCCGACCAGATCCTGTGCCGCATAGCTCCTACTATAGAAAAACTGGCAAGACCGAACTCATCGGAGCAGGATTCATCGAAAGTGGCCCCATACCCAACGAAGAGGCCAACCAAATGATGGGCGTCAAGAGAACTAAATGGATTTGTGATCTGCTATCCAAAGAGCATCAAGACCCTTTCTTTATGGGACTCGGGCTATATACGCCTCATTTCCCCAACTATGCTCCGCAGAAGTATTTCGATCTATACGACATAGACAAAATAGTGGTGCCTGAATTGTTCGAAGGAGACTTGGACGATCTGCCCGAACCGATGAAAAAACAGATGACCAATCGAAGCAAAATTCAAAAGACATTGGAAGATATTGATGCTGTGCAGGAGGCTGTTTTGGGCTATTTGGCCGCCGTATCCTACGCTGATGGTTTGCTGGGAGAGGTTTTGGATGCCTTGGAGCAGAGTTCATACAAAGACAACACCATCGTGATGTTTTGGAGTGACCAGGGCTACCACCTGGGCGAAAAGGGCAACTGGGGCAAGCATACGTTATGGAGCGAAACTTCTCGCGTACCATTCATGATCTCAGGGCCTGACTTACCAAAAGCCAAAAGAGTGGACGCCACAGTCGGACTGATAGACATCTACCCTACACTGTCCGAACTGTGCCACCTATCTATTCCACACCAGATGGACGGGCAGTCCATTGTTAGTTTGATGACTGGCGATCAGTTAGAAAAGAATCGTAACCTTTTCATACCTTATCACCTTCTTGGAAGTTATTCAGTAGTCAACGAAGACCATCGCTACATCTATTACAAAGGTGGCGGAGAAGAGTTCTATGACCGAAGAAATGATCCTGATGAACATCATAATTTGATAAGCGATGAAGCCAACCGATCGCTAATCGACGAAATGAAAAAAGTCGTTCCTGAGTCATTTAGGGAACCTGCTACCCCCAAAAAATCCCTTGAACTGGTATTGGAAGATGACCTATATTATTGGAAAAGTAAGAACGGAAAATCTCCCCAATTGAAATTATAATAAAAATGAAATTAAAAAGAACAAGTCTCTTTGTGCTGGTATTGGCATTATCCACCCTGTCCTGTAACGCTCAAAAAAAGAATAATCAAAGGCCCAACGTGATATTTATTTTGGCTGACGACTTAGGAGCCGGAGATTTACATGTGACAGGACACCCGTACGCCAAATCACCAAACCTCGACAAGCTGGCAAAAAACGGCATAAGGTTTGAGCATGCCTATATGGCTGCAGGCTGGTGCTCGCCAAGTAGGTATGGATTGATGAGTGGTCAATATCCGGCACGCCGTTTTAATGATACAAAGAATCTGGATCCGAAAGAGCCCTCAGTAACCAGCGTACTTAAGGCTGCCGGCTACACGACTGCACATTTTGGAAAATGGCACATAACGAAGGGCACAGACTACGCTCAGACCCCTAATGACTTTGGCATAGACCACTATTTTATGAACAACTGGGGAGGGCAGAAAATAGACCAAATGTGGACGGAAGATCAAAAAAGCGAAGAATTCTGGAGAGCGAAAACAACAGATGCTTATGTCGACATGGCCATAGATTTTATGGAAAAAAATAGTGCGGAAAAAGATGTTAAGCCTTTCTTCATGAACCTATGGATCTATCCTACACACTCTTATATTCACCCTACTCCTGAACAACTCGCTGTGTACGATGACCTAAAAGTCAATTATGATGATTTCAGCGAGCAGCAGCAGGAATTTTTGAATTTTGTTTCTCAACATGGGGACATTGATCAAGCCATGCAAGCCTATTGTGCAGACATTACTGCCATGGACAAGGCCCTAGGAAGATTGTTTGATTACCTCCAAAAACAAGGGTTAGACAAAAACACCATCATTGTTTTTACCAGCGACAATGGACCTGGTCCTCTGACAACCCAGATAAAGAAAGAGACTGTGGTCAAAAGGTATAAGGAGATTCCCGACCTGATCAACAGTGTAGGGTATGCGAAACATTACAAAGACCGAAAACTAAGCCAAAACGAGGGAGGCATTCGAGTGCCATTTATTGTTCACTGGCCGGGACAGTTTGCAGAAGGTATTGTTGACAATACGTCCAATATACAGGGTGTAGATATACTCCCTACAATGGCAGCTATCTGTCAGGCTGACTTACCTGTCGGACAGTTTGATGGTCTCGATATTACGGCAGCCTTCAAGGGTAAATCAATCAAGAGGCAAGAACCGCTATTTTGGCATGAAAAAGAACAATCCACCATTTTGATTGACCATTGGAAAGGTTATACAGATGGAGGTTCATTCCAACTCTATGATCTAAAACAAGACCCATCTCAAACCACTGACCTAAGTAATTCTAAACCAAAAATTGCAAGCCGGATGGAGGCTCAATTAAATGAGTGGTTAGCAATCATCTCAAAAAATTGAGTTTGACAGCAACTTGATCCAGCTCATCTACCCATAGACGAACGCAAATGTTTTTTTTCGTTCGTCTATGGGATTATAACTGTACAACAGACTTTACTTTAAAGTGTCATCTATTCGATCATACCACGAATTCATCTCCTGAATCAGGTCTTTTACCACCTCTGGATTTTTCGCTGCCTCGTTTACCAATTCTTCAGGGTTTTGCCTGATATTGACCAAAAACAATGAATCTTTTTTATGGATAGGTGCACGCTTTGTAGGGTCGGTTGGGTTTTTGAGTAATTTCCAGTCACCCTTTCTCACCGCCCATTCCTTTTTACTTTTCCACCACCAGAAGGACTCATGAGGAGATGCTGCATTATCTTGAATTAGTTTCTTCAAACTCAAGCCTTCAAATTCATCAGGGTCGTATTTGATGCCTTGATAATCCAAAATGGTAGGAAACCAATCTACATTGACAGCCATTTGATTCCTGACCTTGTTTTGCGGGATTTTCCCGGGCCAGCTGATGATCGCCGGCACCCTGATGCCTCCTTCGAATAAAGAAAATTTAGCACCACGATAGATACCGGCACTTCCTCCACCTCCAAAGGTTCTTTTTTCCATTGAATGACCATGATCTGACTGAAAAATTACGATCGTCTGGTCTCTAATTTTGAGGGCTTCCAGTTGATCGAGTAAGATGCCAATTCGTTCATCAACCGTCGAAACGCACGCAGCATAATCAGCCCTTGGTTTATCCATATCCTTATAATGCTCTCGCCACTTATCAGTTCCTTGCAATGGATAATGAGGTAGGTTAATCGCATAGTAAAGAAAGAATGGATTGTTTTGATTTCCTTCTAAGAATTTGTTGGCTTTTTGAGCCATCAGATCCTGAAAATATTCACCATCATGCCATACCTCATTTTCGTTTTCCCATAGGTCATGACGATTTGGCCCAGACCAATAAAAAAAATGAGAGTAATTATCAATACAGCCTCCTAAGTGCCCGAAAGAATAATCAAATCCCTGTGCATTGGGCCTTGTATCTTCTGTATGCCCAAGATGCCATTTGCCTACATGCCCGGTCGTATATCCCATTGACTTCAACTTTTCAGCAATGGTGATTTGCTCTGTGGGCAACCCCGTTTTTCCTTTTGTAGGAGTTGTATTCCCAGGCAGTCCCGCTGCCAGTGGGGTCTTTCCTGTAAGCAATGCCGCCCTTGACGGAGAGCAAATGGAGGCAGCGGCATAAAACTGTGTAAATTTCACTCCGCTTTCCGCTAACGCATCAATGTTGGGAGTGTACAAGTCAGTAGCACCAAAGCAATTGGCATCTATCGTTCCTTGGTCATCCGTATAGATGATGATCACATTTGGAGGCTTTTGATTGGTTTGACCACATACCACCGAATTAAAAAGTAGGAGGGTTGATACAAACCAAATACTCCCCAGATAATTTCTTTTCATACAATAACATTTTTTATAAGCAAGTCAAACCTGTGTTGGTTGGCTCGTCAGCAATCTGTTGATATAAATTTCTAAAATAAAATCAGCTCATTAATAAGGCCTTACCGGGCAATAAACATCATTGGCGTTTACCACCTAACAGGTTCTCTTTCTCTCGAAACTTCTACCCAGAAATCTTCTCCTCGATGCAATCTTTGCAAGGCAGATAAAGAATCTACTAAAGACTGAAATTCAGGGTTCTTTGATAAATTATTCATCTCCATTGGATCAGTACAGTGATCATAGAGCATGCGAGCGTAGACACTGTCCTGATCAGATATCCACTCGGTATAAAAGTAGTTGTCGGTCACCAGGGTTATGCCATCAAACCATTTGGCAATTGCGATGCCATCACTTTTTGCCTTAGGATTATTTATCAATGGCAGCATGCTGTTTCCCTCCAGGTGATCAGGTTTTGACAGCCCTGCTATATCGCACAGCGTTGGGTATATATCTACATTTTCAACTATTTCATCAATATGACGTGCATTACTACCAGGCACTTTCACAATCAATGGTACCCGTAGTGAGGTTTCGAAATTGCTATGTTTATTCCACATGCCATGTTCACGAAGATTGTAGCCATGATCACTGCACAACACAATAATGGTGTTATCTGTAAGGTCTAGTGACTCCAATTCAGATACTATCGAACCAACCAGTGCATCCATATAGCTGACGCAGGCATAATAACCATGAACCAGTTTGGTCGCTATAGAATCATGAACAAAGCCCTCTAGGGGTATGCCGTAGTACTTCCTAAGTTCTCCCGAGTTGTGAAATGCCACTTCAGGAGCATTAGAGGGCCTAAAGCCCGACTTGGGCACGTTTAGCTCTTTTGGGTCGTACAGATCCCAGTATTTCTTAGGCGCGTTAAACCCTAAATGAGGTTTGTAAAATCCTACCCCCATAAAAAAAGGTTTGCCATCATCTTTTAACCTGCGCAACTCGGCTATCGCTACTTCTACTGTTTTACCATCTTTATAGACATTATCAGGAACATCTGCCATTTCAAAAGGCCATCCTCTTTGGCCTTTAACGGAACTTAGTTTTATATTTTCTTCTGTTAAATAATTTATTCTTTTGGGCCTCCAAAGCGTGTCCCATGCGTGTTTATAGTCTCGAAAATTATGGAATATTTTTCCTAACGAAACGGTGGTATAACCATTGTTTTTAAACTGTTCTGGAAGGGAAATAATTCCTGGAGCTTCTACCTCAGCAGAGGTTTTATAATCTATAAATCGATTGTAGGCAGGCCGTAACCCCGTGAGCAAACTGGCTCTAGACGCACCGCACACCGGAACATTGCAATATGCTTTGGCGAATAGAGAGGATTGACTTGCTAGTTTGTCAATATTTGGAGATTGAATATGCCCAGCTCCATATATGTTGAGTTCGGGTCTGAGGTCGTCTACATAGATAAACAAAACATTGGGTTTGTTTTCTTCCCTTGCTTCTGTTCTGTTTTCTTGATGGCAAGCCAAGAGCGTAATGGCAATTGACAACAATAGTCCATATCTCATACTACATTCGTTTACTATGGTCATGTGTTGAATCTGATAGGTTTATTTATGTATGCTGTTAATGTCTTTTGGTTCTGTCGGCAACTTTCAACGTAGCACCTACCGAAGCAGTATTTTGAAGGTGATTGCTACCAAATGTAATGTTTGGCTCTTTGCTCATCATTAATCTAAGTTCTCCTCCTTTGGTCAACAAATGATGTTCTATACTAGCACTAGGTAAGTCCATGTCATTCCAAGAAACTTGATTGATATATCGGTTTTGGTCCGAATTATTTTCTGATATAATCTGAATTTTTTCACCTGAATAATATCTTTTATCCAAATGAATGGTGATTTGATCAAAAATTGGACTGCCTAAATCTACAATTGGTTCTATTTCTGCACCGGATCTCATTTCGAACAGACCAATTTTCATCAAGACTGCCAGCGCTCCCATCAATCCCTGATCTTCATCTCCACGATAGCCAGATTGAGGGGATAGTCCTCCAAATACTTTGTCAGTCACTTCTCTAGACCAGTACTGAGTTTTCCACGGCTTTTTCAAATGATTGAAGATAAAGACAGTTTGAATAGATGGCTGATTTCCATAGTTGATTGGGATTCTCCTGTTTCGTCTTTCTTCCTCTTCATCATGTGATTTCCCTCCTGTAAATTCCAATTTTGACGCTTCTATAAAAGACTGCTCTAATTTTTCACTGGCCGTATCATGACCTCCCATCATGGTCGCTAACCCGGCCAAGTCCTGCGGTACATACCAGGTAGCTTGAGCAGCATTGGACTCCACAAAACCTACACGATATGCATACGGATCAAATTTTTCTCTCCAGGAACCATCCAATTCCCTTGGCCTCATCCATTTTGTTTCTGAGTCAAATAAATTTTTCCAATTGGCTGACCGGTCGGCCAACATCCGATAATCCTCTTGCTTGCCTAATGATTTGGCCATTTGAGCCAGACACCAATCCTGATATGCATATTCCAGCGTTTGCCCAGCTCCATCCTGATGAAATGACCAATTGACAGTATCCAACGGGTATGGGACGTATCCGCGGTTAATATAGTGAGTCAGACCTCCACCTTTAAATGTTTGGTGTTCATAACCTCCTTTAGCCATGGTACCTACAGGCATATGATTCTTTATCATTCCCTGGTATACTTGTTCGATATCGTACCCTCTGATCCCCTTCATGTAAGTACCTACAATAAATGGTGTAGAAGATGCCCCGGTCATTACATGTGTATAATTCCCACCTGATGGCCCTCTGGGAATCCACCCACCGTCTTGATACATCAGCAACATAGATTCGACGAATTGCTCGGCAATGTCTGGATATACCAGGTCCCAAAGTGTAGTGATGGTCCATTGAGCTCCCCAAAACGAATCAGAGTTGTAATGGTTGAATTTAGGATATCCATCCTTATCCAGCGGTATTTGACCAGTTCTGGGTGCATCACCAGTCATGTCACAATATTGCCCATCGACATCACTGATAATTCTTCTTCCCTGCAGGGCTTTCCATAAGTCAGTATAAAATCTACGGGTTTGTACCTCTGAATTGCCCGATACTTCTATTTTACTCAGCTTCTCATTCCAAACCGCTCTCGACTCAGCTACTATCTGATCAAAGTCCCAATGTGGTAATTCGGTTTCCATATTCAACTTTGCTTGGGATTCGCTGACGTATGAAATACCTACTTTCATTTGGATTTGGCTATTACCATCAGGGTCAAATTGCATATACACACCTCCGTCAGCCCCCTCATAATTTTCTACGTGCGGGGTGATTTCACCATGCTGCCAGCTATTCATTTTCTCAAACGGCTGATCAAATTCAATGACAAAATACACATAGGTAGGTTTAGGTCTTCTGATCGTTTTATCCATCAGGGCATAACCCTCAATTTCTCTATCAGATTTTTTATTTACATGGCCATATTTCGTTATTGAAGGTCCAAGCATCGTCCCCAGATCCAACAACACAGATCTTTCTCCGGATCCAGGAAATGTATACTTATGAAACCCTACCCGAGTGGTGGAAGTCAATTCTACATTGATATTATAATCTTCCAGATACACTTGATGGTAGCCAGGGAACACGGTTTCATTGTCATGGTCAAATTTTGATTGATAAGTACCTGCACCAAGATGGCCTTTGAATTTACCTGTAGTAGGCATGACAGGTACGCCGGATAACTGCCAGGCATGAATATGACTAAAAAACTTAATTGAATCTTTTTCATATCTATAGCCCGAGTTCCATGCACCGTCTATTTCTGTATCCGGACTCAAATTGACCATACCAAATGGTCGGCTGGCTGAAGAAAAATAAAACCATCTGGAGTTCGAAGTATCAAGAAAAGGATAAACTAAATCTACAGGTTCATTTGCTATCTTATTTTTTGTCAAACAACTAACTCCAAAGATGACGAGTAATAGGGGGTAGCAAATGAGCTTGAATTTTCGAATATTCATATTGTTCTTTAGAATCTTAGTGATAATTGCTTTGGAAGATGCTAATTAAGAGCTCTTGGTAACGCCCTTAAATTCATCTTACACTTCAATCTACATTTGAATAATTAATAATATCTTAAGGAAAGATGAACACGGATTTGTCTCAAACTGCAACTTTAAAAATTGATCATTTTTGTCAATAAAATATTGCGGTATTATTTATCATTGACGGAAGCAATTTTTTAGGCTTTATTTTCTTATTATTTTCACTCTGGTCATTGTCCATTAAGATTTCATTAAAGCTGCAGTTGTATAGTTGCATCACGGTTCAAGTTGAAATTGAAATTTAAAACTGAAATGAGAATGACAATGAGAAGTAACGAGATCAAGATACTATGGGGCTTATTGCTGGTTATGCTATCTAGCACAGTTCAAGCAGGACAATCTGATAAGCTCAAGGGCAAACCAAATATAGTATTGATCGTATCCGACGATCAGGGATATGCAGATGCCACTTTTCAGAAGCGCCATACTGATCAAATTACTACTCCAGCCATTGACAATCTGGCCTCAGAAGGCATAGTGTTTACACAAGGGTATGCCAGTGGTTATGTATGTTCCCCTACAAGAGCAGGTCTGCTTACCGGCAGGTATCAACAGCGATTTGGTTTTTTTAGAGCCCGAGACTCTAGAGATGGAATGTCCAAAGAAGAAATTACGCTAGCTGACTATCTTAAACAAGACGGCTATTCTACGGGTATTTTTGGCAAATGGCATTTAGGGCTAGAGTATGATTACAGACCGTTGCAGAGAGGTTTCGATGAGTTTTATGGTTTTTTAGGTCACGGTGGACATAGCTACTTCGATTTGTCACATAATGAAAAGACTGCCCATAACAGTATGTACCGAGGCAATGAAATTATTGAAGACGAGGGTTATCTGACCGATATTTTAGCAGATGAGTCTATAGATTTTATAGATAGACACGCTCAAGATAAGAACCCATTTTTCCTATACTTGCCATTCAATGCTGTACATGCTCCACTCGAAGCTCCGGAGAAAGATGTAGCACGATTCAACACTGGTGATCCTAAGCGAGACACTATGCTAGGCATGCTTTATAGAATGGATTTGGCTATAGGCAAGGTGATTCAAAAACTCAAAGATGAAGGCATATACGACAATACGTTGATTATCTATTTCTCAGACAATGGCGGATCAAAAGCTATTATGGCAGACAACTCCCCACTAAGAGACTACAAAGCAAGTACTTATGAAGGAGGAATAAGAGTGCCTTTTGTGATGAGCTGGGCTGGCAAGATATCATCAGGGACGAATGATGAACCTGTCATATCTCTCGATATTTTACCAACCATACTAGATGTCACTGGTCAGAAATTACCAAAAGACAGAGCGTTTGATGGTAAATCTTTAATTCCAGTTATGACAGGAAATCAAAAAGCTCCGCTCCATGAGCAACTTGTTTGGGATGGCAATGAGGGCAAATGGGCTATCAGACAAGGAGCGTACAAATTGGTAAGAAACAAGCAAGGAATTATCGAACTGTATAACATAGCTGAAGATATTGGTGAAAGTAAAAACATCATAGAAGAATATCCTGAAATAGCTAAAAGATTACAAGAGGATTACGACAAATGGCGATCAGAAATGGGAGAGCCTATGTCGCATAAAGATAAGACTAAAGCTAAGTCCAAATGATACTCATGGAAAACATATGGAAAGTTCAGGTTCAACTTACATATGTTTTCCTTGAAATCTAATTGGCGATATTCTATACGCTAAAGGCAAAATTCAACCAGGCAGATGAAGACTAGAAACGGCTATTGACCACTCGTTTCTAGTCTTTTCTATTCTTATTGTGGTGTGGATTGACAATATACTTGAAACTCAGGGTTATTTTTAATTGAGATTCTAACCAGACCTATTCCTATTGACAGAATTTATTAAGCTATCAAGAATTGTACAAGCTTGCCAAAGCAGTATTAATGCGCCTTGCTTAAACTAATAATGAGTTTTGAGATAAAAGGAAAAGATTGAATACTCTCGGTAAGACGGACATTTTTTGAACATAAAAAATCGCTGTTATTCATTTGATAGTTTCTAACAGCGATTTGCATTATGAATTGGAGTTTTTAATGACCTAATTCAGCGCCCTTTTTGCGTTTCATAAATCGTTCAATATTGGCCTGATCCAACTCTGGTGAGTCTTTGTATTTCACTCTTAGCTCCTTGAGCTCTTGAGTAAGTTTGGTGACGACATCTGCGTACGTCGGATCGTTATATACATTAGTCATTTCTTGTGGGTCATCCTTTCTATTATACAGCTCCCATTCATCTACATCATGATAAAAATGAATCAATTTGTACTCTTCTGTGACGATAGCATAGTGTCTCTTGACCATGTGTACTGCTGGGTACTCATAGTAATGATAGTAAACGGCTTCTCTGAAGTTGGCCGTATCTCCTTTCAACAAAGGTATTAGGCTTTCTCCTTGCATATCTTCTGGTTGTTTGATCTCAGCAGCATCCAGAAGAGTCTGTGCAAAATCCAGGTTTTGCACCATCTGTGTATTCTTAGAATCTGGAGCAATTTGTCCCGGCCATTTAACCAAAAAGGGTGTTTTGAAAGATTCGTTGTAAATAAATCGCTTGTCGAACCAACCATGCTCTCCTAGGTAAAACCCCTGATCGGAGGTATACACCACAATGGTGTTTTCAGCTAACCCACTTTCTTCCAAATAATCAAGTACACGGCCGACGCCTTCGTCCACTGAGGTAATAGATCCTAGATAGTCTTGCATATAGCGCTGGTACCTCCATTGCATCAACTCTTTTTGAGACATATTAGGGTAGTTCTTTTTAAACTCCTCGTTGATCGGGTCATAAACCGCATCCCATTCTGCGCGCTGCTCAGCGTTCATTGCACCGACTTCTCGGGCGAAAGCCTTCTTGTCCCACGTACTGCCTTCAGCAATGCCCAGCTCGTCCATTATGTCAGGACGTATTTTGGAGTCTCCGGCCCAGTTCATGTGCTCGAGGAGGTTCATTTCAGCCTCTTTGGCGGCAGTGCCTCTACCCTCATAATCATCAAATAGTGTAGCAGGCTCAGGAAAGGTCTTCTGGGTGAATTCTTTATAATGTCTCGGTGCAGGTAGCCACTCTCTGTGTGGTGCTTTGTGCAAATACATCATCAGGAATGGTTTGTCTTCTTCTCTGTCTTCTTTTAGCCAATCCAATGTCATGTCTGTGATGATATCCGTCACGTATCCCGTCTCTTCAACACGGCCTGAATCCTTTGTAATAAAAATCGGGTTGTAATAGCGTCCCTGACCGGGTAGAATTTTGAATTGATCAAATCCTTTTGGGTTATTACCAAAATGTAGTTTACCAAACATGGCAGTTTGATAGCCAGCATCTTGCATGATCTGAGGAAAAGTCACCTGAGTGGTATCAAATGGAAACACATTGTCCGTCTTACCATTGATGTGGCTGTGCTTTCCAGTCAGCAATACAGCGCGTGATGGGGCACAGATAGAATTGGTCACACATGCATTGGTAAACAGCATGCCTTCGTTCGCTATTCTATCAATATTGGGTGTGGATATGAGCTTATCATCATAGGCGCTGATCGCCTGATAGGCATGATCATCAGACATGATAAATAGGATATTGGGTCTCTTCTGGGAAACCTCTTTTTTCGTCTTTGGTGATTGGCATGCATTCAGCGCAACCAAAGACACTAAAACTATAAGTGTGAGTTTATTCATTATTATATTTTTTATTTCTAAATAGTTCTTTATTTCAATTTGATTAATTGGCAAGCAGACCTTGCATTACTTTGACCTCATCCGCATATCTAGGGTCTTCCGCCAGATTGTTGTATTCGGCGCGATCACTTACCTGGTGGTACAATTCATGTCCTTGTTTACCTTCGCCCCAGCTGATGTATCTCCATTTTTCATTTTTCACAGATTTGCCAAGCATTTTTCCCCTCCTGATTACTGATCGAACTTCACTCCTCATTGGTAATTCGGGATTGACCAACACTTTTTCAAAACTCTCTCCTTCCAAGTAATTCGGAATTCCTTTTAAATCGCATAATGAAGCAAGCGTAGGGTAGATGTCGATAAACTCAATCATAGCCCCAGTTTTATATCCTTTTTGTTTAATCGAAGGATCCATTACGATAAAAGGAGCCGATGTGCCATTCTCATAAAGCGTGACTTTGTTCCACCAATTATGTTCTCCCAGATGATAACCATGGTCACTAATGAATACAATCAAGGTGTTATCCAATTGCTTGGTCTCTTCCAAGGCGGTAATCACTTTACCAACCTGTGCATCCATAAAACTGACACAGGCATAATACGATCTCAAAAATTCACGCTTGTCCTGATCGGTAAATTTTGCAAAGACGGGATATTGAGTTGGCAAAGAGTGATTATAAGCTGGTTGCCAATCAATTGGCATCTCTGGAGGATTGCAATCTTCCATTGGATATAGATCAAAATATTTCTTGGGCGCATGAAATGGATCATGAGGTTTGTGAAATCCAACCGCAAGAAAAAATGGTTCATCATGAGCTGACTTGATGAATTCTACCGCTTTCGCCGCATTCTGACCATCTTTCTGGTCTTCATCTCCACCTTCTGTTGCTTTCCAATTGCACCATTTAAGCGCTCCATCCGTAATGTTTCGACCTTCTCCCTGTTCACCTATTGCTGTACTCTTGAATTGGTGAAGCTCATCCCAGGCCTTCATATCATTGAATGATTCCTTTCTACTATGAAATATTTTTCCAATATTCACTGTATGATACCCGTTGTTCTTGAAGAGCATAGGCAAAGTTTGTCGATCTCCAAGTACTGATTGCAATGCGGTTCGGTTATCCAAAATCCCGAGGTTTTCCGGACGAATTCCGGTCAAAAATGAAGTACGACTGGGGTTACAAACAGCATAATTGCAATGCGCATTTTCAAACTGTATTCCCAAACTTGCCAACTTATCAATGTTGGGTGTTTTGACAATTGGATGACCATAGGTCCCCAATGTTTTGTTCAAGTCATCCGCAATGATAAATACGACGTTCTTTTTGTTTGTGGAAAGGTCATTTTTGCTCCCTTGGCTTCCACAGCCATATGTAACAAGGATACTTATTACCAGAACACATTTAATGTAAATTTTCGTTTTCATTCTACAGACCATTATTCCGAACTTTGTTTATAGTTTTTTTAGTTATTGTGTCTACTGACTAACTTTTCCATTCAAGGAAAAATCTGAAAACACGAACCTCAGAGTATTTTCGTAAGTTGGATGGACTATTTGCTTTTCACCTGATACATATTACTCAACCAGTCATTGAGCATTTTTTTATATTTCTCTGCCAAAACAGCATCTTTCAAAGCCAGATTGTTTCGTTCTCCAATATCATTTTGAAGATCATATACATGCACCTGATTTCGGATTATATGTGCCTTGATATTGCCATCTCTCAAAGCTGCCCAGTGGGCTTTGTCACTCCAGTACACTACGTCCTGACGTGGTTGGGATTCTCCTAATATTGCCGGACTAATATCCTGGCCATCAATACCCCAATTGGGAACTTTGACACCCGTCAAACTGGTTACTGTTGGCATAAAATCTGCGCCTACAAATACGGTCTCTTCATCTATGGCCCCTGATTTTACTTTACCGGGCCATTTCACGATCAATGGCGCCCGGATTCCACCTTCGAATAAAGTATTTTTTCTGTTCCGGAAAGGGCCCGCTGATCCTACGCTGTTGATCAATGTTGGCTTTTTAGGAAGTCTCTTTAGGATTCCACCCATATCCTGAGGGTAACCGTAGATAGGACCCGGACCATTGTCACTTGACAGAATGACGATGGTATTCTCTTCCATCCCCATCGCTTTCAGTCCTTCAAGGAGTCTACCTACCTCATCATCAAGTTGGGACAAGTCTGCACAATAGGCTTGCATTGCGGCATCCAAATCACCATTATCTTCGATGAATTCTAGGAAGTCTCTTTGGTAGTCGCTTTCGAAATCATTCTTGTTTACTTTCAAATCCTTAAACCTGTCTAGGTATTCGGGTAGTGGATCAATATAAGAATGTGTAGGATAGAGCCAAAGGTTAAGAAAAAAAGGAGTTTCCTTGGATTCTTTGATAAAATTCAACGCTAAGTCTACATATTCCGGTGTGGTTTTTTCGCGATAGTGCTCTTTTTTCTTGTCTTGAGATGTAAATCCAGGCCCATTGCTTTGGGTGGTAAAACTCATGTCAATTCCGTAATCCGACGGAGGAGGGGCTCCCGTAACTCCTTTTTTATCCGCTCCTATGTGCCATTTGCCTATATGGGCAGTAGCATATCCAGCATCATTCAGTACGCGTGTAACGGTAGGCTTGTCCTTTTCAATCATGTGTGTTTGGTTGAACTGCCTGGCAGGATATAGTCCGGTCATCAACGCCGATCTACTTGGAGCACACCACGCTCCGGACATGTAGCTTTGGGTAAACACTTTCCCCTCTGAGGCCAGCTTGTCCATATTTGGGGTTTTGGCATAGGGGTGCCCCATAACGCCCAAATCTCCGTACCCCATGTCATCAGCAAGGATAAAGAGCACATTTGGAGAGTCTTGTGCTAATGAGGCCCACTGGCAAAGGATAATTGTCAATATTATGCTTATTTTTTTCATCTGTTCTATTTGTTTCTCCATAGTCAGATACAATGCTCAAGAAATTCAATCCTACGTTGTGTATATCGGCAGTTCTGATTGAATTTACTTGGTTGCTTCATCGTATAGATGGTTGTTTAATTGAGGAAAGTTGCATTGGTGCCCCAACTTTTGTTGGGGAGTTCATCCAAAATCAGTTTCAACTCACCGCCAGCCATAATGTCTTCGTGTTTGATGAATGGGGCATCCAGCTCATCACCATTTAGAAAGGCCTGCTGAATATACTTTTTTCGTTTACTGGCCCCTTTGGCAGTTATGGTAAAGGATTTTCCATTCTGCAGATTAATGGTTGATTTTTCAAACACCGGGCTCGTAATGTTATAGTAAGGTAGACCGGGAGTCACCGGATAAAACCCTAGTGAAGTAAAAACAACAAATGAAGTCATACCACCTCCATCTTCATCTCCAGGAATGCCAAATAGGTTATCCTGAAACCATACATCCAAAAGTAAGCGAGTCATCTTCTGTGTTTTCCAGGGAGCTCCAACGTAGTTATACAAATAGGGTATATGGAAGGAGGGTTCATTACCCATTGAAAACTGTCCGACCATACCTGTAGAGTTCGCTCCATTTACATAAAAATCACTTTTTCTCATTCCCAAAGGCTCCCTGAACATTCGGTCCAACCTCGTCTGCGCCTTCTCTTTGCCTCCCAATAAATTGATTAATCCTGGGATGTCTTGCTGGACATCCCATGCATACGTCCACCCGTTATTTTCATCGTAATAATTCCTATATCCTTTGCCTCCATCCTTTTTTGGATCAATCGCTACCCAGTCTCCAAGATCATTTTTAGGCATAAAGAGTTGATGATCCTTGTGCCAAAGGTTTTGATAGTACAGCGCTTTTTGAGAGAGGTCAGCGTAATCCTCATCCTTTCCAAGCTCTTTGGCTAATTCTCCAAGTGCCCAGAAATCGTAGCTGGCTCCCAGGGTGACTGCCACCGGCTGTCGTTTTTCAAAATCATCCACCATCGGTTCACTCTCCTCTTCATTGATATTCAATGAAGGAAAATAACCGTTTTCATGCATGAAATCGTCCAGTGCGGTACGAGCCTTTCCTTGTCTCCATGGTGTAAAGGTGCCCTCATAGAGATTTTTCTTCACTCCAGTATAGGCGTCCTCGATATCAAAATTTTTCAGACCTTTGCGGAAGCCATCAATAAATATTGCTGAGGAGTGATAAGCGTTCATACACATATGATTACCCGTGACCACTGGGAAAGTCGGTATCCACCCACTGTGCTTGTACATTTGGACATATGACTGCATCATGTCTTCTTCTTGCTTAGGATTGAGAATGGTTCGCAACGGATGATGAGCGCGATAAGTATCCCAAACCCAATCATCTACGAAGTATGGTCGATCACTTTTATGCGTTTTACCTGTATAAACGTCAAAATACCTTCCATACTCATTAATATCGACCATTCTTTCATAGGTTCTGTACAAGGAGGTATAGAAGGTCCTTTTCTGACTCTCAGTTCCTCCAGACACTTCTATTTGATTGATCACTTTATGCCAGGCTGCCTTACCAATTGTTTTTACCTGATCGAATGATTTGTCAGCCAGCTCCTTTGTGCAATTTTCTTTGGCCTGTTCATGGTCTATATAGGAGATGCCATACTTTACGATTAACTCCCCTGATATATTAGAAGCAATGGTTATGTCTGTTTTACTTTTACCACTTGAAACATTGATTTCTACTGGCTTTCCTTGTCCATCTTCGAACACTACATAGGCATAGATGGCCATTTCTCTTTGAGTAGGATCCGGCCCTTTGATTTTTTTGATCATTTTATCCTGAAGCTGAATAACATTGGAAGTACTCTTAGAAACCAAGAATTGTCCTTGGAATAGCAAGTGTGTCTCCAACAATGGCTCTTTAAATTGATATTTAAATACTCCACCCTTAGCAGCAGGTGAGTAGGACACTTTGATATCATCCTCGATAAGGTATGTTTCGTATAGCCATGGTTTATAAATCTCCAGGTCATGGTCGATAGTTAGCATTTTACCCCAAGAATCGGAAGATATATCGCCCTGAACAGGTTTCATCATAAAGTATTTTTTCATTCTATGATTCGGCTGGGTGAGTGGAAACCCTTTGAGTTGATCATGAAGGTAGTCTTTTTTATCAGGTACCATCTTTACCATCTGATTAGGTAGATGAAATGTAGGAAATGTGGGGACCAAAAATGGAGCTAAGTTGCCAATATGTGGATCCACATAGGACGTAAAATCTTTGTTTAGAGCCGTCTCCTTTTTGGAAGTACAACTGATTATCAAAACACAAATGCTAAGCGCAATAAGGGTTGCTTTTGATTTCATAATTTTGTTTAAATTTCTTATTTATTAGTATTGTAAACTGATGCTCTACTTGGGAGTCAATTTTATTTTGAATGATCTATGTATCTGACCACATTCCATTCGATGTATTCTATTTTGACTTTTTCAGACATTCTATCATGAAGCTCTCAATTACGTTATAACTCATTTAGGTCTTTAAATTGATGCCTACCAACATATTATTGTTTTGGTATTTTTTAGTCAATCTCAAAACATGAGCAATTAAAACTTTCTACCTTAACTCCATCTTAATTTCACCTTAACGGTAAGTGGAATGAGGAATTAATTTTGCTATTCCTGAAATAATAATAAAAGATTAAAATGTTAGGGCATATCTGCTAAGGAGGTTGTGGTCTCCTCCGAAAAAAGTAAATTGCCTGGCCAGCAATTATTGGATTTAATAAAGTGTTGTACTTAGTCGGGTTCTATGTCAATAAAAAAGCTACTCAATCGAGTAGCTTTAAAGTAGTCCGTAGGAGGACAAAGCATAAAGAAATTATCCTGTGGATG
>JAGDZN010000012.1:228823-228972 GCA_049115835.1 Reichenbachiella sp.
ATGATTTTAGTGATGGGCCAGGCAGTGGGTGAGCCCCCGAAGGACTAGAATAAACGATATCGTATATGTAGGAACAAAAAAAGCTACTCCTATGAGTAGCTTTTGTAGTCCGTAGGAGGACAAAGCGTAAAGAAATTATCCTGTGGATG
>JAGDZN010000012.1:228998-424164 GCA_049115835.1 Reichenbachiella sp.
ATGATTTTAGTGATGGGCCAGGTAGTGGGTGAGCCCCCGAAGGACTAGAATAAACGATATCGTATATGTAGGAACAAAAAAAGCTACTCCTATGAGTAGCTTTTGTAGTCCGTAGGGGAATCGAACCCCTGTTGCTGAGATGAAAACCCAGTGTCCTAACCCCTAGACGAACGGACCATTACTTTTTCATTAAAAAAGGAACGACAAGTCGTCCCTGTTACTGTAGTCCGTAGGGGAATCGAACCCCTGTTGCTGAGATGAAAACCCAGTGTCCTAACCCCTAGACGAACGGACCATTTTTGTAATGGTCTGCAAAAGTAAGATGCTTTTTATCTTTTCCAAAATCTACTAGTAAAATAATTGTCAAAAGAAAAATAAATGCATTCTAGCCTCATAGCCAAATAGAATTATTTTTACGGAATGGAATTAGTGAAAGTCAAAAACAGTAGAGAAAAAAAACAGTTCATAGATTTGGCTGTTTCGCTTTACCGAAACTATCCTGTTTGGATTAGACCTTTAGACAAGGACATTGAAGGGGTGTTCGATGAAAAGGAAAATAAGACTTTCAAATACGGTCGTTGTGTGCGGTGGATATTGATCGATGATGAGGGAAATGCTATTGGCCGAATCGCAGCTTTCACTAATGAAAAAATAGCGAATAAAGACAATGATCAACCCACAGGAGGTGTAGGCTTTTTTGAATGCATCGATGATCAATTTGCAGCCAACATGCTGTTTGATGAAGCCAAAAAATGGCTGGTTAGTATGGGAATGGAGGCCATGGATGGTCCGATTAATTTTGGCGAGAGAGATCGTTGGTGGGGAGCATTAGCGGATGGTTTTCATATTGAGCCGAATTACCAGTGTAATTATAATCCCCCGTATTATTTGGACCTTTTTGAAAAGTACGGGTTTGAAGTGTACTTCAAACAATTCACTTTTATACGCAATACATTTGATCCATTTCACCCTAGGATTATGGCTAAGTCAGATATCTTGAATAAAGATCCTAACTACTCATTCCAACACATGCGGCTAAAAGAATTACCCAGATTCACAGAAGACTTTAGGCTGGTTTATAACAAAGCGTGGGCTGGGCATGATGGCGTAGCAGAAATGACCAAAGAACAAGCGTCATCTATCATGAAGCAGATGAAACCCATCATTGATGAAAAGATTATATGGTTTGCCTATTTTAAGGACGAACCAGTGGCGTTTTATGTCAATCTTCCAGAAGTCAATCAAATATTTAAGCATGTCAATGGCAAATTGGATTGGTATGGAAAAATTAAGTTTGTCTGGCATAAATGGAGAAAGACCAATAAAAAAATGTTAGGTTTAGTATTTGGAGTAGCTCCAGAACATCAAGGCAAAGGGTTAGACGGTGCATTAGTCATGGCTACTGCACAAATGGTTCAAAAAGATTATCGTCGCTATCCTATATTAGAAATGAATTGGATAGGAGATTTCAATAGAAAGATGATCTTAGTGGTTAAACAAGTAGGAGGTGAAATAGGTAAAACACACCATACTTATAGATATCTTTTCGATCGAGACAAGCAATTCGAAAGAATGCCTATTAAATAAGTTGTAATAAATAATCTTGAAACTGCACTAACCTTTGCGAATATGAAGCCGGACTTTCAGGAATTTTTGAATGATAACCATCGAGTAATAGCGAAAGTTTGTCGGATTTATACTGACACGAAGGATGATTTTGATGATTATTATCAAGAGTGTATTGTTCAGCTTTGGCGATCTTTTGATTCCTTTCGAGGAGATTCTAAAATTTCGACATGGGTGTATCGAGTTTGTCTTAATGTTTGTTTGTCTCAACTTCGAAAAAAGAAAAAGAATGTTTTTACAACGAGAGAAGAAATTCCAGATGTAAGTGACGATTATGATCATGCACAAGAGGAAAAACTAGCACTATTGTTCAAAGCCATTAAGCTGTTGAGAGAATCAGACCGTGCCATTATTCTTCTCTATTTGGAAGAAAAGAGTTACAAAGAAATGGCTGAAATATTAGGTATTACAGTGACAAATGTTGGGGCGAAAGTCAACAGAGTAAAGAATCAATTAAAAAACATCATCAATGAAAGAGGAGGATATTAGGGAAATATGGAAGACTGGTGATCATAAAGGGGACGCCAGTATTGGGAAGGAGCAAATTGATAAAATGATAAATCAAGGATCTCAGAATGTTATATCAAAATTTATAAAGACCTTGAAGGTTGAAAAGTGGATCAACTTTGGTGTTTTTCTGGGAGCGATGATAGTAACATTTTCCGAACAAATGTGGATAGCCGGTTGGTCAATGATTGTTTTGAATGTGTTATTCTTTGTCTACTATAAAAACCTAATAGAAAGGATGGATAGTAAAATTGTTGAAAGAGATGTGTTGACCTATCTTGAAGAAATTCATCGTATGATGAAGCGCTTTATTTTCCATTACAATCTCACAAGTTTCATTCTGATTTTGCCGGCATATTTATTGGCCATATTCGTAGGAGAGTATTACAAAAATGAAGGATCTATTAATTTTATTGAAAAAATCAATAGTCATCATTTTTCATTTCACATAATAGCCATTGTCATTGCCCTTTCATTTGCCTTATTACTCATTCATCTTTTATATGGACGCAAAGCAGTAAAGATTAAAACTACCATTCAATCACTAAAAGAGGAAGAAGCTTAATTTATGCAGGCATAAAGTCTTCAAAAATGCGTTTTACTTCATGGTACGATATGCCCATGTGGGAATTATGATAGACACACTTTTCATCCGAAATGATTAAAACTTGAGGGGACTCATGAGGCACATCGAAATCATGTGCAATTTGATTTGATATATCTCTATGTTGGATGAGGTCCAAATAGTATATTTTCAGTCCTTCTAACTCTTCAGGATTCCAGGATCTTTCTAAACGATTTAGTGCCATACTACTCACACTGCATCTTGTACTATGTTTAAAAATTAATACCGGTTGTTGTGCTGATTCTTTTTTAATGTCTTGTAGCTGCGTATTGGATTCTAATTCTTTCCAGTTCATGTCAATTTCTAGTGTATTCTCTCTCTTCATTATTCCAGATCTCCTGCTCGTCTTTATCAAACTTCGATTTGCCTGGTTTTTTCTTAACACCTTTTGGTTGGGTTTTGTTCCCAAATACTCGTACCCAGGTTACACTAAATTTTCTTTTAGTACTTCTGACAGTAGAATTGTTATCGTATTTGGCCGATAAATACATGGCACTTGGGTGACTATTTTTAGGTCTTTTCATACGCTTTGTTTTAAACATATGGTTTGTCTGATCGTCATATGGCCCCTTTTTTCCACTTTTACTAATGTGCTTCTGGTAATCTTCAAGGTTTTGATTGTGTTTTGCCATAGAGTTCGATGGAGAGTAAACAGCTTTAACTCTAGGGCCAAAATAATTTGATTCTTTTCCTTGTTTGTATCTGGGTTTAGGTTGGAATAATTGGATGGTAGGTAAGAATCCTTTTTTCTGATTGCTGGCAGGATAGGCTACATAAGAGGGTGCCTTAGAAAATCTTGGATTCACGTTTCGAACGCCAGAATTTTTGTCCTTGTACGTATACCTAGGGTTAACTTTTATTTTGTCATACCCTTGCCCAGCAGCATCTTGGGTGAACCTTGGTGGATCCTTTTTTTCTTTTTCCCAATGTTGGTTTTGAGAATACCTTGGCGCTATTTGTCTGTCAGAACCTTTTCCTGCAATGTCTTTTGAAGTTCTCGTAGGTCTGGCTTTCATCACATCTGGTCGAGACCCCGTTTTGGCAGACTTTTTTACATTCTTTTTAAAAGGGGCAAATGGTTTTCTATCTCTTTTAGAAGTCTTAAGTTTATTTCTGTCTTCCAATAATTGGGCATAGGTCGTTTCACCGTTGGCCAAAACCAAAATAATTGCTATAAAAAAAAAGAAGAAATGCCTTTTAATCATGAATATACACCTGCACTATTCAAACGGAAAGTTACTAAATATATTGATCGATATATGAAATAGTTGAGTCATTCAATATTTTACCAAATCTTGTATTTTCTTTCTCAATCTTTCTACTGGAAGGAAATTAGCTTCGAGATTTTGAGAAAAAGGAACTGGAGTATCCAATGACCCTTCCCTCATTACAGGTGCATCCAGTACTTCAAATAGATTTTCACTTACCCAAGAGGCGATTTCTCCGCTAATTCCTCCTGTCAAAGTATCTTCATGACAAATAATGACTTTCCCAGTATTCTTTACAGTTTTTTCAATTGCCTTTTTATCCCAAGGAATCAATGTTCTTAGGTCTAGTAGGTCAGCAGAAATGTTGTCTTTTTTTATAATTTCTTGAGCCCATTGCACACCCATTCCATAAGTGATTATTGAAATATCCTTACCTTCTTCCACTAATTTGGCTTTGCCTATTTCTGAAGTATAGTAGTCAGTCGGTATTTCCATAGAAATACTGCGATAAAGCGCTTTGTGTTCAAAGAAAAGAACGGGGTTAGGATCTGCAATTGCTGCATTCAGTAGTCCCTTGGCATCGAAAGAATTTGAGGGGTATACGATCTTCAACCCTGGTGTGTGAAAAAACCATGCTTCATTAGACTGTGAATGAAAAGGTCCTGCGCCTACACCAGCACCAGTAGGAAGCCTAATTACCAAATCAGCATTTTGCCCCCATCGGTAGTGAATTTTAGCAATGTTATTGACAATTTGATTGAACCCCGTACTAACAAAATCTGCGAATTGCAATTCCACTACGGATTTAATTCCTTGGATTGAAAGTCCTAATGAAGTTCCTAATATGCCTGATTCGCACAATGGTGTATTCCGAATACGTTTTTCCCCAAAGAGGCTCAAAAGGCTTTCAGTGACTTTGAAAACCCCGCCATAAGCTGCAATGTCTTGACCCATGATTACTAAATCTGGGTACTTTTCTAAACTTTGTAATAGTGCTTCACTAATTGCATCAACAAACCTTTTTTCTTTTTTTGTTTTGCCTTTTGGAAGGGTTGCTTTTTTTTCAAGTTTAGCGAACAGATCTGCTTTTTCAAGATTGGTATTTGCAAGAGGAAGCGAGTAGCTGTCAGCAATTCTCACCGCATTACTAATGTCTTTCTTAATCTTTTCTTTTAATGAATTATCAGTTTGTTCTGTGATGATCTTTTGAGCCAGAAGGTATTTTTGAAAGTTATCAACTGGATCTTTTTTACTCCATTTTTCAATGAGACCTTTTGGGTAGTACTTTGTACCACTCGCTTCTTCATGCCCTCTAATTCTAAAGGTCATACATTCTAAAAGATATGGTTGAGGCTTTTCTCTTATTTCTTCTGCTATGTTTTTGACAGCATGATATACCTCTAAAAAGTTGTTTCCATCAATTTGCTTTGTTTTAACCCCATAACCAGGACCTTTTTTTGTAAACGAATCAAAATTGAATTGCTCATTACTTGGTGTAGAAAGCCCCCATTGGTTATTTTCAATAAGAAAGATAACGGGCAGTTGCCAAACAGAAGCGACGTTGATGGCTTCATGAAAATCGCCTTGGCTTGCACCTCCGTCTCCTGTTACCACTAACGTAGCTTTTTGCTCATCTTTCAATAGAGAACCTAAAGCTACCCCGTCTGCTACTCCCATTTGCGGACCCAGATGTGAGATCATACCGACAATATGATGTGCTTTTGAACCAAAGTGAAACGAACGATCTCTGCCTTTGGTAAAACCCTCATTCTTACCTTGGAACTGAGCGAATAGTTGATTCAAAGGAATGCCACGAGTGGTGAACATTCCCAAATTTCGATGCATGGGTAGTAAATACTCATCGTTTTGCAATCCTAAAGTTGCCCCAACAGAAATAGCCTCTTGGCCATAGCCAGAAAACCACTTGCTAATTTTCCCTTGTCTTAACAAAAGAAACATTTTCTCTTCTATCAAACGAGGAAGAAGCAGTTTCTCATAAAAAGAAATCAGCTCGTCATCGCTTAATTCTTTTCTGTCAAATTTCATTTTTAGATTGTCGTTCTGATCGTTAACAAAAATAAGCTTTCGCGGAAATTGATGTTGTAATATGGCGTTTTTTTGCTATTCGTATTTTTTCATTTTTAATGAAGAGTAAGTAGCCTACTTTTGCTCAAATACTTTTTATGAAATATCAAAGCTTCCAATTAGATAATGGCCTTAAGGTTGTGGTTCATGAGGATCATTCCATTAAAGTCGCAGTACTCAATATTCTTTATGATGTAGGTTCTAAAGATGAAGATCCAGATCAAACAGGATTCGCTCATTTATTTGAGCATTTGATGTTTGGAGGTTCAAAGAATATTGCTGCATTTGATGAGCCTTTGCAAAAAGTAGGTGGTGAAAATAACGCTTTTACAACGCCTGATTATACGAACTACTATATCACCATACCTTCAAATAATTTGGAAACCGCTTTTTGGTTGGAGTCTGATAGGATGCTCTCTCTTTCATTTGATCAAAAAGTGTTGGATGTTCAAAAAAAAGTGGTCGTTGAAGAGTTCAAACAACGTTATCTTGATCAACCTTATGGAGATGTTTGGTTGAAACTTCGTCCCATAGCTTATCAAAAGCATCCTTATAGTTGGCCAACAATTGGAAAAGAAGTAAGTCATATTGAAGAAGCTAAAATGTCTGATGTTAAGGCGTTTTTCTCAAAGTATTACACCCCCAATAACGCTGTGTTGGTAGTTGCAGGAGACGTAGGTTTTGATCAAGTGAAAGAACTCTCTGAAAAATGGTTTGGTCCTATACCAAAAGGAGTTAATTATGAAAGGAACTTACCAAAAGAAGAATTGCAAAATGAGTTAAGGCATTTGGAACTCAAAGGCGAGGTGCCTTTGAACTCTATTTATAAAGTTTATCACATGCCAGGCAGGTTGGAAAATGGTTATTATGAGTCAGATCTATTCTCGGATTTATTTGGAAGAGGAGTAGCATCGAGGTTGTATAATTCTCTAGTTAAAGAGAAAAACCTCATGACCAAAATTGGATCTTACATCACAGGATCTGTTGATCCTGGTTTATTCGTTATCAGTGGAAAACTTCGAGATGGAGCTTCTTTTGAAGCCGTAGAAGAAGCAATTGAGGAGGAAATAAGCAATTTGCAATTGGACATCACATTTAATTCGGAATTGGAGAATGTGAAAGTTCAAGCCGAATCTTCACATCTTTTTTCAGAACTAGAAGTACTGAATCGTGCCATGCATTTAGCATATTATACAATGCTAGGAGATACGGAACTTGTCAATAGCGACCTGCAAAACATTATGGAGGTCAAAGCTGAAGATGTATACAATCAGGCAAAAAAAATGTTGAACAATAAGAATTGTTCAACATTATATTATCATAAGGCATAACTAGTTATGCTTCTTTCCATTTAATTGAGCAGCCGATGGCTTTTGTTTTGGTCGTTTCAACTGTCTTTCCATCTAGTAAATTATTGACGGCCTCTTCTACATATTTTACATCTACTGACTTTGCATCTTTAGGATTATTGTCAATAGCACCTATGTAGACTACTTTAAGGTTCTTTGCTTCTTTATTGACTATATAAATGTGAGGAGTCCTTGTTGCTCCGTATCGAAGGGCAACTTCTTGATTCTCGTCATATAGATATGGAAAAGAGTAGTTTTTGTCTTTGGCACGAGCAGTCATTTCATCGAATGAATCTCCCGGTTGTTTTTCCTTGTCATTTGGGTTGATGGCTAGTACTGGGTAACCTTTATCAGCATATTTTAAATTCAAATTGTCGATTCTTTTTTCATACATCTTCGCGTATGGGCAAGTATTGCATGTAAAGACTACTATAAAACCTTTGGCTTCAGTATAGTCTGACATTGAAACCGTCTTTCCATCTATATTTTTCAAACTAAAATCTTTTACTTCCGAACCAACTTCATAGCCACCTTTTATGGTGGAAGGAGTGGTTTTTTTGGCATTTACAAAAACGATAGTCACCATGGTCAGTAGACCGATGATTAATAGTACATTCTTTTTCATAGCGTTATATTTAGTTGATAAATTCAATATATGTTTTTTCTAATTCGCTTTCTTTAAACTCTTTCTCGAAAAATGCCCTTTTATTTTGGTTGGCATTCACCATCAAGGTTGCAGGAATAGCCCCACTCCAAGACGGATCAACTAAATCAATAAAAGCATTGTAATCTGTTTCATCAAGAAGGTATATTTTAGATTTTAGACTCTTTTTCTGAATGAAAGGTTTCACCTTTTTGTCCAAATCTTCAATAAAATCAAAACTGACCAATATCACTTCAGTTCCTTTGTTCTGGTACTGTTCATTCAGTTGCTCAAATTGCGGCAGTTCTTTTACACAAGGACCGCACCAAGTAGCCCAAAAATTGAAAATTTTTGTTTTATCATCTTCAACTTCAATCATTTTCAAGAGCTGTGGGTATTTGATTATTTCAACAGTTTGGGCATTGATTTTTGAAATTGAAAAAATAAAAATTATAGACAGTAAATGTTTCATTTTTTATTCAAATGTGCTTGTAATAGCCTGTTTCTTAGTTGTGAAGAATACATAACGTACTATTTAATAGTTGGTTGCATAGGTCTTATTCAATTATAAATAATTTCCGTAAATAGTACTAAAAACAAAATCGCATATATTTATCCACAATTTTTGCATTTGTCCACATCCTTTAGAAGGAGGTATTCAAAATGCTTATAATCAGATTATTATAATTATAACTTAAGAATGACCGTGTTGATAACTAGAAATCTACGTAAAGACGCGTTATTGAATAAATTAAAAAAGTTCAAAAACACGTAAATAGCACTTAATCTTTATCTTGGTTGATAAGTTTAGTTCTATAGGCGTTAAAAATGCGTGATTTAGAGAGAAATCCTAAGTACTTTTCATTTTCTATAACTGGCAAATTCCAGGCTTGGGTGACTTGAAATTTATTCATTACTTCTTCCATAGAGTCCATTGGGCTAACTTCAGCGGGTGGGCGAGTCATTACTTCACTAATTATAATTCTGTTTCGTGCTTCTTCGTCAAACATGGTCTCACGAATATCATCCAACGTGACAATACCTTCTAGGCCTCCATCATGATTAAGGACTGGGTAAATATTTCGTTTTGATTTTTTAACGAGTTTCACCAAATCTTCCAATTTGGCATCATAACGGATCGTCAATAAATCTGATTCAATTAATTTTTTCATTTTCATCATGCTAAGGACTTGTCGGTCCTTGTTATATTGAATCAAGTCTCCTTTTTCGATCAAACTTTTGGTATAAAGTGAATGCTCCTCAAAGTAACTAATAGTAGTAAAGGCGATTGCAGAAACCAGCATCAAGGGAACAAAAAGAGTATAGCCTCCAGTGATTTCAGCTATTAAAAATATAGCCGTCAAAGGTGCGTGAAGAACACCGCTCATTACGCCACACATACCAACCAAAGTGAAGTTGCTTGTACTGATATTGACCGAGAAAACCGAGTTGACTACAGTCGCATAAAGATAGCCCGCAATGCCACCCATAAATAAAGAAGGAGCGAATATTCCACCGCTTCCACCAGCACCTATGGTAAGAGCAGAAGCTACTGGCTTAATGACCAAAATTGCGAGCAAAAGAATAATGATTAATAAAGTATGATCTGTTCCGCTTCCATAAATCAAGCTATTGTTAAAAATTACGCTATCATTTCCGAGGAGAAGTTGTTTGATAATGTCATAACCCTCTCCATACATGACTGGGAAAGTAAGTATAATTAGCGCTAGACCAATTCCTCCTAATAATGCTCGGTTCCAGTCATTCTTGATTTTGTTAATCTGTTTTTCAATCAAATAGGTGAGCCGTGTAAAATGAACGGAGACAATTCCACAGGTAATTCCAAGAAAAATGAAATAATGAACATGTTCTGCAAGAAATGGATCCTTAAGTTTAAAAGAGAACAATACGGCATCCTCAGAAAGGGAAAGTGAAACTAAAGCTCCAGTAACCGATGAGAGTAGAATAGGGATAAATTTATTGATGGTTACATCCGTTAGAATCACCTCAATTGCAAAAATGACACCTGCTATTGGAGAATTGAATATTGCTGAAATGGCAGCAGCAGCTCCACATGCTATGAGTAGGGTCCTTTTTTTATAGTTGAGGTGGGTCAATCTTGCCAGATTGGATCCAATAGCTGAGCCTGTCACAACAATAGGTGCCTCCAGTCCAACAGAACCGCCAAACCCTACTGTGATGGCACTAGTAATCATACGTGAATACATCATCGACCTTCTAACAATACTAGATCTCTTAGAAATATAGAATAGCACTTGAGTGATGCCGTGTCCTAATCTTTGTCTCAAAAAATATTTAGAAACAATGACGGTGATAATGATACCAATCATTGGGTAGAGTAGATACAAGAAGTTAATTCCTGTTTTATCTTCAATGGTATTAACTAGAAAGTTATGAATAATGTGAACCGAACCTTTGAGCGTCACCGCTGCAAAACCTGCGATGATTCCAACCACTCCACTTAACATAAGAATGAAATTATTATTACTAATATGTTTCATTCGCCAGACTAGGAATTTTACCAGCCAATCATTGATGTTCATGCGATCAAAAAGGTTTCCATGTTAGAAGGGTGCTTATTCTTCACAAAAGTACAGTTTTAGGAAGCATTGAAAAAATTAAGGCCTATTAAATGGCATTTAATTAGAAAGCCATTCTTCTCGAAATTTAGTTTGATCTGCATTGCATCTTTCATCAATTCCGATACTATAATTATGTAGATAAATCCTCTCAGTGATTAAGATTTCAATTTTCAGGAGGTTTTGACTATGTTTTACTTCAAGGAGATCGCCTGTCTTGGGCGCTTGACTTACATCCAGGTTTTTTTTATTTAGACCAATAATTTCATCTCCTATCGAAAGGTTTCGATAAGGGCAATCTGGGTGAAGGTCTACAATAATATTTTCCTTGGCAATGATTCCAGTATGAGCTGCAAGCTTATCTTTATGTGGTTCCAATACCAATTTAAAACCTACAAAATCTAAAGCCTGTATTAAGAGAGGTTCGATGTCTGAAGATCCTTCAATCAATGATTGAGCTAGGGAATCCACATGGGTGCCACCCAATTCTTTTAATAATTGGAAAACTTGTTTAGAGGAATAACCTCCATGTTCAAATGTGTATTGGTTGTACATAGTTTTCACAACATCAATAAGGGAGGACTGATGATTAGTTGCTTTACGAATATTCAAGTCCAAAATGAGCGATGAGAGTGCACCTTTAACATAGATAGAAACTTTATTTGATGGGAAAATATTCTTGTATCCATCAAGCCATAATCTCTTTGAAGTTTCAATCAATGAAATTCGAAATCTTCCGAAATTCGAAAAATGCCGATTGCAAAGTGTGTTAAGTTCTTTGAGGTATTGTTCGGTTGTATAAGTGTCTGAAGTTATTAAGAAATGGTCACCATAGTAGGTTGTGAATCCTTCGGCAACAAACCCAGTGTCAAAATTGATTTCATCTTTGTAGTTATACGGAGACATTTCAGCTGGACGAATTCTGGTGACATTCCAACTGTGAAACAATTCGTGTGAGGCAACACCCATCAATTTTTCATAATAATCATCTTTGAATGCTTCAGTGTTTGGACCTAGCACTAATACTGTAGAACGCTTATGTTCTACGCCATGATAATGTTTGTAATCTAAGGACTGAATGAAAAAAAGATATTCCGAACATGGGAAACCTCCCATGACATCACATTGTTTTTGAGTGAATTTTCTGAAATCATCTAAGATGTCTTTATTCTTCAGTGGGTGTTTACCCATGAAGATAATTTTGAAATTAGTTTTTGAAATCGTGTATTCTAAAATGTTAAGTTTGGCACTTGCCAACAGTGGTGAGTCTACAAGCTCATGATAATTTTCAGCAAGCAAATCACCTTTTTTGTTTCTTTTTAAGGCACACTCAACTTTGTAATTGTTAGGGATATTTAATGATAGATTAATTGGTTTATCAATTAATTCTTGAGCATATAAGATGCAGTTGACAAAATTGATATATAACTGTTCATCATTGACAACAGAATTGCCAGCGTCCATTTTATTGGCATAAAATGTATATTGAACGGTGAATTCATTTGAATTTCCTAAACTAAGGCGCCATCCATTGGACTGAATTTGGATGTATGGAATCTCTTCACCTTTTGAGTCAAAAATTTTAAGGTTCTTTAAGTTCACCGCAAAATCCGATGCCTCGTATCGACCGGGTCTCCATTTTGGTAAAAAAAGATCGATGCTTTTCAGTTCAGACTTGAATACAATAGAAATATCCAATTCATGATTGTTAGGGTCAAGAGAGTCGATGCGACAGTAAATCATATGGCGTTACCTTTTTGAGCAAATATTCCTTATAAATATTGGATTAGGAAATCATTATTAGCAGAATCATAATATTCAGCATAGAAACTATTGAATCCAGTATTTGATATTAAATAAAAGCGGCCTATTTTTGCACACCATTTTCGAAAGTGGGGAAACAGAGCCGTTTTTTGGGCTTTAATAAAATAAATATTAAAAAAGATGAAAAGAACATTTCAACCTTCGCAAAGAAAAAGAAAAAATAAGCACGGATTCAAAGCTAGAATGGAAGATGTGAGCGGTAGAGCCGTGATTAAGCGAAGAAGAGCGAAAGGCAGAAAGAAATTAACTGTATCAAGCGAAAGAGGGAGTAAAAAATAAGATTCTTAGTTAGTTTTAACCTTCAATCAATTCAATGGAGGACAAGACGGAAATAACTAGGCATTTTAAATTCCCTAAAAAAGAACGGCTTCACAGTAAAAAACTGATAGATGCTCTTTTTAGCGAAGGAGCATCTTTTCATTTATATCCATTTACGCTTAAGTATCTTTCCAACCCTTCTCCTGAAGCCGATTGCCACCAGGTTATGGTGTCTGTATCTAAAAAGAAGTACAAGCGAGCTGTTGATAGGAACAGAATCAAACGTATCATCAAAGAAGCTTACCGACTTCAAAAACATGAAAAGCTCTCAGAGTCGATCAATGGAAGCTATTTATTGATTAGCTATATTTACATGGCCAAGGAGATCCACTCCTATGATTTTATTGAGAAAAAACTTATTGAATCTTTAAGGCGTTTAAGTGATAAATTGCAAAAAGGATAGCGATGTCCTATTGGATCAAAAATGATTTTATGAAAAGAGTAGTTATTGGGTTTTTGTCTTTGAGCTTGTTGATAGGTTTATTTTCATTTACTTACTATCAAGACAACGAATTTGAGATTACTCGCAACCTCAATATATTCACTACGCTTTATCGTGAATTGAATACCCATTATGTAGATGAGTTGCCTACAGAAGAGATCATCAACAGCGGAATTCAAGCCATGCTGTCATCTCTTGATCCTTACACAAACTATATTCCGGAAAGTGAATTAGAGAATTATCGAACAACCACTACTGGGGAGTATGGTGGAATAGGAGCTGTTGTAAGCAAAAGAAAAGGGATTAATACTGTTCTGATGCCGTACATTGGTTTTCCAGCCCATAAAGCCGGATTATTGATAGGAGACCAAATTGTAAAAATTAATGGTAAGGAAATAGATAAAGATTCTAATCAACATATAAGTACAAAGCTCAAAGGTCAGCCAGGTACAAGTGTGGTTTTGACCATCAAAAGACAAGGCAAGGAGGAATTATTCGAGGTTAAGATTGTAAGGAAGAAAATAGTCATTAGCAACTTGGCCTATTTTGGTATGTTCAATGAGGATGTTGGGTACATGAGATTAAGTGATTTTACAACGAATGCAGGAAAAGAAGTTGAGGAAGCGTTGGTTCAATTGAAATCACAAGGTGCTGAAAAGATTGTATTAGATCTTAGAGATAATCCAGGAGGGTTACTTGATGAGGCAGTGAAAGTAGCCAATGTGTTTGTACCTAAAGGGAAAGAAATAGTGAGTACAAAAGGCAAAGTTAAGTCTTGGGAAAAAACTTACAAATCGCCTTTTGAGAGTATTGATGAAAATATCCCATTGGTTATTTTGACTAATGGTAATACAGCTTCTGCTGCGGAGATTGTTTCTGGTGTAATTCAGGATTATGACAGAGGTGTTTTAATTGGCACAAGAACTTTTGGAAAGGGATTGGTACAAGCAACTAGACCCCTTCCTTTCAATAGTCAGTTGAAAGTGACCACTGCGAAATATTACATTCCAAGCGGCCGATGTATTCAGGCAATTGATTATTCTATAAAGAACGAAAATGGTAGTGTTGGTACAATACCAGATTCCGTTAAAATTGCTTATAAAACGAGCAATGGACGAACTGTTTATGATGGAGGTGGTATTATGCCAGATATAGAAGTCGAACCTGATGAATATTCCAATTTGCTCTATAATATTCTGAATGACCATTTCATGTTTGATTATGCGGGCAAGTATTATTTAAGCCACCCATCCATTGCTGCAGCACGTGATTTTAGATTGACGGATGCAGAATATCTAGAATTTGTGAATTGGCTCGAAGGGAAAGAGGTGAGCTTTTCTTCTCAAATGGATAGAGCAATTGAGTCTTTAGAGAAGATGGCCAAAGACGAAAAATATTATGAGGGCATTGATAAAAACATAAATGAGCTGAAAGAAAAAGTAGAGCAAGTCAAGAAGAATTACTTGATAGAGTTCAAATCGGAAGTTAAAATGGCTTTAGAACAAGAAATAGTTAGTAGATATTATTTCCACCAAGGAATAGTTGAAGCCGGAGTGCAAAAAGATGGCGCGATAGCAAAAGCAGCAAATTTACTTAACAATCCTGAAGCGTATAATAACCTATTAAAGTAAGAAGAGTGTCGCTAATACTTGCCATAGAAACTTCTACAGCTTGCGGTTCAGTAGCATTGGTAAAGGATCATAAGCTTATTGCGGTTCAGTTTTATCATATAGAAAAATCACATTCGACACTTTTGCATGTAATGATCCAACAAATGATGGATAATGCACAGTTAGCATTGAAAGAAGTCGATGCTATTGCCGTGGCAGAAGGGCCTGGATCTTATACCGGCCTGCGAATCGGAGTTTCTGCGGCAAAGGGATTATGCTTTTCATTAGATATACCATTGATCAGTGTCAATTCTTTAGAAGGAATGGCCTTTCAAGTTTATAATTATCAATCAGAAGATTTTCTTTATTGTCCGATGATGGATGCTCGACGAATGGAAGTATATACTCTGCTTTTGAATAGCCAATTTGAATTGATTAGTCCAACCGAACCGGTTGTATTAGAGGAGAATTATTTGGAAGATCAGTTGTCAATAAACAAGATATTGTTCTTTGGAGACGGTTCAGATAAATTCAAAAGCATTTTGGAGCATAAACATGCTTTTTTCTTAAATAATATCCATCCATCTGCGGGTGAAATAGGACTTTTAGGAGCAAAAAAGTTTGATAATTCCAACTTTGAAAACGTTGTATCGTTTGAGCCGTTTTATTTAAAGGATTTCCGGATCATACCATCGAAGAAATAATGCAAGGAGAAATTAGAAACAAAGTAGCGGAAAGTGCATTGATCACTTTTGATCTAGAACAGTATTATGATCAATCGCCTAGGGTAATACTTGATATCAAGGAAAATCTTTTTCAAGAGATGATCTTGCGAGAAAAAGATTTTCGAGAATTCGTTAGAAATAATGATTGGTCAAAATACGATGGAAAGAATGTAGCTATTCAATGTAGCGTGGACGCAATCATCCCAACCTGGGCCTATATGCTTTTATCTTCTGTATTGGAAAGTCATGCCAAAAACATCGCTTATGGTGAACTTTCACATTTGGAAAATCTCCTTTTTCAACAAGCTTTGCAAAAAGTAGATTTGGGAGATTACCAAGATCAAAAAGTGATCATCAAGGGTTGTGGTAATTACCCGGTTCCTGAATATGCCTATGTCGAAATTACTCGATTACTGAAGCCAGTTGTTTCAAGTTTGATGTACGGTGAAGCTTGTAGCGCCGTACCGATTTATAAAAAACCAAAGCAGTAAGAATAACTCTAATTTTATCCTACGTTCCATTTTTTCAAGTGGTGGTTTAGACATACCTTTGGAATTCTCAATAAGCTTATTGATTTGAAATTTGAAGTAAAACTCCCTCTTTTTGAAGGTCCTTTTGATCTCCTACTTTTCTTTATAGAAAGAGATGAGTTGGATATCTACGATATTCCAATAGCTCAGATCACCAAAGATTTTTTGGATTACATGCATCAAATGGAGCAAATGAACATCGAAGTTGCCAGTGAATTCATTCTTGTAGCTGCTACTTTGATGAGAATCAAGGCCAAGATGTTGCTGCCTAGACCGGTTTTAGATGAGGAAGGAAATGAAATTGATCCTCGAGATGAATTGGTGAAGCACCTGTTGGAGTACAAGCGGTACAAATCAGTTATTGCAGAAATGGTCCAACTGGAGAGTGATCGATTAGATCGTGAGAAAAGAGGTAATTTGGCCAAGGAGATTCGTACATTGGCTGAATCTTCTAATGTAGAAACAGAGCTTCAGGACTTGGATCTTTTTAAGATTTTAAAAGTTTACCAAAAAGTCTTAAAGCGATATGAACTGGAGAAAAATAAAGTTATTCATCAAGTTGTCCAATATCCTTATTCAATCGAAGGTCAACGAAATTTCGTGATGGAGTCACTGCAAACAACAGGACGCATGGCTTTTACAGATATGATTGCTAAAAAACCTGAAAAGATATTGGTCATTTTTAACTTTTTGGCCATTTTGGAATTATTGCAAATGCAAAAGATCAAACTCCATCTTGGAGAAGGATTTAATAATTTTTGGATAGAAAAAGTGGAGGAAGTAGCAGTGGATTAATGGATATTAACCAAAACAAAGTTTTTAAAGTTCTCAACCCGAGACGTGTTTGGATTCCAGTTTTATTGGGAGTAGCCATTGTTTTTTTTCTTTTCTACAGTGACAAAGATGTTACGTTAAACAATTTGAATTCCATATTTGATGCAAACCTTGGAGGAGTAGTTTTTGCTTTTTTTGTATTGTTGGCTAGAGATGCTGGATATGCCTATCGCATAAGGACACTCACCAATAAGGAGCTAAATTGGAAGAGTAGTATTTTAGTCATCATACTCTGGGAGTTTTCTTCAGCCGTAACACCATCTGTTGTGGGTGGAACAGCAGTGGCCGTATTTATTCTAACTATTGAAGGAATCAAATTTGGAAAGTCATTGGCTTATGTCATGCTTACTGCAATTTTAGATAATATGTTTTTTGTTCTAGCAGCTCCAATTGTTATGGTGCTGACTAAAGGTGTGATTTTCCCTGAATTACAAACAAAGAGCTGGGAGCTTGGAGATAGTCTCCAGTACCTATTTTTCACAAGCTATGGGTTGATTGCTCTTTATACATTAGTGATGTCCTACGGGTTGTTTGTTAAACCCAGAGCTTTTAAATGGTTCTTATTAAAAGTTACTTCAATTAAGTTTTTAAGGAAATGGAAAAGGAAGGCCAATCAATATGGAAATGAGATATTGCTGGCATCTAGTGAGTTAAAGGGAAAACAATTCAAGTATTGGATGCGAATTTCTTTGGCAACCATTTTTATTTGGTGCGCGAGATATGTCATGTTAAACAGTTTGGTAAGTGCTTATACCATCATTGATTTGGCTGACCATATGGTCGTTTTTTCAAGACAGATAATAATGTGGATAGTAATGTTGATTTCTCCAACTCCAGGGGCAGCAGGATTTGCAGAATATTTCTTCAAACCATTTTTTCAAGAATACTTAGGTAATTATACTTTAGTCACCGCAATTTTTTGGCGATTGATGTCTTATTATCCTTACCTATTACTCGGAGCAATTTTTCTTCCAAGGTGGATCAAAAATCGATTTTTCGAAAAAAAACCTGAGACCATCGAGCCTCAGGTTTAGATCAATTCATTAAGTATTGTGATTAAAACTTTTGAAGGGCATCAAAAAAGAAACTGCCTTCAATTTGCGCATTCTCATCTGAGTCCGATCCATGTATTGCATTTGCCTCCAATGACTTTGCAAATAATTTTCTGATAGTTCCATCTGCAGCATCTTTTGGGTTAGTTGCGCCGATGAGTGTTCTGAATTCTAGTACTGCATTTTCTTTTTCCAGTAAAATTGCAATGATAGGTCCAGAAGACATGTATGAACAAAGTTCCCCATAAAAAGGTCGTTCTTTATGTATCTCATAGAATAACCCTGCTTTTGCAGGACTCAATTTTGTTAATTTCAAAGCCTTGATTTTGAATCCAGCTTCTTCAATTAGTTGGATGATTTTTCCAGAATGCCCATCAGCGAAAGCATCTGGTTTGATCATTGTAAATGTTATATTATTTGCCATTATTAAGAGTATTTATTGAATGGAATTTGGCGCAAAATTAGACTTAAAATTGATTGATAAAAAACCTATCTCCAAAATAGTATTGATCGCTGACTTTGGTATTTTTGTATTTCCCATAAAAATGAACAATTTTGCAGTTCTTTAATCAGCGATGCAAAACTTAGGAGCATTCAAGGAGTTATTAAATCTCCCCAAACGAATAGTAATTATCACTCATATCAATCCTGATGCTGATGCATTGGGATCGTCTCTTGGGCTATCTGGATATTTGTTGAAGATGGGTCATCAGGTATGTGTAATTACACCTTCTGATTACCCTGACTTCCTCAATTGGATGGAGGGGAATGAAGACGTGTTGGTATTTGATGGGAATGAGGAGAAGGCTGAATATTTAGTCGATAATGCGGATTTAGTATTTTGCCTCGATTTTTCCAGCTTATCTAGAATTGGTAAACTGGGAGAACTAGTTTCTGCATCAAGTGCGGAAAAAGTATTGATAGATCATCATCTAAATCCGGAAACTTTTGCTCAATATGTTTTGTGGAGTACGGAAGCGGCTGCCACCGCAGAGTTGGTCTATGATTTGATTGAAATGTTGGAAGGCACGGATAAAATTACCAAAGGGATTGCCGAAGCTTTGTACGCCGGATTAATGACCGATACAGGTAATTTCAAACATCCGAGTACGACACCGCATGTTCATAATATCGTAGCTGCTTTAATGGAGCTAGGGGCTGATGTCGCAAAGGTTAGTCATTACATATATGATAGTAGTACTTATGATAGAATGAAGTTGCTAGGCTTTGTTTTATCTGAAAGGTTGACGTTGATTGAGAATAGTAATGTTTCGTATTCTTATTTGAGTTTAAAGGATAAAGAGAAATTTAATTACCAGAAAGGTGATTCTGAAGGATTAGTGAATTATGGATTGGGAATAGAAGGGGTCAATGCATCGGCTATTTTCATTGAAGATACAGATAAGGTGAAAATTTCATTTCGTTCTTATGGAGAAGTCCCAGTAAATGAATTGTCAAGAAAATATTTCAGTGGAGGTGGTCATAAAAATGCCGCTGGCGGGGTTTCATTTGAAAGCTTAGAAGCCACAATTGAGAAGTTTAAAAAATTAGTTATTAACCAAACAGAGGAGTTGAATTATGAAGTTTAGTCCATTTATTTTAGTTGTTGTCATTGCGCTTGGTGTGTTGTCTTGCGAAAACAAAAAAACAAATATCGTAACCAAGTCAGGGGTCAGTGTTGATTTTATCAATAAGGGTGATTCAGCAGGCTTTAAAGCAAAGGAAATAGTTCTTCTTAATATGTTAGGTGTATATCAAGGTGGTGACACCTTATTTAATACGCTAAATGGTGGCTTACCTCAACCCATGATGTTTGATTCAGCACAATGGGCTAGTGGAGGAACATTCTATGAGGCCATTGAGTCTTGTGGAAATGGCGATAGTATAGTATTCTCTGTTACCGCTAATGATTTCTTTTTGAATACTTTCAAATCTCCAGTTCCTGATAGTGTCAAAGGAGCTGACAAAATTAATTTCACCGTGGGTATTGATGATGTTATGTCCATGGAAGCTTTTCAGGCTTATAGAAGTGCTAAAATGATAGAACTTGAAAAGGTTACAATTGATAAATATTTGAGCGATAATAACCTTACTGCTGAAAAAACAGAATCAGGACTACTTTATATAGTAACTGAGCAAGGAGATGGTGCTAAGCCAGTAGTTGGTGATAATGTAAAAGTTCACTACAGAGGAGCATTTTTGGATGATAGAGAATTTGATTCCTCTATTGGTAAAGATCCTTTTGAATTTCCATTAGGTCAAGGCAGAGTAATAAAAGCTTGGGATGAAGGAATTGCTCTGTTAAATGTTGGTAGTAAGGCAACATTGATCGTGCCTAGTGCATTAGGATATGGAGAACGTGGTGCAGGATCTATCCCTCCTAACACAATATTAAAGTTCGATGTGGAGTTATTGGGAATAAAGTAACAAAGTAATAAAGTGAAAATGAAAATGAGTGTTTGGAATAACGTAGTGTTCGGCTTTTTCGCCATTCTTTCGTTATCGTGTGTAGAAGAGCCAGCAAGAGAGCCATTGATTTTATTAGAAGATTATTTGGTTTCTGAAAATTTAACTGATATTGATAGGACAGATTCTGGCTTATATTATGTCATTGATGAGCTAGGAGATGGAGGAGTTATCGGAGAGGACAGTATTGTTATAAGTCATGTAAAGATTACGAGCTTAAATGGAACTATATATTTTGATAGTCGATTTGGTAATGCCTGGCATTATGTGATAAGTGATCAGGATTTTTTATTGGAAGGTTTGTTAGAAGGGATTCCATTGATTCAAATGGGTGGGATTATTACGTTATACATGCCTTCAGAATTAGCATATGGAGAATTTGGCGTTGCACAAGCTGGTATTCGAGCAAATGAGGATTTAATATTTGAGGTCGAACATGTTAGATTCAAACAAAGCATTGAGCATTTTATTGCTGAAAATCAGTTTGAAAATGTACAAATGACGGCATCTGGTTTATATTATATTATTTTGACTGAAGGAGAAGGTGAGCATCCAGTATCAGGAGATGGGGTGGAAGTAGATTATACAGGTTCATTCTTTGATGGAACGCAATTTGATTCATCTCATGATTCAGGTAGGACACCATTTAGTTTTACTATTGGTTTAGGTGCTGTCATTGATGGATGGGAAGAAGGGATTCCATTATTTAAGAAAGGCGGCGCTGGGATACTATTGATTCCTTATGATATGGCATATGGTACTTCTGGACGTTTGGATCAGAATACAGGAACTTATGCCATTCCTCCATATGAGCATTTGAAATTTGACATTGAATTGCTTGACATCGAATCACAATGAAGGAGTTGAAATATATAGGTTTTTGGCTCGTCATTGGCTTTCTTGGCATTTTTGCATGTACGGATCCGGTAGAAGAGAATAGGCAGGCGATCGAGAGAGCGTACCAGGACTCTCTTGCTCAAGCGGAGCTAGACAATATCGCTATTGATCAATTTATTATAGACAATGAAATAAATTCTGATGATGTCATGCTGACGGATAATGGCGTGAGGTACGTTATTTTGGATATTGGTGATGAAGTGCGGTTTCCTGAAATTAATGATATTCTCTCAGTTGATTTATTAGGTCAATTTGAAGATGGAACTCCATTTGAGACCACCAGCAAAGCGGTTGCAAGTTCGATTGACAGCGCAACTTATGTAGAAAATGGAGTTGATGTAGCACTGCTAATGGAGGAGAATAATTACACCTTAAATGAAGCATTAACACATTTGTCTGATACAGAAGATGCTTTAGCAAATCCATTTCTAAGAACCACTCAATCTTACTTTCCTTTTGGGTATAATCATACTACGGAAGGCTCAGGTCTAGGAACTACCTTGGATATAGGCCTAAGAATAGGCCTGAGAGAGTTGATTCCAAGTTTAAGTGTGAATGGGGTCGGCTATATATTCGTGCCATCAGAAGTAGCAAAAGGTACTTCTGGTGGTTATACAACAATTTATCAAGAATTAATTGAGCCAAATACACCGTTGTTTTATAAAGCTCAATTAACTGCAATAAGACCGTAAATTGAAAATTTGCTTTGCCACTCATAATACAAATAAGCTACAGGAAGTAGCACATATTTTAGGTGCCAATTTTGAAATAGTAGGATTAGCTGACATTGGTTGTACGGAGGGCATTCCCGAGACTGGAATGACCCTTGAAGAAAATTCTAGGATTAAGGCTGATTATGTATATAACAAATATGGGATCAACTGTTTTGCAGACGATACAGGATTGGAAGTTGCATCATTAGGTGGTGAACCAGGTGTCTATTCTGCGAGGTATGCAGGTGAACCTAGCAATAGTGAAGCAAACATGCAGTTGCTTCTTTCCAAACTAGAAAACGAAAAAGAAAGAACTGCAAAATTCAGAACCGTAATTACCTTGATCGTTGAGGGTAAAGCATTGCAATTTATTGGAGAAGCAACAGGAGAAATTATAAAAGAATTAACAGGAGCGAAAGGATTCGGATATGATCCTATTTTTCTTCCAACTGGATACAATCAAACATTTGCTGAAATGTCAATGGATGAAAAAAACAGCCTCTCCCATAGAGGAAAGGCTGTTCGGAAATTAGTTGATTTTTTAAAGCAATAATTTTATTCTGGGGTTTTTTCATCAGGCCATTCTTTTTTAAAATCGATCCAGAATTTCTCCAAAGTGCCTTTCATGTCTTTTCTCAAAATTAGGATTCCTATTAGGTTTGGCAATGTCATTACAGCGATGGTAAGCGCCGAAAACGTCCATACAATCGTAGTATCTGTGATCGCTGCAAGAAAAAATGCGATGACATACACGATACGATAATAAATGACAGAACCACTACCGAATAAGAATGTCATTGCCCTATCCCCATAATATGACCAGGATATGGCTGTGCTGAAGGCAAATAGTAAGATGCCAATAGAAACGATGTATTGCCCCCAATCTCCAAACCAGCCTCTTTTAAAAGCTTCTATGGTAAGTGGTGCGCTATGTACCAATGATCTTCCTTTAAATTGAACATTGGATTTTGGTTTGCCCTGAACGATTTCAAGTTGGCCAGAGAATGGCTCAGATTCATTATAAACTAATATGTCTTCGGCAAGAGAACGTGCATGAATAATAGAAGGACTATTTTGAATTTTACCATTATTGACGGTTAATTTTCCCGTTAGTAGCGGCAGTGTTTCACCATCTAGGTGACCCTTTAATTTAAGGATATGATCTGGGTTCGATTCAGAATAATTATCTGCCAAAATAGTCATATCGGTAAACTGAAAATCATTTTGATGTTTTTCATTCCAGGTGTTGCTTGATAACAACACGAGTCCAGTGATTGTGCAAATAACTATCGTGTCAATAAAAGGTTCAAGTATCGCCACGAGCCCTTCCGATACAGGTTCATGACCTTTGGCTGCAGCATGTGCTATAGGAGCACTTCCTTGTCCAGCTTCATTTGAAAATAGTCCTCTAGAGACTCCTTTTTCCATTGCAAATGATAAGGTGGCACCGAGGAAACCTCCAGTTGCAGCGGAACCAGAGAAAATTTGAGCGAAAATAGATACAAAGGATGGCCAGATATTTTCAATGTTGTAAAAGATGACGGCTAAAGCACCTATGAAATAAAAGATTGCCATCATGGGTACTAATTTTTCAGTCACTGCAGCAATTCGTTTAATTCCTCCTACAATAACCATTGCTAAGAGAATGGCAAGAACCAAACCTGTTATCCATTCCTCAAACCCAAAAGTGGATTTTAAAGAACTCGCTATAGTATTGATCTGAGGCAAACTGCCAGTGCCGAATGAGGAGAAAACTGTTGCGACAGCAAATATTGCAGCTAGCCACGCCATTCCCAGTTTATTTTTCATGTAATACATAGGACCTCCAGCCATAGAGCCATCCTCGGCTTTTTCTCGGTATTTATGAGAAAGGGTAACCTCAACAAATTTGGTACACATACCAACAGCTGCTGTCATAATCATCCAAAACAAGGCGGCTGGACCACCCCAATGAATGGCTAATGCTACACCTGCTATATTACCTGTGCCTACAGTTCCTGAAAGTGCGGTTGCCAATGCTTGAAAGTGAGAAGTGTCGCCTTCATCATCGGCTTTGTCAAACTTACCTTTGACCACTTTTACAGCGAATCCAAAGTAACGGATTTGTGGAAACTTTAGGTATATGGTGAAGAATAGACCGGTTCCAAGAAGAACATATGGAAACCATGCTGCACTACCAATGTAGCTATCCAGCATTAACATGAAATCATTCGCTATTTGCATGAATTGATTTTTTCGTTTTGTGATGAATCAGACAAATCTATTAAAACAGAACTGTTAATAGGAACCATTCATCAAATTCTATAAAAAAAGCCCCAACGTTTTCGTCGGGGCTACCACCTTAATAAAATTACCTGTGAGATTTTCCTTCTACTTCATAGCTTACCTACATCCTATAGCTGATTGTCGGTCCCATTGACTCAAAAGCCAATACAAAAATTCCTTCAAACCACTAATCCCACACTCTCTTGGGTAATCAGACCAATGTACTCAGCACAGTACAAGCAAGGATGAATCCATAAGTCATCAATGTGCCTATGAACACTTGCTTTACTGTGATTAATGCTGTTTTCAAATTCGGTTTCATAATTTTTCTATTTAGTATTAATTATGCCGCTGTGAGAGACGACTTATTTCCAGATTCCCCAAGGGCATTGATCACTGGTACTTTGATTAAGTTAAATTCATAATCAAAAAAAGAACTATAATCTTCACCTGACTCCTTCATATCCTCATCGTCCTCTTCGTGGTACCAGTTTACAATGACTTTTTTCCCTTGTTGATTAATATTGTTCAGTTTACTCAACAATAGAAACAAGCATTTGCTTGAGCTAGTGTTAAAGTATTCAAATGCCATATTGACAATGATTTTCGGAGCATCCAACGTGGAATAATTGTCAAGATTAGTGAGTAGGAAATTATAGAAAGTCAAAGGGTTTTCTGGATTAGATCTTCCTCTTAAATCCAACAATTCCTTTTTAGGATTGAAATATACTGAGGGAGTTACTCTTGACGATCTTATAAAATATCCTTCCATAGCTGTTTCAAGAATCTTGTGAAATTTTATCCGATACAATTGATGTTTTGAAAATCATAAATCAAAGTTGACATATATCTTCCATTAATAAAATACAGGATTTTCGTAATTGGACAATTAAGTAATTTGATGATGTAGAATGAGAGATGCACTTCCTGAAATGATGAAAAGTAGCTTAGGTGGGATTAGGCTATAATTTCATGCTTAAATGAATGAACCATAGAATAGGGGAATTACCTAATTGATTGGTAATTTTACTAAAAGGCATGGTTGAAATTCATTTATTTATTTAGATTGAATAATGGCTATTGACCTAAAAGTGCGAATAACCCTTTTATTTGAAGTTACCTAAAACCAAACCATGATCCGCTATGGAATTTTTGCTTAGACCAGAATCGCTCATTGCATTATTGACCCTTACATTTCTTGAAATTGTATTGGGAGTTGACAATATTATTTTCATTTCAATAGTCTCTAACAAATTACCTGAAGAAAAGAGAGCGAAAGCCCGCAATATGGGTCTCTCATTAGCATTAATATTTAGAATAGGTCTATTGAGTGGAATCACATGGATAATTCATTTTTCTCAGCCATTGTTCACGATTTTTGAACATAGCTTCAGTATACGAGATATTATTTTGGCTTGTGGAGGGCTTTTCTTAATGGGGAAAAGTGTGTTGGAAGTGAATCATAAAATGGAGGCCATTGAAGAAAAGGAGACTGTTAAACCGACTAGTTCATTAAGGACGGCAATTGTTCAAATAGTTCTGCTAGATATTATTTTCTCCTTCGATTCGATTTTAACTGCAGTAGGGTTAACAGATCAGTTAATGATCATGATCATCGCTGTGATCATCGCAATGTTCATTATGATGGCTTTTAGTGGTAAGATTAGTAAGTTCATAGCGAGCCATCCTTCGCTTGAGGTCTTAGCGCTTTCCTTCCTTATTTTGATTGGTTTTATGCTGATGATAGAAGCCTTTGGTCATCATGTGCCTAAAGGATATATTTATTTTGCAGTATTTTTCTCACTATTGGTAGAAGTATTAAATATTAGAATTCGGAAATCTTCAAATCCAGTTAAACTGATGCGCGGAGTGAAAGGTGAGGAAAAAGAAGACTAAATTCTTTTATTGTTCAAGCTGAATGAATTTGCGAACAAGACATCAATTTCACTTGAAAAATTAGAAATAAAAAAGGCATCCTGATATTCAGGATGCCTTTTTTTAGAGATTACTATCTTATTTAGTTTTCTCTCCATAAAAATCGATCACAATAGGTGTTGCGATGAATAATGAAGAATAAGTTCCGATCATTATTCCAATGATCAATGCAAATGAGAATCCTTTTAGCACCGCCCCACCAAATAAGAATAAAACGATAACTACGATCAGAGTCGTAACGGAAGTTATCATTGTTCTACTGATGGTATTGTTCAATGCTTCATTGAAGACAGGCCTAAAATCGGACCCTTCTTTTATACCTAGGTTTTCTCTGACTCTATCAAATACAACCACTGTATCATTGATTGAATATCCAATGATAGTCAACATAGCCGCAATAAATACTTGATCTACCTCAAATGAGATACCTAATAAGTTGGCGATTGCAAATGCAGATAGAACGAACAATGTATCATGAAATAATGCGATGATCGCTCCCAAACCAAATTGCCATTTTCTAAATCGCACTAGGATGTAAAGGAAGATTACGATCAAAGCAAAAACAACAGATTCTAAAGATGCATTTTTAATGTCATCCGCGATGGTTGCTCCAACTTTTGAAGAACTCGCAATGGTGAATTGATCAGCACCGCGTTTTGTGTCATCTTCAATATAGCTAAGTCCAGTAAAGGATGAAACGCCTTTGATTAAAGCTTCTCTAACGCTCAAATCTCCCTCATCAGATTCATCAGCAATCATGTAACTTGTGGTTACTTTTAAAACATTATTAGAACCATAAGTTTTCACTTCCACTCCTTGTCCTTCAAATGTAGTGCTCAATGCTGTTTTTAGTGCAGAAGGAACTACAGGCTCTTCAAACGCTATAACGTAAGACCGGCCTCCAGTAAAATCAACTCCATAAGTCAACCCTTTTACTACCATGGCAACGATCCCCAAAGAGATGAAGATTCCTGAGAAGAAATAAGCAAATTTTCTCTTTGAGATAAAATCAAAATTGATTTTCGTTAAAATGTTTTTAGAGAATCCTGTTGAGAATGAAATAGTACTCTGATCTCCTTTTTTGCTCATCCATTCTACAATTACTCTTGTAATGAAAACCGCAGAAAAGAATGAACAAACAATACCAATCATCAATGTTATAGCAAATCCTTTTACAGGCCCTTGCCCTAATGTATAGAGAATAACTCCTACTAAAAATGTCGTAACATTTGCATCGACAATCGACGAGTATGCTTTTCTATAACCAGAAGAAATAGCTTGCTTTATTCCCGATCCATTTCTTAATTCTTCTTTGATTCTTTCAAAAATCAGAACATTGGCATCAATAGACATACCAATCGTCAACACAATACCAGCAATACCAGGAAGGGTCAATGCTGCATTAAGCTGTGCCAAAATTCCTAAGATGAAAAAGATGTTGAAAAAGAGAGCCAAATTGGCGATCATTCCTCCTTTAGAATAATAGGCAATCATAAAAATGATTACAATTCCAAGTCCAGCTAGAATTGATAGCATTCCTTGATCTTGAGCAACTTTACCTAGCGTTGGACCTATCACTACGTCTTCTACGATGGTAGTAGGAGCAGGTAAACTTCCAGCCTTCAGGATGTTTGCCATATCTTTCGCTTCTTCTAAAGTAAAGTTTCCAGTGATCTGAGAACTTCCATTTGGAATTTCACCTTGTACATTAGGTGCAGAATAAACGTAGTTGTCTAATACTATCGCTATTCTTCTATTAATATTTGCAGCTGTTAATCTTTTCCAAGCTTTGGCTCCATTTGCATTCATATTCATGCTGATGGATGGAGATGATCTTTGATCCAAATCTTGTCTAGCATCAATAATTACTTCACCCGTCAATGGTGCTTTTCCACCACGGTTGGTTTTGATTGCATACAATTCAATGAATTCGTCTTGGCTCAAATCATCTTGGTTTTTAACCGGTTTAACAGCCCAAAGGAATTTGATGGTAGATGGGATCAATCTGTCAACTACTTCATGCTGAAGCATTCTGTTAATCTTAGATGTGTCCTTCAAATCGTACACTAGTCCATATTGCGCTTTCAATAAATTGAAAAGTGGGGAGACTTGTGATGCAATATTTGCTGAGTCGAGTTCTGTACTATCAGATTCCAATTGAGCGATTAAGTCATCTCCAGTAGAATCGGCATCCGCATTACTAATTTGCGTATCATCAGCCAAAAGGTCATTTAAATCTTCGTCAGAACTTGAAGTCAGTTCTCCAGATATTTCAGGTAATTCTGCTTTAGTTTCTTTTACGTAAGCATCATTCATTGCTTGAAGAGTAGGAAGAATTTCTTGTAATTCATGCACTTCCCAAAATTCTAGTTTTGCAACCCCTTGAAGGAGTTTTCTTACTCTTTCTGGATTGTCAACTCCTGGTAACTCGATTTGAATTCTTCCTGTTCCTTGAAGTCTTTGAATATTAGGTTGTGAAGTTCCAAATCTATCAATCCTAGTTCTCAAGATATTGAAAGAACGCTCAATTGCTCCATCTACTTCCGTATTGATCAACTCTAATACTTCTTCATCAGTAGTACTCAATCCTACTCGACCTCTATTTGCCGCAGTTGCAAATACAGTTGCTAAAGTTTTACCTGGCGCAATTTCTTGAAATGAATTGTAAAATTCAGTTACAAAATCGAGCTGAGTCCCTTTGATGTTTTGCTTAGCAGCTTCTAAAGCTTTCAAGAAATCTTCATCTGTGCTATTTCCGCTTACGCCTTTTAGGATTTCTACTGGAGAGACTTCCAGTGTCACATGCATTCCGCCTTTAAGGTCAAGACCAAGATTAAGCTCTGTTTCCTTAATTTCTTTATAGGTAAAATCGATACCAAAAAGGTTGTAGACAGGTTCAGACCAAACAGAATCTAAGTATTGTTGTCTTTTTGTGTAATCTGTTGTATTTCCTTCTGTTGCAGCTGCTGTTGCTTCTTCGTTGACACGCATTTCTACCAATGTGAATGATAGGTAGTAAACACATAATAAGGATATTACTGCAGTCAGTAATATGACTCCTCCTTTATTCTTCATTATTAATTATTTAAAAGGTTTATTCTAAAATACTTTATTGAAAATGAGGTTTGCACCTCCGACGAAATCAGATCGTCATAGGAAAAAGCACCTCTATTATGGTGCGTTAGGACTTATGATGAAATTGAAAAGCACTCGAACGAGCTTTCCAGGTATTTTTTCCACGAAAGTGATATCATAGCCATTATCACGGTCTTCATCAAGAATAATTTCATCCAAAATGAAAAGATCTGCAATAGTTGTAGCCACTTGCTGAGCTGGCGTTACCGCATTAAAAGCTGATATTTTGGTATCTGGAGCTTCCTTTTCTGCCGAGTCTTCATGAGCGTTCTGCTCAACCTGACATAGAGAAGAATCAAAGAAATGCGAAGCTATCGGCTGACATACCAATGCCAATCCCACTATTAGTCCAAGGACTATTACCCAGACTTGATACTTCGATATTTTTCGGATGTTCATCATTCGCGCCGACAAAAGTAGGAAATTATGTTTAAAGTTGACACTTAAAATGGAATAGTTGATTTTTGAGGATGAACAAACCACTGGTTTCTATTATTTGCTTATGCTATAACCAAAAAAGGTTTGTAGAAGAAACACTGGAATCGGTGTTTAATCAATCATACAATCAGATTGAAGTTATTGTCGTAGATGATGGAAGTACCGACGGAAGCAAAGAAGCCATTGAGCGATTGCTCGCTAATCGATCTGAAATTCCATTCATAAGCCTTGATGAAAATATAGGTAACACTACCGCTTTCAATAAAGGATTGGCATTAGCAAAAGGAAAGTATGTAGTTGATTTAGCGTGTGATGATGTATTAGTTGCAAACCGAATTGAAAAGCAAGTTATTTTTTTCGAAGGGCAAAAAGAAAACGTAGGCGTCATCTATTCTAATGCGCGATACATTGATGAAATGGGGAATCCATTAAGCGTCCACTTTTCCAATAACAAGAGGGTACCTTATGAAGGAGAAGTGTATAGCCAATTGATTGAAACGTACTTTATCCCTCCCCCAACAATGATGATTAAGAAGAAAGTCATGGTAGAATTGAAAGGCTATGATGAATCATTGGCATATGAAGATTTTGATTTTTGGATTAGGTCAGCCAGGAATTGGCACTACACTTTTCAAAATGAGATTCTAACCAATGTTAGAAAAGTTAAAGGGTCTCATTCTGATAGACTATATGAACGAAAGAATCTACAACTAGACTCAACCGTAATGATTTGTAAAAAGATAAGGTCACTTAATAGAAATTCTTCTGAAGATTTGGCTTTGACTGTGAGGTTAAAGTACGAATTCAAACATGCTTTTATGACTGGACATAAAAGAGAAGCAAAAGAATTTTACAATATACTTATTGAAATGAAAGCAAATTCATTGCTATACAAATCTTTGATTGTGCTGAATGAGTTTAATATTAATTGGTCTTTTTTAAGAACCTTTATTTTGAATCTTCGTGGTTAACGGCGATTATCATCACCCATAAGCATACTCAAATAGCTGTCAAATCGTGTCTGTGAAATATGACCTGCTTCATAAGCAGTTGCAATGGCACATCCAGGTTCATGTGTATGCGTACAATTGTTGAATTTGCATTCGCCTAATAATTCACGTAGTTCAGGAAAGTAATGACTCAATTCATTAGGCTCAATTTCTGCGAGCCCTAATTCTTTGATGCCGGGCGTGTCAATAATATAGGTGCTTGATTTTACAGTGAACCTTTGGGCAAAGGTTGTAGTATGTACCCCTTTTCCCACAAAATCCGAAATCTCTGAAGTCGTTTGATTTGCATCAGGAACTAAATTATTGATCAGCGTAGATTTCCCAACACCTGAATGACCAGAAATTAGGGAGGTTTTATGGGTCAATTCTGTCTCTAGTTTTTTTACGTCCTTTGGATCCATCGCTGACATGAATATTACCTCATACCCTATTGAGGTATATTCCTTCATCTTTTCTTTTAATTGAGACTGTTGATCAGCACGAAGTAAGTCCATCTTATTGCATAAGATTATACTCGGAATTCGAAAAGCTTCTGCCGTTACTAAAAAACGATCAATAAAACCAAGAGAAGTTCTAGGCTCAGCTACCGTTGCCATTACAATAGCTTGGTCAATATTTGCAGCAATAATGTGCCCATGCCCTTTTTTCTTAGGAGAAACACGGATCATGTAATTATCTCTAGGTAGTATTTTAGATATAATTTTGGCAGATTCATCACCTTCGTCATCGATCATTTCAACAATATCACCTACTGCTACAGGATTAGATATCTTCTTGTTGTCAAGTTTAAATTTGCCTTTAAGCCGGCAATTGAATTGTTCTCCTTGGTAGGATTCTACTTCATACCAAAGACCCATCGATTTAGTAACAATTCCCTTCATGCTCAAAAATAGAAAATCCTCTCTCGATCATGATCGAGAGAGGATTTATTTATTTATTTTTTCCTCTAATCAGTGTGTAGAAAGATAATTGGCTACACTTTCTCGAGTTTCAACCATCGTGTCAGCACCTTCTTCCCAGTTGGCTGGACAAACTTCACCGTGCTCTTCAACATATTGTAAAGCATCAACTAATCGGATTGTTTCGTCTATATTCCTTCCAATAGGCAAATCATTAATCGTTTCTTGTCTGACGACTCCAGCTTTATCTATTAAGAATGTGCCTCTGAATGCAATAGCATTACCATCGAAAGAAAGATTTCCTTCTTCGTCATAATCCCAATCACCGCCAAGCACACCATAATTGCTTGCAATAGTTTTGCTCACATCTGCAACTATTGGATACGTAACACCTTGAATTCCTCCTTGCTCTTTGGGAGTATTCAGCCATGCAAGATGTGAATTTTCGGTATCTGTTGAAGCACCGACAACAGCTACTCCTCTTTTTTCAAATTCTGCTAATTTTGTTTGAAAAGCCAATATTTCCGTTGGACATACAAAAGTGAAATCTTTTGGGTAGAAAAAGAAAACGACTTCTTTTTTTCCAATGAATTGATCCAACGAAAATGACTCAACGATCTCTTCTCCGTTGATAACTGCTGCGGCACTGAATATAGGGGCTTTTTTACCTACTAATGACATGATAATATTGTTTTTAATTGTGAAATTGTAATACAAAATTAGGCTTTATCAGCAGGTATAATAATCAATTGAATAAATTTTGTTTATCGAAAGATAGAGGGGATATAATCCGCCCTATTGAGTTGTTTGTCGAGTTATATAGAATCAATTGTGTAATTATTGTAATTAGCTTTATTTTTAACCCACAAAACCAAATACGGAAATTATGAAAGGATTAATAAATAAAATTGTCATATCAGCTTGCTTCGTGCTGAGTGTGACTACAGCATCTTTTGTGCAAGCACAAGTACCGGATTTTGACCCAGAAGCATTGGATATATCTGAATTTTTAAAGGCAGGTTCTCAGGATGCTAGTACATTAATGGGACAATATCTAAATCCTGTTTTTAGAGGATTCGGTTTTGGAGCAAATGGTGGTTGGTATAACACAGCTGCTGCCCATAAATCTTTAGGGTTTGATCTTACAGTTTCGGTAATGATGGCTCAAGCTCCTGAAAGTGACTACTTCTTCGAATACCTTCAAAGTAATTACTCTGATAACTTGTCATTGCTATCCGGGGACCCAATGAATGGATCTACTGTATTTGGAGATCCTAATACGACATGGGTTATGCAATCTACCGTTTCAGATCCAAATGGAATTATTCCTGACGTTAGCACAAGTTTTAGTGCACCTCCAGGAATTGACTATGATGATCTTGGGATTGCTGATGCTAGAGGTCTGGTGCCATTTGTAATGGTACAAGGCGGTATTGGACTTTTTAAAAATACGGATCTTAAAATTAGGTGGATGCCTAAAATGGAATTTGATGTAGGTGGGACTCCTTTCTCAGCTGAAATGCTAGGGTTAGGGATAATGCATGACATAAAACAATGGATTCCTGGAATAAAACATGTTCCAATAGATATATCAGCTTTAGTAGGATACAATAGAATTAAATCCGTAATAGGGCTTGAATCAGATGCTCCTGGATCGATTCAAGGAGAAAATCAAGAAGGAGAGTTTTCAATAAATTCTTTTACTTATCAATTAGTCGTATCAAAAAAATTGTCAATTCTGACAATTTATGGAGGTGGTGGTTACAGCACTGCTAGTACTGATTTGAAAGTAACTGGAACTTATGAAATTGAAGATAGTGGTAATGATTTATTGCCTCCTGTTGTATTAACAGACCCTGTTAATGAAAACTTTAAAAGTGATGGGTGGAGAGGTTCATTAGGATTGAGATTGCAACTTGCAATTGTAACACTGCATGCTGATTACACTTTTCAAGAGTATAACATGTTAACGGCTGGACTTGGGATATCTATTCGATAATCACAATAAACATATTGCCTTAATAAAACGAAAAGCCCTGATGTCTCAGGGCTTTTCATTTTGATAAAAATGTTAAACAGGTGTATGAATAAAATTTGTGTTATGTACTCTATATACCTAAAGTATTAATTAGGTAACCCCTATTAGTAAATAATTTCTATTTTTTTTTAAGAAAATGTGAAAAAAAGCCTTGAGGCCGTTTAATCCAAGATTTTGGATTGTAGATTTATTGAGTCATTTGACTCTAATTTTGACATAGCAGTCTCATTTGAACTAATGTCAGATTGATCCCGGTTCAACTTACTTACAAATAAGATTATAAACAGTAGGGATATTTTAAACAGGAAGGACAGCTCTGATTTGGTTTTTCGAGACATTTCCTCTTGGTTTGATTTTTCTAACGCTAAACTAGACAATCCTTTTAATAGACTTATTTCATTTCGATGAAAGTACTTAAATTATAGATAAATGAAAAAAGTATTGTTTGTTTGTCTCGGTAATATATGCAGATCGCCATTGGCCGAGGCAATTTTTAATCATAAAACTAGAAATTTAGAAATGCATTCAGATTCTGCAGGAACTGCTGCATATCACATTGGTTCCTCTCCAGATGATAGATCTATCAAGGTTGCTAAGGAACACGGAATACCCATTAATCATAAAGCCAGACAATTTCAAAGTACAGATTTTCAAGAATTTGATTATGTCATAGCCATGGATCAAAATAACTATCAAGATATGTTTGACATAGCCACACATGAGGTTGATAATTTATTTTTGCTTCGAGATTTTGATAAACTTTCTGATGGACAAAAGAATGTGCCAGATCCTTATTATGGAGGATACGAAGGTTTTAAAAATATTTATGAAATCATTGATCGTTCTATAGACCGACTCATAGTTAAGATTGACAATGACTCCAAATGAGCTTCTCGAGGGAGTTATAACTCAGTTGTTTAATACACCAATTGGGAAGAATGGGTCTATTGAATCAATTAGTGGTGGATGCATCAATCATGCTGGGAAATTTGAACATGAAGGCAAAAATTATTTTTTGAAATGGAATCAGAATGCCCAGGACCTATTTGAAAAAGAAAGAATGGGCTTGGAAATTCTTGAAGATGCAAAATGTTTAAGGATACCAAAAATAGTAGGATGTGGTCAGGTACATCAATTTGATTTTTTATGTTTAGAATATATAAGTCAGATTAATTCTTCAAAGCAATATTGGGAAAAATTTGGTACGGAGTTGTCCAATCTTCATAAAGAAACAGCTGACTATTTCGGATTAAAGTTTGACAATCATATTGGTCGTTTGCATCAAACAAATACGGAACATAAGTTATGGGAAGACTTTTTTATTCAAGAAAGATTGGTTCCTCAGGTAAATATAGCATTGAATAAAGGACTCTTGAATACGAAACAAGCAAACGAATTTGACATGTTCTACGAGCTAGTTCCTGATTTTTTTCCAAAAGAAACACCTGCTTTATTGCATGGTGACCTTTGGTCGGGAAATATTATTTGCGGTGAGAACAATCTACCATACCTAATTGATCCAGCAGTTTATTATGGACATAGAGAAATGGAACTTGCTTTTACCCAGTTATTTGGTGGATTTGATAAGATCTTCTATGATGCTTATCACGCATCATATCCATTGGAAAAAGAGTTCAATAAACGAGTAGAAATTTACAACTTATATCCTTTGCTTGTCCATCTCAACTTATTTGGAACTTCTTATTTAGCTCAAATCGTTTCAACCCTGAAAAGGTTTATTTGATTTTTGCTTCGTTAATTCTATATGTTTTTTCTCCGGGTAGTAGAGCAAGTGGTAGACCTGCTGTGTCTTTTGTTCTAAGACAACTTTAGATCGTTCGTATATCTGTTGCATTGCTTCATCATCATATCCAATGACAGTAAGCAATTCTAAATTTTCGTGAATGACGATCTCGAAATTATCTTTGAGTCTTTCAACGAGCTTTTCAACTTTATCGAACTTTTTGTCAATACAAACAGCGAAACTTACTGCCGATGTCTGCATCAAATTAGTTTTGATATTGAGTTGATCCAATGCATTAAAGATGATGCTTAATTTTCTTTCATCGATAAAAGTAAAATCAGTCACTTTAAATTCAATGTATACTTGTTTGGTTTTGACAATAAATGAAGAGGGATGTCCTTTAGCATGTCCTTTTCCTATCACTGTCCCATCTTGTTCTGGTGCAGTAAATGGTCGTACATATAACTTGATCTTATTTTGAGCAAGTGGTTTGATCGTTCTTGGGTGAATAATCGAGGCACCATAATAGGTCATTTCGGCAGCATCCGTGTACGTTAATTCAGAAATGATTGTCGCTTCGGGCATTTTTCTAGGGTCAGCAGTCATGACACCTGGTACATCCTTCCATACCGTTACAGAATCAGCCTTTAGACCTGTAGCAAAAATGGCTGCACTAAAATCCGAACCCTCCCTACCCAAAGTGGTCGTTTTTCCTTCACCATTCGCTCCAATAAATCCTTGTGAAATGACAATAGCATCTTTGGTATATCCAGGCACCTTGTCTGCAATGTTTTGATTCGTCATCTCCCAGTCAACCCTCGAGTCAGTAAAGTTGAAGTCAGTTCTGATCACCCTGCGTGCGTCTAGCCAAATCGTTTTTTTAACGAATTCATTGAGGTAATTTCTGATGATACGTGTTGATAAAAGTTCTCCCTGACTTACCATTTCACTGTACACTTCAGCATATCTTTTTCCTTCTGCCTCTTTTAAGTATTCTATGATGCCATCAAAAATTGATTCGATACGGTTGAATATTTCATGGTCTTTTTCGAAAAGACCATTGCATATTTCAATATGAAAATTTTTAATCCATTCAAGTTCAGATGGCCAGTCTGATTTGTCGAAGAACCTTTGAACAACTTCTTCTAGATGATTGGTTGTTTTGTCCATTGCCGAAACAATCACTACCAATTCTTCATTAGAAAATCGTTTGATGACTTCCGCTACATTTTTTACTGCCTCAGCATTTTTCACTGACGCTCCTCCAAACTTGAATACTTTCATTGAATTTTATTTAGGGCGCAAAATTAGAAACCTCAGTCGATAAAGGAAATATTTTATTCTTTTTATGAAGGTTATAAGGATGTTTATTGTCATATTAATGAGACATTAAACAAACCCTATAACATTGCATAAATCCACAGAACTCAATATGAGTCCCTCAGTTGGGACCACATTAGACCGTTTTATTAAAAATCGGCAGTCTGATTTTCCATTTGCTAGCGGTGAACTATCTCAACTTTTGCGGGATATAGCTTTGGCCGGAAAAATTATCAACTTAGAGATAAACAAATCAGGTCTTCTGGATATTGCCGGGGCCTATGGAACCACCAATGTTCAAGGTGAAGAACAACAGAAGCTGGATATAATAGCAAATACCAGATTTATTCGAGCCTTGAAAAATGGAGGAGAAGTTTGTGCAATCGTTTCAGAAGAAGATGATGAAATAGTAGAAATTAATAAAGACAGCAATTACGTGATTGCCATGGATCCTTTGGATGGATCTTCCAATATTGATGTTAATGTGTCAATAGGGACTATTTTTTCCATTTATCGTAGACTTACTACTGTCGGTTCACCAGTTGAACCAAGGGATGTTTTGCAAAAAGGAGAAAAACAAGTAGCAGCAGGATATATTCTTTATGGTTCCTCTACAATATTAGTTTACACTACAGGCCATGGAACAAACGGGTTTACCTATGAGCCCAGTTTAGGCGAGTTTGTTTTATCTCATCAAGGCATGCAATGCCCAAAAGACGGGAAAATATTTTCTATCAATGAAGGTTCATACATAGATTTTGAGCAAGGCATAAAGAACTATATCGAATATTGTAAAGAAAACCGATTTTCGGCTCGATACATAGGTTCACTTGTTTCTGACTTTCATAGAAATATGTTGAAAGGAGGGATCTATATTTATCCGAAGACGCAAGCACAACCCAATGGAAAGTTGAGATTACTTTATGAATGTAATGCCTTGGCATTTATTGCAGAACAGTCTGGTCAGATTGCTACAAACGGATATGAACGAATATTGACTTTAGAGCCGACTGAACTTCATCAAAGAACCCCTTTATTCATAGGCTCAGAAAATATGGTTAAAAAAGCTCAGTCTTTTCTAGATTAATAGAATCAAGATTTGTATTTCAATCGAGTTTCTACTTTTTGAAGCTCCCGTGTTATGACTTCTTTTGCTAAGGAATTTGCTAAAATCTCTGTAGATGTATTTGCCAAAATTTCTTTGAACTTTTGTTCGTCTAAATCAATCTTATAGAATGCGTTCAATAGTCGATTAAAATCTTTGTCCAACATATAGCTTATGATGCTGGTCAAAGATTTTTCAAGTTTTTCAAAAGATTCTGAATGTAATAACTCTTGATCTCCCAATTGAAAATGCGAACGGATCAAGGATGTGCAGTTATTTAGTTGATCACTCAATCAGCTTTTTCTTCTTTTACAGGAGCCTTTTTCTCTTCCTCTTTCTTGTCTTCTTGAAAAAGTTCTGAATACGAGGCGCTCAATAGATTATACCAATTCACCAATTTTTTAATGTCAGAAACATAAACACGATCCTCATCATATTCAGGCAAAATAAATTTTAAAAATGATTTCAATTCTTCAGAATCTGATGTTCCTGTGAGACCAGTGTCACCATCAAATTCCTGATGAATTTTCATCATCACTTCGTGTAATGTACGGGTTCCTTCTTTGTCAGTGGTATAAATCGAAATCTCTCCTAAAACAGAGATTTTAGAATTCATACTCACGACCATTTTCTTTTTTTGTTCATCCATGGATTCCAAAATCACACCACCTTTGGTTGGTGCAATGACATGGAATAACCCACCTTTACCTGACACTGTTGCTATTTCGTTAAAATCCATATGCTGATATTTTCAAGCTGCTAAATTAATACATTGTTTAAAGACTCTGGTTGATGTTTTGGATGTATTCCAAAATTTTATCTTCACCTACTTTGGTTGCAGAAGAGGTTACAAAACTCGGAGGTAACTCTGACCACCATTTTCTCATCTCATTTTTGAACGTCTCGATGTTACTCTGGATTTTGATATTTCCTGGTTTATCTGCTTTTGTAAATACAATAGCAAACGGGACAGCATGCTCCCCAAGCCAATTGATGAATTCTACATCAATCTTCTGAGGAGGAATTCTAGCGTCAATTAAAACAAATGCACAGCTCAAATTTTTTCGTTTGGTTAAATACTCTTTGTTCATTTTGTCCCATTTCGCCTTCATTTCTTTACTGACTCTTGCCCACCCATATCCAGGTAAATCCACCAAGTACCATTCTTTATTGATAATGAAATGATTGATAAGTTGAGTTTTACCTGGTCTACCAGATGTTTTTGCTAGTTTAGAATGATTTGTCAATAGGTTGATCAAAGAAGATTTTCCAACATTTGATCTGCCAATAAATGCATACTCAGGAATTTCATCTTTAGGACATTTCAGGTAATCGGTATTGCTAATTACGAATTCTGCTGTTTTAATTTTCATGGGTGTAACTCTATTCACTGCAAAAGTGTACAAATCTGACAGCTAGAACACTACTTATTTATTTCTTTCTAATTGATCGTAGTATAAAATTGATACGTATTAATATTGCAGAAAATCTCTAGAAATTGACAGTACTTCCTTACAAAGAAAAAGAAACCAGCAAAAAAGAGCAAGTTGCTGAAATGTTCAATAGCATAAGCAAACGTTATGATTTTCTCAATCACTTTTTGAGTATGGGTATCGATATACTCTGGAGAAAAAAAGCCGTACGTCAGTTAAAAGAGCATCAACCCAAATTGATTTTAGATGTTGCAACCGGAACTGGTGATTTAGCCATTGAAGCACTAAAATTGAATCCTGAGAAAGTCATAGGTGTTGATATCTCTCAAGGGATGCTGGACATGGGAATTCAAAAAATGAAGAAACTAGGTTTCGATGACAAAATTGAACTTCAGATGGGTGACTCAGAACAGTTACTATTTGATGACAATAAATTTGATGCAGTAGTCGTTGCTTTTGGAGTAAGGAATTTTCAAGATTTGGAAAAAGGACTGGCTGACATGCAGCGAGTATTGAAAGAAGGAGGAAAACTAGTGGTTTTGGAATTTTCCACTCCTACCAGATTTCCAATGAAACAATTGTATGGCTTTTATTTTAATGTGATATTGCCTTTAATCGGAAAAGTGGTTTCAAGTGATAATTCAGCTTATACTTACTTGCCTGAGTCCGTTGCTGATTTTCCCTACGGGGACCAGTTTACGGGCATATTGAAAAAATTAGGATTTAAAGAAACTCAATGCATACCATTGACATTTGGCATCAGCTCAATATATACCGCTATAAAGTAGTTGTTTTAGTGCTATGCTGTGCATTGGGTCAATTGAATCCAGGTTATGCACAAAATCGTAGCAATCTAAATCTCCCTTTTTTTGATGATCAGAATATCCATTACGGATTTTTAATTGGATTGAGTGGAAGCAATTTCAGACATCAGTTTTCAGATGCCTTTATTGAGCCAGAAATGGACACTTTGCAGAATATCATTCCTGAATCTAAAATAGGATTTAAGCTAGGTTTTATAGTTGATTTTCACATATTTGAAAATTTGGATGTTCGACTCAACCCAACAGTTAGTTTCAATCAATTACAACTGTCCTATCAAACGACGACACCTCAGCTCGGTTCCGCGGATCCTGTGGTAATAGAAGAGTTGTTGGATCCCACTTATGTAGAATTGCCAATTCTATTAAAATATAAATCTGTCCGCCGACGAAATACAAGAATGTATGCGTTGGCTGGTATCAATCCTATGTTGAAAGCCTCTGGTTCAAAGGATGATCGTGATGACTCTGAAAAGTTATTGATCAAAAAATTTAATGTTGCCTTGGATATTGGTGTGGGGTTTGATTTGTATCAACCACTTTTTAAATTCTCACCTGAAATAAGGTATTCTTTTGGTTTAATGGATGTATTAGATAAAAGCGAGCCGAATGATTTTAGTGCTGGATTGAATCGATTGTCCATCCACACAATCACTTTTTACATAACTTTTGAAGGAGGTCCTTCTGAATTGAAAATTAAAAAGAAAAAGTAAAAGGTTCTTTTACTTCAATCTCGTTTTCATCTTCTTCCTCAAAATCAGCGTACTGAACTTTATAAATTAAATAGAAAAGGAAGTTGAATTTATTGACTGAATACTCGCTAGAATCCGAGTCATGAATGATTAAATTATCAGATTCGATTTCGCTTTCTTTATGCTCTACCGTAGTGACCACAGAAGACACGTCTGCACCATCATTGCCCACAGACTCAGATAATTCTAATGACACTTCGTCAAAACCATTTCGACTGGCTTCAGAAGAGAATGCTAGTGAAACTAAAAATATGACAGTGAATAAACTTTTCAAAATTGGAGTTAACTAATGGTTGTTAGTTACGAAATTATAAAAAATATGGTAGCTAATCCAGTCATTTTCAAAATATTAATTGCAATGTTGTTTCACTGCAAATCCCAGTGATAGCTAAATCGATCAGTTCTAATTCCACCAATACCTTCTTTAAAATTAATTAGGCCTTCTTGTGGTTTTCCGTTGATAGAAGAAATACCTAAGTCTATCATTTCTATGGATGAGTTTTTTGCTCTATTGAAATAGTTGTGAAATAAGAATGCAAGAGGACTAAATTGGCTATAATTTCGGTCGAAAGCTGGTAAAAAACTATAAGTAATGCTTTCTGTGACTTTTATTATTACTAAGCAAGCGGTAAGATTATTAAACGAGTCCGTGACCACATGAACATCAAAATTTGAATCCAATTCTCTAATTAATTTTGAGAAATGCTGCTCAGTAATATTCACTTTTAACTTTTGCTGCGCTCTACATTTTACAAGAAACTGATATAGTAGAGCGTCTGAAAATGAATTTCCGTTCAGAAATTTAAAACCACTTTTCAAACATTTATTGATTCTTCTTTTCTGCATTTCTGAAAAGAGATCGGCTTTTTTTGAAAGTTCTACATGATGATTAATCTCTTTAGCGATCGTGATATGTAATTTTCGCATTGCCTCATGCAACAATGTATTATGTTCATTGAAACAATCCGGAGACTGTTTGATACTCACAGAATGAATATTATTTTTTTTTAAAAATGAATTCAATTCAACAAGCATTGAATTCATTTCTTCATGATTCAATTTAGAAAAAAATCGAAAACCGGCATAAGGGGCTTTAGGTAGACTCGTGGCTTTATTTTTTTCAATTGAAAAAATAATAGAAACTTTCGTCGCTCCATTTAATGGCCACTGAAATGCAAGGGTGTTTGAAATTTTATTGCATTCTAAATATTCAATTTGACTAAAAAGCATATTTTAACGTTACCTATCTACCTATGGAAAAGTAGTTAATTTTTAGATGGTGGTATGGATTTTGAAGATAAGTTTATTTTTGTATCAAAGGATTAAAATTTGAAAGGAAATATTACGGCGCTAATTCTCGGATTAGTTTTTTCAACACAGCTAGCTGCTCAAAAACTTCCCTTATTTGACAATGATGAAATGCTTGCCATGGTCGATAGAGGTGGCGATTATATTTATAGTGAAAAATATGATTCTGCTACCATGGTTATTGATTCGATCCATGTTTTGCTTCCAAGTCATCCCATTGTTTATATGATGAGAGCTATGAATTTGGCTTGGCAAGATCAGCCAGTGCGAACAACACGACCCATTTTTCAAGAACATCTTGTCTATTTGGATAGTACAGTAATGGCGGCACAAAAACTGCTCGAAAAGAATCCTAATGATATAGAAGCGTTGTTTTTCGAAATGTCAGTTCATGGATTGAAAGCAGAATACTATGCAAGAGAGGGTAGTTATCTCAAAGCAATGGGTCAAGCTCAGAAAACCTATTCAATGTTGCGGATCACCATAGAAAAAACGAGCAGAAGCCCTGAATTCTATTTTTTGGCAGGACTCTATAATTACTTTCGTGAAAAGTACCCGGAAAGGCACCCGGTGTATAAACCTTTCCTTTGGTTTTATAAATCTGGTGATAAAGAACGTGGTTTAATTCAATTGGACAGTGCGGTATATCACAGTAAGGTGGTAAAAATAGAAGCTGCTTTGTATCTGTCTTACATATACTTACGCTATGAACAAAAACCTGATGTGGCCTTAAAGTATTTAAGGCAAATGCACGAAGAATATCCTTTGAATTCGTACTTTAAGACAAAATATATAGAGTGCCTTTTTCTGCAAGAACATTATGAAATTGCATTGCCGTTGGTTCAAGGGATGGTTGATCATGAGAAACCTTATTATCAGTTATGTGGATTGACGTATCAAGCCATATATTTCGAAAAGGTGTTGAATTCAGCAAGTCAAGCTGAAAAATATTATGAACTGGCTTTGGAAAAAGGAAAGGAATCCCCTGATAGAGGAGAGTACTATAAAAGTCTAGGTTATTTAGGCTTAGGTAGGGTATTTCTTGGAAAAGGTGAAAACGACTTAGCTGAAAGTAATTTTAATCTAGCAATAGAGCTTGATGAAAGCCCTAAGGTCACGGCAGAAGCTGAGCAGTATTTAGAGGTTTTAGATAATCAGTAAATGGCAAAGTCTTACAAGACTATCGCTGAACCATCAGAAGGGTTTTATAAAGAAAAGGGGAGCAAATTCCTGGCACATGCTTATCCAGTCCTATCAGTAGATTCAATCAAAGAGCGAGTTGACCAACTTAAAAAGAAATACCATGATGCAAGACACCACTGTTTTGCATTTATTCTGGGACTTGATAACCCACAAATTCGAGCCAATGACGATGGTGAGCCTAATCATTCCGCTGGGGATCCAATTTTAGGTCAAATTAGATCATTTGAATTAGTGGATGTATTAGTTGTCGTCGTACGTTATTTTGGAGGAACAAAATTAGGCGTTGGAGGATTGATACATGCTTATAAGTCAGCGGCTGAAGATGCCTTGGCTCATGCGAAAATAAAAACCATTCAAATTAAGACTCAATTCAATTTGTCTTTCAAATATGAACAAACGAGTGAATTGATGAGAATTCTAAATGACTTTCAAGTAGAAATTATCAATCAGTCATTTACAGATATTTGTGAATTAGAAGGTAAAGTAGAACCTGAAATATATGATCAGTTAAAAGGAAAATTGGCGATTCTGAAAATCGATATTTAATTTTTATTTGCTAGTTGACCACAAGCGGCATCAATATCTTTTCCTCGACTTCTTCTTACCTGGACGTTGACTCCTTTTTTCGTGAGAAAGTTGGTGAATTTGTCTAAAGTCTGATCATCGGCATTCTTATAGCTCGCTTCTGAAATTGGATTGTACTCGATAATGTTAATTCTCGCGGGAACTCTTTTCCAAAATTCATATAGTTCTCGGGCATCTTCTAGAGAGTCATTAAAATCATAGAACATGATATACTCGAAAGTTATTTTATTGCCAGTTTTTTCATAGAAATACCGAAGAGCATCTTGCAATACATCTAGTGTATTTGTTTCATTGATAGGCATGATTGTATTCCGCTTGATATCATTTGCAGCATGAAGGGAGAGTGCCAAATTGAATTTTACTTCGTCATCAGCTAATTTCTTGATCATTTTAGCAATGCCTGCTGTAGACACAGTGATTCGTTTCGGCGACATGTTTAGACCCTCAGGAGAAGTAATTTTCTCTACAGACTCAAGGACATTTTTATAGTTTAGCAAAGGCTCACCCATGCCCATATAGACAATGTTTGAAAGTGGCGTGTCGAAGTGTTCCATACTTTGATTATGCACCGTTACTACTTGATCGTATATTTCGCCAGCATCTAGGTTTCGAGCTCTATCCATGTAGCCTGTCGCACAAAATTTACAACTAAGTGAGCACCCTACTTGGGAAGAGACACAGGCTGTCATTCTGTTTTTTGCTGGTATGAGGACACTTTCTACCATATGACCATCGTGGAGCTTGATGGCTGATTTTACCGTACCGTCATTGCTTTTTTGAAAATGATCAACATCAATTGGATTGATTGTAAATGCCAATTTGAGCTTCTCTCGGGTATCAATAGAGAGGTTGGACATTTCGTCAATACTACGAGCTGATTTTTTCCATAACCATTCCTTGATTTGCTTAGCCCTAAAGGCTTTTTCTCCTATTTCTTTTAGAAAAGCGCTGAGATCTTCAGTACTAGTTTTTCTTAAATCAGCTTTCTTCACTTCTGTGCTCATACTGCAAAGATAAGGTGAAGACTTCTATTCTGAGTCAATAATTGAAAGCGCTCCTGATGGACATTTTTTTACTTGGTCAATAATTTGTTCTTTGCTAGCCCCATCTAAATCAACCCAAGGGACGTTGCGAGGATTAAATACTTCTATGAGCCCTCTGGCACAATTTCCTGAATGGGTACACAAATCTGATTGCCATTTGACTGTTAGATCTTCTTTGGTATAATGTTTAATTGCCATGAGTATAATTTTTGTTAAATAAATCTAATCATAATTCATGTATTTATCGTTCTAATGGTAATTTGCAGTAGAATGAATTCTAAATAAGTCCACCAATTAATTGAACCCTACTTTTAGAAATAATAGGGGAATTTCCAATTTCCAATTCTATAAAATTATAGTCGTTTGCATTTCGATGATTTTGTCTTTTGAAAATCAATCTTCTGCACAACAATATCGCTATGATGTTGTGAAAGGAGGAAAGACCATTGGTGAAATGATTGCTACGAAGACTGTGATTGGGGACACTACAGTATATGTTATCAACAGCAATACGGTTTTTAAATTGATCTTCAGTTTGAAGATTTTCTATGAGTTGAATGAAACGTATGTAAATGGATCATTACTAAAAGGAGATGGTTTGAGTACTTTAAACGGGACGATTCAAAGAAAAGTAGAAACGCGGAAATCAGGTAAGAAATACGAAGTTGAAAACACAAGTAATATTGTAAGTATTGAAAAAGACGCTATAAAATATTCTATTCCAGAATTATACTTTTCGGAACCTAAAGGAAGTACAATGGTTTTTTCCCAAATATTTGCCAGTTACTTGGAATTCGAAGAAATAAGTGAGCATACCTATATGTTGTATTCTGAGGATGGAAAAAACACTTATTTCTATAAAAATGGCGTCTGTGTTGAAGTGGAAGTCAATAGGCCTTATGCCACTTTTAGTTTAATCCTAAAACCGAAATAACCGTTCATATAAATCTTGCTCTTCCTATTAAAGTAGTAATTAATTTAGAAATTGAAATTTAAAATACTGAAATGAAAAACCTCAAAAAACTCCTAACAATTTGTTTCGCCTTATGCATAGGTTCATTTTATTCAGTTGCCCAGAATGACCAACTGAATGATACCCCTGTTCCATTTCATAAAGAAATAAAAACAGGAACATTGGACAATGGTCTGAAATACTTCATTAGAAAAAATCCTAAACCTGAGAATCGAGTTGAATTAAGATTGGTGGTCAATGCAGGTTCGATTTTAGAAGATGATGATCAATTAGGACTTGCTCATTTTACTGAGCACATGGCGTTTAATGGTTCGAAAAATTTTGCTAAAAACGAGTTGGTAGATTATTTGCAAACTGTAGGAGTGAAATTTGGTGCGCATCTCAATGCCTATACTTCGTTTGATGAGACCGTTTACATATTGCCAATTCCTTCTGACGATGAAGAAATTCTAGAAAAAGGCTTAACAATTTTGGAAGATTGGAGCGGCGGATTATTGTTCGATCAAGCGGAATTGGATAAAGAAAGAGGAGTGGTTATCGAAGAATGGAGGTTGGGACAAGGAGCGCAAATGAGAATGCTACAGGAATATCTGCCGGTAATATTCAAGGGGTCTCAATATGCCAAACGTTTACCAATTGGAACAAAAGAGGTATTAGCGTCTTTTGATGTGGAAACGATAAAAAGGTTTTACAACGACTGGTATAGACCTGAATTGATGGCGGTAATAGCTGTGGGAGATATTGACGTTGATAAAATGGAAGAGAGAATTAAGGAGCATTTTTCTGGATTGAAATCCCCTGAAAGTCCTCGTGAAAGAGTGGACTTTGACCTTCCGGACAACATAGAACCATTGGTAGCCATAACTACTGATAAGGAAGCTACCAATATTCTTTTCAACATTATGTTCAAAACAGATGCGGAAGAATTTGTTACCGAAAAACAATTCAGGCAATCTCATGTTCAAAATCTTTTCTTGAATATGATAAATCAAAGATTAAGTGATTTAATGAGTGAAGCGAATCCACCGTACTTATATGCTTCCACTTATATAGGGCTACCCGTGTCTAGAAAGAAAACGGCATTTTCAGGTTTTTCCGTTCCGAAGCCTGATGACTTGAAAACGGGGGTTGTAACATTGTTAGAAGAAATCCGAAGAGTGCAACTTCATGGATTCAATGCTTCTGAACTAAAGACTGCTAAATTGAAAGTTTTGGAAGGGTATGAAAGTGCGTTTAAGGAAAAAGATAAAACAGAATCTAAAGTTTGGGCAGATGAGCTTATTAGACATTTCTTGGAAAATGAATCGGTTCCAGGGATAGAATACGAGTACGAATTTGCAAAGAAATACATTGATGGGATTACTGTTGATGAAGTCAATAGTTTGATTGGACGTTTGTTAACCGAAGAGAATAGAGTGATTAACATGACAGCTCCAGATCAGGAAGGTTTAACATTGCCTTCGTCAGATGAAATAATCGAATGGATTAAAGAAACTGAATCAAAAACGCTTGAGCCTCTTGTTGAAAATGTCATCGATACCAACTTGATTAAAGAAGAAATTACCTCAGGAAAGGTTATCGCATCAACGAAAATTGAGAGCATAGATACCGAACAAATTGAGTTATCAAATGGTGCAAAAGTTTTTCTAAAGAAGACTGATTTTAAGAATGATGAAATCCAGTTTTCTGCCTACCGAAGTGGAGGAATTTCTACAGCAGAAGATAAAGACTATTGGTCTGCAACTTTAGCGTCTAACATCATAGGCCTAAGTGGTATTGGTGATTATTCTTATACAGATTTGCAAAAAGCCTTAGCTGGAAAGTCAGTAGGACTAAGTCCATTTATTGGGAATATGGAATCTGGTATGAATGGCAGTTCATCCCCAGAAGATGTTGATACAATGCTTCAACTGGCATTTTTGTATTTTACAAGTGTTCGAAAAGATGAAGCCGCTTACGAGTCTTTATTAAAAAGGAATGAAGCCGCACTTGCTAATGTGTTATCAAATCCTACTTATTATTTCCAAGATAAAAAGGCAAGGATAATGAGCCAAAATCACCTCAGGGGTGATGGAATTCCCACCATAGAGGATTTACGTAAGTCAGATTTGGATAATTCAATTGCATTTTTCAAGTCTCAATTTACAAGTCCTGGAGATTTCACTTTTTGGTTTGTAGGTAATTTTGAAAAGGAAACTTTAATTCCTCAGATAGAAAAATATTTAGGTTCTGTAGCCTCCACAGAAAAGGAATCTAAATGGGTGGATAGAGGCCTTCGCCCTCCTTCAGGTATGGTGGACGAAAAAATTATGAAAGGTACTGAACCCAAAAGTAGCGTCATGATCACTTTCACGGATGAGTTTAAATACTCCAGAAAAAACAGTTATTACTTGCGATGTCTTTCTGAGGTGCTTGATATCAAATTGATTGAAATACTTCGTGAAGAAAAAGGAGGAGTATATGGCGTTGGAGCTAGTGGTTCAGGAAGTAAAACTCCATATGAAAGATTTAATTTGACCATTCAGTTTCCATGCGGTCCTGAAAATGTTGATAGTCTTACTGTTGCAGCGCTGGGTGTAATCAAAGATATTCAGGAGAATGGTGTTACAAATGAAGATTTAGAGAAAATCAAAGAGACCCAGCGTCGTGAAATGGAGCTTAATTGGAAAGAAAATAGTTATTGGATGAGCGTATTGAAATTACATTTCAAAAGCAAATATGATTACAAAGAAACGACTTGGTTAAACGATAGAATTGAAGATTTATCGGCCAAGGATCTTCAAAAAGTTGCTAAGAAATACATTAATACAGAAGAATTTATAAGAATAGCACTTTATCCGGAAGGAGAATAGTAAGTGTCTCATTGAATAAAAAAGGGATGATATTTTCGTCCCTTTTTTTGTGTCCAATTGATTTTTTAATTTTTGTTTGTCACAAAGCGTTTAACCCTCTGTCTTACTGGGGTAACTAAAATCATATATAAAATATGAAACAGCTGACTTATGAAAAAAAGAACACCCTCAAATGGTGGGATGTAGATGAACCTAAGTTAGAATCACCGGAAGATGTAATTGTTAGGCCCATTGCGGCGGCTAGATGTGATGGGGATAAAGTTTTTCTTTTCAATGATGTGACACGACTTTTACAAGCTGGTGTAGCTATTCACTACATTGACCCAATCGCAAAAAAATTATTTGGGAATAAGCCTTTTAATCCTCCTATTCCAATAGGTCATGAGTGTGTCGGAGAGGTGGTTTCCATGGGTGAGAATGTTAAGAAGTACAAACAAGGAGATAAAGTCATTGTGCCATGGGCCATTTCATGTGGTGATTGTGGAAATTGTCTTTCGGGATTGACTACTAGATGTGAAGAAGCTGGAGATACATTAATTTCGGGTTTTGGTTTTGGAGAATCCTTAGGTCCTTGGGGAGGTATGGTTAGTGATTTGATTAGAGTCCCTCATGCTGAATATATGTTAGTAGGCGTTCCTAATGGTATAGATCCGGCTGCTTTAGCAAGTGCGAGTGATAATATTCCGGATGGTTGGAGAACGGTAGGTCCTCAATTGATGAAGAAACCGGGTGCTCATGTGCTAGTATTGGGAGGTTCTGCCGCTAGTATAGGGTTATATGCTGCAGGAGTAGCTATTGCTTTGGGAGCGTCACAGGTCGACTATATTGTTTACGATATTGAGCGTTTGGAGATAGCCATGTCATTAGGAGCAAATGTGATTCCAATAGAAAAAAAAAGTCGTGGAAAATGGTACAGACAGAATGCACCAGCGTTAGGAGGTAAGTATCCAATTGTTGCTGACTGCTGTATGCATGAAGATGGTCTTCGGTTTGGCATTCGATCTTTAGCTCCGGGTGGAATATGTACCAGTGTTGGCTATTACTTCAAAAAAGGAACATCACTTCCTATGATGCAGATGTATGCCAATGATTCTACATTCCACACTGGAATATCACATCCTAGAGCTACCTTGAATGACGTATTAAAAATTATTGAATCTGGAGAATTTCAACCTGAAAAAATAACGACGGTTTTAGCAAATTGGGAAGATGCTGATCAGGCATTTTTGGAGAAAACCACGAAAGTGGTGGTGTATCGACCATCTATTTATACAAAGTAATTAGAATATGCACATCACTCGATTTGAGTAATGTGCATTTTTATTACAACACAGCCAAAGCAGCATCATAATTAGGTTCATCAACTACTTCTTGCACTTGTTCTGCATGAAGGATTTTTTTGTTTTCATCCAAAACTATTAATGCACGCGCATCTAGTCCTGCAACGGGACCCGTAGAAAATGTCAGACCATAGTCTTTGCCGAAAGATCCATCAACAAAATCTGAAAGCATTTCTACATTTTCAATCCCTTCAGCACCACAAAATCTGGACATTGCGAATGGTAAATCTCGAGATATGCACAACACTTTTGTATTCTCCATTTTTGATGCCAATTCGTTGAACTTTCGAACGGATGCAGCACAAGTTCCAGTATCTACACTATGAAAAATATTAAGTATCACACGACCTGTGTATTCAGAGAGTTTTACTCTAGAAAGGTCGGTTTTAACAAGTTCAAATTCCGGAGCGGTAGTGCCAACAGCAGGTAATTCGCCAATCGTTGTAATTGGATTTCCTTTTAGTGTAATGTTTGCCATAAGATTGATATTTTTTTGTTTAATGTAAATATATTGTAGGGTGGTCGAAAGAGCACGTAAAACAACCCTTAAAAGAACAATTAGACTTTGTTGAGTCATTCAACTTGGTTGAAAATTAGACAACGCTTAAATCTTAAACAAAATGATATCTCATCAAGTAAAAGTCCACCCATCTAAATCAAACCTTCCAAAAGAAGATCAATTGGCATGGAAAATTGCCAAAATGGTGACAGATGATGTGAAAATTAGCAAGGAAGTTGAAGATATGGTTATCAATCGGATCATTGATAATGCATCTGTGGCTATAGCTTCTGTGAATAGAACACCTGTGATGAATGCAAGAGCTCAGGCAAAGGCGCACGCCAGAGCTATTAATGGAGCTTCTATTTTTGGCTTACCCAAAGACATAAAAGTACATGCAGAATGGGCAGCTTGGGCCAATTGTACAGCCGTTCGCGAATTGGATTATCATGATACTTATTTGGCAGCGGATTATTCTCATCCAGGAGATAGTATTCCCGCTATTTTGGCTGTGGCGCAGCAATTAGGAAAAAAAGGCCAAGACGTTTTACGAGGAATTGTTGCGTCTTACGAGGTTCATGTAAATCTCGTGAAAGGTATTTGTTTACACGAACATAAAATAGATCATGTAGCACATTTGTGTCCCGCTCAAGCCGCTGGCATATGTGCCATGTTAAGTTTAGATACAGAGACCACCTATCAAGCCATCCAACAAGCCTTGCATGTGAGTGTAAGTACTCGTCAATCTCGAAAGGGAGAAATTTCAAGCTGGAAGGCATATGTTCCTTCACATGGCGCAAAATTGGCTATAGAAGCAGTGGATAGGGCGATGAGAGGAGAAAAAAGTCCCTCGCCAATTTACGAAGGAGAAGATTCAGTGATTGCATGGATATTGGATGGGCCAGAAGCTCACTATACGGTACCCTTACCGGATGTAGGTGAAGAAAAGAGGGCCATTTTGGAAACTTATACAAAAGAACATTCAGCAGAATATCAATCACAAGCATTGATCGATATGGCATTCAGAATGAAAGAAAAAATTGTTGACTTTGATGCTATTGAAAATATCTTGATTGAGACGTCTCATCATACACATTATGTAATCGGTACCGGATCAAATGATCCACAGAAATTTGATCCTAAAAGCACTAGAGAGACTTTGGATCATAGTATCATGTATATTTTCACAGTGGCCTTGCAGGATGGTTTTTGGCATCATGAAAAGTCATATGCGCCTGAGCGTGCGAATAGAACTGATACTATTGCACTTTGGCAGAAAGTCAGTACCATCGAAAAAGAGAAATGGACAAAACTTTATCATGATCCAGATCCAGATAAGAAGGCTTTTGGTGGCAAAATAATTATCACCTTGAAAGATGGTAGTACAATTGTGGATGAAATTGAAAGAGCCAATGCGCACCCAGCAGGTGCTAGACCTTTTGTTCGTGAAAATTATATTAATAAATTCGATATGCTCACTGAAAATATAATTTCTAAAGAAGAAAGAGATCGATTCATTGCATTGGCTGAAAGTTTGTCCGATTTGACACATGTTCAAATATGTGATTTGAATGTGCAAGTCCCTCATGGATATTTAGTAAATTCTACCAACAAAGGAATATTCGAATGATATTAGATCATACACCTCCCCAAGAAAAAAGAGCAGTTCTTTCAGAAGGACTTAAATCCGGAAAATTATTGAAGTTTCCAGGTGCCTACAATCCAATGGTGGCCATGATTATTGAGCAGACTGGGTTTGATGGCGTGTACATATCAGGTGCGGTGATGTCAAATTCTTTAGGGCTGCCTGATATAGGATTTACGACCTTGACAGAAGTAACACAGTCCGCGGCTCAAATAGCTAAAGTAAGTTCATTGCCAACAATCCTTGATATTGATACAGGCTTTGGAGAGACTATGAGCGTGGCTAGAACCATCAATGAATTAGAATATATGGGACTGGCAGGTTGCCATATAGAAGATCAAGTCAATCCGAAAAGATGCGGACATTTAGATAATAAAACCATAGTCCCAGTTTCTGATATGGTAATGAAAGTGAAGGCCGCCGCAGATGCTAAAATAGACAAGAACTTTGTGGTAATGGCTCGAACAGATGCTGCTTCAAGTGAAGGATTGGAAAAGGCCATCGATAGGGCTAAAGCATATGTGGATGCTGGGGCTGACATGATATTTCCTGAAGCCATGAGAGGAGAAGAAGATTTCGAAGCATTTAGAAAAGCGATTGACGTACCTCTATTAGCAAATATGACTGAATTTGGAAAATCAAAGCTGCTCAATGCGAGCCAATTAGAAAACTTAGGCTATAACATGGTGCTTTATCCCGTGACCACTCAGCGATTAGCGATGAAGGCCGTAGAGGATGGTTTAAAAAGTATCATGGATCATGGCACGCAAGAACCCATTATTGACAAAATGCAAACCCGAAAACGATTATATGAAATTCTGAAATATGAAGACTACAACGCTTTTGATTCAGATATCTACAACTTTGAACTTTAAACAATATGGAACCCAATAATGAAATTAAAAAAGGACTGGCTGGCGTTATCGTAGATGAAACTAGCATCTCCAAAGTAATGCCAGAGAGTAATTCTTTGACTTATCGTGGTTATCCAGTTCAAGATCTTTGTGAACACTGCAGTTTTGAAGAGGTAGCTTATCTCTTAGTCAATGGAGAATTGCCCAATGAAACTGAGCTTAGAACCTTCTCTTCAATCGAAAAAAGTAAAAGAGGTCTTTCTGAAGAGTTGTTAAAAATGATTTCACTTCTACCAAGAGGAGCTCATCCTATGGATACTTTACGCACAGCAGTAAGTTTTGCTGGCTGTGAAGAAAAGAGAATTTGGGACAGTTCACCAGAAACAAACATGGATAAGTTCATTGAGTTGTTGGCAAAAATCCCAACCATGATTGCTGCTAGTTATCGTCATGAATCAGGTCAATCCTTTATAGCACCAGATACAAACCTTACAATGAGCGAAAACTTTTTTCACATGTGTTTTGGTAAGGTACCTGAAGCGCCAGTTGTAAAGGCATTTGATGCATCATTGATTTTATATGCTGAACACAGCTTCAACGCCTCTACATTTACTTCAAGGGTTATTGCAAGTACGACATCTGATTTGTACAGTGCTGTCGTAGGTGGAATTGGTGCCTTAAAAGGGCCACTGCATGGAGGTGCAAACGAACAAGTCATGCACATGCTCAAAGAAGTTGGAGCAGCGTCAAAAGCCGAAGCTTGGATGTTAGATGCGTTAAAGAATAAAAGAAAAATCATGGGATTTGGTCATCGAGTTTACCGCAGTGGAGATTCTCGTGTTCCGACTATGAAAAAGTATTGTAGATCCGTAGCTGAATTCACTGGAGGTCAGAAGTGGGTAGAAATTTCAGATGTCTTAGAAGAAACAATGATCAGAGAAAAAGGGATTTACCCTAATCTGGATTTTCCAGCTGGCCCTGCATATTATATGATGGGGTTTGAGATTGAGATGTTTACCCCAATATTTGTGATGAGTAGAATCACAGGATGGTCAGCCCATGTCATGGAGCAAGATGCAAGCAATAAATTAATTAGGCCTTTGAGTGCTTACTCGGGAGTATCGGAGAGAAAAGTGAAAAGTTGATTGACTAAAGAATAAACTATTCAATTCATGTATTCTATTTTTGTTCTGAAATAATTTTTCAACTCGTAATATTGAAAATTGGACAAACAAAACACTATTTCTATCCCAAAAATTTTTCAATCTGATTTGACTGGTGCACCCATGACGCACTGCATATCCTGTGAAAAAGAGCTAATTGCAAGTCAGTCGGACTATGTGATTGAAAAGGCTATCAAACCTCATCAAGGTTATAAGTCTTATAACACTGTTTTTGAATATGCGATGTGTTTGCCATGTGCGGAAAAATTGAGAGTCAAAATATCGAAGCAATCAATGCAAGCAATGAATCAATATTTCGTGGAAAATATGAATTTTGCTGGTCGACCTCAATTGGATTTAGAAAGTGAAAGTGTTTCAATTGACCCGTGGCTTGAAAAATGTTTGGTTAAAGGAACTTATGCCGAAGAAATCGGAGAGTGTCAGATATATGCGCAGTGTAGAGGAGGCGAATTGATTATTCGAGAATTTCCTTATATGGTCAGTGGTGAAGCCATAGATGAATTAATGCAAGTAATGTCTGCCGAAACATTGGATGAATTTGACCGGCTCAAAGATGAGCTGATTGGACCATCAGAATTTCAGGATTTACTCAAAGGGGGACCTAGAGTATTTATCTAATTGTTACGCTAATTCCTTGATTTTACTGAGGAATTTTTCGTGAACCATCCAGGTAAAATCAGGAGATATATTTAATTCTTCACCTTCGAACATGGCTTTGAAATGCACAACGGCAGCGAATTTAGAAGCTTCCATGTCCAAATACTCAGTAACTTCTTTTGCCGGCATAATATGCAATGAAGGTACGTTGCCATACATGCTCATGTTTAGAAAATTTGAAAACTGCGTGATGACTGCAGCTGAAACCATGTTGTCAATTTCAGTGATGAAACCATGCCTGAGTAAATTATATTCCTCGGGTGCTTTTTCTGCTAAGTCCTGAGGAAGGCAAGCCAGATTTATTTTTTCAACTTCCTCATCTGTGAAAATAAGATGACAAACCCCTTCTAGTTCACCCATCAATTCTGTTCTTAGCACATGAAACTTCATAGAGCTGTCTTCATCGAACCTCTTGTTCTCCTTTAAGACATCAATGCCAAATTCAATTTTTTTGATTGAGATAGGACTATTCAAAATCATTTGCAATGCGCCTGATGCATTGTCCAAACCATCTTTAATAAGATTGGTGGCGATGGTCTTTTCGTTGTCTTTTAGTTTATCAATCATGGCATTATGGTTAATATTATTCAAAGGGTTATTTCTTTTGGGTCAAATCAAAAGAAGATAAAAATAAGTCAACAGCAGGATTAATCCTTGAAGATACCAAATATTAAAAACCCATCATATTTATTTTAAAATAATTCATCAACTATAAAGTCATTTCTATATTCAAAGACGTAAAATAATCCGGATTCATTCCGGATTATTTTACGTCAATAAAATTATGGAGATTCACGGTAGTTTAAATTAGATAAAAATTATAAATTATTGAATTTATAAAGATCAGATGGTAACTCATCAAGGGAGCTTAACTTCTTGGTTTTTACGAAACGCAACCAATTCACTATTTCATTGTCAAAATGAAATATTATTACTGATTGGTCTTTTCTATAAGTCAAAGTTTCACCATTTTCAATACTCGGTGGTCCGAGTTCTTCAAGAATGCTATTTTTTGAATAGCCTACCTTGTTTAATTTTTGTAGGTCAGGGTCTTTTTTTTGAATGGAGATGCAAATTAGTTCTTCATTGGTGTCTTCATACCTTCCAATTGGGCCATTTTTATAGACTACTATTTGCACTGCTTCTCTCGCTTCCTGAGCACCGTACCTTCGTCTTAAATCATAAAACCAAAAATAACGGTAGTAAGAACCGTCAGTACTTGGTTGATAGTAGTAGGGCCTGCGTTCTGTAATTCCACTGTTTGCGCCTCTTTTCTTTTTTTTGTACTCAGCTAAGTCGATAGGGTTATCTAGCAAATCCTGAAGAGCTTCCTCTGGGTTATGGATACTTTCAAAAGAAACTGGGTTCATATTGATTTCTCCCTTAGTTAGAGATACATCAAAGAGTGGAAACATGAAAAGGACATAACGAAGTATTCTCATGGATATATTGATGATCAATTGACTTAAAATTATCTAATTCCGAAATCGGAAAAGTTTTATTTCATCAGCTCGATCAAATTAAAGATTCTTGTACAAATTATCCCAAATTTTGATCAGTTCATTTTATATGTGGGTAATATAGTATTAATTATATACAAAATGTTATAGGTTATAATTAGCCTGAATTTATAATTTGCGTTGAATTCGAACTGATTTAAAACTCCACAATAAGACACAGTATGCATTATAATAAAGAACTGAATACCAGCAAGCGAGTATTAATGGGGCCCGGACCAAGTGATGTGCACCCTAGAGTTTTGAAAGCTATGACTACTCCTTTGGTAGGACATTTGGATCCTGAGTTTCTAGAGATCATGGATGACATAAAAGTTATGACTCAAAAAACTTTACAAACGGAGAACCAATTAACGTTTGTTGTGTCCGCTCCCGGAAGTGCTGGAATGGAAACATGCTTAGTTAATTTATTGGAGCCGGGTGATGAAGCAGTCATTTGTATTCATGGAGTTTTTGGAAATCGCATGGCAGATATTGCCGAACGCTGTGGTGCCAAAGTGATTAAGGTAGAATCTCCTTGGGGTGAACACATAGAACCTTCTCAGGTAAAATCAGCTTTGGAAAATTGTAATCCGAAATTGGTTGCTATCGTACATGCTGAAACCTCAACAGGAGTTTTGCAACCATTGGAAGAAATTAGTAAAATAACGAAAGACGCTGGGTCATTGTTAGTAGTGGATGCTGTGACTTCTTATTGTGGTGCAGCTTTGAAGGTAGACGAATGGGGAATTGATGCTTTGTATACTGGAACCCAAAAATGTTTGAGTGCACCTCCTGGATTGTCACCAGTTACTTTTAGCGCCAAAGCAGTTGAAGCTCTTGATAACCGAAAGACGAAAGTGCAAAGTTGGTTTTTAGATTTGACCATGGTGAAAAATTATTGGTCTGGAGCCAAAAGAGCCTATCATCATACTGGCCCAGTTTCAGCCATGTTTGCTTTAAGAGAGGCACAAAGGTTGGTATTGGAAGAGGGGCTTGAAACAAGATTTGAACGTCATTGGAATAATCACCTTTTACTTAAGGAGGGGTTAGAAGAATTGGGCTTTAGTTTCTTTGTTAAAGAAGGATATCGATTACCTATGCTGAATTCCGTGGTTTTACCAAAAGGAATTGACGAAGCTGCCATTAGAACACAACTTCTAAATGAATACAATATAGAAGTAGGAGGAGGGTTAGGTGATTTTGCAGGGAAAATCTGGAGAGTTGGATTAATGGGAGAAAGTTCAGATGCTAATCATGTGAATATGCTTATTTCGGCTTTGAAAAAAGTGCTTTAGTAGTATCGAGTGCTACCTTGAACAGATTTTATTTTTGTGATTTTAATCCATAGAACTTTCTGTAAGCTCTTGGATTACTTTCGGCATATTTTTTAAACTGACGATTGAAATTGGCAATGCTTTCAAATCCACTTTCAAAACCAATGGCAGAAATGCTTTTATCAGTATGAATAAGCATTCCACATGCTTTTCCGACCCGATATTCATTAAGGTAAGTAAAGAATGATTTTTTTGTAATCTTCTTGAAGTACCGACAAAACGCAGATGTAGTCATGTGCATTCTATCTGCTATATTATCGAGACTGATTTTAGAGCCAAAATTATGAGATATGAATTCATATACTTCATTGATTCGGTGATAATCTTTCATTTTAATATTGGGAATATAGGCAGGTCCCGAAAGCGTTTCAAAAGTTGAAGTCGCAAGTGTGTTCAAGATTTTCAATAACGTGATAAACCTGTTAAATCCATTTAAAGTCACAAGATCAGCTTGTGGGAAGACTTCTGGTGATTTAAATAATAGACCTCTTTTTCCCTGTTCCAATAGATGATGTGAAGCATGCAACTCAGGATGCTGTTCGATGGTATTGTTGAAGACTTTGTGTTTGAATTGAACCACTAGGGATTTGGAAATCGTACCTGGAGCACTTGTAAAGCAGTGGGGTAAATTAGGGGCAATCAGGAATAAATTTCCTTCCTCATATTTAGTAATTCTATCACCAACAATACATTCTCCGTGACCTTGTGAAAAGTAGATCAATTCATACTCTCCATGAAAGTGAAAATGGGTGTTAAAAGTGTCTTTTACGAAGATAGATTGATCTTCAGAAATCGAAACTTTTTGAAACAGGGCTTCCATAATTGTATTAACTATACCGATTGAGTAGCAATTCTAATATAAATGGGTCAAAATAGTATTGTTTTAGTCAAATATCGGCATAGTATTCAATAGATGATTAATATAAGTTGCATAGCTATTTACATTCAATAAATGGAAAACAATACTCAATTAAGTAAGGAATTAACGGAAGGAATAAAAGGAGACGTCCTGGCTGATCAAGTGTCATTGGGGATGTACTCAACTGATGCCAGTATTTATCAAATCAGTCCAAAAGTAATTGTTTTGCCAAAGGATGAGGAAGACGTGATGCGAGCAATTTCTATTGCCTATCGTCACAAGGTAACCATCCTTCCGAGAGGTGCAGGGACGAGTCTAGCTGGCCAAACGGTCGGTGCTTCTATGGTATTGGATTTTTCTAAATACATGAACAACATTATCGAATTGAATGTGGAGGAGCGATGGGTGAAAGTTCAACCTGGAAAAATCCGTGACGTTTTGAATGGCGAACTGGCAGATCATGGTTTACATTTTGCGCCTGACCCTGCTACCTCTAGTCGTGCCAATGTGGGCGGGATGGTAGGAAACAATTCTTCAGGCACCAAGAGTGTCATCTATGGAAAAACTGTGGATCACATTCTGGAAGCCGAAGTAGTACTTGCCTCTGGTACAAGCTTGACGCTGCGAGAATTATCCGCAAAGGCATATGAGAAAGTAGCAGAAAAAGAAGACGAGGAAGGGAATATCTATTCCAGTTTCAAGTCTATAGTTGAACAAAATAAAAGAGAAATTGAAAAGCGTTTTCCAAAAGTCATGAGACGCGTAGGTGGTTACAACCTGGATGAGTTTGTCACAACTGACAACTGGAATTTATCTAAGCTGATAACTGGAAGCGAAGGGACGCTCGCTGTAACGACTAGCCTGAAATTGAATCTCGAACCACTGCCTAAATACAAATCAGTTTGCGTTGTTCATTATGCCGAACTCTTAGAGGCAATCAGTTCTGTAGAAATGATGTTAAAGTACAATCCATCAGCAGTAGAAATTTTAGATGACCATGTAGTAGAACTAAGTCGGGAGAACCTGACCACTAAACACCACACTCATTTTATTGAAGGAGACCCAAAGGCCATATTGATCGTCGAATTTTATGGGGATGACCCTAAAGACGTAGTTGATAGACCTGAAAAAATGATTCAGGAGTTGAAGAAAAGCGACTTTGGTTATGCGTATCCTCTTTTTCCGGATGGTGAATCCTATGAAGATGTATGGGTCATTAGAAAAAAAGGGTTGGGTCTTATGTTAGGTATAAAAGGAGAAAAAAAACCACTTCCATTTATTGAAGACGCAGGGATACCTGTTGATGTTTTGCCGACTTACATAGATGAGGTGTTGAAGGTTTGTGAAAAATACAATACAAAAGCAGCGATGTATGCTCATGCAAGTGTGGGTGTCATTCACGTACGTCCCATTCTTGATTTGAGACAAGAAGAGGACATTGAAAACCTTAAGAATATCACAGAAGAAACTTTTGAATTAGTGATGAAATATGGTGGGTCTTGGAGTGGTGAGCATGGGGATGGGTTAGTAAGGAGTGCTTATAACGAGCGATTTTTTGGCTCGCAATTGTATGATGCTTTTAAGGAAGTCAAGGCTCTTTTTGATCCCGAAAACTTAATGAACCCTGGGAAAATAATTGAAGCTCAGACTATTGACAAGAACCTACGATACGGGTCAGAATATAGAGATCAAGCACCTAATACCAATTTCAAATATAAAAAAGAACAGAGTTTCAGAGAATCCATCCATATGTGTACCGGAGTGGGTGAATGTAGAAAAGTGATTGGAGGGACCATGTGCCCTAGCTTCAAAGTCACTAGAGATGAGGAATTGTCAACTCGTGGAAGAGCCAATGCCCTTCGTTTGGCGATGTCAGGTCAATTAAAAGAGGAAGGGCTGGACAGCGAAAGGTTACATAAAGTCATGGATCTGTGTTTGTCATGTAAGGCCTGTAAATCCGAATGTCCAAGCAATGTAGATATGGCTAAGATGAAAGCCGATGTTCTTCAAATGTATTATGACAAAAATGGCATTTCTATAAGAGATCGTTTGATTCGGGACTCAGCCAAGACGGCAGAAAAAATTAGCAGAGGATATTCTTCGGTGGTAAATTTTTTTCAAAAAACGACTGTTTTTAAAAACCTACTAGAAAAATCAGCTGGATTTGACAAAAGGAGAACCTTACCTGCTTTTGCAAAAGAGCCTTTTTATCGATGGTTTGAGAAGAACAAAGATCATGGTTTGATCAGTGACAAAAAGGTGGTTTTGTTCGCAGATACTTATTTGAATTTTCATGAACCAAATATTGGAATTTCTGCTTTTGAGCTTTTGAATTCATGTGGTTACGAAGTGATTTTGGCCAATGTTGGATGTTGTCAAAGACCAAAAATATCTCATGGATTTTTACGAGAAGCGAAGAAAGAAGGGATGAAAACACTCGAAGGATTAAGGCCATACCTAGATAGCGGTCTTAGTGTGGTAGTTTGTGAACCGAGTTGTGCTTCCGCATTGAATGACGATCTTCCAGATTTGATTGAAGATGAAGAATTGACAGAGCAACTTCAAAAACAAGTCATGATGATTGATGTGTTTTTGATGAAAGAAGTAGAAGAGGGTCAGCTGAATAAGCAGTTTCATTCTATTGCTGGAAATATCAAGATTCATGGACATTGTCATCAGAAGGCACTTTACGGGACCGCTTCTATGAAGAAGTTATTGGGTCAAAATGGACACGCCGTAAGTGAAATACCATCGGGTTGTTGTGGAATGGCTGGTTCATTCGGATATGAAAAGGAGCACTATGATCTTTCAGAAAAAATAGGAGAAGAAATTTTATTTCCTGCTGTTCGAGAAATGAAAGGTGAGGCATTGGTCGCATGTGGCTTTAGCTGTAGACATCAGATCGAACACTTCACACAAACAAAACCTAAGCATTGGGTTGAAGTAATTCGTGCAAAAGATTTGGACATTGAAAGTTAGATTATTAGCATTATGCTTGGATATTAAAATGAATACAAAAAACAAAATATAGAACAATAGAATGTTACAACCATTAGAAAATTATATACAACCTGGTATCGTGCATTTCATGATATACCCACAAGTCATTAAGGGTGAAGGTCCTATTCTCGATACGCTTCAAAGTATTGTCAATGATGATTATTTCAAAGTTGTAGAAGTCACTTGGATGAAGGATCCAGCGGTGCGCGCAAAAGCGAAAGCAATGCTAGAAGCTTCCGGAATGTCAATAAAGTACGGTGCTCAACCTCGTTTGCTCACGCAACAGCTCAATTTAAATAGCACAGATTTAGAACACCGAAACAAAGCTATAGCGACTATTAAAGAAGGAATAGATGAGACCGTGGAGCTTGGGCTCACAGATTTAGGGCTATTGAGTGGCGCTTACCCAGGAGAAGCGGGAAAAGCAGAAGCTATGGATTTATTAGTAGATTCCATGGATCAAATCTGCACCTATGCTACCGAAAAGTCAGTAAACATTGTATTGGAAGTTTTTGATCAAAAAATTGATAAAAAATGTTTGATTGGTCCTGCCGTGGATACACTCGAGTTTTGTGAAAGGGTTAGTGCTAAGCACGAAAGTTTTGGTTTGATTGTCGATTTGAGTCATATTCCTCTCTTGTCAGAATCTCCGGCAGAATCATTGAGGCCAGTCTCTAAATATGTGAAGCACATACATATTGGAAATGCATACATGAATTCGACTGATGACCCTGCTTATGGAGATCATCACCCAAGGTTTGGATACCCCGGCGGTATGAATGACGTGGACGAGATTGTAGCATTCCTAAAAGAGTTATTTAACATAGGATACTTAAAAGCAGATGGTTCTCAGCCTATGCCTGTTTCTTTTGAAATTAAACCTGTTGGGGATGAAGATCCAATAGGAATGATCGCAAATTCAAAAAGAAAACTCAATGAAGCTTGGGTAAAATTACAATTAGACTAAAATATCAAAAGTAGAATTACATGAAACCGAAAGTATTTTTGACTAGAGAATTACCACCAAAATCAATGGAGCGATTATTAGCGCACACAGATTTGGAATACAACAAAGAAGATCGAGTCTTAACTAAGGAAGAAATCATTGAAGGAGTAAAAGGGAAAGATGCTTTGCTTTGTTTGCTTACAGATCACATCGATGGTGACATTATGGATGCTAATGCTGATTTGAAAATTATTGCCAATTATGCAGTAGGATTTAATAACATTGATGTTGAAGCGGCAACAGCTAGAAAGATTCCGGTGACAAATACACCAGGGGTTTTGACTGATACCTCTGCAGACATGGCATTCACTTTGTTGGTGTCTACAGCTAGAAGAATTGTTGAAGGTGATAGTTTTTTGAGAACCGGACAATGGAATGGCTGGGGACCTTTACAATTCTTAGGCGCTGATATTTATGGGGCAACATTGGGAATTATTGGGTTAGGTCGAATAGGAAAAGCTGTAGCCAAAAGAGGGGCTGGATTTGATATGAAAATCATTTATTGGAATAGAACTCGGCTGTCGGAAGAAGAAGAAAAAGAATTAGGGTTGACCTATGCATCGTTTGAGGACGTACTAAAACAATCGGATTTTGTATCCTTAAATGTGGCCTATAATGAGGAGACTTTTCATCTAATTAGCGATAAAGAATTAGGCCTGATGAAGGATTCTGCCATATTGATTAATACGGCCCGAGGACCAGTGGTTGATGAAAAAGCCTTGGTAAAGGCATTGAAAGTTAAAGAAATAGCAGGTGCAGGATTAGATGTTTACGAAGAAGAACCTAAAGTTGAACCAGAACTAATGAAAATGGATAATTGCGTATTACTTCCACATTTAGCCAGTGCCACCATAGCGACTCGTACCAAAATGGGGATGATTGCTATCGATAATATTCTGGCACTTTTTGAGGGAAAAGAAATGCCAAATTTGGTCAATAAAGAGGCCTTATTGTAGACCACCAAACAGAAATGAATTTTGAATATCCTATAACCATACCGAAATGTCAACATCAATGCTTGCGCTACTCGCGTTTATTCCGATAATATCTGCAGCTATTATGCTGATCGCGTTTCGCATACCTGCCAAAAGAGCTATGCCTATTTCTTTTGCGATTACGGCAGCTGTAGCTTTCTTTGGTTGGGACATTCCGTCAACCTATATTTTAGCTTCAACAATTCAAGGTTTATTTATCACGTTTGATATTCTGTACATTGTTTTTGGTGCCATTGTTCTTCTCAATTTGCTCAAGTATTCAAGGGCAATCAAGGTGATACGAGCTGGATTTACAGATATTAGTGAAGATCGTAGAATTCAAGTAATCATTATTGTTTGGTTATTCGGTTCATTCATTGAAGGTGCTGCTGGTTTCGGAACTCCAGCAGCGGTAGTAGCGCCACTCTTGGTCGGCTTAGGGTTCCCAACGTTTTGCGCCGTGATGCTCGGTATGATGGTACAAAGTACGGCTGTGACATTTGGTGCAGTAGGAACACCTATATTGGTGGGTATTGCAGGCGGGGTACAAAGTCCAGAATTAACAGCAGAATTGGCGAGTTCGGGAATGGAATTTTCTGAATTCATACAAGCGGTCACTTCAAAGGTTGTGATCGTTCATGGGATCACAGGAACACTCATGCCAACCATAATGATCTGTATGATGACTCGGTTTTTTGGTAAAAATAAATCTTGGAAAGAAGGGCTGGAAGTATTACCGTTCACTATTCTTGGTGGTTTAGCATTTACTATTCCATACGCTTTGACCGGTATTTTTCTAGGCCCAGAGTTTCCATCGTTGTTAGGTTCTTTAGTTGGAATGGTCATTGTTGTTCTAGCAGCAAAGAAGGGAATTTTCATGCCAAAAAAAACTTGGGATTTTGATGATGAAAAGAACTGGTCATCAAGTTGGATTGGCACTTTAAAAGTTACTTTGGACGATGAGCCCAGTGAAAAGAGAATGTCTTTAGCTCGGGCATGGATACCTTATCTTCTTCTAGCATTTTTCTTGGTTCTTTCTCGGTTAACTCAATTACCAATTAAAGGTTGGTTAACGAGTTTACAATTACCTTGGAATGAAATTTTGGGAACTACCATTTCTGCTGCTAGTAAACCTCTTTATTTACCAGGGACAATTCTATTATTGGTTGGGTTGATTACCATCTGGTTACATAAGATGAAATCAGATCAAGTGAAGACTGCTTTTTTTGATAGTGCAAAAATGATTTTCGGAGCTGGTGTTGTTTTGATATTTACCGTTCCGATGGTTAGAATTTATATCAATTCAGGTGCTAGTTCAACGGAATTACCAGGAATGCCGATCGCTATGGCAGAATGGGTATCGGCTAGTGTAGGGAATATTTATCCTCTGTTTGCTGGAGCCATTGGTGCACTGGGTGCATTTATTGCTGGTAGTAATACCGTGAGCAATTTGATGTTCGGATTGTTTCAATTTGGAGTGGCAATGAAATTAGCCATGCCAAGTACGGTAATTGTAGCTCTGCAAGCGGTGGGTGCAGCGGCGGGAAATATGATTGCTATTCATAACATTGTGGCAGCATCTGCAACTGTTGGATTTTTAGGAAATGAGGGTATGATCTTAAGAAAGACCATAATTCCTACACTTTATTATTTGACTATGATCGGAATAATTGGCTTGATCATGGTTGGTTAGTAAAAATTAGGACAAAGAGATCAATTTTTCTTTTTCTTTTTATTGCGAAAAAGCGATCCAACTTTATCCAGAAAAGATTGTTTCTCCTCACCAAATTTTTTCTTGTTGATTTTCTCTTTGTTTTCTTTTCCAAGTAGGTTTTTGATAAAGGATTTGTCTTCCTTTTCATTTTCGCAATCCAGCAATTTTGCCAAACTCGCTGGTAATTCATCGAAAGTAGCCTGGCTAATTTCACTGAGTGATTGATCTTTATTTATTTCCTGAAATATTTTGGCAAAAATTGGTAGTGCCATGTTTGAACCAGAACCAAGACTCGTGGTTCTGAATCTAATTCTAGGATCATCTGCTCCTACCCAAACTCCAATAACCAATTTTGGATTGTAACCAACGAACCAACCATCAGCGTTCGATTGGGTAGTACCTGTTTTACCAGCCAGTTCATTTTTCAATTCATATTTCCAGCGTATTCTTCCTCCAGTTCCATGATCAATTACTTCTCTTAACATATCTGTAATTAATGCTGAAGTTTCAGTGGACAAAGCAGTTTCCGGTTCCTCTGATTCAAATTCAACAAGGACATTTCCTTCTGCATCTTCAATACTCATGATGAGGCCTGATTTCCTTAAATCTCCTCCATTGGCAAATACCGAATAAGCTCGTGTCATTTCTAAAAGAGATATGGATGGAGTTCCCAAAGCAATAGAAGGTACAGCAGGTAAAGCAGATGTAATTCCCAGATTTCTTGCGGTATTGATTACCTCATTCAGACCAGTTTCTTCGAGCACTTTAACTGTAACTGTATTGACAGATGATGCCAAAGCACCTTTGTAGGAATATTTCTTTAAGTTTTCTGTTGAGTCAGAATTATTGGGTGTCCAGCCCTCAAAATCCTCATAGACAGTTCTAGCTGCAGAGACATAGTCACAAGGTTTGAACTCACTTTCCAGAGCAGTAGCATAGACAATTGGCTTAAATGTTGATCCTACTTGTCTTTTCGTGCTTTCTTTAGCATGGTCGAATTCAAAATAATCAAAATCATTGCCACCGATCCAAGCTTTGATTTGACCATTTTGAGGATCCATCGCAATCACTCCAGTTTGTAACATTGATAAGTAGTAAGACAAAGAATCGATGGTGGACAATTGCTTTTCTATGGTTCCATCCCATGAAAAAACCTCCATTTTTCGCGGTTGCCTTAGTGAGTCCAGAATTTCATTTTCACTTAATCCAGCTTTTTTTAGTTTTCTATAAACGGATAGTTTTTTTAAAGGAGAATTTATGATGGAAGGATCGTCATCCCAAGGGTTTTCATTTTTCCAGTGATTAGCAAATGAGCGTTGTAGTTCTTTCAGATGACTTGACATAGCATCCACAGCATATTTCTGTATTCTTGAGTCAATGGTAGTATAAATTCTCAGGCCATCCGTGTATATATTGTAAGTAGTCCCATCAGGTTTTCGATAGGTTTTGATCCAGCTCAAAACTTCATTTCTAATTTGTTCTTTATAGTATGAACCAGATTCCTGTCTTTGGGCCTTAGACTGATAGTCTAGTGACAAGGGTTCTTTTTGTTTTTCATGTAACAAATCATCCTTTAAATAGCCGTATTTATTCATTTGACGGAGCACTAAATTTCTTCTCGAAAGGGACTTTTCAGGAAATATTCGAGGATTATAAGTGTAATTGGCTTTGAGCATTCCAATTAGGACTGCCGCTTCATGTTCTTGAAGTTGGATTGTTTTTTTGTTGAAAAATCTTTTTGAAGCGGCGGATATCCCATAAACATTATCCCCAAAAGGAACTGTATTTAGATATAAAACTAAAAGCTCCTCTTTACTGAAAAGTTTTTCCATGCGCAGAGCGAGTATGATTTCTTTGGTTTTCGCCACTGGTATAGAAAGAATTCCAAAATGCTCTCTAGGAAAAAGGTTTTTGATTAATTGCTGCGTAATTGTGCTGCCACCACCACCGCTTCTGTCTTGAAGAATGACTGTTTTTATTAATACTCTGATCAAACTTCGGTAGTCAATGCCATTGTGCTCAAAAAAGCGTGCGTCTTCAGTTGCGACGAGAGCATTGATTACGTTGGGAGAAATATCGTTGATTGATATTTTTGTTCTTTCTTGAAGGAAGAATTTACCTATTACATTTCCATCTGCACTGATGATTTCTGTAGATAAGTTGTTTTTGATATTGGCTAACTGATCATTGTTGGGAAGCTCACCGAAAACCCCGACTTTTATTAATAAAATGAAGCAACTGATTAGTCCACCAAAAAGCAAAACTATAATTACCAGAAACTTAGTGAGCCAAGATCGGAATGGGTGTTTGTTTTTCTTTTTTGACTTTTTCTTTTTCATCTTCTAGATAGGCGAAGATGATTAAATCTTTGAAGAGTTTGAAGGTTTGAATGCACAATTTCTTGAAAGTATAAGTAGTGAAAGTTAGAGGTAGGATGTAAAAATTGAAATTTCAATTACCTATTCATGTAGTATCTACATCAACTTCGAGAAAAACTGAAACTGATTCAATTCCGCTTTGCATACCAATTCCCGCGTTTTAGTCATAATTTTTAATAAAAACCTGACAGTGAATTCACCGCTTTAGAGACATTATACAAAAAAAGCCCCAATACGATATGTAAAGGGGCTTTATTGCAGAGAAGGAGGGATTCGAACCCCCGGTACCTCGCGGTACGCCGGTTTTCAAGACCGGTGCATTCGACCACTCTGCCACTTCTCTGTGTTGGTCGTTTTCCCGTTTTGTCAACGGGAGTGCAAATCTAGATTAATAATATTTTTATGCAAACCGAAGAGGAAAAATAATTAGTTATTCTTCAAACATTGAAGTAGTCACGTCGATTTTATCTGAATCAATCGCCCGATCTACACTGGCATTGTACTCAAATCCCAGCAAAAGGATGTAGGAAAGCAGATATAACCAGAACATTAGAGCAATCAATGCGCCTATTGAACCATAGAAAGAATTGTACTGAGCGAAATTGTTGATATAGATGGAAAAAGAATAGGATACGACTCCACTTGCCAAAGCGGAAAATATAGCTCCACTCGAGAAAAATTTCCATCGATCGTGTATGGCAGGCGCAAAATAGTAGATCAGAGATATTGCAAGAAAATAGGTTACCCCTATAATTGAATATTTCAGAATGAATAAGAGCACAATGATGTAATCTTCGGTGATATGAGCTGCTTCTGATAGGTAATTAAGAAAAGCTTTTCCAATCACTAACAATATAATCGAAAAGAAAAGTACAAAAGCAAGCATCAATGTTAGCCCAATAGCTATGAGTCTTGTTTTGATAAATTGACGTTTTTCAATTTTTTTATAAATGCTATTGAATGCATTCATCAATCCATGCATTCCATTGGTTGACAAAACAAATGCGGTAATTACGCCAAAAGATAACAGACCTTGCCGTTTGTTGCTTATAATATCTTTTATCGTTCCTTCAGCAGCAAAATATAGACTGTCGGGCATGACATTTGCGAAGAGGTTGAGAATACTTTGTTGATCAATATTTGGAAAGACAATGTGAACATAGGGGATCAAAGTAAAGATGAAGATGATCGACGGAAAGATGGCCAAAGTAAAACTAAAAGCAACACCACTTGCCTTAATCGGTAAGTTGTTCTTGTGGACATTGTCTAGAAAAACGACCAAAGCGCTATATAAATTAGTCTTTCGTTTATTCAACCTGACACTTTTCATTCGTCTGATCAACATCCGATACCATTCGAAATGCAACATTTTTCTATGTAGCTTTTCTCTAAACATCAAAGTAAGGTTTGAAAAGTTCTACCATTTCATCCGGCATTTTGCATGGCTTTTTGGTCTTAATATCAACAAACACTAAAGTTGTCTCTCCTACATTAATTAAGATATTCTCTTCATTGAATATTTCGTATTCAAAATGAATTCTTACTTTAGGAAAGCTAGCTATTTTTACTTTAATGGTCAATAAGTCGTCGTATATACCTGGCTTAATGTATTTGGATTTTAATTCAAGCACTGGCATCATAACACCCCTGGATTCTAATTTTTTGTAAGAAAATCCTAAATGACGAAGAGACTCTATCCTTGCGACTTCATAGTAGGTGGCATAATTACCATAGTAGACATATCCCATTTGATCTGTCTCTGCGTATCGAACTCTGATTTGGGCTTCGGATGTAAACAAGTGGATTTAGGCTATTGAATTGATAGAATATGCTTGTAAAATAATGATATAATTGTGATTTAGTCTTTTCGATGATCGACTTCTTTTGTGGTAATTCCACTTTGTGGAAAAAAAACATATAATTTGGAATCAAAAAGTCGGGTGGTAAGTAAATTGAACTCAAAAATTATTAAATTAATTATTGAGTATGTTCCAATAGTGAATTAATGGATTTGAGTGAGGAAACAGAAAATATAAATGTAAAAGAGTTAAACGCCCTGGTGCAACTTTTAGAAGACGATGATCATGAAGTGGTCAATCATGTGGAGGAAAAATTGCGTTCTATGGGAACGAAAGTAATTCCATTTTTGGAGAAAGAATGGATGAATAATAGTTTGATTCCTAATGTTCGTAGCAAAATCGAAGATATCATTTATGAATTGCAGTATGAATTGCTGCAGGAAAAACTGGTGGCGTGGAAAGAATCGGGAGCAGAAGATCTTCTGGAAGGAATGATGTTAGTTGCCAACTATCAATATCCAGATTTAAACATTAAGTTTTTACGAAGAAAAATAGAACAGCTATATTTTGACTTGTGGGCAGAATTTAATGGAGAAATGACGCCAATGCAGCAGGTGAAGATAATGAATGACATCATGTTCAATAAGTTGAAATTTAGAGCCAACTCGAAGAATTTTCATTCGCCTTCTAACGGTATGATCAATGCTGTATTGGAATCAAAAAGAGGAAACCCATTGAGTTTGTGTGTAGTATACTACCTTTTAGCACAAAGACTCAAACTCCCTATTTATGGAGTCAATTTGCCCAATCTTTTCATTTTGACTTATAAAACAAAAGAGACGCAATTCTATATCAATGTCTTTAATAATGGAATCATTTTTACGACGGAAGATTTAGACAATTATATTGATCAATTGAAATTGACGAAAAATGAGATTTATTACCAACCCTGCTCCAATGTGGATATAGTGGCAAGAGCACTTCGGAATTTGGTGGCTTCTTTTGAAAAGCTAGGTGAATATAAAAAAGCAGATGACGTAAAAATTCTTCTTCAGTCTGTAGATGAATTAAGTTATTGAAATTATTTAATCAGACAACCTGCAGGTCTCGTATCTTTCACTGGGGAAGGTTTATTTACACTGACATTGGCTAATACTCTTCTCAAATAATGGTCTTTAACCATCCTTTCGGATTTAGCATTGTCATCAATAGCTCCTTTGTATGATTTAACGATTTGATTGTTTTTATACCTTAATACAACAACTTCAGGATTTTTTTTTGCACCAAAGCTTTTCATAACATCATGACTCTGATCGGAGATTATTCGGTACCCACTTTTGATCGATTTTTCTCGCATTTGATCGATGGTCTCCGTTTTTTCACCAACAGAATTATTCGAATTGACTAATACGAATTCAATGCCAAGGGGACTGTATTCATCTTTTATTTTGTTCAACCTTTCTTCATAATAGTTCATATAGGGGCAATGAGAACCAGAGAAAACAAGTACTAATCCAATTTCCCCCATTAAATCATTGATCGAAACAAAGTCTTTTTTGCTAACATCATAAAATTCAATTTTTTGAAAATCAGGAGTCTGTGCTTTTACCATTGATATGAAAGGAAGCATTACCAAAACTGTTAATATCACCCTCAAATAATGACTTGCAACAATCGTGAAAATCTTTTTACAAAATCCCATAGCCGTAAACTAACAGATATCGTTCCATTTTTTCAAAAAACAAGCCGATGGTTTTCACTTCATCACCGACTTTGACTTGTGTGGTCATCACTTCGTCATCCACTGTCGCTATGGCTATGTTTGCTGCAAACGATAGATTTTTCCTTCCATAAATCTTATAAATGGCTTCTTTTGCACTCCAGTACAAACAAAGTTTCTCCAAATCATCAGCGCACATTTCTAATTCCTTTGGATTAAGAAATTTTCCTTTGACCCTAAGAAGTTGTTCTCTTGGCAATTCAATGTCTATACCACAGGGTTTTGATTTATGGATCAAACCAGCAACCATCGGATAGCTATGAGAGATAGACAAATGAAAAGACGAGTCGATAAAGAATGGTTTCCCATGTTCATCTTTGATTAGACCTTTGTAAGGAATGCCTGCCTGTAGACACATTGCTTTGATCAAAAGTCTTGAGGTTACGAATTCAGCGAATTTATGAGGGTGGAAGTTTTTCGATTGCGCTAGTTCCGCTTCCGTCAATTCATTTTTGAGTTTTTCAATATTTTCATCAATTTCCCAAATGCCGAGAATCAGATCTTTAGAAAGATGTTTTATTATTCTAATCAAGCGTCCTCTTTTCGTTGATTAACAATATCTAAGGCTGTAAAGATCGCAGTGCGCATCGAACTCTCATCTGCTTTGTCTTGCCCTGCTATATTAAATGCAGTTCCATGATCAGGTGAAGTTCTAACAATTGGAAGTCCAGCAGTGAAATTGACACCGTTTGAAAAAGTCAGGCTTTTAAAAGGAATCAATCCTTGATCATGATACATAGCTAGTATCCCGTCAAATTTTTGATACTGCCCCGAACCAAAAAAACCGTCTGCAGGAAACGGGCCCATCACCAAGTGACCTTTTTCTTTCATAGCGTCTACAACTGGTTTTATAATTTCTATTTCTTCTGGGCCTAGTAAACCATCTTCTCCCGCATGAGGATTCAATCCAAGGACGGCTATCTTTGGTTTTACAATCCCAAAATCCTTTTTAAGAGAAGTTGCCATTAATTTCAACTTCTTTTCCAATGCCTCTTTTGTGATGTTAGCGGCTACATCTTTCAATGGAATATGACCTGTAAGCACTCCCACACGTATCGTATCAGATACTAAAAACATCAAACCTTCATTTGTACCTGCTTTTTCTATTAGGTATTCAGTATGACCTGGAAATTTGAAGCCGTCATTTTGAATATTGTGTTTGTTGATGGGAGCTGTTACTAAAGCGTTGATTTTACCGGAGACTAAATCATTTGTGGCTTTTTCTAGTGATTTGAAAGCGTATTTACCACCAATTTCACTATTCACACCCGGTTGAATTTCTACCATTTCTTCCCAACAGTTGACAACATTGACTTTGCGACGGTATACTTTTGAGACATCATCTATAGGTGTGAAATTAAATTTGTTTGCGTCTAGTTGCTTTCGATAAAAAGACATGATTTTGGCCGACCCATAGATGACTGGTGTAAAATACTTCGTCATTTTATTGTTGTTCAACGCTTTCAAGATCACTTCCGGACCTATGCCATTCATGTCTCCTATAGAAATCCCAATCACGGGTAATTGCTTATTATGATCCTTTTCCATTTTTAGATGTTATGAATTACTGAATCCGGTTTGTATTGAAGGGCGGATCATCTAATTTAGGTTCTTTTATTACACTATACTTACTGCAATATTAATCAATAATCCATGTCAATGGTACGCGCCAAAAAAAGATTAGGACAGCATTTTCTGAAAGATAAAAACATAGCTGCTGATATAGTGAATGCGCTCTTGAAAACTGGTTCTGCTCAAAAAGTGATTGAAGTTGGTCCTGGTACGGGTGTTCTCTCTGAAATGATGATTGGACATGTTCAGATTGAGCAATTAGTGCTGATGGATTTGGACGAAGAATCGATAGCTTATTTGAATAATAATTTTAAAAATGAGAATACTAGAATTGTTCATGGAGATTTTTTGAAAACTGATTTGCGCAAGTATTTTGGGTCTTCAAATTTTAACATTATTGGCAATTTTCCTTACAATATTTCTACTCAGATATTTTTCAAAGTGCTGGCGCATAGAAATCAAATTGATATTGTAGTAGGCATGTTGCAAAAGGAAGTTGCAGAGCGAATTGCTTCAAAAGAAGGAAGCAAAGTGTATGGCATTATCAGCGTGTTGATTCAGGCTTTTTATGATGTGGAATATCTATTTACTGTTCCTCCAACTGTTTTTATTCCGCCACCCAAAGTGGATTCAGGAGTAATAATAGCAAAACGAAATGACGTAGAGCATTTGGGATGTGATGAAAAACTTTTTTCAAGAGTTGTTAAAACAGCATTTCAAACGAGACGGAAAACGTTGCGCAATGCCTTAAAAACTATAAATTTGCCGGATTCCGTCAAAGAGAGCAGTGTGTTGAATAAAAGGGCTGAGCAACTTTCAGTAGAGGATTTCATCATGCTGACGAAGCAAATAGAAGGACAATGAAAGAACAAATGGAATTCGAACTTTCCAAGGAGTTTTTGGAGCGATTTACCGTCGCAATAGAAGCATCAGAGGATGACTTTATTCAGTCATCGTTGGAAGGAGTGAATTCTGCTGATATCACAGAATTACTTGAGGAATTTGATGGCGAAGAATCAAAGTATGTGCTGGATCTATTGGAGCCCCAAGTTAGTTCTGATGTCATTGTTGAACTGGATGAGGACGTTCAGTCGAAGTTTTTAGACAATTTTTCTTCCGAAGAATTAGCCAACTACATCGATTTGATGGATTCGGATGATGGGGTGGATGTTTTGAATGTCCTTCCAATCCAAAGAAGGGAAGAGGTGATTGCTTCGGTTGAGAATGAAGAAAAATCTGCGCATATATTGGATCTCCTTCGATATGACGAAGATGTGGCTGGTGGACTCATGGGGAAAGAGCTAATTCAAGCTAACCTCAATTGGACGATCAAGCAGTGTATAGAAGAGATTAGAAAACAGGCCGAAAATGTCCAAAAAATCTATTCTGTTTATGTGGTAGATGATGATGGCGTTTTATTAGGAAAAGTTTCCCTTAAGAATATAATCCTGGCCAATGATAAGGCGAAGGTTGCCGATATTTATGATGATGATCTTGTTTCTGTGGAAACATTCATCAGTGAGGAGGAAGTAGCCAATATTATGCAGAAGTATGATTTGGATGCGCTACCCGTGGTTAATGTGAGAGGCAGACTGGTTGGTAGAATCACTATTGATGATGTTTTGGATGTAATCACTGAGCAAGCAGAAGAAAAGCATCAAATCATGTCTGGTATTTCTGGAGATGTCGAAGAAGATGACAGTGCCTGGATTCTATCCAAAGCTAGATTGCCTTGGTTAGTGATTGGCCTGGTTGGAGGGTTATTAGGAGCGAAATTCATTAGTTTATTTGAAGAAGATATTACCATCATTCCGGCGATGGCATTTTTTATTCCTTTGATTACGGCCACAGGAGGAAATGTCGGTATACAATCTTCCTCTATCGTTGTACAAAGTTTAGCAAACCCCAATGCGTTTGAAGACTCCATGTTTCATAAAATGATCAAAGTATTGTTCGTAGCAGTAATTAATGGAGCGATTCTGGCACTGATCGTATTTGGCATAGTAATTTTTTCTACTTCAGATCAAACAATTGCTATGACTGTTTCATCTGCCCTTTTTAGTGTTGTATTATTAGCTTCATTTATGGGAACTATTACGCCTTTGATTTTAGATAAATTTGGTATCAATCCAGCGCTTGCGTCTGGGCCATTTATTACTACTGCCAATGACCTTTTAGGTCTGGCCGTTTATTTCACAGTCGCTCATTTTCTCTACGGACTTTAAGCTCATGTTACGCAATAATAATATTCTCATTATTGATGAGATGCATGAGAGCATCTCAGAAATGCTCTTGTCCATTGGTTTTCATCCAGATTATCAACCGAACATTTCTAGGCAAGACATAAAAAATCTTGCAGATGATTATATTGGAATGATTGTTAGAAGTAAGACACCAGTAAACAAAGATCTAATAGAGCACTTGAATTCCTTGAAATTTGTTGGTCGTGCGGGTGCGGGGATAGATAATTTGGAAATGGATTATTTACAATCCAAAAATATAGAGGTGGTCAATGCCCCTGAAGGAAATAGGGATGCGCTAGGAGAACATGTGCTAGGAATGCTACTTAGTTTGTCTAACAACTTAATGCAATCTGATCAGCAAATTAGAAGAGGTATATGGGATCGAGAAGGAAACAGGGGGTTTGAATTAAAAGGAAAAACTATTGGTTTGTTAGGGTATGGATTCATGGGGAGTGCTGTCGCTGAAAAAATGTCAGGCCTTGGATGTAGCGTCATCGCATATGACAAATACAAAAAAGACTTTTCAAATGATTTCGTTCGTGAAGTAGAAATGGAAGAGGTCTTTGAAAAAACGGATATTTTTAGCCTTCATGTTCCATTAACAGGAGAAACCAAAAATTTAGTGGATCAAAATTATTTAAATCGCTTCCATAAAAATATTGTTTTTGTAAATGCTGCTCGTGGTGAAGTTACAGTAACTAAAGATCTGTTGGGTGCGTTGCAATCAGGAAAGGTGACTCATGCGGCTCTTGATGTTCTGGAAAATGAAAAGTTGAAAAAATTGACTTCCGAACAGACTAGTGCTTATGATTCCTTATTTAAACTACAAAACGTGCTGATGTCTCCTCATGTAGGAGGATGGACTTTTGAGTCCTATAAAAATATCAATCGCGTACTTGTAGATAAGATTGCTAAGTTGGATCTTTAGACATGAAAATGGAATCAATTAAAAAAGGGGTTTTGGAAATGCTTTCCATTGTGTTTGCGGTGCTACTTGCGCTTGGGCTAACACATTGGAGGGAAGAAGTCAATCAACAAAACACATCAAATAAAGCTTTGACCAATATTCTGGTTGAACTTCATGCTAATAAGTTGGAACTTGAGGGTGAATTTGAAGAACTAAAAAAGCGGATTGATTCTTTAGTTGTTCTGAAAGGTGAAATTGAAAATGGAAAAGGGGATAAAAGGAATCTTGGTTTCAATATGCCCGTTCTTTCCAACTCTGCTTGGAAAGCAGCCAATGCAATGGGCGCCGTAGATCGTTTTGAGTTGCAACTGCTCATGGATTTATCCACACTTTATAGATTTCAAGAGATGTTTCAAGAAAATGGAATGGCCTATTTTCGTCAATTTAGTTCCTTGGAATTCAATAAAGATGAAAACCTATTGGCTGTAGTAAAGTCTAATATTACACAAGCTTATACGACTTATTCTTTGGGAGAGCAACTCAATAAAAGTTACGTTGATTTTTACATTGAGCATTCTACAGGAATAGCTCCGTTTTTACCTGATTCACTGAAATCTCGGTATGTCAAATCCGAATGAAATACTGAAAAAATATTGGGGATATGATGCTTTTCGACCAGCCCAGGAAGACATTATTCTATCTGTACTGGAAGGGAAAGACACATTGGCATTGTTGCCCACGGGTGGTGGAAAGTCGATATGCTTTCAGGTACCAGGCTTGATATTGGAGGGGATTTGTGTTGTGATTTCACCTTTGATCGCACTCATGACTGATCAAGTCGATCAGTTGAATAAAAGAGGAATAAAGGCAGTTACACTTTACTCTGGTATGCCCCACAGGGAAATAGATTTATTGTTGGAAAATTGTGTATTGGGCAAAGTACAATTTCTCTATGTTTCTCCTGAGCGTATAAAATCCGAGATTTTTATTGAACGTATCAAACGAATGAAAGTTGGGTTGCTGGCTATAGATGAAGCACATTGCATTTCTCAATGGGGCTATGATTTTAGACCCTCCTATGCTGAAATTGAAAATCTATATCCATTTATCGGAGAAGCAAAAAAAATTGCATTGACAGCCACTGCGACCAAAGAAGTCAAGGTGGATATTTGTGATAAACTGGGATTCGAAAATGCGGCAATTTTCCAGAAAAGTTTTGCACGCAAGAATCTGTCCTATTCAGTATTTGAATTGGAGAACAAAGGGTCTAAACTACTTGAGATTATCAAAAGAGTGGGTGGAAGCTCGATTGTATACGTTAGGACAAGGAAAGAGGCGGAAAACGTATCAAAGTTTCTCTATCAAAATGGCATTTCATCAGATTTTTATCACGGTGGAATAGAGTCGAAACATAGAAAAACAAAGCAAACAGATTGGATCAATAACAAAAGGCAAGTAATGGTTGCGACCAATGCTTTTGGAATGGGAATTGATAAACCAGATGTTAGAACTGTGATACATCTAGATTTACCTGAGTCACTGGAGGCATATTATCAAGAAGCCGGTCGGGCAGGACGTGATGAAAAGAACGCTTTCGGAGTTTTACTGTATTCGACTACAGATTTACATCGATTGGAGCAAAATGAATTGATGCGAAACCCTTCTTTAGAATACCTTCAAAGGATTTATCAAGCAATTGCCAATTATTTCAAATTGGCAACTGGCAGTAGTGAATGGCAGAGTTATGATTTTGATATCAAAGCTTTTTGTCATCAGTACAATTTGCATCCTATGGAAGCTCATTATGCCGTAAAGAAATTGCAAGAAATGGGATTGGTGATTTTAAACGATAGTTTAGGAAAATCGAGTTCTTTGAAATTTATGATTGGCAATGACGAAGTCTATAAATTCTGCATTTCAAATGTTAATTATGAACCAGTGATCAAGGCGGTTTTACGTTTGTATGGAGGTTCATTATATACGGATTTTCAAAATATCTATGAATTTGAAATTGCCAGACTTTGCAAATCTTCACAAGGAGATGTTGTGAAAAAATTACAATTCCTATCGGACAACGAAATAGTCATTTATGATCAAGTGAAGTCAAAACCACAGCTCACTTATTTAACGCCAAGGTTAGAAGTGGCAGCCTTGAAGAAGTTTCATAAACAAGTGGAACCCAGGCAAAAAGTTACCGCTGAAAAGGTAAAGTCGATGCGTAATTATTCGCAGAATACATCGATTTGTCGTACCCGTATTTTGCAGGAATATTTTGATGAGGAGGTCTATTTGAATTGCGGTTTTTGCGATGTGTGCATAAAAGCTAAAAAGGATCAAAGACTGATTGAAGCATTGGATGAAACGAAACAAAGAATTGTATCTCATCTTAGAATTAATGAGGCTGACATTGATGATCTGAAAGAGGAATTAGAAATGACAGATGATTTCCTTTATACTGAAGCAATCAGGATTTTATTAGAAGAGGACAAAATTCGACATGAAGGAATGTTGTTAACATTGAAGTGAGTATTACTTACTCCTTTCAATCGTATATTCCACTAGATGTTCAAGAGAGGTTCTAGCTTCGGATTCAGGGAATGTTTTTAGTATCTGTATAGCTTCTTGGTGATACTTGTTCATTACTTCAGTTGCATATTCTAACCCACCTTTTTCTTTCACAAAGGCAATGACTTCATTGACTTTCTTAGTTTCTTCACTATGTTTCTTAATCAAATTAATGATGTGCCTTTTCTCTTGCCACGAAGATTGGCTCAAAGCATAGATAAGGGGTAAAGTCATTTTTTTCTCTCGGATGTCAATCCCCAAAGGTTTTCCAATTTCCTGAGTGCCGTAATCGAAGAGATCATCTTTAATTTGAAAAGCCATACCTACCTTCTCTCCAAAATCTCCCATAGTTTGAACAGCAGTAGGATCAGCCCCAGCAGAGGCCGCACCGACTTTACAACAAGCGGTTATAAGACTAGCTGTTTTTTGACGGATTATATCATAATAGACTTCTTCGTTGATGTCTAATTTTTTGGCTTTATCCATCTGTAAAATTTCTCCTTCACTCATTTCTCTAATCGCCTCAGATACTATTTTGAGCAAGTCGAAATCTTCATTGTCAATCGATAACAGCATTCCTCTGGAAAGCAGAAAATCACCAACTAATACTGCGATTTTGTTTTTCCATAATGCATTGACAGAAAAAAATCCCCGTCGATAGGTCGATTCATCTACAACATCATCGTGAACAAGTGTGGCAGTATGTAATAATTCTATTAGTGATGCACCTCTAAATGATGATTCCGTTATTTCACCTACTGTTGAGGCACTCAAGAAGACAAACATGGGACGCATTTGTTTTCCTTTTCGCTTCACAATATAGGTCATGATCTTATCAAAAAGCTTCACTTTACTCTTCATTGATTGACGGAATTTTTTTTCAAATTCTGCCATCTCCTGAGCTATTGGTGCTTGGATGTCTTTTATATTGATTGCCATGATTCGCCCACAATATTAATACAATGTGGCCAATGATTTTTCAACACGGAATATTTATTGAGGCACACTATTTAATTTTTTTTAACCATTTTTGGTACATAACCAATAGTCTAAAATATGATATCAAGGTTTGATTTTGTTTTACAATCAAAACATGGACGTGATTTTAGTGGAGATGTAAGATTTGTAGAGGATGGTAAACTAAAGTCAGTGATATTATTTGTACATGGGTTCAAAGGATTTAAAGATGCATTACATTTTAATGCTTTAGCCGATCGATTTGCTGAAAATGGTTTCGTAATGGCAAAAATGAACATGTCTCACAACGGGACTGATCCGGATCATCCTATGGAATTTGTCGATTTGGAAGCCTTTTCTAACAATAACTTTACAATAGAACTAGATGATATTGATGTTGTGTTAGATTATATTGAATCAGAGAAATTTCCAATAAAAGCTGAAGAAATTGATAAATCAGAAATATACCTAATGGGACACAGTCGAGGAGGAGGCATATGCATTCTGAAAGCATGCGAAGACTCACGAATAAAAAAACTTGTGACCTGGGCTGCTGTCACGGATATTGAAAAATTATGGGGCAAAGACGTTTTAGAAGAATGGAAGAAATTGAAGACTTATTATATCTCGAATATGCGAACAGGTCAACAAATGCCACTGAATTATCAAATTATTGAAGATTTTGAATCTAGCGGTGACCGATTTAAGATTCCAAAACAAGTCAGGAAATTGAAAATACCCTATTTAGCAATTCATGGCGATGCGGACGAAACGGTTGAACTTGACTCTCTCAAGGTACTGACTAAAGCTAATTCTAAGATTAAAACTCACATTATACCAAATGCAACACACACATTTGGAGGGAAACACCCTTGGGAAGATGAAGATTTGCCACTTGAATCGGAAGAATTGTTAAATGCATCTGTTGATTTTTTGAAGGCCTAATCAATGGATGTCGTTATACTCAAGTGCTACCTTGCGAAATCAGGAGATGAGAAAAATCAATTGCTTCTTTATTCATCCAAACTGATTGTCATATTCAAAGGAAAAAGAACAGAGTTTGATTATCAGCAGATTTTGTCTTTAGTCATAAGCAAAAAGAAATTGATAATTCCACTGGTGTTGGGTGGTATTGGTACTTCATTTAGTATGCTGGCATTGTCTTTGGGTTGGTACCATTATCAACTGAATTTGTTCGTAATATTCTTGTTCTTCATTTTTATGTACTATGGATTCATAGGAAAAGAGGCAGTTTTGATTGGTGAAAAAGGTCATCAGCACTTATTCTTGATCAATGCTAATAAGATCATAATTAACGAATTTATCAAATTCACAAAAGAGCGGATTTGGAAGTTGAAAACACCTACACCGGATAGGATATATCATTTAGTAGAGCGAAGCGTTTGGGAACGTCAAAATTTGAGTTATCATTTTCAGCACCCAGGGTTGGATTCGGAAGGTTTTATGCATTGTTCTACGAAAGAGCAGCTTTTGGAGTCCTATGAGAAATATTTCTCAGGACAAGCAGATACATTGTTAATTGCCATCAATTCGAAATGGCTATTATCGGATCTCAAATGGGAGTATAGTCCTTCGCGAAATTCAGATTTTCCTCACCTTTATGGTACGCTCAATAAATCAGCTATTATATGGATCCAACAATTGGCTGCTGACAATCATTTTTTACATTCCATTTCTTCCGAATCTTAATTGAAACCAATGGTTACCTATGAGTTAGTCTTAATTTGAAATAAAATTTAGACATATCTAAAAATATAAATAGATTTGCATTAAAATATAATTAGAATGATCAAATGAGAATTTATTTGAGCTTATTTTTTGTCACCTTGTTTTTCACCAATTGTAGTGAATTTCTGACACAGATGGTGGCTGAAAACGATACATTGGATGGACACATCGAAGGGTTATCAAGTAGTCAACTTCAGATTTTTTTAGCAGGTGACGAAGCTTTTTCTAAAGTGTTTACCCCAGAAACAGGATTGGGTCCTTTTTTTGTTACATCGTCTTGTAATACTTGCCATCCGGGGGATGGAAAAGGACATCCCAGTAACAGTCTCACGAGATTTGGAAAATTGGAAGGTAATACTTTTGATCACCTCTTATTGCAAGGAGGACCTCAATTACAGCATCGAGCATTGCCAGGCTTAGCATCTGAAATAATTCCATTGGAAGCAAATGGAATCTCTCAATTTGTTGCACCTGCAGTTACGGGACTCGGGTTTTTAGAAGCAGTTACAGATGCGGATATTCTTGAGATGGCTGATCCACTGGATTTGGATGGAGATGGTATTTCTGGTGTACCAAATTATTTAGTTCCTCCAGAATACTTTTCTGCTAAACCTTACCATATTCCAGATGGAGAAGGCCGATATATCGGTAGGTTCGGAAAAAAAGCTGGTGCAATTAATTTGTTGATTCAAACAGTAGGAGCTTACAATCAAGACATGGGAATAACTTCTGAGTTCGAATTAGAGGACCCAATCAATTATAGCATTTCCGATATGGATATTGATGGAATTGAAAATCCTGAATTGCCGACTTCCGAGCTCAATCAGGTAGTTTTTTATCTTCAGACCTTAAAGGCTCCATTGAGAAGAGATGCTGAATCGGAAAACGTACTTCAAGGAGAACAAGTTTTTGCGGAGATTGGTTGTGAGTCATGTCATCGATCGAGTTTGCAGACTGGCGATCATATTGTAGATCCTTTGTCGAATCAAACATTTCATCCATACACCGATTTGTTAATGCACGATATGGGACCCGCCCTGGATGACAATTATACGGAAGGTACTGCATTGACTTCTGAATGGAAAACACCTGCATTGTGGGGGTTGGGTTTATCTAAAGATGCTCAAGGGGGACAATATTTTTTAATGCATGATGGTAGAGCCAACAGCATTGAAAAAGCAATAGAATTCCATGGTGGCGAAGCGCAGAATTCAGCTAGCAACTTTGATCAATTGTCTAGCACAGACAAGGACAATCTTATAGCGTTCTTAGAATCATTGTAATATGAAAAGAAGGAAATTCATTCGGAAAACCGGTGCGATATGTGCTGGGAGTGTCATAGGAGTTTCATTTTTGACGAGTTGCTCAAAAGCTTATTATGCAACTTATTCGATGGATCAAAATCGAATTCGAATTGCGGAATCAGAATTTGTAAACAGGGATTTTGTTTTAGTTAGCAATGAAAGGCTACCTGCTCCCATTTATATTCATAGAGATAAATCCGGTTATACTGCAGTTTTACTTCTGTGTACGCACAAGGAATGTGAAGTAGCCCCTTTTGGCAATGAACTTCATTGTCCATGTCACGGAAGTGAATTCTCCAACAAAGGAGAAGTGCTAGTTGGGCCTGCTGAAAAGAATCTAAACAAGTTTAAAGTAGAAGTGAAAGACCAATTTGTATTCGTATCATAATGAAAAATATATACATTATTTCCTTAATTGTCCTTCTTTCCTTAACCAAGGCATGGGCTCAATCGGATTCCACGGAATATATGAATTTGGAAGCGATTTTTAATCGCCCTTTTGTTCTAAATGCTAACAATGGAAAGTCATCTGCGGCTATTGGTGGATATATAGAAGGAAATACTAATTATTTTGAAACTGACGGTATTTCTGCCGATGGTTTTGGAATGGAACTACGTAGATTCAATATATTCATATATGCCACCGTACATGATCGAATTAAATTTATATCAGAATTGGAATTCGAACATGGTACTGAGGAAATTGCACTTGAAACGGCACTCGTGGATTTTGAGATTCATCCTGCTTTTGTTTTCAGAATGGGGATTTTGCTACCACCTATAGGATATTTTAATCAAAATCATGACAGTCCAAAATGGGAATTCATAGATAGACCATTGGTTTCCACTCAGATTATTCCATCAACCCTATCGGAAATGGGTCTTGGTTTTTATGGAAAAGTTCCCCTCAAACGGAATATGATTACTTATGAGCTGTATCTAGTTAATGGTCTAGGACCTGGTATCATAGAAAATGAGTCAAATCGTACTTTATTGGATGAAGGTAAAAGACCTGAAATGTTCGGTGGAGATAATAATGGAATTCCGTCTATAACTGGACGATTGGCGTTCAAATCAAATACTATTGGGGAATTCGGGGTGTCCGGATATACGGGTATTTATAATAACTTCGAAATTGATGGGATAGATGTAGATGAAAAAAGACGAGTTAGCTTATTTGCATTGGATTATCAAATGCAAATTTCAAAATTGAAAATTGTGGGTGAGACCGCTTGGTCCTTTATTGATATTCCTGCCAATTATGGGCAACAATTTGGAAACCAGCAATTCGGAACACACCTTGATTTGATCTACCCTGTATGGAATACAACCATGTTTGATTGGAAAAATGTAGTCCTTAATCTCATTCATAGAACAGAATTTGCTGATTATAATCAAGGGACTTTTGAAACCAATGATGAGAATATTTATGATCAAGTATTCTCCATTATGCCCGGTATGAGCCTTCGATTCTCAGCGAATACACTTTTACGATTGAACTATAGAATGGCATGGGAAAGAGACATTCTAGGTAATCCTGCATCTAAGACGGCAGGTATTCAATTTGGATTTGCTACTTATTTTTAAATTTTACTGAATCTTCGCAATTCTATTTTTGAAAGCGTATGAATCCTCAGAAAGTAGATTCCTTTACTTAATCCATCCATTTTGATGGTCAATTGGTTGTTGTGAAATACATGGTTTACTTTAAAAGACCGTCCGGAAAAGTCAACAACTTCAATATTTGTAAGTTCATGTTCAGAGATATCAATATGAATTTCTGAAGTAGTTGGGTTCGGATAGGGTATCAAAGAATTTGAAGAAAAATTGTTCACAGCAATTGGATCAAAGGTTTCAGATGTTCCATCAAAATCAGTTTGAGTAAGTTGATAATAGGAAGTGCCCATTAAAGGACTTATATCTTCAAAAGCATAGTTAATGACCGTACTACTTTGACCATTTCCATCAACTTCACCAATAATGTACCAGTTGATAGCATCATGTGATTTTTTCAATGTGAAAAAATCGTTGTTAATTTCGGAAGCTGTTTGCCAGGAAATATCAACCTGATTTGTTTTCTTAAAAGACGCTGAAAAAGAAATTATTTCTACTGGTAGAGTTTCCCCAGTGCCAGTGCAAGGATTCGTAGCGCTACAGCCTTGAAAATCAGTATTTGCTTCGCCATCAGTAAAAGTAGTTGCGAAAGTCAAGGTTCCATTTCCCCCAATGCCACTATCTGGTGTAGTATCAAATATCGTAACAATATCTGCGCTCAAAGATCCATTAACAATAATTGTACCTGCACCTGCATCACCATTTGCAGAAGCACCTGATCTGTCATCAGTGACAAGTTCATCGGTCATTGTGACGGTACCGCCATAATCTACTTCCAAAAGGCCCCCGTTAAATACTTTGATATCATCATCAGAGTCCATCAGTCCGCTTGATCCAAAGATGTAAGCTGAACCTCCATCAATATTAATATCAGTTCCAGTACCGGAACTGACAGTTCCTGAAACTGATAAAGTACCAGAAACAACTAGACTAAAATTCCCACTTGAACTTGTATTCAATATTCCGCCTTCATCGATGGTTATTGCTCCCCCAGTGCTAATAGTTAACAAATTATTTGGAGTTCCTGTCATATTAACATTTGTTCCTGACCCACCTATGGTCAAGCTTCCTCCAGAGCCTATTATTAAATCATTGTTAGATGAAGAGAAGTTGAAAGTCCCACCACCTGTCAATGTCTTTACACCTGTAATGTTTATATCTCCTGTTGAAGTAATATCGCAGGTTCCTGCGAAAGTATAAGTAGCCTCAACTCCTGATTCTAGGTCAGCCTGAGTAGGACATTGTGCTTTAACAACATTATTATACGAAATAGCTAATAATGTAAATACAAAGATGGAAATACATTTCACTGTATTCAGATTGAACAATTGACAATTATGCATAAGGTTAAAGTTTAAATCAATGAGCCAATTTGACAAAGCTTAATTTACGCAATTCTTTCATCTTTTCCTGACATACTTGTATTCCACATCCCACAAATCTTTTTGACTGATAGCAGACTTAATAAATTTCTTATGCTGGCCAACAGAGTTCACATAAGTGTTTAATGACTCAAAAGTCTCTTGGGATATACCACGAAAAATTAATGAGTCTCCTTTTAAATCGTACTTATAAATACTGAAAACAGGCCGTTTTCCTTCATTGTCTACAGGCGAGATGTTTGCAAAAGAGCATTTGTCAATGGTTGTGGTAAATCCTCTAAAATGATTCACGTCTTTCATGCTAGTTAGACTATCAGAAATAAGCTGCACTAAATATTCTTGTTTGTTAAACGGGGTGATCCGCATGAAATGATCACCATAACCTACTCTTTCATTATTTGCTAATTTAATGCTAGAAACGAATTGCCAATCTCCACTAACAGGCGACTTAATGGTACTTTGAGAGGGCTCACTAATAGGGTAGTGAGATGTATATTCCTGGCATGCAAAACACATCCACAGAAGAATAAAGATGTGCGCTATATGTTTCATTTATGAAATGTTAAGAATCTGATTTTTCGAAAGTGGCATCGTAATTTTCATGGTAATCTTCCCGCTCGGTTCCCATCCAACGATCCCAGAAATTGAAGTATAAACCGAAGTTGCCATGAAAATATTTATGGTGCATATTGTGATGCGTTACTGTAGTGTTCCATTTTCCAAACCATGATTTGCTGAATCCTTTTGGGTAAACTTCGAACCCATTATGTCCCATAATGTTCATGACAGTCATGTACAAAACAAAAAAAGAAAGTGCCAACCAATGTGTGGGGAACAACCATGCGAATACAATGAAGATCAATCCAGCAATTGCAGCTTCCCATGGAGTTTGTGAAAACGCAGCCCAAGGAGATGGATTCAGCGATTTGTGATGAAATTTATGTACGGCAGGGTAGATCCATTTAACATGCATTAAACGATGAGTCCAATAAAAATAAGCATCATGCAATAAGATCATCGCAATGATGCTACCGATAAAGTAAGCAATCCCATATTCACTGATGTCGCTGTAGATCAGTGTATAGCCATGAGTAGCAAACCAGATAACTATTCCGCCTTCGATTACATGCATGAGCAAGGTGACAAAAGACAGTTTCAATTCGTGTTTCAGAATTTTATCACTGGTATATTCTTTCTGGATTTTTGATGAGTGTAATCTTTTCTTCGCTGAGGATTGGTAATATATATAATAGACGAACCAAGCCATGCCGTATGATCCACCTACATAGGACAGTGTCACGATGCCCCAATACTTCATCCATTCTCCTTCAAAAAAATCCATTTCTAGTTAATTAATCGCTGTATGAGCGGCCAAAAATATGTGTTTTTAATTTGAAAAGAAAATTCTATAAAGGGATGCTGACGAAGATCATCTAGATTAGTTCTGTACTTCTTTTTGTAATGCCACGAAATGATCAGGAACAAATATTTGAATAATCCCTGCCATCGCAATTGATGCGATCGCAGCTAAGGTAGCATTACCAATGAAATCTATTTCAGTGTATATAAACCCTGCTATAGCTGAACCCAAGGCCATACCTAATTGGCCAATTGAAATTGTCAAGCTCATCACTCGCCCTCTTTCATGATCATCTACAATTTCTGAAGCCAAAGCCTGAAAAGGAACCATGCGACCAACCATTAATACCATAATAATGAAGAAAATTACATAATAGCTTTGAGTTAAATGTTGCATCATCATAACAGATATCGGCATGATAATGACCAGTAGCAGGTTGGCGTATATGATGATTTGTTTTCTTCCGAATTTGTCAGAAAGTCTTCCTGAAAAAGGTCCGGAAACCACTGTTGCGAGTCCTCCAACTAAAAAGAGTGAGGCAATTTCATAATGTCCTAAATGGAAGGAGTTTTCCAACCAAGAAGGAAAATAAACGACGAAAGTTGTGAAACTCAAAAACATCAAAAGATAGCCAAGAGCAATGGTTTTGACTTTGGGGATTTGAAGAATGGCCCCATAATTAAGTACTGTTGCCTTTAGGTTTAGCTTACATGTAGAAAGCTTCACGTTAGGTTGAGGGAGCTTAAAAAAGATAAGGACAAAAGCTGCAGCCATAACAATTCCAAAAAATTGAAAAGGGGCATGGAAACCTAAGGAGCTTGATAATATGGTGCCTGCTGGAATACCTAGAATTTGTCCTGCCGCACTTCCAGTAGCAACTAAACCGTTGGCCCACCCTCGTTTATTACTTTCAAAATGATCGCCAATGTATGCTACGCATGACCCAGTCAAAATTCCTCCGGCGAAACCGGAGAATATCCGAAGTAAAAGAATGCTGTAAAAGTCCACTGCCAACTGATGCATTAACAAAGAAATAGCCATCGTTGCAGTTCCAAAAAGCAATACTTTTCGCCTGCCCACTCTATCTGAAATAGGACCTGTCAGTAGTGCAATAATACCTACCGTGATCGCATATGCCGTTATCAAAGTTCCTCGCAAAGCCTGAGGAATGTGTAATTGGTCTCCTATTTGAGAAAGAATCGGAGCAATAATAAAGAATTGACTGCTGGCTGAAAACATCAATAGCCACAGGGAGAACAATATTATTATGTTGTCAATTTTTATTTGCTGCACGAAGTGTTCTGGTTAAACTCTGAATTATTACGAAAAAGAAGTATTGTAGTTCGCTTTTGGAAGGTAATCTTTAATCGGTATTAGAAATTTTCATAAATCATTCTGAGAATTTTTTCCATTTCTTTTTTGACAGGGTAAGATCCAGTTGGGTAGTTATTATTCATGAAACTGAAATAAAGGTCGTTTCCTGATTCTGTTTGAATAACGCCTGTGAGGTTATGATTGTTGCTAAGTGTCCCCGTTTTTGCAAAGACATAAGGTTGCTCACCTTCAAGTGCTTTGTAGTAGTTTTTTATAGTGCCATCAACACCTCCAACTGGCATCATATTTTTTAGTGTAGCCAATGGGACTTCCTGTTCTATTTTATTCATCAATTCAATCATAAAGATTGGGGTTGCAAGGTTGTATCTTGATAAACCAGAACCATCTCTCCAAATGGGGGGGTGCTTAACATCACGAAAGAATTGTTGTGTGACATACCTTCTCACTTGATCTGAATTTAGATCATAATCTAAGACCGTTGCGCAGTTATAAATGAGTTGCTCAGCTGTGAGGTTATCACTAACCTTTAACATATAAGCATATACATCCCATGTAGGCAAACTATAGTACGTCTTCGGCTTTACGAATTCAAATTCCTTTTTGTAGTTGACTTTTTGCTTTAAAGTATCTTCTAAAAGCCTAATAACCATTTCGTCTGAAGTAATAAAAGGGACTCGATTTTTGTAATTGCTTCGAGATGTATCCGGAGCAAATGAAAAAATATTCGCATTCAAGTTCCTTTGAGGTGCTGGACTTGGGTCATCCAAAATTTCTACATAATCATTAAAGAAGTTGGGATATACATAGAAGGAATCAGCAAGTGAGTCATATAGAAACGAAACAACATTTCCATAGATTGGAAACCCAGAGCGTTCAGGTTGATAATAATATTGGTAGTCTTCCCAGGTCCACCCTGATGCTTTTGTATTATCATCAAATGAAGTTTTAACATAGACCAAAACTTTGCTCGTATCTTGCAGAAAATCAAAAACCCTGTTTCTGTCTAATGAAGGGTGTAGAAAGCTTGGATCCCCAGTGCCCGTAAAATAAAGCGTATCATGCTTTTCTTCATATATTAATCCTGGGATTGAATCACCTAAGATTCTTAAACCAGCATATAAAGTCAAAAGTTTAGTATTGGATGCCATGTTAAAATATTTGTTGGCATTCCATTCATATAAATATTCATCTGTTTTAGGATCAAAAAGGGCAAACCCAGTAAAGTGCGAATTGAAATAGGACGATTTATTCAGATTCTTTTTTAAGAGGGTCGAATTGTACTTGGATTTGATTGCAACACATCCTGAGAGAACGGATACAATAAATAAAATTCTTGTTAAAAGAAGTGTGTTTTTCAATGAGGTATTTTTTACGAAGGGAAAATTAATGGTTCATTTGAGAAATTGAATGCTTGATTCATTTTAATTTTATACACACCTAACTTATGAATCATTTTTCTCGAAACAGACGTTCCAAAACGACTATACTTTTACTTGTATGTTTTTTTGCACTAATATCCTTTCGATGGGGTTTCCATGCACATAAAAAGATCAATCGATTGGCGGTTTTTACTTTGCCAGAAGAACTGATTGGATTCTATAAGATTCACATCGTATATCTTACCGAAAATGCTGTAAACCCTGACAGGAGAAGATATGCTGTCAAGGAAGAGGCGGCACGACATTTCATTGATTTAGATGTATATGGTGATAGTGCATTGTTGGTCGTTCCTCATCGGTGGGACAGTGCAATTTCGAAATATACTGAAGATACTCTGCAGGCAAATGGCATAGTACCATGGTATATTTTGACCATGAAAAACTTTTTAACGCATGCCTTTGAAGAGAAGAATTTGGATCAAATTCTTCGGTTATCAGCAGATATTGGTCATTACATAGCAGATGCAAATGTGCCATTACATACCACAGAAAACTACAATGGTCAGATGACAGGTCAGCATGGGATTCATGGATTTTGGGAATCAAGGTTACCTGAATTGTATGATCAACAATTCAATTTTTTCGTTGGGAAAGCAGAATACATTGTAGGGGTACAAGAATATATATGGCAGGCAGTTGAAAGATCCCATTTGGCTGTTGATTCGGTGCTTGAATTTGAGAGAGTGTTGAATGCTAGGTTTCCTGAAAGTAAGAAATACTCTTTTGAAGATAAAGGGAAATTAGCTGCCAAAGTTTATTCAAAAAAGTACAGCTATGAATACCATAAAATGCTCAATGGAATGGTAGAGCGTCAAATGCGATCCAGTATCAAGATGATTGGTGATTTATGGTATACAGCTTGGGTAGATGCTGGTCAGCCAGAGATAGAAATACTGAAAACGCTTCACCTTACAGAGAAGCAAAAGAAGAAATTAGAAGAGGAGACTGGCAAGTGGGAACTGAGAATTGTGAAAAGTCGAGAGCATAATTGACATAGCTTATGAATTTGAATTAATAAGCTATGTCAATTAAATACAAGTTACCGTTTGAAATCCGCCCCCACTTTCCATTCAGGGAAATCTCTACTATTTGCTAGGTTTTGGGTCATTTCTAGCATGATTTGACTCATTTGAATGACGCCACCCATGTCGAAATTTTCATCAAAGTTGTCAGAAGGTGCATGATAGTTTTCTTGTCTGTATAAATCGTGTTGTTTTTTCCCCCATTCAGCGCCTTTGGTGATGCTTTTTACGCCTGTTTTTCCATAAAAGCAAGGAATTCCTTGTTTAGCAAAATGAATATGATCTGAGCGGAAGAAATATCCTTTTTCTGTATTTTGATCAGGAACAATTTCTATTGCATACTTGTCACATATGGTTTTTGCATAATCGTCCATTTGTGATTGTCCATAACCTATGATTTCCATATCACTCGTACGACCATAGGATCCAATGGCATCAATATTCATATTGGCCACTGTTTTATCTATAGGGTAAATAGGGTTTTCGGCGTAATACTGAGAACCTAGAAGGCCTTGTTCTTCAGCAGTCACTGCTAAGATGACGATCGTTCTTTCAGGTCTTGCCTGGACAAATTGACGTCCTATTTCCATGATGGCTGCTGTGCCGGTTCCATTATCTACTGCTCCATTGTAGATGGAGTCTCCATCGATTTTTTCACCTATTCCAAAGTGATCCCAATGACCTGAAAAAATAATGACCTCATCAGGGTATTTGGTCCCGGTAACTTTTCCAATCACATTCTTTGAGGAATTGAATTCTAGATTATTATCCATGCCAAATGAATAAGTTGCATTCAATGAAAAAGGTTTGAATCCTTTATTAAATGCCTTGGCCATTTCAGTCCCTAGAAAAAGACCAGCCGCGTCAAAGAGCTCTGTTGCTTTTTCTTTTGAAATCCATCCATTCAATTTGCAGTCTTTCAGATTTTTATGCTCTAAGTCAAGCACCATTTGATCACCACCCCAACCACCTCGAACCACGCTCCAAGGATATCCGGCAGCATCATTTTCATGGATAATCAACACTCCGTCTGCACCTTGTCGTGCAGCTTCTTCATATTTATACGTCCAACGACCGTAGTAGGTCATGGCATTTCCTTTGAACAGTGAATCAACTTTAGTTCTAAAGCCAGGGTCATTGACTATAACTACAGCCGTTTTTCCCTTCATATCTATTCCTTCATAGTCATTCCAACCATATTCAGGTGCAACTATTCCGTATCCCGCAAAAACGAGTTCGGATTCTTCGATGTTAGTTTTCTCTTCAATCCTTGTAGTTCCACCTACAAAATCATCTAAAAAATTCAGTTCTATTTGACCAGATTCAGTATTTATATTTAATTTTTTTTGTCTTTCGCTTGAAATCATTACCAACTTGGCATCCTGAAAATAGCTATCGCCATTGCCAGGTTCAATTCCCGCTTTAATCATTTCTTCTTTGATATAATTAACAGTAATCTCTTCTCCTTCTGAAAATGGCATTCTGCCTAAAAATTCATCGGATGCCAGTTGAGAGAGATAATTGGTCAATTGTAAACTATCAATTTTAAGGGGTTGACCAGTTTCACTGGTTGGAGTACATCTATATACTAGAATTGGTAAAACGAAGAGGAGTAATATTTTTTTCATTTCTTGATTTGTTAATGGAGTTTAATATGGATTCAATTTCGATGAATAAAATTGAAATTCCAATAAGTCTTTGTTTGTCTGTTTTAAGATTTACAGACCGAACTAATTAATTTGATATATTTATTGCAGGATATATCAATAATGAATGGAAGAATTTGAAACCTGCAAAAATTGTGAGACCAAGCTAAAAGGAGATTTTTGTCATAATTGTGGTCAAAAGCATGTTGTCGATAAGACCATTAAATACATCATGGGCCAACTCTTAAGTGCCTTATATTTTGTGGATAGTAAATTTATAAGGTCTATAAAGTATTTTCTTTTTTTCCCAGGAAAGTTGAGTCGGGCATTTATTGAAGGAAAAAGGGTCGATTACATATCTCCAATCTCTTTATTTTTTATTCTGAATATTTGTTATTTTTTGTTTAACAGCGCGTCTGATTTGAATCTAAGTCTAACAGATCAAATTTCACTGCAGGAATATAGTCCATGGGCAAAAGAGTTAGTCAAAGAAAGATTGACCCAAAATGATTTAACATTCCAAGAGTATTCTATAGCGTATAATACGGAGTCTTCAAGTTTATCAAAAACGCTAATTATTCTAAACATTCCCGTGCTGACCTTATTTGTTGTGCTTCTGAACATCCGACGGAATTATTATTTCCTTGACCATTTTATCTATGCTACGCATCTAATGACCTTTATCCTATTCTGTTTTACATTTCTATTTCCTATTATTTGGTATTTAATTTCAGCAATAGGCAATACAATTATGGTGAATTTTGATGATCTATATGGAGCTTATTTTAGCATACCCATTTCGATAATTTATATTATCTATGTCTTTATCTCGTTTAGGAAAGCTTTTGCGGCGAACATTGTTCACGGCGCAATAGCTTCTATTGTTTTAGCAATAGGTTTTTTGGCAATGAATCTCAGTTATCGATTCGTCTTGTTTGTGGCTACTTATTATACACTTGGTTGACCGTTTTGATCCGAATTGTGTTTTATATTTGAGGTATAAAACGATATACTAATGTCCTCACATATTCAGATTGCACCGTCTTTACTTTCAGCAGATTTTTCACGTCTTGGAGAAGACATCAGATTGGTAGAAAAAGGAGGTGCGGATGTAATACATTATGACGTGATGGATGGACATTTCGTTCCAAATTTAACAATTGGCCCTTTAGTATTGAAGGATATAAGAAAATGTACATCACTTCCAATCGACGTTCATTTGATGATCGAAAATGCCGATCAGTACATTCCTGATTTTGCGAATGCTGGAGCAGATTGGATCAGTGTTCATGTTGAAGCTTGCAGACATTTACATCGTACCATTCAGTTAATCAAAAGTTTGAATAAAAGGGCGGGCGTAGTATTAAACCCTCATACACCTATTTCTGCTATACTAAATATTTTGCCTGATGTAGACTTTGTTTTAGTGATGTCAGTAAACCCTGGTTTTGGTGGGCAATCTTTGATTACTTCTTGTCTTACAAAAATTGCAGAATTGAAGAAGTATTTATTGGAGAATAATTTTGATCATATTCAAATTGAAATCGATGGAGGTGTGAAACTCAATAATTTTCAAGAAGTGATTGATGCAGGTACAGATATTGTAGTTTCTGGCTCTGGAATTTTCAAGGCTGAAGATCCCGTTCAAATGATTCAGGATATGAAGAAACTCGAACGAAAGTAATTATTTCCAAATTCTTCATGTTCGGGTGTTAATGTTGCCCCAGTCGAAAAATACTAGTTTGTTCACTTCTGTAGCTAAACAAATCTAACTTTCTACTTCCTTCCACCTGCCTTTTTGACTAAAATTGCGCTTCAATTAGAGACGACATGAGTAACGAAAAAGAATCACTCAATTTTATTGAGCAAATGATCGAAAATGATCTGGATGAAGGTAAGCATGGAAAAGTAGTACATACTCGATTCCCACCTGAACCCAATGGCTATTTGCATATCGGTCATGCGAAATCCATATGTCTCAATTTTGGTATTGCAGAAAAATACAATGGGAAATGTAATCTTCGTTTTGATGATACAAATCCAGAAAAGGAAGAAACTGAGTATGTTGATTCTATAAAGGAGGACGTAAAGTGGTTAGGATTTGATTGGGAGGATAGAGAATTTTATGCATCTGATTATTTTGATCAACTTTATGAATTTGCGGTGACACTTATCAAAAATGGTAAAGCTTATATTGATGATCAATCAGCAGAAATAATTAGTGAAGAACGTGGTACACCAACTCGTCCTGGTGTTGAAAGTAAGCATCGTAACAGGCCCGTCGAAGAAAGTCTTGAAATCTTTGCCGGGATGAAGGACGGGAAATTCGAAGAAGGTACTCAAGTACTTCGTGCTAAGATTGACATGGCTTCCCCAGTTATGCAGATGAGAGATCCGGTTCTTTATCGAATCAGAAAGGTCAGTCACCATAGAACGGGTGATGAGTGGTGTATCTATCCAACCTATGATTTTGCTCATGGTCAATCGGATTCTATAGAAAACATTACACATTCACTATGTACACTAGAATTTGCGTCTCATCGTCCCCTATATGATTGGTGTATCAAAGAACTTGGGATATTCCCATCTCAACAGACAGAGTTTGCTAGACTTAATTTGAGTTATACGATTGTTAGTAAAAGGAAACTCAAGGAACTAGTAGACGGAGAGTATGTGACTGGTTGGGATGACCCTAGAATGCCAACTTTGGCAGGAATAAGAAGAAGAGGTTATACACCTGAATCTATCAGGAATTTCGCTTCAAAAATTGGAGTGGCAAAACGAGATGGATTGAGTGATGTTGCACTTTTGGAACATAGTGTTCGAGAAGATTTGAATGTCAAGGCGAATCGTGCATTAGGAGTTTTAGATCCTATCAAATTAATTATCACTAATTATCCAGCAGGACAAGTGGAGGAACTTGATGCTGTCAATAACCCAGAGGATGAGTCCGCTGGAAAACGAAAAATTCCTTTTTCCGAAGAACTATACATTGAGAAGGGTGATTTTATGGAAGACCCTCCAAAGAAATTTTTCCGATTAGGACCTGATAGAGAAGTAAGGTTGAAATATGCTTACATCATTAAGTGTACTGGTTTTAAGAAAAATGATAAAGGAGAAGTTGAAGAAGTATATGCAGAATATGATCCTGCCACTAAATCAGGTCAAGATAATACGGGAAAAAAGGTAAAAGGGACTTTAGGTTGGGTATCTGCCGCTCAGGCAGTAAACGCTGAAGTCAGATTATACGATCGACTATTTGTGACCGAAGATTTGAATAGTATAGATGATGACTTCAAAAATCATATCAATCCTGATTCACTGACAATTATGTCCAAAGCTATGGTTGAGCCATCTGTTGGTGAGATGGAACCTGGTACTCAATTTCAGTTCGAGAGAATGGGTTATTTTATTATTGATAAGGATTCTACTGCTAAGCCCGTGATCAATCGTACCGTTACCCTCCGAGATAATTGGGCCAAAAAGAATAAATAATTTTTAAATATACTTTTTGGTTTTTGACAAATGGGAATTTGATGTTGTAAATTGTCATTGATAGTTAACAACAAACAACCCAAATGGAATCTATCAGTGCTTTTGAAATAATTAAAGTTGGAATAGGTCCGTCTAGTTCTCATACCATGGGTCCATGGCGTGCAGCGGAGCGATTTATTCAAGTGGTAAAAGCTAAATCCGAAATTTCTAAAGTTCTTGAAATTACTACTACGGTCTTTGGCTCTTTGGCCAAAACAGGACATGGTCATGGGACAGACATTGCTATTCTCTTGAGCCTTTCGGGTGAAGATTTCACCAAGATTGATGTCAATTCAATCCCAGATAAAATTGATCATATCAAAACAGAAGGTGTTTTGAATTTAAATGGGGAACATCTAATTCCATTTGACTTTAATCAACACATCATACTAGATCGAGACACTACCTTGGCTTTTCATCCAAATGGTATTTTGTTCTCCGCAAATATGAATGATGGGAAAATCATCAATAGAGAATACTTTTCAATTGGAGGAGGGTTTGTAATCAGAGAGGCCAATCAGGAAATAGAAAACAATGCTATTGTCACAAATCATCCCTGTCATACTGCCGGCGATATCATTAAAAACTGCAATAATCTTAACCTAAGAGTCTCAGAGCTAGTATTCTTAAACGAACAAGCTTGGCGTAAGCCTGATGAAATTAAACATCATGCGCTTTGGATTTGGAATGAAATTAAAGCCAGTGTATTTCGGGGTGTCAATAAAAAAGGAGTATTGCCCGGTGGTTTGAATTTAAGACGCAGAGCCTTTGAACTCAATGCTAAAATGTTCAAAAACCGTACTTTTGATAATGTTGATGCTTGGATAGAAGAAATCAGAAATGGTGTTGCTGATTTTAGTACGGTTAACAAGTGGGTGAGCATTTTTGCTTTAGCTGTCAATGAGGAGAATGCTTCATTTGGTAGAATTGTGACTGCTCCTACCAATGGAGCAAGCGGGGTATTGCCTGCGGTTCTCATGTATGCCTATTGCTTCACGCCGAATTTTGGTGAAAACCGAATTATTGATTTTCTCTTGGTTGCTGGAGAAATAGGAAGTTTGTATAAAAAAGGTGCGACGATCTCTGCTGCTATGGGTGGATGTCAAGCAGAAATAGGCGTGTCGAGTTCGATGGCGGCAGGTGCATTGGTCGATGCATTAGGTGGAACCAAAGAACAAGTCATGCAAGCAGCTGAAATTGCCATGGAGCATCATTTAGGTTTGACATGTGACCCAATTGGTGGATTGGTGCAAGTGCCTTGTATTGAACGAAATTCCATGGGAGCCATCAAAGCCATCACTGCTGCCAACCTTGCATTAGAAGAAGACCCAAGTACGGCTCGTATATCTCTTGACAATGTTATTCAGACTATGTGGGAAACAGCCAAGGACATGAATACAAAGTATAAAGAAACGTCTGAAGGTGGATTGGCAAATATTTCTGTCAAGGTGTCCGAATGTTAGTCAAAGCGGAATGACCAGATCATTAGCTAACCTTTTAGTAAAACTCACAAAGATTATATTTTTAAATTACGTTTAATTCACAAGAATCGATTCTATGAAAAAGTCAATCTATCATCTTTCTTTCCTTTTGTCCATGGTGGCATTATTAGCTAGTTGTAGTGAAGATGAACCTCTATCGCCTCCAGATGGAAATTTTGAATTTTCTATTAGTGAAGACTTAAGAGGTGGAGAAGAAATAGGTGATATTTCAGTAGAAGACCCAGATGGGTTGTCACTTACTTATATTCTCAATGAGAATCCAGCTTCTGCATTATTTGAGGTGGATGAATCGTCAGGAATTATAAGGGTTGGAAATGATGTAATATTGGCTGTAGATGGAGATACCGTCTTTGATGTTTCGGTTGCCGTCAGCAATGGGTCGTCTTCAAATGATGGCATGATAAGTATTTCCATTGAAGTTACGAATGTTCCATTTTCGTTTAATAAATATGATGATATCCAACCCATTGAGAGTAGGTCAGTTGGGTTAAATGGTTGGGAGGAGTACGATTTTTCTTTGGATGATTGTAGATGTTTCAACGGAGACTCTTTTAAAGTTGCGGCATTGGATAATAATTCTAGTAGTAACCTCATTATCACTCTTCAAGGGGGTGGAGCATGCTGGGATGGAATAAATTTTAATTGCGAGGACCAATATACTTCCGTGCTTTCCGATTACTTAAGCGTTGCGGATTTCAGTTTGGAACTAGCTAATAGAATCGAAGGGGACTGGAATCATGTAATGATTCCTTATTGTGACAAATCACTTTATTCGGGAGATTATTCCATAGATTATAATGGAGCCGATGGGGAAAATGAGTATTTCTGGGGTTTTAGAAATGGATCTGCTGGAATCAACCTTGCAGCTGATAAATTTCCTAATGTAGAGAGGATAATTCTAACTGGCTGCAGTGCCGGAGGCTATGGTACTATCTTCAATTCCGCATTCATTCGACATCAATTCCCACAAGCTGAAATATTAGTAATCAATGAAAGCGGAGCTGGCCTATTGCATCCAACGAGTCCTAATATATGGGAGACAGTTTTGGGCCAGTGGAATCTGAATGAAACGATAGACGCAAATTGCGAATCATGTGATGCTCAAGTCATTCATTGGTATGATGATATTTTAAGCACAGATGATAATATCAGAATTGCACAATTTTCCAGTTATGAAGATTTTATTATTCGGATATTTCTTGGAGGTCTTTCAAGTACCGTTTTTAAAAACCATCTTTTAGCAGAGACCGAAAATCTACACAATAAGTATCCCAATAAATACAAACGATTCTTTATCGAAGGAGATTCTCATTGTTTTGGTTCCTTGAGCGCTCGAAATTATGCCGTCAATGAACAGAGTTATTGGGATTGGGTGATTGATTTTGTGAACAATGATCCAGGTTGGGTGGACATTCTAGAATAATTTTATTTATTTTCTCTTCTGATCACATGATTTATCAAAGCAGAATCTTCGTTCAGGCTGTTTTCACAATTAATGAGCGCTCTAATATTATGATAATTCACTTTCCACATTTGAGCTTTACGGGCTGATTTTGCATTTGGATTTGAGTCTAGACCCTCTTCATACCAACCACCGTTTTTGTGATCCACAAAATACTTATTGATATACGACCATTGCTTTTGGAAATACTTCATGTACCTGGTGTCTTCTGGAAATAATTTTGCCATGAGGAGCAGTGAATTCAGACCTTCGGCTTGTGTCCACCAAACTTTATCATCTCTTATGATTTTACATTCATCTTTTTCAAAGTAATAGCCATAGTCATAAAAGCCACCATGTTGAGAATCCCAACCATGATCTAAAGCATGATCAACGATGGTTTTTGCCTGTGCTAAAATTTCGGTATTATCTAATTCTAAAATATGAGCAGCTTCCAACATCAAAAAGGCTGCTTCTACGTCATGTCCAAAAGAAACATGATCATACCAGATGCTTTTGTCTCTTACGTCTTTAGTTGAGTCCCTATATGAAATCGGTGTCCAGTCTCTTTCCAGGTAAAGCGTTTGATACCCCTTTTCTGTAAAAATTTTCTTGCTTACTAGAGTTAGCAATTCTTCTAATCTGGTTTTTAGCAATTCATTAGGCCAGACTTTGTACAATTCGGAATATGACTCTAAGAGATGTATAGATGTATTCATATCCTTCCAGGGGCTTTCTATAGCACTGGATGATTCTTGATTGGAATTCAAGAAAGCCCAACTACCGTCTGATTTCAGAATATTAAAATATCCACCAAATTCAGGATCACGACTATTTTTATCTAACCAATAAAATGTTTCTTTAGCGAGTGACAAGGCTGAGGAATCATTTGATACTTGAAAATAAGCTGCTAACGCATATATGGCAAATGAATTCCCATAAGCTGTTTTGTCATCTGAATTAGTGATGTACTCACCATCCATTTTTTTAGCATATTGATTAAAACCTCCATTTGTTTTATCCCACATTTTTTCTTTTAAGAAAGCAAAACCATGTTTGGCGACAGACTGATAAAAGTCATTTCCTAAATGACGCGCTAGTACAGATGTTGTCCATACATGCCTACTTTGCGAAACGATCATTTTTATCTGATGATCTTCTTTTTCCCATTGGTAGTTGAAATCGGAATAAAAACCTCCATGAAGACTGTCAATCGTTCGGGGATACCATGTTTTAGCCAGAGACTCAGTTGAGTGCAATAAACTCTCCCTGGTTATGCTTTGGGTTTCTGGTGCAGCATTACAAGAGAATAATAGTAGGCATATGGATAGGAAGTTATTGAAATTAAAATTCGCCACCTTTTTTTAATAAAGATAGACTCCTTTTTCTTTACCAGATAATTTTACATCCACATGTTCATTAATAGTAGTTGCTAGTCGATAGCCAACATATTTAGGGTAAATAGGAAATGCTTTGTGAGTTCGGTTGATCATTACAGCAACTTCAATTTTTTTAACCTGAACATGCAAAAAAGACTTAAGAATAAATGCAATTGTTCTTCCAGAGTTTAATACATCATCAATAATCACCACAGATTGATTTTTTAATTCTGCAGTGGTAAGTGGAATTTGTATTTCTTCCTTTAAGGGAGCCTTTTTATTGATATCAACTTTGACAATTGTTGTTTCAATTGGGCTAATCTTATTCAGCTCTTTATTGATTTGTTTGGCAAGCTTATGACCATTTTCAGAAACTCCGGCAAGAATAATGTCCTTGATGCCTATGTTATGTTCATAAATTTCATAGGCCATTCGAATCATTCTTTGATCCATCTGTGAGCCTGTCAATATTAAAGTTTCTTCTTTGTCCATGTTCAATTAGCTAGGAAAGGGAATGACTTTACTATTCTTAAAAGTCGATAATATGACCATAGATTGCAAACTATCCACAACTTCAATATCACTAACTTTTTCTAACATTAATATTTGGTATGAGGCGATATCCTTTGCAACTACTTTTAATATAAAATCACCAGAACCAGTAATATGATGGCATTCAATAACCTCGTCGATTTGCTGGATTCTTTCTAAAAAAAATTCTATGTTCGGTTTGTTGTGACCTTTAAGAGTGACCATGACAAATGTTTGAACACCAAGTCCAATAAGCTCGGTGTCAAGTTCAGCATGATAGCTTTTGATCAAACCAGAATTTTCCAGTTTTTTGACCCGCTCTAAGGTTGGAGCTGGCGAAAGTCCAATCTCTTCAGATAACTTGGCATTTGTAATCTTGCCACTAGATTGCAAGATTTTAAGTATTTTTTTATCCGTTTGATCGATTTTTAAATTGGTATTCATCAATATTTCAGAATATTATTTGGCTCAAAAATAAAAAGATAATTGTTTATTCTTGATCGAATAGAGATATTCTTTCTAGATATCAATCCGTGAAAAGTGAATGACATCTATTAAGCCCAAAATATTTATTGGACTATAAACTTTTGACTCTGGTTATTGATTCTCAAAATGTAGATACCAGATTCGAGATCTTGTACATCCACAGCTAAATTATCATAGATACCTTCAACAAGATTGTCAATAGATTTTATTAGTTGTCCTTGAAGATTTATTATACTGATATTGTCATTTTTACTAATCTTTGAAATGTATAGTGTTCGATGATCCGTAACCGGGTTAGGGTGGATGGTGAAATTTACAGAAGGTGTTTGTGAATTAGACGACAACAAAGTTCCAGAAAAATGTTCCGCCGCTAATGCGAATGCATCCTGCCCGATTGTTTCACCCATTATCCGGCCTGGTATGTCATCAGCAGGAGGGTGAATTCCTCCCCAAATTCTTGACAAACTACATTGATCAGAGGCATCTCTATAAGTTGCCCATTGTAACGTCAAATCCACACTCGGTCCATCTTCAAAAACAAGGAATTCGTTCATGGGTGCATGAAACTCTCCCATTCCTCCTGGGAAATATTCATCTCCCGTGAGCATGGTCAGTACTTCTGCTGCGGCCCTGGAATAAGTTGAGTGGCCCGATACATAACCTGCAAACGGAGGGGTCACGAACGATACTCTTTGGTAGGGCCACCAATCTTCTGCTAATATCCAATCCACTCCGATAACTTCTGTTTCAGGATCAAAATTGCTATCTGGATCCAATGCTTCTCCATGACCTTTCCAAGCGTATAGTTTTATTTTCCCAACGTTCACATCATTCTCGCCTGCTAGAGGATCACCAGATTCAACCATTTCAATATATCCATCAATTAAAGGAATTCCCTCAATATGAAAATTTGCTACGGTTTCATCGGAACTTTGCCCTTTGTCTGCCATATAGCGAATAGAGGAAATAGGTCTGATGTAATCATACCATCCTTTGATTCCCCAGGCTGTAACGGCAGCATCATGCATGGCACCAGCTAATGCAAAATATGACTTGATGTCCCATTCAAGATCGCCTAGAATCTCACCTTGCCCTTTAAACTTTTTAACTAACATTTCATGGTCACTTACATAGTTTAGAATAGTGAACCAATGCCCTGGTGGTGTTTCTGAATCAGGACCATCTGCCCAGAATTCTGCTAGAACTCTGCCATAATCTCCACGAGGAACTATTTGTTCAGCATAAGGTTCGTTGGTTGCAGGGTTTAAGGTATAACCTCGACTTTGGTCACCACCATTTTCCAAATCATAAAAATCCGGATAATCCAATATGTCTTCAGGAAATTCAGGGTTATTGCCAATTGAATTAGGCGAAATGTCAATCATGACATTATCTGTAGGATCTAAATGACCTGACCAAGCTGAAACTAACGCAAAACCCCACTGATAGGCTTTACTCTCTTCAGTATGCTCATTTTGATTTAAATAAGGTGGTGCAGAAGGATCATGATACACGTAGTAGTCGTCATTTTCTCTTTGATAAATCTGTAAATCACTACTTCTTAAAGCAAAAGGGTAAACACTACCCCATTCTGGCCCTAAAAAATCAGGTATGCTTCCAGGAACAGGGTTTCCACTTTGATCAACAAATGAATCAAAAGCCAAGGGTTGCCATCTATTCGGATCGGTAAGGTTGGGATTTCCAGGATCCGTAGGAGTCATTGCTTCATTTACAGGTTCATAGAAAATGTTTGAATAATCATCGAGTTCATTGGAATGATCTGTTGCACCATATTCGATGATGACTTGTCCGATGTAATTGCCTAAAGCGGCAGGATTACCATCTTCATAAGAAATGCTTCTGAAATTCCTGTCATAACCTAAATCCGACATGAGTTGATCAAATCGCACTTGTGTGTCAGGTTGTCCAGGAGAATTAATAAATCGAAAAGATAATACGCGATAAGCTGCATAGCTCAAGGCTTCTGCCCTGGCCGCTTCAATGTCATTTGGGACGGGTATACCATTAAATACAGTAAATTGCCCATTGAGAGTTTTACCTAAAATATATGGTTCGGCTACTTCATCGTATGCCGCCCACGCTTCGTACATTGCCGTTGAAGTGTGAAATAAATTTCTTGCATGCACAGTTGGCCTAGCAAAGTCTTTCCTAATCGCTTCCAACATCACTTCATTCCATTCTCTGGCAACTGAATGTTGGCCATATGAGAAAAATGACGGAAATAGGAAGGTAGTAATAACAATGGTTTGAATGAATAATTTCATAGATGCTGGTATATATTTATAGAATTATTATATCAAGATTGGGAATTGAACCTCAATATTAGCTTTTTATTAATTATAATGAAAACGCATAAGATGCATTGTTTTAGGATAAACGATGATTAAAATCAGTAATTGTTTAGGGGCTAAAAAATAGAATTGGCTAAGCCCATTTCCAAGCCTCGTAATTCCGATAACCCTTTCATCCGACCAATGGCGGAATAACCTGGATACGTGTTTTTTTGTATATCAATCATCATCTGAAATCCATGATCGGGTCTTACTGGTAAAGATACTTTTCTCTTTTGCATCAATTCCAAGATAATCTTTATGACGAATGCCATATCTGTGTCACCAGATAAATGCTCAGCTTCTTCGAAGTTTCCATCTGAATCTCTTGTTGTGTTTCTTAAATGAAGAAAATGGATGTTTTTACCAAATCGTTGGATTATTTCAGAAATGTCATTGTCTTGCCGCACCCCAAGTGATCCAGTGCAAAGGCATAAACCATTTGAAGGTGAAGGATAACACTCAATGATAAATTTTAGATCTTCTTTTGTGCTTACAATTCTTGGAAGCCCTAAAATCGAATATGGAGGGTCATCCGGGTGGATCGCAAGTTTAATCTTCAAATCCTCCGCAAGAGGAACGATTTGCTGTAGGAAATACAACAGATGTTGTTTGAGTTTATTTGCATCAATGCCTTCATATTCTTTTAAAGCACATAAAATTCCTTCAGGTGTGAAAGCTTCTTCGCTACCGGGCAACCCAAGTAAGCAGTTCTCAAAAAGAATATTTTTTTCCTCAACAGTCATTGAAGAGAATTTCAATTTCGCTAAACGTAGATCATTTTCGGAATAATCACTCTTAGCACTTGGACGTTTTAGTAGAAAAACATCAAAGACTATAAATGCAATTTTTTCAAAGCGTAGAGTTAAGGACCCATCTTTTCTCATATGTCTAGGATCAGTACGCATCCAATCTAGGATTGGCATGAAATTGTAGGTCACTATCTTAAGGCCACACTTTGCGACATTGGAGAGACTCGTCTTGTAGTTCTCTATATGCGTGAGAAAATCACCCGATTGTTTTTTTATATCTTCACTTACTGGCAAGCTTTCGATGACTGTCCAAGACATTCCTGCACTTTCAATTTCCTTTTTTCTTTTTTCTATTTCAGCGATGGGCCAAATATCTCCAACTGATATATGATGAAGTGCTGTTACTACACCAGTGCACCCTGCTTGCCGGATGTCTTGCAAACTAACAGGGTCATTTGGCCCAAACCAACGCATGGTTTTTTCCATTAAATACATAAACTTACTTTTTTACCAAGTTGGTTTTATGCCAGGGGCATATGGAAATTTTAAAGATTGATAATATTCCAAAGTATGCTGTGGTGGATCAATAAAAGATGGAAATGGTTGTTTCGAAAATGTTTGAAAATAGAGCAAACTAGCGTCCTTCCACCATATGGCTTCCTTTTCATGAATGTCCAGCAGCATTTGAACACTTTCAAATCTTTCGACATCAATTTTTTTTTGGACGGAAATCCAAGATTTTTTAAAAGACCTTACACTATCTACTCCTTCCTGATATTTTAGACACATTTCATTCCAAAGGTTTTTGCCTGATCTCATTTTGTAATTCCAGGGGACGTGGTGAAACCATAGCAAATATTTTTCAGGACAGGTTTTTAGATTGCCAAATGATTTTTGAATGGGTTTTGCATATTGGCTAAGGGCATTGGTACCTTTTTTAGTTCTATCAAACCCGATGCCTTTTTCATCAGCCTTATGGTAATAGACAGGATTCCATTCAGGTCGAGGAAGGTTATTAACCCAAGGACCAGGACCATAATGATGATTGGTAGCCATCAAATGGTGCAGCCCAAGAGGTGTCATGTAGTTGACTGCAGCTTCTCTTGAAGACATCATGATATTCTTTATGGGAATTCTTACTTCTTCATTTGGTGAAAACGTCATTCCTATCCATTCATCCGCAATAAGTTCAGCACTTAAGTTAGGGTTCCATGCAAGTCGACCAAAAGCATACCAATTAGACTGCCCAAAAAGATGTCCAGTCCAATTTCTATCTGTACCGATATTTGCAACACCTGCAATCCCAGTAATTGAAGCGTTTTGCAACGTCCCGTCAATGACCTTTGAAACAAAGGAACCTTTTCCCTCTACATAAGTATCACTATCCATACATTCTTTGTAATAGGGTCCCATGAATACCAATTGAGTAGCCTGGCCTAGGTACTCCTGGGTAATTTGAAATTCCATCATCAAAGGGGTCTTTGGCATTGCGCCAAATAGTGGGTGAAAAGGCTCTCTAGGCTGAAAATCAATTGCACCATTTTTTACTTGAATGTTTACATTTTTTTTAAAGGTACCATCCAAAGGAACAAATTGAGTGTAGGCTTGCTTGTGCCTATCGTCTGGATCGTCTTCACTGTATACAAAAGCACGCCACATTACTACGCCTCCATAAGATTCAAGAGCAGTAGCTAGCATGTTAGCACCTTCGGCATGGTTTCTTCCATAATCGTTCGGACCTGGTTGGCCTTCTGAGTTGGCCTTAACCAAAAAACCACCGAAATCAGGCACATATTCATAAATTTCCTTGACTTTATGCTCCCACCAACTAATAACTGCTTGATCCAGAGGGTCGGCTGTTTTGAAACCACCTATTTCCATGGGAGCACTGAATCGAGCAGTGAGGTACATTTTAATACCATATGGCCTGAACAAATCAGCCATTGCCTTGACTTTTTTCAAATACAATGGACTCAATACCAAAGCATTTGAGTTTACATTAACAAGTACAGTTGCATTGATTCCAATAGAAGCATTGGCACGTGCATATTGTTTGTATACAGGATCAATGTACTCTGGTAAACGATGCCAATCCCATAAGGCGAATCCAGCGTAACCCCGTTCTGAAGTTCTGTCTAAATTGTCCCAATGATTTAACATTCTGATATCAATTTTGGGTATTTCAAGAATATTCAAAGAACTTATTTCTTCTTGGTTCTGCATTAATCGTAACAAGTGAAAAGTACCATAGAGTAATCCGATGTTTGAATTAGCAGAAATAACAGTTTTAACGGACTGGTCAACTTCAATCGTTTTGATTAAATAACCTTCTTCTCCTAAGTCCTCGTAATTATCTATCGCTTCTCTTAAGACTGTGTTTTTGAGGCTTGATTTTGTGCCAATAATAAGCTGATTGCCTTCTACATTTGCCTGAGAAAATGGGATGTTAGTCCCAAGCATACCTTCCATAGAGGTGATTAATTCTTTTTTGATTAAATCATGCGTTTCGCTCTTCCCTGGGAGATGAATAGTAGGAATCTGATCTGAATAATTATTCCTTGTTTTTTCTATTTCAATGAATTTATATCTTAACCAAAGGTCATGTCCATCTTCTGACAATGCTGAGAATGGAAATGCTAGAATAGACAAAAGCATCATCAAAAATAGCTTGGATGACAATTCGTAGAAAACAGTATTTTCTAACTTTCGCTCTTTAGAAATGATTAGAATATTCAATACACTATTTGATTTTGATACTCAGTTGTAGACAATGCTAGAAACAATTCCAATGCTACACAACCCAATAGCTAATAAATTGAATCTTGATCGTAGAATGATAAATTTAATATAATGTATAAAAAGAAAATAGCAACTACTGTTCTCCTATTCCTTTTAATTCAAACGCTTACAGCCCAGGAAAATATTTACTTGGATACTTCTCAACCTATTGAGGTAAGGGCGAAAAATTTAGTAAGTAAGCTTACTTTGGAAGAAAAAGCTGGTCAAATGATGTACAATTCTCCAGCCATTGAAAGGCTGGATATTCCGGCCTATAATTGGTGGAATGAAGCGCTGCATGGTGTAGGTAGGTCTGGAAATGCCACTATTTTTCCACAAGCGATTGGACTAGGAGCCACCTTCGATAAAGACTTACTATTTGAGGTTTCTTCTGCCATTTCAGATGAAGCTAGGGCCATGTATAATGCTTCATCATCGAAAGGATATTACAATCAATACAATGGCCTTACATTTTGGACACCTAATGTGAACATTTTCCGAGACCCTAGATGGGGTAGAGGGCAGGAGACTTATGGGGAAGATCCCTATTTGACCGGACTCCTTGGTGCTTCTTTTGTGAGAGGCTTGCAAGGAGATAATCCAAAATATCTCAAAACCGCTGCGTGCGCCAAGCATTATGCAGTACACTCTGGTCCCGAAAAGCTGAGACATGAGTTTAATGCGATCGCTTCTAAAAAAGATATGTTTGAGACTTACCTGCCTGCCTTTAAAACTTTAGTAGAGGCCAATGTGGAATCAGTCATGTGTGCTTACAATCGTACCAATGACGAACCCTGTTGTGCAAATAATTATTTAATTGATGATGTATTGATTGGTCAATGGGGTTTTGACGGTCATTTATTAAGTGATTGTTGGGCACTGGTCGATTTCTATTCAGAAATAGGTCATGGAACGGTAGAGACACAGGAAGAGGCGGCGGCTTTGGCAGTAAAAAGTGGAGTCAATTTGAATTGTGGAAATACCTTTCCTGCAATAGTTGCCGCTGTGGAAAAAGGACTGATTACCGAGCAAGAAGTAGATGAAGCTTTAGCGAAATTGTTAGAGACTCGTTTTAAGTTAGGGATGTTCGACCCTAAAGAATCTAATCCATACAATGCCATACCTGTTGATGTCATTGATAGTGACAAACATAGAAATTTGGCCTATGATGCAGCACTTAAATCCGTTGTAATGTTGAAAAATAATGGAGTACTACCACTCAAAAATGATTTACGCAGATATTACGTTGTTGGACCAAATGCTGCCTCTATTGATGCTCTTTTAGGAAATTATTTTGGGACGAATCCTAATCTGGTCACTATGTTAGAAGGTCTTTCTTCACGAATCGAGCCAGGAAGTCAATTACAATATAGTCCAGGTACCACTTTGGATCGACCGAATGTAAATAAGATGGATTGGTCTTCTGGAGGTGCGGCCGAGGCAGATGTCACATTTGTTGTCATGGGATTGACTCGGCATATTGAAGGAGAAGAAGGAGAGTCAGTTTCTTCACCTTATTCAGGGGATCGTCTGGATTATAACATTCCAGCAAATCAGATGGATTACCTAAAGAAGATAAAAGGAGAGCATGGAAAGCCGGTTGTTGCCATCATTACCGGAGGTACGGCCATGAATTTAACAGAAGTGCATGAAATAGCAGATGCTGTGCTGATGGTTTGGTACCCGGGGGAAGAAGGTGGAAATGCTGTCGCGGATATCGTCTTTGGCAATGCTAGTCCTTCGGGTAGACTCCCTTTGACTTTTCCGAAATCATTGGATCAGTTACCTGCTTATGAAGACTATTCCATGCAAGGTCGGACTTATAAATACATGACGAAAGAACCGATGTATCCTTTTGGGTATGGTTTAAGTTATGCAAAAGTTGAATACGGGGAATTAAAACTAACAGCATCAAAAATTAAAGCATCTGAGAAAACAGAAGTTAGCTGTACGATTACGAATCTCAGCGAAATTGCTACGGAAGAAGTGGTACAACTTTATATAAAAGATGTGAAGGCCAGTGTAGAAGTCCCGTTATTTTCACTAAAAAATGTTGAACGTGTCTCTCTTGGCCCCAATGAAAGTAAAGAAGTAAAGTTCACTATTGATGCTTCTATGTTAGAATTGATTAACAATGATGGCAAATCAATCAAAGAAAAAGGGGAGTTTAAAATATATGTGGGGTCCGGATTACCAACTGACCGTTCAGAAGTATTAGGCATGCCGAAAAGTGCTAGCGGATCATTGGTATTGAAATAAAAAGTTGAGAGTTTATTGATTAGGTCATTCTGGATTTTCAGAATGGCCTTTTTTTGTCTCATCACCATAATTTTTTTGGTGTGTAAAAGTTAATAGAAAGCATAAAAATTGATTTAACTAACAATTGTTAGTTAAATCCTTTGAGATCGTTTTCGGAATTATTACATTTATCAAAATCATTTTTCCCAAAAATGAATGATAATACATCCTATATCGGTAATTCGATCATAGACCAGTTGCCTATGCATTTGAGGAAGTTTATCAAGCCTCAAAACTATGATGACTACTCAGCCATTGACCAGGCTGTCTGGCGGTATGTCATGCGTAAGAACGTCCATTTCTTGAAAGAAGTGGCACATGAATCGTACCTTCAGGGACTTACAGAAACTGGCATAGACGTAGAGTACATTCCTAATATGTATGGAATGAATCGAATTTTAAAAAAAATCGGTTGGGCAGCTGTTGCCGTAGATGGTTTTATTCCACCAGCGGCTTTTATGGACTTCCAAGCTTACAATGTATTAGTCATTGCATCTGATATCCGCCAATTAGAGCACATTGAATACACACCAGCACCTGACATAATTCATGAATCAGCGGGGCATGCACCTATCATAGCTAATCCAGAATATAGTGAGTTTTTGAGGCATTTCGGAGAGATAGGGGGTAAAGCCATTTCCAATGCCAAAGACTATGAATTGTATGAGGCGATACGTCATTTATCCATCATCAAGGAAGCTCCAGGGACATCGCTGAAGGCCATCAAAGAAGCCGAAGAAAAAATTGAATGTCTTCAAAAGAATATGGGTGAGCCCAGTGAAATGGCATTGTTGAGAAATTTGCATTGGTGGACAGTAGAATATGGACTCATAGGAACTTTAGATAGCCCAAGAATTTATGGTGCAGGACTCCTTTCATCCATTGGAGAAAGCATCTCTTGTTTAAAAGATGATGTGAGAAAGATTCCTTTTTCAATTGATGCCGCATATCAAGTCTATGACATCACCAAACCTCAACCCCAGCTTTTTGTTACTCCTGATTTCGCACACCTGAGTATGGTTTTGGAAGAGTTTACCCAGACCTTAGCTATTAGAACAGGAGGACTTTCTGGATTACAGAAGTTAATAGAATCCAAAGAGTTGGGTTCAATAGAATTGAGTACGGGCCTTCAAGTCTCTGGTATTTTTTCTGAAGTGATTGTAGAAAACGATAAGCCTGTTTATTTCATAACAAAGGGAGAAACCGCATTAGCGAATAGAGAGAAAGAGATTATTGGTCATGGGGTAGCCGCTCACACCGATGGTTTTGGTTCTCCTTTGGGCAAATTAAAAGGAATCAATTTGACCATTGAAGATATGAGCCCTCGGGATCTTCAAGCCTATAATATTCACGAAGGAGAACAAGTGTCAATTGAATTTGAAGGGGGCATTACTGTTTCTGGTGAAGTCATTACGGGTAAAAGAAATCTGCAAGGCAAAATCATGTTAATCAATTTTAAAAATTGTACCGTAAAGCATCATGACCGATTATTATTTCACCCCAATGATGGGATATATCATATGGCGGTTGGCAAAGAAATAATTTCTGCTTTTAATGGATCCGCCGACTTGAATAGTTTTGATATGGACGCACATGTCCCTTCTGAATTGACGATCAAAGTTCCTATATCGGAAGAGCAGGAAGTATTAAGAAATAAATACCAACTAATTCGAGACTATCGAGAAGGCCATAAAAGCATTGATCTAAAACCGTTTTTTGAGTCTATTCAGCAGAACCATGAATTGGAATGGCTTTTATTTCTTGAGCTTTATGAACTGTCTTTTGAAATGAATTGGGGAGATGAGGTTTTGGAACACCTAGAAAAAATTAAACATAAAAAACCGTCGGTCGAACATTTGATCGAAAGTGGAGTGCAACTCATCCGAAAGGTTGAAAAACATCTTCAATAAGCATTATTTAATTAATTCAAAATGATAAAAAACTATGTCAAATAATTTAGGAATCAGAGGTTATGATTATGTAGAATTCTATGTGGGATCAGCAAAGATGACAGCATTTTGGTATGCCAAGGCTCTAGGTTTAGAGATCACAGGATATACTGGACCCGAAACTGGGTCTACTGATAAAGTCTCATATTATTTGAAAAAGAACAATCTGAAAATTGTAATTACTTCGGCCATTCACCCTTCTTGTTATGAGGTCATTGACTTTGTAAATAGACACGGAGACGGCGTTAAAAAATGGGCTGTAGAAGTTGATGATGTTTCAGCAGCATTTGGCTATGCCACAAAGAACGGTGCTGTAATGGTTCGAAGACCAAATAAAATTGAAGATAAGCATGGATATATCACCGAAGCTGCGATTCGCTTATATGACGATACAGAACTAGTATACATCAATCGAGACCATTTTAATCATATATTTCAACCAGGATATTGCGAGCCTCGACAACAGATTAATTTGGATTGTGAGGATACAGGTATCATTGGAATCGATCATATAGTAGGAAATGTCCGTGAAAATGAAATGAATCTTTGGGCAGAGTATTTTAATAAAGCCATGGACTTTACCACTTTCGTGGATTTCAAAGCAGGAGATATTGGGACGAAATATTCGGCACTTTTATCAAAAGTGGTGCGATCTTCTGATAGTGTGATTAAAAATCCAATTAACGAACCATATAACGCTGAAAAAAAATCGCAAATTGAAGAGTACATAGAGCAATATCATGGATCTGGCGTACAACACATTGCATTACAAACGGAAGACATTGTAAAAACCGTCAGGGCATTGCGAAAGAACGGATTAGAATTTCTATCTGTTCCAGATACTTATTATGACACTTTGAGAAACAGAAAGGACATCCAAATATCTGAAAATATTGATGATCTGCAGGAACAGAAAATCCTTTGTGATAAAGAGTCTACGGGTTATTTATTGCAGTTGTTCACAAAACCCATTGGAGATCGCCCTACGTTCTTTTTTGAATTTATTCAGAGAGAAGGTGCAGAAGGTTTTGGGAAGGGGAATTTTCAAGCGCTTTTTGAATCTATCGAATTAGACCAAAAATTAAGGGGAAATCTAGACAGAAAACCAGAGGAAGTATTACCTCCATGTTAATCAATTAAAATATGCCTTTTTATCATAAACTAGGAGATATTCCACCCGTAAAGCATACAACGTTTTATCAACCTGATGGAAAAGCTCTCTATCGAGAGGAGCTAGTGTCTAGCAAGGGATTTTCGGGTATCTATTCTAATGTATATCATCATTTTCTGCCTACAGCGGTAAAGTCAGTGAAGGAAATAAATGTATTAGAAAATTCAGATTGGCCAGAAGCACCTGCGCTTTATTACCATTGTTTTACTGACAAAAAAAAGAAGGGTGGAAATTTTATAAATGCAAGAGAAGAGTATTTAAAAAATACAACTTGTCAGATTTCATGTGCACACGTAACTGAAGATTCGGATTTGTTCTTTAGAAATAGTGGTTCAGCCGAGTACCTATTCATTCATCACGGAACCGGAGTGATGTACAGTCAGTATGGTAAAAATCCATTCGGGCCGGGAGATCAAATAGTGATTCCAAGGGCGACAACTTATCAATTGAAATTTAATGATTTTGAAAATAACAAGCTTCTAATTGTTGAGTCTGCAACGGCTTATGAAGTGCCAAATCATTATAAAAATGAATATGGTCAAATGACAGAACATGCACCTTATGCTGAAAGAGATGTTAGACCTCCTGAGTATGTTGAACCGGTTGTTGAGGAAGGAGATTTTCCAGTAATCGTTAAAATGAACGAGAGATGCTATGAACACATCATGCCGCACCATCCTTTTGGAGTAGTGGGATGGGATGGTTATTTATATCCCTACACTTTTAATATAAAGAATTATCATGCGAAGGTAGGTCGGATTCATTTACCTCCACCTGTACATTTATTGTTTCAAACTTCCTCGTTTGTAATTTGCAATTTTGTACCAAGACTGTTCGATTTTCATGAGTCAGCAATTCCTGCACCTTATTTTCACTCCAATATTGATAGCGACGAAGTGCTTTATTATGTTGAAGGTGATTTCATGTCTAGACAAGGTGTTGAAGAAGGTTCAATTACACTTCACCCTGGCGGTATGCCGCATGGGCCACAACCTGGAAAAACTGAAGCCTCAGTTGGTGCTAAAAAAACGGAAGAATATGCAATTATGATTGATACATTCGAGCCATTGAGACCTACCACAAATGTGAGAGACACAATTGATAGAGACTATGCTAAATCCTGGTTAAAATGATAAAAATTCCAAAATTCGTCGAAGATCTTATTCCTTATAAAGCAGGAAAACCAATTGCCGAATTAGCTCGAGAAAAGAATTTGGATCGAATAGTGAAATTGGCTTCTGCGGAAAACCCATTAGGGCCGAGCCCTAAGGCAATGCAAGCCATTCAAAATGAAATTGAAACCCTCAATCGATACTCAGATCCGGCTTCTTTCGAATTAGTCCAGGCTATTGCCAAAAAATACAACATTGAATCTAATCACATAATTTGTGGTCATGGTACAGATTCGCTTTTAGCATATATTGTCAATGCTTTCACTTCTGAATCAGACGAGATTTTGACTTGTGAAGGATCTTTTATTGGGATATATGTCACCATTAAAAAAAAAGGACGTCACCTTGTGCAAGTGCCGATGAAGGAGCACACTTTTGATTTGAATAAAATTCTTGAATCGATTACAGAGAAGACGGCAATGATTTATTTGGCAAATCCAAACAATCCAAGTGGTACCATGTTTGAAAAGGCTGACTTTGAATCTTTCATGGAGAAGGTACCCAAACACATTATGGTTATTCTGGATGAAGCCTATACGGTTTATGCCTCTGAGAATCCATTGTATCCCAATGGTGTCACCTATGATTATGAAAATATGGTTGTGACTCGAACATTTTCTAAGGTGTACGGTTTAGCAGGACTGAGAGTAGGTTTTGCAGTTGGCCCGGACAAAGTAATTGAAGCTTTGTACAAAGTAAAGCTGCCTTTCGAACCAAATAGACTTGCACAGAAAGCAGGCATCGCAGCTTTGGATGATGATGAGTTTTTAAAAACAACCATTCAATTGAATAAGGACTCATTGAGAATGTTATACAATTGTTTTGATCAGAATGGAATGAATTACATTCGATCTAGCACCAACTTCATTTTACTCTTAATGCCTTCGGAAAGATTCGCAATTGAATTTACTGAACAATGTTTAAATAAAGGGCTGATCATTCGTCATGTAGATACTTTTGGAATTCCTAATGGGGTTCGAATCAATTCTGGAACGATAGAGGAAACAGAATTTGCAACAGAAGTAATCACAGAAGTTTTCCAAAACCTTAAAAGCACCATGTCTTGAAAATTGTCAGTTACCAACATCAATCAATTCATAGAAGCGGTCTTTTGATGGAAGGAGAGGTTTTTGATATTCATTCCAACGCAAAGGATATTGGCATCGATCTACCAACAACTGTTTTGGAGTTGCTTAAGCTTGAAGAAGAAGGAATGAATCAATTGAAAAAGGTCAAAGAGGCCATTTCAAATAAAAAAACTGAAATCAAAATTAGAGATCCAAAATTGCTTGCTCCTCTACCTAACCCAACTTCTTGTCGGGATGCATATGCATTTCGTCAACATGTTGAAACGGCAAGAAGAAACAGGGGTGTAGAAATGATCCCTGAATTTGATGAGTTTCCCATTTTCTATTTTACCAATCACAATGCGATTTTTGGTGGAGGTGAAATATTGGTGGAAGAAGACCATTTACATCAATTAGATTTTGAATTGGAAATTGCAATTGTCATTGGGAAACAAGGAAAAAACATTGATTCCAAAAATGCCGATCAATACATTGCTGGTTTTACTATTATGAATGACCTGTCAGCTCGGAAACTACAAATGGAAGAGATGAAAATGAATTTAGGGCCTGCTAAAGGAAAAGATTTTGCCACATCCATTGGCCCGGTCTTAGTGACTCCAGAAGAATTGGAACATAAAAAAATAGAAACTGAATTTGGTGCAACTTATGATTTATCCATGACTGCATTTCATAATGGAAATAACGTTTCAAATGGAAATGTAAAAGACATGAATTGGACTTTTTCAGAGATTATTGAAAGGGTGTCCTATGGTGTTGAAATATTTCCAGGTGATATAATAGGTTCAGGTACTGTAGGGACAGGTTGCTACTTGGAACTAAATGGATCGGCGAATATTGCTGCGAAAGAAAAGGGAAATATTTTTGAACCCATCTGGCTAAAAGAAAGTGATACCATTGAACTTGGAATTGAGGGTTTAGGGAAACTCAAAAATACGATTGCTAGGTCAAATCAAAATCATTCAATTTTAACGAAGAAAAAGCGAGCGAAATAGGTTATTTTAATACTATGAAAGAAGAAGCAAAATTCATTACCATCGACCCTGAAATAACGCCATTGCGAGATATTTATAGTTTAATGGTTGGAGGAATTTCACCACGACCCATTGCTCTCGTATCTACTATTTCAAAAAAAGGAATCAATAATTTGGCTCCATTTTCATACTTCAATGCATTTGGGAGCAATCCTCCTTATGTGGCTTTTTCTCCTGCACTCAGTGGTAGAGATGGTTCGCCAAAAGACACTTTGATAAATGTTGAGAATCATCCGGAATGTGTGATTCATGCTGTTTCTCATAGTATGGTTGAGCAAACAAGTCTAGCCTCGACCATGTATGATGCAGATGTGGATGAATTTGCAAAAAGTGGTTTCACACCTGTTGATTCGGATCTCGTACAACCTAAAAGGGTCAAGGAATCACCGTTTCAGATGGAATGTAAAGTGGAGCAAATCGTTCCTTTAGGTGGGGATAAAGGCTCTGGGAATCTGGTGCTTTGTCGAGTGCTGAAATTTCATGTAAATGAGAATTGCCTTGATGGAGAATTGATAGATCCACATAAATTGGATTTGGTAGGTAGAAATGGTGCAAATAATTATACCCGTGCTTCAGGTGCGTCCATTTTTGAATTGATCAAACCAAGGGGAATCGGAATCGGTATGGACAGCCTTCCAGATCATATATTGAGATCTAATATTTTGAGTGCTAGCAATCTTGCTCAACTAGGAAATTTGACTCAGATACCGGATGAAGCAGAAATCAATGCCTTCATCGATTCTTTATCAACTTTAGAATCTGAAAGTACTGAATATGGAAGAATGGCCCATGAAGCGTATATACATCGAGAAAGTCAAGAATCAGACACCCTTGAAAAATTCGAACTATCAGCAAAAATTGCATTGCAACATCGTGATGCTGAATTTGCCATTCGTGCATTGATGACTATGCCAGTTTTATAGTTTTCTATGGAAAAAGAAACATCCTTTTGGAGTCCTAGCGAAGATCAAATATCTAATGCTAATCTGACTTCTTTTATCAGTTTTATTAATAAAAAGAAGGGATTGAAATTTCAAAAGTACAATGACCTATATTTCTGGTCCATTACTAACATAACTGACTTCTGGCAATCCATCTGGGAATACGGTAGTTTTATTCATTCCAAAAGTTTTGATTCGGTATTAAAAGGAAATGATATTCGAACCGCACAATGGTTTTCCGGTGCTCGCCTCAATTTCGCTGAAAATCTGTTGAAATATCGAGATGATAAAAAAGCAATTGTTTATTGGTCAGAGACAGGAGAAAGGAACAGCATTTCCTTCAATGAATTGTACAAAGAGGTTTCCGCTGTTGCACAGTTTTTAAGAAATCAAGGAGTTAAAAAAGGTGACCGAATAGCGGCATTTATAACCAACAGGCCTGAGGCAATTGTGGGTATGTTAGCAACTGCATCCATAGGAGCAATTTGGTCATCTTGTTCACCTGATTTCGGTGTTGATGGGGTACTTGATCGATTTGGTCAAATCGAACCAAAAGTATTGATAGCCATAGAAAATTATCAATACAATGGAAAAAAAATCAACTGTATTGAAACCATTGATCGAATATCAAATGCTATAGATAGTATTGAAAATGTGATTCTGATTAATTCAACGAACAGTTCTTTGAGAGAAAAAGAGGTGATATGGGATGACATTAGAACCACACCCAACGATCGTTTAATATTTGAGCAATTACCTTTTGATCATCCGTTGTATATTATGTATTCCTCTGGTACAACTGGTAAGCCTAAGTGCATAGTTCATGGAGCAGGAGGGACACTGATTCAACATTTTAAAGAACATAGTTTACATACTAATGTAAAAGAAGGGGATGTCATCACATTTTATACAACCTGTGGTTGGATGATGTGGAATTGGCTGGTTTCCGGTCTGATGACAGGTGCCACTGTTTTTCTGTACGATGGCTCGCCCATGTTTCCAGATCAGGATATTCTCTTTATGGCAATTGAAGAAGTGAAAATTAAAGTTTTCGGAACCTCTCCAAAGTTTCTGTCTACATGTGAATCTAAAGGGCTTATACCTAGGGAAAAGTTTGATTTGAACTCACTAGAAGTGATTCTGTCAACAGGATCTCCAATTAGCGAAGGACATTTCAATTATGTCCAACAAAGTATTAAACCAGATATTCAATTGTCATCTATATCTGGAGGGACAGATATCCTGTCTTGTTTTTTTCTTGGAAACCCAATTTTACCAATATTCAAAGGTGAGTTACAATGCATAGGTCTAGGCATGAAAGTAGAGACGTTTAATTTCGGAGGTGAAAAAATAGAAAATGAAATAGGGGAATTGGTATGTACAGCACCTTTTCCTTCTAGACCACTTTATTTTTGGAAAGACGATAAAGGGGAGAAATACCAAAGAGCTTATTTTGATGACTTTGAAGGCGTTTGGCGTCATGGCGATTTTATTAAAATCAATGAAAGAGGAGGATGTATTGTTTATGGCCGATCAGATGCCACTTTGAATGCCGGAGGCATCAGAATTGGCACCTCAGAAATCTATGGAGTTGTTGAATCCATGGATGAGATTCTAGATTCTATAGTTGTAGGTGTTGAATATGGAGACGATACAAGAGTGGTGCTTTTTGTGGTGATGAATCTTGGCTATGAATTTTCAGCAGAACTAAAACAAAAAATAAATAAAACACTAAGAAAATCAAGAAGTCCACGACATGTTCCTTCTCAAATTTTTCAAGTCAAAGACATACCTAGAACCATCAGTGGTAAAAAAGTGGAGCTAGCAGTTAGAAAGACTCTGCAAGGGGAGTTAATTGACAACAAAGATGCTTTGGCAAATCCCGAGTCGTTGGATCAGTTTAGCGAATATGCTAACATTATTTAGTCAATTAGAAGAAAAGTTGATTGAGCGCTTAAAGCTTGAAGAAAATACCCCTTTTTTCGAAGGATATACCTTTGAATATATTCTCTTTAATTACTGCTTCTTTTGTCTTTTTCCCTAGACATAGCTTATCATTATTCCTAACCTCTATTTGAAGATTATAGACCTTTATGACCAACAAAGCCATTTTTGGACGCGATTTTTCTTTGGTAAAAAAGAATCGGCAATGAAAATTCGCTTGTGAGGTATAGATGGTAAACGCTTTATACGGTTGGAGATTTGAAAAGCCTTAGACAGTTTTGTAGGTCTAAATCGACGTTCAAAAAGAAAGTATCAAAAATATGAAATCTTACAACCTACTAATTGGAATTTTAATTGCTGTTGGTTTTTTAATCTCATCATGCCAATCAACTGTCAAGAATGAGTCTTCGGGATCAACCACAACAATTGAAGAATCTGGGACGAAATATGCTCAAGAACCTTTGGTGACAGCGATCTACACGGCAGATCCATCCGCTCATGTATTTAACGATAGACTGTACATTTATCCTTCTCATGACTGGGAATCAGGAATTCCGGAGGACGATTTAGGGAGTCATTTCGATATGCAAGATTACCATGTACTTTCATTGGACGAAGTAGGCGGAAAGGTTACAGATCATGGAATTGCTCTGCATAAGAAAGATATTCCTTGGGGTGGTCGTCAACTTTGGGCACCAGATGCTGCGGAAAAGGATGGGAAATATTACTTGTACTTTCCATTGAAAGACAAAGAAGACTTATTCCGAATTGGTGTGGCGACAAGTGATAAACCAGAAGGACCATTCACCGCAGAAGCAGAGCCAATAAAGAAAAGTTTTAGTATGGATCCTGCGGTATTCAAAGATGACGACGGTTTGTACTATATGTATTTTGGTGGTATTTGGGGTGGCCATTTACAAAAATGGACAGGTACTGATTATGATAGAGATTCAAATCTCCAGGAACCATCAGAAGGAAAGGCGCTTCTTCCTCGAATAGCACGAATGAGTGACGATATGCTGCAGTTTGATGAAGAAGTACAAGAGGTCCAAATTTTGGATGAAAATGGAGAATTGTTCGAAGCAACTGATCACGATAGAAGGTTCTTTGAAGCTTCTTGGGTACACAAGTTCAATGGGAAATATTACTTTTCTTATTCCACAGGAGACACACATAATATTTGTTATGCTATTGGGGATAGTCCTTATGGACCGTTTACCTATCAAGGAGTTATTTTGGAGCCCGTATTAGGATGGACCAACCATCACTCTATTGCAGAGTTCAAAGGACAGTGGTATTTGTTTTATCATGATAGTTCCTTGTCCGAAGGGAAAACACATTTGAGAAGTGTGAAAATGATGGAATTGAATCACAATGAAGATGGATCAATTAGCACGATGAGTTCATTTATGAAATAATTAACACGGAGTGTATTTATAGAAGAGGCCATCCTCCGATCGAGGGATGGCCTCTCTTTTATTCCCATTGGAATAAGCGGATCGCATCTGATTGAACATGTGGCTTTGAGAACGTCGTGTTCAACTTTATTAACGTGTAGCTACTTCTGCACCAAGAGATAGAATTAAATTGTTTAGTGATCTATGATGCTATAATTCACTCAGATTCCGTTTGCAATTTTAAGATCCTAGAGAACAATATTGTATGAAAAAATGAGTCGGACTTTATCGATCCAACTCATTAGTTGCTGTGGTAACTATTTGATAACTATTCTTTGCACTTCTGTATAATTCCTTCCTTTTACTTCTATTAAATAGACACCGCTGTTTGCATCAAGGTTGATTGTCAAGCTTTGTCTATTTATATCAGGGAATATTCGTTGAATTATTTTTCCTCCTATATTTCGGATAGTAATTGTTGTGATGAATTCTTTTGATGACAGTGTGATTGTCTTGTCAGTCACTGGATTTGGATAAAAAGAAAATTGGTACGGTTTCTCTAATTCAGAATATGCGGAGGTAACACCATCACATTTTGAATTGTTTCTGGAGATGTAATTTTTCATCCATTCAAATGCAGGTCTGTCCGACCCATCAGCGTTTTCTAAATACGCCGTAGATCTCCACATGCCTGGCTGATATCCCCAAAGAGTAACTCCGTAAACAGCACGATGATTCCATAACGCCGGAAAAATTCTTTGATAAGCCTCTAGTTGAACTTGGTCATCTATAGGTTGATTATTGTCACCCGAGCCAATGTCCAATTCCGTAACATAAATCGGAAGATCTTTCTCTGCCAAATCGTCTAGAGAGGAGGTAATAGCATCTGCTTGCATAGGAAATACAGAGAATTCATGCGCTTGAACACCAATAGCATCTAATAGATCTCTTTCTATCAATAAATCAATAATATTTAGATAATTATTTCTGACGCCTGTTACGTTCAATACATTGTATTCATTTATTATTAAAGCCGCATTTGGACAATGTTCCTTTGCTAATTCAAAAGCAGTAATGATCCAGTCATAACCTGTGACCCCTCTGCCACCCAAAGCTTCCATATAGTTTCCACCTCCATTGCCGGCCTCATCAGGTGGATCGTTGACTGGTTCGTTGACCACTTCTATCATGTCAGTCTCAGGATAGCGAGTACACATTTCCATGATCCATTCCTCTATTTCTTCTAATTGCTCCGCCTCTGACAAATCTTCAATCCAACTGGGTTGTTGATTGCCCCATACAAAGACATGTTGTTTGAACAATAAATCATTGTCTTTTGCAAGTGCATAGGCAATATCTAAATCTGCCCAGTCCATCACATCTCTAGTACGTTCCACAGAACCCCATTTTCCACCGTTTTCTGGAGTTACTTGGTTCCAATACTCCAGCCAACTACTAGGTGTAGAGCCATAAGATACATTTCCAAGAAATCTTTCACAATCGTCCCATTCAACTATTTGAGCTTTGATTATAGAATTTTGGTCAATAGCGAAAATTAAACATAATGCAAAAAGTGCCCGTGCCATTCTCTGTCTATTCTTTTCTGTCATATCTAAATTACATTTCTATTCATCACCATCTACCAGCGCATGATTTTTATTAAGCTTGGTTGAGAATGAAAAATTATTTACTTGTATGCATAATTAAGACATATCAATTAATCTCAATAATGTATAAACATTTTGACATGTAAACATATTGATTTGGTATCATTCAAGGTACCTATAGCAGCGAAATTCAGTTTAGATTTGAGGACGCATACATAATGAAATCTGCAAGTAAATAAATTCAATATGAAGAAAATAAAAACATGTCTAATTGGATTTTGCATCCTTACGATAGGTTGTCATTCTCGAAACCAAAATACAAATACAGCCTTAGGACTGAAAGATTACTATAAAGAATTCTTCACAATGGGAGTAGCGGTAAGTCCTCGTTCCTTAAAGGATTCATCCAAGTTCATTACTGAACAGCATTTTAGGAGCGTTACAGCTGAAAACATAATGAAGATGGGCCCTATTCACCCCAAAGAAGATTCTTTCTCATGGAGATATGCGGATGAGTTGATAGACTTTGCAAAAGAGAGAAATCTAAAAGTAAGAGGGCATGCGTTGTGCTGGCATAATCAAACACCTGAATGGTTTTTTGTGGATGATGAAGGAAAAGATGTTTCAAGGGAAGTATTGCTTAGTAGGTTGGAGACTCATATTACAGAAGTGGTCACTAGATACAAAGATGACGTATATGCATGGGACGTGGTAAATGAAGCTATTTCGGATGATGAAAACGAATTTTATAGAAATTCAAAATTTTATCAAATAATCGGAGAAGATTTCATTCCAAAGGCTTTTGAATATGCTCGAAATGCTGATCCTGAGGCTATTTTATTTTACAATGATTATTCGGTTGTCAATCCAATCAAGCGCAAAAAAATATATGAATTAATTAGAAAAATGAAGACCAATGGAGTTCCGATTGATGGAATTGGAATTCAAGCACATTGGAGTATTTATCAACCAACTGCGACTATCATTCAAGAGACTATAGATCAGTTTGAGAATCTTAATATTGACATTCAAATTACCGAATTGGATGTTTCAGTTTATGAAAACAGTCCTAGAAGAGAGAAAAGGGAAGATGAAATTGATGATTTCACTGATCAAATGAGGAAAATGCAGATAGAAAAGTATGATACAATATTCCAAGTATTTAGAAAAAATAAAGATAAAATCAGTGGGGTAACTTTTTGGAACGTGTCCGACAAATACAGTTGGCTGGATAACTTCCCTGTGAAAGGACGAAAGAATTATCCACTACTCTTTGATGAAAAGTTCCAACCTAAAGAGGCCTATTATAAGGTAATATTCTTTAATTAGTCCAACTGAAGCCTTCATTGCTACAAAATCACTATTCATAAACTGAAAATGGTTTATCTTGGTGTTTTTGATCTCAATGAGCGAGTTAGTCAATAATCTAAGAAAAGATTTCCAAAGTAAGTTTGGATCTGACCCATTGATCATTCGATCTCCGGGCAGGGTGAATCTTATCGGTGAGCACACCGAGTACAACCAAGGGTTTACGCTAACTGCTGCAACAGATAGAGCGGCTTATATTGCTATTGGAAAAAGTGATGAAAGAGACTGCAACATTATTGCTGCTGATTATAGTGCCAAAATTACATTTGATATTGAATATGAACTGACTCCTGAGCCTGACGGAGATTGGGTGAACTATGTGATAGGTGTTGTTGATCACATCAAAAAAAGAGGCATAGCATTAAGCGGTTTTAATTTGATGTTTACAAGTAATATTCCTATTGGAGTAGGTGTTTCGTCTTCCTCAGCCATAGTTTGTGGGGTAGCATTTGCTTTAAATAGAATTTTTGGATTGGGTTTCATGAAAACCGAAATTGCAGAGATCTCACGTTTGTCTGAAAATGCATTTGTAGGGTCGAATAGTGGAATTGTAGACCATATGACAACTTGTATAGGGAAACAAAACGAGGCAATGTTAATTGATTGTCGCTCACAGGAACATGCGTATTTTTCGGTTGATTTGAATGGTTATTCATTAGTCCTGTTAGATACAAAAATTAGACAAAACCCAATTCACTCTGAATTCTTACTCCGTCAAGAGCAGTGCAAAATTGGATTGCTAGCCATGCAATTGCTGAACTCATCCATCCATTCTCTACGTGATGCAACTATGACCGATTTAGAGAAAGTGAAAGAACAAATAAACCCTATTACATATAACCGATGCAAATACGTCATTGAAGAAAATGCCAGAGTGTTAAAGGCTTGTGAAGCTTTGAGGAAAAAAGATTTAGCGACTTTTGGCGACTTAATGTTTCAAACTCATATTGGGCTTAGAAAAAAATACGAAGTAAGCTGCAGAGAATTAAATGTATTGGGCAGGTTAGCGAAATACGAAGATGATATAATAGGGGCAAGAATGATGGGTGGAGGATTTGGCGGATGTACAATAAATTTGATTAAGTCAGATCGCGTTGAACACGTCGATAAAATTTTTAGGACGGAATATCAGATTTTGGCAATGTCCGAATATAAAATGCACAAAATAGAATTGTCTAATGGAATTTCATTGATTGAAAATTAAAAATGAAATCAGTAGCCAAAATACTCTTATTCATTTTTCTCAATTTCAATGGTTGGTTGGTTATAAATGGTGCCAATATTGATAGTTTGATTAGTTCATTAAAGAATGAACTTCCAGATACTGTTAGAATTGAGACATTGAATACAGTGGCATTTTCCTTTTGGAATTCTGCTCCACTTCGTACTCAGAAGTATGGCGAAGAAGCATTGAGCCTGTCAAAAACAATAGGAAGAAAAGATTTTGAAGCGCATTCTTGTTATTCTGTTGCAGTTGGTCATTGGGCCATGGGGGAATTTGACCAAGCTTTGAAATATTCGTTGCAGAGTCTCATGATCTATGATTCGTTGAATATTATTGGGAAATCCAGTATTTCTAGGAGTATGATCGCTATTATTTACGTTGAACAAAAAAGATATGCTGAAGCCATAGTTCAATTTCAACATGAGTTCGATTTATGGTCAAAACAGGGGGATAAGAAGAAAATCGCTAATTCAGCAGAAAACCTAGGAGCAGCTTATTTTCAATTAGGAAAGCATGGTGAAGCTTTGGAATATTACTTGATTGCCAATGAGATGCTATTGGCGGTGGGTGCAAGAGAAAAATTAGCCTTAAATACCAATAATCTTGGTGGAATTTATCGTGAACGGGGGGAATATAAAAAGGCACTTGAGTATTATGAACGAGCAAGATTAGTAAGTATAGAAATAAACAATAGAAGAGATGAGATAGTCAGTAATCACAATATTGGCAAAACTTATTACTTAATGAAAAGGTATGATATCGCAAGAATCACCTTGCTTAAGGCATTATCGATGTCTTTAGATTTTGATTCTCAAAAATTAGAGTACGAGATAAACGCAGATCTTCATTTAGTAGAAAAGGAGGTAGGTAATTATGAAAAGTCCTTGGAATATTTACGTTCATCAATTCTTTTGAAAGACAGTTTGCTGAACGTCAATAAGCTTAGGAAAATCACTAAACTGGAGGAAAATTTTGAGATAGAAAGACGGGATAATGAACTCTTGATAAAATCACAGCAAATTGAATTGTTGGCCAAGGAGGAGAGAATTGAAACACTTTGGAAAAACGTTTTATTGATTGTTTTACTCGGTACAGTGACCCTTATATTTATCATTTACTATTACCTCAAACAAAGAACTTTAAAAGCTCAGGTTAGTTATGAAATGGACAAGCAAAAAGCTGAAAAAAAGATAGAATATACAGAGGTTGTTCAGGCTAACCTTCAAAGGCAATTAGATTTTAAAAATCAGGAACTAACTTCCTACACAGTCAATCTGATCCAGAAAAGTGAGTTATTCCAAGAATTAAATAATAAAATCAACAGTATTAAACCAAAGGGAACTAGTGCCCTCAGATCTAGTCTCATCGCATTGCAAAATGAAATCAAAAAGCATTTTGTACCTGATGACGATTGGAAAGAGTTTATGCAGTCTTTTGATAAAGTTTATGCTGATTTCTTTCCTAAACTTCAAGTGAAATTTCCAGAGCTTTCTTCTACAGATATTAGAATGTGTGCATTGTTAAAAATCAATATGAGTATCAAAGAAATGGCTGGTATTTTAGGGATTTCTCCAGACAGTGTCAAAACAGCTAGGTATCGATTGAGAAAAAAACTTCAATTGGGAAAAGATGAAAATTTTGTAGAAGTGCTTAATGTATAAATCTATCACGATACTACTTTTATTAAGTGCACATCTGGTTTTTGCACAGAAGATCAATACTGATAGCTTACATCAACGATTGAATGAATCTATTTCAGATTCGTTGCGAATTGAAGTGCTCAATAAGCTCGCTTTAGCCTATTGGAATTCAGAACCAATTAAGACTAAAGAGTATGGTGATAAGTCGATTGCTTTGGCTCAAATAAGCGGTAATTTGAAACAACAAGGGCTTGCTCATTATTACATCTCAATATCATATTGGACAAGGGGATTGTTTCCGAAATCCATGAAACATGCGTTGACTTGTTTGAAATTGGCAGAAGAACGAAAAGATACTTTTAGAATTTATGCTACGAGAAATTTAGTTGGATTGATTCACTTAAACCAGGATAGGAGCAGGGAGGCATTGGATTATTTTTTACCGGAATATGAATTTTGGTCTCAAGTGGATAGTTTGGATGAAAAAATTAGAGTGTCTAATAGCATTGGCAATGCCTATAAAGAGTTGGAATTGTATGATAGTGCACTATTCTATTTTAATGAAGCCGTTAAAATACTTAGGATTCAAAATGATAAAGACAATGAGTTGCTTTTAGTATTCAATATGGGGACTGTATACCAAGCACAAAACAAATTTAGTGATGCGAAGGCACAGTTCATCTTAGCGCTGAAATATGCAAGAGAATTAGGTCGTAAACGTGATATTGCTAACTCCTTAAAGGAACTAGGAATGTGTTATTTGACTTTGGGTGATCTTGATTCTGCAGGGTATTATCTTTATAAATCTTTGCCCATGTTTGAAGAAAGAGAAGACTTACGTGGTGAATCTAAAATCAGAAAAAATCTATCGAGATATGAATCAGAAAAGAATCGACCTAAAAAATCGTTGCTGCACCTCGAAAGATATACGCTACTAAATGACAGTATTTTCAGTGAAGAACAAACCATAGAAATAGAGAAACTAAAATCGTCCTATGAGATTGAAAAGAGAGATAAGGAAATAGAAGTAAAGGCGCAGCAAATAGAATCTTTGGAAAAAGAAAAGGAAATTGAATCACTTCAGAAGAACATCATTTCGATCATTGTCTTTGCTGTATTTTTGATTGGCGTTTTCGTCCTGATCACATTAAAAGTGAGGCATTCACGAAAACAAAAAGTGAATCGAACCAAATTGGATTTGCAAGAATTAGAATGGAAAACCGAAAAGTTGAAAGAAGAACAATTGAAAGAGGATATTCTGGTTAGAAATGACGAATTAAAAGTATTTACACAGAACTATGCTATAAAAAGTAAATTCGTTGAAGGAGTAAAGCGTGAAATAGAAAAAATCAAGAAAGCTGAGAGTCAAGATGTTATTATGGACTTGACTGGATTGCAAAAAGTATTAAATAATCATAGTAATCTCGAAAAGGACTGGCAGGATTTTAAGGTGTACTTTGAGAAAGTACATAGTGGCTTTTTTGATAATTTGACTGGAAAAGTCGCTGGTTTAAGCAGTGCTGAAATAAAGTTATGCGCGCTACTAAAAATGGATCTTAATATTAAAGAAATGGCCGATATCATGGCTATATCTCCAGATAGTGTAAAAACGGCTAGACATCGTCTCAGGAAGAAGCTTTCTTTAGAAGCGGAGGAATCTCTACATGAACATTTATCAAATTTCTAGTTATTCTTTAAGTACCATATCAATGCACATTACTGCACCTAATATCAAATACCTTAAGGCGTGATCTGCCGGTACATCATCATGGATTTCTAGTATATAGTTGTCAGCCGAAGTAAACATTTCTTTACCCAAGCCTGCCCATTTTTTACTTACATGAGCAAATTCTACTCCGTCTCTTACAAATTTAAAATCCCAACTGGTCCATTTTCCTTGGAGTTTGCAAAGGACATGATTTGATTTATCTAAGATATTGAATCTACCACCTATCGAAAAGAATTTTTGCTCAAACCGACCTATTAGCAGGTCTTTTTCGTCAAATACTTCTACCTCAGAAATGAAAAATGAAATACTTTTTTTCACCGTCAGGATCTTCTCTCCTCCGGGTGTTTTTATTTCTATATGAAATGGTGTCATCCTTTTGTAATCCGTAAATCGCAGCAGTTTAGTGAAAAGACCGAGGTTATCTTCCCTGCAATGCAAAATGACTTCTTGCGTCTCAGGGTCATAGATGTCATAGTTGTTGGCAGCTTTGAATAGACCTACATGTTCTTTTACGAAGTATAGGTTCCGGTTTAAGGTCGAATGCATGCAGTTCCTTTTGGTTTATGATTATTTGTAATGATAATAAATATTCTCATTTCGAACTTATTTTGAATTATTCCGTTCATTAATTCTACAAATATGGAATTTATCAAAATTGATTTATGAAAGGGACTTATTTAGGGGAATTTGAAGAACTCATTATGCTGACAGTGGGCGTGCTCAATGAAAATGCATATGGTCTGAGCGTGAAAAATGAAGTAAGTGATCAGTCAGGTAGAAAAGTAACATTAAGTGCAGTTCATGCTTCGTTGAATCGTCTAGAGGAGAAAGGGTTTTTAGAATCTGGTTTAGGTGAAGCGAGTAAAGAGAGGGGAGGAAAAAGAAAACGGCTTTTCAAAATCACTAACATGGGTAGGGACGCTTTGCAGAACTCAAGGTCTTTGAGAGATCAGTTATGGGATAGAATTCCGGAAGTGGTTTGGACTGAAAAAATGATTGAACTTAAAAGACTTTCCTAAGTGAATCACCAACCTCCAAAATATGCTTATCGATTCTTAAAGTGGTATTGTACTACTGATTTGATAGAGGAGATAGAAGGGGACTTATATGAGGCATTTCAAGAGGACATTTTAAAATGGAATCTGACTAGAGCCAAATTTAATTATTGGCTGAATGTCTTACTTTTTTTCAAACCATTTTCAATGAAAAAAGAACATGAAACTCAAAACAACTTTAATATGTCAATGCTCTACAATTACTTTATCGTTTCGGTCAGAAACCTTCGCAGAAAAGCAGGTTATTCGTTAATCAATATCGGAGGCTTGGCCGCAGGAATTGCTTGCTGTATAATTATTTTGCTTTTTGTTAATTATCAAAAATCGTATGACAATTTCCAATTAGATTCTGATGATACATATCGCGTTGCTTTAGAAAGAATTTACCCCGATCGTCAAGTCAACTATGCCGTGACACCACCTTCATTTGGTCCATTATATGTCGATGAGTTTCCAGAGGTTTTGGCTATGACTCGAATTAGTCCTCCATTTGGTTCCGTTATCATGGAGTATGATAATGAGTTTTTCGATGAAAAAAATGTCATGTCCGCAGATTCGACTTTATTCGAACTTTTCACTTTTGATTTTCTTCAAGGCGATCAAAAAACGGCCTTGAAGGGTACGAAATCTATGATTCTATCTGAGAGTAAAGCCAAAAAATATTTTGGGGATGAAGACCCAATGGGAAAAGTGATCAGTAACAATTTCTTTGGTGATTTTCAAGTAACAGGTGTTTTTAAAGACTATCCTGAGAATTCGCATGTCAATTTTGAAATTGTAATTCCAATTCTTGGTGTTCCTTTTCAACAGCAAGAGAGTTACACCACTTTTTCCGTAATTACTTATGTCAAATTGCAAAAAGGATTTGATCCCAAAGTTTTCGAGGAAAAATTACCAGCGATGGTTACGAAATATGCAGAAGGTGATATTCAAAGAAATATTGGGATATCCTATGCAGAGTATGTGGAAGCCGGGAATGGCTACAATTATTTCCTTCAGCCAATGAGGGATATTTATTTGAATTCAAATCTGCAAAGTGAGTTCAAACAAAATGGTAGTTATAGTCAGGTCTTAGTGTTCATTTTTGTCGCTGTTTTCATCTTAATTATTGCAGGTATCAATTTTATGAACTTGTCAACTGCCAGGTCAACAGAACGTGCTAAAGAAGTTGGTATTAGGAAAGTGTTAGGTTCTGTCAGAAATCAGCTTATGGGCCAGTTTCTAACAGAGTCTATTTTAGTTGCTTTTCTCGGGCTGATTCTAGCCCTGTTGATTGTGTTTTTCACTTTACCCTATTTTGGATATGCAGCTAATGTTCCATTAGAAATGGGTATGATTTTGAATTTCAAATTTGTATTGATGATTCTAGGTGCGACACTTTTGATAGGCATTATGGCTGGGTTATATCCGGCATTAGTTCTTTCATCTTTCAGACCGGTGGTAGTGTTGAAAGGAAAATTGAGAAACTCAGGAGGAGGTTTAAATCTCAGAAATGGTTTGGTGGTTTTCCAATTTGGAATATCAATAATACTAATTGCCAGTACATTAATTATCCATAGTCAGATGAATTTTTTGTTGACCAAGGATATGGGTTTTGATTCAGAGAAACTATTAATTGTCGAAAACGCAGGAGTTGTAGGTCCTCAAACATCGGTTTTTCGTCAAGAATTAGTTAAGAACGAAGACATTATCAACGCTGGATATGTTTCTTCTATACCTGGTACGTTATACCCTGGTTTCATCGCAAAGAAAACGGCCAGTGACAAAGAAAGCTACGTCGCTCGACTTATGAATGCAGATGCTTATGGCATGCAGACGATGAACTTAAAAATTAAAGAAGGAAGGCTATTTGATGAAAGTTTTAATGATTCCCTTTCTGTAATAATCAATGAATCGGCGGTCGAAAAATTTGGATACATCGATCCTGTTGGGAAAAAGCTATATGGTCAAGTAGCAGGAAATAACGGTTATATCGAACATACCATTGTTGGCGTGATTAAGGACTATCACTTTCATACGTTGCATCGTGAAATTGAACCACAGGTTATAAAATTTCATGCTCCAACTAATGCAAATTCATTTGTTCAGTTTATGCCGATTAAAATTAAAGGAGATAATATTCAGAATTTAGTTGCTGAAGTAGAATCCAAATGGCAGGAATTTGTTCCTAACACACCTTTTAAATATTATTTCATGGATGAATACTTAGGACGTCACTATGAAAACGAGAAGCGATCTGGAAGTATATTCTTCATTTTCACAACTTTGGCCATCATTATTGCTTGTGTGGGTCTTTTTAGTTTGGCAGCATATATTTCTAGTTTGAGGAAAAAGGAAATAGGAATTCGAAAGGTATTGGGTGGCACGGTTTGGTCTATTGTATTAATGCTGTCCAAAGATTTCACTAAGTTGATTGGCATTGCTATTGTCTTTGCACTACCGATAAGTTATTACTGGATGAATAAGTGGTTGGATGATTTTGCTTATCGCATCAATGTAGACGTTTTAACACTGGTATTAGCGGGTCTGTTGGCTTTGGCTATCGGATGGCTAACAATTAGTTTCCAATCTATAAAAGCTGCTGTGGTCAATCCTTCAGAATCTTTGAAAGATGAATGATAAGTTTTAAGGATATGAAAGAGGAAACTTTCTAAAAGTTGTAGTTTAACGAAATATTGATATTTCTACCGTTTTCATCAGCAAAATACCTTAGTCGATTTAAATAGTCTCGGTAAGAGGTGTTAAGTGCATTTTCCACTAACAGACTTAATTTGAGGTTTGATTTTTTGAATTCAAATGTTGTCGTCATTCTCAAATCCAATAAGAAATACCCTGGTGGTGGGGCTAAAAAATCTTGGCCTTCCTCATATTCGTTTTGTTCAAAAACATATTTTCCTTGAAGGAATACCGAATTGCTTTTGAAGATGCCCAATTCCTTTAAAGAATAAGTTAGGTTGTAATTTATATTGTTGGATGGCATAAAGACTAGAGGAATTTCATTTATAAAATCAATACCCTTCAAATAAGCATAAGTTAGGTTCATTTTGAGGTGGCTATAGGGTTCAAAAGTGAGCATAAGGTCGGTGCCATAAATTCGAGCATCCGTTTGCATATAGTTAAAAACTGGAAAGGCACCTCGAATCGTCAATTCAAACTCCTGACCTGGCTCTAGGTACAGATAATCGTCGATGCGCTGGTAATAGCCGATGGCTTTGAAAAAAAACTGCTTGCTAATAGACAAGTCTGAGGTAAGCATAATTTTTAGTGATTTCTCAATATTAGAATCTGGATTTCCTCGCTCAATACCACTTACTCCTTGATGCAATCCATTGCTATACAATTCATTAACTTCCGGAGCACGCTGTGCATAACCAATGTTCAGATTCAAACTGATCATATCGCTTAATTTTCTATTCAGGCCTCCAGCCAAGGAGTAATTATGGAAAAGATGATCAATTCGTTCGATTTCTCTAGGAACACCTCCGGTGATATTGATGACATGCAGTTTTTTGAAATCGTATCTTCCTCCAATTTCGAAGGAGGTGTTTTCTATGTTTTTTTGCAACGTGATAAATCCACCTAATACATTAGATCTATAATCTGGAATGAGGGGTAAAATTCCTGTTTCCTCATTGTCATTTTTGTTGATGATAAAAGTGTTTTGTAGCCCTGTTTTTATTTCCAATCCATTATTGAAGAAATGCTCATAAGTGCTTTCAACGAAATGAGACTGAAGGCCCAAACTTAATGCTGGTTTTTCTGATCGACCAGATCTGCGAACATCATATTCGTTCCTTAGGTTGAGTTGCCCGCCATATTTGAAGGTCAAGTACTGGTCTTCCGATAAACCAATTGTGGACTCTAATTTTAAGAGATGATGATCCACTTCTTGTCTGGGAGGGTTGATTTGATAAGAAAATTCATCTTCTGTATAGAAAGGTTCATCACGGCCAATGGCCGCTTCTAAATCGGTGAGGTTCCCGATATGTGATCCTCGCAGAATTCCAATTTCTGTATTAAAGAAACTGTAATACCCCGTCATCAACCAATTTTCTGATATGTTCTTTTCGACTTGAAAGGCCAGGCTGGCTTGTTTCGTACCTGTATTGGTCAGAAAGTAGTCAGGAGTATGTCCATCTCCAACTATTTTTAGTGTGCCCATCGCTCGCCATGAAGCCCAGGAGCTTGCCTTTTCGAATTTGGTATTCAATGTATGGCCTAATCCGTTGGATTGAAAGATGTAATTCGCACTACCATGCAGATGGGGATCTTTGTTGATTGGACCTGGTTCAGTCAAGACTACTCCTCCTAACGAGCCCCCACTATACTGGAGTCCAGCAACTCCTTTGATCACAGACAAATGGTTGGCAACAAATGGATCTATTTCAGGGGCATGATCATTTCCCCACTGCTGGCCAGCCTGTACCAGTCCGTTGTTCAATATGGTTACACGATTGCCATACAATCCATGGATGACAGGTTTTGAAATTCCTGATCCATTTTTGATGACACTTACACCTGCTATTCTTCCAACCAGATCAGCTATATTTTTATTTCCACCTTGTTGAATTTTTTCCATTCCGATAGTATGACTTACTTCAGAAGGGTTGCTTTCTGTATCACTATGTACTACCACCTCATTGAGCAATTCATCATAGTGATTCAGCTTGAACATTTGATGAGTGTCTTTTTCTAATGTCACAAAGAACCTTTCCATTTCAAATCCTACATGACTAATCACTAAGTGATATTCTCCAGGACAAATATCTTTGATAGCAAAAAAACCAGTAGAATCAGCAACAGTACCCTGTTCTGATTCTACAAGTTTTACAGTGGTATAGCTAAGTGGGACCTGTGTACCCTTGTCGATTATTTGCCCAGATAGCTGGACATGACAATGCTGTCCATGAACTAGAGTTTGTGGCAATAAAAAGACTAAAAAATATAGAGCACTCCTGAAGTTCACCGCTATTCAACCGTAAAGTCAAATTCTACTTCTATGTCAGTTTCACCTCCTGCATCAGCTAATGTCCCATCATTTGGTTTTTTGGGTTCATGACGCAATACAACCGTCAATGTTCCGGTAGATGCATCTCCTGTAGTGAATGTTGCTTCTAACCCAATTGGGTTTCCATTCATATCAAGATCATCATCTTCATATTCGACAATAGCATCAACAGAAGATGAAAGAATGTAAAAAACCTGATGATCCTCTGCTTCTTCTAAGATTTCTTCGTTAACGTTTTCCCCATGCGAATGGCCATGTTCATCTTCGCCCTCATCCTCTTCTTCATGTTCACCTACTTCAGCTAGCTTGTTTAAGAACTCGATGTGCGCATGATAGCTGGTATTTGCAGCTAATGTTGGTGTTGTAATCACAGGTGAATCACCACCAGCACCATCTAGGTCTTCGAAACTAAAATCAAAATGATTTCCTTGACTGTCTTCAAGTTCTAATATCACTGTAGTAATAAGTTCTTCTTCGTTTGGAATAGTTGGGTCATCGTCATCACAAGACGATAAAATAAATAATGTCATTGATAGAATGACCAATGTATATATATATGATTTCATGTTTTTATTGTTTGATAATTGTTATTTGGAGTTTGTTCAAAAAGAGCGTTGTGTCTTTTGGCACCTAATAAACATTTATTCATGTCTTTAAAATGCACATTTGGTAGACTCAGTATGGAAAGTTCCTCACAGAGAATTTCTAAGAAGCAAACTCATTTCACCACGTAATATCAAACGGAAGGGGGTCCCCTATGTGGATTCGTACATAGAGACTTGCTAAACACATATGGATTATGTTTGGCTGTAAAGTCACTAATTTGAAGAAGCTGGGAAAGGTAAAATTCCTGAGGTTGAATTTCAATTTCGAATCTTTCGGCAAGGATATCACATAATTGACAATCAGATTCAACCTTGGTGATATGTAGTGGGTGCTTGCAACCATTTTGCTCTTCTCCATGCACGATAGAAACATGACATTTGTCGAATTCATCTTCTTCGGTGCAATGAGCTTGATGGTGTTCATCATCCGAAAGTTCAATGTGAAGGCTTTGGGCAAATTGAAAAATGGAAAAAACGGTCAATAAAGACACCATTGCAAAATTCTGAAATAAAGAACTTTGATTCCCTTTGGTGCTATATTCTCGTGCTTTTTTGAACAACATTTGTGTTTTTCAACAATTGATTTTGCAAATATGACATGAAAAATAGAAATTGCAACACTGTTGCAACAAAATATGAACAATAGCAGGAAAACAACAAGTAAAGTGGCGATTTTAGAATTGTTACAGCGTTCTGAAGGGGCGTTAAGTCACAAGGAGATCATGTCCGCTTTAGACGGACTTTGTGATCGCGTCACCGTATATCGTGTTTTAGAACGATTAATTCAGGAAAATTATCTTCATCAGGTGATGGATGTAGATGGAGTAAAGCGATTTGCTACTTGTACTGATTGCACAGAACATCACCATCACAACCATGTTCATTTTAGTTGCACTAAATGTGCGATTGTCACTTGCTTAGATGATATACGACCACAGATGAAAATTCCCAACGGTTATGTGGTTAAGGAATCCGTTTTCACTTTAAGTGGTGTTTGTCCCAATTGCTCTTCTGAAGCGTAGGGTTTATTTCGGTTAGGGGTATAAAAGATAATGATCAATATTCTTCATTGTGCTTTTTGCGCTTTTCTAAGTAATTTTATGAGAGTCTAATTTAAAAACTAACATAAACTATCTAACATGAAAAATTTATTGATCACCCTGTGCTTTATATTAGTGATGGGGGCCGTATTTGCTCAACCTAATTATAAGGTTGAATCTTATAGTGTAGCCATGGGAAAGAAACCAGGTTATTATCATCGTGAAGCTGAAAGGCAAATTAAGGCTGGCAATGTTGATATGGGTCTGCTTAATGCGGCCTATGGACTACAAATTGCAGAAAAGAAAAAAGATATTTCAAAATCGCAAGAACCTTTGAGATTGAGTTTCGCGGCTCAAAAACGTACGAATTTAGCTAAAATTGAATCGTGGAAAGGTGAAACAGCTACTTTTCAGAATGACGAGACTGTAACTAAATTGGCGAAAATTGTGAGCTTGTACACTATTATGTACCAGTATAATGACATTTTGAAGACGTTGCCTGCAGAAAAATTTGCTGGGGCAAAGAAGAAGGATCCTACTTTAAGCCTAGAAACTGGAGACTATAGCTCAGATATTGCAACAGCAAAAGCGGCTTTACAAAAAGGGATCACAGATGCTGCTCAAATGCATTATGATAAAGGAGTTGAAAATATGGCAGATGCTTCTAATAAGAAGGCCAATAGACAAGCTGCTCGACATTTCAGATATTCTTATTCTTATGTATCAGGGTTTAGCGATGCACAACAAAAATATACAGTAGCTAAGGACATCGGAATGGTGAAGGTTGGGGTTACAATGTTTGGAAATCAGACTTATAAATGTCAAGATGCAGGTGGTGCAATTTCAAATGGTCTTACTACAAGTTTGATGCAGAAAAACTACGAGTTTATCGAAGTGAAAAACAAAGAAACAATGTCTGCTGCATTAGGCGGATCATATATGAGTTCTGGAGATTTTCAACAGCAATTTGTTTCTTCAGATGAGTTGGCAAAAAAATTAGGTGTTGATTACGTAATTGTTGGTAACATTGAAAAATGTGACTACAAAACAGGAATAGCTGACGCAGGTAAAAAATCACATAAAAAAAACATTGTAATTCGAACGGAAACTTCTAAAGACAAGGATGGTAAGACTGTCAAAAAGCAAATAAAGGGAGATGTAACTGCCACGGGCTATTACAAAAAGAAATTTGCGAATGCTGTAACTGGTTCAGCTTATAGTATAATAAATACTTCGGATGGTAGTCTGCAGGGAGCAGGGCAAAAAAGTGGTTCTAACAATTGGGAAAAAACATGGAGATATTCTTATTCAGGAGATGCCAGAGCGTTGCCATCTGAAAGCACTAAACCTCCTCAAGATCCAAATAGCATGACAATTGTTAATAATTCATATGGTAGTTTGGTAACCAATTTGATGTCTGATGTTACGAGTTTTGCAAAAAGAGTGACTGAAGAAGACTAAAGAACAGGCAAGGACTTGTAAAAAGCCTTCATCTTCATTCTTGAGGATGAAGGCTTTTTTTATATAAACAAGATATCTTTTATAACTGACCCACCAAATTCTTTGTGAATTAAATCTAAAGCTTTTTGACGCGACGCATTGAGTTCCTGCTTGAGTGGTGCAGAATTGAGAGTGACAACTAGAACATTATTTCTAATTTCAAGGTGAGTGGTTCTTTTAGCAATCGCTTTTCCCATTGTTTTTTCCCAAGAAGCGACCACATGTGTTTGATCAAACCGTTTGTTAAGATTATAAGATTTGAGCATTGCATCTACAACATCCTTGATAGTTGCCGTTTTTGTACTTCTGATACTCGCTGGATGAGGATTTCTCTTGGCCATTAGTTTTTCAAAGGATCTTGATTCAAAAGTACACTTAAGGTTTTGTATAATTCAGGTAGTTCCTTTTTGAATTCTACACTTTTTTCAAAGAAGTTTTCAACAGCAATTGCTAAAAACTCTTCAGCGTTGGTTTTGGCATAATTTCGAAAAAAATGATCTTGCCCATCACTTAATTTTTTGATTTCTTCTTGTGAAAGCTTATGCCATTTGATCAGTTCCTGTCGATCAATGAAATTATATTCATGATTAAAGATTCTATTTTCTAGATGCAATGCATGCGTCATTTCATGAAGGCCAAGGTTAATTCCATCTGAGTAATCTACATATCCTGAAACAAAATGGTGCCAAGAAATCACAATTGCTCTTAGTTTGGGATTTACTTCTCCTTTATGAAAAGTCTTGTTGATGGTTGAATAGTAGTCATTCGGATAGATTAAGATTCTTTTGAAATGGGAAAGAAAGACATTTGGATAACCAAAAGTTAATTGAACAGCACATGCTGCGATTAGTACCCGCATTTCTTCCGTTACACGCTCTAAGTCCCTTGGTATAAATTGTTTTCTACTAATGAATTCTTGAACTCTATGTTCAAATATTTTTTTATTGGTAGCTGTTAATTGACTGTAATACTTAAAGTGTTGACTCAATATTCTTTTCCTACTCCTGAGCAAAGGTGTTGGAAAACCAGGCACCTGAAAACCCATTTGAACTTTTCCGGACATGGCAAGAATAACAATTAAAGCTATGCTAAGCAGGCCAAAGATGAAGGCGTCAAAGCCTGTGGAAGTGTCATTGGCGAGTTGCGTCAAAAGGGAAAACTTCAAGAACATCTCTAGTAGATTATTTCAATACAATTTTTATGTTATGGTCGATGACAAAGCCATGACATAAGTCTTTCCAGAAAGCCTTATTCAAATGGTTTTCTAAAACCGTTTTGGAAAGAATTGAAGGATCAATTTCAGTAGGCTTCTTGAGAGCATTGTTTACTGTTTGAGAGATTCTCCATTTGTATTCATCAATATCCGGAACTACCCAGCCAGAACTATCCGGTGATATTTTGAACTGGCAAGAATACAAATAATGCCAACCGCTGTCACTTTTGTCTTGAATTTCAATCTCATATACTTTTTGTTGCTGTTCGATTATGTCACTTAAATCTTTGCCACTTAGATCATAGAGAACAGCGGATTCAAAAGACATGTCAAACCCGTGGTTGATAACCATTGTGTATTTCTCCAACAATGAAAAAGTGTCACCGTCTGCCATATGATGGCGAACAATTTCTTTGATCGAAATTGAAGGATCAAGTGACTTAAATTTGACACATGCGTCTAAAAACTTTTCTTCCAGATCGAAAAATTTAGAAAGAGCGATTATTTCTACGAGATGAGGTGAAAGTCCATGTTTAGATGCTTTTCTCCAAATCATAATCCAAGCGTAGACTTTGGACATGAAAAGTCCAAAAACAAAAATGCCTACTGCAATCAGGAAAATAGCTATCAGGTCCATACTGGGACAAGATAGTTATTATAATTGTTTCAATAGAGGTTTGAAGTCAACAGCATTTGAGACTTCATCCACAACTTCGTTGATTGACACCCTTTTTTGCGTCATAGAATCACGCTCTCGAATGGTCACAGTATGGTCTTCCAACGTTTGATGATCAACTGTAATACAATAAGGAGTGCCAATGGCATCTTGTCTTCTGTAGCGACGGCCGATCGCATCTTTCCCATCATATTGAGCATTAACAGAAAATTTCAATTCATTTAGAATTTCATGTGCTTTTTCAGGAAGCCCATCTTTGTTTAACAAAGGAAGTATGGCAGCTTTTATTGGAGCCAACGCCGGTGGTAGCTTCAATACAGTTCTACTACTGCCATCCTGCAATTTTTCTTCTTCATACGAATTGGAAAGTACTGCAAGGAACATTCTGTCAAGGCCAATAGAAGTTTCTAGAACATAGGGAACATAAGATTCTTCTGTTTCATTGTCATAAAATTGCAATTTTTTACCACTATGTTCTTCATGTGCTTTTAAATCAAAATCTGTTCGAGAATGGATTCCTTCTAGCTCCTTAAAGCCCATGGGAAAATTAAATTCAATATCACATGCGGCGTTGGCATAATGTGCAAGATTCAAATGATCATGAAAACGATAATTCTCAGCACCCATACCTAGCGTCTGATGCCATTTCATTCTTTTAGTTTTCCAGTTTTCGTACCAATCCAATTCAGTACCCGGTTTGATGAAGAACTGCATTTCCATTTGCTCAAACTCACGCATTCTAAAAATGAATTGTCTTGCGATGATTTCGTTTCTAAAAGCCTTGCCAATTTGAGCTATTCCAAAAGGCAGCTTCATTCTACCTGTTTTTTGGACGTTCAAATAATTGACAAATATCCCTTGAGCTGTCTCTGGACGTAAGTAGATTTTACTAGCGCCATCAGCCAATGAGCCTAATTCCGTAGAAAACATCAAATTGAACTGACGAACTTCGGTCCAGTTCTTTGAACCACTGGCAGGACAAGCGATCTCAAGTTCTTCAATAAGTAATTTTAAGTCGTCAAAATTCTCATTCTCAATATCGTTTTTGAATCGAGCATTTATTTTATCAATTTTTTCCTGATTCTGAATGACCCTTGGATTGGTCTCTTTGAATTGAGTCTCATCAAAAGACTCACCGAATCGTTTTGCAGCTTTGGTGACTTCTTTTTTAATTTTCCCTTCGATTTTTGCTATGTGATCTTCTATCAAGACATCTGCTCGATAGCGTTTTTTAGAATCTTTATTGTCAATCAAAGGATCATTGAATGCATCCACATGTCCTGAAGCTTTCCATGTGGTAGGATGCATGAATATAGAAGCATCGATCCCAACTATATTGTCATTCATTTGAACCATGGCTTTCCACCAATAGCTCTTGATGTTTTGCTTCATCTCAGCGCCCAATTGGCCATAGTCATAAGTAGCACTTAAGCCATCGTAGATTTCACTAGAAGGAAACACAAAACCATATTCCTTTGCGTGAGAAATTATTTTTTTCAATAGATTCGGATCGTCATTTTTCGCCATAGCCGCAAAGATATATGAATCGATAAATGCACTATGATAATTTGTGATTTTTTGATGAACATACCACTTGAAGTGAAATTGAATTTCTTTAGTTTTAATAAATCATGATCAAAATGAAGCACATAGAAAAATGAGTGAAAAGGCTTTGATTCATTTAAAAAAAACTGTCAATCAGCTTTCATTAATTCCAGAAGAGGAGTGGGTTGATTTCGAAGGAAAATGGGAATCAATTTCATTAAATAAAAATGACTATCTCATCAGAACAAATCAAATGGAGCGATTCTTTTATTTCGTACATGAAGGGTTATTGAGGGCATATGTATTAAATAATGGAAACGAAGTGGTTGTAGGTTTTTCCTACGACGGGGATTATTCAGGTGCATATGATGCGTTTTTAGATCAGAAGCCGTCTGAATGGAACATTCAAGCGTTAGAGAAATCACAGATTTTAAGAATAAGATATGATGACTTGATGCAAATATTTGATCGCTATAAGTCCTTTGAAAGGTGGGGTAGAATTTTTAATGCCAATGTACTTATAGGATTGGGTAAAAGACAAGTGGAGTCTCGCAGCTACTCGGCAGAAGAAAAGTTTGATCGACTTATGAACCAAAGTCCCCATATATTTCAAAAAGTTTCTCAAAAGCATTTAGCTAGTTATTTGGGTATGGCTCCAGAAACATTTAGTAGGATGCGAAAGCAAAAAACAAAAAAGACATGATATTATTGATTTCTTGATTTAGATCAATTTTTAGTTCAAAATGGAGTAATATCTTTGTTTCAAAAGTAAAAGAAATGGATAGACGAGAACTCATAGATGAACTTATCAAGGACACGATACAGGTGAGGAGTGATGTGAAAAATTTGATTGATTTGGGTGATGAAATGATTAATTTAAAACCTACAGCTGATCAATGGAGCGTTATAGAATGTATTGAACATTTGAACATCGCTGATGCTCATTATTTACACCATTTTGAAGTGGAATTAGGTAAGGCGGAATTGTCTAAAAAGGATATTTTTAAACCTGGATTCTTAGGAAATTATTTCGTGAATGCGATGAAACCTAGACCCGATGGGAAGATTCCTTCACCTATGAAAACATTGAGAAAATTCAGACCGGATGTAACCAAACAATACGATACGATTGATCGATTTCTAAAGGATCAGGATAAACTATTGGACTTGTTAGAAAAAAGTTCGTCGTTTAATCTCAATAAAATTAAAATCACTTCTGCGTTAGGTAGAATAATAACATTCAAGCTTGGAGATGCTTTTAGGTTTGTCATTGCTCATAACCAAAGGCATGTGAAACAAATGAAGAATACAATTCAATCACTCGAATTAGTTGTGTGAACAAACTTTCAAACTAGCTTTTCTAATTGCTGAAATTCGATGTTGTATGCTTTTTTGATAGAATCAATTTTTTCCGAAGATTGTGGATTTGGTTTGTGATGATTAATGCCTACTAACATCACATTTTTTCGCGTATGCTCATTGGAAACAAATTCGAATACCTTGGATTCGTAACCTTCTTTTTCAAGAATTAAGGCACGAATGGTGTCAGTGACCATTTCGAATTGTCGCTCTTTAAATATCCCATATTTCAATATTGGGCTATTCTGTTCTTTTCCTTTGAGCTGTTGTCTGACTTGTTTGTGACAGCAGGGAGCACAAACGATCAGTTCGGCTTTTGCTTTTAGCCCTTTTGCCAGTGCGTCATCGGTAGCTGTATCACAAGCATGCAGCGCAATGAGAATATCAATTTCCTTTTCTTCAAAGTCATCTATTGACCTGTTATCAAAGGACAAATCTTCAAAAGAACATTTTTTTGCAACATCATTGCATTGATAGACAAGACCTTGACGGATCTCAATTCCTTTAACCTGAGCTTTTAATTTTTTAGTATTCACAAGAAAATCATACAAGGCAAAAGTTAAATACCCTTTCCCACTGCCCATATCAACAATTCTTAGTGTTTCAGGCTTATGACTAATTTGTTCAATTAATCCATCCATTACCTCTAAAAACTTGTTGATCTGACGATACTTGTCTGCCATTTTTGGTATGACCTGCCCAGCTTGATCCACAATACCTAGGAGCTGTAAATAGGAGGCATTAGGTTTAGCTCGTTTTACTTTTTTTCGATCATGAGATGGACTTGTTATAGGGGTTGACGAACTCTTCGAATGGGTCAATGACTTTTTTCCTTTTTTACTAGTTAGTAAAGTGTAGGTCTTTTCAGTCGTGAATAGTGTGGCATTCTTGAATGTATGATTGATCAAAGATTGAACTTCTTCCTGTCCACCATCCAAGCTGTAATTCCTCGTTTCGTCCTTCGTTTTATAATGGAAGGTGAAAGAAAGATGAGGTTCATTTTTTAATTCAATTTTTCGAACATAGATGTTCTTCAATTCGTCATCAGGATGAATCGTTTTGCTCAAAGTGAGTTTGACAAAAGTGGATTCCTGAATGCTATGCTTTAATTGCGATAAAAAATTGGATTGAGCTGCCATAGGTCAAAATTACAGCTTTAATTCGCTGAAGTTTGTGATTTTTAAAAATCCTTGGGTCTTTTGAATTTAATGATGACAGGAGATTTTCCTGATAAACCGTAGGTCTTTTGTCCAAATTCTGTCACTTTCAGCCCGTTATTGTCCAAACCGATCCATATTTCATCAGCGGTTAGAAGTAATGCTTCAGCCATGCCAAATTCCGTGGGTCCATAGAGCTTGCCGCTGCTATGACTTGCAACATCTTTGAAATGATATTTAGATACTACTTTTCTACTTTCAGGGTTGATTTTAGTAATAAAATTTCCGTTTCTTTCAATGACATATAAGTGACCATTTTCAAATTTAGCGTCCGAAAAATCGTTACTCTCTTTTTCCGAAATATTGAATGTGTCTTTCACATGTTTTGTTTCTGTATCTATGACAACAATATTTCTAGGGTCTCTTTCTTTTACTATGTAGAGCAAATTGTTTCCACAATCTGAAGCTATTCCTTCCCATCCAATATTGCCCCAACTAGTCGGGTCCATGTTAAAAGCATCGAAATCTGCGTTAATTATACTTAATGAATCATCAGAGGTATAGGCATAAATGATACCTTGCCTTTCGTTGATTAAGAAAGTGGTGCCATTGCAATAGTCAATCCCTTCCAAATCAAGTTTTTCTCTGAAATTCAGGTTTTTCTTATGAGTAACCTTGAAACTAGAATCCTCAAAAGCGATGCCATACAAAAATTTATTCCACTCTTTGTCTGCAACGAGATATACAGAATCTTCTATTTTGGCAATACCGCTTAAATCAAAATTTAAACCGTAAAGAGAATCAAGTTGGTACATTCCTTTAATTTCCAGAGCAGGAAAACCTATTTCCTTCTGATTACAAGCAATAATGCCTATAATCATAAGTAATGGTATGATCGAATGTCTAATTTTTCTCATTTTAGATCCTTTCAATACGCGCTCCTATGGCGTTCAGTCTTGAATCTATATTTTGATATCCTCTATCAATTTGTTCAACATTGTGGATGATACTTTCACCCTCAGCTGATAATGCTGCTATGAGTAAAGATACACCAGCTCGAATGTCTGGTGAAGTCATTTGGATTCCTTTTAACGGAACTTGTTTATTTAATCCAATGACCGTTGCTCTATGCGGATCACACAAAATAATTTGTGCACCCATATCAATTAATTTATCCACAAAGAATAATCTACTTTCAAACATCTTTTGATGTATGAGTACAGTTCCTTTTGCTTGTGTAGCTACAACTAAAGCAATACTTAGCAAATCTGGAGTAAATCCTGGCCAGATTGCATCTGCAATTGTCATAATGGATCCATCAATGAAAGTTTCTATTTCATAATTATTTTGGACAGGAAGATATATGTCGTCCCCCTTGAATTCCATTTTTATTCCCAATCGCTGAAAAATTTCAGGAATAATCCCTAAATGCTCAATCCCAGCATTTTTGATGGTAATTTCACTGGCTGTCATGGCCGCTAGTCCAATGAAGCTTCCAATTTCAATCATATCAGGGAGCATCGTATGTTCTGTGCCACCTAGGTACTCTACGCCTTCAATTAAAAGAAGATTTGAGCCAATACCAGAAATTTTGGCACCCATTCTGTTGAGCATTTTGCACAATTGCTGAAGGTAAGGTTCACAAGCAGCATTATAAATGGTGGTTTTGCCCTTGGCCATGGATGCTGCCATTACAATATTAGCAGTACCTGTAACTGAAGCTTCATCCAAGAGCATATAACAACCCTCTAGATGGGAAGCATCAATATTGTAATAACCCGTTTTCTTGTCGTAATTGAATTTGGCACCGAGTTTTTGAAATCCTGAAAAGTGAGTGTCAAGTCTTCTGCGTCCAATTTTATCCCCGCCAGGCTGAGGAATCTTTCCTTTTTTAAACCTTGTTAATAAAGGACCCAATAGCATAATAGACCCTCGAAGGGAAGAAGCCATGGATTTGAAACGCTCGGTTTCGAGGAAATCTATGTCAACTCCATTTGCTTGGAATTCGTATGATTCGCTACCGAGCTTGGTAACTTTCACTCCCATTTCCGAGAGTAATTCAATTAGTTTGTTGACGTCCCTAATGTTTGGGACTTTATTAATGGTAACTTTTTGATCCGTAAGCAAAACAGCAGAGAGAATCTGCAAAGCCTCGTTTTTTGCTCCTTGTGGTACTAAATCACCCTTGAGAGAATTGCCACCAGTAACCCTGAATGACCCCATTAATTCTTTCTTCTTTTGTAATTACTGCCTCCGCGTCTATTATTGTTTTTATTGCGGTTGTTATTGTTTCTGTCTCCGTTGTGATAGTCTTTTCTTCTTTCTCTGCGTTGAGGTTCGAAAAGGTTTCCTTCTTTGACTTTGGACATATCAATGTCAAGTTGATTTTTTGACAGTCTTCTGATGTTCTTATATACTACATCGTCCTCCATCACATCTTTGTTGTATGATGAAAAGAAAGTCTTCATTAGTTTGCCAATATGAATGATTGCTGCTTCTTGCTCTTCAGGATCTTCGAGCGTTATGGCTTTGTCTACTAACAATTCGATGTTTCTACCAAAATGTTTGAATACAATTTCATTTGAAGAGTAAGGTACTTTTTCAGGTTTCTTTTCAATCAATTCTCGATCCGGTTTTGGAAATGGAGACTCGACATCAATTTTGAAATCGGAAATGATATGAATATCATCCCATATTTTTTGCGCTATCTCAGGAGTATCTTTTATAGCTGGGTTCAGCTGACGCATCAATTCTACTAACGTCACGGCTTTTTTGTCTCTTTCTGCTTTGTCCTCAATTGTATTTAAGTGACTGACGAGCATTTGAACATTACGGCCGTACTCTTTGAGTATGAGTTTATCTAGAATTGTATTGTAATCGTGCATTTGCAGTTCTTATTATTTTGCGTCAAAATTAGTTTTAATTCAGTTAATTGCAGCAATTATTGAAATTAAATATCACATTCATTCTGAGTAATCAAGGAATGATTATGTATCCTTTTGTAACCTTTACAATTAGATTACGATTGAATACAAAGTTCAACTCACTTAAACTATTATGACGAAAAAAATTCTTTGGGGTGCCGGGATCTTGGTGATCCTTCTCTCTATTTATGTGATTTATGGTTTCATGACTCACAGAAAACATAGTCCACCGGAAACCATTAATATCAAAAGTGGAAATACAGAAATAACTATAGACTATTGTCGACCTGCTAAAAAAGGGCGTGAAATTTTTGGAGGTTTAGTGCCATATGATACTTATTGGAGAACAGGTGCCAATGAAGCAACATTCATAAATTTCTCTCAGGACGTAAATTTTGGTGGAGAGTCAGTTAAAGCCGGAAAGTATAGATTGTATTCTGTGCCCGGACTTGAAAAATGGCAAATTGTCTTGAATACAGAACTGGAAGAATGGGGAGCCTTTGAGCCTGATTATGATATGGATGTTTTGAAAGTAACAGTGCCATCTGGAAAAACGAATTCAGTCGTTGAACAATTCAAAATTGACTTGATTGAAAATGAAGACGGGGTTGATTTGACCTTGGCTTGGGATGAGACAATTGTCAGTGTTCCAATAAATATTTAAGGAAGCTTGCAACTTTTTGATCTTTAAATGCATCTTATAAATAGTTAAGGTCAGAATCTCAAGTTGAAAGTAGAATCCTCAAGAAGATAATAACCTTGACCCCTTGGTCAAAAACGAAAAGGCTCCAAATATGGAGCCTTTTTTATTTGAATGCCTGTATTCCTGTAATTTCATGACCTAAAATCAAAAGATGTATATCATGTGTTCCTTCATAAGTCACAACAGATTCTAGATTCATCATATGTCGCATGACTGAATACTCGTTGGTTATGCCCATTGCGCCCAGAATTTGTCTAGATTCTCTGGCTACTTCTAATGCCGTCGCTACACCATTCCTTTTCGCCATAGATATCATAGAAGACTTGGCCTTGCCCTCATCCATCATTTTACCAAGTTTCCAGTTTAGCAATTGTGCTTTGGTTATTTCTGTGAGCATTTCAGCTAGTTTTTTTTGAACCAGCTGGAATGAAGCAATGGGTTTGTCAAATTGTCGCCTTTGGAGTGAATAATGTTTAGCGGTTTCATAGCAATCCATAGCAGCACCAATCGCTCCCCAAGCAATTCCATATCGTGCAGAGTCCAAGCATTTCAAAGGTGCGCTAAGACCATTTTTAGCAGGAAGCAGATTTTCCTTAGGTACTTTGACATTGTCAAATACCAGCTCACCTGTCGCACTAGCCCTCAGAGACCATTTTCCATGTGTTTCTGGTGTGGATAAGCCTTCCATGTCGCGTTCAACAATTAATCCATGGATTCGACCTTCTTCATTTTTGGCCCAAACGATTGCAATATCAGCATATGGCGAATTTGAAATCCACATTTTAGCACCATTTAGTAAATAATGATCTCCTTCATCGGAAAAATGAGTAGTCATTCCAGATGGATTTGAGCCATGATCTGGTTCCGTGAGTCCAAAACAGCCAAGCATTTCTCCAGAAGCTAGCCCTGGTAGATATTTTTGTTTTTGTTCTTCAGAACCAAAATTAAAAATGGGAAACATTACTAAGGAACTTTGCACAGAGGCTGTTGACCGCATGCCAGAATCACCTCGTTCGATCTCCTGCATTATTAGGCCATATGAGATGTAATCCATCCCTCCTCCGCCATATTCCGCCGGAATGTTGGAGCCAAATGCACCAACTTCTCCAAATTTTTTGATGAGTTCTTGAGGAAAAAAACAAGTCTCGAACCAATCTTCTATTTCAGGTGTGATTTCTTTTTTGACAAAATCTCTGACAGATTGACGAATGAGTTTGTGCTCAGCAGTCAATAAATCATCAAGCAGATAAAAATCTGGAGATTCGAAATCGTCTAAATTTGACTTTTTCATTTTTGGGTATTGTGGGTTGTTGAAAAATGTTGTTTGTTTTGAAACGATTAAGTATCAAATTTACATGATATTCACGTTTCAAATATTGTTACTAATATAGCAGGAAATTCATCAGGTGAAAAAGCTCCCTTCCTTCATTTTATGCTCCATTTTATCAATGCATTGTTTCTCGCAAGGTATTGTGAGGAAGACGTACTACGATCAGGAGAAAACAGTTCATAAAGAAATATTCCACGTCGGTGATACCATTAAGAATCAGCTCAATGGCTCCTATGCTTCTTACTTTTTATCTGGCCAATTAAAATCCAAAGGAGAATTTTTAGTAAATAAGGCCACAAGTGACTGGGTCTATTATTTTGAAAATGGAAATATAAAAACTACCGGTTCCTTTCTGGATGGTCAGACGATTGATGTTTGGACCTATTTCTTTGAGAATGGAAACATTCGCTCTCAAGGGATTCTTGAAAACAACGTAAAAGTTGGAGAATGGATTTTTAATTATGAAGATGGCAGTTTAAAGCGAAAAGGTCATTTTGTTGAAGGTATAAGGGAAGGTGTCTGGAATTATTACTATGAAGGAGGGGATTTGAAGGCGCAAGCATTTTTTAAGCAGGGTAGTGGCGTTTACAAAGAGTTTTATGTTTCAGGTAAATTGAAAATGCAAGGGTTGAACAAGCTGGGAATGAGCGACAGTCTCTGGACTTATTATTATGAAACCGGCGAGAGGCTCGCAGAAGGGTATTACAAAAAAGGATTGAAAACAGGTCCTTGGAAATATTTTTATAAAAATTCAGAGATTTCAGCAGAAGGTGGATATGAAGAAGGAAAAACAATAGGAAATTGGATTTACTACCATGAAAATGGCGCTAAAAGTGCAGAAGGTCTTCAGAAAAATAGCATGAAGGATGGCTATTGGAAAATGTTTTATGAAACCGGAGAAACCAAAGGTATTGGTGAATTGAATGAAGGAACGGGTGAGTACAAAGAGTATTACATAAGTGGAAAATTAAAAGTAAAGGGATATTTTAAAGATGATTTGAATCACGGACAATGGGTGTATTATGATGAAGAAGGAAATGAAGAAGGGAAAGCTGAATTTGAAAATGGGATAGGTGATTATGAGGGGTTTTATCTCAATGGCGATGTTAAAATGAGAGGAAAGATATCGAATGGTAAACGTATAGGAGAATGGATCTTATACAAGAAAAATGGTGAAATCGCTGGCAAGTATTTTCCAGTTTATCAAGATGAAAATCCAATCTTCATGCACGATGAAGATTTAACCAATTCAGAAGAAGATTTGGATTATGATAAACCAAAGTATAAATATAAAAACCGAAAACTAAGATATTTTTCGCCTGTTGTGAATGAATACAAAGGAGTAATAATTGCAGGAAACCCAGCATTTAGTCTTCTCGGATTTGTTCCTGTGAGTGTAGAATATTATCGACAAGAAAGACTTGGATATGAACTTCAATACACTTTCTATCGATCTCCTTTTTACAAAAAACATTCAGAAGAACCAATAGAAGTTGTCTATTCTGGAGGGTATTCATTTCAATTAAAACAGAAGTTTTACAGTGAAGATCAAAAATATGGCATGTTTTATTTTGGACATTTGATTGGGATAAAAAGAATTGATTACAAATCCAATGTTGCCGGAGATACAATTAATGAAGTAGAAATAGTGGGAAGTAATGCTACCAGTTATCATTATGGGTTAATGGTTGGAAATAGATGGACTAAACATCCAGGGAATGCTGGCTTTACCGTAGATGTATACATTGGGCTAGGGATAGGCTATAGAGATTATCAAAAAGAGTATACAGATGCGTCGTATGATTACATATTTGATGATATCAATCAAAAGGAATTAGACATTCCAATTTTCTTCGGAATAAATCTAGGTTACTTAGGTTTTAAGAAGTACAAGAATCTTCCTGTACCTTCGCGCAAATGACAGCCAAAGTATTAAGATATCGAGTCAAACCTGAAATAGCGTTTGACGAAGTAAATTTCAAATCTTTCATTGATAAAAAAGTGAAAGGTGGAATCCCCTGGAAATTGCTGAAAAGATCGATTGATGCTCGTGGAAAAAATGTTTCTGTCAATATTGAAATCGGGTTGATTGAAAACCAAGATGATCCTTGGAAAATTGAATACCAGAAACCGGAGAATAACGTAAGTGAAAAACCTGCAGTTGTCATTGTTGGAGCTGGTCCGGCAGGGCTTTTTGCCGCTTTGCGTTGTATTGAACTAGGTGCAAAGCCCATTGTAATTGAAAGAGGGAAAGATGTTCAATCAAGAAGAAGAGATATTGCGGCTATCAACAAAGAACATAAAGTAAATCCGGATTCAAATTATTGTTTTGGCGAAGGAGGTGCAGGCACCTATTCAGATGGTAAACTGTATACGCGGTCTAAAAAAAGAGGGGATGTAAGACGAATTTTAGAGGTATTGGTGCAACAAGGGGCCACTGAAGAAATATTAGTGGATACTCATCCTCATATTGGCACAAACAAACTGCCAATTGTTATCGCTAACATGCGTGAAAATATACTGGCATGTGGAGGCGAAATTCTTTTTGAGACAAAAGTTGAAGATTTCATCCTTAAGAGAGGTGAACTCAAAGGGGTGAAAACATCGAAAGGAGACAATGTCGAAGGTATTGGAGTAATACTGGCGACCGGGCATTCGGCCAGAGATATTTTTCAATTATTGAAGAGAAAAAATATTGCCATCGAGTCTAAACCCTTTGCCTTAGGAGTTAGGGTAGAACATCCTCAAACGGTGATTGATAAAATCCAATATCACAGTGATAACAGAGGGAAATACTTGCCGGCTGCTTCTTATAGCATGGCTACTCAAACTACCTACGATAAAGTGAGAAGAGGGGTGTTTTCATTCTGTATGTGTCCAGGTGGGTTTATTGTTCCATCGGCCACAGCTGAAGGAGAGGTTGTTGTCAATGGCATGAGTCCTTCGAAGCGTGATTCTAAGTTTGCAAACTCTGGTATTGTAGTTGCCATAGAAAATGAAGATTTAAAAAATTACGAAAACGAAGGGGACTTTAGAGCACTGGCTTTCCAATCAGAAATTGAAAAAAGAGCATGTCAGATTGCTGGAGGGAATCAAACTGCACCTGCACAAAGGCTTATTGACTTTCTACATAATAAAACGTCAAAAACATTATCGGAATGTTCATATCAACCAGGCTTGGCTTCAGTAGATTTTTCTGATGTGCTGCCAGCAAACATTCACTCTAGATTAAAGGCTGGGCTCAAAGATTTTGGTGCCAAATCTAGAGGTTATTTGACGAATGAAGCGATCATGGTGGGGGTGGAGAGTAGGACTTCTTCACCAGTACATATTCCAAGAAATTCACAAACCTTGGAACATATTGAAGTAGAAAGATTGTTTCCATGTGGAGAAGGTGCAGGATACGCAGGAGGCATTATGTCAGCTGCTATCGATGGAGAAAAATGTGCCGAAATGTTAGTGCAGAAATATTTAAAGAAGAATGCGTGACCTAAAACACACAGTGGTAATAGGGGCAAGTACAAATCCGGGGCGATATGCGTACATGGCAGCCAATAGATTATTTAATGCAGGGCACCCTATTTCATTTGTTAGTATTAAACGCGGTGAATTGTTCGGTCAACCTTTTAAAGATCTCCGTACAAAACCAATGATAGACAATGTTGACACTGTTACGCTTTACATTGGTACCAGGAACTTGGAAGAATGGAATGATTACATTATCAGTCTTAAACCTAAAAGAATTATTTTTAATCCAGGAACGGAGCACGATGGCTTGGCTGAAGAAGCAGAAAAAAAAGGGATCGAAGTAATTGAAGGATGTACTTTGGTCATGCTAAGTGCAGGTCAATATTAGCATAAGTATTTTCATTTAATCCACTCTGACTATTTGTCAAATAATTCTAACTTTAAGACTAGTTCTATTAGAGATCAAAAATATTCACATTACCATGAAGCCCTTCATCACTGTTGTATTCATTCTTCTGACACCTATTTTGTCTATAGCACAAGCCAAACTTCTAGACGTGAGCGTTGAAGGGAAGCTTGGAGATCATCAAATTGAAGTTTTTCTTGAAATAAAAAATTCAACGGATACCTATGTTAAAGTGAATAAAGGAGATGTAAAATATGTTTTAGAATACGTTAAAGATGATTCAACTCAAATAAAAGAAACTCAGTTTTCAATTGGTCAACGTTATCTGGCGCCAGGTGAAATGATCAAAAAAGAAAAATTTCATCTAGAAATATTTGTTGGAGGGGGGGAATACAAATCTTTAAGATCATTCAAAAATGAAGTTCTGCCTACAAAAATTGATGTTTTATCAATTAAAGAAGAAATGAAGGCCGAGGGTTACTTTTCAGTAACCGAGGAGGGGAAAGAAGTTGACATGAAAAAGTTGGGTAAAATCACCTTTTTAGTGGAGAAAGATAAGTTGGTCGCCAATTATGTCAATGGGTACAAACAGGATCGAAAATTCACTTTGACTTACAATTATTTTGATTTGACAAAAGATGGTTACAAAGCGTCGGCTTCTGCATCATCTAATGTTTTAGTTAAGGTGAAATCTCAAGAATCAGCTAAACTAGGATCTCTTGAAATGAACAATATTAAATTTGCGTTTTTAGAAGGAGAGTATTTAATCCAACCTTTATTGTTCAAAAGCATATTGAATAATGGGGAAGGAAATTATTATTCTTTCCGAAATGGAGATTATGGAAAGTATACACAGAAGTTTGCGAAAGAACCTGTTTTCGTCAGTGACTTAAATAAAGAGTCTTCTTCAAATGAGGATTTTCTGAATCGAAAAATTGACTGATTCCGATTGTGCAAAATCTAATGTCTTGTTTGTTCTCCTCTAATCTGAACTCAATAAATTAAAGTTGTGCTGTATTTTTAGCATTGATTTTTTTGTTCAAAGTTCAAGATTCTCTGCGTGTTTGTATAGTTTTTTTTTTTTTGAACATAAATATTATGTTTACGAGTATAGTTCAAAGTCAAAAACCTGTTCTAACTATTTAATTATAAGTTCAGTACCATTATTTTCGATTGTTAGACGGGGTAGATTGATTTTTTTAACCTTAAAACCTATTAGTTATGAAAAAAAAACCGAGTTACCTTATTGCTTATCTACTTTGTCTCATGATTCATGTAGCTTCAGCTCAAGAAGTTAAGAAGAATGTCTGGAGTAAGGAAAACAGCAAAGAAACATTCCAAGATAAAGTTAAAAGATTTGAAAAAGAAGGGTTGAAAATGGCCGTCTTCGTAAACGTTGACTCAGATGTGAAAAGATACAATGTAACTGATTCCGATAAAGAATCTGGTAAAAACTCTTTAGCACCAAGCAAAGGTTCTTTTTACTTTAAAGAGAAGTCTCTTTTTCAGCAATTCGAGGAATTAACCTTGTCTAAACTCAAGGATAAATTTGATTCAGAGATATTTGTAATTATCGACGGAAATGATTTTAAAATGAAAACTGAATATGGTGAAAGAATTGAGGATTTCTGGAAGACCGATTTTAAAGCGGTAATGATAGTTGGTGTTAAGGCAAGATACAGTGGTCATACTGAGTTTGTTTCAGATAATAAGTATGAATTGGATGCAGAATTTAAAGTATCAGTTGATATTAAATTTAAGGAATACTTTGCTAAAAAAGGATCTGATAGATCAAAGAATATTGGTTCAGCTGGACCGAAACGGTTGTATGAAAAGGATCATTTACAAGAATTTAAGGGGGCTACTTTTCCAAGGGATTTAGACAAAGTTGATGCGCTCATTTTAGACCGTTTAAGAGGTGAAGATTTATATAATGAAATTCAACCGAAGTACGTGGAAATGGTTGATAAAATCATCGATAAATTGAGTAAGTAAAGCATTTGGTTGAATTAAAAAAAAGACTGTTTCAGTGACTTTTTTTAATTCAACCTTTTTTGATGTTCATATTTAAAACTCAGAAGGGAGAGTAAATCTCCAAATGCATTAACCATTGATTGCTCCTCAGGCTTAATGGGTCGCTCCTCGATTTTCAACAACAAGTATCCATATACTCCATTCAGACAAATTTGAATTTCATCCTTAACCTTTCCTTTGGCATGTTTAATATTTTCATTGATAAAAGGTTCGACTTTATTGTAAACTTCTAAATAATTATTGTCTTCTTTTTTTAGATTCTTATGAAGGGTACTTAGGGATTTTACTAATTCATTTAATTCCTTCAAATGACCTGTTTTTTCAATACCTTGCTCTTGCATTTTGAAGATAAGTTCTTCGTAATAATTGACCTGTAAGAACTTTTCTTTATTGTCAATAGGAAAAAAATTGATGACTTGCGTACCAAATTTTTCAAGATCAAGATTATATGCCCTTAGCATATCTTCTTTGCGGTACATTTCAATGATATATTCTGTGATATTCTTATTCAAAATTCAATTATTAAGTTTTGGTTTATTATTAGAAAACATTGTTTGAAGTGCCTCTAAACTTTTTGCAAATCTGACTTAAACTTTTTCTATTTTTGCATTCTTTTTTACAAATATGAAGCACATACGCAATTTCTGCATAATAGCACACATCGATCATGGGAAGAGTACGTTGGCTGATAGGTTACTTCAGCACACAGGTACAGTAGCGGACAGGGACATGCAGGATCAGCTGCTTGATGATATGGATCTTGAGCGAGAGCGAGGGATTACCATTAAAAGTCATGCAATCCAAATGGATTATCAATTTGAGGAAAACAAATACACACTCAATCTAATTGACACGCCTGGCCATGTTGACTTTTCTTATGAGGTTTCACGATCCATCGCAGCGTGTGAAGGTGCTTTGCTAATTGTAGATGCCTCTCAAGGCATTGAGGCTCAGACGATATCCAACCTTTATTTAGCGTTGGAACATGACCTTGAGATTATTCCTGTTCTTAATAAAATTGATCTTCCTGGAGCTATGCCGGAAGAAGTTTCGGATCAAATAATTGATTTGATTGGTTGCGACAAAGAAGATATAATTCACGCAAGTGGAAAAACAGGCGTAGGAGTAGATGATATATTACACGCGATTGTCAATAGGGTTCCAGCCCCTAGTGGAAAAGTCGATGAGCCTCTTCAAGCCATGATTTTTGATTCAACTTTCAATTCATTCAGAGGCATTGAGGTAATTTTTAGAGTGTTTAACGGGTCTATTAAAAAAGGAGATAAAGTAAAATTCGTTGCTACAGGTAAAACCTATGATGCAGATGAAATTGGGATACTTGGTTTAGAGCAAAAACCGCAAAAAGAAATTAGTGCTGGAAATGTAGGATATCTGATATCAGGTATCAAAGTAGCTAAAGAGGTAAAAGTCGGTGATACGATCACGCACGTTGATCGACCAACAACTGAAATGATCAAAGGTTTTGAAGACGTGAAACCTATGGTGTTTGCTGGAATTTATCCTGTTGAAACCACTGATTACGAAGAATTGAGAGCCTCAATGGAAAAACTCCAATTGAATGATGCATCTTTAGTGTGGGAACCTGAAACATCTGCTGCATTGGGCTTTGGGTTTCGATGTGGGTTTTTGGGCATGCTTCATATGGAGATTATTCAAGAGCGCTTAGAGCGAGAATTTGATATGACCGTGATTACTACGGTACCCTCTGTTCAATTCAAAGCACTATTGACGGATGGTTCGGAGACTTTTATCAATGCTCCCTCCGAAATGCCTGATCCAAGTAGAATAAAACATATAGAAGAACCTTACATCAAAGCACAGATTATCAGTAAAGCGGATTATGTGGGACCAATTATTTCTCTATGCATGGACAAGCGTGGTACTATTCAGAACCAGGTTTATTTGACCTCAGAACGTGTGGAGCTGACTTTTGATATTCCTCTTTCAGAGATTGTCTTTGATTTCTTTGATAAACTCAAAACCATATCGAGAGGATATGCATCATTGGATTATGAGTTGACAGGATTAAAACAATCCAATATGGTCAAACTCGATATTATGCTGAACGGTGAGCCCGTGGATGCTTTGTCAGCCGTTGTTCATAGAGACAAAGCGTATGAATGGGGAAAACGACTCTGTGAAAAACTAAAAGAATTGATACCTAGGCAGATGTTTGAAATTCCTATTCAAGCATCAATTGGTAATAAAATTATTTCTAGGGAAACAGTCAAAGCCATGCGAAAAAATGTATTGGCCAAGTGTTATGGTGGTGATATTTCACGGAAGCGTAAGCTGCTGGATAAACAGAAAAAAGGTAAAAAACGTATGCGCCAAGTAGGTAATGTGGAGATTCCACAAGATGCTTTCATGGCGGTATTAAAACTAGATTGATATGCCAACAATAATTGACGGAAGAAAAATATCAGCGACAATCAAAGAAGAGATTAAGCAGCAGGTAGATGAAATGAAGGATGCTGGAAAGCGCGTTCCTCATGTTGCGATCATTATTGTAGGTGATGATGGTGCTAGTCACACCTATGTGAATGGAAAAATCAACGCTTGTAAAGCTGTGGGTTTTGATTATACTTTGATGCAATTTGCTGGTACCATGTCCGAAACTAAATTGCTAAAACATGTGGAGCAATTGAATGAAGATCCTGACATAGACGGCTTTATTGTTCAGTTACCCCTTCCAGAACATATTTCTGTTGATAAAGTGACAGAAAGCATATCTCCAGCCAAAGATGTAGATGGTTTTTGTAATGAAAACTTTGGAAGCATTACTTCAAATGTCCCTCTTTTGATGCCAGCGACGCCATTTGGAATTATGGAACTATTGAAGAGATACAATATCGAGACCGAAGGTAAGAATTGTGTGATTGTTGGTGCGAGCAGATTGGTTGGTGCTCCGTTGGCTATGATGATGTCTAAAGATGCCCATGCCACCGTCACACTTTGTCACAAATACACAAAAGATTTAGCAGCTCACACGACGGAAGCAGATATATTAGTAGTTGCTGTTGGAAAACCTGATTTGATATCAGCGGATATGGTAAAGGAAGGAGCTGTAGTAATTGATGTTGGAACTACTCGTGTTAAAGACGATACTAAAAAATCAGGTTTCAGGCTTTCTGGAGATGTAAAATTTGAGGAGGTAGCTGAGAAAACCAGCTTTATCACTCCTGTACCCGGTGGAGTGGGCCCAATGACCATTGCTTCATTAATGATGAATACATTACAAGCCGCTCAAAAGTAATTGCAATTTGGCGTTTACACCTAAAATAGCTTCCAGTCTCCCAATAATGGAGATTTTCTATTCTATACAAGGAGAAGGTCGTCATGCTGGGATGCCGGCGGTTTTTGTTCGTTTAGGGGGGTGTGATGTGGGATGTGTATGGTGTGATGTTAAAGAATCTTGGAATGAAGAGGATCATCCCTTTATGACGGTTCAAGAGATTTTAACTGTAGTTGCAAAAAATGAGTGTAGGCATGTAATTATCACTGGAGGTGAACCTTTGATGTATGACATGACCGAGTTGACCAATTCCCTCAAAGGTCAAAATTATAAGGTTCACTTGGAAACCTCGGGCGCATATCCCGTAACTGGGAATTGGGATTGGGTTTGTTTTTCCCCAAAGAAATTTAAAAAACCACATGTTTCTATCTATCAATATGCTGACGAATTGAAGCCAATTATTTTTAATAAATCAGATTTTGATTTTGCTGAAGAACATAGTGAGAGGTTGACAACAGAGTGTTTCATGTGTTTACAACCTGAATGGTCCAAAGCTGAGGGTTTAATGCCTTCAATTATAGATTATGTTAAAGCAAATCCGAAATGGAATATTTCGCTTCAAACGCATAAGTATCTCAATATCCCTTAATAATTTCGTTATTGTATTTTAGCAGTATATGAGATTACTACTTTTTTCTTTTTTAATTCTTCTTTCAATCCCGCTTTTCGCGCAGTATACCAAGTATGCATCCGAAGACAAAAAAGCCTTGAAATATTACGAAGAGGCTCGGGCATTTTTAAAAAGAGCGCAGTTTCGAGAGGCTGTTGAACCATTAAATAAAGCCATCGATAGAGACCCCAATTTTATTGAAGTATGGTTGGCTTATGGAAGTATGCATGGTAGAACTGGCAATGATAGTTTGTCGGCCTATTGTTTTGGGAAAGCTTTGGAAATAGACCCAGATTATCACAAATCGAAGTACGCTTATTATACCATTGGGGCTTATCATTTAAAAAAAGGTAAGTACGAGCAAGCTCATGAGTACCTGATGCATTATTTGAAAACTGATCCAGGAGATCCAAAGAAAGAAGATCAGGCCCGTGATAAAATTAGAAATTGCAGATTCGCCATGGAAGCGATCAAAAAACCATTTGATTACAATATTCAACTCTTACCTGATTATGCCAATCAATTCATGCTTCAGTACTTCCCGACTTTAAGTGTTGATCAGAAGACAATTTATTTTACAAGACGGGAAGGTCTTGGTCAAAATCAAGATGAAGATATTTTCTTTACTAACAGGCAGGATAATGGGAGCTGGAGCATTCCAAAATCTATATCTCCAAATATTAATACTACAGACAACGAAGGTGCTGCATCAATTTCAGCAGATGGGAGAACACTCGTGTTTACCAATTGTGAAGGAAAAAGAGGTTATGGTAGCTGCGATATCTATGTATCATACAAAAAAGGTAAAGAATGGAGTGCGCCCAGGAACATGGGTCGTGAAATAAATTCAGAATCTTGGGAAGCACAACCAACATTGTCATCAGATGGGAGAACGATTTTTTTTGTTTCTCAACGTTCAACGGGTTTTGGAGGAAAAGATATCTGGTTTGCAACAAAAGATAGAAGAGGTCGCTGGGAGCCTGCAATGAATTTAGGACCTATAGTCAATACAAGTAAAAATGATATCGCTCCATTTATTCATTCAAATGGTGAATCGCTTTTCTTTTCTTCGAAAGGCCATGAAGGTATGGGGGGATTGGACTTGTTCATGACCGAACTCAAAGATTCAGTATGGACCACTCCTGCCAATCTTGGCTATCCTCTCAACGATTCTTACGACCAGGTCTCCATTTGTATAGGTTCGGAAGGAAAGCGTGGCGTATTCACAATTGAGAAAAAGATAGAAAGAACGATCGAAAGCAAATTGTACTCTTTTGAATTACCTGATTCGGTCCAGGTTTCCAATCAAAGTGCCTACTTAAAAGGTACGGTAGTGGATGCAGATACAGGGCTACCTATCACGGCAAAGATCAAAATTTACAAACTTGACGATCCAAATTATTATTCAGAACTAAAATCAGATGCCGTTGAGGGTGATTTCACCATTGTATTAGTAGAAGGAAATACATATGGGGTCTATATTACAAGTAGAGGGTATGTATTCAAAGACTTTTCATTCTCTTTTGAGGATATGTCCTCTTTCGACCACAATCTTTTAAATATTAAACTAGATCCGGTGAAAGTAGGAGCAAAAACCGTTTTAGGCAATATCTTTTTTGAGTTTGATGAATACAGCTTAAAAAGAGAATCTATGTCCGAATTGAAGGTGGTTTACAATTTCCTTAGAAACAATCCAAAGGTCAAAGTGGAGATATCAGGCCATACAGATAGTAGGGGTTCAAGAGCCTATAACATGGAATTATCTCGCAAAAGAGCCCAAAATGTGTATGATTTTCTCTTGAAAAAAGGGATTAGACCATCGCAACTTACTTTTAGAGGTTATGGGTTTGATCAACCCCATGTGATAAATATTAATGAGGTTGAAGATGCAAAAAATCGTCGCATCGAATTCAAAATCATCGAAACGGAGTAGTATTGATGTTTTTTGATGGCAGATCTGGAGAAAAAACATATTAATTTCTGATTTTTATACCGTTTTTTTCTAAAAATAATTCTAAATTAATCTTTCATGCAACCACATTATCCCTCACTTCAGTAATATAGTCGACGTATATTGTATGCATGTAGACTAATAATTGTTAGTTTTATTGGATAAAATTATCAAAAAGTCATAGTTTTGGTTTTTGGAATACTATTAATTAAACATTTTTTAACATTTAAAACATACAATATGAAGAGGATTCTACTTATTTGTTTCATGTTGTTGTCTGCTCTTGTGACTGAGTCATGGGCGCAAGATCGTACTGTTTCAGGTACGGTTAAAGACGACAGCGGGGAAGCAATCCCAGGAGTTAATGTTATACTCAAAGGGACAACCACAGGTACCACATCTGATTTAGATGGTAATTGGTCATTTAGTGTGCCATCAGAAGGCGGTACGCTAGTGTTTACTTTCGTTGGAATGGAGACACAAGAAGTTGAAATCGGGTCAAGATCAGTAATCGATGTATCTATGTCATCCGATGCAACTGAGTTATCTGAAGTTGTTGTTACTGCATTCGGTATTGAGCGAGATAAAAAAGCACTTAGCTACTCGGTCGGTAGTGTTGAAGCAGAACAAATTCAACAAATATCTGAACCAGATGTGTTGAAATCTATGCAAGGTAAAATACCTGGTGTAAATATTTCAGGTTCATCTGGGGCACCTGGTAGTGCTTCTAGAATTACTATTAGAGGTGCATCATCCTTTTTTGGAAATAATGATCCACTCTTTATAGTGGATGGTGTGCCATATAACAATACGCAACGTAACACGAGTAATCAATTGCTTGGTGGTGGTGCATATGGTTCTCCATTATCATTTTTAGATCCAAATACTATAGCAGATGTTAAAGTACTTAAAGGAGCTGCTGCTTCTGCACTTTATGGATCTAGAGCAGCGAATGGTGTGATTCTTATCACTACCAAAGGAGGGACTGTGAATGCTTCTAAAAAAGGATTAGAAGTGACAGTTGCTACGTCGTACGCACAGGAAAGAATTGCCAATTTGCCAGATTATCAAAATAAATATGGTAATGGTTCGGAATTCAACTATCAAAATGCAAATGGTTCTTGGGGACCAGCGTTTGCCGCTCGGGATTCGTTTCCAACTTGGCCAACATTTACTGCAGCATTTCCTGAATTACCTACCAATTCACCTTATAATGCAGAGCCAAACAATGTAAGTGACTTATTTCAAGTAGGTCATGTGTTTGAAACGTCTTTGTCAGTAATTGGAGGAAATGAAAAATCAACATTTTCAGGTTCTGTATCTCATGTTGACCAGACAGGTTATATTCCGCATTCTGGATTCAAGAGAACATCTGCAAATTTTGGTTCAAGAACTCAATTAGATAATAAGTTTAATTTTGGGTTTAATGCTACCTACTCTTTAGCTGAGACAGAAGGTCCATTCTTTGGTGAAAATGGAGCCGCAAGTCCTGAAACTGCTTCTTCCTTTGCCAGAACACTATGGTTAGGTAGACATTGGGATAGTGATCTTCCTTATGAAACACCAACTGGTGGAAATGTTTTTTACAACGGAAACGGTATTGATAATCCAAGGTGGTCTTGGAAACACAATGGTGTGGAAGAAAGAACAGACAGAATTGGAGCAAGTATGGATGTCGGATATGATATCTTGGAATGGTTGAATTTTACCGTAAGAGGAGGAATCAATCAGTATACTACTACAAGGAGACAGAATTATGATATTGGATCGAACGCCTATTCTGGTGTAGGAGCTATGTCTATGGATGTGATCCAGTTTGAAGAGAGAAATTTAGACATTTTACTTAAAGGTACTCGTGACCTGTCAGATGATTTGAACATTGTTGCCATTTTAGGGTACAATGCAAATCAGAGAACTACAGATTGGAATTCCGTTTTAGGAACAGCAATGATTGCTCCAGATATATTTGATTTAGATAATATGGGGTCGGTTGTACCAAATGGAGGAAATTATTCTCAAAGAAGATTGTTAGGTGCATTTTATGATATTTCGTTAGGGTATAAAGATTATTTATTCTTTAATACTACTGGAAGAAATGATTGGTCATCTACTTTACCTGTTGAAAATAGAAGTTTCTTCTACCCGAGTGCATCACTTTCTTTTGTATTTACTGAAGCATTAGGTATCAATAGTAATGTTTTAAGTTTTGGTAAAGTTCGCGCGAGTTGGGCAAAAGTTGGTAACGATGCAAGCCCATACCAATTAGTAAATACGTTTTCTCCTAACTTAGGGCAAGCTGCAGGTGTAATTGGATCTCAGCCTGATATAGATTTTCCATTATTTGGACAATCAGCCTTGACCCAATCAAATGGAGCGGGTGATCCAAATTTAACACCAGAGTTTACTACTGAATTAGAATTCGGTACTAATCTTAATTTTTTTGGAGGTAGAATTGATTTGGATGTTACTTATTATAAGAGAAATACAACTGATTTGATTGGTACAATTTCTATTCCTCACGTAACGGGTTTTGAAGTCCTTACAACAAATTTTGGAGAAATTGAAAACAAAGGTTGGGAAATTGGCCTGAACTTGGTGCCAGTTAAACTAGATAATGGCTTGACATGGGAAATGTTCATCAACTACACTAAAAACACAAATACTGTTGTTAGTTTATCTGATGGGGTTGAAACCATTAACCAAAGAAACCTCTTTGCAGGTGGTGTTAGACCAGTTTTTGAACCGGGACAACCTTATGGTTCTCTTAAAGGGAGTACTTCTGCTAGAGATGATGAGGGTAATTACTTAGTAAATCCAGCAACTGGATTGCTTTTCCCTGCCGTTGGTGATGACTTGGATCAGATTATTGGTAATCCAAATCCTAATTTCACTATCGATTTATCGAATACCATTTCATGGAAAGGATTGAGACTTGGTTTCTTAATCTCTTACAGAGACGGTGGAGATATTTACACTACAACTGTTGAGCGTTTATTGGGTAGAGGAGTTACTACGGATACTGAGAATAGAGAATTATCTAGAATCATTCCTGGTTTCTTAGGAGATCCTCAAACTGGAATGCCAATTTTGGACGATGCTGGAAATAAAATTCCAAACACAGTCCAGGTGACTACAAATGATTTATTCTTTGCAGCTGGAGGTCCTCAATCGTTTGCCATTAATGGAGCAGATGAAATGTCTGTATTTGATGGAACTGTAATCAGATTGAGAGAGATTTCATTAGGTTATTCTTTACCAACATCTCTATTAAGTAAAACACCTTTCGGTAGTGCAACTATATCTGTTTCTGGTAGAAACCTTTGGTATTTTGCGCCTAACATACCTCATGGAACAAATTTTGATCCTGAAGTCAATGGTTTTGGATCAACGAATACTCAAGGTATAGAGTATGCTGCTGCTCCTCAAGCGAAGAGAATTGGTGTCAATCTTAAGTTCACATTCTAAACTTTTGAATTATGAAAAATAAATTTTTATATATAACGCTTACTGCTTTCATGTTTCTCGGAACATTGAATAGTTGTAGCGATTTTTTGGACATCAATACTGATCCAAATGTTCCTAGTGTAGGACAGGCGAATTTATTGCTTCCAAGTGCTCAAGCAGCTATCGCTGGTGCTGTGGGTAGTGGTAGTGGCATTAGTCTCCAATTAAATGTTTTCACGCATCAATTTGTGCGTAGAGGAGAAGGAGATCAATATGTAACTAATGGTAATGATTTTACCGTGGCAACACCTTGGCAAACATTGTACAGCATTGCTCTTCAAGATTTGAGAGTAATTATTGACGATGAAACTGCAGCTGGAAATATGACTTATGTTGGAATAGCTAAAATATTAAAAGCTTATTCTTTTTCAGTATTGGTGGATGTTTGGGGTGATGTTCCATTCAGTGAATCTACTCTTTTTCCAGAGGTAAGATTCCCAGTATATGATGATGATGAAACGATATACCCTCAAATTTTGGCTATGCTAGATGAGGCAGTTTCGAATCTAAACGATACAGAGGCAGCCAATGCAATTGTTCCTGGTACCGATGATTTATTTTATGGCGGAAATACGGGACGTTGGATCAAGTTTGCGAATACGTTAAAATTGAAAATGCTTTATCAAATGAGAGATGTAGGTACTGTCGCTGATAGAGATGCTCAAATTGTAGCTTTATTCAATAACCCTGATACTCTGATAGCTAGTGCTAGTGAAGATTTTGAATTTGCGTATGGAACTTCTGCATCACCTCAGAATAGACATGGTTTGTTTGTTTCTGAGTATACACAAGCTAATCCTGGGTATTATGTTAGCCCTTGGTTATTTGAAATGATGTCTGGATTGAATTCCAATATTCTAACGGGTGTAACTGATCCAAGAATACCGTATTACTGGCACAGACAGTTGACTCCTGGTGAGGCACCTGAGAATCCATTTGAGTATTTAACTGCAGATGGTTTCTTGACGATCCATTTCGGATCGATTCATCCAAACCAGGCTTCAGGTCAGCAATCATCTCAGACAGTATTTGGATTATATCCATGTGGTGGGTTTTATGATGATGGATCCGGGACTAAAGTTTCGCTTACTACTGGAAATGGAGCGGCTCCTGAAAGGATATTGCCTTATTTTAAAGTACTTTATATGCAAGCGGAATTAGCATTGGATGGTACAATTGTTGGTGATCACAGACAATTAACTGTGGATGCTATTCAAGAATCATTTGATAAAGTGAATGCTATGGTGGGTACAAATGGTCAGACTGGCGTGCCTGCAATTGCACAGGCTGCAATAGATAACTATATTTTGGCTGTTATGACGGCATACGATGCTGGTAATGATGCTAGAAAGTTGGAAATCATCCTAACCCAAAAATGGTTGGCAAGTTTAGGCAACTCGATTGACACTTATAATGATTATAGAAGAGAAGGCTATCCTATAGCTTTTGATCCAAATAATTACAATGGTGCTGATCCTGGAACTTATCAAGCAACCACAACTGCTGGTAGATCTTTTCCAGTGAGTATTCCTTGGGAAAAAAGTGATTTGGATATTAATCCAAATGCACCAACACAAAAAGATCCAACTACTGATAGAGTATTTTGGGATGCTAATTAATCATTAAAAGAATTGAATATGAAAAACATTAAAAAAATATTATATACGTTCTGCACTTTGATGATTGTATCAGCTTGTGTGGATGACGATAAGCTCTTTGAGCTCGATGACTTCCCTACGGGGGCGTTACCTAATATGGCCAGAACGACGAATGATCTTGGTTTTATAGATTCATTCAACTTTGCCACTACTCCAATAGAATTTACTATTGATTTTACCAATAATTTCGAACAAAGTGAAGATGGTGGGTTGACTTCTGGAGGATCTGGTAAGGAGACTACTGATACTGAATTTAAAGAAGTAACATCGGTAGATCTGCACGTATCCTATTCAAGTATAGTTACTGGAACTACTGAAGAAGGATTTTTGCAGAACATTAGTGCTTGGCCTGCTACAGTGTCTTACACAGGAGTTGATGATTTAGTGGCAGCGATTGCTTCATTAAATTCTTCTGCTGACATTAGCGTTGGTGATGTATTCACTTTTGTTTGTGGGATTAATTTTGCAGATGGAACTACATTACCTGCATTCGTGGCTGATGCAGCTGGGAATATGTTGCCAAACTACAGTGTGAATTTTGCTGGTGGTGGTAATAATCCTGGTTATGACTTCTCCATTGCGCACAATGTATCTTGTTCATCAGACTTGGCTGATGCTACAGTGTATGATGTGACAACCAATGTAACAGGTACTTGTTGTGGGTTACCAACCGGAAATATTGCAGGTGGTAATACAGCAACGGTAACTGAGATTGGAGTAGGTCAATATGCAATTTCAGATTTTCTTAATTTCTACTTTGCACCATTTACTGGTCCAGGAGCTGATGAAGAAATATTTGTAATTGATGTATGTAACTCTATCTCTGTTGACGCAGTGAATTGTTCAGCTACTAGTTTCTTATGTTACGGTCCTAATTCAACTGATCCTACTGGATCTTATGATCCTGTTACAGGAATATGGGTGATTAAATGGGAAGATGCATTTGGAAACGGTATCAGAGGTGTGACAACATTAACTCCTCAATAAAAGAAATAATAATTCTTTTATAATTTGTAGCCTCGCTTATCTTGATAAGCGAGGCTTTTTTTTGCCTTTTAATTTCAATTGTTTTGCTAATCTTTCAAAGTACTATTGTGTAATTGATGTAGCAGGCTTTACTGTTATAGCTGATCCTTGATGAATCTATGCACCTCTAGAAGGTCAGTATCTGTAATTCGTAGAAGATAAATACCATTATGGAGATGATTTATTGCAATTTTATTTTCACTCAGTTCACCAGTCTCAATGATGCGATAGCTCATATCTAAAATTGTAAATTTCAATTTAGGATTTCCATTGTTAGAAACGAAGAGGAAATTAGATGCTGGATTAGGGTAAATTTTTAGGCTGTTATTATTTTGGGTGACCGAAGTTATGTATTCACAAGTACCATTGTCTATTTCAGCATCATTGTCAAAATTGATTGCTGCTAGATCAAGACATCCATAAATGTCCTTTATACATCCACTATTGAATAGAGCATCCTTAGAAAAATTGAAGCTCGACTCATCTAAGCAACCAGAAAGAACAGGTTTATCAGCAAATTCCTTAATGTAGTAGGTTCTATTGGTTTTTAACGGTTCATTGTAAATCTTTGATTCTGATCTAGACCATATAAGTTCAAGTGAATCGATTTCCTCATTCAGTTCTGTTCCAAAATGAACTGTTTTACTGTTTTGGGAACCATAGCTTGATCCAGCTGCGATATATCTTGAATATTTTTCTCCACCAATAAAGATGTGAATTGTTGAGCCAATTGCATCCCGATTACTTAATACTCCTTCGACTATAAATTTGATGTAACTATTCTCGTTGTTAGTTTGATTCGAATAGATTTTTGACCGACTATTTTGAGGACCTTTTGTTTCTACATTGGCAATAGCAAAGTCCAAAAAACCATTGTTGTCATGATCAATAATAGCCAACCCTCTGGATATATCGTTTGGATCTTGAGAGAAAACATAGGAATAATCAGAGAAGGTTCCCATACCATTATTGATAAAAATTCTATTAGAATCTAACGTAGATGTTTTGATGAAGTCCGCGGTAGGTATGTAACCATTTGCAACGATGAGATCTTCATCCATATCGTTATCCAAGTCGAAAAATGAAGTTCCCCAGCTTGTAGTAAGGAGATCACCTTGAAACTCATCTTCAATTTTTAATTCTCTTGCTTTATTCGAATATTCACTTTCTGAGTTACTTACCATAAAATAATTAGCACCTATGTTCGAAAGATATATATCGAAGATATCGTCTTCATTAAATTGTGTCAATCCAATCCCCATGCCATAAATATTAACATCAAGATTATGTTGATTTCCTTTTTCCTCAAATCCATTTTCGGGATATTGGTTTAGAAATAGTTTATTGGGTTCAATCCATTCACCAAAATCATTGGAAACATAAATGTCAATATCTCCATCGTTTTCAAAATCTAATGTGGTGACAGCTAAGCCACAACCTGGTTCATTCAAACCATATTCTTCAGCTTTTTCAGAAAAAGTTAAATTGCCATTGTTGATGTAGAGTAAATTTGGATAACAACTGTGACTAAAACCTACGACGACATCTTGATCATCAAATAACGGAACAGGAATATTAATATAATTGATTACATAGATATCCAAATATTTGTCGTTGTTAAAGTCTGCTATAGTTGCTCCTGTACTCCAGACGCTTTCAGTAATACCTGCTTCTACCGTTATGTTTGAAAATGTCATGTCCTTGTTATTGTGTAGTAAGATATTGGGATCACGAGCGCTTGTCGTAATAAAAATATCTTGATAGCCATCATTGTCAAAATCAGCAGAAGTTGCGCTATGGGTATTTTCACGGGTAAAATACCTTATATAGGAAGACAAACTAATGTCTTTAAAATATTCACCATTTATATTTTGATATAATTTATCAGGTTCTGTGCCACCGGTTAAATATAGGTCATCAAATCCGTCATTATTCATGTCAAAAACTAAGACACCACCTCCCATAAGCCATGGTGATTTATGAATATGATTTACTCCATATTGCGTACTTATTTCATCAAAATTGGACTGTGATAAAACAGGCGATGATAATAGAAACAGAATCATAGTCAGTCCCATTATATGGTGTGTGTGATATATGTTGCAAAGTGTCATTTCTAATTCTGCCTATTGCTATTTTCTTGTTGTATAACGCTTAATTTGATGCATTCATGTGTCTCAGCGAAGTATAAAAATGATTTAAATCTCGTTCTCTATTTGAATATAATTATAACTACCAATAAACAGGAATTTCAGTTGTGGAATTAGGAAGAATTCTGCAATCATTCTTTAACGTATCATTAGCAATAGGTTCATAATTGGGGAAATCTTTTATAGAAAAAAAGGTTGTTTTATTTTTCAAATCAGACGCACTAAAATATCCCCAAATAATCTCTTCAGGATCATTGATGTTTTTTATGTTACCAATTATTTGGGCTGGAGGTGTTGCTGCCAATGAATTTGAAGTTTGTTGGTCTTTAACAAGGCTCCAAAAATCATATGCTTTTTTGGATAATGTTCTTTGAAAGACCTTTATATAATATTTAAATTGAACGTGTCTTCCCGTGATTGGAATTTGACCTACAAGTTGTCCGTATATATTATTTCCATTATTGAATTGATCATTTTTTATAGAGAGTTCGTTTTGTTCATTAGAGGTGACCCAGCAAAGACAACAGGAACAGCCATCATAAGAACATGGAAGGGGTACAATTGTTCTGTTAATAACAAAAAGCTCGGGATAAGAGAGAAACTTGTATGTACCCAACCAAGACCAGCTATAATAATTATTAGTAGAAGGATCATCTGAAGTGTCAATATAAATATTGACATGCCTTTGTGGAACTTGTACATCGTTAATAAACTCAGCACCAACCTCGTATTCAAAATATATACTATCAATACTTGGGGATTCAACAATCAATTCACTGGTAGACTGATAGATGGCCTTGTCCTTGGTTATAATGGTAAGAGAATAGGTTTTACCAATTTCGCCTTTTATGCCATCGATGCCTGTAAAATAACTACCATTTTGACGGTGAGTTAGTTTTTCCATTTGACCATCATTTACAGTAATGAATACTTCTGCGTCAGTGATTATATTGTTCCTTTCATAGCTTGGCGTATCAAAATCTGTGGCTTTTGATAATTTTACTTCATATGGGCCAGGAAGTGTGGTAATTTCTCCAATAACAACTAACTGGTTTGATTTCTCATTTATTTCAAAATCTATAATATCAATACAACCCAGAAGGGTCATTTGAAGGATAACGAATATGAGTAGCTTAGAAGTCAATATTTTCAAATTATAAAAGACATACCGTCTATAATTTCTTCTAGCACTTTCATCAAAATGGCGTATCACGTGTCTGTGTCGAATCGCTTATTATTTAACAGAGACTTCATATTCTATCTTTTTGTAAAAAGGCTGACGAGTTTCATCAAGAATACCGCCGATTTCTAGATAAAAAGTTGATATATCATCTGAATGATAATATTTAATTTCTTTAGAGCCATTTGTGTCAGTTTGCATTAACGGGCACCAAAAAATGGCAGACCTAAAATCTGGAATATTTTGATTCTTGCTCGTTGAAATGCAACTATTGCGAGATATCGGCACCTGGAAGCCGTTTATTTTTACAGCTTTTTTGTCAAATTGAGGGACGATATTTTTGTTTTTAGATCTGATAACTATTACCCCATTCGAACCTGTAGATCCATATTTCCATAGCAATGAACGAGATGAAACAACATCAATGTATTGCAAATCCTTAGGTTTCAAAGCTAAAAATATGTCATTGTCAAAAGTTGGATACCCATCGATTATAAATAATGGAGATCTGGAAAAAGTGTGTCTAATTTCTGGATTGAAAACTCTAATATATTCAACATTTTTTTTCTTTCGAATCGAAACATTATTTACAATTTCCTTGATAATTGAGTTCATATTATCAAACATATTAAAGTCATCAAGGTCCAGATGTAAATCGGATTTTATGACATCATTGTTTTTGTTTAACGAGTTTTGGTTGGTCTTAGCTTCAACAGAATCTTTTGAATAGTAATTGTATGACTCTAGAATTGTTTTATTCTTAGCCGCCATTTCCACGTAGGACTGAGTTCGGTTTATTAAGTGTTGTGTTTCTTTTTCATTTATGTCCTTTATATCGAAAGATAGATGATACTTGCCTTCTTTATTACCTAGTATTCGGTTAGTTGAAATTTCGGGCATTTCTCTTTTCCAATTAATGGAGTATTTCTCTGATTCTTGGATTTGTCCTCTACTAAGAATTGCATAACCGGAAATTTCACCTTCAAATTGTTTTAAATCAAGAGAGAAAAATCCGTTCTCATTAGTTTTTGCTTCTATAGTCTTGTTCATACTCTGGACCACAAAGTCTACTGTTCTCTTCTCGTTCACTACTTCTTTGGTTTGAGCATTGACAACTTCTCCTTGCAAAATTATGTTCTCATTATTTACAAATAATTCTTTATCATCGGATAAAGCCTCAAATAGTATATTTTGCCACTGCAGTCTACTTCCATGTTTGGAAATAAGCATTTCGTTAATAAGAGGACTCTTTTCAGCTTCAAAATAATAAATTGGGTTTGTGATTCGGTCGTTAATTTCACTAGTCAATAATTTATGAGTGAGAAGACTTGAATGATTGGAAGAAATTTCTTCCATTAGGTTTGCATCTAGTACTCTGGTTGTGAAATTTGCTTTTTTGGAAATGCTCAACATCTTCGAAAGATCCACCTTAATATTCATTGGATCCCTGGGGTTAATTTTCGTAGACTTTACATTTACGTTGGCACCATATTGATTAGGTATATTGTTATAGTAAAAAAGTCTTTCACCTAGAAGTGTAAAGTCATCACTAAGAAGAACCAAGTTTGAGACACCATTGGGGATGTTAATATGAGACAAGTTTTGGACGAGGCTATTTCCTCCGCTAGTATTTAATGAGTAGGAATAAATCAATTGATTTGAATGGTGAAAAATCAGATGAATTGAATTGTTAGTGGCCTTGAAAACATCGGAATAGCTTATGGAAACTTTGATTTGGTTTAATTCATTATTCATTCGAAGTGAAATACCAGAGTCTTTAAATTTTGGTAGCTCTTTTTCGTATTCATTGTTATTGTGGTTGAATGTTAAAAGGTAGGGGGTATCATTTTTATAATGAAGCAAAAAGGTGCCAATCCCGTTTTCATCGGTCTTAACAGCTATTTTTTCCTTGTCCAAGGAGTTAATTATGAAACCGTCAATAGATATAGGCTTTCTCAATTCATCAGTAATTTCTATCCCGATTCTATTAGGAATACCAGCTTGAAATAAACCACCTTCTGGTCTGAAATATACCTTGAGAGATTTGTCTTCATTTTTTTTCTTATTTTCTAAACCGTTAACATATTGTATAGATTTGTTGAAATAGAAGTCTTTAGAATAATTCTTCATTGCGTTTGTATAAGCCACAATAATGTATTCACCAGAGGCAATGTTATCCGGAATATCGATATAGCCAGACCCTAATCCATCAACCGCTTTTATATTCACTTTCTCAATAATTGTATTATCAAGACTAATCAATGAAACATTGACCATAGTGTTAAAAGGTTCAATGCTGATCGAATTATTCAAGAAGAGTTGAAAAAATATGGAATCAGAATTAGTATATAATTCTTTGTCATTTTTTAGGAATAAGTCATCATAAGGCACTTTTTCTTCCATAATTTTGAGTTTGCTATGGATTTCCTGGATATCAAGAATCTGCCCTTCAATTGTGCTGTTTAGAGAAATGAAAAATGAGAATAAAATAATCCAAGAGTAATGTGCTTTCATACTTTATTTTGTTATTCCCAAAAAGGAGGTGTTTGTGTAGTTGCCCCAGGTATCGTCCGGCAATCATTTCTAATTGTATCTGTTTGAATAGCGTTGAAATTAGGTATATCTGATGCGCTCAAGTAAAATGATTTTGTAACTACATCAGACGCACTAAAGAACCCCCACACTAGTTCAGATGGATTATTAATATTAGAGATATTCCCTATTATTTGGGCCGGCGGTGTTGCTAAGATTGTCGAGGCAGATGCTTGGTCTTTAATCAATTGCCAGAAATCGTAACCTTTTTTAGATAAAGTTTTTTGTTTAACATTTATAAGATATTTGTACTGAAAACTTCGTGGTGTAATAGGTACCGTTCCAGCGTAAAGCTTTTTTATAATATTCCCATTAAAAAGAAGGTCTGATGAAAGGGCCAAATCATTTTTTTCTGGAGTATTTAGCCAACAGGTGCAACAACTACAATCTCCAAATGAACAAGGGAGGGGTGTAATGACCGGAGGGCCACCATTTCGTGTAGTGAATAATTCAGGATTAGATGAGAATTGATAGGTGCCATCCCATGTCCAAGAATAATAATTTTCCGCATTTGGATCGTCCAATAGATCTACCAATAGATTGGCATATTTATTCGTAACAACTATACCATTTTCAAATTCATCAACTTCTTGGTATTCAATGTATAAACTGTCTATGCTTGGAGATTGTGTTATTAATTCACTAGAAGACTGGTATATTTCATTGTTAGCAGTAATAATTGTCAAAGTATAGGATCTCCCAACTTCTCCCCTTATTCCTTCTGCTCTACTTACGTATACTCCATCTTCCGTATAACTTAATTCTTCTACTTGTCCATCATCACTGGAAATGCTTACACGTGCATCATTTATTTCATTTCCACTAACATAACTAGGTGTATAGAAATCGGAAGCTTTGGTAATTGTTATTTCGTATGGGCCTGGTTCAGTCGTAATTGATCCAATAATTACAATTTGATCAGAGTTTTCATTGATATTAAAATCTATAATCTCAATGCAGCTAAACAAAAAAACTGAAGAGAAGAAAGCCAAAATTGCGACAATATATTTCATGTTCATTTTTAAATTATTTCTAGTCGACCAATTCAATTTTTCTTACCACAACCATTCCTAGAACCGGATCAACTTGATCTAAAATATATAATTCACTTCCATCGCCATTTGATGTAATATTAATTGGTTCAATAAAAGATGAGTTTTGTAAATCCCCATCTAAAACCCTTGGTGTTCCATTACCTGCCAAGATTTTCATATTACTACCATTGAATATCTCTAAGACTCTATTAAAAGATGTAGTCGCTACAATTGAACTTCTTGCTTCAATATAATAGATTGAATGAAAGATTTCGCCATTTGTAAGACTGATAAACTCTGATGGACTAGGGACTGGAGGAGGAGTTTTATCATTAGGGTCTGCACGTACAATTTCATATTGTATAGGCATTCTGAATAACCTATTGTCTCTATTATTTAATATGATAAATTCATCATAGTTGGTAGTGACAATGTTTTTAGGGCACCTTACAGCATCTTGTGGATTTGTGTATGTAAGTGGGATGACTGCAACGTTTGTAGCTGAATTTTCTTTTAGGTAATAAATTTCTGCTCTGTCACAATTTGCGACAAATAATAATGAGTCCTGATATATAGTTATTTCTGTTGGAGAACTGAAAACGGAAAGATCATCTATGACACCATTTGGTTGTGCATACAAAGTATTATTGCCATTTTCATCAATGCCATAAACACCATTCTTAGATAATTGATAAATAATATTGTCAAGCGGATGAAATATATTTCCTGTGCAATTAATTAGTTCTTCACTATAATGTGTCGCCGTACCATCTAATGTGATTTTGTATACACCATTTCCTTCCTCATTTCTGAAATTACCATTTGTATTCCCTGTAATTAAATAGCCATCTGGGTGGTAGGAAATACCACCTGCACCTTGAAATTCTCCTGAGATTGTTTTTACATAGGATTTATTTTCCAGTAAAACTTCGTTCGAAAAGTAGGATAGGTCATTGGTTAAGGAAATCACACCATCAGCAATGGATAATATCATTATTCTATATAACCGACCATTGACAATATTGTCTCCATCCGTATCTAACAAATTTTCTTTGAAACCCACAATTTGAATATCTCCATTAACAGGTATTTCTTGATATTGATTATTTGTGAGTTCATTGGCTTCTTCGATTGTATACGCACTGGCTTTATCACTTTTGATAATAAATGCCCTGTATTGAGCCACCTTACTTTCATCTAGTGCAGCATTGAATCTTACTTGAAAGTCATTTGAATTTTCTGTATTTCCAACATCAACTAGAAATATTGTTCTTGCTATATCAGACTTTTGTGAGACCCTAAAAGGTCTCGCAGGTGCTGAGATTTTATTTGTGTATAATGACAAATCTTTAGCCACTGATAAAATATATATCGTATAGTATGCTTCCGGTACTAACTCTTCCCCTGTAATGGTTTTTAGATTTGGGTCCAAATTCACTTGGATATCAGAATTGCTTGGTGATATTGATTGATAAAAATCTGATGTCAATGATGAGGCATTTTCTACATCCAAAACCTCTTCAAATGTTGATAAAGATAGAAATACTCTATATTCTAGAATCAAATCTTCATTTTCGATTTTCGAAAAAGACAACTCTATATCGCTGGGGTCGCCATTGTTGAACAGATCGCGAGCTACAATATCTGAGACAGCATTAACTGCGGTTTTGTCAATCATTTCCGCTTCATCACACGAACTGATAAATATTACTAAAGTAAATATATAGTTGAGTATGTTGTATGAGAATGTTTTCAATAGTCCTATATTTTAAAGTTGTAACTAATTGAAGGGAATGGTGCTCCTAATACACTCAGCTGTTTAGTTACTGGATTTTGATTGTCATTTTGGTCAAAAAATACCGAGTAAGCGTTTTTTCTTCCATATACATTGTAAACAGCAATCGTCCAATGTCCTTCCAGAAATTTATTCTTCTTGTGATTTGTTTTAATGGTCAATCCCACATCCAACCTGTGATAATCCGGGATGGTATATTTATTTCTAGTCGAATAATTGTTTACTAAAATGTCATTTATAAAATACTTCGAAATCGGTGCTGTAATTGGCCTTCCTGTGTTGTATGTGAAATTTAAATTGAAAGATACTCGTCTATTCAATTCATAGGTGGTGACTATGGATAGGTCATGGGGTTTATTGAAATTAGATGGGAAATAATCGCCGTTGTTTAACGTTTCATCTCGAAATTCACCTTCAATTTTGCTTTCACTTCGACTAAGGGTATAGCTTGCCCATCCGGTTAGTCTGCCTTTATTCTTTTTAATCATTAATTCCATCCCGTATGCACGACCTTCACCTTGAATAAGATCCGCTTCCAAAGTTGGGTTCAACAATAACTCAGCTCCATTTTTATATTCGACTACATTACCTAATTTTTTATAATAGCCTTCTAAGCTAAATTCATATGTATTATTCAGGAAGTTTTTAAAATAACCCAAGGAAATTTGGTCTCCAATTTGAGGGTCTAAATGATAACCTGATGGTTCCCAGATATCAACGGGTGAAATCGCCGTGGTATTACTAATCAAATGTACGTACTGATAAATCCGGTTAAACCCTAGTTTGATTGAGCTGTTGGTGTTTAATAAATAACGAACAGATAATCTTGGTTCCAATCCGTAAAATGATTTTGAGATATCATTATCTGTAAAATATACAGTATCAATGATGTTTTCTCTAATCTTTGATTTTGAAGGGTCATAGTTGTACACCTCCAAGTCACCATATGCTGAATAAGTAGAAAGTCTAATACCACCAATGATCACAATTTTTGGAGACAATTCGAATTCATCACTGATAAAAGTCCCTGTTTCTAGCCCCTTTTTTTCCTGAAGCTCAAAGGCATTGATATTTGATTCTGGACTCGTTGGATTTAAAGTACCCGGCTGAAAACGATAAAGATTAGCTTGTAGGCCGTAAGTTATTTTGTGTTTCGGTAAAGTTTTTTCAAAGGTTGCTGAAAATTGCTGATAATTCACATCAAATTCCAATCGAGCTGCTTGTTGGGTCTGTGGTTCATCTATTGCATATCCATATTTACCTAGACCTAACATGAAGTTTGCATTAAAAGTGGCATTAAAAACATGATTGAATTTAGCTGAAACAATACCTGTAGACCATTGGTAGGTGGTATCATCCGCAAAACTGAATTCATCATGACTATAGTAGCTGTTGATAGAGATGTTGTTTTTTTCATTTATCTTATGCTTGATTCGAGCATTTAAGTCATAAAAAAATGCAGAACTATTTTGCACATTAATATCATTTATCGAGTTGGTTACCCAATTTGAATAGGACGATCTACCAGAAACAAGAAATGATGTTTTGTTTTTGATGATAGGGCCTTCAATCATAAGGTTACTTGATACGGCCCCTATACCTCCTTCAATACCTAAAGACTCTGTACTTCCATTTTTACTTTGAATATTCAAAATGGAGGACACACGTTGACCATATTCAGCTGGTATTCCTCCTTTGTACAGCGTGATATCCCTTACCGTTGTAGGATTAAATGCAGAAAAGAATCCTAATAAGTGAGAGTAATTGAAAACTTGTACGCCGTCTAACAATACCAGATTTTGGTCAACTCCACCTCCTCTTACGTTAAATCCAGCGGCCCCTTCACCTACAGTGGAGACACCAGGCAATAGTAGTACTGATTTGATTACATCGACTTCACCCATAAATGTTGGAATCTCCTTGATGGTCTCAATGCTCATCATTTCTTTACCAACTTGGGCCGAAGCAACATTTTCATCTTCTGCTTCGCTGTGTATAGTTACACCTTGCAGTGTTAGTGCATATTCGTAAAGCGTTACATCCAGTTTTCCATCTGAGATGGCATTTATCTTTATATTTTCCGTTTCATAATTCACGGAACTCGTTTTAATAGTTTGATATCCTTGAGGAACAGATATAGAAAAATAGCCATTGACATCCGTTACGTCACCTTCATTACTTTCTTCAGCCAAAACTGTAGCGCCAATTATTGGATTATTATTTATGACATCTCTAACAGTTCCTGAAATGGTTATTCTTTTCCCGAATATATAATTTTCTGCAGACCCTATTAATACTGTGCCATGTTGATTCTCTGGACGTGAAAGATCTTCAATAGACTGCCTTTCTATATCCTCTGTCGGATCTTTAAAAAAGATAAAATAATAGTTATAATAAACAGTATAATTGAGGTCGGTTTCTTTAAGAATATCCGCTAATGCAACCTTCAGTGTTTTGTTATAATAATCTTTTGATATTTCTGTATTCTCAAACCATTCTGGCAAGTATTTGAATTTTATGCTATGGCTTTCTTCTATACTTGAAAAAAAAGTATCGAAATCCTCACCTGTAGCGTTATGTCCAAGAATGACAGTTCCAATGTCCTGTCCTTTGAGAAATGTGGAGCAAGAAATGCAGGTAAAAAAGGCAAAAAAGAAAATGAATCTTTTTAACATTAATCAATTGGGTGAAGAGAATGTTAATTCAAAAATTAAACTGAGCTGCAAATTAAATAGATTGAATGCGTACATAAAAGTTTATGCTGAGTCCATTTCATTTATTATATAAACGGTAACGCACTAGGTCTTAAGGTTATTATTCTTTGCGACAACTTGATTCAGACTTTATCGATTTATTTTGAAAGAAATAATAAAAAAACGAAATTACCTTGAGACTAATCCTTGTTAGTACTCTTTTTTCATATAAGCCCAAAAAAGAAAAACATGAATAAAATTACATTAAAAGCAATCGCAATTTTAATGACACTGAGTACCGCATTATGGTATCTTTCAAGAAATGAGTCAATTGCTCCGGAAATCGCAAGATATAATCATCATCAGAACTTGCTAAACGAATTTGAAGCGTCTAATTCGAATAATATAAAAGATCTCCCTAAACAAGATCGTCCTGATTTGGCATATCTACAAGATTTTGAAAGAACAAAAGATCCCAGCTTGGGATATCCGCCTAGCGAGAGAAGGTTTGAGGCATATCGAATCGCGAAAGAAAGACTAAGGAAAAAGTCCGCCATGAAGGCCATCGACAATGTAACATGGGATGAGCGAGGACCAAATAATTTTGCAGGAAGAACGCGTGCATTGATGTTTGACCCAAATGATTCGGAGGCCAAGAAGGTATGGGCTGGTGGTACAACCGGTGGTTTATGGTATAATAACGACATCACCGACCCAAGTTCTAAATGGATTGCAGTCGATAATTTCATGGCCAACTTGGCGGTTACCGACATTACTTATGATCCAAATAATCCTCAAGTTTTTTACTTGACCACTGGAAATGGATGGTTTAACATTGGCAGCGTTCGTGGAGCAGGGGTATTTAAATCAATAGATGCAGGAGCGACATGGACACAATTGGCTAGTACCAATAATGAGAATTTCACATATATTCAGAGAGTACAAGTTACTTCTAGCGGTGCGGTATTAGTTGCTACAAGATCTTCTGGTACCGGTACATCTGGGATTTACAGATCTATTGACGGTGGTGACAACTGGACAAGTGTTATCGAGGGTAGAGGTGCAGATATCAAAATCGCCACAGATGACGTCATATTTGCAAGCACTGGTTTTTTTACTGAAGAAGGTTTTATGTATAAATCTATGGATGATGGAGTCACTTGGCAGGATATTACCCCGCATCCAAATGGACTCAGAATAATAATGGCAGTATCACCGTCCAATAGTGATGTGGTTTATGCTGTTTCAGATGGTGGTGGCTCAGGAACAGATGAAGTAGCTTTTTTTGTAAAATCCAAAGATCAGGGAGAGACTTGGGAAGATCTTGCAATTCCTGGATATATGGAACAGGACTGTGAAACAAACAATCTATTTGATTTTACAAGAGCGCAAGCTTGGTTTTGTATTAGTTTGGGTGTTTTACCAAATGATGAAGAAAAGGTAATAGTTGGTGGTATCGATTTGCATCGAACTTTGAATGGTGGAGAAGATTGGGAGCTTATATCCTACTGGACCGGAGGTTGTGATGATTATGTGCATGCCGATCAACATTCGGTAGTTTTCAGACCAGGTCATCCAACAGAGGGTCTTTTTGGAACGGATGGTGGTGTCTATTATTCTAAAAACTTAGAAGATATCGATCCTCATTTTGAATCTAGAAATCACGGATATAACATCACTCAATTTTACGCCGTAGCAACAGCCAATTCACCAAATTCACATTATTATTTAGCAGGTGCTCAGGATAATGGCACAATACAACTCTCAAATGCAGGAGCAGAATCTGGAGTAAAGGTAACAGGGGGTGATGGGGGTTTTTGTTTTATTGATCAAGACAACTCAGATCTGCAAGTGACGAGTTATATATATAATAGTTATCGTGTTTCACAGGATGGTGGTGAGACATTCACCGATGTAGTAGATGATCAAACATTAGGGAATTTTATCAACCCTTCAGCCTATGATTCTGAGACCAATACATTATATGGAAGTGGAAACGACAATCAATTTACAAGAATTAAAAACATTGATGGGGCCATAGGAGGACTATCTTTGGAAACAATAAATGTGTCAGTCCAAGGTTCGATCAGTCATATAAAACCTTCACCACATACGACTGATGTTATTTATGTTGGTGGTGAGGGTGCTATTAAAGTTGCAAGAATTAGAAGTGCGAATACAGGCTCTCCAATAACGGAGGATATAACTGGTAATCTGTTGTCAGAAGCAGGAACAGTTTCATCAATTGACATTGGGGAGACAGAGTCTCATTTGTTGGTAACTTTTTTCAATTATGGAGCAGTTTCTGTATTTGAAACAACTGATGGAGGTATTTCATGGGTCAATAAAGAAGGTAATTTGCCAGATATGCCGGTTCGATGGGGAATTTTTAATCCTAATAATAGGAGTGAAGTATTATTAGCTACTGAAGTAGGAGTCTGGAGTACAGACGATATCACAATTGCTTCACCTGAATGGGAACCAACGAATGCCGGTTTGGCCAATGTGCGATGCGATATGATTAGGTATAGAGAATCTGATGGCCAAGTGATAGTGGCTACCTATGGCAGAGGAGTCTTTACATCCAATGTTTTTGCGGTCAATCCTGCGGCTTCCTTCAAAGCAGATCGATTGGTTGCCTATGAAGGAGTAGCAGTCAATTTCGAAGATGTTTCACAAGCAGCCAATGATTCATGGGCTTGGAGTTTCGGGGATGGCGGTTCATCCACAGAACAGCATACTTCTCATACATTTACCACAGCAGGCACTTATGATGTTACCTTGTCGATTGATGGCGGAAACAGTTCTTCCTTGCAAACGATCACAGTCTTACCATCAAAGCCCACGCCCTATGGTTTGGCTGATGGAGGTGATTTCGAAACCAACCATTCTGACTTTTTAGCTATTTCCCTTTTGAATGGGCAAAACTTATGGGAATTGGGTATTCCAAGTGGTAGGTTGGCTACTGTAAGCTCCGGGACAAACGCCTGGAAGACTGATCTGGATGCCGATCTTGGAGACATAGGGCTGAGTAAATTTGCATTATATACTCCCTCTTACGATTTTTCTGAAACAGAAGCTGACTATAAAGTCAAGTTTAAAATGAGCGCAGAGAATTCCTATTGCAATGCTCCTTTTGGAATGCAATTGCAATACAGTACTGATGGAGGATCCATTTGGGAAACTTTAGGTAGCGATCGACAAGAATATGGAAGTGTGAATTGGTATAATAGAGGTGTAGTTGCAGGGTGCGAATTGGCCTTTAATATGTTTGAAAATCAAATTGGTTGGAATTTTGTGCAATTAGAAGATGAGATAGGCTCTGATGATACGATTGAAAATGAAAACACTGAGCATAAATTAAATTTCTTAATTGGTGAGTCAAACGTGTCTTTTCGTTTTGTTGTAGCAATCGTTCCGGGCTATTCAACTTATGATAGAGATGGATTTATGATTGATGATTTCGAAATTGTCAAAAGTGAGCCGACCGCAGAATTTTCTGTAAACAATACTGTATCGCCTATAGGGGGTGAATTGACATTCAAGTATGAGTCAGCAGGCGCTCTAAGTTATCTTTGGGATTTTGGAGATGGCAATACTTCAGTAGAAAAAGATCCAATACATTCTTATAGCACTTCGGGTCTGTTTTCTGTGTCGTTAACAATTACAAACAATACCGGCACTGTGGTTGAAACAAAGACTGATCTGATTACCATTTTAAGTAAATACACACCAGAGTATTTAGCTGCAGATGGCGGTGATTTTGAAACTATGCAATCTGATTTTGTTGCAGAGAATATTGCTGGAACTCCATTTGAATTAGGAAATTCAAACGTTGCTGGTAAGGATGGAACTGCAAGTGGTAATAATGCATGGGTTACTGGATTGACAGAAAATGCATATCAAAATGATTCTGAGGCTCGTTTATATTCACCAGTTTTTGACTTAAGCGAAGCTCAAGAGTATACTTTGCATTTTAAAGCCAAGTATAGATTTGAGGATGAATGGGATGGATTTATCGTAGAGTATTCAAAAGATCTTGGTGCTTCTTGGGTAAAACTTAATAATGTAGTAGAAAATGGATGGTACACTACCATAAGTCATCCTCAGGCTGTATTTGGAGCTATGGTTCCTATTTTTAGTGGAAGTACAAATAATGTCTTTGAAGAATATTCTACGGACCTTACATTCTTGTTAGGAGAGGAAAATGTTATGATACGTTTTTTATTCTTAAGTGATGCAAATGCTACTGATGCAGGGTTAGCACTGGATGATTTTGAAGTGACTAAGGCTGATTTGGTGCCAGCGATTCCTCAATTTGAGGTCTCATCAAGGCTAGGGTGCAGTGGTCATGTGATCACGTTTAATAGCACATCAACAGGTACAATTGCTAGTTATGATTGGGACTTTGGGGCAGGTGCTACACCAAGCAAAGTTACTGGCATTGGTCCTCATGCAGTTACATATAATGTTGAAGTAGAAACATTTAGTGATGTAAAACTGACAGTGAATGGTTATTTGAATGGGGAAGTTGTGGAAGAAAAAAGTGATTTCGTAGCTACTGGTCCTTCACATACCCCAACTATATCTTTAGGAGCCGTTGAAGAAGGCGCAACTACCATAATAGCATCCGATGGAGATGCTTATCAATGGTACTTTCAGAATGAAATTATTGAGGGAGCGGATCAAAAATCATATGTTGCCACTCAAAATGGGGTGTATTTTGTAGAAGTAACTGCAAGTGGTTGTACAAGATTTTCAAGTAATTTTGAAGTAGATATTGTTACTTCAATTGATGGACCAGAAAATGTTGCTTTGAGTGTATACCCAAATCCATCTCAAGGAGTAATTACCATTATAAACGGAAATTTTTTAAATGGTCTCAACAAGACAGTTTTGAAACTCCACGATTTAACGGGAAAACTTTTAATAAGAGAAATAATCAATACTGAAAATTCTGAGCACGATTTCTCATCTTTAAGAAAAGGGACATATATTTTAGAATTGAGTAATGGAAATTCTAGAAAGTCAAAACGAATCATCCTTAATTAGTAGTTACTCATATGAGATTAACATTAAAAATATTCTTGGTTTTACTCCTGTTCAATCAATGCAAAACTTCTAAACAAGATTTGGATAAAAATCAAGAGAATAATGAAAAGTCGTTGGCAGAAAAGGAGCTCGGTGAAATAAGTGAGGAATTGTTGAATGCCGATAAGTCAATGTTACTGGCTGTTGGTGTAGGGATAAGTAATAATCCATCAATTCCAAACGAGATGAAAAAATTCATTGTGATCAAAGTCTCAATAAATGAAGTACTATATTCAGGCGTTATCGAAGGAGGGTATGTGAAATGGTTGGACAATGAGAATTTGGAAACTTTTAGTTCTCCTGGTATGATACAAGAAAATCAGAACAAGGATGACTTAATTCAAGTAATTAATGTTATTACTAGTGAAAAGATGTCTAAGACATTGTACAACGCAAAGAATAGGTAAAAATTAAAGGTGGCTACTAAGCCACCTTTAATTTTTTAAACTTGGATTTATCAAATTTCTCTTCAGCGTATGCTTTGGTGATGACAAGGTTTTTAGTCTTCTTATCAGAAGGCAATTCGAACATGGCATCATTGACGATAGCTTCGCAGATGGATCTTAAACCACGTGCTCCTAACTTAAATTCTACAGCTTTATCTACAATATAATCCAGTGCGTTTTTCTTGAATTCTAACGCAATGCCTTCCATTTCAAACAACTTCGTGTATTGTTTGACCAAAGCATTTTTCGGTTCCGTTAGAATCTTACGGAGTGCTGTTCTCGACAAGGGATCTAAATGGGTCAGTACTGGAAGTCGACCAATTAATTCTGGAATTAAACCAAATGTTTTTAAATCTTGTGCAGTGATGTATTGAAGGAAATTCTCTTTGTCCAGATCATCATAAGCATCGCCATTTTTCGCACTAAACCCAATGGGTTGTGTATTTAACCTAGAGGCAATATGTCTAGAGATTCCGTCAAAGGCACCGCCACATATGAATAGAATGTTCTCTGTGTTTAAACTGATCATTTTCTGATCAGGATGCTTCCGTCCACCTTGAGGTGGTACGTTGACTGCAGTGCCTTCTAAGAGCTTTAGCAGCGCTTGTTGAACGCCTTCGCCACTTACATCTCTTGTGATGGATGGATTGTCAGACTTTCTTGCAATCTTATCCAGTTCATCGATGTATACAATACCTCTTTCAGCTGCTTCAGTATCATAATCCGCAGATTGTAATAAGCGAGTCAAAATACTTTCAACATCTTCACCTACATAACCTGCCTCTGTCAATACCGTAGCATCAGCGATACAAAAAGGCACTTGTAATATTTTTGCCAAAGATCGTGCGAGGTAAGTCTTACCTGTGCCAGTTTCACCGACCATGATGATGTTCGATTTTTCAATCGTAATATCATCATCTGTCTTTTCTTGCATCAAGCGCTTATAATGGTTGTACACCGCTACAGACATGACTTTTTTTGCATCATCCTGGCCAATGACATATTGATCAAGATGAGTCTTCATTTCTTTCGGCTTGATGAGATTAAAACTAGGAGAGGTGATATCAGTTTTTGTTTTCAACTCTTCTGATAATATTTGATTAGCCTGAGTGATACACTTGTCACATATATGTGCATGTATACCAGAAATCATCAAATCAACATCCTTCTTATTTCTTCCACAAAAGGAACACGTTACCTGCGCCATCTCCTACTTTTTAAATTAAATATAACGATTATTTGTCGCTTTTTCTTTCTAAGACTTCATCGATCAAGCCGTATTTCTTAGCTTCAGCAGCTACCATCCAATAATCACGGTCTGAATCTTTTTCGATTTGATCATAGGTTTTCCCACTGTGTTTGGCGAGTATGTTGTACAGATCTTCTTTGACAGACAAAGTTTGCTTCAATGATATTTCCATATCGGATGCCTGTCCTTGCATACCGGCCATTGGCTGATGAATCATGATTCTTGCGTGTGGAAGTGCCGCTCTTTTACCTGCTGCACCTCCTGCCAATAATACCGCACCCATAGAAGCGGCTAAGCCTGTGCAAATAGTATTCACATCCGGATTGACATAATTCATGGTATCGTAGATGCCCAAGCCCGCATATACAGATCCTCCAGGACTATTAACGTAAAGAAGGATGTCTTTTTTGGCATCTACTGATTCTAAGAATAATAATTGTGCGGTAATGATGTTCGCAATATTGTCATCCACACCCATTCCTAAGAATATGATCCTGTCCATGATCAACCTTGAGAATACATCGATTTCTCTAAAGTTCGTTGGTCTTTCTTCGATTACCGCTCTGGTCATATTTTCTACATGTCCAGTATATTGATCGAATGTATTTCCATTTATGTTTTGACCTTTTACGGCAAAATCTCTGAATTCTTTTTTATCCATTATGTTATGTGATTATTAGAGCTACAAAAAAACAAAAAAAGCCCTCAATTCAAAGGACTTTTCATAAAGACGGTCACTAACAAAGAAAGTTTACGCTTTTTCCTTGTATTCATCCAAAGTTACTTCCTTTGACTTGATCGTGATGTTTTCTTTGATGAATGAAATCACTTTGTCGTTAAAAACTTTTTCATTCAATTTCATGTAATTCTGACCATCCTCACCTTTGAGGTAATTGTCCGCGAAAGAATCAATATTAGCTTCCATTTGATCAGACATACCCATTGATCCAAATTGAGCTCTGATCATGTTTTTCGCCTCTTCTACAACATCTTCATGCTCAGCTTTGATTTCGTTGTCTTTAGCGATCTTGTTTTTGATCATCGACCATTTTAGGTCGTTGGCATAAAGGGGATAGTCTTTATCTATTTCTTCTTTCGTCAACTGATTGTTTTCAGTTTTCTCCAGCCATCTCTTCAAAAACTCATCGGGTAAATCCACTTTCGTTTTGTCAATGAACTTGTCTCTGATTTTGAGGTCCGTATAGCCGTCTGTTTCTTTTTTGTAATTATCGGTGATCGTAGCGGTAACTTTCTCTAAGAATTCAGCTTCAGTTTTCACCAAATCTTTGCCAAAGGTCTTGTCAAATAAATCTTGATTCAATTCTGCAGGAACTACTCTATTTACATTTTTGACTTCAAATTTAATTTTTCCTTTGATGTCTTTGGCTTCACCTAAGAACTTCTCTCTTGCCTCAGTGTTTTTGATCAGCTTTGAAGGATCAAATTCGACGATATCCCCTTTCTTTTTACCAACAAAATTCTTTTTAGCTTTTTTCTCTACTTCGAGAATGTCTAATAGTCCACTAGTATCTTCAATACCTTCTGCTATGATATTTCCAAACAAAGAATCGTCTTCCTCAGAAATTTCAGGATTAGTCATTTCACCAAACTGTTTCTTGATATTGTCAACAGTTTCGTCAATCAATTTTTTATCAACTTTGATTGCATAGGTATCCACTTTGAATTTTTTATCAACTGCTAGAGAAAAATCTGTAGCAATTCCAATGCTGTACTCAAAATCAAATTCGGTTTTATTTTCCCACTCGAGTTCTGATACTTTATCCAAATTAGGTAATGGTTCACCTAATATTTGAATTTCATTTTCTTTGATATAGTCCATCACTTGATGCGAAACCATATGGTTGATCTCTTCTACTAAGATTGACTTGCCATACATTTTTTGGATGACTCCTTGAGGAACTTTACCGGGTCTAAAACCCTTGATGTTCGCTTTTTTACTGTATTCTCGGATCTTCTCATCCACTTTGGGTTGGTAATCAGCAGCTTGCAAATTGATTTTAACAAGTGCTTCGTTCTTCGAAATCTGATCTAATTGAATATTCAAAACTGTAGATTTTTTGTTCTTAATTACTAAAAGTAAAAAACCCTCTAACCAAATATTTTTGGGTAGAGGGTGATTGAATTGTGCGGATGGAGGGACTCGAACCCCCATGCCTCGCGGCGCTAGATCCTAAGTCTAGTGCGTCTACCAATTTCGCCACATCCGCATGCTTCGAAATTTTGGAAGTGCAAAGGTAACTTGAATATTTTATTAGGCAACATCATGACTGTAAAATATTTTTATTTTAGTTGAAGGTCAGAAAAGGATTCATTCGGTCAAAAAATGTCACTAATTTTGATAAAAAGACGCTTGAAATAATATAGTTAATGGAGGCTCAGTTGATTATAAATGAGGAGGAAGAAAAAAGAGAAATTCTGAATAGATACAGGAAACTCTTGCGTCATGCAAAGCCTTTTCTCAAAGATGACGATGCAAAAAAAATAAAGAAGGCATTTAATGCTTCCATGGATGCGCATAAAAACATGCGTCGCAAATCAGGGGAGCCTTATATTTATCACCCGCTCGAAGTAGCTGACATTTGTGTCAATGAAATCGGATTAGGGACAACTTCAATCATTTCAGCTTTACTCCATGATATAGTAGAAGATACTAGTTGGGAACTGAAAGACATAGACAGAGAGTTTGGGCCCAAAATCACACGGATTATTGATGGACTCACGAAGATTTCGGGTGTTCCTGGAGATAGCATGTCTGAGCAAGCCGAGAATTTTCGTAAGATGCTCTTGACATTGTCCAAAGATACTAGAGTGATTCTGATAAAATTGGCTGACAGACTTCATAATATGAGGACCTTGGAAAGCATGCCTCGCCACAAACAGTTAAAGATTGCTTCAGAAACTTTTTATTTATACGCGCCACTTGCACATCGGCTTGGATTATACGCCATCAAAACCGAATTGGAAGACCTTTCAATGAAATATAGAGAGGCGGAAGAGTACAATGAAATAGCCCGAAAGATTATTGAGTCTAAAGATGAGCGGGATAGATTCATTCGAAATTTTGTTAGACCTATATTAAGGGCTATTGGTGAACAAAACTACAAAGTAGAAGTAAAAGGAAGGCCCAAATCAATATTTTCGATTGCCAACAAAATGAAGAAACAAGGGATACCTTTTGAGGAGGTATTTGATTTGTTTGCCATTCGAATAATCGTAGACGCTGAATTGGAGAATGAAAAAGCAGCTTGTTGGCATGTATATTCAATTGTCACGGATTTTTATCAGCCAAATCCCAAACGATTAAGAGATTGGATTAGTATCCCTAAAGGAAATGGTTATGAATCCCTCCATACGACCGTGATGACCAAAACCGGGAATTGGGTGGAAGTTCAGATCCGAACCAAAAGAATGGACGACATTGCGGAAAAGGGGTATGCGGCACATTGGAAATACAAGGATAGTAATACAAAAGAAAGTGAATCCTCTTTGGATCAATGGATCGGGAAGGTAAGGGAATCTTTAGAACAGAATGATATTTCTGCAATTGAGTTTGTTGATGATTTCCGTTCGAATCTTTTTCAAGAGGAAGTTTATGCTTTTACACCTAAAGGCAGGCTGATCACGCTACCTAATGGTTCTACCGCTTTAGATTTTGCATTCGATATTCATACCGAAGTTGGAGGATCTTGTTTAGGAGCAAAAATCAATAATAAGCTGGTTCCGTTAAATACAAAATTGAAAAATGGTGATCAAGTTGAAATTCTTACTTCATCAAAGCAGAAGCCGAATGAAGGATGGCTAAAAATGGTGGTCAGCGCAAAAGCCATTGCGAGTATTAAAGATTATTTAAAAGAAGAAAAGAAAGTCGCGGCTGGCCAAGGAAAAGAAATTGTCCTTCGAAAATTAAAGCAGATTAAACAAGAGCTTAATAACGAAACGGTTAATAAGCTTACCGCATATTTTGGATCTAAAACACCTCTCGATTTCTTTTATGAAGTTGGTATCGGTAAAATAGACTCGAAAGAGATTAAGAAGATAGGCGACATTAAGTCGGATGCTATTAAAAAACCGAAGAAAAAAGTCCATTCTAATCAGGAAATCATTGCAGCGAGTAAAACAGCCAATGAGACGAATAAGGATTTGCTCTTGATAGGGGATGATATGGACTTGGTGGAATACAAATATGCCAATTGTTGCAAACCTATTCCTGGGGATGACGTTTTTGGTTTTGTAACAGTTAGTGATGGTATCAAAATTCATAGAACGGCTTGTCCGAATGCTACTGAATTGATGTCTAATTATGGATATCGAATCATAAAAGCGAAATGGACTTCTAAACAAGAAATTGCGTTTTTGGCTGGAATCAAAGTGATAGGGACTGACCGAATGGGTATGATTAAGGATATCTCAGAGTTGATTTCCAATGATTTGAAAGTGAATATGAGGTCATTAACAATCGATACGGACAATGGCATTTTTGAGGGCAGTATACAGCTATATGTAGATGATACGAGTCATTTGAATAAACTAATTAAGCAATTAGCGAAAATAGAAGGGATAGAAAGCGCTAACCGATATGATATATTTGACGAATAATATATTTTAAAAACTATATTTGCATGCCCAGAAAAGAAAATCCAAAATAGAAGGAGTTTTGAGTCAAGTCAAGGAGGATATTAAAGGAAAAGCCAAAATTTTCGAAGAGGTAAAAAGCATATTTACCAGTTTTTTGGAAAGCAAATCTCTGAGAAAAACACCAGAGCGTTACGCTATCTTGGAAGAAATCTATAGCAAATCAGGTCATTTTGATGTTGAGTCATTGTATATCAGCATGAAAAACAAGAATTATAGAGTCAGCAGAGCTACTGTATATAATTCTCTTGATTTATTGGTAGAGTGTAATTTGGTCACCAAACATCAATTTGGGCAGAACCTTGCCCAATATGAAAAGGCATATGGATTTAGACAACATGATCATATTTTAATGCAAGGCTCAGGAGAAGTTCTCGAGTTTTGTGATCCCAGGATTCAAAATATTAAAAGAACGCTGGAGGAGATGTTTGATATTGATATTACACATCATTCCTTATACTTTTTTGCAAAACCGAAGAAGTCTGATTAATCAATAAATTAGTATTTCAAATGAATTTTGAAAATTATATCAAAGATGGCATCTTGTTCATCACTTTTGAGGGTGATTTGATAGGAGAAGAAAACGGCCCGGAAATCATAGAGGCAGTTACTGATGCGATCAATAATGACGTTACTAAAAATGCAATTGATATATCTTCAGTGCGATATATCAATAGTAGCGGAATAGGAGTACTCATCACCATCCTCACTAAGTTTAGAAACAAAGGCGGAGAAACGGTCATCGTCAACCCGTCAGATCATGTTAAAAAACTTTTAGCAATCACCAAACTAAATGCCATTTTCAAAGTCGTTGAAAACCTAGATATGGCTAAACAAGAATTAGAAAAATAGAAAACCGTAATGTCTGTAGATGTATTACTTGGCCTCCAATGGGGCGATGAAGGAAAAGGGAAAATAGTCGATTACCTTACACCTAATTATAATGTTATTGCAAGGTTTCAAGGTGGCCCCAATGCAGGTCACACTTTGAAATTTGGAGACACTAAGCATGTTTTGCACCAAATACCTTCTGGGATATTTCATAAAAATTCTGAAAATGTAATTGGAAATGGAGTCGTTCTAGATCCAGCAATTTTTAAAAAAGAAATATTAGCACTTGAGAAATTTGAGAATTACGATAAAGAGCGATTACTTATTTCTAAAAAGACTCAATTGATCATTCCTACTCACAAAATTTTGGATGGTGCATATGAAAGCGCCAAAGGAGAGAAGAAAATTGGGTCTACGCTAAAAGGAATAGGCCCTACCTATGAAGACAAGATTTCTAGAAGTGGATTACGTGCAGGAGATACCTTATCGCCAGGATTCAATGAAAAATATGAAGCACTAAAGAAGAAGCACCTGGATATTTTAAGTAGATACGATTATGAATTTGAATTAGCGCAATTGGAAAAAGAATTTTTCGATGGTGTTGAATTCTTAAAGTCTTTTCAATTAATTGATAGTGAATACCATATCAATCAAAGGCTCGCTGATAATCAGAAGGTTTTAGCCGAAGGTGCTCAGGGATCTTTATTGGATATTGATTTTGGAAGTTATCCTTTTGTTACAAGTTCAAATACCACTACAGCCGCTGCATGTACTGGCTTGGGCGTAGCTGTCAATAAAATAGGGGAGATATTTGGAGTGTTCAAAGCCTATTGTACTAGAGTCGGTAGTGGACCTTTTCCAACTGAATTGCATGATGAGACCGGGGAACTATTAAGAAAAAATGGCGCTGAATTTGGGGCTACTACCGGAAGACCAAGAAGATGTGGTTGGCTAGATTTACCAGCACTGAAATATGCCGTAATGATTAATGGCGCAACGAGGCTTTATATGATGAAAGCTGATGTACTTTCTGGGTTTGATCAGCTAAGCGTATGTACGGGTTATAAATTAGCTTCTGGTGAGGTTACTGAAGAATTGCCCTATGATTTGGCCGATACGCCGGTAGAACCGATCTATGATACCTTAGAAGGTTGGAAGGAAGACTTAACGGGTATCAGTACTTATGATGGATTGCCAAATTCTTTAAAGACCTATGTAGAATACATCGAAGAAAAGATAGGTTTACCGATTGATATTGTTTCAGTAGGCCCAGATAGAAAACAGACGCTTCTGAAATAAATAAAAGCGTCTGTATACCAATAAGTTTAATGGGTAAAGCTACTGTTAACGTATTGTCCAATCTCCCCAGGTATCTTGAATACCAGAACTGGTATTGGTTTGAGGGGATTGAGATTTACTATTGATCAACACTGATTTTACACCTACTTGTTCAGCAACATATTCTGATAACTCTCTGTATGAAAGATCTCCATTAGTTTCTTTTAGTTTTTGGAGGAGAAAGTAAGTAAACATGCCATGTTTTTTCGACTTATAAGGTAAAGCAGATTCGCTGCCACTACTAGCAGACATCACAACAAGATTACCTCCCAGCTGCTCTTCTTTGGGCTTGATTTTCACACCTCGCGCCGCTACAAGGCCCGATTCTCTTGCTCCACCACTAAAACAAGCATCTAAATAGACAGTAATTTTACTTGAAGGGTGTTGTGAAAGGGTAGCGTAAAGATCTTTTAATTTGACTGCAAATTTTAAATTTGTTCCACTCACATCTACGGGAATTAAATGAGGTTCTTTCGTTTGCTCATCTGGAAAACCATGACCTGCATAATAAAATATTATTTCTGCCTTTCCGTTAAGGGCTTTTGTGATAGGCCCTAACTTGCTGACTAAATCATCCATTTCTATCGCTCTGGCATTGATTTTCATCATGACGTTATCTTCCGGTACTCCCAGAATATTGATGGCAAATTCTCTAAATGCCCTAGCATCATTTTCAGCAAAATCAACATTAGATTCGCTTTCCAATCCTGTCTGATACGAACTGTAGTCTTCATTACCAAAAATGAGCGCATAACGATAGGGATTTGATTTATTTTTCGATAGACCTTGCACCAATTCATCAGAACTAATAGCAGCATCTGCAACAGCAGCTACAACAGGTGCTGCAACTACTGCAGGTTTAGGTTGTGTCTGCACAATTACTTCTTCTTTCTTAGGTTCAACAAATGTTACGTTTAATAATTGCGATTCACTTTGTCCACCATAGTTGTATGCAACTAGTTTTATTTCATTTGAACCAGAATTTAAATAAACAATTTTTTGGAAATTATGGTCAAAATTAGAGGAGGGAGTTTGCCCATATAAATTTCTTTCTGTTGAAAACTTTTTCCCGTTAATGTAAACATCAACACTGCTGACTTCAGAGTCCGATTTTATATTTGCGTTCACTTGAAATGAAAGGTTTTCAGTGGATGTATTATTGGCAGAGTTCCAAGCTATCAGCGCTTTTGTCTTTGGTAATTCAACGTCATTGGATTTGTTGCTGATGTTTAGAGCGGAAATATCCCAGACGTTTAATTTTTCAGAGTAAAGGCTGGTAGATACAAAATGCTTTCCTGTAGGTTCAAAAGCTACGCAGAGTACGAAATAATCTTGAGGAGGAGAATTATAAACAATCGATCCATTTTCTGTATCTATTAAAGTTAAAATATTGTCGTGACCGCCACTTGCTACATACCTACCATCGGGACTAAATTCGATAGTTTGCACCCAATTACTATGTCCTATGATAGAATTTTGATTCTGCCCGTCAGCAGCATTCCAAATTTCAATTTTCCCATCGTCTCCACCGCTCGCAATAAGTGTGGCATTGTAATTATAAGCGACACTCCTTGTCCACCCTTCGTTAGCTGGGATCGTTTGAATCAGTTGATATTTCTCCATATCCCACTCCTTCACAGTACCATCTGCACTTCCTGATATTAATTTAGTGCCATCTGGGCTGAATTCAAGGGACATAACCTCAGCAGCATGTCCATATAATGTATTGAGTAGAGTTCCACTCATGTTCCAAACCTTGATTGACTTGTCTTTACTTGCGGAAGCTATGATATTGTCCTTGCTTATATCTACTGAAGTAACGTCTCCCTTATGACCTTTCATTTGAATTTGAAGAATACCCATGCTCATATTCCAAATGGAAACCTTGGAATCTTTACCTCCACTAATAAGGTAATTGCCATCAGCGCTATATGCCAAGGATAGTGGAAAATCTTTGAGTCCACTTAATGTTTTTACGATGGTACCAGAACTGGCGTCCCAAACATTTATTTTACTATCAAATCCGCCAGTGCTTATGAATTTTGAATCTGGGCTATAATCGGCACATACAATTTTATGCTTTTTTGTGGAAAATACCTGTTCCAAATTGACTTGGGCATGACTTGTTAAAGACAAAATCAGTGCTAAAGTAATAATGCTGATATGTTTCATGACAGGAGATGGTTTATTTAATATTTTCAAGTTAATGAAAAAATCCGATTCTCCGATTAGTTTTTAATCGGAGAATCGGACTTTTATAGTGTATTATATTTATTATAATGAACTCGCTTTTCCAATACTAATGTTGACACCAGCTTGCCAGTAAGTGGTATTCAACGCAACATCTTCATAAAAAATCGTGTTGTATCCCCACTGAGCGAATAGTGCAAATGTATCTGAAATGCCATAATCCGCGCCAAATCCGAAACTTGCCCCTCCTTTCCATTCTACTGACTCTTCTGCACCAAATCCATCACCACCACCAAATTTCAGTAACATTTGATTGAAACTCAGTCCAGCGAAAACAAATGGGTTGACTTTTTTGTCCACTAGAAATCTCCATTTTGGCACAACACTTATACCAATATTTCTGTATTTTAAATCAAAACCAACGTTATCTTGTAGTGTAGCTATTTTCAATAATGTCGCAACGGAGAACTTTCTTGAGAAATTGTATTGTGTTCCTAAATCAATAGAAGGACCGGCCTTGAAAAATGACATATCTTCACCCTGAGGTAAAACCACGCCAGCCCCTCCTTGAAAGGTCCATTTACTCCCGAATTGGGCGTAACTAGTATTAGCAAAAGAAAAGAACAATGCTACTATTAAGATTTTTGTAAAATTTTTCATGTTTAAATTGTTAAGGTTATACTGTATTTTAATTTTTTAGCTGGAAGATTGTTTTAGTTAGTACACAAGTTTAATTAATAATGCCTTCTAAATCAATCTCCTTTAATCCTAAGTTGAACTACATCATAATTGAAATCAATGTTATGAATTCTGTTATCGGAAATCCATTCTGTGAATTTCCTTTCCGAAAGCGATTTTGGCATACTATAATCTTCCTCTATGAGTTTCCCATCTTGTAGGATTGGTTTTGTAAACGGTTTTAATGAGAATACTACATATAAAGTCAAATATTCCATTTCAGCATCGGTAGACATAACCAATTCATCTACTCGACTAGAGGAGAAATTATCAAAGTAGTCAGTTTTCTCATCCGTTGAGAAGTAGATGTACTCCTTGTCTGCTATTACAGGGACTGAGTTGATGTATTCTCCGGACATGTCACTATAAGGAAGGAGTCTATAGACTGACTCTTCTTCTTTTATGTATATGGAAATAAAGCCTGAAGAAGGAGACTTGAAGTAAATAAATAAATCTTCATTATTAAGGAACTCTTTGGTTCTGCATCTTTTATCTAGGCAATTCAAGGACTCAAGTTCAAAGTTGAGTTTAGGACGGATGATTTCTCTTACATTGCCTGTTATCTTACATGTTATCCAGATTTCAACATTTTCTCCTTTAGGAGATCTTGTGTTTTCTTCATACTGAATGTCCAATGTCTTTAACCATTCTCCCTTGACTTTGGTGGAACCAACCATCTTGAAGGTAATTTCACCATCTTCTAGGTCCATATTGGTTTCTCTTTCTATATAGGTGCCCACCGCATTTTCTATGGCATTTATAATGGCTTCATTCTTCGCTTGAAGTTTTGTGTCATCTCTGCTCTGGTTACTCTCCATGAGTATATGAGCTTCGCCTTTTGACTTGAACACTTTTTGACTATAGGATAAGGTGTTAGTCAAGAAGAGTGTTAAAATAATAAATGGTACACGAATCATAGTTATTGGTAATATTAGAGTATTTCAAATGTAATAATTATACAATGAAATCAATTTCACTATCCGAATGAAAAGTTGTTTTTTTAAAGGACACATATTATGCTGAATTATGAATGGTGGACTATTAGTTATTTTTTTTCTCTATTCATTTTTCTCTGTTCTAGATAGTTAGGTTTATTAGGGTTGCATATTCTTACATATTTTGAAATAGTGTTGGGAGAAGTGGTATTGATAGTTCTATCTTTGCGTCCCTGTGAGGGGGGAAGGTCTTGAGGGGTCTGGCGAATTGGCATGTTGTTAAGGTTGAAAAATTGGGAGAGAGAGGCCAGGTGAAAGG
>JAGDZN010000013.1:0-147184 GCA_049115835.1 Reichenbachiella sp.
TGGCATTTCTATTTATTAATTAATACTTACTTATATTATTTCTTAACAACCTTAGGTGAAAGCATTAAAAACATTCGTTTTCCTTCCAACTTAGGTAATTGCTCCACTTTAGCATAATCTTCTAAAGCTTGCGCAAATTTGAGAAGTAAAATCTCACCTCTTTCTTTAAACACAATTGTTCTTCCTACAAAATGCACATAGGCCTTAACCTTTGCACCTTCACCTAAAAACTTAATGGCATGATTCAATTTGAAATTGAAATCATGATCATCAGTATTAGGTCCAAACCTAATTTCTTTCAAAACAGATTTATGAGCTTTAGCTTTAATTTCCTTCTGCTTCTTCTTCTGTTCGTACTTAAATTTGGAATAATCGACAATTTTACAAACTGGAGGTTCAGCATTTGGAGATATTTCAACCAAATCTAAACCTTGCTCTTTTGCCAATTCAAGGGCTTTTGGCAGTTTGTAAACATCTACTTTTACGTTTTCGCCAACAACTCTAACTTCCCAAGCTGATATTTTATCATTGACTTTGTAGGGTTCTTCGACTCTTCCTCGAAATCCCCTTCTATTGTAACCTTGCTTAGCGATTTTTATTAAAAATTATGTGTTCTAAAAAATTGAAGTGCAAATATCGCCATTATTTAATCAAAAACAACAAAAAGGTTTTTATATGAGTCTTTTTTTCCATTATCAAAAAAGCGTCTCTCAAATCAAATTAATCCACCTTTTTATGGTTCAGCTCATTGGTAATCAAGACTAAAGGCAAAAGAATAAATTAACATATCAATTGATGTTATTTCAACAGCTCAGCGGAATGCCATAATTTGTTTGACTTTAATATTTTTAATTCATTTCTTTGCACTGATTTTTAAACAAAACAATAAAAGGAATGTCTGATATAGCACAAAAAGTAAAGTCAATTATTATCGACAAATTAGGAGTAGAAGAGTCAGAAGTTAATGCAGAAGCTAGCTTCACAAACGACTTAGGTGCTGATTCTCTTGATACAGTTGAGTTAATCATGGAATTTGAAAAAGAATTCAACATCTCTATTCCAGATGACCAAGCAGAAAACATCGCAACTGTAGGTCATGCTATCACCTACTTGGAAGAAAACGCAAAATAATTACACCTATTTAAAGGCAACTCATATATATGCAGCAATTAAAGCGCGTAGTTGTTACCGGCATTGGGGCACTTACACCATTAGGAAATAATGCTAATGAATATTGGCAAAATCTTGAAAATGGTGTAAGTGGCGCAGGGCTTATCACCCGGTTCGATGCTGAAAAATTCAAAACTAAATTTGCTTGTGAAGTAAAGAATTACGAACCCATGGATCATTTTGATCGAAAGGAAGCTCGTAAAATGGATTTATTCACACAGTTTGCTCATGTTGTAGCAGATGAAGCGATGGTCGATTCTGGATTGGATCTTGAAAAAGTCAATGTAGATAGAGCAGGAGTAATTTGGGGAGCTGGAATAGGCGGATTGAAAACGTTTCAAGATGAAACAATAAATTTTGCTGGTGGTGATGGAACCCCTAGGTACAATCCGTTTTTCATCCCTAAGATGATCGCGGACATTGCCCCCGGAATGATTTCAATAAAATACGGATTTAGAGGACCCAACTTTACTACGGTAAGTGCATGTGCCTCTGGAACCAATGCACTGATAGATTCATTTAATTACATTAGACTTGGAATGGCAGATATTTTTATATCTGGTGGTTCTGAAGCAGCAGTTTGTGAATCAGGTGTAGGTGGATTTAATGCTTTAAAAGCACTATCAGAAAGAAATGATTCACCTGAAACTGCTTCTAGGCCTTTTGACAAGGACAGAGATGGATTTGTGTTAGGAGAAGGCGCTGCATGTATTATTCTTGAAGAATATGAACATGCCAAAGCTAGAGGCGCAAAAATATACGCTGAATTGATAGGAGCTGGAATGTCAGCAGATGCATACCATATGACGGCTCCACACCCAGAAGGACTTGGCGCAACCAATGTAATGAAGAATGCACTTCTAGATGCTAATATTAAGCCGGAAGAAGTTGATTATATCAACGTGCATGGAACATCTACTCCCCTAGGAGATCTTAGTGAATTAACTGCGATTCAAAATGTTTTTGATGAGCACGCATATGATTTGAATATCTCATCCACTAAATCAATGACAGGGCACCTATTGGGAGCTGCTGGAGCTATTGAAGCCGCTGCATGCATTAAGGCGATTCAAAATCAAACAGTACCACCAACCATCAATCACTTTACGGATGACGAAAGGTTCGATGCCAAATTGAATTTAACATTCAATAAAGCTCAGAAAAGAAAGATTGACATAACAGTCAGCAATACATTTGGGTTTGGAGGGCATAATACTTCTATCGTTTTCCGTAAATTCGAAGGATAAGTATTGTTCATTCAAATTTTATACCTCTGTTTTTAATTGGTAAATCAAAGCATCGAGAATTTTCAAATCTCATAAAACAAATTATTGGATCAAAACCGTCCAATTTAGATTTGTATTATCTGGCGATGAGACACACTTCTGTGGCCAAAGAAAAAAGAAAGGGTTTTTTAGAATCTAATGAGAGGCTGGAATACTTAGGTGATGCAGTTTTAGGAATGGTCGTTGCTCAATACCTTTTCAACAAATATCCATTCAAAGACGAAGGTTTTCTCACAGAAGTTCGATCCAGAATAGTAAATAGAGAAAACCTCAACCAATTAGCCAAGAAAATCGGCCTTTCAGATATGATCCAGTACAATGGCAACATGAAAGGAAATAATCTATCCTTCAAATCAATCTACGGAGATGCGTTAGAAGCTCTTGTAGGCGCTGCCTACCTAGATTTAGGATATAAAAAATGTAATAAATTCATTCTTAAAAAACTGGTCATTCCCCATGTTGACCTTGATGAAATAATCAGTACTGATGTCAATTTCAAGAGCAAGATCATAGAGTGGTCCCAAAAGGAAAATAAGGACCTAAAGTTTGAAGTTAACGAATTGAAAGATCAAAATCATTTTAAAAAATTTGAAGCCAAAATTATAGTTGGCTCCAAAGAAATTGGCGTTGGCCACGGACTTAGTAAGAAAAAAGCAGAACAGAATGCGGCAGAAAAATCCTGCCAATTGCTTAATATTGAATAGGATTTAATCTTATCAGACAGAATGGTCAAAATAGGCGGTGCATGTCTTAATCAAACACCTATTGATTGGGAAGGAAATTTCAATAATATCAAAGCTAGTATTGAAACTGCTATTTCTCAGCAGGTCAATATTTTATGCCTTCCTGAACTTTGTATCACATCTTATGGGTGTCAAGACCTATTTCTTCATAATTGGGTCTCTGAACAAGCATTAGAAGTTTTAAGTAAAGTTGTACCGCTTTGCAAGCACATTGCTGTCTCAGTAGGGTTACCTATGATTGTGGACAATCAAACATACAATGTTGTTTGTATTATAGCAGATGCAAAAATACAAGGATTTTATGCCAAGCAGTTTTTAGCGAATGATGGTATTCATTATGAAAAAAGATGGTTCAATCCTTGGCCAAAAAATACTATGTCCAAAATTGTACTTGATGGACATTCTTACCCAATTGGAGATCAAACGTTTATTCTTTCTGGAGTTAGAGTTGGTTTTGAAATATGCGAAGATGCCTGGAATCAAGATCGACCTGCTTGTAGACTTTATGACAAAGGAGTTCAACTAATTCTAAACCCTAGCGCAAGTCATTTTTCCTTCAACAAAGTCAAAACCAGAGAAGATTTAGTTATTGATAGTAGTCAGCAATTCGATTGTTACTATTTATATGCCAATCAGTTGGGGAATGAGTCTGGTCGAGTCATTTATGACGGAGATGTATTACTGGCTCATAAAGGTGAATTACTCAGAAGGAACAAAAGATTCTCCTTTAAACCATTCAATCTTGTCACTTATAAAATCGGTGTTATTGATAAAGAATCAATTCAAGAACAACACTTTTCCAATTCTTTAGAAGAGTTTAGCCCCGCAGTAAGCTTGGCATTGTATGATTACTTAAGGAAGAGCAGAGCCAAAGGCTATACACTATCATTAAGTGGAGGTGCAGACTCATCTTCTATCGCAGTATTGGTCACTGAAATGGTGAAAAATGCAACACGTGAAATAGGGATTGAAGCCTTTATAGCATCAATCAATTGTAATGCATCCGAATCGGCGACAGTCAATTCACTAGTAAAGCAACTCCTATTTGTTGCATACCAAGGCACGCAAAACTCTGGCCAAGAAACATTAGAGTCCGCAGAAAAATTAGCTGAGTCATTAGGTGCGACTTTCAAATCATGGAATATCGATCCTCTTCTACAAAGCAGTCATCACATTGTTGAAAACGCCATCGATAGAAAATTAAGTTGGGAAACTGATGACATTGCCCTGCAAAATATACAAGCCAGGTCACGTTCTCCATTAATCTGGATGATAGCAAATATTAATCAGCAAATTCTTTTGACTACATCCAACCGAAGTGAAGGAGATGTTGGATATACCACCATGGATGGTGATACTAGCGGAAGCTTGGCTCCTATCGCTGGGGTCGACAAACCATTTATTCTTCAATGGCTAAAATATGCAGAAGAAAAATTAGGTTATGAAGGATTAAAATTTGTAAACGCGCTAACCCCTACAGCAGAACTGAGACCAAAGGAATACACTCAGACCGATGAAGATGATTTGATGCCCTATTCAGTTCTCAGGGACATAGAGCGGCTGGGAATATTTGAAAGAAAATCTCCTATAACCGTTTTTTCTGAATTGAAAAATTCACTCAAAATTGATCATGATCAATTAAAAGGCTATGTTAAAAAATTCTATCGTCTATGGTCGATCAACCAATGGAAACGAGAAAGATTGGCTCCATCTTTTCATATAGATGACTTCAATGTAGACCCTAAAACATGGTGTAGATTTCCGATTTTGAGTGGAGGATTTGAGAAAGAGTTAAAAGAAATAGAAAGTATTTAATATTTCCGGTCAAATATCTCTTTCAAAATAATAGCTTTTTTAGGACCGTCTTGTTCAGCCAAAAAATCCCTAATCTCAGTTGTTACCTCATTTTCTTCTTCTTCTATTTCAAATTTAATGGATCTTTCATAGGTTGGCTTTTTCCTTTCTATGGGCTTATGAGGCACTATATCAATTTTTTCATCAGGTTTTATTGCTTCAATGTTCTCAGCCTGATAATCAGGTAAAGGAGTAGGTTTTGCTTGAACTGGTTTAATTACATTTTCGGGAATCGGTTCTGTTTCCTGTGGTGTAAATTCTTTTGACAATTCTTTCAATATATCCTCTACAGAACTCGGTCGTTTCGGCTTTGGACTTGACACTGCTTCAGGTGTAGACTCTTCATATTCAACAGGTTCTTCAACCGGTTTTTTCTTCTTCAAAACACGAGAAATAATATAGATTCCCGCAAGTGCTAAATAGTATAAAATATTAGAATCATCCATATCCCAAATCTAGGAAAAAAAAGTAAATTTGTTGGTTTCCACATAGACAAACCTCATGCAACTTACGAAGTTAGAGATAAAAGGATTTAAGAGTTTCGGCGATAAAGTCGTCATCAATTTTGATGAAGGCATTACAGGTATCGTGGGACCAAATGGATGTGGAAAATCAAACGTAGTGGACGCAATACGCTGGGTTCTAGGAGAACAAAAAGTTAAGTCTCTTCGATCCGAAAAGATGGATAATATCATCTTTAACGGAACTAAAAGCAGAAAACCCACACAACTAGCTGAAGTATCTCTCTCGTTTAATAATACGAAAAACCTACTACCAACAGAATATTCAAATGTAACTATTACACGCCGCTACTATAGGTCTGGTGAAAGCGAATATCAACTAAACGGAGTAACATGTAGGCTCAAGGACATCACAAGTTTATTCTTGGACACTGGGATTGCCTCTAATAGTTATGCAATCATTGAACTGGGCATGGTTGACAATATCTTGAATGATAGGGACAACTCACGTCGGGCCTTATTTGAAGAAGCTGCAGGTATCTCAAAGTTTAAAATCAGAAAGAAAGAAACGCTCAAAAAATTGGGAGACACTGATGCTGATTTGGAGCGTGTAGAAGATCTTCTCTTCGAAATAGAAAAAAATCTTAGATCATTAGAACGTCAGGCAAAACAAGCTGAGAAATACTACGAAATAAAAGAAGATTACAAAATCATAAGTGTTGAGCTTGCAAAAAAAAATGTTCAACATCAGAAAGAATCTCTTGATCAATTAAAAAATGACTTTGAAAAATCAAGTGATAAAAAAATAAGTTTGAACAAGCTCCTTTCTGAAAAGGATGCCCTCGTTGAAAAATCCAAAGTTGAATTAGTCAACAAAGAGAAATTACTAGCTTCTCGACAAAAAGCCCTCAATGACCATGTGAATGGCATCCGATCATATGAAAGCGAAAAGAAGATCAAAAATGAACGTCTACGTTTCTTGAATGACAGAAGTGATAACCTCAAAGAAATCATTGAGCAAGACAGAAAGAGTAGCGAACGAGCAGAATTTTCGATTGCCAGCCTAAATAAGGAGAAAATTACTTCTGAAAAAATATTGGGTGAGTTATCCTTAAAACTCAATTCTCTACGCTCTGATTATGAAACAGAGAAAGAAAAAAATATTGATTTAAAGAACCAAGGTGAGGAATTGAATGAGCAATTCACCGAAAAAAAAGAAGCCGTTTATCAGCTTTCAAAGTCTTTAGAAATAAAGAATATCCAGGTTAGTGCTTTAAAACAAGAATTAGAAAAGACTACAACCGATACAGATTCACAGACTGAAAGTATTCAAGTTTTCGAAAAACGTCTTTTAGAAATCGAAGCTGAAAAGAATAAAAAACAAGAAGAATTCGAATACATTAAATCTAAAGACGAAGAACTAAAAAACAGAATCAACCACCTAGAAAAAACGGTTGAGGTTATTAGAGAAGAAAAAAATCAAGTTAATCGAAAACTTGATTCTTCTCAAAATGAATACAATTTAACAAAGTCTTTGGTTGATAACCTTGAAGGATTTCCCGAAGCAATTAAGTTTCTAAAAAAAGAGACAGGATGGAGTGACAATGCTCCTCTCCTTTCTGATATTCTTACCTGCCCAGAAGAATATCGAGTTCCTGTTGAGAATTTTCTGGAACCTTATATGAATTATTATATAGTTGAGTCTGAAAAAGAAGCAACTAAAGCGATTAATATATTAAGTGATGCAGCTAAAGGCAAGGCGAATTTTTTCATCTTAAATCGGTTCGAGAAGTTCAAATCCACAAAAACGGAAATCCTAGAGAATTCACGCCCTGCCACTGAAGTAGTAGAATATGACCAGAAATACAAAAAGCTTATTGGCTTCATTCTGGATAATGTTTATATCACCGAATATGAAAGTACCGACAAAATGGATCGACGTGAAACCGTTTTGATCACCAAAAATGGAAAAGTCATTGATCGTCCATTTAGTATTACAGGCGGATCTGTTGGTCTATTTGAAGGAAAAAGAATTGGTAGAGCAAAGAACTTAGAAAAACTAGCACAAGCCATCAAGAAACTGAAGATAAAACTTGATGAAGTGAATGCCAATTTAGAAGAAAAAGTAAGTGACTTAAACAGATTTAAAGAAGGTAACTTTGACGAACAGCTCGAGCACGTGCAATCGGAATTGGCAAAGGTTAATGAAGAGCTAGTGTCATACAGAACAAAGCAAGAACAGTTTTCTTCCTTGCTGTCTGAAAATGTTACGAGAAAAGACGATGTCCTTGAAAAAATCGCAGCTCATCAACAAGAAATTGAAAATTTAACGCCCAATATTAGTTCTGATCAAAAGCTTTTGGATGAATTGGAAACTAAAAACAACTCTTTCAAAACGGAGCTCGCCGCCTATAATGACTTACTCAACGAAAAGTCTTCTGCTTTCAATCAGGAAAATATCTTGTATCATCAACAAGAAAACAAAGTCGCTAGCATCACTCAAGAAATAAATCACAAAGAATCCAATCTTGAGTCTGCAAAAGAAAGAATCGAAAGGAATCATGAAGAGCTAAAGAAAACAGACGAAGAGGTCAAGACACTGGTTGAAAACTCCGACGCCAATGATGATATTCTCATTGCAATGTATGATGAAAAAGAAAATATTGAGAAAGGTGTAACTGAAGTAGAAAAAACCTACTATGCCGGCAGGGAGGAAATTGAGAACCTAGAAAAAGAAGGACGAGAAATTCAACGCACTCGTGAGGAAACTGACAGTAGAATCATGGAAATCCAAAACAATCTCAATGAAACAAGATTAGGATTGACAGGTGTAAAAGAACGACTTTCTGTTGAATTCAATGTGGATATTGATCAATTGTTGATTGATGAAGAAGATGTTGAAGAAAAAGTTTTAGCACTCAGAAAATTAACTGAAGAAGAACTTACTTCAAAAGTAGAAAAGCTCAAATCGCGATTGGACGGCATGGGACCTATTAACCCAATGGCAATGGAAGCATACAATGAAATTAAAGAGAGGCATGATTTCATTATTACACAGAAAGAAGATTTAGCCAAAGCCAAGGAGTCATTGATCTCGACTATAAGTGAAATTGATTTAGCTGCCAGAGGCAGTTTTATGGAAGCATTTGAAAGTATAAAAACGAACTTCATTCGTGTATTCCGTTCTCTATTCACAGAAGAAGATCAATGTGATTTGAAATTGTCTGACCCTGAAAATCCTTTGGAATCCACTATTGAGATTTTGGCTAGACCAAAAGGTAAAAGACCACTCACTATCAATCAGCTTTCAGGAGGAGAAAAAACACTCACAGCAACTTCTCTTCTATTTGCTATCTACCTTCTCAAGCCTGCTCCATTTTGTATTTTTGATGAAGTTGATGCACCATTGGACGATGCTAACATTGACAAGTTTAACAACATCATCAGGGATTTTTCTGGAGAATCTCAATTCATTATTGTGACACATAATAAAAGGTCCATGTCCGCCACAGATATCATCTATGGGATTACAATGGTCGAACAAGGTGTAACACGGGTTGTGCCTGTCGATTTAAAAGAATTGGCCTAGCTAATCCATCGCCTCCAAAAAATCACCTTCTTTGAATTTTTCGGTGTACTTTTTCTTGACCAAACCTCTCATTTTCATCCGCGCAGTATTACTACATATTTCATATAAGAGATAATAATGTTCTTCCCTTTCTCGATTAAAATTCTCTTTCTTATTCATGAAATAGTATGACAATTCTCCAATTTCCGAGCGTTTAATGTTATGGACGAAATTATAAACATACCGCTGCTCACGATTATAACCTACCGTGTCTTCATCATATTCAATTTTATATTCGTCGATTTTCAAATTATATATGGTCAAAAATAAGTCACCCAATTCTTGTGTTAAATATGCGTTATTTGGATAACGCTGCTTCAATCTAAGAGAGAAGTAAATAGCTTGATCCAAATTTCCATTACTTCTTGCACTCCCAATATTTTCAAACATTGCATTCATTTTCACTTTTGCATAATTTGAATCAATGGTTGGAACAAACTGTTTCGTTGAGTCCGAATTGAATTTGTTAAGCTCTGCTATTCTATATTCAATGACAGGGTGTGTTAAACTCGAGTCAGGATGAAAAGATTGATAATTGGAAATATCATAGTGAGCTACTTGTTCTAAGGTCGCCCAGTCTTTATTAAATGGAAACTCTTTAAAATTCAAATCCTTGAAAATCCCTGCACCCAAAAAAGGAGATTGAGAAATACCTGAGTCCAAGTTTTGTAATGCAATCGCAGCATATTCCGAATCATCATAAGCTTTGCTATACAAAATCAGAGCCAAAGAATCAGCTTGCAATTCCACTTCCCTACTAAATCTCCTACGATTATAATGCCACCTTTTCACATTTCTTATGGCGTCTAATGAGTAACTACTTTTTTTAACACTCTTAAATTCTAAATCCGGTTTGTATTTCTCAATAGCATTTATGTTCTGAATAATTTTTTGTTTAAAGTGATTAAACTGCCAATGGGCAATCTCATGGGCTAAAATAAAGGCCAGTTCTTTTTCATTATTAAGTTTAGCCAATAATCCGTTACAAATGACAAGTGTACCATCGCCTAAACTGTAGGCATTTACTTTAGTGCTCTTTAGAACGAGTACTTTTCTTGGCGTGACAATATCATTGTTTCTTGTGATGTTTTTAACAATACGGTGTAAAAAAGCCTTAAGTGAGTCATCATCAATGAATTTCTCATTTTTGACCAGGTTAATTAATTCTATAGTGTTTCCGGCCAAATACTCTTTCAAATGTTCCTCTTCTTTACTTAACAGCATTATTTGTTGGGCACCTTGAATTGTCAAACTCCGAATCAAACTTGTGGAAGTAGAGTTAAAAGTCTTTTTCGGGGTATAATCATACTCCCATTGACATTTTGCCTCACTTGATGAAATCAAGAATAAAAGTAAGAATATATATGATGGATCTATCCTTGGAATCATAGATTTCAATTACTCAAAATACGAAAATTGCATTATGTTCAATCTGACATTTTAATTCTTTCAGAATGTTAAAAACCAGTTCTTCATAACACAAAGAATTGATCAGTACATTCTCAAAAGATACTTTCCTTTCGGAAAAGTAGCACGATATCCATTTTTAACCATTTCTTGCATTTTAAACCTATTTGTTGCTCCGCAAATCTCATACAACACCATAAAATGCTCCTCATTCCTTTTATCAAAATTACCTTTATGGTTCAAAAAATAAAAGGCCAAATCCAATGCCTCATTATCCGTGATATTATTTAAAAATGTGTTAACATAATACAGCTCTTTATTAGTTCTTTCTATTTCCGAACGAACAAGAAACATTCCATTTTCCTTTAATTCACTCACTCTGTACAAAATCTTGGTTATCATTTCATTGACAAATGAATTAGTTTTATCCTCATTGTACAACCGCAAAGCATAATAGAGTGATTGATCTAAGTAATAATCTATTTCATAAGCACAAATAATATCTTCCATGGCTGCTTCTCTTTTGACTTTATCAAATTGAGCAGATGGCGCATCTATAAAAAAAGATGACGAACTTTCAATTTTATTCAATAAACGTTCTTTTCTAACAGGAAGTTCTGGGTGTGTACTAAGTGGGCCAACTCTTGCAGCAGCAATTCTAAACTCTCTATTACTATCATCAGTGACCCATTTAGTATTGAAAGGAAACTTTTCAAAATCCAATGCTTTGAATAATTTGCTTCCATAGTAAGGTGAGTACAGATAATTTGAATCCAACATATCCATGGTCTCAATAGCTAAGTGACTGTCATATCTAAGTTTCGTATAGATAAGAAAGGCCATGGAATCAGCTTCTAGTTCCATATCTCGACTGAATTTACTAATCCTTTCCATGTACCTTCGAATCTCACGTATTCCTTGAACAGAAATTCTTCCAGAACTCAATTTCTTAACTTCTTTTTTCGCCCCTTTTCCTCCCTCTGTGTTCATTTGATTTACGATTTGTCGTTTGATATGCTCTAATTCCCAATGAGCAATTTCATGAGCCAATACAAATGTTAATTGCTCTTCAGAGTTTAAACGCGACAATAAACCATTATTAATAATAAGACTTCCAATTGGAGTACAGAAAGCATTAATACTGGGATTCTTGACTATAAACACTTTAAATGGTCTTGCTACACCTGTCGTATTAACAATTTTATCTACTATTCCATTTATGTATTTCTCCCAAACTGGATCTTTGATGAATTTACCATTAGAGATCTGTTCAACATGCCATTCAACAGACTCATCTATTACGTCCTTGATCACCCCATGATTTTTAGGCAATGGATCTGAATACTTCCTTCCTTCAGCTCTAATCCTTTCAACTAGGCCTTGAGATTGGGCGTCATAATGATCTTTAGGTTGATATATAGATTGGCCTAAGGCTTCACCAAAAAAAATCACTAAAAACAGAAGAAAAACAATACTTCGATTAAATTTCATTAATGGATAAAAATCATATTTAGAGAAGAAAAATCAGTCCAGACCAATCATGATAAAAGGTCCCCAAAAGATTGGATCCTTGTATTCATCCCGTATTTCTTGTTTGGCAAGTATAAACGATGAACGTTTGTCTCCAGTAGTCAGCCATTTCGTATAAAATTTAACCATCAACTTTTGAGTAGCCTCATCAGATACTTTAAATAGTGACATAATTATTGTTCGAGCTCCTGCAACAAGAAAAGCTCTCTGCAAGCCATATACGCCTTCTCCGGCTTCTATTTCACCTAGTCCAGTCTCACATGCACTTAAAACAACCAAATCTGTTTTGTCCAAGTTTAGATTCATAGCTTCATAAGCGGTAAGAATACCATCGTCAATATTAAAATTTGAGGAAGTCTGATTAAGAATATCTCCGGCACTAGCCATCAATAAACCGGTCTTTAGTAATGGATTTTGCGAAGCCAAATTTTCATTTAATGCCATTTCTTCTTCACTCAAATTCGCATCTGGTTGAAAAAAACCATGGGTGGCCACATGAAATATTTTCGGATTGTCCATGTCTTTAATGGCAGACTCAGTTGCATCCCTTTCTAAAAAATCATTGGTTACCCAACCATCCTTTCTTAAAAGCTTCTTCAACTCTTCAATTTCAATGGCCGTTCCATACAATCTTCCAACTACGTCAGGATTTCCTCCTCTGCTCGTAGCTCTCCCAGTCCATTTTCCTGGATCAGAAGAAACATAATAAGTTGGGTCTCCAAACATTGTTGCTGTATTAGCATCTTGTGCGACATAAGTTTTCTGCTTATCAAAATACAAATCTTTTGTATTGCTGATCAAAATTATATTTGATCTATCTAAAACATAGGAATTATCTTCAAGCTTAATTGCTTCAAGATTGATTTGATTATAAACCCCATCTGCGGATAAGAAAATATTGCTTGGGTTGCCGATTACATCCTGAATTGGTTTCCAGAAATTTTCGAACGATTTCGGATCATCAATCCTAAACTTGATACTATTCCTATAGTATTTCAGGTATTTAGATTCAAGATCTTTTCCATTTTTCAGTAATATCAATCCAGGCGCACTTTTCTTTTCATTAGTTAAATACAATACTGCGTACATGATGGAATCTTTGGAAAAAGTATGGTCAAAAACTCTGAAACGGATCATTTCAAGTGCAACTTCATTTGCAGACAACGATGCCTGAACATCTTTCCATGTCACAGATTTTTGATCGAACCCAGAACTAAAATCTTCTGATTTTTCACTTAATTGTTTCTCAACTTCCTCTACTTCAGTTTGAAGCAATTTCGCATCAATCTCAGCTTGAGCTAATTGTTCATTACTCATGGACAACACATAAGTCAAAAACTCTTTCTTATCCTCCCAATCCGTGTATAATTTTTTCAATTCTTCATCACCAGAAGATAGTATCCTTTGTCTGATTTTAATTGAAGAGCTTAGCAAAAGTGCTTTTGTTAATAGCGCATTGTTGTAAAGTGTGCCTATAAGGTCATTGTTTTTCTTGTTATAGTTAATGACCAGCGTATTATAGAATTCATAGTCCTGTTTTATGGTATTCCAAAATTTAGCTTTTTCACGTTCACTAAGCGCCGGAAAATACTCCTGAATAAATGCATTGTAATTCTCTAAGACTTCTTCAAGCGCATCTTGTGAACGTTTGACTTCACCCATCATAAAATACGTTTTACTAAGTTTGGAAAGCACCTTTACATATTCTGGATGGTTATCATTAAATATTCCTTCATAAATTCTTTTAGCATTAGTATAATAACCTTGTGACTCTTCATAATTCCTTTGGTTATAATAAATGTCTCCCTTTAACATATTAACTGTAGCCGCTTTGATATTGTTTCTTCTACCAATTTTCTGACTCCATATTGCACCAGCTTGATCAAGAAAACTAAACGCATCATCATAGTTTTTCTCTGCTATATATACTATTGCCAAATTCTTCAAAACCTCAGCATAAATTGGGTTTGAAGCACCTAGTTTCCTTCCAATTACCTTCTCAGCCCTCAAAAACAATGCTTCCACTTCATCAGTAGGCTCATTGTTGTAAAACTTTACCAATGCAAGATCAGATATGGCACGCGCAACGTCAATATGATTTCTACCGAATTGCTTCTCTCTGATAGCAATTACTTTTTCTAGCTCCTCTATGGCATGATCATAATCCCCTATGACTGTATTAATTTTTGCAATAGTTAATAAGCTAGGCGTTATTTTAGAAGATTCTTCACCGAAGATATCTATCATAATATCATAAGCCTCATACGCCAGCTTCTCTGCTTCGGTATAGTCACCCAGAATCATTTTGACTCTAGACTTCAATATCAATGGAGTATTCAAATGTCTACTATTAGACCCATACCGTGCTTCCTTCTTCTTAAGATCTCGTTCAATGAGTTTTTCAGCATCTCTATATCTACCAATATCTAAATACACCTCCGCCAATTCATCTTCGGTATCTATACCTGATGTCTCAATTGTTCGAACTCCCTGATTCTGTAATTTTTCAGATTTGTTAATGTTATCTTCCGCCTCGTCATATTCTCCTTTTATGGCTAAAAGTGTAGCTTCAGTTATCATTGCTTGCGCATAATACCCGCCAAATTCCTCGCGATCGGAATCCTTCAAAATCCTTATGGCAGTTTCAATATTTTCTTGCGCTTCGCCATATCTTCCTATTTTGTATTGGAGGTTTGCTATTTTATCCAATTCTATCGCATAAGCTGGATCTAGATTATCATATTTTCGTCTGGATGCTTCTAACGCAACATCCAATATTTTTGATGCCTCTGAGTATTGGTCATTTTCTTGATAGAAAACAGCCATGTGATCCAAAATATTAACGTATTCTAGATGACCTTCTGTAATCTCATTTTTTACAATTTGTTCCCAACTTGTATTATATATTTCAAGGGCCTCATCAAATTTCTCTGTAAAATCTACGTAGTAGTTGGCAAGTTGGATTAAACTCATATTGTATTCGGGTGATTCCTTTCCGTACAATACTTCCTTAATTTCAAGAATGTTTTTCAAATATTGATAGGCATTATCGTGGCGACCATTGATTGTAGCTATTTTAATCGCAAATTCGAGCATTTCGATTCTCTTCGGATGATTTTCAGGTATAAGTGATTCACTACCTAACATTTCCATTACTTCATCTTCAAGTCCCACATCCTTTCCACCCATTAAAACGTCATATTTAAGCGTAGATAACATCAAACTATGAATACTTCCTCTACCATATTCTGATTTAATGATCTTCCTGAACTTTTCCTCTCCTTCTCTTAATTTCGCATTATTTCCATTTTTAATATATGCTTTAAGTAGCCTTTCTTTGATTTGAACACTCACATAATGAGCTAATGAATAAAAATTAATTATAAGTTTATCAGCATTTTCATAACCACTCACTACTTGTGCTATATCAAGACCGTTTTCTTCTAATAATAGTGTGTTTAAGTAGACATTTTCACTATAGAGAATGTCGGTTTTCTTAAGTTCTTTCTTAATCCAGTTTTCATTGTATACAAAAGCTGAATCTGAACTAAAGTAATTACCCATTTTTCTATAGGCATTACCTTTAAACATCATCATTCGAGCAAAATCTTTTTTTCTTTCTCTAACAACCCTTCTTTTCCCATCTTCATTAAGTGCACGTTGTTGATAGTATTCTACTTTCTCATTAATCAATTTGATGGCATCACGGTAAAACCCTCTTCCCACCTGAATTTCAGCTTCTAATACATCCATAGATGCCGCCAAGTCTTGATCCATCTCATCACTTGAAAGAATGGGTCTAGCCTCGTCTAAGTATTCTTTGGCTTTGACAAAATCTCCATATAGAATCATCACCTCACACGCCTGTTTTAGCAACAAAGCATGAACTTCACTATCATCACCATTCAAAGAACGGCTCATTTCTAATCCATCATTAACTGAAGCATGGATTTCTCCTAAAAAACCCAAGGCAACATCATACTGAGCCTCTCTGATTTTCGCAATAGGCATAAAATCATTGTTGGCCCCAAGTTTCTTGGTAGAAGATTTCTTAATTGATTCAATTTCAGCTCTCGCCTTTTCATAATCGCCATGATCATAATACTCATCTGCTTTCTCTAATTTTTTATCATACTTAGTTTGTGCTATTCCGTGGCCAATAGACATTGATAATAGTATGAACAGAAGGGCTGGTATTTTGATTTTCATTGTTTTCATATTAATCGTAATGAGAGATAAATATCTTAAAAAAAAAAGTGGTTTCAAATTAGAACGACAGGTAAACGACTTGATTGTACAATCAAATTGGATCTACATCAAAAACAACCCTTAAGTTATTGAATTTTTTGTCCTCCTTTAATTTCATGGAAAGTCGATATATAAGTTCCTTAAACTTCATGATACTTACACCTTTTTTTTCCATTTTAACAAAAATCTCTTCTATATAAAGGTTTCTAATTCTACTAATAATAGGCTGCTGGGGTCCTAACACCCTTTTATTCCCTATTTCTGAACGAAGCATTTTTGAATATATCAAACTTGACTCTTTCACAATTGCACTTTCTTTGTGTCTCAGAATTATTTTAATCATTCTGAAAAAAGGAGGATAATTAAAGTTCTCCCGTTCTAAAATTTCAGATTGAAAAAAAGATTTATAGTCATGCATTGTGATTTTATGCAGCAAAGAATCACCAGGTTCTGCGGTTTGAAGAATCACCTTACCTGTTTTAGAACGTCCAGAACGTCCAGAAACTTGAGTAATCAGTTGAAAAGCTCTTTCATGTGACCTAAAATCCGGAAAATGAACAATTCGATCATAATCCAATACGCCAACTAAAGATACATTATTAAAATGCAACCCTTTACTTAACATTTGTGTGCCGACCAGAATATCCGTTTCTCCATTTTCAAAACGATCGATAATTGTCTGATAAGCTGTTTTGCTTCTTGTTGTATCTTGATCCATTCTTTGAATCCGAGCTTCAGGAAAAATTATTTTTAAATCATCTTCCAATTTTTCCGTACCATATCCAATGGTCCGAATTGCAGAAGATCCACAAGCATCACATGTAGAAGGTAAAGATTCTTTGTGACCACAATAATGACAAATCAATAAATGCGAATGCATATGATAAGTAAGACTAACATCACAATTCTGACACTTTGGTACATGGTTACAGTCATCGCACATTAAATAAGGTGAATAGCCTCTTCTATTTTGAAAGATTATGACCTGCTCATTTTTGCCCAAAGCCATATTGACCCCATCTAGTAATTCCGGTGTAAACTCCCCCTTAATTCTTTTAGACTTTCTTGCGGTTAGCAGGTTTGCCAATTCAAACTTGGGCATAGAAACTTCTCCAAATCTCTCCGTTAATTCTACTAATTGGAATTTACCATCCAATGCGTTCTGGTAGCTTTCCACAGAAGGAGTAGCAGTTCCCATCAATACTTTTGCTCCATGTAAATTCGCCAACCATAAGGCTGCATCTCTAGCATTGTATCTTGGAGACGGCTCATATTGCTTGTAAGATTGATCATGCTCTTCATCAACAATAATCAGACTTAAATCACTGAAAGGAAGAAATATAGATGATCGAACACCAGCAATTAAGTTGAGACTTGAATTATTAACTCCGTTCCATATTTCTACTCGTTCATTATCTGAGTATTTGGAATGATATACTCCTAACTCCTCTCCAAATATTCTCACTAATCGGCTAACTATTTGGGTTGTTAGGGCTATTTCTGGAAGCAAATACAAAACTTGCCCACCTTCATTTAATACTTGTCTAATAAGCTCAATATAGACTTCCGTTTTTCCACTTCCCGTCACTCCATGAAGTAAAACGGGATTATTCATCTCAAATGAAGCATTTACTTCCAAAAGACATTGCTCTTGGGCACTAGACATTGGAAAAACTTCTTGAACGGCCTGAGGGTTAAATTGTAATCGTGGAATTATTTTCTCTACTTCTTCAAATACTCCATTTTTTATCAATGTTTTCAATGAAGAAGCCGAGAGGCCTTGTTCAATTAATGTCGATTTTTTGACTTCATTTATTCGCGATTTATCACTTTCGTCAAATCCAATAATGCTTAAATATTTAAGCAGCAAATCCATTTGCTTCGTTTTCTTTTCAAGCTGCTCAAAAATATTTTCCAATTGAGAACGGTCGTTGAAATATTTAGTCGAAAGCGAAATGTACTTTTCCTTTTTTGGCGTGTACTTGTCCTTAATTTTATCAAATAATAGAACCGCCTCTTTCTGCATTAAAGATTTAATATGAGGATGAACGACTTTAATTCCCAACACATCAGATACGTCCTCAAAACTCATCCTTTCTGTATCCTGTAAATGAGTCAGAATTGTAAGCTCTTTTTTCGTGTAATTGTCCAAATCCATTGCTAATGAGCATTCTGGATTCATTTGGATAAAAGACTCGTTTGTTAGTTTTAACCCACTGGGGATCGCTGCATTCATGACTTCTCCAAAAGTGCACATATAATAAGAAGCCATCCAATCCATGAATTTTAATTGAAATTCATTGACACTCGGGAGTTCGTCTAGACTGTCTAAAATATATTTTGCTTCGTATTTTTTGGGAACAGTAGTATGAATAGATTTTACAATCCCAGTTAGAATTTTAGATTTACCAAATTGAACGATAACTCTACAACCAACCGTGGTAAAAGCTTCTAAGTTCTGTGGTATACGATATGTATATGTGACAGGTAAAGGTAATGGTAAGATAACATCGGCAAAATAGGTGACTCTTTCTTCGAAATTCAGATCCTGGTCACTATTTAGTTCAAGTTGCGACAATGTATCTCCAAGCGATAATTATTTATTCAATATTTCAGATAAAGAATCGAAATTGGCTTTAATTATTTTATTAGCCTCTTCCTGACGAATTACGGTAGAAAGAAATAAGGTTTCATATTGAGATGGTGCCAGATAAATACCCTTTTCAAGCATTTTGCCAAAGTATTCACCAAACAACTCCATATTCGATGATTTGGCCGAATTAAAATCTGTCACTTCATTTTCAGTAAAGAACAAACTGAACATTGAGCCTACAGAATTTATTACATAATTTAGACCTAAATCATCTAAGTTATTTTTTATTCCCTTAACTATGAATTCCGTGGTATCTGCCAATTCTTTGTAGATATTTCGGTTATCATTTAAATGATGTAGCATCGCCAATCCAGCAGCCATTGCAACAGGGTTTCCAGAAAGAGTTCCTGCTTGATATACAGGCCCCATAGGAGATATCATATCCATAATTTCAGCCCTTCCTCCATACGCACCAACTGGCATGCCACCACCAATTATTTTCCCTAATGTGGTGAGGTCCGCAGATATTCCATATAACTCTTGTGCACCTCCAGGAGCCAACCTAAATCCGGTCATCACTTCATCAAAAATCAACAGCACATTGTACTTTGTACACAACGCTCGTAGTCCTTCAAGAAAACCTTTTTGTGGTGTTACACAACCCATATTCCCTGCCACAGGTTCTAGTATAATTGCCGCTATTTCAGGGCTACTTTTTTCCAATAATTCTTTGACACAGTTCAAGTTATTGTAAGGTAATGTGATGGTATCATTGGCAGTACCTTTGGTCACTCCAGGACTATCAGGATGTCCCATTGTAGCAGCCCCACTTCCTGCTGCTATTAGAAATGAATCACCATGTCCATGGTAGCAACCTTCAAATTTTATAATCTTATCTCTGCCTGTGTATCCTCGTGCCAGTCTTATGGCAGACATTGTTGCTTCGGTCCCGCTATTAACCATGCGAACTTTCTCAATCGAAGGAACCATGTCACAAATCAAATCAGCAATTTCAATCTCTGCAGTAGTCGGCGCCCCGAATGACAAAGAATTTTTAACTGCTGACACAACTGACTTTTGAATCAGTTTATTATTGTGTCCTAGTATCATAGGTCCCCAGCTATTGATCAGATCAACGTATTGGTTTCCATCGATATCAGACATATATGCACCTTCTGCTTTATCAATAAAAACAGGTTGCCCACCGACAGCCTTAAAAGCTCTTACAGGAGAATTTACACCTCCAGGAATATGGCTTTGTGCTCTTGAAAATGCATCTATGCTTTTCGATAAATTGATCATTCTGGACTATTTATAACTGTAGTTTTTGATTTGGACAATTTAGTAATCGGTACAAATTGGTTGCTATTGGCAAATTGAAAATTGGTTCCAAAATACAGTTTACTCTTTCGAAAACCAGTGATGTTTGTACCATTTTGGAAATAGTTACCAAATTCTTTCAACATGGATCCAGCGAAATCCATCATTTCATATCCCAACATATTATTTACAGAAGGTATATCATGGTATTTTTTAATATACAATGATCTCAAGGATTTGTACCCCTCACTTGACCTATCGATATAATCAGGATCAACCAAGATTACACCTAATCTTTCAAGTTCTTCAAATGTAATCGTCTCGAAATTTTTCCATGCCCCTCTCCCAACAATGATCGTACTGTCATTTCTAACTTCAACAGCACTGATAATACTGGATGCAAACAATGGTTTAGAACTTGCTACGAAGATATGCCCAATACTATCAGGGGCTATTTTAAAGAATTCTTCGTAATACTCTACTACATCTTTTTCTTCAATAGATTTTCTTTCTTTGAAAATTTTGGATTCATCAATGAGTAATACTGAGTCTTTCTGCTCTTCAGTATATATATTCTCATACTTCTCAGTCAACATTTCAAACGATGCCTGAATCGTTGTATCTACAACAGCTTGATTCACCAATACCTCAAATCCACCTTCTTGTATCCGTTGGCTATAGGTAAAGGCACTGAGTGAATCTCTTGTATTATTTTCATAGAAAATCATCGCGTACTTATTCTTGACACTATCAACAGTCATTTGAGCAACAACAAGCGATTGAGTCTCAACAGTAGGTTTAAACAAAAATGAATAAGGATTATAACGAATAAATTCAGAATTGACGGAAAGTGGGTTAATCATGTTGATTTTATTCTCAAATGAAAAATCAGACACTAACCTAACAGGGTCTGGGAACAATGGACCGACGATTAAATCCATAGATTTCATTTCATCAAGTGAGAGAATTTCTGTTACTATTGCTGTATCCCTTTTGGTATCGTACGGTACTAGCTTTATCCTTGCTCCTTCTTGGAGATTCAATTCATAAGCCGCTTCTTGCATCCCAGTATAGAGGTCCATCACAAACCTATTTCTTGCCGTCCTTGATGCATTTTCTAATCCGTTAAAATAAAAAGGTAATAGAACCGCTACTTTATATTCATTCTTCAAAGTACTCTTACCAATCTTAGGAAAGCCATATTTTACAGGATCTAGTTCATGTTTCTCCACTATTGTCTGGAGCAGTTGAAAATTTCTTTCACTAATTGAAACTTCAACCAACCGATCAGCCAATATTTCGGCTATGTCTTTATCAAAAGGATATATATAATAGACTTCTTCAATTATCGGAATACTATCGATTTTTGATAATTCTTGGATCATCAAGGGTCTAGCTTCACTTAATCCTGATTTTTTTGCGAAATGAACTCCTTTATCAAAATTATTCTCTTCAAAATAGACTTTTGACAACCAATAATAGACATCTGAAATTCCTGTCCAGTTCTCATTTTCTTCAGCCATTTTAAGCCAAATAGATCGTCCTAATCCTAGTTGATCATTTTTATAGGCAGAGAGCCCATAATAGAAAGATGCGTATTCTGACAGAGCATTTTCACCTTTCGAAATCTGACTAAAAAGATCAATGGCAAATGGATACTCACCATTTTTCAAATACTCCTTCGCCTTTAGATAATCACTTTCAATATCTTGAGCTGAGGCGGACAGTACTGATAACAACGCACAAATAAGAAATCCAGATTCTACAGTTTTCTTCACAATGGATAAAATATTCTTATTCAACAGCATGATCTTTAAAACTATAAAATCTGGATTTACAAAGTATTAAACGTTTGATTTTATTTCACAACATCTAGTTTGAGCATATTGGTTCTTTCTTCCCAGTGTAATGGCATAGAAGCAGTATGAATACAAAGATCTCCTTTTTCCAAGTATCCTTTTTTCTTCAAAATCTCCACTACATCATTAAAAGTTTCGTCAATTGGTTTTTGTTCCTGATAATGAAAAGCCTTTACTCCCCAAACCAAATTCAAAGTTTTGACCATTTGCCTATTTTGAGAAAATATATAAATATCAGCTTCAGGTCTATTTTTTGCCAAACTCAGTCCTGTATATCCTGACTTGGTCATTCCAATAATTGCTTTTGCACCAACCGATTTGCTCAACTTACAAGCTGATTTTATTAGCATGTTGTTTTTTGCAATGTCACTAGAATCATCCTCTTCCCAGTACTTATTATAAACAGTCTGAGCAGAATTTTCAATAGCCGTTATACATTTAGCCATACTTTCCACTGACTCAATTGGAAATTTACCAGAAGCAGACTCAGCAGATAACATTACAGTATCTGCACCATCGTAGATAGAATTTGCTACATCATTTGCTTCTGCTCTTGTTGGACGTGGATTATCTGTCATACTTTCCAACATCTGTGTAGCAACTATCACAGGCTTACCTAATTTATTACACTTCTGCACAAGGCTTTTTTGAATTGGAGGTACATCTTCCATGAGTATCTCAACACCTAGATCTCCTCGAGCTACCATAATTGCATCTGTCTCGTTGATAATATTATCTATATCATCAATTGCCTCTGGTTTTTCTATTTTAGCTATGATTTTAGAATGCTTCCCATTTTTAGTAATGATATCTCTTAATTCCGTGATATCAGCAGCATTTCTAACGAAAGACAAGGCCACCCATTCCATGTCAAATTGAAGACCAAACTCCAGATCAATTTTATCTTTCTCAGTCAAAGAAGGTGCAGAGATAGCTGTGTCAGGTAAATTAATTCCTTTTCTTGATTTCAACATTCCTCCATGAACCACTTCACATACGACTTCCTTACCATCAGATGACAAAACTTTTAGCTGAAGATTTCCATCATCAATTAGAATCAAATCATCCTTTTTGACGTCTGTAGCTAATGGCTTGTAAGTTGTACTTACTTTGTCTTGTGTACCTAATACATCCTCAGTGCTTATTGTTAATTTTTGCCCAGGAATGATTTCTACTTGACCATTCTCTACTTGACCTATTCTGATTTTAGGACCTTGAAGATCCTGAAGTTTACAGACATTAGTCCCTAATTCTTCATTCACTTCATCAATCATTTGAACCACCTTTTTATGGTCTTCATGAGTGCCATGAGAAAAATTCAGGCGAAATACATCTGCTCCTGCTTCAATAAGTTTTTTAAGTGTTTCTTTATTATTACTTGCTGGCCCTACTGTAGCAATGATTTTTGCTCTTTTTTGTTGCATTAATTTCCGTTTGATTTAAAAAAGAAAGCTCTCCTTTTCTTTAATTTTATTTATATCAAGTTTGATAATTGAGTCAATGTTTTTAGCATTTCTCAACTTTTTAAAAGTTACTTCAATGTTTTCGACTTCTTCTAGTTCTTCAATTTTTAATAAATAGTCAAAACTTGAAAGAGACGGTATAAAGTGTCGTTGAATTTGATCCTGCGAATTTAAAATTTTATTGGTTATCAATGAATACCTCATAAAATTACTTTCATATAAATAATTAGATACTCTAATTTTTCCTTGTTTCAACAAGTCTATTTCTAGATCTTTTTCTTTTTTCAAGCTTAAATGAAGTGCGTCATTAATCGACCAGGACACAGAGTATTCTTTTGAATTTGAAACGATCCCTATTAAGTGAAACTCATAGGTATAATCCGCTTGTAACTTTACTTTTTTCAAAGTCTTTTTCAGTTGAGATTCAAAATTGATCACAAAAAAATAAGGATCAAACTATCTCAACCATTAATGACGAAAAGCATTACCTCAGACCGAATAATGTTCCTAAATCTTAACCCTCTTCAATTTCGGCAAGCTGGATTCCAAGGAGCGAAAGAATACAGTATCCTGTGAAGTAATGAAATCCACTTAATAACTGCGCATCAATAGCGGAATTGGATTGAGTTGATAGAAAAGCAATAAATATGCCTACTACAAAAACATCCGCCATCGACCACTTACCTATAATACTTATAAAACGATGTAAGCTTGATCTAAACGGTAAATTTTTAAACAGTAAGGTTGCAATAATGATTACACCTTTTGTAAAAGGAACCACCACACTAAAAAATAGAATCAAGCCTGCAACTATCTTGTTTTTATTATTATACAATGTTTCAACTGTTTCTAAAATACTCTGTGTTTGCTCATAAAAAGTAGTTCTACCTAAAATAGGTAAATCCGCTGCTATCGTGATTTTCAGAATCGGAGAAGTCAAACCAGGATAAAGAATAATGAGTGACAAAAATGTCAATATAAGGGCAACAATGTTTCTAAATGACATCAAATTAAATAGTTATAATAAAAGTGTTGTTATAATTTGGATTCAAATAAAGATTCTTACAAGTATAAGCATATTCATGCAATCCTTTTAATTAAATGTCTAATTCGAATAACACGCAAATTCTTTCCATAAATTTCATTTAATTCGCTAATATTATATAACGAATCAGCTATCGTACAATTATAATCTAAACATTTATGGAAAAATTTGATGTGTGTGTAATTGGTGGTGGCCCTGCAGGGTACGCTTCTGCCATGCGTGCGGTTGATTTTAAAAAAAGAGTACTATTAGTTGAAAAAGAAAAAGTTGGAGGAGCAGGAATTCATAATGGTGCACTTTCAAGCAAAACTTGGTGGGAATTGTCTAGAGAGGCTTTCGCCCTTCGTACCCATTGTAAAGCAACAAATGTACCTTCCCCTGATCACAACTTTCAGATCCTGAAAGAAGAAGTGAATAAGGCCGTTGGTAAAAGAAGATACCTTCTGGAGCACCATATGCACAATATCAATCTCAATTCTCATGGAGAATACTTCAACTTCGTTAAAGGAGTTGCGAAAGTAGTTGGTGATACTGTTGTGGCCATTAAAACGAATGACGGTGAAGATTTAGAAATAGAAGCTGAAAACATAATTCTTGCAACTGGTAGTAGACCAAGGAAACTTGATCACATACCAATTGATGAGGAAATAATTCTAACCAGTGATGGCATCGAAAACTTGAAGGAATTCCCTAAGAGTATGGTTATTGTTGGTGCTGGCGTTATTGGTTGTGAATTTGCCACCATATTTTCCAATTTTGGTCAAACTAAGGTGCACATGATTGATAAAGGGGATAGAATATTACCCTTTGAAGATGAAGATATCGTAGATATCATTGAACATAACCTTGAAAGCAAGGATGTATTAATTCATCGCAATTCCAGGTTAGTGGACATGAAAGTAGAAAACGGAATGGTTGTTTATACTTTAGAATACACCAATGGATCAAAAGAGATCTTTCATGTAGAAAAAGCGTTGGTTTCTGTTGGAAGAATTCCGAACTATGAAAGTCTCATTTCAGCTTCCGTTAAAATCAACAAAGATGAACGCGGAATCATAGATGATTTGACTCAGACCTCAATTTCAAATATTTATGCTTGTGGTGATATAACTGCGGACATTGCTTTAGTAAATGTTGCAGAATTAGAAGGCAGGTATGCGGTAGAAAAAATGTTTGGCACGCCAGAGAAACCTTTGATTTATGAAAATATCTCAACGATCATGTTCCTTGCTCCTGAAGTGGCAGGCGTTGGATTAAATGAGATTAAAGCTCGAGAATTAAATATCCCTCATAAGGTTGTCAGCTTAGATTATAGCTGTATTTCCAGGGCGATTGCAATGAGAAATACCGATGGATTCATGAAAATAATTGTCTCAAATGAAGACGACATGAAAGTGTTGGGAATGAGGGTTGTTGGCGAACATGCATCTAGTTCCATTGAAGCAGTTGCTCTTCTAATCTCTATGGGCAAAGGAATTGAAGAATTAGCCGAGTTGATCCACCCGCACCCTTCCATTATAGAAGGAATTCAAGAATGCGTCAGGATGCTATTAAATAAATCCATCATGAAACCTGGCGTACTTCGGGATTCTATGCGGGTTACAAGTTTTGAGAATGGAGAATTGAAAAATATCGATTTTGAATAAAAAAAGCCCTGATTGTTATCAGGGCTTTTTTTTTATTTCGTTTTTCTCTTTTTCTAAAACCTATTGATCTTTATTTGAAAAGTAAAATAAGAATATTGTCCATTTACCTTATCAAACTTAAAATTCAACTTTTCACCTGTTTTTCTAGCCAATTGAATTAAACCTAAGCCTGCCGTACCTTTTTCCGAAAATTGGCCATTACTTAGTGTCTCTTTGTAAAGTGTTCTCAAGCCATTCTTATCTGTTGAGTTCACTTCATCAATTTTTTCTTTTAAAGAGTAGGTATTCTCTGTTGGGATGAAATTACCAGTAAGAATATTATAGTATTTTTCTTTAGCTAGAACGGTTATCATCCCAGATTTGGCATCATGTTCCGATATGTTCTTGAATTGACCTTTGATCTCATCCATGTGATGATACAAGTTGTGTACAACTTCAACCGCTGCACTATAAAAAAGCTTCTGTACTTTTTTATCAGTTTCGATCATACTGATCTTACGATCCAATGTCTCAATAACCGAAGTGACCAAATCAAAAGTCACTGCTCCTTTATATAATAGAAGAATATTTTCATTGTACACTTTGTTGTACAAATCAAAATTATTAGCAGTTTCCATACTAATACCTACATCAGACTGCTTATTTGCTTGATCTATCATTTTACTTTTAATCGCACGCTCCTGTTTCCATTCATCATAAGCGCCAAGAATTTCATCTGGATTATGATCCATATTTTTTGACTTATAGGGTGCTGCAATATGTCAATGTCCTTAAAACTACAAAATTAAAATTATATTCTCCAAAAATAAGCCCAATGATAATTTGAGTCACTCGAAATAGAATTATATTTCTTTCATATTGCAATAACAATATGTGCTAAATCCATAAATTTAACGCGTGAATAATATTTTCATTTCTTTACTGGCTTTTGCTTTCATCATCACAGCAAATTCTATCTCTGCTTCGGATCAATCTTGGGAACAAGTTCATTCCGCAAAACAGGGAGAAATCAGCATTCACTACAGAATTAATGAACCTTTTCTTATAGATGAAGGTGTCAATTCATTGAAAGGCTTGGAGTATGAGATGATGATAGGATTCAAATATTTCCTTTTGAATAAATACGGGATAAAACTCGAAATGAATTGGTATGAAAGGAAAAACTTCCGTGATATCTTCAATTACATTAAGGAAGATTCTAAGCCAGGTGATATTGGATTGGATATAGTCTCACGAACCCCTGAAAGGGAAGGCATGATTGGGTTTTCGGAACCCTATTTCCCAGACATACAGGTAATTATATCGCAAAGATCTGTCTCAACAGCAACCAATATTGATGAGTTTTTAGCTGTTATCAATAATTTAGCGGCCATTTCCGTAAAGGGTACCACCTACGATCAGAACCTTAAGAGAATTAAAGAAGATTTTGAATTGGATTTTGAAATAAAATACATTGATAACAGCAATCAAATAATTGAGACTATCCTTCAGTCAGAAGAGTATTTTGGTTATACAGATTTACCTAGTTATTTAATTGCTTTAGATCAGAACAAACCGGTAATTAGGCACAACGTTTTCCCTGTGAATGGAATTGGTTTTTGCATAATTTTCAATCTGAATAGTGATTGGAAAGAACCTTTAAACGAATATTTAAAAAGTTCGGAATTTAAGCTTTTACAAAATAAAAGCATTCAAAAATATTTGGGATATGACGTAAACAATTTGATATCGAGCATATCGGCCGGCGAAAGTGAAGAAATTGTACTCCTTAAACAAGAAAAAAAATCGATCAATAAGCATCTAAGCGAAAAAGCAAAGGAAGTTGAGCAGCAAGCGTTTATAAGAAATATCTTAATTATTACAATTGTATTGGCGCTAATGGTTGCATATTTCCTTTTTAATAGGAATAGGGTTAAAACAACAGCCAATGAAGTACTTACACTTCATCGGAAAATGATAGAAAGTCAAAACAAGTTGTTAAGTAAACGAAATGAAGAGTTAATTGAAGCTAACCTTGAGAAGAACAATTTTATTCAAATTCTCTCGCACGATTTAAGGTCCCCTATTAACAATATTACTGGACTGTCTAAAATACTATTGATGGATTCCGAAGAGAAACTTTCTAGTGAGCAGGAAAAAATCATCAACCATATTGCCACTGAATCTCGTAGATTAAACAAAATGGTCACACGGATTTTGGATATTGAGAAGATAGAATCTAAAACAAGTGATGAATTTCATGAAATTGATCTAAAAGAAGGTTTAGAACGTGTAATAGAGAATTATTACGCACAAGCAACTGCTAAAGACATTAAACTCGAAAACAATTTACAACCTGACGTGTATATTCTTGGTTTAGACCAATTTGTCTTTCATGTATTCGAAAACTTGGTTTCGAATGGAATTAAATTCTCCCACAGAGGTAAGTCCGTCACAATAACGTCAAAAGTAATAGATGAATGGGTAGAAGTCCAGATTAAAGACGAAGGACCAGGAATGACAGAAGAGGACATGAAAAACATGTTTAAAAAATTCCAGGTTTTAAGTGCGAAAGCTACTGGAGGTGAAAGATCAACTGGCCTAGGCCTTTCGATTGTCAATAAATATGTCAAGCTTTTAAATGGAGAATTGGAATGCAGTTCTGAAATTGGAAAAGGAACAATATTCAAGGTTAAACTCAAAACCGTAAAAAAAGGAAGCTCGGAAAATTCCTAAACTTCCTTTTCTAGAGAGCTTAGCCCAAAATCTCCTCTATCTGTTTCAATTCTTCCGTTGAAAATGATTTATTATCTAAACTTAATAAGTTCTGCTGTAGTTGCTTAACACTGCTAGCTCCAATCAGAACAGAAGTAACGACCTCATGGCGCAGCAGCCATGCAATGGCCATTTGGGAAATAGATTGATTGCGTTTATCTGCAATTTCCTTCAACTTGGAAACCTGATCTATTCTCTCATTTGTAACTTGATCTTTTTGAAGAAATCCAGTAGACCTTGCTGCTCTGGAATTAGATGGTATACCTTTTAGGTACTTTTCAGTCAAAAGACCTTGAGCCAATGGAGAAAACGGAATACATCCTACGCCATGCTTTTTTAATGCGTCTAGCAAGCTTTCCTCAACCCACCGTTCAAACATCGAATACTTTGGTTGATGAATTACGAAAGGGGTCTTCAATTCTTCAAACAATTCAATAGCAGATAACATCTGATCCGTTCGATAGTTAGATATCCCTACATACAATGCCTTGCCTTGTCTGACAGTATGGTCTAAAGCCAAAACCGTTTCTTCAATAGGTGTTTCAGGGTCTGGTCTATGAGAATAAAAAATATCCACGTATTCTAATCCCATTCTATTGAGAGATTGGTCTAAACTAGAAAGAATATATTTCCTACTGCCCCAATCTCCATAAGGTCCATTCCACATGTGATATCCTGCTTTTGTTGAAATCACCATTTCATCACGGTATGGTTTCATATCAGCTGCCATCATTTTACCGAAGTTTTCCTCAGCAGACCCTGGAGGAGGGCCATAATTATTCGCCAAATCGAAATGAGTAATACCATGATCAAAAGCATACTTCACCATTTCCAGTCCGTTTTCATAAACATCAACGCCTCCAAAATTGTGCCATAAACCAAGTGATAATTCCGGTAACTTAAGTCCAGAATTTCCGCATTTTCGATAGTTCATTTTGTTGTATCTGTCCTCTGAAGCTTGATAACTCATAATATATCTTTTTTCTTTTAGTTTTTCGAAATTACGTTTTAATACCCTTAGGGTAATAGTAAAAATTCAGTTCTCCTTTGATAATGCCTATATTCCTCCAATCATCAGTATTCAATCCAATGCTTACCACACCACATGTGGGAATATTATCAAAGAATTGACCAGTCAATTCACTTACATAATCCGTAATTCCGGGATTATGTGCAAACAACATGGCACTTTCATTTACATTATCTATCTGTGAAATTACACCTTCAAAATCAGATTTGTAAGCATGATATAATTCTTCTTTATATACTATTTGATTTTGGTCATAACCAAATCTCTTTATAAAATACTTTGCTGTTTCATGTGTTCTCCTTGAAGGACTACAAATAATAACATCGGGCGGAACAATTCTTTTATTCAAATACTTTGCCATGGCTGGGGCATTTTTATTCCCACGTTTGTTCAATGGGCGTTCTTTATCTGATAATTCAGGAAAATCCCAACTTGATTTCGCATGTCTCACCAAAAACAAAGTTTTCATTTTAACGCCATTTTTTTTCTTTCTTTAAAATAGCTTGAAATATCATCAAGCTTCTTAGAGTTCAGGTTCATTTCTTTTGTAAGCCCACCTTTTCTCGCCACTTGTAGTCCATAATACATATCATTATAGCCTTCCATTTTGTGAGCATCAGGGTTGATGCTTAACATTACCCCTTTTTCAATTGCATAATCGACCCAACGCCAATCAATATCCAAACGGTATGGACTTGCATTTATCTCAATCACCACGCCATTTTCCGCACAAGCGTCGATAATTGTTTTGTGATCCACTGGATAGCCTTGTCGTTGCAAAAGGAGTCTTCCTGTCATATGACCTAAAATCGTGGTAAATGGGTTTTTAATTGCGGTCAACAATCGGTTGGTTGCCTTATTTATGTCCATGTTCAAACCAGAATGAATAGATGCAACGATAAAATCAAAACTTGATAAAACATCTTCATCATAATCTAATGACCCATCATTCAGAATATCTGATTCAATTCCAGAGAATACTCTAAAAGGTGCTAATTCCTCATTGAGAAGTTTTATTTCTTCTTGCTGCTGCTTTACTCTAAAATCTTGGAGTCCGTTAGCATATACTGCGGTTTGACTATGATCGGAAATTCCCAAATATTCATAACCTAAATTTTTGCAATACTCAGCCATCTGCCGTAACGAGTGTTTTCCATCACTATATGTCGAATGGTTATGTAAAATGCCTTTCAGATCCGACATCTCTATTAATTCGGGTAATTCCTTTTTTTCAGCCAGCACTAATTCATTTCTACCTTCTCTTAATTCAGGTGGTATAAAAGGCAATCCTAACGACGTATAGAACGCTTCTTCTGAATGATAACCCTCTACTAACCTATCCTTCAACGGAACACTATCTTTCAAGGTTAGATTTAGGTGATGAATAGAACCAGTTGAAGAAATCAATTCAGAATAAAACGACTCCTCAGATGTGAATTTGATTTTTACAGGAACTCCAATTGATTTATGATGTCCAACCCAGGCAAACGGACCGGACAAATCGAAATCTTCCGTTAATTCACTTATTTCATTAATAGCATCACTGCAATCATCAAAATCTTCAGTTGCAACCAGTATTTCAAGCTCAGTTATAATCTCGAGTTTTCTCCTCATCTCTCCTGTTTCTGAGACTTTTTGAACCAAAGAACTTCTTTCCAATAGAGCAGTTAGTTCATTCATCACTGGCTCAACGATAGCGAATTTTTCCTTTCCCCTATTTGATATTTTAAACTGAACTGCCTTGAATAAAGTCTCCTGAGATTTTTCGCCAAAACCCTTAATTGACGCTATTTTTCCTTGTTGACATTGGAGAAGTAAATCGTCCAAACTCACTATTCCTCCCTCTCTCCATAGCAGACCCACTTTTTTAGGCCCGAAACCTGATATTCCCATCATTTCGATTACTTCATCAGGTGTTTCATCTATAAGCTGTTGTAAATTCTCAAATGTTCCTTTAGTCAAAAGCTCAGAAATATTCTTGGCCATTCCTTTTCCTACACCTTCTATGTTTAATATTTCTTCTTCTGTAAGTTTCGAAATATCTAAATCAATGCTATAGATGGTTTCAGCTGCTGTCTGATATGATCGAGATTTAAATGTATTCTCACCATGTAACTCCATCAACTTAGCTGTCAGTTTTAATTTCTGTTCAATTTCCGAATTTGTCATGGTCATATATTATTGTTCAAAATAGAAAATTGTATTCTCAAATAGACTTGTGCAGAGCTTCAGCTACATACTCGATCTGTTCTTTAGTCAATTCAGGAAACATGGGCAGTGAAAGACATTTATCAGCATGAAGTTTTGCAATTGGGAAACCAGTAGTGGTAGCTCCTTTAAAAGGGTGTAAATCAGGCAAGGCTTTAGGGTAATGAACTTGACATGATACGCCTAAATCCATCATTCTTTTCAAGACTTGATTTCTATTAGGAACTTCAATTACATATAAATGAAAATTAGAATAGTTGCTAGGAGAAATGTAAGGCAATTGAATTGGCAAATCACTCAACAGCTGATCATATAACTTAGCTATACTGTTCCTTCTCTGATTCCATTTATTCAAGGCTTTTATTTTGACAGACAATACGGATGCTTGTATTGTATCCAATCTACTATTCCTTCCAAGCGCCACATGGTTGTGTTGCTCTTTCTGACCCAAATTTCCCAATACCCTACATGTCTTTGCAAATACTTCTTCATTCGTAATGATCGCTCCTCCGTCACCATATGCACCTAAATTTTTACCAGGGTAAAAGCTCAATACGGCAATATCACTTTTTGCACCGATATGTTGACCATCCTGCATACTTCCAATGGCCTGAGCAGCATCTTCAATAATTAAAATATCATGCTTTCTGGCAATTTCTGAGACCGCATTCATATCAGCCATTTGTCCATAAATATGAACTGGAACTATGGCACAAGTCTGTTCAGTAATTGCTTCTTCTATCGCAATAGGGTCTATGGTGTATGAATCTGGTAGGATATCAACAAAGACGGGTCTCGCTCCTACTGCATGAACAGATGAAGCTGTAGACACCCATGATGTAGCGGGAACAATTACTTCATCACCCCTCCCTATACCCAATGATGACATAGCAATTTCAAGTGCGTCAGTTCCATTTCCAGTTGTTACACAATGTTTCACATTCAGATATTGCTCAATATCCATTTCGAACTGCTCAACTTTTTTCCCGCCTATATATTGAGAAACTTGGTGAACTTGAGCAACGGCACTGTCTATATGAGACTTTATAGAATCATACTGGATTTTAAGATCAACAAAGGGTACTTTCATTCAATCAGTTTTATGTCGTCCAGTAAAGAGACAAGCTCTTGTGTTAAATTTTTTCTGTAAAAGTTTTCAACCCCAATGTAATTGGTTGTTTTCTTTTGCACTTTAAAATTCTCATAGGATTTCATTATCCTATCTTTCAATTTCACTCGATTTGAATACTCCAATACGCCATCATTCCCAGCATTTTTTAAAATTTCATGTACTTCACTTTCTTGGGATCCTAAAGCCAAAACCTCTTTATTAGCGCCCAAATATTCAAACAATTTCGCAGGAATCAACCAATCAGCATTACTAGTTTGGTTCATTAACAACAGAAGTATGGTTGACTGCTGATAATATTTGAAAACATCCTGATGTTCTATATAGTCTTTAACGACAATACTTTCTCTTGAAATATCAACTGAATTCAATTTGGCCAAGATTGTAGAACTTATTGTTCCCGCTAACAGAATTTCTAAATCACTTTTAAAGTCTTCATTTTCATTGCATAATTCACTGAGTACATTCCATAATTCAGTAGGATCTCGAAGATCATTGAGCAAACCTATATGAGTGATTCTAAATTTATTGAATTGAGGCTCGTCAATTGTTATATCGGATTCATCAATACCATTTGTAATAACTTTAGTTTTAGTAGATTCGATTTTCTTAGCAAATAATGATCCTAATCTATTAGTGACAGTTAACACAATATCTGCCTCATTCAATACTGTCAATTCTTTCCTTTTATGAATTGCCTTAGCTATACCGGAAGTTTTTAATTTATCTAGAATATCCCAATCCGACCATGGATCTCTAAAGTCAGCGATCCATTCAACCCCTATTTTTCTTTTTAAACCTCGCCCAATCAAATGCATACTATGAGGAGGTCCTGATGTTACCACTATATCAATCTCATTGTCTTGGATATAGTCGCATAAGAATTTCACTGAAGGCTTGACCCAAAACACTCTAGGGTCAGGAATGAAAATATTTCCTCTAATCCAGACAATCATCTTATCGAAAACGGAGAGCTGAGATTTTTCCTTGACAACACCCTGTTTTAAGTTCTTTGAAGCTGATTTTGAGAACATTTTTTTATAAATGGAAAATGGTTCCCATATTGGAAATTTCAATACTTCTATTGACTCATGAACATCGTTAAATAATGACTCATCTTTTAATTCAAATTCCGGATTCTCAGGAGTAAATATGATCGGTTCCCATCCAAATTCGGGTAAGTACTTGCTAAATTTCAACCACCGTTGTACACCACCACCACCACTCGGGGGCCAATAATATGTGATTATTAAAACCTTATTTGGCATTAGCAATTGGAATTGACCGACAATTTATTGACATAATAGTATCGAAATAAAACCCATCGATATTCAGAACGAAGTTATTGTGAATAATGTAATAATTCGCTTCAATACTTAATGATTTTCTTATTGAATATGTTTTATTTTGAGCCCAATTAGCAATTGCAGAGCAAAAGATTGATTGCTAATAAAGTTAAAAAACACTATGAAATTATTACTATGAAAAAAATTGCAGTATTTACTTCCGGAGGAGATGCACCGGGCATGAATGCATGTATCAGATCAGTGGTGAGAAGCGCACTTCATATGGGTCTGGAAGTATATGGCATCAAATATGGTTATGACGGAATGATCAGAGATGAAATCCAAAAGATGGAATCTCATTCTGTGAGCATGATTGTACAGACTGGGGGTACTATTTTAAAGTCCGCTAGAAGTGAAGAATTTAGGTCTAAAGAAGGCAGACAAAAAGCGTTCGATAATTTAAATAAGCATGGAATTGAAGGGCTGGTCGCCATAGGGGGTGATGGTACCTTCACGGGAGCCAATCTTTTTTATGATGAATTTGGAATTCCAGTTGTCGGTGCGCCAGGAACTATTGACAATGATTTATACGGATCTGATTATACTATAGGTTTTGACACAGCAGTAAACACAGCCTTGTCAGCAATTGACAAGATTAGAGATACGGCGGCATCACATGACAGAGTCTTTTTTATTGAGGTCATGGGTCGACATAGTGGTTACATTGCCATTCAATGTGGTATAGGTGGAGGTGCTGAAATGGTTATGGTACCAGAAACGTCGACAACTATTGACCACGTTATAACCAAATTGAAAGAAGGGCGAGATAATAAGAAAACTTCATCTATTATCGTCGTAGCTGAAGGCGGCGAACAAGGGAACGCTTTAGAAGTAGCAGATAAGGTAAAAGCGCATACCCCAAAAATGGACATCAAAGTGACCAATTTGGGTCATATTCAGCGAGGTGGAGGCCCAACAGCATTTGATCGAACATTAGCATCAAGGTTAGGTCTTGCTGCTGTAGAAGGATTGATGAATGGTGAAAAGAACGTTATGGTCGGTGTGATCGATAATAAAATCACCTACACCAATCTTAAATTGGCAATTTCCAAATCTAAACCAATCAATCAAGAATTAGTTAGACTTACGAACATATTAAGCATGTAGTGTTAGCTAGTTTTAGACATAAAAAAAGGGAATCAACAAATTGATTCCCTTTTTTTATGTCTCCTAAATATTTACTTGCCTAATAGTGTAAAACCAACAGATATTTGAACCATATCTCCTTTACTCGAATCTACATCTACTCCTTCTAAAATATCATTGAGTCCTTTCACATATCGAACAGTTGCCATTAATCCAAAAGGCAAATCCAATCCAACACCAGCTGCAATAGAAGTATTTGTTGTATTCACACCTTCAACAACTCCATTTGGATCATCAATTGCTTCACTTAATAAAAAACCAAATTGAGGACCTGCATGTACATTTAATACTTTCAAAAAATTCAATCTTACTAAAACTGGAACTTGCAAATACCCAGCTTCAACAGCATTAGTTACGCCACTTGCAGTAACATCCGCACCTTGCACCGAATAAAATGCCTCTGGCTGAATCCCAATAGGGCCTAATTTAATCACAGAATAAATTCCAAAGTGATAACCTGTCCTTCCATCTATAGTGGAACCTGCAGAGCCACCCAAATCAATACTAGCAGTACTTAAATTAACACCGCCTTTGATTCCAAGAGATAACTGCGCCATCGAATAATTAGAAACTCCTAAAAGAGCTATGGCTATAATAAGTAACGTTTTTTTCATGATTATATAATCGTTTGTTTAATTAGTTGACCAAAATTAATGGATTAACCCCTATTGGTAATCATTTTATTTATTGAATTACTTAGTATCAGAAGTGGTATCTACATTGAATAATATGAACCGAATCCGAAGTAACTCGATACACAATTCGGTGTTCAAAATCGATTTTACGTGTCCAAATCTCTGATAGATCGAATTTCAATTGAACTGCTTGCGATTTACTTGAAAACGGATCTAAGCATATCTCTTTGGTCAGTCCATCAATTCTCAATTGAACATTTTTATCAGTCTTCTGCCATGATATATAATCCAACCATCCATTCGGTGAAAACAATAATCGCTTCATTACTTCAATGTTTTTTCATAACCCTTACCCTCATCCAATTCACTCAATGATTCAAATATTCTTTTTGCATTTTTAGGACTGCGTAAAAGATAAAACGTTTCCATAATGCTATTATAATCAGTTTTTGAAAGAACTACCACATCTTCACCATGAGTCCTTGTAACAATAAGTGGATCATGTGATTCATAGACCTTATCTAGGTAGGACTTTAAATTTTTTCGGAAATTTGTGTAAGTTGTAAGTTCCATAGAAATTCATAATCATTTAATCAAATATACAAATTTTGTACAGAATATGGTACAATAACACTCACTGGAGAATAAATCGCAAGGGCATTAGATTTTCAATTGAATGCTTTGCTTTTCAACTTTCAATTCCTAATTCTGAATTGCAAATTTCATGAAGGTCCTGTTTTTTCATTGGTTTGATTAAGTATTTCCTTACCAATTCAATGTCATTTGCCCTATCAATATCTCTTCGATCAATAGATGATGAGAGAATGTAAATCGGAATTTTAAGAAATGATTCTTCAAGATAGGCATCAATAAACTGCCATGCATTCATCTCAGGCATATTAATGTCTAAAAAGATCAAATCAGGCATTTTCACTTTGGAAATCATTTTTTTAATAGCCTCTCTTCCATCCATAAAAGAAAAAATCTCTACAGACGAATCATAATTTTTGATCATTCGATGCATGATTTTTTGCAAAACAGGATCATCATCAATTACAAAGACTCTTTTCATTTTTTACGACATTGAGTATTGAATTAAACAATATAATATACAACAACAAAGCTTACTTCGGAATAATGAATGAAAAATACCCACTTAATGTTGATTTTCACAATTCAATAGCGTTCCTTTTAAACTAAATTCTCGTCATATTTGTTAAATACAAAACCAAAATGACTATTCGCTATGAAATTTACGATCACTATTGGCCTCCTATTCATTATAATATATTCTACAAATGCTTTTTCACATGTTGAAATTGCACCAACATCAGAATATGATGTGGATAGAAACAATAGTTCATTAAAATGGATAGGTTATCACCTGGGTAAGTCTTATGAGCATTGGGGAAATATTAAAATCAAATCGGGTTTTCTCGATATTCAAGATGATGAAATACATTCTGGTTCAATAGTGATTGATATGAAATCCATCACCGTTGGCGATGTAGAAAAAGCAGAAAGCAATAAGAAACTAGTTGACCATTTGAAATCTGAAGAGTTCTTTTTCACTAAAAAACATTCAACCGCTATGCTTTCAATTAAAGAATCAGATCTTAGCGAAAGCGGTGGTAGTACATTGATTGCAGACATCACCATTCGAGGAATAACAAAAGAAATTAGTTTTGATGTATTTCTAAAAGATCAAACAGATTCACAATTCATCTTTGTTGCCGAAATAATTATAGACCGTAGCGCACATGAAGTACTCTATGGCTGGTCTATTGACAATGCCATGATCAGTGGTGAATTTAAACTGGAAGCTGAAATTGTGGTGAAAAAATAAAACTTTCCAAAACAAAAAAGCGATCTATATAAGGCAGAATTTTATCCCTATTTTTGCCATTCATTTAACGTTCAATGATGATAGACATAGGGTCTTACAACAAACTAACAATTAATAGATTTACAGATAATGGCGCTTACCTCATCGATGATGAAGGCCTGGAGGTGCTTTTACCAAAAAAATACCTTATAGAAGATCATTTAAAAGGAAAGGAAATAAAAGTTTTTGTCTACACGGATTCAGAAGATCGGCCTGTGGCTACCACTGAAACTCCCTTATCTTTAAAAAATCAGTTTGCCTGTCTGCGAGTAAAAGACGTTAACAACATTGGAGCCTTTTTGGATTGGGGATTAGAAAAGGACCTTTTTGTTCCATTTAGCCAGCAGGACAAAAACATGAGGCCTGCACAATGGCATTTGGTATATGTATACCAGGACCCTTCTACTGATCGCTTATTAGCCAGTTCCAAAATACATTATTACTTAAGCAAAGACGAAATTGATTTAGTTGAAGGTCAAGAGGTCGAAGTACTGATTGGAAATACAAATGAAAATGGAATTCAATGTATTGTGAATGACAGTTTCCAGGGTCTCATTTATGAAAATGAAATTTTCGAAGATCTACTTAAAGGCACTATTAGAACTGCTTTCGTAAAGAAGGTGAGAGAAGATCGGAAAATTGATATTTATTTAAGAAAAACAGGACTTGAAAACCTAGAAGAAGGATCAAAAAAAATCATGGAAGCGCTTGATAGAAATAACGGTAGTCTTCCTCTTCATGACAAAAGTGACCCCGACGAAATTCAAATGATGCTACAGATGAGTAAGAAAAACTTCAAACGATCACTTGGCATCCTTTATAAAAAGAAGCTAGTTCATCTAAAAGACAATAGCATCTCTAAAATCTAACGAATAGGCTAAGTTCATCATTAAGCCCGAATCGATATTCAAAAGAACATTCGATTCGGAACTTAATATAGCCGATGAACGATCTTAGGTTATCTAAAAGTTTTACAAAGGACTAAATCGTAACTGAAATTGTCATCGTCCTTTTCAAGCACTTGTTCAAATCCTTCTTTCAAAAGAAAATAGAGAAATTGTTCTTCTCGTTTTTCAATTTTTACAATACACTGCTCGTACCCCATTTCTTCAGCTTGCTTCAATGCAGAATTGAACATTGATTTCCCTTGCCCTTGGTTTCTATTATCCTTGTGTAAATAAAGTTTCTTCACCTCACATGTAATCTTAGGGTCAAACGAATGGTGTGTACTTGGCCCTATCCCTACAGTGCCTACTATTTCCTTCTTGTGGATAAGTACATTAAACCGGTGCATTGGCAATTGATAATAATCAGCAATATTGATTAATTCTTTATCATAATAAAGCGATTCGATTCCTATACCACCACGTTCTAAAAGTATCTTGTGAATTAGTTCTTTTACATATTCGTTATCTTTTGGAATAACTTTTCGCATTCTGAAAGAATGTCCAGTGAAAGGAATCTTACCTAAGGCTTTTTGTACCAAAGCTTCAAAACCATTTATGGACTTTTCTGTTTTGTAAACTATTGAATTGTTTAATTGACTTGTATTATTCATCGTACTATCGGTTTGTTTGAGACAAAAGTATGATGGCTCAAAGTGCGCCGGAAAATTATCAGGTAGACAAGAGGTGAACAAAGTATAAAAATTGAACAAAAAGGCTTTTAGGGGATTTAAAAGCTGGTTTTAAAAGATTTTATAAAGGATAAAGAATAAGAAATATTGTTTTCAAAACTACCATGTTTACCTAATGTTCACCTTAGAATCAGACTCATAGAAGTACTTTTCAAAACATAGTATATTTTCAATATTGCGGATCCAATTATTTCATCAAATCCGTAAGTTTGCTCTCCTTTTAAAAACATATATGGCTTATTGGAATGAAATTCTTATTTATACCCAGTCTATCGGGACTCTCGAATTCCTAGGACTCATTTTTGGATTGATCAATGTCATCCTGTTAATCCGCCAAAACATAATGACATGGCCTGCGGGATTAGTATACATATTTATTTCTTTCATTATATTCTGGCAGTATCAACTTTACGGTGATTTCATTTTACATATTCTTTTCTTAGTTCTTAACATATATGGTTGGTGGAACTGGAAAAATGGTAGAAAAGAAGAATTAGAATTAATTGTATCAAAGCTTGATACTAAGGAACATGGAATTCTGATTGTTATTACCGTATTTGGAATTTTCTTATTCGGATATCTCCTTTCGAATATTAATCTAATATGGACTGGAATTGAAGCAGCTTCTGTCCCCTATTGGGACGCTACTACATCTATACTCAGTGTCACTGGAATTTGGCTAATGGCCAAAAAGAAAATTGAAAATTGGTATTATTGGTTAGTAGTGGATATTTTGGCCAGCGGTATTTATTTCTATAAGGGAATCTATTTTTATTCATTTCTTTATGGTATTTACATCCTTCTAGCTGTGATAGGTTATTTGGCTTGGAAAAAATCATACGATAAAATAGAATGAAAATAGTCGTTACGGGTCCAGAGTCTACAGGAAAGTCAACACTTTCAAAATCATTAGCTAAAACATTTAACTCTAAATGGTTACCTGAGTATGCACGAGAATATTTGGAGAATATAGATCGAGCATATGAAGAAAAAGACTTGCTTTTAATTGCCCAAGGACAATATGAAAGGCAAAACAAAATATCAAAGGATGAATTGCCTATTTTTTTTGATACAAGCTTTGAGGTATTGAAAATTTGGTCAGAATGGAAATATGGTCACTGTCATAATGAAATCAAACACCTTTTTCTTAGTGAGAAACCAGACCTTTATCTCTTAATGAAACCTGATCTCCCTTGGGAAGAAGACGAACTAAGAGAAACTCCAAACAGCAGAAATGAATTATTTGATATTTATGAGCAGCTCATACAAGCTACTGGGATTCAATATTATATTATTTCTGGAGAGGGAAACCAACGACTTTCCAAGGCTATTAGAAAGGTGCGAACTACCTTGAACTTGGATAATTAACTACCATTAGCTTATCTTTGCGCCAGGGGGTGCCTAAACACGGACAACTGAAGTTCGTCACAGGCTGAGATTATACCCATTGAACCTGATTTCGGTAATGCGATCGAAGGGAAATGCGTGGTACGCAAAATGACAAAAGTCCCCGACCTTTTGTCGATTATTAATTTATAAATACAAATAATGAAATTTTCCGGACTTATAGCATTTATGCTATTCAGTGCATCATTGTATGCGCAAAAAAAAGATTCTCTTGATTTAGTGAAATTGAAGGAAGTTGTGGTTTCTTCTACCAGAGCCAACGAAAAAACACCCATGACTTTTAGTGAAATTTCTAAGGAACAAATTAAAGAGAATAACATGGGCAAAGACATGCCCTATATTTTAGAAATGACACCTTCAGCTGTAACCACATCAGATGCAGGTGCTGGTGTCGGCTATACAGGAATTAGGATTAGAGGAAGTGATGCTACGAGAGTAAACATTACTTTGAATGGCATTCCATATAATGATTCAGAATCTCAAGGAACATTTTGGGTAAATATGCCTGATTTTGCATCTTCCGTCTCTTCTATCCAGGTTCAACGCGGAGTTGGGACCTCTACAAACGGTGCAGGAGCTTTTGGAGCGTCTGTTAATATTGAAACGGGTGGGCTCAAAAAAGATCCATATGCCGAGTTAGACAATGCTTTCGGTTCCTTTAACACTAGAAAACATACGTTGATGGTTGGATCAGGATTAATAAATAATCGCTTTGCATTTGATGCACGAGTTTCACAAATCAACTCTGATGGATACTTGGATCGTGCCTCTTCTGATCTTTCTTCTTACTTTTTAAGTGGAGGCTATTATGGAGAAAATGCTTTGATTAAGATCAATGTTTTTTCTGGCCATGAAAAAACGTATCAAGCATGGTATGGAACGCCAGAGTCTAGAGTAAATAATGACGTTGAAGGGATGAATGATTACATTGCTCGAAATTGGCTTAGTGATGAAGAAGCTGATAATTTATTGAATTCAGGAAGAACCTATAATTATTATACCTACGACAATGAAGTCGATAACTATCAACAAGATCATTATCAAATAATTACCGCTTTTGACTTCACAGATGCTTTGACTTTGAATTTTTCTTTTCACTTGACACATGGTGAAGGGTATTTTGAACAATACAAAGAAGATGAAGATTTTGCCGATTACAATTTAGATGAAATTGTCATTGGAGGCGAAACAGTTTCATCAACTGACCTCATTCGAAGAAGATGGTTAAACAACAATTTTTATGGAACCACATTTTCTTTAGATTATAAGCCCTCAAAATCATTTAGTGTAACACTTGGAGGTGCGGCAAACGAATATGACGGAGATCACTACGGTGAAATCATTTGGGCAAGATTCGCAAGTAATAGTGAAATAAGAGAGCGATACTATGAAAACAATGGTCTAAAAAAAGATTTTAATATTTTCATGAAAGCAGATTGGCAATTAAATGATCAGTGGTTTTTCTATGGGGATGTCCAATTTCGTAAGATCAATTATACCTTATTTGGGCTAGATAATGACCAATCATTTTTCAATGAAAGTCATGATTTTGAATTTTTCAATCCAAAAGCTGGATTGAGATATCAATTGGATGAGAATTCAAGTATTTATGCTTCCTACGCAGTAGGAAACAAAGAGCCTTCAAGAAGCGATTTCACGGACAATACGGAAGACACAACACCTAAATCTGAAAGATTGCATGATATTGAGGCAGGTTATCAAATAAACACAAGCGACTTATCAATATCAATAAATGGATATTATATGCTCTATGACGATCAACTAGTTTTAACGGGTGACCTGAATGATGTAGGCTCTTCTTTAAGGACCAACGTAGACAAAAGTTATCGTCGTGGAATTGAATTGCAAGCTGGTTACAAAATTTCTGACCTATTTGAAGTAAATGTAAGTGCATCGTTTAGTGAAAATAAAATTGAAGACTTTCAAGAATACATTTATAATTCAGGAGAATTTTGGGAGATATCTCCAGCTCAAAGAGATACTATAAATTATAGCAATACAGATATAGCTTATTCTCCTAATGTAGTTTCAACGGGTAGTTTAATCATTACACCAATGGAAGGATTAAAATTCAATTGGATCCATAAATACGTCGGACAACAATATCTTGACAATACTCAAACTTCGTCCAGATCAATCGACGCCTATTATGTTAGTGATATAATTGCAAATTATACCATGAAAGTAAAAGGATTCAAATCAATTGGATTACGACTTGGGGTGTACAATGTATTCAACAAATTCTATTCTGCTAACGGATATACTTGGGGATACCGAGGAGGACAAGCAGATGGCGGAGGTGTCAATGAGACGAGGGAAAACTTCTATTATCCACAAGCAGGAACTAACTTTATGTTAGGCCTAAATTTGAAATTTTAACAAAGACAAATGAGCCTTTTGCTGCTTGATCAAAAGGCTCATTCATCTGCAAAATGATGCCTTTTAAATATATTATTGGGTGTGATTTTATAGGTAAAGTTGCCTTTCTTGTTTTTACACAGCACCTCCAAATCATTAAAACCAAAAACATAGATATTCAATTCAACATTTAGATCAACATCATGACTAAATGCTTTTTTTAATAAACCCCAGTTATGCCGTACGAGATCTTTTTCTTCTTTAGACATATTTCCCATATGTTCATGGACCGAATTAGTACTTATATAGGATTCTTGCAAATGAATTTTAAATTGTCCTATACTAGAATGTACATTTTTCAATGTCTGATCGTACAAATGTTCCGCCAGCAAATCATGATTCTTCAACGATAAAATCGAAGATTTTACAGACTCATCCTTAAGATCTTCATATGGAAATCCACGTTCTAACCAATTATCTGTTACCTCTAGAACGGAAAATAATAATGTATCATAAATGGCAAGGCTGTAAATACTAATAGGCACTAAAATCATCGTAAAATTCTGATGCTCTGTAAAGTGCTTCACATAAATATCAACGTCATCACCTATACTAATATCCTTGCGTTTTAACTTAGAGACATTGTCCTCATGCCTATTCTCTTCTTCAATGAATTGATCAAGAAATGGCTTGGAGTAAGCCAACTGATGTATCATATCCTCTATCCTATCGATATGATTATCCTTAATGTATTCTTTCATTGAAACACTTACTTCCTCTCTTGATTTCTGAGAAAAAGATATTTCCGAATTTATAAAAAAAAGGAAAATCAAAAATAGCTTCTGGAATGATAAATACATTGAGGCATTTGATACAACAGCAAAGACAAATATGCAATCCGCATATTTGTCATCAAAATTAGAATCAAGAAAATTAAGATAAATGCAAAAAGACTACTTTATACTGAGTCCAATCATGCATTTTGTATTTTCACCAGAAAGCTTGTCTACGATCAATTTTGATTGTTCTTTCATCGGCTTGTCATGGAGGCTTCTCATAAATTGTAGGAAAGAAAGTCCTTCTGCTGATTCATCCTCATCTGAAGGAATAATTTGATTTAATATGTTTTTTGAAACAAAATATGCTTCGGTCACATTTTCTGCTTTCACGTTTTTGATTGAAGGAACTTCGTCTTTTACAATATCAAATGACTCATTCCATCCATTCAACATTTTCATTTTGTTATGAGAGTCAAAATAATATGCATTCTGATTCACTCCTGAAAACTGTACGCTTCCTTTTTCCTTATCAAGAATTAATAGCGAAATATCCAAAGCACCCAATTGTTCTTTGCTATCGTTGTATCTGCCTTTTAGTTTGTTTAAAACTTGCATCAACACTGCAGAAGGATCTAATTCTTGATTCTTATATATTGATTCGATTAAACATAAACTCAAAAACGATTTTAAGCCAACCAGTGAAGCGGAATTCTCAGTAGTATTGAAAAATGCAACTGCTAGTTTATTGTCTTTTTCACCGAACCAATAACTGTTATTATTATTTGCATTTCTATCATAGATGATAAAACTATCATTAATATGTTCTTGCAAGTCTGATTCTCTAGGCAACATTGAATCATTAACCTTCACAACAGAATCATCGAGGTTACTTCGAGCTTGAGATTTTTCTTCCTGTTCCTTTTTTTCCAATGCCTTGTCAAACTCTACTTTGAGTTGATCCCTATCCCACGGTTTTACTAAATACTTATCCAGTCCAAATTCATTGACTGCACGTATAATAGCACCAATATCACTAAATCCTGTCATAATCATCCTTACTATATTCGGATGTTTTGGAACAATTTTCGCCAACAAATCTACTCCTGACATTCTTGGCATTTGTTGATCTGTAATAATCAAATCAATATGCTTTCCATTTAATATTTCAAGCGCATCAAATCCATTCAATGCGGTGAAAATATTATAGTCACGCTTAAAAGCATGCTGGAAAATTCTCAAATTAACAGGTTCATCATCCACGTACAACACACTGTATTTCTTAACAGATTCCTTCCTTTGTGGACGTTGTAATACTAATTCCATATTATAACCTTAATTACATTAATTGTTCTTCTAATATCTTATCGTCAACTTCTAACTTCTTCGGCAATTTAATTATAAAAGTTGTACCTACCCCTAGCTCACTCTCAACAACAATTGACCCATGGTGTTTTTCAATAATACCATGAGAAATTGATAATCCCAATCCAGTTCCCTTACCTATATCTTTAGTTGTGAAAAAGGGATCGAATATTTTATCTTTAACATCATCAGGCATTCCAGATCCATTGTCTCCTATCCTCACTTCTATATAATCTGCGTCAAGATCTTTAGTCAGAATATTGATAGTTCCTCCTTCATCCATTGCATCCAATGCATTGTTAATAAGGTTTACAAACACCTGATTGATTTGCCCTGGAAAGCATTGAATCAAAGGTAGCTTTTCATCCAAATCTTGAACAATTTCTGCCTTATTCTTATGCTTATTTTTTAGAATCAACAATGCCGCTCCGAAACTTTCATTAATATCGGCATCTTTCACTTCAGCCTCATCATGTCTAGAGAAGGTCCTTAAACCATTTACGATTTCTGTTATCCTTTTTACACCATAGTTAACATCCTCCAATAATTCCTCACTTCCTGTCTGAAGATCTATAACGGCATCCTCATCCTCCTGTAAGATTTCACTATATTTCTTGATTTGTTCAAAATCGTTAAGAGCTAACACTTTCTGATAATTCTCCACATATGATTTAAGTTCCTGGAAATTTTGTAGTAGGGACTGAACACCACTTGATACGAAGTTTATAGGATTATTAATCTCATGTGCTATGCCTGCAGTTAAAAGACCCAAGGACGACATTTTTTCAGCCTGAACCAGGTGAACTTGCGTCTTTTTAATCTCCTTATTAGCATTTTCAAGCTCTTCTCTAGTCTCCTGCTCTTTCTTTAATAATACTTTGAGATTGACATGTGCCTTCTTTAGCTTATTGTTCATAGCCAACATAGCTTCAGAACTCTTTTTTAACTGAATATTTCTGTTCAAAATAGTCTTTTGCTGTTCAGCTAAATTTTGATTTTGTTCACTAATTGTACGGTTCGTGTTGTAGGTTCTATAAAATGCTACTCCCAAGATGGCCAGGATAGCTATTGCGGCACCGATTATTACATATTGAATGAGTTTCGCTTGATTTGCTTTTTCCTCCTCAAATGCTTTTTGCTGTTCTAATACTTCTCTTTGCTTTTCTGATAATTCCAGTTTTTTCTGATTCTCAGCCTCTCTAAGTTTATTTAATTCCGCCCTTGTTTCAAAATCTTTCAATCTAGCTTCTCTAGTCAGCACTTCACTCGTCTGCTTTTCTAAAAGCAAATCTTGCTGAATTCTTTCAGCTTCTAATTCCTTTTGTTTAAGCTCTGTTTCTTGAAGTTTACTTCGATGCTCAATGAGCTCTGCTTCTTTTAACTTTTTCTCTAATTCTAGCGCATCCTTTTCTTTTGCCAATAACTCATTTTCCTGACTTGAGAGTCTAGCTTTTGCCTGCTGCTCATAGCTTTCAGCTAAGTTTTCTTTCGCTTGGGAAACTTTAGATACAATTTTATCGGAATTTCCTACTTGCATTTTTGTTGCTTCATACAAGCTTTGGTACTCCTGCTGCTGAGTTGACATTCCTCTCTTCCCATAATTAATGGCCGCCAATCTATAAGTAGTCAATGCAACAACACGGTAATTTCTTTGAGTTGCTATTTTTTCAGCTTTCTCTAAATAGCCAGTTGCGTCCTTATAATCTTCATGATCATATGCAATCTGAGCTAATAAGTTATAGCACCGAGCAACACCTTTATTTTTTCTCAACCTTTCATATTGACCAACTGCGTCATTAAGAGTGTTTGTGGCTTTATTGTAATCATTATTAGCAGAAATTGCTAAACCGAAATTTTCTAAATACTCAGTTTTTTCAGGAGCGTTTTGATTTGCTATTGTTGAATACTTAAGAGCATCCTTATTTCTATTTCCTTTCAAATATTGTCCGGCTAACATATCTGAAATTTCAGCAATTTTAGCTTTATCACCACGATCCTTAATTCTATCATAATAAGCTTGACCATGCTTTATGGCTTGCGTCGTATTCTCTAATAAAATATTTTGTGTGAATAATTTCTCCTGCGCTGTAGAAATATACGAGTACTGTTTTCCTGAAATCGCTAAGTCTAAAAGCCGCTCATACGTATCTATAGCTTTTTGCGTCTGATTTGAAGCTGAATAATTCTTACCTAGCGCTTCAATAGATTTCGCTCTACCTTTTTTATCTCCTAGCCTTTCATAAAGTTCATTAACCAAACCATAGTAATGACTTGCCTTTTCATAAGCCCCCATCGTTGAATAGGCATTAGCTAAAGAAAAATACCCCTCGGATAAATGTTGAGCAATATTATACTTCTGGCTATTGTTTACAATACCCAAATAATAGAATACTGACTTATTGTAATCTCTTTTCGATAAATATATATCACCTAGCACTTTCTGAAACTGAAAAATCAAATTCTCATCTTCCGTTTCAATGGCTTGCACATATCCCAATTGACCATAGCCAATAGCACCTTCAAGATTCCCTCTCTTTTTGTTATACAAGGTTTTTTCAAGCAAATCCCTTGTGTCTCCCTTATCTTCAATTTGCGCAAATACTCCAGTTACCAATAGTAATAGAGGATAAACAAGGAAATACTTTTTTAAGGTTTTCATAAGTTCATATTCTTCAAATGCTTTGAAGACAATAATTGTAAAACAAGCAGAATTTTGACCTCACCACTTTTATTATTTTTCTAATAGTTAGGGAAAACTCAATACGCCTACAATATTGTAATAATTAAAAGCTTTACAAAAAAAATCAAGACAATATGCATCAGTTTTTCGATCAATGCTAGGATTCCTTCTATGGATAACATTTTTCCTGCCAAATAGCGTATTTTATCTTTTCCATGATATTCCACATAACGTTTTGTATTTTAATAATAAATAATAGGATAAAGTCTCGTGTTCAATTCATAAAAAAGACAATTTTTTATATCAAAATTTCTTGAAATCAACAATTCAGCCATCTCATTTAACTAGTTAGCAACTGTACCTTAAAAATATCCGCTACAAAATCATTGCATTATTCATAGAATATTCGTGGTAATTCCTATTCATAATTGCATTTTTTGCATATTTCCAATATTCAATTTGATTATACCAGTAAAATAGCTAAATTCACTATTACAAAATCCATCTTAATTAAACCTAAATCACAATAAAATGCTGAATTCCATATTTTCAAAAAACAAAAGGTCCGAAGGCGCTTTAAGACTTAAATTCGACAAAAACGATAAAACTTGGTTAGTCCTTAAAGGCCATAGCATCATGTTCATGGGTCAAGAAGACCAATGCAAAACCTATATGAACCAATTTGGTTAATAAAAAAAAGGAGAATTAGATCAAACCATTTTGTTAGCCAGTATTTCTCATTGCGCTTGCTATAGCATTTATAGTTAGCATAAGTTCGCGTTGAATGTCAGAAGCTTTAGGATCGTCTTTGGCTTTTGCCTCTCTCCATTCGCTGAGAAGAGTTACTTGCTTTTCATGAAGATGTCGCATCAATGGAGCTCGCAAGACATTAGAATAATGATGATTCCTTCGACGACTATCTATCTCTTCATCCAATAAATCTAAAAGAATCTCTCTCGTTCTACTCAGTTCAGACAAAAACAAGTTCAAGAATTTCTTTCTGACACCATCATTTTTAACCAATCCGGAGTACAGTTCAATTATTTCCTCATCTGTCGCCGCTAAACTTGTATCAACATTCGTTAATACGTAGCGAATAAAAGAATCCGTTTTTGTGGCTTGTTTAAATTTCGCATATTCCTCTGGCGATTCTTTTTTAAGGATTGTTAGTGATGTTCCTACTCCATACCAACTAGTCATATGATATCGAGCTTGACTCCATGAAAAGACCCAAGGGATAGCTCTCAAATCCGCTAAAGTATTTGCTCCTGTCCTTTTTGCTGGTCTAGAACCTATTTTGCTTGTCTCAATAGCATCAATTGGTGTGGCAGTTCTGAAGTATTCTATAAAACCTTCTTCATGAGTTAATTGTTCATAATAAAGCTTACTTGACTTTGCCAATCCATCTAGAATACTCGCCAACGGATGATATGCCCTTTGGCTTTTTTCATCTTTCATTCTTTTGGTCAAAGAATTAGCAACCAACAATTCCAAATTATACTCTGCATTAACTTTGTTTTCATATTTCTGAGCAATCGTCTCGCCTTGCTCAGTTAATCGGATGCTTCCTTGAATAGATTCGTAGGGCAATGCTTTTAAGAAATAATGCGTTGGACCAGAACCTCTACTTATAGAACCTCCTTTACCGTGAAAATAGGTCATGGTTACATTGTGCTCATCTCCAATCTCACTAAGTTTATACTGCGCCTTATACAGGTGCCACTGACTTGCAATAATTCCTCCGTCTTTATTACTATCACTATAACCAACCATAACCTGCTGGCTAGGCTTTTTCAGGTTGTAATGATCTTTTAGAAAATTTAGGCTTCTTTTAGTGAACGAATGTTCTAAGAATTGATCCAAAATTTCAGGTCCATTTTCTAAATCATCAATTGTTTCTAAAAGTGGTACAACAGGAATTTTACACACTAGGCCTTCTGATGTTAATTCGGTCAATCCAGCTTCTCGTGCTAAAAGATATACCGCCAATAAATCTGACAAAGACCGAGTCATGCTGACTATAAAAGAACCTATTCCCTCTAGTCCATATTTTTTAACATGCTTTTCAACTACTCGGTAACAAGAAATTACCGCATCTGCATTATGTCCAAGTTCTGTGCTATTATGCGTAAAAGGTCGATTTGATTCTAATTCCTTTGACAGAAACTCAACTCTTTTTTCTTCAGACCAGTTCTTGAAATCAGTATCTTTAAATTGAGCAGCATCAAGTAATTGCTCTATTGCAAGATCATGAAAATCACTGTTTTGTCTTATGTCCAGTTTGGCCAAATGAAACCCGAAATTCTCAACACAACGTATGGCCAAATTCACATCGTCATAGGCTATGGTCTTGGCCCCAAAAGAAACTAATTCAGATTTAAGCAATTTTAAATCCTCCAACAGGTCATTAGCCAGAAAATAACTTCCATTGTGTTCAGAGAGTTCAGTAGCATGTCCTCTTTCTATATTTACGGGTAGCTTCGCAATCAACAAATTGACAAATTGTCTAAAGCTTTCCCCTTTATTCCTTTGAAATGCTTCTTGACCAATTTCACCTAGGTCGGAGATCATTTCATTTATTCTATCAGCAAACTCGGTAGAGTTAGCTGATAATTCACACGTAAAACTCATTTGCCTAACCAACCTCGTCAGTTTTCTTTTCAACACAACAAATGCATTCAATCTCAATGAATCCAAAGTATGTGATGTTACTTCATCTGTGATTAGTGGGTGACCATCTCTGTCTCCTCCTACCCAATTACCAAATAGTATTTTCGGAAATGCGTGGGCTTCCAAAAGTTTCTCTTTGTCCAAATCACAAGCTTTCCAAGCTTGAATTAACCTTCTATCTAATACAGGAATGACATCAGGAAAGACATTCACCATGTAATGAAGAATATTTCGAAGTTCTGATCCAACATCAGGTTTTTCTAAATAGATCTCTCCTGTTTTCCAAAGTCGATATAACGATAATTTTATATTGTGCTTAATGTTGTTAAGCTCATTGACCGAAAACATTTTGTTTTCCCTTCCCACTAACATCAAATACAATTCTCTATGATGATCTAGAACTGTAGCTCTTTTGGCTTCTGTTGGATGAGCGGTTAGGACAGGTTCGACTACCGTATCGGCAAGTTTTTCAAGGATTAATTCTTGAGACAAATTGTCCTCTGTTAATTGTTTAATGTTTTGTGCAAAGAGACCATTCACCTCATAAAGCGCCTTTTCATTCTCTATTCCTCGCCTCGTTTGAACTGCAGCATTTACTTCGACCATATTCACCAGTTGAAAAACAAGTGAATAAAGTTGAATATGCTTAGATGACATCTCTTCTCCACTTTTGAATGGAATCTTATCTATGAATGGAATATCACTTGCAATTTCACTTTCACCATTTTGTTCCAATACATCCTTAAGACATAAAAGTAAAAATTCAAAATCTTCGTATGGTTTACCTAGCTTATCTTTAACTTCCTTGAGAATCGAATTCATCTGAAAAAACTGTTATTTATTATTTACTATTAGATTGAATATGTATTTTCGCGCAAGTTAGAAATTAATTACCATTAGCTCTAACCAAATTTGTTATTGTTGCCAGCTCTGTTCAACATCAATTGATATTTGAATGTATTGTTCAATATTTTTTTAAATTGATGTCTCAAAATAAAATAAATTATGTAAGATTGGATTTGCATAATGATTTGAAACCACGACCAAAATTATTCAATGGAAAAATATAGATGTGTAGCAATAGATGATGACTTGGTTTACCTTGAAATTTTCAAGAAACTAGCCGAGAAAGCTGAAAACATAGATTTAGTTGGAACATTCAGTAGTGCGATCGATGGAGCAGTAGGTGTTTCGAAACTCAAACCAGATGTACTTTTTCTTGACATTGAAATGCCGTACCTCGATGGGTATGAAACTATTTCTACTTTAGAGAATAAACCAAAGATCATTATTGTCTCTTCTCATCTCGAATATGAGACAGATGAATTAAAAATTGACGTTAAAAAATTCGTCCGAAAACCTTTGGAAGGTCCAGAACAACTATCTGCCCTTGTTGATGAAGTTATAGCAATGGATTAGTTTTCTTAAAACCTATTCTTTCCTCAAATAGAACTTTATTTTCAAAAAATAGCGAGTTTTCTTATAATCAATCCTTAAAGCGATACTTTAAGACTAGGAGTTTTTCTTAAATACCATAAGGATCTTACGTAAATTTGCCCATATGACTGATTTTCGGTTAAATATGGACTCTTGTTTTTCTAAGTTTGTACTAATCAAACCATGTAAGAACATGAGACATCTGTTAATTTTTCTTTACCTAGCATCGTGCATCACATCATTTGCTCAAGCTGACAATGAAAAAAAGATCAGCAAAAAGGAGCTAATCGAACAAGCAGACTATTACTTTTTCAAAGAGAATTTCGAAAAGGCAATTGTTCTATATGATTCGATTTTACACAACTACCCTAAGAATCATTATGTCATTTATCATCAATATGTTGCGCATCATTTAACAGATGGAAGAGGAACTGATTTATCTAGCCTGCAAGAATTTGAAAGAAATGAAGGCCATACAGATAAATTTTACAACTATTGGTTAGGTCGAATCCATCATGAAAGGTACGAATTTGACATAGCTAGAAAACACTTCGAAGCATTTCTTGATTTAGAAATATACAGAACAAAGGAGATCATACATGAAACTGAAAAAAGAAGAAATGAATCAATCCGCGCTCAGTCGTTTTATCTATCGCCCAATGAATATGAAGTAGTGGCTTTGGCAGCTCCAATCAACTCTAAATTCAATGATTTATCTCCTGCTTTCTTTGGTGGCCACAATGAATTGCTCTTTGTTTCTTCTCGTCCTGAAATGGTAACAGAAGAAATAGCAAATAGTCAAATGAGAATATATCATACCGAGAAAACAAGCAGCTATGAATGGAATGCCCCTACTTCTCTTGACTATCTCGGTAATATCTCAGATAAAAACGCAAAAATAGAAGTTGTCAATAACGACGGCAGGCTGTTTGTTTACAAAGAGAATTCTGAGCAAGGTGAATTGTACTATAGTGAACCCACAGAAAATAGATGGAGTGATTTCAAGCAATTTCATTCTAATCTTAAAGACAATAAAATCGAGTCTCATTTTTTCATCAATGATGATGAAAATATTGTTTTCTTCTCTTCGATCTCTTCAACTGGAGATTTAGACATCTATCAATCAGAATTAAACTCATCCAACAATCGATGGTCAGATCCTTCACCAGTCCCAGGATTACTCAACTCAAAATTTGACGAAGACAGCCCTTTTCTCTCCCATGATGGGAAAGAACTATATTTTAGCTCTAATCGACCAGAGTCCATTGGAGGTTTTGATATTTTTCGATCTGAATGGTCTGACAATACTCAATCCTGGAATACGCCCATTAATATTGGGTTCCCTATCAATACTATAGATGATGAAATATCTTTCCAACTGAATGAAGACAATATCTCAGGTTTTTTTAGTTCGAATAGAATTCATGGAGAAGGAGATTTTGATATTTATCATTTCCACAAACAAGGAAAAGTATTAATAAGTGGAAATGTTTATGATGAAATAACTGGAGCAAAACTGGATGGTGTTCAAATTGATTTTAAACCTTTAAAGAATGCGGATGAAACTTTTCGAGCTGCTACTAATGAAAATGGATTTTTCAAAAAAGAAATTTTACAAGACGAACAGTTTATCGTAGAGTTGTCTGTCAATGGTCAAATCGTAAAAACTGAACAACTTAAATCACAACATGATGATTTGAAAAAATCTTTTACCAAAAATTTTGAGATCTCTTTGCCTAAAAAACTTGATGAGCAGACTGACTTTTTAGCACTTTACGATCGAAATAATGAACGTCAATATGAGAAAATTGATATGCTCGGAAGTAAATATAGAGCAGGTTCAAAAGCAATGTTGAAGAATATCTATTTTGATATCAAATCTGATCATTTAAAAGAAGAATCAACACCGGTCCTCGAAAAATTGCTTCAGATGATGAAAAATTCAGAGAAACTTAATATCCAAATCGAAGGTCATACAGACGATTCTGGACCTGATAAAATAAACCAAATATTGTCAGGAAAAAGAGCTGTAAGTGTTAAAAATTTTCTAGTCAATAATGGTGTGTCAGCGCAAAGAATAGGCACTAAAGGATATGGTTCATCAAGACCTCTAGCATCAAATGATGATGAAAAGGACGGTAGAGAATTGAACAGAAGAATTGAAATAATCGCTATAGAGTAAGCTATTCTCTATATTGTATAGTAGATAAGTCAGTCTACTCAATATTTTTTTCTTTGGCCTCCTCTTTCTAATTTCGTTTTCAAATTAGTTTTTTCTTGAAAACATTATTAATCAGTTTACTGGTAGTTAATTCATTTGTGACCTATGGTCATAACAATGACACTTTGCGTCTCAACAATGGCCAAGAAATCATAGGCGAAATTAAAATCCTGGATGGTGGGGTTTTAACCCTTGATACCGATTATGACGATCAAAAATTCCTGATCAAATGGAATCAAGTCCAGCAAGTCCGATCATCTTCTTCATTTATCATTGTACTTACAAACAAACTTAGGGTCACAGGTCGAATTATTGCAGATCAATTCAGACCTGAATATCATATGATATTAGAACAAGAAGGTTCAAAACATTTCGTCAGAATTAAAGATATTGTCTATCTGAAATCTACGGAAAGCCGTTTAATAGATCGTTTTTCAGCTAATATTGATGGAGGATATAACATCACAAAAGCCAGCAATACAAAGCAATTTTCATTATCTGGAAAATTTTCATACACCTATACGAAATTATATTCTGATTTCTATTTCAATTTCATTGATAACATTACTCAAGATTCCATCAAATCTCAAAGAAGTAATTACGGTACTAATTGGAAAGTTTTTTTCCTAAAGAGCTGGTATGCCCTAGGTGCAGTGGACTTTCTTGAAAGTGACGAACAAAACCTTGACTTACGAACCACAACTCAGTTAGGAATTGGAAAATTCCTATTAAGAAATTTCAAATTATATACTTCCGCTGCCGTTGGACTCGCCCAAAACTCTGAAGAATACTTTTCCATAGAAACACCTTCTCAAAAAACTTTAGAGGGTTTCGCTGAAGTTGAACTCTATATCTATGGAATAAAAGACTTAAGGATCTTTTCTAAAATTCAATATTTCCCCAGTTTTTCACAAGAAAACAGGAATCGATTCAACCTTTCATTAGATTCGAAATTAGATCTTCCATTTGACTTTTACCTAGGCTTTTATTCAACTTATAACTTTGATAGCAGTCCAAATGAAAATGCAGAGAAATCAGATTACGTATTACAGTCCACTGTTGGTTGGAAATTCTAGCATATAATTATTCTGAACCCCACATTTTATATAAATTAGTTTCAATAATTTATTTATACTAAAAAATGAGAACATTCTATTCTATATTGATTCTAGTGACCATTGCAACTTCAATCTCAGCACAAGATATGGTGGTATTAAATAATGGTGACAAAATTTTAGGTGATTTTAAAAGTCTAGATAACGGTGTACTAGAAATTGAACCTGATTACAGTGAGGCCAACTTTTTAATAGACTGGGAATCGGTAGTTGAACTTAAAACTAAAGACATGTACATTGTCCATTTGGCTAGTGGAGATAAGTTAAATGGTAGGATTGATTTTAAAAATGGGATCATTAGTATCGTCACAGAAGATAGTACAATGACCGAATATCCTTATTTAGATATTGTATATCTCAAATCTGTGAGTAGTGGCTTTTGGGACCGAATGAGTATTTCTTTAGATGGAGGTTACACCTTTTCCAAAGCAAGCAATAACGAGCAGTTCACATTGCGTGGTAATGCCGCTTATATGACAACCAGAATCAACCCAGACATCTATTTCAATTTGGTTACTAGTTCCATAGATGACGATGCTGGAGTACCTGTAGAGACAGACCGTCATAACTGGGGGGCGAATTTTAGATATTTTTTTACTGGCTCATGGTTTGGCGCGCTAGGTGCGGACTACCTTATCAGCGATGAACAACAACTTGATCTGCGTTCCACATATACACTCGCACTTGGATATTATCCTATTAGAAATTCTAAAATGTATTTGAGTTCCGCAGCAGGAGTTGCGCAAAACGAAGAAACATATGATGATGAATTAACCGAAGATGGCAGTAGTACGGAAGCATTTGCTAGCCTAAACTTCAATGCATTTGGATTAAAAGACTTCAGCATCACCTCTTCAATCCAATATTTCCCTAGTCTAACAGAGAGTGGTAGACACAGGGTTAATTACGGGATTGATTTTAAATTCGATTTACCTCGTGACTTCTATATTGGAGCGGGATATACACTCAACTATGATAGTACACCTGCCGTTGAAGGAACCAGTACAACTGATTATGTCTTTCAAACAACTATTGGTTGGAGTCTATAATTAGATTTCCCCCATTTCTACTTTATTATCTGAATAGAAAAATTTGGCATTTCTAAAAATTGAAAAATTCAAGGATATAGACCACATGTTTCCATTGATGTTTTCATAGGGTTTATAGACATTCCCAGTTGAAATATCTATGGCTTCAAAATCTTGATTATGAAAACTATTTAAATAGTATTTAAACTTGACATTCATTCCAGAGAAGAACTGAAATCCTACAAAAACAGAATGATGAAGTGAATTAGTTCTATCACTAAACCAAACAGAGAATTTATCTTCCTTTACTTCATTTACAAAAAGTTTCTCTTTGTAATGAATTGGTATCTCCAGTTCATATCCACCATAAATAAAAGCTTTTTCCAAATTTCCAATTTTCAATCCAACTGGAATACCTACATTATAAGAACGAAATTTCTTAAAAGTATTGACACTATCAATAAGATCATAAATAAACCCCACATTACGAATAGCGATCCCTGTATAGAAGCCTAATTTATCAGTAAGATCATAGTTTAAATTACTTTGCAAATTTAGGACAGGTGCAAAACGAAGATTTCCATCACTGTCCGTTCCTCCTTTCGAAAAAATTATTTCCAACCCAGATGTAACATATGGCTTACCCTCTTGGGCAAAACCAGATGAAATGGAAATGATAACAAGAGCAACTACTAAAATACGAGAAATCATGTCTTAAGATTTTTTTGTCCAAATATAATGCAAATGTCTACATCATATATCTGAATAAAAACAATTTTGATACACTTTCACTACGTAGTTTTTAAATGGCAGTATTGATACAAACCTTACATTTCTAAGTATTTCATTAGGAGATTTACCTATGATTACTAAGCAAAAACTTGAAAATCAAGGCTTAATTACCTATTGGTTTGTAAATCGCAACCAAAGTGGCGAATTTGTAATACTCTTAAAAGGAGTGATTTACATTTTCACCGAATCTGTAGCAGCTATGAGAAAGACTATATTTATCCTTTATACTACTATTGCATTTTCACTACCCTTATTTCAGGTCTCCGCTCAGAGCGAGAGTTTTGATCTTGCAGAAAAGGCCTATCAGGAAAACCGTTCTCTAGCGGCGCTTAAATTATTTCAAAAAGCAGTACTTCATGAAAAATTTGATATGCGTGGAAAAGACATTCCTCAAGCATATGCTTATATGGCGCTGATTCGAAATGAATACTTAGAAAAGAAATTGGAAAATGGAACATTCCAAACAATTCAACAAAATCCAGGCCTCTTAAAAACTGCGATTTCCGATATAAATACTGCCATAGAATACCACGATAAAAGTGCCAACTCACTCATTCAAAAAGCTAGTAGAAAACTAATTAAGAATGCAACGAAGGTTGGGGAAATAGTTATTGATTCTTTACTGAAGCATGATTTTGAAAATCATTCACCCGAAGTTTTGGAAATTGCTGCTCTTTTAAATTTTGAACTGAAAGATTTATCTTCAATTGAAAGTGACAATTGGTATTTACATGACATACTAGGTTTCACACATTACATGTTGGACGAAATGGATTTGGCAATGCTTGAATTTAAAAGAGGAAGAGATATTTATAACGACACAAAAGAAACGGAGCTATCTCCCCTTCACCTACAGAATTGCTCGATCAGTACAAAATATTTATACAAAGACACCCAGAACTATATAGAGGCCTACAGCGCTGCAAATGACGGAAAGAATTTTGTTCTACAAATGATGCAAGCATCAGAATCAGATGACATCAATGAGATCAGAAAGCTTTCAGCGTTAGAAAGTACGTTCTCTAGTATTCAAACAAGAATAGAAAATGTGAATTCTATTTCTTCGAATAAAGAGTAGCGACTCTAATTCTCAAGAAGTTTGAAAACGTACCTGGAAAGTGCTGCCTTTGCCAAGTTCACTTTGGCACGTTATTTCACCTTGCATAGCATCAACGAATTTCTTTACAATTGACAGACCCAGACCTATTGAGTCTTCATTACCAGTAGGCTTAGATGCCAATTTCTTGAATTTAGTAAACAGATTTGATCTATCATCTTCACTAAGTCCAAGTCCTTCATCAATTACTGAGATTACAACAACCTCTTGCTCAGTCTCCTCTATTTTCATGTAAATATTCTTATTCTCTTCACTGTACTTAATTGCATTCGACATCAGGTTATCGAAAACTTGAATGACATAATTTTTATCAACATTCACATAGTATCGCTGCTCCTTTAAATCATGATTGATTTGAATATTCTTTTTAGCTGCCAGTAATTTGTAATTTTCACAAACATTGTTCAATATTTTCCCCATATCATACCTTTGCATATTCAAGTTAAGTTTCATCTCCTCGATTGCATTGATATCTAAAACTCTATCAATCATATCCCGCATTCGAGTAGTGCTTTCACTTAATAATCGATAATAATCTTTATTTTCAGTGGACAGGTCCTTATAGTCTTTATCACTTTTCATTAAAGAAAGAAGCCCATTAATATTATTTAGCGGACTTCTCAAATCATGGGCTACCACTCCCATTAAGGTATTTTTCTCTTCATTCAATGATTCCAACCTCTTATTATGATTTTGAAGTAGGAAATAGGAACGAACTAAGGCCGCAGCTAATAAAACAGTTAAAATAAGGACCAGAAGCAAAACATTTTTATTTGAAGCTTCTCTATCTATTTGACCCATAAGCTTTAATTCTTCAGCCCGTTTGGTGAATTCCATTCGATGCAATTCTTTTTTAAATTCATATTCAGCAGATAATTTTGCCACTTCTGTATTTGCTTCAGTATTAAACAACGAATCTTTCGTAAGACTATATAATTCAAAATACTTCAATGCTTTTGAAATACGGTTCTTTGATTTATAAAGTTTATACATCTGGAAATACACTTTTTCTTCTTCTCTAGCAAATCCTGATTTTCTACAGAGATCTAAAGAACTGTAATAATAATTTTCAGCGGAATTAAAATTCCCTTCTTCATAGTAAACTTCCCCTATTCCTCTAAAAAGCATAGTTAACAACAAAGGGTTATTACATTCCTGAGCAAATGAAATGGCTCTCAGATAGCAATTCCTAGCCGAATCCAACTTCCCTTGACCTTTCAACACCAATGCTATTCCATCCAAAACGAAAACCGTCTCACAATTGTCACCCAATTTCGACACGATTTCATATGCTTTTTTAAGATGCATTCCAGCATTCAAAGTATCCCCCATTTCGATGTATATCTGCGCCTTGTTGTTCAACAGAATCCATTCATCTTCTGGGTCGTTCAAAGCAATCATTAGATCCAGTGCTTTATCATAATACCTTATCGCCTGATCCAGTTTATTGACTTGATAATAAAAGCTCGCAAGATTATTCAAGACCATTACTTGCCCACCTATATCTACTATGTCATTTGTTATTTCGAGCGCTTCAAGATAACATTTCAGAGCTTCAGGATAGTTTGCTAAATCATCATATACAACTCCTAAACTATTGAGAACATACCAAAGATTATCCTTTGAATCAACTTCTCTATAGTAGCGCAATGACTCGGTTAAATACTTTATTGCTCTGTTATTTTGACCAATTGAATTGCTAAGATTTCCCAAAAAATAATTCGCTTCAGCTTCAATGGCCCTATGTTCATTTTCCAAAGCCAAAATTTTCGCATGACTGAAAAAATAAAAAGCAGAGTCGTTCAGATTGCTCTTTTGGTAACATTCACCTAAAAAAAGAGAATTCTCAGCTTGAAACTCAAGATTCTTTCTTGCTTTAAATAATTGATACGATTGATGTAATGTCTTTAAGGAGCTAGGAATGTCATTTTTTAATAACAATGCTTTACCCTCTTCAAATAATGAAATAGAATGGCCTTTTGAGTAGTCAATTTCTAAAGATAACCTCTTTGCCTTTCGAGAATAGTACAATTTCTCATCAGCATTTTTTATCTCAGTACATATCTCAAGAAGTAAAAGAACACGACTCGTGTCATTTTCGGATTTTTGGAGCTTCAATTTTAATTCACTCACCGTGTCTGATTGAGCATAGCTCTTCCCTAAACACAATAGAGATAAAAATAAAATTGATAAATAATGCTTAAGCTGGTCTCTCATCAAGATATCATCAGAAACAATGGTGTAGTTCTGAATCCGTTAATTTGCTATACACTACAATAATTAACTTTTCTTTTTCCCCCTGCTTTTAGTCCATTCCAAGGCCTCATCATCGATTTTTGGAGCGCTGCTACCGTCCAAACCTCCTAATGTCGTTGGGTCGATGCTTTTCACATCTTCTTCCATTGGATTTTCCAAGTTACCCTTTTTTGTATCTTTATTTTCCATGGCTAATAGTTTAATTAAATCAATAAAATGTTGATACTAGATTCGATTAGCAACAACTAATAAATATACTAAATTAAATGTACAAACATCAATCATTTTTTGAAATCCAAATAACAACAAAAAATTACAACCATCTAGGTAATTTAAATCATTTGTAATACCACCTTTTAATAGCACATAGCGGTTCGTCTAGCGAATCTTAATTTTACGCCTTACCTACACAAGGATTAATCCAGAATGAAAAGTATATAATTCAATAATTATTTTAATTCCCATAGTGTGGTATAGCGATCAGATGATCCTAATACAATGTGTTTACCACTAGCCATGTAAGCTACAGAATTGACGCTTCCGTTTTGTTTGTTAAATACTTCGAGTGTTTGGCCGCCTACTGACCAAATCCTTGCTGTTTTGTCTGCAGAACCACTTAAAATAGACTTACCATCAGGAGAAAATGCAATTGACAATACTTCTCCTTTATGACCTCTCAATTTTTTATTGCGCTTATCCTGCAACCTCCAAATTCGAATAGATTTATCTTTAGAACCAGTTGCAACTACTTTTCCATTAGGAGCGAAAGCCACTGAAGTTACCCAATGAATATGGGCATCAAAATCAAACTTCACATGTCCTGTTAAGTCCCACAACTTCGCTGTTTGATCTGCCGATCCCGTCAACACACGGTTACCTTTTGGCGAAAAAGCTACAGCTGTAACCCAATCTTTATGACCGGAAAAAGTCTGAATTAAGTTACCATTGAGGTCGAATGTTTTGGCAGTCTTATCAAATGATCCTGTTAATATTTTCGTTCCATCCGGGGAAAAAGCCACAGAACTAATATGATCTGAATGACCCGTGATTTTCTGTATCATATTTCCATGTAAATCCCACAACCTTGCTGTTTTATCCCAAGAACCTGTTAGCATCTTCAAGCCATCTGGAGAAAAAGCAACGGAAGTGACCCAATCATCGTGTCCCTTCAATTCCAATATTAATTCTCCATCAACGTCCCATAACCAAACTGTATTGTCCCATGCCCTAGTGAGAATTTTGGAGCCGTCAGGTGATACAGAAAGACAAGATACTTCTTTTGGAGATTGATATTTTCTAATGATTCTTGAAACTCTTTTAGCACGTCTAGCTACTGTAACAGGGTTTTCTAATTTATATATCCTTTTAGCGGCTTCATCCAAATAACGTCCGCTCGAAGAAACCTCTTGATACACTTTATAGCTTAATAGTGTATTCTCAGCACTTGCTTTCATCCAAGAATCTTCATCCGTAATACTGTCTACTTTTATTAATGCTTCTTGAACTTTCCTCCCCTGTGGAAAATCCAAGACGTACTTTTTTAGGCTCTCAACTGAAATTGAAACAGTAACCGAGTCCCATGTATAATCATCTTTTAAACTATCTAAAATGTAGTTTGCTTCTTGCACATAAAATCCCTTTGGGAAAGCATCTACGTAACCTTCATATGCCGTTAGCTCATTTATTTTTTGTGCTTTTCTCCATGCAGCTTTATCCGCAACAATTTTTTTGTTTGTGGAAACTAAAGATGAAATACCCCAACCTAACATCGCAACAATAAATAAGACACCCAATGTTGCAAATATTTGTTTAAGCGGTAAACTCTTTTTAGGTGCACCAATTAGGTTTTCCAGATCACCGACGAGAATATAAAACTCTTTGTCATTGTCCGCAGTCCAATCATGGAGTTTGTAAACATGTTTGGGTTTCAATTCATCAGGAACTTCAAAAGAGCCATATTCAACAACTTTTAAAATACCGTTATTTTTTGCCTCGCTAGCCTCTTTAACCACTCTTTCATTGTCCATCGAGTGCTCAGACCAAACAACAATCACACAACTTGCGAACTTCCTTGCCTCGTCTCTTGATTCTGAGTGTTTTTTACCTATTGTGATTGATTGTTCATACCATACATCCCACCCTATTTTAGTCAACTCATTTGCTAAAGTACGCGCCTGAGCTTTGTCCTGTCTATCATAGCATATGTAAATGTCACTCATTTAAGGTAGGAAATTTTCACGATTACGTCCCAATCCCTAAAATAAAACCTTATTAATGAAAATCGGCATTAATAATATCACTATTTTAAGATGGTCTGATCAAATCCAATGCATTCTTTATTAGAATGCAGCTGATAATTATATATCTCAATCTAATCGAAGTATTTATTACTCCTCAATCAAGGGTTTATTATAGCCCATTAAGATGATGAATGTGTTCATCAATAATGTCAATTTGCAAAGTAACTTCTTCAACATACTTCACCAATACTTTCTCCATTTTGGCCTTTTCCTTTTCATAAGGTTTTCCTTTCGTATGTCCATAGTTCTTCTCTATGGTGTTAAAAGCACTACATTCATGATGAATAAAATCTAAAAACGCTTTCGTGGTATATTCACTCTCCAGTTTTTTTATATCCTTTAAGGTCGCTTTTGCTTCCGCATCTTGGTTTTCATCAAATTTATCTTTCACCGTTTTATACAGAATAGAGTCGTAGTGATGAATCTCCTTCACCAAAGTAATTAATTCCGCTCGTTTAGGTTGACTCTTGCAATAACCCCTCATTCCTTCATAAGTCTTCAATAATACAGCCTCCTTATCCCATGTGTTTGTTAGGGCATCGATGGATTCAGTAATATCAACAGATTGGGAATTTGATGAAAATGAATAGAAAATTACAACGATTAATACAGCTGATAATTTCATATGAATAGCTTAGTGGTTAAAAACTCGTACTAAACTAACCTCTAAAGACCATAGAAACAACCTTAGCTGTACTATGTATTATATCTATGAATTATTTTCTTTTATTGTAATTCGGAAAAACCAATAAATACCTTTTCTAAAATCAAACTATCAGCAAAATAACTGGTTGCGTTTTGATTAGAATTGAATATTAAACCAGCTTCATCAATGTATCCATTTACGGTTGTGGTACCACCGTCTTGAGTAGAATATGACACAGAATAGACTGGACTATTTTGTGGTTTTTTCTCAGAAAATTTACGACTCGTTACACTACTCAGTCCATTTAGAAATTGAGCAACTTTTGTCGAGTCTGTTGGCAAACTATTAGCCATCCAGCTGTCTCCTACTTTTTCTAAAAGAAATGAGGTATCTGAAGGATAAGTAAACTGTGCAGAAATGATAGAATCCTTTTTCAAGCTTGTCACATTTTTTAATCTATACGCAGAACTCTCAGCAGGAACTGAAAAGGACATGAAATTCTCCGCCACATAAACTTCATTATCCTCTGCCATACGAACAAAAGTATGATATGATCTTTGACCAGATACTCCAAATTTTCCCAAAACTATTTCTGTTACAACTTGGTTATCAATTGAAACTGCGACATTGGTACCAGCTGAATCCACTTGGTATTCAGCCCATTTTTCTTTTTTTCTTGTAGCCATTCTAGATGGTTTGATCCCATTCAATGCTTTCAAAGATTGTTGGACTGAGTTTTCATCTGCTGGAAATACTTCGCCATTCTCTAAAGTAACTTCCCATTTACCATCCGTCTTCTGAACAGAAATCTTGCTATTAGAAGTTGCTATTTCAAGTTTTGAAACGGCTTCAGTATCCACATTAACCAATTCTGATCTTAGGGAAGTACTTTTCTTTTTTCCACCGAAATAGTCCACACCAAAATATATGGCTACCAAAGCTGCTAAAAGAACGATTAATTTAGTTGTATTCAATTTCATAACTCTATCAATATTTACCTTCCATCCAACCTTGTTTTTTCTTCAAATAGATCTGTCTACGGATGAATCCATAAATGAAGACCAGCAAAATAGGGATGAAAACGTTGCCCCATTTAAGCATTTCTCGTGTACCGTCTTCAACTGTATCTAAAGGTCTAGCTGTTATCCCTTTGGTTCTTAAGTCAATTAATCCCGTATCATCAGACAACCAATCAATGGCATTCGCTGCAAAATTGATATTGTCATCAGATAATTGCTGTGGAGGGTCACCATTGACAATAAATTGACCATTTGACACTGCTATAATTTTTGAATTGATCGCCCCAGCTAAAGGCCCTTCTACGGCTAAAGCTATCGTTTGAGAACCTTCTCTATAGTCATTGGCTCCCCATTTCTTTTGAATATCAATTTGTGAAGGCGTTGGTGCTAATCCAGATAAAGGAGAAGTATTCAATAAATTGAACGAAGACATAGCGCTATCAACAGAATTGAATGACAAACTACTGACAAATGGTAGCTGCAAACCTTCAAGTCCTTTTGTGATTGCATGATCAGGAAATTCAGAAATAATTGGGAAATACGGAAACTTAATTCTCTGATTCATCATTCCAAATCGCATTCTTTGTTGAACATTTACAGAACCACTTTGGTCATCCACTACAAACTGAGAACCCATCACAATGCTTTTTTCTCGTAACCAACCTTCAATGCCTATGTCTGGGCCTTTACTTAGATATGCGGTGGATAGATCACTACTCAAATTGCTATAAGCTAAAAATACGTTTCCGCCTTTACTCATGTAAGCATCAATAATTGCAAATTCTTGTTGAGTTATGGTATCAGAGGGGTTGATAATAGCTAGCGTCTTAAATTCACTGCCAATTTCATTAGTCTTCGTCAAATCAACGGGTTCAACATTATACAATACAGAGAGTTGTTGTGCTAACTGACCCACTTCCTGAACACTTGGCTCCCCATGGCCTTGTAAAATGGCAACCTTTGGTTTTTCAATAACGGAAAGTTTTTTGATAGAAGTGGTAAGGTCATATTCCATATCCACACCTGGCAAAACGAATGGAATGATTTCCTTTCTGTCCCCCATCATCAAAACTACTCCCATGTAAACCTGAAGTTGTTGGACTTTATCCTTTTCCGGAATTTGAACTATTCTTGGTTGAATTCCATTTTGCTGAGCTTCCGCTTCAACTGCTTCATCCTCATTTGGACTCACAAATTCATAAACAACATTGCCATCAGATCTGTTTTCATACTCAAGTAAAATATCTTCAAAATCCTGACGTGTACTGATAAGTTGTGACGGAAGATTTTCTGAAAAATATGCTTTGACAGTGATTACATCTTCTATTTCCGTTAAGATATCTGTAGTCGCATCGCTCAAAGTATAGCGTTGATCTTCAGTAAAATCTAGACGAAAGTACAACTTGGAAGAAATCATATTAACCACAATTAATATGAGTGCTAACACAGCCAATCGAATGATTACGGAACTCCTCTGCATTTTATATATTGTTAATTTTCTAAGTCAAATAATTAAGCCTGCCAGTTTCTTTTCGAAAGTATGGATTGAGAAAAACTCAACCCTAGCAGAATCAAGGTTGCGAAATAAATAATATCTCTTGAATCAATAACACCTCTTGAAAGTGAATCAAAGTGAGTTCTCATGCTCAAATAATTGAACAAATTGCCAATGCTTCCTTGCATGCTAAAACCTATGATATCAAAAAGCAATTGAAAGAATATCCCTACGCTCAATGCGATAAGAAACGCAACTATTTGATTGTTAGTCAATGAGCTTGCTAGTATTCCAATACTGATATAGCCAGCAGACAATAACAACAAAGCCAAATAACCACCTATGATAGCACCATGATCCACAGAACCAAGATTACTTACGGTGACATAATACGGTATGGTGCAAGTCAATGCAATACCTACTAATAGAAGGCATGCTAAAAACTTTCCAGTGACGATTTCCCAATCTGAGATAGGTTTGGTACTTAATAATTCGATTGTACCTGATCTATTCTCTTCCGCCAACATTTTCATAGTCAGTGCTGGAATAAAAAAGAACAGAGTCCAGAATCCTATCCCAAAGAATATCTGAAGACTCGATTGACCTATCATAAATACATTGCTACTTGACAGCCAAGTAAAAAAACCGCTCATGCCTAAAAATATTACTATCAGGACATAAGCAATTAGGGAGTCAAAAAATGACGCCAATTCTCTTCTAGTGATGATCCAAATTTTGTTCATGAACCTATATTTAATTCGTTAAGTCTCTAAATACATCCTCAAGTTGGGTTTCTATCCCCGTCATTTCCATGAGGTACCATTTGTTTTTGACGCATAGATCAAAAACGGCTTTTCTTGATTCTTTTTCAGGTTTACTCTGCACCTGAAAATACCCTTCTTTGTCTTCTACCTTAGATACTTTTTCAACAGTTGCTAATTCAAGAAGTGCTTTTTCAATTTTTGCTAGATCGCCTTCAATATTAACAGTTAGCAACTCCTGCCCTTGTGCTGCTTGACGTAAAGTAGTTGAAGAACCATCAGCCACAATCCTTCCTTTATTGATGATTAAAATTCTGTCGCAAGTCGCTTCTACTTCAGATAAAATATGAGAACTTAAAATCACCGTTTTCTCCTTACCTAATTTTTTGATCAACTTTCTGATCTCAATGATTTGATTAGGATCTAATCCTGTTGTTGGCTCATCCAGAATTAAAACTTCGGGATCATGAATCATTGCTTGGGCCAAACCAACTCTTTGTCGATACCCTTTCGAAAGTTCACTAATCTTCTTATGCTTTTCGACTTGCAATCCGCACATTTCTATCATTTCAGCAATGCGATTCGGAATATCGGCTTTCGCCACACCTTGAATTTCCGCTGTAAAACGTAGATACTCCACAATTGGCATATCCGTATACAAAGGATTGTTTTCTGGTAAATAGCCTATTTTCTTTTTGACATCATCAGCATGGGTCAGCACTGAAAGATCATCTAATTTAACATCTCCAGAAGAAGGTGCCATAAAACAAGTAATCATTTTCATGGTCGTACTTTTCCCAGCACCATTTGGTCCCAAAAATCCAACAACCTCACCTGTTTTAATCTCGAAGGAGATATTATTGACAGCTTTTTGAACGCCGTATTTTTTGGTTAAATTTTCTATTACTATTGACATGTACTAGTTCTTAATGGTTCAATTAGAATTTTGATTATTCAAAATTGAGATCGCAATTATATAGTGTCAATCATATAAAATCAAGAGAATCAAAAAATGAGATTGTTAAAATTTGTTAAGCTATTTTTTTCCGTCTTATTTTTTATCAAACATTGTCATTGCAACTACACTTTCTTGTCCAGATTTTTCATTGACTAATCGGTGTAAATATTGGCCCTCAATTGATTCAAGATAGGATTGTGTCAAAAAAGCATCTCCATATTTGCCTTCATGTTTGAAAACAATTTCAATTTCTTTTAGCTCATGAGTATTCAGAAAGTCCCCTTCTAAACTATCTAAAATCCATTGATAAAACTTGGTGTTGTTTACATGATTATTAATATCCAAATCAAACCAACTCACAACAATTCTTTTTTCATTCAATACTTTCGAAGAATCAAACTTCAGTTTGGTTTTTCCAGGTTCTATATTTCCATGATCAACTGTGAAACCTGCCTCTTTGATGTAATCTGGAATTGGGATAAGTTTTCGTTCAATGATGTCCATCACTAACCAATTTGATGTTGCTTCAATCAAAACTTTATCATTTTCGTCTCTGATGCGGAAATCTCTAGTTGTAATGTACTTATTCATTGAAGATGGCCAAGTCTCTATCGTGTACTTTTCATTGTCAACTGGATATCTATAAAATGAAATGTTCATTCTATTCATCACCCAAGTCATATTATTGTTCAATAAATCGAGTGTTGAAAATCCTAATGCAGTCGCATTCATCCATGCCGCATCCTGCATACTGTCTAACAGACATGTTAATTTGATCGTTCTAGCTTGCGTACAATCTTTAGTTGAGACTTGATGGTTTGAAAAATATTTTGGGTCGGGCATTTCATAAAAGTAGGAAATATATTAGTTCCAATTAAGTATGAATGACAAGAATAGAGATCCTGAATTAATAACGAGAATTAAAACTACGTATTTAATATAAATAATTACGTATTTATACTTATTTTTATGGTTTCAAATTGTATATTTGCTAAGTAGAATATCAATGCATTCAATATGACTTCAATATCAACAGACACCAAAATAAACAAAGCCAAAACCACTTGTTCCTATTGTGGAGTTGGATGTGGGGTTGAAGTCAGTATCAATAAAAAGGGAAAAATAGACCTGGAAGGCGTACCTGATCATCCAGTGAGCAATGGCATGCTTTGTTCAAAAGGCAGGAATCTAAACTACGTAGTTCAAGATACTTCAGACAGGATACTCTACCCTCAAATGCGAGGGGCCAAGAATCATCCTTTAAAAAGAGTAAACTGGGATACGGCAATTGACAGAGCGGCAGCGGTATTTCAAACTTTTATCAAAGAACATGGCCCTGACTCAGTTGGATTCTATATATCAGGACAATGTCTTACCGAAGAATATTACCTCATCAACAAATTGACCAAAGGCTACATTGGCACCAATAATATAGATACTAACTCCAGACTTTGTATGAGTTCAGCGGTTGTCGGCTATGTTAAAACATTGGGTGAAGATTCTGTACCCATTGCCTATGAAGATATTGAACTAGCTGATACCTTCTTAATCGCAGGTGCCAACCCTGCATGGTGTCATCCCATTCTGTTTAGGAGAATCGAAAAAAGAAAAGAAGAAAACCCAGATACAAAGATCATTGTTATTGATCCTAGAGTTACTGACTCTTGTAGTTTGGCCGATCTTCACTTACAGTTAAGACCAGGAACTGACATTACGCTTCTTCATGCAATAGGTAGGGTGCTAATAGAAAATGGAAATTTTGATTTAGACTTCATTAAACATCATGCTGATGGTTTTGAAGCTTATAAAAAGCAAGTTTTTGAAACGAGTATAGAAGATGCAGCTAAAATTTGTGATGTATCAGTTGAAAAAATTGAGTTGGCTGCTGAATATATTGGCGATGCTAAAGGATATCTTTCCATGTGGACCATGGGGCTCAATCAAAGTACTGAAGGGGTCAATAATAATCTGGCACTTATCAACATAAACTTGATCACAGGGCACATTGGAAAACCAGGATCAGGTCCTTTTTCCTTAACAGGACAGCCCAATGCCATGGGAGGTCGTGAAGTTGGCGGAATGGCTTCTCTCCTAGCCGCTCATAAAATCCAGGCGAATGAAAGTCACCGTAAAGAAGTAGCAGAATTTTGGGGCATTGAAGATATTCCAGCTAAACCAGGATTGACCGCTACCCAGATGTTTGATGCTTTAGACACCGGTGAAATGAAAGCCATCTGGATCGTTTGTACGAACCCATCTGTAAGCATGCCTAATGCTGAATTAGTTGATAGAGCTCTGAAAAAAGCTAAATTCGTTATCGTTCAAGATATCTCTACTAAGTCAGACACCGCCAAGTATGCCGACCTATTGTTGCCTGCAGCTGGTTGGCTGGAAAAGGAAGGTACCATGACTAACTCTGAGAGGAGAATTAGCTATTTACCAAAAGTTATTGACGCACCTGGTGAAGCACTTCCTGATAGTGATATCATTATTCGGTTTGCTCAAAAAATGGGATATGATGGGTTTGAATACACTTCAACCGAGGAAATTTACAAAGAACACTGTTTGTTAACTAAAGGAACAAATATTGATATTAGCGGACTCTCCTATTCAAGACTAAAGGAATTGGAATCTGTGCAATGGCCGGTTCCATCAAAAAATCATAAAGGCACGCCTCGGCTTTTTGAGGACAAGAAATTCTACACGCCAAATGGCAGAGCTCAAATCCTTACAACGGGTGCATCCAATGAAACGGACAAATTGTCCAAAGAGTTTCCACTTATACTTACAACAGGTCGTATAAGAGACCAATGGCACACCATGACCCGAACGGGTAAAGTCAATAAATTGAATAAACACATTGACAAACCATTTCTAGAAATTCACCCAGTCGATGCAAAGAAAAGAGGAATCATTGAAAATGCTCCAGTCATGGTCAAAAGTGCAAGAGGTTCCGTTAGAGTAAATGCTAAGATTACGGAAAAAATTAAGCAAGGTGTCGTATTCTTACCCATGCATTGGGGGAAAATCCTTCAAAATTCATCAGGAAGAGCCAATAACGTAACTAGTAAAACTTTCGATCCTACTTCCAAACAGCCAGGTTTTAAATTTTCAGCTGTTGAAGTTGAAAGCTTTTTGAAACCTAAACAAAAAATAGTCATAGTGGGCGCAGGTGCTGCTGCCTATCGATTTATCAATTCTTATAGAGACATCAATGAACAAGATGAAATCCATGTCTTTTCTAAAGAAGAATTTCCATTTTACAATCGGGTATTATTACCTGAATATGTGAATGAACATAAAGAATGGGAAGATTTACTAAAATTCAAGTATGGTGAATTTGAGGATTTAAATATTCATCTTCATACCAGCACCAGTGTTGACCAAATCAATAAACAAGACAAAACGCTCATTGATTCTAATGGCGCTGAACACTTCTATGATATCTTAATACTTGCCACCGGCTCTAGGGCTTTTGTCCCTAACAACGTACCCATGCATGTTCCTGGCCTCTTTACTATGAGGGACAGAAACAGTGCGGATGGACTTAAAAAATACTTAGGTAATCAAGGACATGTGCTCATTGTCGGAGGTGGGTTACTAGGCCTAGAACTAGCTTCAGCTTTAAGAGAAATTGATATTGAAGTTTCCATAGTGCAGCTTTCCACTCGATTGATGGAAAGACAATTAGATACAATGGCAAGTACTTTGTTGAGACAACTCATGGAGGAAATGGGGGTCCATGTCTACACGAATGATGAAGTCTATAGCATACGAACCAATGAAGAAGATAAATCTATTAGTGCTGATTTAAAAAGTGGAAAAACATTAGGGTGCAATGCAGTTGTTTTTGCGATTGGTACAAGACCCAATGACGAATTGGCACGTGATATCAACTTAAAATGTGGTCGTGGCATTATCGTCAATGACTATATGCAATCAAGCGATCCTTCCATATATGCTATGGGCGAAATTGCAGAGCACAATCACCAATTAAATGGCACTACTGCTGGCGCTGAAGATCAAGCGGACATTGCCGCAAGGCATATAGCTGGTGATTTGAGCACACTATACTCTGGTACAGTTCTGATGAACATTCTAAAATTTCCAGAATTAGATCTATGTTCTATTGGATTGGCAGACGCTCCTGCAAGCATGGATGATTATGATGAAATCATCTTCATCGACAAGGCACAGAAATATTATAAGAAATGCATCATTCATAACGATCGTCTTATTGGAGCCATTTTGATGGGTGACAAATCTGAATTTGCGGAATTCAAAGAACTTATCGAGAATCAAGTTGAGTTATCCGAGAAAAGAATGCAATTGCTTCGTTCTGGTGAAAAAGGAGAACCGATGATCGGAAATTTGGTATGTTCTTGCAATAACGTAGGTACGGGAAATATCGAAAAAGCAATACAAGAAGGGTGTTCAACATTGAATGAAACATGCCAAACCACTGGAGCCGGATTAGGTTGCGGAAGTTGTAAGGGCGAAATTCAACAAATGCTGAAAAGCATTCAATCTGAAAAGAAGAAAGAGGTTATCGCTTAAAAAAAGGATTTGCAAGTCCACTTGATCAAATAGAAAAAAATTACTTTTGACCCAAATGAAGGAGAAGGATAAATGAAAAAGCAAGACTTAGTCAGAGTATTTGTAAAAGGAGGAATTCTATCACCAGGTGATTTTCTAAAAATCATGAAAACTGCTCAGGAATTAGGCAGTGAATACGTCCATTTTGGATCAAGGCAAGACATTTTATTTCCAGTCAAGGAAAGAAATAAAACGGTATTAGACAAGACATTTCAATCCATCAATACTGAGTATGAAGTCAATCAATTCACTCATCAAAATATTGTCAGTTCATACGTAGCACTAGACGTCATGCCAAATCGAAAATGGCTGGTTCCTCACGTCTACCATTATATATTGGACAGTTTCGAATTCAAACCTAAGTATCGCATCAACTTAGTAGACCCAATGCAGAGCATGGTCCCGCTCTTTACAGGAAATATCAATTTTATTGCTTCCAAAGAAGACAATTTTTGGTATTTGTATGTCAGATTCAATGCACTGAGCAATAAGCCCGTTGCTTATTCCAAATTGATCTACGGATATGACCTTTGCAAAATTGCGAATGCCGTCGATGAAATTGATCCTGAAGCCAACGGAATCTCTGAGGACGCTTTATTTGCGGCGTTAGATGAATTACATCTTAATACAAAAAACCCTATAGAAGATCTCGTATTTCCTAGCGCAAATTTTCCTTATTACGAAGGATTGAATCGCGAACCAGGAGGCAGTTATTGGTTAGGACTTTATTGGAGAAACAACGAATTTAACATCAATTTCCTAATTGAACTATGCAAACGCTGTATGGAAACCAATGTAGGTAAAATTAGCTTAACTCCTTGGAAGTCTTTTGTAGTAAAAGGAATAGAAGAATCCTATCTAATCGGCTGGGAGAAGTTGACCGGTAGGTTTGGGATGAATTTGAGACATTCTTCACTTGAACTCAATTGGCATTTACCCGTATTGCATAAGCAATCGCTAGATTTAAAGAATTATTTGGTTCGTGCTTTAGATCAACAGGACATCAGTACTTCCGGTTTAACATTCACGATCAAACCTAATGAAGACATCTACCTATTTACTTCAGTTGTGATTGAAATGAATCCAAGTCAGACACTTTCAACTACTTATAACATTCTCTATTCAAAACATTTCAACCCTAACTCGAGCGAGTATTTTACCTATGTTAAAAATGCGACAAAAGAAGTTCTGCCGGCTCTATTAATAGAACTCAGTCAATTGTATTATGAACAATTGGAGGAAGTCGCCCTACCCACTAAACAGGAATCAGTAAAAATAAAAACTGAGAACAACAACTTGTATCAATGCGAGAAATGCCTGACGATTTATGATGAAAAGTATGGTGATAACATAGCGGAAATTGCACCGGGTATTAAATTTGAAGATTTGCCTAACCAATATAAATGTCCAACCTGCAATTCAGACAAGGAGTCATTTAAACAAATCATTAATCCTTTAACCTGAATGGGTTGAGGAATTCCATGACTAAATAAGAAAAACAATTGGACAACACTAATTATGCTTCTAACTTCGCAGCATGGAAATAGGAAAAAACAGTGTAGTTACCATTAACTACCAATTAAAAGAGAGTGATGCTAAAGGCGAGATCATTCAAGAAGTAAAAAACGAAGAACCATTTGTTTTTCTTTTTGGTCATAACCAAGTATTGCCTCCTTTCGAAACGAACTTATCTGGAAAAACAAAAGGTACTACTTTCGAATTCGGGATCAAAAGTGATGAAGGATATGGAGCACGTGATGAACAAGCAGTTGCAGATTTGCCGATCAATATTTTCATGAAAGAAGGAAAATTAATGGATTATGTTCAATTGGGAAGCTATCTACCAATGAATGACCAGGAAGGTAATCAACTTCAAGGCTTAGTGCTTGAAATCGGAGATGAAACGATCAAAATGGATTTCAATCATCCAATGGCAGGTTTAGATTTATTCTTTTCCGGAGAAGTAATTGACGTGAGAGAAGCAACAGCGGAAGAATTGGATCATGGTCATGTTCATGGACCGGGAGGACATCAACATTAATGTCTATTAAAAACATAAAAACAACTAAGCCGGATTTTCCGGCTTTTTTTATGGCTTAATTATTGCGTTAAAAACAATAGGTGCAACCAAATAAAATATTTTCGCATCTAATTGTAATAATTATTTGGCCTTTAGCACTAACTCAGCAAAAGGTCAAAAACTCAAACTAAGTTCATGTGATTCCGTTGAATTTCATGAACCCAACGAACAAACCTAATGATTACTATCAAAGGACTGCACAAGTCGTATCAAATGGGTAGCAATTCGCTACACGTTCTCAAAGGCATAGATTTTAATGTCGCACAGGGTGAATTAGTTGCTATTATGGGCTCATCCGGATCAGGTAAATCAACACTTCTAAATATCCTAGGAATGCTTGATACAGCAGATAAAGGTGATTACATTTTAGATGGCGTTGAGATTAAGGATTTGAATGAAACAAAAGCTGCGAATTACAGAAACAAGTTCCTTGGATTCGTATTTCAATCTTTTAACTTAATCAACTATAAAACGGCGGAAGAAAATGTAGCCCTCCCATTGTATTATCAAAAACTCCCTAGAAAAGAAAGGATCTCTAAGGCACAAGATTATTTGAAAAGAGTTGGCTTGGCAGAATGGTCTACACACTTACCCAGCGAACTTTCAGGTGGTCAAAAACAAAGAGTAGCGATTGCACGAGCGATGGCATCACAACCTAAAGTTCTACTTGCTGACGAACCAACTGGTGCTTTGGATACAACGACCTCCTATGAAGTCATGCAGTTGATTCAGGACTTAAATGACGAAGGAAATACAATTCTAATAGTGACTCATGAACAAGACATCGCGGAAATGTGTAAACGTATCGTCGTATTAAAAGATGGCGTCATCATCGAAGATAAAGAAGTCAATCAAGTAAGAGCTTCAGCCCATGTTTAGTCGAGACCGTTGGCAGGAAATATTTCAAACCATCAGTAAAAATAAACTGAGAACTTTTCTCTCTGGTTTTACTGTGGCCCTAGGCATATTCATTTTTGTCATTCTTTTTGGGTTGGGCAATGGATTGAAAAATACTTTTGAGGAATTTTTCATGGATGATGCGACCAATATTTTTTACCTATACCCAGGCCGTACTACCAAACCATTTGGAGGCTTCAAATCAAATCGTCAAATAGAATTCAAAAATGATGACCTAGAAGAAATCCAGAAAATGTTCTCCATGTACATTGAGTATATGACTCCACGGATATATCGAAATCATCTTGTAAAATATGGTAAAGAATCGAATTCATATAGCAATCGTGGTGTAGGCCCAGCACATCAATTTGCCGAAAAAACCCTTTTGATGAAAGGAAGATATATCAATGAAAATGATATCCGAGACAAAACTAAGCACGCCGTTATTGGACGTTTGGTAGAAAAAGACTTGTTCGGCAATATAAATTCTCTTGGTAAGTATATCGACATTGGTGGAAGTATGTTCAAGGTGATTGGTGTTTATCAAGATGACGGAGGAGATGATGAAGAAAGAAGAATTTACATTCCTTATACCACTCGACAACTCATAGAGAAAAATTCAGATAAGATTAATCATATACTAGTTGCGTTCAAACCTGAGATTGGGTATCAAGGTGCTCTGGTTTTTGAAAACCAACTTAGAAAATTCATAAAAGAAAAGCATAGCATCAGTCAGGATGATCAAGGAGGAATATATATCCGAAATGTAGCAACTGATTTCAACCGAAATAACATGACGGCAGTTGTTCTTCAAATCATTGTGACATTTGTTGCCATGGGCACCCTTTTGGCAGGTATAATAGGCATTAGCAATATCATGGTTTTTGTCGTCAAGGAAAGAACGAAAGAGCTGGGTATTCGCAAAGCATTGGGAGCAACCCCCAAGTCCATAACTGGGATGATTTTGCAAGAATCAATCTTCATCACCACCATCGCTGGCTATATAGGTCTATTTGGAGGAATCCTTCTTTTAAATTCAATTGGACTCAAACTTGAAGAGTTTTTTATCAAAAATCCATATTTGGATTTAGGTACTGGCATAGTGGCCACATTTACATTGATAATGTTTGGAGCAGCTGCCGGCTACATTCCGGCAAAAAGAGCAGCCAGAATTAAACCTATTGTTGCACTTAGAGACGAATGATATGAGAATTCTATTCAGTAAAGACGTATGGGAAGAAATATTTGGGTCCATTTCAAAAAACAAAGGTCGAACGATCATCACTGTGATCGGTGTTTTATGGGGGATTTTCATTTATATCGCACTTTCAGGATCGGCCTCCGGCTTGTCCAATGGATTTACCCAAGCTTTTAAGGGCACAGCATCTAACAGTATGTTCATATGGGCACAGCGTACAAGTATGCCGTATAAAGGGTTTAAAACTAACCGTGGATTTCGTTTACAATATGGTGATGTTGATATCATAAAATCCAAAGTACCAGAGATAGAATTTATTGCACCGAGAAACGTAAAAGGCATTTGGGGAAGTACTCCTGCTTTGGTTGTTAATAAACAAAAAACAGGGAATTATGCAGTTTATGGGGATTTTCCAGTATTAATTCGAATCGCAGCGAAAAAAGTCTATGATGGAGGAAGATTCATAAATCAAGAAGACATCGACTTAGCTAGAAAAGTTTGCGTTATTGGCGAAAGAATCGAAAAGGAACTTTTTGAAAAGGACGAAAATCCTTTAGGACAATTTATTCGCATTGATGGTAGCTATTTTAAGATTATCGGTATCCAAAAATTCAGCCCTGGCGGAGGTGGATTCGAATCCGATAGTGATATCAATATTCCATTTACCACCTATAAAAAACTATATAATTCTGGTAACAATGTAGGATGGTTTGCCATGGCAGCATATGATCACGTAGATGTCATTGAAGCAGAAAAAAAAGTCAAGCAAGTATTAAGAAAAATCCATCAAGTTCATCCAGATGACCCTCGAGCAATAGGCTCTTTCAATCTTGGTGAAATGTTTGGGAGAATCATGGGATTCTCCAATGGCATGACCTTTTTATCAATCATCGTAGGTATCGCAACCATTTTAGCTGGCGTCATAGGCATTGGAAATATTCTACTTATCTCTGTGAAAGAAAGAACCAAAGAACTCGGAATAAGGAGGGCACTCGGCGCAACTCCTGCAGAAGTTAGAGGTCAAATTATTCTAGAATCAGTATTTCTAACATTGATTGCAGGAATATTAGGAATCATTTTGGGAGCGTTAGTTCTGGCTGGAATCAATGCTGCTACTGAGGGAATTGAATTTCCTTATAGAAACCCTACCGTACCTATACCATTTGTCTTAGGATCATTATTAATAATGATAGTTCTTGGCTCGCTTATCGGATTAATTCCTGCTCAAAGAGCTGTTAGCATTAAACCTATTGACGCCTTGAGAGAAGAATAAAAGAATTTTAAAAACCTATAATAATATTACAATGAATAAAATACTCAAATACCTATTGATCACCTTCCTACTCGGGGGTGTTGGTTTTGCAACTTATTTCTTTATTGAATCCAATAACAAACCGGCAGAGGTTTATGAAACAGAAAATCCATATATCACAAGCATCGAAAACAAAACGGTTGCCACTGGGAAAGTGGTCCCGGAAGATGAAGTTGATATTGTTCCTCAGTTGTCAGGTATCTTAGATAAGCTTTACGTCGAAGAAGGTGATGTGATTAAAACCGGAGACTTAATCGCTAAGATCAAAGTGGTTCCTAATGAATCAACATTAAACAGTGCTCAAGGCCGTGTAAAAAATGCACAAATTGTTTTAAGAAATGCCAAAAAAGATTTCGATCGAAACAAAACATTATATGACAAAGGGATCATCGCCAGCCAAGCATTTAACAATGCAGAGCTCTCTTATCACCAAGCAGAACAAGGTCTTGAAAATGCCATGAATGATTACAAAATCATCAAAGAAGGTACTGCTGGTGGAGGAACTGCGAACACTAAAATTCGAGCTACTGTATCAGGAACTATTCTAGACATCCCTGTCGAGGAAGGAGTCCAAGTCATAGAAAGTAATAATTTCAACGCAGGTACCACCATTGCAACCATTGCCGATTTGACTAAAATGATTTTCGAAGGAAAAGTAGATGAAGCTGATGTAAGCAAGTTGAAAATGGACATGCCTTTGGGTATTAATCTTGCCGCTTTTCAGGACAAAGAATTTCAGGCCAAGCTCAAATTTATAGCTCCTAAAGGAACAGAAGAGTCAGGCGCAGTTCAGTTTACCATCAAAGGAGATGTGTATTTGGACGATGGATTCTTTATCCGAGCAGGTTATAGCGCTAATGCATCTATGGTATTAGATAAAAGGGATAGCATCCTCGCAATCAATGAAATATTGCTACAGTTTGACAAAGAAACTGAAGAGCCATACGTGGAGATTGAAGCTACCGAACAGGTGTTCGAGAGAAGAGATGTGAAATTAGGGATCTCTGACGGAATAAAAGTAGAAATTTTAGAAGGTCTTACCAAGGAAGACAAAGTTAAGGTTTGGAATAAAACTGAACCGGTTAAAAAAGACAAAGAAGAAAAAAAGGACTAAGTAGTTAAATAGATTATTACATGAAATACTTATTGATACTTCCACTTCTGGTCCTAGTACTAGGTTCTTTTGCTCAGGAGCAAAAAAAGCAATGGACGCTCAAAGACTGTGTGGACTATGCGATCGAAAACAACATATCAATTCAACAAGCTGGAATTGACATTCAAGATGCTGAATTAGAAAAGAAGAGTGCACTTGGTAACTTCTTGCCATCTGCAAATATTAATTCTTCACTTGCCTGGAATAAAGGTCTTAATCAAGATGTGACAACGGGTTTATTTGTTGACCAGACCGTTCAAAACTCGTCAGTTGGTGCTATTGTAGGCGTTTCTCTTTTTACAGGATTGAGAAACTTAAACAGTAAAAGAAGAGCCGAATTATCCATGCTGGCAACTAGATACCAATTAGATGATATGAAGGACAATGTGTCCTTATTAATCGCCAGTGCATATCTCCAAATTCTATTCAATAACGAAAGTTACAAGGTGCTTCAATCTCAAAGAGACATTACGCAACATGAAATTGATAGAACCAAAGAGCTTATAACGTCAGGCGTAGTTCCTCCTGGTGATCTATTTGAAATAGAAGCCTCATTGGCTAGCTTGGAGCAGCAGATTGTCAACGCTGAAAACAATATTAGATTTAGCAAAATCTCTCTTGCACAATTATTGCAAATAACCGATTCAGACAACTTTGATGTAGTTATTGAAGAATATAATATCCCTGAATCAGAAGTAATTGACGCTACACCTGAATTGATATTCAATAAAGCAATGAGCGTGCGCAACATCATTAAAATATCTCAAGCGCAAGTTGATATCGCAGAGAAAGATTATGAAATAGCCAAAGGCAACTACTACCCTACCTTATCTGGATTCTATCGCTTTGACACAAGACAGACTGATAGAAACATAATTACAGGAGATTTTGAGATCGATGCAGAGAATCCTACTCGAGCTGTAGGTGTCGTTCCAAGCACTGGTGAAGTAGTAATTGCAGACAACTATAATGCAGTCACTGCTGGATCGGATCCATTGTTTGATCAATACGATAGAAACAAAGGCCATGCTTATGGTTTCCAGTTGAACATACCGGTATTCAATAGGTTCACTACCAAAGTATCAACCCAAAGAAGTCGTCTCAATGTGGAAAGAGCAAAATTAAGATTGGAGCAAAACAAAGTAGACCTTGAAAGCAATGTCCATCAAGCGTATAATGACGCTAAAGGGGCTTTAAAATCATTCCATGCTGCAGAGAAAACGTTGATCGCAAGACAGGAAGCTTTCAATTATGCTGAACAGCGACATGATGTGGGAGTCATCAACTCATTCGAATTTCAACGAACCAAACAACTTTTGGAGGCTGCTGAGTCTGATGTCGTTAGGACGAAATACGACTACATTTTTAAATTGAAAATTTTAGAATTCTACTTTGGGATTCCTATCGCACAATAGAGACTGATCAGATTTAAAAGGTAATTAAAACTTACCTTTTAAATCTTTTATGAACAAGTTCCACTCGTCCTCTGTTAAATAGACAGACATTTCTTCTGTTTCTAAGATGAGTTGATCATAAAAAGCTGCTCTGACGTTGTCCCAATGGTGATACACCGTTTCTATTTCTTCTTTGGTACTATTTTGGTCAAAAAGCACTTTGTTATCTACAAAATTGAGCTTATTCGATGCATCGTAGAAAAGGTTAAAGGCAAGCTTTATTTCATCAACCGACCTATCAATTTTTGCCAATTGAAGTGAATCCTGTTCAATAGTCGCAAAAGATTTTTTCACTTTTGCAATTTCACTTTCCAATAGATTGACCCTTTTCTTGCGAGCGTTTCTAATTTCCTTGTGCTGTTTTTTATACCTCACTTGGATTGCAGTCCATTCAGCTGTGGATAATAAGGATGCCAACTCTACACGTTGATTCACAACGCTCGTATAATAATTCTCATACATCTCCTCAACTTCATCAAAGTATTCTATCATGCCAGCTTGAGTAACATTATCAGCATCATACATTACTTGAAACTCTCCTAGCTTCATCATCAATGACTTTTCATATGCTGCTTGTGTTTTGCTATATCCATCAACCTTTTTGAGGACAGAAGACTCTTTTCCTTTATCCTTAATTGCTTTTTTTAAAGTTCTTTTGAAGTCATTTTCAGTGAACATGTTCGCGGAACCGATGTACATCAAGCTCAATACAATTACTCTAAGCATAAGTCATTTTCTAATTAATTTTTAAAGTAACAGTTTATACTTCAGGATAAAAAAAAGCAGCGCATGATTTTAAAAATACTTTGCTAAAATGTAAGCCTTAACCGAATCCCTACATAGAAGAGATGGTTTACTTGTTCGTTACGAGACGGATTGATCACCCACTGAAAAGTAGGCGTTAACGAAGTAAATCGACTTGCACGATATCTATAATACACTTCCATAGTCGTTTGTGCCCGCTCGTCTGAAATTGGATCGAACCAATTAACACCTGTTCCAACGGCATCACCATTATTCATTTGATAGGAATGTGCTAATACAATATAGTTTTTTGCCAGACCTTCTTCACCACCCTTCGAATATCCTCCTGCAATGACTGCCTGAAAGGCATCATCAAACAACCAGTTGAAATTGAAAGCCATACCTTGGTTATCTGAGGAAATAAGAATTTCTTCTCCAAATTTATTTTCTCGCGTGATTTCATCCGCATTCCAATACGTAATACTCATACTATTGGTCAATTCTTCTTTATGTGAGCGTGCCCAAACCACTTCATAGGTCCTAATAGATCTTCCTTCTAATAATTCATCCCCAAAGCTAAACCATGAATAGTCCTCTAAAGGATCTCCTATGATATCATGTATCCCGATTTTGAGGAACAAATTCCGATTCTTTAACAATGTAAGTCCTAATACTCCGCCCATGCCACTAGTTGGCCAGGCAGCAGCTGAACTGATTGAGAATCCAGCATTTTGAAAATCTGTAAAACCATTAATCAAAGGGTGCTGGGTATAGAAATTAAATGGATCGATTTTTCCAATGGCTAATTCCACAATTCCATTAAACAACACTTGATGATAAAATAATTCAATAGGTCGAAAGCTATAACTTGTAAATTCAACAGCAGGGGAAACATACGAACCTGATTCTATATGCAGTGTGGCTGGAGCAATACTTCCTGGATAGGCATGTCTCCAGTCCATGATCATATTAATCGACCCTTTGTTTAGAGAGTTTTTTCCAATAATTCGTTTGTAAAAATCTAACTCCAACACGCCACCATATGCCTCTTTTTCACTGGAATCATTAACTCCTGTGGATGCACCCATGACCGTCATGCCATAGTTGATTCCAAATCTTAATCCTGTTTTGTTGTTTACCTTTTTTTTGAATAGGTACCACTTATCCCCTAACGATCTTTTTTCATCCCGACGAAAATCTTTGATTTCATTGTTTTTTTGGAGCCTATTCTGAACACTCCTAGCACCACCCAAAGTGCTTTCACTTTCGTAACCTGAAAAAGTGGAGTCCTTTTTAATCTTTACTTTTTCTTGCGACCAAACACTCGAAACCAACATGGTGAGCATGGCAATCATCAATAAATAAATTCGAAAGATTTTCAACTTATAGATTTGGACAAAGCATTTTATATAGCCTAAACACTTATTAACACAATTTACCCAAAATCAAGGTCGAATAGCAACAGGTTTGAAACTATGTTATTTTGAAATGATCAATTTTCCAATCGAAATACTGTTTCCTTGAATCACACGAACCAAATAGATGCCATTCAAATAACTCGATGTGTCAAATTCAAAATTTGCCATGCCAGGACTTAGTTCGTATTCAAAAGTAATTTCGCCATTCAAATTCATCAATACTACCTGTACTGGCAATTGAGCCTGCTGAAGACTTAGGTCTAATCTGGTCAAACCTGTAGTAGGATTAGGATATAAATTGATTTCAAAATCTTGAGCACTTCCCACTTGTACACTTTTTATATCTGAGTATTCAAACTGACCATCAAAATCGACCTGTTTAAGTCTATAATAATTCATGCCTAACGCAGGAGTAGCATGTAGAAAATAGTAAGATAGCGGTTCATTAGAATCACCATGTCCATTTCTCTGTCCAACTTTTTGGAAGCTTATTCCATCCATCGAATGTTCAATGTCAAAATAATCATTGTCAATTTCAGAGGCGGTTACCCAAACTAGACTCACCTGGCTATTATCTTCTTGAACTACGAAACTCCTATAATCAACGGGCAAAGCGTCCTCATTGATTCCCCCAAATGTAAATGGGTCGGCAGGAGTATCAACGTCCTCCACATTAGTGATTTGAATATAAGTACCATTTGTAGTAGAACCATAGCTAGAAGCACCACTATTATTAAAATCTTCTGTAGACCAATAGGTTCCTCCAAATCTCGCTACTCTCACATCACTTAGTACTGCTAATTCACTAACGGATACATTATTGCTATACAGTCGTATATAGTCAGCTGCATTCCCTCCACCTCCATTGATCGCATCACCATCATCATCTATTGTCCAGTATTCATTTTCACTCACTTCTTTAATTTCAGCTGCTCCTTCTAATGTATAATTACCATAGCCAGTAGGAAAATATTGAATTGAAAACATTCCAGTACGTCCTGCTGCCAAATCAATGCCTATAGGTGCATAAATCTGTCCTGATCCAACAGGAAAGACATACTCAGACGTTCCATCAGGAATATTAAAATCTAATTGGCCATCAATAAATGACAATGAATTACCTCCTAATATAGAGCCACTGGCTGTAAAAATATTTCCACCACAATCAATAATTCCTTCTGTTAGTGTCAAAATATTATTTACTTCAATTGGAGATGACATTGTGAATGATGGAGCCACACCTGATGCATTGTAGAATTCTGCATCATAAAGAGTAAATGTTCCAGATACGGTTTGTAATGCATCTCCAGAAAAGGTAACTTTTTGAGAATTAGCGGTAAAAGTTCCACTTGTCAATGTCAGATCACCATCAACTACAATAGGTGCAGTCAAAGAGTAGGTTCCTGATCCATTGTCAAATTCAAGATCATGATAGCCATCAGAAGGAATTAGTACTCGAGGCGTCCCTGAACCTGTATATTTAATACCTGAACCAACCGCAGATGCATATAAGAATCCATTTGATGTCAATTTAGTATTTGAACCTGAAAGCTGTAATTTCCCTTCAATCGACAAAGTAGAATTATTAATTGCATAATTGGTAAGATCCATTATTAAGTTTGCTCCAGGTTCCAGAATCCAGGCTCCATTTGTAATCTCTACTTGATACGCATTTACTGAACCATCTCCAGTGATAATCGCATCCACTCCGGCGGCATGCATCACAATATTGTTCCCTGTAATATCTGTACTGGCATCCAAAGTACCATCTACATTTATTAGGTTTTCAATTGTCAATTGATAAGCTCCTGTGGCTAAAGTGGCACCTGCATCAATCACCAAATTATTAATAGTTCTATTCGCTGCAGTCATAGTTACTATATGACCAGCAGATACTTTAACATTTTCACCCCCTACAGTCGGAGCTTCTCCTCCTTCCCAAGTCGTACCATCATCATAATCCCCTGTTTGAACCGAAGTATAAGTACTGAATAAAGTTACATCCAATGCTTCCTCCGCTGCATCATCCGTGCATCCAGGGTCATCCGCTATTACCGATATTTTACCAGAACCAGCTGCACCCCAAGCAACAGTGATACTATTGGTTGTCGAAGGAGCAAATGTCCCTCCATTCACCGTCCAATTGTAGGTATAAGAATTGTCGTCTACAGTATATACCTCACCTGTACTATTCTCCACTAAAATATTACGACCTGAAATTGATGAGGTCACAATTGGACCAATGGCTATCGCTTGTTCTGTTACAGGACCATCATTGGTCGATCCACCGCAAGCTACACTCGCGTAAACTTTTATTGACCCACTACCCCCTATATCGTCCCATAGAACGGTAATAGTTTCGGTATTGGCACCTGCAGTCTGTGTTCCTCCAGTAATCACCCATGTAAAGGTTGCACTTGTAATTGGATCAACTTCGTATTCTATTGAAGTACCAGTGCAAACACTTGTAGCCCCTGTGAAATTCTGTGGGGCCGAAGGCTTAACGCAAATTTCATTATCCACTAAGGTCAATTCTTGAATTCCATTTAAAAGCCCTGTTCGATTGATTACACTTGCAGCATTAGTTCCTGATGCGCCATCAAATGCCCAGTTGTTTCCTGAACTGACTCTACTCACCACAGATTCATTGACACCTCCATCAATAGCATAGCCATTAAAATTTGTTGTATTTATTGCGACATCATAACTGGTACTTGCAAAACTGTTATCAGCGGTTAAGTCAAAAAATCCATCAGAAAAAGTATTATAATAAGTTTCAGCATTTTCAGACCATGTAGCTCCATCATTTGAAGGATCATCTGATTTAAATTCTACGATTAGTGAACCTGCTGTAATAGCCGAAGACGTGAAAGTTATATCATGAACCCCTTCTTCGTTTCCAACAGGAAAAAGAATTCCACCCGAAGCGTCACTTATCCAACGTTCAAATGGTCCATTGATTAGACTTGATGAATTGTTGTGATTCAATGTACCGGTATTACCTGTACCAGTACCTAACTCAATTTGAGTTGCTTCAAGACAAACAACATCTCCATTAGTGAAGGTTAATTCATTTTCCACAATGACATTGGCATACAAATCAACTTCTGAACTTGTCTTATCTACCTCAAGTTGATAAAATTCTTCAGTACCATCTCCCGCCACAATTTCAGATGCACTTGATCCATTAAGTATTACCTTACCCGATCCCTTAAGAAAATCTCCATTATTTGTCCAATTTCCTCCAACTGTTAATTGATAATTACTGGCACTTACATCCAGCGTACTATTAATTACTAAAAATTCAGAAATCGTCAAATTTCCTGCCAATGTTTTAGTTCCTCCTCCTCCGATAATTAGTCTATTATATTCAGAGCCTACTGGAACCACTACCGTTTGGTCGGCTACATCGGAAAAATGAACAACATTATTAGATGCACTTGCAGTAAGTGCTAACCCAAAAATAGTTTCATATACATAAAGGTCAGATCCATTAGCATTCACCCAGCTCCCTGTTCCACTGACATCAGCGGCCATTTGCATAGAACCATTGTTTGTTAGAACGCCATCGATCACAATACCTGCGGTCTCTCCTGTACCCAAAATCAACAACTCCGCCCCTGACTGGACGGACATATTATTTTCGATATAAATTCTTGATTGGTTTGTATTTTGGCCTTCAAGATTAATTTCTCCTCCTACACCACTAAAAACAGCGTTTACTCCCGAAAAAACCAGTCCTTTTTTAATTACATTATGAATGCTATCATTTTTATAATTACCAACAATTTCTAAATCAATATTATCCTGATTTAATACTCCATCATTAGTGATTTCCAAATTAAAAATCTTAGGTCCCTTGCCTTTACTTAAGTCAACTGTAAAATTATCAATCAAGATATTATCTTGATCACTTGGAATATCCCCACTTTGATCCCATGTAGCTCCATCATCCCAAGGTCCATCAGCAATAGAAGTAAAATCCTTAACCGAGGATGGAGGAACCAAACAGGTAGAACCAAAAGCAGCACGTCCCAACCCACAGCACCCTGCCCCCGACAATGAACAACCTAAAATTGTTCCAGTATTTTCAAGCACGCCTTCAACATCAAAATTTCCAAACCCCGTAATCAATTGACTATTCACCATACCATCCCCTACACTGATACTACCATTGACAACAATTGTGGCGGTATTTTCAGAACTTACCCATTGTCCAGCCCAGGATATACCAGCTGCGCCATTTATAGTCACACTAGCACCTGCATTGATGGTCAAAGTCCCTGAACCGGAACTGATTATATGTCCACTCACGACTAAATTAGCTGTATTTTCTATGGTTAGGCTTCCACCCGCAATAAGTACTTCTCCATCAACTTGAAAAGTGCCTGCTGCTACAACTACATCACCATTTATAATTAAAACTTTATTTGCATTAATAATGACATTGTTATTAACAGTGAAGTCCTGGTTAATAATTCCATTATGGTTTAGGGTTGCATCACCTGCGGTAGAAAAACCTGGCGCCGTTCCAGTCCAATCATTGTCCACAGACCAGTTAGGATTTGTTTTATTTGAGAACACCTGACTGATAGCGCTATTTTGTAAGACTGCAAAACATATAATCAATAGCAGGGTCTTATAAAAAAAAACAGAATCATACGACTGCATAGGTGAGCAAATAATCTAGGGTTAATAAGAATGCAGGTTGAAACTCCAAAATAATAATTCTGAGGTTAATCCCCTATGGAAACGAGGATTATTAGAACAAAAGAACGCTAGAAAAATAGTTTTAGTGTAAGGGTCGAAAGAAAAGATAAATTGCTAAAAAACACCACCTTTCAAAGACAAGTCTAGCAATGCAAAAGACAATAACATGATCATGATGGTTACCCTGAATTTCTTATTATCCCATAACGCTAGGATCAAAGCCAAAACAAACATTCCTAATCTAAACCAAATGGGCGTTTGATCATCTTTTACTATAACTTGAATTAACAAATTCACCAGCACGATTGCCGCCATTAAAAAAAAGAATTGTTTCCTTACCTCCATGAAATAAGCCTCGGTATCCTCATCCTTTTCTTCAGGAGTAATCAGACCAGCCCCTCTAGCATACAAAATAGCTTGGACAATAATCAATACAAAACTAAGGCTATGTTCCGAAATAACTTCTAAAACATGATACAGGTCCATCCATAAAATAATAATGGCCATTAGGTAAAAAACACCCCACCCAACCATTTCAAAATAATTTTTCCTATGAGAAAATATCTTGAGTAAATCAACAATAGCGACACCATATATGATCGCTGGGATTAGTAAGAAGTATTCTTGTTTATCCATGGAATTTTATAACGAATAGAAGTTTAGAAGAATTGAACAAGCCCACCTGGAATCAATAGATCCAATAGTATTAACGATGCAGTCAAAAACATAACAGTAGTACGTAACCATACTTTATCAAATACGATCAGTGTAACATATAGTAATACAGCCAAAATACGTAATTCCACAGGCGTATGACTGCTTTGAACTACTTCCTGAATCAACAAATTACACAAAACGATAAGTGCAAGTAATGTAAAAAACTGCTTTCTGATACTTTTAAAATAGGCTTTCGTGTCATTATGTTGTTCTTCAGGGGTAATGATATGTGCGCCACGAGAATAAAGCACTGACTGAACAATAATTAGCAAAAAGCTTAAATTACTAGATACAATGGCATCCAGTTTAACATAGAGGTTGATCCATAATGTAACAATACCAAGCATGAATGTTAATCCCCATCCTACTATCTCAAAATAATTCCTTTTATGTTCGAATACTTTCAGTAGATCTACTATGGCGACTCCATAGATGACTCCTGGAATAATTAGGAAGAATTCTTGCTTATCCATTAAAAACTAGTGACGTTATTTTTTAGGAAGGAATCGATATACAAATCCACCCGAAAATTCTCCATGAATAACAGGCACCAATAATCCGCTATCACCTGCTTCATCCGTGAACAATTCTCGACCATCAAATGCCATTGGAATATAGAGTCTGAAATGAGTTTTAAATCCCCATCTAGGGTGATCCGGTACTGGAAATATTTTAAAGCCTACTGTAGAAGCAAGCGACCACAATGTTTTACCACCACTTGTTTCCGTTTTTGGATCATAAAGGGTGACACCTGTACTTAAACCTACATATGGTACAAAATCATCATATTCTCCAAAATATCGATTGACTCCTAGGTGAATATTTTGATAAGTCATGTCAAAAATTGTTGCTGGATCGTCACCGGCAGAATGATTAGTGGAAGCTCTAGCCATATTCCAAAACAACTCAGCCTGCCAATAATCTGCAATGTCATAACCAAAAGTTCCTCCTAAAACCCAACCATTGGCGATATCGATAGTTCCATATTCAGACTCTCCACTACTATTAAGCAATAATCCCATCGTACCACTTATTTCTTTGTATTGAGCTATTGTCATATTGACGGAAAACATACTCAGTAACGAAATGAATAGAAGTTTTTTCATTTTTATATAATTAGGTATTTAAGTATTTGGTTATAAAACTAAGAATTTTAAATCAATAACAATCTGAAATCCCAGCTAAACAAATTAGATTTTTACAAAAAGAAACATTCTGTACTTTTTAGATACAGCTATTGAAGTCAATATTTAAAAAGCTTCGTTAAAATTGAAATAGAAACCATAAGTTTCTGTCCCAAAACCAATATCCAACCTTAAGTTCATTCTTGGTTGCACTTCTAATCGATAACCGACCCCTACATTTGGTAAATACTTTTCAAAATTTTGTACGTCTGAGCCTATAGTTCCTGCACCTAACCATCCTACTACACCATGCTTACTGATCTCACCAGAATTCTTATAGCAAGTGTGCCTATATTCTCCTATGGTATAAATCATTGTGTTGTTTCGATACTGCCCCCAAGTATATCCCCTTAAGTCAAAAGGAGTACCCAACTGCGACATCTCTCCATACGGAACATGACCTCTACCAAATCTACCTCGACCTTGTACAGCGACCGTTCTACCTCTTTTACTTCCAACTCCCCAATATTTTCTAATATCCAGTCCGTATATTTCATAATCATTATCACCTCCTAAACCTGTTCGGTATATGGTCATCATTGCTTCAAGAAATAAACCCGACCAAGCATTAACCGGTATATCTCTACTGTCATATTGAAAAATAAGCCCTAGACCGCTGTTCAAGGGCTTCTCATTATATTCATTAAAATAAGGGTCTTCCACCACGCCCATACTTGGATCAGTTCCCTGTGTGTAGTTATAATCTATCGTTAGGCCAGCAAAATAATGTGTTTTAAACTGCCATAAAAACCTTGGATAAATCTGCCACCAAAGTCTATCATAGGCTGTGGTACTATCAGACTTTTCAGTATATCTACCCGCATCATAGCCCACTCCCCAGTAGTTGTCTGGCATATCTTTGAAATTGAAATCCCCATAAATTCTCAACTTATCACTTTTCCAGAAACTGGTTACTTTAGTGCCAAAAAAAAGAGCGCCTGTACTACTTACTCCTAGCATGACAGGCATTGAACTTCGCTGCAATGTGGTATCCTTTTTGTCTGTTCTGAAAGAGGTCATCACCCCTCCTGCAACGGTAAATTGAAGCTCGGGGGTATAGGCAGGACCGGCCAAAGGCATAATCATCCATCTACCTTCCTTGATTTTTCTCTCTTTGGTTTCTTTCTTTTTCTTTTTCCATTCTTCAGAGAAGATTTTCTGGGCAAAGGAATTGCCAATGCTTATGAAAACAAGTCCAACAATTAAAACAGCAGAAAAATATTTTAAGTTAACTTTCATATTCTTTGATTGATATTCTCCCTTATAATGGCCTGCTTCCAACCCTTGGCAGGACTTGTATCATTATCCCCAATGCCAAACAAATAGTGATTATGAAACCAACAAGCATTCACCAATGATACATTCACTTTCGAAAAGAAATTGGCACCTTCGTCATCGGACGTTCCAAATGAATCGGTAAGAATCATTTTGTAATTTCTCACGGGTTTAGCCAATTAAAAATTAATATACTTGGCTGGAAGATAAGTAAAGTCTTTGCGGATATTGATGCTTAAAGAAAGTGTAAGAATGCCAGCATTTGTCCATCTAGTCGGCTCTTCTTTAGTATTGACCAAACCATAAAGATAGCCAACGTTTAGAAGGTGCTGCTTGTTAAAAACATATGATACTGAAGGTCCAGCACGCACTCCCCAGATACCTGTAAAGGCTTCTCCCCATTCATAGAGACCTCCCGCAATAAAAGACCCAATAATTTTTTCAGATAAAACTTGATTATAAAAAATAGCGTAGCGCAAAGCGTGACTATCAACTGCGCCGTTACCTTTAAAATCATATTGCCATTTGAGTTGATGTACTAATTGCGCTTTCTCAAAAAGGTTTTTGTAAATAATTCCCATACCCGGTCTAATTTCCCTTCGATCTGGTCTTCTTGTAAATCTTAGATCTGGAACAATTTCGAAATGCTCAGTAATCAAATAGGTCGCCGCATACTCTACAAACCATTGTTCCAGTCCAGCAAAATTGTTATTATACCTTGATTGAAAAAGTAGTGTGTGCCTCCACTTGTCTTCACCCCAGCCTACCTTATTGGTCAAATACATGATATTATCCCATTTATCTTCCGACGGCTCTGTAGTTTGAGCATAGGTTTGACCACTAATGGTGCACATCAGAATAACAAATACAATAACTAAAGGCGCTAATAATCTATACATCTAAAATTCTCAAACTATTTTTCTTCTTCTTACGATTGTTTTCCTAAGCTTATTCGTAAACAATTTATAAAATTCCTGAAGATGATTTTTATGTGGTGAATAATAAATGTTTTTGTCCCCACGATCAGAAAACTCCCAAAATTTGGGTTGGTTTGATTTTATATATAGGCAATCATTTTTCACTATTTTCAGCACCTCTTCTGTGTCAAAATAGGCTAGATCATCAAGGATATCTTCAATCAATTCATCTACAAAATCAACTTCTTGTTTATTGAGATAAAACAGAATCAATCCTATTTTAATACTTCTGGAATTGTTATTTCTTACTCGATCTAAATGCTTTTTATTCTTTATGGTGGGCTCAATGGTCGCATAAATTTTAAGCACTTGCATTTGTGTATTTTCTTCGAACCCTGCATCATTCATGGCAATTAGTACCCTTTGAATTTCGCTTGTAAAAGAATCAATTAAAAAGATAAAATGAGGATCCGTGAAACTCAGTTTATAGATTTCTTTCCCATAATAGGTCAAGTACTCACAACCTTTGATGACAGACTCGTTTTTTCCTTTACTAACTAAAAACAGAATCAACTGTGTATAGTGAAACACAGCATTGAAGACATGTCGAATGTCTGTATTTTGAGAAGCATATTTAATTCCGAATCTCAAATATGTATTGAATTGAATAAAACTCAAATCTAGAATTTTCAAATTATTAGTTTGAAATGAAATCACTCCGATCCTACTCAATTCATGGCTACAAAGAGCAGCCAAATCGTGATATCCCTGATTGATCAATTGAAGATAAATACCAGTATATATTTTGAAAACTTTATGCTCAAAAAATGTCTGTGATTTTTCGATAGTGGCGAATTCATCAATCAATGTTTTAAAAGAAATATCTTTTTTTATCGATTGAGTAATGCTGAATATTTTTGGATCTGCCCTATGTTTATTCTCGAGAAAATAGCGTGTCAACTCTCCCAATGAATGAATAATATCACTCTTTGGTTCTTTAAAAGATACATACCCATGCTGGTCGTCGAGTTGATTAATTGTCGCCAATAAAACAAGCTGGATTTTTTCTGCGCCTTTTTTGCTTTGCTTTTTAAAGGATTTCTCAATCATTCTTCTATTGGCCTTAGTAATAGTCTGAATGAGACTAGAAGTCTTAGTGTAGCTCAGGATATAGAAAGCATAGGGTATTATACTCAGAACAGCCAATGGCATCAATAAATAGGCATTGACAAAAATGATGTTTTCATAGAAAATGGAATCCACAGAGAGGTTCAATTGCAAATAAATGTTTTCAATTCCAGCCAATGTGATAAAACAAGTGAATATCAAACTTGGATAATCCCCTATATAATAATCTATCAGTTTGGGATTGCTCTGAGAGGCTATGGATATAACAATTATGAGCGTACCTAAAACAAGGCTTAATAGTGTAAGCCAAATTTCAGGTGCAAATTCTATGAAGAATGATTTTGAATCAATGTGTCTGTGGAAGATTTCCGAAAAATCCCAATCAACATTTATTAGAAATATATGCCAGATAGCAAAGCTTATTATTATGCTCGAGAATACGGTCAGTGCGCGTTTTGTGGATTCAAAGCTGATAATCATCTTTACAATTTGAAGTCCACCTGATACATTTCCAACTCACCCATATTTTTAACTGGGAGCTTCCCCCTTGACCGACATTGGAATTTCCCTTTGACTAAATCATAAGTCATTTGGGAAATATTGACTGCACCGGATTCCGCCCCACTTTCCATCCTGCTAGCAATGTTTACGGTCTCACCCCAGATATCAAAAGCAAACTTCTTTTTGCCAATAACACCTGCGATCAGATCCCCAGAATGAATCCCAATCCTTAAATCCCAAGGTCCCTTTTCTCCTTCGTCTAAATCAACGCTTCTCACATATTCGATCATTTCAAGTGCAGCACTTACCGCATCTTCAGGGTTCGTTTCATTTTCTACTGGAACACCTCCCACGGCTAAATAACCATCTCCGATCATCTTAATTTTTTCTAAGTTATGGTCTACTGCTATTTCATCCATTCCTCTAAAAATCGTGTTTAATGCACCTACCAATTTATCAGGTGCCATGCCTTTGGTCAGCCGAGTAAACCCAACGATGTCTGCAAACAATACCGTGGCTTTTTTAAAATATTGAGGAGTAGACGCTCCATTCTCTTTTAATTCTTTAGCAACTTCTTCCGGGAGAATATTGAGCAATAAATCATCGGCTTTTTTCTTTTCTTTCTCGATGATGTTTTTTTGCATTTTCAAATTCAATTGCGTTTTTACACGCATCATCAATTCATCTGGATCAAAAGGTTTGGTGATATAATCATTGGCTCCCAACTTGAAGCCTTGAATGGTCGTTTCTTTATCTGACTGAGCAGTAAGAAATATAATTGGAATATCGGCGGTATGTGAGTTTTTTTTCAGTGCATCACAAACTTCTAAACCACTCATACCAGGCATATTAATATCTAAGAGAATGAGGTCAGGTTTGGTATCTCCTCCAGCAATTTTTAAAGCCTTTTCTCCATTCATTGCGACTTTTCGTTTAAAGTCTGCCAATAATTCATTGAGAATATGAATGTTTTCAGGTGTATCATCGACCATCAATATGGTCATATCATTTAAGTTCATTTTTAGAGTTGCTATCAGGTTTGCATAAATATAGCTGGTTTTGTTTGGTTAACTAAATTAAAAAATCATGTCATCGATTTTTTAATTTGAGCTAACAATTCCATCGCCTCTTCAAATTCAAATGAATTCACCATCTCTTTCAATTTCTCAAAATCCGGATGATCCCAATCACCAGTATCATTTAAAAGGGACATAGCGCCAGGATCATCATCTTTCAGCAATTTCTCAAGTTCCATTATAGAATTTTTCCAGTCTGAATTTGACTTGACAGATTCATCTTCAAGATTTAAACTGGCTTCTATTTCAGCTAATACAATATCAAGCTCTTTTTTCAACTTTAATGAAGATTCTTCAAAATCGCCCCACCCTTTTTCCAAGATATGACTTTCAAATTCCTTGGTCAAAGTATGGATTTTAGAGAGCCCTAAATTTCCCGTGGTGCCTTTTAATGTATGAAGCATTCGCTTCGCAATTTCATCATCTCCAGATTTCTGAGTATTCCATATTTCTGATAGAATTTTTTTATTGCTATTAGAAAAATCCTTTAACAGTTTTACATAAAGTGACTTATTACCACCTAACCTAGCAACGCCATCTTCAATATTGATTCCTTGAATTTCTGGAATTGATATTTCTTCTTCTACTTTTTCAATCATTTTCACTTGATCACGTTTTCCAGAATTTATCCATTTAAGCAAGATGGAAAATAATTCCGAGGGATCGATTGGTTTACTTATAAAGTCATTCATTCCTACTTCAAAGCATTTTTCTTTAACCCCCTGCATGGCATCAGCCGTCATCGCAACAATTGGTAATTTCTGAAATTTATCCATCAATCTGATGGTCGAAGTGGCTTCATACCCTCCCATTTCAGGCATCTGCAAGTCCATTAGAATAATATCGAACTCCTTTTTTTCTTTCAATTGATCAATTACTTCCAGACCATTGTTAGCAACCAAGACATCAAACCCTGCACTCTCTAAAAGTTCAGTAGCGACTTGTTGATTAATCAAATTATCTTCTGCCAATAGGATTTTTGCACCTCTTATTCCATCCAATTCTTTTGACTTTTCTGTCACCTTTCTCTGTGAAGCGGAAACTCTTCTAGTGGTTTTCCCAAAGCTATTCATGATCGTGTCAAACAGGAGCGAATAACGTACTGGTTTAATCAAAAGAGATGATAGCCCCAGTTCTTCAGACTTTCGAATAACATCTTCTTTACCATAGGCAGTAACCATCATGATCACTGGTGTTTTAGGAATTTCCTTGTCATTTATGATTAATTCAGAGGCTTCTAACCCATCAATCTCAGGCATATTCCAATCCATCAGTACCAATTCAAAAGGTATTTTATCTTTACTTTTCAGAAGTTTGATAGCCTCACTTGCTGAATTTACTGCTGTTACGTCAAACGAAAATGACTTTAATGCTTCTCCTATCGTTTCTCTGGCTGCCTCACTGTCATCTACTACTAGAACTTTTAAACCTCGCAAGTCCGTAGTAGGTACTAATTCTTTACTTGCCTGTTTTTGTTTCTTTAGTTTAATAGTAAATATGAATGAACTTCCATGACCAAATTCACTTTCCGCTCGAATTTCTCCATTCATCATTTCCACTAGATTTTTGGATATCGCAAGACCAAGACCAGTCCCACCAAATTTCCTACTGGTAGAAGTATCAGCCTGTGTAAAAGATTCAAACAGCATTTGAATCTTATCTTTTTCAATGCCAATTCCAGAATCTTTCACGATAAACTGCAAAGTCACATTCTCTTCATCCTCGGATATCAAATCGGCACTGATGACCACTTCCCCTTTCGCCGTAAACTTTATCGCATTATTAGAGAGGTTTGTCAATATCTGCCCTAATCGTAATGGATCACCATTTAAGTAGGTTGGAACTTTGCTATCAATTCCAAATACAATTTCAAGCCCTTTTTCATGAGCTTTATAAGTGATGATATTGGCAAGATCTTGAAAGACATTTTCTAAGTCAAAATCTGTATTTTCTATGTTTAGTTTTCCAGCTTCTATTTTAGAAAAGTCAAGAATGTCGTTGATGATCCCCAAAAGAGATTGACTCGAAGATTCAATTTTCAATACATAGTCCTCTTGCTTTTCATCTAATTCAGTTTTCTGTATCAAATGGCTGAACCCAATAATGGCATTCATCGGAGTACGAATCTCATGACTCATATTCGCAAGGAATGAGCTTTTTGCTTCTGTAGCAGCTTCTGCATCAAATTTAGCCTCTGCTAAAGCCTTTTCATTCAATTTTATTTCGGTAATATCCTGAGCTACACCATACATAAAGAGTGCTTTACCCTCTTCATCTCTAACAATTTCACCAATGGCACGAATCCATGCTACCTTCCCATCAATGGGCCGTTTATACGGATAAATCGTGTCATATTTGGGCAATTCACCATCAACTGATTTTTGATATAAAACCCCTGTTTCTTCCGCAATCTTTTCATCTGCCTCAGCTATTCTAGCGTACCATTCATCTGTCAAATGATATTTAAAGCCTTCATTCGGTTTTTCGCCAAATATTTTAGCCGCTTTTTCAGAGCTGAAATAGTATTTATCGTCTGCATAATCAATATGCCAAAAACCGGCTTTAGTTAAGTCAAGGGCATTATCAGAAAGCATATTTATTCTATTGATTTCTTGCTCCGCTAATTTCTGATCTGTGATATCAATGATCGCACCATCTAACCATTTGATTTCATCTTGGTCGTCAAATACGGCTTGACCTTGACTCTTAACCCATCTTTCTTCTCCATCCGCTCTAATGATTCTATATTCTACCGCATATTGTTGTTTCAATTTTATTTTTTCTGCAACAGCATCTTGAACCTTTTGTAAGTCTTCAGGCACAATTAGATCCGCATAAGACTTGACTTTATTGTTCATAAAACTCTCAGCAGGATAACCACTGATCAACTCAACTTGTTCACTAATAAAAAGCATGGTCCACTTCTCATCGATAAGACATCTAAATATGATACCAGGAACATTTCTCACTATAGATGAAAACCTATTTTCGCTCTCTTCTAATCTAATTTCCGCTTCTTTCTTATCCGTTATTAGAAAGCGAACTGCCAAATACTCTTGCGGTTTTTTCTTATCATAAAAAATAGGGACCATCATTGAATCCACCCAATAGAATGAACCATCCTTCGCTTTATTTTTTACGTCAGCTCGCCAGGTTTCTCCATTAGCAAGTTTTTTATACATTTCCTTCCAAAAATCTTTATCATGATATCCAGAATTAACAATCCTATGATTTTCACCTATGATTTCATCCAAGGAAAATTGTGAGACCTTCGCAAATAAATGATTGGCTCTTAATATCGTTCCTTTTGTATCTGTGACTGAAACAATAGCGGTCTCATCCAAGGCAATGTTTTGAGCCTTAAGTTGTTCTTCTATTTCTTTCTTATCTGTTATTAAAAACCGAATTGCCAAATAATCGGTTATTGTTCCTTCATTATCTTTTATAGGCGCTATCACTGAATCTACCCAATAAATACTTCCATCCTTTGCCACATTTCGAACATCCGCTCTCCAAACATTTCCCTTTCCAACGGTAGCATACATTTCTTTCCAGAATGAAGTTGAGTGGTAACCTGAATTTACAATACGGTGATTTTCACCAATCGCTTCATCACGGGAATAGCCAGAAATTTCTGTGAATTTATCGTTGACGTAGGTGATGTCCCCTTTGAGATTAGTGGTAACAACTATGGCCGAGGCATTCAGGGCTTCATTTTGTGAATTCAATTTAAGATTTAAAGAAGTGGCATTTTCTATCGCCGCGTGCAGTTCATCACTACTTTCATGAAGGCGATCCAACATGCCATTAAAAGAGGTTGCCAAATCCCCTATCTCATCTTCGCTCTCAAAATTCCACCGATCTTGAAAATCACCATACTTCACTTGTTTAGCTGTAAGCTCTGCTTTTTTCAGCGGTATTATTACTTTCCTTCTAATACCTAGAATAAAAACATAGATCCAAATAAACATTCCTAATAAAGCAACCCCAAACAATATAAGATATACGTATCTAAGTTTTCTTTCTTTCTTTATAACCTTAGCAATACGATTTTGAATCAACTCCTCAAACTTTTTTATGGGCTTCATTATTTTTTGCTTACTCAAATAGTATTCATCACTGAACAGCAATTGTTGAGCAAATTCTAAATTAGGGGCCATTCTATTCCCTAGACTGTCAATAAGATTTCCCTGTAGTGCCTCAAAAGCTTTAACTTCAATTTGTGCCAATTCATTTGAACTATCCTCACTTTCATTAAGGAGGGCAAGTTCTTCTGGGGTAAGATCTAATTCTTCCAATAAATCTCTAAATGGAATTTTCCTTCCATCTTTTCTAATCCCAAGGCCATTTCTAACATCAAGTACATCATGATATTGTTGAAGGAATAGATCATCTTGTGTCATGACATAATTCCTCGCCATACGTGTGAGTAACTCTGAGCTCTCATGTAGTTCATTGGAAAGTACTACAGCTCTATACTGAAGTAGTTGATGTCTTTCTAATTCGTTTCTTCCTATTGAAGAAAGTAGAATTTGAATAACTATAAATACTATGAGTATACTAATCCCAAGCGTGAAATTCCTATGATACTTTCTAATTGTCATTTAGAGGATTTTTTTCAATTTTCAATATTATGAATGCTGCCTAGTTGTAGATATCATATAAAACGGAGCTGAGCCTATAATTTATTCTTCCACAATTTCTTCATCATTTAGCCAACTTCCCAGAATATTATACCCTATAGATAAGAAGATAGCACCTGCAAAAAGACCGAGAAAACCAGAGACCATAAACCCACCTATTGCTCCTAGGAAAATTACCAACATTGGAACAGATGCACCTTGCGCCATTAAAATAGGTTTTAATACATTGTCCACTAAGCCTACAATGCTTACTAATATGGACCAGGCAATGGCAGGGCCTATTTCTCTAGTTGCGAACATGTAGATTATAATGGGAATAGTTGCTACACTCATGGGTAATTGAATGATCCCGATCATCAAAACTAACAGTGTCCATATCCCAACATAAGGAACACCTGCTAACACAAAAATGATTGAGAACAAAGCTGCTTGAAGAATAGAAACCCCTAAAATCCCTTTGGTCACATTTTGAATAGTGATTTCTGAAATTTTCACAAACTCCTCTCCACGTTCACTAGACAGTTTCTTGAAAAACCGTATAATCACTTCTTTCGTTCCTGGTGTTGCCAACATAAATCCAGCTATGACTATGGAAAGTAAGATTTGAAATATACTCCAAGTTACTCCAACAGCCACTTTTAACAACCATTTACCCGCTGCTCTCAGCTCTACATTGTAGGAATTCAATAAGTCCTCAATATTCTCCGAGGCTTCTTTCCAAACTTCAAAAACATTTTTTCCGATAAAAGGCCATTCATTAACTTTCGCATTGGGTGGAGGGATTCTTACTTCCCCATCTTGGAGTTCCATGCCAATTCGCTTTACATTGTTGACCGTGGAATTAATAAAAAAACCTGCAGGAACAGTTACAATGCCCAAGCATATCAAAACAACGATCGCAGCGCTTATGCTTCTCCTATTGCGAAGCAGAGAAGAGATTTTTAAATAGATAGGTGATACTGCTACCGCTAAAACTACGCCTCCCAGCACGGGAGTAATAAATGGGTGTAACAGCCAAAGACAACCTCCGGTAATCAATAAAAGAAAGACGAGTCTAATACTTACTTCGACCGTAGTTCTAATCGATTTTTGTATATGATCTTGATCCTCTTTTCTTGAGTCCACCCTATTCAGAATTATATATTTCTCAAATTAAAAAAGTCCTAAAGCCAAAACATTTGGACTTCAGGACTTTCCTCTATTTACGCATAAAATCTATTTTGCGAAAAACTCAAACTTCTGACCACCAACAGAGGCTTCATACATAAGACCACCTATGGTATCAGTTATCACTACTACGCCATCAACATATTTGGCGTCAGCAGATGCACCGGAAGCAGCTGCCACTGCTGATACTTGTGCTGAGAGCTCAACTTTATTTCCTTTAAACCTTTCCATGGCATCGGCATTTTCAAAAAATACTACCTCTCGATAGGACTGACCTCCTGCCTGAAATCCAATACTAAGTTGTGATAATTTGGCATAGCCAACTTTTTTCTTCCCTTCATAAGCCACTCCATAACCTCCGGCACCACCTACACCAAAACCTCCTTTTCCAACTTTTGGAATTAAGAGATATCCATAGGAACTAGTAAATAGCAATTGCATTGTTGAGTCTTTTTCCAACAATTGTCGCTTCGCCTCTTTGACTGCCTTCGAAGCTTCTTTCATTTTCTTTTTTTGCTTTTTCGTTTGTGCATCTACTGAGAATACAATAGCAATGAGCAAAAAAGGGATTAATAGGTTTTTGATATTCATAGTGTGACTTTTTAATTATTAGTTAATTCTAATTTATATAAAAAAAGCCTTGGATGTAGACCCAAGGCTTTTAAATTTTTCTTTCACTTGAAATTATTGTCCGAAAACATATCTCACGTTAACACCAAACCCTCCGGCTTTAAAATCTGTATTTTCTAATAGCACAAAAGTGGGTCTCCAATCCGCAGAAATCGACATTGGAAAATTAAATTCATACTCTAATCCTACTTCACCACTTATCCCAAGACTAAATGGATCACCTATGAACATAGATGGACCAGCACCTACATACCATTTCAAAACTTCTTCCGCCCCAACAGGTTTATAAAGAAAGTCCCAAATGGCATCTACACCAACGCCATCACCAAACGATACATTGGCATGTATTCTACTGAATTCCCCTGTTGCTAATAATCCATCAACTGCAAAATTGTTGCCAGATACATCCCCAAATCTCACACCGACTTCTTGAACAAATTGTGCCTGTGAAACATATGATACAGTAATTGCGGCTAATAATACAAATAATTTTTTCATTGTAAATTGTTTAATAGTTTACTAAGTATTTAAGTCTTATATAGCTGATTTTTTATTATTTAAGATAAGCAAGATTACACAATTTGCACAAATCCAAGTATCTTTTTAATAAGTATTTATTATCACTTAATCATTTATTTTGATTGATACTTGAAAGTATATTTCGCGGAAAACTGAAGACGATAAAAACCATCACCTTCACCACTCTCCAACCCACGATATCCATACATTCCTTCCAGGCCAAAGAGAAGTTGTGGCACAGGTGCACATATGATATTTGCAGAAGCACTCCATGCTTTTTGATTAGCAGCTTCACCAGTGAATTCAGGGTTAAACGCTTCAAGAACTGAATAATTTACACTTGACCTCCATTTATCACTCCAATAGTGGAGATATGAGATAAATCCGTTCACAGAACTAATGGTTTCCAATTCACCTTCGTTATTGATCACTGAACTATTCAAATAGGCTAAAGCCAAGTATCTTCCTAAACCATTGCCATACGTTGCTTGCAATCTCACATCATCTTTTGCTCCAACTTTAATTAATGCACCACCTGTTACTCCATATCCAAAAACACCATGTCGATCACCGTTCACATCATAGTATCGAGGATTCCGAGCAATTACAGATAGACCTGCGTTTCCCCAATCTCCTTTAAAATTCCTTCGTACCACGGCATCAGGAATACCGCCAGATGAACTTATAAAAGCACCTCCACCATTAGGAGTAATGGTAGATTCTGGAACCTCTAAAGAAAACTGCCATTTACCCGCCGTATAACGTACTTGTGGTTGACGATTGAACACAATGCCTTCAGCAGCACCAGAAAAATCCAAATCATCAGGAATGATGACAATCATAAAAGTTGACCAAGTTTGACCAAATAACCAATCTCCATAATTAAAATAAAAATGTCTGATTCGTGGATTGTAGGAGTTGCTTACCCGTGCATCTCCCGCTGCAGAAAGCAACATATCCATTTCGAAAAATGCCATAACCGGTTTTCCAAGTAGCTCGCTATTAAGCGCCAAGTTGAATCTAGACTCCTTGATATGCATGTGTGTATCGAAGGACTGCTCTCCTCCTATTGGTATAGCGCCTGCGATATGTATATCGCGTATAGGACTCTCTGGATCAGCAGGTTCTCCTCCTTCAAATACGGTAGTCATAAAATCTAACTTGGCAAAACCACCAATCGTCAGGGTGGTCTTTGGTTTTTTCTTTTCCTCAGGTTGTTGAGCTTGTAAGTTCAAGGCAACAAAAAATATTGAGTAAATAATTAATCTAACTGCGAGTTTCATGTGGTTGTAAAAAAAGGAAAACAGATGCCTTAAGTCAAATATGATCTAATCCTTAAAGATCGACTTTGTATGGTATTAATCAAAGACCCAAAAGACCTATTTTAAAAAACGAATTTCCATGATCTTTTAAAGATTGCCCTTATTTTTAGGTTTTGTTTTATCAATCATCTGTATGCCAAATTCTAAAAACCTTATAACCAGCAATCAACTGCCTACACCAAAAGGCAAATGGATTGTTGGCCATCTCCCGAAATTTAACGCGAATAATAAACATCAGGTGTTAGAAGGTTGGGTGGAAGAAGTAGGAGACCTTTTTAGATTAAGCTTTATAGGTAAAAAAGTTATTGTTTCGGCCAATACAGCGCTTAATAAAGAAGTACTTCGGTTAAGACCGCATACCTTTCGAAGGTTTAATAAGATGGACGAGATATTCCGCGAGATGGGTATTCTTGGCGTTTTCAATGCCGAGGGTGAAACATGGAAAAACCATAGAAAAATCACATCACAAGCCTTGAACATGGACAATGTCAAAGGCTTCTTTCCAACCATATCCAAAGTCACAGACCGTTTATTGAAAAAATGGTCAGCCATAGCTGAACATGAAGGTGAAATTGATGTGCAAAAGGAAATGATGCGCTATACCGTCGATATCACTACTGAAATTGCTTTTGGATATCCGATGAATACATTGGAACAAGGTGAAAATGCGATCCAAAAACACATGGAGAAGATATTCCCTATGATCAATAGACGTATCACCGCACCTCTACCCATTTGGCGTTTGTTTAAAAGCAAAAGAGACAAGGAATTTGAGGTGGCTTTGAAAGCCATCAATGATACGGTCAGGTCTTTCATTGCCAAGGGCAAGGAAAGAATAGAAAATGACGCTTCAATTAAAGAACAGCCTCGAAACTTCTTGGAAGCCTTACTGGTTCAACAAGACAAAGAAGATAAGTTTACGGATGACGAAATTTTCGGCAACATCTTCACCATGTTGTTAGCAGGAGAAGACACTACCTCCAACTCAATTTCTTGGACGTTATTTTTCGTGGCACAACATCCAGAGATGGTTCAGAAGATTCGAGAAGAAGCCATTAGCATTATAGGTAAAAATCACTTACCACAAGCTTTTGATGAAATAGGGAAACTAAAATACGCAGAAGCCGCAGTGCAAGAATCACTTCGACTAAAACCAGTTTCTCCGAATCTCTATATGGAATCAATAAAACCGGTAGAAATTAACGGGTTTATGTTCAAAAAAAATGAAATCATCATGATGCAAAATAAGGTGGCACAAACTGATTCCATAAATTTCTCCAAACCGGAGGAGTTTCTCCCAGAACGATGGATCAATAATGCATGTCCATATCATGAAAGAGCGCACAAACCTGATACTATCCTTGGTTTTGGCGGTGGATCAAGATTTTGCCCTGGCAAAGGATTGGCAATGACTGAGTTGGTCATGGTCATCTCTACTATATGCAAAAAATTTGATCTAAGCTTGGCGGTAAAACCAGAGGAAGTCAAGGAAGTTTTTGCCTTTACCATGTACCCAGAAAATCTCCTGGTAAAACTAAAAAAAGTGTAATTGGGAATTACCTCCACTCAATGCTTGGTAATGGCTTTGCCATTTATAGTATTTACTATATTTTTATTGCATGCAACAAATAATAATTGGCAAAAACCTACCCATACTAAATTTGAGAACCCTAGCCTGGCTTATTCTTTTTCTAAGCGCGTTGCCGTTTATTTCATTCAGTCAACATGAAGGCCATGAAGAAGGTCACAACATTTCCGAAGAAGATTTTAAGCACCACAGTATTTCTATTGCACTAAGTCATACACATGTTCCGAAAGCTATTGATAATCAATCATTAATCGTTCCCTCATGGGGACTCAATTACAACTATCACTTCTCGCCTAAATGGGCGATAGGTATACACTCCGATTTAGAAATTGCAACTTATATTATTGAAGGGCACGACGAAGGTCAAGAGCTAGAAAGAGAAAATCCAATCATAGTGTCTGTTGTAGGAATTTACAACCCTTGGAAAGAACTTTTGATCAATGTTGGTTTTGGAAAGGAATTTGAACCGCACGAAAGTTTCTGGGTATACAGATTCGGCCTTGAGTACGAAATAGAATTTGGCCATCATTGGGGGCTTGCGCCTTCTCTTATGTACGACATTAAAGAAAGTCTATTCGATTCGTGGACCGTGGGTCTTGTTGTTGGCAAGAGATTCTAGCCTTTGAATTTTCAACTCTTTGCATCATAGTAAGTAACTGAGATAGGTTAAATAGTAAATCTCTGCATTCGAACTTGACTTATGATTGCCCTATTCAAAATCAACTTATAAGATTAAACTAAAGCCTAAAACGACACTCTACCTCTCACGCCCCCATACCAAAGTACATTAGTCGTAGGATCAAGGGCAGGGTTTATAATCATTTGCAAATCTGGCGTCAATGCCAAGTGTGGGGTAATTTGTACTCGATAGAATACCTCTGCCGTCATCTGATTTTTGCTATACGGAATATTGGTTTCGGCCCAGCTAAATGATGCCCCTATCAAGTCATGACTTGGCATCAAATAGCCACTACCGATTTGAATGTCTTTTTTGCTAAAGAGGTTTTCACCGTTTCCATTTCCAATTCCAAATCGAGCATAAGGCATAAAATTATTATTGAAGAACCAGTGTGCAGAAAGTGCCAGCCCCTGTCCCATTTCGATGGTCGCATCGCCGAGGCTCTGATATTCTGGCGTATGCCAATAGGTCAAACTAATTTTCTTAGTGTACCGCTCGGCGATGGATGGCACCCATCCCACTTCAGCCATGGTTTGAACTTTCCCATCAAAGAAATAATCTCCCGTATCGAAAAAGTCTCCTTCAGCATATTTATCGCCATATAGATCTAATACACTTGCCTTTACATAGATATTAGGTGTAACTTCCCAACCAGCACCTATTCCAAATCCTGGATTATGAAAATTGATCGTTGAGCTTAACAATGAACCGTAATTCATGAATGCGGTCCATGGAATAGCCATCCCATGAAAATTGTAATAATTTGACGGGTCTATCTTACCGATTATAAAAGCCACCTTATCGTCTAAAATATATTGACTGTAATGAAGTTCAGTAATCCGCATGGTGAAATTATGGTATCCACTGGCAGGCAAACCGTAATAACCCGATTCTCCAAATCCATGCAGCATTGGAGCGGTTAATCCACCATAAGCATGTCGATCATTGATTTTGATCGATAACATCCCTTTGTTTTTCCCTTTACTTCGATTCAGAAATGTCCAAACGGCCTGAAAATCAAACACCCCACTAGCCGTGTTTTGATTATTATTCTCACTGTCGATCACCGAAGATGAACGCATAAATAACGAGGTATAGTTAATCCCTAATTGTACTCCTGTCTTTTTCGCAAATTCTTGCTTCCATTCATACCATGGGGTCATTAACCTGACAGGCACTCGATAATAATCTGCTTTTTCTTTAGGTGGGTTATCCACTTCTAATTGTGCCCCAATTGATTTAGGGCCACCCAAATTACTTTCTTGTTTGTAAGCATTCGTCGAGTCTGATTCATTTTTGTTTTGCGCTAAAGCAGGCAAACTTATTACCGCAATTAATAAAACAACAAACCTTCTATTCATCAGTGATCTATTTGATATTTAAAAATTGATATACTTAGCAGGAGTGTATTTATAGTCCTTGTTGACCCGAATAATCAACTGTACCATCGGTGTAAACGACCAAGCCCACCCCTGGTGATTTCCTTCTGCATCATTGCCAAGATTCCCTGCTCCAGCAAGTGCGGCAAATCCGACTGTATGAACTTTATCAAAGATGAAAGTAAAAACAGGACCTCCCCTTGCGAACTCAATCCCTGTGAAATCTTCGCTCCATCGATAAAAAGGACCACCTAAGAAACTGACGATGAAGTTTTCCTTCACAATATGATTATAGGTAAGGATATAGCGTATACCTGTTCGAGAATTTCCATCTGAATCAATGTCCCATTGATATTTTAACTGCTGGACAAACTGACGCTTATACTTATTATCTCCCTTCCCCAAGTAATCCTTTCTTATCAGACCCAAACCCGGCCGGTAATCCATTCTTCCTGGTTTTACGGCTATCCTTAAGTCTGGTACTATTTCCCAATTCGCATTGGGTGAATAGGTCACTACACCCTCATAATACCACTGATCCAAAGTCTGTACATTATCCTTTACTCTCCATTGCAGTTCATGAGAATGCTTCCAATTGTTGACCCCACCAAAGACTATCTTATTGCCCAAAAGAAACCAATAGTCCATTCGGTCAATTTCCTCTGAGTCTTGAGCCATGGAAGGCAAAAGGGAAAACACCAATAATATTATTCCAATAATTCTAATTGTCATTTTGCTTTAATTGATGTTTTCTTTCGAATCATTATCACTTATCCAAAGTTTCCACACGCATAGGCGATGTTTCCACTAGGTTATTTCTTTTCCAGGCTTCTTCTGTTATTTTCTCATAACGTCCTTTTTCCTCTACCGGAAACCTAATCGGCTGGCCTGGAAACACATCTTTTAGAACTTTTGATTCCTTAACTACTATAGTTCCATAGACTAACACATAAGGGATTCCACTAGACGGCAAGCCATTGGATCCTGCGTCAAACGTTGCATTTTCCTTGACATTCTCTGCATCAAAAACGACAATATCAGCAATCATACCTTTTTGCATTCTTCCTCGCATTTGCATGTCCTTTAATCCTGTCTTACCCATAAACATAGCTGGCCAATAACTTAACTGTGACAAGGTATGCATCAATGGCACACCTTCTTCCCGAGCAATTCGCAGCGTAACTGCATGTGTACCTGCAGCTCTTGGATGTCCTGCATATTCCTCATAAGGAGAATCCCAATCTAAGAATTCACCATTAACATTTAAACCTGGCATACCATCTCCCGCAACTATAAACCCTTCCACTTTGGTCCATTCAGGCAGCCATTTTTTACGTGGAGGGCTGTAGGCTACTAGCGTTCGTCCTGGCTCTTCTTTGGCTAATTTTAGAAATTCCTCTTTGGTAACAAAGCGAGCCAATTGAGGATCATAAATCGTCTCCTCATACTTAAAACCCATTAAATCTTGCCAAATCGGAGGTGCAACGATAGCAGCTCCATAATTACCTGACCCGGCAATCCAAGGGTAATAGGTAGACCAAACGTTATACCCTTGCTCCCTAGCTTGACGAAGCAATTCTTGCGTTTCCCACCATCCAAAATCATTATCATGATGAATTTCCAGTGGCGCATTGAGTGCCATGGCATTTGCGATCAATTCTTTTGCTCCAATTGGGCCTTCTGTAGGTGGCGTTGCACTCGGATGGAAACGGTGATGTACGGCTGTCACTCTGCCATATTTTCCAGCTAATTTTTGAGTGGTATACATTTCATAACTCACAATGGCTTTACCCGCATATCCAATGAGTGAACCGATACCCAAAGCACCTTGTCGCAATTCCTCATCCAATATTTCATGTACTTGATTCATTTGTTCATAACTAGACTTGTCGTTGGCCCAACCCTCATGACCATCTTTTCCAGACTCAGCACGATGAGTACCTAATGTATAAGGCATAGAAATATCTGGACCTGTCAAATCCATCTCTGGATCATGAATTCGCATTCGAGCATACTCTTGGCCCGCCACTGTTCCAAAGTTGACCTGAGTAGTTCCTGTACGCTTTTCATACCATTCTGGTATGTTCAATGCGCCCACTTCAAAATCCATTTGTGTAGTCACCCCATCTCTAAGGTTTACTTTAATACCAAAAGGATCAAGGCCATGTTGCTCATAATCGATAAAGCCTGGGGCTACCACATGACCACTAGCATCTATAGTTTCTGCACCAGTAATCGTTTCTTCAGTGATAGTAACAATAATACCGTCTTTGATCCCAACATTTCGGATGCCATCAAAATTGGTTTCTGGATCCATCACACGACCATTGAGAATGACGACATCAAAACCGTCGGTCGGTTTTTGAGCTGTTTGGCTACAACTCCAAAGCACTAATAGGGAGAGAATTATAGGGAGATAAGATTTCATTTTAAATAGGTTTGTTATCGGATAAATATTTTCATAACTAAGATAGATTTTTATTTAGAAACTGAGGAATTACAAACAGCTTTTTCAAAACACAGTGTATCTCCTTGCTGTGGAATTCGACCTTTCTTATCTAAGATTCCAGTCATGAGCAGATTAGCAATATCTACGCCTTCTTTGTCGACGGTTACTAGCGTAATATGATCTGCAGATCGCCCTTTCTCCGGAAATTGAACCCCTCCGGTAGTTGCTAGTCTGATATAGTCTCGTCCTTTTCTCTGTTCATATTCATAAGCATGCACATGACCATTGAATACCGTATAAGGTCTTTTTGCTAAAGCATCTTCTATAGCTACAAATTCCTTATCCTCGTTCGTCCAAGGCGCTTTGTGCATAAACAAGAAGGTGTGCAACACATTCGGATTGGCTTCAATGGCGCTTATAAAATATTCGGACTGTTCTGTACCAATATTACCCGCCGATTGTTCATGTAGTTGAGCATACTCTGTTTCGGAAAACTTGTCCCACCCTTCCTTCTTACCTATTTCAATAGCTTCTAGTCTAATCTTGGCAATGTATTCCATGCGCTCAGGGGTATTATCTTCCGTATTGAGGACTAGGAATAAAACATTTTTATAAACAAAATGATAATAGCGCTGGCCTAGACGCTCATCCCATACTTGCCACATTTCTTCGCTGCCTAAATCATGATTGCCTCCCACATAGAACACTGGCGCTTTGGCTTTTTGTGCTTTCTGATCAAAAGCATCCCATTGCGCATTTAGCAAAGAATCACCTGCTCCTCCTTCTATCAAATCACCCACGTTGATAATCATCTCAGGGCGTAGTAAGTTGAGCTGTGCTACGGCGACATTGAAAACGCCAGGTCGCTCTCCTCCGGTTAGATCCGAAAATATCGCAAAAGTGAATTTCTCTTCTGAATTATCAAATTGTGCATGGGTCCAAGGTTTGGCTGTTGTACCTAAGTCATGCTGAAAGCTGTCTTGTTTTTTTTGACAAGAAATAATTAATAACGTGAAGCACAAAAATGCAACTAGTCTCATATATATGTGCGTCTTTGCGAGGAAGTATGACGAAGCAATCTTGTCATGGTTAAAGAGATCGAGATTGCTTCACTGCGTTCGCAATGACGGTTTTTTGTTTATTCAATTCAACGTATTCTTATAAACCCTACTGTCGTTCATTATCGGAGTTAGTTGGCTTACCAAGGCCTTCTTAAACTTGGTGTAATTGATAATCTGATAGACCAGTCTGGTCCAAACGCGTCAGATTGTGAAGCAAAATAGTACGCTTGCACACCGACCTTCAGAGGAATTTTTCCCATCATCACTGTTCTAAAAGGTCCACCACCAACAGGAAGCGTTAAAGATTCGGTGTCCCAGTTATAAGAAAAAGGAGGTGAAGAAACCAATTGCCATCCGCCTTTCAGTGATAAGGCGATAACATACTGACCTCCCAATCTAGAAGTTTTGTTTTCACCACTGATATCAAATGATTGGTTCAACACCAACACAAACACGCCAAAAGGCTTGATCGCCCCTAGTAGCAAGGATGGACCAACAGCCCATTCACCGCGAATGTCTGAACTCGTAGAAAGCGGCACATTGCCGATCAAACCAACCCCTTTCATGATGCCATTGGCATTGGTACCTGCATACAACACATCCATGGCCATATCACCAAGGTGCGCGCCTCCTGCAGACTCAAATCCATTTTCTCCGATTACAGGCTGAGAAAACAGAATAGGAAATAACGGCCTCACCAATAAGTTTTTCCCATTCTTGAATGGAAAAGGCAGTGGTGGCTGTAACGCAAACATATTCACCGACTGACCATCCGCATCAGCCATTGACCCGGTCATACTTTGGTATTCATAGAACATTGCAAAGTTGAACATCGGTAATGTCGGATTGGACATTTGCTTGGCGATCTCATCTACGCTTAAGGTTTTCGTGCTATCAGCTTCTTGTGCATAAGCCCAAGAAAATGACAGTAAGATTAAGACAAAGAATATTGACTTTTTCATGGGAGGATCTTTGTGATAAAAAAAGCCCATCTATGATAAGCTTTTTCTACAATTCAAATACTTTAAAGCGTGTTCTTGTACACTTTTCCGCCTTTGATAACCAGTTTCAAGGCATCATCCGATTTCAATACATTTACGTCTTTAGTTGGATCTCCTGTCCAGATGTTCAAATCCGCCCATGCACCTTCTTCTACTACCCCTAACTTAGCCGCTTTGTAAGGGTCTCTACCCGGACCACTCATTGTCAAGATTTTACCACAGTTTGAGGTCGCCATTTTCATGATTTCTAAATCTGTATATCCTGTTCCTGGCACTTCTTTAGCTGATACGATGTTAGCTCTTGCGAATTTCACTTCATCACCAAACATATCAGATCCTAATACCACGGGCACACCATACTTCCTCATCAATGGTGGTACTATCACAGCACCTTTGTTAACAGCTGTGCCTTTTTCGATCATATCTGGGGTGAACCAATCAGGAAACCCACCAGCGAATAAAGTATAGCTACCAAACGGCTGCCAAGACCAGAAAACGCCTTCTGTCTCAGACATTCTCTTCACAGTAGGCTCGGTAATCAAGAAACCATGCTCAAATGACTTGACACCAGCATCTAAAGCTGCATTGTATGATCTGTCATGATAAGAGTGAACGGCCACATAACTTTCCATAGCGTTGGCCACTTCTACGATGGCTTTCAACTCATCCATGTTCATTTGGGTCATGTTTAAGGGATCGAACGTAGAAGCTACACCTCCACCTGCCATCACCTTGATGAAGTTGGCACCATTTCTGAAATTCCATCTGGTTGCTTTGATTACTTCGGGCACTCCGTCCACTACATGTGTATTTCTTACCATTGTTTGGTAGTTACCTTCTCCTGGCCCTTCGTTAGCAGGCCCCCAGTCACCATGACCCCCGGTTTGAGAAATCACGGGTCCAGAAGAATATACTCTAGGACCATCCAACTTACCCTCTTGGATCAATCTCGAAATAGACAATGAGTTTCCTCCAATATCTCTGATTGTGGTGTATCCTTGGTCTATTAATCGCTCGGCCATTTTTATAGCTCTTGCTCCTTGCGCATAGGCATCATATTCATAGGTACCTTCTGTAGTACCTCCCCAAAGCATCAAGTGTTGATGCATATCAATGAGTCCTGGGATCAATGTACCTCCCTGACCATCAATCACAGTTGCTCCTTCTGGTGCTTTGATATTGGCTTTGATTTGCTTGAATTTATCTCCTTCGATCAGCACATCTACAGCTTTGGTCTTGCTGCTCGTACCATCCCAAACTTTGACATTGGTGATGAGCGTGACGGCAGGTTCTGTTTGTGCAAAAGCTGTCATACTCGATAGAAGTACTAGGCACGCTAAGAGGTTCGTTTTTAAGATTTTCATAGGTTTACTTTTAATGATTATTTAATTTTTAAAACAGAAAGCACTTCCAATCGATGGTTAAAGAGCGCATTTAGCACTCCATTCAATTGTGATTGATCAATAATCTCGCCTGTAAGTGTCGTAATGGTATTATCAGAAATTGATTGATGGTCAAATGACATCCCTCCCAATCTAGTTGACCATGAGGCATCTAGAAAACCAGAAACGGAGATCTGGTAGATTGCGCTAGATTCAGTAATTGGTTCAGGTGTCATACTTATTATAGTAAGATATAAAATTCGATCTTTTATTCTTTACCATCAAGACCCAAAAGACCCAATATTACCTTTGTAAAGACAATTCAATGGCACGCTGAGCCGCCTCTCGCCTATTTTTTACGCCTAATTTTTTGAAAATAGAATTGCTATGGTTCTTGACGGTTTTCTCTGAGATGAATAGTTGTTCCCCAATTTCCTTATTGGACAACTTTTTAATCATCAAGTCGATGATGTCTTTTTCTCGTAGTGAAATATTTACAGCCGTTGAATCATCTCTTTTATTTGAAAGTTGATTTAGAATACTGGTTGCAAACTTGTCATAATTCGTCTTTTTGATGACTTGAGCCAAGACTGGCTCTATGACATGATTAGTTTGTAAAAATGGGAAGGTGATTCCAGAAGGAATAGCCAGTTCTAACGCTTGATTCATAAACGAAATAGATTGTTTTCCCTCACCCATTAAATGATGATAAATCGATCGGTAAATATTTACATACAATTGACCCATCGCGTTGTGAGAATTGAGATAAAACTCCGCGAGAATAATGATACTTTCAAACGCCTCTTGCCAATAAGCTTCGTTCTTCGAGGATAGGTAGCAATTGAGTCTAACCAATTGAATATCTACGGTATTGGACAAAGGGTATAATGGTTGTTCTCCCAATTCCTTTAACATCAAGCAGGCCTTTTCAGTATCTCCTTGAAGCATCTCTAGTTCTGCCACTCTGGCTCTGATAATTAATGCTTGTGTTTGGTTGCGATCGACATATCGCTCATTAAACAACTCATGAAAGTATTCTGTAGAATCAAATGAATGCTGATTTTGCCCAATAATGACCGCCTTGCTGATTTGATAAAACACACGAATTACCCCAATGGCATGGTCCATCAACTCGTCTTTGGATTGTATCTGTTCAAAAGCTGTTTTCCAGTCTCCTCTACTCGTAGAGAATAACAGTTTGAAGTGCCAGCCATGGGCTTCAAATTCTTTGTTTTTTTGGGAGGTACCTAAATCAATTAATGCTTCGGCCGCTGCATTCATTTTATAGAGATCCAGTTCCATCCAATAAAGATAACAACTGACAAAAAGGATATATCCTTTTTCAAAATCAGAAACGCCTTCTTTGTCAATCGCAGCGGTGATACGTTGTTCTATTAGGTCCATTTGACCTTTGATCTGCATACTGCCTAACAAAAACACCCAAGCATAGCCTCTCGGGTTGAGCCATTCTGAATTAAGATGTTGCAATGCAAACTCACAATCATGCACGCATGCATCAAAGTCTTGATCTACGTTGTAATTTTTATAACTTTTAATACTGTAGAACTCAGCGAATAACTCTGGGTCATCACTTTCTTGGATTTGATCCTGTTGGAATCGCTGAGCCAATACCCCAGTTAGTTCAAACAACTCTTGCGTCTTGCCGTGACGGATGTGCAACCAACAAAGGCTTAATTGTAACACCAAAGATTCCTTGTTATGTTTAGACAGTTGATGGTAAAGCCTTTCGAACACACCCCATTGTCTTTGATCAAGCAGTTTTTTCCGATAAATATCAAATACTTCAAAGGCAGAATTGACCAAACCCGCCTGTAGGTAAAGTACAATGGCTCGTTCCTTATTTCCATATTCCTCATAATACTGAGCACCTTTGGCCAGTAATTCATTCACCACCTTTTGTTCAAAATAAGATTCAGAAATTTTCACCAAGGTCTCTTGAAATAAATGGTGAAAGCGGTACCAACCTCCCTCTCCCTCAAGAGAAATAATGAGCAGTTTCGAATGTAGAATATCATTGAATAACGTAATCGCCTCTTTCTTCGGAAACATAGACAACATCATGTCCTTAGAGAAATGTCCAAACATGGCCAGTTTCAGCACTACTTCCTTGACTTCTAACTTTAACTGATCGAGATACCAATGGGTCAAAGTCAGCATGTCCTTAGACTGATCAGTTGCTATTTTATTGACTTTAGAGGAAAGTTGCTCTTGTGTGTTTACATTATAAATCAATAGACATATCCCGGTAATCCAACCTTCCATTTGATTAGACAGCTGTTCGGTAAGCCCGCCATCCAAACCATCAAATTTTGTAGAAAGAAAATCATGTGTCGCTTGAGCATCGAATTTTAGTTGCTTAGAGCGGACTTGATTCAACCATCCTTTTTGGTTCCAAATAAAGAGTGGAAAAGGTGGGTCAAATCTTGAAGTAATAACCACATTCAAGGGGATATGTTCAGACTCTACCATCCTAGTCATCAAAGCATGAACGGTATCATCCTGAATCAGATGATAATCATCTAACACTAGAATTGTGTCCTGTTGAATAGTGCTCAAATTCGAAAGAAAAGCGGCAATCAAATCCTCTCCTAAAATAGCTTCTGAGTTGTTTAATATTTCACTAAACGCTTCATATCCATTAATATGCAAAGACTTGAATCCTCTTGCTAATACCTCTACGAAACTTAAGAGATCATTATCAGCACTGGATAGATTCACCCACAAACTCCGACCTTCTACTTGGGATAACCAATTTGCAACCAAGCTGGACTTACCATATCCGGAAGCTGCTATGACCATTGTACATCTATGAACTTGATTGATAGAAGTGATCAGGTCATTTCTTTCGAAATAATCATCGAGTAAATGGGGCGCTTGATATTTAGTGGATTGGGGCATTTAATTTGAATAAAACCAACTTAGTTTCATAATATAAATATAGTACTAAGCTCCTTGAAAGAAAAAACCCACTTACATTATCAATTTATAAATAGGATGAAGGCTAGAAGCCAATGCCTTTGGCCATCATTGAGGCAGCAAGCATGATGACGATGAGCCCGATCAGCTCCAATTTAAGCAAAAGCTTGATCCACTTGAATTGACTATCTGAGATTATCGGAACCTCTCCTTTATTCGTGAATTTTTGCCATTTAGCAAACGTTATAGTTGGATAAATTGATAGACCACCAACTACTAAGAAAGTCCCTATTTTCAGTAAAAAAAAGAAGTTTGAAAAATAAAAATCACTTCCTTTTTCAAAATAAAAAACTCTCAAAAAACCAATCAACAAGACCAACCCTGCTGACAGACCATAAATCATATCCACCTTTTGAATTTTCTTGGCGTCCAATAAAGACAGGTTTTTCTGAAAAGTTAGCAATTCGAACACAACGGTATATACCACACCAAAAGCCGCTATGAAATGAAAAAATGAAAACAAGGCGTTGGTACTCATTTTGAGATTTCTATTTAATTGAACAAATCTTTCAATTCTTTCATGATCGCTTTCCATTCACCTTCTTCTGTATTTTTTATACCCGCATCTCGAAAGGCTAAAAACGCATCCATTCCCTTTACTCTCAAATCATTTTGGTCATCATAAAAACCATCTAAATCAGCTTTCACCAATGTTCTATTCTTCATGTATTCCTTATCCGTATAGTTCATGCTCTGCCCTAATAAATTGAACTCATAAAAAATAGCTTCGAATCCACTCATTGAAACTAAAACTTCTTTTCTCTTCGTAGTATCTGATATGTTCTTCACAATTGATTTATCAATCTCTGAAAAGATCTTATCTATCGCATCATTGGCTTTTTGTTCCGCCTTTTCTTGTTTGTTCACTTTGTTGCCAGATGGAAACTCAGCCTTCCCTATCACCGAATTCCATTCTTCGTCTGTAAATAAATCTTGAAATTGTAGGCGATAAGAAATCATAGAATCTTGTAAAACCAATCGTTTGCTGTGATATGAATTAAAAAGATCAAGCATTTTGGCTGATGCTATCGTTCGATCAGCACTGTATTTCTTCATCAACTTAACTTGCTTGCTTCGAAATTTCATATAATCCTTACTCTGCTGCTTTGCCCCTTTGACCAAATCCAGCAATTGATCTTTTCTCTCGTCATCTAACACATTGGCTTTAATCTCTTTTTCAAGATGAGGAATTTGAAATACATCGCTAGGCCCTCCTGATAAGAGTTTGAAAAGCATTGAGAAAAGTAATATTAGCATGATGAATAAAATTTAAAATTTACTTTTTTGGTAAATAAGGATCTGGAGCTCCGGTTGGAACTGGAGGATTTTGCTTCAAGGAAATCACATGTTCTGTCAATTGACCCAGTGCCACTCTTGGTACCCAAGTATGAGGAAAGAGGACATTATCTTTTTCTTGAGGGTCTGTCATTAAATTGTAAACTCTCGGCATGGTATAACTGGTTTTCTGATCATTCCAACTATTTTGTTCATTGAAATGTAATTTCCAGTTTTTCCACTTCACACCGAAAATATCTTTCCCCATATAGACGACAAACCCATCTCGACCTGATTTTTCTGTCTTTCCTATGAAAAAATTACTCATATCTATTCCATCAATCACCCTATCAGAAGGGACTTTTCCCTTGGTTAATTTGGCGATCGTAGGGAATAAATCCATTGCATGGACAATTTCATCACTTGATTGGCCTGGTTTAATTTTTGCAGGCCACCGCATGACAAAAGGAACTCTCAATGCTCCTTCGAATCCCGTGAACAAGGTTCCTCTCCAAGGACCCGGAGAGCCATGTACTCCAGTTTCAACAGTTAGACTAGACGCTCCAAAATCTGAAGCTTCAGGTCCGTTATCAGCAGTGAAGATAAAAATAGTATTTTCCGAGACACCCAATTCTTCAACTTTATCCAAAAGCTCTCCAGTATAGCTATCGATCTGTGCTAATAAATCTGCCCAAGGGCCATTTCCGGTTTTACCTTTAAAATCAGGGTGTGGCATGGTTGGAAAGTGTGTGGCAGTATATGGCAAGTAAACGAAAAACGGCTTCTTCGCATTCACACTCTTTTCCATAAACGATTTGGCTTTATCGGTCAAGTCTCTATCAATTAATGGCCGGTAATTAAGATCATATACTTTCACTTGTTCTGGTTCTTTTCCTTTTTCAGACGCCAATACATAACCGGGTTTCAGATCGGTATTATTAAAAGCTTCTAAACTTGTCCATGCTGATTCATCAGTTGTATTTGGGATGCCATACCACTCATCAAAACCTTGATCGGTTGGAAACCGACCTTTGGTACGACCTAAGTGCCATTTTCCATACATACCTGTAGCATATCCAGCGTCCGACAGCATTTCAGCCATAGTGACTTCCCATTGTACCAAGCCATAGACACCCTCCCCTAATGGAACTGTACCGTTGCCACTTCTTACAGCATACCGCCCTGTCATCAGAGCAGATCTAGAAGGAGTACATTGTACTTCTACATTGAAATTAGTTAGTCTAATTCCCTCATCCGCTAATTTATCCATTCTTGGCGTAGCTGCCCCTCTTATTATTCCACCACCATTAAAACCTGGTTCACCCCAGCCAAAATTATCCATGAACACAATTACTACATTGGGTTGTTTTTGAGCCGTGAGGTTTGACATGCTCAAAAATGTCATTACCATGGTAAGACCAATAGCTAAGATTTTCATAAACTGATAATTTAAGTGATTCGTTTTTCTTTATTATTTCTTTTTGAAGCCAAATCGGTATGACGCCATAAACATTAATTGCTGTTTAGACTTTAGAAAACCATACTCTGATCTTATTTGCAATTTGTCATTATGCTGATAATTGACCCCCAAAAGCATTTGCCAAGGATATTCAAGCCTTTTATCAAATTTGTAATAAACGTCAGCATCAGCAACACCTCTTATAAGATTATATACCGCTTCATGCGCTATCTGGGTACGACGTGGTAAATCATCGTAGAGGTCTCCATTCCTGTTCGGCACTCCATTTTCCGTATAATCAATCCAATTATTATCCAATTCATCCTTATCCGCTTCTGTAATTCCCAAAGCCTCATCCAATCCTATATTTCCTGACGTTCTATTGTCCATTTTTTGGTGTTGTGCGCCAGCCCAAACAGCAAAAAATCGATCTTCTCTTTTTGTTTTTATCCGATGTACCAATCGAACTCCACTCACTTCAACACGTACCGGTTCATCCAAGTTTTCATTGGTAGTCCAGGACCAAGAGTAATCTGCCATCAACACTATGGGCCCCATAGGAATGGCACCCAACATATTAAACCCGTAATATTGTCCTCTGATATCTGTCGTACTTTCAAAATAATCACTACCTAGAAAACTAAAGCTAATGGTCTGTTCACCCCATACTTTACCGTAATAACCACCCACAGAAAGAAAGGGTAATATCCACGCATCAGCACGAAAATTCAGTGTGTTGATTCTTCCTTGAGAGGGGCCAAAATCAAGAATCCCTGTTAGGTCTCTGTATTCCAATTCCTCCCCTGGCGTATCTGGATCTGCCAAGGTCATTTCAAAGTTCTCTAAGACCAGTCCTTGTTTGTTAAAAATCGTTCCTACGCTCATACCCAAAGGCAATTGTAGCCGGTAGCCCTTGGCGTGCGCTTTTTTTCCTAAAATAGGCAAACGGTATGGATAGGGCTCAATTACTTCAGTACTGTCACTGTCTTGTGCTTGACCAATGTTTTGCTTCAAAGAGAAAATTAAAAATGCAATTGAGACAAATAATAATCTTCTTGACAATTTCGATGGGTTCATAATGTATTGCTTGTAAACTGAATTTTAAAATTTAAATGATATTTCTAAAGTAATAATCAAAACATATCTCTTACTGATGAATCATAGCTTTACAAAAAATGAGACACAAATGCATCAATTCAATGCATTGTTCAAAATGCTATTTAATACGTTATGTCTCAATATAATTATAAAGATTGTATGATCAAATCATCTCTATAGTTAATGAACGCCATGCATTCCCTTCTTCATTAGTGGCGTTAAAACAAAAAGGACAAGGCTAATAACAACCCCTACCCACATCAAGTTTGAAAAGAAATCAGTATAGATACCTAGTGCTTCTGCAATATTGGTGACTTCACCTCCTGTTGTTTCAACTGAAGCAAATTTCGCGATTTGCGCAGCGACATATTCTGAGTAGGCAGTGGCTAAAAACCATACACCCATCATGAATCCGACCACTTTTGGTACCGCTAGTTTTGTAACAGCAGACAATCCTACCGGAGACAAACATAATTCTCCCATGGTATGAAGCAAGTAAGCTAAAACAAGCCATATCAAACTTACTTTACCTGCGGCATCAGGATGACTTGCTCCAAACACCAAAGCACCAAATCCCAATCCTGCTTGAAGTATTCCTAATGCAAATTTCAGAGGTGTACCTGGTTCAATTTTATTTTTACTCAGAAATGTCCATAACCACGCAAATACAGGTGCCAACATAAAAATGAACATCGCGTTCAATGATCCAACCATGACAGCTGTTGCTTCCCAAAAAACAGGAATACCATCTGATGAACTAGCGACTTCATTGGCAAACAATACAGACTTTACTCCCAACAATACCAAGACAATACTTAATGCTGCTGCAATTCCAGTTACTATTTTCTTCTCAGAAACATTCATACTATTGAATCTATTCATACCGAAGAAAACTACCAATCCAGGAATTACAATTAGAAGAATCCCTAATGCGTATAACATGGTCGTTTCGTTAGGCAAGAATGTAGTATCCAAAAGCACACGATCTACCACTCTATCTGCATACAATGTCATGGATGCGGCGGACTGTTCAAAAAGTGCCCAGAAAACAACTGTGAAAATAATCAAGCTGGCAAGCACTGTCATTTGACCTCTTTCTTTGGCATCGCATTCTTTGATGATGAAATAAATTATCCACAACAGTGCCCCTCCGGAAAGAAGGTTCAAAGAATAATGAACAATGGCATCAGACTGAACAAAATACCATAATACTCCTACGCTTAATACCGATAGAATGTATATCGCATATTCCTTATTTATTCCTGCAAAAACCTTTTCTTTTAAGACTTCAGGATGCTCAGGTTCGGCATGACCTTCTAAGAATTTTTGTCCCCATTGAAAAACCAAAAGACCCAGAAACATGCCTATTCCTGCAGCTCCAAAACCATACCCCCAACCATAGTTTTCTCCGAGGTACCCACATAGCAATGTTGCACAAAATGAACCCAGATTAATGCCCATATAAAAGATGGTAAAACCTGAGTCACGACGCTCATCTCCTACCGGGTATAATTTACCAACAATCGTAGAAATATTTGGCTTCAAAAAACCGACACCAACAATGATCAATGCCAATGAAAAATAGAAGATGCTCAATGCAAATTTATCTTGTATAATTACGCCATCAACGACCGAAGCTTGGGTACCTTCAAAAGCCATTCCAAGGTGACCAAAACAAAGCATGATTGCGCCAAAAGTCACGGCCTTTCTCATGCCCAAAAACCGATCAGCCAAGAGTCCACCAATTACAGGTACTGCATAAACCAATCCAGCATAAGCACCAAAGACATCGAGGCTTGCTCCATCAGTGAAAAGGTGATATTTTGTAAGGTAAAGCAGGAGTAAAAACTTCATTCCATAGAATGAAAATCGTTCCCACATCTCCGTTAAAAAACAGATGTATAGTCCCTTGGGGTGGCCTAAAATTTCTTCTTTTGCTGTCATTCTTTCGAGGGTTAATTCAAATCAGATTTTAATGAAAGACCAAAATAACAATAAAATATGGATTAAGAAGATTGTCTGAAATGAAATCAGAAATTCTTACGCAAGGAGTTACTAAATCATTTTTTCAAAGAATGTTTCTTATTGAAATATTATTTTAAAAGAAAAAAAGAGAATACTGCTAGTAATCACTTAACTAAATAAAGATAAATATCTGATTAATAATTTTTTATTATCCTTTTTTTAGACAAGACTAAATTATAATATCACCTCTTATTTGAACTGTTTCATGAATTTCTCTACTGATTCGGTCACGTTATGCGCTTCATTCAATGCTTTGACAAATGCACTTCCAATAATCCCTCCTTTCGAGTATCTACACACCTGATCAAAGCTTTCTTTATCATGAATTCCGAATCCAGTGATTAGAGGATTTTTCAAATTCATACCCTGAAGTCTTCTAGCGAACGTCTCAAAATCAGTAGCAAAATTTTTGTTCACTCCGGTTGTAGCGGAAGACGAAACCATGTAGATAAATGAATCAGTGTTTTCATCGATTAACCGAATTCTTTCATCCGTAGAGGCTGGTGTAATTAAGATAATATTCCTCAAGCCATACCCCTCCACGATGTCCTTGTATTCAGCGATATATTCCTCAATGGGTAAGTCTGGAATGATCAATCCATCCGCACCAATTTCCTTACATTTTGCGCAGAATTTATCAAACCCAAATTGCAATATTGGATTGACTGAACTCATCATAATTAAGGGTAGAGAAACAGACTTCCTAACCTGCAATAATTGCTCAAAAAGCAGCTTTACATTCATGCCATTTTCAAGTGCAATATTGTTAGTATTTTGGATCGTAGGACCGTCAGCAATTGGGTCTGAAAATGGCACGCCAATTTCAATCAAATCCGCACCACTTTTCTCTAGCGCCTGGATGATATTTTGTGTATCATTTAAGTGAGGATAACCAGCTGTAAAATATATAGAAAGTAGGTTGTCTTTTTCTGAAATCGTCTTATTTATTCGGTTCATAATGATGTCTTAATTCTTAAGTTTAATAGTGATTATATGTCAGGCCAAATGATTTAAATAAGTCTCTAAATCCTTGTCTCCTCTACCTGATAAATTGACAACCACATTCTCTCCTTTTTTGAATTCAATCTTGTTCAATGCGGCCAACGCATGAGCAGATTCTACCGCTGGAATTATTCCTTCTAGCTTGCACAATTCCATCCCAGCTACTAAAGATTCATCATCCGTCACAGCAAGATAATCAACCCTCTCCGACTCAAACCAGTGCGCCAGTGCTGGGCCGATTCCAGGGTAATCCAATCCTGCGGAAATCGAATGAGGCTCTACTACTTGACCATCTTCAGTCTGCATAAAAAGCGTCTTACTTCCATGTAAAACTCCACTTCTCCCTTTGAAGGTTGCGGCGGCTGTGAACCCAGATTCCAATCCTTTACCTGCTGCCTCTACAGCAATTAATTGAACCTGCTCATCTTCTATAAAATTAAAAAAAGCACCAGTGGCATTGCTTCCCCCTCCTACACATGCAATCACTCGATCTGGTAATTCAGCACCCGTATTCTCTTTTAATTGAGCTCGTATTTCTGAACTAATAACCGATTGAAACTTCGCCACCATATCCGGATATGGATGTGGACCCACAACTGAACCAATTATGTAATGCGTATCGAAAGGATTAGCTATCCAATATCGCATTGCTTCGTTGGTCGCATCTTTAAGCGTCTTACTCCCTGAAGTAACGGAAACTACTTCTGCTCCCAACATTTTCATACGCCCTACATTAGGAGCTTGGCGTTTAACATCTACTTCTCCCATAAAAACCACACAGGGTATGCCCATCAAAGCACATGCCGTAGCAGTAGCTACTCCATGTTGACCTGCACCTGTTTCTGCAATGATTTTCTTCTTCCCGAGCTTCTTGGCCAAGATTATCTGGCCCAATGCGTTATTGATCTTATGTGAACCTGTATGATTCAAATCTTCCCTTTTAAGATAGATATTGGCTCCATAGCGCTCAGAGAGCCTGCTAGCGAGATATAGAGGACTGGGACGACCTACATAGTCCTTTAAAAGTGACTCAAATTCTTCTTTAAAGTCTGAAGTATCAATTATAGACTCATATTGCTCCTGCAATTCAGCAATATTTGCTTGCATCATTTCAGGAATGAATGCCCCACCAAAAGAACCAAAATAACCTCTCTTATCAGGCTTACTATACGTTTTCATATTAAATTCTATTTCCCTTAATTTCTTCAATAAACTTACCAACCAATGCTTCGTCCTTTAAACCTGGCTCAATCTCAAACCGACTGTTTACATCCACACCTTTCAATTTGGGATTCTTGATATTGCTAATTTTGGACACATCTTTTGGTCCAATTCCGCCGCTGACCATAAAAGGCTTTATCTGATCAAATCCTTCTAAGATTGACCAGTTGAATTGAATGCCATTCCCCCCATGATCCACACCTTTCGTATCAAACAAATAGAGGTCTATAAATGCCTCATATTTACCTAAATCACGAGGTAGGTGATCTAAAACAGAAAATGCTTTGATAATATAAACGCCCAATTCAGCTACCTCAGCACAATATTTAGGTGTTTCTTCACCATGGAGTTGTACCGCGTCTAATTGGTACTTGTTTATGATGTCAGTCAATTCCTCCAATGAAGCATTCACAAAAACCCCCACTTTTTTCTTTGCGGCATTCAACATTTCATCAACAGAAATATTTCCATTTTCAAAGAATCGTTTGGATTGATCATAAAAGATAAAGCCAATCATATCCACATTCTCTCCTTGCAAATAATGCAAATTGTCAAGGTCCCTTATGCCACAGACTTTTACTTCCATTAAACCATTTCTTCTTGCATAAACTTTCGCAATTCAGCTGCAGGGTCCCCATGTTTCATGAATTGCTCTCCAATTAAAAATCCTTTGTATCCTTCATTTGCCAGTGCTACCATATCTTTTGTTGAAGAGATTCCACTTTCTGATATTTTCAATTGGTTTTTGGGTAGAATTTTAGCTAAATCAATGGAGTTTTGGATGGTAGTTTTGAATCTTTTCAAATCCCGATTATTAACGCCTAGAATATCTACCTTATCGTAATAACCTTCATTAAATTCACCTTCATTGTGAATTTCCAGCAAAACCTCCAATCCCAATTCGTGTGCCAAATCGGTAAAACGAACAATTTCTTCTTTAGTTAAAATTGCTGCAATTAGTAGCATCAGATCAGCCCCTACTGCCTTGGTTTCATAAATTTGGTATTCATCAATGATAAAATCCTTTCGAAGGATCGCGCATTTTATATGACGCCTAGCTCGCTGCAAATCTTCAATCGATCCGCCAAAAAATTGACTATCCGTTAAAATTGAAATTGCGGATGCCCCTGCCTCACAATAACCATTTGTCACATCAACTACATCGCACTGATCATTAATTATGCCTTTCGACGGGGACTGTCTTTTGAATTCAGAAATAATACCTGGCAATATTGAATTCTCTAATTTTTGGCTCGTAGAAATACATTTCCTACTGAATTGCGGAGTATTTTTTAATTCATCCACTGAAATAATCTTTTGACGTTCCGCTATCTCAATTCTTTTTTGAGCGACGATTTTATCAAGTACATTCATGACTTATTTGATGTTATAAATTTCTCAAAAGAACTAAAAGCAGCACCCGAATCAATTGATTCTTTAGCCTTTGCAATACCTTCCTCAAATGAATTCAATGACTGCCCCATAAATAAAGCGAGTCCCGCATTGACCAACACTACTTCGGTCTGTGCTAGTGAACCATTTCCCTTCAAGACATTTAAAAAAATACTCGCCGATTCGTCAATGCTAGATCCGCCATGGATATCACTTTGTTTGTGTAAACTCATTCCAATATCAGACGGTTTGTAAATGGTTTCATCGTCTTTGGTCAATACTTTGAATTCTCCAGTAAGGGATATTTCATCATAACCGTCTAAAGCATGGACAATCGCGCCATTTTTAGACTCTTCCTGAAAAAGATATTGATAGAGCCTGGCCAATTCCAAGTCATATACACCAACCAACTGTTTGTCAGGTTTACTAGGGTTCACCAATGGTCCTAGCATATTGAAAAATGTCTTCAAACCTAACTCTTTTCGTACTGGAGCGACATTTTTCATTGCCGGATGAAAAAGTGGTGCATGTAAAAAACAAATTCCGGAATCGTCTAAACTTTTTCTCAAACTCGCCTCATCTCCTTTGAATTCGTAACCAAAGTGAGATAAAAGATTGGAAGATCCGCAGGATGACGAAACACCGTTATTCCCATGTTTGGCTACTTTTTGACCTGCTCCAGCCACCACAAATGATGCGGTCGTTGATATGTTAAAAGTGTCTTTTCCATCACCTCCTGTTCCACACATATCCATAGCATCATAATCAGCTAAGTCTACCGGCTTGCAAAGCTCAAGCATAGCAGCTTTGAAACCTGATAACTCTTCTGTGCGAATGCTGCGCATTAAATAAACAGTCAAAAAAGCCGCCATTTGGCTATTATTACATTCTCCATTTGCCAAGCTTATCAATGCTTTCTTAGCTTCTTCTTTACTAAGAATGTAGTTGTTGGTTAATTTTTGTAAAGTTTCTTTCATGATTTTAGATTTATAAACTGATCCAGTTTTCCATCATTTTAATTCCATTTTCAGTCAAGATTGACTCAGGGTGAAATTGAACGCCACGCACTGAAAATTTTGGATGCACCAAAGCCATGACTTGATTATCATCATCCACTGCAGTTACTTTTATATCACCCGTTTTATCTGGATTCACAGCCCAACTGTGGTATCTGCAAACCTGGAACGAATCAGGGATATCATTAAACAAAACATCGTTCTCCTTAACATTCACATTAGTAGCTATTCCATGTAATACTGTTGGAAGGTTATACAGCTCCCCACCGTAAACTTCTGCAATGGCTTGATGCCCTAAACAAACACCAAGGATGTTTTTATCAGCCGAATAATTCCTTATAGTATCCATTAAAATTCCACTTTCTTTAGGCAAACCGGGTCCCGGAGAAAGTAAAATTCGATCAAAACTAGCTACGTCTTTAAGGCTTATTTGATCATTTCTGTGAACCTCCAAGTTCTCATCCCCTTCCAATTCTCTGATGATGTGCACCAGATTGTATGTAAAAGAGTCGTAATTATCTAATACCAGTGTTTTCATCATTTCAATAGTTCTAAAGATTTATTCATACTATCCGCTTTCTCGATGGCTGATTTGAGCGCACCTACTTTATTGTATACTTCTTGTACTTCACTATCAGGATCCGATTTAGCCACAACTCCGGCACCTGCTCTAAAATGAAGTGTATTGTTTTGACTAAGAAATGACCTAATTAAGATCGCGTGATTAAAATTTCCATGGAAGTCCATCAAACCTATCATTCCTCCATAGTATCCACGTACACTTTTTTCATATTTATCAATCAATTGCATAGCCCTGTGCTTTGGTGCACCAGATAAAGTTCCAGCTGGAAACGTATCGGCAGCCAAATCAATAGACTTTTTACCTTTTCTTATTTTATTAGTCACCTTAGAAACCAAGTGAATTACATGGGAAAAAAACTGAATTTCCTTGAATTTTTCAACCACCACATCATCGCCAGAAATACTTAAATCATTCCTGGCTAAATCCACCAGCATTACATGTTCTGAGTTTTCTTTTACATCCTTAAATAACGCTTTGGCCGATTCCGCATCCTTTTCATCATCTCCCGTCCTCTTATAAGTACCTGCAATGGGGTAAATGGAAGCTTTACCTTCTTTAACTTCAATTTGCGCTTCAGGAGAAGATCCGAATATCTTGAAAGAACCATAGTCAAAATAAAAGAGATATGGTGAAGGATTTATACTTCGCAACGCTCGGTATAAAGTAAAATCATCCCCTTTAAATGAAGTACTAAATGCTCGTGAAACTACCATTTGAAATGTATCTCCTAATTGACAATGATCTATTGCCTTTAATACAGTATCCTTAAAATCTTGATCCTCCATCTCCGACTCCACAATACCGTTGGTTTCAAATGAATGTGAAGGAGCGCTCACAGCAGAAATCAACTGTACAATTTCACTGATATTATCAACGAAATCGACTGTATTCCCATTCTGAGAGATGTACAGTTTATTCTTGAAGTGATCGAAGGCTATGACATACTCAAAGAAAAAATATTGCATGAGAGGAATATCAAAATACTTCTTTTTACTCTCATCAAAATCAAGCCCTTGAAATTCAGTTACCGTTTCGTAAGAAGAGAATCCAAACAATCCTGCTTCTACTAGATCATGGCTGTTCCTTTTATGATCAAATGCTTCGGAAAAAGCTGTAAAATCTTCTCTTAAACTTGATTCTGATAACTTTTTAATGGTACGGTGCCCATTTGGGTATTTTATAGATATCTCACCTTTCTTTGCTATAAACTCAGCCAGAGGCGAAAATCCAATATATGAGATACTATTTTCTTTTGCTCGGTAATCTGAACTTTCCAAAAGAAAGGAATTAGGGTATTTATCCCGAATTTTCATATATATACTAACAGGGGTCAGCATATCACCCAATACCTCACGTGTTTTTGAATAAACTTCTATCCTTTTCATTATAAATTAGACATAAAAAAAGCCCTGACTGTGAACGTCAGGGCTATAAATATTTTCGTTTATTTACATAGTTAGGACGTTCACACTTCGTTTGAAATGCTCCACCACCAATTCATGTAAATATTTATCATTTTCATGGCTGCAATGATATGCCATGATTTCCACATAGCAAAACATATGAGACAAAATTCTGTCAAAATACACTCCTAATCTATCAAAGAATCTCTAAGATATCAGTTTGTTAAATTTTATTTTAATTCTTCAAACATTTTTATGAACTTGTGACGTTAAATATTCTAACTTCGTATTGTCACAAAATCGAATTTATGCTAAGTGTCCATGAACAATTGAGCCTGTTGGTTCATCTTTCCAAGATCGATAATTTCATTGCCGAACCAGAATCTAAAATGATTCACTATCTCGGTGGTCTTAACGGGATGACCGAAGATGATATTGAAACAATCATTGACAATCCAATGCCGATTCCGGATTTATCTGATCTGCACCCAGATCATAAGTTTGAATACCTTTTTAACATTGTACAATTAATGAAGGTTGATGGTAAAGTATTTCAATCTGAAATTGATTTCTGTGAAAAGATTGCATTGAAATTGGGATACAAGCCAGGAGTTATAGCAGATCTTTCTGCTTACGTATATAGCGATCCAAATATCAATACGAGTAAAACATTCTTGAGAAGCATTGCGGATGAACATCTTATCCCCAAATCTAGACAGGGCAAAAAAGATAATTAAACGGTCTTAGTGACCTCCTTTGTATTTCTTCTTTTTAGTTCCATCAGTACTCTTTCCTTTTCTAGCCATTATTGGATCGAAATAAAACAGGTAGGCAACGGATAGCGTGAGCATATTGTGGCTATACTCTATGTCCTCATCAAATGTTGGCAAGTTTAGACCATCTCCTTCAACATTAAACCCCATATTGGAGTGCCCCCAACTAAACTTAGCATCTACGCTCAATCTTTGTCCATTTGACAAATCCATGAACATACCACCACCAATATCTAGTGAGTATTGTACCCTATTCGGCTTATGAACTATAAACTCAGCTCCTTGTCTTAGTCCAGACTCATCCGGATCTGTGATCCCACTATCATCTCTGTCTTCCACATTCTTGAATCGAACATTATAAGCTAAACCATTGAAACCATTTTCTTCGAATTCGTCTGCTTCGGTTTGACCATTCCCAGCCAACCAAAACTTCATTCTTGGTCCTGCCTGTCCATAAAACTTCACTGCACTTCTTCTTCCACTGAAAATAATTCTTACCATCATGGGCAAAGAAAGGAAGTGGTAAACTGAAGATGCTTCTAACTTTGGTTCACTACTCAGATTGGAAACATTATTCCCGACTCTCTCATATGTCAATTCTGAATGCACAACGAATCTGCCATCCGAATCATAATCCATTGACAATCCAGCATGCCAATTTATATCTTGAGAAACATTATAGCGAGCTTTATAAGTATAATCATCATATACATTATTAGTATATGTTATACCCGCTTTTGGGCCAATCCAAAATTGAGCATTTGCCCCTATAAAAAGAAGTAGAAAGGTAGTGGTTGAAACCAGTTTCTTCATAAAATTAGAAATAGATAACAGTAATTCATTCAAGTGCAAAATACACAAAAATCAAATTAACTATTTAAAATCGAGTTTAGATAAAATATTTATTCTGTTTTGAATAATAAACTCAGGAAAAGAGAATTATTGTATTGTACTTAATTAATTTTCAAATTTTGTATAAAAAAAGTTTAGATTTGAGCCTCAACAGAAAGATAAAATATAACCCACCCATATATTTAGTCTTTAACTCAGGTGTGTATTATATGAAACGAGCAATTGTTGTTGTCATTCTAGCTTTACTGACAGGAACCAATGTATTACTTGCGCAGGATCAGCGAGTATTCAATCAATTTTTCATGAACCCCTATATATATAACCCAGCCTATGCAGGTGTAGAGGGGCATACTGTTTTTTATGGACTATATAGAATGCAATACATGGGTATCGAAGGAGCACCTTCCTTTTCGCATATCAATTTTCATACACCTTTAGAAAACAACATGGCCATTGGCGCCTTGGCTTACAATGAATCTGAAGGGCCATTAAGGACTTCCGGCGGGAAAGTATCTTTAGGATATATATTAGAAGTAGATGACAAACATTATGTTCGATTTGGAATGTCATTGGGTGGAGGTTACACAGGTTATGATCCTGAACAGATAGATGTGGGCTTAGATCCAACTTTCCAAAATTTATCAAGCAGCTCGTTCATTACAGCCGATTTTGGGGTCTCTTATCATTTTGATCATTTCAATATTGGTTTTGCTATGCCAAACTTATTGGGAAGAGAAGTAATCACTGATGAAGGTTTTGCTCCCTTGAACTTCAATGACAATATGATGCTCAAAGTGAACTATAGAGGGCATATCAATGACAACTTCGCCATTGAACCACACATCATCTATAGGTTTTCAACTGTCAACATGCCTCAATATGAGGTTACCACTTTACTTCACATTATGCATATTGCTTGGGCCGGAGCATCCTATCGACAAGATGCAGGGTTCGCTGCCCTAGTTGGACTAAAGGTCAAAGATCAATTCGGAATTGGTTTTGCTTATGAAATTGGAAATTCCCAATTGAGTGATGTATCCTCAGGTACAGCAGAAGTTCATATTGGTTATCATTTAGGAAAAAAGAAGAAACATCATAAGCATTCTCATTCATTCATAAAGTCACATAGAAAAACGAAAGAGCAACGTGAAAGAGAAGAAGCTAGACGTCAGCGCTTAGCTGAACAAAGACAAGAGCAAGCGGCAAAACATGCCGAAGAAGCTAAAATCGCTAGAGAAGCAAGGGCTGCAGCGGCAGCAACAGCTGCAGCTGCTGCAGCAAGGGAAAAAGAAGCAGAAGAAGCTGCACTTGCCGCTAATGCTGGAAATAGAGTGGTTTCTGAAGCAGTTGATAAAAGTGCTCCCGTACAGTTAAAGAAAGATGCCAACGGTAAAGTTCTCGTAGGAACAACCTATGTCCTTACCAAAGGTGATGATTCTACCGAGAAAGAAGTTAGATGGGGAACTGGAGCAATACCTAAATCTGACAAGCGAGCCATTGATCGCTCATCGCCTGTTCAGGAGAGAACGCTTCCAAATGGAAAAACAGAAATTGGAGTAACCTATATTTTCAGTCAAGCCAATGGAACGAAAACAAAAGTCGTTAGGTGGCAACAAGCAAAACCAATTAGTACTAGTAATCAAACACTTGATAGCTCTGCGCCAGAATTAGAAAGAAGCATTCAAGGTGGTGGAAAGGAAATAGGAACAACCTATATAATTACGAAATCAGATGGAACCAAGTTCAAAGTCATTAGATGGGAAGCAGCACCTGTTACAATCGTTTCTGAAGTGGCTGATTCATCGTCTCCCTCACAAGAACGAAGAGATCCTGATGGAAAAGTAGAAATAGGCACGACCTATGTCGTCACAAATTCTGATGGTTCTACTTCAAAAGTAGTTCGATGGGAACCAATTTCGGAAGAAGCAGTGGCAGCAGGAACAGCGACAGTGGCAGCATCAGGCACAAAAGCTAAACCAGATATGATCAATCATAATACGGCTAAGAAAGGAAATCATTTCTTGGAACTTCCTATTGGTCACCACGTTGTAGCTGCTCAATTCAAAGATTTTGATGAAGCTGAAGATTATAGTGATAGATTATTTGAAAGAGGATTTCATGGAACCATTGTAGGATATGTCTCTGCTGTAGGAGAATACTTCGTAGTTGTTCATAAAGGAGCTACGCCTACTCAAGCGGCAGAAGAACAGAAAAAATGGCAAAAGTTAAAAGATCTGGATCACGTGTACATTTTCAATGTGGTAGAATAATTATATAGATGAAGATGACAAATCAATTCATATTTAAAGTAACGTTTATCATAGGAATCTCTCTGTGTTTATTTGGCCAAACTGCATTGGCTCAGCAAATTCCCTATATCAATAATATCAACCAAAAGTCGGCTACAGTAAATGAACAAATTGTCATTTCTGGTTTAAATTTCTCAGCAACGGCATCTAATTGGCTTGTTACATTTGGTTCAGTATCAGTCGATGCAGATGAGTCCACGATTTCTGAAATTACGGTAACTGTACCTCCAGGTGCAAGTACTGATAACGTAGTAGTCACAAATAAGATTACTGGAATGCAAGCATTTTCGAATGAAGTCTTCTATATAAGTTATGGTGGGGCTGCCAACTCTTTCAATAACTCAAAACTAGGAACTCTAGAAAAGGTTGCGTCTGGCGGCAATGGAGGAACGGACATTTGCCTTTGCGATTTTGATCTTAATGGCTACCCTGACATTGTTATGACGCATCAGGTTTCTACATTTATTAGTGTTGTTGTCAATGAAACATCAAGTGTCGGAAACCTTAACCTGACATATGACGAAGGTGATGTTGAACAAAAAATAGAAATTGGATTTACAACAAGGAATATAGCCTGTGCTGACATGAATGGTGATCAATATCCTGACATTGTGGTTACTAGCCCAGACGATGTTCTTGGAGAACGACTCATTGTGATTGAAAATTCGGCAAACGGAACAATTGCCTTCGAACCTTTAGTGAGTTATGATATTCCTAGAGTTGGCGGTGTGCCCACAGGAGATCGAAGACAGCCTTCAAAAGTGGTCATCAATGATATTGATAATGATGGAAAGCCAGATGTTGTCGTTTCAATAGGATCGGAAGGAACTGTTGATATTTTTAATAATAACTCCTCTTTTCCAGGTGCAATTTCACTTAACAGTACGCCTACCTTAATTACAGTTGAAGGTGCGGCTGGCTTATTGGGTTTAGATGTAAAAGATTTGAACAATGATGGGCTTGCCGATTTAGGTGTTATTCAATTGGAGGATAATGATTTATTTATTCTACAAAATATCAGTACTCCAGGCAGTGTTTTATTCAAAACAGCTCAAATTTTTGATGTGAGTGGAAGGTACTACCATCTAAAATTTGGAGATTTTGACATGGATGGTTTCAATGATGTAGCCATGACTGACCGAGCCAGTAGTAGAGTGGTGATATTGCAAAATGAAACAAGCGGTATTGGTGAGGCTATTGACTTTGAAGATAACGGGGAAATTATTGATGGCGTGGTTGAACCATGGGGCTTAGAAATAGGCGATATAGAAGGAGATGGAGATTTGGATATTATAACGTCCTCAAATAATTCTTCAGAACAGTCTCTTTTTGTTATTGAAAATAATGGGACGTTTACTGGAAATCTTTTTGACCCTGTTGAAGCGATTGACATTCTAGAAAGCAAATCAAAACATGTTAAGTTAGTGGACTTAGATGGAGATGCCAGACCTGACTTTGTATTTTCTCATCGTGCAGACTTTGAGCTGAATAGTGAAATTGGAGCTATACTTAATCAAAATTGTATTACGCCAGTCATTAGTCCTATGGAAGACTTGGCTATTTGTAACGGCCAAGCAGTGACTTTTGAAGCCACGAAATCTTCTCTTGGGATTGATTATATATGGTCAGATGGCTCAACAAACGTCCAAACAGACCCATCCAGTTCATTCACAACAACTACTGGAGATAAGACATACAGTGTATTAATTAATGAAATTGGTTGTCAAATATCATCCAATGAAGTAGTGGTTACAATAGATGCTGGGCTGTTCCAAGATCCAACAATTGATCCTGTAGGTACTATTTGTGGAGGCCAGGACATTAATTTTTCTGCAACCAATGGTGGTGAAACTGATATTGTTTCATTTTCATGGAGTGGACCTAATGATTTTTCAAGTGCCGCCCAAAATCCTGTTATTTCTGAAGCCACTGGTGCAAATGCGGGTGTTTACACCCTGATCATGACCTCTGATGACCGTGGATGTATCAGTAATCCAGTAACTGTCAATGTTCCGATAATAAATATTCCTTCAATTTCAATTATAAATACCGATGGAAATGCATATTGCAGTGATGGTAGCAGTATTGACTTGTCGGTGACCGATGTTTCTAACATTGGTACTTACAATTACAGTTGGCTTTTAGATGATGTAGCCATATCACCTGCAGAAAGTGGATTAAACTATAATGTAACAACTCCAGGCACCTACTCTGTAATGATTACTTCAACAGATGGAAATAGTTGTACAAAAACTACTGCCAGCGAAATCATTGAGGAAGTATCTCCTCCAGTATCTTCACTTGTTGCGGACATGAGCCGTTGTACGAATAGCGAAATGGATTTTTTAGCTACTTCGACTGGACAGTTTGGTTATACCAGAGTGAATAATTGGGATTTTGGTGATGGCAACACTGATATTGGGACATTGGTTTCACATACATATATAACTGAAAATGTATTTACTGCGTCTTTAAATACAACCTACGTAGATGTATCAAATGATAATTGTATCTACCTCCCTGCAACGCAGGACATCACAGTAGCTGCCCCTCCTTCCGGAGCAAATTTAGATGTAATTAGATCCCAAGATGAGTCAGATCCATTGAATTTCAACAAATGCCCCAGTGGTTTTATTCGATTAGAATTATTGAATGCACCTAATGATTCCACTTTTTGGAGATTAGAATCATTGAACTATGATTCCATAAATGAAAGCCCATACAACGAAGCTACTTATAGAATTGATGAAGTGGACGCAACGATTGGAGAGACAATTTATGCAACCGTAAAGGATGAAATTGGCTGTATCTATGATACAGACCCTGTTACAATTACAAATTATGCAGGTTCTGGGGTGAATATAACATCTACAGATGCTATATCTGAAGATCCGGAATTGGGACAAGTTATTAATATGGAAGATGGTCAAACTTTTGTATCGCTTTCTCTTAATAACGGCATGGATCCAATCTGGTCGCCTGGTTCAATTTTCAATGACAGCACTTTGATCGATGTAACTGCCTATCCTGTTAATGCTGAAGAATCCGTAATGGTCACTGCCACAGACCCACTAGGTTGTGTGGAAAGTGATTCGATCGTTCTCATTTCTCCTCCCCTCAGAGCGGATAAAAACTTCTCCCCAAATGGAGATGGAATCAACGACTGTTGGGAAGTTTCAAACGCCAGAGGAAACGCTTGTGAAATTGCGATTTTTGATGGGAAAGGAAGGAACATAAAACAAATCACTACGTCTCCAGAAGATTTGAATTCAGACGCCTGTCTTTGGGATGGAACGAGAGACGGAAATCAACAATTACCAGCTGGTGTTTATTACTATATTGTCAAGTGTACAGGAGATAATCAAGTAAATAAGGGAGGAACTATCCTTTTAGCTCGATAATACTCGTAGGTAATTCTCTCAAATTCATAGGTGGATTCACCTAAATTTATCGAAAAAGCAACTTGAATTAGTTATATTTTTTATTATAAAAATACATATCGTTAATTTTACATTACCTTTAATGGGTAATATGCCAAAATTGGGTTTTCTTTAAGTTGATTTGACGAGATCAGCGCACGGTTACCAAAGCAATTTTAGGTGTATTAAAAACTAGGACTTAATCCTGACATTATGAATAGCTATAGAAAGATTATCGTACTTTTATCACTTATATTCATTGCGCGTATTGGCATGGCCCAAGACGAAGAAATATGCAGCAATGATATAGATGATGATGACGATCAATTTATTGATTGCTACGATTCCGATTGTAGTGGAGATGCCAACTGTCTACAGTTCTATTTCGGTAACGATGTAATATGTCAAGACCCTCCTACAGAATTTCCAAGTTTTGCCATGAAAGAACTTTGGGGTTCAGACAACTTAACAGCTCAAAACTCGTCAACTCCCGCCATCGGAGATATAAACGGTGATGGAACTCCCAATGTAGTTGTAACAAATAGAATATCAGACAGATTATCAATACTCAACGGTGCAACTGGAGTCACCGAAAATCAAATTTCTCTCAATTTTGATGTTGCAAAAACTGTAGCTATTGCCAATGTCAATGATTTTGAAACCGCCGTTGATGAAGATGATGCCAATTGTTCATGGATTTTTGTTAGAGGTTTTAGTGGTCGTCAAATCAGAGCTTATGATTGTAATTTAGTTGAGCAATGGTCAATCAACTTAGCGTCTGGTAGAAAAAGAGCCAATATTCTTTCCATTGCGGATTTTAATCAAGATGGAATTCCTGAGTTATTATCTGGAAACGAAATTAGAAACGCAAGAACAGGTGCTCAAATAGTAGCTGGAACTGGAAATTTCCGAACAGAGGTCATGTATGGAACCGTTGCTGTAGATATTTTAGATGACGATTTTTGTACTGATTGCTCAGGTTTGGAAATTGTAGATGGTGCAAACATATGGGCCGTTAACATTGGCGCTGGTACTAAAACACTTGCGCTCGACATGAACACACTTTTGCCTAGTGGAAGTAAATTTTTCCCTAAGTACTACAGTGGGTGGACGAACCAATGGAGTATGGTTTCTGTCGCTGATTTCGACATTGATGGAAATCTTGATGTATTAATGACAGGTGCGCAAGGTTCTAGTTACAATGATCCCACAACAGCTTTTTTCTGGGATGTAGCAGGAAACAATGTCTATACTTATACAGATGACGCTGCTACTGACCCTGATGGTACAAACGATCATAGTAGAGGTACTGGAAGGATTAATGTAGGTGGTGTGGATTTTGATAACGATGGCGTATCTGAAATGGTCGCTACTTATGTATCTAACCAAAAATTATACTGTTTGGATGCTGACATGAATCTGAGATGGGCAAAGGACATAAAAGAAGGTTCTTCAGGTTTTACAGGTTGTACCATATTTGATTTTAACGGAGACGGGGATTCAGAAATCGTATATAGAAGTGAAAGTACCTTGCATATTATTAGAGGTACAGATGGGGAAACATTTAGTAGTCGTGTATGTATCTCCAGGACCTATGAAGACTATCCCCTGGTTGCAGATGTTGACGGTGATGGAGCTAGTGAAATCTGCGTGAGTTGTTCAACCAATGATTCTCAACCTTTTAACCCTTACTCCAATTCTGACAATGGTCATATCAGAATTTTTGAAGCTGATGGCGAGAGCTGGCAACCTGCTAGACCGGTTTGGAATCAACATGCCTATTTTAATGTCAATGTCAATGACAACTTAACGATTCCAACTGCTCAACAGAATCATTCCAAAGTATTTTCTGAAAATATATGTACTGTAGGGCCAAATAGGCCCTTGAATGTTTTTCTTAATCAGGCACCTTATTTAAATGAAACAGGTTGCCCTAACTATGTTGCCCCTGATGTTTCCGTGGTTAATGGCGGTATAAGTACGACTACCCCAGAATGTCCTAGCACTCTTTTTGATGTGACATTAGCAATTGCAAATACAGGAGATATCGGCCTAGCAGGACAATTACCCATTACATTCTATGATGGTGACCCAACACTCGCCACCTCTACAAAACTTAATACTGCAGTTGCCACAATATCTAATTTTGATGTTGGAGAAACTCAAAACATAACTGTTCAAGCACAAGGCCCTGGTGATGATTTTACTTTATTTATTTCTGTGAATGATAATGGAAGTCAAGATCCTCCGATTAATCTTTTTATCGGTAGCATACCTGAATGTGACGATACCAATAACTTTGCCTCTATTGATGTAGGGTCAGTGCCAGTTGATTTAACGGCTGAAAAAATAAAAAATGATATCCGATGTTTCGATACCTACCCTCCTAATGGTGCAGGTGAAGCGTATTATTTCGGTACCATTGATGCTACATTGACAGAGGTATGGGATGAAGATTTTGATGATTTAGCAAGTGGTACAAGTGACGATGACGGTGATACAGAATGGTCAAGGACTTTCCCAAATGCTTCAGGTACTTATGCTGAAGTAAGAGCTTCTTCTGGAAACAATGAATTTACCTTCAATAGAACCATCAATGAAGCCGTCTGGACTTCAGAGGTGATAGATATTAGCGGTATGAACGATGTTGATTTGACCATGACTCTTCGTTCTTCTGGACCACTGGAGGATGCCGATTATTTGAGAGCCTACTATAAACTTAATGGTGAAAATGAACTCTCATTGGAAAACGGTTTACAAGTCAATGATTTTGGAACTGTTATCGCAGGACTACCAAACCCAATTGAAGGAAATACACTACAAATAGTAGTTAGGGCTCAAGTATCATGGACCAATGAGTTTTTCTATATAGATGATATTTTAGTTACTAGTTTAACAGATGCCATTACTGGTGCAATCACAAATGATTATACTTTTTATTGGTATGATGCAGCAGACCCTAATACGGTGGTCTATACAGGTGATACTTACCCAGACATGGAAGCAAGCACCTATAATGTTTATGCTGAAAGTATTTCCAATGGATGTGTTTCAAATACAGTTCCACTCGTCATAGAAAACGAAGAGAATGATCCAGTGGTTGTCATTAAGAAAAATTCTGACCTAACAGATTGTGCCAACCCTGACGGAGAATTGGAAGCTGTCGTGATGGTAGATGGTGAAGAAGTAACAGAAGGATATAGTTTTACATGGTATGTAGGAAGTGATGTAGGATCACCAGTAAGTCTAGAATCTATTGCTGATGAGTTGTCTGTTAGAAGTTATACAGTTGAAGTTATTGATGACAAGTCTGGTTGTGTTACCACGGAGAATGAATCAATTATTTCAAACACCATTACCCCTATCATAGAAGAAGTTTCAACTACTAATATATTAGTATGTAATAATCTAAATGGCGGATCTCTGGAAGTAAGTGGAGAATCTGGTGAAATTGAAGGCTATACCTACAACTGGTATATTGGAGATGAGGTAACATTTACACCAGATCATACTGGTGATGGAATAGATGGCTTTAATGTATATAGTGGCTTGTCAGTTGGTAATTACACGGTTGAACTCATAGACAAATCTACAGGGTGTACATCTGCAGCGCTTCCTTTATCCATTACCGATATCTCTGCAACTCCCCCTGTAACAGTAACAATAAACCAAGAAAACCTGAATTGTGAAGGTCAAGGAAGTGGAATTGCTTCTGCAACTTCAGATGGTGAAACCTCTGGTTTTACGTTTGAATGGTTTGAAGGTGATAATACTATAACTGCATTAACAACAGTTTCAGGAACAAGTTCTGAAACTGTGAATTCTCTTAATACAGGTGTTCACACAGTAAGAGTTACTGAAACCGCAACAAGCTGTTCTTTCACGGATACGTTTACCATTTCCAGTGTAACTACTGACCCAGAAATTGATGACAGTGAAATAATCGTAAGTTCAGTTTCCGTTTGTAATGCAGTGGGTACCGACAACGGAATTATTAATGCAACCAATGCTTTGGTTATTTCAGGTGATGGTACTGACGGTATGGGCAATCCTCTTTATCTAAATGCATCAACAAATGGTAGTTTTGAATTTCCGGACATCTCAGAAGCACCTTACAATGAACCAGGTGGCACAGTAGATGATATCCCAATGGCAGACGTACCATTCTGGTCAACCGCAGCTAACAAAAAATTTATTCAGTTAATGGACAATGGATACGTTCCAAATAACTCAGCACCTTACACTGCATATGATGGCAATCAATGGTGTGAGGTTAATGCTCAACAAAAAGGTTCTTTGTATTACGACTTGGTAACAACTCCTGGGGCAGAAATGACCTGGTCTTTTGCACACAGGTCTCGTGGAGGTTCTGATGAAGTAGAAGTTGAAATAGGAGAAGCGGGTAGCGAAGTATTCCAAGCCAGCGTTACCAGTTCTGATGAAAAATGGTTCTTTTATTCTGGTACCTATACCGTTCCGGCTGGTCAAACTTCAACGAGGTTTTTATTTAATGCTATATCTCCTTCAGGAATTGTAGGAAATTTTGTGGATGCAGTCAGTTTTGAACCTGCAGATCATACGTATAATTTATATGAGGGTACTAATTCTAACGGAACGCCATATGAAACAAATTTAACAGGACTTTTTGAAGATTTAGCTCCTGGTAATTACACTTTGCAAATTGTCAACAATTTAACTTTGTGTGAATCATTGGATGAACTTATTGTCGTTGATGCATTAGAGGATGCTCCAGTAATTACTAAAGGCACTAAAGTTGATGATGACTTTTGCGGGGCAAATGGTAATGGGTCTCAAGAAATAACAGCGGCTGCTGCTCCTGGAGTATCAACCCCTTTCTATGGCTATTCATTCGAATTATTCGATGCTCACAATACAGACCCATCAAATTCAGTAGAGGGACCAAAAGTTTCTCTGAACTTTACAGATTTGTCTGGCACTTTTACTCCCGGAGAAACATTTAGCGTTACTGCTGTTGGTGGCACACCAAAAACTGGGACATTCTCTAGTGTAGATGGCTCAACTTTTTGGATTACTGACTACTCCGCTCCTTTTAACTTTGCAGATTCTATGATGACTGGAGACATTTCAGGCGCAACGGCGAAGGTCACAGCATTTGGAGGTGTTCAAAATCTAACTTACACAGGTCTTACAAACGGAAATTATCGAGTTGAAGTAACCAGTTTGGATACTGATTGTGCTGAAGTTGAGGATTTTGTTATTGATGATATTGAAGTTACCCCTACTTTCCAATCCAGCAGCGCTACAGCCAATTCTAATTGCAGCGGCGCTAACAATGGTAAAGCCATAGTATTTATGCCTGGAGGCTCAGAGGATGAATATACTTTTACTTGGTACCCTGGCGATGAAGTGGATGTTGGTAACGAAATCAAAGAAGACGTTCAGGGAGGTACAGGCAATGATGGAGAGTTTATTGATGGATTAGCGGAAGGCTATTATACAGTGGTTGCAACCAATATCGCTTCCGGCTGTCCTTCAAACCCTCTACCTATTAATATTCCTCTTCAAAAAGAAGATCCTGTTGTTACGATCGTCCAAGTAGATCCTCAAACTGCTTGTATCGGAGGTGCTCCAAATGGTTCATTGAGGGCCTACGTGACAGATGCTGCTAACTTTCCTGGTGATGAATTAATCGAAGGAGATGGTTACACTTTTGCTTGGTTCTTAGGAGAAGACACTTCTGTTCCATTGGCTGAAAATAGTAACCCAACGGGTATTAATGAATCAGACCCAGTCGGTGTAGATTTTTCTACTATTTCAGGATTAGATGCGCAAGTTGGCGCAGAAAAATTCACTGTTCAAGTAACTAGAACTTCTACGGGTTGTACTAATACAGCAACATTCACTTTAGCGAATGAAGCGATTAGTCCAGTAGTAACTAATATTTCTAGTACAGCGGATACTGGTTGTAATTCCGCTTCTGCTGATGGCGCTATTGCTATTACTGCCACCATTGATGGAAATGCTGTGGATTTCAGTTCTGGAGAATATACAGTAGCCATCTTTGATGATGCCGATGCTTCTTATAACAATGCTGGTTTACTTGTGATAGATAATACGGATGGAACAATTGAAAATATTGAAAGTGGTAACTACACGGTTACAGTTGAACATACCGCAACGAATTGTACATCGGATCCAGAAGGGTTTACTTTAGCTTCTAACCCTGATAATCCTGGGATCTTAATGACAGATGCAAATGCCACTGAAAACACAGTGTGTGATTTGGCCATAGCTACCAATTATGATGGGGTAATAACAGCAACCATCGATGGAGGAGCTGATCCAGCTTTATACAATTATTCATGGTACATAGGTCAAAATACTTCTGATGCGGTCAATAATACTGATATGCCTGGCTTCACAACTACAACCAACGGAACGAATGACGCTATTCTGTTGTCCAATGTTCCTGGGGGAATCTATACTTTAGAAGTAGAAGAAATCTTTAGCGGATGTACCGGAACACAGGAATATACTTTAGGGACGAATACAGTAACTCCTGGTGGTGCTGGAGCAGTAAATGTCGCAACTACACTTGATCATGTTGAGCAATGTGATGGTGGTAACGCCTACCCTGATGGTAGTATTACTGTAACAACCATCGATGGTAACGATGCAACTGATTACACTTACGTGTGGTACCATGGTAACTCCGTCGATGCAGATAGCATCCTTGTTGTTGATAACACAGTTGACATTTTCGATGCGTCCAACAAAAACATTACTAGAACCAACTTAGTGGACATTGATGAAAATACAGTAGGTACAACGGTCGTACTTTCTGGAATCAATGAAGGCGCTTATACGTTCGTCGCTACTAGCAAAACAACAGGTTGTCCGTCTGATCCTGTGAATGTTGAAATATTGAACAACCCTAATACCATCGCTGCTGTCGAAGATGCAACTGCTGGTGCCAATGTAGATAACACTGTTTGTGCACTTACTGCTGATGTTACCGAATATGATGGGAAAATCACGGCTGTCCTCACTGGTAGCACCGATTTAGATGTAAACAACTACACATGGGAATGGTTCGAGGGACTCAATGACGATACTGCCGTTGATGCTTCCGCCGATGACGGAACCAAAGGAATATTGGACTTAATTCCTGCTGGCGATTACACCGTAAGATTGACACACATCACCTCCAACTGTTCAGAGTTGATCAGCTTCAGCGTGGATGATGCTACAACTACCCCGGGTGATGGCGCAGGATTCGTTACTTCTCTCGATCACGTAGAACAATGTGATGGTGGTAACGCCTACCCTGATGGTGGTATTACCGTAACAACTATCGATGGTAACGATGCAACTAATTATAGTTATGATTGGTACCACGGTAACTCGGTCGATGCAGATAGTATCCTTATTGTAGATAACACAGTTGACATCTTCGATGCTTCCAACAAAAACATCACTAGAACCAACTTAGTTGACATTGATGAAAATACAGTAGGTACAACGGTCGTGCTTTCTGGTATCAATGAAGGAGCTTATACGTTCGTTGCAACTAGCAAAACAACAGGCTGTCCGTCTGATCCAGTCATTGTCACAATATTGGACAATTCAACGAGCCCTACCCTTTCAACTACAACCATTGATCACAATGGTGTATGTAGCGCTGAAGATCTTGCCGTGGCTGCAGACCCTAACGTTCCTGATTTCTACGATGGTAGTATCGTAGTGACCGTTCCTGCGGGTACCTACAACTACAGCTGGTATGCTGGAGGTGTGGTTGATGATACACAAGAAATAGCTGTAGATGTCAACTTAGGAGCTGATATAACTACCGATGGTACGCTCGATAGAGTTCCTGCTGGTACTTATACACTACGTCTTGAAAATGACGATACCAAGTGTTTTGATGACTTTACTTTCTCCATCACCGATGAAGACATTGTCAATCCTGAAATTGTTACTGCTGATGGTGATGGTACTGATTACAACATCACTAACGTGTCTGGGTGTCAAGGGGCAACTGCTCCTGCTTATGTTAATGGCGCCATTCAATTAGTGGATATCAGAGATAGCACCGCTACTACAGTCACTGCTGGTGAGTTCTCTTACCAATGGTACTTTGGCGCTTCGGTAATCGCTGACAGCTTACTGGCCAATGGCGAAAATATCTTGGCTAGAAAAGGAAAAGCTTATACTACTACTGCAGTCATCACTGGCGCAGATTCTGAACACATTGCTAACCTCGATGAAGGTCAGTACACCGTCGTTATCACAGATGTCAAAACTGGATGTCCGTCTGATCCACAAACTTTTACCATTGATAATGAAACTGTGGCACCTACTGCTGGTGTTCAAATCGATAGAATTCAATATTCTTGTGATGATTCAGCACCGACTGGTCAATTGACTGCCTTTGAAACAACCATTGGCAATTTGACAGGTTATACATTTGCCTGGTATACAGGCTCTAGTGTTGTTGCAGCAAATCTAATTACTACAAACCTCAGTGGCACTCATGATGAAACCGTGAGTAATTTATCAGCAGGTACATACACCGTTTTAGTAACAAATGATCTGACAAAATGTACAGGTACTTTTACTGAAATAATAGAAGAAGAAGAACCAACGATTGCTGCAACTTTCAACGCTAAAACAGCTCAAACAACCTGTAATAGTACTGGAACAGATGGTTCAATAACAATAGATCTAACTACCACATTTGTTGGTGCCGGAACAGGATGGTCTCTTAATGGTGGTTATACAGTACAATGGTATTTAGGTGAAAATACAAATGACCCATTAAATGATGGTGATCAAATTGCTCACTGGGCTAACGTTGATTATACTGCAGACGTTGCCAACCCAACTGCAACCACTTCCACAACGATCAGTGATTTACCTGGAGGGTGGTATACAGTGGTGGTAACAGATGATATCACAGGTTGTGATTCTGAACCATTGTCTGTTGAAGTTGTAGAAACATTAACAGCAATTGACATTGTTTTTGACATGGAAGTTGAAAATACCGATTGCGCTGACGAAATAGGGTCTGTTCGAGCTACCGCTAGTGGTGGAACAGGAAGTTTCACTTTTGAATGGTACGAAGGCACTTCAAATTTTGCTGACAGTGCTTGGAACGAACCAGGATGGGTAGCTATAAGTGGAGATGGCGCAACTAATTCACCAATTCTTGATTCTGATAATCCTTTAATAACCCCTACTGGTAGTACAATAAGTACTTTGTCCCAAGTACAGTCATTCGCTTATACTGTTGTAGCTATTGATGCAACTACAGGTTGTAGATATCAAGAAAGTTATGATATTGGCTATGTTGACCAACAACAAACTGCCGCATTGACAATTCTAGATGTCACTACATGTAATCCAGATAATGGTACAGCTCAAGTAGAATTAGATGGAGCTGATGCTGATCCAATTACGACTTCTGATAATATTGGCAACTATATGGTGTTCTTATATGTTGGAAGTGGATTCCCTCAAGACACAACTGATTATTATAAAAAAGCTAATGGAAGCAATGCTGTAACTGCTGGAACGATGATAAGTAATGATCTTAATGGTGTCATTTTGTTTGAAGATTTGCCAGCAGGTACCTACACAGCTATTGCTCGACAAAAAACAGCGTTTAACCCAAGTCAATGTTTTACAGAATTTCAAACAGATGCGGTAGGTCAATTGGCTTTCGATCCGCTTATCAATAACGGGGACGATATAGTAACACCAAATTCTGTTTGTGATGTAGGACTAAATGCTACCGGAGAATACAATGGATCTATACAAATCACTCCATCAAAAGATGACGATGAGAATGCAGGCTCTGGTGATCAATTTAAATTTAGATGGTTTACGGGTGCAGACACTACTAGTTTTATTGCTGGTTCAGAAACTACTGGTAGTATGGCCACATTGAACGAATTAGAAGATGGCCAATACACAGTAGCTATTTACAGGATGGCACTGGCATCATTAGATACAGATGGTTCTATTTTAGGTTGGAATACAGGTGCATTAAATGGATGCGTCGAGATAAAATCATATAATGTCACGGAAAACTTATCTACGCCGACATGGTTGGATGACCCTTTCCTGGATCCTCAAACGATGTGTAATCCAAATGAAGATGGAATCATAAGAATAGAAGATGCAGATTTAACTGGATTAGATACTGATTTATATTCTTTTGAATGGCATCAAGACACTTACCCAAATGTATTTGGAGGAAATACAGCTGAAGAAACGGACCTCGCTGCAGGAAAATACTTTGTTGTTGCTACAGAATTAACAACTGGTTGTAAAACAGGTGTATTGGAAATTGATTTGACAAGAGACAGCGAAGACCCTACAATAGTCTTCACAACTGAATCGATTGATACCTCGTGTTCAATGGTGGCCAACGAAGGAAATGGTTCGCTTAAGGCAGATATCTATAATGAAGCTGGTACGCTTTTGACTACTGATGCAGCTACTGCTGCAGCACTATTTAATTTCACATGGTACGCAGGAATTGGAACTGGTGGAACAGACTTAGCTGACAATACAGTTATCATGGGGTCAGATACATGGACTATATCAGGTTTGAATGGAGAAGATGGTAAAGACTATACAGTTCTTGTTGAAACAATTGCTACAGGATGTACGAACACCGGAACTTTTAAGCTAGAAGAAGAAATTCCTGTAATTAGTATTACAAATGCGGATTACACTCTAAATCCTAATAATGATTGTTCACCTGATTTTGATGGGTCAATTGAAATAACAGCTATTCGCGAAGATGGGTCAACTGTAGATGGCGGTTCAAACCCTTTGATTGATTTTTATACTTTCACTTGGGCAGCAGTAGCTGGAACTGGTGCTGACCTTACAGGAGCAAGTATTTCTAGTACGAATGGGGCTACAGACAACAAATATGATGAATTACCTTCTGGAACTTATGAAGTAACGGCCAGTAGTGATAATAGGGCCTGTAATTCCGAAACTTTCCAATTCGTTATTGATAATGATGCGGCTGTACCAGAGGTTATATTCTATCTCGTACAAGAAGACAACGATTGTTCTGATGGTGCAGGTGGTAGCCTAACAGGTACTGGTATCTTACAAGCGGCTGTTAAAATCGCTGGCGATACGGTAACGACTGGTTACTCATTTACTTGGACTAGAGGTACTGATGGTGCAGGTGCTGACATTACTGCAGGTGCTGGCTCTACCGCACTTACCGCTTACAACAATGGCTCTAGAGCTACGGGACTTAGCGATGGACAATATGCTGTTGAAGTAATCGATACCAATGATGCGGATGGTTCCCTTAACTGTTCTACGATAGCTACTACAACGGTCACCGAATCTATCGATGATGTGAACATTCTCACCGCGGACAGAGCAATTACCCCTAATAACGATTGTTCTCCAAACTTTGATGGGGGAATATCTATCAATAACCTGACTGTAAATGGTGCTACTGTAACCGACTTAACGGGATATACATTCAACTGGACTGTTGTGGCTGGCACTGGTGCTGATCTTACAGGAATCACGCCTACTGATGTAAACAACGGTACCGATAATGTCCTCGCCGGACTTACTGCGGGTACTTATGAAGTAACTATCGACAATGCCAATGAAAACTGTACTGGTGATGGACCTTTCCAATTCGTTATTGATAATGATGCGGCTGTACCAGAGGTTATATTCTATCTCGTACAAGAAGACAACGATTGT
>JAGDZN010000014.1:0-13420 GCA_049115835.1 Reichenbachiella sp.
TGGACAGCTAACAATAACCAACAATGGAACAACAGCAACTAATAACGACCTAAGTATTATAGCAGGGAATGCGGCTCGCTCACGTATATTTTTCGGTGATGATGGCAGTGCTTTTATTGGCCAGATAGCCTATAATCACATCACTAATGCTATGAATTTTAATGTAAATGGCTCAACTGCTCTTTTACTCAATTCATCTTTGAACGCAACCTTTTCGGGGGATATAGAAGCGGTTGGAGGAACGTTTACTTCAAACATCACGGCAACAACAACCAACGGACATAAGTTTGGACACGCAACGTTTGAACGTGGTGCAAATCAAGCTCTGACAGTAAATAGACTAACAACTACTGGAAAGGCTCAGATTTTTCAATATGATGGTACTGATACGGGAGAGTTTGCTGTAAATACAACTGATTTTCTAATTCGTGGTGCTGCTGGAAAAGGAATTAAAGTTGGAGTAGATGGAGGTAATTCTAAAGGGATTACTATTGCATCTGATGGTAAATCGACATTCACAAATAAAATTACAGGAACTACTCTCTCCCTCACTTCATCGGCAAATCCAGTAATTTCGATTGATAAATCGGGGTCTGGTAATATGATGCTGTTTCAGTACGCAAGTGTCGATCTTGGCGAGATTCAAGCAACTCCAAGCCAATTTAGAATAAGGAGTGATGTAGGGAAATCTCTTTATTTAGGTGCAAATTCAGCTCAAGACAATGGACTTACTATTGCAACCGATGGCAACGGAACCTTTTCGGGGCAAATAATTGAAAGGTCATCAAACCAAACCGATAATATTTTAGTTCAACATAATTTATCTACGGAAGGAAATTCGTCAGGTATTGGCTTCAAGGTTAGTACCGACACTAACAACTCAAACTTTGTAAAAGGGGCGATATTATTTGAAAGAACATCTACAAATGGCAGGGGTGATTTAGTATTTGCTTTAAACAATGGTGATGATGGTTCGGCAGCGACACTAACCCATGAAATTTTAAGATTGGAGAGGACAGGCCAAGCCACCCTTTCGGGTGGTTTGGCTTACTTTCCAACTATTGTAACTAAGTCATCAGCTTATACATTAACGGCTGCTGATAATGGTAAGATATTTTATGTATCAGGTACAACTACGATCTCCGTACCTTCTACCATGCCAGCATCAGGATGGCATGTAAAAGTCAGACGCATTGGCACTGGCACTGTCACTATTGATGATAATGGTAATACGATCCATTCTATAGGATCAACGCATCCATTGTTAGAAACACGATATACTTCTGCTGTCATAGAGTCAGACGGCACAGATTTTCACGCAGACGGAGCATTGACATGATACCATTTCAAGTAGGTACTTTACAAAATGGATTTAAGTGGCAATCCGCTTCGGCAGCAGAGGCTAATAATTGGCAAGACGTTGCATTTGGGAATGGTGTATTTGTTGCTGTTTCAAATGATGGCATTAATCGAGTCATGAGGTCTACTGATAATGGAGCTACTTGGACAGCCATAGCAGCAGCAGAGGATAATTTATGGAATTCTATTACATATGGGAATGGGGTATTCATTGCTGTAGCTGGTTCAGGAACCAACAGGACTATGTATTCTGATGATGATGGGTTGACTTGGACTGCTGTAGCAGCTTCCTCCCTTAGTAATTGGAGTTCTATCGCTTATGGTAATGGTGTATTTGTAGCAGTTGGGGGAAGTGGTACTGATCATGTTATGAGATCAACGGATGATGGTGTTAGTTGGTCATCAGTAGTACAAACAGGAACATGGAATTCTATTGCGTATGGCAATAGTGTATTTGTGGCGGTTGGACAAAATGGCACTAAAAGAACGATGTATTCTGATGATGATGGAGTAACATGGGTTGAAATAACTGCTGCTGAAGATAATAGTTGGCAAGACGTTGCTTTTGGGAATGGTGTATTTGTCGCTGTTTCAAATGATGGCACTAATAGAACTATGTATTCTGATGATGACGGTGTTACTTGGACTGCTGTAGCTGCCTCAGAGGATAATATCTGGTATTGTATTGCTTATGGAAATAGTGCTTTTGTTGCCGTATCAACAAATGGAACTAATAGAGTGATGAGATCAACCGATGATGGGGTTAGTTGGTCATCTGTTGCGGCAGCAGAAAGCAATGCTTGGATTGGAATTGGCTTTGGAAATAGTGTTTTTGTAGCGGTAACAGGCACAGGCACTAATCGAGTAATGAGATCAAGTTATGGTCTTTAAACAAAAATATTTTGATTGGCCGGGCTTTTTGAGTCCGCTGATCGTGTCGATTATTTACTATTTATTCACTTTAAAACTACAATTATGAAACTTGATTTTAAAAAACCATGCCTGGACACAGAAGGCGAAATTATTAAAGAAAACAATCAATCTGTATTGATGTCTGACCTGTTAAGAAAAGCACTGATGACTAGCCAATCCAATGATGAAACTGATATAATAAAATTCTTCGATTGGTCGCTTGATCTAAAAAAAGGAGTACTAGACCTTGACAAAGCAGATCAAAAAAAATTGAAAGATTTCATCACAAATGAGAAGAACTTTTTCTTAATGACCAAGGCGCAAATGTTCAAGGTGCTAGAAAAACCAAAAGCCTAGTAATGTCCATTAAAGTTACAGCACAACCCTATGAATTTGCTTTGGCAAAAAACCCAATGTATCTACAACTTGTCTCTACTGATTCTGCTATTGATACACTAGTAGTTGATGTTTATGTAGAGACAAGTTTTGGGAGTGATAACTATGAACATGCTTTTAGTGAAGTGCTACCAATTTCTAACCAGTCTAACTTTTATTTCCAAATCAATCAAAGACTGAGTTCTTTTCTTAGCGCTCAATTACCATCAGTGAGTGCAGCACTTGAGACCATATATGGAACAGTGCTACGATACCAAATCAAAGCTGCAGAAAAGACTTCTACATCATTGTTATTCGTAGGAGCTATTTATCATACTGACAAATCTGGTATAGCTCCTGCATATTATGAAGAAGTGGCACTTCCTGAAATTATTGATGCTATCAAAGGTACCATTGTATTGGAAACTACAGATTTTGACATGATTACTGATGTAGAACTTTCGGATGGAACTACTACAATATCATTTGACACATCTCAAATCAAAAATGGAAAGTATTATCTCTACTTTGATGATCTCACTGCAGGAGTATGGGATCGAATAGTGATCCCTGCTGAAATCGATGTAAAAATCTATACTGGTCAACTTATCTTCGATCAAATCGGCAACATATTTCATGCTTGGCTTGCTGGTGTGAATAAATCTCAGATAGATAATCAGAATAGTAGCCTGAATGCTCCATCGAATTTGGTTGCTTCAAATCCTACAGATACTACGATAGATCTATCTTGGGTAAATAATGGTGATGGTTCAGAATTAGGGTTTTCTATATTGGTGGGGACTTCTCCATCAAATATTGTTGAAGTAGATACTACTACGAATACATATTTTACAATCGTTGATCTTAATCTTAGTACCCTATACTTTATGGCTGTTGAATACATTGTCCCTCCTGAAAAAGTATTAGGTCCCATTTCCGAAATAGTGTCATTAAGAACAACAGGCAATCTCAATGAAATATCATTTTATACTAATTGCCCAGCAACAGAAACGTTTTCACCTTCATTTACTTATACAGGTTCTGACTTACCATATTTCGAGTTTGAAAATGGCTCAACTGTAGACGGATCGAGCATATCCTTATTAGGAAGTGCTAACGGCTTAGATGGGAGCGTACAGCTAGTTAAATTCAAATTCTTAGAAGAAAGTGATATTACTTCAATTAACCTTTCAGATTGCGCAATTTTTGGAACGCTAGATTTTTCTGGATTTGAATTGACACTAACATCTGCATTATTTAATACAAACACTTCATTGTTTGAAATTGTATTTGGAGCTAATAGCAGTATATCTGACACTTTCAATATTTCAAATACTGGTCTTTCTGGTCTGCTAAACTTAGCCAATGTTTTACTTAATAATGCCTCGGAATTTAATGCTGGTCAAACTGGCATTCAGGCAATCACTTTCGATCCAGCAAGTAGAGTAAGTATTTTGAATTTATCCTTAGCGAATATAGAATACTTTGATTTCAATTTCCTCGATTTTGACAGCATGACCAGTATACTGCTCAATGGAAATAATATGACTGCTGCAGAAGTCAATGAGTATCTATTTAGAATAGACTACTATGCTGTATCTGGCACCACCGCAATATTTTTACATGGGACTAATGCAGCACCCGATGGTTCATCTGGTGGATATGATGGATTGACAGCTAAATCAAATCTAATTTCAAAAGGATATACACTTTTTACAAACTAAAAATCATGACCTACGATCAACCTTATGTCTTTCTCACAACCAAACCACTGACCAGGTACATTTTCGAAGAGCAACAAGAGTATTTGTACATACTATTCAAAGAGGCTTTTGCAGATGCTGATTTGGACATTACCATCAACTACACGGATAATACAGATCATAACTACCAGATCAACATAGGCGCTACTACTAAAGGTCAAGTAATTGCCCAAAACATTGGCTACCCAGTGCTTGACTATAATCAATATGAAGAAGCTAAATCTATCTCATCTATCGAGATAAAAATTGATTCAGAATCAGAGAAGCTAATACTCATTCCAGCTGAATTGAATTCTGATGAATACAGAGAGTTGCACTACTTCAATTCACTGGGAGGAATGGATAGTCTGTTTTGTACTGGTGATCATCAGACTACCATAGATTCCAATTTTATAAACAGTTTCAAGTCTTTCACTCCTGATGCAGATCTATCTGATGCAGAATACAGCGCTCATTCGGGATATTCTCAATCCAAATATGATATAAGCTCTGGATACAAGCCACATAAAGAGATAGAAGCGGTCAAAGACATGTTTTTGATCAATAACGTCTTTGAATTGGTTACTGAAAATACAAGCTCAGTTTTATTGCCATTGATACTAGACCAAAAATCAGTAGGATATCCACCAGCCAAGAGCAATTTAAAAGCAGTCAGCTTTGAAGCCAGGCTCGCATATGATGAAACCGCAAATGATAGAGTGCTATGATAGGGTTTTACAAAAACAACGAGAAAATTATTACATCAGGTGATTCAAATATAAAATTTGAAGAATTGCATGATATATTAAGTGTTAAAACTAATGATCCATCTTTTACCTGGCCTTTTGCAATTCCATCAGAGCCAAATCTCAAAACTTTCAATTTCCCTAATTCCATAGATAATATATTGAATGGGTTTGAATCTGAAGAGGGCCACACCACTCTTTTTGGTAATAAATGGAAAGATGGTCTTGTCAAAGTATCATCAACTAAAGGAAATTTTTTCAACATTGTATTTAGTGGCAAATCAGGTGTTCTTTCCAAATATGGAGATAAGACAATCACTGAGATCTTGGGGAATACTCTAATTGAATGGGGAAATTTTGAAGATGTTGATAATCAAATAGTCTTTCCAGAGGTGGCTTTTAAAGATTTTAATGGATTTTATAATCATGATCTTAGCACCATTATCATTCCTTTTTTCAAACTTCACTACATAATGAAAAAGGTATTCTATTCACTTGGTTATTCTTTTGTAGATGAAATTACATCCAATGACAATGATTTTAAGAAAGCAAGTATTTGCTGCAATCGCGTTGAACACTATTGGTTATACAACGAACTAATTCCTATAGTGGATCAAGAATGGAAGATCAAAGACTTTTTACCTGATTGGACCTTATCAGAATTCATTCAATCTATTAAGATTCTATTTTGCTGTACTGTTGATATTTCACCTGAAGATAAAACAATCACATTCACAACTTTTGACAGACTCAAATCAAAGCCACCAGCTCACTACTCCCTGACCGGAGATATAGAGTCAGCGCCTAACGAAGTAAGTAATTTTGGACTTTCTTTTTCAGGTGGAGTAGATGAAGGGGTTCATCAATCTTTCCCTTCAGGAGACTATAAAGGGAGTGTAAATGATTTCGATTCATTATCTGACATTTCATCTCCATCAATAGGTGACTATGCATTTGTTTCATTCGAAAATAGATATTACGAATATGTTGAAGATGTCGTATTAGAGGAACAACTATGGACACATAGCCACTTTCCATTCCATCCCTACAATCCAAATTCTGAAAATTTACTAAAAACATCATTTATTCCACTAGCTAGAATGACAAGAGAATACATTTCTCTATCATCAAGTCATAACATTGAAGACAATGGATCTGGTAAGGTTAGAGTGACTGGATTGTATTTAGTCACAGGCGTATCTGTTTTTTTAAGAGAACAAGATCAATACTCAACTCATACAGCATATACCGTTACTGATTATGATGCTGATGCACTTCATTTTGATTTGGATCTTAACTTCATCAACCCTGTAAGCACCAAAATCGAATATTACATTTCAATTGCTGATAGATATAGAATTCTAATTCCGGAGCCACTATATTATCCAACAACCTTAGACCAGGTATCCCATGAGCAAAAGAAAGCTGACTCGAAATCCGAAAATGCCTACATCACATTTTACCATGGATATCAGGATAATATTGGATCGACTGAGACGTATAGATATGCTAGTCCGGATAACCTAGACAGCAATGGAATTCAGATAGGAAATGATTGTATTCGATGGTTTGAATCTAACAATTGGACAACTAGATTCTGGAAAGGGTTTCTATTATTTTCTTCTACAACAAGGATCTTGAAAGGAACCTTCGATCTAACGGTTGATCAATTGAAGAATTTTGACATATTCAAAGTGGCTAGAATAAATAATATAAATGTACTTCTTAGGAAACTAAAGCTAACCTCAGGCAAAAAAAGTTTCAAGAAACAAGAGTGGGAAGGTTACCGCTTGGAATAGACCTTTCTTTTTAACAAGGCCAATAGCCATATACCTAGAACAGTTATACCTACTGCCAAGCCAATCATAAGATAATCTGTTTTTGCAGCTTCTATTTTATCTGGATCATTTTTGCTTGGAACCAGTCCGTCATCACCTGTTACAACTACAGCTAAGGGCAATGGTGTATTATCACCACCTCCTGAATTTCCGTCACCAATCATTGTTACTAAATTCATAGCCTGTTTTTAGTTAAATCATTAAGTATTCGCCCCTAAACTCGACCCTTTATTTTGTATATAGCTGATAATAAGGTGATTATGAGTTAATATGTGGAGCCGGAGGGAATCGAACCCTCGTCCAGATAAGGTAGCATTGAGCCCTCTACATGCATAGTTGTAGCTTTGGATCTCACAGGAGTGCTGGCGTACAACAACCCACATTTCCTGCCAGTTACTTTAGTTTCGCTATCGGTTAGCAACTTTACCTCAAGCTAGTTTTGCAAAGTGACACCTCTTGATCCTGCTAGCATAACAATAGCATGGAGAGATGTGTCTGTCTCGACTCTTAGCCGAGATTAATAATTTTAGCTATCAGCTAAAATTAAGCAGCCATGGCGTAATTAGATTCGCCAATTGTGTTTCGAGCATCTTTATCGCGGATGTATACTCAGCACCCGACATGCAAGCGCAACATTATCACTTACTGTCAATACCGGTCGGCCCCATAAGTCAAAGAACACACAAACTTAATTCAATTATTGTCTTATATGATCAACAGCAGAATAATTAAGTAAGGATGATACGAAAAAGAAAAAAACAATTTGGGAATTGCTAAAAATCTAACTGCTAAAAATAGACTGGGCACAGTCCATCTTTTTTATTCGTTTTAATTTTTCTTCTATAGTTGATGAAAAGTTCATGAGAACCTTTTGTGAATTCATTAAGGCCACTGATTGGAATATCATAGGCATAACCTATTCTGAAATTTTCGTTCAACACTAGTTGAGTCATTACCGCATAAGAATCTTGATATCGGTAGGAGACTCCTGCATAAACAATTTCACTGATGATCAAATTGACATTGGCATCAAAAGCCCATGGAGCTCCTTCTTGTTTCCTAACAAGCACAGAAGGGTTTATTTTCAAATTTCCAGATAGGTCTTTTACAAATCCTCCATTAATATAAAAATGTCTACCATCTTTCCCGGTAGAATTTATTTCATCAGATGCATCTGGTGTTAAAATATAAGGTATTGAAAACCCAAGGAAATAATCTCTATTATGAAGATAAATTCCTGTACCAAAATTTGGATTGAATTGTGTTATTTGAGAGCCTAATAGTGGATCGTCAGGGTCTACCAAATCTAACTCTGTAAAATCTGAAGATCGGTAATCAAACCCACCTTGCAAACCCATTGCTAAGATCCATTTGCTCATTTTTATTTTGTATACAAAACTTGGGTAAACACTGTATTGTTCATGAACCCCAACAGCATCTCTAGAAACCGTGAGTCCTACACCTATTTGATTATTGTACAACGAGGTATGAGCAGTTAATAGTTGAAATTCCGGAGCACCATCGACATTGACCCATTGATTACGATTCGTAACAATTCCCGAAAATGTATTTAAACTTCCAGCATAAGCAGGATTAAGCGCTAACCCATTATAAACATATGTTGAAAAGACTGGCCGACCCTGCCCGTATACTAGAGAACAACTAAATATTAAGATTATAGCAAGTGCTATATATTTTATTTTCATTATCAGCTTTTGAATCAAATTGTCAGATTATCGAACAAGTTCTAAATAACCTTGAACTACATCGTCACCATCTCCTTTGTCAAAAATATAGAAATAAGTTCCGACTGGCAAACCGTCACTTCCACTTGCCAATCCGGTATTACTTTGACCATTAAATACTACATCTCCGTTATCATACCTACTGGCTTCATAAACAAGCGTTCCTGTTCGGTTATATATTTTAACGGAGTTATTTCCAAATAAGTCTGCACAAGCAATATAAAAGAAATCATTTTTACCATCTCCATTGTCAGAAACTCCATTATAAATAACAATTTCAGTGTCAATTGTAAATCGCTGTTCATAAGTACAATTGTTTTTATCCCTTAAGAAAACATGGTAATCACCTCCCGATATTCCTGCCAAACTAAGGTCGTTTCCAACGTCATTGCTATTGGTTCCATCAATTCCAGCTGTCAGTGGTAAAGGATCAATTAATTTATTCCATCGAACTGAATCCACTTCTACCGGTACTTCAAAAACCATAGTAGCTAGACCATCATTGAAATCACATACAGCATCATTATGCTCAACTGTAAATACAGGTTCTCTAGTAATATTCGCAATATTCACTTCGACTGGTTCTGACAAACATCCGGTTGCATTGCTTTTCGCCACTACGTTATAAGTTCCTTCGTCCAACCCAGAAGCTGTACTGCTACTGCCAATAATCGCATTTGCTGCGTCTGTCCATTCAAAAGTATAACCAAAAGTTTCGCCATCTACCAATGCCAATGCTACACCATTTTCTATTGTACAATTTGTTCTATCGGTTATAACTGTCGTTTCTACTCCAGTAACGAGTTCAGTTGAATCGGCTACTTCATGTGTTTTACTCACCATACATCCAGTATATCGGTCATACATTTCTACGTGATAATCACCAATAGCAAGCGAGTCATATTTGAGCAAACTACCCAATGATACGCCTGTATTGTCAACACCTTCGAACCATTCAAATCGATAATCTGAAATTTGTCCAGTAGTTGCTCGAGCAGAAAGAATGGCATTAGGGCCAATACAATTGGTCATGGATTGTTCTTCCGTAATTTCAAATGCTATGTCCATTGTATTGGTGATGTCATCGATAACTACTGTGGTAGGCTCTGACATACATCCACCAGTAGGTTCTACAACGAAAACTGTATAGGTTCCATCTACTAATCCTCGCTGAATGTTTCCTGTATATAATGGATCGGTAATATCAGGATTTTCATCTTCTCCATCGAACCAATAATAATCATAATCCTCTCCTGGCACGACTGGGTTGATTACTGAAACCGACATTCTACCATCTTCTGTACCTGGTGCACAATTTGAGTTCGGTGATGAAGAGGTTGATAGTTGAATAGGTTCTTGTATATCATCAACCATTGTGTAAGTTTTTACTGTTGTACAACCAGTATCATCATTCTCAACGGTAACCGTATATTCTCCAGCTGATAACATTTGAGCGGTCTGATTGGTGCTGATTTCTAAATTAGTAGCTTCATCAATCCAAGAGAAGGAGAAACCAATAACTTGATCATCTGCCAAAATTGATATCAATCCGTTTGGAGTACCACTGTCACAGTTAGATTGCAATGTGACATTGTTTACTGTCAAAATTGGAGGCGAGCTCAAGTCTTCAACATTGACTTCTACCACTGGACTAACGCAATTGGTGATAGGAGCAGACTGATCGTGTCTTGCAACCACATAATAAGTTCCTGGAGATACATCGGGGATATCTGCAGTTGTACTTGTTCTTGGTGTATCCGACAAATCAGATTCCGTGTAAATCAAATATGAATAATCTGTCAATGCTCCTTCAGAGATTCCAGTCACATTGATAGACCCATTTCCTGGTGTACAAAATGTAGAACCAGAAGTTCCAATTGCACTAATGACAGGTTCAATTGGTGTGTTGGACAATGTGAATGTTGCTGTTTCTTCACAGCCTGTAGGTGCAACAACCAATACAGTAAATTCACCTGCATTCAATCCTGTAGCTTCATTACTTTGAGGTGTCAAACCTGCATTTCCAGTACCAGCTGTTCCAGCGGTACTTCCTGTAAACCAATCAAAAGTATATCCCGCAGTGACACCATCCGCCAAGGCAGTTAAGATACCTTTATCATCTGTGCCAGAACAGTTTTGATCAGGATCATCTTCTGTAATCGTAATGACTGGAAGAACAATCTCATTCTCAATTTCTACTTCAACGGATTGCGTCATAGCACAGTTAGTTGAGATATGAGTCAACGTTGCATAATAAGTACCCGCTGTTTGAGCAGTCAATTGATCAACGCCCGTGGCATCGTCTTGAATTGAATTGTCAAGATTACTTGTGCCCCAATCAAAATTGAATAGGTTGTGATCCGCAACAACCGCTTGATTGAAGGTGATGGTCTCAATCAAAATTTCGCCATCTTCATTACATTCCACCTGAGGGGTAGGAGTAATAAGCGTGACAACTGGTTCGATTGTTTCGTCTTCAATATTGATATCTAATGTGGTCGCACACGTAGTTGTTGTATTGGTAGCGGTTATCGTATAAGTACCACTATTTTTTGTGGCAATATCTTCTACGGTTTCACCTGATGACCATGAGTAATCAACTGTTTGATCTACAGAAATGTCTATAGCGCCAAGTGCTAAGCCCGTTCCTCCACAATTAATATCAGCGGTTAAATCGTCAATAGTTATTTGAGGAACTACACTTACATCTTCAACATTAGCTTGTGTACCAGCTGTCCTACAACCTGTTGATTGATCTATAGCTGTGATGCTGTATAATCCAACGGTTCGGTCTGTAAATCCACCAGCAGGGTAGGCTGCAGCTGTTCCATAGGTTGCATCAGCGGTTAAACTTCCGTCGTCAGTATCAACGGTGTATACTTCGTATTGATAGTCTCCTAAATTGCCTCCTGTAATATCAGTTGCATTTAATTCAACAATACCATCGGTTGAAGCTGGGTCACAACTCTCAATGTCCGTTACTTGTGCATCTTGAATGGCCAATGTTGGAATCGCCAAATCATTTTCAATTGTTTCAATTATTGTTGTTGAACATCCGTTAACTTGATCTTGTACAACTACTTGGTATTGTCCTTCATCTAGAAGGTCTGCCGTGCTATTTGGAGTAGCATCAGTTATACCAGCACCTAGGGCTCCAACCCCAACTTCAGTCCATACAAATGTGTAATTGTTAGTCCCAGATCCAGTACTTGCTGTCACATTTATTGTTCCATCAAAATCTCCAACTATTGCCGCGTCACAAATCGTATTTGTGTCTTTAGTAGAAGCAACTGTTGGGTCAATGGATTCATTTTCTACGACAATGTCAATACTTGAAGAGGTAGTAGTTGTACAACCTGTTGTTGTATTTAAAATATCGACAGTATAGGTTCCGTCTTCCAAAATGGTAACTTGATCTCTTACCGCACTGACATCATTTTCAGATGCTGATGCCGACAACCCACTCCATGTAAATTCATATCCAGCAATTCCGTTGTCAACACCATCTTCCATTACATTCAATATTTGAATAGCACCAGTTCCTTCAAAACCAGCAGCACTATAACAATTCGTATTTGGATCAACATCTACATCTAAAATACTTGCTATATCAAGACTGATTTCAGGGGTGTCTTCTCCTAGAACGATTTCAGCAGTAGCTAAACAATTGTTATCTGTTATTCTTACGGTATAAGTGCCGTCAGGTAATCCAGTTGCAGTTTGCCCATTAGTACCTGAGGTTCCCTGAGTTGGAATGCCTGAAGCAGCCAAAGTTGTTCCTACTCCTGAACCATAGAACCATTCAAATGTGTAAGTTCCAGCAGCATTCTGTCCGTTAGCCGTAATTTGACCAGAACCTCCGACTGCAGCAGCTGTTCCACAATACGTGTCTACTTCATCAACAGTAAATGTAACAACAGGAGCCACGCTGTTATCAAAGATTGTAAATGGCAATGTAGAGCTATTGCAAGTACCATCATCCCAAGTAATTGTCAATTGATAATCGCCTGCGGCAAGATCAGATATGTCCTCACCGTTATCGCCACCAGTAACTCCACCATGCACCCCGCCAGCAGAAGTCTCATAAAGGAATGTAAATTCAGTTAGTGGTTTAGCTGGGGTAAGTGAAGCAGCCAATGAACTATTAAATCTTACATCTGTTACATTAAAGCTACCTGTGAGTTGATTACAATCAATATGTGAGGCTGAGTATTCATCAGATGTAATAGAAATTATTGGACTGGACTCATCTACTATGATTTCTAATGTGCTTGAACAGTTTAAGTTCCCATTTGACCCATCAAGATCTTCAACCACTACAGTATATGTACCATTACTTAATCCAGTAAGAGTGGTGTTATTATTGGTAATTACTGTACTTCCCATTGTACTGGCTAAAGTAGTTCCCGTTCCAGATCCTCTATACCATGTATAACTATATTCAGTGGTTGTATTTGGGGTTCCACTTTCATCAACGTATACATTCAATTCACCATTTCCTTGATTAACTCCACCACAGTATTCATCATTTGCTGTGACATTAAATTGAATATCCGGAGAAACGGCATCATTATCAATAACGAATTGGAAAGGTCCATCACCAGTACAGTTTTCATTGGCATTGTCGATAGTTACTTCATAAGTACCCGCAGTAAGTCCTGCAATTACGTTATCGGTACCGTTGTTTACATCAGTAGGCGTGA
>JAGDZN010000015.1:0-130900 GCA_049115835.1 Reichenbachiella sp.
TCTAGTAGTAGTTCCACATAACAATTGGCTAAAGTACTGTGATATATTCACACTATAGTTAACCCATGTCTAGGGGATTCACAATATTTTTAAAATTAGAATTTGCTACAAATGTATAAATCTCCGTCGTCTTGGATGAATTGTGACCTAACAATACCTGAATGTATCTTAAATCTGTTCCCGCTTCCAGTAGATGTGTAGCAAAACTGTGCCTTAAAACATGAGGAGTAACTCTCGCATAAATGCCACTTTTCCTAGCCGCTGTACTAATTATTCTGCCCACACTTGTCCCACTATATTTAAACCCCGGTTTTCCTTCGAACAAATATTTCTTTGGTCTATAATCCAAATAGTACTGACGTAAATCTAACAATACTTTTTCACTCAATAGAGTATACCTATCCTTGCCTCCTTTAGCATTTCTCACTTTAATCATCATCCTTTTACTTTCAATATCTTCGAATGTTAGGTCGAGTAATTCACCTCTGCGAAGGCCTGATGAATACAACAGCCCAATGATACAACGATGTTTAATGTTTTCAGTCAGATTGATCATATCCCATACTTCCTCTTTACTAATTACTTTAGGAAGAGGTTCCTTTTTAATTGGTCTGTCCACTGAATAAAATCTATTCGGCATCTCTTTAACAACCTCATAATAGAATTTAATTGCATTTATTGACTGATTTAGGTAAGAATCAGACTTCTTTTCTTGTACCAGAAATTGTAAATATTTATGAATCTCCTGTTCTGATAAGGCCATCAAATTTTCTTGATTCGAATAGAAATTAATAAACTTTTCAAACATGCTTATATACACCTTTGCTGTATTGAAAGCATATTTTCTAATCTCAAGTTTCTGATAAAATTCTTCAGGACAATACCGCCAGTTCTTTGTCGGACGCCGCTTTCTATAACTATCAACACTTAGATTCTCATTATTCAAACTTATTGGTCTATTAGGAAAAAAATGAATACAATTAATCCAACACACATCTTTGAATTTATCAAAGATCGAATTCAAATTGGTCCCGTTATTCAAAACAAAGGCCATTCCATATTGTTCACTCCATTTTACAGACGGGAGTTCCTTTATTAAAGCTTGGAGCACCTTATCAGGATGGAATTTTATCCCAATCATTTTTTGATCATCGATATAGAGATGTTTCAATGTGATCTGCTTTTCTCTTTTTGTGAATTCCATTAGGTAAACCAAAAGAAAAAGAAAAACGGAAAGTTATTATTAAACATATAGTTACGTATATTTAAACGTATAAGCCAACCTAAACGTATATTAAGATGGATAATAATAAATGTCTGTCCTGTCAAAAAGTATTGGCGGGTAGAATAGATAAGAAATTTTGCAGTAGTCAGTGCCGCGCTAATTTTCACAATCAACATAAGAGAAAAAATGAACGAGTCATCGCCGCAGTGAATCGTCAAATTCGAAAGAATAGAATGATTCTAAAGAATCTGTGTCCTACCGGAAAAGCAACAGTTCGAAAAGAAGAATTGGAGTTGAAAGGGTTTTCATTCCAGTATTTTTCGTCTATTTATGAAGAAGGCAAAACCACTTACTATTTTTCACATGAATTTGGATTTGCACCAATAATGCAACGTTCAAGGACTGAAGGAAAGGAAGTCCAAAAAGTGATTATTATCCAACATCAGGAGTATATGAAAGGGAAATTCGATCCATGGAAATAATTGGTAAACTGAGCCAATTCGGGAAACAAATTCAAGCGCTAATCTGAGAAAAGAAATCATTAACACTGACCCTTGTAGATATTCGAAATAGGTTTAAATCAACAGAATGTCCTTTTGAATCATTCTTTTTTCCTATTACAAAAGTTGAAGACCTGTGCCTTATTGTAGGGCAAATAAAAAGGCACTTACTGATATAACTCTGTAAGTGCCTAATTTTTAAGCTCCTCTTCTTGGGCTCGAACCAAGGACCCTTTGATTAACAGTCAAATGCTCTAACCAACTGAGCTAAAGAGGAATTTTTAAATCTTGAGATCGCTCTCTGATTTTGGGATTGCAATATTAGCAGCTTCCCTACTAATCTCCAATATAAAATCTGAAAAAAGATTTATAAAGACCAGAATATATTCAGCTCAAATACTTTTTGACACGCCCTGGTCTTAAAAACAGACATAATGACTGGAAAAATGTAAAAACTTGCTGAAAAACAGACATAATGACAGAATTATTCTGTTGGCATAGTTTTTACAATAGTGTTGTTAAAAATATTAATCATAAAAATTTAATAAAATGTCACTTATAAAATACAACCCTAGAAGATACAGAACACAAGGTGTAAACAGATTCTTCGATGACTTATTTAACGATAATTTTTTCAATGGAAATTTGAATAGCGAAAATTCTTTCACGCCAAAAGTTGATATCGCAGAAACAGAGAAGCAATTTGAAATACAATTTGCAATTCCAGGTATTGACAAAAATGACTTAAGCATAGATCTTAATGATGGGGTACTAACAGTATCTGGTGAAAGAAAAGTTCAAAATGAAAAAGACGAAAGAAATTTTCATTCCATCGAAACTAGTTATGGATCTTTCAAAAGATCATTCCAATTGCCGGATAATATTGACGCTGATAAAGTAGATGCAAAATATGAAGCAGGCATATTGAATGTAACCATCGCTAAAGATGAAAAGAAGATTCAAAAAAAGACAATAGCAGTAAAGTAAGTTGAGTTTTGGTTGGACCCTGTTATTCCGGTAGCAGGGTCTTTTTTGTTAAATAATGTTAAGCTCTTAACTTTTCCTAATTTGTATTCGTTAATTGCTGTAATGATTTTAATAATGAAATTTTTGAGACATGAATAAGAAACAATATTTTATTGGGCTAGTAGCAGCTTCTTTTCTTGGAGGATTAATAGCAGTAGGAGGCTTTCAAATATTTAGTGAAGAAAACACAACTAAAATAATCCATGCAGAAGATAAGGCGATTAGTTTTTCAAATTATGACACGAAAACTATTGCACCTGTAGGAATGAATTTCGTAGATGCAGCTAAAATAGTGACGCCTGGTGTCGTTCATATAAGAAGTACAGTTGAGAGAAGTAGTTCAAATAATCAAGGTCAATTTGATGATTATTTCAGGCAATTTTTTGGTGAACCTCAAGGTAGACAGTATCAGCAAAGACCTTCTGTTGGAACAGGGAGTGGTGTGATCTTAAGTCATGATGGTTATATAGTCACCAATAACCACGTGGTTGAAAACGCGACGGATGTTGAAATTCTGTTGAATGATAACAGGACATTTAAAGCGGAAGTAATAGGAACTGACCCTACTACAGATTTGGCGTTATTAAAAGTTGACTCCAGAGATTTGACTTTTGTCGAATTAGGAAATTCCGACCAAGTTCAAGTAGGTGAATGGGTTTTGGCAGTGGGCAATCCATTTGAATTTAGATCAACAGTTACAGCAGGGATTATTAGCGCTAAAGGAAGAAACATCAATATTCTGCAAAATAGAAACGGTTTGGCTATTGAGTCTTTTTTACAAACAGATGCTGCAGTCAACCCTGGAAATTCAGGGGGAGCACTAGTAAATTTAAAAGGTCAATTAGTTGGTATTAATACAGCGATAGCTACTCCTACAGGCACTTATGCGGGTTATTCCTTTGCAGTTCCAGCAACTTTAGTACGTAAGGTTGTCGCGGATTTGAAGGAATTTGGTGTGGTACAACGTGCCTTATTAGGCATCAACATTCGGGATGTCAATTCGCAGTTGGCAGAGGAAGAAGGTTTAGATATTCTTGAAGGAGTTTATATTGCAAATGTGAGAGAGGATAGTGGTGCTGATGAAGCAGGACTAGAGACAGGAGATGTAATTATTGCCATAAATGGTCAGAAAGTTACCAAAACAGCAGAGCTACAAGAAAAAGTGGCTTTGAACAGACCTGGTGATAAGGTTTTGGTTTCTTTTGTCCGTGATGGAAAAGAAAAGTCTGTAACAGCCACTTTGAAAAATACGCTTAATACTACTAAAGCTATTGTTAGTACAAATAATAGCGTGATTATTCAAGGGGCAACTTTTGAAGATGTTTCAAAGGAAGAAGCAAAGGATTTAAACATCGAAGGTGGCGCCAAACTAGTAGTGCTTGAAAAAGGAAAATGGAAAGAAGCAGGTATTAAAGAAGGATTCATCATAACTGGAATAGATAAAAGACCTATTAGAAATGTAGAAGATCTTTCAAGATCACTTTCTCGTTACACTGATGGTTCTGGTATTTTACTAGAAGGTATTTACGATGATGGGCTAAAAGCCTTTTATGGTATAGGTTGGTAATAAAGTTCAAATAAATAGTATGCTAAGCCTCTGGTTTTTTTAATCAGAGGCTTTTTTAGTTAAAAGACTTCCGTTGAAATTGGTTAAGTAGTTATAAATTTGATTAAACAAACAACACCCAACATGTCAAAACAATTTGGAATCTCCAAGGCCTTAAAAAACTTAGGCATTGAAGAATCAAACCTCGGAACGAGCACAGGATCCGACTGGATATCTACTGCTGCTCAAAACATACAATCAGTTTCTCCTGTCGACGGTCAAGTTATTGCTGCCGTTGAAATGGCAAGTGAAACAGCGTATCAAGAGACAATAGAAAAGGCCCAAAATGCTTTCAAAGTATGGCGCCAAGTACCTGCACCAAAACGTGGTGAAATTGTTAGACAATTAGGAGAAGCGCTTCGCGATCACAAGGAAGACTTAGGGAAATTGGTTTCTTATGAAATGGGAAAGTCTTATCAAGAAGGATTGGGGGAAGTGCAAGAAATGATTGATATCTGCGACTTTGCGGTAGGAATTTCTCGCCAATTATACGGACTGAGTATGCATTCTGAAAGACCCAATCATCGAATGTATGAACAGTATCATCCACTTGGTGTAGTAGGTATCATATCAGCTTTTAATTTTCCAGTCGCAGTATGGTCATGGAATACTGCACTAGCTTGGGTGTGTGGTGATGTCTGTGTTTGGAAACCAAGTGAAAAGACGCCGCTAACGGCTATTGCTTGTCAGAAAATTACGGCAAAGGTTTTCAAGAAGAATGATGTCCCTGAAGGAGTAAGCTGCTTGGTCATTGGAGATGCTAAAGTAGGCCAATTGATGTCGAACGATAAAAGAATTCCACTTATTTCGGCTACAGGATCTACTCGAATGGGTAAATCTGTTGGGGAAGCTGTAGGCAAAAGATTGGGAAGAGCACTCTTAGAATTAGGTGGAAATAATGCCATCATTATATCAGATAAGGCGGATTTAGAAATGTCCTTGGTTGGAGCGGTCTTTGGAGCTGTTGGGACCTGTGGACAACGATGTACTTCTACGCGCAGATTAATAGTACATGAGGATATTTTTGAAGAGGTCAAAAACAAACTGAAGAATGCATATAGTCAATTAGAAATTGGAAATCCTCTGGACGAATCCAAACATATGGGTCCATTGATTGATCATCAGGCAGTGGAAATGTATGAAGATGCTATTGCCAGATTGGATATGGAAGGAGGAATAGCGATCGTGGAAGGAGAAGTGTTGACTGGTGAAGGGTTTGAATCAGGTTGTTTTGTTAAACCAGCTATCTATCAAGTTGAGAATGATTTCAAAACAGTCCAAACCGAAACTTTTGCTCCGATTCTCTATTTGATAAAATACAAGGAACTTGAAGATGCGATTGCTTTACAAAATGCAGTGCCTCAAGGTTTGTCTTCAGCCATTATGACCAAAGATATGAGAGAGTCGGAATTATTCTTGTCTCAAGCTGGTTCTGATTGTGGAATTGCCAATGTCAATATTGGTACATCAGGTGCAGAAATTGGAGGTGCTTTTGGTGGTGAAAAAGAAACTGGCGGCGGACGAGAATCAGGCTCGGATGCTTGGAAAGTTTATATGCGTCGACAAACCAATACCATCAACTATGGTAATGATTTGCCTTTGGCACAAGGGATAAAATTTGAACTTTAGTGCTTTAAATACTTTTAGCTCCTATAATTATTTCTTCAACCACTTCAGGGTTGAGTAGTGTGGAAGTATCACCTAAACTCGAAGTGTCATTTTCTGCGACTTTTCGAAGAATTCTTCTCATAATTTTACCTGATCTTGTTTTGGGTAACCCAGGTACAATCTGAATTTTATCTGGTTTGGCTATAGGGCCAATTATTTTATTGACGGTAGCTTTGATTTCATTTTTCAGATTGTCTTCCGTACGATTGGACATATCACAAATGACATAAGCATAGATGCCTTGCCCCTTGATGTCATGAGGATATCCTACAACTGCTGATTCGATGACCATTGGGTGTTCGTTGATAGCGTTTTCTACTTCTGCGGTACCCATTCTATGTCCAGATACATTAATAACATCATCGACCCTGCCTAAAATTCTGTAATAGCCATCTTCATCTCTTTTACATCCATCTCCTGTGAAATACATTCCCTTATAATTTGAGAAGTACGTGTTTTTGCATCGTTCATGATCTCCATAAGTGGTGCGAATCATAGAGGGCCAAGGATAGTTGATACACAAATTTCCTTCTACACCATTGCCTTTGAGTTCGTTGCCATCCGCATCTACGATGACAGGTCTAATACCCGGAAGTGGCAGCGTAGCATAGGCAGGTTTCGTTGGTGTTAGACCTGCTAAGGGAGAAATCATAATTCCTCCAGTTTCTGTCTGCCACCAAGTGTCGACAATTGGACATTTTCCTTTTCCAATATGATCGTGATACCAGTGCCATGCTTCTTCATTGATTGGTTCACCTACTGTTCCCAAAACTTTCAAAGAGTCCAATTTATAAGGTGCTACAGGCTCAAGTCCATGTGCCTCCAGTGCCCTAATGGCAGTTGGTGCGGTATAAAATTGGTTGACCTTGTATTTGTCAATGATCGCCCAAAAACGCCCCGGATCTGGATAGGTTGGTACGCCTTCAAACATGACCGTTGTTGCCCCAGCCAATAAAGGACCATATACGATATAAGAATGACCGGTTATCCATCCTACATCAGCGGTACACCAATACACATCATCACTATTATATTGGAAAACATTTTGAAAGGAGAATTGGGTATATACCATATAACCTCCAGTTGTATGGACAACGCCTTTAGGTTGGCCTGTTGAACCAGAAGTATAAAGGATAAAAAGCATGTCCTCAGAGTCCATTACTTCAGCTTGATTGTTACTATCAACCTTTGCGGTTTCGTCATGCCACCAGAGATCGCGACCTGGTATCATAGTTACTTCAGACTTAGTTCTTTCCACTACGATGACCTTCTCTATGGTTGTGGTTTTTTCGATAGCCTCGTCTACGACAGCTTTAACAGGTATCGTTTTTGCACCTCTATAATTACCATCAGAAGTCAGTACCATTTTTGCCTTGCAATCATTGATTCTATCCGCTAATGCATTGGAAGAGAATCCTGCAAACACAACACTATGTACTGCCCCAACTCTTGCACAAGCCAGCATAGCAACTGCGGCTTCAGGTATCATAGGCATATAGATAATGACTCGATCCCCTTTTCCAATACCATTATTTTTTAGCACATTAGAGAACTCACAAACTTTTTCATGTAGTTGGTTATAAGTAAGGGTAATTCCTTTTTCACTAGGGTCATTAGGTTCCCAAATGATGGCTGGTTTTTCACCTATTGTGAAAAGATGCCTTTCCAGTATATTCTCTGTAATGTTGAGTTGGCCGTTGACAAACCATTCAACTTTAGGTTCTTCGAAATTCCATTCGACTACTTTATCCCATTTTTTTCTCCAAAAGAATTGATTAGCTACTCTTTCCCAAAAAGTATCTGGGTTGGCAAAACTCTTTTCATAAGCTAAAAAGTATTCACTTAGATTCTCAATTTTGTGTATCATGATTCATCAACATTCTAATTCTGTTTTAAAGATAGATTTTATTTTGTATTCGTTCGGCGAATTGAACTGTCTAACATTATTTAAACCAAATAATTGAACTCTATTAGTGCTCTGAGGAATTAGGAAATGATAGTTTATTAGTTTTGCAAAAAAATAAATACCATGAACGAAAGATACATGCAACGCGGTGTTTCCGCATCCAAAGAGGACGTTCACAATGCTATTAAAAACATCGATAAAGGTATATTTCCGAATGCTTTTTGTAAGGTAGTACCCGATCTTTTGGGTGGCGATGAAAACTTCTGCAACATTATGCATGCAGATGGTGCTGGCACAAAGTCTTCTCTGGCATACATGTATTGGAAAGAAACAGGCGATTTGTCGGTTTGGAAAGGAATCGCTCAAGACGCAGTAATCATGAACACTGACGACCTGCTTTGTGTAGGTGCAGTTGATAATATCTTACTTTCATCAACCATCGGAAGAAATAAGAATTTAATTCCTGGAGAAGTCCTTACAGCTTTAATAGAAGGCACTGAAGAAGTGCTGCAAATGCTTCGAGACAACGGTTCTGATATCCGCTCCACGGGAGGAGAAACAGCGGACTTAGGTGATTTGGTCAGAACAGTTGTGGTAGACAGTACTGTTATTGGCAGAATGAAACGATCAGATGCCATCACAAATGAAAACATTCAAGGTGGAGATGTGATCGTCGGTTTGTCCTCTTATGGCAAAGCGAACTATGAATCCGAGTACAACGGCGGAATGGGCAGCAATGGACTGACTTCAGCAAGACATGATGTTTTTGCTAAAAAATACATGGAATTGTATCCTGAATGTTTCGATCCTTCCGTTCCAGAAGATTTGATTTACTCTGGAACAAAAAGCCTTACAGATAGAATAGAAGATTCTCCTTTAGATGCCGGGAAACTAGTCTTGTCACCAACTAGAACCTATGCGCCTATAATCAAACAGATTTTCAAAGAAAGGTTTCGATCACAAATTCATGGCATGGTACACTGCAGCGGAGGAGCCCAAACTAAGGTTTTACACTTTGTCAACGATGTACATATTATTAAGGATAATTTGTTTGAAGTTCCTCCATTATTCAAACTTATTCATGAAGAAAGTGGAACGGATTGGAAAGAGATGTACAAGGTGTTTAACATGGGACACAGGATGGAATTATATGTTCCCGAATCAATCGCTCAAAGTTTAATTGACATTTCAAAATCATTTGGCGTGGATGCACAAGTAATAGGACGAGTTGAAATAGCCGACCAAACCAAAGTGACGATTCAGTCTGAAAAAGGAGAATTTGAATATATTAAATAGACGTATTTTCAATAAAATCCTGTTGAATACCGTTAAGAAGTGCCTATTTTGTTAAGTGTCTCTTCATAATTAGCAACTTTAGATAAGTTATTGTTTAGGAATTAAGACCTAATGAACTATTCAAAATAGGTTATTCCGAATTAGGCGCATTGGTAATAATTGAAAATAGTAATTATATTACTATAACTAACTTTTAGCCAATGAAAACCATCATCTTTTTAGTGCTTTTTTTACCTACTCTTGTTATTGCGCAAGAGAGCTCAGATGAAATTTTATCTCATCGCGATATTGAACATCGTGAAGATGACCTCTATTATCTCATGGATTCTGAAACGCCCCTAGATGGATTAGTGAAGTACAAAAAGTTTGGAAATAGAATAACAGAAGAGAATTATGTCAACGGAATGAAAGATGGATTAAGTACCGCTTTTCATAAAAATGGCAATAAAAAATCCGAAACTATTTATTCTAAAAACAAGATGGGCCTGTACATCGAATGGCACGAAAATGGTCAAAAGGCTGTTGAAATGAACTATATAGATGACAGAGCGGAAGGAAAAAGTACCAAGTGGTATGACAATGGAAAAAAGAAATTTGAAGCCAACTATGTTGATGGTGAAATAGAAGGTGTTGGTAATTGGTGGCATGAAAACGGTGAAAGGAAATCAGAAATTACCTTTGTCAAAGGGCTTAAAATGGGTTCATATAAAGAATGGCATCCGAATGGACAGATCGCCGCAGAGTTGAATTACGTTAACAACAAAGTTGAAGGCCTCTGTGTTCGATGGCATCCCAATGGTCAGAAGGAGGCAGAGTTAAACTTTGTTGGCGGAATTATAGATGCTAAAAAGTACTGGGACGAAAATGGAAATGAGCTTTAAATGCTTTTTTTCATAACAGATATTTTAAGCTGTTGCAGCTGCTAAAAGTTGTTTTCAAATCTGCAAATGGTATATACTTATAGACAAAAGAATTTTTGTTGACACTTTTCACCCTTAGTTTAGATCAAAACCAACAAACCTTATTTATGGGACAAATAAACTATATCAAAGAAAAAGGCAAGGACATAATTCATTCTGATTTAAGGAATACGAAGGACACAGAAATGGTGAAAATCATTGATGATGAAACAGAACGGATACTAGAGAGAAATGAAAAATTTAGAATTATTGTCGATGTTTCCGATTCATTTACGACTCCAAAATTCATGAAATCTGCATATGACTTTGCTGGATCAACAAAGCCATTAATGCTAAAAGGAGCCATTTTGGGAATCAGAGGTGTTAAAAAAGTTTTATTGCGTGGTTATAACCGATTTGCTGCGCCACATATTATGGAGCCATTTGAGACAATGGAAGAGGCCATTGCTTATGTGACAGGTGATTAAAAAAAGCTTGAATAATAATGGAGTGGCAATTTTGAAACAATATATTTGCCACCTTTTAGGGGCATTAGCTCAGCTGGCTAGAGCACCACGCTGGCAGCGTGGGGGTCATCGGTTCGAATCCGATATGCTCCACTTAAAACCGATTCTTAAAGGAATCGGTTTTTTTATGCGAATTATCAAATTCTTTTCTAGCTTGCTTTTTGTTTAAATATGTGTGGAATTACTGGTATATGGGCATTTGATGAAGTTGGTCAGAAAGAATTGGCCAATTTGGAACTTTCTACCCAGACCCTTTCTCACAGAGGTCCAAATGATCATGGTACATACAAAAACCACATCCTGGGCCTAGGTCATAGACGGCTTTCTATCATAGATACTTCTTCAGCTGGCCATCAACCTATGTCAGCTTATAACAATCGATATCACTTGGTCTTTAATGGTGAGATATATAATTATCAAGAACTGCGTCAACAATTACAGATTAATGGAGTGTCATTTGATTCAGACTCAGATACAGAAGTATTGCTAAATCTATTGATTCATGAAGGTAAACAGGCTATTCATAAATTAAATGGATTTTTTGCGTTTGCTTTTTACGATAACAAAACCAATGATCTTATTATTGCTAGAGATCGAATTGGAATTAAACCACTGCTTTACGCTCAAGATGAGTCTAAGTTTCTTTTTGCTTCTGAATTGCAAGCAATAATGGCCTATGGTTTTAAACCAAAAATCAATGAAACAGCACTTAATTATTATTTACAATTAAACTATATCCCAGCTCCATTAACGATGGTTCAGGGGGTCAAGAAATTACTGCCTGGCGAATTGATTGAAATTAAAAATGGTAAGGTTGAAGTTTCATCTTATTATGAAATTCCAAAAAATCGAAATACGTTAAATATATCATACGGTGACGCTCAAATTCAACTCAGAGAGAGGCTAGCAGAATCAGTGAGAAAAAGAATGGTCGCTGACGTTCCTTTGGGTTGTTTTTTGAGTGGTGGCATAGATTCTAGCGTGATTACAGCAGTTGCTTCCCAGCAAACCGATCAATTATCTACTTTTTCTATTGGTTTTTCTGATAACCCATTTTTTGATGAGACGAAATATGCAGAGTCTGTCGCAAAAAAATTTAAAACAAATCATTCAACATTTAGGTTGACCAATGATGAAATATTTTCTCACATCCAGGATATCGTAGGACACCTAGATGAACCGTTTGCTGATTCTTCGGCTATTCCTGTCTATGTTTTAAGTAAAAAAACCAAGGAACATGTGACAGTAGCTTTGTCTGGAGACGGGGCAGACGAGATTTTTTCAGGATACAACAAACATGCAGCTTGGTGGAGAATGGAACATGGCGGAGGATTTGAGAAAATTTTAAAGGCCGCTGCTCCTGTGGCTGGAATAATGCCTAAATCAAGATCAAATAAATTCAGCAACTCGATGAGGCAGATTGTTCGATTTTCAAAAGCCGCAAAATTGAACAGGGCAGAACGATACTGGTTTTTAGCGAGTATGGCTTCTAGTGATGAAGTGAGTAGACTTTTATTAGCAAAGCCACAGGAAGGTCAAATCAAAAAAGAATGGATGTCAGCATTGGATTCTTATACAGATATGAATGATGTTTTGAGAATGGACAGCACTTTTCTTTTGCCGAATGACATGTTGAAAAAAGTGGATTTGATGTCTATGTCGAATAGTCTTGAAGTTCGGGTGCCTTTTTTGGATCATGAACTATTAGAATTCGTTTTTTCCCTTCAAGAGAGTTACAAGATGGATGGGGCGATGAGAAAGAAAATATTGCAGGACACCTATAGAGATATTTTACCAAAGGAGTTATACCAACGGCCGAAAAAAGGGTTTGAGATGCCACTATTAAATTGGTTAAAATCTTCTCTTAAATCAGAATTATCCGATCATGTCTTCAACCGTGATTTGATTGAAAGCCAACAAATATTTAACTGGGAGGAAATCAATAAGCTAAATCAGCAATTACATTCTAGAAACCCCGAAGACAGCCATGCTCGTGTTTGGGCATTATATTCATTTCAAAAGTGGTATGGTAGATATTTTTAAATCTTAAAAAAATCTGACCGATATAGAATAAAATCGTTTAAATTTATTCTCTACCAAATAGATAATGAATTACTATGCCTGGAATGAATAACTTTTTAGTATGTCTCGATGGCTCAAAATTGGATGAGCACATTATACGATACAGTTCAATGATGGCACATCTTGTAGCATGTAAAAAGGTTATTTTTATTCATGCTGTAAAAGTCAATCTAGACACCTCTCTAAAAAAACAATTCAAAGAACTAATAAGTCAAAAATTTGATTACTCGTGCGAGACGAGTATTGAAATAATTCGAGGTTCGAATGCTTCTGAAATTTTAGCATGGCCGCATATGAAGGAAATCGACTTGATCGTGATGGGAATCAAGCCTAAATCGGATTCTACGGGTGTTCATGCTGCAAAGATTATGGGTGGCTCCTATTGCTCAGTTTTGCTTGTACCAACGACCGCCTTGGCCGAGATTTCCAGTGTATTGATACCTCTAGATTTTTCAGACAATTCTGTTCGGGCTTTAAAAGTGGCCAAAGCGATTCAAAAAGAAAAAGACCTCACAGTATATCTACAGCACGTTTTCTATGTTCCGACAGGTTATAGTGCTACCGGAAAAACATATGAAGAATTCGCGGAGATAATGCAAAAAAACAAAAGGAAAGAATATAGTAAATTCAAGCAACAACATGAGATTGATGACTCTACTTTTGAAGTGATTTTTACTCTTGATAATGACGACAAGCCTTCCGATAATATTTATGAGATGGCAGAAGAAAAAAAGGTAAGTATGATTGTTTTAGGATCCACAGGAAAAACAAAAGCCGCATCTATGCTCTTACGTAGCACGGCAATTGGTTTGCTAAAATATGATGAAGATATTCCCTGTCTAGTAGTCAAGAACAAAGAGGAGAATATTGGTTTTTTCCAAGCGCTTCTTCGCGTTTAATCTTGAATTATTTTGCCTTTTACAAAATGGTTTGATGCTTCCAAGCCTATAATTTTTTGTGAACTTTCAATTGAATAGCTCTCAAGAATTCTCTCTTCGTTGAAGAGAAAGGATGATTGTTTGTTCAGGCTAAAAAGCAGGTTTTCTGAGTATTCTTCGATGGAAATAGTCCGAATGGATTCAGATGAATACTTGGTAATCTTCAACAACTGAGGACCCATTTTTTCTCCTATTTTTCTATCATATCGAATGACATTGCCATTGATTGTTTTGTTGTAAGCTGTAGGCTGAAAAATTTGAGAAAGTTTTTTCCCATGGAGTATTTCTAATTCTTGTTTGAAGAAATTGGAATCAATGACGAATTCTTTTTGCTCAATCTTTCCTGAAACTTGAATCTCCTTTATCATTCTTTTTCCTAGCAAAAATTCCTTTTGTAATTCAAGACTGGATTCAATGGAATTGATTGCTTCATCATTCGATAGATTGATGTCCTGAGGTGATAGGCAAGAGCAGAGTAAATACATAACAATAGGAACTAGTGCAGTTGTTTTTTTCATCATCGATAAATTCGTTGCAATTTAAACGGAAAAATTTGTTGTTCGGATTTTGTAATGGACAGATTAATTAGTTTTCTGAAAGCAATTATACTTTCCTGCTGACCGACCATTGATTAGATTTGCATTCAAATATTTATCGAATGATAGACAAATTAGAAGAAATCAAGCATCGTTTCGAAGAGGTTGGACAACTCATCGTTCAGCCGGATGCCATGGAAGACATGGGTAAATACTCAAAACTGAGTAAAGAATATAAAGACCTTGAAAAGATTGTCATTAAGTTCGATGAGTATAGCCTCATTTTGAACAATATCACTAGCTCCAAGGAAATTTTGGAAAATGAAAAAGACACGGAATTTAGGGAGATGGCCAAAATGGAATTGGATGAATTAGAACCTCAAAGGGAAAAAATGGAAGAACTTCTCAAAGAGATGCTTATCCCAAAAGATCCTAATGACGATAAAAATGCAATTTTAGAAATTAGAGGAGGGGCTGGTGGAGATGAAGCAGCGATTTTTGCGGGAGATCTACATCGTATGTATCAACGCTATGCCGAAAAGCAAGGCTGGAAAATGAATACCATGGATTTGACTGCTGGCACCTCTGGTGGATTCAAGGAAATCATTTGCATGTTGACTGGCGATGATGTTTATGGGAAAATGAAATTCGAGTCAGGCGTTCATCGTGTTCAAAGAGTACCCGCCACAGAAACTCAAGGTCGTGTTCATACTTCTGCTGCGAGTGTAGCGGTTCTTCCTGAAATGGAAGAAGTAGATGTTCAAATTGACATGAACGATGTGAGAAAGGACACTTTTTGTTCAAGTGGACCAGGGGGACAATCAGTAAATACTACTTATTCTGCCATAAGATTAACACACATTCCCACGGGTCTCGTTGTGTCATGTCAGGATGAGAAAAGTCAACTGAAAAACTTAGATAAAGCACTCAAAGTTTTGAGGGGGAGAATCTATGATATCGAATTGAAAAAACACAATGACGAAGTAGGTGCTCAAAGAAAGTCCATGGTAGGTAGCGGTGATCGTGCAGACAAAATAAGAACTTATAATTATGCCCAAGGTAGAGTAACGGATCATAGAATTGGATATTCTCAGCATAACTTGCCAACCGTAATGGATGGGGAAATCGGAAATTTTATCGAGGAATTGAGAATTGCAGAGAATGCAGAAAAACTCAAAGATGGCGAGATATAAGATTAATAGAATCAATTCCTTATAATGAAGTATGCCGGAATCATAATAGCCAGCGGTCTGTTGGCTCTTGGTGTGTTTTTTACCGCTTGTGACCCAATACAGGAAGAAGTTTCATATGACGGTAATCTTCAGTTGACATTCTCCCTTGACACCCTAAAATTTGACACTGTTTTGAGCTCGGTGGGTAGTGTCACTCGTCAATTCAAAATTAGAAATCAAAATGAAAATGCGATTAGAATTGAACGTATATCATTAGGTAAAGGAACCGACTCAGAGTATTCAATTATAGTGAATGGGGCGAGTGGAGAATCATTTGAAAATGAAATAATTTATGGGAACGATAGCATCTTGGTATTAGTCGAAGTTTTTATTGATCCGTTAGATCAGGACATTCCATATTTGGTAAAAGACTCCGTCGTGATGAACTACAATGGAAACAGTCAGGAAATAAAACTTGTTGCGTGGGGACAAGATGCCAATTTCATAGATGGAGAAGTAATTGATTGTGATGAAATTTGGGATTCGCCAAAACCATATGTGATTTACAATTATGCTATTGTAGATACGCTTTGTACTTTGACTGTTGAGCCTGGTACAAGAATTCTGATAGACAATGGAGCTGGATTGTATGTAAAGGGGTCTTTGCGAATCGAAGGTGAAGCGGAAAATAAAGTAATTATACGAAATACTCGATTTGATGCCGGATATAACATAGCACCAGGTCAATGGGATGCAATCTATTTTTTAGAAGGCAGCTTCAATAGTCTAGTAGATCATGCTGAAATTCGAAATGGTCAAATCGGGATAAGAGTTGGAAATCCTGATTTAGACAACCTTTCTGATCTGACAATTAGTAATACAAGTATTGCACACATGTCGGTTTCTGGTGTTAGAGCTTTTACCTCTGACCTAGAAATGATAAATACAGAGGTATACAATTGTCAAGAGGAATTAATAGGATTGGTTGCAGGAGGTAGCTATCTGATTAATCACAGTACATTTAGTAATTATCCCAATTCTTTTAGTAGAGATCAATCTTCTGTTATTATCAGCAATTTTATTGAACTACAAGATGGCTCTCTATTGAATGGAGATCTTGAATTCTCAATGGTCAATAGTATAGTGTGGGGCGACATGGATGAAGAATTGCATATTGCAATATCAGAACAATCGAATGCCCAGATATCGGTGACAAATAACATTTTAAAATCAGCCAATTCAGATTTGGAACTAGCTGATAATCTGATCAGTCAAGAATCCAATTACCCTGGTTTCTATTCACCACTATCGTTCAACTATCAGATTGATTCTTTATCTGTAGCGCGAGACGGAACTAATGGATCTCTTTTAGGTTTTGATTTAATTGGAACAACAAGAGATGCCATTCCTGATATAGGTGCTTACGAAAGAAAGGACTCAATTCCATAGAATATTCATGTGATTATTCTAATTTTATTGCATGCCTCATTCTATCATTAATTTTTTCAGGCGGAATTTCGGATTTTCTAGAAGTGAGGTTTTGGGACTTTTGGTGATGATACCCATTACAGGATTCATATTATTTGTTCCTAGAATTGTTAAAAACCACTTGTCGATATCGAAGGTTGATCATTCCCTGGATAAGCAAATATTAGAAGAATGGAAAGCCGAGACGCTTGCATTTACTTCTGTAGATACGATCTCTATTTCCCCTACTGATATTCAATATTTCAACCCCAATACATTGACTAAAAAAGAGTGGGTTGAATTAGGATTCAAGCAAAAAGTAGCTAACAATATCATAAAATACAGAAGAAAAGGTGGTCAGTTTCGTCAAAAAGATGATTTGCTCAAAATCTATGGAATCAATAAGCAACTAGTGAAGGAGTATAGAAAGTATATGCTTATGCCATCAATAACTAAAAAGAAGGCAATAGTAAGTAGGCCAATTCAAAGGTATGTATCAAAACCCGTATTGGCATTTGAGAAAATAGATTTGAATAAAGCTGACACTTCTCAATTCATGAGTATCCGTGGCATTGGTCCTTACTGGTCAAAAAGAATTGTAAAATATCGAAATGATTTGGGAGGTTTTAGAAGTCAAAACCAACTTTATGAATTGTATGGAATGGACAAAAGTCTAGCGGATACAATCTTGAATCATTCGAAATTAGAAGAAGCACCATTGGTTCAAATTAGTATCAATCAAAGTTCCATAGACTCACTTGTGAAACATCCTTATATATCGTATAGAACCGCAAAGGCTATAGTGAAATATAGAATGCAGCATGGCAATTATTTGTCCGTCGACGAGCTGCAAAAAATTGTTTCTCTTTCAGATTCAGTGTATCAAAAAATGAGTCCTTATTTAAAAGTTTCATATTAGTATTTGATCCAGCGGATTTTGATTGCGCTTTAATTATTTTAGAGTGAACATTTCCTATGAAAAAAATTCTGCAATCATATTTACGCAAGTTGACCAACTTGTCTGGTAATAGTAGATCAATACTGTTGCTCAAACTTTTGTCAGAGCAGTTCATAGATTTACATGCTTTTAATTATGCATTGAACGAGCCTTCATTTAAAATTCTTGAAGGCCTTTTGGGAAGGAAAACTAAAATACCGCTTTGTTCTATTCAGGACAGCAGAGATAGTGATTCAAATAAATTATCAGCCCGGCTTAAAAAATTGAATCGCATTGATCACCTCGTATTTGAAGAAAGAGGAGCAAGAGATCTATATGTGGGCTGGCCTTTTGTCAAAGGGAAGTTTTCTGACGGAACGATAACCAGATGCCCATTAATGTTTTTCCCTGTTGCCATTGATTCTGATAAGAAAAATTGGAATTTGGTTATCCGAAAGGATGTCAATGTGACGATGAACAAGTCCTTTTTACTTGCATATGCCTATTATAATAACGTTAAACCTAATGAAAACTTACTCGACAGAGTATTTGATGATTTTGATAAGGAAAGTACTGGTTTTCGGACCGATTTATATGAATTACTCAAAGAGGAAAACTTTGAAATAAATTTTAACCAGGAAAATTTTCAGAACGAGCTTCAAAGTTTCCATAAAATGTCTCGGTCAGAAATTGAAGACCAGGAGAAAGAAGGCGAACTGAAACTTTACCCTCAAGGGGTTTTAGGAATTTTTCCACAAGCAGGGTCTTACCTGGTACCTGATTATTTGGCTATGCTGGATCAACCACATAAGAGCCTTGAAGATTTTTTTCTAGAGAGAAACTTAGATGAAAATGAAGATGATGATTCTTCCTATTACAGGTTTCTCAAAAAGGTGAAAGAAGATCAAACTTTTACACCTTTTAAGATGGACTCATATCAGGAAAATGTAATCAAGGCTATAAAAAGAGGAAATTCAGCTGTGGTACAGGGCCCCCCAGGTACAGGTAAATCTCAACTGATTTGTAACCTGGTTTCGGATTACATAGCACGAGGTAAAAATGTCTTGGTAGTCAGCCAAAAAAGAGCCGCATTGGATGTCGTTTTTCAACGATTAAAAGAAAAACAATTAGGAGATTTTTTAGGCCTCTTACATGATTTTAAAAATGATCGTAAGCCTATTTATGAACAAATAGAAGGTCAAATAAGTCGATTGGAAGGATATATTGGTATGAATAATTCTTTAGATACCATTCAAATCGAAAGAAATTTTCTTAAAACCAGTAGAAGAATAGATCAACTTGATGAAGAACTAGATGAGTTCAAAGCGGCATTGTTTGATGAGAAGGAAAGTGGTTTATCAGTTAAAGAATTATATCTCACATCTAGCCCTCATGAGCAGTTTTTTCCGATGAACCTTGAATATAGAAAATTCAATTTCTTGGAAATAGATGAATTCATCCAAAAGCTATTATCATATGCTAATTATGCTAAGTCATTTGCGAATGAAAACCACCCATGGTTCAAGCGAAAGTCATTTTCTAAGTACTCTGTAGGTGATTTAAGTGCACTTTCACAACTTCTGAGTGAAATAGAGCCATTTATTAATGTACTGGAAACTTTGACAGAGAAAGCCATCGGCAAAAAAATGATTTTTGAAGATGTAGCCGAAGTTGTTAAAAAAGAAGAAGAAATTGAGCATCTCACTTCTTTATTGCAGGACGAAACCGTTTACAATGGTTTAGTAAAACTGCTGAAACCTGAATCAGTAACTATTTCAAAAAACGAGTTGACCGAACACGAGCAAATAGTATTAAAATCTTATGAGAATAATGGCCCTGAGCTGTCATTGGAATCTTCTGAACTGGGAAGATTTCAAGAAGTCCTTGAACGAGGGATTGATGCTCGAGGTAATTTGTTGAAGTGGTTTTGGTGGAAATTGTTTTCTAAAGATAAAATATTCATGACCAGAGTACTAGTTGCGAATAATTTGAAAAGCAATAAAGAGGGTTTCAACAACTTAATTGAACGAGTGGACAGTCGGCTTAACCTGGAACATAATTTAACAAAGCTCAAGACAACAATAGGCCTCAGCCGGCTCCCTGAATCATTTAAAAAAATAAACATTCAAAATTGGTTTTTCTTTCAAAAACAAAGCATTGAAGCAAGAGACATTCTCTCCGGAATTCGGCACATGACCGAATATATTTCGCCTTCGAGAATGGATCAACAAGAATATATTGAAAAACTTAAATCGTTGTTGGTCGCTTTGGAACCGATTGCTGAAAAATTAGGACACTGGGAGGAATATTTATCTATTCCTCAACTTCGAGAGATTTTTGCTAAGCAAATGGAAATTGATTTATTGCTAACAACTTTGAAAAAAGATTTCGATTCAATTTGTGAATATGACAAGCTGCAGGAAGGTTTTGATGAGGATGAAAAACGCATAGTTGAGAAAATTAATGAGACCGTTCCTATTCCAGATGCAGAGAAGTGGCATAAAGTTTTTTTAAACTCATTAAAGCTGGCTTGGATAGATCATATCGAGATAAAATATCCTATACTAAGGACAGTGAGTTCGCAAAAGTTTGAAGAAATGCAGATTGAGCTTCAACGTTGTGTTTCTCAAAAGTTTCAACTCAGCAACGAAATTCTTTTGATGAAATCGCGAGAAAGAGTGTATAAAAACACAGAGTATAACCGATTGAATAATATGGTTACTTATCGAGATCTCAATCATCAAGTGACGAAGAAAAGAAGAATCTGGCCTGTCAGAAAATTGATCGGTAGTTTTCCAAGAGAAATTTTTGATTTGATTCCATGTTGGCTGGCTTCACCAGAATCCGCCTCAGCTATTTTTCCCATGGAAAAAATATTTGACCTGGTAATTTTTGATGAAGCATCTCAATGTTTTGCTGAAAAAGGCTTGCCTGCAATGTATCGAGGTAAGCAAGTGGTAATAGCAGGGGATGAGAAGCAGCTTCAGCCTAATGATTTGTATCAGGTACGTTGGGAAGACGAAAATGAAAATGAAGTTGCAGATTTGGATTTCGACTCGTTGCTAAATTTATCTGCTCAATATTTGATGCAAGTTCAATTAAATGGTCATTATAGGAGTAAAAATTTGGAATTGATTCGCTTTTCTAATCAACACTTTTATAAGAATAGATTACGCATGCTACCAGATTTCAATGAATTGAACGAAGGAAAAAATGCCATTGAATATGTCCATGTAGATGGAATTTGGGAAAAGAATGGAAATCGAATGGAGGTTGAAAAGGTAGCGGAAATTGTGAAAAATTTGCTTTCATCAAAGCCTGATCTGGAAATAGGCATTGTGACTTTTAACGCCCAGCAACAGATGAATATCATGGACTATTTAGAGGAATATTCTATTGCAAATAAATTTGTAATCCCAGATTCTTTGATCGTAAAAAATATTGAGAATATCCAGGGGGATGAGAAGGATGTTATTATTTTTTCTACGGTATATGCACCAGATTCTTCGGGTAAACTCAATATGAATTTTGGGAGTCTTAATGTCCAGGGTGGAGAGAATCGTCTAAATGTAGCAGTGACAAGAGCAAAAGAAAAAATATTTTTGGTTACAAGTATTTTACCTCAGCAATTGAGGGTAGAGGAAACGAAGAATGAAGGTCCTAAACTATTGAAAAAGTATCTTGAATATGCTTTTGAAATATCCAATGGTGATGGAAAAGGTTATAACACTAGTTCAACAAAACATTCTGTGAATTGGTATTTGTCTTCAAAAATTCGTGAAATGGAATTTGAAAACATTGATAATCTAACGATTGATAATTCGATGCCTTTTGTGGATTTGACGATACGTCATCATAACAAATATATTGGAGCTATTTTAACAGATGATGAATTGTATCATGATGCGATATCAATTAAGGCATCACATGTTTATCAGCATTACGTGTTAAAACAAAAAAAATGGAAATTTGCGACTTTCTTTAGTCGGCAGCTGTGGTCACACCCAGAACATCTTCATGAACAGATCAAACGGCTGATTGGGAGAAACATTAATTCTCAAAGCAATTAATCTTCTTCTTCTTCAGCTTCTATAACTTTTAGTCCAAAAGATATTACTCCAGGCAATTCCTCCATTCGCATAAATTGTTTGACTTTAAATGAGTATTTGCCTGAAGTGGTGAATTCAAATTTGTCAAAAATGGGAATCTCTCTATCATATAAATCGCCTATTCCTTCACCCAAGGCTTCCCCACTTTTTTTATTAAATAGTGTGAGGTCTTGAAGATCGGTTGCCAATATGTTCCCGACAGAATCCTCAAGGTAATAAGTAACAAATAGATTGTAATAAGGATAACTAGATGCATAGCGAACATTGTACATGATTTCATAATTGATAACTGTATCTTCTATTATGAAATCAAATGAAGCTATGGAATCAGCAGCCCAAATCCCTGTTGAAATGTCCTTATATTCATCAATAATTATTTTAGGTCCACAGGACATCATTAACGAGAATGAAAAAATAATAAGAAGGGAGTGAATTAAATTTTTCATGGGTTATTCAGGTTTCTTTTTATTCTTATTTCTATTTCTATTTTTTTTCCTTCTTTTAGATTTTGAAGTATTGGACTTATACTTTTTATCCATTTTTTCCAAGTCGCTGTTCAATACTTGGAATTCACTTTCTGCCTCTTTAGTAGTGTCTTCAAGAAGTGTTTCTGGTTTTTTATTTTCAGTATTTAGCTTTTGAATTTCAACAACTCTGGAAGTTGGAACAGGAATCCATGTATTGTCTCCTTTGTACCCAAACCACATTAGCTTTCTAAAGATATCAGTTTTTTGTAATCTAGCTTCTCCTTTCTGTGTTAACAAGGAAGTTTCTATTTTTGGAATGTCACTCAATGCTTCCATATATGTTTCTAATTCATAATTCAGACAACATTTCAGCCGACCGCATTGCCCTGAAAGTTTGCTTGGATTAAGTGAAAGATTTTGATATCTAGCGGCTGATGTGGAAACGCTTTTGAATTCTGATAACCAAGTTGAACAGCAGAGTTCCCGACCGCAAGACCCAATCCCTCCTAATCGACTAGCTTCTTGTCTCAGGCTAATTTGTCTCATTTCTACTCTGATTCGAAACTCCCCTGCCAATTGTTTTATTAGTTCGCGAAAATCAACTCTTTCTTCAGCAGAATAATAGAAAGTGGCCTTAGAATTATCAGCTTGATATTCTACGTCGGTTAATTTCATTGAAAGATTGAGACTTTCAATTACTTCTCGAGTTCTATATAAAGTCGTGTTTTCTCTATTTTTAGCGGATTCGAATTTCTCCAAATCTTTTTGGGAAGCCACACGATAGATGACGTTAATTTCGTCATCATTCTTAACCTTTTTTTTCTGCATTTGCAGTCTAACAAGTTCACCTTGAAGTGAGACATAACCAATATGATGTCCATTTTGCACTTGCACTACCACTGCATCACCAGGGTATAAAACTAATTCTGAGTTGTTCCTAAAGAAACCTTTGCGGCCATTTTTGAATCGAATTTCTACGATATCGAAGGTATCTTCTCTAGGAAGATCCATATTTGACAACCAATCAAAAACGTTAAGCTTATTGCAACCACCGCTATCACAACCTCCGTTTCTATTGCATCCCAATACATTGCCATCAGCAGCAGTAAGTGTGCTGCAAGAACTACATCCAGACATGAATCAAAAATTATTAATGACCCTAAAGATAATGAAGAATATGATACTTGCTTCTTTCATTTTTATGATCACAAATTATGACTCCAATCTTATTAAATCTTGGCCAATATCCTTGCGAAAATTCATCTCTTCATAAGAAATACCAGAGAGGTTTTCATATGACTTGTTAAGGGCTTCTTCAATGCTAGACCCAAGGCCAGTAGACGCTAGAACACGACCACCATTTGTCACAACCTCTGAATTTTTGTTGCTTGTACCTGCATGGAAAGTTATGGCGGTTGAGTCTTTATCCAGTCCATTAATGACTTTCCCTTTTGCATAGTTTCCTGGGTAGCCACCAGCAACCGCCACTACGGTGGTTGCGGTTTCCTTTTTAAATGTGACGACCTCATTGTTCAATTCTCTTTTCGCTGTTGCCACAAGGTGTTCAAGGAAATCGGAAGAGATTCGAGGCAAAACCACTTGAGTTTCGGGATCACCCATCCGAACATTATATTCAATAACATATGGCTCACCGCCACAATTCATCAAACCGATGAACACAAATCCTATAAAGTCAATATTGTCTTTTTTTAGACCATTGATTGTTGGTACAACAACTTTTTCTTCTACTTTATTGAGAAAATCACCTTGAGCAAAGGAAACAGGAGACACAGCACCCATTCCACCTGTATTTGGACCTTCATCATTTTCACCAATTCTTTTGTAATCTTTTGCTTCCGGCAAAATGATGTAATTTTCTCCATCGGTTAAAACGAATACAGATAGTTCAATCCCATTCAAATGTTCTTCAATCAGAACTTTGCTGCTCGCATCACCGAATTGACCATCCAACATTTCTTCTAGTGAATCTTCAGCTTCTTCCAAGTCTGAAGTAATGATCACTCCTTTTCCTGCTGCCAACCCATCAGCTTTCAAAACATAGGGAGCTTCAAGTGATCTCAAGAAACTCACTCCTTCTTTTACATTCTCTTTCGTAATAGTCTTGGCTTCAGCAGTGGGAATTCCATGTCGAAACATAAATTCTTTCGAGAATTCTTTACTTCCTTCCAATTGAGCACCATTCTTACTGGGTCCCACAATTAAAAGATTTTTTAAATCATCCTGAGATTCTAAATGATCCCGCAGACCTTCTACAAGAGGAACTTCTGGCCCCACTACAACTAAATCAATATTGTGACTTGAGATGGCAGTTGTGATGCCATCGAAATCACTCACACCTAAATCAAGGTTAGTAGCAATAGCTGATGTGCCAGCATTGCCCGGAGCTACGAATAGGTTGTTACACTTAGGACTTTGTTTAATTTTCCAGGCAAAGGCATGTTCTCTGCCTCCGGAACCGATGATTAGAATGTTCATGAAAATAATTCTTGGCTGACTTAAATAAAAAAGACAAAGCTAAGCTAAATGCCTAAACCCAAAGATCGATATTCGAAAAATTACAAGATCTAATTAGCGTATTCTGATAAGAATTTGATACGCATCAGTCTAACTTCTTCTTCTGTGTAGCCATCATACTCAAGTTCGTCCATTGCAGCGTCCAGATCGTCAGTTTCCGCGGACAAAAAATAATCCATAATGTCATCTTGGCGATCTTCATCGATGAATGATTCAATATAATAATCGAGATTAAGTTTGGTGCCTGAATAACAAATATTTTCGATTTCAGTCAAAATCTCTTCATAACTCATGCTTTTAACATCCGCAATTTCTTCCAAATCCATTTTGGAATCTATTTTTTGAATGAGGAAAATTTTAATTTTAGACTTATTGACAGCAGATTTAATTACCACATTTGAAGCCGTGACCAAATCATTTTCTTTGACGTAGTCTGAGATAAGATCAATGAACGGCCTTCCAAATTTCGAGACTTTTCCTATTCCTACTCCATTGACTTGGGCAAGGTCTTCTTTGGATGTAGGGAAGGTAGTTGCCATTTCTTCTAAAGACGGATCTTGGAAGATGACATAAGGGGGTAGATTTTTTTGTTTAGCTACTTTCTTACGCAAATTTTTGAGCAAGCTAAAGAGCTCTTCATCATGTGACTTTTCCAGTGTTGTATTTTCTTCATCAAGATATTCTTTGCTATAGTCATGATCTCTTGAAAGTTGTACTGAATATGGTTTCTTTAAATAGTCATGTCCTTTTTTCGTCACCCTTAGTATACCGATATTCTCTATGTCCTTTATGAGAAACTCATTGAGTAAAGTTTGTCTTACAACAGATCGCCAGAATACTTCGGATTCTCCATTTCCGCTTGCCCAGCCTTCAATTTTATTGTGATCATAGCTCATGACATACTTGCTTTCAATACCTCGTATGACATCAACGATATGTTTGATGCCAAATCGCTCACCTGTTTTAATGGCAATGTCTATGACTTTTTGAATGTAGATATCTCCCTCATAAATTTCTTTTGGATGAGCACAATTGTCACACATTCCATTTGTGCTACATTCTTTACTGACATATTCTTCACCAAAATAGTGTAGCAGTTGTTTTCTTCTACAAACAGAGGATTCTGAATAGGAAGACATTTCTTCCAACAACAACTTCGCATTTTCTCTCTCAGTAACGGGCTTGTCTTTATTAAATTTTTCTAATTTAATGATGTCGTCAAGACTGTAAAACATCACACATTTTCCTTCCAAACCATCTCGTCCTGCCCTTCCCGTTTCTTGATAATATCCTTCTAATGACTTAGGTGCATCATAGTGCACAACAAAGCGCACATCCGGTTTGTCAATACCCATGCCAAAAGCTATTGTCGCAACAATTACATCAACATCTTCATTCAAAAAATCGTCTTGATTTTTCATTCGAGTTGCACTTTCTAATCCTGCATGGTAAGGCGCCGCATTTACATCATTGACTTGAAGCAGGTTCGCGATCTCTTCCACTTTTTTTCGGCTCAAGCAGTATATTACACCTGACTTGCCTTTGTATTCTTTTACGAACCTTACCAATTGCGTATTAACATCAACTTTAGGTCTGATCTCATAGAAAAGATTATCTCTATTAAAAGAGGATTTAAATACATGAGCATCCTCCATATTTAAATTCTTTTGAATATCTAATTGAACTTTGGGCGTGGCTGTAGCTGTTAAGGCGATGATTGGAATACTGCCTAGTTGTTCGATAATAGACTTGATTCGTCGATATTCTGGTCTGAAATCATGACCCCATTCTGAAATACAATGAGCTTCATCAATTGCGGCAAAGGATATTTTTGCAGATTTTAAGAATGAGATATTATCTTCTTTAGTCAGGGACTCAGGAGCGACGTACAAGAGTTTTATTTCACCTGCAATAGTTTCTTTTTTAACTCTCTTGGCTTCAGTTTTATTGAGTGTGGAATTTAGGAATTCTGCACGGATACCAAAAGCGTTCAATTGATCAACTTGATTCTTCATTAAAGCGATCAAAGGTGATATAACAATTGCAGTTCCTTCACTGACTATTGCCGGCAATTGGTAACATAGCGATTTTCCTGCACCGGTTGGCATCAATACGAACGTATTATGGCCTGCTAAGATGTTTTCTATTATTTCTTCCTGATTTCCTCTGAAGTTGCTGAACCCAAAAGTCTCTTTTAATTGCTCTCGCAGTCCAACCTCATGACTTGTAATCATTATTTCTCAAAATTTTTCCGGATACATAATTTAGTGAAATTCATCCTCATTATAAGGTTGAATCAATAAAATTAATTCCGGAGCTGGTTAAAAGTTACAATCAACATCAAATGAAATGTTGGTTATTTGATGTCGAAATCATATTCAAAACTCCTTTTTCACTTTAATTATTACATTTGCCAAAAATTAAATTGATGGCATCAAAAACATACGTTGTAATAATGGCCGGTGGTGTTGGTAGTAGATTCTGGCCTTATAGTAGAAACTCTCGTCCCAAGCAGTTCATTGATTTTCTTGGTACCGGGAAATCACTACTCCAAATGACCTATGAACGATTTTTGAACACAACAAACAAAGATAATATATTAGTAGTTACGAACCGTGATTATGCTCAACTTGTAAGTGAGCAGTTACCCGACCTTTCAGACAATCAAATTCTTTCTGAACCCGATAGAAGAAATACGGCACCATGCATTGCCTACGCAGCGTATAAAATCTATTCTGAAGATCCAAATGCAGTCATGGTGGTAACGCCAGCGGATCATGCTATTTTTCAAACAGAGAACTTTAGCAATGTGATTTCTAAAGCCGTTTATTCAGCTTCTGAAAGCAATAAGCTAATTACAGTGGGTATCAAACCTACTCGACCAGAAACAGGATATGGATATATTCAGTATTTGGAAGGAGAAAGCGATTCTATTTTAAAGGTGAAAACATTTACAGAAAAGCCAGAACTTGACTTAGCCAAGAAGTTTATCGAGAGTGGTGATTTTGTTTGGAATGCCGGCATATTTGTTTGGTCAGTACAAACTATAGTCGATGCATTTTCATCCCTTCAACCCGACATATCTGACATCTTCGAAGAAGGAAAAGGGATCTATGGAACACCTGACGAAGAACCTTTTATCAATAGAATTTATAGTCAATGTAAAAGCATCTCTATTGATTATGGAATTTTGGAGAAATCTCCGAATGTATTTGTAATTCCAGCAGATTTTGATTGGTCGGATTTAGGTTCTTGGAATTCTCTTCACGAAATGAGGGAGAAGGATAATCAAAATAACGTGGTTGATGGCGATGTTATTTTAGGTGATTGCCATGACAACATGATTAAAAGTGAAACAGATAGGCTTTTGGTCCTAGATGACATAGAAGGATACTTGGTAGGAGATTTTGACGATGTTTTAATTGTTTGCAAAAAAGAAAATGAGGGGAAATTTCGCGACTATGTGGCTAAAGTAAAATCTCAAAAAGGTGAGGAATATCTATAGGATTAAACTCTTTGCCTAGTACATTCATATAGGACGATACCTGCTGCTACGGAAACATTGAGTGACGCAATTTGACCAGAAACTGGAATTTTAAATTGGTGGTCAGAAACATCTAGAAGTTCTTGAGATATTCCATCTTCTTCAGAACCTAATATGATAGCTGTGGGGATATTCATTTCGCTTTCATAAACATAATCTTTGGCTTTTTCTGTACATGAGATGATTTGAAAGCCACTTTCTTTAAGATACCTGATTGACTCTAAAAGGTTACTCTCTTTGCAAATGGATAGGTAATTGAGTGCACCTGCAGATGTCTTAATAGCATCACTATTGATCATTGCACCTCCTTTATTTGGAATGACAATCCCATTGACATTGGCACATTCAGCGGAACGACAGATTGCACCAAAATTTCTAACATCAGTAATTCTATCCAAAATCAAAACTAATGGGGCCACGCCATCCTCATAGCTATTCGCAACTATGTTGTGCAATGTGACAAAATCGATAGGCGAAACGAAAGCCACGACACCTTGATGATTCTTTCTTGTGAACCTATTAAGCTTTTCCAAAGGTACTTTTGCAATGCTCACCATTGAACCTCTTAGCAATTGCATCAACTCCTTGTTCAAGTCGTTATTGATGTCCTTTTGAATAAAAATTTTGTCAAGGGGCTTGCCAGCCTTGATCGTCTCTATCACTGCGCGAGTGCCAAAAACCATATTTTCTGATTGATCTACGCTTTGACTTGGCCTTTTTATGAATCTCCTTTTCTCCATTTCTCAACCTGGGAATACCAGGGGTTCGTGAGGTTTTTTGATCTATTAATGCTGTAGTGAAACTGTGTGAATAAGTTTGGCACTTTCGCAAAGCTAAACTTTAATTTGCCATCAAAATCATTGTACTCCCAAGTTTCTCCATCTTCTCCTCGAAAAACTTTATCTGGCGGGCCATACAATATATAGATCATACCCATATCTGTTTTCCATCCAGCTTTATAATTTGCAAAAATGATATTGGCCTGAGTCACTCTTCTAAAATAGTTTCTAAGTGTCCTAGCCGCTAATTTTTGAGAAGGAATTAATGAAAGCCAAAAGTTGTCAAATGCGTTTTTTTTGTCCCTGGCATTGTCTAGTTTTTTGTATTCGCTCTCAGTTGCGATGTAAATCAGAGGTTCAATCAACTCATCAACTTTTTTTGTATTGGGAAAATAATCCTTGTAACTATAAAAAGAAACCCCCTTTTTGGAAGATGTATCGGTCTGAAAATAGTATAAATAATGCTCTAAAGGAACTGAAAAACCATAAGACGTAGATTCCATTTTCTCTATCACGAACCTTTTATTGGCATCTGGCACTTCTGTAGAGAATGGAGGGAATGAGGGAGAAAAGTGGTCCTTGTAAAAGTAGCCGTAGTACTTTGCGCTTCCTCTTCCGATCTTTTCATAGGTAAGAGAGTCCATTGCCTTTACAGTAATTTGATCTGCCGAAGGCATTTTGCATATAAAATCCGGTAAAGGGAAGGCAAGCCCATTATTGACAGGGATGTCAAAAACATATGGGTCGGTTAAAAAATTAAATTTAACAACTAAATAGTCATGTTCAGGGTCTACTTTAAAAGTGAGTTCGTAGACAGATGTATTGTTCGACTTACTTGTATATTTTGTAAGAGGTTCAATGATCGATTCTTTTCCAGAAGTGAATTTTTTCTGTGATACAAGTGTGAAATTCTTGACATCATCTTTTGGACTGACTTTTTTTAGATCAAAGTAAAAAAGCGCTCGATAGGTTCCATCCTTATAAGCAATTTTGTATCGCATTTTGGCTGGGCCATCTTTATAAAGATAACTAAACTCAACCTTTGACAAATTGATGCCTTTTGTAAATTTCGGCATAATAAGGCACGAAACAAACAAAAAAAGAAAGACGGATTTTGAAATAAAAGTCATAAAACTAATATAGTTTTTTTTGATGTTTAAAGGGTACAAATCCTTTACTTTTGCGGCCTATGTCAATATTTACTACTGAAATCGCTTCAGATACACTGGTGTCGGACAACCCAATTCATCAGCGCTTATTGAAAGCTTATTATGAAGCAAAACCTTTTGTCAAAGGTAAAGTTTTAGAGCCAGGTTGTGGAGAAGGTCGAGGGATTTCCATTTTATCAGGGTTGGCTGAGGAGTATCTTGCCTTGGATAAGATTCCTTCAGCAATAGATAATCTAAAATCAAAGTATCCAAATGTAGATTTCCAGAGAGCTGTTTTTCCCCCTTTTGAGGGGCTCAAAGATAATTCTTTTGATACCGTGATTAGCTTTCAAGTCATAGAGCATATTAAAGATGATGTCAATTTCTTAAAGGAAATTCATCGGGTTTTGAAGCCTAAAGGAAAGGCTATTATAACCACTCCAAATATTAAAATGACTTTATCGAGAAATCCATGGCACGCTCGCGAATACACAAGTTTAGAATTGAAAAACCTTGCGAAAGCTATTTTTAGTCATGTGGACATGAAAGGAATTGCAGGAAATCAAAAAGTTGTTGATTATCATGAGAAGAACAGAAAATCGGTACGAAAGATCATGAAATTCGATGTTCTGAACCTTCAATATAGATTACCAGCTCCACTGCTAAGAATACCCTATGATATATTGAATAGAATAAATAGAAATAACCTACACAAAAATGTAGAAGGACTAGTCTCAGAAATTAGCCATGAAGACTATTTTCTAAATGATGAGAATGATCAGAATCTGGATTTATTTTGCATTCTGACTAAATGATGAAGGGTTACAGAGGCCTTCATGGAAGTGCTGAAAAAAAGAATCGATTTTGGGGTTTAATCCTGATAATTCTAATTCTTTGTATCCCCTATTTAATTTATAAGATCGCTTGGTTGTATGATTGGATAGCTTCTTTTTTTAATTAGATTTGTCTTCACTTTTGGGGTGTTAGCTCAGCTGGTTCAGAGCGCTGCCTTGACAGGGCAGAGGTCACTGGTTCGAACCCAGTACATCCCACTTCCTTTCTCTATTAACAAACCATTCAAAATATTGATTTCAAAAAAGGCCATATTTAATGAAGTAGATAGGTTATTAAATGAAAAAATTAGTATCACTGAATTAGCAATGAAAGAAGCTCAGTCTGCTGCAAACAATGAAACTAAGTCCAGTGCAGGTGATAAATATGAGACAGGTCGAGCCATGAGCCAAAATGAAAAGGATATTAATGCTCGGCATTTGGCTGATCTTATAAAAATGAAAAGAGCTTTGGACTTGATTGATCCGGTGACTCCTTTGAATAAAGTTGAGCTGGGTGCAATTGTTAAAACGGATGAATTAACTTATTTCATTTCGATAGGACTGGGCATTATTCAATTGAAAGGAGAAAATGTTATGACAATTTCTGCTATTTCTCCGATTGGGCAGTGCATGATTGGTAGAGTAGAAGGCGATAGCTTCGAATGGAGAGGAAATGAAGAGTTCATTCGGAAGGTGCTATGAGCCCTTCCGAATGAACTTTTATTATACTAATATTTCTAACATACCTTCAAGAACGAGTGTCTGAACAAAAGCAACCTTGCTTTCATCGTCCATGTCATCAGTTAAGTCCTTGACTTGGAATTTCTGCCTTTCAATCATAAAATTGACGATTGGTTCAAGCATTTCATCCAATTCTACTTCTTTATTGAACAGTCCAATTTTAAGTTTACCATCAATCATTTCCAGGTTAAAAGAGATATTTGGATAAACCTGAACATTGGTTTCTAGATCAATGCTTGCAGAAAGCTCTGCTTGCTTCAAAGGATTTTTATAGGAAGGACGGTATCTGTTAAGAGCCAGTTCTCTGTTGAGATTAAGACCTTCAACCATGCTTTTTTTGTCACCTAAAATAGAAATGATTTTATCAAAAGTTTCCTTGTAATAGGGGTCATCAGGATTTTGCCAAAATTTGGTTTTGAAACCTCTTCGGAACTCTACATGTTCCAAAGAAAGCGTGTTAATTCTTTCATGCAATATGTCTTGCCATGTCGGTCCTAAAGCACCTGTAGTAATGTGAATTGACTTTTCGTCCATGGTTTGTGCGGCGTGCATTAATCCTCTAGGGATGTATAACACATCACCTGGGTTCATAATGAATTCATGTGTTTTTTCGCCATGTTTATGTTTTTCTATGTCAAAACCTTGATCCTTTACGGCTAATTCAATAACTGACTCGTATATAAACCATTTTTTTGAACCAGAAACCTGAAGGACATAGACGTCATGACTATCATGGTGAACAGTAAATCCTTGACTTTCACCACCAGGAGTCACATAAATATTTGTTTGAAACGGTTGTCCGAACTCTTTGGTCAGGTCATCACAAAGGAGCTTAAGAGGTGCATGTTTGTCGTGTAGAGAAGACAACGCAATACTTGCTCCATCTGCAAAATGTTTCAAAACTTTGGAAGGATCAATGACGGTTGTATTCTCTAAAGTGAAGTCACTAACCTTCATATCAGCTCCTAATTTTACCATTTTGGTATCGGTAGCGAATAATTTTTGATTGGTGATGACGTCATTTATTACATCTTCATCCAGGTATTTTTCAAATTTATCCGGAGCATTACCAGTAATGTGTAAAAAATCTTTTTCGAAATACTTCTCGAAAAAAGTTTCGGTTCCAACTTGTTCAAGGATATAATCTAATTCTGTCATTAGGAAATAAATTTATGTTCTAGAAAATAATTATAGTGGATTCCAAACAGGGACACTAAAATTCAACTTATTGAGATGGGTAATATGAATCTTTGCGAATTTTGCAGAAAACAATTAAAAATGAAAATAAAAAAGCCCTTTTGTAAATCAAAAGGGCTTTTTTATTTTTGTTACTCAAAATTAAATTTGATCCCCATCGCAATTTGAACCTGGAGCATCAGCTGTTGAAATAACATTTGGATCAGCATTTGTACCAAGGTCTAAATTTGATCCTGTATCAGTAGTTGTTGATCTTGTGACGTCAGAATCACTTGTACATTCATCCTCGATCACACAAGCACCAAGCCCGACTGTAGTACTTAAGCCTAAAGCCAAAGCTGCTACCTTCAATTTTGACGAAAATCCCGAATTCACTACGGCATCTCCTTTTGAAAAGTGTATTTTTTTCATAATCAATTACAGTTAAAATTAAAAATTAGATCTAATGTCGAACAGTTACCAGCTATTCGACGTTGTATATTAGAAATTTAATAAGAAAGGGACAAACACAATAGTTGAAAGTTCTGTTTGAAAAAAAGGTGGCGTATAACGGCTAATTCACAATATTTTCAATAATTATTTTGTAATCAATTGATACACTAGCTGTTGAAAAAAATAACTAGTATTATTTAGAATGAATAAAAATTATAAAACGAGAAGTTGATGAGTGGATTTTGAGTCGAATTGGTATCCTTTTTTCGGAAAAAATAAAATAGTTGGAATGTCAACCAGCATTGAGGAATGACATTCCAACTAATAGATGGTTATGAAGCATCCGTGTCACATGTATCAGCTCCTGAGCTATAATCTGCATTAGAACCTGTATCACATGCTTCGTCACCACAACTCGTAAGCCCTACTGCAGTAGTAAGTCCTATTGCCAAAGCAGCAACTTTAAGCTTAGAAGCGATGCCAGAATTAATCTTTGCATCATTTTTAGAAAATTGGATTTTTTTCATAATAAGTACAATTAAAATTATAATTAGGTATTCAATCAAAAAAGCTTCGTGCTTCTTCTTACTGTATTATAAATATTAATCACCTTATTTACAAGAATGACTTACCTAAATTGACATCCAAAATGGCCGTTATATTTATGTTGAAGTGGTTTTTGGAAATGTATTAAGTTGATATTTAGATAGTTATGAAAATGATATTACGTTATTTGGCCTCACATCAATAGTGGATAGATTATCCATTATTTATGTCTTGATTCCAAGATTTTGACAACATCGTTCAATTCATACCCTTTTGCTCGAAGTAAAATGAGATAGTGGTATAGTAAATCAGCAGATTCATTTAAAAACAATTCTTCACTATTGTCTTTTGCTTCAATGACAACTTCTACAGCTTCTTCACCAACTTTTTGAGCGACTTTGTTGATTCCTTTTTGGAATAGTGAGGAGGTATAAGACTTTTCATCCGGATTATCATGACGATCCTTTATGACTTCTTCTAATTTTGATAAAAAACTGAAGTTGGATTTGTTCTCTTCACCCCAGCAAGTATCTGTGCCTTTATGGCAGGTGGGGCCCTCAGGTCTAGCTTGAATCAAGAGTGTGTCTTTGTCACAATCAATTTTTATATCTATTAGATGAAGGAAGTTGCCACTTTCTTCCCCTTTCGTCCAGAGTCTTTTTTTGCTTCGACTATAAAAAGTAACTTTTTTTGATTTTTGAGTGCGCTCTACAGCTTCTTCATTCATATAACCAAGCATCAACACTTTTTTGGTTTTTTCATCCTGAATGACAGCAGGGATTAAGCCGTTTGTTTTGTCAAAATCTATTTCCATTATCAAAGCAAATTCTCTTTTTTTTGAACGGCAAAGATAGTATAGAATACTTCCATATTAGAATAGTGATTCAATAGTTCCAGAAATATTGATGAAATAAAAAAAGCTCCAGAATGAGAATTCTGGAGCCAGCAGCATTTTGAGAAAAATTAATTATTGATGTATAACATCTTAATTAGATTCAAAGATTGTGATTAATCTGATACTAGTCAATCCCCCGAAAAGGGGATATTTTGATCTTGATTCTAAGTAAGCCTTAAATTGGAAATCACGACAGTGGTTCCAGACAAATGGGACGAATCAATTTTCATAGTTGCTGACATCGCTTGGGCTCTAAAATGAATGTTTTTCCAACCCAGTCCTTCGTAATTATTCTCAGGTTCAAAACCTATTCCATTGTCTTCATAGGAAAGTTGATAGTTTTCACCTCCTAAAAATTGGAGAAAAACTTGAGAGGCTTGGCTGTGCTTACTTGCATTTTGCAATAATTCCTGTGAAATTCTAAAGAGATGTTCTAGGTGTTTTTCTTGATTGGAATTTTCAGGCCAGAGATGAAAAATAATTTGAACTTTCATTTTTTGATTGGAAAACCTGTTTGCTAAATCTTTTATTTCATCTTTAAAAGTTTTACTGGTAATAAAAGGAATGACAAGACCATGACTCATAGTCCGGACCAAATTAAGTGTTTCGTTAAGAATTTTCAACACATAAGTTTGGTCCGTAATTTTGTGTTTTGCTGAAGCAAGATTCCCACCTATTGCATCGTGAAGTTCTCTTCCGATTCTATTCCGTTCACTTTCTTGACCAGAAATTAATGCAAATGCTAGATCCCTATCTTTAGCTTTATGCTCCTCCAACAACTTATTGCGTTCCTCTATTATGTTCCACGCATCGACAATCGTGATTATTAGAAATATCATGAATTCGAAAAAGAAAACAGTACAAATTATATTGTATTGTTGAGATACTCGGCTTAAAATACCAAGATGGGGTAAAGCTACGGCGTACGTAATGATATTGACAGTGATAAAATAGACGACAAGAAAGTATTCAGCGCGTTTTGTCCTGTGAAAAGTTTTATTTAAGAGAAACAGCACTAAGTAGGATAATACTACCATCGTAATGATTACTGTTACTAAAGAAATTAATGATGGAATAAAGTCCAATTTTGTATTAAAAACTAAGACTAGAAAGAACATCAAAACGAAAATGTAATTGACCTTGGAAAATATATTTTTTGCTTTGAGCCAATCTTCATCATTTTCCTCCAAACTACTTTTTATAAATCGAAAAATGTAATAGATGTAAACAACATTGCTTACATACCTTATGTAATAAGTGATAAAAAAAGGATCAGAATCGAAAAAGAAAAAATATAAACCGGTTTCGCTTTCAACAAATAAAAGAGCTCCAACTATCATAATTGCGTAATGCTTAAATGCATCTCTTTTAGAGAGTGAGTATAGACTAAATATGACTACTAGAATAATTAATCCACTTACTCTAAAACCTGATAAAAATAAACTACGCAGGGTATTGTCTTTCAACAGTGTGGTATAGTCGGTCAGGGTGACAATGGGTTGAGCAGACCATCCTTTTCCAGAAAATCTAATATAACACTCAAGTACTTCTCCGGCCTCAAAAGGCAATTCGACCGTATACCCCTGTGTAAATTGTTGATTCAAAACATCTCTCACTCGGGCACTACCTGTAAAAAGTTTTCGGTTTTCCTTTTTGTTGGACACAAGAAAAATGTCTATTTCTGGAATCATAACATAATCGATATATAGGAACCGATTGAATGCTTCATTTGAAAGGAATTTGACTTTAATCCATTGATCCGATACAAATAAACCGAAACTCATTTCTGTTCTTGGAAGTTTTTCCCACCCTTGTTCAGAAAAATTAGGCAAGTCTTTTCCATTGTAGGGAACCTCAGGCCCATGGTATAATTGAATATAATCGTGAAGATTAAATTCTTTAATTGTGCTTGAAAGGATTAAAGACCCATTATGTTTTAACTTTCTTTCTTCACAGGAAGAGAACATGAAAAAAATGGATACAATTAAAACTAATCTTCGGAGATGCATGTCTATATCAATAGGTTCTCTCTACCATACTGGATAATTTCGGATTTAGATTTTACACCTAATTTCGAGCGGATATTTTTATAATGGCTTTTAACAGTTTCTGTGCTGATATACAAAGACTTACCGATTTCGCTAACACTGTGTCCAAGACAAATCTCTTTTATTACTTGTTCCTCTCTAGGGGTGAAGAAAACATTACTTTCTATGTTTTCATTTAACAATTCTATGACTTGAGAAGAATAGTATTGTTTCCCTGTTAGTACCTCTTCAATTGCTTCAAGAAATGTAGCGTTATCATCAAATTTGAGAATATAACCTTCCACGCCAAGATTTTGGCATTTAGAAACAATTGAAAGTTTGTTGTGCATGGAGATCACCATGACTTTTTGACTTGATTTCTTTGACTTAATATAATCTATCAATTCAATGCCATTCATTTCAGGCATATCTATATCAGATATAATTATGTCATAGTTCATTTCAGCTATTGACAACACTTCTGTGGGATTTGATATTTTGTCCACTATAGCATTAAAATGATTTTGAATCAATTCGGCAGCCCCCGAACTAAATAAGGCATGATCATCTACAATTAAGATTCTTAGCTGATTCATTTAAGATTAGGTTAAGTCAAACCTAAATATAGCTAGATACTTTGCATTATTTAATTTTTCAATATGGTTTTAGGAATATTGAATATTAAAGGTTACCACTTGTGCAGTCAATATCATTTTGATGATTGGCATCTTGAGAATCTGCATGATTACCATAATCCTCAGAAGGACATTCATCATATACTGAGCAAGATGTGAGAGTAGTCACAGCGATTCCGAGAACTAAAGCACTTGCTTTTAATCTTTTGGGAATACCCGAATAGGTTTTAGCTTCTGACTTTGAAAATTTTATAATACTCATCGTAGTTAGATTTTGGTTTGATTGTATTCTCCATAAAGACAACTGTTTCAATCAATACCCCTACACTGCTGATAATAAATACCTTAACGTAATATTTTGTTCTTAAACCCTTATAGCAATGCCCTGATTTCTAAGTTCTTTTTTCAATTCAGGAATTCCAATTTCTTTAAAATGGAAGACACTTGCTGCTAAAGCAGCATCAGCCTTTCCCTCTTTAAACGTGTCGGCAAAGTGTTGAATGTTTCCAGCACCGCCTGAGGCAATCACAGGTATGCTGATCAAATCTGAAATTTTTGCAAGTGCTTCGTTCGCAAATCCATTTTTGGAACCGTCATGATCCATCGAAGTGAATAATATCTCACCGGCCCCTCTGTTTTCTGCCTCTTTGACCCAGTCGAAAAGGTCTATTTCTGTCGGTACTTTACCTCCAACAAGGTGTACTTTCCATTGTCCATCAATCTGTTTGGCATCAACTGCCAACACCACGCATTGACTTCCAAATTGAAGCGCTAAGTCCTCTAATACTTTTGGATCTTTTACCGCCCATGAATTGATCGATATTTTATCAGCCCCCTTGTGTAGAAGCGTATATACATCATCAACGGATTTAATTCCGCCGCCAACTGTAAAAGGGATATTTACTTTTTCAGCAACTTTTTCAACTAGTTCAGCAGTGGTTTTTCTACCATCACCAGTAGCGGTGATGTCTAGAAATACCAACTCATCAGCTCCTTGGTCTGAGTAGATCCCGGCAAGTTCTACCGGATCACCTGCATCTCGCAGATTTACAAAGTTGACACCCTTTACCGTTCTGCCATTTTTTATGTCCAAGCAAGGAACAATTCTTTTAGTCAACATATGCTTCGAGCTGTTTGAGTGAAATTTTATTTTCATAGATGGCTTTGCCAATGATCACCCCATCCATTTTGAGTTTAGCCACTGCTTCTACATCTGAGATATCTGTCACTCCACCGCTTGCCACAATTTTTTGCGTTGGAAAAGCTTTCATCAAATCTGAATACAAATCTCTGGCGATTCCTTGAAGCATTCCATCTTTACTGATGTCTGTACAAACCATATATTGGTTACCCATGTTGATGTATTCTTTGACAAGGTCGAATAAATCAACAGAAGAATCTTCCTGCCAACCATTTATAGCAATTTTTCGGTTCATAGAATCGGCACTAAGTATTATTTTTTCGCTTCCAAATTTTTCTAGCCATTCTCCATAAAGTTCCTTGTTTTCTATCGCAACACTACCAAGATTGACTTGGGCTGCACCAGCATTGAAAGCAATATCAATATCCTTGTCTGTACGAACACCACCACCAAAATCAACGATAAGGTTGGTTTGACTAGCTATGGATTCTAGGACCGCAGCATTCTTTATTTCCCTAGCTTTTGACCCATCAAGATCCACAAGGTGTAAATACTTAATGCCAGCCATTTCAAATTCCTTGGCTACTTCCAATGGATTTTCATTATATATTTTTTTTTGTGTGTAATCACCTTTTGTGAGTCTTACGCACTTTCCATCTATTAAGTCAATTGCAGGTATTATTCTCATTTCTATTTTATTAAACAGTAAGTTGTTTAAGGCTTGACTAATTCACATTTCAATGAAGTTCTTTAAAATGCGTTGTCCCATTACACCACTTTTTTCGGGATGAAATTGACAACCATAAAAATTGTCTTTGTGCAGTGCCGCACTAAAAGGTTCGGGGTAGTTGGCACTGGCAATCGTCCATTCTGATTCAGGTGCGTAATAGGAGTGTACGAAGTACGTATATTCTTTTTCAGTCAATCCTTCAAACAAAGGCGTCTTCAAATCTTCAATTTGATTCCAACCCATGTGTGGAACTTTAACTTCACCTGATTTAAATAGTTTAACAGGAATGGGGAATATACCCATGCCTTTTGTGTCATTTTCTTCAGAATAGTCACACATCATTTGCATGCCGAGGCAAATGCCGAGGAAAGGTTGTTTGGCTCCTTTGATCACCTGAACCAGCCCATAGTCGTTCAATGCTTTCATTGAGCTGCTTGCTTCACCAACTCCAGGAAAAATTAGTTTGTCAGCTGAAAGAATAACTTCTTTATCTCTACTTAAGACTGGTGTCAGGCCTATTCTTTCCAGCGCAAACTTTACGGATTTCACGTTTCCCGCCCCGTAATCTATGATTACTACTTTACTCATTGTTTTATAATTGACGTCCTATCTTTCAATGACAAATTCTTTATAACATTCCTTTGGTAGAAGGTAATATCATCTTGTCTTTATCTCTTTTGACGGCCATTTTTATTGCTTTCGCAAAAGCTTTGAAAATGCCTTCTATTTTGTGATGCTCATTGTCTCCTTCAGCCTTGATATTCAAATTGCATTTGGAAGCATCTGAAAATGATTTGAAGAAATGAAAGAACATTTCTGTAGGCATTTTTCCAACCATTTCTCTATTGAATTCGGCATCCCATTCGATCCAGTTGCGTCCTCCAAAGTCCAATGCCACTTGGCACAAACAATCATCCATAGGCAGACAAAATCCGTACCGTTCAATACCCTTTTTATTTCCCAAAGCCTCAGCGAATGCTTCGCCAAGAGCAATAGCTGTATCCTCAATTGTATGGTGCTCATCTACTTCTAGATCACCCTTGACTTGGATTTTAAGATCAATCAAACCGTGTTTACTGATTTGATCCAACATGTGGTCAAAGAATGATATGCCCGTACTTATTTCTGCTTGGCCTTCTCCATCTAATTCGACACTAATATCTATGTCAGTTTCTTTCGTTGTTCTTTTTACACTAGCCGTTCTAGATCCTTTACTGACTAAGTTGTAGATGTCTTCCCAGTCTAAGGTGGTAAGCGCAATGGTGGACTGTAAATCTTCAAGGTTAGAAGCTATTTCTTCTGCTCCAAGGCCTTCCTCATTCTGAATAAAGATAGCCTTAGCACCAAGATTTTTGGCAAGTTCCACGTCCGTAATCCTATCACCAATTACATAAGAATTGGACATGTCATATTCTTCAGACATGTATTTGGTGAGCATGCCGGTTCGTGGTTTGCGAGTAAGTGCATTGTCAGCAGGAAGGCTTCTGTCTATTTTTACTTCATCAAAGGTGACCCCTTCATTTTCAAATGCCTTCATACATTTATTATGTGCCGGCCAGAAAGTGTCTTCAGGGAAAGTGTCAGTTCCAAGCCCATCTTGGTTGGTTACCATGACAAGTTCGTATTCTAGTTTGGCAATTTTTGCCATCCATTGGAATACCCCTGGGTAGAACTCTAATTTTTCTAAAGAATCCAGCTGATAATCAACAGGTGGCTCCAATACAAGAGTTCCGTCTCGGTCTATGAATAATACTTTTTTCATTTCTATTTCGTATTTCCCGCCTCGTCTAGCTCCAAAAATGGATTGAAAGCGATTTCCCACAAGTTTTCATCAGGGTCAGCAACATAGCTGCTGTACCCACCCCAAAAAACCGCTTGCGGTCGTTTAATAATTTTGACTCCTTTGTTTTCTAAGTCTGATATCAACTGATCGACTTCCTCTTTTGATCGAGTGTTATAGGCCAGAGTAAATGCCTTGAACCCAGAACCCTCAGGTGGAATTCCTGCATCTTCAGCTAGTTTGTCTTTAGGATATAGGGAAAGTAAAATGCCATTCAACTGAAAGAAAGAAATGTCATCATTGCTTGCTTTGGTCTTTTTCCATCCAAATTTATTCTCGTAAAAATCGGTTGAAACTATTAAGTCCTCAACACCTAACCCGATGATAGTTGCTCTGGCTTCCATATGATTTATTATTTATAAGCTTCTAATCCTTTAATCAACTTTTTATTTTCGTCAGGAGTTCCAACTGTAAATCGAAGACAGTTATGGCATAAGTATTCTTTGGACCGATTGCGCACAATGACCTTTCTTTTTAGAAGAAAGTCATACAAATGATTTGCATCTGTTACTCGAACCAAAATAAAATTGGCATCAGAAGGAAAAATTTTCTCGATGTACGAAATGCTTTTTAGTTCGGTCTCCAACTTTTCTTTTTCTGTAAGAATAATAGAAAGCTCTTTCTTGAAGCGATCCTCATTATTCAATGCCTTCAGTGCCGCCTTTTGTGAAAGTTCATTCACATTGTAAGGAGGCTTGATGGTGTTCAATGCTTGAATAATTTCGTCATTCGCAAAACACATTCCTACCCTAATGCCAGCCAATCCCCAAGCTTTAGACAATGTTTGACAAATTATTAAGTTGTCATACTGATCTAATTCTGTCAACCAAGAATCGGTTGCCGCGAAATCTATGTAGGCCTCATCAATTACAACAATGCCTTTTTTTAAATCCAAAATTTTTCGGATTTCGTCTTTGGCTAAAATATTCCCTGAAGGGTTGTTAGGGGAACAGATGAAAAAGATTTTGGTTTGTTCGTCAGAAGCATCAATCATAGATTGTGCATTGAGTTGAAAGCCTTCTTCCAAGTTCACCTTTCTAAGTTCAACATTGTTGATTTCTGAAAGCACGGGATACATTCCGTAGCTTGGATTATGTGAAACAACATTGTCTACTTTGGGTTCACAAAAGGCTCGATAGATCAAGTCTAAAACCTCGTCGCTGCCATTTCCCAAAAGTATTTTGGTAGCGGAAACTCCTTTGATTTCGTTTAACCTTTCTTTAACCTTTTTTTGATAAGGATCCGGATATCGATTGTATCCATTTTCAAAAGGATTTTCATTAGCATCTAGATATACATCTGCCACCTCTGTGAACTCATCACGAGCAGAGCTATAGGGCGTCATGGCCTTAATGTTTTCTCTGAGAAGTATCTTTATATTCATTTTCTAGTCTTTAGAACTGAATGAAATTCATTCTAAATTCTGCTTTTTTAAATATTCTAATCGTTTGGTCACTGCATTTTTATGAGCCTCAAGCAATTCAGCTTCAGCCATTATTTCTATAGCCGGACCTATTTTTTTAATTCCTTCTTCGGAGATTTTTTGGAAGGTTATCTTCTTCATGAAGGCATCTAGGTTCACTCCGCTATAGGATTTTGCATAGCCATTTGTAGGCAGCGTATGGTTAGTTCCTGAAGCATAATCTCCAGCACTTTCAGGAGTATAATTTCCAATGAATACAGATCCAGCACTTTTAAGATTATTCAAGAAGAAGTCTTCGTTTTCTACACAAAGAATGAAGTGTTCTGGTGCATATCTATTGATGAAATCAATGCAATCCTGATCTTTTTCTAAGCATACAATTTTCGAATTAGCAATTGCTTGTTCAGCGAATTCTTTTCTCGGTAATACAGCCAATTGACTTTCTAATTCTTGCTGAATAGGCTCGATTAGACTTTGATCTTTAACCACGCAAATTACTTGACTATCTACGCCATGTTCAGCTTGTGAAAGCAAGTCTGACACTACAAAATCTGGTCGACTAGATTTGTCCGCCAATACCAGTAACTCAGACGGACCTGCCGGCATATCTATTGCAACACCTACTTGAGTAGCCTGTTGTTTAGCAGCAGTGACATACTGATTACCCGGTCCAAATATTTTATCAACGCTTGGAATACTCTCCGTGCCGAAAGTCATTGCGCCAATGGCTTGAATACCTCCAACTTTGAAAATCTTTTGAACCCCTGCATATTGCGCAGCAAATAAGATGGCAGGATTTACTTGGCCGTTTTTATCAGGAGGCGTACAAAGGATGATTTCTTCACACCCAGCCAATCTTGCAGGAATAGCCAACATCAAAACTGTCGAAAACAAGGGCGCTGTTCCACCTGGAATATAGATTCCTACCTTTTGAATAGGTCTACCTTCTTGCCAACAGTTTACACCTGGAGCAGTTTCAACACGAACGATTTCAGGTTTTTGTGCAGCATGGAATTTTTCAATATTGTGTGCCGCCAATTTGATGGCACTCTTAAGTTGATCTGAAATTTTACTTCCCGAAAAGGCTACTTCATCTGCACTAGCCGACAGGCGATCTATTTTAGCTTGATCAAATTTAGCGGTATAGTCTCTGACCGCATGATCTCCCTCATCGATGATGGCCATAAAAACTTCCTGGACAACTTCTTGCAAATCCTGCTGTTGCAATGCCGGTCTTTTTGTCAAATCCGACCATTCATTCCGTTCTGGATTAATTGAAACTATCATAGCACCATTTTTTCAATAGGAACGATTAAAATCCCTTCAGCACCAGCACCTTTTAATTGATCGATTATATCCCAGAATTTTCCTTCTTCAATTACTGTATGAACTGAACTCCATCCTTCTTCCGCCAAGGGAAGAACGGTTGGACTCCTCATTCCTGGCAACAAGTCAATAACCTCTTTTACTTTGTCATTTGGCACATTCATCAAAGCGTATTTGGATTTTTTTCCTTTTTGAACTGCATCTAATCTAAAAAGTAATTTGGTTAATATTTCTTCCTGTTCAAGCGTCAATTTTTTGCTTTTAACTAAAACCGCTTCCGATTTCAAAATCCTATCAGCCTCAACAAGTCCATTTTTAAATAATGTGCTGCCAGAACTAACTAAGTCACAGATGCCTTCAGCCAATCCTATATTTGGAGCAATTTCAACAGACCCTTTGATGACATGTATATCAGCTTTGATATTGTTTTTGTCCAAGAAGTTTTGAAGTGTATTTGGATAGGAAGTAGCTATTCTTTTTCCTTGAAAGAATTCTATTCCTGGGTAATCCACCTCTTTTGGAACCGCCAAGGAAAGTTTACACTTTGAAAAACCTAATTTTCTGACTATTTCAATGTCATTTCCGGCTTCAACCAAAAGGTTTTCACCAACAATGGCTATGTCGGCCACCCCATCTTCTACATATTGAGGGATATCGCCATTTCTTAAATAAAGCACTTCTAAAGGAAAATTTGATGCGCTTGCTTTTAATTGATCTTTGCCATTGTCAATGTGGATTCCACAGTTTTTTAATAGGCCAATGGATTCGTCATTCAGTCTTCCTGATTTTTGTACTGCAATTTTGAGCTTACTCATTTTATTGATTTTGTGTCTGAGCAAAAATGGAGGGTCGTGTCATAAAAAATCCCGTCCAAAATTATTCAGACGGGATTCAAAGTTATCTTAAAAGACACATAATTATCACCTCGCCTGAGCGAATAAATGGTGATGATGATGTAATCCTATTGTTATCATTTTTTCTTTTTGCAGTGCAAAGCTAGAAATAAATATTAAAAAACCAATTCTGTTAGCACTGCAATCACTGCTGCTATACCACTAACAATCATTTTTTTTGTATTCCAACTGTGTTCTGGACTTGACTCAATAAAAATTGTAGTTGATATATGTAAAAAATTGCCAGCCACAAAAGCGAAAAGAAGTACCATTCCTTCCATGTCTAAAAGTCCATATTGACCAATATATTGTCCACTGATAATTCCTAAAGGAGAGGCTAATGCAAATACTATCAACAAAATTATTTGTGTCTTTTTTGATTTGAAATAGCAAGACAAAACTGAGATTAAAGCCAAGGCTGCCGGAATTTTGTGTAATACAATTCCTGCTAATAACGAACCTTCAGAATCATTAACATGAATGGTGTCGGGATGTGCAAGCAATGTGCCTTCCAAAAATCCATGAAAACAAAGTGCTATCATTAAAGTAATCCCAGAGATTGAGGTATGGCTATTTTCATGTTGATGAATGTGCATATGCCCATGTTCAACCCCATTAGTAAAGTACTCAAGAAACTGTTGAAAAAAGAATCCAATTAATATAGCCAGCGCTATGAAGGAATAATTGGCGCCTGACTCAAAGAGTTCTGGTAAGATGTGAAGAATCGTAATGGAAAAAAGAAAAGATCCTGCAAAGACCAGTAAGTATTTGACATTTTGAAATACAATATCAATCGATTTAATTGCTAATAGACCGCCTAGCAATGCGGACAAGAATAGTATGATAACGCTTTGAATCATAACTTTTGAATTACAAATATTAAACGATCGGATTTTTCTCGGAGGTACGGTGATAACTGATAGTCCCCGTATACATTCAATACTCTAAGGTTATTTTCTTCAAAATAGTTCAAAAATTCTACCCGTCTAATGGCTTTAACTTTTTCGAAATAATCGTAGTGCTCACCATGATCATCAATCATTATTTTTTTTACGATATAATCGTCAGCTGTATACTCTCTGGCAATTTTGAAATGAATGTTGTCGATCGTTTTCTTTTCATTTTCAATGAGATTATTAATGACCACATAAGGATTTAAAAAATCCAGTATGAATTTTCCTCCCTTTTTAAGTGAGGTCATAGTTGATCTAATGACATCAAGGTTTTCTTCTTTAGAATCAAAATAACCGAAACTTGTAAAAAGATTGAATACATAGTCAAATTCACCTTTTTTGTAAACATCTCTCATATCATGAATCTCAAAAGACAACGTTTCAGATTCAAATTGCTTAGCAAATCCAATGTTATTGGAAGATAAGTCTACACCAGTGACATTAAATCCTTTATTGTTGAGATAAATTGAATGCCTTCCTTTTCCGCAGGCAAGATCTAATACCTTACTGCCAGAGGGAATCCGATATTTACGAATCAAAGCATCTAAAAAAGTACCAGCTTCTTCATAATCCCGGTGTTTGTATAAAATGTGATAATAAATGGTGTTGAACCATTCATCAAACCATTCTTTTTTAGGCATTTGATTAAGATTGAATATTTCCGCAAATATAGATTTAAATCAAAGACAATTATCAATCCAAAACTTCAACTTGATTTGATACTCCTTGGGAAGTATACCATCGAAGTTCTCCTTCATCATCTGAGTAGATGAGAAACCCATCAATTTCAGAATGTTTTTCAATCATTTCGATTGATTTATCTACACCGAGTACCATACAAGCAGTAGCATATGCATCGGCTAAGGTACAATTTGAAGCATATATCGATGCACTCAGCAAGTTGTGAGTAGAGGGGTATCCTGTAAAAGGACTTATGGTATGAGATATTATTCTCCCGTCTTCTTCATAATAATTTCTGTAATTCCCAGAAGTGGCGATTGATTTGTTATTGACAAAAGTGGTAGCAAATAATTCACCTCGACTTTGGTTCATACTTGGTTTTTCAATACCTATTTTCCAAATATGACCATCCTGATTACGGCCTTTGCACGTGACTTCACCACCTATTTCCACCATAAATTTTTGAATTTCACGATCGTTTAAAAAATCAGCAATTACATCTATTGCATAACCTTTGGCAGAAGCACTAAAGTCCAATTTCAACCCATTTCGTTTAGCTGCACCTTTGTTCGAGAATTGAACCTTGTCAAACCCTACTAACTTTAGTAAAGAGTCTATTTTGGTACTATCTATACGCGAAGATTTATTCATTCCAAATCCCCAAGCATCAACCAAAGGGCCAACTGTTGGGTCAAATGCACCACCACTTTTATCATAAGCTTCTTTGCTAAATGCCATGACAGGAAACATAAATGGTGATGTAAAAGAAATAGTATCTTTTCTATTGAATTCTGAGATTTCAGAATCGTTTATATAGGTAGAAAGTGATTGATTAAACGAAATTAAAATGGAGTCTATTTCAGCTTGAAAATTCGACTCATCATCGCCCACATATTTTATTGAATATGGAATCGTACCCATAGTAACTCCAGAAAGGTGAATTAGAGAATCTGATTCTGCTTTTCGGAGATTGTACCAAATGACTAAGATACTGACAGCCAATAGTACCGTGAATATTCTTCTTTTTTGCATGGGTGTGGTTTTGAGGATGCAAAGAAAGATTATTTAGCCATTTACACCAAAAGAAGTCTAGCTTTTCAAGGGAATGAAAGGAATCCTTTATTTTAGTGGAAATTTTCCAGACGAAATGAGAGAAGATTATTTGGATCCAGAAGGTGAGGAAATGGCACCAGAAGAAATCGAATTTGAGAAGGCCTTAAGACCTTTATCATTTGATGATTTTACGGGTCAGAATAAGGTAGTCGAAAACATTAAAATATTTGTTCAGGCTGCTGCACAAAGAAGTGAACCTTTGGATCATGTTTTACTTCACGGCCCTCCGGGGCTCGGTAAAACGACCCTTTCCCATATCATTTCTAATGAACTGGGTTCAAGTATTAAAGTAACCTCTGGTCCAGTATTGGATAAGCCAGGAGATTTAGCCGGGTTACTGACAAACTTAGAATCCAATGATGTTCTTTTTATAGATGAAATCCATCGTTTGAATGCAGTGGTAGAGGAATATCTCTACTCAGCTATGGAGGATTACAAAATCGACATTATGCTGGATTCTGGGCCTAATGCTCGTTCAGTGCAAATAGGATTAAATCCATTTACTTTAATTGGCGCAACAACAAGGTCTGGTTTGTTGACATCTCCACTTAGAGCTCGATTTGGAATAAACGCGCGATTGGAGTATTATGACGCGAAATTGCTGACTTCAATTGTAAAGAGATCATCTAAAATCCTGGATACACCTATAGCAGACAATGCGGCTACAGAACTGGCGCGTAGAAGTAGAGGGACACCTAGAATTGCAAATAATTTACTACGGCGTACTCGAGATTTTGCTCAGATAAAAGGTGATGGCACGATAACAATTGAGATCGCTCAGATGGCTTTGAGTGCTTTGGATGTAGATGCAAATGGACTAGATGACATGGACAATCGAATATTGTCCACTATTATCAATAAATTCAAAGGAGGGCCCGTTGGAATATCAACTATTGCCACAGCATGTGGAGAGGAGGCAGATACGATCGAAGAGGTTTATGAACCATTTCTAATTCAAGAAGGATATATCAAACGAACGAGTAGAGGTAGAGAATGTACCGAACTGGCTTATCAGCATTTGAAAATAGTACCTCCAGCGCAAACAGGAACTTTATTTTCGTAGTGTTTTGAACACAACAAAGCTTACCCAATTTATTAAACAAAAATCCACTGAAGAGGGATTTCAATTCTGTGGAATTTCTAAAGCAGAGTGTCTAGAGGATGAGGCTCCAAAATTGGAGAAGTGGTTGACTCAGAATATGCATGGGGAGATGACTTATATGGCCAATCATTTTGATAAACGCCTGGATCCCCGGAAGTTAGTTGAAGGAGCCAAATCCGTAATTTCCTTGATTTACAATTACTATCCAGAAAAAGATCTTGTTAAAGAAGGTGATTATAAGATTGCTAAATACGCATATGGCAAGGACTATCATTATGTAATTAAGCCGAAGTTAAAAACGATTCTTCAAGCTATTATTGAGGAGGTTGGTGATATTTCCGCACGCGTCTTTACAGATAGTGCCCCTGTTCATGAAAGGGCTTGGGCAGCTAAATCAGGATTGGGTTGGGTTGGTAAGAATTCGTTGCTTATCAATCGGTCCATGGGTTCGTTTTTTTTTCTGGCAGAAATCATATTGGACGTTGAATTGGATTATGATGGGCCCATTAAAGACTATTGTGGCTCATGTACCGCTTGTTTGGATGCCTGTCCAACAGATGCGATTCCCGAACCTTATGTGGTGGATGGGAGTAAATGCATCTCTTATCTTACCATTGAATTGAAGGATCAAATCCCCAAAGAATTTAGTGGAAAGTTTAATGATTGGATATTTGGTTGTGATATCTGTCAGGATGTTTGCCCATGGAACAGTTTTTCAAAACCACATCAAGAGTCTTTTTTTGATCCTCACGACAAATTAGAAGGAATGAAGAAGAAGGATTGGGCAGAAATGACCGAGGAAATTTTTAGGGAAATGTTCAAAGGTTCACCTATTAAAAGAACAAAATTTTCAGGAATGAAAAGAAATATTGATTTTGTAAAATCAAGGCACAAGAATAGTTTTGAATGAGAATGATTAAAAGATTCTCTTAGATTTGCCGTTTCAAAATAGATCCCTAAATGACATCACAAAATCCTTTACTCCGCGATTTCAATACACCGTTTCAAGTACCTCCTTTTTCATCTATTAAATTAGAGAATTATAAACCTGCGATAAAAATATTAATTGAGGAAGGACTGAAAATTGTTGATAAAATAGCCAAGAATGAATCTTCTCCAACATTTGAAAATACAGTATTGGCCTTAGAGCAAAGTGACCGAAAACTTGATTTGGTAACGGGCACATTTTTCAACCTAAACTCTGCTGAAACATCGGATGAAATGCAATTGCTTGCGAATGAAATTTCCCCTATGATGACGGAGTTCAGCAATCAGATTGCGCAAAATGAGAAATTGTTTCAAAGGGTAAAGGAAGTTTATGATAAAGAAATTGATGTCATCAAGGATCCAGAAGATAAAATGCTTCTTGAAAAATCTTACAAATCCTTTATAAGAAGTGGAGCAAACCTCAACCAAAAAGACAAAGACAAATACCGTGAATTGTCCAAAGATCTTTCATTGACATCTTTGAAGTTTGGTGAAAATGTATTGGCGGAAACCAATGGCTATAGTTTGGTGGTGGATGATGAAGCAAGGCTCGAGGGATTGCCAGAAAATGCAAAAGAAGCTGCGGCTATGGATGCAAAAACGAAAGGTCATGAGGGGAAATGGGTTTTTACTTTACAAGCGCCAAGTTTCATGCCATTTATGGAATATGTAAAAGATCGAAACTTAAGAGAGGAGATCTATAGGGCGTACATGTCTAAATCATTCAAAGGAGATGATTTAGACAATCAAGAGATTGTTAAGAAAATAGTAAGGTTAAGAAATGAAAAAGCAGCGATACTCGGTTATGAAAGTCACGCGAATTTCGTGCTTGAAGAGCGCATGGCCCAGTCTCCTGATAAGGTGTTAAATTTTCTGAATGACCTGCTCCAAAAGGCACTTCCAAAAGCCAAAAATGAAGTCGAGGAGATGAAGGAGTTTGTGAAAGAAATTGGAGATGACATTGATTTGCAACCTTGGGATTGGGCTTATTACTCGCAGAAACTAAAAGACAAAAAGTTTTCGTTAAATGATGAGATATTAAGGCCTTACTTCAAATTAGAGAATTGTTTACAGGGCATTTTTGATGTAGCTCAAAAACTCTATGGCCTTTCTTTTAAAGAGAACAAAGAGATACCAGTATATCATAAAGATGTTAAGGCTTTTGAAGTTTTAGATGAGGAAGGAAAACACCTATCCGTATTCTATGCCGATTTTTTTCCAAGGCCAGGGAAAAGAGGAGGCGCATGGATGACATCATATCGTGGACAATGGAAGGAGGTTACTGATCATCGTCCTATTGTATCTATCGTTTGTAATTTTACTCCACCGACTGGAGATAAGACATCGTTGCTTACTTATAATGAAGTAGAAACATTATTTCACGAATTTGGTCATGCACTACATGGTATGTTAGCCGATGGTAAATACAGTTCTCTAAGTGGCACAAACGTGTTTTGGGATTTTGTAGAGCTTCCTTCTCAAATATTGGAGAATTGGTTGCAAGAAAAGGATTGTTTGGATTTGTTTGCCAATCATTATGAGACAGGAGAATCGATCCCTCAGGATTATATTGAGAAAATTAAAGACTCCTCAAATTTCTTGGAAGGATACCAAACAATGCGTCAGTTGAGTTTTGGTTTAATGGATATGGCATGGCATTCTTTAAAGTCTAATGAACTGATCATTGATGACGTTGCTGAATTCGAACAAAAAGCCATGGAAGGAACCAGGCTTCTACCAATTGTCGAAGGTGGATGTATGAGTACCCAGTTTAGTCATATTTTTCAAGGAGGTTACGCTGCAGGCTATTATAGCTATAAATGGGCGGAAGTGTTAGATGCAGATGCGTTCTCACTCTTTAAAGAGAAAGGAATTTTCAACAGAGATACTGCCAATTCTTTTAGAGATAATATTTTATCGAAAGGAGGTTCAGAACACCCCTCAGTTTTGTATAAAAGATTTAGAGGGCAAGAGCCAACGGTAGATGCATTGCTTGAGCGAAGCGGCTTGAAATAAGTTGAAAGAATATTGTTGAAAGTAGAAAAGTCAAGTCTAGTAACTTTAACTTTTAACTTTTCTGCTTTTTACTTTCAACTTCTTCACCTACATTCGCACAACTATGTTACTAATAAATAAGATACGAACCATTGTCTTGTGCTCCCGATTCTAATCGAGCACCCTATCTGACAATTATCTTTTTTATACCAATTTTCCATTACCATCATGATAAGTAACATTAAAAAATTCTACAAGTATTTCATTATTGCTCTAAAAGGAGAGGAAACGGAATTCACCTCAGGGAGTATCAATAAAGCCATTTTTCTTCTATCTATTCCAATGATTTTGGAAATGATCATGGAAGCATTGTTCGCTGTGGTTGATGTTTTTTGGGTATCCAAAGTGAGTACAGATGCGATTGCTACGGTTGGTCTAACCGAGTCTGTGATGATGATCGTCTATTCAATTGCCATTGGCCTCAGTATGGCTGCTACTGCAGTTGTTTCTAGGAGAATAGGAGAAAAAGATCCGAAAAAAGCTGGCGATGCTGCATTCCAGTCGATATTGATTGGAACTGTTTTTTCTATAGCAATTAGCATAGTGGGTATTCTTTTCGCGGAAGACATCCTTCGGTTGATGGGTGGTTCTGAAAAATTAATTTCCAACGGTTTTGGCTATACTAAAATTATGTTGGGAGGCAATCTTTGCATCATATTGCTATTCTTGATTAATGCTATTTACAGAGGCTCTGGGGATGCTTCAATGGCCATGCGTTCTCTTTGGATAGCGAATGGATTGAATATTATTCTTGATCCATTATTCATTTTTGGATTTGGTCCAATTCCTGCATTTGGAGTAGAAGGAGCAGCCATAGCTACAACTATAGGTAGATCTATTGGTGTATTCTATCAATTGTTCGGTCTACTCAATGGGAAAAGGATTATTCGTTTGACCATTGAAAATGTGAAAATAAGGTTTGTAACTATCAAACGTATTTTTAATATAGGATTGGGCGGTATGGGCCAGTTTTTAATTGAATCGGCCAGTTGGTTGTTCTTGGTCAGAATAATCTCTGAATTTGGAAGTTCTGCTTTAGCTGGATATACCATTGCTTTCAGAATAATTGTATTCACCATTCTTCCTTCTTGGGGCATGGCCAATGCCGCTGCGACATTGGTAGGGCAAAACTTAGGTGCAGGAAAACCAGACCGTGCGGAAAAATCAGTATGGAAAACGGCACATTTGAATACGGGATTCTTGTTCTTGGTAAGTATTATCTTCTTTTGGTTTGCTCCAGAATTTGTTGGGATATTTTCTATTGAGCAAGAGGTGGTAAACTATGGTGCGCTTGCTTTGAGAGTGATTTGTGTGGGTTATATCACGTTTGCTTATGGAATGGTTATCAGTCAGGGTTTTAATGGAGCCGGTGATACACGTACACCTACATTGATGAACATAGTTTTCTTTTGGGTGATTCAAATCCCATTGGCTTATTTTTTATCATTTCAACTTAATATGGGCTTTGTAGGTGCCATGATCAGCGTGGCAGTGGCTTTTGCCCTGCACGCGGCAGCATGCATATATCTTTTTAGATTGGGTAAGTGGAAATCAGTCAAGGTATGACAAATCCAATTAATGCTCAATTGTTGATGACAATTGAACATTATCCCTTAGATTGGCTCACAATATTCCATTCCTAACCTTTTTAATCTATTTAGTTACAAATAGTTCAGATGGAAAAAGGGTTTGTTTGTTTAAGTAAAAAAGTACCTGATAATTTTGTTCTTCATACCTCAAAAATTACCTACAGTAATTTTGATGTTTTAGCGGTCTATTCAAATAGCTTTGAAGAATCCAAACACTTTTTAAAGTCAAAAAATCTACAAACCCCAGTGTTGATAATAACACTAGGAAAAAAATTCGCTCTAGATAAAAGCAAAGATAGTTTATGGACGTTGACGGTAACAGAGCCAATGCTTGTATGTTTGAATAGCTTAGTTGATCCGTATTTGGATCTCATGTTAACGCCCTCAGCTGATGCCTCTTTGGAATTCGATCATTTCGAACATTTTTTTGAAAAGATTCCGGCGAATATGTATTTCAAAGACACTGAGAGCAGAATTTTAAGGGTGAATCACACCTTTAAACAGTACCTTATGAGCCGTGGTATTTCTGAATTTATTGGTAAAACAGATCATGATATTTTCACTCCAGAGCATGCCAACAAAGCATACGAAGACGAACAGCTAATTTTAAAAACTGGAAATCCTATCATTGGTTTAGGCGAAAAAGAGACATGGTCAGGAGGTAAAGTCTCCTGGGCTAGTACTACAAAGCTTCCTGTAAGAAATGATGCTGGTAAAATAATTGGGATCATGGGCTTTTCTTTTGATATAACGCAAAGAAAAGAGTCTGAAATTGCTTTATTCAAAAGCGAAGAGAGGCTTCATCTTGCAGCTGACGCAGCTAAATTCGCCATGTTCGATTGGGACCTTACGACAGGCGAAGTGCATTGGGATAAACAAATGCATTACATTTTTGAACTTAAAACAGATGATTCAATTCAACGCAATGATTATTTCTTTAGCGTTCTTCATCCCGAAGATCGTGATAGAGTAGCCAAAACTTTTGAATGGACATTGAATCCTGAAAACCCTGACCTATTCTCGCTCTCAATCTACAGAATACTATTACCAAAAAATAGAATTAAATATTTGGAAACGAAATCTAATCTCTTTCGCAATGAAAAAGGTGAAGTTCTTCGGATTGTTGGAACATGCTTGGACATAACGGAATCCAAGCTTAAAGAGCAAGAATTAATTGCCACTAACGATCGACTGGTATCTGTAACTAAAGCGTTGGAGGAGAATAATAAATCCTTAGAAAAGGCGTTGATTGAAGCTAGAAGAAGTAATGAACTAGCAAAAGCTAATAAAAAGTTAGAGTCGACCTTACAGCAACTAAAAAATACACAAGCCCAAATGATTCACATGGAAAAAATGGCTTCCGTGGGAGTTTTAGCTGCTGGAATAGCACACGAATTAAATAACCCTTTGAATTTTATAAGTGGAGGTGTACTAGCGTTGGAAAATCAAACTACCCAAATAATGGCTGAACATGGTGAAAAAATTGAACCCTTGATCTCAGCTATCAAAACGGGAGTTGAAAGATCTACCGCCATTATTAAGAGTTTGAATCACTTTAATAGGAAAAGTGATAGTAATTTGGAAGAATGTAACATTCGAAATATCGTACAAAATTGTATTTTGATTCTTCAAAATCGAATTAAGCCCTCGATAAAAGTGAAAACTAGGTTCGCAAAAAACAGTTTAGTTTTTAAAGGAAACGAAGGGGAATTGCATCAAGTTATTCTCAACATTTTAACGAATGCTGTGCAGGCCTTGGATGGCAAAGGAACAGTTTCAATATCTAGTCATTTTTCAGAAGATCACACGACTTTAACGGTAAAAGACAGTGGAAAAGGGATGACTAAAGAAGTCCTTAGTAAAATTAGAGATCCTTTTTTTACCACCAAAGGTCCAGGTCAGGGAACGGGATTGGGTATTTCAATTGCAGAATCCATTGTTCAAAAGCACCACGGGGAAATAACGTTTACATCAAAAAGAGGAACAGGGACTACAGTTAAAATTATACTGCCCAATAAAGTTTAATTGAAACTGAAGATTTGATAACTGGGATAATTGTCCTTGATATCAGATCTCCATTCAACAAAATCGAAGCACTTATGCAACTATTTGAGATGGATGGTGAGGTAAATGAAAGTCAAAAAGAAATCATTTCAACGATGATGAGTGTTGTGAATGATTCTAGATCACTCACTAATGATTTGCTGGAAATAAGGCAATTAGAATCTGGCAGGAAGGAAAGAATAGAAGAAGAGATAAAGATTAAAGCATTTATAAAAGAGGTATTGATTCACTCTCTTAACAAGGTGAAAAGGAAAAACATAGAATTTAAAGTAAATGTTGATTTTGATAAGCATGAAATAATTTCAAATAAATATCCATTTCAAAGAATCATCGAAAAATTGGTTTCAAATGCAATCAAATACACGCCTCAAAAAGGCAAGGTGGAGTTATCACTTTTCAAAGTAAAGTAGGAGAGGGAGCCAGTTTGAAGCGACCATTCCAATATAAAACAACGCTATTCCCTTGTCAGCCTATAAATCATTACTGCCGCTCTTTTGGCTTGAACTGGCATTTTATTCAAATTGCCAGTTTCATCAATAGTATGTCCATGTCCTCCACTCAATCCTAATCCGTCGACCGCCTTTTCTACGTTACTAGCGGTAAATGAAACATCAGCTGCGCCCGCTTTTCGTGGATCCACAGCAATTACTTCACCATATCCAAGGTCTTGACTCACTTCATTGTATATGCTAAGCAATTCCATGTTTCCTTTTGTAGCTGCCAAAGGAGGATATCCACCAGACCGAAATGTAATCTGTGCTGAAGTTCCAGGGTAGTTTTCTCTACAAATTTGCTTCATTATTTTCATGGCCGAATCTTGCTGAGCCAAAGAAGTGGCTCTCAGATCTCCAGTAACTATCGTTTTTTGTGCGACAACATTTTTCTTTCCAAATGCATCTCCCTTACTTTTCATTGAATCGTACTGAACGCTAGTTCCTCCTAAAATTACACCTGGGTTGAAGGTGAGGTTATGGAATTCGGTTAGTTGCAAGTAGAATTCATTCAAAATTCTAGAGGTCTCATAAATGGCACCAACCCCTACCTTATCGGTGAATACTTGAGAAGAATGAGAGCGGACTCCAGCAACTTCTAAAGTCCAATCTTTGGATCCACGCCTTGAGGTAACTATGGTCTTGGGGTTACCATCTCCATTTTCAAATGCTAAAGCGATATCTGCTCTTTCTGATGCTTCAAACAAGACCTTTTTTGATAGATTGAGCGGTCGACCGCTATTTTCTTCTTCACCAGTAAGCACCACTTCAATGCTCATATTTTTTAGAATTTTAGCATCCTTCAAGGAGCGTAGAGCTTCTAGAATGATCACATCTCCGCCTTTCATGTCGGCTACTCCAGGCCCTTGCATGATGGAATCGTTGATCATTTTATACTCTTGAAAAGGGCTGTCTTTTTCAAATACAGTATCTAGATGTCCAATCAATAAAATATTTGGTCCTTTTTTCCCTTTTTGAACGGCGACCAAATGTCCTGCTCTGTTGAAAGCATTGCCGACTTCCCATCTGGTGTCAAATCCCAGTGCTTCAAATTCTGGTTTTAGCCTCATTCCCACTTTTTTCACCCCTTCAAAATTCATGGTGCCACTGTTCATATTGACTATTTCTTTAAGGAGATCTATATAGTATGCATTATTTCGATTAACGGATTCAACTATTTTTTTTTCTATTTTATTGACTTGGCATACGGTCTTATAAGAGAAAAAAAGGAAGATTATTGATAAAAGTAGAAAGTGATTTTTCATTTTGGAGTTGTTTAAGATTTGGAATTTACTCTTTCGCCAATAAAAAAACCAGTCTTGATCTATCAAGACTGGTTTTAGAACTACCTGAACATGCCAGGTTTTCAATAAGTTTTATGAATTAATCAAAACATCTCCCGTCATTTCTTCTGGAATATCTACACCCATCATTGTTAAGATGGTTGGGGCTAAATCACCTAGTTTACCGTTTTTGACTGGTTCTTTGATGTCGTCATCTACGAAAATACATGGCACCAAATTAGTTGTATGAGCAGTGTTTGGAGATCCATCAGGATTCATCATGATATCCGGATTTCCATGATCTGCTATAAGGATTGCTGAATAGCCATTGGCCTGAGCGGTATCCACGACTGCATTTGCGCAAGCATCAACTGTTTCACAAGCTTTTACCGCAGCGTCGAATACACCTGTATGGCCCACCATATCTGGATTAGCAAAATTCAAACAAACAAAATCAACCTCTTGTTTTTCTAATTCAGGAATAATCTTGTCTCGGATATCACCAGCACTCATTTCCGGTTGCAAATCATAAGTAGCAACTTTTGGCGAAGGGCATAACAATCTTGATTCTCCTTCGAATGGTTCTTCACGTCCACCTGAAAAGAAGAATGTTACATGCGGGTATTTTTCCGTTTCAGCAATTCTGATTTGTTTCTTTCCTGCAGCCTCTAGCACTTCACCCAATGTATTTTGCAAATTGTCCTTGTCATACATCACAGTTACACCTTTGAAAGTATCATCATAGTTAGTCATTGTATAATACTTCAAAGCCAATTTTTTCATTCCTTCTTCAGGAAAATCCATCTGTGTTAATGCTTCGGTCATTTGACGTCCTCTATCTGTTCTGAAATTAAAACAGATCACTACGTCTCCTTCTTTCATTGTGCCTAGAGGGTTGCCTTTTTCATCGGTCTGAACAATTGGCATGATGAATTCATCTGTTACATCTTCATCATAGGATTTTTGGATCGTCTCAAGCACGTTCAGTGTTTTTGTCCCATTTCCATTGACCATAGCATCGTAAGCTAGTTTAACCCGTGCCCATCGTTTGTCACGGTCCATAGCATAATATCGGCCCGTTACACTGGCAATCTGACCAGTAGTTTTATCCATATGCTCTTGGAGATCTTTCAAATATGTTTTTCCGCTTTTGGGGTCAGTATCTCTTCCATCTGTGTAAGCATGAACAAATACATCTGACAATCCATTTGCTGCAGCTCCATCGCAAAGTGCTTTGAGATGATTAACATGAGCATGAATACCGCCGTCAGAAACCAATCCCATAAAATGAACAGATTTATCGTTTTCTTTTGCGTAAGTAAATGCTTCTTGAAGCGTCTCATTTTTTGCTAATGAACCATCTGCAGCTGCATTATTTAAACGCACCAAATCCTGATAAACGATTCGACCCGCACCGATGTTCATATGGCCAACTTCTGAGTTCCCCATTTGGCCTTCAGGAAGTCCAACTTTTAACCCTGAAGCTTCGAGTGTGCTATGAGCATATTTTTTATTCATGGAATCCATGAATGGGGTGTCTGCTTTTTCTATTGCGGAGACTTTGGGATCGGTTCCGATTCCCCAGCCATCCAATATCATCAAAATTACCTTCTTGTTCATGGCGCAAATATAGATCGCCTAAAAAGGGAAAGAAAGCATGACCAATAAAAAAAGAATGATATTCATCATTCAATAAAATGAAATCAGAAATTGGGAATATTCAACATGGAATTATTTTGAGGAAAGCCACTTTTCTGGATCAAGTTTGACGTTGTTTTTCCATACCTGAAATTGAATTTCACTTATTCCATTTGGATCAGTAAAAACTGAACCGATATTTTGATCCGCTTGAAGTATTTGACCTTTCTTGACATTGACGGTTTTCAATTTAGCATATAAAGTGTAGTAGTCACCATGCTGAACTATGACCACACTGTTCATCCCTGGGACAAAAGCGGTAGTGGCTACCTTTCCTTCAAAAACACATTTTACATTCGCGTCTTTTTGAGTTTGGATATCTACGCCTTGATTTTCTACCATGATGTTTTTCAAAACAGGGTGTGGATGACGTCCAAATTTTTCTGAAACAAAACCTGTGTTGACGGGCCATTTTAACTTGTTTTTTGTACCCTCAAAAAGAGATGAAAGCTTTGCTCCTTCTACTGACAATGCAATAGCATTTGATTCTTCACCCTTGTTCGATGCTTCTATTTCTTTTCTAATCAATTCCGCGATCAGGTTATCTAATTTATCAATTGATTCTTTCCGTTCTGCCAATTCCTTTTTGAGTTCTTTTTCCCTTTTGCTCAATTCTTGAACCAGTTTATTTTGCTTTCCTTTTAAGGTCTGTAGACTTTGTGCCTCTTTTATTTTTGACTTCAGCAATTTGTTTTGCTCTTCTTTTTTGTCAATAAGATCAACCCTTTGGTCACTCAAAGCATCTCTAACTTTCTCAATTTGCTCAACTTGGATGATCCGAGCATCTGAGTATTGCTCCAAATATTTGAGTCTGCGGAAAAGCTGATTAAAGGTTTCTGCGGAAAAAAGAAAAGTTAGACGATCATATCCTTGATTTGCCTTATAGGCGTCATATATCATTTGAGCATACTCTTCTTTTAAATTCTCTAAGTCCGATTGTAGCGCTGTAGTGATGATTGACAAATCAGATATTTCAGCATCTAAAAGACTAATTTCTTGATTGATAGATGATATTAAATCCTGACGAACTGCAATTTGTTGGTTGAGTGCACGAAGCTGCCCCAGAGTAACTTTTTTTTCTGATTCAGTTTCTTTTAGAATTTTTTGAGCTTCTGATATTTTTTGAAGCGTCTCCTTTTTTTCTTTTTCGAGTTGAGACTTATTTTTTTGAGCTTGTGTTGAAAAGCTGAGAAGGCAAAAAACTGCGATACAAGCTATGGGAAGTATTCTAGCGACGCTTATATTTTTTAGGGATCGTAAAAGAAAATCTGAGCTTAGCATTGTCAATTTCCACCTTGGAGTGTTCAATCGTAATATTAGACATTTTTTGAATATCGTCCTTTTGGGAAGTGTATTTTATCTGTACATCCACCTTGCTAGGAACGATCTTTTCGGATATTTTTTGAAAATTTGAATACTGAATATTCAATGTATTAGAAGAGGAGTCACTAATGGCTTCAATCTTTTCAACTTTCTTTGAGCTAGCACCAATAAAATTGGTAATCGTCAAATCGTCATATTTTTTTGGAACGATAAAATAGCCTTTACTTCTAGTTACTTTGTCGTCTTCCGCTATTGGCCAAATTAGGTTGCCAATCAAGATAGATTCTACCATGTCCAAATTAAAATCAAAATGGAAAGCGCCCATCATTTTTTGAATGGACTCTATACTGTATGATTTGTCAATTTTATTGATGACCTTAACTGTGTCCTCTAGTATAATTCCTCTGGCCGCTTCAATCCCCATCCCTGGAGTGATAGAAAACCAAATAATGCTGTCATTTTTTATTCTAATGTTTGCTGTGCCTTTTTGTTTGTTATCACTGTCCTCATATTTAATTTTTGATCTCAATGACAAAAACTCATAATTGACATTATTGAGATTGAATTTGTCAGGATCAGTACTAAATAAGTGAAGTTTTTTGCTGCATGAAGACAAAGCCAAAACGCAGAGCAGACAAAAGATGAGTCTATTCATATAATTTTCTGTTGGCAATTTTTTTGTCCAATGATTGAGTGTCCTCTGCGATTTCTCGTGCTAGTTTCCATTGTGCTATGGCCTCATCAATTCGTCCTAATTGAAACAAAGCATCACCATAATGTTCTATGATGACAGCACTAGGGTCATATTTTATTGCTTCTAGAAGATACTTAGCAGCTCCTTCAAAATCATCCATCATATATAATACCCAAGCATGGGTATCAAGATAAGTCGGATTATCAGGATAGGCTTCTACTAAATTGATAGACATTGATTTGGCCTTTTCCAAGTCCTTTTTTCTCAATGAAAGGAAGTAGCTATAATTATTTAAAACATGATCATTATCCGGTTTAGCCTTCAACGCTAGTTCATAAGCAGCATCCGATTTGTTGTGTTCTCCCATGCTGTTATATGCATCACCCAATTGTCCATGGAAAAGGCTGTTCATGTTATTGTCTCGAGCAGCATACGCTTTACCTATGTTGAAAGCTCTAATAGCATTTTCATAATCCTTCTTGATTAGGTAGGCTGTTCCGTTATAATAATAGAGTAAAGCTTGATTAGGAAAAGTTTCAAGTGCCTTAGTTGTATGTACTATCACGGCATCATAATCTTGTAACTCTTGCATGTCGATAGACAAAATGTTTTGCCAAATGTTGAAATTAGAACCATCAACATCGACCGCTTTCAAGTAATATGATCTTGCTTTTTCATGTTCCCGCATATTATAATATAGATCACCAGTCATCGCAAGAGCTTGATAAGAATCAGGATGAGTAGCTACTAAGATTTCAGCAAGTTGAAGCAATGGATCATTTAAGGCTTCATTAGGTAACATTGCCAGATATCCTGCTAAAGTTCTAATTTTTGCTGTAGCATCAACAGTCGTACTTTGAAATGGCTTCTGTAAGGATATTAAGGCTTTTTCTGGATTCCCTTGTTTTCTGTACACTTCAGCAAGAAGAATATATAAGTCTTCAATTTCTGGATTTTGCTTTATTTGAACTTCAAGGAATTTTTGGGCTTCCTCAAGTCTTTCATTTGACAACATGATTCGAGAAAGGTTCATTATATGAGTTTTCTCTCCACTACTTAATTCTATTATCTTATAACCTTCTTCAATAGCCTTATCCAAATTATTTTGTTTAAGATAAATCTGTTGTCTCTGAAGGTAAATCTCTTCTAACTGGCCCAAATGCAATTCTGCTAAATCATAAGTTAATATGGCATCGTCATATTTCTTTTGGTAGAGTTGTAAAGCGGCAAGATCGAATAAATGGGTTTCTGTACCAGAAACATTTTTCACCAAGTTAGTATATGTTATTTCTGCTTGGTCTAATCTTCCTAGATTGGTCTGAATGCTTGCTACTTGCAGATAATAGTACTTGTTTTTATTGCCAATTTTCATGGCTTTTATCGCATATGGTAGCGCTTTATCAATTTCCCGATTTTCAGTATATAGTTGGGCAATCTTGTAATTAGCCGTTGCGTTATTGGGATCAATTTCTAATACTCTTTCAAAAAAGGCGAAAGATTTTTGAAAATCTTTCAGGATATAATATTTCTCACCTTCCAGAAAATAATGTTCAAGCTCCGTTTTTTTCTCATCGGATAAAACGACCTGAACAATTGGCTCCTCCTTTTTTTGCTTGTCTTTTTTCCTTCTTTGCCCATACGAGATCACAGAGAGGACCATGAACAACAAGGTGAAGACAGAAATTATTGAGAATTTGAATATGTGCTGAATGCTAAAATTCATTCGGATTTATTTAATGCCGAAGGGCAAAATTAATTAAAATCAAGGTATAGGTACCTGTTTTAAACTTTTTATGAACAAAAAGGTTTGGAATATTATTAGGGTATTTTAATACCCAAAATGGTTATTCCTGATAAACTATCTCTTTCTCGCAGATATAAATAGATGATATAAACGAGTACAGCAACATTGCGAATAACAAAATTACTGAACCAATGCCCAAGGTCTAAGTTGTATGCTATAAAAGCAATTGTGCTGGAAACCAATATGTATTCTACAATTCTAAAAACTTTGTAGGGTATTGGGAAATATTTTTGACCCAAAACATAGCTTACTAATGCCATACCAAAAAATGTAATCAGGGTAACTAATGAACTACCAAAATACCCTAAAACTGGTATGAGAAAATAATTGAGTAGGACGGTAAGAATTGCACCACCTGTGGTGATAATGGCACCATATTTTGTTCTATCAGTCAATTTATACCAGACCGAAAGGTTGTAATATATGCCGCTAAACAGATAACCTAATAACAGAAATGGAACGATATTGAGACCAGCATGATATTCCGGATTAGTTAAAAACAAATAGCTGATTGGTTCCAGGTTTACAGATACTGAAAGAAAAACAATGGTGTTGAAAGCAACAAAACCACTCATTATTCTGGCAAATAACTGAGGAGAACCTTTTTCATCTGATTTTGAAAAAAAGAAAGGTTCCGCTGCATATCGAAATGCCTGAACACCCAGAATCATGAGCATCGATAGTTTGTAACAAGCTCCAAATACTCCTAAAGCAGCTTTACTAGATTGTCCTGGATAAAAGTCCTCTGGCAACCAAGAAGTCAAAAGTGTTCTGGAAAGCATCTCGTTTGTCACACCTGCCAAGCCCATAAACAATAATGGAAATGCGTAAATGAGAATAGGTTTGAGTTTGTTCCAATTCAAACTGTATTTATACGATTTGAATTGACCAAAAAGCAGCAATAGGATAGCAGCGTTGGCTACTAAATTGGCTATAAATACATATTTAACTTTGAATGACTGATCATAAAATGATTCAACCCACGATTTTATTGAAGGAAACCAATTACCATTAATTATCTCAATACAAAAAACGAAGAAAAATAAGTTCAATAATACAGTCAGTATGATTTGAATGAACTTAATCAAAGCAAATTTCTTCGCTTTCTTTTCAAACCGTAATCGAGCATAGGGAATAGAAACTATGGCATCAATAGAAATTATGGCCGCTAAATAATAAACCACAACGGCTTGATTTGGATATCCGAAAAAAGCAACAATATTTTGACTGAAAAAGATTAAAACACAGGAAAAAATTAGACTTGTGGTGAAAATAGCGCTAAAGCTAAGATTGAATGCATCTTTCTCCTTTTCACTATTTTTAGCAAATCTGAAATAAGCGGTTTCCATGCCATAAGTGAAAATCACATATAGGAAAGCGACTAGTGCATATAGTTCTGTTACAATTCCATATTCTCCAGTAGCAAATACACCTGTATGAAGTGGGACTAGAAGCCATGAAATAAGACGAGCGATAATACTACTCAGACCATACCAAATGGTATCTCCAGCAAGATTTTTTAGTCCTGCCATTCCTAAATTGTAAATGAAGTGAAATTCAAATCCGCGCTATTATTTGCCGGTAAAATTAGGTTTTCTTTTTTCAATGAATGCCTTTGTACCTTCTTTAAAGTCTTCTGTCCCGCACAATCTGGCAAAAGCGTTTGCTTCTGTTTGATATCCATTTTCACCTTTGGTATAAACGGCATTGATACAGTCAATACTTATACCAACAGCCAATGGTGCTTTTTGTTTAATGAGTCCCATCAATTCCTGCGCTTTTGCCATTGCTTTCTCTTTACTTTCCTCCAAATAGTTAACTAGCCCATATTTGAGGGATTGCTTTGCATCTATCATGGCACCTGTTGTAATTAGTTCCATGGCCTTACCTTTACCAACTAGTTGGGCCAATCTTTGCGTGCCACCATATCCAGGTATAATTCCAAGATTGACTTCAGGTTGGCCGAAAACTGCATTGGAAGTTGCAATGCGCATGTGACAAGCCATTGCTAATTCGCACCCACCGCCTAAAGCATAGCCATTTACCACTGCAATAACAGGTTTGGTAGCTCTTTCGAAAAGTTCAAATATTTCTTGTCCGCGTTCCGCAAATCTTCTGGCTGTTACTTCCGTAACTTGTTCAAATTCTTTAATATCTGCTCCTGCTACAAAAGCTTTTTCTCCTTGACCCGTAATGATAACACCACGTATAGACTCATCTGAATCAACTTCGAGCATTGTATTCTGTAATTCCTCAAGTGTTTTTTGATTCAGTGCATTTAAAGCTTTTTCACGATTGATTGTGATGGTCATTATTCCATCTACAGTTTCTGTGAGTAGCATCTGTAAATTTCCCATAATTTGGTCATTGTTCTTTTCAAATGTATCAAAACGAACAAGCGAAAACTAGTTCAAGTTGGAAAATTTGGCATTTCGTTTAAAAGCAATGTTGTCAGTTGATTTGCTAATGTCTTTTGTGTTCAAAAAATTATATTTGCATATCATGGATACAACCAATGACTTTATTTCTTATTTGGCTTCAAAAAAAATCAATGCCCAAGATTTTAGAAAAGCAGAAGAGAAACTGTATAAGGAATGGGAGGAAATATTTGCAAATGTAAATCCAGCAAGTTTTACGGCTCAAAAGTTGTTTTTAATCAACCCGTTGAGAAGGAAGTATCTGTTGAAAGAAGAGATTGCTGTACAAGCTAAACCTAAAATGGCAGCCAGACCAAAATTCAAAAAACCATGAGGTATTTTCTTGAGCTGTCATATGTTGGCACTCATTATCATGGCTGGCAGATTCAGGATAATGCGGCATCCGTTCAACAGGAACTTAACGAAGCACTTTCCAAAATTCTTAGAACTGAAATCAAAACTACTGGTAGCGGGAGAACAGATACAGGTGTTCATGCGATCCAACAGGTGGCTCATTTTGATTTTGAAGGGAAGTTAGAGAATAATTTGTCAGATAGGTTAAATAGTTTATTGTCAAAGAATATTGCGATCAAATCTTGCCGATTGGTTCAAGATGAAGTCAATGCTCGATACGATGCAAAAAGCCGGGCTTATGTATATAAAATCATAAGTCACAAGAATCCCTTTCAGGATAGTATGGCTTATCGGTATGCGAAGGAATTGAATTTGGATGCCATGAATGAGGCATGCGAGCTAATTAAAAACTGGAAAGATTTCGAAAGCTTTAGCAAAGTGCATACTGAAGTGAATAATTTTAATTGCGAAATTTTTGAAGCAAAATGGGTTGCTACCAACGAAGCTTATGAGTTTTACGTAAAAGCTAACAGGTTTCTTCGAGGTATGGTGAGGGCAATGGTTGGCACATTATTGCTAGTTAGTGAGGGCTCTGTTGGGATTTCAGGTTTTAAGAAAATATTGGAAAGTCAAGATCGAACGAAAGCAGGTAGGTCTGTTCCGGCGCATGGATTGTATTTATCTGAGGTGAACTACTTGGAGGAGATCTATCAGTAAATAGGGAAGCAAATAAATCAAATTGGAAAAAGAAAAAGTAAGCGGCAAAATCATAGATATTAATGTTCTTCGTAGGCTAATGGTCTTTGTTAAGCCCTATCGTGTACCTTTCTATTCATTGATTCTATTAACTGTATCACTAGCTTTAGTGGTTCCTACTCGGCCATTTTTGATTCAAATGACTATCGACAATAACGTCGCCAATGGTGATTATCAAGGTGTTTTAGTCATGATCAGCTGGTTGATTGGGTTAATGGTGTTGCAAGCGATTATTCAATATTCTCATACTTTTTTGTCTAGTTGGCTTGGGCAAACAATCATTAAGGACATCCGAACCAAACTGTATGCTCACATTCAAAGATTGAAGTTGAAGTTTTTCGATCAAACGCCAATTGGAAGACTGGTCACAAGAAATGTCTCTGATATAGAAACATTGGCTGATGTCTTTAGCCAAGGAATAGCCATGATGATAGGGGATTTATTGCAGTTGGCAGCAATTCTTGCATTCATGTTTTATACAGATTGGAAGTTAAGTTTAGTCAGTTTGTCAACGCTGCCAATATTAATTTTTGCAACCTATATTTTTAAGGAAAGGATCAAAGTGTCTTTTAATCATGTTAGGACTGCGGTTGCCAATTTGAATTCTTTTGTTCAAGAGCATATTACCGGTATGAGCATCGTTCAGATATTTAATAGCGAAGATGCTGAGCTAGAAAAATTTAAGGAAATCAACAGGGAGCATAGAAAGGCTCATATTAGATCGGTCCTTTATTATTCCATTTACTTTCCTGTAGCGGAGGTGATACAAGCGATGGGAATTGGTCTGTTGGTCTGGTATGGAGCTGTGAAAATGATGGATGCAACTTATCAGCCCGGAGTACTGATTGCTTTTATCATGTATTTGCAAATGTTTTTCCGACCAATCCGGATGATTGCAGATAAGTTCAACACTTTACAGATGGGAATTGTGAGTACAAATAGAATCATCAATTTACTTGATAACGATGAACATATAGCTAATGAAGGAGATTATGCTCCATCACAACTTTCTGGTAAAGTGGAATTTAGAAATGTTTGGTTCGCGTATAACGATGATGACTATGTATTGAAGAATATCAATTTTAATGTGAAGTCTGGAGAAATGGTCGCATTGGTCGGCGCAACTGGAGCAGGAAAGTCTTCTGTGATTAATTTACTGAGTAGATTTTATGATATAAATAAAGGTGAAATAGTTATAGATGGACATGATATTCATGACTATGAGTTGGCATCATTAAGAAAGAATATTGGGGTGGTACTTCAAGATGTATTTTTGTTTTCTGATAGCATCAAGAAAAATATCACTTTAGGAAATGATGATATTGCAATGAAGGAAATCGAAGAGGCTGCTGAACTTGTGGGAGCCAAAGAATTCATAGAACGGTTGCCAGGTGGCTTTGGGTACAATGTAATGGAAAGAGGTGCAACGCTTTCTGTTGGACAACGACAATTAATTTCATTTGTACGCGCTATGGTATACAACCCTAAAATTATAGTGTTAGATGAGGCAACTTCAAGTGTGGATACCGAAACGGAAGAGTTGATACAAAAGGCGATTTCAAAAATGATGAAAGGAAGAACTTCTATTGTAATCGCTCACCGCCTGTCTACAATTCAACATGCTGATAAGATATTGGTGTTAGACAAAGGAGAGATTAAAGAGGAAGGAACTCATGACGAATTACTTGCGAAAGACAGTTTTTATGCGCAGCTTCACAAAATGCAGTACAAAGAGGTGTTAACAGCTTAAATCAATGTATTTCTCTAAAATATTTCTCATAGGAATGCCTGGTTCGGGTAAGTCAACTTTTGGCAAGAAGCTTTCACAAAAAATTGGAAGACAATTTTTTGATATGGATGAACAGCTTGAAAGAATGATAGGAATGTCGATTCAGCAAATGTTTATTGAGATTGGGGAAGATTATTTTCGAGAAGCAGAGCAAAAAGTGCTTCAGATGCTGATTCGATTGAATGAACCTGCAGTAATTGCCACAGGAGGAGGCGCACCATGTTTTTATGACAATATGGAAATGATGAACAAGTCTGGAGTAACTATTCTTTTGAATACTCCCTTAGATGTCATTACACAGCGTGTAGGTGAAAAAAAAGATGTTCGCCCTTTAGTAGATAAAATGTCACAGCAAGCCTTGAGTAAAGAGATCAATGAGATGTATGAAATGCGTAAGCGGTATTACGATCAAGCATCTTTCGCTTCAGATTCCAATATGGAAGAGATATTACATTTTCTTTCTACTGTTAGAAATTAAATCCTAAAGTCATGGAGACGTTGTAACTCTCATTTTCTGTGCTGCCGAGAGGTCCGGAACCATCATAGAATGCGTAAGGTTGCCTTACACTGTTCGATTTGGTTTGAATCGCCGAAAAATCGACAAACATAGTTTTGCTTCTAAAACCAATGCCTGCTGACAGTCTGGTTATACTATTGTCTAATGTACTATTGATGTATGGGTCACCCATGTAATTGTATCCTCCTCTAAACCTCATAGGCCCAATTCTAAGCTCAGCGCCTAATCGATAGTTGAAAGTGGATTGATAAAGTAATTTTATGGTTTCATTGTCAGCATCAGTGTTAAAATCTCTGGTTTTTATTTTCATACTCGTATAATCGATGTAATCGATATCGGCAGTTATAAAAGCAAATTTTCCCAAGAAAATAGAACCACCAGCTGAGAATTTCCAAGGTGTGACCAATTCATATTTTGAATAAGAACTATATTCATCATAAAAATCATTCAACAGGGTATCGGGTGCATATTCAAAGTTGTTATACTCAGTATAAAAAGACTCAGAACTTGTCTCTTTGATGCTATAATAGGTAGGTGTTTTGGCGGAAATCCCAAATCTAAAAGCATTGACGGGTCTTACAATTATTCCGAAAGTACTGTTAATACCAACCCCATCAAGCTTCAATGTATTTGCAGTGTTATAAAGATTTAAGGCTTCATCTGGCGTTCCATCATTCTCGAACTCTGATTCGTAGTAACTGCTTTCTTTCCAATAGTCAATAGTACTAACACCGGCACTCAGTCCAAAGAATAGGATGTCGTTGTAATTTCCACCATAAGCAAAATCCCATTGATATTGCTTTCCAGACGTTATTAAATATTCTTCTTGACGAGGGAGACCAGTAACGAACGAATCATATGCCGTATATTCTTCTCCAGTCTCAGCATCTACGGCCGTATACGGATTGATGAGGTAATGATTATATGCATCAAAGAGATCACCTTCTAATTGATCTGCTGGAATGCCTAAAGCTCTATCCATGTAACTATCTATAATGGAATTGTCATTGTTGTAATTATCATAATAGGTGTCATTGTAGAAATCATTGACCCTTGTCATTGTGATAGAAAACGTTCCCCCTTTAAATTTTGAATTGGTGTCATTGGACTCTAAGTAAAATGCAGCACCCAAATGGCCAATATTGAAATTGGTTGTAAAATCTTCTGTTGAATTTCCTAAATAAGAAGACGATGTATTGTGAACGTTAAATGAAGGCGTGATAGAGAGTGAAGACCTTCTGAAGAAACCAAGACCAGCTGGGTTTGAACTTGCAGAACTAAGATCCCCTCCTAGGGACATTTGTGTGCCTCCAATTCCCATCATTCTAGCTGTACCTGCTTGATAAGTTCTACTAAATAACAAGGCATCTTGATAGTACCCATATGCGCCATCAACTTGACTTTGTGCAACGATACTAACGAAAAGTAAGAGCGAGAATAAAGTAAATTTTTTAATCTTCATGGCGTTTAATTTTATCTTCTTGAGTTATTACTTGAACCTCTAGAACTTGAATTAGACCGGGATTGACTTGATGATCTTGAAGAATTATTGGCTCCTGAGGATCTGCCGCTGGAAGAAGATTTTGATGAAGAATATGAGCTCTTAGAATTTCTTGAAGAAGAGTTATGACTATTGGATCTATAATTCGTGTTCTTGGTATTTGAACGGGATGTGGAGTTGGTGTATTGTTTCGTTGATCCTGAGCTATTGTGTCTATTACTATTCCTTGTTCTAGTATTATTATAACCCACTTTTCTGCTTCGTGAATTCTGACTTGCTAAGTTTCCATTTGATTTCAAATTGGGCCTTTGGTTTGAGTTCAATGTGCTTGAATTAGAAGATCTTAATGATTTAGAGATTTCGTTTCTTGAACTATTAGAAGCAATTCTACTATTGATACGGGTATTTGTACCTCTGTTTACCGATTCGGAATTATTTGATCTTGGTCCACGAGTGTTCCTGTCGTTATTGGTAACACTTGATTTACGAGTGGTAGCTCCTCTAGTCGAATTAGTGCTCCTGGCAATAGCACTCCCTCGACTATTTCTTGGCCCCCTTTCAGGTTTTTTATATGATTTTGAAGAACCATTACCATGATTACCACCGTTGTGTCCATCATAGTATCCATTATAATAACCATATGTGTATGAATGATACGTATTGTATGGATAGCAATTGTATGCGTAGATTGGATAATAAAATGGGTCATAATAATATGGGTAGCCCCATCCATAATTAAATCCTACTGACCAACCATTGTAGCCATACATTGAGTTGTATCCATAGTATCCTCCATAATTTGGACTGTTTCCATAATAGTTATTAACGACAACAGGATCCGATGTCTCAGGATAGTATTCTTCATCGATAGAATAGTCTTCTTCAAGGTAATAATTTTGTGCTGGGTAGTAACCGTAAATGGTGCTGACGGGTTGAAAACCTGAAATGTCTGTCGAGTTCGTTAACTCTTGTTTTGTTTTTAGAGCGTTGTCATTTAATTTTTGAGCCCTCCGGATTGAGTCTTTCTTTTCTTTTTTTGTTTTTTGATTGGCAGGGACAAAGTACAAATCATCATACTCAGCTTGAGCAAATATGAGATGAGGCAAACTGTTTGCGTAGAGCAAAGTGAGTAGAGTGAAAATTATGTAGTGGTTTCTTTTCATGATTGCCTCTTCTTTAATAGATGGAACATTGATTTTAAATATTAGGCAAACAGCTATATTTGCCAATATTTTCAAATAGGAAATAAGCAATATCCATACCAAACAAGAAATTCAACATGAGTAAAGGGCTGCCAAAGAGAAGTGAAGACTATTCACTGTGGTATAATGAATTAGTAAAAAAGGCCGATTTGGCCGAAAATTCGGATGTTAGAGGGTGTATGGTGATTAAACCATATGGTTTTGCCATTTGGGAAAAGATGCAAGCAACACTAGATCAAATGTTTAAAGAAACGGATCATGAAAATGCATATTTTCCTTTATTCATCCCTAAATCTTACTTGTCTAAAGAGGCAAGCCATGTAGAAGGATTTGCCAAAGAATGTGCAGTTGTTACCCATTATCGATTGAAGAATGATCCCGAAGGGACTGGGGTAATTGTAGATCCAGAAGCTAAGTTGGAAGAAGAGTTGATTGTCAGACCGACATCTGAAACGATCATTTGGAATTCTTATAAAAATTGGATTCAATCATATAGGGATTTGCCATTATTGATCAATCAATGGGCGAATGTAGTTAGGTGGGAAATGAGAACTCGTCTTTTTTTAAGAACCGCAGAGTTTTTGTGGCAAGAAGGCCATACCGCACATGCCACCAAACAAGAAGCGATTGACGAATCTGTTCAAATGATGAATGTATATGCAGATTTTGCTGAAGATTTTTTAGCCGTTCCTGTTTTGAAAGGAGTAAAATCAGCTAGTGAGAGATTTGCTGGAGCAGAAGAGACTTATTGTATAGAAGCTTTGATGCAAGATGGAAAGGCACTTCAAGCTGGGACTTCTCATTTCTTAGGTCAAAATTTTGCCAAAGCTTTTGATGTGAAGTTTGCTACTAAAGAAGGTGGATTGGATTTAGTTTGGGGAACCTCTTGGGGAGTGAGCACAAGATTGATGGGTGCTTTAATCATGGCCCATTCTGATGATTTTGGCTTGGTGCTACCACCGAAACTTGCACCTTTTCAAGTAGTTATTGTACCTATTTTTAAAGGGGATGAACAATTTGATGAAATTTCGGGAGTTGCCCAAAAAATCATAAAATCATTAAGGGCAAAGGGGATTTCAGTGAAGTTCGATAAAAGAAAGACACACAAGCCTGGATGGAAATTTGCAGAATACGAATTGAAAGGAACGCCTGTTCGCATCGCTATTGGACCCAAAGACTTAGAAAATGGAACCGTTGAAGTTGCTCGTCGTGACTTGTTAGAAAAAAATGTCATGCCTTTGGACGACAATTTCGCCAATCAAATAGGCGAACTTTTAGAGAATATTCAAAAGACTATTTTCAATAAAGCACTAAAATTTCGCGAGGAGAGTACGCATATGGTAGACACATATGATGAGTTTAAAAAAATCATAGAAAGTGAAAAAGGTGGTTTTGTTTATGCACATTGGGACGGAACAGAAGAAACCGAAGAAAAAATTAAGGACGAGACTAAAGCAACTATTCGTTGCATTCCTATTGATCAAAAATTGGAGGAAGGAAAATGTATTTACTCTGGAAAGCCCTCTAAAGGACGAGTGGTTTTTGCTAAAGCTTATTAATACATTTTTTGTAAGAAAAAAGATTACTAAACAACTAATAAGTATATTAGTCATCTGAATTTCAAACCACCGACAATTGCTAGACTGGATTATCATTTCATCTCTTATTCTAGGCGGAATCGCTTTAATTATCATTGAAATTATCTTTGTGCCAGGCACTACCGTTGTAGGTGTCATGGGCTTTTTGCTAGGGGGATATGGGATCTATCATAGTTATGAATTGTTTGGAACTACTACAGGTCATATAGTCTTTGGTGTATCAGCGGTACTTGTGATTCTATCCTCTATCTATAGTTTGAAATCCAATGCTTGGAAGAAACTGGCTTTAAAAGGAAGCATCGATTCCAGAGTGAATGAACACATGACTTCTCATTTATCAGTCGGTCAAGAAGGGGTGTCGGTATCTTCTCTGAAACCGGTCGGAAAAGCAGCTTTTGATGATGTTGAATTTGAAGTAAAGTCATTGGGCAATTTTGTCTTAGAAGAAACTGCTATAAAGATTATCAGAATAGAGAGAAACAATATATTTGTAGAACCAATAAATCAACAATAGAAAATGAATATTCTAATATTAGTTTGGGTATTTGCAGCCATAGTTGGCTTCTTCATACTCATGTATTTTATACCCGTAAATCTTTGGATTACGGCCCAATTCTCCAATGTTCGTGTTGGACTTTTTGAATTGGTTTTTATGAGAATCAGAAAAGTACCACCTTCATTGGTTGTAAATTCATTAATTACGGCTACAAAGGCCGGGTTGAAAGTTTCTTCCAGTGAATTGGAAACTCATTATTTAGCAGGAGGTCATGTACCTTCAGTGATAAAAGCATTGATCTCTGCTGACAAAGCAAATATTCCTTTGGAGTTTAATCAGGCAGCAGCAATTGATCTGGCAGGACGTGATGTATTTGAGGCAGTTCAAATCTCTGTAAATCCAAAAGTAATTACTACTCCGAGAGTTGCAGCTGTTGCTTCTGACGGAATTCAGTTAATTGCAGTGGCAAGAGTTACTGTACGAGCCAATCTTGCTCAGTTAGTAGGAGGAGCTGGTGAGGATACGATATTAGCCAGAGTAGGAGAAGGAATCGTAACATCTATTGGATCGGCAGTTACCCACAAAGAAGTTTTAGAGAATCCAGATAAAATTTCTAAACTAGTACTTTCAAGAGGTTTGGATGCTGGTACGGCTTTTGAAATCCTTTCTATTGACATTGCAGATGTGGATGTTGGGAAAAACATTGGAGCAGACCTTCAAACGGATCAAGCCGCAGCTGACTTGAAAGTTGCTGAGGCAAAAGCAGAAGAAAGAAGAGCCATGGCTGTAGCCGTGGAGCAAGAAATGAAAGCTAAGGCACAAGAAGCAAGGGCAAAAGTAATTTTGGCGGAGGCCGATATCCCCAAAGCTATGGCAGATGCATTTCGTGATGGTAATCTAGGGATTATGGATTATTACAAAATGGACAACATCAAAGCAGATACTGAAATGAGGGACTCAATTGCTAAGCCAAAAGGAGGCTCATCCAGTAAAAAGCCTAAAAAATAGACTAAGTATTTTCAAATAGATAAAGGCGAATGAACTTCTTCATTCGCCTTTATTATTTCATATCGAATATTCCCTTTGGTTAAAAAATGGAAATAAAATAGACTTTTCCGACATTTTTGGTATTTTATCAGACTGATAATACTTTTTTGAGAAAAGAAATTAATCACCGGCACCCATTTCTATATTGTACCTTAATGATTCAGGTATGTTTCGCACAATTGTGCCAAGCAGATGATGGTTATAATTTTAAGAGATTCAGTACAGAAGATGGATTATCCCAAATAAGTGTTCTGGACATTCAAGAAGACAGCCATGGTTTTATATGGATAGGAACGAGAAACGGACTGAACGTTTATAACGGATTTAAATTTGAACATTTTTTCACTGACCCATGGGATTCAACTTCATTAATCAATAACCATATTAATGCGATTTTGCCTGATAAATTCAATAATCTTTGGATAGGCACTAACGGCGGTCTTTGTCGTTTCGATCGGGAACAAGGAACATTTAAGCGTTATAACAATGATCATATCACAGAAGGAAAATGGCTCATAAATTCATTGCTAATTGACTCTTTTAATAACCTCTGGATAATGTCCAATTTGGGGGTGCATCAATTACCTTTTGAATCAGATGTAGTAAAATCTGTGATAAAAAAGAATCAAGCATCTCAAAAAAAATTATCTATGTTCAACTGTGCCATATTGGATGAAATAGGGAATATTTGGTTTGGGGGGCAGGATGGAATCTATTATTACGAAAAAAACGACGAATCCTTAACATTGAGTCAAAAATATGAAGAGCATTCAAAAACTGGAATAACAAATGTTCGTGCCATGAAGTTAATTACCAATAACGATTTGTGGATTGGCACAGAAACACATAATTGGCATATCAATTTGGCAACCGATAAGGTCAATTCGAAATTATCTATTTATTCGACTGAAGACGGCAATCAAAAATTGGAGATTAGGAAGATAATTGAAGGACCCAATAATAAATTGATGGTATCGTCATATTCCGGTATCTATATATATGATCCTGAGGAAAGAAAATTTACAGACCGAATCTTTCACGATTCTGCAAAACCTTTGAGTTTGTCTGACAATTCCGTCCATTCCATGTTGGTGACAAAGAATGAGGATTTGTGGCTTGGAACCTATTCAGGAGGGTTAAATTATTATTCTCCAACTCAGAATATTTTTGTTGTGCATCGACAAAACAATACATTAAATGAAAGTTTAAATTCGAATATCATCAATGGATTTGTTGAAGGGGCTGATGGCAAATTGTACATTGCTACTAGTCGGGGAGGGCTTAATATATATAATCCTGAGACCGGAAAGTATTCTTATTTAATTGAGAATATCAATACTCGTCATTTAGCTATTGACAATCAGAATATGCTTTGGATAAGTTCTTTTTTCAGTGGCATGTTTCGATACGATTTGAATACCAATAAGATGTACAGCTATTTGGAAAGAGACAATGCGAATGGAAACTTCATTGATAAATATGGAACGAGACATTCTACACTTATTGATAAAGAGGGAAACGTATGGGTCGCAGCATGGAATTCAATTTATAAATATAGACGTGAGACAGATGATTTTGAGAAATATACATATCAATATGAGGGGGACAATTACCACTGGATCTCGCAATTATTACAAGTTGGAGATGATATTTGGTTGATGACCAACAGTGGTATTAGAGTATTTAGTACAATTACCAATGAATATGTAAATCATTATCAGTTTTCGTTTAGTGATAGTACTAGCTTACCTAATAATTTTGCTTCATCTGCTGTTATTGATTTGAACGGGAATGTTTGGGTTGGTTCTCAAGCAGGCATTAGCAAGTTTTCTCGAAAGGAAGAAAATTTCACAACCTTGTCTACAGATCATGGTTTGCCATCCAACATGGTCGAGTGTATGTTGGTCGATGAAAATAATAATATCTGGGTAAGTACTTCAAATGGATTGGTTGTCTTGGATCAGTCAACAATGAATTTTCGAATTTTTGATAAGTCCAATAATTTACAAAGTAGCGCATTCAGAACGGGAGCCTGCTATGCTTGTGATGATGGTAAAATGCTTTTCGGAGGTGTCAATGGATTTAATGAGATTAATCCAAAAGAGATTGTCTCCGAATCAGAAGAGTTGAAAGTTGTATTGACTGATTTTTCTCTTTTTAATGAAAAATTGAAACCGAAGGTTCATTCAACTTTAACCAAAAACCTCAATTTTATGGATACTATCCAGTTGAGTTTTGAGGACAATGTAATAAGCATAGGATATACCGCGATTGATTATTCTGATGCTGAGAAAAACAACTATTCATATATTCTAGATGGATTTGAGAACAACTGGAATCATGTAGAAAATAATCGAACAGCAACGTATACCAATTTGGAGCCGGGTAGTTATGTATTCAGGGTCAGAGCGTCAAATGAGAAGGGGCTTATGTCTGAAATTGAGACAAAATTGGTTCTTAAAATTGAACCCCCTTTCTGGATGACCAAGTGGTTCCGAATTATAGCCGTTTTGGTGATCGTCATTATTGTTTTGTTGGTTCATCAAAATAGAGTGAAGCTTCTTATACAGCAAAAAAACAATTTGGATCAAAAGGTATTGATTAGGACACAAGTTATTGAAGATCAAAAAAAGGATTTAGTAGAAAAAAATGAGAGTCTTCAAAAAGCTGAAGAAGAAGTTCGTACTGCCAATGAGCAATTGAAGGTGGTTAATGATAATCTTGAACTAATCGTGGAAGCAAGAACTCAAAAAATAAAAATTAAAAACGAAAAAATAAAGGAAGTTGCTTTTCTAAATTCTCATAAAGTTAGAGCGCCGCTAGTCCGAATTCTGGGTCTTATCAACCTTTTTAAAACAGGGAATGTGACGCCTTCAGAAATGAAGAGTATGAATGAAAAAATACATGAATCAGCGTTAGAATTAGATCAAATAACTCGTAAAGTAAACACAGAACTGAACGATGAGTTAGACGATAATTCATAAAAAAGACTGTGAAAACAAATCCACAGTCTTCATTTTTTATAAATGATCTTTTTTTATCCTAAAGCTTTTTCCAAATCATGGACTAAGTCTTCAGCATCTTCGATGCCAACACTTATTCGGATTAACGAATCTTTCAGCCCTGTTTTGAGTCTTTCTTCCCTCGGAATACTTGCATGCGTCATACTTGCGGGGTGACCTACAAGGGATTCAACCCCACCTAAAGATTCTGCCAACGAAAACAGCTTTAATTTTCCCATAAATTCAATGGCATGTTCAATGCGGTCATTCTTTAGTACAAAAGAAATCATACCTCCAAAATCTCGCATTTGTTTTTTCGCAATATCATGATTCTTATGTTCTTCGAAACCTGGCCAATGAACAGCGGCAACTTTTGGGTGAGACTTTAAAAACATAGCAATTCGACGTCCGTTTTCACAATGCCTTTGCATTCTAATATGGAGAGTCTTGATCCCTCTTAATGTTAAGAAACAATCCATTGGTGCTGTGACCGCACCACAGGAGTTTTGGATAAATGCTAATTTTTCATGTAACTCGTCTCCATTGACCATCAAAGCACCCATAATCACATCAGAATGACCATTAATGTATTTTGTCAGAGAATGAACCGTAATATCCGCGCCCAGATCTAATGGATTTTGTAAATATGGTGTAGCAAAAGTGTTATCCACACAAAATAGCGCTTTGAATTTCTTGCAAACTCCTGCTAAACCTTTGATGTCAATAATGTTCATCATAGGATTTGATGGAGTTTCAATCCAGACCATTTTGATTTTATTCGAAAAGTGCTCTGAAATTCGGTTCAAGTCTTGCATGTCTACAAATTTGAACTTGATGCCCCAATCTTGATAGATCTTTGTGAATATTCGGTAAGTGCCACCGTACAAATCGTTCGAGCACAACACTTCGTCTCCAGGTTTGAGCAATTTCATGATTGAATCAGTTGCAGCCATCCCAGAAGCAAAACATAGGCTATGTTTCGCATTCTCCAAAGAGGCTAAATTTTTTTGTAAAGCATCTCTTGTTGGATTTTGAGTTCTAGAGTATTCATAACCTTTATGTTGACCAGGCGCGGGCTGAACATAAGTTGAAGTTTGGAATATGGGTGTCATGATTGCACCTGTTCCTTCGTCTGGTTCTATTCCTGCATGGATAGCTTTTGTGCCAAATTTCATATTGTCGATTTTTATCTAGATCCTTCTTTTTGTAATAATCTTCTCTCTGTGGGTGCTACCTTGCACTAAATGTATAATAATTTAGTGAAATATACCTCGATTTTAAGGCACAAAACTAATCATTATAGCATATTCGCAATTATTCTTAGGGTAGTGATTTTAAATTGGAAATAAAAAAACCAGATATTCGATTGGGTTATCACAAGACAGTTATAATAATTATGACCTGGTTGGCTATTGCTCCATTGGTCTCTTCTTCTTTTGCCACTTTTTTGATTATTGAGAATGAGCCATGGATAGTGCAATTTGACCATACAAAATGGGCTGTTTTCTTTATTTTGACTGTTTTCACAATGGCCTTTGCTTTAACACCAACTACGTATATAGCAATTGTCACAGGATATTTTATAGGTATGGAAGGTGTGATTTTGGTTATAGGGAGCTATCAAGGAGCATCCGTATTGGGTTATTTTTTTTCAAAAAGAATGGATCAAAACCTTATAGATGAATTGATACAGCGTTACCCCAAAGCAAAAAGTGTTTTAGATAATGTTGAGAAAAAGGAATTTATGGTCACGGTTTTAGCAAGGCTATCACCCGCTTTACCTTTTGCCATAATGAATGTTGTGTTGGCAGTAGCGAAAATCAGGTTCGCGAGTTTTTTTTGGGGTGGCTTAATTGGGATGTTCCCACGAACCTTGTTTTTTATATGGATTGGATCCAAAGCCAATTTTCTAAAAAATGCGATCACTCAAAACGAAGGATTAGGATGGATTATAGGAATTTCGCTATTGGTTTTTGGCGTCTTTTATTTTTTGCTAAGACCAACATCTAATTCGCAAAAAACTCGTTGAGTCGCTTGTCAAGATCTTCTTTTGTTAAAGTATATACTGGGGATAGGCTTTGCTGACCTGGTAGATTTTCAATGTTAACAGTTTGGGTCGGGAAAGCGAAATGAACACTTAATTTCTCTCCTAGTTTTAATATTTCAATAATAATTTCTTGACGGAATTTCAACTCATCAGTCCAAGTAGGTGCTTCAAAGAAGATGTAGAACAAAACATCCAAAGAACTTGAACCCATTTGATTCAGGTGGATCTCATATTTTTCTTTGTTCGTCTTAGGATGACGATGTAGTATTTTTTTGAGCCCTTTTACAAATGCCTCAATTCTCAAGGGTGGGGTGTCGTACTTAAGTGCTATCATCATTCTAAATCTTCTGAATTGACGTAGACCATGATTATCGATCACACTGTCGGCTAGTTTTCCATTAGGTACATAGACGACTGAATTTCGGAAAGTTCGTACACGAGTCGATCTAAACCCTACTTCTTCAACAGTTCCATCAATATCACCTGAAGATATCCAATCCCCTATTTGAAAAGGTTTGTCAACAAAGATCATAAGGGATCCAAAGAAGTTCTTTATTGTATCTTGTGCTGCGAGTGCAAAAGCCAACCCTCCAATGGACAGGCCTGTCAATAATGGTAATATTGGGACGTCCAAACTGTCCATGATCACCAACCCACCTAAAAGGACAATGAGTACTCTTATTATTTTTTTAAGTAAAGGCACTAATTGATCATCTAAGGTGCTTTCTGTCTTTTTCACCAATTTAAGAAGGAGTACTTCTATAATGTCAACACTTCTATACAGGACAATCACGCCAAATAATGGAATGAGGCTCTTCAATGACAAAACAAGGTAATAGCCAAAAGCCGTTGGCAACTCTAGAATTGGATAAAAAAAGGCAAACAGGATGAGAGTGCCAAGAGAACTGATGGGCCTAGCTATTGGTAGGATCAACTCTTCAACGCTTTGTACTTTCCCAAAATTTGACAAGTATTGAACCAACAGTCGCTTGAAAAATAAAGAAATAATCAGTCTGACTAAGAGACCTAAAATGATAAAACAAAAAGTGCCTAACCATTGCCATATTTGAATTCCAAGTACAACTCTTCCAAGATAGGTTTCCCTCACATTATCACTTAATATGAGATTGCTGCTAAACCGGAACAATTTGGCGTGGGCTTGATTGATTTCATTGATCGCTTCTGCCTGAAATTGCCATTTTCCATCCTTCTTGACTAACGCAATCTTAGGGTATAATTTACTTATTGAGTAGTTGCTTGTTTTTCTGACAGAATCGTAATAATCTCGATGATTTGGGACTATGTTCAGTTCAATAATTATTCCGGATCCTCTTAATACTTGATCAAGTTTTTTTGCCAAGTCAACGGGATTGTCACTTTTTGCATCTGTAGTATTGAATACTATGGCGGCTTTCTCAGGGTGAAACGAATCATCCATTGTATTCTCAAGAAAGATACTGAGACTTCTATAGGGAGAAGAAAGGTTATCTTCTGTTTGACATAATGAAGGAAAAGTTGTACTTACAATAAGAAGTAGCATATAATATTTGAGCATTTCCTATTCTTTTTTGTGCTTTAAAAACCAATTGTAAATATCCTCTCCGGCATATACCCTTTTCCAAACATCATGCCCCATATCTTCTTCAACAGTGAATCGGACATTTTTATGACCGAGTTCTTCGAGACGATTCATCCCACGATAAAAATATTGGACATTCACTGCACCATCTCTACCACCTGCAAAACACCAGATAGGCATTTCAGCTTCAGCCAATGCCTCCATCAAATCTTCATGTCCCCATCCGACTATAGGGTTAATTGCAGCAAAAATGTCTGGATGCTTGCTTGCCAAGTACCAAGTTCCAAAACCTCCATAACTGAGTCCTGATAAATAGATTCTAGAATGGTCAACACGATATTCTGTTTTTACTTTATCTAGTATGTTCAGCAAGTCTTGCTCAATAGTGTTCCAGCCCATCGGGGGACCTTCAGTTCCATATGAATAACTAGATAGTGCAGGTTGCCCATTCATGAGTTGATTACTTTCTCCTTTAGGTGACCGTGGTGGAGTACCGTCTTCAAGTCTCACAGGAAATTTGGTTATATCTCTATTTGTCAAATACGGGATGCCTAGCGTGTCGAATCCATAAAGTGGAAGTTGAGGTCCGATAATAATAAAGGGTAAGTCTCTTCTCTGAACCCATGCTTCATATATAGGACCATGAGCCATAGTAAACCCAAGATCTTCTTTGCCATTTCCACGTTCTCCATTTCCATGTAAAAACATAATAACAGGCCAGTCCTTCATTTCATCAGAATCATAACCTTTTGGAATGTATAAGTAAAAGTTTTTTTCTTGGTTTTTCTCGACACTTGTATAGGGAATCTTGTCCAGTCTTTCTGAACTTATTTCTACGGTTTTTTGACACCCCCAACAGAAGGCAGCAAAGAATAATAAGGGGATGTATGTTTTCATGAAAATGTACTAACTCGGAATAAGGACAAGATAAATAAAAAACCCTGATCATTGATCAGGGCTCAAATACTATTGAAAATTAAAATGCCTGTTTAGAATCTTCGGATACAATTTTCCGAATTTTTCATAACACCATTTTTTAAGTTCACTTAATTGTGAACCAATTTGTTCTATTGCTTTGGATAATTCTTTCTCAAAAAGTTTCTTGTCAAAACTAACTTTTGACAATATAGTTTTGGAGTATTCCAACATGGGCATAGTGGTTTTAGTTTTACAAACTTTTTATCATATGGTACGTCTTACCATTAGATATGCGAGAACATTGAATTTAACAAACTTGATATAAATTTGCAACCAATGTTTACATTAATACGGATATGAACTGGAATAGGATATACTTTATTTTGATCTTTTTCTTATTGACAATTAGAGCCTCATGGTCTCAGCAAATTACTATTGATCTAGGCCCAGATAAAATCGCCTTGAATCAAGCATTTACTATTACAATTACTGTACATAATCAACGGATTACTGATTACAGTAGGTTCCCAGAAATCAAAGGAATGGTCCAGAGGGGTACCTCGTCTTCTTCATCTACTAATTTTATCAATGGCCAACGTAGTTCTACTCAAAGCATCACTCAAAATTATGCACCGACGGCTGAAGGTAATTATCAACTGAATTCATTTAGAATGACTGTGAATAGCCAGGAAGTCACTGCTAAAGGAAAAACGATTACGGTAGGCCCAGCGGTTCAACGTCAACGAAGGCAGAATTCTTTCAGTTTTGACCCGTTTGAGGACTTGTTTGGACAAAGAAATAATCAGCCAGTAGAATATGTTGATGTCAAAGCTGATGCTTTTCTTTCCCTCAGTTCTAATAAGCCTTCGGTATATATAGGTGAAGGTTTTACTATGACTTTGGCATTTTATGTCTCAAAGAAGAATCAGGCTCAAATGAATTTTTATGATTTGAACGCTCAATTGACAGAGATTGTAAAAAAAATCAAACCAGAAAATTGTTGGGAGGAGAATTTTGATATTGAGAAAATTGCAGGAGAACCTGTCAACATAAATGGTCAGGCTTATGACCGATTTATTATCTATCAAGCGGCGTACTATCCACTCAATGATGAACCTATTGAATTGCCACAAGTTGGAATGAAGTTTATAAAATATAAAGTGGCTAAGAATCCTTCTTTTTATGGAAGAAACAAAAAAGAAGAGCTGACTACATTCTATTCAAAAGCTAAGACCATTGAGGTCAAGCAATTGCCATATCACCCGTTAAGAGAAAGTGTCTCCGTCGGAAATTATGGATTGGATGAAAGAGTTAGTAAAGAAAATCTTCAAACAGGAGAAAGTTTTAATTATGGTTTTACGGTATATGGCGAAGGTAATATTTCTGCGATAAAAGATTTGGAAGTGACAAGTGACGCAAATTTTGATATGTATCCACCAAACATTCGACAAGAAATCAATCGTGGAAACGGAAAGGTTCGAGGCAAAAAATCATTTAGCTTTTATGGTATTCCAAATGAACCGGGAGAATTTGATATGTCAAAATATTTTTCATGGATATACTTTAATACCAAAAAAGAAAAATACGATACCCTTAAATCTGAAGTCATTTTAAAGATCAAAGGAGAAAGCAAAAAGAACGAATATATTTTGTCCAATGATATGGGATCATTTTATGACACCATGGATCTTCAAGACAATACTTTTTTTTCACTTCATGAAAAAGAAAGAATGCGGACAATGATCAATATTGTTATTTTTGCAATGTTGGGAGTTGTGGTCGTTTTGATGTTCAAAAAGTGACAATTTTCAATCTCCAAAATCAGTAGAATCAATTGGGAAACGGATGGAGCATATCCATTGAACCAATAAAAGTAACATCAATGAGTAACTCTTTTGGGTCTTTATTTAAGATCACAACATTTGGCGAATCCCATGGCAAAGCTATAGGTGTAACCATCGACGGTTGTCCAGCTGGAATCGAAATTGACGAAGAATTTTTGCAGTCGGAGCTGGATAGAAGAAAACCAGGCCAATCAAAAATCACTACTCAGAGAAAAGAACCAGATAGTTTTGAAATTCTATCTGGTGTTTTTGAAGGAAAATCTACAGGTACGCCTCTGGCAATTATTATTAGAAATAAGGATCAAAAAAGTAAAGATTATTCTCATATAGCTGATTCATTTAGACCCTCTCATGCTGATTTTACTTATCAGGAAAAATATGGGGTACGCGACTACCGTGGGGGAGGAAGAAGTTCTGCAAGAGAAACTGCAGCGAGAGTTGCAGCAGGGGCAATAGCCAAATTAGCTTTGAAGCAACAAGGTATTGATGTATTTGGATATGTGTCACAAGCTGGAGATATAAAAACAGAAAAGTCTCATGAAGAATTAGACTTTTCATTAACCGAGACTAATATTGTTCGTTGCCCGGATCTGGAAGTGGCAGATGATATGATAACATTGATTGATCAGGTTAGAAAGCAAGGAGATACAATTGGTGGGGTAGTGAGCTGTGTGATCAAAGGTACGCCAGTAGGATTGGGTGAACCAGTATTCGACAAGCTTCATGCTAGATTAGGTTCAGCCATGTTGGGAATAAATGCTGTCAAAGGTTTCGAATACGGGAGTGGCTTTGAAGGAGCTAAAATGCATGGATCTGAACATAACGACATTTTTGAAAAAGACGGAGATAAAGTTGTAACTCGAACCAATCTTTCTGGAGGAATACAAGGTGGTATTTCCAATGGTCAGGACATTTACTTCAATGTCGCTTTTAAGCCTGTCGCGACAATTATGCGAGATCAACAATCCGTAAATAAAGAAGGGAATATCGCTACTGTTTCGGGCAAGGGACGTCATGATCCATGTGTCGTACCGCGTGCAGTTCCTATCGTGGAAGCGATGGCAGCATTGACCATTTTAGATTTTTATCTTTTGGATCAAGCCACTCAACTTAAAGCTTAGTATATTGGTTGTTTAAAGCAACCATTATGAAAAAGCTCCCCATTCATTTTAAAATACTTCTCGGTCTTTTGGCAGGTGTCATTTGGGCTTTCCTTTCAAGTGCTTTGGGTTGGAATGCGTTCACAATCAATTGGATTGACCCTTTTGGCGTCATTTTCATTCGATTACTTAAGTTCATTGCTGTACCTCTTGTTCTGTTTTCAATTATTGGCGGGGTGTCGGGACTCAGTGATGTTTCAAAGCTTGGAAAATTAGGAGGAAAAACCCTTTTGGCTTATATGACTACCACCGTTGTTGCAGTAGGTTTCGGCTTATTACTGGTCAATGTAGTAAAACCAGGAACTTTTGTTGACGATGATCAACGGTTGAAAAATAGAATTTCATTTGAGATCTGGTTGATGGATAATAATATGGGACTTGCTCAAGATGGGATCTCATACATGTCAAGATCAAAAAATCAACATTTGCTTTCTGAAGCCAGACAATTGGAAATTTCAGAAAGTGACCAGGGAAAGGTTACTGAGAAAATGAAGACAGCTGAAGCACAAAAAGGAGGAAGTCCGTTGAAATTTATCGTAGATATGGTGCCGGAGAACATCATGTTGTCCATTTCCAACAATCAATTGATGTTACAGGTAATATTCTTCTCCATATTCTTTGGAATTACTTTAATCTTGATCCCTACAGAACATGCTGAACCTATAATCAATCTAATAAATGGCTTGAATGCAGTATTCCTTAAAATGGTTGATTTGGTCATGCAAGCAGCCCCTTATTTTGTGTTTGCTTTATTAGCAGGAGTTATTGCTAAGATGGCCGATACACCGGGAGAAGTGTTTGAGATATTCTTAGGATTGAGTTCTTATTCCTTGACATTATTTGCAGGCCTTGTATTTCTAGTCTTCGCATTTTATCCAATGGTACTTCGTTTATTCGTTAAAAACATTTCCTATAAAGAGTTTTTCAGAAGGTTGAGTCCAGCGCAGTTTTTAGCTTTTTCAACAAGTTCCAGCGCTGCCACTTTACCAGTGACGATGGAGTGTGTGGAAGAAAATATGGGAGTGTCAAGGAGTACTTCGAGTTTCGTTTTACCCATTGGTGCTACAGTCAATATGGACGGCACTAGTCTGTATCAGGCAGTAGCAGTCGTGTTTTTAGCACAACTTCATATGGTTGACCTTACACTCACTCAACAACTAATAATTGTTTTAACAGCGACTTTAGCATCAATAGGCGCAGCAGCAACACCCAGTGCTGGATTAGTGATGATGATTATTGTTTTGCAATCAGTAGGCTTGAACCCGGCTTGGGTAGCAATTATATTTCCCGTAGATAGAATTCTAGACATGTGTCGAACAGTGGTTAATGTGACTGGAGATGCAACCGTTTGTACATTGATCGCAAAGACCGAAGGAGAGTTGAAAGAAGATTAAGTAGCAACCATCAATTCATCTATTGTCCTCACAACCTTTGATTTTATACCAAAAAATTCGAGCATAACCTTGGCAGCTCCACGAATTATGAGGTGTTTTGAAACAACCGTTACCTCTTTTATTCTGGGTTTATAAATTTTCATAACCCTATACCACTCTTTCCGTGCCCCAGGCTCAAAACCGGTCATGTCTTCACAATTCCAGAGTAAGGTGTATTTTGTATATGGATTGCTGTCAAAAATTTTAACCCATGCTTCCGTACCTTTTATGCTGGCCTGTTCTGTGAATTTTCCTTTGAAAACGAATTCCAAACAATTCAACCCAAATTCAGAATTTATTCTGATATCCAAATGTTCTGATGAAAAGCTCATAATGCTAATATTTAAATTCTTCCAGAGCTCTCGAAATGCTTAAAGTAATTTAATAAAGGATTTCTATAAAAGCTCACGCTTTTGCATAAGATATTCTCAATCGAGAACTGAGTTTTTTCTAACCTATCAATAGATTAATCGTTAGTTTTGTAAAACAATAAAACTACTAACATGGAAGCTGTAAAAAACGCACCGGTCAATTTATACATAGAATCAAATCCCAATCCTAATACACTGAAGTTTGTGGCAAACTTTATGTTGATACCTGAAGGATTAAATTTTGATTATCCGACCGTGGATTCTGCTTCTAACTCTCCTCTTGCCCAAGAGTTGTTCACTTTTCCTTTCGTGCAAGGTGTTTTTGTCATGAGTAATTTCATCACGGTTTCGAAGGATGAAGAAACGAATTGGGAGGAAGTCAAAGCTGGAATCAAAGCGCACATCAAAAATTATTTAGAATCGGGTAAGCAAGTAATAGACCTTTCTAAAGAAGCGGAAGTACAAAAGTCAGCCGCACCAGTTTCTTCTGACATTGACGAAAATATTAAAGGAATTTTGGATGAATATATTCGTCCTGCTGTTGAGCAAGACGGGGGTGCAATTCATTTTGCATCATTCGAAGATGGAGTTGTGAAAGTTGTGTTGCAAGGTGCATGTAGTGGCTGTCCGTCATCTACATTGACGTTAAAAGCGGGTATAGAAAATTTATTGAAAAGAATGGTTCCTGAAGTGGTTTCAGTGGAGGCCATTAATGGATAGTTTCATTTTCGATCCATTCAAATCCAAATAGATCTGTTAAATGCTGTTTTAGTTTACCTTCTACTTCTGCCATTGCAGGCTTGAAGCCCAATTCTTTTTCAAGGGATGTCACAGCCTTATCATCTATTCCACAAGGAATTATATTTTCAAAATAATTCAAATCTGTATGAACGTTAAATGCAAACCCGTGCATAGTCACCCATCGACTTGACTTGACGCCTAGCGCACATATTTTGCGTGCCTTGGCTGGGTTTTCACCTTCTATCCATACACCTGTCAGTCCGTCCACTCTATCAGATTTGATTTTGTAGTCTGCCAGCGTTCTAATCACAGCCTCTTCTAAAAAACGTAGGTATTTATGAATATCAGTAAAGAAATTATCTAGGTCAAGTATTGGGTAGCCAACGATCTGACCTGGACCATGGTAGGTAATATCACCTCCTCGGTTTATTTTATAAAAACTGGCATTTTTTTCTGATAATCCTTTTTCATCAAGTAGTAAATTCTTCTGATCCCCAGACTTACCGAGCGTATAGACATGTGAATGAGAACAAAAAATTAAGTAGTTGGAAATTGGTTTTTGCAGGACTTCACTGAGTTTTCTGTTTTCAATTTTTAGATTAACTAATTCTTTGAAAATACTTTCCTGATAGTCCCATGCTTCTTGATAGTCAATGAGACCTAGTTGTATAAAAGAAGTTTTTTTATTTTGTTTTTTGTACATGACCAATTCTGAATGCAAAACTAAGGATAAATCTCTTTTTAGAAGAGAGCATTTCTTGTTGCTTGAACGTATTTATTTAATACAGGGAATTGATAGGATAGTGAATACGTCATGTCTTTTTTATATATTTAATTATGAAAATGAAAATATTCGTATTAATCTCCTTGGTCATTGCCGGCTGTTCTAGTGAGCCTAAAGAGCCTGAATCAGCAATGGATTTTTTAGAAAGGTCTATTGCTTATCATGATCCAAATGGGTACTGGCAAGATGCCGAAATGAAGCTTATATTCACAGAAATTGATGCAACAAGATTGGATTTAGTCAGGGAGGTGTCAATTTCTAACCTTAAAAGTACTTTTCATTATCATCAAAAAGATGAAGAAAAGGAATTGAATTATTCCTTAGAAAAAGATTCTTGTAGACTCTTGTTGAATGGAAGTCCTGAATTTTCAGATGAGGATAGAAAGGATTACAGGTTGACCTGTGAAAGAGCTGAACTTTTGAAAAATTATTACACATACTTATATGGCCTACCGATGAAACTAAAGGACCCTGGGACTATTGTTCACCCTGAAGTGGTTGAAGAAGAATTTGAAGGAGAAGTTTATAATTCGATCCGTGTGACTTATGAAGAGGGAGTTGGAGGAGATACCTGGTATTTTTATTTAGACAAAGATACGTATGCTCTGCGCGGTTACCGATTTCAGCATAGTTTAGAAGAACATGATGGAGAATATATAACTTTAGATAGCCTTGTTGAATACAAAGGGTTGAGAATTCCTAAAACTAGAAGTTGGTATGTGAATAAGACAGGAGCGTATTTAGCGACTGACGAATTAGAAAGTATAGAAGAAATATAATTTATTCTTGCTTACTTTTTTTCAATGACTTAATAAATTGAGACCAAGCGAATGGATTCATAAGGGAAATAGAATTGGTTTGGAATCTATTGTTATACGCCGTTGATTGTTGGCTCATATATTGATGATGATTGCCACTTGCTCCCAATGCTGATCCACGATAAATCTTATTCAGCATTTCTTGATCAACATTCTGCTGCATATTTCTTATGTCATTATGGTTAGGAAGTCTAAGGGCTAAAATTGCTTCTTTGAACAATTCTTCACTAGGAAAAGGAGAAACTTCGACTTCTTCAAGATAAGTTATGTCCGGTTTCAACCTGATTATTACCGTTAAATCTTCAGTCCTGTTTGGCGGAATGAAAATTTGCTCTTTTTCAAAACTTACAGCGCTTACGATAAGTGTGTCTCCAGGTAATACTGGCATCGAATAATATCCATAAACATTAGTAGTTGTACCTCTACCACCTTTCATCGTATAAATATGGACACCCGGTACCCCATATTCATCTTCTTCATTTACCACTATACCTGTAAACTGTAGAACGCTACTAGAATTTTGCCCTAGAAGTTGTTGGGACAACGCTGCTATGAAAAAAGTCAATATGATAGATGCTCGTAACATCAACTGTTCATTTCTTTATTAAATGGTAATTTGCATACAAATGTTGTATACGTTCGTAAAATTAGTAAAAATATAAGGATAATGTCCTTTCAAACAGTTCATAGTAGTTGATACGTGTAAAGCAAACAAAACGATGAAACTTAAGCATTTTAGTCTTCAAATAGGATCACAAATTTTCAAAGCTTTTTCTGATGATGCTCGTATTAGGATCATGTTTTTACTTCATACACATAGAAAGCTTTGTATTTCTGATTTGGAGCACATTCTAAATTTTACTCAAACTAAAACTTCAAGACATATAACTTATCTAAAACATGCAGGTCTACTTAATTCGTACAAGGTAAACCAATGGGTGTTTTATGAGATCAAAGAGGAAGTGACTGAATTTGTAGAAAGAATATTTGAGTTCATCAATAAAGATGCCCAGTTAGAAAAAGATGATGAGATTTATGAGATTCTATTCAGTAATCGTGAATTGTCAGTAAACAAACTAGATACTATCTATAATGCCAAGTAAAAACTATAGCCACATTTTCTTCGACTTGGACCACACGCTATGGGATTATGATAAGAATGCAGAGATCACGCTGTCAGACCTTTTTGATAAGTACGAATTAAAAGTCCACGGAGTGTCCAGCATAAAAGCTTTTTTAGCGTCATTCATGGCAGTCAATGAGGACCTATGGTCCAGTTTTAATGGTGGAAAGATTGATAAGTTTTATTTACGGAATGAGCGTTTCAGGCTTGTTTTTGAAGCCGCCGGTGCCAATATGGAAGACGTGAGTGAACAAACACTCAAAGATTTCAATAGAGATTTTCTTCGATCATGTCCCAAAAAGGGTAATTTAATGAAAGGGGTAAGAGAAATATTGGAATACCTGAAACCTCGTTATCAACTAAATATTATAACAAATGGCTTTGAAGAGGTACAATCAACCAAATTGGAAAGTGCTGGAATTCATCATTATTTTGACAAAGTAATAACTTCTGAAAAAGCTGGTTTTAAGAAACCTTTTGCTGGTATTTTTTACTATGCGATGAAACATTGCAATGCTCAAAAGGAGCATTCGATTATGATAGGTGACAATTTATTTACTGATATAAAAGGTGCTAGAGATTATGAAATAGACCAAGTCTTTTACAATCCAAACAAAGTCATTCACAAAGAAGCTATCACCTACGAGATCACAATGATTGACGAATTGAAGGAGATTCTTTGATGTTAAAAAAGGTTAAAACAGGTTTAATGGCTTGTAAAGCAAATATCTTTGGGATATGAGTAAAAGGGCGTTACGTTGGTTGATATTGGTAACAGGACTTTCCATGGTTGGGTTGGTGATATTTCAAATCTATTGGGTAGAAGGAATTGTTAGAGCCAACGAAGATGCATTTAAGAGAGATGTTCAGGATGCACTCAATACGGTGGCCAAAAAATTAGAGAAAAAAGAGGCACTAGAAGTCACGGTTGACAATTTTCATACTGAGTTTATTTACAAAAGTTTATCCAAATCGGATAGCAATCGGGTTGAATTAATTGAAAGTACTTTTGAGAAAAAAGTTGTAGAGATACAGGACTATTTGCAATATTCTGAGGCAAAACCTGAATGGGTTAGTTTCTATTTTAATGACGAAAAAGAGAAGGACGGATTAGAGGACCTTTCCATTTCATTAAGTGATGAGATGAAAGGTGAATTGAAAGGGGTTGAAGAGATTGACACGCTAGCTGCTCAAAGAACTGCTTTCGAAAAGCAAATTAAGAGTGTGGCTAAGAAATCAGAATATGTTCAGTTGGCGATGCATGAACTGTTTAGTGGCTCAAAAAATTTAGCCGACAGACTGTCTTTGGAAGAGCTAGATTCTCTAATAGAAGTTAGCTTGACGGATCGAGGTATTGAGCTACCCTATCAGTTTTTGGTATATGATCCGTTCAAAGAAATAAATATTTTGAAGAATTTTGAAGGTGAAATCAACCCTACGCTTACATCAGAGTTGAAAGCGAATCTTTTTCCAAATGATGTGATGGGTGAGGCTGGATACATTTCCATTTACTTTCCTGATCAGGTTAAATATATCCTTGGTAAAGTTTGGTTAACACTTGTGTCTTCTGTGGTCTTTATCATGATTTTGGTGGCAAGTTTTAGCTATGCGATTAGGACTATTTTCAAACAAAAGCAGCTTTCTGAAATCAAGAATGATTTTATAAATAACATGACTCATGAATTCAAAACGCCAATCTCTACAGTTTCATTGGCATGTGAGGCACTCCGAGACGAAGAAATAAATGGTACCCTTGGGCTAAGAGAAAAATATTTGGGGATTATTCATGATGAAAACAAACGCTTAGGTCAGCAAGTTGAGAAAGTTTTGCAGATGGCTGTGATTGACAGAAATGATTTGAAACTGAGTCCTGAATTATTAGATGTTCATGAAATAATAAATAAAGCCATTGATAATATTAACATCCAGGTTTCGAATAAGGAAGGGGTCATCACCAAATCGTTAAAAGCGGTACATCATGATGCTTTTGCCGATAAAGTTCATCTTACAAATATTATTTTCAATTTGTTAGACAATGCTAATAAATATTCGATTGAAAAGCCTCAAATCCATATTTCAACGATAGACACCGCTAAAGGGATATTGATCCGTGTTGAAGATAAAGGTATTGGAATAGCTAGTGATGCTTTACCAAGAATTTTTGACAAGTTTTATCGCATACCAACAGGCAATATCCATGACGTAAAAGGGTTTGGATTGGGATTGGCATATGTGAAAAACATGATCGAGGCGCATGGGGGATCTATTAGCGCAACTAGTGAAATCAGAAAAGGGAGTAAGTTCACTTTATCCCTACCTTACGAATTTGAACCAATATCTGCATGACAAAAATATTGCTTGTTGAAGACGATCAAAACCTAGGTCAAATATTGAATGAATATTTGCAATTGAAGGGGTATGAATCCAAATGGTGTAAAGATGGAGAAGAAGGATCAAAGGCTTTTCTGAATGATAACTATGATATTATAATACTTGATGTCATGATGCCTAAAAAAGATGGATTTACCCTGGCAAGGGAAATTAGGAAGGTTGATCAAGCAACTCCAATTATTTTTCTGACTGCAAAGTCAATGAAGGAAGATACGATTGAAGGTTTGAAAATAGGTGCTGATGACTATTTGACTAAACCTTTCAGCATGGAAGAATTGATTCTTCGCATCCAAGCTATTCTGAAAAGAACACAATCCTCAGCGTCTATTTCTACAGAGACCAATATTTTTAACCTTGGGAAACTAGTATTTCGGTATGACAAAAGCGTATTAGAGCGTCCTTCAGGAGATGTGAAGCTGACCAGTAGAGAAAATGAACTCCTGAAGCTTTTTTGTGACAATTTGAACCAAACGCTTGATAGAAATACCGCCCTCAATTCTATCTGGAAAGATGATAGTTATTTCAACGCACGCAGCATGGATGTATATATTGCGAAACTTAGAAAACATCTGAAAGAAGAAGAATCCATTCATATCTTGACAGTACATGGTCAAGGATTTAAGCTTGTCGAAGTTGAATAGTTTCGTTCAATTATATCCTTAAAGCTCTTAATAATTCAGTATTTTAGAGGAAAAGATCACTATGAAACTCGTACCCTCTATCGTTATTCACCATGGCAAAGTCAAAAGGTCTGTAAAGGGGGATTCTGCTAAAGGGAAGAATCACAATGATAACCCGATTGAGTTGGCACGACAATTCGAAGATGCAGGTGTTCGTTTAGTGCATATTGTTGACCTAGACGGTGCTAGGAAAGGCAGACCGATGAACGATCATGTTGTCGAATTCATCAGAGGTCACACCGATCTCGATATTAATTTTTCTGGAGGCGTTCATACTGACGGCGATATCAGTAAAGTGTTTGAAAATGGTGCAACAAGTGTGACTTGTTCTACGATGGCGGTGTACGAACCTGATAATTTTAGTTCGTGGATTATGTCATATGGTAACGAGAAGATTGTGTTAGGAGCGGATGCATTGGACGATATGATTCGAATAGGTGGTTGGTTAAAAGAGACTAAAATAAAGTTGATGGATCACATTGCCCATTTTCATGAACGAGGATTGAAGTATTTAAAAACGACAGATATTTCGAAAGATGGCGCGCTGAATGGTCCCTCGTTAGAATTATATAAAAACATTAAAACAGAATTTCCTGAGATTAATCTGTTCGCCAGCGGAGGAATTAGAAACATGGAGGATATTGCCGCTTTGGACAACATAGGAGTTCGTGGAGTAATATTTGGAAAAGCATTTTATGAAGGAAGAATTACTCTCAAAGAAATAGAGTTGTTTCATTCTAAAAAATAATTTCCATTATCTATTCTCTTTTAGGCGGTTCATAAATAGGACGTGGGTGCTGCCTTTTTATAATCCAATATATCCCATCACTTTTCTCAACTCTCTCTTTTTTGCCATAGATTGATGGGTGTTGAAGGTCGCTGCGATCATCTTTGACTTCTTTCGTTCTCCCAAAAATGAAATTTATGCCAAATCTAAAATCAAAGGCTCTGGCTTCAGGTACATTCCAAATTTTGATAACTTTATCAGAAGCCATGTACATTTGAAAAGGCCCAAAGGTGGCCGCCACTGCTAGTCCTAAGTCAATACTTTGTTGAGGTGTCCTTATTACATTGGCAGATGCTTTTAATATATCTCCAACTTTACGTGTATAACCAATAGCATATAGCATGCGAAATCTATCTTGAACTACATGGGTGCCTATGGTTCCTGTGATTAGATCATCAGGTGTTAATTGAAACAACAGACTGCCATATGCTGAAGTATTAAGACCAGACCTATAGGACTCAAAGGTCGTGCTATCAGCGAATCTATTGAATAATGAATCTTGTATTGCTTCGCCAAAATCACTCGCGTTTTGAGAAACCCCTTCGTAATAGAATGTGGTATCAATTAAAAACATATTCTCCGTATCATCTTTCCAATTTATAAATCCCAGATCGTTGATAGCAACAGAAGCGGACAATTGATCATTTATTTTCCAATGAGCTCCTAGATCAATTCCAAATCCAAGATTTCCATTGCTAATCAAGTGAGAAGTTAATTCATCAGAACTTGTAGAGTCATTCGTCAATAAGTTGTAACCTGACATATTAAGCCGAGCATTGTTTACGTTAAAATTGTGATCATAATTTTGGCCAACTTGAACCGTACCATCAAAATTTTTGTCTGTAATTATACTGGCCATGCCATTGAGAAATTTAAGCCTTACACCAAAATTGATTCCTTTATTTGGAATACTCTTCCATAGTCCTAAGCCATATTCTCTATAGTATCGGGCATCTAAGATTGTATTATTTAAATCCAACTCATTTCCTGCAAAAGATCCATTTCCTTCCCATGCAAATTGTGCAGTTTCATCTGTATAGAATCCGGCCGCAGACACTCTTTCCCTAATAAAAAATGAAAACGCAGTTGTGCTTTTTGGCCTGAAACCCAAGTACAACGTAGACACTTCTGCCTGGATGGCGACAAAATTCACATTATTTGCCAACCTAACCATGTTATCAATGTCCAGTTGATTTTCACCTAATTCATTAGTGGTGAAAGCGTCATTATAGCTATAGGGACTGTTTACATCTGCCGCTATCCCAGAGATTCCAGGTATTCCCAAAAATAATTTCCCTTCAGGCATATATGCTGCGTTAAAATTATTTCCCTGAAATGTAGAGTTATTGAGGTGGTACAAGGATATACCTGATTGTGATTTTGCTTCCTTGAACAAAGGAATTAAAAAGGTAAAAAGCAATATGGTTTTTAATAGTTTCAGCGCTATAATTCTTTGTTCAAATTAGCTCGAAGAGCAACTTTCAGTTCTAGCTGATAATCCGAATAGATTTTGACATATTCATCCATATCTGCATTGAAGCTATCCACAGACATGACTAGATTAAGTCTACTGGTATTCATAAATGCCTCCAAGCTCTCTCCTGAAAGTTTAACCTCAGTAAATGTTTCCTTTGCTTCTTCAGCCCTTCCTGATAACAATTCTGGTGATTCTATTAAGAGAATATCTAAAAATTCATAAAGTACAACACTATCAGCATCGACCAGTTGTAAGTCAACCATCCCTGTAAATGGCATTAAGTTAATTGCTCGAGCTAATAATCGAACAGTATCTGTCTCTTCTACATCTACTGAATCTAAACTGAAATCAAAATTTCTCGAAAACCCTTCAAGCTTAACATCCAAAGGCATTTCTAAATCTATGTAGATATCAGCTTTTCCATCACTGGTTACAAAGTTTCTATTTTCCGCTGGTTCTGTGATATTGTGATTTGTTGTGGCGCCAATTTCTAGCGTTATAAGATTTGGGGAAATGTTGAGAAGATCACGAATATTCGAATTATCGTTATCGATGGTAATGAGGGATTTTAAGAAACCGCCTACATTATTAACGCTAGGCGCACGCACTGATTGTAAATTATCAACTACACTTCCGGTCAAAGATCGAGTATCCCCTTCTGCATTTGAGCTCATAATGTTTTGTAAGTCTGCGCCCAAAGGAACACCTATGTAATTGTCAATACTGATATTAATTGAAGGATCATTGAAGGTAAATCCCCCAACATCTATTCCTTCAAAAAAGCCGATTTCAACAGTTTGACTTTGAATGTCAAATGTTTTTTCTCCAAAATAGCCGTAGATCGTTTCGAATTCTATCCCGCTAATAGATATGGTATAATTTAACATTTGATCGGGCGAGACAACATCATTCGTTTTCACAAGTAATGTACCTGTGAATGTTCCAGTAAAAATGTTTTCATTTCCAATTCTTTCCGCAACAGTTCTGTGATTGACGAGAGATTGAGAACGGGTGATTGTTTGTCCTCCAGTTAAAGTTTCTGAAAATACTATTGGGGAATCGTCTGCTCGATCCATTATATCATCTATAACAAAATCAAACTCGAAATCAACATCAAAAGTCGAAGTAATGTCCAACCTTATGCTACCTGCTGTATAAATGATAGAGTCTAACTCTTCATCACCCGAAATAGGGTAATTAAAGCTTAGATTTTCAGTATGTTCTATATCTACATCCGTAGGGGATGCGGGGATGTCAAATCCAGGCGATATATTTCCAGGGTTAGGTTCTATATCTTCAATTATTACAATTTCATCGACATCCTCAAATGCCGAAGTATCTCTGTAGATAACCTTTAAAAGCAAGGAATTATCCTCTTCAATAACCAAACTAGAGTCTTGTAGTTCCGCGATCAAATCTTGCATAGTATAGACAGCAGGAATCAATGCCAACCCAAAATCACCTTGATGGTTGGGTATTTGAATCTCTTCAAAATCGAGTTGGTCGATATTGCAATGTGACAATGTCAGAACTAACAGAGTCATGATAAATGCACTTAAAATACGTTTAATTCTTATCAAAATAATCGGTATTATAACACAAACCTATAACCAAGACGACCATTGATAGCTGATTGAAAGGCAATATAATTATTTTTCAAATCACAAAATAATTATATCTCGTAACCTTTGAATTAATATCTATTGCTTTAAAAATTGATTAAGTACAATAATTAAAGTTCTTCAATTGATTTTTCAACTTTTTTGCGAAGGTCGTTTTTATAGTTAACGAGGTTATTGGAGATTTCATTGTCAAATGAACCCAGGATCTCAGCTGCAAGAATCCCAGCATTTTTTGCTCCATTTAAAGCAACGGTGGCAACAGGTATTCCTCCAGGCATCTGAAGAATAGATAAAATAGAATCCCAGCCATCAATTGAATTACTTGACTTGATTGGGACACCAATGACAGGTAAAGTGGTCAAACTTGCCACCATTCCAGGCAAGTGAGCTGCACCTCCTGCGCCTGCAATAATAGCTCTCAAGCCTCTATTTTTTGCATTCTCAGCATACTCAAGCATTCTGTGAGGTGTTCGGTGTGCCGACACAATTGTAAGTTCAAAATTGACACCCAATTCTTTTAATATGTCAGCAGCTTCTTGCATGACAGGTAGGTCAGACTTGCTGCCCATGATGATGCCTATCTGTGGATTCATATTATGCGATAATTTTAATTTCGTTTTTTAATTTTCTGGCCACCTTTTTAATCTCTTCTAAATCTTTCCCCACTAAAGTAACATGACCCATTTTCCTAAATGGATTAGTCATTTGCTTTCCATACAAATGTACATGAACGCCAGGAATTCTGATGGCATCATCTACACCTTCGTATTTTGCAAGACCTGTATGTCCTTCTGAACCCAAAAGGTTAATCATTACTGCAGGACCATTGATGCTAGTATCTCCTAAGGGAAGGTTTAAAATGGCTCTGATATGTTGTTCAAATTGGGAAGTAATGTTTCCTTCTATTGTATGATGTCCACTGTTGTGTGTTCTTGGGGCACATTCATTGACTAAAACTTCACCTTCTTTTGTTACGAACATTTCAACGGCCAGTAGTCCCACCATATTAAAAGATGATATTACTTTCTTCGCCAAGCTACTTGCTTTTTCTTGAATGTCTTGAGAAATGGTCGATGGAGAGAAAAGAAATTCAACCAAGTTTGCTTCTGGATGATATTCGAGTTCTACCACAGGGAATGTATTCATCTCACCTGATTCATTTCTAGCAACAATTACCGAGATTTCACGATCATAATTAACGAATTTTTCAAGTAAAGAAGGAGCATCAAACCCTTTAACAAGGTCTGATTCTGTTTTCATAACTTGGACGCCTCTTCCATCATAACCCTCTGTCCGAAGTTTGTTTACACCAGGTAAGAGATCTTTATGTTGCTCTAATTCTTTTTTATTCTCTATCAGGACAAAATCTGAAGTAGGAATTCCATGATCTAAATAAAATTGTTTCTGAAGTCCTTTGTCCTTTATGACTTTCAAAACGCTCGGTTGAGGGTAGACTTTTTTGCCTTCTTTTTCAAGCGCTTCAAGACCTTCTATGCTTACATTTTCAATCTCTACCGTAATTAAATCACATGATTGACCAAACGCAACAACTTGATCAAAGTCCTTGATGTCTCCATTTATGAACTCGGTAGCTAAAGACTTGCATGGTGCGTTTGGATCTGGATCCATGCATTTTATCTGGAGGTTAAGGTCTATGGCTGACTGAATCATCATTCTGCCTAATTGACCTCCACCTAAGACGCCAATTGAAATATTTGGATTAAAAGACATTTATTTCTTGCTATTAAATGACAAAAGTAAAAAGCTAATACTAATCTAGCTTGAAATTAAGATTTATTAATAATTCCCATTTTTTCCATGAGCTTACTTGCATTGAAACTAGCACAAGGTCCATCAGTCAATTTATAATTGAAATTGATTTCATCACCTTCAATTGTGCTGTTGAAACTATAATTGCTGATTTCCATATTTTCTTTAGAAAGTTCTGCAAGTTGGATGTCATGGGTCGAAATCAATCCCATGCAATTTTGCTTAGTAAGTTGTTCAATGAGTGAAATTGCCCCTTTATGTCGATCTTCTGAATTAGTGCCTTTTAAAATTTCGTCCAACATATAGAACGTGGGTTCTTCCTTATTCAACGAGTCTAAAAGCTGTTTAATTCTTTGAAGTTCTGCGTAAAAAGAGCTCACGTTTTCTTCTAAATTGTCTTGGGTTCTCATACTTGTAAAAACTTGCATCAAAGAAAGTTTGAATTCTTTGGCACAAACCACTGCCCCCATTTGAGCCAATACGATGTTAACCCCTATTGTTCTTAGAAAAGTGCTCTTCCCTGACATATTTGATCCAGTAATAAGTCCTAAATGACCTTTGCTCATCAAGTTGAAATCATTAGGAATTCGCTGTTGAGATTTGATTAAAGGATGGCCTAGTGATTTTGCCAATAATGTATGAGGATTGTCATCAATATTAGGTTTTGTAAATGAAGGGTTTGCAAATTCAAAAGAAGCCAGATCACTTAATGCATCGATATGATGAACAGATTTAAGCCAAGGCCCCAGATTTCGTTTATTGGTTTGGTGCCACTTCAATGTTCTTCGAAGGATGATCATATCTAACAGAAAAAGCGTGTTCAATGGCATATAGATTAGGTTGATTCTATTTTGTAAAAAATAAAAAATACTGCTCAGTTGCTTGATCGCTTTAGAAGCTAACTGCCCTTTTTGCTTAAGATTTTCAGCATGCTGATTTAGCAGTGCGGAATGAAAACCAGTATGCTCTAGGATCGATATTATTTGACTGTAACCATCCAATAAATGGATCATACCTCCAAATCCTGTGGTCATATTTTTTAGAGGCTCAAAGATCGTCTTCAATATGAATAAGTTGATCAGCAGAGGAACGAACATTAGTTGATAAGGCCAATTTCCTAACCAGAATCCCAGAATGGTTGCGCTTGCTATTAAGGGCATGATTATTTCCAGAATCGCCCAAATAGGTCGGTCTATTATTTCTACATGTTCCTTGAGCCATGGTTCTAAATCGTCTAAAGAAATGGTATCTTGTTCTTTTTCTTGATTTGTCATGCCAAGTGCTGTAATTTCCTGTCTCCAATCAGTTTTTTCTTTAAGTTCTAGGATTGCTGTTTGACGATCCAGTATATCTTTTTTGGTAGCACCTTTAAGCATCCATTGGCTTAATATTTTTCTGGTGCCTTTGAGCCTGCTCCTTACTAAAAGCTGATAAAGTGAGTTGAATCCAAAAATATCTAGATCCGGAGCATATGCATGATTGGGCTCAAAAAAGCTTTGTCCATTAGGCAAATCATGAAGATTTCCTTCCAATCGTTGGGTTTCCTCCTCGTTGATTTGGATTAAGTATCTGAATTGGTTGAGTTTAAACTTCGCTTTTTTATGTGCTTTCACTATGCCTCCAAAAATGAGTACGAAAACAAAAGTTAAAGCAAGTGATAAATTGAATTCACGCAGATTTGAAAGAAAAACGAGGCCTACTAAATATCCAATAAATATTGTGATTCTAAAGAATGATAGCAACTTAACTTTGCCTACTGCTTTTGCTTGATTCCCTTTTAAAACTGAAATATTGTGTTTAAAAAATGGATTGGCATCTTGTGGATTCATAGATTATAAAAGATAAACAGCGGACTATTTTAAAAGTTGATATGCGATTAATGCCGAAAGATAGGCTAATCCAGACATGTAAATCAACTGTAAAATTGGCCATTTGGCAGATTTCGTTTCTCTAAAAACCACTGCCAATGTACTCATGCACTGCATAGCAAAAGCGTAGAAAAGCATCAAGGAGATTCCTAATGCAAATGAATACATAGGTTTTCCTGTATAAGGATTGATTTCGGCACGAAGTTTATCTTTGATTGTAGACTCATCTTCTGCATCAACTCCTACACTATATATGGTAGCTATAGTGCCAACAAAAACCTCTCTTGCAGCAAATGAAGTAATCAGTGCTATTCCAATTTTCCAATCATAACCTAGCGGTTTGATGATTGGTTCAATTTGTTTGCCAAGTATTCCAGCAAAACTATGTTCAAGTTTATAGGAAGTTACTTTGTTTTTGAATTCATCAGAGGATTGATCAAGGTTTGGATTAGCGTCTTTAATTTGTTCATTTGCTTGGTTCAATTTGTCTCCTGGGCCGTAAGATGCTAGCACCCAGAGAATCACAGAAATTGCTAGAATAACCTTTCCGGCTTCAAAAACGAATGTTTTGCTTTTTGTGAAAATAGTAACCCAAACGTTTTTCCATTTTGGCCACCTGTAAATAGGCAGTTCCATGATGAAATAACTTCTGTCTTTTACTTTTAATATTTTTTGCAAGAGGAGTGCAGAAAAAATAGCACCGAGAAAACCTAATAGATAGAGACCCATAAGTACCAAGCCTTGCATGCTTATTCCAAGAATTCTGTCATTAGGGACAACAAGTGCTATCAGAATTGCATAAACTGGAAGTCTTGCTGAACAACTCATAAAGGGAGTGACAAAAATAGTAATGATTCTGTCTTTCCAACTTTCTATGTTTCTTGTTGCCATAATAGCAGGAATTGCACATGCAACTCCGGATATAAGCGGAACAACACTCTTACCATTGAGGCCAAATTTTCTCATAATTTTATCCATGAGAAAAACCACACGTGCCATATAGCCTGACTCTTCCAGAATTGCTATAAAGCAAAATAGTAGTGCAATTTGAGGGATAAATATTATCACTCCTCCGAGTCCAGGAATGATGCCTTCAGCTATTAAGTCAGTTAATACACCTGACGGTAAATATTGTTTGGTCCACGAACTCAATTTCGCAAATCCATAATCAATAAAGTCCATGAAAGGCTCTGCCCAAGTGAATATCGACTGAAAAAGAATGAATAGGATGCTAAAGAAAATAACATAACCGTAGATCTTGTGTGTAAGCACTTTGTCCAACTTACTTGAAAACCTTCTGTCGGAGAAATCATCTGCTCGATGTACTACATTCGACAATTTTTCTCGAATGATGCTGTAGCGTTCGACGGTTTCGGTAGTTTGAAATTGCCGATCACAAAAATTGTATTTGATTTTAGCGTCTGCTATGAATTGCTTTTCCTCGTTGGTAAGAAACGTTTTACTGTATGTTTGCTGCGCATATTGGTACGCGATATAATCGTTATCTAGATTAAACTTTTCCTTGATAATTGGGATCAATTCAGGACAAAAATGATTTGTGTCATAGAAGCTATTTCTAGAAATGAAGCCGTCCGAGACAATCGTTTCTTTAAGTTGTTCCAAGCCCAAGCCCGTACGCCCATTGATCTTTACAACTTTAGCATCAAATTCTTTTTCTAGATTACTAATATCAATATTTAGTCCAGCCTTATTTGCTACATCTAGCATATTGAGTGCAAGTATGGTTGGGATGCCTAAATCTCTAATTTGCGAAAAAAGTAGGAGATTTCTGTCAAGATTTGAAGCATCTGCTATAACAACTATGACATCAGGAAAGTCACTGGCTTTTTTATCGCTAAGCACATCAAACACTACTCTTTCGTCCATAGAACGAGGATAAATACTGTAGGTACCTGGTAAATCAATGAGCTTAACCTTATTTTCTTTCAAGTCGAAAAAACCAGTGATTTTATCCATTGTAACTCCTGGAAAGTTTCCAACTTTTTGATTCATGCCAGTCAATTGGTTGAATACAGAAGTTTTACCGGCATTGGGGTTGCCAATCAGCGCGACATTCAAAACATTTTGATTCATGCCTTCTTTAGGATAAAGTAATGGTGCGAGCTTCTTCAAGTCTCAAGGAAAGATCATATCCAGTCACACGAATGCAAATAGGATCACCGAAGGGAGCAGCAAATTTCATTTCAATCTGAGTTCCTGGTAAAACACCCATTTCAAGAAGTTTTAATGAGAGGTATTCATCCAAAAAATTCTTCACTATTCCTTTTTCTCCAGGTTTCATTTCTGCTACTGATCGCATATATCTTATTTAGAATCAATAAAAATAAGAGCAAATGTATGTCTTTTGAAGGGACGTAGCAAATTAGCATTACTGAGAAATGTCATAAAAAGTTAACCTTGTACATCACTATGAATATCAAATTGCAAATTCGACAATAATGTACGTGATTTGAAGTCCTTATTTAACTCCAATATTTTATGGCCAAAACGAAATCCGTGTATTACTGTCAAAGTTGTGGGGCACAATCACCTAAGTGGATTGGCAAATGTTCAAGTTGCAATGAATGGAATACTTATATAGAAGAAGTTGTAACAAAGGAGACTAAAAACACAAAGATTTGGTCAAGTGAAGAGCAAAATGGTCGAGCGGCCAGACCCATCAGGTTGGATGAAGTACAGGCAGATGACAACCGTCGAACAAGTACTGCAGATGGTGAGTTGGATAGAGTTTTGGGAGGAGGAGTAGTTGCAGGATCTCTGATCCTTGTAGGAGGTGAGCCTGGCATAGGTAAATCAACCTTATTTCTTCAGTTAGCTTTAAACATTGAGGGCAAAAAAGTATTGTATGTTTCTGGTGAAGAAAGCCCTCAACAAATCAAAATGCGAGCAGATCGTATGAAATCCGGAAATATGGAAAATTGTCATTTGCTATCAGAAACTGCCGTTGGAAACATTTTCCAACAAGTAAGAGAGTTAGAACCTGATTTGTTGATTGTAGATTCTATACAAACGTTGCACACAAGTAAAATTGAAAGTTCGGCTGGTAGTGTGAGTCAAGTAAGAGAATGTACGGCTGAGTTGCTACAATTTGCAAAGACATCGGGTACACCAGTATTTCTAATTGGTCATATCACTAAAGATGGAGCTATTGCAGGACCTAAAGTTTTGGAGCATATGGTAGACACAGTATTACAATTTGAAGGAGATAGGCATTTGAGCTACAGGATTCTACGGACTACCAAAAATCGATTTGGATCAACATCCGAGATTGGGATCTATGAGATGCTGGGAGATGGTATGCGTCAGGTTTCTAATCCTTCTGAAATTCTGATTTCGAATAAAGAAGAGCCTTTAAGTGGTGTGACGATTGGTGCTTCTATTGAAGGAAATAGGCCATTGCTAATCGAAACTCAGGCCTTAGTGAGTGCATCAGCATATGGCACATCCCAGCGTAGCACAACCGGGTATGATGCGAAGCGCCTCAATATGATGTTGGCAGTATTAGAAAAAAGAGGAGGATTGAGACTCGGAAATCAAGATGTTTTCTTAAATATAGCTGGAGGGTTGAAAGTGGATGATCCTGCTTTAGATTTAAGCGTTTGTGTCTCAATTGTTTCTTCATTAGAAGATAGGGTTGTTTCGTCTGAGACCTGTTTTGCTGGGGAAATAGGTTTAGGGGGAGAAATAAGGGCCGTCAATAGAATAGACAATAGAGTTATGGAGGCGGCCAAATTAGGTTTCAAAGAGATTTACATTGCCAAAACCAGTGAAAAGTCCTTGCTTGATAAAACTTTCGATATTAAGGTCAATTTTGTTTCAAATATTGCCGAAGTGTTTCGTAAACTGTCTGAGACCTAACGTATTTAGGTATTGCCCCTAGAAAAATCAAAGAATACCTTATTGATTGAGGTCTTTCATTTGTTGACTTTTGCGATCTAGTAAAATCTTTTTTATTGGTTACCCAAAAAAAACAATATGAAGCCTTTTATAATTCTAATATGCAGTGTTTTGATAGCATATTCGGCAAATGCCCAAAATGAGAGTAAATACAAATCACTCTTGATTTACAAAATTTCTGAATATATAGTGTGGCCTTCAGTGGAGGGGCAGATCCAATTAGGAGCTGTGGGTAATTCTGATATCAACGATATGCTGATGTCTTTTTCTAATAAAAGAGAGCATATGAATGTGGTAAATATTGATGATTCAGGTCAATTAGGAAATTGCCAAATGGTTTATTTACCGGAATCACAAGAAGAACAGCTTAAATTATTTAGAGCGAAGGTTGGGTTTAATAGCGTATTGATTGTAAGTGAAGTTAAAGAGCATATAACTAAGGGAGCTGATATTGTAGTCTTTACTGAAAACAGAAAGTTGAAATTCATAGTCAACGAAAAAACTATCAATCAAAAAGGAATGATTGCCAGCAAAAAGCTAGCTACTTTGGGTGATAGTATTTAATCCTCATTTAAGAATTAAATCATTAATACTGTTTTAGGCGTCTTTAGTATTTCTCATTTCACCTAAAATCGTTATTTCAGGAATTTCGACATAGTTGAATTCGTAATTGAAAAAAGAACTGAGATCTTCACCAGCTTCCTGCATGTCTTCATCATCTTCTTCAAAGTACCAATTGACTTTCACGTTTTTTCCTTTTTCCGTTCTTAAGTCATTGACTTTTTTGAAAAGGATGTAAATACATTTTGAAGAGCTTGTATTGAAATACTCATATGCAATATTCAATGTCAAATTCTCATTGGGAGTATCTCCAAAATTGTCAATGCTATCATGCAAATGTTTATAAAAAACCAAGGGGTTTTCTGGGCTTGACTTTCCTCTTATATCCAACAACCCTTTTTTGGGATTGAAATAGATTGATGGTGTTACTCTCGTTGCTCTTATAAAAAATCCTTCCATGTCTTCACTTTAACTGCATATCAAATTTGTCTAAAACCATTGACATTTGAAATAAAGGATATGCGTAATTAATCTTTCTTCAATTTAAACTTACTCTATCTGCTGAAAATCAACATTGTAGACTTTTGTCTTATGCTTGATTTTTATTATTTGGTTTTACAATTTATAACCTCTTAAGTTCATTTAGGTAATTTTCCTAAAAGTTATTCGCCGTCTTCATCCAAATCTGTAAAGAATCTGTCAGTTTCATCATAACCTTCTTTTTCACTGTCATGTACATGAATGTCATACTTTGTGACTTTGAACTCTGTCCGGCGATTTACCTGATGCTCTTCTTCGGTCTTTGCATTTTCTATTACTACTTTGGTCTCACCATAGCCTTTCGCAACTAATCTTTTTGATTCTATTCCTTGTGATATTATATAGTTGACGGCTGACTGGGCTCTTCTTTGAGACAAGCTCATATTATACTTATGGTCGGCTCGAATATCCGTGTGCGAACTCAATTCGATACTAATCTCCGGATTGTCGTTCATGATCACTACCAACTTATTCAATTCGAGAGCAGCCGCTTCTTTTATGTCAGACTTGTTGAGATCATAATAAATGTTATTAAGAACGATCGGTTTCTCCATCACTATCTTCGAAAGTGTGATGTTTTTACTGAATTCCTTATTAGTCACCATATCAACTAATTCGGATCGCTCAATGGATTTTCCTTTGGTAGAAAATTCATCTCGCGTTGCAAAATACTGCTCTTTTTGTGCTACCAAATAATAGTGTTCCTCTGTAAATACCCTGAATTTATATTTGCCATCAAGGGCTGTAAAAACCTCATCAACAATTTGATCCTGATCGTCGAGTAATAATACTTTAGTGTTGGGGAGAGGTTCTGTTACACCTAAATCTTCGTTAAAAGTCATTGTGATTCCAGTAAGAAAATAATTGACAATTTTTAAATCAGGATCGTCATTGACGAATGTATAAATGTCATCATCCCCTTTCCCTCCTTTTCTATTTGACGTGAAGAAACCTCTAGAAGGATTAAATAGATAAAGTCCAAAATCATCTGAGGGAGAATTTACTGGGAGACCTAAATTTTCAATCGTTACTTTTCCTCTGGATCGTGTTGCTTCAAACAAATCAAGTCCGCCAAAACCTGCCCAACCATCTGAGGAGAAATAGAGCTTACCAGTGCCTCCAACATATGGAAATATTTCATTTCCAGGAGAATTAATTTCCGGCCCCATATTTCTAATATCAACCCACCTACCTCTTCTATCCAATTTGGCAACATAGATATCTAACCCGCCGAATCCTCCTTCTCGGTTTGAGGAGAAATATAGCGTCGTGCCGTCTGGACTCAAAGCAGGTGTCGAGTCCCAAGATCCCTTCTCATTGACAGAGACCGGTCTGGGTTTGCTCCAAACGCCATTGCGATATCTTGTAAAGTAGAGATTGACTTCATCCGTACCGTTCGCTTTCCCATTATTGGCTTTAGCAAAAATGAGTGTTCTACCATTGGTGGAAAGTGATATAGAGCCTTCATTGATTTCAGGATCATTAATGATAGGATCCAATGCGCGAAGTGTCTCAATGTCAACATTGGCGCCCCGAGTTTTTACTCTATAGATGTCAGTAAATGGAGTGCCTGTCCCTAGATAAGTTTTTCCTCCGCCTCTGTTACTTGTAAAATAGAGCCATCCATTATTGTAGACAGGAGAATATTCAGCATGACTAGTATTCAAACCTTCTAGATTCTTTACCCTAAAATAGTTCACTTTGGCCTTGACATGACCCAACTGTTCTAGGTTGTCTAATTCTCGAAGGGCCCAATTTTTGACAACATCATCCTCAGCAATTTCAATATATTCATGCAATACTTTTTTAGCCTCGTCTTCTTTGTGATTCGTCTTTAGAGAAAATGAGTAATGGTAGTATGCTCTTTCATTGACATCCCCTATTTCGATAGCACGTTTGTAATACTTTTCAGCTTTACTGATTTGGTTTGACTTTCTATATGCTTCGGCTAATTGGTAATATGAATATGAGTCATTTTCTTTTAGATTTTTTTTGTACAAATGAATGGCGCCACTGTAATCTCCTTCTTCAAAACTTTTATCAGCTTGTTTTAAAGAACTGCATGAAGCAATTAGCAGTATAAAGATGAAGAAAACGTGTCTATTCATTTTTTTCAAAAATATCTTTTTAACCAACTTTCTTGTACAGGAATTGTCCATTTTGAGTGAAGTTCTCCTAAATTTTGCACCAGGTTATTGAACGTCATTGTTTCTTCTGTAATTGTGCCCTTATCAATTAACTCCTTCAAATCCGACATTGGGCTGTCAAATACTTTGCCATCGGCGATGAAACTTATTCTTGTTCGATCGAAAAAATTAATGTTTAATTCAGATTCGAGTTGTCTGACTAAGGAAACAGAAGCATCAATCGAACAGCCACTCGCCTGATTGAATTGCTCATCAACGCTAATTACTAAAAACTTTTCATGAAACAATTTGAAGGCACTTTTCAATGGATTTCCATGTGCAGCCCATTGGTTTAAAAATTCCAAAGAATTACTATTTATTGTTTCAATATCTGTCTCACTCAGTGTTCGATCTGACTGATAAATCCAAATTCTAGCCGATGCGGGCATTTCATCAAAAGGTACGAGCATATTGTTTTTTCTTTAGTAACGAAAAACTAAGGTAAAAGTACACAAGAATCATAATTTGATTTACTTGAAAGTGATTAGCCTACAAGTTGGAGACTTACCAGATGGCTGTAAGTACTATTTTCATTCTTAGATAGCTCTTCATGAGAGCCAGATTCCTTTATTTTCCCATTTTCCAGAACAAATATTTTGTCCACTTTTTTAATTGTAGCGAGTCGATGAGCAATGATCAATGTCGTTCGATTCTTCATTAATTCGTCTAGCGCCTTTTGGACTTCATTTTCGGATTCAGCATCCAAAGAACTAGTTGCTTCATCCAAAATTAATAGTGAAGGATCTTTCAATATAGTACGAGCAATAGCAATTCGCTGGCGTTGCCCACCTGATAGCTTCACACCTCTTTCACCAACCAAAGTTTCGAACTTTTCAGGAAAGGAATTGATGAAATCTAGTGCATTGGCCTTTTTTGCTGCTGTTTCTATTTCAGCGAATGAGGCATCTGGTTTTCCATAAGCAATATTCTCTTTGATGCTCCCTCCAAAAAGGATAATCTCTTGAGGTACGATACCGACTTGTGATCTGAATTCTCGAAGGTTCATGTCATTGATCTCGCGACCTCCAACAGAGATGCTTCCTTCGAATTCTTCATAAAGCCGCAACAATAGCTGAGCAATGGTAGATTTACCAGCACCGCTTTTGCCAATAAGGGCCACCTTTTGCCCTTCCTCGATACTCATAGAAAGGTTTTTAAGGACACCCATCTCTTTTCTCCCTGGATAAGCAAAATTTACATTTTTAAGTTGAATTTCGCCTCGTATTTCTGCAGGAATATCGCTCAATCCACCGGCATTTTCAACTACTTCATCATGGATTTCAAGAATTCTTTCTGAAGCACCTATGGCTCGTTGAACTTGTCCGAATAAGTCTCCAAGACCGGCAATAGAGCCTCCAATGAAAGTAGTATACAATACAAATGAAATTAGGTCACCTACCGACATTTCTCCACTTTGTAGTAGAACTGCGCCGTACCACATGATTGCAACAATACCACCAAATAGTGCAAAAATGACAAACGAAATAAAACCAGCTCTATACGTAGCGGCCTTAATTGCAATTGAAACTACTTGGCTCATAGCCCCTTTGTACCGCAACTTTTCAAAAACTTCGTTGGTAAAGGTTTTTACTGCAAGGATGGACTGTAAAGTTTCTTCGACGATCGTTGAAGAGATAGCTAATTCATCCTGAGATTGTCTTGACAGTTTTCTGATTTTCTTCCCAAAGATCATTGCGAAAATGATCAATACTGGAAATGTGGCTAGCATGAAAACACTTAAAGAAGGAGTTGTAACGAAGATGACTGTAATGCCAGCTATCAAAGTGACTATTTGACGAATCACTTCAGCGAGTGTGGTAGAAAAAGTAGTTTGTAAAAGAGTGACATCTGATGACATTCGGCTCATTAAATCTCCTGTTCGATGTTTGTCATAAAATGAAATAGGGAGATGAATGAGTTTATCATATAAATTAGTCCTAACATCTGACATTGCATTTTCACTGACTTTGGCAAAAAGATAAACCCTGAAGAATGAGATGATACTCTGTAAAAATAAAATGGCCACAAGACCTAAGGCTATAAGATTAATGTCTTCTGATAACCATATGCCATTTCCACTGGCTACATCAATCAATTTACCTGCTACGAACGGAAAAGCTAACAATAGAAAACTTCCAATAACCAAACAAACCAGTCCTATGAAGAACGAAATTTTGTAGGGCAATAGATATTTGAAAATGCCATAAAGCTTTCCGAAATTCTCTTTATTGAATTTCCTTTTATCTTCCTCTTTTAGTTTTTCCTTTGCCATGCCTTTTATAAATGCAGCCGCAAAGGTATCCTTCTAATTGGATTCTTGCAATTAGAATTTTTCAACTTTGAAATCACCCAAGAACGTTATCTAATTCAAATAAAAATATAGGATGCTAGTTCGATTATCAAGATTATAATTATTTTGAAAGATGATAAATAGTATTTGCATTTACTGTGGTTCCTCTTCAGGAAATAATCCAAAATTTGAAGAGGCTGCTATTGAATTGGGCAAGACGCTGGCTACAGAAAAGATAAAGTTAGTATACGGTGGTGCCAAAATTGGGCTGATGGGAGCAGTCTCCAATGCTGTTTTGAAAAATGGAGGGGAAGTAATAGGTGTGATTCCCAAGTTTTTGGATCATGTGGAGATTTCCAATAATCTAGCAACAGAACTGATTGTTACTGAGACGATGCATCAGAGAAAAACAATCATGGCCGAAAAAGCGGATGCATTTGTAGCACTTCCAGGAGGAATGGGGACTTTAGAAGAGATTGCTGAAATTTTGACATGGAGCCAATTAGGACTTGTCAACAGCCCTATTGCTTTCTTAAACTTGGAAGGCTATTTTGATCATTTGATAGCATTGTTTGAACACATGAATAAAAATGGTTTGCTCAAAAAGGAACACCTTGATCTATTTATCTGTGCGGATAGTGTTGAGCAATTAATGCTTCAACTGAATAAATTTGAATCATCAAAAAGTCACATCGGTCAAAAACTCGATTTAACGTAGTATTCGCTTTTATTTTTGGTAACCCAACCAAATTCCCTAAATTGTTTGTAGCCGCATTTTGATACAATTATCAAACTATGCGCGAATCCTTTCTGCATTTTATTTGGCAATTTCAAAAGTTTGAAGCACTTGATCTGGAAACGAGTGAAGGTCTCAAGGTTCAAGTATTTTCTATTGGAGAATATAATACAGACGCAGGCCCTGATTTTCTAAATGCGAAAGTTCAAATAGGAAAAATCACTTGGTATGGTAATGTTGAAATTCATATAAATTCTTCAGATTGGGAGAGTCATTCTCATCAAAATGATGAAGCTTATAACAATGTTATTTTGCATGTGGTTTGGTCAAATGATCGGCTTGTGCATAAGTTAAATGGTGCTGATTTGCCTGTCATTGAGCTTAAGAATCGAGTTAATCAAAAACTTTTGAAGCGTTGTGATGAATTATTGAAAAGTCCTGAGAAAATACCTTGTCAGAACATCATTCATCAAGTAAAAAAAATTGATATAATTGCCAATTTGGAAAAAATGGGGATTGCTAGATTGGAAAATAAATCATCTAGCATTTTGGATTTACTCAGAGAGAACAACGGTTCTTGGGAAGAAACAACCTATCAATTACTAGCCAAAAATTTTGGATTTAAAACAAATGAAGAACCATTTTTAAGACTGACCAAAATTTTGCCTTTTAGATTAATTTCTAAAGTCGTTAACAACCCAATACAAGTTGAATCTTTGATATTTGGGGTAGCAGGATTTTTGCCATTGGAGAGCCAAGACCCGTGGGTCATGCAGTTGATATCTGAATTTAGATTTTTATCAAAGAAGTACGGCTTGATCAATCAATGCTTGTTGAAAGTTGAGTGGAAATTTTTGAGAATGAGGCCAGGAAATTTTCCAACGGTTCGTTTGTCACAGTTTGCTTCATTCCTTTGTGCTAATCCTAACTTTTTTCAATTATTTATTGGGTTCACCAAAAACCAAGAGGTGGTAAAGATGTTTACGAACAAACCATCAGAGTATTGGGCCAATAATTATGATTTTGATAAACCATCAAAACGAAAAAAGTCCGGGATGGGAATACAAAGTATAGAAGTAATGATTATTAACACAGTGGTTCCTTTATTGGCGGCATATGGATTACAAACGAGTAATGATAATTACATGGAGAAAGCAACAGACCTTTTAATGGAGCTCAAATCAGAAAAGAATAAAATTATTGAAGAGTGGGCTACAATCGACATTGAATCTAAAAATGCTTTTGATAGTCAAGCATTGATTGGATTAAGAAATGACTTTTGTTTGAAAAATAAGTGTCTTTCCTGTAAAATTGGAGTAAGCCTCATCAATCGTTGATTATTGAATTCATTATTCACGTACTTATTGAACTTATTAGCGCTTTGCGGACTGATATTTTTATTATATCGGAAGTATAAGGACGTCATAAGCCCAATTCTGTTTTTTGGTTCCTTAGCAATCAAAATTGTTGCTGGAATGATGATGGGAATAGTTTTTAGTGCTTATTATGAAAGTGGAGATACATGGTTTTATTATAATAAAGCAAAAGAGTTAACGGAATTACCTTTTAATTCTTTTTGGAACAACTTGATCACACCAACTGTCTCTAGTGAACAAGTGCGTGCAATCTACTTTACGAGAATATCAAGTATTCTACTTTATTTTACAAAAGCTAATTATTGGTTGGCATCTGTCTATTTTTCGGTTTTTAGTTTTTACGCCTGTTTCTATTTTCTATCCGCATTGAATAATTGGAATCGGAGTTTCCTATTGCCTTCCATGTTATCCCTTTTATTTTTTCCAACTGCCTTTTTTTGGAGTGCTGGCATTCTCAAAGAGAGCTTAGCTTTCGGTTCAGTTTTATTCATTCTGGGTTTTTATTTGAAGGGAAAAGCGCAACCCAATAGAGTGCCAATGGACTATTTTCTTGTTGTGCTTGCCATATTTCTATTAGCTATATTGAAGTACTATGTTTTGGCAGTCCTAATACCCATTTTGATCTATCTAGTTTTATTGGAAAAATTAACCAAAAATAGATGGTTAAGATTTTCTCCCTGGGTGAATAATGCTCTCCTTTTCGGAATTATGCTTTTTCCTACTTGGGCTTTTCTGAACCTCTTGCACCCTAATTTAGCCATGAATCAGTTTTTAGATGTTATTCAAAATACGCATGATCATATATTGAGCGATTCTAAGATTGAAAACAGGCTTACGAGTGTGGATTGGCTGGGTGAGCCATTTGATTTCATACTCAATGTGATTTATTTTTTATTTTCTGGGTTGTTTAGACCACTTCCCTTAGACAACATTTCAGGACTGGCAATTCTCAGTTCAATCGAAAACTTATTAGTTGTTGTCATAATTATTTGGAAAATAGGGTCTGGACGTTTTTCGTTTCGCATTTATTCACCTCAAGTCGGAGGTTTGATCTTGTATATTGTAGTACTTGCTGTGTTTCTCTCTTACTCAATTCCTAATTTAGGAGCATTGGCCAGATTCAAAGTTTATTACTTTCCTTTTGTGTTAATGTTGGTATTAATTGATCATCCATTATTGGATAAAATCTCAAAATGGAAAATCATTCGTGGACTTTGGTAAATTTGCGGCATGGACAATCCAGTAATAATTTTTGGTACAGGTGGACTCGGACGAGCGGCACTAGAGATATTCGAATCAAATGGTAATGTTGTGTATGGTTTTTTGGATGACAAAAAAGACCTGCATAATACGGAAATTGATGATGTGGTAGTATTGGGAGCTACGAATGACGATGGTTTCTTGAAATTGATTGGTAAAAAATGCGAAGCATTTATTGCTACTGATGATAATAAAGAGAAAAAAACATTGGTCAAGCTTTTAGTTGATCGTCGAAAAATGATGCCAGTCAATGGTATTCATGAAAGCGTCTCAATTTCTAGAAGCACCGAAATTGGTCATGGAAACTTCATCAACAGTGGTGTAACCGTTGGAGCTGGTGTTAAAATAGGAAATCATTGTATTTTGCATAGCGGGAGCACGGTTGATCATAATGTGGAATTGGCAGACTTTGTACAGATAGGCGCTGGAGCTACTATCAGCGCCAATGTTGAGATTGGCGAAAGTGCATTTATAGGCTCGGGTGTTACTGTGGTCCCTGGGATTAAAATTGGAAAAAATGCTCGAGTAGGTGCCGGTTCTGTCGTCATTGGGGATGTTCCTAGTGGCAAAACTATGTTTGGTAATCCAGCAGTTGAAGTGAACCAATAGAATCATTCCAATGGTTTCTTGATTTAGTTTTAATTATCTTGTTGCTAATAATTAACCTAATCTATGGCAACTATTTCTGAAACTGACCTCATTATCAATCCGGATGGTAGTGTTTATCACCTCAATCTAAAGCCGGAGAATATTCATGATACGATTATAACAGTCGGCGATCCCAGTAGAGTATTTCGTGTAAGTGATCATTTCGATAAAATCACTTTCGAAATGAATAGAAGAGAATTTATTACACATAGCGGAACTTTTCAAGGTAAGAAAATATCTGTTATGAGCACTGGAATGGGCACAGATAATGTTGAAATATTCATGACGGAGCTGGACGCTCTGGTTAATGTTGATCTGGAAACCCGCCAGGTAAAAGAGAAAAAGAAGAAACTGAATTTAATTAGAGTAGGGACTTCAGGAAGTTTGCAGGAAGATATCAGATTGGGAACGCATTTAGTTTCAGATTATGGAGTAGGCTTAGACACCCTTATGTCATTTTATAATCTTCGACAAACCGGGTTGGAAAACATCATATCGAATAAAATTAGGGATTATATCGATTTACCTTTTAAACCCTATTGTATAGAAGGATCTGACCACTTGAGAGAGAAATTTGCGGAGGACATGCATCGTGGCAACACAGTAACTAGCCCTGGGTTTTATGGCCCTCAAGGAAGAAAAGTAAGAATAGATGTAAAATACCCTCATTTAATAGATGACTTATTGTCTTTTCATCATGAGGATTTTTGGCTTACAAATTTTGACATGGAGACTGCAGGTTTCTACGCGATGGCTAGACTCATGGGACATGATATGATTAGTTTGAATGCTATTATTGCTAATCGCGTTAAAGGTAAATTTTCAAAAGATCCAAACAAGGTGATTGATTCCTTAATAAAGAAAGTTTTAGATAGACTTTAATATGAGTACTCAAATATCATGGCCGGACTTTGAGAAAGTGGACATACGAGTTGGGACAATCATTCTGGCTGAGCCGTTTGAAGAAGCCAGAAATCCTTCCTACAAAATTCACGTTGATTTTGGAGAAGAATTGGGAATTAAAAAGACGAGTGCCCAAATAACGGCTTTATACGATGCTCAAGAATTATTAGGTAAACAAGTAGTTTGTGTTGTCAATTTTCCTCCAAAACAAATTGGCAAGTTTATGTCCGAAGTATTGATTACTGGTTTTCCGGATGAAAATGGAGCTGTGGTATTGAATACCGTTGAGCGCTACGTTCCCAATGGACGTAAGCTCTTTTGATTTTTCATCATCAATCATAATCTCTATATTAGGAGACATGTCAATTAATTCCTATGGAAGTAAAAAGAGCTTTTGACTTTCTGTATAATCAACATACATGTCATCCCATTGATGACTGTTTATGTGGTAAAGTAAATGGAAATTGGAAAAAGTATTCAACGCAAGAATTTGTTGATATAGCAAATAAGCTTAGTCTTGGCTTTTTGGAATTAGGTCTTCATCCAGGAGATAAAGTTGCCATAATTTCGCCCAATAGACCGGAGTGGAATTTCGTTGATCAAGCGTGCCTTGAGCTAGGTTTGGTAACCGTTCCAATGTATCCTACCATTACAACCGAAGATTATCGATATATTTTTGAGCATTCAGAGGTAAAGGCAGTATTTGCAGCCAACGAAGAACTAATAGATCGAGTATCCGTCGCGATTGAAGCTCTATCAATTCCGCATATATATTCGTTTGATAAAATTGAAGGGATTGATCATTGGGAAAAACTATTGAGCTTAGGTCAAACCAATGATGATTCAGTCTTAGAAGGTTATAGAAATAGTGTTAGGCCGGAAGATTTAATGACCATTATTTATACCTCGGGCACAACAGGTCGACCGAAAGGTGTGATGTTGAGTCATTGGAATGTAACTTCCAACGCATTGTCATTGGCTCCTTTAATCGGAAAGATTCTGCCAGTAGGCAATGCCAGAGTTTTAAGTTTTTTACCTCTTTGTCATATCTATGAGCGAGTAGCTATTTATTTCTATTACCATAATAGCATGAGTATTTATTATGCGGAAAGTATGGATTCTATTGGAGAGAATATTCGGGAAGTCAAGCCTAGCATGTTTACATGTGTGCCAAGACTGATAGAAAAAGTCTATGACAAAATAATTTCAAAAGGGTATGAACTGCCTTTGTTGAAACGAAAATTATTTTTTTGGGCCGTCAAATTAGGTTTGCAATATGAACCAAATGAAGAATATAGTCGATGGTATAAATTACAATTGAAAATCGCTCGCAATTTGGTTTTTGCAAAATGGCAGAAAGCGCTAGGAGGAAAAATCCAACTGATTACGTCAGGAGCTGCAGCTTTACAAGCTCGGTTGGCTAGGGTGTTTTGGGCGGCAGGAATGCCTGTCTTTGAAGGTTATGGCCTTACAGAAACTTCACCAGCAATTACAACGAATTTTCCAGGTAAAGGAAATACTAGAATCGGAACGGTAGGTCAAATAATTGAAGGTGTCGAAGTGAAAATTGCGGATGACGGTGAAATACTTTGTCAAGGCCCAAACGTGATGCTAGGTTACTATAAAAATCCAACGCTTACAGCAGAAGTGTTGAAAGATGGGTGGTTTCATACAGGTGATATTGGTGTAATTGAAGATGGATTTTTGCGCATAACGGATCGCAAAAAAGAAATGTTTAAAACTTCAGGTGGAAAGTACATAGCACCTCAGTTGATGGAGAATAAGTTTAAGGAGTCAGAATTTATAGAGCAAATAATGGTACTAGGTGAAGGACAAAAATTTCCTTCTGCACTGATCGTCCCGAATTTTGAATCGTTAAAGGAATGGTGTGAAAACAACGAGCTTCATGAAGCCGCACCAGAAGACCTGATTAAACACCCCAAGGTTCAAGGTTTGTATCAAATTGAAGTGAAAAAATATAATGAGGAATTTGGTAATTGGGAACAAGTAAAAAAGTTTGAAATTGTAGAAAAAGTATGGGCTGTGGCTAGTGGTGAGTTAACACCTACAATGAAATTGAAGAGGAGAGTAATCAAAGAAAAATTCAAAGAGTTAATTGAAAAAATTTATGCAATGTCTAGTTAGCCTTTACTTGATTTTTACATGCTCAATGACTTCTTTTACTGTATAACCAAATGGGACTTCCCATACGATCATGGACATGAATGAGTCGCTTATTGCGCTAAAGAATATTCATCAAAAACTATTGTCCAAAATTGATCAAAATGAATACATTATTAATGACACGCACGAATCCTACAAAAGCAGTGTGAAAAATCTGCTTCAATATCTCGAATTGAGGCAAACTGATATCTCCGAACTACAACAATTTTTATTTTCTCAGAGTCTTTCAACATTGGATTTGGAAATGGCACATGTAGAAAATGCCTTTTACAACCTGATTAGTATCATTGAAAGATTGAAGGGCTCAAATAATGTGGGGTATAAACCATTAGTTCAGGCCAAAGAACGATCCATCGAAATACGCAAAAATGAATTGTTTGGAGCAATAATGAATAAAAGAAATGTTAGGATTATGGTGACACTGCCTAGTGAGGCAGCACACAATTACCAATTAGTTCATTCTTTTGTTTTTACCGGAATGAATATAGCTAGAATCAATTGTGCACATGATACGAAAGAAGAGTGGTTGCAGATGATTGCCAATGTAAAAAAGGCAGAAAAGGCATTAGGAAAGGAAGTGAAGATTGCGATGGATTTGGCAGGTCCGAAAATCCGTACAGGTAGAATTCCCTGGGCTTATTCAGTTAAAAAGGTATCGCCAACGAAAAATGAGATTGGAGAATTGATCAGTCCTTTTCAGATGATTTTGGCTTCTGAAAGTATTGAACGTATTCAAGGTTCTATTAAAGTAGATCATGAGTTGATAGAGAAAGCTTCTTTAAATGATGTGATACGCTATGTTGATTCCCGTGGAAAGAAAAGAGAATTGGTAGTGGTCGAAAAGTCTCATCGCTATTTAAAAACCGAGGGCAAGAAAACAACTTATTTTCGAAAAGGGGCAATTCTTAGTTTGGGGGTAGATCAGTTTCCAATTTTGGCGGTCCCTACTGCCGAACCTTTTTTGCTTTTGAAACAAGGAGAGTTGCTTCAATTGAATAAAGAAAAATTTGAGGATAAGAATATCCATCAAAAGAAAAAAGCCTACATACCTCAAATTACATGTACATCATCTGATGTGATTGATGATGCCAAGTTAGGAGAATCAATATTTTTTGATGACGGCAAAATCGAAGGCCACATAGAAAGTAAAAGTAATGATCACCTCGTCATTAAGATTATTCAGGCAAAATTGAAAGGGAGTAAATTAAAATCTAATAAAGGAATCAACTTGCCACAAAGCAACCTGTCTATAAAGGGATTAACAAAAAAAGATCGAGAGGATTTACAATTCGTTTGTCAAGAAGCTGACATTGTTAATTTCTCATTTGTCAATTCGGCAAAGGACGTAGAGGATTTACTGGAAGAAATAGAATTAAATGGGAATAATAAAAAGTTAGGTATTATCCTGAAAATAGAAACTGCTAAAGCTTTCAATAATTTGCCAGAGATATTGATGTCAGCAATGAAATCACATCCGATAGGGGTAATGGTAGCGAGAGGAGACCTTGCAGTAGAAGTAGGATGGAAAAAACTGGGTGTAGTAATTAAAGAGATTCAATATATGTGTACAGCTGCTCATGTACCTATGATATGGGCAACTCAAGTACTTGAAGGTCTTTCAAAAAATGGTACTCCAACTCGGTCCGAAATCATTGATGCTGTGATGTCGTCCAATTCCGATTGTGTAATGTTGAATAAGGGACCCTATATTATTAATTCAATTCAATTGCTAAATGACCTTATCAAGCAATTTGAAATAAATAGAAAGGACGATGTAGTTTTATTTAAGAAATTAAAACCTTTGAAAACATCATCTAATAAAAAGCATCTTCAAAATGTTGCATCTCTAATTTCCCATTGAGTGCAATAATGTCAAATCGTATTGAACCTGTCCAATGGTTGTCTTGTATATAATTGTCAGCCGCAGATATGATTCTTTCCTTTTGTCCTTCTGAAACAAATTCTTCTGGGAAACCAAACTTTTCATTTTTACGATACTTAACTTCTACAAACACAATCAAGTTTTCTTTTCGCGCTATCAGATCGATTTCACCTCTTTTGTATCGATAGTTTTGTGCTACCAGAGTGAAACCTCTTGATTTATAATACTTGGAGGCTTCCTCTTCACCCGCTTTCCCTAGTTCTTGTGTATTGGTTGATTTCTTCACCCATTAAAGATACAGCTAGCGAGGACATTTTGTGAATACATACTAGCTAATTGAGCTATATTTTATGGTTTTTCGCAGTTTTTTATGAATGCGTTAAAAATATTGCAATATGAGAGTCCAAATCCTATGAAAATTGTCAAATATTAAAATATCCCTCCTGTTTTAAATTCATATTGTAAATATTCAAGCAATATTGAAAATAATTGGTTGAAAAACTAAGTAGTTCTACGTGGTTTTGCTACTTTAGCGATCTCAAAGGATTAAAAAAGAACCAAAAACATTTAAAAATGTCAAAAAATGGTTCGAATAGGTTAAAAAAAGAACCAATTACGATTAAATCTGCTGAGATAAAGAAAAAATGAGTTGGTGAATCAGCTTTTTTGAGAAAAACTGCAAAAAAGGTTTAAGAGCTGACCAGACTATTAAATTATTTTAAACTAAAAATTATTGCTATGACAAAATTGTTGACAAACGTAATGAGTAACATGAGCACAATGGCTCAAGACTCTGTTGCGGCTGTTGCTGAGCCAGTAGTTGCTGGCCCAAGCGCTGAAACTGTATCTGCGATTGCAGACGCTGCTTCGGCTGGAGCAACTGCACTTTTTACTGCAAACAACGTATGGATGATGTTGGCTACCGCTTTGGTATTCATCATGCACCTCGGGTTTGCTGGAGTAGAGGCCGGATTTGGACAGTCTAAGAACACTGTAAACATCCTATTCAAAAACACTATTACTCCTATTATAGGCCTATTGACTTACCTATTTGTAGGATTTAATCTAATGTACCCAGGTACTTTCCAATTTATTGATGGCGTATTTGGTTTTGCAGGTTGGACACTGAGCGCTGGTACTGATCCATCAATTGGATATGCTGGCGGAGGTTACACATACTGGACTGATTTCTTGTTCCAAGGTATGTTCGCTGCAACTGCTGCAACTATCGTTTCTGGAGCTATTGCTGAACGTGTTAAAGTTTCTGCATACATGATTTTTACAGTAATCTATGTAGGATTAGTTTATCCTTTCTTAGGTTCTTGGAAATGGGGAGCTGGATGGTTAGACGCTATGAGTTTCTATGATTTTGCTGGTTCTACTTTGGTTCACTCTGTTGGTGGATGGGGTGCATTGGCTGGTATCATTGTGATTGGGCCAAGACTTGGAAAATATGTTGATGGTAAAGTGATTGATAAGCCAGGAGCTTCAGTACCGTTGGCTGTAATTGGTGTATTCTTACTTTGGTTAGGATGGTTTGGATTTAATGGTGGGTCAGTTCTTTCTGCAGATCCAGATGCTGTATCCTATGTATTAGTTACTACATCTCTTGCTGCTTGTACAGGTGGATTGTTTGGTTTTTTCACTGCATATTTTGTATTCAAAAGAATGGACTTGGGTATGGTGCTTAACGGTATCTTGGCAGGTCTTGTGGGAATAACAGCTGGAGCTGATGTAATCGGAATTTACGAATCATTATTGGTAGGCGCTATTGCTGGTATTATAGTTGTATTCTCTGCGATTACTTTGGATAAATTCAAATTGGATGACGTTGTAGGAGCGGTCTCTGTTCACTTGACATGTGGTATTTGGGGAACATTGGCAGTAGGGATCTTCTCTTCAAATCCTGATCACTCTTTCATGACTCAGTTGATTGGTGTGCTTTCTTATGGAGCAGTCGCTTTCCCAGTTGCATTAATCATATTCTATGTACTGAAATCAACTATTGGTGTGAGAGTTTCTGAACAACACGAAACTGAAGGTCTTGATAGCCATGAGCATGGTATCAGAGGTTACACGATTGTATACGATGATTAATCAATAAAATATAAAAGCCGGTTTCAGGCCTTAACTGAAACCGGCTATTCTAAAGAATTATTAAACTCTAAAAATAAAAAGATGAAATTAATTACAAAATTATTATTGGTAGCATTTTTAGCGACAAGCTTTATGGCTACAGCACAAGACGAAGAAGAAAGTGAAGGACCTGAATTAAGTATTTCTGGTAGTGTAGATGCTTATTACAGAGCAAATTTAAATTCTGCAAACGATGGTTCTGGATCAGCTCCTGGTTCATCATTCGCCAATCAAAATGGATTCGCATTAGGTATGGCCAATGTTATTATAGGACTGGATGGTGAGAAAACAGGTTTTGTTGCGGATTTCGTATATGGACCAAGAGGTTCTGATGCGGTTTTTAATTCTCCTCAATCATCAACTTCACAATCTTCGAACATTGTAAATCAGTTGTATGCATATTGGAATGTTTCTGATGCTGTTACATTGACTATGGGTAACTTCAACACTTTCTTAGGTTATGAAGTGATTTCACCTTCAGCTAACTTCAATTATAGCACTTCTTACATGTTCTCATATGGCCCTTTTTCACACACAGGATTGAAAATGGACATTTCTGCTAGTGATGATTTGAGTTTCATGTTGGCATTATTAAATCCAACAGATTTTACAGAATTTAACCCAACTGGAAACTACTCAATTGGAGCGCAAGTTGGATACAAAGGGGTATACTTGAACTTGTTGTATGGAGATCAAACAGGTGATTTAGATGCTCTTGATGAATTGTTCCAAGTTGATTTGACTGCAGGATTTGATTTGTCAGATGCTTTTTATCTTGGATTGAATGCAACATATCAAATTACTCAAGTTGATGACAGTGTTGATCCAGCTTTTGCTGATGCTGATGGTCCTGGATTTTATGGAGCTGCTGCTTATCTTCAATACTCTATCTCTGATGCTTTCGCTTTAGGGACGAGAGTTGAATACTTCAGCGAACAAGGACAATATGGTGCTATCGGTCCTGTATTTGATGCTGACGGAAAAGCAAACGTCATTGATATTACATTGACTGGTCAGTACAAAGTTGGAGACTTAACAGTTATTCCAGAAATTAGATTTGATGCTGCATCTGAAGATCAATTCACTGATGCAGATGGTGAAGCTTCAAGTGGTTTAGCTTCATTTGTATTAGCTGCGGTTTACACGTTCTAAGAAATTTTTTAAAGACTATTATTAAGTGTTTAAGCAATTTTGTTGAGTATTTGGAACAAATCCGTTAGCCAACGGATAGTTCCAAATATTCTTTTTTTATAAATTAGCGGAATTATTGATCGGTATCCTAAATGCTGGCTTTGCCAAATAAGTATAATGTGTGATCGAGAAAAATAATAAACCCCCGAAAATTGAATAGACACTTAAATTTTTTGAAACATTTAAATACTTAATATAATGGCAAAATCGAAATTAGAGTATATCTGGTTGGATGGATACAAACCAACTCAGAGCTTAAGAAGTAAAACAAAAATTGTATCAGACTTTTCAGGAAAACTAGAGGATTGCCCAGAGTGGTCTTTTGACGGTTCTTCTACAGAACAAGCAGAAGGTGGTTCTTCTGATTGTATCTTGAAGCCAGTTTATATCTGCCCAGATCCTGCTATCGAAAATGGATACTTGGTAATGACCGAAGTATTAAATGCAGATGGTTCTGCTCACGAATCTAACGCTAGAGCAACTATCGAAGATGATGATGCTGACTTCTGGTTCGGGTTCGAGCAAGAGTATTTCTTGATGGATCCTGAAACTAAGCTACCTATCGGCTTCCCTGCTGGTGGGTACCCTGCTCCACAAGGACCATACTATTGCGGTGTTGGTGGACAAAATGTATTTGGTAGAGATTTCAAAGATGAACATTTAGATCTTTGTATTGCTGCTGGATTGAATATCGAAGGAACTAACGGTGAAGTTGCTGCTGGACAATGGGAATGGCAAATTTTTGCAAAAGGCGCGCACCAGGCGGGAGATGAAATCTGGATCGGAAGATTCTTGATGGAAAGACTGTCTGAGGCCTATGGTCTATATATCGAATATCATCCAAAACCATTGGGTAAAACTGACTGGAACGGATCTGGAATGCATGCGAATTTCTCTAACTCATACTTAAGAGGTGCTGCTTCTCAAGAAAAAGTTGAGAAAGTATGTGAGGCTTTCAGAAGCGTAGTTAAAGAGCATATTGATGTTTATGGTGCTGACAATGATCAAAGATTGACTGGTGATCACGAAACGGCTGCTATCACTGATTTCTCTTACGGAGTATCAGATAGAGGAGCTTCTATCAGAATTCCTTTGTACACTAAAAATCACGGATGGTCTGGATATCTTGAAGACAGAAGACCTGCTTCTAATGCAGATCCGTATAAAGTAGCCGCTAGAATTATCAAAACTGTAAGTACAGTTAAGTAATTTTAGTAAAGCTTAAGAATTTAAAGGGCTGCCATTGGCAGCCCTTTTTTTGTTTTATTCCTAGTCCTCAATGATACAAATCATATGAAGTTTTGCAAGAATATTTCATCTTTTGAAAGTCGATGAAAATCCTTTGATTATTATTGTTTGAATGAAAAAAGATGTGAAGAAATCAAGACTTAAATTAAGCTTATCAATTCTCGCTATTTGTAGTTTATTGACTCAAATATCGATACCAAGTTCTGCGCAAACAGGGTATGAATTGGCGGAAAAAATGTTTGAAGCTGCTAATTCTGTTTCAACCATGAAATTCACAATGAAGAAAACAGAGCGCATTGAAGGAGAATTGAAAACACAAGTCAGTTCAGTTAAACTCTCGGTGATCCCATATATGGTTTATACAAAACAGCAAGTACCGAACAGAGGATTGGAAGTACTCTATTGCGCAGGAGTAAATAACAACAAAGCGTACATTAACCCAACAAGTTTTCCATGGATTACATTGAAACTTGATCCAATGGGCAGTCTAATGAGAAATGGTCAGCATCATACTGCATTGAATGCGGGATATGATTTAGTTATGTCAATCCTTGAGTTTATCGTCAACAAATATGGTGAAGAATCGAAAACAATGATCTCTCAGCTCGATTCTGTGCAGTTCGGAGGAATTGATTGTTATGCCATTGAATTGAAGAATCCCTATTTTCAATTTATAGATTACAAGGTGAAAGAAGGTGAAACTTTGACTTCAATTGAAGATAGTCTTAAATTAAGTGGGTACATGATTCTTGAAAGAAATGGATTGGATCAAGACTATAACGAGATTGAATCTGGTATGACCATTTCAATTCCCAATGATTATTCTCCTCACATGATTATCTATCTCGATAAATCAAATTACCTGCCACTCATGATGAAAATTTTTGATGACCAAGGAATGTTTGAATTGTATGAGTATTTTGATGTTCAGGTCAACCTAAAATTTAGTAAGGATGAATTTTCACCAGATTTTGAGGAGTATGGGTTTTGATATAAATAACCTAGCTAATCAATTATAGCAGTTATCCTTTATCCTCAAGTACATTATATATTCACCTATTTTGCTTACCATAGGACGTTTTATAACTAAAGATTATTTTAGTGGCTATTAACTAACCGTTTACTGTTTTGCGTAATAATATTCAAATCAAAAAGAACTGCATAGTATTTCTGTGTTCCTTTCTATGGTTAAGTATTGATCTATTAGCTCAGGACAAATGGTCACAAAACATTCTCAAACTAGACTCTCTTAAAAAAACTGACCCTGAATATGCTGCTTTGCTAGTAGACATCTGTTGGCAAATCAGTGATTTAAGTCCAGATACTGCTTATTATTATGGTTATCAAGCACTAGAATTATATGAAAAGACAAGGTTTGATAGTATCAAGTATAGGGCATTATTAGGTCTTTCAGCAGCAAAATCAAGACAAGGCCAACATGCCGAAGCTATTGAGTTATCAGTAGAAGCTTTGAAATTGGCAGAAACCAAAAAAGACACAACGGGTATCTTTGATGCAACAAATAATATCGGAATTGATATGTATTATCAGGAGGATTTTGAAAGTTCTCTAGAGTATTTTCATAAGTCGGCTAGGATTATATCAAATTATAATATAAAATCTTTAAAAAGTAGACATCAGTATGCAAATGCTTTAATGAATGTGGCATTGGTTGAGTCAGAATTGGGGAATTCTCAGAATGAAATAGATACATATTATAAAGTTCTAAAAATATTTAGTGACATGAATGATATTAGAAGTGTGGGCTTGGTTCAATTTAATTTAGGAAAATCGTACCAAAGTATGAATCTAAACGATTCTGCTATCTTCTATTATCAAGCAAGCATTAAAAATTTCGATGAAAGCAAGTGGACTTCAGCAATGAGTGATGTCCTTACAAATTGGGGGTCGCTTTTGTTTACGCAGAAAAAATATGAAGAAGCAATTATTAAGACTAAAAAAGGGTTGTCATTGTCAATCGATACCAAAAACAAATTACAAGAAAAGCTTGCTTATAATTTAATACATCAAATTTTTGAAGCAGTAGGAAAACATGATAGCGCATATTATTATTATAAAAAATACCATGAAAGAGAAAATGAAAGCAGAGAACTAGAAAAGCAGGAATATGCAGATGAATTATTGGCTAAATACGAAACAGATAAAAAAGAACAACAGATAGCTCAGCTCAAACAAGATGGTTTGATTAAAGAATTGGAAGCTTCTCGACAAAGACAATTGAAGACTTTTTCATTTGTAGGAGTAGGGTTGCTTTTTGTTGCTTTGTCGCTTTTGTTCTTTAGGTATCGGGATAAGAATAAAAGCAACGCCTTATTAGATACCAAAAATCAAGAGTTGGCAAAACTCAATAATACAAAAGATCGGTTGTTTTCGATTATCTCTCATGACTTGAGGAGTCCATTGTCATCTTTTCATACGATCACAAAAAGCCTTTTTGACAACTGGGATAATTTAGAAAAAGATCAGCTCAAAGACTTCATCATTTCGTTGAGAGACTCCTCAAGTGATGTAAAAAACATGATGGATAATCTTTTGAAATGGGCATTGTCACAATCACAGCAATTGAATTGTAAGCCAATGAAAATTGCAACGGGTGAAGTTTTAGAAAGCGTCATTAAGGACTTAAGTACGATCACCTCCCTAAGAAGTACTCCCATTAATATCAATTCAAAATCTACAGCCAAAATTGAGGCTGATAGAGATTTTCTTCAAATTATTATTAGAAATTTATTGAGTAATGCACTTAAGTTTTCGGAAATGGAATCGACGATTGATATTTTGGTAGAAGAATCTGAAGGAAACCAAATTATATCCATTCAGGACTATGGTGTGGGTATGGATCAACAGGAAGTTGATCAATTGTTTGCCGGTGAGATAGTAGCACACGATATCAAAAACTCGACCGAAAAAGGGACAGGGCTCGGGCTTGTTCTTTGTCATGAATTGATGACCAAAATGGAGGCGCGCATGGAAGTAATGAGTGAAAAAGGTAAAGGAACTATATTTAAGTTGGTATTTCCAAAAGCCGCATGAGTCACAAATTATTTTTAATTGACGATCACAAAATTGTAAGAGATGGCATTAAAGCCATGCTCATCGCCAGACCAGATACTACTATAGTAGGAGAGGCCAGTTCTGGTAGTGAAGCGCTAAGCATTATATCAGGATATCAGCCAGATTTAGTTTTTGTTGATTTGAAATTACCAGATACCAAAGGCTCAGATTTGATCGGAGACATTATGGATAAGCTTCCCAACTGTAAGTGTGCGCTATTGACAGCCGACCCATCCGCTCCAGAATTAAGAACGGCAAAGAAGAATGGAGCAACGGCCTTTTTAACCAAGGACATGGAGACGTCCGAATATTTTAAAGCAATTGATAAATTGATCGAAGGTAAAACTTACATCTCATCATCATTTTCTGAAATTCTTTTTGATGCAGAAGAATCTTATACGCCCAGAGAATTGGAAGTGCTGCAAGGGTTTTCCGATGGTTTGTCCTACAAAGAAATAGGCGCAAGACTTGAGATGAGTCCTCGGACGGTCGAGACGCACAAAAACAGTCTTTTACAAAAAATGCAAGTAAAGAGCATCGTCGAAATGGTTCGCAAGGCCATTAGAGATGGGCATATTACAGCATAGTCAATTCAAAATTAAATTTTAAATATTGAATGTGAACCTTAAATACTATTACCCTCCGTAAAATTCCGTACCCTTTACGTGAAAATTCCCGATTGAAGTAAAATGCCTTTCATGGCAATTTAGCAGTTCTAACGAAACGCTGAAAACCATGAAAACTAAAATTTTATTTATTGTCAATTTGATTTGGTTAATTTCTAGCCAAAATTCTTTAGCTCAGGATGTCAACGCACCAACTGTAGCTTCCCTTAGCCCAGTGCATGAAGCCACTGAAGTACATCCAAAGATTGGTGAAATCACGATAACTTTTGACGAAAATGTCATGTACAATAGTGAACCTATCTATGGCTTTTATCTTCGAGATTTAGGCAATACCATTTATAAAACATTTGACTTAAGCTCAGAAATGGATGCGGTATTTGTCGGCAATACTTTGACGCTATACATCCCTGATTTGGAAAGTGAAACGACATATTGGATCAACGCAAATTCGGTCAGTGCTATTTCAGATCTAGCTGGCAATAACCTTTCTTTAGGGGCATTCAATACCAATGGTGATTGGAAATTCACCACTGCTGATATTGCTGACCCAGCTATTGGCACTTTGATTCCTGCGGACGATACTGAAAACTACGAAGAGGACTATTTGATTATTGATTTTGATGATCAGATTGCTTTGGAAACAGGGACTTTGGAAATAAAATATGCTGGCGGAGGAACTTTCGCTTCGTATACTATTCCATCCTCCACAGAAGTATACAAGCACGGAACGAATGCTACAAGACTAGTTGTGTTACCTGAAAATGGATTACCAGCAGGGTCAGATTTATACGTCACCATTTCTGCAGGCGCCATCACTGACGAAGCAGGAAATGACTTTGCCGGCATATCTGATGTTACGACTTGGAATTTTACAACAATAGACAATATTGCACCTACAACTCAGGGTTTTACACCCTTCCATGGCTCAACGTATGGTGTTCTTAGTGCAACCTCAAGTGTAAATTTTAGTGAGGATATGCAAGAAGGTAGCGGAACAGTTTCTCTTTATAAATCAGATGATACTTTGGTTGAAAGCATAACCACTGGAGTAGGAGATTCAAGAATTGGGTTTCCAGCTTTATGGAGAATCACGTTTGATTTTGATACAGATCTGGAAGAATTGCAGGATTATTACATCACGATATCTGTCGGGGCATTTGAGGATTTGGCTGGAAATGATTATGCGGGGATAGGTACAGGTGAATGGGGTTTTACTGCCAATGCCAGACCGCACATTGCATCTCTATCACCAGCCGATGGCAACTCAAACGTAGCTTTAGGCGTTACTTTTTCTCTCAATTATGATATGGCTGTTTGGGGAACATCCGACGCGGCATTGTTGATCAAAGATTATGATACTGATGTGTTAATAGAAACGATCGATATTGCGGATGTTGAAACTGAGACAGGAATAATTGAATTTTCTCCCACAAGTTTGACCAATGATTTGCATGCCTATATCGTGTTGGAAGGAGCAGAAATGATTGCCTCTTCGAACAATGGTGAAAAATTTATTGGGCTGAATGATAAAGATGATTGGGATTTTACCACTGTTGCAGAAGACAATACTGCTCCATCGATCGTAAGTATTACTCCGCTATCAGGTAGCCGCTTGGCTCAGGATCAAAAAACATTTGTCATCGAATTTGATGAACCAATTCAAGGTAATACTGATAACAAAGTAGGTGTATATCAGTATGAAAATGATCACTACTGGTATGATATTGGAGACCCCTCTGCAGCAGTCATCGATGGAAATACACTGACCATGACCTATCCTTACAGCTGGATAAACAATCGAAAGTATTATGTTTTGATGGACCCAAGTACGATTAGCGATGCAGCGGGTAATTATTTTGATGGATTACAAAGCAAGGACGACTGGACATTCACCGGAGATACCGATGGTCCAAATATCGTTTCAAAAGTGCCAGTACAAGGGGCAGTTGAAATTTCTCCATCAGAGGATATTGTGATCACCTATGATGAAGAAATTGCCGCCGGAACGGGTGACTTCCAGATACTAAATATAGCTGGGGATGTTTTGGAATCAATTGCTACCTCGCAAGCTGATTTTACGGACAATATTCTCACGATCACGCCATCAATCTTAGACGAAAAAACGACGTATAGAGTAGTGGTGCCTGATACTTTTGTAGAAGATGCTTTGGGTCATCAACATGATGGAATAAGTTTCGGGAATTGGAATTTCACTACGGGTGATGAAACAGCCCCAACATTGCTTAGTTTAAGTCCTGAGGACGACGCTACGAATGTAGCAATTGACGCAAATTTTTCAGCTGTTTTTGATGAGGACATTAAGTTGATCGAGAGCGATCAAATAGTGGTCTTATATAGAGGAAGTATAGTGGATCGAATAATTGAAGAAGGAGACGCACGGTTGTCTATTTCTGGTAGTGAATTGGGGATTGATTTTACCACTGACCTATTACCTGGGACAGATTATTCGATTTGGATCAAATCTACTTTATCGGATTTGAGTGATAATTATTACACTGCTCATGATCAATTTACAAGTTGGAATTTCACCACTGCCAAAGGAGATCAATCCATTACCATTGAGCCAGTAGCAGATAAATTGATCACAGACGAGGATTTTGATATTGTGGCTTCTACCACTTCGGGGCTGGATTTGACCTATGAAGTGACTGGTCCGGCTACTATAGATGGTACGACCGTTTCTTTGACAGGCGAGACGGGCACGGTGACGGTGACTGTCTCACAGGCAGGAAACGAAACATATCATCCGGCCAGTGAGCAGGTTTCATTTAGTGTAACCGAACCGGGCAAATCAGATCAAACGATCACTTTCGATGCAATCTCAGATAAGATTTATGGCGATGCTACTTTCACAATTAACGCAACAGCAAGTTCAACCCTTGCTGTGACTTACAGTGTGGTGAGCGGCCCAGTAACCCTAGACGAAAACATGGTGGCAATTACAGGTGCAGGAGAAGTGACAATAGCCGCCGATCAAGCAGGAGATGATAACTTCAAGGCTGCATCACAGCAAACACAGAGTTTTACAATTGAGAAAGCAGACCAAACCATCACATTCGATGCAATAGCAGATAAGACTTATGGTGATGCATCTTTTTCAATCAACGCAATGGCTAGCTCAACACTCGACGTGACGTATAGTGTGATTAGTGGACCTGTGACCA
>JAGDZN010000016.1:0-158955 GCA_049115835.1 Reichenbachiella sp.
CATGGTAGATATGAACATCCGTACCACATACTCCACAATAGGCAACGTCTAATCTTACTTCACCTGCGTTAGGTGAAATAGATTGACCTTCACCCAATTCAAATTTTCCTTTCTCTTTATAAAAAGCAGCTTTCATTTTAATAATTATTTATAGTTAATCAGTTAAAAAAGACAGACATTGTCTGCCTTGTATTCTCTGATTGGGTATTTTATATTTCGTAATTGGGGACTATCCCCCCTTTGTCATTAGATTGATAAGCACTTTCTACCACTGCCATAGTCCTGGCTACATCTTCTATACTTGTAGGTAAGGTCTTTTCTTCTCCTTCAACAAATCGAATCAAAGAGGACATTGTTCCTACAAAAGCATCTGGAAACCATGATCCTTCTAATTTTTCTGTCACCCATTTTGGTTCTTCTCCTTCTTTAATGATGCAGTATTCAAAATGATCTGGAACACCATCGGGATAATTCAAGAGCAACCCCATTTTAGCTTTAATTGCGCCTTTCGTCCCTTCCCATTTGACAAAACTTTCTTGATTATGATCCCCAAAATTATGATCGTGATTAGAATTAATAACAGCATGCATTGAATCACCATAATCCATAATTGTAGTGGTTCTCGTAGAAGACATTGGTTTTGCAGGATTCTTCAGTGTCCGTGAATATACTCTACTAGGATTACCTAAAAATGAACGAATCATATCTATGTAATGAATACTGTGCTGCTGAATTTCCAAACGTGGATGATTCACTACATTTGGGAAAATTTCCCAAGGCGTGTAGGTGGTTAGTCTAACCTCTAAATCATATAATTCTCCAATTGCTCCGGAATCCACTATATGTTTTGCCGCCATGATATAAGGTGCAAACCTCATTTGACAATTGATTGCAGCAACTAATTCTTTCCTTCTGCATACCTCTAATATTTCAAGCGTCTGCTGATAATCATCACCCATCGGTTTTTGAATTAAAACAGCAGCACCGTCTGGTAATAATTCTAATGTTTCAACGAATTGATTGGGCATCAATGTAAGATCGTAAACAGCATGATTTGGAGCATCAGCCACCATTTCTTCAACATTTTCATAAACATCAGGTATATTAAATGCTTCTGCCAAGTCTTCTGCTCTTTTCCTAGTCCTATTGGTAATTCCTGCAACCACAAAACCTACTTTGTTGTATGCTGGTAGATGGGCATCTCGAACAATGCCACCTGCACCAATGATATAAATAGGTCTATCTTCTTTTGGTAGTGGGATATCGTATTTCATTTCCATGATTAAGAATATTTATGTTCAATTACTTTAATTTTATTCTGTCCTTCCTTTAGAATATTTTCTATTGGATCATTGGTGTTAATCGCCTGAAGAACAACTTCGTCGATTACGTTTCCGATCTGAGACCAATGTGCTTTTCTTGGCAAAGTTTTACTATTCTTGTGGAGTTCATCAAGTCTGTGATAATAGGGAACACTAGCATTTACTTCTTTATCAAACCAAGTTGATTTTCTACATCCAATTCCCCCTTCGAGTGTTAGTAGCTTATCATTGTCAACATTAGATGCGAATTGGATAAAATCATAAGCAATTTGCTTTTGCTCACTTCCCGAACCAATGGTATACATCCAATAGGCATTCAGAGAAACTCCTTTACGCTCATTACTTGCTCCAGGCATTCTAACAACATCAACTTTACCTTTAACCTTGCTCTCTTCCAACACTTCACACATTGATGCAAACCCAAACCAATTGACCATCATCGCAACCTCTCCCCTTGCAAAAGCCATTCCAGACTGTACAGAATCCATTTCAGGACTTTTTGGGTGAATAGCATCAGTATTTCTCAATAAATTTCTATAGAAGGTCAATCCTTCTATGGCTGCTTGTGAATCAATGTCTACGCTTCCTTTAGCATCTACAATATCTCCTCCTCGAGCCCAAACCTGAAGGCAAAGATCAAAGACGGTGTTGTGGCCATCCGGAAATGCTGCCACTACTGTACCATATAGGTTATCTTCTGGTCTTTGAAAAAAAGTAGCTATTTCAATCAATTCAACCCATGTATTTGGAGGTCTTAGCGCCCTATTGAATTCTTTCTCAAATGCTTCTTTTTCTTTTTCGGACTCAAACAAGTCTTTCCGATAAACCAAACATTCTGGACCATCATGAAAAGGAATTCCATAAATATCTCCATCAAAATTTTGCATACCTAATAATGAATCAGACCAGCCCTCTGGGAATTCTTCAGGTGGCTTTTCATTGATCATATCATTCAATTTCCAAAGTTTACCATTCTCTTTAGCCTCCGTGATCCAGTCTGTGTTGAGATAAGCAATGTCCCATTTTCCTTTGACCAAACCATCTTCTTTTCCCAAAGTCGCCTCATACAAAGGATGTAAATCCATCGGGATTGCTTCAAGTGTCAAAGTGCAGCCAGTACTTTGACAAAAAGCTTCCCATTGTTTCTGAAGTGCAGACTCAAAAGGGTCGAACTTCCTTACTGCTATTCTCATTTTATGGGCCATATCATCCTAAATTGAAAGACTTGGTAATTGATTTTGTATGCTCACCCAATCCTGGAGTCCCTATGCTTGAATTTAATATTTCTCCATTTATCCTTATAGGACATCTAGTTGTTTTGAACTTAAATCCATCACCCATTACAACTTCCTGTTCCATCTCAAGGGCTTTATAAGCCTCCGTTTTCATGAGGGTTTCCCAGTTTAGAACATCAGCACACCAAATATCTACTGGTTCCAAAATAGACAACCAATGTTGAGTATCCTGAGTTACCAAATGATTTGCCAAAATTTCCTTTATCTCGTCTCGTTGATTGAACCACGAACTGACCTCTTGAAAAGCCAACAAAGCCTTACAACTCAACAACTCACCTAGAACAGGAATTTGTCCCATTGCCAGTGCCAAATGACCATTTCTTGTTCGGTATACACCATAAGGTGCTCCTAAATAGGCATGGGCATTATTACTGCTTGTTCGTTGGGTCGGCTTTCCGCCATCTTGATAGAAGGTTGTAATTGTTTCAAATTGAAAATCAATGATAGACTCCATCATGCTCACTTCAATTTTAGCTCCTTTTCCATTTTTTCCTTTTCTTACTAAGGCAGCTAGCATTCCCTGAACTAAATGAGCACCCGTTAAAATATCAACTATAGCTAATCCCATCGGAACCGGCCCATCATTTTTATTTCCACTCAAACCAGTTAACCCTGAAAGGGATTGAACAAGTAGATCCTGCCCTGGTTTCGATTTCCATGGACCTTCCTTACCATAACCAGAAATCTCTCCATAAACCACACTCGGATTGATCTTTATAATGGTCTTATAATCCAATCCCAAACGATCAATGACTCCTGGTCTAAAGTTGTGCATTACGATATCAGCTTTCTCAATCAGCTTCATCACTTTTTCTTTGTCAGGTGAATCTTTGAGATCTGCGGCAAAGCTTTCTTTATTCCTATTGATCGCATGAAATACTGAGGAGTCGCCATTTATGCTCACATTCGATACGTATAATGATCTACAAATGTCTCCAGTTACTGGCCGTTCAACCTTAATTACACGTGCTCCCAAATCTGCTAGTTTTAAACTAGCAGAAGGTCCAGATAAAAACTGGCTAAGATCAACTACTAATATCCCTTCTAATGGCTTCATTTTATTTTCTCTTATGGGTCCTTTTATAGATCAAATTCTTCAATTATACTTTGTGTATCCTCCCCTACTTTAGGAGCAGATTTCCGACTGAAAAATCTTTCTTCATCGACTCTAATCGGACACCTCGTAGTTCTTACCATTTCACCTGAAGAAGTGGTTACTTTCTGATCCATTTTTAATACTTGATATCCTTCATGATTGAGCAAATCCTTATAATCAAATACGTCTGCACACCAAAGATCATTTGCCTCTAGTTGCAAGAGCCATTCCTTGGTTGTTTTTTGAAGAAACGTCTTTTGAAACAAAGCCATGATTTCATTTCTTTGAACGAACCAGCTTTCGCTTGATTTGTATGCTTCGGGTAAGACAATTCCTAATTCGTCAGCCAAGGTTGTCACCGGCATCATTGCTATTGAAATGTACTTGTCCTTAGTTTTATATACTCCATAGGGAGCGCTCAAATATGCATGGGCATTACCTTTCTCTGCTCTTATTGGTTGTTTTCTTCCGTCATTTAAGTAAGTAGTCAGCACTTCAAATTGAAAATCCAAAGTCGATTCTAAAAGACTTACTTCTACCATGGAACCTTCATTGGTTTTTCCACGCTTCACAAGAGCTGACAAAATTCCTTGAACCAAATGTGCTCCTGTCAAAATATCACTTGTTGCCAATCCCATAGGAGTAGGGTCTGAATCAGCATTTCCAGTTAGGAGATTCAAACCAGACAAAGACTGAACTAATAAATCTTGACCAGGTTTAGTTGCCCATGGTCCTTTTTGACCATATCCAGTCACTACACCATAAACTAATCGTTTGTTTAAGCTCGAAACTGCTTCATAATCCAGTCCTATCTTTTCCATCACACCAGGTCTGAAATTATGCGTCATTACATCGCAAACAGCTATCAGTTTTTTAATCCTCTTCAAATCCTCTGGATCTTTGAGGTTTGCAGCATAAGATTGTTTATTCCGATTGATTGTATGGAAAACCAAGCTATCATCACCAACAAATAAGTTTTTTATTGTGATTTTTCTACCACCTTCTCCAACACCCGGTCTCTCAATTTTAATCACTCTTGCTCCCAAATCAGCCAACTTTAAACCCGCTGAAGGACCGGCCATATATTGGCAAAACTCAAGAACTGTTATCCCTTCTAATGGTTTCATTTCAAATGGTCTCCTTTAATGACTCTTGATATAATTCATTGAGATAATTCAATACATTCTCAGCTTCTCCTCCCTTCATCATAAACTCTCGAATAGGTGCTCCCGCTCTATCCTGAAAGTACATGTGTCCATGATATCTCGGTCTCAAAAATGACCTATCCAATGCAGGTAGCGTATCTTTAAAGAAATCCATACATTGGTCATTAACAGCTTTATCCTTCCAAGCCAAACGATGTCCAGGTTGTCCACCATTGTCGAAAAACAGTCCCTTTTGTGTCTCAGGTGCACCGGTAAATTCGGCATAACGATGAGCTGCTTCTTGCTCCTTGCATTGAGAAGAAATAGCCAAGCCAGTACCACCAAGGGTACTTATCAGTTTTTGACCATTAATTGCTACCATGTCATGAAATTTTAGAAGTTTCCGTGCATAGCCTGTTCTTGAATAATTAGTATAGCCATATGCAAAAGGCGAATAGCTATAATCATCAGTTTGTGTCATGACTTCATAGACTTGAATAGGATTAAAATCGTAACTTTCGTTGTTGATATTTCTTCCCAATTGACGCAGCAATTCAAGCGCCTGAAGACCAGTTTTGTTAGATACCACCTGAGATTCGTTTTGGCATACATCCTCTCCTAGCGTTGAGCAAATCATATAAAAACTCATCAATGTATCTTGAGGAATTCCAGGTATGGCAACTTTTCCAGACTTAGATAATTCAATCAACTGATCGAAATTCTCTGGTGGACTTGAAAGTAGATCCGGTCTACTAGCAGCAACCGGTGTTGCAGCATCTATCGGTAATGCCCATTGATGGTCATTAAAAGAATAGCTTTCAAAAGACTTACCCACAGAATTATCAGCTTGATCCTTCATAAAAGCCTCAGATAATTTTTCGTCCAGCGGAACAACAGCTCCTGTTCGAGCAGCAAAACCTGCCCATGGGTGATCTATCACCAATAAATCAAATCTAGCTGCTAATTCATTCAACGGTTCATCAGCAAATGCTTGAAGAGACCTTTTCTGCCATCTTATTTCTATGTTTGGATTTAATTCTTGAAATCTCTGTGCTGTAGCAACTACAGAAGTGAACCCTCTACTGTGATTCCAAGTAATCCCGTTTAAGATTATATTTTTACTCATTTTTTATAATTATTTCAATGTTCAATAGCAGCTTCTGATCCTAGCATACTTCCGTAAGTAATTACTATGAATGAAGCAACCAAGATGACCAATGCAAGCACTAAGATTCCATAAGTTTTTTGCGTAACACTTTTCCATTCCTTCATCAATACACCAACTAGGTAGCTGAAAAAAATTAGCATTGACATATGTATTGCCCAACTTGAGAATTTGAATACGCCCATTCGAACATGACCTAAACCGTAAAAGAAGAATTGGAAATACCAAAAGGCACCAGACAGAACAGAAAAGAATAAATTCTTTAACCAAATACTTGCACCCATGCCTTTTACATCAATGATTTCTTTAATTGTTTTTTGACGAATACTAGCTATGATGAACCATATGAAATTAGTGATAAATGCACCTCCGGTTGACAGTATCAAATTTGCATTTCCTTCAAAATGCCCTGCTCCATGCTCAGCAGCAATGGCAGCCACCGGTGCACCTACTTCTAGTGAGACGCCAAAAATGGCTGAAAAAACACCCGCAAAAACTGCCAACGATATACCAGTCTTGAAATTGAATGTTATGGGTTCTTCACTATTGTTTGCACTCTCTTTTAAATCCTTCTCCTTGTTGTAACCAGCAAATCCACATAATACAACTCCTAGAAGAGACATGAGCATACCCGTTAAAACTATCCCTCCTCCTGTCTTGCTGAATTGTTCAAACAATGTCCCATGCATTATTAAAGGAACGATAGTTCCTAAAATAGCAGAAAGGCCAATCGATATTGTGTAAGTCAAAGAATAGCCTATATGCTTGATCGCGAAACCAAAAGCCATTCCTCCAAATCCATAAACCGCTCCTAACAAAGTAGCGTTTATCAACAGCGGCATGGGTGATTCTGCAAAAACATCCCACAAATCAGGAATAGTCATGTATCCAACAATAATTGGAAAAATGAGCCATGCAAAAGTCGCCTGTACTAGCCAATAGCTATTCCAAGACCATTTTTTTATTTTTTGAAAAGGGAGGTAACAAGATGCCGCGGACATCCCACCTACGCCATGTAGTAAGGTTCCAAATAATGGATTGGGTGTTATCATATCATATTATTTTGTTGTTCATATTTAAATACTATATTTATATATGAATTTTTCAAAGATAAATTAAAATATTGTATTTACTAGAAATGTGTGAATAACTTTGAACCAATGGCTTCTGAAAAACCAAATAAATATACCGCTCCAGCCTTAGACAAAGGACTGGATATTCTAGAATTCATCTCTAAAATGGGGGTATCACAATCTCAAGCTGAAATAGCAGCAGGAATTGATAAAACACCTAATGAGATCTATCGAATGCTAGTTTGCTTAGAAGAAAGAGGTTATCTTATTAGAAGTGAAAACACAGGAAAATACAGGTTGTCTTTAAAAATGTATAGCCTTTCCCATATCCATTCTCCTTTTGATGAATTAAAGAGAGTTGCACAGGCACCCATGCAGCAATTATCGGAATCTTCAAGACATGCTTGTCATTTAAGTGTAATCGTAAATAACCAATTGATGATAATATCTCAGACAAGGAGTCCAGAACCCATTTCGCTTTCCGTAGAAGAAGGGACATTGTTTTCGCTATCATTAACCACTTCAGGAAAAGTTTTGTTATCAATGATAGAAGAAAAAAAGAGGTTGGAAATTTTAAAAAGAGATGAGCATTATCCCAAATTTTCTAAAAAAGAAAAAGAATCGTTTCTAAAGGATTTATATAGTATCCGATCCAAAGGTTACTGTAATAGCCTAAGTAGAATTACGGGAGGCGTGGCAGATTTAGCCGTACCTATAGGTACAAACAATACGGAAATTGTCTCAGCTTTAGCAGTCTCTAGTTTTACTAGCGAATTAGCCACGAATGAGTCTCTTTTGAATCACATGTTATTGGCTAAGTCAAGCATTGACAAACTATTAGGTATCTGAATAAATATCTCAATACCCCCTCTTTTCCCATAACTTTCAAATTTCAAAAGTAAATACCCCATCAATCCCAATGTAAGTCCCCCCCCGTTACGTTCGTCCTTTATTTTAATTTTGAATTCAATATTCAAAATAGAATCATAACTAAAGTCAACCTAGCAAAGCCAAATTATGCAAAACTATATTCGTTATCATTTACTCCTAATATCAATTGCCTATTCCTTCATAACATCAGCACAGAGTATTAATAGTTTCACACTAATCAATGCTAGTACTGACACAGAAATTGGAACCATCACAGAAGGTTTAGTATATAATATTGACGACACAGGCATTCAGCTCAATATAAGGGCCAATGTCACTGGCACTGTAGGAAGTGTGAAATTCGAGCTCAATGGACAAGCAAAGAATACAGAATCTACAGCACCCTACGCGATGACTGGAGACAACAATGGTGATTATAATATCTGGTCGCCGAGTATAGGCGAGCAAACATTAATTGGTACTGCATACACAGCAGCCAATGGTGGAGGGACAGTAATAGGAACACTCGAAATTAATTTCTCATTTACAGAGACCATTGAACCAATTGACCCTCCTACTGAAACTGGAACTGGTGAAATTACAATCTCTGGAGAAATGAAAAAATGGCATAAAATCACACTAGATTTTGACGGCCCAAACTATAATGAAAATGATAACTCACCAAACCCATATTTAGATTTCAGATTGAATGTGACGTTTACAAATGGCAGTCTGAAATACACAGTTCCCGGTTATTTTGCGGCAGATGGCAATGCTGGTGAAACTGGTGCAAACAATGGTAATGTTTGGAGAGTTCATTTTTCACCTGATCAAATTGGCACTTGGACGTACACCACTTCCTTCCGAATTGGACAAGCAATTGCTGTTAGCGATGATCCATCTGTAGGAGATGCTATTACTTCCATTGATGGTAAAACCGGAACATTTGAAATATCAGCTTCAGATAAAACAGCACCAGACTTACGAAGCAAAGGTCGATTACAATATGTCAACAAACATCATTTACAGTTTGCCGAAACGGGTGAGTATTTCATAAAAGGCGGGGCGGATGCTCCCGAGAATTTCTTGGCTTATCAAGATTTTGACGGAGAATTTAAAACTGATGGAATAAAAGACAATCTTATAAAAACATGGGAGCCGCACATTTCAGATTGGAATACAGGCGATCCAATATGGCATACGAACAAAGGAAAAGGAATCATCGGAGCTGTAAATTATTTAGCTGAAAGTGGATTAAATGTATTTTCTTTTCTGACCATGAATGTAGGAGGAGACGATGCTAACGTCTATCCATATCTCAATTCATCCGATCACAAACATTTTGATAATTCTAAACTTGATCAATGGGAAATTGTATTTAGTCATGGTCAAAAAATGGGCATGTACCTACATTTTAAGACCCAAGAAACAGAAAATGATCAGCTTTTAGATGGAGGAAATCTAGGGCAAACCAGAAAACTCTACTATCGTGAATTGATAGCTCGATTTGGTCATCATCTTGCTTTGAATTGGAACTTAGGTGAAGAAAACACACAAACTATTCAGCAGAGAAAAGACATGGCTCAATACTTTTATGACCATGACCCTTACCATCATCATGTTGTAATCCATAGTTATCCAGATCAACAAGATTTGGTGTACCCTAGTTTATTAGGAAATGCTTCGAAATTGACAGGCGCTTCTATACAAACGAACTGGAACAAAGTTTATGCAGATACAAAAAGGTGGATTGAGAAGTCTGTCCAAGCAGGGACACCATGGGTGGTAGCCAATGATGAACAAGGAAGTGCTAACATCGGCGTACCCGATGACGCATATGATGGCACACCTGACTTAGATCAAATTAGATACCAAGTATTATGGGGGAACCTCATGGCAGGCGGAGCAGGCGTAGAATACTACTTTGGCTATCAACGTCCAAATTCTGATCTAAGTGCACAGGACTATAGAAGCAGATCAATTTCATGGGGGTATGTAAGCCATGCACTCAAATTTTTCCGAGAACATGTACCTTTTCAAAAAATGAAGGCCATGGACAATTTAACTCAAAATGGCTGGTGCTTGACAGATGAAGAAAATACTTATGTCGTGTATTTACCAGACGGTGAATCTACCACTATTGATTTAACAGGAGTTGCGAACATTTTTGACCTGAAATGGTTCGATCCTAAAAATGGTGGAGAACTACAAAATGGTAGTCAGACATTTGTGGCTGGAAATGGAGTTGTATCATTAGGTGGCCCTCCTAATACCTCTGAACAAGATTGGGTAGTTTTATTGACAAAGGGAGATATCTCAAACATTGATATCCCACTCCCCTCAATTAGTGCAAGTACAATGAAAGGACCGGCACCTTTGACTGTTAGCTTTGATGGTACAGGATCAATGGATAATGGATCCATAGTTAGCTATGAATGGACTTTCAGTAATGGAGAAATTAAAACTGGTGAAAAAGTTAGTCACACTTTCAACGACCTTGGTGAAAACGTAGTTTCACTGAAAGTAACGGATGATGAAAACAAAACGGCTTCCACTCAAATATCAATTTTAGTAAAAGAAGATGCTCCGTCATCAGATTGTGGTAACGAGGAAAATTGGCTATCAGCAGAAATGGATATTTCCAATTCCAGTTTTTATGTTGATAATTTTACAGGCACCCCTCTTTTAGCGATCACTCCTAATGAAGCTACAGGTGAAGCAGTAACAGCAAGTGTCACTCAGACTTTTTCTGGAGAAACATGCACTTATGATGTCATTTTTCATGGTGTTGGTGAAAGTGACGGCCAAGCTAAATTCAAAGTATTCTTGAATAATGAGTTATTAGGCAGCGAAATCACTTTGCCGTTGAGTACAGACGACTGGGAAATTGGAGAATTGTACAATACTGTATTTGAAGGAATAACGCTAACAAATGGAGATATTTTAAAAGTAGAAGGAAGTACGGCATCTGCAGACGGCCAAGAATGGAGTAGAGCGCGCTGGTTAAAACTCCAAATTTCTCCTCAAGTTTGTACGGGAGGAGCTTTGACTGAAACTGAGGGCTATATTGTCGTTGAAGCTGAAAACACGACTTTAAATGACCATTGGATACTTACTAACTCATTTTCCGTAGATGCTTTAGGGGAAGGACACATAGAATATACTGGAGCAAATAGTTATGGTTCAGTTCCTGAAAATAGCATATTAACATATGACATTAAAATCAATACTCCTGGCACTTATCAATTCAAATGGCGATCTAGAAATGGCAAAACGGCAGTCAAATTTGATGAAGAAAATGATAGTTGGATCAAAATTGATGCCGATGAATTTTATGGATTAAAAGGTGGAGTCAAAACTAACAGCACGAATCACTTCATGAAAATGTGGATCCAGGATCTCAATAACTGGTCTTGGAATTCTTTCGGAGAACATGCTGGGGTGAATAGTATGAATGTATTTGCTCGATTTGATAAAGCTGGTACTTACACAGTATCCATAGCTGGAAGGTCTCATAATCATCCAATCGACAGATTCGTTTTGTTTCAGGATGGAAAAGGTACTATTGCAATGAACAATGACACACCTGCTTCTGGCGGTGGATGCACCGGTAGTAGTAAAAAAACTTACGCCACCCCAAAAGAGTACGGAATGAAGTCTCTTGAACAACCAATAGAAATTGATGGAACGATAGACACTGTTTGGGAGTATGTTTCAACCGACTCAGGTGCATTTGAAAGCTCAGGACTAGAGCTTCCATCGGCTGAAGACTTAAGTTTTGATTTCAAAATGGCTTATGATGATAACAACATTTATTGCTTAATTGAAGTAGAAGACGATCAATATAAAGTATTTCCAGGTTCAGGAAATGAAGGGGATTACGACGGTGTTGAGTTTTATTTCAATGCGGACAACAAACATAATAATGATGGCATATTTGGAGAAAATGACCATATGATTAGGTTTAACTATGGAAACACTGAAAATCATTATTCAGGTGCTGGAACCTGGCATAGTGACTTTGAAAATTTTAAATATGTAACAAAAAAGACTGACACAGGATATTTGATTGAAGCTCAACTTCCATGGACTGGTTTGCTAAAATCTGGAGAATTAAGTACAAACGACATATTCGGTTTTGATATTGCGGTTTTGGATGCTGATGGTGAAAATAGGCTTTCTAACCATATTTCTTGGGCAAACAATACAACCAACCAGACTGGGAATATTGATACACGCAAATATGGTTCGGCAAGACTCAATGCGCCAACACCAAACTATCCTAACAGAAGTAATTGGGAAGTAATCTACGTGGACAGCGAAGATGGCCCAGGAAATAGAGATCTTGCAATTGATGGAGATTTAAATACTTTTTGGCATACAGAATGGCAAGATGCTCAACCTACCCTTCCTCATGAGATTCAAATTGACATGAAAAAAGAATATGCCATTAATGAAGTACACTATTATCATCGTCAAGATCAGTGGGGTCCAAATGGAGCTATTGGGGATTATGAAATATTCATAAGTAATAGTCCCAATAATTGGGGAGAACCAGCTGCAAAAGGTTCTCTTGACTGGCCTTCAGATTTTGCTAGTAATTATAAAATGCTACACACTATAGGCTTATCGCAGACACATGTAGGAAGATATTTAAAACTGGTTGCTTTGTCGGAAGCACAAAACAATCCTGAAATACCGTTCACTGCCATAGCAGAATTATTAGTAATCACTGACCCTAACGTAGATAATAGTATTCCATTATCAGTTGACAGACAAGATCTCTTTCAATTTTCAATCAGACCTAATCCAGTAAATACTACTTTTACAGTTTCTGGCCTTCCAGCCCAATCAAAAATTGAAATAATTACTATGTCTGGGAAAAGAGTTTCAAAAAGTCTTTGGAGAAGAGGCCATGGACAAATCGAAGTTGAAAACCTTAAAAGTGGGGTTTACATTTTGAATATAATATACGCCGAAGGATCAAAAACATTGAAATTCATTAAGAAATAGAAAATCAATCCTATGAAAAAATATTCTTTTTGGTTCGCTATTGGACTAATATCTATGTTGATCAGCAGTTGCCTAGAACGACCTGTTGACGAAATAGCGTCAGAAAATACCCCAAACATAATCCTAATAGTCGCTGACGATATAGGTTATGCAGATTTGAGTGTAGCTAATCTTTCGAAAGATGTTTCTACTCCAAATATTGACAATCTCGCTAATCGTGGTGTTCGATTTACACAATCCTATGCGACTAGCCCAATATGCAGTCCATCAAGAGCTGGTCTTATTACTGGTGTCCATCAACAACGTTGGGGGACCTACTTTTATGGAGGACCTGGAATGAGAAATGCTGCATACAAAACATTACCCGAAATATTGAAAGTAGAAGGGTATCATACCGGCTATGTTGGCAAAGTTCATTATGGTAAAAATGATAACGACACAACACATAGAAGCTTTCCCAACAATCATGGATTTGATTATTTTTTCGGTACCATGGGTGGAAGAAAGCACTATCTTATTCATTCGGATAAAACAGAAGCGCAATTCGTCCAGAGCATGAAAGACAATAACAAAAAAGGTCAAAGCTTGAAAATGCAAGGCTTTTGGCGAAATAAGGAAAGAATTGATACCACTGGATTTAGTACAGAAATATTTGGTGGAGAAGCCATGAAATATGTATCAAAGCATAAAAATGAAAAATTCTTTATGCAATTATCTTTTAACGCAGTCCACAATTTTACTCATCAGCTTCCTAAAAATTATTTAGAAAAAAATGGACTACAAGGTTATCACGATTGGGACCCAAATACCGAAGACTACTTAGAATGGTACTATGAAGGCAGATTCCCAAACAATCCTGAAGGAAGAGCACATTATTTAGGACAACTAAATTATCTGGATTTAGAAATTGGCAAACTTGTCGAACATTTAGAAAAAGAAGGAATAGCAGATAATACGCTTATAATATTTATTGGCGATAACGGTGGTTCCACGCCTATTTATGCAAACAATGGTCCATTAAGAGGGTCCAAATACGTTTTGTACGAAGGAGGAATACGCGTTCCAATTATCATCAATTATCCTTCCGTTTATCAGCCATTAGTGTCTAACGAGGTGGTTTCAGCGATGGATTTGCTGCCTACGATTTGTCAAATCTTAGAAATAGAAACGCCAGATAATGTTGATGGAAGGGACATCTCTACTATTCTTACTCAGCAATCAAACTCTTTAATAACGGATACACTCATTTGGGACTCGGGCCATGAATACGCATTAAGGTTAGGAGAATGGAAGTTACATGTGGCCAGCAGCACTCATTCTGCAGATTATGAAGGGGTTGAGTTAGAGCTAGGCACCCATTTGTATAATTTAGAAAAAGACCCTTCTGAATCTACAGACCTGTCAGAAATAAATCCTGAAATTACTGCACGGTTAAATGGTATCTACAAAAAATGGAAAGCTGAAATTGAAACTGAAATTTCAATATTGGAACAACAATAATGAGAGAAAGAAAAATGAATAATATTCTAAAAACATGTTTAATTGCACTGGTTGCAATTGGAGCGACCAATTGTTCTCCTGAGAAGAAAAAAGATATCGAGAAAGAAGTAAAAAATGGACAAGCTATTTTTGATACAGATAGTATCATGCAAAACACTTCTCCTTCAGAGATAAGGGTTGAATTCAGTAGTCATACAACAGCTGATCAAGTACAGACCTTGACTCAGCAATTGAAAGCGAAAAACGTCGATCTAGAATTTACTTATTTAGAATTTACCCCAGAAAACACTTTATCAAAAATTCAGTTTTCAGTTGATTTTCACGATGGGTTTAAGGGAGAGTCGAAATTAGCGGACCTCAAAACTCTTCAAAAGAATAGAATTGGTTTCTATAGGAATTACAGAGAGAATGGTTCATCCCTTTTTGGAATTTTCTGATTCAAAAAATTACTTCCAATTTATTCCACACTACTAACTCTAACAAAATTAGAAGCATACGGCACATCGTCTAATTCTTTGAACCAAGCTTGAAGTTTAATTGGCCCTTTTTTTAGATCAAACTGAAAGGAAACATACTGTGATGAAGGATCAACATCCTTCTCAGCAACCATATCTCCTATTTTGATTTTTCCTTTTTTAATTGGAAGTGCAACTCCTTTTTTCAGATCTTCAATAGTGGTACCTGGCAGTCCCTTTTTAGCTGGCAACCCTTCCGTCATCGCAACATTAACTTCTGGAGGCCATCTCATGAGGTCAAATTGATATCTACCGTTTTTGATGATTTCTACAGAATAATAACCATTAGTTTTGAACCCAGATCGCATTAGCTTAGCATTCCAAGGCACTGAAAAATGACCTTCTTCTTCATCTAAATGCAAATCATGTGCTCTTAGCAAAGTAATCGGCTCTGATGAGTGGCAAAGTTTAATTCTGGGAGTGTTTTCAAAACTAGGTTTTATGCTCATCCACCAAGCATCATATCCAGCAGTCAATTGCTTAAATTTCTCAGGCTCTTGTACCTTCAGATCAATTTGTTGACCTGGATCTTCCTCAATATTATACAATTCCATTCCATTTATAAGTCGCCATTTCCCTTGCATTGTAGCACTTTTCCTCAATTTCTCTGGAAACTCTTTTCTCTGAGAATCTGTGACAATAACACGGTTTGAAAAGTTAATTTCCTTACCAAAGAACAACGCTGCCAGATTTTGACCATCTAAACTGTCTGTCTCTTCATATTCAATTCCGACTAATGAAAGTATCGTTGGAAAAATATCAATATGTGCAGTCAATTCCTTAATCTCTTGACCTTCTATCAATCCCCCTTTAGGCCATTTAATGTAAAAAGGAACTCTATGGCCACCTTCATATTCACTACCTTTCATTCCTCTCATTCCTGCATTATATCCTTTTACAGTCAATCCATCGGGCCCCATCCGGTGACCCGATGCAGTCCCGTTGTCGGTCATAAAAATAAATATTGTATTTTCAGTTAGTCCTTTCTCATCTAGAAAACTGGTTAGTTTACCTACATTATCATCAACATTGCTGATCATACCATTAAATGCAGCATTCACGACATTGGGATTGTCTTTATATACATCTGCATACTGATTTGAAACATTAAATGGACCATGAGGAGCATTCGTTGATATATAGGCAAAAAATGGTTCATCAGTTTGACTCTTTTCATTGATAAACCTTGTTGCCTCATTGAACCAAACATCAGTACAATAGCCTTCATATTGCTCCTGTTTTCCATTGTGATAATACACATCATCGAAATAATTATTATCCCAAAAATCATGTTGCTGACCCACTCCTCCTCCTAAATGGCTCACTACTTCATCAAAACCGCGATCTTCTGGCCGGAAAGGATAATTATCCCCCAGATGCCACTTTCCAAATAGCCCAGTTGTGTATCCATTATTTCTTAATACTTCAGGTAAGGTCACTTCACCTTCTGTCAACAATGAACGTCCAGCAATGGTATGCCATACTCCTGTCCTATTCGCGTATCTTCCTGTTAACAGTGCGGCTCTTGAAGGTGCACAAGTTGGACTTACATGGAAATCCGTCAATCTTGTACTTTGTGTAAAAAGTTTATCAATATTAGGTGTGTTTATATCTGGATTACCATGTGCACCAATGTCTCCATAACCTTGATCATCAGTAATGATCAATACAATATTTGGTTTAATTAAATCAAGTTTGGACTGACATGAAAATAGTCCCAATCCTAAACAAATGATACTTACAATCTGATATTTAAACATTAACACAAAATTTTAAGAATACTCTCGTTTCTAGTCCACCATTCACCATTCTTAAAGACAAATAAGTGCTATATCATATTACCTGCTTTCATATTATCAGGTTCGATGAATAGTAAAAATAAGGACAGAGAATTATATAGACAGGTGGTAAAAACGACTTAAAAAGTGGGGAAATTTTATATTCGACAATTTACCCCAGCAACAAACACATGCATGTCTGATATTCCTATCAACGAGAATGCCTTTATTCTTACACTTAGGATTTACGACCTAATAATACTCAACCATAAATTCATTGAAATACACATGCACTGAATACCGAAATTCGAGTCATTAGGTATTGACAACTAACATAAAAATCACATCTTTCGATGAGCTTTTTATGTTGTCGAGAGAGTATCTTATTATTTCTATTTCAAAATTTTCTTTGCATTGACTTTGGTTTTAGCAATTGGAGAAGCTCCTAGATCAACACTTCTTTTAGAAGGCAAGGAACCTCCAAAATAAAGTTGATAATCTCCTTTTCTTATTACTTTTTCGCCTTCATTATTGAATTGATAAAAGTCCTTTTCAGACAATTCGAAACTCATTTTTTTCGACTCCCCTGCTTTTAGATTGATCCTTCTAAATTGTTTCAAATCATAAATTGGATCTCCATTGGATGCCAAGGGAGAGCTAATATACATTTGGACTACTTCATCAGATGCAACCGGCCCTTCGTTTTTAACAGTGACGGAGGCCATTGCTGTTCCTTTGCCAGTACGTTTTACAAGTAATTCACCATAGGAAAACTCAGTATATGACAAACCAAATCCAAAAGGATAAAGAGGCTCTTCTTTCATATACTTATACGTACGGCCCGTCATATTGTAATCTTCATAAACGGGTAATTGATCCACGGATTTAGGGAAGGTAATAGGCAATCTTCCTGAAGGAGAAACATCTCCAAAAACTACATCAGCCACTGCATTTCCTCCTTCTTCACCTGGATACCAAACAAAAATGATCGCATCAGCAATATCATGAACTTCAGGAATAGCAATAGGGCTTCCTCCTGTAAGGATTAATACCAATGGAGTAGTCTTCTTGCTTTTCAATTTCTTGATATAATCTATTTGGTTCTTTGGTAATCTAATAGAAGTTCTATCTCCCCTATCAGATGAAGAAATGGCCTCTCCTTCCTCTCCTTCAAATAAGCTAGAAATCCCCATCACTGCGACAACCACATCTGAATCCTGTGCTTCGCCAGTTGACCAATCGATAGGATTGACATTATCAGTATAAGCCAATTGACCGTACTTATAATTAATAGTGGTTCCTGTTGCAACTTGTGCTACTAATCCATCGATAATAGATTGGGTACCAGAAGTAAGTCCATAATAGTTTCCCAATAATACCTCCTCACTTGACGCGTGAGGTCCTACGACGTAAATTGAACTGATATCTTTCTTCAAAGGAAGAACATTATCATTCTTTAACATGACAATAGATTTCTGAGCAACTTCTCTAGCCAAAGACCGATGTTCTTTTGAATCAACCACATCCTCAGAAATCGCATCATAAGGATTTGAACCTTCTTTATCAAAAAGGCCTAGCCTAAACCTAGTCAAGTTCAATTGGATTAACCGGTCATCAATCAACTCTTCAGTGATTAACCTTTTTTCTAAAGCTATGCCCAGAGACCGGTATACCCCTCCACAATTTACATTGGTTCCACTTTTTAATGCTAGAGCCGCTGATTCCTCAGGTGTATTCGTCACTTTATGGTATTTATGAAAATCTTGAATGGCTCCACAATCAGATACAACGTATCCATCAAAACCCCATTGCTGCCTTAAGATTTCATCTAAGAAATAAGGACTTCCGCACATAGGCTCTCCTAGTGTCCGATTATACGCACCCATCACACCTTCTACTTTAGCTTCGGTAACCAATGCTTCAAAAGCAGGAAGGTATGTCTCGAATAAGTCTTTTTTATTGACAATTGCATCGAACTCATGTCGAAATTCTTCTGGTCCTGAATGAACCGCATAATGCTTGGCACATGCAGCAGTTTTAAGATAATCTGGATTATCTCCTTGTAATCCTTTTACAAAGGAAACACCAATTCTACTTGTCAAATAAGGATCTTCTCCATAGGTTTCCTGCCCACGTCCCCATCTAGGGTCTCTAAATATATTGACATTAGGTGACCAAAAAGTAATCCCAGCGTATCGTTTTCTGTTTCCCATTGCTAACGACGCATTAAATTTTGCCCTGGCCTCATCAGAAATTGCAGTTGCGACTCGTTCTATCAAATCCGTATCAAACGATGCTCCAAAAGCTATGGCCTGTGGGAATACAGTGGCCCTACCGTTTCTTGCCACTCCATGTAATGCTTCATTCCACCAATTGTATTCTGGTATCCCAAGCCTTTCGATGGGTGCACTCTGATCAACCAATTGGGAAATTTTCTCATCTAGGGTCATGGCGGCCACTAAAGCGGCTGCCCTTTCTTGATGAGTTAAGGTTTGATCTTGCCATTTTTTATCTGTTTGGGCTAATCCTCCAGACAGCTTAAACATGAGAATAACTAACAATAAATTTTTCATTCTAATTCTATAATTAAATCGTACAATTTCAGATTTAGATCATTTGATTTCAAATTCAAACAATCTATTTCATACTCTGATCTCACTCGTTTTTAGAGTAAATTTAGATGTGAAAGTTCTGCCAAGAATGGATAAATGCTATCAAAATAGGGGGGCAAAAAATTCTTAACAATTTTGACTATAATTTACTCTTTCAACTGCCAAGCCCTGAAATATTTTATTTGAAAAGTCTCATCCAATCTATTGTCATCTGGCAGCGCACCAAACCATTTATTTGATTCACAATTGATATTGATTTCTAAGGGCTGGTGCCAATGTGTATTTTCAGCTTCTCTAAATAAAACTCCATCTAGGTAAAACCTAATCACATCTTTGTTCCATTCTAACCCCCATACATGGTAGTCTTTTTGTAATTCAAAAGGCACATAGTATTTCTTGTTGCGGGAAAAGTGTTCCTTGACATCTCCTTTATCTTCAGGGGCCTTAAAGACATGAATGTTTGAATTCAAATCATTCCTATTATAAGAAAGGCCAGGAGCATTCTCACAAATATCAATTTCGGTCCACCAGTCTTTCCCAACATTTGTCATCCAGAATCCACTGACCCAAGGAGCATCCATCAGCTTCAATTCGGCTTCAAAGTATCCATAAAGCACTTTATTCTTGCTTTTGATAAACCCTGTTGAGTGAGTGTATCCTTCAGGAAGTTTTTCATTCCCATGTTGATTTACTTCAATCACAAGTTCACCTTTTCTTATACTAACATTGGAACCATGAAATCGCGTAGGTTTTCGTCCTTTCCAGCCAGGATTATTCGGATACCATTTTTCTTCGTTTAAATCTTTTCTTTCAAACTCATCTGAAAGATCTGACCTCAGCACCCAATTATTTAGGTTCTTCTGATCGTATAAAGGATTTTTATCATTGATTCTCTTTGGTGCTTTGGAAAAGTCTACAGAATCTGAATAATTCTTTTTTGGGATTGTTAAATCTTGAGCTAACGTTTTGTTAGTAATAAAAAAAGCTGATAAAAGAATGAGCGTTGTTTTCATATAGTATTTCAATTAATATTTAGCTAAACGTCAGTGACAGATTATTATCTTGTCCGACGAAAGAAGACTGTTTTCATCATTGATTGTAATCCAATAGATTAATGGGTTCATCTCTGATAATGATGGGCAATTTCAACTCATCTAATACATGACTGACTAAAGGTATTGCTGAACTCTTCAAAAATTCAAAACACTTAGTTTCAAATAAATCAGGTTAGACTTACGCCTAACCTGATACTGATAAACTAATTGAACTAGAATGAATTAGATTGATATCGCTATAGTATGCGCATAATCGCCCACTTTTTCAGCTGGTAGCTTTACTACCAATCCATTTTCTGTTTCTTCCCAAGACAAAGGATCTTCGCTACCCAACAACCTGATGCCTTTAATTTCAGCGAGAGCATGCTCCGAATTTGTTCCTAATGACTCAATAATTACCTCTCCGTTTTCTGGCCAATCCATCGCAATAGCATACAACATGTTTTCTTTAGAAGTAAAACGAATATCTTGAGCTGACATTCCTTTGTTATTCTTCTCCGAATGATGACCCTTGGCTACTTTAGTAGGTCCTTCTCCAAATACTTTCCAATATTCTGTGTTATAAATGGCTTCCCCATTTGTACTTAACCAATCACCGATTCCAAGAAGGATTTGTTGTTGATCGTCAGGGATGGTACCATCAGATTTAGGTCCTACATTCAATAATAGATTTCCATTTTTACTGACAATATCAACCAAGTCGTCAATTAACTCACCGGTCGTTTTTGACTGCCAGTTCGTAACATAACTCCATGAATTTTTACCAATTGACGTATCAGTTTGCCAAGGAAGATTACGAATTCCAGGTAATTTTCCTCTTTCCAAATCATAAATCACGGTTCCTTCTGGAAATGCTTCATGGCTAAAATTCTTATCCTGTAATACAACCTCTTTGTTCCATTCTATTCCCTTGTTGTAGTAGTAAGCAGCCAATTTAGGTCTGTATTCAGCATAATCAGGAATATCTACATAAAAGTCTAACCATAAGATATCAGGCTGGTAATTATCAATTACATCTTTCGTCCTTGCCCACCATCTTTCTTTAAACTCTTGAGATACTGGTTCAGTTACATCCCTACCTTTACTGCTGTACAAATCGGCATATTCAGGATCGGTTGTATCAAAATGACCCTTTTTATTATAAAAAGACCAATTAAAGGCAAAATGTGATGAAGTCCCCATGATCATACCCTTTTCACGACCTGCCTTAAACAATTCACCTAAAACATCCCTTTTTGGTCCCATATCGACGGCATTCCAACGAGTGGTATTAGATTTATACATAGCAAAACCATCATGATGGTCTGCAACAGGAATCACATATTTTGCACCAGATTTTTTAAATAGATCAATCCATTGATTGGCATCAAAATTTTCTCCTTTAAACATGGGAATAAAATCCTTGTACCCAAAAGACTTTTGATCTCCCCAGTTTTTTTTATGATGAAGGTAAACTTTATCTGGTCCTTCCCTTTCGAGAGAGAGAGATGCAGAAAACGTTGCTGTGTCCATGTACATTTTACGAGGATACCATTCTGAACCATATGCTGGAACACTATATGCTCCCCAGTGTATGAAAATCCCAAATTTAGAATCATTGAACCATTCAGGGTCCTTGTAATTTTTCTTTATCGATTCCCAGTTCGGTTCAAATTTGGCTACCGCTATGTTCGCTTTTGAATCTAAATCTTTGCTTTGAGTTGTACATCCAAACATCAATGCACTAAAGATTCCAATTTTAAGGTATTCTGTTGTTTTCCTAAATCTCTTCATTTCTATTTTTTGACTCTTTTCAATTTCCTACTTCACGTAGAACCACTCAACTACATTTTTAGCTCTTCATCATTCCTTCATGCATTAGTGAATGCTCCTTTGGCAATTGGCAGTTACTACTTTTTTATTAAATCAAAGGTACCCCTTGAATCAAGTGATAGGTCAAATGAATGTTTCCATAAAAGGGGGGATTATAGAATTACGAGGGGGTATTTGTAGGAAAAAATAAGGGGTAGTTTTATGAAACCTAATTTAGGATACTAAAAAAAGTCTATTCCTATTAGTGCTCATTTAAATAAGCGCATAAAAAAACAGCAACAATATAGGATTGCTGCTGTTTAATGTTATTTCCAAATCAGTATCAAGGGATTTACTCCCACTGCTCAAAAGTCAGACCATTATCACGAAATGTGAGTGTTTCCGTTACTTTTCGATCTACCCCATTGTAGTTATACCAATAGGAAAGGTTAAGCACTCCGTTATTAAATGTACCGCTAAATGAACTTATCGTTAAACTTCCAAATCCTTGATCAGTGACAACAGCTGTTACATTTCCACTTTCTTCAACCGTCAACTCAAGTGCTCCTAAAGCACCTGCTAAGCCAATATCAGAATAGGACAATGTATTTCTTCCTGTTGTAACTAAATCAGTGTTTATATTAAGTTCCAAGGTGTCACTTCTATAGTAAACAACTCCATTTTCAGAATCGTCTAAAGAATCCAACCCAGCTCTATAATACGTTCCATGATAATTATTGATGTACTTAAACATTGCCATCGTGTAATGCTTACCAGCAAGAACTGAATCCGTAGTATACTGCTTGATTCTAAGCGGTAACACATAGTTACTACCTATTGAATTTGGATCATCAAAAAATGCCTCCGTAAAATTCAAACTAAAGTCACCTTGAAACGAACCCACAGGAATCGTTACCAAAGAATCTGAATCTAAATCTAAAGTATAGTGCGTCGATGGTAACATGGTCACACCTTGATCTTCAATAAGGTCAGTTGCTAAACTCAAGTAAGCATATTCATTGACCTCATTCGTCCTTTTTCCACCAAGTACAATACCAACTTTCACCTCAGTTTCATCAACCAACACCGTACGCATTGGCTGTTGATAAGGAAAGTATACCGCAGTATAAGCGAAATCCTGTTCGTAATCTTCATAGCAGCCAGTTGTTACCACAGCAACAAATGCCACTAACGTATATATTAAATATTTCATCTTGTCTTTCATTTAAATTACCAACCTGAATTTTGAGAAATACTAGGCGTCTTTATTACTTCATTATATGGCATTGGGCCATATGTCATATGAGACTGATATTGAGGTACATGAATTTCGAATGGTGTATATTGAGCCACACCGAATTCATCTTCTTCAATTTCCATTCCCATAACAGGTTCATTCAAGTCCTCATTCCATCTACGAATATCATAGAAATAATGACCCTCAAAACAAAGCTCAACTCTACGTTCGTTTTTAATGAGCTCGCGCAATGCATCTTGATCACTTGCTACTTCATCCAAGTACAAATCAGGCTGATTAATCCCAGCTCTTCTTCTAACTTCTCTGATTGCATCAACTGCCGTTAATCCCACTCCAAACGGATCTGAATCTGGACCAAATGCTTCATTGGCCGCCTCAGCAAAGTTTAAGTAAACTTCACCTTTTCTAATCACCGTAAAATAATGCAGTGCAGTTACCCAATTTGCAGGATTTCTATCTGCTTCACCACTTAGCCATTTTCTTAAGTAATAGCCAGTACGAGTTGAATTGGTATTATTAGCAACACCATCAGTTCCACTTGGAGTATCTACACCACCATTGAAAGTCTCAACAACATGACTTTTCATGAAAGCACCATTGTACAATACAGTCATATAAAAACGATTATCTCTGTTCTCATATGGAAGTGTTGGATCATAACTACTACTAGCATGATCGATGGGGTAACCATCTGCCATTGGGAACGCATCTACCAAATTCTGAGTAGGATTTGTTCGACCATTTCCGAATAGGCTTGGAGGAAAATTAATTCCTTCTAAAGCATTACTATTTCCTGATACTCGACGCATGATCGTTTCTTGATCTTGACCAGAGTTAAAATAAGCATCATAGTTTCCACCAGCGGCATTATAAACATCCGGCAATGTGCCAAAAACATCAATGGCTCTTGCAGCAGCTCTTGCTGCCTCTTGGTTTAATGTGATAGCATCAGCAGAATTATTCAATTCTGATCCTGCATATAACAATACCCGAGACAACAACGCATCACAAGCTACAGAAGTAGCTCTTCCTAATTGAGAGACCCCTAAAACCGCATCTGTATCACCTGTATATTCTTCAGGCAAATACTGACTGGCGTACTCTAAATCATCAACGATGAAATCAATCACTTCCTGATAAGTATTTCTACTCAATGCAGGTACATCATCAGATGACAGTGAGTTAGTGATGATAGGAACTCCCATCAAAACACCTGAATCATCCACTCCAGCAAAACGCTTAAGTAATTCAAAATAATGATAGCCTCTCAAGAAGTATGCTTCACCTTCTAAACGTTCAGCAATACGTTCGTTGTCTTCATCATTACTTCTTTTCCAAATAATGTCACCCCTTAAACCAATCTCAATAAAAGTATTGATCGATTGTATGGATGCATAAGAACTCAACCATCTATCCAACGGATTAGTTTCTGCTAACCAAGCATTAGCAACGGTTCTATTCAAAGTAGTACTAGTCACATTAGTGACAGCATTTTGTGTTGCACAATCTAGGAATCCACCATAATTGTCCTGCACAGAAGGAATCCCTTCATAAGCCTTGAGTAAAATCGCTTCTACCTTCGCCGGATCATCCAATACTTGATCTAAATCCAGGTCATTCGTGTACTTCGGATCTAAAAAGTCCTCTTCGCAGGCACTAAAGCCTACAAGTACTATTAGTATATATATTATTTTTTTCATTCTTAACTAAATTTAAATTAATAAGAAAGATTGACACCTAATGAAACCGTTCTCATAAGCGGCCCACTCCATACTCCAGCTGTAGCATTATCTGCATTGAAATCAGAATTAGAAATAGTTAATAAATCCGTTCCTCTTGCAAATACTCTTAAGTTTGAAGCCTTGATTGCACCAGCAATCGATTCTGGAAAAGTGTAGCTTAATTCAACGTTTCTAATAGTAAAATAAGACGCGTCTTCCATCCAAAAAGTAGATCCTCTATAACTATGCGCAGCACTGTTAGTGGTCAATCTTGGATGTGATGCATCCGTATTCGAAGATGTCCATCTATTCATGGCATTCGCTGCATATTTATTTTCAGCTTGACCAACATTACCAGTAAAATTAGTCATCCTATCCACATCACCTTCTCCTTGTCCAACGACCGACAATCTGATTCCTTTATATCCAAGACTGAAATTCAATCCATAAATATATCTCGGTGTACCATTACCAATTCTTGACAAATCTTCACCAGTAATGATGCCATCACCTGTGATATCAGCGTATTCAAGATCTCCAGGAATCAACTCTCCACCCAACGACGTCTGCACATCGATATCAGCAGCATCCGTATAGAATCCTTGAGAATCATACCCCCAAATTCCATCAACTGGTGTACCATCTAACTGTAAGTGCTCATGAGCTCTGATATCTCCTACCCTTTCATAAGTAGCCATGCTATAAGTTAAATAACCACCTATGTTATAGGAAAGATCACCAACGTTAGACCCATAATTAAGTACCAACTCGATCCCTTTGTTACTCATTTCTCCGTAATTCACTAGTGGAATTGCATCTCCAAAATAATCTGGGTATTGAGAACCTAAATACATAGGTATGTCAGATCTGTATACATAAAATGCGTTTGCATCCAAAGTCAACTTCTTGAACAATGTCGCTTCTACACCAATATTGTACTCGGTCGATTTTTCAAAACCAATATTTGGATTACCACTTCTTGTTAAATCCAAAGTGGATTTCACTGAATTGTTTGTAGGTCCAAATCGCACTCCACCGGTATACGCATAGGCATCATTGTATGCAAAATGTCCAAAAGAACCATCATATCCCATGATACCATAGCTAGCCTTGACTTTCAAATAGTTAACTACATCAGAGCTACTCAAAAAGCCTTCGTTACTAACTACCCAACCCAATCCAAATGCAGGAAACAAACCGAATCTACTACCAAATTCATCATCCATCTCTTCCAATTTATTTGATCCCATATAAGAAACATCCGCTTCTACAACATATTTGTTTTGGAATGCATAATTGACTCTCAACGCTAAATTCAGATTCTTATTATCCTGTGTAGTTCCTCGGAATTCTCTTCCTTGTGCCATGAAAACCAAATTAGTAGTCAAAGCATGATCTCCAAATGATTTGTCATAATCAAGAGAAGAAATCCATCCATAGTTTCTATAGAATCCATCATCTAATCTATCAATTCCATCGGCTTCAACATCAGCACCAACTTTCGTACCATCTGCTTGGTATCTTGCATATTGATTAATCTGACCAGACAATACATAATTATAAGTATCAAACGTCACATAATTATTGAATGAAAGTCCATCAACCCATTGGCCAAAGTCTAATTTTAGACCGATATTAGATTGAGATTGTCTCAACAAGCCATTGACATATCCAGCTCTCGTTAATTCACCTTCTATATTGGTTCCTCTTGAAGGACTCCAACCTAATTTGGGTCCATTCTCAGCATCTCCAGTATCATGAAAGATAGGATAATCATTTGGTCGATGCGTGCTCAACGTACTGAAAAAACCACCATATCCCATTCTATGAGACTCAGTACTTTCCATCCTTGCGGCAATGTCCATTTGTACACTAATTACCTTGTTCAATTTGTAATCCAAATTTCCCCTTAGGTTGACACCATTGTACTTTGATTGTTGACCAACTGACTCCAATCCATTTTCTCCATTGTAACCTGCAGAGAAATAAAGAGAAGTCTTTTCATCACCATTTGAATAAGTACCATAGACTCTTGTAAAATTTGTCAAAGGGTTTACATAACGATCATGATAATCAACATTAGGAAATTCTAAATCATTTTGACTTCCTTGTTCAAAACCAGCAATTTCTGCATCTGTATACCTTGCATTTAAACCATCATTAATTGATGCTTCATTATACAATCTTGCATACTCTCCGGAATTCAAAAATTCAGGTAAATGAGTAGGCTTTCTAAACCCATATTCTGCGTTGATAGAAGCTTCGGTTTTGCCCACTTGACCTCTTTTGGTTTTAACCAAAACAACGCCGTTAGCAGCCTGTGCTCCATAAAGAATTTTTGCAGTGATATCTTTTAGAACCGTGATACTTTCTATTTCATAGAAATTCAATGACTCTAATGTTCTACCTCCAATTCCATCCACAACTATTAATGGTGTATTTCCTGAAAAGCTATTTATTCCTCTAATATTTAAAGAAGAATTGTCAATTCCCGGACCTGCAGACCACTTGTTCACATTTAGACCTGCCGCTTTACCAATCAAGGCCGACTCAAGATCTAAATCTGCAGTTGTCATCTGCTCTTGTGTTATCAAAGCAGTTGCTCCAACCACTCTATCATTGTTTATGGTTGCAAAAGGCAAATAAACCTCCTTCACCATTTCTTGATTTTCTGATAAAGAATCAAGAACAACTTCCTCTACATTATCCTGCGCAAAGCCAACAGTGGCTAAAAGCGTCATAGACAAGAGAGTTGATATATATTTTTTTATATTCATGTCAATATATTTTTGTTATGAAATTACCAGCCTGGATTCTGAGCGAAATTTTGTACTAAGTTCATTTCCGATGTTGGGAAAGGATACCAATAGTGTTTCTCTTCAAATACTCTGGCTCTTTCAAGCTCCTTTTTACCATATATAATGGTGCCATTAGAATTAATATTTTCAGCAGCATATATGTGCTTCATTACAACATGTGCAATTCGCCATCTTCTAATGTCATGAAATCGATGCATCTCTTGGTATAGTTCAACAGCTCTTTCATTTCTGATTCTACCTCTGAAAGTTTCCTTATCTCCAGTATACATTGCCAACACATCTGGCATTCCAACTCTTGCTCTCACAACATTTACAGCTTCTACTGCTGTCATTGTAAGACCCCCTGCGGTCACTGCTACATTTGGGCCATAAGCCTCGTTAGCCGCTTCTGCAAAATCAAGATAGGTTTGAGCCAAACGAATAAATGGCATGGTTCTGAAATAACCAGAAACATTGTCAAAGCGATTTTGACCTGGCCATCTATGTTTTTTATGTAAAAATCCAGTCCAGATTCCATCTTCATTAGCTTGATTGTAATGATTACTTCCAATCCAAGATTCTAAAGTAGGAGACGTACCAGAAGGATCAGTCAAATACATGTTATCACCATTTTTCCAAATGAATTGATCTAATCTTGGATCTCTATTCGCATATGGATCCTGTGGATCATAGCTCGCAGGAGGCGCATCATTGATACTGTATCCGTCAAGTGTTTCAAATCTATCAACCGTGTTCTGAGTCGGTGAGCTAAATGAGTTTCCCCATCCACCATCCCATCCTGGCATCCACCAACCTAATCCGTTATTTGAATTCCCAGTAGGAGAAGTCATTGGTGACTGTGGAGGTCCCCAAAGAGCCTCAGTAGAAATACCAGTACTAGTTCGATACCAATTATCTGAATAATTAGTCCATTCGTACATGGCGTATCCAGCAGCGGTTGCAGAAGCGATAGTTTCTAAAGCAGCATCTGCCGCTTGTTCACATCTAGCATTGTTATATGCATCTGATCCACCATCAAAAACACTCATGTTTGGACTTGCAGCATATAACAAAGCCATCGTTTTAATTGCTTTAGCACTTGTTACTGTTGCTCTTCCTAAAGCATTTTGAGGTAGCGTTTCTGGTAACAACGTAATTGCTTTATCCAAATCAGAAATTAACCAGTCAGTACACTCTGCATAACTACGGCGTGTAGAATCAATTAGATCCGAACTTGTGAACGGTCTGTTCAATAACATAATACCTCCAAATCTTTGAATAATTTGAAAATAATGCCAAGCTCTCAACAATCTTGTCTCACCTTCTAATTGGTTCTTCAATTCCTCTGGAGTAAATCCAATTCCATCTGGGAATTCCTCTAATAACTCCAAATTTTCAAGTGCCAAATTCGACATTCTGATACCTACCGTTGCTTCTCCTGAGGGTTCTCTATTCCAATGTCTCTCAGTATCATCTTCTTGCCACTTAAAGCTGAATTCACGACCATTACTATCTATCCATAAACCTGGATTGTAAGTATTGGTACTAGGCTGTCCTTTGGTAGTTATTTGAGCCTCATCACTCAATATACCGACCTCACTATCCCAGTCCATCACGTCATAGGCATAATTATGGAGCGTATAATAATTTCTGTCTACAGCTCCTCGAAAGGTTTCGTAGCTTGAGTATACCTCTTCACCTCCTAATCCTAAGTCAGGACTCACATCTAAATAATCCTCACAAGAAGAACTTACGAAAATCACCATGCTGGCTAAAAGGGTTTTATATATATTTTTTAATTTCATCATCTTTGTATTTTATTAAAATGACATTCTAAAACCGATGTTGTATCTTCTAGAAATTGGATATACTTCCAAATTCTTGGCTTCAGGATCAAATGCATCTGGCAAATCTGTCCAAGTCCATAAGTTATTTCCATTCACATATACCTCGAAATTGCTTAAGTACTGAATGTTCTGAACAGGCAACCTATAGGATATCTCAGCAGTTTGCAGTTTCATATAATCAGATCTTCTAATTGTATGAGTACTTCTCTGAGGGTTATGATTGTCTGACACGTGCAAAGCAGGGTGTGTAGCATCAAGGTTATCAGGAGTCCAAGCATCTTGCTGCTCATTATTGTTGAGCTGAAAATTCAAATCAGCTACACTATTATGCTCCCATAAGAAAGATCTAGATAATTCTTTAGAAATATTAAATACTCCATTGAATCTAGCCATTACGCTTAGTCCTTTCCAAGTGGCTCCTAAAGTCATTGCAAAAGCGTTTGCTGCATAATTAGGTGTCCTAATGATGACTCTATCATCCTGATTGATAATACCATCAGCATTATAATCTATGTATTGAAAATCACCAGGAATCAAAGTTGAACTCCAAGAAGATTCGGTTGTATTATAAACTTCATCTCTACTATCAAGGTAGCTATCAATCAAAAGACCATATTGAGAACCAATCGGCTTTCCAGCTTCTTTCTGGTACTCAGGAGCAAATGGAGCATCATCTTTTTCTATCACTCTATTTTCTGCCAAACTTAAATTACCAGTTACATAATAGGAGAAATCAGACGATATCGCTTCTTTCCAACTTAACTCAAATTCTACACCATGCGATTTAGTAGATCCGATATTGGCTTGCGGCGTTTCCTGAAATCCAGAGAATACACTACTTGTCTTTCTGTCCAAGAATATATTCGTCCTTTGTTCATCATATAGTTCAATTGTACTTGTCAATCTACTATTTAAGAAACCAAATTCAATACCTAAATTTTGCTTAACTGACTCTTCCCAAGTTGCACCTGCATTTGGCACTTTTCCTTCACCATATAATGTATTGTTATTTCTTGGATCTCCAAAATAAGCCTGTTGCCTGTTATTACCTGTTTGTTCATATACAGATAAGTAGGCAAACCTATTCGCAGATTTTTCAGAACCTACGATACCATAAGAATACCGAACTTTCAAATGATCTAACCAACCTGACACTCCTTCCATGAAGTCTTCATTGGTCACCAACCAGCCTACTGCTCCAGAAGGGAAAAACCCAAATCTTTTTCCAGGCGCAAATTTCTCAGATCCATTATAAGCACCGTTGAATTCTACAAAATATCTATTGTCGTAATCATAGGTGACTCTTCCTACCCAACTCTCCAATACACTTTGAAAGTCCGTTTTATTCCTTCCAATTGTTCTGTTGAACAAAGCAAGTCCAGTGAAACTATGGTCACCAAATGAATTATCATATGCCAAACCAGCTTCATAATACAAATTGGTTCTGTGCTCAACTATATCCTCATTTCCAATTCTCGGAGGTTGCTGCACCGCATCTGGATTACCGTCTTGTACTAAAACAACTTCAGTTCCACCATCGTCAGTACTTTCTTCTCTCGCGTAGAACTGTATTTCATTGGCATTAATATTTTGTCTGTATTGATAATAAGAATTAAATGCAACTTTACCTCTCATTGACAATCCTTCAACTAATCCGCCTAAGTCCTGATTGATACCAAAATCAGTCCATAGCTTATTAGATTTTTTGTGAATATTTCCTTGTTGCTGAAGTCTAACTAAAAAGTTAGGATTCTCAACTGCCCCAAATTCAGTCCCAAATTCTCCAGTATCGAATTGTGGAGGAGCTCCTGTCATAGGCCATTGATACAATCTTGCCAAGTACAAATTAGAAAGACTTCCATTCGCATCATGTGTGGTACCTGTACCACCATTTGCATTGGTCAGCGAGTTTCCATTCCAGTTGGTAATCTCACCAGCCAATTTCAAACTAACTTCTGTGGTTTTAGTCAATGATACATCAATATTCGCTCTATAGTTATATCTTTTTTGCCAAGTTCTTGGATCAAAATCAGGTTGCTCATCCAGTGCGAAAATATCGCCGTCACTATTATATCCAAATGAAGTAAAGTACCTAACAAATTCATTACCCCCCTGAATGTTCAGGTTGTAGCTTTGACTATAACCATCTTGTAATAACTCGTCAACCCAATCTGTATAAGAATATAATCTTGGATCTCTGTTTGGATCTGCCCAAGCATCAATAGTTTGTTGTGGCACAATTTGACCATATGCACGATCATTTCTAGCAGCTATATTATAATGCTCTAATGTCTTATCATATGGTGCAAGATAATCTGTGTTAGTAGTGGGTGTTTTCAATCCAAAATTGGCACTGAAATTTACACTTACCTTTCCTGTCTTACCTTTTTTGGTTGTTATAATCACAGCTCCATTTCCAGCTCTTGCTCCAAAAATGGCAGTTGCAGATGCATCCTTCAATACAGTCACCGACTCAATTTCATTCGGGTCCATATTATTAAAGTCTCTTTCCACACCATCAACTAAGTAGAGAGGAGAGTTATCATTCCAAGATGATTTACCTCTAATCAAAATTTCTGTCTGAGAAGCTCCAGGTATACCCGCGTTTTGAGTAGTTGTCACACCAGGTAACAATCCTGTTAGCGCTTCACTCACAGTGGTCACTCCTCCAGACCTTACAACACTTTCACCATCCGTTGTGACAATAGAACCAACAACACTAGCTTTCTTTTGTTCAGCAAATCCAACCACAACGACTTCTTCTAGAGATTCAAAATCAAGTGTCATTGAAATGCTCAATACAGATTCGCTTCCAACGGTTACCTTTTTAGATTCATAACCAATGAAAGAAAATATTAGCACTGCATTTTCAGGAACTTGTACTTCAAAATTTCCATCCAAATCTGTGATGGTACCTGTCGCCGTTCCTTCTATCAAAACGTTAACACCTGGTAAGCCATCACCATTTTCATCCAACACTTTTCCGGATACGGTTTCATCTGCTTGTAACAAAGATGAAGAACTGGCATATACGGAAGTATATCCAGTAGAAAGGAAAAGTGAAGTCAATATCACAAAGCAGAAACCTCTTAGGAGGGTACTGCGTAGTAGTATATATTCACGCATATATTTAGTTTTATAATTCAACGTATTATTTAGTAATCAGAGAGTTTATCGTTAGTTCAAATTCTTTTGGTTAAAAAAGCAAATCGTTTGAGATTAATTTGATTTGAACAGACTGTTACTTCTCCATGTAACAAATCTAGGTTATAAGGCAAATAGACTTATTAAGTATTGGCCTATAAAAACAGGGGTAAATCCCTCAGGTAAGGGGGGGAATAATGCGAAAAAAAGGGTGTAAAAATGACTTTCAGAGCATTTTTGCATAAACACCGTTATTTATAAAAAAATACCTTTCAATCCGTGAAAATGAATAACTCCTATGTTACTCCAAATTCCGCTGATCTGATACAACTTATCTGAATCGAAGTGTATTTTTAATAATGCTCAAATTCAGATTTTACAGTCAAAATCACCTGCCGATTCAATCTATAGCTAAAAAAAAGGGGTGCCGTTTGGCACCCCTTTTTAATAATTAAATTAATATAAACAATTACTAGTCCTTAGTGACTGTTAAGTTGTCATAATGCCATTTGGCTTTTCCACCATAATGTCTAAACCCAACATTGTATTCTCCTGGAGGAAGCGTTGCACTAATAGATTCAGTAGACCATTGATTTCTAGTATTATTAGCATTTTTCCAACCTCGATATGGACCAGAGTTATTACCACTAGCTTCAACGATACACATTTCCATTACTGCGTTTGGAGCGCCATCTTCAGTTTCAGCATACATGTCACCACTGAAAGTGTATGATGCTTCTGTTTCAACGACAAATTTCACACCACGTAACTGATGAAGTCCGTTTTCAGCTTTCATGTCCACAGTAATACTTCCTGTGCCACCGTTGGTAATGGTTGTAGATCTACCTATTTGACTCATCTCCGTATAATCAAAATTATCATCCAGTGTATTTGCTACCCATTCGGTTAAATCTTCACTTTCTCCGTCATTGTTACCACAAGCAATTAAGTTTGTAGCATCATCACATACATAAGGAGCCGTTCTAACATAAACCGCTATAGAATCAATGGATCCAGGGTATCCTGGTTTATCCTTGAAACTTTCCTTATAGGCTGTCAAATGAACATTGTAAATACCAGGATTGGCATAATATACTTCAGGATTTTCGTCACCGGAAGTTTCTGGCAATCCACCTTCAAATGCCCACTCCCAAGTGTCTCTAGACCCAAAACTTTTATCTGTAATAAAAGCAGTTTCACCAGGCAAATACCAATATTTATCAACTGAAAAGTCTGCTAGAACTGGAAGAACTGGATTTACATTTACCAATTCAGTAATAACAGTATCCAATGAAGATCCATCAGGGTTCATTCTGGTAATGTTTAATGATACATCAAAAACACCTTGTGTCAAATATTGAACAGCTGGATTTTGATCAGTCGATGTTGCGGGTGTTCCCCCCGCAAATGACCATGACCAAGTATCTGGCTCTCCTTCAGATAAGTCTGTAAATTCTATTACATCTTCTGCGCTTATGTGATAGCCGGAATCTGAATCATCAACACTTAATCCAACAATCAACTCTAAATCTGGCAGAACCTTTATCGGAATTTCATAGAATTCAGACAAACCTGTAGAATAATCCACTTTTAGACTTGCTTTGTATGAACCATCAAATTCATACGAAACATCTACCATTGGATCAGATGAAGTCTCAGGAGTTCCTCCTTCGAATGTCCAAACTCTACTTTCCACTAGAGATGAATTGTCTTCAAAAGTCACCATATCACCATGTACAATCAATGATTCACTTACTGAAGCATCAACATCCACTTTTTCTGGCGGAGGATTATCCACCGTCTCCTCTTCACAAGACACGAGTAGAAAAAATCCACACAGCGTCCCTAAAGATAATATCCTATTTATATATGTAAATTTCATATTTATCTATTTTAATCTTTAACAACGGTCAAATTATCATAATGCCATCTAGCGTGAGAACCATAATGTCTAAAACCTACAACATAAGTCCCTACTGCTAGCGTTTTTGTAACCGATTTCGTACCCCATTTATCCTTAGTATCACCTGGAGCCTGCCATCCTCTATAAGGATTTGAATCGTTGCTACCAGCAACCATGATAGTCATTTCAACTACAGGATTACCACCATCTGATTCAGCGATAGATTCAGCATATAAATCAGCTGAAAAAGTATAGCTCGCTTCTTCCGTGACTGTAAATTGAGCCCCTGCAAATTGTGACAAGCCATTACCTTCCAATTTCTCAAAATAAACTGCATTATCTGATCCATTTGGAGCAGATGGTAATGCAGAAGAAATACCTAAATGATCCATTTGATCGAAAGTACTAGATGCATCCAAAGTCGAGCCTAACCATGCAGAAATATCATCTGATTCGCCATTGTAATTGCCACATGCAATAAGATTGGTCGGTGAATCGTCACATATTTCTCCCGGAGTGGATACAAATATATAATCAGTTAATGTTTTCGCATCATTCCCATGTGCATTAGATGCTGTCAAAGTGACTTCATAAATACCTCCTGTATTATACGTGACAACAGGATTTTGCTCAGTTGAAGTTGCAGGAGTTCCACCTTCAAACTCCCATGACCATGATGTTGGTACATTGAGTGATGCATCTGTGAATGTAACAGTTCCTCCCTCATCAATCTTACCTGTTGTAACAAAGTCAGATGTAAAATCAGCAATCGGCGGAATGGGCTCTGAAACTGTTATAAAATCAGTTTTAGTGGAAACTGTAGTCCTGTCAGGCATTGTTCTGCTTGCTGTCAATTTCACATCATAAGTCCCTACTGTAGAATACAAAACAGTTGGGTTTTGCTCAGTTGATGTAGCTGGAGTACCACCTTCAAATTCCCAAAACCATGTTGTTGGATCTTGTGTGGATGCATCAGTAAAAGTAACAGAGTTTCCAAAAATGACACTAGTCAAATCAGAAGTAAAATCAACTACAATATCATCCATTAATGCAATATTGATATAATCAACTTTTTCCTCTGTATTGGTTCTATCTGGAAGCGTTCTGGTGTTCGTTAATTTCACATTGAACATACCATCAGTTATGTACTGGACTCTTGGATTTTGTTCAGTTGAAGTAGCTGGTGTACCTCCTTCAAATTCCCAAAACCATGTTTCTGAGTCATCAGATGACAAACTTGTGTACTGCACATAATCATATTCGACTCCAGTAACCACATCCGCACTAAAATCTGGGACTACATTTGGAACCAACGCGACATTAATATAATCTGTAACCATTAATGTGTCTGAATTAGTAATATCACCATCTTGTCCAGTTATGAGTCTTACATCAAATGCTCCTGATCCTATATACTGAACAGTAGGGTTTTTCTCCGTAGAAGTTGCTGGCGTACCGCCTTCAAACGTCCAAAGCCAAGTATCAACCTGTCCCACAGTAGTGTCACTAAAATTCACAACACTATACTCTAAAAGCCCTTCCAATTCATCAGCAGTAAATCCTGTTGTCAATCCTTCAACAACAGTAATGTTAACCTCAGAAAATTCTGTTTCACCATTTGTATAAGTAACAAGAAGTGATGCTTTATATATCCCATCCTCTTCATAGGTCACTTTCACATTAGATTCTGTTGACATTTCAGGATCTCCACCATTGAATCTCCACTCTCTACTTTCAACTTTTGTTGATATATCTGAGAATTGAATGGAATCGCCCATAATTATGGCCGTCTTTTCAACGGTAAAATCCAATACGCCACTTTCTTCTTCATCTGTCCCTTCATCTTCACATGAAGTGACAATCATCAGACCTATAAAAAGACACAGCGGTCCATATAGTGCCCAACGTTTTCGAACATTATTAAACATATTAAATCATTTAAATTAATGACTTACTTTTTTAACCACATTAAAATAAGTTTAAGTTGAGCTCTTAGAGGGTGGGTATTTCATCCATACTAGGAAGAAACGTAAATCCACCTTTCATTCTTATCTAAATCCCCCCCTTTCCCACAGTTAACATTTGCACGATTTTTCTGAAGCACTTTAGCAATAAACATAAGATTCGCTTCAGAATTGAACTATTATATGCATTTTGTAAGCTTTCATTGCTAATTAAATACAAAAAAAATAGATGCATCATCTAGATATTGAACAATCACAATAACTGACACAGAACTACATTTATATGGGAGAAAATTTTATGCGTCCTGTAATTTTTCATTTTAATTATCAGAATTCTTTAGATTTGAATTGCCTAACCATAAATTATTGAGACATAATTTTACACAGCATTATTCTTAATAATTCAATCTTTAAGGAGAATCTTAGAGCACCAGCGAAAATGAAAAAGATTAATATGAGGGAAAAAAGGAATAATTCTTCATTCGTAAAGAGATTAGTTGCCATTGCAATAATCTCAATTCCCGTATTTGTGAATGCACAACCGCAGAGTTACTTTGCCAATGATTTTTATCATTACAATACTCGAAACGGATTATCGCAGAATGATGTTCGAGAAATATTCCAAGATAGCAAAGGATATATTTGGGTTGGAACGCATGATGGGCTGAATCGATTCGATGGCTATAGCTTTGAGACTTTTACAAAAGACATTGACAATGAAAACTCAATCTCAAGTAATCTTATTAGTAGTATAGCAGAAGATAGTTTAGGCAATATTTGGATGGGTACGGATGACAAAGGAATATGCATCTATGATAGAAAAAATAATACTTTCTCTTTTATCCAAAACTCTTCAAAAAAGCCGGACATCCTTACTAGCAATAGAGTCAACAAACTTTTAATTGATGATAAAGGTTACGTTTGGGCAGGTTCTAACTTTGGTCTTAATAGAATTCAATACGATTTTGAAAATAAAACACACGAAATCACGCACTTTTATAATGATCCAAATTCCCCTATTTCAATTTCAAGCAACGAAATCACCAGTTTATACCAAGATCACTATGGCAATGTTTGGATCGGTACCAGATTTGGGCTTAATCGCTTTGCATCTAATGACAACAAACAAGGTCAATTCTATAAATACCCTGAATTGGCCAATTTGCCCATATTAGATATAAAAGAAACCGAACTGGACTTGATAATAAGTGCTGGTCTTTTGTATTCCCTTTCCTTCAAATCCTTTTATGAAGGAATTCCTGTAATAAATAGAATAAACAATACATATGGAAATACCATTGTAATTGCGGATGATGGTAATATATGGCAAACTTCAAACAATGGAATTTACGTTTACAAGCAACGAACAGAATTGAGCTATGAAAGAATTCAAAACTTCAGGTATCAGGTATCAAATAATCAATCTTTAAGTGGTGATATATGCACGGAGATATTAAAAGATAATGCTGGAATTATTTGGATAGGCACGAATGGATCTGGACTCAACAAATACAACCCGAAACGCAAAAATTTTAGGCATTATTCTAAAACTGAACACGATGGTAGTCTTTCACATAACAAAATAAGGACTATCTATGAAGATAAAAATCTTAACCTTTGGATAGGTACTGAAGGAGGTGGGGCCAATGTATTGCCTATTAATCAAGGTAAAAATTACAGTTCTGGATTTATAAATGGAAATACAAAACCAAACCTTGGATCCCCGAATTATGTATATTCAATTACTGATATCACTTTAGGAGATAAGAATTATAGCGTCATCGGTGGAGGGTACCCTTCCAATTTACACCTCAATTATTTAGATCAGGATCTTAACGTTTCCATTCCTGATCTAATTCCGCAAATCGCTTCATCTGCTTTTTATGTTTTTACAGATAAAGACAAAAATTTATGGGTAGGGAGTTACAACGGCGGCCTTTTTAAATTTGTAATAGGAGAAAAAGGTTATGTTTCTGACACATTAAATTACCAATACGACCCAAATAACCCAGCATCTATCTCTTCAAATATAATCCGTAGCATTGAGCAAGACAGGGATGGAAATATGTGGATTGGAACTGATAAAGGACTATGTAAAATCCTTTACGCTGAAATTAATAAGGAAAACCCAAGATTCATTAAATATTTTCATGATAACAATGATCCATATTCTATTAGTCTTGATTATATCCTACCCATTACTGTCACAATTGACAATCAAATATGGATAGGGACTTTAGGGGGTGGTCTTAACAAAGTCATCAAAGGAGACAAAGATGATAATGATAAATTCTTAGTGTACACAACAAAAGATGGCTTACCCAATAATGTCATCAAGGCGATACTTGAAGGAGAAGACGGCAAGCTTTGGATATCTTCAAATAAAGGGATTACTCAATTCTCACCGGACAAATTAGAATTTAAAAATTTTAGTATTAACGATGGACTTCAGGACATGGAATTCACTGAACTCGCTGCATTCCAGCGGCAAGATGGAGAAATGATTTTTGGTGGAGTCAATGGGTTTAATGCGTTCTACCCTAACCAAATAACAAAGGATAGTTCTAACGTATCTGTTGTTTTCGGTGATTTTCAAATTTTAAATCAGTCCGTGGAAGTTGGCGATACAGTAAATAACAGAGTTCTGTTGAAAAGTGACATCAACCAAATAGATAAAATCAATTTAAAATACAGCGAAAATAGTTTTTCAGTAGGATTCTCTGCACTTCATTATGCAGCACCTGACCAAAACCAATATGCCTACAAGCTGAGCGGATTTGATGAACAATGGATATTCACCTCATCAATGAATAGGGTTGCAAAATACACCAACCTTTCTCCAGGTGATTATAACCTATTCGTAAAAGCAAGTAACAATGATGGCTATTGGGGAGATAATACCATCGAACTAAATATACAAATAGAACCACCAATTTGGAGGACATATTGGGCTATGGGTCTCTATTTCTTACTGTTTGCAACAGGTCTGTGGTTTTTTAGAAGGTTTACATTAATCACTATTACCAGTAAAAACGAACTGGTTTTGGAGCACATGGAGAAGGAAAAAAGTGAAGAAGTAAATCAAATGAAGCTCAAGTTCTTCACTAACATTTCTCATGAGTTCAGAACTCCCCTGACTCTGATTATTGGATTCGTTGATCGGTTGATAAATCACTCTGCTTCGCTTTCTGAAGAGGATCGTCAGAAATACTATCAAAATGTTTCCAGAAACTCTAAAATATTACTAGATCTAATCAATCAACTGCTTGGATTTAGAAAAGTAGAGCAAGGGAAAATGAAGTTAAAAGCGAGTTACAATGAGCTGACCAATTACATCAATTTGTTAGGTGGTAACTTTTATGAATTGGCTAATCAGAAAAATATAAGTTTCAATGTGAATTTTGAAGATCAAGTCCATACTTGGTTTGACCATGAGATACTAGAAAGAATAATATTTAATCTTTTGTCAAACGCGTTTAAATACACACCTGTAGGGGGTAAAATTGACATTCATATTGTAAAAAATGGAGATTATGTAGACATCATTTTTGAAGACAATGGAGAAGGAATACCTGCATCAATGCATGAGCAAATATTTGAACGATTTGCTCAAAGTGATAAAAAGGGTAAAGTTGGATCAGGTATTGGTCTTTCATTTGTTCAAAGCCTGATCCATTTACATCATGGTGAAGTTACTTTTGATAGGCAAAGAAAAGATGGAGCAGCTTTCACTATTTCACTACCTATGGATAAAGATGTTTATTCCAAAGATGAGATATTAGAACACTCTGAACAATTCACAGTAGAACAAGAAGTAGATTGGCTTATTCCACAAGAAAAAGGCAAAACCCCTCACACGAATAAGGAGTACCAAAAGGATCAATCGCTGTTGATTGTAGAGGACAATAAGGACATCATCTTTTTTCTTGAAGAAAATTTCAAATCAGATTTCAACATATTTACCGCCTCAGAAGGTGAAAAAGCGTTGGAAATATGTCTTAACAACCAAGTAAACCTTGTAATAAGTGACGTCATGATGGACGGAATGGATGGTGTTGAGCTATGTGAAAAATTAAAAAATGATGAAAGAATTGATCATATACCCATAATCCTACTTACTGCTAAAGGAGGATCTGATGATAAACTCAAAGGGTATTCCGCAGGGGCAGATGCTTATATGAGTAAGCCATTTAGTCTCGAAGAACTTGAAACCAGAATGAGAAGTATTTTAGATTCTCGACAAGCCGTAATTGGTAAGTTTAAAGTAAATAAAACCCTTTCTCCTTCAGAAGCTGGAATGACCAGTATTGACGAGAAATTTCTTAGTCGTGTTATGAGCTATATCGAAGAAAATATATCTTCTTCGGAATTTTCAGTAGAAAAGTTGGCCCGTGAATGTGGTCTTTCACAGCTACATTTAAACAAGAAATTGAAGGCTCTTGTTGGAGACACTGCCAATTCATTTATTAGAAATATTCGGTTACAAAGGGCGACTCAATTACTAAAAAGGAATATGTATTCTATTGCTGAAATCATGTATGAGGTTGGATTCAATGATGCAAAATATTTCAGGGATTGTTTCAAAAAAGAGTATCACATGACCCCAAGTGAATATAGAAAGAACCATGTGGACAATGAAGAACCAACTAAAATTGAGTCTAACGACAACTCGGAATAGGAATAATCTATGAAGTAATTTTAGAGGCTATTCAACGACAATATTAATCTGGTCTTTGATACCTCCCCTGAAATAAGATAAAGGCTCATTGGCAGATGTAGGATAAGCGTCGTCCCATGAAAAAATAGACAATATAGCCGTTCCGCTCTCTTTTGCAATAACACTACCGAATTTATCTACACTCATTACAGCAGGATTATTTGATTCCCAAATGACTTGATTTCGCGTTGCATTAACTGGTTGAATTTCAACAGAAAAGTCAATAGTATCTCCTACATGCATTTTTTTCTTTTGTCCAACTATTTTCAATGACTTGACAGGTTTCATTTCATTTTCCTCAAGGATCTCGCCTAAAAGGTCATAGGCTTTCTTTTGCTCTTCATCTAGAGAATGAATTTTCAGACCACTAAACCTTTTAATCCCCCAAGCTAAATCTACATGACGATCTCCTTTCCGCTCTAAGAGATCAGTGCGCAAATCAAAGAATCGTCCATTAGGAAAATTTTTACTTGGTGCATACCTTTTGAATTCCTTGTTAAAAGCATATTCAATTATCACATCTTCTTCTGTATAAAGACTATTTCCACTGTACCAAGTATATATGGTTTCACGATGTTCCTTTTGTGTATTTCCAATTAGTTGGTTCCAAAAGCTTTTACCATCAATTGGCCCAACATCTACCCCTCCTGCCTCGGCTATCGTCGGATAAATATCTGTGAGATTCGTAAGACCATCATATGTTCTAAGTTGATCCGTTCCTTGGGCAATAGTCCCAGGCATGCTTACAACTAACGGCACATGAAGACCATTATCAGCATTTCCTCCTTTTCGACCTGGATAGGTCCTTCCATCAGGAAAGACGTGCGTAAAGGACTCTTTAGTCCCATTATCACCCATTACAATTATCAACGTATTCTCCCTTAGTCCTAAATCATCAATCTTATCTACAATTTTTCCGATTAACTTGTCCAAGTAAGACAACATATCAGGAAAGTACAAATGATCATCTCCAGTATGACCATTTCTATTGTTATTAGCTTCATCAAAATTATCAAAGATAGAATTAGGCTTCGTATCGGGTGTAGGTTTATGATCATCATGAACAAGCAACATTGGATAGTATAAAAAGAAAGGTTCGTTCTGATGATTTTCAATAAACTTCAATGCATCCCGATTACAGATATCAGGGCCATACCATCTTCTCCCTGTTTCTGGATCAAGTTCTTTAGAAAGATTATAGTTTAAAACTTGCCCGTTTCTTACCAAATTAGGATTAATAAAACGTTGTCCTTCACCTATTACATCGAAACATGTATAGTCGTCCCAGCCAAACTCAGAGATATAATCTTTGCCTGATACTTCTTTTGTACCTCTAGTCTGCTTCCATTTACCATACATCCCTGTTACATACCCAGCAGCTTTAAAAGTATCTCCAAAGGTGATATCCGATGCGTGTTGAGATTTACACCGTAAATAATTCCTGTTGTTATTTTTCCCACTCATGAGTGCGATTCTGGTAGATTCACAAAGTGGGTATGCAAATGCATGATTAAACAATACACCTTCCTCCGCCAGTTTATCAATTCGTGGAGTACTGATTGGTGTATTTTCGAATCTTCCTCGGTTTGAAGTTACCCTATCCGCACCATATGCAGTAACACCATAATGACTCAAGTCATCAATTAATATCAAAACAATATTTGGCTTTTGATCAAAAAAATCATTCGAATATCCAGATGAAAGGCCTAGCGCTAATTGGCATAAAAGAAGTCCTTTGACTATTTTCATAATACTATACTACTGTACGATAATATTATAAATTGTAATTCTTTTTACTTAGCTCTTCACCTGATTTAGAATCAATAAGTTGAACCGTCAATTTATATTGTTTTGAGCTTTCAGGATTGAAATCCAGGTCAATCGAATATTTGCCATGTCCATAACCTTGGTGTGCCTTGAGGGTTTTAGATTGTAATTTTTCTACTTCATCTCCTACTGTCACCCTAATTTCAGCGTTCCTATTGCATGAATAGACATATTCCAGTTCCAATGATTTCGACTCAACTAGACACTTGAGCTCGTTCAATACTTCAATTCGCTCATCATACAATTTAAAGCCTAATTTTTCTTCTTTATTCTTTTGAAGAACAGGTACCAATTTGTAAGATCTGACCCAATCATAATAAGACGTATTGATCCTATCATCTCTCAACTGCTCATTGGTCGGATAGGGTTTAGCCCAATCATAAGTTTCTGTCACCATATTGATGTGCATAGGTCTATCAAACGGTTCGTCTATAACTTCAGTGCTGACCATTACATTTCCAACCAAAATGTTGTCGGCATAAAATGTAACTTCATTGGCGTTTTTCCAAAATGCACCATAGGTATGAAAATCTTCCCATGACTCTGAATTCAATATGGCATTATTTTTTAATCCACTCCCTTCTACGGAATTATTTCCTTTAGAATAAAATTTCTCGCGTCCCCCGTTACAATCGATGTACCTAAAATGGGTATTGAAATTCATGTTTTTACGAAATTTATCGCCACTATTGATAATACCGCCTATACTTTCACAGATGTCCAGTTCTTGACTAAACATATCCTTGTCACAATTTTCCCCATTACTTTTTCGAGTCACATAATCAACCTCTGTCTTATGATTTGACATCCAAAAAGTAGTAGACATATTCACACGTGATGCTTTAAAGCTAACTTCATAATACCCGAAATGCGCTGTGGTTCTTTTTGACTGTACAGCACCTCCACCAATACTATATTCAGACTTAGTATGTTCGCTTTTTTCTTTTAATACTGAATTCTTGATTTGCATGGTTCCATCTTTTACTGAAACTGCATCCGGAATAAACTTCCCTGGTGAACGGCCTTCCCAACCATTATAATAATTATTCCATTTGGTCTTATCCAGTTGATTGCCATTAAACTCATCCGAATAATCCATTTGCAAAACCCATCGATACCCCACAGGAGGAATAGGAGGATCCGCTTTAATACAAAACGTAGATAAAACAAGAAATAGAAGTATGACAGTTGTTCTCATGGCTATTTAAATATTTGAATGATTCAAATATCCGAATAGCTCATATCAATGAAGAGGGACGAATAGAAACAATGACATGGTTATTTTTTTACCCCCCTTAACAAGCATAGATTTTTTCTGCTAGTATATGGTTTGAACTATTTCACTGTCTTTAAAGCCAATCCTGGTACTCATGGCATAAACGTAGTCTCCTTCTTGAATATCAATAGGTTCACTATACACTTTCCAACCTGAATCCAAGTCAAGCTCAATCTCTTCTTTAGATAAAATATATGCAATGGATGCACCTTCAGTATTGCAAGACAACCTAAGACTATTTGCTTTTCTTTCCATTGTTGGCTTCATGGTTTCAGGTTGAACACCATTTGGCCACATTTGCAGAAATAATTCCTTTTCAGGCATTGCTCCCAAATCACCAACTTCACTTAACCAAGCATCCATAGCTTTACTCATCATTTGAATCTGTTCACTGTGCTTAGCATCGTCAATCAGGTTGTTAAGATTTAAGGGATCACTTTCTCTCACATAGAATTCTTCTTTCTTCTTATTCTTTCTGAACCAATACTGCTGTTTCTTATTTAATCTCCCTGCTGCATTTAATTCAAGTAACTCCATCATCATGTCAATACCTTTCCTGTATTCAACATCCTTGTATGCAGGCAATTCTACATGATAGTTTCTTACATAGATATAGTCTTCATTAATCACACTTCGAGAACGATCAGTGAACTCATCAAATCGGTCCCCTGAACCAAAAACGTAATCTCTTTCTACTTTTTGCTTACCATTTCCTAAAAAAGGCTGGCCTTGCATGTGATCAGGAATATCAATGTTCGCAAGCGACAGCATGGTTGGTGCTAAATCTACGAAGGATATCAGCTGATCTGTATATTCATTTTTCAAGCGGTCAGGAATTCTTACCATAAAAGGTACTCTAAGGCCAGATTCATAATGTTCCCTTTTCCCTCTTGGCAAAGGCCCTCCATGATCACTAAAAAAGAAAATAATCGTATTCTCCAATAATCCTTCTTTCTTCAACTCTTCAATTTTTTCACCTATTTTGGCATCCAACAATTCGATATTTGAATAATTACGTGCAACATCTCTCCTTACCGTTTTAGTGTCAGGATAGTAATCTGGTATTGGAACGTCCTTAGGATCTACCGTCAACTCAAGTGCTTTATTCATCCACATTCTAGATTCATGCGTAATTTCATGATTAAAAACAGAGAAGAAAGGTTGATTTTCTTCACGATTATTCCAATGTGCATTATTACCACTAGCATCCCAAGCGGTAACTGGTGGAGCGAATTGGTAATCTGTTTTAGCATTATTGGTACAATAATAACCTTCAGACCTTAGGTACTCCGTGAAACACCTTACATCAGCTGGGATTACCGCCGAATAAAGTGGGACAATTTCATTATTTATATCTCTAGCCGTTGATTTACCATCGTATCTACGTTGTCCCCAACCTGCATAATCACGTCCGGTTCTCATATTGTGAGTCCCGATAGATATTGGATACATGCCCGTAATAATAGATGATCTGGCAGGTGCACACACGCCTACTGTCGCAAAGGCCTGGTTGAAAATCAAACTTTCGGCAGCTAACTTATCAAGATTCGGCGTTTGAGCGGTCGAGTCTCCATACATTGACAATGTCGGGCTAATATCTTCACATGTAAGCCATAAAATATTAGGTTTCGCCAAACTCGAAATCTCAACCGTTTTAGTCCGTTCTTCCTTATGCGAAATGCAAGAATTATAAGAAAATCCAATAACAATTATTATAAGTGATACGATCTTATTCATTGATTCTTTTTATTTCTAAAAATGAATGTGATGCTAGTTGTTTCCTGAAATATTTCCAAAATCTGTATCTGTTATTCTTTTGAATTCTGATATGGATTGATCATCCCCGTATTCTTTCTGTCGTTTTTTTAGATCCGTCTTCATTGTTTCGATAAGCTCTGCATATTGTGGATCATTAATCGCATTGTTGAGCTCATCTGGGTCATTCATCAAATCATAGAATTCCCAAATATCCACACTATAATAGAAATGAATAAGCTTATATCTATCTGTACGAATGCCATAATGTGGTTGGACATGGTGCCAAAATGGAAATTCGTAATAATGATAATACATACTTTTTTGCCATTCAGAAGATGTTTTTCCTGCAATATTGGATGCAAAACTTTTCCCCTGGACTTCTTTCGGAATTGAGATTCCTGCGATATCCAAAATGGTCGGCGCAAAATCTATATTTGTAATCATATCATTGTTAACTATAGGCTGTTTTACCGTAGCAGGGTACCTCAAAACGAAAGGCATTCTTAAAGATGGCTCGTACATAAAGCGCTTGTCAAAAAATCCATGATCTCCCAAATAAAAACCTTGATCGGAAGTATAAATCACCATTGTATTCTCTGTCAATCCATTGTCATCAAGATATGCTAAAACTCTACCAATTTGATCATCTACTGATTTCACACAGGCCAAATAATCCTTAATGTATCGATGATATTTCCACTTCCTTGCTTCTTCGACGGTCATTGTATCGCTAGGCAACCAACCCTCTCCATTGCCCCTCATATTTCCCTTATTACCCCATTTTTGAATTTCCTTTTTAGTCAATCCTTTCGGTGGAGTCATTTTCATGTCCTTTCTATTAAGAAAATCCATGGTCATGTCTGTATCACCAGCAGTCAATTCTCTACTTTTATAGTCATCGTTAAAAGTTGAAGGATAAGGCATCTCAATACCATCAAACAGATCAATATATTTTTCTTCAGGGTACCAATTTCTATGAGGTGCCTTGTATTGAAGCATCAACATAAATGGATCTTGACTTTCTTTATTCTCAGTTAACCAATTCAGCGCAAAATCTGTAGTCAGTGTAGTAGCATAACCTTCTTCTTTTACTTTTTTCCCATTTTCATTGTAAATAGGGTTGTAGTAAAATCCTTGCTGACCAGGGTTATCATGATACTTGTAATAATCAAAACCTACTGGTTCAGTACCCAGGTGCCATTTTCCTATTAGGGCTGTTTGGTAACCGTTCTCCATCATGGCCAAAGGAAAAGTCCACTGTGTTGAGTCAAATTTTCCACCGCTTTCATTTTTGTAATATCCATTTTTATGACTGTATTTACCAGTTAATATCGCAGCTCGGCTAGGTCCACAAATGGCGTTAGTACAAAACACGTTATTGAACTTAATACCTTCATTAGCAATTCTATCAATATTCGGTGTTTGCAAAAAATCATCATAAATTCCCCCATATGCGGTAATAGCATGAGAAGCATGATCATCGCTCATTATATAAATTATGTTTGGTCTTGTTTGTTCATCAGTCACTCTGTTTTGATTTTCACAACTAAAAATCAAAGCGCATACGAAAAGTACCAGAACAATTACATTGAGTTTTGTGGATAGTTTCATCTATTCTATTAAATATATTCCTGCTAAAAATAGACATTTGTAAACTAAGAAATTACGAAGACTGCCTAGTAATCCCATGCACAGCCTTTCTACTGATCAAATGACCCATCAATTTTAACGAAATCATATACTTAGCACCTCAATAACTCAACTAGTCCTAACCAAACCAAAGTTTTACACGAGGACTATCTAACAGGCACGTTAGCATATTCCATATTCTCCATCGCCACAATTTCTACTGGCATATATTGAAATGGTTCGACTTGAGTATTTAATATGAGGTGTTTGTATAAAGCTTGAATACTAAGATATCCTTGCTGCAAAGGGTTTTGGTTAATAATAAAATCTATGTTTCCCAATTTTAGGGCTTCGGCATTTGCGGAAACTTGATCATAGCCAACGAGCCTTGTTGTATTCTCAATTTTATGTTCCTTTAACCAATTTACGACTTGATAAGCCCTAGAATTCGGAACAAAAATGTGCAAAGACTGGTCAGACTCCAATTGTCCTATATACCCCGTAAGATTAGACTCCTCAACTAAATCTAATTCTGTGATCAATTCATTAGACCAATTTCTATCTTGATAATACTGTCTAAAGCCGTTGATTCTTTCCTTGACTGTTTTATTCCAAATATCATAATCTGAATACTTCAGTATCCATGCTCTGTGTCCTTTGCTGAATCCATAGTTCAATAATTTTGCTGCCAAAAACCCACTTTGTCGTGTGTCTTGTCCTACAAAGGCCAAAGGTTTCATATCGGGCAAATTAGAATCAACAAATACATATGGAATTTCACTTTCAGCCATTTGTTGACAGATCCTGGTCGCGTCATTTTCTAATAAAGGAGCAATTACAACCCCATCGGGTTTTGATTCTAATGCTTTTTCAGATTGCTTAATAAAAGATGCCGTGTCATTTCTTTCAAATTTGAAAAAAGAAACCTCAATACCAAGGTGTTCGTATTCCTTAGCAGCTATTTCAATCCCATCTTTTTGCGTTAACCAATATTCATTATCCTGTGGAATAATAACAGATATTTTAAAAGTCCTGTTGAGTTTCAGCGTCCTTGCAAATACGTTGGTAGTATAATTACCTTCCTTGGCAATTCTCAATACCAATTTTTTCGTCTCTTCGGCTACATCACCTCTATTGTGCAGAACACGATCTACAGTTCCAACGGAAACTCCAGCTTCTTTGGCAATCTCTTTTATGGTTATTCTTTTCATTAGAGTACAAACACTTAATAACTTGGTAGAAAAATTTTGAATTACGATGCAATATATTACATTTGCATCAAACGTTAACGAACACGGTAACGAAATCCGTATTAAAGCGGATTATTTAATAACTACCACCGTTAACGAACACGGATAAACAAGAAAAGAAAAAATTATGAAAAAAGTAGTAACCTTCGGAGAAATCATGTTGAGACTCGCACCTCAAGGATTTTTAAGATTTTCTCAAGCATCTTCCTTTGATGTAGTATACGGTGGTGGTGAATCCAATGTCGCTGTATCATTAGCCAACTATGGTGTGCCGGTAGATTTCGTAACACGCTTACCTAAGAATGATATCGGTGAATGTGCGCTCATGGAAATGAGAAAAAGAGGAGTCAATACTCAAAATATTGTATTTGGTGGAGATCGTTTAGGTATCTACTTTTTAGAAACTGGGGCTGTAAGTCGAGGTAGTAAAGTCGTATATGATAGAGCTAATTCTGCAATGTGTGACATCACACCAGGAATGGTTGACTGGAAAGAAGTATTCAAAGATGCAGGTTGGTTCCACTGGACGGGAATTACGCCGGCTATTTCTCAAAGCTCAGCTGATGCTTGTCTTGAAGCTGTTAAAGTTGCAAGTGAAATGGGTGTAACTATTTCTACGGACCTTAACTATAGAGCTAAGCTTTGGAAATATTGTGATGATGCCAAAAGAGAAGAAATAATGGCAGAATTGACATCATATTGTGATATCATATTAGGTAACGAAGAAGATGCTGAAATGCATTTTGGAATTAAGCCAGAAGGAATCAGCGTCCAAACAGAAGGACACAATGTGAAAGCTGAGTCTTTCCTTTCAGTATGTCAGCAAATGATGAAGAAATTTCCTAAAGCAACTAAAGTTATTACTACGCTAAGAGGCTCTATTTCAGCTTCACATAACACTTGGGCTGGTGTTCTATATGATGGCACGAAAATGTACGAAACGCGTCAGTACCAAATCACGGATATTGTAGACAGAGTTGGTGGTGGTGACTCTTTTATGGGCGGATTGATCTATGGATTGTTACAATATCCAGAAGATGATCAAAATGCATTGGACTTTGCAGTTGCAGCATCTTGTTTGAAACACACGATCAAGGGTGATGCAAACTTGGCAACGGTTGCAGAAGTAGAAAAATTAATGGGTGGTGACGCCTCAGGAAGAGTAGCAAGATAAAACCGAAAAGTGGCCGATCTGCAAATTATTTATGCTGTATTTGTTTGAAAACAGATCGGCCTACTTTTTAAACTTCCTATGAAAAAAGACACCATAGCAATACTTTGCGGAGGAGGACCGGCTCCTGGAATCAACACAGTGATTAGCTCTGTGGCTAAAGTTTTCTTGAAAGATGGCTTTAGGGTTATTGGCATACACAAAGGTTATCAAGGATTGCTTTCTGATGATCCTCCGATCACAGAATTTGATTTTAGGTACGTCGACAAGATATTTAGTCGTGGAGGTTCTACCCTTGTAATGAGTCGATACAAGCCGAAAGACAGTGAGTTTAAGGCGGATTTTTTCATCAAAAATAATGTAAAACTACTTGTTACAATTGGTGGTGATGATACGGCAAGTACTGCAAATAGAATTTCTAAGTATCTAATCTCAGAAAACCTAGATGTAAAAAACATTCACGTTCCAAAAACAATCGACAATGACCTTCCTTTACCTGATCGAAATCCCACATTTGGATTTCATTCAGCAAAGGACGAAGGCGTCAGAATTGGGACAACCTACTATGAAGATGCTATCACCAGTCACAACTGGTTTATTATGTCATCCATGGGACGTACCGCTGGACATTTGGCCTTTGGTATTGCATCGGCGTGTCACTTCCCTATGGTCATCATTGGAGAAATGTTCAACAAGTCTAAGATCACGCTGCAAAAAGTAGTGGACTTAATCATTTCATCTATGATTAAACGTCAGATCGAAGGTATCAATTATGGCGTTGCTATTGTCAGCGAAGGCGTTTTTCATGACATTGACGAACAGGAATTGAAGGATTCAGGAATACTTTTTACCTATGACGATCATGGTCACCCTGAACTTGGAAATGTGAGTAAAGCGAACATTTTTAATATTCTTGTTCAGGAAAAACTTAAAAAGTTAGGAATAACAATCAAAAGTAGACCTGTTGAATTGGGATACGAATTCAGATGTTGTAGACCAATAGGGTATGATCTAACTTTATGTACCCTTCTTGGGATGGGTACAAAAAAATTATTTGAAGAAGGAAAAACTGGGTGCATAGTCACCACAAATTCACGTGGCGATATCGTTCCTATGTTTTTATCAGATATAGAAAATGATAATGGAGTAATTCCTCCAAGGGTCGTAGATATCAATGCTGATATTGCCAAATTGAGTTTTAGTAACCTTCACTTTATAAGTGATAAAGATTATGACAAAGCCAAAGAAATGGTAGAGCGCCCTGAGGAATTTGATTTTAATAAAATATTAAACTGGTAATAAGAATATGGCAAGATTTACAAGAATTGAGGTAGCCCTCAAAATGAAAGAAACAGGCGTTGTTCCTGTATTCTATCACAGTGACATTGAATTGTGTAAAAAGGTATTAAAAGCCTGCTATGATGGTGGTGCACGTGTATTTGAATTCACCAATCGAGGTGATTACGCACATGAAGTGTTTACTGAACTTAACAAATATGCAGCAAAGGAAACTCCTGAAATGATATTGGGTATTGGTTCAGTGATTGATGCTGGAACAACTTCATTATATATTCAAAACGGAACCAATTTTGTTGTTTCTCCAATTTTGAATCCAGAAATGGCTAAAGTTTGTAATAGAAGAAAAATTGCATGGTCTCCTGGTTGTGGGTCATTGTCAGAAATTTCTTACGCTGAAGAATTAGGAGCTGAGGTAGTAAAAATATTCCCAGGATCTGAAGTAGGTGGTCCTTCATTTGTAAAAGCAGTAAAAGGTCCATTTAGTTGGTCAAGCATAATGCCTACTGGTGGTGTTGAGCCAACGGAAGAAAGTCTAAAAGTATGGTTCGGTGCAGGTGTTCATTGCGTTGGAATGGGATCAAAACTTTTTGTAAAAGATGCTAGTGGAAATATCGATTTCCCTGCCTTGACACAAAAAGTAAAAGATACTTTGGCAATCGTCCAAAAATTGAAATCAAAGTAAAGTGTTTTTTAATAACCCTACGCTCTCAGGGTTATGCATTAATTTCAGACCCTCCTTTTGGAGGGTCTTTTTTTCTAGTGCCTCAATGCTAAATTCTTAATTTTGTTAATCAGAATATTAGAACTATGAATTCTTCCAAAGCCAAACCCGTAGGTTTCTCAAAAACAACAATCACGGAATTAATGATCCCTTCGTATGCCAATTTCGGTGGTAAAATACACGGTGGTATTTTGTTGTCTTTGATTGACAAGGTTGCCTACGCTTGCGCAAGTAAGCATGCCGCCAATTACTGCGTTACGGTATCTGTAGACAATGTTGATTTTCTTGAACCTGTAGAAGTTGGTGATTTAGTCCACCTTAAAGCATCCGTCGTTTATGTGGGAAATTCATCTCTTGTTGTAGGCATTAATGTGATTGCCGAAAATGTCAAAGAAGGAACCGTCAAGAAAACTAATAATTCTTTTGTAACCATGGTTGCTAAAGGTGATGATGACAGACCAACCAAAGTACCTGAGCTCATACTCGAATCTCAGGAAGAAGTTCGATTGTTTATGGAAGCCGTTAAAAGAAAAGAACTTAAAAAGGACTATCGCAACAAAATCAATGAAGTTTCAGCATTACTAATGGAGCACCCAGCTGAGAATTTACTCAAAGGGGAGCGTTGTGTGATGGATTTAAAGAAGTTTAGTTTGTAATAAAAAAGACCCTATCATTAGATAGAGCCTTTTGTAATTTTCATTCTAACTTCTTTCGCTATTCTTTTTCTACTGTTTGACCCTTCAAATATTTATCCAAGAATATCAGAACTTGACTGTATGCAGTACTTCTGTTTTCTTTTTTTGCAAAACCATGTCCTTCATCCTCAAAAACTACGTATTCGACTGGAACTCCGTTCTTCTTAACGGCCTCAACAATCTCATCTGATTCGACTTTCAGAACTCTAGGATCATTGGCTCCTTGAAGGACCATCAAAGGTTTGGTCACATTTTCGGCATGAAATAAAGGCGAAATTTCATACAATCTGACCGAGTCAATGGTATTAGGATCACCCAATTCTTTATACAAGGCATTTCTGAATGATTCCCAATATGGAGGAATAGACTTTAAGGTCCTTAACCAATTGGTTACACCAAAAATATTTACTCCAACATTAAATTCCTCAGGAGCAAATGTCAAAGCCGCCATGGTCATATAGCCACCATAACTACCTCCAAGTATGCCTATTTTGTCAGCATCAATGTCAGCTTGACTTTGCAACCATTTCTTTCCCCAAATACAATCCTTTAAATCTTTATCACCATGATTCAAATCATCCATTTTATAAAAAGAAGCTCCATATCCACTACTTCCACGGTTGTTTACTGCTAGAACGGCATACCCATGATTAACTAGATATTGAATCATAGCAGAGTAACCCGTTCTAGATTGCCCTCCTGGACCTCCATGTACCCAAATTAGTGCTGGAACTTTAGCTTCTGATGAAGCAGTTAAAGGCTTATAATAGATTGCTGGAATTTCCAAACTATCAAATGAAGGATACCTTATAATCTCAGCCGCTGCCAGGTCATCAGGATTGATGACTGGGTTTAGCGTCTCGGTCAATTTTTTAAGGTCCTTGGATTGTAAATCATATACATAAATATTGTTTGGCGCTTTCGATGTACCCACTGTTAGTCTAATCTGGTTTTCACTATCTGAAAAATTGACTCCTTTTACATCACCATCAGGAATAGCTGGAAAACTGACCTTCTCTCCAGTTTTATTATCCAATAAGATCAAATTATTCTTCGCATCTTCATTGATCCCAATTATTCTATATTTTTCATTTTCACTTGTATAACTATACATCACATCCCAGTTCGTCTCGAAGATTACTTCTTTCTCACCAGACTTCATGTCATATTCAACTAGGTATGCAAACTCCTTCCCTGCATTTGAAACGTAATAATAGTTACTACCATCATCACTAAAACCCATACCGTTGTATTGACCAGGATCTACAGATAAATCTATTTTTTCTGAACTTTGGCTATCCATCAGCCACAGTTTGTTTTCACTTGTCGTAATGGCTTGACTAATTGCCAAAGTGCTTTCATCGTTTGAGATATCGGAAATATTAAGGCCCTCATTGTTTTGATAAATCAAAATTGGATCCCACTTTCCAACTTCCATTTTATAGAAATCAAAAAACTTAGGGTCGCGAAGATTCGAAATATAGTACATGAATTTTTTGTCCTTACTCCAACCACCAAAGCTAGCTTTCTCATTCTCGCCAGTAGTTAATTCGGTGGAAGTTGAATCTTCTAATAAATAAATGTGGTTAATTTCATTACCTCCTTTATCGGCAGAATATAGAATTTGATTAGTTCCAGGTACATAATCAATGGCAAAGTACGACTCCTTTTCTGAAAAAGTGATCTGTTTTTTACTACCATCCACAATACTAATTTCATATAGATTAAAGATGCCTGACTCATCACTATGCACCAATAGCTTAGTTTCGTCTTCAGAAAAAGCACCATTCCCTATACTTGTAGTTTTGAGGAAATCATCAATTGAATATTGTTTTATCACTACGGGTTCTGGAGGTGTGCATTTGAAAAAAACCAGAACGGCAGCGGCTAATATTAAAAATCTCATAGTATTTTTTGTTTTAATTAGGGTTGAACTGTTATTGAGAAAATAATTATCCATGAATTTAGTTAAAATTCACTTCTTTTCTAGGATTTGAAAATGCTCGATTTTCCCTGACTACTATCAAAAACTCGTATTGCTATTACTTCTGCTTCTGCTGTTTTCTTCCCTTTGGAATAAAAATCACACCAGAGGACTGTTTTCTTATTTTTTACTTCAATGACTTTTGCCCTTAACTGTACTACTTCGTGAGTTGATGTAGGTAAAAGGTATTTCACGTTCAATGTACCCGTGGCATAACGATATTCCGGCAAGGAATTAAGATCTCTATTTTCTTCCTTATATGCATGAGCCATGGCGGTACACATACAATGACAATCAATAAGTGTTGCGATAATACCGCCATTCAATAAGTCTGACCAACCGTGATATTTTTCCTCTGGCTGCCATTGACAAACTGCTTCTTTGTCTTCCCAATAGCTTTTGACATGCAGTCCTTCATCGTTTTGTATTCCACAACCAAAACATACATTTTCATGCATATGGTCTTGAAAATAGTCTCTATTCTTAGTTCCCATTTTTGATTTCAAAATGTGTTTAATATATTGAATTTAGTAAATTTCAAACAATTCTAATTACACCAGCTAAGATGAGATTTTTACAAATTCTTTTGATTCTAATTCTTTATTCATTCTCGACTTTTTGTCAAGATGAAATTGTAGATGAGTCTGATTATCGGCGAAGTAAACAATTGATGGATGAAGGTTGGGTGCATGTATCTGCCAATAGTTTTGAATCTTCTTTGGCGTTTTTTGACAAATCCATTGAAATCTATGATGGAAACACAGATGCATTTGTAGGTCGAGCCACTGCATTGATGAAATTGGAACGACTTAATGAAGCCGAAAGAGATGTACAATCGGCATTAAAGTTGTCTGAAAATCAGTCTGATATGTTTTACCTTGCTGGTAATATTTATTTCAAAATGGAATACTTTGAAGAGGCAATTTCCTATTATACCAAAGCGATGAAATTTAATGAATCTAGTGATGTACCAATTGATTCAGTAAATTGCTATTATAATCGTGGTAATTGCTATTTCAAAGCTGGTTTGTATCGATCAGCGATTAATGATTTTACAAAATCTATATTGATGAATGATCGCTTTTTCAACGCATATCACAACCGGGCATTAGCCTATAAACATAGGGACGATATGAAAAATGCTTGCACCGATTTTAGAAAAGCAGAAGAACTAGGAAGTAATATATCAGAAAAGTATATAAAGCAATATTGTCCATAATGCCTAAAAAAAATAAGTCGATAAAAAAAAGAACACCCTCTCTGAATAAGCAGAGCGACAAGATTATGGAATCACAGCAGAATCAAGAAATACCTGACATTGATTTTAAGAAATTGATGGGATGTGGAGGATAATTTTCTTAAAACAACTATATATGAAACATCTATTTATTCTTGTCACAGTAATCTTCAGTTCAAAATTCAACGTTCATTCTCAGGATTCAAAACCCGATACTTCTGGGATTGAAGGTTATGAAGTCTTTGATGTAGTGGACCAAATGCCTACTTTCCCTGGAGGGATGGAAGCATTTAATAATTACATCGCAAACAATATTAAATACCCGGAATTATCTAGAAAAAAAGGTATTCAAGGAAAGGTATTTGTGCAATTTCTGATAGGTTTAGATGGTAAAATCTACAAAGCTAAGGTCATTAAAAGTATTGAACCTGAATTAGATGAAGAAGCTCTCAGAGTGGTCAATTCTAGCCCGGCATGGTCACCTGCACAACAAGGTGATCAGGCAGTAGTAGTTAAAATGATACTTCCCATAGAATTCAACTACGGAAACTAGCACCAATCAACCGCTCACATAAGTTCTTTTTACTCGCTGACTGACATTTGTCAATATTTCGTAAGGAATGGTATTGATCCAATTTGCCAATTCCTGAATTCCAGGGTTTTCACCAAAAATGACTACTTCATCTCCAGAATGAACATTGAGTCCGGTTATGTCAAGCATAGTCATATCCATACAGACGTTTCCGATGGTGGGGACCAACTTATCTTTGACCAACATTTTTCCTATTCCGTTGCTAAAAGCTCTTAGATAACCATCTGCATACCCAATTGGCACTACAGCTATCTTCATGTCTTTAGGAGCAAAACCTGCCCTTCCGTAACCAATTGATTCTCCAGATTTTATAGTTTTTACCTGTGAAATAGTTGACTTCAAGTTCCCAACTACTTGCACTTTTGATTCTGATGCTGCAGGGTCAAAACCATATAGTCCAATACCCAACCTAACCATATCAAATTGCATTTCAGGATAGCTTACAATTCCTCCAGTATTGATTAAGTGCCTCATGGGTTTATACCACAATCCATTCATGATTTGCTCACTCAATTCTTCAAAGGTTTTCGCTTGGGAAAGTGTAAAATCTTTATGTCTCGGATCATCGCTCCCTGCCAAATGGCTGAATATACTTTTAACTGAAATTCCCTTATGTATTTTGAGCAACTCAATCAATCTTTGGATTTCGTTCTTTTTGAAGCCTAACCTATTCATCCCGGTTTCCAATTTGATATGAATAGAAGGAAAACTGTCTTGTCCCTCAAAGTATTCTATGAAATCATAAAACTGATCCAAGCTGTAAATCTCTGGCTCTAAATTGAATTCTTTGAGAAGTCGAAATGAATCAGGGCTTGGATTCATAATCATTATAGGTAAATGAATGCCATTTTTTCTTAAATCAACGGCTTCATCCGTATAGGCTACTCCTAAGTAATCTACCTTGTGATACTGCAGGAGATTCGCTATTTCATAGTTTCCTCCTCCATATGCAAAGGCCTTAACCATGACCATCATCTTAGTTTCTGGTTTTATTAAAGAACGAAAATGATTGAGGTTATGAATTACATTTTCCAAATTGATTTCCAGAATTGTACCATGTGCTTTGTATTCTAACCTGCTCACGATTTGTTCAAATGCAAAGTTTCTTGAACCCTTTACTAATACAATTTCATCTTGGATTTTGAATTCAGAAGCAAGAAAATCCTTAGTGTTCAAAAAGAATTCACTTTCCATTTGAAAGATTTCCTTCGATGAAGCAATTTCATTTCCTATTCCTATTAAACGATTGATTTTATTGGTCTTAACCATTTCACTGACCCTGGCATACAAATCTTTTGATTCGAGCCCCGTTTGATACAAATCTGAAAGGATGATCGTCTTCTTACTTTTTTGTTTGTGACTATTCAGAAAACTTAAAGCTATTTCTAATCCATACAAATCATTATTATAGGTATCATCAATCACGTACGATCTATTTATCGCCTGTTTCATTTCCAAGCGCATTTTCACGGAAGTCAACGTATCTATTCTTGACTGAATGGTATCTGTTCCAAACCCTAAAATATGTAGAGTCACAGCACAATGAATAGCATTTTCAATGGATGCCGAATCATTGAATTTGACTCTTAATGAAATCACCTCTTCCTTTACCTCAATGTCAATTTTCCTATCTTCTTGTTTGATAATATTCCATGCGTAAAAAGCTTCCTTATTTTTTACATTTTTTTCCAATGCTTTAACTACTTCCAAATGAGCTCCGCAAAAAACAATTTTCTTGGAATCTTTAAAAAGGAGTGCTTTCTCATCAGCTTTTTGTTGCTTTGAACTAAAACCAGCATTATGCGCTTCACCAATATTGGTAAATATCCCAACCGATGGTCTGATGATGGGTTCCAACTTTTCCATCTCTTGCATTCTCGAAATCCCAGCTTCAAAAATGCCCACATTGTGATGATCTGACATCTGCCATACAGAAAGAGGCACGCCTAGTTGCGAATTAAAGCTTTTAGGACTTTTGACCACACTGTATTTATAATCCAACATTTGTGTCAACCATTCCTTGATAATGGTTTTCCCATTTGAACCTGTCACGCCTATCACAGGATAATTAAATGAGGATCTGTGATTCCGTGCAATGGCCTGCAAAGCATCTATACAATTTGAAACTTGAATAATAGCTGCATCATCAGGTAATTTCACACTTCGCTCTACTACAAATGACCTTACTCCACTTTTATAGGCATCACCTACATATTTATGACCATCATGATTCTTTCCTGCTATGGCAAAAAAAACAGAACCGACACGAACAGATAGATTCCTGGTATCAGTAATTAATTCGCTGACTTCAGCGTTTTGCACTACTTGGATTATCTTGCCCTCACAGAGGCTTTCAAGGTCTTTAAATTTCATCGAGATCCACTTCTAATTACTGAATAATTGTTCTAGAATTGAGTTTCTAAGTTAACGACAATTATATTAAAATAAAGCTTCAAATTATCAGCAACTTTCCTTCCCTATTTCCTTAATTCAATTAAATTGCAAGGTTTATTATATTCCATTTTTATTTAATTATCTAGAATTTGTTGCGCTTCGAATGAAAGTTTCTCCCAATAAACCCTTCCAGCTTATTTACACTTTATTCGAACACCAATACCTCGGCTATTTGTTCGAATCTTTTGTTATACAATTAAATGATAACGGAGAATTGACATTCTCTCACCAAAACATTTCATCTAAGAATGCTGAGGAATTTGCTTCAGGATTAGACGAAGCAGATTACGAGCTCATCAAACACATGGACACCATGCAGCCGGATGTTGTGGTCAAGAAATTTGAAAAAAAGAAAACAAAACCAGCTGATTTTTTTCTCAAAGTTTTTGATGAAAGAACTGGAGATGAAGTTCTACAAAAACAAATGATTGATTATGCCGAGCGACGAAGGGAGAAAATAATGCCTTTGATTCATGGTAAAAGATTGTTCGAAATGGGCAATGATGGCGAGCCTGCTTGGAAAGAGATTGAAATATTAAATCAAAAATCAACAGTTCTATTTCATTTTAGAAGAAATGAGGAGAACACACATTATTTCCCTACAATCAAATACGATGGTGAAAAAGTTGAATTCCAATACAAGGGAGCATATATATTAAGCAATGATCCAGCTTATATAGTGATTGAGAATAAGCTGTATAGTTTTGATAAAAAAGTTGATTCCAATAAGCTCAAACCCTTCTTAAACAAGAAGTTCATAGCGATTCCAAGAAAAATTGAGGACAATTATTATAGAAAATTTGTAGCACAATTGGTTGCTTCTTTTGACGTCTATGCTAAAGGCTTTGATATCATCACTGATCACCCTCAACTGCAGCCAATTCTATATTTTTCAGAATTGGCCACAAATGGAGGGACATTGAGTCTTTATGAAGAAAATGGAAATGCCAAGGAAGATGAGGATTCAAAAATTTTCTTTGAACTAAAATTCAAATATGGTGAACATACCTATTCTGCAAGTCAAATCAAATCAGTAAGTGTTCAAGTCGAACAGGTTGAAGATCAATATACGTTTCATCGAATAAGAAGGAATGTGGAACAGGAAAAACACTCGATTCGATTTCTGGAAGAAACGGGTTTGAATCTAAAATCCTCACAAACCACACTCCCCATGGGCCAAGCTTTCAGTTGGATAAGAGATACACAAAAACTTATTGAAGATGCTGGAATCACTTTACAGCAGCTTAATTCTGGGGCTAAAAAGTATTTTATTGGAAAGTCAGAGATGACTGTGCAGATCAAAGAGAATATTGACTGGTTTGATATTCATGCGGTCATAAAGTTTGGGGAATTTGAAATTCCATTCAAAATGATTCGCAATTACATCTTGAAAAATAAAAAAGAGATCACGTTGCCCAATGGTGAAATAGCAGTGATTCCAGAGGCTTGGTTTGAGCAATACTCCGAATTGTTGGCTTTCTCCGATTCAGATGAGGAAGATCAAATTCAACTACAAAAGCATCATATTTCTCTGGTCAAAGAATTACAAGAATCAAATCTTGCTCAATTACAACTCGGACAAAAACTGGCGAAACTAAGTGAATTTGAAAAAATAGACGATTATGCTTTGTCTCCTAATTTCAACGGAGATCTTCGAGCCTATCAAAAAGCAGGCTTCAATTGGATGAACTTCTTAAAGTCCTACAAACTCGGTGGCTGTTTAGCAGATGACATGGGACTTGGAAAAACAGTTCAGACATTAGCAGTATTACAATCTGTACATGATGAAGATGATGCGGGAGCGAGTCTATTGGTAATGCCTACATCTCTTATCTATAACTGGGAGAAAGAGGCTGAAAAATTTACGCCAAAATTGAAAATACTAACTTATACAGGCGTAAAAAGAGTTAAGGACATGAGTCAATTTGCTAAGTATGATCTTATTATTACATCGTATGGTATTGTAAGGCAAGACATCGATTTGATGGCTCAATTCCATTTCAATTACATCATATTAGACGAATCACAGGTTATTAAAAACCCAGAGTCTAACATATCAAAATGCGTCATGGACCTTAATTCAACCAACAAACTTATTCTTACTGGAACCCCAATTGAAAATACAACGCTGGATTTATGGACGCAAATGACCTTCGTCAACCCTGGACTTTTAGGTGCCAAATCGTATTTTAAGAAACAGTTTCAAATTCCAATAGAAAAGAAACATGATGAAGTAAAGACTAAAAAACTGTACACGATCATAAAACCATTCTTACTGAGAAGGAACAAGTCTCAAGTTGCTACAGACTTACCTGAGAAAATAGAAAATGTGAGGTATTGCACAATGTCAGAAGCTCAAGAAGAAGCATACGAAAAAGTGAAATCATCTTATAGAGATAAGATCATGTCAGAAATTGACGCTGGCGGTGGTTTAGGGAAATCTCAATTTATGATTTTACAAGGATTAACCAAACTTAGACAAATCGCGAATCATCCTATGATGGCAGATGAAGAGTATAAAGGTGACTCAGGTAAACTTGAAGATGTGAGTTTCATGATTAGCAATGCCCTCAATAAAGAACATAAAATCTTAATTTTCTCTCAATTCGTTAAACATCTTAAAATTGTAGGTAATTATCTGGATGAAAGTAACATAAACTATGCATATCTAGATGGGGGTACGAAAGACAGACAAAAGGAAGTTGAGGATTTCCAAACCAAAGAAGGAATTAAAGTATTTCTAATTTCGCTTAAAGCTGGAGGTCTAGGACTGAATCTGACAAAAGCTGAATATGTCTTTTTGCTCGACCCATGGTGGAACCCTGCTATAGAAGCTCAAGCTATTGATCGAGCTCACAGAATTGGACAAAAAAACAAGGTCTTTACTTATCGATTTATCACCAAAAATACGGTTGAAGAAAAGATCATGCAACTTCAAAAGAACAAGCGAAAGTTGGCCAGCGATCTAATATCTACAGAAGAAAGTTTTATAAAAAACCTGAGTAAAGAAGACTTGGTAGGATTACTCGATTAATCTCCAAAAGCAACTGAAAACATATAAGAAGATGCGTGTTTGATTCTTGTTGAGGGGTATATCCCTTGAGCTATGATAATGTATTGAAATGCTTTTCTGAAATCTTCTTTATTGAATTGACGCAAGGCCTGATTATAATATTGTAAACCAGCTAATTGCTGAAGAGATACAGCATTATCAATCACATTAACATTTTGTCTAGTTTCTTCATTAGACGCAACTCCAGATAAAGATAATTTCTCATTAATACTTCTGGCATCATTAATCACATAATTTCTTCGCATTTCTATCTCTTTGGAATTCACCGCAAATCCATTTAATGGATCAGTACTTTCCATCAAATAAGACCTATCACCCATTTTTACCATTAAATAAACGTGGTAGTCAGTTTCTCTGATTTCATATTCAATATTAAGGTCTTCTAAAATCAATGCATATAAAGCTGTGCCGGTTACACAGTCATACACTTTTCGTTTTCCAATCATTTCATGAAATGAAGCTCCTTGTTCATATTCACCTAAAAACTTTCTATGTGTCTTATAAAAAACCCGTTTCAAGAAAAGTTCGTCTGATTTTAATTGAGTACGTTTTTGTTTAAATCCTTCAGTGAGGAAGTTGTATTCATTTTTAAAATCTAGTAACGCTTCATCATCAATGCTACCAAATTCAGATCTAATAAATAGTCCTAATTTAGATCCATCAGTGAAAGTTGGCTGAGCATAAACATTTTGAATGAAAAGTATCATCAAAATCAAACTCGATATGTATTTCAAAAATTTCACGACTCAAGCACTATTTCCTATGCATTAATTCAATGTTACCTTAATGTTAACAAAACAAAATTACACCTGCTAGAAGAAATAGAAAAAATTGCTCTCAAACGATCTAAATCATGTTTATCCCGTATAACCAATCATAAAACAGAAACGCAATCCGCTTCGAGAAATTAACTTTGTTATATTGCTGAAAAGCATTTTAGAATAAAATGAGCGACGCCATTCAGGAATTATTTGAAATACAGAAAGCACGAAGTTTTGAGTTAAGAACCGAGCCTCTCAAATATCGAAAAGCACGTTTAAAAAAATTAAGAAAATGGATTTTAAATAATAAACCGAGAATTCGTGAAGCCCTTTTCAAAGATTTTAAAAAACCAGAAACCGAAGTAGATATTAGTGAGATATATCCAGTGGCTTCAGAGTTGAACAAAGCGCTTAGAAATCTTTCAGAATGGTCTCGACCAAAAAAAGTATCTTCGGGGTTGACTTTTTTCGGGACAATGGCGGCTGTAGTTAACGAGCCGAAAGGAACAACGTTGATCATAGCTCCATGGAACTTCCCGTTCCAATTGCTCTTTGTACCATTGGTTTCAAGTCTTGCAGCAGGGAATACCGCAATCCTAAAACCTTCAGAAAACACACCTGCCACATCCAAGTTGGCCAAAGAAATGATAGCGGAATTATTTGACCCTTCAGAAGTCTCGGTCGTTCAAGGTTCCGTGAACGAAACAACTGAATTACTCAAATTATCTTTTGATCACATTTTCTTTACGGGCAGTACTGCTGTGGGTAAAATTATTATGGAGGCAGCCGCTAAAAACTTAACTACAGTAACCCTTGAACTTGGTGGGAAATCCCCTACTATCATTGATGAAACTGCGAACATCAAGGATGCCGCAAAAAAAATAGCTTGGGGCAAGTTCTTCAACAATGGACAAACCTGCATAGCTCCTGACTATTTACTAATTCATGAATCTAAATATTCTAAATTCATTGAAGAATTATCTAAGGCAATCAATTCTACTTTTGACAGTGACAACCTGGGCATTAAGGACTCAAAAGATTATGCCATCATTGTCAATGAACGTCATGCATCCAGGCTCATCAATCTGCTTGATGAAGCGAAACAAAATGGCGCACAAGTTATTCATGGAGGAGAAAACAATAAAGAGGAAAGGTTTATCGAACCTACTGTCATCACTTCTGTTGATGAAAGCTGTAAAATTTCTAAAGAAGAAATTTTCGGTCCTATATTTCCAATATATACTTATACCAATTTAGATCTTGAAATTCAAAAGATTAACAATGGGCCGAAACCACTAGCTCTATATTTATTTAGCAACAAAAAATCCGTCCAGCAAAAAGTACTTAAGCAAACCTCTTCGGGAAGTATGGCCATTAATGATGTGGTGATTCAATTTTCACATCCCAATATGTCCTTTGGGGGCGTCAATCACAGTGGCATGGGTAAGTCACACGGTTATCCCGGCTTTCTAGCCTTTTCGAATGAAAAATCTGTATTGAAACAAAGGACTGGTCTAACAACAGCCATGCTTTTTTACCCACCCTATAACGTGTTCAAAAAAAGGATCGTAGATTTTGTAATAAAATGGTTTTAACTACTTTTTCTTATTCTCATAAATAAGCTTCCCGCGATTGTCCCACTCACGAATGATGTAGGGTCGAAAAGTCTTATCAAAAGGGTCTTCAGAATAGATAATTTCCCGTTTTCTTCGGTTTCTAATATCATAAAATTCTCTCCACAAACCCACTTTGTTATCAAATTGAAACTCGCCTGTGGCGGCTAAATTTCCGCTTTTATGGAATGCATAATAGTTTCCTTCTTTCTCTCCATAATGAACAGGAATAATTTCTTCTATTTTTCGCGTCTTTCTATCATGATAAGCGACCATAGACTCCTTTGGCCACCCTTTGTAATACTTTTCTTTTTCAATGAGAATATCATGCCGATCCCATTTCATCCAACGGCCATGTTTGACCCCCATAAAGTATATTCCCGATTCGATGACTACATCCCCTCGTTTTCGTTCATAAGGTCCATGTAAAATACCGGCGTTTCCTTTATCTATTTTTCTGGATTTAACGATCTTCTTTTTTCCAAAATCATACCAATATACATCACGTACATAAGGAACGGGATCTTCATAAACTTTGAGATATCTAAATAATTCTAATGTCGCTTTTTCTCCATATCCCGTTCTAGTAAACCCTTTTCTTGTCTTCTTTCCATAGAAAACATTTTTCTTGGGTTTTTTCTTTTTGAGTTCAATTTCCTCGTCTTCGTCCTCGGCATCTAAATCTACAGATAAAGGTGCTTCATATTGAGTAAACACAACGTCATCGCTGACATCAGCTTGCCCATAAACATGGGAGCTAGCCAGAAATGTAATGGCTATAATAAGTTTTTTCTTCACTATTCTTATCAACGATAGTTTCCAAATATGATTGTCAAAAATATAGATCTTAATACAAAAGAAAAAACCCCAATCTTGAAGATATCAAAATTGGGGTTTTTAATTATTTTAAGCACTAATGCTATTCAGCACTGATATCAACAGTTCTATTGATAAACCCAGTAAGGGCCTCACCTTCTAGCAAACCTTGTGATAGCAAAGCCAAATCATAAGCTTGTCTTGCCAATTTCTCTTTATTCTCTTCTTTCTTAGACTTTAAAATCTTAGAAATTAAAGGGTGATTGGCATTGACGGAAACGTTGTATTGATCAGGCATATCACCCATCATCATCATTCCTGCACCACCACCTTGGCGTTGCATATCTTTCATTCTTCTCATGAACTCAGGCATCGTTACAATTACTGGCATTTCATCAGAAGCCAAAGATTCAACTGCAACCGTTGAGTTCTTATCATTGATTGATTTTTCAAAAATCTCCTTTGCTTTTTCCTTTTCCTTATCTCCTAAAACAGAATCAACCACTTCTCCTTTGTCAATCAATTTATCAACAGTCTCAGCATCAACTCTTTTCAATTGCGTCTTTTCAAGCTTATGCTCCATTGTTCCTATGAAATGGGTATCCAGTGGACCATCCATTTTTAACACATCATAAGACTTATTTTTAATTGACTGAATGAACGCATGTTGCTTCGCAGGCTCTGAAGCATAAAGATAAACTAGGTTATCATCCTTATCCTTCTGTAAAGCACTTGTCTTTTCTTTGTATTCATCCAAAGTGAAGAATTCGTTATCAACGTTTTCAAGTAACGCAAAATCCTTTGCCTTGTCGTAGAATTTCTCATCACTTAGCATTCCGTATTTTACGAATACACCTATATCAGGCCATTTGGCTTCAAACTCTTTTCGGTCCTTTTTATAAAGGTCATTCAGTTTGTCCGCTACTTTTTTGGTGATGTAAGAATTAATTTTCTTTACATTCCCGTCTGCTTGTAAGAAACTTCTTGACACATTCAAAGGAATATCTGGAGAATCAATGACTCCATGTAAAAGCATCAAAAACTCAGGAACCACATCTTTAACTTCGTCAGTTATGAATACTTGTCTAGAATACAATTGAATCTTATTCTTTTGAAGCTCCATTTCATTTTTAACCTTAGGGAAATAAAGAATCCCTGTTAAGTTGAAGGGATAGTCTACATTCAAATGAATCCAGAAAAGCGGTTCTTCAGACATCGGATAAAGTTCTCTATAGAATGCTAAATAGTCTTCATCTTTCAAATCTGAAGGAGACTTGGTCCAAAGAGGTGTTGGATTGTTGATTATATTGTCAACTTTTACCGTCTTATATTTTGGTTTATCATCCTTATCTTTTCCGTCTTCTACACTTTCGTCTTTCTCTCCAAACCTGACTACAACGGGTAAAAATTTGCAATATTTAGTCAAAATTCCTTGAAGTCTCGCTTGATTTAAGAATTCACTGGAATCTTCATTGACATGTAGAATTATGTCCGTTCCTCTTTCTTTTCTTTTTCCTTTTTTGATTGAATACTCCGTGGATCCATCGCAAATCCAGTTGGCTGCTTCAGCTCCTTCTGCATGAGACAATGACTCAATTTCTACTTTGTCAGCTACCATGAAAGCTGAATAGAAACCTAAACCAAAATGCCCTATGATTTGTTGCTCATCACCTTTGTCTTTGTATTTTTCAACAAATTCTGTTGCCCCAGAAAAAGCAATTTGATTGATGTATTTTTTAATATCCTCAGCGGTCATTCCGATACCTCGGTCGCTAATTGTTATCGTTTTTTTCTTTTCATCAAAACTTACATCCACTTGTAAGTCACCTAACTCTCCTTTGTATTCTCCCATTCCTGAGAGTTGCTTTAATTTTTGTGATGCGTCTACAGCATTTGACACAAGTTCTCTCAAGAATATTTCATGATCCGAGTAGAGGAATTTTTTAATGATAGGAAAAATATTCTCTGTATGGATCGAAATGTTACCGGACTCCTTCATGATATACTTATTCTTTAATTTTTATTATAAAACCTTTCGTAGTAAAAGCTAGAATTGATCATAGCTATTCATGTTACGGGGAAACACAAATCTCAAGCCAAAAAAGAAATAGATCAATTCCGTGACAGGATGTCAGAAAGCTGGGAAATATTGACAGACTCTTACCGTATTCTGTCAGCAGATCGTACCAATCTTTCATCTTTTCGTATGAAACGATTGGCCATTGAGTTGAGAAGCAATGCTACTACTCCTAAGTAAAAACCAGTCAAATAATCACCCCGGACTTCAGGTACAATCATGCTTTCAGCTTGAAGAGCAAAATAGACTGAAGTCCCGATGCACCCTCCCATTAAAAGAGAATTGAGTGCTCCGAGTTTAATCTGAAATAATCGATTGTCATATCTGAATATCGAGTAAAATGCAACCGCTGCCGCCAGAACCGCCAAAATTGCTATGTAGCCTGTCCATTGCTCAGCAAGCATATTGATTTCAGTCGTTTCAATGTCTACTTTCTCATGAGTAAGCGCTAATGAACTCAGAGAAACTTTCTCATTTTTATCTACATCAGCTTTTTCCCACATTGGGAAATACAAAATTGCAAGCATACAAAGAGCTGCAAAAAATAAAAGCACGGACTGGATACGTTGTAACATGGGGAATTATTTTTTTGGCAAAACTACAGAAATGCGACAGACAAAACCAAGCATTCGGACTACTCGGAAACCAATTCTTCTTGACTCTTGGGTTTTTCCTTTGCACGCTCGTCATGCTCAACTTTCGCCATAAGGCTTTCTTTCACACCTTTGTCTTCGTTGATCAGGTATTCATTGATCATTTTTCGCACTTCCTGGATGGATAAATTGTGTTGATAATGACCATGTCTAGCTGAAGTTAGTTGGCCATTTTCTTCAGAAACAACAATGACTAAAGTATCAGTATTTTCAGACATGCCTATGGCGGCTCTGTGTCTCAATCCAAATTGTGCGGGTATATCATCTCTTTCAGAAACAGGTAGAATACATCTTGCAGCAATTATTCTATTTTCATTAATTATCGCTGCTCCATCATGCAATGGAGATAACTTATTAAAAACAGCCAAAATCAATCTTTTAGAAATCAATGCTTCCATCCTATCTCCAGAATCAGCGTAAAACTTTAATTCAGAGTCCTTAGAGAAAACAAAAAGTGCACCGGTGTTGGAACCACTCATAACTTTGATCGAATCCATGAGAGGCGTAAGGTTCAGATGACTTTTGTCAAATTTTTCTTTCCATATGCTTTTTACATTCTTTAATAAATTTCCTTCCTCAAAGACGGTGGTCTTTCCTAAAAGCATTAAGAATTTTCTAATCTCCTGTTGAAACAAAATCAGAACAGCTATGACACCCACTCCCATAAATTGCCCAAGAATTATGCTGAGCAACTCCATGTCCACTGCTTCGACTACTAGGAATATTAGGTACAAAAACAAGAATCCCAGAAAAATCTTGATAGCAACACTTCCTTTCATCAATTTGTACACTTGGTACAATAGAATGGACACGAAAAACATGTCTATGATATCAACTATCGTTACCTCTAAAAATCCTATGTAAAATCCTAATAACACTACCTTCTAATTTTTTACCATTTGTTCAAACAACTTGATTGTCTCTTTTGCTTCTTTCACATCATGCACTCTAAGGATTGAAGCTCCTTTCATCAAACAAGCCATATTCAATGCAGTAGTTCCATTTAAGGCTTCATTTGGTGTTAATTCCAATGTCTTAAAAATCATCGACTTTCTTGACACCCCACAAAGTATAGGTCTTCCTAACATTCTTAACGCTTCCAATTGACTAAGTAGTGTAAAGCTCTGTTCCTTGGTTTTTGCAAAACCAAAACCAGGATCTATCACGACATCTTTAATACCTCTTTGATTCAACTCGTGAACCTTGCCATTAAAATAATCAATAATATCTGTAATCAGATTATCATAAGTTGTCAAACCCTTCATTGTCTGTGGATTTCCTCTCATGTGCATCATAATATAGGGAACATTTGCACTTTCTATGAGATCAAACATCCCGTTGTCTAACGAACCTCCACTGATATCATTCACTATGTCTGCGCCAACTTCTAAGCAATTTCTGGCTATTTCAGATCGAAAAGTATCAATTGAAACTACAGCATCTGGAAATTCTTCAAGTATTTTTCTAATTCCATTTACCGCCCCCTCTTTTTCTTGTTCAACCGGAATATCAATCGCTCCTGGTCTGCTTGAGTAAGCACCAACATCTAAAATATCAACACCTTCCGAAAGCATGAATTCAACTTTACTCAACAAATCCAGATCCGATTTTATTTTACCCCCGTCAAAAAACGAGTCGGCCGTCAAATTAATAATGCCCATAACTTTCGGTTTGGACAAATCCATAAGTTCACCTCGGACATTTATAAATTTAGCGGTGGGTAATGAATCCAAATTGTTTAATTTTAGCCGCTTTAATCATAAAATATCAGGCGGAAATTGGAAGTAAATACGATTAGCGAATATAAAGAAGTTATCAAGGCTTGTAAAGACATTTTTGAAAAGAAAACCAAGGATTATGGTACAGCGTGGAGGATTTTAAGGACATCCTCATTGACGGACCAAATTTTCATAAAAGCCAAAAGAATTCGTTCTATTCAGGAAAAAGGAGAGCAAAAAATTCAAGAAGACATTAACGGAGAATTCATCGCTATCATCAACTACTGTATCATGGCAATTATACAGATTGAAATGAACGGGGATGAAGAGTTAGAAATTCCGTATACTACATTAGAACCGATGTATGATCGCATAGTAAAAGATACATTAGAACTTTTAACAAATAAGAACCATGATTATGGGGAAGCATGGAGAGATATGAGGGTTCCTTCTATGCTAGATATAATTCTAATGAAAATCCTGAGGACTAAACAAATTGAAGATAACCAAGGAAAAACGTTAATATCAGAAGGCATAGATGCCAACTATCAGGACATGATCAACTATGCTGTTTTTTGTTTGATACTTTCTAAATAAGTTAAATTTCGTCTATGAAATACGCATCCACAATAATTAGATTTTTAGTCGGCGGTTTATTTATTTTTTCTGGATTGATTAAAATCAATGACCCAGTAGGAACTGCAATTAAAATGGAGGAATATTTTGAAGTATTCTCTGTCCAATTCGCTGAGTTTTTTCACGTCTTTGTTCCAATAGCCTTACCTATTTCTGTGTTCATGGTTGTATTTGAAGTGGTGTTAGGTCTTGCATTGATCATCAACTACCGTCAAAATCTAACCTTGTATTTGACTTTGGCACTCATCGTATTTTTCACAATTCTTACTGGTTACTCTGCCATAACGAATACCGTCACAGATTGTGGATGTTTTGGAGATGCTATTAAAATGACACCCTGGGAATCATTCTCCAAGGACATCATTCTATTGATATTGATATTGGTAATGTGGATTACGGAGCATCCACCTCAATCTGAAAAACAAGAAAAGATATCCAATTTTATTGTTGGTGGTACAACAGGGCTTTGTTTAATTCTGGCGTACTGGGCAATTGCTCATTTACCTTTTATTGATTTTCGAGCTTATAAAATCGGCAATCACATTCCTACTGAAATGCAAGCATCGGCTCCCTACCTATATGAATATATAATGGAAAAAGATGGAGAGGAATATACGTTTGAGTCTTATCCAACAGATACTTCTTATAAGTATAAAGAAATGATTCATCTAAATCCTGAAGCAGCACCAAAAATAACGGACTTTGGGATCTGGAATGATGAAGGAGATTATACTGAAGAATCATTTCAAGGCAGCAAACTCTTCGTCATTCTTTATGACGTGAGTAAATCAAATATCTCTAGTATTTCGCAGATCAACGATTTGATCAAAGCGTTAGGAGAAAAAGTGGAGGTGATAGCTTTGACTGCCTCGGACAAATCAACATTCGAGTCTTTTCAAAAAAATAACAGCTTTAATATCCCTTATTTTTATACAGACGCTACAGTACTTAAAACAATTACAAGGTCTAACCCCGGATTATGGCTACTTCACAATGGCACTGTCAAAGGTAAATGGCATTACAATGATGTTCCTAACTACTCTGAAATTCTCGATTTAGTGAAAAAATGAATTAGGTTCTCCGAATCCAATGAACCGATGTTTTAGAAAAAAATTCTCTATAAATTGTAATATTATAAGATTTAATATAATAATATAACTTCTGTATTGTTATACTTGTATTGTAATCCACCAAACCAAAGTATATGCCACTAACGCCATTAGTTGGACCACTCGGTATTAAAAGAGCGGCACATTTACTAAGAAGAACTTGCACTAGTGCCTCTATCCCAGAAATAGAAAACTTTGCAACCCTTACAGCACAAGAAGCGATTCATTTATTAATTCAAGAAAATCTTCCTACCCCTAATCCTCCTATCGACCCTGCTACAGGGGAGGAATGGATAACCAATGGTCCTGTTGAAGATGTCAACAGCGACAATCTAATGGATCTATTAAACAGATGGATGGTAGGTCAGATGTTTGCGCCTGGTGTAGATGAATCTCAAAAACTTTCAGTTGCTTTTCGTGAAAGAATCATATTCTTTTTTCACACTCATTTTACGACCAAGAAAGAAAAAGTTCAAGACACACAGGCCATCTTTTATCAAAACGCTCTTTTTCGGTTTTACGCTTTTGATAGGGATGACATTGAAATACCGGTAGAGAACCCTGATCCAGAATCAGAGGAAGTGCTCCCTCCTATAATCTACCCGGTCAACTTTAAACAGCTAACAAAAAAAGTAAGCGTTGAGAATGCCATGTTGATATTTTTAGATGGTCGGCAAAATGTCAGTGGAAGCCCAAATGAAAATTATGGCAGAGAACTACTAGAACTTTATGCCATAGGTCGTGGCTTAGAAGGCACTAATCTGCAAGGAGACTTTGAAGGAGATTATGTCAACTACACTGAACAAGATGTGCAAGCCGCAGCCCGTGTACTTTCGGGTTTTGACGTGGATAGTTCTTATTCGAACATTGACGAAGAGACAGGTATCCCTAGAGGAGTTATCAGAGGAGGAGCAACTGCTACACACCATGACAACAGCTCCAAACAATTCAGTGCCAGAATGAACAATCATGTTATTGAAGGAGATTCTGAATTGATGCAGGGTAGCAGTGCTACAGAAGAAAGCGTTATTGACGAAATCGGTCAATTGGTAGATTTGATTTACGACAATCCCGAAACTTCAAGGTATATATGCAGAAAAATCTACCGATTTTTCTGTTATCACGAAGTAGACGAAAATATCCAAAATGGTATTATTCAGGATTTGGCCGATGTATTTACTTCGAATGATTTCAAACTGACGCCGGTTTTTGAAGCATTATTTACAAGTCAAGAATTCTATGAAGGAGCAGCTGGTAAAACTGATGATTTTTTTGGAAGTATTATCAAGTCTCCTTTAGATCTAACAATTGGTTTTTTTAGGAATTTCAACATTTCAATTCCCAACTACGAGACTGAGGCAACCATGTTTTATGATGTAATAGGCGGAATACTTTCAAGTATGAGAAGTCAGGGAATGAATTATTATGAACCTTTTGAAGTTGCTGGATATAGTGCCTTTCATCAATATCCTATATTCAACCGTTCATGGATTACGACCAATTATTTAACTAATAGGTACAATTTTATAAATGGAAAATTCGTACCTGGAGAAATGGTAGACATGTATGACGTAAATCCATATCTTTTTGTCACCTCCAATATCCCTGATTCAACAGCCAGAAATGCACAAGATTTAATTACATCACTAGCTGGCTACTTTTTACCACTAAGCGAAAACCTTGATTTTGCTGGGTCTGCGACTAGTGAACTGACAGAAGAGAGGCTAACTTATTTTATGAGTTCCCTGCTTTCTGACATGGATGTCAATCCAGAAGAAGCATGGACAGCCAATTGGGATTCATCAGACAGGGATATTGATAAAATCGACAATCAATTGACCGGATTGTTCAATGCAATGTTGCAATCACCTGAGTACCAACTAATGTAAATCCTTAAACTCGAAACAATGAAAAGAAGAAAGTTTATAAAAAAAGTAGGATTTGCAGCTGGGGCTCCAATTGCTTTTCAAGGTGTACCAATAAAAATGATGGCCGCTGGCAACCGTTTTCAAAAATTAGCTGCTCAGAGCAACAATGACAATGTCCTTATCATTTTACAAATGCATGGTGGAAACGATGGGCTTAATACCTTTATTCCCTTAGACAACTACAGTCAATACGTAAGTAGAAGAGCGAATATTGCTATACCTTATAAATCGGGAAGTAGGACTCTAATACCTTTGGATAGCACAGTGCCTTTGGCGGATCAAGTTGGGCTTCATCCTGACATGCAAGATTTTAAAGAAATGTATGATAGAGGACAGGCGGCTGTTTTCCAAGGTGTTTCTTATGAAAACAATAATGGCTCTCATTTTAGAGGCCGAGACATTTGGTTGATGGGTGGTGATTCCGATGACTATTTTTCATCAGGCTGGATTGGACGTTATTTGAACCATGAGTATACTCCTCAAAGTTATCCTGATGATTTTCCAAATGACGAAATGCCGGACCCATTGGCGCTAGAAATGGGCAATGATGTATCACTTCTATTTCACCAAGACGACAACATTCCAACATCGATCTCGCTGCCGAGCACGCCACAACAATTGGCAGATCTCATTGAAAGATTAGAAGGTTATGTAGATGAAGGAACCGACCCTCGAGGAGCGCCACCTGAATTTCTCAGCAATAGCCCATATGGTAAGGAAATGGATTATTTATTGAGTTTAGAAGATAAATCAGAAACCTATATTAAACGGCTAGCTGATGTTTATTCAAACTCAACCGAGACCAGTGTTGATTATCCAGAAACCTACCCATTTAGCAATTCTAGAAATGGCTTGTCTCAACAATTAAGACTTATAGCTCGACTTTTAGGAGGTACTGGTGGTGGAACAGGAGGAGTCAAGACCAAAGTTTTTTTAGTGAAAATTGGTGGTTTTGATACCCATGCGGATCAAACACTAAACAATGATCCCACCAAAGGCTCACATGCCGCTTTGCTATATCATATTACATCCGCAATGAAAGCCTTTCAATCTGATCTAGTTAGTCGAAATATTTCTGATAGAGTGTTGACTACAACTATGTCTGAATTCGGAAGGCGAATCGCCTCGAATGGAAGCTATGGTACCGATCATGGCAAAGGGGGTCCGGTGATGATGTTTGGTGCAGGTGTAAAACCAGGCATTTATGGAACCAACCCAGATTTGAATGATAACAATGTAGCTCTTCAATTTGATTACCGGCAATTGAATGCCGCAATTCTTAAAGATTGGATGGGCGTTGATCCGACGGTTATTGAGAATGATATTTTCTTTAGAGACTTTATCAGTGGCGATGATGGAAATGGTGGGACCTATGAGCCGCTTGATTTAATCAAAGACACAATCACTGGAGCAGATAATAGTTTCTTAAACTCAAAATTTAAAATTGATGGGATCTACCCAAACCCAGCGACCAACTACGTACAAACTTCGGTTTCGATCAACGACACTCAACATGTGAAATTCGAATTAATCAATGTGGAAGGGCGGGTCGTTCTCTCTACACAAAGGACCTTACCTCCTGGTCAACACAAAGTTACTTTTCAGTTAAACCAGCTTTTACCGGGAATGTATTTTATCAAAGCCAAATCTGACAAACTAGATGATACAAAACGCCTACTTATCCGTAAATAGAATTACCCTTATTACTGCAATATTCTTTTCGTCTTTTGCAGTGTCTGCACAAAGAAATCCCAAACCAAAACTCCCTGGTTCGGACTACCAAAATTTTCTTAAGACACAATGGTGGTTGGGGCTAAGATTTGGAACAAATATAGCACAGCCTAATCCCGTGTCCCGCTATACTTCAATAAGTCCAATCGATTACGAACTTGAAGATCTTGATAAAACCTATTCAGAATTCAATCTACCAGGAATTTTTATAGGTTTGGATTTATCATTCTACTATCATGGTTTTTCTATAGGCTTACAACCTTCCTTCAAGCAAATGCGATATGGATATGTCAATAACTTAGATTGGATAGGAGATGTACCTACGCAAAACTTTTCTACTCAATATGATGTAGAACAACGTGTTAGTTACATCGAACTTCCCATATCTGTAAAATATGAAATAATTAAAAAGGGAAAAATTAGGCCTTTTATTCTAGCAGGAATGCACTATTCATTTGTGGTTGGTGCTGATAAGCATACGGATATCACACATACAGATTATTCGACTGGTGAACCCCGACCATATAGTGGAGGTTCTGTGAGTTTAAACACGAAAGACCAATTTCAGAACTATTACGGTGCGCTTGGTGGTATTGGAACAGGCTTTGACTTTTTTAATATTAGAACGGTATTAGAAGTCACCTACATGTATGGCCTTAGTAGCATTACAGATACGAATAGCAGAAACACAACAACGGAACTCACCACGTTGGGAGAAGTAAACGATGACCTCAAACTCAATCAGATTAATATCTCATTGAGTTTTGTTTTCCCATTAAGATATATTGACAAAACCTTTCAACCTTATTGATTCAGATGAAAAATTCTATTCTAGTTGCGGTAATTACCATTTTATTTTTGAGTTGTTCAAAAGAAACGATAGATCCTGAATCATCTTTTTTCAAAATATATGATACGGAACAAAGCGATGCTAGTTTCCGCCCTATTGATATAGTGCAAACTACTCAAGGTCTCATTGTTCTGGCAGAGCAAGAAATCGACAATTCGAACTTCATGGGGGCACAAGTCCTACAAATGGATAGTCAAGGTGATTTCTTGATAGAGTCTTCAATACCTGGTGATCATATCACACCTGTTGGAGAATTTGTGTCTATAGATAGTGTCTATTATTTTTTTACAATGAATCCGAACACTTTTGCTGCGCAATTGGTTCGCATGGGAAATGATCCTTCAGCGGGAGAGACCATTTCTCTTTCAAATGGATTACAATATCCTTTGGCTGCAAATAGAACTGTGAATGGAAATTTGATGCTTTTGAGTTACAATGCTCAAAGTATGCAAACTGTGCTTTCTATTCTTGACATTGATGGCAACTTAATACAAAGCACGGGCTATACAATCGGTGCAGGAAATGACGTTGAGGATATAATTATCAGACATTTTGAAGATCCAGAAAGATATGCTTTACCGTTCTTTTGTGGAACTATAGGTATAGATAGCTATTATTTCAATGGATTTTACAACTTCAGTCTGTCTTTGGTTTTTACTGACTTAAGTGCGACCCCTTCTGGCGTTGTTCAAGGACAAAGTGACAATGGTGGAATTTCTCATGCCATGCCACTCAGTACAAACACCTTTACGTTGTTTGGTTTTCAGTATAATGATAACTTCATTCAACCTGTTCAAGAAATTAATACTAACGAAATTAACTCTAGTATTGATTATTTAACACTCCCATTTTCAGAATTTATATCACGTACTCCTGCCGTCATAAGAGCATATTCACTCAATGGAACAATCTATTCGATTGTAGCAGCTGAGTCTCAATCCCGAAGTGTGCTTTTATACTTTTACAATGTCAATACAGGACTATTGGAAGGCATCTATACTATTGGACACCTAAATCCATATACATTGGGGTCCATAAAAGTCGATGCAGAAAATAATCTAATAGTGCTAGGTACAACCTTAGTATCCAGCAGACTTAGTAGAATTTTCGTCAATAAATTATCTGAAAATGAAATTGCAGCTATTCTCAATTAGCATATAACATCCAAAATGATACGTTCTTGAAAAAAGAATGTCCTAACCTTTTTTTCGTTCCAACTATTCTATTTAAGTTGTTTAAACATACAATATTCTTATATTGTATGTAGATACATTATAATGAGCAACGCTTCCAAAATAGAGCCTTTCAAAATTAAAATCATCGACTCCACGCTGCTAATAGGGACAGTAATTGGGTTTTTAACATTTGCTATTGCATATATCCCGGATATAGGAAAAGAACTTCGGAATACATTTTATAGTGATGGGATTTCTTTTATAATTCTTTTTGCGGTTTATCGATTTCGGAAGAAAATACAACCTGTCATTAAAGCTTTTATCGTTATCCTCATTCTTTTAGGGTTTGTTATCAATGATGAACTTTATTGGGGAGTACATTCTTTAAATGCGACCATTCTTGTCATTATTCCTTTTTACGCACTGTTTGTATTTAATTTTAATAAGTCCATTCTTATTTTCGTATTTTCTTTAATAATCTACCTAGGTATTTCCTTTTTGCAACTTAGTGGGGTGCTTGAATTCGATCCCTCCATTGCGAAAAATATTTTTACTTACGACAGATCTATTGAAACTGCCTTAATTGTCGCAAGTGTGGGTTTCATTATAATGAATTTCACAAAAAAATATATAAACGAAGTAACTGCTTTAATTGCAGATCTTGAATCTAAAAACAATGAATTGGCGGCTAGAGAAAAGAGTCTAGAGAGAGAACAAATATTTACCAATGGCCTACTGGACAGTTTACCAGGAATTTTCAATTTATTCAAAAAGACTCAGGGTGGTTTCGAACTTGTAAAGTGGAACAAAAATACCTTGGACGTTTCGGGCTTATCAGAAAATGAATTACAGGGTCAAAATCCTGATTACCTAATCCATCCTGACTATACTGACGCCCTTACTGAAGTTATAAAAAGCATTGAAAAAGGTAACTCTGATGGGTTTAAAGCAAAATCCAACAACATCAATAATCCAGAGAAAAGTAGCTGGTTTTACTTTACGGCTCATCCATTAACGTATGATAATGAGGCGTATGTCATTGCCTTAGGTATTGACATTTCCGAACAAAAAATAGTAGAAGAATCCTTCCAAAAAGAAAAAGATTTTTCTGACAAATTATTGGAAATAATTCCAGGCATGTTCTACATGTACGAAAAAAAAGGCAGCAATTACAATTTAGTTAAGTGGAACCAGAATCATGAAAAATTAACAGGATATTCCGGAGAAGAATTAAATGGAATGAGTCCTTTGGACTTTTTCAGTGAGGATTACCAAAAACCAGTTAGCGATACTATTAATAAACTTGATTACGAAGAAGTCGTCACTTTGGAAGCTCCAATCATAAAGAAAAATGGACCAGGTGATTACTATTACTTTATTACTCAAAAAGCGAAAGTTGCTAAAAAAGAATTTTTCATAGGAATAGGTTTAAATATTGAAGATAGGAAAGTGATGGAAAGAGAATTAGAGCATCGCAATCTTAATCTTAAAGACATGTTAGATGACATGCAGTTAAGAAATAAAAAATTGGCGGAATATGCATTTATCAATTCTCACTTGCTTAGAGCTCCTCTTGTTAGGATCCTAGGTCTTGCAGAACTAGTATCTAAGGAAGTAATATTATCTGAACACCAAGAACTCCTCGAAAGTTTCAAAACTTCTGCGGACGAATTGGATGCAATTGTTTCTAAAATAAACGAAACATTGGATCAAAGAAGAGATCTAAATAGAGAGGACATCCTTGATGCGATTAAAAATATAAGAACGAAAGACAAAGAAAACTCATCTGAAAAATAAAACTTGAATAACCCAATTAAAAATATAAAGCCCCTTGGGTTTCCCTGGGAAACACAAGACCCTTTTCTCTTTTGCGTTTATCATGAAGATCACTACCCGGAAGGTAATGATCAAATGGGACCTGATACAGATTTGAATGGACGAAATCTTGGAAATGACTTTGTTGTCAAGGATGGTTTTAGGATGTATCATGGCACCACTGTACCTGGTTTTCCTTCTCATCCTCACAGTGGGTTTGAAACAGTCACTATAGCAGCCAAAGGTCTTGTGGATCATTCTGATTCTCTTGGTGCTGCTGGAAGGTTTGGAAATGGTGATGTACAATGGATGACTGCTGGAAAAGGCGTGCAACACGCTGAAATGTTTCCTCTCTTAAATAAAGAATCTGCTAATCCTTTCGAGTTATTTCAACTCTGGCTGAATTTACCAAGTGCGAGTAAAATGACAGAAGCTCATTTTTCGATGCTATGGCAAGAATCTATTCCTGAAAAAATATTTTCTGATAAAAACGAACTAAAGACTTCAGTACGAGTCATAGCTGGAGTGATTGATGGTATTAAAGCGCCTCTTCCAGCACCCAATTCTTGGGCCGCTGACCCAAATAATCATGTGGCCATTTGGACAATAAAAATAGAGCCAGGGGCAGTGTGGACTTTACCGAAGACAATATCTGGAGTCAATAGAACGCTATACTTTTACAAAGGTGATTCTATTTCAATCGAAGACCAATTGCTAAAAAGCAAAGGAGCCATAGAATTGTATTCGGATACAGACGTTTTATTGAAAAATGGTTCTGAAAAATCAGAATTGCTTTTACTTCAAGGAAAACCTATAGGAGAACCCGTGGCTCAATATGGTCCTTTTGTTCAAAATTCTCATGAACAAATACAAGAAACAATGCAAGCGTATCAAAAAACGCAATTTGGTGGTTGGCCTTGGCCAACCTCGGATCATACACACCCAAGAGAGAAAGGGCGATTTGCGAAATATGCAGATGGTACCATTGAAGAAAAATAGTCAAAACTCAATCCACCCTATTGCAAATTTGATCTAAAGCCCAAGCTGCCCTGGCCCCTGATTCACCAGTACTAGGACATTTTCCTTTTCCTGTCAATTCATTGACAATAGTCTGAATCAAAGGTTGCTGAATATGTCTGGGAATATCAAATTTCATATGCTGTGTTTTATTTCCTTCTACTTTTAAATCAATAGTGTGGTCGCCAAAGAAAGAAAAAGATACTTCTCCTTTACTTCCGACTATGGTTGTTATTTCTTCATCCGAGGACTCACCAGCATTAAAACACCAAATACCTTGACCTATTACACCAGATTTGAAATAAAATGAACCTACTGTAATATCGTCGGCAGCATATGCTCCAGCTTGATTCTTTGAATAGCCGAAGGCCTTTTCAATTGGCCCCAATAGAAAATCTAATAAATCCAATTGATGACTGCCAAGATCATAGAAATATCCTCCACCCGCAATATCTGGATCTACCCTCCAGTGCCCTGGTTTCCCTGAAGCTTGTTCGAAATGTGGTTCAAGCATTTTGTTGATTATCACCTTTACATATCGAATATCTCCTAATAGTCCTTGATCCAAAATTTCCTTAACCTTTAAAAAATTTGGTAGACTTCTTCGGTAGAAAGCAACAAATAATGGCACATCAAATTGCTTACAAACTTTAACCATACGCAAGCATTCATCATGATTTCTTGCCATCGGTTTTTCCACGTAAACTGGCTTTCCAGCTTGAGCTGCTAACTTTGTATATTCTTCATGGACATTTGGAGGCGTTGCAATATAAATTGCATTGATTTCAGGATCATCTATTAATGCCTGAGCATTATCAAACCATTTAGGTACATTATGACGCTGGGCATAATCTTGGGCCTTTGCACCGTCACGTCGCATTACCCCAACAAGGCTTGAATTTTTAATTTTTTGAAAGGCTGGCCCACTTTTAACTTCACATACATCTCCCACGCCAATGATTCCCCATCGAACTTCAGACATAATAGGCATACTGATTAATCAAATTTTATTTCAACCCTCCTATTCTTAGCATTTGCTTCTTCAGAATTAGTCTTATCAATAAGTTTCATCTCACCATGACCAACCACTTCTACATTATCTTTCTCAAGACCTTGTTTAAATAAGAATTCAGCAACCACTTTGGCTCTTTTCAAAGATAGTCTTTGATTGAATCCTTGGCTACCCACCGGGTCTGTATGACCACTTACTTCTATTTTAAATTTTGTATGTATTAATATGTCATTGTACAACGCTCTAAGTACATCCTCCGCCGAAGTGCTTAGTACAGAACTATTGTAATCTAAATATACGGTTACCATCCCTGGCCCAGGAGGTGCATTGGCAATTCTACGTTCTTCATAGTGATTCTTTAGGCTATCTGACCAATCAGACACCTCATCATTGGCTATGGCTGTGATATGAGGATCTTCTTCAAATTTATTTTGAACATCTATATGAATAAATTTTGGTTCAGCAGATTTGTCCGCTGCTCTTTTGGCCGCATCAGCTTCACTAGGTATTTGAAAGTTATAACCTCTGTTATTTTCCTCTCGAAAAAAAGCATCCGCATAATAAGTATCAGTGTTTAAAACTTTTCCATCCTTCAAGAAGGTGATCTTCATTTCTTTATTAACTGGAACAAAGAATTCATACTTACCTTCTTTGTCAGTATAATTTCGAAAATATAATGAATCGTACACCAATTCAATTTGTGCGTATGGAATAGGTTCTTTGGTTTCTTCATCTACCAATGTTCCTTCTATCATTATTTTATTGAAAAGTAAAACTCTATACAGATCTAAAGATCCATATCCACCAACTCTTGTAGAACTTACATACCCCACCTTACCATAAGTTGAAAAATAGGTGTCTTCTGCTACCGTATTGATTGGATAATCTAGATTAACTGGTTTCCTCCACTTTTTTCTTCTTTTATCATATGTTGATTTAAAGACATCATACCCACCCAATGATCCATGTCCTCGGGAACTAAAATATAATGTACTATCAGCTGCTAGGAAAGGAGCATCCTCATCATAATCGGTATTCAATTCTGCGATACCTTCTGGTTCACTCCATGTGCTGTCTGGTTGTTTGTATGAAACATACAAATCAATATTATGACCAAAAGAATGGAAATCAGAAGCGAATATGATAAATGATTCATCGTCTGCTAAAAAGCAACTTGTGTCAAATCCGTCAAATCCATGGATATCTAAAGGACCATCCTCTTCCCAAGTACCATCTACTAAATGAGAAGTAAACAATCTTCCATCGTGATAGGTAACTAGCTTCATTCCTTCTTGGTAGACCTGAACGGTTGCATCATGCTTTTTCTCATGACCCATATGGAAATTGAATTTATCTGCCATATGCCAATTATTTAGGCTATCTATAGTGGTCCCATGGATTGTTTCATAGGCAAGCCCATCATGATCAGCGTATTCACTGGAATCATTCCGACTAGTATACAAGAGATGATTAAAGTCATTATACATGACGGCTGAATATTCTCTAAACTTAGTATTCACTTCCGGTCCAAAATTCTGTACAACATAACCTTCTGCATCGCGATAATGCTCTATGCTATTTTTAATCCTTCTCCTCATATCATCTACGTGATATGTAGCTGTATCCTTTACTAAATCCAACTCTCTAAGTGCATCACCAAACTCTTCTAAATAATAATGTGAAATAGCTAAAAGATAATCTAAATCTTCATTTCGCTTTTCTGAAAGCAGGATTACATCTTTACAAGAATGTGGCTCATGTAATTCAAGGTACACTTGTGCCTGAAGTGTTATCAGGTCATTGTCTCTATACCCTGAATCAAGTAAAATTTTAAATTGCTCTTCGGCTTTTATAAAATTGCCGTTTTTGAATAACCGCTCTCCTTTTTTGAAAGCTTTATGATCAGAAGCTTCATCATGAATACTTTGAGCACACAGAGTGCCCGAAAACAGAAAAAATATAGGAAGAATAAAAACTATAAACAGTGATTTCATTCGATTACAGGTGGGTTCGCAATTAATTAAGCGTCTAATTTAGTCCCAATTGATGAAATTGAAAACGGTTGGGAAGGAAATAGAATAAATTTTACTCCACAAGGGACTTTTAATCCATTTTTATTGAATTCAGACTGTCCAATTCTTCTGTAACTTGTTTCGAATAAATATAACCCAGTTGATTCGTAACATCTGCGGCATTATAAAAGACCAAAACTTTGGCCACTTTGCCATCAACCACCAGAAAATTACTATTTGCAAATAGTTTAACAGGCTCTGCTAAGTTCTTGTATTGGACGTTTACGACCGACCATTCTCCAATCCAATCTCCCATTTCCGTTCTGGAAGGTATATTTAATTGAGAAATAGTTGAGCCCGTAAAATCTACCTTTTCAATTATATTCTTGGTATTTAGCTTCCATTCCTCTAACCAAACTCTTTTTACTAAAGTGTCTCCTAAAGATGGGCCAACTATATAAAATCTTTCATGAGTCAGAGAGTCTAAAGTATTGAAGTCCTTTTTTTCAACCGCTTTTATATATTTCTCGACAACCGCAATGTTATAAGTTTCTATTTTATCAGGAACAGCGCATGACAAAAGTAGCACAGGGATGAATCGTAATAGCTTCATAATTATTAAATAATGTAAATATAAATCTATGTCATTTGGTCAAACTGACCAACAAATCAGTTTGTGTAATAATGTGTGTTTCATCTTTTTCATCACGAACTAGTAGCGCTTTACAATCTTTGTTGAGTCTAGTGGACATCACATCTACTGTTGTATCAGGAGCAACAAAACTGAATGAGTCATCCATAACTTCGGCAATAGGCTTGTTGGTCAATTCCGGATTCTCAATAACAGACTTCAATATTTTAGCATCAGAAATACTTCCAACAAATTTATCCCCTTCCACAACTGGCGCCTGATCGATGCTCTGTTCATTCATTGTTTTTATGACAGCTCCAATTTTCGTCGAACTTTGAATAGTGAAAATTTTACCTTGCCCTTTTCTACTCTTTATGATATCCAAAGCAGTTGCAAATGATCCTGATTCACTGAAACCATGATCCTTCATCCAATTGTCATTGTAGATTTTGCCTAAGTACCTCGTTCCATGATCTGGCATGATAATCACCATTACATCATCTTCTTTTAGATGTTCTTTAGCATATTCCAATGCACCACAAACTGCCGAGCCACAAGACCACCCCAAAAACATTCCTTCTTCTCGAGCCAATCTACGGGTCATTACAGCTCCGTCTTTATCTGTAACTTTTATGAAATTATCGATCAAATCAAAATTGACATTTTTAGGAAGTATATCTTCTCCAATGCCTTCTGTTAGATAAGGGTAAATTTCGTTTTCATCAAATTTACCTGTCTCTTTATATTTTTTAAAAACGGATCCATAAGTATCTATTCCAACTGAAACTACTTCGGGATTTTGCTCTTTCAAGTATTTGGCAACTCCACACATAGAACCTCCTGTTCCTACTCCGGCAGCATAATGCGTTATTTTTCCATCCGTATCTCTCCAAATTTCCGGGCCGGTGGTCTCATAATGAGCGTCAGCATTGGAAGTGTTATCATATTGATTGGGATAAAATGAATTTGGAATTTCAGCATTCAATTTACGAGCAACAGAATAATATGACCTTGGGTCGTCTGAATCCACATTTGTAGGGCAAACATGAACCTCTGCTCCAACAGCTCTTAAAATATCGATCTTTTCAGGACTTTGCTTGTCAGCTAAAGTAAAAATGCACTTGTATCCTTTGGCTATTGCCGCAAGAGCCAATCCCATGCCAGTATTTCCAGATGTACCTTCTATGATTGTACCCCCTGGCTTTAGTATACCTTTTTTCTCGGCATCTTCAATCATCTTTAAGGCCATTCTATCTTTCATAGAATTACCCGGATTAAAATATTCCAGCTTTACTAAAATAGTACCCTTGATACCTTTATTGACACTGTTCAATTTCACCAAAGGCGTATCTCCAATGGTCTCGATGATGTTGTTGCAATACTTCATGCTGAATTCTAACGAATTGGTTTTAATTTGGATGGCAAAATTAGGTAGATTCTACACCATAGTGGCAAGTGAAACCTAGGTTTTGAATTTTTTATTCTGAAGTAGAAAGAATAGCATAAAGGCTGTTATGTAACTCTTCATCAAAGTTATAAGTTTCAATCACCTCTTTACCTTCTTCTTCAAACCCAATTCTCAAATATTGTGAAGTAATGTCATGCACAATGACACTAGTAATTGTACTGTCTATATGAGGATAAGTCGATAGGGAATACTCGAAATGATCATCTATATTTCCATTGACCTCATATACATTCTTGGAAACCAATCCTAAATTCGCTCCGTCGCAATCATATGCCTGGTCAATTCTCAGCACTGTATCCGCAACGGTAGCATAATTGGCAAACAATAATACCTGATGATTTGCACAATCATTCAGATCTGTTTCGGTTCCATCTATCGTTTGTGTGACTCTTTTCCAGAATTTTGTACTATCTGAGCTTATTAACCGATTGGCATGATCCGTCAAAAGAATACCTCCAATATCATTTACGCACGCAAAAAAGGCGCTACCTATGAGAAGCGCCAATAGCAAGTTTCTTATACGAATTTTTTTACCTAACCTTTCCACTTCTGTCAATTACATAATAAGCAACTTCTCCATCAGACATGTTTTCCATTTCCTCCTCAGTTTTCATGTATAATACAGTTTCTTTTACCAAATCGTTAAACTTCACTTCTACAGGACTATTACTCACTGCAAGTTCGTTTGTCCAAGCAATTTCTCCAACATTTTTTGCACTTACAACGACGAGATTCTCAACCTCTACCTCTTTTGACGAATATAAGTAAGCCGATTTCCTTTCTTTCTGAGAAGGAAGAAATAAACCTGTTAGGTACTGAGTAGAATCAAATTTAAACTTCGTTATTTCGAAATTTTCTTTCCATACTATTCTTCTTGAATTCGAAATCATAGCCATAAATCCTTTATTTTCTCCGGCTTTAAAATCCATTCCAATTACGTAGGTATTAGATGAATCATCTTTCATTGTGGCTACGGAAAAGTAATCTGATTTATTATCCACATGATACATGCTATCAATATTCGTATTGAGATATATAGAATCTACGCCATCTTCACTCACACCCCATTGTGCTTTTAAAGTGAAATATTCATTCTTCTCATTCCATTTTGATCTTGCTTTTTCCAAAAACGCCTCGTACTGCTGACGAAATTTAATAAGTCCAAACTCGCCACCATACGCATCTACCAATGAACCATATTTCTTCTTACTGCTCGCCAAGTATTCATCATGTAGAAGATCCACGTCTTTTTCAATCTCATCTAAAATACTAACCAAACTATCAGTCATCATTAATTGATAATCTACATCATCTTCATCCCCCATTCTAGGATTTAAAGAAGGTTTAGTAATGAAGTCATATTCATTCTTCTTAATAAGAACAGTGAAAAGTTTCACAGGAAATGGATTCTCATCTAGACCTTTTAATCTTTCCACAATAGTCGGCTCAACATCTTTAGTAAGATCCTCAAATGGCGTTATTTCAAGCCCTTTCAACAATTCATTTTCAGCTTTTAGTTTAGAGTTGAAAGCGATCACATCTTCCTTGAGACTTCCAATATGATCCTTTATATAATTCTGGATTTCATAGGCCCATTCACCGTACTCCCAAGCCATCACATCATTTTGAAAGAAATCTATTTCTGAAAGTCCGTCCTCACCAAACTTTTCTATAGGTTGAAATTCAAGCTCGGGACTGTATCCTTTTTTTCCAATTTTACTGACTGCATTTCGAACGTCATCAAATGCTTCTTTAAGGATCAACTCTTTATCTGCCATCATTTGGAGTGTATCAATTAATCCTTTGTCAGCAATTAAATAGAGTTCACTTATGTTATCAAACCGCTTAGTCATTCCGGTATAAGCTGCAAACGCAAAATCATTGGCTGCACTTGCCGTATAAAGATTAGCATAAATATCTGGCCCTTGTTTGGCAATTGTACCGAGACTTTGGAGCTTTTTCTCGATATCTAGTTGAACATCAGAAATCTTAATTCCAAACTCACCTGTTCTTAAATCTCTACGATAAAAAGCTTGATAGAATTCATCATTTTTCTTAAGCTCTTTTTCAGTGATGAGCGTTTTAGATTTGGTCAAATAAATCACCGCAGAATCAGCCATTTTTAAGATTTGAGTTGAGTCACTGATCAAATCTAACTTTTTGACCATGTCTTCAAAGAACAACCCCATTTGAAGGTTTCCATTAGCGTTGTCCGAGTTTTTAGGATCTGCAAGAAACAATTTTAATTTTGGTATCCCCTCCTCCCAGCTTTTCGCATTGAGTATCGGAAACAAATCTTTGTACTTAATTTTCTGAGCTTCAAGGTTGGAGGTTATTAACAAAACCATCAGTCCTATCAATAAGCTTAATTTTTTTGGCATTTTAAAAGTATTCTGGTTAAAAGTCTTTCTTAACAAGACAAATTTAGCGAAAGATATAAAACGTACTCATATAATACAATTCGCTATTTTCACCTTTTTAACTCAAACGAAGACTTATTGATTAAATTTCCCTTTGAGCATAGATAATTTTGACTGCAAATCACCGTCAACACTCTTTTCCTCCTTCTTTTTTTCAAATTTCTTTTTGGGTTTTCCAAAAGGATCAGACTTTAAGGACAAAGAAATTCGTTTTTGAGCTACGTTTATTTCAGTTACAGTCACTTGTACATTTTGTTGAAGTTTTACCACTTTAGAAACATCACTAACGAATGAATCTGACATTTGACTAACATGAATCAAGCCATCTTGGTGTACACCAACATCAACAAATGCTCCAAATTTGGTAATGTTCGTAACTATGCCAGGCAATTTCATACCCACCTTTAAATCCGATATTTCATTGACACCCTCTTGAAAACTAAAAACTTCGAATTTTTCCCTAGGATCTCGTCCGGGTTTGGCCAACTCTTCTAAAATATCTTTTAGCGTTGGCAGACCTACCTCTTCAGTGGTATATTTTTTTAAATCAATTTTTGATCGGAGATGGTTCTCCTTGACCAATTCCGAAACAGTGCAGTTCAAATCATCTGCCATAGCTTCAACCGTTCCATATCGCTCCGGGTGTACCGCACTACGATCCAATACATTTTTTGCATCTCTAATTCTTAAAAACCCAGCTGCTTGTTCATAGACTTTCCCTCCCATTCGTGGCACTTTCATCAATGATTCTCGAGATTCAAACGGTCCATTCTCATTTCTGAAATTAACAATATTCTCCGCCAGCTGAGGGCCTAATCCGGATACATAGGTCAGCAACTGCTTGCTTGCCGTATTCAATTCAACACCAACACCATTCACACAACTTTCGACCACTGTATCTAAAGAACCTTTCAATTGATTTTGATCAACATCGTGTTGATATTGACCTACGCCTATTGATTTGGGATCCAACTTAACCAACTCTGCCAAAGGGTCCATCATTCTACGACCTATAGATACTGCACCTCGAACTGTTAAATCCTCATCAGGAAATTCTTCTCTCGCAACTTCAGATGCGGAATAAATTGAAGCTCCACTTTCACTAACCATCGCTATTATTATTTCTGATGAAAGGCCTATAGATCTAACAAAACTTTCAGTTTCACGACTCGCTGTACCATTACCGATAGCAATTGCTTCTATTTTATGCTTTTCAACCATATATTGAATGGTCTTGGACGATTCAATAGTTCTTTTTTGAGGTTCGTTGGGATAGATTGCTTCAAACTCCAATAATTTCCCTTGCCGATCTAAACATACGACTTTGCAACCCGTTCTGAACCCTGGGTCAATAGCCATCACATTTTTTTGTCCTAAAGCAGGTGAAAGTAAAAGTTGACGTAAGTTGTCTGAAAACACATGGATTGCTTCTTCATCAGCCTTGCCTTTAGATTCTACTCTAGTCTCTGTTTCCATGGAAGGCTTAAGTAATCGCTTGTAAGCGTCTTTGATTGCAATTTTCACCTGTGAAGCACAATCGTTACTTCCTTCAACTATTTTGTTTTCAATTATTCTGATCGCATCATTTTCATCAGGACAAATATCTAATGATAGAAACAGCTCCTTTTCCCCTCTCCTCATGGCAAGTAATCTATGAGAAGGTGTCGTCTTCAAGGATTCTGACCAATCAAAATAGTCTTTGTACTTTTGCCCTTCTTGCTCCTTTCCTTTAAACACAGATGATTTTATTATCCCTTTTTCAAGAAAAAGTCTTCTCATGCTAGTTCGTACCTCTGCATTTTCATTGACCCATTCTGCAATTATGTCTCTCGCTCCTTGCAAAGCTTGATTCAAATCTTCAACTCCTTTTTCATCATCAATATATTTCAAAGCTTCAGACTCAGGATCTTGCATACCTTGTGCAAATACTAATGTAGCCAAAGGCTCCAATCCTTTTTCTCTTGCAATGGAAGCCTTGGTTTTGCGTTTTGGCTTATAAGGCAAATAAATATCTTCAAGTGCCGTGATCGTTTCAGCCTTTCCAATCTTACTCTTCAATTCGTCTGTCAACTTACCTTGATCTTCGATAGACTTTAAAATAGTCTCTCTTCTTTTATCCAAATCCTGCAGCTTTCCCAATCGGTCTTTAATATTTCCAATTTGTACCTCGTCCAAGCTACCCGTCCTTTCCTTTCTGTATCGAGAAATAAAAGGAACCGTTCCTCCTTCTTCGAGCAGTGTAATCACAGCACTTACTCCTGACAAAGGAATGTTGTATTCTGAAGAAATAATTGATATATATTTTTGACTCATCTTCTAAAAAATTTGAATTTGAAAATTGGCGGTCAAAAATAGTATGTAGAATGAATTATATCAGAAGTAAAAATGTATTACTTCACATAAAGTTTTCCACATCGTTTTTAGATCAAGTTATGAGTAAGAAAATCAAGAAACAGATAAAAGAATGGATTATCCTGATTGGTGTATTTGGTACTTTATATGTTACAGGTTGGCATACAGAAGTAATTGGCCAATTACAGCGACTTATTGTGGCTTCCGGCATTATGCAAGCTGAGGTATTAGATGAGTCAGAACAACTAAATGCTAATTACCAATTTTCAATAAAGAATATGAAAGGAGATGTGGTTGCATTTGAAGAATTTAAGGGGAAAACAATTTTTCTCAACTTCTGGGCAACTTGGTGTGCTCCATGTGTTGCTGAAATGCCTGATATCTATAATTTGTACAAAAAACTTGAAGGGCGTGAAGACGTGGCTTTCGTTTTAATAAGTGTCGATGATGATTTAGCAAAAGTCCAGCAATTTATCCAACGAAAAGAATACGAATTCCCAATATATTTCTTGGCTTCTCATCGACCTAGTGTTTTTCAGAACAATACTGTACCGACTACTTATATTATTTCCAAAGAAGGTAAAATCGTTGCGAAAAGATCAGGCATGGCCAAATACGATACAGAGGAAATAAGAGCGCTTTTTAAAATTTAATATACCAATTGGTATATTAATGTAAATTTGATGTATCTTTGAGTTATCATGTTGACCAAAGCTGAAAAAACAACCCAGTACATCCTTGAAACGGTAGCTCCGTATTTCAATAAGCACGGATATACAGGCACTAGCCTTTCGGACATTACAAAAGCTACTGGGCTCAGTAAAGGAGCGATTTATGGCAACTTTGAAAGCAAGGAACAATTAGCTTTAGAAGCTTTCAATTTCAATATTCGGCGTGCGATGGGCATTCTCAGAAATCATATGAATATGGATGCACCAGGATTGGCACGGCTCTTCGCAATGACTAATTTCTTCCGAAATTACTACATTCAAGAGAGAGAGTTTGGTGGCTGCCCCATGCAGAACGTCGGGATAGATTCATTGAATCACAATACCATTCTGCATCATAGAGTGCTTGAAGTTATGAAAAAACTCATACGAAAAATAGCGGATATGATTGATGAGGCAAAACAGGATGGAGACATTAAGGAAGAAATAGATTCACTCAGAATTGCGAATAATATTTATGCGCAAATCCAAGGAAGCATATTTATGGCAAACATGATGCACAATGAAGATCACATGAATGAAATGATGAATCATATTGACCGTATGATCAAAAACGAATTAATGAAATAAATTTTTTTACTCTAATATATACCGATTGGTATTTTTATTAAAACCATCCACTCAATGAAAAGTATAATTAAATTCTATTTTAAAGCACTGTCTTTTATTTCACCCAATTTAGCTGGTTTATCAGCTTTCAATTTCTTTCAACGTCCGTTGAATAAGAAAGTCAGAAAAAAAGAACTCACTTTTTTCAAAGCTGTCAAAAGCTTTAAGATTAAACATTATCTGGAAGATATTCATTGCTATGAATTAGGACCAAAAGATGGACCAATAGTTATTTTGGTACATGGATGGGAGTCCAATGCTGCTAGCCTTTCTGGTATTGGCCTTCAGTTAGCAGAAGAAGGATATCACGTAGTGCTTTTTAACTTACCGGCACATGGGTTTTCCAAACTCAAAAAAGCCAACCTCAAAATATGTAAAGAAGTTCTGTTAGAAGTAATTAACCATATCCATCCAAGTGGTCCTTTCTCTATAATAGCACATTCGTTTGGTTCTGCCGTCACCACCTATGCGTTATCAAAAACAACTTATCACATCAACAATCTTATTTTACTCACTAGTCCAAATAAAATGGCTGACGTTTTCAAAGAATACAGCGATTTCATTGGATTAAGTCATGCAGGATATATTAACCTCTGTAACAGGGCTACTAAACTATTGAAAGAACCCCTTGAGGAATTGGCGGTAGCATCTATTGGTCAAAAAATCAGATACGACCACATGACCATTATTCAAGACGAGAATGATAAAGTGATCAATAAGGAAAAAGCGATTCACATATACAATGGTTGGGAAAACTCGGAACTAAAGCTTGTAAAGGACAAAGGTCACTACCGTATGTTATGGGACCAATCAGTGATAGACCTTATCTCAATAGCTTTAAAACAAAAGAAAACCCAAGCACCTAACAATGACCGCTTGCTTGTTAAAATTTAAAACTAAACAAGACAAACGTTTGTCTTAGCTCTATTCACACGGGAAGGCTAAGGTCAGATAAAATTCTCCATTTTGATGTACATTGCGGCTTGCTCATTAAGAACACAAGCAACATTGAATTAGACTAGAATGGAAAAATTTTGTTACCTCCTTTTATTGGGAATTGCTGTATCATGTACAAGTCAAAATACTGAAGACTTAAGCACAGATAAACCAATAATTCCAGATTATCTTCCTTTTCAAGAATCAACACTAACTGATCTTTCTGATTTTGCACCAACTTCAGAAAACTGGATTATTGGGGGTGGCGCCTACTCAGACCTTAATACTAAACATCATTTAGAAAGTATTGACGGTTCAGGTGTCTTACTCAATTTGATGACTGATGAAAACAAAAAACATATATTCTCCAGTTTCGATCATCAAGATATTGATTTGGAAATAGATGTCATGATGCCAAAAGGTTCTAATTCTGGCATCTATTTTCAAAGTCGCTATGAAATTCAATTACTGGATAGCTGGGGAGTCCAAGAACCAACATTTACAGATATTGGGGGAATTTATCAACGATGGGATAATACTAAACCAAAAGATGAAAGAGGTTGGGGAGGTGTTAACCCCAAAATCAATGCAGCCTATGCACCTGGGCTTTGGCAAAATCTTAAAATTTCTTTCAAGTCACCGGAATTTGATGATAATGGCATCAAAACTAAAAACGCGAGATTTGAGTATGTCAAATTGAATGGGCATACGATCCACGAGAACATTGAGGTTGAAGGACCAACTAGAGCGGCCGCCTTTGGAGATGAGGTTGACAAAGCTCCGTTCATGATTCAGGGAGATCATGGGCCTGTTGCTTTCAAGAATATAAAATATAAACTCTACGATAAATCAAAAGTAGGTGTTAGCAATCTACAAGTCGCAGAATATGAAAGTAAGGAAGACAGTATAGGTGATTATAAAAGTCAACAAGCTAAATACAAACAAGCCACTGACTCAATATCATATATGACAAGCTCTGTTCCCCAAGAATTTATGTTAGTGTATGAAGGGAACCTAAATTTCCCGAAATCAGGTGAATATCTATTGGATTTTGGAATAGAAGATCGGACCGCTGGCCAATTAATACTTGGAGATAGTATTCTATTAGGTATAAAAAAAGGTTCAGGAGGAAAACAACGCTGCACGATTAATATAGATAAGGGCAGCTATCCATTTTCTTTGATTTACAATCACCCTCAGAAAATTTGGGCATATAGCAGTCTGTTTACCTTATTTATAGAAGGCCCTGGAATCTGTAAAATGCCCATTCATGCTCCATCATCTAGATTGAGAATTAATCAAAATTACACACCTCTTCTGATCTCTGCTGAAAATGAAGTTAAAATTCAGAGAGGGTTTATGATGCATGACAATAAAAAATTAACCCACACTATTTCAGTAGGAACACCCAAAGGCATTCATTATTCTATTGATTTACTAACAGGATCATTGGTTCGAATGTGGGCAGGGCGATTTATGGACGCTACAGACATGTGGCACTCTAGAGGCGAGCGACAGTTGGGAGAATCTATGGATGGGCCGAAGGTTGAATTATCAAGAAGTGTCCTATTTGATGAGCTTTTAAATACCTCAGAAAAATGGCAAGACATTGACAACTCTGATTTAGACTTTAAATCATCTGGATATGAATTGGATGAGTCTGGGTTACCAACCTTCACTTACTCAACAAAAGGTTTGAAAATTATGGACAAAACTGACGCTCTAAAAGACACAAGAGGTTTAGTAAGAAATATATCCATCTCGGGGAAAGAAGATGATATGTGGTGCAAAGTTGCGGAAGGTTCGAACATTAGTCTACTTCCTAATGGACTGTATGCCATTGATAACAAAAAATACTATATCGATTTGAAAAATGCTTCAGATCTAAAAGCAAAAATCAGAGAATCGAATAATAAACAAGAGTTAATCATTCCTGTTTTAAAAGAATCAATGCTCATTGATTATACAATTATTTGGTAATGCCGGTATCCATATTTTTATAAAGACTTTATATTGATGAATAAAATTATACTCTCCCTTTTGATCCTATTTATTAGCCAAAGCATAGCTTTTGCAAATAGGACCATGGTAACTGATACTACAGAAGAAAACAAGTATTATCAAATGGTGACTATTCCTATTCCAAAGGACATCAAATTAGAAGTTGGAGGACTTGCATTCAATGACCAAGATCAATTAGGGGTATCAACACGTCGAGGTGAAGTTTGGTTGATTGACAAGCCATATAGTAAAAAACCTATTTTCAACCTTTTTGCAAACGGTCTTCATGAACCTCTAGGATTGGCTTTTAGTAATAAGCGTTTTTATTTATCTCAAAGAGGAGAGCTGACTGAATTGGTTGATAAAAATAGTGACGGTCGTGCAGACATTTTTAAAACAATCTATGCATGGGATCTTTCTGGAAATTATCATGAATATTCATATGGTCCTAAAATATTACCCAATGGTGATATGTTAGTCACTTTAAATGTAGCATGGTTTAGAGGTGGTCAGAGTTATGTCAAATGGAGAGGATGGCTTGTAAAAATTACTCCAGAGGGTATACTTGAACCTATTGCAGCTGGCCTTAGGTCTCCAGCTGGATATGGAATAAGTCCTGAAGGTGATGTCTTTTTTGCAGAAAACCAAGGTGACTGGGTAGGCTCAGGTCGAGTGACACATTTAGAAAAAGGAGATTTCGCTGGTCATGCAGAAAGTCTAAAATGGACTGGAGAACCAGATTCTCCGCTAAAATTAGGATACGATGAAATCGAACCCTTTTCAGGTAAAACATTGTTTGAATATGCAAAGGAAATACTGGCAATTAAACCACCTGCCATATGGTTTCCACATACCCTGATGGGTATTTCAACATCTGACATTGTATATGACACTTCAGATGGTGATTTCGGCCCTTTTACTGGTCAGATGTTTGTTGGGGATCAGGGACATAGTAAAATTATGAGAGTTTACATGGAAAAGATCAATGGTGTCTATCAGGGAGCCTGTTTTCCATTTAGAGAAGGTTTCAATTCAGGTGTACTAAGAATGGAATGGGGTTCAGATGGTTCCATGTTTGTCGGGATGACCAGTCGTGGATGGAGATCTACAGGAAAGGATATGTTTGGACTTCAACGTCTAATATGGACCAAAAAAATTCCTTTTGAAATCAAAGAAATGCGTCTCAAACAAGATGGATTTGAACTGGAGTTTACACAGCCCGTCGATAGAAAAATAGGTGCTGAAGTCTCGACCTATAAAATCAATTCATTCACCTACAATTATCATCAGAAATATGGGAGTGACATAGTGGATAGACAACCTTGTATGATTCACACCGCTGAAGTTTCTGCAGATGGCAAGACCGTCAAACTAACTGTACATGGAATGAGGCAAGGCTTTATACACTCCATTGAGCTTCCAGGCCTACGAAATTCTAATAACAAGCCGCTGTTGCATGATGTAGGTTATTATACTGTCAACGAAGTTCCAGGAGGTTCTTTCTCACAAACCTCAATGGGATCTGAAACTGCGAGCAAAGCAATTGATCAACCTAAAAAACAAGACAGAATGCCTGATTCATGGAATAACAAATCAGACATCATCATTACTATAGGCACAAAACCGGGTCTAAAATTTGATAAAGAAGAATTTGAAGTACAAAGAGGAAGCAAAGTCGAACTAATATTTACTAACAATGATGACATGTTGCATAACTTGGTTATTGTTACCCCAGGTGATGCAGTAGATATTGTTGGACAAGAAGCAATCGAGCTTGGATTGGATGGCCCAGATATGAATTATGTTCCAAACTCAGATTTGGTTTTATATCACACAGGGATTGCTCAACCAGAATCCGTTGAAAAATTGTATTTTGAAGCTCCCTCCGAACCGGGGATGTACCGTTATGTATGTACGTTCCCAGGTCATTCTTTTGTAATGAGAGGTACCATGATAGTGAAGTGAATATTTTAATATAAATGAAAACTTATGTAATACCAGAAGCAGATTTCAAGTGTTCGCTCATGATTAAGTCTACGGTCAATGACGGTTTTGATGAAAATCAACCTTTTGCACTGCCTTATAAGGTAACACCAGTTCCAAGTGGCTCTGTTAAAATCTCATCAAAGAATCTGATCTATCCGAGCCGTTAAGAAGATATGTAACTAAAAAAAAATTCGCGTGCCTAGCATTAATGATGTCCTGACATAGGACTTGATGGGGTGTTGAAGTTTCAGAGGAAGATTCTTGGAATTGAATTAGTAATAAAAATAAACTCTTTACCAGAATCGGAATAAATTCTGATTTAGAAAGGCAACCAGAAGCCGAAATAAAAAAAATAGTGATATTTTCTGTCAAATATCACTGAAACCACTATCATTCCAAATGATAAACGCTATTTGCAAAGGCTGATGGAATCAGACATTCGTTAATCCAGTTAGTTATCACTTTTTCATATTCTTACGATATACCAATGGTGAAACTCCAGAAACTTTTTTAAAAGCTTTATAAAAATTGGATATATTGTTATAACCAACGGCAAAACAAATTTGAACCACATCCATTTTCGTTTCAATTAATAGGTTACATGCCTTACTAATTCGAACTTCATTTACAACAGTAAACAAGTTCTTCCTGGTTCCTTTTTTAAAGAACCTACAAAACGCATTCTTATTCATGTTGATTTGCTCAGCAACCTCGTCAAGTGTCAATTCTTTATGATAATTTTTTGCTAGGTAATCGAGTACTGTACTAATCCGATGGGCTTGTTTTGATCCTGCGTTTCTATAACTTATGCTTGATAACAAAGTATAATCTTTCGATTTTGATATCTCATCGAGTATGTCTATCAGCATTATTAACCTTTTTGTTTCGTCAAGTTCAACAAATGAAATAAGTTTCTTTTCTATTCCCTTTCTTAATTCATTGTTCAATTTGACGCCAAATGCTGCCTGCACAAATATCAAATTATGGATGTCTTTCATTTCCGATAAATTCAGAAAATGATTTCCCAAAAAATCAGGTCTAAACTTGACGACAATAGCCTTAACCGAGTTATTTGAATCTTTTTCAAAAAATACATTATCGTTGAGCCATAAATGAGGGAGGTTACTTCCTATTAGAACCAAGTCTCCCTTAGAAAAATTTTCAATACTATCGCCAACATGTCTTAACCCATAGCTCTTTACAATGAGCGTAAGCTCTAATTCTGGATGATAATGCCAAGGGTTATAAAAGTGTTTGTATTCACTATCATCGAACCAAATAGAATTTTCAAGATTTGTCTGCTCTCGAATTAATTGTGCTTTCATATTAGTTACGATAAATCATTAATTGCTAATATATTACAGTAATCTGCTAATATTTGATAAATATTGGCAATTATAGCTGATATATTTGCCAATATAATCTTATAGTTATTTAAAACGGCAGTAATGAACTTGTGGAAAAACGATAAAGAGCTTTTCGAAATAGCAAAAAATGAATTGTTTACCGCACTTGTAGGAGATGTGCTTGATAAGATGGGTTTTTTTCATCAATTCTTACCACCAAAATTTCGGCCTTTATCTCCTGATATGATTGTCATAGGGCGGGCGATGACTGTGCTGGAATCCGATGTGTTTGCGGAGGAAGTAAAGAGCACACGGAATCCTTTAATGGAAAAACCATTTGGGTTGATGTTTGAAGCCATAGATGATCTTAAAGAAGGAGAGGTATATGTATGTACTGGTTCTTCAGCAAGTTATGCACTTTGGGGAGGGCTAATGAGCACCAGAGCCATTAAGCTAAAAGCAGCAGGTGCGGTAGTTAATGGATATTCCCGAGATACAAACGAAGTACTTAAACTGAACTTTCCTACCTTTTCATACGGAAGTTTTGCCCAAGATCAAGGCCCTCGTGGAAAAGTTATTGACTACCGTTGTCCTATAGAAATTGATGGTATTCTAATTAAAGACGGGGACATTATTTACGGTGATATTGACGGCGTAATAGTGGTTCCTAGCGAATTTGTTAAAGAAGCTTTTAAGGGAGCGATAGAAAAGGCCCGAGGTGAGAAATTAGTTAAAATAGCATTAGAAGAAGGAATGAGTACCGTCGATGCATTCGCAAATTTCGGAATAATGTAAGAACTTATGCAGCGTGACTATGTCAAAGATTAAAACTTTTATAGCTTCTATTCTTCCCGGTATTTTCCTAATTGGATATAACATCGGAACAGGAAGCATAACATCAATGTCAAAAGCAGGGGCTAATTTCGGATTAGAACTACTCTGGGCAATACTCATCAGCTGCATTATCACCTATTATTTGATCAACCAGTTTAGCCGTTACACTATGGTAACAGGTGAAACTATCATACAAGGAATCAAAAAACATATTCACTCTACTTTCGCTCTTAGTTTAATAATGGCGTTGTCTATCATCATTGTTACAGCCCTTATCGGAATTTTGGGAATAATTGCGGATGTATTACATGTTTGGTCTAATGCAGCTTTTGATGTAAATCTGTCTCAAGGTATTTGGGCTGCCGTTGTTGGTTTTGGTATTTATTACCTGATATGGATTGGTAATTATTCATTTTTTGAAAAGATTTTAGCAATTCTGGTGGCAATAATGGGCCTGGCATTTGTCGCAACCATGCTCATCGATTTTCCTTCTTTTGGAGAATTAGGAAAAGGGTTGATTCCTTCGATACCCAAAGCTGCAGAGGGTAGTGATAACAGTTCCTTTGTAATTGTTTCCGGAATGGTGGGTACTACAGTGTCTGTTTTCGTTTTTATTATTCGATCCCAAATTGTTAAAGAAACGAAATGGACTTTGGCAGATGACAAAGTACAGAAACGTGATGCATTAATAAGTGCGTCCATGATGTTTATCATTAGCGCTGCAGTGATGATTACCGCATATACGACCTTACATGTTAGGGATATAAAGCTTAATAATGTTGTTGAAATGATTGCTTTAATGGAACCTATCGCAGGTAAAGCCGCTTTATCCTTTTTTGTAATAGGAATTTTAGCAGCTGGCTTATCTTCTCAATTGCCAAATACACTTGTGATCCCATGGCTTATTATCGATTACAAGAATGAGAGTAGGAATATCCAAAGCAAAAGAAATAGACTTATTTTATTCGCATTAACACTTTCGAGTGTATTGGGTGTAGCTATTGGACTAAAACCAATTTTGATCATGATGTTATCTCAGGCTTGTATCTCTATTGTGATGCCAATGGCTTTAGGATCTTTAATATACTTGTTTAATACAAAAGCAAAAGGATACCAAGGTGGTCCATTGGGCAACGTATTAATGATCGCAATTTTATGTTTTTCCTTATATATGGGAATACTTGGAATACAAGGCCTAATAGCAGACCTGATGTAGTGTACATGCCTTTATACAATTGAATAAATTAAAATATTATACGATGAAATTACAATTAACTGTTTTACTAATTTTAATAGGAACAACAATATTTTCACAGTCGATTGATGACAAAAAATCGATTAAGGAAGTAATGTTGAGGACTAATGCTTATCAACTAGAGAATCCTTGGCGAGCGTATGATAACAACTGGATTCGAGGAACCTATTACACCGGCGTTATGGCCTGTTACCTTGCAACTGATGATGAGATATTTTTAAACCAATGCGACAAGTTTAGTGAATCATTAAAATGGTCTTTACCCGCAGGCAAAGCAGGAACTGCTGGAGGAGGAGGAAACCTTTTAACCTGTGGTCAAACCATGATCGAGAGTTATTTGGTGGATCCAGAGTTTTCTAAAATTAAAAACATCATTGCTCACCTTGAAAATCCTAATTTGAAAAACCCGATTGGGCAACCAATGAGCTGGCATTATGAGGACGGCCGGAGATATGTAGATGCCATTTTTACCGGACCTCCAACCTTGGCCATGCTTTACAAAGCTACAGGAAATGAAAAGTATCTTCAATGGATGGACCATTTTGTTTGGGATATATACGGCCACCTATTTGATGATGGAAAAGGTTTATTCTATAGAGACTTTCGATTCAGAGATGAGTTAATTAAACCAGCTAATTTGCCTGAAGGAAGTAAAATTGTTTGGTCACGGGGTAACGGATGGGCTTTTGCTGGAATGGCTAGAATATTACAATACCTTCCTGAAGAACATGGTAGTTATAATAAATTTGTGATTACACTTCAGACGATAGCAAAATCACTAAAAGCATGTCAAAGTGAAGAAGGATTTTGGTATCCAAACTTGGATGACGCCAATCATGTTAGGCTCAAAGAAACAAGTGGTACAAGTTTCTTTATTTATGGTTTAGCCTATGGAATTAATAATGACATACTTGACAAAAAAGAATATTTGCCAGTGGTTGAAAAGGCTTGGGCATCAGTATACAAAGAAGTTAGCAAAAAAGGCAAGGTACAATGGGGACAACTAGTTGGAGAAAGCCCTGAAAATGTTAAAAAAGAGCATTCTCATGAATATGTAACTGGAACTTTCTTATTGGCGGCAAGCGAGGTTTATAAATTAAAAAGATAATCAATGAACAATTATACAATAGTAGATGAACGATTTTCGTCACATCCACGAGATTTTCAAGCTTACGGAACAGAGCGCCTGAGAGAAGAATTCCTTATAAATACTGTATTTGAGGAAAATAAAATTAGATTAACCTACACTCATTATGATCGTTTTATAGCAGGAGGAATTGTACCAGTAAATCAAGATTTATATTTAGAGGCAATCGACCAGTTAAAAGCGGAAAGTTTTTGCGATCGTCGTGAAGTAGGGGTAATTAACATTGGGGGTAATGGAATAATTATTGTTGATGGCACTGACTATGAAATCAATTACCGTGACGCACTTTACATACCAAAGGATACAAAAAGTATTGTCTTTAAAAGTAAGGACTCTTCTAAGCCAGCGAAATTTTATCTAACGTCCGCTCCTGCGCATAAAGAATTTCCATTGAGGAAAATATCAAAAGAAGATGTTGTTATTCTCGACTTAGGATGTCAAGAAGATGCCAATGAGCGTCAGATCTTTCAATACATTGTTGCGGCAACATGCGAGACTTGCCAGCTTCAGATGGGCTTTACCGCTCTTAAGACAGGAAATGTATGGAATACAATGCCTCCACATACGCATACTCGACGAATGGAAGTTTATTTCTATACTGAGCTTAAAGAAAGTGCTGCGATCTCTCATTATATGGGCGACAAAGACAATACTCGTGTTATATGGATGAAAAATAATCAGGCTGTCATTTCTCCTTCGTGGTCTATCCATTCTGCAGTTGGCACCTCGAATTACATTTTTATTTGGGGAATGGCTGGAGAGAATCTCGATTTTACTGATATGGATGGAATAAAACCTACAGAGCTTAGATAGTTCCACTATACAGTCGTGGATGAACATGCTCTATGCTGACTGAAAAAGAGCGAATCCCCATAGGTTTCACGCTTCAAGGTGTATTATAAATGAACATGCTTTAAATGTTCACAGTAGTTGTCTAGCAAATTTCGGTTGGATTAAAATGATGTTTAAATAGAGTTGATACTAATCATTACAATAAAAATGTAATCATGAAGTTTTCAAAATTGATAATACCCTTAATTTCAGCACTTGCATTGTTACTTGAGTTTTCTTGCACAAAAGAGCAAAAATTTTCTTCATCTAATCTCATCCCTAATACAGATGGTATCAATGAGTGGTTATTGAGCAAAAAACTGGATACGTTCTTTCACAAATTAGAAAGTAAGGAATTATCTAAGCCTTCAGGGTTATCGAATAATGATTACTTAAAAGTAATTGCTGATCAAGTTCGAGTAATGCAACAATATCAGGATTCAGAAGGTAGAATAATTGATCCTGTGGAAAAGGAAGAAAAGTATTACACCACCCCATGTTATGCGCATAGCATTTCAGTTTTAGCTTCGTCGGGCTATACCAAAGACCAAGAATTAATTGAGAGTGGCATGAAAGCTTTAGATAATACTTGTGGTCACTTGCAGAGACAGTTTGCTCCTGGAAATCATGGAGATTTTTTTACATATCCAGTAATGATGGCTATTCGGCATTTTAAAGCTTTTGCTGACTCTGCCCGGTACAGTAATTGGCAGAAAATAGCTGGTGATATTAAACCCGAAAAATTTTACGCGTTTTACAATAAATATCACATTAATTGGAACCTAGTTCATGCTTCAGGTGAATTTTTGAGATACAAAGAAGGAACCACGGACATACATTATGTCGATTCTTGTCTGCGTTATCAAAAGAAACATTTTACAGACTACGGTCTCTATAATGAATGGGGAAATCCTTTGGCCTATGATCTTTTCTCGCGGCATTATCTAATGGGGATATTTGCACTTGGATACGATAGTGAACACAAGGACGAGTACAAAGAAATACTTTGGAAGGGTGCCTGGATGTCCTTATTTATGCAATCACCTACTGGAGAATTGGCAACCGGGTTTAGAAGTAGCCATCATATATGGAATGAAGCTGAACAAGCTATGATATTTGAAGTAATGGCTCAACAGTATGTTAATATTGGCAATGAAGTGCTTGCCGGGGTTTTCAAGCGTGGAGCCATGTTGTCCTTACAAAGTATAAAGCGTTGGATTCGTCCTGATGGTTCAGGGTATATTGTAAAAAACAAATTCCCAATTGAAAGTAAGCATGGATACGAAGGCTATTCGGTGCATTCATGTTACAACATGCTAGCTACTTCGATGCTTGCTCAGGCCTATGAATTTGCCGCCGATGTTGAAGAACAAATAAGCCCTTCGGATGTTGGTGGTTATGTTCTTCCAGTCCTTAATCCATTTCACAAAATATTTGCAAGCCTAAACGGTACGTATATAGAATATGATACCAAAGGTGATCAAAAATATAATCCGACTGGTGTACTTCGTGTTCACCTTAAAAATACTAATCCACAACTTGGCCCTTCAGATGGAATAGCATCTCTTTGGAATACCGAAGAGGCAAGTTTTGCAACAGGTCCAACATGGCAAAATCCAGATGGGAGTTGGACATCCTTGGCGGAGCAAGAAATTGAGCCAACGGAAGTGAAAATTCTGGAAGAGAGTGAAACTAAAGTTGAATTTATAGTAGTTTATAATACTGCAGATTCCATTTCGATTATCGAAAACATTTCAATTGAAGACGATATTGTATCCGTAAAAAATAGCATTCTTGGGCACAAAGGAAACAAACGGTTGACTTGGCCCATACTAGTATTTGACGGCATAGATAAATCTACCATCAATGTTGGCGAGAAATCAATATCCGTCAATCTGGACGGTGAAGGGGTGCAGTTAACGCTTAATAACGGGTTTAATGGTGAGGTAAGAATTTCCGAAGAGGAGTACAATCATCGAAATGGAATAGCTAAAATTGGACTGGCTGAAATAAATCAAAATGAATTCACCTATACGCTTTCTAAAACTGAATAAGAAAAAAACTATGCGCAATACATTCATAATTCTCCTTGTTATTGGCTTGTCAAATACTCTTACAGCACAGAAGTCAGACAAGCAGGAACGCGATTTTCAATATGCACCAAATTTTCGTTTTTGTCCTGATAGAGACAATGATATTGCTTGGGAAAACGACTTGGTTGCTTTTCGTGTTTATGGTAAACAGCCATCCGAAGATTCTGGATTAAGTGGTGTCGATTGTTGGCACAAGAAAGTGAATTACCCCATTTTAGATCGCTGGTATAATCACTTGTTTATGGGCAAAAGTTACCATACTGATTATGGTGAAGGTTGTGACCAATATCATGTTGGGAATTCGAGAGGTTGTGGAGGTGTTGGCATTTGGAAAGACAATCAAGTTCTACGTTCAGGATTATATGAGTCGTGGGAGCTTATCTCACTAACGCAAACAACTCTAAAATTCAAATTAGTTTACCGTTTCATGTATAATGGAAGTGAAATTGTAGAAAACAGAACGATTACCCTTGAAAATGGCAGTCAATTATATCAAGCTGAGTCTCAGTTTATTAAAAATTCGATTCCACTGAAAGATCTTGAAATTGCTATCGGTTTAGGAACTACTGATATTCAAGACGTTGATGTTACTTTAAACGAGGATGAAGGTTGGTTTTCTGTTTGGCATAGTCTAGGAAATAATTCTGGTAAAATTGGAACAGGTGTTTTGATAGAAACCAAATATCTTTTACAAATGATTGATCATAAACCAGCATCTGATAAAACCTCGAATGCAATTGCCATTGTAAAAACGGATAATAATGGCAAAATAAGATTCAATGCTGGATTTGCATGGGAGCAAGCTGGAACAATTACCAATAAAAAGGATTGGAACAATTATTTGAGTGAGTACTGAATTATGGTAAAATAAAAATTAATGCTAATTTGATATTATGAATCATAAATACACGAAGTACAATATTTGATATACAAGTCAAATTTTTGTTTCTAAATTTATGCTTTGTCATTTTCTAAATATAATATCGGTTTGACGTGTAGAGTTTTAAATTCAACTCCGTAATATTTGAATCAGTCTTAAGTAGTATTCAACAACAAACCCCTTGAATGTACTATGTCGACGACTTATCGCTAAATCGAGACAATTCATCGAACATTTTTTGATTGGCATATACTTTCTCCTTAACTTTTAAGTTATAAAGGTGTTATGTATAAAAATGTTATAGTTATGAATAAGTTAATCATTTTACTATTGGCTGTATTTGCCAATACAGGTCTGTTCGCACAGAGCCTCACTCCATATACGGAGTATAAAATCAAAGAAGGCGTTTCCATTCAAATCAAAGACATTCAACGTGTTGAAAAATATGGATGGGACAATTTAGAAGTGAATTATGTGCTTAAAAATGAATCCAATTTTGAAATTCAAAAATTAGATTTTATGATTCATCTTTTAGATAAGAATCAAAATGAAATAGGTACAATAGATGCACATGTCTTTGACATTCCTAGATTATCAGAAAGAGAAATGAAATTTGTGGAAATTGGATCTGAATTTGTAAATGACAAAATCGCAACATTCATTCCTGAAACTACGCACTTTGATATCATTGTGGAAGATAAAGAAAGTCAGCTCGTAAGCATCAAAGGAACAAAAAGTATCGGTATTAAGTAATTAATTATTTATCCAATGATTAAGAAAAAGCTCTAGCCAAAATTGGCTAGAGCTTTTTTTATCCCGTTACTCGTATCGTAACGATTCTACAGGATTCCTTTTAGCGCTTTGAAAGATTCTACTCGCAGATACTATCAGTGATATAATAAAAATCACGACAATTGGCACTAGCATGGTTGGAACATCGATTTCTTTGTAGTAACTAAAAATAGAGGCAATCAAACCATCTATTGCAAAATAAGCGGCTGCAGTTCCTAATACTGAAGCAGCTATTAGCATGAATAAAAAATTTCGATTCAACAGATTGATAATAGTAAATATGCTTGCTCCTAAAACTTTTCTTATGCCAATTTCTTTCGTTCTTTTCTGAACACTTAAAGACACCAAGGTAAATAATCCAATGGCAGATAAAACAAGTGCTAGCATACCTAAAAAAGAAAACATGATCACTACATTCTTATTGACCGTTTGTGACTCTCTCAAAAGTTCCTCTTGATAATTTCCCTCATAAGGTTTATTCGGCGCAATTTTTAACATTTCACTTTTCATCAATTCTTGCACCACTTTCATATCTGAAACATTTGCTTTAGCCACCACAAAATTCAAATGATTTCCACTGGAGGATCGTATGGCCATTGGCGAAATTTCTTCCCAAAAACCATTGTAATAAAAGTCTTTTAATACCCCTACGACTGTTAGTTTAACGGTATCGTTCATGGTTACCTTTTGTCCAATAGGATCAGCCCATCCGAAGTCCTGCACAAACTTTTCATTGACCAGAATAGAATACTTTTCATCTATTTTTTTATTAGCCACATCAAATTGACGTCCTTTAACAATTTGCATATTCATTGTATTGATATAACCTTCTCCAAAAGCCATCATATCCGATTCTATTTCAATTTCCTGTTGACTCAAAGTCCTTGAATAAGTCCATCTTCCAACATGATGATTTGAAACACCTACCGATTTAATCATCGAATTATTTTGCAGTGCATTTCTCAACCTGATTGCTTCCTGCGACTCTGAAACTTGTGTGTAAACTATAGACTCTCGATCAAAACCCATCTCCATGGTATCTTGATAGATTGCATTTTGAGCAAAAACAACACTGGCAAACAGAGCCATGATTGTAAATGAAAATTGAGCGGTTAAAAGGGAATACGTGAATTTTTTGGATTTTCCGATTTGAAAATTACCCTTCAATATTCCCACAGGTTCAAAAGAACTAATATAGAATGAAGGATAAGCCCCCGCAAGAATTGCGGTGAAGACTAGAAGCAATAATAAAAATAAAATCAAATTGATGTCCTCAACCAAATCAAACTTCAATGTCATCCCTTCCCACATAGCTCCATAAGCGGGAACCATCCATGTTGCTATAGATACTGCAAGAATTAGGGACAATAGACAAAGAACAATGTTCTCACTCATAAACTGGATTACCAGTTGTTTTTTATTACTCCCCATGACTTTTCTTATACCAATTTCCTTCAACCTTTTGCTAGAAATTGCAATTGATGTATTTGTAAAATTGAAACAAGCAATGAGCAACATTAAAAGAGCCATTATTGTAGGAGCAATTACAGCTGCTGGATGAGGTGCATTCCACATCCATGTTGCTCTAACATCTCGAGAAATCACACCCAATTCGGTCAAAGGAATAAACTCAAAATCATGAATCAACCAATCTGCCCTCGCTTTATTCTGAATAGGCACATACTTCTCCATGGTCCGCTGTAATTCTGTTAATTTACTGGCATCATCTACATAGATAAAAGTTCCCGCAATAAATTTTGACCAATCCACATTTTCTACATCATAGAACGTCAAATAATTCTTGTAATTCATCATCCCGTCAAACTGCATACTGGTATTCTCTGGAATTGGCTCAAACACTCCTGAAACCACAAAACTTCTCTCCTCTTCGTCTCCATTTCTCAATTTGATCAGTTCACCAACTGGGTTTTCTACATCAAAATAAAGTTTAGCGGTTTTATCACTCAAAATCACATTCCCAATTTCAAGAATCGATTCTTTGTTACCATACTTTAAAGGATAAGTGAACATATCCAAGTAAGCATCATCAGTAAATGCAAAATATTTGTTCAATACATTATCACCTTTCTGCATAATTAAATCTCCTCCATTATACCTAGTCATTTTTTGAATGGAAGTGGATTCATTTTCCAAAGAGGGAGCCAACGCCTGTGGTGTAATTCCATAGGGAACCATGTTGTCCTGTACTTTTTTATTGATATGAATCTTGTAAATTTTGTCGATATTCTTGTGATTTCGGTCGAAACTCGCAGCGAAATCATGATTAACGTATGCTACTATGCAACAAGCCAATGAAAGACCCATGCCTAGAATATTGATTATAACATAAGTTTTATTCTTAATAAGATTTCTGATTGTAAGCCTAAGGAAATGTTTGATCATGGTTGTATGGATTTTTTCTTATTATAAGACTCAATAATTTACATAGGGTTGCATAAATCTCTCAAAGCCATTTTCTTTTTTTGAAAAAATAAATCATACCTAATAAAATTATTAGCATTACCCCAATAACAATGAAGTACCCTTTGGGGTGATTGAGCTCGGGCATATTCTGAAAATTCATACCATAAATGCCTGCAATAAATGTCAGAGGAATGAAAATGGTTGAAACTGTTGTCAATATTTTCATCGTCTCATTCATTTTTTGACTCAATGATGAAAAATAAATATTCGTTAAACTTTCTAAGGACTGAGAAACAGAATTTATCTCTTCAATGGCACCAATACAAGAATTGGTGAGTTCCCCAAAATACTTCTCTATTTCATCATTGATGAATTTAGTTTTTCTAGCATTAATTTTTCTTAGTGCGTCATTAAAAGGTGTCAATGACTTTTTAATCAATTCAGCAACTTTCTTTAAGTTTTCTAATTTTATTAAGACTTCCTGCGATGGGTCAGAAAATAATTTCTGTTCTGTATCAGCAATTTCAATATTGATTGAGTCGATAGTCTCAAAGTAATTATCCAAAATTGCGTCAAGCAGCTGATATAATAAATAGTCCGGCCCTTTCGACCTTATCATCCCTAATTTATCAACTATCTTATTTCGTAAATGATCAAAATGATCACTTACTTTCTCTTGCAATGAAATAACATATTGCTCCCCTAAAATGAAAGATAATTGCTCAATTTCTAAATCCCTTTCACTATCCCTTAATATCGATTTAATACTAAAAAATAGATAATTATCATATTCTTCAAGTTTAGGTCTAAGGGTAGTATCCAACATTTGACGAATAGTCATCCGTTCTAGTGCTATTTCCTTTCCTAAAGCTTGAACAAGGTCGACATCATCCAACCCATGAAAATTTACCCAGTAAGTTTTATCTTTTTCTAATGATCCGAAGAATTCAAATGACTTAATATTCTCTTTTAATTCGCTATGCGAGGTATTAAAAGAATACATTTTCACTTCAACTTCTTGCACCTTTTTCTCTCCGATAAAAGTAATCTCACCCGTTCCTTTCGATTCACTTTTTTTCTCTGAGTATAGTTTATTAGGAAGTTCTATTAGATTGTTTAGCTGTTTGAGAATCGGTCTATTTTTAAGCATCTTTTAATAATTTGCAACGAGAAGTTTCATGACTACTCTAAAATAATAATTTATGGGCTACCTTTTTTGATAAATAAAGAGTCTTTACATGAATAAACTGAACCCTAGACCTTCTTTTCTAGTTGTATAGTCATTCATAAAAAAGGAAATCTAGATTACCTGAACAACACATCTGCAAATTTTCGTTATTTGCTTTATATGGAAACATTAACATTAGATACCACCCTACATTGTGAAAATTGCGTAAGTAAAGTCACACCTCATTTGAATGAATCTTCTTTCATCAACGACTGGAAAGTCGATTTATCAACGGAACCTAAGACAATTACTGTATCAGGAGAAGGGGTAACTTCTAACAATATTGCAGAACTACTCCAAAAAGAGGGTTATGATGTAATTGAATCAAAAAGCACTCAACCAAATAACTCCTTTTGGTCGGATCGAATAAAATGGAAAAGAGCATCTTTTAATACTCTAAATTGTCTGATTGGTTGCTCCATTGGTGACTTTGGGATGCTCATTTTCCTTCAGGCCAACTATCCAGATACTTCAATGACCGTACAAATGGTTTTGGCTATCATTGCTGGGCTTTGTACTTCTATTGCATTAGAAACCGTCATTCTCAAATCAAGAGAAGGGTTTGGTTGGATGCTTGCTTTGAAAACAGCATTTGGCATGTCCTTCATCTCAATGGTCGGAATGGAAATAGCCATGAATTTAACGGACTTCATGATGACGGGTGGCAAAGCAGCTTTTGAAGATCCAATGTACTGGACAGCTTTGGGAGTAGCAATGATTGCTGGCTTCATCGCTCCACTTCCTTACAATTATTACAAGCTAAAAAAGTTTAATCAAGCTTGTCACTAAACCTAAACTTCTAAAATTTCGTACCTTTGTTCCAATGAACATCGCAAAAAAGATATTGCATTACTTCTTAATACTGATGCTACTCGTAGCAACAACAGGTATTACTATGAGTAAGCATTATTGCATGGGACGTATGAAGTCAATTGCTTTTTTTGAAAAAGCCCATGATTGCATGCAGATCAATGGCTTGGAAAGTGAGGACATCCCTCCCATGGAATGTTGTGATGATGTCGAGGAAGAGTTGAAAATAAAAGACTACTCAAAAACGAAATTCGATTTCCAAATTCGATCAATTCTTGTTTTAAATTCGGTTATTCCACTGGTTGTGGAATGCTTGCAGATAGAGCCTTTTGAACTTGCATTTTATACAAAATATATTCCTCCGCTTATCAATCAGAATATACCCATTCTGAATCAACAATTCCTTATTTAATGAACCATGTTGGCGCTGTAATGCCTCCTCTTTTAAAGGCAATTATGGCAATTGAGAAAATTGATTGGCCCATCAACGGCTAAAAATCTTCCTATACCAGGAATGATTCTCACTGTTTTTCATACAAACATGTTAAAAAAAATATTATACATATTACTACTTGTCATGCTTTTTCATAAAAGTATGAGTCAAAAAATTGGTGGACTTGTAATGAACCAGAATCAAGAAGTGCTAATTGGTGCTATGGTTAAAGAAATGGGCACAAACAATGGATCCATAACGGATATCCATGGCCGATTTGATTTGGAGCTTGCCAACGATTCATCATTACTGATCATCTCCTACATAGGATATGAAAGCGATACGATCCAAGTCAAAGTCAATACTTCCTTACGAATTATTCTCAGAGAATCAACTGAGCAACTGTCAGAAGTTACTATTTCTGCGGCAGGTACATTTATTGACCAAGTAGCTCCTATTCACACAGAGTTTATTTCTGAAGCGGAATTAACAAAAGCAGCTTGTTGCAATCTATCTGAAAGTTTTGAAACAAACGCATCGGTTGATGTTTCATTCAGTGATGCGGTAACCGGTGCCAAAACCATTAGAATGCTCGGCCTTGATGGACGGTACGTTCAAATCAACAGAGAAAATATGCCTCATATTCGAGGGTTATCAAGTCGTTATGGAATGTCTTTTGTCCCAGGTACCTGGATTCAGTCAATCGATCTAGGCAAAGGAGCAGGATCTGTAGTCAATGGTTATGAATCTATGACTGGTCAAATCAATTTGGAATTGAAAAAGCCTTCGAGTGAAAAACTTTTTCTCAATACCTATTTGAATTCGTTCGGAAGAATGGAGGTGAACTTAAACATCGCTCAAGAATTAGGCGCAAAATGGAAAACAGCTTTTCTGCTCCATTCTAATTTTTTCAACAATGAAATAGAAGGCAATGATGATGGATTCATGGATGTACCAAAATCCAAACAAATCAACCTTCTAAACAGGTACGAATTGCACACAGAAAAGCTACATTCTCAGATTGGTATCAGCTTTATGATTGATGAAAAAGCTGGTGGGCAATTAGGATTTGGTTTTGGGAGTAACAGCGAAACTTCCAGCCTTTATGGCTTCATCAGCAATACTAAAAGAATAGAAGTTTTTGGGAAAACAGGGTTGCTATTTCCACAAAAACCATACAAAGGTTGGGGATTTATATATTCTGGTTCCTATTTAGACATTGAAGGTGGATATGGCCGTAATAATTATGACGGAACTGAAACAACATTCTACGGTAATGTGATTTTTCAAAATATAATTGGAAATACCTTTCATCAATATAAAACAGGAGTAAGCATTCTCTATGATGATCTAAAGGAAAATTTTGCTGATTCTACATTTAATAGACAAGAAATAGTTCCGGGTTTATTTTATGAATACTCATTTATCCCAAGTGATGACTTAACGATAGTCGCTGGACTAAGAAGTGATTTTCACAATCTTTACGGCACTTACTTCACACCTCGACTTCATGTTAAGTATCAAATATCTCCAGGAGTAACAACAAGGGGGGCAATTGGTCGTGGTTATCGTACACCTAACGTAATCATGGAGAATAGTCAGGTTCTGGTATCCTCTCGTCAGTTGATCATCCAAGAAGCTCCAAATCCAGAGGTTTCCTGGAATATGGGTGGTAGCGTAACCACGGAAATTCCAATAGGCGACAGAAAAATGATTTTGACGGGTGATTACTTTTATACCCATTTCCAAAATCAACTCATTTATGACATGGATCAAAATTCAAGTGAGTTGAATGTATATAATCTAAATGGTCAATCTTTTGCCCATAGTTTTCAAATCGAAGGAAATTACGTCATTCTGAAACGACTCAATTTGAAAGCAGCGTATAAGTATTACAATGTTCAATCCACAATCGGTGGAGTATTGCAACAGGTGCCTTTTGCTTCCAAGCATAGAGTATTTGCCAATATGGGATATGAAACCAAATTTGAAAAATGGCAATTCGATGTAACCATGCAATGGTTTGGTGCTAAGCGCCTTCCTAACACTTCTGACAAACCTGTTGAATTCCAACGACCAGAATTCTCGCCCGATTTCTTTTTAATGAATGGACAGGTAAGTAGGAACTTTCGTTGGGGAAGTATTTATTTAGGAGGAGAAAATTTATTGAATTTCAAACAAACTGATCCAATAATAGATGCGGAGAATCCTTTTGGCAATAATTTTGATGCATCAATCGTATGGGCACCAATAGCAGGCAGGGTAGTATATGCTGGATTTAGATTTAAACTAAAAGAATAAAAGATGAAATTAAAAAATACAATCGCTATAACAATACTTATGACCATCTCATTGAGCATATATGGTCAAAAAGCGCCAATTGAAACTGCCAAAGGTTATCAAGTGGAAATCAAGACTTCTGCAATTTGCGAGATGTGTCAGTATGCCATTGAAAAGGAATTGGCCTATGAAAAAGGCGTTAAATCTGCCAATTTAAATCTGGACAACAAAGTTATCACTGTGGTATACAATGAGAAAAAAACCAGTCCAGAAACCATAAGAAAAAGGATCTCTCTTACTGGTTATCATGCGGACAATGTCCAAAGAGATTTAAAGGCCTATGACGACTTACCTATGTGTTGCAAGGATGGAGCACACGCGGATGACTAATTGTTAGTTTTTGATCTTCAGTTTATTTAGAAAATACTTCAATCGAGCCCATATTTCCACCTCCCCTATTCGGACTACCTGCTGCAATGTAAACATTACCTTCATGGACAATGGCGTGACTACCATGTCGACCTATGTTCAATGTTGCCAATTCTATCCAATCTCCAGTTTTGGTATCTAAACATTGAGTCTGGTTATGTGCTTTGGGTTGGTTGCTTTCTCCACCAGCATACAATATGTATTGACCTACATTTACAACGGAACCAGCGGCTGTTGGTACCGACAATGGTGCTTTCAACGTAATCCATTTTTCGCTACTAAAATCATAAACATCAACTTCTGGAGTTGTTGCACCAAAAAATGCTGCGAAATTGTCTTCATGATGTTCACTGGTGTTCCTACCACCTATTAGGTACAATTTATCATTAACCAAAACTGCTGAAAAGTGATCCCTAATATGGGGTGCTTTAGTTAGTCTAGTCCAAGTGGAAGTTTTAAGATCGAAAGAATCGAAGCTATTATTAGTACCACTTGTATGCCCCAAATCTATGCCACATGCTACATAGATTTTATCATTACGTATGACAACTCCTGCTCCTCCTCGTTGAATTTCTTTGGGAATATTTGGCCCCTTTTCCCATTTGTCTTTTTTGGGATAATACATCCAAATGTTCTCTAAGGGAGTTTCAACTGGATACTTGCCAGTCATAGCGCCCACAAAATAGATTGCATCATTATAAACTACTGGCTGAAAATGATGGATCTCCAAAGGAGTCTTTCCTTTGGTTTCCCATTGGTTTGTTTTTGGGTCAAAAACATTCACTGGATTTATGCCCCTCCCACCTATTAAATAAAATTTGTCTTGAAACTTAACAAAAGCATTTTCATGTCGTCCAACTACTTCACCTTTCGCTTCAACATTCTTCCAAGTAAAACCCTCAAATGGTTTTTCTTGTGCTTGAATAGGATGATTTGACAGTATTATGAGAAAAAAAATTCCAATTCCTAACAAACCATTTCCCCATAAAACAGGGTGTTCAAAATTATTGTATTTACTGACTTTCACCATTACGTATTTTATACTTTCTATGATTGAACCGTATTATATTTCATCCTTCGGCATTTCGTATTTTGTAGTTAAAACAAATTTATCAAATGCGAAACCATCTTCTCTCATTGAGAACTGAATAGTATGCTCTCCTACTTCATTTATATCTAAGAATATCTTCTCATTTTCCCCACAATGCACTTCTTTCGTTCTTTGTTTGCTAGCCCAAGTCCATTCGTTTTTTCCTTCACACCACTGCATTCTTTTACCTGATTCTGGCCATGTTCCATCTATCCCAACGTGAATACCATTATCTTCTGGTCCTGTAGAAAATGCTCTTACCCAGACATAATACTTACCTGGTACTTCAATATTCACTTTATATTCTAAAATCGAAAAACCAGGTTCGGGGTTAAAATTGATTCCTTTGATCAATTCATCGTCATGAGTCACTCTAGTGTCCGGAAGAAGTTCTAAATATTCTGAATTACTGGCCGTTTTGTATTCCATGGAATCCAAATCTTGTTCATGTTGTTCACTAGATTCATTTCTAATTAACCAACTTCTGATTTCGTTATTTTTCTGAGCATTGAAACTTTCCGCTTCAACCTCAATATAACCTTCTTTCTTACTTTCTTTCTTTCCTTCTGTACAAGCACTTATATAAAGTAATGATAGAACGACAATAACTAGTGTATAGGTTTTCATTATTATGGTTTTAATAGTTTCACTTAATTTTTTCAGGTAATCTCGAATCAGCAGATTTGTATACAGCCTCTTGAACTGCCAGAGATTTCAAGTAATCATCACCATTGGTTTCAAACTGTTTTTTGCTAATGATTCCATCTATAAAATGTCTTTGAGTAGTATAAACACAGTCTCCAGAGAAGTTCTTGTCTTCAAAGCTATAGGCATGATCTAATTCCAACTCGCCAAATTTTTGAATAGTTATTCTACCGTCAGCATAGAGTCTAATTGAACCTTTCATCCCATCGATGAGCATTTCACCAAAAGTAAATCTTGAGTTTTCATAGTTAGGTTCATTGAATCTACTTGCATCCCAAATGGCGTGCAAACCATAGGCAAATTCAAATTGAATCATTGCCCAATCTTCACCGGCTATAACAGGGTTTAATTTTCTCAATTTGGCATAAACATTTTCTACTTCACCAAATAAATACCTAAAAGTATCAATGAAATGTATGCCATTTTCGTAAACGAGCAACCTAGGATATTTCCTAAAATAGGGTTGTCTAGGTATATAGGCTTGATCACCCCATCCATCTCCCATTCGGTTGCGAAAATAAACGCTATGCGCATTCCCTATTACTTCGCTTTTAATTAACTTTTTCAGCTCTCTGTACCAAGGTTGAAATCGCCAATTTTCATGTACCATAAATCGTACATTTGCTTTCTTAACCAATGCTACAATTTCCTTTCCTTCTTCCAATGAAGGCGCAAGTGGTTTCTGGCATATAATATCAACGCCTCTATCTGCTGCATATTGACACATTTCAAGATGTGTTTCAGGAGGAGTAATAATATCAATGAAGTCTGGTTGTTCTTTGTCGATCATTTCTCTGAAATCAGAATAATGAGTCATAATACCATACTTTTCTTGAATCTCAGTTCCAGAAGATTTATCCCTATTGCAAAAAGCAACAATTTCCACTTCAGGAATTCTACTCCATGCTTCATACTGAAATTGGCTGAAATAACCTGCACCCACTGCTACGCCTCGATACTTTTTAGTCATTCTGGGCTATAGGTTTAGATGGATCGATTGCCAACCAGCAACCAATTGAAAACATTGCCATGATTCCAGCAATTACAAAAAATGTGTTGCTCGTACCGGTCCATAGTGCTAGGTATGGAAATGCAATACCTGTTATAAAAGAACCAATATTACCTGCCATATTCATTGTACCCGATACTGTGCCTGAATAACTTTTTCCAATATCCACACAAAGTGACCATGACGGACTTAACACCATATCAGCACCAAAAACTGCTAGCGACAAAAATATTACGGCAGGCAAAACGCCATTTACCGATACTATGCCTGCAATTCCAATAATCACTAACGCAAAACCAGCAATCGCTGGTATCGAACGCGATTGTTTCCAATTTCCTTTTCTATAAATATAATCTACCATGGATCCAGAGACCCAATTACCAAAAGCACCAAATATTAAGGGAATCATAGCGTAACCACCAGTTTCCAATGCAGACATCCCAAATCGATCTTGCAGGTAAGGAAACATCCATGTGAGGCAAAAGAAAGTAATGAAGTTGGTACTAAAATATTGGAACATGGCCAACCAAACATTTTTGGATTTGAACATTGCTTTGGCCGAAAATCCAGCATCTTCTTCTTTCTCATCCTTACTTTGCTGTCTATTAGCTACGATATAATCTTTTTCGGTTTCCGAAATTCCTGGATGATCCTTAGGGTCATTTCTAAACCAGAAATACCAGAAAACGGCCCACAAAACACCAACGGCCCCCATCAGATAAAAACTCGTTCTCCATCCAAAATAACTCACCATCCAAGCCACCAAAGGAAATGCGAATGCTGCTCCCAATCGCGATCCAGAAAAATTAATCCCAGTAACAATTCCTCTTTCTTTTACAGGAAACCATGAATACACGGAACGACTAATACCTGGAAAAGCTCCTGCCTCACCTGCTCCAAACAAGAACCTAACCGTTAACATTGAAATCAACCCTTTAACAGCTCCTGTGAGTGCTGTGAATACAGACCATACCCCAACTATAACAGTCAGGACACCTCTAGGCCCATATCGATCGGACATTAGTCCTGATGGAATTTGCATAAGTGCATAACCTAACGCAAATGCCGACATTACCCATCCCATTTGCGTGTCAGTAAATCTCATATCTGAACTAATGGCACTTTTGGCGGCAGAGATACAGACCCTATCAATATATAGAATTAATGAGAGTGTAAATGTGGCAAATACCAAGAGGTACCGCATTGGTATAATTTTATTCATTAGTTTTTCAGTTTACTAAATGCGTCCGCAACGGCACTCGCCCCACCGACATTCCCGGGAAAAACAATGTATGTCATACCCGGATACTTTGTTTCCTCACCCAGTTCCCAAACTGGTACACCTGGTAATATTTGGCCTAAAACCTTTGCTTTCTTTATGCCTAAAACTTTGGTTGCTACATCACTGGAAGTTATTCCTCCTTTGGCAATCACAAAGGAAGGTTTTGATTCAATCTTGTTCAATACTGACATAACTACATTAGAAACTTGATTGACAATGGAAAGACTAGACTTTTTGTCTTTTCCTGAAATCAAGACCCTACTGGTATGCAATACGCAATGTACTCCTTGAGCTATTGATTCACTTATGCCTTCAGACAAAGAGTTGATTAATTGAGACGAAGGCTCTTTCAATATTGTCGCTACATCAACTTCAAATACTTTAAGAGTATGTTGCTCTAAAAGAAAGTTAAGTTGTTCCGTAGTTTTTGGTACATAAGACCCTACAACGATCAACCCTCCATTTGAATGCTTATTAAAATCCTCAGATTCTAGTAGTGGCTTTTGAGTAACTCCTCCTAATATGGAAACGATGCTGGCTGCGGTTCTGAATATGAAGGAGGCTCCTTTTTTTTGAGCCATGAATAGTGCAAGCACCGCCCTTTCCAAATCACTTTTATTTACAGCATTAATGATTAGTGCTTTTTTTTGTTGGTGCTTAATAATTTTATCAGCCAAGGATTGAGTTTCAAAATTTCGTAATTCCTCAATGCTTAAATCAAAAATTTCGTTGTTCGATTTAGTACTAGCGCTCTTCTCCAAAACATAGTCGTACAGATTGCTTGAATTAAAACCAAATGTTTCGTCTTGCGCAAAAGGCGTTTCGGAAACAGGTATCAATTTTCCTTCGTCATCCACAAAATGAGTATTATCAATTGTGAATCTTCCGCCTTGGTAAAAGGCAGGCGCAAAAACCGTAATTGCATCTGGTAAATGAATGGCATTCTTTATCGCTTGAGTTTCCGCTTCATAATGCCCTCTCAAAGTACTATCTCCTCTTGCAATAACTAAAAATGATTTATCCAATTTGGATGCTACATTTTTTACATTCTGACAAATCTCAAAAACTAAATCGTAGGCTTCCGATTCTTCTAAACTTCGACTGTTTGTCAGAATATAAAAAATAGGACTAGAAAATGCCTCTGCCAATCTTTCTTCCGACCATTCTGTTAGAATATCAACGTCATGCACAGTTTGGGTGCCTGTTGGGTCATCATCTAAGACCACAATCACCTGATCACCACGTAACTCATCAATTAGAGAACGATTCTGATCATTTTTCTCCGTTTCAATAGTATCCAATATGCTTGTATCTATTTTCATTTAAGTCGGCCAAGAAACGAATTCGAATAATGGAATTCAGGAAATCTTATTGTATTAATTTTTGTATTTTGCATTTTGAATTCAAAAATAAAAGAATTTATTAACTTAGCAAGTGTATAATCAGGATTCAAGTCACAAAAAGCTAAGAAGGAGAATAGCACTAAATCAACAGAAATGAAATTATCAATCGCTACATTAACCATTCTATTAATTATTCAAGTGTCATGTTCCACAACAAAACCAGTGCAATTGGAATTGTCAGCGCTCAACGATTTCAAACCTCTCCTAGATACCACTAAATACATTCCACACTACAAAGACAAACAAAGAAATGCCTTAGCCATCAATGCGGGCAAATACAAAGGAAAATATTCCATTGCCAATCACACTTTTGAAGGTCCAGAAAACACATATGATATTGTAATCAATACCGTACCTGAAAATGATGGAGAATCAACTTACAAACTATTAATTAATGGAAAAAAGGTCAATGAAGTTCAGAATCCTACAACCAACGATACATTTTCAAACTACAATTTATCTTTTGGCTCCTACCTTTTAAAACCTCAAGATGTAATATCTATTTCTTTCAATTCTCATACGAATGGAAAAATACCTGAAGGTGATATCACAGCCTATTCAAGAGGTCGATGGACTCATTTGAAATTGAGTTCGAAGTAGGCTATTTGCTGGCCTTCCCATCTGAATTAAAGAGTATAATTTTTTGCTTAATTACCTCGGTCATCTCCTTTAATGCGAGCTGAATGATAGGCATTACATCCGGTTTTATGCTATTCTGTAAAACCTTGTTAATTGCAGCCATATATGCTCCTCTCACTTCTGTATTGACATTAAATTTACATACGCCCAACGCAATGGCTTTTTTAACCATCGCTTCAGGAATACCTGATGCTCCATGTAAAACCAAAGGCAGATCTACATTTTTCCCTATATTTTCAAGTCTTTCAAAATCCAAATTAGGCTCATTCGCATATTTTCCATGAACATTGCCAATGCAAACCGCTAAACTACTAACACCTGTCTTTTGAACGTATTCTTCTGCCAAATCTGGATTAGTCATTTTCGCTTCGTATTCTTCTACAGCCAATCCATCTTCTTCACCGGCAAGCTTACCAAATTCGCCCTCTACTTGAGCATTAAAAGCATTCGCCTTGTCAACAATAGATTTGGTGAAAACTAAATTTTCTTCAAAAGGTAAATCGGAACCGTCGGCCATAATAGAAGTAATTCCTTTTTTCAATGCCGTGTCGATAGCGGAAATACTTTGGCTATGATCCAAGTGAATTGAAACGGGAACAGTTGATGCTTCAGCGGCAGCCAAGCATGCAGGTATCAAACGATTTTGGTTCCATTCCATGGAAATTGGATGAAGTTGCACCATCACTGGACTACTCAATTCCTCCGCTGCATTAATCACAGCTGAGAGACCTTCTAAGTTATAGATATTAAAAGCACCTAAAGCATATCCTCCTTTTTGTGCTTTTTTCAATAAGTCAATTGTATTGGCAATCATTTTTTACTCATAGTTAATTCTCGCTTCAGTACGAATAATTTTCAAAAAACGAAGTGTAGTTATTTTTCCTCAAAAGCTATGACTCTGGCGGGTGCTCCATCTCCATTCTTAATTTTCAGAGGCAATGCAATGAGAAAGACAGAATGCGATTTGATACCTCCCAAATTCCTCAATCCTTCAATAATAGTCACATTCCCTTTCATCAATATATGATGGATTCGAGTGACTTCATCAAGGTCTTCAACATCCGCTACAGACAGTGGTTCTACACCAAGCATTTTCACCTTTTGTTCACAACACCAATGCGCTAAACCTTCACTAATCCTGGGCAAATCCGCTTTGAAATTGGATTCCTTAAACTTCTTGGACCAGTTGGTTCGAATCACCAAACAGTCACCTGACTGAAACCCTTTCAATTGATTAATCACATCATCCAATTCAATCAATTGCTTTCCTTCAAAAATTTCGACATCAGCAATCCAGGCCTTGCCCATTAAATCATTGGGAGTATATTGATCAATGGTGTGATCACTAATTCCAAAATGCAAGGGCGCATCCATATGCGTACCTGCATGAGAATACAAAGTCAAGGTTTTTGCATTCCATCCATCCTTTGATAAAGTACGGGCTGGCTCTTCAGAAAAGCCAGCAATACTATCATCATAAGCATGGGTCAAATCATGGAGATGATATTTTGACAGGTCAAACATTTAGTTATTTAATGCTTCTAATGTTGCCTTGGTTACATCTTGTGTAGACGCTGATCCACCTAAATCTTTTGTTTTTAACCCGGTGGCTGTCATTGCATGAACTGCTTTTAATAAATCAGCAGCCGCTTCTTTTTCACCCAAATGGTCAAGCATCAAAGCACCAGACCAAAACTGTCCAATGGGATTGGCTATATTTTGTCCTGCAATGTCTGGAGCAGATCCATGAATCGGTTCAAACATTGATGGGAAATCTCCTTCTGGATTGATATTTCCACTGCCTCCTAAACCTAAGCTACCCATAATGGCACCTCCTAGATCTGACAGAATATCACCGATCATATTAGTCGTAAGCATGACATCAAAGTACTCGGGGTGAAGCACAAAACTTGCAGAAGCATTATCAACATACATCTTTCTGTATTCGACGTCTGGATATTGCTCCGCTACTTCTTCAATAATTCTATCCCAATAAGCCAATGAATGTATCAGCGTATTTGATTTGGTCACATTCGTTAAATGCTTTCTTCTTTTTTGAGCCAATTTGAAGGCATAATGTGCAACTCTTGAAATTCCGGCGCGTGTATACATACTCGTGTCAGTAGCAAATCCTTCAGGACTATCAGGATACATTTGGCGTCCACATTGAACAAATTCGCCTTCATTGTTCTCACGTATAATAACAAAGTCAATATCTTCTTTTCCCTTATTTGCCAATGGACTTGCAATCCCATCCCAAAGATGAACAGGTCTCAAGTTGACGTATTGTTTGAATTGTGTACGTATGAAATTTGTAAACAATTTGAATGGTAATGTATCATCCACTTCCGGTAAGCCCACTGCACCAAAATAGATAGCATCATATTTCTTCATGGTCTCTAATCCATCCTCTGGAAGAAAATGACCATGATCTCTATAATGAGCAGCACCATAGTGATAGGTATCAGAAGTAATCTCAAAGCCATGTTTGTTGGCTACCGCATTCAACAATTCCATTCCCGCAGGTACAATTTCATTCCCGATTCCATCACCATTGACAGCTGCTATTTTATAATTTTTCATATTTTTTGTAGGCTTTTTATCTTTTACTTCTACTATGAAGTGTATTCTTGTTTGATTTTCAGCAAACTTAAACTTTTGTATTTTGAATTCAAAATTCAGTTTTAAAAAATCAATTATTTTATATCTTGCAATATAATTAGAAGCAATAAGTCATTACATGGAGCACCTAGAGTTAGTCGATAGAGTTTATAAAGAAGTCAAAAAAATGATATTTGACCAAGAACTCAAGCAAGATCAGAAAATCATTCAAGAGAAACTTGCGGCTCAATTAGGTGTAAGTAGAAGCCCATTAATCAAGGCTTTGCAAAAGCTAGAATCTGAAATGCTTGTTGTAAGCATACCTCGACGCGGGATGTTTGTCAAATCCATTGATATTGAAGAGCTCATTGATGTATTTGAATGTCGTGCAGTTTTGGAAGGGTTATCAGCTCGACTTACCACACGGTTAATTACCAAATCACAATTGCAACAACTGAAAGACTGTTTTAAACCTTTTATCGGCAAAAAAAATATCAATTCTGATGAGTATGCCATTGCCGATCGTAATTTCCATGCATTCATTCTTGAGTGGAGTGGAAACAAAGTAATTCCCCAATTAGAAATGTTAAGTAATGTACACTTGAAAGCATTTCAAGCGGGTCTATTGCGAAAGCCAGAAGAAACATTAAAAGAACATCTTGCTATAATTGACGCCATGGAAAAAGGCGATGAACAAAAAGCAGAATTAGAAATGCGTTCTAATATTGAAATGTCATTGATAGCATTTAGATCCAAATAAGAACCATTGCAGAAGAAGTACAATTTCTCTAAAACTCTTTTGCTCCAAACTCACTATTGACAAATTTGGCTTTGTTTTTCAATTGATTGAATTTGTAACTAATGTTGATCATGATCATGTCAACTTCATACACGTAATTGGTCGTTGTGTAAAATGCCTTGTCCAATCCGTCGTTTGGATCGTTATAATCACCAAATGTTGTTATACGCTGTTCATTGGTATCCAGAAGTCCCATATCCATATTCAACCACTGTGCAGTTACAGTCAACCGTTTATCCAAGAAGGTCTTTTGAACTGTCAGGTTTGGATTGTAAAACCTAGAATCAGAACCTTGAGCAGTCAATCTTTCAGATAAATAATTCAATGACCATTGTACATTCCACGTTTTACCTATTTCAAATGAAGTATTTATGTTGAATGAGTTTTGCCAGGCACTTGTATTCACTAATTCATTATTGAATTGTCCTTCGATGCTCGCATGGTAGATGTTAGCTCCAGCATACAGTTTCCACCAATCTGTCAATTTCAAGTCTGTACCCAATTCAAAACCGATTGACTTACCTGTTCCAACATTAGTATATATCCGATTCAGGACGGTATCACTGTCGACCGTATTTACTCGGTTGATCACGTTTTCAGTATTTCTAAAATAGGCAGTAACAAAAAATGAATGTTCATTGATGTCCTTTACAACGCCAAGTTCGAATAAATCAACGAATTCAGGAAGGAGGTTGGCATCGCCTTGCTCCAAAGTCTCTGAATGTTCCCTCTCCTTGAATGGGTTCATTTTAAATGTGGTGGTACGCTGGACTCTTTTACTATATGCTGCTTTGAGTTTGAGTTCATCATTCACTTCATACTGAACATTGGCAGAAGGAAAGAATTTTAAGTAGTCGTAATTCAACACTTCTTGAGTAGATCCAGGAACTGCGCTTAAATAATCAAGGGTACGATCCATCAATTCGGTTCTCAGACCTCCACCAAAAGACCATTTATCTAATTTACCTGACCACATCGCATAAGCAGAATGAATGGTTCTTTTCAAATTCAGTTCACTTGTAAATTCAGGTACAATTTCCCAGTTATCTCGATCATCAATGTTGTCTGTTGCCTCATTGTATCTTCTGTAATCAAAATCCCCTTTGTGATCCAAGCTTCTGTATTGATAACCAATCTCCCATTGACCCACTTCACCTTTTTTAAATGCATAGTCCAGATTAAATCTCAAGCCATTTAATGGGTTATCATTGGTGTTGTATTCCAGCTGATAATAGTCATCTGTACCCTGCCATTCAGTAGGAAGATTATCATTTTCAGTAGGTCCTCCGAGTAGGGTATATTCATAAAGAAATGAAGTAGAAAGTTGGGACTTATTATCAAATGTGTGTGCATATTCAATGCTTCCAAGCACAAAGTCACCGGTTCTAATTCTCAGGTTATGATTGTAATAGTCAAAAGCACTGATTTGATTTCCTTCGGGTAATTGATAGGTTGAATTATCATAATAGATATCGGCAAGACGCTCTTTGTTTCTTTTCCCCCCATAAAATCCTACATTAAAATCGTTACGATCATTGGGGTGATAACCAATAGAAAACCTACCTGAATAATTTACTTCATCGAAGCTCCTTTCTCCATCAGAAGGAAATTCAGTACGCTTGTCATCAATTTCGGTCCATACATCCCCTTCTCTTCTACCAGTTTTATCATTGCGTAAATAGCTCGCTCCAACCGACCAATCCCAATTACCCTTTCTATTATTGATGGTAAAGTCAGCACCATATCGGTGGGCATTTACAGGATTATCATACGACTCTATGCTAGGCAAGCCCATTTTTAAATTGACCTGTGCAAACATGCCATCCCCAGCATTTTTGGTAGTGATAATGTTGATAATTCCAGCTTTTCCTTCAGAATCGTATTTGGCTGAAGGTGCGGTTATCACTTCTATGTTCTTAATGGCATTGGCAGGCAATTGATCTAAAAGCATAGATACATCTGACTGTATGGGTTTCCCATTGAATAGCACAACAAATCCGGAAGTTCCTCTAACCAACATTTGACCTTCTCCATTAATGCTTACGGAAGGCATATTTCGTACTACATCTGTAGCCGTCCCCCCTTCACTATTCTTGAACTGGTCAGCTTCATATACTTGTCTATCGATTTTATGCAGCGTAGTTAATTTATCTCCCGATACTTCAATTTCATCCAACATTTTCTGATTGGCCTTTAAGACAATACGGCCAATGTCTTTTTTCTTTTCATCTCCAATGGATACAGTTAATGTTGTTTTGTCATACCCTAAAAAACTCGCTTCCAAACGATAATTACCGGTCTTGATTTTAGTTATCTCAAAAACACCGTTTAGGTCGGAAACTACCCCAGCGATTAATTCATCATTATCGTAAAGCGCAACGGAAGCATATTCTACAACTTCTCCTTCTTCACTGGTCAATTTTCCTATAATAGTGGTTTGACCAAAGCTTACACCATATCCTAAGATGGATAGGATCACTATTGAAAATAATTTACTCATGTTCTTTTGAATGTGCGTTCTGACAAATGAAAAGGCTTTTAGTCCTTTCTAAACAGCTTCTAACAAATCAATTCTATCTTTGAAGATTTCATTGGCATTAAAACGCAAATAAAGGTGATTTTAATTTGAAGTAACTAGCATTCACTTTCAAAAGAATCAAAAAGCTTTTTTAAATCGATCAGAACAACACCTATCATCGAAGTAAGGATATCGATTTATTTTGGTCAACCTCTAATCCTTTCAGAAAAGCATCAAACTCTTCTCCAGTATTAACTATTTGATCATGCAAGATCAGATCCAAAACTATTTCAGGATTTTCTTGATTCTTCAAGGATGGAATAGCATTCAATAACTTGTTAAATCTATCCTCAGGCAAATAGGCCATTTTTCCTGGGCCAGCTACACAAAATATTTTATAGTTCGCCCCGGGGTACAATACGAATTTCTTAAAGTCTTGAGGATAGTAACGAATCACTGAATTTTGTTCACTCAAATAGGCATAGATCATCAGTTCATCTCGATTTTCAAATTCTTTTCCTTCTAATAAAAATGATGCTTTCACCATTAAATCCCCTTGCTCATTGAGCAATCGATCATAATTATAAATGCCCATTTTTGATATTTCAAAGGATCTTCGAACCGCTGTCAAAGTCGCATATTTTCTTTCCTGTTCTTCTAATTCAGCTTGAAGATTCGCCAAATTTCTTTCCCAATCCTCTTTACCTATTCGATACAAGTCTTTTAGAGACATTCTAATATTAGCAATGGTAGAATAAATTGGTTTTTCATAACTCTTATAGAAAACTATTTTGTATCGATGACGAGATAGTTTTGTACACCTGAAATATCCTTCTTTCTTATTTTTCACCCAATTAGGAATTGCTTTCTCTGTTTCCCAAACTAGCATTCCTACCGGGTAATCTTTTCCGTAATAGACTACACTTTCATAATCATTCATCATTTGAACCCATTGCAGCCCAAAACCTTCTGCTCTCTTCTTGAGTTTTCTTGTATATCTATCAGATGGATAACCTTTGTCTCCATAATAATAATTGAAAACCCGATCCTTTGGCTTCCATACATCAATTAATCCATAGTAATTAAAGACAAAGGCATTGCTCAAATCTAGTCCATTCAGTACCTGCGTTGTACTGTCCGATTTTACTTTCGCTTCTAGTCTTAATGGATTTGGTTCAGGTTTTACAGATGAAACATTCGACCATTCGCCTTTTTCCGTATCAAAATTCCATAAATCATAATCTTCACCTAGGACATTACTAGCAACGTTGGTTTTAATCGTTTTTCCATTAGCAGAATCAAGAGTCAAAGATTTACCGTTTTGTTCTGCACTGACTTCCCACATCACTGCTGATGACAAAACTTCAGTTTTACTTTCAGAATTGATTTCCATGGGAATTCCAGAAAGAAATATATCTTTTGTATCATGCAACTCTCTATATTTCAATTCAACCTCTCCTTCCACAATATTGCCTAAACTGTCAATGAAAGCATTCGAAGGAATCTCAATTCTTGTTCCTTTTTCCGTGGACAACATCCCACCTTCAGCTGCGTCGAATAGCAATGAAGCAAACGCTGGTTGAATTTCTGGTAATGGCGGATTGATCGCTACTCTCTTTTTCTCAGCGCAAGAAATCAAAAGCAACAAAACAAAAAGTAAGGGGTAATAATTACTTGTCGGTTTCATATTGTTATTTGGTTAAAGGTTTTATAATACGATTCGGAAATAGCAGCATAGCTGTACTGACGGCCTGAATAATTCATTCCATAAGGGAAAGTCTTTCTTTTTGAAAGCAGTAACAACCGACTAAAATCGTTTTCTAATCCCGAATTATAGAGTGTAGCTAAATACCTAACTTGTTCAACTGACGTTAGGCAGGAAAGCTCTTTGATTTGTTCTCTGGCAATCGAAATAAAGCTGCACAAATACCGGATTTGATATGCTAAATCCTGAATTCTCTTGACTCTTTCCGCTCTAATGTTTCTGGCATTGCTAGCCCGATAAATGAGGAGTGGTTGATATAAATCCATTTGATTGCTTTGACACAATCGACTTTCCAAGTCCTCAACAAATGAAGGCTTCATCTGAAAGTGACCAATAGAAAAATCAGCAAAACCTGCTTCTTGATCCACATACCCCCACGCTACTATTTCGGTTTCTAGAAAATCCCTGACTAAAGAATATCGCAACAACTCTGGGAAAACCACTGACTTAATCACCAGAGGGTCCATTCCATATTCACTACTTATGGCCTCAAAAACTGAACAGTTCTCATCAATGAATAGAACAGCTTCTGTATAATCTATTCCCCATGTATCAGCCAGTTCAGCTGAACGAGCTTGGTATAGCAAAAGAAATATTATGATTGAGAACGCTGCTTTCATAACCTGTTATACAAATTGATCTTTCTGATAATTGTACGAGGCTATATTATTCTTTTTTTGAGTGAGTATAAATGTTTTTAGATCAGTTGTTCCAAAAATGCGATGAGTAAAAGGGGTAATGGGACAATTGAAAGAATATTCATGTGAAATTTATGAACCTCAATATGATAAATCCTTTTAGTCTTTTCCGCTTAATTCTATATTTCTATTTGGACTAAGCATGCAATACGTCAATTCAACTCGCTGTTCTCCCATCATCAATAATTTACTCATACTTCAACTTATTGGCTGGGTTTGAAGTGGCTGCTATCAAGGCAAAATAACCAGTTGACAACACTGTAATAATTAACGTGATTGCTAAAACTAGGGCGAATATCAAATAATTAATTTCAACACTGTATTCAAAATTCTCTAACCAACTCTTACCAAAAAACCATGAGGCAACAAAGGCTGGAATTGCAGCGATGAATACAAGGATTAAAAAATCCCTAATCAACATCCCCAATAGGCCAGAAGTACTAGCACCTAACACTTTTCGGATACTTATTTCTTTAGTTCGCTGTTCTGTTGTGAACGAGGCTAAACCTAACAATCCCATGCAAGAAATAAGAATGGTCATCAATGAAAAACCCAAGAATAGATTTCCACGACGCTCATCTGTTTCATATTGATCTTTAAATTGCGCATCTAGGAATGAATGTTCAAAAGGCACATTAGGAAATGTTTCCGCCCAACTACTTTTAATAGAGGCAATCGATTCTTTCACATTTCTGTCAATTTTCACCAATACACGTCCATTGTTTAGATTCGGGAAGAAAGCCATAGGTTCGATTTGGTTATACAAGGACCGTTGATGAAAATCTTTCACCACACCTATGACACGATAAATGTTTACTGAATCTTCAAGAAAATTAAATTTCTTTCCTATTGGATCCGTCCAATTGAATCGTTTGATCATGGCTTGATTGATAATGATTGCCGAAGCAGTATCAGAAGGGTATTCGTTAGAAAAATTCCGACCTTCTACGAAATCAATATTCAATGTAGGAAAGTAATCATAATCAACCTCATATAAATTGATCCCTTTTTGATCCATGTTCCCCTCTTCCATTTCTACTTCCATCAAATTTTTACTAAAGCCATCACCTGGCCGGGATGTTGAAGTACATGCACTAGAAATATTGGGGCTTTGAAGGATGTCATTTTTAAGTACGGTCCATTTTGTTCTTTGTTTTTCATTGGACAAGTCAAAAGCAATTACTTGATCCTTATCAAAACCCAAGTCTTTTGAGCTTACATAACTCATTTGATCATAGATTATTCCCGTCCCAACTAACATGAATATTGAAATTGAGAATTGCACTACAACCAATATTTTTCTAAATGCAGCATTTCCTGATTTTTTAGAATTACCTCCTTTAAGCACTTCTACCGGTAGAAACTTAGACAAGTAAAAAGCTGGGTAACTACCACCGAATATTCCGGTGGTCAAAAGAATTAATCCTATTACTGAAATCAATAGTGGATTTGCGAGTGCTACTAAGTTCAGGTTTGTACCCATTGAATTATTGATCAAAGGAACTGATATCATTAAAACCATAAGGCTCAATATAAAAGCGGCAATGGTAATCAATATAGATTCCATTAGGAATTGGAACATAAGCCTTTTCTTCCCAGAACCTAAGACTTTCCGAATACCCACTTCAGTCGCTCGTTTGACTGATTTGGCTGTGGCCAAATTCATGTAATTGATACAAGCAATGAGTACCATGAAAATACAGATGGCAGAAAAAATATAAATATAGGTGATGTCACCTTTGGGCTGTGGTTCACCTTGAAAATCAGAATATAGATGTATGTCTAATATATTGATCAATTCATATTTGATGGTAATCTTATACTGCTCAAATATTGGGTTGACATACTCTTCAATCAGCGAGTGCAGTTTTATTTCAAATGCTTCGGGATCAATATTTTCATTCAATAAAACATAGGTAAAAATATTAAAGCCTCCCCAATTACCTCTTGACATCCTCTCTCTAATAGTACCCATAGACATCATTGCATTAGCAATGATGTGAGAATTAGGTTTCATGTCTTTGACCACACCTGTTACTTGAAAAGATCGATCCCCATCAGATTTTAGTGTTTGACCCATTGGGTTTTCTCCTTTAAATATCCTGTTTGCTATCGTCTCATTAAGGACGATGGAATTAGGAGCATCCAATGCAGTCTCCTGATTTCCAGAAATAAATTCAAAAGTAAAAACGTCGAAAACCGTTGAATCCACATAAAAGATCTTCTCTTCAAAATAGTTAATGTTCTGGTACTCGAATCTCGTCCGTCCGTTTTGCACAAATCGCACGGACTGTTCTACCTCAGCAAATTCTTCTTTGACTTTAGGTCCCAAAGGGTTTTGTGTGGAAGTCCACCTAAAAGCGTCATCTGTTTCTTTTATGTCTGAACTAATTCGGTATATCCTATCCGCTTTCTCATGGTGCTTGTCATAACTCAACTCATTAAACAAATACAAAATGATGACAAGGCTTGCGGAAATACCAATGGTCAGTCCAATGATATTTAAGGCGGTGTATCCTTTTTGTCTTGCCAGGTATCGAACTGCAGTTTTTAGGTAGTTCTTGATCATATTAGTTTATGTTATATTCTTTAGATGAAGAGACAGCTCAATTAGTTTCGAACAATGACTTATTATTACAGATAACTCCTCTTCATTTTGATTAATGCAAAAAAATGAATGAACCGTTATTCTCCCACTTAACAAATAGCTGAAAATAGTTTTTTTAGACTTGCATAAAAACGATGACCTCACATCCTTACCTAATCAATGCATGCATTGTTTTATTGCAGTAATACCTCTTGTCCTTCTTTTTGGGTTATCACCAATTTAAAAACCAGCGTTCTTCTAAAAAATCAGGCTTTGGGAGATTAGTAGGTTTAAATAGAGAAAGCCATATTTTTCTATTTCAATCAAGGAGGTGTGTTCTAGGCAATTGAAGTTTGAGGTTCATGGGAGAAGAAGACAATACGCCTCTCAAAAAACAGGTATTCAATAGCATCCAACATTAAATTTGCGCCTCTTTCAAGCGGAGAAATTGAAGAAACAGTGACCATCACTAGTGATGCACATAATAAGAATTCTATAATTATCCCTTTATATGGTTTTGCAGCTGCCGAACCATCTATTCATGTAGAACATGATGATTTGACTTATCATCTGATTCAAGGAAACTCAACCAGTGAGCCAATTTTCATCCGCAATGACGGAGGCAGTAATTTAGTATGGAGTATAGACATAGAATATTCAAATGCAGAACATTGGATTTCAATAGATGAACATGAAGGCGTCCTGGACAAAGATCAGCAACAGGAATTAACGCTCTATGTGAATGCTCAATTAGAAGCTGGCGAACATTCTGCTTCGCTTATTTTCTCAAGCGATCCTCTTCACCTCAAAATGGAAAGTGAAATACAACTCATTGTTGAATTGCCTCCACTTGGCATTAGTTCAAAAGAAGATGCAATAAGCATCTATCCAAACCCTTCGGAAGGGCAAATTAAAATTGAAATAAGGCATGCTATTTTCAACAGAATTGAGGTGCTTAATCTTGCAGGTCAGGTTGTTTTAAATAAAAAAATCGACAACAAACTTTCTCATGTACTAAATCTCGATAACATCAATGCTGGGATTTACTATCTGAAATTTATTCAGGCAGAAAATCAACCTATTATCAAAAAAATCTTCTTAAAGAGGAATTAGGTCTTTGAGTCAAATTCGTGTTAGTGTTGTAGGATTTGTCTCTTTCAATTAATCAAAAGAAGCATTCTGAATTATCAATTCCCGTCCTTAATCGGTTCGGTAAATTTTTATGTTATGCACTTTCCATTTCCAAAGAAGATAATATACTCCAATGTTAATCGGTACGCCCATAAAAAATATTGGACTACCTCCACCATTGGTTAAGGGATTTAGGAAGAGTGCAGAAATTGAAACAAGAAGAGTTGTTACTATGAAAAAGACGATAATGAACACTCTTGATATGGTTCTTGATTCCTTTGACATGATTAGTTATTTAGTGACTCATTTTTCAAACATAATACAGTCATTTCGAAATCACTAAACAGTAGTGTACATTCGAACCACCAATTCTCATGGACTTTCAAAAAAAAAATCACAATTGAAAGTTTAATCCCGAATGTCGCAATCAACTTAGCATTGAAGTCAATTTAATTATTCGAAAAAATCTTAATAGTTGAAAGAAGAAAATGCTAGCTTAATTAGGCCTCAACCTTCAAGTTTTTTTTTGAAACTTTTAAATCGCCTACCCACGGTAATGACACAATTCAGGTTTGAATGGGTAAGGTAAGTGGGATCCAAAGTTGTATATCCAGACGACCAGTTAAAAAATATTTTTGCATAGTACTTTGTACCATTGTAACCTGCATTTAAAACTGCATTCGCTCCATACTCCGTACTATTAAAACTACCAGTCCCATTTGCCGTGACATATCTATTTTGAGCCAGGCCAATACCAACTGATACTATAGGAGAAATAAAGAACTTCGAATCGCCAATGACAATATTTAGTCCATAACCTACTAATACAAGCATACCGGGGGAATTTATATATTCCAGCCCTGCCTGTTCCCCAAACCGGGACACAAGATCATATTCTTCGGGGATCATTCTACGACCATTTGCTCCAATTTTTCTATAAAATGGATCGAACCGAATCAAAAATGAACCTGCAGTTTTCATCTGATACTCTGATTGATACATGGCTGCTCGGTAGGAGTATTTTGAAGCGTTGAACAAATAAGTGATCTGCATTCCGAACTTCACTTCATGAATAGATGGTGTACTTTCAAACTCGTTATTACTACCAGAAAGCACAACTCCAGTACTTTCTATATAATACATTCGGTACACCATTTTTCTACGGGCGTGACCTAATGCTATTTTAAATTGAGTTAGATTGGATCGTTCTTCTTTCAAGTAAGTGGAACCCGGCAAAGAGAAACTCATGTCTCCATTTAGCCATCCGTAAGTAACCCCAAAACCTATAAAATCATTGGTATTATTATAAAGATCACTATTTACATTGATGTCCTTATCGCGAGTAGATCCTATTGACAAATTGTTACCTTGACCTCCATAAAACATTCGGAGCTCATTTTTTCGCAAAAATTTTCTTACATAAGTTGAGTCAGCACCGGATATTGGTAAGAGATCCGTTGTTTTTTGACTAAAAACTGGTATTACAATCAATACTAAAAATATAGATTGAAACCCTATAATATTAAACATCTCTTTCACAGGAATCAAATGTAAAAAAGCCAAATCCATATACCTATGAAAGGTGTCAAATATTAGCTCTTAACAATCGATTCTAAGGTCTAATGTATCGAACGATTCAGAATAAACTGATGTATAAAATTATGAGTCAAACCTGACAAAACGAAGATGAACAGCCAAAAACTTATATGTAGATGAATTCTTTGACAGACTCTTTGAGTCAGTTAGATGTTAGAATTGTGGGGTGAGTTGAAAACCGCCCGATTTAAGATTATCTATAGTGATATGAAAAATAATGATGCGGTTAATGGATTGCTTTAGGAGAATCACTTGTGTACACCTTCTTGGTGCATGATTTTATAAGAATCAACTAGTGTGCAATAAAAGAATAGTGGTACCTTAATCAGTAACAAAGGAAAAGAAATGCCTTGGTAACCAATTTGAACAAAAAAATATCTTCCAAATCTTAATTAAATGGTAAAAAATCTATTGCAAAAAGTCTCTGACATTGAGGCACATGAAGTAAAGGCCACTGCCCTATCCTTTTTATTCGTTTTTATCTTAATGATCGCTTACTACATATTGCGACCAGTAAGGGATGCCATGGCCAGTGACTGGTCCGACGCTGAGGTAAGCCAGTTGTGGACATTAAATTTTTTCATAAGTACTGCTGTCGTGGCTATTTATGGTTTGATAGTGTCTAAAGTTAGGTTTCAACATTTAGTACCTGGCGTGTATGCTTTTTTTGCAACATCATTCGTCCTGTTTTATTTTTTCATGTGGACGACTTCAGACAGAACCTTAATTGATAAATCTTTTTACGTCTGGCTGAGTGTTTTTGCAATGTTCCATTTATCTGTTTTTTGGAGCTATATGTCTGATCTATTTAATAAAGATCAAGCAAGACGACTTTTTGCGATCATTGCTGCCGGTGCAAGTGCAGGAGCTCTGTTAGGCCCGATAATTCCGACATTATTTGCAGGAATCATGGGAATAGATAACCTGATATTTGTTGCCGCCACCCTACTTCTAATACCAATTCCAATTATTTTTAGTCTGACTAAGATTAAGACCAGCGAGCTACACAATGAAGATGAGGTTTCAGATTCAAGCCTATTTAAAGTGGGTGGAAATCCATTTTCTGGTTTTAAGACCTTTATTACAGACCCATATCTACTCTCCATAGGCCTATTTATCTTGCTCTATACCATGATAAGTACTTTTGTTTACTTCCAACAAAAAAACCTATTAGCAGAATATGATAGAGCGACACGAACACAGATTTTAGGCAGTATCGACTGGATCGTTAATGTGCTAACTTTTGGTATTGCATTTTTTGCCACTTCGAGGTTAGTTAAAAAACTTGGAATGGGTTACACCCTTGCCCTTATGCCCTTAATCATGTGCGTTGCGATTTTAATACTAGCCTTTGCTCCAATCATCGTTATTCTTTTAGGATTACAAGTGGTCCGACGATCAGGAAATTATGCCGTGACACGACCTGCAAGAGAAATGCTATTTACCGAAGTAGATAAAGAAAAACGGTTTAAAACCAAACCCGTCATTGATGTAGTAGTCTATCGTGGAGGTGACATGTTCACTGCTTGGTTGTTTACCGGATTAACCGAAGGAGTTGGTTTAGGACTAACTGCTGTAGGTGTAATTGGAGGTGGAATAGCCGCTGTTTGGGCTGGTTTAGGCATCTACTTAGGTAAACTATATAACAGAAAGAAAGCATAAAAAAACAGTTGTCGTTGAACCAAAAGAAACTTCAAAAACATCTCGTAGAAATAGTCTATAAAATCCGTTCAGAAGTAGGAAGTGCATCATCTGAAGATGCAGACATAGTGAAGAAAATTTGAACTAATGGTATAAGTCTCATTAGGTGCATTCCTTGAGGCTTTCTTTTATTTAGCCAATATTCCTTTCACACCTAACAACACTGGCAAGGGTACTTCACACTTAGCATCAATTGTATGAGGAGTGAAAGTAAACCTTCGTTCGAAAAGCTTACCCGCCTTAAAAAACACCACCCAATACTCGTTATGAATGCCGAAAGTCTCTGGTATTATTAATTCAATAGGCTTGGCTGTATGTGCTTCGACATTCTCAAGTTGATGTCGCATGGTTGAAGAAACCAATTTTTTCTTACCATGATTAAGTTCATAACCTTTCGAAGTGACCAACACATTCTCAATCATTACCCCTGTATCATTGATCAAATATATTGTCCAGTTATTCTCCGAATCTTCTGATTCACGGATAGCCGCCACGTATACATCATTGACTGCTGGGATTATTATATCTTTCTTCATATGACTTTAGACCTGCGAATTTACTTGCTGATACAAAACTTAGAAAATAGGTTCGCACTAAATCATTGGTAGTGATTTCACCTATGTCTCACCTAAACGGACCAAGCATGTTGAATATCTGGTTCCTTGAAGTCGTTTCTTGTTTGATAGTTAATCTCTACAACATATTCAAAGTTTAAATCTATGAGCTCTATTCGCAAAAAGGGTAAGGAAGTGATTCAATTCGGTCATATACGTTCGTATACGTTTCTTCATCAATTACAAAATCTGCTGTCAATACATCTCCATCGATATTTATTGTATAAATGCGATCCGAAGAACCATAGGTCAGTTTGTTTTCATCTAGCGTATAGCTGAATTCACCTTCCAGAAACATGCATGGGATATTTGAAGGAACAACAGAACCATTGGGGTCCTCCACTTTACTCCAGCCCTTTACCTTCGTTCCATCGAATTTTTCAATTATTCCCGACTGATCTCTATTCTCCCAAAATCCTTGTTCTAAATCCGTTTGATCTATTGAATTTCCTGGATTTTCTTCATCTTCTCCATTTTCTGCACAACCAAATGATATTACAATCAAAGAGATTAAAATTGGTTTAGTAAGATTACTCATGTCAAATAGTTAAATCCAGATTAAAGATAATCAACTATTTTATTCTATAAAAAAGCTGAAATCAACCATCGAAATCAGAGTATTAGTATTGATAAAGAAAAGTAAATAGAAAACCTTCATGTATTAAACTTTCCATTTAGTTCGTAATTCAGAGTCAAGGTATTCTCTATGACGTTTTCGGCTAACTGGATTATAAAAGTGGAAGAAATAATTAAGTCGATTATCCTTTAATTGCTTAGTCTTTAGTGCTCAGTGCCATAATAAATTGGGAGCGTGTTTAATCAAACCTAATCCTAAAATATAAGAATCACTAAACGCTTGTGTACATAAGATTAAACCAAGCTCAATGACTCTCAAATATCACTAGTGAGTGAAAGTGATTTCCTGAAACATCCCAATCAACTTAGCATTGAAGTCAATTTGAAAACTCAAAAACCGAAATACCTCATTAGGTTAAATCAAGGTCGGTTTTTCATTTGATTACTTGCCGATACAGAAAAAAGTGACTACTACTGATTACCAAATAGTTACAAACTCAATATACAAATGTGAACCATAACTTAATGGATACTGTACGTATTAGACTCATAATAACACAATGCTTTCGAACGAGAGCCAATGACCAACTATTTTCAATCACAAAAAGCAATTATTTGACAATTAAGTCAACATTTGTACATGAGAATTCTTCTTATAATAATTACTCTAATCCTGCTTTCTCAGCTAAATAAACTTTCAATTTGAGCTCTCTGAGTTTCTTTTCATGCTTTTCTTTTTGGTATATATGGATAAATAAATATAGAATTAAAAAAGCTATGCTGTATACTATCACCGCACTTTGATAACTCATATACTTCAGTAGAACAAGAGATCCACTTCTAACTGGTACATAAGGCATAATGAAAGATAGCAATACGAACATCGGGATTTTATACATTGGACTCTTCTTGTGCCTATTGATAGATTGTTTGCAAGATGCATATTCTGTTTTGGCAAGTTCGATTTGGTCAGGTCTCATAATTCCTAATTAGAAACACTATTCATCATTCGAATTCAAAATTTTCAGTGCGTTTTCATGGTCATATTTTTTTGTAGTTGAGACATTATTTCTATTATGATAATACTTGTATAGGGCTATACTATCGGAATCATATGCAAGCTCACTATTGCTATCATAAAATGTTTTTTCAAGAATCTGGCCAGCATCATTTCTCTTAAACTTAATTTTTGAGAAAAGACTGTCATATAAAAATGGTAGCCCGTCAACATCATAGAATCGTTTTTCAATGACCCTGTCAAACAAGTCATATTCATATTCATAGGAAAAGATTCCTTCTTCATCACCACAAGGCTCTTCCCATTCATTGTAGTGCGATTCCTTTATAATATTCCCTCTTGAATCTCGAATTATTTTGTACAAAGCATACCCATTCAATAGGGTTAATCCTCCATTGACATCATGAAAACTTTTACCCATGTACTGATTTTTCTCGTCTTGAAAATATCTATAGCTATGGACACTGTCTGAATCCAATGAAGGTGTGCCAAGACTGTTGAAGTAACTTTCTACAATAATTTCATTAAATAAATTATATTTTATACTGATTATCGGAGGATCAGAAGTAATGAATCGGCCCATGTGATCATACTTTTTTATTGAAATATTGTTCCCCCTATTGTCGAATTCATTTTTGATAATTGCGATTCCAGTGTCAATCAAGTTTTGGTATTCGTCATAATATCGTGTTTCAATTTCATTTCCATTTTGATCATAGAAATATTTAATTAGTGAATGTCCGTCAAATGGAGCAAGTCGTCCTAAGGTGTCAAAATATGAACGCTCTACCATCTTATCATTTTCGGAGTACACATATTTATTAATGGCAATTCCTTGATTAGCGAAGGCCAGCTGATTGTTGGTTGTATAAAAACGAGATTCTATTTTATTATTTCTATTGTCATATAAGTATCTGAAAATAGAAACGTCTTTTTCAACTGCTACTAGTTCATCATTCAAATCATAACTATAGCTTTCTACAATATTGTCTGATTGGTCATATATATACCTTCTATGATGCGCGCCATTACTAGAAGTATCTTTGTCCATGTCCTTAGAATAATAGAAATAGTTCAATTCGAGACCCGAAGAGTCCCTTTCTATACAGTAAACTGCTGGAAAAAAATCACTTGATATCGGATAATCATAACCGTTATAATTAGTTACTTTCACAATTCTACCTAAACTATCAAAACTCCTTTTAATCTTACCATATCCCTCATCAAAGATCAATTCATCTCCAGTACCGTACATGGCGTACATGGTTTTGTTTCCAGCGGAATCATATTTATAATAGCCTGATGCTATACCATTTTCATTTGCGACCAATACTTTATTGGCATTGAACATTGAATACCGATTAGTATTGCCATATCGATCAGATGACCAAGTATAAGTCGAATAACCTTCATCACCTTCATACAAAACACTATCTGCATCGAATCGGTGAAACGTCTTGGTATTGCCCAACTCATCGAAAGACCTTAATTCGATAGCAAAATCATCAGTAAAAACATACTGGCCATCTAAATTCGTTTTTGCTATTAATTGATTCAACCCATACTTGTTTCTACCATAAATTTTTGATGCCACTCCATTTACCGATTGAGGCAGACCTCCCAATAAATCAAAATAAGAAACTTTACTAGCGAAGTTTGTTCGTCCTTCATATCCATTCATTTTGTCATAACCATACCGAATGAAAGAATGTCCAGATTTATTTTTTATCCTGTTGCCTTTTTTATCTACAAACCATTTTTCGATCTGCCTATTTAATGAATCAGACCTGACATATGTGGCGAACACATTACCATAATTTAGCCGTTTTCTCTTGTCCTTGTCAAAGTAGAAATAGGAAGCAGTATTTCCAATTTTAGTCTCAACTAGCACGGCATAATTGTATTTATTCATGGTAAGCTTACCACTTTGATCATAAAACTTCCATGTGGTTTCTGTGTCCGAATTCTGTTTTATTGATAATGAATATACATCGTATATGCCTTCTACAGACGGTTCCCCATATTGATGATGACTTATGCTGTCAACTCGACCTTCTGAGTTCTTATAAAAACGGTAGTGCCGAGTGTACTTTTCTTCACCATTGAGAAGGGGATAGCAGCCTACTATACTATGCCGCCCGTCCATTTTAGCATACCTAAAATATTGTATGGTATCATTTGCGAGTTGGGGTAGGAGAATTTCAGATGTCCAATAAGGATCTAGGTCCAATAACATACTGTCAATTTTAAATTGCCAATACCCCTGCATGTCTTGTAAGATACTGTGATCAGTCTCTGTATCGTAATTGTTTTGAAGTTCGTTTCGAATTTGATGGTGCCTATTTATAATGGTCATAACGCCTTCTTTGTCTGCACCTTGTTTCAAAGTATCTAAAATTGCCTTACGAGCCATTCGAGTTACTACTTCGGTAAGATTGAAGTGGTATCTCTCATGTTGCAATAAAAAATAAGAACCTTTGTCCCATCTGTTAATCCAAGAGTGAGCTGAGTTGCAAACTGCATTGAGCTTGACTAAATTCTCATGGTCGTCAAATTCATAATCTAGGTATGTACTTATCGCGCCATCATAATGCGTAAATAAATTAGTATAACCTTCAAAGTCATCATCAGTCATCGGTTTGTTTTCATCCCAAATTATTTTTCTATTTGTGACAAACCATCCTTCTTCAAAAAACACTAGTGTGAGAATAAAAACAAAGGCAACCGGGGTAACCCATCTGAATTTTCTAAGGAAATAATAGGTCGGATTTTTTAGTCGAGCGGCTTGGATGTGGTATAAAAAAATGGAGATTATCCCAATACCTACAAAAGCAACTAAGTAAATGACAATACCACCGACCAATCTACCCATTGACAGCTCATTGTAAATCACGTAATACCTAAGCAGGTAAATCACCGTCATTGCCAAAGAAAATATTGACCTTTCATGCAGATGAATTTGCCTTTTGGCCTTTTTTGAATCAGCCAGTATATTTCCTTGCCAAAGAGGAATGATAATGAATAATCCCATAAGGTACCAGCTTAAATCCGACCCCATATCATGGAAAGGAAACCAAAGTATTATTGTGACTATTGAACAAAAAGCATAGTAACCAATCAAATCAACAACATGGGCCTTAGGCAGCCAATTGAATGTTATACTCTTCATCGATTTTTTTATATCAATTTTCTCATATTCATTGGGTTTGGCCCGAGAGGTGATTAATTCATTCTTGATTTTAATCAATTGTTCTTTCTCATTCTCGGAGAGTGACCCATTTGATAATAGCCCTCGATGCTCGATGATTTTAAACGCAGTAATAACGGCTTGAGCTTGGTAACGATGTCGGTTATGAATAATTTCTAAAAGTGTTTGATCACTTTTTTTTATCATCTTGTCATGAAATATATCCATGGAAAAGTTAGTAGTTATTGGTTCTGGAGTATTAAAAATTAAATGAATTTGGCAACAAGAGAATCAACATCTCTTACTTGGTCATCATTGAGGTGATTAATGATTTTATCACATAGTGATCTTTTGATTTCGCCAATTCCAGAAAGGCTAACTTTTTTTCTGTTTTCGATGTATTCCAGCACATCATTTCCCGCAAGGTCCTGAGCCATTAATTCCATGTTTTCAATGTTAAGGTTATCATTTTTTACTTTGATGAGCGCTTTTGTGAGAATCGTTACATTGCCTGATGCCAATGAATGCGTTTCGAGCTGTTCGAGTGTTATATTGACTCCAGCCTTTTGGCAAGTAATAAATGACAAGATTATCTCTTTAACCGGTGATTTCCTTATTCTCATAAAAATCAATTGTGGTAGTTCAATCTGAACCCCAGAAAACAAAGCTGTGATCCAAAGGTTGATTGGAACGAAATAGTTAAACATTAGAAAAAAGATAACTCCAGCAGCTACCATAAATATGAATTGTACTTCCATTGTTATGAAATATTATTTTAATTATTCACCCCTCCATAGGCCAGTCCTTATATTGACCTTCTGTTTTTTTGTCAGTCTATAAAATACTTTTCTTTGAAGGAATTTAGTTGCTTTTTCAAATCTCTACCGGTTATTCTGTCATCTACAAATTGATAAATGTCTTTCCAATGTCGATCAAAAAAATTGCTATGATATGCCTTTTTCAAAATTTCATTATTCGCTTTGGCAGCTCCTTCTTTGATCTTTTTATTCTTTACAGGATATAAGAAAACAACATATTTATCTTTTCCAACATGTATTAGGTTTCGAATAATCTGATAGTTTTTAAAGAATGCTTTAACCTCTCGATAATTAGCTTCAATAGGTCCCAAATTTGGTACGTATACTTTAGCATATTTATCCCTGTGCTCATCATCATCTGAACATGGGCCAAATTTATTTTCAGTGTATTTGATTTCAAAAAAGAAATGCTTGCCTGAATTTGTTCTAAAGTAAAAATCAAAATTTGTTGGTCTACGCCCTCCTTGGCTATCAATCTCCGAATCTTTTTCAAATTCAGCAGAGTCATAGTCAATTGATTCATTTGTAAATCCTAAATACTCTGCTATTAAATCTAGCTTTTCCTCAATGATCAATGGGTAAAAGAAATTGATACACATGGCCTGAGAGGAATTCAGATGGTTAAAATACATGTGTAGCTTTATGGGCCGCTTTCCAAAAATGAATTTACTTTCTAAGAATGAATGACGATAGTCTTGTATAAGATTGAGATGCTTATCTTTTTTTGTAAAAGCATAAGTAAGTGGAATCACATTTTTGTTTCGAGACCATGTCCCATTCTCTGATTCCGGAAAATAACTATGCTTGTAACGTGACAAATGGGCCTTTATTTGGTCTTGAAATTTCATAGTGGCAAAGTTTATTTATGTGTAGAATTTCTTTTGGGACTCAATTCTCTAATTAGGTAAACCTCAAGCGCTGCTGCTAAGGGATAGTGAACTTCATCAAATCCAATAGTTATAAGGCTAGAAATATCAGTCCACTCAGAAGTTGGTTCGTATTGTTTACCCTCATTTTTATTCAATCTCCAGTATCTTTTTAATCGGTCACCTAATCCACTCCCGTGATATGTCCCGAAACTTTTTCCAATACCTACACCTATGTAAATTATTTCATTCCCTTTAAAAAGTGCATAGCATCCTCTTTTGTCGTGATTCGGGATTGTGTTTTCAAATTGCCAGTGTTCAGACCAATGAGGTGCAGCACCATTGCTTGGATTCCAATACAATTTGAAGAAAGTATCAGTTGCGTGTTTTAATTCATTTTGTGTTTTCATATCAAAATCAATTTTAGATTATTACTCTTCTATCAGCCGATCAGTATTCTGATCTTCGACATGTTAGCTGACTTATTTATTAATCTAAATATACTCATCTAATTCAACGTTCACTATCTAAATTAAACCAAGGACAACCTATGCCAATTGCTAAATCCTCGGTATAGAATCGATGATTGGAGTCTTCAACTTCTAAATACGAAACCTATAGGTTTTTTCTAAAAATCTATATCTGCTTTCGCCATAGGTCAATAAGGTGCTTGTCAAGGGTTTGAAATACTATAAGAGAGGGAACATTTCAAGCCAAATTAATGAATCTCAAAATGCTGATGGAAAGATAAGACATCTTAATCAATTCTTAACCTTGCGTATAGAATAACCGCAAGGAACTCTCATCACAATGCATGGCTCTCTCAAAGGGTTGCAAAGCCATCTCCAAACCATACAATATCATCTCTGAAGGCTGCACACAACACTGGTTGTTTCGCAAGAAGCCCTTGAAGGGCTGTACAATCACCTCCACGCTTTGTAAAAATACTTCAGAGGTCAGCACTTACTATTCGACACGCTGCTAATCCATTTCAACTAGCCGCACAGCTTATCATGATCGAAAATAAAACACATTACTAACATTAATTTATTGAAATATACTTTTGATTTAAGTTCCATATAACCTAATTTGATCTTTCAGCAGCATTTTATTTAACCATTAATAACAAATAAAATGACTAAAGAACAAATCAACCGACTGGAAATGGCGCAAGCCACCAACACCTACCTCGACACTCATGCCGCTGTTTGGAATGCTATCCCGATCATAAGCAATTACAAAACCACCCTCATGCAAGCCATTCAGGGAATTCAGAAAGCTTCATTGAAACAAGAGTCCGCTCAGGTATTCATTGGTGGTTCCCTTAGAGAACTCAAACATCAAATTGCGCAAAAGATGGACATCTTGGATGATATATTGGAGGCTTATGCTGCAGATACTGAAAATGCTGAACTACTTTCTAAATCCGCCAACTCCGTCTCGGATTATTTCCGTCTAACGAATGAAGATTTTGAAATCAAAACCAAAAACGTCATCGACTTACTTGACAGCAATTTGAGTACTATGTCTGACTATGGTATGTCTGCTGATCAGATCGAGGAAGTGAAGACATCATTTGCGTTATTTCAAGACAAACGTGGTGTACCTCGCTCCTTCCAGATTCAGTCTCGTATGGCTACTGATGACCTGGCCTCCCTCTTCAATGAAGTCAACAAGATGCTCAACAGACTCGACAATGTACTCAAGCGGTTTAAACGCTCAGACCCTTCCTTTTATACAGGTTATGATTCGGCCCGACACATTGTGAAGGACTAAAAAAAATCCCCTCNNGAGGGGATTTTTTTTAGTCCTTTTCTAAGGCTCTACTTAAAATTATAGACTGATTAAGAAAGTTATTTCCCGATACAGAAAGTTCCGTTCATTGATTATCAACTAGTTAAAAATCATGAGGTACAAATGAGGTACAATCCTTGCTCTGTTTTTACTTATTTTTCTTTGTTTCTGATTCGTAAAGGGCTTTTTTGATCATTTTTAGCAGAGGTACAAGATAATATATGAAGTCACCTCATGGACTAGTTACTTTCCAAATCGGACTTTTTTTAAGATTAGCCAAAGTAATACATAATTAGATTCTTTTGGCTATTTCTGTTCCAGAATTCCCCAAACTAGGAACCCATAAAAACCTGCTTCCAAATATTGCAAACAGAAACCAAAACAAGTTTGCAATGGACAACCCTTTTCAAGAATTGTATGAGCGCCTCGAAAGAATCGAAGGCTTGCTAATTATAATCAAAGATCGCAAAGCGCCTGAGTCGGAAGACGAAGAAGAACGATTACTAAATGTGCGCGAAGCGGCTCGCTACCTTGGCGATGCAGTGGCCACCCTTTACGGACGGACCAGTAAGAATGAGATTCCATTCTACAAACGAGGTAAGAAAGTGTATTTCAAAAAATCAGAGCTCTTAGCCTGGATCGAGGAAGGCAAAGTGAAGAGTCAATCACAAATCATAGGTAAAACAACACTACAAGTGAATGAATGAATTGAGTCTAAATGAATACTAAAAACCAGAGTCATGCGAATGTTTTGGTGGTATTTATAATCATTTGAAACTAAGTGAATGAGATCTAACCCAATGAACGACCTGGTTTACTAAATCATTAAGGTTTGACCCGTTTAAGAACCGTATTTACTTCAATGTAACTGGATGAAATCAAGGGGTTGAAACACTCCTAACCAATCCCTAACCTTACCAAAAAAGCTAGAAAAATGGACAATATAATTGCAACCCCCATGAGCCTATCTGAACTGGCAAATGCTTACGATGTGAGCAATAAGATCATGAAGAAATGGCTCAATCCCCATCAAACCATTATTGGTAAAAGAGAAGGACTTCTATATACACCAAAGCAAGTGAGTAAAATCTATGATTGCCTTGGCTACCCACCTTATTTGGATGTCAAATGAACAGGTTTAACCAGGCAAACGAACGCTTTGAAAAAGCAGTACGGAAGCTGCAGGAAAACCTGCAGTACTTAACTAACCAGGGCAAAGTGAGTAGTCGGTTTCTGAATGTTCAAAATAGCATTATAAAAGCACTGATAGACTATCAGCACGAGGTTCTGAATTCAATTGAAGCTTACGACCATCTGATGCTTAACCTCTCAATCAAAAACTCCGATGAATACAAAAAACTCATTGACATTAAAGAAAGCTTTGAAGCTATTTGCATTATCCATGGCATCATGGATTTTCGTGTGTGGATGTCAAAAGGTAAATCATATTTGATCTCAGAGGCCGTCTACCATCATAGACACGGTGAAATACAACTTCCCTCCTCCTTGATGGAATTAATGAATGACTTACCTCCTCACGATCGTGAGACGCTGTGGGCCATCCTGAATAAAAAAGCACAAACCAAATGGAATAAGACACATCGTGATCTTGGCATTGAATTTAAGGCTTATGCTTGAACATAAAGACATTCAAAAAAATGATGGTGACAAAAAGAAACACCACATATTGGAGGTAAAAGACTACCTTGATCTGAAATATGAGTTTCGAAGAAATGACTTGACTCTTGAGGTAGAATACCGAAAAGTAGAGGATGACAAATTCAAACTATTGGATGAAGCTCGAATCAATTCGATTTGGATCGACTTGCAAGTTGACGGTTTCAAAATATCAGATTCCGTATTGATCAAAATTCTTAATTCACACCTAGTCAGAAATCACCATCCATTAAAATCTTACTTCAAACACCTACCCACCCATGATGGAATTGATCATATCCAAAAACTAGCTGACAGTATTGAAATTGATGAAGCCATTGTGGAGAACATCCACTTAAAAGACCTTTGGAAACCCTACCTACAAAAATGGTTAGTGGGCAGTGTCGCCACCGTACTAGGAAAAGGAACCAACCAACTATGTTTGATTCTTGCCGGTGGTCAAGGTGTCGGAAAGACTACATGGCTCAATCGGTTATGTCCAAAGGGACTTGAAGACTTTCTTATTTGCTCTCATATCAACCCATCCTTGACAGATAATACAACGGCCAACTATCTAGCAGAAAAATGGTTTGTGAATATTGATGATCAACTAGAAACAATATTTGGAAAGGACTTCAATAGTATGAAGGCCATCATTACCGCTCCATTTGTAACCAATCGAAAGACCTGGCATAAGTTCAGTCGTAAAAGAGATCGTGTCTGCAGCTTCATGGGAAGCGTCAACAATACTCAATTCCTATCCGACACTGAAAACCGCAGGTATCTTGTTTTTAAGGTCAAAAGTGTACGTTTTGATCATGACATTGATATGGTCAAGGTATGGTCACAGGCACTACATTTGTTAATCCAGGGGTTTCCATTTTGGTTTCAGCAAGAAGAAATGCGCGTATTGAATTCAGTCAATAACCTATTCAGACAGAACTCTCCAGAGGAGGATTGGTTGATCCGTTTATATGAACCCTGTACGGCTGACAATCCATTGGCGACCTTCCTCATGCCTTCAGAGATCCTAACCAAACTGAATGCCTATTCCAACATGAAGCTTTCGATTAGAAAGCTGAATATGGCCATGGAGAAATTAGGATTCACACACAAAGTATCAAAGAGAATTCACGGACAACCTCGATACGTCCACCCTGTCATAGAACACCTCAATGGCAATGACAGCCAGTACCAACACAGTCTTCGTCAAGACGATTAGTAGTCGCTCTTCCCCACTTCTACTACCTTATACTACCATTTCAAGATAATTATCCGCAGCCTGTCATAAGAACGTAACAGGCTGTATTTCTATGCGTTAACAATTCCAGTCAGGTCGGATTATAGATAGTTCTTTATTTCTTACTACACTACTACAAATAATAATATATAACTAATAATCAAATACTTAAGTGTAGTAGAAACTGTAGTTGCAAAGTAGTAGCAGTAGTCAGTGTAGTTGTGTAGTTACACCCCATCTAGAATACTAAGACCATGTACTATCTATGCTTTATGTATGGTTTATCCATGCTCTATCAATACACTACAAACAACCATGAATTATCATCTTTCTTCTATGTTGATCCGAGTTTTGCCCGAACTGTACCAAAGTGAGAAGGTGAGTTTTGAACCTTCCTCATCTTACCTGAAATCAAAATTATTTAACAATGGCAAGACAAAAAGGCATAGTAAAACTGGAGGGAACTATTGGTGATGTTTCCTTCTACAAAACCTCTGATGGATTTCTCGCAAGAGAAAAAGGAGGTGTGGACAAAGAGCGAATCAAGAACGATCCAGCGTTTCAACGAACCCGTGAAAACGGAAGTGAGTTTGGACGTGCAGGCAGAGCCGGCAGAGTATTGAGAACTTCATTCAGGTTGTTGCTGCAGAATGCTGCGGACAAAAAGGTAACAAGTAGACTGACCAAAGAGATGATCAAAGTGATCCAGTCTGACCCTACCAATGAGCGAGGCAAAAGAACCGTCACAGATGGTGATTTGGCTCTACTCAATGGATTTGATTTCAACATTGATGGAAAGTTGAGTGCGACACTCTTTACGCCATACAGTACCAATGTTGATCGTGCGGCAGGGACGTTGACTATTAGCATTCCTGCTTTTGTTCCTGGCAATACGATCATCGGCCCCCAAGGTGCTACGCATGTACGAATTGTATCTGCAGGTGCTGCCATCGACTATGAGGCTGAAACCTTCGAAGTGAGTGTTAGCAAGACCAATGACATTGTTCTTGGCAACCAACAGGAGAATGCTATTGACTTGGTCAATAATGTCCCTGCGGATTCCCAACTACCTCTTTTCTTGGTATTGGGGCTGGAGTTTATGCAATCTGTGAATGGCGAAATGTACCCATTGAAAACGGGGAGTTTCAACCCATTGACATTGGTTGCTATTAATCAAGTTCCCTAATTCGGCAGATTATGGAAGTGATTAAGCTTGAAATCATACTGAGTGGAGTTCTTTCTATAATGGTCACGTTGGTGGCTTATTTCTTAAGACAGTTGATAGCGGATTTTAGAAAGGTAGAAAGTGACTTGACTCAGGTGAAAAACACAACGGAGATCATTCGTACCGAAAGTAAAGGAATGACTGATCTTATTCATCAGAGGATTGACTTTCTGGAAAGAAGAGTCAATAGAATTGAAAATCAAACTTTTAATGAATCATGAAAAAATCATTGAATAAGCTGGGTATCATTGAACGGATGAAAGCCCCAACGCCTAAGTTTTTTAGAGTACTTCGAAATATTGGTTTGGCATTGGCTGCTGCAAGTGGTGCGGTATTGACCGCTCCGATTTCAGTGCCTGCTACTGTCATTACAGCCGCAACTTATGTGGCCGTGGCTGGTAGTGTAATCACAGCAGTCAGTCAAGTCACAGTTGATGAAGAGGAGTTTGCACTTGATCAAGCAACTGGAAGACACTAGAATTATTTGATATTGAGAGGTTAATTATAGCTGGTTGGTAAGGTTGGTTACCTTACATTTTGAAAGCAGGGCTCGAAAGGGTTCTGCTTTTTTCATGCGCTACCTTTTACTATTTCTCAAAAGAGAAAAAAAGAAAAAAGAGAAAGCACTTTTTTCAAGAGGATAGATAGGTTTGTCAAGGTTTCAAGAGAAAATACTATCCCGACAAACACAAGTGTTATTGACTCAATAATCTGATATGGAGGGTTGGAGATTTTCTCTTTCACCCGAAGGGCTTGACCTTGACTAACCGATGCGCTGCAAGTGCTATCTGGACTCTTTTTTTTGCTTTTGTCTTTTTGATTTTCAAATCTGCATGCATTCGTGAAACAAAAAAAAGCCACCCTAAAAGGGTAGCTCAGATAAACTCAACTCTAACCAAAAGAACCGAACAGTGTAGTCAATCACACCATGATCAACAATGCCCATGAAGAATGGACAACCTGAAGTACGAACGCCCGCCAATAGCCACCTGCTACCGAAACGAACTCTAAAGAATAATGTAAACATGGTGCTGCCACACAGGACGGTGTGATTGCGGCAAGGGCAGTAAAAAAATACTACCCTCGTGGGTGGAGATTTTTTTAAACTGGCGTAGCGAACCCTTGCAAGCTCTCACATCCGCATGCCTGTATCTTTGTATTCAATGTTTGTTTTATTTTATCCCCAGTACTAATCCAGCGTAACCAGATCCTTTATTTTGTTGAATGTAGACTGACCTATTCCTGATACATCGAGTAGATCATCAATTTTCTGAAAAGGTCTTTTTTCGATTATTGCTTGCGCCTATTCCAGGTAGAGATTCAATTTCAGATTTTGTGGCTGAATTGAGACCTATCTTGTTCTGTTGCACATCGGGAGAAATGGTAGCTGCACACTTTTGAGCATCAACTGTATATCCAAATTTACTTTGTGGGTTGGCGAAACTCCATTTGGATTTATCGGAATTAGCTTCAAACAACCTCTGTTGACTATCTGGCAGACTTGCAAAAAAATCGATACCTGTTAAGGCCTCCACATAATCAATAGAAACTACGTAGTCCTCTAGCGCAGGTGGCTCGTGGCGATTGGGTAAAAGGAATGCAATGGCCTTTTTTTCGTCATCATCATATTTTAGTAGAATCTTATAATAGAATTCTGGAATGGACACTTCGTTATCTCCTATAGCTCCGCTTACTGATGATAATACAGGCCCTGAGACTACATACAAACCATCATTTCTAAAGGCCATATTCCTTTCCAATCGTTCAAGAGCAGACCATTTGTATCTATTAAACTTTGAGCGTTGTGGTGACATATTGGACATGTAGAATGTCTCTGACATAGCATCACAATCAAATTGCATCTGACGGCATGGCAACAGGTGGCCTGCATCGTAAGAAGTATCAGAGGTATAATCCGCATATGTAGCTGAACCTGTTGTCACAGCAGGATTCTCCCTGAAAGAGTCCTTTCGCTCATATACCTTTTTTAGCATATCCACGGATAAATAATAAGCTACCCATTCTGGTTGCTCATGTTCCTCGATATAAGAAACCGAATAATACGTATGGGTAATTAACTGTCCATTTGCTTTTGGTAGATAGTCTAGGTCTTGTGCGTAAACCGAAGTGGCTATCACTCCCACAAGAATTGAAAGAATAGGTTTCATTGATTTGATTTATGGTTGATAAGTAACGATATACCGCTCACTTAAAATTAGTACTTTTTGGCCATTGTTATAGCCCGTGTTGGAGCAGGTAAACTAGCGGCAAAGCCGATTTATCGCGAGCCGTCTGCGAGTTGAACAAGGGTGAAAGCAGAGGTAGCCCGATAGGGCGCTGCGACCCATGTGGGTAATCATGTGGCTAAATAGAAATACTTTATGCCTATGAAAAATGTCACAGGATGGACAACACAAGGGCTGGCGTGATTTTTTTGCTTGATGTGGAGGTATGGCACAAGCGATTGTATACGTTGTTGGGTGCCATGCGGAGGTGCAAAAATCATGACAGCCTGCAGCCCGAAGTGAATGCGCAGGCTCGCAAAACTCTGGCAGTGTCTGGATGAATAGCGGCTGAAAGGAATGTAGTGACGGAAGGAGCGAAATAGAGTGAAGTGGCTATGAAGACAGAGAAAACTGCCGTGAGGAGGAAGGCAGCCCAAGCATAGGGCATGACAGGTAGCGAAGCTACTTTTCTTAAAGCTCGCAGCGCTATGCAATAGTGCTAAGCGCCTGGCGTGACCTATGCCGGGCAACTGATGACGAACTCCGCTTTACCTGTGGTGGGTGTGTGGTGGGAAAAGCAAGTGTGGCACGGTATGGAATGTATCCCGATAGGTAATCGGGAGGAATGGAATAACGGGCTACTCTTGCTGTGTGATACGGAAGCTTGTGAATATAGCGCAGCGGCATGAACAGGCTGGAGGGATGGGTTTAGTTAGTCAATTTTCAAATGATGGTTTAACTCTAACTTTTTAACCAGCCTATCAACTTAGCTATACCTTTTATAATATTAGAATTAGATTCCTTGTTCTCTTCTATTATTGGGGTTAAGCTCTTCACAATAGAAACTTGTTCTTCTCTTATTTTAGGTTCTTGTGGTTTTGAATTTTTAATCAAAGGGTGTGTAGCTTTATTATGTTGTTGAAGAAATGCCGCTTTGGCCTTACGAGTTGTTTCACTTTCTATATAACGCTTATTTCTTTGGCGAGGGAAATGAAGAACTTTGAAACTAAAATTTGAATGTGTTATAAATTTTTGAAGTGTAAGTCTAGCTTTATCCAATTGATCATCGGAATAGTTAGCATAGTATTTTTCATTCTTGAAACTATAGCAGTCACCAAGATAAATTTCAATAGCGGCACTATTTATACTGCGGTATGCAGCCTGCTTTTCGATCTTTGCCTTACTTGAAAAATTGATTTCAAGGATCAAAATATCCGAACCAACTTCATCAATAAACCATCTAGGGGAGCTAATTTTTCCTTTTAAATCCGCAACAAATTTTCTTGCGGTTTGATTAATCTCAACTTCTTCATCAAGTGTTTGGAAGGTTAAATTGAAGTTTTTCCCTTTATATCTCAGTTTTAATGAAAGAGTGTCTTTGATGAAGGTTTGTGCTAATTGATGACAAAAACCTTTTCCTCCATTGCGCACATGATCAGGAACTGCGGAATCATTGAAACTGAAATGAATTATTTGCTTAGTTACATTCGTAACAGCTTTCATTTTATAATAGGGTTGATGGCAGTAATAATATGATCTTCCAGTCCATTTCTGAGGATCCTTAAACTGCATTGATCGAATCTGCCATATGTACTTTTCAGTAGCATTTGCATGAGGTTCCAATTTACACTTAAACTTAGTTGCCATTATTATTAGGATTTGATCGAGCCAGACAAGGAAATATATTAGAAGTATCTATCAAATAGATCCAACTGATTTAACTCAATATCCGGTAATGCTCCGAACTCACCACTTAAATAGTCTCGCTTAAAGGACTTATCACTTCGAGCTCCTTGTTTATGAATAGACGTGATTTCAGTTCCAGTTTTCGTTTTCGATACCATCAATATTTGATCTCTTCTAAGTAACTCTTTATCCATTAAATCAAGCATATGATTGCTAAATATCAATTGTCCACCAAAGGGATTGTACCTTTCACTATTGAATAATTGAACGAGAAAAAAGACAAGTTTAAAATGAAGCCTCGCATCCATTTCATCAATGACAATTGGATATCCATTCAAAAGACTATTTATTATGGGACCCGCAATTGCAAAGAATTTCTGGGTTCCAGCTGATTCTTGTTTTAAATCAAAATCTACAAACTCAACTTCCTGACCATTAAGATCAAACACCTTATGCCTAGTAAAAACTTGTAATTGCTGCGGTAGATTTTTTTTCACCAGATCACGTAAATCTAAACTTAAGAATTGCATAAGGTTATCATCAATATTCACTGTTTTAACTTCTACATCTTCAAAATCTAAACCAACAGCTTTGAATACTTTTAATATGAATTCACTATGTTGTTGCTCCTTAATTAATTGAGCAGTATAGCCTGTAAATGAAGGGTAGTTATAATCTGTGATAATTGTAAGATTGCTAAACCACTCTATTATCTGAGAAGAAAATGTACTGTTTAGTTGCGCAAGTGTTGAAAGAAATAATGAAGCTGGTTTCACGAAAGACTCTTTACCATAACCTTCTGAAAACGATTGACCAAATTCTATCTCATTATCAACCCTGTTGAACAAAAGCTTTTCGGTAGTTTTTAAAACTGAATATAGATACTCACTGTGCACTTTTTTCTTGCTTACCACAAAACCATATCTATAACGATTTTCGAAAGCAATAAAATCTATTTCAAAATGGCTTGGTTCGTTCTGGGATTTGAGTAACAACTTATAAGGGTCAACATCAATCACCCTGTTGGGCTGGTATTGAAGTGCTGAATTCAATACATATTCTCTCACAAACTCTAATGCCCTAATTAAGTTGGTTTTACCATTAGCATTAGCTCCATACAAAGCAAGAGATTTTAGCAAACTCGTTTTTGGGAATTCAGTAGTTATAATATTTGAATCTTCATGCTGCTTTAAAGATTCAGCAACAAATGATAAATCCAACCGATTATATATGGATTTGTAATTTTCAACAGAAAACCTAATTAGCATATTTTTACAGAGTTTCGATTTATTAGATATAAATATATCCAACAATAAACATTTAATTGATTAATTTTACAATTAATCGAAACTTTATATAACTAGGTTTCGTTGGTTTTACTAAGATATTGATAGAAATGCTGTGCCATAATGTCATTAAAATGACTTTGGCATAGGGGTTGATATCAAAAAAAAGCTCCAGAAAGGTCGAAGCTTCTGGAGCATTATAAAGACTTAAGGGTGCACTTTCATATGCTGTGGCACGGATAAACCGTGGTACTCCTAGGTCTATTTTATTTAACGGACTGCAAAAGTAATTGTTTAAAGATGATATCCAAAATCTTAATTACGAGCGCTTTTAAGACCCTTCCACAAAGCATATCGGCTATTAGTCCCTAATCCGTAATAATATCGGGTCGATAACATATTAAATTTTTCAATTATGTCGAAAGGCAAAAATCAACACGTTGTAAAGCACGAAGATGGCTGGGCTGTCAAAGGTGCTGGAAATGAAAGAGCTACTAAAGTAACCTCCACTCAAAAAGAGGCTATTTCTATAGCTAGAGAGATTTCTAAAAATCAGGAGTCAGAACTTTTTATTCATGGAAGAAATGGCCAAATCAGAGAACGAGATTCGCATGGTAATGATCCTAGAAATATAAAAGGGTAGATCATGGAAAAAGATAGACTTAAATTCTCAATAGGTCGATTCGACCATTATTATGATAGTATTAATAATAAATCCGCTGTATTCCTTGCTCTAGGTACGTTTCTAATTGGTGGATTAATCACATTATATCCATTGATTACTCCTCACCTTGAATGCGATTCTTTATTTAGTGTTTTGGTAATGCTCTCAATTTCTATTGGACTTACCTCCATGATTATTGTGATGACGGCCGCAACTCCATACTTATCGGATGGCATTAAATCCAAATTCTATTTCAACTCAATAGCTTCAACATCAAAACAAGTATTCGATGAAGAATCGATCAATCTAACTGAAGAAGATGAATTATCAGATTTAAGATCACAAGTCTATGCAATGGCCAAAGGATTGAAATCGAAGTTTCAGAAAATAAGAATCGCTGGCTTCCTATTAATAGCATTATTCATCAGCCTAATACCTATTGTAATTACCATATCAATAAATATAAAATGACATGAACATTTACAACGATTATCTAAATACAATAGAGGCCGCAATGAAAAATGGCAGCATCAATGAAAGCTTCACTGGCCTAAGCAACAACTTAAGGAAGTCATTTAGCAACAATGAACTTCTCGCTAAGACTAATGAAAAAAGACTACTCCCCAGCCTTAATGAACTTGCCCAAGAATTAAGTTTAAATCCAAACTTCGACCAGCAACTAGGGTTACATCCAGACTTTTCACATTTAAAAAACACTGGGGATACCGAAAATCATTACATTGTTTCTGTTTTTATTGACATTAAAGGTTCAACAAATCTCTTCAGAAAGTACGACGCAGAAACCGTTTTTGTGATTAGTAATACTATTCAAAAAGCTGCAATACATACTTGTCTATTGTTTGGAGGATACATCCATAGATTACAAGGGGATGGTTTGTTTGTTTATTTCGGTGGAAAAGAATCATCAATAGAGGATTCTGTACGTAAATCTCTGCAGTGCGCCAGTGCATTTACATATTTTGTTCAAAATGATCTAAAAAACTTATTTGATCAACAAGGTATTGAGAAAATAAGCACACGAATCGGGATTGATTTAGGCCTTGAACATGATGTCGTTTGGGCAAATGCTGGTATCGGTGAAATTAGCGAGGTAACAACTTGTAGCCTACACACTAGTCTCGCAAGTAAAATGCAGGCAAGTGCCGAAAGTAATGGGATTGTGATTGGTGACAACATTAAGGAACATGCAACGTCAATTCATGATTTAGTAACACCAGTTTGTCATAGGACAGATAAAGAAACTGATAGATACATCTTTGAAATCCCGCACAAAGGTTTTAGATACACTCAATATGATTTTTCGTGGCTCAAATTCCTAAAGCGTCAAGATTTTATTGCCACAGATTTCAATGGGAATTTGAGCTTGAAAAAAAGAAAAGAAACTCAGACCAGAGTATTAGATGACATTGCTCCTATTGCTGCTACCAACAAGCCATACTTCCATTTTTTATGAACAGAAAAAAAGCATTGCTTGAGGACTTAAAAAAAATAGAAGAAAGGTTTCCCAAGCTTAGATATCGTTGGCTGGAGAAATCGAAGTATATGGCTATTTCTGGAGAAATTGACATTTGTGATTTCAAGGGTGCTTATTGGGATACATTTAACATGACTATTATAGTAGGTAAAGACTATCCTCATGAAATACCCTTAGTTAAAGAAAATGGCAATAAAATACCTAGAAAAGATGATAGACACATTTCGGAAGATGGAATTTGTTGCGTTGATATCCATCACAACTTGTTAAAATGGACTAATAGGGGCATAAGGATTAGTGATTTTATATCAAAAAAAGTATACCCATACTTAGCCAATCAACTTTATTATGACGAAAAAGGTGAATTTGCCAATGGAGAATGGAGTCATCATTTTAGTGGGGTTAAGCAATTCTATGCTGAGGAGTTAAATTTATCCGACCCAATCTTGATAATTGATTTTCTTGAAAGAATAATAAATAAAAACATTCCTAACAGGAATGATCCCTGTATTTGTAAAGTCACTAAATACAAAAAATGCCAGCATAAAGCCAGCATTGATTTTTTAGAAACTCTTAAAAAAGAACTTTTACAACAAGATTTGGAAAGTTTCAGAAATGAATTAGGAACCGCTTCTACAGTGCACCAATAACTACCCAACCTTATTCTTCCTCAGCATTTCTATAATATCCTCATACTCATAGAAGATGACACCTGAAACTTTGGAGTGGGGCAAGATGCCTTTTTCGCGGAGGTTGTGGAGGGTGCCGGCACTGATGTTGAGCATTTCCTGGACTTCATGACTTCTGAGCCACTTGCGGTGCGGCACTCCATGGGATTCAAGTAGAGACTTGATGCTTTGAATAAGGTCTTCTTTGAAAAAATAAAGTTCTTCTGTTGTAACAACATTAACTGGCATTGGTTGGTCTGGTTTTTAGCTGCTGCATGCAAGACTAAAAACTTTCCATAAAATAACATAATATACATATGTAAATATTAATTCCAACAATCCAATCGTTTTACGCTGATCGAAATAGAGAAGAATAAGAGGAAGCTCCAGCCAAACTTCCTCCTTAAATAACTATACTAGGAATAACATTTGAAAATTTTAAATCTCTTCCTTCACTGCACCACATTTGAGCATTTTATCTCCGAAATATGGATTCATTATTTCTTTTTCATAACTCAACCAATATGCTCCTTTGTTGTCTAATGCCATTGGGCAGAACTGTCTATAGAGTGTCGCTTCATTGGCTGACGTACTTTTGACTATCTCATAGACGTTGTCTGATAAAGTATTGAAATGGTCTCTCTGGTGATCCGCGTCCTTTGTTCCATTGATATGCTCCGCGTCAAAGCGAATCTTATCTATCATTTCACCTTGACTATCTCCCAGCGCATCAAGTAAAGTTTTGGCTGCAGCACTAGCTGCTTCCCCATCCGTCTTTACCAAAGCCTCTTTGACAATTAAATAAGCAGACAAAATCGATTGTGCTTGTTCTTTTGAAACAGAGGCTGTCATGGGTGTCATTTCTTTTGGCTCTGGCATTTCCATTTGGCTGTGATCATGAGTCATCTCTTCTGCTGATTTATGCGTTTTGTTTTGACTGCATGCTGATAGAAATACGCCTATCACTAATGTGATCATCAAGGGTTTAAATCTTTTAATTGTTTTCATTGTGTTTGTATTTATAAGTTGAAAATTTGAATTACTGTTAGGCCAAGAATGATAAGTAAGATGGATCCCCAGGTTATTCTTGTAACCCATTTTTTAAATTTCGTAGGATGGGACTGATCTCCCGTTTTGCAGCATTCCTTCATATCCTCTTTCGTTTATTATAAGATTTGGAGCTTACAAAAAAGAGTACAAAGCCAGAAGTCACTGTTAACAACCCTAATATTGAAAAAATTCTGAGTAATAAATTATTAATATTATCCCTGCCTTCATAGTCCATTGTATGAGACATCCATAAGAAGTCGAACCAGCGCCAGCTTCTATGCCTGACGCGTTGAAACTTCCCATCTTGCGCAGAGACATATGCTTTCAAGTGCGTAGGGTTTTCATAACTCAACTCCCAAACCGGAAGCGGCCTACCTCTGTACTCATGGTGGCTTCCAACTTCATCTAGTAAACGTAGATTCTTTACCTCATACTCATCCTTAACATGATCATTGGCAACTTGAATTGCATCTTCTCTGGAAATTTGTGATTTGAATTGCCCAGTCATAGCATGGTAGAGCTGGTCATTGACCCAATAATAGGGTTGGTCACCAATAAAAATGAGCTCCAGGTTATTCACGGGCTTATTTTTCAACACAACCTGTATAGGCATCAAATTTGAGACCTGATATTTATTCGGAGATTTAAGAAAATGATCTCCATGTATTTCATCTAAATCAGTCCAGCTAAAAAACAATCCACTGATCGTCCAAAACAAAAACTGAACACCTATGGTGACGCCAAGAAATCGGTGGATTTTACGGATATAAAATTGCTTATTTCTACGCATTTATCTGATTTTAGAATTGCTTTTTAATTTCTCCACAACCCAACATGGCCTGTCCGAAATATGGGTTACGTATTTTCTTTTCAGTGCTTAACCAATCTGCCCCATTATTAGAGTCAGCCATTGGACAATGCTGTACATAGACCACTTCATCCAACGGATCAAAGGATTTGACTAAGCCAATCATGACACCTGACAGTGTACGAAAGGCTTTTCTCATTTCACCAATATCCTTGAAATGGGCAGTATGTTGAATGGCTTGTTTTGCCTGGCTACTGTGCTCCATCCAAATCTGATGTGCATCTCCTTTGAAAAGTGACATATTGATCTTGTCAAGGTTCTCCTGGAAGGACAATGATACCTTTTTAGCTTCCTCTAAATCATCATTTACCAGGGCATCTTTAATACCTTGATAATCCTTGAAAAGGGGTTGAATAACTTTCTTAGCTTCTGTACTGAGGGTTACTTTCTTTGAGTGCTCGTTGTGTGACTGCTTTACAGGTGTTGAAGCTGAGCTAGCACCACCATGGTTATGTCCAGTCATCACTGCGCCTCCCTCTGGACTCATCATACTTGGCTTTCCAGCTAATTGCGCTGCAGCATCTATGCTAAAAGTTCCATTCACTGCGATTTCCTCCCCTTCAGTCAAGCCTTTATCAATGATATAACTTGCACCAAGTGCTGGCCCAAGGGTTACCTCTCGCATCATGAAGTTTACCCCTTTGCCTGATACCTCTTTCACATAGACTACAGACCTTTTACCCGTCCACATCACGGCCGTTTTTGGAATGATCATGGCATCCTTCTGGATCGGTAAGGTTGCTTCTAGTGTGCCGGAAGTAAACATTTCTGGTTTCAGTTTTAATCCTTTATTGGTCATTTCTACTCTTGCACTTGCCACTCTTCTTATTGGGTCAATCACTGGATCGATAAAGGTTACTTTTCCTTCAAACACTTCTCCAGGCAAGGAAGCCACCGTAAAATTGACTTGATCTCCAGTTTTCACCCACGGCATATCACTTTCATAAACATCGAATAGCACCCAAACTTTGGACAAATTGGCAATTTGATAAAGTGATTGTCCCTTTGTGATGTAGTCTCCAAGGTTTACTTTCTTCTCGGTTACATAACCAGAGATATCCGCATTAATCGGAAATTGTTCCTTGGGTTTACCATTGGCTATTATTTGATC
>JAGDZN010000017.1:0-159251 GCA_049115835.1 Reichenbachiella sp.
TTTGGGGACACGTTCATTGGTCAGGTAAATACTAATCGTTCTAGAAGTACGTTAAGATTGATCAATAATTCTTTCGTTGTTCAAGATGGAAATAGTTTTACAACCCTTCATGGTGGAACGACAGCTAACCCTGAAGCTTTTGCTAAACCTGAAGATCAAAGTAATTGGTATTGGCCAGGCAGCGGAAGAGCTGATAATGATACGCTTTATGTATTCATGCATGCCTTTGGGACCACTGGTGGAATGTGGGGTTTCTTCCGAAGTGGTGTGGACTTGTATCGACTCGATCCCAATACTTTCGAAGTATTTGAAAAGACTCAAATTTTGGATGGTGGAGGTATATCTTGGGGCGCACATGTAATGGAGGATGGTGAATATGCTTACGTATATGGTGTCTTATCTAATGAGTTAGGAAAAACTTTATATGTTGCGAGAACGGATTTGAGATTTAATGATCCTTGGGAATACTTTAATGATGGTGAATGGTCTTTTAATTCGGAATTGACAAGCTCTCTCATGGGTGGAATTTCAGAACAGTTCTCTGTTTTTAAACACATGGAAAAGTACTACTTACTTACCCAGCACAATACTTTTGGCAATGAGATTTATTTGTTTTCATCTGACACACCTGTTGGTCCTTGGGGAAATGGAAGGACAGTATATTGCACACCGCAGTCAGGTGGAAATATATTTACTTACAACGCTTATGCGCATCCACATTTAATGGAAGATAATGAATTGCTCATTTCTTATAATATTAACAGCTTTGAATTTTCAGATTTATTAACGAGCGCTGATAATTATAGACCCTATTTTATTCGAATAAGTGGATGGCAAGATGAGTAGTACTAGAATTGAAAAATAAACTATGTTTGAACTTACTAATAAAACAGCAATTATAACTGGTGGAGGAAGTGGCATTGGAAAATCTATTGCCAAGGTATTGGCAGCGCAAGGTGCGGTCTCTTGCATCCTTGATGTAGACGAAAAAAATGGAAACACTGTTGTTTCGGAAATATTGGATTCTGGTGGACAAGCGCAATCTTATCAATGTGATATAAGTGATCAACAATTAGTCCGATCCACAATTGATAATATTCAGAATCAGTTTGGTGATATTAGTATTCTTGTGAATAATGCTGGTATATCACATATCGGTCAAGCCCATAATACAACTGAAGAGGATTTTGATAGAGTGTATCAGATTAATGTAAAAGGAGCATACAATTGTCTACATACCATAATCCCATATATGAAACTAAATGGCGGTGGTTCAATTGTGAATTTATCATCTGTTTTATCGGAGGTGGGAGTATCAGATCGATTTGCTTATACCATGAGTAAAGGGGCGATTCAATCAATGACTTACTCCGTTGCTAAAGATTATATTCGAGATGGAATCCGGTGTAATGCAATATCACCAGGCAGAGTGCATACTCCATTTGTCGATGGATACCTCGAGAGAAACTATCCTGGACAAGAGAAGGAGATGTTTGAAAAGTTGTCAAAAACTCAACCTATTGGAAGGATGGGACATCCTGATGAGATCGCTAAATTGGTGTTGTATTTGTGTAGTGAGGAAGCGTCCTTCATTACAGGAGCTGCGTTTCCAATTGATGGAGGTTTTAAAACCTTAAATAGCTAAATAATAGAAATATGAAATTAATAAGATTTGGAAATGAAGGAGCCGAAAAGCCAGGTATACTATTTGAAGAGCAACGATATGATTGCTCAGATCATTTCATTGATTGGAATAATGCATTTTTTATGGATAATGGTTTGGAAAAGCTTCAAAAGTTGATTGAAAATGAAATAAATACTTTACCTAAAGTATCAGAGGAAATGAGATGGGCTTCATGTGTTCCTCGACCAGGAATGATAATGTGCATTGGACTCAATTATTCAGATCATGCAGCTGAAGCAGGAATGGATGTTCCTACAGAACCCGTTTTGTTCATGAAAGCAACGAACACGCTTCAAGGACCTAACGACAATGTTTCTATTCCGAAAGGTTCGACCAAAACAGATTGGGAGGTTGAACTGGCTGTTGTATTGAAAAAAGACATCAGCTATCTATCCAATGAAACTGAAGCTGAGGAAGCGATTGCAGGTTACTGCATCATGCATGACGTGTCTGAGCGTGCATTCCAATTAGAAAGAGGAGGCCAGTGGGTAAAAGGCAAATCATGCCCAGGGTTTAGTCCGGTAGGGCCATTTTTAGTAACACCCGATGAAATTGAAGATGTTCATAATCTTCAAATGCAATTATTGGTGAATGGAGAGTTAATGCAGAATGGCAATACAAGCACAATGATATTCAAACCTGCGTTTATTGTACATTACCTTTCACAATTCATGAAACTAGAAGCTGGAGATATAATCACTACTGGAACACCGCCAGGAGTTGGAATAGGAAAGAATCCTCAACAATTTCTTAAAGCCAATGACGTTGTTGAGTTGTCAATTGATAAATTAGGTAGTCAACAACAAGTATTTCAAGTCTGAAGAATTAATCAATGAGTCACAATTATCTTATCTAAAAATGATGATTGGTCTCCTGAAATTTCCAAGAGGTAAACACCTGGAGTAACATCTATTAAAAAATTGTTTGAATTAATTATTCCTGAATGGTAAATTTCATGCCCAGCTAAATCAAAGATTGTGTATTGATTGAAAACTTCAGGGTGTTCAAGAGAAATGGATTGACCTTGAGATACAGGGTTAGGATAGAATTTTGGATTAGCCACTAGTTCATTGTTTAGATCCAAAACAAGGCCAAAATAATTCGATCCAAAGTGGAAGGCTCTTTTGCCTATCTTTTCTCCTATCAATCGCCCGGGAATATCATCCACAGGAGGATGGATGCCTCCCCAGATTCTAGACAAACTACATTGATCACTCGCATCACGGTAAGTTGCCCATTGCAAAACAACATCTTGACTTGGACCTTCTTCAAAAACTAGAAATTCATTTTTCTTCGCTAAAAATTCGCCCATTCCGCCTGGAAAGTATTCATCACCTGTAAACAAGGTCAGAACTTCAGCTGCCGCTCTAGAATAGGTCGAATGCCCTGAAACGTAACCAGCAAACGGAGGTGTAACGAAAGTAGGTCTTTGATAAGGCCACCAATTCTCTGCAAGAATCCAACCTACACCAGCAAAATCTATTGTTTCATCTTCTATATAATCAGGGCCCTTCCATGCAAAGACTTTTATCTTTCCTATATTTTCCATTTTTTCACCAGCAAGAGCATCTCCATCTTGTACAATTTCAATTAACCCATCTTCTAACTCAATACCCCATGGGTGGAAATTTGCCATATCTTCATTGGTAGATTGCCCTCTTTCAGCCATTGATCTAATGGCTGAAATTGGTCGAATGTAATCGTAATACCCCTTGATACCCCAGGCGGAAATTGCTGCATCATGCATAGCTCCTCCTAACAAAAAATAGGACTTGATATCCCATTCGAAATCTGATAATTCTTCTCCTCTTCCTCGATATTTTTTTTCAGTTAGGGGGTGATCAGACACGTAATTCAAAAGAGTAAACCAATGACCCGGAGGTGTCTCAGAATCAGGCCCATCGGCCCAGAATTCAGCTAAAACCCGAGCATAGTCTCCTCTAGAAACCAATTGTTCAGAGTATGGCAGACCTGTGCTCGGGTTTATTGTTCGCCCAGTAGAATAATCACCACCGGCAATCTCGTTATAAAAGGAAGCCAATTCTTGATTATTTTGTGGAAATTCTTCAATGGACAAATTCCCAAGTCCTCCTGGTGAGATATCCCAATGAACATCATTTGTAGGATCCAAATGTGATGACCATTTGACTACCATGGAATGATTCCAAATATAATTTTCAGAGTCACTTTTATCAGTGTCATTAAGTAGGACTGGTAGTCCTGGGTCGTGGTAGACCCAAAAATCATAGCCATCCCTTTCATAAATTGCCAAATCAGATTCTTGTAAACTAAAAGGTCTCGTACGCCCCCATTCAGGGCCTAAAAATGGAGGGGCTGAACCGGGTATAGGATTACCAGATTGGTCAATAAAGGATTCAAAAGCAAGTGGTTGCCATCTGTTTGGGTCTTGAATGCCTTGGGATCCAGACTGCTCAGGGTTTAATGGTGTATTGACTGGGAAATAGTATAAGTTAACGTAATCGTGTTGTTCGGAGGATCCATCTTGAAGTCCGAATTCGATTACTTGGCTTGCAAGATAATTGCCTAGAGAAGCGGGGCTTCCGTGCTCATAATCTCTTGAGATAATTGAGGGATCATATCCTAATAAACTAAACAAGGAATCAATTAAATCAGAGGTAGTTTCATAACCCGGGGATTTGAGAAATCTATGATGTAGGAGTCTATAACAAGCGTAACTCATTGCTTCTTCTTGTGCTTTGGTGATATCCATTTCATTTACAACCCCATTAAATTCGAAATGATACCCGCCATGAGACTTCCCTAGGAAATATGGTTCTGCATCTTCGTCGTATGCTGCCCAAGCATCATACATGACGGCTGAAACATGAAATAAATTTCTTGCATGAACTGTTGGTCTTGCGAAATCATTCCTTATTGCTTCCAATAAGACTTCATTCCAGGCTCTTGCAATAGAATGTTGTCCGTCAGAATTGAAGGAAGCCAATAAGAAAAATACTAAGACACAATTTTTACGAGCAAACATCTTTATTTTTTTTTGTAAAGATCAAAAATTAATTCTACTGAATATGATACAAAGTCAAGTCAAGAATTGACTACTACAGATTAATTTTAATATTCATATTATGAACGTAGATTGATATTCTTTTCTTTTAGAAAGTTCAATATTCTTATGAAGTAATCCATTTTGATCCAAGGATTGTATAATAAAAGTCTAAATCAATAAGAAGTTTTGTTTTCTCTTGCTGTTGATTGTGAAAAATTAAACTTCGAAGGTAACTAACTAGTTAACAAACATCGACCATTATGAGACTAAGTACCGTCCTAATTATCTTTTTTGCATTCCTCACATCAACAATAGTTTACGGGCAGGTAACCATAAAGGGTCAGGTAAAATCAAATGAGAATGGGGAAACATTACCAGGTGTGACCGTTTCTATTAAAGGTAAAACAGAAGGAACTGTTACCGATTTGGATGGCAATTATCAGCTCAGTGTTCCTGAAGGAACTACTCTAGTGTATAGGTTTTTAGGATTTGACACTCAAGAAATCAAGGTTGGAAACCGAGCAATTATAAATGTTGAATTAGTAGTCAGTGTAAATTCTCTTGATGAAGTGGTAGTAGTGGCTTATGGAGAGGTCAAGAAAAAAGACATAACTGGTGCGGTTTCGATAGTTAAAGGTGAAGAAATGATGAAAACGGCAAGTACGTCCCTTGATCAAGCATTGCAAGGAAGGGCTGCTGGTGTTCAAGTTTCTCAAGTTTCAGGAAAGCCGGGGGGTCAGACTTCAATCAGGATCCGTGGTAGTAGTTCGATCAGTGCAGGAAATGAACCGCTGTATGTGATTGATGGTATGCTAATCTCGAGTAATAACGCAGATCTGGATGCAGGTGGTACATATGGAGGATCAATGAACGCCTTAGCTACTATTAATCCTTCAGATATAGAATCTATTCAAATTCTAAAAGATGCTTCTGCAACAGCTTTATACGGTTCTAGAGGCGCCAATGGTGTGGTATTGATAACGACCAAAAGAGGGTCAGCCGGAAAAATGAGTATCAATATTGACTCATATTATGGCATTCAAAGTGTACCAGAAACTTTGGAGCTTCTTAATGGCACAGAGTTCGCAAACTATATGAATGATCTCAGTGACGAGAAAGGACTTCCACAAGATCCTACTTATATTATACCAGAAGATTTTGGTGAAGGTACAAACTGGCAGGATGCTGTATTTAGGGATGCACCTATGCAAAGTCATCAAATAACTATATCAGGAGGAGATGAGTTGACGAGATTTGCGATAGGCGGCGGGTATTTCAAACAAGATGGGATTGTATTGAATTCTGATTTTGAAAGAGCCACTTTTAGAACCAGCTTGGATAGAGAAGTAAATAAACGAATGAACATTGGTGCAAATGTCAATTTAAGTCATATTGTTACACATGGTGTGCTTACTGGTGCACTAAGCCCGGGTACCGGAGTTTTACTGCCTGGATCGATAACATCCGCTCTTTTATTCCCGCCTACTCAGCCCGTATTGGATCCAAATGTAGTTGGCGGATATACATTTGAAGATGAGCGCAATCGAAATCTGCCGAATCCAGTGGCTGATGCACAAGAATCAGACAATTTCACACAAAACAATAGAGTGATAGGTAGTCTTTTTACAGACATTGAAATCATAGATGGATTAGTGTTCAAGTTGAATTTAGGGATTGATGCCTTTTCGGTGAAAGACAATCGTTTTGTTCCAAATTACCTAAAGCGAACAGAACCCAATAATGGTGATGCTGTAATTGCGACTGTCGATGGAATGACTTGGTTGACTGAGTACACATTGAATTACAAAAAAGAAATTACCGATGGTCATACATTGGATGCGCTTATTGGATATACGAGACAAGGATATAAATCTGAACGGTTGAACGCGTTTTCTTTAGATTTTACAGATAATCGAATAGGTTATCATAATCTGGCTGCTGGTCTCAACCCTCAACCGCCTTCTAGTGGAGAAACACAATGGGGCATGATTGGTTATTTAGCCAGAGTTAATTACAATATTAATAGCAAATACCTTGTGACTCTAAATATGAGAGTGGATGGGTCATCAAGATTTGGTGAAGACACCAAGTACGGTTATTTTCCGTCTGCTGCATTTGCTTGGAATATTCTTGACGAGACATTTATGAGTTCAATTGGATTTTTTGATCAATTAAAACTAAGAACAAGTTGGGGGGTAATAGGGAATTCAGAGATTGGTTCTTATGCATCTCTCGCTACAGTGGGTCCTAATGGAGAAGGTACTTTTAACAACAATGAACCTTACGTGGGTGTAGGGCCACTACGCCTTCCAAATCCAGATTTGAGATGGGAACAAACTTCTACTTTAAATTTTGGTTTTGATATTGCCGTACTAGAAACAAGGTTGATGATAACTGCAGAGTATTACATTCAAAATACGTCTGATTTGCTACTTTATTCTCCAGTCCCTACTACTACAGGGTTCTCGAATTATTATAATAACGTGGCAAGCTTGAAAAATCAGGGTATTGAGCTATCTGTTGATGGAGTGATTTTAAATAAAGGTCCTTTAAGTTGGAATGCAACATTTAACATTTCATCTAATAAAAATGAAATACTAGAATTGCCTGATGGGGTAGATATTCCTGTCCCTGGTGTTCTATTGGTTCCTTCAGGTTGGAGTATTATGCGTGAAGGGGAATCTTTAGGAACTTTCTTTGGCTATCAATCGGATGGAATTTTTCAGTCTGACCAAGAAGCTCAAAATTCACCACTACTCATTGGACAGGATGCAGTTGCGGGTGAAAGAAGATATCTTGATATAAATGGACGAGATGAAAATGGTGAATTAACAGGGGAGCCTGACGGTGTTATTAATTCAGATGATAGAACCATTCTTGGACAGGCACAACCTAAGTTTACTTGGAACCTGATCAATAATTTTGAATTCAAAGGAATTGATTTCTCTTTCTTTATTCAGGCAAGTCATGGAAACAGTATTGTAAATGCTTATGATTTTGAGTTGGCCACCTTGACCGGTGAAACCAATGTATACAGGGATGCCTATTTGAATCGATGGACACCAGAGAATCCATCAAATGAATATAGAAAATTGGATCCTTCTGATCGAAATATTTTCTCTTCCGCACAAGTTGAAGACGGGTCTTTCATTCGATTAAAAAATGTGAGTTTAGGCTATAGTTTTCCTCAGGATCTATTGGATAAGATAAAATTATCGAAGCTGAGGATTTATGCCTCGGCCAACAACCTGTACACATTTACAGATTATTCAGGTTATGATCCTGAAGTAAACGCTTTTGGACAAAACTCTTTGCTATTGGGGATTGATTATGGAGGATATCCTCTATCACGTACTTTTATTGCAGGTGTTCAAATTGGAATATAATGATGGAGAAAAATATTATTGAAATGAGACAATGGAAATATTTTCTTGTGCTTTTTATAGGCTTATTCTTGGTAGTCAGTTCATGTGAGGACATTTTAAAAGAAGACCCGCAAGACCAAATATTTGAGTCAAATTATTTCGAGACTGTAGATGACGGATTGGGAGCAGTAAATGGTATTTACGCAGCATTAAATTCTGATGCAGGTGCGGCACCTACATTTGGAGGAGTTTACCATAGTACTTACTGGGTTGTCCAAGGATTGGCTTCTGATGAAATGAAAAACAATCAGCCCGGGACACCGGATTATGATCAGCTTGATAATTTCAATTTTAACTCTGCCAATACAAATTTTTCAGATATGTGGGCAAGGCATTATTTTGCTATTTCATTAGCAAATTTTGCAATAAGAGGAATATCAACCTCACCTATCGAAGAAGGGATGAAAACTCGATTGATTGGCGAAGCTAGTTTCTTAAGAGGGGTTCTATATTTCGGTCTAGTCAGAATATTTGGAGAAGTTCCATTAATGTTGGAAGAAAGTAGTGAACTGAGACCTGATAAATCAACTTTGGATGAAATTTATGGACAAATAATAGCTGATTTAGAACTTGCGTCCATTTCATTACCTGAAAGTTACCCTTTAGGAGATGGCTTGGGAAGAGCAACTTTAGGTGCAGCACATGGCGTTTTGGCTAAAGTATATTTAAAGCGAAATGAATGGCAAATGGCAATAGATCATGCTGAAAGTGTAAGAAGTATCCCGGGGTACGGTTTATGGCCTGATTTCGCTGACGCTTTTCGTTTGGCCAATGAAAATGGTCAGGAAACAATTTTTGGAATAGGATTCGGTGATGGCGGTGGAGCAATCTCGTTTTGGGAAGTAGGACAGTTTAATGTGCGACTACTTCCTTCAGAACTGGGAAGTGTCATTCCCGGTGTAAATGCTCAAGGCTGGCAAGTAGCCACACAAAATACACATGACGCCTTTGAAGACGGCGATAGAAGAAAGACGGTTACCTTTATGACAGAAGTTGGAGGAGATGCGCTGGATGAAATTTATATACGGAAATATTGGGATGATATAGGTGAACCTTCGGCTGGAAATACAGAGGTGGATTTTCCATACATGCGTTTTTCAGAAGTGTTATTGATTCAGGCTGAAGCTTTGAATGAATTGAACGGAGGTCCAACAGTTGAAGCTTATGATGCAATAAATCAAGTCAGAAGAAGGGCACGTTTCGATGGGACATCAGATCAAAATGTTTTACCAGACTTGAGTGGATTGACACAGACTCAATTCAGAGATGCTATATTATTGGAAAGACGAAGGGAATTTGTAGGCGAAGGTCAGAGATGGTTCGACCTAGTTAGAATGGATAAACTTCAAGAGTTGGTACCAATTAGTAAGCCTGGAGTAACACCATTGGCCAATCATGGACTTTTCCCTATACCATTAACGGAATTGGATTTGAATCCTAATTTGTTACCTCAAAATGCTGGCTATTGAGCTTTGTAATATTTTTTAACGAGAAAATTACAAATTGAACAAGTATAGTAAGGGAAGGTAGTAATCCCTACACAAGCCCTAGTTGTATTATATCGGAAGAAGTATTAAAATAATTAAAACGCATACGTTTATGAGAACTAAAAAACTACTAATGCCGGCATTGAGCCTGCTTGTGATTGCATCGCTGATTTTTGTCAGTTGCGATGAAGATTCTGATCCACCTGTGGCTCCAGAAATTTCTATTGATCCTGAAACTTTCACAGGCGCACCAGGCGAAACAGTGGAAGCCACGGTATCAGGAAGCTTGGATGGAGATCTTGTTTCGTTGACTATTACAAAGTACAATGGCACTACAATTGATACAAGCTATGGTACTGATGGTTCAATGATCGTTACATCTCCTCTTCCTTATGATTTTTCTTTCACGTTGGGAGCGGAAGGCCTTGATGGTACTGCAGTTCGATTTGGATTTGTAGTTGTGGATGAAAATGAATTGACTGATGAGACAAATCTGATTATTACTACCACTGCAACACGTACTCAACTATTGACATTCTTCAATTGGAGATATGCTTCACTCTTGTGGCAAGAAAACCCACCTGATTTTGTTGAAGGTATCAATGAATGTGAAGAAGATAATATTCTTACTTTCAATGCTGATGGTACAATGGAGTATGATTTTGGAGCAAAAACTCGTCCAGAATTTGAGCAAGGATCTTGTGCTGGTGATGGTGACTTGATATGGTCTACATGGGCATTTAATGCTGCAGAAGACACCTTAAAAGCTTTCAGGTTAAATGCTGAGTCAGAATTACCTCATGATACCGTAGTTTGGGCGATTACAGAGTTTAGCCCATCTTATTGGAGAGGTATTTCAGAACCCATACCTGGTTGGGGTCTTTTTGATTACGGTCATGAAGCAGTCGCCAAAGATTAAGGGAATTAATTAATTAGTTTTAAAGGGTGATTGTTTAAATCACCCTTTTTTTATGCCAGGATTACATCACATATTTAGTGCACTTGTACTTTTCTATTTCGGAAGCAACGATGTCTTTGGACAAGTTGCTTTTAAAGAAGTAGCAATGGAATGGGGAATTGAGCACTATCACCATAATTTAAATTATGTTGGTGCAGGAGGGGGAGTAGCTGTTTTTGATTTTAACAATGATGGATTTCAAGATCTCTATTTCACCGGGGGTTGGTTTCCAGATGAATTGTTTAAAAATAATGGCAATGGGTCATTTACGAAAATAGGAAAATATGCAGGCCTGGAAGTCACGGACTACTATGATACAAAGTCAATAATAGTAGGTGATATCAATAATGACGGTTATAAGGATTTATTCATTAGTACCGATGGCAGTCTTCGTAATCTTATTTTCTTGAATAATCGTAATGGAACTTTTACTGAAATTGGAGGTATTTATGATACGAAAAGAACATTGGGATCTGTATTCGGAGACTTTAATCTTGATGGGATTCTCGATCTATATAACTTGAAATATGCACAATCTGGTGGAGTTGTCTTAGATGAGAATAATACTGTTATTGGGTTCGATCACAAGTGCATGGCCAATGAACTCTATTTAAATAATGGTGATTTGACATTCACCGAATTAGCTTCAAGTGGTGTTGGGGACGAGGGGTGTGGTCTTGCTGTTGTTGTGACTGATATCAATGATGACCACATTCCTGATTTATATATAGCAAATGATTTTGGTGAGTGGACACTTCCAAATGGATGCTATATCAATAATTATCCTGAAGATTCATTCACAGATGTATCGTCAGAGACAGGACTCAATGCACCTATCTATGGAATGGGTATTGCTGTAGGGGACTATAATCGCGATGGTTTTCTTGATTACTACGTGACCAATATTGGTTCTAACGTGCTTTATAGAAACGAAGGGAATGGTGAATTTATCGATGTGGCATCTGAATCTAGAGTACTGGATGATAGTGTCAATGGTAAATTTGTTTCTGGTTGGGGTACTGCATTTTTTGATTATGATTTAGACGGATTCGAAGATCTCTTTGTTAGCAATGGGTACCTTCAGGCAGCTAGTTTTATTGGAACTTCGTTTGAACAACCTAATAAACTATATAGGAATTTGGGTGATGGCATATTTGAAGATGTTTCTGAGTTGGAAAATGTAGCAGATAGTAATATAGCTAAGGGAATGGCAGTAGGTGATCTGGACAACGACGGTGATCTGGAAATAATAGTCACTGCTGCAGGTGATGATAGAAATACTGGAAATGTTTTGATCTATGAGAATCTACTAGAGAATGATAATAATTGGCTAAAAGTAAAGCTAAGAGGCGTAGTGGCAAATCTAGATGGATACGGTGCAAAAGTAATCGCTTATTATTCTGGGATTCCATGGATTCATGAAATAGAAGGAGGTTCTTCTCATGCATCACATAACAGTACAATTGCTCATTTTGGTTTAGGTGAAGTCACATTATTGGATTCATTAGTGGTAATATGGCCAGGTGGAAAAAAACAGAAATATGAAGCTGTCGGAGTAAACCAATTAATCTTTGTGGAAGAAGATGCGAACAATTATTTGGTGGCAGGGTGTACTGATCAAACGGCATCAAATTATGATGCCAATGCTGAATATAGTTATGGGTGTTATCGTGAAGTAAGGGGTTGTTTGGATCAGGCAGCAACCAATTTTGACATGGATGCCAATGTAGAAAGCGGTGATTGCATTTACGAAGTAATAGAGGAACCCTTGGGAATAGGATATAATATTCAGGCAAGTATTTTCCCTAACCCATTGATTGATGAAGCTACCATCCAATTATCAAAACGAGGTGGGACAGAATTAAACGTAAGTATCATTTCAATGTCTGGCCAATTAGTGTTTAGCGCAGTTACTCGAAATCCATCCTTGACAATCCGACGTGGTGAAATCAAGCCTGGAATTTATTTGGTGAATATTTCCGGAATCCGAACTAACCAATCAATTCGTTTGAGAGTCAACTGAGAGCTGAGTAAGGCCAGTTTTGACTTACTGCCGTGAGGATCATTTTTAGTTTCACTTCTTTTTTAGTATTTGATGTTATTCCTTGTTCTAGACACAGAATAAATAATTAGTCGCTTTTATTTCCTAACTTATATTGTTGAGTAAATTATTTTCAAAATATAAAGTGAGATACATAAATGAATAAATAATGAAAGACATACATTTCTCTTTTTTAAAAACAACTTTGGTTTGTGTCGTTCTTGTTCAGGTTTTGGTTGCACATTCACAATCGATTCTAATAGACACTATATGGCGACAGGTGTTTGACACGAATTGTTGTGGCTGGACAGGGGGTGATGGCGTATATTCAATCCCTCTCAAAGATGGACGAAGTATTTTCATATTTGGTGACACCTACCTCGGTGAAGTCAAAGATGACAATTCAAGAGCGAATACTTCACCTGCCATAAAAAATTCGCTGGTGATTTATGATGAAGGAAAAATAGAGACGCTATTCGATCAAACTGGTGAAAAGCCTAAGCCATTCTTCCAAACCAATGAGTCAGATTCAACCTGGTATTGGCCCGGTCATGGTTATGAATTTGATGGACAAATTAATTTCTTCCTTTCGGAGTTCAAAGCCACAGGATCAGGAGTATTTGGGTTTGAGTGGGTTGGCACAAGTATCGCACAAATTGGTACCAAAAATATTGAGGACGCTTCACCAACAATTGTAAAATGGGAACACAATACAGATATCCATTTTGGAAATGCCACTCTGGTTGACAAAGATTATTTATATGCATTTGGTATTCGTGCGTTTCAAGTTTATGTGGCAAGGTCGAAATTGGGTGTTTTTGAATGGGAATACCTTTCCAATGGAGCATGGATTGAAGAAGCAAATGAGTCAATGTCATTAAATGGGGTATATGTTTCTGAGCAATTTAGTGTGTTCAAAAGCCAAGACAAATTTGTAATTCTGTCCCAAGGAGCGATGTTGGGAAAGGAAATATTCACTTATACATCCCTTGATTTAGTCAGAGGTTGGTCAAAACCAAAAGAAATATACAGTACCAAAGAACCATTAAGTGATTCCACGCTCATTACATATAATGCACTTGCTCATCCTCAATTCATCAATAATGATGAACTCCTTGTTTCTTATTGTGTAAATAGTACAGATTTTTTAAGTATTTACCGTGATGTTGATCGTTACCGTCCGCGATTCATTCGGGTTCCGCTTCGTTTAATTTTGGAATAGTCTTAATTGCCTGAGTTCGACTCTAAAAATTTGCAAAGAATAAGAGAAAATCACTCAAGCCTTTCCAAGGAAATCCAATAGTACGTATTCTTTGACTTAAAAAATAATTGAAATGGCCTGCTATTCCCTTAACCTTTGTTAATCCAAATCTTATGAACTATTGAATTTTTGTGTAATATTTTAGAGTCGAACTCAAGTTAATAATCCAATTTTGGTTTCCAATTGTATTAGAGAGAGCATCTCTAACTATTCCATCAATTATGAAACTTGGATTTGGCTTATATAAAGCACTTCTTAATGATCAAAATTTTCAATTCGCGAAACAAGCTGGTGCATCACACCTTGTTGTACAATTAGTGGACTATGTGAAAGGCGAGGACAGCCCTTCATTGGCAAGAGACTATCGAGATGGTTGGGGTGTCACACAGAACCATGATAAACTGTGGGAGTACGACATCCTCATGCGAATTAAAAAACAAATTGAGTCCCATGGTTTGAAATGGGAGGCGATTGAGAATTTCGATCCTTCACATTGGTATGACATTCTATTGGATGGGCCTAACAAGAACAAGCAACTTGATAATCTGAAATACATGATTCGAAATATCGGTAAGGCTGGTATTCGGACTATGGGGTATTATTTTAGTCTTGCGGGTGTTTGGGGATGGACTACAGGCCCACATGGCCGTGGTAATGCTATGTCCGTTGGGTTTGACGGTAGCAAAGTGGATGTAAATACACCCATTCCAAATGGGATGGTATGGAATATGACTTATGACGTAGACGCACCACAAAGAAATCGAGAAAGCGTATCAAGTGAAGAATTGTGGCAAAGATTTGAGTATTTCTTGTCAGAAATCATCCCAGTAGCTGAAGAAAGTAATGTAAAGATGGTGGCACACCCAGATGATCCCCCTTTGGAAAAATTGAGAGGCTCAGCGAGATTGATTTATAAACCAGAATTGTTTGATAAATTATTAGAGACAGTTGATAGTCCTTCAAATGGAATTGAACTATGCATGGGCACGGTTCAGGAAATGGTGGGAAGCAATGTTTACGATGTGCTGGACAAGTATTCCAAAATGGATAAGATCGGTTATATCCATTTTAGAAATGTTGTTGGCAAAGTACCGAACTACCGTGAAGCTTTTGTAGATGAAGGGGATATTGACATGCTAAAGGCACTTCAAGTATTGAAGAACAATAATTATAATGGAGTATTGATACCTGATCACACCCCTGAGATGAGCTGTGGTGCACCTTGGCATGCAGGGATGGCTTTTGCCATGGGATATATGCGTGCAGCCATGCAATCTCTTGATGTCCTAGACTGAATGAACGAAAACAATAAACGTGACTGCACAATAACCAATCACCAAAAAGTGAATGGTATGGATGTGGTCTGGTTAGAAAATGAATACCTTAAAGTAGGTGTATTGATTGGTCGTGGTGCAGATATATTTGAGTTTAATTACAAACCCGCTGACCTTAATTATCTTTTAAGAATACCTGGAGAAATTCGCAATCCATCTTTGGATTTTGCTCAAAAGCGTGACACCAATTCTCAAATGGAAGATTATTACTATGGGGGCTGGCAGGATTGTTTGCCAAACAGTGCACCATTTGTATACCGAGGGGCTTCATATGGTCAGCACGGGGAAGTATGGGGAGTTCCATGGCATTTTGAAATAGAGGAGAATACAAAAGATTCAATAGCTATCAAGTGTTGGGTTCGTCCAATGCGCACTCCACTTTTAATTGAGAAAATTTTAACCCTCAAATCTGGGAGCAAAGAATTGAATGTCGATTCAAAAATTACAAATGAAGGAAATACGTATTTCGACTTTATATGGGGGCAACATATAGCTTTCGGACTTTCATTTCTTGAGGAGGGTGCAGAGATAAAAACAAATGCCAATTCAATGATGTCAGAACCTGCCATGCCAGACAAACGACGGTTTAAACCAGATATCGAATCTACATGGCCAGAAGGAATAGGTTTGGATGGAGTCAAAATCGATGCATCAAAGATTCAGAAATCAGGTCAAAACCCGTATTCAGAATTGACTTATTTATCAGGATTTACTGAAGGTAAATATTCAATTCTCAATCCAACCACTAAACTTGGGTTTGGTCTGACTTGGGATGCTAGTTTGTTTAAATATCTGTGGATGTGGGAAGAACGGAACGGTACACAAGACGCTCCTTGGTGGGGACGGGTTTACACTGTGGCACTCGAACCATGGACTGCAAAGTGGACATCCAAACCTGAAGAAGGAATTAAAAATGGAGATTGGGAGCGATTGGAAGCTTCTGAATCAATTCATACAACGATTAAAGCATCTGCAATAGACAAAAATTAGAATTATGATAGAGAAAGCAACCGTATTCGCTGAGGGATTGGATCATCCAGAATGTATCGCCGTTCACCCCGATGGGTCACTTTGGGCAGGTGGTGAGGCAGGGCAGATTTATCACATTACCGAAAATGGGACCACAGTCAAAGAGGTAACAAGTACTGGTGGTTTCATACTAGGAATTGCTTTTAGCCCCGGAGCTGAATGGATGGCTATTTGTGATCTAGGAAAGAAATGTATGTGGAGGATGGATATGAAGGATTATAGCCTAAAAGAGTTACCTGTGACCAATCATCAATTCAATATTCCCAATTATGCGGTCTTTGATAGAAGTGGCAATCTTTATGTTTCAGAAAGTGGTGAATTCAAAGAGAAATTGGGAAAAGTAATAAAATATGACACGGATGGAGTAGGAAAAGTTTGGAGTAACGAACTTTTCGAATTTGCCAATGGGATGGCATTAGGCAAAGGAGGAGACCACTTGTACATCGTCTCTTCATTTCTCCCTGGAATCGAGCGAATTGAAATCAAAGCTGATGGAAGTCCAGGAGTTAGAGAAGTGTATTGCACTCTGCCTAAGACAATTCCGGATGGAATTTCATTTGATGAAAATGGAAACTTATACGTGTCGTGCTACACACCCAATTCAATCTATAAAGTAACACCGGAACGCGAAGTGACTGTTTTTGTGGACGATTGGGAAGCACATACACTTTCCAATCCTACCAACACCGCCTTCGGTGGTGAAAATTTCGATCAGATGTTCACTGCTAATTTGGGTAGATGGCACATTACCAGCATTGAAGTTGGTGTAAAAGGGCTAAAACTAGCGTCTCACATTTAAATTTAAATCAATGAAGAAACATGCAGTAATAACAGGAGGAGCGAAGGGCATAGGGGAATCAGCAGTTAGAATATTTGTTCGAGAGAATTACCATGTAACAATTCTTGATCTTGATGAAAAGGCTGGAGTTGAGTTAGCTCAATCACTTGGAGAAGATGCAAACTTTATTAAATGTGACATGGCAAATGAAAAAATGATTTTAGACTCATTTGCAAAAGCCATTGACCGTTTTGGTGATATCAGTGTATTAGTTAACAATGTTGGCATCAACGTGTATGGCACAGTAACCTCAACTTCATCAGAGGATTGGGATCGAATCTTGAACATCAATCTGAAGAGCTACTTTTTGTGCAGCAAGGAAGCAATACCATCCATGCAAAAAGTTGGCAAAGGTGTAATTATTAATGTGTCCAGTGTTCAAGCTTTTATTTCGCAATCAAGTGTAGCAGCCTATACCACTGGAAAAACAGCATTGTTGGGTTTAACACGGAGCATTGCGGTAGATTATTCACCAACTATTAGGTGTGTAGCAATTTGTCCAGGTACAATTGATACACCGATGCTGCATAATGCGATTCAAGAGTCGCCAGATCCCGAAGCAGTACTGCAGGAATGCAATGACATGCATTTACTCAAGCGCATTGGAAAACCAGATGAGGTAGGTGAATTGATTGCATTTGCTGCGAGCGAAAAAGGAGGATTTATGACTGGTCAAGCCATACGTGTAGACGGAGGGTTAGGGATCGAAGTGGCAGGTAGCAAACAAGATTAGATGATGAGAACAAGGAGAATTTTTATATCAGCTATTGCATTTATTTGTCTTTCTTGTTCGAATGATTCGTCTTTTAAATCTGTAGAAGATATCATTCCACCAATAGCTGAGATGTCAAGTGTCTGGTCGTCAACGGATACTATAGATTTCATGCCTTCTATGCGAAATTTTCGAGCACAGAGTGTGATCAATCGTGACATGACCTCTGTTTCATGGTTCAATTCTCCTCCATATTCAATGGGTTATCATTCTGGTGCGCTCAAGATCGATGGAAAAATAATCCGCGCTGAAATGACTCGTTGGAACGCGTACGGAGCAGAACGAAAAGCCAATCACAAGGGAATTGAAATCCATAGTGACACGAGAATGGTGTTCGAACAAAATGGAATTATGTGGAAAGTAGTTCTGAAAAATACCACGGGTGAAGATATGACCATTCAACTGAGTCAGGACGTCATTGGTTTTTTTGGTAAATACAATACTCAATGGGAGTGGTGGTATCCTTTGCCATCCCTTCGAGGAAACGAAACAGCGCTTTTTGAAAAAGACTTTCTCTTGCGTTTCAAGGAGAATTTATATGAAAAAGAAAAAGTTCGAGATAATTTGGGGTTGGAAAATGGTAATTGGCCGACTGACGAGGAAATCCTTTCTTCAGATCTTTATGCTGCAAAACGTAATGAGAACACAATTATCATTGAGGATCAGAATTCACCTGTGAAATGTGCTTTCCATTTTGGGAGAAAACCAGAATCAATAAAACTCTTCAACAGTGGCGCAACAGCCAATTGGTCGATTAAAATTCCAGCTGGTAAATCATATGAGCATACTTATGCCATGGTTTATGGCGATTCGGAAATGCAACTTATTGAGGACGCTGTTTCATGGGTGGCTGAGTTTGATGATACTTTTGATTCCATTAAAAATAATTGGAGTGAGAAGTGGGTGCAAATATTTACCCCCAATAATGACTTCCTCTCTGGAAATGTCCCTGCACTTGAGACAGAAGATTATAGAGCAGAACGAGTCTATTATATCAGTGCGATGACCATGCTGTATCTAACGAACACAAATTTGCCTACTATGGAAAGAGTGGTGCTCACAGGAGGGCCAGGTTGGGGAGGATCCATTATGTTCTTTTGGGATACTACCTCGTGGCGTACCATAGGCGCAGTATCAGATCCGGAAATGATGTTAGAAAACATGAGAGGATGGTTGACGCTGGATATTAATAAGATTTATGGTAGAGATTATTTGAGTGGCAATGGTATTGGTTATCGTTATGTGGCGAATTATTGGGCCATTTTCCAGATGCTTCATGAGTACTTAGTGGTAACAGGCGATTATGATTTGCTAGATGAAATCATAAACGGAAAAACGATCTTGACTCATCTTCATGAAATGGCTTACAATTGGAAGAATTTATCACTAGAGGGAGAAGAAGGCTATGAAGGTGATCTTTATAAATTGGCTGATTTTGGTGGAGATAAAAATGCACTATTAGAGGCGGTTCCTAATTATAAGCATATCGTCGTATCATTCAACGCAGGATATGTAGGAATGATGAGAAGACTATCTGAAATGTATGCTGCCTTAGGGGATGATAAGAAATCAGAAGCTATTCAATCCGATGCTGCAAATATGGCCCAACGAGTTTTACAGTTGTATGCAGGTAATGGCGTTTGGAATGGATTATTTCCTAATAATGAAAAGCGTGAAATACGGCACATTTTGGATTTTCATTTTTTGGGGCGGTATATGGGAGATGATCTGACACCTGAAACAAAAGCCGAAATGATCCAATTTGTGGAGTCGGAACTTATGACGGATTCATGGATGAGAGCACAATCAAAAGATGATCTGGATGCAGAGCATTCTGATCGTCCTGATCATGGCCCATTGGGTTCATATGATGGGTGGCCATTGAATACAATGGAAGCTTTTTATCACATGGGCTATCCAGAAAAGGCCATGGATTTTTATCGGGCCATTTACCCTGTAACTCTTGAAGGTACTTGGGCACAATCACATGAACTCTGGGGAGAAAATAAGTATGATAAAAACGCTCGAGTTAGAATCGCTAGAAGAGGATTGAGTGTTCGTGATGCTGCTTCTGGCATAGGTTATGCTAATGTCATGCTTCGAGAATTCTTTGGATTTGCTCCTAAATTCATGGATGATTCGCCATTGGATAAACCTCAAATAGTCAGGAGCATCAAAGGAAAAATGCACCACATTAATTACAAGGGTGATTTATACACTATTGTTAGCAATGAAAATGGTTTGGAATTGATTAAAGAATAAGACTAATGAAGAAGATTTATGTATTATTAGCCATATGGACCTGCTGGTCTTGTGAGAACAAAGAATTCGAAAATAACCCATCAGATTTCATTCCGTCATTAGATGAAATGTCTAGCATTTGGATTCATGCGGACACCATCGCCAACTTTCCTTCATTACGAAATTTTCGAGGGCAGGCAATTACTAACCGTGATTTAACATCGATTTCATGGTTGGCTTCTGCACCCTTTTCTGGTGGATATCATACTGGAACTCTTAAGGTCAATGGCGAAACTGTCTTGACAGACAACTATAAATGGAGCGTTTACAATGCCTTAAGAAAAAGTCAATTTCAAGGGCTTGACATCATTTCTGATACGCGGCTCGCTTTTGAAGCTAATGGAGCCCTTTGGCAAATCAATTTTGAAAACACTACTGATCAGGAGATCGCCATAGATGTTGATTTAGATGTGATTGGATTTCTCAGTAGGTATGATACGGATTGGCAATGGTGGTACCCAACTCCATCTGTGAGAGCTAATGAAAAAAAAGCATATGAAGAGGATTTAATTAAAGTGTTTCTTGAGAACCTTCATGAAATGAAAAAAGTCCGAGATAGCATTGGGATAAATCCAAATGCTCCTGATTGGCCTAATGATAATGAAATTATGAGTTCAAATTTTTATGAAGCGTCCAAAAGTAAGAATTCTATATTAGTCAATGACCTGAATTCGAATGCAGTAACATCCTTTAGTTTCACTCAAGAGCCTGATGAAATTCGTGTAAACAATGCAGGTGGTTCAATCAAATGGAAGCTTACAATACCTGCCAATGAATCAAAGACAATCACCTACGTTATGTCATTTGGTAGTGATTCTGACAAAGTTGCAAAAAGTGCCAATGTTTGGTCTGAGAATTTTGAAGCCTCTTTCGCCGATATTAAGAGTCAATGGGAACAAAAATGGGAAGCATTATTCACACCGGCCAATTCATTTGTGTCAGGTAATTTTCCTGTTTTGGAAACGAATGAACCCAAAGTTAATCGGGTTTATTATATGAGTGCGCTGACCATGCTTTATCTCACCCATACCAATTTTCCAGTCATGAAACGTGTTGTTTTGACAGGTGGGCCAAGATGGGGGGCTAGTATTATGTTTTACTGGGATACGACTTCCTGGAGGACAATTGGTGCTACCACTGATCCTGAAATGATGAAGGAGAACCTAAGAGGATGGTTGACAATAGATATTAACAAATACTATGGAAGAGATTATCTGGGAGGAAAAGGTGTTGGGAATGGTTACGTAGCTAACTATTGGGCTATTTTTCAAATGCTACATGAGTACTTGGTAGTCTCCGGTGATTATGCTTTTCTAGAAGAAGTTATTGAGGGCAGAACTATTCTTGAACACATGCATTTCATGGCGTACAATTGGCAAAATCTTTCAAAAGAAGGCCAAGAGGGTTTTGAAGGAGATATTTACAAGTTGGCAGATTTTGGTGATGATCCTTGGATGCTTTTGGAAGCTGTTCCGACTTATATTCATGTTGTTCCTTCTTTTAATGCAGGTTATGTAGGAATGATGAAAAGACTTTCCAGTATGTATGATAAACTAGGAAATATTGACATGGCAGAAAGTGTAAAAAAAGATGCAGTTGATATGGCGCAACGAGTATTACAATTGTATGCAGGAGACGGAACATGGTATAGTATGTTTCCTAATGAAAAAAAGGTGGAGATCAGACATTCATTGGATTTTCATTTTATTGGAAGATACATGGCTGATGATTTAGATGCAAAAACGAAAGAAGAAATGATGACTTTCGTAGAAGAGGAGCTTCTGACAAATACATGGATGCGTGCACAGTCATTAAAAGACCCAGCCGCTGAAAACTCAGACAGGCCTGATCATGGCCCATTAGGAGCCTATGATGGTTGGCCATTGAATACCATGGAGGCTATGTATCACATGGGATATCCCGAAAAAGCAATGGATTTTTATCGTGCGATCTATCCTATCACACTTGAAGGCAATTGGGCGCAAGCACATGAATTGTGGGGAGAAAATAAGGAAAACAGAAATTCGCGAGTGCGTGGAGCTGAACGTGGATGGCACATTCGAGATGCGGCTTCTGGTATTGGTTTTGCCAATGTTATGTTGAGAGAGTTTTTTGGATTTATGCCCCAGTTTATGGAAGATAGTCCACTGGACAAACCTGACTTGGTAAGGAGCATCCAGGGAAAAATGCATCATGTAGCTTATCAAGGAAAGTTATATACAATTACGAGCGATCAAAAAGGGCTTTCAATGGAAGAGGAAAGGTAATTAAAAGCAATATTTGGTAAACATATGGTTCATTTTTTTAGTCAGTTGGAATTCACTCATTTTCCTTAAGTTCTTGTGCAAAAAATGAGATGCAGTTTCCTGAAATTGGTTGAAACCTGAAACTCTGGGTCGAACATATGCATGCTTCATAGTTTCCATAGTATTTGCAAAGAAGTTCTCTGATTGTTTGTTGAGTCCAGTTGATTGCCATGATGATAAATTCGATGGTTGACCACTGTTTTCGAAGTAACAACCCGAAAGAATTTCATCTCTTAGAACGAATTTTAGGAATTCAGCACATTCCCGTTGATGACTAGAGCATGCGGAAATGGCTAGACCCACTCCGCCCAAAAGCGAGATAGGTTGGTCTGGGTTATATGCAATTGAATTAGCAAAGCGAATAGGTGATCTATTTTTTGAATAAGAAATATAGCCAAAGAGTATTGGGGAAAAAGCATAATTGCCTTTAGTCATCAATTCCAATGCCTGAATTGGATTGAGCTTCCAATTCACTCTGGGAATATTCTCTGAAGCATTTTTTAGAAATTCAATTGCCTTTTGGGCAATGTCCTGTTCTAATCCATTTTCGTTGAAAACCTTTTTTTTCACACCTGCAATTTGTGCAGATAAAGTTAAAAAAGAGCACCATAGATCTGTTGGGCACAGTGGCCAAATAACTTTTTTAGAGAATGAATATTGAGACAACATTTCTAAAAATTGATCCCATTTCCTTGGTATATCCTTTTCTAAAAAGACATCAGCATGAAAAGCACTGAATTGGGCAGAGGCGTCTATGGGTAAAGCATATTGATGATTTTGATAAGTATAACTTTCAAATGATTTGCCAACATGCATTTTAGCTTGTTCGGCCAGAAAATGAGCAGACATGAGTGGTTCTAATTTGGAAAGGAGCCCGTTTTTGTGAGCCTCACCTACAAATGGGTGATCAATCATCAATAGATCATTTTCATTAATGAATTGATCCAAAGGCTGGTCTCCAAACTCTTTGAGCGTGCGCTTACACCATGTGATTCGGATATCAGGATATGACTGCTCAAATAAGGAAGTTGCGGCAACAATAGAGTCAAAGCCGCGTGGATGATCCCAGGTTAGCCCTTTGAGTTCTATCATGATTGCTCCAAGGTGGCCATGATCCCTTTAATATATCCAATTGTATAAGCCCGGGATCTTTCTTTCCAGGCGCCATCTCCTTCGACCTTCGGTACATGACCAGGCATGATCATACCATTAAACCCAACTTCTTTAAGTTTTGCAAGCATTTTTACTGGATCGTAATATCCTGGTTGATCAATAAATATTTCATTGAATTTCGGTACTGTTCCTGAGACGACTTGAAAATGCACATAGATTAGTTTCTTTAAAGCACCAAAGTAGTCAGCTACTTCAAACAAGTCTTCCCCCATTTCAGACCAGCTACCTAAACAGAATTGAAGCCCGTGATTTTCACTTTGAACAAGGCTCATGGCTTTCTTAAATGCATCAAAACTTCTCATCAACTGTGGTACGCCACCAAGAGAAGGGGTCGGAGGATCATTTGGATGTAAAGCGAGTGTCACTCCGGATTCTTCCGCTATAGGTACAACACCTTCAATAAAATAGTGATAGTTTTCCCACATTTCATCTTCAGAATAGATTCGTCCGTGAGTGAGTGGGGCATTTTCAAAATCCTCTAAATCAACCCGCATTACTTCTGCTCCACCTCTTATTTTATAAGTGGTCGAAGAACGCCAGACACCAGATGGAGTCCAAGCATACCCTAAAACTGGTATGCCAGCACGACCCATATTAGAGATGATGGTTTTTACGTTTTCCAATTGTTTTTCTTTCCCAACAGATCCCATCATCAGTTTATCATAAAAAGAAAAAGGAAGGTTTTCTATTGCTAACATTCTCAGACCTTCGTCATTGATCTTACTTTTAAGCAAAAGCAAGTCTTGATATTCCCATACTTGATTCCCCGGAAGGGGTAAATCATGATCTGTATCGATAAGGTTGTTCCGATACATGTTAAGTAGAATATCATCCACTCCTAATTGCTTGATGAATCTAAGGCGTTCTGGAGTAGGCTCCATAAAAGAACCAAATCCAGCTCTCATTGGTAGATGCTTAAACTCATTTTGTAAGATCAGTTTTTCCATAGTTTCTGTTTTAATAGATACAAACCAGACTGGTTTTTTGATTATTCTGACTTTCTGAAATCTTATAAACAAGAATTATGTAGTCCAATCTTAGAAGGCAATTGTATAAGGTTAGAGCGACATTACTTTAATTTCTAGATTTATCATGAAAAAACTATTAACAACAATTTTTTTGTCAATTGCTGTCTTGTATTTTGTTTCTAGTCAAGGGAACAGTCAGTTAAAAGATTTGTGGCCGGTTGATGATTTTCTTCAAGGATTTGGAGAACCTATGTTGGGAACACAAATAGATTTTTTTCCATTTCTAGAAAAAGGAAACATTGCCCTTTATGTTGGAGAAAACAATCTTCATCCAACTATAAGCTTTAAAACAGAACCAATTCCCAAAGACTACAAAAAAGAATTCATTACCTATATCTGGCAAGCTGCAATACCTAAAACATCAGGAGAAGAAAAATCATTTTTTAGTATGTCGATTGATGATTCCTTTTTCCTAGATATCAAATCTTATAATGAAGGTGAAGAGTATAATTGGCAATACTCCAATGAATCTATAGACTTTTCTTTCATTCACAGTACAACAAGTAAAGAAAACGGCCAGCATTTTGGTTATATGATTCTAAGGCTACCAGTAAAAAACTATACGAAAGGCAAGGCGGTTGTCATTAAAATTGATAATAAAAAATCAAATCCAAAAGACGCATTAAGCATTATTCAGAACCCCGTAATTAGTTCCCTGAAATTGATTCCTGAAGCTGCAATTTTGAAAACAAAAGATGGGCCAAGGCAAAGTGTACGAGTAGAACTGATTCATTTAGGGGTTCCTACAAATGGAAATTTTAGTATTGAAAAAAAGAGAATTCATTCACACCAACTCCATGCTGGTAAAAATGAATTTCATCTTTTATTTGAACCTGTAGAAACTACTAGAAGTTTTGAGATTCAAGTAAATGTTGATGGTTATGAAGGAGTGATGAAATCAGTGACTTTGGAGCCTGTTCGGAAATTTGAAGTCTATTTTTTAGCTCATTCTCATGTGGACATAGGTTTTACGCATGAACAAGATGAAGTTGCAAGATTACAATGGAAAAACCTGGATTTGGCATTGGATTTAATCGATTCTACGGCGGATTTTCCGGAAGGGTCTCAATATAAGTGGAATGCTGAAATAAGTTGGGTACTTGACGGTTATTTGGAACAAGCTAATGATGAGAAAAAAGGAAGATTTAAAAAGGCTGTTGACGATGGGAAAATAGGGATTGACGCACTTTATGGTAGTGTGTTGACAGGACTGCAACGTGAAGAAGAATTATTTCACAACACGTCATATTCTCGTCGTCTCGCGGAAGAATATGGATTTGATGTACGTTCAGCTATGATTACTGATGTACCTGGTTATACTTGGGGCATTGTGCCTGGGCTGAAGAAAATGGGTATTGACTATTTTTCTGTAGGCCCCAATCACATGCCGCACTTGCCACACGGTGGAGCACAAGTAGGTCAAACGCTTGAAACATGGGGAGATGTACCTTTTTACTGGGTGTCTCCAGATAAAAAGGACAAACTCCTGTTTTGGATGAGTACACATGGTTATTCTTGGTTTCATTCCTGGAGTACAGGTAACATCAGTTGGGCAGGAGGTACACCTATAATCAATTTTCTTGATGAGCTCGAGCAACAGAATTATCCATATGACATGGTGCAGCTTCGATACAATATCGGAAATGACAATGGTCCCCCAGATCCTGAAATGCCAGCATTTTTTAAAGAATGGAATGAAAAATATGAATGGCCCAAATTCAAAATAGCCACAACCATGGAAATGATGACTGAATTTGAAAAAAGATATCAAGATATTATTCCTGAAGCGAGTGGTGATTTTACACCTTACTGGGAAGACGGTGCTGCATCATCGTCAACTGAAACCTCATTAAACAGACAAACAGCTGATCGAATTGTACAAGCAGAAACACTAACAACTATGCTTGAAGGTCCCAATAACTCTTATGACGATCAGTTCATGAAAGCATGGAAAGGGGTTGTTCTTTTCTCTGAACACACATGGGGTGCATTGCAAAGTAAGTCAGATCCTGATGGTGCCGTGACCAAGAAGCTGTGGGAAGTAAAGAAAGGTTATGGACAAGAGGCAGCAGATATTGCCAAAGAGGTTCTAAGAACTTCACTTGGAGAACCTGACGGTGTAGTAGAAAAATTCTCTGTAATCAATACACTTTCCTGGACAAGAACAGAGCTTGTTAAGCTACCTGCGGATTTGAATATCAAAGGAACTCGACTTTATGATGAAAACAAAAAAGTGGTGCCAACTCAATTGTTAAATACGGGGGAGTTGGCCTTTGTGGCTAATAATGTGCCAGCATTTGGAAGTTTAAATTATATACTTAAAAAAGGGAATTGGAAAGGCGAGAATCAAGTACAAGTGAGTGAAACGTCTCTTGCAAATGGCTTGTTAGAAATTAAGTTTGATCCGGAAAATGGTGATATTAAGTCTTTAATGAAGGCTGGAACTTCCACAAATTATATTGCTAGCGATACTTTGGGTTTTAATAGCTATTGGTATTCAGGCAATATCTTGGAGAATCTTTCTAGGAATCATGCACCTAAGTTTGAAGTAGTTGAACAGGGGCCTGTTTTAAGTGCCATCGAAGTTGTGACAAAGGGAGAAGGCTCCAAGTCAATAAAGCAGTATGTTGAGATGGTATCTGGTCTTGAGCGAGTAAATATTCAAAATACAGTGGACAAGCTTAAAGTTGTTGAAAACGAAAATGTTCGGTTCAGTTATGCATTTGATGTGCCTAAAGGTGAAGTTCGAATGGACATTCCTTGGTCTGTATTAGAGCCAGGAAAAAATCAGTTGAAGGGAGCAAATCTTAATTTTTATAGTGTCCAGCGATTTGTTGATATTTCCAATGAAGAATATGGCATAACAATGACAACAGTGGATGCACCCATATGGGAAATTGGAGAAATGAGCGGTCAATATTGGATGAAAGATTTGAAACGGCGTCCATGGATTAAAACATTCAAACCTTCTCAAAACCTATTTGCTTGGACCATGAACAACGCTTGGTTTGTTAATTACAAGGCTTATCAGGAAGGAAAAATCCTTTATCGTTACAGTTTGATACCTCATGGAATTTATTCAGCTTCTGAGGCCAAAAAAAGAGGAATGGAAGAGACTATGCCTCTTTTAATAAGTTATAATGAGGTCTCATTTAAATCAGTGCCTTTTACTTTGACCGGTTCCAATGACGTAATCATCACTTCATATAAGAGCAGTAAAGAAGGGAAAGCTTTGATGCTTCGATTGTTCAACTGTAGTGATAATACAAGTGCCATAAATTTGAAAATGGAAGGTACGAACCTATTTGAAAGTAGCCCTTTGGAAGAATCAAAAGATGCACTTAACGGAGATATGATGCTTGATCCTTGGGAAATTTTAACAATTAAGTGTGTGCCTTGATGAAACGAATTATTGTTTTAATTGTCATGTGTTTCAATTTCATTCTATTGAAAGCTCACCCTGTTTCTATTAGTTGGGTGAATGGTAGGATTAGTGAAACACAACTTGTGTTGAGCTATCGTATTTTGGCCGAGGATTTGACGTTTTATTATAAGCCTTCAATTAATGAAGCCTATGACTATTCTGTTACTGAACTTAAGAGTTTGGCAATGCACCATAGGTCCTTCTTTGAACAGAATTTTATTCCAAATGCTGATGGGCAAAAAATCGTCCTAAAGGATAGTAAGGTTATTGGAAATTCATTACCAGATGCGCTGATGATAAATATCATGGATTTGATGAAATACGAGGTAACTTATCAAGTTACTTATAACATTGATTCGAATTGGAAATTTTTGAGTTTTAGACAGCGATTCCTAGAAGTGAAGGATGATTTACCTACAGTCTGTTACTTGACATTGAATGATGGACCAATAGTTCTTGTAGAAAATCAAGAGATCACATCAGAACCTTTTGTTGTTTTTCGAGATAGCCCTGTTAAGCCATTGAACCCTTCCATGCAAACAAGTAGCTACTTTACCACAAACATGAAAGGGATCTATCATGAATTAACGATACCATTTGAGTCATTAATTGCCATTATGGGAATTCCTATTCAAAGTGAAATTAATCCAATTACAATTGATCGATTCTTACAAAATAGTCAAAATCAAGTTGTTGCTGATGGAGAGAATTTAAAAGTAAAATGTTCTGATTTTATCCTTTTGACAAAAAAGAAAAATAGTATGGTCTACTTGAATCTATTTTATCCCTTTGTGAAATTGCCAAAGAAAATGGAATTGACCTGGGCCGACTATAATTGGAATCTTCGTTGGTTTGATTCGCAGATCAAAACTATGAACTCTAATATTAATCATCGATTTACACGATACCAACCTACTATTTCTTTGAATGAGTCATCATCATTTGAGAAGAAAGATTAATTATTTTTTGATAATTAATATGGCTCCGTCATTTTGCGCTAATAGCCAATAGTTTTCCGAATCAAATTTAAAAGAAGCTACATGACGCACGTCTCCTGTCTTGAATGATTTGGTGACACTAAAATTCAAGGTGTCTGATTGTTCAAGTAAGACGCCTGGTTGTGCATCTTGCCTACCTTCAAGTACTTCGATTTGATAATCATTTCCTGTCAATAATAAACTTGGTAATCCATTAGAAGAGGGAAACTGATCAATTCCTCGAATTGGTCCAAATTGAGCAATCAGTGGAAGAGGTTTAAAATGAAATTGATCTTTTTGCCTAATAAAAACTCCAGACCTTAATTCATTGACAAAGTATTTTTTTGCTTTTGATAATTCTTCTTCCGTAAACATTCTGTTCAACGGAGTTTTAGCATACTTTCTGTACTTAAAAACTCGTCTGTGAATGAAAGGAATTTGTTTGATTAATGCATCTCGCGATGCAATTGGAAATCGGCCATCTGGATATTGTTTGATCATAATAGGGTCAATCGTTCCGCTATTATCGAAATCATCTGCATAAAGTTCTAGAGGTGTGTCAATTGAAACATTTAAACTATTATTGGTTCCATAATTTCCTGCTATTATATCTTGATCTCCATCCTTGTCTATATCAATGATTTCTAAGGATTGCCAAAATCCCGTGTGGTTTGAGATAGGTTCTATATCTCCTAATATCCCGTTGTTGTTCTTAATTGTAGAAACAGCCATCCATTCACCGGCAAGAATTAGATCTGGGAATACGTTTCGACCAGTATGCATCCATTGAGCATCTGTAATCATACCGAGCTCTCTGGGCCATCCAGGAGCATGATGGAAAGATGATCCATTGTTGAGAAGTAAGGTGCTTTGAGGAGATTTTGGATAATGAGATGGAGTGAAACGACCTCCAATAAATACATCCAGATCACCATCCAGATCAACATCTGCAACAGCTAAGGTTGTGCTGCTAATTTTTAAGTCTGGGATCCAATCTTGTGTCTTTCTGAGTTGATTGTCTTTATCAAATAAGTAGAGAGCATGTTCTAAATTTTCATAACCTCCTCGAGCAATTAAAAGGTCATTCTTACCATCTCCATTATAGTCTGCAATCACGGCATCCGTGTCTTCATATAAGGAATCTTCCGAAAAGGAAAATGAAACAAATTCATTGCGCATTTGATAGTATATTTTGCTTGAATGACCTTTTGCCCCTCCAATGAATATGTCATCCAGTCCATCATTATTCAAATCGCCAACAGCCAATGCTGGTCCTTCATGACTCAATTTTTTCGGGATCAACGGCTGAATGTGATAATCTACGAAATGATCTTCTTTATGCTGAAACACCAACCCAGGTAGAAAAGAATTGTGGAAAGATCTCCTATTTAGATTGGCTAATTCTGATTCTTTAGGCTGAGTTATAACGATTGTAGTATCTAAGGGTATATCAATGTGTTTGCTCAATGATCCATTTGTCCAACGGATTTCGAGGCTATCAATTTTTTGATTGTCGCTTATACCAAAATGAACTGATGTGTGGCTGCTACCTAAATAACCTCGACTTGGTTGCCAAACGCGCGTCAATATTTCTGATCCAGCATATAGATTGATGACCGAACCAATAGCGTTTCTGTTTTTGGAACTAGAATTTAGTTTAAGATTTAAAAAACGTCCACTTTCTCCGTTGTGTTGATTTTGGTATACTCCAGCTGTAGAGTTCAGGTTATTCGTTATCAAATCCAAATCTCCATCATTGTCCAAATCAGCGTAAATTGCTCCATTTGATAGGGAAGGTATTGAATCAAGCCAATCTTTTGAAACATCTGAAAATTTTATCCCTCCTGTATTTTTAAAGGCCAAGTTGGAGAGTTGAACCTCTTCGAGGTTTTCTAGTGATTGGAGTAAGGCACTATCAGCTAATTCTGCTGATTTGAACATTGATAAATTGGTGCCATAATTTATGTAGTCCTTATCGGTAATGTTTTTATAATAACCATTGCTAATGAATAGGTCATTAAAACCATCATGGTCAAAATCGGCAAATAATGGAGTCCAACTCCAATCTGTTGCTTGGATACCAGAGAGTCTACCAATTTCACAATATTCATTGTTTTTTAGATTCAATTGCAGTGTATTTCTCATATATTGATGAGCATAGTCTTTCGAAATGATAGTTTGGTATTTGTTATAATTCATTGCGCCCATCATCGTTTTTTGTCTTTCATTCGAAGAAGGAAGCATGTCCAAAGTGATTAGATCAAAAAGCCCATCATTGTTTATATCTCCTATATCACAACCCATTGAGTTATAACTCTGGTGGCTTAGAAAATCTTCGTTTTTTTCTGAAAATGTACCGTCCTTGTTATTGATATAGATTAGGTCCTTAAAAATAAAGTCATTCGCTATGTATATGTCTGGCCAGCCATCTGAATTGAAATCATTAATTGCTAATCCTAGCCCATATCCTTCATGTAATATTCCAGAGGAAATAGAAATATCTTCAAAACGTCCATTTTCATTGCGATAGAAGTGATCGACACTTTCATCGGTACCATCATTTTTCATTGTAATTGGAACATTTACTCTTTTCCTTTCATTTCCATGATTCATCACATAAAGGTCAAGATCTCCATCTCTGTCATAGTCGAAGAAAATGGAATGGGTAGAAAGGGAGGAATCTGCTATTCCGAATTCTTTAGCTTGGTCTAGAAAAGTGCCATCTTTTTGATTGATATATAGCACATTCTGTCTCCGTTCAGAATTATCAAATGCACCTGCTCTGCAAACGTATATATCAAGCCAACCATCTTGATTTATGTCAATTACATTGACACCTGTTGACCAGCCGTTTTTATTGATTCCCGATGATTTGGTTTCATTCGAGAATGTCCAGTTGCCATGATTAATGTACAATTCATCTTCTGATGCGTTACCTGAAAAAAAGAGGTCGACATTGCCGTCATTATTAAAATCTCCAGCGCCTACACCGCCACCGTTATAATAATAGATGTAGTTGAGAATGTTAATGGAATCTTTATTATTTATTCTATTCACAAAGGAAATTCCAGTTTGACCAGCGGGAAGTAATCTGAAAAGTGTTTCCGTTTCTGAGCATCCTAATAGAATTAAGAAAGACAGTTTTAACGAAATGTTATGAAATTTATTTAGGTGGTTCATTTTCTTTCCCACTTCCCCATTTTAAGTTTGGTTCTGATCCTAAAATTAGTCTAAGTTCTCCGCCCTTGGCGTAATCTGAATGATAAAACCAAGCTCGTGGGTGCTTTTTTCCATTGAATTCAGCTGATTGAATGTAAGGATTTTCATTATTTGCGTTCTCAGTGATAATTCTGAATTCTTTACCGGAGTAATAATCTTGATTGAGCGTAATTTTAATTTCATCGAATATGGGACTAGTGATTTCATATATTGGGTTAATGCTATTGTTACCACGCAAACTGAATAGACCCATAGACATAAGAGCACTTACTCCACCCATTTGGCCTTGATCCTCATCATGACCTCCATATCCTTTATCGGGTGTAGTTCCTCCGTAAGCCTGTTGATTTACTTTTCTTACCCAATACTGGCTCAACCATGGTTTTCCAATATAATTGAAAACATGGGCATTTGAGCACCCAGGTTGATTTGCGTAACTGACATAACCACTGCCATATCCGAATACAAAATCATCTGAATCAGATTTTTCAAAGGCATGATTTAACATGCTAGAAAGGGTATCAGTCCCACCCATGAGCTCTGCGAGCTCTGGAATGGCATGGGATAATGACCATGTGCCTTGCCAAGAATTTGCTTCCACCCAACCCTGCATACTAAGTGGATCATCATGAAGCCATTTTCCATTGTCTGTTTTTGGAAAGATCAATTTGAATTCTGGTCGGTAATTAGTAGTCCAACGAGATGCTCGATTTCCAAAATAATCCGCATCTTTTTTCTTTCCCAATTTATTTGCCATTTGACTTAAAGACCAGTCTTGAAAAGCCCATTCAATAGTCTTTCCTGCATTTCCAGGAGCATATCCGTTTTCAATATAAAAGGCCAGTTCGTCTGGGTCATCTCCCATCATACCTCCAGGCATATGATTCCTTTTCATGACATCATACGCGTGTTTTGGGCGGACTTTTGTAAGCAAACCTTTTTGAAATGCACTAACAAGCATATTTGATACTGGAGTCCCTGTCATAATATAGGAGTATCCACCAATATTTGGCCCACGAGGAAGAAGCCCTCCATTGTCTGCGTATTGTACCATTGAAGCTGAAAAATCATCGAGAATTTCTGGCCATGCCAACCCCCAAAGGATGTTGATGTTCCACTGCGTCAACCAAAGTGCATCAGAATTGTACATATTGAATTTTGCTTTCCCATTCTTATATTTGGGTAATTGTCTAACTTTTAACTCAGCATTAGTGAATTTCCAATCGCGTTCTCCTTGAGTATAGTCGGGGTAGTCCCCAGAGAAGTCATTGATAATATGACGCCCAAGCAGAACATGCCACAGATCTGTATAAAATTTTACTTGTTGATTGTTAGTACCACCATTAATTTGAATTCTACCTAAGAGTTCCTCCCAATCATTTTGATTTTCATTCCTGTATTTATCAAAATTCCATTCCTTCGAATCCATTTTGAGGTTTATTCTGGCATTTTCTAAACTTGTATATGAAATGGATACCCTCATTTGTATCTCGTCACCTGGTTCTACGTCAAACCTGGCAGAAGTACCACATGAAGGTGCATCCCAATAGCTTTGTACGACGACACCATAGTCCATAGAATCGCGACGAGTCATTTTCTTAGACGCTATTATCTCTTTAAAATTTGGGATAATTTCATGCTCATTCCAGCCGTTCAAAGCAATGAATGGTTGATCAAATTCAACTACAAAGAATACTTTGACTTCTTTGGGACCACCCCATAATCTTCCTGATGAAAGAAAAGAACCTTCAAAACCTGTTTCCCCTACTGGTTTTATACGTCCTCCAATCATTGTAGAATTACCAAGATAACCTCCGATATTTGTTAGAATTTTTGCTGACGATTTTTGAGAATACTTAAACCTATATTGGGTAGTTCTCTTCGTACTAGTTAATTCGACCCAGGTATTATAGTCTTCAAGGTACACTCTTTGGTAACCTGGTTGAGCAATTTCATCCTGATGGCTGAAACTAGATTTCCAATTCTGTTCTCCTTTTGTTGGGTCAATTGAACCCGTTGTAGGCATTATTTGTATTCCAGATATCATCCAACCATGCAGGTTTCCGAAACCAAGAATCTCTGGGGAATTATAGTTATATCCACCTCCATATTGATTCTTATTTCTTGTAATTGGAGCGGATGCCATCATGCCGAAAGGAGTTGCTCCTGGAGTGAAATAGAAATAACGTCCTCGGGTTGTTTCAATAAATGGATCAACCCAATCAGTTAAATTTTGATAGCTTTTATGTGCTGGGAATACTTCTATTTCTGATAGGCCAAGATTATATCCCACTCCATCCATAACTCTAAATCTCACCCATTTTATGGTCTTAGGTTCGAATTGAATAGTTTTTGGAGATCCGTTATTTGATATTTGTGTGACTGGAATTTCCGATCCATCACTAAAAATTAGTGTACCACCGGCTGTGTGTTCATCCAAACCAGGGCGGTCATATAGAACTATCCTGTTGATCGTTTTGGGTTCTGCCCAATCTAATTGTATCCATGGATATCTAATATAACCCCAAAAAGTTGTTTGTCCTTCGCATGCCCATTCTCCTTTGCCATGTATACGAATTTCACTATCAATTACATTGGACTCTTCGAATCCGTCTATTGAAGTGGAAGCTGTTACAAGTGCCATTTCAGCGATGCTACCTGGTCCTGCGTGGACATTAAATAGTGAAATACTTGTAAAGAGAAAAACGCTGTAAATAGTTTTAATATTCATTATATATCAATTAGTGAGTGTACATAGAGGTCAAAAGCTTTTATTAATATGAACAAGTTTTAATTATTCTTTTCTCTCTATATATTTTATTTTGGAAATGATTTCCTGATAAATTCGATTCTTTTCTTCCCTAGAAAGTCGAACATTTTGAAGTTTACTCCTATTATGATCAATGGAGAAGGGTATTGAAGGAGCTAATTGATGAGCAAATTTCTTTGGTTGACTTTCATCTGAATCAGCTGATTGAAAATTGTATTGGATAAAGTCGTCTTTCATATAGGAAGCATTTGCTCACTATACATACAATCTGATGAAGTTATAGGACTATGTGAACCAAGGATTCAAGACTAAACAGAATACGTAGCGTAATACGACCTGACAAATTTTGTTGCCTTAACAATTTGAACTTTAACTGTATTTTTTGAGATTCCAAGTTTTGTTGCGATTCCATTATGATCAAGTCCTTCTAACCTGCTCATTCGGTATATTGCTTGTCGCTTCTCTGGTAATTCATCTATAGCCCGATGAATGATACTTGATGTTTCATTCATCAAGATTTGGTTTTCTGTAGCATCTATTCCTCTGGTATAAATGGGAATCAGTTGCTCTTTGAACCTATTCTCGTATGCTTGCCTTTTGAGAAAATTAAGTGTTTGATTTTTTGTGATTTGATATAGAAAAGCATCAAATGACAATTCCAGGTTTATTTTTGCTCGGATTTCCCAAATTTTAACAAATACACCCTGTACGATTTCTTCAGCGATTTCAGGAGATTTTACAAATTTCAAAGAATAGAAATAGAGCTTGTCTACATATCGCTCATATATTCTTCCAAATGCTTTTGAGTCACCGTCACGGAATAAGCAAAGCTCTGCTTTTAATGAATTGGTAGTTATGCTGTTTACGTTCATAATTTCAAATATATGAAATAGTATGTACATATGTATGAACATATGACAAAAATATCTGAATTCAGCCGTATTTGAGAATTGAGGAATTGCTTAAATGAAGATGCAAATGATGTTTATAACATCAAGTTCTTATGCTCTCAAGAGAATAAACGAAACTGTCAGCTCGGTAGAAACCAATGTTGTATTCGATGGGTCTGCGTCCTGGGTCATATACAAATCGTTTTCTTGCTAATATCGGTTCTCCAGTTTCAAGGTTAAGTTTTTTGGCTAATTTTGGATCAGCAGCTCTGGCTGTTATTTCTTCTTTTGAAAGGTTGACATGTATTGAATGATCTTCTCTTAAGATATCATAAAGTGGTCTTGTGAAGTCTTCTTCTCCTGTTAAGCCGGTTCGAGGATGAAAGTAAGAAATAAAAAAAACGAAAGGACCGTCTTCTCCCCCCCTTAATCTTTCCATCTTTAGTACTGGAGTACCTTCTGGAATTCCCAGAAAATTTTGCACTTCTGAGTCTGGTTGAACCCAAGCATGATTAATATCAAAATTGACAATTTTGATACCTTTGTTTTTCATTTCTTGACTAAAGCTCATCCAGTTTTGTGCTTTACTGTCTACAGGATGTGTCACGATAGTACCAACTCCTTTTTTTCTGAATATGAGACCTTCGTAAACAAGCTTATTGGTTGCTTGGCGCAATGTATTTCGAGAGATTCCAAGCTTTTTTGCCATGTCGATTTCATTGGGTAAAAGTTTTCCTTCCTGATAGGCGGGTTCTTTAATCATTTCCCGAAGTAATTTCTCTGCTTGGGCATAAAGGGGTGTAGCGCTATTATGATCGAGTGATGAGTTCATAGAATAGAATTAAATCAAATGTATGAACATTTGACATACGGGACAATTTTTCCATATTATTAAATTGTTAGGTCAAAACAAAATAGAGCATATGAAAATAAAATATGTTTATTCACTAGGATGATTTTACTGTTGATTGTTCCTTAGGAATTAATTCGAGTTTTATCGACATTTTGTCTTACTAAAAGAATAATACCTGTCAGTGGCCCAATAGATAATACCATAAAAAGAAAATTTGGATTTAGAAAACCTTTTAAAAGATCCAATATTTGGATACTAACAATTGTAATTGAAAAGCCAATACAATTGACAATGGTTAGTGCTGTCCCTTTTAATTCAGATGAAGCATTTTGAGCAACTAGTGTAGAAAATAATGGGGAGTCGGCGATGGCAGTCATTCCCCAAATAAACATAAAGATTAAGAACAACGGAGTGGGCAATACGTAAAAAGCGAAAGGAGAAATTAAACAGCAGATTCCAGATAATGTCAATGCCAGCATTGCAATCTTTTTGACACCATACAGGTTTGATAGAAAACCACTGATGACACAAGCAGGTCCGCCAATAGCTATAATCATAAAAGACCAAAGAGAAATGTTAAAGTCAGTAATCAAGTGCTGACTTGAGTAAGTGTTCAGAATGAAAGGAACAAAGGCCCAAAATGCATAAAGTTCCCACATATGACCAAAATAACCAAAAGCAGCAGATCGAAATTCAACATGTCTGAAAACTGAAAGAAACTGCTTCCATTCAAACTTTAGACTAGGTTTTCTGAAAGGCCCATTAGGCACAAACATTAAGATCAGACTCCCGCCAGTGAAAGCTAAAAAAGTAGTAGATAGGATTACAAATTTCCATGAAAATCCAATTTTAAAGTCATTCAAGAAATGAGGGAAAGCTGTACCTACAACCAATGCACCTACCAAGTAACCCAATGATTTCCCTAAACCTTTGTCAAAATAGTCTGCAGCAATTTTCATTCCTACAGGATAGATTCCAGCAAGAAAAAAACCCGTTAAAAAACGGAATGAAAGAAGACTATAAAATGTCTGTTCAAGAATAGCTATGGCAAGGTTGCTGCTTCCGGCAACTAACGCACTCCAAAAAAATACTTTGGAAGGAGGATAACGATCGGATATTGCTAGTATGGAGAAAGTCAATGTACCTGTAATAAACCCAAATTGAACCGATGAAGTCAAATAACTCAAAGCGTAGGAGGGCAATGAGAAGTTGATGATAAGCTCATCAATGACGCCATTTCCTGCAAACCATAACGAAGTACAGCAAAATTGTGAAAATACTATAATCGGAAGAATCCAATTGGTTTTATTCATGGACGGAGTTTGTGAAAATAGATGAGTGAAATCTAACTAAGTATTATTCGAACGGATACGTTTGGCGATAGCTGCAGACTCTAATCGAATTTCTCTCAGCATGCCAGTGGGTGAAACATAAAATCCACAGAAGTATAGATCCTCGCTTCCAAAGAATTGTCTGTTCTTAATACTCTTTTTCATATCCTCTAATTGATTGGAGTTTATATCCATAATTTTCTCAAGTCCAGTATCATACCCCGTAGCAAAGATGATGGCATCTATCTGTTGTTCATTTCCGTTTTCGAATTTTACTTGATTTTCACTAACTGATTTAATATCGTTTTGAATGCGGATATCTCCGCTTTTAATTAAATCTAAAGTACCTATGTCAAGCATTGGGATTCTGTGATGATTGATGATCTGTTCCTTAGGACCATAAGGTAATTTTTGTAATCCATATTTTTCAAAATCTCCTACTAAAAATCTCAATAGAGGTTTGTTCAATGTATCAGACCATCTAGGTGGTAAGCCTTGCTGTGCGATCCCGATTTGTAAAACTGGAATCCCGAAAATTTCATGAGGGATGATGTTCACTGGTGATCTAACGGACATGGATGGGTTTGCACCATGTTCATGCAGGCAAATAGCAATTTCACAGGCTGAATTACCAAATCCTACAACCAGAACATTTTTCCCTTGAAATTCTTTTCCGTTTTTATATTGACTACTGTGTAATACTTTACCAGAAAACGACTTCAGGCCCGGTTTGTCAAAAGGTTTGGGAGTATGTGCATTTCCTGTGCAAAGAATTATGTTTTTGGATTGAAACCGACCTTTGTTCGTTACAGTGAGCCATCCATTCTCGCACTTAGAAATCTTTGTTACCGTTGCATCAAAAATAGGTTCAATGTTGAAAGTCGATTGGTAATTTTCTAAATAGGAAATAACCTGTTGCCTCGAGGCATATTTTGGTGTTTCTCGAGGGAATTTTAAAAAAGGTAAATTGGAAGTTGACTTGGGAGTGTGAAGATGCAATCTGTCATAATGATTCCTCCAGGATTTTGCTACTTCCCCCTCTTTTTCTATGATTTGGAATTCCAGACCTAGTTTTTTTAATTGAGCAGCGCATGCCAAACCAGCTGCACTAGCGCCTACAATCAAGGTTTGGGTTTCTATCAAAGCATTACTTTTATTCATTGAATTGAATTTATTGTGTTTAACAATAAGAAACAACCTTTAAGACATGGCTTATTTAGGTCTTCCTATTTTGACCAGTGGATATGTATATTCTCTATGCATAAAATCACCAATAGAAAGGACGGACATGATGTATTTCGAGAGTTTTAATTATGTTTAACCTCTCATAAAATATCAACCATGAAAAATTCACTTCTTCCTTTAGTTATCATATTAGTTTTATCAGCCTGTTCAATCCAAGAGAAATCATCAAATGATGAAGTTAGAGAAACGGAAACTTCAGATGCTTTTTTTACGGCTAACCCTATGGATGTGGATGAACAGGACGTTGTAGCTCTGAAGGTAGGACAGTTAGCACCTGATTTTAATTTACCGGGCACGGATGGTAAGTTCTGGCAATTATCTGATTTTAAAGACTCGAAAGTATTGGTCATCATATTTACCTGTAACCATTGTCCTACGGCTCAAGCTTACGAAGATCGAATGATTGAATTGACCAAGGATTATAAAGAAAAAGGTGTTCAGGTTATTGCCATTTCTCCTAATTCGATAAATGGAATACTACTCAACGAATTAGGGTACAGTGATTTGGGAGACTCATTTGAGGACATGATTGTCAGAGCTAATGACAAGCAATACAATTTTCCTTATCTCTATGATGGAGATACGCATGAAGCTTCTTTGAAATACGGGCCTGTGGCTACTCCTCATGCGTATGTCTTTGATGAAGAAAGAAAGTTGACTTATATCGGTCGATTAGATAAATCTGAAAAGCCAGGAACAGCAAATGCAGAAGACTTAAGAGGAGCCATAGAATCTACTTTGAAAGGAGAACCTGTTGCAGTTAATACCACTAAAACATTCGGTTGTTCGATCAAATGGGCTTGGAAAAATGAATACGCCAAAAAAGTGAACAAAGAGTGGAAGGAAAAAGAAGTAACACTCAAGGATATTGATGTTGATGGGCTTAAACTATTAATGAAAAATGAAACCGAAGGATTAAGATTGGTCAATTTGTGGGCCACATGGTGTGGGCCTTGTGTGATTGAATACCCGGAATTTGTTGATATACATAGGATGTTTGAAGGACGTGGTTTTGAATTCGTTTCTGTGAGCGCTGATAATATGGAAAGCAAAGGCAAGGCGCTTAAATTCTTACAAAAGAAAAATTCTGCCCTCACAAATTATATCTTCTCTGAAAGTGATAAATATGCGTTGATAGAAGCCATTGACCCTGACTGGGATGGTGCATTGCCCTATACTGCTCTTGTGGAGCCAGGAGGAAAGGTCGTCTACAAAAAAATGGGCTCCATTGATCCATTTGAGTTAAAGAAAACAATCGTAGAGCACCCATCCATTGGAAGGTATTATTAGTCACTGTATATGAAAGTCGATTCTTTTAAAGCATCAATTTCAAAGAAAGAAAAACCAGAGAATCTGAGAGCAGACTTAGCAGCCCTCTGGTATGATGGTATAGGTGATTGGGATACAGCTCATGAAATAGCTCAAAAGAGCACTACCCCAAATGGTGATCGAATCCATGCCTATTTACATAGAAAGGAAGGGGATCAATTCAATGCTCGATATTGGTATAACAGGTGTGGAGAGGAGATGCCGGTGTGTTCTTTAGATGAAGAATGGGAAAAGCTTGTGAGTTTGTATTCCAATTAATTAGTAGTTCGCTATTTCTGCTTCAACCCTCCTCATGGCTTTTTCATATATGGGTGATTTTTCCTGAAATAGGGGATTCTCTTAAATTCATAAATTAGTATTTTACAGGTAGTTATAGATTGTTAGGTGAAGTAATTTTGAACTTCAATAATGATTTAGAAATGAAAAATTTAATGATTATAGTGGCAGTTGTTATAAGCTTGAATGCAAATGCTCAATTGTTAAAAGAAAGTGGTGAATACGTATATCACAAAACGGTAAGACAGCCCGCTTCACAGGAAGCGATCTATGCTGGTGTCATTGAGTGGGCAAACAATGAGTATAATGGAAACAGCGGATCTATTAAGTCATACAGCGCTGAAAAAGGTCATGTAGTCATTCAAGGAAGATTAGAACATACGGTACATGGAATACCACGTTCCATACAATACGAATTGATTATTGATATCAAGAGAAGTATGTATAGAACAATCTATAAAGATTTTACTTATAGAGGAAAAGAAGGTATTCAACAACCTTTTGAAAGCAATAAACTATCAGGTAAAAAGCATATAATCCAATTTACTGGTGAGAAGATAGATGCAATTTCAAGAGAATTGAAGGAATTTGTTGCTGGAGATATTGTAGCAACCAAATAAAGGCATTTTATAGTTTAAGTTTAAAAATGGCATTACTCAACTCTGAAGAGCGTTGAGTTTTTTATATCGGATCCTTACTTTCTAGTATCCCTACCTTTATAAATGACGGATTTATTCCTGATCTTCCTACAAAGTGCTGAGCTTTGACAAAATCCTCCTCTTGAGCTTTAAAAATATTTTCTACATACTTCTGTGGGTTTAAATCAACCAACGGCCACCATGTACTTTGAACTTGGATCATGATTTTGTGACCTGGCTTAAATGTATGCAGTACATCTTGAAGGGTTATTTTAACCGTTTCTTCTGTCATTTTTTCAAAAGGTTCTGGATTTTCATAACTATTTCTGAAACGACCTCTCAAAACTTCACTCCTGATCATTTGTTGATAGCCCCCCATTTTTTTTGTAGGCTGATGAGGATTTGGTGCGTGGTTTTCAGGATAAACATCTATTAACTTAACAATCCAGTCGGCATCACCTTGATCTGTTTTTACAACTAAGTTCACTTCCATCGAGCCAGCCAACGTGATTGCTTCATTTAATTCTTCTGTACTGTAGACCAAAACGTCTTTTCGATCAGCCACAAAACTTTGATCTTCCACCATATATGCCTTAGGCATTTTTAAATCATCATATTGTGTGAAAGGAACAGGATTGGTAGGATCGCTTTTAAAAATATCCATTCCAAATTCGTTGATTTTGGGCGGAGTAAAAGATAATGCTTGATTCTTATTGAAATAGAGACGGGAAGTGGTGACTTTTGGAGGCCATTCATCGAAAGATTTCCATTGATTGGTACCTGTTTCAAACATAAGTGCCTCTGGCAATTCTAGAGATCCTTTTCCTTTTAAATGGTAAGTAAAGAAATGATACATTGCTTCTTGATTATAATAATCTGAAGTCTTTTCACCGAAATGAACGTCACCAAGATTATCTCCTTCTGTTCTTCTCCAACCACCATGTGACCATGGTCCTACTACCAACATGTTTTCGATAGTAGGATTGTCTTTTTCAATCGTTTGGTAAATATTGAAGGGACCGTATAGATCTTCTGCATCATACCAACCTGCAACGGTCATAACGGCGCAATTAATGTTTTTCAAATGAGGTAAAATGTTTCTGTCCTGCCAAAATTGATCATAGTTTGGATGCTCAACCATTTTATTCCAATAACTAATACTGTCACCAAAGTACAAATCATTGACGTTGGATAATGGAGTAATGCTTTTATAAAATTCTGAGCCATCGTTGGTTGGAAATTCAAACCGTGGACCGAAAGTTTTCATTTTTCCTTTTTTGGGAAGGTCAAAAAAGGAGAAAAAATTGAACGTATGAGGCAGGAAAAAAGCACCATTGTGGTGAAAGTCATCAAAAAACCAATCTGCAATAGGCGCTTGTGGAGAAGCTGCAACCAGCGCTGGATGTGAATTAATCATACCTGCTACCGTATAGAAGCCTGGATATGAAATGCCCCATTGTCCTACTTTACCGTTGTTTCCGTCTACATTTTCAATCAGCCAATCAATCGTATCATATGTATCTGTACTTTCATTGATTCTGATACCTGATTCATTAACCGTAGTTACAGGAGTCATGTTTATGAATGTACCTTCGGACATAAATTGGCCTCTTACATCCTGATACACAAATATGTATCGATCCTTTACCAAGTCCATATTTGGGCCAAGATCCAATCTATAGTCTTTCTTTTCCACACCATATGGTTTTACACTATAGGGCGTACGAAAAAGTATTATTGGATATTCTTCCGTTTTCTCAACAGGACTATATATCGCAGTAAAAAGTTTCGTTCCATCTCTCATGGGAATGTACAATTCTTCTTTATTGTAATTGTTGACTATGTATAAGGAATCATTATTTGTTCTTACTGGGTTGAATATGGTTGTTTCTTTTTCTGGCTGACAAGCAAGAAAGACCAGAGTAATAACTGAGAATAAAAGCGTTTTTATATTATTCATATGCTTACAAAATTTTGCCGAAATACCACCCAATGAAACCGGCACCTATTCCTAAAAATAAACTAAGACTCGTATAAATTAAAGAAGAAGAATTGAAGCCTTCGGACAGAAATCCTACATTTTCAAGGCTGAATGCTGAAAATGTTGTAAATCCTCCACAAAATCCAGAAGTTAAAAGCAAATGCATATCACGATCCATTTTCGCTGTTGTATGTAATAATATGCCTAGCAAAAAACTACCTAATATATTGACAACTAGGGTCCCCAAAGGTGTAATACTTGGGAAAATCTTGATAAAAAACTGATAAATGAAAAAGCGGCTGATGCTACCCAAAAAACCGCCAATGCCAACAAACAAAGCTAGTCTGATCATGCTTCTAATTTTCTAAATTTACTTTTCATGTATTTTAATATCTTATCGTATTCGCTATTTTCTTGCTTACTAACCGAATATTTCTGACCTGTTTTTAGTTGCCATGTAATCTCTTCATACATTCCGCCATAGGTCTTTATGACATGATGTTTCCAAGCTTGTAGGTCCTTGCTTTCAAACCTGATTTTAGAAAACTTAAATGGAAAGGAGATCTCGAATTTCAACTTGCCTACCTTAATATATCGTAAACCTGTTAATACTTTAATCAATACGACCAAACCAATCGGCCCTGATGTATAAATTAGAATCATCCATCCTACTTTACTTTCTGCTTGATTGATATTTAGCAAACCATAGATGAAAAATCCAAAAGCAATGGAAATGAAAATTGAAATGGAAAATAGGGTGCCTATTTTAGGTTTTGAGACAATCATTTAGCAATAATTTGATCAGTAAAATTATGGATATGATTGGTGATATCATCGAAAAACTCATGAAATTCATTTTGAAGCAAGTCATAATCTTTTTCTAAATTCTTTACCGCATTTTCCATCCCAGATTTAAAAGCAGTTCTTTGTGACATACCACTCAAAGCAAACTGTATTCCTTCAAAATTATGATAGTTGAATAACCAATCACCTTGCTCCATGTATCTTAACAAGTGTTTCATTCTTTCCGGCAAAACATCATGATTATTATTTAGAAGAGTATAATGGTTTGTGGTAAACCGTTTGAGGGGTATTTCAGAATACTGTGACCAATTTGAAGCTAGAAAATGATCGTAGAAAACATCCATTATGACACCTGAATAATGTCTGTATTCGGAAAGCCTACGTTTACCGATTTTAACAATTTCATGTGTGTCTGTATAGAAATCAATTTCTCGATGAATCAGAATTCCATTTTTGATTCCAGTTGGATAGTCATTGAACTTTTTGCCTTTGACGGCATCAGCAATGAAATTTCCTATTATGATTGGCTCCTCACCAAAAGACAAATATAAGTGGGCTAAGTAATTCATTTACACCAAAAATATAAGGCTTTTGGTTCGATTTCTTATATTTGTTCCAACATCATCTAAAAATTATCATCATGTCAAACATTCATCTGAATGCATTAATACAACTTGCCAAGGTAGACGGAGTAGTTTCACCTGAAGAAGTTGATTTAATCAATGAAGTGGGTCGTGCCAATGGGTTTTCAGCAGATGATATTGCGGCATCCTTTGAATTAGAAATGTCACTGGACAATCTTTCTGATCTTCCGGATGATGAAAAGTATGATTTTATTTATTCTGTGGTGCAGTTGATGAAAATTGATGGTAAGCTGTATAATGAAGAGATTAAATTTTGTGCAAAAATGGCTTCAAAATTAGGGTATGATGAAAATGTCCTTTTTGAGTTGATGTTGAAGATTTATGCGGATCCAGATCTTTGCGCAGATAAAGAGAGTTTGAAAAAAACCATTCAGGAATACTTAATTCAATAATTCTTTTTATTACTGACTCTTTTAAAAGATCTACAGTTTGCTATAACGATAAATTAAAGCGCCATCTTTCAGCAAGGTGACTTTTTTGCCTGTTTTTTTTACCTCACTTTTAATTTTTTCTGCAATCCAATACTTATTCGATGGGTCAATTATCAAGTGGTCAAATGTTACGATTTCTTTTATATCGCTTAAAGAATTGAAACTATTATTCGACATTATAAAAAAATCAGTTTTGAATTTTATTTTGTTTGTTGAAGGAGCTTTAAAAATGTGCAGGAATTTGATTTGATCATAAACTGTGATTGCCGCGAAATCGCTGATTAACTGATTTTCAGATTTAACTAAATCTATGTTACTAATAGGTGATTGGTGTGATGAAATCCGATACGGCTCAACTTGATATTTGATCAATGAAAGGTCAGAAATAGAATCCAGTGAATACAATTGAGAATTGAGACCATGAATTAGATCAATTGCTTGATTTTTTCGCGTCGAATAAAATATCACTTCCTTTTTGAAAGATTGATTTATAATAGAGAGGGTACCTTCTAAACTTATTAAAAAGCAAACAGCACAAGTTCCCCAAAACCAAATTATCTGTTTAGAATAAAGGAAAAAACTAATCAGTATCAAAGCTGTATAAATGGAAATGGTCTGACCTAATGATAGGTAAAGCCAATCATGAACACTCCATTTGACATGAAAGATAGATTCAACCGAAAAATTCAATAATTTAAGAATTACTTCAAGAACCTGCCCTACGAATGCTGCAATTGCGAATTGGCTTAATGCCAAAAGGCCTACACCAATAACCATAATTATAAAGGAAAGGGGTATGACCAAGAGGTTAGAAACCATGAAGTAAGTAGGGAATTGATGGAAGTAATAAATACTGATTGGTGCTGTTGCAATTTGCGCTGCAATAGACACACAGGTCAATTTCCATATTTCATCCATAATAATGGTAGTAGGTTGGATGAGTAGATAGAATTTGTCAAAGAAATAGACAATGCCTATAACGGCTAAATAGGAGAGTTGAAATCCAACAGCAAAAAGATGGAAGGGGTTAATTAATAAAAGAATGAATGCCGAAACGGCAAGCGAATTGTAGATGTTAGAATTTCGCTGTAGTATTTTGCCAATGATGATTACCGAGAACATCGTCACGGCACGGAAAATCGAAGGTGAAAAACCAGTTAATACTGCATAAAACCAAAGAAAAACAAGAATGAGTATTGGTAATAAGTAGGTCTGAAAAATGCTATTCCTAATGGATTTAAACATCCATATAAGGATCATATATATCACACCGACATGAAGACCGGATACTGCTAGCACGTGCATTGCACCAGCTGCTGAAAATGCCTGTTTTAATTGAGGATCCAATTGATCTTTAATTCCTAAAAGAAGAGCCTTTGCGACAGCTTGTTCTTTGAACCCAGCTATTCGAGTAGAGATGACGGATTCGAATTCTTTCCTTAGCCTATAAATCTTAGTGAAAATAGGGTTTCCGAGATTAGAATCTATTTTGATGATACTTGACGTATCAGGAAATTGCTGAAAAAATATATTTTGATCAGCCATATAAGCTGCATAGTTAAATTCATGAGGGTTTTTGGGTGGCTGTATTAAAAATGGATTTCCTTTGATCAATAATTTGTCTCCATATGCATACGTACAGGTTTCATCGTTATTCTTTTTTGAGTAAATCTGAATTTTAGTTGCTATAGAAAAACTAGAAGAATCAGCAATGGCTTCCTTTGAAATGACTTCATAAACGCAGTTTCCTTTTCTTTGACTTGGATAAGCATTGACTAGCGCTGTATATGCTGAAACGTTGGAAATTTTCTGATTTAGTAATTCTTTCTCAATTAAAGTTGAATGTAAATCGAGACTAATCAATCCAAAATTGAAAATGATCAACAAAAGAATATGACCTGAGTAGTTAAATGCTACCTTCCTCCTGAAGAAAACAACGCTAAAGAAAATCAGTAAATTGATAATAATTATTACTGCAAGATTCTGAGAGATTAATAATGGAAAAAAATAGGCAAATGCTCTACTTGCCAAAATCCCACAGATTAAGGAGAAGGTGATTCTTAAAAAAGGAAAAGGAGTCCAGCGATACATTTCAGAATAATCTTTGAAATGCTGCTATTACTAAATTAGTGCTTTTTCAGAAACTTATTGGTTTTCAGCTTTGTCGTAAGCTTCAATGATACTTTTGACCAGTCTATGACGGACTACATCTTTGCCGTCTAATTCAACAAAACCGATGCCTTTGACGTCTTTTAAAATTTTTATGACTTCAACCAAACCAGATTTTTGTTTTTTTGGTAAGTCAATCTGTGACATGTCACCAGTGATAATCACCTTTGAATTGGGGCCCATTCTTGTCAAAAACATCTTGATTTGCATGGGGGTGGTGTTTTGAGCTTCATCCAATAGAATAAAAGCATCATTCAACGTCCGACCTCTCATATATGCAAGCGGTGCTATTTCGATGACTCCATTCTCCATATAATATCTGAGCTTCTCAGATGGGATCATATCATGTAATGCATCGTAGATTGGACGCAGATAGGGATCAATTTTTTCCTTAAGATCACCCGGTAAAAATCCTAGGTTTTCACCGGCCTCAACAGCAGGCCTCGTGATAATTATTTTTTTGACATCCCGATCTTTGAGTGCTTTTACAGCTAGCGCAACCGAGATATAAGTTTTACCTGTTCCCGCAGGCCCAATAGCGAAAAGAAGATCGTTTTTGTTAGAGGTATCAACAAGCTTCTTTTGGTTCTTGGTTTTAGGGGAAATTTTGAATCCTTTTGTGCCAAAAACCAAAACATCATTTTCATCAGTTCCAAAAACTTCTTTCTCATCATTCAAAAATGATTTGATGTTTTCATGGCTGATAGAACCAAATTTTTGATAATGCTCTATTAAAGAATTGAATATATTATTGACTTTCAAGATTTCAGGCGTGCTACCTTGAATCCGAATCTCGTTCCCACGAGATATTACCTTTGACTTAGGAAATGCAGCTGCGATTTCTTCAATATTTTCATTCTCAACACCTAAAAATTCGGCTAATGGAATGTTCTCTAGAGTAATAATTTTTTCTACCAAATGAAATTTCTAATTTGCGGACAGCGCCTATTTTTGTATAGACAAAATAACAACATTTTTCAAAAGCCTGCATGGCCATCGTTACATTTATTTCGGATTTTGGTGATTCTGACCACTACGTAGGGGCTGTAAAAGCGAGTGTCCTAAAAGAAAACCCCGCAATAAATATTATTGACATTTCTCATTCTATTAAAGTGGGAGATGTTGGGCATGCCGCTTATGTTTTAGAAGCTGTTTTTAGAGATTTTCCAATTGGTACAGTCCATTTGATTGGAATTTCAAATGCTAATCTTAAAAAAGCCAAACTCGTTGCTGTGAAATTGGAGGATCACTATTTTGTGGGGGAAGATGCGGGTATCATTTCTTTGTTAAGTGAAAAATCACCTTCGGCCATTGTTGATGTCAATTCCGTTAAAACAATTGAATCTACTTTTCCTATGAAGGATGTGTTGGGAGCAGTGGCAGGGAAACTTGCAAGTGGAAAAGAAATCCAGGATTTAGGAATGAGACTCGATGAGCTAGAACGCTTTGTGCCTTCAAGGTCCAAACCGACCAAAGAACAAATAGCAGGCAATGTTATACGGATTGATAACTATGGGAACTTGATTACTAATATTTTGAAGAGTGATTTTGATGCGATACTAAAAATCAACAAAGAATGCCCATATGAAATTAACTTTCGTCGAGAGAAAGTAACTCGTATTCACGCTCATTTTAGTGAAGTTACCGCTGGAGAATGTTTTGTAATCTTCAATGCAGAAGGAAGGTTGGTGGTTGGAATATTGCAAGGACATGGAGGAGACCTACTTGGATTGGGAGTAAATGACCAAGTTTTCGTCGATTTTAAAATCTGACATCAATAAATATTTGTTGATATTCCGATAGGATGTTGACTAATAAAGAATCTTTAAATATGTTTGCATCCCTTTTGAAAGAGAGGATACCAGATCTAACTTTTTATTGATAAAAAGTTTTTCCTGAAGCCCAGGTGGCGGAACTGGTAGACGCGCTAGACTCAAACTCTAGTGGCCTTGGCCGTGCCGGTTCGATTCCGGCCCTGGGTACTAAAACCCCTGATAATCGATTGATTGTCAGGGGTTTTTTGTTTTTTAAAATCTTCTTCGTGTCCCTCGTTTCTTTGATTAATAATCCCTAGAATTGATCTGCATTTTTCTGGTAAACCTAATATTTTGATTGGAATTTTTGATACGTTAATCACACATTGGAAAACTGGAATTGAAAAATGAATTATATTTCAGAATACTAATCAATTGAATCAAAATATTGATGGATAAAAAAATTATCGTAATAGGAAGTAGTAATACTGACATGGTGATTCATTCTAATGAGTTGCCATCTCCTGGTGAAACTGTGTTGGGTGGACAGTTCATAATGAACCCAGGAGGAAAGGGAGCCAATCAAGCAGTAGCCGCTTCCAAATTAGGTGGGGAGGTTGTTTTTGTCGCGAAAGTGGGAAATGATGTTTTTGGTCAGGAAGCGATCAAGGGATTTGAAGGGCATGGAATTGATACCAATTTTGTCTTTTCTGATGAAAACAGTCCATCTGGAGTTGCCCTAATCATGGTAAATGATGAAGGTGAAAATTGTATATCCGTCGCATTAGGTGCTAATGGTGCTTTGCAACCCTCTGATATTGACAATGCTAGAGAAATCATCGCTAATTCAAGTCATACTTTGATTCAATTAGAAATCCCAATAGAAGTAGTATTCTACACAGTAAAGATGGCAAGTCAGGCATCGTCTAAAATAGTATTGAATCCGGCTCCCGCTCAACATCTAACAGATGATTTATTGTCATATGTTGATATTATCACACCTAACGAGACCGAGGCTGAATTGCTGACAGGAATAAAAGTGACCGATGTGAATTCAGCCAGAAAAGCAGCAAGAATGTTGAGAGAAAAAGAGGTCGGTATCGTGATCATTACAATGGGATCTCAAGGAGCTTATGTTCTGTCAGATGAAGAAGATAATTTGGTGGGTTGCCCAAAAGTAAACGCCATTGATACTACGGCTGCAGGTGATACATTTAATGGAGCTTTAGTCGTAGGACTCTCAGAGGGTATGAATTTATTAGATGCGATTGCTTTTGCAAATCAAGCTGCTTCACTTTCAGTAACTAAAAGAGGTGCTCAAGCTTCAATTCCAAATAGAAATGAATTGGCTTAAGAAATGAAATATTTAAAAGTATAGATATGTTAATATTAGAAAGTTATGGTGTAGCTGTGGCCCTCTGTATTGTAACCATGTTTTGTTGGGGCTCTTGGGCAAATACTCAAAAACTAGCCTCTAAATCATGGCCATTTCCTCTGTTTTATTGGGATTATTCGATAGGGATAATAATTCTCACTCTTATATTTGGATTCACGCTGGGTAGTTATGGGGAAGAGGGAAGAGGGTTTCTAGAAGATCTGGCACAAGGGGACAGTAGTTCATTTGTATCTGCTATTATAGGAGGTATCATCTTTAATCTGGCAAACCTTTTGATCGTTGCGGCCATTGATATCGCAGGTATGGCAGTTGCTTTTCCAATTGGAATTGGCATTGCTTTGGTACTGGGAGTTGTTGTGAATTATTTGGCCATTCCGGTAGGGGATCCTAAACTACTTTTTTCAGGGGTAGCATTGGTAGCTGTTGCTATTGTCCTCGATGCTTTGGCTTATAAAAAATTATCAACTGATCAAAAATCTACCCCGGTAAAAGGGATAGCATTGTCAGTTATAGGTGGTATCCTGATGGGTTTTTTCTATCGCTTCGTGGCAGCCTCTGTATCTACAGATTTTTCCAATCCAGAATTAGGATTGTTTACACCTTATAGTGCGGTGTTTGTATTTTCAATCGGCATATTCATCTCTAATTTTATATGGAATAGCTTTTTCATGTATCGCCCTTTTAAAGGAAGCGCGGTGAGTTATGGAGATTATTTCAAAAAAGGAGATTTGAAACTACATTTGATAGGTCTCCTTGGAGGCATTATCTGGTGTATGGGGATGTCATTCAGTATGATTGCCGGGGAAAAGGCAGGGTTTGCCATTTCCTATGGATTAGGTCAAGGAGCAACCATGGTTGCTGCTGCTTGGGGTGTGTTTATTTGGAAAGAATTTAAAGATGCTCCAAGTGGTACTAATAGACTAATCACCATGATGTTTGTCAGTTTTATCTTAGGACTTGTCTTGGTGATTTTATCACGTTTTTATTGATCCATATTAGAAAAATCATGATTAGAATAATAGCACATGCAATAGTTTTATCGATCTTGTTTTCTTCTTGTCAAAACAAAAAACCAGAGTCTTCTTTTTCTCAATTGGAGATGGAGAAAGACGCAACAAAAATCCCTGTAATCTTCGATTCTGATGCCAACAATGAGTTGGACGATCAACATGCGCTTGCCTATCTATTGTTCAATGGAGAAACCTTCGATGTGAGAGGGGTTACTGTGAACGCAACTTACAACGGTGGGGATATTGAAGGTCACTATGCGGAAGCGGAACGAGTGATGAAACTTTGTGGTGTAAGCGAAGATATTCCTTTGTACACTGGAGCCAATGGAAGTTTTAAGGAAATCCGACCTTCAATTGACCAATCGGAATTTGATGGAAATGAAGCGGTTGATTTTATCATTAGAGAATCTAGAAAAGAACGAACGAATAAACTTGTGTTGCTGCCTGTTGGTAAACTCACCAATATTGCATTGGCATTGGAAAAGGCACCGGACATCAAGGACAAGATTCGAATAGTATGGTTGGGGTCAAATTACCCTGAGCCAGGGGAGTACAATCAAGACAATGACATTCCATCTTTAAACTATATTTTAGAACAAGATGTTTTATTCGAGATGGTGATGGTTCGCTATGGCAAATCATCAGGTTCGGATGCCGTAAAAGTCACACCAAAAGATATTGAAAAAAATATGCCTGGCACTGGACCAAAAGTGACACCTATTGAAGGTCGACATGGCAATAGTTTTAAACACTTTGGAGATTACTCCTTGGACTTATTTAATCATGCTGAAATGTATGGTGAGCCTCCATCTAGAGCATTGTTTGATATGGTAGCGGTGGCCATTATTAAAAATCCAGCTTGGGGTGAATCAAAGGAAATACCTGCCCCGATATTAATTGACAAAGACTGGATTGAAAGACCAGAAAATAAAAACAAAGTCGGTATTTGGGAAAATTTTGACAAGCAATCCATCTTGAAAGATTTCTTTGAAGTAATGAAGAAACCCATAATTGCTAAAAGTGAGTAATTTCAATTATGTTTTTGAAGAGCCTTGATTCAGAAGTACTAACTTGCAGCATTTTAGAATAATCATGGAAGTTTTCAAACTGAATAAAGGAGAAGAGTACATTGAACTAAATAATTTACTCAAAGCACTTAGTTGGGTAGGTACTGGAGGAGAAGCAAAAATGCGTATCGATGAAGGTGAAGCTATAGTCAACGGTGAAGTTGAAACGCGCAGAAGAAAAAAGATCAGATCAGGTGATAAAGTAGTTTTTGCAGATGCAGAAGTCTCTATTGAATAGTATGCTCATAATAAAGCCATTTCTAGAATAGTAATAAAATCTATAATATGAATTTGAAATCTCCCCTAGGACGGTTGCGCCTTTTATCAATTTTGGAAGGAATAAGCTTTTTGCTTTTCGCAGTGACCATGCCATTGAAGTATATATATGATATCACAGAACCCAATTTTATCGTGGGCATGGCACATGGTTGGCTATTTATTGCTTATATCCTATTGTGTTTACAAAATAGTTATCTGCAGAAATGGGGATGGTTTAATTCGGGTCTAGTGTTATTCGCTTCACTAGTACCATTTGGTACTTTTGTAGCAGATGCTAGATTGTTTAAGCCTGCACAGCTTAAGTTGAGGTAAGACGCTACAGCCCAAAGTTTTGAAACAACTGTTGATAATCAGGATTGTTGGGATTCAATTGTTTCAGTATTTGAACGTGTTTGCCAGCTTTTTGTGGTTCTTCGAGTTGAATGTAACAAAAAGCCAATGCGTAATTAATTGACTCATTGTAAGGGTCTAAGTTCAACCCTTGCAATAATATTCGTTCTGCCTTGTTGGGGTCTTCATTCAATATGGCTAATCCATAGTTGTAATATAATCTTGGGTTTTGTGATTCTAAGTCTACACCTTTTTGAAAGCTTTCAATGACCTTGGGAAGGTTACCCATTTCATAATACAATAATCCTAAATTATAAAAAATTCTTTCGTTTTCTTGATCAATGGAGGCAGCATCTAACAGTGTTTGAAGTGCCTTTTTATTGTCACCAGTGGTATTGTAGGCTGCGGATAAATTTAGCCTTGCATAATTGAGAAGACTATCTTTTTCCAAACCTCTCAAATAAAGCATAATTGCATTGACTTCATCTTTTCCTTTCAATTTATAATCAGCATACATGACATTTCCAGTTGCAAAATCAGTCTGGTAGTGTAAAAATTGGTTGTTTTCAGAGTCCGCAGCATAGTAGGCTTGTCTATTTGCATCAGGTATGGCTTCAATCGGCAAGGTATGGTATAAATCCGCCGCCGCAATTCTCACGGCTCTGACTTTATCGGAAAGTTGTGGCAAAGCAACATTCAACCAAGTTTCAGGGGGGAAATTAGTCAATGATTTTAAAGCATGATATCGGACCATTGCCTTTTCGTCATTTAATGCCAGGATCAATGCATCTAATGTGTTTTGTGATTGGATATTTCTTAGGTAGTAGGCTGATGTAGCTCTAGCAATTTCAGGTTGCGTAGTATCGGACAATAATTTAATTAAATGACTTTCACTTTGATCCGAATATTCGCTACCAGGAATCAGATCATCAGAGAAATGATAAGCTCTTTCCGTTCCATACCATTTTTCGACGGCTTTGGCAGCCCAATTTTCCGATTTGTCCGTATGACAACCATTACAGGAATTAGGAGTGCCATATTTGACAGAATGATCAGGACGAGGAATTCGAAAACTGTGGTCTCTTCGGTGGTCATTTCCCATGTAGGTTTTTGCTGGCATATGACAACTCACACAAGCTGCACCTTTAGTGCTTACTTCATGAAAATGATGTTCTTTGGTGTTGTATTTTGGTTCATGACAACTCATGCAAAGATTGTTTCCAGCCAATTTTAATTTGCCTGAATGAGGATTATGACAATTGCTGCACGTTACATTATTGTGATACATCTTGCTTTGAAGGAAAGAACCATAGACATAATCTTCATCATCGATTTGGCCATCAGCAAAATAAAATTCATTTGAAATCACTTGAGGAATCAAATCATCCATGATTTCTGCTGTGTTCATTTTGTTTTCACTTATTTCTGCTTTCCTCGAATGACAATGAACACATGTATTGATTTGAGTATCTGGATTTAAGTCAGAAGCATACCTAAGACCAGCGTTATTAATTTTCTTGCCGTTTTTGTATGATTCTGAAGTAACATGACTGACATGTATATTGCCGGGACCATGGCAGCTTTCGCAAGCCACATTAATTTCTGACCAAGTGGTATTAAAAGTATCAGATTTGAAATGATAGTCTTTTTTTAGATTGGTAGAATGACAGGAGGCACACATTGTATTCCAGTTTTGAGCAGCACCGGTCCAGTGTAACCAATCCCCATGTGGAATTTCATCCCCATCGTACTGATGAAACCATTTTTTTTCTCGAGAATCCCAACTAACCCTTGTCGCCTGCATTCTGCCTCCAGGAAAAGAAACCAGGTATTGCTGCAAAGGAAAGTGTCCAAAGGTATATTCTATTTTAAAATTTTGATAATCCCCATCTTTGCTTTGGGTGTTGATGTAATAGTCATTTTCTTTTTTGAAAAAATTGTATTTTACTCCATCCGCTTCATAAGTAGTATTGTTAAAATCCCCTAATATTGTTGAATCAGTTGCTGGCAGCATTGCTAGAAAGTGATCTGATTTTTGCCAATCTTCATAGGCTTCTTGGTGACAGGATTGACAGCTTGTGGAACCAATATATGAATCTTTTATTACAGATTTTGTTGCTATTGGAGCCTTATTATCAACAGTTGGACTACATCCCTCGAATACATTTATTGTCACATATAAGTAAAAACATAATGCTATGACAATAGAGGGTTTTCTGTAGATTTTCATAATGAAATTATAGAATATGGGAATTGGGTGTGAAGATCGGAAACAACTTTTAAATCCCATAACAATTGATGAGAAGTTGTCGGAATGATCATTTGTTACTCAATCGATAATTGATCCCTTGAATGGTTACGGCGATGACATAAGCAAATAGGAGATAGCCTAAATAGTTTTGAGAAATTTCAAAAAACTTACAATTACATACTTCTGATAAATCACTAGTCTTCCTGATAAATGCTGAAAAGCTAAATTCTAATGCTTCTACAAATTTCATTTTAATTACATCATTGACTTTGCCAAAATAGACTGCTGCAAAAAGAAAAATGCTACTGATTGGACTAGCAATTCCCCATAATATCAGACCAGGTAAGCGTATAAATTTGCTATTGGATGCATGTGCTAAATTGATCAGCATCCAAATAATAACAAGAAACGCAAGGAAAAAACAAATCCAAACAACCAGAGGAATGTGAAAGAACCCAGCATACAATTCACTAATTAACGTGATTAGGATTGGTGTAAATAATCCGATACCAAGATTTAACATGGTATATCTTCTTAGTCTTTCTTCGTGTTTTGCGCTTGACATAATTTGATTGGTTCTACTAATATAGAATTTATTGACAATCCTTTTTGTCTGGATTAGAAGAGAAATCTTCTGAGAATGGATAGTCTGCGTGCCGAGTAATTACCTAATTTAATAGGTATATCTCCTAAAAGTGGCCGTATTGATAGGTTCAGGTTCATTTTTAAATTAATTATTCTGATTTTTGCAACGAGAAAATTAATTATTAGTAGAGAAGGATGGAGAAGTTGAAAAGTGAAAACCCTGCACAATATTTGTTGGATTATTTGGAAAGCCTTGAAATGGTCATTTCAAAACATGCACAAATCACCTATACGAAAAAGTATTTGATATACAGAGATGGATACTTATATACTGGAACGGATGATTTTAATGACGTTATGAAATTGGTGAATAACGATTTAGGACTTTATACCTATCGTATTAATCATGCTACTCAACCTCCTAGTCAAGACAACTAATTATTCAATAAAAAAATAACATTTTCCAAAAAAGCAAAGCAGAATTCTGATAAGAATTATGCTTTGCTTTTTTACGTTTTAACAGTTTTCAGTTCACTTGGCAATAGGCCCTCATTGATCAATTTCGACGATTGAAACATATCACCACCTATTCTGATACATTTCACATACATCATAAGATGCCCCTACTACCTCTATGAATGCTCATATTCATTAATATCGCAATGACGAAGCTTGTATAGTGTTATTTGTAATAGATAACCGCGTAAAATTAATTGATAATAAAACCTTCAGAAGATGAAATTTGGACACTTTGATGATGAGAAAAAGGAGTATGTTATTACCAACCCACGAACTCCCTACCCTTGGATAAACTATTTGGGAAATGAAGATTTTTTCTCTCTAATATCTAACACTGCAGGAGGTTATAGTTTTTACAAGGATGCAAAATTTCGTCGACTCAATCGTTACCGTTATAATAATGTTCCGATGGACAATGGTGGTCGATATTTCTATATCAATGATGGAGGTACTGTTTGGTCACCGGGATGGAAACCTGTCAAGACTGAATTAGATAATTATGAATGTAGACATGGACTGAGTTATACTAAAATCTTAGGAGAGAAAAATGGCATACAAGCGGAGACATTATTCTTTGTTCCGCTGAAATCTTGGTGTGAAGTCCAGAAGATGACATTGACCAATACTTCACAGGAGACAAAATCAATCAAACTATTTTCTTTCAATGAATGGTGTCTTTGGAACGCTGAGGACGACCAAAATAACTTGCAGAGGAACCTTTCAACTGGTGAAATTGAGATCGATGGCTCAACACATTATCATAAAACAGAATACAAAGAAAGGCGAAACCATTATGCATTTTATCATGTCAATAGCCCAATTCAAGGATTTGATACAGATAGAGAATCCTTCATGGGATTATACAATGAGTTCTCAGGACCTGAAACAGTCTTAGCTGGAAAGCCTAAAAATAGTGAAGCTCATGGTTGGTCTCCAGTAGCTTCCCATTATTTGGAAATTGAACTGAAGCCTGGAGAATCAAAAGACTATGTGTTCATTTTAGGATATGTGGAAAATGAAGATGATAAGAAATGGGAAAGTAAGGGAGTAATCAACAAGACAAAGGCAAAGTCATTGATTGAAAGGTTTGATACTGTTGACAAAGTTCAAGTGGCATTCGATGAATTGGCAGATTACTGGGAAAATCTATTGAGCATATTTTCTATTGAAAGTAATGATGACAAGTTGGACCGAATGGTAAATATTTGGAATCAGTATCAATGCATGGTGACATTCAACATGTCCCGTTCAGCTTCATTTTTCGAAGTAGGAATTGGTAGAGGAATGGGATTCCGAGATTCCAATCAGGATTTAATTGGTTTTGTTCATCAGATTCCAGAACGGGCGCGTGAAAGAATTATAGATATTGCTTCGACTCAATTTCCTGATGGAGGATGCTATCATCAATATCAACCTTTGACCAAAAGAGGGAATGATGCCATTGGTGGAGGGTTTAACGATGACCCAATGTGGTTGATTCTAGGCGCCATAAGCTATATCAAAGAAAGTGGAGACTTTAGCATACTCGATGAAATGGTGCCTTTTGACAATGACCCATCCATAGCCAAATCACTATTTGATCATTTGACTATTTCGTTGAATCATGTAATCAATAATTTAGGCCCTAATGGACTGCCATTAATTGGTCGCGCGGATTGGAACGATTGTCTTAATCTGAATTGTTTTTCTATGGACCCCAACGAATCTTTTCAAACTACTGAAAATAATTCTGAAGGATCAAAAGCAGAATCACTAATGATTGCGGGTCTTTTTGTGGTTTACGGAAAGGATTATGTCGAGTTGTGTGAGAAATTAGGAAAGACTGATGAGGCCGATAGGGCTCAAAAAGCAGTAGATTCAATGATAGAGGCTGTAAAACTAAAAGGTTGGGATGGCGAATGGTTTTTGAGAGCGTACGACTTTTATGGAAATAAAGTAGGCTCAAATGAAAATGAAGAAGGAAAAATTTTCATAGAATCACAAGGGTGGTGTTCAATGGCGGAAATTGGTCTTGAAGAAGGAATGGTTAAAAAATCCATGGATTCCGTCAAAGAAAGGTTGGATACCAAATACGGAATTGTACTCAATAACCCAGCGTTCACTAAGTATGTAGTAGAATACGGAGAGATTTCAACCTATCCAGCAGGTTACAAGGAGAATGCTGGAATCTTTTGTCACAATAATCCATGGATCATGATTGGTGAAACCAAAATTGGTCGGGGAGAAGAAGCCTGGGAATATTACAAAAAAATATGTCCCGCTTATCTTGAAGACATCAGTGATCTCCACAAAGTGGAACCTTATGTGTATGCCCAAATGATTGCCGGAAAAGATGCTTACAAACCTGGGGAGGCCAAGAACTCATGGCTATCTGGGACCGCTTCATGGAATTTCTATACGATCACTCAATACATTTTAGGAATTAAACCCCAATATGAAGGGCTAGAAATATCTCCTTGTATTCCAAAAGATTGGGAAGGCTATAACATTTCTCGAAAATTTAGAGGTGCTGAATATAAAATAGAAATCATTAATAATGGAGTAAACGCAGGGGTAAAAGAGGTTTCAGTCAATGGTGAGATAATTGAAGGAAACATTATCCCTATTAAGCCTGAAGGTAGCGTCAATCATGTTGTAGTAAACATGGGATAATCAATTGAATTCTAATCGCAGACATTTCGATCTAACACCAGAGACAATTTATGCACCTGTAGAGAAGTGGGATTACCTACTTTGCATAGTTCAAGATTACGAAAAGCTGAACCTAAGCAAAGTTTATGGCTGTGATGGTGGAATAGATATGAAAGGATTAATTGGATTATTGGTTTTAGCAATATTTGGGTGCAACAATAAAATGGATAGTAGCACTAAAAAAGAAGTGCTACAGGTTCAAGGTAGATTCTTAATGTCGCCATGCAATGAAAAAATTATCCTTAAAGGAGTGAATGAGATGTTTATTTGGTCCAACGATAAAACAGGGGATAAAATATTGCCAGAAATTGCAAAAACTGGCGCTAATTCTGTAAGGTTAGTTTGGAATACAAAAGGGACCGCAAAGGACTTGGATAATCTAATAAGTAATTGCATTGCATTGAATATGATTCCGATTCCAGAACTCCATGATGCAACTGGGAAAATCGAACTCGTGCCTGATTTAATAGACTATTGGGTAAGTGATTCGGTTCAAAAAGTGATTAAGAAACACGAATCATATCTCATTTTGAATATCGCTAATGAAGCTGGGGATCATAGTGTGAAGGATGACCTATTTCTGAACACTTATAAGAACGCTATTACTAGAATTAGAGCAACTGGTTATCAGGTTCCTTTGATGATTGATGCGGCAGGCTGGGGAAAAAATACTGACATTTTGCAAAGCACCTGGAAAGAGTTAATGGCTCACGATTTAAATCGAAATTTACTTTTCTCAGTTCATACGTGGTGGCCAAAAACTGAAACGTCGAATGACCCTGGATCTACAAAAAAAGTGGTTCAAGAAATTCAAGAATCTGTTGAAATGGGAATGCCTTTAGTGGTGGCAGAGTTTGCGCCAATGGGGCCTGGGTGTAAGCAGTATTTCGATTATAAAACATTGATCAAAGAATGTTATGATAATGAAATTGGTTGGTTGAGTTGGTCTTGGGGGCATGTTAAGAACGGAGATTGTTCTTATATGGATATGACAAATGATGGTGTATATGGCAATTGGCAACATACACCAGAAAATGAAAACTGGGGAGAAATAGCAGCTGTGACACACAAGTATAGTATCAAAAATACTGCTGTGAAATCAAACTATATATTGAATGGTGCTATGTGTCAATGAATTTAATGAGTGTTTAAAATGCATCAAACAGTTTTAAGTGTGTAATGAAATGTTGCTCGGCTTCATAATCAAGTCAATGGAGTGAGATTTTGAACTAATAAATAATAGTTTTCAAAAATAAGAAAAGACGAATAATTAAGGACAATGGGAATTAGTAGAGTTATGGTTTTAGGTTTTATACTGATGATGATGAACATTTCATCGTTGATGGGTCAGAAACCTATTGATTCAAGAGCTACTAAGAAGACTCAAAACTTGTTGAGCTATTTCAATTCTATTACTAGCAAGAATTTCATGTTTGGTCATGAAGATGATCAAGCCTATGGCATTGGTTGGAAAGCTATAGAAGGAAGATCTGATGTTAAAGAAACATCAGGAAAGTATCCAGCAGTTCACGGTTGGGATATTGGAAAGAGGTTAGACGAAACTAATAATATCGATTCTGTCAATTTTGAAAATATGAAAGGCTGGATGATTGACGCTTATAAAAGAGGAGGTGTCAATACGGTCTCTTTTCATATGGACAATTTTACTACTGGTTCTGATTCATGGGACAAAACACCTTCTGTCAAGGATATTTTACCCAACGGCGCTAAACATGATGCATTTAACAATCAATTGAAATTGATTGCCGAATTTTTTAATGACTTGAAAGGTGCACCTGTAGTGTTTAGGCCATGGCACGAACACAATGGTGATTGGTTTTGGTGGGGTAAGGGAAACTGTTTGGAAGAGGAGTATATTCAATTGTATCGGTACACAGTTGATTATTTAAAAGATACTTTGGACGTCCATAATGTATTGTATGCGTTTTCACCCGATAGGAGCAGATGGAATATCAATAAAAACGCAATTGAAAACTATCATTATGGATACCCAGGAGACGATTATGTGGATATCATTGGACTTGATGACTACAAAGATGTTGGAAAATTGGGAATTGGAATTTCATTAGAATCCCAAAATAAAGATTTTGTAAAAAGCTTATCGCTCATTTCATCAATTGCAAAAGATAAAGGAAAAGTTGCAGCACTTACCGAAACTGGATTGGAAAATTTAGGTAGAAATGACTGGTTTACTAATTCCATCCTTAATCCAATTAAAAAGAATAAACAAGACATCAATATTGCCTGGGTACTTGTGTGGAGAAATAGAGATGAATTGCATCACTATGCTCCCTATAAAGGCCACCCAACTGTACCAGACTTTATAGCTTTTGAGAAAGATGAAATGACACTTTTTGAAAGTGATTTGAAAAGAAAAGCTTATAAAAAGCCAAAACACACAAAAGTAAGAAACCAAAAATAATGAGTGATTCAAGTAAGAAAAATAAAGTAAAGAAGTTGCTATTCATAGAGATTTTTATGGCAGTTGTTTTGGCCTTTTTCATTTCACTTGTCATTTATATTTTGAACTAAAGCATAACCTATTTGATTAACGAATCTTAATCCTAAAAACAATCAAACTTTGACTGAAGCTACTAAAATCATAATATGAAACTCACTTTAATTGACATATCGATCATTGTATTTTACCTATGTTCGACTATTATCATTGGCTTGGTATTAAAGAAAAAGGCCCAAGCCTCAAAAAAATCATACATGCTAGGGGGAAACACAATGCCTTGGTATATGCTGGGCCTATCCAATGCTTCTGGTATGTTTGACATATCCGGAACCGTTTGGTTGGTGACATTATTATTTGTTTATGGACTAAAGAGCATATGGCTGCCTTTTATGTGGCCTGTATTCAATCAAATATTCCTTATGGTTTTTTTATCCATGTGGTTAAGAAGATCAGGAGTCTCAACTGGTGCAGAATGGATTGGTACTAGGTTCGGTTATTTGAGGGACGCCAAACTTTCCCACATGGTTGTGGTGGTATTTGCCTTAATATTGGGGTTGGGTTATTTGACCTATGGCTTCATTGGCTTGGGTAAATTTGTAGAAATATTCCTGCCATGGGAATGGATGAGTCAATTTGTTCCATTCGATATTCCAGCTCAATATGTAGCTCATTTCTATGGAATAATTTTTACCATGTTTGCGATTTTCTATTCGTTACTAGGAGGAATGATGAGTATCGTATGGGCCGATTTGATACAGTTCATAATTATGACTGTATCTGGTATTGTGATCGGAGTAATTGCTATGATGGCTTTGGCTGAAAGCAATATAATTGTTCCTGATGGGTGGATGTCACCATTTTTTGGAACTAATCTGGGATTAGATTGGTCAAATATTATTCCAGAAGTTAATCAAAAGATTCAAAGTGATGGTTTTTCATTGTTTTCAGTATTGTTTATGATGATGATTTTTAAAGGGGTTTTAGTTAGTCTGGCAGGTCCTGCACCTACCTACGATATGCAGAAAATTCTATCTACAAGATCTGAAAGAGAAGCAGCTTTGATGAGTGGTTCGGTATCTGTTGTATTAATGCCAATTAGATATTTTATGATAGCCGGATTTGCTGTATTGGGCCTTTTGTTCTATGACCAACTCGACTTGGTTGTACCCGGTAAGGGATTAGATTTCGAACAAATCCTACCTTCAGCCATCAATCAATTTGTTCCTGTTGGATTTCTAGGTTTGCTATTGGCGGGTCTTTTGGCAGCTTTCATGTCAACGTTTGCGGGAACTTTAAATGCTGCCCAGGCCTATGTGGTGAATGATATTTACATTAAGTATATGAATCCTGAAGCGGATTCAAAAAAGATAAAAGGCATAAATTATGCGGCAGGTTTAATTATTGTCGTGATAAGCATTGCCTTTGGATTTTTCGCAAAAGATGTTAATGATGTATTACAATGGATCGTTTCAGGACTTTATGGAAGCTATGTAGCAGCAAATATATTGAAGTGGTACTGGTGGCGTTTTAACGGTACCGGATTCTTCTGGGGAATGGTGGGAGGATTGGTTCCAGCTTTGACGTTCCGTTATATATTCGTTGGAATCTTAGACCTTTATACTTTTCCACTAATGCTATTAACTTCCTTGATAGCATGCATCATTGGGACTTATGCGGCTCCTGCGACAGATGAAGATGTATTGAAGAAATTTTATAAAAATGTAAAACCTTGGGGATTTTGGGGTCCTATCCATGACAAAGTCATTGCAGAGGATCCGTCATTTGTGAAAAACACTAATTTCAAGAGCGACTCATTCAACGTTATTATTGGCATAATCTGGCAAACATCGTTGGTGATCTTCCCAATATATTTGGTTTTAATGGAGGTTGTTCCACTAGTGGTCAGCATAGGAATTGTGGTTTTATGTTCTATCATTTTGAAGAAGACTTGGTATGATAAATTACCAAGTGACAATGGAAAGTTTAATTGAAAAATTATTAAGAGAATGACTTTTAAGGATAAGGTGGAAGCGTTATTTGTTAATCATGAGAGATTAGTAAAAACCAAAAATAATCCATTAAATGAAGGAAACGGAATATACACTCGTTATGAAAATCCAATACTAACGGCTGCTCATACGCCTGTTTTTTGGAGGTATGATTTAAATGAAGAAACCAACCCTCATTTGATGGAACGAATTGGAGTCAATGCCGCCTTTAATGCGGGCGCAATTGAATGGGAAGGCAAATTTTGTCTGGCAGTTAGAGTTGAAGGAGACGATAGGAAATCATTCTTTGCAATAGCAGAAAGTGAAACGGGAATAGACAATTTTAGCTTCTGGGATTATCCCATTTCTTTGCCTGAAACAGAAGAACCTGACACCAATGTTTACGATATGAGGTTAACGAAACATGAGGATGGCTGGATCTATGGTACTTTCTGTACGGAAAGAAAAGACCCAAATGCTCCGCCTGCCGATCAATCTTCAGCAGTTGCACAATGTGGTATTGCTCGTACTAAAGATTTGAAGAATTGGGAACGACTTCCTGATTTGAAGACCAATGGAAGTCATCAAAGAAATGTCGTTTTGCATCCTGAATTTGTAGATTCAAAATATGCTTTGTACACTAGGCCTCAAGATGGGTTTATTGATGCAGGAAAAGGTGGAGGTATTGGATGGGGATTAGTAGAAAGCATGGAAGATGCATTTGTTGATAATGAACAAATCATTGACCCAAAAGTATACCATACAATCAACGAAGTTAAGAATGGACAGGGGCCTGCTCCAATAAAAACGGAAAAAGGGTGGTTGCATTTAGCACATGGTGTTAGAAATACAGCCGCTGGTCTTAGATATGTTTTGTATTTATTCATGACTTCTTTAGAAGACCCATCTGAAGTCATTCACAAGCCGGCAGGCCATTTTATTTCTCCAAGAGGATCTGAGAGAATTGGAGATGTTTCTAACGTGACATTTGCCAATGGCTGGATAGCTAAAGAAAATGGGGATGTCTATATTTATTATGCTTCCTCAGATACTAGGATGCACGTTGCTACAAGTACAATTGAAAAACTTATTGACTACTGTATGAATACACCGGAAGATGGTTTGAGGTCTGCAGCAAGTGTCAATACTAGAAATGAAATGATCCGTAAGAATTTGGAATTAATGGGAGAAAAATAAAATGATGAAGAGAATTCATATCTTATTCACCATCCTATTTACATTATTAGGATTCTCAGCCAATTCTCAAGAATTAAAGCTTTCCCGACTTTTCGCAGATCATATGGTTTTGCAAAGAGAAGTACCAACTCGTTTCTGGGGGTCAGCAGGTGAAAATGAAATTGTCACCATTTCAATCGATGGTTTTGATATTCAGACCAGGACAAACAACCTAGGAAAATGGGAGTGTTTGTTTCCAGCACACGATGCTGGAGGGCCTCATAAGGTTGTAATTAAAGCAACTACAGAATTAGAAATTTCTGATGTTTATTTTGGTGATGTTTGGATCGCAAGTGGCCAGTCTAACATGGAATGGAAAGTCAGTGGGGATATTGTCAATATGGAAGCAGAAATTGCAGACAGTGAATATCCATTAATAAGATTTTTTGAGGTTCCAAAAAAAATAGCCCCTAGGCCTGTAGAAGAAATGATAAGTGGGGAATGGAAAGAAGCTAATTCAGAAAATGTAAAGGATTTTTCAGCTGTAGCATGGTTCTTTGCAAAGAAAAATCATATTGAAAAAAATGTACCAGTTGGAATAATAGGAACCTACTGGGGAGGCACACCTGCGGAAGCTTGGACGAGCGTTGATATGGTAAAAGGGGTCAGCGGTTATGAAAAAGAAGTTAAAGATGTGCTTGACCCATTAAAAAATTGGGATAAGGAGATAGCTGAAAATGAGAATTTGTCTAAACTTAAATGGGACATGATCTGGGATAAAAAGGGATCAGTTTCTTCAGGTGTACAAAAAATTGATTTTGATGATTCTAATTGGAACGAAATAGATCTTCCGAATTCAGAACCTTTTTCTGAGTTTGTTTGGGTCAGAAAAAATATTGAGTTGAAAAACACAAAAGATGTTAAGCTTTCATTCGGTCGATTGACGAATCTCGCTACTGTATATTTAAACGGAACAGAAATACTGGATAGGAAGTGGAAGAAACTTGAAGTGCTCAATATTTCTCCAGAATTCTTAAAAAAAGGAAAAAATGTAATTGCAATCAGGGCGCTGAATGATTGGGACAATAAAGTATTTCTAGGAAAGGCAGAGAATCTATGGATAAAACAAGGAAAGAAAAAAATCTCACTAGAGGGTAAGTGGAAATATTCCAATGAAGTAGAACCTGAAATGCCAGAAGTTATTAATTACTCATGGAAAACAAGTTTTCTCTTTAATGGTATGATCAATCCAATTGCGGGTTATTCCATCAAAGGAGCCATTTGGTATCAAGGTGAAAGTAATGTTGGAGCTCATCAGTACTATCGTGATCTTTTCGGAACTATGATTCAAGATTGGAGGCTCAGGTGGAAACAAGGAAATTTTCCTTTTTTATTCGTGCAGTTAGCGAATTTTATGAGTCGATATGAAGAGCCGACAGACAGCGATTGGGCAAAATTGAGAGAAGCACAATCACAATCTTTGGATTTACCAAACACAGGAATGGCCACTATTATTGATATTGGGGAAGCTGAAGATATTCATCCAAGGAACAAAAAGGATGTAGGTGAGCGATTATGGTTTTCTGCTCAAAAAATGGCGTTTGGAGATGAGGTGGTGTTTTCTGGTCCTACTTACGCCAGTCATACGATTCAAGGTGGGAAAGTCTCAATCAGTTTTGAGAATATAGGAGCGGGATTAAAAATTGGAGGAGATACTTTGACAGGTTTTGCAATAGCAGGTGCTGACAAGAAGTATTATTGGGCCAAAGGAAGTTGCGTAGATAACCAAATTGTCATTTCGAGTGAAAAAGTGAAAGTGCCAATGTACATTAGATATGCTTGGGCCGATAACCCTGCTTGTAATTTGTACAATTCCGAAGGCCTTCCTGCTGTTCCTTTTAGGACGGACTAACATTTTCAATTTAAGGAATCAAGAAGGAATTCATATCTTTAGTGATGTAATAACGACTATTTGTCTTAATATAAATTAAATAAAGTGATTAACATACGACCACTTTCTGCAACAGCTTGTCAATCCATTCTTGAAACAAATATTCTTTCCTATTGGGTTAAGAATATGGTCGATATTGAAAATGGAGGGTTTTATGGTAGGATTACCGGCGAGAACAATTTAGACAAACAGGCGGACAAAGGAGTGATATTAAATACTCGGATATTGTGGACTTTTTCGATCTCATATTTAGAACTTAAAAACCCAAAATACCTGGCCATAGCGAAAAGAGCTTATGAATATTTGAAGGAGCATTTTATCGATCAGACCAATGGTGGGGTTTATTGGTCATTGGACTGTAAGGGCGTTGTTACCAATTCGAAGAAACAAATCTATGCCCAAGCGTTCGCTATTTATGGATTGTCAGAATATTATAAAATAAGCGAAGATAAGGATGTGCTCATGTTAGCGATTGAATTATACAATTTAATCGAAGACAATAGTCTTGATAAGACCTACGGTGGCTATCTGGAAGCATTTGATGAAAAATGGAATTTATTGGACGACTTTAGGTTGAGTGAGAAGGATCAAAATGAGGCTAAAACGATGAATACACATCTTCATGTTTTAGAAGCATATACCAACTTGTATATGGTTTGGAAGGATGAGAATTTAAAATCTTCCTTGAATAGTTTAATTCAATTATTCCTTGAAAGGTTTGTTCAAAATAATGGTCACTTTCATTTATTCTTTGATGAACAATGGAACTTGAAATCGAATGAAGTTTCATATGGGCATGACGTAGAAGGGGGGTGGTTGCTCCATGAAGCGGCACTTGTTCTAAAGGAGGAAAGTTTAATAAAAAAGACTTCAGAAGCTGCTGTGTTAATGACACGAGCATCTTTAAAGGGGTTAGATGAAGATGGAGGCCTTATGAACCACGGAAATACTGAAAATGTAATCGACCGAAATAAAGATTGGTGGCCTCAAGCTGAGGCGTTAGTTGGTCTTGTGAACACTTATGCAATCACGAATGATCAGCGCTATTTGGATGTTGCAAACAAAGTATGGCGATTCATTCAATCGAATATGATTGACCATGAAAATGGAGAATGGTTTGGAACAGTTGATCAATATGGTTCCGTTGATAAGCTTGAAGACAAAGCGGGTCCCTGGAAATGTCCATATCACAATGGAAGAGCCATGATTGAAATCATAAGAAGATTGTAAGGGCGATTAAATATTCACTCAAGAAATAAAAAAGTCCGGAATCAAAAAAAGCATGTATAAAAAACATTTGAGCAGTAGTTATTTTATACATAGTGGTAATTTGCACACATAGAACTCTTATATATTAAAATCATTATTGTATTAATTATATTTAGAGAAAGAGCATTTTAACCACATAAGTTTTGGAATTGAGAAAGATAACACTGCTAATTCTTCTATTGTTGATTTTTGTATCAGCGAAAAGTCAAAATCAATCAATTCGTTTTAATCACGTCACCACGAAAAATGGCTTGTCGATAAATAGAATCACTGCGATCCATAAAGACAAGGCTGGTTATATGTGGTTTGGTACTTATTGGGGATTAAACCGATATGATGGTAAGGAGGTTAAAAATTATTTTCATAGTGAAGACGTAAATGAAATTAGTTTAACTCATAATTCAATTCGCTGGATTGAAGATGGTCCAAATGACATCATGTTAATCCAAACTGGAGCAGAAATCTCTGGATATGATGTTTACAAAGAACAATTTGTTGATATCAGCGAATTATTGGGGTCGATTCCGGTTCAATCTGGTCAAGTGGCTAAGGTCGTAAAAGATAATGAAGGTAATGTTTGGATGATTGGTATCACTTTTGGCCTTTTTAAAATAACACCTGAAGGGGAAGTTATTTTTCTAAATTCAAATGAGAGAGGCGTTTTTCAAAATACACCTGAAATGCACGATATCCTATTGGATGAAAATGGAAATTTAGTGGTCGCACAGCAAGATGGAAAGTTTTTCATAATTGATGTTAAGACCCACGCTATTTTAGATTCATGGTATTTGAATGGGGTTGAACAAGGCGATTATTTGTTGGATATATTTATTGATTCCAAAAAAGGAATTTGGACTTATGCCAGATATGAATCCGAAGGGATCCTTTATTTTAAAGATCGAGATAGTTCACCTATTCTGATATCGGAAAAACAAATTGGTTCCAATTTGGTTTCGAGTGTGTTGGAAGATGATTTGGGAAGAATTGTGATTTCAACAGATCATGGAGGAGTTACCATTATTAATACGCCTAGCATGGAGATGTCCAGGCATGAATACAACCCATCAGACCCGACCAGTTTAAATCATTATGGAGCTGTTTCTGCGTATAAAGACGATGAAGGAACAATGTGGATAGGAACTAATAAAGGTGGGGTAAGTTATTTCAACCCTTCGGCGAATGCCTTTAATTATTATAAATACAAGTCTGAAACGGACGAAGTTTTTAATGACATCAACGCAACCATTGCAGTAAGCGAAAAAGAAATTTGGATTGGTTCAGATGCTGGAGGGCTAATGCTTTTAAATACTGTTACCAATGAGTATGAAGTTATATGTAAGGAAACAGGAACTTCATCCAATAATTTAATTTCAACAACTGTAGTTTCATTGGCTAAAGGAAAAAATGGAATTTGGATTGGCACATATCATGGCGGTTTGAATTTTTATGATGGCAATAAGTATATAAGCTATATAGATAAACCGGGCTTGTTTGAGATAAATGATAACAGTGTTTGGGCATTGTTAGTGGACAGTAAAGACAACCTTTGGACAGGTACTTTACGAGGAGGTGTGTCTGTTTTTAATGCCAATCATAAGAAAATTGACGAAATATCTATTGCCAATGGAAAATTAGATTCCAATTACATAACAGACATGGATGAAGATGAAAATGGCAATATTTGGATAGGGACAGGTTTTGGTTTTCATAAGTATAATCTCTCAACCAAAAAGATTGATCAATGGCTAAAGGATACGCAGGACGTGAATTCTTTGATCAATAATAGCATTGAGAAAATCCATTGTGATCAAAAAGGCAATGTTTGGATAGGAACACAGAATGGTCTTTCCAAATATTCAATTGAAAACAATTCGTTCAAAAATTACACTGAAAAACAAGGCTTGAGTAGTAGTTATATCGTCTCAATCGAGGAAGATGAAAACGGAGGAATTTGGGTAGGTACGAATAAAGGAATCTCACATATAGAATCCGTTGAAAATGAAACTTTCATTAGGAATTATAACGAATCTGATGGATTGCAAGGCGAACTATTTAACCAGAATTCTTCCTCAATATCCGAAGATGGATTAATGGTGTTTGCAGGAGCAAATGGTTTGAACATATTTAGGAGTGAAAACATAAATTATAAATCTTCTGTTAGTAAAAATATTTTCAATGAATTTAAAATAGACAATCAAGAAGTAGTATTCGGCAAGGATTTTAATGGAAGGGTTGTTCTTGACAACGGACTTAATCAAATAGAGAGAATTGACCTAAAGCATTTTGAAAACTCGTTAAGTATTGGATTCGCAGCACTGAATTTTCAACGTCCAGAAAAAGTAGTTTATCGCTACATGCTTGAAGGGTTCGATAAGCATTGGCTTAGAGCAAGTCCAAACCAGAGGAGTGCAAACTATACAAATCTTGATCCAGGCAATTATGTATTCAGAGTTCAATCCACGAGTGATGTAAGTTTTACTGATGACAATACGATCGAGTTAAGGATTATGATTGCTACTCCTTTTTGGAAAACCCCGCTTGCCTATTTTGGCTATCTCACCATTGGACTGTTTATTTTGTATTTTCTATTACGAATTCGGATAGATAGGGAACGTTTGAAGGCCGAAATAGAAAACGAAAAAGTACAAGCTAAAAGATTGCATGAGTTGGATCTGATGAAAATTAGGTTCTTTACAAATATTGGCCATGAATTTAGAACACCATTGACCTTAATTCTTACGCCAGTCGAAAGAATTTTAAATTCTGTACATGACTCTCAATTCAGCAAGGAATACATGGTGATCCAAAAGAACGCAAAACGCTTGTTGACTTTGGTTAATCAGCTTTTGGACTTTAGAAAAATGGAAGCGGGTCAACATCAGTTGTCATTGTCAGGCGGTGATTTGGTTGGATTCGTAAAGGACATCATAGAGTCATTCTCAGATTTATCTAATGAAAATAGTATTAAAATCCATTTCCATACAGAGTATCATGAGTTCTTAACACAGTTTGATCGTGATAAAATGGAAAAAGTATTCTTTAACCTGTTATCCAATGCATTTAAATTCACAGAACCAAACGGGGAGATTTCAATTAGGATAAAAACATTGGAATCAAATAACGAAGAGCATAAAGTTAGGATTTCAGTAAGTGATACGGGTATAGGCATTCCTGCAGAAAATTTGAGTCATGTTTTTGCTCGTTTCTATCAAAGTGATGTCCCTAGTAATATGATCAATCACGGGAGTGGAATTGGCTTGTCTATCACAAAAGAGTTTGTGGAGTTGCATGGAGGGGAAATTCGAGTTGAAAGTGTTGAAAACCAAGGCACTACCTTCACATTGGATCTTCCTTTAACAAAAAAATCGATTATTGAGGAAACAGAACCTGTTGAAAACAGCATTGAAGAAGGTATAGTTCAGGATCAAATGAACACTTTAAACAATAAAAAGTACACAGTGATTCTGGTTGAAGATAATGCTGATTTTAGGTATTACTTAAAGGATAATTTAGGACAGTATTTTAATATGTTGGAAGCTGAAAATGGTGAAATTGGTTATAATAAAACTTTGCAGTATCAACCGGATCTTATAGTGAGTGATGTTATGATGCCAGTAATGAATGGCATTGAAATGACGGAGAGAATTAAGAAAGAAAGAAAGACAAAGCATATTCCTATAATTCTTCTTTCCTCACATCAATCAGATACGCATAAAATAGAAGGGTTAAAAGCAGGAGCTATGGACTTCATAAGCAAGCCTTTTAATTTTGAAATACTGGAGAATAGAATTAAAAGCGCCCTTAGACTAAAAGAAAACATTACGGATTCTCAGAAAAAAATTGAGGTCTCTCCTTCGGAAATTGCGGTTACTTCTTTGGATGAAAAGTTGATTCAAAAGGCCTTAGCAATTGTTGAAGAAAATATGTCGAACGCTGATTTTTCGGTACAAGAATTAAGTCGGGAATTGGGAGTAAGTAGAGCTCAACTTTACAAAAAAGTAGTCTCGATAACTGGTCAATCACCAATAGAATTTATCAGAGATATTCGTTTAAAGAGGGCGGCATTGTTACTGGAAAAGAGTCAGCTTTCAGTTTCTGAAATTGCCTATAAAGTTGGCTTCAACAACCCTAGGTATTTTTCAAATTACTTCAAAGCTGCTTACAAAACATTACCAAGTAAATATCTTGATAAAAAAAGAGAAGAGGCAGAAGTAGTTTCGTAACAAATAGTACGCTTGTTGTAGCGAAATACACTTTTAGAATGAGGTGATCTCAGCAAGAGAATGGCTTAAAATAGACGTTACAGGTGCAATTAAAGCTGTTTAGCGAAAATGTAACATGAATGTAGGCAAATTGTACATGTATTCTTTTAATAGAGAGATTAACATTGAAGTGGATTTGATTGAGTAGATGTGTATTATATGATCACTACATACGGTCAAACTGAAATGAATTTTGTTGAACTAGATAAATGATTAATTAACTAACACTAAATTATGGAAAACTATTACGCTAGAATTATGGTGCTAATAAGTCATCCGATTTGGAGGAGATCAAAGATTCTTTTGCTCTCTTTTGTTATTGGATTGGCGACTTTGGATGTGCAAGCACAAAGTCGAACGATTAGCGGAAAAGTAACTGCAGCTGATGATGGATCATCATTGCCAGGAGTGACTTTGATAATCAAAGGAACTACTACTGGTACCGTGACCGACATAGAAGGAAGCTTTTCTTTAGAGGTACCTTCTGATGATGCGATCATTGTAGCATCTTTTGTAGGATATCAATCAATGGAACTTACTGTCGGAACTAGATCAGTATTAGATTTTGGTTTAGAAGTTGACATTGAGCAACTCGATGAAGTTGTTGTTATCGGATATGGTAGTCAAAAGAAAAGTGATTTGACAGGTGCTGTTGCCTCTGTTACTGGAGATGCATTGCGAGGAACTGTTACTGCCAGTATAGATCAAGCTTTACAAGGTAGGGTAGCTGGTGTACAGGTTACTCAAAACTCAGGTCAGCCAGGTGGAGCTGTTTCTATTCGTATTCGAGGTACTACTTCATTGACGAATAGTAGTGAGCCGTTATATGTTATTGATGGTATCCAAATTGGTGGAGATGCAGGAGATATATCAGGTTTTGATTGGCAAGGTGGAGCTGGTGGACAGCAAAGTAATGCATCGAATCCTCTTGCTTCTATTAATCCAAGTGATATAGAAAGTATGGAAGTCCTCAAAGATGGTTCAGCTACAGCAATTTATGGATCAAGAGGTGCAAATGGTGTAATCATAATTACAACCAAAAGAGGTAAGAAAGGCGAGGCTAAAGTTTCATATAATGGATTTTACGCAGTTCAAGAAGTGGCCAGAACTTACGACATGATGGATCTTCCTACGTACGCTGAATACAATAATGAAGTTGCGGCGGATATTCCTTCTATTAACGCGAATGAGCGATTCGCTGATCCAAGCCTTTTAGGACAAGGAACAGATTGGCAGGATGCTATATACCAAGTAGCACCAATGCAGAGTCATCAGATTTCTGTGACTGGAGGAAGTGAAAAAACTACTTACATGGTGTCTGGTGGATATTTTGCTCAAGAAGGCATTGTGATAGGGTCTGACTTTGAACGTTTTAATACAAGATTGAATTTAGACAGTGAAGTAAAAGATGGAATCAAAGTTGGCGCTAGTCTTTCTTTTTCTATGAAAGATGAAAAAGTGACACTTCAGGATGGTGGAGATGGTGTAATTTCTCAAGCTTTGCAAATGCCCCCTCACATTCCAGTTTATGATTTTGATGGAGATTTTGCAGGCCCTGACGGAGGTTCTGCTGATGTAGGATCGAATCCTGTTGGTCTAGCAATGCTGAGAAATAATACAGTTGAAAATCAAAGATTTATGGGTAATTTCTACGGAGATATCCGAATAATTGAAGGTCTTAATTTTAGGTCTGAAGTTGCTTACGATTACAGCAATACATTGAATAAAGCTTTTATTCCTACTTACGAGTGGGGTTCTTTATCAAATTTCCCGAACCAGTTAGGACAAAGGCAACAAAGTAATTTCTTCTGGTTATGGAAAAATTATGCGACATATACCAAAACTTTTGGTGTTCATAATATAACTGGTATGTTAGGTCATGAAGCTCAAAAAGGAACGTATGAGGGATTTGTGACTTACAAAGAGAATCTTGCATCTAATGATGTCGTTAGCTTAAGTCAAGGTGAAAATTCTGAACGTTTGACAGATGGTTGGGCTGGAGAAAATTCTCTTCAATCCATGTTTGCAAGAGCCATTTATAATTATGATGAGCGATACTTGTTTACTGGTACCATAAGAAGAGATGGCTCTTCAAGATTTGGAGAAAACAAACGATGGGGATGGTTCCCATCAGCTTCTATCGCATGGAGAATATCAAACGAAAGTTTCTTGGCACAATCTGATGTTATCAGTAATATGAAATTAAGATTGAGTTGGGCCAAAGTAGGAAACGAAAACATTCCTAATTATGCTTTTGGTTCTTCGCTTTCTACCTTAAACTCAGGATTTGGTACTGCCAATAGAAACTCCAGATATTCTAATCCAAATGTTCAGTGGGAAACAACAACAAGTATTAATGTTGGGTATGATCTTGCTATGTGGCAAGGAAGAGTTAATCTAACGTTAGATGCGTACATTAAAGACACGGATGATTTATTACTTGAAGTGTCATTACCAGGAACATATGGAGATATCATAGCTGGTCCTCAATCAAACGTTGGTCAGATGCAAAACAAGGGAATTGAAGCATCATTGAATACGATCAATATTGATAAAGGGAAATTCAAATGGTCTACTGATATGAATATTTCGATTAACAGAAATGAAGTGGTTGCTTTAACAGGAGCTCCTTTGGTTCAGAATATTTATTGGTATACTGATTTTCAAACTGCAATCAGGACTTCATCAGGTTTGCCAGTTGCACAGTTTTATGGATATGAAACTGACGGATTGTTTACCACGGCTGAAGAAATATTGGAAGCACCAGTTCAGATCAACGATCCAAATAATGATGGGACTAACTTGATTCACAAGAGAGATGGTCTTTGGTTGGGAGATGTGAAATTTGTAGATCAAAATGGAGATGGAGTTATCAATACAGATGATCAAGTTGAAATTGGAGACCCTAACCCTGATTTTACTTTTGGTTTTAATAACACATTCACTTACGGTCCATTTGTTTTGGATATATTCATGACAGGAGCGTATGGAGGGGATGTATTTAACTTTTCTAGTTATAGAAATCAAAGTATGAGTTCAGTCTTTAATAATCAAGATGTCGTTATTGCAGATAGAGCAACAACGACTCTAATTGATCCAGCTGGAGCCAGTGATGATATCGACAATGTTGTGATGTCAAATCCGGATACTGAAATCCCAAGATTTTCTCAAACGAATAATAATAGGAATGCAAGAATGTCTGATCGTTGGATCGAAGATGGTTCTTACTTGAGAATTCAGAATATTAAGCTTGCTTATACGTTGCCAAGTTCTTTGACACAAAAAGCAAGATTATCTAGAGTTCAAGTTTATGCGAATGTTCAAAATGTATACACTTTTACCAACTACACTGGACTTGATCCTGCCGTAGGAGCATTTGAGCAAAATCCTTTGTTTCAAAGTGTTGACATGGGTCGTTACCCAACGCCAAGAGTATATACATTTGGTTTGAACCTTGATTTTTAAGATGATAAATAAAGATTCAATTATGAAAAATATTTCAAAATATATATTAACAACAGCGCTGATTTTCATTTTCAGTGCCTGTAAGGAGGATTTTTTGGAGTTCGTTCCAGAAGATGAGCCTTCGGTAGGAGCTTGGTATAATGATGAAGCTCAAATAAAAGCTACAACTTCTTCTTTGTATGGAAGACCTTGGTTTACGTTTAACGATAAATTCTCTTGGGCTGCTGGTGATGGCATGTCTGGTGATTTATACCAAGATTATCAAGACGAAGGTCAGTTATTCTTTTTCTCGTTCAATGAGAACAATGGAATAATCAGTCAGGCTTGGGCGGCATTATTTAATGTGGTTTCATTCTCTAACTCAATTATTGATGATATGCCGGGAATAGCAGCAGGTAATGGTGTAAGTCAGGATGTTATTAATGCTGGATTGGGTGAAGCTAGATTTATGAGAGCAATGGCCTATTATTTTTTAGTGGAGAATTTTGGTGAAGTTCCAATAGTGGAGCGACCAGCTGAAAGAATCTCATCAAATGATTTTGCTATTCCTAAGAATACGGTTTCTGATATTTATCGTTTCATCCGTGAGGATTTAGAATTTGCAAAAGACAACCTTCCAAACTCTGATGAACCTGGAAGAGTGACATCTTGGTCAGCAAAAGGAATGTTGGCTAAAATTCACGTGACATTAGGTCAAATGGGATCTGATGCTGATTTTGCAATTGCTGCAGGTTATGCTAATGATGTAATTAATAACAGTGGATTGGCATTAATGTCTTCTTATGAGGATTTATTCTTGATTGAGAATAATAATAATTCTGAGTCGTTATTCGCTCTACAATGGGTAAGTGGTGCCTGGGGAACAGGAAACAGTCGTCAAGCAGTTTTTGCTCGTCATAGTGTGCTTACTGGAAACGGAGAAGCATGGGGTGGTGGAAAGTGTATGACTAAAAACTTCACCGATAACGTAACAGCTAATGCCAATGGAGGTACAGATTTAAGAGCCCGTGCCATTTACATGTCACAAGGTGATCATTATCCTTATATTCAAGCTGCTGATGGAGGTCATACTTATGATATCGTTTTGCGAGATGATGAAGATTCTCAACTAAGTGGACAAACTCCTGGTTTGAACAGTTTGAAGAAATATGTTGTTGGGAGTTTTGAAGATGTCGGTGTTGGTGTAATTAATCAAGCTACTCCGTTAAACCAATACATGTTGAGATTGGCAGATGTTTATTTATTGTTAGCTGAAGCGATGATAGGAAGCGGAGCTAGTACAACTGATGGTGCTGCTTTGGCAGCATTCAACGCAGTACGTATGAGAGCTGGATTAGCGCCTGATGCAAATAGTGAAGTGACTTATGAAGAGGTATTCAATGAACGACGAGTTGAGTTGGGCCTTGAAGGTTTATCTTGGCTTGAAGTAAAAAGAAGGTATCATAGAAACGGTACAGAAGCAATTGCTTATTTAAATGGTCAATCGAGAAATACTAGATATTACAGAATTGACAACAGTGTAGGTGATGAAAATGATCCGCTGCAATATGAAGCACTTGCGCCAGGTGAATCAAGTACTTTACCAGGAAGCAGCAATGTAAATGAGTCACAACCAGTGGTTGTAACGGATGGATTTATGACACTACCTGTTCCAGCGAACGAAGTAGTAACAAACCCATTACTTGCAGGTGATGTACCAGCTGAAGATTACCCATTCGAATAATGTTTGAATTAAAAAATAAGAAAATGAAAATATATAGATATATATCTGTTCTCTTCATTCCAATAATGGCACTGAGTATGGCACTATTCACTTCTTGTGATGATGACAGCTCGAGCAATGGAGTGGATGGAGCACCAGAAGTTTTTTATGTAAGGATACCAGATCCGGCTGCTAGCGATTCTTTGTTGGCTGGCGCTGCTTTGGGTACTAATATAGTGATAGTAGGAAATAACCTTGGAGGTACAGAAGCCATTTGGTTTAATGACCAAGAAGGTGAAATCAACCCATCTTGGGTTACGAATAGTACTATTCATGTCAATGTTCCTAGTGCAGCACCTGCAGTGGTAAGTAATAAATTCTATTTGATTAACAATCGATCAGATACTGCGGCTTTTGACTTTGTAGTCGAAATTGCAGCTCCTCGTTTGGATAATGTCAAGAATGAATGGCCTTTACCAGGTGAAGATTTAGTTATCAATGGTGATTTCTTTTTTGCTCCAGCTACTGTGACTTTTGCAGGAGGGGTTATTGGAGAAGTACAATCTGTTGAGCAGAATCAAATGGTGGTTTCTGTTCCAGAAGGAGCCACAGAAGGACCAATTAGTATTGAAACCAACTTTGGTACTGGCATATCTACTTTCCATATTTGGGATTCTAGAAATATTTTCTTGGATTTCACTAATAGTGTAGGAAATGGCTGGAGATCAGGATTGGTAGAAAATGCAGATGGCCCTGTTGATGCTGAATATTTAGTAATTAGAGGAAACATAGACGCGAACCAAAGAAATGAAGGTGATGGAGGTCCATCTCCATTACTCATGCAACATTGGGGTATCGGTGGGTCACGACCTGAAGGAAATTTTTACCCAGGTTATTATGCTGATTATGTATTGAAATTTGAGGCGAAGGTTAATTCGTGGTACGGTGGATATTTAAATATCTGTCTAGCTAACTGGAATTATCAAAACGGTAACCAGGAAATTTGGGGAAATGATCAGAATGCAAGAGCCATTTGGGGACCTTGGGATGTAGACAATGCTGAATATAAAACAGATGGATGGGTAACAGTAGTGATCCCAATGACTGAATTTAGATATTCTATGGGATCAAACGATGATGGTGTATTTTATGAGGATTTGGCTTTTAATGAAGCCAACGCTGGTAGCATAGCTACATGGATATTGGGTTCTCCTGAAAGTGACGGTTCATTGGTCGAGTTTTATATTGACAACATGAGAATTGTTCTTCCTTAATTAAACGTAAGAAAAAATGAAAAAATTATCATTATATAATATACAGGCAATAGCCATAGTAAGTATTTTGTTTTCTTTTATGTTCATGTCAGCATGTAATGATGACGAGGATGAAGGAACAAATGAAGTGACGCTAATAAGTTTCGGTCCTTCTCAGTTATTGGCTGGAGATGACTTAACCTTTATTGGTACAAAGCTAAATGAAGTAAATGCAGTTGTTTTGCCAGGAAACGTTGAGATAACTGATTTTGCAACGCATACAAGTACTAAAATTGTATTCGCATTACCCGAAGGTATTGCGGATGGTTTTGTTACATTGAAGCATTCAGGTGAAGACATAGTATCTACTACTCCATTAGGAGTTGCTAGACCTATAGAGATCAATTCATTTGCCCCTGCAGAAATTAAGCCTGGAGGAACAGTTACACTTTCAGGTAATTTCTTGGACTTGGTTGGTGAATTAGTATTTAGTTCTGGAAAATCTGTAACAGATTTTGCTAGTCAATCTAAAACTGCGATTGAAGTAGTTGTTCCGATGGATGCTGAAACCGGAGTTGTTGAAGCAATTTACGTTCCCGAAGAAAGCTGGAAGGATCCTGAAGTTGTGGAGTCGGATGTTGAATTGATGGTAAGCCTTCCAGGCGTAACATCTTTAAGTCCTACTACAATTAAACCTGGAGCAGATTTGACTATTTCAGGTACAGATTTGGATTTGACAACCAAAGTAATATTTACAGGTGGATCAATCATAGAAGCGGCGGATTTTGTTTCTGGTTCAGCAACGTCAATCGTTGTGACTGTACCAGATAATGTACAAGCAGGAGCGCTAACTTTGGTTGCGCCTTCGTTTATTGAAATCACAACTAGTGCTTTGAGTTTAGTTGAGCCTGTGATTACAAATGCTGCTCCTACTACAATTGGTTTGAACGATGATTTAACCATTGATGGAACTGATTTAGATTTGGTAACCAGTGTTACTTTTGAAGACGGTTCTACTGGATCGATAAGTAGTCAGACAGAGACACAAATTGTTGTGACTTTGACTTCAACTGTAGTTGATGGACCTTATACATTGAACATCGCTTCTGGCAATACGATTGTTGGAGGTGCTCTGTCAATTATTGTTCCGACCATAGATGCAACAGGAGGCGTGCTGCCTTTATCTGTTAATACTCTGAATGGACCTGAAACCATTACCATTACAGGTACTCGATTAGAGGACATTAGTGGCGCTTCGTTTGTTGGTGAAGAATCTAATGAGCAATGGGGTGCAGATGTTACTATTTTGAGTGATACTCAATTGACGATATCAGTTACACAAGGGAGTATGAGTGGAGCTGTGACATTGTACACAACAAATGGTGAGACTATTTCATCAACAGAATCATTGACGATAGTTCCTGATGTTCCAGTAATTACTGATATACCTTCTGCAGTTTTGATTGGTCAGATATTAACCATTACTGGAACCAACTTAAATGTCTTATCGGATATCTATTTCCCAGGGGACGTATTAGCGACAAGGTTTGCATCAAAATCTTCAACACTGATTGAGGCTGAAGTGCCAGAAACTGTGGCTGAAGGAACAGGCCCTGTTAAGTTTGTGACTTATGCGAATGAAATTTTCAGAACCGATGATGTTTTCTTTAAACTTCCTGGAGTAGAACCAATTAAAGAAGGCTCTCTTATTATTATGGACTTTGATGAGGAAGGGCATGATTTAACATGGGATAATTGGAAAGGTGCTTTCGAATTAACATCTAGTGGAGCAGGACCTGGAATTTCTGACAATGGAAATTATGCAAATGGAGTTGGATCTGTTTCTAGTTGGGATTGGGTGCTTGCATGTAATCATGCAGAATTGCATAAGCATGGACCTGTAGTTGCTGCGGATTATGAATTGAAATTGGATGTGTTTGTTGGAGTTGCAGATGCAGATGCTGTCTTAGGTTTCAGAATTTCTGAAGGCAGTGGCGGTGATGTCGAATTAACAGGCATGGTTTCGGAAACTACTCCAGCATGGGCGACTTTTACTTATGATATTTCAGGTTTAGGTACTATCAACCCAGACGGTGCTCAGAATACTAATTGGGGATTCACTATTACAGGGGGAGATTTTGACTTCACAGGTTTCAAAGTGGATAACATTAGATTTTCGCCTAAGGACTAATTGGTTTAGTCTTTTAGTTTAAATCTTTAAATATAAAATCAAAAAAACCCGGTTTAATCCCCGGGTTTTTTTGATTTTTAGTTTTAAATAGAATATATGACTCGATTTAGAGTTTCATATTAATCACGATGGTTTTTGTTTATTGGAAATGAACATTTACAAAGCAATACTTTTTTCTATTATTCTATACAACACTAATGGTGCGTTAGCACAAACTATATTTTCGAATGTAGCAGAGGAATTAGGGGTGAAATTTACTCATGTGGTAGAGCAAGGGAAAGGACATGCTTTTGATACGGGAGCGGCTTGGTTTGATTGTGATGGAGACGGTGATATGGACCTCTATATCACGCAAAGAAATGGATCAAATAAGTTGTATCGGAATAATATTATTGGGACAGGCGAACTAACTTTTACCAATATCGCAGATGGAGTAGCTGAAGATTGGGATCATTTGGGGTCAGGTGTATCGGTCGCGGATTATGATAATGATGGAGATTTAGATCTATATTTAGCTAATGCTGATCAGGATGTCTTATTACAGAATAACGGCGAAGGTCAATTTACAAATGTAACTAGAACTGCTTTTCCAGAATTTGCTTCTTTTCTTCCCGGCAGAGGAGGTACTCCTTCGTGGGGTGATTTGAATAATGATGGTTGGTTGGATCTCTATGTTTCTAATCATGGGATACAAGGTCAGAATTCAGTAGACTATTTATTTGTCAATAATGGAGGAGATCCAGTGACTTTTACTAATATGACATCCATAATATCTGTTGACGGGGATGGTGATGATATTTATGATAATACTGGCTTGAGCTTTGTTACCGCAATGACAGATTATGACAATGATGGTGATTTAGACCTTTATGTTACAAATGATTGCCCGTGGGGTAATGAAGATAATAAATTATGGAGGAATGAAGGATTTCCAAGTTTTACTGAAGTAAGCCAAACTGTTGGTCCTTTTATTGGTGGTTCAGCTGCTGCAGGTATTGATGAGATAATACCTGATTGTCAAAATGCTATGGGTATCGCAGTAGGCGACCCCAATAGAGATGGAATATTTGACTTGTTCTACACCAACTGGAATAATTATACAGAAGCAGCCGTTTTCATTCAAAATGATGGCGAAAATTTTTGGACGAAGACAAGTGAAGTAGGGTTGGAAGATATTTTAGTTCCTGAAACTGAAAAAGTTCGAATTACCTGGGGTACCGTTTTTATTGACTACAATTTAGATATGCTACAAGACATTGCTGCAGCTGCAGGTACCTTGCATCTTGCGGGCAACGAATTTGATATTCAACCTAACCTTCTATACAAGAATACTGGTATTGTTAATGACCTTCCAAATTATGAAAGAATTTCAGACGATTTGTCTGGGATTGCAGATATAAATCAAGGCAGAACTTTGATTTATAGTGATTATGATATGGATGGAGATCCCGATTTGTTGCTAGTTAATTTTAATGGGGAAGCAATGCTCTATCAAAACAATAATGAGAATGAAAATAATTGGTTAATTATTGATCTTGAAGGGGCAGGACCCCCACTTTCTAATTTAAATGGCATTGGAGCGAAAATTAGTATTACGACAGAAGATGGTATAACACAACATCACGAAGTAAGAAGTGGATCTAGTCTTGGAGGTGGAGATGATATAGGAGCCTATTTTGGATTATTGAAAAACGAAGTGGTAGATATACGTATTCAATGGCCTTCGGGTAATGTTACAATGGAAGAAGCGGTTGAGATAAATCAAAGAATAAAACTGAACGAAGTAGAACCAGTAACGTTGAATTCTGGAATTGATCTAAAAGAGTCCGCTCAAATATCTGTTTTTCCAAATCCTATTGTAGAAGGAGCAACTGTTTTATTAGATTTCAGAATAGATACTGAAATCTCAGCGACTTTAATGAGCTCTTCTGGTAGGGAAATTAAAGTCTTTTATGAATCAAAGATAAAAAGAAGAAGCCATCGTTTTTATATGAATACTTCATTTCTGAATCCTGGAGTCTACTTATTGAAAATAGAAACACAAGAAAGTCATTACATTCATAAAATAGTAAGACAATAAATTCCTTTTATTCATGCGTATATCGATTGAGAAATTCCATTTCATTTTAATATTAACCATTCAATCTTCATGCTTTTATGAGTCATTTGGTCAAACAACGTTTTTAGATGTAACGTCAAATGTAGGGATTCAACATACACAAATATTACCTCAAAAGAATGGACAAGAAGATGTGCCATTTGGATCAGGAGCAGCCTGGATAGATTGTGATAATGATGGTGACTTGGATCTTTACATTTCTCAAAGAGTTGGGGCCAATAAGTTGTACAAAAATAATTTGGCTGAACATGGGACAGTTAAATTTTCTGAAATGACAGAAATCTCTTCATTAGATATTGAACATGACGGTAGCGGGGTTTCGGTTGCTGATTATGACAATGATGGAGATCAGGATATTTATCTTGCAAATAACGATCAGGATGTGCTACTGCAAAATAATGGTTCATGTGTGTTTACTGATGTGACTCGAGAGGCGTTTCCAGAATTTGCTAGCTTTCTTCCTGGTAGAGGAACTACTGCTTCTTGGGGAGATTTAAATAATGATGGTTGGTTAGATCTTTATGTCGCCAATCATGTAGGGTTATTTAATGATCAGAATATCAATACACAGGACTACCTTTTCCTAAATAATGGGGATACACCAAATACATTCTCTAATTACTCGACAAGCTTAGCGGGTGATTTTGATGAAGACGGTATTACAGATATAAAGGGGTTGAGCTTCGTATCAGCATTGTCTGATATCGATAATGATGGAGATTTAGATATTTTCACCACAAATGATTGCCCTTTTGGACCTGAAGACAATAAGATTTGGAGAAATGAAGGTAATATGCGGTTTACTGAAGTAAGCGATGAAATAGGACCTTATATAGGAGGGAAGTATAGTCCTGACGAGCAAGAACTAAAACCGGACTGCCAAAATGTTATGGGGATTGCTGTGGGAGATCCTAATCGTGATGGGATTCAAGATTATTTTTATACAAATTGGAATGTAGGTACTGAATCACCGGTATTGTTGATAAACGATGGGAAGACGTTACTTGATAAAACAATTGAAGCTAAACTGAAGGATCTTCGGGCGCCAATTAATAATGAATTCAGAATTTCTTGGGGAGCAACTTTTATTGATTATGATTTGGATATGCTTCTTGATTTGGCCTTAGCTGCAGGCGTTCTAACAGGTGTGGAAGAGAGTCTTTTTTCTTTGCAGCCAAATATGCTTTATCACAATGAAGGTATAGTCGATAATTTGGTTGTCTATGAAAAGGTGGAAGACGAGGTAAGTGGTTTCGCAGATTTCTTTAAGGGGAGAACCTTGATTCGTGGAGATTATGACAATGATGGTGATCCGGATATTCTTCTCATTAACTATGGTGGTGACGCAATTTTGTATAATAATCAAAATTCAAATGATAATAATTGGATGATAGTGGACTTGGTTGGGGCAGGTTTGCCTTTAAGTAATAAGAATGGAATAGGTGCAAAAGTAGTGATGACAACTCCTGATGGAATTGTTCAAACAGAAGAGATTAAAAGTGGCTCAAGCATCGGAGGGGGTGAAGATATTGCGGCTTATTTTGGACTAGGTGAGAATCAGGAGGTTGACATTAAAGTAATATGGCCTTCTGGGAATGTATCGACTATAGAAAATTCAACAGTAAATAGAAGGATTAGTGTCAGAGAGATTTACACAGTTTTAGCCTCGAGTGGAGATGTAAATAATGAGTACTTTGATATATCTCCTAACCCTTTTCACGATTACTTTACAATTTCATTTTCGTTGAGCGATCCGTTAATTGAAAGGATGGAGCTTTATGATGTACAAGGTAAACTGATTCGATCATTAACAGGATTACTTGATTTTGATCTTGGTTCAAGAACTATTGATGTCAGTGTAAAGTCATTAAAACCAGGTTTTTATTATTTAAAATATCAAACCGAGAATTTCACTGAAGTAAGAAAAATAATCAAAAAGTGAATCTGAACTAATAGGGTCAATAGTTGTTTCAATGATTCTTATTCAATTTGGTAGGTTGATAGAATGATTCGATGCATTGTTTTTTGGTATATTATATTTTAATTGCATTGAACCAACTTGATGAATAATGAAGAATCTCCATATTTTTATAATCTCTTTATCTCTCATTTTTTTCTTGGGAGGATGCAGTGAGGACGCAAACGAACCTGATTTAATATTGGGAACTTGGGCATTAAGCGGAGTTATATATCAGGATTTCCCAGATGAATACAGTGTAAATGAAGGTATTGAATCAACTTCTTTTTATAATGAAGGTTCCTATATTCTGGAATTTATGGAAGGTTCTACTTTCGAACGTGATATCAATGATTTAGTAGGTGCAAGTATAAGTGGAGTCCATGATAATGGTGATTACACTATCAATGGGAGTACGCTTTCGTTGAATCCATTAAGTGGGGATACTTTTGTTGGGATACACAATATTTTTACTGTTATTGAAGAAGCAAATGAGACAAGTATGGTCTTGGAAACGTCCGTGACGCTTTCTGTTGTTTCAAATGACATTTGGTCGACGGAAGGTCAATTAATAGACACTTCAGATATTGATGCTGTTACTATGTTCTATGCGACTTATTCACAATCTCAATCGGCTAAAGCAAGATTGACTTTTGTAAAGCAATAAAAAAATATTCGAATTCTTGAAGAAGTGAGGTTTAAGTAGTTGGAGGTGAAACTTGGTCAAATTCAATGATGAAAGTTGTGCCTTTTCCAAGTTTACTTTCGTACCATACTTTCCCATTCATTTCTTCTACATATTTTTTGACTATTGATAATCCTAGACCTGTTGATTCTTCATTTGCAGTAGGTTTAGCACTCAATGTTTGGAATTTTTTGAAAATATTTTCTTCATCTGTTTTAGTCAACCCAGGACCTTCATCCTTGAACTTTATGTTTACCTTATTATTTTTTGAAGACATGCCTATGGAAACATTTTTTCCTTTTCCAGTAAACTTGATGGCGTTTGAAAGCAGATTTTCCATAATTTGGTGAAGGTGTATTGAATCTCCTAGAACATAAACGGCATCCGTTAGAAGTGTAGCCTTGATTTGAATATCTTTAGAAACTGCTGTATTTAAAAAACTTGCAACTAGGTCTTTACCGACTTTTGTGATATCCACTTTTTCAAATTCTACATCATTGCTATCATTTTCCATAGCTTCAACATTTAGAATTTTCTTGATCATATTCAATAGTCGATCTGACTCACTCTTTATTAAGTTGAGTATTTCATTCTCAGATTCGCTAAAATCGTTCTCATGGTCCATTTGATGGACCTGAGTCAATCCTTTTATATTGTTAATCGGAGCTCTTAAGTCATGGGAAAGTATCCTTATGAGGTTATTCTTTTCATTATTGATATCAATGAGTTCGTTGTTATGCTGAAATGCAGTGTCCTTTTGTACTCGGATTTGTTTGTTAAGTCGCTTTCTTTCAAGTGATGACTTATACGCTACAATAGTTATGATCAAAAATGAAACGGTCAGTATTACTGAAAGAATGATAATTACACGCTGGCGCTTTATGACCAATTCGTTGAGATCAGTCTTTGCTTTTAAACTCAATTTTTCTATTTCACTTTTTTCAAAAGTATATTTTGAAAAAATATCAGCAATTTTTCGCGTGTTTTCGGCATTGTAGATGGAATCTTTATTACAGAGGTATTTTTTGTAAGTTTTTAGTGCTTTTTTAGAAAGGTTTTGTTGCTCATAGATTTCAGCAAGTATTTTTAAACCTTCAACTTCAGCATTCTTCAATTGATGGGAAGTACTCACTGCTAAACTCTTCTGAATGCTCCTGTATGCTGTATTCAAACGTTGCTCTTGCAAGTGAATTTCTGAAAGCGTGATGTAGCAAAAGGCAAGTGTGTTTTTATGACCAAGTTTTTTGACCAATTCCAAATTCCTATTTACAATTATCAATGCACTGTCAGGTCTATCTAATAATAAATACAAACTGGCAAGATCCAAATTAGAAATTGCTAAACCTTCTTGATCTTGTAAAGACTCCCTAATTCTAATGGCCTTGACCACATGAGTCTTCGCTTTATTGTACTCTTTTAAACCTTCATAAGCTCTTCCTAAATTAATGTGACTGTAAGCCTCTAACCTTAGGTTTGAGAGTTCTTTTGAATAATTAAGTGACCTGTTGAAGTATTGAAATGCTCCCTCAAAATTCGCTTGATAAAGACAGATATTCCCAATATTGATGAGTGTGTAGCTTATTTGTTCGCTGTTCACAGTGAGCTCAGCGATTTTTAATGCCTCAAAGAAATAATTCATGGCTTCATGATATCTGCTCTGATTTCTCATTGCGATACCCATAAAATTCAATCCTTGTGCAATGCCATTTGAGTATTTAAGCGCTTTAGCAATTAAATGGCTTTTTTGAGCATAATAAAAACTAGAATCAGAATTTATATTTCTAAAATTCCATGCAATTTGGTTATTGATTTGTACTTGAACTGTATCATTTGACATCGTCAAATAAACTTTCAAACTATCAATTGTATTTTGCGGAGTATGAGCATATAAATGACTCGAAATGAGCATACATATACCATAGCTGATTGCAAATAAATATTTAAATCTATTCATTACTTCTTAAAATTTCCATTCGGGACCAGGGGGAGGATTATCGGGTATTTGGTGAATGGAAAAGAAGACTTAACTACTCAAAAAAGCATGATTATTTCTAAAACAATGGGATGATTGTTGAAGTTACTAGCTGATTTAATTTGTGTTCCTTTTCTAATGCTTCAAATATGTATTGAAAAGAATAAAGTGTTAGGGTCTATTCGATGAATGCAGCGGATTTCTCGGTGACTGCCAGAATTAACAGGATATATCAATTACAAATAACGGGATCGCCCATGGAGGGATAGATATAAGCAAGTAGAGGGCTCAAATATGGAATATCTAGATTAGAACCTCGTAGTATCAAAAGCAGCCCTAGAAAGAACACATAAATTGGTGAAATATTCTTGAAATAGCGCCCAATGGATACTTTACCTAACATTGACATGGTTAACATTGCTGGGAAGGTACCTAAGCCAAAGATTAGCATGAAGAGTCCGCCATTTTGCATCGAAAACGTACCTAAAGCACTGCCCAATGCTACATATACTAAACCGCATGGTAGAATGCCATTCAGTAAACCTGATGAAAAAGAAGCCATAATACTCGTCCTTTCAAAATAGTCTGAAATCCATTTTTTGAATGGCAAGGTGAGCTTCATTGCTAGTATGGAAAGTTTACCTTCAATGCGCTGAGCAATAAAAATGAATGACATTAAACAGATGAAACTACCTATTAGTATCGAAAAGGGTTGTTGGAAATTTGAAAAAGAAAGTGTTTGACCAATGTAACCTACGATTAATCCTAGTATTGAATAGGTGAAGACTCTACCAATATTATAAGTTATCCGTGAAAAAAAAAATCTTGAAAAAGTCTTTTGCCCAGGTATACTCAGCACTATTGGTCCACACATGAGTATACAGTGTGTACTACCAATAAAACCCAAGAAGAGGGCATTCCACAACATTATAACACTATTGATTGACTGTTAAAGTATTCCTTTTTTGTTGAGTTCCATCTCAACTTAACTTTCCATAGCCCTTTCTCCATACCTTGGAGAGAAATGGTTTGATTTCCTTGGTCTGTTAGCGCTATTTTTATCCTCCGATCTAATTTTGACGTAGAGGGTCTATAGAGTTGAATTTGACCTTTGGATATTGAGGAAATAAGGACTTCAGGAAAAGTTACTACTAGTTGCTTTCCTTTTTTTCTAATGCTCGGTTTTTCCTTAAGCTCGTTGAAATTATTGATACGATCAATTTGGTCCTGATAGGCTATTTCTTCTTCATAATAGTTCTTTTCTACGAGGTTGACATCCTGTCGCATGCTTATTGTAACCATTGTAATGATGATTGCAGCAAAAATGAAAAATGTCAGAATAATACTATTTCCCCAATTCATACTTATTTTTTAAGTTTTACAGGTCCTAGAAATTTGGTAGAGTAATCTCCTATTTCAATTCCATCTCTCATTAATCCAATATTCAATGATGATTTTGGACCATCTAAATTTGAACTTGGCATTTTAATGAAAAATATGCCTTCGTGTTTGCTGTTGGCCGGAACTGTAATGCCCCCTTCACCGACTTTCTGAATTGAAGCTTCGGGTGCATCTTTTACGACTAGCTCGAGAGCAACTTCTTCAAAGGTTTTATTTACAAACTGAATGTTGTACAAATTACTGATCATACCGTCATCCGTTTTTTCGTATAGGGTGCCTGGTACTTTAAGTATAGTCACCTCTACATCAGATCTTGAAATAATCATGAATGATAGAAATCCAAGTAAAGCAATCAGTATTACTGAATAACCTGCCACTCTGGGAGTAAAAAGCTTTGACTGTTTTGTCTCTATGGCAGTATGAGACGAAAGCCTAATTAATCCTTTCTCACGACCTACTTTGTGCATTACATCATCACAAGCATCCATACAGGCTGTACAATTAACGCATTCCAATTGTGTGCCATTTCGAATATCTATACCAGTAGGGCAGACGTGCACACAAAGTTTACAATCTATGCAGTCTCCGGCACTGTCATCAACATGACCCTTTTTTATTTTTTGTCGTTTTTCCCCTCGCAACCAGTCATACATTACAACAATTGAATCTTTGACAAGCAAAACACTTTGCAGTCTTCCGTATGGACAAACTGCGACACATGCTTGTTCGCGGAAATAGGCGAATATCCAATAAAAAATTCCTGTGAATGCCATCAATCCAATGAAACCAGAAAGATGTGCTGTAGGAGGTTGTGATACGATGACTTTTACTTCCTCAACTCCTATCAAATAAGCCATTACTGTATGAGAAATTAAAACAGCAACAACGACATATATGAAATGCTTTAACCCTTTTTTAAAGATTTTTTTACTGTCCCATGGCGCCTGATTTAGTTTTCTTTGTTGATTAGCATCACCCTCTATCCAGTATTCGATTTTTCGAAATACCATTTCCATAAAAAGGGTTTGAGGACATGCCCACCCACACCACACCCTTCCAAATGCTACAGTGAAGAGTATGATGAAAACGAAGAATATGATCAACAGAAGGGCCAATAAGAAGAAATCCTGCGGCCAAAACGCTTGACCCAGGATTACAAATTTTCGTTCAAAGAAATTGAGAAGCAACAATGGTTGCCCACCAATTTTAATAAATGGTCCTGAAAATAAGATACTTAAAAGAACGATCGTTACAATAATCCTAAGGTTGTGATAATAACCTTTTGGCATTTTCGGATACATCCATATTCTTCTACCGGATTCGTCAACAGTTGCTATGGTGTCCCGATATTCCTCCTCGTACTCGTAATGATCGTCCATTGGGTAATTTATACGATTATTCTACATATTTATCTCCTTGAGGTTCTTTTGCATTTGCTGGATTTGTCCCTCTAAGCGTGTAAATGTATGAGTTAACTTCATTCATTTTCGCAGGAGAAAGTACATCTTTCCATGCAATCATTCCTTTATCAGGTATACCATTTTTAATGCTGTTATACACTTCTAATGGACTTCCTCCATGGAGCCAAAACTCATCCGTAAGGTTCGGACCAATTCCACCTTCACCACCTGCTTTGTGACAAGCTACACAGTTTCTCTCATAAGTTGTTTTACCGCTTGCTAAAATTGCTGCATCGGTCGCGATAGTGATATTTGATTCATCAATCGCCACTTCAGATGCACCACTAGAGGCGACTGCCGCTGCTGCTTCCTCCATAGCAATTTCATACTCTTCATCTTGTAAAGGCATGGTCTCAAAAACATGATAGACTAACATATAAACGACTCCCCAAACTATTGTGATATTGAAAAGCCATTTCCACCAAGGTGGAAGGTGATTATCCAGTTCTCTAATTCCATCGTAATTATGATCTAATTCAACAGTGCTTTCCTGTTCTATAGGAACTGCATTCGTTAGTCCAGACCAGAATGTCGCTAATGGACTTGGTTCAGGTTTATACTCTACGCCTTTTTCATTGGCCATTTTTACTGCATCTTTCTCAACCATCGTTTTGAGAATTTGCAATAAGTAAATAGCAACTAGCAATACTAAAAGTAATACTACAAGCACCATGGAAATTATAGCAACAGTATAAGGATCTTCTCCCAAGACTTTATCCAATTCTTGTGCATGACTTTCTGTACTGAAAACTAGAATTGTACAAAGTGCAAGAAAGGGTTTTATATATTTATGATTGATGAATTTCATATTGTTAAGGTTTTCTTAATTTATCTACAGGTAAGTTTTTCATTTCGTCGATATAATTTTTATCAACTTTAAAAACCCACCATAATAGACCAATGAAAAAAATGAAAAATATTATGAGTGAGATTATTGGCCAGATGGCTATTCCATCGATTTGTTCGAAATAGTATTTAAACATGACTTTATTTATTCTCTGCTTGAATGTCTGTACCTAATCGTTGCAAGTATGATATTAGCGCGATGATTTCTGCATCGCCACTGATTTCTATACCATCTGCTTTGAGATTTCTGACAATACCTTGTGCTTGTTTCTCAAGTACTGTATTGGCTTCACTTTCAAAACCTTCTGGATATGGAACTCCTACAGTTCTTAAAGCATTAATTTTAGCAGCAGTCAGATCTTTTTCTATTCCTTGTTCGAATAACCATGGATATGCTGGCATGATCGAACCTTCAGAGACTATACCAGGTGCGAGCATATGATTAAAGTGCCACGTATCTGATTTCTTTAACTTTCCAACACCTTCGCGTGCTAAGTCAGGTCCCGTACGTTTAGATCCCCATAAGAAAGGATGATCATATACGAATTCACCAGCTTTCGAATATTCTCCATATCGTTCAGTTTCCGACCTAAATGGACGTATCATTTGAGAGTGGCAATTATTACAACCTTCTCTAATATAGATGTCGCGACCATGAATTTCTAACGGTGTGTAGGGTTTAACAGAAGCTATCGTAGGAACGTTTGATTTAATCAAAAATGTAGGAACCATTTCTATTACTCCACCAATGACAATAGCAATGACTGTCAATACTGTGAATATAAGTGGTTTTCTTTCTAAAATACTGTGCCAATGGCCTCCAGTTATTTCTTTCTTTTCTAATGCTGGTGCTTCCGCATTTTCATTTTCAGTAAATGATCCTGCTTTGGCTGTTTTTATCAAGTTGTAAAGCATAATAAAAACACCGGATAAGTATAAAACACCTCCTACTGCTCTTAGCATATACATTGGAACAATTTGAACTACAGTTTCTAAGAAGTTACCGTATGCAAGAAAACCATCCGTGTCAAATTCTTTCCACATTAAGCTTTGAGTTACACCTGCGATATATAAAGGCAGGGCATAAAATATGATCCCCAATGTACCTAACCAGAAGTGCAGATTGGCCAAGCTTTTAGAGTGGATCTGGGTATTCCACATTCTAGGAATTAAGTAGTAGCAAATGCCAAATATCATAAATCCATTCCAGCCTAGACCACCAATGTGTACGTGAGCTACGATCCAATCTGTATAATGTGCAATTGCACTCACACTTTTTAAAGAAAGCATAGGACCTTCAAAAGTAGCCATGCCATAAGCAGTGACTGCAACTACCATAAATTTCAAAACTGGATCTTCTCGTACTCGATCCCAAGCTCCTCTTAATGTTAAAAGCCCGTTCAACATTCCACCCCAAGAGGGAGCGATGAGCATGATGGAAAATGCAACACCTAAAGACTGAGCCCAATCAGGTAATGAAGTGTATAACAAATGGTGAGGTCCAGCCCAGATATAGATAAAAATCAAAGACCAAAAGTGTATGATCGACAATTTGTAAGAATAGACAGGTCTGTTGGCAGCTTTTGGTAAGAAATAATACATCAAACCTAAATAGGGAGTTGTCAAAAAGAATGCCACCGCATTGTGACCATACCACCATTGTACCAAAGCGTCTTGTACTCCAGCATACCATGAATAACTTTTGAAAAGCGTAACCGGTATTTCAATCGAATTAACAATATGTAGTACAGCAACGGTGACAAAAGTGGCTATATAGAACCATATTGCTACATACATATGTCGCTCTCTTCTCTTCAAAATAGTACCGATCATATTGATGCCAAATACTACCCATACTACCGCAATTGCGATATCAATAGGCCATTCCAGTTCAGCATATTCTTTACTAGTAGTCATTCCTAGCGGAAGGGTAATAGCAGCGGAAAGGATTATTAACTGCCAACCCCAGAAATGAATCCAAGACAAAGTATCATTGAATAGCCTAGCTTTTAAAAGGCGCTGCATTGAATAATAAACACCACCGAACATAGCATTTCCGACAAATGCAAAAATTACGGCATTGGTGTGCAACGGTCTGACTCTACCAAAAGTCGTGTATTGCAAGTCGAAATTAAAAGCAGGGTAGAATAATTGAATTGCAGCAGTGAGTCCAGCTAACATGGCCACCACTCCGAAAATGAGGGATGCGACCATAAAATATTTTACAATTTTATTGTCGTAACTAAATTTTTCCAGTTCCATATATCAGTTTGATTTTAAAAATGCTAAAATAGGTGAGTTGATGAGTGATAAGAATGATTTGAAAGAAAGATGATTATGATTAATATCATTTTTATTTTTAGAGCAGGTTAGCTATAAAAATAAAAAAAAGTCAATAGAATTCCCCTTGCTTTATTGAAAAAGAAATTTATTGGCCTCTTGCTAAAATATTTTCCCCAGTGTTATCGAAGCTTCATGAAGTAATACACAAGAGGACCTAAAATGGGAATCAAGACAACAATGATAAACCAAAGTACTTTTTTATTTCCAGGCATATCACTTTGTGAAACCATAACCATTGCCCATATAGCGACCGCTGATGCTAAAATGGCAAGAAATCCGTAAATGTCCATGACTTGAAAATTTAAGGTTCAATTTTATTTATTCGTGTACGGTTAACAAAGGAATGTCAATTTGCATGGCCATTGATTTAGTCTTGCTTTTATAGAATAAACTGTCAATCCCTTTGTGATTTTTTGGGTGCATAAAAAGCATATCCAACCCCAATTCTTTGCTTGAATCCTGCAAAATATTTACTAAATCACCTTTATCATTCAAAGAGAAAAACAAGTGGTCAATCCCCTTATAAAAATTGGACAAAGAAACCTTATCATCATCATGATAAAATAGTTTCTTACTATTCTTGGCAATATTTAGAATAATAATTTGGGCATCAAGTAATCGAGCAAATGTACGCGTAATATCAAGTTTTTTGTAGTCATTATCATTCTCAAAATTAATGGCCACACCTATTTTTTTTATTTTTTCTAATTGTGCACATTCAGGGATCATCATCACTGGAACTTTTGATGTGCTGATGATATCCGCACTCTTACTTCCAAACATAGAATCCAGAAAATCATGATATTCATTGGTTCCTGTTATTACTAAGTCGATATTATCTTCATTCAAGCAACTATTTATTGCATCAATAAAGCCCATTGAGAAGGAGCGTGTTGAAACATTGAATTTCTTTAAACCTTCTTTTTCAATTAGTTCACTGAAATTTTCTTCCGCATGCTTTTCGTATTCGGTCATGATAGGTTGCATAATAGCACCAGCTCCCATTGCCTCAACATAAACTTGAGGCTGGTGAGAAACATTCATTAGCATAATTGAAGCATTAGAATCATGAGCTAATCGTTTGGCGAATTGCAGTGCATTGATGGCGCAATGTGAAAAATCCATTGGGACTAATATTCTTTTAATATCCATGGTTATATCCTTATAATTCTATTTTCTAGTGTTTTTCAAACTCATTGTCCAGACAGGAATAGTCGCATGATTGACAATGTCTTCCGCGATGCTTCCAAGGAACATATGGGCCAATCCTTTGTAGCTATGTGTCGGTAGTGCAATCATCTGGGCGTCTATATTCCACGCATACATTAAAATCCCTTCTTCTGGATAGAAACCTTTGGTAACATGTGTTTCGTAATTTTTCAAATTGTGTTTTTTAGCTAACTCTTCAAGTTTTTCTCTAGCCATTTCCTCATTGATCAACTCATGTGGAGTATGAACCCAAACCAAGTGTAATTCGGCATTCAATAATTCTTGAAAAACTTTGAAAGTTTCTAGCGCTTTACCATGAGTTGTGTCCAGACTCGTAGCATAAACTACTTTCTTGATGCTAGTAAATTTTTGCTCTTTATGAATCGAAATAACAGGGCATTTTGCATTTCTTACTACTTTTTCAGCGTTCGAGCCTATGAACATTTCTTTGAGCCCAGTAGCTCCTTTGGTGCCCATTATAATCACATCAGTATTATGGTCATTCACTAAATTAATGATCCCTTCATAGGGATTTCCCATCATTACCCTTGTATCAATGTTTGCTTCTTTATACTTTGGACTTTCAGTAAATTCCTTTAATCTACTTTTGGTTTTTTTAATTTGCTCTAAAGTGTATATTTCGTCATCAGCGTTTAATTGCCCAATTTCTCCTGTGACATTGAATGTAGTACCCAAAGGGTATTCAATGACATTCAATAATGTGACAGAGCCTTTAGTTACTTGATTGAGCTCCAGAGCAAAATCTAAAGCTGCCTCCGCATACCCTGAAAAATCGAATGGAACCAATATGTTTTTCATGACTTTGGTGTTTAACGTTGAACGATTCTTTCATTTTTGACTAACTAAATATCCCATTTTAGTCGTGATTTAAAAAAGAAAGAAATCATCAAATTACGTGACTTTGGTCACCAACCTACAGGGTTGCTTCAAAAATGGATACGACTTTAAAGTGTGATCTTTATAGAAGACTCTCTCACATTTAGCCTGCCGTTTAGGACAATTTTTTGTGGAATAAATAGACCTTTATTATCAATTTGTTCTAATAGCAGTTCCGCAGCAGTTCGACCTATGTCAAATGTGGGTTGTTTTACGGAAGTAAGTGGAGGGGCAATGTGTTTAGCTAAATGTGATTCTGAGAATCCAGCAAACGCAATATCCTTTGGGATGTCGTATCCGTTTTCTTTAAAAACATTCATAGCACCTATAGCTGTCTGATCATTTGCAGCAAAAATTGCCTCAGGGATATCATTGTTATCGATGAGTTTTTGAGCTTCCTCTTCGCCGTCCTTCATTGTTAACCCACACGGAATTATCCTCCCTACATCTACACGGTGTTTTCTGTGGGCCTTTTCAAATCCTTTAATCCTGTTTTTAGTGAGTGATAGATATTCTGGACCGCAGAAGTGCACAATATTGGTATATCCTTGCACAAGTAAGTGCTCTGTTGCAAACACTGCCCATTTGTAATCATCGAACAACACTTTTGAAGCAGCAAGATCTTCAACTATTCTATTGAAAAAAACCAAGGGCATTTTTGAATCAATTAAATCTTGGTAAATACTGAGGTTATGTACTTCCGAAGTTAAAGAAACCATCAATCCATCGACCATATTGTCAACCAAGGTTTGTACATTTTTAAGCTCGGTTTCTGAAGACTCGTTAGATTGCATTATGAGTACCTGATAACCTTTTTCATGTAGAATTTCCTGAGCCCCAATTATTACTTCGGGGAAAAAACTATTTACAAACTCAGGAACTACAATTCCGATGTTAAATGATCTTTGCTGTATTAGTTTTCGGGCGATAGGGTTTGGGTGATAGCCCATTTCTTTCGCTATTTTTAATATTCTATCTCTGGTTTCAGGCCGAATATCGTATTTATCATTAAATGCTCTAGAAACTGTAGAAACAGAGCAGTTTAACTTTTTAGCAACATCTTTTATTGTGATCGATTTCATGTTCAGTTTTTAAAGTTCTATTCTTCAATAAATAGAACAAACTTCAAATTTCGAAAACGTTTCCGGAAATAAAAACGTTTTCGGGAACGTTTTCGGAAATTAATTTGATGACATATCATTGCGTAAGTGATAACCCATTTATTTTAGTAAAAAATTTATAGATGGGATATATTGATTTGATCGTAATTTCTGTTTTCACAACCATTGTTTTTATATGTGGAATTAGCTTTTCTAAGACTGGAAAGAACATGAAATCATTTTTCGCTGCTGGTGGAGCCATTCCATGGTGGATGAGCGGACTTTCACTGTTTATGAGTTTTTTTTCTGCCGGTACTTTTGTGGTTTGGGGTTCAATTGCTTACAAAAGTGGCTGGGTGGCAATTACAATTCAATGGACAATGTGCATAGCAGGAATAATCATTGGGTTATTTATTGCACCTAAATGGCAAAAGACAAAAGCCTTAACTGCAGCTGAATTCATCACCGATCGGTTGGGTTTTCAAGTTCAAAAGATATACACCTATCTATTTCTTGCTATTTCTATGTTTACAACAGGAGCATTTTTATACCCCGTTGCCAAAATAGTTGAGGTTTCTACGGGCATTCCAATATCCGCTAGCATTATTTTTCTTGGGGTTCTTATTCTGATATATACTGCAGTTGGTGGGTTATGGGCAGTAATTGTTACAGATGTACTTCAATTTGTGGTTTTATCCGCAGCAGTATTGATTGTCGTTCCTCTATCATTCAATCATATTGGAGGCGTTGAAAATTTTATTAATCACTCCCCCGATAACTTTTTCAGCCTTGTCAACGAAGAGTTTACTCCAGGGTTTATGATAGCTTTTGGATTATACAACTTGTTTTTCATCGCTGGAAATTGGGCCTACGTTCAGCGCTATACCAGCGTTAAATCTGCAAATGACGCTAAAAAAGTAGGGTGGCTTTTTGCAGCACTTTATTCAATAAGCCCTCTTGTTTGGATGCTTCCACCCATGATATACCGTATTGTCAATCCTGAACTGGATGGATTAGCCGATGAAGGTGCCTATCTCTTAATGTGCAAAGAAGTATTGCCCGTGGGGATGCTAGGGCTAATGCTTGGCGGCATGGTATTCGCAACCTCAAGTTCTGTGAATACTACTTTGAACATTTCAGCTGGTGTCATGACTAATGATATATATAGACATTATAAACCCAATGCTAGTGACACAAAATTGGTGAAAGTAGGAAGGATTTCTACGGGTGTGCTGGGACTCATAACTATCTTAATCGCACTGCAAGTTCCTACGATGGGCGGAATAGTCGAGGTGGTAATGGGTTTGGCTGCTCTTACAGGTGGTGCAATGTTTCTACCTCCTTTATGGGCACTATTTTCTAAAGTGCATAACGGCAGAAGTGTTTTGTCTGTGACGGTGATAAGTTTACTACTTAATGTCTTTCTGAAATTTATCATGCCAGTGATTTGGGACATTAATTTGACAAGAAGTGTAGAAATGTCTGTTGGAGTAGGTATTCCAGTTGTTTTGATGCTCATATATGAAATATATGGTCTACTACAAGGAGGCAGCACTGAACAATATGATCATTTCCGAAAGATTATTTCAGATAAAACCGATGACCAAGACCTATCGAAGAATGAAGGGAATAAGAGAGGTGCGCGTGTAATAGGGATCGGGATAGGATCTACAGGATTGATGATTGTTCTACTAGCAATCATGTCAATGCAAAACTTGATTTTAGTTGGTGGTGTTGGCGTTTTTGTGTTGTTGCTCGGAGTGATGGTATTTTTAAGAAACACAGAAAAAGGAAGTTTCAAACAATGATCATTGATAATTATAGTAAGGAAAAGCGTAGTAATAAAACGCTGGAAATGAAAGCAGACTTTGTGGTGGTAGGTGGCGGACTCTCTGGTGTTTGTGCGGCGATTACATCAGCGAGAAAAGGTACGAAGACTATATTAATTCAAGATCGACCAGTTTTAGGAGGAAATGCATCTTCAGAGGTCCGCCTTTGGGCATTGGGTGCTACATCACACATGGGCAATAACAACCGCTGGTCTAGAGAAGGAGGGGTAATTGACGAAATAATGGTTGAAAACCTATACCGAAATAAAGAAGGCAATCCGGTCATTTTTGACACAGTCCTTTTAGAAAAAGTGATTTGCGAAGAGAATATTACTTTGTTGTTGAATACTGCAGTTTCTGAAATCGAAAAGTCCAATGAACGAAATATAAAAAGTGTCAAAGCCTTTAATAGCCAGAACTCAACTAATTATGAAATAACCGCTCCTTTGTTTTGCGATGCTACGGGTGATGGAATCGTTGCTTTTCAAGCAGGAGGGAGCTATCGAATTGGGGCAGAATCAAAAGTAGAATTTGGGGAGCTGATAGCACCTGAGAAGTCCAATGATCAATTACTAGGACATTCGATGTTCTTCTATAGCAAACCTGCTGACAGACCTGTTAAGTATGTTCCCCCATCTTATGCGCTAGATGATATTACTAAAATCCCAAGACATCAGGTTATTCGAAAAAACCATAAGGGTTGTAACTTTTGGTGGTTTGAATTTGGAGGGCAGAACGATACTATTCACGATACCGAAGAGATAAAATGGGAACTTTGGAAAGTGATTTATGGGGTTTGGAATTATATTAAAAACTCAGGTCAGTTTGATGAAGTGGAGAACTTGACATTGGAATGGGCAGCAAATGTGCCTGGTAAACGCGAAAGTAGACGTTTCGAAGGATTGTACATGATGAAACAACAAGATGTAATTGAACAGACTACTTTCGATGACGCTGTTGCATATGGCGGCTGGGCAGTAGATCTGCACCCAGCGGATGGTATCTACAGCGAACAAGCAGCATGTACACAATGGCATTCGAAAGGCGTATATGATATGCCATATAGGAGTTTTGTAAGCAAAGACATCGACAATCTGTTTTTAGCAGGTCGAATTATCAGTGCTTCCCATATTGCTTTTGGTTCTACTCGAGTGATGGTGACATGTGGTTTTGGTGCGCAGTCCGTGGGCATGGCCGCCGCTATTTGTAAGGAAGAAAACATACTTCCCAAACAGATCATTGAAAATAATAGAATTAGAAAGCTTCAAAATGAACTCAATATAGCAGGTCAGAGCATTCTCAATAAACCAATTGACGCTTCATTAAATCTCATTAATGAAGGTATTATTTCGGCTTCTTCAGTACTCAAATTAAGTTCCATTCCTAAAGGCAATGAATGGCTAGACCTCAATGTTTCAGTAGCGCAATTGCTTCCTTTGAAAGCGAATAAACAATATGAGTTTGAAGTAGAAATAAGCGCTAAAGAAGATACTCAATTAGAAATACAATTGAGGCAATCGGAAAATTCAAGAAATTATACACCGGAAATTATATTAGAATCTCAAACACAAAAGATTTCAAAAGGAACACATAGCATATCTTTCAAATTTGAAGTGGAACTGGAAACAGACTTGTATGCTTTTGTGACTTTCATGGCAAACCATAAATTAAGTATTCGAGAAAGCGAAAATAGAATAACTGGTGTAATGACGGTTTTTAATGGCGTCAATGAAAAAGTATCGAATCATGGAAAACAAGTTCCCCCTCCAGGAATAGGCATCGATGAGTTTGAATTTTGGATTCCGAATAGACGACCAAAAGGAAAAAACATAGCTATGCTAATAAGTCCAGCTATTGAAAGTTTTAGTGCTTCAAATATTGGAAATGGTTTTACCAGACCTTATTTAAAATCTAATTCGTGGGTGGCAGATATAGAAGATAGAAATCCGGCTTTGACCATTAAATGGCAGCAAGAAAAGACAATTTCTGAGATTAGATTGTTTTTTGATACAGATTATGATCATGCAATGGAGACGGTTCAGTTTGGTCATCCTGAAGATGTAATCCCATTTTGTATTCGTAATTACAAAATTTCAACAGCTGAAAGAAAGATAATAAAAGAGGTAGCTGGCAACTATCAAACAATCAATAGGATAGAATTAGAAAAACCTATTGTTACAAACGGTTTGGTGATAGAAGTAGAACATCCTTCAGCGCATGTTCCTGCGGCAATATTTGAAATTTTATGTATGTAATGATGGGTGCTTACAAACTTTTCATATTGTATGGATTACTTTTTGGCACAAAGCTAAATGGCCAAGATTTGGATTTGGGATCAATGGTCCAGCCAGTCCCTGAAAAGTATAAATTCATAAACTCTGATTATCATATTTGGGGTGCATCTGTTGTGAAAGGGATAGACGAAAAATACCACATGTTCTATTCAAGATGGAAATACGAGCTAGGACATATGGGCTGGGTCACAGATTCTGAAATTGCCTATGCCGTAGCTAATAACCCAGAAGGACCTTATAAACATGTAAATGTTGCACTGTCAGCGAGAGGGAAGAACTATTGGGATGGAACAACTACTCATAACCCTACAGTGTTCATGAAGGATGGAAAATACTATTTGTATTATATGGGAACCACATCGATGGTTAAAGCGAATCAGCCTACTTCAATGAGCAATAAGGATTGGTGGATATATCGAAATAATCAACGAATAGGTGTTGCTTGGGCAGATAATCCTACTGGGCCTTGGAATCGACTGGATAAGCCTATCATAGATATCAGTCAGGACCCAAAAGCTCCGGATGCTCTAATGACTTCTAACCCTGCGGTGAATATAGCCCCTGATGGAAGAATCTTTGCTATTTATAAGGCGGTGGGCAAACAAAAAGATTGGAAACCCATTGACATGAATTCAGAAGAAAGTTACTCTGTTTCAAAAGGTGATCGAGTACGATATATGATGGCCTTTGCGGATAATCCTTTGGGTCCATTTAAAAAACATAATGAGACCATTTTTGAGTTAAAAGGCTCTGAAGTTGAGCACATGATTGCCGAGGATCCATTTGTTTGGAGTCAGGACGGAAAACACTATGCAATTGTCACAGATATTAAGGGACTGTTTACTGGAGATAGCGGGGCACTTGCTTTAATGGAATCTCAAAATGGATATGATTGGAAACAAGCAAAACACCCATTGGTGCTTCCTAGTAAAATAATAAAAGAAGATGGCACAAGGACGGAGTACAAAATTGAGCGACCACAACTGCTTATTGATAATGGTAATCCAAAATTTATTTTTGGAGCACTAGGAATAACCGTTGAAGGCGTGCATAGAGGACATGCATGCAATTTAAGAATAGAATTGAAGGATTAATTATACAATAATGATTGGAAAAAAGCTATTCATAATTCTTACCATATCATTTGCCCTATGTCATTTATTAATGGCTCAATCAGGTGAAGAACGAATTTCTTTGAATGGTGATTGGAAATTCAACGCTCTTCTTGGGGAGGGTTCTAATTCTTTGGATATCAAACCTGAGAAAGAAGATATTCTGATAGATAATTCGCAGGAAGAGCATTTAGTAATAAAAGGAAATTGGGAATTGTCCACAGAACCACAACGAGGTTCTAAATGTTGGGGTGAAAGTTACCTTCATCGATATTTTAATGAGTGGTCAGATTCTTCCTATGTTCGTTTTAAAACTGCCGTTCCAAAAAGTGGATATTATCAACACTTTATATATTATCCATGGGGGCATCACAACGCAACTATTATCAATGTTAAACATGCCGACGGAGTCCATTCTTGGCCGTTTAGTCAAAGAAACAGGCCAAATACATGGTTAAATCTTGGTGTATTCAAGATCGATATTGATCAGGACAATTATGTAGAATTTACCTCCCACACTAAGAATATGGTGTCTGCAGATGTCGTAATGTTTCGTCCGATTAGTGAAGAAGATTACTTAGCTACCTTGAATGAAAAACAAGAATTGGTAAAAGTGGACTATGACGACAGTGATTGGGAATTATTGAAAGTACCCGGACACTTTGGAATGATAAATGAATTTTCCAATTATTCAGGAAAAGCATGGTATCGTAAAGAATTGAGCTTCCCAGAAAGTTGGCAAAAATCGAATGATGAACGCATCAGAATTCGGTTCGAAGGCGTGTATCATGTCGCCAAAGTTTATTTGAATGGAAAGTATTTAGGCCACCACCAAGGGGGATTTACGCCATTTGAATTTGATATAACGGACAAAATAAATTTTGAAGGAAACAATATATTAGCTGTTGAAGCTAACAATGATTATACAGTAGGCGCCACTTGGAACTGGGGAGGAATTATACGTGATGTTACCTTAATCAAAAATAAGAATGTCAGGGTAAATTTTCAATACATCCACGCTGAACCTGATTTAGAAAAGGGTACGGCCAAATATGGGATAAAAATAAGGATAGAGAATAGTTCTGAAAAACAAAAGACGCTGGATGTTGAGGCTGTGATTGTCGATGATCTGCCATTAACATCTTCTTCGAAACGAGTTGTTGTTGAGGCGCTTAGTACTAAGGAATTTCAATTAAATGGTTTTCTAACAGCTGATCAAGTACAACTTTGGCATTTTGATCAACCGAAGCTATATCAACTCGAAACATCAATCAGAGAAGGTGAAACTTTATTGCACAAAAAAAATGATCATTTTGGAATTCGAAGATTTGAGGCAACTAAAACTCAGATGCTATTGAATGGTGAACCTGTTCGTCTAGTAGGATTTAATCGAGTGAGTGATCACAGGTATTGGGGTTCATCAGAACCACTGGAACTTTTAAAACTTGATGTAGATTTAATGAAGAACGCTGGTGCAAATTTCATGCGCATCATGCATGGTACCCAGAATGAAAAACTTGTTGAACTATGCGACAAGAAAGGCATCTTGCTTTTTGAGGAAGCTAATATTAGAAATCTACGTAATCCACAATTCCAACAACCTGATTTTGGCATGGCCAAAATATGGATCAAAGAAATGTTTGAGCGTGATGCCAATCACCCAAGTATCGTTGGGTGGAGTGTGGGCAATGAGTTAGACGACCATTGGGATTATGTTAAGGACACTTACCAATTCGCCAAAGAACTCGACCCAAATAGAATGGCCTTGCATGTCAGTAATCGTGGATATAGAACAGGTGAAGATGCTACCAATAACCCTTTGAATCATGGTGACATGATTTTTCAGAATATATACCAGAAGGACCCTGGTAAAGTCATGGATACTATTCGTGCTCGTTGGCCAAATAGGGCCATGTTTATTTCCGAATTCGGTTGGGCAGATTTGTCAAGATTCAAGAATGAAAGATTGGAAAATACTTTTGAAGAACTCGGACAATGGTATAATTATTTAAGAGAAAAACGCAATTATATAACCGGAGCATCCATTTGGACATTCAACGATTACAGAAGTGGTTATACTATGACTTTGCCTTCAGAAAACAGAGCATGGGGCATGGTAAATGCCTGGAGAACTAAGAGGAGATATTGGTATACCCACTTAAATGAAAACAGCCCGGCAAAGGAACTGGAAATTGACAATATTAATTTGAAAAAAAGAAAAGCGAATGTTGAGCTATTAATACGAGATAAGGACGATTTCCCCAGTTTTACAATGAAGAATTATGTGCTGAACTGTATAATCAAAGATCAGAAAGGAGTGGTATTAACTGAAAATCAGCAGTCGTTGCCACCATTAATTCCTGGTATGGATAGTTGGAAAGGAGAAATTAGTTGGGACAAATATAAAGGTGAAGCATTTGAGTTGCACGTATCACTTGTCACGCCGAATGGGTATACAAGAAGAGAAAAAAGAATACATTTTGATGTTCCGGTCAAACCGGAAATTGATCAAGTTAAAACATCCGATTATAAACTTAGAATTCATTACAAGATGAACATAGATGCATTTGAATATTTTCTTAGATATAGTATAGAAGGAATAGAGAAAACAAGTTATAAAACTTTAACCAACTATATCGATTTAGACAGTCTTCCAAAAGGTAAGAAAGTGTCTTTACAACTCATTGCAATGAACAGCAAGGGTGAGAGCGTAGCGTCCAATACTTATAATGTTGAGACCAAAGGCCCTTTGTTAGCACCAATAATTTGGGATGGATTTATTGCAGACAATAAATTGGTTGTAGGTTATTCTGGGGCTTGGGAAGATGAAACTTATACCGTCCGATATGGAACGAATAAAGAGAATTTGGACCAGTATGAAACTTCAAATACTAGAGGGATGATTACCGTTCCTTTGAACGGAGAGAAGTCATTGTATTTTCAAATTATGAGAACCACATCAAAAGGTGATAGCCAATGGTCAAATATTGTGAATGCCAAGGAAGGAAAATTTAGGATATATGAATAAAATGAATGTAAAAACCAGTAAACAGTTGATTCTGTTGGTCGCTTTTATCACAGCAATATCTTGCAATAAAAAAGAAGAGACCATTGACCTTAAGATTGAATTGGGAAAGGTGTCACTTAAATCAGTTTTTTCTGGTGGTGATAGCTTGAGTATCTGGGGTGGTTCAGTCACTAAAGGTGAAGATGGGTTATACCATATGTTATATTCTCGTTGGCCTAAAAAGATTGGTTGGGAGTGGGTAAATTATTCAGAAATCGCTCATGCAGTTTCCGATTCTCCTTTTGGACCATTTAAACATAAGGACGTTGCGTTGCCTGATCGTGGTGAAGAGTATTGGGATGGGTCTTGTACACACAATCCTACCATTCACAAGTTTGATGATAAATATTACCTCTATTACATGGGAAATAAAGGCGATAAGAAAATAGTAAGTGTTCCAGGAAAAGCAAAAATTAATTGGGTACACCGAAACAACCAGCGTATTGGCGTTGCGGTTGCTGACGATCCGAATGGCCCTTGGAAACGCTTGGACAATCCCGTTTTAGATATTACTAAAAATGATTCTTTAGCACACGACGCATTAATGACTTCCAATCCTTCAGTCTGTCAAATGGTCAATGGTAAAATTCTAATGGTATATAAAGCGGTAGGTAAGAAATTCCCTATGCCCTTTGGGGGACCAGTGGTACATATGGTTGCTATAGCGGATCAGCCAACCGGACCATTTAAAAAATATCCAAATCCTGTGTTTCTTGAAGAGGGTGTGCGGTTTCCAGCTGAAGATCCTTATATCTGGTATCAGGAGGGTAAATATCGGGCAATTGTAAAGTACATTGAAAATGTTGAAAAAAAGCGATTGTTTTCACTGGTGCATTACGAATCTGACAATGGGATAGATTGGAATAAAGCCGATAATTTTCATATTTCTGATAGAAGCATTACTTGGGAAGATGGTAGAAAACAAATGTTTAAACATTTAGAACGCCCTCAGGTCCTAATCGAGGATGGTAGACCTATTGCCCTGATTTGTGCGGCTGACACACTGGATGAAAATAATGTTAGACATTCTTTCAACGTTCAGATTCCATTAATCATAACTAAAAACTAAAAAAGCATTGATGAAAACCAGATGGTTTATACCGTTCATTTTAATATTCATATTGTCTTCTTGCGTATCTGTAGATCAGCCTAATATTTTATGGATAAATGCAGACGATTTGGGTGCTGAATTGGGTTGTTATGGTAATCTAGATGTTAAAACACCGAATATTGATGGGTTGGCAAAAAGCGGAGTTCAATTTACAAATGCGTATGCCAATTCTCCAGTATGCTCGTCAAGTAGATCGTCTTTAATAACTGGTATGTATCCTGTCAGTATTAATTGTCAGAATCATCGAACGATTGATATGACGGCTTTACCAGAAGGTGTTTTGCCGATTACAGAATATTTTAAAAATGCCGGTTATTTCTGCACTAATAGTAGTGGATTAGATATGAGCAAATCGGGAAAGAAGGATTTTAATTTTTTACACAATGACATTTTTGATGGTATTGATTGGAATGAGAGAGAAGAGGGCCAACCTTTTTTCGCTCAGGTGCAAATCAAGTATCCGCATCGGGTTTTTAGAAAGGACACCATAAACCCAATTGATCCATCCAAGGTGACGCTTCCAGCTTCTTATATTGATCACTCGTTAATAAGGTCGGATTGGGCGAATTATTTAGAAAGTGTTCAGCATTGTGATAAAATAGTTGGTAAAATATTACAGCGATTAGAAGACGAAGGTTTAGCTGATAATACCATTATCTTCTTTTTTGGCGATCATGGTCGTCCTCATCTCCGTGATAAACAGTTTTTGTATGAAGGAGGACTAAAGATCCCTCTAATCGTTTACAATCCTTTTTTATCAACTGATTTAAATATTAATAAGCAATTGGTGAGCTTGGTAGATGTTGCTGCGACTTCTTTAAACCTTGCTAGCATTGAAAAACCAAAACATATCCAGGGCAAAGTTTTTCAAGGGAAAAATATTGAAGAAAGAAAATTTGTTTTTGGATTTCGTCAAAGAGCAGGAGACGCTGTGGATGACATACGAAGTATTACTGATGGAGCGTACAAACTTATATGGAATCGAATGCCGAGTGTACCATGGATGCAATTAAGCGGTTATAAAAAAAGTCAATATCCAGCTTTTACACTTTATAAAATATTGCATGAATCAGGTGATCTTGGCGCTCCATATGATCAATTTATGGCAGATTCAAAACCAGAAATTGAGCTTTATGATTTGAAAAAAGACCCATCTGAATTTGATAATCTTGCTGAAGATGACCGCTACCAAAATATTCGAAATGTACTGTTAAATGTCTTAAAATCGAATTTAGCAGCATTCGAAAAGGGAATGATAACAGAATCAGCTGAAGCTATAGAAAAAGCTAAGAGAGGTTCAAGAAAGTACTTTGAAAAACAGATGCAGAGCAAAGGGTTGGACCCAAATGCTTCTGATGAAGATATTCTAGAATACTGGGAAGGTTTGTTATTAGAATAATTTATAAAATAAAAGCCATGAGAACTACATGTTTGTTAATGTTTACAATTAGCCTTTTGTCATGTTCAAAAGACATTGATGAAATTTCATTGAATGGTGAATGGAAGTTTCTCGCTTCAAATGAAGTATCGAAAACTGAAGTATTGGAAGCCGATTACACTAATTGGGACGTACTGAATGTTCCTGGCAATTGGGATGTTCAAGATCCCTATGCTGAATACGTAGGGAAAGGTTATTACCAACGTTATATTCAAATACCCCAAAATTGGGATGGTAAACAAGTGCGACTAAAGTTTGAAGCAGTTTACCAAAAAACTAGAGTTTGGTTAAACGAAGAATTATTGGGAAGCCATATTGGAGGGTACACTCCGTTCGAATTTAATATCACAAAAAAAGTAGAAGGGGGAGGGATTTACTCCATAGTTGTTGAAGCAGATAATTCCTATAAACGAGGAGCTTGGTGGGCTTGGGGGGGTATCAGTAGAAACGTAAGTTTAGTATCAAATAATTCGGTAAGGATGGTCTATCAACATCTGACCGCTATTCCTGACTTTACAAACAACCAAGTAGACTTTAGTATTAAGTATAAAGTCGAAAACAATTCTTCCGAAAAGCAATCGGTGGATGCTAAATATTCGATTTTAGGAACAAGTATTGAGGGTGTTTTGACGGGCGATGTGGAAGCTAATAACACAGGTTTATTGGAAATATCATTTTCAAAACGGTTATCAGATTTTAAGCTTTGGGATTTCAATCAACCGAATTTGTATCAGATTGAAACTTCACTTTATCAAAAGGGGGAACTATTGGATCAAGAGCAGGATCAATTTGGTATTAGAAAACTAGAGGTCAAAGGGGAACAATTCTTTTTAAATAATCAACCAGTTCGTATGAATGGATTGAACCGTATTCATGATCATCCCGATTTTGGAAATACGGAGCCCTATTCACTCATTAAAGAAGACATGCTAGACATCAAATCTTTGGGATGTAATTTTGCTCGTTTGATGCATGCTCCATTAGCAGAAAATTTATTGGACTTTTGCGATAGCATTGGTTTTTTAATTATTGAAGAAATACCAGTTTGGGGAAATGATGACCCAAATTCTTTTCCAGATAACCCATTGACTAAAAAATGGATGAAAGAAATGATTGAAAGGGATTTCAATCATCCTTCCGTAGTAGGTTGGAGTGTTGGGAACGAACTTCGTGATTCTATTCCACCATGGGGCGAAAAGTTACTGACGCCTACTCAATATGCATACGTTAATTCCATGCTCGACTATGTTGAAGATTTGGATACCACTCGCTTAAAAACATATGTTTCAAATACAGCGAATGGCAAAACCATAAATAAAACGAATGAGCCTTACAGCAAAGTCGATTTTATATGCTTCAATTCTTATTGGGATGCCATTGAATCAATGGAATCCATAAAGAAAAATTTAAATGGGAAGCCTGTTTTTATATCTGAAATCGGCAAAGGACAAATTGGACCAGCTCCTGATGCTGTATTGTCTGACAAACTGTTAGAGTATTTAGCAAAATTGAAAGAATATCCTTTTGTGGTTGGCGTCTCACTATGGAGTTACAATGATTATCGAAGCAACTACAAAGGAACCCCCCAATCAGGTTTTCGGGAATGGGGCATAGTGGATGAACGAAGAAATAGAAAAGCTGCCTATGAACAAATCAAAGAGCTTTATCAGAATTGGTAGGCTATAAAAATTATTTATGCTAAGTAGTGTCCAAATGAAACCAATTAATATAGAAAGGAAGAATTAGTCAAATAATTGTTGATATGAAAAAGAGAGATATGAAGTGGTGTAAGTTTAAGTTGGTTTTATTCCTAATAACAACATTGCTGTACGCATGTGGATCGGAAGATGTTGAGGTCATACCTGAGGACGAAAAAGAAGAGATTGTAGAAGAATCAGAGGAGGAAAATAAAGAAATGGGGGAAGAATTCTGCTCTGACACAACCTATCATGCACAACTTCCTGAGCTAACGGATGAAATTGAATTAAGCAATTGGACGCTCAAATGGGAGGATAATTTTGATTATGAGGATTCAAAGTTGGATGACAACTGGACTTCTCAAAATGGAAGTAGTGGTCATATCCTATGTAGTAGGTGGAGAGAAAATGCCGTAGTGAAAGATGGAATACTGGAACTAAAGGCCATCAAAGAAAATAGAGGTGGGCAGGAATGGTCATGTGGTAATATCTGGACCAAACAGGCCTTTAAATACGGGTACTTTGAATGCAAGTATAAATATGCTGGCGCAAGTGGAACAAACAATTCTTTTTGGCTTTTTTCAACTTCGGTGCCCATTTCAGGACCTGTACTAACATGCGAGCTGGATGTGAATGAAGGGCATTATCCAAATGAAGTGAATACTAATGTACATCATTGGCAAAATGGCACTACAGAAAACGATCAGCTTGCTTATGCCGAAGGACTTTCACCTGCTTATGCTCAGTCGTTCGAATCACCTGTCAAAACCAATAAAATTCGCTTTTCATCCAAAAATGCCTCACATTTTCACATTAGGGAATTTAGGATTTATGAACCAAATGAAGGTTGTTATCCAGAAAATTTGTTGGCAGCAGGAGCGGACAGTGAAGTATCTGGACTGACTAATTTATCTCGTGATAGTCAGGTGTCTATTGTCGCCAGTGGGGTTTTTAGAGACGACTTCAAGATTTCCTCTGTGACAGATTCCAATCCAAACACTAGCTGGGTTTCACAGTCTGAAGGTGAAAAATGGTTGGAATTTACCTGGCCCACCGAAAAAGAAATCGGGCATATCCAATTTATCAATGGATGGCAAAGTGGGTCAGACTGGATGGCTCTGATATCTGATTATAAACTGGAAGCCTGGATCAATGATGCTTGGGTAGAAATTGGGGCTTATGACGTAAAAATAGATTACAATTATGCCGAAGATTACCATGTATATGGCATGAATTGGACGGCTGATGATATCAGTTTTTACTTCGACGATAAATTAATTCGTACCATTCCAAATACCCAATGCAATGAAGAGTTGAGCATTTGGTTGAGTCTGGCTATTTTGGAGTATGCAGGGGAAGTTACAGATGCTGTTGACGGAACAAGCATGAAAATTGATTATGTGAGATATTATCAACCTAATGAATAAAACTATATGTCTCTAATAAATAAAATATTACCGATAGTCTTAACAATTTTGATATCGTGTAATACACGTTCGAAAAGGGAACAAAATGCAACGCCATTCCCATATGATGTCACAGAAGAAACAGCAACACGTGCGAATATGAGCTCCGCCATGAGGCGAAGTTTTGAAAACTATAGTGCCATACATCCACGAAACAATGAATTGTACAGTCAGTTTAAATACACAGAATTGGAAGGGTTCGATTATAATAATCATGATGGAACCATTTCTCGTCGAGATCCATCCAAAATTATTTTCGAAAATGGAAGGTATTATGTTTGGTATACAAAACGAGATACACCAGTTATACCAGTGGGAATGTCTAGGGCCAAAGAAGCAAATGACACAATTCCGTCTGCCGATTGGGATTTGGCAGAAATCTGGTATGCTACAAGTGAAGATGGATTTACATGGGAGGAGCAAGGTGTTGCAATCCCTCGGCCACCAAAACCGGAAGTAGGTTGGCGTTCAGTTACGACTACTGATATTCTAAAATGGAAAGATAAATACTACTTGTATTATCAAGGTTTCATGGAGGCTAGCGGCTTACGAGGAGATTACTGCCCAGTTACAGCATCTTATTCGGATTCTCCTGATGGACCATGGACACCAGCAGGGAAAATTGTAATTGAAAATGGACCGGAGGGTGCATGGGATCAATACGCTATTCATGATCCTTACCCATTGGTACATGATGGTAAAATCTATATTTATTACAAATCGGCATTTAACCGTCCAAATCCAGTATGGGTTGGTGGTGGATTGGCTATTTCTGAAGACCCACTTGGTCCTTTTGAGAAACATTCCCTAAATCCAGTAACTAGTTCCGGCCATGAAGTGAGTCTTTTTCCATTTAAAGAAGGAGTTGCTGCAATTACTGTCAAAGACGGAACTGAGCATTTTACAATTCAATACGCTGAAGACTGGGTGAATTTTGAAATCGCCTCTGTTTGCGAATTAGTACCGATCGCTCCGGGTCCTTTTATTCCTGATGCGTTTACGAACACTAGTTTTGGCAATGGAATCACATGGGGTTTGAGTCATTTTGTAAATGCTGGAGAATATGGTGTAAATCCACATTCAATATTGGCTCGTTTTGATTGTGATTTGAGTCTTGAAGTTGATGACCCAGTGATGAAGGTAACTGGAATTCGACACGATTTAGGAGTGTATTTTGAACAAAGCCTTAATGATGAGCAGAGAAGTAGAATTCAAAAAGAGACAGAAACTTTAAAATCAAAATGAATTAATGCGTGACTTTAGTAATTAGACAACCGTGCTGTATTTTTCTTTGCTTGGTGATTTTTGCTTCAGGTGAATGTCGAAAGCCATGCATGCATTTCTTACAAAGGGCTGACCTTTTTCTGTAATAATGATTCTTTTGTCTGATTGTTTAATCAGGCCATCATTTTCCATTTCTTGAAGGTTTGATTTGGCATCATTAGACAAAATCTCTTTTATGTCTTCTTCAATTTTGGTATTAAATCTACACATCAAATCAGTAATGTATCGTCTTGCTATCAGCTCTTTACGTGTCAAAGTGTGTCCTTTTAAAAAGGGGAACTGACCTTTTGATACTCTCTCTTGATACGCTTCAACTGTTTTGATATTTTGAATGTATGCTGACCCAGTGTCACCTATGGATGACACACCTAACCCAATGCATAACTCTGACTGACTAGTTGTATATCCCATAAAATTTCTATTCAATCGACCTTCTTGGGATGCAATAAAAAGATCATCGGTAGGCAACGAAAAGTGGTCCAATCCTATTTCTTGATAGCCATTCTGAGTCAATTTTTCTTTTCCTAATTCATATAATGCTCTTTTGTACTCACCTTGAGGAAGGTCGCATTCAGAAAAACTTCGATGTGCCGTTTTCACCCAAGGGACATGAGCATAACTATACAAAGCAATTCTATCTGGGTTCAATTGCTTGACATAATTCATGGTCAGTTCAATACTATTCACAGTCTGGAATGGAAGCCCGTAGATTAGATCAAAATTGATTGATTGGTATCCTATAGAACGAGCTTCGTTTACAACCTTGTTGACTTGCTCAAAAGATTGAACTCTATGAATCTTTTCTTGGACAATTGGGTCAAAATCTTGAATACCAAAACTGACTCGCCGAAACCCCAAATCGTATAATACCTGCATGTGTTCAGCAGTTGTATTGTTCGGATGACCCTCAAAACCCATTTCAACATCTTCTCGTATGACCGATGTGGTCAAAATTCCATCAAGCAGAATTTTTAAGTTTTCAGGCTGGAAAAAAGTTGGTGTGCCACCCCCTAGATGAATTTCAGCAATTTCTGGAGTCTCATTGAATGTTTCTAAATACAATTTCCATTCCGCTAATAGGGCCTTTATATAGGGTATTTCTACGGCGTGATTCACTGTGATTCGAGTATTGCATGCACAATAAGTGCATAGACTTTCGCAAAAAGGCAGGTGGATATAGATGCTGATACCTCGTTTTTGATTTGTAAAAGAAAATGATTCTTTGACTTTTGATATAAGTTCATCAGGAGAACTGGGTTCAGCTGACCATGCAGGTACTGGTGGATAACTTGTATATCTAGGACCCGGAACATTGTACTTTTGAACCAGCTGCTTATTCATGAATAAAAGATAGATTTATTGCCACTACAAAAGAATACAAACAAGCAATCCCAATAGAGGTGTTCCATCAGGAGAAGAGATGATTTAAATCACTTCTTAGAAGATTGATTTGACTTGGTTTTGTCCTCATACAATATTCGAACGGCTGGAGAATCTGTATCATCATATTGTCCAGATTTTACTGACCACACAAAGAGCCATAGGAAAATAATGGCAACTATAAGGCTTATAATAATTAGTAAAACAAGGATTTTCATAGCCGGTTTGTTCTAATTTTTCGTCCCAAAAATTGGATTGATAATGTCGAAAATGCCACAACAGTGATACTGCTAAGAGGCATAAGTATGGCAGCGAAGATAGGTGTAATATATCCAGCAACTGCGAAACTGATGCCAACTATATTATATAAAAATGATAGAGTGAAACCAATGATTATGATTTTTTTAGACTGACGTATTAACCTAAAGAAATCCGAAAGGTTTACAAGTTGTTTTCCTAAGATGATCGCTTCGCTTGCAGGTGTAAAAGAAGAGATATTTTCTGCTACCGAAATGCCTACATCACTTGCTCCCAAAGCACCTGCATCATTAAGGCCATCACCGATCATCACAACTGTGTCGTTTTCTTGAATAGATTTTACATGATTTAATTTTTGCTCTGGAGATTGTTTGAAATGAAAATTAGCATTTTGAGGAAAAATTCGAGTAAGATTCTGTAATTCAGAATCATTGTCACCAGAAAGCAGTGTGAAATTGTAATTATTCTTTAAACCATTGATCATTTCTTTAAGACCCTTTCGGTAATGGTTCTGCACTGAAAAATATCCTTTGATTTCTCCATCAATTGAAACAAATGCAACTGAACCATTTTTTTCTTCCTGATTGGTTACACCTATAAAACTTGCTGAGCCTATTTTTACTTCATGTCCATTTATAGTACCTATGAGTCCAGCTCCACTTTGTTCTTTGAATTTTATTGAAGTTTCAACTGTGGTATAATCAATTAGATGATCATGTATATGTTGGCTCAAAGGGTGGGTTGAATTTTGAGTCAAGGATGATAACCACTGATTTTCTCTATCGGACAAGGGATTCCCTTGGAATATAACGACGTTGTTCGATTTTGAAGTAATCGTTCCTGTTTTGTCGAAAATGAGGTGATCCACCTTCCAAAGCTTTTCAATGATAGCGGTGTTTTTTAAATAGAATTGATGACCACCCAATAAATTTAAAACACTTCCTAAGGTAAAAGGTGTAGCTAAAGCTAAAGCACATGGGCAAGCAATAATTAATACGGAAGAAAGCACAAATACTATTTGGGAAGAATCCACATAGGTCCAATATATTCCAGCGAGTAAGGCAATGCCAAGCACCAGTGGAGTAAAGTATTGGCTAATCCGATCAATCAGCTTTTCACCGTCTTGTTCTTTAGTTTTTTCCAAAGCAGGATTATTCCAAAGTTGTGTCAAGTAGCTCTTTGATACAGCCTTAGTTACCGATGCTTGAATGGCTTGACCTTTAATCCTGCCACCAGCATATAAAATCTCATCTTTTAAGACTTTGACAGGAAGAGATTCTCCCGTGACAAAACTGTAATCAACTTGAGCTTCATTGCTCATAAGAATAGAATCACATGGTAGGATTTCTTCATTTCGAACAAATATTACATCATTCACAACAAGTTTTTCGACTAGAACACTTTCTCTTTGAGTATCAGATACTCTAGTTACAGCCAATGGAAAATAGGATTTGAAATTTCTATCAAACGAAAGGCCTTCATAAGTTTTACTCTGAAACCATCGCCCAATTAATAAGAAAAACACAAGTCCCGCCAATGAATCCAAGTAACCAGGGCCTGATTCGGTTAAAATTTCGAAAGTACTTCTTAGAAACAAAGCAGCAATGCCTATAGTAATCGGGAGATCAATATTAAGGACCTTTTTAGAAAGGGCTCCAAATGCAGAGAGATAAAATTCACTAGCGCAATAAAAAAGTATGGGTAAGGATAAGGCCAGATTTATGTATGCAAAGTAGTCAGTGAAAATTGACTCAGGGTCTATTCCTAAGTATTCTGGAAATGACAAAAGCATGATGTTACCAAAAACGAATCCTGCAATGCCTAGTTTGATCAGGTTGATTGAAGAATGATTTCTCGTATCTTCTTTGTTTTGATTGAGACTGATTTCTGGTTCATAGCCCAACTTGCACAATAAATCTACAATATTCTTAAGGTTGGTAACTTTTGGTTCAAAATTGACAGAAAGTCTTTTTTTACTGAAGTTAATTTGAGAATTGATGATCCCTTCATCAAAGCGAGTTAGGTTTTCCAAAAGCCAAATACAGGAACTGCAATGAATCGTAGGTATTCTGAATGTGACTTTATGAAATTTCTCAGATTTGAAATCAAGCAGTAGATCTGCTATCTCTTCGGTATCGAGATAGTTGTATTTTTCACTGAAGAAATGTGAGAGCTGATTGCCAGGGTTATCTTCTAAAGAGTAATAGTCACATAAATCATTTTTATCAAGTAGTTCGAATACTGTCTTGCAACCATGACAACAAAATGATTTTTCATCAATCGATATACCATCTATTTGCACATCATCTCCACAGTGATAGCATGCTATCTGAGTACTTGCCGGAATTGTATCCAAAGTCTACTTAATTTGCTTTCCTAAAATTAACAATTCTCTCTGCGATAGAAGAATTTGAAGAACTGATTTGAAGTTCAGGATTACTTATTGGGTGGATCAAATAACTCAAGTTGGGAGCATTGTCCAAAGTGGCGAGATGAGAATCAATATGCTCTTTGAAGTTTTTATACCCTACTGAAATTATTTTATTGTCCAATTGTTCAAAAGGTTCTGTATTATCGATGACATGATTGCCGTGAATGATCAAGACCGGCGCCAACTGAGATTCTAAAATTTTCAATAGATCATTGGTGGAATGCGGGACATCAAGCGATTTAACGCCATAGATTATCAAATCAATTTGCCCTTCGGCAGTCATTCTTTTTATACTGTCGATGGTAAACCCTAACTCAAGTTTTGTTGTCAATGAATGAGCATTGTTGAAATTTACCTCTTTTTCAAATTTATCGATTTGCTTCAATTTTTCGGAAACAATACCTTCTCTAGCCGCGCGGGGAGATTTATTTGCGTTTTTGTGATCTAGAATCAATCTGTAATTGTGTACCAAAATGACGTTGCAATGAAAAAGCTTCGACCATTCAATAGCCAAACGAGTAGCTGTTTTTGAAGTCTCAGAAAAATCAATTGGTACGAGGATGTTGGACACGCTCATTGTCATGGAGTAATCAATTCAAAGATTTAGTCAAAAGTATTCGCAACGGGCTTAGGAAATTAAGACCTCAGTCAAGCCAGAATATGATTTTGGTCAGTATGCAAAAGTTGTGATTGAGTACATTTGTGCTTATGAAAACACCGAAGTAGATGTCAGATCAATTCGAAGCATATAAAGACATATTTAATTCAAGTGTAGAGGGTATCATGGTTGTACAACATGGCAAAGTAGTGTTGGCTAATCCGCAATGTGAAATCCTCTTTGGATATGAAAAGGGTGAACTCATAGGAAAATCCGTAGATGATTTTGTACCCATGGGCAGTAGAGGTGGCCATGAAAAAAAGAGACAATCTTATGCTAAAAAACCTAGTGCCAGACAAATGGGATATGGACGGGATCTTACAGCTGTTAGTAAGGATGGATCCAATTTTCCTGTTGAGATTAGTTTAAGTCCTGCGACACTCAATAATGAGCCTTCTGTAATTGCTCATATCATTGATATTTCTAAAAGAAAGCAGGTCGAAAATGAACTGAAGAAAAGTGAAGAGCATTTACTTCAGTATGCAGCTGAACTTGAGAAAAGGGTGCAGGACCGAACACAAGAGTTGGCAGATATTGTAGAGACTTTAAAATCTACAAATGAAAACCTTCAATCTGAAGTGGCTTATCGAATCAAAGCTGAAAATGAAGCCAATATTGCTTTGGCCAAAGAAAAAGAACTACACGAACTTAAAACTCGATTTGTTTCGATGGCTTCTCATGAATTCAGAACTCCATTGAGCACTATTTTGTCTTCTGTTTCTTTGATAGCTAGATATACTACTCCAGAAACTGAAGAAAAGAAAAATAAGCATATCACCCGTATCAAGAACAATGTCGGTGAACTAACGAATATTCTAAATGACTTTTTGTCATTGGATAAATTAGATGAAGGTAAAATGTCAGTCTCCGTACAGACAATGGATCTTTGTGCGCTAATTGATGAGACCATATCTGAATTGAGAACCTTGACGAAGAAAGATCAGAAAATTTTAACCAATATAAATTTTCTAAACTGTGAAGTGCAAAGTGACCCTCAGATAATAAAGCAGGTTTTGACTAATTTAATGTCAAATGCCATTAAATATTCGGACCAAGGTTCTGAAATTGAGCTCAATGCGTCACAGAATAATGAAAAGATTACGATTGAAGTTAAGGATCAAGGCATAGGAATTCCAGAAAGTGATCAAAAACATTTATTTGGAAAATTTTTTAGGGCACATAACTCTAGTCATATACAAGGAACAGGATTGGGGTTAAATATTGTTCAAAAATATCTGGAATTGATCAATGGAGAAATTACATTTGAAAGTATTGAGGGCAAGGGTTCCGTATTTACCATTACATTAAACTAATAATCATGGCCAAAGTATTGTTAATTGAAGATAATGAAGCTGTAAGAGAGAACACAGCTGAAATTTTAGAGCTAGCAGCTTATGAGGTGCTAACTGCAAGCAATGGCAAAGAAGGAATTGAAACGCTCAGGGAAATTACACCCGATTTAATTATTTGTGATATTATGATGCCCGGGCTAGATGGGTATGGTGTACTTCATATACTAATGAAAGATCCTAATACAGCTCATATTCCTTTTATCTTTCTTACAGCCAAAGCGGAAAGGTCTGATATGCGTAAAGGCATGAATCTTGGAGCGGATGATTATCTGACAAAGCCTTTTGACGATATTGAATTATTGGATGCAGTGGAAGCCCGGTTAAGTAGAAGCGAGCAAATCAAGAAGGAGTATGAACCAACAATTTCTGGATTGGACAATTTCTTCAATGATGCGAAAGAAATTGAAAGCCTTAAACAGTTGTCCAAGGAGAAAAAAATCAGGACTCATAAGAAGAAAACGAACCTTTATTTACAAGGGGACTATCCTAATTATCTAATTTATATTCACGAAGGAAAAGTTAAAACCTATAAGACGAATACAGATGGTAAAGAATTGATTACTGGAATCTACGGACCCGGAGAGTTCATTGGCTTCAATGACTTAATCACACAATCTGATCATTCTGATGGCGCCATGGCCATTGAGGAAACAGAATCTTATTTTATTCATCGTGACGACTTTCTTCAATTGATCTACAAAGATCGATCAGTAGCGAGTCGCTTTATAAAAATTCTCTCGAACAACATCAAAGAGCAGGAGGAGAAAATGCTCCATATTGCATATAATTCCGTAAGACAAAGGGTAGCAGAAGCACTGCTGACTGTGCAAGACAAATTCGGAAAAGAAACAGAGCGGTTTGCAATTTCAAGAGAGGATCTTTCAAATATTGTGGGGACCTCTCCAGAGTCAGTGATCAGAACGCTTTCTGATTTTAAGGATGAGAAGTTAATTGAAATTAAGTCCAATCAAATTCAAATCATGAAACATGATGAGTTGGCGATTATAATATCAAGAGGCTTTTAATAGTGGATAAAGCAAAAATCAAATCACAGATTGAGAAAGAAATAAAAGTGACTCAATCTAAAATCAATGATTTAAAAGAACAAACCAAACCGATCTCTCCAGAAAATGCAATTGGGCGAGTGAGTCGAATGGACGCCATTAATAATAAAAGTGTAAATGAAGCTTCACTTAGACAGGCACAAGACAAACTGAATAAACTAGAAATAGCAATCACAAAAATTGATAGTAAAGAATTTGGAATTTGCGTAAAATGTCAAAAACCAATTCCCGTAGGAAGGCTAATGTTAATGCCTCATTCTAACAAATGTGTGAATTGCGCGTAAAGAAAAAATATGAATTTAAAAGAAGGAGACAAAGCACCAGAATTTGAAGGAATCATACAAGATGGTTCAACTATTAAACTCACTAATTATTTAGGTAAGAAAGTAGTCTTGTACTTTTACCCTAAAGATAATACACCGGGTTGCACGGCCCAGTCCTGCAACCTTCGTGATAATTATGAATTGTTGCAAAAACAAGGGTATGTTGTGTTGGGAATTAGTTCAGACCATGAAAAATCACACACAAAATTTAAAGATAAATATGACCTACCTTTTGATTTGATTGCTGACCCAGATAAAGAAATTCACAATTTATACGGAACGTGGGCAGAAAAAAAGAATTATGGTCGGACATACATGGGAACGGTGCGGACGACATTTGTAATTGATGAGAAAGGTATGATAGAATCTATTATTAGTAAGGTAAAAACGAAAGAACATACAGCACAAATAGTTGGCTAATTGACAACATACCCATCAGCTAGGAGTCTGAATTTTTTAAATATTTTGCTTGTTGCGCTTTTTAGACTTCTTTCTATATTTTGATCTTCTCTACTAAAGACCCCTGAAGCATATCCGGACCAAACTGTGCGGTCCATTCTACGGTCATAAAAAGTGATGAGCAAAGTACCTTGTCGCATATTCAGTTTAAAATCTAAATACTCTTCATTTGAATCTTCAATGGTTATCAGATCTTCTTCCCTATTCTCATCATCAAGAAATCTTTCTGGAGAATCTTCAAATAAGTAATTCTCTAGTGCAGGCTGGTTATATCCTTTTAACTTAAAATCATTTTTATACACTCTGTACCCAATTAATAAATCTGGTCGCCTTGAAGAATAACGGTATCCTTGAGCAACTAATCTTGAACCGATCGTCTTTTCAATTATTGGTTTCATAGAGGACGTATCAGTTTCCTCAAGTCTGATAAATTTAAAAGTTTTGTATTTTTTGAACCTTCCCTCGAAGCTGTAGTCATACTCTGTAATGAAATCTTTTTGCGTTGAGCAACTGATTAAAAAAAAAGCAAGGAGGAAATAAGAGAACCGATATTTCTTTAAACAATACATTTTGAAAAAAGTTTAGTGCTGCATTTTTCTTACGAATTAGGAATATAATCATTTGATTTGAAAGAAGTTGACTTCTATAGTCGATAATCTTTCTAAAATGACTTAAACGTATAGATTTTGACAATTACCTTTGAAGGTTAAACATCCAAAAATTGAAATGTCTAAAACCTTGATAATTGGTGCTGGTGGGGTAGGACGTGTAGTAGCATTCAAATGTGCACAATGGACCGACGTATTTTCCGAAATCTGGTTAGCAAGTCGTACTAAATCTAAATGTGACGACATAGCCACTGATATTAAAAAAAGATTTGATTTTACACTCAATACAGCGCAAGTGGATGCTGATGATATACCTCAATTGGTAGAATTAATCCGGCAAGTTGAACCTGAAATTGTAATTAATGTTGCGTTGCCTTACCAGGACTTGACAATTATGGAAGCCTGTTTGCAAACAGGCACTCATTATCTAGATACCGCAAATTATGAGCCCAAAGAGGAAGCCAAATTCGAGTACAGTTGGCAATGGGCGTATCATGATCGTTTCAAAGAAGCTGGCTTAACGGCCGTATTAGGTTCTGGTTTTGACCCTGGAGTCACCAGTATTTTTACTGCTCATGCTGCTAAACATCATTTTGATGAAATTCACTATTTGGATATTGTTGACTGTAATGGAGGTGATCATGGAAAAGCTTTTGCCACTAATTTCAACCCAGAAATTAATATCAGGGAGGTTACGCAAAAAGGAAAATATTTTGAAAATGGCCAATGGATTGAGACCGAACCTCATGAAATTAGGAAGGAATTGAGTTATCCAAATATTGGTGTTAGATCATCATATGTACTATATCATGAAGAGTTAGAGTCTTTGGTTAAGAATTTTCCCACGCTGAAAAGAGCGCGGTTTTGGATGACTTTTGGGGATGAATATTTGACACATCTCCGTGTAATTCAAAATATTGGAATGGCGGGAATTGAACCAGTGAATTTTGAAGGAAAAGAAATCGTACCGCTTCAGTTCCTTAAAGCTGTACTGCCTGACCCTGGTAGTTTGGGTGAAAATTATGAAGGTGAAACATCTATAGGATGTAGAATAAAGGGCATCAAAGATGGACAGGAAAAAACATTTATAGTGTACAATAACTGCAAGCACCAAGATGCTTTTAATGAAACTGGTGCACAAGGAGTGTCTTATACCACTGGAGTGCCTGCTATGATTGGAGCAGCCATGGTATTGACGGGACAATGGAAAGGTGAAGGAGTATTTAACGTGGAAGAATTTAATCCAGATCCTTTCATGAAAGAATTGAATATAAAAGGACTGCCTTGGCATGAACTTCATGATGTGGATTTAGAAGTAGATTAATCTTATGGGACAAATACAGACCCCTTTTTTTTTATTAGAAGAGCATTCTCTAGAAAAAAATTTACAACTGATTAAAGAGATAAGTCAGAGTGCAGATGTAGAAATAATATTGGCCTTTAAAGGTTTTGCCATGTGGAGTACTTTTCCAATGGTTAGAAATTACATTAAAGGAGCTACTGCAAGTTCCTTAAACGAAGTATTGCTTTGTAAAGAGCATATGCATACAAAGGCTCATAGTTATTTTGTGGCTTATAAACCTGAAGAGATAGAGGAGATTTTAGATAATTCTAGTCATATCACTTTCAATAGTTTATCTCAGTTGGAAAGATTTGGTCCACTTGCACAAACAAAAAACGTTTCAACGGGTTTAAGAATAAATCCAGAATATTCAGACGTCAATGTAGATTTGTATAACCCATCTTCACCTCATTCCAGATTGGGGGTAACGAGTCATGAATTAGAAAATGGATTGCCACCTGAAGTGGACGGACTTCATTTTCACGTACTGTGTGAATCAGATTCTTATGCATTGGAAAAAACTTTGCAATATGTTGAGAAAAACTTTAGTGAATGTCTTGAACAAATCAAATGGATTAATTTAGGCGGAGGCCATCTCATGACTCGAAAAGACTATGATACTGATCATTTAATATCATTACTGAAGAAACTCAAACGTAAATACAATTTGAATATCATACTTGAGCCTGGAAGTGCCATCGCCTGGCAAGTTGGCAATTTGCACACTACTGTTCTGGATATTGTAGAAAGAAATGGAATAAAAACGGCAATTATAGATGCTTCATTCACTTGTCATATGCCAGATTGTTTAGAAATGCCATATAGACCTAACATTGTTGAAGGTGATGCAGATGAATCAAAATGGAATAATAAGTATAGAATAGGAGGTGTAAGTTGTTTAGCTGGAGATTATTTGGATGTTTATTCTTTCGAAAATAAAATATCTATTGGCGATTCGATTACTTTCAAAGATATGATCCATTATACCATGGTAAAATCAAATACCTTCAATGGAGTACAGCACCCTGCGATAGGAATAAAGAGAAAAAACAATCAGATAGAGGTAGTAAGAGAATTCAATTACAATGACTACAAAAATCGACTTTCTTAGTGCTTTATAATGACTTTGTGAGAGGAGAATCTTTCGTTAGAAAATATTTTCAAAATATAAAGCCCACTTTTAATAGCCCGAACAGAAATATAAGATCTGTCACCCTGATCAACGATTTGACCGGATAAATTATACAGAGCGTATCGCGTAAAAGAGCCTTTTATTTGTAGCATATCATCTGCCGGGTTAGGATAAAACTCAACTTCCTTAATGAGTTTCCCTGAAGCATTTGTTACAACGTAATCAGAATCAGCAAATCTTGGTCTAATCATTAAGGATCCATTCACATCAAGAATACTATTCGCTTCCCATGCATTTCCATAATTCAAATATATTTTGTCACCGTTGTGAGTATTTTGATCTAGCCCAATAGGGAATCGATTGTTTGAAAATTGCTCGAAAATGACAAAAAAACTACCACTTAGAATCACAGGTTTATCAAATTCGAAAGATGTAAAGTGATTAATCGCGCTGACAGTGTCACCTGCAGTGAATTCTTGAGTAGTCAAATATATTGGTTCTTCATGCATCAATTCTCTGGCAATGGACAATTTGAATCTTGGGTTGTCAGGAATATCCTTAATATTTGGGAAGCTAATATCTATATGGGTCAAAGTATCTGAAGTGGGTATATTGAAAAATACAGCAATTTGAGCGCCTCCTGTTTCAGACTTAACACCAGCAGTGTTTTCAGCAACTCCATCGTCATATGCCAAGATTTCATTTACTTCAAATTCAAAACGAGAAGTATCATTTAAGCGATAATTGTATTCCTCATCGATCAAATAGGTAATATTCCCCTCACCATCATCTGTTGATATAAAATATTCGTCATCTGTGATAAAAGTCACTTCAGAAACTAAATTTAAAGCACCTTTCAACGGGTCAAAAATGTTTCCATTCAAAGCGGGAATGGTATAGTTTTTTTGGTGGTCTATGCCTATTAATGCGTCTCCCTCTGTTGGTGCTAATGAAAACAGGGTATCTGCATATCGTATCCCGTTGACAATAGAGTCAATTTGGATCAAATGATAAGTATAGCTGACATTATGAATGGCATTTTCGAAATTGGTCAATGAAAATGAGATGTCTGAGAAAATCGTATCAGAATACGAGAATAATTGAGACCTAGGGATGGTTGAATATGGCTTAAAAATTGGACTAGGGTTGTTTCCGATGGCATGGTCCAAAAGTGATTCTTCTGAATCTGGTTCAATAGGTCTGTCTCTATTCAAGTAAACATAATCAACATGCCATTGATCAAATGGTCCTCCAGGATTTCCAAAAGACTCGAATCGAAATTGGAACCCAGCATGTAAATATTCTGCCTCTAGTGGTATTCTTGCAATTCGAAAAATTGAATCCTGGGTCAAAGTATCCGATCCCGCTTGAGTCCAAACCGACACTGGAAGCAATAAGTTATCATAGAAAATCAAAGAAAGCGTATCTTTTCTGTTTGGCTGATTGCCATTTCCTTTCAACTGCCAATAGAAACTAAATACAACTTTGTCATCGGGTGTAAGGCCACTTAAATCAATAATTTTGGATTCTAGAACGTCAGTGACTTCAGGAATAGTAGCATCTAAATTATAGGGAATTCCTTGGCCATTACTACCGTCAAAAGTCGCTACATTTACGGAAGGAGGGTTAAGTCCAATCGAAGGGTTGATGAATACGTCTTCTCCGATATTCCAAAGGGATGTATCCGGCGATTGGGTTGAAAATGAAAAGTCATCCCAAAATGGTAATTGTAAGGTGTCTCCTTCTGTATGCGAAGTAAAGGTTTTTGCATTCGCTGCTGATACAAATTCTTTTTGTGAATGAGCAACAGGACCAACAATAAATTGTCCGTACAAATTGCATGTATACAAGGTCAATATGAGTAAAAGCTTTGTTCTCAGAACATTAATTTTAATCTTCACTAACAACTCCTAATGTTGGAATATCTAAGGCCTGATCAGTAGAATCTATTTGAACTATCCATAAATCTACTGATTGACCAATTTTGGTGTTATTGTTCGCTCGCGGAATCTGTTTAAAAATTCCACCAGGCGAAACTTCTTTTGGAACGCTGATAGTTTCACCTTCTTCGTCTTCCTCCTCTATCATAAAAGACCCTTCTTCTTTGTAAAAAACTTCACCCAATTGTAGACCATATCCACGAAGAACAAATTCGGCTTCTTCAAGTCCTAACTCTTTTAAATCAAGCATTTGAAATGTTTGATTTCCTAACCCATCTCCGACTTCAAAATCTATCTTGGAACCTTTGGGTATTTGTTCTCCTTCTTCAATCCTTCTGCTTTGAAAGAATTGACCTAAAACCGTATTTAAAGCAAAATCTGGTTTGTAGGTGATATCTCCTAGGGCTAATCCCAGACTTCTAAGTTCTAATTGAGCATTCTTTAGAGACCGTCCTTTTAATGAAGGAATTTTTACAACGGGAGGATTTTTGGCATTAAGCGTCAGGTAGATTTTTCTATTTTCCTTAACCTTTGATCCAGACAAAGGAAATTGTTTCAATACCGCCAATGGTAAATGTTCAGCCGAGTAGCCTGAATCAGGTTCAATTTGATATCGAAGATCTCTTTCTTCTAAAAATTCATCTAAATCCTCAAGTAAAATTCCTTCTAAATTGGGGACCGTCATACTTTCTCCATGATTGGTAATCACTGGAAAGAAAATATAAAATATCCCTAACACGATCAATACTACAAGAGTGATAGCAAGAACTAAGTGTTTCAATACATCTAGCTTGGTCAATTCTTTTTTCACAACTTACGATTTTTCTTCAATGGCAAATTAATAGCTAATTTTTCAATTCAATAAACATTAGCGGGGAATATAGAATTCACAGCGTTTTATTTCAAAAAAATAAACTTCAAGGGGAATCTAATTTTTAGATCTTTATAGATTTGCTGCCTATGGTAAACGATAAAATAAATGTAGGTGTTTTATTTGGTGGAAAATCTGCGGAGCACGAAATTTCACTCCGATCGGCAAAGAACGTGATCGAAGCATTGGATAAAACCCGGTTTAATCCGGTGTTGATTGGTATTACACAAGAAGGAAAATGGATGTATAGTGATCAATCACCTATTTTGGTCCAAAAAGAGAATTCGGATGATTATATAATTAATCCTAAAAGTCAACATGTCGCCATGACGCCTCAAAGTGGTGGTACCTTATCTGCTCTTGAAGAAAAAATTACTTTAAATAAAATAGATGTTGTATTTCCGATTCTTCATGGTCCTTTTGGAGAAGATGGTACCATTCAGGGATTACTTAAACTAGCTAATGTTCCTTTTGTTGGAGCAGGCGTATTAGGTTCTGCAGTAGGAATGGACAAAGACATAATGAAACGTCTATTGATAGAAGCGGGCTTAAATATTGGAGATTACTTAACCATCCGGGCTCATGAAAATCGACCTAGCTTTGAAACAATAGAAAAGAAGTTAGGAATGCCATGTTTTGTGAAGCCAGCGAACTTGGGATCTTCTGTGGGTATTACTAAAGTAGAATCAAAAGAGTTTTATGAAGAAGCTTTGGATGAAGCATTTAGTTTTGACCGAAAGATAGTCATTGAGTCATTAATTGAAGGCCGAGAAATTGAATGTGCTGTTTTAGGTAATGAATATCCTAAAGCATCTGTACCTGGTGAAATCACATTTTCACATTCTTTTTATTCATATGAAGCAAAATATCAAGATGATAAAGGTTATAAAATAGAAATCCCTGCTGTCTTGAATGAGGAACAAATAAAGAAGGTTCAAGAAGTTGCAATCAAAACTTTTCAAACCTTAGAATGTGAAGGTTTTGGGAGGATAGATGTTTTTCTGACTAAAGAAGATCGAATTGTCGTCAATGAGATCAATACAATCCCGGGTTTTACTAAAATCAGTATGTATCCTAAGCTATGGGAAGCTTCCGGTTTATCATATAGCAAATTAATATCTAATTTGATAGACCTAGCTCTTGATCGATTCGAAAAAGAAAAATCAATTAGAAGCTCAATTGATTAGTTAGAGAACAAGATTTTTCTGGTCAAATCTGTATTCCTACCTTTAGCTCTTACAAAGTACAGTCCTGATCGAATGTTCAGATTGTTAAATTCATAAATTTGATTCAAGGTGTTGGGAAACTCTTTTGCTATGATGACCTCTCCACTTAATGAAACCAATTGAATTAATACAGTCTCTTTGATATTAAAGTTGAAAATTACTTGAAATGCATTTATAGCTGGGTTAGGAAAAACTGACATGGTGGTTTGTACTTCGACATCTGGTGGAGTTCCTACATCAAAGAATTCAATATTGTCTAGGAACAAATTATTACCATTTTGATTAGTATGTACAAAGGCTAATTTGACTAAGTTTTCATCTACTAATTGACTCAAATCAATAGTTTCTGTTCGCCAATCATCATTTGATGATGGAACCCATTCAGTATGATGGTTCCTCACTGCTAAATCACTCCCGGATTTATCATAAAGTACGTCTGTGTAGGTGGTTCCACAATTTCTTGAAGCAAGTACCTGTAAACGATCGTTTCGTCCTTCTTTGAATCCATAAGACACATCAAATTGTAATGAAGCTGAATCCAAACCTGATAAATCTAACTGAGGACTCACTAACCAATTCTGTATGTTTAATTCCTCCAAATTGTGACCGTTAACATAGATGTGTTTTTCACTGTTCGAATCATTAACATATAATTCCCAATTCGTTTCTGCGTCCTGACGAATTAAATCCCATCGATTGTAAGAAAATGAATTTGTGAAAGTTTCCCTCAAGGGAATGGCCTCATTTTCAAAAGACACTTTAGTTCTGCTTTCTAAAAAATTATTAGTTAAATCTTCATCAATCATGTCATTAGGTCTACTAATCACTATTTCTAATAAATGTTCTCCTTCACTTAGATCAGAAAATGAAATTGGAATTTGAGATGTTTTACCTGGCTCAATGCTCAGATTGGATATTACATCTTCTTTTATTTTGCCATCAATGGTCGACCCCATCCTGAAAGAAGTAATCGTTTGAAGCCCTAGGTTTTGGATATGAATTAATGGAGAAATGAATTCTCTACAAGATGCAGCTGGCAAATTGGATATTTCGGTAATGCTAATATCAAACTCGTTAACATTTGAAGTAGATATCTCAATGTCGTCAATGTAAATGTTATTTCCTCCACCGTTAATGCCAGCGATGGCAATGACTACATTTTCTTGGTTAGCATATTCACCAATATTTAATTCTATGTTCCTCCAATCTCCAGATCCTTCAGGAACGAAATTATCTTTAGATTGTGAAGTTGTGTTCAACTGTTGTCCACGCCGCTCTAAAACTACATTTTCAGGTAAGAATGATTCACCACAATCTGTTGATACTAATACTAATAATGCGTCCGTATTGTACTCTGGTCTCTTGGAATAAGCATATTTAAAATATAAATCAACGGTTACTACACCAATTAAATTAAAAACTGGACTCAATAAAAAATTAGCTCCAAGTTGATCTTCTACTGATGAATTGTAACAATTTAAAGTTAATGCCTTGTTGTCAATACTGATATTTGGCGCATCCTCAAATGACCAATGATGAGGCTGATCCATATTTATCAAGGACCAAGTGTTTTGAATCTCAGAATCTGAAGATTCAAAATCTTCGAACAAAGGGATGGTTTGGTTTTTTGGAAAGAAACTACTTATCCATCGACAATTGTTTGTTTCATTAACGTCAGTAACACCATTGACTTCTAAGACTTTGAAGGTAAACACATTATTTGATAGGGACAGATCTAATGCTCCAAAAGTGACTACATGGGTCTCGTGAAGATCCAGATTTGAATTAATGGAAAGCGTTTCAAAAGGTAAATCATCAATCAATAATTGGATCTCAAAAGAAGTGATTGCATTAGTGCCATAGTTTCGTACTTCGATGGTGGGCTCAAGATTCGATGAACAGTTTCCGAAATCCGGATTGTGTATTTGACGAATACCTAAATCATTTTCTACCATTAATGGAGTTTGAAGACCAGGACTATTTATTAATTGGTTTCTTCTTGGACTGAAATCCATGACTGTTCGCATGCGTCCGGATTGACATTGTGTAAAAATATTAACACAAACATCATCAGTGTAATCCATGTAATTCTGAAACATGGCGGGATCGCCTGAGCAAGAAGTAACCGAGCCATGACTGTGACATCCATAGGTTTCGACTTCTTGAGTAGGTGTGTCATCACAATAATCATCAATGCTACACCCACCATCACCCCAGATATGTCTTAAACCCAACCAATGTCCTACTTCATGAGTGACGGTTCGTCCTAATGATTCATAGCTGCTCCCATTAGAAAATTCTACGATACCATTGCCTATATATGGATAATTTATGAATACTCCATCTGTTTTGCTGTTGTAGTCAAATAATACTTCTAAACCTTCTAAACTTGAGACAGGATATTGTGCAACTCCCAGATAGTCTGGATTAGCAAATTCAGAAATCCAGATATTTAAATATTGATCAGTGGGCCAAGAGCTGATATCAGGCAATTCAACTAATTCATTTAAATCATAATTGGGTCGGTTTCCAAAGGTTCTTACTATCCCGTTTGTAGGAAGCCCCTCAGGATCCTGTCTAGCGAGAACGAATGAGATTTCGGTATCTGCCGCGACAGGAATAAAATCCGATGGTGTATTGGAAGCATCTTCATTCAACCTTCTGTAATCATTATTCAATGTTAGAATCTGATCCATTATTTTCTCATCTGAGATATTGGCTCCCTCACCAATTTCTTCTCCAAAATGAATGACATGAAAGACCACTGGAATAGTATAGACAACTCCCGTAGTTTTCATTTGAGTACTTAATAGTCCATTGTTATTTTTCTTTTTTTCTAACCATTGTTCGAACTTTTCAGGATTCTGAATCAATGATTCATTCTTAATGATTTCAGTATTGAAAATATCCGTTGCACACTTCCTTTGAGAAAATCCAGAGAAATAAAAAATAAAAAAGAAAAGTGTTAGGATAAGCTTATTCAAATCAGACTAGAGATATATAATAGTTCAAGATAGAACGATTAAAGAAAGAATAAATTGAATTATCGATAAGAATTAACTGACAGGTGCAGCATTGACGGCTATAACAGAGGTTATCTCTGGGGCGACCTTTTTTATGGCTTCTTCTATCCCTGCCTTCATGGTCATTGGAGACATTGGACATGATTCACATGCTCCTAGTAGCTCAACATGTACAACATAGTCTTCATCTACATCTAGAATTTTCACATCTCCTCCATCAGTTAATAGATAGGGGCGAATATTTTCTATCGCAGTTTCAATTTTTTCGAGTAGATCTTTTTTTATTTCAGTCTTCATGATTTCTTACTGGCTGTAAATCTAGTTCATTTGCACCACCTTTGTTTTATCTTGAGTGGCGTTTCTTATAGCAACTTGTCGAGCTACTGCTTGTGCCAAGTCTGTAAATGCATCCTCTGTGATTCCTTCTTTCATTACGGCAGGGTATCCACTGTCTCCGCTTTCTCTTATGGATTGAACAATAGGAATCTCACCTAAAAAAGGTACTTCTTCTTTCTCAGCTAATTTTTTACCTCCGTCTTGTCCAAACAAATAGTACTTGTTGTCTGGTAATTCTTCAGGAGTGAAATAGGCCATATTTTCAACAACACCTAATATAGGTACGTTAATCTGGGGCTGCTTGAACATGCCTAGTCCTTTTTTCGCATCAGCAATCGCTACTTTTTGGGGTGAGGTAACGATGATTGCACCTGAAACAGGTACAGATTGAACTAATGTCAAATGGATATCACTGGTCCCGGGCGGTAAATCAATCAGAAGGTAATCCAATTCATCCCACTTGGCATCACTGATAAATTGCTTTAACGCAGAGCTGGCCATAGGACCTCTCCAAATGATGGCGTTGTCTTGAGGAGTAAGAAAACCAATTGATATTAATTGAACTCCATATTGTTGAATAGGAACAATTAAGTTTTTATCTCCTTCTTTAACCATTTCCGGTTGTACATGTTCACAATTAAACATCGTTGGAATTGAAGGGCCGAAAATATCCGCATCTATCACACCCACTGATGCGCCACTTTTGGCCAATGCTACGGCAAGGTTGGCTGTTACGGTAGACTTGCCAACACCTCCTTTGCCTGATGCTACTGCGATGATATTTTTAACGGTTGGAAGTGTAAATGATTTACTTCTCGCTGATGTCACATTGGAGGTCATATCAATGTTGACAGTAAGACCCGATGAGAGTTCAGCAATAGCTTTCAAACAATCATTTTTAATTTGCTCTTTAAGAGGGCAAGCCGGTGTAGTAAGTACAACGGAAAAACTAAGGGTTGATTCAGTGATCTCAATATTCTGAATCATGCCCAGGGTGACGAGATCCTTTTTCAAATCAGGATCCTGGACATTTTTCAGTGCTTTTAGTACGTCTTCTTGTTTGATTTCCAAAACTTTAAATTTGATTTTCTAAATATTTTGTGCAAGTTAAGCGATAAGGTCGTTTACTCTCAATTATGATCCAATTTAGTTTTAGTTTTGTCTCCCATTTTCAATATTCATAAATAAAGTGTTAAACGATCAAACCATAGAAGAAATCAAAAATCGGATGGATATCTATGAAGTTGTGAGTGATTTTGTTCAATTGAAAAAGGCGGGGTCTAGTTATAAGGCATTGAGCCCTTTTACGGATGAGAAAACACCTTCATTTACGGTTAGCCCTTCTAGAAACATTTACAAATGCTTCAGCACAGGAAAAGGAGGAGACGCTATTTCTTTTTTGATGGAGATTGATGGCTTGAGTTACATAGAAGCCTTGAAATATTTAGCACAGAAATATGCAATTGTAATAGAAGAAGAAGAGGAAAGTGACGAATATAAAGAAGCACAGAGCTTAAGAGAGAGTCTTTTCATCATTATGAACTTCGCAAAGGATCACTTTGTTACGAATCTTTGGGAAAATGACGAAGGCAAGAATATTGGACTCAGTTATTTTAAGGAAAGAGGGTTTCATGAAGAAACGATAAAAGCATTTGACTTAGGCTACTCTTTAGACGAATGGCAGGGGCTGAAAGATGCGGCAATCGCCAAAGGTCATAAAGATGAGTTTTTAGAGAAAGCAGGTCTGATTATTAAAAAAGAGGACAAGGCCTATGATCGATTTAGAGGACGTGTGATTTTCCCTGTACATAATATCACCGGTAAGGTCATTGCTTTTGGTGCAAGGACACTTAAAGTCCATGATAAGAAAAGCCCTAAATATTTAAATAGCCCTGAGACTGAACTTTATACCAAAAGCAAAATCCTATATGGCATATTTCAAGCCAAGAATGAAATTCGGAATCAATCAAATTGTTATCTAGTAGAAGGGTATACTGATGTCGTTTCTCTGGCTCAAGCAGGTATCAAGAATGTTGTAGCGTCCTCTGGTACTTCTTTGACGGATGATCAAATTAAACTGATTAAGAGATACACGGAAAATGTTACGGTACTTTTTGATGGAGATAAGGCAGGAATAAAAGCTTCCATGAGAGGAATCGATATGATGCTTGCTGGTGGACTCAATGTAAAAGCGGTTCCTTTTCCAGATGGTGAAGACCCGGATAGTTATGCAAGTAAACTTGGTGAAGCGGAATTCAAGGAGTATCTATCTGACAATGCAAAAGACTTTATTTCATTTAAAACAGCTATTTATTTAGACGATAGTCCTGATCCAATTAAAAAAGCTTCATCTATCCGTGAAATAGTTCAGAGCATAGCTTTAATACCAGACCCGATAAAAAGGCAAGTTTATCTACAGGAGTGTAGTACGCTGCTGGGAATGGAAGAAGCAACACTTATTACCGAAATTAATAAGTTACTCATTCAAAATCGGAAAGATCAACCAACTACTAATAACTATCCACCCTTACCTATCAAGGACGTAGAACCAGTAGAAAGCAAAGTTAGTAGGAGTGATATTATTGAGATACAAGAGAGGGAGACTATAAGAATGTTAGTCAATTATGGTGACCAGCATTTGGAAAAAAGTGATGAGTCTTCCATGCATTTGGTTGATTACTTTATTTCAGAATCTGATGATATTGAATTCACTTCTGAGGTATTTGCACGGATTTTTCAAATCTTTAAAGAGAACCTTTTGCAAGGTAATATTGTTGGATTGGCATATTTTTTGAAACATGAAGATGAGGATATAAGAAGAGTTGCCATAGATTTGTCCACAGATAAATATGAACTCAGTCCAAATTGGACAGATAAATACCAGATTATTGTTGCTCACGAAAGTGATTCATTGAAATCATCTGCTTATTCGAACATTCTTAGGTTGAAGTTTCGTATAATTCAGAAGATGATTGCTGACAACATGGAAAAAATAAAATTAGCTATTGAAGAGAGTGAGATTGATGAATGTCTCAAGATTCAGGGAGATTTAAAAGAAATGGAAATGTCCATTGCCAAAGAATTGGGCAATGTAACCATCAAATGATACAAAATGTTAGATAGTGTAAGTGAAGCCATCGAGGCAATAAGAAAAGGGGAAGTAATCATAGTGGTAGATGATGAAGATCGAGAAAATGAAGGTGATTTTATTTGTGCCGCTGAAAAAATTACTCCTGAAATTGTCAATTTTATGGCAACCCACGGCAAAGGGTTAATTTGTGCCCCATTAATTGAAGATCGTTGCGAGGAGTTGGGTTTAGAATTAATGGTTGGCAAGAATACTGCTTTGCATGAGACACCATTTACAGTTTCGGTGGATTTATTGGGTCATGGATGTACAACGGGTATTTCTACAAGTGATCGCTCCAAGACCATCAAAGCATTGGTTGATACGAACATTAAACCAGAAGAATTTGGAAAGCCAGGTCATATTTTTCCATTGAAAGCCAAAAGAGGAGGTGTTTTGAGAAGAGCTGGACATACTGAAGCCGCTATTGATTTGGCACGAATGGCAGGCATGCAACCAGGAGGTGTACTAGTTGAAATCATGAATGAGGACGGTACCATGGCACGATTACCTGATCTTAGAAAGGTTGCTGATCGGTTCAATTTAAAGTTGATATCAATAAAAGATTTGATAGCCTATCGGATGCAAGAAGAAAGCCTGATTGAAAAAGAAATCACCGTTGACATGCCCACCGAATGGGGAGAATTCAAACTCACTCACTATAAGCAACTAAATACTGGGGAGAATCATCTTGCACTTGTGAAAGGTGAGTGGAATGCAGCTGATCCAGTCATGGTCAGAGTACATTCCTCTTGCGTAACAGGAGATATTTTTGGTTCATGTCGTTGTGACTGTGGAAATCAATTGCATGCTGCTATGGAGATGGTTGAAAAGGAAGGAAAAGGAGTTATTGTATATATGAATCAAGAAGGTCGTGGAATTGGTCTTTTGAACAAACTAAAAGCATATAAATTACAAGAGGAAGGTTTAGATACCGTTGAAGCAAATATCAAATTAGGTTTTCAAGGAGATCAGAGAGACTACGGTGTAGGGGCTCAGATTTTGCATGATCTTGGTGTAAATAAAATTAATTTAATAACTAATAATCCCACAAAAAGAGTAGGTTTAATGGGGTATGGGTTAGAGATTGTTGAGAACATTCCCATTGAAGTAAAGCCCAATCCGCATAATCAGAAATATCTGGAGACAAAACGTGACAAAATGGGACATAGTATTTTGAAAAAATGAAATTGAAATTAATTATTTTCCTAGTAGTTCTTTTGGGGCTGAACACTACTGAAGTTTTTAGCCAAGAGTTTTCTTCTCGTTTGTGGCATTCGGGCTGGGTGGTTACCATGGATCGTGATACTTTGAGAGGTGAAATTAATTATGATATCCCGACGAATTCGGTTCAAGTCATGGTTACTCGACAGCGCCAAAAAAAGATTTTGACCTTTAGTAGTAAAAAATTGATGTATTTTCAGATTTTTGATGCTACACTTAATAATTATAGACAATTCTACTCGATTCCATATCAAATAAGATCTGATTTTAAAGCACCAATCCTGTTCGAAATATTATATGAAGGACCGCTGACATTAATGCTCAGAGAAAGGATAGTAGTTGAATCAGATCCATATCAAACATTCACTTCTGTTGGAAGTTCAGCTGGTTCAATTGAGAGGCTTGAATACACCTATTATTTTATCGATACTAAGGGTAAAATTACATTTTATGAAGGTGGTAAAGGGGAGATCTATGAGATCTTTAAAAAGAACAGCGATAAGGTAAAAGAATACATTAAAAAGAACAAATTAAGCGTCGAAGATATGCGAGATCTCGTACGAATCACTGCATTTTATAATTCACTTTAGAAAGTCAACTAATAACTTCAATATAGGCATATTAATAAGTCTAGAAGTAGCGCTATCCCCCAACATTGTTCTGACAAACCCATGCGATCCTCTTAACGCATTTTGTATAAATTCAAGCCGATGATTTGTACAGCACTCTTAATTAATAATTAAATAGGATTATTCAAAGTAATAGTTGTACGGTATATAGAGACGGTACGCTATCTTTAAAAATTTCTTCAATTAGTTAATTATACTAGTTGTATTCTTAAGACATAACCACATTTTTTTTTATGTTTGACTAGATATCCTATGAGCTACCTGCAAACATAGAAGTAGTAGTTCCTATTGGGTGTTTTCATCGAACTTTAAATAGTTATATGTTTTTAGGGTAATTTCTTAGAAAAGTATAATTTGGAGGGAGATTGTTTTTTAATAATTAGAAATCTGTATATAGTCTATAACTTTACAAACTGACCGTGCTCCAATCATTCTTAGCGTTTTTAGGTGGTGAACCAGGCGAAGAAAAACCTATGTTGCTTTTATTAGCAAAAGGCTTTTTTATGGGAGTATTCCTTGCCAGTTATCAAGTAGGTGCGGACACCTTATTTGTCTATGCACTGGCGGATGAGTATTTGGCAGAAGCTTTTTTCGTCCGTGGGTTTTTAGGTGTTTTCACTACAGCGATGTATGTTTTTGTTCAGAAAAGAGCAAATTTCTCAACGCTAGTCATATCCAATACATTCATCATTTTTGTATTTATTGCGGTTTTAAGAGGTACGTATTATTTTGTTGACAATTCTGAGGAATTGCCCTGGATGAAATTCTTACCTTTTGTGCTCTTTGTAATGAGTACACCTATCACTGCAATAACGCTTTTGGGTTTTTGGGGTGTTTTTGGACGGATTTTTGACCTTAAACAAGCCAAACGAACAATAGGCGGAATTGATACAGGTCAATTAACAGCTACGATGATAGCGTATTTCTCTATTCCAGTACTTACTGAAATAGGACTATTAAATGACACGCATGATTTGTTGCTCATCGCCGGGATTGCCGCTTTTGGAGTGCTGGTTGTAACAGTATTAATTGTTAAAGATTATAATCTGGATGTTGCATCTAGAATTAGGAAATCTGATAAAATCAAGCAGTACAATTATGCTGACTTAATAGGAAATAGATACTTGAGGTTACTTTCTTTATTTATCGTTTTCTCAATGGCCTCTGCGATTTTTGCAGATTACGTCTATTTGACTGCCACTGAGATCATGTATAAAATACCTGGTCAAGACGATACTGAGCTTAGAACATTTATATCCTTTGCTGGAGGAGCTGTTATGGTTCTCAGTTTTATCATTCAAAGTTTCATTAATGATATAATAATAGAACGGTTTGGATTGCGCGTTGCGCTAATGGTCATGCCTTTGATATTAGTGCTCTTCGTTATTGGCGCAATTGTTTCAGGGCATATGTTTACTTATGAAGTAAGAGGACCCGACTTTTTATTCTTTTTCATCTTTTTAGTGGTTGGAAGGGTGTTCACGGCTTCTTTAAAAGATGCACTGGAAAGCCCAGCTTTCAAATTGTTGTTTCTTCCGTTTGACGTAAAAGTTAGATTTGATATTCAGTCAAGAATAGAAGGAGTTGTAAATCAAATGGCAATTTTTATTGCTGGCGGTTTGCAAATCGCTTTGGGATTATTGTCCTTCTTTAAATTAATTCACTATGCTTATTTCATTCTAGTCATTGCAGGATTTGTAATCTATTATGCAGGAAGGTTGTATTCTGAGTATAAAGAGCAATTAAGAAAAACACTAGAAGATCAAAAGTCAAAACTCAAAGGGTCTGGGACGAAAAATGAACACAATACAATTAATGTTTTAAAACAGGAATTGAGGAGAAAAGACCCTGCTGTTGTGTTGAATGCTTTGAAGTTGATGGAAAAAATGGAGCCAATTATATTGGACTTTTCTCTCCTTGATTTTATTCGATCTGAACATAAAGAATTAAGAACGTATGCATATTGGAGACTAGGCTACCTAAAGAGTTTTAACACGTTGGAAATATTAAAACGTGAGGTAAAAAAGGAAGAAGACCCTGAAGTCAGAGAAGTTGCACAGCAGACTTTGGAAATTCTTCAGGAAATGGAAGATTATGAACTTACTGAAATAGGAATCAAAAAACTGGTAAGGTCAACAGATATTATGGATAGAATTTTTGCCGCTCGGGTTATGGCAAAATTAGAGGAGGATAAATTTATTCCTTTCTTAACAGAACTTTTAAGAGATATTAACCCAGCGGTAAGAAAAGCGGCAATTATTACAGCCGGTAAATTAAAAAGACCAGAATTCTGGTCAGTTTTAATAGAAAACTTGCATTTACCAACCTATAGTAACTCTGCAGATTCTGCATTGATTTCTTCTGGAGAGACCGTTTTTTATGCCATAGATTCAGCATTTTATAAAACAGGACAGTTTAGTGATTCTATGGTAAGAATCATTCAAATCATGGGAAAAATTGGAGGTAGAACTGCAATAGAAATGCTCTGGAAAAAAATTGATTTCCCTGATAAACTTATTATTTCCGAACTCCTATTGTCTTTGAGTTATGTTGGATTTGAAGGACGTGATTTCCAAGCTGCTAGGATTAAACTTTCCATTGAAAGTACGATTAGTGATTTAGCGTGGAATTTAAAAGCGCAACAAGATCTTCAAAGAGAAGACTTTTTGGACAAGATGGTCGTTTCGGCATTTGAAGAAGAAGATCAGCAAAATTTAGATCATATGTTCATGCTTCTCGCCATGATTTATGATTCACAGAGCATCAAATTGGTAGAAGAGAATATTGCGTTGGGCACTACGGATAGTGTTTCTTTCGGTATAGAAATGCTGGATATTTTTGTTGATGAGAATTTGAAACCTAAACTGGCTGCAGTTTTGGATGATGGAAAACCAGAAGCGAAATTGAAAAAACTTGGTGATTTCTTCCCACCGGAAAGTTTTGAAAGCTATTCTGATCTTTTATTACAAATAGTAAATCGAGATTATAATAATATCAACAAGTGGACTAAATGCTTGGCAATCTATAAACTCTCTCAAATAAGAGGACAGGAAGTAACACAAGATATTATTGCCAATTTATTTAATCCAGATTGGGTTATGGTGCAAACGGCGGCAGCGGCGATTTACAAATTAGATAAGGATGCATATCAGTATCACACGAAACGTTTAAAGCCTTCAACTAAGAAACAATTAGATAAAGACATTGTGCCACCGGTTTTCAAATCTGATGAAGAAGAATTCCATCAAAAATTGCTGATAATAGAAAGAGCAATAATGTTGAAGCAAATTGAGTCTTTCAAAGAGATCTCAGGCGTGTTATTATTGGATTTGGCGAATAGGTTTGATGAAATAAAAGTGGCTAAAGACGTTACATTAACTGAAATCGGGGATGCTGGAAATGGACCTGTTTATATTGTATTGAAAGGAGAACTTTTGATACAGGACGAGGTGAATGGAGAAAAGGTAATTGGGCAAAAGGACATTGTCGGCCATAAGATGATATTATCTTCGGATACATCAACATACAATTTGGTTGCGAAAACAGATTGCTTATTGCTGACATTAGGTAAAGATGAATTGTACGATGCTGTTTCTCGAAATGTTAATATGGTTGATGGTATATTGACTATCATTAATGAATCGGAAGTAGAAGTAGAGGAAGAATCAGTATTTGGTATATAATTTAAAATACAACTTGAATGAATTTTGAATACGACATATTGCTTGCATATCATACGCTGGATGACCAACCAATTGGTGGTGGTAATAAAGGGTGGGTAAGTAACTTTCATAAGTTCCTAATCACACTTGTAGAACAAGTTTCAGGTGAAACTCCAAAAATTAAATTGGTTTCAGAAAATGATAGCCATGTTGATTTGTATAGCAAAGGTGCTATTCTAGTTTCTGTTCTATCAAAAGACTTTTTAAATAATCCTACTTTAGTAAACGGTGTACAGGTTTTTGCAAGCAATGCTAAAGAAAGTGGAAACCTATCCATAGGAGGGTTGTCTAGACTCTTTAAGGTTATTAAATTTCCCATTGATGTAGATGAGTATTTATCAGAGTATTCGGATATTTTATCCTATGATTTTTATCAAATAGATGCCTTAACCGGTGAACCTCAAGAATTCCAACGTTTCTTTGGAAATGAGGCGGAGAGAAGCTATTGGATGAAAATGGTAGATATGGCCTATGATATTTATCAAATTCAATCTAAACTTATTGAATTAGGGGCCAAAAAACCGGATGATAAAAATCAGGATGTAGGTAAAGAAAAGACCATTTATCTCGCTAATTCTGGCGTGGATATGATCATCCAAAGAGACATTATTAAAAGAGAATTGATCAGGCATGGATACAGGGTTTTGCCTGACCAGTCCCTACCAAAAGAAGTTAATGCTTTAGAAGCAATGGTCAGTGCAGATTTAGACAAGTGTTGTCTGTCAATACATTTGGTTGGTGAGGATTATGGCTATAAACCTGCGGGTTCGGAACTCTCTGTTGTCGACGTGCAAAACCGGGTAGCATCTAAACATACCTATGATGTGCATGATTACAACCTCAAACATGGGGGTGGAGACAAATTCAGTAGATTGATTTGGCTTTCTCCTGATCTTAAAAATGTGAGTGAGAGACAAAAGATATTTATTGAAGATCTGAAAGGAGATGCTGCTGCTTTGGATGAAGCAGAAGTATTGCAAATTCCTCTTCAAGAACTTAAATCAATCATTCGTGAAGAGTTAGTTACCGGTGGAAGGTTTAAGTCAAAGGAATTAAAAGTAGATGATAGTTTGCCCGATGAAGGCAATATCATTTATTTAATATGCGATCAGCAAGACAAGGAGTCTGTGAAGCCAATGCATGATTATCTAAAGGAAAAAGGATTTAATGTCGTCACCTCAATGTTCGAAGGTGAGGTAATGGATTTGAGATATCTTCATCAGGAAAACCTGAGAAGGTGTGATGCTTCCCTAATTTATTTTGGAAAGTCATCTGAAGAATGGATTAGAACAAAATTGCAGGATTTGTTGAAAGCGCCGGGCTTCGGAAGAGTCAGGCCAATGAGGGCTTCCGCTATTTTTGCGGAAGATAAATCAAAGCTTAAGAATCAAAAACTTCAATCAAGTAGGACTATTATATTAGGAGAAGGAGAATTTTCTCCCCAAAAAATAGAACCGTTCTTGACTAAACTGGAAAACTAAGATGAGCGAAAAAGAAATTTTATCTGGAGATCAGCAAGAGGTCGAAATGCAGGATTTCGTAGACCCATTCCCGGGTCTTCGTCCTTTCGGCACAGAAGAAAGTCATTTGTTCTTTGGGCGTGAAGGCCAAAGTGATGAAGTGTTGATGAAATTGTCTGAGAACAAATTCGTCGGTATTTTGGGTGCATCTGGTAGTGGAAAATCATCCTTAATGTATTGTGGTCTAATTCCTACGTTGTATGGCGGATTCATGACACAAGCAGGGTCAAATTGGCGAATTGTCGTCACTCGACCGGGTGGTGGTCCGATTGACAACCTAGCTGAATCGCTCTTAGTCAAAGATGACCATTATCAAGGACTGGAAGATGAAGAGAAATTAATTAAAAAGACCATTACTTCGACAGTCTTAAGAAGTAGTTCGCTTGGACTTATTGAAGCTGTCAATCAATTGAAATCTTCTGATCAGGAAAATGTTCTTGTATTAGTGGATCAATTCGAGGAGTTATTTAGATATAAAAAATTAGAAACACTTTCTTCTGATCTTGACGAATCCTCAGCATTTGTCAATTTGTTATTAGAAGCAGTTCAACAATATGACGCTCCAATTTATGTAGCATTAACTATGCGTTCGGATTTTATCGGTGATTGTGCCATGTATCCGGATTTGACACAAATGATTAATGATAGTCACTATTTGATTCCTCAAATGACGAGAGATCAAAAGAGATTAGCCATAGAAGGTCCTGTTGCAGTAGGGGGAGGTAAAATTGCGCCACGTTTAAGTCAGCAATTATTGAATGATGTTGGGGATAACCCTGATGCACTGCCGATTCTTCAGCATGCATTAATGAGAACATGGCAATTCTGGCAAGAACATAAGCGAGAAGGAGAGCCAATGGATCTTAAGCATTATAATGCAATAGGTACATTGCGTGAAGCGCTTTCTCAACATGCAAATGAAGCATTTGATTCATTGTCCAAGCGTGAGCAGCAAATTTGTGAGGCAATGTTTAAAGCTCTTACCGAAAGAGGAACAGAATCTTCTGGTATTAGACGTCCAACGAAGGTAGCAACCATCGCTGCAATTTCTGGAGTGACTGAAGAAGAAGTCGGAAGAGTGGTTGATAAATTCCGTGAGCCGGGAAGAACTTTGTTAATGCCTCCATATGGAGTCAAATTAGAATCAGATACTGTGGTTGATATTTCTCACGAAAGTTTGATGAGGATATGGACAAGGTTGAAATCTTGGTTAGATGAAGAATCTAGATCTGCCGAAATGTATTTGAAATTATCAGAATCCGCTGAAAGATTTCAATTGGGTCGTGCTGGTCTATGGAAGATGCCTGATTTGCAATTAGCACTTAACTGGCAAGAAGAGAATAAACCTACATTGGTATGGGGACAACGTTATGATCCTGCATTTGAAAGAACCATTGTCTTTTTGGAAACTAGTAAGAAAGCCTATGAGACAGAGCAAAGAAATAAAGAATTATTACAGCAAAGGGCGTTAAAACGTTCTAGAATAGTAGCAGGGGTGCTAGCGGGCGCTGCCTTGATTTCGATTTTCTTCTTGGTGTTTTCATTTATCAAAACAAATGAAGCTGAAAAAGCCAAAGGGGAAGCAGAGGCCAACTTGATACAAGCAGAAATTCATAGAAAAAGTGCCGAAGAAGCAGAAGCACGTGCGGTTGATTTGGCTGCAGAAGCGATCCGTGAAAAAAATGCTGCGGATGTTGCAAGAGAAGCAGCTAAAGTAGAAGCAGATAATGCACGAAAAGCAGAGGCTAAAGCATTAGAGCAACAGAAACTTGCTGTGGCAGCATCTGAATTAGCAAAAAAGAATCAAAAACAAGCAGAGGCAAATGCTGAAGAGGCTCGAAAAGCTCAATTACTGGCAGATGCGAATGCACAGCGAGCAGAACAACAGAGATTGGCTGCTGAAGCATTGAGATTCCAGGCAATTGGAAATTCGATGGCCATCAAGTCTAAAAATGTTGAAGGCAATGCGGAACAACAGGCGGTGCTGGCTCGTCAGTCCTGGCTGTTTGATGATGAATATGGAACGAAAGAATATAATCCTGATGTCTATTCTGGGGTGTACTACGCATATCGTGAATTATATGGTGGAGTTGATTCGTCAGCATTTAATCATTATCATGGACACACTGAATCTGTGAGATCTGTGGTGTATTCTGAAGATGGAAAAAGATTGTACTCTGCAGGTAGTGATGGTAAAATTTACTCATGGAACATGACCAATGACGAAAGAAACTTCACTGAATTGATGGATATTGGAAGTTTGAGTCGTGTGGTTGAAATTAGTCCTGATGAAAAATGGTTAGCCGTTGGAAGTAGCAATGATGAAATCTTATTATATAATTTGAAAAAACAGAACGCTGAACCTAAGGTGCTTTCTGGACATCATGGCTCTGTATTTGACATTGTCTTTTTAAAAGATAGCAATGGATTTATTTCTTCTTCTGGAGATAAGGTTATTCGTATCAATGATATGAATAAAAGTTCCGAATTGGCCAGGGTATCATCAAGGATCAGAGCATTGGCCATAAGCCCTGACGGCCGCTATCTAGCAGGTGGAAGTGAAAATGGCAGTGTCATAATTTGGGATTTGGAAAATGATTATGAAGAAACTTCGGTGTATTCTCAGCAAGGATCAGCGGTACATTCATTGACATTTTCAAGTGATGACAACTTGTTAGCTTTTGGAAATGAAGATGGGGATATAGTATTGTGGGATTTGGAATCGAGTGTCTTAGTGAAAAAATTAACGGGACATACTTCAACTGTATCTGATTTAGAATTTAATTTTGATAATTCATTACTAGTTTCTACAGGTTATGACGGTACAGCTAGACTTTGGGTAATGGAATACTTAAATGATTTACCAATCGTAATGGATGACCATGGTCATGGTTTGATGCATAAAAAATGGGTATGGTCAGCATCATTTGCTCCTGATGGAAAATCTTTAATGACAGGTGCAGGTGATGGTATTATTAGATATTGGCCAACGCAACCCGATGAAATGGCACAAGAAATTTGTGGACATGAAAAAGTAAAGCATAATTTAAGTGAGAATACATGGGAGGCATATGTAGGAGAGGATATTGAGTATCGAGAAACTTGTGAAGGCTTACCAAAGCAGACTGATAACTAGGTATATGAATAAATTCAATTTGAAAACAGCCAGCTGGATAGTTGCCTTGATGGTATGCTTACCGCTCCTGTCTTTTAGTCAAAGTGTAGAATGTACCCAACAACTCAATGAAGCGAATGCGCTTTATGATGAGGGTAGACTGCCTGAAGTTTTAGATAAACTTCAAGAAGGGGACTGTATGCAAGTTGGTTTTTCTAAAGAGCAAAAAACGAGAGCCTATCGCTTGATGGCAATGGTTTATATTTTCTTAGATGATGAACCTAATGCCGAGGATGCGATAATTCAGCTGCTAGAGTCCGATCCGGAACATCCGTATAGTGTTGCCAATGATCCAGCCGAATTCATTGTTTTGTACAAAAAATTCAGATACAAACCTATATTTAGAGTGGGTGGATTTGCGGGAGTGAATCAATCCTTTGCTAATTCGCTTAGTCCCTATAGTTCGTTTACTTCAGGAACTGACATCTATGATGAGAATGGCGGAACCATTTCAAAATCATTCGAACCTGGGATTGGAATGCACATTGGTGCTTTGATAGAATATACACCTGTGAAAGAAATTAATGTTTTAAAAGACATGGAGTTGGTGTTGCGTGTGAAATTTTCATGGCAAAATTATGTAATCAATAACCCTATCATAACGAACACGGCAGGAGCCCCAGGAGCGAATTTTGAAGTAAAGGATTTGAAGGAAGCGCAGTTTTGGTTGAGTACGCCCTTAGGAATCAGGTATAATATTCCAGTGGGAAAAAGAAAAATCATCCCATATGTGATCGGTGGTGCTTCTTTTGACTATCTGATATCAGCAAATATGACAGGTGAAAGAATAGGTACTACTACAGTGAGTGTAGCTAACTTGGATTTGAGTGAATTTGATATGAGAAACAAAACAAATTGGTCTTATTTTGGAGGAGCAGGTGTTAAGTTCACAGTTCAGCGTACCAAAACTTTTTTTATGGAAGCTACCTATCATTCTGGCGGACGGAATTTCGTAAACGGTGAAAATAGATATAACTCCCAGCAATTGAATTACAATATTGCTCATATTGATGATGATAAATCATTGAACAAGATCAATTTTAACATAGGGTTCATTTTCTCTATTTACAAACCAATCAAGTATCCCGAGCAGAAACTTTTACGTGACGCTTCACGGGAAATGAAAAGATAATCATGGAGCATAAAATGAAAATAGCGATGAATATTAAGTCATATATTGCTTTGGTAGTATTGTTATCTCTTTTTGGTTGTGCCAAAGAGGATCTTTCTAGTATTCCTCCTTCTGAGATATTTGTCAAATACTATGGATCTGAGAAAGAGGATGAGATTATTGATATGGTCCAAATTCAAGGAACAAATCAATATCTAATCTTAGGTACTAGAGCTTCTGAAATAGGAGAGAGCGACATGTTATTGATGCTAACCGACAGTGCTGGCAATAGGTTGTGGGAGGTACAAAGAGATTTTACAGATGATGGAGATGGAGAGCAAAGTGTAGAGGCACCATCCAGTTTATTCTTGTTAGAAGACGATAATTCTCAAGGTTGGGTTATAGGAACGGCTTATTTAGGAGAAGTGAAAGAAAAAGCATTTGTCATTCGGTTTGATATGAGTGATGGTACTATAACCAATGAAACTTCTTTTCAATATTTAGACAATAGAAACCTAGACAATGATCCAACTTTTGATACAGTATATGTTGAAACTAGAGGAGGCGGAATGGTTGAAGTCAATGGAGACTTTATCCTTGTTGGAAGTGTCAAAACTGGCAAAGATGAAAGAAGTGAGGCCAACAATTACACGGTATATATGACAAGTGTTGCGCATGATGCAAACTACGATATGGATACGGTTAGCAATTGGATACAATTTGACGGTAATGATTCAGGAAATGATCATGGGCTGAAGCTTATTGAAGATAATAATGAATTCTTCTACTTGGCTTCAATTGAAGATCCTTTGGATGGAAATAATCAAAAAGTCAAGATCAAATGGTTTGACCCAACAGATGGTAATGAACTTGCACCTTCCAGGGAATTCGGTGAACCAGCATTGGACAATATTCCTACGAGTATTATCTCCGATGAAAACAGTTTATATGTTACTGGTACTACTGGGGATGATAATTCAAGAGCACAGAGGGCATTCTTTTTAAGAATCGATAAAGGTTTGATTAGTAATGGAAGCTTCCAGTTATTGGACCTTGTTGGTAGCGCAGATGGTAGTTTGTCTACAAATGATGAAGGGAATAAAGGATTTGATTTAGTAAAACTAGATGATGGTAATTTCTATGTGCTTGGAGCATTGAAAAGTCATACAGATGAAAACAATGTATTAAAGCAGGATGAAGTCGTTTTGACTAAAGTGAATGGTGATGGCGATATCATTGGTGAATCTGTTCAAATCTATGGAAGTGATGTTGATGATGAAGGAAAAGCTATATGGTTAAATGCCGATGGTTCTTTGCTTTTAGGCTGTACCATGGGCTTTGGAGGAGACGCCAAAATGATGACTTTGATCAAGACAAATAGTCAAGGAGAATTAAGATAATAATTGTAATATTTCAAGGAATATTATTAACCAAGTTATAAATATAAGTAAATGATTAAATTAGTAATTAAGTAGTTCAGAATGCAACCGAATTATTTGAATAGTATAACGGTTTATTGGAAAAGTTCAATATACACTCCCCTCTATACGAATAATTCAACATTTTTTAAGAAAGATTATACCAATAATCTTTCTATTGATTTTTGGATATTTTGAAGATTAACAGAAGAACTATGAATTTCCCAACAGGTCCCTCTCAGCTTTTTAGAAGCGTTTTTATTGCAGTATTCTTTTTGTCATTTTCGATAAGTGGAATAGCTCAGAATATGTCACTTGATTTATCAGGTGGTCCTAATAATGTCGAAATCGACTATAATGTTAATACAAGTGAATTTACTGTAGAGGGGTGGGTTTATTTCAATGACCTGTCGGATGGCAGTCATGCCATTTTTGCTAAAACGGGAGAACCACCTTTGAATGACCATATAGCAGCACCTTTTGATCTTTACGTTACAACAACTGGCGATACGCGTACTGGGACTGTATCTGCATGGTTTGGGGGAGGGACGAACTCAACAAGTGCGAATTCAACCACTTCTTTGATAGAAAATCAATGGTATCATGTTGCGATTGTTTATGATCCAACCGATGTAAACCTTGAAGGTAAAATATTTATCGATGGGGCGTTAGAGACAGAGTTTATCGTCTCAGGGGGCAACGTACCATTAAATTCCACCCAAAATGTTAGGTTGGGAAATAGAGGTGATGATGGGACAGAAGCTAGTGCATTGTATGATGATTTTAGGATTTGGAATGTAGCACGTTCAACTGTTGAGATTGCTGGCAATAAGGATATTGAATTAGTAGGGAACGAGCCTGGATTAGAGGTTTACTTACCAATGAATGGAAACCTTGATGACATTGCCGGTTTCGATCACAATGGTATAGACAATGGACTTGACGGTTTTAGTTTGAATAACGTATTCGATACCACTTCACCATCATTGGCTATTGATAATGTAGATGAGCCATTTTCAACGCAATTCCAGTTTCAAGTAATTGTTGATGAAGAAGCTACTTTGCATATTGTTGCAATTACAACAGGTAACGCACCGAACGCGTCTCAAATAATTGCAGGTACTGATGGATTGGGTAATCCTGCTGCAGAGGTGATAAGTTATGGTGTCAATGGAAATAATAATGTGGCTGTTTTTAATTTATTGGCATCTACTGTTTATGACATTTATACTGTAGCAGAAGATTACTCTGGAAATAGATCTGGTGTTGAAACTTTCACTGTTACAATGGCGGATCCAGATTTGGTCTCACCTGTCTTAAGCATAGATCAAGTTTATCCAGCTTTATCTACTCAGTTTGATTTTGATATTACAGTTGATGAACCTAGTGAGCTGTATCTGGTATTATTAACAACAGATACAGGAGAACCAACTCCTACTCAAATTAAGAATGGTCAAGATCTTAATTCGAACCCAGCAGCTTATTCTTTTGGGTATTCAGTAAACGGTTCGAATGGGGCAAGTGCTTATGGATTGAATCCTTCGACAACTTATTATATTTATACATATGCAGAAGATTATTCTGGAAATGCCTCTAACGTTGAAACTTTCATAGTTACAACAGACATACCAGACGTTGTTTCACCAACCTTAAGTATAGATCAAGTATATCCTGCATTGTCGACACATGTTGATTTTGATATTACAGTTGATGAGGAAGCTACCCTTCATATCGTAGCATTGTTAGATAATACTTTTCCACCATTGAGTACTGATATTTTAGCTGGTACTGATGGAAATGGTGGTGGTGCGGCGCAACAAGTTAGCTATGGGGTTAACGGATTTAATACTGTATCTGCCTTTGGGCTATCACCCTCAACAACCTATTATATATATGCTTTTGCTGAGGATGCGTCATCAAACCCCTCTAATATTGAAACTTTTACTGTAACGACATCTGTACCTGATGTGACTCCTCCAATGATGTCAATTGATGCAGTAAATACCCCAGATCATGAAAGCTTTGATTTTACTATTACTGTAGACGAAGATTATAATTTGCATTGGGTGGCCTTGACCACTGATATTACACCAGATGCAAATCAAGTTTTGCTTGGACAGGATGGAAACGGTGATCCAGCATTCTTGAATGCCCAATATGGAGGACCAACTGGGACTGAAGTATTTGGGATTGGAGGGTTGTCAGCTACTACCATGTATTATTTTTACCTTGTTGCTGAGGATTTTTCTGGAAATCTATCTTCTGTTGAAAATTTCACAGTAACCACAGGTGTATATGTTCCTCCTTTTGATGTTACCTTTTCTACTCCTTTACCACTTGTTTCAGGAGGAAATTTGGTAGCAGGTTCTACCAATAACTTAGTATATAAAGTCTTAATGGCAGCACCTGATGGTGTTGCGACAATGCAAGGATTTGTATTCACACCCAATGGAGACTTTGATCAATCTGATTTCGTGCAATTTAACTACTATGTATCAGTAGGTGTTGATGATTTTAGCGATGCATTGATCAATGGTTATTTGGGTTCATTTGGCTATTTTGAAGAAGGTAATCCTTATGATTTAGCACCAGGTACAATAGGCTTACTTTTTGGGGACATTTATACCAATGAGGCAGCAGTTTATTGGTATGTAACCGTAGATGTTGCTGCGAGTGCGACAAACGGAAAAACTTTTGGCATTGATCAACCACTGGTAGATCAAAATTTCGGAATAACAGAAGATCATAATTCGATTGATGGAGGCCTATTGGCGTCAAATATTTTTACCATTGATAATCCATGTGTATCAGGAGATTTTATTGGTGCCGTTGATGGGGATGTTACGGATCCTGCCAATTGGTGTGAAGGAACGGTTCCTGATAACAGCAATTTAACAGTTGCTGTAACCTATACCGCGGATGCTTCTATAAGTGAAACGCAAGATATAATAGTGAGTGGCGGAGGAAGTATTTCTGTTGACCCAGGTAATATTGTTGACTTTGATTTAGGTTCCTTTGATCTTGATTTGACGAGTGGTCCATTTACCAATAATGGAGTGGTGACCTTTTTTAATACGGCGAATATTCTTAATGCTTCTAATTTCTTTAATAACGGAACACTTCAAGGAATGCTGAATTTTGTTGGAAATTTCACCAATAATGGCGTATTCTCTCCAGGATTTTCTCCTGCATGTGCAAATATCGCTGGTGACTACATTAATACCGGAACTGACCTTATAGAGATTGAAGGTATGAATGAAACATGTGATGCAGGTGATGGTTTTGACCAAATATTTGCAACGGGCAATGTCGATATTAGTGCAGCTACTTTACAAGTGTCTATAGGTAGCTATTCTCCTGTAAATGGTGATAAATTTATTTTTCTTGAGGCAGGCGGAACTTTGATAGGAAAATATGCTGACATCACTGGAGTACCAGCCAATTGGCATGTTGAATATGATTATCCAAATGCTTCGGTGCAGCTTAGATACGATGATGGAACGGAGGAGAATGCTTTAGATTTTGCTGGGACAGAACATGTCAATTTAGGGTCGAGTATTAATGCAGTCTTTGATGGAAATAGCAACTTAACATTAGAAGCTTGGGTATATCCTACGACAACCAATGCTGATCAAACGATTATCGGTAATTACGACGCAGCTTCTGATATGCAATATTTGTTGAGGATAGGAGGAGATAAAGCATTTTTCTATGTAGGGACAGGTGTATCAGCATTTAGTGGCTTAAATGGTACGATTTCTATACCAACCAATGCATGGACTCATATAGCAGCCACCTATGATGGGGCTGATATGAGGTTGTATATCAATGGAGTAGAGGATGGTACAGGAGTACCTTTAGTAGCTACATTTCCTGCACAAGCGAGTTTGCCAGTAACTATAGGGGGATTAGACGGAAGTCAATATTTCACAGGAATAATTGATGAAGTGATGGTCTGGGATGCAGCCAGAACGGCTGGCGAAATATTGAGTGATGCAGAAAATGGTATTGCTTCACCTGGTTCAGAACTAAATTTAATTTCTTATTACAAATTCAATCATGGGTTAGATGGTGCCGATAATTTAGATGTATTATCTCTTTTCGATGAACAAGGAAATAACCCTGGTGCATTGTCTGGTTTTGCATTGAATGGTTCGACTTCTAATTTTGTTGGTTCAGATCGACCTATGCCTATTCCTTTGGCGACCAATGCGATTACATTGAATGGGACAACTGATTATGTTGACATTGGCAATGGCGCCATACAAAGTCTTGGAGCTGTCACTTTCGAAGCATGGGTGTACTACAATAACGCCAATAGTGGTTATTACGAAATTTGTTCTAAGGAATTTGTCAATTCGTTTGGCATCCAAATGGGGCCTGATAATGTATCGAATAAACTGTGGTTTCATATTGGAAACGGTTCTGGCTGGGAAGGTTCGGGAGTTGCTTCTATAGGGTCTATACCAGAGGCACAATGGACGCATGTAGCAGCATCATGGGACGGAGGCAATGTACGCATGTTCATCAATGGAGTAGCAGAAAGTACTACAGGACACGCTGGGACCATGGGAAGCAATGCCACGGCTCGTGGTATAGGAAGCTATGGACAAAGTGCAATTAATCCATTCAATGGATCGATTGACGAGCTTAGAGTTTGGAATCGAGTTTTGTCAAGTGAGCAGATCGCTGAATTTTACAACCAAGAGATTAATGAAGATGCTAATTATCCAGGTCTTCTAGCTTATTATAACTTCAATGATGGTGCTACTGCTACTGATGTAAGCAACGGAACACAAGATGGAACTTTAATGGGCGCTCCTACATTTGCCACACCTGGGCCGAATTTGATTGCACCACGACCATTGGATGGAGTGTCGCCCACACCATCGTTTTCGGCGAATTCAGGAGACCCTGCCAATGGTGATCCGATGTTTACTATAAATATTGATTTTGGTGAAGATGTTACCAGTTTTGATTTATCTGATATAAATGTAACAAATGGAACTGTAGCCAATTTGTCTGGAGGATTAGATAGTTACACAGTTGACATTTACCCGGCATTGAGTGGCTCAGTTGACATAAGTATGAATGCGAGTGTTGTGGAAGATCTCACAGGTAATGCCAATAGTGCAAGTGGAGTTTATAGCGTGACATACAATGCTCCGAATAATGCCTTGAATTTTGATGGTACGGATGATGTTGTGGACTTGACAGATACTTTTCATCCAACGGTTGCCAATAACTTGACCATTGAAGCTTGGGTTTATCCAGATGCGGTTGGAGTTTTCCAAGTCATTACTTCCAGATATATAAACGGTACCATAAGAGCTGGTGATTACTATCTAGCAATAAATGCCGCCAATCAACTAGAGTTCTTTTTGAGAACAAATCTCAATGATAGAGTTGTTACATCCACTGGAACCATTCCTATCTCAACTTGGACACATGTGGCAGCCGTATGGGATGGAACTTCAGGACACATCCTCTATATCAATGGAGTGCAAGATGGAATATTAGCTTTTAGCGGGGAGACCGGAAATGCAGGAGGCAATAGACTGGCTTTGATCGGAGATCACACCACTGCAGGTACTGCCCCTTTTAGTGGCAGTATTGATGAACTTGCATTTTGGAATGATGCTCGAACAATTGTGGAGGTTCCATTGGACGCAGAATTTGGAATTGCCAATCCAACTGGACAAGCAAACCTAGTGGCTTACTACAAATTCAATCAAGGAATAGCTGATGGAAGTAATCCTTCGGTCATAAACTTATATGATGAAAAACAAGTTGTCAATGGCACACTATCTGGATTCGCATTAAGTGGAGGTGCTTCATCAAACTTTACTGATTCTCCTGTACCCATGGATTTAGGTAATTCCTTTATTACCACATGGGTCACTTCCGATGGTCAATTTACGATTCCTACTTCTGGTGGAGGCACATACAATGCCGTTTGGACTAACCTGACCAATCCAGGCGTCGGAGAAGGTTCAATCGTATCACATACAGGAGATTATAGTGTAACAGGCTTGACTAATGGAGATACTTATCAGCTGGCAATTACTGGTGATTTAAGACATTTTTATCTGAATAATGATTTTACTAATCGATCGAAACTAGTAGGATTAATTCAATGGGGTAATATTGCTTGGACGTCAATGAACGCTGCCTTTCAAGGAGCTACAAATATGGTGGTTACAGCAACTGATGCACCTGATTTTACCACCAATTCAGTTACAGATTTAAGTTACATGTTTGCTAACGCAATAAACGCTGATTTTTCAGCAGCTGATTTTAGTGGATGGAGTACAATCACTGTGACAGATATGTCATGGATGTTCAATAGTGCTGGTTTGTTTAACGTTGACATTAGTGCTTGGGATGTTGACAATGTGGTTACTATGCAATCTACTTTTGAAACAGCCCTTGCTTTTGATCAAGATATTAGTGGTTGGATTGTCGACAATGTGACCAATATGAATTCTATGTTCGCTGAAACAGATTTTTTCAATCAACCCATAGGAATTTGGAATGTAACAGGCGTGACAAACATGTTTTATATGTTTGCTGGTTCCAATTTTAACCAAGATATCAGTGCTTGGACTTTAGGACCAGTAATCGATATTAGTTACATGTTTAATAATAACCCAGCCTTCAATCAAGACATCAGTGGGTGGGATATTTCAGGCGCTACGAATTTGTCTTCAACTTTTGAATGGGCGACAGCATTTGATCAAGACCTGGGTGCTTGGGATGTGACATCTGTGACAACTATGCAATGGATGTTTGACAAATCTGGTATGTCTATGGCCAATTATGATGCCACATTAAATGGTTGGGCCGCACAGGGACCTTTACAACCTGCGGTTCCTTTAGGAGCAGATGGTTTGTTGTATTCTGCTACTGGTCAAATTGATAGAGATATACTAACACAAACGCCTAACTTTTGGGTAATAACTGGAGATGGACTTTATAGCCCAACAACACTTTTGGAAGGAGATATTGCCTTTACCATGATGAATACTTCAGATACAAATGACGAATTTGCATTTGTAGCTTTAGCAAATATGGATGCTGGAACTGAAATATGGTTCACAGATAAAGGGTGGGACAATGGACTTTTCAGACCAAGTACAACGAGTGAAGGATATTTACATTTTGTCGCAAGCACAACGATAGAAGCCAGAGACCAAATATTAATTAACCCAGGAACTTTAATCGCTTATAATGTAACAGATGCGACCACTGCTGGCACACTGACAGAGCCATTTGGTACATTCTCAATACCGGCTACAGGAGATCAGATATTAGCGTTTCAAGGAACTGTAACTGGTACAGGCGTAACACAAGTAACTGTTAATAATTTTTTATCTGCAATAAACACAAATCAACTCAATCAGGACATTGGTGGAACAGAATGGTCTATTGATGCAGATGGTAGTGTCAACCAATCTGAACTTCCTAATACACTTGTCAATGGGATCAACGCTGTTTCTTTATTTCCAGGAGGGGACACATTTTTTCAAGACGCACTATTTGATGACGGGGCAAGTTTACACGCTGGCTCAATAGCCAGTATCAGGGCGGTAATTAATGAAGACCCTAAAACCAATTGGGATTTTGTAGATGGGTCTCCCTGGATGCAACTTAGTCTGTCACCTTTTGGCACAAATGATAATACACCTACCTCAGGTAGCTTCGCAGGTTACACCGGAACAGGTACGGTAAAAGATTTTAGCGAGAATTTCTTTCCGTTTACAGATGCAGATGGCGCAGATGTATTACAGTCTTTGAGGATTACGGATGTTTCAGCTTTGTCTGGAGTAGCCACTTTATTCTATGACGGAAATTTAGACGGAATAAATGGAGCAGAAGATATTTTTCCTCCATACACAATTACCCGAGATGATCTCATTCAGAGAAAATTGAAAATTGAAATGACCGGATCGGTAGGAGCTTCTGGAAGTTTTAGTTTTGACCAAGTCAGTGATGGAGACAATGCTGATGCAACGATTTATACTTTTACAGGGAATTTGATTGACAATGCGCTTGATTTTGATGGTGCAGATGATTATGTGTATGTTAATGATGACGCCTCCCTAGAGACCGCGAATTATACCCTCGAGGCATGGATAAATATTTCAGCATTTCCGGCATCCAATGATATTGGAATGATTGTTCAGAAAGGTTCATTTGATGGTGACGTCAATGGGTATATTTTTGGAATCAATAATAACTCCGGTACTATTCAATTGGCAGCTGCTCAAATTGCCGGTGATGGTTCCACGCAGGAAATAGCATTTTACGATTATGCATTCAATACTTCGACATGGTATCATGTCGCTTCAACATTTGATGGCACAAATATACGTCTCTACATCAATGGAAACGAAGTTTATACATTCCCTGTAAGCGTAGGAGGAATCGATTATATAGGGGCAACAAATGAAGGTCTTAAAATTGGAGCACTGGAAGATGGGACTAGTGGTGGAGTATATACAAATTTCTTTTCAGGGTTGATGGATAATGTCAGAATATGGGATAGAGCACTTTCTCAAGCTGAGCTTCAACTCAATGCTTTTTCTACAATCACAAGTGATGCTAACTTGGTTGCTGCTTATGATTTCAATGATGGAGAACCCTCTGGAGCAGACAATTCTCAAGAAAACTTCCTCAAGGACATCACAGATAATGGTTTTGATGGACAATTAACAGGGTTTGGGTTGACTGGAGCAACCTCCAACTGGGTAACGTCAACTTTTGCAGCAGGAACCTATTCAGAGATTACTGTTAATATTGATGGATTCAACACAGACTTGACAAGCGGCAGTGTAGATCCTGTAGGTGCAGATATAGGAACTTACTTCGGAAGAGTAGAGGTAGGTGTCCAAAAAGATATTCAGTTGGAAATCTCTAATGACGGATTACAAGACTTAAATGTGGCTTCAATAGTCGCCGGTGGAGAATTTACAACGCCAGGATTTTCAGGAATTATTGCTCCTGGAGCGACGGAATTAATTACACTGTCCTATACGCCTGCTGCAAATGGAGCAGACACACAGACCATCACGATCAATAGTGATGATGCAGATGAAAGCGTATTCACCTTCGATGTAGGAGGTTTTGCAGGGGAGGATGCGTCTTTACATTTTGATGGTACTGATGACCAGGTGGATTTGGCAGGAGGCGAATCTATGCTAGACGCCTTGACCGTACAAGATACTTGGACGCTTGATGTTTGGGTCAAAATAGATGACAATACTGGATTCAATGGAATCATTGGAGGTACTACAGGAGGTGGTAATGCAAATGCAATTTGGTTGAACAACGGTATTATTGAAATTAGAAACAGTGCTAATGGATTAGACCTTCGTTCAACAGCATCTGCCGTACCGACTGATATCTGGACACATATTGCAGTGGTAAGTGAAAACGGAGTTGGTGGTAGAATTTATGTGAATGGTGCAGATGTTACAGATGGGGGATCTAACAATGCAACAATTTTAGGTGCTGGTTTGTCTGGAATTTTGAAAATAGGGCAAACACCTGATAATACTGGACCGATGAGTGGTTCAATAGACAAACTCCGTTTTTGGAATACAGCCTTTGATTCATTTGGCATATCACAACTCATGTCTACTGACGTTTCAGGAAATGAGCAAGACTTGTTGGCTGCATATATATTTGATGAGGGAATAGCAGGTGCAGATAATACTGGTATAGGTGCCCCTGAAATAGTGGATCTTGCTGGGACATATAGTGGAACTATGTCTGGATTCGCAAAAACTGGAAGTTCGTCTAACTGGGTTCTTGGTAGTTTATACCCATGTAATCTAGGAGAGTTTATCGGTACGAGTGGCGATGATGCAACAGATGCAGCCAACTGGTGTGGAGGTATAGTGCCAGATGGTACTGCTGACATAGCGATATATGGTAATTCTACTTTTACAGGCAGCGGATATACGCTGGATAATTCGGATTTCTCAATTGCTTCAGGAATTGATGTCAATATGAATTTCACTGGGATATTGAATCTGATAAATGGCGCAACAATTACTAATAATGGAAAACTCTTTTTGGGTTCCAGTACAACGTTACAGGCCGGATCAGGTACCTTTAATAACACAGGATTTCTAGGAGGAAAAGTTGTTTGTGAAGTAGGCACTTCGTTTAATAATACAGTATCAGGGACTTTGTCTCCTGGTTTATCACCGGAGACTACATCTTTCCCTTCTGGCTTTACCAACAGTGGTACGCTAGATTTAGAAGTTTTCAACGATCCATTTTCAGCCGCAGTGGCAGGTACAGATTTTGACTTTGTTGATGTGACGGGTGGCAATGTGACCTTAGACAATGCAAGTATTATCAATGTCATAGCGGATGCATCTTTTGTGCCTACAGGAAACTTTACCATCAGACTTATGGATTTGACAAATGGTGGTACATGGGCGGATAATGGTGTCGTTATTAATTTACCTGGAGGCAATTGGTCTGTTAATCAAGTAACAGGAGTTGATGGTTATCTAGAAGTATCATATTCTACAGGTGGATCTCTCACCCTTGATGGGTCAACCCAATATGTTAATTCTGACGCAAGCATTGGTATTTCTGGAGATGCGGATAGAACAATAGAATTTTGGTACAAGCAAGATGTTGCTGCTACCAGTATAGAGCATTTGATTAATTGGGGAGCTGCTACCACCAATAATGCATTTGGTTTAATGGTGAGTGCTTCGAATGAACTATCACTTTATGATGAAAATGGAAATGATGCAACAGGGTATAGCATTCCTGATCTTTTATGGCATCATTATGCAGTGACTCATGATGGTACACTTCAAGAAGTGAGGGTATTTGTAGATGGAGTAGAAACTCCAAGTAGTAATTTTAACAAGACATTAAATACGACGGACGGTACATTGCTTATTGGAATTCAGGCAGGTCCGGCGAATTATGCAGGCGGCGAGTTCGATGATGTTAGAGTATGGAATGTTGCTCGTACTCCACAGCAAATTCGTCAATATGCAAATACGGCATTGCTAACTCCAGAAAGTGAAGGGGATTTAGTTCTTAATTACCTTTTTGATGAAGGGGCTGGAACTGCGGTTGATAATGCTGCTTCTGCAGCAGTTACATTGGATGGAACGCTCGCTAATGCACCTACTTGGAATGGAACTTCAGATGCTTATAACAATACAACTTCGATTCTTGAAGTTTCTGCAACGATAAGTGAAAATGTGGTGGATGATGGCAATACAGCAGGTACGCCAGCCGATACCGATTTTGGCTTAGTAGGATTAGGTGGAAATCAAACCACTAATTTTACCATTACGAATATTGGTTTGAAGGGATTAAATATTGCATCAATCGCGCTCACACCTGATGCCAAATGGTCAATCACCAATGAAACGATAGGAACCTTAACACCAGGTGCTTCCAGTACCTTTGATTTGACTTATGCACCTGATGTATCCATGGTTGATCCAAATGCAGTAGTCATTACTACGTCAGGTGCTGATGTACCTGCCGATCAAACTTATACGGTGAATGTCACTGGTACAGGTGACAATGGACCTAATCTTGCAAGTGCGACGACCATATCAGAATCCCAAATAGATTTTGTATTTGATGAGCCTGTAAATTTTGTAGTCGACGAAGCGACTTTTTTAGCGGGTATAGCAGCGACAGGATTGAACACAGGAGGAGCGGCCTCAACAACAGGAGAGGGAACCACTACGATATCAGTTACACTTGATCCTGCAAATTATGTTGCAGTAAATTACACTGCATCTGATTTGGGCATAGCAGCATCATTAGTAGAAGGTGCAGCATTGATTGGTAATATTGTTGTTGCAGGAGCAAATATTGCTGATGGCATTGTCCCAAGCATGTCATCGGTAGATATTTATGATACAGATGATGATGGGTTTGTAGATCGCATTGACTTAGTATTTGATGAAAACATTGATACCGATGATGGTGTTGCACCAGTGATCGGTGATTTGGGTACTTTAACGTTACCTGATGGAAGTTCAGTAACTAATGATTCAGGCGGGGGGTCTATGGCAATTTCAGATCCTTTAGGAGGCACTAATGTGGTTTCTATCACTAACATTCCTGTGGCTGATCATTTGAGTACGATAGCCAATACAGCGATAGGTTCAACTGATATTGCTATTGCAACCAACACAGTTTGGGTGGATGCTGCGGGTAATGCATTACCGATTATAACTGCTTCCTCAGTTACAATTACGGATAACGCGGTGCCTTCTTTGGTATCCGGAACAACTATATCTGCTACAGAGATTGCCTTAGTATTTAGTGAAGTGGTAAATTATGTAACTGATGAGACTACTTCTTTGGGGCAG
>JAGDZN010000018.1:0-451 GCA_049115835.1 Reichenbachiella sp.
ACGATGGCATTGTCCCAAGCCTTTCATCGGTAGATATTTATGATACCGATGATGATGGGTTTGTAGATCGCATTGACTTAGTATTTGATGAAAACATTGATACCGATGATGGTGTTGCACCAGTGATCGGTGATTTGGGTACTTTAACGTTACCTGATGGAAGTTCAGTAACTAATGATTCAGGGGGCGGGTCTATGGTAATTTCAGATCCTTTAGGAGGCACTAATGTGGTTTCTATCACTAACATTCCTGTGGCTGATCATTTGAGTACGATTGCCAATACAGCGATAGGTTCAACTGATATTGCTATTGCAACCAACACAGTTTGGGTGGATGCTGCGGGTAATGCATTACCGATTATATCTGCTTCCTCAGTTACAATTACGGATAACGCGGTGCCTTCTTTGGTATCCGGAACAACTATATCTTCTACAGAGATTGACTTAGTATT
>JAGDZN010000019.1:0-23551 GCA_049115835.1 Reichenbachiella sp.
GAAACCCAATCCTTCCATTCAAACCCATTCTCTTGCGTTGCCCCCTGCACATTAATAATTAAAGTCTGAGCATCACCGATCTGCAGCGTATCCAAAAACACAGGATCCGCCATCATATTCAAAGTATCAGCTATCATTTCAATTCTCGCATAAATACATAATCATTGGTAATTGCATTCGAGCTTCCTCCGGAGTTACTACTTGCCATTTTATATCCCTTTGCTCCTAGGTCATTAAAAGTCTTATTTATTATCCTAAGATGAGCTTCATAATCTACAGCGACATTCTTTGTCACCTTATTCATAATTTGAGTTTCTATTTTTCCATCAGGATAAATAATTGTTAAATGATTCTTGACCATGGTTGCTTCAAAAACTTTCACTGTCACATACTCATATTGGACTTCTTGATTGGACTGAAATCCAAAAACAACAATGCTTAATAAAACAATTACAGGTAAAATTAGGTGTGATTTTTTCATGGTATTTTATTTAAGTGAATAATTCAAATTCAATAATTTCTCCTCTCTTTTTTTCGTCTATACACAGCATATAGCCACATAGACGCTATCCAGATAGCTGCAGCGATCAATATTTCTTTCCACTCCATACTCAAATATAATCAACATTAGCGCCCTGCTAGTTGTGTGTCCTTTCAAATAATCATCCAGATAATACCTTCGAATTGTACCCTGACTACAGGGCATAACACATTTATATCACATGATGAATTACAAAGTTTTAGCAATGGAAATATTGGTTATCCTCTCTGGTACTGGATTAAGTTTTATTGAAGAGATAAATGTCATTCTGAGGACAATCGTTCTGCTCATTTCCCTTGCCATCGCGGTTCAGACATACCGCAAACTGCATAAGGAAAACGAACAAAAAACCAAAATCTGATGAAACGCAAATACCAAGTCTGGCACTGCACAGACACCAAAGCAGGACGTGGAGTATCAAAACAAGACTTGATACAATGGCAAATCATTGAACAAAACTGGAGCCGTTTAGGCTACTCCAAAATGATCCACCTCGATGGTGACTTGGAAGTATTGATTCCAGACAACAACGACTCGGTAGTAGATCTCATGGAGCGATCCAATGGAGTAGGCAAAAAAGACAAAGATGGTGTTTGGGTCAATCATGTATCTCAGCACATTGTCAATGTCGGAGGTCGAAACAAAGCAGGCAAATATGCTGACACACGCACTACTCAACAAAAAGCCCGAATGGCCTCTGAAATATGGTCAATCATTGCTGAACAAGACGATATTCTTATTGCTGGCCACTACCAATTTGACGAAGACAAAAAATGGTTCTGCCCTGGTTTCGACATGATCAATTTCTGTCTGTCGATAGGTGTACCTCACAAAAATATTTATGACCCTAAAAATCAACTACACAATGAAAAAAGCATTTGAAAACGCAAAATCAGGAATCAAGACAACCATATTAGGCATCATACTGATCCTCATAGTAGTCGCCTACATCTTTCTTCCTATGTGGCTACAAGGCAACAATCCCGACTTTCATTATGAGATCAACTCACTATATGTAGGCTTTGGGATTGTAGGAGGGATAGGATTGATCATCATGCCCGATACCATTCAGGCTGGAATGAAAAAATTGATAAAGAAAAAAACTGAATGACAGTCTTTGAAGCGATCAACGACATGAGGGCGCTATCCAAAAAAGGTGTGCCCTTCTCATTCACTTTCATGAGCTACAACAGATCCGCACAGACGACCGAAGGAATAGTTGAAGTGCGGAACGCCAGGCTTAGAAAGAAGTCGCCCATGGTAGAGTATGAAAGCAATGAAGTGATCGAACCTTATTTAGACCTGGATACCAACGAGCCAAGGAGGTTCTATCATCCAACACTTATGACCTTCAATGGTCAACGATTGAATTTGATATGAATGAAGAAACGAAAGTCGAAAAATTAGGAGAAGACAGCCATGTGCTGCATACAAGTGCCGGGGTCTTTGCAGTAGCCAACAATCTTACCTCCGATTTTGACAGCATGATGACCTCTTCATCCAAGATTGATTGGGAAGCTGACCCAACATTCATTCAGGGCAAAAAGCTTGTCCCTTTCGGAGCGCAAAACAATCTTCCCGATATCATCCGTGACATCATGGATGAAAACAACCTGGCACCCGGCATTCTCGAAAGAGAAATAGGACTCCTTTATGGAGAAGGCCCCGCCCTCTACAAAGTTGATCATACGGATGGTCAGATTACACGACAGTTCGAGTACAGCCAGCAAATTCAAAATTGGCTTAATGACTGGGACTACAAGCGTTTTGTAGACATGGCCATGGTCGAGTACAAATACATGAAAGGCATTTTTGCCAAACGATACCTCAATCGTGGCGGTCGAATTGGACGCGAATCTTTTATCAAAAACTTAGAGGTTGTTCCGGCCACAGACGCGCGCCTTGAGTGGCCAGAGTCAGGGCCGTTACGCCTCGAAAGTGTCAAGCGAATATATACAGGTGACTTCACCAACAATTGCCTAAGAACAGGCATTGCTACATATATGAAGCATGATCCTCGGGACCCTTTTCGTCACAGGGTGAGCATTGGATATCACAACAAATACAGCTTCGGCCGATCTTTCTATTCTGTGCCTTCATACTATGGATCATTGAAGTGGATCATGAGATCCTCTGACATTCCAGATGTATTGGAGCACCTGGGCGAAAACGGTATTTCATCCGCCTATCACATCCATTCGCCTGAAGGATATTGGAAGGCAAAACGAACATTAATTGAAAAGGCCAATCCTGAGAAAACAGAAGCAGCGATCGAAAAAGCTTTGGACGATCTCAAAGATGAGTTCTTTAAAAAATTATCCTCTGTATTGACGGGTAAAAAGAATACTGGCAAGTTCATTGATACAGTAGACTTTTACGATGAAGCCGCCGATGAAATGGTCTCTTGGAAAATTGAGGCTATTGATCAAAAGATCGATAAGTACATCAAAGCTCAAATTGATATTTCGGAGAAAGCAGATTCTGCTACGACCTCAGGCATGGGACTGCACCCTTCCTTATCCAACATCATCGTCGGGGGTCAGCTGTCATCCGGATCACAAATGCTGTATGCATTGAAGCTCTACATGGCCAGTGACACATCCATCCCTGAAGAAGTCATTTTTGAACCAATCAATCAGGCCATAGCAGCCAACTTCCCCAATTCAGATTTAAGAATGGGTTTCTATCATCCGACAGTGATGAAAGAAGAAGAAGTGGATCCAGAAAAACGAGTAGTGAACCAGGATAAAAAACAATAGCCATGTTATTCAACAAAGATGAAAATGGATCAGTAGAAATCAGAAACCTGACAGGGAGCTATTACCAGACAAATGAATTCTCTAAAATCAAAACGGATGTCCTATTAGTTCAGGACGAAATGATTCGTTTGGTAGGGAAAGAAGTTTTTGCCCGGGCGCAAGATTACTACGATAGCGATGATTTCAATAGTGATGGTTCTTCAGCATCCGCCAAGGACCAGGCATTAGTTGAGCACCTTCAATTGCCGATGGCTTTCAAAGCTACATTCAGACATTACCAAACAAACATCGTTTCTCATGAAGACGCAGGGCGAAAAGTCAAAATTGACTCGACCAACGAGAAGCTTCCTTGGGAATGGATGTTAGACAGGGACGACAGTGCGCAAATCCGAAAGGCCAACGAAACGACAGATCGTTTAATGCGCTTTTTGGAAGAAGAAGAAATTTCTGAATGGCTTGAAAGCAGCCACAGGACAGCAAGCCGAAAACTATTGATCAATACCGCCGAGCTTTTTCATGAAGCCTATCCTATTGATGTATCGCCTAGGTTTTTTCATACTGTGGCGCCATTCATTTTGGAAGTCCAAAACAAGCAAATCAAAAAAGCCCTGGGCACAGATTTCACTCCATTACTGGCCTATTGGCAAAACTTCAATACTGTTGAAGGCAGTGGATCCGGTAGCGGACCAGGCAGTGGATTGCCGGCAGAACCCGAAACCAATGACTACTACGAAAACCTTTTAGAGATGGTGCAAAAGGTCATACCATTATTGACCATGGTCATAGCGACCAAGCGACTGGCCCTTGCAGTTATGCCAGATGGAGTCGTGCAAAACTTCAAGTCAATGTTCCAGGCGCGTAGTAGCTCTCAAGCAGCATTACCCGAAGTAGTAAAGCTACACACTGCAGCGCTGCAGGAAGAAGCCCTTGATGCTCTAGATGACATCAAACGTGTCATTCTCGCTGCAGATCCCGAAGCACTAGACTACCAGTTCCTCCCAGAGAACGATGAAGAAAATAAATTTTTCAGGACGTGAATACCCTAGAGATCCCCGACAAAGACATCAAAATTGAAGTGCCATTTCATTGGGACGAAATGCGTCCGGATGAAATTTTCTATTGTCTCGAAGAAGGGTTAAAGGTTACAGCTGGTCTCCAGTCACCACTAACATCTAAGGTCAGATGCTTCTACAAACTAGCAGACGTTAAGCGTACCTGGCGCACCATTATGTGGGAGCGCATCGTGTCTCAGGAAAAGGTCGATGAAAAAAACGCCAATACCTATCAACTATCAGAGCAACTGATCACATTCCTGTTCAAAGAACCTAAAACCCCTAAACAGTCATTACGAGGCATGAAGCAGTCTCCTGCAATTGCGAGAGAAGAGAAGCAATCTATTGTACCGATCGAACTCAACTACGACACCATCTTCAATCACTTTCCAGAAATAAAAGTCAGACGAACAACCTTCGTAGGCCCCCAAGCGCTATTGGCAGATTTAACCTTTGGTGAATTTCGATCAGCACTCGAAGAAATGAATGACTTTTTCAACGAAAAATCTGAACATGCCCTAAGCAGAATGATCGCCTGCCTATATCGCCCCGAGCGCAAGAATTTTCAAAAACTTAAAAGCAAAGAAGACTTTGATGGCAATCGTCGTAGACCGTTCAATCCAAATCTCATTGAACAAGATGCCAAACGCATAGACAAAATGAGCCCTGTCCATCGTATGGCCATCATGCTTTGGTTTACTTTTTTGGTTGACTACATCCAGACCAGAGACATTACCCTGGGCGGCCAGACGTTGAATCTCTCTCCCTTATTTCCCAAACCTAAAGAAACCGACACTACGAGTGAATCAAAGCAATCTCAAGGCTCTGGCTGGACATCCTTATTGTACAGTATCGCCAAAGAAGGAGTCTTTGGCAACGCCACGGCTACCGACAAGGCAGGGCTTTTTGATGTACTACTCTACATGTATGACCAATATTTACAAGCCCAAAAACTGAAAAAGAAATGATCAAAATCAAAAGATACGATGCCATTTGCGCTGACATAGTAGCCACTATCGAAGGATTAGAAGGGTATGTTCGAGTAGTATATGAAAATCAAGCCACGAAAAAACTAGGAGACAGAGTGGGCGTTCAGTTGGTTGCGGTTGTTCCATCCGCATCACGGACTGGCGCCAATGGCCGTGGAGTAGACAACAATGTCGCTTATTTTTTCATCATGAAAAAGCCCTCATCAGATGCCAATAATACGAACGAATTAAACGACCAGGAACAAACTCAGGACATTACCCTGGCTATCCGTGATTACGTCGAAGAAAAGCAAGAAAGCGGCTGTGCGGACTTCTCACGTATGGATACATCCACTGTGAATATAGATCCTGAATTCAACGCCTTCGGTGGCTGGAATGGTTGGTCATTAACTTTCATTTTTTAATTCTATCTTTGATTATGCCATCCATCAAAACCCAAATTGTCCATTCACACAAAGTTGTCCAGGGCTTCAACAAGCTCATTGAGATGAAGGCCATCAAGATCATGGGATCTACTATTTTTCTACATCCTGAATTGTGGGGCTCTACAAAAGAAAAGCAAAATGCCTGGATGAAAAACGCCTACCGGTTCCTTAGGTTAGAACATAAAATCAAGGAAGGATCTCCCCTCTACTTCAAAGACATCGACTCCCTCCAGCTCATCGGAAAATATGAAAAATAACACCTCTTAGATTTTGATTTAACCATTAGGATAGTGTATGTTTATGGAAGATTACGCAGATTGTTCGCACTTAATGATGAACTTTTATACCCAATTCTTATGTTTTCGCTCACTTAAGTATGTTTTACTTACATATAATTGATTGGTTTTATACTAAATATTGTACTTTTGCAGCCACTTTTGATAGTGGTATTCCATCATTTGCAGATAGACCATAATTAAAAATGAATACAGCTTTCTTAAAAATCTCTATATAGTATGTTTTACGATATGTTAATTTCAATATTTCAAAAACCTCGTATTAGAAAAGTTAGTTCTAGACCTGAAATATTAAGAAAATCACAGATTAGGTTTAACAGCGGAAATGTTAATGCTCAAAAAGGCAATGTTCTTAGTTACAAAGAATACAACCAAAGAAGAGAACACGCACTTAGCTTAAATTTCTAATTAGCTTTTTATTGTGGATATTGACAGAATAAAAAAACTAAGAGACGAGTTTTGTAAAGCGGAAAACGAAATTAAGCAAACGGAAAGTGAGTTCAATGAATTGCCGTTACCTCCCATCAATGAATTAAGATATTCCTTTAATCACTTCTTAAGAACACTTACTAGTGAGGGAGAAGATGAAGACAATTTCAGAAGTGCTGAAAAACACGTTAAACGCTCAATTTATGATGCTGTTGATGTCAGAATAGTTTCTAGTCTGGAGCTGTTAAAATACTTCAAAGACGATTTCAAGAATATTGTCATTTCAGACGTAATTCCCAATTGGGTTGAAATCTTAGGAAAAGCTAGGAAGATTAAAAATGATTTATCATCAAATGATGACGGGGAAACTCGGCAAGAAAGGCTTGAGGATCATCTGCGATACGCAAAAGAGCTTAAAGAAATTTGCGATACATGCGAAGATTCAAGAGAGGAATTAAAAAAATTACAGAAAGCGGAAATCACTAAATACCGACGTTTTATAATAGGGATATTATTAGCAGCAATTGGAGTTATTGTGGCAGCAATGGCGTTATAGAGGTAAACCACCTACCATTGCTTACGCTTGGAAAAGCACATCCCCCAAGTCTCCACATTCCATTCCACACATAAAAAAACCGCAAGCGATTTCTCACTTGCGGCTATAATTTATTCTCAGTTTCTCAGACCTCTAACTTTACCCGTTGTAATTCTCTTCCGAACTCATGCAAAGAATCCTCTATGCGTCGAGCCTGTTTTTCGGATAGAATCCTCGGTTCAGTAGTACTCAAATATTGGCTCAAAAGGGATTTATTCATTCCCGATATTCGTGCCATGATTGATTGTGTTAAAATGCCTGAAAACTTGCTTAGTAAAGCATGTATATCATACTTATACTCAAATTCGTATTCCTTTGCTGACAGAACCTCTGGGACTTTCCCTGGCTCATACGCTTCTTTCATGGCACTGATTGCCTCCAATAATGCGTCGTCTGCATCTTCCATTTTAGTAACATGATCTAGGATGACCACATCACCGTGTTCTATCTCTAGTTGATAAGGAGCAGCCTCATCATCCACTAGGTGAACCGTTACCCCAATTTTTCGCATTTTCCATTTGTCGTTTTGTTTTTGTATTTGTTTGTATTCTTATGAAGTTTGGTGAAGAGAAGTATCATTTCAGATACTTCTCATAACCCTTCGCGACTTCTCCCGAATGTACGTTGATGTTAACCATCCGTCCATCTGGGAGCAAGTACGTGTTATGTTTTCCTTTCGTACTCACTAACTTCGCACCCTTTCTCTTGAGCCGCCGAATATACTCCCGATATTTCAAAATATGATTTTATGCTTATCATACGATAAAAGTAAACAATATGTTTACTTAAAGCAAGAAAAGTAAACATTTTAGTTACTTTATAACAAAAACTTCCTTTTTTAATTCAACTATCCTATATTCACCTCGCAGCATTTCATTACTTAGATACACAATCATGAAAAAACTGCTCCTACTCCCCCTCCTTTTCACCCTCCATTCCGCTTTCGCCCAGGTATTTGTTGAAGATGTTGACATCAATTCACTAGATCTTAAATATGTTCAACTCATAGGATATAACAAGTCAATTTTCGGCACAGCAAAATATAAAGTAATGATAGATTATGGTCAAAAGCCTAACCGAATGAAGATGGAAGTAATTCGAGACGGATCAAAGGGAGAACCAATAATCTTTGATTCAATGATAGGAGCTTTGAATCATATGGAACAAAATGGATGGGTTTACAAGAGTAATTATTATTTAAGTGGATTAGGAGGATATTATTATGTATTTGTAATGGAGCGAAAGCCAAAAGAAAAATCTTTTACATCTATTGCAGACGAACTCAAGAAGTTACATGAGCTTGTAATTCAGAAGGCTTTAACGAATGAAGAGTTTGATTCCCAAAAGAAGAAACTGCTTCAAACAAATTAAAGGTCATTCACTTTTGTTCACTTGCCAATCCTGTTTTAACAAGCTCAACATAGATTTGTTCTAGACTCTTTTTGATGCCTTTATCTTCATAGTCAAGTTGTAATCTTTTGACTTCTCTGTGCAAATCATCCGGAAAGTTCTTAAGAGTCAGTATTGCCATGTTTTCTTGCTTTTAATCAAAGTTAGATGATAATGAAATAATTATTTTCTTCAATTAAAGCCTTATTGCCTACATTTACCGCATAGATTTATTTACAGTAAATAATGCTTATATGGATTGCTCTAGAACCTTCCGAGTCGTTTTCACTTTCAAGAACATAAATAAGGATTCCTTGACGCATTTATTGAAGGAAATCAAAGCCATCATTGGCCTTGAACCAGACAAAGTCCTGGATGAAAACGATAACCCTGTTCATTAAACAATTACGGTGCTCAGGTGTAGTCGCCTGATGGCACTGTAAATGTTGCGAAACAAATAAACCCGATAGAGCCTGTATTAATACATCGTATTGATTGGAATTTCGAAGAAAGTCATTACTCCGTAGGAGACAGGCGGAATGCCTTTTCGGCGGGCGAAACCCTCTTAAGAGAGTCCCCCGTTTTATAGTCTTTTATTGACTGTGTTCTCTTTCAGATTATGGCACATTCTCAAAGGAACTACAAACGAAAACTAAGCCATACTTTTAAAGTACTTCCTCCAATTTGATTGGACCAAGTGCATTAATTTCTTTTTCTCTTTCCTCCTGCTTCTCTTCTTTCACTCGCAGTTCTTCCAGTTCTTCACTCGTTAAAACCTGCTTATTGCTGAATAGAAAGCACATAGGGAAATATTGATAATCTTCATCATTTTCGGTTGGGGACTCTCCTTTTTTCTCTGCTTCCTGTTGTTTCTGATCGTTGACAGGCTGCCCAAAAATGACAAAAGCCTTAGAGCCTTTTTTAACTGTTGCACCTTGCTCCTTCCATTGTTTGAAAGTATTAAATTCGGTCGCTTCATCTGTATCATATACATGATTTAGAAGCATATAATTAACCGTTTTGCTTTGCCAGTACAAAGCCTCTTTGGCGGTGGTTGCGCCATCAATCATGTTTTGACGGAGTTCCTTAGCTTCTCCGCTCTTTTTGAGCAATAACTCTCTTTTGGGGTGTGTTTTTTTCTTAGTATCTTCCATGTTCTTAAGATTTTAGATTGTTTACCAATGATTTGAAAACTTAATTAGCAATTGAAGGGGGACTGCTATCCCCCTTCATGCATTTTATTCCTACGCTTCAATTGCTGTTTGTAATTCCAAGCGTTTAACATTGATTTTATCCAGAGCAAAACCAATCATTTCATTTATCAAGACAGGGTTTTGAATCGTCAAAATTTCGTCCTCCTGAGAATAATTTCTTTTTTTAGAAATCTTAAAAAAGAAGTTTTCCGTAAAAAATTCATTCTCGGATTCCTCCGTTTTGAGTTCCTCCGAATAGTTGTTTAGACCTTCTACCTGCAAATCCAAAACCGCAAGTTTTTTCATTTGCTCCTGTTTCTCTTTGAAAAATTCTATCTTTTCATTGAGTGTTTTAGGTTGGTTTTTAATTTCCGCTTCTAGTTTTGCAATTGTGATTTTGAGTACTTCTACCTCATTTTTTGGAGTGTCTTTGCTCGGTGTGTTTTGGGGAGTCTCTTTTTTAGAAACTTTCAACCCTTCTGGTTTTTTTACCATTGTCTAAATTGTTTTGTTAAAAATTTGATTTACTTAATTAGCTTATATAAATATAGACAATTATCAAGCCCTTTCCACATCTAAAACCCTGTTTAAACGCTTTAAACGCACTATTTAGGACAGGTCACCCATTTTTGAATCAATGAAGATTATTAGTCTTTTGTTTATTGAACGTTCGGCTATTCTTTGACCTTTTTTGATCGTTTTGTCAAGATATTGGCATCAAAACAGCTTAAATCAATCATATTATTTAGAATCAATCTGTATTAAATCGTTGATTTATAGCCTCTTGACGTTTTAGCAACTTTTTCTAAAAGTTGTTACTAACAGTTAAGCCCGTATCCGCCCTCTGGCGCATATGCAATTGCAAGCCCTTGCCGTTAAATGGATATATGAGAAAGTCCAACCAGTAACTAGTGCGAGAGCAGCGAGCTCACCATATTTTATCTGTCCTTTCATTCTATCACTGCTCAGATAGCTTAGTATCAAAATCATTATCGTGGGGATAGTTCAAAAGGAATTTGTAAGAAGAATACTCAAAGAAGAAGCAGAGCGCCTAAAGAAATATCAAGGTCTGCAGATTAAGAAATTGAACCTATTCAAAACAGGAGAGCTATTTAATGATCGGGACATGAATGTATCTGGTGGGCAGAACATGGATGGCAAACTATCCTTCACACATACGGCTCATCAACGCTTCTTGGATATCCGCAGAAAAGTAATCAGTTCCAGAAATGGACAGCACAGTTCTTCTCGATTCAAAATACATAATAGTTATGTGTTCAAACAATACTATGCAATTGCCAAGCGATTGATGTTTGAAATGACAGATGATGTTGTTCAGGGAATTAGAAAAGATTTAAACATTCAATCCAATGGGTAAGACACTTCGAGATGAGGATCTAGTATTAAATATCATTGTCAATGGAGATCGTGGTAAAAAGGAAATCCTATCACTGGAGCGAGCAATCAAAGCAACCACCAGTGAATTGAAAGGTTTAGAAGCTCAGGAAAGAAAGCTGAGAGCTTCGGGTAAAAAAGATACTGAGCAATACAGAGCTGTTACAGCTGCAATTGACCAAAAGAACAAAGCTCTAGTATTATCTACAGCTAGGTTAAAGCAGCTGCGTGAAGGCATGGATGTAACCAAAATGAGTGTTACAGACTTGCGGAGAGAAATAAGCCGATTGTCCAAACTCCGAAACATTTCAGGACCAGGTACTGCCAATTGGAAAAAATACGATAAGCAATTAACAGCGGTTCAAGCTCGTATGGCTGCATTAAAAGGTCAGGCACATGCAACTGGCCTGTCATTGAAGAACATGGCCAATAAGTTTAACCAGTATATAGGTATGCTTACTGCTGGCTTTGCAACTTTCTATGCTGTGATCTCTGGTACCAGGAGAAGCATTACTGATTTCGCAGAATTCGATGATAAACTAGCTGATGTTCAGAAAACCACAGGCCTTCTTCGAGAAGATGTTGTTGAGATAAACGAAGAATTGAAAAGTTACGATACCAGGACAGCCCAAATGCAATTATTGGGTCTTGGTAGGGTGGCAGGAAAATTAGGTCATGAATCCAAAGAGGACGTTTTGGGGTTCATTCGTGCTGCTGATCAAATAGGCGTAGCATTGACTGAAGATTTAGGAGGAGATATCGAACAATCAATCAACGATATAGGCAAGCTAGTAGGCCTATTCAATGTCGGTGATGAATTCGGCTTAGAACAAGGCTTGTTAAAAGTTGGATCTGCTATTAATGAACTGGGTGCAAGTAGTGAAGCCCAGGAAGGTTATATAGTTGATTTCACAAAACGATTGGGTGGTACTGCACAGATGGCCAAAATATCCATCGCCGATATCATGGGATTAGGCGCGACATTAGATCAGTTTGGTCAAGCGGTTGAAAAATCCGGTACCGCTGTAGATAAGATCATCAACATGATGTTCAAAGATACCTCTGAATTTGCTCGAATAGCCAATATAGATGTACAAGAGTTCACCGAACTCTTAAACAAGGATGCAAACGAGGCTTTGTTGACATTACTAGAAGGACTCAATGGCAATGAAGAAGGCATGACAGCGGTTGTTGAAAAATTGGGTGACTTAGGCATTGAAGGAGTAAGGGCACGAGGCGTAGTTACAATTTTGGCTACAAAAACAGAAGAACTAAGAGGTCAACAGCAATTAGCCAATGAAGCCTTTAAGGAAGGAACCTCACTTACTGAAGAATTCTCTATAAAAAATGAGACCGCTGCGGCAAAGCTTGAAAAAGCAAGGAAAAACCTCAGTAATTTAAGCATTGAGCTAGGTGAAAAGCTCATGCCAGTGATGACAATGTCTGTCAGCGGGTTTTCCTACTTCATAAGAATTTTGAACGTATTGGTTGATTTCTTCTTGGAGTACAAGAAGGTAGTAATAATAACCACGGCTTCTATTGTAGCATACAACTTGGTAGTTCAAGTCCAAGTGCTATGGACAAAAAGAGCAGAGCTCTGGACGAAGCTGTTAAACATTCAACTGCTAAAAAATCCCTGGGGATTGGTTGCAGCTAGCATAGCGGCTGTAGTAGGTTATTTGGTCCTCTACAAAGAAGAGCTTACAGCTACAGAGAAGGTTCAGAAAAAGTTAGATGAAGCCAATAAAAAAGTAGCTGACGCCACTGGGAAAGAAGAAACCAAACTGAAATCTTTAATCAAAATCGCGAAAGACAAAACACTTGCAGACCAGGAAAGAAAAGGTGCCATGGAGGAGTTGAACAGAATATCTCCTGAGTATTTAGGAAACATTTCGATGGAAACCATTAACACAAAAGCTTCCAAAACAGCCATCGATGACTACATCACTAGCCTACACAATAAGGCCAAGGCTGAAGAATATGTCAATCAATTGACAGCTTTCAAAGGCCAAAGAGACACATTGACTTCAGAGCAAAGTGGCCTCCAGTCATTTGAGTACGATCCAAGGAGCCGAGCCTCTCCATCACTAAAACGAGCTCATAATAATCGTCTCGCAGAAATCGACCAAGAAATTGCAGCGATAAGTGCAGGAGAAAAGAAACTGCAAGATGCCTTGACGGCCATCTATGCAGAAAACGCAGGCATTCAATCCAGATTGACAAAAGATACAGAAGCCGAAAAACTTGCTGCTCAAGAAAAGGCGCTAGCTGCTGCACGAGCACTTGCAAATAAATACAAATCAGAAGAACAGCTAAAAACCGAATCGGATCAAGAAAAAGCCCGTCAAGCTGTCATTCTCGAAAGCCAATCACTCATCGAGCAAGAACGTGCCGCCTATGCTGAAAGGCTAAAACAAGCGGGATTGTTTGGCAAAAACAGAAATAATCTCTCCGGAGACTATTTATTGGCTTATGATGCACTCTACAAGCAACACATGGACAACTTGGAGTCAATAGATGCTGATGCCATGAACAAAGAGATTGAGCGAAAACAAGAACTTTACGAGCAGAGTTTACTGGTACTCAAAACAAATCAAGCTGAGGAACTTGCAGTTTTTGAAGGAACCGAACACCAAAAGAAAGCACTACTTCAAAAACACCAAGCAGATCAAGCAGACTTCCAGAAGCGCCACCTAGAATTCTTAATGTCTCAAATTCAGGACATTCTTTCCTCTGGTGAATTCGAAGGAATAGACCTGGCCAATTCCATTTTGACCGAAGAGCAACGAATAGAACTTGAAGCCAGGATAAATGCCATTAAACTCCAGCTTGCAGCGATTGCAGCAGAAGCTGCAAAAGTAAGAGGGGATGGATCTTTAGATGGTGGTGTACCTGTTGGCCCTGATAACTCCAGAGACATATTAGGAATGACTGCTTCAGGATGGTCTATGTTGTATGCCAATCTTGAAGCTGGCAAGATGAGGGTACAAGACTTAGCAAATATAGCCGGTGGTTTAATCGGCGTCTGGCAAGCTTACAACGCATATGTCACTGCAGGTGAACAACAGCAACTACAAGAATTTCGTGAAGGTCAAGAAGCACGAAGAGAATATTTACAAAGATCATATGAACAAGGCAGTATCTCTCATGAGCAATACAATAGACGTATTTCATCATTAGATTCAGAATTAGATCAAATGAGCGCTGAGATGGCTTATAACAGAGCCAAGCGAGACAAGGAAGTTGCATATTTTGCAGCTATTGTTAATACAGCCGCAGGCGTAGCTGTCGCCTTAAGTGCAGTGCCTCCTGGTTTCGGTATAGTATTGGCAAGTATTATTGCAGGCATTGGCGCCTTACAAATAGCAACGATAGCACGCACACCATTACCCGATGTTCCAGGCCGAGAAGATGGCGGTTTCATTGATGTCAATCGCTCCCAAGACAATAAAATGTTTCGTGCAAAGAATCGCCCTGGGAAACGTGGCTATGTTCATAGCCCTACCGTGATCACTGGAGAGACCGGCACAGAATTTATCGCCAATAATCACGCATACAATAACCCAAGTGTTCGCCCGGTGCTAGATGCAATCGACACCGCCCAACGAAACGGCACCATTTCTTCACTAAACCTTAACAACCTCTTTTCTGGTAGCAATGGGAGTGAAGCTTCCGAGTTTGAAAATGAAGTTAATGCAGATCCAACTTATGTAGATCGTAGTGGTGCAGTTCAATCATCAGATCCTGAGGTGAAGGAGTTGTTAGATAAAACCAGATCCGCTTTAGAAAAACTTAACGAAAAACTTGATAGACCAATCACTGCCGAGGTGTCATTACTAGGCAAAAATGGCTTTGTAGATAAACAAAGTGAACTCGATGAAATTAACGAATTAACAAACTTATAATCATGCTAAGGCTGTTACTTAATGGTGCTCAATTAGACCTACCTCCTGAATTCAAAATCAGTTTGATTTATGAAAATCCCCTTTTGACTCAGGACAAGATTCCTATCACTAAATCCTTGACTTTTGAACTGCCTTCAACACAAAACAATTTGGAATTACTTGGTCGTCCAGATCGAATGACTTCAAAGAACAGTTTTAAAGAATTGGATGGCCTTGAAATCTTCTTTGGTCCAGAAAGATTGATGTATGGAACATTAATTGTTAAAAAATACAAAAGAGCCATTTCAGTATTTTTCAGAAACAGTGGCCTTTTAGATCTCATAAAATTACCGATCAATGAATTAACCCTTGAACGGTATGATTTTGGTGAAGGAAATGAAATATTCCCTGGTATCCTTACGCCGGATGAGTGGGGCTATAACTATACTGAGCTAATATTAAATAGTACCGGAGGCACTGATAAGTTTGTCGCGCCTCCCGTTAGGATCTCCGAAGAAACATGGCCTGGAGAAAATGAAGATGCAATTGCCCCTCCTACCAACAATGGCCGGCTGGCTATGATGACCATGTATGCCAACATGTATCATACACCTAGCGAGGAGCTAAACGATGGTCAATATACACTTGGAGAAATTAATCCACATCATGCTACGGTATATCCATCACCATTTGTCTCTCATGTTATTGAGCAAATATTTGGGGATTTGTTAGTCTATAATCCATTCCAAGAAGACATTGATTTGTCCAAAATGATTTTGATGAACTTCTACCATCCCAATTATGTGAGGGAAAAACTTCTACAGAGAAAAGGAATTCTATCATCGAGGGAAGAAGTTGATTTTATTACTGACCAATTCTATTTTAGCCTGGAGGACTTTTTATCCGAGACAAAAGGAAATGATCTTATTAAAGATCTATTGAAAATGATAAGTCATTCACTGTTTATGGTGGGAAATTCTGTAAAGATTGTCTCTTCTGAACAAGTGATCAATAGCATTACACAGCTTGATTGGTCATCCAAATTGGTAGGAAAGCCTCAAAACTCTGAAGAACCTCCTAAGGAATATCGAATTGCATATGATGGCATCTCTGATGAAAACAATGACCCGGACAAATATGAGTCGGTTGATACAATCGAAGAGTTGGATGACGAAATTATGTCAGTCGTAGGTGAAAAAATAACGAAGCACATTGCAGATCAAAATCAGATTATTTCTAGAGAATTAAAATACAAGGACGAAAGCAATGTAAAAGACATGTTCGAACACAAATTAGTGGCACATGGCTTTGGGGGTTATGGCCCAACCAGCGGAGACGTTCACGCGATTGGCGTTGGTTTGAACCCTTTATTCAACAACCTTGATGTTTATTGGACAGAGTCATCCAACATTTCTGGTATTCACCTTAGAACGTGGTACGTTCCCATATATAACGGAGGTAGATCAGTCCTTGAAAAACCCTCTATTATGATTTACCATGGAATAGTCGAAACATTGGATCTCAAGCCTGTAACCAACGGAGTAGCTTACTATCCGTTTTCTTCTGCACACAATTATGATGCAAAAGGAAATCGCCACGGTGATCTGAGTTTGCAATGGACTGGAAAAAGCGGATTACACGCTAAATTCCATAAACCATTTGCTTACTGGCTTTCAAAAACTAAGAAGAGATTAGAAGCTAATTTCCTTTTAACTTCATCCGAATTGAAAAATCTTGATTTATCAAAGAAGGTTTTTGTTGAATCTAAAAATTTCATTATCGAAAAAGTTCAGGTCGAAATAGAACTTAATAAAATCAATCCTGCCCTCATAAATCTAATTGAAGCAGTAGATTATGAATCAACATTCCAGATCGATACTGCCTTGGATACATTGAAAAGTCTGCTTATAGAAGAAGAGCCTATTATTCCAAGTGGCTTTTGTTTTAATAAAAACCGAGACAAGTTATATGTAGTGGGTTATGACAACAGCAAGATCTTACAATACAATTTAGCAATACCTGGAAACTTTGATTCTGCTATATACAGTGGAAATTATATGGATTTTGATAGTATAGATCCAATACCAATTGCTATTTGTATCAATTCTGATGATTCTAAGCTGTTCGTTTATGGTTATGAAGATGATAGAGTATATCAAATTGACTTACCCGAAGATGGGAATATTGCCGAGGCATCATATAGCAACGTTTATCTAGAGGTACTATCAACATCATTCAATATTGGCATAGATCTTTCACCTAGGGGAGACAAGCTATACGTTGCCAACAACCCAAATATTTTAGAATTTGATTTGGCAGAAAAAGACGATTTGAATTCAGCAAGCTTAAATGCGTCCTTCGATGTATCCTCAGAAGCACCTGTGGTTTCAAGCGTGAAATTCAATTATTCAGGAAACAAATTCTACATAACCACCTCTTCCAATAAAATTCATCAGTACAGCCTTCCTTTCAGCTGGGATGACATTGATAACGCTTCGTATGATGATATTGAATTAGATCTTGGGCTAGATTTTCAGCCTATTGATTTGAATCTTAGTAAAAGCGGAAGGAATTTAGAAGTGCTGTCAAGCACAAATAATAGAATTCATCAATTCCGCCTCGATTAATACTTGTCCTTTCATAGGATGACCTAAAATATATCTTAGTTGAATCATTTCAAAGTTTACTCTTATGGTTCGATATATCGCGGTTATCTGTCTACTATTAGCTAGTTGTAAAGTCAAAAAAAATGTAGTTTCAAACGAAGAGAAAACAACATCCGAGGTAGTGGAAGAAGTTGAAACCTTGAGAGTAGAAACGCAGAGCGATAGTTCTATTCATGTGGAATTGACCTGGAAAGAAGAAGAAGTCGAGTACCAGGTAGAAATAATACCCAAAGGAGATTTTATCATGTTGGATGGAAAATTTCAAGGGAAGGCCGAATCTGTAAAAATAAAATCCCGACAAACCACAAAAGAACATACCAAAGATTCTGTTGCAAATAAGACTTCAAAGACCATTAAACAAGATTCCATTGGCAGTCATACAGAAAAGAAATCTATCGCTAAAAAATCCAAGAAGTTAGATCGAGAATCAACCCCTGCAGTAGGATCATACATCACCGTGGGCTTCCTGTTTGCATTGCTGGTCATAGTATACTTTTTATTCAGAAAATTCATTCTATGACCATCCTGCAGCAACCAGAAAATTACAACTTCGCAGGAAATATTCCTGAGTTCATCATCTCAGATATTGAACCAGTTCCTTTTCGATTAATGAAGGATGAAGAAGTCCTGTTAGATGAGCTTTACACGCCAGATCCGGACGCCAAAGTAACCATTGATCTAGTAGGCTTTTTCGAAAAGTATCTATCTATCAATATACCTGATTCCTCTGAAAGCGATTATAGTCAAGTTCAGGGTTTTGGAGAGTTTACCGCCGAAATTGGTGACGGTTCTTCTCCTACCGAAATTCCGTTTACAGTAGTCAAGGGTGGCGTTGACTATTTGGAAAACGACGAAGAGTTTTTCAAAAAATACTTTCTTACCTGGCAACCTCGTACAAAGCGAATCAAGAGTACGGATGTTGAGTGGCTCTCATATTTTTCAGTGAACCCTACTGAAATACGATGTACCGTGACAGATAGTGAAGGTACCGAAGAAGAAGCCCTTATTAAATCCATTGCGGTTACCAATCTTGTTTGTCTCAACGTTAGTTTATCAGTCATTACAGAATTAGTCAGCATTACACCTGTCAAGTATGATGTTTGGGTCAAAGAAGGCGAGGACGTCATCTCTATTTCCCAGTCATATATTTTGACTTCTGAAGAATCAAATTACGAAGATGTTTTTGTATTCGAAAATTCAATGGGAGGCATTGACTCCGTCAGGTATACAGGAATCCTTACCTCAGAAGAAAATCATGAATTTGCTCGGGCTATTTATGACAAGGACGAAATCGAATATGATGTTTCTCCAAAAACATTGTACACAAAAAACACCGGTGATTTTAAAAGTGCCCGGGAAATATATTGGTTGCGTGATTTTTTCAAGTCCCGAAAGAAATTTCATTTTCTATACGGCTCTTTCAGGAAAATTATAAGTCTTCCGACTTCCTTGATTCAAAACGGAAAAGTTCTCTCAAACTATGATTTCAAATTCAAGTACATGAGAGACTCCTATTACCAGCCACTATATCAGCTTATGCCAGAGGAACTATTTGACTTTTTACAAGACACTGATGATGAACTATTGCTTGACAGTGATGGCGATTTGTTATTAGATCGAAAACTATGAGTACTGAAGCAAAATATTTGAATGACCCTTCGATAGGTCAGCGAGCCAGCGTATTAGATGCCGACAGATACGGGCTTTGGTCTGCATCTGGCAAACTTTATTATAGAACCTGGGCAAATCTAAAAACGGACATCAATGCAGCGATCTTGATAGAAGCATCACAAGTAAGTGCTGGCACTTTTGATGATGCCCGGGTCAGTGAGTCCAACGTCACACAGCATCAAGGTGCTCTAGCAATTACAGAATCACAAATAAGTGATTTTGGTTCATATGCTGCAGGTGTTCACTCTCATGCCGCCTCGGACATTACATCCGGCGAACTAGCCAGTGCAAGAATCAGCGAAGCAAGTGTGACACAACATCAGGCAGCTTTAGCGGTTTCATTTAGTCAGATTTCGGATGTGGCCTTTAGTACTGATGATACGATGGCTGCTGCAACGGATGCTATGATCTATAGTGGACTAGCAACTAAGACATACATAGCAGATCAGATTGCTGCCTTAGTAGATAGTAGTCCGGCTGCCTTGGATACTTTGAACGAACTAGCTGCTGCATTAGGTGATGATCCTAATTTTGCTACTACTACCGCAGATGCTCTAGGCAATCGACTTAGAGTAGATACGGATGCACAAGGTTTGTCAGGTACGCAGCAAGGCTATGGTCGAACCAATCTAGGGCTTGGCAGTATGGCTTTAGCTTCATCAGATGATTATCTTCTTTTAACGGGTGGTACTTTAACGGGTGGTATTGACATAACTAACGGACAGCTAACAATTACCAACAATGGAACAACAGCAACTAATAACGACCTAAGTATTATAGCAGGGAATGCGGCTCGCTCACGTATATTTTTCGGTGATGATGGCAGTGCTTTTATTGGCCAGATAGCCTATAATCACATCACTAATGCTATGAATTTTAATGTAAATGGCTCAACTGCTCTTTTACTCAATTCATCTTTGGACGCAACCTTTTCGGGGAAAGTATTAATGCCTACCGCTAGTGGTATAAAAGGAGCATCAACGGGCAATGCAAATATAGCATCCTTGAATTTCTATGAATCTGATGGAACAACTTCACAAGGATATGTTGGTATAGCAAGTGGGTCAGCAGCAGACTTATTTTTAACATCATTCACAGGACAAATAAAATTAGCACCGAACGGAGTGACCGCCTTAACGTTGGCAACTTCGGGCAACGCAACCGTTACTGGTTCGATGACAGCAGGGAGTACTTATCAAACCTCCATAGAATCGGCAGGAAACTCAATAAGATATTCAAGAAATGGAGCTAACTATATATACGCAACAGAAGCAAGTGCGCAATTAATAATAGATTCACCGACTCTAAAACTACGAAATGCGGGTACGGATGCTTTATCAATAATATCAGGCAACGCAACCTTTTCGGGGCAGATAATTCAATCAGTAAGCGCATCGTCAGGTTATGCTATGACAATTGCGAACACAAACTTATCTGGAAGCGGCCTAAGAATTAGAGGTGGTGGAACGTCAGGAACTAGATACTTGATTTACGGCACTGATTATAATGATACGCAGCGATTTATGGTTGATGATTTAGGGAATGTCACCGCAACCGACTTCATTCTATCCTCAGATGCTAGATTAAAAAAGAACATTCAACCAATAGGTGGCAATTTCTTTAAATATGAAATGGGTGGCCGTACTAGATATGGTACTACTGCGCAACAGATTGAGAAATCACATCCAGAGTTAGTTCATGAGGATGCTAAAGGAATCAAGTCAGTAAGCTACATTGATATGCTAGTGATGAAGATTGCGGAATTGGAAAATAGACTAAACAAGATTGAGGCATAATGGGAGTTCCAGACACAGATACATTTACTTTACAGGATGTGGTCGATGAAGTTGCGCCAAGTGTTGACACATTGGACACTTGTTTTGATGAGGCAACAGGTACGTTTGATCCTACATACGAGGGTTCAAAAGATCGGTTGAGTAATTTTAGAAACTACGGCAGAATTCCTTCTTATGTCGCTGAATATCGAGATGTAACAAAAATGGAAGGTGCTAGAGAGGTGGCTATTTCGGGTAACTATGCTTTTGTGGTTACTATATTTAGAGATAGTATTGTTTCAATAGATATTAGCGATCCATCAAGCCCTGCCTTTTCTGATGAGGTGGTTGACTCTACGTACTTAAACGGTGCTACATCTATTTTTATCGACGGTAATTATGCTTTTGTCGCCTGTTCTCTTCGTAATTCATTGGCTATAATCGACATCAGTGATCCAACTTCAATGTCAAGAGTTGGAGAATATAGAGATACTAGTAAAATGCAAACACCATTTGCCGTTACAGTTGTTGGAAACGAGGCATTTATAGTAACAGATGCTTACGACTCATTGGTTGTGCTAGATGTCACAACAAAGACTGCACCCACATGGGTTAATACTTATACGGACGCTACTAAATTAGAAAATTGTAGGGGGATAAAAATAGTGGGAGATTATGCTTATATCGCTAGTGCTAATTATAATGGGTTAACAATTCTGGATATAAGTGATACCTCTTCTATTGCCTTTGAGGGTGATGTGGTAGATGCAACTGAATTGGATAGTCCTTTTGATGTCGCTATTTCTGGCGATTACGCTTATCTAGTTTCAAATTCTGGAGACTCGCTAACAGTAATAGACATCAGCGATCCTTCAAGCCCTACTATCGAAGGGTTTATTACTGATGCATCTATTATAGCCCCTTGGAGACTTGCAATTAGAGGGGACAGGGCTTATATACCATCAACGGGCAACGCTGCTTTAGTAACTATTAATATTAGCGATCCAACAAATCCCTTGTTTGTGGCTTCTGAAAAAGACCTTACCATATTAGACGGTATTTGGGGAATTGCAATTTCAGGTGGTTACGCTTATACGGGTTGCAATGTCAGAGATTCATTGGCGGTGTTTTTACTTTAATATTTCCTATGAAAAGCCTCGCCAATATATGCCAGCCTCTATTTCAAATGATACAATGGTATCAGAAAAAATATTTTGATTGGCCGGGCTTTTTGAGTTCTCTGATCGTGACGATTTTATTTTTAACATTTAAACTAATACAATCATGAAAAACGCAGAAATTATTGATTATTACTATGGTGCTGTAGCGGCTCTAGACTTGTCCGTACCGTGTATCAAAATGAGGCATGCACTATTGAAGAATGAGAAAAAAACAAAGAAGGAGTTGCAGCACTTTCAAGAGCTATTTAAACTGCCTGAGGCTTGTGAAAAACTAGAAAAAAAGAGAATCGCATTAGCTGAAAAATATGCTAAGAAAGATGATGAAGGGAATCCCAAAATCGTTGGAAATTCATTTATACTAAAAGATTCTGATGCCTTTAAAAAGGACTTTGAAAAGTTGAAAAAGGATATGCCGGAAGCTGGAAAGTTGTACGATGAACATGAAGCTGCGAGAAAAAAGTATCTAAATGAAGAGTCGGAAGTTGAACTACATATGGTGTGGATCGAAGATGTACATGATGATTATAGCCCTGTTCTTGAGGCAGTAATGCTTATGATCAGTGATGAACCTTTGCAAAAAGCTGGATAAAACGGCATTGTCCTTTCTGCTCTTTGATAAAAAAATACCTTGAAGCTTCTTTTAACATAAATTAATATCATGAAAAACAAGTTCATTGCATTTGTACTTGCATTATTGACTTTCTGCTATGTACTGGATGCTAAACAAGCGGTGCCGCTTCAGGATGAAGTGTCTATTGCCGTTGACAGTGATGTTGAAATTGTGAAGATTGACCAAGTGGTTATATCTCATGATTTTGATGTCGGTATTCAACATCAAGAAAGTCAATTCAACGCTACATCGGTAGAAACCCTTAACCCTGAAAAATTCAGGTTGTGTATTATTCATGACTCTGGCAGACGTAAGAGCCACATCAATAATCACAGAACTGCATCTACTATAAGTCAATCGAAACAGAGGGTGAAGCAGTTCATAGGCGCAGGAGATTCTTTAGATAGTAATTCAATTACTACCAAGTCTGGTATTAATTGGAAAACTACTAATCTGTTCAGTTGACAGGACTGACCGGATAAAAAAACGAAAAGCCTCTCAGCAATGGGAGGCTTTTTTTGTTTGGTCTATATTTGACCCTTATTCGTAAAGAAACAAATCTCTTTGCCGACCTATTGCCGACCTATTGTTTGTAACTATTTGATTATTTGTCTCTTAAAAGATATTTTCAATGACTGTTAATCAAAGGGGCCGTGGTTCGGGCCCAAGAAGAGGAGCTTAAAAATTAGGCACTTACAGAG
>JAGDZN010000020.1:0-33253 GCA_049115835.1 Reichenbachiella sp.
GCATTGAGAATTTTGCTGTTAAAAAATGACTGAATGAAACTGATCAGACAAAATTCTGTTTGAATGAAGTGAAACGAAATGAGTTTATTTTGTCCAGTGGAGTGAAGGCATTTTAAGCAAAATTTTCACAGCCTTGAATTTTTTGTTACTTTTTGTGTCAAGACAAAAAGTAAGAGTTGACAAATCTTCAAATTTCATTCATTTTTTCCTTGACGAAAAACAGCCTGTCCCGACAAGGCGGGAAACCAAAAAAGTCAAGAACATTTTAAAGCCTTTGCACACCTGCCGCCACCACCGCTCCAAATTTTCAATCCCTCTCACTTTTTGAGCACAAAAAAGACATCTTTCCTTTTGTGCCGAATCCATAATTTTTGGCATTGAGAATTTTGCGGTTAAGAAATGACTGAATGAAACTGATCAGACAAAATTCTGTTTGAATGAAGTGAAACGAAATGAGTTTATTTTGTCCAGTGGATTGAAGGCATTTTAAGCAAAATTTTCACAGCCTTGACCTTTTTGTTACTTTTTGTGTCAAGACAAAAAGTAAGAATTGTAAAATTTAGTTCTATTCAATAGACTGACAGAACCAATAATAATTCAGCATGCGTTCATTTTTTTTGATATAAAACGAATCAAAAAAATCAAGAAAATTTCAAAGCCTTTCCACACGTACCACCTCCACCGCTCCAAATTTTCAATCCTCCTCCCTCCTTTTACTGATAACGAAATGAGTTAAAGGTTAGCAGTGAATGGCTAAAGGTTAGTAAATCAAAATCTCCGATAGAAATACTCCTTAAATAAACAAGCTCAGAAAATTCTTGGTATTCGATTTAACAGAAAACTCAGCTTCCACTTTTTTCCGTCCTTCTTTTCCCAACTTTGTTCTTAGCTCAGCATCCAGCAGCAATTGTTCCATTCGATTTACCCAGTCCTCTTCATTAAAACAGTGGAATCCTGAGACTTCTTCTTCGACAATCTCATCATTGACACCCACTGGAGAAACCAATACGGGTTTTTCTAATGCCATAAATTGCAAGGCTTTGAATCCGCATTTTCCTTTTGACCAATCATTGTCTTCTAACGGCATTACCCCGATGTCTATTCCATTCAGGTCATCAATCTCTGATTCTTTTGACCAAGGTTTATATTGCATATTTGGAATATCAAAACTTGGCTTTTCATCTGCAATTACTCGGAAAATAAATGCTTGTTTCTCAGCCAATTTCCTCAATGGTTCCGCGATCAATGCTAAATATTTCAAAGTTGAATGCGTACCGGTCCAACCGATAACAGGAACTTCATTGTTTGTTGATCTAGGCACATGTTGGCTCACTGTATCTATAGTGGTAGGGTTGTAAAATACTTGATCATTGAATTGACTTGCATAGTTGACGAGAAATTGATTGCCGCAACTTATTTTATAACTCCACTTGCAAATACTCTTAACTTTTGAATGCCATTTCAAATTGACTGCTATACTATTAGCATTGGTAATACTTTGCATCCATATAGAATCATCAAAATCATAGATGACTTTCCTTCTCAGCACTTTGGCCATCCACCATTCAAAAAAAGGGGGGCCAACTGGTGCTAGCTCTCTATGGATAAAAACAAAATCATACCGCCAACTTAAATTAACAAGGGTCTTTCTACGAATAAATCCAAGTACTAATCGCCAAAACTTTTCCCATCCCTTTCCTTTTAGATAAAGAATCTTCCAAGTTCTTAGTCCTATAAAACTACTTTCCTCACATTTAAACCCTGCATTCTCTAGTGCCTCATAGTATTGCTCAAAACGAAACCGTTGAGAACCGGCTGTATCTCTTGGATATGGAGTAAAAAAAAGAATTTTCTTTTCTGTCATAACTAATTCCACGAAAATAGAGAATTGGAATTACAAAGATTAGATTCCTCTTTCCAAATGAATTAACTTCGAATTTAACTATTATTGAAAATCACTTTACGTGACCACTCAGGATTTTTTCATAACACCCATTTGGTTTTTCTTTTTGCTTTTTGGAGCGTATGTAATCAGGCCATATGTTACCAATGTGCATACTCGTCCTTATTTTATACCAGGTTTACTGGCGAAATTTGTAGGAGCAATAGCCATTGGAATGGTCTATCAGTTCTATTACGCTTGGGGGGACACGTACACTTACTTTCGAGAAGCAACTATAATATGGAAGATATTCTTGAACCAACCCATTGATGCACTAAGGTTAATTTTTCAATATTCTGAAAACGTTCAAGATCTATTCTATCATACTTATCGAATCTGGACTTTTAGGTCCCCCAATAATTTTGCAATGGTTAGAATATTAAGTTTTGTCAATTTATTCACTTTAAATACTTATTCTGCTACATCTCTATTATTTGCTGCTTTTTCTTTCAGTGGTTCATGGGCTTTCTATTCCGTTCTTTCCATAAAGTATAATCATGCGAATAAGTGGCTGGCCATTTCCATCCTTTTTATTCCATCCGTTATCATTTGGGGATCTGGTATTTTTAAAGACACATTAACATTCGGTGCGTTAATGTGGTTGACATGGTCTGCTTTCAAATATGCTGAATTCAACAAAATGAATTTTTCTACTTTAAGTATGGGGACCATAAGTATTCTGATCATAGGTTCTATTAAAGTATATATTCTGATTTGCTATTTACCGCTGGTCATTTTTTGGATTGTATCAAAAAAAATTACTAATATTAAAAATCAAGCATTAAGATATATTACTTTCCCAGTTTTTATAACACTAGGTTTAATTGTTGCTCTTTTGAGTGCCCAACAGGCCTCTTCTGTAGACGAAAAATATGCGCTCGAAAATATTGCGAGCACAGCTCAAATAACTGCCTATGATATCGCTTATTATTCGGGCAAAGGTGGCTCCACATATACGCTAGGAGAACTAGATGGGTCATGGGGAAGCATGATTGTATTAGCTCCCCAGGCAATCAATGTTTCAATTTTCAGGCCCTACCTATGGGAAGTAAGCAATCCATTTATGCTATTAAGCGCATTGGAAAGTCTTGCACTATTTTTATTGACAATTGGCGCTATATTTTTCAAACCAAAAAAAATGAGAAAAGTCTTGACAGATCCATTTTTTCTCCTGTGTTTATCATTTTCAATTCTGTTTGCATTTGCTGTAGGTATAAGCACCTATAATTTTGGGACTCTAGTAAGATATAAGATTCCCCTAATGCCTTTTTATGCTGTTATATTGACTCTTATATTCAATAAAGAATAAATGGCTCAGATCAAAGGGAAAATTTCAGTCATCATGGCTGCCTATAATGCTGAAGAATTTATTAGCGAAGCTATTCAAAGCCTTTTGAATCAGACCTATAAAGAATTCGAACTTTTAATTTGCGACGATGCTTCAACTGATAAAACTGTTGAGCAGATTCTTAGTTTTCAAGATGAAAGAATCAATGTTTTCAAAAACAATACTAACAAAGGCAAGCCTTATACCTGTAATTACCTATATGAACAAGCGTCAGGAGAATTTGTTACGATCCATGATGCAGATGACATTTCGCTTCCACTACGATTTGAAAAAATCGTTAATAAACTAAATACCTGTCCTGAAATAGCCATGTGTGGACATATCATCCAACGCACGACTGAGCAAGGAAGAAGATTGCCTCTTTTCCGAAACAAAGAGACCGATTTTTCTATTATTAAATCGCACATGGAAGTGTATAATACTGATGGTGATCCTTCCATGATTATTCGGTCAGCTATCATCCCTAAAATTGGAGGGTTAATTAGAGAATATTTTAAAAGCAGCATGGATTACGATTTAGGGTTAAGAATTATTGGAGCCTATAAAACAACCAATATTTGCGAAGTCCTTTCGCTATATCGCAATCATAGCTCATCAATAAGCAAATCAATAAGCGGACGACATGCTGTCCTATCGTCAAAAATGGCTATTGCATTTTATAATCAAAGAATCCAAGGCGGTCAAGATTATTTACAAATGCAAAAATCAGATGAGATTTTAGCTCTTGAAGAGGCATTTCACAAGCCCTACGACGAAGATCCAAGCAAATATCACAGAGATTTTACATCTAAATATATTTCTTCAGGAATGTATAAATTAGCCATTAAGACTTCAGTAAACGGAATGATTCTTAATCCAAAAATAGAGAACCTGAGAACCTTCATTTATAGCATTAGACAATATATTTGGAGTAAATTAATATTAAAATGAAAACAGTCATCTTCGCAGGAGGTCTCGGATCCAGAATATCCGAAGAATCGCATCTCAGACCAAAGCCCATGATTGAAATTGGAGGGAAACCCATTTTATGGCATATTATGAAATTGTATGCCCATTATGGGTTTGACGAATTCATTATTTGTCTAGGCTACAAAGGTTATATGATCAAAGAGTATTTTATGAACTATTTCGTTCACAATGCAGACATTACGGTTGATCTGAGTACGAACTCAACTACTTTCCACCGAAAATCTGCAGAGAATTTTAAAATTACACTTATAGAAACTGGGTTAGAAACTCTAACCGCAGGCAGACTAGCTGCCGTGAAAGATTATATCCAAGATGAACATTTTATGCTGACCTATGGTGATGGCGTATCTAACATCAACATTAATGAATTAGTCAACTTCCATCTCAAACATGGGAAAATAGCAACCGTAAGTTCTGTACAACCCGCCGGAAAATTTGGAACATTAGAGGCAGATGAAAGCGGGCTAGTATCTAGTTTTGTTGAAAAACCAAAAGGTAGTGGCACCTGGATCAATGGAGGCTTTTTTGTTTTAAACAGAACTGTTTTCGATTATCTAAATAAAGATATGACCCAAGTGATGTGGGAACAGCAACCCATGAAAGCTCTGGTGAATGATGGACAATTAGTGAGCTATAAACATCAGGGATTTTGGAAATCCATGGATATCTTAAGAGACAAGATAGAATTAGAAGAAATGTGGCAAACGGACCCTCAATGGAAAGTATGGAATTAACTACCCCTTTAGCCAAATCCTATAAAAACAAAAAGGTCTTTGTCACCGGTCACACTGGATTTAAAGGCGCTTGGCTCATCTCTATTTTGCATTTGTTTGGTGCAAAAATCAAAGGCTATGCGCTTACCGCAGAAACTAATTCACTCTATAACGAAATCAATGGAGATCAACTTTGTCAAAGCATTATTGCAGATATAAGAGATAAAGAAACACTTCAAAAAACAATATCAGAATTTCAACCAGATTATATTTTTCATTTGGCTGCTCAGCCGCTGGTCCTTGATAGTTATGAAGACCCTATATATTCTTATGAGGTCAATGTAATGGGTACCGCTCATTTACTACAATCATGCCGATCACTGGATAAATTATGTTCTGTAGTAGTAGTCACCACAGATAAAGTCTACCTCAATTTAGAAAATCAAAAAGCTTTCAAAGAAGAAGATCCACTCGGAGGGTTGGATCCTTACAGCGGGAGCAAAGCCTGCGCTGAGATCTTAACAAATAGCTTCCGACACAGCTTCTTCCAAGGTCAATCAGTTCGAATTGCTTCCGCAAGAGCCGGCAATGTCATAGGAGGTGGAGACTATGCTAAAAACCGTATTATACCTGATATTGTTCGTGCCCTTTCGTCCGACAAAAAAATCACCATACGAAACCCAAAAGCCATTAGACCTTGGCAGCACGTGTTGGATTGCCTCAATGGATATTTGATGCTAGGAGCCAGAAATTTTGAAGATGAGAGTTTTTATACCACTAAGGAGCAAGCTTGGAATTTTGGACCCAACATAGATGATTCCATGACCGTCCTTGATTTAGCCAAGCTTGTCATCGGAATCTGGGAGAGCGGAGCATACGAAATCCAGCACAACGAAAAAGCTCATCATGAAGCTGGTCATCTGCAATTAGACAATACGAAGAGCAATACAAACCTGGGATGGCATCCTAAATGGGATACAAACATATCAATAGAAAAATCTATCTTCTGGTATAAAAACAGGCCGTTGAAAGATTTAACAATTCCACAAATCACAGAATTTTATTCTTCTAAATGAATAGTACTTTCTTGTGTAAATAATATAAAATGAAAAGTCAACAGCATTTTAGCGTCATTGATCTTTTAAGAGGTGTAGCTGCTCTTAGTGTGGTTATTTTTCACTACGGCACGATTACATTGCCAACTTTACAACCGAATGATTTCCATACTATTCTTAATTTTGGAAAATATGGCGTTCAGGTTTTTTTTGTTATATCAGGATTTGTGATCCCATACTCGCTCCATAGGAATCAATATCATATTTCAAAATATTTCAGTGCCTTATCAAAAAGACTCGTTCGGATCTGCCCACCCTATTATGCAGCCATCTTAGTTTCTATTGCCATGTACTATGCTGCATTATTATACTTGGGCAGACCAATCAACGGCATGGTTTGGCCAGGCATGAACGCCAAGTTTTTAATTGGTCACTTTATGTTTATGGCCCCTTACCTTGAAATCCCGTGGATCAATCCCGTATTTTGGACACTAGCCATTGAATTCCAGTTCTATCTTTTAATAGGCCTCCTGCTTCCAATTATTACAAGTGGCAACTCATACTTCTTTGTACTATTGTTCTTTTGTTTTGTAATTCTTGGATTCAGTCCTGCATTTACTTTCTTTAATTATTCATCATTTTTTATTTTCGGAATAATTATATTCTGCTACCAGAGCAAACTTTATCAAACCCGTTTATTGATTTCAATATTCATTATTAATGTCATTTTTTGCTATTACCAAAGTAATCTGACGGAAATTATTTTTGCCCTTATCGCTGCCGCATTCATATTGATCAACCCTCAATCAAAATGGAAACTGACCAACTTTCTAGGCAAAATCTCATACAGTCTCTACATTACCCATTGGGTAGGTGGAAATATCATGGAATTCATTATTAAGAATATTTACACTGTTCCTTCCAGAAATATTTATATTTTACTCATGATTGGCGTATACACATTTCTCTCAATCATGATTGCATACGTTTTCTTTCTGTTCATAGAAGCGCCAAGTATAAAGGTCTCAAAACGCATTCAAATCTGATTAAAAATGAACATTTCAATTATTGGGGCAAACTCATTTCTTGCCAAAAATTTGATCTCCTATCTGAATATTGAAGGCAAGTATAAAATTCAAGCATATTGTCGTAATAATATGGGAGATCAAAAAAGATACGCTTACCCTGACTGGGGTGTAGAAAAAATAAGCATTGAAGAATTACTTAAATCTGACATTATCATCTATGCTGCTGGAGCTGGTGTCCAGCCCAATCATGGTGAATCTGAAGATATCATTCAAGAATTGAATGCAAATGAGCCTATCCGTTTAATCAAAAGATTAAATGATCATAATTATTTAGGAAAGATGATAACTTTCGGTTCCTATTTTGAAATTGGCATATCTGCTGAGCATCAAGCCTATACTGAAAGTATGATTGCCTCAAATGACAATCCTCTACCTAATGTCTATTGCTCTTCCAAGCGTACGCTGACCAAGTTCATAGCTAAGCAATTAGGATCCTTTTCACATAATCACTTACATTTAATCTTAACCAATATTTATGGAATGGGTGAAAATCAACACAGGTTATTGCCATACTTGGCTCAATCAATCAAAAATAAAATAGAAATAAAGTTAACATCAGGAGATCAAGTAAGACAGTACACCCACATTAGTGACGTGGTCAATATCATCGTTAAAAGTTTCAATAATTCTTTTTCGGGTATTCTAAACTTCACTGCCCCTACTTGCCTTTCAATTCAGGAATTGGTTATAAAATTCGCTTCATTAACAAATTATCCAATAGACAAACTCATTTTCAATTCAGTGCAAAAAAGGGATGTAAACATGAACCACCTTTCTCTGAATATATCTAAGCTCTTGTCAATCCATCAGGATCAGAAATTTACACCTCTTGAAACGGGACTCAAATCTTATTTAAAATCAGATTAGGCACCTATTTTTTAAAAAATCAAAAACACTTGATGACTAATAGGGTCCACAATTTTTTGAGTCACCATACTTTTCACTTCCTCACTTAATGGATACTTGTTGTCCATTATTCCATATCGAATATCATTGCTTATAATAAAATCGCGTTGTGCAAGGGCTTCAGATATAAATGTTCCCCTATCCTTTTGCGCCTGCACTTGGCGAACAAAAATTCCAGAGGACACCCCACTGGCAAATTGTCTGTTCCCAATCTCATCCCATTTTGGTATTGCTCCTAAATCAGAAAGACTGATCGCAAATGCTCCGTTTTTCAATAATGCCAAGAAATCGCCGTGTGTATAAATATAAGTATAGCCAGAGTATGGAGAATAATAGTTACTTCTAAATGAGACTCCAATAGGTTGATCTTGATCTGATAAAAAATCTTTGACACTTGCTATATAGGCGGGTGAATAACGAACTGAAGGCGCATTTGAAGTATAAGATTTGAAGTATAAAAAATAAGAGCAAGCCAGTAATAAAACCAGTGGTACTAACAATATTTTTTTACATTTCAAGGTCAGCATAACAGAATAAAACCTCATAATCAATAAGGCAATACCAGGAATAGCTAGTCCAAATAAAAGCTGAGTTGCATTCAAAATATTATGTAAAAGTCCATAACACATTACCCCAGAAACTATCATTAAAATCATCAGAACTACGTCTTCATGCTTAGTATGGAAAATATGAATCCATTTAAAATTAAGAACAACAAATAGAAGAACAGGGATGATATGAAACGCATAAGTAAAAAAAAGAATCGCTGAAAACCCAAACATCCCTTTGACAGCATTCACTAAAAAATCAGTGTCAAACCCTAAAATCAGTTCCCGTAAGCTCTCTATTCCTGTTCCTTCTCGCGTTATCTCATGATTTTTAAAAACATAAAGGTTCATTGCATAAATGATCAACAGTCCAAATACAACTATGAATCCCCTCAGGTAGTATTTCCTTCGTTCAGAATTGAAGAGAGCCCCCAATAGAAAAAAAAGCGTGAGTCCACCAAAAATGGCTGGGAAAGGCGTGAAATTAATTGCCCCGAGTAACAAGAGAGACAGCACAGATAATTCCTTCTTTTTATATGAATAGAAAAGAAAAAATAGAATCAAAAATAAAGCATTTACAGATTCTTTCCATGCCACCCCGAAAAAAACAGGGCCGTTGAAAGAAAGGTTAGAAAAAAAAGAAAGGTTTAATAATTGATGTCCAAATGGAATAGCACCACCAAACAAAATGAGCGTTGCGATAAAAATCGCAACATTCTTTTTCCTAGTGAAATATTGTTCTACTAGACCAGTCAACCCTAGAAAGATCAAATAAGTCAAAATGCTTTTGACTGTCAGTGCAAGACCTAAGAAATAATTCAGCTGGAAGGTACTCGAAATGAAAGCATTCATCCAAAGTTCAAAATAATGATACGGCGAAGTTCCATGGTAAGTCCTATCTAATAAATTCAATGCGTGATATTCATTTTCTTGTCCCGTTTTTTCAATATAATAAGAAATATTAGCCCAAAATTGAATATCACTATCAATGAGGTCTCCACCGATCATGTTTTCCCTTAATCCTGATATATTAAATTGGTACAAACTGTAAATACATGAAAAAACAATCAGTAATAGAAGCATGTGGTATGCATTAAAATCACTCAACCTAAGGTTCACCCAATGTCCATTTTCGCTGTTTAATAAAAACACTAGCAAGCCTGTTAGGGCAAATACACTTAGGTAAATAGTTTGCCCATGTGTCTTAATAATTGCATAGATCGAGAGTACGATAATGGCTCCAAGAAGGTGCTTAATAAACAAAGTGCCAAAATTAAATGTCTTACATTTCCAAGTAATTGAATGTCCTATGATGTAAGACACTCCAAGGAATGCCAAAGAAGAGAAAGCATATGCTAATATATTAAAATCCATAACTCAATTTTGGAGCAATATTAATTTAGATTTACAACATATATTAAAAATACAGTAGATACTAACTGACTTCTAAGATTGATTGGTATTGACACAAAACACTTATAAGCTAAGCAAACATATAATGCATCAAATCAATATTTTAGTTCCATTATACAATGAAGAACAGGTTTTCGAAGAACTGACTAAAAGACTGATCAGTGTGGTATCTGAATCAAATTTGAGTATAAGTATAATCCTAATTGATGATGGAAGCAAAGACAATACACCGCGGTTAATGGAAGAACTATCAATGAAAGATTCTCGTTTTCAATCGGTTTTTCTATCTAGAAATTTCGGACATCAATTGTGTTTGACTGCAGGCATGGCACAAGTGGATGCTACTGAAGCCGTGTTTATCATTGACGGAGATTTGCAGGACCCTCCTGAATTGTTGGGAAAATTTTATGAAGAAATGCAAAAAGGCTATGATGTCATTTATGGAATAAGGGCTACAAGGAAAGAAGGCCCTTTGAAGAAACTAGCTTACAAATCATTTTACATATTGCTCAGGAAAATCTCCTATTTTGATATCCCATTGGATTCAGGAGATTTTTCATTGGTTTCTCGAAGAGTAATTGATCAAATAGTATTAATGAAAGAGGAAAGTCGCTTCCTCAGAGGAATGAGAAGTTGGATTGGGTTCAAACAAAAGGGGGTGGCATATGACCGAGCTGATAGGAAATTTGGAAATCCCAAATATTCCTTCCGAATGTTAATACAACTTGCCCTAAATGGCATATTTAATTTTAGTGAAGCCCCAATTAAGTTTATCACCAAATTAGGACTATCCACTGTTTTCATTAGCTCTTTCTTTTTGATATACACACTTTATGCCAGATTGGTATTGGACCAAGTTCCTGAAGGATTTACCTCCTTGATATTTGTGATTATTTTGTTCGGTGGTGTACAGCTCATTTCAATAGGTTTGATTGGCGAATATATTCTTAGAATTTACTTTCAAGTAAAGGACCGCCCTCTATTCATTGTTGATAAAGTCATAAAAAACAGACAAGTAAATGGAAAGTAGTTATTACCAAGAATATGCTGAATTAGAAACTTCTCATTGGTGGTTTAAAGCTCGTTTAGAAATTCTTTCGACTTTTGTAAATTCAAATATTTCAGAGACTAGCAATATTCTAAACACAGGGATTGCAACGGGGCAAACAACTCGAATGTTAGAGAAATATGGAAGAGTGACCTCATTGGAATATGACAAAGACTGTTGTGAATATCTCAGGAAAACGATGAAAATTGATGTGATTGAAGGGTCATTGACAGACCTACCCTTCCTTGATCAATCATTCGATTTAGTTTGTGCTTTTGACGTCATTGAACATATCGAAGATGACTATCAAGCACTAAATGAAATTCGTCGAGTACTCAAAAAATCTGGTTTTGCGCTTATTACTGTGCCTGCTTTTCAGTTTTTGTGGAGTGAGCACGATGTTATCAATCAACACTATAGACGATACAATGCCAATGATCTGAAGAAAAGAATAAACTCAGGGATGGAAATACAGTATCTGTCCTATTTCAATTCCATCCTTTTTCCTCCGGTATTAATGGCTAGATTAGTACGGAAACTAATTGGGGGAAACAAAACCACAACTGCAACTTCTGATTTTCAATATTTCAAAGGAAACAATTTAATCAACCAAATACTCTACCAAATTTTCAGAATAGAAAAAAAATTAGTTGGAAGAATTAAAATGCCTTTTGGAATTTCAGTTATTGCATTATGCAGTCCTGCGAAATAAGAATTAAAAAAATTTGAATACTCGCTGATCATCAATTTTATTCAGCAAATAATCATTCCTTCTCTCCGAACCCTTCTAATTCATTTAGAAAAGTAAAGTCAGACTTGGTCATATTTGATGGACTCCCTGATGCAAATAGATTATCTCCATTGTTTGTACACCAAATAGCACCAGAAAATGGCAACTCTTTTAAACCAAAGTAGTCCCAAGTAAATGGATGATTGCCTAATATATTTTTCAAGAAATCAATGTCAATTTCAGACAAAATAAGATTCCTAGCAGAATCATCATATACATTGATGGAATCCAAAATGGTGAGTATATCAGTATTCTTTTTTCTAACTCTCAATATCCAATATCTTGTTAGAATATGGTTCTTGATTAAACCCAAATAAATAATAGGGTACATTAGTCTTTTTAGAATATAAATAAAGTAAGCTAGATTCAACTTGAACGATACCTTTCTTTGTACAATTTTAAGCCCTCTAAATTCATTAGTACTAAAAGATCTATTACTCACTATATTAGAAGTACCACAAATATTATTAAATGATCGATTAACATTTAACTCATTGGTCTTAAAATTTAAAACGTACCCACTACGTACATACCATCCCGATTGATTCGACTTAGGTTGATTTTGCGTAAAATCAACAATTTTATTGGAAATAAGATCATCACAATCAAAAAACATTAGATAGTCTGGGGCATACTTTTGAGCTTCTTTGATTCCAATTGCTACTTTAATCCCTTTGTCCACATGAGCAATATCCATAGATATCTTATTGGATTTTTCATCCGAAATTGGTGACATTTCAAGCTTTATGAAATCCACATGATTTTGAAATTCCTCTTTCCATTCAGGGATTTTATTACCGACTATAATAACTTTAAACTCTTTGCATGTTTGACTACATATAGAAATCAAAGTTCTTCTTAGATTTTCTTCCACAACAGTATAGTCTGATGAGTTAAGAGGGTGTTTTAATGGCGCTATAAATACAAACATTTTAAAAAAGTAATATTGAATCAATATAATTATTAGTACTCGACAACTTAAAATTGCAATACTAAAACATAAACATGAGTAAAATTATTCAAGGGCTTGTAACGCTTACCAGTATTATTAGATCTTCAAGAAAAAATAATTATTCTCTTTCAGGGAAATTCAATATATGCATGATTTTACTATCTATATATTTAAAAGGTATATTTAATCGAAAAAGCACTACAATAACCCAAAATATTTTTGGCTTTTCAATTACGGCATATGACAGCTTTACACTAGGCTATTTATTTAAAGAAATATTTATTAATGAAGAATATAAATTTACATCCAATTCTAAAGAACCAAAAATAATAGACTGTGGAGCTAATATTGGTCTCTCTACTTTTTACTTTAAGATGTTGTTTCCAAACTGTTCAATTATGGCCTTTGAGCCCAATCCGTATGCCTTTGAATTATTAACTAAGAACGTTGAGCAAAATAAACTAAAGAATGTTGAACTCTTCAACTATGCACTATCGAATACAGAAGGAAAACTTGATTTTTTTTTAAATCAAAACAAGGGTAGCCTTGAGGGTTCCTTAATCAAGAAAAGAGGTGGGCAAAATATTCTGTCTGTTTCCATAAAACCATTGTCTTCTTTTATATTGAATCACAAAATTAATTTTATAAAAATAGATGTCGAAGGTTCAGAAAGGCAAGTGATTGAAGACTTAGCAAACAATAAATTGATAGAAAATGTAGACCAATTTATTATAGAGTTTCACCATCAAATGGAAGGAGAATCCGCTTATCTATCTGAATTTTTAAATCACTTTGAAAAATCCAACTATGGATACAACCTTTCCAGCAAATACCAAAATGTTGACACCTTTCAGGATATATTGATTCATGCATATAAAGGTCACATTATGTAATAAAACTATTTTCTACTTTAATAATCAAAATTGAGTAACTATCGCCAAATCATTTCCTACCATCCAAATTTTGGTCATTTATATGTACCCAATCAGCATATAAGAATGCGATACGGTAATGACGCATACTTTTTGGAAACAGATAAAAACGGTTTTCGTAATTCTGCTAACACTCCAAAAAGTAAAGTGAAAATATTAGTTTTAGGAGACTCCTATGCAGCAGGTGATGGCGTTAAAAATGAAGATCGTTTTTCTGACTTGCTCAGTGAACAATACAATCTTGAAGTTATCAATTTAGCTGTTAATGGATATGGAATAGACCAGCAAGTCTTGGTATATGAGGCTTTTAAAAATCACATTCCACATGATGCTGTTTTGTTCGCACCTCACATGGACGACTTCTACAGGAATCTTAAATCCTCAAGAGCAGGCAATGACAGAGTGGGAAATAGCATAGAGATTCCAAAGCCCTTTTTTAACATTGAAAACAAATCTCTAGTCCTGAAAAACACCCCAGTACCGACAGAAAGAAATACGTCATTAATTCAACCCACTTTATCTAAAGAATCAGCGCTTCCTAACACATTATTGAAGTTAAAAAATAAAACCAAGCACCTGATCAATCAAACAACAGGAAAACACTTGGTTGGAAAACTCAGCTACCCAGAGATTAATGACGAAAATAGCAAGGTATGGCAATTAGCCGACTTGCTCATCCATAAACTGAGAGAATCGGTAGGTGATAAAAAATTATTTTTAGCCCCGATTCCTTACAACTACATCACTGCGACAAAAGAACCACAGTATTACGCTGATATTTTCAAAAAACATACTGCCGAAAACACTCATTTCATAGACCTTCTTCCTGATCTTCAGACCGGTTTTGATAAGCATCCAGACGATTATTTTCTACCGATTTGCGGGCATTTCACTCCAAGAGCTCATCAAGTAACAGCGGGCATTATTGGACCTGCGCTTCAACAAAACCTTTCTTTGACCACCAGAGACGCTAGTCCTAGCAAAGCAGATAAGAAAGGGGGTTATATATTGGGTATTTCCTGCTTCTACCATGATGCGGCGGCAGCATTACTTAAAGATGGTATAATCATCGCCGCCGCACAAGAAGAACGCTTTACCAGAAAAAAACATGATCCTAATTTTCCTACCCATGCCATTCATTACTGTTTGGAAGAAGGAAAGGTCAACATCCATGACTTAGATGGCATTTGCTTTTATGACAATCCCGCCATGACCACTGAACGTGTTCTACATAATGCAGCTATACTAGATGAGTCGGTAGTTTTTTGGGAAATGGCTAACAAAAGCCTGATCAATAAACTTCGTCTGCCCGAATTATTACAAAAACATTTCAACTACAATGGAAAAGTCCACCAAACTGAGCACCATGCGTCTCATGCAGCGAGTGCTTATTATCCGTCCCCTTTCAATGATGCAGCTGTATTAATTATGGATGGTGTCGGAGAATGGGCATGCTCTACCATTGCACATGGCAAAGGAGCTGAATTAAAAATCATCAAACAACAAAATTATCCACACTCTCTTGGCTTATTGTATTCAGCATTCACCTATTACTGCGGGTTCAAAGTAAACTCAGGCGAGTACAAATTGATGGGGTTAGCACCATATGGCAAACCTATCTACACTGATTTAATAAAGAAACAAGTGGTTAAAATCCATGAGGATGGGTCTATCCTGTTGAACCTAGACTTATTCAGCTTCATGAAAGGGGAAGCCATGACCAATGACAAATTTGCTTCTCTCTTTAACAGTCCCAGAAGAGAAAATGAAAGTCAGATTTCACAAAAAGAAATGGACATTGCTGCTTCCATTCAAGCAGTAACGGAAGAAATCGTAATCATAATGGCTCAGCATGCACAACAATTGACAGGTTCAAAATATCTGGTATTAGCTGGTGGTGTAGCACTAAATTGTGTGGCCAATGGCAAGTTATTGAAGAGTAATATATTCGAGGACATCTGGATACAGCCAGCTTCAGGAGATGCTGGTGGAGCACCCGGTGCTGCGTTAGATTATTACTATCAAAAAATTCATTCAGCCAAAGAAAAGGTTTCTAATTCCACACAGCATCACGCTTATTTGGGTCCGTCATTTTCGGATGATGAAGTTGAATCTTACCTCATTTCCAATGATTTAATTTTTCACCGGTTCGATCCAAAAAACAGAGAAGAAACCATTGGCAACTATTTGTCACAAGAAAAAATCATTGGTTATTTGGATGGCCGAATGGAGTTCGGTCCGCGAGCCCTTGGACATCGCTCTATCATCGGCGATCCCACGCATGCAGAAATGCAGAAAAAATTCAACCTCAAGATAAAATATCGCGAATCATTTAGACCTTTTGCTCCTATTGCGTTGGAAGAAAATCTAAGCGATTATTTCGATATCGATAGACCCAGTCCATTTATGTTACTGGTAGCCCCTGTCAATAAATCTATTCGGAAAAAAGTTGATAACATCGATCATTCCGAAGATATGATCGAAAAAGTCAATCAAATCAGGAGTGAGTTGCCTAGTATTACCCATGTGGATTATAGCGCCAGATTACAATCTGTGAATAAAGACACCAACGGGAATAAATCTTTCTATCGACTATTGCAAGAAGCCAAAAAAAATAGCGGCTATGGGGTACTGATAAATACCAGTTTTAATGTGCGAGGTGAACCTATTGTTTGTACACCAGAAGATGCCTATCGTTGTTTTATGCGAACCGAAATGGATATTCTAGTACTTGGTAATCATTACCTACTGAAGGAAGAACAGCCTGCATGGACAGAAGATGAAAACTGGAAAAAAAGTTTTGTTCTAGATTAAAAAATTGATGGAAGAATTAAAAATTATCGCTCTAAATAAGTTAAAAACAGAAGATTATAGTAAGTCTACATCTTCTGCTTGGGAAACATACGTGGAGCCAGCAAGCAGAATAAATGAGCTTCCCTCTTTGGCTGCAATTAAGAAAAACCCTTCGCTATTTTTGCGTGCGTTTAGCTCGACACCTGAAGAACAAAAAAAACAATTGACTCCTATGCTTAAAGATTGGGTAGAAAATTTTGATGAGGGTAACCTTAACAACGAAAGCATTAATGAATTACGGGATTTTATTTACGAAATGTTTTAAGAATGGGTCATGAAGAAATCATTAAGCTTAAAGAAAAATCCTTTGAGGATGAAAGAGGGCGATTCATTAAATTCTTTGATGAAGTATTGTTGAGCGAGCATTCGTTTAGCATGTGTCAACAAAATTATGTTCAGACAAAGTCAAAATACGTCCTTAGAGGTTTACATTACCAAGTCAATGAGGCAGCTGAAGCCAAAATATTTAGAGTTATTGAAGGCAGTATTCAATTGTGTGCTGTAGATATTAGACCAGAAAGTACAACTTATTTAAAAACGACACTCGCTATTCTCAAACCACTCAGAGACGCCTATTTGATCCCTCGCGGATTTGCTACTGGTTATTTGACGCTAGAGCCCAATACAACAGTGCTCTACATGTCAGACAATCATTATGCGCCGAATCAAGAAAAAGGCATACGACCGAATGACCCAAGATTAGCCATTGCATGGCAATCCGAACATTATAGTTTATCTGAAAAAGACAAAAATTGGCCATATCTGAAATGAGCAAGTTCCTTATAGAAATACTCATACCGACCTTCAACCGTGAGGAATTTTTAATAAAAAATCTCAGGTTACTTCTTGAACAAATTCAAAAGGATAATTTATTTAATCGAATTTGCATTTCAATTTCTGACAATGCCTCAGCAGATAATACTGAGTCAGCTGTAGCAGAATTCAAACAAAATCATCCGAGCATCCAAATCAATTATTCAAGAAATGAAAGCAATATAGGTTTGGAACCTAATGCCGTTTCCGTTCTCAAAAAAGCCAAGACACCGTATATACTTTGGCTGGGCGATGATGATTATTTGGCAGAAGGTTATTTATCATTTTTACTTAGAGAAATAGATGATAATGGAAAACTAGGTTGTGTTATTCCTGGCTTATCTGCACTATTTGAAGATGGCTCTACTGAAACAAGGCGTGAAAAGTCAACAGGGTTATATAAAAAAGTAGCTGGCTATTCAGCTATGTATGAGTGGTCGCATTTAGCACATCAAATGTCGGGCATTTTGATATTTCGAGAGGGTATTTATGAGAAATACATGAGTAATTACAATCATAGAAATCCATACCTTTTCATTTTTCAGGCAGCTGATCGCTTGCTCCATTTCGACAGTATTTATGCACCAAAATACTCAACACTCATATCAGAATTTAACGCCAAAGACTGGGGTTACAATGAAGTGGGATTACTCGATGAAGTTTTTAAATCTTATTATCCTTTTATTAATGAGTTGGGAGAAGAAAATGTTGGTGAATTGTTGTTGCGTTTTTCTGTGTTGCATTCCTATAGATATGGAATTCAATTTATGAGACCGTTCAAATTACTTAAACAATATCAATCACTGCTAAAAAGCACTCCAAAACTTAAGGGATTTAAACAAAGCATTAGAAAACATCTAATCAAAGATTATTTACTTTCATTTGCAAAATGATACTCGAAGGAAAGAACATTCTTCTTATTTCCCCAGAACCATGGTCTGAAGTTTGGGTTTCCAAGCACCACTATGCACATCATTTGGCTAAAATGTCGAATAAGGTGTTTTTTTTAAATCCACCGAGTAAGATTACTGAAGTAAATGAAGTAGAACCAAACCTCTGGGTGATTCATTGTAAACCTAAATATAGAGGACTACACTTTTTACCTCATAGGATCAACGCATTTCTTACTAAGGTAGAATTTCAGTATGTACAAAAATTATCAGAAATAAAATTCGATATGATATGGAATTTTGACTCCTCCAGATTCTTCAATCTTTCAAAAATTGACACCGTGAACATTTGCCACATAGTTGATTGGAATCAAAATTTTCAAAGAGAAATCTTGGCAGCTACATCGAATCTATGCTTATCAACAAGCAGCTATCTTCAAGAAGAATTGGCCCGTTTCAATCCCAAATCATATTTTGTACAACATGGATTTACTCCTAATAAAATTGTACCCATAGAACTCCCAGGAAATTCTAACCAAATAAAAGCAGCGTATGTCGGCAATCTTAATATTAAATATCTTGATTGGCCTCTGATTCATAAACTAGTTTCTTCTAAGCCTGATGTAGACTTTTATTTTATAGGACCTTACAATCTAGATGAAGGCCATGAGTTAATGAAATCAGTATTTGATTTGGATAATAGTTTTTTCATTGGACCTGTCCCATCGTATATGATAGGATCATATTTAGATTTAATGAATATCCTACTTCTTGTATATCTGGCAAATAAATATCCAATTCAATTATCCAATCCTCACAAAATATTAGAATATTTGGGTTCAGGAAAAACGATTCTAGCTACTCATACCTCTCAATATGATCAGCATTTGAAATTGTTATTTATGACTAGCCAAGAGCAGTATATTGAAAACTTTAACAAAATCATTTCTAAGCTCACTATCCATAATTCAATATATTTGAAAGAAAAAAGAATTGATTTTGCAATTCAAAACAGCTATTCAAATCAAATAAAAAAAATAGCCAAGTTCATTAATGAGTAACCTTCACACAACTTGTTTAATCAACAGAACCGAAGATTTAGTTGAGCTAAAAGGTTTTGAAAAAACAGATTTGGTAAAAAGTAAATCTAGTGGTTTAGTTTTCGCGAGGAAGATACCTACCCCTCAAGAACTGCAAAATCATTACAACAATTACTCTCGAGGTGGCGGTCGTTTGACAGGGATAACGATTAAGAGATATAATACACTCTTAGATGAATTCGAGCCATACAGAGCTAATAATAGAATACTCGAAATTGGCTGTGGAGGAGGAGCATTCTTACTTGAAGCACAAAAAAGAGGCTGGGAAGTTCATGGGACTGAATACACAAAAGAAGCTGCCGACATCCCTGAATCTCAAGGAGTCGCAATGAAACATGGTATACTTCAACCTTCCAATTATGTCAGTGATTTTGATATTATTGTATCTATTGAAGTGATAGAACACATCAACAATCCATTAGAAGAAGTAACAAACATGTATTCGCTACTCCGGAATGGAGGCCTTTTGTACATAACGACACCCAACTTCAATGCCATTGAAAGATACCATTTAGGGGAGGAATACAAAGTAATTGGCTATCCAGAACATTTAATTTATTTTACCCCCAAGACATTAAATCTCTTAATGAAGAAAGTAGGATTTAAAAAGAAAAAATTACTTACCACAGGGATCAATATTTCCAGCTTTCGAAGCAAAAAGCAAAGAGCATCAGAAGGTCGCCAAGGAGGTGTGAAAAACTCAGATCAAGAGTTGAGAGAACATATTGAAGGGAACAACTTGCTTCAAATAGTTAAAAATATTATTAATAATATTTTGACCATTTTACAGATTGGCAATGCCATAAAAGCTTATTACATAAAACCATGATCAATGCCTGATCAACCGCTTATTTCAATCATCATGCCCGCTTATAATGTGGCTTCCTATATTGGCGAGGCGATCAGTTCTGTAATCAAGCAAGAGTATCAAAATTGGGAGCTTTTTGTCATCAACAACAACAGTACAGATGCAACAGCTGAAGAGATTCAAAAATTCAATGACCCTAGGGTTAAATCATTGTCTGAAAAAAAACAGGGTGTTGGTCATGCAAGAAATAAAGGGCTTAAGTATATCTCTGGAGATTTTTTATGCTTTTTAGATGCTGATGACGTTTGGCCAAACCAGAGTTTATCATTTCGTTTAGAAATATTCAAAAAACATCCTGAGGTTCAATTTGTGGATGGGAAAATTGAATTTATCGATGAAAAATCAAAGACAACCAGGCATTTTTATTTACCCTCATTCAAGGGAAAGCCCTTTACAAAATTGCTTCAGCTTGACTCCTGTTGTTTGTTCAACGCTTCATGGATGATCAAAATTGAAAAGAACATAAAGTATCAATTCGAAACAGATATGACCCACGCTGAAGACGTATTCTTTTTTTTATCAATTTCAAAAGATCGGTTTTATGGATATACGGATCAAACTATTTTGCACTACCGCCAGCGTTCAGATTCAGCCATGTCAAATCTCAAAGGATTAGAGAATGGTTATATTCTACTCATAAAAAAAATCAAACAAAGATTCTCTGTTTCTCTTTGGAATATGGTTTATCTAAAAGCGAAGGCAGCTAAAATAATGTTCCTTTCTCACCTTTTTGATGGTAACAGTTTCACAAACGCCATTAAGTCGATTTTTAATATATTGAACGCCTGACAAAAGAAATTCATTCCAATGTTAAAAAAACAGGGATACAAAATTAATTTTTTTAGATTTGAGCATTGGTTATTATCTCTTGAATCTAGAAACTGATTAGACCATTTTATGGATAGAAACTATGCAAGAATCGTAAAGCCAAGTATACGCAAATGACTACCACATTTGTATTTGCATATTATAGTTACAAAGATCCTGTATTTCAAAGTGCGGTATTGCCCTATTTAAAACTGGTCAAAAATGACGACCTTAGATTTGTATTATTGACCTGGGAACAAAAAAAATTTTCACTGTCCGACCAGCAATCAGAAAAAATTAAAAAGGAACTATTAGAGCATCGTATTATCTGGAAACAAACCCGATGGCATTCAGGAAAATTAAAAATACTAAAAAAAATATATGACCTGATTAAGGGGATTTTATTTAGCATTTTTCTATCAGTCAAGTACAGCGCTAACAAAATTTATTCTGAAGGTTTTCCTGGGGCTATAATTGGTCATGTAGTTTCGAAAATCATTCGCAAACCACATATCATCCATACCTTCGAACCTCACGCAGACTACATGTGTGATTCAGGAGTCTGGAAAGTCACCAATTGGGAGTATCGTTTGATTAAAAAAATGGAAATCCCTATTGCGCATCATGCCTTTAGAATCATTACAGCAACCGAAGCATATCGGAACATTTTGATCAAAAAAGGTGTGAAGAGTCAAATATCTGTTGTGCCCTCTTGTATTGATTTTCAAGTCTATAAATTTCAACCAGAAAAAAGATCAGAAATAAGAAAGGAGCTTAAAATATCAGATGACCAGCTAGTAATCGTCTATTTAGGTAAGCTAGGAGGAATGTATCTAGATGATGAATTATTTTATTTTTTTAAACATTGTCTCTCACAAAATCATCAAAAATTCTACTTCTTACTTTTTACTAATACAGCCTGCGAAGAAGTTGATCAGTATTGTTTAAAACATGATATCCCTAAAAATAAAATATTTACAAAATATCTTCAAAAAAATGAAGTACCATTTTATCTATCTGCGGCTGACATAGCATTTTGTGGTGTCAGAAATATCCCGAGTCAAAGGTATTCTTCCCCAATTAAGAATGGTGAATATTGGGCATGTGGACTTCCAGTATTGATACTGAAAGGAGTCTCGGATGATTATATTCAAATTAATGAACACCAATTGGGTCTTGTATATAACCACTCAAATCAAATTTCAATTGATTCGTTGATTAGTCTTGCTCAAATGAGTAAAGACTCAATCTCCTTAAAAGCGAAAAGAATAAGGGGAATAATTAATTACAGGGAATTTTATTTTCAACTTTTTTCTAATAAATAAATCAACCACTAGGAACCACTTTAATGAAATGGGTTTAAGAATTATTAAAAATAAGTTAACATCATAAAAAATTACTATAGATACCTAAGATGAAAACTTTTGTGATTAACATGAAGAAGGATGTCCGTAGAAAAAGGGACATGCAAAAGCAATTCAAAAAATTTAATGTGGATGTCGAATTTTTCGAAGGTATTAATGGTAAAAAAATCAAGAAAGAGCACTTTTCACAAATCGCCGATAAGGAAAAACTAGAAGCCAAAGAAAAAAGACCATTAGATGAATTGAAAGGCATGGTGGGTTGCACTTACAGTCACTTCCTAATTTATCAAAAAATGATGAATGAACGAATTGAAGTAGCTTGTATATTGGAGGACGATGTAATTCTATCAAAAGAATTCAAAAAGCAAATTGACTGGGTAGAAAATCAAATCAAAAAGAACGAAATTATCTCATTGCACACATTGCTATATGACCCTGTGAACTTCGAAGCGACTGGACGAACCAATGATACTTGCAACATATGCAATCCTACCCCCCCAAAAATTAGAGGTACTCAGGGCTATGTGATTACCTTATATTGCGCCAAGCAATTGATGACCGAAATGATACCGATCAAAGAATTTCCAGATTGTTTCAATCGGTATCAATTATTTTGTCCTGATGTACAAATTAGAGTACTGTTTCCTTTTATCATACGCCATATGTGGATAGACAGTGTTCGAGATGATAAAAAATATGGATTGAAAGATCATTTGTTAAATTTGATTCAACGATACAGAATTTTTCCTTTTTGGAATATGATAAGAATTAGAAGGAGAAAACTGAATGACCAACATATAGGTTCTTTCATATCCCAAAGTAACAGTCCTATTACACGAATGTACGTTGAAGATATATGTCAATTAGATATATTCTCCAAGTTATAACACTAGGTGCAATAGCGACGTGCTAAGAAATTTTATGGTCTTCCGAGAAGAATGGTTTGATTACAATTGTCATTTCAAAAAATAAATACTCTCGCTTTTACTAGGAATTCTACAATGATATTTATTTGGGATAATTTTATACCTGTATTTTGAAATTACATCGTATACTGAATTAGAAATAATATTAGGAATAATTTGAGCCATCCTTCCAAAGAATGGATACCACCCTTCTAGATTTGTCAATATTCGCAATACAGCTTCACCCTTTTCATAGACATCTTCGCCATCCACATAATATAGTGTTTTCAGATCAATCTTTTCTATGCCTAATTTTGCTAAAGTATTTTTAGCATAGGCAGATTGTAAGGACGAGTAATAAAGATTTCTGCTTCTATTTCTTTTCCAAAAAAAATCAACAGTCCCATTGCAGAAATTACATGCGCCATCAAAATACACCACACGATTTGTTGTCAATTTGCTACGCTCATTCACGCTTTCTATATTAAAACATTATTCAAGCTTCACACGCTTGTATGTCCTTAAGTCCTGCACCAAAAAAAAGACTCCACTCCCTAGGAGGCTAAGCCAGAGAAACAAATATCCATATAAGTTCAGTATCCTATACGAATCTAATGACACAAATGGCGAGTTTGAGAATGCAACTCCTAAGATTTTTAATAATTGAAGAATAAAAAGCGATACAGAAATGAGGTAGAATAGCTTTTTGCCAATCCGAGTTGGAAAACTATATATGGATTTAAAATCGATTAAAAATATCATGTAAACGAAAATGTGCCCACTAAATGATATGTTTAGAAAACATAAATTCAAGGTATGAAATATGCATGCTACAATTAAATAAGATCTCCAAGCAAGATTTCCCCACAATAAGAAGATAATTCCAGTGATTTCAAATATTGCGGCGGTGTAATCTCCCAACTCTAGCACCCATATGGGTATTTCAAAGACTAAATCAGCAAATAGCAGATTCCGTCCTTGGCTGAAGTATCCTGGATAAAACCAGCTCAAAAAACCACTAGTCGCTAGATCAAAATCTATCCAATGAATCGCTTTCTGAAAGCCGGCTGAGAAAAATGCGAAACAAATGCTAATTGCCAAAAAAGCCAGAGCTCCGGACTCGATATTTTTGGATACTTCCTTGTCTTTCCTCAGGACATACTTATTACCAATATTAGTAAAACTAAGACAATACAAGGTCAACCAAAATAATATCTCATGGTCAATTTTACCAAGACTAAAGGAAAAGCTTGAACAAAAAATTCCAAGACTTGCAAGTAGAAATAAGGACTCTCTAGTATAGAAACCTATAGTTATTAGTAATGACAATATGGCAAACAAAACATCAGCAGTAAAAAAGATATGTTTCGATGGAAATCCATCGAAAAAGCTCGCAATGCTTAAAATTGGAGGCCAGAAAAATCCCTGAGGCACTTCCCCTATCCATTGCCATGAATAGGTGTAAAATGTGAGTAAACTAAATCCTAATATTATCCTAAAGACATACAAATAATCACCTTTGTCTCCAACAGAATTGAGTATGCTCTGAAAGAGCCTACTGAGAGATTCTTCAATAGAGTTTATATACTTCTTCATCTAATAACTTTTTCTTTATTCCCTCCCTATTTGATAATGAAATATGATTTTCATAAATTCTAAATACTAGTATGGTATCCTTACATTTTTGCGCTATGAGTCGATCTTTAATCCATTCCTTCGACTCGTTAAGATCAGATTGATTTACCTTTGTTCTCTCCAAGTATTTCGTTTTAAGTATTTGCAATTGCCTATCTTTCGGCTTAAGTCCAAATTGATTTCTTGACATTGGACCTAAATATTGTATAGGTATGCCATTCATAAATTTGAGTGGGTCTATCTGAGCAAGTCCTACGCCTTCAATTTTGCTCATTCCGTAAAGCTCTCGTGTGATAAAGACTACACTGTCATCTACATTTACTTTATAATGACCTGAGGGCATAATAATCGCAGGAAACATCTCGAATCTGCCATGTTTGACTTTGATCATCCATGGGGTAATCAAGCAGAAAGAAACTACTAGAAATCTAAATATATTCGTATACCCTCTCATTGAAATGCTGTCATGAATTCTCTTTTAGAAATATTTCAATCGTTTTAGCCATCAGACCGGATTATTGTTAGGCACCCCTTTTGTTTCTAATTCACAAAGAATGTGTTTTTTCACTCCTTTTTATCCAATCATGTTACTTTTGTACGTTCTGTAAAAGTTACTTAATCTTTAATATCACAATATTAAACGTTCATTGGAAAAAACAATAATTAATGCCAATCAAAAGGGACTAAACCTAGGCCTGAAAGAACTGATCAAGTACAAAGATCTCTTCTTGATATTGGCTTATCGTGACTATCGAGTCAGATATGCGCAAACTTACCTTGGTTTTGTATGGGCTTTCTTACAGCCAGCTCTTACCTTACTGATATTCACATTGGTATTTGGAAAAGCTGCCAAAATTGACACTGGTGATATTCCATACCCCGTATTTGCAATCACTGGGATGTCAGCATGGGCCTATTTCTCCTTCGTCATGAGTCAAGCGGGTAATTCCATCATTGGTGCCCAAAACATGATAAAAAAGATCTACTTTCCTCGTTTGGTTATTCCTCTTGGTAAGGGACTTGTAGGTTTAATTGATTTTGGTATTACCTTTCTTTTTTTAGGCGTAATTATGATAATATATAATTTCAGTCCTTCCTATAATATTATCTTTTTACCCTTGTTCTTTATTGCTAATATTGTTTCAGCTTTGGCTGTAGGTATTTGGATCAGTGCATTGACTGTTAGGTACCGAGATTTTACTCACATTGTCCCTTTCATGGTTCAATTTGGATTATATGTCACACCTATTGCTTATCCAGCCGAACTCTTGGTTAAACGTGTGCCAGAGTGGATTTCTTTGGTTTATTTTTTGAATCCAGTTGCAGGAATTGTAGAGGGCTTTAGGTTTTGCATCCTTGGTACGCCTTTTACCAATTGGTATTCTTTGATCTCATTTGGTGTAATGACCTTACTGTTTATCAGTGGTTTGTTCTATTTTAAAAAGACCGAAAAGGTCATGGCTGATATCGTATAGTAAAAATGACAAATACAGCAATTCAGGTAAAGGGTCTAAGTAAGAGGTATAAAATTGGACACCAAAAAAGTGATTCCATTACTGGTTCAGTCAAAAAAAGAATTGGCTCCTGGTTCAACAATCAAAGAACTCAAGTTGAGGATTTTTGGGCGTTACATGGTATGTCCTTCGAGATTAACAAAGGCGACGCAGTAGCAATAATCGGTAAAAACGGAGCAGGCAAAAGTACCTTGTTGAAAATTCTTTCTCGGATTACGCACCCAACTACAGGAATGATCAAAATGAATGGTCGCGTTTCTTCTTTATTAGAAGTCGGTACAGGGTTTCACCCCGAATTAACGGGCAGAGAAAATGTATTTCTGAACGGGACTATTCTAGGCATGACGAGGGCTGAAATAAAATCTAAGTTTGATGAAATTGTTGCGTTCAGTGGCGTAGAGAAATTTTTGGATACGCCAGTCAAACATTACTCATCTGGTATGTATGTAAGATTGGCCTTTGCCGTTGCGGCCCACCTTGAGCCTGAAATTCTCATCATTGATGAAGTATTAGCGGTAGGAGATGCTGAGTTTCAAAAGAAGTGTCTAGGGAAAATGAATGAAGTTGCACAACAAGGCCGAACGGTGATTTTTGTGAGTCATAATCTAGGAGCAGTCAAATCACTATGTACTCGAGCAATCGTTTTAAATGAAGGGAAAATTAGCTTCTCTGGAGAGGTAGAAAGTGCTTTGAAAATGTACAACACTCGAAAGCAACTGGATGATCATGATACATTAGCAAACCGTAAAGATCGAGAAGGAAGTGGCAAATTAAAATTTGTAGATGTGAAAATGTTTAATAAAGATAATGTTGAGGTTAATGCTATTATCTCTGGTGAAGCATTAAGATTAGAATTGTTCTATGAAATTAGAGATTCTGTCAATATTTCAGACCTCATCGTTGGCCTCAATTTTAGTGATAACTTTCAGAATCACATCCTCTCTTTTGTGAGTGATGAAACAGAAACCGTTTTCAAAGAAAGGAAAGGAAAACAAATCATAGAGCTAAACATTCCTAGTCTTTTTTTAAGAAGTGAAACTTATTTCATAAGACTCATGGCCTTTGAAAAAACAACCGCCATGAATAATGCCCTAGACATCATAGAAAGTGCCAGTGAAATAAAAGTTTATGCAGATAGCTCTATAAAATCTGCTCGACAATCGCGTACAGGCTATAGTGCAGCAGCACCATGTTCATTTTTAATCAATCATTAATATATGATCCCTGTAACCAAACCCTTTTTGCCTCCTAGAAAAGAATTTGACTCATATCTGGATCAGGTATGGAAAAGGAATTGGTTAACAAACGAAGGACCACTTTCGATAGAACTAGAAGCCAAGCTCAAAGAATATACCGAGATAAACGATTTGTTATTAACAAGTAGTGGGACATTTGGCCTTCAACTTGCGATTAAAGCATTAGGATTGAGTGGTGAAATATTGACAACGGCTTTCTCCTATGTCGCTACAACCAGTTCAATTGTATGGGAAGGCTTGAAACCAGTATTTGTAGATATTGATCCACATACACTAAATATAGATCCTGACAAAATTGAACAGCATATTACAAATCATACTTCTGCCATTCTAGCTACACATGTTTTTGGTAATCCATGTAATCTGGATAGGATCGAAACCATTGCTCAAAAGCACAATTTGAAAGTCATTTATGATGCTGCTCATTCATTTGGTACCACATATAAAAACAAGTCTATATATTCATTTGGGGACATTTCTATAACCAGCTTCCATGCTACCAAACTTTTTCATTGTACTGAAGGTGGTGCTATATTTTCAAAAAACCCAGACTTTATAAAAAAAGCCTACTTTATGAGGAATTTTGGTCACCATGGAGAGGGCAATTTTAAAGGCGTAGGTATTAATGGTAAAAATTCAGAATTTCATTCTGCTATGGGCTTAGCTAATTTTCCATTCATCAAAATTATTTTAGACTCTCGGCAATCTCAGTATTTGAATTATCGAAGATTATTGTTGAACACAACTATTTCTTTTCAAACCTTAATTCCGAACGCTATTCACAATTACGCATATTTTCCAGTAATTATTGATTCTGAAAAACAAACTTTGGAACTTCAAAAAAAGCTCAATGAAAATGATATCTTCCCTCGTAGATATTTTTATCCTTCACTCAATACTCTACAATATTTAGAATATCAATCTTGCAAAGTATCAGAAGACATCGCACCAAGAATTCTTTGTTTACCAATGTTTGTAGGACTAACCGAATATGATCAGGAAAAAATTTGTGCTATTATAAAATCTACACTTCAATAATATGAAAATAGCGATCATGCAGCCCTATATTTTCCCTTATGTGGGTTATTTTCAGCTAATCGCTTCTGTTGATAAGTTCATATGCCTGGATGATGTGAATTTCATTAAAAAAGGATGGATAAACAGAAATCAAATTTTGATTAATGATCAAGCTGCGATGTTTTCTATACCTCTTCAAAAAATTAGTCAAAATCGTTCAATCAATGATCATTTCATTATTGAAGATGATAGTTGGAAAAATAATCTGCTGAAAACACTTACGTCAGCGTATAAGAAAGCACCGCAATTCGAAAGCGTATACCCAATTATTGCTCAGTTGATTCTTCAAGATGAAAAAAACATCTCCAAATTCAACTACATCTGTTTAAAATCCATTTGTGAACTCTTAAATTTAGAAACTCAAATCATACCAACGTCATCTGTTTATGAAAAGAAAGGTTTGAAATCTCAGGGTAGAATTCTTGACATATGCACTCAAGAAAACGCAAGTCATTATTATAATTTATCTGGAGGACAGGGGTTGTATGACAAGAAGTCCTTTGATGAAAGGAACATTGAATTGCATTTTTTAGACATATATGAACGCATTAAATATGCGCAATTTAAAAATGAATTTATTTCTAATTTATCTATCATTGATTTGTTAATGTTTAATTCATTAACCGAAATTCAAAATATGATTTTAAACTACAGCCATGAGTAAAAATTATATGGGTATTGTTGATCACTATGAGAACTGCTTTGAACAGCATGGGGATACTGCTAAAGGCGTTGACTGGCCAAATGAAAATGACGCAAATCGTCGTTATCAAGTAATGTTGGAGGTAATCAAAGCATCTGAAAAATTTGAAAAAGAAATATCACTACTGGATTTTGGCTGCGGTACAGCCTCGCTGAATAGCTACATAAAACTAAACAAGTATTCTCCAATCAAATATTCTGGATTAGATCTAGGTTCGAATTTTTTAAATGCAGCAAAAAAAAAATTCCCTTCTTGTGACTTTTACAATACTGATATTTTAGAACCCAACAGCAGTCTGCCTACATTTGATTATATTATTGCCAATGGGGTTTTTACAGAAAAAAGAGAGCTTTCATTTGACGAGATGGTTGAATACTTTAAAAAAATGATTTTGGCCCTTAAGCCATTCTATAATAAAGGATTGGCATTTAATGTTATGTCAAAAGCCGTAGACTGGGAAAGATGGGACTTGTTTCATTTGCCTACTGATCTTCTTATAGAATTTTTAGTACAAAGGGTCGGGCGAAATTTTATCATAAGAAATGATTATGGATTATATGAATACACAGTCTATTTGTACAAATAACTCATCATGGCTAAAATATTAATTTTCGGACTCAACGATTTTGCTGAATTGGCTCATTACTATTTATCAACAGATTCAGATCATGAAGTTGTTGCATTTATAGTTGACCCTGAATACTTGCCAACAGAAAAAACATTTAAAGATCTACCTATTGTGTCTTCGGACAATTTATTTAAATACCCTCCTCATTCATTTAAAGCATTTGCGCCAATGGCCCCTACTAAAATGAATCAAGTGAGGCAAAAAATATATAACGGGCTTAAATCAAAAGGGTATGAAATGATATCCTATATCAGCTCTAAAGCAACTACATTTAATGGAGAGATCGGGGATAACTGCTTTATTTTGGAGAACAATACCATTCAACCATTTACAAAAATCGGAAACAATGTTGTGCTATGGTCAGGAAACCATATAGGTCACCATAGCATAATTAAGGATCATGTTTCTTTTACTTCTCATGTGGTTTTATCTGGACATTGCATCGTTGAGGAATGTTGCTTCCTTGGTGTCAATGCTACTATTCGCGATGGCATTACATTAGCCAAGGGATCGTTAATTGCCATGGATGCTTCAGTTACAAGGTCTACAGAGGAATGGGGCATCTACCTTGGAATTCCTGCTATGAAAAAAGGAAATAAACCCAGTCATGAAATTTTGTAATTACTCATGTGGATTAAAAAAGGATTAGTTTATCGGGTCACCAAATTAAGTGACATTATGTATTCACACGTATCTATTCCGTTTGGAATGCCGCTGACCAACAGGATATTAAGGATATTTTTTAGCTCAAGGGATAATTATGGAAAATCTCGTCCTTTTTATATAGATGTTAACTCAAAAAAGCCCACAGAAATAATTAAAATATGCAAGTCTCCATTATTAGAATTAGGTGAGCTTGGGACATTTGATGACTGTGGAATAATGCCATCTTGGTTTATCAAAAATGGAGACTTTGTTTATATGTATTATATAGGTTGGAATCCTCAAGTTAATGTTTCTTACAGATTATCAATTGGATTGGCTATTAGCGACGATGGTGGAGAATCCTTTAAGAAATATTCGAAAGGACCAATATGTGATAGGGATTTAAAGGAACCATATTTCAATACGGCTCCGTGTGTTATTAAAGAAGACAACATTTGGAGGATGTGGTACATTAGTTGTACCGAATGGCAGCTCATTGACAATTATCCTGAACCAAAATACCATGTGAAATATGCTGAATCAAAGGATGGCATCCACTGGGAAAAAGAAGGGATAGTATGTATTGATTATGATAATCAAGCAGAAGCAATAGGGCGACCTAGCGTTTATTTGGACAAAAAGGAAAATAAATACAAAATGTATTACTCTTATAGGCTAATTAATGGATATCGAAAAATAAAAGAAAAAGGCTATCAAATTGGTTATGCAGAATCTCTTGATGGAAAAAACTGGGATAAATTACCATCTCCTACTGGTCTTTCATTGTCAAAAAAAGGCTGGGACTCTCAAATGATGGAATATTGTCATGTATTCGAACTTGAAGGAGAAATCACTATGCTTTATAATGGCAATAATTTTGGCGAGACTGGTTTTGGATATGCTGTAAATAAATTACAGTGAAAATAATTTTAGAAATGGATATAAAATATGTGCATTTGGCTATTGACGAAAAGTTTTTAGCCCCTTTCTTTATTCCAAATTTAATAGATTATGGAAACATCCGTGAACACATTTTTCTTATCGTAAGCAATGAAGTCCCGCAATATCCAATAAGCCATACAATTGTCAACCATAAATATATCAATGGAAATCAAATCCAAAAGGAACTTAACAATTATGGTAGATCATACAATCTAATTATACATGGTTTTACCGATATTATGAAAAAGCCTATTTTGAAATTACCGAATACAATTCTCATAACTGCTATTGTATACGGATTTGAATTCTATAAAATGATATTTCCTAATAATCTCTATCAAAATTTAACAAAAGCTTTGCTAAATGAAATTTCAATTAAAGAAGAAAAAAAAAGAATCAACTATATTCAATATTTGAAATCATTAAAATGGCGTTGGATAGAAAAAAAAAGTTTGAAAAGAATAAATTTTATAGCACATTATTTACCATCTGAATATAATTACTTCAAAAGTATTTTAAATTTCAAAGCCCCTTTATTAGATTTTAATCTTGGAAAAATATCTCAAATTCTAAACTTAGATGATCTAAATCAATTTGAACAGGCAAAACATATATTAATTGGAAATTCAGGGAATGCAACAAATAACCATTTAGAAATTCTTGACTGCATTAAAAATTTTGAATTAAGAGTGGGTCAAAAAATTTATTGCCCTTTATCATATTCTAATACCTCTGATGAGTACCAAAATGAAATAATTCGTTCTGGGGAAAAAAAATTTAAGTCTTCATTTATTCCTATAGTAAATTTCATCTCTTCAAAAGAGTATAATCAAATTTTGGCATCATGCTCTCATATTTTTTTAAATCATCACAGGTCTCAAGGTGGTGCAAGTGTATGGAGTGCTCTTTACAGAGGCAGTTCGTTGTATTTGTCTAATAAAAACCCTCTATATACTTTCTTCCGGGAATTAGGAGCGCATATTTTTACCTTAGATGAATACAATGGAATGCAAAGGTTAAACGAGACACAAAAAACAGAAAATAGAAACATTCTTCTTTCACACTTTTCTAACAATAACGTAAAAAAAAGATACGAAAATTTACTTTATCATAATTGTTTTCAATCATATTAGAATACAATAATGAATGTGTAATTTGAGTTTAATAAGAGAACAATTGTTTAAATCTAAATTGAAATATTTTTTTTTTACATCAATACTGTTTGTATCCATTAATACATATGGTCAAATCCCATTACTTGACGTAACCATATCTTCTCCTGTCTGTCAAGACGAGACTGTATCGATTACCAATAGTTCTATCAATGCAGATAATTATTTATGGGACTTCTGTCATGGTGATCTTCTCGATACACCTACTGTCCTTGAGTCTGCTCTCATAGCAGCAGGGATTCTTGGAATTGATATCGTTCAAGACGGTAATAATTGGCATGTATTTGCTACTTCTCTAAACAATAAACTTCTAAGACTTGATTTTGGAAATAGTTTAAGCAACATCCCTTCTGTTACCGATTTAGGAAACCCTGATG
>JAGDZN010000021.1:0-13600 GCA_049115835.1 Reichenbachiella sp.
GGTAGCTAGGCGTTATGATCAATATGTGACTATTTGAATAATTCTGGATTGTATTTAAAAAAACAATTATGAATCACACCCGAAGAATTGTCACAGCACTAGTTCTTTCTTGTATTTTGCTTTTAGTCATATTTTCAGAATTTTACTGGCCAAGAATATTTCGATTCGGGTCATTATTATCAGTCATCTTGATTTTGATTTTCGGATTAACAAGTTTTATTAAGTTTATAACAACTGGAATTACGTTAGTCCAACAACGAAATCAGTTATCCATCAAAATCATTGTTCCCACTCTTATCTATCTAACAAGTTTTAGCATAATTTATATTGACCCAGAAGGAATTAGTTCACATCCATTTGAAAGAGAAACGATCTACCGAGGCTGCTATGAAGGAACTCAAAATACCGGAGTAATTTTATTTATGGAATCTGGAGAATTCGAATACCTACATGGAGGTATTTTTGGGATAACTACATACGAAAATGGAACGTGGAAGCAACATGGAGATACCCTATTTATCAAATACACCAACAATGTTGTACATGAAGGAGTTGGAGAAAAGTTATTAATGACTGGCGATAGATTTATCAAGGTACAAGCCGACACATTACAGGATAATCGTAGAGGATTCTATAAGGGATATTGCAAAGGGGAGAACTAAAAAGATCATAACATGGTGTAATGAAATTAGGCTTGCTCACTGGTAGCGATAACAGCGCTGCATTTTTCTTGCCCCGCCAATTCTGCGAATTGGCCTATTGAGAATTGAAAAAAGTTATAGTCCACTCCGCAGATTTGGCTATTTAGTAAACGAAACATTATCTTCACCAAAACGCCCAATTCATACACAGGCGTTACCAGCCACGACCAAGAATAATGAAAAAATATGCGTTACAGATATTTCTAGTTTTATCTAGCTTTAGTCTATTTGCACAGATTCAATTCTTCCATGCTGATTCCGCAGGTATTCATTTGAACCTACTTGATTCTACAATTCAATCTCTTTGTGTTCCCCTCTACGACACATCAATTATCAAAATGCATACTTGGATGTATTACAAACCTCAATCATTGATTTCTGACTCGTCGTATTTTGAAAACGACAGAAAAATAATTGTTCAAAAAATTACTTCACATAATCCAATAGTTATAGTTGACAAGTTGACTTATCACGACGATACAGTTTACGTTGAAAATATGTGGCACGATCAAATTCATTCCTACCATGCCATCCAACTCCCTAAATTGCAGAAAAATCCTTACAGAGCTAATAATATAGAGTTATTCGGATGGTCTATTAATAGAGACAGAAGTGGCTATATTCATGACTCGACATTTTATTTACGCAATCAACCAATAATCTACAAACAATTCTATTCAAATGGCCAATTGAAACACCATCAGTATTTTGAAAATGGCGAACCAAAATATGAACAATTCAAAGAAAATGGCAAAACAATAAAAAACAACAACGGATCCCATATAATATACATGCTTGATTCGGTCAATTTAGAATCATATGCACTTGATAACACTAAAACGCAAACAAAAGTTGTAAGAGGGGACACCTCCATTATCAAATTACATACGTGGGCTCATTTGTGGGGTTCTAATCAGATCATTTTTGATTCGACATATATTTTAAACGATAGAAAAATTCAGGTACAAAGAATCTATTGGCCAACACCCGAAAAAAAACGCACCTATATATTCAAGTATATTGGCGATACGGTTCAACAAATCTATTTCAGCAAATTTGGTATAAGTACCTCACAATTAGTAAAGACAAATGACGGATCAAATGAGGAACTTTGGAATTATGGACACACGACAGATTATCAAGATTTTGGTTGGTCGGTTATTCATCACAAGGATGGATATATTTTAGATTCAACTTCCTATGATAAAGGCGTGTTTCAATGTACAAAGCGATTTTACCCAACAGGCGAGATTAAAACTCACATTTTGCCCAAAGACAGTGTTAAGCTAACAATTGTAGAATACAAAAAAAGCGGGAAAATTCGACAAAAAACAGAGTCGTTTAGTCCAGTGCAATTTAACAAGAAAGGTAATGTCAAACATCAAATGCTTTTATTCTATCCAATATTATATTAAAGGCTGGTAACATTCTGTATGAAAATCATGGCAAAGCAGAGGTGAAGAATCAGCGCTGCATTCTGGAAGACCCGCCATATCTCTGATCTGCTCTATGGGCAAAATATAAAGTACAGACCAAATCAGAGATTTGGCTATTTAGTATTGGAAGCACTATCTTCACCAAAAGCCACGATTCATACAGTGGCGTTAGACTCAATTACTTGCATCTCGTAGAACATGAACATTAAATCAAGGCTACATATTATAATCACGAACATGAGTGGATATTCTATGGTCATGTCTGCAGCTTGCGTTGTTCTAATCGGTGTGTTTATATATCGTGGATTCGATATACTTCTAACCGACTGGGAATCAACTGAAGCCCGAACCGAGGTAACAGACCTGAACGAACGGATTGTAGACGGAGACAAGGAATATTACTTTGATGTAACCTATTTCTATCAAGCCAACGGAAGAGATTGGAAGCATATTGAAGTAATTTCAAACAAATCCAAACCCTCAACGGTAACGCAACACAGTATGAAAAGTCGAAGACCCCAAGAACCACTTTGGTTCGATGTTTCAAATCCAACCACCGTGATTACCGGCGAACCCCCTAACTGGAAGATCTATTTTATAATGATCATAGTTCCATTACTAATATTAGCCTATTCAGGTTGGGTCGCTCAAAAACAATACGAACTGAAGAACGCATAAACTGAGTCTAACATCGCGTATAGCGAATGCCCATTAATTCTCACCGAAACACTATGTGGAATGGCACCGCCGCTTCGCTCAGCAGTCGGTAGAAGGCCGTGGAATAGACATTTGATGGTCTTTCATCCCTTATCAACTGGAATGGCTAGACTGGCTTTTGAGGTTTGTCGCATATCGGCTATCTTTCTGCTTTTAGAAACTGCTGGGGCACATCGCCATACGCAGGCGTTGGCATGCATACTGACCCGTCCTAAAATATGATTCGATATATTCAATTAGCATTTACATTTTCTATACTTTCTTGTTCTTCGAATAATGAAAACCTTCTCTCTGAATGGGAATTATATAATACTGAGGTTATTGAATATTCGCAGCAAGGGAATAAAAAAATCCAAACAATATATTCGACACGGAATACTCAAACTTTAGGCTCTTCCGATTCCTCTGTAATCATCCAACATTTCAAGGACACCTTACTTGTTGAAAAAGTACAGTATAACTTAGAACATGGCGACTCAATCAAATGGTTACATGTGATAAATAGGTACAACACTGATCGATTGTTAATCGAAAGGATTGACTCATTAGACGGATCATTTTTTCATCAAAGTCTTTATTCCTATTTAAACGGCCAATTGCTACGTTCAGAATTCTTGGCAATTGTTCCAACTTACAATAAGGCCAAAGAATTGATAAACACTGACACAACGAGAACAGTTGTGCATAGCTACTATAATGACAATGGAAAATGTATTAAAGTTATGGCATTGGTTAAAAATGAACTTTTAACTAAAAATACGAGGACAATAAAGTTTGATACGACATTAACTTTCATTGAAGTTGATAAGAACGGAAATGATATTCAAGCAGTAAGTACATCAAAAGGAGACACAACATCACTGACTAAAACCGAATATGATGAATTCAACCGTAAAGTGAAATTTATTGAAACGTCACTGCAATTTGGAACAAATACCCTGAAATACGAATATGATGATAATGGAAATCGAACATCAGAACTTTTAAACTCTGACGGCTTCAACGAACTAATAATAACCGATTTTGACGAACAAAATCGACCTATAAACCGGAATACCTATCGACCAAAAACGCTTGCCAACATTAGATAGGTGCGCATGGTCTGACTAGGTTTTAGAATTTTCGTGCAAGATTCACCACTCACCTCACGGACTTGACTTTCGGATTGGCTTTTTGGAGTCGGCTCGCTATCTTCACTGCCTTTAAGTAACTTTAGACCACAGCGCCCTATCTTGGCGTTAGAGAGCACGACTTTAGAATGAAATCAACAGCACTTTTATTAACTGCACTATTAACCTACCTTCTTTCAGGTTGCTGTAATCTTCAATACGAAAGACAGAAGTACGCAGAAACAATCATTGAAAGAATAGAAGACTACAAAACCAAGAAGAACCAACTTCCTACATCTGTCTCAGAAATTGGATTTATAGAATCCGAAGACTCACCTGCATTTTATGAACAAACAACTGATTCAACATATATTGTCTGGTATGGACTAAGTTTAGGTGAATCTAGAACTTACAACTCAACCTTTGGCTGGTCAGAAACAGAATAATAATCAGATATGCTAGATATAACTTGTAGCAACAAATCAAATCAAGCCAGCTAAGACTGAAAAAGCTCTCTAACAAGGTGTAGGTACGAATGCCCTTGTGAGCATATCAAGTCAATGCCATAACATGCTCCGCCGATTCACTCGGAAAGCAGTAGAATGCCGTGGAATGGTCATTCGTAGGCCGAAGCGCGCCTGATGAAACTGATCGACTAGACTGGCTTTGGCGGTTTGGAGTGTATCGGCTACTTTAGAGCCTTAATCAAACTGTGAGGGCACATCGTCCTACACAGGCGTTAAGCGCAACTTGGATCGTGACCTGAGTTTCTGGACTTGTGCGCCGCATGCCAAGTTAAGAATCCAAACCATCTACTAGAAATTACTTTAGCATTTGTGGCGTCGTCACCCCAATTTTAGGAACGAACTTTCATCCACGAATAAGCCAATTCTGCACACCAACAAATCTTATTGAACGCAACTTTCTGTTAGGACCTGTGCGCCGCAGTAAATTTGGTTAGTGCGTTGCTTATTCATAGGCATTCGTACTTTTAGATGAGATGCGCCAATTCTAAAAGAAGGTTTTGGAGGCATTATTTCACTAGTTGATATCTGCTTTTATCGATTCATTCCAAGTACTAAACCGCATAATTTGAGGCGGCGGATCTGTGGCGGTTGATAAGAAGTAAGCGCTTAACAGGCTCTATATCTCCATGGTAGTTTTGTGCTAGCAGAGAGGTTGGCGGCTTCTGGATGCACCGGAAAAATCTGCGATTTTTCTAATTGTATCCCAAGAAAGTGATTAGAATAATCTCAGATTTTCCTAATTTGTAGCCCAAACAATAGTAGACGCTACTCTACCACAGAGTATAGAGGGGCGTTATCACCATTGTAAAATTTACCTTAAAAAATTCATGAAGATTTTCTTTACCATACTTGCAACAACGCTTATTATTTCATGTTCAACAAAAAATCACGACTCTGAAATTATTTTGGAATTCTCTCAAGTGTTGCTTGAGGAGTTTGACAAGAATCACAAAGAAAGTTTAAAGAGAATTGAAGAAGTAAAATACGACAACTTCAACACTAAGTTTCGGTTGTATCTTCTTGACAGCCTTACAAAAGTATCAATTGAACAAATGACTCAAGTAGACGGCGAGGATGTTTTGAATAATTGGAGAAAATCCATGAAAGACCTTGAAATCATTCCGAACGGCAACATAGATGACGTCTTCCAGTCAAACTACAAATTTAGCCCCAACTCTAGATGCAAACTGCTATTTGAAGCACTTGAAGCACAGGAATTCGTAAACTTTGATATAGGAGCTTCAAGAGTTAATATCAATAAGGTCGAAACTTTTGTAATTCCAACTAAGACAGAAATCAATTTAGGAGAAAAATATAAAGCTCTGATAACAGTGGCTTCCTATTCATCCCATTACGAAAAAGTGCTTGACATTCTAATAGATGGCAATCCCATTCCAATTAAAAACGGATTTGGTTTAGTCGAGATAACACCTAGTAGCAGAGGCATACATGAATATACAATTGAAATAGCAGATAAAGATGAAGAATTTTTCAAGGCATATGATCTCAACAAAACCGTCCAGTTTACGGTGAAATAAAAGGTGATAACATCGTGTAGGCACAAATGCCCTTGCGAGCTTCCCAAATCAATGCCAGAATCAGCACCACCGCTCCTCGCGGAATCTCCAGAATAGTGATAACGCATTCGTGGTTTCCGTAACTCTCCAAATCTAGGCTAATGGCTACACAGACTTTTGTGGTTGTGCGCGGATCGGCTATCTTTCTGCCTTAATCAAACTGTGAGGGCACATCGTCCTACACAGGCGTTAGCATCAATTTCTGAACATCTCATTCCGAAAGTTTTTAACCATTGTAGTTCGAATTCGCTGGCTTTAAATCTATAAACTTTTTGGACTTTTAATGACTTGGAAGCTGACTTAAATAAATCTAATTTTGAGAGTGGATTAAGGTCAAAATTCAATTAAGATTCAACAAGAAAAAACTTTTATAGTCAGCTGAATAAATGTTTAAGGTCTTTTATACGATAACCGCTTTTCAAACAGCTTTCTTCTGTTTGTTCATATATACTACTCGGGTAAAGAAACCTTATCATAACTGGCTATCTGCACTCTTATTCAGTCTGTTTGTAGCATTGAGTCTCACCGTGTCGCGCTGGGGTTACAACTTGATTGAGGATTCGTTTCCATTCCGATTTCTATACTTCCTGTGCGAGTATTCAATAGGGCCGTTGTTTTATATATTCATTGTTAAGGCAACACAGCAGAAAATCCAGTTCAAACCGAAATCGATTCTGATTCTAACACCATTCATAATTGGTTTGATATTCTTGTTTATTCCACAATATTTATGGGATCAATACTGGCTAGAGTTTCACACTTTACTAGCGATAAACTTTTACGGACAAGCTATTATTTTCTTTATGCTGGCTTATCAGAGATATAAGAATTACCTAATTGAAATTAAGAATCATGTAAGCCAGAATTATCTTCTCAATGTGAATACCATTCGCCTTTTACTTCTAGCATTTGTGCTTATCCTATTCTTGGCGTTAACAAACAAACTTATTCAACTCCATTTAGAGTTCAAGCCCTCCTATGTAAATCCGATCATTGAGATGATTATTCTTTTATCGATCAATATTTTTTTATTTATAGGATTAAAATTTCCAGTTGAATTAACTGAAGTAAATTTAACTGATTTAAACCCTCTATATCCCAAGAAAAAATACAATAAATCTACACTTTCTGAGGAGCGGAAGACAGAGATTTCAGAACATTTGCGACAAGCAAATAATGTGAAATATTATCAAACACCTAACCTTACAATTAGACATTTATCCGATAAGCTAGGGGTACACTCCAAACATCTGTCACAGGTTATAAATGAAGTGCACAATCAAAACTTTTGCGATTATATTAATACGCTAAGAATTGAAGAAGCCAAATCATTACTTCAAGACAAGAAAGAAGCTAGAAAAACAATTCTGGAAATATGCTATAAGGTGGGTTTCAACTCCAAAACTACCTTTAATGATGTGTTCAAAAAACAAACTGGATACACCCCTTCGGAATTCAGCAACTTGAACCACTAATTTGGGATACATAATACTGACAGTCGAAATCATCAGAATTTAGAAAAAAATAGTCCGAACTCAGGAATCTGAACGACATCCATAGGTTTTGGCAATACTTTCGAAATTTCAAATCTAAACACGATGAAAATGAAGACTGAATTGTATTCCATGACCAGAGTTTTATGGACACTGTTGATCACAGTGCCTCTGGTAGGGTTGGTATCTTGCTCCAATGATGAAGGTAGTGATCCGGTTCCCGATCCGATTGCAAGCTTTAAATTCGAAGTAAGCGAATCTGATTTCTTAACCGTAACGTTCACAAGCTTTTCCCAGAGCGCTGAGAGCTTTGCCTGGAATTTTGGTGATGGAGCGGGAACATCCACGGAGGAGAATCCAACTTACACCTATTCTGCTGCTGGCACTTACTCTGTTGATTTAACAGTGACCAACGCGTATGGCTCACATTCGCAATCTCAAGATGTACAAATTACCGATCCTGATGCTGCCAGTAAATTGCTAACGGGAGAAACTGGCAAGACATGGTTCTTGTTGGCCGATGCTTCAGGGGGTAACCCAATCCAAGTAGGACCACAGGATAGATCACAGATTTGGTGGGCATTGGGTACTAATGATGAACTGTGCTCAAGGGCATGCTTGTTCAATGATACCTGGACATTCAACCCTGATGGCAGCTATATATTTGACAATGCTGGAGATTTCTTTGGTGAATTCGGAGTTTGGCCAGATGAAGTTGCAGGGTGCTTCGACGCAACTGTGGCCGACAACTTCGTTGGAGCTGAAGGTCAGGATTTGTCTGGCTGGAATTCTGGAACTTACCAATATACTTACGATCCTGGCACTGCCACTTTAACTGTGACAGGTGGATTTATTGGTTTGACCAAAGCTGCCAGCACAGAGGAGGTAACAGAACCACAAGCTTCCGTGACCTACAAAAATGTAACCATAAGTGATGGTGCGACGGCTGACACACTTTACTTGGAAACAGAAGTGGTGGCAGCTGGTGGTTATTGGGGATTCACTTTAGTCAGCTACAACAGCGAATCAGATATTGTTGAAGTTGGCGTGTGTGATGGAGATGGAGACGATCCTCCAATCATTGATGCAGTTAGCGTTGATTTCGAGGAAAATGCCCCTGAGTGGGAAGTTTTTGGTGGAACTGACTTCAATGGTGCTGGTGTTGTGGTCACTATAGTGGATAATCCAGTATCTGGAGGAATTAACCAGAGTGCCAAAGTATTGCAATTGGATGAGGCAGATGGCTCACAAGGATGGTCTGGCGTTCATACCACTCTGGAAGGTAAAATAGACTTTTCATCAAAAACAGCCTTTAAAGTAAAAGTTTACTCTTCTATAGCAGGTGCAGTAATCAAATTCAAACTTGAAGACAGCTTGAATCCAGACATCAATAAAGAGATCGATCAGACCATCACCAGTGCTGATGCCTGGGAGGAACTGACCTTTGTTTTTACTGCTGAGGATTCTGAAAAATTTGATAAAATAGTTCTGTTTGCGGACTTCTTGGCAGAGGTTAAGACAGGTGACCGAACACACTATTTTGATGACATCTTACTTACCACAGAGTAATCTTCATCGAGTTTTTTTCATATAGATAATGTTCCGGGTTGCCTATTAGGCAACCCGGGTCTTTAACCCAAATAATAAAAATCAATTCGTAATTTTATCATGAAATTCGGATGACTTCAGTTCTTAAATCGCTCAGACAACTCATTATAATAGTTTTCATATTCGGTTGTTCCCAGAACAATACATCTTCCGAAGGAATAACTGCATCTCAAATCTTAGGCGATTCCAGCTATCTGTCCTTTTCATACGGAGGCTACCGACATGCCACGAGGGATGTTGTACCCACAGTCGAAGAACTCAAAGATGATATGAGAATACTTTCCGCAATGGGGGTAAAACTCTTGAGAACGTACAACACTCAACAATATGGACATGCAGCTAATCTTTTGGAAGCTATTCAACAATTAAAAAATGAGGATTCAGATTTTGAGATGTATTTAATGCTGGGGACCTGGATAGAATGTGAAGGAGCATGGTCACCTTCAGCCAATCACAGTGCAGGAAATATTGAGAACAATACGGCTGAGATTGAAGCTGCTATCAAGATGGCTCAGAATTACCCCGATATAGTGAAAATCATAGCGGTTGGAAATGAAGCGATGGTACAATGGGCTATTAACTACTTTGTTTACCCAAATGTCATTCTCAAATGGGTCAATTACTTAAAAGAAAAGCGCGATGCAGGATCAATACCGAGAGGAATCTGGATCACAAGCTCTGATAATTATGAATCGTGGGGAGGTGGAGCTAAAAGCTATCAAACCGATGAGTTAGCAGAATTAATAAAAGCTGTTGATTTTGTTTCCCTCCACACCTATCCCTTTCATGATTCACATTACAATCCAATATTTTGGGGTGTCCCGAATGAGGAAGAAAGTCTATCAGATATAGAGCAAATAGAGGCTGCAATGCTAAGAGCTAAGGACTATGCCATTGCCCAATACCAAAGTGTTCTTAGTCACCTATCGGACATAGGAATTGATAAACCCATACATATTGGAGAAACTGGCTGGGCTACTATAGCCGGGTCATCTTATGGAGAAACAGGTTCCCGAGCAGCTGACGAATACAAAGAGAAGCTGTACTATCAACACATGAGAGATTGGACGAACACATCAGGCATGACTTGTTTCTATTTTGAGGCTTTCGATGAGCGCTGGAAAGATGCAGGAAGTGAGTTAGGCTCAGAAAATCATTTTGGCTTAATCAACTTAAATGGTGAAGCTAAATATGCACTTTGGGATTTGGTTGAAAATGGATTATTTGATGGTCTTAGCAGAGATGGAAAACCCATTACTAAAACGTATAATGGCGATTTTGATAGCCTGATGAAAAGTGTTCTGCCACCACCATTACAGAATGAAATGGGATTTTTAGAAATTTCTAATGTTAATGGGAATAGGAATCCAGGAGAGCCGGTAAGTGAGCTAAAATATGTGATCGTGCATGAAACATTGGTTGCTAATGAGGGTACTTCTTATCCGAGCAGTAAGCTTAAACTAAATGCATGGGAGGGTACCTGCGGTATCGAAATGTCACAGGAAGGAGTTGTCGAGGTAGTGACTGGAACAGGAGCCTGGTGGGGATGTGCTTTGGAAATGTCCGGTGGGCGAGGTGAAGATCTCTCCAATTTTCAAATGGGAAAACTGAATTTTGATATTCGTGGCAACACTACTTCATCCTTCCAAATAGGCTTTCAAACTGGGTCATTTGCAGAAGGGACACAAACGAACAATCAGGTTATTTTTCATCCAGAGAGTAATTACACGATCGGAAATGAATGGAAGACCTATTCCATACCACTTTCTGATTTAGACAAACAAGCCAATCTGAAGAATGTAACTTCACTAATCTTTCTTAGAGGGGAAAACGATTTTGATGGGAAGAATATCCAATTGAAAAACATCTACTATTCCCAAGAGTAAATGATGCTAACAAACAATATAGCACATACCTCTACAGAGTCACTTGAAATAGAAATGCAAAACCGATACTTTAGTAGATATTTAGAAAGGCTAGAGGCACGTGCCATATCTGGTCGTTGTGCTCAATTAAGGTAAATCACTCAGCCTATCAGTCTTGTAGTAGACATAAAAGCTAAAAATAATTGCTGATCCGCTAATCCAAGTCATTTGGGGTCCGGGAGAAATAGCTAAGTCAGCTAAATCGATAAAAATAAAATAGCCTAAATCTCCTAAGCCTCCAACTAAAGCAGCGAGCCAAATTGCCGTAGGATTTTTTTTCCAAATATAAATTCCAGCTACGATTGTCACTAAACCAAACCAGCCAAGATTAAAGGCATGTTGTTTAATAGTGGCAATTGCTGCATAGGGATATTCCATTTGAAGATTTTCTAATGGAACTGTACCAGCAATTCCGTTTAAGGCTTCAGCAACTTGGTTATTGATTAATAAATAAAGCAAGAATACACCCACGAAAACATGGAATAGACCCCAAATGATCCATAGAACAGAAGATACTTTCAAAAGGGTAGAATATTTTTTCATGGCAAATTTAATTGAAGTAATTAATTTGATAACTTAGTTGCAAAGTAAAACCAAAAATACAAATTTAGTTTCATTATGCAACTGTATTTTGATGAAGAAAAATTCCGCTCTAAATGTTCTGTCTCATGTTCGCTCGATTTAGTTGGGGATAAATGGACTTTACTAATTATAAGAGATGCCATGTTCAAAGGATATACGTCCTTTAATCAATTTCGAAATTCAACAGAAAAAATTGCTTCAAACATTTTAACTTCCAGGCTTGAAAAACTTGTTTCAAATGGAATATTTACTAAAACAAAAAATCCAACCAATCAATTGAAATACGACTACAAGCTAACAGATATAGGGGTGAATTTAAGGCCTGTACTTTTAGCCTTGGGAAAATGGGGATTTGAAAGCATTGATAATGTTAACAATATGGAAGACATTATTAAAGAATTTGAAAAGAAAACTAAGCACAACAAGGTGTAAAAATGCATTAAAACGCATTTTACACTAACGTTATGAGCCATGAGTATAATATCTTTTCTGAATGAGACATGAAATTAGATTTTGGGGTTTTATAGTCATTGTTTTCTTGTCTGCAATAACATGGTTGGTCTTCTACTTGCTACGTAACGTAATAAAATACTACAAAGCTCCTCACGATATTTTACAGGTTCAATACAGCATTTACTTGGCAATATTCAACGCATTGGCTCCATTAATTCCAGCAATAATTATTGTTAATCAATTCATCTCACAACTTCCAACCCTCAATGGATTTTATGAGCAGAACCAACTTCTTTACCCAATATCTATATTCGTTGTACTAATCCTTTTGATCGTTTCTATAGGTCTGGCAATTGAATCTGCATTGTACATCACAAACTCACAATATCGCAACTTCAAAAGCGAAAAAGGCTCATAACATAGCGTAGCACGAATGCCCATAGCTGCGTGAACGAATTTTTACGGAGAACAGCATCGTCGACCCGAATGACTTTCTACGAGCCGTGGCGATGAACATTCTTTCCGGTTTTTCAGCGGAGTAACAGAATCGTAGAGTTGGGACTTTTGAGGTTCGGAACGGATCGACTATCTTTCTGCTTTTAGAAGCCTCAGGGGCACTCGTGCTACCCGAGCGTTAGAGCCAATATCTATGATCCGATATTTTCCAATAATCATCTTAATGTTTTCTTGCTCTCCTAGCAGCGAGGATTGTTTGGAACAACTGAATAACGAACTTGGGCGCGTGTATGCTGAACCTCTTAACGAGTTGGTTAATGAATTTGAACGCTTAACGATTGACTCGAACGGATCAGGTTTTGCAAATAAGTGCAGGAACTTCCTTAAACCACTTGCATCTGGGAACGACCAAGAATTCTACTCCAAAATTGTGAAGAGAGACGAACTTGTGAATGCTGTTGTTGGACTTGACCCCATGATTTTCAAGTATGAGTATCATCAAACTGATAGCATAACAACTAGGAAGTACATTTTGAACAAATGGGACAGTAACTTCATTAAATCACTTTCGACCTTAACAGAATGTGACGATTTGATATCCGAATATGTAACAACGATCCAGGAAACTGGCGGAATTGGTCCAGTTCTAGTCGCTGAAGGTGCAATTTTCAACTACAGTGATGAAGATTTCAACAACCCAATTGTCAAACGAATTCTGGCAGTTGAAATTCTTCTGCCTTATCTAACATATGCTCCTGAACAAAACTGGCTCTAACATGGTGTAGGTACGAATGCCCTTGCGAGCTTTTCGAATCAACCCCGATGTATCGGGGCCACCGCTCCTCGCGGAATCTCCAGAATACCGATAACGCATTCGTGGTTTCCGAAGCAGTCCAAATCTAGGCTAATGGCTATACTGACTTTTGTGGTTGTGCGCGGATCGGCTATCTTTCTGCTTTAATCAAACTGTGAGGGCACATCGTCCTACACAGGCGTTATGTGGAACTACTACTAGA
>JAGDZN010000022.1:0-10524 GCA_049115835.1 Reichenbachiella sp.
TTGAATGGAAGGATTGGGTTTCGATCTTTATTGCATTTGTGGCTGTAGGGCTGACTTTGTGGAGTGCATATTTAACTAGAATGCATAATAGATTGAGTGTAAAACCAAGTTTGAAGTGTACTATAAAGACTAGAAATATCAATGATGAAGATTTTAAAATTAGTTACGTTTCTACAAATGCGGGTCCAGGGTTTGCGCATATAGATTTATTTTCAATTTACATCGAAGGTGAGCAAAAATTAATCAATCCTACATTTGATGAATTCGCGAAATGGCTCAGTGAGAGGTCATATTCTCTTTTTGGATCACGTAAATATAGTCTAATACTTAAGCCCTTTAACGAGTTTGCAATTCTTCACCCTAACCAAAAACAAAGCTTAATAGAAATTGTTATAATCAATGGGAATAAGGACATTAAATTTGTAAAGGAGCTTACATCTTTTATAAATAGTATAAAGGTAGAGGTTGATTATCACTCGATTTACAATCAAAAGTTTCATTATCCTATTAAATAGACTGTAATTCAATCATAATTAAAATAACCTAACGACAATTAATAATGATAATATATACTTTGAATGTAGTGGCTGATTCTGTGTTGTTAGATACGCTGAAGATTGGCGATGCTCAGACCTTGATTTCAATAAACAGGTGTCTAAAGTGTTAGTTCTTGGGAAGGCTAAAATTAAAAAGGGTGTTTAGACTTATTTTATAAAATAAATGCCAGAAAGGCAGTAATGATACCTACTATCCAAATGGAAAATTGGATGTATAGATTGTGCATTATTATCCAATAACGGATCTTACCATACCGTTTATCTATGACGCGATCTTCTTTGATAATTTCAGCATTTTGTTTTAATACCGCTAGTAAATTTTCATACTGATGCCCCTCGCTTAAACCTAAATTTTGGATGCATTTTGCACATTTTACAGCATGCTTAGAATTAGTTTTTTGAGATTCAATTAGAAAAAATAAATTTAAGATTATGACTACAATGAATGAAATACAGCTAGTCAACAGGAAATTTTTCACATGAGCATCTTGCCATGCTTGATCTTTTGATAAAATAAAAAACAGAACGGCTATACTAGTTGACAATAAAACTACATCGACCCTAGCACCATCAATTTTGATATGCTCATTTGCTTTAGAAAGGGTTTGCTTATAAGACTCAATAAAAGCTTTGGCAACTTTTTCATTAATCTCAACATTCGATAACATTTTGGGATCTTTATCCATTTTCTGATTTTCAACCAGTTGGTACTCACACAATCTAAATACATTAGTTTTTTTTATGAAAAAATATTAAGAAACATTTTTAATTATATTCCCTGACAGAGGCGTTGCCGGTATATGGTTCGGATCGTTGATTGGCAACTCGGCGCCAGGCTTTTCGCATCATGAGGTATTTGAAGCTGTCCGATGGGTTGGTGCTTTCGAGAGGGAGCCGGTGAAAGGGTAGCTTCTCAGATTTTTTGTCTTTGACCATCTGACCTTTGGCGTTTTTGCGTGCCGGAGCCATCTCTAATGATGAACGGATCTCTTTGCAGTTGTAGAAATCAAGTCGGACTTTGGGCAAATGCCTGTTCTTCTCAGTGAGTAGGTCCATCATGAAATTGTATTCTTCATTGATTCCAATGTTGCCCTGGCCTAAGCTCATCAATGTGACTTTCCAACCTGTCGGTTTTCCGGTATCATCGTCTTTGTCAAATTCAATTTGCTTTTTGATTTTGCTGGCTAAATCTTGCTTTTGCTTGCTGAAGTTGTTGCCGGCGCGATCATAATACAGATTGAGCGTCTTTTCTTTGTGTGTCCTGAAATACTCAATAAACTTGTCTGCCAAATGCCTGGTATGCTCGGGAGAAAGTGAGTACAAGAATTTGAGACCGTTGTAATACTTGCCTCCTTCCTGGGCAATGATCATAGAGTTCATGTTGCCAAAGTCCAAGCCTGCGTCTATGGCTTTTTTCCTGTCCAGGCGTTTGAGGATCCTGCAATCTTCTTTGTCATTCAAACCAAACTCTTGTGCCCACTTAGGATCTACACCGTCTTTATAAAAATGATGCTCCTGAAGGTTCGCATAAAAAAGTTCTCCTTTTTCCAAGCCTGGGCGCATAGAAAGAACGGCCGTTTTGCTGTCGAAAAAATCTGTGCTGAAATCATCGGCGAACCATTCTGGCGTAAGGATGTCGACGTTGACATAGGATGATGCAATATAAAAAAAGGTATGAGCACTCTTGTGCAATCTGGTAGCGATCCAACGTTCAATCCATCGTTGCCAGGTACGATGCTTTTTGGTTTTTTCTTCTGTAGAACCTGACTCAGCTGCCACGACGTATTCGTTGGCTGCTTCGTTCATGATGAATGCTGTCTTCAGTATCAACATGATTGCTTTGGCACTCATATTTTTGCCTTGCTTTAGAATCCAATCGTATTGGCCGATCTTGGCTGTGTCAGGCATGTCTGTCGTGAACGTTCTCCCACGATAGAATACAGAATTGCCGTACTTTACTCGGAAGCCTCTGATGGCTTTTAAGAGATTATTGATTCGTTCTTCTCGGAAGTATTTTGCTTCATCTCCAAAGACATGTACATAATTTCCACCTGCCAAAGAAGCAGGCCGATCCAAGGATCCGAAGGTCACGTTGAGGCCAGTGAAGAAAATAAGTGTGTGCTTGTAGGATGCTAGTTTGTTGTGAGGTTTCCAGAAATGTTCACGAAATGACTTGTCAACATTAGCTTTTTCCGCATCTGTGTATTCAAGCGGTTTCTTACCCACCACATAATGCACGTCTTCATTGAATCCTTTTAATTCCAGTCCTTCTAGGACTGTGCGCAAAACGTTTTTTTGAAGGTTGGCATAAGTGTCAGAAACCCAAACAACGGGCGCACCTGGCATGTCGTATACCATCTCAATCAATCTCTCTACTTGAATATCAGTTGTTTTTGAGGATCCCCTGCCGGCGATCATATACAGCATACGAGGCATAATCATAGCGCAAAGCTGAGATAGCCAATTGGCGAATGAAAGCGATACGTTTTTGCTATTGGTCTTGACTTTCCTCCTGTAGCTCATGAAATTTTTCTTCAATTTGAATAAGCTCTAACATAGCATCTTGTTTGAGTCGAATCTTGTCACGTTCAGGAATCTCCAATGCTTCGATTTGATTGGCTACTTCTTGACGCTCAATTTTTGGAATACCTACCGACTGTGGGTCTAAGCTATAAATCCGGACTGGTTTCTGATATGTTTCCTTTGAAAGCACTTCAGGATCTGGTTTGTCCAACTCTCGGAGCTTGGCGGCTTGCATTTGAAGATTGCCGTAAACTTCCCAATCTCTGGAGGTCTGTGCATTGTCCCTGACGACAATGGCGGCTTCTTCGATTTGTTCTGCTTTGAGGTTTCGCAATGCTCGTTTCTCAACATTCCTGTCTATGTAAAATAGATTCAAAGCTTCGTCAAACATTTCGGAAGCTCTGGAATATGTAAGGTTGAATGGTTTTTTTGTAAAGAAATTGACAGTGTTTCGTCTACCGAATTTTCTATATAGGGAATTGAACAAAGTCAACGCCTCGATGTAAATGGCTTCTTCGCTGGACAATTGATTGAGTGATCCAGACTGCAAATAATCTTCGAGTATTTCGATGGACTTTTTGTGGTCCATGCCTCCGAAGATGTCAAGCTTGGAGATTTTCCAATTTCGAGCTCGACGGATTTCAGAAAGTTGTTTGGAAGCAGGGACATCTCCCTTTTGCGCATCTGATAAAATAACCAGCTGCTCTTTGGCTTCTGACATCAATTGCCCTCTCTGAATATGATAGTAAATCGGAGATTCTACATCATGGGCTTTTTGCAAAAAGCTCTTTTTGTCCACGTCAAAATACATGGCCATTTTGGGGAGCGAATACCCCAAAGCAGCCATGCTTTCGAGTTCTTCGAATTGATCTTCGGAGAGGGTGATGGAGGTTGTCATGATACAAAGGAGTGAAAGAAGAGAAGGAAAGAAAGGACAGGGATCTTACATGGGGAAAATGCAGGATCTCCGGAAGTTGTATATTTCCTGGTCGTTCATGAAGATGTATTGCTCGTGTAGGGCGTTTTCTGAGAAGTTGCCAGAGCCTTCAATTACAAAATAATTGTTGGCACACTTGATCAAAGTAATCTTGGAATGATTCCAACAGTATCGAATATTGATCTCCCGTTTGCCATTTTGTTTTTCGAGCGTGTCGAAAACTTTGGGCACCCGGTGTTTGATGGAATCTGAAATTGAAATATTCACTTTTTTGATTTCTCCTTTGTCATACCACTTGAGCAAGCTTGTTAATATTCGATCGTTGAGACCATAAGTTGAGAATGTGAGCTCGTCTATGGATCCAATGTGATGGATGATATATACGATGAATGTAAAAGCATTGAAACTTTTTAATGTGAACAGAAAAATAGTTTCCCCTGGTGAAGGAAAATTTCCCATCAACTCCTTCAGGTTGTTGATTTTGGTTAGATGCTTTTGGACAAATTTTGTCCTTAAGATCTCCGTGCGATCTGATGAATCTGGCGCATTTTTTTGAAGGTCTTTTTGGAGGTCGGAAAGGGAAAAGAGTTTGGTCATAGCAGTCTCATAATCTCGGATAGCTCGTTTTGTTTGGATTGCTTTCGTCGAGTTCTGTCAACCAACAAATGTGGTTTGTCATTTTTGGCGATCTCTGATTCTATCCTCCAGATGTTGTGCTCTAATTTTTCCTGACGTTTGTAGAGTTCTATTTTTGTTTGTTTACGAAGGTTCTTGAGCTGTTCGAATTCTTTGAAAATTGGATGCTTGCCAAGTGTAGATCTATGCTCTCGATAGTATAGGAATTCTTTGATAACAGCTCTATTCTCAATGTAATTTTCGACTAGGTTTTTCACTGTTGCAAAGCACTCATTGATATTGGTACAGTCAAACAACTGGCCATGTGCTGCCGTGTATTCGTGGTAGGCTGTGATTTTGTTAGATGCCAGGATCTTCAACTCCGGAGGGCAGTTAGATTCTTTGAGGAATGGCCATTGATCTCGGAACTTGGGGATAGGTTTGGATTGCTTCTCTTCGCTTGCAATGACGGGTGGAGCTAACAGATTGCCGAGTCGCTTTGCTTCTCGCAATGACGGTTTTGGAGGGGCGGTATCTTTATTCTCAGAGTATCCTTGATTGACATTAAGATTATTGAAGTCAATTCCTGCTTGCTTGGATAGTTGTTTTAATAAGATAGGGTAACAGGCATCGTGATTTGATTGAATGAGGGTAAGGAAGGATTTGTTTTTAGGATTGTAAAAAGCAAAGAGTCTGATGCCTTCCTGTAAAGGTGCACCAGACTCCAACCATGCCAAAACTTCATCTTTCACTTCTCGAACTCAGAAGGATCGGGAAATAGTTTTTTCAAATACGGTAGTACTGCAGGCCAACCAGCGTCATTGTTATTGATGAACTTGCGTTCATTAATCGCTGCTTCAAGCAAATGCTTATTGACATTGCCTCTAAATACAGAGGCCACAATAGAACCTTCTCTGCCATTGCTAACCACCACCGGACGATCCTCTGGAAAGTTGATGTTGAAATACAATGTCGATACCAGAAACCCTTTTTGGTCTGCCTTGAATTTGGCAATCACTGTTGCTAATCCCTCTTTGTCAAAGACAGTTGGTGCATGACAAGCATAGTCCCAAGGTTTTTTAATACCTGCTTTCTTTAACGCTACTAAAGTGCGCTCAGAATTATCTCTATACATGCCACCAGAAGCACCGCGCAATTTCAATCGGCCCATTGACTTGTGAAAGTCAAGATCTGCAGCGGACATTGGCGCCATAGGGTAGATGTCGTCGTTGCTCCAAATGAAAACTTCTGGCACTTCATCAGAAGCAATCGCAGCCATCATCTTGTGTGCAACATCAATCTGAGGGTTTTTGCTTACATGCTCATGCTCTATGTGAATGACTTCATCACTGAACCAATCTTCACGGTCACCAATGATTACGATCTTGCAACCTGGAAGGTGCTTTGCCCAGGCGCGGAGAGCAAATTGCAGTTCGTTTCCTTTTGCTGGTGCTTTCTTGAATGGAATTACGACAACAGCTCCTGCTCCAATCATTGCAACATCAGGATTTTTATTATCGGAGTCATCCTCATCAGATGGTAAACCAGCCATTGAAGAACCGCTATCTGATCCGGATCCATCATTAACTCCAACAGCAGTGCCTTCTTCAGGATAGCTGTCGGAGTTTGCTGCAGAATTAGATTCAGGGTTATTATTTTCTGAAGGCAATCCGGCTTTACTAGAACCGCTGTCTGTTCCGGAACCGGTGTCTATATCTTCAGCTTCTTTGGAAGCAATCAATTCCTTCAACTCAGGAATGGTCAAGTCCTCTTTCGGTGCTACACCATAGAGTTCTTTGTATCTGTCTTGATAATCTGGTTTGGTCATATCAGTTTAGATTAAAGGCCTCCATATCCTGATGCATAGTCAGCGGCTAATGTTGGTAGCGCACCTACGTAATGCATCATTTTTTTGCTACTTCTCTGGATAGACTTGAAGGTCAGTGTTGACATTTTACCTTCGTTATTGTCTTGTCCAGATACCTCCAGCTTCATAGGATTGCAAGGCGTTCCATGAAGTCTAGTCCCTGCAGAACTTGAGCATTCTTTTGAAATGATCAAGAAGTCTTCGTTGACATTGTTTTGCAACCACTCCGCAAAAGCCAACTCATCCCCTGGATGTTCTCCTGAAAAGTTTTGGATAAAACCAGCCTTGTCAACATCTCCTTCGGAACTGTCAAAACGATTGATCGTACTTGGCGTACAGTAGACTCCTACTGCTTCAGCTCCAACTGCTAATGCTAGATCTGAAGTGGAGAGTACTCCATTTGAGTCTCTGTCAGGAAATCCGGTGATAGCACCATCTACTTTTAGAAGGTCTTTCACCAAAATGAAAATTACGTTAGGCTCTTTGGCTTCCGGTGTACCTGGTCCACCTGTTTTTTTTGGTATTGATACTTTAGTGTATGCCATTTTCTTAATTTTTTTAAAGTCTGAAAATGGGTACACTAAAAAAGTGTACCCTTAAAATTTTACAATCCGCCTGATGCTGAACCAGAGCCTATTCCATGTTGTTGATACTCAGTATGAGCACCCCACACTTCTGTGATGGATAATTTAGGATCATATCCCACTGGGACATATGCAAACACTGCTTCGGCAATAGCGAAACCAGCACTCAACCAGAACTCTCCAAAAAGTTTGACCATGTAATCAGCTTTTTGGATGTCGTTGATGACATTAGGCACATCGTTTTTGTGACGAAGCTTGATAAAGTTTGCTTTTGGAGTCGCAAAAATGATTGGTGACTTGTACATAGAATCCAATACCACCAAGATATTATTGGAATAATCGATTTGATCATTTCCGAAATCACCGTCTTGTCCAGAGTTTGTGCCCCATACTTTCTTGTATGCTCTCTTGTAGCGTTTGTACACGTCCAAAGAACAGAATACAGGTTGCTTCTGAGACTGGTACTGAGGATTGATCCAATCTACAAATGCGTTGACAAAATCTAAGACTTCCTGATCCGTAGCATTGATCCAATCAATGGTCTGATCAAAAAAGTTGACATTTGTATTTGCATCAGCTTTTTCAGTAACAAGGATGGTTTCGAAACCATTCATAGAATCTTCAGGAGGCGTTCCAGCATCGCCAGTGTCCACTGTACTCCAATCTTTCTCAACGTACTTTCCTTTACCAATCATTCTCAACTCAATGTCTTGCAACAACTGAGGGAGCACAAGAACGTTTGTGATGTAGTTCGTAATTGGCATTTGATCAGGAGCAAGGCCCTCATCATATAAATGCATCATGTACGAATCCAAAACGTCAGAAGGTACGATTGGCACGTTGATTTTGTGACGGTAATTTTTGATTACTAACGGCTTGAACTTTGCTTTACCAGAAGGCGTCCACTTTGGCGTAAACTGTTGTACTACTGAAGTGATCAAAGACTGAACGGCTCTGTACTCTGTAGTCGCCATTTTGGTCGTCATGTACTTAGCAGTAGTGAATCCTGTGAGGATCATTCGGAAGATCTCAAGATTTCTCTGAGAATTTAAGAATGTGCCAAACTCGGTACGAAGATCTGCAACGTCAATAGTGTCACCAGCTTCATTAGCCATTTGTACGCCTGTCTTCAAGAAGTTGGCCGTCGCGTTATAATGTGGTTTTCTGCTGTCAATTTTCATGACCACCGGTGCATCGGCATTTCTAGGAATCGAAGCGTCTAATTCAGGAATAGGATCCTCTTCAGCAGTGTCTGCTAGTGCAGCAACTGCAGCTTGTAAGCTTCCATTTTGCTTAGTCAATGCATCAAATTTCGCTTGGAAACTTGCGGATACAGTTGCATTTTGATTTGCCAAGGCAGTGATCATTTCAGCGGACGCGTTGATCTCTGCTTCATCATCTTCCGATACTTCTTCCTCAGCAGAATCGGAAGCGCCTTCTGATAAGTGAGCAGAAATCTTTTGAAGCATTTCTTCTCCAAAGGCTGCCTTAATTTTGTTTTGCTGATCCTCGGTCAAAACTTGTTTCCCGTTTTCTTCGGAAAGCTTAGTCACCCCGAGAAATGCCATTGCTATGGCTAACAATTTTTTCATGTCAATTATAATTTGATGTTGATAATAGATTTTTTCCTTCGGCCAATAATCTGGCCTTTTCAATGGCGGTGAACTCGTCACCTATCTCGTCGATGAGGCCATGTTTCAAGGCGTCTTCGGCGAAGAATACTTTTCCTGCGATGATTCCTTCAACAGATTCATCCAGGGTACTTGCTCTTTCTGTTTTGACATGGTTTTGAAATGCAATGGCCATTGGGCTCATCCATTCTTTTTTGATCAATTCGTATTCGCCTTTCATGGCCATGATAAATGGCTGGTTCTTGTGATTTGATTCATCGGCATATATGTCGTGAAAAACAATTCCTTCTTTTTCGTAATAGGGTTTGAGGTCTACATAACTGGCCATCACTCCAATAGATCCAATCATGGATGAAATGGTATTGTCTGCAATGATCCAATCGCAAGCACTGGCTACATAGTAGGCAGCTGAACAACAGGTGTCCACTTTTGCTACTACTACTTTCCCCTGGGCTTTTGCTTCTGAGATGATCTGTAGAATGCAGGCAATGGCATCTGCTCCACCACCACCTGAATCAATGTCGAGTACAATAGCGGAAATGTTTTTGTGATAAATGGCAGCTCGTGCGAAGGCGGCAATCTCCAACATACCGTATTGCCACCAGGTACCATACTTGAGCATGGCTCCTTTAATAGGTATAACTGCAACCGAACCTTCGGGTGCTTCATCATACAGACTATGACTATCGCCATTGGATGATCGAGCATTGATGTCAAATGCAGATCTCTTATCTAACTCAGATAATTCATTTGATTTGAAAGCGAGGTACTTTTCAAATTGAGGAATCATGCTCACATACATTTGAGGGCTCATAAAGAATGTGCCTTGCATGATCTGTGAGATCAATAATTGATGCCAATTAGATAGTAGTTTCATATATATACTTTTATCTAAAGCAAGTATATATGGCTGCTAATGGCTTGAAAGGACTGTGATTGCCGAGGTTGTGTTCCTCGCAATGACGAGTAAGTGGGTTATGATTCGGTGAATTCGTGGGGGTAATGGAAGTTTTGATGTGTGAATCTGAGTGCTTTGGAAAATAATGAGTGTGTTGATCTCAACTGGACGGGGGTATCGATGTCTCCAATAACTAATATGGTGTCGTCATCTAGTGTCACTTTGATGATGGCATGGGCATCAAGGTTGAATTTCTCTGTAAGGAATCCGCTGAAGTTAGTGGTGAAGCGTGTGTTTCCTTTGGAAGATTTTTCAGAGATTGAAATCAAAGATCCGGAGGCCATTGGTAATTCTGTCCAGGTGGTTTCTATCGCGGCGGGGTTTTGATAGTTTTCTGAAATGGAGATTACTTCGGAGATCTTAGTGTATTCGATTTTACAGATGTTATTGATGCGTTCTATCATATCAGTTTATTTAAGGATGAAATCCTAATATTTACTGCAATAAAGGTTCTTGGTATTTTATGATTGATTCTTCGTGAAATTTGACTTTCTCATTTCTGTGATAGGCTCGGTTCACTAGTTTTTTATGGTGATGGTTGATCATCGCTACTTGTTCGCGATATTGTCTTTTTTTGATGGTCTCATGTGCCGTGTCAATTTGTGCCAATCGTCTAGAGAGAATGAATGAGTTGATTATGTCTTTTTGCTGATGGCCTCTCTTCTTTCCTTGCAAATAGTATCGGTCAAAATCCAAATAGAAATACTCTTTCAAAAGGTCATTTAATTTCAATTCGTTCTCGGCTGAAATATAGAGATGATAGTTTCGACCGTTCAAAAGAGAGTTGACTAGGGGTAATTCGAAATTTACAGTTTGTACTGTATCCTTATGCTTGGTTTTGCTATTGCTATA
>JAGDZN010000023.1:0-2500 GCA_049115835.1 Reichenbachiella sp.
GTTGGGTTAAGTCCCGCAACGAGCGCAACCCCTATTCTTAGTTGCCAGCACGTAATGGTGGGGACTCTAGGAAGACTGCCTGCGCAAGCAGAGAGGAAGGAGGGGATGACGTCAAGTCATCATGGCCCTTACGCCCAGGGCTACACACGTGCTACAATGGGAGATACAGAGGGTAGCTACACGGTAACGTGATGCCAATCTCAAAAAGTCTCTCTCAGTTCGGATTGAGGTCTGCAACTCGACCTCATGAAGCTGGAATCGCTAGTAATCGCGTATCAGCAATGACGCGGTGAATACGTTCCCGGACCTTGTACACACCGCCCGTCAAGCCATGGGAGTTGGGTATGCCTGAAGATGGTTGCCGTGAGGCGCTGTTTAGGGCAGAATCAGCGACTGGGGCTAAGTCGTAACAAGGTAGCCGTACCGGAAGGTGCGGCTGGAACACCTCCTTTCTGGAGACCTTGAAGGTTACACTTAAGTACTCTAGTAGAGTGTTTTGCTACTTCATTTATTCTAAGTTATTAAAGCTTTAGGCTATAGTCCAATAGCATCAATAAGCAGAAAGTGTTTATTGAAATTGACATTTTGACCTACTCCGGGCTTGAAGCTCAGGTGGTCGTGCAGCGTATGCTAGAGAAGTGCATTTTTTGTGTTATCAAGTAAAGAGGTGTGCATATAACCTGTAGTGTTTAGTCCGAGATTAAAAAGAGATTGTATAGTCTCGTAGCTCAGACGGTTAGAGCGCTACACTGATAATGTAGAGGTCGGCAGTTCGATTCTGCCCGAGACTACTCTTGGGGGATTAGCTCAGCTGGCTAGAGCGCCTGCCTTGCACGCAGGAGGTCATCGGTTCGACTCCGATATCCTCCACACTTTTAGTGTGAAATTAGTTTAGGAAATCATATTAATTATAAAGTTTAATATGATTAGTTGGAGTAGGAATAAAGTAGAGATGTAGCTAAAAAGTTAGCTACAAGTACCATTAGGTACCTAATCTAGACGCAAAAGATTAGTTAGATCGGTTAGCTATCGACTAATGAAATTAAGCTATAAGCTGGAGAAAAAGTTCATTGACATGATGTGAAAGATTCATTGAGTAAAATCAATAAAAACGAGTTTATCGTTACAAAGAAAGTAGTTAAGGGCGTACGGGGGATGCCTTGGCTCTCAGAGACGATGAAGGACGTGTTAAGCTGCGATAAGCTACGGGTAGCCGCACAAAGGCATTAATCCGTAGATTTCCGAATGGGGCAACCCAGCTAGTTGAAGACTAGTTATCCGCAAGGAGGTGAACCCGGGGAACTGAAACATCTAAGTACCCGGAGGAAGAGAAAACAATAGTGATTCCGCAAGTAGTGGCGAGCGAACGCGGAACAGCCCAAACCGGTTCAGTTACGGCTGGCCCGGGGTTGTAGGACTACAATATGGACTATAAAGAAGAATTAGAATGACTTGGGAAAGTCAGCCAAAGAAGGTGAGAGCCCTGTATAAGTATCGCTTTATTACCTAGTAGTATCCTGAGTAGGGCGGGACCGGAGAAATCCCGTCTGAATCTGCCGGCACCATCCGGTAAGGCTAAATACTCCTGAGAGACCGATAGTGAACCAGTACCGTGAGGGAAAGGTGAAAAGTACCCTGAGTAAGGGGGTGAAATAGTACCTGAAACCGTGCGCCTACAAGCGGTCAGAGCCCTTTAGTGGGGTGATGGCGTGCCTTTTGCATAATGAGCCTACGAGTTGCTGTTGTTGGCAAGGTTAAATAATTAAGTTATGTAGCCGGAGCGAAAGCGAGTCTTAACAGGGCGTTCAGTCAGCAGTAGCAGACGCGAAACTTGGTGATCTACCCATGGGCAGGATGAAGTGTAGGTAACACTACATGGAGGTCCGAACCAGTTGACGTTGAAAAGTCTTTGGATGACCTGTGGGTAGGGGTGAAAGGCCAATCAAACTGAGAGATAGCTCGTACTCCCCGAAATGCTTTTAGGAGCAGCGTGTGGTTGAGTTTATTAGAGGTAGAGCTACCGATTGGACTAGGGGGAGTCACATCCTACCAAATCCAGACGAACTCCGAATGCTAATAAATATACCACGCAGTGAGGGCTTGGGTGCTAAGGTCCAAGTCCGAGAGGGAAAGAACCCAGACCTACAGCTAAGGTCCCTAAATCTACACTAAGTTGAACTAAGGAGGTTCAGTTGCTTAGACAGCCAGGATGTTGGCTTGGAAGCAGCCATTCATTTAAAGAGTGCGTAACAGCTCACTGGTCGAGCGACAGAGCATCGATAATAATCGGGCATCAAGTGTAGTACCGAAGCTTAGGATGTATTTATACATGGTAGGGGAGCATTCTCTTTGCGGCGAAGGTGTACTGTGAGGTATGCTGGAGCGGAGAGAAGCGCAAATGTAGGCATAAGTAACGATAATGCGGGTGAGAAACCCGCACACCGATAGACTAAGGTTTCCCCGGCAATGCTAATCAGCCGGGGGTTAGTCAGGACCTAAG
>JAGDZN010000024.1:0-531 GCA_049115835.1 Reichenbachiella sp.
CCGAGACTAAGTGAAATTGAAATCGAAGTGAAGATGCTGTGTACCCGCACCTAGACGGAATGACCCCGTGAACCTTTACTACAGCTTCACATTGGTATTGGGTAAATGATGTGTAGGATAGGAGGGAGACTCTGAAGCTGCGTCGCTAGGCGTGGTGGAGTCATTGGTGAAATACCTCCCTTTATTTATCTGATGCCTAACCCGCCATTTGGCGGGGACATTGTGTGGTGGGTAGTTTGACTGGGGTGGTCGCCTCCAAAAGTGTAACGGAGGCTTTCAAAGGTACCCTCAGCATGTTTGGTAACCATGCGTGGAGTGCAATAGCATAAGGGTGCTTGACTGTGAGGCCAACAAGCCGAGCAGGTAGGAAACTAGGATATAGTGATCCGGTGGTTCTGTATGGAAGGGCCATCGCTCAAAGGATAAAAGGTACTCCGGGGATAACAGGCTGATCTCCCCCAAGAGCTCATCTCGACGGGGAGGTTTGGCACCTCGATGTCGGCTCGTCACATCCTGGGGCTGGAGAAGGTC
>JAGDZN010000025.1:0-6720 GCA_049115835.1 Reichenbachiella sp.
AACTCATTTAACGAGACGTTTATATCCTGGATATTCTGAGTGATGGTATTGATGAGCGCCTCATCATTGGCATGTTTGGCGGCAGCCAAGTCTGCGTTGCTGCAGTGAAGTTGGAAATAGTGGTCAATGAGGTTCATTGAGTAAGTCTAATTAATTATCACAGTTAAGCATTTACTTTTCGTAACCAAGAATAGAGAAAATCTATTTTTTATCCTGGCTTTTGATCTCCTTGTAATTCTGCTTAATCTCCTTTTTAACCTCGGGGAGTCTTTTTTCAACAGGTAAGTTCTCAGGTGTTTTACCGGTATTTTGGATAACCATTTTTCGAACTTCCTTTCCTATATTCAAATGGGCTTTTTCAAGTGATGCTTGACCTTTAATGGATTCGTTTTTAATCTTCTCCTCAGTCATCGTTATTCGGAACAAATTTGCAGCAAGCTCGGTTCTTCCCATATGCTCAAACAACTTTGATTTATCCACACTCCTTCTTTTTGCAAGTTGCCAATTATGCATATTGTACATTCCTAAGTAACCAGCATTTTGAAAGTAAGGAAAGTTTTGAACTCCGGCCGCATGAGCTGCTTTTGATAGTGCAGTATTGCCATCTTTAATTTCATCTCTGAAAACGACCCTGTCAATTTGGTCAGAGTTTTCCATCATTTTCTCAAAGGACCTTGTCATGCTTGCGAAGTACGCTTGTGCACGTGCAACCTCTTCCTTTTTAGGATCAGCATTCATTGCAACTAGGTAACAAGCAAATCTTGACAATTTATAGTCTTGATGACCCGTTTCTGGATTCATCATTGGAACAATATTGTCATGAGCAGGAATATTCAAAGACATTAGCGCTTTAGAAGCCTTTTGAATAACCTTATCAAACGATGAAAAATGGGCGTAATTAAGCACAACTTGAAAATCAGTTGCATACCAGAAAGACATGCCGTTTTCGTTTTTTAAATCTTCAAATGATAACTCGTTTAATTGGTCGTTCATAATTACAAATTTATAAAAAATAGAGTTCATTTAATAATTTGGGTTTAAATCAAAATTATTGGTAAAACGTATTGACCTTTGCCTATTTTAATCCAAGCAAGCCTTTAACTTCATCTTCTGATCCTCCAATGGTTTTAGGGATGCCTGGCGCATCATTTTTAGATGATCTGACGAAAATGGCTGCCTCCAATGTGAGTTTTGCGCTATGGGTGATTTGTTTGGATATCCCTGAAATAGCCCGAGCTCTTTCAATTTCTTCTCTAAGCGCATCACCTTTCAAGTCGTCTTCACCAAGCTTTTCAAGCTGCGCAAATAAGTGGTTATTTAGATCTTCTAGTTTGTTCTTCATGTTTTTTAATTTTACGATTAAGATTTAATTGATTTCGTTTCAGTTCGATAAGCTCTGGGTGTTTGAGAAGTTCCGCACGCATTTCAGGATCCTTAGGACTCATGTAGAAAGCCGTCATCGAATCTGTTAAATTCACCGACCCGGCGTTTCGGATATAATTTTCTTTTTGGGTGATCAATTCCAGATTTTCCAAGCGTGTATCCAATGAATTGCCATTGATGAAACGCAGACAATGACTTTTAGGGATATCTCCGTTCTCTTTCTGCCAGATCACTTTATGCAGCAACTCCCAAATGCCTAAAGAAATTCGAATGTATCTATATGGTATGCCGGTAGAAGAATCCACACGTGTAGTAATAGCACCATCATGAAGCGTGTTAGCTGGTAAATGACCATTTTTGAACCAAGTTTCTTTTACACGCTCTAGTTGTTCCGGAGAAAGTATATCAGTTATTTTTTTGCCTTTGTTGAAAGGTACATTGCCAGGCTTAATACTACCTTTTGCTATATTCCTTTGTCGCACATCTTCAGGAACAGTCAAGCCCATTCTATTGAGCGCTGACATAACTCCTGTGAAAGATCTATTAATATTAGTTGCAATAGTTTTTATAGGTAGCGTCAAATAATGATCTCGTATGTACTCATCATCTGCAGCGGAATAGTTTGTTCTTCCTTTGAGTGCAGCACTCCTAAATTCTAATTGTTTTTCACGACTTACCTTAAGACCACTTGTTCTCATGTATCGCTGAACTGCTGTCTTGCTAATTCCAAATTGTCTTGCCATAGACACTCCTGATTGATTTAGATAGTTGGCATGGATGTATTGAGCGATAGAGGATGTGATTACTGATTTTGGCATGTTGAAATTATTTAAGTTCTAAAAACCAGGAAGCACTTAGGATGCTCCCTGGAATGGTACAGTACTCACCTGAATACTGCCCAGCTAATTTGATGTTTAAAGAACGCCTGGTGTACCTCGCCAGAAAGGTTACTATCTTATAATATCTGTTTTGTGGATGTGACCACAAGTACTACATACTTCTGCATCAATTCTCCCTCGATAGCAGGTGCCAAAATTTTCAACTAATTCCACCTTCATAATGCCACAGCATTGATTGAGTTTTCGCTTTTCTCTGTTTGGAAAGATTTGTATTTCATGCACTTTAGCAATCACATCATTGAACAAACGTACATTGTCTATGTTCTTACCTCCTGGCAAAAAGGAAAATGACAAGGCTTGAGTTCCCACTTTTAGTTGGAGCCACATATCTCCTGAATCTTCCAGTGTACCGATCTCTACTTCACCGAGATTGGCAGCAATTAATTTATGTGCGAGCTTATTGATGAATGGCTTTTTCATACTAACAATTTTTGATTTGAAGGTTTCTCAGGGCACGTGCTCTGATGTGATTTGATGGTGCCAAGGTTTTTATACTGCTTACAATGCACGCAGCGCAGTTGTTCGGCATAGATGGCCAGTTGTGCTTTGTCTTTTTTGAGTTGTGAGTTCGTGGTTTTGAGTTGTGATATGGTTGTGAGGTGTTCTGAAATAGTTGCGATGTGTTGCGATAGCTTCTTATTGAGTTGTGCTATTTTGCTTTCAAACTTGATGGTGTTTAGCACCTGTTCGAATTTCACGACATACAGCTGAGCAAATGTGTATTCGAGATAGGCTATAAATGCACTTAGGAAAATATACAGTGCTGTCTCATACCAGGCATTGGTTTCCCAGCCCTTGAGCACCTCAAAAAAGAATGTCAATAGAATGAATGAAAATACGGCCAACATCAAAGGATAGCCTATCCACTGATGTACATCACTCCATGGTTTCAGTATGTCTTTATTGGTGGATACTGCCAGCATGGCCAGCGATATGGCTATGCCTAGAAAAATGGCAGACGGCACCTTGAATGCTTGGTTCATTCCTGCAGGAAAAGTCTCTAACATCAGGTGAGCTCCTGTGAAACTAAGCCCCGTTATAATGATGAGCATAGCGATCATCACCACCCATAGGCTGGATAGCGTTTCGGCCAGTTGTATTTGGAAGGGTTTTGGTTCTTTCATATGTCTTGTGCGATTATGGTTTCATTGGGAATGAATATATGGCCCTTTTTGATTTCATGCTTTAGATTGTCCACGTTGGTATTTCGATTAATCACCCTTGTGATACAGCGGTCTGCTGAGTTGTCCGTCTGATAGTAGATCATGAAGGGCTGCTTCAATTGTGATATGTCACTTACTTGCTGGCAATGTGTTCGTACTGTCATAGCGTTTATTTAAAATGGTAAATCATCCTTGTCCTCAGAATCATCTAATTCCAGGGGCTTATTGTTCGTCTTGATATAGAGCATTTCAGTTGCTACAGCTTTGCCATCAACGGTATGAGATCGAATAATCCTGCCTTGGCCATTGTGATAGTCTTTAGGATCTAGTTCATAGCCGTAGTATTTGCTCCAGGCTTTGATGGCTTTTGAAAAGTGCTGTGCAGTCCACTTCGCACGTGTGGCCCTTTGAAAGTCTTGGAAGGCCTCAGTTTTAGGTACAAAAACATCTCTTCGCTCTGATGTGTCAGAAAAGAATACATCTGCCCATTCGTGAAATGCAACTCCCATGATGCTCATGAGGTTTCTTTTCTCAACATTATTCATTGGTGGTTCGATCTTGCCATGGTTCATGTAGAACTGGCAACACTGCATCATGAAATTATAAAAGTCATTCCACTCATCATCTGTGAAATCTTCATTGAGAATGTTTTTACCAAATTCATCCCTAGGGCTTCTGGACTCAGCATAAAATTCGTTGCTGTTCTGGTGATAATAATCCGAGAAAACTGTATAAAGCAATCTTCTTTCTGTTGAGCTATCGAGATTCCGAACTACAAAATTGGATGTCAAAGCAAATTTTGGAACGTCCTGAAACGGAATGATGAATCGTTGATTGTTCTTTGGATTCACTGTCAGTTCTCCAGTCAATGGCGCAAAGAAGAATTGGAAATTCAAGTACTGATTGGAGTCATCCACCAGGATATAATCCGTATGAGTGGTGACATTCTCATATATGAACTGATCTTCAGTCAATTTTGGTTTACGGCCGTCCAGTGTGACTGACTTCATGAAGTTGCGGACAGCTTTGAAGGCTATGGACTTACCAGATCCACCGTGTGACTCACCATCATCAGATATTCTGTGATCCATGGCAAAAATCGCCCATGGTCTGGAAGGGTCTTTGTATCGATGGAGTAGATAACCCAACGAATAGATCTTATTGATCAAATGTTGTTTTTGCTCTGCTATTTCCTCCGGAGCAAGGTTTGGCCCTGCTATGTCAAACTTATGTTTGTCACGGTACTTACTGATCTCAGCTGCTGGCTTACCTTCAAAGGATTCTTCGAGTTCTTTGCGCCAAAATATGCGACTTGTTTGAATGAGGTAGTTGAAAAATATATTATCCTTTTTCAACACTTCAATATCCATGCGATCATCTAGACCTTTGGTTATTTTGAATTGAGGTTCTTGCTTTTTTAGGCTGTGCTTGATTACCTCATCGTCCCAAACAAATCGATTGACTTCACCGGGTTTAAATTCTTTGATTTCATCTTTGGTGACTTGGACTGTTCGGTTATTGAAAAAGAAAAACTGAGTGTCACGATCAAAGTCCGTAAAATCTACTTCAGTCAGCTTCAGGTTTGAAAGTGAGGTTTCATTGAGTTGTGTGGATCTGTAGAATGTATCACGAAGATCTTCATCTACCATTCGCTCTTCAAAGAACTCATTCACAAAGGATTTTACTTCATTGGCTTTGATCTCTCTGACAATATTTCCCTCAATTCTGATGTAGATATAGCCGTTCTTTTCATTTTCTAATTCCAGCCGGTAGAAGCCATTTTTTGCAAGGAAATTATACAGTCGGGTGTTCTTTACTGTATAAGATGATTTCCTAGTCTTTTCGTTGTATCCCCTACCCCAGAACTGGTAAGGCAAAGCGGTAGCAACCAACTTTTTGAAATCATAATAGTTATAAAAATTCAAATAGTCTTTTACATCCTTACAAGGCTTTCCGCGCTTATCTCTACGCTCCAATAAGCTTTCCGGCAAGGCAATGCTGTACATTTCCAAATACTCCATACCCAGCTTATGAGCTTCTCTTTTTCCAGTCTCATCGATATCCCCCAGATTCATGACCTTTGCGGCATACTTAGATAGATCCTTGAAATGCTTGGCTGTTAGTTTTGCTGTTTCGGAATTCGGCCAAACTACCTGATAACCTAGCATGGCAAGATTCATACCGTCAGAACCTCCGGAAACAAGGATCACTTCATCCAGTTTCTTAGGGCGTTCAATGGTTTCTTCTTCAGCTTCATCTGTTACCCCTTCTTGCTTTGGTTCACACACGTCCACCCATTGTTTTTTCACCACATCTAGTGCATGTAGAAAGTCTTTTGGACGTTTGCCATAGTACATGAATCTCCTGCCGGCATCTGGTGAAAGTGGCTGATATATTTTCTTGAAAGAACCTTCATCCCACATCATAATAGGATAATGATCAGTGGATTTGAAGATGTTTACCTTTCGGTTTTTCACAACCGAATAGCTTTCTAGTGAATAGAAATGATACTTTTTGAAAACCTTTTGCACTTTTTCAAAGTCAATAGCTCTCTCAATACCTTGCTTTGAGGTGTACGGGATCACTTTATTAGCCAGGACAGTTTTGATATCCAGATCCGTGAAACCTTCACGAACGCTGAAGTACCATTCACCATCTACTTCATCAGCCTTGGCGGCTCTGGATTCATATTCAGGCTTGTTGATCTCAGCATTGAGTTGTTCGGGCAGTACATTGAACCGAGTGCCTAATAATTGACAGGCCTGTTTGAATTCTATATTCTCTTCAAGCATACAGACCAAAATGGCATTACGCGTCTTTTGATCATTGCCAAAATCCGTGACAACATACGTGCCATCAGCTAGTTTTTTTAAGGTTGTGGATGCTGACTTTTCATCACGGGTTTTGAATTTTCGTTTATTATCCACACAAGTTTGAGCTTGTGGATAGTAGGAAAGAATGATATCAAGTCCACCATTGGTCGAGTCTAGTATGCGTTGTTGGTCTACGAACATTGAAGAGATAAATATTGCTATGAGAAAAGAGAAAGTTGACATTGATATCCAGTTTTGAGGAGTGCTCGCACGTAGTATCGATCAGGAGGTTTGATGTCCTCCAGATCACTAGACTCCAGTATTATTGTTCTGTTCTTGGTGTCTATCTCAAAGTTCTTTTTGAGCCTGTTTTTCAAATAGGATCTTCGGTTTTGAATTGGAGATGTCATACCTCAAGTGGTTTATGAACTATCTGATTGATTTTCACGAATTGACCGCTAT
>JAGDZN010000026.1:0-3374 GCA_049115835.1 Reichenbachiella sp.
TCTTTTGGTTTCGATTGTCACTCTCATAATTGTAGTTCTTTGATTAATCCAAAAAATGAAGATTTCAAAACTGCTAACACTCCAGTCAAGGAAATATCTATCTGAGCATAAATATTTTTGGGCACGTATTTGGTGACTACACTGGCTACATTGGCTACAAATGCGATTGCAGATAGTAGAAGCACTTTCCTTTGGCTACACCTGTAGCCAATTGGAAATATTTGGCTACACTCATTTTTGAGGATTTGGCTACATTGGCTACACTTTGAACCTATTTGGCTACACTTAATACCTTCTTTAATGAGTTTTTTAAAGTAATTAAGAGAGATGTAGCCAATGTAGCCAATGTAGCCAAGCGTTTTCCCTGCTGAAAAATGTAGTGCTATGTTAGAACTGTAAGTCATCTATTTCTGATTTTGAGTCTGGTTCATTTGCTTTGTTTTCTTCACTCGAACCTCGTTTAAGTTCAATTCCCATCTGGTCCATCAATTTATAATCGAAGATCATGCAGCTACTCACTGCTCTTTTTTTGACATGTGATTTTCCTTCTTCATAATCTTGGGTAGGTGTATCGAATGGAATGCTTCTGCCCATGCCAATAAAGTATTTTTGATGTTGTAGATAATGCATCAATGAACCTTTATCCATTGGTGCAGCACTACCACTGGATTGTCGTTTGAAATTTTCTTTGTACAATGGAATGATCCTCGTCATCCGTACATAGATCAACTCTTTGGTTTCACCCAAATCTTTGTCCACGGTCTTAGTGTCTGCGTAGATTTTTACCACTTGTTTATCGACAAACTTGAAATCGACCTTTTCTTCAATCAACGTTTGATCTATTAGGAACTCAACCATGTCCCAGAAGGCATTTGTTTCATTCGCCCCAGCGATCAATGCCATTTGATCGGTCATACTTTTGACAGCAACCTTGGCCAACTCATCGTAGGTGAATGGAAGCTCTTCACCAAAAGTTTCATGCATGAGTTTGTACACCGTGCATGGAATGGCCAAGTTTCTCACCATACGATCTTCCATATCGTTTCTGACTTCAAGGGATCTTTCGGTGAATTCTGCGAGTACTTTGTCAAAAGTTTCCATGAATCGAGTTTCAATCACCTTTCGTATACATATCATTTTCATGGTCAGGTGAGATAAACCTCCTTCTTCCATGTCCTGCAGATTTCTAAAAATCTCCTTTTCCAAGGGCGTATATTCCATTTGCTGAAATTCAGCCAGGATACATCTTTTGAATAATGCGTTGTCAGCCACTGGTAGTTGCTGGCCACTAATCAAACATGAGCTATTGACAGGAACGGTTTTGGTTCGCTTATCCGAATCTTTTACCGATTTTTTGTGCCCGGCACCATCATAAGCTGCTTTGAGAGACTGTACTCTATCATAGTCGATGTTGTTATCATATTCATCAAACCAGCATGGAAAATTGGTGAAGTGTGAAAATTCACGGTGAAAACTCACTTTGGTACCACCAGATAAGTTGAATGGTTTTTTGATGCCATCAAATCCAAGAGAACGGATAGACCAACCTACCTGAGACTTGCCAGTCCCTGGAGGGCCAAACAAAAACAAGTGAGGAAAAAACTTGAATTGCCGGTAAATGAAATCCCTGAATAAAGAAGCCATGAACCAGGCCATGGATACCATTCCGTTTTTTTTATGAACATCAATATAGAGTGCTGACCATTCTTTGAGGGTAACTTTTGACTGGTCATTGAAATTGAATTTTCGTTCATCCTCAAAGTCTTCATGATTGGTATCATGTAAGCAGCTGTTGAATTCAATGAAGAAATTCTTTTTCATATGCTCTACAAAACCATACTTATCAATTGGGAAGAACTTACCCTGGTGATGGATCCCATTTGCCCAAATGAATACACCGGTAGGATGCCAACCCAAAGTTTCGACTTCCTCAAATGATTCCATTTTATCGTATAGTCTACTCCGGATCTTTTTCAAGTCGGTTCCCACTCCATCGTATTGGAAGTTTCCTTCAGATTCAATGAACGTGGTGAATTCGGTTGTACTCACAAAAGCTTTGGTAGGTATCTGAAGTACTTTGGTATGTTTGAAAACGTTAGAGACTTCAATCAAGCGTCTTGGATTTTCAGCACTCAGTACCAATCCTAGGGGCTTAATTTTGAAATTGGAAATTGTAGTGGTGTAGTAATCGAATCCTTCTTCTTTACCTCCTTTCATTTTTCTGGTAATGTGGATTCTGTTTTCGTGCATGAAATGATTGTACCGGATCAAATCATCCTGTACATCCATCATTTCTACGTCATCGGGTAATTTGAACAAATCAAAGGCTGATTTGGTGAGCTGTTCATCTACTTGGTCGTTGTAGTCTTCCTCTGGCTCCTGTATATCGGGTCTAGTTCCATCTTCAATGGCATCACCGATATCATATCCGTCAGTGCGATCGGGAAAAAGGTCTATAATCGTGAAATTCTGATCATACTTTTTGAGTAAACGAATGGAAGCATTCCATCTCCCTGCCTTATCAGCATCTGCTATCCAATATATTTTCCTTCCAAAAAGGGATTTGATTTTGAAATCCCCCCGTACCCCCGAAGGAGTACCAAGGCCCTCGGCTGAACCGCAGGCCAACCAATCAAATTGAGGATAGCAAAATGCTGCCATCATGGCTGATTTTTCGCTCTCTACTATGCAAACCGTCTTCTTCTTTTCTGGATCAAGTAGGTGTTCTCCAAATCCGCATAACAGATATTTTTTGACTACTTTCTTTTCCGCATTTTCCGCGGAATTTGATTTATTTGGGGGTGTGTGAGGGGGGTTGGGTTGACGTAAAGAAAAAGCGTTGATTGATTTGTCTCTATGTCCATTTTCTAGGTACTGGAATGTCTTGATATTACAGACTTTCTGATCACTATTGATGAACAAGAAGGCCGTTTTCTGATCATCAGAATATACACCCCATTTGAGCATGTGCTCGTTCGGTATGGTCTTACTCCTACAGAACTGATGCAATGGACTGACAGCGGTTTTTGTGCGCTTGGTGAGCCTTTCTACAACTTCTCTAGGTGGAAATATTTGCTCAACGACTTCTTGTATAGGAGGCTTCTTAAATTGCTCTCCATCTGGCTTAAAGTTTTCGTCGTCATTGGGGTGAACATTGATGCCGCAATTGTTTAACCGGTCGCACCGGCCGAATTGTTGTGGATCCACAACTTCCTGAGATGATGCATATACATAAGGAGTAAAAGTTTTTTTGCCACAGTTGGGGCAGAGATCCTTTTTAGAATCTCTAGATAAGTGGTATTTGTATTCGGTCATTTATGCTGTCTCAAGAGATTTGTGAATGATTTTTTGAATTTTCACGAATTGACCGCTAT
>JAGDZN010000027.1:0-820 GCA_049115835.1 Reichenbachiella sp.
GTTATGTGGAACTACTACTAGAATGAATTTCAACGAATTATTCGAATCAATATACAGTCAAAACCTTCATCATGAACCAAGAAAATTCATTGAGCAATTCGAGCATAACCGAATACTAATTGAAGGACAAAAAACATCCAACAATCCAACTCTTTACGACAATGTTACTCGGTTATGCAGTGATTATGCTCATTGCTTGGTATGTACCGAAAACTACAAAGAGGCTACTTCTGCAATTGAAAAGGCTATCCTTTTGTTTCAAGAACATCCAGATTATAAGGATCAAGACCTTCTCGATGTATTTTATTACGAAACAATTCTCTTTGATAGAGTTCAGATGAATTACCATGCTAAGAACTTTGAGGAAGTTGTAGCGGATTTGAATATACTTTCGAACAAATTTCCTACGAACGAAAAATATAGTAATTGGATGAAGGGAGCTAAACTTCAAAAACTATATCGAATCGAAAAACTACTATATTTCACAATGCTCGGTGGAATCATAGGAGATTTATTTCTCGATGATTCACAGCTAATTCTCAAGGCAATATCAACTGTAATTTTAGTAGCAAGCATCATAACAATTGCAGTACTTGAATTTATCAAATGGAGAAGAAAAAAATCCACATAACATTACCTACCACTCCATGGTGATTACTGCTAGTGTCGAGTGCGGCGGTTTCTACCAGCACCGGAAAATCTTCGCTTTTCCTCACTTGAGTCAAAAGAGGTAGTGATGAAAATCGAAGATTTTCCTAATTTGTATCCGAAACAAAAAATACGTCAAGCACCACGGAGGGTAGCTAGGCGTTATGATCAA
>JAGDZN010000028.1:0-4546 GCA_049115835.1 Reichenbachiella sp.
GGTTTTGCAGTTGTTAAAACAGAAAATTAAGTTTGCAATCCTTTTCGCAGATAGTTGCGGATATGCGATTAAAAATTCCTCTTTAGCTCAGCTGGTTAGAGCATCTGACTGTTACTCAGAGGGTCCTTGGTTCGAGCCCAAGAAGAGGAGCAGCTTTAAAAACCCTCAGAATTGACTTTCTGAGGGTTTTTTATTGGATTTTTGTAAATTAATTAGCGTCAATATCGCTATTATTACAGAATGAAAAGTGAAAAAAGCCGACCTATTACCGACCTCAGGGCATGTTCTCATTTCAATTGCCGACCTATTGCCGACCTGAAATATTGCTAAATGTCCATTAAAATCAAAGGATATTGCAAGTATTCAAAGCCTAGGACTGATGATGGCTTTTGTCCATTATTCATATCGATACGTCCATCATATGAAAGAGAAACTCTTATATCGTTAGGTAAGCACATTGATCCTTCCGGCTTTAGCAATAAGCTAGGAGTATATGATAAGCTAAACCATCCGGTCAATAAACTGCTAAGAAAAGAGATAGCTATTATTGAAGTCATAATCGAAAAAGCTCGGTTCAATGGCCAACAGGTTACCGCCAAAACTATTAAGGAGTCTTATCAAAACAACGGTGCGGCCAATTCATTTATTTATTTTGCTGACCAACAGTTGAAGGTAATCAAGACGTTACAACATGAACCCACCTATCTAGATTACTACTATGGAATAAAACGACTAAAGGAGTATGTCCAGGATCTATCCTTCAGTGAGGTTGATTTAAATTTTCTGGAAGAATACAAGGCTTATTTATTAAATGTCAAAAAAAGAAAGCCGAATGGCATCTATCATGATTTTGCTGCTATAAAGAAAATTTGGAAGATAGCACAGAGAAAAGGTATTGCAAGTCACTTTCCATTTGATGGTTTTATAATGCCAAAGGAGAAAGCGCAAATATCATTCTTGAACAAGGACCAGTTAAACAGGTTGTTTGACTTATGGACAGGAAAGACTCTTCCTAAAAATCTACAAAGTAACACCTGGTACTTTTTGTTGGCATGTTTTACAGGTATCAGATTAGCCGACGCACGTATAGTATCTGACAATATATTTAGCAATCCTCAGTATCTGAAAAAAATTCTAGATCATAATGAATTTTCTGCATTGACTAGCAAAAGCCGTTTCAGAAAAGAAACTAAGCTGGCACTATTTGAAAAAATAAAAGTACTCTTGTCAAACCCTCCGGAGCGACCACTGAAAAAGAAGACCGCCAGAATAAATGATGACGTTAGGACTGTGATCAAAAAATTAGAGATCAATAAGCACCTCTCTTTTCATTGTGGCCGGCATACCTGTGCCGTTGTGATGTTAGAGTTAGGAGTTAGTTTGAAAGTAATACAAGAGCAGCTCACTCATAGCAGTATAACTACTACAGAAGTATATCTTCATGTCGATGATGTTTTCAGGCAGTCAGAACAATCCAAAATGAATAACCTCTAAAATCTATAAACAAGCGCACTCCTTTTTTGTCCTATCATCCTAACTGATATTGAGTTATTTTAGACTTCTAATTAATAACTCACAAAACAATTTCAGTTATGAAGAACATATTGAGAACAGTGGCTGCTTTCAGCCTATTATTTATTTTAGGATCTTGTGCAGATCAGGAAGATGATCTGGTTATGCCGGTAGAATTTACAGATACAGTTTTAGAAGGAAGTAGTGGTGACCCTCATACTCCAGGGCCTCCAAAACCAACTGGAGATTAAATATCAGACTGGAATATTCAATGAATATTCCAGTTTTTTTTTTACATTGCACTGCAGCGTTTTAAGAATTAAAACAGTTTCCTATGAAAAATATATTCTTGGCTGCATTGATGTGTGCACTTTTTACTTATTGTTCTACACCCGATACATCCTCATTAAGAAATCAATATGATAAAGCATATACTCATTTTGAGAATGGAAATTATACTGGTTCACTTGCATTGCTCATCGAGGTAATAGCAAATTCTAAAAAGTCTTCTAGTCATAACCTGATCGGCGACTCACATTATTTAATAGCTTACAATTTTAAAAAATTGTATCATCCAGACTCAGCACTAAAATCATTGTATGAAGCTAGAGATTCTTATATACTGGCTGACAATGAAACTCAAGAAGCTGTAATCACAAATGAGATTGGTATCCTGTTAATGGAAAGCAGAGCTTTTTTATTGGCAGAAGAGTATTATGAAGAAGCGCTAAAACTTGCCGAAGATCGAGATAATAAATATTTGATTTCTAATGGTAAGTACAATCTTGGCCTTTGCCTAAGAAAGATGGGTGATTATTTGGAAGCATATTATAACTATCATCAGTCATTAGGAATTGAACTCGATATGGATATCCCAATGGGTGATTACTGGACATCTATAGACTTGATTGAATTAAGTATTGAAAGGCCTTCTTATGTTGCAGATATTTTATTGGAGCAAGGTATTTGCAAGTTCAAACAAGGAAATCTACATGCTGCTTCTGGTTTATTTTGGCAAGTAGTCAAAATTGCTGAGAAATACGCCCTATCAAAAAAGATGGGACAAGCATACAATAGAAATGGCGATTGTAAATTGGCTCTAGGAGAAGTAGATTCTTCAAAAATATATTATTTATATGCATTAGATCTGTTTGCTAATGAACCTAAAGAACAAACTCAAGTATATTCTAACTTAGGAAAGGCACATTTGATTAGTGGAGAATACACAGCTGCCATCGATTATTATGAATTGGCTATTCATGGGGATATAACATCGACAGATTTGGATGATGCAAAAGTAGCTTGCGACTCATTAAAGGAATTTTTCAAAAACAAAAATGACCTTACAAATGCGCTCCTAATTTCTGAAAAAAGAATTTCATTTGACGATATAGCTCAAGATATTAAAAGAAGGGTGAAAAAAGCTAACAAATCACAATATGCTATTTCAGCAATGTATATGCAACTGGACAGGAAAATTAGGTTAGAAAAACAAGCATCAATCAACAACTTGATTTACGCTTCAGGTATTCTATTTATCATTTTGACTCTTGCATCGATTTGGTATAATCGAAAAAAGAAATCTTCATTTAGCTATTCTACCAATACATCTACTTGGAAGATAAATGAAGTCAAGGAAAAAATTAAAAAAGATAAGTCTAAGATTTAGATGTTCCAGCCTCATTTTCAAGTTTTTCAATTAGCTTTTGTTTAACATCTACCAATTCCTCCAAAGCTGCAATAAGTTTATCCTTTTCTTCTAGAATTGAATATAGTTGTTTGGGATCTTCAACTTTTTGTATTGCAGCACCAACTTCATATTTTTTAGACAGGATCATTTCACCTACACTCGTAACTATCCAATTGATATTCCAGTGTGGGTAAACTTTAGATATAACTTCCAAAATGTCAATCCCAACAGACTTACCATTCCTCACTTGTTTTTTGAAATAGCCAGCACTTTTATTGACACTGGCATCAAATTTATTAAAGCTAATGCCCTCGTGTTCAATCAGTTGAGCAATATTTGAAACTATCGACATAATTTTTTGAGGAATATTTTCCTTATTTTTAGTTAAAAACGGAACTTATTCCGTATAATTGCTGCAATACAATGTAAATATATGGAAAATAAGCACAAACAAAACAGTAGGCCAGGGCCAGTAAGCAAAGCTCTTCTGTCAGAGAAAACTGCCATCTATTTCAAAAAAGAACTTGACCTTTTGAATATCTCCAAAGAATCCATAGCGAAAGAAGCGAACTGCAATCCACGCACAGTCTACAACCTATTAGCACGGAACCATTACAACCGTGCAGCGCATGAGGCGATCATTAGGATTTTAAAAGCAGCTAGCCAAACAGATATAAAAGCCTGCTATCTCAAAATTGAGATTTCCAAAGGCAGAATAGAAAAACTAAAAACCCTCAAAACCGCATAACCATGAAAAACACCTCAAAAAAATTTCTAAAGTTCAACGACAAGACGATATCCTTCCTTGCCATCGATGGTGAGTACTGGATAGCTATCAAGCCAATTTGCGAAGTTTTGAATGTCAACTATAATCGTCAATTCCAAAACTTAAAAACTGATAATTTATTGGGGCAACTGTTTGCTGTACAGCAAATGGTTGGAGCTGATTCAAATCTTCGGCAAATGGTTGCTATCCCCGAAAAATTCATCTACGGATGGCTATTTTCGATTCGATCCGATAGCAAAGAATTGCAGACCTACAAGATGGAATGTTACGAAGTGCTATTCAACCACTTCCACGGATCAGTAACCGGACGTAGCGAAGTACTCAAAGAAAAAATGCAGCTGCAGGAAAAAGTAGCTGATCTTAAATCCAATCTAGAGGACAATGAGGACTACCAGGCACTGCTCAAAGCAGAGGCGGCCATTCTCAGAACTGGCAAGAACCTCAAGTCTCTGGATAAGCAATTTATTAACGAACAATTAGTTCTCTGGCAGCAATGAGAAATCAAAGATCAGAATTATTAATTAGATCAGGGAGACCTGATGGTGAGCCAATTAAAA
>JAGDZN010000029.1:0-6560 GCA_049115835.1 Reichenbachiella sp.
TACCATTGGCTATTATTTGATCTACTTGACTATCGGTTAATTTCCAATTCTTAAGCTTTTCTTTTGCCGCACGAAATAAGGCTGGTTGACTGTCTTTGATCTTGACTGCCTCAAAGAGTTCTTCTTGCGCGGTGATCAAATCAGGGGAATAGATGTAGGCTAATTTTTGACCTTTGCGAACATATTCTCCTGTGAAATTCACTGTCAATTTTTCTATCCTGCCTGGTATATGCGAAGATTGAGAGAAGACCAATCTTTCATCCTCTTGGACCTTTCCATTTAACCTAATGGACTTAATAGGAGTAATTTTCTCCACAACACCCGTTGAAACATTGGCCAATTGCATGGCCGTTGCTGACATAGAAACCGCCATAGGGTTCATTTGTTGACTTCCTTCTTTTTCTAAAGGAATCAAATCCATCCCACAGATTGGGCACGAGCCCGGTTCATTGCTTCTTATTTGTGGGTGCATGGAACAAGTCCAGGTTGTTTCTCCTACCATTTCAGCCGTGTGGTTATGTTCTTCTTGACCCTTATTATCAGAGCCTCCAAAAAACAGCCACCCAAGTAGTAATCCACCCACCAAGGTGGCGAAGATTACGACAATTAATTTCTTTACTGATATGTTCATCTTAGTATTTTTTTGCTGTGATGTAATTGATTTTGGCTAATGCATTGAAGTATCGCGTCATGGCAGAGAACTTCATTTTTTCATATTTTAGAAGTTGCTGCTGCATTCTCAGCACCTCTTCAAATTCCTTCCCCGAATTGCCATAAGCTGTAAAAAGTAAGTTTAATGCTTGGTTGGCCTCTGAGATTTGCTGGTCATACAGATCCACCAACTGTCGTTGTGTACTTAACTCATATGCTACTGACTCATAGCTAGCCTGCAGTCCATTGGTATAGTCCTGTTGTTGCAACTGATAACTCTCCTGCATCAACCTCGCTTCGTTTACTGAAGCGTTGTACTTCTTTCTAAAAATCGGAATAGTCATAGAGATCATGGGCATCAAAATATCTTGACCATTGTCAGCCACTACCATGTCTGATCTTTCGCCCACTATTACATAATCTAGCCCTACACCAAATTTTGGAAGTCCTTGTTTCTTGGCTGCCTGTTCCATTGCCTTACTGGCTTCCAATTTGAGTTCGAGTTCGGCCAATTTGGGATTAGCCGATAGTAGACTGTCTCTTCGATAATTAATTGCCAAGGCCTCCATATTAAGCGAGTCGCTTAATTTCACTTCCGAATTAAGGTCTCTATTCAGCAGCGCATTAAAACTCACCTGTAACGGGCTTTTTTTCTCCTTTAGGATTTGAATATTGGTATTGGCGTCCTTTAGTGTGATATCTGCTCGCAGCACATCCACCATAGCAGCCTTTCCATTCTCAAACTGTTTGGTTGCAATTGCCTTATATGATTCCAATATTCTTGCATTGTCCTCTTCTAGTCTTATCATTTGCTCTAGCTCATACAGTGGGTAATAAGCTGTTGAGACTTGATAAAACAAAAGGTTTCGTGCATCTAAGAATTCTTGGTATTTTGCCTCTGCTAATAATGCGACTGCATCCCCTTGTGCTTTTAAAGTACCAAACCAAGGAAACATTTGTGTTAGCGAAAACTTGGCCCTTTGTGGGCCGACCCTCGTTTCTACTGGCCATATAAAATAGCCGAAAGAAAGTGTTGGATCTGGCAATGCATTGGCTTGATGCACTTTTTCAATCGCTGCTTCAAAGCCTTTGTACTTGGCTTGTAGTCCAGGATTGTTTTTGGCAGCTTCTTCGAAATAGGATTCTAGTGTTTGTGCTTGTATCGTATAGCAGCTACAAACGACCCATGTTAAAATGATTACTATTCTCTTACTCATGATTGTAGCTTTTTAAGTTTTCTTTCTTCACGTAAACAATAGAGAACCGGCACGATGAAAATACTGACAAGTGCAAAAGACATCCCTCCAAATGAAGGAATGGCCATCGGTATCATAATATCAGCCCCTCGACCGGTAGAGGTCAATACTGGTAGTAAGGCGATCATGGTAGTCGAAACTGTCATGAGCGCTGGTCTGATTCTCCGTAACCCCGCTTGAATTACTGAACTCCTTATATCCTCTGTTGACTTGGGTTGATTCCGCTTGAAACTCTGATCCAAATAAGTAGCGATCAGTACCCCATCGTCTGTAGCGATTCCAAATAATGCAATGAATCCCACCCAAACTGCGACACTCAGATTGATGACTCGCATTTGAAATAGGTCTCTGATATTCGTATCGAAGATTGAGAAGTTGGCAAACCAATCCTGTCCATAAAACCAAAGCATGATAAATCCACCACTGACTGCCATGACTATCCCTGTGAAGACCATCAAGGAAGTTGAGACCGACTTGAATTGGAAATAAAGAATCAAGAACACAATGGCCAAGACAAGAGGAACGATTATGGCTAGGCGTTTTTCTGCACGCACTTGATTTTCATAACTCCCTGAAAACTTATAGCTCACACCAGCTGGAACCGTAATTTCTCCAGTGTCGATTCGATCTTGAATCAGTTGCTGTGCTGCGTTGACTACCCCTACTTCAGAAAATCCTTCCCTTTTATCAAAGAGCACATACCCTACTAAAAATGTCTCTTCACTTTTAATTGCTTGTGGCCCTCTTACATATTCAAAATCCACTAACTGACTCAATGGTATTTGTGTACCCGTAGGTGTCGGCATTAATATTTTACCAATAGATTCTGGATCATCTCTGAGTTCACGAGGATAACGAACCCGAACAGGAAATCGCTCTCTTCCTTCTACGGTAGACGTGATTTTCATCCCTCCGATACCTGTCTCAATGACTGTCTGCACATCCACTACACTTAGTCCATATCTAGCAATCTTCTCTCTATTGATGTTAAGATGCAGGTATGGTTTGCCTACAATTCGATCTGCAAAAACCGCCTCAGCCTTCACAGATGGCACATCCCTTAAAACCCCTTCCAACTGCATCCCAAATTCTTCAATCGTCTTGAGGTCTGGTCCATAAACCTTGATTCCCATAGGTGCCCTCATGCCTGTTTGAAGCATGACTAACCTAGTTTCTATGGGTTGCAGCTTAGGCGCTGAAGTAACACCTGGTATCTTGGTAGCTATTACAATTTCATCCCATATATCATCCGGAGAGCGTATATGATCACGCCAATTGCGGAAGTATTTACCGTTATCATCCAGTATTAAATCCTCGAAGACTAAAGCTCTTACTAAAGCTTCATCATTACTCAATGCTTCGCCAGAGGCGAGTACGAAATTATCCTCTTCATCCACTTTAAAGCGCACTCTATGCCCCTTTTCATCGAGCATATATTCAGGCTTATAGTTGATTACATTTTCGTACATAGAGATAGGTGCAGGATCTAGTGCTGATTCTACTCTACCTAGTTTCCCTACTGCTAATTCCACTTCTGGAATATTGGTTAACATCATATCCAATTGACCCAAAACTTTGCGATTGTATGCCAATCCAGAATGAGGCATTGATGTTGGCATTAAGAGAAAGCTGCCTTCATTTAGAGAAGGCATAAACTCCTTACCTACGCCAGGGAAAGTTTCACTCATGGCAGTCCAAGTTTTGGTAGTTCGAATGTCCCAACCTATCATGTCAGTTGCCTTTGCAAAAACGCCAAAAACAGTACTAAAACCCATCCATGAAGTCATTCCTACCAAAATCAAGAACGTTGGCAAGGAGAGAAATGCAGCTTTATGATTCAAGCACCAAATCAATATCAGTTTGTAGTAATACTCTAATAAGCTAAATGCTCCCAAAATCAACCCCAATAGCATGGTCACAAAGATTACATTCAAGAACAGACTTTTTCCTGCTCCAAGAGGCAGCCAGTACTTGGCCAACAACCAAACCACTCCAATGATGACTATGAAAATTTCAGCATGTTCAATGACCCATTGAATAGCTGTTCTGAGTTTTTGATACTTTGAAGAACTGACTTCACTACTTTGTCCCTTACTTTTCACTGCCTTCAATAATCCCATTACACCGAAAGCAAGTAACATCATCCCAGCCCATGTTTGACCTAAAAACAGACAGGCAATACCAATAGGAACTAACAGGATATTGACCCATTTTTGAATCTTTTTACTCTTAATGTTCGCTCCAAAGAACCAATGTGCCAACATCGGCAATATGAAGAGTGAAACGATCAATGCCGCAATCAATGCAAATGTCTTGGTGAAAGCCAATGGGCCAAATAGTTTACCTTCTGCTGCTTGCATGGTAAACACGGGAATGAAGCTCACAATAGTCGTTGACACAGCCGTTACGATAGCTGAACTCACCTCTGCAGCACCGTTGTATATGGTGTCTATAAGCTTTTGTCCAGGTGGCGCTTCATCTATGTGTTTGATGATATTCTCTGAAAGAATAATCCCTAAATCGACCATAGTACCAATGGCAATCGCGATCCCAGACAAGGCGACTATGTTGGCATCCACCCCAAAGTATCGCATAGCAATGAATACCATCAACACGGCTATCGGAAGTAAACTCGAAATCAACATCGATGCACGTAGATTATACACCATCACGATCACCACCAAGATGGAAATTAGAATCTCAAGCAGTAGTGCTTCTTCTAATGTTCCCAGGGTCTCATAAATAAGCTCAGACCGATCATAGAACGGAACAATGGTCAATTGCGACTCTACCCCATTGGGTAATACTTTAGAAGGTAGACCTGGAGCAATCTCTTTTATTTTGTCTTTGACACTGTTGATTACCTTCAATGGATTGGCGCCATATCTAGCCACCACAACCCCTCCTACGACTTCTGCACCACCTTTATCCAAAAGCCCTCTTCGCGTCGCAGGGCCAAGACTCACCACTGCTATTTCTTTGATCCGAATAGGCACATTATCCTTGACTGCTACCACCGCTTTTTCAATGTCCTCTACGGATTTGATATAGCCCAATCCTCTAACAAGGTATTCGGCCTGATTGATTTCTATGGTTTTAGCCCCAACATCTTTATTGGACTGCTGCACTGCTTGCATCACTTTATGCAGAGGGATATTATAAGCTTGCAGTGCATCAGGGTTGACATCAATCTGATATTCTTGAATGTACCCACCAATGGACGCTACTTCCGAAACTCCTTCGGTAGCATTCAATCCGTATTTGACATAAAAATCTTGTACTGTACGGATCTCATGGAGATCCCATCCACCTGTAGGGTTACCATTTTTATCACGTCCTTCTATGGTGTACCAATAAACCTGACCTAAGGCAGTTGCATCGGGACCCAAAGCTGGTTGCACTCCGTCAGGTAACAGTCCTGATGGCAGGGAATTTAGTTTTTCGAGAATTCGTGATCTAGACCAATAAAACTCTACATCTTCTGAGAAGATGATATAGATACTAGAAAATCCAAAGATGGATGAACTCCTGATCGATTTAACCCCTGGTATCCCTAATAGGTAGGTTGTCAATGGATAAGAAATTTGGTCTTCGATATCCTGTGGAGACCGCCCCGACCATGGGGTAAATACAATTTGTTGGTTTTCTCCAATATCTGGAATAGCGTCTACTGGCACTGGGTCAGATGGTAAAGCGCCCACCTGCCAGCCAAACGGTGCGGTGACAATGCCCCAAGCAATGAAGCCTATCAACATGAGTACTGTCACCAACTTGTTCTCAAGGAAATACTTGATAATATTATTAAGCATAGTATGAATGATTAGAATTGAACCTAAGTCGAACAAAAAGAGGTTGTTCAAAAAGGCAAATAGCCTATAGCCCCAGCGTAATGGCTAGGTGCTAGAATTCACATTGTGCTTAATTAAATAAGGAATACTTGATGCAAGACAGACCTGTCTTGATCAATTAAAGGGGGCGAGTAGTTCGCGTATTGAGGTTTTTCTTCTGTAGAAGTGAGTGGTAGGTAAAAGAATGCAACCACAAAGGCAGCAACAAAATCTACATTAAGAGTATTCTGAACAAAGTTGGGTTTGAAATCATCTTCTACATCGAGCGATTGATATTCATTTTGACAACAAGGTAATTTTGTCAGTGTAAAACCCTTTGACTCCTTGCTTTCACATTCTTTTTCCATTTTCATTCCACAATCAATCATGGCATTGCCCAACACAAGTTTGGTTTTAACCGCCAGACCACCGCAATAGTGAGTAGCCATGGCAAATCCCATGTTACTGGTTAGTAGCAGCAGTGCTAATGATATGGAAATGATTTTTTTCACTTAAACAAATATACGCAAAAGCCCCATTAATGATTTATGAAATTTTGATTCACTTTTATAAGATTCGGGGGTTATAGCTTCACATTCTTTAAACGCAAACTATTGGCGATCACCGAAACGGAGCTAAAACTCATGGCTGCAGCGGCAATCATCGGAGACAACAATATCCCGAATATGGGAAACAATACACCTGCAGCAATGGGAATACCCAAAACATTATAAATGAAGGCAAAGAACAAATTCTGCCTGATGTTCTTCATGACCGCATGACTCAAATTCGTGGCATGCAGGATACCCATTAAATCTCCTTTGAC
>JAGDZN010000030.1:0-23660 GCA_049115835.1 Reichenbachiella sp.
GTTGGTTATTGTTAGCTGTCCACTAGTTATGTCAATACCACCCGTTAAAGTACCACCCGTTAAAAGAAGATAATCATCTGATGAAGCTAAAGCCATACTGCCAAGCCCTAGATTGGTTCGACCATAGCCTTGCTGCGTACCTGACAGACCTTGTGCATTCGTATCTACTCTAAGTCGATTGCCAAGTGCAGTCGATGTAGTAGTAGCAAAATTAGGATCATCACCTAATGCAGCTGCTAGTTCGTTCAAAGTATCCAAAGCAGCCGGACTACTAGCTACTAAGGCAGCAATCTGATCCGCTATGTATGTCTTAGTTGCTAGTCCACTATAGATCATAGCATCCGTAGCAGCAGCCATCGTATCATCAGTACTAAAGGCCACATCCGAAATCTGACTAAATGAAACCGCTAATGCTGCCTGATGCTGTGTCACACTTGCTTCGCTGATTCTTGCACTGGCTAGTTCGCCTGATGTGATGTCAATGGCATCATGAGTATGGCTAGAAGATGCTGCATTAATTATAGTACGTGCAGCTGCAGCATCAGCAGCTGCTGCCAATGATCTTCCTGTAGCTGTAAGGGTGGCTTTACCATAAGTATTTGGGCCAGTGCCATAGATCATTTCGTCTGCATCGATGTTGAGCTCACCTATAGCATAAAGATCAGGTTTTTGGAATGTAGCTGACTGCAGCCTGTCAGATAGGCTTTGAAAAGAAGCTCTTTTCCAAGCGTCTCCGGTGGAAAATAGGAATAGATCAGTAGCTGACATAGCTACTTTTTCGGTCATTCCTGTGGGTTTAAGATATGCCATTATTGTACGCTTATTAGTGAGTTATCATCTGTATCAGAAATAATATTGTCGCTTTCATCTGTCAGGGTGAATTCTTCTGTGATCTGCTTGGCTTTGCCACCAGCTAACCAGGCATAGTAGATGTCTGACTCGTGATAGGCTTTGTCATTGGATCTTACGGTTACTAAGACATCAGCTGGTATGATAATGGATGAGTAATCTTGATTCAAACCTGCAACTAAATTCGTGATGTGGTGGATACCCCCTTTTTTAGTGTATTCATGATAATCGAACGTGTTACCTTCGCTATCTACAAATTGGATAGATTCAGCTTTGTCAGCATCGCTTGTTATTGCCTCTATCTGATACTTACCTCCATCGAGTACATCTTCATCAAGCACAATAGTATTTAAATAAGGGAATTCACCATTTTTGTCAGAGTGATACACTTGACTGATAATTTCTAGATCATCCTCTTGTACTTCTCTGTATTTGAGTTTGTATTTTCGAATCAGGCCATCCACTATTTGTAGATCCTGGTCCTGTGGATCCGGAGTGATCAAAGAAAGGTAGGCTTGTAGTCTCTTGTTAATTTCAAATCTGAAGTGTCCGTTTTCATCTTGCCTTACATAACTAAAAAATGCAAATTCGAATTCTGCTGAGTTAAGATCATTTTCTATCCACAATTCAAACTGGAGAACCTCAGTGGTTGGATCATCACATGAATAGGAAAAACCCTGGACATTTCTGACCAAAGCAAATTCTGAAGGTTCATATATTAGTGATAGTGCCATTACAATCCTGAGCTTCTTAGGTCTTCTACTTCTTGAAGGTATCTATTGCCTTGTTCTAAAGATTCAATTGGAAGTTGGGCAATTACTCCTCTTTCCACTAGGACATTAATTGCAGAGGCCAATTTTAGATTTGATTCAGTATTCATTTTTATGGTTGCAGAATCGGTACTAGATGAACTGCCAAAACCAGGTGCTGCAGTTTGGTCTAGTGTGTATCCATTCATACGAGCCTTGATTACATTTTCAGCGTCCATAGTAACGGGATCGTTTTGCAAATAGGCAGGCCTGACAAATTCATCAAAATGAGTATAGCCAGCATATGCGCCATGCTGATCGCCGAAGCCTAATCCTCTGGCACTATTTGTATCACCACCGTAAAAGAATGAAGGAGCAACAGGAGCGCTACCAGCCTGGTCCTTTACATTTTTAATTGCAACCATAGTGCTCATGACAGTTCCTAGCATGGCAGTGACATTGGCTGCCATTATAAAAGGAGCTGCTGGTCCAGCGTAAACAGAACTGTTGGTAGCTGCAGCCAAGGCAGCTGACATGGCCACTGCTTGGTTCAAAAGAATTCCTGTATTAGCCATTATGATTGAGAATATCATCAAGTCCTCAGATTGTTCAGCTTGGAGGTTGTTTATTGAGGTGACTATTCCGGCGATATTCTGAATTGTCGACCCGATAGCAATGGCGTTGGCATGTTGACGAGCTACCTCTATATTTCCATATTTCTTATTGGATGCGTCTATGGCTTCATTTTTTGCTTCATTGATGGCAGTCAAGTCCATACCATGCAAACGAGCCTGGGCCAATAATTCATCATAGTGAGCATTGATCATTTCCAGTTCATATTGCTGATCTGACATGAGTTCTAGTCTCAACTGTTCCTGAAATTCTTGCCTATCTAGATTGTTTTCATTTTTCTTACCAGTAAAATATGCCGCTGTTTCTTGTTCGAATGATTCAGCAATACTCCTTTTAGTTGCTTCAAAATCTGTCAAAGACATCAACTCATCATCATAGAATTGCTGGGCCAAGTTTTGCAAGCGTTCATACTTCTGCTCGATAGCAGCAATGTCTCGTTGAGAAGCGTCCTGAGTAGACAGATACAATTCATTTTGTAGAGATACCAAGGTTTGTTTTAAGGTTTCAAGTTGACTTTTTTGATCATCGGTTAAACCTGTGGATGGTGCATTAGGGTTAGCTGAAGGACTGTTTTGTTGGGATGCTTGAACCTGCTTTCTGTCCTCGATGGCTTGTTTATACAATTTCTCAATCTCAATAAGCTTTTCCTGGCCATTCTTGATAAAATTAAATTGATCACCCATTTTGGATTCATAATCATCAAAAGTTTCCACGCCATTTTTGATTGCAAAGTCATAAGCCTCTTGTGCTTTAGTGACCACTTCATAATCCTTTTCTCTATTCCTGAAATATATATCCCAAAGCGCCTCTGAATCTTCTAGGGTTTCCCCCTCTTTTTGAAATAACTTCACAATTCTGTTTTGGTACATTTCTGCCTTTTGTGATAACTGATCATAGGGCACATCCTCCAGTGTATTCAGAATATCTTTCACTTTGACACCAGACTCTGTGATCATGCCAATGTCAATAAGCCGCAATGCATCAGCGTCCGATAGCGTATGAATGGATTCAAAAAGGGATGATAATACCAAGTCTATATTGGTCAGCGCTGCCATGGCCTCTGTGGTCAATTGAATAGCGCCTCTCAAAGATTTTGCGATTATTCCATCACCGTTTTCGAGTGAAAGCATAAAGCCTTCCCAGGCTGAAGTTAAGAGCTTGATATCTCCAGTCAAGTTGTCTAATTGTTGGTCAGCAAATGACTGAGCTGTACCTGCAGAGTTTTCAAGTGCTTTTCTGTTTTCATCAATTTTCTCAGTATTTTCTGCAATAACTGTAGCAACTACAGCACCTCTTTTTCCAAATAAATCATTTGCAGTGGTTAGCTTGTTTTGACTGGTTCTGATTTTCTCCATGGCCACATTCCATGTGAGGCCTTTGTCAGATAGATCTATATAAATATTTCTAAGTGCAGTACCTGCAGTCGAAGCATCTATATTTGCATCTACGGCAGCGGTCATTACAGCAACAGTATCTTCAAGCGTTGCGTTCACAGCCTTAGCCGCTGGTGATACTATCCCAAGAGAATCCTTTAGCCGTTGAAAATCAAAAGCGCTTAATTGAGTGGCTTTAGCCAATACATCCGTTACCCTTCCAGCTTCTGTAGCCTCCAGTTGAAATGCATTCAATTGCCCTGCTACTAGTTCAGCGGCATCAGCGAGATCCACACCCATGGCAGAAGCACCAGAAAGGACATAAGGGGTCATTTCAATAATGTTTCTTTGACTTTGCCCAAGCTTTGCCAGTTCGGTTTGAGCTTTAGCTACTTGTGTTGCAGTGAATTCTGTAGTTTGACCAAGTTTGAGTTGTTGCGTTTGTAGATCCTTGGTTTCTGAAGTAGTCACTCTCAGTATGCCGGCCAATTTACTATTCTCAGATTGTAGGGTTCGAAAAGTATTAATGAAATTTCCTATGACTCTGAACCCTTGATATACGGAAAGGTATGCAGCACCCATTTTCAACAATCCAGTAGTGCTGGATTTCCATGAAGTATTGAGCCCACGCATTTCCAAACGTTGACTTCTTATCCGAGCGTTGACTTGCTGTAGTTGGGTATTTAGTTCTTTGTATTTGGCTGTACCCTGCGTGGTACCATGAATAATTTGTCGATTGAGATCTCTCTGATAGTTGGTCAGCTGTCGCATTGTCATGCCAGCCAGCCCCAGCTCTTTTCGCACCAGGTTGATCTTTCCTTTGGCCTCTGTCAGTTTGTTATTGGTAGCATGCCATTGGTCAGTATTCTTTTTTATATCCTTGAGCGCTCTTTTATATTCGCTCGCCTCCATCTCCAGCTTCCCTAATTCATTGATGGATTGCTTCCCATCAAGAATGACAGTGGTTTTGACTTGATCTTGTTTTACAGCCATGAGTGCAAATTATGCAGCCATTGGCAGGATAATTAGGACAAAAAAGAACTAGATTTATGTCAGTTAGAATCAACCTTAACTATTATATGAAACCTAATCCTGGATCTAGAAGAAAAAGATTCAATATTCAACCGGTGCGATCTAAGCTCCTGTTCAGACCGAAAAAAGAAGATGCCAATATTTTCAAAACAATTCCACCTTATTTAACTGTTGGATATGTTGGTATTATAATATTAGGGTTGGTATATCAAATCCTGTATTATGATAACTATGATATAAAAATTCCACAGTACTTAGAGTTGTCTGAAATCATTTTTGTCACTTCATCGAGCTTTTTGGAAATCATATCGGTAATTGTGATGGCCAGTTTTTACCAATTGATTATCTCTTATCTTTTTCAATTGATAATTTTTCGATTGCCAATAATATCTCATTTGACAAAAGCATACATTTCAGCTTTAATCCCAGGATTGATCGCTAGTATTATCATCTTGGTAGTTATCGCAATCGAGACTGAATTTAGAATTCTTGTTTATACAGGATTTGGTGTATTCATTGGGGGAGGTTTTGAATTGTTTTATTCTTCAGGATGGAAAAATGGTACTGTGACTAATTTGATTGTTGAAAAGTGGAAAACAGCTACGAAATATTTAGTCATAGCTTTTGTTTTTACGGTATTATTTGATGGAACATATCTAGTTAACTACCCGAACAGGCCTACGACAGAAGTGCAGATTATGTTTACTGATAGGGATATGTTGAACACAAATGATAAAAAACATACGTACGTTGGAGAGTCAAGAAATTTCATTTTTCTATATATGAAAGATCAGAAGAAAAGTGTTGTGATTCCTAGATCAAGGATTACTGAAATGACTTATAAAGTTGTTAAAAAGAAAGAAACTATATTCGAAAAATTCGTTGATACCGCCATAGATATAAAGAGTGTTTTTGAAACTGTCCCTAACTAAATTTTAAGTATTGAAAAAACCAACTATCACAACCTCATTATTGCTCATTTTATTGACCTTTTTCATGTCGACAGCTTTTAGCCAAAAGCTAGAATTGGTTGATGGAAAATATATTTATCAAGACATCTACAACACAGAAGTGAATAAAGATGACTCTTACATTCTAATTCGCAGATGGTTTGCGGAAAGCTACAATTCATCTGAAGAAGTCCTAGAGGTAGAGGACAGAGAAAACGGAATGTTTATTGGTCGGGGAAGGTCAGCAGTAAAAGCCCTCAACCGAATGGGTAATTCATTTACAAAAGATATTGCATACACAATTAAAGTGGAAATCAAGGATCTCAGATTTAGACTAACTTTTTCAAATGTTGAATATATAGATGCCCCTTCTCAATACACAAATTATCAAAACATTTATGTGAGTGCAGAAACATTGCTTTCACAAGAAAATTTATCCTCAAGGAAAAATGGTCAACGGATTTTTTCTACTACACTCAAAAAAGGGGCTGAAGCAGAGTTCCTCCGAATCGGTAGGGATATTATGCTTTACTTAGAAAAAGAACACCTTGTGGATGATTGGTAGTTCTTCAATTATGTCTCTCTCAATGGCTCTACAATGGTATTAATCGCCATCTCCATAATCGTATAACCAATAATTCCATCAAGATCATTTAATCGTCCATATAGCGCTGGGCTGTACCATCGTTTTGCTTTGCTGCCTCTTTGATTGGTAGGTCTGCCACGCCCGGCACCCATATCAACAAATCGACCTCTGGTTAGAAATTGAAATTCTCCTTTCACATAACCTTCAGCCATTACCGTCACACTGGACTTGAGGCTTCTTAGCAATTGATCAGTTATTCCGATGCCTCTTTTGCTGAGTTCGGATCTAAAAACTTCCTCCGTAGTGGAAACCCATTTTTGAAAAATATCTAGTGTACGAATATTGGCTTCCATCAGAAGGACCAGTCAGCAGCATCATAGACAAGTTCGGTATTGATTGGATCCACAAATGAAAATGTACAGTGAACACCAAATAACCAATGGCCTCTCAAATATTCCTTTCGATACCTGAAGGTTCCAGGAGATAAATTTTTCATGATGCCAGTAAGATTTTCACCAGTGTAGAAATCCTTTTTTTCTTTGAGGGCTTTGCTCCATATCTTGAATGCTGCTTTTTTCGCTGCATCAAACACCACATCTTCATCCTGCCAATCATTCTCTTTGACTTTTTTCAATATCATGAAAGTAGTCACCGGTACATCTTGAAATTCATCCGGAGCAGGACTTTGCAACTGCCCATAAGGTTCATCCATTACCAGTGTCAATTCCGTACATGGGGTTTTTCTTCTTAACCCTTCGATCAATTCATCGATGTTTCTGGCAAATCGGGATTTTCCTTCTTCATCCGTGACATGACCAATAACCTTTAAGTTAATGGCCACATCTTCAAACCAGTTTGTGATTGCTAATGCGTCCATCTTACTTTGGTTTTAGTGCCTCACGGCGTTTGTTTTCTTTGATGATATTGTCCAGGTCTTTCAGTGCCAATCGAGCGTCAGCCATGGCCGCTTTGTCACCATGCAATGAGAGAGATCCCCCTGCGATAGAATTAAGCGCTTCCATCCAGTCAGTACCTTTGATATCCGTAGTTTCTGAATTTTGCTTGGGATCTTCTGGTTTGGGCATCTCTGGATACAAATGCCTATAGGGTTTGATCATCTCTAATCTACAGCTGGTATAGAAGATCAATATCGATAGCTTGACATTCAAAGATAGTTTTTTCACATGCAAGGCAATCCATTCAACCTGATCATCATTGTACTTTCTTCTGAGATCACCATTGAATGCTTCATCATCCACGTTTTTTCTAGCAGGCCTATAAAGCGTAGCAACCAACATATCCAGTGCGGATACGGCATCTTTTGTGAGCTGCTTTTCCTTTTTATAGAGGTTATGAAATTTCAAGAAATAAACCTCACACTTGATGAACTCCATGAAAACCATTTTCTTGAGCTTATGACCTGGACCATACAGGTATTGTGATTTTTTCCACAAGTGGCCTATCTTCAAAACAGGCAATAGGTTCTTTGTCAATTGCGGTTCTTCATGGATAAACTCTGTGATCCTGGCAATGTCCATCTTGTCATCTGCTGACAATCTAAATAGCCAATTCCATGCTGATCTCCAGTCTCTTTTAAAGTCCATCAGAATCATCGTGTACCTGGCAACCTTCTGATCAAATGAAAGTCTTGAATGCATGACATCAACAATATCCAATAACTGATCAGCGCTCAATTCATCGAATCGTGAAGCAGTACATTTTAATCGGTTATTGAAGTAGATGTTGTGCATGAGCCAAATCTAGACTCTATATTTAAGGATCATTAGGACAAAAAATAAAAGGATGAGCAAGTCTTTACCAATAATAGAAGTTGAAGCTTCTGTAATAGAAAAAATTTTCGAGAGTGCTGAGATAGAGGCTACACTCTCATTTCATGTCACCGTTAACCCTAATGAATTTCATTTTCGAAATCTTACCATCACAAATTTCATTAATGTAAAAACATTCTATTATGTCGTGCAAGAAATTATATTTGAAAATTGCACTTTCCAAGAGGGTATGAAATTCGAGTATCGTTCGAATATAAACAAGGTATCTCTTGCTTTTAAAAACACATCCTTCCCTAAATCAAATTTGGCTTTACTTGGAAGTTTTGTAGAGATCTCATTCGCTGGTAAAATCGGTGTATCAGAGCAATTTAAGGATATCAACATTTCAGGAGACACACAAAGTTTGACATTAAATGATGTTCAATTGTCAGGGGAATTGACTTTGAGTGGAGCTTGGAAGCATGCAAAAATAAATAAAGTATCCTGCAAAAAATTTAATATTTCCGCCCTTAAAGGAAGGACTAAAACCGATCTAATTAATGTGAAAAGCGAATTCATAGGAATTGCTCAATTGAAGTTGCATGAAAAAGATAGATTACTAATACGAAATACAAGCACTACGCACTTAGAATTTTTGGAATTAAGAAATTTAGGGTCGATAGAGATAAACAGTCTAAGCAGATTAGATGAAAAAGTTAATTCAAAGCTAAAATTCTTTGAGTCGACTTTAGGAAAAACAAAATTTTCATATTGCCACTTGGATAAGTTTGACTGCTTTATTTCAGGTTCAAATTTTGAACAAGTTATTTTTAATGCTGGCCAAATGCCAAGAAGAATGGTTACAAAAAGCAAGAATAAAACTGCGCTTGACGAGTTAAGAAATGTTTATGAGGTTTTGATGAATATTTGTGATCGAGATGGTAGGACTCTAGACAAGGCGCGTTATAGGGCCTATTATTTGCAGTCACATAGAAAATGTCTTCATTGGATCCAGGACTTTCCAAATTGGATTGTCTTGTTCATATCAGAAAAAATAAGCTTTTACGGACAACGATGGAGAAGAACGCTCATGTGGATTTTCGGATCTGCTATTGTGCTGTTTTCATTGCTCCTTGTATCAATGAAAACCTCTTGTACATTTCAAGAAGGACTCAGCAATTGGGGAGACATATTATTGTTTATTTCACCAATCCACAGTTTTAATTTTTTAGGCATTGATTACAATCACACCAATTGGTCCAAATTAATTGATGTAGGAAGCCGTGTCTGGTTTGGCTACTTGATTTATTGTTTCATAAGAACGACTCGAAAATATGTGTAGCTAATAATTTTTCCTTTTGGCCTTTATCTCCTTCATGCTCAACCCCCGAATGTATTCATCACAATCAACAGATTGATCTGCATTCATACTATTTCCAACCAGACCAGAAAGACCTGAATTGATTTGTCCTCCTTTTTTCACTTTGTTGTTTTCCTCTAGATTAATCGAAGTAGTCGGTGGACATTCATGGTACCAAAGAACTAGTCCTCCCCCTAAGACAAACCAAAATGCAATCGCTAAAAATTGCTTATAAAGAACTGTTGGATTGATCAAATTTGATATTTTCATGATTTCATTGTTTTGGTGGTTTGTCTTTTATTTTGTTATTAGCCAAGGCTTGAAAGCCTCCTATTCCGGATCCAGTCAATAGTGCACCAAATACTATTACATTAGGCTCAACAGAAAAGAAGATTATTCTCATGGTATAGATTACAAAAAACATGAGGCAAACTAATTGAAGTATTTCAGGCCACTGATAGATACCATTACCGCCTCTGGCCGCTTTGTCAATTTTGTCCCTATTTGCCCAGGCTAACCAAGAGAAAAATAAATAGTTGAAATAGTAATCCAAGTGCAGTTCATTTGTGACCTTCAGTAGTCCGGATAAAATGTCAATGAATATGTTCATGATGCTTGAGGGAGATTGGTCACTTTTAATCTTACATTGAATCCTTGCTCCTCAAGTTTTCCAACTTCCTGGGCAAATTCGGATTTCATAGATCCCCAGGCACTCATTTTTCCATCAGCAGTTTCCCTATTCCGATTCATCAGTAAACAGGCATCCGTATGGTCTGCATGATTTCCCCCATGACATCTAACCATGCGGAACTCAATGCCTCCGTTTCTTAGGTAAAACATCCCTTCTTCATAGTGCGTCGATACAGTCACAACTCGACCATATTTTGGGGAATTTTCAACTGATAATCGATAAGTAAAATCTCCCTCTGTTGCAGGGATAGCGGAAGTTTTCATTCGTTTGATTCCAAATGCTCTTACAACGTCTTCTAATACGAACCCAAATTCACTGCCGTCTGGCCTGAACATCTTGGATAATGTAGTTTCTCTTTTTTCAGAGTCCTGACCATAATAATCACGCTTTAGATGAAATATTGCTTCTTTCATTTTTCTTTCTATTTAAATCTCTTACCAATTTTATTGCGGTCAATATCCCCACCACCAATGAAATAATAAGTGCTCCTGTTCGAAGCATTACATTCAATTCTTCCAGAGATCCAATGGTTCCTGTCCCAATCATTAGGATTATTTTACTCAGCAGTGTTTTGTGGTCCATGGTCATAACATTACGATCCCACTATCAGGATCATTTTCAAATTCGGTTGATTCATCTTCTAAAATATCTATATAGCAATCACTTGCTTTGTACAAAGGATAGTCGTCTGCATTTTCCTGCAGATAGTCCTTTACTTTCTCCAAATAGCTCATGCCTATTTTCTCATGACGAATGCTTATTGCATTGATTCGCTTTGCATCCGATTCTGACAGTTTGATATCTGAACCGCTGTAGCTACTATCCAGCAGTTGGATGCCATCACTATCAATGATTACCGGCAATTCCAAAAGTGCAAAACTCCAGGACAAGTGAGCAATTGATCCTTTGAGGTTGTAAAGCAAATCTGCATTGGTCAGCGAGATAGTGAGAGAAGACAATTGATCTTTGATCTCCTCAAAAAGTTCTTTTGAAATGGTCGCACTCACTTCCTGCAGCTCTACCCTTTTCATGATTGGCAACAATGCCATGAACATGTATCGAGACTCTTTGATACTCACATACTCATGGTACTGGATAGCAGTATTGAGAAAAAATTTACGAGCTTCTTCGTCGGCCGAGCTACTGGTCCAGTCTGGATAATCAGCACTATTGTCCTCCAAAAACTCAATAAGATTATCAATAGCATTGAATCCAGTTCTTTTAAAAGTGCGTCGTACCGCTTTCACCTGCCATTCGAAAGCTGGTTTTTTGGTTTCTGTATGCACTGCATATATGCCAGTGTCATCTATGGACACATTCCCTTTATCCAAGAACATCCAAAAGGATAGATTCGCGATGATGGGCTGAACATATGTCAAAAGCTCCTTTTGAACAGCGGTAGTACTGTCCGATTCATACGCAGTATCTAGTGAAGTATATAATGTGACACCCAGTAGTTTTTTGATTTCCCTGTTTTCAACGGTTCTGATATCTGGCAATAATTGAGAATGCGAGAAACTTCCTGCGACAGGCAGTACGGCTTTTAGGTCAGTGTCATTTAGTAGCATCTTCTTCGGGGATTACGGTGTCACGTTTCGATGGGGTCACCTCATCAAGCGTTTGCATGTAGGGTTTATTAAAGCTCCACTTTATAATTTCCTTTTCATTGCTCCATCCATTGTACCAGCTGATGAAATCCAGAGGACGCAATATCAAATCAGCGTGTGGTTGTAACAATGAAATGTAGATATTGAGCGCTTCTCGCTTGTCAGATCCTGAACGGTTGCTACCTCCTTTGCCTGGAATGATTCCAAACAAAGCAGGATCCAATCCCAATGCTGAGAATATCTTGATGGTAGCCTCTACGCTGTCCTCCAGATAGATCCCATCTTTGATTTTGTCATCGATTGGTGTGATTTTCCAACCTGGGAACGGTGAACCTGTATGCTTGTCCGTTTTGAATGGAACCGTGATAGTCTTGCCTGCATTCTCAGATCCTTTAATGAAATCATCAAATTTCTTGATTTCGGCTTTTTGCAGCGTGATCTTTTTTGCAGCGTTGAAACTTTCCCAATCAGGATACTTCCATGCCATCCAGTAGTCTGGCATTTCGATGATGTACTTGATGGTCATCTGATTTTTCATGATGGCCATTTTAAATTTGGCGATCTCATCAGATAGATCTAACCAGCCATTATTTCTAAGTGCATTCCACCCGGCTAATTGATAATAGGACTTACCTGTAGGATAGCCCAATGGCATCATGTAGTTGAAAGAGTCACGCCTGGTCTTGAGAGATTCAGGTTGATCAAACATGTTCAGCGCTGGATGACTGTCAGTCAATTTTGAATCAGTACTCAATCCATCAGCCCAGTTTGCATTTAAATATACTTTTCGGATATGGCCATCTTTGTCTTGCTTAGCATACCTACAGTGCCCAGCTGGCCGAGCAGTCAACCAGTGAATCTTCTTTCGGTCTTTGGTTAAGATAATTTCAGGAAAAACATTGATGTACTTGTAGAAATCCTTGGTTGCCTGCATCAGGTACATCCAGTTTCTAAATTTGAACTGCTCTATTTCAAAGATGGGTTTAGAGGTTAATTCTCCAGTCTCCATATTCATCCGATCATACTTCAACCCACCACTGTAGAGCGCCCGCGCTTGCCAATCAAGTCCGGATGCTAGATCTCCATTCTTTTCAAGTGACTTATCAATTAGATCAGGGAAGTCGTTGCTATCGCCCCAGTAGGCAATCTTGGAATCTCCATCCGTTGTATTTGGGTCTTCGGGCGCTCTTTTGGTTTCAGGTTTTGAATTCAGGTAAACTCCACCTGTACCTTCAGAGTAAATTATTGTTGCTTCAGGATTTGAAATAAGCTCACTCATATCACTTCCTGACCGTTAAATTCTGTAATCAATGAAATATGGACCTTTCGTATTTCATTATTTGGTAGTACTAGATTTCGTGTTCTATTGCGATAGTGATTGGGTTTCTTGCCAGCAACATTGGCTTTTGTTGGCTGATCATTTTTTGGAGTAGTTGCACCACCTGTATTCCAGGATAGGATTGCTTTGTCAACTGTGATCAGTTGACCTCCCTCCTTTTTCTTTTTGTTGAGTGTACAAAACTGGATTGAGAAAGGTACAGGATTACCCCTGTGGTCTACTCTCATCATTTGATCCAACACTTGATTCATCAGTATCATGAATCAAACTTAGATCGTACATGTTTGAATAATTAGGACAAAAAAATGATGTGAACAAATGACTTCTATTGGTCTTTATGATTAATAAAAGAGCTGATGAATATTGAGGTCAAATCAAATGCGTTACTCCGACACTTTTTCTTCAAATAGTTTGGATAAAGTTACCTTGTGAAACCCATTTACAAGACCAATTAATTTATTGGAATGTTGAATAACTAAAAAAAACCTTTCTGGTTTTTTCTCCAGAAAACCAGGAGCAATTACAAATTCTAAACTCGAAGTTTCCTCAATTAATTTAACACCTGTAGCAGCCATTTTTAAATAACCTGGTCCGTTTTCATTTTCAATAATAAAGTGATAAACTCCTTGACTTAATTCTACAGTAAATATTTTTGATATACCTCTATCAACAGCTTGGATTGTAATATTCCAATTCCCAACGAAAATGTCATGTAAACTTTTTGGAAATTCTGAAAAACCAGGAGGTTTAGTAGTGATAGCCTGTTTGAAATTATAATCTGGATTAGCTAATTTATCGTAATCTACTTCATCTTTCTCTTCTTTATTCAAATTTTTAATAAGCTCCGTTTGCTCATATGCTTCATCTAAGGAATTCTTGAGAGTCAATATTTCCTCTTTTTGCTTTGCGAGTAGACTATTAAGTTCTGCTAGTTCTTTGTTTTCAGATTTTGCTTTTTCTAATTCCTTTTCAGAACTGACTTGTTTTAGTTTTCTCACATTGTCATCAATAACCCTTGTAGTTTGTTGGTCAAGCCTTAACCCAACAACAAATTTTGTCAAAAACTCAAACACTAAAAAAAACCAATGAGAGGTTAGTGTATACAGTGTTGAAAAGATAAATGGGTATAAAAACCAATAATTCTGAGGCATTAGAAAATCTGTATAGCACTGTAATTTTTTACTCATATCATCACTAGAGTAAAACACGTATAAAATTGGTCTCCAATTGAATCCCAAAAAGGAAATAATAAATGACCCGATAAATGGAGATTTGAGTCTTTCTTTAAATGTTTCGAGAATTGATTGAAGAAAATCAGTCATGGTAGAATTAGGTTAGTACTCGAAACTAATGAATATCTAGATATTTCTTCACACCTTTCTCTATTTCATCAGCATCATGAATCGAACTTAGATTAAGAATGTTTAGATGGTTAGGATAAAAAAATAAGTATCTTTATTTAATTTATATTCAGTAGTCGCACAAAAGATTAGTAAACATTATAAAATCCATTATTCATATTATGAGAACCCTAATATTCTTAATTGCCTTAATACCATTCATTACCAATTGTGGTTCAAATTTTGACAAAGAATCTCTTAGCGCTGGTGACAGCCTTTTTGTTGATGACGGTCTTATTTTAAGAATCGCATCTAGAGTCCATAAAACAAATGATAACGGTTTTGTTGATGGACACGCGGATGTAGATAGTAGTAAAATGGTAATGGTTTCTTCTTTTGGCAGAAAGTTTTTTTTCGAAAGAGAAAAAACTTTCGTTGGCACCTTCAAAGAAGTTTGTGCTTACGATCCCAACTATATTATTGTGGATTTAGAGAAAGACATTATTAAAGCCACCTTGAAAACAGATAAAGTTTCATTTAATTATTTAGGTAAGAAAATTAAAGTCGATAAAAAGAAATTCTACTCAGGCGAAATTAGCAAAGGAGTTGTCCTTGAAAATTTTCCTAATGAGGTATATGTAAAAATAAGCAACTTAAATATATCATCAGCAGATTCAGTCTTTGCTGTATTAAAATAAGTATTGCTAGTCAATTCCATGCCTCGCCGCTACCACTGAGTTAAAATTATAGTCACTCATCACTCCTTGAATTTTTTCATGATTCATCCGGATCTTCTCTTTGTATGACAGGCTGTACATAGCTGGCACTTGACCATCTAGTTGCTGCCTATTTTCGAACCTGGCTATGCATACACGGACTGCCACATTGATTTTGATTATCTCTATTTCGTACTTATTGGACTTGAGCCATCTAAAGATTCGCTTGTAGAATTGACTAGTACCTATTGATTCAAATATCAAGAGAGTACTGTTTTTGATTTGCCGTTCACATTCTTTTTCACACGCCCTTTCAAACATGAAATTACTATCCAGATCACTAGACATGGCAAGTTGATTTCTGACTTGATCAAGTGATATATACTGATATTCTTCCCTTTTTTTGAGCAATTTCTTGCAAAGGGTAGATTTACCACTACACATGTTCCCGATTACTATAATCGCTTTTCTATTCATATTCTAGCTCATTTAAGCCGTTCTAAGCCTTCTATTTTTAATTCGCATCACTACTGCTTTTATAAAAAATATCCGTCCAATCCCCTGAATATCAAGCTCTAAACGAATCTTTCGCGGTTGAAGTCTCTTTTGTTACTTTTTCAAGTGCGACCCACCCTGTCCGCTGATGGCAATTGCTTCTTTGAAAAAAGAGTCTAATATGACTTTGTAATGCTGTCACATCAATTGGAAAGGATATCGAAGAACTCGGAAGTCTTCTGCAGGCCACTGCTATGCTTACCCCAGAAGAGTGTGTCTGTTGCATCAGTGGCATGAGGTGCCTCGATCTGTGGAAAGGACTTGTTCTTCTCAGTGGATTTGTCTTTCTCAAAAGAGTCCCTGGCAATTTTGACACCTGTCATCTCCATTGCCAGCTGCCATTCTTCACAGTTGGACTGGTTGTACCTGAATGTTGGCAGGTCTTTGTCATCTTCATCGAGTAGCTTCTGCCAGAAGTAGTACCGGGCTCTGTGTGTAGGTGCCTGGCCTATGTAGTTGGTAACAACTCTCAGCCCTTTCTTATCAAGAAACCCAATGATTTCATCTGCAAAGGATATGTCACCTTTAGCATTGTCCTGGATAGATGTGTGATCATACCAGTACACCACATAGTTGCATGAATGGTATTTATAGTATTCATACCACTTCTTTAATAGGTCGGTCAGCTTGGATGGATGCTCCACACATTTAGCAGATAATAGCCTGGTAGTAGATCCATCGTCTTGACCAGTGGCTATCCAGTTAATGGCAGCATTATGATCAAAGGCAATCTCCAATGGCTTGTTGTTGTTGACATCAGCATCCCATCTGCAGTCCTTGATTACCTTTTTATTGAAATCTATATTAAGACTCTCCTGGTAGTCTATATTGTTGGCAACATAGCTATGAATACTTTCATCCAGGGTAGAATAAAATCCATTCTCTATTTGATTGATTCGTTGATTCAACACTGAGACGGCATAATTGAGTTCTGATAGTGTTCGTTTGAATTTCTTTATCACATCGATACCTAGCGCATGAACATTATCAAGGGTACTGGCATAGCTGACATATACCAAATTCTTTCTCAAATCATTGATGTCGTCCTCATACTTAGCGATAGCTGAGTTAATCTTTCTTTGATCCTTTTTATTAGCGTAAGCAAATTTTTCCCTTAACTCAAATATTACTTTCTGCACCATCAGAATCATATCAATAGATTCCTGATCTACTTCATCACAAAAATCAAATAGCCATTTACCTTTTGAATTGGTTGGTAAATCCGTTGTTATTAGAATAGATCCATGATTAGATAAGTGACCGAACTTATCTGCATTTCCTCGAATGGTCAGTAGTGTTTCAGCGAATACTTCTTCCTTGAATAGCTTTCCTTCATCAGCATATAGATAGTCTAAATCTAAAGCATTTGATATTCCTAATCGATCCATTGAAACCAATAGATTTGCGGATCCATTCCACCAGTGAATTACGTGTTTAGCATCAGCCGGTTCTAAGTATGGCCTTTTGATTCGGTATTGATCTGGGGCATATTTTCGAATCCAAAAATGCACACCATTAATCAATCCGAATCTTTCCCAGCCCATCTTTAATTTTGGAATGATCATCGTCAATAGCTTGTCATATGTCACCGAAGCAATTCCACCCAATGATTGTGGCATTGTCAAGACATTATTATAAATGAAATCCGAACCGGGTCCCAATGTCTTTCCTGTTGCCCTACCCCAAAAACAAATCGTGATTGCAGCCCTAATGAGATGATAGGTGATCTGTGGTATATTGTAGTGAATCTGCTTGGTGTCAGTCGACTTTCTCATAATCTATGTCTTGGACTACTCTACTAATTTTTGATTTCTTTAGAAGTTCTATTTGATAATCAAGATCACTTGGCACATTGACATTGAGAGAGTCAGGAAAGAAGCCTACAACCGGTACTGGAGGCACTAGCTTTTCATAAGGGATCACATCAGCTGTGCCCATCAATTCTTTGATGGTAGTCCTCATTTCTCTGGTAAAAGCAGCCACAGACTTATAATCACCCGCCTTTCGAGCCTTTTTCATGTTTTGCATGATTTGGCCTAATAGAATGTCTACCCAAAACTGCTGATTGTGCTGTTGTGTGGTTCCGAAGATCTGCTGAGTTGCATTGAAATCCTTGTATGCTTGCGGTTCACTATAAGATGTTTCTGGTAGGTTGAACTTCTTCACCATCATTGGTACCACCTTCAATCTGGAGCCATATTTTTTGATGAGATCAGCACAATGATTGTACCTATTCAGCTTTTCCTCCATTTTTTTGGAAAGCTCAGTGCGCTTGAGCTTTCCCTGGAGGTACATCACTATCTTGTCCTCATCAGTGGTTTTGGTGGACATGATAATATTCTTGGCCGGTAGGATGATATCATTCATTAGTCAACCTCCTTTCACATTCTGCAAGTACAGCTTCATATTGTGGAATTAAATCTTTGTTTCGACCACCTCTTTTAGCTTTTGATAAGTATGTCCTATAGTTTGTTTTGGTTTTGTTGATCTGAACATCTGACTTACCAAAAAACAGTTTTTCCAACTCATCATCAGGCAATTGAATAGGAAGCGATTTGTATTCCTTGAAATAGCTGATTGTGTCCCAGGCAGAATCAATTACTTCATCAAGTTCGACAATATACTTTGCAATATCGTATCGTTCAGCATTGGTAGAAACTACTGTCAACCTTGCTTTCAAGTGTCCTCTTCTTTTGACAGCTTCGTTTCTTTTCCTGATAGTTGGATGCAAGGCTTTTGGCCAATCATCTACTGAAGTTGGAGGCAATGATATTTTTTGAATTATATCTAATTGTGCAGAACCATCTAATTTTATGGTAACATTGATTGGCTCCAATTCTAGCTGAGAAAGCTCCTGTTTCAGCTTTTTGTTATAAAAAGATGAATCTGGAGATTTCGAAAGCAATTTGTATAACGCTTGGTTTTCTCCGTGAGCTTGGAGGATTTCCAAGGCGCGGTGAAAACGCCATGTTACATTTAGCAGTTGATAAACTTCTTCTTTGATATTCACTCCAGCAAAGAAGTATGGCAATTGTCATTTTCAATAGGACACAAAAAAGCCCTGGCACAACTGCCAAGGCTTTCGTTAGTCAAAAAAATCCACCTTAGTTTTTCTTATCAGACACCCCTTGGGTTTGCGAACCGGTTGAACTTTTCTTTTCCAAATAAATGAATCCTTCATCACTTGCCAATTTATCAGCAACAGCAGTACTCATTTTTCTCAAGTCGTATTGCACACCTTTGTGCTTTATAGGACCAGGTATTACACCGACTACTTTGAATTTATCCTTCAAATTTGAAGAGATTGGATTATCATCTATCATCTTCTTTCTTTGTTCTGCATTCATGATTATTAAAGTCTAAGTGAAAATTATACAGCTGGAGTTTCTGAAATTGCCCCTTCATAGAATGGAGCTGCAGCACCTACAGATCGTATTTTGAACATTGAATGCTTGTGATCTGCTACAGCTTCACCTGTACTTGCTTCAAACTCTGAAAGCGTAGCTGGTAAGTCTACAGTACCCAATATCCTATGATCTCCTTCCAAATCAGGAACCACTACAACCAAATCATCATTCTTAAATTCTTCAAACAAGCCTAGTGATTCCTTGGTAATTCCTTTCCTTCTGAAAGTCAAGATATTCTCAGTGCTCTTGGATCCAACTTCACCCTGAGCCAATGACTGCAAGCCATTTTTCTCTACGATACACTGGACTTTATAGAACCTACCATCTGTTTTGAATACTACAGGATCTGTGATAGTCACCCTCTCAGCGAAAGTGGTAGGATTAGCCGTCACAGTTGGCCAAGTCAATACAGTACTGGCTCTAGCAATATAAATATTGATAGCAAGGCCAGCATTGTTATCACCTCCATCTACATTTAATAATTCTTGTAAATCCATGATTAGTCTTGTTTAGAGATGACACCAGAACCAATCTCAAGCAGATAATCCATCAAGGATATTTCAGAAGGTTTGCCATCTTTACCAACAGCAACAACCTTGGTAGTATTTTCCTTGAGATCTTTCATAGTAAACAACTTTCCTGGGTAACCAGGTATGCCTTGAAATTTAGGTATCCTCACCTCATACTTTTCTTTCTTGTGAGTGATCACCTGAACTTTAGCAGTACTAGATTTAGCACTCTCGAGTTCCTTATTTTGCTCTTCGAGCAACCCTTCAGCAGTTTCTTTAGCAAGCTTTTCGGATGCCAAGTCCTCTTCCAATTCTTTGATTTTTTGTTCAACGGTTACTTCCTTCCCGCTTTTTCCAAATATTCCCATTTTAGTTTATTTAAAGGTTAAAGATTAAGAATAGTGAGCGACAATATCTCCTGCAGATATGGTCGTATCATGCTCAGTGGTATAAACAAACTCTGGTACATCGAAAGTCAAAAGCAAGCTCCAGTTGTTCAGTATTTTGACTGTTCTGTCAACTTTTTGAACATCAAATTTCGATTTCTTATCCGCTCTCACAGGTTTTACTCTGTTGTCAGCTGGAGTACACCACACTTGATCAGATCCGGCCATTGCAACTGTTCCTCGAACTCGTATTTCCTCATCATTGATTTTATTCAAATCACTTTCTTGATGCCAGTTGAGATTGTACTTGACTCTCATGCCATCTCTGAAGCGTTTAGCAAGCGTTTTATTCATGTTCAAGAAATCCATGTGCTCTCTATGCTCTTCTGGAATAGCAGCAACAAATGTTTCTATTTGACCCACAAATGTTGCTGGATCCGCACTCCAAGCACCAATCACAATTGGAGTAACCCTGCCAGCATCGACCATTTTAGCAATCTGAGTACGAATACCGTCCATTCCTGTATTTGCAGGATGGATACCATTCTCAGCAGCCAATTCACGAACGAATGTTGCACCATCGACAGTAGGAGCTCCGTCGTATCCCGTCAATTGCCATCCCCAATAAGCAGCCTTATTTAAGAAATCACGGTTAGACCCAGGTATTAATTTCTGACGAATCATCCACATGAGGTATGGCCATTTTTTTCTGTCCACCTCTTTCAAGTTTGCTAAGAACCCCAACCATGTATGTCTCATCTTGTCAGGAGTATCTAACTTATCAATTTTAAATTCCCCTAGCTTTTGTTTCCAAGGTGTGAAACTGATTGTTCCTTTGTCTACAAAAGGAATTGAAAATCCTTGAAGAACTTCATCGACAGTGCTATATACTGATGTGTAATAGGTGTCCGTCCATGGTCTTATGGAAAATAATTCAGTAAAGTCATCTTTGGGCATCAGTTCATGCTTGATGTCCTTTTGGGTTTGTCCGTTGTTTTCGTACTTAGCCCCAAATTCTGCAACGAGTGCTGCTATATCAAATTCAGCCATGATTTATAAATCTTTAATTTCGTTAAGTGCTTCTTTGTTGTGATCATAGCTTGAAAATTCCTTTTCTTCTTCAGAACCTTCCTCAAGCTTTTCATCCCCTTCTTTCTTAGAAGGTTTTGGTGGTTCTGATGCCTCGCCCAATTCCTTGATTTCAGCTTTCAGGTCCACAATCTCCTGGTCTTTTTCGCCCAGTTCCTTTTTACTCGCTTCAAGGGCAGCATCCACCTTACCCTGAACCTCCGTTGCGGTGAATTTCTCATTTTCACCGGTGAATGACTTGATTTCGGCTTTCACCTCCGCCAATTCCTTGGCAGTTGGGTTTTCCTTTTCCAGGATCCCCAATGATTTTGCAAATTCCATGTCGTTGTTTTGATTAAAAATTTCTTTTGGTTTAATAGAAAAAGCCTCCTTCATGGAAGCCATTATTTTTTTGAGGCTGAAGGAATGATCCTCGCCAGATTTGCCATGACGTTGCTCGATAAATTTGAAAAGCTTCTCTGGACTAGCTTTGATAAACTCATCCACTTTAGGATTCTCATTGAGAAATTGGGTGGCTATTACTGAAAATTTATCAGAATTAAATTCTTCAGAAAATAGCTTGTCAGTCGCTGCGCCTTGGTCAACAATGTCACAAAACTGCAGTTCTTTGAGAGCGCAATACGTTTTCATTTTGGAATTGGCACTAACCCAATTGCCATCACTATCATATTCCCAAACTCTTATTTTTTCAACTTTTTCAGAATACTGATAGTAGTAGTCTGGAACAAACACTATACTGCACATGATCATTGCAGGATCTTCAGATGCCATACTTAGCATCCAGTCTTTCATACCCGGTTGAGTTGGCGATAAGTTTGAGCTCTCTAATAGGTGTAGATCTGCTTTGAGTTGTTCGCCTTCCACTCTGAATTCTTTAAAGCGACCCATTTCAGTACCCAATGTCTCATTGGACATGGACGGATGACCAAAACGGCTTTTCATTCCAAGTTTTGCATGATGCTTGGCACCATAAGCGGCACAATCATCAACAAATTCCTGTTCCAAATGAAGGCCATGACCTTTTGCTTCACCTACCTGGCAAAGCGTGACACCATATAATATGCCATTGTCCTCATCTACCTTTTCAGTGGATGAAAAATCAATGCGGCTAGATTTTTGCCATCGTTCGTTAAGAAATGCGGGTTTGTCCATGCATCATAATGTTTGATGCGTGCAATATGAATTACTTCAAATTACTATAATAGGACGCTTTTTAGGCTGTGATTTGAACCTCTTTAGACTTGACAGAGGTATCTCCTGAGAATTGAATCAAATATCCATTTCTATCTTTCGCTTTGCTTCCAGACCGAAATTCATCTTTCAAGTTCAACCCTTCTTCGGGAGCTCCAGCAAGTTTGACCATACCGTTATTATCATATATAAGTAAGACAACCTTTCTGTCACCTATAGAGTGAATAAGTGATCTCGTGTCAGATCGATCCTTTAGAAGTACCACCTCTATTTTGTTCATATAATAAGATCCATTCGCAGAAGGGTTCTTTTTTTCATCGTGAGGGGTTGTTTCCTTCACAAACTTAATTTCATTGAAATAATCATCAATAGTTGATGGAGAGATGGATATGGACAAAGCAGCTGGGCCAACAGTGATAATATTGATTAGATCTTTAGCGAATGCCCACAAAACCTTTTGATTTCCTCCAAAGTTATTTCCAGTATGTTTATTTAAATCGGGCATGAGCTTTCTTTGTTGGTTTTATGGGAGCTAGATTTTTAAAAAGTCTGCTTCTGGTCCAGGTTCTATACGCACTTTCAAAACTATACTCCGACTCATATATTTGATAGGATGATAGAAATTCTCTAACGGCAGCCGAATAGGTCATTCGGTGATGATTTCCATATACATATTCAACAAGTGATTGATTAAATGACGTTCTGACGTGATTGACAAAAGAAAACAAATAATCACTCCTGGTATCATGAGATAGAATAATCAGCTCTCTGTATTTATCATCTACACGTTCAAGATACCGCTTATAGTCAACCCTGCTATCCAGTTTGGTGGATACCATTCGCTTTTTGACAACCAGTTTACCGTTCTTAAAATCGTCTGCGTAATACTTGCAGATGTACTTAAACAAGTACTTTTTTAATGGAATAGTAGCATATTTTTTCATTCTCAAATTGTTAGGCGAATACCCCCACAAAATAAATAGCAATTATCTATATAAAAACAATTTTTAATAGATAGTATCTATATGATGTGAGTTTTTTGATTTTAGTGGAACCCTACTCTCTTTTACTATTCCAATTGTCTTCTCAAGAATTGAATATTTTTTTGTAATACTGTAATGCTGTAAAAAATGAATCGTAAGTATCTGCTTATCAACATAATGAATCGTTACAAAATGAAAAATCATTTTGTATTGACCACTACAGAATTTTGTAATGAAAAATGAGCATTGACGACTGTTACAGAATTTTTGTAATGAAGAGATTTTCATTACAGAATAAAACAAGGTTTTGTAATGGTCTAAATACTTGACATTCAGGCGTATTAATATAGTATTCTATATTTTATTACAGAATTACAAAAATTTTGGGGAATATTAGAGAGAGGGTTTAGGGAGAGGGGGCCGCAAGGAGGATTCGCGAAAAAGAGAAGGAAAGAAAAAAGAATTAAGGTGTGCTACGCACAGTATTGATCGCTACGCGATATGGAAAGGCTTATACTTGGTGAATTTGGGAATTAATTAAGTGTT
>JAGDZN010000031.1:0-1731 GCA_049115835.1 Reichenbachiella sp.
ATTTTCACGAATTGACCGCTATCATCCTTGATGTATCGATGATTGTCATCCATCTCATAGTTAGCCTGGAGCTTTTTCCAGTGTTCTCGTAGTTGCTCTTTTTTCTTAGGATTTTCTTCGTCAAGAAAGGCTTGCTTCGCCTGCCATACGTCATCTGGAAAGTCCTTTGGATAGTGATTGATTACCATAGCTGTAGGATGTTTGCCAGGGAAAATCCTAGGATAATACCTACAGCCATTGTGATTGTCATCAAGGCACACACTTGGATAATGTTCAAAATCTTGCTTTCGGATTTTGTGTCGGGTGTTAGATCTCTCTTGATTTCCATGGTTAGTTGAGGTTGGGTGAGTAAAATACTTTAGGAGAATAGACCTTAATCATAGATCGAGAAGGATGCATTTTACTAGTGGGCTCTATGATTAGATTGTCGCCCATCTGCTGCTCAAGTTTCTCTCTGAGTGACTGACTGGCATTGTCTGAAAATATTATGACCTTTCCTTTCATTTTTGATATTTGTTTAGTGATTGTAAAATTTCTTGACTGACCCATAATGGGACCATAGCGAGTAAGTGTTTTTCATTGTCGATATGGATTCTGTACAAACTTTTGATAAACGGTATCCTGTTCTTTCCAAGCCTCTCTTTTTCGATTCTTTTTGGAATCTCTGTGAGAGCGTACATCCTTTGTCTAAACGTGTATTTTTTCATCAGTATGGTTTCATCATTTTGTAACCTCTTTTTTCAGTATAATCTTTTCGGACTTCTGAAAATTTCATGTCTATCAGGTGTTTCTTTTTAGATGGTCCAAATACCACTTTTCCATTGTACACACCCAAGCTGAAACTCTGTCTCAGCTTGATATGAGTAAAAACATAAATGTCTCTCCACAGTATGCCCGGATCATCATCTGATCTGCAGTGCCCTGGAGTGACCGAAATAGTTTTTTTCTTGTGCTTCTTGCGCTTCTTGTCTTCGAATATGCTCATGTCTGGAAACTCTAGTGACGATCATAGATCTATAGATGATTTTTTCAACAGCCAATCTGATTTTGGCATGGTGGCCATACCTAGACGGCAATATTTTCATGATGAGATCCTTTTGTTTGACCACTTCGAAGCAGTGCCTCCAGTAATCAAAGTTTTGGATGAGGTTGAATTTGATGGTCAATGATTCTGCATAGGACTGCATCATGGTGTCCTTCATCATTTTAGCTGCATATTTCCTTTGTCTGAAAAAGGAAAGCAGGGCTTTTCGGAGTGCGGTTTTACTTGCGTCTTTCATGTCTTGATACGATTTCGTTTCAAAATTTTTTGAGATTGACTGGGCGTAAGTCGCAGAGCTTTGTTTCGATTTTCTATACAAGTGTTGATGATCATTCGAATCGCTGACTTCTGGATGACCCAAGATGTTTTTGGACCATTGGGCTGTGACGCTGCTAAAACGCCATTTTCACACCATGTAATGATAGTATCCCTATGTAGCCCCAATTTTTTGGCGGCATAGGAAATGGTACAAGTAGATCCTGCTTCTTCATCAATTTGAGATTGAACCATCTCAAGGAGCTGTTCAGTTTTTCTGATAAGTGACGATATGATTTCCGGAGTGACTTCCATTAGATAGTGCTTTGGAAAGGGAGGTGTCCGGACATCAAATCATGCTTCGCAAGAATGATGTCCGATACAGCCTGATCGATCGCCTGAACTGCAGCGTTTTTAATTGGCTCACCATCAGG
>JAGDZN010000032.1:0-651 GCA_049115835.1 Reichenbachiella sp.
AATCACCTTTTACTTCCTTTATGAATTCATAAAGTGAATTTCTATCAGAAAAATCACAGGTATAAGCTTTGACATTTCTACCTACGGCCTTTACTGACCTTTCAACATCGCTACCGTCTTTTTCCAAAGAGGCACTGACTCCAATAATATCAGCTCCAGCTTCTGCCAAACCGACAGCCATGGCTTTACCTATGCCTCTCTTACAACCTGTAACCAAGGCTACTTTGCCTTCTAATTTGAATGTATCTATTATGCTCATTGTTTTATATCTTTAGCTCTGGCAGTCGATTAAATATTTCATTCCTGCTGGATTGTCATCAATCGTTTCGAAGATCGATTGGATGTTATCCAATGTATCTATTTTAGTGATCAGCTTCTCAAAGGGTACATTCCCTGATGCTGCTATTTGTATCGCTTCTTCGTAATCATCTTCTTCATACAATCTAGCACCCAAGAGCTCTATCTCTGACCAGAAAAACTTAAACAAATCAACCGGCTTTGGATCTCCTCCATGAATGGCTACCATCACGATTCTTCCTCGTACATTGACCACTTGGGTCATCGCTTGAACACCTGGTGCTGATCCTGAGACTTCAAAGGCACAATCAATCATCTTCTCACCTGTGAGTTCACTGATTCTTGCATTCAAAT
>JAGDZN010000033.1:0-1777 GCA_049115835.1 Reichenbachiella sp.
CTGCCTTTTCAACATCGCTACCTTCTTTTTCCAAAGAGGCACTGACTCCAATAATATCAGCTCCAGCTTCTGCCAAACCAACAGCCATGGCTTTACCTATGCCTCTCTTACAACCTGTAACCAAGGCTACTTTACCTTCTAATTTGAATGTATCTATTATGCTCATTGTATATACTGAAAAATTTTATAATGCTTTTTTCTTATAGGTTTCAAACCTTTTAATGTAGTCCCAACCATTTTTATGATCAAAACACAGTCCCCATTCAAGTGCAGAAATTGGACTCTTTTCATTATCCAATGACCTAACTATTCCAGCTGCATGAGGAGGTTTCGTTCGTCCTCCTATGTGAGATTTAATTTCAAAATTAATTCCATCATCAGAATATTGAATGGTATTATTTTCCGGGCCATCAGAAGTCAACATTGCAGCCATTCCTCCATTGAAAGGCCAAACACATACCTCATGTCCGCTATTCGTAATCGGATTGAAAAGTGACTTAACATAAGGACCTTCTGGTTGATCCGAAATAGCAACTCCCCATTTAATTTCTCTTCCGCCTAGCGTATGTTCCTCTCCCATTCGCTCGCCTTTATAATATAAATAGAACTTATCATTGAAATGCATCAAACAAGGATCATGAACCTTATGGCTGTCAAAATCACCTTTTTTAACCACTTGAAAACGGTCATCTTTCGTGCCTTTCCACTGTCCATTATCAGCAGGCTCAAGGATCGGTGCCTCCAATTTTTTCCATGGTCCTAAAGGTGAATCAGCAACAGCCATCCCCACTTTATTCTTCACTCTATTAGCGTATGGCGCTTTTACCACTTGATATACCAAATAGAACTTATCGTTATGTGCCAATACTTCAGGAGTGAAGACAGCTCGATCATCATAAGCACCAGGCTCTCCTCTTCCAACTGCCAATCCTTCATCTTTCCATTTCCACCCATCTTGCGAACTGGCACACCAAACATCTGATTGATCCCAAGGAAAAACTTTTTTGGAAGCGTCACCACTCTTAAAACCATATGCCTTTCCAACACTCTTCGTATAATAGGTATAGAAAATTCCATCAACAAGAATTACAGCACTGGGATCTCTCCTGACTACCCCTTCCTCAAAATCAAAAACACCTGACAATTGTTTAGATGTAAATTTAGTCCACCAATCATCACTCCTTTCGTAATGATTTTCTATGGCCCTTTTTGACGCAGCACTAAGATTATGCTTATTTGAAATACCCAGTACTTCAATAATACTATCATTAAGTACTTCTCTATCCGAAATGTCCTTTGAATCATTGTTCTGAACACACTTTGAAAGGCCACTGATTATCAATGAACCAATTAAAATGTGTAATAGCTGTCGCGAAAGTGGAGAGTTCATCATATGCTTAGCTCTGACAGTCGATTAAATATTTCATTCCTGCTGGATTGTCATCAATCGTTTCGAAGATCGACTGGATGTTATCCAATGTATCTATTTTAGTGATCAGCTTCTCAAAGGGTACATTCCCTGATGCTGCTATTTGTATCGCTTCTTCGTAATCATCTTCTTCATACAATCTAGCGCCCAAGAGCTCTATCTCTGACCAGAAAAACTTAAACAAATCAACGGGTTTTGGATCCCCTCCATGAATGGCTACCATCACGATTCTTCCTCGTACATTGACCACTTGGGTCATCGCTTGAACACCTGGTGCTGATCCTGAGACTTCAAAGGCACAATCAATCATCTTCTCGCCTGTGAGCTCACTGATTCTTGCATTCAAAT
>JAGDZN010000034.1:0-3188 GCA_049115835.1 Reichenbachiella sp.
AACTCATTTAACGAGACGTTTAAGTCCTGGATATTCTGGGTGATGGAACTGATGAGCGCCTGATCATTCGCACGTTTGGCAGCTACCAGGTCAGCGTTGTTGCAGTGAAGTTGGAAATAGTGGTCTGTTAGGTTCATGGAGCGAAATTAGTAATTTCATATCACAATCCATTCTGCCAATGGCCCAGCAGTTAGAAATTCAATCTACCATTCATCATATGAAAACCTGAGATTCCTGTCAAACTCCTTTTCCAAGATCAACCTTTCATTGGACTCAACATTGATATGAATATAGCTCCATCGCCCCTCTTCCAGTTCGATAACAGACACCAAGTAGTTACCTGGTTCGAGATCAGTGATATTTGTACCATCCTCATCATAGGACGAATAGATATTGGATACATTCAATTGAGTAGAAGGAACAAAGGCCCTACCCTCCAAAAGATCATCATAAGAATTGATTTCAACAGCATTCTCACGCTCATCAAAAATGAATAGTTGCATACTCAGATAACGCTCATGCTGGCTACCATTCGAAAGGTCTAGCATCTCATAAGCCCTAGTAATCAAAGTACCATTATTTATCACAGGATCGACAGGCTCAGTCTCACAACCACTAAAAATCCAAAGTCCCAATAATGCTGCTACAATACTTGACTTTTTCATAACTGTTCGTTTTAATAACCTCAATTTGACAATTTTCAAACAGAACTACAAGCTATCATTCGCTCATCATTGATCCTGGTCGTTCAAGCTGAATGATAGCTCAGTGTTAGCTCTCAACTTTGTCACCGATACCAACCAATTTCTGAATCTCACTCATATCACTTTTACCTAAGCTTTCCGGCAAACTCTTTCCTTCCTGCGAAACTTCATGGAGAAACTTCGCTCCTTGTAGTTGCAGTTTAGCATTGTCGATGATTTGAGCACTGACTTCACTAATGGACCTAGATCTATCTATCTCCAATTTCAATTTCTCTTCTGTCATATCGTCCTCTCCTAGTCTTTCGATTTGAGCAAATAAGTGGTTGTTAAGGTCTGTTAATTTATTCCGTGGCATGTTTTTTAATTTTACGATTAAGATTTAATTGATTTCGTTTCAGTTCGATAAGCTCTGGGTGTTTGAGAAGTTCCGCTCGCATTTCAGGATCCTTAGGACTCATGTAGAAAGCCGTCATCGAATCTGTTAAATTCACCGACCCAGCGTTTCGGATATAATTTTCTTTTTGGGTGATCAATTCCAGATTTTCCAAGCATGTATCCAATGAATTGCCATTGATGAAACGCAGACAATGACTTTTAGGGATATCTCCGTTCTCTTTCTGCCAGATCACTTTATGCAGCAACTCCCAATTGCCTAAAGAAATTCGAATGTATCTATATGGTATGCCGGTAGAAGAATCCACACGTGTAGTAATAGCACCATCATGAAGCGTGTTAACTGGTAAATGACCATTTTTGAACCAAGTTTCTTTTACACGCTCTAGTTGTTCCGGAGAAAGTATATCAGTTATTTTTTTGCCTTTGTTGAAAGGGACATTGCCAGGCTTAATTCTACCTTTTGCTATATTCTTTTGTCGCACATCTTCAGGAACAGTCAAGCCCATTCTATTGAGCGCTGACATAACTCCTGTGAAAGATCTATTGATATTAGTTGCAATAGTTTTTATAGGTAGCGTCAAATAATGATCTCGTATGTACTCATCATCTGCAGCGGAATAGTTTGTTCTTCCTTTGAGTGCAGCACTCCTAAATTCTAATTGTTTTTCACGACTTACCTTAAGACCACTTGTTCTCATGTATCGCTGAACTGCTTTCTTACTAATTCCAAATTGCCTTGCCATAGACACTCCTGATTGATTTAGATAGTTGGCATGGATGTATTGAGCGATAGAGGATGTGATTACTGATTTTGGCATGTTGGAAATATTTAAGTTCTAAAAACCAGGAAGCACTTAGGATGCTCCCTGGAATGGTACAGTACTCACCTGAATACTGCCCAGCTAATTTGATGTATAAAGAACGCCCCGTGATATACCACACAGGAATGGCTATTATCCTTTGCATTTGTTTTCGTGAGAAGCGATGCTTCTTGCTTTTTTCATTTTGTGACACTTTTTGCAAGTGAGATCTTCAACCAACTTTTTGTTTTCTTTTCGCAACTCAATCAGTTGCTGATGGTTGGTTTTGAGTTGTGAATTGGTTTCTTGTAGTTTCGCATTGGTTGCAAATAGTTTCTTAATCTGATCATTGAGTTTTGCTATTCGTGACTCTAATTTGATGTCAGTAGTTGATTTGGCTAGCTTCTTGATGAATAGCATCACGAAGATGAATTCTAAGAATGCGAAAAATACACTGAGGAAAATTTTGAGAAACTTTTCATGCCATAGATCTGTATGCCAGTTTTCGAATACCTCAAAAAAGAACATCAACAGTATGGCTGAAAAAACTGCCAGCATCAAAGGGATGATCCAGACATATTTCCCTTTGATCAAATCCTTGTTGACGGATATAGTGGTCAATGCTAGTGCTAGGATAATTCCGAAAAATACGGAAGCAGTGACCTTTAAGCCGGTAGTCATCGAATCGGGAAATGACTTGTGCAGTAGTTCTCCTCCAGTGATAGCTAGTCCACATATGATGATCAGCATGGGAAGCATCAGAGCGCCCAGGCTAGTGATAATTTCTGCAAAGCGGATTTCGTAGGGTTTTGGTTCTTTCATAGTTTTAGCTTTGGTGAGCGTACTGTTCCTTTTTTTCTTCGATTATTATGTTGGTCTGAATTAGGCCTTCACATTTACTACAGTCCAAATTGTAAGTGACTTGAGCTGACTGAACATCCAAATTGACTCTTGAAATTTCCTCCAATTCTCCATGAAGAGGCAGGATGAATTTTTTGCAATGAGGGCATTGAATATGTACTCTTGTCATTGTCTGTCCGATTACTTTTCCTAATTGTCTAGTTTTCATGATTGTTGTGTTTTTGATTAAACAGTTGCATCTATTTTGTCTACGGGTTTATAGATCACACCTTGATCTATCAACTTTTGAAGTTTGATGCCTATCGTGTTTTTATTAATGACTCGCATCCAGCACTTATCCTTTGTGTCTGGATCTATCTGAACATAGACCAGGTTCATACTCCTAAGCTCTTCTAGGGACTCGACTCTTTTGGTTTCGATTGTCACT
>JAGDZN010000035.1:0-548 GCA_049115835.1 Reichenbachiella sp.
TCACTGATTCTTGCATTCAAATCTTCTTTAGCCGGATTGATCGTTGTAAACCCAAGATCATTCAACATTGACAATCTTGTTTCATTGACCTCAGAAATGATAATATTGGCTTTCTTTTCTCTCAACACATAGGCGATCAATGTACCAATCGGTCCTCCTCCTATTACCAAGCAGTTCTCTCCTTCCTTCACTCTTCCGATTTTTACATCATGACAAGCTACTGATAGAGGTTCTATAAATGCACCATGTTTTAAAGACAGTGCTTCAGGTAAATGATGCAAAGTATAAGCTGGAACCGTCCAACTATTTTGAAAGGCACCTTGACTATCTATTCCTATAAACTTTAAGTTTTTCCCTACATGGGCAAATCCTTTATCAAATGGATGAGCTGCACCAAAGTGCAGAGGTCTAACCGCTACTTTGTCTCCAACCTTAACATTCGTTACTCCCTCTCCAATTTCAGCAACAGTTGCTGATGCTTCATGACCTACCGTCATTGGTGGCTTAACTCTTGCGTCCATCACACCATGGTAGATATGAACATCCGT
>JAGDZN010000036.1:0-659 GCA_049115835.1 Reichenbachiella sp.
CCAATGAACGTGTCCCCAAATATCCAGATATTTGTTCCATTAGGTAAATTCACGGAGTAGGTACCATCTCCACCCGTGAATCCAGGTTTCCTCCTTGTGAAAAAATCATCAAATTCTTTATCCGATTCAACGATTAATTCTGGATCGTTGGAGCGATTTTTGTTTGATGTACAACTCGAAGAAAGTACTGTAAGTCCCAGGAAAGGGCCAAATACAAAGAGGTTAAAGAGTACATATTTCAATTGATTCAAAAGCTGCAATGGAGTTAAAATTTTATTAAGTTCAATAGTCCTATTGATTGTTAAATTTGTACATACCATTACTAATGAGAATATTTTTAGGATTACTCACGATATCAATTTTATTATTCGTCAATTGTGATGACGAAGAAGATTGGACGTCTGCACCACTTCGAGAAATAAAAGAAGACCCAGAAGATCCAGCAGATACCGTGGCTGTTGATGATCCATCAGAACCTATTGATTGGTGCGTGCAGGACAATTGCTGGGATGAAACAATTTTCATGTGTCGAGATTCAACAATGAACGCCAATTTCACAAGAGAAGAAAGTGATGCTTGGACAGGTGGAGATGCAACCTATTCTATTCCTCTATCGGGCAATAGAACATTATGGTTATTTGGGGACACGTTCATTGGTC
>JAGDZN010000037.1:0-782 GCA_049115835.1 Reichenbachiella sp.
TAAACGTCTCGTTAAATGAGTTACTGAACAACCCTCCGTATCATGGGAAGTGAGAATACACCAAAGCATTACATCAAAGACATCATATTACTTGCACAACTTGTAGTTATAATCTGGCTGTCTTATACGCTGATCACCCTTAAAGTTTTTGAAATAGAGGATGCTGCAGCATTTGGGGATAGTTTTGGAGGAATTAATGCCTTGTTCTCTGGTCTGGCTTTTGCTGGCTTGTTATACACCATATATCTTCAACGCGAAGATCTCAGAGTAACCAAAGAGGAAATGAGGCGTGCTACTGAGGCTCATCAAGACATTGCAGAAATCAATAAAAAGCAGCTGGATAAATCAACAGAAATTGAAAGAAATAGAACAAAACCAATTCTATTGTATCATGGCTTACAAAGCTTCCCTTATAACGATCCGCCTTCATTCTATATAAAGGGTGCAATCAAAGAAAATGCTTTTATTATTTTATCTCTTAAAATAATAAAACAACCATTTCCTGTAAATGTCATAGAGATTGAAAAAGGACCAAAAGAACCTACTGAACGAGGGGTAAACCTTGCGGAATTAATTTTTAGTGAAAACTATAGGGGTACTTGTCAAGAACTTAGAAATATTTTGGTATCCGAATTTTCATTCATAATTACTTTCAAGGATTTATCCGGAAACGTCTATGAGCAGGAACTTACAGGAATTGGCAGCAACCCTGTTCAATTGGAAGCCTCTTATATTCCTTAAAAAGTTCAATACACCTATCAACACTTAATTAATTCCCAAAT
>JAGDZN010000038.1:0-718 GCA_049115835.1 Reichenbachiella sp.
AACACTTAATTAATTCCCAAATACACCACGTATAAGCCTTTCCTTATCGTGTACCGATCAATACTGTGCGCAGCACACCTTAATTCTTTTTTCTTTCCTTCTCTTTTTCGCGAATCCTCCTTGCTGCCCCCTCTCCCTAAACCCTCTCTCTAATATTCCACAAAATTTTTGTAATTCTGTAATAGAATATAGAATACTATATTAATACGGCTGAATTTCAAGGATTTAGACCATTACAAAACCTTGTTTTATTCTGTAATGAAAATCTCTTCATTACAAAAATTCTGTAACAGTCATCAATGCTCATTTTTCATTACAAAATTCTGTAATGGTAAATACAAACTGATTTTTGAATTTGTAACGATTCATCAGATTGATAAGCAGATACTTACGATCCATTTTTTACAGGATTACAGTATTACAAAAAAATATTCAATTCTTGAGAAGACAATTGGAATAGGAAAAGAGAGTAGGATACTGGACTCGGTTTAAAAGTTCATTTCTCATAGACATAATCTATTGAAATAGACATTCTAATTGATTATATTTATAAGAAAAACAATGAAAGTCAAACTCGACATCTTTAATCCAATGCTTCGTTTATACCTCGAATACCTATTTGAGGAAAACGAAACTGGAAATTTCAAAATATCCAAAACAGTTCCATTCGGAACCATGTTGTGCAGCATGGTCAGCTATAGCAATAGCAAAACCAAGC
>JAGDZN010000039.1:0-538 GCA_049115835.1 Reichenbachiella sp.
GGTAGCGATGTTGAAAAGGCAGTAAAGGCCGTAGGTAGAAATTTCAAAGCTTATACCTGTGATTTTTCTGATAGAAATTCACTTTATGAATTCATAAAGGAAGTAAAAGGTGATTTTCCTGTGGTTGATATCTTAGTGAATAATGCAGGCACGATACTTAGGACGCCAGCAGCAGAACACCCAGATGAAATGTGGGACAAGGTGATCGAAGTGAATCAAAATGCACAGTTTATCTTGACCAGAGAATTAGGCAAAGAGATGGTAAAGCGAAAGTCAGGGAAAGTAATATTCACTGCATCACTATTGACATTCCAAGGTGGGATCACGGTACCTGGTTATGCGGCAAGTAAAGGTGCAATTGGTCAGATGACTATGGCATTTGCCAATGAGTGGGCAGGTCAAGGAGTGAATGTAAACGCTATTGCACCTGGTTATATCAGTACTGATAATACAGAAGCATTGAGAAATGATCCAGTAAGATCAGAGTCGATACTATCAAGAATACCAGCGGGTCGCTGGGGAGAAGCTACGGACTTTG